>CAWCYL010000001.1:0-95000 GCA_963799825.1 uncultured Alphaproteobacteria bacterium
TGGAACCGGACAATGTGGCTCGTCTTAATAATTTTGTCTCAGCTCGGCTTTGGCCGTTTACGCAGCATAGCAGGTTGCGTCGATCAAGCAATCAAAGTGCTACGGGGCAATTTTACAACATCTGGCGCGGGCGCTGACGTTGGAAAATCCCGGCGAGCCCACAGTTCGCGACGCACGACAGCGAGCGCATCGCTGAAAGTGGGCAATGGTTTCGGGTACCAACTTGCGGAACGCGGGGTTGGCGTTTGCATCGCATAGAGGTCATGGGCCCACAGAGCGATCAGGGAGAAGAGCCCGAGCAAGGCGGGCGTTGTGCGCGCGATCGCGGAGTCCGACCACTGGCGCTGCGTTTCCACGCCGAGGTGGCGACGCACTTCGGAGAATGTGACCTCCGTCGACCAACGTCGGACGAACCAGCGAAGAATATCGAGAGGGTCTGCGTTTAGGTCGGTGCACAGGAAGGCCTGCGGCCTGAGTTCACCGGCGGCGTCGCGAACCAGCACATAGCGGATCGGAACGAGACGGCCCGGGTGGTGCCAGAGAGCGGTGCCGGAGATAATTTGGACGACGCACTCGCGACGGCCATACCTGAAGTTGACCCGCCTTCGTGGAGTGTTGGCGGGCTTGTGTGATTACGGTTCCGTGGTGATGGTCTCCTTTGCGGCTTCATAGGCCATTGGTGACCGATAGCCCAAGGCCGAATGCAGCCGCACGGGATTGTACCAGCCCTCGATGAAGCTGAAGCAGGCCATCTTCGCTTCGGCCAGGGATGCGAAGCGGCGACGCTCCAGCAGCTCGCATTCGAGCGTGGCGAAGAAGCTCTCGCACATGGCGTTGTCGTAGGCGTCACCCACCGAGCCCATCGAAGGCCGCACGCCCGCTTCCCGGCAGCGTTTTCCGAACGCGAGCGACGTGTACTGGCTCCCTTGGTCGCTATGGTGGATTACGTTGCCAGGCCGGCGCTGCCCGATCGCCATCTCCAACGCGTCCAGCACCAGCTCGGTGCGCAGATGGTTCGCCATGGACCAGCCGACGATCTTGCGGCTCCAGGCGTCGAGCACCACGGCGAGGTAGAGAAAGCCGGTTGCCGTCGGCACGAAGGTGATGTCGGCGACCCAGAGCTGGTTCGGTCCCGGCGCGATGAAGTTCCGGTCCACCAGATCCGGCGCCGGCCGCGCATCCCTGTCGCGCCGCGTGGTCGTCATCCCGGCGCGGCGACGGCTGGCACCAACCAAGCCGGACACGCGCATCAGCCGCGCAACGCGCTTGCGTCCATGCCTCTCTCCTCCTGCCCGAAGCTGCGCATGAACACGCGGCGCCCCATATGTCTCGCGCGAACTCGCATGCACGGTCTGAACCCGCTTCAACAACATCGTGTCGGCAATCGCATGGGCGGACGGTGGACGGTGTCGCCACGCATGGTAGCCGGATTCCGACACGCCGAGCACGCGCGCCATGGTCGCAATCGGAAAGGCGGCCTGGTTCACGCTCATGAACTCGAAGACCCGGGCGGCACCGCGCCGGTCTCGCGAGCAAACCAGGCGGCCGCTCGAGAGAGGATGTCGCGCTCCACCCGCAGTTGCTTGTTCTCGCGGCGCAGCCGGAGGAGTTCATCGCGGTCGGCGGCCGGCAGGACGTCGGACTTCTCCTCCCGGCGGCCCTCCCGCCGATCAGACTGCGCGACCCAGTTGCGGATCGCCTGCGCGGACGGTTCAAACTCACGTGCGAGGTCCGCCGGATCCCGTCCAGCACGGACCAGGTCAACCATTTGGCGCCGAAACTCCGGCGAATAGGGCGGGCGACTGTGGGGCATCGAGAACACCTCCTGCGAAAGCCTGACGGGCTCCACGAAGGCGGGTCAACTTCATACCATCCCGTTACCCGCAGCTGGCGCCAGCGCGTCTTTGGGTTGGCCAGACGCTGCGCCAAGGTAGGTTGGCGGCGGCCGATTACGCGTGGCCGCCCGACCGCCCGGGGTCCACGTGGCGGCGGCGGATCGAACAATCGCGCATCGAGACGCAGGCGCGTGATCATGCAGATGCGTCAGCGTGACCGCCGTTCAGCAGATCGATGACGGCATAGCTGCTGGCCGCGACCGCGATGATGTGGCGGCCCGGCAGCCAGCGCGCTGTCTGCAGCAGGAGCTGTCTGGCCCAATCGGTAAGCGCCGCGCCGCTGCTGCGTCCAGGCTCTTCGCCGCCGCCGCGCGAAGACCCGTCGCGTCCAGGTCCGTCCGCGTGATCGCAACCGTCATGCCCGCCGCCATCCTCCACGGAAGCGAATCCGATCACGCCGAGCCGAACCCAATCACGTTGCGAGTTCAGCCAGAATGGCGGCTGGTATGATTCTCAACAGGTTGTCGAGACCGAGTTGGATGAACACGCCGGATGTGGACCGCAACCACCCGCGCGCAGCATATGCGCGACGGGCTGCGCTTTGCCAGTGACCTGACCGACGCCGAATGGGCGGTGAACGCGCCGTTGCTGCCGCCGCCTGCGGGCGGATTGGACGTCCGCCCGAGTGGGCCGATGCGCGAGCTATCGTCAACGCGATCCTCTACGGTCAACATGCGCAGCGGCATACCGTGGCGGATGCTGCCGCCCTGCGTGTCCGCCCCGGCAGACCGTCTATGACTGGTTCGCGGCCTGGCGCGATGGCGGGCCGTGCGGCAATCGATCGCGCAGTCATTTGATCATGGCCGCTGGTCTTATGAGACCTGTGCGCGGGAGGCTTGATCCGACGCGGCGGGATTTGATTCCATGCTGTCCTGAGCGGTCTGGAGACGGGCGTGGCACGGCGTCGGATTGGGCAAGAGCGACTGTCGGTTGGCGGTCTGGAACCTCGAGGCGGCAGGTCACTGGACGAGCTGGCAGGTCTGGTGAACTGGGCAGAGCTGGACGTCTTGCTGGCGGGCATCTCGGCCTCGGCGAAAGGCGAACCGGGTTGGCCGCCACTGGCACTGTTTCGGGCCCTCCTACTGGCGACGTGGCACGACCTGTCGGATGTGCGCATGGCGGACGCGCTGGACGATCGGGCCAGCTTCCGCCGGTTCTGTGGGTTTGCCGCCGGTGAGCCCACCCCTGAGCGCACGGCATTCGTCCGCTTCCGCGCCGAGTTGGTGCGCCGTGAGCTGGACCGGGCGTTGTTCGAGGCCGTCACCCGCCAGCTCGATGCCCGCGGTGTCGTGGTCCGCACGGGTACGCTTGTGGACGCGACGCTAGAGCATTTTTAGGTGGGCCGGAATCGCTCGATGGAGGCTTCCGGCACGGGCGCTTAATGTGATTCCTCGTTCTCCGGCATGGACCGGAGGCGGGGATGTTTTCGTGGCGACGTGGGCAAGCCTATTCGCAGGATCTGCGTGAGCGGGTGCTGGCGGCCAACGACCTGAGTACGCGACAGACGGCGGACCGGTTCGGTGTCAGCGTCTCGTATGTGATCAAAGCGCGGCAGCGCCGCGACCGGCATGGCGATCCGAAGCCGGGTCCGCAGCGTTCGTGGACGCCGCGCAAGCTGGCCGAGCACCACGCGGCGATCGACGCCCATGTGCGCACCCACCCGGATGCCACGCTGGCCGAACTCTGCGCCTGGGTGTTGGCCGAGTTCGGCGTGTCGGCGAGCATCGGCACGATGTGGAACACGCTGCGCCGGCGCGGCCTGACGCTCAAAAAAAGTGCCTCGAAGCGGCCGAGCGGGGGCGCGCCGATATCGCCGAGGCGCGTCGCCTGTGGGACGAGCTGACATCCAAACTGGACGTGCGGCGCTTGGTCGTTCTCGACGGTTGAGCTCCGAAGGAGATCAACGGGACCAAGACCAACGTGACACGGCTCCACGGCCGCGCTCCACGTGGCCAGCGCGTGATCGGCCGAGTGCCGCACGGGCATTGGCAGACCACCACCTTTCTGGCCGGCCTGCGGCACGATCGGATCGTGGCCCCGCTGGTGCTCGATGGTCCCATCGACGGCACCACCTTGCGCGCCTGGGTCGAGCAGTTCCTCGCCCCCACGTTGGATCCCGATGACATCGTTGGGGCCGACAACCTCCCCAGCCACAAAGTGGCCGGCGTTCACCAGGCAATCGAAGCCCGCGGGGCCAGCATGATGTTCCTGCCGGCCTACTCTGCGGACCTCAATCCGATCGAGCAGCTGTTCGCCAAGCTCAAAGCGGTGATCCGACGTCTGGCTCCGCGTTCGCGCGAAGCGCTGTTCGAGGTGATCGGTTACGCCCTCCATCAGGTCGGCTCGGCCGAATGCGCCAACTACCTGGCCCACGGAGGATACGGACGGTCAGCCTGCCGCGCACTCATACCAGCCGCTCTAAATTCTGACCTGGGCCCATGCGCGGGTGGTGATGGAAGCGATTTGCTCGGGCATGCGCATGAGCTTGTTCCAAGCATCGCAGCATGCGTCCACGATGGCATCGTAGCCGTCCCACACACGGTGGCAGAGAAAGTTGGCTCGGAGAAATTCCCAGACGTTCTCGACCGGGTTCAATTCCGGAGAATAGCGCGGGAGCGGGAGCAAACTGATGTCGTCCGGGACGCGCAGTCTTGGCGAGGTGTGCCAAGCGGCACCGTCCAACCCGAGCACAGCATGCGCGCCCGCGGTCACGCGTCGGCTGATCTCAGCGAGGTGCGCTTCCATCGCCTCGAGGTTCACCTCCGGCATCACAACCGCGGCGCCGATGCAGCGGTCCGGACAGAGCGCGCCGAAGATGTAGGCCGACGTGTAGCCCCGATCCCGCGGGGCACGCGGGCGCGAGCCTCGCTTGGCCCGGATCCGCGTCAGGGTGCCCTGCTGGCCGACGCGGTTGATCGCCTCTGGCGCTCAACCGTCGCCGAACCAGATCTCGATCGGCGCGCCGTCGGCGAGGGTGCCGATCGCGTCCTCTACCAGATCAGCGAAGCCCCCTTAAAAGCCGCCTGTGCCGCCACCTCGCTCTCGGGATGCTGCGGACGCACCGACAGACGCCGGAAGCGGAGCTTGGTCAGCAGCTTGCCAATGGTCCGCTCGTGAAAGCTGATCTGGAATTCGCGTTCGATGCGATCCTGCAGGTCCCGGCAGCGCCAGCGCACGACACCGTCTCGCTCCAGCTCCGGGCCGCTCTCGATCCATCCGGCCAACGCGGCTTCCTGCTCGGCCGAGAGCCGTGGCGCAGGGCCGGGCGCACGCCGGTTCGACCGCCCGGCAAGACCCTCGGCATTGTAGCGGTGCACCCAGTCGCGCAGGGTCTGCCGGTCCATGCCGCACATTTCGCCGGCGTCCTCGCGCGAGTGTCCCTCCAGCACCAACGCCATCGCCAGCATTCGGCGCGTCGCGTTCGCATCCCGACTGCGAGCCGCCTCTCGCCGCAGGTCTGCAGCCGACAAATCCCGCCGCCTGATCGCCACCGCCATCCCAGCCGCCCCGAATCGAGCAGCAGGAACAGCAAATCACCTTCCGCCACCCCAGTCAGATCACATCAGAGTCAGCGACCGAGGCGGTTGGTATTACAGGTGCATCCCGCCTCGGTTCAGGACCGCGACGGAGCGATCCCGCTGCTGCAGGCCTCGCGCCGCAGCTTTCCGTTCGTCGAGCGCGCCTTCGCCGATGCCGCCTACGCCGCCTGCCGTGTCGCCCATGCAACCCGCATCGCGGTCGAGATCGTTCGCAAGCCGCCCGAGCAGATCGGCTTCGCGGTCCATCCGCGCCGCTGGGTGGTGCAACGCTGCTTCGCTTGGCCCGGACGAAACCGCATGCTGCTCATCAGGCGCATCGCTCGTTGCGCGTGAGTTCCTAGTCAAACTCTTAGCACTTGATAATCTGGACTAGGGCGGTTGCCGTGGATGGCCGGCCGGCCATCCACGGCTTCCGCGAGTGCCAGGCGAAGGCGTGGATGCCCGTGACAAGCACGGGCATGACGACAAGGGGCAGCGAAGGTTCCCCGAACCCTAACGGACGAAGCCCTCCAGCTCGTTCTGCGCCCAGGCGACCACTTCCGGGATCGGCTTGCCGCCCTTCAACTGCGCCAGCATGTTGTTGTGGACCGCGCGATTGTAGATCTGCACGGCGACGTCGGGCTGTGCCTCGGAGGCGGTGAGGCTCGGCTCCGCCTTGTGCCAGGGCCGGATCGGATAGTTATAGACGGTGCCCGGCGGCGGCTCGACGGTTTCCCAGATCTTGAAGTCGAGCAGGTTGGCGTAGGGCGGGATGTCGTAGCCGTCGACCACATTGCTGCGCGCCTCGGCCTGCTTGCGCTCCAGCAGGTACTCGATCAGTTCCTCGGCCGGCTTCTTGTTCTGGCTGAACGACCAGATGCCCCAGAAGAAGATCAGCACCGGCACGAAGCGCCCCTTCGGCCCGCTGGGGGGCGGAAAAGGTCCAGCAATCGGCGGCGACCTGCGGCGCGTCGCGCTTGGCCACCGCCCAGGCCGAAGGCGGGTTCATGATGAGGGCGCTCTTGCCCGAGATCAGTGCCCGATTGTTCGAGGCGTCGTCGAAGCTCGGCGCCGAATGTCCGGGTAGAACTTCACCATCTTCTGCGCGAATTCCAGGAACTGTTTCATCGCGTCGGACTTGACCTGGATGGTGCCTTCCTTGTCGATCAGCGCCGCGCCATAGGCGCGGAACATCGCACCCACCTGGTCGATCGCCGTCAGTGTTGGTGAAGCCGCCGAGGCCGAGGGCGAAGCCCATGTCGTCCTTCTTCGCCATCTCGGCGTATTTCATGAACTCGTCGTAGGTCCATGCGTCCTGCAAGGCGGTGTGCTCGGGCTTCACCGGATACATCGCCTGGAGATCGAGCCCGTTCTTCTTGAACCAGCTGATACGGGCGCAAGGCGGCTTCGTCTGGGTGCCGGTGGTGGTCGGCACCGCCGCCCAATGCCCCTGCGACTTCGCGAGATACGTGGCGATCTCATTGACCGCGCCGTTCTTGGCGACCAGCCGCTGCATCAGGTCGTCGACCGGGGCGAGGGCACGCGCCACGTTATGCACATCCCACTGCGCGAAGGTCATGATGTCGTGACCCGTCTTCGCCATCAACTCCGCGACCCCGGTAGGTTTGCAGCTTGCCGCCGTTGCCGGTGATGAAGTCGACAGTGACGTCCACCTGGTTCTGCTTCGCCCAGGTGTTCACCTGGGATTGCAGCACATCGTTGCCCTTCGGCACCCAGTGGTCCCAGAACGCCACCGACAGCTTGCCGGCGGCGCGGCCGGTGCGGATGTGGACTAGCGGCAGTGCCGTCGCGGCAGCTCCCAGTTGCAATGCCTTGCGACGTGATACGCGGTGCAACGCGCCCATCGGCGTCCCTCCTTGTGCCGCCGCGCACGCGTCGGCGGTTGTTGTTGTCAGGAACGAGTCGCGGTTGTCCGGCCCTCATGTCCGTCGGGCCGCTGGCGCGGGCAGCGATCGAGGCCGACGCTGGCCGCGCGGCGATCGGGTCGGGGAGGAATTCGCCCGGCGCGCCAGAATTCGCCCGCCCAGCTCCTCGAGGACCAGCTCAGTCCCGGCTCAGGGGCGTCTCAGGCTCCGCCCGTGAGGCGAGTGGCGCATCTTGACACGAATTTGGCCGGGCCGGGGCGACGATTTTTGCCGGCTGTCAGGCGCGTCGCATCCGCTCCAGATTCGGCAGGAACACGGTCAGCAGCCCGATTACCGGCAGGAAGGCGCAGACGCGATAGACCGTGTCGATGCTGGTCAGGTCGGCGAGCTCGCCGAGCAAGGCCGCGCCGAGGCCGCCCATGCCGAAGGCGAAGCCGAAGAACAGGCCGGAGATCGTGCCGACTTTTCCGGGAACCAGCTCCTGCGCGTAGACCAGGATGGCCGAGAAGGCCGAGGCCAGGATGAGCCCGATCACCACGCTCAGCACGCCGGTCCAGAACAGGCTGGCGTGCGGCAGCATCAGCGTGAACGGCAGCACGCCGAGGATCGACACCCAGATCACGTATTTCCGCCCGATCCGGTCGCCGATCGGCCCGCCGACGAAGGTGCCGACCGCCACTGAGGCCATGAACACGAACAGGTGCATCTGCGCATTCCACACGGAGACGCCGAAGCGGTGGATCAGGTAGAAGGTGTAGTAGCTGTTCAGGCTCGCCATGTAGAAATACTTCGAGAACAGCAGCATCAGCAGCACGACGATAGTGGCCGCGACGCGCCCGCGCGGCAACGCCATTGCGGCGGCGACGCTGCGCGCCCGGCTGCGCACCGCCGAGACCTGGCGGCGGTACCAGTGGCCGATGTTGAACAGCACGAACATCGCCAGCAGTGCCACGGCCGAGAACCACGCCACGCGCGACTGCCCGCCCGGCAGCACGATGAAGGCGGCGAGCAGCGGCCCCATCGCCGAGCCCGCGTTGCCGCCGACCTGGAAGAACGACTGCGCGAACCCGTAGCGCCCGCCCGAGGCCATGCGCGCGACGCGCGAGGCTTCCGGGTGGAACACCGAGGAGCCCATGCCGATCAGCGCCGCCGCCAGCAGCAGGAAGCCGAAGCTGCCCGCGACCGACAGCAGCAGCAGTCCGATCAGGGTAAAGCCCATGCCGGCGGCGAGCGAGTAGGGCATCGGCCGCTTGTCGGTGGACAGCCCCACCAGCGGTTGCAGCAGCGAGGCGGTGCATTGGAAGGCGAGGGTGATCAGGCCGACCTGCATGAAGTCGAGGTGAAACGAGTCCTTCAGAATGGGGTAGATCGCCGGCACCAGCGACTGGATCGTGTCGTTGAGCAGGTGCGAGAAGCTGATCGCCGCCAGGACGGCGAATGCGGTTCGGGCCTCGGCGCGGCGCGGCAGGGCGATGTCGCTCATGCTCAGACCACCTGGTTGCGCAACGCGGTCTCGCCGCGCCACAGCCGGTCGAGATTGTCCATCAGCAGGTCCAGCACGTTGTCCTCGTAGCGGCGCGTCTCGCCGGCGGTGTGGGGGGTGATCAGCACGTTGGCCATGCCCCAGAGCGGCGAGCCGTCTGCCAATGGCTCGTCGCGCGTCACGTCGAGCGCCGCGCCCGCGATGCGATCGGCGGCGAGTGCGGCGACCAGCGCCTCCTCGTCCACGCAGCGGCCGCGGGCCGCGTTGACCAGGAAGGCGGAGGGTTTCATCAGGCCGAGCGCGGTGGCGTCGATGAGGTTTTCCGTCTCCGGCGTGAGCGGGCAGGTCAGCGCCACGATGTCGGCGCGCGGCAGCAGGGCGGGGAGGGAGGCGAGCCCATGCACCTCGTCGGCGCCGTTCGGCCCGGCCGAGGGATCACGCCTGATGCCGATGACGTGCAGATCGAATGCCCGCGCGAGCTGCGCCAGCCGGCCGCCGATTCGCCCCAGCCCAACGACCAGCAGCGTCTTGCCGCCGAGCTCGTCCTCGCGCTGGGTAAGGTCGCCGATCATGCCACGCCAGATGCGCCTGGCCTGGTTGTCGCGCGCCTCGGGCAGACGGCGGGTGAGTGCCAGAAGTAACGCCATCGCGTGCTCGGCCACCGCCCGCGCATTGGCGCCCTGCGCGCTGGCGAGGCGGACGCCCGCCGCACGCAGAACGTCCCGGTCGTACTGGTCCACCCCGGCGCTGATCGACTGGATCAGACGCAGCCGCCCGGCGCGTGCGATCAGCTCGTTGCGCCACAGCCCGGAGGCCACCAGCACGTCCGCCTCGCCGATCCGCGCCTCCAGTTCTTCCCTGGTGCGGACCTCGAAGCTCCGCAGGCCGGTGCCGCGCGCGGCGAAGCGGTCGCCCAGGCGGTAGGCCACGTGGGCGAAGCAGATCGTCAGCGCGTCCTTGGCCGGCAGCATCGCAATTCCTCTTGGCAACCGCCTCATGATGGGGCGCGCGTGCCGTTGCGGGAACCCGTCGCGTGCGGGAGGCAGACTTGCGGGCTACAGCGCCTGGAGGATGGCGTTGACTGTCTCGGGCGTTTCGTAGGGCGTCCAGTGGCCCGCGTCCGCAATCACGCGAAAATCGGACGCCGACTGGAACGGCGCAAGAAGGCGCCGGCGCGCTTCGAGATCGCCGCCGGCGAAGGCGTCACGTTCGCCCCAGACCGTCACGATGCGCGCCCGGATCGCGGGCAGGGCGCGCAACAGCACGTCGGATTCCGGGATGCTGCCGGAGCGGAAGCGGGCGAGCCGCAGGTTCTCCACCTGGATGGAAACCGCCAGCGCGTCCGCCTTGGCGGGATCCCCGATCATCAGGGTCCGCAGGTTGTCGAGATGCGCGAGATACTGCGCGTCGGCCACCATATCGCGCTGGACGGGCACCAGCGGCGGCATCGCCGGACGCGGCAAACCGAGGCCGCCGGGTCCGAACATCGCCAGCGTGCGAACCCGTGCGCCGAGCCGGGCGGCGACCAGGCCGGCGATGATGCCGCCGAAGGAGAAGCCGGCGAGATCGAACTCCTGCGGGGACGCCACGATCTCGCTCACGCCCTCGGCCACCAGTGCTGTCAGCGCCTCGGCGGTGTGCGTCGCCGGCAGCAGGTCCGACGCGCCGAAGCCGGGCATGTCCGGCACGATGACCAAGCGATGCGCCGAAAGCGCGGGAACATTCCTGATCCAGTGGCTCCACGCCCCGCTCGCGCCATGCAGAAGCACGAGCGGCCGGCCGCCGCCGCCCCAGACGCGCCAGACGACCTGGCCGCCGGGCCGGCGCATGACATGGCGCCTCGCCCCGGTCTCGATGCGTGCCGGCAGATCCTCGTGAGCCTGAGCCGACATGCAACCACCCCTCCCCCGAGGCCGACCGGGACTCGACTGTTCGGCCTTGTCCACTAGCATCCGCCCGGCGGTCCGTCAGGGCCGTGCGGAACAACATTGGCGGAGGCGCAGGTGGTCCAGCTTCGCATTGATCGCATCGAACCCTTCGCGGGCGGCGTCGCGTTCGGCAGCACCGGCGCCTATGAGCGGGTGATCGGCGTCGCCACGGGCGCGCTCGATCCGGCCGATCCGCGCAACGCCGGCATCGCCGGGGTCGACCGCGCGCCGCGCAACGCTCAGGGACACGTCGAGTACCAGGCCGACCTGTTCCTCCTTCGTCCGGTCGATCCGTCGCGCGGCAACCGCCATCTGCTGTTCGAGGTGCTCAACCGCGGCAACAAGATCATGATCCACATGCTCAACCAGCTTCCCGCGCCGGAGACGGGCAGCATCAACGACCCGGTGCTGGCGGAGCACGCCGGCGACGGGCTGGTGTTCCGCCTCGGCTACACGCTCGCCTGGGCCGGCTGGGATCCCGACGCGCCGGCCAAGGGCGGCGGCATGACCGCGCGCATTCCCGCACTCGCCGGGGTCGAACAGGAAATCCGCGACGAGTTTGTTTCCGCTGCGCGCGGGCCTGCGCTGGAGCGATTTCGTCTGAGCTACGCGGCGGCGGATCAGGACAGCGCGCGTCTCACGATGCGCTACCGCGAACCCGACGAACCCCGCGAAATCCCGCGCGCCGCCTGGCGCTTTGCCGATCCGCGGAGCGTGGACCTGATCGACGCCAGGCCCGAGCCGGGAATCGTTTACGAGTTGACCTACCGTGCGAAAGACCCGTGGGTCAGCGGGATCGGCTTTGCCATCACCCGCGACGTGGTGGCCTCCCTGCGTTCGGGCGCTGCGGAAAGCCCGGCACGCGGCATCACGGCGGCGCTCGGTTTCGGCATCTCGCAAAGCGGGCGCTACCTGCGCGACTTCGTCCGACAGGGGTTCAATCAGAGCCTGATGGGAAAAAAAGTGTTCGACGGCGTGCTGGCGCATACCGCGGGTGCCGGCGGGGTTTTTCTCAACGCGTTGTTCGCGCAGCCGTTCCGCACGCGATCCCAGCATCAGGACCACGCCATGCCGGAGGTCGCGTTCCCGTTCTCGACGGCCCGCACGCGCGATCCGGTAAGCGGCGCCGAGGGGAGCCTCCTGCGCGGCGACGGGTTCGATCCACTGCTGATCGAGAGCAACACCAGCAGCGAGTACCTGGCAGAAGGGCGCCTCGCTGCTGGCGACCGACGCCGAGGGTACGCGCGATCTCGACCTGCCGCACAGCACGCGGCTGTTCCTGATCGCCGGCACGCAGCACGGCGGGCGGGCCGGCACACCGTCCTCGCGGGGAAACTGCGCGAATGCCCGTAACCCGCACAGCGCGGCACCGGCAGTGCGGGCGCTGCTGGTCGCGCTGGACCGCTGGGTGACAGACGGAAGAAAACCCGCCGACAGCCGCATCCCACGCCTCGTCGACGGCACGCTGGTGCCCGCCGGGCAACTGGGATTTCCCGCGCTGCCTGGTTTCGCCGTGGCGAGTGTGGCGAATGAGATCGGTCCGCACTATCGCCCCTTGGTTCCCGCGGTGGACGCCGACGGCAACGAGCGCGCCGGGCTGCGCCTGCCCGACATCGAGGTGCCGGTCGCGACCTACACCGGCTGGAACGTCTACGCGCCGCCATTCCCGCGCGACGCGCTCTGCGATCGCGACGGCAGCTTCTTGCCCATTGCACCGACCGACGCCGCCCGTGCGCCGGACGACCCGCGCGAATCGCTGGTCGCGCGCTACGGCAGCCATGACCGCTACGTCGCACTGGTACGCGCCGCCGGCGACGCGCTGGTCGCTCACGGGCTGCTGCTGGCCGAGGACGCCGACGGCTACGTGGCAGCCGCCCAGGCTCTGCGGTTCTGATGGGGAGAGAAGGAATGAGCCTCAAGGGCAAGAGCGCGCTGATCACCGGTTCGCTCGGCGGCATCGGCTTCGCCACCGCGAACGCGCTGGCAGCGCTTGGCTGCGACGTCATGCTGAACGGATTCGCCGACGAGGGGGTGATCCGCGAGCGGCAGGACGCACTCGTGCGCGAGCATGGCGTGCGCGTCGCCTATCACGGCGCGGACCTCGCCGATCCGCCGCAGATCGCAGAACTCGTGACCGCCACCGTCGCGACGCACGGATCGCTCGACATCCTGGTGAACAACGCGGTGGTGCGCTACTTCGCCCCCGTCGAAAAATTCGACCCGGCGGACTGGGATCGCGCGATCGCGGTGAATTTTTCCGCACCGTTCCATCTGATCCGTCTCGGCCTGCCGTACATGCGCCGCGCCGGCTGGGGGCGGATCGTCAACATGGCCTCGGTGATGGGGTTCTTCGGCACAGTCGATCGGGTGGACTATGTTACCACCAAGACCGGCTTGGTCGGCATGACGCGCGCCATCGCGCTGGAGGTGGCGCGGAGTGCCATCACCTGCAACGCGATCTGTCCCGGCGCGGTGTTGTCGCCGGCGACCGAAGGCCGGCTCGAAGCGGCGGCAGCGCGCGAGGGGCGCGACAAGGCCGAGCTGTTGCGCGAATATTTCGAGACGGGCACTCGCCAGCCCTCCGGGCGCTTCATCGAGGCGGACAACGTGGCGGGCCTGATCGCCTTCCTGTGCGGCCCGCACGGCGCCGACATCAACGGCACCGCCCTGCCGATCGACGGCGCGTGGCTCGCCGGGCGGTAGCCGGGCGCCCTGCTATTCCGGCCGGATGCCGACATATTCGGCGCGCGGCCTGATGAGCTTTTTCTCTGTGTTCTGCTCCAGCGCGTGCGCGATCCAGCCGACCGTGCGCGCAACGGCGAACAGCGCCAGTCCGCTACCCGGCGGCAAATCGAGCGTGCGCCGCAACGAGGCCAGTGCGAAGTCGACGTTCGGAGGCTGACCGACGATGCCATCGACCGCCGCGACCAACGCCGAGCGGATCGTATCGTCAGGCAGGCGATGCAATAGGAATTCGGCGCGCGGATCCCGGTCGGGATACAGCGGATGACCAAAGGCCGGAATGCGCTCGCCGCGATTGAGCCGCGCCTCGACCACCGCGCGCGCGTCACCGGTCCGCGCGACCTCGTCGAGCAGGGCCTCCGCCAGCGCCGTCGCGCCGCCATGCAGCGGGCCGGACAACGCGGCCAGCCCGGCGGAGACGCAGGCGGAGAGCGACGCGCCGGTGGACGCCACCACGCGGGCGGCGAAGGTCGATGCGTTGAGCTCATGGTCGGCCAGCAGCACGAGCGCGGCGCGGACGAGATCGGCGCCCGAACGGCCTAGACGCCACGCGCGAGCCATCTGCTCGTGGATCGGCGCGGCCCCGGCGTTCGCGCCGATCATGCAGGCCGTGACAAGGCGCAGCAGGGCGGCGGCATCCGAGGCGAGCCGCGTGGGCTCCCGGTTCCACACGGCCCGCGCGCCGGCCTCGGCCAGTGGCAGGACCGCCCGGCAACGCTCCGTCGGCGCGGCGTCGTTCAGAGCCTTCGGCAATGTCCGCCAAGGGACGTCCGGCGCCGGGACGATCGCGGAACGGGTCGGCGCTGCCGCAATCCCAGAGCAGCCTCGCGACATCCTCAAGGCTGGCCCGCTCGGCGAGCGCGGTCGCGTCCCGGCCGCGATAGAACAGCCGCCCGCCCTCGGCCAGCGTGATGCGCGACGCCAGCGCGCCGACGCCCCAATCGAGCGCGCCCGCGGCAATCGCCTTGGGTTTGCGGCCGCGCTCCCTGGCCTTGCACAGACGCTCGACATCGGCCGCGCGATACAGCCGCCGGCGCGGGTCGGTCGGATCGGCCTCGGTCGCGATCATGCCGCGGCTGACATAGGCGTACAGCGTCGCCCGTGTGACGCGGAGCGTGCGCGCGGCAGCGGCGGCGTCAAGGTCAGGGCGGACAGGCATGTCGCGGCCTCATGTTGATTAGCTCAATCAATATTGACGAGCCATTTGGCCGGCGCAAGCTGGGGCGTCCAATGGAGGAGTTTGCGATGAAAGCACATTTCGACAGTCTGGCCCGCTACAACGAGTGGGCTAACCGACGGCTCTACGCGGCCGCTGCCGACCTTTCCGATACGCAGTACCGCGCCGACCGCGGGGCATTCTTCAAATCCATGCACGGCACGCTCAACCACCTGCTCGTCACCGACCGCATCTGGATGCGACGCATCACCGGCGAGGGCGATGCCCCCGACCGTCTCGACGCGATCCTGTTCGAGGATTTTTCCGCCTTGCGCGCGGCGCGAGAGGTCGAGGACGAGCGCATCGTCGATCACGTCACGGGCCTTGACGAGATGCAGCTCGCCGGCGTGATCCGCTATCGCCGGGTCTCGACGCCCGATCTCTACGAGCAGGAGCTGGCGCCGGCGCTGGCGCATCTGTTCAATCATCAGACGCATCATCGCGGTCAGGCCCACGCGATCCTGACCGGGCTGGTGGGCCGCGCGCCGGAGCTCGATCTGCTGGCCTTCCAGCGTCTCGTCGCCACCGGAAAGGCGTAGACTACCGGATGAACCCGGCGCTGCGGGGAATGAACAGCGACAGCTCGGGGATGCAGATGATGAGCATGAGGCCGACGAGCAGCGCCAGCAGATAGGGCCAATAGCTGCGGGCGTGCTGGAACACGCCGACGTTGGCGAAGCGCAGCGCCATCAGCAGGCCGACGCCCATCGGCGGCAGGAACAGGCCGATGCCGACGGCGGCCGTCTGCACGATGTCGAAATGGATCGGGTTGATCCCCATGCGGGTCGCGATCGGGAACACCACCGGGATCAGCACCACGGCGGCCGGCAGACCCTCCAGCACCATGCCGAACAGCATGGTCATCAGCGCGACGCCGGACAGGAACAGCCAGTGCGACAATTCGAGCGGCGCCAGCAGTTCGCCGAGCAGGCGCGGCACTTCCATGACGCCCATGAGGTACTGGAAGATCGACGCGACCGCGAGCAGGAACACCACGGCCGCCGTCATGATCCCGCTCTCGTAGGCGATCTCCGCGATCTGCCGCCAGCTCACGTTGCGGTAGTAGAACCGCGCGGCGAGCAACGCGTACAGCGCGACGACGGCGCCCGCCTCGGTCGCGGTGAAGGCGCCGAGATAGAACCCGCCCAGGATCACCACCGGCACGACCAGCGGCACGGCGGCTTCCCGCAATGCGCGGAGCAGATTGCGCCAACTCGGCCGCGTATCGCGCGGCCAGCCCAGGATGTGCGCCTGGAGCAGCACCAGCAGGCAGAGACACACCGCCATCGTCGCGGCCGGGATGAAGCCCGCGAGAAACAGCGCGACGGCGGATTGGTTGGTCACTGCGCTGATCACAATCATGAAGATCGCCGGCGGCACCAGCATTCCCATCGCGGTGCCGGCGGAGATCAGCGAGGCCGCGTCCTCCGCACGATAGCCCGCGCGCCGCAGCGGCGGCATCAGCGCCGAGCCAAGGGCGGAGACCTCGGCCATCTTCGAGCCGCAGATGTCGGAAAAGAAATACGACACCACGATCACCGACATGCCGAGCCCGCCGCGCAGCCAGCCGACCATCGCGCGCGCCAGCTCGACCAACGCGGTCGACATGCCGCACCGCTCCATCAGGCTCCCGGCGAACACGAAGGAGGGGATGGCGAGCAGCACCCAGTTCTGCGAGCCGCCGACCAGGCTGGAGGCGACCATCTGCAGCGGATAATGACCAAGCAGCAGCCCCACCACGCCCGCGACGCCGAGCGCGAACACGATCGGCAGGGAGAGGGCGAGCAGCCCGACGAAGACGAGCGCGGTCGCGGCGAGGATCACGCGTTATTCCCTCACATCGGCCAGCGTGTGCTCGGCGGGGCTCCTCGCCGTGCCGAGCGCGTAGACCACGATCAGGATGCCGCCCACGACGGCCGAGGCGTAGAGCCAGCCGAGGCTGATCTCCAGCGCGGGCGAGGCAAGTCCGCCGTTCAGCACGACGAGCTGCCAGCCGAGCCAGGCAAGCAGGCCGCCGAACGCCGCGATCAGCACCTGGTTGAACATGTGAATCCCGCGCTGCACGCCGGGCGGGAAGCGATGGGTGAGCAGGGTCAGCGTGAAATGACTGCGCTCGGCGATGCCGACTCCGGCGCCGATCAGGGTGAGCCACGCAAGGGTCAGCTCGCCGACTTCCTCGACCCAGAAAAAGTTCACCGGGTCCATGTCGAGGTAGTCGGTGATCTCGACCATCACGTAGCGCAGGAACACCCCACTCAGCATCACGCCGATGGCGAACAGCACCAGCGCGCCGACGACGATCTTCGGCACGGCGAGCAGTCGGCGCATCGGCCGGTCAAGCCGGCGTCGCGACGATGAGATCCCACAGCTCCGGGTTGACCTTCTGATAGTTGGGCCAGATCTTCGCCTGCGCGGCTTTCTTGAACGCGGCCCTGTCGGCCTCGTTGACCACCATCCCGTGCGGCTCGAGCTGCGCCTTGGCGGCGGCCAGCGTGTCGACGCTCTCGGTCGCCTGGCGGATCATCGCCTGCGCCTGCATCGAGGCGTCCTTCACCAGCTTCTGCTGCTCCGGCGTCAGGCCGTTCCAGACCGAGAGGTTGATGACGTTCACCGTCGGCGTGTAGTTGTGATACGTCATGGAAAAATATTTCGACACCTCGTAGGCCTTGAGCGGCACCATGTTGACCACCGGCAGGTCGGCGCCGTCGATCACGCCCTGCTGCGCCGCGGTGATCACCTCCGACCAGGCCATCGGCACCGCCACACCGCCCAGGCCGTTCACCGTGTCGGCGTAGACCTTGGCGAGCTGCACGCGCAGCTTCATGCCGCGCAGGTCGTGCGGCTCGTTGATCGCGTGCCGCGTGTTCCAGAAATGGCGGAACCCGTAATCGAAGAAGCACAGCACCTTGACGCCGTATTTCTCCTGGAAGGTCTTGTCCATCTTGGCCCCGACATCGCCGTTCATCAGGCGATAGGCCTGGTCGTAGCTGCTGACGAGATAGGGGACGAGAAACACCGACATCTCAGGGAACACGGTGCCCGCGGCACCGGCGGGATTGCCGATCGCGATGTTGCCGGCCTTCACCGCGTTCATGATCTCGAGCTCCTTGGTCAGGAGCGTCGCACCCTGGAAATCCACGACCAGTTCGCCCTTGGAGCGGTCCGTCACTTCCTTGGCGAACCACGCGAAGGCGACGGCGGCGCTCTCCGGCGGCGCGTTGACGTGCGCGAACACCAGCTTCTTCGGCGCGCTCTGCGCGAAGGCGGGCGCGCGGCCGAGGGCGAGGACGCCCGCGAGACCGCCGGCGCCCTTGAGGATCGCGCGACGCGGGGCCGTGGAGGTGAAATGGCGTGCGCTCACGGACGACTCCCCAACTTATTCAGTGTTGACACCGATCTACGACGACGCGCCAGGCGTGGCAACTTGCGCCGGGGACGGGAATCCTCAACGCTCGCCGGCGGTAAGCCTGGGAGAGAAGCGATGCCGACGCTGGCGACACGGGGCTGCGAGCTGGAATACGAGCTGATCGACATCGCCGCACCTTGGCTGCCGGCGCGCGAGACCGTCGTGTTCAATCACGGCGTCGGCGCGAGCCTCGGCATCTGGGCGGAGTGGCTGCCCGCCTTGGTGGACCGCTACCGCGTGCTGCGCTTCGACATGCGCGGCCACGGCCGTTCGACCTGGCGCGCGGGTGCTCCGAAGCTGACGATGGAGGCGCTGACCGACGATCTGTTCGCGGTGATGGACGCCGCCGGCGTGTCGCGCGTCCATCTCGTCGGCGAGTCGATCGGCGGCACCATCGCGCTCAACGCGGCGCTGCGCGACCCCGACCGGGTCGCCACCTTGACGGTCAGCAACGGCGCGCATGTCGGCGCCACCATCCAGTCGGTGCAGGATTGGCAGGAGATCATCGAGGCGCGCGGCATGGCGGGCTGGTCCGCCCACATGATGCCGCTGCGGTTCTTCGCCGGCGCGATCCCCGGCGAGGTGCGTCGCTGGTTCGAGGCAACCCAGGCCCGCGCGCATCCCGACGCCGTGCTGCAGATGCTGGAGGCGCTGGTCGGCGCCGATACCGCCGCCCGGCTGGCCGGCCTCAGGCCGCCCACGCTGCTGCTGCACCCCGACAGCTCGCCCTTCATCCCGGTGCCGCTGATGGCCGACCTCATGGCGCGGATCCCCGACGGCAGGCTGCACGTCATCGGCCGGGCGCGGCACGGGATGCCGGTCTCCCATGCCCGGACATGCGCCGACCTCCTGCGTGGCTTCCTGGCGGAGCATCCGATGGTCGAATAGAAAAGGGTTGGCTGAGAAGGATCGAGCAGCATGACCCACTACCCCTGCGACACGGTGCCGGACCTGATCGGGCACGGGGCGGCTGAGGCTCCGGCGATCGGTGCGCCTGGCCGGGCGTGGCTGAGCCACGGGGCGCTGCGCGACCTCGCCCGCCGCACCGTCGCCGAGCTCAACGGCATGGGCATCGGCCGCAACGACCGGGTGGCGATCGTGCTGCCCAACGGCCCGGAGATGGCCGCGACCTTCGTGTCCGTCGCCTCGGGCGCCACCACGGCGCCGCTCAACCCGACGTACCGCCGCGAGGAATTCGCGTTCTATCTCAGCGACCTCAACGCCCGCGCCCTGCTGATCCAGGCAGGGATGAAGAGCCCGGCGCGGGCGGTGGCGGCGGAGAAATCCATCCCGGTGATCGAGCTGGTGCCCGACGCGGGCGGCCCGGCCGGCGGCTTCGCGCTGCGGCCGCAAACCCCGTTGTCGGGCACGCCCCGCGAGGCTGGGCCGGCGGCGGCGGACGACGTGGCGCTGGTGCTGCACACCTCCGGCACCACCTCGCGCCCCAAGATCGTGCCGCTGCGGCACGTCAACGTCACCGCGTCGGCCTATCACATCGGCGAGACGCTGGCGCTCACGCCCGACGATGTGTGCCTCAACATCATGCCGCTGTTCCACATCCACGGCCTCATCGCCGCCACCCTGTCGAGCCTCGCGGCGGGGGCGGCGGTGTGCTGCACGCCGGGGTTCAACGCGTTCCGCTTCTTCGCCTGGTTCGACGAGGTGCGGCCGAGCTGGTACACGGCGGTGCCCACCATGCACCAGGCGATCCTCGGAGTTGCCAGACGGAACAAGCAGATCATCGCGAACGGCCGCCTGCGCTTCATCCGCTCCTCCTCCTCCTCGCTGCCGCCGCAGGTGATGGAGGCATTGGAAACGACGTTCGGCGTGCCGGTGCTCGAGGCGTATGGCATGACCGAGGCGTCGCACCAGATGGCGTCGAACCCGCTGCCGCATCGCGGCGAACGCTTCGCCGGCGCCGTCGGTCTCTCCGCCGGGCCGGAGATCGCCATCATGGACGTCGAGGGCAATCTGCTGCCGCCGCGCGAATTGGGCGAGGTGGTGATCCGTGGGCGCAACGTCACCGCCGGCTACGAGAACAACCCCGAGGCCAACGCCTCGGCTTTTACCAACGGCTGGTTCCGCACTGGCGACCAGGGATTTCTCGACGAGCAGGGCTACCTCCGCCTCACCGGGCGGCTCAAGGAACTCATCAACCGGGGCGGCGAGAAGATCAGCCCGATCGAGGTCGACACGGTGCTGATGGACCATCCGGCGGTGGCGCAATGCATCACCTTCGCCATGCCGCACGACAAGCTGGGCGAAGAGGTCGCTGCCGCCGTGGTGTTGCGCGAAGGCCAGGCGGCGACCGATCACGAGTTGCGTGCGTTTCTCTCCGAGCGCCTGGCGCCATTCAAGGTGCCGCGCAAGATCATCTTCCTGCAGGAAATCCCGAAAGGCGCCACCGGCAAGCTGCAGCGCATCGGTCTGGCGGCGAAGCTCGGCCTCACCGGATGAGGATCGGCATCTTCGGCGCGGGCGCGATCGGCGGCCTGCTCGGGGTGAAGCTGGCGCAAGCGGGCGCGGACGTGACCTTCATCGCGCGCGGCCCGCATCTCGCGGCGATGCAGGCGAATGGCGTCACGCTGCTGAGCGGTGGCGAACGTATCACTGTGCGCCCGCGCTGCCTCGCCGACGCGGGCGAGGCGGGCGTGCAGGATTTCGTCATCGTCACCCTGAAGGCGCACTCGTTGCCCGCCGCCGCGCCGCAGGTGGCGCGCATGATGGGGCCGGACAGCGCGCTCGTGACCGCCATCAACGGCGTGCCCTACTGGTATTTCTTCGGCCTCGACGGCCCCTGGCGCGACCGGCGGGTGGAGAGCGTCGATCCGGGCGGCGCGTTGTGGAAAATCCTGCCGCCCGCGCAGGCGATCGGTGCGGTGGTCTATCCCGCCGCCGAGGTGCGCGAGCCCGGCGTGATCGAGCACACCTACGGCGACCGCTTCACCCTGGGCGAGCCCGACGGCAGCCGCACGCCGCGCATCGAGGCACTGTCGAAGGCGCTGATCGCCGCCGGGCTGAAGGCGCCGGTGCGCCCGCGCATCCGCGACGAGATCTGGGTGAAGCTGTGGGGCAATCTCGCCTTCAATCCGGTCTCCGCACTCACCCTGGCGACACTCGACCGCATCGCCGGCGATCCCGGACTGCGCTCGCTCTGCCGGACGATGATGCTGGAATCGCAGGCGGCGGCGGAGGCGCTCGGCGTGCGCTTCGCGATCGACGTCGACAAGCGCATCGCGGGCGCGGCCGAGGTTGGCGAGCACAAGACGTCGATGCTGCAGGATCTGGAACGCGGCCGGCCGATGGAGATCGACGCGCTGCTCGGCGCCGTCGTGGAGCTCGGCGAGGCGGTCGGGCAGGAGATGCCGACCTGCCGCTTCGTGCTCGCGCTGGTGCGCGAGCGGGCGCGGCAGGCGGGGTGCTACTAGGCGACGGCTGGTGAAGCACGGGGAGTATGGCGACATGGCGCGCAGCATCGCGGCCGGACTGGGCCTGATGGAGTTTCCGTTCGACACCACCGCCGGCTTCTGGCGCTGGGTGGACCTTTGCGAGCAGGGCGGCGCCAATTCGATCTGGCAGACCGACCGGCTCGTCAGCGGCGTGCCGATGCTCGAATGCATGGCGACGATGGCGGCACTCGCCGGGCGCACGCGGCGGATCAAGTTCGGCGTCAACGTGATCTCGCTGGCGATGCGCGACCCCGTGCTGCTCGCCAAGCAATGCGCCACCATCGATTTTTTGTCGGATGGCCGCCTGCTGCCGGGCTTCGGCATCGGCAGCCCGCGCGGGCCGGAGTGGAAGGCGCTGCATCTCGACACCACCACGCGCGGACGGGTGACGGACGAGGCGCTGGAGATCATCCATCGGCTCTGGACGGAGGAAAAGGTCGATTTCGAGGGAAATCACTTCCATCTGACGGGCGCCTCGATCTCGCCCAAGCCGGTGCAGCGCGATCTGCCGATCTGGATCGGCGGCAGCTCTGATGCGGCGATCCGGCGCACCGCGCGCTATGGCACCGGCTGGCAGGCGGGATCGGAGACGCCGGACGAGGTGGCGCCCGTGGTCGCCGCGATCCGCGCCGCCGCGATCGAGGCTGGCCGGCCGCTCGACGAGGATCATTACGGCGCGGCGTTCTCGTTCCGCTTCGGCAGGCCCGACGACCCCGGCATGAGACCGGCGATGGAATCCTACCGCAAACGCACCGGGCGCGATCCGCTCGGCTATTTCGCGGTGGGCGACGCGGCGACGATCCTCGACCGCGTCGCGGCCTATGTCGCGGCCGGGGTGTCGAAGTTCATCCTCCGCCCCGCCGCGTCGGGCGACCAGGACATGATGGAGCAGACCCGTCTGCTGCTTGAGCAGGTGCTGCCGCAGATGGGCGTGCGCTGGCCGAAGCCGCGCAAGGCTGCGTAAATTCGCAGGAACGTGAACGGGAGAGCGGCATGGATCTGACCCTGTCGGAGAAGTACGAGGCGCTCCGGGCCGAGGTGCGCGCCTTCATCGAACAGCATGGGCACAAATCCCCCAAGGTCGGCGGTCCGCGTCGGGATCCCGATCAGAAGTCGCGCGACTGGCAGAAGCTGCTGGTCGAGCACGGCTACGCGGCGCGCACCGTGCCGCGCGAATATGGCGGCTACGGCGCGCAGCCCGACATACTGGAAGCGGCGGTCATCGCCGACGCCTTCGCCAGCACCGGGGTGTCGCAGGGGCTGGCCAACCAGGGCATCAGCATGTTGACGCCGACCCTGCTGGAGGTCGGCACCGAGGCGCAGCGTGCGGCCTATGTCGGCCCGACGATCCGCGGCGAGATGTTCTGGTGCCAGGGCTATTCGGAGCCAGGTTCAGGCAGCGATCTGGCGTCGGTGCAGACCCGTGCGGTGCTCGACGGCGATGATTTCGTGGTCAACGGCCAGAAGATCTGGACCAGCTCGGCGCATTTCGCGGACATGATGTTCCTGCTGTGCCGCACCGAGCCCGAGATGCCGAAGCACGCCGGGCTCTCCTACATCCTGCTGTCGATGAAGACGCCGGGGATCGAGGTGCGCCCGCTCACCACCATGACCGGCCGCGCCGAGTTCAACGAGGTGTTCTTCACCGACGTGCGCGTCCCCGCGAGCAACATCGTGATGAGCCGAGGGCAGGGCTGGCACGTCGCCAACGTGACGCTGAAATACGAGCGGCTGTATCTCGGCGACGCGAACAAGCTGTCGGTCCGATTGCGCAAGCTGGTCGACCTGCTGCAGACGACGGAGATCGACGGCGAGACGCTGATCGCGCTGCCGGGATACCGCGACCGGCTGCTGCGGATTCAGGGCGAGGTGATGGCGTGGCGGGCGCATCAGCTGCGGCTGCTGACCGAGCAGGCGGACGGCGTGGATTCCGGCGTGAAGCGCCTGATCGTCAAATACGGCGGCACGATGCTGCTATGGCGCATGTCCGCACTCGCGGTCGATGCGGTCGGCGCGGCGGGGCTGCCGTACGAGCCGGACGGCGAGAGCGACGACGCCACGGCGGCCAATCTCGACTACATGTTCGACATCGGCATGATCATCGGCGGCGGCAGCTCGAACATCCAGAAGAACGTCATCGGCGAGCGTGGCCTCGGACTGCCGCGCGAGCCCAAGGTGCCGGTCGCGGTGGTCGGCGGGAGGGCCTGAGCGATGCAGTTCGGGCTCACCGAGGAACAGCGCCTGTTCGACGATTCGCTCCGCGCCTTTCTCGCCGATCGCGTGCCGATCGAGGCCCTGCGGCAGCAGGCGCAGACGGGAAGGGGCTTCGATCCGGCAATTTGGCAGGGACTGTGCGAGCTTGGCCTTCCCGGTCTCCTTGTGCCGGAGAGCTACGGCGGCGCCGGGCTCGGCGTGCTGGACGCGGCGCTGGCCGCCGAGGCGCTGGGTCACGCGGCAGCGCCCATCCCGTTCGCGGCGCAGCGCGGTGATGGCGCCGCTTGCCTTCGCCAACAGCGCCAGCCGCGACCAGCAGAGCGAGTTCTTTCCCGCATCATCGCCGCGGGCGAGATGCGCGTCGGCATGGCGTTCGCAGGTATCGGCGGCCAGACCGGCGAGGCGTCGTTGAGCTTGCAGGGCAATCGCCTCTCCGGCCGCGTGCGGGGCGCGCTGGATGCGGGAGAGGCGACGCACCTGCTGGTCTATCTGCCGGACGGCAGGGCGGCGCTGGTCGAGGCCGGCGCGACCGGTGCTTCCGCGCAGGTGCGTCGCAGCGTGGATCGCACCCGGCCGGTGACGGACCTGGCGTTCGATAATGCGGACGCCGTTGTGCTGGACGCCGCGAATGATCGCATTGCGGCGGCGTTGCGCGTGCTCGACGCCGGGCGGGTGATGCTGGCGGCCGATACGCTGGGTGCCGCGCAATACATGCTCGACCGCGCGGTCGCGTGGGCCAAGGAGCGCGTGCAGTTCGGCCGGGTGATCGGCAGCTTCCAGGGGGTAAAACACACGCTCGCCGAGATCGTAACCATGCTGGAGCCATGCCGCGCGCTCGTGTGGCACGCGGCCTACGCGCAGGACGCGTTGCCCGACGAGGCGCGGCTGTTCGCCTGCCAGGCCAAGGCGCATGTCGGCGATGTCGGGCGCGAGGCGTCGCGCATGGCGACCGAGGTGCATGGCGGCATGGGATTTACGGATCTGCTCGGCCTGCACTACTGGTTCAAGCGCTGCACCTTCGATCGCCAGATGCTCGGCGGCCCCGAACGGTGTCGCGAGGAGGCCGCGCGGCTGCAAGGCTGGAAGTTGGCCGGGTGAGGGGAGAGGACATGGGTGCTGTCATCGACATCGACATCGACGCGCTGCGGCGCCAGCTCGGGCGCAAGATCGTCGAGGAGGACGAGGCCACCGCCGCGCCGTTGCGCGGCATGGCCGTGACGTTCGAGCGCGAGGAACAGCCGCCCGCGCGCGGCGAACCGGTGCCGCCCGGCTGGCATCTGACCTACTTCCCCGCCGCCGCGCCGCGCAACACATTGGGCGCCGACGGCGCGCCGACGGGCTTCGGCGTGATGCCGGAGATGCCGTTGCCGCGCCGCATGTACGCCGGCGCGAAACTCACCTTCCACGCGCCGATCCTGGTCGGCGACGCGCTGCGGCGCGAGACCGAGTTCTCCGACGTGCAGCTGCGCCAAGGCAGCACCGGCGCGCTCATTCTCGGCGTGCAGACGCGCCGCTTCTACACGCCGCGCGGCCTCGCGCTGACCGAGGAGCAGCAGACCGTGTTCCGCGAGGAAGTACCTCCGGGCCAGCAGAGCGGGATTCCCAAGCGGGAAGAACCGCCGGCCGACACGCCCTGGCGGCGCGTCTGGGCGCCGGATTCCGTCACGCTATTCCGCTACTCGGCCCTCACCTTCAACCCGCACCGCATCCACTACGACCGTCCCTACGCGATGCAGACCGAGGGCTATCCGGGGCTCGTCGTGCACGGCCCGTTCTCGCAGCAATGCTTGCTCGACCTGCTGCGCGACAATGCCGGCGGCCGGGCGATCAGCAGCTTCTCGATGCGTGCCCGCGCGCCGCTGTTCGACGTCGCACCTTTCACGGTCGTCGGCCGGCCGACGCCGGGTGGCGCGGAGCTTTGGGCGGTCACGCCGCAGGGCACGATCGCGATGCAGGCACAAGCGACGCTGGCGGCCTGATCCGGGGTTGTCTGATCCGGGTCAGTCCTTCAGCGTCATCAGCGCGTCCGCGATGGTGAGCCCCGAGCCGTCGGCGTGCAGGATCACCGGGTTGAACTCCATCTCCCGAACGCGTCCGCGATGGTCGATCGCTGCCTCGGAGATGCGCGCGATCAGCGCGGCGAGCGGTGCGATGTCCACGGCCGGCGCGCCACGGAAGCCTTCCAGCAGGCGCGCGGATCGCAGGCTGCGCACCATCTGCATTGCTTCCTGCTCGGAGACGGGCGCGGGTCGATGCACCACGTCGCCGAACAGCTCGACCGTGGTGCCGCCGAACCCGACCATCACCACGGGGCCGAACGTGTCGTCGTCCATCGCGCCGATGACGATCTCATGTCCCTTCGGCGCCATGCGCTGCACCAGCACGCCCTCGATCGCCGCACCCGGACGGTACCGCTCGGCGGCGGCGGCGATCTCGCGATACGCGGCCTGCACGGCGTTCGCGTCGGTGAGGTTCAGCCGCACGCCGTCTGCCTCGGTCTTGTGCGGGATGTCGGGCGACTGGATCTTCATCGCGACGGGGAAGCCGAGCGTGGTTGCCGCCGCGCCGGCCTCCACGGCCGAGCGGACGAGGATGTCGGACGATTTCGGCAAACCATACGCGGCGAGCACCTGCTTGACCCGATGCTCGGTCAGGATCCCTGGCAGTCCGGCCGGCAAGTCAGCCCGGCTGTGGCGCTTTCGCACCAATTCCGTACCGTGCCGCAGCCGCTCCGCGAAGGTGGCGACCTTGCCGAGCGCCTGGCCGCAGGCGCGCAGATCGGAATGCAGGAACATCCCGCATTTGGCGATGTGGTTCCGCCCGAATGTCGAGGGCAGCGTGTAGCTCCAGGCGACGACCGGCTTGCTCCCGCGCTCCAGGATCGGCCGCACCCGCTCGGGATCGAGCGAGGCGCGGGTTTCGCTCGACATCGAGCTGACCATCACGATCATGTCGATCTCGTCGGCGGTCTCGAGCAATTCGAGCGTCTGCATCTGCATCGGCCCGGTGTTGGCGCCCTGCGCCGTGGTGTCGATCGGGTTCTGCGGCGAGCCGTACGCCGGAATGTAGGTGCGAATCCGTTCCTGCAACGCCGGTGAGAGCGTCGGCATGAGCAGCCCATTCGCGGTGAGCACGTCCGACATCCACGCGCCGCCGCCGCCCGAGACGGTGCTGACGGCCACGCGCTTGCCCTTCGGCAGCGGACACGTCGCGAGGATGCCGGCGATGGCGATGGCCTCGTCGGGGTCGTCGGCCTCGATGATGCCGTATCGCTCGAAGATCGCCCGGTACGCGGTGTGCGAGCCGCTGAGCGAGGCCGTGTGCGAGGCGGCGGCGCGCTGCCCGGCCTCCGAGCGCCCCACCTTGATCGCGATGATCGGCTTGCCTCGGCGCTGCGCCTCGGCGGCAGCGGCGATGAAGCGCTCGGGGTCGCGCACCGCTTCGAGGAACAGCATCACGACGTCGGTGCGATCGTCCTGCACCATGTATTCGAGAAAATCGGCGATCGTGAGATCGGCCTCGTTGCCGGTCGAGATCACGTAGCTGTAGCCGAGGCCCACCGCCTTTCCCCGGTTGAACAGCGAGAAGCCGATGCCGCCGCTCTGCGCCGCCACCGCGATGCGCTTGGCCGATACCAGCGTCGGCTCCTCGCCTTCCTTGCGTTCCACCGTGGGGCTGAAGGTCGTGGAGGCGCGGCTGATCGCGTTGAAATAGCCCTCGCAGTTCGGCCCGGCGACGCGGATGCCGGTGCGCCTGGCGATGGCGGCGAGCTCCGCCTGCTGCGCCGACGCGGTCTCGCCTTCCTCGGCGAAACCCGAGCTGATGATGACGACATTCTTCACGCCGTTGCGCGCGCAATCCTCCACGGCGGCGTTCACCGCGGCGGCGGGGATGGCGATGACCACCATGTCCAAGGTCTCGCCGACTGCTTCCAGGCTCGGATAGCAGCGCAGCCCGTCGATCTCCTGGTAGCTCGGGTTCACCGGCACGATCCGCCCGTCCCAGCCGGTGCCGCGCAGGTGATGGAGCAGGGTGCCGCGGATGCGCTTCGTGTCCGGCGAGGCACCCAGGATGGCGATCGAGCGCGGCCAGAAGAAGCTTTCGAGCGGATGCGTGCTCACGAGATTTCCCTTTGGTGCGCGGGCGTTTCCGGTCCGCTCTTGCCTTGGATTGCCCGCTGAACCCTAATGGCGAGGGGGTGCGTGTCAATCCCGGCCCCGCCCGCGAAGGAGGCCCAGCGATGGACGGCATGAGTGTCGCACTCAGCGAAGAACACCGGATGATCAAGGATCTCGTCGCGCGCTTCGTCGCCGACGAGCTGATGCCGTTGGAGCGCGCCGTGCTGGAACGCGAGGCCGCCGGGCAGGGTTATTCGCTCACGCCGGAGGAGAAGGCCGCGGTCGATGCGCGATCGCACGAGCTCGGCCTGTGGGGGCTCGACGCGCCGCCCGAGTTCGGCGGCTCCGACCTGCCGGTCGAGGCGATGGTCGGGGTGAACGAGGAGTTGGGCCGCACAATCACGCCCTACACGCCGCCGCCCGACAGTCCCAATCTGCGGATGCTGATGCTCACCTGCAACGCCGAGCAGCGGGAGCGGTATCTCATGCCCTACGCGCGCGGCGAGACGATTTCGGCGATCGCGATCTCCGAGCCCGGCGCGGGCGGCGATCCGGCGGAGATGAACACGCGTGCGGTGCGCGACGGTGATGATTGGATGATCAACGGCCGCAAGATCTGGGTGAGCCGCGTCGGCTACGCCGACTTCACCATCCTGATGGCCGTCACCGACAAGAGCAAGGGCGCGCGCGGCGGCATCTCCGCCTTCCTGGTGGACAAGGACACGCCGGGCTTCAACGTGTTGCGGCGCATACCCATGCTGGGCGGCGCCTACACGTACGAGATCGCGATCGAGGATTTGCGGCTGGAAGGCTGGCGGCTGCTCGGGCGCGAGGGCTACGGCTTCGCGCCGATGCAGCAGCGCCTCTCGACCCGCCGCGTGCAGATCGGCGCGTGGTGCGTCGGGATGGCGCAGCGCGCGCTCGACATGATGGTGGAATACGCGCCGCAGCGCGTCACCTTCGGCCAGCCGCTGTCGCAGCGCCAGGCGATCCAGTGGTGGGTGGCGGACGCGGCGACGAAAATTCACGCCTGTCGCCTCATGGTGTACGACGCCGCGCGCAAGATCGACGAGGGCGCCGACCCGCGGGTCGAGGTCTCGATGATCAAGGTCTACGCCACCGAGATGGCCTGGGAGATCGTCGACCACGCCATGCAGACCTTCGGCGGGATGGGCATGACCAAGGAGCTGCCATTGCAACTCATGGCCAATCGGGTGCGGCTGATGCGCGTCTATGAGGGGCCGTCGGAGGTGCATCGCATGGTCATCGCGCGCAAGATCCTCAACGTCCGCTAAGGAGGCGAGCATGGTCGAGCAACTCCGCGATCTGGCCGAACGGTCCGGCGGCGCCGGCCAGGCGAGCCGCTTGAAGATCATCGACTGCGACGTGCATCCGGTGGTGGATGGCGGGATCGGCAGTGTCTATCCGTACATGCCGGAAGCATGGCGCGAGCGGTTCCGGCGCAAGCGAGCCGAGGCGCCGACCAGCAACTTGCCGCTCAAATACATGCACCCGAACGGCTCGGTGATCCGCGCCGACGCGCGCACGCCGGAGGGCAAGCTCGGCGGCTCCGATCCGCGGTTCGTCGTCTCGGACCTGATCGAGCCGAACGGGATCGACGCGGTACTGCTGAACTGCACCCAGACCAGCGCGCTCGCCGCCACCCTCGCCACCACCGACGAGAGCATCGTGCTGTGCAGCGCGTTCAACGATTTCTTCGCCGACAAATGGCTGCCGGTGGACGGTCGGCTGCGTTACGCGATGTGTGTGCCGAGCCAGGATCCGCTCGCCGCCGCCGCCGAGATCCGGCGCTTCGGCAAACATCGGCAGGTCGCCGCGATCCATCTGCCGGTCATCAACGTGCTGCTCGGCAATCGCTACTTCTGGCCGATCTACACGGCGGCGCAGGAGGTCGGGCTGCCGCTGATGATGCATGTCAGCGGCACGGACAGCATCTTCCACGGACCGCCGATGTCGGCCGGCGGCATCCCCGACAGCTATATCGAGCGTTACGTCACCTTGACGCAGGCGGGCGAGAGCAACGTCAACAGCCTGGTGTTCAGCGGCACGCTGGAGAAATTCCCGGAATTGAAGTTCCTG
Organism: uncultured Alphaproteobacteria bacterium; assembly: GCA_963799825.1. GTDB lineage: Bacteria > Pseudomonadota > Alphaproteobacteria > Acetobacterales > Acetobacteraceae > JAFKFI01. The sequence goes on from CAWCYL010000001.1 coordinate 29,956, forward strand.
TTCGTCGAATACGGCTTCCTCTGGGTGCTGCCGCTGATGCTGCGGATGGATCGCACCTGGCGGCAGTTGCGCCACGAGACGCCGTGGGTCAAGCAGTCGCCGATCGACACGGTGCGCGAGCGCATCCGCTTCACCACCCAGCCGATCGACGAGCCGAGCGACCCCGAGGACATGGCGCGAATGATCCGCATGGTCGGCGCGGAGTGCCTGTGCTTCTCGACGGATTATCCGCATTGGGACAACGACATGCCCGGCCAGACATTGCGGATGCTGTCGGAACCCGAGCGGCAGCGAATCTTCCACGGCAACGCGGCGAGCACGCTGCGGCTCGGCGACTGAGAATGCCCCGTACGGTCGAGGTGGGGGTGCCCGGGGATTTTCCGCTGGGAGAATTTCGCATCCTGGACATCGACGGAAACTCGGTCGGCGTGATCCGGCTGGCGGACGGCGCGATCCATGCGATCCGCAACCATTGTCCGCACAAGGGCGCGCCGGTCTGCCGTGGCATCGTTGGCGGCACTTGGCCGCCCTCGGCTCCGGGCGAGCTCGCCTATGCGCAGGTGGGGGAGGTGCTGGTCTGCCCGTGGCACGGCTACGAATACGACATCCGCACCGGGCGCGAGCTGTTCCGCGAGGTGCCGATGGTACTGCGAAAATTCCCTGTCGCGGTCGAGAACGGGCGCGTGCTGGTGACGATCTAGCCGGGCGAGACAGACGCGGCGGCGATGTCGCGCGCCATCGCTTGCAGGGTGTGCCGCTCGATCTTGTTGGTCGCGGTACGCGGCAGCTCGCCGACGACGTGTACGAAGCGCGGAACCTTGTAGTCGGCCATCCGGCTGCGGCAGAACGCGATCACCTCGTCAGGATTGAGCGCCGCGTCCGGGCGCGGTTCGACGAAGGCAAAGCATACCTCACCGAGCCGCGTGTCGGGCACGCCGCACACCACGGCTTGCGCAACTGCCGGATGCTCGGCAATGAAATTCTCTATCTCGGCGGGGTAGGCGTTGGTTCCGCCGACGATGAACATCTCCTTCAGCCGGCCGGTGATCGCCAGATTGCCATCTGCGCCGAGCCGGCCGAGGTCGCCGGTGCGGAACCAGCCATCCGGCGTGATCGCGGCGTTGGTTGCCTCCTCGTCGTCGAAATATCCCTGCATCACCAGATAGCCGCGCACCCTGACTTCTCCCTCGGCGCAGGCGGGGAGCCGTGCGCCGGTCAGCGGATCGGCAACGATCAGCTCGAAATCGCCGATCTGCTTTCCCTTGTTGGCGCAGACCAGCTCGATCGGCGCGCCCCATTCCGTGTAGGTCGTCGCGCCGCCGGTCTCGGTCATGCCGTAGACCGCCGCGAGCGAGTGGACGCCGAGCCGGTCCACCGCCCTGCGGGCCACGTCGGGCGGCACGGCGGCGCCGCCGATCCAGGCGGAGCGGATGGTGTCCGGCGACAGCCGCCGCTCGCCGAGCGTTTGCAGCAGGTCGATGAAATGCGTCGGAATGCCGCCGAACACGTTCACGCGCTCCGTCTCGATCAGTGCCAACGCTTCCGCGGGTTCCCAGGAATGCATCAGCACCACCGCCTGGCCGAATTGCAGTGCCGGGATCAAGGTCGCGACGCTGCCGGCGACGTGATAGAACGGCATGTGCCCGAGCACCACGTCGCCCGCTTGGTAGTGCCGGCTCCGGCCGATATTCGCGCCGTTGCGCAGGATGCGGTGCGCCTGCATCGCGCCCTTCGGCCGGCCGCTGGTGCCCGAGGTGTAGACGATGATCGTGGTGTCCTCGGCATCGACCGCGTCGGACGCGGCGCGCAGGATCGGTTCGGGTAGCGCATCGCCGGACGTGAGCAGCGAGGCGAGCGAGCCCGCCGCGCCGCGTTCGGCATCTCCGCGCAGCACGACGTGCCGCAGCGCGGGCAAGCGCACCGGGTCCAGCGTGCCACGCCGCCGCTCGTCGTCGATCTCCGGCAGGAACGAGCGCAGAACGGACAAGAAATCGGTGGCCCAGAACCGGTCGGCCATCACCAGCATCGCGGCGCGCGACTGGCGGAGCACGTACTCCACCTCGGCGGCGCGGTATCGCGTGTTGATCGGCACCACGGCGGCGCCGATGCGCGCGCAGGCGAGCCACAGCAGGGCCCATTCCACGCAGTTCGGCAGCCAGATCGCGATCACGTCGCCGCGTCCGAGCCCGGCGCTGAGCAAGCCGCGCGCGTGCCGGTCGACCTCTCGGTCGGTCTCGGCGAAGCTCAGCCGGCGCGCACCGTCGATCAGGAACGGCCGGTCGCCCCAGAGCCGCGCCGCTCGGCTCAAGGCGCGTCCGATCGTCCACCCTGTCCAGTCCGCGCTGCTCCGCATCGCCAGAGACTAGACGCGGGCTGGGCCGCCTTGCCAGAGCCGCCCTTCGGACCGAACATCGGGCCGAAAGCGCCGGCCCAGGCGCCGCGGGAGCGATACGGAATGAAATTCGGCATCTTCTACGAGCACCAGATCCCCCGTCCGTGGGGCGAGAGCAGCGAGTACGACCTGTTCCAGAACTCGCTCGAGCAGTTCGCCTTGGCCGACCGGCTCGGCTACGACTACGCCTGGGTGGTCGAGCATCATTTCCTGGAGGAGTACTCGCACTCGCCCTCTCCCGAGGTCTTTCTTGGGGCGGCGAGCCAGCGCACCAAGAACATCCGTCTAGGCCACGGCGTGATCCAGCTCACCACCAACCAGCCGCATCGCGTCGCGGAGAAGGTCGCGACCCTGGACCTGCTCTCGGGCGGGCGCGTCGAGCTCGGCATGGGCGAGGCGGCGGGGCCGGCTGAGCTGCACCCGTTCGGCGTGCGCGTGCGCGACAAGCGTGAGCGTTGGGAGGAGGCGGTGCAGGCCATCATCCCGATGTTCACCAAGGATGCGTGGGAGTTCCACGGCCAGTATTACGATTTTCCCGCGCGCAACGTGGTGCCCAAGCCGATGCAGAAGCCGCACCCGCCGCTCTGGGTGGCGTGCTCGAACATCCAGACCATCGGCAATGCCGGCGAGTGGGGCATGGGCGCGCTTGGCTTCAGCTTCGTCTCCCCCGAGGCGGCACGCGCCTGGGTGCATCGCTACTACAACAATTTCATCCGGCACCCGAACCATCTCGCCGAGTACAAGCCCAATCCGAACATCGCCATCGTCAATGGCTTCATGTGCGCCGAGACCGACGAGGAGGCTTTGGAGAAGGCGGCGGGCTGGACGTTCTTCATCTTCGCGCTCAGTCACTACGGGCGCAAAGGCATCGACGCGCCGGGGACGGGCGATCTGTGGCGCGAGTACCAGACGTGGCGGGGCACCGAGAAAGCGCAGCAGGCGTTGCGCAACGGGCTGATCGGCTCGCCCGAAACCATCCGCAAGCGGCTGCGAATGTTCGAGGAGGCGCATGTCGATCAGGTCATCCTGCTCAACCAGGCGGGCAAGACCAGCCATGCGGACATCTGCAACAGTCTCGAACTGTTCGCGCGCGAGGTGATGCCCGAGTTCCACGCCCGCCAGCCGGCTCAGGAGGCGTGGAAGCAGGACGTGCTGGCCGGCCGCGTCGAGCTCGAGGATCTCGACACGGAGAAATACGACCTCTACGCCCACCAGAACGAGGACATCGTGCGGCTGACGCCCGAGCAGCTCAAGCGGCGAATGGCCGAGAAGGATCGCGCGAAGCAGAGCGCGTAGGAGGAAGCCATGCGCTTCGGCGTGTTCGATCACGTGGACCGCAACGCCCAGGTTCCGCTGGACATTTTCTACGCGGACCGGTTGGCGTTGGTGGAGGAATACGACCGGTCGGGCTTTTTCGGTTATCACGTGGCGGAGCACCACGCGACGCCGCTGGGCCTCGCGCCGTCACCCTCGGTGTATCTCTCGGCCGTGGCGCAGCGCACCGAGCGGCTGCGGTTCGGGCCGCTCGTCTACACGCTGCCGCTGTACCATCCGATCAGGCTGCTCGACGAGATCTGCATGTTGGACCAGATGAGCGGCGGTCGGCTGCTGCTCGGCGTCGGGCGCGGCATCTCGCCGATCGAGCTGCGCTACTGGGGGCTCGATCCCGACACCGCACCGGCGATGTACGCCGAGGCGCTGGAGCTGATCCTGCGCGGGTTGCAGACGCGATTGCTCACCTTCGAGGGCAAATACTACCAGTTCCGCGACTATCCGATCGAGCTGGAGCCGGCGCAGAAGCCGCACCCGCCACTGTGGTACGGGCTCGGTCGGCCCGACGCGCTGGAGTGGGCGGCGCGCAACCGGGTGAACATCGTGACCAATCTCTCGCCCGCCGTGACGCGATCCATCACCGACCGTTATCGCGCGGCGTGGCGCGATGCCGGCAACCCAGTGGACGAGCTGCCGATGATGGGGTTCGGTCGGCACATGGTTGTCGCACCGACCGAGGCGGAAGCGTACGACATCGCGCGGCGCGGCTATAGCCGCTGGCGCGAGAGTTTTCTCCATCTCTGGCTGAAGGACGGCACGATGTTGCCAAGTCCTTCCGCATTGTTCCCGGAGACCTTCGAGGAAGCCGAGGCGCAGGGCCGCGCGGTGGCCGGAACGGTCGGCAAGGTGCGCGACGCGCTGCGGCGGATGATCGACGAGAGCGGCGTCAACTACATCCTCTGCCGCTTCGCTTTCGGCGACCTCGCGCGCGACGAGGCGCTGCAGTCGGTGCGACTGTTCACCAGCGAAGTGATGCCGGCATTCCAATGAAGCGAAGGGGAGCGGGATGAGCCTCGAAGGAAGGACCGTGATCGTCACGGGTGCGGCCGGCGGCATCGGTCGCGCGCTGGTGCGGGCGTTCCTCGACAGCGGCATGAACGTCGGCGCGGCCGATCTCGAGGGTGAGCCTGTTCGGCGCCTCGCGCGTGAAATCGGAGGCGACCGCCTCGTGGCGGTGCCGGTCGATATCTCCGATTATGGCTCGTGCCAGAAATGCGTGGAACGCGTTGCCGCGCGGTTCGGACGGGTCGACTGCCTCGTCAACAATGCCGGGCTGGGCATGGGCCTGGTGCGCGAGGACCACATGACCCGCAGGGTGCAGATCGAGGACATCAGGCCCGAAATCTGGCAGAAGATCGTCGCCGTGAACCTTACGGGCGGCTTTTTCATGGCGCATGTCTGCGTGCCGCGCTTCCGCGCGCAGGGGTTCGGCCGCATCGTCAACGTCACCACCAGCTTCTTCACCATGCTCAATCCGGGGTTTTCGCCGTATGGCCCTGCGAAGTCCGGGTTGGAGGCGTGGAGCGCCAGCCTTGCGGGGGAATTGCAGGGAAGCGGCATCACGGTCAACGTGGTGGTGCCCGGCGGCCCGACCGATACTCCGATGGTGCCGGAGAATTGCGGCATCGCGCGCGATCAGATGATCAAGCCGGAGTGCATGGCGAACCCCATGCTGTACCTTCTTTCCGACGCGGCATCCGGCGTCACCGGGCGTCGCTATGTCGCGGCGAACTGGGATCCGGCGCTGGCGGACGAGCTGGCGGAGGCCGCATCGGGCGCGCCCGCCGGCTGGCCGGATCTGGCGCGCAATCCTGTCTGGCCCGGCAAGGGGCCCGGCCAGTGAGGGCCGTCGTCTGCGAGCGCTTCGGCGGGCCGGAGGTTCTGGAGCTGCGCGACATGCCCGATCCGCCGCCGCCCGGCGCGGGAGAGGTGCAGATCCGCATCACCGCGCGCGGCGTGCAATACACCGACGTGCTGATGACCGCCGGCACATATCAGACGAAGAAGGAACCGCCGTTCATTCCCGGCAGCGAGGCGGCGGGCGAGATCGTCGCAATCGGCGCCGGGGTGAGCCGCTTCAGGGTGGGCGACAAGGTGATGTGCCGGCCCGCTTCGGGCGCGTTCGCCGAACTTGCCAACGGGCGCGAGGATATTTGCGATCCCGTGGCCGCCGGCATGAGCATCGAGGAAGCCGCCGTGTTCCGCGGCGGCTTCACCACCGCCTACTATGCGCTGCTGCAACGCGGGCGGATGAAGCTTGGCGAGTGGGTGCTGATCCACGGCGCGGCTGGCGGCATCGGCATCGCCGCGATCCAGATCGCCAAACTTTTCGGCGCCAAGGTGATCGCCACCGCCGCAACCGAGGAAAAGCGGCGCGTGTGCCTGGAACAAGGTGCCGACCACGCGATCGACTACCGCGGAAAATTTCGCGACACGGTGAAAGAGCTCACCGGCGGCCGCGGCGTGGACATCGTCTACGACCCGATCGGCGCGGAAGTATTCGACGAGAGCACGCGCTGTCTCGCACCCTGGGGCGGGCGGCTGCTCATCCTGGGTTTCCTCGGCGGCCCGCCGGCGCTGGCCAAGACCAATCATTTGCTCGTCAAGGGCGCGGACGCGATCGGCGTATGGATCGGCGGTCTTGGCATGAACGAGCCGGAGCAGGCCGCGGCGAACATGCGCGAGTTGCTGCGCCTCGCGGGCGAGGGCAAGCTGCGGCCCTACATCTCCCATCGCTTCCCGCTCGAACGGGCGGCCGACGCGCTTCAGGCGGTGATCGACCGCAAGATCATCGGCAAGGGCGTGATCGTCGGGTAGCTCCTACGCCTTCACCAGCGGGCAGCCGCCCTCATGCAGCGGCCGCCACGCATCTTCGGGCGCGATGGTCGCGACGGGCTTGCAGAAATCGTAGGCGTATTTGGATTCCGATGCGGGCTTGACCTGCCACAGGTACATGACGTGCATCACCCGCCCGTCCTCGCGGATCTTGACGTTGGTGTTGTACATGTCGTTCACCGGCATGGCCTTCATCTTCGCCACCACGGCGTCGGCGTCGGTGGTGCCCGCCGCCTTCACCGCTTTCAGCCAGTGCGTCGCGGCGCAGTAGCTGCCGGCGTGGAGCAGGCCAGGCGGCGTGGTCATCTTCGCCATATAACGCTTGGACCAGGCGCGCGTGCTGTCGCTCATGTCCCAGTAGAACGAGTCCGTGTAGACCAGTCCCTCGCACGCCTTCTGGCCGAGCGAGGTCACGTCGGAGATCTGCATCAGCAACGTCGCAATCCGCACGCCGCCCTGCGTCAGGCCGAACTCGGCAGATTGCTTGATGCAGTTCTGCAGGTCGGTCCCCGCATTGGCGAACCCGATCACCTTCGCGCCCGAGGCACGGGCCTCGATCAGGAAGCTCGAGAAATCGGCCGTTCCGAGCGGGGCGCGGACCGTGCCGAGCACGGTGCCGCCCGCCTGCTTCACGGCGCCGATTGTGTCGCGCTCCAGCGCGTAGCCGAAGGCGTAGTCGGCGGTGATGAAGAACCACGTGCTGCCGCCGGCCTTGGTCAGCGCGTTGCCGGTCGAGTGCGCCAGCGCGTAGGTGTCGTAGCTGAAATGGATGCCGTAGGGGGAGCACTGCTTTCCGGTCATGTCGGAGGTCGCCGGGCCGGTGATCAGGTAGATCCGCTTCTTCTCGCGGGCGACCTGCTGGATCGCCAGCCCTGCGGAACTCGCCGCGCCGTCGGCGAGCACGTCGACCCCCTGGCTGTCGATCCACTCGCGCGCCAGCCCGCTCGCGACGTCCGGCTTGTTCTGGTCGTCGGCCTGCAGGATCTCGATCGGCCGATCCAGCACGGAGCCGCCGAAATCCTGGATCGCCATCTCCGTCGCGACCCGATTGCCTGGGCCGCCGACATCCCGGTAGGGACCGCTCATGTCGCTCAGCAGGCCGATCCTCACCGGCTTCGACGACGATTGGGCGCGCAGGATGCCGGGCATGGCGAGCGGAGCGCCTGCCAGTCCGGCGAGCAGGGTGCGGCGGGCGATATGTGGCATGGCGATGTTCCTCGATCGGTCGGCGGCATTCCTCGTCAGCTTGACGGTTTGTTGCGCGGAGCGGAAGCAACTCGCGCGCGAAAGCGATTGGGTCAAGGCTAGACCCCGCGCCACGGCTCGGCCAATATCGCTTCCCATCCAACGAGGGGAAACGGAGCCGATGCTCGAACCCGGACGCGCCAAGCCTGTACCCACGCCGGAGACCCAGCATTTCTGGGACGGCACCAAGGCCGGCGAGCTGCGCCTGCAACGCTGCGGCGAATGCAGCAAGGTGTATTTCCCGCCGCGCCCGTTCTGCCCGGTCTGCGGCTCGCGCGAGGTGAGCGCGTTCAAGGCGAGCGGCAAGGCGATCCTCTACAGCTACGTGATCCATCACCGCCCGGTGCCCGGCTTCACGCCGCCCTACGCGATCGCGGTGGTTGAGCTGGCGGAAGGGCCGCGCATGATGAGCAACATCGTCGATTGCGAGCAGACGCCCGAAGCCTTGCAGCTCGACATGAAGCTCGAAGTCGTGTTCGAGCCGATGGACGACACCATCACGCTGCCGCTGTTCCGTCCGGCGAAGGGGTAATCGACATGGGAGCCAGATCCGTCGCCGTCGTCGGCGCCTCCGAGACCACCAAACTGGGCGTCGTGCCCGACATGTCGCAGATCCAGCTGCACGCCGACGCGGCGCTGAACGCCATGAAGGATGCCGGGCTCAAGCCCAAGGACATCGACGGCGTCGCCACAGCGGTCGAGACGCCGCAGCAGATCGCGCACTATCTCGGCATCACGCCGAGCTGGGTGGACGGCACGTCGGTCGGCGGCTGCTCGTTCATGATCCACGTGCGCCACGCGGCGGCGGCGATCGAGGCGGGGCTCGCCAAGACCATCCTCATCACGCACGGCGAGAGCGGCCGTTCGCGCGTCGGTCAGCCCGCGCGGTCGGTCGCGGCGAGCAGCCTCAACGGCCAGTTCGAGCAGCCGTTCGGGCCATTCGGCCCGCCCACCATGTTCCCCATTCCCGTGCTGCGCTACATGAAGAAATACGGCGTCACGCACGAGCAGATGGCGATGGTCGCGGTGGTGCAGCGCGAGTGGGCGGCGAAGAACCCGCGCGCGACGTTCAAGGATCCGATCTCGGTCGCGGACGTGCTGAATTCGCGCATGATCGCCTATCCGTTCCGGTTGCTGGAATGCTGCCTGGTGACGGATGGCGGCGGCGCGCTCATCGTCACGCATCGCGACCGCGCCAAGGATTTCCCGCAGAAGCCGGTCTACGTCCTCGGCACCGGCGAGAGCGTCGAGACGCCGATGATCAGCCAGATGGCGGATTTTACCAGTTCGCGCGCGTTCAGCGTGGCCGGTCCGACCGCGTTCAAGGAAGCCGGCATCGCGCACAAGGACGTGGATCACCTGATGATCTACGACGCCTTCGCGCATCTGCCGCTGTACAGACTCGAGGATCTCGGCTTCGTCGGGCGCGGCGAGGCGGGACGGTTCATCGAGGGGCGCAACACCGCGCCGGGTGCGAAGCTGCCGATGAACACCAATGGCGGCGGCCTCTCCTACATGCATTCCGGCATGTATGGCATGTACGCGCTGCAGGAAAGCGTGCGGCAGATGCGCGGCACGGCGCCGGCGCAGGTTCCGAACGCCAAGATCTCGGTCTGTCACGGCGTCGGCGGCATGTTCGCCGCATCCGGCACAATCATCTTCAGCAATCAGGCGCCCTGACATGCGGGATGGCGATGAAGCGGGCGGGGTTTTCGCCGGCCTGAAGGTGATCGACTGCGCCAGCTTCGTCGCCGCTCCGGCGGCCGCCACCATCCTGTCGGATTTCGGCGCCGACGTGATCAAGGTGGAGCCGCCGGGCGCGGGCGATGCCTACCGCAATCTCGGCCGATTACCAGGGATGCCGGCGTGCGAGCATGACTGGGCGTGGCTGCTGACCGGGCGCAACAAGCGCAGCCTGGCGATGGACCTCAAGCTGCCCGAGGCGCAGGCGGCACTGCATCGGCTGGTCGGCGGCGCGGATGTTTTCATCACCAACTACCCGCTGCCGGTCCGGGCGCGGCTGGGGATCGACCATAAGACGCTGGAGGCCCTCAACCCGCGCCTGATCTACGGCTCATTCACCGCCTATGGCGAGGTGGGTGACGAGGCGGAAAAGACCGGCTTTGACTCCACCGCTTACTGGGCGCGCTCGGGCCTCATGGACCTGGTACGCGCCGAATTCCAACGCCATGCCGGCGCGCTCGACGCCGGGCATGGGCGATCACCCCAGCGCGTCGTCGCTGTATGGCGCGATCGTCACCGCGCTGTACCGGCGGGAGCGGACCGGGCAGGGGGCGCATGTCAGCACCTCGCTGCTCGCCAACGGGCTGTGGGCGAATGGCTGCTTCGCGCAGGCCAAATTGTGCGGCGGCGTGTTCGTCGATCGCCCGCCGCGCGAGCACGCGGCGAACGCCTGCACCAACATGTATCGCTGCCGCGACGGCCGCTGGTTCATGCTGACGATGCTGAACGAGGAGCGGCAGTTCGCGCCGTTGCTCGCCGCACTGGAGCGGAGCGAGCTGCTGGACGACCCCCGCTTCGCCACCTTGCCTGCACGGCGGGAAAATTCGCGCACGCTCACCGCGATCTTCGACGCGGCATTCGCCGCGCGCGATCTCGCGGAATGGCGCGTGCGGCTGGACCGGGCCGGCATCACCTTCGGCATCGTCGGCACGCTCGACGACATGCTGAACGATCCGCAGATGCGCACCATCGAGGCGCTCGTCCCCTTCGCCGACGACGACCTGCTCACCGTCAGCAGCGCCTTCCAGATCGCCGGCGAGCGCAAGGTCCAGCCACGACGCAGCCCGGAGGTGGGCCAGCACAGCGACGAGGTGCTGCGCGAGGCGGGCTACTCCTTGGGCGAGATTGCCCGCTTGCGCGCGCTGAAGGTGCTGGCTTAGGCAGCGCCGCCGGTCGGACGAAGCTGGCGGGCAGAAGGTTGGCCGCGGCAATCATGCTGCCGCCTGCCGCGGCTCGCCCGCGGGTCAGCTAGTAGGGTCCAGGACGACGACGGGGATCTCGCGATCGGTCTTTTTCTGGTAGTCGGCGTATGGCGGCCAGAACTCGATTCCCTTGTTCCACAAGCGAGCGCGCTCTTCGCCTGCGGCAGTCCTGGCTTTCGCCTTGAGCTTCTTCGTCCCGACCTGGACCTCGACCTCCGGATGGGCGAGGAGGTTGCGGTACCAACCCGGGTGCTCAGGCGCGCCGCCCTTTGACGCAACGATGATGTAGCTGTTCCCCGTCTCGCCATAGAACAGCGGAAAGATGAATTTCTCGCCCGACTTCCGGCCGGTCGTGGTCAGCAGCAGCGACGGGACGGTCATCTCCGAGTAGCCCGGCGGGGTGACAGTGTACATGTGCCCCTCGGTGCCGCCGCTAGAAATGTAGCGGTTCGCGTGGTCGACCATCCATTTAGGAAGATTCGGCGCGAGCTTCCCTTCAGCCATCGTGGACTCCTTCAGAGTGCAATGAAACGTATCACAGCAGAGACTGAGCCACCTGCCCGGAAGTCGATCCGGCCATCAGGTTGCACACACGGATCTTGGGAACCGATAGACGAAGCCTCACCCGCAGGCCAGCGCGTAGACCTGCTTGACCTGCTCGGGGAGCGGGAATTCGGTCCAGCTCCCGCCGCCATCCTGCGTGCCGAACACCTGGCCGTTGCGCGCGACGGTGTAGATCTGGTTCGCGTCGCGCGGATGCAGCGCCATCGCCATGAGCGTGCTGCGCGGATCGGTGCCTTCGTCCACGCGCTTCCAGCTCTGTCCTACGTCGTCGCTGCGATAGAGCGAGCCGAAGCTGCTGTTGGCGGCGACGCTGAGGCAGGAATAGAGCACGCGCGGATCCTGCGGCGAGACACGGATGTCGCGGCCGTAGGTGACGGGCGAGAATCGGCCGACCTCCATGTCCTGCCAGCTCTTTCCCTGGTCGGCGCTGCGGAACAGCCCCATCCGCACCGCGAGGAACACCGTGTCGGGCTCGGCCGGCGTCATCGTCATGGCGTGACCGTCCAACATGCCCTCGGTCTCGGTGTCGCTGACGATGCGGCTTTTCAGGTGCGGCCGGTCGGCGAGCTTCACGAGATCGGCGCTGCAATCCTGCCAGCTCTCGCCGCGATCCTGCGAGCGCATCACGCCGTTGACTTCGAGCGTGGCGTAGAGTTCGTCATTTTTCGTCGGGTGTGGCGCGAAGCGCATCACGCGGCAGGCGAACGGCATCTTCACGCGGTTGGGCAGCGCCGGATCGGCCATGCGACGCCAGTTGTCGCCACCGTCGTCGCTGCGATAGACGGCGACGGGCGAGGCGCCGGCGAACAGCGTCCTGGGCTGCTTCGGATGCACCGCGATCGACCAGATCGCCATGTCGCGGTCGGGGAAGCCGAGCCGTTCCCAGCTCTCGCCGCGATCGGTGCTGCGATAGGGGCCGTCGGAGGTGCCGGCATAGACGACACTCGGATCGTTGGGATCGACCGTGACCGCCTGCACGTCGAGGTCCGGCAGCCCCTTGGTCAGACGCTCCCACCGATCGCTGCCAGCTTCGCAGCGATACACGCCGCCGATGCCACCGTCCTTGGTGCTCCACGCGCCTGCGTAGACGTGTGTGGACCCTGATCCGGCCATGCGCCGCTCCTCTCCAGAAGTTTCGCTTCGCGTCACGCTACCACCTCCCGGCGGAGCCCGATACACGGCCCGCCGGGATGCGAACCGGGCCTTGGGCCAACTCGTTCAATCGGGCGATGTCTCGCCTGTCGTGGGAGGGATGTTGGATGAAACGGCTGCTGTCCGCGTTGGCGCCGATGCTGATGCTCGCGCACTGGGCATCGGCGCAGCCTCCGTCGCCGATGCCCTATCCGGGCGTGCCCCCACCTCGCGTCGAGGTGGTGCCGCCGCCGCCCGGCGGGCGCTATGTCTGGGAGCCCGGCCATTGGCACTGGAACGGGGTTGCGTATGCGTGGATGCCGGGGCGCTACGTCGTCCGCCATCCGCATTACGCGCAGTACGTGCCCGGCCATTGGCGTTGGGCACCGCATCGGGGGGCCTGGGTGTGGCAGCCCGCCCACTGGCAATGAGGACTTAGCGCAACTCCACCAGCACCGGCACGTGATCCGAGGGCTGGTCCTCGCCGCGCTCGTGCCGGTCGGGCTCGGCGGCGACCAGCCGCCCGGCGAGGGTGGGCGAGAGCAGCATGTGGTCGATCCGCAGCCCGGCGTTCCGCCGCCATGCGCCGGCTTGGTAGTCCCAGAAAGTGTAGACCCGCCCGGTCGGCTGCAGGGCGCGGATCGCGTCGGTCAGGCCGTGCCAGATGAGGCGGCGAAACCGCGCGCGGCTCTCTGGCCGGACCAGCGCGTCGGTGGCGGGCAGGGTGCCCGGCGCAAAATCCTCGTCCGTGGGGCAGACGTTGAAGTCACCCGCGATCACCGCCGGCGTATCGGCCTCCAGCAGCGCCGCGGCGTGCTCGGCCAGGCGATCCATCCAGGCCAGCTTGTAGGCGAACCCCGCCTCGCCGCCGGAATTGCCGTTCGGGAGATAGATGTTGACGATGGTTGCGCCGCCGGCCTCGATCTCGACGTAGCGGGCCTGCGCGTCATCTTCCGGCAAGCCGGGGAGGGCGTGATGATGCACCGCGAACGGCATCCGGGAGAGCACGGCGACGCCGTTATAGGCTTTCTGACCGACCGCTACGGCCTCGTAGCCGAGCGCACGGAACGTCTCCGCCGGGAAATTGGCCGCCTCGCATTTGATTTCCTGCAGCAGGAGCAGGTCGGGCTGGACGCGCTTCAGCCACGCGCGGACGTGCCGCTCGCGCTGGCGGATCGAGTTGACGTTCCAGGTGGCGAGCCGCACGGCGGGTCAGTCGATCGAGAAGCTCGTCCCGCAGCCGCAGGCTGATTTGGCATTGGGGTTGCGGATGGCGAAATAGCTGCCCATCAGCTCGTCGGCGAAGTCGAGCTCGCCGCCGGCCAGCAGGTCGAGGCTGGCCGGGTCCACCAGCACGGTCGCCTCGCCGTGCTGGATCACCAGATCGTCTGGCTGGCGTTCCTGGTCCAGCTCGAAGCGATACTGAAATCCGCTGCACCCGCCGGCGAGCACCTGCACGCGCAGCGCGGCCGGACGCCCCTCGGCGGCGACGATCTCGCTGATCCGCGCGGCGGCGCGCTCGGTGATCCCGAAGTCTGAGCCTGTCATGCCATCCATCGCCGTAACATAGCGTGGCGGGGCAGGGATTTGAAGGTGGCTCCCGGGGGGCTCCTCGACGCGGTTGCCCGCGCCGAGGAGCTTGCCTTACCGCTTCACGCGGATCTTGACGGTTACGATCAAAATCACCACGATCCACGGCAGGATCAATCCATGCTTGCTCATGGTTGTTCCTCCGAGAGACGGCCGACCAACCCCGGCCGCATGGGCGGCGCCGGTCTGCATGCCGGCGCCGCCGCCGTTTAAGCAGCGGAAATGTTAACCTCTCCTTAAGGATCTCGGTCACGGGCGGGGATCGGCTGCATTGAAGCCCCGGCCCGCGCGGTGTAAGTCGCCCGCCCATGACCCGCGCCCGCTATGCCGTGCAAGAGGAGAGCTCCCGTGGCCGGCTTCACCCGGAGCCGGAGAGCGCCACGCGCTCGCCCTGGCAGCGCGACCGTGACCGCATCATCCATAGCTCGGCCTTTCGCAAGCTGCAGTACAAGACCCAGGTGTTCGTCAACCACGAGGGCGATTTCTTCCGCACCCGGCTGACCCACAGCATCGAGGTGGCGCAGATCGCCCGCTCCATCGCCCGCGCGCTGCATCTCGATGAGGATCTGACCGAGGCATTGGCGCTGGCGCATGATCTCGGCCATCCGCCGTTCGGCCATGCCGGGGAGGAGGCGTTGAATGCCTCGATGAAGCCGTTCGGCGGGTTCGATCACAACGCGCAGAGCCTGCGCGTGGTGACTTTGCTGGAGAGCCGCTACGCCGCGTTCGACGGCCTCAATCTGACCTGGGAGTCGCTGGAGGGCCTGGCCAAGCACAACGGCCCGCTGCATCGCCCGCCGGGCTACATCGCGGAATACGACCACAAGCACAAGCTCGACCTTGGCACCCACGCGGGCGCGGAGGCGCAGGTCGCGGCGCTGGCGGACGACATCGCCTATCACAGCCACGACCTCGATGACGGGCTGCGCGCGGGGCTGTTCAGCCCGCAGGATCTGTCGCATCTGCCGGTGGTCGGCGAGGCGCTGGCGGCGGCGCGGATCGCGAGCCTCGACGTCCCGCCGCCCCGGCTGCGGCACGAGACCATCCGACGGGTGATCGACGCGATGGTGAACGACCTGCTCGCAGAGACGCGGCGGCGCCTGGCAAAGCTCGATCCGTCGGACGCAGGCGCGATCCGCCGGTCCCGCCAGCCGGTGGTTGCCTTCGGCCCGGCGATGGCGGAGGCCAACCGCGTCATCAAGGATTTTCTCATGGCGCGCATGTACCGTCACTGGCGGGTCAACCGCATGACGCGCAAGGCGCGGCTGCTCACGGAAGACCTGTTCCGCGTGCTGCACGGCGATCCCAGCCTGCTGCCGGACGACTGGCGCGCGCGCGCGGGCGAGGCCGGCACGCCGCGCGCCGCTGCCACGGTCTGCGACTACATCGCCGGCATGACGGATCGGTACGCGATGGACGAGCACCGCCGGCTGACCGATCTGACGATAGCCGGCTGAGGGATGAGGCGATGAGTAACGATCTGTTCGCGCGGATGCGCGGTCACGTGCTTGGACGCGCTGCGCGCGGCGATCTCCGATCTGCCGGACGAGGTTGCGCAGAGGGCCGAAGTCGACGCCGGTCGCGCGAGGCGCGCGCATGGCGACATGGCGACGAACGCCGCGCTGGTCGCGGCCAAGGCCGCGCGTAAGCCGCCGGCCAAGCTCGCACAAGCGATCGTCGCGCATCTGCGCGCGTCTGCCGGACGTGGCTGAGGCGGAGGCGGCGGGCCCGGGCTTCGTCAACATCCGCCTGCGTCCGGCGGCGTTGCGCGAGATGCTGCCGGTGATCCTGCGCGCCGGCGAGGCGTATGGCGACAGCCGCGCCGGGAACGGTCTGCGGGTCAATGTGGAATACGTTTCCGCCAACCCGACGGGACCGATGCATATCGGCCATTGCCGTGGCGCCGTGGTGGGCGATGCGCTTGCCAATTTGCTCGGCAAGGCCGGTTATGACGTGACGAAGGAGTACTGACGTCAACGACGCCGGCGCGCAGGTGACGGCGCTCGCCTGGGCGGCGTACTGGCGATACCTGCAGGCCATCGGCACGCCGCTCGACGAGAAGACGTTCGCCGACGAGGTGCCGGGCGGCCTGCAATATGGCGGCGAGTACCTCATTCCCGTCGGTGAACGGCTTGCCGCGGAATACGGCGCGACGCTGGCCTCGCCCGATCTCGGCATCGCGGCACCCGACGCGTGGATCGACACCGTGCGCGACTTCACCATCGCCGCGATGATGCAGTCGGTGCGCGACGATCTGCGTCTGCTCGGCGTAACGCAAGATGTGTTCGTCTCGGAGCGCGCGCTGGTGCGCGACGGTGCGGTGGACGCCGCCATCGCGCGGCTCAAGGATAACAAGCTGGTCTACCAGGGCGTGTTGGAGCCGCCGAAGGGCAAGACGCCGGAGGACTGGGAGCCGCGCGAGCAATTGCTGTTCCGCTCCACGCAATTCGGCGACGACGTGGATCGGCCGTTGCGCAAGAGCGACGGCTCGAACACTTACTTTGCCAACGACATTGCCTACCACGCCGACAAGATCCGGCGGGATTTTCCGCTGCTGATCGACGTGTGGGGTGCCGATCACGGCGGCTATGTGCCGCGCATGAAGGCGGCGGTGCAGGCGGTGTCCGGCGGGACGGCGGCGCTGGAGGTGGTGCTGTGCCAGATCGTGCATGTGCTGCGCGGCGGCCAGCCGGTACGCATGTCCAAGCGCGCCGGAACCTTCGTCACGCTGCGCGACCTGATCGACGAGGTCGGGCCCGACACGGTGCGGTTCACCATGCTGACCCGCAAGGCGGACGCGCAGATGGAGTTCGACCTGGCGGCGGCGGTCGCGCAGACGCGGGACAATCCGGTGTTCTACGTCCAATACGCCCACGCCCGCTGCCGCTCGGTGCTGCGGGCCGCGGTCGAGATGTTCGGGGCGGACGCGGTGAGTGACCGGGCCCTGGCGGATGTGACGGTGGACAGCCTGGAGGCGGAGCCCGAGATGGCGGTGATCCGCCGCCTGGTGGCTTGGCCGCGCGGCGTCGAGGCGGCGGCGCTGGCCCGCGAACCGCACCGGATTGCGTTTTTTCTCTATGACTTGGCGGCCGACTTTCATATGCTGTGGAACCGGGGCAAGGACGATTCGACGCTTCGCTTCCTCCAGGTGGACCGGCCAGCCGAGACGCGGGCCCGGCTCGCCCTGGTCGCGGCGGTGGCTGTCGTCATCCGCTCCGGTCTGGCCGTGATGGGGGTCGAGCCCGTCGAGGAAATGCGCTGAGCGGCCCCTGTTGTCGCGAGGCGGAGCGAGGGTCCGTGTCTGACAATCTGGAAACGCCTGGTCCCACCTACCGCATCGCCCGCCGGAGCGGGATGGATCAGGGCACCAAGCGTCTGGCCATCATCGCCGGCGGGCTTGGCGGCGCGCTGCTGCTGATCTTCGGCATCTGGACCGCATCGGGTCATCACGGCGGCGCGGTCCCGGTGATCGAGGCGGACGCAAGGCCGATGCGGGTCAAGCCGGATAATCCCGGCGGGATGCAGGTGGCGGGCGCCAACGACGAGATCCTGTCGGGCGATGCCGGGCCGCAGGCGGACAAGCTGCTGCCGCCGCCCGAGGTTCCCGCGCCGCAGGCGCTCAAGGATCAGAAACCCGCCGTGCCGGCTGTGGCTTCGGCCGCACCCCCGCCGGCACAGCCCGTCTCGCTCTCGGCCGGTCCGCCCGTCACGGCCCCGGTTGCCGCCGCCGTGCCCGACCACAAGCCGGCCGCTGTTGTCCCGGAGCACAAGCAAGCCGCCACGCCGGCCAAGCCCGCGACGCCTTCCGGGGGCAAGTCCACCCAGGTCCAGCTCGCCGCGTTCGACAACGAGCAGGCGGCGCTGTCGGAATGGCAGCGGCTATCCAAGCGGATGCCGGACATCCTCAGTGGGCGCCAGCCGGCGGTGCTGAAGGCGGAGCGGGACGGCCGCGCGATCTGGCGGCTGCGCACCGGCGGGTTCAACGACACGGCGCAGGCCACGGCGTTCTGCGAGCGCGTGCGCGCCAAGGGCGCCGGCTGCTCCATCGCCAGCTTCTGATCTGATGCGGGCGGCGATCGTCGGCATCGCCGGCCCGCGACTGGCCGAGGCCGAGGCTGTGCTGTTCCGCGCGCACCCGCCGGCCGGGGTCATCCTGTTCGCGCGCAACATCGAGAATCCCGCCCAGCTCCGGCTGCTGGTCGCCGCGTTGCGCGACGTGCTGCCGGCGCGCGCGGCGCTACTGGTCGACCAGGAGGGTGGCCGGGTGGCCCGGCTCCGGCCGCCGCACTGGCGGGCGCATCCGCCGGCGGGGGCCATTGGCGAGCTGTTCGAGGGGGACCGTGGGGCCGGGCTGCGCGCGGCCTGGATCACCGGCGCGCTGATCGGGGCCGATTGCGCGAGCGCGGGCTTCGACGTGGCCTGCGCCCCGGTGCTCGACCTGCGACGGGCGGGCGCGCACGAGGTGGTGGGGGATCGGGCGTTCGCGGCCGACCCCGCTGGCCGTCGCCCGGCTCGGCCGCGCCTTCGCCGCCGGGCTGCTCGCGGCCGGGGTCCAGCCGGTCGGCAAGCACGCGCCGGGGCATGGCCGCGCCCAGGTGGACAGCCATCTGACGCTGCCCGTGGTGGAGGCCAATGATCTTGCGCCCGATCTGCTGCCCTTCGCCTTGAACGCCGACCTTCCTTGGGCCATGACGGCGCACATCCTTTATAAGGGGTGGGACGCCGCGCGCCCGGCGACGCTTTCTCCCGTCGTGATCGGGGAGGTCATCCGGCGCCGGATCGGCTTCGAGGGAGTGCTGGTGACTGACGATCTGGCGATGCGCGCGCTGTCCGGCGCGCCGGACGAGCTGGCCCTGGCGGCGCTGGCCGCCGGCTGCGATGTCGCGCTGTACTGCGCGGGTGATCCTGGACCGACCGCCGCCCTGCTGCGGACCTGCCCCGAGCTGACGCCGCTTGCCGCCGATCGGCTGGCGGGCGCGCGCGCGACGGCGGCCCGCCAGCGGCGCGCGCTCGACCCCGATGCGCTGGCGGCGGAGCGGGACCGGCTGCTGCGCGTCGCGCCGGCGATCGCGTGAGTGCGTTCATCCTCCAGCTGGCCGTGGCGGTGATCCCCGCCGTGCTGGCGATCACCTTGCACGAGGCGGCGCACGGCTACGCGGCGCTGGCGATGGGCGACGACACCGCGCGCCGGGCCGGCCGGCTGTCGCTCAACCCGCTGCGCCACGTCGATCGCGTGGGCACCATCCTGCTGCCCGGCTTCCTGCTGCTGTTCCAGTTGCTGACCATCCATCGGGTCGCGTTCATGTTCGGCTGGGCCAAGCCGGTGCCGGTCTCGGCCTGGAAGTTCCGCGACCCGCGCCGGGGCATGATGGTCGTCGCGGCTGCCGGTCCGGCGATGAATTTCGGCCTCGCCGTGCTGACCGCCCTGCTCCTGCCGGCGCTCGCCGCGCCGTCGGCCTTCGGATACTTCGAGCGGCTGCTGTTCATGCACCCGATCGCGGGCGCGCTCGCCTTCTACTTCATCCTGACCAATCTCGTGCTCGGGCTGTTCAACCTGATCCCGATCCCGCCGCTGGACGGCGGCCGGATCGCGGTCGGGCTGCTGCCCGAAGCGCTCGCCCGCGCCTGGGCCCGCACCGAGCGCGCGGGCATCCTCGTCGTGATCCTGCTGGTGTTCCTGCTGCCCCGGCTGCTGGCCGAGTTCGGCGTCGATTTCGACCCGTTCGGCGAGGCATTGGACACAGTGGTTCCCTGGGCGCTCCGGCTGGTGCTGACGGTCGCGGGACACCATGTCGGCGCCGGTGATGGACGCTTCATCTGATCCGGGAACCCTCGCCGCCCGACAGCCTGAGCCTGCGGCTGGAGGGGTTCGAGGGGCCGCTCGACCTGCTGCTGGAGCTGGCGCGCAGCCAGAAGGTTGACCTCGCGCGGATTTCCATCCTCTCGCTGGTCGAGCAGTACCTGGCGGTGATCGAGAGCGCCCGGCGCGTCCGTCTGGAGCTGGCGGCGGACTGGCTGGTGATGGCCGCATGGCTCACCTGGCTGAAATCGCGCTTGCTGCTGCCGGCGGGGTCGGACGCCGCCGAGGAGGGCGAGGCGGCGGCCGACATCCTGGCCGCGCGGCTGCGCGACCTGCAGGCGATGCGGGCGGCAGCGGCGTGGCTCGCCGCGCGGCCGCAACTTGGCCACGAGGTGTTCGCGCGCGGCGCGCCCGAGGATCTGACCGAGACGGACCGCTCGCGCCTCGCACTCGACATGCCCGCGCTGCTGCGGGCCTACCTTGCCGCGTTGCGCCGTGCCGGCACGCGGCGGCGCTACCGGCCGCCGCCACTCGCGTTGTGGAGCGTGCAGGACGCGCTGCGTCGGCTCGCCGGCCTGGTCGGCAGCCTGCCGGACTGGGCGACCCTGGAGCAGTTCCTGCCCGACGCGCTGGATGGTCCGCTGGAACGGCGCGCGGCCTTGGCGAGCACTCTGCTGGCGGGGCTCGAGATGGCGCGCGGCGGCGCCGTGCGGCTGCGCCAGGAGCGGGATTTCGGACCGATCATGGTCCGTCGCGTCGAATCCGCCGCCACCGATGGGGAGCAGGGATGAGCGAGACCGACACCGAGACCGGGATCGTGCCGCGAGCGGAACCTGACGAGGCGTGCTTGCGGATCGCCGAGGCCCTGGTGTTCGCCAGCGGCGGCCCGGTGAGCGCTCGCGCATTGACGCAAGTGCTGCCCGAGGAGGCGGACGCCGACGCGGTGTTTGTCGCCTTGCGCGCCCGCTATGCCGGTCGCGGGGTCGAGCTGGCGGAGGTGGCCGGCGGCGTGCAGTTCCGCACCGCGTCCGATCTCGCCCCGGCGCTGCGCAAGGTGGTCGAGGTGCCGCGCCGGCTGCCACGCGTCGCGATGGAGACGCTGGCGATCATCGCCTACCACCAGCCCGTCACGCGGCCCGAGGTCGAGGAGATCCGCGGCGCCAGCCTCTCGCAACAGACCCTGGATGCGCTGCTCGAAGCCGGGCTGATCGCGCCGCGCGGCCGCCGCGAGAGCCCTGGGCGGCCGACGCTGTGGGGCACCACGCCGGCGTTCCTCGCACAGTTCGGCCTGAACGATCTGCGCGAGCTGCCACGACGCGAGGATCTGCTGGTCGAGCCGCCCTCGGCGGTGGCCGAAGCGCCGGCGAGCGGGCCGGAAGGCGAGGGCGGCTGAGCCCGTGTTTCCGTGGGCCGGGGATGCGTGCTAGCAAGCCGGCCGGAGTGTGCTGGTAGACATGTTCGATTTTGCCTGGTCGGAAATTGCCCTGATCGGCGTCGTCGCCCTGATCGCGATCGGGCCGAAGGACATGCCCGTCGCCATCAAGGCGGTGACGAACGCGATCAAGAAGGCGCGCCGCATGGCCGCCGAATTCCAGACCCACGTGGACGAGATGGTCCGCGACGCCGACCTCCACGACGTCCGCAACTCGATCAACGAGATCCGCAACTTCGACATCAAGGGCACGGTCGAGCGCGCGGTCGACCCCGACGGCTCGCTGCGCACCACCTTCGCGAGCAACCCGCTGACGCCCGACCCGGTGATCCACGCCCCCGCGCCGGAGGCGGTCGACGAGCTCTCGGGCGAGGTCGCCGTGGCGGAGCTGACCCGGCCGGAGCCCGCCGACATCGTGCCGCTGCCGCTCGAACCGCTGTCCGGCGTCGAGGGGGAGGAGCAGGCGCCGGCCTTCATCCCGCCGGCCTATGCGGCGAAGCCCGAGCCGCCGCCGGACTTCGTGCCCCCGAACGTCACGCGCCGGCCGCCGGGCCGCGCCTGATTTCCCCTCGCTGACAGGATGAACGTGGCGACGACCGACGACGACCCGATCGACGACAAGCCGATGCCGCTGCTCCAGCATCTCGCGGAGCTGCGCACCCGGCTGATCTGGTCGATGGCGGGGTTCATCATCTGTTTCGCGGTCAGCTACTACTTCGCCGGCGACATCTACTTCTTCCTTGCCGAGCCGCTGGCGCGGGTGTTGCGCGAGATGGGCAACCCCGACCCGCATCTGATCTACACCCAGCTCTACGAGGCGTTCTTCACCCGCATCAAGGTCGCCTTCTTCGGCGGCGCGTTCATCGCCTTCCCGCTGATCGCCTCGCAGCTCTGGCTGTTCGTCGCCCCCGGCCTCTATCGCAGCGAAAAGCGGGCGCTGCTGCCGTTCCTGTTTGCAACCCCGGTGCTGTTCATCCTCGGCGCGGCGCTGGCGTACTACTTCGTGTTTCCGTTCGCCTGGCGCTTCTTCGCGAGCTTCCAGTCGCCGACGGGCGGCGGCGGCGTGCCGATCGAGCTGCTGCCGCGCGTCAGCGAGTATCTCGACCTGGTGATGAAGCTGATCTTCGCGTTCGGCATCACCTTCCAGTTGCCGGTGTTGCTGACCCTGCTGGCGAAAGTCGGGATCGTCACCTCGAAGGGGCTGAAGCGCTATCGGCGCTACGCCTATGTCGGCATGTTCATCGTCGCCGCCGTGCTCGCGCCGCCGGACGTGATCACGCAGTGCGGGCTCGCCCTGCCGTTGCTGCTGCTCTACGAGATCTCGATCCAGTGCGCGCGCTGGGTCGAGCCGAAGCCGGTCGAGGCCTGAACCGATGCACGACATTCGCGCCATCCGCGCCGATCCCGCCGGGTTCGACGCGGCACTCGCCCGCCGCGGATTGCAGCCGGTCTCGTCGGAGTTGGTGGAGAAGGATGCCGCGCGCCGCGCCGCGCTCACCGCTTTGCAGGAGATGCAGTCGCGCCGCAACGCGCTCTCCCGCCAAGTCGCGGAGGGACGGCGGGCGAAGGCGGACACCGCCGCGCTGGAGACGGCGGCCGGTGCGCTGCGGATGGATATGGAGCGGCTGGAGCGCAGGGCGGAGAATCTCGACGGAGAGATCCGCCTGATACTGGACAGCCTGCCCAACCTGCTCGACCCGGAGGTGCCGGACGGCGCCGACGAGAGCGCCAACGTGGAAGTGTCGCGGCACGGCACGCCGCGCGATCTCGGCTTCCCGCCGCGCCAGCATTTCGAGCTCGGCGAGGCGCTGGGCCTCATGGACTTCGCCGCGGCGGCGAAGCTGGCCGGCTCACGTTTCACCGTGCTGCGCGGGTCGCTGGCGCGGCTGGAGCGCGCGCTCGGCCAGTTCATGATCGACCTGCACACCGGCGAGCACGGCTACGTCGAGACCTCCGTGCCGTCGCTGGTCAACAGCACCACCGCGTACGGCACCGGCAACCTGCCCAAGTTCGAGGAGGATCTGTTCCAGACCACCGACGGTCGCTGGCTGATCCCGACCGCCGAGATGCCGCTGACCAACCTCGTCGCCGGCGAGGTCGTCGCCGAGCAGGATCTGCCGATCCGCCTGACGGCACTGACCGACTGCTTCCGCGCCGAGGCGGGTGCGGCGGGCCGCGACACGCGCGGGATGCTGCGCCAGCACCAGTTCCGCAAGGTCGAGCTGGTCTCCATCGTGCATCCCGAGCAGAGCGCCGCCGAGCACGAGCGGATGACGGCTTGCGCCGAGAGGGTTCTGTCGGCGCTCGATCTGCCGTTCCGTCGCGTGGTGCTGTCCTCCGGCGACACCGGCTTCGCCTCCGCCAAGACCTATGACCTCGAGGTCTGGCTGCCGGGCCAGCAGGCGTGGCGGGAGATCAGCTCCTGCTCGAACTGCCGCGACTTCCAGGCGCGCCGGATGAACGCGCGATTCCGCGGCGGCGAGGACAAGACGGTCGCCTTCGTCCACACGCTGAACGGCTCGGGCATCGCGATCGGGCGGGCGCTGATCGCGGTGATGGAGAACGGCCAGCAGGCCGACGGCTCGATCGTCGTCCCCGAGGTCCTGCGGCCCTACATGGCGGGAATGGAGCGGATCGCGTCCGCGCTGAGAGGGGCCGAGCATGACCATCGCCGAACTGGTATCGGGTCACTACCGGATCGAGCTGCCGGTGCCGCTGTCGGACAGCACGCACGGCACCATGACGCATTTCGAGCTCGATCACCGTGCGGCTGCGCGACTCGGACGGCGCGGAGGGCGTCGGCTACACCTACACGGTGGGCGCGGGCGGCGGCGCGGTCCATGCGCTGATCGAGCGCGATCTCCGACCGCTGCTGACGGGTGCCGATCCCGACCGTATCGAGGCGCTGTGGCAGCGCATGTGGTGGGGCCTGCACTACGGCGGACGCGGCGGGCCGACCTCGCTTGCCATCTCCGCCGTCGACATCGCGCTGTGGGATCTGAAGGCGCGCCGGCTCGGCACGCCGCTGTGGCGGCTGCTCGGCGGGTTCGATCCGGCGGTGCCGTGCTACGCCGGCGGGATCGACCTCGAATTCCCGCTCGACCAGCTGCTGCGCCAGACCGACGACAATCTCGCCCACGGCTTCCGCGCCATCAAGATGAAGGTGGGCCGCGCGCGGCTGTCGGAGGACGTCGAGCGGGTGCAGGCGATGCGCGCGCATCTCGGCGCCGATTTCCCGCTGATGGCGGACGCCAACATGCGCTGGAGCGTCGACCAGGCGATCCGCGCCGCCCGCGCGCTGGCGCCGGCGCAGCTCACCTGGCTGGAGGAGCCGACCATCCCCGACGACGTCGCCGGTCATGCGCGCATCGTGCGCGAGGGCGGCCTGCCGATCGCCACGGGCGAGAATCTGCACACGCTGTACGAGTTCAAGCAGATGATCGAGGCGGGCGGCGTGACCTTCCCCGAGCCCGACGTGACCAATTGCGGCGGCGTGACCGTGTTCATGAAGGTGGCGAGGCTCGCCGAGGCGTTCAACCTGCCGCTCACCTCGCACGGCGTGCATGATCTCACGGTGCATCTGCTCGCGGCGGCGCCGAACCGTTCCTACCTCGAAGTGCACGGCTTCGGCCTCGACCGCTACATCGCGCGGCCCCTGGAGATCCGTGAGGGCAACGCCATCGCGCCCGAGACGCCCGGCCACGGTGTCGCGTTCGACTGGGCGGCGCTGGAGGCGACGCGAGCCTGACGCCCTTGCACGCCGCCCCGATCGGCGGCACCGTCGATCGGATCGTGGAACAGGGATCCTCCTCGATGGACGCTCACGCCGATCTTCCCGTCTCGCGGGTGAACATCACGATCACCGCGCCCGATGGCACACCGCCGCCCGATGCGCCGGACTGGATCTGGTCGCATGACAACCCGTACCTGCACGGGATGTTCGCGCCAACGGCGCGGGAATACGAGGCCGACGCCCTGGAGATCGAGGGCGAGCTGCCGCACGACCTGTTCGGCGCCTATGTGCTGAACGGCCCGTCGCAGCGTTTCGCGCCGGCCAACCGTTACCATTATTACGACGGCGACGCGATGCTGCGGGCGATCTATTTCCGCGACGGTCGGGCCGCGTTCCGCCAGCGCTGGGTACGCAACGAGGCGTTCGTCGCGGAGGACATCGCCGGCAAGAGCATCTGGCCCGGGCTGAACGGACCGTACAACTTCGCGCTGCCCGGTTCGCCGATCAAGGACACCGCCAACACGGACGTGATCTTCCACGCGGGCAAGCTGATCGCGCTGTGGTACATGGCGGGCAATCCCTACGCGATCGACCCGCTGACGCTGGAGACGCGCGGCAAGCAGGATTTCGGGGGAGCGTTGCGCCACACGCTGTCGGCGCACTCCAAGGTGGACCCGCGCACCGGCGAGCTGTTCTTCTTCACCTACGCCGACGAGCCGCCCTACATGCGCTACGGCGTCATCGGCGCGGATGGCGCGCTGCGACACGACGTGCCGATCGACCTGCCGGGACCGCGCTCGCCGCACGACATGGGGCTGACCGAGAATTACGCCATCCTGCACGACCTGCCGCTGTTCCATGACGTCGCGTTGCTGCGCGAGCACAAGCGGCGTGTGATCCGCTTTCATCGCGACATGCCGGCGCGCTTCGGCGTCATTCCGCGTCATGGCGCGCCAGACCAGATCCGCTGGTTCGAGGCCGAGCCCTGCTACATCCTGCACCTGGTGAATTGCTGGGAGGAAGGGGAGTGGGTGCACCAGATCGGCTGCCGCCTCGCCAACCCGGCCTCGCCGCGCGATCCGAAGGATGGCGAGCTTGCCTCGGCACTCGCGTTGCGCCGGCGCGTGCATACGCTGTATCGCTGGTCGTTCAACATGCGGACCGGCGCGGTGCGCGAGGGCACGATCGACGACCTCAACACCGAGTTTCCGATGGTGAACGCGGACCTGCTCGGTCGTCGCACGCGCTACAGCTTCAACCAGCATCTGCCGCTG
This sequence comes from uncultured Alphaproteobacteria bacterium, assembly GCA_963799825.1. Taxonomy (GTDB): domain Bacteria; phylum Pseudomonadota; class Alphaproteobacteria; order Acetobacterales; family Acetobacteraceae; genus JAFKFI01. The sequence continues at coordinate 56,229 of CAWCYL010000001.1, forward strand.
CCCGAGCCCGGCTCGATCCGCGGCCAGTGCCAGACCTTCGACGCGCTGGTCCGCTACGATCTCGAGACCGGCGCGGCGCAGCGCTACGAGATACGGAGAAGGCGTGTTCGGCAACGAGGCGCCGGTCGCGCCGCGCAAGGGCGCGGACGCGAACACGCCGGAGGAGCACGCATACGCGGTGACGTTCGTCACGGACACCAACGACTGGCGCTCCTCCTGCCTGGTGTTCGACGCCGGCGACATCACGCGAGGCCCGATCGCCCGCATCCGCATCCCGCACCGCGTCTCGACCGGCTTCCACGCGACATGGATACGCGGCGAGGACATCTTTTCGCCCGGGTCGGCGTAGCCGCCCGCTTCTCGCCACCACCGGGCCCGTCCCACTGCCGTCGGGTTTAGCCACAAGTTGAATGGGGTGCTTATCCAGATACTCCGTCGTCATCGTCGGGCTTGTCCCGATGATCCACGACTTTGCCGCCCGCGCGCGAAAGTCGTGGATGGTCGGCCTGCGCCGACCAAGACGGGGGGGAATGGCTGGATTTGGCTTGAAACCTCCTCTAACTAACACTATGCTCTCCCCATGCCTCCCGATACCCCGCCCCCGACCGGCATCCTCCCCCGCTTCGCCCACCTCATCGAGGCGCTGAAGCGGGCGATGGCCGAGGGCATCGGGCGGCGGCACGAGACGCTGGGGCCGCTCGCGGTGCTGCTGTGGCGCTACCTCGCACGCACGCTGCGGCGTCTCGCCGCGCTGCACGCCCGCTTCGCGGCCGGAACGCTCGCCACCGCGCCGCGCCGGAGCACCGCACCACGCCCGGCAGCGGACCGCCCGACCTCGACGCGCCGGCCGCCGCGTATTCCGCGCGGGCCGGTGTTGCTGCGGTATTATCTGGTGCATTTCGTCGCCCCGCTGCGGGCGTTGCTGGAGGAGCCGGAGATGCGGGCGCTGCTGGCAGCGTCGCCGCAGGCGGGGCGGCTGCTGCGGCCGCTGTGGCGCAAGCTGACCACCGATCCGCTGCCCGAGGTGCTGCGCCTGCCGGCCGAGCCGCCCCAGCCGAAGCGGCCCGGCTTGGCCGATCGGAGTCTCCGGGTGTGAACTCCCCGCCACGGCCCTTGGTCGGCTCTTCGCAGCCCAAGCCCTCACGCAGGGGAGAGGCGAGAAGTCCCCCGCCCCGCATCGCGCTATCCCATGTCGCTGTGGCCGGACGCCGCCTCCGGCCGAGCCGCCGGCTTCCCCGCCGCCCTGGCCACCGCCGCTTGTGCCAGACCTGACGCCGCTCTGCCGTTGCACGTCCTAAGTCGTTGCGTAGTGGCAACGTATTACTCCGCCGCCGCCTTGGCGCCGCGCTCGGCCTTGTGCTTGGCGAACATCGCCTCGACCGCCGCCATGCGCTTGGCGCCGAACTCCTCGGAGTTCTGGTCCGCCCATTCGATCGAGGCGACGCGATTGGCGTTCGCCTTCCTGAAATGCGGCATCACGTAGCGCGCGTACAGCTCGTAGGATTTCTTGGTGCCCTCGAAATCCGCCCAGTTGTGCGCCTGCTGGCAGAACACGCCGAAATCGCCCTGCTTCTTCTGCAGCCGCTCGATCATGGCGATGGCGTCGTCGGGCGTGCCCACCACGCCGAAGCCGGTCTCGACGAACCAGTCCACCGGATCCTTGCCGGCCGGGATCGGATAGCGGCCGGGGGCGCGGGAGATTTTGTTGAAATAGGAGATAAACTTCTCGAAGCCGAAACGCACCCGCTCGCGCGCCAGCTCGCGCGTCTCGGCGATGAACAGCGGGCCGACCAGGCGCAGCCGGTTCGGGTCCATCGTGCGGCCGTGCTCGGCGGCGATCTCGTTGGCCACCGCCCAGTTGGTCGCCAGCGCGTCGAACCCGCCGGTCGGATCGGTCGCGGCGAGGCAGAGCATGTTGAAATCGTATTTCCCCGCCAGCCGGCCGCCGGAGGGCGTCACCGCGCTGGCCACGGCGATCTCGGGATAGGGCTTGGTGTAGGGCAGCAGGTGAACGCGCGCGTTGACCAGGTTGTACCAGTCGGATTTCTGCGTGACCGTCTCGCCCTTGAACAGCCGGAGGATGATGTCGAGCGCCTCGGCCATGCGGTCGCGCTGGGTGTTGGGGTCGATGCCCAGCATCATCGCGTCGGTGGTGAGCAGGCCAGGCCCGGCGCCGAACATCACCCGCCCGCGCGTCTGGTGGTCGAGCTGGATGATGCGGTTCGCCACCATCAGCGGGTTGTGGTACGGCAGCGACACGACGCCGGTGCCGAAGCGCAGTCGCTGGGTGCGCTCGGCGGCGGCGGCGATGAACAGCTCGGGCGAGGAGATGATTTCGTAGCCCGCCGAGTGGTGCTCGCCGATCCACGCCTCCTCGAAGCCGAGCCGGTCGAGCCACTCCATCAGCTCGAAATCCCGCTGCAGGCACTCGGTCGGGTCCTCGTCGACCGGGTGGAAGGGGGCCAGGAACACCCCGTGGCGAAGGACGACGTCGGACATGCGCTCGCTCCAGCTCTGTGTTGGGCCAAAGCTACCCGAGAGTAGCCTGGTCGTCCAATTCGGGGCGTCCAATTCGGCCCGTCCAATCAGGCGGGCTTCACGCCGAGCCGTCCCGCGAGATCCTGGATGAACTGCCACGCCACCCGCCCCGAGCGCGCGCCGCGCGTCACCGACCATTCCACCGCCTGGGCGCGCAGCGCGTCGGGCGCGATCGGCAGGGCCATGCTGGCGGCGTAGCCGTCGACCATCGCGAAATAGGTGTCCTGGTCGCAGTTGTGGAAGCCGATCCACAGGCCGAACCGGTCGGACAGCGAGACCTTCTCCTCCGTCGCCTCGGAGGGGCTGATCGCGGTGGATCGCTCGTTCTCGATCATGTCGCGCGGCATCAGGTGGCGGCGGTTGGAGGTGGCGTAGAACAGCACGTTGTCGGGCCGCCCCTCGATGCCGCCGTCGAGCACCGACTTTAACGCTTTGTAGTCGGCGTCCTCCTTCTCGAACGAGAGGTCGTCGCACAGGATCAGGCAGCGCCGCGCCTGGCCGCGCAGCACGTTCAGCAGCTCGGGCAGGGTGCGGATCTCCTCGCGATGGATTTCGATCAGCACCAGGCAGCCGGGGTCGCGCTGCGTTGGCGATGGCGTGGGTGGCCTTCACCAGCGAGGATTTGCCCATGCCCCGCGCGCCCCACAGCATGGCGTTGTTGGCGGGCAGGCCGCGGGCGAAGCGCAGCGTGTTCTCGACCAGGATCGTCTTCTGGCGCTCCACGCCCTGCAGCAGCCCGATATCGACGCGCGAGACCTTGGGCACCGGGCGCGAGATGCCCTTGTTGCGGATGCCAGACGAAGGCGTCCGCGCGGTCGAGGTCGAGCGGCGGCGGCGCGGGGGGCGCCAGCCGGTCCAGCGCGTCGGCGATGCGGGCGAGCAGGGCGTGCGTAGGCTGGTCCATCAGGGGCTGGTCCATCGGGGGATCCGGGCAAAAGCTTGACGTCGGGGGGGCGGAAAGTATGGTCCCGCCCGAATCACCGCAACCCGGGCCGCCTCCGGGAAAGGATCGCCGCCATGCTCATCTCTCCCGCCTACGCCCAGGACATCGCGGGAATGCTCGGAGGGGCGACGCAGTTCCTGCCGCTCGTGCTGATCTTCGGCGTGTTCTATTTCCTGCTGATCCGGCCGCAGCAGCAGCGCGCGAAGGAGATGAAGTCGATGCTGTCGGCGCTCAAGCGCGGCGACCGCGTCGTGACCGGCGGCGGCATCCTCGGCACGGTGCAGCGCGTGGCGCCCGACAAGGACGGCAAGCCGTCGAACGAGGTGGAGGTGGAGATCGCCCCCAACCTGCGCGTCACGGTGATGCGGGACACGATCACCAGCGTGATCCGTCCGACCGCCGCCAACGATCCGAAGCCGGTGAAGGAGAAGGCGTCGTAGCGCCTCCACCGTCGTGCCCGCGCTCGTCGCGGGCATCCACGACGTTGCTGGCCGCAGCCGAAGCCGTGGATGGCCGGAACAAGTCCGGCCATGACGCGGAGTGCTCAGGAGCCGCGTTAGCCCTTGAGCTGCGCCTCGGCGAACTCATAGTTGGCGAGCTTGTCCAGCCAGTTCTGCAGGTAGTCCGGTCGGCGGTTGCGGAAATCCAGATAGTAGCTGTGCTCCCACACGTCGCAGCCGAGCAGCGCCTTGCCCTCGCCCGTGGCGAGCGGGTTGGAGCCGTTGGGCGTCTTGGTCACCTTCAGCTTGCCGTCGCTGCCGAGCACCAGCCAGGCCCAGCCGGAGCCGAACTGGCTGCCGCCGGCGGCCTTGAAGGCGTCCTTGAACTTCTGCACGCCGCCGAGATCGTCGTTGATCTTCTTCTCGAGCGCGCCGGGGATGCCGCCGCCGCTCGGCGACATGCATTTCCAGAACAGGATGTGGTTCCAGTGCTGTCCCGCGTTGTTGAACACCGGCGCCATCGCCTCCTTGCCGTGCGACAGCTTGACGATCTCCTCGAGCGACTTGCCCTGGAGCTGCGGGTCCTTCTCGACGAAGCCGTTCAGCGCGGTGACGTAGGCCTGGTGGTGCTTGTCGTGGTGCAGCTCCAGCGTTTCCTCGCACATGCCCTTCTCGGCGAGCGCGGTCTTGGAATACGGGCAGTGGGGGGAGTTCAAAGGCCATGAACGTTCTCCGGTTGATGGGCGGTGCGAAGCGATGGCTGTATTGGTAGCTATGGCCCGCCGGGAAGGCCGTCAAGGCTGCGCGCCCGCCGCAGGGGACACGGCTGCGCGCGATGCCTGACCCGCTCGCCGCGTTCGTCCGCCGGCACGACCCGGACCGCTTCCTCACCGCCCTGTTCGCGCCGGCGGAAAAGCGTGGTGCGCTGCTGGCGCTCTACGCCTTCAACCACGAGCTCGCCCGCGCGCGCGAAGTCGTCTCGGAGCCGCCGCTCGCGCTGATCCGGCTGCAATGGTGGCGCGAGGTGGTGGAGGGCGCGCCGCGCCGGCACGAGGTGGCCGAGCCGCTATCCGCCGCCATCGCCTCGGGCAGCCTGGAGCCCGACGATCTTCTGCCGCTGATCGACGCGCGCGAGATGGAGGCCGATCCGTCGATCCCGACGCTGGATGCGTGGCGGGACTATCTGCTCGGCACGGCGGGCGGGGTGTCGGTCGCGGCGGCCCGCCTGCTCGGCGCGGCGGAGCCCGAGCGCGCGCGTCCGTTCGGCGCGGCCTATGGCGGTGCCGGCGTGCTGCGCAGCGCGGCCATCCTGGCACGCCAGGGCCGCTGCCTGCTGCCGGAGGATGTGCTCGCGCGTCACGGCCTGTCTCCCGAGCATGTGACCGCGGCGCCGGAGAGCGCGCTCGCATCGGGCGTGCTCTCGGCGCTCGCGGCGGAAGTCCGCGCCCTGTTGCCGGGCCGCGTTCCCGCCGCGCTGCGGCGCCGGGCGTTGTCGGCCGTCCTGCCCGCCGTGCTCGCGCGGCGCGATCTGCGACGGATCGGCCGGCGCCCGGCCCGCGCGGGCTGGGCGACCGTCTTGCCGTGGTGGCGGCCGCGATGACGGGACGTGTATGAGCCCGTAGCCCGGCTTGCAATCCGGCCCGCGCTGGCCAGAGTGGAGGCCAGGAGGTTCGGACAGACCAGTGGAATGGGACGCCGCCGCGATCGTGCTCGACGCCCGCCCGTACGGCGAGGGCGATGCGGTCGCGACGGTGATGACGGCGGAGCACGGCAGCCATCGCGGCCTGGCGCGCGGGGGCGCGGCCCGGTCGCGCGCGGCGGTGTGGCAGCCGGGCAACCTCGTGCAGGCACGCTGGGTGGCGCGGCTGTCGGACCAGCTCGGCAGCCTCACGGCGGAGCTGGTCCACGCCGGCGCGGCGCTGGCGATGGATGATCCCGCTGGCGCTCGCGATGCTGTCCGCCGCCTGCGCCGTGGCGGAGGGCGCGCTGCCCGAGCGCGAGCCGCATCCGCGCGTGTTCGAGGGGTTGGTCCATCTGATCCCGCGGCTGCCGCTTGGTGCCGAGATGCTGCCCGATCTGATCCGCTGGGAGGCGATGCTGCTCGCCGATCTCGGCTACGGCCTCGATCTCGGCCGCTGCGCCGTCACCGGCGAGGAGGCCGGCCTCGCCTGGGTGTCGCCCGCGGACCGGGCGGGCGGTGTCGCGAGGCGGCGGCGGGCGAGTGGCGGGCACGGCTGCTCCGGCTGCCCTCGTTCCTTGCCGGCGGGAACGCCGCCGAGCCGGCGGACTGGCGCGACGGGCTGCGTCTGACCGGCCATTTCCTCGCCCGCGACGCGTTCGGCCAGCATCATCGGCCCCTGCCATCGGCGCGCCAGATGCTGTACGACCGCGTGGCGGCGCTGGCCGCCGAATCGGCCTGACCAATCGGCCTGACCACTTCCTGGAGCAACGATGCCCGACGACCTGATCGGCAGGATCGAGGACACGAACCTGTCCGAGGCGCTGAGCGAGCGCTATCTCGCCTATGCGCTGTCCACCATCATGTCCCGCTCGCTGCCGGATGTGCGCGACGGGCTGAAGCCGGTGCATCGGCGGCTGGTCTACGCCATGCACCAGCTGCGGCTCGACCCGACCGCGGGGTTCAAGAAATGCGCCCGCGTGGTCGGCGACGTGATCGGCAAATACCATCCGCACGGCGACGTCGCGGTGTACGAGGCGCTGGTGCGGCTCGCGCAGGATTTCGCCGCGCGCTATCCGCTGGTCGAGGGCCAGGGCAATTTCGGCAACATCGACGGCGATAACGCCGCGGCGATGCGCTACACCGAGGCGCGGCTCACCGAAGTCGCGAAGGCGCTGCTCGCCGGCATCGACGACGACGCGGTCGATTTCCGCCCGACCTATGACGGCGAGGAGAGCGAGCCGATCGTGCTGCCGGGCGCGTTCCCCAACCTGCTCGCCAACGGCGCCGCCGGCATCGCGGTCGGCATGGCGACGTCGATCCCGCCGCACAACGCGGGCGAGGTCTGCGCCGCCGCGATCCATCTGATCCGTCACCCCGACGCGACCACCGCCGATTTGCTGCGCCACATGCCCGGCCCGGATTTTCCCACCGGCGGGACGATGGTGGAGGACGCGGCCGCCCTCCTGCAGGCGTACGAGACCGGGCGCGGCGGCTTTCGCGTGCGGGCGAAATGGGAGGTCGAGCGCGGCAAGCACGGCACCTGGCAGATCGTCGTCACCGAGATCCCGTACCAGGTCGCCAAGGCGCGGCTGATCGAGCAGATCGCCGAGCTGATGGAGGACAAGAAGCTGCCGCTGCTCGGCGACGTGCGCGACGAGAGCACCGAGACGGTTCGCCTGGTGCTCGAACCGCGCACCCGCGGCGTCGAGCCCGAGATGCTGATGGCGACGATGTTCCGCGCGACCGCGCTGGAGGGCCGCTTCCCGCTCAACATGAACGTGCTGGACGCCACGCGCACGCCGCGCGTGATGGCGCTGCGCGACGTATTGCAGGCGTGGCTCGACCATCGCCACGAGGTGCTGATCCGTCGCTCGCGACATCGCCTGGCGGCGATCGAGCGACGCATCGAGGTGCTGGACGGCTATCTCGCGGTCTATCTCAATCTCGACGAGGTGATCCGCATCATCCGCGAGGAGGACGAGCCGAAGCCGGCGCTGATGCGGCGGTTTTCCATCAGCGAGGTGCAGGCCGAGGCGATCCTCAACATGCGCCTGCGCTCGCTGCGGCGCCTCGAAGAAATCGAAATCCGCAAGGAGCACAAGGCGCTGACGAAGGAGCGCAAGGACATCCAGGCACTGCTCGGGGACGAGGCGCTGCGCTGGACGCGCATCTCCGGCGAGATCGAGGAGACCCGCAAGAAATTCGGCGACGGCGCGCTGGGTGCGCGGCGCACGGTGGTCGGCGAGGTGCCGGTCGCGCTGGAGGTGGCGACGCACGCCTTCGTGGAGCGCGAGCCGATCACCGCGATCCTCTCGGAGAAGGGCTGGATCCGCGCGGTGAAGGGCCATGTCGCCGAGGGAGCGGAGCTGCGCTTCAAGGAAGGCGACCGGCTGAAGTTTCTGTTTTCCTGTGAAACGACCGATCGGATCTGCCTGTTCGGCACCAACGGCCGCGCCTACACCCTGAAGGCAGGCGACCTGCCGCGCGGGCGCGGCGACGGGCAGCCGGTGCGCCTGCTCGCCGAGCTGACCAACGAGGACGACGTTTTCGCGCTGTTCGTGCCGCGCGACGACGCGCGCTATTTGGTCGCCTCGTCCACCGGGCGGGGCTTCGTGGTCCCTGGGGCGGAATTGCTGGCCGAGAAGCGCACGGGCAAGCAGGTGCTCAACCTCCGCCCTGGCGAGGAGGCGACGCTTTGCGTGCCGGCGGAGGGCGACCATGTCGCGGTGGTCGGCGAGAACCGCAAGCTGCTGGTGTTCCCGCTGGAGCAGGTGCCGGAACTCGCGCGTGGTGCCGGCGTGATCCTGCAGCGCTACCGTGACGGCGGCTTGAGCGATGCCAAGGTGTTCCGGCTGGCCGAGGGTCTGACCTGGCGGCTCGGCGAGAAGACGCGGACGGAAACCAATCTGCGCGACTGGCTCGGCGAGCGGGCGCAAGCCGGCAAGCTGCCGCCGTCCGGGTTCCCCAAGTCGAACCGTTTCGGCTGACCCCCCCGATTCGGCTGACCGCGCTATGCGGGCGCAGTTTCTCCGCGGGCTTGCGGCGCGCGCGTGAACGGGCAATGAAGCAGCGCGTTGCGGAACGGGACCGCAGAATGCAGCGGGGCAGCGACCCTGGTGAACAAGGAGGCGACGTGAGCTTGACGCGATCGACGGGACTGGCGGGCATGGCGATGATCGGCCTCGCGGCGCTCCTGCAAGGCTGCGCGCAACAGGCGCGGCCCGTGAGTTCAACGCGCTTGTATGCGACTGACTTCGCGGGCGGGGCCAAGAGTTGCAGCGTGCCGAAGGTCAGTGTGACCGCCGGGAAGGAAACGCCGGCGACGATGACTGTCGGCAATGACGGCGGCTGGTGCGGCATCACGGTGGACGACAACGGCCATCCCTACTCGGCCGGGCTGCTGACGGCTCGCCCGGCGCATGGGCAGGTGTACATCCACTCCGTCGGGGATGCGACGCGGATCGACTACACGCCCAACAAGGGCTACGCCGGACCCGATAGCTTCGCCGTGCGCCTGCTGCCCGGCGATGGCGTGGTCCGCGCGACGGTGACGGTCGAGAAGGCGGCGGTGGCGACCAAGCCAGGTTGAGGCTCTACTCGGGAATCGCGCCGTTTCGCTCGCGCGGCGCGCCCCGCCTTAGCGCTTCTTCTGGCCTCAATGCTTCTTGGGGTGGGATTTGCGCGCTGAGGCCGTGCGGACGATTGCGTGCGCGGGGCTTGGCGCCGCGGCGCAAGCGCCGAGTTCGTCCGGGATCAGATCCTTGCCAGCGGCGTATTCCGGCAGATCCTTGCCGTCGTGCAGCATCATCACCTCGTGGAAGATCGTCGATGTGCGCGGGCAGAAATCCGAGCCCTGATGCACCCCGCTCTGGGACTGGGCGTTGGCCAGGTTGGTCACGTAGGCGTCCTGCTCGCGTTGCGCGTTCCGACCATACTCACGCTTGAAATAGGCAGCGAGCGCGTGGTCGTTGGCACCCAACTCGGGCTTGTAGCGGTTCACGAAGGCGTTATAGGCATTGTCGGAGTCTTTGCAGCCGGTGGCGAGAACCATGAGTTCGCTCTTGAGCGCCGCCAAATCAAAAACTGTCTGGTCCGCCGGGTTGGAGCATTCCGCCGCCTGGGCGTACGGCGAAATCAGCAATCCGGCAGCGAGGAGGCCATGAAATATGCGGCGCATTCTGTGCTTGCTCCAGCGGAGATCGGGAGGGATCGTCGGGCGAATTGGCGCAACGAGTGCTGCGTCCGCCCGCGCTTTAACATCGTGTTCCGGGGAAGGGAACGTGGCGAAGCGAACATGAACAGGCCTTAATCGAACTCCGTCGGCAGCGACGGGTCGCGCCAGTGGGCGAACATGCGCGCCACCTGATGCGGCAGGGTCCGGCCGAGCGAGAGGTCGGACGGAACTTCGTCCTCGGCGAACCACCCGACCTCGCTTGTCTCGAGGCTCGTCGCCGCGGCCCCGCCTTCGAGCGTGCAGACGAAGAACAGCTTGCAGGTGGAGAAGGGACCGGGCGGATGGCCCTGGCGGGATCTGTCCCAGGCGGCGGCGAGCTTGCGGATGCGGGTCTCGTAGCCCGACTCCTCGCGAATTTCACGGATCACGCTCTCGCCAGGCGTCTGGTTGACGTCCGCCCAGCCGCCGGGGAGGGTCCAGCGACCGTCATCGACCGTCTCGCGGACCATCAGGATGCGGTCCCCCGCGTCGAACACGGCCCCGCGCACGTCGATCTTCGGGGTCGCGTAGCCGGATTGTCCCGCGAACAGGGCGCCGATCGAGCGGGCATCGACGCCGGTATGCGAGGCCATGATGCGAACGGCCAGCGCCAGAAGCGCCTCGTAGCGCTCCGCATCATACGGATCCTTGCCGAAGGCGAGCCCGGTCTGCGCGATCGCCTGGATCTCGCGCGCCCAGATCAGCCAATCGGGCTCGTCGGTCAGCCGGTCGTCTCGGGGAGCAGGTGGGCCGCCTCGGCCGGGGCGGCGTCCGCCTCGGTGAGCACCCGCCACGCCCCGCCGACCAGCACCTCGCTGGGCCGGAAGCGGGATTTGTACGCCATCTTGCGGCTGTCCGGCACCCAGTAGCCCAGATAGACGTAGGGCAGGCCCTGGATGCGGGCCCGCTCGATCAGCCACAGGATCGTGTAGGTCCCGATGGAACGCTTCTCCAGCCCCGGAGAGAAGAAGCTGTACACCGCCGAGAGCCCGTCGCCGAGCTTGTCGGTCAGGCAGACCCCGACCAGCCGGTCGTCGGGATCGCGGAACTCGACCACGAAGGTCTCGATCGGCGTGTCCTCGACCATCGCGCGATAGTCGTAGAAGCTCATCGTCGCCATGTCGCCGCTGCCGTGGCGGGCCTGCTGATAGCGCTGGAACAGCTGGAACTGCTCGGCGGTGGCCCGCGGCGGCACCTCGAAGCCTTCCAGCAGCGCGTTGGCCCGCGCGATCCGCCGCAACGTGCGATCCGGCTCGAAGCTCGCGGCCGGGATGCGGATCGGCACGCAGGCCTGGCAGGAAGGGCAGACCGGGGCGTAGGCGATGTTGTGGCTGCGGCGGAAGCCGGCGCGGGAGAGCCGGTCATGCAGCGTCTCGGCATCCGGGCCGGTGATCTCCGTCACCACCTTCCGCTCGGTCCGCCCCGCGACGTACGGGCACGGGAGCGGAGCGGTGGTGTAGAAGAACTGCGGTCGGCGAGGCGGCCTGTAGGTCATGCGTACGGGGATCCGCCCGTCATGTTCCAGGAGCCGACGGGCGCGGTCAACGCCCGCGCGCGCACCACCACGAGCCCGCTGATCAGATCGTGCAGGGTGCGATGCCGCGTGGTCACCAGGGCGACCAGCAGCAGCAGCCCGCTGGTGGCGAGGGTGAGATAGTAGATCAGCGTGGAGATCAACGCCTGCAGCGGCCCTGGTTTGCCGAGATCGTCGTTGCGGGCGACCAGCAGGCCGAACAGCGCCTGTCCAGGTGTGGCACCCATGCCGGCGAGGAAGAAGAAATGATAGCAGAACGGCACCACCGGCAGCAGTCCGAGCAGCGGCATCCCGAGCCCGAGGGTCATCAGCCCGAAGGTGAACAGCAGCATCCACGACACGGCGAGGAGGCCGGCGATCAGCGCGAGGTCGACGAACCAGGCGAGGCAGCGGCGGCTCAGCACGCCACGGGTCAGCATCTCGTCCTGCATCATGGCGAGGCCGTAAGGCGGCGGGCCGTTCCAGGGAGGGGCGTTCCAATCGTTCATCGTGTCGGCCTGTCGGTCAGGGGCGCAGCGGGCATGAGCGTGACGGTCGCGGTGACGGTCGCGGCGGTCGGTCCCAGCAAGATGGTATCGCCATCGCGCCAGCGGGTCAGGAAATTTCGTGCGCCCGACCCGAACGGGCGGCCGGACTGGCCGGGTGCGGCCATGAACAGGCTGTGGTCGAGATCGGCAAGGTCATAGACGCCGCGGAAGGAGGCGCCGTGGACGTTGTCGAAGCTGACCGGCAGCGGCGTGCCACGGTCCACCGTGCTGTCGTCCCCTGGGCTGTCGATCCGCGCGGTGGCGAGCGGGCCGAGCAGCGGGACCGCGCGCAGCATGGGATGGGCGAACACCGCCTGATGCGCCGGGCCCCAGCGCCAGGCTGACGGATCGGCGCCGAAGCGGGGGACGAGGTCGGCCACGCTGCGGCGCAGCGCCTCGGCGAGCACCGGGGCGCAATCGCCGCCGCACCAATGGGCGCCGGGGGGCGACAGCACGAACGCCGCGAACTCCAGCATCGGCCCGCCGGCGGAGGCGGGCACCTTGTTGCGTTGCAGCACAAGGTCGCGGAACTGGAACATCCAGGCGTTGAAGATCAGCGGCTGCGGCCGGTCGATCGCCATCGAGCCGTCCCAGTCCGCGAGCAGCGCCAGCGCGCGGGCGGCCGGTCCGTCCGGCGCTTGCACGGCGCGGAGCGCGGGCAGGATCTGCTGGGCGAAGGTGCTCTGCACGTCGGTCTGCATCCGCGCGAATCCCGCTGGGGTATGGCGGTCGCTGGCCGCCAGCATCTCGCGGATGCGGCGCGCGCGCCAGTCGCCGAACCAGTCGCGGCCGAGGAACACCGGGAAATCGGGGGGCGCCACCCGCTCGTTGGCATTCACCAGCCGACCGCTCGCTGGCGCCACGACGTGCGGCAACTCCGTGCCCGACGCCCAGCCGGTCCAGTCATGCGCGCCATCCGCGCCCTCGACCGGCGCCGCGCCGTCGCCCGATTTTCGGATCGGCACCCGACCGGTGACATACAGCGCGATGCGCTGGCGATCGGCCACGATCAGGTTCTGCACCGGCGTCGAGATCATCGTCGCCGCCGCGCCGGCCTGGTCCACGTCCTGGGCCCGGTTGAGCGCCAGCAGCCCGGCCGCCGCCGTGTCGCCCGGCGCGAGGTTGGCCATCGCCACGGCCAGCACCGGGCCGCCGGCATTGCCGGAGAGGTCGCTGATCACCGGGCCGTGCCGGGTCTCGCGCACGCGCAGCACCTGGTCGGGCCGGCCGCGCACCCGGATCCGCTCCTCGCGCACCGCGAATGGGCGCGAGACCGTCCGGCGTCGCGTAGCCGCCATCCGCCGTCGGCGTCTCGATGAACACGTCCTGCACGTCGGCGCCGGTGGTGGTGAAGCTCCAGGCGATGTGGCCGTTATGGCCCAGCACGAGGAACGGCACCCCCGGCGCGGTGGCGCCCGCCAGCACGCCGTCCGGCGTCTCGATCCGCGCCAGATACCAGATGCCGGGCAGGCCGAATTGCAGATGCGGGTCGCCGGCGAGCAGCGGCGCGCCGGTCGCGGTATGCCGCCCATCGACCGCCCATTCGTTGGAGGCGCTGGCCGGGCAGGGTGAACGGCGCGGGAAATTTGGGTAGTAGGTCCAATAACGCCGCCGCCGCCGCCGCATAGCGCCGGTCGGTCGCGGCGCGCGCGTCGGGGTGCCCGTCGGCGTGGTCCGGCGGCCAGAGCTCGTCGATCTGTTGCTGGCTAAGTCGCCCGGCGAACGACAGGCGGGACAGCTCGGTGCGCCAGTTGTCCGAGAGCCAGAGGCCCATCGTCTTGCCCCAGAGCAGGCTGTCGACCGGCTCCCATTGCTCGGGCGCGCCGAGGGCGAGGAATTCCGGCGCGCTGAACCGGCCGCGCGCGGCGATCCAGGCGTTCACGCCCCGCGCGTAGGCCTCCAGCATCGCCCGCGTCGGCTCGGGCAGGGCGGGGTAGTCGGCCAGTGCCCGCTGGCGCAATCCGAGCACGCGCATCTGACGGTCGAGCGGCAGGGTGACAGGGCCGGCGATCTCCGACAGGCGGCCAGAGGCGGCGCGTCGCATCAGCTCCATCTGGAACATCCGGTCCCGTGCGTGGACGAAGCCGAGCGCCGCCGCCCCGTCCAGCGCCGAGGCCGCGTGGATGCGCGGCACCCCGTCCGCGTCGAAGGTGACGTTGACCGGGGCGGACAGTCCCTCGATCGCCAGCTGCTGCTTCTTGCTGGGTGTGCTGAGCCACAGCAGCCCAAACACCGCGGCCACCAGCAGCAGCACGAGGACGCCGATGCCGGCCAGCACGCGCCGGACCAAACGAAAGGGGTTGCGCATATCGCCTACCTGGCAGCGCCGTGTCCGGAAGGGAAGGACGCGTTCTCAGCCGACCGGCGGCTCATGGAGCTGCACGATCTCGGGGTTGCCGCCGAGTGGCGGGAAACGCTTGAGGATCAGCGGATCGTGGCCGGGGATGATGTGGTCCGGCCCGTCGGCCAGGCTTTCGAGGATGTCGTAGCCGCGCAGCATCCGTGCCACGTCCACCACCACGGGGAAGGGGTTGCGGCCACGGATGTTGGCCCAGAGATGCGTCGTGTCGCCCGCCAGCACCACCCAGCCGCGAGCGGTGGGCACACGCACGCACATGATGCCACCGGAATGCCCGCCGATCAGGTGCAGGGTGACGCCGGGGGCGATCTCGGTGGTGCCCTTGTGGAAGCGCAGCCGGTCCGCGTACAGGGCACGTACCGCGCTCACCACGTCCTCCACGTCGAACGGCCGGCGCAGATGCGGGTGGCACATGCAGGCACCGGTGCAGAAGGCCATCTCCTCCTCCTGCAGATGGAACTGCGCATTGGTGAAATACTCCATGCCGCCGGCGTGGTCCCAGTGCATGTGGCTGAGCACCACGTCGGGGACACGCGCGGGGTCGATGCCGGCGTTCAGCAGCGCCTCCGACGGCGTGCAGAGCAGCTCGCGCCCGCGCCGCTGCGCCGAGGCCGGGGTGAAGCCGGTGTCCATCACGATGGTCCGCCCGCCGCCGCGCAGCGCGAACACCAGGAAGTCGAGCGGCTCGGGCGCCATGTGGTCGTCCGGCATCAGCAGGTTCTGCGCCTGGATGCGCGGCGCCAGGATGCCGTAGCGCAGCGCCAGCACCTCGTATGTGACGGCTGGTGTGTCGGCCATGATGCGGTCACTCCCTCCCGGTTCGCGCCAGTCAACCGCTTGCCGGGTGGGCTGGCAATCTCTACCGTCCCGCGTCCCGGCTTGGAGGAGCAGCGATCATGGCGGACCGGCCCGAATACAACTCGGAAAAATTCAAGAAGGGGCTGGAGGTGCGCCGCGCCGTGCTGGGCGCCGAGTATGTGGACGGCTCGCTGGCCCGCGCCGACGATTTCATGGCGGCCTTCCAGCAGCTCACCACCGAATACGCCTGGGGCGAGGTTTGGACGCGCCCCGGCCTGCCGCGCAAGGCGCGCAGCATGTTGAACCTCGCGATGCTCACCGCCCTCAACCGTTCGGCCGAGCTGCGCCTCCACGTGCGCGGCGCGCTGACCAACGGCGTGACCCGCGACGAGATCAAGGAGATCCTGCTGCAGACGGGGATCTATTGCGGCATTCCCGCCTGTCTCGATGCGTTCAAGACGACGTCGGAGGTGTTCAAGGAGATCGACGCCGAGAAGAAGGCCGCCGAGTAGCATGGCGGAGAAGCCCAGCGGGACGCCGAGCGTCGGCTTCGTCGGCGTCGGCAACATGGGCTGGCCGATGGCGGCGTGCCTGCACCGCGCCGGCTTCACGCTCAACCTCAACGATGCGCGCCGCGAGGTCGCCGACAATTTCGTCCAGCAGGTCGGCGGCTTCGCGCCCGACAGCCTGCGCGATCTCGCGGCGAAATCGGACGTGGTGATCACCATGCTGCCGACCAGCGCCATCGTGCGGCACGTCCTGGCGACCGGCGAGGACACGCTGATGGCCGGGTTGCGCCCCGGCGCGGTCGTCATCGAGATGAGCTCGGGCGAGCCGACGGTGACGCAGGAGCTGGCGGAGCGCGTGCGCGAGCTCGGCGCGACGCTGATCGACGCGCCGGTCTCGGGCGGCGTGCCGCGCGCGCGGACCGGCGAGCTCGCCATCATGGCGGGCGGCGAGAGCGCGACGATCGACCGCGTGCTGCCGGTGCTGGAGGCGATGGGCAGTTCGGTGCTGCGCACCGGCGGCGTCGGGTCGGGTCAGGCAATGAAGGCGCTGAACAATCTGGTCAGCGCCGGGGGTTTCCTGATCGGCATCGAGGCGCTGCTGATCGGCCAGCGCTTCGGCCTCGATCCGGCGGTGATGACGGATGTGCTGAACGCGGCGACGGGGATGAACAACTCGACGCAGAAGAAGTTCAAGCAGTTCGTGCTGTCGCGCAAGTTCGACGCGGGTTTCACGCTCGGCCTGCTGGTGAAGGACTTGTCCATCGCCCTGCAGGTGGGCCGCGAGACCGCGACACCGACGCCGTTCGCCGCGCTGTGCCGCGAGATGGCCGCCGCCGCGCAGGCCATGCTGGGATCGGATGCGGATCACACGGAGTTCGCCAGACTGCCCGAGCGGCTGGCCGGGGAGGAGCTCCGCAGCTGAGGCGCGATTCGATCGACGAACTGGTATGGCGCCGGTCATTCTCCGACCTTCATGCTGCCGCCATCGTCGCGCATAGCGATGACGAGGTGCTGGGTGCGGGCAGGCAATTTCGCCGGTTCGGCAAACCTGATCAGGCGTCGCCATCGACCGCGCCGGGATCGATTCCGGTGAAGATGGTTGAAACTAGAAACCCGTCTATCTCGTCGCGGGCCACAATGCGTTTATCCTCGGCATTTTCATACCATTTCGCCCATTCGTGGCCGGTCTTGCAGAGAACCGGCTTTTTACCATCAATGTCATTTTCCAACAATGGCGCGTATCGCGCAATGGGATGCGGATCATCCCCAAGCTAGATACCAATCAGGGAAATCACCCGGTTCCGAAAATCCGTGTATTCGGTGCCGGTTCCGGGCACGATGTCGGACAAGCGGTAAAAACGGTTTGTGGAAGGGGACGCCCGCCGCGCCATAGCCATGTCGATCCGGTCAACGTTCACGACCGTCCAGCATTCGACATAGCCGCGCCCCTTGGCCTTCTGGTGGCTTTTCTCGGCCTCTCCAATGCGGTTGTGGATGTTGGAAAAATCCTCGCCCGCCTTGACCTCGATGGCGATTTTTTCAGCGAAGGACGCCGCTGCCATTTCCTCCCGGATGATGATGTCGGGGTCGGGGGCAAATTCGACATAGACCATCCGCCCGGCTGCGTTTCTCACCGCGATCCGGCTTTGATCGAAGGAAACGGCGGCGTCCTTGACGATGCCATAAATGGCCTCGAACACCCTGACGATGCCCGCCGCTCCCTTCTTGACGTTGGCTCCGCCGCGAAGCTGCGGACCCACGGTCAACAGGGTGAGGTCGTCCAGAAGCTCGCGGCTGATTTGTGTTGGGCCGATGCCCTCAAGCAGCGCGTTTCCGCATGGCACAAGCGCCGCGCACAGCGCCTCGACATTCGGGGCGCAGGCTTTGGAGATGACGCCGCGCGCCTCCATGCCCTTGAACGGGCCGATTCCGGTCGCGGCTGTGTAAAATCCCTTCTGGCTGAAGCCGTAAAGGAGGCGGTAGTAGCCGAGAAGGTGGGGGTTCGCCTCGAACAGCATCGGGGCGGGAAAGATCAATTCCGCCCGCAAGCCGTGCGCGGCGAGCATGGCGAGAGATTTGACCGGCACCATCCCGCCTAGCTGCTGGTCCAGCGTGACGATGTGCAGATTTCTGACCGTATCGCTCAGGGCCTCTTGCAGATACAGCCGCCTGATTTCGGCAAGCGCCACCGAAAATTCGATCTGAAGTTCCGGGGCCGGGATGTTGAACATCAGGCGGCTATCCGAACGACGGCCTTTTTCATCGGCGGTAAGCCGCTCCGCCGCCAGCGTCACTTACTCGGGGTGAAGCTCGATGCCGATATATTTCCGGTTCACCTGCTGCGCGACGAGTCCCGCCGTGCCGGAGCCGAAAAACGGGTCAAGCACGTAATCGCCGGGCCGGGTGGAGGCCAGAATGCACGGTTCGATAAGCTTGGGCAGGAAGGTCGCAAAATGCGCCCCGGGGAATCCCTGCGTGTGGATGTTCCAGACCGAGCGGCGGTTGCGGCCATTCGGCTCCAAGATGGCTTTCCGATCATAGTAATACTGCTCGGATTTGGTGAACATGAACAGATATTCGTGCGCCCGGGTCGGCCTGTCCCTGACGCTCTCGGGCTGCGCGTTCGGCTTGTGCCAGATAATATCCGCCCGCAAATACCAGCCGTCTTCCTGAAGCGCCAAGGCCAGCCGCCACGGGATGCCGTGCAGGTCTTTCAGCTTCAATCCCTCCGGCGTGTCCGGGCGGATGCTCATGGCCCGTGCCGGGTTCTTCTTGTCGGGCGCTCGCCAGCCACGGTTTCCGCTGGTGTAGCCGTCTCCGATGTTGAGCCAGAACACTCTATCGTCGGCCAGAACGCGGCGGCCCTCCGTGAAAACGGTGCGGAGCTGGTTGAGGAACTGCGGCAAGGTCGGCTCAAGGCCGATCTGCTCGGAAATATTGTAGTCCCGCAAGCCCCAATAAGGCGGGGACGTGACAATGCATTGAACCAATTCGCTGCGAAGACGACGAAGAACAGTTAATACCACGACTCCTTGATCAGAACCCATGTGCCCAATCGCGCAGTCCGATTGACATGATGATCCAGGGCTGTTCGGCGAGCTTGTTCCAAGCGTCGCAGCAGTGATCGAGCAAGTTGTCGGAGCAGGTGAACACGCGGTTGGAGAGCCAGTTGTCGCGCATGAACTGCCAGACGTTCTCCTGCGGGTTCAGCTCGGGACACTTGGCTGGCAGCGGGACGATGCTGATGTTGTCGGGCACGATCAACCCGGCTGACAGATGCCACCCGGCCTGATCGACCAGCAGCGCCGGGTGCCCGCCGGCCGCGATCTTGGCCGATATCGCCGCCAGGTGCAGGCTCATCGCCTCGGTGTTGCACCAGAGCCTGCCCCTGCGAAGGCGGGGGGCAGGATCAGGCCGGCGCATTTTCCCTCCTTGGGGCAGATTGCGCCGAAGATGTAGGTCGACGCGGTGCGCTGATCCTGCGGCGCCGACGGCCGGGTTCCCCGCCGCGCCCAGCGCCTTGTGATCTTGTTCTTCTGGCCGATGCGGGCTTCGTCGCCGAACCAGACCTCTATGTCGGCCGGATCGACGCCCTTGTCCCGCGCGATCTCGTCCAGAATGGCGGGGAGACTTTTTTAAAATGCTCGATGGCGCCTGCGGCCTGCGCATGGTGACGCGGACGCGCCGACAGCTTGCGATATCCCCATGGCGCGCAGTTCGCGGCTGAGCGTCTGCTTGGCCACGCTGACCTGGAACTCGTCCCGGACCCACTGGCACAGGTCGATGATCCGCCAGCGGACCACGCCATGGATCGCAGGGATCGGCCCGCTCTCGATCACCCGGGCCAGCGCCGCGCGATGCATGTCGTTCAGCCGGGGCGGCTGACCGGGCGCCTTGCGGTCGATCAAGCCGTCGGGGCCGCTCGCGTTGAACTTGACCACCCAGTCACGCACGATCTGCAGCGTCACGCCACCGATCCGGGCGGCCTCGGTGCGGCTCGCGCCGTCGTAGATTGCGCCCAGCGCCAGAAGCCGACGCGCCTGCGGCCCATCCTTCGTTCCGCGCGCGGCGGATCTCAACTGCGCTGCATCGAAATCAGCCCGGAGTGGGATCGGCATGGCGAACCTCCTGTGTTCGCCATCCTTGAATCAGACCCATCCCGCGTCGGGGAAGCCCCTGCCAAGTCACATACTCAGAGACTTGGTATTAGATGGCGGATTATACCAGCGGCCCGTGGCTCTGACCCTTCCTCGTCATGGTCGGCGAAGGCCGACCATCCACGACTTTCTCGCCGCGGCACTACGGCAGGGCGTGGATGCTCGGCCTTCGCCGAGCATGACGGAGGGGGTGGAAAGGTCATCACAGACGGCGTCTGGTATTAGATGGCTGAATGAATTCCGAATTCATTCCGCCAAGTTACGGCGCCTCGGCGGCTGTGGCGATCCATCGCGCCGCTCGCGTGCGGCCGATTGCCGCGTCGCTGCGCTTCGGTAATGGGCATCCGGTGTCAATCCCCCGAGTGATGATCTCGCCGCCGGTATCGTGCTTCGGTCCGTGGTCGGATTGCGCCGCCACATCATGCAATCAGATGGAGTCCGCGAGCCGATCTCCTCAATGGACGTGCTCCCCGCGGGCAGCGGACGCACAGCGCAGCGAACGGCTTCGGCGGATCCGCGTCCGGGCGACGGGACCTCGGCGGGCGGGACCGGTCGGCCGCGCCCAAACTCTTCGTTGGCTATGCGGCGGGGGCCTCCTGCTTGCCGTAGCGGAACTCCACGCCGCTCACCCACATCCGATGCAGTACAGTCGCCAGCTTTACAGTCGCCAGCTTTCGGGCCAGCGCCACCACCGCCCGCTTGTGGCCGCGGCGCTTCGCCACCGCCATCGCCCAGCGCTTGAGCGTGGAGAACTTCTGCGAGCGCAGCAGCATCACCTGTGCCGCCTCGTAAAGCGCGGTCCGCACCGCCCCGTCGCCGACCCGACTGATCCCGCCGGTGACGTCGGTTTCTCCAGACTGATATTTCTTTGGTGTCAGACCGAAATACGCACCCACCGTCTTGGACGATCGGAACCGGCCCGGGTCGTCGACCGCCGAGGTGAATGTCAGCGCCACCAGCGCACCCACGCCAGGCACCGTCATCCGCCGCTGGCACGTCGTGTCGGCCCGCACGATCGCCAGCATCCGTCGATGCAACTGGTTCACCTGCTGGCGCAGCGCGTCGCGCGCCTGCAGCATCGCCTCGGCCACCGCCTCCAGCATCGGATGACCGGCCACCAGCTCGCGCACCCGCGCGGCGAACCGCCCCTTGCTGATCAACCCGACTTTCAGGCCAAACCCTCGCAGCAGCCCCCGAATGCCCAGCTCGATGTCGATCGTCTTGCCGAGCAGGAGCTTGCGGCCAGCGAGCAGCGCCCGCAATTGCTGCGACGGCGGAGACTTGCGATGCACCGGCCGGTACCACCCCAGTCGCAGCAATTGCGCGATCCCGCGCGCATCCTTGCGGTCGGTCTTGACCACCATCGCCGACAACGCCGCCTTGACGTGTCGCGTCTCCAGCAGCACCGCTTCGAACCCAGCCGCGGTCAGCCCGGCGTGCAGCCACTGCGACAGCGGCCCGGCTTCCAGCCCAACACGGGCAATCCGCAGCTCAGGTCCAGCAGAGCCGACGCCAGCACCGCCGGCTCGCTCGCGACCTTGGCTTCCCAAACAATCTTGCCCGATCCGTCCACCACGCAGACGCTGCTCTGTTCCAGAGACACGTCGATCCCGGCATAGTGCTCCATGGCTGTCCCCTGATGATGCTTGGGGCCGATCCTCTCGGACCCCGTTCGACACACCATCACTCTGTGGGACAGCCACCACGCGCGTCATCCCGACCCGATGCCAATTACGGCATCTCCTCGCAAGGACGCCGTTGGTTCAGCTTAAATCGATGGCCGATCCGAGGCTGGAACAAGGCTCTCCGAAACGAAATTATCGCGCGACGACGCCCACGGCGAGAAACCCGCCATCCACCGCCATCACATGCCCGGTCATGTACGAGGCGTCGCCCGAGCAGAGGAACACCGCCGCCTTGGCGATCTCGTCCGGCGTGCCGGCGCGGCCCATCGGCACGCGGTCCATCATGCTGTTGCCGCCCGCCCCGGCGTTCATGCTGCGCATCATCTCCGTCTCGATCGGTCCGGGCGCGATGACGTTGACCCGGATGCCAAAGCGAGCAAGATCGTTCGCCATCACCTGGCTGAGGATCACCACGCCGCCTTTCGACGCGCCATAGCCGGCCCGGCCGGGATTGCCGCGCATCCCGGAGATGCTGGCGACGTTGACGATGGCGCCGCCGCCCTGCTTCGCCATCGCCGCCGCGCAGGCCTGGCCGACCAGGAACGTGCCGCGCAGATTGACCGCGATGATGCGGTCGAATTCTTCCACCGGGTGATCGAGGAAGGGGATGTTGCGGGCGATCCCGGCGCTGTTCACCAGCAGGTCGATCCGGCCGTGCCGTTGCAGCACCGCGTCGGCCATGCGGCGCACGCTCGCCGCGTCGGCCACGTCCATCTGGAATGGCGCGATCGGCCGCGTCGCCAAGCTCGCCGTGCGGGCGCGCTCATATCGGCGGCGATCACCCGCGCGCCTTCGGCGGCAAAGCGTTGCGCGACGGCCTCGCCGATGCCCGACAGGCCGCCCGTGACGACCGCGATCTTGTCCTTGAGCTTCATAGGAATCCCGTGCTGAACCAGGGTACGGCGGCGACCACGAGCAGCCCGATCAGCACCGCCAGGAGATAGGGCCAGATGCGCCGCATCGCCGCGTCCGGTGAGACCCGGCCGATGGCGCAGGCCGAATAGTAGCCGACGCCGAAGGGCGGGGCGAACAGGCCGATCCCCATCGCGAGGATCACCACCATCGCGTAATGCACCTCATGGATGCCGGCCAGCTTGGCGCTGGGGAACAGCAGCGGACCGAACAGCACGATGGCCGGAATGCCCTCCAGCACGCTGCCGAGCACCACGAAGGCGAGGATGGAGACGGCGAGGAAGCCCCATGACCCGCCGGGCATCGAGGCCATTGCGAGGGCGAGCTGGTGGGAGAAGCCCGACTGCGTCAGCGCCCAGGCCATGCCCGTGGCGGTGCCGATGATCAGCAGGATCGCGCCGGAGAGGGACGCGGTCTCCACCAGCATCGGGTAGATCCGCCGCCAATCGAACTGCCGATAAAGAAAGAGGCCGGCGAGCACGCCATAGGCGATGCCGATGGTGGAGACCTCGGTGGCGGTGGCGACGCCCTCGATCACCGCCGCGCGGATCAGGAAGGGCAGCGCGAGCGCCGGGCAGCGCCACCAGGAAGCTGCGCGCGATCTCCCGGCCGGAGGCCCGGGCGACGCCGGAGAGATCCTCGTTGCGGCTGCGGAAGCGGGCGATGACCGCCAGCGCGATGGCCAGCACGGCGGCGGGCATCAGGCCGCCGGTGAACAGCGCGGCGATGGACACGCCGGTCACCGAGCCGATGGTGATGAGCACCAGCGAGGGCGGAATGGTCTCGCTCATCGCCCCCGAGGCGGCCAGCAGGGAAACCAGCTCGCCCTCGTTGCTGCCGCGCCGGACCATCTCGGGGAACAGCACGGGCGCGATCGCCGCCATGTCCGCCGCCTTCGAGCCGGAGATGCCGGAGACCAGGTACATCGCACCCAGCAGCACGTAGGACAGCCCGCCGCGCACGTGGCCGAGCAGGGCGGCGAGGAACCCCACCATCGCGCGCGCCATGCCGGTCATCTCGATCAGCACGCCGAGGAACACGAACAGCGGCACGGCGAGCAGGATCAGGCTGCTCATCCCCTCGTCCATGCGCGAGACGACGACGGTGAGCGGGGTCGAGGTGGTGGTCGCGAGATACGCCAGCGTGGCGAGTCCGAAGGCGAAGCCGATCGGCACCGACAGCAGCACTCCCGCGCCGAGCAGCAGCACGAAGAAGACCACGAGGTTCCAGTTGCCGAGCCCCTTGAGCACCGGCCAGGCCCAGTGCAGGCCGAGCGCGAGAGCGCCTAGAACGGCCGCCGCGAACACGACGTCCTTCCAGCCGAGCCGCAGCAGCCGGGCCAGCGCCGTCACCACCATCAGCGCCGCGCCGACCGGGATCGCCGCCGCCCGGAACGTGTTGTGCAGGCCAAGCGCCGGGGTCTCGATGAACCACTCGTCGCTGGCATAGTCCCAGGCGGACGGCAGCAGGATCAGCAGGAACACGGCCACCCCGCCGGCCGCAAGGGCCTGCATCCGGGCGCGCCACGCCGGCGAGAAGCCGGCGACCACCGCCGTCAGCCGCATGTGCTCGCCGCGCTGCAGCGCGATCACGCTGCCGAGCATGGCGAGCCAGAGGAACAGGAGCGAGGCCAGCTCGTCGGTCCAGACCAGCGGCGACTGGAACACGTAGCGGGACACCACGCCGGCGAACAGGACGACGATCTCCGCCAGCACCAGGATCGCGGCCGGGATCTCCGCCGCGATAGCGGAGGCCCTGCTCGATCCGGTAGACCACGGAGCCGCGGGGCGCCCCGGCCTCCGCGATCGCCGCCGGCTGTCACGTGAGCACGCCCACTTCGCCCTCCAGGATGCCCCACGCCTGGTCGCCGAACTTCTTCTTCCAGTCGGCGTAGAAGCCGGCGCGGCGCAAGGTTGCCCGGAAGGCGGGCTTGTCGACCTCGATGAATTCGAGCCCCTTGGCCTTCAGGTCGGCGGCGACGCTATCGTTGAGCTTGGCGATGTCGGCCCGCTCGTCGAGCGCGGAGCGGTTGAGCTCGCGGGCGACGATCTCCTGCAGGTTCGCCGGGAGCGCCGAGAAGGACCGCTTGTTGGCCAGCATCCAGAACCCGTCCCACATGTGGCCGGTCATCGAGACGTATTTCTGGACCTCGTAGAGCTTGGCGATCTGGATCAGCGAGAGCGGGTTCTCCTGCCCCTCGACGATCTTGGTCTGCAGCGCGGAGTAGACCTCGCTGAAATTGATGCTGGCCGGAGCGGCGCCGAACGCCTCGAACATGCTGGTCCAGAGCGGCGAGACCGGCACCCGGATCTTGAAGCCCTTGAGATCGTCGGGTCCGCGGATGATCCGGGTGGAGCTGGTGATCTGGCGGTAGCCGTTGTCCCACATCTTATCCATCGCCACGAGGCCGCGCTTGGCGATCTCGCCGCGCACATAGGCGCCGAGCGAGCCGTCCATCGCCTTCCAGACCGCGTCGTAGTCCTTGAAGGCGAAGCCGACCCCGTTGATCGCGGCGGGCGGCACCAGCGTGGCCAGGATGAGGCCCGAGAGAGTGAAATAGTCGATCGCGCCGGAGCGGAGCTGCGACAGCATGTCGGTATCCGAGCCGAGCTGGTTGTTCGGGAACACCTGGATCTCGATGCGCCCGCCCGAAGCCTCCTTGATCCGGGCGACGGCCTCGCATCTGGCGAACCGTCTGCGGGTGGGTCAGCGGCGAGTTGTTCGCCAGCTTGTAGGAGAACTCGGCCGCCGCAGCCGGGCGGGACCGCAGGGCGAACAGGGGCAGCGCGGCGGAGCCGGCCAGCACGGCGCGGCGGCGCAGGGGCGTCATCGAAAATCCTTGGGAGTGATCTTGCCCGACGTGCCTAGCAGATCACCCGTCCGGCGTGCCAGAGGGGGCGGGTTGGGCGACTGTCATCGAAGCTTCACCGAACTGCAATCTGGCCGTCGCCGCCGCTGGATAGGGTCCGGCCATCGGGAACCGACCGCCCGCCGCTGACGCTCGCAGCGCCAGACAATGGAGTGAAGGAGAGACCATGAAGCTCGTCACCACGGGCCTGGCGATCGTGCTCGCCAGCGCCAGCTTCGCCGCGCACGCGCAGCAGGCGATCACCGGCGCGGGGGCCACGTTCCCGGCGCCGGTCTATACCAAATGGGGCGAGGCGGCGAAGGCGGCGATCGGGGTGAGCTGAACTACCAGGCGATCGGCTCCGGCGGCGGGCAGAACCAGATCCTCAACCGCACGGTCGATTTCGGCGCCTCGGACGCGCCGATGGACCCCGCGAAGCTGCGATCCGGCAATCTGCTGCAGTTCCCGACCGTGATGGGTGCGGTGGTTCCCATCGTGAACATCCCCGGCGTCGCAGCCGACCAAGCTCAAGCTGACGGGCGAACTGCTGGCCGACATCTATCTCGGCAAGATCACCAAATGGAACGACCCGAAGATCGCCGCGCTGAATCCGGGGGTCACGCTGCCCGCCCTGGCGATCGCGCCGGTCTATCGGGCCGACGGCTCGGGCACGAGCTTCGTCTACACGTCCTATCTCTCGGCGGTGAGCCCGGAGTGGAAGGACAAGGTGGGTGCGGCGACCTCGGTTGCGTGGCCGGCGGGCGCCGGGGCAAAGGGCAATGACGGCGTGGCCGCGACCGTCCACAACACCCGCGGCGGCCTCGGCTACGTCGAGAACGCCTACGCCACGCAGAACCACCTCGTGACCACGCAGCTCAAGAACAAGGCGGGCAATTTCATCGCGCCGTCCATGGAGAGCTTCGCGGCGGCTGCGTCCGCCGGCGACTGGACGCCACGCGCAGAACTACGCGGTGAGCCTGATCGACCTGCCGGGCGCGCAGGCCTGGCCGATCGTGTCGCCGACCTTCATCGAGCTGCCGAAGAACCCGAAGGACCCGCGCGCAGCGCCAACGTCATCAAGTTCTTCGACTGGGCCTACAAGAACGGCGCGCGCGATCGCCGAGCAGCTCGAATACATCCCGCTGCCCGAGCCGTGCAGAACGCGGTGCGCGCGAGCTGGCGCAGCGAGGTGAAGGGACCGGACGGCAAGGCGATCTACTGAATGCGCTGCGTCGTGGAGCGACGGCGAATGAGTGAAGCCGCCGCCGCCGCGCCGCGGCGTTCGGGCCAGGCGAGAGCGTCCTCGGTCGGGGATGCGGTCTTCGCCGGACTGACCCGGACGGCGGGCGTGTTCGTGCTGCTGCTGCTCGGCGCCATCATCGTGGTGCTGTTCATCGGCGGCTGGCCGGCGTTCCGCGCCTTCGGCCCCGGCTTCCTGACCTCGGCGATCTGGAACCCGGTGACGCACCGTTTCGGCGCGGCGGTCGCGGTCTACGGCACCATCGTCACCTCCGTGCTGGCGCTGATCCTGGCGGTGCCGCTGTCCTTCGGGATCGCGTTCTACCTGACGGAGCTGGCGCCGAACTGGTTCCGCCGCCCGGTCGGCACCGCGATCGAGCTGCTCGCGGCGATCCCCTCCATCATCTATGGCATGTGGGGCTTCTTCGTGATCGTGCCGTTGATGGCGCAGTACATCCAGCCCTGGCTGATCGACACGCTTGGCGAGGTGCCGGTGATCGGCGCGCTGTTCCAGGGGCCGCCCTTCGGCACCGGCATCTTCACCGCCGCCCTCATCCTGGCCATCATGATCATCCCGTTCATCGCCGCGACGATGCGCGACGTGTTCCTCACCGTGCCGGCGGTCTACAAGGAATCCGCCTACGGCGTCGGCTGCACGACCTGGGAGGTGATGCGCTCGATCGTGGTGCCCTACACCCGCGTCTCGGTGGTGGGCGGGATCATGCTCGGGCTCGGGCGCGCGCTCGGCGAGACGATGGCGGTGACGTTCGTGATCGGCAACACCAACCGGATCAGCACGCAGCCTGTTCGGGCCGGGCAACACGATCGCCTCGCTGGTGGCGCTGGAGTTTCCCGAGAGCGAGGACGGGCAGCCTCAAGCTCGCCTCGCTGCTCGCGCTGGGTTCATGCTGTTCGTGATCTCGTTCATCGTCCTGGCGATCTCGCGGCTGATGCTGCGACCCCGGCTGACGCGTGAGGAGCGCCCGCATGAGTGCCACGATTGCGGCCTCCCGCTCATCCCGGGCCCGCCAAGGACATGCGGGTCGCCGCTGCGGCTCGGCCGACGCCGCCACCGGACGAATTTCGTGATCGAGGCGCTGTGCGTGCTCGCCACCTTGATCGCGCTCGCGTTCCTCGCCTCGATCCTGCTCACCTTGCTGTGGCTCGGGTTCGGCGGGCTGTCGCTGTCGGTGTTCACGCGCATCACCTTGCCGCCCGGCTCGCATGGCGGACTTGCTGAACGCGATCGTCGGAAGCCTGATCCAGACCGCGCTCGGCACGCTGATCGGCACGCCCATCGGGTTGCTCGTCGGCACCTATCTCGCCGAGTATTCGCGCGACTCGGTGCTGGGGAATGCCGTCCGGTTCGTCTCCGACGTGCTGCTGTCGGCGCCCTCGATCCTGATCGGCCTGTTTGTCTATGTGCTGGTGGTGCGGCCGTCCGGCGGCTTTTCCGGGATCGCGGGCTGCATCGCGCTCGCCGTGATCGTCATCCCGATCGTGGTGCGCACGACCGAGGACATGCTGCGGCTGATCCCGGTCTCGCTGCGGGAGGCGGCGATGGCGCTGGGCGCGCCGCGATGGAAGATGATCCTGTTCATCTGCTACCGCGCGGCCAAGGACGGCATCGTGACGGGCATCCTGCTCGCCATCGCGCGCGTCGCCGGCGAGACCGCGCCGCTGCTGTTCACCAGCCTGGGCAATCTCAACTGGTCGGTCGGGCTCGGCAAGCCGATGGCGAGCCTGCCGGTGACCATCTACCAGTATGCCGGGTCGGCGTTCCAGGACTGGGTGCAGCTCGCCTGGGTCGGCGCGCTGCTGATCACGGTCGGCGTCCTGGCGATCAACATCGCCGCGCGCACGCTGTTGCGCGGGCGGCACTGATGCGGGGATTGCGATGAGCACGACGGAACGCGAGATCAGGGCGCGCCAGCAGATCATGGGCGGCATGGCAGACCCACGCCGGAGGCGGGGCTCAACCCGCCGCGCGATGTCGATCCGCAATCTCGACTTCTTCTACGGCAGCACGCGCGCGCTGAAAGGGATCAACCTCGATTTCCCCGACCGGCAGGTGACCGGGCTGATCGGCCCGTCCGGCTGCGGCAAATCGACGCTGCTGCGGGTGCTGAACCGGATGTACGACCTCTATCCCGGGCAGCGCGCGACCGGCGAGGTGCTGATGGACGGCGAGAACATCATCGCCCCGGACGTGGACCTCAACGATCTGCGGTCGCGCATCGGCATGGTGTTCCAGAAGCCGACGCCGTTCCCGATGTCGATCTACGACAACATCGCGTTCGGCGTGAAGCTGCACGAGCGGCTCTCCAAGGCGGCGATGGACGAGCGGGTCGAGTGGTCGCTGACCCGCGCCGCGCTGTGGGGCGAGGTCAAGGACCGGCTGAACACATCGGCGATGGGGCTCTCGGGCGGGCAGCAGCAGCGGCTGTGCATCGCGCGCACCATCGCCGTGCGGCCGGAGGTGATCCTGCTCGACGAGCCGACCAGCGCGCTCGATCCCGATCAGCACGCTCAAGATCGAGGAGCTGATCGACGAGCTGAAGCACGATTTCACCATCGCGATGGTGACGCACAACATGCAGCAGGCGGCCCGCTGCGCCGATCAGGTGGCGTTCTTCTATCTCGGCGAGCTGATCGAGGTCGGCACGGCGGCGCAGATGTTCACCGCGCCGAAGCTGCAGCGCACGCAGGAATACATCACCGGCCGCTTCGGCTGAGCCGGACAGGAGGACACAGGATGTCGGGCGCGGCGGAACACATCGTCAAGAGCTACGAGCAGGAGCTGAAGCGCCTGCGCAATCTGCTGACCGAGATGGGCGGCATCGTCGAGAACCAGGTCGCGATGGCGGCGGAGGCGATCATGACCCGCGACTCCGCCGTCGCGACCAAGGTGGTCGAGGAGGATCCGCGGGTCGATGCGATCGAGCGGCAGGTCGAGCAGTTCGTCATCCGCATGCTGGCACTGCGCCAGCCACTCGCGGGCGATCTGCGTCAGATCATCGCGGCCCTGAAGATCACCGGCGACCTCGAGCGGATCGGCGACTACGCCTCGAACGTCGCCAAGCGCAGCATCGTGCTCGACCAGTTCCCGCTGCCGTACAGCCTGGGCGGCCTCGCGCACATGGCCCGGCTGGTGCAGGAGAACCTCAAGACCGATCATCGACGCGGTGGGCGAGGGCGATGCCGGAGAAGGCGGTCGAGGTCTGGCGTTCCGATCAGGCGATCGACGATCTCTACAACACGATCTTCCGCGAGCTCATCACCTACATGATGGAGGATCCGCGCAACATCACGCCTTGCACGCATCTGCTGTTCATCGCCAAGAACCTGGAGCGGATCGGCGACCACGCGACCAACATCGCCGAGACGATCCATTACGCGGTGAGGGGCGAGAACCTGCCGGAGACGCGGCCGAAGGGCGACACGTCCGCCTACGCCGTCGTCCGGCCGAGGGAGTGAGGATGCGCGCGTCGCGAAGACACAGGTGAGCAGGATGTCCGAAGCGGCGTCGAACTCTGTCGAAGCCGCTCGTCCTCGTCGTGGAGGACGAGGCGGCGCTGGCGACCATGCTGCGCTACAATCTGGAAAAGCAGGGCTTCCGGGTCGAGGAGGCGGTGGACGGGCAGGAGGCGCTGACGCGCATCGCCGAGGCGCCAGCCGGACCTCGTGCTGCTCGACTGGATGCTGCCGGTGATGTCGGGGATCGAGGTGTGCCGCCAGATCCGCCGCCGCCCCGCGACGCGCGACCTGCCGGTGATCATGGTCACGGCGCGGACCGAGGATCAGGACGCGGTGCGCGGCCTGAACACCGGGGCGGACGACTACATCACCAAGCCGTTCAGCATGGAGGCGCTGCTCGCGCGGATGCGCGCGCTGCTGCGGCGCTCCAACGCCGTGCCGGCCAAAGGCCAGCTCACGTTCCACGACATCGCGATGGACCTCGCCGCGCATCGCGTGCAGCGCGACGGCCGGCCGATCCATCTCGGCCCGACGGAGTTCCGGCTGCTCGAGTTCTTCATGCAGCATCCGCGCCGGGTGTTCTCGCGCGAGGAGCTGCTGGACGCGGTGTGGGGGCCGGACATCCACGTCGAGCCGCGCACCGTGGACGTGCATATCCGGCGGCTGCGCAAATCGGTCAACGCGACCGGCGAGCTCGATCTGGTGCGGACCGTGCGCGCGGCGGGCTACTCGCTGGATACCGAGCCCGTCTGACCTCCGCAACGCGGCGGTGTGGCGGCGGCCGGTCTCGACCCCATATCGCCTGGACGCATGATGCCGGCCGCACGCGGCGGGGCGTTCCGCGCGGGCATGATGAGAAGGAATTACGCGATGTACCCCGACGTCTCTCTCTTTATCGACGGCGCTGGACCAAGGCGGCTTCAGGCCAGACCATCCCGGTGGTCAATCCCGCGACGGGCGAGCGGATCGGCAGCGTCGCGCACGCCGAGCGCGCCGATCTCGACCGCGCGCTGGAGGCGGCGGAGAAGGGCTTCAAGGTGTGGAGCCGGGTCTCCGCGTTCGACCGCTCCAAGCTGATGCGCAAGGCCGCGAACCTGCTGCGCGAGCGCGCCGACAGCATTGCCCGGCTGATGACGATGGAGCAGGGCAAGCCGCTGGTCGAGGCCAAGGGCGAGACGCTGGCCGGCGCCGACGTGATCGACTGGTTCGCCGAGGAGGCGCGCCGCACCTATGGCCGCGTCGTTCCGGCGCGCGCGGAGGGCGTCTACCAGCTGGTCGTCAAGGAGCCGGTCGGGCCGGTCGCGGCCTTCACGCCGTGGAACTTCCCGATCAACCAGGTGGTCCGCAAGCTCTCCTGCGCGCTGGCCGCCGGCTGCTCGATCATCGTCAAGGCGCCGGAGGAGACGCCGGCCTCGCCCGCCGAGCTGATCCGCGCGTTCGTCGACGCGGGCGTTCCCGCCGGCGTGGTCAATCTCGTCTACGGCGTGCCGGCCGAGATCTCCGAGTACCTCATCCCGCACCCGGTCATCCGCAAGATCTCGTTCACCGGCTCCACGAGCGTCGGCAAGCAGCTCGCGGCGCTGGCCGGGCAGCACATGAAGCGGGCGACGATGGAGCTGGGCGGCCACGCGCCGGCGATCGTGTTCGACGACGCCGACATCGACGTCGCGAGCAAGCTGCTGGCGGCGAACAAGTTCCGCAACGCCGGCCAGGTCTGCGTCTCGCCGACCCGGATGCTGGTGCAGGAGAAATCCTACGACAGCTTCGTCGAGAAGTTCGTGACCGCCGCGAAGGCGGTGAAGGTCGGCGACGGCCAGGAGGCGGGCACCACGATGGGTCCGATGGCCAACCCCCGCCGGATCACCGCGATGGAGGGCTTCATCGCCGACGCGGTGAAATCCGGCGCGCAGCTGCGCACCGGCGGCAGCCGGATCGGCAACAAGGGCAATTTCTTCGAGCCGACGGTGCTGACCAACGTGCCGCGCGACGCCCGGGTGATGAACGAGGAGCCGTTCGGGCCGCTCGCCATCATCAACCCGTTCGGCTCGTTCGACGAGGTCGTCACCGAGGCCAACCGGCTGCCCTACGGCCTGGCCGCCTACGCCTACACGCGCTCGGCCAAGACCGCCCACGCGATCGCCGCCGCCGTGGAGACCGGGATGATCTCGATCAACCATCACGGCCTGGCGCTGCCGGAGGTGCCGTTCGGCGGCGTGAAGGATTCCGGCTACGGCTCGGAAGGCGGGCTCGAGGCGATCGAGAGCTATCTCGTCACCAAGTTCGTCAGCCAGGCCGGGCTCTGATCGCCGAGCGCGGGAGCCGTGCAGGCTCCCGCGCCGCCGCTGCCCGCGCGAAGCAGTGCAGTAGCACTGGCGCACTAATTCGTGAGAGTCTAAGAAGCATGGCAGCGACGCGGCGAATCGAAATGCCGTGACCAGTCCTGAGCGACGCCGCGTGCCTGGTCCGCTGTCGGCGCGCGGCGGACACATGCGTGCGATCAGCAAGGAGAGACGATGTCGAAGGCATTCATCGCGCAGGTCATCCAGGGTTCGGCGGAGCTGACCGGCTCGGCGGCGAACCGCGCCGCCGGCGACCTGATGAGCGCGATCGTGAAGGAGTTGAAGCGGAACGGCCGCTTCACGCTGCCGAGCTTCGGCACCTTCACCGTGCGCAAGACCAAGGCGCGCAAGGGGCTCAATCCCCGCACCGGCGAGCAGATCAAGGTGAAGGCCGGCAAGACCGTCCGGTTCAAGGCCTCTCCGACGCTGAAGAAGACGGTCTAGTGTCCCGAACCAGAAGTCCGACAGACTGAAGCGCTTTCTGTGTTTCGCAGGCAGAAGCGCTCCACGGCTGCAAGGATGTGGTCGGCGGACTTGGTCCACCGAAACGGCTTGGGGTCGGTATTGTGCGCGTCGATGAAGGCGGTGATGGCTTTCTGGAGTGCCTGGACGCTGCAATGCACTCCGCGTCGGATTTGCCGCTCCGTCAGGAGCGCGAAGAAGCGCTCCACCTGGTTCATCCAGGACGCGCTGGTCGGTGTGAAATGGACGTGCCAGTGCGGGCGCTTGAGCAGCCACGCCTTGACTGTCGGAGCCTTGTGGGTGGCGTAGTTGTCCATCACCAGGTGAATGTCGAGCCCGGGCGGGAGTTGCGCCTCGACCTCGTCGAGGAAGCGGCGAAACTCTGCGGCACGGTGGCGGGCGTAGCATTTGCCGATGACGCGGCCGGTCGCGATGTCGAGGGCAGCGAATAGTGCTGTCGTGCCATGACGTTTGTAGTCGTGGCTGCGCCGCTCGATCTGGCCGGGCCGCATCGGCAGCAACGGCTGCGTGCGGTCGAGCGCCTGGATTTGGCTCTTCTCGTCCACGCACAGGACCAGCGCACGCTCGGGCGGGGCCATGTAGAGGCCGACCACGTCGCGCACCTTGGCGACGAAGTCCGGATCGGTGGAAAGTTTGAACGTTTCGACGCGATGCGGCTGCAAACCGAAGGCCCGCCACACCCGCTGCACCGTCGAGACCGACAGGCCGCTCGCCCGCGCCATGCCGCGCGAACTCCAATGCGTCCCGTCGGCGGGTAGGCTCTCCAGCGTGCGGGCGATTACCGCCTCGATGCGGGCGTCGTCGATCGTGCGCGGAGCACCCGGACGCGGCTCGTCACGAAGGCCTTCCAGGCGATCGGCCGCGAAGCGGTGCCACCATTTGCGCACCGTGTCGGCGTGCAGCCCCAGCCGTGCCGCGATGGCGGGGCAACTGCCGCCCTCGCTGGCCGCCAGCACGATGCGAGCCCGCTCCGCCAATCCCTGCGCCGTGCTGCGCCGACCGGCCAAGACCGTGAGCTCCGACCGCTCCGCTTCCGTCAAGATCGGCGCGCACAAACGCGGACTGCCCATCGCCAACTCCCGCAAAGAAGCCGAGAGTGACACCGACGACGGGATAGTACAAGCCTGTCAGACGAACTTCAGATTCAGGACACTAGAGCGTCCTCCCACAGACCACGATCACCGTCATGGCCGGCCCACGGGTCGGGCTAAAAGGCCCGCCCGAGGACAAGCTCCGGCCGGCCATCCACGCCTTCTCCGGGCGACACCGCAAGGCGTGGATGCCCGTGACAAGCACGGGCATGACGGCGGAGGGCGTCCGGTCTACCCACCAGTCAGACGTCCACTTCCTCCACGGTCCGTGCCCGCTCCTGGATGAACTGGTAGCGCAGCTCCGGCTTGCGTCCCATCAGGCTTTCCACCAGCTCGCTGGTCCGCGCCCGGTCCTCGGTGAGCGCCACCACCTTCAGCAGCGTGCGCTTGGCCGGGTCCATCGTGGTCTCCTTCAGCGCCGACGGCGGCATCTCGCCCAGCCCCTTGAACCGGCTGACCTCGACCTTCGCCCCGGCCTTGAAGGATTTCAGCTTCCGCTCGCGATCCGGGTCGGACATCGCGTAGACGGTGTTGCGCCCCCTGCGTCAGCCGGTAGAGCGGCGGTTGGGCGAGGTAGAGATGCCCGTGGCGGACCAGCTCGGGCAGCTCGCGGTAGAAGAAGGTGATGAGCAGCGAGGCGATGTGCGCGCCATCGACGTCGGCGTCCGTCATGATGACGACGCGGCCGTAGCGCAGCTTTGCGCGATCGAAGCGATCGCCGACGCCGCAGCCGAGCGCCTCGATGAGATCCTTCAGCTCCTGGTTCTGCCGCAGCTTGTCGGCCGACGCGCTGGCGACGTTGAGGATTTTTCCCCGCAGCGGCAGCACCGCCTGGGTCTCGCGGTTGCGCGCCTGCTTGGCCGAGCCGCCGGCGCTGTCGCCCTCGACCAGGAAGATCTCGGTCTCCGCCGCGTTCTCCCGCGTGCAGTCCGCCAGCTTGCCCGGCAGGCGCAGCCGGCGCGTGGCGGATTTGCGCGGCGTGTCCTTGCTCTCCTTGCGCCGCAGCCGCTCCTCGGCGCGGTCGATGACGAACGCCAGCAGATTGTCGGCGCTGGCCGGATCGCCGGCGAGCCAATGGTCGAACCGGTCGCGCAGCGCGGTCTCCACCAGCCGGGATGCCTCGCCGCTGGTCAGCTTCTCCTTGGTCTGGCCCTGGAATTGCGGCTCGCGGAGGAACAGCGACAGCTTCGCCGCCATCGGCGC
This sequence comes from uncultured Alphaproteobacteria bacterium, assembly GCA_963799825.1. GTDB lineage: Bacteria > Pseudomonadota > Alphaproteobacteria > Acetobacterales > Acetobacteraceae > JAFKFI01. The sequence continues at coordinate 91,205 of CAWCYL010000001.1, forward strand.
CAGCAGATCGTCGGCGACGATCTGGCTCGCCCGCCGATTGCCGCGATGCTCGCCCCAGGCGCGCAGACCCTTCAGGAGTGCCGCGCGAAACCCGGCCTCGTGCGTGCCGCCCTGGGAGGTCGGCACGGTGTTGCAGTAGGAGTGGAGAAAGCCCTCGCCGGTCTCGAGCCAGGAGGCGGCCCACTCGACCCGCCCGCTCGCCTCGCCCTTCGGCCCGGCGGGCAGGTCCGCCTCGCCCGCCCAGATCTGCGGCAGCGCCCGCTCCGCCTCGGCGATGTCGGCCTCCAGGCTGTCGCGCAGCCCGCCGGGAAAATGCAGCACCGCCTCGGCCGGCGTCTCGTCCTTGGCGCCCTTCAGCAGCGACGGATCGCAGCTCCAGCGGATCTGCACGCCGCGGAACAGGTAGGCCTTCGACCGGCACAGCCGGTACAGCCGCGCCGGGCTGAAATGCAGGGCGCCGAAGATGCTCGGGTCCGGGTGGAAACGGATGCTGGTGCCGCGGCGGTTATGGACCGGTCCGGCGTTGACCAGCTTGGTGGTCGGCTTGCCGCGCGCATAGCTCTGCGTCCAGAGCACGCGATCCCGGGCGACCTCGACCTCCATGACGTCGGACAGGGCATTCACCACCGAGCTGCCGACCCCGTGCAGGCCGCCCGACGTCGCGTACACCTTGCCGCCGAATTTCCCGCCCGAATGCAAGGTGGTGAGGATCACCTCCAGCGCGCTGAGCGTCTTGAACTTCGGATGCGGGTCGACCGGAATGCCGCGGCCGTTGTCGCGCACCGTGAGCCAGTTGCCGGGCGCCAGCGTCATCTCGATGAAGCTGGCGTGGCCGGCCACCGCCTCGTCCATCGCGTTGTCGAGGATCTCGGCGGCGAGGTGGTGCAGCGCGGGCTCGTCGGTGCCGCCGATATACATGCCGGGCCGGCGCCGCACCGGCTCCAGCCCCTCCAATACCTCGATGTCCTTGGCGGAATAGCTATCGGCGTCCCGCCCCGGCTTGGACGGGCCGAACAAATCGTTCATGCTGTGTTCCCGAATCTCCCTCGCACCCTATCCGGGCCGAGGGAGCCGCGGCAAGCCCGACTCGGAGTCGCGACGCAGGAGCTCAGTTGGGCTCCTGGATGTGGGCTTCGAGGAACCAGAGGTTCTTGTCGAGGCCGCGCGAGACCTCGGTGAAGATGTCGGCGGTGTCGGCGTCGCCGGCTTCTTCGGCTTCGTCGATGTTCTTGCGCACCGCGTTGGCCACCTGCCCGTAGCGCTCGATCAGCGCGGCGAGATGGTCCTTGATGGCGTAGATGTCGGTCGGGTAGGGCGTAAGGAGGTCGCCTTCGCGACGGTCTGCGTGGTGCCGAGCGCGGTGCCGCCGAGCTGGGTGATCCGCTCGGCCATCGTGTCGACGTGGTCGTCGACCTCGGTGCGGAAGGTGTCGAGCATTCGTGGATGGCGATGAATTGCGGGCCCTTGAGGTTCCAGTGCGCCTGCTTGGTCAGCAGCGCGAGGTCGATCGCGTCGGCGAGGCGCGCGTTCAGCAGGTTCATCGCGACCGACTTGGCGTTCGAGCTCAGGTCGTTCTTCGTCTTGTGCATCCGCATCCTGATCCCTCCAAAAGGCGTTCGGCGGCCGGGTCCGGCGCCCGACGCGCCGTTCTATGGAATGTTCCGGGCCAACCGGCGGTGTTCATGTGGGGTCACGGCGAGGTAGCGGGAGAGGGCGGGGCGGTCGTCGCCCCGCTGGAAGGCGGCCGCCCGCACCAACGCCGTCCGATCCTCCTCCGACATGCGGCCGGCCTCGCGCATATGATCCGTCCAGTTCTCCATCGCCCACACTTCCAGCCATCCGTCCGAATGGGCGACGTCCTCGTAGAGCTGCCAGAATAGCGCGCCGGCCCGGCCGCGCACGCGCCGGACCTCCACCATCGCGTCAAGGAATGCATCCCGGTCGATGGGCGCCACACGATACTGCACGGTCTCGAGCACGCGGCCGCGGGCGAGCTGCAAGGCGGGGACGATCTCGGCCGCCGGCGCCTCCGAGGCGAGCGCGGGCAGGGCGGTCTGGCTGGCGACGGAGGCGGGAGCCGCGTCGAGACTGATAGCGCCGCACGACGAAGGCGAGCAGGAGGCCGAGGAGCGACGCGGCCAGCAGGGTGTCGGACAGGCCGATCCGCGTGCCGACCCAGCCCCAGCCGAACGACCCGGCGACCAGCGCGCCATTGTACGCGAGCTGGTAGATCGCCAGGGCGCGGGCGCGCACCCAGGGCGGGGGCGGCGAGCTGGGCGGCCGCCTGCATGGTGGCGAAGGCGGAGACCCAGCCGAGCCCGAACAGCACCATGCCGATGCCGGCCGGGAGCCAATGGCGCGACACCGCCAGCACCGCGATCCCGGCGCAGGAGAAGATGCTGGCGATGACGACGATGGCGCTGCGGTCGGCGTGCTTGCGCAACGCCGGCAGGCCGAGGCCGGACACCACGCCGCCGGCCCCCATCACCCCCAGGATCAGGCCATACATGCCGGCCCCGAGCCCAAGCTGCTCGCGCACCACCAGGGGCAGCAGCGCCCAGGGCGCCGCGGCCGGCAGCGAGTAGGCGAAGGCCCGGATCATCGCGGCCTGCATGGCCGGGGTATTGCGCACGAAGCGCGTCCCGGCGCGCATCGCGCTCAGCAGATGCTCGCGGGGAAACGCGCTGTGCTCGCCGCTCCGCCGCCAGCTGACCAGGGCCGTGATCACCGCGGCGATCGACAGCGCGTAGAGGGCGAAGGCGTACCCGGTGCCGGCGAGCACCACGAGGAACCCGGCCAGGCCGGGCCGATCGCGCGGGCAATATTGAAGCCTATGCCGTTGAGCGCGATGGCCTGGACCAGATCCTCGCGCGGCACGAGCTCGGGCACGATTGCGCCCCAGGCCGGACTGGTCATGGCCGAGCCGACGCCGATCGCGAAGGTGAGGGCGAGCAACCCCCATACGCCGGTGGCACCCGAGATGGTCAGCGCGGCGAGCAGGGCGGCGGCCAGCATCGTCCAGACCTGCGTGCCGATCAGGAAGAGCCGTCGGTCGATGATGTCGGCCAGCGCGCCGGCGGGCAGGGCCAGCAGGAACATCGGCAGGATCGTCGCCGCCTGCACCAGGCTGACGGTGAGCGCGTTGGGCGACAAGGTCGTCATCAGCCAGCCGGCGCCGGTGTTCTGCAGCCAGGTGCCGAGCGAGGTGATGACGGAGGCGATCCACAGGCTGCGGAACATCGGATGCCGCAGCGGCACGAGGGCAGGGGGAAGTCGCATCAGGGCGAGGGCCAGCCCGCGGGCCAGGGTGCCGATACCCGGATGCGGACCGTGGAGCCGACCATGATCGGGCGCTCGGTCATCCCCCAGTCGAAGCGATGGATCACGCCCGTCGCCACGAGGCCGATCCGGTTGCGCTCCAGACTCAACTCGAGCGGATGCGTCTGGCCGTGCATGGTGAGCATTCCTCGGACGACGCCGGCGGCGCAGCTGCCACGATACACGAGTGTGGGGAATGCCGCCGCATCCAGGAACGATGGCGACACCACGTCGTCGCGGATCGACTGCTGCGGCATGAACAGGCTCGCCGCCTCGATCGTCAGCTCGACTTGGCAGCGGTCCATGTCATCCGCGTCGAACCCCAGCGTGCCGTGGAAGCGCGTGAAATTGCCGTCCACTGGCATCATCCCGAGCGCGTAGGCACGGAGCCCGACCTCGGCGTTAGGCGGTGACAGGCTCATGGTCCGGGGCGCGGGCATGGCGGGAGCACCAATCAGCAGCGCCGCGAGGAGCACGG
>CAWCYL010000001.1:100000-609668 GCA_963799825.1 uncultured Alphaproteobacteria bacterium
AGGGAGGGTCGCCCGCGGCCAGGTCAGGTTCAAGGACGTTTGGGTCCGCTCGGTTCGGTCTGTCGTGCGCCACGTTGGCGCGGGGCGGGGCGGGGCGAGAGGATCCTGTTGTGTGCTGAGTTGAGAGCGTGGCCTGCCGTGGCGGGGTTTGTTCACATCGGCCGATGCATTGGTTTGCATGGGCAAGGGTGTGGATGGCTCCTGTGCATGGTGGGTCTTCTTCCGGGTCCGCGAGGGCGCGGGAGGAGCATGATCTCGAGCGTAAGAAGGGCATTCGGTGGATGCCTTGGCACCAGGAGGCGATGAAGGACGTGGCACGCTGCGAAAAGCCACGGGGAGCCGCGAGCAGGCGTTGATCCGTGGATGTCCGAATGGGGCAACCCACCCCTTTGGGGTATCGGCGATTGAATACATAGGTCGTCGAGGCGAACCCGGGGAACTGAAACATCTCAGTACCCGGAGGAACAGACATCAACCGAGATTCCGCGAGTAGTGGCGAGCGAAAGCGGAGCAGGCCAGTGGTTTTTTGTCAGTGCAGCGGAACGGTCTGGAAAGTCCGGCCATAGCGGGTGACAGCCCCGTATGCGAAGCGCGGCAGAAGATCCTTGAGTAGGGCGGGACACGTGAAATCCTGTCTGAACATGGGGGGACCACCCTCCAAGCCTAAATACTCCCTGGTGACCGATAGCGAACAGGTACCGTGAGGGAAAGGTGAAAAGCACCCCGACGAGGGGAGTGAAAGAGACCTGAAACCGAATGCCTACAAGCAGTCGGAGCCGCCGAGCCGCGCGTAGCGATACGGGCGTGGGTGTGGTGACGGCGTACCTTTTGTATAATGGGTCAGCGAGTTTCTGTTCGCGGCGAGCTTAAGCCGGTAGGCGTAGGCGCAGCGAAAGCGAGTTTGAACAGGGCGTTCAGTCGCGGGCAGAAGACCCGAAACCGAGTGATCTAGCCATGGCCAGGCTGAAGGTGGGGTAACACCCACTGGAGGGCCGAACCCACGCCTGTTGAAAAAGTCGGGGATGAGCTGTGGCTAGGGGTGAAAGGCCAATCAAACTCGGAGATAGCTGGTTCTCCGCGAAATCTATTGAGGTAGATCGTCGTGTGTTTACCCCGGGGGGTAGAGCACTGGATGGGCTAGGGGGGCCCAAAGCCTTACCAAACCTAACCAAACTCCGAATACCCGGGAGTATAGCGCGGCAGACAGACGGCGGGTGCTAAGGTCCGTCGTCGAGAGGGAAACAGCCCAGACCGCCAGCTAAGGTCCCCAAATCGTGGCTAAGTGGGAAAGGATGTGGGAATTCCAAAACAACCAGGAGGTTGGCTTAGAAGCAGCCATCCTTTAAAGAAAGCGTAATAGCTCACTGGTCTAACAGAAATCCTGCGCCGAAAATGTAACGGGGCTCAAGCCACGTACCGAAGCTGCGGAATCAGTGGTCAGTGGTCAGTGACCAGTTATCAGGAGAAGTTCGCTTGCTGGAGGACGTTGAGGATCTCAGGGTCTTTCAGTTGGCGTATCGGGTGTCGCTCGAGGTGCATCGGGCGAGCCTGTCCTGGCCGAAAGCCGAGCAATATGGCGGCGTCGCGGATCAGTTGCGTCGTGCGTCGAAGTCGATCTGCGCCCTGCTCATCGAGGGTGCGGCGCGATTGCGCGGCTCGCGACCGGAGTTCGGGCGCTATCTGTTGATGGCGCTCGGCTCGGCGGACGAGGCGAGGCTGTGGTGCCGCTATGCCGAGGATCTCGGTTACACGGCACCTGAACAGGCTGCGGCATGGCGCGCCTCCTTCCAGGAGATCGCGCGGATGCTGCAGGGTCTGCTTGCCCGGCAGAAATCTTTCTCCTGACCACTGGTCACTGACCACTGACCACTGATTGGTAGCGGAGCGTTCCGTAGGCCGTCGAAGCGGCATCCCGTGAGGGGCCGTGGAGGTATCGGAAGTGCGAATGCTGACATGAGTAGCGACAAACAGGGTGAGAAACTCTGTCGCCGAAAGTCCAAGGGTTCCTGCGCAAGGTTAATCCGCGCAGGGTGAGCCGGCCCCTAAGGCGAGGGCGAAAGCCGTAGTCGATGGGAACCAGGTGAATATTCCTGGGCCTGCTGGAAGTGACGGACGAGAACTGTTGTTCGGGCTTATCGGATTGTCCGGGCTTTGTGATCGTTCCAGGAAACAGCTCCAGCGTATGGACCGTACCCGAAACCGACACAGGTGGACTGGTAGAGCATACCAAGGCGCTTGAGAGAACGATGCCGAAGGAACTAGGCAAATTGCTCGCGTAACTTCGGGATAAGCGAGACCCGCTCGTTGGGCAACCAGCGGCGGGTGGCACAGAGCAGGGGGTAGCGACTGTTTAGTAAAAACACAGGACTCTGCGAAGTCGAGAGACGACGTATAGGGTCTGACGCCTGCCCGGTGCCGGAAGGTTAAGGGGAGGAGTGCAAGCTCCGAACCGAAGCCCCGGTAAACGGCGGCCGTAACTATAACGGTCCTAAGGTAGCGAAATTCCTTGTCGGGTAAGTTCCGACCTGCACGAATGGCGTAACGACTTCCCCACTGTCTCCGGCATCGGCTCAGCGAAATTGAATTCCCCGTGAAGATGCGGGGTACCCGCGGTCAGACGGAAAGACCCTATGAACCTTTACTGCAGCTTTGCAGTGGCATTAGGAGAGCACTGTGTAGGATAGGTGGGAGGCTTTGAACCCGGGGCGCCAGCTTCGGTGGAGCCGTCCTTGAAATACCACCCTGGGCGCTTCTGATGTCTAACCGCGACCGGTCAGCCCGGTCCGGGACCCTGCATGGCGGGCAGTTTGACTGGGGCGGTCGCCTCCTAAAGAGTAACGGAGGCGCGCGATGGTGGGCTCAGGCCGGTCGGACATCGGCTGCTGAGTGCAATGGCATAAGCCCGCCTGACTGCGAGAGTGACAGCTCGAGCAGAGACGAAAGTCGGCCATAGTGATCCGGTGGTCCCGCGTGGAAGGGCCATCGCTCAACGGATAAAAGGTACTCTAGGGATAACAGGCTGATCTCCCCCAAGAGTCCACATCGACGGGGAGGTTTGGCACCTCGATGTCGGCTCATCACATCCTGGGGCTGGAGCAGGTCCCAAGGGTTCGGCTGTTCGCCGATTAAAGTGGTACGTGAGCTGGGTTTAGAACGTCGTGAGACAGTTCGGTCCCTATCTGCCGTGGGTGAAGGAGACTTGAGAGGATCTGTCCCTAGTACGAGAGGACCGGGATGGACGCACCTCTGGTGCACCGGTTGTCGCGCCAGCGGCACGGCCGGGTAGCTATGTGCGGACGGGATAACCGCTGAAAGCATCTAAGCGGGAAACCCACCTCGAAACCAGGTCTCCCAGGGGGCAACCCCAGGAGGGCCGTGATAGACCATCACGTCGATAGGCCGGGTGTGGAAGCGCGGCAACGCGCGAAGCTGACCGGTCCTAATCGCCCGATCGGCTCGATATCAAACCGCTTCGCAAGAAGCGCCACCATGCATAGCAGTCATCCACACACGGATGCACCGCGACGCACAGGAGTGCACCGCGACGCACAGGCGATGCACCGCGACGCACAGGCCAAGCTCGCACGGCACGCAACACAAACCAGAACCGCATCGGGCCCCCATCGCGCTCGCGCGGCGGGAGCCCGATCGCCCAGACCACGGGGACGGCCGCCACGGCCCGCCCTGGGCTGGACGACCTGGTGGCCATGGCGGGGTCCCCCCACCCGATCCCATCCCGAACTCGGCCGTGAAAAACCCCAGCGCCCATGGTACTGCGTCCCAAGACGCGGGAGAGTAGGTCGCCGCCAGGTCTTCCAACCCAGGGAACCGCCAACCCAGGGAACACACCACCCCCGGATCACCGCCGGGGGCCTCGCCACCCATCGCGGGGTGGAGCAGCCCGGTAGCTCGTCAGGCTCATAACCTGAAGGCCGCAGGTTCAAATCCTGCCCCCGCAACCACCTTTACCGAACACCCGAGCAAACCACCCCAAGCTGCGCCCCCGGCGATAGCGCGGGGGCCGTCCTTGGTGTGCATCCGCCGAGCATTGCGGGCGCATGGTCACAGGCGGCGCTTGGGATTGTAGGGGCTTGACGGGTTGACATCGAGATCGACGGTCTCGACACAGCCTTGCGGCTGGGTATGGCTGGCGCCGGCGTGCCAGGGGCCAGCCCGGAGCTGAACGTCGCTCACCTTGGATAGCCAGAGACAGCGCCATTCGCCTGCTGGCGGCAAGCCCGACCGGCTTTTGCCGCCGAACTGATAGGTCAGCGCCTTCTCCTGCCCCTGCGAGTGGCCAAGAATGATCGGGCAAAGCTCGCGGCGGCGTCCGTCATACAGGCACCGGATTTGTTTCCGCTCCGTCATGGCTTGGCCGAACAACTCGTAAACTGGGCTTGGCACGCTATCCTCATGCTGCAGTCATCGGGGAAGGGACAAAATAGTCTCAGATCCAGGCTGACGCTCGCGGGCGGATACGCCCGAAGCTGTGGACGGTGGTTTGCCGGCCAGTACCCCGTTTCACAGCTCGACCGCGAACACAACTCATCCGGGGCCGATACCGGAGCCGTGACAACTTGCAGTCTGTCGAGCGGCATTGTAAGCGCCGTACTCGCCCAGGGCGTGGTACCTCAACGAGTTCCGCCCCAGGCGCAAAGTGGCACTGGCGATAAGAGGATGTCTGTCGTGGGCACCGCTCCCTCCGTGACTGAGGCGTGTGCAGGGTCGATCTGTTCGGAGACGCTGCGCGACTTGCGACCGGTCGACTGCGATTTGCATCCGGCGCCCCCGACGACGGCGCAACTGCTGCCCTACCTCGACACGCACTGGCGCGAGGCAATGCTGTCGCGTGGGATCGACGGGCTCGAACTATCCGCGTACCCGCCGAAGGCACCCCTCAGCGCGCGTCCCGACTGGCGCAGCGGCGGCACGAGGCCGGCGGCGGATGTGGCGACGATGCGGACGCAAGCGCTCGATCCCTGGAACAGCCGAATCGGCATCCTGAACTGCCTGCACGGTTCGATCGCGATGTATGGCGAGGACATGGGAGCCGCACTCGCCCGGGCGGTCAACGACTGGATCGCGACGGAATGGCTGGACCAGGAGCCGCGCCTGCGCGCTTCGGTGACTGTGTGCATGCGCGATCCGGTCCAGGCGGCCGCCGAGATCGCGCGGCGGGCCGAGGATCCGCGCTTCGTGCAGGTGCTGCTGCTGGTGAGCGGCGACATGCCGCTCGGCCGCCGTCCCTTCTGGCCGATCTACGAGGCGGCGCAGCGGCACGCGATGCCGGTCGGCATCCACGCCGGGAGCACCTATCATCACGCGGCCACGCCGGTCGGCTGGCCGTCCTACCTTGTCGAGGACTACGTCGCACAGGCGCCCGCTTTCCAGCATCAGCTTCTCAGCCTCGTTGCGGAAGGGGTGTTCACCAAATTCCCCGATCTCAGGGTGGTGCTGCTGGAGTCCGGGTTCACCTGGCTCGGCCCGTTCCTGTGGCGCGCCAACAAGTCGTGGCGGGGCCTCAGGACCGAGGTGCCGTGGGTGGACCGAGCTCCGGCCGACATCATTCGCGACCATGTCCGCCTGACCCTCCAGCCCGTCGACGCCCCGCCCGAGCCCGCCGCGTTGGGGCGGGCGATCGCGCATATGGGCTCCGATGACATGCTGCTGTTCTCGACCGATTATCCGCATTGGCAGTTCGACGATTTGCCGCTACCCGCCGGGCTGCCCGCGCGGCTGCTGGCGGGGATCGCCCGCGACAACGCGCTCGCATTCTACCCGCGCCTGAAGGAGACCTCGCGATGAGCGACGCGCTTCTGGAAATTACTTCGGCGCCGGCCGCGAAGCTCCGCGTCATCGACTGCGACATCCACCCGATGCTTCGCACGTCGAAGTCGCTGTATCCCTATCTGCCGCGACGCTGGCGCGATCATCTGGACAGCTATGGGGCGCGCACTCGCCAGCCGTTCCTGGGCAGCCCGCCTTACCCGAAATCCGCCCCCGCCCTGTCGCGCCGCGACAGCTGGCCGCCGACGGGCGGTCCGCCGGGTTCCGACCTCGCCTTCATGCGCGAGCAGCATCTCGACCCGCTGAACATCGAGATCGGCATCCTCCAGGTGCTGTCGCCGAGCGGCAAGGACCAGCGCGACCTCGGGCTTGGTGCCGCGATGTGCCGGGCGTTGAACGACTGGCAGGTCGCCGAGTGGACCGAGCCGGAGCCGCGGCTGCGGGCCTCGATCGCGGTTGCCTGCGACGATGCCGAGGCGTCGGTCGCCGAGATCGAACGCTGCGCCCAGCGCAACGATTTCGCCGCGGTGTTCCTGGCGCCGCGCACCACCGAGCCGATGGGGCGCAAGCGCTACTGGCCGATCTACGCCGCGGCGGAAGCGGCCGGCCTGCCGATCGGCGTGCATACCGGCGGCATCAACGGCTATCCGATCACGGCCGGCGGCGCGCCGAGCTTCTACATGGAGGAACATGCCGGTAGCGCGATGCTGATTCAGTCGGGATTGGCCAGCCTCGTGTTCGAGGGCGTGCTGGAGCGGTTTCCCCGGCTGCGCTTCGTCATGGTCGAGGGCGGATTCGCCTGGGTTCCGTCGCTTGTCTGGCGCATGGACACCCACTGGAAGCGGATGCGCGACGAGGTGCCGCACCTCAAGCTCGCGCCGAGCGAGTATGTGCGCCGTCAGGTGTGGTTCACGACACAGCCGGCCGAGGAACCGGAGCGCCGCGACGACCTGCGGGAAATTTGCGAATGGATCGGCTGGGACCGGCTCGTCTTCGCCACCGACTACCCGCACTGGGACATGGACGACCCTCGTTACGCTTTCAAGATCGCGCTGACCGAGGCGCAGCAGCGGGCGGTGTTCGCGGACAACGCCCGCGTGGCATACGGGCTCTGACATGGCGCGCCACGTCGTCGCGCGACGCGAGGAGATCCCGCCTGGGACGCGCCGCATCGTCACGGTGAGAGGCCGCACGATCGGCGTGTTCAATCTTGGCGGCGACTTTTTCGCGCTGCTCGACCGCTGCCCCCACCAGGGCGGGCGCCTGTGCCTGGGCGAGGCGATCGGGCTGGTGCAGTCGCGCGAGCCCGGCACGTACGACTACTCGCGGCCCGGCGAAATGCTGAAATGCCCGTGGCACGGCTGGGAGTTCGACATCCGCACCGGACAATCCTGGTGCGATCCCGAGGATACGCGGGTGCGTACGTATCCGGTCCTCGTCGAGCCGGGCGAGAGCCTCGTCCAGGGCCCGTATGTCGCCGAGACGGTGCCCGTCTCGCTCGAGCAGGAATTCGTGGTCCTCGACGTCTGAGAAGGAAATCGACATGAATTGGCCTCGCGGCCCTCGTCTTGAGCGGCTGCGGCCTGGGATCGGCGTCGGCTCAGGGCGTCGCGGCGTCTCGATGGTGTTCCAGTCCTACGCGATCTGGCCGCACAGCTTCGCGCCGGAGCACGCGCTGCCGCTCTGAGCGACGCCCTCGGTCGGCTCGTTCAGAGCGGCGCGTGGGACAGGTCGGCTTCCTCTTCCTCGTCGTCGGCCGCCGGCTCGTCCTCCTCGGCGGCGTCTCCCTCCTCGTCGTCGGATTCCTGGATGACAGGCACATCCAGCTCGGCGTCCGCACCCACGGGCACCGGCTCCGGCTTCCTGAAGCGTCGGTCCGGGGCGATCCCCCGTGCCGGGCGCGCGGCTCGCACCGGCTCGATGGGCTGCTCCGTGCCGCATTTCGGGCACACCGCGGGGGCGCGCGTGAGATCGTAGAAACGGGCGCTGCACGACACGCAAGCGCGCTTGCTGCCGAGTTCCGGCTTGGCCATGTTGTTCTCCTGTTGGGGCGTGCCCGCGGCGCGTCAACGACCGCGGGCGAGCCCTATCCTGATCCGCGCGGATCAGCCTCGGCGGCCTGCGACACGCGCTGCGCCGCCTGTTGGACCGTCATGCTCGGGATGATGTGGACGCCGCCCGCGCTGGTGGACAGCTTCACGCTTCCCTGCTCGTTATAGATTGCCACGACGTGCTGCGTCTGGACCTTCAGCAATCCGCCGCCACCAGTCTCGAACGTCACCCAGGCCATGAGGGCAACCCTGTCATCGCGTGCCGCGGGCGATCACCTGATCCATGTATTCCCGCGACGTCACGCCGTCATAGGACATCGAGAACGGCTTGCTGGGCGCGGCTGCCGGCTTGGGCTGCGTTGGTCGCGCGGCACGCCTGGCCGCCTGTTTCACCGGCCTTGGCGCCGGTTTCGCCTCCGCCGGGGCGGGGTCCGTGTCGATCCGCGCGCGGCCGGACCGCTCCGCCGACCAAGCCGCCACCTCCTTCGCCAGACGCGCCCTGACGCCGGCGTCGTCAGCGGCCTCCTGTTCGGCCTCGGGCGAATTGTCGGTGGAAACATGGCTCATCGGCGTTCTCCTGTTCTGGATGCAACAATGGCGCGACATGTCGGCCGAGAGAAATCCGGACCTGGCGGCAGCTGCTCGCGAGCATCCACCATGATGCTCGTCTAGCAGATGTCCAATCCCCGAATGTAATTCACAAGATAATGTATTTCACTCGCGAATACAAGTTGTAGTATGAACAGCGGGCTCGACGGATGAATGACCCGTTACCCGCGATGAGCACGACGTTGCCCGGGAGGATGCCCGATGGCCGACCAGGACTGGCGCGATCCCGAATTCGACGCGATGACCAACCGGCTGATCCGGCGTGAGGCGCTGCGGCGGGCGGCCGAGGAGCTGAACACCGCGTCGGGGCCGGGCCTCGAAGGCGTCCTCGCGCGGATCTCGGCCGAGATGACCGCGGAGGCCGCCGAGAAGATCGCGATCGCGGGCACCGCCGCCAATCCCCCGAAAGCCGCGAAGCCCGGCAAAGCCTAGCTTGCCTCGGTGGTCTCCGGCTCGTCCAGATCGCCGCTCCAGATGGTCACGAGCCCGTCGATCGAATCGGGCCTGACCTTGAACTTGGCACGCGCGACCTGCTCGACCCGATCCCGCACCTTGTCGAAGCACGTCAGGAGCTCCGCCGGCTTGGCGTAGCGGCGATCGCTGATGTCCTGGAGCGCCTCCTTCGAGATGGCGCAGGACAGCACCTGGCCGTCCTCGACGATCTCAAATAGCACGCGGTTGCGGTCCCAGCGCGGCGACGCCGGCACCCCCGTCGGCTCCTCGGTGCCCATCCCGGCGCTCCTCAAATCGCTGCGCGGGAGCGGGTAGGCAGGCCAGCCATACGGCCGTCAACAGCTCGCATCATGTAAGGAGAAGAATTCACCCGATTGATCCTCTGTGACAATAGGCCGCCGGCGATCATCTGCACGGGACAGTATTCACGGCGGAAGATGGGCCCGAAGCGGGGATTTGCAAGACAAGGGCGGCCATTTCCCTCCAGTGGAGATCACGCGGTCGGGGCGTCCCGCAGGATCATGTCGGACAGTTTCTCGCCGATCATGATCGAGGGCGCGTTGGTGTTGCCAGCGACGATCGACGGCATGATGGAGGCGTCGGCGACGCGCAGCCGCTCGATCCCGTGGACGCGCAGTCGCGGATCGACAACGGCGTCCAACTCGTGACCCATCCGGCATGTCCCGACGGGATGGAAATTCGCCACCGCGCGCTCCCGGATGTCGGCGAGGAGATCGGCGTCGCTGGTCACTGCCGCGCCGGGCATCACCTCGCCGGACACGAAGCGCGCGAGCGCGGGCTGCGCGGCGATCTGGCGCGAGACGCGCATCCCGTGCAGCACCGCCTGGATGTCATATTCGCTGCGCAGGAAGTTGAACCGGATCGCCGGCGGGGCCAGCGGGTCCGGGCTCTTGAGCCGCACCGTCCCGCGACCCTCGGGGCGCAGGTGCACCGGGCTGATCGTGAAGGCGGAGAACGGATGCGGCTTGATGCCGGTACGCACCCGCTCGGCCGTGCTCCAGGCCGACATGTTGATCTGCAGGTCGGGCCGCTCCAGCCGCCGGTCGCTGCGGATGAAGGCGCCGACATGAACCCCGGTCGTGGTCAGCGGGCCGGAGCGCGTCAGCGCGTACTGCGCCGCCGCCGCGACGCGCCGCGGCAGGCTCGCCGCCAGATCGTTCAGCGTCGCCGCGGAGCAGCGGAACACCAGATAGGTGTTGAAATGGTCCTGCAGATGCGCGCCGACGCCCGGCATGTCGCGGATCACGGGAATGCCGAACTCCTGCAGCAGATCCGCCGGCCCAAGTCCCGAAAGCTGGAGGAGCTGCGGCGAGCCGAACGCGCCGCCGGAGACGACGACCTCGCCGCGCGCCCTCGCGGTGCAGAGCCCGGCCGGCGTGCGATACTCGACGCCGACCGCCCGGTTGTTCTCGATCAGGATGCGCGTCGCGTGCGCGCCGGTCTCGATCGTCAGGTTCTTCCGCCCGCGCGCCGGGCGAAGATAGGCCCGCGCCGAGCTCCAGCGCCGCCGGTTGCGGGCGGTGAACTGGTAATAGCCGGCGCCCTCCTGGCGCGGGCCATTGAAATCGGGATTGGCCGGGATGCCGGCCTCGATAGCGGCCGCGAGCATCGCCTTGGCGAGCGGAAACTCGGCCGGGATGTCGGAGACATGCAGCGGGCCGCCGACGCCGTGCAGTTCGTCGGCGCCGCGCTCCTGGTTCTCCGCGCGCTTGAAGAAGGGCAGCACCGAATCCCAGTCCCACTCCTCGCAGCCGCGCTGCCGCCATTCGTCGTAATCGCCCGGCGTGCCGCGCATGTAGACCGTGCCGTTGAGTGAACTGGTGCCGCCGAGCACCTTGCCGCGCGGCTGGTAGAGCGTGCGGTTGTTGAGCTGCTCGACCGGCTCGCTCTCGAACATCCAGTTCACCCGGGGATCGGTGAAGATCCTGGTGTAGCCGAGCGGGATGTGGATCCACGGATTGCGGTCGCGCGGCCCGGCCTCCAGCAGCAGCACGCGGTATTTTCCGGATTCGCTGAGCCGACCGGCCACGGCGCAACCGGCCGATCCCGCGCCGGTCACGATGAAGTCGTAGGTGCTCTCGTCGCCCGACATCGCAGTCCCCCGAGCTCGGCCGCGGCAATCCGGTCCGATGCGCGAGGAAGGCTATACGGGTTGGGCGAACCGATCCAATCGGCGCGCGGGAATGCTGCTGGAGGGGATTGAACTCTCGACCTCCCCCTTACCAAGGGGGTGCTCTACCACTGAGCTACAGCAGCGCCGGGCGGCGCGGTATACAACCGGGCGGCAGGACGGCGCAAGCGCGACCGTCGCGCCGATTGGATGGACCTGGGAACATGACCGACCAACAAAAGGCGCGCCCGCGCCCGGACACGGCGGCGTTCGCGGAAGCGCGGAAGGCGGAACGGCTGAGGCGGGAGGCCGAGGCGCTGCGCGCCAATCTGCGCAAGCGGAAGGAGCAGGAACGCGCCCGCAAGCCCGCGTCCAAGAACTCCGTCTGACCCGTCAGGCGGGCAGCACGATCGGGCGGCCGGCGCGGCGACCGTCGAGGCGGCGGGCGAAGGCGCCGAGCAGCACGGCGCCGGCCACTATCAGCAGCGGATCCAGCCACCAATGCCCCGGCCAGAGCCGGAAGGCGGCCGAGGCGCCCCAGGACAGGAACAGACCCAGGCAGAACACCTGCAAGCTGAAGCGGCCAATCGCGGACATGGCCTCGCCCAGCACGCCATGCATCCAGGGCGAGTCGCGCGGCACCAGGGCCGCGATCACCCAGGCGAGCGCCAGCGCGTGCACCAGCCGCGGCAGCGCCAGCGACTCCTTGCCGACGATCAGGCCGGTCTCCGCGATCGGCGCGGCCCAGGGCAGGAACCCGTACCAGCTCAGCCGCAGGAACAGACCCGTCACCAGAACCAGGACCGCGAGCCCTGTCACGACGGATGAGGCGGGCAGGGCGCGGCCATACAGGAGCGAACGGCGGCCCAGCCAGGCGCCGAGCATGTAGACGAGCTGCCAGGCGAACAGGTTGAAGCCGATCCCGGTGTCCGGCCCCAGGCTTGGCGGCGAGAGCCCGAACGCCCAGGCAGCGGCGTAGAGAAGCGCCGGCACCAGCAGCGCCCGGTCGCCGATCCGCGCCTCCAGCGCCGCGAAGGCCGGCAACACCAACATGCACCAGATGAAGATCGGCAGGATGCCCATGTATTCCGGCTGGTACAGGGTCGTGAGCGCGGCGGGCACCGCCGCGAGCGGGTCGCGCAGCATGAAGCCCCAGCCCATGCGGTCGGCTTCGCCGGGAAACGGTAGGCTCGCCAATGCCATCATCGCACCGAACAGGGCGAAGGTGATGAGATGGGTCCGGTAGAGGCGCCAGGTCCGGCCCATCATGTCCGCCGCCGCGCCGGGCCAGCCGTCGCGCGCGGATTTGCGGGCGAACACGCTGCCCAGGGTGAAGCCCGAGAGGAACACGAACAGCTCCGAGCTGTCCGACAGGCCCCACGAGGCGTGGATCGCCCATCCACCGATCCAGGAGCCGGTCGCGTGGCTCATGAAGATCGTGACCTGCAGCCAGCCTCGCGAGATGTCCATCCGCGTGTCGCGCGGCGGACGAGGGGGCACGGCGGCCTGGAGCGCGGCGGCGGGCATGGCGCGAGGATAGCCCTCCCTGTGCGACTTGCCAGTTCGGGCCATGCGCGTTCGGGTTACGCAGCTCAGCTTCTGCTTACGCGCGCGGCGCCGCTGGGCTAGACCGGCGCACCCGTCAGCCGCCGAGCCGGAGTCGCCCTGCCCATGTCCGTCATGCCCGATAGCTGGATCCGCCGGATGGCCGCCGAGCACGGCATGATCGAGCCGTTCGTCGAGACGCAGAAGCGCGAGGGGGTCATCAGCTACGGCCTGTCGAGCTACGGCTACGACGCGCGCGTCGCCGACGAGTTCAAGATTTTCACCAATGTCGACAGCGCGGTGATCGACCCGAAGGAGTTCGCGCCGACGCAGCTTCGTCGACCGCACCGCGCCCGGTCTGCATCATCCCGCCCAACAGCTTCGCGCTCGCGCACACCGTCGAGTATTTCCGCATCCCGCGCGACATCCTGGTGATCTGCCTCGGCAAGTCCACCTACGCGCGCTGCGGCATCATCGTGAACGTGACGCCGCTCGAGCCGGAATGGGAGGGCCAGGTGACGATCGAGATCAGCAACACCACGCCGCTGCCGGCGAAGATCCACGCCCACGAGGGGATCTGCCAGTTCCTGTTCCTGCAAGGCGCCGGCCCCTGCGAGGTGAGCTACGCCGACAAGGCGGGCAAATACATGCGCCAGCGCGGCGTCGCGCTGCCGAGGCTGTAGCCATTCCCGAAACTGCAGTCATTCGAGGACGGACAAGACATGGACCGCATCCGCATCCGCGGCGGCAAGCCGCTCTCGGGCGAGATCGCCATCGGCGGCGCCAAGAACGCCGCCCTGCCCCTGATGGCCGCCGGGCTGCTCACCGAGGAGCGGCTGGTGCTGTCCAACGTGCCGCTGCTCGACGACATCCACACGATGTCGTCGCTGCTGGCGCAGCACGGCATCGCCGTGGACCACCTGACCAGCGACGGCCGCGCGCTCTCGCTCGGCGGCGCCGATCGCCAGCACCGAGGCGCCCTACGACATCGTGCGCAAGATGCGCGCCTCCGTCCTGGTGCTCGGCCCTCTGCTGGCGCGCGATGGGCGAGGCGCGCGTCTCGCTGCCCGGCGGTTGCGCGATCGGCACGCGGCCGGTCGATCTGCACCTCAAGGGCCTCGAGCAGATGGGCGCCGAAATCCGGCTGGAGGGCGGCTACATCCATGCCGCCGTGCGCGGACGCCTGCGCGGCGCGAACATCGTGCTGCCCTTCGCCTCGGTCGGCGCCACCGAGAACCTGCTGATGGCGGCCAGCCTCGCCGACGGCGAGACGGTGCTCGCCAACGCCGCGCGCGAGCCGGAGATCGGCGATCTCGCACTCTGCCTGCGCGCCATGGGCGCGCGGATCGAGGGGATCGGCACCGACCGGCTGACCGTCGAGGGCGTCGCGCGGCTGCACGGCGCCGAGCACAGCATCATCCCCGACCGGATCGAGACCGGCACCTATCTCTGCGCCGCCGCGATCACCGGCGGCGAGGTGCGGCTGCGCAACGCCCGGCTCGAGCATCTCGGCGCCGTCGCGCGGGTGCTGGCCGAGGCCGGGGTGGAGATCGTCGAGGCCGACGGGTGCCTGGTCGCGCGGCGGCTCAATGGGCTGCACGGCGTGGATTTCATGACCGAGCCCTATCCCGGCTTGCCGACCGACATGCAGGCGCAGTTCATGGCCCTGATGTCGGTCGCCGAGGGGGCGGCGATGGTGACCGAGACGATCTTCGAGAACCGCTTCATGCACGTCCCCGAGCTGAACCGCATGGGGGCGCGGATCAACGTCCACGGCGCCTCGGCGATCGTGCGCGGCGTGCCGGCGCTCTCGGGCGCGCCGGTGATGGCGACCGATCTGCGCGCGTCGGTCTCGCTGGTCCTGGCCGGCCTGGCGGCGCGGGGCGAGACCGTGGTGAACCGGGTCTACCATCTCGATCGCGGCTACGAGGCGCTGGAGCAGAAGCTCGCGGCCTGCGGGGCGGACATAGAACGTCTGAGGGGCTGAGGCTTCCGGCCGCCGCCGCGAGGGTGTAGAGCCCCGCGACCGCATCGGCCGGAGGAGACTCGATGACCGCGCCCTACAAGGCCGCCGCCCTGGAGCCGGAAGCGACCGGCCCGCTCATCATGGCGCTGCCGAAGGGGCGCATCCTCGGCGGAGTGCGGCGAGCTGCTGGACCGCGCCGGGCGTGCATCCCGCCGCCGACTACGCCGACGAGGACAGCCGCCGGCTGCGCTTCCCGACCGACGACCCGGAGCTCGACGTGGTGCGGGTGCGGCCGTTCGACGTCGCGACCTTCGTGGCGTTCGGCGCGGCGCAGATCGGCATTTGCGGCGCCGACGTGCTGATGGAGTTCGACTACCCGGAAATCTACGCCCCGCTCGACCTCGGCATCGGCGTCTGCCGCATCTCGGTCGCCGAGCCGCGTCGAGACGGCGGGCTCCGACGACCCGACCCGCTGGTCGCGCGTGCGCGTCGCGACCAAGTATCCGACCATCGCCCGCCGGCACTTCGCGGCGCGCGGCGTCCATGCCGACGTGGTGGGCCTCAACGGCGCGATGGAGCTGGCGCCGGGGCTCGGGCTGTCGCGGCTGATCGTCGACCTGGTGCAGACCGGCTCGACCCTGAAGGCGAACGGCCTGGTGGAGACCGAGGTGATCGCCAGCATCACCAGCCGGCTCATCGTCAACCGCACGGCGCTCAAGACCCGGCCCGAGGCGATCGGCGGCTGGATCGACCGCTTCCGCGCCGCCGCTGCTCGTGAGAGCGGCTCTCGACCGCCGATCCCGGCTTCGCGCGCGGCCTTCGAGGCGCTGCTGGCCGAGGCGCGCGAGACCACGGAGCAGGTCGACCGGGCGGTCGCGGCGATCATCGCCGAGGTGCGGGCGCGCGGCGACGCGGCGCTGTGCGAGTACACCGCCCGGTTCGACCGGCTGGCGCTGACGCCGGAGCGGCTGCGGATCGCCGGGGACGAGATCGACGCGGCGGTGGCGGGCATTCCGGCCGAACTCGCGCGCCGCGCTCGACCTCGCCGCGCGCCGCATCGAGGCGTTCCACCAGGCCCAGCTTCCCGCCGATCTGCGCATGACCGACGCGGCGGGCCTGACGCTCGGGATGCGCTGGACGGCGCTCGATGCGGTCGGGATGTACGTGCCGGGCGGCAAGGCGGCCTATCCTTCCTCGGTGCTGATGAACGCGCTGCCCGGCGCGTGTCGCCGGCGTGCGGCGGATCGCGATGTGCGTCCCGAGCCCCGACGGCGTGCTCAACCCGCTGGTGCTGGCCGCCGCGCGGCGGGCCGGGGTCGAGGAAATCTACCGGGTCGGCGGCGCGCAGGCGATCGCGGCGCTGGCCTGGGGGACCGACGACGCATCGCGGCCGGTGGACCGGATCGTCGGGCCGGGCAACGCCTATGTCGCCGAGGCCAAGCGGCAGGTGTTCGGCCGGGTCGGGATCGACGGGATCGCCGGCCCGTCGGAGGTCGTGGTGCTGGCCGATCGCGGACAACGACCCGCGCCTCGTCGCCGTCGACCTGCTCGCGCAGGCCGAGCACGACGAGGCGGCGCAGGCCATCCTGATCACCGATGACGCCGGCGTTCGCGGGCGCCGTCGCCGCGGCCGTCGCGGCGGAGATCCCCACCCTGCCGCGCGCCGGCGATCGCCGGGGCGAGCTGGCGGGCGCATGGCGCGGTCATCCTGGTGCGGAGCTGGGACGAGGCGGTCGGGCTGGTGGACCGGCTGGCGCCCGAGCACCTGCAGATCATGGTGCGCGAGCCCGAGACCCTGTTCGCCCGCGTCCGCCACGCCGGGGCGGTGTTCCTCGGCGGGTTCTGCCCCGAGGCGGTCGGCGACTACGTGGCGGGGCCGAACCACGTGCTGCCCACCGGGCGCACCGCGCGCTTCGCCTCCGGCCTGTCGGTGTTCGACTTCCTCAAGCGCACCACCTGGGTCGCGGCGGATGCCGGCGCGCTGGCCGAGATCGGGCCCGCCGCCGTGGCGCTGGCCGAGGCCGAGGGGCTGCACGCCCACGCCCGCAGCATCGCGCTCCGCCTCAACTAGGTCAACCGCCTGACTTGCCATGCTTGACCCAGGTTGCCCGGAGCATCATGTTCCGGCGCGACAATCACTCAATAGAACGAGGCCTGATGTCGAAAGAAGACATGATCGAATTCAGCGGCATGGTGATGGAGCTTCTGCCCAACGCCATGTTCCGCGTGAAGCTGGACAACGAACACACCATCCTGGCGCACACCAGCGGCAAGATGCGCAAGAACCGCATCCGCGTGCTGGCCGGGGATCGGGTCAACGTCGAGATGACGCCGTACGACCTGAGCAAGGGCCGGATCACGTTCCGCTTCAAGTAGCCGAGCCGCTTCACGTCGCGCCGAACGTGACCCGGCCGCGGCTGATCCTGGCCTCCGCCAGCCCGCGGCGGCTGGCCCTGCTGGCGCAGATCGGCGTCGCCCCCGATCGGGTGCTGCATCCCCGAGATCGACGAGAGCCCGCTGCCCGCCGAGCTGCCCCGGCATTGCGCGCGAGCGGCTGGCGCGCGCCAAGGCGCGCCTGTCGGTCCCCGAGCGGGACTGCTTCGTCCTGGCCGCCGACACCGTCGTCGCGGCCGGCCGGCGGATCCTGCCGAAGGCGGTCACGCCGGAGCAGGCTCTGCCTGCCTGGATCTGCTTTCCGGCCGGCGGCACCGCGTGATCACCGCGGTGGTGCTCGCAGCGCCCGACGGCGGGCGATCGGAGCGCGTGGTGGAAAGCGTCGTGGGCTTCGCCGAGGCTCACGGCGGCGCAGAAGCAAGCCTATCTCGACGTCCGGCGAGTGGCAAGGCAAGGCCGGCGGCTACGCGATCCAGGGCCGCGCCGCGTCCTTCATCCGCTTCCTGTCGGGCAGCTACTCCAACGTCGTCGGACTGCCGCTGTTCGAGACGGCGCAGCTGCTGCGCGGCCTGGGCTGGCCGATGCCGTGACGATCCGCATCCTGGCCCTCTCGAGCCCGGCGAGGTCCGGGTCGCAGCGGTGCGCGGCGGCAGCGAGCTGCTCGACTACGCGATCTGGCGGCCCGGCGCGCCGGACGGGCGTGGGCGACCTGCAGCGCGGCCGGGTCAGCGCCCGGGTTCCGGCGATGGCGGGCTGCTTCGTCGCGCTTCCGGGCGGCGAAGGCTTCCTGCCGGACAGCGAAGGCGGCAAGGGCGCCAGCGAGGGCACGGTCCTCGGCGTGCGCGTGACCCGCGCGGCGCAAGGCGGCAAGGGTCCGCGCCTCACCGCCAAGCTGCCCGACGCCGACCGCCAGCTCGCCGGCAGTGGGCCGCCGGCGCTGTTGCGGCGCGGTCCCGGCGCGGTCGAGATCATGGCGGCCCGCTATCCCGAGGCGGTGATCCTGGCCGACGATCCGGCGCTCGCGGCTCTCCTGCGGCCCTGCTCGGCGATCGCGTCAGCTTGACCCGCGAGCCGCCCGACGATGCGACGGAAACGGCGATCGAGGCGCTGGCGCTGCCCGAGATCGCCCTGCCGCTCGGCGGGCGCCTGCACATCCAGCCGACCTCGGCCCTGGTGGCGATCGACGTGGACACCGGCCGGGCCTCGTCCGAGCGCAAGGACAAGGCCGCGTCGCAGCACGGCTTCAATCGCGAGATCCTGCCGGTGCTCGCCCGGCAGATCCGGCTGCGCAACTCTGTCCGGCGCGATCCTGGTCGATCTCGCCGGCCTCTCGTCGCGCCGACGCCAGGCGCTTGGGCCCGAGCTGGCCAGTGCCGCTGGAGGACGATCCGCTGCGACCGCGCTTCCTCGGCTTCACCGCGCTCGGCCTCGCGGAGATCGTGCGGCCGCGCGTCCATCCGCCGCTGCACGAACTGCTCGCCGGCCCGCACGCCGCGGGATTGTCCGCGCTGCGCCACGCCATGCGCGAGGACGCGTCCCGCCCCGACCGCGCGCCGGCGCTGCGGGCGGCACCCGCGGTGGTCGCGGCGCTGCAGGCCGATCCGGTCGGCGCTGCCCGATCTTGCGCGACGCGACCGGCCGTCCCCTGATCCTGCGCAGCGACCCCACGCTGCCGCCTGCGCGTGGGTGCTGGAGAGGATCTGACATGACGGACGCCAAACCATGCCCGGTTTGCGGCAAGCCCGCCCAGACGCGTTTCCGGCCGTTCTGCAGCGCGCGCTGCGCGGAGGTCGATCTCGGCCGCTGGTTCACCGGGCAATACCGCTTGCCTGTCCGCGACGGCGCGGCGGACGACGAGGAGCCGGCGGAGCGCGACGGACTGAGCCCGGCTTGATCGCGCGCCGGGCTTGGGTTATGGCCTGCGGCTCCAACGCGCCTGCTGCCCAGGTAGCTCAGTTGGTAGAGCATGCGACTGAAAATCGCAGTGTCGGTGGTTCGATTCCGCCCCTGGGCACCATCCCGTCTCGACGCGCCGCTTTCGGTGGAGTTGCCCCCGCTAAGAACCGTGGTCACGATCCACGCGAAACGGATTGGCGACGCGCAGCCCTCCGTCGAACGCCATCCCATGCTGCATGTCCTCCGACCACAGCGTGCCGCAGCCGGCGTGAAGCGCCGACGCGGCGATCATGGCGTCGTAGGTGGCAAGGCTGTAACGCTCGGCCAGCGCCAGTCCGGTCTCGTGCGTCTCGAGCGTGACGGGATGGACGGTCAGCAAGCCGCGCAGCATGGATAGAAACGTATGGGTGTCCGTCCACGACATCCGCATCTTGCGGCGGGCGACATTGGCGAACTCGTTCAGGACTTGCACGCTGATCGCACCGCCACCGGCGACAATCGCCTCCGCCCGGTCTGCCTTCACGGCGTCACCCGAGGCGAGATAGACGAGGACGTTGCTGTCGAAGAAGCTATCGGGCATTCGCCTCATCCCGGTCGAACTTGAAGTCGGGGGGAAGGCGACCGCGGAAGGCGCGAAGCCGCTTCAGCAATTCGTCGCGGCCCGCCTTGCGCGCGACCCGAGTTGCCGGGCGTCGGCGACATGGATTTCGATCTCGTCGCCTTCCTTGAGCTCGAGCGCCTGGACCACGGCGGCAGGAAGGCGGACGGCGAGGCTGTTGCCCCATTTGGCAACCTGCATTGAAGTGCTCCGATTGAAGGGCTTCGATGGATATACTATTGAGGAAACGTATATCTTCCTGCGCCTTGGATCAAGAGAAAGCGAGACGCGCGTGACCGGGTACACCCGACATTCGGCAGCCATCCCGCCCATATGGCGGTTGCAGGTGCATGAGGCGATCGGTTCGACATCGGATCATTGCGCCGCGCTCGCCGCCGCCGGGGAGCCGGCGGGGCTCGCGGTGCTGGCGCTGCGGCAGACCAGCGGCCGGGGCAGCCGGGGGCGGGGATGGCAGTCTCCCATCGGCAATCTGTCGCTCTCGGTGCTGCTGCGGCCGTCGGGCACGCTCGGCGACGCCGGAAGCTGGCCGCTGCTGGTCGGGATCGCGGTCGCCGAGGCCGCGCGGCCGCTGTTGCCCGATCCCGCCGCGCTGTCCCTCAAATGGCCCAACGACGTGCTGCTGCGCGGGCGCAAGCTGGCGGGCATCCTGATCGACACGGCGCTCGATCAGGCGGGCGGCTTGCGCTGGCTCATCATCGGCATTGGCGCGAATTTGGCCGTGGCGCCCGAGGTGCCTGGCCGCGTGACGGCGTGCCTGCCGGACGAGGGCGTCGCGCCGCCGCCGCCCGAAGCCTTCGCGCGCGATGTGCTGGACCGACTCGCGCACTGGCATTCGGTGCTGCTGCGCAGGGGTTTTCAGCGATCCGCGAGGCGTGGCTCGCGCGGGCGCATCCGGTCGGAACGGCGCTGACCGTCGCGTTCGCGGACCAGCGCATCGAGGGAGAATTCGCCGGATTGTCGCCCGAGGGGCATCTGCTGCTGCGGACGCCAGACGGGATACGGACCTTCTCGACCGGCGAGGTGCTGTTCAGCCCGCCTTGACGATCTCGGCCGCCAGTCCGGTATGGACTTGTCCGGCGCGGAACCGTTCGTCGGCGAGTGCCCGCAGCAGGAACGGAAGATTGGTCTTGAGTCCGCTGATCTCGAACGCGGCGAGCGCGTCGGCCAGCCGCGCGATGGCGGCGGCCCGGTCGGGGCCGAACGCGATGACCTTGGCCAGCATCGGATCGTAGAACGGCGTCACCGTGCAGCCCTCGGCGATAGCCGGTCTCGACGCGCAGCCGCTCGGCCTCGGCGGGCGGGCGGAATCGGGTGAGCGGGCCGGGCGACGGGTAGAAGTTTTCGGGTCTTCCGCGTAGACCCGCGCCTCGATGGCGTGGCCGCGCGGCGCGAGCGCGGCGGGCAGGATGTCGCGCAAGCGCTCGCCGCGCGGCGGCGCGGATTTGCGCGGCGACGAGATCGACGCCGAGCAGCATCTCGGTGACGGCGTGCTCGACCTGCAGGCGGGTGTTCATCTCGAGGAAGCCGAAGCTGCCATCCGCGCCGCGCAGCATCTCGACGGTGCCGATATTGTCGTAGCCGAGCTGCGCGCAGCACCGCGACGGCGCGCTCGGCGACGGCCTCGATCTCGCCGCGCGGGATGTTCGGCGCGGTGGCTTCCTCGATGATCTTCTGGTGGCGGCGCTGCAGCGAGCAGTCGCGCTCGAACAGATGGCGCACCTCGCCGTGGCGGTCGCCGAGCACCTGGAACTCGATGTGGCGCGGCCGCTCGATGAGCTTTTCCAGGTAGACGTCGGCGCTGCCGAAGCTGCGGCCGGCGAGGGAGCGCGCGCGCTCGACCGCCTTGTGCAGGCTGGCCTCGTCGGTCGCGGCGATCATGCCGATGCCGCCGCCGCCGCCGGCCGGCTTTACCAGCACGGGATAGCCGATCGCTTCCGCGGCGCGCGCCGTCGCGGCCGCGATCGTCGCCGAGGATGCCGGAGCCGCGCGCGACCGGCATCCCGTGCTCCTGCACGAGTTGGCGGGCGCGGGTCTTTTCGCCCATCGCCTCGATATGCGCGGCGGAGGGGCCGATGAAGGTGAGCCCGGCCTCCGTCACGCGGCGCGCGAAATCGGCGTTCTCCGAGAGAAAACCGTAGCCGGGATGGATGGCGTCGACCGACCGGCTTTTCGCCAACGCCAGCAGCCGTTCCTGGTCGAGATAGCTCTCCCGCGCCGGCGCCGGGCCGATGGGGTGCGCCTCGCTCGCGCTGCGCGAGATAGGGGAGGTCGCGATCGGCCTCGGAGAACACCGCGACGGAGGCGACGCCGAGTTCTCCCAGCGCGCGGATGACGCGCGCGGCGACGGCGCCGCGATTGGCGATCAGGACTTTCCGGAACATCGCTCTTCCCGCTGCGCGCCCCAACCCTTGTCATCCGGGGCGGCAGACGGTCCTATGGGCCAGCGAAAATGGTGTCAACCCGCGCCGCCGGCGCGGCAGGGGAGAGCAATGGCGGAAACCAAGGTGCTGTCGGAACTGAACGGAACGGTGTGGAAGATCGAAGTCGGCGCCCGGCGACCGCGTCTCCGAGGGAGACACGCTGATCCTGCTGGAATCGATGAAGATGGAGATCCCGGTGATGGCGCCGAAGGACGGCGTGGTGAAGGCGATCCTCGTCAAGGAGGAGCAGGCCGTCACCGAGGGCGAGGTGCTGGCGACGATGGAGTGATCGAGCCCTCACCCCCGCTTTCGGGGGAAGGGACTAAGGTGAAGGGGAAGCACGCATGAAAATCGAAAAGATCGAAGACCTGCACTGCGACGCCGGCTGGCGGAATTTTTCGTTCCTCAAGGTCAGCACCGCCGACGGCGTGGTCGGCTGGACGGAATACACCGAGGCCGACGGCAGCCGCGGGCTCACCGCGATCATCCGCGGACTGGCGGAGGGACTGATCGGCGAGGATCCGCGCCGGGTGCAGCGCATCACCTCGAGCTTGCTCAACAGGACCATCCAGGCGCCGGGCGGGATCAACCAGCGCGCCATCGCGGCGATCGAGAACGCGCTGCTCGACATCAAGGCCAAGGCGCTCGGCGTTCCGGTGTACGACATGCTCGGCGGCGCGGTGCGCGACCGGATTCCTGTGTACTGGTCGCATTGCGGCACCTACCGCGTGCGCAACCACGCGCTGCTCGGCGTGCCGCAGCTGCGCAGCTACGACGATCTCGCGCGCGTCGGCGAGGAGGTGCAGCGGCGCGGCTTCAAGGCGCTCAAGACCAATATTCTTCCGAGCGACGGCGAGAGGCTGGTTCGTTCGCGCCGGGCTTCGGCCGCACGCCGGGCCATCCCGCGCTGAACATCAATCGCGGCATCCTGGACGCGGTGCGCAACACGCTCGGCGCGTTCCGTGACGGCGCGGGGCCGGAGATGGGGCTGCATCTCGACATCAATTATCACTTCAAGACCGAAGGGAATCTCAAGGTCGCGAAAGCGGTGGAGCCGTTCGACCTCGACTGGCTGGAGATCGACACCTGGGACGCGGCGAGTCTCGCGGTGATCCGCCGCGCCGCGACCTGCTCGATCGCCTCCTGCGAATCGCTCACCCACCGGCGCGGTTTCCGCCCGTTCCTCGACGCCTACGCGATGGATGTCGCGATCGTCGATGTGATCTGGAACGGCTTTCTCGAATCGCTGAAGATCGCCGCGATGGCCGAGCCCTACGAGGTGAACGTCGCGCCGCACAACTATTACGGCCATCTCTGCTCGATGATCGGCGCGCATTTCTGCGCCGCCGTGCCGAACTTCCGCGTGATGGAGATCGACATCGACAGCGTGCCCTGGCGCGACGAGCTGGTGACGCATCCGCCCGAGTTCGAGAACGGCGAGCTGGTGCTGCCGACGCGCCCCGGCTGGGGCACCGACATCAACGAGGCGGGCGTGCGCGCGCATCCGGTGAAGTCGTAGCGGAGCCGCCTCAGCGGCCGAGACGGCCAGCCGACCTCGGCTGCGAAGCGCTCGAAGAAGTCGACGTCGTAGGCCTGTTCCGGCGACTGGCGGACCCGCTCGTCGATCCGCTCGGCGTCCTCGCCGACCAGGATGCGCCAGCGATCGGCCTTCACGCCGTCGAGGATGATCGTCGCGGCCTGCGCGGCGGTCGTCGGCGCTTCGTCGCGGAAGCGGCGCGCCCGCTCGGCCGCCATCGCTCTGGATGTCCTCGTCCGACAGAGCTCGCGACGTCCATGCCCGACGCCGCGAGCCGCGCGCGCGCCTGCGCGATCTCGGCGGCACTCAGCGCGTCGGACTTCGCTGCCGCTCTGGATCCGGCGCGAGTTGGCGACGATCGCGGTGCCGATATGGCCCGGCATCACGACCGAGCACTTGATGTGCGGCGCGTTCACCCGGAGGTCGGCGATCAGCGCCTCGGTAAAGCCCTTCACCGCGAATTTCGCCGCCGCGTAGGCGGTGTGCGGCACGTGCGGCCCGACCGAGGCCCAGAAGCCGTTGACGCTGCTGGTGTTGACGATGTGCGCCGCGTCGGCCTTCTGCAGCATCGGCAGGAAGGCGCGCGTGTTGTGGTAGACGCCGCCCCAGCAGACGTTGAAGGTCTTTTCCCACGCCGCGCGGTCGTCGGTGATCATGCTGCCGCCGCCGCCGATGCCGGCGTTGTTGAACAGCAGATGGATCCTGTCGGTGTCCTGCTGCGCTGCGACCTCGCTCTGGAACCGCCGCACCTGCGCCTCGTCGGAGACATCGGCGACGATGCGTGGTGATGCGCAGGCCCTGCGGCAGCCGCTCCGCCTCGCACAGCCGCTTGGTCTCCGCCATCGCCTGCGCCGAGACGTCGCACATGGCGACGTTGCAGCCCTCGGCGACGAGCTGGCGGGCGAGCTCGCGCCCCATCCCGGTGCCGCCGCCGGTGACGACCGCGATCTTGCCCGCGAAATCCTTCATCAGGTCGCGCCTCCCCTGTGTCGCGATCGCGGAACCGGTGGATATCGCACGGCCCATGGTATCGACGCGAGGCGGTTGCGAGGCATCATGGGGCGCACACAACCGGGTATCGACGTCCGCCGCGGCGAGCGCATCATCCCGGCAACAATCAAGGGTGGCGACGTCATGGCCGCATCGCGATCTCGCCGCATCGCTCATCGCCTCGCGGCGCCGCGCCGGCGCGCGCCCAGCCGCCGGCGCCGCCACACCGGTGCCCGAGGCGATGCCGTTCGACATTCCATACGGCGAGCCGATCGGGCTCGACCAGGCCAAGCAGGTCGCCGACGCGGCAATGGCCGAGATGAAGAAGCACCACTGGAAGATGGGCGATCGCCATCGTCGATCCGTCCGGCGGCCTGGTGTTCTTCGAGAAGATGGACGGCACGCAGAACGCCTCCGTGCGCATCGCGCAGGACAAGGCGCGCGCGGCCGCCGGCTATCGTCGCCCGACCAAGGCGTTCGCCGACGCGATCAACGGCGGCTCGCCCGCGACACTGAGCCTGCCCGGCATCGTCGGCTCCGAGGGCGGCATTCCGCTCGTTCAGGGCGGCAAGATGATCGGCGCGATCGGCGTGAGCGGCGGCTTGTCGACGCAGGACGGCGTGGTGGCGAAGGCGGGGGCGGATACGGTGAGGTAGCCGTGAGGGCGAAGCGGCGGTTTCGGCTGATCCGCCGAGAGCATTTTTCTTGTGAGACGGACTGGAAGGGCGTGGAGTTCCCGCCGGAGCGGCCGTCAAGGTCGCCCGCCGGGAAATCCCGGCCACCAAGGGAGGTCGCACATGCCGCTGTTCATGTACCAGGCCGCCTACACCGCGGAGTCCTGGGCCGCGCAGTTGAAGAACCCGCAGAACCGCATCGAAGCCGTCGGCCACAAGGCGTGCGAGGCGGTCGGGGGGAAGATGGTCGGAGGCTGGTACGCCTTCGGCGACCACGACCTGATCCTCATCGCCGACGTGCCGAACAACGAGGCCATGGCGGCGATCGCCATCGCCATCGGCGCAGGCGGCGCGATCAAGTCCAGCAAGACGACGGCGCTGATGACCGGCGCCGAAGGGTGTTGCGGCGATGAAGCGGGCCGAGGCCGTGGCGAAGACTGTACAAGCCCGCGCGTTAGCAAGCGTGAGGCGGGAGGTGCACAACCTCCCGCCGACGGGAGGGTCCGCCACCTCTCCGTCGCCCCTCTTATTGCGTCCGCGTGCCGGTTGCGCGACAAGACAATCGGACAGCGGAATGGAGGGCCATTATGTACGTGCCGGATGCCATCAAGTGGATCATCGGCATGTCCTACAATACGGACAGCGCCGGTCTGCCGGCTTCGGCGACCGCGCTGCAACTCCGCGTGCCGTTCGTGCAACAGCAGCACGTGAACCTGTGTGGCGACGCAGCGGCTCTGATGATCGCCAAGTTCTGGCAGATCGAGACGCTGCTCGACGTGCAGCAGAACCCGCGCGGCGTGCTCGAAGGCTCGAGCGTCACGGAGCACGCCGGGCTACCGACGCATGGCGGGACGCTGAAATGGTCCCCGGCTTCCGGTCCGGCCGCGCACCATGCGTTTACCTCGGCCGAGATCAGGACCCGGTTGTCGGAGCGCGGCCCGATGGCCTGCGCGCTGTCGCATTCCCTGGTGCTTCCCGTGATCGGAACGACCATCGCGGAGTGGGGGCACTGGATCGTGCTCATCGGCGCGGACACCGCCACCGACACCCTGAGCTATCACAATTCATGGCGGGGCCAGAACAAGCTCATGCCGCTCGCCACGTTCAATCAGCAACTCGACTGGGATGACGACGAGGCGATGGTCTATCTGGCCGGCTGGGGCCACTAGCCGCGTCTGGCTACGTCGGAGAATAGGCTCTTTACACGTCCACGGGCGAAAAGCCACAACGTGGCCGTGGCGACGATTTCGAGGTTGGGCGGATGAGTGATCGAGAGTCCCCATTGAATTGAGTTTCTCCATCTCCGGAAAATGTTTCCCGGTTGGATTGGCGAAAAGTTTGTAGTTACAACGGACCCAAATAATGCCGAAGTTACCATTCTCTATGGAGAGCTACTGAGCGAAATTTCGCGGAGATGCGATCTGGTCCGAGGGGTTTTGGAGAATAAATTTCCAATGCACCGAGTTTTCTCGATCGAAATGTGCTACTTACAATTCCGCAATGTATGCGAGCTCATAGCCCTCGCCTGTATATCTGCCCACGGCGATATTGCCGAAGTTAGAAGCAAAAAGCTTCAAGATACATATCAGGCAGATATTATTATTAAATATATGTTGAGAATAAATGCAGAGTTTTATCCAGTCCCGATAAAAATGATCATAAATAAGGGACAGCATGGGAAGAACAAGATAGAGACTTTAGAGGGCGTTCCGCATCTTACAAGGGGAGAGCTATTAGAGCTTTATCATCTAAGTAGCGGGTTTCTGCATGTTGGGCCATTTAGTAAGCTGATAGCTGACGAGAAAAAAGACTATTCCATTGCCGGTGTGAGGACATGGTTGAAAAAGATAGACACTCTTATAGACAATCACGTGATAAAGATTCTTCAACACAGAATATGTCCTATTCAACAGCGTAACCCGGCACTCAAACGGAAGAATTGCCATGCAGTTTTCAGGATTAAGTCGAATTACCTACGTTGAGGAAGAATGACCTCACCTCATATGTGCCGCCTATCGTAAAGCACCTTTCACCACCATCCCCCGGCGAATGCCGGAATGCGCACTGGGACATTCCCGCGCGCCCTACGGTCGCGTCCCAAACCGCGCCATCCCCGGCGTCCGCAGCGGATCGGACAACCGCGCAAACTCGCAGAGCAACTTGCAAGTGTCGCGCGGGTCGATGATTCCTTCCACGCCCAAGGTCTCGGCTAGGCGGAACTGCGAACGAAGCTTGTCGATCAGGGCTTTGAGGTTGCCCGCCTCGGAGTTGGATCGAGCCTGGATGGGACACTTTAAACCAGCTCAAGTCGCAACTCACGCCCAACGAGCGATGCGGCCCGCTGCAAAGTCTCGACCGTCACGTTGCCCTGGCCCTTGAGGATGCGATCGACTTGCGCCCGGCTGGTGTGCATCAACTCCGCTAGTCGGGCTTTCGTCAGGCCTTGCCGCTGGATCTCCTGCCCCAGTTGCCAAGCGACCACGCGCGTCGCGGCCTCGGCTCGCGCTGCCTCGCCGATCCCTTCGTCTCGCAGGAAATCATCGAGGGTCGATCCCCAATGGGGATTCCCGTGCTTGCTCACGCCTTCATCTCCCTCATGCGTCTCGCGCAACGCCAAATCCTCTGCCGGTGTTTTCTGGGTCTTCTTGATGAAGCCATGCACCACCCCGATGCGATCCTCATGGACGAAAAACAGGACCCGCGCGATCCGTCGGCTCGTGAGATTGCTGCGTACCTCCCAAAGTCCCTCCCCGAGCGGACGGCAGAGCGGCATACCGACGGGCCAGCCGATCTGAACCGTGGCGAGATCAATTCCGATGGCGCCGGTCCGCGACCGACAGGCTGCGCAACCACTCCCGAACCGGTTATCTGCCCGTCGCGGTGCGGTAGAAGACAACCTGAATCTCGCTCGGACTGTCAGCCAGCCATCCGGCGCCTACAGTCTGATCGCCTCCATCATCGCGAGCCGCGCAGCGGCGTGGCGATCCATCGTGCCTACACGCGGGCAGCCGCCTGGATTGCTTCGTCGCTGCGCTCCTCGCAATGACACGCGTGGTCCGGTCTAGGACGACGAGCGTATCATATATGATACCCCGAGTGCAAGGCGACAGCGTCAGCCAGGTCCGGCCCAGGCTTACGGCCGCATCCCAAACCGCGCCATCCCCGGCGTCCGCAGCGGATCGGACAACCGGGCGAACTCGCAGAGCAGCTTGCGGGTGTCGCGCGGGTCGATGATCTCCTCCACCCCGAACGTCTCGGCCAGCCGGAACGGCGAGCGCAGCTTGTTCAGCCGGTCCTCGATCTCGCGCAGCTTCGCCACCGGATCGTCGGCGGCGTCGATGTCGGCGCGGTAGGCGGCTTCGATGCCGCCTTCCAGCGGCAGCGAGCCCCAGAACGCCGACAGCCACGCATAGCGCATGGTGAAGCGCCCGGCGGGCTTGTGGACGGCGCCGGCGACGCCGAAGCACGTTGCGCACGATGATCGTGCACCACGGCACCTTGCACTGGTTCATCGCCGCCATCGCGCGCACGCCGTGGCGGATGACCGCGCTCTTCTCCGCCTCCAGCCCGACCAGGAAGCCGGGGCAGTCGAGCAGGTAGAACACCGGCAGATGGAACGTCTCGGCGAGGTCGCAGAAGCGCACGACCTTCTGGCAGGCGTCGGCGGTCCAGGCGCCGGCGTAGTGGTAGGGGTCGCTCGCCATCACCGCGACGGGGCGGCCGTCCAGCCGGGCGAGGCCGGTGATGACGGAGCGGCCGAAATTCTTGCCCATCTCGAAGAAGCTGCCGCGATCCACCAAGGTCTCGATGATCGGGCGCATCCGGTAGACCTTGCGCCGGTCGCGCGGGATGACGCTCATCAGGCTCTCGTCGCGCCGGTCGGGATCGTCGTTGGAGGGCTCGATCGGCGGCACGTCATGGACCGAGGAGGGCAGGTAGGAAAGAAAACGGCGGGCGCGCTCGAACGCCTCTTCTTCGGTGTCCACCGCGTCGTCGACGCCGCCGGCGCGGGTCTGGATGTCGGCGCCGCCGAGTTCCTGCTTGGTCGAGATCCTGGCCGATGCGCGCCACCACCGGCGGCCCGGCGACGAACATGGCGGAGGATCGTGGTCATCACCGAGTAGTGGCTGGCGGCGAGGCGCGCCGAGCCGAGGCCGGCGACCGAGCCCAGGCCGAGGGCGACGACCGGCACGACTGCCAGATTGTCCGTGGTGATCTGGTAGTAGGCGCCGGTAGCCGACCTCGCCGGGCAGGTTGGAGCGGCCCTTGGTCTCGATCGTCTTGACCGAGCCGCCGCCGCCGGAGCCCTCGATGACGCGGATGATCGGCAGGCGGAAGGCGGCGGCCATCTCCTCGGCCATCTGCGGCTTCTCGCGGATCGAGGCGTCGGCCGAGCCGCCGCGCACGGTGAAATCGTCGCCCACCACGACCACCGGGCGGCCGTCGACCGTGCCGCGGCCGAACACGCAGTTGGAGGGGACGAGATCGGAAAGCTCGTTCCGCGCGTCGTAGGTGGCGCGGCCGGCGATGGCGCCGACCTCGTGGAAGCTGTCGCGGTCGAGCAGCGCGTCGATGCGCTCGCGCACCGTGAGCCTGCCGCCGTCGTGCTGGCGCTTGACGCGCTCCGCCCCGCCCATCTGCGCGCGCGAAATCCTCGCGGCGGCGGAGTTCGTCGAGCTCGGGTTGCCAGTTCATCGCGCTGCTCCTGCTGCGCGATGCTGCTCCGCGCGCAACTCTGCCGTGTGTGGGAGGTGAGGGGCCTCTTGCGAGGCACGCTAGCCAAGGACATGGTTGGTCGCAAGCCGAGGGGGAGAGAAGCATTGCCGCTGTCGTCGCTGCGGGTCGTGGAGATCGGAACCTTGCCGGCCGCCGCCTATGCCGCGCGGCTGCTGGCGGATTTCGGCGCCGAAATCATCAAGCTGGAACCGCCGCAGGGCGATCCGACCCGCCGCAGCGCGCCGCTGATCCAGACAGGCGCGGACGAAGCCGAGAGCGCGTGGTTCGGCTATCTCAATTTCGGCAAGTCCAGCGTGCTGCTCGAGACCGCGAGCCTGCGCGACAGCCTGGCGGGGGCGGACGTGGTCATCTGTTCGCTGCCGGCGGATGAGCGCGCGGCGCTGGGGCTCGATCTCGACGCACTGCGCCACGCCGATCCGGCGCTGATCGTCGCGGATGTGAGCTGGTTCGGCCGCACCGGGCCGTACGCGGATTACGCCTGCGCCGACGCGGTGTGCCGCGCGCTGGCCGGCATGGTGCAGCTGGTCGGGCCGGCGGAGGGGCCGGTGGTGGCGCCGGACTATCAGGCGGCGATCATCGGCGGCTTGTCCGGCTTCATCGCGGTGATGACGGCGCTGAACGCCCGCGCTCGTGGCGACACGGGGCGGCGGATGGATGTCAGCGTGCACGAGGCCTGCCTCGCGCTGATGGATCTGCAGACGGCGGATGCCTGGTTCCGCGGCGCCGGCTATGCGCGCGAAGGAATAAACCGGTTTCCGCCGACCTATCCGGTCGGCATCTTCCCGACCAAGGACGACTGGATCGGCGTCACGCTGGTGACACCGGCGCAGTGGATGGGCTTCTGCCGGATGCTCGGGCTCGACGACCTCGCGCGTCCCGAGTTCACGATGGGGATCGACCGGTTCCCGCACGCCGACGCCTTCGAGGCGCGCTTCATCCCGAAGCTGCGCGAGCGCAGCGCGAAGGAATGGTTCGCGCGAGGCGCTGGAACTGCGGCTGCCGATCGTCATCGTGCCGCGCATGGCCGGCGTGCTGGCCTCGCCGGAGTTCCGCGAGCGCGATGCCATCGTGCCGGTGCGCTTCGGCGCGCGCGCGGTGGAGGCGCCGGCGCTGCCGCTGCACATGGCGGCGACACCGCCGCGACAAGGCGGCACGGTGCCGCGCCTCGGCGGCTCCGGCGTGGAGCCGCGCGCGATAGCGGCGGCGAAGCCGCCAGGCCGGCTGCGGCCGGGGCGCCCGCTGGACGGTATCCGCGTCGTCGATCTCTCGATGGGCTGGGCCGGCCCGCTGGCGTCACGGCACATGGCCGATCTCGGCGCCGACATCGTGAAGGTGGAGGCCTGTCAGTACCCGGATTGGTGGCGTGGCGTCGACAACCGGCCGGCGGTGTTCGAGCAGCGGCTCTACGAGAAGGCGGGGCGCTTCGCGGTGATGAACCGCGGCAAGCGCGGCATCACGCTCGACCTCACCTCCGCCGAGGGCGTGCGGCTGGTCAAGGAACTGGTGCGCGGCGCCGACGCGGTATTGGAAAATTATTCCAGCGGCGTGCTGCCCAAGCTCGGCCTCGATTGGCCGAGGCTGCGCGAGGTCAATCCCTCGCTGGTGATGGTGTCGATGTCGGCCTACGGCGCGACCGGCAAGTGGCGCGAGTGTCGCGCCTATGGCTCGACCTTGGAGCACGGATCGGGGCTGCCGCATCTCGCGGGGCGCGAGGGCGATCCGCCGACGATGGGCCATATCGCGTTCGGCGACGCCGTGGGCGGGCTGCACGCCGCCTCGGCGCTGCTGGTCGGGTTGCTGCATCGCCAGCAGAGCGGCATCGGCCAGCACGTCGATCTGTCGCAGATCGAGTGCATGATGCCGTTCACCGCGCCGTGGATGATGGAGCAGTCCGCGACCGGCCGGGTCTCGCCAAGGCGCGGCAACCGGCACCCGGATTTCGTGCCGCATGGCTGTTTCCGCTGCGCGGGCGAGGATGCCTGGGTGTTCGTCGCCGTCGCCGACGACGCGATGTGGCAGGCCTGCTGTCGGGCGATCGGGCGCGAGGAGCTTGCCAAGCTGCGCACCGCCGACGATCGGCGCGGGCGGGAGGATGCGATCGAGCAGGCGATCCAGGACTGGACAACGCGACGAAGCGCCGACGAGGCGATGCGGACCTTGCAGCGCCACGGCGTCGCGGCCGGGGCGGTGCGGGCGCCGCTGGAGCTCTACGAGGATCCGCATCTGGTCGCGCGGGACTTCTGGCAGACTGTCGATCGCGCCTTCATCGGGCCGCATCCGCAGTCGTCGCTGGCGTTCCGCGAGGGGGAGGACCCTATCCGGTCCGCTTCCCCGCGCCGACGCTCGGCCAGTTCAACGCCGAGGTGCTGGGCGGATTGCTCGGCCTCACGCCGGCGGAGCAGGCGCGTCTGGCGGCGGCCGGCGTGATCGGCACCGAAGCGGTGCCGGCCGCGCGCAAGATCGCCGGATGACGGTCAGTCGCCGTCCGGCATGACGATCCCGGGGCGCGGCGAGGCAGCGTGCTCCTTCATCACCGAGCCGGTGTCGGGGTCGACCTCCTTCATCAGCACGTCGTAGCCCCAGAGATCGGCGAGGTGCTGGAGGACATGGCGCGCGTCCTTCTCGTCGAGCAGCACGCGGTTGAGCGCGCGGTGGTGCAGGATCAGGCGCCGGTCGCCGGCGAGATTGACGTCCACCACCTGGATGTCGGGCGACTGCCAGGCGATGTCGTAGTGGCGCGCGAGGGCTTGGCGGATGCGCTTGTAGCCGCGCTCGTCGTGGATCGCGTCGACCCGCAGGTCGGGTTCGTTGGCGTCGTCCGCCACGCCGAACAGCTTGAAGTGCCGGATCAGCCGCGGGCTGAGGAACTGCAGGATGAAGCTCTCGTCGCGGTAGTTGGCCCAGACGTCGCGCAGCACCGCCATCGCGTCGCCGGTGCCGGCGATGTCGGGGAACCACTCGCGATCCTCCGCCGTCGGCTCGGTGACGATGCGGGCGATGTCCTCCATCATGGCGAAGCCGAGCGCGTAGGGGTTGATCCCGCCGTAGCGCCGATCGTCGAATTCCGGCTGGAACACGACGTTGGTGTGCGAGTGCAGGAACTCCATCAGCGCGCCCTCGTTGATCGAGCCCTGCTCGTACAGCCGGTTCATGATCCGGTAGTGCACGTAGGTGGCGCAGCCCTCGTTCATCAGCTTGGTCTGGCCCTGCGGATAGAAATACTGCGCCACCTGGCGGACGATGCGCAGGATCTCGCGCTGCCACGGCTGCAGGCGCGGCGCGGTCTTTTCCAGGAAATAGAGGATGTTCTCCTGCGGCAGCTGCAGCAGGGCGCGGCGCCGCTCCTCGCGCGAGGTGTCCTCCTTGGCGGCTTCCTTGGCCGGCAGGGTGCGCCAGAGATCGTTGTAGATCGCCTGCTCGTGCTCGCGCCGCTCGCGCGCCCGGCGCTCCTCGGATCGCAGATCGGCGGGGCGCTTCTGCGGATAGCGGTGCACCGCCTGGTTCATCAGCGCGTGCGCGGCGTCGAGCACCCGCTCGACCTCCGCCTCGCCGTAGCGTTCCTCGCAGGTCGCGATAAAGCCCTTGGCGAATTCGAGATAGTCGAGGATGCCGTCGGCGTCGGTCCACTGGCGGAACAGGTAGTTGTTCTTGAAGAAGTGGTTGTGGCCGAACGCCGCGTGCGCGATCACCAGCGTCTGCATCGTGGCCGTGTTCTCCTCCATGTTGTAGCTGATGCATGGATTGGAGTTGATGACGATCTCGTAGGCGAGGCCCTGCATTCCCGCGCGGTAATAGGCCTCGTTGCGCGCGAAATGCTTGCCGAACGACCAGTGCTTGTAGAACAGCGGCATCCCGATCGAGGAGTAGGCGTCGAGCATCTGCTCGGAGCTGACGATCTCGACCTGGTTCGGGTAGACGTTCAGCCCGAGCTCCTCCAGCGCGATGCGCTCGACCGCCTCGTAGGTGCGCTGGATGGTGCCGAACTCCCAGTCGGCACCCTCGTAGAGCAGCCGGTCGGATCGGGTGGTGACGCTCATGCGCTCGGCTCCCGCCTTCTCGGACTTCTTGGCGAACAGCTCGCGGAAGACCGGGTAGATGTCGCGGCGGTGGTTGACCTTGCGCATCGCCATCGGCGCGCCGGTGCGGCAGATCGCCTGGTAGGTCTGCCAGAGGTCGCTCTCGCGCCGGATGAAGCCGGGCGGGAAGTTCTCGCCCTCGCGACCGACTTCCAGATACGCGAAGTACTGGCAGACCGGCAGGATATGGGCAGTCAGCAGTGCTGCGGTCTTGTCGTTGTCGCTCGACGTGTTGTCGCCGTCGGAGGCCTGGGCGGCGTAGATGTTCCAGTCCTCCGGCCGGTAGCGTTCGCCCACCACGCGGATCATCTCGTCGAGTGCGGTGGACACCACCGTGCCGCCGGTCTCCGGGCTGTGGAAGAAGGTGTCCTCGTCGACCTCCTGCGCCTGGTGCGTGTGGCGGATGAACACGACGTCGACATGCTTGTAGCGGCGCTTGAGGAAGATGTAGAGCAGCACGTAGAAGC
Source organism: uncultured Alphaproteobacteria bacterium (assembly GCA_963799825.1). Classification (GTDB taxonomy): domain Bacteria; phylum Pseudomonadota; class Alphaproteobacteria; order Acetobacterales; family Acetobacteraceae; genus JAFKFI01. The sequence continues at coordinate 134,353 of CAWCYL010000001.1, forward strand.
GCTTCGCCAGATCCTTCATGTGCTCGGTCATCGAGCCGGAGACGTCCATCAGGCAGAACATCACCGCCTTGGCGATCGGCCGCGGCGTGGAATCGAAGCGGCGATAGCGCACGTCGATCGGGTCGATATACGGGATCGTCGTGGTCCGGCGCAGCAGCAGCTCCAGCTCCTCGCGCAGCACGTTCAGCCGCGCGGGGTCGCTGCCGCTGTCCTCGAGGGCGTGGATCTCCTCGCGCAGCCGGATGATCTCGTCCGCCTTCGGCCGGCGCATGGCGATGCGCCGCGACAGGCTGTTGCGCACCGTGCGCATGATGGCGAGGTTGGCCGGCGACCCCGCGACCGAGTAGCCGGCGCGATGCCAATCGAGCGCCTCCGCATCGACCACGCGCCGCTTGGCGAGGTCGGGCAGTTCGAGATCCTCGAGGAACAGATCGACGTACTCGTCCTGCGACAGGGCGAAGCGGAAATCGTCCTCGCCCTCGCCGTCCGGGCTGCCCTCCGAGCCCGATCCGCCGGCGCCGCCCTGCGGGCGCGGGATGGTGTCGCCTTCGATGTACTCCTTGTTGCCGGGCAGCAGGTGCTCGCGGAAGCCGCCCTTGCCCGAGCGATGGAACGAGGGTTCGTGCACGCTCTGCGCCGGCAGCGAGATCTCGCCGCCCTGATCCGCGTCCTTGATGCTGCGGCTGCCCGAGCTTTCGTGCACGGCCTTGCGGATCAGCGCCTTGGCGCGCCGCATGAAACGCTGCCGGTTGGCGAGGCTCTTGCCGCCAGGATTGAGGCGGCGGTCTACGATGTGCATCTAAACGCTGCCTTGCCGTTGTGTCGGCCGGGCGTCACCCGGCCTGCTTCACCCGCATGTACCACTCCACCAGCCGGCGGACCTGACGTTCCGTGTAGCTCGCGGGACGCCATCCGTTCGACAAACTCCGCGTGCTTCTTCTCGGTGTCGCTGTCCTTCTTCGAGCCGAAGCTGATCACCGGCAGAAGCTCCTCCACCTGGCTGAACATCCGCCGCTCGATCACGTCGCGGATCTTCTCGTAGCTGGTCCAGGACGGATTGCGGCCGTTGTTGTTGGCCCGCGCGCGAAGGCTGAACTTCACCACCTCGTTGCGGAAATCCTTCGGGTTGGCGATGCCGGCGGGCTTCTCGATCTTGGTCAGCTCCTGGTTGAGCATCTCGCGGCTGAGCAGCTGTCCGGTATCGGGATCCTTGAAGTCCTGGTCCTCGACCCAGGCATCCGCGTAGGCCACGTAGCGATCGAACAGGTTCTGCCCGTAGTCGTGATAGGATTCGAGATAGGCCTTCTGGATCTCGTTGCCGATGAACTCGGCATAGCGCGGCGCGAGCTCGCCCTTGATGAACTCCAGGTAACGCTTCTCGGTGTCCTCCGGCAGCTGCTCGCGGCGGATCGCCTGTTCCAGCGCATACATCAGATGCACCGGGTCGGCCGCCACCTCGGTGGTGTCGTGGTTGAAGGTCGCGGCGAGCACCTTGAAGGCGAAGCGGGTGGAGATCCCGTCCATCCCCTCGTCGGCGCCCGCGCTGTCCCGGTATTCCTGGATGCTGCGGGCGCGCGGGTCGGTCTCCTTCAGGCTCTCGCCGTCATACACCCGCATCTTGGTGTAGACCGTCGAGTTCTCGTGCTTGCGCAGCCGCGACAGCACCGAGAAGCGCGCCAGCATCTCCAGGGTTGCCGGGGCGCAGGGCGCGCCGGACAGCTCGGAGCTGTGCACCAGCTTCTCGTAGATCTTCTGCTCCTCCGTCACCCGCAGGCAGTACGGCACCTTGATGACGTAGATGCGGTCGATGAAGGCTTCGTTGTTGCGGTTGTTCTTGAAGGTCTGCCACTCGGCCTCGTTGGAGTGGGCCATGATGATGCCGGAGAACGGGATCGCGCCGATGTTCTCGGTGCCGATGTAGTTGCCCTCCTGCGTCGCGGTCAGCAGCGGGTGCAGCATCTTGATCGGCGCCTTGAACATCTCGACGAATTCGAGGATGCCCTGGTTGGCGCGGTTGAGGCCGCCCGAATAGCTGTAGGCGTCGGGGTCGTTCTGCGCGTGCAGCTCGAGCTTGCGGATGTCGACCTTGCCGACCAGCGAGGAGATGTCCTGGTTGTTCTCGTCGCCCGGCTCGGTCTTGGCGATCGCGATCTGGCGCAGGCGGGACGGCGTGATGCGGATCACCTGGAACTTCGAGATGTCGCCGCCGAACTCGTCGAGCCGCTTGACGCACCACGGGCTCATGAAGCGCGTCAGGCGCCGCCGGGGAATGCCGTAGCGGTCCTCCAGGAAGCCGCCCATCTGCTCGGGATCGAACAGGCCGAGCGGGCTCTCGAACACCGGGCTGACCTGGTTGCCGGCCTTCAGCACGTAGATCGGGTGGGTCTCCATCAGCGCCTTCAGCCGCTCGGCGAGCGAGGACTTGCCGCCGCCGACCGGGCCGAGCAGATAGAGGATCTGCTTGCGCTCCTCGAGACCCTGCGCGGCGTGGCGGAAGAAGCCGACGATCCGCTCGATCGTCTCCTCCATGCCGTAGAACTCGGGGAAGGCGGGATAGATCCGCATGGTGCGGTTCATGAAGATGCGGCCGAGCCGCGCATCCTTCGACGTGTCGACCAGTTCCGGCTCGCCGATCGCCGCGAGCAGCCGCTCCGGCGCGCTGGCGAACATCATCGGGTCGTCGCGGCACCCTTCCAGGTAGTCCGACAGGGACATTTCCGTCTCCCGCCGAGATTCGTAGGTGCGGGAGTATGCGGTAAAGACGTCATCGAACATGTGCATCGAGCACTCCGTCCGGAAGTTTCGCGACAACGTACCGTGACTGCAACGCTATGCAGTGAGGCATGTCACCGGCTCCCCACCCCTGCAGCGGTAAATCTTTTGTGCCCGTGCCAGATACAACTTGCCGGTCCTCGAGTCGCACCTTGGCCGGAAAACAACAGCCATGAGCTATCCTTTCTTTACCACCGACAACTGATCAGAATCGCCCTGTCGGTGTAGCAAGTGTCGGTGTAGCAAGTCCCGGACCGCACGCGACCTCCTGGCGCCTCAACGTGGCGCCTGTCGCTGTGTTGCGTCCTTGCCCGCTTCCCCCGCGCCACCTTCGCAGTCATCTGCCGTGCTTATTTTGCCTGACAGGCCCGCGACCGATTGAAAATACGATACCAGACTTCGCGCGAGTCTCGCAGAAAAACCAGCGCGGTCGGCGTCTGAAATTGCTATCTCGCGGCCACGATCCGCGGTTCCGTCTCGGTCGGCTGCCGGCATCCCATCCTGGCAATCCCTTTCCCGGCACGCGACCGCTTTGCCGTCCCTTGATGATGTCGTGCCGCCTTCCAGCCGGCGCGACTTAATCCTTTGTAACGTGGTGCTGGCAACGCCACCCGGCGGACTGCTAGGATGCGCCAAAAGACGCTCTCAGAAGATGCTAGGGTGGGCAAATGGCGAAGAAGAAGGCAGCGGCGTCAGTGATCGTCCAGCCGGCGGCGGACCCGCCGGCCAAGCGACAGGCGCCGGCGGCGAGTGCAACCGGAGCGAGCCGCCCCGAGGCGTTGGACTTCCCGCCGCATCATGCGCGAGGCGGCCTGGCGGCAGATGTTCGGCAATACCCAGTCGAAGAACCCGTTCGACCGCTAGCGCAGGCGGCCTCACGCCGGTCGGCGGCGACCTTGACGGCGGGGGGCAAGCCTCACACCCTCCCTGGCCGTCATCGCCGCCATGCCCGTGGAGGAACGTTGCAGGACAAGCCCGTCGCCGGCGTGCTCTCGCCTGCCGAGAGCGCGCCGCTGGATTGGATGGCCGTCCGCGTCCATTTGGCCGCGAACGGCCTCATGCTCGACGATGCGCCGCCGCCGGGGCAGTTCCGGGGCGGCCTCGCCAACCTGAACTATCTGATCCACGTCGACGGCAAGCCTGCCGTGCTGCGCCGCCCGCCGTCCGGCGAATTGCCGGCCGGCGCGCACGACATGGCCCGCGAGCACCGCATCCTGAGCCGGCTGGCCGACGCGCTGCGCTTCGTGCCGCGCAGCCTGCTGCTGTGCGAGGACCGATCGGTGGTCGGCGTGCCGTTCCAGATCATCGAGTATCGCGCCGGCCTCACGGTGCGGGACCGGCTGCCACCGGAGCTGGCCGGCCGCCCGGAAGCCGGCGCGCGGCTCTCCGAGGTGGTGCTGGAGACGCTGGCGGCGATCCACGCGGTCGATCCCGCCTCGATCGGGCTCGACGACCTTGGCCGGCCGGCGGGGTTCCTCGGGCGCGCCATCGCCGGCTGGCGCAAGCGCGGCGTGGCGGTGCAGGACGCGGTCTCCGCGCCGCTGATCGGGGAGATCGGCGACTGGCTGGACGCCCACGCGGTGCCGGACGGCGCGCCCTCCCTGCTGCACAACGACTTCAAGCTCGACAACATGATCCTGGCCCCGTCCGACCTGTCGGCGGTGGGCGTGGTGGACTGGGACCAGGGCACGCGCGGCGACCCGCTGTTCGACCTCGCCACCACGATCAGCTACTGGACCGAGCCCGACGACCCGCCCGCGCTGCACGAGATGGGCCAGATGCCGACCGCCGAGCCCGGCTTCGTCACCCGCAAGCAGGCGGTGGAGCGCTACGCGGCGCTGACCGGGCGCGACCTGTCCGACTTCCTGTTCCACCGCGCGCTCGGCATGTTCAAGACCTGCGTGATCTTCCTCCAGCTCGGCCACCGCCACGTGACCGGCCAGACCACCGATTCGCGCTACGCGCACCTCACCGCGATGGCCAACGGGCTGCTGGAATTCACCCACGACATCACGCGCGGCCGCGCCTTCTGAAAGATTTTTCCCGCATGGATTTTTCCCTCCCCCCCGAGCTGCAGGCCCTCAAGGACAAAACCCGCGCATTCATCCGCGAGTCGATCGTGCCGCTCGAGGGGGACAAGCGGCAGACGCGGCACGGCCCGACCGATGCGTTCCGCCGCGAGCTCAACGCGCTCGCGGCGCGCGAGGGGCTGCTGACGCCGCACGTCTCGGCCGAGTTCGGCGGGCTCGGCCTCACCCATGTCGGCAAGGCGATCGTGTTCGAGGAGGCGGGGTATTCGCTGCTCGGCCCGCTGGCGATGAACATCTCCGCCCCCGACGAGGGCAACATGCATCTGCTGGAGGCAGTCGCCAGCACCGAGCAGAAGGACCGCTGGCTGCGGCCGCTGACCGCCGGGGAGATCCGCTCCTGCTTCTGCATGACCGAGCCGCCGCCGGGCGCCGGCTCCGACCCCGCCGCGCTGAACACCACGGCGGTGAAGGACGGCAACCACTACGTCATCAACGGGACGAAGTGGTTCACCACCGGCGCGGACGGCGCCGGCTTCGCCATCATCATGGCGACCGGCGAGGAGGGCGGCTCGACCATGTTCCTCGCCGACATGAACACGCCGGGGATCGAGGTCGTCCGCACGATGGACAGCCTCGACCAGGGTTTTCCCGGCGGGCACGGCGTGGTGCGGTTCAACGACGTCCGGGTGCCCGCCGCCGACATCCTGGGCGAGCCCGGCAAGGGCTTCCGCTACGCCCAGGTGCGGCTGGCGCCGGCGCGGCTGACGCATTGCATGAGGTGGCTGGGTGCCGCGCGGCGGGCGCATGAGATCGCCAGCGAGTACGCGCGCGGGCGGGAGGCGTTCGGCCGCAAGCTGGTCGAGCACGAGGGCGTCGGCTTCATGCTGGCCGACAACGAGATGGATATCCGCCAGAGCCGGCTGACGATCTGGCACACCGCCTGGCTGCTCGACCAGGGCGAGCGGGGCGGCACGGAGTTCGAGCATGGCGAAGGTGCTGTGCTCGGAGGCGATCTATCGCGTGGCGGATCGCTGCGTGCAGGTGCTGGGCGGGCAGGGGGTGACCGGGCGAGACGCTGGTGGAGCGCATCTTCCGCGAGGTGCGCGGCTTCCGCATCTATGACGGCCCCTCCGAGGTGCATCGCTGGAGCCTCGCCCAGCGCATCGCTCGTCAGGGAGCCAACTGGTGAGCGAGCGCCATGGCGGACCGGGAGGCGCTGTTCGACCTCACCGGCCGGGTCGCCGTGGTGACCGGCGGCGGGCGGGGGATCGGCCGGGGCATCGCCGAGGGGCTGGCGGCGTTCGGCGCCCGCGTGGTGCTGACCGGGCGCACCCAGGCGACGCTGGACCAGGCGGCGGTGGAGATGCGCGGGCGCGGCTTCGACGTGCTGGCGCAGATGGCGGACGTCTCGCGCGAGGGCGACGTCACCGCGTTGCGCGACTCGGTGCTCGGCGTGTGCGGGCGGATCGACATGCTGGTGAACAATGCCGGGGTCAACCCGATCTATCCTCGGCATCGAGCGGACCAGCCTCGCGGACTGGCAGAACATCGTCGACATCAACCTCACCGGCGTCTTTCTCTGCTGCAAGTATCTCGGCGGGGTGATGGCCGGGCAGGGGAAGGGCTCGATCATCAACGTGAGCTCGGTGGCCGGCCATGTCGGGCTGCGCCGCTCGGTGCCCTATTGCGCGACCAAGGGCGGCGTCGAGCTGCTGACCAAGGGGCTGGCGCTGGACTGGGCGAAGCGCGGCGTGCGGGTCAACACGCTCGCTCCGGGCTATTTCGAGACCGACCTCACCGCCGGGATGCGCGAGAACGACGCGCTGGCCGCGCCGCTGCTGGCCCACACGCCGCTCGGCCGCTTCGGCAAGCTCGGCGACGCGGCGGGGGCGGCGGTGTTCCTCGCCTCCGATGCATCGGCGTACATGACCGGGGCCAGCCTGGTGGTCGACGGCGGCTGGACGGCGGACTGAGCGGCGCGCCCGTCGCGCACACTCTAATTATCTACTGCAGCACCGACCGCAGAGCCAGCGGCTGGGCGGTCAGCGGTCTTGGGCGCCGTGCCAGACTCGGCACGATGGTGCACGCTCCTTGCCAGCGACCCGGTAGACGATGATGCTACGGCCCCACCGCGAACCAGATTCACGGGTGCCGCCCTGACGGCCGGGACGGCCGCGTCGGGGGAATGGCACCAGGCTGTGGCCGGCGACAGCAGTTCACGTGCCACGCGGGCGGCGGCCAGCCGGATTGTCGGTCGCAATGTCGCGGACGATTCGCGCAACGTCGGCCCGCGCCCGGTCCGGCCCTCGCCCGCCAGACGACGGGCACCGATCAGCGTGGCTCGGAGGTGGGGCGTCGAACTGCGCCCTTGCGCAAGCCGCAGCAGCCAGGCGCGGACCTTCTCGTGAGGCACCGTTCGAGGGTCCGCGTCCGAACTCGGCGATCGCTGTCGCTCAGGGCCCGAGTTTCGGCCTCGGCTTCATCAGTCAGTCAATGAGGGGGAGCACCCGCACCAGCCTCGCCTTCACGAGGTGCCGTCCGCCGGCACGACGAAGCAGGGGTCGCCCGTTGGCCAGCAGGCGCTGGCACGCGCTGGACGCGCTGCTCGGGGTCATGCCGACCAGCCGGGCGCGGAACAGCACGCTGCCGTCCGCGCCGCGGGGCGGTGCCGATCATCGTCTCGGCGCTGGCCGGGATCGAGCGAGCGATGCCGCGGGCCGCCTCGGCCGCGCGCCGCGCCTCCGACGGGCTGGCGAACGCGCCGACCTGGATGGCGACACGCCCTGGCTCGGCAGCGGCGGCGACGCTCATCAGGGAGGGCCGCGTCGCGGCGACCAGACGCACGGGGGAGGGCTCGGCCGCCGCGGGCGTGCGTCGGGTCGGCTCGGGAAGCGCCGCAGCTCCGAGCGCGCTGGTCGTCCCCGTCGGGTAGGCCGGGATAGGGGTCGGCATTCCGGGATCGCCCGGCGAGGCGATCGGTGCCATCGCGGACGCCATCTGGACAGCCGGCGGCATTCCCGGATCGCCAGGCGAGGCGATGGGCGCCATCGTGGCGGCCACCTGGACCGGCGGCGGCATCCCCGGATCGCCCGGCGAGGCGATGGGCCGCATCCGATCCACGACCACAACACTCGCCTGCTGGACGCGAGGCCCGGCCGCCGCGCCGCCATAGGCCGAGAGCGGCCCGCTCATCGGGCCGGACCCGCCGATGCGCGGCGCGATGGAGGCGACATAGTTCACCGTCTCGTCCGGCAGGTTGCCGGCGCCCGCGAGGTAGTCGTCCACCCGTCGCGGCCCGGCATTGTAGGCGGCGAGGAAGCCCGGAGAGCCGTAGCGGTCGTACATCTCCTTGAGGTAGGCGGTGCCCGCGAGGATGTTGTTGTGCGGATCGTAGGGGTCGTCGCCGAGGCCATAGCGTTGCCGCAGCCCGTCATAGGTGCCGGGCATGACCTGCATCAGCCCCATCGCGCCGGCCGAGGAGGTGGTGAGCCCGCCGCCGAGATACTGCTTGCCGCCGGATTCCTGGCGCATCACCTCGCGCACCCAGGTCTCGGGCACCTGGAACCGCCCCGACGCCTCGCGGATATACGGGCCCCCACGGGTCCTCCGGCGGTCCGGGCGGCGTGTAGTTGCGCGAGCCCTGGTAGCCGCGTCCGCCCTGGTGGCCGGCGCAGGCGGCCAGCGTCGCCAGCACGACGAGGCAGAGCAGCGAGCGCAGCGCGCGCACGGCAGCCTCGCGGGCCTCCCCCGAACCGGACATCCGGACCCTCCACCCAACGAGGCTGAGGGATCATAGACGGTTATGGTTTATTTCGTGCAAATTGGTTTAGCTGCCCCGAGAACCCGAGGAGACCTCAGGACCGTGACCCCGGACCTCAAGCTGCTGATCTGGACGGTGGCGCTCACCTTCGTCCAGGCGATGATCGCCGTGCTGGGCGCCAGCGGCCGGGTCGGCCTGGCGATGCTGGCGGGCAATCGCGAGGATCTGCCGGCGATCACCGGCTGGGCCGGGCGGGCGCGGCGGGCGCACTGGAACATGCTGGAGAACCTGCCGCTGTTCATCGCGCTGGTGCTTGCCGCGCATATCTCCAACCGGGGCAACGGCGTGACGCTGCTTGGCGAGGAGCTGTTCCTCTGGGCGCGGCTGGCGCACGCGATCATCTACATCGTCGGCATTCCCTGGGCCCGCACGCTTGCCTACATCGTCTCCGTGATCGGCCTGTTCCTGATCTTCTCGCAGCTTCTCTGAGCCGGCCGGTGTGCGGCGCGGCGCATGGTGCGCCCGCCCGTCGGCGCGCTAAAGTCGCCCGAGCAGAGGAGAGCACGCCATGACGGAAGCCTGCATCATCGGCTGGGCGCATTCCGCGTTCGGCAAGAGCGAGGCCCCCGACGTCGAGACGCTGATCGGCGAGGTCGCCGGCGCGGCGGTCGCCGACGCGGGCGTGGCGCCGGGCGAGATCGACGCGGTGTTCGTGAGCCTGTTCAACAACGGGTTCTCGAAGCAGGATTTTCCCAGCTCGCTGGTGTTGCAGCATCTGCCGGAGCTGCGCTTCAAGCCGGCAACGCGCTACGAGAACGCCTGCGCCTCCGGCTCCGCCGCGGTGCACGGCGCGCGCGACTTCCTGCTCGCCGGGCGCGGCCGCTTCGCCCTCGTGGTGGGTGCCGAGAAGATGACCGCGACGCCCGGCCCGCAGGTCGGCGATATTCTTCTCAATGCGAGCTACCGCAAGGAAGAAGGCGACATCCCGGCGGGGTTCGCCGGGGTGTTCGGGCGCATCGCCGAACGCTACTTCCAGCGCTACGGCGACCAGTCCGACGCGCTCGCCGCGATCGCCGCGAAGAACCACAAGAACGGCGTCGACAACCCGTACGCGCAGATGCGCCGCGACCTCGGCTACGAGTTCTGCCGCACCCTGAGCGAGAAGAACCCGTACGTCGCGCCGCCGCTGAAGCGCACCGATTGCTCGCTGGTGTCCGACGGCGCGGCGGCGCTGGTGCTGACCGACGAGGAGACCGCGCGGGCGCTCGGCAAGGCGATCCGCTTCCGCGCCGCCGTGCAGGTCAACGACTTCCTGCCGATCAGCAAGCGCGACATCACGCAGTTCGAGGGCGCGGCGCAGGCGTGGCATCGCGCGCTCACCGAGGCGGGGTTGAAGCTGGAAGACCTCTCCTTCGTCGAGAGCCATGACTGCTTCACCATCGCCGAGCTGCTGGAATACGAGGCGATGGGGCTGACCAAGCCCGGCGAGGGCGCCCGCGCGGTGCTCGAGGGCTGGACGGCGAAGGATGGAAAACTGCCGGTCAATCCGTCGGGCGGATTGAAGGCCAAGGGCCATCCGATCGGCGCCACCGGGGTGTCGATGCACGTGATCACCGCGATGCAGCTCGCCGGCGAGGCGGGTGCGATGCAGCTGCCGAAGGCCGACCGCGCCGGCGTGTTCAACATGGGTGGTGCGGCGGTCGCCAACTATGTTTCCATCCTCGAACCGCTGCAGATAGGCTGGGCGCATGATCCCGACCGCCAATCTCGCCGGGATGCTGTTACAGACCGCGAGGCGGTTTCCCGACCGTCCCGGCCTGATCTGGCGCGACCAGATCTGGACCTGGGCGGAGATCGCCGCCCGCGTGCGGGCCGCCGCCGGCGGCCTGGCGGCGCGCGGGGTGGGGAAGGGCGATCACATCCTGGTCCACGCGCGCAACTCGAACGCGATGTTCGAGACGATGTGGGCGGCCTGGATGCTCGGGTGCCGTGTTCGTCCCCACCAATTTCCGTCTCACCCCGCCGGAGGTCGCCTATCTCGCGGAATCGTCCGGTGCCGCGGTGCATGTTTTTGACTCGGCCTTCCCGGAGCACGAGGGCGCCGCCCGCGCGGCCAACCCGGCGGCGCGGCTGCACGTCGCGATCGGCGGGGGCGAGCTCGATTGGGAGGCGCTGGCGACCGACCGCGCCGCGCTCTCTCGCGCTCGCCGCCGACGTGATGCCGGACCATCCGTGCTGGTTCTTCTACACCTCGGGCACCACGGGGCGGCCGAAGGCGGCGGTGCTGACGCATGGACAGATGGATTATGTCATCTGCAACCATCTGTGCGACCTGATGCCCGGCACCACCGAGCAGGATGTTTCTCTCGTAGTCGCGCCGCTGTCGCATGGCGCCGGCATCCACCAGCTCTCGCAGGTGGCGCGAGGTGCCGCGACGGTGCTGCTGCGCGGCGAGCGGCTGGATTGCGAGGAGGCGTGGCAGCTCGTCGAGCGGCATCGCGTGAGCAACATGTTCACCGTGCCGACCATCCTGACCATGCTGACCCGCGACGAGGCGGTGGACCGCTACGACCATTCGTCCCTGCGCTACGTGATCTATGCGGGCGCGCCGATGTACCGCGCCGATCAGGTTCATGCGCTGCGAAAACTCGGGCCGGTGCTGGTGCAGTATTTCGGCATGGGTGAGGTGACGGGCAACATCACCGTGCTGACACCACATCTGCACAGCGTCGATGACGATTTTCCCGTCCCGATCGGCAGTTGCGGCGTGCCGCGCACCGGCATGGAGGTCGCCATTCTCGATCTGGAGGGAAATCGTCTGGCGGCGGACGAGACCGGAGAAATCTGCGTGCGCGGCCCCGGCGTGTTCGCCGGCTACCACAACAATCCCGAGGCCACGGCGAAGGCGTTCGCGCATGGCTGGTTCCATACCGGCGATCTCGGCCATCTCGACGCGCGCGGCTTCCTCACCATCACCGGACGCGCCTCCGACATGTACATCTCGGGCGGCTCCAACGTGTATCCGCGCGAGGTCGAGGAGCTGCTCGTCACGCATCCCGCGCATCGCCGAGGCCTGCGTGCTCGGCCTGCCGCATCCGAAATGGGGCGAGAGCGGCGTCGCGGTGCTGGTCGCCGCTCCGGGTGCGACGATCCGGCCGGAGGAGCTGCCGGCGCATCTGGAAGGCCAAGCTCGCGCGCTACAAATGGCCGGCGCGCTTCGTGGTCTGGCCCGAGCTGCCGAAATCCGGCTACGGCAAGGTGACGAAGCGCGAGGTGCGCGCCAGGCTGGAGGCGGAGGGAGTGCAAGTGACATGACCGACATCGACGCAATCAAGAGCTATCACGCGCACATCTACTACGACCCCGCCACCCGCGACATTGCCGCGCAAATTCGCGAGCAGGTGTCCGACCACTTCCTCGTGCAGATGGGCCGCTGGCGCGACGAGCCGGTCGGGCCGCATGTGCGGGCGATGTATCAGATCGCGTTCGACGTCGCGGTGTTTCCCAAGCTGGTGCCCTGGCTGATGCTCAACCGACAGGGGCTCACCATTCTCGTGCACCCCAACACCGACCGGCCGCGCGACGACCATCTCGTCCATGCGCTGTGGATGGGCGAGGTGCTGCCGATCAAGGAGGACGTGCTGCACGAAAGCCGCGAGGACGAGGAGACCATCGTGCCGAACACGACGCCGCGGCTCGCATCTGCTTGACAAGGGAGTGACGGGCTTCATGCTTCCGTCATAGGGCACGAGTGCCGGGGAAGGAGACGGGCATGGCGCGGCTGGACGGCAAGGTGGCTTTCATCACCGGCGCCGGGACGGGGATCGGCCGCGCGGCGGCGCTGCTGTTCGCGCGGGAAGGGGCCAAGGTCTGCGTGGCCGAGATCAACGCCGCGGCGGGCGAGGAAACCGCGCACGCGATCGGGGCGGCCGGCGGGCAGGCCATCGCCATCCGCACCGACGTCACCGAGCCGGACAGCCTGCAAGGCGCGATCGGCCGATGCGTGGACAAGTTCGGGAAGCTGAACGTGCTCTACAACAACGCCGGCGGATCGACGGCGCAGGACGCGAGCGCGGTCGATGCGCCGCTGGAAGAGTTCTGGCGGGCGATCAAGCTCGACCTGTTCGGCACCTTTCTCGGCTGCCGCTTCGGCATCCCCGAACTCATCAAGGCGGGCGGCGGATCGGTGGTCAACATGGCGTCCAACGTCGCGCTGATGGGGTTTCCGGGGCGCGACTGCTACACCGCCGCGAAGGGCGGGATCGCCGCCATCACGCGCTCGCTCGCGGTCGCCTACGCGCCGCAGAAGGTGCGGGTGAACGCCATCGCCCCGTCGGTCACGCGCACCGATCGGGTGGTGAAGCTGATGGCGGGCAACGCCGTCGTCGCGAAGATCGCCGACGCGCATCTGCTCGGCCTCGGCGAGCCGGAGGATGTCGCCTATGCGGCGCTCTATCTGGCCTCGGACGAATCGAAGCGCACGACCGGCTCGATCCTGCTGGTCGATAGCGGCGTCACCATTGCCTGAAGCAGGGCGCCTGATGTGGGGGAGAAACCTGCCATGACGAACCTGTCCCGGTGCTTCAACATCGCCGATTTGCGCGAGGCGGCGCGCCTCAGGATGCCCAAGGGCATCTTCGAGTTCATCGACCGGGGCGCGGAGGACGAGATCGCGCTGCGCGACAACCGCGCGGCGTTCCAGGCGCTGAAGTTCAGCCCGCACGTCCTGGTCGACGTCTCGGCGCGCAGCACCGAGACCACGCTGTTCGGCAAGAAGCTTTCTCTCCCGATGGCGGTGGCGCCGACCGGTGCCGCGGGACTGTGCTGGTTCGAGGGCGAGCTTCAGTTGGCCCGCGCCGCCGCCAAGGCCGGCGTGCCGTTCGCGATGGCGACGGGCTCGATCACCTCGATGGAGAAGATCGCGGAGGTGGCGGGCCCGCAGGTTGGCGGCCAGCTCTGGATGCAGCTCTACATGTGGCGCGACCGCAGCCTGTCCTACGAGCTGGTCAAGCGCGCGCATCGCGCCGGCTGGGAGGCGCTGCTGCTGACGGTGGACACCGCCGTCGGGCCGAACCGCGAATACAACGCGCGCAACGGCTTCAGCCTGCCGTTCCAGGTCAGCCCGCGCTCGATGTGGGACATGGCGCTGCATCCGTCCTGGACGCTCGGCGTGATGGGCGCCTATCTGCGCGACCGCGGGATGCCACGGCACGAGAACTACCCCAAGGAATTCCAGCGCTCGATCACCGCCGACCCCGGCAACAAGACGGCGATGCGCAACGACACGCTGTGCTGGGAGGACATCCACCGGCTGCGCGACATCTGGCCCGGCACCCTGATGATCAAGGGCGTGATGCGCGCCGACGACGCGGTGCGCTGCGCCGAGCTGGGCGCCGACGCGGTGATCGTCTCCAACCACGGCGGGCGCAATCTCGACAGCGCGCCGCCGACGCTCGAAATCCTGCCGGAGATCGCCGCCGCCGTGGGCGACCGCATCCCGCTCATCCTCGACAGCGGCATCCGTCGCGGCGCCGACATCGTCAAGGCGGTGGCCCTCGGCGCCAAGGCGGTGCTGACCGGGCGCGCGACGCTCTACGGCACCGCCGCCGCCGGCGAGGCCGGGGCGAGCCACGCGATCAATCTGCTCCGCCGCGAGATGGACACGGTGATGGCCTATGTCGGCTGCAACCATGTCGACGAGCTCGGTCCCGACATCCTCCGCCTCGCCCGTCAGCCCGCCGAGGCGTTGCGCCGGGTGTTCGAGCCGGCGTGAGCGGAGAGCCCCGATCCGGGCAATACGGTGCCGCGCGAGAGCCCGTATCCGGGCAATAAGGGGGGTGCGGGGAGCCCGGATCCGGGCAATCGGGCGGGGGCGTCGAGCCCGCATCCGGGCGGTTTCGCGGCGGGTTTCGCGCCCGCTATGCCGATGCGCGGCCAACCCCTAGCATAGCATTTCACCGCAGCGAGGGCGAGCGAATGGCGCGCGTGCCGTATCTGGAAAAATCCGACCTGGCGGAGCCCGACCAGGATCTGCTGGCGCGCAACATCAACCTGTTCCGCGCGCTGGTGAACTCGCCGAACGCGGCGCGCGCCTTTTCCACCCTGGGCGGTTTCATCCGCCACAAGAGCCGGCTCGATCCCCGCCTGCGCGAGCTCGCCATCCTGCAGGTCGGCTGGCTGGCCCGCTCGCCGTACGAATGGTCGCATCACGTCAAGATCGGCTTCGATTTCGGCGTGTCGCCGGACGACATTCGCGCGCTGATCGACGACACCGACGGCAAGCCGACGCCGCTCGACGAGCTGAGCCGGCTGGTGCTGCGCGGCGCGCGCGAGATGACGCGCGACGGCGCGATGACGGCCGCGACGTTCGGCGCGCTTCAGGACCAGATCGGCAACGAATGCGTGGTGGATCTCGCCATCACGATCGGCTTCTACAACGCCGTGGTGCGCGTGCTGGCGACGCTGCAGATCGACGTGGAGCCCGACTACCAGACCTATCTCGACCAGTTTCCGCTACGCACCTGATGGGGGGCTCCGCGTGAAGATCGGTGTGCCGCGCGAGATCAAAACGCAGGAATACCGCGTCGGCCTGGTGCCGGCCTGCGTGCGCGAGCTGGTGGCGCACGGCCATGAGGTGCTGGTCGAGCGCGACGCCGCTGCCGGGATCGGCTTCGCGGACGACGCGTATCGCGCGGTCGGCGCAAGCGTTGTCGGGAGTGCGGAGGAGGTGTTTGCCGCCGCCGACCTGATCGTGAAGGTGAAGGAGCCGCTGCCCGCCGAGATCGCGCGGCTGCGCGCGGGCCAGGTGCTGTTCACCTATCTGCATCTCGCCGCCGATCCCGCGCAGACGCAGGGGCTGATGCGCTCGGGGGCGACCTGCATCGCCTACGAGACGGTGACGGACGGGCGCGGCGGCCTGCCGCTGCTCTCGCCGATGAGCGAGGTCGCGGGGCGCATGTCCGTGCATGTCGGCGCGCATTGCCTGGAGAAGGAACAAGGCGGCGCCGGCATCCTGCTCGGCGGCGTGCCGGGCGTGACCGCGGCCAAGGTCGTGGTGCTGGGCGGCGGCGTGTCCGGCACCAACGCGGCGCGCGTCGCGATCGGCTTCGAGGCGAGTGTCACGGTGATCGACAAATCGCTCGCACGCCTCAAGGAGCTCGACGTGCAATTCGGCGCCCAGGCGCAGACGCTGTTCGCCACGACGGAGGCGATCGAGCAGGCCGTGGTGAGCGCCGATCTCGTGATCGGCGCGGTGCTGGTCCCCGGCGGGGCGGCGCCGAAGCTGGTCACGCGGGCGATGGTGCGGCGGATGCGTCCGGGCTCGGTGCTGGTGGACATCGCCATCGACCAGGGCGGCTGCTTCGAGACCAGCCGGCCGACGACGCATTCCGCGCCGACCTATGTGGACGAGGGCGTGGTGCATTACTGCGTCACCAACATGCCGGGGGCGGTCGCGCGTACCTCCACCTTCGCGCTGAACAACGCGACCTTGCCGTTCGTGCTGGCGCTGGCCGACAAGGGCTGGCGGCAGGCGCTGCGCGACGACCCGCATCTGCGCGACGGGCTCAATGTCCACGCCGGGAAGGTCGCCTACGCCGCCGTCGCGCACGATCTCGGTCTGCCGCACAGCCCGCCGGGGACGCTGCTGTAGGGCGGAAGGAGCGCAGCGCATTCCGCCAATGAGGCGCGTGAAGATGGCGGAATACGCTTCGCTCCTTCCGCCCTACGGTCGGTCTGCCGCGTAGCTCTTGAACCGCTCCCGTGCCGCCTGCATCTCGGCCGGCGTCAGCAGGCGCGGCGTGCCGGCGGAGCGCGCGAGCAGATATTGCCGCGAGAGCATCTCCAGCTGTTGCGCGAGCAGGAGCGCGTGGGCGGCGTCGCGGCCGTGCACGATCATGCCGTGATTGGCGAGCAGGCAGGCGTTGCGGCCTTCGATCGCCGCGACCGCCGCATCGGCCAGTTCCGGCGTGCCGAAGGTGACGTAGGGCGCGCAGCGCACGTCCTCGCCGCCGAACTGCGCGATCATGTAGTGGAACGCCGGGATGCCGTCGTTCAGGCAGGAGAGCGCGGTGCAGGCGTCGGCGTGGGTGTGGACAATGAACTGCGCCTCGGGGCAGGCGGCGTAGATGCCGGCGTGCATCGCCCACTCGCTGGACGGCCGCCGGTTGCCCTGCGCGCGGCCGTCGAGCGTCATCGCCACGAGGCGATCCGCCGCGATGGTCTCCGCCGATACGCCCGAGGGCGTGATGATCATGCCTGGCGCGAAGCGGATGCTGACATTGCCGGTGCTGCCGGTGTTCATCCCGAGGCGGCCAAGCGCGCGGTAGGTGTCGACGACCTGCGCGCGCGCCTCGGCCTCAGTCATCGCGGGGCCGCTTGTCCGCGTAGAGGCCGGTGAGCGGGAAGCCGCTGTGGACGTGCGGCTCGGTCACGCGCGACCCGAGGTGCAGGAAGCTCGGGTTCAGCGCGTCGAGGCTGGTGGCGCCGAGCAGCGCGAGATCGACGCCGATCTCGTGCTCCAGCAATTCGAGCAGGCGCGCGACGCCCGAAGCGCCGTCGGCGGCGAGGCCGTAGCAGTAGAGCCGGCCGACCGCCACCGCGTCGGCGCCCATCGCGATCGCCTTGATGACGTCGGTGCCGCGGCTGAACGCGCCGTCGATCACCACCGAGGCGCGCCCGCGCACCGCTTGCACCACCTCGGGCAGCACCTCCATCGCGCCGCGTCCGTGGTCGAGCTGGCGTCCGCCGTGGTTCGAGACGTAGACCACGTCGACGCCCAGCTCGCAGGCGGTGGCGGCGTCCTCGGCGGTGGCGATCCCCTTCAGGATCAGCGGGATCTTGTGCTTGTCCTTGAAGCGCCGGACATGGTTCCAGTTCAGCGCGGCCTGGTATTCGATGCCGGTCGCCGAGGTTCGCCACGGCTTGACGAACCGCTTGGTGATGTCGCGCTCGCGCCGGCTGTAGGCGGCGGTGTCCACGGTGAGGCAGAACGCGTCGTAGCCGGCATCGACCGCGCGACGGACATAGTCGTCCACCCAGGCGTCGTCGCCGCGCACGTAGAGCTGGAAGATGCGCGGCCCGTCGCCGCAGGCTTGCGCGCTCTCCTCGAGGCCGGGCTTCGTCACGGAGCTGACGATGATCGGCACGCCGAACCGCGCGGCCCCCCGGCCCGGCTTCCGCGGCACCCTCGGGGTGGAAGGATTCGAGCGAGCCCACCGGTGCGAGCATGACAGGGATGCGCAGATTCCCGGCCGAGGAAACGGCCGGCGCAGCTCACCGAGGAGACGTCGCGCAGCACGCGCGGGCGGAACGCGATGCTGTCGAGCGCCAGCCGATTGCGCCGCAGCGTGGTCTCGGTCTCGGTGCCGCCGACCAGATAGTCCCAGATATTGTCGTTGAGCCGCGCCCGCGCCGTCTCGACGAACTCGTGCAGGCATTGCTGGTCGCCGGTCGGCTCGGTCAGGTGGCTGTCTGGCATGGGTTTCTCTCCCTCGGCGGCTGGTCCCGGATCGCGCCAAGAAGTCGCACCGCTGGCGCCCGGCGGCAATCCCGTCAGGCCGGCTGCGCGGCGGCCACCCGTGGCGCCGGGCGGGTTTCCGGCATGACCCACCACAGCAGGGCGACGGCGCAGAGGCCGGACCCGGCGAGTGCCAACAGGGCCGCCTCGGTGCCGAGCCTCTGCACGATGAGGCCGGCGAAGCTCGTGCTGGCCGTGGCGCCGAGGCCGATGGCAAGCGACATCGCCGCCATCGTGATGTTAAGCCCGCCATGCCGCTGCGTCAGGTCGGCGGCCAGCAGCGGGATCATGACCCCGAACACCGCGCCGCTGATCCCGTCGAGGCTCTGCACGGCGAGCAGCGGCACGACGCCCGGCAGGATGGCCAGCAGCAGCCCGCGCAGCGGCAACGCCGCGAAGCCGAGCAGCAGGACGGTCCGTCGCCCCCTCGCTTGCGCGATCCGTCCGAGCCAAGGTGCGAGGGCGGCCGAGACGAGCTGCGGAATGATGATCGCCGCCGCGACCACGAAGCCCTGCCATCGCCAGTTCCGGCGGTCCAGCCTGGTCAGGGCGAAAGGCAGCATCGCCGCGTCCGCCAGCGGAATACAGCGCGGCACAGGCCAGGAAGGCGATCAGGCCATGTTCGGTGAACACCCGCCAGGTGCGCGCCCCGGACGCCCGGCGCACGCGCGGATGGCAGGCAGGCGGGGTGCCCGTCCGCCTGCGGCGGTGCTGCGCGGGCGCAGCACCCGGACGCTGGCCACCGCTCCGAGCGTCGGAAGCGTCAGCAGCGCGGTCATCAACAGCGGCCCGCGATCGGCGATCCACCAGCCGGCGCCGCCGAGCAGCAGGGCCGCCGCGGCGGCGCCGATCGCGGCGTAGCGCGTATTGGTGCCGACCCGCTCGCCGAACGCGCCGTGGCCGACGATCGCCAGGGTCATGGAGGCGATCGCGGGATTGATGATGCAGCTTGCGAAGCCGTGCAGCGCCTCGGCGACCAGCACCGGCACCGTAGCTGGGCCAAAAGGCGAGCAGCAGGGCGCTCGCTCCGATGCAGAAGATTGCCAGGCCGGCGACGAGCCGCTTGTCATGCATCGCGTCCACCAGGGCGCCGGCCGGCAATTGGCTGGCCATCGCGGTGAAGGCGCCGACGGAGAGCGCGAAGCCGATTTCGCTCGGCTTCCATCCGGCTCCCGCCAGGAAGACCGGAATGAACGGTCCGAAGCCGGTCTGCAGGGCGGCGACGAAGAAGTTCAGCCAGTTCAGGCTTCTCTGGCTGGTTGTCGCGGCCATCGTTGCGCGATCCCGATTGGTGGCCGACGACCATACGCAGCGCCGGCTCCCCGAGGAAGCCGGCGCCCGCTGGGAGCGCGCGCGGCGCGGATCAGTCGCCGACGGCGCGCAGCTTGGGCGTTTCGGTCAGCAACTCATACGCCTCGACATAGTCCTCCGCCATTCGCCGGGCGGTGAAGCGGCGCTCGAATTGCTGGCGGACCCGCGCGCGGTCGAGTTCGCCGAGCCGGCCGATCGCCGCGATCGCGGCGGCCTCGTCCTCGACGACGAAGCCGGAGACGCCGTCGTCGATCACTTCCGGCACCGAGCCGCGATCGAACGCGACCACCGGCGTGCCGCAGGCCATCGCCTCGATCATCACCAGGCCGAACGGCTCCGGCCAGTCGATCGGGAACAGCAGGGCGTGCGCGCCGCCGAGGAAGTCCGGCTTCTGCGCGTCGTTGATCTCGCCGACGAACTCGACATGGCCGGCGCCCAGCAGCGGCCGGATCTCCCGGTCGTAATAATCCTGGTCGGCGCGGTCGACCTTGGCGGCGACCTTGAGCTTCATGCCGGCGGCCGCCGCGATGCGGATCGCCTTGTCGATGCCTTTCTCGGGCGAGATGCGGCCGAGGAAGGCGAGATAGTCCTGCTTCACCGGCCGCGGCGTGAGCAGCTTCTCCGGCAGGCCGTGCAGCACCGTCCGCAGCCAGCCGATGCGCGGCAGCGGCAGGCGCTGATTGTCGGAGATCGAGATCACCGGCACGTCGGGGAACAGGTTGTAGACCTGCGCGAACTCGGGCAGGTCGAGCCGGCCGTGCAGCGTGGTGACGAACGGCGTCCGTTGCCGCTTGAACAGCGAGAACGGGAAATAGTCGATGTGGAAATGCAGCACGTCGAACTCGTCGGCGCGCCGGTAGATCAGCTCCAGCATCCGCATGTACGCGGCGATCCAGTCCTTCACGGCCGGATCGAGCCGGATCGCCTGCGGCCACACGGCTTCGAGCCGGGCGGAGGTGACGGAATCGCCGCTGGCGAACAGCGTGACGTCGTGGCCCATCGCCACGAGTTCTTCCGTAAGGTTGGCGACGACGCGCTCGGTGCCGCCGTAGAGCTTGGGCGGTACGGCCTCGAACAGCGGCGCGATTTGAGCGATACGCATAAGTAAACGGCCCCCTTTCGACTGAGGCAATATTCTCAGAATTTCAGGTTTTATTAGACTTGACTGTGGACCAGGAACGCTTTTATCTGATTATGAGACTAGACGACGAATGTGGCAAAAAATCGGCGCGGTTCCGGGCCGGTAACAACGGGATGCCTTCGGAATGGGCACGGCTTCATGGGCGATCGAGCCCGAACTGTGTACCGGCAGGGAGCCGCATCCCAGACCAGGCGGCTGAACGCACGGTTCGACGGCAGCTTCGGCCGGCCAGCTTCCTGGCGCACTACATCCTGCGCCACGCTCCCGGCCATGCGGTCGTTCTTGCCTCGGTCCTCGCGGCGGTGATGTGCGCCGTCTCCACCCAGTATGGCCTCAAGCACCTCATCGACATTGTCTCCGCCGGACCCGGTTCGGGAGGGGTCTGGGCCGCCTTCGCGCTGCTCTGCGGGCTCATCGCGGCTGACAACCTCTCCTGGCGGGTCGGCGGCTGGGTGGCGGCGCACGTTCGTGAAAGTCACCGGCGCACGCCATCGTCGCAAACGGCGGGACGTGATCGGGCAGGCATCGCGGCGGAAGGCATCGCTCGATGCCTTTGGCGCGACCGCTTCGTCGCCGACCTCGCGGCACCCGCTCAGACCGCGAGCGCGACGCCGTCATGGCCGGGATCGGCGCCGCCATCGAGGCCCTGGTCGGTGACGCGGATGCCGTGGACCGAGGCGAAGCCGAACGTGTAGGGGCTGCGGACCACCTCGTACCCCTGCGCCTCCAGCTCGCGCGTGACATAGCGAGGGATGCGGTTCGACACGTCGATGGCGTTGCTGGTGGCCGAGAAGCGTGCCGCGCTGACCGCCTCGGTCATGGTCATGCCGAAATCGAGCACGTTGAGGATCGCCTGCAGCACGCCCATCGCGATCTGCGTCGCCCCCGGCGCGCCGATCACCAGGTAAGGCGCGTCGTCGCGGAACACGATCGACGGGCAGACGGAGGAGAACCGCGCCTTGCCCGGCGCGATCGAGCCGGCGCGGCCGGGGCGCGGGTCGAACACCGCCATGCAGCCGTTGTACATGAAGCCGAGCCCGTCGGTGATGACGCCCGACGGCATCCCGAGCGAGTGCGTCATGGTCACGCAATTGCCTTCGCGGTCGATGACCGAGATTTGCGTGGTGTCCTTGCTCGGCGTGCCGGTGTTGAGCCGCGGCACGTCCGCCTTTTGCCCGGCCGCGATCTCGGCCGCGAGCGCCGGCTGCGTAGTCCTTGCTCGGTCAGCCGCTCGACCGGCACGTCGAAGAACTCCGGGTCGCCGACATGGCGGTCCTTGTCGATCGTCGCCCGCTTCATCGCCTCGGCGACGACCCGCAGGTATTCCGCCGAATTGTGGCCGAGTGCGGAAAGATCGAATTTCTCCAGGATGTTCAGCATCTCGACCAGCATGATCCCGCCGCCCGGCGGGTTGTTGGTGGCGAGCCTGAAGCCGCGGTACTCGCCCCAGAGCGGCGGCAGCCGGCGCGGCTGGTAGAGCGCGCAGATCGTCGCGCGAGATCAGCCCGCCCTTGGCGCGCATGTCCTCGGCGATCCGCTCGGCGATTTCTCCCGCGTAGAACACGTCCGCGCCCTTCGCCGCGACCAGGCGCAGCACGCCGGCGAGGTCGGGGTTGCGCACCATGTCGCCGACGCGCTTGGGCGAGCCGTCCGGGCGGCAATAGAGCGCGCGGCCCGACGGCGTGTAGCGCAGCCGCTCCGGGCCCGGGGCGCTACCCAGAAAAGGCTGCTCGGCCCAGAAGAACTGCACGTGCGGCCGCACCGTCCAGCCCGCCTCGGCCCAGGCGATGGCCGGCTGCACGATCTCGGACCACGGCAGCGCGCCGTATTCGCGCTGCGCGGTGTAGTACGCCTTCAGGCTCGCGGGCACGCAGATCGACTGGTAGCCGATGTCGTTGACGCTGCCTTCGAGGATGAAGCCGTAGCCGTCGCGCGACTCGCCGACGATCAGCTTCTCCCACATGTCCGGCCGCGCGGCGAGCGGGGCGGGGGCGTGGAAGTCGATGTATTCGTGCCGGCTCCGCGCCGGGCAAATACACGCCCATGCTGCCGAACCCGGCGAGGCCGCACATCATGGGATCGACCACGCCCTGCACCAGCGCGCAGGCGATCGCCGCGTCCACCGCGTTGCCGCCCGCCCGCATGATCTCGACGCCGGCCTCGGCCGCCTCGGGTTGCGGTGCGGAGATCATCGCCTGGCTCATCGTCTCGTCCTCCCTCCGGTCTTGCGCCGCAGCATCGATTCTCCCGGATCTACATATGGTCCGCGCCAGGGGAACCGTGCCGCGCCAGAGGGAGACGTTCAATGCCTGTTTCGATCCGCCAGATCCATCCGATGTTCGTCGGCGAAGTGACCGGCGTCGATCTCAGCAAGCCGCTCTCGCGCGAGGACGCGGCGGCGATCGCGCGGGGCATGGACGAGCTCGCCGTGCTGGTGTTCCACGACCAGAAGCTGACGCGACGAGCAGCAGGTCGCGTTCAGCCGCAATTTCGGCGAGATCGAGCGCTCGCTCGGCAGCAGCCTGCATGAAGATGGAGGATCGCCGGCTCAGCACGGACCTGGCCGACGTGTCCAACCTCGACAAGAACCACAAGCCGCTCGCCCGCGACGACCGCACGCGGCTGTTCAACCTCGGCAACCGGCTGTGGCACTCGGACAGCTCGTTCCGCGCCATCCCGTCGAAGTTCTCGCTGCTGTCGGGGCGCATCGTCGCCGACAAGGGCGGCCACACCGAGTTCGCCGACATGCGCGCCGCCTACGACGCGCTGGACGACGAGACCCGCGCGCAGGTCGAGGATCTCGATCACCGAGCACTCGCTGATCTACTCGCGCGGCAAGCTCGGCTTCACCGACTACACCGACGAGGAGCGCGTGACGTTCCGCCCGGTGCGCCAGCGCCTGGTGCGCACGCTTCCCGCGACCGGCCGCAAGTCGCTCTATCTGTCGTCGCATATCGGCACGATCGTCGGCTGGCCGGTGCCGGAGGCGCTCGATTTCATCCGCGAGCTGACCGAGCACGCGACGCAGCGGCAGTTCGTCTACTCGCACAAATGGCGGCCGAACGATCTGGTGATGTGGGACAACCGCCAGACCATGCACCGCGTCACCCGCTTCGACGAGAGCCAGGTGCGCGACATGCGGCGCACGACGGTCGCCGGCGAGGGGCCGACGGTCGAGCAGGTGCAGGCCGCCTGACGCGATCGAAGGGGGAACGGGAGCATGGCGACATCACGCTGGAGCAGGCGGCCGGAAGGCTCGACCTGGGGCGATTTCGGGCCCGGACGACGAGCTGGGCCGGCTCAATCTCGTGACCAAGCAGAAGGTGCTGCAAGGGATCGGGGAGGTGAAGGAGGGCAGGACGTTCTGCCTGAGCCTGCCGCTCGACTATCCCGGCCAGGCGATCCTCAACCCGCGCCGCCATCCGCCCGAGCTGTCCCCGACCGAGCGCAACGGCCGGCCCAACATGGGCTACCCGATGCGCTGCGACGATCCGACGGCGCTCGATCTGGTGTGCGACGACAAGGTGCTGCTGACCCTGCAGTACTCGACGCAGTGGGACACGCTGGCGCATGTCGGGCAGATGTTCGACGTGGACGGCGACGGCAAGCCCGAGGACGTGTTCTACAACGGCTTCCGCTCCGGCGAGGACATCGTCGGCCCGGTGACGTGGCAGGGCACCAACGCCGTGCCGCGCGGCGCGCATGTCGGGGCGAAGCATCTCGGCGTCGAGAACATGGCGGTCCACGGCGTGCAGGGCCGCGCCGTGATGATCGACCTCGAGGCGCATTTCGGCCGCACCGGCAAGGCGGTCGGCTATGACGATCTGATGCAGGTGATGCAGCAGGACAGCGTGCGTCGTGGAGCAGGGCGATTTCGTCCTGCTCCGCACCGGCTTCGACCGCGCGCTGCTGGCGATGAACAAGACGCCCGATCCGCGGGAGCTGTTCCGCACCACCTCGGCACTCGACGGCCGCGACGACCGGCTGCAGCAATGGGTGACGGATAGCGGCCTGGTGGCGCTGATCTCCGACAATTACGCCGTGGAGAGCACTCCGGCGCGGCCCTGCATGGACGATTACTGCGCCATGCTGCCGCTTGCACGCGCACTGCCTGTTCAAGCTCGGCGTCTATCTCGGCGAGATGTGGTACCTCTCGGAGCTGGCCGACTGGCTGCGCGCCAACAAGCGCTCGCGCTTCCTGCTCACCGCGCCGCCGCTGCGCTTGCCCGGCGCCGTCGGTTCTCCCGCCTCGCCGATCGCCACGGTCTAGTTAGAGCCGGATCGGTTTAGTTGCTAATTCGCAACATGTAGGACGTGCGAGAGCGGTGCGGCGTCAGGTCCGAAAAAGCGGGGGCGGCCAGGGGGGCGGGGAAGGCGGCGGCTCGGCCGGCGGCGGCCGGGCGCCACCAGGCGGGCGTGCGCGCGGCGTGCGGCGCGGGGCGCTTGGCCGGCGCGGCGCTCGCTGCCTCGGATGCGGCCAAGCCCCGGCTCGGCTCGCGACCGGGGCGGCTTGCGGCGGCAAGCGCAGCGCCTCGGGCAGCGGATCGGTGGTGAGCTTGCGCCAGAGCGGCCGCAGCAGCCGCCCGGCTTGCGGCGAGGCGGCCAGCAGGGCCCGCATCTCGGGATCTTCCACCAGCGCCTGCAGCTGGGAGACGAAATACACCAGATAATACTGCAGCAACACCGGCCCGGGCGGAATGCGCCGGGGTCGGCGCGCTGATCCCGGCCGGTCGGCGGCCGGGCGCGAGGTGGCGCGCCGGGGCGGCGCGGCGGCGAGCGTCCCGGCCGCGAAGCGCGCGTGCAGCGCGGCGAGACGCCGCAGCGTGTGCGCGAGATAGTTCCACAGCGGCCGGCGCCAGCGGCGCCAGCGTTCTCCCAGCGGGCCGAGAGTGCCGGCGGTCGGAGCCATCGGCCCGCTTCAGCGCCTCGATGAAGAGGGCGAAGCGGTGGATCACGCCGGTCGGGGGCGGGGCGTCGGCAGACATGGGCGGTGTATAGCGTTAGTTAGATAAAATGTCAAGCGAAAGCCGGTCCGCTTCGATCGTCCATCGCGAAGGACGCACCCCATTCGTCATCGCCGGGCCTGACCCATGGGTGTCCGGTTCAACTTTCGTGGTTTTCTGGACTGATAGCCCGGCGTTTCGGCCCATCCGCCGTCATGGTCGCGGCCCACGGGTCGGGCCAAGGGCCGCCCGAGGACAGGCTCCGGCCGGCCATCCACGACTTCACGTCCGGGCGGCAACGTCGTGGGTCCTCGGGACAAGCCCGAGGATGACGAATGGAGTGCCTGAGGGCGAATGGAGTGCTTGGGCAAGCATAGGAGCGGTGATGCGGGCGCCCAGCCCCGCAAGGCGGCGTAGGGCTCCGCTACGTCAGGAACACCCCGCCGTTGACGTGGATGGTCTGGCCGGTGACGTAGCCGCCCTCCGGCCCGACCAGCATCCGCACCATCGCGGCGATTTCTTCCGGGGTCGCCTTGCGCTTGAGCGGGATCGTCTCGCTTCCCGAGCGTGCCCGGCAGCGCGCCGGCCGAAGCGCCGCGCACCGTGTCCACCGCGCCGGGGGACGACGCAGTTGCAGGTGATCCGGTGCGGCGCAAGCTCGATCGCGAGCGCCCGCATCAGCCCCTCCAGCCCCGCCTTGGAGGCCGAGACGTGGCAGCGATTGGGCGTTCCGACATGGGTCGAGATGCCCGACAGCGCGACGATCGCGCCGCCGCCGCGCGGGATCATGTGCGGCACGGCGGCGCGGGCCAGGATGAACGCGCCGTCGAGGGCGACCGACAGGATTTCCCGCCACTCCTCGAGGCTCATGTCGAGGAACGCGGTCTGGCGGCGCAGGCCGGCGTTGCTGACCAGGATGTCGAGGCCGCCCATCGCCGCGACCGCCTGCTCGATCATGCGCCCGACCGCGGCCGGGTCGGTCACGTCGGCGATGCAGCCGATCGCCTGGCCGCCCAGCGCGTTGATCTCGCCCACCACCGCATCGACCACGGCGCGATCCCGCCGGCCGTTGACGACGACCGAGGCGCCGTCGCGCGCGAGGCGCAGCGCGATCGCGCGGCCGATGTTCTTGCCCGAGCCCGTGACCAGGGCGACTTTTCCAGCGAGCGGCTTGTCCATCCCGATCTCCCGTTGCGTAGCCGGCCTCGTCAGCTCACCGGCGTCTCGTACAGCACGCGCAGCACCACCATCCAGGGATAGCGCGTGTCGACCACCGTGCCGTCCGGCTCGGCCAGCTTGCCGTCCGGCGTGGTCGGAACGTGCTTCATCGTCACCGCGTCGTCCACGTTGCCGCCGATCACGGAGAGCTGGCCCGGTGCGCGCCTGCACGACGATGTCGCAATGCGCGGGAAACCGGCCGGCCGGCAGATCGTCATAGCGGAGGCGCCCGACCGGCCGCGGCCCAGGCAGATCAGGTCGCCCGGGCGCGGCGCATAGGCGTCCGGGCCGCTCGGCCGTGATCACCCAGCCGGAGGTCTGGCCGAGCGACATCTCGCGGGCGATGTCGATGTAGTCGGAATGGGTGGGCGAGTAGGGAAAGCGCGGCCCGGCGCCGGCGATCCGCATGACGTAGGAGACGAAGGCGGCGGACCAGGCGTAGCGGCCGTCCTCGTCGGCGGGAAACTCGATCCCGTTCTCGTCGTGCTTGCCGGTCCAGGCGGCCTCCCGGTCGTTCGGGTCCACGCCGAGCCACCAGTATTCGCCGACGCGCTGCCACATGCCGGGCCAACGC
Source organism: uncultured Alphaproteobacteria bacterium (assembly GCA_963799825.1). GTDB lineage: Bacteria > Pseudomonadota > Alphaproteobacteria > Acetobacterales > Acetobacteraceae > JAFKFI01. The sequence goes on from CAWCYL010000001.1 coordinate 161,619, forward strand.
TCGGGCTTCTCGTCCGGCGCGGGCGGCGGGCGGGTGCCGGGCGGATCGTCGTCGACGCCCTGCCCGAACAGCCGCCATTCGCGCAGCGCGATCGCGACCACCGCTTCGCGCGACAACGGCTCATACGGCACGCGGGCGAAATCCGGCGCATGCGCGTCGGACGGGATCTGCTGGGCCGCGTGCGCCGGCGCTGGCGGGCGTTGGCGAGTGTCCCGCGCACCCGGCGAGCGCGAGCAGCGCCAGCAGCGGCGTCCGAGGGGCCGCACTCTACGCGGCCTGAAGCCGCGCCAGCCGGAACAAGGACAGGTCGAACGCGCTTTCGCCCGTCATCGCCAGATCCGCGAGGATTTCCCCGATCACGCTGCAGAACTTGTAGCCGTGGCCCGAGCAGGGCGAGGCGACCACCACCTGCTTGCAGCCGGGCAGGGTGTCGATGACGAAATGCTCGTCCGTGGTGTTGGTGAACAGGCAGGGCGCCATGCCCATCGTGGCGCCGTTCGCGCGCGGGGAAGTAGCGTCGGACGGCCGCGCGAAGCAGCGCCTCGTCGGCCGGCGTGCAATCCCGGTTCATCGCGTCGGGGTCGACCGTCTCGTTCAGGTGGTGATAGCAGCCGATCTTGAAGCCGGGCATTCCCCAGATCGGCAGGCCGTAATAGCGGCCCTCGTCGAACAGCGCGTTGAACACGGGAAAGCGATCGGGACGGAACGGCGCCGGGATCGTCCGGCTGAAACCAGCCGAGCACCTGGCGTTCGGGCACGGCGGCGCCGGCGAGTGGGGCGACGAACTGGCCGATCCAGGCGCCCGCACTCACCACCAGCCGCCCGGCCTCGTAGCTGCCGCGCTCGGTGGTGACGCGCACCCCGTCGCCCGACGGCTCCCATCCGAGCACCCGCTCGCGCGCCCGGATGTCCGCCCCGTGCGCCTGCGCCAGCGTCACATGCGCGACGATGGCGCGCTCGGAGGCGACGAACCCGCCCTCGGGCTGGAACAGCGCGCAATGCGAGGAGGGCAGCGCATAGCCGGGAAAGCGGGCGTTGACCTCGTCGCCGCCGAGCACCTCATGCGGCAGGCCATGCTCGACGCAGGAGGCAAGCGAGCCCCGGAACACCGTGCTGTCCGGCGGCCCGGTGTCGATCGAGCCGGTCACGAACAGCAGCTGCTCGCCGAACAGCCGCTCGGTCTCCCGCCAGTTCTGATAGGCGCGGCGCAGCAGCGGCACGTATTTCGGGCTTTCGTAATAGGCGAGGCGGATGATGCGGGTCAGGCCGTGGCTGGAGCCCATCCGGTGCGGGATGTCGAACCGCTCCAGCCCGAGCACGCGCTGGCCGCGCCGCGCCAGATGGAACGCGGCGGCGCTGCCCATGCCGCCGATCCCCAGGACGATCACATCATAGGGCGCGGCCATTGCGGCGTTCCGACGGTTTCAGGCGTGTTCGGGGAACAGCGTGCGCAGTCCCTCGGCGGTCGCCGCGCACCGGCCGCGCTCGGTGATCAGGCCGCTGACCAGCCGCGCCGGCGTCACGTCGAAAGCCGGGTTCGCCGCCGCGCTGCCGGGTGCGGCGACGCGCACCGTGGCGATGCGGCCGTCCTCGGTGCGGCCCGTCACCGTCGCCACCTCGGCCTCGGCGCGCTCCTCGATCGGGATTTCCGCCACGCCGTCGGCCACGCTCCAGTCGATCGTGGTGGAGGGGCAGGCGACCCAGAACGGCACGTCGTTGTCCTTCGCGGCGAGCGCCTTGAGATAGGTGCCGATCTTGTTCGCGACGTCGCCGGTGCGCGTCACCCGGTCGGTGCCGACGATGGCCAGATCGACCTCGCCGCGCTGCATCAGATGCCCGCCGGCGTTGTCCGCGATGACCGTGTGCGGCACGCCATGCCGGCCGAGTTCCCAGGCGGTCAGCGCCGCGCCCTGGTTGCGCGGTCGGGTCTCGTCCACCCAGACATGCACGTCCATCCCCGCGTCATGCGCCTTGTAGATCGGCGCGAGCGCGGTGCCCCAGTCGACCGTCGCCAGCCAGCCGGCGTTGCAGTGGGTGAGCACGTTCACCCGCTCGCCGGCCTTGACCTGTGCCGCCGCCTCGATCAGCGCGAGCCCGTGCTCGCCGATCGCCTCGCATTGCGCCACGTCCTCGTCGCAGATCGAGCGCCGCCTCGGCGTAGGCGGCGCGGGCGCGCTCCGAAGCCGGGGTGTTGCGCAGACGGGTCAGCATCCGCTCGAGTGCCCAGCGCAGGTTGATGGCGGTTGGCCGCGTCGCCGCGAGCATCGCCGCGTCGCGCTCCATCGCCTCGGTGGACGGGTCCGCGCGGAGCGCCAGCGCGAGCCCGTAGGCCGCGACGGCGCCGATCAGCGGCGCGCCGCGCACCTGCATCGAGCGGATCGCGTGCGCCGCCGCCGCCACGTCGGTGAGGCGCAGGATCTCGACCGCCCAGGGCAGCTTCGTCTGGTCGAGGATGCGGACGGACCAGCCGTCATCCCGGTCCACCCAGACGCTGCGATACGGCGTGCCGTCGATCTTCATCGCCCGACCTTCATCACGGGAGGAAAATCCTTCAGATGCGCTGGTGGAGCACGCAGACCAGGGTGAACAGGCGCCGCGCCGTCTCGAAATCCATCGCGATCTTGCCGTGCAGGCGGTGCGACATCAGCTCGGCACCCTCGTTGTGGAGGCCGCGCCGGCCCATGTCGATCGCCTGGATGCGCGCCTCGCGACCCTCCTCGACGGCCTTGATGTGGCTGTCGACCAGGAGCTGGTAGTCCTTGATCAGGCGGCGGAACGGGCCGAGCGCGAGCACGATGGCCGTGACCGGCGTGCCGTCCTCGCGGCGGATGTCGAACACCAGCCGGCCTTCCTGGATCGAGAGGTGCAGCGCGTACGGCCCATGCGCCGCGATTTTGGGGGCGATCGGGGCGAAGCGGTTCTCCGCCTCCAGATCGGCCACGGCCTGCGCGCGGTCGGCCTCGAGGATCGGCGACAGGCGCGTCAGGGCCTCGCCATCCAGCACCACGCGGACGAGCCGCGCATCCGCTTCGGTCGCCGCGGCCGGGGTCATCGTGGCTCAGTCATCGGCGGCGGCCTGCCATGCCCGCCCTCAGCGGCAGGCCGCGTCGCACCGCCGTCGCCAAGGACGGCAGCGGCACGGACGAGAGCAGGGGACTGCGGTTGGGCTGCCAGCGGGTCGGAGCCATGCGGAACTGTCCTTCGTGCGGAAAAAGGGCCGTGGCGGCCCGAGCCGCGCCGGGAATCCGCGCTGGTGTTTACTTGATGCGCCTCGTCGCGGGCATCAAGAATTGTGCATGGCACACATCCTGATCATCAACCCCAACCGCTCGCTCGCGTGCAGCGCGGGGATCGCGGCGGCGGTGGCGCCGTTCCGCTGGCCGGGCGGACCGTCGCTCGAGGTGGCGACCCTCGAGGAAGGACCGCCCGCGATCTATTCCTGGCGGGACTGGCACGGCGTGGTCGAGCCGCTGTGTCGCCGGGTCGAGTGCCAGGCGGCGGACGCCTACGTGATCGCCTGCGCTTCCGATCCGGGCTTGGCGGCGGTTCGCCGGGCGACCGAGCGGCCGGTGTTCGGCGCCTTCCGGTGCGCCGTCGCGGCGGCCGCGGCACGCGCCGACCGCTTCGGCGTCGTGGCGATCGTGGAGGCGTCGAAGGAGCGGCACCTGGCCGCGCTCCGCGCCATCGGGCTGGAGCGGCGGCTGGCCGGCGAGGTCGCGCTGAACGTGACGATGGAAACCCTGCTGGAGCCCGAGGCGGCGCGATCCCGCCTTGTCGCGGCGGCGCGGGCCACCGTCGAGCAGGGCGCCGAGGCCGTGATCCTGGGATGCACCGGGATGGCGCATCATCGTGCCTCGGTGGAGGACGCGATCGGCGTGCCGGTGATCGAGCCCTGTCAGGCCGCCGTCGCGCTGGCGCTCTGCGTCGTGCTGGGAACCGCGCCAGGCTGATCCCGGTCGGCAAGTAACAGAGACCACTTCAGCCCGGAACCGCCCGGCGCGCGCCGCACGAAGCGTCCGGCGCCGGGTGTCGCGAGCACCTGCTCGCCATCCCAGATCAGCCGGCCGCGCAGCACGGTCGCCGCGACGCGGGCGCGCATGGCGCGGCCGTGATAGGGCGACCAGCGCATCTCCGGCCGATCCTGGATGGTGGTCTCGTCGAAGCTGCAGCGGCCGCGCTCCAGCACCAGCAGGTCGCAATCGGACCCGACGCGGATCGCGCCCTTGCGCGGAAACAGCCCGTGCAGCTTGGCGCTCCGCTCGGCGCAGTAGGTCGCCATCAGGGTCGGCGACAGGCCGCGCTCGTCGAGCAGCGTGAACATCAGCGGCGCGAAGCTCTGCAGGCCGGTCAGCCCGGCGCCATTGGCGAAGATGTCGGCGCGATTGCTTGCGCTCCACCGGCCAGGGCGCGTGGTCGGTGGAGACATAGGCGATCTTGTCCGTCGAGCAGCGCCTGCCACATCCGCTCGACCTCGTCGGCGGTGCGGAAGGGCGGATTGCACTTGCCGCGCCCGCCGAGGCGGACGATGTCGTCCTCGGTCATGCAGAGATACTGGATGCAGGCCTCGCCGGTCGCCTGCGCCGCCCATGCCGCGGAAGGTTTCCGCGATGGCGAAGCCGCGCGCCAGCGAGGAATGCGCGATGTGGACATGCGCGCCGGTCTCCAGCCCGATCTCGAAGATCTCCAGATCCGCCATCGTCTCGGCCAGCGGCGGGCGGGTGCGGCAATGCATGATCGGATCGGTGCGCCCGGCCGCGCGGGCCTCGTCCGTCAGTCGCTCGACCAGCTCCTGGTCCTCGTTGTGCACGGCGACCGGCAGGCCGGTCTTGGCGATCTCGCGGAACGCCGCGACCATCGTGGGATGGTCGATGCGCGGGAAGCGCACCGGATCGTATTCGTAGGTCGAGAGCTTGAACGCCGACACGCCGGCAGCCGCCAGCCCGGCGATCGCGTCGACGCCGCCGGTCTTCAGGATCGTGCCGTAGAGCGCCATGTCGACATGCGCGGTGCGCTCCACCCAGCCGATCTTCTCGGCGAGCAGCGTCGCGTCGGTCACCGGATGCGGCACGTCGTACGGCATGTCGACGCAGGTGGTGACGCCGCCCGCCGCGGCGCTGCGCGTGGCACCCTCGATGCCGGGCCAGCCCATCGAGGAGGAGGTGTGCATGTGCCCATCGACCAGGCCGGGCAGGATCAGCTTGCCGGTGTAGTCCAGCGTCTCGACGGCGGGCGGCGGCGTGCCCTGGCCGATCGCGGCGATGGTCTCGCCGCGCGCGGCGACGAAGCCGTCGCGCGAGGATGGTGGCGGCGGTGACCACGTCGCCCACGAACAGCCGGTCGAATGGAGCGGACACCTTATATATGCACCCTGGTTGCGTGGCGGCCGTGCGCTTGCCGTTGCGTCGGCGTGACCTTACGAAGGTCCGGCTCAGAGGCTAGACCGCGCGGGTCACGTCGCCAACCTGTCCGCGCCGCCAACCTGTGCGCCATCGGAGGATATGCATGAAGCAGCACGAATTGAGGGTTTCTCCCTCGAAATCCAACCTGAAGCGGGAGGATCAGCTCGCCTGGAAGATCGCCGGCGTCGCGGCCGATCGGGTGGGCGTGGAGCGCGACGTCGCCGCGATGATCGTCAACCGCATCATCGACAACGCCTCGGTGGCGATCGCCGCGATCAACCGCCGGCCGGTCACGTCGGCCCGCGACATGGCGCTCGGCCATCCGCGCAAGGACGGCGCGACGGTGTTCGGCGTCGCCGCCAACAAGCGCGTCAGCCCGGAATGGGCGGCCTGGGCGAACGGCACGGCGGTGCGCGAGCTCGACATGCACGACACCTTCCTCGCCGCCGACTACTCGCATCCCGGCGACAACATCCCGCCGATCCTGGCGGTGGCGCAGACGCTGGAAAGATCCGGCCGCGAGCTGATCCGCGGCATCGCGACCGGCTACGAGATCCAGATCGACCTCGTTCGCGCGATCTGCCTGCACGCGCACAAGATCGACCATATCGCCCATCTCTGCCCGGCGCAGGCCGCCGGCATCGGCACCTTGCTCGGCCTGAAGCAGGAGGTGATCTATCAGGCGGTGCAGCAGGCGGTGCATGTCTCGTTCACCACGCGCCAGTCGCGCAAGGGCGAGATCAGCAGCTGGAAGGCCTACGCGCCGGCGCATGCCGGCAAGCTGGCGGTCGAGGCGGTGGACCGCGTGATGCGCGGGGAGGGCGCGCCGAGCCCGATCTACGAAGGCGAGGACAGCGTCGTCGCCTGGATGCTGGACGGGCCGGACGCGCAGTACGAGGTGCCGCTGCCGGCGCCGGGCGAGCCCAAGCGCGCGATCCTCGACAGCTACACCAAGGAGCACAGCGCCGAGTACCAGTCCCAGGCGCTGATCGACCTCGCGTTCCGTCTGCGCGAGCAGATCGCCGATCTGCGGCAGGTCGAGCGCATCGTGATCCACACCTCGCATCACACGCATTACGTGATCGGTACGGGTGCCAACGATCCGCAGAAGATGGACCCGAAGGCCAGCCGCGAGACGCTGGACCACTCGATCATGTACATCTTCGCCGTGGCGCTGGAGGACGGGCGCTGGCACCACGTCGACAGCTACGCGCCGCGCCGGGCGTCGCGCGCCTCCACGGTCGAGCTCTGGCACAAGATCGAGACCCGGGAGGACGCGGAGTGGACGCGGCGCTACCATGCCACCGACCCCAGCGAGCTCGCGTTCGGCGCGCGGGTCGAGGTGTTCATGCGGGACGGATCGAGGATCGAGGACGAGATGGCGGTGGCCAACGCGCATCCGCTGGGCGCCAAGCCGTTCAGCCGGCCCGACTACATCCACAAGTTCCAGACCCTGACGGACGGGATCATCTCGACCCGCGAGGCCAACCGGTTCATCGAGGTCGTGCAGGATCTGCCACGCCTGCAGGCAGGTGAGTTGCATCTGCTGAACGTGGCGCTGCCCGCCGGCACGTTGGCGGTCGGCAAGCCGGGCATCTTCTGAAAAGAGGGAGAGAGCATCGTGAGTGACACTCAGATACCGGGCACCCAGACATTGGCCAACCGGCCCAAGAAATCCGTGGCGCTGTCCGGCGTGACGGCCGGCAACACGGCACTCTGTACGGTGGGGCGCACCGGCAACGATCTGCACTATCGCGGTTACGACATCCTGGACGTGGCCGAGACCTGCGAGTTCGAGGAGATCGCGCATCTCCTGGTACACGGCGCGCTGCCCAACGCGGCCGAGCTGCGTGCCTACAAGACCAAGCTGCGCGCCATGCGCGGCCTGCCCGCCGCCGTGAAGGCATCGCTGGAGGCGCTGCCGGCGGCGGCGCACCGGGATGGACGTGATGCGCACCGGCGTCTCGGCGCTGGGCTGCGTGCTGCCCGAGAAGGAGGACCACAACAATCCCGGCGCGCGCGAGATCGCCGACCGGCTGATGGCCTCGCTCGGCTCCATGCTGCTCTACTGGTTCCACTACGCGCATAACGGCCGGCGCATCGAGGTGGAGACCGACGACGACAGCATCGGCGGGCATTTCCTGCACCTGCTGCACGGCCGGAAGCCGAGCGAGCCGTGGGTGCGCGCCATGCACACCTCGCTGATCCTCTACGCCGAGCACGAGTTCAACGCCTCCACCTTCACCTGCCGGGTGGTCGCGGGGACCGGCGCCGACATGTACTCGGCGATCACCGCCGGCATCGGCGCGCTGCGCGGCCCGAAGCATGGCGGCGCCAACGAGGTCTCCTTCGAGATCCAGAAGCGCTACGACACCCCCGACGAGGCGGAGGCGGACATCCGCAAGCGGGTGGCGAACAAGGAGGTCGTGATCGGCTTCGGCCATCCCGTCTACACGATCGCCGATCCCAGGAACAAAGTGATCAAGGGCGTCGCGCGGCATCTGTCGGAGGAGGCCGGCTCGACGGCGATGTTCGACATCGCCGACCGGATCGAGGCGGTGATGGCGGATGCCAAGAAGATGTTCGCCAACCTCGATTGGTTCAGCGCGGTCAGCTATCACATGATGGGCGTGCCGACCGAGATGTTCACGCCGCTGTTCGTCATCTCCCGCACGTCGGGCTGGAGTGCGCACGTGATCGAGCAGCGCATCGACGGCAAGATCATCCGCCCGACCGCGAACTATGTCGGCCCCGAGGACGTGCGGTTCGTGCCCTTGGCACAGCGTCGCTGACGCGCGCGACGCTCGCGCCGAGTTCGGCAAAAGCCGCCGCGACGAGGTTCGTCGCGGCGGCTTTTTTGTGTTCGTGCCGCGACGTTTGCATCCGACGCGAATTTTTTCGCGGAACGCAGGTTGAATCGGTTGCTTTTTGTTGACATGCGGATGTCAGAGGCGGAATAGCGGAAACGGCATGCGTGCGCCCGATTCGACGAATCGTTCGGCACATGCACGCAAAGAAGGACGGTCCATTGACCGCAGCCTTGTTCAGGCGACCTGCAGCCGGCCGAGCATCGAACGACGATGTCCGTCCGTGTTGAATGGAAAGATAGCAGCGGCGCGGTTCTCGAAGCGACCGGTCAGCTATCCGACGCTTGGCTCGATGCGGCGGTGGGGCTTGGAGCGCGGGGCGCTTCTCGTCGGATACGTCGGTCGGCCGCCACAGTCCCGCCGCGTAGTTGCGTTGGGATACCGCGGCGGCACCGAGCCGGTCACCGGCCCGATCAACAGGCGTCCGCAGGCGCGGCGATGCCGGCGCACGTGGATAAACTCGGAACCGGTTGCCGGAACGGCCGTTCCGTAATCGTACGTTCCCTGACACGAGGGCCCTGACACAAGGGCGTCGACTTCCCTGGCAAGGGCATGAACAAGGAGTTCGCACAGTGAGTAGCGAAGACACCACCACCGACCGCCCACGCGCCCAAGCGCAGGCCATGCGGGCCGGAACGCGCAAGACCGCGCGGTCTGCCACCCGCGGAGCCGGAACGCGGGCGACAGGCGCGCGCAAGACAACCGCCGCAAAGCGTACGACCGCCGCCAAGAAGACGACCGCGACCCGCAAGGCGGCGCCGAAGCGCGCAACCGCGGCGAAGAAGCCGGTCGCCCGCAAGACCGCGACGCGCGGGACGGCCGCCCGCAAGGCGGCGAAGCCGGCGACGCGCAAGACCGCTACCCGCAAGCCCGCGACGCGTACCGCTGCGGCCAGCCGCACGGCGGCGGGGCGCAAGACGACCCGCGCCACCGCCGCCCGCAAGACGACCACGGCCCGCAAGACGACGGCCCGCAAGACCGCCGCGAAGCCGGCCGCGACCCGTCGCACGACAGCCGCGGCGAAGAAGGCGACGACGACGACGCGCCGCACCGCGGCTGCCAAGCCCGCGGCCAAGCGGACCATCACGCGTCGCACCGCCGCGCCGAAGCCGACGACACGCCGGCCGCGCAAGACCGTCACGCCGGAGACCATGACGCCCGAGATGGAGTTGCCGTCCTCCTCCACCGAGTTCGATCACCTAATCGGGCACCTGATCCGGCTGATCGGTCCTGACCATGACGGAAGGGCGCCCGCGGGCGCCCTTCCTCGTTTCAAGCGGGTCGGTCCGCTCAGCCGAAGCTGGCGAGCAGGTCGTCGACCTGCGGCGGTGTCAGCAGCCGGGATGCGCGACCGCGCAGCATCAGGAACAGCTTGGCTGCTTCTTCGAGTTCCTCGGCGGCATACACCGCATCCGTCAGCGTCCGGCCGGAGACGACCGGGCCATGATTGGCCAGCAGCACGGCGCGCGCGCCCTGCGCGGCCCGCGCGATGGCCGGCTCCATCGCCGGATCGCCGGGACGGTAATACTTGATCACCGGCATCCGACGGCCCACCCGCATGACGAAATACGGCGTCAGCGGCGGGATCGGGTTGTCCGGGTCCACGTCGGGCAGGCAAGCCACCGCCGTCGCCATTGTGGAGTGCAGATGCACGACGGCGCCCGCTTCCTCCCGCGCCGTGTAGAAGGCCCGGTGCATGAACACCTCCTTCGACGGAGGATCGCCGTCGACGTGACGGAACGCCGCGTCGAGCCTGGAAAGCCGCGTCGGATCGAGCCGCCCGAGGGAGGAGTTGGTGGGCGTGATGAGGTAGCCGTCCGCGAGACGCAGGCTGATGTTGCCGGCGCTGCCCACCGAGAAGCCGCGCGCGAACAAGCTCCGCGCCAGCTCCACGAGGAGATGCCGCTGGTCGTCTTCGGACATCGGGCACTCCGTCATTCGGGTTGCTGGAAAGCCTTCAGGAAGAAATCGCGGGCGCCGAAATTGCCGGATTTGAGCGCGAGAAGCAGCGGCGCGGCAGCGCCCTCGGCGTAGGTCCAGGGCACGCCGGGGTCGATCTCCGCGCCGATGCGCAGGCTGCGCACGCCGAGGCGCGACACGACGGCGCCCGAGGTTTCCCCGCCGGCCACCACCATGCGCCGCACCCCGCGCGCGACCAGGCCCTCCGCGATCGCGGCGAGCGCGTGCTCGACCAGCGCGCCTGCCGCCTCGCGACCAAGACGTTGCTGCAAGGCGGCGACCTTGTCGGGTGGCGCGGAGGCGGCGATCACCACCGGTCCGCCCTCCAGCCGGTCGTCCGCCCATGCGAGCGCCTGCGCGCTGAGTGCCGCGGCATCGGGCGTGGCCAGCGGATCGAGCTCGAGCGTCGGCACGTGCTCGCGGGCCGCGCCGATCTGGAACAGCGTCGCCCGCGAACACGAACCCGCCAGTGCCGCCGCGCGCCCGGACACGCTGGGTAACGCAGCAGAGTTGGTGCGTGTCGGCAGCACGCCCGCGCGGCGGAAATTCTCCGGCAACCCCATCGCCACGCCGGAACCGCCGGTGATGAGCGCGTGGTGCTCGGCGGCGCGACCGATCTCGATCAGATGCGCGTCGCTTACCGCGTCCACGATGGCGTAGCGCCGTCCTGCCTCCTTCAATGCCGTCATGGCGCGCCGGATCGCGTCCGAGCCCTGCTCGACCGTCGCATAGGGCACCAGGCCCACCGTGCCGTCGGTCTGACGCCCCAGCACGCGCACCAGGTTGGCGTCCTTCATTGGCGTGAGCGGATGGTTCTCCATCCCGCTCTCGTTCAGCAGCGCGCCGCCGACGAACAGATGGCCCTGGTAGACGCTGCGCGCATTCGCCGGAAACGCCGGGTTGGCGAGGGCGAAGCCGCAACCGAGTGCCGCGACGAGCGCGTCGGCGACCGGCCCGATATTGCCCTCGTCGGTGCTGTCGAAGGTCGAGCAGTATTTGAAGAAGAACTGGCGGCAGCCGGCGCGCCGCAGCCATTCGAGGGCCGCGAGACTTTCGCCGACAGCTTGCCCGACCGGCGCGGTGCGGGACTTGAGCGCGACCACCACGGCATCGGCGTCGGGTGCGGACGCATCGCTCCCCGGAACGCCGATGAGCTGCACGGTACGCATCCCGTTCCTGACGAGCATGGAGGCGAGGTCGGTGGCGCCGGTGAAGTCGTCCGCGATGCAGCCGAGCAGCGGCCCCTGTGACGTCATGCGGCACTCCTATGCTGGAACCGCCAGTATGTCGCGGCGGCTGGCACGGATGGCAAGCCCGCCCGTCATGCGACTCCGAGAGCGGCGACGAATGCATTGGTCTGCGCCGTCCATGTCGGCAGCGCCTGTCCGGTTTCCCACGCGACGTCGCTCATGGCGCGGCGCAGGGCGCGGCCGAAGATCAGGCGTCGCAGCGCCTTGGACAATCCGTCGTGGTCGCCGGGCTCGCACACCACGCCGCCCTCGATCGGCACCAGCGACGCCGCCGCACCACCCGCCGTCACCGCCACCGGCACGCCGCGCTTCAGCGCCTCCGCGATCGCCATGCCGTATCCCTCCCAGTAGGTCGCCAGCGCGAACAGGTCGGCGTCGCGCCAGAGCCGTTCGAGCTCGGCATCGCCGATCTCGCCGGCAAAGCGCACCCGGCTGGCGATGCCAAGCCCCTCCGCCAGCGCCGACAGGGTGCGCGCGTGTACCGGATCGCGCTGCGCCGACCCTGCGACGGTCAAGTGCCATTCGAGATCGAACAGGCGCGCGAGCGCGCGAAGCAGCACGTCATGGCCCTTGCGCGGGACGAGCGTGCCGACGGAGAGGATGCTGCATCCGCCTGCCGCCGATCCGGTGCTGCGCGGCACGTCGTCGATGCCGGGCACGACCACGACGATCCGGTCGCGCGAGACGCCGAAATCGGCACTCAGGCGCTCGGCGGTCGGCTCGCTGGTGACGATCACGCGCCTCAGCGAGGGCATCAGTCGCCGCTCGGCGGCGCGCAGGCTCTCGCGCTGTTCCTCGGTGAACCCGGTTTCGAGCGCCGTCGGGTGATGGATCAGTCCGACCGCGCCGCGCGCGACGAGCTGCTCCGCGAGATCGACGAAAGCCGGCAGGGCGAGACCGTCGATCACTGGATGCGAATCCTCCGCGAGACCTGCCCAGGCACGCGCGGCGGCGTCCCGCGCCGCGGCATCGGTGAGCGGGTGGCTGCCTGCCAACTCGGTCATGTCGACGGCGTGGCCGGCCGCGCGCAGCCCCACGACCATCCGCCGATCATAGGCGAAGCCGCCCGACAAGGCGGTGAACGGCAGCGGAGCGACGAAGGCGATGCGCATCAGACGACCGGTCCCTCGAACGCCGCCCACCCGACCGGGCTCTCCCGCAGCACGATCTTCAGCCCCGACAGCCGCTGGCCTCCGGGGCCGAGCCGTCCCTCGCGACATGCCTGCGCGACCTGCCCGTGGAGATGGCTGGCCAGGTACTCGATCGTGGTGTTCCTGCCCGCGAAGCTCGGATTGTCGTCGAGATTGCTGTAGTCGAGCGGATCCAGCACGCGGCGGAGCTCCGTCCTCGCGAGCCCGATATCGACGAGCAGTTGCAGCGCGTCGAGCTCCGCGGCACGGAACTCCGCCTCGACGACGAGGGTGATGCCGTGCAGACGCGCCGCGCGCCCGAACGCCTCGCCGTGAAAGCTGTGCGCCGTCATGATGTGGTCGCAGACGGTCACGCTGTACATCCATCGGCTCCCTCTTGCATCTCGCCGCAGTATCATGCGGCCAATCGACGCGGTAGCCGACCCCGCGCCTCAGGCCGGCCTGGCCGAGATGGAGCGGGTCAGGCGCGTGCGGACAGCGCGATCGCCCCCGGTCGGCTGAACGCGGTGCGCCCGCCATGCGCGCCGTAGCCCGACGCCTCCGGTCGTGCCGCGCGGGCGAGCACGCCGATCACCCGGCCCTGCACGGCGATCGCGCGTTCGAGCAGCCGGCGGTTCTCCTCGGCGAGCGTTGCCAGCCGCGCGGCCAAATCCCTGGTGGTCGCGTGCTGCCGGGCGGAGGCGTCATGCAGCGCGAGCGTCTGGGCGACCAGGAACGCATCGGCCGCGCGCTGCTTGTCGGCCAGCAGGCTCGCCGCCAGCGGCAGGTCGAGCGCGGCCAGCGCCTGGTTCTCGCGGGCGAGCGTGTCGGCCAGCCGGACGGCGGCGTCGATGAGCGCGGGGGTCATTCCGGTTTCTCCGATGGCGCGGCCGGTGCGTCTTGTGCACGGGCTTCCTGGATCCGCAGCATTTCCGCGAAGACCGGGCGCGCGATCCCGATCCCGCCATGCGCCGCGAGGCTCTTGCCGATCGCGTCGATGAACATGGGCTTCCACGCTTCCTCGCCCGAGCCGCCGCCGAACGGGCCGTTCGCCGTGTCGACGGTCGCGAACATCGGCTGCAGCAGCTGTCCCAGCGCCATCGCCTCGAAATCCTGCGCCGCCTTCCAGGCTTTCGCGACCTGGGCGTCGGGCAGGCTGGTGGCGACGGGCTGGTTGGCCGGCGGCAGGATGCTCACGCCCATCACCGCACCTGCAGGTCGGCCTGGAGCGCGCCGGCGGCCTTGATCGCCTGGAGGATGCTGATCAGGTCGCGCGGCCCGACACCCAGCGCATTGAGGCTCGCCACCAGGTCGCGCAGCGTCACGCTGCCTCGCACGATGCCGAGCTTGCGGTCGTGCTGGTCGTCGATCTGGATGTTGGTGCGTGGCACCACCTTGGTCGTCCCGTTGGACAGCGGGCCGGGCTGGCTGACCTCGGGCGTCTCGGTCACTCGGATCGTCAGGTTGCCCTGAGCGATCGCCACCGTGCTGACCCGGACGTTGGCGCCCATCACGACGGTGCCGCTCGCCTCGTCGATCACCACGACCGCGGCGCTGTCGGGCTCGACCCGCACGTCCTCGAGGCGCGCCAGGGCGTCGATCGGGTCGCGGCCGTGGAGGTCGAGCGCCACGGTCCGCGGGTCGATCGCCCGCGCGACCGAGCTGCCGAGCGCCTGATTGACGGCGGCCGCGATGCGCCGCGCGGTGGTCAGGTCCGGGTTGCGCAGGCCGAGGCGGAGCCCGGCGCTCTTGTCGAGCCGGAACGCCACTTCCCGCTCGACCGTCGCCCCGTTGGCGATGCGCCCGGCGGTGGGCACGCCGCGCGTGACCGACTGGGCGGCGCCGCGGGCCGCGATCGCGCCGGTGCTCAGCGCGCCCTGAGCCACGCCGTACACGTCGCCGTCGGCGGCCAGCAGCGGCGTGACCAGCAGGGTGCCGCCGGTGAGGTTGGTGGCGTCGCCCAACGCGGAGACCGCGACGTCGATGCGGCTGCCGCTGCGCGCGAAGGCCGGCAGGTCGGCCGTCACCATCACCGCCGCGACGTTCTTCGTCTGGAGCTTGGCTTCCTGGTCGCGGGTGTTGACGCCGAGCCGTTCCAGCATCCCGATCAGGGACTGGCGGGTGAACACGGCGTTGTCGAGCTTGTCGCCGGTGCCGTTCAGCCCGACCACCAGGCCGTAACCGACGAGCTGGTTCTCCCGCACGCCCTCCACGTCCGCGATGTCCTTGATCCGCACCTGCGCCGCCGCCGGTGCCAGGCGCGCGACCACGGCCGGGGCAAGGGCGGCGAGGACGAGGGCGATCAGGATGCGGCGCGACAGGCGGGACAAGGGCACCTCGGTAGCGAGGAGGAAAGGATTGCGCGTCAATCTCTGGATCTGCCTTGGCAAGGCCCGTGCCAAGGCGCGTTGCGCGAAAACCGAGGAAAGCGGGCCAGACACCCCGGCAGAAGCTGCCGGGCGGCACAGGAAGCCGGGTAACGATGGGAGCCGGGTAGCGATGAGTGGTGTATCGGGCGTGGGCCGCATGACCGCCGGCGGCGCGGGTCGTGCCCGGACCGGGCCGGCGGCCGGTGGCTTTTCCCTGGCATCCGTCGCGCCGTCGGCGGCCGGTGCCGCGGCGCCGGCCGCCGCCGTGGCGCTCGGCTCCATGCTCGCCCTGCAGGAGGCGGGCGGCGAGCCGGTGCGCGACCGGGCGGCCCGCCGCCACGGACACGCGATGCTCCAGCTCCTGGCCGCCCTGCAGCGCGCGATGCTGGGGGGAGGGAGCGGGGACGATACCGAGCTGGGCCGGCTCGCCGCACTGTCCGCCGACATTCCGGCGGCGTCCGACCCCGGTTTGCGCCAGGCGGTCGCGGCAATTGCCCTTCGTGCCTCGATCGAGCTGGCCCGCCGCCGGACGGTGATCCCGCGAAACGGTTTCACGAGAGCTTCCTTGAACGTTTCGGCAAGAGCTCTTGGCGCAATAGTCTTGCGCCGCTATAAGCCCGCGCGACATGACCCGGCACCGGCTCGGGGGCACCGAAGCCCCGGAACGCAAGTTGGGCTTCGGACAAGAAAGCAGGATCGGCGCGCATGATGGTGACTCTGCCCCCTGACTACCGCCCCTCGGACGCGGAGGAGTTCATGAACCCCGCGCAGGTCGAGTATTTCCGCCAGAAACTGTTAAGATGGCGTGCCGACCTCCTGCGCGAGGCGGACGGGACATTGGCCAGCCTCTCCGAGGGCGGCATCCACGAGGCCGACATCACCGATCGCGCGAGCGTCGAGACCGACCGGGCCCTGGAACTCCGCACCAGGGACCGCGCCCGCAAGCTCATCGCCAAGATCGACCAGGCCCTGCTGCGCATCGAGACCGGCACCTACGGCTATTGCGAGGAGACCGGCGAGCCGATCGGCCTGCGCCGTCTGGAGGCAAGGCCGATCGCCACCCTGTCGATCGAAGCCCAGGAGCGCCACGAGCGCATGGAGCGCGTCCACCGCGACGATTGACCTTGCCTTGGCCCGGAGGCGCGCCAAGATCGACCGTGCCGGAGGGTGTCATGGGTCAGACGAGCCTGTACGACGAAGACATCTTCGCCTGGTCGGAGCATCAGGCGGAGGCGCTGCGCCGGCTCGCGTCGCGGCGGGATCTGCCGAACGACCTCGATCTTGAGAATATCGCCGAGGAGATCGAGAGCGTGGGGCGGAGCGAGCTCAATACGGTCAAGAGTCTGCTGCGCCTCATCCTGGTCCATCTCGTCAAGACATGGTCCGACCCTGGCGCGGAAGCCGTCGCGCACTGGGCGAGCGAGGTTCGCAATTGGCACTTCCAATTGCTGGACGCGATCTCGCCGGCGATGAAATCCCGAATCGATCTCGACCAGATCTGGCGACAGGCGGTTCGTCAGGCCCAGGCCGACCTTCTGGCTCAGCGGCGAGAAGGTCAGGCGGGCCGGATCGAGACGGCACTCGATAGGCGCGTTTGCCCGATCGGTCTCGATACGCTCTGCGACCCGGCGTTCGACTTGGCCGAAGCTCTTGCAGCACTGCCTTCCTAGGGCGGCCTTGCCAGTCTAGGCTGCTTCCTGACCCGAACGGGCCAATGGGGAGGAATGGATGATCCGTCGTCGTCGCCTGCTGCAGGCGTCTGCCGGCCTGCTTGCCGCGCCCGCCATCGTCGAGACGGTGGGGGCCCAGAGCGCGTTCGACTGGAAGCAGTTCAAGGGCCAGAAGATCGAGGTCAATTTCCAGAAATCGCCGCGCGCCGACGTGGTGCAGAAGCACCAGCGCGAATTCGAGGAGCTGACCGGCATCAAGGTCGGGTTCGAGCAGATCCCCGAGCAGCAGCAGCGCCCGAAGGTTGCGGTGGAGATGGCTTCGGGCCATCCCAGCTTCGACGTGGTCAATGTCGGGATGCACGTCCAGAAGCGGCTGATCGAGCGGGCCGGCTGGATGGACGATCTGCGGTCGTACCTGTCCAACGCCTCGCTGACCGCGCCGGATATCGACATGGCGGATTTCAGCGCCGCCGGGATGCGCGTCGCGACCGGCTCGGACGGCAAGCTCAACGTCCTGCCGCTCAATCAGGACGTGTTCATTTTGTTCTACAACAAGCAGCTGCTCGCCGAGAAGGGTGTCGCGGTCCCCCGCACGCTCGACGAGCTGATGGCCGCCGCGGCGAAGCTGACCGACAAGTCGAAGGGGGTTTACGGCTTCGTCGGCCGCGGCCTCAAGAACGCCAACGTGGTGCTGTACGACAATATCCTGCTCGGCTGGGATCAGGAGACGGTCACGGCGGACAACAAGACCCTGCTGACCGACACGCCGGCCGCGATCGACGCCGGCAAGTACTATCAGAAGCTGCTGCACGACTTCGCGCCGCCTGGGGTGGTCGGGTTCAACTGGAACGAGTGCCAGACCACGTTCAGCCAGGGACGCGCGGCGCTGTGGTTCGACGCGATCGGCTTCTCGGCACCCCTGGTGGACAAGACGAAGTCGAAGGTCGCGGAGGTCGCCGGGTTCGCCCCGCCGCCGGCCGGGCCCAAGGGCCAGTGGTCGGCGACCTTCATGGACGCGATCGGCATCCCCAAGCAGGCGAAGAACAAGCAGGCCGCCTGGCTCTACGTGCAATGGGCGACGAGCAAGCCGATCATGAACGAATACCTGCGCAGCGGCTCGGGCACGCCGCCGCGCGCCAGCCCGTACAAGCAGACCGATTTGCTCAAGAGCAGCCCGTTCCCGCAGGAGTGGTTCGATACGGCGCTGAAATGCCTCTCGATCGCCCGCTCCGGCCTGCCCGAGATCGTTCCCGTGACGGAGTTCCGCGACACGCTCGGCGTGGCGCTGACCAACATCGTCGGCGGGGCGGACGTGCCGACCGAGCTGAAGAAGGCGACCGATGCATTCCAGCCGGTTCTGACCAAGTCCAACGAGGCGTGACCGGCGACCGGAGGGCGGCGCGCCGCCCTCCGGTGCTTCAGAACGGCAGCAGGATGTCGCCGACCTGGGTGCCCCAGCGCGGGGTCTGCACCGCGGTGAGCTGGCCCCGGCCGCCATAGGCGATGCGAGCCTCGGCCAGCCGATCGTGATGCACGGTGTTGTCGCTGGCGATGTCCTGCGGGCGGATCACGCCGCTCACCTGCAATTCGCGCAATTCGCTGTTCACCCGCACCTCCTGCCGCGCGGCGACGACGAGATTGCCGTTGGGCAGCACCTGGGTGATCTCGCCGGCGACCCGCAGCGTGACGGTCTCGTTCCGCTTGATCGTGCCGGTGCCATCGGCGCTGCCGGTGCTGTTGATCGACAGCAGTTTGCTCGGATCGACGCCCTTGGGGAGATAGTTCGACAGCCCGAAGAGCGCCGGGATCCCTGTCGTCTGGTCCATGTTGCGGTTCGCCGCCGAGGCATTCTGCAAATCGGCCGTGTCGGCGATGTTGACCAGCACGGTGACGATGTCGCCCACCTGCGCCGCCCGCTGGTCCTTGAAGAAGGCGCGGGAGCCGGCGCGCCACAGGCTGTTCGCCTCGACCGGCGCCGGTCTCGGGGCAGGCATCGGCATGGAAACCGGCCGCCAGGCGGGATCTCGGGTGGGGTCGGTGATCGACGACATCTCGGGCGGGCGACCCACTTCCGATAGCCGGCTGAGCGCGCCGCACGCGCCCAGCACGAGCGGTGCCAGCAGCGGCAGGAGCAGGCGGCTGCGGCGGCTCATCGGCCGGCGGCCAGCCTGGTGCGCCCGGCCCCGCCCAGCGGCGCCGGGACGAGCGGGATCGAATCCGGCCGGACCCTGACCTGGCCCGGCCCGGTTACTTCGGCCTCCAGGACCGCGCGCGAGACCGGGTTCAGCACTCGCACGCGCTCGCCCATCGCGCCGGGCTCCAGGGCCTGGCCCTGGGCGGCGAGCGTCAGGCCGGCGCTGTCGAGCAGCATCTGCACCGCGGCGCCTTTCTCGACGATGCTGGGGCGGACCAGATCGGCGATCGGCAATGGCTGACCCGCGCTGACGGGATGCCGGAGCGCCATCCCGATGGCCTGACCGGGTTCTCGCGCCACGTCGTCGCGGGCGAGTGACGTACGGATGCGAGCCATGTGGACATCCTCTGACCGGAGCACCGCGCCGGCCGGCAATCTGCTCGTTGCGATGGGCACTTCGACCGTCTCCTGCACGCGTCCGGCGATCCGCATGGTGACGGGAACCATGAAATCGCCGGTTAACGACAGGGCAGCCGAAAAGCGGCC
Organism: uncultured Alphaproteobacteria bacterium; assembly: GCA_963799825.1. Lineage (GTDB taxonomy): Bacteria > Pseudomonadota > Alphaproteobacteria > Acetobacterales > Acetobacteraceae > JAFKFI01. Next base: position 180,943 of record CAWCYL010000001.1, read on the forward strand.
GGACGTGGCATCGTACTGCAGCTGCGTCACGACGGTCTGCACCGTGCCGCTCAACGGGATCTGGGGCGGGGTGAAGCCGGGTATCTCGATGTCGCACGTGGCGGAGGCTCCTGCGCCGATCAGCGCTGCGCGGACCGGGTCGAGCGCCTCCTCGCGCGGCATCGGGCGGCCGGGGCGGTCGAGCAGGGCGCGGTCGGCCGGCGAGGACGGTCGCCAGTCGACGCCGAACTGCCGGGCGATGGCCGCCAGTTGCGCGGCTTCCACGACGATGCTGCCGCCGAGCGCCGGGGCGGGCCCGAGGACGCGCGACGCGTTCGGCCCGGCGTCGTCGAACAGATCCGACAGGCGCACCGCGGATCCGCTGAGCGACGTCATCGGCCGCAAGGTCGCGGCATGGCACGGCAGCGAGATCATCGCGGCAAGGCAGAGAAGGACCGGTCGCATGGCATCACCTCAGGTTGGTGAGCGTGGAAAGCATCTGGTCGCTGGTGGTGATCACCCGGCTGTTCATCTCGTAGGCGCGCTGGGCGGTGATCAGGTTGGTGATCTCGCTCACCACGTTGACGTTCGAGGTCTCGATGAAGCCCTGCATCACGGCGCCGAAGCCGGGCGACGCCGGATTCCCGGTCGACGGGTTGCCGGAGGCGGCGCTCTGCAGGAGCAGGTTGTCGCCCTGCGCCTCGAGCCCGGCCTCGTTGGGGAACACCGCGAGCTGGATGGTGCCCACCGTCTGCGGCGCGGTCTGCCCGTCGAGCGAGACCTGCACCTGGCCCGCGTTGTTGATCGTGACCGACTTGGCGTTGCTCGGGACCGTCACGCTCGGCTGCACCGCGTAGCCGTCGGCCGTCACGATAGTGCCGTCGGGCGACAGGCCGAACGTGCCGTCGCGGGTATAGGCGGTGTCGCCGCTGGGCAGCGTGACCTGGAAATAGCCGTTGCCCTTGATCGCGAGATCCAGGCTGTTGCTGGTCTGCTGCAGGTTGCCCTGCTCGGAGATCCGGTAGACCGCCGCCGTGCGGACGCCGAGCCCGACCTGGGCGCCGGCCGGCACGATGGTTCCCGAATCGCTGCTGTTGGAGCCGACGCGGCGCAGGTTCTCGTAGATCAGGTCCTGGAACTCGGCCCGCTGCCGCTTGAAGCCGGTGGTGGTCATGTTGGCGATGTTGTTGGAGATGACCTCCACGTTGGTCTGCTGCGCCTGCATCCCGGTGCCGGCGATATCGAGCGAACGCATTTCTCGTGGTCCTCTGGGTCGAATTGCGGGCGGAAGCGCCGGTTCAGGTGCGCCAGATCAGGTGCGGCGGGTGAGCAGCTTGTCGATGGTGCTCTGCTGGCGGTCGGACTCGCCCTGGACGAACTGGCTCACGAACTGGAACTCGCGCAGGCCGGTCATCATCCGGGTCATCTCGGTGATCGGCTGGACGTTGGATTCCTCGACCGCGCCCTGCACGATCTTGGGCGTCGCGATCGGGGTGGTGGGGGTGTCGGCGCGTGCCAGCCGGCCGCCCTCGGCCTGCAGCCGCATCGGATCGGCGGGCTTGACCACGCCGATCCTGCCGATCTGGCCGTTCTCGCTGCTGATGGTTCCGTCGCCGGCGATGGTGATCCGGGTGTCCGCCTGGGCGATCTTGAGCGGCTTGCCGTTGGTGTCGAGCAGCGCATTGCCGGCCTGATCGGCTACCGTGCCATCGGGCATCAGGGCGAACCGCCCCGCGCGGGTCAGCCGCGGGCCTTGCGCGGTGCCGACGGTGAAGAAGCCGTCACCGGTGATCGCGAGGTCGAGCGGGTTGCCGGTATGCGACAGCGAGCCCGGCTGCAGCTCGCGATAGGTCGCCCGGTCCTGCGTGTAGGCGATGGTGCGCCCGCCGCGCGGCGGCTGCGCGTCCTGCTGGCGCGCCAGCCAGTCGCTGAACAGGACGCGTTCGGCCTTGAACCCGGGCGTGCCGGCATTCGCGATGTTGTCGCCGAGCACGTCCATGGCCCGCTGCTGCGCGACCAGGCGGGAGGTGGCGACATAGGTGGCGTTGTCCATCGGGCGGCACTCCGAGCATGGTGGCGAGATCGCGTGGTGGCCAAAGCCCGGCAGCAAGCCCCATGCCAGCGCGGCGCGCGCCCGTAGCCGCGACAAATCGGAGACCGGAAGGCCGCCGGACAGGCAGAACCTGCCGGGCCGGTGCCGAATCTGCCGAGCCGAACCGGTCCGGGCGACCTTCGCAACGCTTCGTTAACCGCCCCCTGACAGCTTGCCCGGCAGCGGCATCGGTGCACGCGAGGGGGGCTGCATGAGCGCGGCGGCAGCATTGGAGGAAACGGCGTCGGCCGGCGCCGGCGCGGCGAAGGGCGGCCGGAAGAAGCTGATCATCATGGCGCTTCCGGTCCTGCTCGCGCTGGTCGGCGGCGGCCTGTGGTTCAGCGGCGTGCTGCCCCGCGTGCTCGGCCTCGCGCGCGAGCCGCCGCTTGGGGCGCAGCACGAAAGCTCGCAGCCGGCGGCGCCGATCTATGTCGAGGTGCCGGAGCTGGTCGCCAATCTCAACGGCAATCCCCGGCGGCCCAGCTACATCAAGGTCAGGCCGCGGCTCGAGGTCGCCAAGCAGGACGATGTCGCCCGCGTGCAGACGGCCATGCCGCGACTGCTCGACATGTTCCAGACCTTCCTGCGCGAGACGCGGCCGGAGGAGCTGCGCGGCTCGGCCGGCATCCATCGCCTGCGCGAGGAGCTGATCGCGCGGGCCAACATCGCCGTCCCGTCGGGCGGTGTCACGGACGTGCTGTTCACCGAGATGCTGGTCCAATGAGCGGGTCGTCCTCGCCATCGGGCGAACCCTCCGAGGAGGATCTCGCGGCCGCCTGGGGGGCCGCGGCGGAGAACGAGGACGAGGGCGCGCAGTCGGCGCGCGTGCTGAACCAGGCCGAGATCGACAGCCTGCTCGGCTTCGACGACGGGCCGTCATCCGGTGAGAGCCGGACGGGTATGCAGAAGATCATCAGCTCCGGCCTCGTCTCCTACGAGCGGCTGCCGATGCTGGAGATCGTGTTCGACCGGCTGGTGCGGATCATGTCGACCAGTCTGCGGAACTTCACCAGCGACAATGTCGAGGTGAGTATCGACAACATCCTGAGCCTGCGCTTCGGCGACTACCTGAACTCGATCCCGCTGCCCGCCATGCTGGCCGTGTTCAAGGCCGAGGAGTGGGACAATTACGGCCTCATGGTGGTCGACAGCTCGATGATCTACTCGATCGTGGATGTGCTGCTGGGCGGCCGGCGCGGCACCGCCGCCATGCGGATCGAGGGGCGTCCCTACACCACGATCGAGCGCACTCTCGTCGAGCGGCTGATCACCGTCGTCCTGGCCGATCTCTCCGCCAGCTTCGACCCGCTGTGCCCGGTCACGTTCCGTTTCGAGCGGCTGGAGGTGAACCCGCGCTTCGCGACCATCAATCGCCTGTCGAACGCGGCGGTGCTGGCGCGCCTTCGGGTCGACATGGAGGATCGCGGCGGCCGCATGGAGCTGCTGCTGCCCTATGCCACGCTCGAGCCGGTGCGCGAGTTGCTGCTGCAGCAGTTCATGGGCGAGAAGTTCGGCCGCGACTCGATCTGGGAAACCCATCTCGCCGAGGAGCTGTGGAGCACGGATGTCGATCTCGACGTGGTGCTCGACGAGCAGGTGATGCGGCTGTCGGACGTGATGGATTTCAAGCCGGGCAGCCGCATCGTGCTGAACACCGCGCCCAATGCGCCGGTCCAGCTGCGCTGCGGCGCGGTGCCCTTGTTCGAGGGCAAGCTCGGACGGCGCAAGAGCCGCATGGCGGTCCGCATCGAACGGGATCTGCCGCGCAACCAGGATGCGGAACGATGAGCGAGCCGCTGCTGTCGATTCCACGATTGACCGATCGCTAACCCGGAGTGGCCAAAATGGCCGGAATGGAATGGTTGCTGGAGATAGCGCTGGTCGGCCTGCTGGCGGCGACGCTGTTCCATGCATTGCGGCTCGAACGCGCGCTTGGCGTGCTGAAGCGCGACCGGGCCGTGCTGGAGGATCTCGTGACAGGGTTCAATGCCAGTACACAACAGGCGGAGGCCGGGATCGACCGGCTGCGAGGGGCTGCCGAGGGCGCGGGACGGCAGATCGCCCGGCAAATCGACGCCGCCTGCGGACTGAAGGACGACCTCGTCTATCTGACGGAGCGTGGTGAGAGGCTGGCCGACCGGATCGATGCCCTGGTGCGCTCGGGCCGTCCGCTCGCCGCCGAGCCGGCTCGTCCGGCGACCGTCGAGCCGATCCGCCTGGCGGGGACGGAACCCGACCCGGCGGAGGCCAGGGTCCGCAGCCAGGCCGAGCGCGATCTGATCAAGGCGCTGAGGCTCGCGCGATGAGCCTGCGCATCAATCCCCCGCGGCTGCTGCCGGTCACGATCTTCGCATTGGCCGGACTGCTGGCGGTGAAGTCGGTGGACCTCGTGCGCGCGGCGGTGCCTGCGAAGCCGATGGAGCAGGCGGCGGCTGCGCCGGTCGCGGCGCCGTCGAACTCGCCCGCGACCCATCCGGTCAGCGCCAAGGCGGCGGCCGCGCCAGGCCCCGCGTCGGCGGCACCGGTGGTTCCCGCGGCCACCGAGCCGGCTCCGGTTAGCGACAGCGAACGCACGCTGCTGCTCGAACTGCGCCAGCGCCGCCAGGAGTTGGAAACCCGGGACGCGGCGCTCACCGCGCGCGAGGCGGTGCTTGCCGCCGCCGAGCGCAAGCTGTCGGCCCGGGTCGATGAATTGCAGGCGCTGCAGACCCGTCTGGAGGGCATCGAGAGCGCGCGCAAATCCCGCGAGGAGGCCAACTGGCGCGGTCTGGTGAAGCTCTACGAAAGCATGAAGCCGCGCGACGCGGCGCTGATCTTCAACGAGCTCGACATGCAGGTGCTGCTGCAGGTCGTCGACCGGATGAAGGAGGCGAAGGCGGCCGCCGTGATGGCCGCCATGCAGCCCGACAGGGCGCGACAGGTGACGACCGAGCTGGCGCAGATGCGGACCCGCGCGAATTCGGAGCCGAACGCTGGAGCCGGCGGCTGACCGGTCCCAAGCCATTCCGAACACCATGAGGATTGAAGGATGCCGATCGACAAGTCGATGAACGTGCTGATCGTGGATGACTACAAAACGATGCTCCGCATCATCCGCAATCTGCTGAAGCAGATCGAGTTCCACAACGTGGAGGAGGCGACGGACGGCGCCGATGCGCTCGCCAAGCTGAGGACCGGACATTTCGGCCTCGTCATCAGCGATTGGAACATGGCACCGATGACCGGCCTGCAGCTGCTCCAGGAAGTGCGGGCCGACGCGAGGCTTGGGGCAACACCCTTCATCATGATCACCGCCGAGAGCAAGACGGAGAACGTGGTCGCGGCGAAGCAGGCCGGCGTCTCCAACTACATCGTCAAGCCGTTCAACGCGGAGACCTTGCGCGAGAAGATCGAGAAGGTGCTGGGACATGCCTGACGCGGTACTGGCGACGGTGTCCGCGATCGCGGATCGTCTGTCCTCGATCGCCGGCCGGTTCCCCGGCGCCGAACCGGAGCTGGTCGCCGACGTGGTGCGCGCGGTGCTCGGCATGTCGGACGATGATCCGGACGCGACCGAGACCTCGCTCATCGCCGAGGTGGAGGAGCTGGGCCGGACCATCGCCTCGGCCAAGGCCGAGATCGCGGCGCTGCGCGTCGACGACATCACCGACAACCACATTCCGTCGGCCACGGACGAGCTCGACGCGATCGTCGCGCATACGGCCGCCGCGACCGATCAGATCCTCGAGACGTGCGAGACCCTGGACCGCGTGTCCGGCCAGCTCGCCGGCGAGCCGGCGGCCCAGCTGCAGGACGCGACGACGCGCATCTATGAGGCGTGCAGCTTCCAGGACATCACCGGCCAGCGGATCACCAAGGTGGTCGCCACGCTCAAGACGATCGAGGCAAAGGTGGCCCACATGGTGGCGGCGTTCGGAACGTCGGCTGGCAGATCCTCCCAGGCGGACGCGTTGCCCGATCCGTCGCTGCTGCTGAACGGGCCGCAGCTGCCGGCCGTCGCGATGGACCAGTCGGATATCGACAAGCTGCTGGCCAGCTTCGACTGATGCGCCGCGCCGGGTTTCTGGCTGTTCTCCTGCTCTCTCTGTTGCTGGCTTTCTCGGTGGCCGTTCCTCCGGCTGCCGCCGGCGCGGAGGGCGACGCGGAGATACGGGTGCGCACCGGCGACCATCCCGGTTTCGGTCGCGTGGTGTTCGATTTCTCCGAGCGGGTGCAATACAGGCTGACCCGCGATGGCGATCGGGTTCACCTGCAGTTCGACGGCGCGGGCAGGATCGGTTCCGGGTCCTCGCGCGCGCGGAATGTCCAGCGGATCAGCGGGGGCGACGGCACGGCGGATATCGTCGTCTCGCCCGCCGCCAGGATCCGCCAGATGCGGGTCGGCACCGCCATCGTGATCGACGTACTGGATTCCGAGCCGGACGCCCCGACCGGCACCACGCCCCCTTCACCGGCGCCGAAATCCCAGCCGTCCCCCGAAAAGCCCCTCGCTTCGACGACCTCCAACGGGCGTCCCGCCAACGCAACGAGCGTCGGGCATCCGGCTGCCGCTGCGAGCGCCCCGGCGCACGAGCCCCAGCCACCCGCGTCGGCGGAGCGGCCGGTGAACTCCCGGGCAGTCGCGGCGTCAGTCACGGCGCCTGCCTCTGGCGTCGATGCTCTCGCGCCATCGTCGTCTCCGGAAGCTCCGGGTCACGAGATTCCGCGCCGGGAGAGCCCGAGCCAAGCGTCCTCGAGCCAGGAACCTCCCCGTCAGGAAAGCCCGAGCCAGGATCCCTCGCGCGCCGGATCGGCCCGTTCTTCCGCACCCGCATCGGCCGGCCCCCTGGCCCTTGTCGTTACTCGCACGTCACCGCCCGACGAGGCCACCGGATCCACGATCTTCCTGCCGTTCGGGTCCACCACCGGGCTCGCCGCGTTTCGACGCGGCGATACCGTCCTGCTGGTGTTCGACGAGTCGCGGCCTCTCGATCTGGCGGCGCTGCACGAGGACCGCGTGTTCGGCTCGGCGGCGATCCAGCTTCTTCCGGCGGCCACCGTCATCCGGTTCCGCCCGCCGCCAGGCACGGCATTGGCTCTGGCGCGGACGCCAGGCGGCTGGACGGTAACGGCTGGTGCCGGCGCCCCCGCCGCGGAGGCGATCGCGCCGGTGCTGACCGAGCGCCGCCTCGACTTCGCCACGGCCGCAGCGGGAGCGGTCGTCAGCGTCTCCGATCTCGAGACCGGCGGCGTCCTGCTGGTCGGCACGGTGCGCCAGCCGGGACAGGGTGTGGCCGTTCGCGCGTCGGACCAGCGAGTTCGTCCTGCTGCCGACATGGCAGGGGATTGCCCTCGAGCCATTGTCCGACAACCTGTTCCTGCGGGTCGGGCAGAGCGGGTTCCAGATCGGTGCCGAACCGGCCGGGCTTGCCCTTGCCGCCTCCCCGCCGGATACGGAGGCCTACGCTGACGCGACCAGCATGACCCGCCGGTTCGACCTTACCCCTCTGCCGACCGCGAGTCTGCTCCAGCAGCTGCAGACCGAGATCGACGGCGCGGCGGCGGCACCTCCGCTTGCCCGAGCCCCTTTGCGACGCGCCGCGGCGCAGACGATGGTGGCGCTCGGCCTCGGTGCGGAAGCGCAAGCCATGCTGCAGCTCGCCGCGGCCGGTGACGCCAGGGAAACCGACAACCCTGACGCAATCGGGTTGGGCGCGATCGCTGCCCTCCTGGCGGGCCGGGATGGCGAGACCGACGGCCTGTCCGATCCACGACTGACCGGCACCGACGAGATCGCCCTGTGGCGCGCCGTGCGGGAAGCGAGACTACGGGAGGGTTCGCCACAGGCCGCGTCGGTGTTCGCCGCCACCTTGCCGCTGCTGCTCTCCTATCCCGCGGGATTGCGCGACCGGCTGCTCCCGCTGGCGGCCGAGACGATGGCCCTCAACAAATCGGACGGCGTCGAGACGCTGCTGTCCAGTCGTCCCGATGACCGCAGCCTTGCCTTGGCGCGTGGGCTTTGGTTGGAAGCGAAGGGGGATCACGACCAGGCGCTGGCGATCTTCGATCAGCTCGCGTCCGGTCCGGACCGTCTGGCGCGCGTCCGGGCGGCATCCCGAGCCGTAGAGCTGCGGCTCGCGAGCCGGGCGATCGACGCGAAGCAGGCCGCGGATGCCCTGGAAAAGCAGATCTACGCCTGGCGCGGAGACCGCCACGAAATCGCATTGCGGGAACGCCTGGCCGAGCTGCGTGGCCAGTCGGGGAGTTGGCGCGCGGCTTTGGCGTTGCTGCGTGAGACGGAGGCGCTTTCGCCGGACGACCAGCCGGCGATCCACGCGCGCCTGAAGGAACTCTTCGCCGCGTTCCTGAGCGACCACAACGCGGACCGGCAATCGCCGTTCGAGCTGGTGGCGTTGGTCGATGAGAATCCGGATCTGCTGCCCGAGGGCCCGCAAGCCGCCGAGATGGCCGCGCGTCTGGCCGATCGGCTGCTTGCACTGGACCTGCCGAAGCGTGCGGACCCGGTGCTCGCCAAGCTGGTCCAATCATCGACGGGTGCCGCGCGCGCGGGATTTGGCGTGCGTCTCGCGGCGCTGCGGCTGCGGGAGGGAAACGCGGATGGCGCGCTCGCGGCGCTGTCCGCCTCGGGCTCCGACGATCTGCCCGCGCCGATCGAGCAGCAGCGCGTCATCGTCAAGGCGCGAGCACTCGCCCGGCGGGGCGATCCCGGAACCGCTGTGGCATTGCTCGAAGCGGTCGGCAGCACGGAGGCAGATGCGGCGCGGGCCGATATCCTGGAAGAGGCGAAGGATTGGCGGCAGGCCGAGCGCGCACTGGCTGACTACGCCGGCAAGACGGTGCCGGCCGCCGGATCCCTCGACGACGCGCAGCGCCGCACGTTGCTGCGGCTGGCCGGCGCGACCGCGCAGGCCGGCGACCCCGCCGCTCTGGCCGCCCTGCGACAGCGCGAGGGCAAGCGGATGGATGGCGGTCCGCTCGGCGACATGTTCCGCCTGCTGACGTCCGGCCCGGTCCAGGGCGGCGCGGATCTCACCCGCGCGGGGCGGGAGATAGCACTCGCGCGCAGTGTCCCGGCAGACCTGAAAGCCCTGGAGCCGGGCCGCCGAAACCCCTGATCCGCCTGCGTACCGGCGCGCTTCCGCCATGCACGTTCGGCGAAGGGCCGGGGCGAATTCCACTTGCATGGCCCCCCTCTTTTCCCCATGTTCCGCCCTCCTTGGCCCCAGGGGGTTCGCGCATGTCCGCGCGTTCCCAACAGGCCGTCTGCTGGTAGGAGGGTACGCGATGGACGCACTCAGCCCGCTGGGGATGGTCTCGGAACTTCCGAGCGAGAACCAGACGACGCTTAACGCCTCGGGGCTTGGCTCCCATGAGGAGCAGAAAGACTACTTCGTCGAGAAGGACGGGGTGAAGTTCGCCGGCACGCATCTGTTGGTCGACCTCTGGGGCGCCCGGAACCTTGGCGACAAGGAGGCGGTGGACGCGGCGCTGCGCGCGGCCGCGATCGCGGCCGGTGCCACGATCCTGCACAGCCATTTCCATCATTTCGGACCGGATGCCGGCGTATCGGGTGTCGTGGTCCTGGCGGAAAGCCATATCTCGATCCACACCTGGCCGGAGCGGGACTTCGCCGCGGTGGACATCTTCATGTGCGGCTCCTGCAACCCGTACGATTCGCTGCCAGTGCTGAAGGCGGCGTTCAAGCCGGCGTCCATCCACCTCGGAGAGCAGCGGCGCGGGCTGATTGCCTAGCCCTGGCGTAACCCTGGAGCGACTGGCGTGAGCAACGGCCCGGATGCATATCCGGGCCGCTGCGTTTCGGAGGGCGCGATGGCGACCGATAGCTGGATCAACGAGACGCTGTACCCCGATTGGGGCCAGCGCTTTCGGGTCAGGCGCGAACTCGCGCGTGTGCGGAGCGCGTTCCAGGACATCGCGATCTTCGAGAGCGCGTCGCACGGGCGGGTGATGGTGCTCGACGGCGTGATCCAGATCACCGAGCGCGACGAATTCGTCTATCAGGAAATGCTGACCCATGTGCCGCTGCTGGCGCACGGCGCGGCCGCGAACGTGCTGATCATCGGCGCCGGCGATGGCGGCGTGCTGCGCCGCGTGCTGCAGCACCGCGCCGTCCGACGCGCGGTCATGGTCGAGATCGACGGCGAGGTCATCCGGCTCGCCAAGCAGCATTTGCCCAATGTCGCGGGCAGTGCCTGGCACGATGCCCGCGCCGACCTGGTCGTGGGTGACGGGATCGACTACGTGCAGCGCGCGCCCGACGCATCGTTCGACGTCATCATCGTCGACAGCACCGATCCGATCGGCGTCGGCGAGGTGCTGTTCACGGACGCATTCTATGCCAACTGCGCCCGGGTGCTCACCGCGCGCGGCGTCGTGGTCAACCAGTGCGGCGTGCCCTTCATGCAGGCCGACGAGTTGCGCGAGACCAGCGCCCGGCGCGTCAAGTTCTTCCCGCATGTCACGGCCTATGTCGCGGCGGTGCCAACCTATGTCGGTGGTTTCATGACCCTTGGCTGGGCTGCGAAGGATCCCGCGCTGACCCGGACGGAAGCGGCGGAGATCCGGGCTCGCGCGGAGGCGGCCCGCATCCTGGGCACCACCCGCTACTGGACGCCGGAGATCCATGTCGGCGCATTCCACCTGCCGCCCTACATCGCGGAGCACCTGCCGCGATAGGTTCGCGAACCCGGTCAGCCATGCGTGTCGGCGAAGCTCTGCACCAGGCTGCCGCAGACCAGGCGCCAGCCATCGACCAGCACGAAGAAGATCAGCTTGAACGGCAGCGCCACGACGCTCGGCGGCAGCATCATCATGCCCAGGCTCATCAGCACGCTGGCGACCACCATGTCGATCACCAGGAAGGGCAGGAACAGCAGGAACCCCATCTCGAACGCCCGGCGTAGCTCGCCCACCATGAACGCCGGCACCAGCGCGCGCCACGGGGTCTGATCAGGCGAGGGCGGGTCGGGCAGTTTCGCGAGGTCGAGGAACAGCTGCAGATCGCTGCCGCGCAGGTTCCCGCTCATGAAATGGCGGAACGGCTCGGTCGCGAGACGCAGTCCTTCCATCTCGCTGACGCGGCCCTCCGTCATGGGCAGCAATCCGCTGGTCCATGCCTGGTCCAGCACCGGCTGCATCACGAAGAAGGTCAGGAACAGCGCGAGCCCGATCAGCACGGTGTTGGGCGGCGTGCCCTGCGCGCTGAGCGCGCTGCGCAGCAGCGACAGGACGATGACGATCCGCGTGAACGCCGTCACCATCACGAGCAGGCTGGGGGCCAGCGCCAGCACGGTGACGACCGCGGTGAGCTGAACCAGCCGAGAGGTGGCGCCGGCCTGCCCGGCGCCTCCCAGGTCGATGCTGACGGATTGCGCGGCGGCGAGCCCCGGCAACAGGACGATCGCCACAAGCAACAGGAACCCCAGCGGGACCAGGCGGCGGATCATGGCGCGGCCCGATCGGGCAGCCAGCCGACCACGACGTCCTGGCCGCCGCCGGTGAGCAGCAGCACGCGACGTCCTTCGCAGTTCACCAGATGGAGCCGCCGCCGCTGATCGAGGGCGATGGCCTCCTCGACCAGCAGCAGGCGCCCGGCGGCGCGCCGCGGCCCGATACCGCCGAACTTGGCGACGCGGCTCGCGGCCCAGATCAGCGCCAGAACGGCGATCAATGCGAGGATCGCGGTTAGGATCGGTTGGACGGACAATAACATTTGGCGCGGCCTTTGCCGGCGGGAACATTTGGCGCGGCCTTTTGCCGGCGGGAAGCGGGATGGTCAGGGATCGGATGGCGTCATCGCGGCGGTGAGTGCCACGCACAGGCCATCGATCTCCTGCAGCATGGCGGAGAGTTCCGGGACCATCTCGCGCCCCTGCTCGGGCTGCAGATCGAGCGCCTTGGCGCAGAGCAGTCCGATCACCGACTCGAGGCCGGCAAGATCGACGCGCCGGCCGGTGTCGACCAGGGCGCGCGACAGCCGGATCGTGGTCACGATGCCGCCCGCTAGCGAGCGGGTGCGGCCGATCCGCGTGCGGTCGGCCAGCAGGGGGAAGTCTTCGACGGCTGCCGCGCTCGGTTCCATGCCCGGGAGGGAAGCATGTATCTATTACCGAAGCGTTTCCGGCGCGCTTAACCCGACGTTCAGTCCTTCGCCGTACTCTGCCCGCGAGTGAACCGAACGATGGCGGCGTGGATGGATATCTCGCAGATCGGATTGTTCGCCTTGGCCGACAAGCGCCTGGCCTGGCTCGACCGGCGGCAGGAGGTGCTGGCGCACAACGTCGCCAATGCCGACACGCCAGGATGGCGGCCGCGCGATCTCGGCCCGTTCGCCGCGACGCTGTCGGCGACCGCCGGGGTGACACCCATCCAGACGCAGCCAAATCACCTGCCCGGAACCCGTGCCGCCACACCGCCGGGCACCGCGGCGCGGCCCAGCGAACGCGCGCCGGACGGCAACGCCGTGTCGATGCAGGAACAGCTCATGAAGGTCGCCGATACGGAAAGCTCGCAGGAACTGGTGACCAATCTCTACACGAAATACCTCGGCTTCTTTCGTCTCGCACTCGGGCATGGCTAGCAGGGACGCACCGCGATGGACCTCACCAGAGCCCTGACGATCTCCTCGCAGGGGATGGACGTGCAGACCACCCGGTTGCGCGTCATCGCCGAGAACCTGGCGAACCAGGACACGACGGGCTCGACGCCAGGGGCCGACCCGTACCGGCGCAAGACCGTGACCTTCGAGAACCGGATGGACCGCGCGCTGGGCACCGAGACCGTGCGGGTCAAGGAGATCGGCCAGGACAAGGGCGTGCTGCCGTTGCGCTACGATCCGTCGCATCCGGCCGCCAACGCCCAGGGTTACGTGAAGACCTCCAACGTGAACAGCTTCGTCGAGGTCATGGACATGCGCGAGGCGCAGCGGTCGTACAGCGCCAATCTGCAGGTCCTGGAAGTCACCCGCGGGATGCTGACGCGGGTGATCGGCATGCTGAAATGACCGGCATCCCGACCATCACGGTGACACCGTCCGCGGCGGCCGGCGCCTATGCGCGGGTGGACGGCGGCGACCAGGCGGCCGGCGGTGGCGGCTTCGGCGGCGCCCTGCAACGAGCGCTGCAGGGCGTCGTGGATACCGGGCACCAGGCCGACGCGCAGGCGATGACGGCAATCGCCGGCGGGGGAAACCTCACCGAGGTGGTCACTGCCGTGTCTCGCGCCGAACTTGCCCTGCAATCCACGGTCGCCATTCGGGACCGCGTCGTGCAGGCGTACCAGGACATCATGCGAATGCCGATCTGACGTCATGTCCATCCCGGCAGGACGGCGGTGATGGTGGAAGCGAATATCGCGGAGCTGATGCGCGAGGCGATGCTGGTCACGCTCAAACTCGGCGGGCCGCCCTTGCTCGTCGGGCTGGCGGTCGGGCTGGTCGTGTCGCTGCTGCAGGCGATCACGCAGATCAGCGAGTCGACGCTGGCCTTCGTGCCCAAGGTGCTCGCGCTTTTCGCGACACTGTTCCTGCTTGGCCCGTTCATGCTGTCGACCCTGACCGACTATACGCACCGGCTGTTCGACGCATTGATCGCGGTGGGCGGCTCGTGAGCGGCGATGATGTGGCGATGCTCGCCGCCTTGCCGGGGTGGGCGTTCGGCTTCGTGCTCGTGCTGTCGCGGGTGAGTGCCGCGATGATGCTGCTGCCAGGCGTGGGAGAGGCGGAGCTGCCGGCGATGGTGCGTGCGGGCATCGCGCTCGCGATGACCCTGCTGCTGCTGCCCGGCCTCGTCCCGTTGCTGCCGGCCGCGCCGGACAACCCGATCGCCGCCGGCGGGATGGTATGCGCCGAGCTCGTCACTGGCCTGTGGCTCGGCTGGCTGGCGCGTCTGTTCGTCTATGCCCTGCCGATCGCGGGCCAGTTCATCTCCTACATGCTCGGCCTGTCGAACGTGCTGCAGCCCGATCCGGTGCTGGGTGCCCAGGCCAGCGTGATCGCCAGGCTGTTCGGCTTCGCCGGCCCGTTGATCCTGCTGGTCTCCGGGCTCTACGCGATGCCACTCGCCGCCCTGGGCGGCAGCTTCCGCCTGATCGCCCCCGGCGCGCTGCTGCCGGCGGGCGACGTGGCGGAGACGGTGGTGGGGTCGGTGGCGGAGGCGTTCGCACTGGCGTTGCGGCTCGCCTCGCCGTTCGTGCTGGCCGGGATCGTGTGGCAGGTCGGGCTCGGCCTGATCGCCCGGCTGCTGCCGAGGATGCAGATCTACATGGCCGCGATGCCCGGCCAGATCCTGGGCGGGCTGCTCCTGCTGGGCGCGCTTGCCGGCGTGCTGTCGACGGCCTGGCTGGAAGCCACCCGGGACGGGTTCGCGCATCTGCCGGGACTGCCCTGACCCGCGATGGCCGAGGGCAGCGAGCAGGAAGACCGGACGGAGGCGGCCACTCCGCGGCGGCTGCAGCAGGCCCGGGAACAGGGAAAGATCCCGCTCTCGCGCGAAGTTCCGGCACTGGCCGCCCTCGCCAGCACGGCGCTCGTCCTGATGATGATCGCGCCTCTCGCGGCGCGCGACATGGCCGGGCAGCTGAGCGTCTTCCTGGCGCAGGCGCATCGCTGGGACATGTCCGACGGCGGCCGCGGTGCGGTGCTCAGCGCGGGGGGCGCCGCGCTGCGGATGGGTGCGCCCTTCGTCCTCGCGGCGCTGGCTTTCGGAACGGCGGCTGTCCTGCTCCAGACGCGGGGCCAGCTCAGCACGCACGCGCTGCGGCTGGATCTGTCGCGGCTCAGCCCGCTTGCGGGCATCCGCCGGCTGCTCAGCCTCGATAGCTTGGTCGAGACGGGGAAATCCCTCGTCAAGCTCGCGGTCATGGGCATGGCGGCGTGGTTCGCTTTATCCGGGGATCTGTCCGGGCTCGCCGCCGCCTCGATGACCGACCTGCGATTGCTGCCCGCGCAGGTGGTGCGCCTGATCTTGCGGATCCTGCTCGCGATCCTGGCGGTGCAAGGGGTGATCGCGGCGGCCGACGTGGTCTGGGTGCGCCTGCGCCACGCGCGCAGCTTGCGCATGAGCCGACATGACATCCGCGAGGAACTGAAGGAAACCGACGGCGACCCCCGCATCAAGCACCGCCTGCGACAGATCAGGATGCAGCGAGCCCGCAAGCGGATGCTTGCCGCCGTCCCGAAAGCGACGGTGGTGATCACGAATCCGACACACTATGCTGTGGCCTTGGCATACGATCGTGCTACGAACGCAGCACCACGGGTGGTTGCAAAGGGAGTCGACTCAATGGCTGCCCGGATCCGGGAGGTCGCAGCGGCGCATCGCGTGCCCTCGGTGGCAAACCCGCCTTTGGCCCGCGCCCTGTATCGCGTCGAGCTGGAGACCGAGGTGCCCGCCGAACACTATCAGGCCGTGGCCGAGATCATCGCCTATGTCTGGGGCCTCGGCCGGCGCGCACGGGGGCGCCCGCAGGCTGTTCCGCCGTGAGGATCGTCCCATGAGGCTCGCTGGGACATGGCGTCGGCTTGCCGCTCGCCGGCTCTTCGGGCGACGTTCGCCGCCGCCCGGCCTGGTCGATCGGCTGGCCGGACCGCTCGACGAGCTCCTCCGGGTGCTGTTCCAGGAGGCTTCGGCCGGCGTGCTGATCACGGACCGGTCGGGACGGATCGTGCGGGCCAACGACCTGCTCCGGCGCATGGTGTCGCGCCGGGTGGACCTCGCGCCAGGCCAACCGGCTACCGGCATATTCCAGGCGGCCGAGCGCGAGCCGGTCGGGAACGCCTTGCGGGCCGCGCTGCACGGCGTGGCGCTTCCCACCCCGCTGATCGCCCGGCTCGAGTGCCGCGAGCCGGACCCGGACCACCGGGTGGACATCTCCGGCTCGGTGCTGCGCGAGGCCGACCGGAGCGTCTCGGGGCTGATCCTGCGCATCACCGATCTCACCTTGCAGACGCGGCTGGAGGCGCAGCTGGCGAACAGCCAGAAACTGCAGGCGATCGGCCAGCTCGCCGGCGGCGTCGCGCATGATTTCAACAATCTGCTGACGGCGATCCTGGCGGGCGCCGATCTGGTGCTCGAGCGGGCCGACCTTGCCGCCGAAGCCCGGGAAGATGTCCGCCAGATCCGGCGCAGCGCCGAGCGCGGCGCCGCACTGGTCCGCCAGCTCCTGGCGTTCGGTCGCCAGCAGACCCTGCAGCCGCGGGTGCTCGCCATAAACGAGGCGATCCAGGATATCTCGGCTCTCCTGCGACGGCTCCTGGGCGGCCGGATCAGCCTCGAACTCGATCTCGAGACGCCGGGCCGCCTGGTCCGGGTGGACCCGACCCAGCTCGATCAGGTGCTGGTCAACCTCGCGGTGAATGCGCGCGATGCCATGACGGAAGGCGGGCGGCTGATCCTGCGCAGCGGCCATGTCACGCTGTACCGGCCGCTGACCCGCGGGCAGGAGACGATCCCGCCCGGCCGCTACGTCATGGTCGAGGTGGAGGACACCGGAGCCGGCATCCCCCCCGAGGTGCTGCCGCGCATCTTCGATCCGTTCTTCACGACGCGACGCGAGAGCGGCGGCACCGGTCTCGGCCTGTCGACCGTGCATGGGATCGTGCGCCAGTCGGACGGGTTCCTCGCGGTGGAGACCGAGATCGGCAAGGGCACGCGCTTCCGCCTCTATCTGCCGCGTCACGACGCGGCAGAACTGGTCACCGTGCCATCCCCGCCGAAACCCGCGCCCATACCCGCCGCCGCGTCTGTGACCGGCCGGTCGGGATCGGAGCCCGGTCGGACGGTGCTTCTGGTCGATGACGAGGACATGATTCGCGGCCTCGCGGAGCGGGCGCTGCGCCAGCGGGGCTGGGACGTGCTGAGTGCCGACTCGGCCGAAGCGGCGCTGGCCTTGCTCGATGCCCGCCGCACCGAGTCGGAGGCTCCGCCGCCTTCGGTGCTGGTCTCGGACGTGGTGATGCCGGGCATGGACGGTCCGGCGCTGGTCCATGCGGTGCGGGCGGACTACCCCGATCTGCCCGCCATACTGGTGTCCGGCTATGCCGAGGAAGCCCTGCGACAGGACTGCACTGGATCAGGAATTGTTTTTCTTTCAAAGCCTTACACCCTGAAGTCGCTCCTCGCGACCGTGCACGACGTGACCGCCTCGCTCGCCGAGCCGGCGACAGCAGGATCCTGTTCAGCGGAAATACCTTGTGCCGCCGCATCCTGAGGAACATACAGGCAACCAAAGCTTACCGAGAGCTTGCGAGCTTCGGTTGCAGGCGCATTCGCTTCTGTGAGACAGTGGCGTGCCAACAATCCTGGGGCGAATCGCTTGACCCAGAATACAATGAAAGGTTGAGGCGGGGAACTCATGGAAAAGAACAAGGCGCTCGATGCCGCATTGGCGCAGATCGAGCGAGCCTTCGGCAAGGGCTCGATCATGCGGATGGGCGCGCGCCCCGGCGACGAGCAGATCGAGGTGATTCCGTCGGGCTCGCTCGGCCTCGACCTCGCACTTGGCATCGGCGGCCTGCCGCGCGGCCGGATCCTCGAGATCTACGGGCCGGAGAGTTCCGGCAAGACCACCCTGGCGCTGCACGCCATCGCCGAGGCGCAGAAGCGCGGCGGCACCTGCGCCTTCATCGACGCGGAGCACGCCCTCGACCCGATCTATGCCCGCAAGCTCGGCGTCGATGTCGACAACCTGCTGATCAGCCAGCCCGACGCCGGCGAGCAGGCGCTGGAGATCGCCGACACGCTGGTGCGCTCCGGCGCGGTCGACGTGCTGGTGGTGGACAGCGTGGCGGCCCTCGTGCCTCGCGCGGAATTGGACGGCGAGATGGGCGACACCCATGTCGGCCTGCACGCGCGGCTGATGAGCCAGGCGCTGCGCAAGCTCACCGGCAGCGTGTCGCGCAGCAAGACGATGCTGATCTTCCTCAACCAGATCCGCCTCAAGATCGGCGTGATGTTCGGCAACCCGGAGACCACCACCGGCGGCAACGCGCTGAAATTCTATGCCTCGCTCCGCCTGGAGATCCGCCGCATCGGGCAGATCAAGGAGCGCGACGAGGTGATCGGCAACCAGACCCGCGTGAAGGTGGTCAAGAACAAGCTCGCGCCGCCGTTCCGCCAGGTGGAGTTCGACATCGTCTACGGGGAAGGGATCAGCAAGGTGGGCGAGCTGATCGATCTCGGCGTGAAGGCCAACGTGGTGGAGAAGTCGGGCGCCTGGTTCAGCTACGACAGCCAGCGGATCGGCCAGGGGCGGGAGAACGCCAAGCAGTTCCTGCGCGACCACAAGGACATGGCGGAAGCGATCGAGCGCAAGGTGCGCGACCAGTCCGGCGTGGTGGCCAACTCCATGATGGGGACACCGGAAGAGGGCGAGGAGGCCGAGGCGGCTGACTGATTTCCTGCCCGCGTCCGCGCTCATAGCACTCGGCGGGGCGTTAGGCGGGGAGGGATCGCCGCCGGGCGCCGTGGACGTAATGCCGCTGAGCGATGCCGACCACGAGCTGGTCGCCGCGGCCAACGACGTCCTGGCCCGAAGCTATCGCCCGTTCTGGCACACCGTCGCGGCGGCGATCCGCAGCAGCGACGGGCGAGTGTGGACTGGCGTGCATCTCGGCACCACGGTCGGCCGGCTCTCGGTCTGCGCCGAGCCGATCGCGTTCGGCCGCGCGGTGCTCGACGGCGACGGCACGATCGACACCATCGTCGCGGTGCGGCATCCGAAACCGGAGGAGACCGACCGGGAGCTCGCCGTGGTGTCGCCGTGCGGCGCGTGCCGCGAGCTGGTGCTGGACTACAGCCCCGACGCGCGGGTGATCCTGAAAGGCTCGAACGGGCTGCTCAAGGTGCCGGTGCGCTTGCTGTTGCCCTCGCCCTATCGGCGATAGCAGGCTGCCGAGGATTCGCCGCAACGAGACGCCGCAGACGAGACGCCGCAACGAGACATGGCGGAAAGGATTCCGCCGCCGCGCGTGGATGCCTTGTTGGCGTGAATGGTGATCCGGGGGGCCGCATGGCGGTAAAACGCATCGTTGCCAACGTCGCGACCGATCATGTCGAAGATGCCAAGGCCTTCTACGCCGACGTCCTCGGATTGCACTTGGTGATGGATCACGGTTGGATACTGACCTTCGCAGCTGACGAGGTCGCCGCGCCACAGATCAGCGTTGCGACCGAGGGCGGATCAGGCACGCCGGTACCCGATCTGTCGATCGAGGTGGACAACCTCGAGGAGGTTCATCGGCGCGTCGTCGCCGCCGGATTCTCGATCGAATATGGCCCGACAAGCGAGCCGTGGGGCGTCAGGCGCTTCTATGTCCGCGATCCGTTTGGGCGTTTGCTCAACATCCTCGCTCATCACTGAGCGCCCGCGCCGTCGACCCATGACGCCTGTTCGTCTCCCACACCCCTCGGAGGACGATCTCGGATTGGCCCTGAGCCTCATCCCCCGGCTGCCGCCTCGGCCTCCGCTGGAACGGTGATCAGCGCGCCGGGCCTGCCCTCGTCCCGGCGGAACACCATGCGCTGATCGTGGAACGCGGCGACCGCCGGACGGTGGGCGATCGAGACGATGGTGGTGCGCGGCAGCCGGTGCTTGAGGACACGGTAGAGCTGCGCCTCCGATTCCGGGTCGAGGCTGGCGGTGGCCTCGTCGAGGAACAGCCAGTCGGGCTTGGCGAGCAGGGCCCGTGCAACGGCCACCCGTTGCTGTTCGCCGCCGGAGAGCCGCTGCGGCCAGTTGGAATCCTCGTCGAGATGCGCCACGAACTGCGGTAGCCCGACATCCTCGAGGGCCTGCGCCATCTCCGCCCGGTCATGGGCCTGCACGTCCGACGGATAGGCGACGACGTGGCCCAGCGAGCCGAGCGGGATGTAGGGCCGCTGCGGCAGGAACAGGCAACGCCCGGCCGGGCGTTCCACCCGGCCCGACCCGAACGGCCAAATCCCGGCGAGGGCGCGGAACAAGGTCGATTTTCCCGAGCCGGAGCGCCCCGAGATCACCACCGAGCGACCCTCGGTGAAGCTCAGGTCGCCATGCCGCAGCAGCTCGGTGCCGTTGGGCAGTTCGATGCTGAGGTCGCGCGCGGCCACCCGCCCCGGCGCGCCGTCCGCCGAGACCAGCCCGTGACCGTAGGCGGCGCGGGCGACGACGATCGCCTTATGGAAGGTGGTGAGACGCTCGACGGTGGCACGCCAGGAGGCGAGCGAGGCGTACGCCGAGACGAACCAGGACAGCGAATCCTGCACCCGGCCGAACGCGCCGGCGGTCTGGGTCAGGCCGCCGAGCTGGATCTGGCCGGAGAAGTAGCGCGGCGCCGCGACGATGATCGGGAACACGACGGCGACCTGGTCGTAGCCGGAGATCAGCGTATTCAGCAGCTTGGTCCGCCGCATGATCATCCACCAATTGCCGATCACGTTGCCGAACCGCTGCTTGAGGTTGTCCTTCTCCTCCGTCTCGCCGCTGTAGAGTGCCACACCTTCCACGTTCTCGCGCAGCCGCACGAGGGCATAGCGGAAATCGGCCTCGACCCGCTGCTGGCGGAAGCTCAGGCCGACCAGCGGTCGTCCGATCAGGTGCGTGAGAGTGGTGCCGATCGCCGCGTAGATGATGGCGACCCAGACCATGTAGCCGGGAATGGTGACGCCGAGCAGCGTGACGCTGCCCGACAGGCCCCAGAGGATGCCGACGAAGCTGAACAGCGAGACGATGTTGGACAGCAGCCCGACGCCGAGCGAGAGCGTGCTGTCGACGAAATCCCGCAGATCCTCGGCGATGCGCTGATCGGGGTTGTCGGTGCCGATCGCCTCGCCGTCCGTGGTGAGGCTGATGCGATAATAGGCCCGGTCGGCCAGCCATTCGTCGATGAAATGGCGCGTGAGCCAGCGGCGCCAGCGGATCTGCAGCCACTGGTTCAGGTAGGTGCGGTAGACGGCGACGACGATGAACACCGCCGCCACCTCGCAGAATCCTGGCATCAGGCCGCTATCGGTCCGGCGATAGAAGAACAGGAGCTGGATGAAGGCGTCCCAGTCCTTTGCCTGGAGCGCGTTGTAGAACTCGCGGTTCCAGTAGTTCAGCACCACCATGAGGAACACGGTGGTCAGGTTCAGCCCGATGATCGCGAGCAGCAGCACGCGCGCCGACCATTTCTCCTCGGAGCTGAAATAGGGCCGGGCGAGGCGCCAGGCGCTTCGCAGGAACGGGCCAAGACCGCGCATGGTGGGTTATCTTTCGGACGGGAGAGAGGCGTTGACGGCGGCGAGCCAGACTTCGAGACGCTGCCGGTTCACGCCGAAATCGGAACGGCCATAGAGGCTGTGCGAGTAGAGCGCCAGGGTGCTGGCCTCCGGGCCGTGGAGCGCGACCCGCGCCACTATCACGTCGGGAAAGTTCCACACCGCGCTGCGGGCGACCCAGCTCGCTTCCATGCGCTCCTCGTCCACCGCCAGGGGAAAGGTGCGCGGCTGGCTGGCGGCGACGCTCTGGACGGCCGCCCAGAGCTGGGGGGCGGGGACGGGGAACACGGGCGTCGGGATGTCCGGCCGCGCACCGGTGCCTGCCGGGGCAGCGAGCGCGGCATTGGGGGTGGCGGGCCGCTCGAAATGGGCGAGGTCGAGGGGCGGGGGGATCGGGATGCCTTGTGCGCCCGCGCTGCCGCAGGCGGGCAGGACCAGCCCCAGCAGCCAGGCGAGCGGCGTCATGCGCCGGCGACCGGCCGGGCGCGCAGGCGGATCACGCCCTTGACGCCCTCCGGCGGCACGGTCCGGCCCTTGCGCAGAATCTCGATGCGACCTGCCTGCGCGAGACCGATCGCGGCGCGACGGATGGCGCCCATCAGACGCTGCCAGTCGGGCTCGAGCGCGCGGGCGACCTCGCTCGGGCAAATCGAACGGCCGGGGCCGCGCTCGGTGACGAGGCGCAGGATCGCGGCTTCGATGCGGTTCGGATCATCCATGCCAGCCGAGATGGCAAGGGAGGCGGCACTCGGCAAGTTAACGTGAGGTAAGTGGCTGACGTGATGCAAGCGGCTGGCGTGGTGTGCGTGGCTGGGCCGAACCGTCCCGCTCCCCGAGCCGCTCGCGCAACTCGGCTGGCGGGACGGGGCGGCTGAACAGGTATCCCTGACCCTGATCAATGCCGATCTCCGTCAGGAAATCCCGCTGGGTGCTGATCTCGATGCCCTCGGCGACCACCATGAGCCCGAGCGCGTGGCCGGTCGCCAGCACGGCACGGACGATCGCCGCGTCCTCCTCGTCGTCCGGCAGCCCCTGCACCAGCGAGCGGTCGAGCTTCATCACCGTGAGCGGCAGCTTGCGCAGCATCGCCAGGCTGGCGAAGCCGGTGCCGAAATCGTCGAGCGCCAGGCCCACGCCCTGATCGCGAAAGGCCGAGAGGATGAACAGCACGTCCTCGTCGAGGCCGATCAGCATGGATTCGGTCAGCTCCAGCTCCAGCCGCTCGGGTGCGAGGCCGGATTCCTCGATCGCTCGCGCCACTTGCCCGATCAGCGCCCGGTCGTGCAACTGGCGGGGCGAGACGTTGACCGAGATCGTGATCCGGCCGGGCCACGTCGCGGCCTCCCGGCAGGCCGCGCGCAACACCCAGCCGCCGATACCGGTGATGAGGCCGGTCTGCTCGGCGAGCGGGATGAAGGCGCCCGGCGAGACGACGCCGCGTCGGCGATGCGGCAGGCGCAGCAGCGCCTCAGCCCCGTCGACCGTACCGGTGGCGAGCGAGAGGCGCGGCTGATAGTGAAGCACGAAGCTTTCCCGCGCGATCGCGAGGCGCAGGTCGTGCAGCAGCCGCCGTCGCTCCGCGGCCTCGGCGCGCCGGTCGGGGCCGGTCCGGGGCGGGGAAGTCCCGGCAGCGCGGCGTGTCTCGGTGGCCGACATAAGACGAACTCGGGATGGGACGGTGCAGCATCCCGCGCGGACCGTAAGGAATGGATTAACCGCGTGGCACGGGGCTGGGATGCGGGGGCGCCCCGAGTGCCCGCTCCAGTACGCGCACGGAATGGATTGCCGCGCGGCCGGACAGATCGCGGATCTGGTGCCGGCATGAGGTGCCATCGGCGACGATGATGTCGTCGGCACTGGCGGCCCGGACCGCCGGCAGCAGGTCGCGCTCGGCCATCGCGAGCGAGACCGCCTGCGTCTCCGCCTGATAGCCGAACGCGCCGGCCATGCCGCAGCAGGACGAGGCGATCGGCCGCACGGTCAGCTCCGGCACCAGCCGTAGCGCCGAGACGGCATCCGGGAAGGCACCGAAGGACTTCTGGTGACAATGCCCGTGCAGATGAGCGGTGAGGGGAAGCGGATTGAGGTTGAGCTCGGGCTTTTCCCGCGCCAGGAACTCGCTGAGCAGCCTGGCGCGGCCGGCCAGCGCGGCGCTCTCGGGGCCGGGGAGCAGCGAGCGGAACTCGTCGCGCAAGGTCAGCAGGCAGGACGGTTCGAGCCCGATCACCGGAAAATTGCCCCGCAGCGCGGCGAGCGTGCGGCGCGCCTCGGCTCGGGCCCGATCGACCATCCCGGCGGCGAGCCAGGTGCGACCGCAGCAGAGCGGGCGGCCGGCGGCGGCGGCCACGGTGGCACGATAGCCGGCGGCGGCCAGCACGCGGATCGCCGCGCGCAGGTTCTCCGGCTCGAAATAGCGATTGAACGTGTCGGCGAGCAGCAGCACCTCGCCCACCGGCTGGGCCGGTGCCACCCTTTTTGCTTCGGAGTCGCGGAACCAGTCGCGTCGCCAACGTGGCAGGGGGCGGTCGGCGAGGCCGAGCAGGCGGGCGGAGCGGCGGCGCAGCGCGGGCACGGCTTCACGCACATTGGCCAGCGGCGCGATCGCGGACAGCACGGGCGCGAGGCGCGGCAGCTCGGCCACCAGCCGGTCGCGCAGTCGCATTCCGTGCCGGTCGGTCCGGGCGGCCAGCACCTCGATCTTCATCTTCGCCATATCGACCCCGGTGGGGCACTCGCGCCGGCAGGCCTTGCACGACACGCACAGCTTCATCGCGTCGGCGACCGCGTCCGAGGCCATCGCGTCCGGGCCGAGCTGGCCGGTGAGCGCGAGGCGCAGCGTGTTCGCCCGCCCGCGCGTGACGTGCTCCTCGTCGCGGCTCACCCGGTAGCTCGGGCACATCACGCCGGCGTCGAAGCTCCGGCAGGTGCCGTTGTTGTTGCACATCTCGACCGCACCGAGCATTCCGCCGAGCGCGACCGGGGTGGTCGGACCAGTCGAGCTTCGGGGCAAAATCCGCGAGCGGCGCGTAGTCCGGCCCGTAGCGGAACAGCGTCCGGTCGTCGAAGCGCGGCGGGCGGACGATGCGGTTCGGGTTGAGCAGGCCGGCGGGGTCGAAGGCGTCCTTCACCGTCTCGAAGGCGCGCACGATGCGCGGCCCGAACATTTCTTCGTGGAACTCGCTGCGCGCCAGGCCGTCGCCGTGCTCGCCGCTGTGCGAGCCCTTGTATTCGCGGACCAGGGAAAAGCACTCCTCCGCCACGGCCCGCATCGTGGCCACGTCGGAAGCGTCCTTCATGTTCAGCACCGGGCGGACATGCAGGCAGCCGACCGAGGCGTGGGCGTACCAGGTGCCCGTGGTGCCGTGCCGCTCGAACACGCCGTTCAGCCGCTCGGTGTAGTCCGCCAGGTCGTCGAGCGAGACGGCACAATCCTCGATGAAGGAGACCGGCTTTCCGTCGCCCTTCATCGACATCATGATGTTGAGCCCGGCCTCGCGCACCTCCGCGATGCGCGCCTGGAAGCCCGGCTCGGTCGCCCGCACCACCGCGCCGGGATGGCCGAGATCGCCCATCAGTGCGTCGAGCTCGGCGAGCTTGCCGAGCAGCGCCGCGTCGTCGTGGCCGTGGAACTCGACGAGGAGGAGACGAGCCGGGCTCGCCGATCAGCATGTCGTCGATCGTCGCGCGATAGATCGGAATGCCGCGCCCGAGGTCGATCATGGTGCGATCGACCAGCTCCACCGCCTCGGGGTCGAGCGCCACGATATGCCGCGTCGCCTCCATCGCGGCGCGAAAGGTAGGGAACTGGCAGATGCCCAGCACCTTGCGCGGCTTGATCGGCGCGAGCGCCAGCTCGATCGCCGCCGAGAAGGCCAGCGTGCCCTCCGAGCCGACCAGCAGCCGCGCCAGATTGTCCCGCCCGGAGGCGCGGGCGGCCGGGGTCAGCGCCTCGATGTTGTAGCCGCCGACCCGGCGGAGCTGGCGCGGGAATCGCGCTTTCTATCTCCTCCGCCTCGGCGGTGCCGAGCGCGCGCAGGCGCTGGACCAGATCGGCGATGCCGGGCGGGAGGTCGGCGCCGGGAGTGTCGGGCGGCGCCCCGAAGCGGTGCCGCGTGCCGTCGGCAAGGATGGCGTCAACGGACACGACGTTGTCGGCCATGAGGCCGTAGCGGATCGACTTGGAGCCGCAGGAATTGTTGCCCGCCATGCCGCCCAGCGTGCAGCGCGCGTGGGTCGAGGGATCGACCGGAAAGAACAGCGCGTGCGGCCGCAGCGCGGCGTTGAGGTGGCCCAGCACGAGGCCCGGCTCGACCAGCGCCGTGCGCGCGTCGGGGTCGACGTGGAGGATCGCGGCGCAGGTGCTTGGAGCAGTCGATCACCAGCGCGCGGTTGACCGTCTGGCCGCACTGGCTGGTGCCGCCGCCGCGCGCCAGCACCGGCACGCCGAGCTCGCGGGCGATGGCGAGGGCGGCGGCCACGTCATCGACCGACCTGGGCACGATGACGCCGATCGGCTCCACCTGGTAGATCGACGCGTCCGTCGCGTAGCGGCCGCGGCTCGCCGGGTCGAACAGCACCTCGCCCTCGATCGCGCGGCGCAGCCGGCCGGCGAGGCGCGGGTCGCCCAAGCTTGGATGTGTGTCACGCATGGCGGCGATCTCGGGGTACCCCTGGGGCGGGCTGGCGTCGGGTGTTAACTCATGGTCAATGAGCCAGCCGCTATCCGCTGGCAATCCTCGCGAACGCGGCGCGCGTCCGGGGAGGGCCAGTCTGGGGAGGGAAGGAGAACAATGGCCTATTTTCAGTCCCAGCATGTGCCAGGACGGCACTTCCTGCATGTCCCCGGCCCGAGCAACGTGCCCGATCGCGTCCTGCGCGCGATCGGCAGCGCCGTGATGGACCATCGTAGCGCCGAGTTCGGCAGGCTCGGGCGGGAGATCCTCGTCCGATATCCGGCTGATCTTCCAGACCGAACAGCCGGTCATCATCTATCCGTCCTCCGGCACCGGCGCGTGGGAGGCGGCGCTGGTCAACACCCTCTCACCGGGCGATGCGGTGCTGATGTGCCGCACCGGCGCGTTCGCCAATCTCTGGCAGGAGATGGCGCTGCGTCTCGGGCTGGAGCCGCGCATGATCGAGACGGACTGGCGGCGCGGGGCCGACGTGCCGGCGATCGCCGCCGCGCTCGCCGAGGATCACGGGCACCGGATCAAGGCCGTCTGCGTCGTGCACAACGAGACCTCGACCGGCTGCGCGACCGACATCGCGGCGGTGCGCCGCGCGATGGACGAAGCCGGACATCCGGCCTTGCTGATGGTGGACGCCATCTCCTCGGTGGGGAGCATGGAGTACCGGCACGACGAATGGGGCGTCGACGTCACCATCTGCGGCTCGCAGAAGGGCATGATGCTGCCGCCCGGCCTCGGCTTCAACGCGATCAGCCAGAAGGCGCTGAAGCACGCCGACAGCGCCCGCCTGCCGCGCAGCTACTGGGATTGGCGGGCCATGCTGGAGATCAACGCGACCGGCTTCTTCCCCTACACGCCCGCCATCAACCTGCTCTACGGGCTGAACGAGGCGATCAAGATGATGCTGGAGGAGGGCTTGGCGAACGTCTTCGCCCGCCATGATCGCCACGCCGAGGCGACCCGGCGGGCGGTGCGCGCCTGGGGGCTCGAGACGCAGTGCGCCGATCCTCTGGCCTATTCGTCGAGTGTCACCGCGGTGCGGGTGCCGGAGGGACACAGCGCCGACGCGCTGCGCGCGGTGATCCTCGAGAAGTTCAACATGAGCCTCGGCACCGGCCTCGGGCTCATCAAGGACCGCGCGTTCCGCATCGGCCATCTCGGCGACCTCGGCGACCTGCAGATCCTCGGCGTGCTCGGCGGCGTGGAGATGGGGCTGCGCGCGGCCGGGGTGCCGCACAAGCCGGGCGGCGTGCAGGCGGCGATGGATCACCTGGCGGGAAACGCCTGAGCCCCCCACATAGCCGCGAGCGACCATTGGGGAGGGATGCGATGATCGAGGTCTGGACGTGGCCGACGCCGAACGGCCACAAGGTGCATATCGCGCTGGAGGAGCTGGGGCTTGCCTACAAGGTGGTCCCGATCAACATCGGCGCCGGCGACCAGTTCAAGCCGGAGTTCCTGGCGATCACGCCGAACCACCGCATCCCGGCGATCGTCGATCCGGACGGTCCCGGTGGGGCGCCGCTGACGCTGTTCGAGTCGGCCGCCATCCTCATCTACCTGTCGGAGAAGACTGGCGGGAAGCTGATGCCGAAGGATCCAGTCGGCCGCTACAAGTGCCTGGAATGGCTGATGTTCCAGATGGGCGGCGTCGGGCCGATGTTCGGCCAGTGGAACCATTTTGCCACTTACGCGAAGGAAAAAATTCCATACGCGATCGAGCGCTACACCAACGAGGTGCGGCGCCTGCACGGCGTGCTGGACAAGCGGCTCGGCGAGGCGCCATACCTGGCGGGCGAGGGTACAGCATCGCCGACATCGCCACCTGGCCCTGGGTGCGCAACCCCGACCGGCGCGGCATCGATTTTTCCGATTTTCCCAACATCAAGCGCTGGAACGACGCGATCGCGGCGCGGCCCGGCGGTGCAGCGTGGCGTCGGGGTGCTGGCGGAGAACCAGCGCCAGGGGGCGATGAGCGACAAGGAGAAGGAGAACCTGTTCGGCGCGACCCAGTTCGCCCGGCGATAGCATCAGGCGGAATAGAATTCCGCTACCGGACGTCACCTCCGTTCGTGCCGTTGCGCTTGCTGCGTGTAGAGCCAGACACTGGCGCTGCGCGGTTCATCAATCCGTCATTCTCGTCTGCTACGGGTCGTTAGGGAGATAGGAGCGTTCGGAAGCTGTTCCGGCCTGGCGCGACGATAGCGGTTGCGGAAGCCTGTGGTTGCGCTTCCTCCGGGGCGCCGGGACCGTTATCCTGCCGGACTTCGCCCTCGCTCTGAGTTGCTGATGACCGGAAGGTGTGCTCATCGCGATGACCGCGCGTATCCTGATCGTCGATGATGTCCCTTCCAACACGCGGTTGCTGGAGGCCAAGCTCGCCGCTGAATATTACCAGACCGCGTCGGGGCAGAACGGCTCCGAGTGTCTTCGGCTGGCCCGCTCCTGGCAGCCGGACCTCATCCTGCTCGACGTGATGATGCCGGAGATGGACGGCTACGAGTGCTGCCGGCTGCTCAAAGACGATTCGCTGACGCTGCACATTCCCGTGGTGATGGTCACGGCCCTCGGAGAGCCGAGCGAGAGGCTGCGCGGGCTTGAGGCCGGGGCGGATGATTTTCTCACCAAACCAGTGGATTACGACACGCTGCTGGCAAGGGTTCGCAGCTTGGTCCGGCTCAAGCGCCTGCTCGACGAATGGCGCGCGCGTGGCGAGACCGCCAGGGCGCTCGGGCTCACCGGCCTGCAATCGGCCATCCCCGCCGTCACCGGCGCGCGTGCCCTGGTAGTCGATGACTGGGATCTCGGCGCCGAGCACGTGCAGCAGGCGCTGTCACGCGAGGGCATCGTGCCGGGCCGCGCGCGGACCGAGGCGGAGGCGATCGCGCTCTCGGCGGCGATCCCGTTCGACCTCATCGTGCTCAGCCTCAGCATCGGCTCGGACGATCCGCTGCGGCTTGCCTCCAGCCTGCGGGCGGCGGACGCCACGCATGAGATCCCGCTACTGCTCCTCGCCGAGCCCGAGCAGCGCGGGCGGCTGCTGCGCGGCTTCGACCTGGGCGCCAGCGACTGGCTGTTGCGGCCGGTGGACGAGAACGAGTTGCGGGCGCGGGCGCGCAACCAGATCCGGCGGAAATTCTACCAGGACCGGCTGCGGGCCGATCTCGGGCACGCGCTCGAGATGGCGCTGACGGACCCGCTGACCGGGCTCTACAATCAACGCTATCTGCTGCGTCACCTGCGCGGGCTGCTGTCGGGCGCGCAGGGCGGCGAGATCGCCCTCATCATGGTCGATGTCGACCATTTCAAGGCGGTCAATGACAGTCTCGGCCATGCTGCCGGCGACCGGGTGCTGAAATCGGTGGCGGACGCCCTGCGCGGCAAGACCCGGGTGTTCGATTCGGTGGCGCGCTACGGCGGGGACGAGTTCGTCGTGGTGATGCCTGGCACCGGGCCGGCGGACGCGGCGAATGCCTCGGAACGTCTGCGCAGCGCGATCGAGCAGATCTCGGAAGCTACGCAAGCGGACGACCGGCCGCGGCTCAGCATCAGCATCGGCGTGGCCTGCAGCGCCGGGCGGCAGCTACAAGCGGAGACTTTGCTGAGCGAGGCCGATCGCGCGCTCTACGCCGCCAAGCGCGGCGGGCGCAACCGGGTCGAGCTGGCCTCCTGAGCGTCGAGGTGGCCTGAGCGGCGCTGGTACCCGGCGCGCTGGCCGATCTACTTGATCTTGGCTTCGCGGAACGCGACGTGCTTGCGCGCGACCGGATCGTATTTCTTCAGCTCGAGCTTGCCGGTCTGGGCGCGGGCGTTCTTTTTGGTGACATAGAAATAGCCAGTGTCGGCCGACGAGACGAGCCTGATCTGGATGGTGTTGCTCTTGGCCAAGGAATGATCCTCCGTGCGGCGGGCGTGATCCACGCCGGGCAGGCGAGGGACGAGGCCGGAAAATGCGCAACCGGCGCGCCGGCGTCAAGCTACTGCTGCGCCGGATTGGCCTGGACGTTGAGCAAGGGCGGCAGCAAGGCCGTGGCATAGGCGCCGGGATTGCCGATCAGGGCGCGGGCGGTCGCAAGATCGCTGTCGCGCCCCTCCGAGGCCGGGCAGGCGCTGCGGATCGCCAGGATCTCGGCCACCGGCAGCGGAGCGCGGGCCCGCTGGTGCCGGGCCAGCGCGCTCGCCAGCGGCTGGCGCCCAGCGTCCAATTCGGCCATCTCGCGGGCCAGTTCGTCCTGGCCAAGGCTTGTGCAGACCTGCGGGAGCACGCCCAAACCCTGAATCGGCCAGCCGCGGGGGGCCAGTACGCGGCTCCAGGTCACGAACAGCTCGCCGCCATCCGGCAGCGGGTCGATCGTCTGCACCAGCCCCTTACCGAGCGTGGAACTGCCGATTACGACGGCACGGCCGCGATCGGCCAACGCCGCCGCGAGGATCTCGGCGGCACTCGCCGTTCGCCCGTCGACCACGACGACAACGGGAATTCCGGGCGCCATCTCGGCGCCGGTGGACCGCCAGACCCGCGAAGCGTCGGGATCCCGCCCGGCCGTGGTCGCGACGATCCCGTCGGGCAGCAGCACGTCGGCCACCGTCACCGCCTGGCGTAGCAGCCCGCCCCGGTTGCCGCGCAGATCCAGCACGAGCCCTTGCATCGGCCTCGATCCGTGCGCCGGGGCCAGGTTCCGCTCGACCTCGGCGGCGACGCGCTCGTCGGTGCGGCGGCTGAACGAGGTCACTCGCAACAGCAGCAGGTCGCTCGACCGCTGCGCGAACACGGTCTCCGGCGGCACCGTCGCGCGCTCCACCTCGGCGCGACGCGGCCTGCCGTCGCGCCCGCGCCACTCGACCTCGATGGTGGTGCCCTCGGGCCCGTCCATCCAGCCTGCCACGGTGGCCGCGTCGCGCCCCCGCGCCGACTGGCCATCGACCGCCAGGATGCGGTCGCCCTCCCGCAGGCCGGCCTCCGCGCCGGCGCCGTCGGGGATCGCGCCGGTGACGATGATGGCGCTCCCCCGCCGCGTCAGGGTCAGTCCGGCGCCCGCCTTGCCCTGGCGGTGCTCGCGATCCTCCTGTGCGTCCGACGGGCCGACATAGCGGGAATAGGGATCGAGGTGGTTGAACACCTCGTCGAAGAAGCTCTGGACGATGCCTTCGGTCCCTGCCCGTCGAACCGCGGCCGAGACGGGCCACGCGGCGGCGGCCATCCGCGCCGCGGCATTTCCCCAGGCGGCGGGGGTGGCGTCAACCGGCAGCGGATCGGCCGCGATGATCCGGTCCCGCAGGTTCAGCACCAGCCCCGCGCTGTCGACCGCGGTGCCGAGTTCGGGGTCGAGTGCGGTGAGGCCATGCAGGCCCCAAGTGGCCAGTTGCGGCACCGGCACCGGCTCCAGGATGCGCGGCTCCATGAAGGCGAGCGCGCTGGCATAGACATCGGCCGCCAACCGCGCATCGAACCCCTCCGGCGGTGCGGGTTGGGCTTGGGCGGGAGCGACGACAAGGACCAGGAGGAGGAGGGCGACCCGGCTCACCGGCCACGCGACCGTCTGGCCGGTGGCGCGCGCTCGGCGGACCCTCCAGCCAGGATGTGGCCAGCCAGTATGTGGAAAACCAGACCGCCGGTCACGGGGCTGGCCTCGGACAGCCGCACCTCGACCTCCTGCGCCAGCCGGAAGGAGCGGCGGGTGCGGCGGCCGGTCAGCGTCTGCGCTCGTTCATCGTGCATCCAGAAATCGTCCGACAGCGTCGACACCGGGACGATCCCACTCGCGCCGCTGCCGGAGACTGTCACAAAAAGCCCGAACCGCGTCACGCCGGAAATGCGCGCGGCGAACACGGCGCCCACTTTGTCCGCCATGTAGGCAGCAAGGTAACGGTCGATCGCGTCCCGCTCGGCCAGCGCCGCGCGCCGCTCGGTCGCCGTGATGTGCTCCGCCGTGTCCGCGAAGCGCGCCGGCTCGTCGGCCGCGAGCCGTCCGTCGCCCAGCCGCAGTCCGCCGATCAGCGCGCGATGCACCAGCAGATCGGCGTAGCGGCGGATCGGGCTGGTGAAATGCGCGTAGCGCGGCAAGGCGAGGCCGAAATGCCCGATATTCTCCGGGCTGTACGCCGCCTGCGACTGGCTGCGCAGCATCACCTGATTGACCAGCGGCGCTTCTTCCGTGCCGGCGACCTTGCGCAGCACCCGGTCGAGGTCGCGCGGATGCACCTGGTTGCCCGGCGGCAGCGAGATGCCGAGCCCGTGCAGGAAGCCGCGCAGCCCCTCCAGCTTCTCGTCGGAAGGCGGCGCGTGGACCCGGTACATGCAAGGGAGATGCCGGTGTTCCAGCTCCTCTGCCGCGGCGACGTTGGCCAGCACCATGAATTCCTCGATCAGCCGGTGGCTGTCGAGCCGGGGACGCGGCGCGATCTGCGACACGCGACCATGCGCGTCGAGCAAGACCTTGCGCTCGGGCAGGTCGAGATCGAGGGTGCCGCGCTCGGTGCGGGCGGCGAGCAGGGCGGCGAACGCGGCATAGAGGGCGGGAACCGGCAGGCCGAGATCCTCGCCGGCGTCCCGCGCATTCTGCACCTGCTCGTAGGTCAGCCGGGCGGCGCTGCGCATCAGGCCGCGGCCGAAGCGGTGCCCGGTCTTGCGTCCCGCCGCGTCAACCCGCATCTCGACGAACAGGCAGCCGCGCTCCTCGTCGGGGCGCAGACTGCACCAGCCGTTGGACAGCGCCTCGGGCAGCATCGGCACCACGCGGTCAGGAAAATACACGCTGTTGCCGCGCGTCCAGGCGGCGCGGTCGAGGGCCGAGCCGGGCCGCACGTAATGCGCCACGTCGGCGATCGCCACGATCAGGCGGAACCCGTCCCCGTCCGCCTCGGCGAACACCGCGTCATCGAAATCCCGCGCGTCCTCGCCGTCGATGGTGACCAGCGGGATCTCGCGCAGATCGGTGCGCCGGCCGAGCGGCACGGCGCCGGCGCGGGCCGCCTCGTCCAGCGCGTCCGGGGGGAATTCGGTCGGAATATCATGCGTGTGGATGCAAATCAGGCTGACCGAGCGTGCATCGCCCATGCTGCCCAGCCGCTCGACGACGCGGGCCGGCTTGAGCCCGATCCCGTGATGCCCGAGCGGCGCGGCGAGCACGATCTCGCCCGCCTCGGCGCCATTTTCCTCGCCGGGCGGCACCGTCCATTCGGCCTTGGACCGGCGATCGGTCGGCACGATGCGGGCGCCTCCCGGGCGTCCCTTGGGCGCCGGGCGGAACACCCCGAGCACGCGGCCCGGCTCGTCGGTCAGCCGCTTGACGGTGCGGCCCTCGTAGCGGCCCGGCCCGATCGGGCGCAGCCGGGCGAGCACGCGCTGGCCGGGCGCGAGCGCGGTCTGGCCGCGCCGCTCGGGTGCCATCAGCACCAGCGGGGGCGGCCCGTCGCCCTGCCAACCGACCGGCCGGGCCAGCGCGTCGCCGTCCGGGTCGGTGCCGGTGATCTGGACGATGGCGGTCTCCGGCAGCCGGCCGGCCGGGCGAACCCGCCTCGCACCGGCCGGCTCGGTCGCCCCCTCGGCCTGCAATTCCTTCAGCATCGCGCGCAGCGCCACGCTGTGCTCCGGGCCGAGCCGGAAGGCACGGGCGATTTCCCGCTTGCCGACCCGGCCGGTCTGACTGGCGATGAACCGGCGGACCTCCTCGCGCGACGGCAGGGCGGTGGCGCGGGCCGCCCGGGGCGGCCTCACGGGCAACCGTCTCGCCGCGCGTCTCGGTGGTCCTGGATGGGGCTGTCGCTCAAGGTGGTGGCTCTGAACTGTGGCTGTCGGGCGCGCGCAGCCCGACCCATTGTGGTCGCGATCGGGGCGCCCGCTCAAGGGGCGGCACGGCGGCATTGCGCGATCGGGGTTCGCCCGCCGCGCCGATCGCACGCAACCTGTCTCCCGTCCCGGGGTTCTTTCCCGGATCCGGCCTCGATCGGGGTCTCCGATTGCCGGATCGAAGATGGGCCATTCGGGTCTGGGCCACATTGAGGCAACGGGCGGAAGGAGGCGAGGATGAGCGGGACCACAGGCGACACCACTGCGAGCATGGCGAACGAGGCAAGGGACACCGCCGGAAGGCTGCTGGACGCACAGGGGAAAGCGGTCAACCGCGCGTCCTCCACCGCCGAGGGTACGCTGGACCAGGTCGGGACGTACGTGCGTGAGCAGCCGTTCAGCGCGGCGTTGATCGCGCTCGGGATCGGCTACATCATCGGCCGGCTGCGGATCCTCTGAGCGGCCCGT
Organism: uncultured Alphaproteobacteria bacterium; assembly: GCA_963799825.1. Classification (GTDB taxonomy): domain Bacteria; phylum Pseudomonadota; class Alphaproteobacteria; order Acetobacterales; family Acetobacteraceae; genus JAFKFI01. The sequence goes on from CAWCYL010000001.1 coordinate 215,215, forward strand.
CACGCAAAGGCCGGGCTGGCCTGCGGGGCGTCTCGCATCGCATACTCGTCCCCGCGTCCGAGAACAGAGGGGAAAATAAGCGATGCTGGGACTGATGCAGCAGCGGCCGTTGCTGCTTTCGAGCCTGATCGAGTACGCCGAGCGGTATCACGGCGACACCGAGATCGTTTCGCGGCTGCTCGACGGGTCGATCCATCGCAGCAACTACCGCGAGGTCGGCGCCCGCTCGCGCCGGCTCGCGGGCGCGCTGCGGCGCCTGGGCGTGGGCTATGGCGACCGGGTCGCCACCCTGGCGTGGAACAGCTTTCGTCACCTCGAACTCTATTTCGGCGTCACCGGCGCCGGCACCGTGCTGCACACCGTCAATCCGCGGCTGTTCCCCGAGCAGATTCACTACATCATCGACCACGCCGAAGGCCGCTACGTGTTCTTCGACCTGAGTTTTGTGGACTTGGTGCAGGAGCTTGCCCCGCGCCTGCCGCATGTGCGCGGCTACGTGGCGTTGTGCGAACGAAGCGAGATGCCGGCGGTCAACGTGCCCAATTTGCTGTGCTATGAAGAACTGCTCGCCGCCGAGAGCGAGGAGTACGACTGGCCGGAGTTCGACGAGAACAGCGCCTCGACGCTCTGCTACACCTCGGGCACCACCGGCAACCCCAAGGGCGTGCTGTACAGCCATCGCTCGCAGATGCTCCATACCTTCGTCGCGATGGCGGCCGACGTGATGGCGGTGTCGGCGCGCGACAGCATCATGCTGATCGTGCCGCTGTTCCACGCCAACGCCTGGGGCCTGCCGTTCGCCGCCGCCGCGACGGGTGCCAAGCTCGTGCTGCCGGGGATGCGCCTCGATTCCGAGAGCATCTACACGCTGATGCGCGACGAGGGCTGCACCCTGGCGGGGGCCATCCCGACGATCTGGCTCAATCTGTTCACCTGGATCGAGCAGAACCGGGACCGGCTGAACCTCGGCGACATCAAGCTGACGCGCGTGCTGAGCGGCGGGACCGCCGTGCCGCGCTCGACCATCGAAAAATTCCAGACGCTGTTCGGCGTCTACCTGCTGCACGCCTGGGGGATGACGGAGACCAGTCCTATCGCGACGATCGGCTCGCTGCTGCCCAAGCACGCGGGATACGATCTGCCAGCGCGCTACGACGTGCAGGCGCTGCAAGGGCGCTCGGTGATCGGCTGCGAGGTGCGCCTGGTCGACGATGCAGGGAATGAACTGCCGCGCGACGGAGCAGACAGTGGGCGAGTTGCAGGTGCGCGGGCCGTGGGTGATCTCCGGCTACTTCAAGGGCGAGGGCGGGCAGGTCGTGGACCGGGATGGCTGGTTCAGGACCGGCGACGTGGCCGCGATCACGCCGGACGGCTACGTGCAGATCACCGACCGCGCCAAGGATGTCGTGAAGTCGGGCGGCGAGTGGATCGGCTCGATCGAGATCGAGAATCTCGGCCGTGGCGCATCCGGCGGTGCACGAGGCGGCGGTGATCGCGGCGCGCCATCCGAAATGGCAGGAGCGGCCGCTGCTGCTGATCCATCCGAAGCCCGGTGCGGCCGTGACGAAAGACGAGATGCTGGAGTTCCTGTCGGGCAAAATCGTGAAATGGTGGATGCCCGACGACGTGGTGATCGTCGAGCGAGTTGCCGCACACCGCGACCGGCAAGCTGCTGAAGACCAAGCTGCGGCAGGATTACGGCGGCTGGCTGGAACGCAACGCCGCCGACGCGGGAACGCAGGCATGACGGAGCTGGCCGGCAAGGTCGTCGATCGTGACCGGGGCCAGCCGCGGCATCGGCGAGGCCGCCGCGGTGGCGCTGGCGCGCGCGGGCGCGTCCGTCATGCTGACGGCGCGGGATGGCGCGCGAGCGGCGGAGGTGGCGCGGCGCATTGCCGATGATGGCGGGAAGGCCGCCGCGACGGCGTGCGACGTGGCGGATTACGGCGCGGTCGAGCGGCTGGTGCGCGAGACGCGCGACGCGGCTCGGCCCGGTCGACGTGCTGGTGAACAACGCCGGCGTGATCGAGCCGATCGCGATGATCGCGGAGGCCGATCCGGAGGCCTGGGCGCGCGGCGTCCAGATCAATCTCGCCGGCGCGTTCAACGCCGTGCGCGGCGTGCTGCCGGGAATGCTCGCGGCGGGGCGCGGCACGATCGTCAATCTCTCCTCGGGTGCCGCGCATCGTCCGCTGGAGGGCTGGAGCGCCTATTGCGCCGCCAAGGCGGGGCTGGCGATGCTGACGCGGGCGATCGCGCTGGAGACCGAGGGGAAGGGTATCCGCGTGTTCGGCTTCGCGCCCGGCACGACGGATACCGACATGCAGGTGACGATCCGCGCCTCGGGCGTGAACCGCGTCAGCCGCATCCCGCGCGGCGACCTTACGCCGGTTGCCACCCGGCGCGCGCCATCGTCTATCTCTGCACGGCGGCGGCCGACGATCTCGCCGGACAGGAATTCGCGCTCGGCGACGCGGCGTTCCGCCAGAGGATCGGCTTGGCCTGACCTACAAGGCCGGCCGTTTTTCCGCCCAGGGCTGCGCCGCCTCGAACGCCGCCGCCGCTTGCAGCACGCCGAGGTCGTCGAAGCGGCGGCCGACGATCTGCAGGCCGACCGGCAGGCCGTCGCGGGTGAAACCGCAGGGCACGCTCGCCGCCGGGTCGCCGGTGAAGTTGAAGGGGTAGGAGAACTCGGCCCAGCTCACCCAGTCCCATTCGTGCGCGGGCCAGTCGGCGGGCATCAGGCGTTCGGCGGGGAAGGCGGCGACCGACACCGAGGGCGTGACGAGGAAATCCCAATCCTCGAACCAGCGATGCACGGCGGCGACGTAGGCCATCTTGCGGTCGCGGGCGAGCATGTAGTCGGTCATCGACACGTCGAGCCCCGCGCGGATGCAGGCGACGAGGCCGGGGTCCATGCGGCTTTCCCATTCGGCGAGCTTCGGCGCGAGGCGCGTCAGATGCGCCGGCCAGGCGAGGCGGATCAGCTCGGGGCCGTCCTTGCGCCCACGGCGTCGAAACCTCCTCGACGATGGCGCCGAGCTCGGTGAAACGATTTACCGCCGTCGCGCGTCAGCGCGGCGATTTCGGGATCGACGCGCGCGTGGCCGAGATCGGGGCTGTAGGCGATCCGCTTGCCGCGAATGCCGTCATGGAAGCGGACGAGATAGTCGGCGGGCGCGGCTTCGCAGGAGGTGTGGTCGAGCGGGTCGGGGCCGGACATCACGCGCAGCATCAGCGCGGCGTCGGCGACGGTGCGCGCCATCGGGCCGATATGCGTGGTGTAGTCGCCGGTGCTCACCGGGTAGTGCGGCACGCGGCCATAGGTCGGCTTGAGGCCGAACACGCCGCAGAAATGCGCCGGCATCCGGATCGAGCCCGCGCCGTCGCTGCCCTGGTGCAGCGGGCCGAACCCCGCCGCGACAGCCGCCGCCGCGCCGGCCGAGGAGGCGCCGGCGCTCATGCCGTGCTTCCAGGGATTGTGCGTGATGCCGGTGAGCGGGCTCTCGCTGACGCCCTTCCAGCCGTACTCGCTGGTGGTGGTCTTGCCGAGGATGATCGCGCCCGCCTGCTCCAGCCGCGTGACGTACGGCGCGTCCTCCGTCGGCCGATTGCCTTCGAGCATCCGCGAGCCGAACTGCGTCGGCATCCGCTTGGTGATGGAGAGATCCTTGATCGTCACCGGCACGCCGTGCAGCGGGCCAAGCGGCGCGCCTGCCATCACCGCCGCCTCGGCGCGGCGCGCGTCGTCCATCGCCTGGTCGGCGGCGAGATGGGCGAAGGCATTGATCTTCCCGTTGAGCCGCTCGATGCGCTTCAGAATCGCGCCGACCAGTTCGACCGGAGAGAGCTGCTTGTGGCGGATCAGCCCGGCGAGCTCGGTGGCCGGCGTATAGGCGAGGTCTTCCTCGGTCATCGCATTTTCCTCAGTAGGTCGCGCGGCCGCCGGAGACATCGAACACCGCGCCGGTGCTGAACGAGCACTCGCGCGAGGCGAGCCAGCAGACCATCGAGGCGATCTCGTCGATCTCGCCGAATCGTCCGAGCGGGATTTTCGACAGCATGTAGTCGATCTGCGCCTCTGTCATCTGCGAGAACAGCGGCGTCCGCACGGCGGCGGGGGCGACGCAGTTCACCCGGATGTTGGTCCGTGCCAGCTCCTTGCCGAGCGCCTTGGTCAGCCCGATCACGCCCGCCTTCGACGCACTGTAGGCGGCGGCGTTCGGATTGCCTTCCTTGCCGGCGATCGAGGCGATGTTGACGATGCGTCCGTCGCCGGCGCGCAGCATGTGCGGCACCACGGCGCGGCAGGCGTAGTAGACGCCGTTGAGGTTGACGTCGATCACCCGGTCCCAGTCCGCGACCGCATAGTCCCAGCTCGTCGCGTTCGGCCCGGTGATGCCGGCCGAGGCGATCAGGATGTCGATGCGGCCGAGTGCCGCCACGGTCTCGTCCGCCGCGCGCTGCACCGCTTCGGCGTCGGTCATGTCCACGGTGAGCCGGTGCTCGGCGGACGTCGCGGCCAGGCCCTCCGCGTCGCGATCCCACAGGCTGAGCCGCGCGCCTTCCGCCGCGAGCCGTGTGGCGATGCCGAGGCCGATCCCGGACGCGCCGCCCGTCACCACCGCCACCTGCTCCGCGAACCGCGCCATCCTGTCGCCCTCCCTCGCCGTTTTGCGTATCAAGGCGGGATCGGGGGCGGTCCCGCAAGCCCCGAAAGCGCTGGGGAGGCAGCATGTCGCGATATGTCGGCGCGATCGACCAGGGAACCACCAGCACGCGGTTCATCATCTTCGACCGCGCCGGGGCCGCGATCGCCAGCGCGCAGAAGGAGCACCGGCAGATTTTCCCGCAGCCCGGCTGGGTGGAGCACGATCCGGCCGAGATCTGGCGCAACACCCGCGAGGTGATCGCCGAGGCGCTGATCCGCGCCGATATTCTTCCCAGCGACCTCGCCGCGATCGGCATCACCAATCAGCGCGAGACCACCGTGCTGTGGGAGCGGGACACCGGGCGCGCGGTGCATAACGCGCTGGTCTGGCAGGACACGCGCACCGACGCGCTGGTCGCGGAGTTTTCCGCCGATGGCGGGCAGGACCGGTTCCGCGACAAGACGGGACTGCCGCTGGCGAGCTATTTCAGCGCGCTCAAGCTGCGTTGGCTGCTCGACAGAATTCCCGACGCGCGCCGCCGGGCGGAGGCGGGCGAGCTGCTGTTCGGCACGGTCGATGCGTTCCTGATGTGGCACCTCACCGGGCAGCACGTCACCGACGTGACCAATGCGAGCCGCACCATGCTGATGGACCTGCGCTCGCTCGCGTGGGACGACGCGCTGCTCGACGCGTTCGCCATCCCCCGCGCGGTGCTGCCGCGCATCGTCGCGTCGAGCACGGTCTACGGCGAGGCGCGCGGCGAGCTGGCGGGCGTACCGGTTGCGGGCATCCTCGGCGACCAGCAGGCGGCGCTGGTCGGACAAGCCTGCTTCGCGCCGGGAGAGGCGAAGAACACCTACGGCACGGGTTGCTTTCTGTTGATGAACACCGGCACCGAGCCCGTTGCGTCGAAATGCGGCCTGGTGACGACGGTTGCGTATCGCTTCGGCGACGCAACCGCCGTGCTACGCGCTGGAGGGTTCGATCGCCGTCACCGGCGCGCTGGTGCAATGGCTGCGCGACAATCTCGGGCTGATCGGCACGAGCGGCGAGATCGAGACGCTGGCCGCCTCGGTGCCGGACAATGGCGACGTGTACGTGGTGCCGGCGTTCTCGGGTCTCTACGCGCCGTACTGGAAGGCGGGCGCGCGCGGCGTGATCGCCGGGCTGACGCGCTTCGCCAATCGCGGCCACATCGCGCGCGCCGCGCTGGAGGCGACGGCGTATCAGACGCGCGACGTGCTGGCGGCGATGGAGGAGGACAGCGGCATTCCGATCCGCGAGCTGCGCGTCGACGGCGGGATGGTGGTCAACGCGCTGCTGATGCAGTTCCAGTCCGACATTCTCGAGGTTCCCGTGGTGCAACCGCGCACCATCGAGACGACGGCACTCGGCGCCGCCTACGCGGCGGGACTGGCGGTCGGATATTGGCGCGGCACCGACGATCTGCGCGCAAATTGGGGCGAGGCAAGCCGCTGGTCGCCGACGATGCCGGCCGCGCGGCGCGACGCGCTGTGCGCGTCATGGCAAAAGGCGGTGGCGCGGTCCTTTGACTGGACGTGAGAGGTGATACACTTGCCCGATCGGCGAGGGAGCGGGGGAAAAGCGAATGGATTTCGGTATCGGCATCGCCACATCGGCGGATTCGTGGAAGTTGGCGCAGCGCGCGGAGGAGCTGGGGTTCACCCATGCGTGGTTCTACGACACGCAGATGATCACCGCCGACCCGTTCATCGCGATGGGCGTGGCGGCGACCAAGACCTCGAAGATACGGCTCGGCACCGGCGTACTGGTGCCGTCAAACCGGATCGCGGCGCAGACCGCGAATTCCTGGGCGACCTTGAACCAGCTGGCGCCGGGACGGCTCGATTTCGGCATCGGCACGGGTTTCTCGGCGCGGCGCGCGATGGGGCTCGGGGCGATGAAGCTCGCCGACATGGAGGAATATATCCGCGTCGTCTACGCACTGCTGAACGACGAGATCGTCGAGACGACCATCGAGGGCAAGCGGAGAAAGATAAAATTCCTCAATCCCGAGATCGGCCTGTTCAACATCAAGGATCCGATCAAGCTGCACGTCTCCGCCTACGGGCCGAAGTCGCAGGCGCTGACGGCGAAGCTGAACGCCGCGTGGAAATGCTTCGTCAGCGACGTGGACGGCGCGGTCAGCGCGCTCGAGGGGATGCGGACGAGCTGGCGCGAGGCCGGCCGTGCGCCGGCCGATCTCTACACGACGGCCTGGGTGCCGGGTTGCGTGCTGGCCGAGGGCGAGACGGTGGAGAGCCCGCGCGCGATGGCGCAATCCGGCCCACGCGCGGCGGTGCTGCTGCATCGCGCCGCCGATCTCGACATGGAGGGCTGGAAGAACACCTCCGAGGTGCCGCCGTCGGTCGCGGCGCAGGTGAATGGCTACGTGGAGATGGCGCGCGGGTTCCAGCCGCCGGACGCGCGCTACATCATGAACCACCGTGGGCACTTCGTTTTCGTCAAGCCGGAGGAGGCAAAGTTCGTCACGGGAGAACTGATCCGGCGCACGACGTTCACCGCCGGCGAGCAGGAGATCAAGCAGCGCGTCGAGGCGTTGCGCGCTGCGGGGTGGTCGCAGATCACCATTCCGATCACGCCGGGCTGCGAGTGGGCGCTGGAGGATTGGGGGCGGGTCAGGAAGGCGTTTGCGTGAAGGTCAGCCCGCACGGGCAAGCCAGTCGAGAATGCGGGGATTCTCGTCGCGCGGATAGGTGTGCGAGAGGTCGTCGATCTCGCGATAGACGATCTTCGCACCCGCCGTCGCCAACGCCCGCGCGACGCCGCGCGCGCGGCCGACGTCGAACATCCAGTCGAGCGCGCCGTGGACGAGATAGATCGGCAGGTTCGCCACGCCGCGCGGGCTCCACCATCTCGAGCAGCATCGGATGAAACCCGGTGGCGGCCGGCGCGAGATGGGTGAAGGGCGAGGTGTCGGACAAGCCCGCTGAGCAGGGCGAAGGTGCCGCCGTCGCTCATGCCGGTGAGCAGCAGGCGTGCCGGGTCGATGGTCCAGTTCTGCCGCACATGGGCAAGGATCGCTTCGATGTTGGTGCTGTCCTGCTCGGGATCGCGGAGGTCCCAGGTGCTGCCGAGCGCGGTCGGCGCGACCAGGATCGCGCCTCGCGTGCGTGCGGCACGCAGCCACGCCCAGAGGAACGCACCGCCATTGCCGCTGCCGCCGTGCAGCGCCATCACCAGCGGATGCGCGCGCGTCGGGTCGTAGTTCTCCGGCACATAGAGCGAGAATCCGCCGCGCTCGCCGGGCGCTTCGCCTGAGTGCATCACGCCGATGTCGCGCCGCGCCGGGTCCGCGCCGGTCAGCCGTTCTTGCAACTGCCGTGTCGTCGCGCGCCTCGGGTTCCAGGTAGAAGCGATTGACCGTCGGCAGCACCGCCGCGACGGGATAGAGCGCCGCTTCGGCGCGCGTGGCGTGGCGCAGCGCGCGATAGGCTTGCCGTGCGCCTTCGGGCGACGCGGCGGCTTCGCGCAGACCCGTCGAAGGCGAGCATCGCTTCATCGGCGGACGACGCAAGGTGCTGACGCAGAGCGGCCAGCTGCTCGGGCCACGTCGCAGGCGATCGAAGCGTGCGCGTGCATCGCGCAGCGTCGCCTCGTGCGGGCTCGGCCGCTTCGAGCAGCGCGTCGAGCCGCGTGGGATGCAGATGGCGGGCGATGTGGCCGAGCGTCTCGAGCGCCTGCAGCAGCGCCGGAACGAGCGCGGTCAGCGCGAGATTCGAGATCGTCGTCGGTCATGGCGCGCTCCCATCCTGTTCAGACGACGCGGTGCAGCAGGTCCTCGCCCGATGCCAGGCGCCGGACGTTCTCGGCGGCGATGGAGAAGCTGCGGTCGAACGTGTCGGTGGTGAGCCAGCCGACATGCGGCGTGAGCACCACGTTGTCGAGGCGGAACAGCGGATCGGCCGGATCGGCGGGCTCGTGCACGAACACGTCGAGCCCGGCCGCGCCGAGCCGGCCGGCTGCGCAGCGCCTCGGTCAGCGCCGCCTGATCCACCAGCCCGCCGCGCGCGGTGTTCACCAGCACGGCGCCCGGCTTCATGCGGGCGAGGCGCGCCGCGTCGAGCAGGTTCGCGGTGTCGTCGGTGAGCGGCAGGTGCAGCGAGACCACGTCGGATTGCGGCCAGCAGTTCGTCGAGCGGGAGGAAGTGTCGCGGCCGCGTCGGCGCGCGGCGTGCGCGCGGTGTAGAGCACGCGGCAGCCGAGCGCCGCCAGCACCGGGGCGAGCGCCTGCGGCACGGCGCCGTAGCCGACCAGCCCGACCGTGCGGCCGCCGAGCTCGCCCAAGCCGTCCTGCATCGCGGGGTCGAGCGACCAGCCTTGTCCGGCGCGCGTCGCCGCGTCGAAGCGGGGCAGCCGGCGCAGGGCGGCGAGCATCAGCAGGAGCGCGAGTTCGGCGACGGCGCGCGCGTTGGTGCCCGGCAGGTTGCACACGGCGATGCCGCGCGCGCGGGCGGCGTCGAGGTCGATCGTGTTCACGCCGACGCCGATCTTCTGGATCAGCCGCAGCTTCGGCGCGGCGGCGATCATGTCCGCGGTGCAGGGCTTCAGCACGTGCCACAGCACGTCGGCGTCGGGCAGCAGGCGCGCGAGCAAGGCGTCGTCCTGCTCCGGGCAGACCACGACGTCGAGACCCAGCGACGCGAGGCGCGCGGCGAGTTCCGGGCCGGCGGCGTAGTGGAACAGCACCCTCATCGCGGCGATCGCCCGAGCACGGCGCCGCCCGCGAAGCGGGCGCGCGCGCCGAGCGCCTCCTCGATGCGCAGCGCCTCGTTCCATTTCGCCATGCGCTCGCTGCGCGCGAAGGAGCCGACCTTGAGCTGACCCACGCCCCAGCCGACCGCGAGATGCACGATGGTGACGTCCTCGGTCTCGCCCGAGCGGGCCGAGACGATGCCGGCAAATCCGGCGTCCTTCGCCGCCTGCCACGCCTGCCAGGTCTCGGTCAGCGTGCCGCGCTGGTTGGGCTTGAGCAGCACCGCGTTGGCCGCGCCGTCCGCCGCCGCCTGGCGCACGCGCGCGGCCTCGGTGACGAGGAAATCGTCGCCGATCACCTGCACGCGGGCGCCGACCTCTCGGGTGAAGGCAGCGAAACCGGCGGCGTCGTCCTCGGCGAGCGGGTCCTCGATCGAGACGATCGGGTAGCGGCCGATCCAATCGACGAGCAGGCGGATCATGCCGTCGCTGTCGAGCTCGCGGCCTTCCAGCCCGAGCCGGTATTTTCCACCGCGACCAAACTCGGAGGCGGCGATGTCGAGCGCGATCGCGACCTGCTTGCCGGGGACGAAGCCGGCGCGCTCGATGGCGCGGACCAGCATTTCGAGCGCCTGCTCGTTGGCGGAGAAGGCGGGCCACCAGCCGCCCTCGTCGGCGACGCCTTGCAGGGCGCCGGCTTCCTTCATCAGCGCGCCGGCGGCGCGATAGACCTCGGCCGTCCAGTCCAGCGCCTCGGCGAAGCTTTTCGCGGCGGGACAGACGACGAGAAAATCCTGGATGTCGACGCGCCGGCCGGCGTGCGCGCCCCCGCCGAAAATCTGGATCTGCGGCAGCGGCAGCAGCGTGGCATCGTCGCCGCCGAGATGGCGCCACAGCGGCAGGCCGGCGGCGGCGGCGGAGGCGTGGGCGGCGGCCATCGAGACGGCGAGCAGCGCGTTGCCGCCGAGGCGGCTGCTTGTTCGGGCGTGCCGTCGAGCGCGATCAGCGCCGCATCGAGCCCCGCCTGGTCGGCGGCGTCCAGCCCGCGCACGGCGCCGGCGATCTCGCCGTTCACGTGGGCGACCGCGCGGGTGACGTCGTAGCCGCCGAACGCCGCGCCGCCGTCGCGCAGATCGAGCGCCTCGCCGGAGCCGGTGGAGGCGCCGGCCGGCGCGATGGCGCGGCCGACCGCGCCGCACGCGAGGCGCAGCTCGGCCTCGACGGTGGGCCGGCCGCGGCTGTCCCACACGCGCCTGGCCTGTGACCTCGACGATCCTGCTCATGGGCGCGCTCATCGTGCCAGCTCCTCCGCCCAGGCGGACCGCACCGCGCCGAGACGTTCCACGGGTTGGGCGAGAAGGGCGCGCGCGGTTCGCCGCACGCGGTCCTTGTCGCGCTCCTCGGTGAGGTATTCGACCGGGCTCTTGCCGTCTACCCGGGCCAGAAACAGGCCGGGAAGGAGATGGGCGGCGCGCGCTTCGCAGCGCCTCGGGCGGCTCCCAGTCCACGCCGGCCAGGTAGGTGCGCGCGAGCCGGTCGAAGCAGGCGAGAAAACGCGCCGAGGCGCGCGGCGTCCAGAGGCATTTGAGAAGCAAATGATTGAGGCAGAAGGCGAGGTCGAAGGCCGGATCGCCCCACCAGGCGCACTCGGCGTCGAGGAACACCGGGCCGCGCGGGCCGGCGAGGATGTTCTTCGGGCTCACGTCGCCATGCACCAGCGCGCGCCTGGTGCGCGCCGTGGTCTCCGCGAGAGCGTGCAGCGCCGCCGCGCGGTCGGGGTGGGCGCGGGCGGTGGCCAGCAGGTAGGGCTCCAGTCGGATTGCGTGGAAGATGGCGTCGGTCGGGAACTGCTCCGCGACCGCCGGATCGGCGGCGGTGGCGGCGTGGATGCGGACCAGCGCCGTCGCGACCGCCGCCGCGAAATCCGGGTCGGCATGGCCGTCGCGCAGCTGGTCCTTCCACAGCGGATGACGCGCCGGGTCGAGATACGCCATCGCCAGCGCGCCGCTCGCCTCGTCCTGGCCGAGCAGCGCCGGCACGGCGTCGGGCGCCGCGCGGCCGGCCCAGCGCATCCAGCGCGCCTCGTAGAGATTGCGCGCGACCGGCGCCTGCCAGTCCGCCGCGACCCGCAGTCTTGGCCAGTGCCCGCTTCACGCAGACCGGGCCGCTCGGCAGATCGACGCGCCAGATGTCGGAGGACACGCCGCCGGTGAGCGGCGCGCCGGTCGCGCTGCCGGTCAGCAGCCCCATGCGGCGCAGCGCGTCGAGGATGTCGTCGGGCGGGATGGTCATGCGGAGGCGAGTGTGCGGCTGGCGACGGGCGGTGCGTCAAGCGGGCGCGCGTTCACGTTTCGTTTGCGAGCGCGGTGCAGTATCGCGCCATGTACTGTCGTGCTGCGTCGCCGGCGAACGCCTTCATCGCACGCTTCCTGGCCCGCGTGCCGCGCGAGGTCGCCGCGAGCTTTACTCCGGCGCAGTTGCAGGCGGTGCAGCGCGCCTTCGGGATGCGCTACGTCATGGAGCACGCGATCGACCTGCGGCACACCCTGCGCCTGCCCTGGGGGCGCTTCTACCTGGTGCTGCTCGCCGGGCGGGACCGGCGGCCGTGAGCGAGGTTTCAGGAACGGACCAGCGGGCAGTTGCCCTGGCCGAGCGGGCGGAACGCCTGGGCGGCCGGGATGGTGCGCCGGAGCTGGTAGTAGTCCCACGGCCCCTTGGAGGCGGCGGGGGATTTCACCTCGAACAGATACATGTCGTGGATCACGCGGCCGTCGATGCGGATCGTGCTCTTGCCGAAGATCGGGTCCTCGACCGGGATCTCCCGCATCTCGGCGATCACCGCGCGTCCGCTGGCCTTGGCCTTGTCCACGCCCATCGCGGCGACCGCCTTCAGGTAGTGGGTCACGCAGGAGTATTGCGCGGCCTGGGCCGAGTTCGGCATCGGCGCGCCGGTCATGCGGGCCGCGAAGCGCTTGGCGAAGGCGCGGGTGCCGTCGTTGAGATCCCAGTAATAGGGCTCCGAGAGCAGCACGCCCTGCGCCGATTGCAGTCCCATGCCGTGCACGTCGTTGATCAGCAGCAGCAAGCCGGCGACCTTCTGGCCGCCCTTCATGATGCCGAACTCGGCGGCCTGCTTGATGCAGTTGATGGTGTCGCCGCCACCGTTGGCGAGGCCGATGACCTTCGCCCCGCTGGCGCGCGCCTGCACCATGTTGGCGGAGAAATCGGTCGTGCCGGGGAACGGGTAGGGCGCCTCGCCGAGCACCTTGCCGCCGCCGGCGGTGACGAAAGAAGCAGAGTCCTTCTCGAGCGAGTGGCCGAAGGCGTAGTCGGCGGTGACGAAGAACCAGGTATCGCCGCCCTCCTTGACCAGCGCGTCGACGACGGCGTGAGGCATCGACCAGGTGTCGTACGCCCAGTGCAGATGGTTCGGGCCGCAATGCACGCCGGTGACGTCGGCGGAGGCGGCACCGGTGAAGATCGCGAGCTTGTCCTTCGCCTTGACCATGTCGCCGATCGCGAAGGCCGCCGAGGAGAGCGGCACGTCGGTGAGCAGATCGACGCCGCGGCTCTCGAACCAGTCCCCGGCGATGGAGAGCGCCACGTCGGGCTTGAGCTGCAGGTCGGCCGAGAGCAGTTCGACATGGATGTCGGGATGCGACTTGGCAAAATCCTCGATCGCCATCTGTGTGCAGAGCACCGAGCCGGGGCCGGTGTTGGCGGCGTAGGCGCCGGCCATGTCGGTCAGCACGCCGATGCGGATGGTCTTCTGCTGCGCCCGCGCGCGCGCCGGAAGTGCCAGGCTGGCGCCCGCCGCGAGGCCCGCGCCAAGCACCGTCCGACGACCGATTGATCCCTGCATCGTGTCCCTCCCGTTGAAAGCCTGGCCCGTTGAAAGCCCTGTTCGCGTTCTGGTCGGCGCGTTTCAGCCATTGTGGCCCGGCTCGATGGAGAAAACCAGTTCCGGCCGCTGAACAATTCTCCACGTCCCGCGACAATCCCGCGAATGCTCTCACGGATGCGCTTGCGGACCTGCTATAGAGAACGTCACGCTGCATCTGGTGGAGTTCGCCGTGAACCCGTGCGTGCAGACATTCTTCGATCCGTCCACCGCCACCGCGACGCATGTGGTGCATCACGGGCCCGGCTCGCCGGCGGCGATCATCGACTCGGTGCTGGATTTCGACCTCCGCTCCGGCCGCACCAGCCGCGCCTCGGCCGACCACGTGGCGGCGTTCGTGCGTGACCAGCGGTTGCAGGTGGCGTGGCACCTCGAGACGCACGTGCACGCGGACCATCTGTCCGCCGCGCCATACCTGCAATCGCTGCTCGGCGGCCGCATCGGGATCGGCGCGCGCGTGGTGGAAATCCAGAAGTGCTTCGGCAAGATGTTCAATTTCGGCCTCGACGGATCGAACGCGGCATTCGACCGTCTGTTCGAGGACGGCGATGTGTTTTCGATTGGTACGATCGGGGCGCGTGTGATGGCGGTGCCCGGCCATACACCGGCCGACATCGCCTATGTCATCGGCGACGCGGCGTTCGTCGGCGACACGCTGTTCGCCCCCGACCTCGGCAGCGCGCGGGCGGATTTTCCGGGGGGGTGCGCGCGCGAGCTGTATCGCTCGGCCCGGCGGATTCTCGCGTTATCGCCCGAGACGCGGCTGTTCCTCTGCCACGACTATCCGCCTGAGGGTCGCGGCCCGCGCTGGGAAACCACGGTCGCGGAGGAGCGGGCGCAGAACAAGCACCTTCGCGACGGCATCGACGAGGAGGCGTTCGTGCAGATGCGCACCGCGCGCGACGCGACGCTCTCGTTGCCGGCGCTGATGCTGCCATCGGTGCAGGTCAACATGCGCGCGGGGCAGTTGCCGCCGAAGGACAGCAACGGGATCGCCTATATCCGCATCCCGATCGACACTGTCTGAACGCGATTTCGACGAGCGGGTCGAGAAGCTGACCTGATCCGAAGTCCGGCGGCGCAAGCCAGTTCAGAGCGTGGCGGGTTCCGTGGGCTTTGCCACCACCGGCGCCGGTGGTGGCGGCGCCGGCGCCGGCTCGGCCATCTTTTCCGCCGGTTTCTCCGGCGGCGGGGCGGTGGTCGCGTCGGGCTTGGGCGCTTCCGCGGCCTTTTGCGGGGCGGGGGCGGGCGGCTTGGGCGGGTCGAGGTTCACCGTGTAGTCGGGCACGATGCGCGCCTGGTTGCCGGCAATGACCAGCACCTTCTGGCCGATCGCCAGCGCCACCGTGTCCTTCTGGGTCACGCTCAGCAGGTCGCCGTTGTCCTTGCGGACCACGTATTCGCGCGCCCGCGTGTCGTTCGAGACGTGCTCGGCGGCGGTGCCCACGAGACCGCCGACCAGCGCGCCGCCGAGTGCCCCGAACGCCCCGGCGACGTTGCCGCCCGGCGCCTGGGAGCCGGCGAATGCCACCCGCCGCCGCCCCGGTGACGGCGCCCGCGGTGCCCTGCGCGCTCACGTCCACCACCCGCACGCCGACCACCACCGCGCGATCGACCTTGTTGGCCTGCTGCACGGCGCTGCTGGCATAGGTGTCGGGCGAGTAGTCCGACCCGCACCCGCCGAGTGCCGGGACGAGCAAGCCGATCGCCAGGACGAACCGCTTCAAGAACACCTCATTCGGCTGTTTTCGCGCGCGCTTGATAGAGAGCCCGGCCCAGCTTGTCACATGCGGCTTTTCACGTGCGGGACCGCGCCTGTGGACGGGACGGGGCCCGACGGGGCAGTCTGGCGCGCGGCAAGGGAGGCAGGCGATGACCTACGAGACGATCCAGGTGCGACCCGTGACGCCGCGCATCGGCGCGGAGATCGGACAGGTCGATCTGCGGCAGCTGAGCAACCGGCAACTGGAGGAGATCCACGCCGCGCTGCTCGAGCACCAGGTCATTTTCTTTCGCGACCAGGCGCTTGACCTCGACAGCCACAAGGCGTTCGGCCGGCATTTCGGCGAGCTGCATACCCACCCCGGCGCGCCGGGCGCTCCGGGCCATCCCGAGGTGATGCCGGTCCACGCCGACGCGAGTTCCACCTATATCGCCGGCGAGAGCTGGCACTCCGACGTCTCCTGCGACCCCGAGCCGCCGATGGGCAGTATTCTCCATCTGACGACCGTGCCGCCGGTGGGCGGCGACACGCTGTTCGCCAGCATGTACGCGGCCTACGAGGCGCTGTCGCCGCGCATGAAGGCCTATGTCGAGGGGCTGACGGCGACGCATGACGGCGAGCCGTACTACCGCGGCCGCTACACCGACAAAGGCGTGGACGACCGGGGAAAACCTATCCGCGCGCGGTGCATCCGGTGGTGCGGACGCATCCCGAGACCCAGCGGAAGGCTCTCTACGTGAACCGCATGTTCACCACCCGCATCAACGAGCTCTCGCGCGACGAGAGCGAGGCGGTGCTCGGCTACCTCGTCGAGCACTGCGCGAAACCCGAGTTCCAGATGCGCTTCCGCTGGCGGCCGGACAGCGTGGCGTTCTGGGACAATCGCTGCGTGCAGCATCTGGCTCTATGGGACTATTTTCCCCAGGTTCGCTCGGGATTTCGCGTGACGGTCAAGGGGGACAAGCCGGTGTGAGGCGGTGAGCTGCCGAAGGGCCGGGAGAAGCCGGTAGGGCGGAAGGAGCGCAGCGCATATTGAGGCCTTGGCAGCGTCGAGCGCTAGCTTCGAGGATGCCAGCAAGGCCTGGTTCGACATCCCTGCGGCCTTGCCACTCATAAACTGGATTTTGGATGCTTGAGTTCCTGGCCTGCTGTAATTGAGCCGACAATGCCGTCTGACCAGCGTTGTCAGCACATTTCTGTGCAAACGCGTAATAGGCTTGGCATTGCGCGGCTTCTGACGAAGCTTCGTGCAATGCGTCCTGCCTTTTCCATGGTGTTTCCTGCGCTCTCACACGTAGAGCTAGCAGCGCCACAATAGCGGCCACAGCAATCGTGGTGCCCAGCCTATTGAAAGACCTGCCCGACACAGCTTGAAGCCTTCCCATTCCGCACGCGGCCTCACGCACTCAATCTCCAAATCGGCCACTCATGCCGGCAGCCTCGAAATCGTCGTATGACTGACGTTGTAGTTGCGGGCAATCTCCATCAACGTCTCGCCCTTGCCCCGCGCTTGATCGCCTCGGCTTGCTGGTGGTCACAGGCCAAGCTCGCTGTGGGAGCCGAGGCGCACAAGCTCGAGATTGTCGTCGTCCGGCTTGCGATAGATGAGCACCAGGTCGGGCCTGATGTGGCAATCCCGGTGATCGCTCCATTCTCCCGTCAAGGCATGATCGAAGTTGCGGCGGGGGAGCGGCGCATCCGTCGCCAGCAGATTCACGATCGCCATGAGGAGAGAGTTCAGCTTCCTGCCGTGCCGTCCTGATTTTTCGCGCCGATAGTCACGCTTGAAGCGATTCGTATAGCTAACAGTCCGCATTCAGGCTCGCGAGAAGGGACGTAGGTTTGCCGACTGTCGTAACGTCGCCCTGACGGGCTGCCTTCATGGCCGCCACGGTTTCGGCGTTCGGTACCAGCGGCTCGAAGGGCAGGGCCTTCTCCGCCGCTACCCGCTTCAGCAGCAGACGGAAGGCGTCGGACAGGGACAGCCCCATCGCCGCCAGCACTGCGGCGGCCTCGCTCTTGGTCGCCTCGTCGATGCGGGCGCGGACAACGGAATTTTCGGTCATGGCTCCAAGCTCCTTTGGGCTACAACATGGCCCAATCGCCGGCGATGTCCAGTTCCGGATGAAGCGGGAGCCTACCGTGCCGCGAGCTCCGCGATTATCCCGTTGGCGGCGGCAACCATTCCCGCATACATCCCGAAATCCACCCGGCTCACCGCGACGAACACACCCACGTCGCGGCCAGGGGCGAAGGCCGTGTAGGTCATGAACCCGCCGCCGCCGCCGCTCTTCTGCAGGACCATCGGTATTCGGTCATGCGCGGCGACGGCGATCCAGCCGAGGGCGATGCCGCTCATCGGGCCGGCCTCGTCGAAGCCGATCGCCGCCGGCAAGGACTGCCGCTGCCGATACACCGCGTGGGCCAGCCCACGCATTTGCCAAGCGTGCGGATCGCTCATCTGGTGGCGTAGCCAGAGCACCATGTCGTCGCCGGTGCTGTAGAGGCCGCCGCTGCGATGCTGTCGGGCCCCCGCACGACCCCGAGCACGAGGCCCGGCGCGCCGGACGCGAGCCACATGGCCGGCCCGGTGAGGCCGATCGCCTCGGCCAGCAGCCGGCTCTCGGCGCTGGCCGGACCCGCCGCCAGGAGCCATGCCAATGCGCTGAAAACACACGCCCATATGGTCCGCATACCGTCTCCTCCCGCGGCGCCGCAGGTGGCAGGAAACCAGGCGCGGCGGAACCGGAGGCATGGAATGATCCTGTGGCGCCATGGTGCGGGTCGGTTTTGGGTTGCCATCGTGGTCCAGCCTGAGCATCATGGAAGGCATGGACAGGATCAAAGCAACCCGTCCCAGCGAAAATCGTCGCATCTCGACATTTTCGCGGGACTTCGGAGCGGCAATCCGGAACGTTCCGCGTCCAACAGAACGACAATACTGTGGCTCGATTGTCCTGCCCATGAAGTCGGTCGGCGATATTGGCGGCGGCGGTTCGATGACTATCCGAGATGTTTTCGACGTCTCGCTAGTCACCGGCCGCGCGGCGTGAGGGGCCTTCGTTCGGGGCTGCTGGCCGCGACGATCGCCGTCGTGGCGGTCCCCGCGGCACATGCCGAGGACGCCGCGCCGGGGCAGGATTGGAGCGAGACCGGGCGGGCCTCGTTCTACGGCAAGTTCTGGCAGGGAAGGCGCACCGCGAGCGGCGAGCGCTTCGACAACGGCGCGCTGACCGCGGCGCATCCCTGGCTGCCCTTCGGCACCCGTGTGCGAGTGCTGGTGGAGGAGACCGGGCGCGAGGTGGTGGTGACGATCACCGATCGCATGGGCTCCGCCCGTCGGGTGATCGACCTGTCGCAGCGGGCGGCGAAGCTCCTCGGCATCGTCCGCCAGGGCACCGCCGAGGTGACGCTGCAGCCCGAGTAACTTCTCCCGGCCGCGCTCGATTAACCTCCTGGCTGGCCGGTTAGCACATGCATCCCGCGATGCGGCCCGGCAATATCAGCCCCGGACGGCAGGAGGGATCGACATGCGGCAGGACGCGCAGGGGCTGACGATCGGCGTGGCGTCGGAGCAGGCCGCCGCCGCTTTCGATGACGTGGTGACCGGCTATCTCACCTATCGCGCCGACCTGCCCCAGCGCATGGCGCGGCTGCTGGAGGCGGACCCGGAATTCGTGCTGGCGCATTGCCTGAAGGGCTATTTCGCCATGCTCTCCTTCCACGCCGACAAACGCGGCGCGGCGGAGGAGGCAGCGAGCCACGGCGGAGCGGCTGACCGCCCGAGCCAGCGCGCGGGAGCGGGCGCATGTCGCGGCCCTGCGGCACTGGATCGCGGGAGACATCGATCGCGCCATCGCCGTGTGGGACGAGATCCTGGTCGAGCATCCGCGCGACGTCATCGCCTTCCGCCTCGCGCATTTCCTCAATTTCTGGGCCGGTCGGCCGGCGGCGATGCTGGCCTCGGTGGAGCAGGTGTCGCCGCATTGGAGCGCGGCGGTGCCCGGCTACGTGTCGCTGCTCGCCTGCCGGTGCTTCGCCAGCGAGGAGTGCGGCCTCTACCTCCCGGCCGAGGCGGCGGGGCGGGAGGCGATCGCGCGCGATCCCTCCGACCTCTGGGCGGCGCACGGGGTCGCGCATGTGATGGAGATGCAGGGCCGACGGGCGGAGGGGATCGCCTGGATCGCCTCGCTCGCTGCCAACTGGGACGGCGCGAGCAACCTGATGCACCATCTCTGGTGGCACGCCGCGATGTTCCATATGGAGCGGCGGGAGTTCGAGATGGTGCTCGACCTCTACGACCGGCGGTTCCGCGACCTCGGCTCGCCGCTCACCCAGGCGGTGCCCGACCTCTACATCGACATGCAGAACGCCGCCTCCATGCTGTTCCGGCTGCAACGCCACGGCGTCGATGTCGGCGACCGCTGGGTGGAGCTGGCCGACAAGGCGGAGGCGCGGATCGGCGATACGCTGTCCGGCTTCACCCTGCCGCACTGGATGATGGCGCTCGCCGCGACCGGGCGGGACGAGGCGGCCTCGCGGATGCTGGGCGCGGCGCGGCAGGCGCCGGACGCCGCGGGTGCGGAGCCTCGCGGCGCCGATCTGCGAGGCGGTGCTGGCGAATGCGCGCGGCGAGCACGCCCGCGCCCTCGCCGCCATGCGTCCGGTGCTCGGCGAGATGCACCGGCTCGGCGGCAGCCACGCGCAGCAGGACGTGTTCGAGCAGGTCTTTCTCGACGCGGCGGTCAAGGCGGGATCGACGCCCGACGTCGCACTCCTGCTGGAGCGCGTCGCCGGTCGCCATCCCGTGCCGCCGCACCGGCGCGTCGGCTACGCGGCGGCGGCGGCTGGCTGGGCGTAGCGCCGACGGATGCGCGGTCCCGGTCTCTCCATCCTGCGGGGCGGGCACGGCCGCAACGTGCTGGTGGCGATCTACGGGGCGTGCGCCATCTTCTTCGTCGCCGACATCAGCGTCGATCAGACGCTGGCGGTCGGGGTAGCCTACATCCCGCTGGTCGCGAGCTCGGTATTCTATCGGGAGCCGAGGATCATCTGGCTGCTGGCGGCGGTCGCCTCGTTCCTGGTCGGGATCGGCTTCGTCTTGCCGGTCATCAGCGAGAACGTCACGGAGGCGGTGGCCAACCGGGTGCTCTCGATCGCCGCCATCTGGATCGTCGCGGCACTGATGCGCCACGAGCGGAACGTGGCGGAGCAGCTTGCCGAGCAGACCCGGCGCGCCGAGATCGCCGACCAGGCGAAGGGACGCCTGCTCAGCAACCTCAGTCACGAGCTCAGGACGCCGCTGAACGCCATCCTCGGCTTTTCGGACCTGATGCTGACCGAGTGCCGGGCGGATCAGGTGCAGTATCTCGGATACATCAGGGCCGGCGGCCGGCGGCTGCTCGACACGTTCGAGAACCTGATCGACCTCACGCGGCTGGATGAGCGGCCGCTGCAATCGAGCGACGTCGATCTCGCCCCACTGCTGCGCGACGCCGTCCGGGCGGTGCGCGTCGCGGCCGCGGAACAGCGGGTCTCCGTCACACTGGCGCTCGATCGCGAGAACCCGCCCGCCGCGCGGACGGATGCCTGGGCGGTGCGGCGCATCGTCGACAACCTTCTGGGCAACGCGATTAAGTTCAACAATCCCGGCGGGATGGTGGACGTCGCCGTCGAACCCGGCCCCAACCTCGTCGCGGTGATCGTGCGCGACGACGGGCGGGGCATCGCCCCCGACGTCCTGCTCCGGCTGGGCGAGCCGTTCTACCAGGGGGATGCCGGGGATTCGCGGCAGTTCGAGGGGATGGGCACCGGCCTGGCGCTCAGCTTGCGGCTGGCCACCGCGATGCATGGCAGGCTGGTGTTCGACAGCAGGCCCGGCGGGGGCACCACCGCGCGGCTGGTGTTGCCGATCGCCCGCCCGGCGGGGGACGCTCAGGCCGGCGCCGCCGCGCTGGGCGAGCTCAGGCGGTCGCCGGACGGGTGAACGAATTTGACGCCGGCGAGCCGACGCGGGCGAACGATTCCGCGACGCGAGGGTTTCTGTCGCCATGATCTCACGCACCGGACTGGCCGCACTCGCGATTCTCGTTCCCGCCCTGGCGAGCGCCGCGCCGCCACGCACCGGCCCGGCGGCCTACGGCGACTGGAGCACGGACGCGCCTGGGGTGACGCGTCTGATCCGGCCGGGCGATCTGCCCGCGCCGCGCGCGACGCCCTCGGCCTCCAGCGCGCCGTCTGTGGCGAGCCGGCCCGAACGGGGCGCTGCCGCGCGTGCCGCCGGGGTTCCACGTGGAGCTGGTGGCGTCAGGACTGGAGACGCCGCGGGCGATGCGGCGGGCGCCCAACGGCGATGTGTTCCTGGCCGAGAGCGGGGCAGGGCGGGTGCTCGTCCTGCGCCCCGGCGCGAAGCCCGCGGTGTTCGCCGATGATTTGTCGCTGCCGTTCGGCATCGGCTTCTAGCCGCCCGGTCCCGATCCGCGCTGCGTCTACGTGGCCGAGAGCACGCGCGTCGTGCGTTTTCCCTACCGCAGCGGCGACACCAAGGCGCGGCGGCCGGGCGCGAGGTGGTGGTGCCGCACCTGCCGGAGCGGCGGCCACTGGACGCGCGATCTGGCGTTCTCGCCGGACGGGCGAGCGGATGTTCGTCTCGGTCGGCTCGGCGTCCAACGTCGGCACGGAGATGTCGCCGCCAGCCGCCGGCGGGGTTCGCCTGGCAGTCGCGTCCGCCTCGGCGCGGCCTGGGGCGACGAGCAGAACCGGGCGGACGTGCTGGTCGCTCGATCCCGACGGCGCAAATCTGCGCGGTGTTCGCGACCGGCCTGCGCAACTGCGTCGGGCGAGGCGATCGAGCCGGGCACCGGCGCGCTGTGGTGCGTCGACCAACGAGCGCGACGGGCTGGGCGACAACCTGCCCCCCGACTACGTGACCCGAGGTGCGGGAGGGCGCCTTCTACGGCTGGCCGTGGTACTACATCGGCGACCACGAGGATCCGCGGCTGCAAGGGCCGAGCGGCCCGACCTCGCCGGCAAGGTCACGGTGCCCGACGTGCTGATCCAGCCGCACTCGGCGCCGCTCGGGCATCGCCTTCTACGACGGCGGCCGCACGTTCCCGCCCGAGTATCGCGGCGACGCCTTCGTGGCGCTGCACGGCTCGTGGAACCGCGGCCAGCGCACCGGCTACAAGGTGATCCGCCTGCGCTTCCGCGACGGCCGCCCACCGGCGAGTACGAGGATTTCCTGACCGGCTTCGTGATCGCCGACCGCGCGGTCTGGGGCCGCCCGGTCGGCGTCGCGGTGGACAAGGACGGCGCCCTGCTGGTCAGCGAGGACGGCAACGGCACCGTCTGGCGGGTGAACTATAAGCCATAAGCCATGAGGGAGGATGAACTATAATGCCAGTCAGCCCGCAACCGGTCAGCCCACCTGCCCAGAAGGCGCCGTCGCTTTCTTGCGACTGCCATTTCCACATCTTCGGCCCGTTCGCGCGGTATCCGCTGAGCCCTGGCCGCAGCTACACGCCGCCCGAGGCGTCGATCGAGGAATATCTGGCGCTGGCCGCGACGGTCGGACTGGAGCGCATGGTGGTGGTGCAGCCGAGCGTCTACGGCACCGACAATGCCTGCACGCTGAACGCGGTGGCGCAATTCGGCCGCCATCGCGCGGTGGCGGTGGCGGTGATCGACGAGGGCTTCGACGCGGCGGCGCTGCGCCGGCTCGACGAGGCGGGCGTGCGCGGGGTGCGGTTCAACCTGGTCAGCGGCAATGGCACCCCGATCGAGCAGCTCGAGACGGTCGCGCGCCGGATCGCCCCGCTCGGCTGGCACATGCAGGTCTACGCCGAGGGCGAGCAGCTCGAGGCTCTGGCGCCCATCCTGCCGAGCTTGCCGGTCGAGGTGGTGCTCGATCACATGGGCGGCGTGCGGGCGGCCCTCGGCACCGCGCATCCGCAATTCCAGGCGCTGCTTCGCTTGCTCCGGTCCGGCCGGGTCTGGCTGAAGGTGTGCAGCTATCGCGTCTCGACGGGCGCCCCCTGGGACGACCCGGCCGACAATGTGCGCGCGGCGGTGCGCGAAGCGCCGGATCGTTGCGTCTGGGGCACCGACTGGCCGCATCCGGGCATGGACCCGAGCCCGGATGCCGGAAAGCTGCTCGACCAGTTCCTCGCCTGGGTGCCGGAGCCGGCGACGCAGCGCCAGGTGCTGGTCGAAAATCCCGCGCGGCTCTATCGGTTCGGCTGAAAACCTTCCCGCCTTCCTATCCGATTTGTAAGCTGATTAGCCGGGCGTTAACGATTACCTCGCACGCTGCGCGGCAGGCGACGTCTCCCGGCTCCCGCGCCCATCGGATGGGTTGAAATTGCAGTCGAGTATTGGTGCGGTCCGTCAACGGATCTGATAGAACCTCGGGTTGATTGCAGTGCGGAGCTTGCGATGCTGATTTGCCAGGTCACGGACCTGCATGTGTGCCCTCCCGGACGCCTCGCGTACGGAGCGATCGACACCAATGCGATGACCGAGCGGGCGCTCGCCGCGGTCGCGGCACTCGATCCGGCGCCCGAGGCGGTACTCGTGACCGGCGATCTTGTCGAGGGTGGGCTGGAGACCGAATACGCGCAGTTCCTGTCGCTGATCCGCCGCCATCTGACCGTCCCCGTCTACGTCATCCCAGGCAATCACGACAGCCGCGAGTCGCTGCGGCGCGTGCTCGGCGACCTGCCGGGGCTCGGCAGCCAACCCGGCTTCATCCAGGACGTGGTCGAGGACCTGCCGGTCCGGCTGGTCATGCTGGACACGCTGACCCCCGGCCACAATCACGGGGAGCTGTGCGCCGAACGCCTGGACTTCCTCGAGCGCAGCCTGGCCGCCGCGCCGGAACGGCCGACCATGATCGCCATGCACCATCCCCCGTTCGGCAGCGGGATCGGGTTCATGGATCGGGACAATCTGCGCGACGCGAGGGCGTTCACGTCCATCATCCGTCGGCATCGGCAGGTGGAGCGGATCATCTGCGGCCATGTGCACCGGACAGTGACGGCCGCAGTGGCGAACGTGCCCACTCTGATCGCGCCCTCGGCGTGTCACCACATGGCGCTCTCCCTGGCGCCGGACGCGCCGGGCGCGTTCGTGCTCGAGCCACCCGCCTTTGCCGTGCACTGCTGGTCCGAGGCGGACGGGATCGTCTCCCACATCGCCTATGTCGGGCCGTGTCCGGGGCCATTTCCCTTCACCGGTTGAACCTCGCGGCCCCTGTCGCGCTTCTCCTCCAAGCCGATGAGGGGACCGCGATGGCCGACACCGAACAGCGCATCCGCGCACGCGCCTACGAGATCTGGGAGGAGGAGGGCTGCCCGGAAGGCCGCGAGCGGGAGCATTGGGAGCGCGCGCGCTTCCTGGTCGGGCTGGAGGACAACGCCGACGCCGGCCTGGAGCCGAACCCGATGGTAACGGACCGGGAGAAAGGCTGGAACACGCCGCCGCCACCCGAGCCCGTCGAGCCGATCGAGGCACTGGAGAACCAGGGCGAGTTCCCCGACCGCTTCGCCGACCAGGGCGAGAAGTCGTCCGGGCCGGTCCGCAAGCCGCCGGAGGCCGCGGCCACGAAACCGGCGGCCACGAAACCGAAGGCGAAGGCTAAGCCGAAGCCGACAAGCCGCTGAGCGGTCAGGCGGTCCGGGCTCGCACGATCTCCTCCTCGACATCGCGCAGGCTGTCCTTGCCGAAGAAGATCTCGTCCCCCACGAAGAAGGTCGGCGAGCCGAACGTGCCGCGCGCGACCGAGCCTTCGGTGTTGCGCACCAGGCGCTGCTTCACGTCGGGTTCCCGCGTGCGAGCCAGCAGGCGGCCGCCGTCGAGGCCGGAGCTGTCCAGCGCCGCCCGGATGACCTCCGGCTCGTCCATCTTCTTGGGCTCCTCCCACATGTGGCGGAACACCGCGTCGACATAGCGAGGAAAGTCGCCCTCCGCCTCGGCGGCCACCGCTCCGCGCATGATCTGCAAGGTGTTGACCGGAAAGAACGGGTTGCGGCGGAAGCGGGTGATGCCGTGCCGGCGGATGAAGCGTTTGTTCTCGATCCCCTGATAGGCGATCTTGTTGGCGATATCCTTGAACATCACCATCGGCGAGGCGTTGTTGGTGAGCTTGAACACGCCGCCGAGCAGCACCGGGACATAGGCGAACCGCACGCCGGCGCGACGCTCGATCTCGGGGATCACGCAATGGGCGAGATAGGCGTTCGGGCTGCCGAAATCGAAATGGAACTCCACGGCGGGCATCTCACCAAGCCTCCCGGTAGGGTCGCAGGTCGAGCTCGTGGGTCCAGGCGTCGCGCGGCTGCTGGTGGAGTTGCCAGTAGGTCTCGGCGATCGAGCTTGGCCGCATGAGCTGGTCGGGCGCGAGTTCGCCGAGTGCGGTGTCGCCGCCGCGCGCCCGGATGCGCTCGCGCACCCAGGCAGTATCGACCCCGGAATTGATCACCAGATGCGCCACGTGGATGTTTTTCGGCCCGAGTTCGCGGGCCATGCTCTGCGCCACCGCGCGCAGCCCGGCCTTGGCGCTGGCGAATGCCGCGTAGCCTGGTCCGCCGCGCAGGCTTGCCGTGGCCCCGGTGAAGAAGATCGAGCCGCGCCCGCGCGGGACCATCCGGGCGGCCGCCTCGCGGCCGGCGAGGAACCCGGCGTAGCAGGCCATCTCCCACACCTTGCGGAACACCCGCTCGGTGGTTTCCAGCACCGGAAAATTGACGTTGGCGCCGACGTTGAACACGCAGAGTTCGAGGGGCGCCGCCTCGTCGGCCTCCTGCATGAAGCGCGTGACGGCTTCCTCCTGTCGCGCGTCCAGCGTGCGCGGCTGGCAGATGCCTCCCGCGGCGGCGATCTCGTCGGCCAGCGGAGCGAGCTTCTCGCCGTTCCGCCGTCCGGCAAAGACGACATAACCATCGGCGGCGAACCGCCGCGTGATCGCTCCCCCGATGAAATCGCCGGCGCCCACCACGGCCACCGATGCGCCGCGTTCGTTCATCATGCAATCTCCTCGCTGATCGTCGGCAGAGACTAGCAATTTGCTAGAGACCTGCCCAGACGCATCATCGTGAGAAGCCGTGCGGAAGCTGCCGCTCAGACCCGCGCCGGTCGGGGCGCTATTTCGGCTGGACGCGCGGATTGCCGCCCGGCGAACCTGGCGGGGGGATGATCGGGGTGGGGAAGGCCTGCGGGTTGGGCGTGCCCTTGGTCATTCCCGGATCGACCGCGGCCGGCGGCCGGATGACGCCCTTCTCCATCGCGCCCGTGCCTTGGGGCGGCGGCACGGTCGGGCCGGTCTGGTCGGTCTTCGGCGGCAGCGGATGCGCCGGTGCCGGCGTGGTGGTCTGGCCGTGCGCCGCGCCGATCGCCGCAAGGCCAAGGGCCGCCGTGAGAACGAACCAAGGCAGCCACTCTCCGGGCGGCCGGCGTCTGCGTGCCAGCGCGATGATCCGGGCCTGGCGTCTCATGTCTCTCCAGCCTCCAGCAAACGGATGGAAAACAAATCGTCAGGATCGGTCCACAGTTGCATCCCGCGCCAGCCGGCGGCCTCCGCGATGTCGAGGAACCGTTGCCGCGTGTGCTTGTAGCTGTTCTCGGTGTGGATGGTCTCGCCCTCGGCGAACGGGATCGCTCGCCCGCCGAGATGCACGGTCTGCGCCCGGCGGCTGACCAGGTGCATCTCGATCCGGCTCTCCCGATCGTTCCAGACGGTGCGGTGGGAGAAGGCGTCCAGGTCGAAATCGGCTGCCGCCTCGCGGTTCAGCCGCACCAGGACGTTGCGGTTGAACGCGGCGGTGACGCCTTGGGCATCGTCATAGGCGGGCAGCAGGATCTTCGGATCCTTGCGCAGATCGGCGCCGAGCAGGAACAGGGCACCCGCGCCGAGCGTCTGGCGGACCTGGCGCAGAAAACGGATGGCGGTCGGCGGCTCCAGGTTGCCGATGGTGGAGCCGGGGAAGAAGCCGAGCCGGGGCAGTCCGTCCACCGCGGCGGGGAGGCGAAACGGTGCGAGGAAATCCGCCGCGACCGGATGCACGGCGAGGCCCGGAAAGCGCCGGCCGAGACGCGCCGCGCCCTCCCGCAGCTCCGGCTCCGCCACGTCGATCGGTACGTAGGCCGCCGGACGGCGCAGGGCGGCGAGGAGGATCGCCGCCTTGGTCTCGCTGCCGGCGGCCCCGTACTCGACCATCGCGGCCCGCTCGGGGATCAGCGGACGGACCAGCGGGCCGATATGCTCGAGCAGCGCTAGTTCAGTGCGGGTGAGATAATATTCCGGCAACTCGGTGATCAGATTGAACAGCCGGCAGCCCTCGGCGTCGTAGAACAGCTTCGCTGGCAGTGTCTTGCGCGGGGCGAGCAGGCCACTAAGGGCATCCGCCACGACATCGCCGCGCAAGGCGGTACTGCCATCAGGCATGTCTCTCTCCGTGGTTCATCGTCGAATTTGCTGTCGGGCGGGATGTCGGGAGGCGGGTGGGCGCGAAGTCCTTCCTCGCTCAGCTATCCTGGGCGAGCCGCAATCCGGTGAACTGCCATCGCCGGTCGGGATGGAAGAAATTCCGGTAGGTCGGGCGGGCGTGGCCGGGCGGGGTGGCGCAGGAGCCGCCACGCAGCACCATCTGGTTGACCATGAACTTGCCGTTGTACTCGCCGATGGCGCCGGGTGCCGGACGATAGCCGGGATACGGGGTGTACGGGCTCGCGGTCCATTGCCAGACATGGCCGCGGCACTCCTGCAGCCGCGGATCGGTGCTGGCGGCCTCCCACTCGGCCTCGGTCGGCAGGCGGGCGCCGGTCCAGCGGGCGAAGGCGTCGGCCTCGTACCAGCTCACGTGACGCAGCGGCGCCTCGGGGTCGAGTGCCAGGAGGCCGCCGGGGCTCATCTGCAACCAGCCCTGCCGCTCGTCCTCGCGCCAATGGAGCGGCGCGCTCCAGCCCTCGGCTTGCACCATTGCCCAGCCGTCCGACATCCACAGCGTTGGCGTGCGGTAGCCGCCATCCTGCATGAAGGCGAGGAATTCGGCGTTGCGCACCAGCCGGTCGGCCAGACGGTAGGGCCGCAACAGCGTCTCGTGACGCGGCGTCTCGTTGTCGAACGCGAAGCCCGATCCATCATGGCCGATCTCGACGATGCCGCCGGCGCAGTCGATCATGCGGGTCGGCCCTGATGCACCGGGCGGCTCGCGCCAGCCCGGCATCACCGCGGGGGCGAGCGGGTTTTGCGCGAAGGCGTGCAGCATGTCCGTCACCAGCAGTTCCTGGTGCTGCTGCTCGTGCTGCAGGCCGAGCGCCACGAGGGCCAGCACCCGCGGCGTGGCATCCGGCAGCAGCCGCGCCATCGCCCAGTCGACATGCGCGCGGTAGGCAGTCACTTGCGCCACACCGGGCCGGGTGAGCAGGCCGCGGCCGGGCCGCGGGTGCCGCGCGCCCACCGTCTCGTAGTACCAGTTGAACAGGTAGCGGAACGCCGGGTCGAACGCCTCGTATCCCGCGAGCTCCGGGATGAGGACGAACTCCTCGAAGAACCACGTCGTGTGCGCGCGATGCCACTTCGCCGGGCTGGCATCCGGCATCGACTGGACGCACTGGTCCTCGTCGGTCAGGGCTGCGGCGAGGTGTTCGGTGTGGGCGCGGATCGCGCGGTATCCTGCCTCGGGCGGCATTTCCTCGCCTGCAAGCTGGGCCAGCTCGGCCCCGGCGATCTGGTCCATCCGCGTGGGTCTCCGCTTGCGTGGGGGTCTGAACGATGGCCCGGCGAGAGGGTTCCGCGTGTCTGGCGATCGCGGCGGATCCCCTCTTTACCCCGAATTAATCACCAGGCCCATAGCTTGGGGGGCCATCCACCGAATAGGGACAAGCTCTGATGACTGAGCTGATTCCGTGGATATCCCCGCTGCTCGCCGCCTGGGCGGTCACGGCGGGTGCGATCGGCGTCAACCGGGTCGAGGCATGGCGCACCCGACGGGAGGATCGCGCGCCCTCCGGGCCGACCCCCGAGCAGGCGTTCGAGCTCGGTCGCACCCCCTTCGCCGCCGAGCCGGTGGACGTGGAGGCGGCGCTGCACGTGGTGTTCCAGGACGTTGCCCGGGATGCCGCGCGCCATCGTTCGCGCATCAGGGTCGCGGCCTCCGCCGATCTGCTCGTGCGCGCCGACCGGCGGGCGCTGCGGCAGGCCCTGACCGATATGGTCAGGATGTCGCTCCGCCTCTCCCCCTGTGCGGCGATCCTCGTGACCGCCCGGCGCCACGGTGGCCGCATCGAGATCTCCTGCCTCGCGGACGGTCCCGGCGAGAGCGAGGCCGAGATGCGCTCTGCCCTGCGCTCCGCCCTGTCGATCTTTGCCTTGCATGGCGCCACGATGGAGATCGACCCGCGCCTGGACGGCGCGGTCATGCGGGTGCGCCTGCCGGAGTTCGTCGAGCGGGCGCCGACGCCCGCGGCGGCGCCCGCGCCCAATGCCGTGTCGGCGCCAGCGGTCGAGGCCCCAAAGGTGAACGCTCCGGCTCCCGTCCGCCAAGTCGCGGAATGATTTTCCAGCTGCCGAGGCGCAAGGCGGAATTCATTCCGCCATCGTCCTAGAAAGCCCCGCCGCCGATTAGCAGGCCATAGATGCCGGCCAGCGCCCCCAGCACGCCGCCGGCATAGGCGAGGGCCACCATGCGCGTCACCACCGAGACCGACGCCAGCACGATCGCGATCTGCAATCCGCCCACGACGATCTCGTACTGGTGATAGCGGTGGAAGGCGTGGTCGCGCATCTCGGTCTGGATCTGTGCGCGCTCGGTGAGTTGCTTCATCCCGTCGCCCTTGGCGGGGTCGTCGCGCAGCCGCGCCTCCTCGTCGCGCGCTGCCTTGACGCGGCCGGCGATCGCCGGGTCCGGCGGCAGGCTCTCGAGGACGGTGGCTTCCGCCGCGCGGACGGTTGCCCGCACGTTCTTGGCCTGGAAGAAGCCCCAATCGTCGCTGAGCGCGATGTGGTGCGTGAGATACTGGTTCTGGGCGCTCTTTTCGTTCATGTCGGCGAGCGCCAGGCCGGCGGCCAGGACCGCGATCAGGACGGCGATGCGCCGGGCGCGACTGTCCCCGTGATGGTGGGCCTCCTCGATGCCCTCCTTCGCGTGCTCGATCGTTTCGCTCATCCGGTCCTCCCCCGGCGACCTCGTAATGCGAAACCGGCCGGACCGGAAGGAATATTGCCGCCGCGGCCGGCCGCCGGGGCGTCCGCCGGCCCCGGAGGGACCGGCGGGAACCGCGCTCAGGCGGCCGCTCGGCTCAGGCGGCCCGCTTCTGTGTGGAGGCCTTCTGGTTGATCTCCTTGTTGGCGAGCTGGTTGAGCAGCGTGTCGGCCTTCTTCTCCTCGGCCAGCGTCTCCTCCAGGAGCTTCACGACCTCGGCCTGCCCGGCGGCCTTCGCCCAGGCGACCATCGTGCCGTAGCGGGCCATCTCGTAGTGCTCCACGGCCTGCGCATTGGCGATGATGCCGGCGTCGAGCACCGGGCCGCGCTCGAACTCGCCGATGATCTCCTCGCCCTCCTCGATGATGCCGTTGATCGCCTCGCAGGTCTGGCCGCGGGCGCGTGTGCCGAGCTTCTCGAAGACCTGCTGCAGCCGCTCGACCTGGTGCTCGGTCTCCTCGCGGTGCTGCATCAGGGCTTGCTTGAGCTGCTCGCTCTCGGCCGCCTTGGCCATCTTGGGCAGCGCCTTCAGGATCTGTCGCTCGGCGTAGTAGATGTCGCGCAGGAAGCTCAGGCACAGTTCGCTGAAGCCTTTCTGGGCCGCCATTGTTTCGT
Source organism: uncultured Alphaproteobacteria bacterium (assembly GCA_963799825.1). GTDB lineage: Bacteria > Pseudomonadota > Alphaproteobacteria > Acetobacterales > Acetobacteraceae > JAFKFI01. The sequence continues at coordinate 246,040 of CAWCYL010000001.1, forward strand.
TTCCCTTGGAATTGCGCGGCGACCCCGCGTCGCCGCCCGACGGGACAACCGGCTGGCGACAGCGGCAGTTCCTTGCCGTGGCGAAACAGGGCCGGCCGGGAACCCGCGCCCGGCCGGCGGGTTTGTAGCCGCGTCACCCTCCTGGAGGCTGGGATGCTGTATTGGGTCGTTGTGCTGATCGTGCTGGCGGTGATCGCCGGCCTCCTGGGATTCGGCGGCATCGCCTTCGCCGCGGTGGGGATTGCCAAGATCCTCTTCGTCGTCTTCCTGATCCTGCTCGTCATCTCGCTGATCTTCGGCGCGTTGCGCCGGCGCTAGCCGCGCAACGCCTCGGGGCTTGCATCGGGTGCCGGGCCGGCTAGGTTCGGCACCGACATGCTGTCCGGTTTCATCCGTCGCGCGCGTTCTCTCGCGGGCCTGTTCGGCCTGCTCGCCGCGCTTTCGGCGTTGGCCGGTCAGCTTGCCCTCGGCGCGTCCGTGCCGAGCCAGGATCCGGCGGTCCTGCTCGCCGCCGCCGGCACCATCTGCCACGCCGGCGAGGCGCCCGCGGGCGATCGGCGGAATGATCCGCCGCCCCATCGCGACTGCGCGATGTGTCCGCTGTGCGCGGCGGTGTCGGTCCACGCCGCCACGCTCACCGCCGCCCCCCGCTCATCCCGCCCACGCCGACGGGTTCCTGGCGGCCTGGGTCGGTTGCTGATGCGGCCCCCGTCCTGGTCCGCCTGGCCTTTCACGCCCAGCCCACAGGTCCGCCGCTGTCGATCTGAGTCCGCCGTACCGTCATCGGCACGCGCGTGCCGACCGTTCCAACTCAGCCAGCGATGGAGCTTCTCCGTGAACCCTTTCCGATTTGCCGCGGCACTTGCCTGCGCGGGCGCGCTCGGCGGCCACGCCGCGTTCGCCCACGCCGTCTGCGGCGACCGCGTGTTTCCCGTGACCTTGACGATCGACGATCCCGGCGTCGCCGACGAGGTCTCCGTCCCGACATTCACCTATCAGCGCAGCGGCGCCGATGGCGGTCCGGGGCCGACCCACGAATACGATTTCGATTTCGAGTACGACAAGCGGATCACCAACAACTTCGGTGTGGGCCTCAACTACGGCTGGACGCGTCCAGCAGATCGACCACGCCAAGACCCAGACCGGCTTCAGCAATCTCTCCGCCACGGCCAAGTACCAGACCTGCGTGAGCGCGGACCACGAGTTCATCGTCGCCCTCGGCGTCCAGCGCGAGTTCGGGCGGACCGGCACCGCGCATACCGGCGCCGACCAATACGGCGGCACCACGCCGACGCTCTACTTCGGCAAGGGGCTCGGGGATTTGCCGGTCGGCTATCTCCGCCCGTTCGCGATCACCGGCGAGTTCAGCTACACCGTCGCGGACAAGGCCCTCAAGGCCATGCAGGTGATCGACCCCGATACTGGGATCAGCAGCCTGCAGTACAACGGCGGCAATCCGAACCAGTGGTTCGGGGGCATCTCCCTCCAGTACAGCCTGCCCTACCTGCAATCTGAGGTGAAGGATCTCGGCCTGCCGCGCTTTGTCGGCCGGCTGACCCCGCTGGTCGAGATCACCTGGTCGTCACCCGCGACCGCGCCGAGCACGCAGGGCACCACCTGGACCATCGCGCCGGGCGTGCTCTATTCGGCGGGCACCTACCAGGTCGGGGTCGAGCTGCTCATTCCGGCCAACCGGGCAGCCGGAACCAATGTCGGCGTGATCGCGCAATTCCATATGTTCCTCGACGACCTGCTGCCCGAGCAGCGTCCTGGGCCGTCCGCTGTTCGAGTTCTGAGCCCGCTATTCGACTTCTGGGGAGGTCCGATGCATCCGATCCCGTCTTTCGCGCAGCCGGTGCCGGCATGAGCGACCAGCCCGCGCGGCGGCTGCCCGGCTTCGTCATGGCGGTCGCCGCCCTCGTCGTGCTGGTGCTGGTCGGCGCCGGGGCGGTGTGGTTCACGCAAGGCGGCGGCGCCGACCATCGGCGGCCCGTTCAGCCTGGTCAACGGCGCGGGCAAGCAAGTCACCGACCGGGACTTCCGCGGTCGCTACCTGCTGGTCTATTTCGGCTACACCTTCTGCCCCGACGTCTGCCCGACCACGCTCAACCAGGTGGCCGAGGCGCTCGATACGCTCGGGCCCAAGGCCGACCGGGTGCAGCCGCTGTTCATCACGGTCGACCCCAAGCGCGACACGCCGCAGGTGGTGGGGCAGTACGTCGCCGCCTTTTCGCCAAGGCTGGTCGGCCTCACCGGCACGCCGGAGGAGATCGCCAAGGTCGCCCGCGAATACCGGGTCTACTACGCGATCCACAAGACCGCCGGCTCCCCTGGCGACTACACCGTCGATCACAGCTCGATCCTCTATCTGATGAGCCCGTCCGGGGCGTTCCTCGCGCCGATCCGCGCCGACGAGTCCGGCGCGGAGATGGCCAAGGACATCGCCCGCCATCTCTCGTGAAGGAGCGCCCGATGCGCCGCCGTCCGTTCTTGCTGCCTTTGCTCGCCGTGCCGTTCCTCGTCGGACCGGGGGCGGCACTCGCGCAGTCCGGGCCGATCCAGGTCCAGCAGGTGTGGTCCCGCGCCGCGCCGCAGGGCCGCGTCGGCGTTCTCTACATGACCGTCACCGACACGGGGGCGCCCGACCGGCTGGTCGGCGTGGATACGCCGGTCGCTGAGAAGGCCGAGCTGCACGAGAGCTTCGCCGAGGGCGGCGTGATGAAGATGCGTCCGGTCGCGGCGGCTCCGGTCGAGCCGGGCAAGCCGCTGATCCTCAAGCCGGGCGGCAATCACGTCATGCTCATGGGGTTGCGGCGCACCCTGAAGGAGGGCGACGAGTTTCCGGCGACCATCCACTTCGCGCGGGCTGGGGCAGTCAGCGTGACCGCGCACGTGGCCAAGGCCGGGGCGGCGGCGCCCGCGCCGGGGGAGATGGGCCACGACCACGGCGGGATGAGCCACTGATGCCGCGCCCCTCGCTGCCATCCGCCGCCGCTGCACTCGCTGTCGCCCTGCTGGCCGGGTGCGCGCAGCCGCGACCCGCACCGGCTCCCCCGCCATCGACGACGGCCTCGATCGACGGCGCCTACACCGGCACCGCCAACGGTTCGTGCGGCACGGACCAGCCGGCGACGATGACCCTGCATGACGGCCGCTTCACCCTGACCGTCCCGCCCAGCCTGCGGCTCGAGGGGCGAGCTCGACCGAAGCGGGACGCTCAGCGCCACCCAGACCGCCGAGGACGGACGGGAGGTGAACTTCACCGGCCAGATTGACGGGAGAGTGCTGCGAGGCGGCAGCTACAACGGAAAATGCGCCTTCGCGTACGCGATGACGCGACCATCGTAACCCTTTTTTAAAGTTTGCCAGTTAATCCGTGGACGCAACTGCTTGACGGTGCCGACCCGATCGTGCGAATCCTGCCCGGCTTGCGAGCGTTGGCCGGAGCGGGGAGGTTTGCGTGTCCAAGACGTACTACTGGAAGCTGACGCAGCTCTCTGGCTCCTGGACCACGCCGTCGAATTGGGTCAACGATCCGACCGGCACGACCGGGAAGCTTCCCGGACCGGGCGACTTCGCGGAGATCGGCTCGCTCACGGCCCCGATCACCGTCACCCTCTCGAGCTACGCCAGCTTCCTCAGCCTCGCCCTCGGCGGTTCGGGCGGCTTCTTCCCGACATTGGACATCAACGGCGGCAACCTGGTCCTGGGCGACAGTCCGCGCGGCACGATCACCGATAGCTGGAGCACCAGCAAGGGCCAGAGCTTCTCCGGCGGCGGCACGATCTCGCTGCGCAACAGTGGATCCCTGTTCGTCGGCGGCAATGTCGCCTCGGGGATCGGCCTGACGTTCGACGGGACCAGCGACATCCTCTATCTGGAGGGCACCACGTACGGCGCGCCCAATCCGGGCACTTTCGCGGGGAATATCGGCGGCTTCGCTGGCAGCGGCGAGATCGTGCTGGGGCGGGTCGCATATAATGTGCACGACACGTTCACCTATAATGGTGGCGTGCTGAGCGTTTTCTCGCCAACCCACGCAGATATCCTGAATCTGAGGATCAACCTGCCCGCGTCGGGGTTCGCCCTGGTGCCGTTCGCCAGCGGCAGCTCGAGCGTCAGAGGCAAGCTCGCCATCGTGGTCTGCTTCGCCGCCGGCACGAGGATCCTGACGGAGCAGGGCGAAGTCGCCGTGGAGTCGCTCGCCGAAGGCGACCAGGTGATCACGCTGGAGGCCGGCGCGCGCATCCCTCGGCCGGTGCGCTGGCTGGGGCGTCGCCGGGTGAACCTCGCGGCGCACCCGAACCCCGAGAGCGCGGCGCCCGTGCGCATCCGCGCCGGCGCGTTCGCCCCGTCTATGCCGGCGCGCGACCTGGTGGTATCGCCCGATCACGCCATCTTCGTGGACGGCAAGCTGATCCCGGCCAAGCTGCTGGTGAACGGCGGCAGCATCGTCCAGGAACTTGCGCGCGCGGAGATCGAGTATTTCCACGTCGAGCTCGATCGCCACGCCGATCCTGTTCGCCGAGGGGCTGACGGCGGAAAGCTACCTTGACACCGGCAACCGCGCGTTCTTCGCCAATGCCGGCCTGGCGATGGTGCTGCATCCCGAGTTCACCGTGAACGCCGCCCTGAAGTGCTGGGCGAGCGATGCCTGCGCCCCGCTCACCGTGAGCGAGGCCGAGGTGGAGCCGGTTTGGCGCCAGCTGGCGGACCGCGCCGCGGCACTCGGCCACATCCTGCCGTGTACCGCGGCAGCGGAGGCCGCCGAACTGGTGCTGGAAGCGAACGGGCAGGTCATCCGCCCGGTGCAGGTGGCAGGCGGACGGCATGTCTTCGCGCTCCCTCCGGGTCTCGACGCGCTGCGGCTGGTCTCGCGCGCGGCGTCGCCGGCCACGCTGCGCCCCTGGCTGGACGACAGGCGCCGTCTCGGCGTGAAGGTCGGCCGCCTTGTGCTGGACGGCAGAACCGTGGCGGCCGACGATGTTTCGCTGACGGAAGGCTGGTGGGGTGTCGAGGCCGACGGCCGCTGGACGGACGGGCGCGGAGTGCTGCTGCTGCCCGCCTCGGCCATGATGCTGGAAGTCGAGGTCGCGGCGACCTTGCCGGCCTACCCCTTGGAATCCGGCGAACGCCTCGCGGCCTGACGTCTTCTCCCTCTCCCCCTTGGGGGAGAGGGTCGGGGTGATGGGGGTCGCCAACGCTCGCAGTCTGCTAAGCCTGCGGCGGTGGCGGCGTACGTTCCGGTCCTGACGGTCCGGGCACTTCCGCCGGCGGCTGCGGTACCTCGCTCGGCGGCATCGGTGGATCGGGGGGAAGGTCTGGCTGGGCCGGGGGATCGGACTGGTCTGGCAAGTTGCGGTCTCCTGTATTCCTGCTCGATGGTGTTGGTGGGATTTCGCGTGCGCTGTGGGGCATGAACGGCGGGCGTGGGGCGACGTTTCATGCGGGTTGCGGCGTTGACGTACCGGCGCGGCGGGCTGGTAAGATCAACGCCCAAGGAAACACAAGCGCGGCCACGCAACCGCGATCGAAGCTCGGGAGAGACGGATCATGCGAAGCTGGTACTGGCGGGGATTTGTCGCCGCATTCGGGTTCAGCGCGGCGGTGGCGATCGCGCCGTCACATCCGGCGCACGCGGCTGGCAAAACCGTCGTCATCTGGTGGAACCAAGGCTTCTACCAGGCCGAGGACCAGGCGATGAAAGATGCGGTCGCCGCCTGGGAGAAGACGACTGGCGACAAGGTGGAGCTCACCTTCTCCAATGGCTCCGACTTGCCGGCGAAAGTGGTCGCGGCGATCACCACGGGCGAGGTGCCCGACGTGATCTACGCCGACACCGGCGACTTCCTGCTGATCCCGCAGAACGCCTGGAACGACAAGCTGGTCGATGTGTCCGACGTGGTGGACAGCCAGAAATCGGAATTCAACAAGGCCGCGCTGGAGGCCGGGCGCTACTACGACAACGCCACCCACAAGCGCAGCTATTACGGCGTGCCGCTGAAGGAGCAGGCGCTGCACATCGAGGTGTGGAAGCCGCTGGTCGAAGAGGCCGGCTACACGATGGACAGCATCCCCAAGCAGTGGGAGCAGTATTTCGATTTCTTCGAGGACGTGCAGAAGAAGCTGCGCGCCAAGGGCAAGCGCATCTACGGCCTGGGCTACTCGCTGGCGACGAAAGACTCCGATAGCACCTACCTGTTCAACCAGTTCCTCGTGGCCTATGGCGGCGGCGGCATCGTGACGCCGGACGGCAAGCTGCACGCCGACGACCCGAAGGTGCGCGAGGCGGCGATCAAGGCGCTGACCAAGCTGACCAAGCCGTACAAGGAAGGCTTCGTGCCACCCGGCGCGATCAATTGGGGCGACCCGGACAACAACAACGCCTTCTACGCCCGCCAGATCGTGATGACGCCGAACGCCACGATCTCCATCGCCGTCGCGCAGATGGAGAAAACCGAGCAGTACATGCATGAGATCGTCACCCAGCAGCTGCCGCTCGGTCCCGACGGCAAGCCCGTCACCAGCCTGGTCGCGGTCAAGCAGGCGTTCATCCCGAAGGGTGCGAAGAACGTCGAGGGCGCCAAGGACTTCCTGAAATCGTTCATCCAGCCGAAGAATCTCGACAATTATCTCAAACAGGCGCGTGGCCGCTGGACGCCGGTGATGCCGTCGATCGTCAAGAGCGATCCGTACTGGCTGGATCCGAAAGATCCGCACCGGCACGTCTCGGTCAGTCAGCAGGTCGGCGAGGGCGTGCCGATCATGCCCTGGTTCATGTCGTTCAACCCGGCCTATGCCGACGTGAACGCCGAGCAGATTTGGGGCAAGGCCGAGGCCAACGTGATGACCGGCGGCATGACGCCGGAGAAGGCGGTGGACGTCGCGCTCGACCAGATCAAGGCCGACTTCGCCAAATATCCCGTGCCCTCCGAATAGGCGGATGGCGAGCACCTCCACACTGGCGACGGCGGCGGGCGCGAAGGGCGCGCGTCCGCGCCGCGCGAGCTGGTACACCGGTCTTTTCGGATCGGACTTTGCCTGGGGTGTGGCCTTCGTGGTGCCCTATCTGGCGGTGTTCCTGCTGTTCGTGATCTATCCCGTGGTGTACGGGCTGTGGCTTGGCAGCAACCCGCGCAGCTACGCCCAGCTTTTCGCCGATCCGATCTACATCGAGACCGTGATCAACACGGTGATCTACCTGGCGGTCGGCGTGAACGTGAAGCTGTTCCTGGCACTGCTGCTCTCGGGCTTCTTCATGCGTCCGGGATGGTGGGCGAAGTCGCTGCTGCTGGTGTTCATCCTGCCCTGGGCGGTCCCGGCGATCCCCACCTTCATCTCCTGGCACTGGATGCTCAACGGCCAATGGGGGCTGATCAACAACGCGATCTGGGATCTGTTCCAGGTTGACGGTCCGCCTTGGCTCGATCTCTCGCATCTCGCGATGGGCTCGGTGATCGTCGCCTACATCTGGAAATGGCTGCCGTTCTGGACGGTGATCTTCCTCGCCGGGCGCATGGCGATCCCGAAGGAGCTCTATGAGGCGGGCGCGGTGGACGGCGCGACGGGGTTTCGCCGTTTCGTGCACATCACCTTCCCGCTGCTCGCCAACCTCTACATTGTCTGCACCCTGCTCTCGACGATCTGGACGCTCGGCGACTTCAACACCGTCCACTTCGTCTCGGGCGGCGGCCCGGCCCTGCAGACGCACGTGCTGGCGACCCTCGGCATCCGCGACGCGTTCGAGCTCGGTGATCCGAACATGGGCATGGCGGCGGTCATCTCCGCGCTGCCCTTGCTGATCCCGCTGGTGATCTTCCTGATGCGCAAGCTGCACACCGGCGAGGTGCAGCTATGAACGTCGCGGCGCGTCGCCGACTCGACAGCGCGGGCGCCGGACTGGTCGGCGTGCTAATCCTGATCTGGACCTTGCTGCCGCTCTACAACATGGTGCTCGTCGCGGTGCAGCAGAAAGAGGACGTGTTCGCCACCAACGTCTTTCCGCCGCATCCCACCCTCGAGAGCTTCTACGCCGTGTTCGCGGAGAGCTACTGGTACCTGGCGAATTTCTGGCGCCAGATGGGCAACAGCGCCTATATCGGCGTGGCGGTCGCGGTGCTCACCTTGGCGATCGGCTCGATGACCTCCTACGCCATCACGCGGCTGCGCATCCGGCTCGGCTGGCTGCTGACCAACGCGGCGCTGGTGACGTACGTGATCCCGATGAGCTTCCTCGCGATCCCGTTCTACCGAATCATGAAATCCTACGGACTGGCCGACAACGCCTGGGCGGTGATCCTGGTCGAGGTCACGTTCGCCACGCCGTATGCGATCTTCATCTTCTCCCAGTACAGCGCCTCCATCCCGCACGAGCTCGACGAGGCCGCGCGCATCGACGGCGCCTCGCCCTTGCAGATCTTCTTCCGCATCTACCTGCCGCTGATGGCGCCCGCGCTGGTCGCGATCGGCACCTACGCGCTGCTGCTGGCGTGGAACGAGTACCTGTACGCGTTCCTGCTGCTATCGTCGGACAACACCATCACGGTGCCGGTGGCGCTCGGAAAATTCCTCAACAGCGACGAGGCGCCGTGGAACTACATGATGGCGGCATCTATCATCTACGCGCTGCCGCCGCTGGTGATCTACTACATCTTCCGCCGCTACATGAGCGCCGGCCTCACGATGGGCGGCGTGAAGGGCTGACCGTCCGGCGTCTAGGCCACCGTCGAACAACCCCTCACCCCGGCCCTCTCCCGCAAGGGGAGAGGGAGCAGAAAAACCCTCTCCCCTTGCGGGAGAGGGTCGGGTGAGGGGTGCTATTGCGCCGGCATCTGGTCGATGAAGCCGGTGACGGCGCTGAACCGCTCGCCGTCGGCGATCTCGCCGAAATCGGTGCCCTTCACCAGCGCCTCGCCGCCCTGCGGGCCGAGCGCCCAGGAGAAGCGGACGCGGTCATTGTGCGCGTCGACATTGCCGATCTGGCTGAAGCGGAATCCCGGAAAACGTTCCTGCACGCCGCGGATCATCGCGTCGATCCCGGCATGGCCCTCGCTCTGCATCATCGGATCGACATAGCTCGCCGCGGCCGTCCAGGTCCGCGCGATGAGGTCGCGCCGGCGGTTGTCGTCGGTCTCGTTCCAGAGCGCGATGTAGCGGGCGACGAGATCGGTGTGGTTGCTCATGGCTCTCTCCTCGGTTTGCGGCATCCGGCGAAGGTGCTCGCCGTGCCTGCCAGCATGATTCCCGCTGACGTCGCCAGGGTCGATTACGTGCGCGGTAATCCGCGGCACTTTCCGTATGCGGCATTCATCGCGTAGCATCGCGACAAAAGACGGCCTTACAGCGGGAAACGGGCAGGAGCGACGCCATGCAGATCGTCGACGCGCAGGTGCATATCTGGTCGAGCGGCACACCGATCGCGCATCACCGGCAGGTTTCCGTCTACGACAAGGACGAGCTGCTGCGCGACATGAAGGAAGCGGGCGTCGATGCGGCGGTGCTGCATCCGCCGAGCTGGGATCCGAACGCCAACCAGGTGGCGATCGAGGCGGCGCGCCAGCACCCGGACAAGTTCGCCATCCTCGGCCACTTCCCGCTCGACAAGGCAGAGAACCGCAAGCTGGTGGATACGTGGAAGAGCCAGCCCGGAATGCTCGGGCTGCGCTTCGCGCTGGTGCGCCCGGAGCAGCAGAACTGGCACGCCGACGGCACGATGGACTGGCTGTGGCCCGCCGCCGAGCGCGCCGGCTTGCCGGTGGCACTGATGGCCAACCGCTTCTTTCCGCTGGTCGCGCAAATTGCCGAGCGGCATCCGAATTTGCGCCTCATCATGGATCATCTCGGCCAGACACGCGGCGGCATGGACGACGCGGCGTTCAGCAAGAACGACGAGCTGTGCGCTCTCGCGCGCTTTCCCAATGTCGCGGTGAAGGCGACCGGCGCGCCGGGCGCTTCCACGCAGCCTTATCCATATCGCAACATCCACGATCACCTGCGCCGCATCTTCGACGCCTTCGGGCCGGCGCGTTTCTTCTGGGGCACCGACATCACGCGGATGCCGTGCAGCTATCGCCAGTGCGTGACGATGTTCACCGAGGAGCTGCCCTGGCTCAAGGGACGTGATCTTGAACTGGTGATGGGGCAGGGCGTGTGTGACTGGATCGGCTGGCAGCGCAAGGCGGCGTGACGATGAGCTACGAAGCGCCGTTCGCGGGCCTCAAGGTCGTCGATCTCAGCCAGGGCATCGCCGCACCGTACGCGGCGATGCTGCTCGCGCAGTACGGCGCGGAGGTGCTCAAGGTCGAGGTGATGGGCGGCGGCGACTGGGTGCGCGCGAGCGCCCCCGAGCCCGGCGGCAACACGTCGCTCTCGGTGATGGGCAATCTCGGCAAGCGCAGCATCGCGCTCGACCTCAAATCGCCCGAGGGCTGCGCCGTGCTGTGGCGGCTGATCGAGGGCGCCGACGTTTTCATGGAGGGCTTTCGCCCAGGCGTGATCCGCCGGCTCGGCTTCTCCTACCAGGCGGTGTCGGCGAGGAACCCCGCCATCCTCTATCTCGCGATGTCGGGCTTCGGGCAGTCCGGCCCGCTCGCCGAGCGGCCGGCGATGGACCCGGTGCTGCAGGCGTTCACCGGCTTCATGATGGAGAACCGCGAGGCGGACGGCACGCCGAAGAACGTCATCTCGATCCCGGTCGACCTCATCAGCGCGCTCTACGTCTTCCAGGCGTTGTCGGCGGCGTTGTACGCGCGGCGCGACGAGGGGCGCGGGCGCTACATCGAGGCGAGCCTGATGCACGGCGCGGCGTGGCTCAACACCTATGCGATGTTGCAGAGCTTCATCCACGGCGGCGCGCCGCCGCCGCCGCGACCGCCCAACAACGTGTTCCGCACCGCGGACGGCTGGATGCATGTGGTGGTGGCGGGCCATCGCGGCTGGGCGGAGTTCTGCACCGCGATCGAGCGTCCCGAGATGGCAACCGACGCCCGTTTCGCCACGACCGGCGGACGCCAGCAGAACGCCGATCTGGTGGTGTCGATCCTCCGCGAGATCATCGCCGCGCGACCGTCCGCGCATTGGATCGCGCGCTTCACCGAGCAGCGGATCATGCACGCGGTCGTGAACAGTTCGATGGACTTCCTGCGCGAGCCGCACGTGAAGGAGACCGGGCTGTTCAGCTACCTCGCCCAGCCGGGGCTCGCCGATCCCGTGCCGATCCCGGCACTGCCCGGCGCGCCGCGCCCGGAGAGCGGCAGCCGTCGCGGCACCGCGCCGCTGGCCGGCGCCGACACGGCGGCGATCCTCGCTGAGCACGGCTACAGCGCGGCGGAGATCGACGCCCTCACCGACCGCCGCGTGGTCGGCAAGCCGGCGTGACCGAGACGATCGGCCTGCCGGACAGCGTGCGCGCGGCATGGCCGTACGAGCCGCGTCAGGCGCGGGTGAACGGCTGGAGGATGCACTACGTCGATGTCGGGCCAGATGGCGGCGGGGGCAATCCGGTGGTGCTGCTGCACGGCAATCCCACCTGGGGCTTTCTCTGGCGCGAGGTGATCCCGAAGCTGGTCGCGGCCGGGCATCGCGTGATCGTGCCCGACATGATCGGCTTCGGCCTGTCCGAGAAGCCTACGCGAGAGCAGGCGCACAGCCTCGACGGGCACATCGCCAACCTCGCGGCGCTGCTGCGCGGCCTGGACGTTACCAACGCAACCATCGTCGGGCACGACTGGGGCGGCCCGACCGGGCTCGGCTTCGCGCTGGCCAATCCCGAGCGGGTCCGCGCGCTGGTGGTGATGAGCACCTGGGGCTGGGCGCTGCCGCCGTCCGACTTCCATACGCGGGTGTTCCCCTGGCGGCTGATGCATGCGCCGCTGGTCGGCCCCTATCTGCTCGGTCGCCACAACGTGCTCGCCGGGCGCGGCGTCTATCTCTCCGTCGTCGATCGGGCGCGCTTCCGCGAGCGGGCGCAGGCGGCGTACGAGGCGGTGCTGCCCGATCCGGCCTCGCGGCTGCTGACCTGGACCTGGCCGCGCTGGATCCCGCTCGACGAGACCGCGCGGGCGCTCGACCGCTTCAACTGGATCGAGCAGGGGCTGCGCGCCTGGCGCAAGCCGGTGCAGATCATCTGGGGCCGCGAGGACGACGTGTTCGACCATCCGACCTTTGCCGGCCGCTTCAAGGCGCTGCTGCCGCACGCCGAGGGGCCGCATCTCGTCACCGGGCGGCACTTCCTGCAGGAGGATTCCGGGCCGGAGATCGGCGCGCTCATCGCCGGCTTTCTCGCCCGGCTGGGGAGCGCATGAGATGACCGGCGTGCAACCGATCCTTGAACCCTCGCTGGAGGGCAAGCGCCTCGCGTTCCTGCTCGCCGAGGACCGCGTCGGCCACTATCCCGAGTTCCGCGAGTTCCTCGCCGCCACGTTCGAGCTCGACCGGATCGGGCTGGCGACGCCGGGCTATCTGCGGGCGCCGTCGGGGGGCGCGTATGCCCTGGTATTCATCGGCCGCAGCGGCGAGGCGTTTCCGAGCGGCGTCGAGATTTTCGCCATCGTCCCCGCGCTCGAACCGCTCGACGACGATGTGGCGGACCGCGACCTGTGGGCCATCCTGCGCTGGCTGGTCGAGGGCACCGGGGGGCCCTGGACGGTCGCCGATCTGGACGCGACCGGCCGGCTGTACCGGATCGGCGCGGCCGGCGCGCCCGATTAGCTCATTCCGCAGTCAGTCGTGAGGCGTCCGGTGTAGCGGGTCCAGATCTGGGTCTGGCCGAGCAGCGGCAGGACGACATAGCCGCGCAGATGCAGTTTTCCCTCTGTGTCCTGCCAGATTTGGGCGTTCCATACCTGACCGTCCTCTGGGTTGGTGATGTGGCCGTCCCAGACCCCGGGCCGCAAGGGCGTCACCGTGAGGATCGTCAGCCCGCAGCGCCGGCGATCGGCGGCCCCTCGGCGGCGCTCTCGCCGACGATGTTGCCGCATAGATTTTGCCCGCACGGCGCGATGCGGATGACCCCCTCGTGGTTCTCCGTCAGCCACAGGCCGACCGGCGGCCGGCCCGAGATGGTCTGCGCGCCGGCGATGCCGCCCAGGCTCGCCACGCCCAACGCCATCGCGAGCGCAGCGAGCGATCGCTTGGTCATGCCCGTCTCCCGTGTGCCGATCGTGCCAGAGGAAGTGGACATGGGATCGCCGGCGCCCGGGCGCGAGACCGCCGCTCTGGTATCCCGCTTGCTAGGACAGTGGCGGTGCCGGATTTTTCCCGGTCGGGAGCCGTGATCGCGCGTGAAGGTGCTGCTGGCGGATGATGATGCGGACCGGGCCCGGCTGCTCGCGCGCGCCCTCGAGGCGGATCCTGGTCTCGCCGTGGTGCGGATCGGGGCGGGCGAGGCCCTGTCCGACGCCGTCGCGGCCCACGCACCGGACGTGGTGATCGTCGACATGGCTCGTCCGGACCGTGACGCGCTGGAGGGCGTGCGCCAGCTCGCCTCGCGCAGCCCCCGGCCGGTGGTGGTGTTCGTCGACGAGGACGATCCGGGCTTCATGGAGGAGGCGATCGGCGCCGGCGTGTCGTCCTACAACGTGCTGGGCCTGCCGCCGCCGGACGTGAAGCCGATCCTGCGCGCCGCCGTCGCCCTGTTCGGTCGGCATCGTCAAATGCGCGAGGAGTTGGACCGCGCCGAACGAAAGCTCGGCGAGCGGGAGGTGATCGACCGCGCCAAGGCCATCCTGATCCGCGAGCGACGCCTGGCCGAGCCCGCCGCCTATGCCTGGCTCCGGCGACAGGCGATGGCGCGGGGGCGGCGGATCGTCGAGATCGCGGAAGATATCGTCCGCGAGCGCCAGCGGGACGTGTCGTGACGGAGCGGGCCGCGATGCGCGTGCGGATCGGCGTGCTGCGACTGGTGGACAGCGCGCCGGTGATCGTCGCGGAGCGGCGCGGCCTGTTCCGGGCGCTCGGGCTCGACGCGCGGATCAGCGTCGAGCCCTCCTGGGCCAATATCGCCGACAAGTTGACCTATGGGCTGCTGGACGCGGCCGTGATGCTGCCGCCGCTCGCGCTCGCGGCCGCGATAGGCCTCGGGCGTCCGCCGGCCCGCCTGGTGGTTCCGATGGGCCTGACCTTGGGCGGCAACTCCATCGTCCTCGGCGCCGCCGCGATGGCGGACATGGAACAAAATGCGCCGCCGCTCGCGCTGGCACGCCGGCTCGTGGCCTGGATGCGACGTCAGCCGGAGCGCCCGCGCTTCGCCGTGGTGCATGATTTCTCCACCCACAATCTGCTGTTGCGCCATTGGCTCGCGGCGGCGGGCGGCGATCCCGACCGGGATATGCAGACCGTCGCGGTGCCGCCCGCGCACATGGTCGGGGCGCTGGCCGACGGGCGGATCGCCGGATTCTGCGCCGGCGCCCCCTGGGGAGAAGTGGCGGCGCAAGAGGGTGTCGGCTCGGTGTTGCTCGGCACCTCCGCGATCTGGCCAAACCATCCCGAAAAATGCCTCGCTTTGGCCACAACATGGGCATCGACCCAGCCGGACGCGGTGCAGATGCTCCTGCGCGCGCTGATCCGCGCCGGGCGCCTGTGCGACGCGGCCGACGAGGCGCCCGGCATCGCCCGTCTCCTGGCCGATCCCAAGGGGCTCGGCCTGCCCGAGCAGGCGACACGCGCCGCGCTTCCCGGCGGCGACGGTGCCGAGACGATCCACTTTCGCGCGGGCCCCGCTTGGCCGTCCCACGCAACCTGGTTCCTGGAGCAGATGCGGCGCTGGGGCTGGATCTCGGATTTCGACCCGGCGAGCGCGGCCCGAGCTGTCTACCGGCCGGACCTGGTGGTCCCGGCGGCCGGGGCCGAGGGTCTGCGCCGGCCACAGGACAGCCCTGGTTCACCCGGATCTGAGCTGACCGCCCAGGTTCGCTTGATCTTAGCTCGAATTCAGTCGGATATGAAGGAGCATCTATGTTCAAGGCGGATTGTTTGCACAAATTATGGGCGAAATTAGCCTATATTAGTGACTTATGCCGGCATTTTGGGCAAACGCGATTGCGACGTCACGCCGTCGAATCAGGCAGTCTGTGGCGTTCCCGCGTGGCACGAAGATTGCTGCAGTTGCGAAGTGGGGGCCGGCCAGCCGGTCTCGCGGATGGTGGTCAACGAAGACCGGCATCCTAGCCGGAGCAGCGCGCTCCCGAGAACGATTGGCGGACCAATGGCGGTCCGCTCGCGGGCGGGATGGCCCGCCGGCGCCTTCCGGGCGTCGCGCTGGAGCGGATTTCACATGACGCGGGGCTTCCTCAAGGCCGGGCACCTGCCCACCCTGTTCTCCGCCTTCCTCTATTTCGACATCAGCTTCATGGTCTGGGTGCTGCTCGGACCGCTCGGCGTCGCCGTCGCCCGCGACCTGCACCTGGATGCGGCGCACAAGGGGCTGATGGTCGCGGTCCCCGTGCTGGCCGGGGCCGCGCTGCGGGTCGTGCTGGGGCTGCTGGTGGACCGCTGCCGCGCGCGACGCGTCGGCATCGGCGCGCAGGCCGTGGTGATCGCCGGGCTGATCGTTGCCTGGCTGCTCGACATCGACAGTTTCGCGGGCACGCTGGCACTCGGCGTGGTGCTTGGGCTCGCCGGCGCGTCCTTCGCCGTGGCGCTGCCGCTGGCCTCGTCGTGGTATCCGCCGGAGCATCAGGGCACCGCGCTCGGGCTGGCCGGGGCGGGGAATTCCGGCACCGTGCTGGCGGCGCTGTTCGCCCCTGGCTTGGCACTCGCACTCGGCTGGCGGAACGTGGTCGGCCTGGCGGCGATCCCGCTCGCGGTCACGCTGCTGGTCTTCATCGTGCTGGCGAAGGACAGCCCGGCCGCACCCGCGCCGAAGCCGCTCGCGGCCTATCTCCGCCTGCTGCGCCAGCGCGACTGCTGGTGGTTCATGGCCTTCTACTCCGTCACCTTCGGCGGCTTCGTGGGGCTCGCCTCGTCGCTGACGATCTACTTCAACGACCAGTACGGACTGCCCCCGGTGACGGCGGGCTACTGCACGGCGGCGGCGGTGTTCGTCGGCTCGATGGTGCGGCCGATGGGCGGTGCGGTGGCCGACCGGGTGGGCGGGGTGCGCGCGCTCACCGCCCTCTACGCCGTCGCCGCCTGCGCCTTTGCCGCGATCAGCACCGGGCTCTCCTCGATCTGGATCGCGCTGCCGGTGTTCCTCGTGGGCATGCTGGCGCTCGGCATGGGAAACGGCTCGGTGTTCCAGCTGGTGCCGCAGCGTTTCCGCAACGAGATCGGCGTGATGACGGGGCTCGTCGGCATGGCCGGCGGCGTGGGCGGGTTCTATCTCGCCTCCAGCCTCGGCTACTCGAAGCAGTTCACCGGCGGCTACGGCGCGGGTTTTCTCATTTTCGCGCTGCTCGCCGCGGTGGCGCTGGTGGCACTCGCCGGGGTGCGCCGCCGCTGGCGCACCACCTGGTCCGAGCTCTACGGCGCGGCGCGCGTGTAAGGGGAGCGCGGGACATGAACATGCTCTCCCCCATGCGCAAGCGTCTTGTCCTCGTCGGCAACGGCATGGCCGGCATCCGCACGGTCGAGGAAATTCTTGCCCGCGCGCCGGACGAGTTCGACATCACCGTGTTCGGCGCCGAGCCGCACGGCAACTACAACCGCATCATGCTCTCGCCGGTGCTGGCGGGGGAGAAAAGCTTCGAGGAGATCGTCACCCATGATCGCGGCTGGTACGCGGCGAACCGCGTCGAACTGATCGCCGGCGAGGCCGTCGTCGCCATCGACCGCGACGCGCGCATGGTGCAGGGCGAGCGTGGCACGATGCGGCCGTACGACGTGCTGCTGCTCGCCACCGGCTCCAACCCGGTGATCCTGCCGGTGCCGGGCGCGCGGCTGCTGGGCGTGATCGGCTTTCGCGACATCGGCGACGTCGCGACGATGCTGGATGCGTCTCGCAATGGCGGTCGGGCGGTGGTGATCGGCGGCGGCCTTCTCGGGCTGGAGGCGGCCAACGGGCTGCACCGCCGAGGCATGGACGTCACCGTGCTGCACCTCATGCCGACATTGATGGAGCGCCAGCTCGATCCGGTCTCGGCCGGCCTGCTCGCCGACGATCTGCGTGCGCGCGGCATCGAGGTGCTGACCGAGGCGAACACGCGCGCCATTCACGGCGAAGATCGCGTCCGCGCGCTCGAACTGGCGGACGGCCGCGAGATCGCCGCCGATCTGGTGGTGATGGCGGTCGGCATCCGGCCCAATCTGGCGCTCGCCAAAGACGCGGGCCTGGCCTGCGGCCGCGGCGTGCAAGTAGACGACGCGATGCGCACCAGCGACCCGCGCATCTACGCCGTCGGCGAATGCGTCGAGCATCGCGGCCAGGTGTTCGGCCTCGTCGCGCCACTGTGGGACATGGCGAAGATTTGCGCCGACCGCGTCACCGAGACGGCGGAGAGCGTCTACGAGCCCGGCGTGACGGGCACGCGGCTGAAGGTGACGGGGATCGACATGTTCTCCGCCGGCGATTTCCTGGGCGACGAGACCACGGAGGAGGTCGTGTTCCGCGACGCCGCGCGCGGCGTCCACAAGCGGCTTGTGCTGCGCGGGGAAAAATTGATCGGCGCCGTGCTGTACGGCGAGGCACGCGACGGCGGATGGTATTTTGATCTCATCCGCAACGGAACCGATGTCTCTGCCATGCGCGACCTGCTGGCATTCGGCCCGGCGCTGGCGGGCGCTGCCGATACCGGCGTGGAGGCACTGCCGGACACAGCGGAAATCTGCGGCTGCAACGGCGTGTCGAAAGGAAAAATTCTCGGCGCCATCGCCGAGCACGGGTTGACCACGCTCGACGCGGTGCGTGCGCGCACCAAGGCGTCGTCCTCCTGCGGCAGTTGCACCTGCAACGTCGAGGCGCTGCTCGCCCACGCCGCCGGCGCGGCGTACGACGCTGCACCGAAAGTGCGCGCGATGTGCAAATGCACCACGCACGGTCACGACGCGGTGCGCACCGTGATCCGCGAGCAGCGGCTGCGGACGATCCCGGCGGTGATGCGGGCCCTCGGCTGGAGCTCGCCCGACGGTTGCGCGAGCTGCCGTCCGGCGCTGAATTTTTACCTGATTTGCGCCTGGCCGGCGACATATCGCGATCATGCGCGCTCGCGCTTCGTCAACGAGCGGATGCACGCCAACATCCAGAAGGACGGCACCTATTCCGTGGTGCCGCGCATGTGGGGCGGTGTCACCACCGCCGCCGAACTGCGCGCCATCGCCGACGTGGTGGACCGCTACGAGATCCCGACGGTGAAGGTCACGGGCGGCCAGCGCATCGACCTGCTCGGCGTTCGCAAGGAGCAACTGCCCGACGTGTGGCGCGACCTTAACGCAGCGGGAATGGTGTCCGGGCACGCCTACGGCAAGGCCCTGCGCACGGTGAAAACCTGTGTCGGCTCCGAATGGTGCCGCTTCGGCACGCAGGATTCCACCGGCATGGGCATCGCGCTCGAACGCATGACCTGGGGGAGCTGGACGCCGCACAAGGTCAAGCTCGCGGTGTCCGGCTGTCCGCGCAACTGCGCCGAGGCGACGATCAAGGATTTCGGCGTCGTCGCCGTGGACAGCGGCTGGGAGCTGCACGTCGCCGGCAATGGCGGCATCAAGGTCCGCGTCACCGATCTGCTGTGCAAGGTGGTAACGTCGGACGAAGTGCTCGAATACTGTTCCGCTTTCATGCAGCTCTATCGCGAGGAGGCGCACTACCTGGAGCGCACCGCGCATTGGGTGGAACGCGTCGGCATCGAGCATGTCAAGCAGCGCGTCGTGGAGGACGCGGATGGACGCGCGGCGCTGCGCGAGCGGTTCCTGGAAAGCCAGCGCCACATGCAGACCGATCCGTGGGCGGAGCGCGCGGCGGGTGCCGAGGCGCACGAGTTCCGCTCGCTGGCCGAGGTGGAGTAGCCGCGATGGACGGCGATTTTTCGAGCACCGCCTGGCGCGCGATTGGGCTGGTGGACGACATTCCGCGCCTCGGCGCCCGCACCGTTCGCCTGCATGGAGAGGACGTTGCGGTGTTCCGTACCGCGAGCGATCGCGTGTTCGCGCTGTACGATGCGTGTCCGCACAAACGGGGAAAGCTGTCGCAGGGCATCGTGCATGGCGAGTCCGTCACCTGTCCGCTGCACAACTGGGTGATCGGACTCGCGGACGGCTGCGCGAAGGAGCCCGACGAGGGCTGCGCGCGCACCGTCCCCGTGCGGCTCGACGGAAGGCGCGTGCTGCTCGGGGTGGCGCGCTGATGGTGGGAGACATTCACACGACCTGCCCCTATTGCGGCGTCGGCTGTGGCGTCGTCGTCCGGCCGGACGGCACCGTGGCGGGCGATCCGTCACATCCCTCCAATCGCGGCCGGCTCTGCTCCAAGGGCGCCGCACTCGCCGACACGCTGGACGATTCTTCCCGACTCCTGCGGCCGCAAGTATTCGGGCGCGATGCTTCGTGGGACGTGGCGCTCGATCTCGTGGCGGCGCGGTTCCGCGACACCATCGCGGCACACGGGCCGGACAGCGTGGCGTTCTATGTCTCGGGCCAGTTCCTCACCGAGGACTACTACGTTGCCAACAAGCTGATGAAGGGGTTTGTCGGCAGCGGCAACATCGACACCAACTCCCGTCTCTGCATGGCGTCCTCCGTCGCCGGCCACGTCCGCGCGTTCGGCGAGGACATCGTGCCCGGCGTCTACGAGGACTGGGAGGAAGCCGACCTCGTGGTGCTGGTCGGCAGCAACGCGGCGTGGTGCCATCCGGTGCTGCACCAGCGGCTGCTCGCCTCGCGGGCCGCGCGGGGCACGCGGATCGTCGTGCTCGACCCTCGCCGCACTGCGACGGCGGAAGCCGCCGATCTGCATCTGCCGATCGCGCCGGATGCCGACGTGCTGCTGTTCAATGGCCTCCTCGCGCATCTCGCGGCGGCGGGGGCGGTGGATCGCGCCTGGACCGCGCGCCACGCGAACGGGCTCGATGCCGCGCTCGATGCGGCGCGCGCCGATGCGCCCGATCTCGACGGCGTTGCCGCGCGCTGCGGCGTCGATCCCGAGGCGCTGGAGATCTTCTACGAGTGGTTCGCCCGCACCGAGCGCGTGATGACGGTGTATTCCCAAGGCGTCAACCAGTCGGCAGCGGGAACCGATAAGGTCAACGCGATCCTCAACTGCCATCTCGCCACCGGCCGCATCGGCCGCCCCGGCATGGGGCCGTTCTCCGTCACCGGCCAGCCCAACGCGATGGGTGGACGGGAGGTGGGCGGCCTTGCCAACCAGCTCGCCGCGCACCGCGCGTTCGAGCGGCCCGAGGATTTGGACGCGGTGCGGCGATTCTGGCGCGCGCCGAAACTCGCGACACGGCCTGGCCTCAAGGCGGTCGAACTATTCGACGCGATGCTGAGCGGGCAGGTCAAAGCGGTCTGGATCGCCGCGACCAACCCCGCCGCCAGCCTGCCGCGCGCCGAGCGCGTGCGCGCCGCGCTGGCGGCGTGTCCGTTCGTCGTCGTGTCCGATTGCTGGCCGACCGACACCACCGCGCACGCCGATGTGCTGCTGCCGGCCGCCGGCTGGGGCGAGAAGGACGGCACCGTGACCAGCTCGGAGCGCCGCATCTCGCGCCAGCGCCGGTTCCGCGCGCCACCGGGCGAGGCGCGGCCGGACTGGTGGATGTTCGCCGAGATCGGCCGGCGCATGGGCTGGGGCGAGGCGTTCGCGTGGAACGGTCCGGCGGCGGTGTTCCGCGAGCACGCCGCGCTGTCCGGCTTCGAGAATGACGGGCGGCGGGTGTTCGATATTTCTGCTTTAGCCGGGCTCGACGACGCGGCGTATGACGCGCTGCGGCCGGTGCGCTGGCCGCTGCCGGCGGGCGGCGCGGGCGAGGGCGGGCGGCTGTTCGCGGCGGGCGGGTTTCCTACCGAGGACGGCCGGGCGCGGCTGGTGCCGACGCCCTGGCGCGGGCTGCCCGATCTCGCCGGGCGGCCGCTCCTGCTCAACACCGGCCGGGTGCGCGACCAGTGGCACACGATGACCCGCACCGGCCTCGTCCCCGCCTTGATGGCGCACACGCCAGAACCGAGGCTCGCCATCCATCCGGGCGACGCGGCGGCGCTGGGCCTGGCGCAGGACGATCTGGCGGAGGTGAAAACCGCCGAGGGTGCCGCGCTGTTGCGCGCCGATCTGCGCCACGCGCAGCGGCGCGGAGAAGTGTTCGCGCCGATGCACTGGACCGACGCCTTCGCCTCCGCCGGTCCGATCGCGCGGGTCGTCGGCACGGCGCTCGATCCGCAATCCGGGCAGCCCGCGCTGAAGATGACGCCTTGCCGCGTGCGAGCGGTCCCGGTGCTGTTTCACGGCCTGCTGCTGCGGCGCGCGGCGGGCGTGCCGCCCGAGATCTGCCATTGGGTCCGCGTGCCGGTCGCGACGGGCACGCTGTACCAGCTTGCCGGCCTGCGCGAGATGCCGACCGGCGACGATCTCGCCCGCCTCGCGGCGAGCCTGCTCGGCGTGCCTGACGGCGCGGACCGGCTGGAGCTCGCCGATGCGCGGCGCGGCGTGCTGCGCATCGCGGCGCTGGTCGATGGGGTGCTGGAAGCCTGCCTGTTCCTCGCGCGCGAGGCGGCGCATCTGCCGCGCCGGGAGGCGATCATCCCGCTGCTCGGCCAGTCCGTGCCGGACGCGGAACGGGCGCGACTGCTGGCGGGCCTGGCGCGCGGCGGCGTGGGCGAGGATGGCCCGCATGTCTGCGCCTGCTTCGGCGTCGCGCGTCACGCGGTGCGCCACGCCGTCGTCACCCACCGGCTGCGCAGCGTGACCGAAATCGGCGCGCATCTGCGGGCCGGCACGAATTGCGGCTCCTGCGTCCCCGAACTCGAGGAGATCCTTCGCGATGTCCGCGCCCCCGCTGCCTGACACCGGGCCGCCTGAGCCGGTTCTTTTTCCGATTTTCCTCCGCCTGTCCGGCGAGCGTGTGTTGGTGGTCGGCGGCGGCGACGCGGCGCTGACAAAGATCCGCCTGCTGCTGGCGTGCGGTGCCGACATTCACACACTGGCCGAGGCGCCCAGCGACGAGCTCCGGGCAATGGCCGACGAGGGCGTGCTGACGCTTCATTCGCGCACCTTCGAGGCGGCGGACCTGACCGGCGCGCGGCTCTGCGTCGTCGCGCTGGACGATCCCGCCGAAGCGGCCGAGGTGATCCACGCGGCGCGCGCGGCGGGCGTGCTGGCCAACGCGGTGGATCGTCCCGCGCTGTCCGACTTCATCGTCCCGGCGATCGTCGATCGCGCGCCGATCACCATCGCGATCGGCACCGGTGGCGCGGCGCCGGCGCTGGCGCGCGACCTGCGCAGCCGGGTCGAGGCGGCGATCCCTCCGGGTTTTTCCGCGGTTGCCGCGCTGTGTCGCGACTGGCGCGGCCCGGTGGCGCAGGCGCTGCACGAACGCGAGGCACGCCGCCGCTTCTGGGACGCGGTGATCGACGGACCGGAGGCGACGGCCGCGCTCGACGGCAACCGCGCGGAGGCGGAGCGGCTGATCGGCGCGCGGCTGGACGCGGCACGACGCGGCGGCTCGGTCTCGCCCGCCGGACGCGCGAGCCTGGTCGGCGCCGGTCCCGGCGATCCCGAGCTGCTCACCTTGCGCGCGCTACGGGTGCTGAAGCGTGCCGATGTGGTGATGTACGACGCGCTGGTGGAGCCCTCGATCCTCGATCTGGCACGCCGCGACGCACGACGCATCGACGTCGGAAAACGCTGCGGCCGGCACGCGATGAGCCAGGCGGCGATCAACCGGCTGATCCTGGAGCACACGGGGCGCGGCGCGCATGTGGTGCGGCTCAAGGGCGGCGATCCGTTCATCTTCGGCCGTGGCGGGGAAGAGCTGGAAGCCCTGCGCGCGGCTGGCGTGCCGGTCGAGGTGGTCCCCGGCATCACGGCGGCCTGTGCGGCGGCGGCGCGGCTCGGCATCCCGCTGACCCATCGCGACATCGCCCGCGAGCTGCACCTCGTGACCGGCCACGGCAGCGACGGCGCGGTGCCTGGCCTCGACTGGCGGGCGCTCGCCGCCGGTGGCACCATCGCCGCCTACATGGCAAGCCGCACCCTCACCACCGTCGCTGCCCGGCTCATCGACGCGGGCCTGTCCGGCGCCACCCCGGCGGTGGCGGTGGAGAATGCCAGCCGGACGAACGAGCGGCACCTGTTCGGCACGCTCGCCGACCTGCCGGCGGCGCTGGCGGCGCGGGGCTTCGACGGCCCGACCCTGGTGCTGATCGGCCAGGTGGTCGGGCTGGCGCGGGAGGCAGCCGTCGTGGAGCGGCGGGCCGCTTGACGCCGGCCGCGCGCTTCGCCCCGTTCGTCGCGACGCTCGGCCGTGGTCCAGGGCGATCGCGGGCGCTCACCCGCGAGGAGGCGCGCGAGGCGTTCGGGATGGTGCTGCGGGCGGAACCCGATCCGCACCAGGTCGGCGCCTTCCTCATGCTGCTGCGCTACCGGGGCGAGGATGCCGACGAGATCACCGGGCTGGTCGAGGCGGCACGGGCGGGCATCTCCCATGACATCGGGGTGGATCTCGACTGGCCCTCCTACGGCGCCGGACGCACCCGGGGGCTGCCCTGGTTCCTGCTCGCCGCGCTGGCTTTGTCGCGCGCCGGCATAGGCGTGCTGATGCACGGAACGAATGAGTTTTCCTCTGGGATGGGCGTCGCGGACGGGCTTGCCGCACTCGGGCTTCGACCGGCCACGAGCATGGCGGAGGCCGAGCGAGCCCTGGCACGGGATCGGTTCGCCTATCTGCCGCTCGAAGCCCTTTCCCCGCCGATGCTGCGACTGCTGCGGCTGCGGGACTTGTTCGGGTTGCGCTCGCCGGTCAACACGGTGGCGCGGCTGCTCGACCCCGGTGGGGCGAGCGCCGGTGTCGATGGCGTGTTCCATCCTGCGTATATCGACGTGCATCTCGGCGTCGCCGAGCGGCTGGGCCGGCCCCGCCTGCTGGTGCTCAAGGGCGGCGGCGGCGAGGCCGAGCGCAACCCGGCCAAGGCACTCGCCGCGCATGTCTGGGATCGCGAGCGGGGCCGCACGGAGCTGATCCTGCCTGCCTGGGACTTGCCTTCG
The DNA here is from genome assembly GCA_963799825.1 of uncultured Alphaproteobacteria bacterium. Lineage (GTDB taxonomy): Bacteria > Pseudomonadota > Alphaproteobacteria > Acetobacterales > Acetobacteraceae > JAFKFI01. Next base: position 270,164 of record CAWCYL010000001.1, read on the forward strand.
GGCCGAGTTGGCCGCGAGGACGATCCCTCTCTGCTCGCGGCATTGTGGCGCGGGGAGGCAACCCTTCCCGGCACCGTGGCGATCGTGCGCGCCACGATTGCGATGGCGCTGGTCGGTCTTGACCGCGCGCGTCCCGATGAGGCGGACGCGGCGGCGACGGCGATCTGGATGAAGCGCTAGGCGGAATGAATTCCGCCGCTTGCGGCTGACAGCGATGGCGATGTGGTTGATCGCGTTGGGTACCAGTCGACCGGCACGAAGATCGAGTGGCGCATCTTCGCTTCCACCGATTTGGACAAATGGCCCTTGCCGCTGGTGTCCTCGACCAGGATGACCTCGCCCGCGCCAATGGTCCGGCTCTCGCCGTCGCTCGCGGTGATCTGCACGCCGGCATCGAGATTGATGATGTACTGCCGGCGCGGCGCGGGGTGCCAGTCGAGATCGTAGGCGCCGGCCGTCTCGCGGAAGATGATGCCGGTCGCCGGCAGGCGCTTCGACATCTTGCCGCCGCGCCCTTCCTCCACCCAATCGACCGTGATGTCGCGGAAGTGGGATTTGCCGTTCGCGTCGGCGTACAGGTTGTGGATGCGCATCACGGCGTTCCCTCTCTCTGTTGCCGGCCATCCTAGGCGGAAGGACGCGGACCCTGCCAGTGCTCGTTGCGCGCGGCTTGACGCCCCAGGCGTCGGGCGCGGAGTTTCCCGACGCAGCCCGAGGAGGACCGTCGGCATGAGCGTCCCGCAGAGCATGACCCATATCGCGGCCGAGGGCGCCGGCGGCCCGGAGGTGCTGAAGCCGGTCCAGGGTCCGGTTCCCGCACCCAAGGCGGACGAGGTGCTGGTGCGCGTGCTGGCCGCCGGCGTGAACCGGCCGGATGTGGCACAGCGGCAGGGCTCCTATCCGCCGCCGCCCGGCGCGAGCCCGCTGCTCGGCCTGGAGATCGCCGGCGAGGTGGTGGCCGCTGGCCCGGAGGTGCGCGACTGGAGGATCGGCGACCTTGTGTGCGCGCTGACCAATGGCGGCGGCTACGCGGAGTATTGCACCGCCCCCGCGCCGCAATGCCTGCCCTGGCCGCGGGGCTACGACGCGATCCGCGCGGCGGCCTTGCCGGAGAACTACTTCACCGTGTGGGCCAACCTGTTCCAGGGCGGCCGGCTCACCGCCGGCGAGAGCGCGCTGGTGCATGGCGGCACCTCGGGAATCGGCGTCACCGCCATCCAGCTGGCCGCGGCGTTCGGCGCGACGGTCTATGCGACCGCCGGGTCGGACGAGAAGGCGGCGGCGTGCCGCAAGCTGGGGGCGGCGGAGGCGATCAACTACCGCACCGCCGACTTCGCCGCCGAGATCAAGCGGGTCACTGGCGGGCGCGGCGTCGACGTCATCCTCGACATGGTCGGCGGCCCGTATCTCGCGCGCGACGTCCGCTCGCTCGCGACGAGCGGGCGGCTGGTGATCATCGCGTTCCTGCAAGGGTCGAAAGTGGAGAACTTCGACTTCGTGCAGGTGATGACCAAGCGTCTGACGATCACCGGCTCGACCATGCGCCCGCGCAGCACCGCGCAGAAGGGCGCCATCGCGGCGGAGTTGCGGGAAAAGGTGTGGCCGCTGCTCGATGCCGGGCGCTGCGGGCCGGTCATCCATCAGGTGTTCCCGCTGGTCGAGGCGGCGGCGGCGCACCGGCTGATGGAGAGCAGCGCGCACATCGGAAAGATCATGCTGCGGGTCGCCGACGCTTGAGCGGCGCCCGCATGACGGCGGAGCCAGCTTCGCTGCCGGCGGCGGGGCTGGTGCAGCTCGCGCTCTCCGTGGTGCTGCTGAGCAGCACCTGGCCGCTGGCGAAATACGCAGTGCTGCACGGCACCTCGCCGCTCTGGTTCGCCGAGGGCCGGGCCGCGTTGTCGGCGCTCGGCGCCTGGATCCTGCTGGCCGCACTCGGGCGCATCCGGCGGCCGGGGCGGGCCGATCTGCCCGCGCTGTTCGGCATCGGCGTGTTCCAGTTGGCACTGTTCTTCCTGTTCGCGCATCTGGCGGTGGCCTGGGTGCCGGCCGGGCGAACCTCGGTGCTCGCCAACACGACGACGATGTTCGTGGTGCCGCTGTCGCTGCTGGTGCTGCGCGAGCCCATCCCGGCGCGCCGCTGGATCGCCGCGGCTCTCGGGCTGGCCGGCGTCGCCGTGCTGGTGGGTCCGTGGGCGATCGACTGGTCGCAGCGAAAGATCCTGGTCGGGCACGGCTTCCTGCTCGCCGCCGCGCTGTCGTTCTCGATCGCGATCATCGTCATCCGCCGCTTCCCGCCGCGCCAGTCGATGTTCGTGCTGCTGCCCTGGTGCTTTACGCTCGCCGCGCTGCTGATGCTGCCGGTGGTGGCGTGGGACGAGCCGGGGGGCGGGCTGGGTGCCGGTCCGTCCGCCTGGGCGGCTTTGCTCTATGTCGGCCTGCTCGCTGGCTCGGTCGGCACCTGGTGCGTGCTGCAGGCGACCGCGACCTTGCCGAGCGTGGTCTCCTCCGTGGGCTTCCTCGCGACGCCGGCGAGCGGGCTCGTCCTGTCGAGCCTGTTCCTCGGCGAGCCGATCACCCCCGATCTGGTCGCCGGCACCCTGCTGATCCTGGGCGGGATCGGCGCCGCGGCATGGCCCGCGCGGCGGCGGCGGTGATTTTGCATGGGACCGAGGCGGGGGACGGGCCGTCGCTCGTGCTGCTGCACGGGCTGTTCGGCTCCGCGCAGAATTTCGCCAGCGATCCAGCGCCGGCTCGCGCGGCACTTCCGCACGATCGCGCTCGATCTGCGCAATCACGGCGCGAGCCCGCACGATGCCGCGATGAGCTACGACGCGATGGCGCAGGACGTGCTCGAGACGCTCGACACCCGCGCCGCGCTGCCCGCCGCGCTGCTCGGGCATTCGATGGGCGGAAAAGTGGCGATGCGCGCGGCGCTGGAGCGGCCGGACGCGGTACGCCGGCTGATCGTCGCCGACATTTCTCCAATCTCTTACCCGCCAGCCTTCCGCGAACTGGCCGGCGCCTTGCGGGCGTTGCCGCTCGCTCCGGGACTGACCCGCGCGGCGGCCGATGCGCGGCTCGCCGACGCGGTGCCCGATCCGGGTCTGCGGGCGTTCCTGCTGCAAAATCTTCGCCCCGGCGCGCAGCCGGCATGGCGCATCGGGCTCGACGAGATCGCGGCGGCGCTGCCCGTTATCGAAGGCTGGGAGGCACCGGCGGGTGCCAGCTATTCCGGGCCGACGCTGTTCGTCGCCGGGGCGCGGTCCGACTACATCCGCCCCGAGCACCGCCCGGCCATCCGCGCGCTGTTCCCCGCTGCGCGCTTCGTGACCGTGAAGGATGCCGGGCACTGGATTCACGCGGACAACCCGGCGGGATTCGTGGGCGTGGTCGAGGCGTTTCTCGCTGGGTAGCTGCCCTCACCCCCGGCCCTCTCCCAGAGGGAGTGGGAGAAGAAAGCCCTCTCCCTCTGGGAGAGGGTGGGGTGAGGGGTCTGCGCGGCTGCCGGAACTACGCCCGCGAAGTGGCCACCGCCGCCTGCCTGGCCTCGTCGGAAGCGCGCCAGAGATACCAGGCGGCGTAGCTCCGCCAAGGCGCCCATGCGAGGCCGATCTCGGCGAGGTCGCGTGGCCGGGGTTGCGCGTCGAGGCCGTAGAGCACCCGATAGCCTTCGCGCACGCCGAAATCGTCCACCGGGAGAATGTCGACCCGGCCGAGCGTCCAGATCAGCAGCATCTCCACCGTCCAGCGGCCGACGCCGCGGATCGTGGTCAGGCGCTCGATCAATGCCTCGTCCGACAGACGGGCGGCGGCGCGGCGGTTCGGCACGGTGCCGTCCACCGTGCGGGCGCAGATGTCGCGGATCGCGGCGATCTTGCCCAAGGAAAAACCGCAGCCGCGCAGCACGCTCTCCTCGCTCGCCAGCACCATCTCGGGCGTCGGGAAGGGGATGCCGGGATAGAGCGCGACGAACCGCCCGAGGATCGCCTCGGCGGCGCGGCCGTGCAGTTGCTGGTGGGCGATGGCGCGGATCAGCGCCTCGTACGGGCTGCGGTCGCGCTCGGGTGTCAGGCGCGGGCGGCCGATCCGGGTGATCAGCCCGGCAAAGGCCGGATCCAGCGAGAGATGGCGAACCGCCGTGGTGGACATGGATGCCGCTTATGACCGGACGCGACGACGCGGGCAACACGTATGCTTTCATCGCGAGGGCGAATTCGGATAACCTCGGTGCGTTGCCCACGTGATTGGGCACCCGTTGATTGGCAGACGGACGACGACCCGTCCCTGAGTGCGAGGCCCGATGCGCCAGGTACACCCGTGGTTCGACGAGATCGAGGAGGACCGCAAGGCCGCCGACCGGCAGACCGCGAGCCTCGGCGGCCTCGCCATCGCGCTGTTCCTGGTCGTCGTGGGGCTGTTCCTGGTGCGCCATCTGCACGCCAAATCGGTGCTGGAGGATTGCCTGCTCTCCGGCCGCGCCAACTGCGTCGAGATCGTGCCCCCGCTGGAGTTCTGATCTCGCGTCGCGCTAATCGGGGCGCTACTCGGGCTGCTCGAACCGGTGCAGCAAGGCGAGCAGGGTCGGGCGGATGGCGCCCAGCTCGCGCAGATGCTCGGCCGAGAGCCCGTCCAGCACGTCCTCCGCCTGCCCGGTCAGGGCGACCTGCACCCGGCGATGGTCGTCCGGGTCTCCCGTGCGATCGACCAGCCCGAGCTGGGTCAGGCGGTCCACCAGCTCGGCGGCGCTGTGCGGACGGATCAGCAGCGAGGCGGCGATCTCCCCCACGGTCGCCGTCGGCCGGCCCGGCGCGCCCTTGATGGCCAGCAGCGCCTGGTGCTGCTGCGGCGTCAGCCCGGCCGCGCGGGCGGCGGCGGCGCTGAACGCGGTGAAGGCAGCGCAGCGCCTGACGGAACCCTGCCAGCGCCTCGTAATCCGCCTTCCGTAACCTTCGCTTGTCACGCATGTCAGATCACACTCCCGCGCGGCTCGTCGTTATGTCGCACTGCGATATATACCTCTCGACTGCCCAGCCCAGGATGGACCCGCCCCGACATGCCGCACCCCTCTGCCCCGCTCCGCGCTCCACGGCCGGGCGATTTCACCGCGGGACCTCGCGTCCTGCTGCTGGCCGCGATGGCCATTCTGGTGGGCAGCGCGGCCGTGGTCGCCGCCTGGGCGCTGATCGCACTCATCGCATTGTGCACCAACCTCGCCTATGCGGGCCGATTCTCCTTCGCCGTGCATCCGATCGACATCACCGTTTTGGGCTATGCCTCGGTGGCGGTGCCTGTGGTCGGCTGCCTGATCGTCGGGCTGATGGCGCGCTACGGCTCGGAGAAGATTCGCGGCCACGGCATTCCCGAGGCGATGGAGGCGATCCTCATCGGGCAGAGCCGGATCCAGCCGAAGGTTGCGATCCTCAAGCCGTTGTCCTCGGCGATCTCGATCGGCACCGGCGGCCCGTTCGGCGCGGAAGGCCCGATCATCATGACCGGCGGCGCCATCGGCTCGCTGTTCGCGCAGTGCTTCAACATGAGTGCGGCCGAGCGCAAGACCCTGCTGGTGGCGGGCGCTTCGGCCGGCATGACGGCGGTATTCGGCGACGCCCATCGCCGCGGTGCTGCTGGCGGTCGAGCTGCTGCTGTTCGAGTGGAAGCCGCGCAGCTTCATCCCGGTGCTGGCGGCCTGTCTCGCGGCGGCCGTGGAGCGCGGCTGGCTGTTGCCCGCGTCACCGCTGTTCGCCCATGCGAGTGCGATGACGCTGACGCCCGCGACGCTGCTGGCGTGCTGCCTGCTTGGGCTGGCCTGCGGCCTGGGCTCGGGCGTGCTGACCGCGATGGTCTACGCGGCCGAGGATCTGTTCGGCAAGCTGCCGATCCACTGGATGTTCTGGCCGGCGATCGGCGGCGTCGTCGGTGGGCGTGGGCGGCCTGATCGAGCCGCACGCGCTCGGCGTCGGCTATGACAACATCGCCAACCTGCTCGCCGGCACGGTGCCGGCCGACCGCGGTGCTGCGGCTGATGGTGGTGAAGGCGGTGATCTGGGCGATCGCTCTCGGCTCCGGCACCTCGGGCGGCGTGCTGGCGCCGCTGCTCATCATGGGCGGCGCCTTCGGCGCGCTGTCCGGTCTCGTGCTGCCGCACGCCGGGGTCGGCGATTGGGCGCTGATCGGCATGGCGGCGATGATGGGCGGCACGATGCGCGCGCCGCTGACCGCGACCATGTTCGCCGTCGAGCTGACCGGGCGATTCGGGGATGCTGGTGCCGCTGATCGCGGCCTGCGGCGTGAGCTACGCGGTAACCGTGCTGCTGCTGCGGCGCTCGATCCTCACCGAGAAGGTGGTGCGGCGCGGCTACCAGACTCATGCGCGAGTATCACGTGGATCCGCTCGATCTCGCCAGCGTGGCCGACGTGATGGTGGCGCGTGTCGACACCTTGCCGGCAGGGATGAAGGTCGGCGAAATGGTGGCGTTCTTCAGCGACGAGTTGCCGCGCCACAAGGCCTATCCCGTAATCGACGAGGCGGGCCGCCCGGTCGCGATGGTGTCGCGCGCCGACGTGCTGCACTTCACCCGCGATGCCAGCCGCCACGAGGCAAGCCTCGCCGAGGCGCTGGCCGGACGACGGATGGTGACGGGCACGCCAGACGAACCGGTCTCGAACCTGGTGGACCGGATGGTGCGCGACGAGGTCGGCCGCGTGCCGGTGGTGCGGCCCGAGGACGGCGTGCTGGTGGGCATCGTCGCGCGAAAGGATCTGTTGCAGGTCCGCGCCCGCCGGCTGGCGGAGGAGCGTGACCGGCGGGCCTATTTCGGCATTCGCCAGGCCCGCATCGCGCGCCGCCGCAGGAACCGCGTCAAAGCAGCCCAGCGGCAATGTTGACGGTGAGTGCGAGGATGATCGTGTTGAACAGGAAGCTCAGCAGCCCGTGCACCGTGGCGAGGCGGCGGAATTTTCTTGATGTGATCTGCACGTCGGAGACCTGGAACGTCATGCCGAGCACCATCGAGAAATACAGGAAGTCCAGATAGTCGGGCTGCTCCTCGCCGGGGAACTGCAATCCGCCATCGACCTTTTCGGCGCCCGCGGGGGCCTCGTAATATTCGTGCGCGTAGCGGAACGCGAAGGTCGTGTGGGTCATCAGCCACGAGACGAACAGGGTGATGGCGACCAAGCGCGATATGCAGCTCCTTCTGCCCCGTCGCCAGATCCTTGGTGTTCGAGAACTCGCCGACGATCGCCGCGAAGCTGAAGGCGGTGCCTGCCATCGTCAGCCAGAAGATCGTCCACTCGCCCTCCTGCTGACGCTCGGCGTCGATCCGCATCCGGCTCGCGCGCTCGGTGGTGAACAGGAACGCCGACAGGGCGAGGAACACGATGACACCGACATCCCACGCGATGACCGCACGGGTCTGCGGGCTGAGCGAGCCGGGCAGCAGCGGATAGGTCGCGATGCCGCAGATCGTGCCGGTCCACAGCCGGGGGCGGGCCACGACGACGCGCCGCGTCCACCCGAGCAGGCCATGCTCGCGGATCGGCATCGGGCTCAGGCGAGGGTGGCGAGCAGCCCGGCCATGAGGCGCGTCCGAGGAGCCAGGCTGTCGATGACGATGTGCTCGTCGAGCGTATGGGCTCCCGCGCCCGCCACGCCGAGCCCGTCCAGCGTGGCAATCCCCATCGCGCCGGTGAAATTGCCGTCCGAGCCGCCGCCCGAGCTCTGCGAGGGAATGGCGAAGCCGAGCGAGCGGGCGATGGCGTTGGCCTTCTCGTAGAGCGCCATCGTCCGCCCGTCCGGCTCCCAGACCGGCCGCGTGACCCCGCGCGTCACCTTGAACTGCACGTCGTTGGACGAGGCGGCGAGCGCCAGCATCCGCGCCACGCCCCGATCGAGATCGTCCTGCCGCTTGGCCATGCTCAGCGCCTCGCCGGTGCAGCTGGTGGAGACGCAGTTGACCCATTGCCCGCCGTGGATCACGCCGACGCTGAACGTGCAGTCCTCCGTGGTCATGTCCTCGATCTCGACGATCTTGCGCGCCATCTCCTTGATCGCCGAACGGCCCTCGGCGAGCCGCGCGCCGGCATGGCTCGGCCGGCCGGTGGCTTCGAGGTTGAAGCGCGCGATGGCGTAGCGGCCCGTCACCACGCCGCCGTCGGGCCGCGCCGGCTCGGGCACCAGCACGTAGCGATGGCGCGACGCCTCGGCCTCGATCAGGTCGCGGGTGCTCGGGCTGCCGACCTCCTCGTCGCAGGTCAGCAGGAAGGTGATGGGCAGCTTCGTCGCCACGCCGGCGCGGGCGAGCTGTCGGATCGCTTCGAGGGCGAGATAGTTGCCGCCCTTCATGTCGAGGATGCCCGGCCCCCAGCAGCGCCCGCCCTCGCGCCGCCACGGCAGTTTTTCCAAGGTGCCGACCGGATGCACGGTGTCGAGATGGCCCATCACCAGCACGCCCGGCACGTTCGGCGTGGCGTGCGGGAAGGTGGCGCGCACGCAGTCGCCGAAACCCATGCGGCCGGCGATGCGCTCGATCCTGGCGCCGGCGATCACCAGATCGCGCGAGGCAATGTCCATCACGCGATTGACCCTGGCCGCGTCCCAGGTGGGGCTTTCGCACTCCACCCAGGGCCGCAATCCGTCCAGCATGGCGTCGGCGTCGATGGGCAGGGCGCTCGGGTCCAATTCGGTCTCCTCAGGGAAGGGCGGCCAGGCGGTCGCCCAGCAGCGCGAAAAATCCGTCCGCGTCCAGGGTTTCCAGCACGGTCGCGTTCGGCGGCAGGCCGGTGCGGCCCCAGCGGTCGATCACCGTGCGGCCGCGATTCGGGCCGGGTACGAGGTCCACCGTGACCGGACACTCGCGTGTGGTGAACAGCTCCGGGCGGAGCAGCCAGGCGACGGCGCAGGGATCGTGCAGCGCGAAACCAATCCCGTCCAGGCGCTGCGAGCGCGGCACGCTGTCGAGAATGTCGCACGCCGTCCGCAGGCACGCGCCATTCCCACGGGCGCGAAGTGCCGCGATCCGCGAATCGGTGACAAGCGCGTGCGCCGTCAGCTCCAGCGGCGCGAGGACGAGCGGCCGGCCGCAGGCGAGCAGGACGGCGAAGGCCTCCGGGTCGTTCCAGACGTTGAATTCCGCCGAGGGCGTGGTGTTGCCCTCGCCCCACGAGCCGGCCATCAGCACGATTTTTCCGATATTCGCTGCGAGTGCCGGCTCGGTAATCAGCGCCAGCGCGATGTTGGTGACGGGGCCGATGCCGACCAGCGTGACGGGTTCTTCCGCATCTCGCAGGCTGTTCCGTATGGCATCCGCCGCGAGGCTCGGCGCCGGGGCTCCTCCGGCGGGCAGCGCGATCCCGCCCAGGCCATCATCGCCGTGGATCTCCGGGGCAAAACCGTAGGCCCCAAGCAGCGGCCGATCCGCGCCGGCATGGACCGCGACCCTGCTGCCGGCGAGGGCGGCGAGCGAGAGCGCGTTGGCCAGCGTGCGCTCCAGCCCGGCATTGCCGCCCGCCACGGTGATCGCGCGCAGGTCGAGCTCCGGCGAGCCGAACGCCAGCAGCAGGGCGAGGGCGTCGTCGGTGCCCGGATCGCAGTCAATGATGACGGAACGGGTTGGCATGGATGCAGCTTCGCATGAGGCCGGGTGGGTGCGAAGCCCGGCCTCTCTCCGGGAGTTGACGGACCTCGCGGACGGCGGCGGGCGTTGTGGGTCCGCATCACAGGAGGCCGGGCATGATCTCACGCCGACTCATTCTCGCGAGCGGCGCCGCCAGTGGCGTGCTCGGCGTCGCGGCCCAGGCGGCGGAGAGTTCGCGGCAAGGCGCTCCGGCTCATGGCGGGGAGAACAAGCCGGAGGGCGGCGCGAGCGGCAGCAATCCGGGGCCGAAGAACCCGGCATTGCAGCAGCAGAACGCCGAATCCTTCGTCCCGCCCGCGACCGATCACGGCGATCTGCCCGGATTCAAATACCCGTTCGCCGCCGCGCATAACCGCCGGCAGGATGGTGGCTGGGCCCGGCAGGTCACGGAGAAGGACTTCCCGATCGCCAAGTCGATCGCCGGGGTCAACATGCGGCTGACCCCCGGCGGCATTCGCGAGCTGCATTGGCACCTGCCGGCCGAGTGGTCCTACATGCTGTATGGCGCCGCCCGCATCACCGCCGTCGATCAGGACGGGCGGAAATTCGTGGCCGACGTGAAGGAGGGGGATCTGTGGTATTTCCCTTCCGGCATCCCGCACTCGATCCAGGGCCTCGGCCCGGATGGCTGCGAGTTCCTGCTCGCCTTCGACGACGGGAAGTTCTCCGAGTTCGACACGTTCCTCATCAGCGACTGGATGGCGCACACGCCGAAGGACGTGCTGGCGAAGAATTTCGGTGTGGCGGCCAGCACCTTCGACCCGATCCCCAAGAAGGAGCTGTACATCTTCCAGGGCCGGATGCCCGGTCCGCTGCAATCGGATCTGTCGCAAACCCAGGCCCCGACCGTGCCGCAGGCCTTCAACTTCTCGCTTGCCGCGCAGCCGCCGAAGCAGGCCAAGGGCGGCACGATCCGCATCGCCGACTCGCGCAATTTCGCGATCTCCGCGACCATCGCGGCGGCGCTGGTCGATGTGCAGCCGGGTGGGATGCGCGAGCTGCACTGGCACCCGAATGCTGACGAATGGCAGTACTGGATCAGCGGCAAGGGACGCATGACGGTGTTCGCCGGCGGCGCGCGGGCGCGGACGATGGATTTCGACGCGGGCGACGTCGGCTACGTGCCGCGCGCCTTCGGGCACTACATCGAGAACACTGGCGACACCGCGCTGCGCTACCTGGAGCTGTTCAACAGCAGCTACTACGCCGACGTGTCGCTGGCCGACTGGATGGCGAACACGCCGCGCGAGCTGGTCGCCGACCACCTGCATCTCGACGAGAAGGTCCTGGCCTCGCTGCCGCAACAGAAGGTGCTGGTGGCGCCGGGCTAGGAGAGCGCCTGCGCTACGCGCGCATCCGCGCGAGATACAAGCCGCGGAACTCCGAGCGGGCATCGGACCAGCGAGGGCATTTTCCGGTTGCGTCGTAGGCGCGCGCAGGCGCAACGTAATCGCAACGTCCGCGGCGGACGTTCGATCGCGGGCGGCAATGGGGCTGCCATGCTGAGGACAGCACGAGCCGTGCCGTGGGGCTGGTCGGGGCGGAGCGCACGCCTGCTGGCGGTCGGATTGCTCGTCGTGCCGATCACGCTTCGCGCCGAGGCGGGCGTGATCTCGTCGGACGATCTGTTCCTCGCGCCCTCCGCGGTCACCACCGGTTTTTATCCGGTTCATACGCTGCCGGTCGGCGGCACGCAGGACTACACGGCGACCGATCTGGCGGGCTGTACTGGCTGCATCCTCACGGGGCTCCAGATCCTGCCGATCCTGAAAATGAACTCCCGGCCCGGCAATGTGCAGGGCGTGTATACCCCTGCGGAGCTCGCCGCCATCACCGTGCGGAACTATGGCGCGTTCTTCTTCCGCCAGCCAAACGTTGACTACTCGGCGGACCTTCTTCCGGGGAGCGCGACGGTCGACTACCTGGAGTCCGGCCAGTATTTCGTGTTGCTGCACGGCAAGGACGCGCGGGGCGCCGCCTTCAAGCAGCTGTTCCACGACGAGGTGGACGACTTCTACCTGCCGGGCAGCAGCAACCCTCAGGCGCCGCAGCGCGTGACGTTCACGCCGGACGGCGACCTGGCGCTGGTCAGCCAGCACGATCCCGGCGACAACGGGGCATTGCAAAACGCGGCGGACGTGCTGACCAAGGCGAAGCGCACGGTGGAACGCACAGACACCATCTCGGATCTGGAGTCCAAGATCGAGAAAGCATTCAAGAAGAAGGGAAAGAAGATCGACCTCGTAATCGTAGGTCATGGCGATCCCGGCAGAATCCATATCGGCGCGCAGACGATCGGGGACGGCATCGGCGACACCGTCTCGGTGAAGGATTTCCAGAAGAAGATCGATCCGTGGGTGCGGGCCGTCACGTTCGTGAGCTGCAGAACCGCAAGCGACGCCGCGGGCGCCACGTTCCTGAAAGAGATGCGGGCGTCGGTCGACCAGGTCGGCGCATTCAGCACCCCGGTCACCGTTGGCGATTCGTATTTCGACCAGGACGCCACGGGCACTCAGCTCGGCATCCCGGAGCCCGGCGGCGCAGCGGCGCTCGCGCTCGCGGCGCTGGCCTGGGCGCGTCGGCGCCGGATGCGCGATGGCGCTGCCTCTCGCCCCGCCTAGCGGCCGTCGGAGCGGCCGACTTCGTAGCGGATCACGGCGCGGGAGGCGGATGAGGGCGGCGCGCCGAGGCCGAGCAGGCCGTTGCCCGCCAGTTCGACGCTGTCGCGGTGGACGAAGCCGTCCACGCCGGCATCCGGCACGACGAACGTTCCGTTGGCGCTCTGGTCAATCAGCAGGAAGCGGCCCCTGCGGTGCTCGATCCGCGCGTGCTGCCGGGAGACGGTGCTCTCGCCGACCACGAAGTCATTGCGCTCGTCGCGCCCGATCGTGGCCGCCGGCCGCTTGTCGCCAATCTCGACCCGGAGCGCGCCGAAGGTGAGGATCAGGTGGGCGGCGCTGGCGGGGGGGATGCGGATCCAGGGGGCGACCTCCATCAGCGTCATGTCCGACGCCTGCCAGATCACCTCGTGGACCTCGACCTGGCCGCGCTTGCCCTTCAGCTCGGCCAGAGCGATCTGCCGCGTCGCGGACCGCCAGCGCGACCCCATCCGTTCGAGGGCGGCGCCGGTCGTCAGGATCTGGCCCGGCTTGGCCTGATTGGCGACCCGCGAGGCGACGTTGACTGCGTCGCCGTGCACGTCCTCATGGTCGACCAGGACGGTGCCGAAATGGAAGCCGATGCGGATCGCCAAGGTGCGGGCCTTGGCGACGAACGTGCCCGTGATCGCGTCCTGCATCTCGACCGACGCCGCGGCGGCGCTGTCGGCCGTTCGGAAGGTGGTCATCACCTCGTCGCCGATGGTCCGCACGAGCAGACCGCCCTGCCGGCGCGTGACCGCGACCAGCGCATCCAGACAGTCCGCGACGATGGCGCGCGCCGGGGCATCGCCCAGCGTTTCGTAGAGCTGAGTGCTGTCTGAAACGTCGGCAAACAGGATGGCAAGTTCTATTTCTCGCGACACCGCCTCGCTCCGGGCGACAAAGCTAGCACCTGAACCGCGAGGTGGCAACCAGTCTCGACAACGGAACGGTACTTCGTCGCAACGTCCTGCCTCCCTTGGCCCTCCGCGGAACGGGTGCTACACGGGCTGGCATGGCCGATATCGCACAACGTTCGCCGGACGCCCTGAAGCCCAGGTCGGGGACCGATGACCGTCTTGCCTACGCGGCCGGGCTGCTGGTCTGCCTTGCCATCGCGATCGTCGCGTGGGTGCTCGGCACGCGCGTGCCGCTGGTCGGGGCGCCGATCTTCGCAATCCTGATCGGCGTGGCACTGGCCAACACGATCGGCGGCGCGGCGTTCAACGGCCGGCTCAGGATCGGCAAGATCAGCGGCTACGCGCTGCGCGCCGGCATCATCCTGCTGGGCGCCACACTCAACCTGGGCGACGTGGTGCGAACCGGGCTGTCGTCGCTGTGGCTGCTCGCGCTGACCATCACCGCCGGCCTCGGCTTCGCGCTGCTGGTCGGCAAGAGGATGAACGTCGATTGGCGGATGCGCTGCCTGATCGGCATGGGCACGACGATCTGCGGCGCCTCGGCGATCGCCGCCCTTGCCCCGGTGATCCGCGCCAAAACGGAAGAAATCGCCTACGCCGTCTCGGTCGTGTTCCTGTTCAACATGATGGCGGTGATCCTGTTCCCGGCGATCGGCCACGCGATCGGACTGTCGGACACCGGCTTTGGGATGTGGGCGGGGACGGCGATCAACGACACCTCCGCCGTGGTTGCCGCGGGCTTTGCCTACAGCCCGGCGGCGGGCGCGTTCGCCACCATCGTCAAGCTCACCCGCACCACGCTCATCATCCCTCTGGTGCTGGGCTTCGGCCTGGCGATGCCGTGGCTCGACCCGGAGGCGCGGAGCACCGGGCGCGGCGACCTCGGTGCGCGGCTGAAGAAGGCGGTGCCGTGGTTCATCGGATTGTTCGTGATCGCCTCGGTGATCAACACGCTCGGTCTGGTGGGCGGCGCCGCGCCCCACGTCCAACTCGCCGCCCGCTTCGTGATGGTTGTGGCGCTGGCCGCCGTCGGCCTGCAGGGCCATTGGCGCGCCTTCGCGGGTGCGGGGTTCAAGCCGCTGGGCCTGGGGCTCGGCACCTGGGCGGCCGTGGCGCTCGTCAGCCTGGCGATCCAGGGCTGGACCGGCCAGCTCTGACCGTCACGCGCGGGACGTCGCCGCCGCGAGTACCGCGCTGTAGCCCGGCTTGATCTCCATTCGCGTGCCGTAGCCCTTGGCCAGCAGCATCCGATGGGCCTCGGGCAGCCGGTAGCAGGGAATGAACATCGCGAGGTGATGTTCGAGGTGATAATTCACCCAGTAGGGCGCGAACACCGTGCGGGCGAGCCATCCGGCATAGGTGGTGCGGGCGTTGCGGAAGGCGTCGTCGTTATCGGGCACCATTGCGTGCTCGGCGATGTTGCGGACGCGGCTCGCCAGTTGGTACACGGTCGCGAGCGGCAGCAGCCAGAGCAGCGGATACAGCCACCACCGTCCGAGCGCGGTCATCGCGCCGAGCAGGACGAGGTTGGCGATGATCGGGCCGTGCAGCTTGCCCCAGGCGCGGCGCAGGCGGGCGGGCAGCGGGTCCGCGGGGCTGCCGAGTGCTCCGCGCACCAGGTCGAGCCGCTGGCGATAGGCGGTCTGGCCGGTCAGGTCGCGCAGCACCTTGCGGCGGAAGCTCGCTCGCGTGGCGGGGAAGGGTGCGGAGAGCACCAGGTCGGGGTCTTCGGGGGACTGCACGAGGCGGTGGTGCGACAGATGGTAGGACCGGTACGTTCCGAGATCCGCCAGCACCGGAAACCCGCAGAGCCAGGCGCCCACCCGGTCGTTGGCGCGCCGGTCGGTCAGCAGCAGCCCGTGCGCGGCGTCGTGCATCAGGATGGCGAGGCCGAGCTGGCGGCCGCCGATGACGACGATGGCGAGGAAAAAACTCAGCGGGTTCGGCCACGCGACGCAGAGCGCCATCGCCAGCGCGATAACCCCCCAGGCGTGCAGCACGAGCCCGGCGCCACGCAGGTTGGACCGGCGCCGCAGCCGGGTGATCTCGTCGGCGGAAAACACCGCGCGCGGCTGGATCAGCCGGACCGGACGGCCGGCACCCGGCTTCGCCACCGCGTGCTTGGGGGCGTACATGCGCGGAGACTACCCCGACCGCGCCGGGAAGTCTCGGCTCATGCGTGCGTTCAGCAGCGCTCCACGCGGCACAGCAGGCAGCCGGGCTTCGCCGTGTGGATGTTCACATAGGCCGTGCGCGGGTCATCCAGCGCGCGACGCAGCGGCGCGTCCACCTCGGTGCCGTCGCTGACCTGGCCGAGTTCGTAGACGCACTGGTCCTCCGCGTCGTAGGCACGGACGGAGACCAGGGAGCCGCGGACGATCTCGGGGATGTCGTTGACCCGGTCGTAGTGCGGGCAGGGCCCGGCGTGGACGAAGATCGGGCTTGGCGTCCAGTAGCACGCCGAGCGGCCGGGGCAGGTTGTACGAGCCGAGCAGCATCGTCTGCCCGCTCTCGCCATAGCCCAGGCAATGCCGGCAGGGGCATCGCGAATCCGGCCCCGGCTCGCGGCGGCGCAGATCGTTGCCCGCGTCGTCGCGGCCGGTCGCGCGGAAGCGCTCGGCGATCTCGGTGGCGATCGGGAGGCAGCGGAAGTCGGTCATCGGGGCACTCCTCTCGGATGTCATGTCCCGAAGATAGCGGGGCGGGCGGACAGGCGCCCTCCGATCCGTGCGCCGGCTCTCTGGCTCAGGCGCGGATCAGCCCGCGCATCGGCGGAGCGCGATCGCTGGCGGGAAACACCGCGGCGAGCGCGCGTGGCGTCAGGCCGAGATGCTGCGCGAGCAGGCCCTTGGCGACCGAGCGGAGGTCGGCCGTCGGCCGCAGGTCGCGTCGGTCGAACAGGTTGCGCTCCGCGAGGCCCGGCCAGTCCGCCTGCACGCGCCCGCCGGCGACCGCGCCGCCCGCGACCAACGCGACGGTGCCGGTGCCGTGGTCGGTGCCCCTGGTGCCGTTCACCCGCACGGTGCGGCCGAACTCGGTGACGACCAGCACGGCGGTCAGACGCCACGCCTGGCCGAGACCGTCCTTGAGCGCGGCCAGTCCCGCGTCGAGCTGGCGCAGCGGTTGGGCGAGCCTCGCCGCCTGGTCGGCATGGGTGTCCCAGCCGCCGATCTCCAGCGCCGCGATCCGGGGTCCGTCGGCCGCCCGCAGCATCCGTCCGGCTGCCTGGGCCAGCGCGGGGAAGGCGAACCGATCGCGACCGCCCGTCTGGGCGCCCTGGGCGCCGCTGCCCAGCACCTCGGCCGAGAAGCCGCGCTCGCGCAGCCCCTCTGCGACCGCCGGGCCGGTCACGGGGTCGGCGGCGGTGCAGTGCCGCGATCTCGGCGTAGAGGTCCGGCTGCGGCGCGGCGAAACTGGCGGGCGCCCAGTTGCCCACCAGCGCCGGCCCGCGCAGCAGCAGCGGCACGGAGACGCCGATCGCCAGCGCGCCGCCGACCGGCGAGGCGGCGGGCGCGGGCAGCGCGGCCACCGCGCGGTTCAGCCAGCCGCTGCTCAGCCGGTGGTCGGCGCCGCTCTCGAGATCGTCCTGCGCCTCGAAATGGCTGCGGCTCCTGGTGGGGCTGGCGACGGCATGGACCGGCAGCAGCTCGCCCGCCTGGTACAGCGCGTGCAGGCCGGCGAGCGCGGGATGCAGCGCAAAAAATCCGCCGAGGTCGAGCGCGCCGCCCGGCTGGCCCGGCGCGGGCGGCAGGAGCTCGCCGCGCAGTCCGGCCAGCGCCGGATCGCCGTACGGCACGACCGCGGCGATGCCATCGAGCGCGCCGCGCAGCAGGACGACGACGAAGCGCCGCTCGGTGGGCGCGGCGGCCACCGCCAGGGAGGCGCGGCCCAGGCTGATGGCGGATGCGAGGCCGAGCAGGGCCGTGCGGCGGCCCAGGGTCATCGTGGTCATCGTCATCGTGGTCATCGCCTCTGGAACTCGGGGGACGCGAGCAGCAGGGTCAGCGCGTCCTGGCGCGAGCCGGCGCGGCGCATGGCCTGCGCGGTCGCGGGCGCCAGCAGCGGCCCGAGACTGGCCTCGGCGATCGCCTCGGGCTCCGCCGCGCCCGCCCGGCCGGCCAGGCCGTGCGCCCAGTCGATCCGCCGCAGCATGGCGTCGGGCGACGCCCAGTCCGCCGCGCGATCCGGCCAGCCGTTCGGCAGCGGCGCCGCCCATAGCGGCTGGCCGAGGGCGGCCAGCGCGCCCAGCAGCTCCGGCCGCCGATCGGGCGGCAGGTCGAGCGCGCGCAGGCTGGCGATCGCGAAATCGGCCGGCGAGCGCAGCTTGGTGTGCGGCTGCCACGCGGCGTCCAGCCGGGTCAGCGCGAGGGCGGCGGCGCCGAGATTGCCGCCGGTGTTTCGCAGCACACCCTCGACGCGTCGGACGGCGTCGGGCGGCGGGTCGTCGGCGACGAAATGGCGGACCAGCTTGGTCGCAAGCGCCCGGTGCGTCGCCGGATGCCCGGCGAGGAAGGCCAGCGCCTGCCGCCCGCCTTCCTCGCCCTCGGGGAAATTGTGGCCGAGAATGGTCTTGGCACCGGGCTCGTGCGCGCCGGGGCGGAAGCGGAAGCCGGGCGGGTCGGCCTGCAGGTCGATCGACCAGCCGGTCAGCACCCGGGCGAAACTCGTCACGTCCGCCTGGGTGTAGCCCGCCGCCGGGGTGACGGTGTGCAGCTCCAGGCATTCGCGCGCGAGGTTCTCGTTGAGGCCCCGATGGCGGCGCTGCCCGGCCACGCTGTCCGGCCCGACCGAGCCCGCGTTGTCGAGATAGACCAGCATGGCCGGATGGCGCATGACCGCCAGCAGCATGTCGGCGAAGCGGCCGGTGACGTGCGGGCGGATCGCCTCCTCGACGAAGGCGCCGGCCAGCGGAGCGCAGGCCGGGCGCCGCAGGCTGACGGTGAAGTGGTTGGTCCAGAACCAGACCAGCCGCTCGCGGAACGGCGCCGGCGTGACCAGGGCGTTGCCGAGCTGCGCGGCCGCGTCCCGACGGAACACCTGGCGCGAGCGGGACTGGCCGGGCGCGGGCTTGTTCGCCCGGTCCTCGCGGAGCGCGGTGAGCCCGTCGGCCGTGCTGGGGGGAGGCGCGATGCGGCCGGGATCGGGGCCGGCGAGCTGGGCCGAGAGCCAGGATGCGGGGTCGGCCGGCACAGGCTCGCTGCCCCGGCGGCCGAGGCCGAAGCGGACCAGGGCGTGGGCGGTGCGCGCATCCATGCCGTCCTCTCTAGCCCTCCCCGCCGTGACCGACTGTGACAAAGAGTGAGGCAGGCGACGGCAAAAAGCCCGCCTGGAAGGTCCGCGCCAGCGGATCGGTTCTTGCAAAACCGGGCCGGCTCGCGCATGTGAGGCGCATCACGCAGGCCGGCTGCCAGAAGCCGGGACATGGACGGGCGCGCGGGCAAGGGCCTTGCGGCGCCCGTCATGGTTTGGAGGTTTACCGTGCCCGCCACGCCGCTCGACAAGATCCGCAACATCGGCATCACCGCGCATATCGACGCGGGCAAGACCACCACGACCGAGCGCATCCTGTACTATACCGGGGTGTCGCACCGCATCGGCGAGGTGCATGACGGCAACACCACGACCGACTACATGGAGCAGGAGCGGGAGCGGGGGATCACCATCACCTCCGCCGCGGTGACGTGCGAGTGGAAGGACCACCGCATCAACATCATCGACACGCCCGGCCATATCGACTTCAACATCGAGGTGAACCGCAGCCTGCGCGTGCTGGACGGGGCGGTGTTCATCATCGAGGGCGTCGCCGGGGTGCAGCCGCAATCCGAGACCAACTGGCGCCTCGCCGACCGCTACAACGTCCCGCGCATCATCTTCATCAACAAGCTCGACCGCACGGGCGCCGATTTCTACCGCGCCTTCGACACGCTGAAGGAAAAGCTCGACATCGTCGCACTGCCCCTGCAGCTGCCGATCGGCATCGAGGACACCTTCATCGGCGTGGTCGATCTCGTCGAGATGAAGGCGATCGTCTGGGAGGGCGGCGAGCTCGGCGCGAAATACCACGACGAGCCGATCCCGGCCGAGCTGCTGGGGAAGGCCAAGGAATACCGCCAGCTCCTGCTCGACACCGCGCTGTCGGTCGATGACGCGGGCATGGAGGAGTATTTCGAGAAGGGCGACGTCGAGGTCGCGACGCTGAAGCGCGCCATCAAGACCGGCACGATCAGCGGCGCCTTCCGCCCCGTGCTGTGCGGCACCGCGTTCAAGAACAAGGGCGTGCAGCCGCTGCTCGACTCGGTGCTCGACTACCTGCCGAGCCCGATCGACGTGCCCGGCATCAAGGTCGCCGCCGAGGAGGGCGAGGAGGAGAGCGTCAACGACGACCGCCGGGTGATCCCGGCCAATCCCGACGCGCCGTTCGCCGGCCTCGCCTTCAAGATCATCAACGACAAATACGGCACGCTGACCTTCGTGCGGGTCTATGCCGGCACGCTGAAATCCGGCGACACGGTGCAGAACACCACCAAGGGCCATCGCGAGCGCATCGGGCGGATGTTCCAGATGCACGCCGACAAGCGGGCCGAGATCAAGGAGGTGTTCGCCGGCGATATCGCCGCCTTCGTCGGGCTGAAGGACACCGGCACGGGCGACACGCTGGCCTCCGCGCAGGATCCGGTGGTGCTGGAGCGCATGGCGTTCCCGGTGCCGGTGATCGACATCTCCGTGGAGCCGCGCACCAAGGAGGCGGTCGAGAAGATGACGCTCGGCCTGCAGAAGCTAGCCGGCGAGGATCCCTCGCTGCGGCTGCGCACCGACCAGGAGACCGGCCAGACCATCCTGTCGGGCATGGGCGAGCTGCATCTCGAGATCATCATCGACCGGCTGCGCCGCGAGTACAGCGTCGAGGCCAATATCGGCGCACCGCAGGTGGCGTATCGCGAGACGATCACCAAGGCGTACACCGAGACCTACACCCACAAGAAGCAGACCGGCGGCTCCGGCCAGTACGCCGAGGTGAAGCTGGTGTTCGAGCCGATGGAGCGGAACGCCGGCGTCGTGTTCGAGAACAAGGTGGTCGGCGGCACCGTGCCGAGGGAATACATCCCCGCGGTCGAGAAGGGCATCAGGAACCAGGCGGATACCGGCGTGCTGGCCGGCTTCCCGACGGTGGACTTCAAGTACACGCTGATCGACGGCAAGTACCACGACGTCGACAGTAGCGCGCTGGCTTTCGAGATCGCCGCCAAGGCGGCGTTCCGCGAGGGCATGAAGCAGGCCGGCCCGATCATCCTCGAGCCGATCATGGACGTTGAGGTGACGACGCCGCAGGACCATGTCGGCGACGTGGTGGGCGACCTCAACCGTCGGCGCGGCATGATCCAGAACCAGGAGAGCTCCGGCTCCACCGTGATCGTCCGCGCGCATGTTCCTCTCAAGGAAATGTTCGGCTACATTTCCGATCTTCGCAGCATGACCAAGGGACGCGCCTCCTTCACCATGCAGTTCCACCACTACGATCCGGTGCCGCGCAACATCGCGGACGAGATCATGGCCAAGAGCGCCTGATGCCGAACCGGCCACCCTCTCCGAGGTGCGCCTGATGGATCGGGACTAGATGGACGCGCCCCGGCTTCGCTGGTCGCGGGGGCGCGCGGAGGACGGTCCGGGTGATCGTCCGCAAGATGGGGCCCGGACCCTGGAGTGGATCGGATGCGACGACGCGGGCGAACCCATCGCCCGCGTCGTGCGTATCCGGGGCCCGCTGCGGACCGGCTGGCGCAGCTTCAAGGCCGTGGCGCTGGACGATCAGGCCAAGGTGATCGAGTTGCGCCCGACGCCGCCGGAGGGCGCCGGCTGGCTGGCCTGCGTCGGCGGGCAGGTGGTCGGCCGCGCGGCGCTGCCGTTGCAGGCGGTGCGGAGGGCGGAGGCGGCGCTTGGGCGGGGGGTAGCGACCGTGACGTGACCGCGACCGACATACGCCGTAGACTTCGTGACGGAGCAGCTCGGAGCGTCTGCCGATGAACGGTCGCCACGTCTGAGCGATTGCAGACGGCAGCACGTCGGCGGCACCGAGCGGGCGATCTTCGACCGTGATGATCGAGGCGGATCGAGAGCGCTTCTCGTCGTGGCATCGCGACGTTTCCCGAGCGCGGAGTTGCTGCGCGTGACGCATTCGGCCCGGATTGCGACTTGTCGGGCTTGCCCGACGCGTCGAGATATCGCGTTTGCGATATCACAGCATCGACCGTAACGATTATCCGCATCCTTTGATGGCGGTCGGCGTCTCGAGAGGTATCGCTCGATGACAGCTGCGCGTAAGCTCGCAGCTCGCGACTTCGTCGACGGCAAGGCCGCGAGGGCGTGACAGGCCGACGCGTGTCGGCGGGACCGGAATCC
Organism: uncultured Alphaproteobacteria bacterium; assembly: GCA_963799825.1. Lineage (GTDB taxonomy): Bacteria > Pseudomonadota > Alphaproteobacteria > Acetobacterales > Acetobacteraceae > JAFKFI01. The sequence continues at coordinate 291,755 of CAWCYL010000001.1, forward strand.
CGACTGACGCCGCTAACCCGACGTCGCGCTGCGGCTGGTGCGCCCCTCGCTGGCCCGCTTCTGCCGTGCTATGTCGCAGGCGCTGCGGCGCGGCTGGTCGCCGAACACGACTCGCGACGCGCGGGACGAGGAGCTCGCGGCGATCGCGGAGGATGCGGCGGCCTTTCTGCGCCGGCTGCGCGGCGAGGAGGGGGGCACGATCAAACTCGCCGACGGGAGTGAGGTGCCGCGGCTTCCCGGCCTGGTGCGCTGGATGTGGGACGGCGCGTTCTGCGGCTCCATCAACCTGCGCTACCAGCCGGGCTCGGAAGAGTTGCCGCCGTACGTCTCGGGTCACGTCGGATACGCTGTCGTGCCGTGGAAGCGCTCGCGCGGCTACGCGACGCGGGCACTTGCGTTGCTTCTGCCGCTCGCACGCGCTGCCGGCTTGTCGCGGGTGCTGCTGACCTGCGACGCCGACAACGCCGCGTCTTGCCGGGTCATCGAGACGAATGGCGGAATTCCCGATGGTGACGAGGCGAACGCGAACCGTTCCGACGTTCGCAAGCTCCGGTTCTGGCTGAGCACCGCGCACGCGCCTTGACGACGTGCCGCGCGCGCCTTGACGACGTCGCGCCGCGCGCGCCTTGACGAAATCGTCTCCCGACACTCAGCATCCGTCGGCCGAGCCCGATCGGGAGAGAGACATGAGAAGCAGCACCGACCACATCCTGACCAGCCATGCCGGGAGCCTGCCGCGCCCGGACGATCTGATCGAGGCCAACCGCGCCCGCGCCGCGGGGGAGACGGCCGACGAGGCGCGGTTCCAGGCGCAGCTCGGCGCGGCGGTGTCCGAGGCGGTGCGGCGGCAGAAGGAGCTCGGAATCGACCTGCCGGGCGACGGCGAATACGGCAAGTCGATGGGGCATCGGGTCAATTACGGCGCCTGGTGGAGCTACTCGTTCCAGCGCCTCGGCGGGCTCGAGCTGTCCGGCCCAGGGCTGTACGATTTCCCGGTGCAGCGGTCGCGCCCCGGCCAGATCGTGCTCACGAGCTTCGGCGACCGGCGCGATCGCACGCGCTTCCGGGCCGCCTACAACGATCCCGAGTCGGGCATCACCACCGGGCCGCGCCCGAAGAACTGGCCGGTCTGCGTCGGTCCGCTGAGCTATGTCGGTCAGGACGCGATCAAGGCGGACATCGCAAACTTCAAGGCGGCCCTCGCGGCCAACGGTGTGGCCGAAGGCTTCATGACGTCGGTGGCGCCGGGCAGCGCGTCGCGCATCGGCAATGACTACTACAAATCCGACGACGAGTTCCTGTTCGCCTGCGCCGATGCGATGCGCGAGGAATACAAGGCGATCGTCGATGCCGGGCTCATCCTGCAGCTCGACGACCCGTCGATCGCGGAGAACTGGGACCAGGTGAACCCCGAGCCGACGGTCGAGGAGTACAAGAAATTCTCGATGCGCCGGGTGGAGGCGCTGAACCACGCGATCAAGGGCCTGCCGGCGGACCGCATCCGCTTCCATCTGTGCTGGGGCAGCTGGCACGGCCCGCACACCACCGACGTTCCACTGCGCGACATCGTCGATGTCATGCTGGCGATCAACGCCGGCGCCTATTCGTTCGAGGCCGGCAACGTGCGCCACGAGCACGAGTGGAGCGTGTGGAAGGACGTGAAGCTGCCCGACGGCAAGCTCATCCTCCCCGGCGTGGTCAGCCACGCGACAAACGTTGTCGAGCACCCCGAGCTGGTGGCCGAGCGGATTTCTCGCTTTGCCAATGTGGTCGGGCGCGAGCGCGTCATCGCCGCGACCGATTGCGGGCTGGGCGGCCGCGTCCACCCGGACATCGCCTGGGCCAAGCTCGCCTCGCTGGCGCAGGGTGCGGAACTCGCGAGCAGGCAGCTGTGGCGCCGGGCAGCGGCGGCCTGACGTTCGCCCCTATTTCTGCGGGGCTCGCGGCGGCACCAGCAGGATGGTGAACTCCATCGGATCGCGTTGGTGTCCCAAGAATCCGTGCGCCAGGGAGACGGTGAACCGCTTGGTCTCGGGCGACAGGAACGGCGCCGCCTGCACCGGACAGAACGCGTAGGCGCGCAGGCAGACCACGAGCAATCCATCCCGCGCCAGGGCCTCCTGCGTGATCCAGGGGGCTTTCCATTGGCTGAACCCGATGAACACCTTCGGCTGATCGGCGCTGTAGAAGCCGATGGCGTTCTCGTAGGGGTCCGTCCCGGCGACGATGCGCAGCTTGGTTCCGGTCTGCTCGTGCCAGAGCCGCGTGGCATAGGCGGCCAGCTCCTGACGCGGCTCCGTCGCGGCGGGATCACGACCCATGAAGGTGACATAGGCGATCGCCGGGGAGGCGATCAGGACGACGACCGCGACGCCGACCACCGCCGCGCCGGCGATCCGGGCGATCCGCCGCGGCTCGGCCGACGGGATCGCCCGGACCAGCAGGAGCGGCACGAGCGGAAAAGTGCCGATCATCATGTTGGACGAAATTTCCAGCTCGAACACGAGCCCGAACAGGATGGTCAGGACGAACGGGGCGAAGACCAGCACGAGCAGGAGCTTCTCGCGGCCGGGCAGCGCGCGGTCGAAGCGGATCGAGGGATACGCGGCGGCCAGGACGATCAGGATCGCCGCGACGTGGAACAGCGCGATCGCGCCCAGCAGTTCGAGCCCGTAGCGCATGGCCCGCAGCATCCCGCCGCCGGTGCGCGCCAGGATGTACGCGACCGGCGGCGCGTCCGAGGTGAGCAGCCAGAACACATGCGGCAGCATCAGCAGCACGCAGATGCCGACGGACAGGTAGGGCGACGCGGAGCGATAGTACGCGCGCCGTTCGGGATGCACGAGCGATCCGGCCAAGCAGGTGAGGGCGAGCGTGATCGCGTAGTATTTCGACAGCATCGCCGCGGCCAGCAGCACGCCGAACCATACCGCGTCTGCCCGCCGTCGCGTGGTCAGGCTGGCGACGAAGACGTACAGCGTCCAGGGCCAGATCGACAGGAAGATCGAGTTGGCGTTGTACTTGTAGCAAAGGAACGTGTAGAATGGAGTCAGCAGCAGCAGCGCGAACGCGGCGAGCCGCGTCCAGCCGTGCGCGAACAGCCCGATCAGCCGCCAGCAGCCGAGCAGCCCCACCGCGGAGTTGACCACGGCGAGCAGGTGGAAGGCCCAGCTCCGGGCGGGAAACAGCTCGAACCAGGCACCGCAGATCCACGCCCAGAGGGGCGGATGCTGGTTGTAGCCGAGCCGGAACTCCCGGCCCCAGACATAGGCCTCGACGACGTCGCCATCGAGCGCCTTGCCGGCGTCGGCGATGGTTCCGTAGGCCCACCAGATCAGCACGAAGGCCAGGAAGAAGACGAGGCCGCCGATCGCTCCGGGTTCGGGTGCCCGTCGCGTCCGCATGAAGTCGGGAAGGGTGAGAGCCGCCAGTTCCACAATCCTGTCGCTGCCCACGCCGCAGGATGCGGAACCGTGCGGCGGCGGGAAATTGCCGGACGGGCCAATGCCGGTCAACGTCTCCGGGACGCCCGATCAGGGAACCATCCCGCATGGCACCCGATCTTGCCGCGCGAAGGGAGACCGCCATGCCGCCAGATCCGCCCGAGGATGCCCGCTTCATGCGTCGCGCCATGGCGCTCGCGCGCGCGGGCGATCGCCGGACTGGCGCCAACCCGATCGGCTGCGTGATCGTGCTGGATGGCGAGATCATCGGCGAGGGCCACAACGAGGTGGATCTTCGCCACGACCCGACGTCCCACGCCGAGATCGTCGCGATGCGGCGCGCCGGCGAGCGGCTCGGACAATCCGAGTTCCGCGGCGCCACGCTGTACTCGACCTTGCAGCCCTGCGGGATGTGCACGATGGCGTCGGTCTGGGCCAAGATCGGCCGGATCGTCTACGGGGCGGAGCGCGACCAGGTGCATCCGATGTATTTCGAGGACCGCCACCTCGACACGATGGATTTCGTCCGCGACGCGTTCCGCGACGACCTGTCGGTCAGCGGCGGGCTGCTCGCCGACGAGTGCGCGGCACTCTATGTCGGGCCGGAAGAGGACGTGCCGAAGGACGAGCAGTTCAACCGCTGAGCAGCGGCCCTTTGTGCGTCACGCGGTCACGCGGACCTTGCCCGAAGCCGGACTCACCGCTGCGGTCCCGCCGGGACCGGCCGGCACGGTCGGCAATGTCACGTTCTGCCCGAGCGCCTTGGCGGCGTCCGTGATCTGCTTGGCGAGTGACTTGAGACTGGATGCGGATTGGCCGTGCTTGATGTCATTCTGATAGGTCCGCAGCAGTTTGGCCAGGGCAGCCTGCTGCTTGGTGCGATCGGGGCCCGACGCCGAAGCCGACGAAACCTGTGGACCGGCGGGCGTGCTGGCCGGAGGGATGCCGGCGGAGGTAACGGGTGCGATCGACATGGGAGCCTCGTGATTCTGGAGATCGCCACTGCGACCGAGGGCACCTTGGCACACAGGGGTGAACGAAGCGTAAGTGCGGCTGGGTCAGCCCGGATTGGGCCGCACCACCACGGTGCCGATCTTGCCGCCGGCCTCCACCGCCTCGTGCGCGGCGGTGGTATCGGCGAGCGAAAACTCGGCCGCGACCGACAGGATGCGCTTGCCGTCCCGCAGCCACGCGGCGATGTCGGATTGCGTGCGGCGACGGCTTTCGAGCGGCGAGCCGGGCAGGGACATCGCGTGCAGCGACACGTTCTTGCCCATCAGCTCGCGCACCGGAACGACCGGCGTGCGGTTGCCCGAAGTCGCGTACACCGCGATGCTGCCGTTGGCGCGCACGCTGGCAAGCGTGGCGGCGAGGTTGCCGCCGAAATCCACCTCGACGACGTGATCGACGCCCGCGCCGCCGGTCAGCTCGGCGACCCGCGCGGCGACGTCCTCGCGGCGGTAGTCGATCACCACGTCCGCGCCTCCCGCCCGCGCGCGCTCGGCTTTCTCCGGCGTGCTCGCCGTCGCGATCACCCGCGCGCCGGCCCAGGCGGCGAGTTGCACCGCGTAGTGCCCGACCGCGCCCGCGCCGCCGGTGACGAGCAGCGTGCGTCCCTGCACCGGGCCGCCCAGGAACACGCAGCGATGCGCCGTCATGCAGGGGATGCCGAGCGTCGCACCCTCGGCGTACGAGACGTGGTCGGGGAGCGGCGTCAGCAGGTCGGTATCAATTGAAATGAACTCGGCGGCGGTGCCCATCCAGCGGCCGTTGCGCTGGCCGTTGTAGAGCCACACGCGCCGGCCGATCCAGGAGGCGGGCACGCCCGATCCCACCGCTTCCACCACGCCAGCACCGTCGCTCTGGGTGACGATGCGCGGATAGGCCATCGGCCCGGACGTGCCCGCGCGCATGTAGGTGTCCGACGGGTTGACGCCCGACGCCATCAGCCGCACCAGCGCCTCGCCGCGTTCCGGCGCCGGGGTCGGCAGCTCGCCGGCGACGAGTACTTCGCGGGCCGGCCCCTGCCGGTCGTACCAGATCGCGCGCATTCGCCTGTTTCCTAGCGTGAGGGGTCGATCAGGACTTTTGCGTGCGGGTTCGGCCGACGCAACCGCTCGAACATCTCGGGGAGCTGGTCGAGGCCGATCACCGTCGAGATGAAGATGCTGGCGTCGATCCGGCCGGATGCGAGCAGATCCAGGACGAGTGCGAAATCCTCGCGCATGTAGCCGAGCGCGAAGCGAACGCTGAGCTCTTTGCGGATGCCGACGCGCGGCAGGATCGTGTCCTCGCCGCGATTGACGCCGACCACAACGACCTGTCCGTGGACAGGTGCCAGCGACATGCAGTCGCGCAGCAGCCCCGGAGCGCCGACGCACTCGAAGATCACGTCTGGCGGCCCGCCCGCCGCGCGCGCGAAGCCGGGGCCGATCTCGTCGGCCGAGGGATCGAGCAGCGCCGTGGCACCGACATGCACCGCGCGTTCGCGTCGCGTCGCGTCGATCTCGCTGACCGCGACGGCGCGCGCGCCGGCGAAGCGGGCAAACGCGGTGACGGCGAGGCCGATCGGTCCCGCGCCGACCACCAGCACGCGTGCGCCGTAGAGCGAGCCGGCAATCCGCACCGCGTGCGCGCCCACGGCGAGCGGTTCGGTCAGCGCCGCCTCCTTGAGCCCAACCCCTTCGGGCACGCGCAGCGCCTGTTTCGCGCCGAGCTGGACGTATTCGGCGTAGGCGCCGGGTGCGGCGGTGGACAGGCCGATGATGCGGTTGCGGCCGCACAGGATGCCGAGCCCGTCGCGACACTCGCCGAGCGGGCGGCATTCGTCGCATTCCCGCAGCGGCACCCCGATCACCCGGTCTCCGACGCGCCAGTCGGGCGCGGCGGATTCCGCTACCTCGCCGGCGAACTCGTGCCCGAGCACGACCCCCGCCGGCAGCGGCGACGGACCGGGTTCCGTGGCGTGCAGGTCCGAGCCGCAGATGCCGACATAGGCGACCTTCAGCACGAGGTCGCCCGGCTCCGCCACCGGGCGCTGCCTGTCCTCGATCGCCAGAGGCTCGCCGGCCCCGCGGAACACCGCCGCGCGCATCAGTGCGGGCGGATGGTGTTGTTGGTGCGGTGATCGCCGCCGACCCAACGCGCCAGCTCGCTATGCGCGTCGGCGCGGCGCATCGCGTCGATCTGCTCGACGCCGGGCGGATCGACGGTGAACTCCACGATCAGCCCGTCGGGCGAGGTGGCGTAGACCGACTTGCAGTAGCCGTGGTCGTTCTCGCGATAGGCGACGTCGGCGGCGGCCAGGCGGTCGATGATCTCGCCATAGGTGCCGGGCTCGACCTTGAAGGCGACGTGATCGAAATTGCCCACCTTCGGCGGCTTCTCGGCAATGCAGAGCTGATAAACCTCGGGATCGGCGAAGGCGAAGAACGCCAGCGCGCCGCCGTCCTCGAGGCCGAAGAAGGTGTGGCACATCGCCACGTCGTGCTCCTGCACGCGCGTCCGCTCGCACCAGGTCGCGACCAGCGGGATGCCGAGAATGTCCTCGAAGAAGTGCCGGTTGGCCTCCTGGTCGCGCACCACGTAGGCGTGGTGGTGCAGCCGCAGCGGCAGTTGCGCGAGCGTGGCGGGCTTCGGCGTGGCGGCGATACCGTCCGGTGACATGGACCTCACTCCCTCTCCTGAGCTCGGGGAGCTTGCGCCGGGAGGTTGGGGCGAGCAAGCGCAGGCGGTCCCCTCTCCCCTTGCGGGAGAGGGTTAGGGTGAGGGGTTCGGGGTTGCGGCGAAGATACAACACTGTGTGCGGCAGACCCCTCGCCCCGGCCCTTTCCCCAAGGGGAGAGGGAGCAGATTCCGCAGTCTCAGCCGCTCTCCGCTGCGCGGATCGCCTGGTTCATCGCTCGCACGCCGGCCGCCGGGCCGTCGAGGTGCGACCAGACCGCGCCGACGACCGCCAGAAAATCGGCGCCGGCCTCCACGAGGGGCGTGCAATTTTCCGCGGTAATGCCGCCGATGGCGCAGCAGGGCAGCTCCATCAGGTCGGACCACCAGGCCAAAATCTCGGGGTCGGCCAGACGGGAAACCTGTTTCGTCGCACTCGGGAAGAACGCGCCGAACGCGACGTAGTCGGCGCCGTCGTCGCCCGCCTGCATCGCGAGGTCGCGGCTCTCGTGGCAGGTGACGCCGAGCATTCCGTCCTTGCCGATCAGCCGGCGCGCCTCCCGCGCCGGCATGTCCTCCTGGCCGACATGCACACCGTCGCAGCCGCTGCCGGGCACCAGGTCGGCGCGATCGTTGAGCAGGAAGGCGACGCGGCGCGACTGCGCCACCGGACGCAAGGCGTCGATCGCGCGGCGCCACGCATCGTCGTCCGCGTCCTTCAGCCGGAGCTGCACCGCCGCGACGTCGCCCGCGTCCAGCGCCGCCGCGAAGGGGTCGCGAAACGCGGCGGGATCGAGCGCCGGCGGGGTGACGAGATAGAGCCGGCACCCCGCCGGTTGCGCGTCGCTCATCGGAGGGAAATCAAGCCTTGCCCTGGTAGATCTCGATGATCTTGTTGAGCATCGCCAGCGCGTCCTCCTTCGGCCGCTGGAAGGTATTGCGGCCGATGATCGAGCCGTTGGCGCCGCCGTCGCGGATGCCGCGGATCTCCTCGTAGAGCCCGTCGATGTCCTTCGCCTCGCCGCCCGAGAACACCACGATCCGCCTCCCGGCGAACGCCGCCTGCATCACGTGCTCGACGCGCTTGGCCATTGTCGACATGTCGATGTGCTGCTGCTCGTAGGTCTTCTTCGCCGCCTCCAGGCTGACATGCGCGGTGGGTGGCTTCACCTTGATGATGTGGGCGCCGAGGAGTGCCGCCATCTGTGCGGCATAGGCGCAGATGTCGAGTGCCGTTTCGGCTGTCTTGTCGAGGTTCGGCCCGCGCGGATAGCTCCACACCACCACGGCGAGCCCGGCGGATTTCGCCTCCTCGGCGAGTGCCCGCAACTCCTCCATCTGCTCGAACTGGTAGTCGCTGCCCGGATAGATGGTGAAGCCGATCGCGGCACAGCCGAGCCGCAGCGCGTCCGACACGCTGCCGGTGACGGCCTGGTCCTTCTGGACGGCAAGACTGTTGCTGCTGTTCAGCTTGAGGATGGTGGGGATCGCGCCGGCGAAGGTGTTGGCGCCGGTCTCGATCATGCCGAGCGGCGCGGCGTAGGCGTTGAGCCCGGCCTCGATGGCGAGCTGGAAATGGTAGTGCGGGTCGTAGGCCGGCGGGTTGGGCGCGAAGCTGCGGGCGGGGCCATGCTCGAAGCCCTGATCGACCGGCAGGATCAGCACCTTGCCGGTGCCGCCGAGCCGGCCTTCCATCAGGATGCGCGCGAGATTGCCCTTGGTGCCTGGGTTGTCGCTCTCGTACCAGTCCAGGATCTTCTTCACTTTCTGGGTGATCCGCATGAGCGCCCTCCGTGGCATGGCATTCGGTGTTGGCCGTGTCCGATGTCGTAGCGCAGGGGCGCTTTCCTGTCACGCCGATGCGAGCCAGGCGGGCAGCCGCCGCAACGCGCCGGGCGCGGCGAGGTCGAGCGCGGGCGGGCGTTCGGCGAGCAGGATCCGGCCGCGCGCGGCGGCGATCGCGGCCACCGCCGGGGAGCCTGGTACGCGTGCGGCGAGCACGAGGATTTGCTGCCCGGCGCGGATCGCGGCCAGCGCGCGGCCGGCCGCGTCGGCGCAATCGAGGATGTCGATCACGGACACGCCAGGGTGCGCGGCGCGTGCATGGGCCACCATCTCGCGCCACCACAGACAGCCTGCGTACAATGCAGCGCCGTGGGCGGAGAGCAGGGTGACGGGACGGCCGATCGCGAGGGCCGCCTCGGCGTCCGCCAATCCGTGCACAACCACGGCAGGATGCAGCGTCATGCTTGACCTTGGAGCGATGGCCTGTTCTTCCAATCCGGGCGTCTTGAGTGCAAGCTAGCTTTCCCCTGGCGACGATGGAGTCCCGATTCATGGCGGCGGAAAGCGACGAGCCGGACGATGCCGCGGAGCGTCTGGAAGCGGCGCTGGAGCGGATCGCGCGCGCCGCCGGACGCGCGGAAGCGGGGGAGGACAGGGTGCCAATGTGTCCGAGCAGCTGGCGCCTCGGCTCGATGCGCTGATCGCCCGGCTGCGGACGGTGCTCGGCGAGCCTGATTGAGACACGGAACGGGATTTCATTGATGGCGCAAGTGACTATCCGCATCAACGGCTACGCCTACTCGGTGGGCTGCGCGGACGGTGAGGAAGACCACCTCGAGGCGATGGGGCGCGAGCTGGACGAGCGGGTGGAGAACATCAAGTCGGTGGCGGGCACCGCCGGCGAGGCGCGGCTGCTGGTGCTCGCCGCGCTGATGATGGCCGACGAGCTGTCCGACCTGAAGGGCGAGTTCACCGATCTGCGCCGCCAGCTCGCCCGGCTGGAATCCTCCCCTGTCGGGGCGGACCCCAAGCTCGGCCGCCGCCTCGGCAAGCTGGCAAAGCGCGCCGAGGAGATTGCGGCCGGCCTCGAGCATCCCTAAGTTCCGATGGCGGGGCTGCCCGACGCGTCAGGCAATTCAACCCCAGGGCCGATAGGCATCTCTCGGGAGCTGGCTCTGCCGTGGCCTTGGTCACGGTACCTGGTGCCCACCTGCACAAGCAGGCTCTGAGAGGTCGAGACGCCAACGGTCATGGCGGCTCCGCACCCTTCTTCTTCCCATGATCTCGCCGAGGCCAAGCGACAGGCGCGCGGGCGGGCGCTGGCGGCGCGCGCCGGCTGCGATCCGGCCTGGGGGGCGCGGCTCGCGGCGCATGTCCTGCGGGAAAATCCGCCGCCCGCCGGCGCGGTGGTGTCCGGCTTCTGGCCGCTGGGGGAAGAAATCGACATCCGCCCGCTGCTGTTGGCGCTGCTGGAGCGCGGCCACGAGATCGTGCTGCCGGTGACGCCGCCGCGCGGCCAGCCGCTCGGGTTTCGGCTGTGGCGGCCCGGCGAGCCGATGGCGCCGGAAAAATTCGGCACGGTGCGGCCCACCGGGGCGGAGCGGGCGCCGAATTTCCTGCTGGTGCCGCTGCTCGCCTTCGACCGGCGCGGCCATCGGCTGGGCTACGGCGCAGGCTATTACGACCGGACCCTGGCGGCGCTGCCCGCGGCGGGGCGGCTGGGCTGCGCCTACGCCGCGCAGGAGATGGACGAAGTTCCCGCCGGCCCGCACGATGTCCGGCTTCCCGCCGTCGCCACCGAGCGCGGCATCATCCGCTGCGACATCGAGGGCTGAGCGAATGCGTATCCTGTTCCTGGGCGATCTGGTGGGCCGCACCGGCCGCGAGGCAGCGGCGGCGGCGCTGCCGGTGCTGCGCCAGCGCCTGGCGATCGACCTCGCCGTGGTCAACGCCGAGAACGCCTCGCACGGCTTCGGTCTCGCGCCTGACATGGCGGCCGCCTTGTTCGCCGCCGGCGCCGACGTGGTCACGCTGGGCAACCACGCCTGGGACCGCCGCGAGATTCTTCCCTACATCTCCGAAAACCCCCGCCTGATCCGTCCCGTGAACTTCCCGCCCGGAACCCCCGGATTCGGCAGCATTGTCGTGGAGCTGCCGGGTGGGCGTCGTGCGTTGGTGCTGAACGCGATGGGCCGCCTGTTCATGGACGCGCTCGACTGCCCGTTTCGCGGCACGGCGCAGGAACTGGCGAAATACCGGCTGGGCGGCACGGTCGCCGCGATCGTGGTGGATTTCCACGCCGAGGCGACCAGCGAGAAGATGGCTTATGCCCACTCCTTCGACGGCCAGGTCTCGTTCGTGGTCGGCACCCACACGCATTGCCCGTCCGCCGACCACATGGTGCTGCCCGGCGGCACGGCGTTCATGTCGGACGCCGGGATGTGCGGCGACTATGACAGCGTGATCGGCATGGCGAAGGAGGGTGCCACCACCCGCTTCTGGCGCAAGATGCCCGGCGAGCGCCTGGCCCCCGCCGAGGGCGAGGCGACGGTGTGCGGCGTGTTCGTCGAGACCGACGACGCCACAGGCCTCGCCCGCCGGATCGAGCCGATCCGCATGGGCGGCAGGCTGTCGCAGGCGATGCCGGTTGGGTGAGTGTTATTCGGGAGGATCGCCGTAGGGCCAGTCCAGAACCTTTGCAAATTCCTGCAGTCTCGCAGCCAGCCTTTTGAATACCTCCTCTCTTTGTTCGAGCCTGCCAAAACCAAGTCCTGTCGACGGCTCGAATACGCTGGGCGAAACAGGATCCAAAATGGTCGGTCGCAGCATCAACCGTGAGCCGAGCGGCTGGCTGCCATCCTCCAACACGTCGTGGTGGGCAAGCTCGTTTCGAAGCTTAGATTTTTTGTAACTGCTCAACCCGGGATCCGCTGACGGTAGCGATCTGAGGTGAACGCTCAGCGGAAATTGGGTTGACGCGGTAACGGGCGACTCGATTCAAGGTCGGGGTGAGCGCCGACCTCGATCTCAGCAAGCTGTCGCACGCGGAGAAGGACGCGCTGATCCTGACGCTGCTGGCGCGGCTGGACGAGGCGCACAAGCTGATCGCCGAGTTGCAAGCGCGGATCGACGACCTCACGCGACCGGGCAAGACACCGAACAATTCCAGCGTGCCGCCATCGAAGGGGCACAAGCCGAACCGACCTGACAAGGCCAAGCGTGAGGCACCGCGCAAGGGCAGTCTCGGCCGCAAGGGTGGCGGGCGGGCACTTACCGCCGAGCCCGACGAAGTGGTGCTGGCCAAGCCGTCGCGCTGCCACCATTGCCAGCATGCGTTCGTTGATGCCGATCAGAGGCTCGACACGCGCTACGACAAGATAGACTTGCCGCGCGTTCGCCCGACGGTGACGCGGGTGGAGCGCTATGCCGCGGAATGCCCCCGCTGCGGCGCCACGACGCTGGCACCGGTACCGGAGGGGCTCGAGCCGGGCACGCCGTTCAGCGTCAATATCGTGGCGCTCGCGATGTATCTGCGCTTTGTGCATGCGGTCAGCTACAAGCGGCTGACCCGGTTACTGATGGAGTTGTTCGGGCTGGCGATCAGCGAAGGCGCTCTGAATGCCGCGTTCCGGCGCGGCAAGCCGCAATTCGACGCCAATGTCGCCGCCATTCTCGCCCGCCTGCGGCGCGCGCGGGTCATCTATTCGGATGAGACAGGCGTGCGCATCGACGGACGCGGCCACTGGAACTGGGTGTTCCAGAATGCCGATGTGGTGATCCATGTGGTGCGTCGCAGCCGTGGCGCGGACGTGGTGGCCGAGGTGCTGGCCGGGCACCGCCCGGCGCTGTGGGTCTCCGATCTCTACGGTGCACAGCAGGGCCATGCCGATCAGTGGCAGGTCTGCCTCGCCCACCAATTGCGTGACTGCCAGTATGCTATCGAGGCGGGCGATGCGGTGTTCGCGCCGCGCATGAAGGCGCTGCTGCTGCGCGCCGTGGTGCTGGCGCGGCGACATCGCGATCTGGCCGACAGCACGCGGCGCGAATACCGCCGCCGCTTGGAATGCTCGCTCGATGCCGTCATGGTGCTCGCGCCGATCACTCGCGACGGCCAGCGATTGCGCAAGCGATACGCCCGCGTCCGCGACCACCTGTTCACCTTCCTCGATCATCCAGAGATCGTCGCCGACAACAACAGCAGTGAACGCGAACTGCGTCCAACAGCGACATATCGCAAGGTCACCGGTGGCTTCCGCTCTGACTGGGGTGCCGACCTGTTCGCCGCCGTCCGCTCGGTCATCGGAACTGCCGCCCGGCGCGGCATCGACGCTTATCAGGCAATCCGCGAAACCCTACGCGGCCAATCCACGCTCGCTCCAGGTTGAGCAGTTACGATTTTTTCTCCAAGGAGTTTTTGAGAGGCGTCCAGGCCGTCAGAAGGGATGAGTTTCCAACAGCCAAAGTGACGACGCGGTTTGTCATTTTCAATTTTGGTCCGAAGCTGTCGGCAGAATAGAAAGTTGCGGCCGCCAACCTATGATCGCGAGCCGCAAGGCAGATCATGAAAATCAGGATACAAGCGTGCTTCGACTGAAGCCCACTCGCTCAGAGTGCGGCCAAGGGCGGCATGGAACCGAAGGCGTTCTTCATCAAGCGTCAAGCCGGTATTCCGGTCTTAACGATAGTCCGTATGACATTGTGAGCAGCCACCCTTTGTGCATTCCGGGAGACTGCTACATTCGCCTTCAACCAGCAATCAGGACCGGACGATGGCCGGACATTCGCAGTTCAAGAACATCATGCACCGCAAGGGCGCGCAGGACGCGCGCCGGGCGCGGCAGTTTGCCAAGCTGATCCGCGAGATCACCGTCTCGGCGCGCTCGGGGCTGCCCGATCCGGGCTCCAATCCGCGTCTGCGGGCGGCGGTGCAGGCAGCGCGCCAGGCGAACATGCCGCGCGACACGGTGGAGCGGGCGATCAAGAAGGCGACCGGCGCGGGCGGTAGCGAGGACTACGCCGAGGTGCGCTACGAGGGCTACGGCCCGGCCGGCGTCGCCGATCATCGTCGAGGCGCTGACCGACAACCGCAACCGCACCGCCTCGGATGTGCGCTCGGCGTTCTCCAAGCATGGCGGCGCGCTCGGCGAGACCAACTCGGTGGCGTTCCTGTTCGAGCGGCTCGGCGTGGTGCGCTATCCAGCCGCGGCGGCGAGTGCCGACGACATGCTGGAGGCGGCGATCGAGGCGGGTGCGAAGAACGCCGAGAGCGACGCCGAGGGGCACGAGGTGACCTGCGCGATCGAGGATTTCTTCGCCGTGCGCGATGCGCTGGAGGCTCGGTTCGGCCCGCCCGAGACCGCCAAGCTCGACTGGCGGCCGGCCACCACCGTCACCCTGGACGAGGAGCGCGCGGCGGCGCTGCTGAAGCTGCTCGACGTGCTGGACGAGAGCGACGACGTGCAGAACGTCTACGCGAATTTCGACATCCCCGACGCGGTGATGCAGAAACTCTCCGCTTAGCGATCGCACGCGAATCGGGGGAGTGGGAGGAATTGGTCAGGCTGCTCGGGATCGATCCCGGCCTGCGCTGCACCGGCTGGGGCGTGATCGAGGCGCACGGCAACCGGCTGCGCCATATCGCCGACGGCGTGATCGCGACGGACGGCGACGCCAGCGTGCCCGACCGGCTGAAGGCGCTGCACGACGCGCTCGCCGCGCTGCTGGCGCTGCACCGGCCGGACGAGGCGGCGGTGGAGGAGACCTACGTGAACCGCAACGGCGCGGCGACATTGAAGCTCGGCTATGCGCGCGGCATCGCATTGCTGGCGCCCGCGCTCGCCGGCATTCCGGTGCTCGAATACGCGGCCAAGTCGGTGAAGATGGCGGTGGTCGGCACCGGCGGGGCGGACAAGGCGCAGGTGCAGGTGATGGTGCGCCGGCTGCTGCCGGGGGCGGAGCTGCGCCGGGCGGACGCGGCGGACGCGCTGGCGGTGGCGATCTGCCATGCCCACCACCGCGCGAGCCGGATTGCCTGGTCCATCCCCGCCGCCGGCATCGGGACGCGGCCGGCGTGATCGCCAAGCTGACCGGGCGGATCGACGCGCTGGAGGACGGCCGCTGCGTGGTGGACGTGAACGGTGTCGGATATCTCGTGCATGCCTCGACGCGCACCCTCGCGGCACTGCCGGCGCCGCCGGCGCTGGCGCAGCTGCTGGTCGAAACGCAGGTGCGCGAGGACGCGATCACGCTGTTCGGTTTTGCCGACGCCGCCGAGCGCGACTGGTTCCGGCTGCTGACGACGGTTCAGGGGGTCGGCGCGAGGGTGGCGCTGGGCATCCTCTCCGCGCTTTCGCCGCGCGACCTCGTGGGTGCCATCGCGGCCGGCGACCGGGCCAGCCTGACGCGGGCTCCGGGTGTGGGGGCCAGGCTGGCGATCCGGCTGCTGACCGAGCTGCGGGAAAAGGCGGGGGCGATGCCGGCCACCGCCGGGATGCCGGCGATGCCGCGCGCGCCTGCGGGCGTAGCGGAGGACGCGCTCTCGGCGCTGGTCAATCTCGGCTATCGGCGGCCGGAGGCGCAGCCGGCGGTGGCGCGCGTGCTCGAGCGGCTGGGCGAGGGCGCCGGGCTCGACGTGGTGATCCGCGACAGCCTGAGGGAGCTGGCGCAGCGGAGCCCGGCGTGAGCGAGGAGCGCACGGTCTCGCCCGGTCCGCGCCGAGGAGGACGCGGCAGAAGCGAGCCTCAGGCCGCAGAATCTCGCGGAATTCATCGGCCAGAAGGCGAGCCGCGAAAATCTCGCGATGTTCATCGAGGCGGCGCGCGGCCGGGGCGAGGCGCTGGACCATGTGCTGCTGCACGGGCCGCCGGGCCTCGGCAAGACCACCCTGGCGCAGATCGTGGCGCGCGAGCTGGGCGTCGGGTTTCGCGCCACCTCCGGGCCGGTGATCCAGCGGGCCGGCGACCTCGCGGCGATCCTGACCAATCTGCAGCCGCGCGACGTGCTGTTCATCGACGAGATCCACCGCCTGCAGCCCGCCATCGAGGAGGTGCTGTATCCGGCGATGGAGGATTTCCAGCTCGACCTCATCATCGGCGAGGGGCCGGCGGCGCGCAGCGTGCGGATCGACCTGCCGCCGTTCACGCTGGTCGGCGCCACCACGCGGGCCGGGCTGCTGGCGACGCCGCTGCGCGACCGGTTCGGCATCCCGCTGCGGCTGGTGTTCTACACGGCGGCCGAGCTGGAACTGATCGTCGCGCGCGGCGCGGAAAAGCTCGGGTTCCGGCTGACGGCGGAGGGGGCGGCGGAGATCGCCCGCCGCTCGCGCGGCACCCCGCGCATCGCCGGGCGCCTGCTGCGGCGGGTGCGCGACTTCGCCTCGGTGGAAGGATCCGACCCGGTGGACCGGGACGTGGCCGACGCGGCGCTGCTGCGGCTGGAGGTGGACCGGCTGGGGCTCGACGCGATGGACCGGCGCTATCTGCTGCGCATCGCCGAGCACCATGCCGGCGGGCCGGTCGGGGTGGAGACCCTGGCCGCGGCGCTGGCCGAGGCGCGCGACACGCTGGAGGACGTGGTCGAGCCCTACCTGATCCAGGAGGGCCTGGTCCTGCGCACCAGCCGCGGCCGCATGCTGGGCGAGCCCGGCTGGCGGCATCTCGGGCTCGCCCCGCCGGCCGCGCGGGCCGGCGCAGCTCGATCTGCTGCGGGATGATGAATGAATGGTCACGCTTCCGTCATGAGCCCGGCAGGGCCGCACCGCTATGCCGTCCGGGTCTATTTCGAGGACACCGATGCCGGCGGCATCGTCTATCACGCCAACTATCTCGGTTCGCGGAGCGCGCGCGCACCGAGGCCCTGCGCGACCTGGGCGTCCCGCATGCCGAACTGGTGGAGCGGTGCAGCCTTATCTTCGTGGTGCGGCGCGCAAAACTGGACTATCTGCGTCCCGCCCGGCTGGACGACGAGCTGGTGGTGCCGACCGAGCCGCGTCCGCGTTGGCGGCGCCTCGGTCACGCTTGCGCCAGGAGTTCCGCGAATCGGGCGAGGACGGGCCGCTGGTCGGTGGCGGAGCTGCGGCTGGCCTGCGTGCGGCTGGGCGAGCAGCGGCCGGCGCGCTGCCGGCGCGCTGGCGGGAGGCGCTCGAGGCTGCTCGGCGGCGGCCGGCATGGGTCGACGGGATCGGCTGCCGGCGATGGGCTGAACGGGGGTTAGGAGTGGACCGGGCAGTGGACGCGGCGAATCTGGGGGCGGCGGGCGGCGACCTGTCGCTGTGGGGCCTGTTCCTGCAGGCCGACATCGTCGTCAAGCTGGCGATGCTGCTGCTGCTGGCGGCCAGCGTGTGGGTCTGGGCGATCGTGTTCGAGAAATGGTCGTCCCTGCGCCGGGCGAACCGCGAGGCCGACAAGTTCGAGGACCGGTTCTGGTCCGGCGGCAGCCTGGACGAGCTGTACGAGCAGGAGGGCGCCAAGCCGCGCAACCCGATGGCGGCGGTGTTCGGCGCGGCGATGGCGGAGTGGCGGCGCACCGCGCGGGTCGCCGGCGCCGACATCACGCGCTCCGGCGTGCGCGACCGGGTGGAGCGGGCCATCAGCGTCACCATCCAGCGCGAGATGGAGCGGCTGGAGCGGTGGATGATGTTTCTCGCCTCGGTCGGCTCGACGGCGCCGTTCATCGGCCTGTTCGGCACCGTCTGGGGCATCATGCACAGCTTCTCGGCGATCGCCGCGATGCACAACACCAATCTCGCGGTGGTGGCCCCGGGCATCGCCGAGGCGCTGTTCGCGACCGCGATCGGCCTGGTGGCGGCGATCCCGGCGGTGCTGGCCTACAACAAGATCAGCACCGACCTGCCCGCTACGCCTCGCGCCTGGAGGGTTTCGGCGCGGAGTTCGGCGCCATCCTGTCGCGCCAGAGCGAGGAGCGGCCGGCGTGAGCGTATGGCCGAGGAGGAGCCTCGGCTTAGGCCATGGCCGGCTATCTGAACGGCCAAGCCGGCCGGACGCGGCCGCTACCGGCCGCTGGCCGAGATCAACGTGACGCCGCTGGTCGACGTGATGCTGGTGCTGCTGATCATCTTCATGGTGACCGCGCCGCTGATGACCTCCGGCGTGGCGGTGGATCTGCCGAAGACCGATCGCCAAGCCGCTCAACCCCGACAGCGAGCCGCTGACCGTCTCGATCAACGCCAAGGGCCAGATCTATCCTGCAGGACCAGGAGGTTGCGCTGACGGATCTGGTGGCCAAGCTGCAGGCGATCGCGCAGAACAACCCGGACCGGCGGATCTTCGTGCGCGGCGACAAGGGCGATCAATTACGGGCTGGATGATGCAGGTGATGGGGACCATCACCCAGGGCGGCTTCACCAAGGTGGCGCTGCTGGCCGAGCAGCCCGCGGGCGCGCCGCCGGCGGCCAAGCCCGCGCCGCCGCGCCGCCGCGCCGGCCAAGCCCGCCCCGGCCGCCGCGCCGCGTCCGCGGGGCGCGGCTGATCCCGGCCCCGGACCGACCTGGATGAACCCTCGCCGGATGAGCCCGCAGCTGCGGCGCGGCGCGGCCGTCTCGGTCGCGCTGCACGCTGCTGCTGGCGATCGTGCTGCTGCTCGGGCTGCCGTTCATGCGCCCGCCGGAACGTGCCGGACGAGCAGGCGGTCGCGATGGCGTTCGAGGGCGACCCGGCGCAGCACGCGCCGGGCCGAGACGCCGGCGCCGGTGGCCGCGCCGGCGCGCCGCAGCCGACTGGCCGAGGAGCCGGCGCCCGAGCCGCCGAAGCCGCTGCCGCCGGAGCCGCCGCCGCCGCCGCCACCGCCGCCGCCACCCCCGCCGCCGCCCGCGCCGGCGCCGCCCGCCGCCGCCGCCGCCGCTGCCGCCGCCGCCGCAGACCCGACGCCCGCCCGACGCCGCGCCCCGCCGCCGCCGCCCGCGCCGCCGGCCCGCCGCCGCCGGCGCCGCCGCAAGCCCGCGCCGCCTATGCCGCACCCCCGCCGCCGCCGGCCCCGCCGCCGCCCGCCGGCTCCGCCGAGCCCACCGCCAGCCGCACCCGACGCAGAACCTGGCGGCCGAGAGCCAGGCGCTGCAGAACACGCTGGAGAAGCTGCGCGCGCTGCAGAAGCAGACCCGGCCGCCGCGCGCGCACGCCAACCCGGCGGCGGCGGCGCGCCGAACGGCGGCGGCAACCCGCTGGGCGGCGACACGCGAAGCTCTCGGCCGACCAGCGCGCGCGCGATCGGCGACTACGTGCGGCGCTGCTGGACCTATGATCGCGGGGGCCAAGGGGGCGGACCAGATGCAGGTGCGGCTGCAGGTGGAGACCGACGAGAACGGCACCGCCCGCGTGGCCAAGGTGGCGCGGGCCGGATATCGGCCGGATGGCGCCGATCCGGTGTTCCGCGCCTTCGCCGAGCGCGCGGTGCGCGCCGTGCTGAGTCCGCACCTGCGCCAATCTGCCGCTGCCGCGCGCCATGCTCGGGCAGCCGCAGACGCTGAATTTCCGCTTCAGACCCGGGGAATGAATTGAGGACAGGGAACGATGATCAAGATCGGTGAGATGAGAAGATGATCGGACGCCGGTCTCGTCAGGCTTCGGCCGGCGCGGTCTGATCGCCGGCGGCCTGGCCGGCACCGCGGCGCTGCTCGGCGCGCCCGCCGGCGCTGCGCGCGCAGCCGGCGCCGGCGGCCGGGCGCCCGCCGCCGGCGGCCAGAGCGCGGTGATCGACGTCAACCGCGCGCGCACCGACGCCGATCCCGATCGCCATCCCCGACATCGTCGGGAGCGGCGGCGACGCCGGGCGGCTCGGCCACGACATCGCCCAGGTGGTCACCAACGACCTCGGCCGTTGCGGCCTGTTCCGCCCGCTCGACGCGGGCCGTTCGTCCAGGCCGCCGCGCCGAGCGGCGCCGTCGGGCGACGTGCCGAACTTCCAGAACTGGAAGGCGATCGGCGCCCAGGCGCTGGTGACCGGGCAGGGTGGAAGGGCGGCGGCGGCAGCGTGCGGGTGGAGTTCCGGCTGTGGGACGTGCTGCCGCAGCAGCAGATCCAGGGCACCGCCTACACCACCACGCCGGCAACTGGCGGCGCATCGCGCCACATCATCGCCGACGTGATCTACGAGCGGCTGCTCGGCGAGAAGGGCTATTTCGATACCCGCATCGTCTACATCGCCGGCACCGGCCCGCGCGACCGGCGCACCAAGCGGCTGGCGATCATGGACCAGGACGGCGAGAACAACCGCTTCCTGACCGACGGCGCCTGGCTGGTGCTGACCCCGCGCTTCCATCCGACGCGCGACGAGATCGCCTTCATGAGCTACGCCAACAACCGCCCGCGGGTGTACCTCTTCGATCTCGGCTCCGGCCACCAGCAGGTGCTCGGCGAGTTCGACGGGCA
This sequence comes from uncultured Alphaproteobacteria bacterium, assembly GCA_963799825.1. Lineage (GTDB taxonomy): Bacteria > Pseudomonadota > Alphaproteobacteria > Acetobacterales > Acetobacteraceae > JAFKFI01. Next base: position 312,027 of record CAWCYL010000001.1, read on the forward strand.
TGACGTTCGCGCCGCGCTTCAGCCCGGACGGCAGCGCGCGTGATCCTGTCGGCGACGCGCGGCGGCGGCTCGGACATCTACGTCGGTCGATCTCGGCGGCCGGCGCGAGCGGCGGCTGACCAACTCGGGCGCGATCGACACCAGCCCGTGCTACAGCCCGGATGGCGGCCAGATCGTGTTCAACTCCGACCGCGGCGGCGACCAGCAGCTCTACATCATGGGCGCCGGCGGCGGCGGCGCGCGGCGGATCAGCTATCGGGCGCGGCCGCTACGCCACGCCGGTGTGGTCGCCGCGCGGCGACCTGATCGCCTTCACCCGGCTGGGCGGCGCCAGTTCGCGCATCGGCGTGATGCACCCGGACGGCATCGGGCGAGCGCATCCTGTCGGAGAGCTTCGCCGTCGAGGGGCCGACCTTCTGCCCGAACGGCCGGGTGCTCATGTTCTGGCGGGAGATCGCCGGCGCGCGACAACCGCGGCAGCGGCTATGCGTCGCGGCTGGTCTCGATCGACATCACCGGCTTCAACGAGCGCATGGTGCAGACGCCCGACCGACGCCTCCGACCCCGCCTGGTCGCCGCTGGCCGGCATGAAACCGGCGCCGCAACGCCGCGTGGCCGACGGCCGTGGCAACTTGACCGGTCTCGCAACCGTGCGTTATGGCGCGCCGATCCCGTTCGCTGTTGTGGGCGGGACCGATTGCGCGCAGCGATTGTTACACCTGTCGCATGAACTTCGCTGTGTGCCTCCCCAATCCAGGGACGCAACACAATGAACATGAAGACTGCTTGGCGCCTTCGCCGCCATCGCGCTGCTGGCGCGCGTGCTCGCAGCAACCCCAGCACGACCACGGCCACCACCGCACCGGATCGGGCGCCACCGCGGCCACGTCCGGCCGGGCCGGTGCCGGGCAGCGAGGAGGATCTGGTCGCCAATGTCGGCGATCGCGTGTTCTACGCCTTCAACCAGTCGACCCTGAGCGGCGACGCGCAGGGCGACCCTGGATCGCCAGTCCGCGTGGCTGCGGCCGCTATCCGCAGGCCAGCGTGCAGATCGCCGGCAATTGCGACGATCGCGGCACCGAGGAATACAACCTCGCACTCGGCCAGCGTCGCGCCAACGCCGCCCGCGACTACCTGGTCGCCCAGGGCGTCTCTTCGCCGCGCGATCAGCACGATCAGCTACGGCAAGGATCGTCCGACGGCGCTGGGCGACAACGAGGAGGCCTGGGCGCAGAACCGCAACGCCATCACCTCGGTGCGCTGACCGGGGTCGCTGCGGTGGCCGCTCGGGCGTCGGATCGACGCGCCGCACGACCGGCCAGGGCGTCACCGCGCCTGGACCGGATCGAGGAGTGTGCCGCATGAGATCGCCGTTGGCTGGCAGCTCGTGTTGCTGGCGGGCGCTGGTGCTGGCCTGTCCGCGGTGCCCGCCCGGCGCAGATGGACAGCCGCGAGGCGATCGCGCTGCAGAACCAGATCCTGGAGCTGCGGCACGATCATGCAGGTGCTGCAGGCCCAGGTCGGCCGCGAGGCGGGCGTCGCCGCCGCAGGCGGATCCTGCTCGGCGGCGCTATCGCGGCCTGCCGCCGGCCCGCCGGCCGGGCCGCCCCGGGGGCAACGACATGCTGGCGCAGCTGCTCGACCGGGTGCAGGCGCTGGAGGAGCAGGTGCGCGCGCTGCGCGGCCGCGTCGACGAAGCTCGCCAACCAGGTCCAGCGGCAGGGCGACGAACTGACCAAGCAGATCGGCGACCTGAACTTCCGGCTGCAGACAGGGAGGCGGCCGCCCGGCGCCGGCGGCGCGCCGGCGCCCGCGTGCGCCGCCGGCCGCCGGAAGCAGCGCCGCCGCCGCGCCAGCCCTCGGGCCTGAGCCCGCCGCCCACAGCCTGGGCGCGTCCGATGCCGCGGCACGCCGCCGCCGAGCGGCCCCGCGTCCGGCGCCACGCACGCCGGAGATCGCGTCTGCAGCAGGGCTACGCGGCGCTGGGCCGGCGCGACTATGCCGGCGGCCGAGGCGGCGGCGCGCGAGGTGCTGGCCAGGCGGCCGCATGGCCGCGCGCCACCGACGCCCAGTTCCTGCTGGCCCAGGCGCTGGCCGGCCAGCGCAACTACCAGCAGGCGGCGCTGGCCTACGACGACACCTACAAGCGGTCCCGCACCGGGCCGCACGCGCCAGGAAGCGCTGCTCGGGCTGGCCAACGCGCTGACCGCGATCGGCGACCAGCCGGCGGCCTGCGCGACGCTCGACAAGCTGCGCGCCGAGTTCCCGACCGCAGCGGGCCGCGAGTGCGCGCAGACGCGCCGCGGCGCTGCGGCAGCGCGCCGGGTGCCGCTGACCGGCGCCATGCCGGCTGACCGCCGGTCGACGCCGCGGAGTTCGCCGCGCTGATGGCGCCGCTGGGGCCGTTCGAGGCGGCGCCGCGCCTGGCCGTCGCGGTCTCGGGGGGCGCCGACAGCATGGCGCTGGCGCTGCTGGCCGCGCGGCTGGGCGGCGGCGCGCGGCGGGACGGTGCTGGCGCTGGTCGTCGACCACGGACTGCGGGCGGGGTCGGCGCGCGGAGGCCGCGCTGACCCTGGAGCGGCTGGCGGCGCGCGGGCATTCGCCGCAGGCTGATGCGGCTGCGCGGCCTGCCGGCCGGGCCGGCGCTGGCCGAGCGGGCGCGGCAGGCCCGCTACGCGGCGCTGGCCGAGGCGTGCCGCGCGGCGGGCATCGTGCATCTGCTGCTCGGCCACCATGCCGGCGACCAGGCGGAGACGCGTGCTGATGCGCCGGCGCTGCCGGCAGCGGGCCGGCCGGGCTCGCCGGCATGGCGGCGCTGCGCGAGACCGAGCCCGGTCCGCCTGCTGCGGCCGCTGCTGACGCGTGCCGCCCGGCCGGCTGCGCGCCACGCTTGCAGCGCGGCGGGCGTGACCTGGGTGGAGGACCCGTCCAACCGCGGACCCGCGGCGCTGCGGGCCCGGCTGCGCCTGGCGCGCGACGATCCGGACGGCGATGGCGCGGCGACCGCAGCGCTGGTCGCCGCGGCGGCGGCGGCGGGCGCGCGACGCAGCGCGCACGAGCAGGCCGTCGCCGCGATCCTGGCGCAGCGCGCCAGCGCTGCATCCGGAGGGCTACGCGCTGCTCGCGCCGGGGCCGATCCCCCGGCAGCGCTTGGCGGCGCTGCTGCAGGCGATCTCGGGCGCGCGCGTATCCGCCGTCGCCGCGGCGGTCGCGCGGCTGGCCGCCGCTCCGCGGCCCGGCGACCCTGGCCGGGCGTGCGGCTGCTGGCGGCCGGCCGGCTCGGTCCCGGACTGCTGCTGGTGCGCGAGGCGGCGGCGCAGGCCCCGCCGGTCCCGGCGCGGGCCCGGGGCGCGTCGTGGGACGGTCGGTTCCGCCTCGCCGCGATGCCGCGCCGCCGGCGCGGCCTGCCACGCTCGGCGCGCTGGGCGCGGCGGCGGCCGGGCTGCGCCGGCACTCGGCGCTGCCCGCCGCGGTGCTGTGCACGCTCCCCGCGCTGCGGCTCGGCGGCACGCTGCTCGCGCGTGCCGCATCTGCGCTATCCTGACGCCGCGGCGATGCCTGGACCTGCCGGTCGTGCCCTGCCCGGCGCGGCCCGCCGGCCGGGGCCGCTTGGCTGTCCGCCTGACGGTGATTGGGGATGCGCAAGGGACGGCGGCACCCTATGTTGGGATGGTGATGCGGCACCGGGGCGCCCTCCCGGACCGGCAGATCAGTTCCGTGCGTTATGGCGGTCGCGCGCCTCCGGCGCGGACGCGACCCTTGCAGCCACGGAGCGGGCCGACGGGCTGGCCCAGACGCGGGCCGAGCGACGGCCCACGGACGGGGTGGGCGACAGGATCTGGATGCAATGAGCAATTTCGGCCGCAACCTCGCGCTCTGGGTCATCATCGCCCTGCTGCTGGTGGTGCTGTTCAACCTGTTCCAGCCGGGTGCCACGCGACAGCGCGGCCACCCAGGTCGCCTATTCCGACTTCATCGGCGAGGTGAATGGCGGGCGGGTGCGCGACGTGGTGATCCAGGGCCGCACCGTCACCGGCCAGCTGACCGACGGGCGCACCTTCCAGACCTACACGCCGGAAGATCCGACCCTGGTGCAGCGGCTGACCGACAAGGGCGTGCGGGTGATCGCCAAGCCCGAGGAGAGCGACGTCAACCCGCTGCTGCACTATCCTGCTCTCCTGGTTCCCGATGCTGCTGCTGATCGGCGTCTGGGTGTTCTTCATGCGCCAGATGCAGGCCGGCGGCGGGCGCGCCATGGGCTTCGGCAAGTCGCGCGCGCGCATGCTGACCGAGAAGCAGGGGCGCGTGACGTTCGACGACGTCGCCGGCATCGACGAGGCCAAGGGCGAGCTGCAGGAGATCGTCGAGTTCCTCAAGGACCCGCAGAAATTCCAGCGCCTCGGCGGCAAGATCCCCAAGGGCGTGCTGCTGGTCGGCCCGCCCGGCACCGGCAAGACGCTGCTGGCGCGCGCCATCGCCGGCGAGGCCAACGTGCCGTTCTTCACCATCTCCGGCTCGGATTTCGTCGAGATGTTCGTCGGCGTCGGCGCCTCGCGGGTGCGCGACATGTTCGAGCAGGGCAAGAAGAACGCGCCCTGCATCATCTTCATCGACGAGATCGACGCCGTCGGCCGGCATCGCGGCGCCGGCTTGGGCGGCGGCAACGACGAGCGCGAGCAGACGCTGAACCAGATGCTGGTCGAGATGGACGGCTTCGAGAGCAACGAGGGCGTCATCCTGATCGCCGCCACCAACCGACCCGACGTGCTCGACCCGGCGCTGCTGCGGCCCGGCCGCTTCGACCGCCAGGTGGTGGTGCCGAACCCCGACGTGAACGGGCGCGAGAAGATCCTGCGCGTGCACATGCGCAAGGTGCCGCTGGCCAGCGACGTCGATCCGAAGGTGATCGCGCGCGGCACGCCGGGCTTCTCCGGCGCCGACCTCGCCAACCTGGTGAACGAGGCGGCGCTGCTGGCCGCCCGGCTCGGCAAGCGCGTGGTCGCGATGGCGGAGTTCGAGAACGCCAAGGACAAGGTGCTGATGGGCACCGAGCGCCGCTCGCTGGTGATGAGCGAGGCGGAGAAGCGGATGACCGCCTATCACGAGAGCGGGCCACGCGCTGTGCGCCATGCACGAGCCGGAATGCGACCCGGTGCACAAGGCGACCATCATTCCGCGCGGCCGCGCGCTCGGCCTGGTGATGAGCCTGCCGGAGGGCGACCGCTACTCCAAGAGCAAGTCCAAGCTGCTCGTCGGAGCTGACCATGGCGATGGGCGGGCGGGCCGCGGAGGAGATCATCTTCGGCGCCGACAAGGTGTCCAACGGCGCCGCCGGCGACATCAAGATGGCGACCGACCAGGCGCGGCGGATGGTCACCGAATGGGGCATGAGCGACAAGCTCGGCATGATCGCCTATGGCGACAACAGCCAGGAGGTGTTCCTCGGCCACTCGGTGACGCAGCACAAGAACGTCTCCGAGGCGACGGCGCGCGAGATCGACGCGCGAGATCAAGGAGCATCATCGACGCCGCCTACGGCAAGGCGCGGCACATCCTGACCGAGAACATCGAGGAGCTGCACCGGCTGGCGCGCGGGCCTGCTGGAGCACGAGACGCTGTCGGGCGACGAGATCCGCACCGTGCTGCGCGGCGAGCCGGTGATCAAGAAGGTGGTGGACGAGCCGGCGCCGGAGAGCCGCCGCGCCTCGGTGCCCGACGTCCGGGCGGCCCGCCTCCGCCCCCGCCGCCCGGCGGCCTGGGACCGGCGCCGCAGCCCGGCTGAGCATGGATCCATGGGCCCGCCCTTGGCGGGGTCCAGGGGCAGAGCTCCGGTCGTCCATGCGGCTGATCGAACCGCTCGGGCCTGCTGGACGGCCGCGCCGCCCGCGACGCCGTCGCGGCCGGGCTGGCCCTGCCGCTGGCCGGCGGCCCGCTCGCGTTCACGCTGGCGCGGCTGATCGAGCACGGCGCGGAGCGGACCGCCTGGTGCCGGCCCCGGCGTGATCCCCGCCGACTGGCGCGCCGGTGCTGGACCGGCTGACGCGCAGGCCGCCGGCCTGGGCCGGGCTCGACCGTCGGCCGCCCCGCCGTCATGGGCATCCTCAACGTCACGCCGGACAGTTTCAGCGACGGCGGCGCGCACGCCGATCCGAGCGCGGCCGATCGCGGCCGGGCGTGGCGATGGCGGAGGCCGGGGCCGACATCGCTCGACATCGGCGGCGAGAGCACGCGGCCGGGCAGCCGCGCCGGTGCCGCCCGAGATGGAGCAGGCGCGCATCCTGCCGGTGATCCGGGCACTCGCCGGGGCAGGGGTGCCGATCTCCGTGGACACCCGCAACGCCGCGACCATGGCGGGCGGCGCTCGACGCGGGGGCGGCGATCGTCAACGACGTCTCGGGCTTGTCGCACGATCCGCGCGCCGCACCGCTGCTGGCCGAGCGCGGCTGCCCGGTGGTGCTGATGCACATGCGCGGCGAGCCGGCGACGATGGCACGCTCATGCGCAGATACGACGACGTGGCGATGGAGGTGACCAGGAACTCGGCCGCGCGGCTCGCCGCGGCGGAGCGCGCCGGCATCGCGCGCTGAGCGGATCGCGATCGACCCGGGAATCGGCTTCGCCAAGAACGGCGGCACACAATCTCGAGCTGCTTGCAGCGGCTGCCGCTGCTGCTCAATCTCGGCTGCCCGATCCTGGTCGGCGTGTCGCGCAAAGCGCTTCATCGGCAGGCTGATCCGGCGTCGCCCAGCGCCGGCGGCAGCGCGATGCCGGGCTCGCTCGCCGGCGCGTTGTATGCGCGTGCGCGCGTGCGCGCGTCGATCCTGCGGGTGCACGACGTCGCCGGAACGGTCCAGGCGCTGCGCGTCTGGGGTGCGCTGATGACCTGACGATCGGGACTACTTGGATCGGCCCGGCTCTGCCCGGGCTAAACGCTGCTCAACGACAATCCCGATCCATCCGGAGCAACGATCTGCAATGGCCAACACCCGGCGCCTGTTCGGCACCGACGGCATCCGCGGCACGGCCAACACCGACCCGATGACCGCCGAGACCGCGCTGCGGCTCGGCCAGGCCGCCGGGCTGATGTTCACCCGCGGCGCCCATCGCCATCGGGTGGTGATCGGCAAGGACACGCGACTGTCGGGCTACATGATCGAGCCGGCGCTGACCGCCGGGCTTCATCGGCGCCGGCATGGACGTCACCCTGGTCGGCCCGCTGCCGACGCCCGCCGTCGCGATGCTGACGCGCAGCCTGCGCGCCGATCTCGGCGTGATGATCTCGGCCTCGCACAACCCGTTCGAGGACAACGGCATCAAGCTGTTCGGCCCGGACGGCTTCAAGCTGTCCGACGAGGCCGAGAGCCGAGATCGAGGCGCTGATGGGCGCGGATCTGTCGGCCCGACCTCGCCCAGCCGGCGGTGCTGGGCCGCGCGGCGCGGCTCGACGACGCGCCGGCCGCTACATCGAGGCGGCCAAGGCGACCTTCCCGCGCGGGCTGCGGCTGGATGGGCTGCAGCATCGTGGTCGACTGCGCCAACGGCGCCGCCTACCGGGTCGCGCCCGACGGTGCTGTGGGAACTGGGCGCCACGGTGGTGCCGGTCGGCGTGTCGCCGGACGGGTTCAACATCAACCGCGGCTGCGGCTCGACCGTGCCGGATTTCCTGTGCGCCAGGTGGTGGAGCACGGCGCCGATCTCGGCATCGCGCTCGACGGCGACGCCGACCGGCTGCTGCTGGCCGACGAGCGCGGCGAGCTGATCGACGGCGACCAGATCCTGGCGCTGATCGCGCGCTCCTGGGGCGCGCGCGGGCCGGCTGCGCGGCGGCGGCATCGTCGCGACCGTGATGTCCAATCTCGGGCTGGAGCGGTGCATCTAGCGGGCTCGGGATGCAGTTCCACCGCACGCAGGTCGGCGACCGCTACGTCGCCGAGCGGATGCGCGCAGCGCGGCATCAATGTCGGCGGCGAGCAGTCCGGCCACATGATCCTGTCGGATTTCGCGACCACCGGCGACGGGCTGGTCGCGGCGCTGCAGGTGCTGGCGGTGATCGTCGAGGAGGAGCCGGCCGGCGAGCGAGGTGTGCCGCGTGTTCACCCCGCTGCCGCAGCGGCTGCGCAGCGTCCGCTTCGCCGGCCCGTCGCCGCTGCGCCATACCCGCGTGCGCGCCGCGATCGCGCGGCCGAGCGGCTGCTCGGCAGGCCGGCCGGCTGCTGATCCGCGAGAGCGGCACCGAGCCGGTGGTCCGCGTGATGGCCGAGGGCGAGGACGAGGTGCTGGTGCAGCGCGTGGTGGACGAGCTGTGCGAGACCATCGCCGAGATCGCGCGGATGCGGGAAGACGCGGCCTGACGCCGCCGTCCGATGAAGGCGCGCCGATGCGTGCAGGATGCCGTTCGCCTATGCGCGGCCGCGTGCTGGTCGTCGCCGGCTCGGATTCCGGCGGCGGCGCCGGCATCCAGGCCGACATCAAGACGGTGACCGCGCTCGGCGCCTACGCCGCCACCGCCGTCACCGCGCTGACCGCGCAGGACACGCTCGGCGTGCATGGCGTGCTGCCGGTGCCGCTCGACTTCCTGCGCCTGCAGATCGAATGCGTGCTCGCCGATATCGGCGCCGACGCGATCAAGACCGGCATGCTCGCCGACGCCGCGACGATCGACCTGGTGGCCGGCGTGCTGGCCGAGCGGGCGCACCGGCGTGCCGCTGGTGGTCGATCCGGTGATGGTGGCCAAGGGCGGCCAGGCGCTGCTGGCGCCGGACGCGGTCGGCACGCTGAAGCGACGGCTGCTGCCGCTCGCCACGCTGCTGACGCCGAACCTGCCGGAAGCCGAGGCGCTGACGGGGCTGCCGATCCGCGACACGGGCGCGATGCGCGCACGCCGCGGCGGCGATGCTGACGCTCGGCGTGCCGGCGGTGCTGCTGAAGGGCGGGCACTGACGGGCGACACCGTGGTCGACCTGCTGGCGACCGAGGCCGGCATCGAGGAATTTTCATCGCCGCGCATCGCCACCCGCCACACCCACGGCACCGGCTGCACGCTGGCCAGCGCCATCGCGGCCGGGCTGGCGCAGGGCATGGCGCTGCGCGACGCGGTGACGCGCGCCAGGGCGCTATGTGCACGCGGCGATCGCCACGGCGCCGGGCTTCGGAGCCGGGCACGGGCCGATCAACCACGCGGTCACGGTCGATCCGACTCGCCTCCGCGCGATAAATCCCGCACGCCTCCGCTAACGACATACCTCCGCGTTTTCGGCTTGCCTTTCCCGGCTTGAATCCTCGACGCTGCCGAAAACGGCCGGCGCGTGCCCGTCCGGGGCGCGCGGCGACGGCCATAGCGGCGGGGGAAACGCATGGACGTGCTCGACAACCGCGTGCGGGAGGTGGATCCGCTCGAAGCCAGCACGATGGCGAGGGTCACGCGGCGACTGCTGCCGTTCATGATCGTCTGCTATTTGGTCTGCTACCTGGACCGGGTGAACGTGAGTTTCGCGGCGCTCCAGATGAACCAGGATCTGGGCTTCACCGCGACGGTCTACGGCTTCGGCGCCGGCATCTTCTTCATCCCGTATTTTCTGCTGGAGACGCCGTCCAACCTCGTGCTGGTGCGGGTCGGCGCGCGGCGCTGGATCGCGCGCATCATGTTCACCTGGGGCATCCTGTCCGGCCTGCACCGCTTTCATCTGGAACGACACCAGCTTCTACGTGATCCGCTTCCTGCTCGGCGCGGCGGAGGCGGGGTTCTTCCCCGGCGTGCTGTTCTACCTGACGCTGTTCTTTCCCTCGGCGTATCGCGCCCGCATGGTCGGCTGGTACATGGCGGCGATCCCGCTCTCGGCGGTGCTCGGCGCGCCGCTGTCGAGCTTCCTGCTGTATCTCGACGGCGGCTTCGGCCTCAAGGGCTGGCAGTGGATCTTCCTCACCGAGGCGGTGCCGTCGGTGATCCTGTCCTTCGTCGTGCTGTTCTACCTCACCGACGACCCGAAGGACGCCAAATGGCTGGCCGACGAGCAGCGCGGCTGGCTGGTGCGGCGGATGGGCGCGGAACGCCAGCACCGGTTGGCGACGCACGACATGAGCGTGTGGCAGGTGCTGATCAATCCGCGCGTGCTGCTGCTCGGCGTGGCGGGGTTCGCCATCGCCCACTCGATCTCCGGCATCTCGTTCTTCCTGCCGCAGATCATCAAGGCGTTCGGACTGACCAACATGCAGACCGGCCTGGTCTCCGCCATCCCGTTCGCGATCGGCGCGGCCGGCATGATCTGGTACGGCCGGCGGTCGGACCGGCTGATGGAACGGCGCAGCCATTGCAGCATCGCGCTGCTGTTGACCGCGATCGGCCTGGTCGCGGCGGCGATGCTGGAGGATCCGTATCTGCGCCTGGTGTCGCTCTGCTTCGCCTCGTTCGGCGCCTTCGCGGTGCTGCCGGTGTTCTGGGCGATGCCGTCCGCGTTCCTCACCGGCGCGGCGGCGGCGGCGGGCTTCGCTTACATCAACTCGATCGCCAACCTCGCGAGCTTCGTCGGGCCCTTCGCCACCGGCTGGATCAAGGACGCGACCGGCAGCTTCACCGGCGGGCTGGTCGTCATCGCCGCCACCCAGATCATCGGCGCCATCGCCATCCTGTGCATCGACCACGACCGCGCGCTGGAACACGCTCCCGACGCACTGGCGGCAGAGTAGCGTCGCACGTTTGCCGCTTGTCTGCCGCGAGCGGCGCCCCGTATCCTGCACCCGAATTTGCGAACCACTCGCAACTTGGGGGATGCGGAATGGGTGAGGAGACGAGCGTGATCGGGCGGCGCTGCGAGCGGGCGGTGGTGACGGCGTATCGCGACCTGCGCCAGCTCGGCAGCGACGACATGTCGGCCTTCCAGGCCTGCACGACGCTGTATCGCATCCACCATCCGGAATCCTCGCTGAACGAGGCGCGGCGGCTGGTGGCCGAGTGGATCGACCATCACGTCGTCCGCGAGGCGGCGGGACCGACGCAGGGTTGCGCCTGCGTCTAGGAGCACGACCGTGATTTCGCGCCGGGGGCTGCTCGTCGGCTCGCTGCTGGCCGGGCCGGCTCTGTTGAGCGTGCGGCTGCCGCCGCCGAGCCGGGGCGAGGCGCTGCGACACGGGGTTGCCGATCTCGAACGGCGACATGGCGGTCGCCTGGGGGTCGCGGTTCTCGACACCGCGAGTCGCCGAGCCGATCGCACATCGGGGTGACGAGCGCTTTGCCCTGTGCAGCACGTTCAAGTTTCTCGCCGCCGCGTTCGCCCTGGCACGGATCGACCGCAAGGAGGAGAGCCTCGCCCGCCGGATCGTCTACGCCAGGGACTACCTGGTTCCCTATTCCCCGATCACCGAGAAGCACGTCGGCGAGGGCGGCCTGAGCGTCGGCGAAATCTGCGAGGCCGCGGTGACGCTCAGCGACAATACGGCGGGGAACCTGCTGCTCGACAGCTTTGGCGGGCCGGCGGGGCTGACCGCCTACATGCGCACGCTCGGGGACGGCGTGACGCGGCTCGACCGGCGGGAACCGGCGCTGAACGAGGCCACGCCGGGCGATCCGCGCGACACCACCACCCCGGTCGCGATGGTTGGCATCCTCCGCAAGACGGTTATCGGGAACGCGCTATCCCCCTCGTCTCGCGAGCAACTGACCGCGTGGCTCATCGCCTGCAAGACCGGGGGCAAGCGGCTCCGGGCCGGCGTGCCGCAAGGCTGGCGGGTCGGCGACAAGACCGGCGGGGGGCGGCACAACGCGACGAACGACATCGCCGTCCTCTGGCCGCCAGGGCGCGCGCCGATCATCGTGACGGCCTACTACGCCGAGGCTCGCGCATCGGACGACGAGCGGAACGCGGTTATATCCGAGGTCGGGCGGCTCGCGGCGGCGGTTTGAGGCGATCCTCCGGGAGATGAAACACGCCATTCAGTTGCAGGGCCATCGCGGCGCCCGCGGCCTGTTTCCCGAGAACACCCTCGAGGGTTTCGCCGCGACGCTGGCGATCGGCGTCGACGTGCTGGAAATGGACGTGGGCCTGACCGCCGACGGCCAGGTGGTGGTCACCCACGATCCGAGCCTCAACCCCGACATCACGCGGACGGCCGGGGGGCGAATGGCTCACAGCGCGCGGGCCGCTGATCGGCTCGGTCACGCGCGCGGCGCTGCTGGCCTACGATGTCGGCCGCATCCGGCCCGGCTCGGCCTACGCCGACAGCTTCCCGGACCAGGCCCCGCATGACGGCGCCCGCATCCCCACGCTGGCCGAGGTGATCGGCCTCGATCCCGAAATGCGGTTCGACATCGAGCTGAAGACGTTCCCGCTGCATCCCGAATGGACCGCGAGCCCGGACGAGATGGCCGACGCGGTGCTCGCCGTGCTCGACGCGGCGGGGGCGGTGGCGCGCGCCACGGTGCAATCCTTCGACTGGCGGGGGCTGCGCTATCTGCGCGCCCGGCCGGCCCGATTTGACGCTCTCCTGGCTGACCCGCCGCTCCATCGGCGCGGACACGCGCCGATGGTGGGATGGGCCGGACCCGTCGGACTTCGCCGGCTCGGTGCCGCGTGCCGTGGCCGCCGAGGGCGGGCCGATCTGGGCGCCGGAGCATGGCGATCTGACGGCCGAGCTGGTGGCCGAGGCGCACGGCCTCGGCCTCCAGGTGATACCCTGGACGGTGAACCGCCCGGACGACATGCGCCGGCTGATCGGCTTCGGCGTCGACGGGCTGATCTCGGATCGCCCGGATCTGGCGCGTCGAGATGCTGCAGGCCGCGGGCTGCGCCGTGCCGCCGGCGCAGGTTCTCCGCCAGCGTGTGAGGGCCGAGGCCATCAGGGGAGGGTGAGGAAATTGCCGGCGGTGCAGGCGCGGGCGACCATCGCCTGCAAGCGCCGGGTTCTTGTCGCCGTCCACCGCGGTCAGCGCGTCCATCGGCACGAAATATTCGTGCGGATGCGGCAGGGTGCCGGTCGCCACCTGATAGTGACGGGCCTTCAGGCCGTACATCACCTTGAGGTCGCGCACCGGCAGGACGAACGGATGGGTCGGCTCCGCGCGCAGCAGGCCGGTGGACTTCCAGCGCGGCAGCGGGTCATCCGCCAGCGCCGGGGCGAGCAGCCAGGTGACCGGGCAGACCGCCAGCAGCGACTGCGTGCTCGGCGCGAAGCGGGAACGCTTGTCGAGCAGGTTCTGCAGCGAACTGCACGCCTCGATGGCGAAGATGTCGACATAGGGCTCGAGCGGCGTGCCGCCGAAATTGAGCCACAGCCCGTCAGGCAAGGTCCGGAAGCGATTGCTGCCCGGCAGCTTGAGGAACGGGTTGCCCATGTCGCCGGCGGTCGGCCGTCCGCGCATCCAGGCGTCCCGTCCGCTGCCGGTTCCGTCCAATCCCGGCGGCCGTTGCGGCCATTTCTTCAGGCGGGCCCGCACCAGGGCGTCGAGGGAATAATAAGGCTCCAGCATATAACCTCCGGGAGGTGCGGTGCAAAATGCAACTTGCGGATGTATGCATAACCGCCTTCGCTTCTCTCGATAAGTTGATCGTTAACTTTCGGTTGAACAAAGCTCGAATCGCATTCACGATTGCGCGATTCGTATCGGCGGAGATTCCTGAAATGTTCTTGCCCCGTCGAGGCTCGGACCAGAGCTGCTATCAGTTCCATGACGTCGCAAATCGACCGGCCTACGAATTCTGCAAGTCCTGAGAATCGCTTGTCACGTTTCCTTAGCGTTATTCATCAACACTGGCGGGACCGCCGGGCCGGTCGGACCGAACGGACCAAGGATTATTTCACAGTGATGAAATCGCATGCCTGGCGAATCGGCGACGGGAATGCCTTGTCAATGAAAAAGGGCGGGATCGTGTCCCGCCCTTCGCCAGCAGAAAGAGAGGCGTTGCAGCGGGCGGCTAACCCACTGCCGCCGATCTCCCGCCGCGTTGCGGGTCATCGGCCCAAGGTGATGGCCCAAGGTCATCGGCCGAGGATCATCGACGCTGTGCCAGGGGAACGAAGTCGCGGCGCGGCGCGCCGGTATAGACCTGCCGGGGACGGCCGATCCGCTGCTCGGGATCCTTCACCATCTCCTCCCACTGGCTGATCCAGCCCACCGTGCGCGACACGGCGAACAGGGCGGTGAACATGCTGGTGGGGAAGCCCATCGCCCGCAGGATGATGCCCGAGTAGAAATCCACGTTCGGATACAGCTTGCGGTCGACGAAATACGGATCGCTCAGCGCGATCTTCTCCATCTCCATCGCGAGGTCGAGCAACGGGTCGTTGATGCCGAGCTCGCCCAGCACCTCGTGGCAGGTGCGCTGCATGATCTTCGCGCGCGGATCGTAGTTCTTGTAGACCCGGTGGCCGAAGCCCATCAGCCGCGTGTGCTGGTTCTTGTCCTTCACGTTGGACAGGAACTCCTTGATGTTGTTCTTGTGGCCGATCTCCTGGAGCATCTTCAGCACCGCCTCGTTGGCCCCGCCATGCGCCGGCCCCCATAGGCTGGCGATGCCCGCGGCGATGCAGGCGAACGGGTTGGCCCCGGTGGAGCCGGCGAGGCGGACGGTGCTGGTCGAGGCGTTCTGCTCATGGTCCGCGTGCAGGATCATGATGAGGTCCATCGCGCGCGCCAGGATCGGGTTGACGTGGTACGGCTCGGCCGGCACCGCGTTGAACATGTAGAGGAAGTTCTCCGCGTAGCTGAGGTCGTTGCGCGGGTACATGAACGGCTGGCCGATGTTGTACTTGTGCGCCCAGGCGGCGATCGTCGGCACCTTGGCGATCAGCCGGAACGCGCTGATGGTGCGCTGCGCCGGATCGTTGATGTCCATGCTGTCGTGGTAGAAGGCCGACAACGCGCCGACCACGCCGCACATCACCGCCATCGGGTGCGCGTCGCGCCGGAAGCCGTTGTAGAATTCGCGGATCTGCTCGTGCAGCATGGTGTGCAGCAGCACGCCCTTCTCGAACTGCTCCTTCTGCTGCGGGTTCGGCAGTTCGCCGTGCTGCAGCAGGTAGCAGACCTCAAGGAAGGAGGAGTGCTCGGCCAGTTGCTCGATCGGGTAGCCGCGATACAGCAGCACGCCTTCGTCGCCGTCGATGTAGGTGATCTTGCTCTCGCAGGACGCGGTGGCGCCGTAGCCGGGGTCGTAGGTGAACACCCCGAGATCCGCGTACAGCTTGCGGATGTCGGCGACCGCGGGGCCCAAAGTGCCCTGGATGAGCGGCAGATTGCTGGACTTGTTCGACCCATCGAGCGTGATGGTGACGGACCTGGAGGCCGTGCCGCTCATTGTGTGTGTCCTCGTTCCTGCGGATACGCGTTGCGCGCTCCACCCCGGCCCGGATCGCGGACCCGGCGGGGCTTGGAGCGAAATTATGGCGGAGTTGTGCCGGACGCAACCTTCGCGCCCGCAGCATAACCGCGCGCCTTTGATGGCGCGTTAACGCTCCGGGCTCGGCCCAGAGGCCGATCCGATCGGCTCGCGCGGTGTTCTCCGCCTGGCGCAGATCCGGCCGTCCGCTCCCGGCCCGCGCCCAGCCGGCGGCGACCACCGCCCGATTGAGGTCGGTGCCGGCGGCGTCGCACGCGCCGAGCGGCCGGCCCATGCGGTCCTGTCCGTGCAGCGCGCAGGAGACCGGCTTCTCCCGCACCAGACCGGCCAGTGCGTTGGCCGCGGCGCTGCCGCAATCGGCCGCCCCGCCGCAGCTCTCACCGCGCGGCGGCGGATCGACGCCCTGCAGCCGGACCACCTGGCGGTCGATGCGCAGGGTTCCACCGTCGACCACCGCGACCTGCGCGGGTTCCGCGGCAAGGATTTTTCCCACCGGAGGCGGCGTGCTGCCGAACAGCTCGGTCGAGAGCCCGCCGATGGTCAGCGCGGCCGCGCCCAACAAGCCCACACCCGCGAGTCCCGCGACGACAACGAGCGCGGCCCGTAGCATCGCCGGGCTGGGCCGGGCGAAGGAGGACGAGCGAAAAATGCGGCGCGGGCGCTGGAGCGGCAAGCGGGCTGACCCTGGGACCGTGGCAGGGCGCCAGCCCTAGCCCGCTCGGCCATCGCCTGCAACCTGCGAGTCCAAGCCGGGGAGTTCAGCTCCAGAAGGGAGCGGTCTGATGGAACCGCTTCCAGGCGCGGGCGATCTCCTGGCGGTGCGCGGCACCCCGGCCGGCCACGAAGCCGCGCACCACGCCGACCGCGAAGGCGCGCTCGGCCCCCGCGCCGCCGAGTTCCGCCATCAGCTGTGCGGCGACCGCGCCGTCGTTGAGCACCCCGAGGCTCTCCTGCAAGGCAGTCAGGCGGCGGATGAAGCGGCGCGGACCCTTGCCTGGCCACAGCGGGGAAAACAGCTCCGCCGCGTAGCGCATCCGCTTGCCGAGCAGGCGGATCTCGTGCAGCGCCGCCGCGTCGAGATGGTCGATCGCCGCGCCGGCGCGCTGCAGCCGTTTCAGGCGTTTGCCGAGCACCGCGGCAGCGAAGTCCGGCAGCGGTTGGTCGAGCAGCGCCCGCTGCTCCGGGTCGCACGCCGCCACCCAGCTATCGGGCGTCGCCAGGGCGGCAAGCCGGATCATCAGCCGGCGATACTCCGCCCCGTCGAGGAAGCCGCGCAGCGTGCGGTAATGCTCGGCCCGCCGCCGCTCGGCGGTGGCGAGAAGCCGGGAGACCTGTGCCTCGGGGGTGAACGCCTCGCCCACCGCGAGCCCGGTCTCGGAGCAGAACACGTCCCAATCCCGCGCCGGTCCGAGCACATCGGAGAGGGCCCTCAGGCCCCGCCGCGCCTCGTCGAACAGCGGCGCCTCGGCGGCGGCGGGGAATTGCGAGTGGGCAGAGCGCAGCCGCCGCATGGCGACGCGCATCTGGTGCACCGGCTCCAGGGCACGCGGCTCGCCGGGGTCAGGCGGGGCCGCGATCAGCGCGCCCCAATGCAGCATGACGTCGGCGAGGTGGCCGGTCACGTGCGCGAAGGCGGCGGCGACCGAGAGGTCGGGCGGCAGGCTCGCCGCACCGAGCCGGCGGGCGGCGGGCCGGGCGGCGCGCGCGGCGGCGATCGTCTCGCTCGCCAGCGCCGCGCACGGCACCGCGACGGCGAACTCGCCGGCGAGATCGAGTGCCAGATCCGTCACCGCGCGCACGTCGCCGACCATCCGCAGCCGTGCCGCGCGGCGCTCGGCGGTGACGCCGCGCATCACGCCGTCGAGCAGCCGCAGCGACACCGCCTCGCCCTCGCGCAGCAGGTCGAGCGCGATCGCGCGGCCCTCGAAGGCGGCGACGGGCATCAGCGAGGTCGGCGACGGCGGCCCGAGGTCGGCGGCGCTGCTGGCCTCGGCGAGCACCGGGCTGGGTGCGCCCAGGGGCCATTCGCGCCCGTTCGGGCCGACCTGCTCGATCCGCCACTGGCCGCGCTGCTCGGCCACCGCGAGCCCCTGGCGCAGCAGGTCGGCGGCCGGCGTGTCGTGCCAGACGATGCGGAAGGGCTGGTTGCGCGCCCGCCCGACCTTCAGCGCGGCGAGCCGGCGCAGGCGCGGCAGGCGGGCGGCGTCGTCCGGGGGCAGGCTCAGTTCGAGCTCGATCAGGCAGCGATCTCCGTCAAGCGGCCATCTCGGGCAGGTCGCGCGGGACCAGGAACCGGTGCAGCCGCACGGCGCCACTGTCAAGCTGCCACCACGGGCCGGGCACAGTGAACTCGGCGAGCGCCCCGGTGGGATAGCCCTGCGCGAGCCGTTGCGCCTGCGCCCCGCCCGCCGCCAGCGCCGTCGCCCCCGCCAGCATCACCGCCAGATCGTGCAGGCCGGGATTGTGCCCGATCAGCAGCACGCTGCGGGCGGTCTCGGCGACGCCGCGCAGCACCTGCAGCATCTGCGGCGCGGCGGCGAGATAGAGCGCGTCCATCGGCTCGATCAGCGGGGTCTCGTCCCAGGGGCCGAGCGCCTCCAGCGTCTGCAGGGTGCGGCGCGCCGAGGAGACCAGCACGATGTCCGGCGCGAGGGCGAGGTCGTGCATCGCCCGGCGCATCGCCGTCGCCGCCTGCCGCCCGCGCGCGTTCAGCGGGCGGGCGTGATCCGGCAAATGCGGATCGTCCCAGGACGACTTGGCGTGGCGCAGGAGCAGAAGCTGGCGCATGGCGTGCGGACGCCGTTCCTCCGGTTTGCCGCCGATCCTGCCACGGGACGCGCGGCTTGTCCTCCCCGCCCGCGACGATCTTCGGCTGGCTACACGAGCCCCATCCACCCCGCCAGCCCGGCGGCCGCGACCAGGAACAGCGGGTTGAGCTTGGTCGCGCACAGCACCAGCGTCGCCGCCGCCGTGAGCACGAACTGCGCCGGCGAATGGTCGGTGCTGCGGGCGATCACGGTGCCGCTCGCGGCCACCAGGCCGACCGCGACCGGCGCCATCCCGCGCTCCAGCGCGACGTGCCAGCTTGCCTCCGCGGAGGACTGCCAGAACCGCGCGAACAGATGCACCAGCACGCCCGCCGGCAGGATCATCGCGACGGTCGCGAGCAATCCGCCGGCAATCCCCGCCGCCTTGTAGCCGACCAGCGTGACCAGCAACATGCTGGGTCCGGGGGCGGCCTGGGCGATGCCGAACAGGTCGCCGAATTGCGCGGCGGTGAGCCAATGGTAGGTGTCGACCGCGCGGAGCTGGATCTCGGGCACCACCGAGTTGCCACCGCCCACCGACAGCAGCGAGGCGGTGCCGAACAGCAGGCAGATCTGCAGCGCGATCGCCGGGCCATGGTGGCGACTGATCGGGCGGCGACGACTCGGTGGCGACAGGTCGGGCCGGCGCGGCCACGCCCACCACAGCGCCAGCGGCCCGACGACCGCCAGCATCAGCGGCAGCGGCACGCGGATCACCGCCGAGAGCAGGAACGACGCGGCGCACAGCCCCCAGGCGGGCAGCCCGCCGCGCAGCGCCTTGGTCGCCGGTGCGCTAGGCCATCGCGAAGGTCATCGCGACCGCGACGGCGGTGATGCCGCGCAACACCGATTGGGTGGCGGGCAGGGCGCGGTTGTGCAGGTAGAGATAGCCCAGCACCAGCACGATCAGCACCGGGATCGCGGTCAGCCCGGCCACCGCCGCAACTGCTCCGGGCGCAGCTGCGCAGCTTGGTGCCGACATAGATCGCGAGGTTCACCTGGTTGGCGCCGGGCAGCACGCGGCACAAGGTCATCGCGCTGAGGAACTCCTCGTCGCTCATCCAGCCGCGGTCCTCGACCACGACCTTGCGCGACCAGGCGGACAGCCCGCCGCCGAAGCTCGCCAGCGCGACCTGGCAGAACGTCGCCGCGAGGCGCGCGATCGAGACGTCGGGCGGTGCCTCGCCCCTACTCATGGACGAGATCAGGGTCGTGCGGGAACTCGTCCTCCGCGTGGTCGGGCGCGAGCAGCGGGTCGGGCGCCTCGTAGCGCGCCGGAATTGTCCCAGTCGGACGCGAACTGCGCGGACAGGCGCTCGATGGCGTCGGGATCGGACACGACGCAGCCGAGCTCGCGGCGCAGGTCGAAGGCGCTGCGGTCGATGTTCATCGAGCCGACCAGGGCGCGGCATCCGTCGGCGATCAGCAGCTTGGCGTGCAGGCGCAGCTTGCTCTGCTTGTGCACCTTCACGTCGAGCCGGTTGAGCATTCGCAGGGACGAGAACGTGTCGATGATGTCCCACTCGCTGATGCCGTGTCTTCCCGCCGCACAGCAGATGCACGCGCACGCCCCGGTGGGCCGCCTCGGAGATCCGGTCGAGGATCGCGGCGTCGACGAATTTCGGGTGCTGGATGTCAAGCCGGTGCCGGGCGCTGGCGATGAACCCGCTCATCAGGCGGCGCGAGTTGCGCGTGCTCCACAGCAGGGCGCTCTGCTCGCTCGGGTGGAACGCCTCGCGCGTGCCGGTCGGCGGCGAAGCACGCCTCGATCTCGCGCACCTCCGCCGGATCGCTGATCACCAGCCCGTAGTCGCGCGTCTGGGTGAAGTATTTCTCGCTGAAATTGAAGGTCGCGATGAGGGCGCGCTGCCCGTCGATCACCATCGACTTCTCGTGCGTCACGGCGAAGCGCGGATTGGTCCATTCGACATCCACACCGGCTGCCTTCAAGCGTCTCGAACGCCGCGTCGTTGGCGCGATCGCCGGACGAGCGCGCCGGGTTCAGCATCACCTGCACCGCGACGCCGCGCCGATGCGCCTCGATCGCGGCGTCGAGCAGCGTCGGGTGGTCGAAGGTGAACTGCTTGATCCGCAGGCTGCGCCGCGCCTGCTCGATGAGTGCGAGCACCGGACGCACGCCGTCGTCCGGCTGGACGATCACCTGGACATTATGGGTCAGCTCATGCACGCGTGCCGGTCCCCCTTGCGCGACCGGAACCAACCCGGACGCCGGGACATGCTAGAGCTTACCGGCCGTCGTAGTGCAAGCGATCTCGTGCGGGCGGCGAGGGGCATTAGCGAAATCGCAACCGGGACGGCTGATGATATCGGCTGCTGCCATAGGGAAGCCGGTATGGATCAAACGGCCGATTTTTGGGCTTTGAGAGAGTGCTTCTGTCCGCCCATTCCAGAGATTGATCAGGCGGCGCAAACCCTAAGCGACGCCGTAGACGCCATGTTGGCAGGCAATCTCGACCTCGCCCGCGAACGCGTGCGGCAGGCGGATATGCCTGCTCTCTGGGTTCATGCGGACATGATCATGAACAAGTGTCCGCCCAACGTACGTCGATTTCGCAACGTCGATGGTGTAACGGCCAAGCCGAGCGCCCTCAGCGAGCCGAAAGGCCGGAGATCGCGCGCCTCGATCAAGCCAACGGCAAAGAGGGAACTCTATGCTCGAGATGGCTGGCGCTGCCGTTTCTGCAGTTGTCGTATCGTGGTTCCGGAGGCACGAGACACGATGCGAAAAGCATTGCCAGGCGCGATCCGTTGGGGCGCTGTTGCCAAGGATCTTCACGCTGCATTCTTTGCACTCACCGCATCGCTCGATCACATCGTGGCCCACTCCTCGGGCGGAGATGACGGCCCTGACAATCTCGTGACGACTTGTTGGCCTTGCAATTTCGGACGAGGAAACACGCTGATCGAAGAGGTCGGCTTGGCCGATCCGCGGCTTCGCGAGCCAATCGTCGACGATTGGGATGGGCTGACCCGCATTCTCCACTTCAGGACACCTGCGCCGGTCGGCGCGCAGGCCGGCTAGGCAGCGCGCGGCGGATCGGAGTCCTAGCTGAGCGTGTACAGCCAGCCGAGCAGGGTGACGACCGAGAGCAGCGTCGTCATGGAGACGGTGGAGGCGACCATGCTCTGCTCGACCCGATACTCGCCCGCCAGCACGTAGGCGGTCTTGGCGGTCGGGACGGCGGCGCAGACGACCGCGGCGACGGTGTAGAACGGGTCCACGCCGCACGCGACGCACAGCAAGTAGACGACCATCGGCATGACCACGAGTTTCCCCACCGCGAGCCAGGACGAGACGCCGAAATCGCCGCGCAGCCCATCGAGCGACAGGCCGAGGCCGATCGAGAACAGCGCGCACGGCGTCATCGCCTCGGCGAAGATCGTCGCATAGGCGGCGAGCGAGGACGGCAGGGAAACCCCACGAACGACCAGGCCAGCCCGAGGATGGTCGAGATCATCAGCGGGTTGGTCACTACGCGGTTGGCGAGTGCGAGGGTGCCGATCGCGCCGGGTCGGCGCGCCGCCCGTCGATCTCCAGCAGGACGATCACGGGGAACATCACCACGGCGACGAAACCGTCGCGATGGCGGCGGGCAGCACCCCGCGCGGTCCGTACAGAGCCTGCAGGATCGGCAGCGCCACGAACCCCGTGTTGGTCATGGAAGCGGCGGCGGCGAACATCGCGCTGCTGCCGGCGCCGCGGCCCCGGCCAGCGCGCGCCATCGCGAACACCGCCGCGAAACAGGCGACCGAGCCGCCGCCGAACGCGGCGAGGAAGCGCCAGTCCAGCAGCGCGCGGGCCGGCTCCTGCGCGATCGTCAGGAAGATCAGCGCCGGCATCGCCACGTTGTAGGCGAACTGCACGAGCGGCGCCGACAGGGTTCGGGGCAGGTAGCCCAGCGCCCCAGCCAGCCACCCCGTCAGGATCACGGCGAACACCGGCAGGACCAGGTTCGGGATGTCCATTCGCGCCGCTCCGTTGTCCGAGGCCTCCGGCGAGGCCGCCGCATCGACGCCTAGCAGTCATCGGACACCGGTTTAAGAGGGCGGATCATCCTGGTATAAGAGCCACCATGCTGGGAACGAAGTCTTTGGAGCAGCGACGGGCGCTCGGCGACTTCCTGCGGGCGCGGCGCGAGAAGCTCGTCCCGAGACGATCGGCCTGCCCAGGGGAAGCCGGCGGCGCACGCCGGGCCTGCGGCGGGAGGAGATCGCGCAGCTCTGCGGGTTGAGCGCGACCTGGTACACCTGGATCGAGCAGGGTCGGGACGTGTCGGTGTCACCGCTGGCGCTCGCGGGGGTGGCCGATGCGCTGCGGCTGGGCCGCGCCGAGCGAGCCTATCTGTTCGAGCTGGCGCAGAAGCGCGACCCCGCCCAGGGAGCGGACGAGGTCGACGACGTTCCGGCGGCGGTCCTGGCCTGCGTCGCGGCGATCGACGCCCCGGCCTACGTGCTGGACCGCAGCTGGACGGCGCGCGCCTGGAACCCGGCCCGAAGGCTGTTCGTCGGTTGGCTGGACCAGCCGGGCGAGCGCAACCTGCTGCGCTTCATCTTCCTGGAGCCCGCCGCCCGTTCGCTGATCTGCGCCTGGGAGGAGCGCGCCCGCCGGGTTGCCGCGGAGTTCCGCGCCGCCTGCGGCGCGCATCTCGACGATCCCTCGCTGCGCGGGCTGATCGAGGAATTGCACCGCGAGAGCCCGGAATTCGCGCGGTTCTGGGACCAGCACGGGATCCTTGGCCGGGAAGGCGGCGAGCGGACGTTCAAGCACCCGACGGATGGTTTCGTCAGTTACGAACAGGTGACTTTCAATCTGGCCAGCCAGCTTGACCTGAAACTGACGGTCCTGGTCCGCGGGGCTTGAATAGGGTGGCCCCCTATGCCATGCTTTCGTCGCATGACCCATACCATCCGTGAAAAGCAGAAGCTCCTTGCGCGCGTCCGCCGCATCCGGGGCCAGGTCGAAGCCATCGAGCGCGCGCTCGCCGGCGAGGCGGGTTGCGAACAGGTCATGCATCTCATTGCCGGGGTGCGCGGCGCCACGGCCGGTCTGATGGCTGAAGTCGTCGAGGACCACGTGCGCACGCATCTCGTCGACGCCGAGAAGCATCCCGGCGCTCTGAATGCCGACGCAGCCGAGCAATTGCTCGGCGTCGTCCGCACCTACCTGAAATGAGGTCTGCCATGAACGGGAGCGGCGGCATCGCTTCGCCGTTTCATAGTCATGTATTCCTCGGTGAGGGACACGAGAAAAGCGAGCGCAGGACATGGGCCGTGATCTGGCTCTGCGGAGCCATGATGATCGCCGAAATCGTCGGCGGCCTGCTGTTCGGCTCGATCGCGCTTGTCGCCGATGGCTTGCACATGAGCACGCATGCGGGTGCGCTCCTGCTCGCGGCGATCGCTTATGCCTACGCCCGTAAGCACGCCAGCGATCAGCGCTTCACGTTCGGCACCGGCAAGGTCGGCGACCTCGCTGGTTTCACCAGTGCGATCATCCTTGCAATGATTGCGCGTGTTGATCGGCTACGAATTCGTCGGCCGTGTTTTCGCGCCGGTCCCAATCCACTTTGCCGAGGCAATCCCGATTGCCTGTCTCGGCTTGGCCGTGAATATCGCGAGCGCGTGGCTCCTGAGCCGCGGCGGAGATCATCATCACCGTCACCATCACGGCCACCAGCACGGCCATGCGCATGACGGGCATGACCATGAGGAGGCGCACCGCATTCCGACCGACTCGGGAATCGTCGTCCTAGAAGTGTTCGAGGATGGCGTGCCGCCGCGTTTCCGGTTGCGCGCCGAGAGCGGGCCGGCTCTGCAGCCGCTCGCGCTGTCACCATCGAGACCGTGCGACCGGATGGCGCGCGCCAATCGTTCGCGATGGTCGATCGAAGGCGACTACCTGGAATCGGCCGAGACGAATCCCCGAGCCTCATGCGTTCACGGCGCACGTGCGCATCGGCGAAGCGGACCACGCCGTGATCTTCGAAGAGCACGAGCGCGCGCACGGGGCGGCCGACCGCGACAACAACATGCGCGCCGCCGTGATCCACGTGATCGCCGACGCGGCGGTTTCCGTTCTGGTGATCGTCGGTCTGTCGCTCGCCCGCACGTTCGGGTGGCTTTGGATGGACCCGCTTGCCGGCATCGTCGGGGCCTGCGTCATCGCGAGCTGGTCCTATGGCCTGATCCGGGACACCGGCGCCATCCTGCTCGACATGAATCCTGACCGGCATATGGCTGGACGATCTGCGCCAAGCCGTCGAGAGCGAGGGCGACCAACTCGCCGATCTCCATATCTGGCGGTTGGGGCCGGGGCATCTTGGGGCGATTATTTCGGTGATCACGACGCAGGCGAGGGAAGCCAGACTACTATCGCACCCGACTTTCCAAGTTTCGGTCGCTGTCACATCTGACCGTTGAAGTTTCGCATCGCGCTCCCGCGCCATAAAAGGCCGGGCGTCGCGGCTGCAATTCTCGTGTGCGAGCTTGGCCCGCCGGCTCGCCGCGTCACGTCCTGCGTCGAAAACCTTTACACAACCATGAACGGCCGTTCCAGCGAGGGGGATGCAAGCTATTCCATAAATTGGGAAAAGTGCCACGGCATGGGAATTGCGTTCGATGTTGGCCGCAGGGGCTTCGGCGCCCCGCCCCCAACGAGGACAAGCTCATGAAGAAGTTACTGCTAGCGACGGCCGCGATCGGACTGATGGCCGGCGCGTCCACCGTGGCTCATGCCGGGGTACTGACCGGCGCCTTCACCGTCTCGGTCTACCAAGGCGTCGGCAACGGCACGTCGACCGATCCCGTGGAACAGGCCAACCGGGCGAACCCGCTGCTGCTGGGTTCGCCGGTCTCGACCTTCACCTATACCGGCGCGCTCGACTTCGCCTCGCCGCCCGGCCCCAACACGGTCGCCGGCTTCATCGCCACCGGCGGCGGGATCACCAGCGGCACGGTGCCCAATACAATCCTCAGCAGCGGCGGCTTCACCGACACGACACTGCTCAAGATCACCGGATCGACGGCGCACTGGCTCGCGGGCACGATCGGGCACGATGACGGGATCAGCCTCTACCAAGGGGCCAACACGATCGTCGACGCGTCGGCCCCGACGGCGATCTCCTTCTCGCCGTACCTGCTGCCGGCCGGGTCGTTCGAGCTGCTCTACGTCGAGGCCAACGGTCTGCCCGCCGATCTGAGCTTCAATGTCTCGCAGGTGCCGGAGCCGGCAACCTTCGCGGTGCTCGGCGCCGGCCTGCTCGGCCTGACGCTGGCTCGCCGCCGCCGCGTCTGAACGGCGAAGGCGGAGTGCCTGCGTGGGCGGCGTCCTCGGGCGCCGCCCACGCTTTTCCTCAAGGTGGCGACCGTGCCGGCCCCTGACCAAAAGGAGAGCACGGTCAAGCTGACCGCGCTCAGGCCAGGTCGATCCACGACAGATGGCCGCCCTTGCCGGCGCCGGTGTCCAGGAACACCGCGCTGCCCCCGGCGGCACCCCGCATGGTCCAGGGCCGGCCGTCGGGGCTGCGGGTGTCGTGGCCGCAATAAACGGTGAGGCCGGCCGGAATGCGATCCACCCAGCGCAGGCTGCGCTCGGGGTAGCCGTCCGGCTGGGTGCGGCCGGTGGGCTCGCCGAACAGGGCGCGGGACACCGGGCCGGTGGGGCGCTCCGCACCGATCGCCGGGGCGGGCTCCTCCAGCATCGCGGTGTGGAAACCACCATGCACGAACAGCGTGTCGCCGCGCCGCGCCCAGGCCGGGGCGCGGGCGAGCTCGACGGCGATGCGGTCGCGCAGGGCGGGGTCGAGCTGGCGCAGGGTCGCGGCCAGCGTCTCGGGGATGTGCACGTTGTGGCCGGCGAGCGCGCGCGCCAGCTTGTGTTCATGGTTGCCGAGCAGGAACAATCCACGCTGCTCGTCGATCAGGCGGAACATGATGCGCAGCGTGCCGGCGCTGTCCGGCCCGTGGTCGATCAAGTCGCCGAGCTGCACGACAAAGCGGTCGGTCTCGGCGGCGAAGGCGAAGGCGTGCGCGTCGCCGTGCACGTCGCCCACCACGCGGAGCGCGACGCCGGGCGGAGAATCGCCAGCGGCGTCACGCGGCCGGCTCGGCAAGGCCGCGAAAGGCCGCGAGCGCGCGGGCGCGTCCCGCGGCGAGATCGACGATCGGGCGCGGATAGGTTTTACCGAGGTGCACGCCCGCCGCGCGCAACGCCAATTCCGGCGCTTCCCACGGGGCATGGATGTGCGACGTCGCAAGTCCCGCGAGCTCAGGCACCCAGCGGCGCACATAGGCGCCGTCGGGATCGAACTTGCGGCCCTGCAGGACCGGGTTGAACACGCGGAAATAGGGTGACGCGTCCGCGCCGCTGCCGGCCACCCACTGCCAGCTCGCGCTGTTGCTGGCGAGGTCGGCATCTACCAGCGTGTCCCAGAACCATTCTTCTCCGGCCTGCCAAGGTAGGAGAAGATGTTTCACCAGAAACGATGCCGCGATCATGCGCGCGCGGTTGTGCATCCAGCCGATCTGCCAGAGCTGGCGCATCGCCGCATCCACCATCGGCACGCCGGTCCGCCCGCGCTGCCAGGCGCGCAGCGATGCCGCGTCCCGCCGCCACGGCATCCGCGCGAACTCCGCGCGCAATGGCCGCTCCGGCAGGTCCGGGCTGTGCCACAGCAGGTGGATGGAGAACTCGCGCCAGAGCAGTTCCCTGAGGAACGTCTCGAGCCCGGGTCCGTGGCCCTCGGCCGCATGGCTCGCGGCGTGCCAGACCTGACCCGGAGAAATCTCGCCGAAATGCAAATGCGGCGAGAGCATCGAGGTGCCGTCCCGGTCGGTGAGATCGCGCCCCTTCGCATAAGTCGCGAGCGCATGGTCGAGAAAGGCAGAAAGCCTCGCCTGGGCGCCGCGCTCGCCGGGGGTCCAGGTCTCGCGCAGGCCCCCGGCCCAGTCCGGCCGCGTGGGCAGTAGTTGCCATTCGTCGAGCAACCCGGATCGGGGCAAAACAGGTGGGGTCGGGAACCCGGATCGGGGCGAAACGGGCGAGGTCGGGAACCCGGATCGGGGCAATGTACCCCTGGGTCGGAGCCCTGATCCGGGCACTGGCGCCGGGGCGCCGCGGGCGAGACAGGCGCGCGCGAAGGGGCTGTAGACGCGGTATGGACCCCCACTGCCGGCTCGCAGCGCGTCATGATCGAACAGCGAGACGGTCCGGTGCAACTGCAATCGTCCGCCGCTCGCGGCCAGCGCGTCGGCGACCTGCCGCTCCTGCGTGCGCGCCCAGGGCTCCACGGCCCGGCCGGCAAACACCTCGGCCGCCCCCGCTTCGCTCGCGAGGCGGGGGATTTCGGTCGCCGCTCTCCCCCGACGCAGCACGAGGGATGCGCCGAACGCGGCGAGGTCGGCGGCGAGGCGTTCGAGGCTATGACGCAGCCACCATCGCGACGCGCCGCCCGGAGCCCATCGTCCCGCGGCTTCTTCATCCAGAACGTAGACGGGCAAAACCGGTCCAGCCTGCACCGCCGCGTGCAGGGCGGCATGATCGGACAATCGCAGGTCGTTGCGGAACCAGAGCAAGACGGTCTTCATCGGGAAAAGATGAGGTTCTTTCTCCGCACCGCTACCCCCGGCGCTCAGCCGGGAGCGACCGCGAAGCTGAAAAGCCGCTCGCGGCCCAGGAGAAAAGCCCGTCCGCCGCGCGGGAACAGGCGCGCGATGGCGGGGTCGCGCACGTCGAGGCCGCCGGTATAGGCGCCGAACGCCGGCAGCATGATCCGTCGCTGGTCGGCCACGAAGCAGGGCCGGCTCACCGCACAGCCGCGCGCCGGCACCGCCGCCTTGGGATGGAAGTGGCCGCTGATTTCGCCCTCCGCGCCGCGCCGGGCCTGGTGGCGGAACAGCAGGGGGCCGGCACGCGTACTCCTCCACGAAGTGCCCGCCCAGCCCGGCTTGCGGCGCCGGGTCGTGGTTGCCCATCACCCAGACAAAGCGGGAAAATTCCGTCATCGCCGCCAGTCGCGCCGCCTCGCCGGGAGGCAGGCGCCCGACGCCCTCGCCATCATGAAAACTGTCGCCGAGGGCGACCACGATGTGCGGTTGCCAGCGCCGCAGCAGCAGGGCGAGCCGGTCGAGCGTGGCGCGCGTGTCCCAGGGCGGCAACAGCATTCCCCGACGCGCGTAGGACGAGCCTTTTTCGAGGTGCAGATCGGAGACAACGAGAAGCCCGGCCGCGGGCCAGACCAGCGCGCCCGCGGGGTCGAGCATCAACCGCTCGCCGGCGAAGTGCAGCGGGGCGGGGTTCATGCGCTGCGGTGGGGGAACAGCGGGAGCTGCGCGTCGCGCCGGCGGGCAGCGCGCGGTGTTGCGGCGATGCACCGCGGGCACGCGCTGAGCGGCGGCACTGGGACCGGGCGGCTCGGCGTCGCCCGTCGCCTCGGCCACCAGCGCCGCCTCGGCCTCGGCCAGCAACGCGTCCTCGTCCTCGCCCGAGCGCACGCTCTCGCGGCCGATGTCGAGCAGCACGGGAACGGCGAGGGGCGAGACGCGCGACAAAGCCATGTGGCTGATCCGCCCCTTCACGCGCTCCAGCATCCCGGCGATGCGCCCCAGATCGGTGAGGCCACCCGCGGCGTCGGCCCGGGTCGCCCGGAGGAGAATATGATCCGGCTGGTGCCGGCGAAGCACGTCGTAGATGAGGTCGCTGTTCACCGTCACCTGCCGCCGGTTCTTCTCGGCTGCCTGGATGGTGCCGCTCGATCAGCCCGGCGATCACCGCGACATTGCGAAAAGTCCGCCGCAGCATGGAGCTGTCGGCCATCCACGCCTCCACGTCGTCGCCCAGGATATCCTGCTCGAACAGTTTCGCCACGTCGGTCGGCTGGTTGGCGGACCAGATGCCGAGCACGTAATCCGTCGCGACGAAGCCGAGCGGGGCCATGCCGAACCGCTCCATCCGGCGCGTCACCAGCATCCCCAGGGTCTGGTGCGCGTTGCGGCCCTCGAAGCAGTAGGCGACGAGATACCATCGGTTGGCGCGCGGGAACGTCTCGACCAGCAGGTCCGACCGGCCGGGCAGGCGGGAGCGCGCCTTCTGCAGCCGCAGCCATTCTTGCACGGGTTCGGGGAACAGGTGCCACTCGCCCGGCTTCTGCAGCAAGCGCGCGCACCCGGTCGGCGAGATTGGTGGTGAGCGGCATCCGCGCACCCTCATAGGCCGGCACCATCGGGTCGCCGCTGCCGCCCTCGGCGACCTCGATCGCCATCTCGCGCAGCCGCAGGAAGCGCAGCAGGCGGCCGGCGAACATGAAGGTGTCGCCGGGAGTGAGCAGGTTGGCGAAGTATTCCTCCACCTCGCCCAGCACCGGGCCGAGGCCGCGCTTGCCCGCGAGGCGGACCTTTATCATCGGCGCCTCGACGATGGTGCCGATGTTCATCCGCGCCTGCCGGGCGACGCGCTCGGAGCGCACGTGCACGCGGCCCTCGCTGTCGCGGAACAGCTTTTGCCAGCGTTCGTAGGCGGCCAGCGCGTAGCCGCCATCCTCGACAAACCGCAGACGTCGTCGAAATCGCCGCGCGACAGGCCGGCATAGGGCTGGCTGCCCGTCACCTCGGCGTACATCGCGTCCGGGTGGAACGGCGCGCCGCACGCCATGAGAAGGAGATGCTGTGCCAGCACGTCGAGCCCGCCCGGACGCGGCGGATCGCCGTCGAGCTCGCGGGCCGCGACGCCGAGCATCGCGGCCTCGCATTCCAGCACCTCGAAGCGGTTGGCCGGAACCAGGATCGCGCGGCTCGCCTCGTCCATCCGATGATTGGCGCGTCCGACCCGCTGGAGCAGGCGGGAGACGCCCTTGGGCGCGCCGACCTGGATCACCTGGTCGATCCCGCCCCAGTCGATGCCAAGGTCGAGCGAGGAGGTGGCGACCACGGCGCGCAAGCTCCCCGCCGCCATCGCCGCCTCCACTCGGCGGCGCTGCGCGACCTCCAGGCTGCCGTGATGCAGCGCGATCGGGCAGCGTCTCGGCGTTGAGCTTCCACAGCGCCTGGAAGATCAGCTCCGCCTGTGCGCGCGTGTTGACGAACACGATGGTCAGCCCGGCGGCGCGGATGCGTTCCAGGATCTCCGGCGCGCTGTCGAGGCCCATATGCCCGGACCAGGGCAGCCGGCCTTCGGGCAGCATCATGGCGATGGCGGGCGGCACGCCGTCCGGCGCCTCGATCCGCCGGTGCGCGCCGATATAGGCGGCGATGGCGTCGGGATGCGCCACCGTCGCCGACAGCCCGACCCGGCGCGCGGCCGGCGCCAAGGTGGCGAGCCGGGCGAGGCAGAGCGCAAGCTGGTCGCCCCGCTTGGTGCCGGCGAGCGCGTGCACCTCGTCCACCACCACGCAGTCGAGGCCGGCGAAGATCGTGGCCGCCTCGGGCGAGGAGAGCAGCACCGCGAGGCTCTCGGGCGTGGTCAGTAGCAGGTTCGGCGGCGCCTCTCGCTGGCGGGCGCGGCGGTTGGCCGGCGTGTCGCCGGTGCGGGTCTCGATGGAGACCGGGAGGCCCATCTCCTGCACCGGCGCGGTGAGGTTGCGGGCGATGTCGGTCGCGAGCGCCTTCAGCGGGCTGACATACAGCGTGTGGAGGCCGGGGCGGGGCGCGGTGTTCAGGGCCACCAGGCTGGGCAGGAAGCCAGCGAGCGTCTTGCCGCCGCCGGTGGGGGCGATCAGCAGCACGCTTTCGCCCGCCCGTGCCGCAGCCAGCATCGCGAGCTGGTGCGGCCGAGGCCTCCAGCCCCGCGCGGCGAACCAGCTGGCGAAAGGTTCTGGCAATGTTCCTTCCATCGCGTCCTATGTAGCATCGCGGAGCGCGCTGTCGATGTGTCCGGCATCCCAATGCGAAGGGGACTGTCCAAACTGCTCGCCAGAGATATGTTTGAGATATTACGATCGCTGGAGGTCGCCGATGTCGCTGGTTACTGTCGGTCGCTGGGGAAGGAGCTTGGCGGTGCGTCTGCCAACTGAGATCGCGAGCCAGGCCGGGATCGGCGACGGGGCACGCGTGCAGGTCGAGACTCATGAGGGCGCCATCGTCATCCGCCACGCCGCGCCGGAGCCGACCTTGGAAGAACTATTCGCCGGCAAGAGCGCCGCGGCGTGGCGGGCGGAATTCGCCGGAGCGTTCGACTGGGGCAGTGATGTCGGCCAGGAGATCGTGGAGGGGTGACAACCTCCGACTACATCCCCGACGCTGGCGACCTGATCTGGACCGATTTCGACCCGACCCGCGGCCGGGAGCAGGCGGGCCGTCGGCCGGCTTTGGTCGTCTCGGCCGCCCTATTCACCGAGAACACGGGACTTGCCGTCGTCTGCCCGATCATCTCGCGGGTGCGGCCGTTCCCGACCAGCGTGGTTCTGTCGTCGGACCTCCCCGTCGCGGGCGAGATCCTGACCAGCCACGTGCGGAGCATCGACACGCTGGCCCGGCCGGTGCGCTACGCCGGCGGCGCGGTGTCGGCGGACATCGCCCGGCTGGTCCGCTCCAGGCTGACCACCATCATCGCGATCTGACCGACCCGCCGGGCCGTGCAAGCTTGGTCCCACTCCCCACATCACCTCGATGCCGCCCCATCCCGAGACCTGGCTGAAAGTCGTCCCCGGCGGGCTCTACTGCGAGCCCGGCGGGTTCTTCGTCGACCCGACCCGGGCGGTGGATCGCGCCGTGATCACCCACGCCCATTCCGACCACGCCCGCCCCGGCCATCGCGCCGTGCTCGCCAGCCCAGGCACCCTTGCGCTGATGCGCGCACGGCTCGGCGAGGGGCAGGCGGGACTCACGCAGCAGGCGCTCGGCTGGGGCGAGCGGCTCCGGATCGGCGAGGTGACGCTGTGGCTGGAGCCGGCGGGGCACGTGCTCGGCAGCGCGCAGGTGGCGATGGAGTATCGCGGCAGCCGCGCGGTGGTGAGCGGCGACTACAAGCGCCAGCCGGACCCGACCTGCGACCCGTTCATCCCCGTTGCCTGCGACGTGTTCGTCACCGAGGCGACCTTCGCGCTGCCGGTGTTCCGCCACCCGCCGCCCGCGCACGAGATTTCCCGCCTGTTGGCGAGCCGGGCGCTGTTCCCCGAGCGCACCCATGTCGTCGGCTGCTACGCGCTGGGAAAATGCCAGCGGCTCATTGCGTTGTTGCGCTGCGCCGGCTGGGACGAACCGATCTATCTGCACGGCGCGCTCGCCCCGCTCTGCGCGGTGTACGAGCAGCAGGGCGTGGTGCTCGGCGATCTGCGTGCCGCGACGGCGGCGGCGAAGGATGCAGTTGAAGGGCGCCATCGTGCTCGCCCCGCCCGGCGCGGTGACGGATCGCTGGGCGCGGCGGCTGGCCGAACCCGTCGTCGCCATCGCGTCGGGCTGGATGCGCGTCCGCCAGCGCGCCCGCTCGCGCGGCGTCGAGCTGCCGCTGGTGATCTCCGACCATGCCGACTGGGACGAGCTGAACGCCACCGTCGACGAGGTCGCGGCTCCCGAGGTCTGGGTGACGCATGGGCGCGAGGAGGCGCTGATCCACTGCATCACCCAGCGCGGCGTGCGCGGCCGGGCGCTGCGGCTGGTCGGCTACAGCGACGAGGACGATGAGGGTCTCTCGGAGGAGGCGGCAGCGTGAGCGCGAGCCTCGAAACAGAGAGGTCGGCGTGATCGCGTTCGCCGATCTGCTGGAACGGCTCGTCTTCACGCCCGGCCGCAACGCCAAGATCGCGCTGCTGCGCCGCTATTTCGCGAGCGAGCCGGACCCCGATCGCGGCATCGGCCTCGCCGCCGTCACCGGCGAGCTTGCCTTCACCGCCGCCAAGCCTGGTCTCATCCGCGAGCTCGCTGCGACGCGCACCGATCCCGAGCTGTTCGCCTGGTCCTACGACTATGTCGGCGACCTCGCCGAGACCGTCGCGCTGATGTGGCCGGGCAAGCCGACCAACGCCGCGCCGCCGACGCTCGCCGAGGTGGTCGAGACGCCTGGAGACCGCGCCGAAATCCGAGCTCTCGGCCATCGTCGCCGGCTGGCTCGATGCATCCGAGCCATCGGTGCGGCTGGCCTTGCTGAAGCTCATCACCGGCGCCTTGCGGGTCGGCGTCTCGGCGCGGCTCGCCAAGGTCGCACTTGCCGAGATGACCGACGGGCGCGATCGCGCCGGACGACGTGGAGGAGGTGTGGCACGGCCTCGCGCCGCCCTACGCGCCGCTGTTCGCCTGGCTCGAAGGGCGCGGCGCGCGGCCGGACCCGGAGGACGCGCCGGTGTTCCGCCCGCCGATGCTGGCGCATCCGCTGGAGCCGCAGGACCGGGTTTCCCTGGATGCGCGCGACTACCGCGCCGAGTGGAAATGGGACGGCATCCGCGTGCAGCTCGTCGCGACCGCCGGCGGCAAGCGGCTCTATTCGCGCAGCGGCGACGACATCTCCGGCGCGTTCCCCGAGATCGTCGATGCGATGAACTTCGAGGCGGTGCTCGACGGCGAGCTGCTGGTGATCCGCGAGGGCGAGGTCGCACCGTTCGCCGATCTGCAGCAGCGGCTCAACCGCAAGGGCGTCACGGCCAAGATGCTGCGCGATTTCCCCGCCGGCATCCGCCTCTACGACATGCTGTTCGAGGGCAGCGAGGATATCCGCCCGCTGCCCTTCGATGCGCGCCGCCGCGTCTGGAGGCGTGGTGGGCGCGCGCGCGGCCGCGGCATATGGCGCTCTCGCCGCTCATCGCGTTCGACAGCATCGAGGAACTTGTCCGCCATCCGCGACGACGCGCGCGCCGCCTCGATCGAGGGGCTGATGCTCAAGCGCGGCGACAGCGCCTACGTGCCGGGCCGGCCGAAGGGCCAGTGGTGGAAATGGAAGCGCGACCCGCTGACCATCGACGCGGTGCTGATGTACGCCCAGCGCGGCCACGGCAAGCGATCGCAGCTTCTACTCCGACTACACGTTCGGCCTGTGGCGCGAGGACGGCGAGCTGGTGCCGGTCGGAAAGGCGTATTTCGGCTTCACCGACGCCGAGCTCGCGATGCTCGACCGCTGGGTGCGCAACCACACCACGGCGCGCTTCGGCCCGGTGCGCGAGGTGGAGCGCGCGATGGTGCTGGAGGTCGCGTTCGACGCCGCCCAGCTCTCGACGCGGCACAAATCCGGCGTGGCTCTGCGCTTCCCCCGCATCGCCCGCATCCGCACCGACAAGCCCGCCGCCGAGGCGGACCGGCTGGAGACGCTGATGCGGCTGGTGGAGAACCGGGCCGTGGAGGTCAGCACGGCGGTCGCGTGAGCCTGCATCACGGCTCGCGCACGTTCATTCCGGTCGTCTTCTTGGCGGCCTTGGCAAAATCCGTGTCAAACGTGACGAACCCCTCGCAGTGATCGGCGGCACTGAGATGCAAGGCGTCCGCGAAATCCATCCCGGTCACGCACCAGCCCAATGCGCGGGCCGCGAGCGCAGGGTTCTCCAGCGAGACGCGCGGCAGGCCGGCGAAATCGCGCAAGCCGTCGACGATCTGCGTCGGCGTATAGCGATAGACGCTGCGGAGCACCCATTCCGTTTCCAGCAGCACGGAAACCGAGACCCACACATCGTTCCCGTCCACCAGTCGGCGTGCCCGCGGGGATTGCTGCGGGTGATCGTTGGTGAGGAAACGGACGATGACGTTAGTATCGACCGCGAGCATGTCGGCGCTCGGCTTCCGCCGCGATGCCGGCCTTCATCTCCTCGAAGGGTCTTCGGCGGCCCGCCATGCGGCAATGAGCCGAACACGTCCGCCGACCGCGTCTGCTTGAACAGAGGGGCAGGCTTCAACAGCACGCCCTCGTGTGTTTCCTCGACCACCAGGCGGGTGCCCGCGTCCCAGTGCCGCCGCCGCCGGATCGCCGCCGGCAGGATGACCTGTCCCTTGGTGGACAGAGTGGTCGTGGGCTTGTCGGCGGCGGCCATCGAGCGCCATCTCCTTGGTAAGACAAAGGTAAGATAGAGCCGGATCGCCGCCAATGCAAGGACGCCGCGAGCTCGCATTGACCCTCCGCCGCCTCCGTGCTGCGGTCCGCCTCGGGCGAAACGGGGGGACCATCCATGCCGATCGTGCAGAACACCGCGCTGAGGAAAATGCGGGCGGGCGAGGTGGCGCTGGGGTTTGGCGTGCATCATCTGCGCACCGCCGCCGTGCCGATGCTGGCCGCCGCCACCGGGCATGACTGGATCTTCATCGACACCGAGCACGGCGCGTTCTCCGTGCAGGAGGCGACACAGCTCTGCATCGCCGCCCTGCCGCATGGCGTGACGCCGATCGTGCGGGTCTGCGCCGACGCGATCGACGAGGGCACGCGGGCGCTCGACAACGGCGCGCTCGGCATCGTCGTGCCGCACGTCGACACCGCCAAGCAGGCGCGGCGCATCGCCGAGGCGTTCCATTATCCGCCCGACGGCCATCGCAGCTGGGGCGGGCCGCCGGCGGTGTTCGGCTATCAGCCGCCCGCGACAGCCGAGGCGCAGGCGGCGATCAACCGGGAGATCCTGGTCGTCGCGATGATCGAGAGCCCGGAGGCGGTCGCCAACGCCGACGACATCGCCTCGGTGGAGGGCATCGACGTGCTGCTGATCGGCACCTCGGACCTCACCGCCGAGATGGGCATCTCCGGCCAGATCGGCCACGTCCGCGTCGTCGAGGCGTATCAGCGGGTCGGGGACGCCTGCCGCAAGCGCGGCAAATTTCTTGGGCTCGGCGGCGTCTACGACCAGGAGAACGCCGCGCGCTACATCAAGATGGGCGCGCAGTTCGTGCTGTCGGGCGCCGATCACTCCTACATCGTCGCCGGCGCCAACGCGCGCACCGCGTTCCTGCGCGAACTCAAGCCCGACCCAGCCCCGGAGAACGGCAACGGCAAGGCGGCGAAGAAGAAGCGCAAGCTCGAGAAGGTCTGAGCGGCGGGAGCTTCCGCGCGCACGGGTCCGTGCATTGTGCATCCGTCGCCGGCCCTGTACCCATCCGGCATGACCAGAAAACGCCGGACCGCCGTGCCTCTGCCGCTGATGATGGCGCAGCTGACCTTCGCCTCGATGGAGACGATCGCGCGTCGCACGCTGATGATGGCGCGCGGCACCTGCTCGCCGGCCGAGTACCGTCGGATGGTGCATGAGAAGGCTCGCGCGATGCAGATCTCGGGGATGCGCGCGATGCGCGGGCAGACCAACCTGGCCTCGCTGCTGACGCCTTTCCACAGCCGGGCCAGCGCGAACGCCAAGCGGCTGCGTCGGAAATAGAGCGGCTACTCCGCCGCCTTACGGCCGAACCAGTCCGCCACGTCGATGCGCGGCATCTCGAAGCGGTCGGTGGTGCGGGCGTACCAGCCGCGCCCGTGCATACGGCCGATGAGGTCGAGCTTCGGCGTGTCGATGTAGCACTTCACCGGGTCGAGCACGCAGTCGTCGCGCACGTGCATCGCCACCACGCGGCCCATCACCACGGCGCGGTCGACGCCGACCTCCACGATCACCAGCCGCTCGCACTCCATCGACACCGGGCTCTCGGCGATGCGCGGTGCCTTCACCTTGTGGGAGGGGATCGCGGTGAGCCGGGCCTCGCGGAACTCGTCGACCTCGGGGCCGAACTCGATGGCGCTGACGTTCATCGCCTCGGCGGTCTCGTTGTTGACCAGGTTGACCACGAACTCGCCGGTGCGGCGGATGATGTTGCCGGTGTCCTTGGCGTCGCCCGGGGCACGGCCGCCGATGCCGAAGCAGACGATCGGCGGCTTGCCCGACACCGCGTTGAAGAACGAGAACGGGGCGGCGTTGACGCTGCCATCGAGATCGCGCGTCGAGACCCAGGCGATCGGTCGCGGCACCACGGTCGAGACCAGCAGCTTGTAGCTGTCCTGGTCGCTCAGCGTCTCCATGTCGAACAGCATCGCGCGGTCCTTCCGGTTCCTGCGCCGCAGCGTGGCGTGGCAGCGGGAGGCCTGTCCAGATGCGGTGAGAGGCAGCAGGATGCGCTTGCCGATGCCGTTCCTCGTTCTCCCGTCGTGAGCGCCTGGCTCTATGTGTTCGCCTGGGCGGCACGCTCGCCGACCAGCTTGGCGGACTGCCGGTGGCGGGCGACGCGGCGGGGCTCGCCGTGCTGGGCTACCTGCTGCTCGAGTTCCGCCGCCAGCGACCCTATGGAACGGCCCGTTCACGGCGGCGGCGGTGCTGGCCTCCTGGGCGGCGATCGCCGCACTCTGGCTGGCGTGGCCTTTCACCGGGCATTAAGCCCGAAGCGCGACCCTGCCGAGATCGACCATCGCTGGGGTTTTGCCGATGTTGCGTCCGCGCGATCTGCCCATTGCCGCGAAACTGGGCCTCTCGGCCTGCTGCGCGCTGCTCCTGCTCGGAGCGCTCACCTGGACGGTGCGGGACGGCATGGCGCGGCTCAGCGCAATCGACCAGCGCAGCGCCGCGGCCGAGACGTCCGCGCGCGAGCTGGCGACCGCGCGGACCGCGGTGCTGGAGATGCGCGTCGCCAGCCGCGAGCTGCAATACCAGCAGAGCGTCCCGCCGTGCAGGCGGTGGTCCGTGGCGCCGAGCAGCAGGCGCAAGGCGCGCGCGGCGTGCTGCAGACGGTGACGAGCACCGAACAGACGGAGGGCGGGCGCAAGCTGCTGTCGGACGCGACGGCCGGTCTCGCGGCCTATGCGACTACCCTGCAACGCGCCGCCGAACTGCGGTCGGCGGTGCTGGACACGCGGGAGAAGACCTTCTTCCCGCTGTACAAGCCGTTCATGAAGGGGCTCGACGGTGCGCGCGCCGGCCTTGCCGCGGAGGATATTCCCTATGCCGAGATGGCGCCGCTGCGCTCGGCGCTCGAGGAATACGGCGCCGCGATCAACGCGATGCGCACCGTCACCCTGCGTTTCCTCGCCACTGGGGACCGCAGCGAGGAGCTGTCGCTGAAGGACAGCGCCGCGAACGCGGAGGCCGCCGCCGCGACGATCCTCGCCAGCCGGATCTCGGATGACCTCAAGACGGACATCCGCGCCCTCGCCGAGACCGGCACGTCCATGCGGCATTCCGCCAACGATCTGTTCGCCGCGGCCAGCCGCTCGGATGCCTTCAGCCAGAAGGATCTGGAGGCGGCGAGCCGCGTGATGCAGGACAGCCTGGCGCTGTGCATCCGCGACTTCGCCGCGCGCGCCCAGGCGGCGCGCGCCGAGGCCGACGCCGCGATGGACGCGGCGCGTCAGCGGACGCTGATGTACGCGGCCGGCATCGCCGTCCTGATGCTGGCGTCGGGCCTGCTGACCGCGCGTGCGGTGGCGCGCCCGATCCGCGCCATGACCCGCGCGGTGCAGGCGATGGCGGATGGCGAGACCGGGGCCGCGATCGGCTTTGCCGGCCGTCGCGACGAGATCGGTCGTATGGCCGCCGCCCTGGAGAAGCTGCGGGGCGCGGTCCGCAAGGCATTCGTGCAGAGCCAGATGATCGAGCAGATCCCGGTCGGCGTGATGACGGCCGATGCCGGGGAAGCGCGGATCACCTATCTCAACCCGGAGAGCCGGCGGATCATGGCCGGCGTGACCGACAGCCTGCCGGTGCCGCCCGACCAGCTCGAAGGCCACAGCCTCGCGCTGTTCCACGCCGACCCCGACGAGGTGAAGGCGATCCTCGCCGACCCCGAGCGCCTGCCGTACCGCACGCCGGTCACGATCGGGGACGAAGTGCTGGAGTTCTGCGCCTCCGCGATCCGCGACCGGGACGGGCAGTATGTCGGGCCGATGGTCACTTGGTCGGTGATGACCGGCCGCGTCCGGCTGTCGGAGCGGTTCGAGCGCACGGTCGGCACGATCGCCGCCTCCGTGGGTTCGTCCGCTGCGTCGATGACCGAGACGGCGAACGCCATGAGCCAGTCCGCCGCCGAGAGCGGGCGGTTCAGCGTGGCCGTCGCCGGCGCCTCGG
Source organism: uncultured Alphaproteobacteria bacterium (assembly GCA_963799825.1). Taxonomy (GTDB): domain Bacteria; phylum Pseudomonadota; class Alphaproteobacteria; order Acetobacterales; family Acetobacteraceae; genus JAFKFI01. The sequence goes on from CAWCYL010000001.1 coordinate 351,117, forward strand.
ACCAGGCGGCGAGCAACGTGCAGTCGGTCGCGGCGAGCGCCGAGGAGTTGGCCGCCACGGTGCACGAGATCGGCCGGCAGGTCGCGGAGTTGGCCCGCGTCGCCGGCCAGGCGGTGCGCGAGGCGGAGGACACCGATCGCTGCGTCGGCCATCTCTCGGAAGCGGCGACGCGGATCGGCGACGTGGTGCGGCTGATCAGCGACATCGCCGGGCGGACCAACCTGCTGGCGCTGAACGCCACGATCGAAGCGGCGCGCGCCGGGGAGGCGGGCAAGGGGTTTGCGGTGGTGGCGAGCGAGGTCAAGACGCTGGCGACGCAGACCGCCCGCGCCACCCAGGAGATCGGCGCGCAGATCGCCACCATGCAGGGCGAGGTCGGTCAGGCGGTCGGCGCGCTACGCTCGATCGGTGGCACGATCCAGCGCATGAACGAGATCGCGACGGCGATTGCGGGCGCCGTCGAGCAGCAGGGTGCGACGACGCAGGAGATCGCCCGCGCCGTGCAGCACGCCGCCGCCGGCACCGCGGAGGTGAACGGCAACATCAATCAGGTGACCGCGGCCGTGACCCACACCGGCGAGCAGGCGGGAGCGGTGCTGGAGGCCGCCCGCACGCTTACCGCTCACTCGGACACGCTGAGGGCCGAGGTCGCCGAGTTCCTGACCACAGTGCGCGAGGCGGCCTGATGGTTCCGTAAGCGGGATGTCGGCGGGAGCTCCCGTGGCGCGCCTGCGCCGGCGGGGCTTTTCGTTCCAGCCTGCTGAGCTGTCGGAGGGTAGCCCCTAGCGGAATGAATTCCGCCGTGCACGATCCACCGGTGTAGGCCGGAATTCATTCCGCCATCATCCCGTCCGCGCGGATGCCGCAGGTTCTCCAGCCAGCTGGTCAGCGGTGCCAGCCGCCGCCGCGCCAGCCGCCGCCCCAGCCGCCGCGCCAGCCACCACCCCAGCCGCCCCAGCCGCGGTTCCAGCCACCGCCCCAGCCCCATCCGCCGCCCCAGCCCCCCATCCGCCGCCAATGATGACGGTCGGCGCGACATAGCCGGCAAGGGGTAGGCTGGATAGGTGAGGGGTAGGCGTAGCCGGGAAAGCCGGCATAGCCCGTCGGGATCGGCTGCACGGTGTTGCCGTGCGCCACCATGCACTGGGCGTAGCCGATATCGTATCCGGCCTGCACGCCACCGGCCGAGGCGTAGGCATTGTTGACACCCGCCGCCGAGCCGACGAGCAGGCCGCTGCCGGCGCCGATCGCCGCTCCGGCGCCCGGATTACCCGCCGCCGCGCCGATCAGCGCACCCGCCGCGGCACCCACCGCCGTTCCCACCACGGCGCTGCCGACGGCGCTCTGGGTCGCCGCCTGCGACGGATTGGCGTAACCGGTCTGCCCCGCCGCATACTGGCGGCACAGGAGATCGTCTTGCTGAAACGCCTGGAAATCCTTGCCGGCCCCCGGCAGCGCCATCACCGACGGCCCCGCCGGCGGCGGGGCGACGCAACCCGCGAGGCCAAGTGCACCGGAGACGGTGGCGGCGAGCGGGAGCAGGCGGCGCGGGCAGGGCATTTCGGGGCTCCGTTGCTGTCGCGCGAACCCGGTCCGGCCGTGCGAACGGGACGGTGTGGACCCGGGCCGGGCGGACGATTTGCACGGCGTTACTATACCAGAATGGCAGAAAGAGAACGAAAATGGCTGCTTACGAATTCGTCACCGTAGACGTCTTCACCGACCAATTATTCGGCGGCAATCCGCTCGCGGTGTTCCCCGACGCGCGCGGCCTGTCGGACGCGCAAATGCAGGCGCTCGCCCGTGAGTTCAATCTCTCGGAGACCACCTTCGTCCTGCCGCCGGTCGATCCGGCCAACACCGCGCGGGTACGCATCTTCACCCCGATCCGCGAGCTGCCTTTCGCCGGCCATCCCAATGTCGGCACTGGCTTCGTCCTGGCCCGCGCGGCGTCCGATCGCCCGCAGGCGATGACCTTCGAGGAGGGCGCCGGTCCGGTCGCGGTGACGATCCTGCGCGGCGCCGACGGCCAGCCCACCGGAGCGGAGCTCGAGGCGCCGCACTCGCTGTCGCTGGGCGACGGGCTGCCCACCGACACGCTCGCCGAGTGCGTGGGGCTCGACCCGTCCGACGTGCGGACGGAGGCGCACCATCCGCTGGTCGCCGGCGTGGGGCTCGGCTTCATCCTCGCCGAGCTGACCGACCGGGAGGCGCTGGCCCGCGCCCGACCGGACCCGTCGGCGTTTCGCGAGGCCGCCGAACGTTTTCCGCATCTCGCGGACCATTTCGCTGTCCACCTCTACGCACGCGACCCGGATGACGCGACCCGTCTCGCCACCCGCATGTTCAGCCCGCTCGGCGGCATCGCCGAGGATCCTGCGACCGGCAGTGCGAACGCCGCGCTCGCCGCGCTGCTGGTGTCGCTGGCGCCGGGCGAAGACGTCACACTTGCGTTCGATATCACCCAGGGCGTCGAGATGGGCCGCCCGAGCCGCCTGTTCGCGGAGGCCAGCAAGACCGGGGAAGGAGCTGTGCTCGCACGCATCGGCGGCAGCTGCGTGCCGGTGATGCGCGGCGTCGTGGATCTCTGAGCAACGCTTGGCATCGAAGGACCGGCCCATGAGCAGCTCGATCAATCGGCAGATCGTCCTCGCCTCGCGCCCGACCGGCGCCCCGGCGGCAGACAATTTCCGGCTCGTCAGCGCGCCGGTGCCGCAGCCGGCAGAGGGGGAGGTGCTGCTGCGCACGATCTGGCTGTCGCTGGCGCCCTACATGTTCTGGCGGATGCGCGACGAGAAATCCTACGCCGCCCCGGTGGCGCTCGGCGACGTGATGGTGGGTGCCACGGTCGGCGAGGTCGTGGCGTCGCGCCATGACGGCTTCGCGCCGGGCGACCTCGCCCTGGGCGGCGGCGGATGGCAGGATTTCGCGGTGCTGGACGGCGCGTTGCTGCGCAAGGTCGACCCGGCCTGGGGACCGACCTCGCTGAGCCTGAACGTGCTCGGCGGCAACGGCCTGACCGCCTATGCCGGGCTGCTCGACATCGGCCGGCCGAAACCCGGAGAGACCGTGGTGGTCGCGGCGGCGTCCGGCGGCGTCGGATCGCTGGTCGGCCAGATCGCCAGGATCAAGGGTGCCCGCGCGGTCGGCATCGCCGGCGGGCCAGAAAAATGCGCCTTCGTCCGCGACGAGCTCGGCTTCGATGCGTGTGTCGATCACCGAAGCCCGAGCTTCGCGGCGGAGCTCGCCGATGCGTGCCCGAGCGGGATCGACGTCTATTTCGAGAATGTCGGCGGCGCGGTGTGGGAAGCCGTGCTGCCGCTGCTCAACGATTTCGCGCGCATCCCGGTCTGCGGCCTGATCGCGCAATACGCCGCGACCGAGGCCCCGCCCGGACCGAACCAGGTGCCGGCGATGATGCGCGCCGTCCTGAGCAAGCGGCTGACCTTGCGCGGCTTCATCTCCAGCGACTACGCGGCGATGTACGACGCGTTCTTCGCCAATGCGTTGGCCTGGGTGCAGGACGGCAAGCTGCGCTACCGGGAGGACGTCACCGAGGGCCTCGAGAACGCGCCGCAGGCGTTGCTCTCCATGCTGAGCGGCCGCAATTTCGGCAAGGTCTTGGTGCGGGTCAGCCGCGAGTCCTGAGGTGCCATGTTGCCTGCCGGTGCGCGGTGCCCGTAACCTCCCTGCCAAGCAAACCGGGAGGAAATCAAGCCATGCCAAGCAGGACCGACCGTCGCCGCTTCCTTCAGGGCTCGGCGACCGGCGTGGCCGCCGTCGCGCTGGCGGGGTTCGGGATCAACCCGGCGCTGGCGCAGGAGATGGGCAAGGCCGCCGGCCGCTCGGAGAAGCCGCTGAAAGCCGCATTCTCCAACGCCGGCCTGCAGGCGACCTGGTGCGCCCAGGGCAAGCAGGCCGCGGAATACTGGGGCAAGCTCTACAACGTCGACGTGACCTGGTTCGACGGCGAGCTCGCCGCCCAGAAGCAGCGCGCCGCGATCGACAACATGGCCTCCCAGAAATGGGATTTCGTCGCCATCCAGGCGTTCGGCATCGGCACGCTCACCGCGCCGGTCAACAAGATGATCGAGGCCGGCATCCCGGTGATCGACATGGACACGCTGATCGCGCCGCTCGACAGCATCAACGTCCATAGCTTCCTCGCCCCCGACAACGAGTTCATGGGTGCCTCGGTGACGCAGTCGCTGGTCGACGCGATCAACGGCGAAGGCACCATGATCATGACCCAGGGGGCGCTCGGCCACACCGGCGCGCAGGGGCGGGCACGCGGCTTCGAGTCGGTGGTGAAGAAATACCCGAAGATCCAGGTGCTCGACACCCAACCGGCCGACTGGGACGTGACCAAGACGGCGCGAATCTGGGAGACCTACCTGACCAAGTATCCCAAGATCAGCGCCGCCTATTTCCACAACGACGACATGGCGCTGGCGGCCTACAACGTGATGAAGGCGCACAACCGGACGAACATCCTGATCGGCGGCTGCGACGCGATGCCGCCGGCGTTGCAGGCGGTGACGGACGGGCGGATGCACGCGACGGTGCGCAACCCGTCCTGCCGCATCCACGGCGGCGCCATCGTCGCCGGCGTGGCCGCGATCGTGTCCGGCGAGAAGACCGGCCAGGGCGGCATCCCGAAGAACATCATCGTCGACGGTCCGGTCGTGACCAAGGCGAACGCGCCGGGGATGATGTGGATGGAGACGCATTTCCTGATCTGACATCGGCGAGACCGTCGGACCCTTGCGGTATCCCTCACCAAGGGTGGGTGAGGGGCGCTACTGCGCGGCGGCCCGGATCCGCAGCAGCGCCTCCTCGCGGCCGAGTGCCGCGAGGGTGGCGTCGATGCCGGGGCTTACCGTGCTGCCGGTCAGCGCCGCGCGCAGCGGCTGCGCCACCTGGCCGAGCTTGCGCCCGGTCCCCTCGGCATAGCCGCGCAGGGCCGCGTCGAGGGCAGGGGCGGTAAAGTCGGTCGCCTCCAGCGCCGGCGCCACGTCGCGCAGCAGCAGCTTGGCCTCCGGCGTCAGCAGCGCCGCCGCCTTGGGCTCGAACGGCAGCGGCGCCGTGCGCGCGAGAAAGCTCGCGCTGTCAGCAAGTTCCACCAAGGTCTTCGCGCGATCCTTGAGCCCCGGCATCAGCGCCCGGATGCGCTCCGCCGCGATGCCGCCCAGCGACAGGTCGGGCCGGTGGGCGAGCCGGTGCAGCACCTCGCGGGTCAGTCGCTCGTCGTCCGCCTGGCGCAGATAGATGCCGTTCAGATGGGTCAGCTTGGCGTAGTCCATGCGGCTCGCGGCGCGCCCGACGTCGGCGATGTCGAACAGCCCGATCGCGTCCTCGCGGCCGATCACCTCGACGTCGCCGTGGCCCCAGCCGAGGCGCAGCAGGTAGTTGCACAGCGCCTCGGGGAGAAAACCCTGCTCGCGGAACTCGAGCACGCTGACCGCGCCGTGGCGCTTGGACAGCTTGGCGCCGTCCGCGCCGTGGATCATCGGCAGATGGGCGAAACGCGGGATGTCCCAGCCCATCGCCTGATAGATCTGCACCTGGCGGAAGGTGTTGGTCAGGTGGTCGTCGCCGCGGATGACATGGGTGATCGCCATGTCGTGGTCGTCCACGACCACCGCGTGCAGGTAGGTCGGCGTGCCGTCGCTGCGCAGGATGATCATGTCATCGAGCTCGGCATTCGCCACCCGGACGATGCCCTGCACGAGATCGTCCACCACGGTCTCGCCGTCGCGCGGCGCTTTGAGGCGGATCGCGGGGGACACGCCCGGCGGCGCCTCGGACGGGTCGCGGTCGCGCCAGCGCCCGTCGTAACGCGGCGGCCGCTTCTCCGCGATGGCCTGCTCGCGCATCTGTCGCAGTTCTTGCGGGGTCGTGTAGCAACGGTACGCGGCACCCTGCTCCAGCATCGCGCGGGCGATCTCGGCGTGGCGCGCCGCCCGCGTGGACTGGAACACCGGCGGCTGGTCAGGCGACAGGCCAAGCCAGTCCAGCCCCTCCAGGATCACCCGTGTGGCTTCTTCCGTGCTGCGCTCGCGGTCGGTGTCCTCGATGCGGAGGAGAAATTCGCCACCTGCATGTCGGCTGAACAGGTAATTGAACAGCGCGGTCCGGGCGCCGCCGATATGCAGCAGGCCGGTCGGGCTGGGTGCGAAGCGGGTGCGGACGGTCATGCGGCGGCTTCTAGCACGCACACCGACACGCACACAGGTGGGCACGCACGCCTATGGAATGTGGCGACGGACGCACGTATGCTGCGACCGGGGGTTGCATAATGGACCAGGTGATTGCCGCCGTCCGGGAGAACTGGGACGCTCGCAGCGGCAGCCTGCACGCCTGGATCGCCGCCGAGCGCGGCCGGTTTGCTCTGTGGCTGCCGGTGTTCATGGGCGCGGGCGTGGTTTTCTACTTCAGCCTGCGCGCCGAACCCGTCTGGTGGGCGGGAGCCGCGGTTGCCGCGCCGGCCGCACTCGCCGCGTGGCTGGCTCCCGTCGCCCTGCGGGCCGTCCTGATGCCGCTCGCCGCCGTCGCGATCGGCTTCACCTCGGCGCAGATGGCAACCGCGCGCGCCCTGCCGCTCGACGTGCTGCCGAAAAAATCGGTGTTCATCACCGGCACGGTCCGTGGCGTCGAGCTACTGCCCGTCGGGCGGCGCGTGACGTTCGAGGCGCCGCGGCTCGGCGACGCGCCGCCGCTCGCCCGACGGCTGCGGGTCCGCCTGCGCAACAACGATCCGGCGGAGATGGAGACCGGGGATGAGGTGCGCGTGCGCGCGCTGGTGCGAGCCTTGTCGCCGCCCTCCTATCCGGGCGGATGGGACATGCAGCGAGATTCGTTCTATTCGGGACTTGCCGGCGCCGGCTTCGCGCTGGGCTACGCGGAGCGACTGGCCGAAGCGCCGCCGCAGGGCGCCGCGCGCTGGATCCAGTGGCTGCGCGATACCATCCAGGCGCGCTTCATGGCCGCGGTGCCCGGCCCGGCGGGCGCGGTCTCGGCGACCCTGCTGACGGGCCTCACGTCGGGCATCCCGGAGGTCGACCGCGCGGCGTTCCGCGACTCGGGGCTGGCGCATCTGCTCGCCGTGGCGGGCCTGCATGTCGGCATCATCATGGGCTTCGCGATGGCGCTGACGCGCACCGTCCTCGCCTTGTCGGAGCGCGCCGCCCTGCGCTGGCCATGCCGGCAGATCGCGGCACTGGCCGCGCTGGCGGCGGGCGGCTTCTACATGGTGATGACCGGGATGCACGTGCCGATCGTGCGCAGCTTCGCGATGGCCTGCCTGTTCACGCTCGCGGTCATCGCCGGGCGGCGTGGCCTGTCGGTGCGCGGTCTCGCATTGGCCGCAGTCGTCCTGATGCTGGTCTCGCCGCAGGAGGTCGTTGGCGTCAGCTTCCAGATGAGCTTTTCCGCCGTGCTCGCCCTGATCGCCGGCTACGAGGCGCTGCGGCCCTGGCTGCGGCGGGTCCACGGCACCGGTGCCTGGCATCGCCGCTTCGCGCACCATCTGATCGCGCTGGCGCTCACCAGCGCGCTGGCCGGGACCGCCTCGGCGCCGTACGGCGCCTATCATTTCGGCCGCATCCAGCTCTATTTCGTGCTGTCCAACATGATCGCCGTGCCGCTGACCGCGATGTGGGTGATGCCGGCCGGGCTGATCGCGCTGCTGCTGATGCCGCTTGGGCTGCAGGATCTCGCCCTCGTGCCGATGGGCTGGGGCGCGCAGGCGATCGTGTGGATCGCCCGCACCACCGCCGCACTCCCCGCCGCGACCCTGGTGGTGCCGCACGCGCCGCCCTGGGGACTGGTCGTGCTCTCCGTCGGCATCGCCTGGACCGGGCTGTGGCGCACCCGCATCCGGCTCGCGGGCACGCTGCTGATCGCCGCCGGGCTGGCCTCGCCGCTATTCTTCCAGCCGCCCGACATTCTCGTCTCCGACGATGCGCGGCTGATCGGCTTTCGCACGCCGTCGGGCATCTTCCTGCAGAAGACCCAGGGCGCCTCCAAATTCACCCGCGACGCCTGGGAGCAGTTCTGGGCCGACACCTCGATCGAGAGCTTTCCCGCCGAGGGGGCGGCGTCCGACGGCATGATCGACTGCACCGAGCGCGACTGTCTGCTGCGACCGCGCCCGGATGTCCCGGCGGCCCTTCTGGTTCGCCCCGGCTCCGCCGGCGTCGCCCGGTGCGACGAGGTCGGCGTCGTGCTGTCGGCGGAGCCCGCCAAGGGGATCTGCCGCCGCGAGGGGGCGCGGCTGGTGGACCGCTTCACCGTGTGGCGCCAGGGGGCGCAGGCGATCTGGCTGCGGCCGGACGGTCCCGTGATCCGCTCCGACCGGGCCGAGCGCGGCGACCGGCCGTGGGTGCCGCCGCTGGTCTATCCCAAGAGGACGACAATTCCCCCGCTGCGCCCGGCCGAGCCTGTCCGGACGGATCAGTAGCGCCGCAGCAGCGCCACCAGTCGGCCCTGGACCTTTACCGCGTCGGCCGGAAAGATCCGTGTCTCGTGGCGCGCGTTCGCGGGTTCCAGCGCGATCGAGTTGCCGCGCCGGCGCAGCCGCTTCAGCGTCACCTCGTTGTCGTCCACCAATGCGACGACGATCTGGCCGTTATCCGCGGTCTCGCCGCGCCGGATGACCACCGTATCGCCGTCCAGGATGCCGGCCTCGATCATCGAATCGCCGGCCACTTCCAACGCGTAGTGCTCGCCGCTGCCGAGCAGCGCCATCGGCACCTCGATCTGCGCGCCGGCGTCGCGCAGCGCCTCGATCGGCAGGCCGGCGGCGATGCGGCCGTACAGCGGCAGTTGCACCGCGCCCGCCTCGTTCGCCGCCCGCACGCCGGGCAGCCGTCCGGTGAAATCGCCCCGGATCACGTTGGGCGCGAAATTCTGCGGTTCCACGACCCGCGACGCACCGACCGCCTCCTGCACGCGCGGCGCCAGATCCTCGGGCAGCCGCACCACCTCCAGCGCGCGCGCCCGGTGATGCCGACGGCTCAGGAAGCCGCGCTCCTCGAGGGCCGAGATCAGCCGGTGGATGCCGGATTTGGACTTGAGCTGCAGCGCCTCCTTCATCTCCTCAAAGCTCGGCGAGAAGCCGGTGCGTTTCAGGTGCCGGTCGATGAAGACCAGGAGCTCGTATTGCTTGCGGGTCAACATGGCGGACGCCTCTTTTCCCGTTCGGGTTGCCAGCCCCGGATGGGACTCTCACGGAACAAACCGGCAACCATGCCGTTGTTCTAGATAGGTTCGCGGCTCAACGTCAAGTTTAACAAATGTTGCGTTTACACGCCGATGGCGTCGAGCCGGATCGCGCGCACCGGCGCGCCCACCGGCAATGCCGGCGCGTGGGGCGCCCGCAGGACCAGCGCGTCGGCCTGGGCAAAGCGCCGCAGCATCGAGGAATCCTGGGCCGCGAACGGCGTGACCACCGCCGATCCCGCGGTGTCGAACGTCATGGTCGCGCGCAGATGGTCGGCCCGCTGGTCGTTCGCCTTGACCGGGGCGCCGAGCGTCGCGGGGATGGTGGGCGGCGCATCGCCCGGTCCGCCCGAGAGCTTTCCGAGCGCGGGCAGCAGGAACAGGATCGAGCACACCAGTGCCGAGACCGGGTTGCCCGGCAGTCCCAGCACCGGCACCGCGCCCAGCCGTCCGTGCATCAGCGGCTTGCCCGGCCGCATCGCGATCTTCCAGAAATCCACCTCCAACCCGCGTTGCGCCAGGCCCGCCATGACCAGGTCATGCTCGCCCTCGCTGGCCCCGCCGGTGGTGACCAGCAGGTCCATGCCGGCCACCGCGTCGGCCACCGCCGCGATCGCCTCCCGGTCGTCCGGCGCCACCGGCAGCACGACCGGGCGCGCCGCCCGCCGCGCGGACCAGCGCGGCGAGCGCGTGCGAGTTGGAGCTGACGATGCCGCCGGGCGGGATCGGCTCGCCCGGCATGGCGATCTCGTCGCCGGTCGCCAGGATCGCGACGCGCGGCCGCCGATGGACGCCGAGCCACGGATGGTTGGCCGCCGCCGCCATGCCGATATCGCGCGCGGTCAGCCGCCGCCCGGCCGGCAGCACCTCGTCGTCGGCGGAAAAATCCTGCCCGGCGCGGCGGATATGCCGGCCCGGCGCCACCGCCTCGTTCACCGTCACGAGCTCGCCGTCGCGCGTCGCGTCCTCCTGCAGCAGGATACTGTCGGCGCCCGCCGGAACGACGCTGCCGGTGAAGATCCGCACCGCCTCGCCGTCGCCGACCTCGCCCGCGAACGGATGGCCGGCGGGCGCGGTGCCGACCACCCGCAGCCGCGCACCCAACGAACCGTCCGCGGCGCGCAGGGCGTAGCCGTCCATCGCCGAAACATCCGCCGGCGGCTGGGTCAGGCGGGCGCGGACCGGTCCGGCGGTCACGCGGCCCCAGGCGTTGGCCAGCGCGACGATCTCGGCCGGGGTGGGGCGCAGCCCCGAGAGGATGCGGGCGCGGGCTTCCTCGACACTGATCATCGGCCTCTCCCGCCTCGTTATGCGTCAGGTCTGGCGCGTCAGGCCTGGCGGAAATCGCCGGACTTGCCGCCTGCCTTATGGACCACCCGGATCGCCTCGATCCGCATGCCGCGATCCACCGCCTTGCACATGTCGTAGACCGTCAGCGCGGCGACGCTGGCCGCGGTCAGCGCCTCCATCTCGACGCCGGTGCGCCCGGTCGTCCGCACCGTCGCGGTGATCTCGACCGCGCCCGCCGCCGGGTCGGCGACGAGATCGACCGCCACGGCCGAGATCGGCAGCGGATGGCAGAGCGGGATCAGGTCGGCCGTGCGCTTGGCCGCCATGATGCCGGCGAGGCGTGCCACGCCCAGCACGTCGCCCTTCTTCGCCTCGCCCCGCCCGATCAGCGCCAGCGTCTCCGGCCGCATCAGCACGCGGGCCTTGGCGGTCGCGGTCCGGTCGGTGACGGGCTTCTCCGTCACGTCCACCATCGCCGCGTTGCCCCGCGCGTCGAAATGGGTGAGGCCGCCACTCATTGCGCCGCGGCCTGCGGCCTCGCCGCCGCTTAGCAGCGCCCGGGTCGCCGCCGCGACGTCCGGCTGGCGCATCAGGCCCTCGCCGACCAGGAAGCAATGCGAGCCCACCGCCGCCAGCCGCCGCAGATCGGCGTGCGTGCGGATGCCGCTCTCCGCGACCAGGAAGCGATCCGGCGGCACATAGGAGGCGAGCGCCTCCGTGGTCTGCAAGATCGGTCTTCAACGTCTTGAGGTTACGGTTGTTGATGCCGATCAACGGCGTCTGCAGCCCGAGCGAGCGGTCGAGCTCACGCCGGTCATGGACCTCGGCCAGCACATCCATGTCGAGCGCCCGGGCGAGCCCTTCGAGTTCGCGCGCCTGCTCGTCCGACAGCGCGGCCATGATGAGCAGGATGCAGTCCGCGCCCATCGCGCGGCTTTCGTAGACCTGCCAGGGCTCGAGGATGAAATCCTTGCGCAGCACCGGCAGCTCGACCGCGGCGCGCGCATCGCGGCAGATCGTCGGGACCGCCCTGGAAATGCGGCTCGTCGGTCAGCACGGACAGGCAGGCGGCGCCACCGTCGCGATAGGCACGGGCCAGCGCCGCCGGATCGAAATCCGGGCGGATCAGGCCGCCGGAGGGCGAGGCCTTCTTGATCTCGGCGATCAGCGCGAAGCCGTCACGCGCGGCGGCTTCCATCAGGCAGCGGCCGAAGCCCGCGTGGCGGCTTCTTGCGGCGATCCGGTTGCGCAGCGAATCGATGCTGCTCAGGGCCTTGCGGCGCTGCACCTCCTCGCGCGTGTCCGCGCAGATGCGGGCCAATGCGTCGGGAATATCGGCATCATGCGCTTTTTCCATGTGGTCTCCTCGCATCCGGTGGCGTGGCTGGATCAGCCGCCGGCGGATGTCTCGCTCGGGCACGTCTCGCGGCGCAGGATGTCCAATGCGCCCAGCGCGGCCCCGGAATCCAGCGCCTTGGCCGCCAACGCGACACCCTCGCGCAAGATCCGCGGCCCGGCGGGCGACGATCAGGCCGGCGGCGGCGTTCAGCAGCACGGTGTCGCGATACGGGCCGACGGCGCCCTTCAGCAACGCGTCGAGCGAGGCGGCGTTCAGCGCGGCGTCGCCGCCTCTGATGGCGGCGATCGGCGCGCGCGCCAGCCCGGCATCCTCGGGGGTCACGACGAAGCGTCGCTGATCGCCCCGTCGCGCAGCGCGACCACCTGGTTCTCGCCCGCGACGGTCAGCTCGTCGAGACCCTGGCCGTGCACGATCCAGGCGGAATCGCTGCCGAGCCGCGCCAGCGTCTCCGCCATCGGCCGCGCCCATTCCGGGGCGAACACGCCGGTGAGCTGGCGGCGCACCCGGGCCGGATTGGCCAGCGGGCCGAGCAGGTTGAAGATCGTGCGGGTGCCCAGCTCGACGCGCGGGCCGGCGGCATGGCGCAGCGCCGCGTGATGGCGCGGCGCGAACAGGAACACGCAGTTCGGCCGCGCGCAGGATGTCCGGCAGCCGGTCCAGCGCCACGTCGACATCGACGCCGAGCGCGGCCAGCACGTCGGCCCCGCCGGTGCGCGAGCTCAGCGCGCGGTTGCCGTGCTTGGCGACCGGCACGCCGCAGCCGGCGAGCACGAAGGTCACGGCGGTCGAGACGTTCAGCGTGCCCGCGCCGTCGCCGCCGGTGCCGCAGACGTCGATCGCGTCGTCGGGCGCCGCGATCGCGGTCATCCGGGCCCGCATGGCGCGCACCGCGCCGGTCAGCTCGGCCACCGTCTCGCCGCGCACCCGCATCGCCATCAGCAGCCCGGCGATCTGCGCCGGCGTCGCCTCGCCCGACATGATGATGCCGAACGCCTGCTCCGGCCGTCCTCGGTCAGCGTCTCGCCGATCGCCAGCCGGGCCAGGATCGGTTTGAGGTTGTTGGACACGCGGTTCTCGCGAAGTGGTCTGGCGCGATGCTGCGCGAGTCAGGCGGCCTTCGCCGGCTGGTTCGAGCCGCGGGCGATCGCCAGGAAATTGGCCAGAAGATCATGCCCGTGCTGGCTGGCGATGCTCTCCGGGTGGAACTGCACGCCGAACACCGGCAGGCTGCGGTGCCGCAGCCCCATCACCAGCCCGTCCTCGGTCCACGCGGTCGCCACCAGCGTCTCCGGCAGGGTGTCGCGATCGACGATCAGGCTGTGATAGCGCGTCGCCTCGAACGGGCGAGGGCAGGCCGGCGAAGACGTCGCTGCCCTGGTGCGAGATGCGCGCTCGGCTTGCCGTGCATCGGCACGGGCCGCGCGCACGACGCGCCGCCGAACGCCTGGCCGATCGCCTGGTGGCCGAGGCAGACGCCGAGGATCGGGCACCTGCCCGGCCGCCGCCGCGATCAGGTCGAGGCAGATCCCGGCCTCGTTCGGCGTGCAGGGGCCGGGCGACAGCACGATCGCCTCCGGCTCGAGGGCGAGCGCCTCGGCCGGGGTCAGCGCGTCGTTGCGCCAGACGTCGCATGTCGCGCCAAGGTCGCCCAGGAAGTGGACGAGGTTGAAGGTAAAACTGTCGTAGTTGTCGATCAGCAGGATCATGGCCGCATCCTGCGCGCGGTGACCTCTCAGGGGTCAATCGGCGGTGGCGCGTGGCACGCAGCAACTCCGGTTGGGGCGAGGCCTCGTGCGTCGCGGCCGCGTCGTCATCCAGCGCCGGCACGGCCGGGATCGCCAGATAGGTCAGGCGCTTCAGCTCCTTGCGGCCGCGCGCCACGCTGTCGAGGATCAGGCCGCAGACGAAGGCCAGGAACGACAGCAGCACGAGGCCGGTGGCGAGGACGGCGGTGGGCAGGCGCGGCACCAGGCCGGTGCGGAAGAACTCCACCACCACCGGGAAGCCGAGGCCGAGGCCGAGCACCAGCAGCACCACGCCCCACAGGGAGAAGAACTGCAGCGGCCGCTCCTCCTTCACCAGCACGACGATGGTGCGCAGGATGCGGGCGCCGTCCGAGTAGGTCCGCAGCTTGGAGACCGAGCCCGCCGGGCGGTCCTTGTAGGCGACCGGCATTTCGGCCACCGGCATCTTCAGCTCGAGCGCGTGGACGGTCAATTCGGTCTCGGTCTCGAAACCGGCGGCCAGCGCGGGGAAGGATTTGACGAAGCGGCGGCTGAACACGCGGTAGCCCGACAGCATGTCGGTGATCCGGCGTGCCGAAGATCCGGCGGACAAGCCGGTGAGCACCGCGTTGCCGAGCCGATGGCCGCGCCGGTACGCCGCCTCCAGCGCCGTCACCCGCGCGCCGTTCACCATGTCGAGCTGTTCCGCCATCAGCAGCCGCACCATCGCGCGGCGCCGCCGCGGCGTCGTAGGTGTCGTCGCCGTCGACCAGCACATAGATATCCGCCTCCACGTCGGCGAACATGCGGCGCACCACATGGCCCTTGCCCTGCCGCACCTCCCGCCGCACCACCGCCCCCGCGCGGCGCGCCGCCTCCGCCGTGCCGTCGGTCGAGTTGTTGTCGTAGACATAGCACCGTGGCGCCGGGCAGGCAGGCGCGGAAATCCGCCACCACCTTGGGGATCGCCACCTCCTCGTTATGGCAGGGGATCAGCACCGCGATCCGCGGCGCGTCCTCCGGCTCGTTGGGACCGGCGGAGGAATGCTGCTCATGCCAAAATCCATCGCTCAGCGCCTGATCAAGATGTAGTGCATCGTGAAATGGAAGGTGACTTCGTCATCTTTCGCATCATCGGGGAAACGCGGCAGCATCGCACCACGAAACAGCGCCTGGAGCGCCATATCGAGCCATACCGAGCCCGAGCGATCCTCCAGCTCGACGGATTGCACCTTGCCGTCCCGCCGCACCACGACCTTGACCTGGGGGCTGCCGTCCTCGCCGTTCATGCGGGCCTGATCGGGATAGTATTTGTGCGCTTCCACCCAGGCGCTCAGCGCATTGCGCCAGTCGGTGCCGAGCCGTTCGGCGCCGCGCATCTGCGACGCGGCGGCCGATTCCGGCCCAGCCGTCGTGGGACCAAGCCCGCGCGGCGCCTCGGGCGCCTGCGGCCGGCCGAGCGACCAATTGCGGAACATCGGCGTGAATTCCGAGCGCGGCGCCGGCCGAGGCCGCGGCGGAGCTGGCCTCGGTGGCGTGGGACGGGGCGGCGGGGACGGCGGCAACTCGGGCATCTCGAACGGCGCCGGCGCTTCCGGTGGACGGGGCAGCACGAGCTCGACGCGCGGCGGTGCCGGCTTGAGGGGAGTCGGGGCGGGCGGCGTCGGCGCGGGGGGCTGCTCGGGCCGCACGAGCGCCTGCTGCTGCGGCTCCGGCGGGGGGCGGAACGGGGGGCGCCTCCGGGATGGGCGGGGGCTGTTCGACGGGCGGCTGCGCGGGTGCCGGCTCCTGCTCGGGCTCTGGCGCTGGTTTGGCCGGCGGCCCGGCTTCGGGCGCCGGCTTCGGCTGCGTCGGGCCTGATTTCGAGCCGCCCTCGAAGATCACCGAGACGGCCGGTGGCGGCAGCGGCTCGTAAGGGGGCTTCTCTCGCTTGAGCGCGACCAGCAGCGCCAGCAGCACGAGGACGTGCAGCAGCAGCCGAGCCGCCCAGCATCGCGGCCGAGCCTGCGCTTTCGCCGTGACGTTACCTCCAGCCGAAGCGGCCGGGGAACGCTCAGCGCGGACCGGTCTTGCCCGCTGCGAAGCGTACCGCCTCCTCCGCCGCGCGGAACAGCGCGCGGGCCTTCTGGCGGGTCTCCTCGTATTCCGCCTCGGGGTCGGAATCCGCCACCACCCCGCCGCCGGCCTGCACATACATCGTGCCGTCCTTCACCAGCGCGGTGCGCAGGCCGATGCAGGTGTCCATCGTGCCGTTGGCGGCGAAATAGCCGATGCACCCGGCATAGATGCCGCGCCGCGTCGGCTCCAGCTCCTCGATGATCTCCATCGCCCGCACCTTGGGCGCGCCGCTCAGCGTGCCCGCCGGGAAGCCCGCGACCAGCGCGTCGACCGCGTCCCGGTCCGGGCGGATGCGGCCCTCGACGTTGGAGCTCATGTGCATCACGTGGCTGAACCGCTCGACGGTGAAGCTTTCCGTCACCCGCACGCGTGCCGATCTCGACCACCCGGCCCACATCGTTGCGGCCGAGGTCGAGCAGCATCAGGTGCTCCGCCCGCTCCTTCGGGTCGGCCAGCAGTTCCTGTCTCCATCGCCTGGTCCTCGTCATGCGTCGCCCCGCGACGCCTGGTGCCGGCGAGCGGGCGGATGGTCACGATCGCCGTCGCGCAGCCGCACCAGGATCTCCGGGCTGCTGCCGACCACGGCGAAGCCGCCGAAATCGAGGAAGAACAGGAACGGCGCCGGGTTGATCCGCCGCAGCGCGCGGTACAGCGCGAAGGGCGGCAGCGCGAAGGGCAGCGGAAAAGCGCTGGCTCGGCACGATCTGGAAGGCGTCACCGGCCGCGATGTATTCCTTGGCCCGCGCGACAGCGGCGAGAAACTCCGGCTTGGTGAAATTGGACGATGGCGCCGGCAGCGCCGGCAGCGCCACGGGAGGGGCCGCATGGCGCAGCGGCCGGTCGAGCGCCTCCTGCGCCTCGCCGAGCGCCGCCTGCGCGGCTGCCCACGCGTCTGACGCCGCGACGCCGGCCCGCGGATAGACCGGGGCCACCAGGGTCAGCTCGTCGTTCACGTTGTCGAAGATCGCGAACAGCGTCGGGACGCAGCAGGACCGCCTCGGGAATGTCGAGGTCGGCCGCGTTCTTGTCCGGCAGCCGCTCCATCAGCCGGACCATGTCGTAGCCGAGATAGCCGACCAGCCCGCCCGACATCGGCGGCAGCGTGTCCGGCACATCGAGACGGGTCTCGGCGACCAGCGCGCGCAGGCTGTCGAGCGCGGGGCGATCGTCGGCCGAGAAGGCGTGCGGCGCCGAGCGGGCGTGCCGGTTGATCTCCGCCCGTCCCCGCGGCAGCGCCAGATCAGGTCCGGCTCCATGCCGATGATCGAGTAGCGCCCGCGCGCCGCACCGCCCTCGACGCTCTCCAGCAGGAAGGCGTTCGGCCGGCCATGCGCGAGCTTGAGGAAGGCGGCGACCGGGGTTTCGAGATCCGCCACCCCGCGCGACCACACCAGGGTGCCGCGGCCATCGTCGTAGGCGGCGCGGAACGCGGCGAAGCCAGGCGGGAAGGGGGCGTTCATCGGTGCATCCTCAGGGCTGGGCAATCTGGTCGAGCATCTTCTGGTTGATCTTGGGCTGGGTGCGGTCGCGAAGGGCCTGCGCGAAGGTCAGCTCGATGTCGTCGCCGATGGCGCGCATGAGCGCCTGGCGGACCTTCGCGTAGCCGGCCGGGTCGGCCTTCGGGTCGGGCTGCTCGATGGTCGCGGGAACCGCCACGACGAAGCCGTCCGGTGTCTCGACCATGAGCGGCTCCCCTTGCTTGGCGGCGAACAGCGGCCGCAGCAACTCCGGCGGGACGCCCTCTTCCGGCGCGCCGCGGCCGGTCAGCGGCGAGCGGCGGACGGTCAGACCGGCCTTCGCCGCGGCATCGGCGAAGGACATCCCGCCCTTCACCTCCGACAGCACTTGCGCCGCCACCGCCTCCTGCTCCTTGTGGATCGCATCGCGCGTCCAGTCCGCCTTCACCTGGTCCTTCACCGTGTCGAACGGCTTCTGCGCCGCAGGCGTCACGTCCTCGAGCTCCAGCGCATAGTAGGAGGAGCCGCCGGTCGAGGGCGTCGGCACCTCGATGAGATGCGGCGGGTCGCCCTTCTGCGCCTGGAACGCCGCGGTGGCGATCGCGCTGCGCAGCTCGGGCGGGCCGGGGATCGGCACCGGCTCGCCCTGCTGGGTGTTGCCCTGCGCGTCCAGCGTTCCGGTCATCGCGCCGAGGCCAAGGTCGGTCGGCAGCTGGTCGAGGCTGGTGCCGCTGCCGAGGATGTTGTCCACCTTGTTCGCCCGGTCGTACATGAGGTCGGTGGCCTTCTCCGCCAGCACGCGGTCGCGCAACTCGTCCTTCACCTGATCGAAGGTGCGCTCGCTGCCCGGCGTCGCCTTGGTCACGCGCACCACGTTCCAGCCGAGCGGGCCGTGGATCGGGTCGCTCGACGACCTCCGGGGTGGCGGCGAACACGGCCTTGCCCAGCTCGGGCGAGGGGAATTCGGCCTGCGTCGCGTCGCTCAGCTCGACCCCGGCGCCGCCGGCCGCCTGGGCCTCCTTCTGCATCTTGGCCCAGTCGGCACCCGCCTTCCATGTCGCGGCGAGCTGCTTGGCGTGGGCCTCGTCCGGTGCCGAGATCACCTCGGCGGAGCGTTTGGCCGGCGTGACGTAGTTGCGACCGGTGCGCGTCATAGGCGGCGTGCAGATCCTCATCCGTCACCTTGATGTCCTTGGCCAAGGTCTGCGGCGACAGGACCACGAGCTTGATCCGGCGGTATTCCGGGGTGCGGTAGGCGTCGGGGTGGTTGTCCCACCACCGCTTCAGCACGTCCTCGGCGGGCTCGGCCGGGGGCTTGGCGGTGGCGAACGGCACCTCGGCCATGTCGGCGGAACGCTTTTCGTCCTGGAAGTCGAACACCGCCCGGGTCAGCACGTCGGGCGGCACTGCGCCCGACCGCACCGCTTCCAGCAGCTGGCGCTGGCTGAGGTCGGCCCGCATCAGATCGAGGAAATGCTGTTCGTTCAGGCCGTTGCTGCGCAGCACCTGCTCGAAGCGGGCCTGGTCGAACTGTCCGTTGGCGCCGCGGAAGGCGGGGAGCTGATAGACCGCCTGGCGCACCGCGTCGGGCGGCACGCCGATGTGCAGGCTCCCGGCCTCCTGCGCGATCAGCGTCTGGGCGATCAGCCGGTCGAGCGACTGGCTGGCGATCGAGCGGCGGATCTCCGGCGTCGGCTCCTTGTCGCCGAGGATCTTCGTCACCTGGGCGAGTTGCTGGCGGAAGGCTTCCTGTGCCTGTGGCGCCTCGATCGCCGTGCCGCCCACCTTGGCCACCCAGGTCGTGGTACCGACGTTGCGGAGCACGTCGCCAATCCCCCACATGGCGAAGGCGACCACAAGCACGACGAACAGACCACGGACGACCCATGTGTCCAGATAGCTGCGAAAGGCGGTTATCATCAGGCGGTCCTGTTCGGTGTCCGGCGGCGGCGCACCATAAGAGTGCGGGCCGGTGTTTTCCAGCGCACTTCCCGACCGATCAGCCTACTTGCCGGATTGTCGGCCGAGGCGCGCCGCTGTAGCTCAGCCGCCAACCACACGGACGACAGGGGAACGGAATGCGCCAGCTGATCGCGGGGAACTGGAAAATGCACGGGCTGGCGGCGGACGCCGCGGCGCTGGCCGAGGGCATCAAGGCGGGAGCGATCCGGGCGGGGGCGAACGGGCTGGCCTGCGACCTGCTGGTTTGCCCGCCCTTCACCCAGATCGCGGCGGTCGCGCGTATCCTCGCGGGCTCGCCGGTCGCGGTCGGCGGGCAGGATTGCCATGCCCAGGGGCAGGGCGCCCATACCGGCGACATCTCCGCCGCCATGCTGGCCGACGCCGGCGCTACCTGGGTGATCCTCGGCCATTCGGAGCGCCGGCAGAACCACGGCGAGATCGACGAGCTGGTGCGCGAAAAGGTCGAGGCCGCGACAGGGGCGGGCCTCACCCCGATCGTCTGCGTGGGCGAGACCGACGAGCAGCGTGCCGGTGGCCAGGAGACCGAGGTGGTGGGCTGGCAGATCTCCGGCAGCCTGCCGAAGGGATTCCAGGGCGTGGTGGCCTACGAGCCGGTCTGGGCGATCGGCACCGGCCGCACGCCCACCGAGGCGGATGTCGCGGCCATGCACGCCTTCATCCGCGAGGAGCTGGTGCGCCAGTTCGGCGAGGACGGCCACGTCATCCGCATTCTCTACGGCGGCTCGGTAAAACCCGCCAACGCGGGGGCGCTGCTGGCCGTGCCGCATGTCGGCGGCGCGCTGGTGGGCGGCGCCAGCCTGAAGGCGGAGGATTTCCTCGGGATCGCGCGGGGCGCCATCGTCCGACCTCCGATTGCGGGAGCGGCCACGCTTTCAAATTAGGCCGCTCCGGTCTAGAAGCCGCTCGCACCCGGCCGAAAGCGTTCCATGACCACCGTTCTGCTGATCATCCACCTGTTCGTCACGCTCGCGCTGATCGGCGTCGTGCTGATCCAGCGCAGCGAGGGCGGCGGGCTCGGCATCGGCAGCTCGCAGGGCATGGGCTCGTTCATGTCGGGGCGCGGCACCGCCAACCTGCTGACGCGCACCACGGCCATCCTGGCGACCATCTTCATGGTCCTCTCGCTGGCCTTGGCGCTGCTCAGCCGCGGCACCTCCGTGAGCTCGTCCATCCTGGACACCCCGCCGCCCGCCTCCGCGCCCGCCCGGTCGACGCCCACCCCCTCGACACCCGCCCCATCGACGCCCGCTCCGGTCGCACCGTCGGCGCCGGCGGCGCCCGGCGGGAGCTCGAACGTGCCCACGAACTGATCCGGGCGAACTGATCCGGGCTTTTCCGGCCGGCGACCGGCGGCGATACGACGCGCGATTTTGTCGGTTTGCGACCTTTCCGGTCTGTTGTCGAAATGAATTGCATTCGACCGCATGAATTGCTAAGTTCGTAGTCAATCAAAAGCAATTTTCCCCGCAGGTCCGGTTCCGCGCAACCGCGCCCCGGTGCCAAGCCCCGGGGTCGCCGTGTTCCTTCAGGGAGGATCAGCCCGATGCCCAAAACCGGCGAACTCACCATCCGCAAAGTCAAGAAATTCGGCTGGGTGCCCGACATCCCGGATACGCGGGACCATCTCTTCGCCGCGCCGATGGCTGTCGTGGCGAAGCTGCCCAGCAGCATGGACCTGCGGCCGCAATGCCCGCCGACGGTCTATGACCAGGGGCAGCTCGGCAGCTGCACCGCGAACGCGATCGCCGGCGCCTTCGAGTTCGATCTCCTCAAGGAGAAAAAACCCGACATGATGCCGTCGCGGCTCTT
Organism: uncultured Alphaproteobacteria bacterium; assembly: GCA_963799825.1. GTDB lineage: Bacteria > Pseudomonadota > Alphaproteobacteria > Acetobacterales > Acetobacteraceae > JAFKFI01. Next base: position 372,080 of record CAWCYL010000001.1, read on the forward strand.
CATCTACTACAACGAGCGCCTGATCGAGGGTCATGCCGGGGACCGACTCGGGTGCCCGCATCCGCGACGGGATCAAGGTGGTCAACACGCTGGGCGCGCCACCCGAGGCCGACTGGCCCTACGTCATCGAGACCTTCGCCGAGCGTCCCCCGCGAACGCCTACACCGACGCCAAGCAGCACCGCGCCACCAGCTACAGCCGGGTGGTGCAGGATCTGACGCAGATGCGGGGCTGCCTGGCCGCCGGCTTCCCCTTCGTCGCGGGTTTCACCGTCTACACGAGCTTCGAGAGCCAGCAGGTCGCGCAGACCGGCGTGGTGCCGATGCCGGACCTGCAGAACGAGACCGTGCTGGGCGGCCACGCCGTGCTGGCGGTGGGCTACGACGACAGCCAGCAGCGTTTCATCATGCGGAACTCGTGGGGGTCGGGCTGGGGCATGGCGGGCTATTTCACCATGCCCTATGCGTATCTGATCTCCCGCTCGCTCGCGAGCGACTTCTGGACGCTCCGGGTCGTCACCTGAACTGCCAGGACAGGCGGGCGCCACGCCAAGGCACCCGCCTGGTCTGATCAAGGCGTCACGCGAATGTCGAGCCTGAAGGTCTCCGCCGGGTTGGCGGCCGCTTCCCAGGGGCGCCGGTAGGCGAGGGCAATCTGGCAGGTGCCGAGCTGCACGCCGCGGATATGCCAGGCGTGCTCGCTGCCCTGTCCGGGAACGTTGCCCGGGGGTGCGGCGGGTCCTTCCTCCACTGCGCAGGCCGGACCGCCGGCCGCCTCGATACTCCATGCGAAGCCGGTCGTCGGATTGGCCGGGAGCCGCAGCTCGATCACCTGGCCGACCGGCACGTCGAGGCTGCGGCCGTTGTAGCTCTGGTCGATCGTCAGCATCGGAATGCTCCCGCTGTCGGCAACGAGATTAGGGGATGGCGCACGCTAGCGCACGCCTGCCGGACGGACGCGCGCGGCAGGGCTGCGCGGCCGGCCGCATCCGAGGCTTCCTGGGACTCGCGGGGACGGCTATACAGGCCGCCCATGACCCGGTTCGTATTCATCACCGGCGGCGTGGTGTCCTCCCTCGGAAAAGGCATCGCTTCGGCCGCTCTCGGCGCGCTGCTGCAGGCTCGCGGCTTTTCCGTGCGGCTGCGCAAGCTTGATCCCTACCTCAACGTCGATCCGGGCACCATGAGCCCGTACCAGCACGGCGAGGTGTTCGTCACCGATGACGGGGCGGAGACCGACCTCGATCTCGGCCATTACGAGCGCTTTACCGGCGTGCACGCGAGCAAGGCGGACAACGCGACCACGGGACGCATCTATTCCGAGGTGATCGCCAAGGAACGCCGGGGCGATTATCTTGGCGCCACCGTGCAGGTGATCCCGCACATCACCGACGCGATCAAGGAAGCCATCCTGCGCGAGACCAAGGATCTCGACTTCGTGCTGGTGGAGATCGGCGGCACCGTCGGCGACATCGAGAGCCTGCCGTTCCTCGAAGCCATCCGCCAGCTCGGCAACGAATTCGGCCCCGAGCGGTCGATGTTCGTGCATCTCACCCTGGTGCCGTACATCCCCTCGGCCGGCGAACTGAAGACCAAGCCGACGCAGCATTCGGTGAAGGAGTTGCTGAACGTCGGCATCCAGCCGCACATGCTGCTGTGCCGCTGCGACCGCCCGATCCCGGACAACGAGCGGCGCAAGATCGCGCTGTTCTGCAACGTCCGCCCCGAGGCGGTGATCGCGGCACTCGACGTCGACACCATCTACGCGGTGCCGATCCGCTATCACGCCGAGGGCATGGATCGCGAGGTGATGCGCCATTTCGCGCTCGACGCCAGCGTCGAGCCGGATCTGTCGCGCTGGGAGCGCATCGTCGACACGCTGCGCGGGCCGGAGGGCGAGGTGCGCATCGCGGTGGTCGGCAAATACACCAACCTGCTCGACAGCTACAAATCGCTCGCCGAGGCGCTGACGCATGGCGGCATCGCCAATCGGGTGCGCGTGCGGCTCGACTGGGTGGACAGCCAGGTGTTCGAGCAGCCCGACACCGTCGCACGGCTCGAAGGCGTGCACGGCATCCTGGTGCCGGGCGGCTTCGGCGAGCGCGGCACCGAGGGCAAGATCGCGGCGGTGCGTTTCGCCCGCGAGCGCAAGGTGCCGTTCTTCGGCATCTGCTTCGGGATGCAGATGGCGGTGATCGAGGCGGCGCGCAGCCTGGGCGGCCTGCCCGAGGCGTCGTCGACCGAGTTCGGCCCCTGCGACACGCCGGTGGTCGGCCTGCTCACCGAATGGGCGCGCGGCAACGACATCGAGCGGCGCCTGGAGGGCGGCGAGCTGGGCGGCACGATGCGCCTCGGCGCCTATCCCGCCGTGCTGCGCGACGGCAGCCTGGTGCGCGCGACTCTACGGCGACGCGCCGACGATCGAGGAGCGCCACCGCCACCGCTACGAGGTCAACGTGCATTACAAGGAGCTGCCTGGAGGCGACCGGCCTGCGTTTCTCCGGCATGTCGCCGGACGGCGTGCTGCCGGAGATCATCGAGATCCCCGACCATCCGTGGTTCGTCGGCGTGCAGTTTCATCCGGAACTGAAATCGAAGCCGTTCCTCCCGCACCCGCTGTTTGCCGGCTTCATCGAGGCGGCGGTGCGCCAGGCGCGGCTGGTATAAAGCAGGGCGTCAACCTAAAAAGCAATATATGAAACGACAAATTCGTACCCTTTTCAAATACGTCGATTCCCGGGTTGCCGATCTCATACTCCGGACCAACAAAGTTAGGTGCGCCCCGTTGGAGGAAATGAATGATCCATTTGAGGGCCAGGTCATTGACAATTATGATTTCACCGACGAAGAGATGTTTCTTGCCCTGGAACGCTTTCTACTGAGATTAACTCAGGGAGAAAAGATCAAAATAGTCGATACGCCCGGAAGTCTCATACATGGTTTCACGGGCTTGGTGCATTGTTTTCAGTCAGGCGCGTTCGGAACCATGACCGCCGCCGCCTTCGTGGTTATGATGATGAAGATAGCTCGTGGAAAGGAGGTCTCCCGTGATCGCGAGTGGGAGAGGTCGGTATACGTGAAGCTGGCGAGATACATTCATGCATTCTGTAGCTCAACGACGTTCAATGATCCCCTCATGTGGTCTCACGACGCCGACTCCCATCGTGGATGCGTTTTGGAGTTTGATGCCTCTGATTTGAGTGAGGATTTTTTCAAAGAGTCAAAGCCTGTCAGATATGAAGACTCACTTGCTATGACGGGGGATGAGGCGGTCAAAGGTGCCTTCTTTGGCATTTTTGACCCAGAAGAATGGACTGAGAAACGACTTTACACGAAGGGAAATGCTTGGGCATACGAGCGGGAGTGGCGTGTTCTTGTACGGGAAGACAAAGTCGATGGGGAATGGCTTAGGTCATTTGATCCATGCAGCCTTCTTGGTATCTATTTTGGTCTGCGGATTCGGAAAAGCAGAGGGAGGCCCTGGCTACCATTGCCGCCGAGAATTATCCGTGGGTTAATCTATACAATATGAGTTGCTCTGAGTTTGGGTTTGACTTGGTGTCGAACAAAATGGATCATCCGGCGCTGTGTCGTTCACGGTCTGCTTCCGATTCCTCTTAGTTGTAGGTTCGTATGGGCATGAACTCGGAAAAATCCGCGTGATCTGCGTCGGCGCCATCGAGATCGCCAATGATCGCCCCTTCGTGCTGATCGCCGGCCCCTGCCAGATCGAGAGCGAGGCCCACGCGCTGGAGGTGGCCGCCGGCACTCGCCGAGATGACGCGGCGCGGCCGGCGTTCCGCTGATCTACAAGAGCAGCTTCGACAAGGCGAACCGCACCAGCGCCAGCGCGGCGCGCGGGGTTGGCATGGCGAAGGGGCTGGCGATCCTCGCCGCCGTGCGCGAGCGGTTCGGCGTGCCCGTGCTGACCGATGTGCATAACGCGGAGCAATGCGCGCCGGCCGCCGAGGCGGTGGACGTGCTGCAGATCCCGGCGTTTCTCTGCCGCCAGACCGATCTGCTGCTGGCCGCCGGCGAGACCGGCCGCGCGATCAACGTCAAGAAGGGCCAGTTCCTCGCGCCGTGGGACATGGCCAACGTCGCCGCCAAGATCGCCAGCACCGGCAACGAGAACATCCTGCTGTGCGAGCGCGGCGCGAGCTTCGGCTACAACACGCTGGTCACGGACTTCCGCGCCCTGCCGATCATGGCGCGCACCGGCTATCCGGTGGTGTTCGACGCCACCCATTCGGTCCAGCAGCCGGGCGGGCAGGGCACCTCCTCCGGCGGCCAGCGCGAGTTCGCGCCGGTGCTGGCGCGGGCCGCGCTGGCGGTCGGCGTGGCGGCGGTGTTCATCGAGGCGCACCCCGACCCGGACCATGCGCCGAGCGACGGGCCGAACATGATCCCGCTGCGCGACATGCCGGCGTTGATCGCGCGGCTGGCGGCGTTCGACAGGCTGGCGAAGTCGCCCGTGTGATTCAGGGGTCGAGGTGCAAGGTCACGTCCATGCGCTGGTGAAGGATGCGGACCACCTCAATCACTCCCCCTGCCGTCCGGCGGAAGAACAGGACGTGGGAGGCGATTGGCAATTTCCGGTATCCAGGCCGGATCGCGTCGATGACGCGGCCTTGGCGACGGCCATCCGCCAGCGCGTCGCAGGCTTCCCGAATGGCAAGGATATAGCGGTCCGCGCGGTCTTCTCCCCAGTGTCGCGTGCTGTAGTCCCAGATTTCCGCCAGATCGGCCTGTGCCGATCGGGACAGCGTATAACCGGTCATCCCGGCTGACGGCCGCGCCTTTCCTTCAGGAACTGGTCGAAGTCGAACGCTTCGGGTGGCCCGCTTCGCTCCCCTTCGGCCAATGCTGATCGAAGAGCTTCGAGCCGGGTCTCGTGCTCCTCCAGCAGGCGCAGACCGGCCCGGACGACCTCGCTGGCCGAGCCAAAGCGGCCTTGGGCAACCTGTCGTTCGACGAAGCCGGACAATTGGTCGCTCAACGAGATGGACGTGTTCTTGGCCATCGAAAGAAATCCTCGGCTGTACCAATTTTTGGTATCAAGCCTTGCGCTCGTCGGCTTCAAGTAGGCGGTCCGCTGGACGGCACACCCTACCACCCGGTAGGTTGCCCCATCGCGCCCACCGGGCGACCCCCAATCGCGGGAGCAGAGACATGCGCTTCACCTGGTTCAACCTGATGCCGTGGCCCTAGCTGCCGGACGATTTCCGGGAGAAGAACCGCTCGGTCTGGGTCGACATCGACCAGCGGCTGTTCGATCCGGTGAAGAGCCACGAGGTCTACAACACCTACATGGACCTGCTCGAATACGCCGACACGCTCGGCTTCGACGGGATCGGGGTCAACGAGCACCACCAGAACGGCTACGGCATCATGCCCTCGCCCAACATCATCGCCGCCGGCGCTGGCGCGCCGCACCACGAACGCGGCGCTGGTCGTGCTCGGCAATTCCATCGCCCTCTACAATCCGCCGGTCCGCGTGGCCGAGGAGTTCGCCATGCTCGACTGCATCTCCGGCGGGCGGCTGGTGGCCGGCTTCCCGGTCGGCACCTCGATGGACACCAACTACTGCTACGGCACAGATCCCGGCGCTGACGCGCGAGAAATACGCCGAGGCGCACGAGCTGATCATCAGGGCCTGGACGAAGCGCGAACCGTTCGCCTTCAACGGCCGCTACAACAAGCTGCGCCACGTCAACATCTGGCCGCGGCCGATCCAGCAGCCGCATCCGCCGATCCACATCCCCGGCGGCGGCTCGGTCGAGACCTACGACTTCTGCATCGACAACACCTATTCCTATTCCTACCTCAGCTTCTCCGGCTACATCCGCGCCCAGGCGCTGATGGAGGGCTACTGGGACCGCGTGGCGCGAGCGCGGCGCGCCGGACACCTCGCCCTACCGCGCCGGCTTCGCCCAGACCATCTGCGTCGCCGAGACCGACGAGGAGGCCGAGCGGCTCTACGCCGAGCACGTGCACTACTTCTACAACCGCTGCCTGCACGTCTATCCGGGCTTCGCCGACGCGCCGGGCTATCGCACGATCAAGACGCATCCAGACCGGCGCGCTGTCCCAGTACGCCCGCGCCCGGCGGCTACGCCGAGCTGACCTGGAAGGACCTGATCGAGGGCGGCCACGTCGATCGCCGGCAGGCCGGAGACCGTGCGCCAGCGGATGGAGGAGCTGATCAAGGGCCTGCACGTCGGCAACATCTTCTGCCTGATGCACGTCGGCAACATGCCGGCGGACAAGTGCATGTATTCGACCAAGCTGTTCGCCGAGAAGGTGATGCCGAAGCTGCGCGGCATCTTCCCCGAGTGCGACGACGACGACCGCTTCTGGTGCCATCCGCTCGCGAACCGCGTCGACGCCCGGCGCCGCTGCCGGTCGACGCGCGCCCGCGACGCGCAGCTGGAGCCCGCGAAGTGATGCGAGCTCACGGCAAGATCGTCCGACGAAGCGCACGCGCAGGTCCACTGTCCTCGAAGGCGGCACGGGCCGGACCTGGTGTTCCTGCACGGCGCCGGCGGGCTGACGCCGGACGATCCGTTCCTGCTGCGGCTGGCCGAGCGCTTCCACGTCTACGCGCCGCTGCTGCCGGGCTACGGCGAGACGCGGAGTGCGGCGACGATCCGCGACATGCTGGACTTCACCCTGCACACCTTGGACGTGGTCGAGGCGCTCGGGCTGAAGGACCCGATCCTGGTCGGCCACTCGATGGGCGGCATGATCGCCGCCGAGATGGCGGCGGTCGTGCCCGAACGACGTCGATCGCGCTCTGCCTGATCGCGCCGGCCGGGCTGTGGCTCGACGACCATCCGGTCGCCCGACATGTTCTCCCTGCTGCCGTTCGAGATTCCCGCCGACGCTGTTCCACGACCCGGAGCGGGCGCGGCGCTGATGACCGCGGGCGTCGACATCAACGATCCGAAGTTCCTGCAGACCTTCCTGGTGACGCAACGCCCGCCAGCTCGGCATGGCCGGCAAGCTGCTGTTCCCGATCCCCGAGCGCGGGCTCGCAGGAGCGGCTCTATCGGGTGAAGGCGCGGACGGTGCTGGTCTGGGGCGAGTCCGACCGGGTGTTCCCCGCGCCCTACGCCCAGGCCTGGAAGGCGGCGATCGGCGGCGCCGAGCTGGTCAGCGTGCCCGATGCCGGCCACATGGTGACGCTCGAGCAGCCCGACGCCGTGCTGGCCGCGATCGGGCGGCTGTAGCGGCGTCCCCTCACCCCGGGGCTGCCTCGCGCCAAAGCTGGAGGGGGACGATTCGACAGCCCACTGCCCTTGGGAGAGGGCTGGGTGAGGGGTAGAAGGTGCCCAGCAAGCAACCGACACGGACACCGAACATGAGCGCCATCGCCGACATCGTCGCCCGCGAAATCCTCGACAGCCGGGGCAATCCCGACCATCGAGGTCGACGTGGTGCTGGACAGCGGCGCGACCGGCCGCGCCGCGGTGCCGTCCGGCGCCTCGACCGGCGCGCATGAGGCGGTCGAGCTGCGCGACGGCGACAAGTCCCGCTACGGCGGCAAGGGCGTGCTGCAGGCGATCGCGCAACGTCGAGGGCGAGATCTTCGACGCGATCGGCGGCATGGACCCGACCGAGCAGGTCAAGATCGACGACATCCTGATCGACCTCGACGGCACGCCGAACAAGTCGCGGCTCGGCGCCAACGCGATCCTCGGCGTGTCGCTCGCGGTGGCCAAGGCGGCGGCGGCGGAGCTCGGCGTGCCGCTCTATCGCTATGTCGGCGGCGTCTATCGCGCGCACCCTGCCGGTGCCGATGATGAACATCGTCAACGGCGGCCGGCACGCCGACAATCCGATCGACATCCAGGAATTCATGATCCAGCCGGTCGCCGCCGGCACGATGGCCGACGCGGTGCGGATGGGCGCGGAGATCTTCGCCGCGCTGAAGAAGGGCGCTGCACGACGCCGGCCACAACACCAATGTCGGCGACGAGGGCGGCTTCGCGCCGAACCTGAAATCCGCCGACGAGGCGCTCGGCCTTCATCGCGCGCGCCTGCGAGACGGCCGGCTACCGGCCCGGCGAGGACGTGGCCTTCGCGCTCGACTGCGCCGCCACCGAGTTCTTCCAGGACGGCAAGCTACGAGCTTGAGGGCGAGGGCAAGCAGCCTCGATGCCGCGCGGCATGGTGCGACTACCTCGAGGAGCTGGTCGGCCGCTATCCGATCGTCTCGATCGAGGATGGCTGCGCCGAGGACGACTGGGACGGCTGGAAGCTGCTCGACCGACGCGCTGGGCGCCAAGGTGCAGCTGGTCGGCGACGATCTGTTCGTCACCAACCCGGAGCGGCTGCGGCGCGGCATCGAGAGCGGCACCGCCAACGCGATCCTGGTCAAGGTCAACCAGATCGGCACGCTGACCGAGACGCTGGAGACGGTCGAGCTGGCGCACCGCGCCGGCTTCCGCGCGGTGATGAGCCACCGCTCCGGCGAGACCGAGGACGCCACCATCGCCGACCTCGCGGTCGCCACCAATTGCGGCCAGATCAAGACCGGCAGCCTGGCGCGCAGCGACCGCACGGCGAAATACAACCAGCTCGATCCGCATCGAGGCGGCGCTCGGCCCGGCCGCGCGCTACGCCGGCCGGACCATCCTGCGCCGGTAGTTCGCCTACGGAATGGTGATGCCGAAGGTGACGCCGGGGCTGCCGTAGACCACCGGCGGCGGCGGCGCGTAGTAGGCCTGTGGCGGCGCGTACACGACCGGCGGCGGCGGCGCGTAATAGGCCGCGCGGCGCGTAGTAGCCGGGCGCATAGCCTTCGTGATGCTCCCGCGACTCGTGGCCGCGCCAGTGATCCTCATGATGGCCATGCCAGTCGTCACGGTCATCGGGCTGGGCCAGCACGGGGCGGCGAGGCTCGTCATCGCCAAGGCGCCGGCGGCGGCCAGCAGGATGGATCGTGCCTTCATGTCGCGTCTCCTTCACGGCGGTTCCGTCTGCCGTCATGGGGAAGAAACCCATGAAACGTGGCCGGAAGCGGACATCTTCGCGGCAATTCGTTCACGCCTGGGCGAGCATCGTGTAGGATCGCGCGGGCGTGATTCGGGAGGTTGCATGGCGTTCGGGCGAACGGTGAAGCGCAAGGCCAAGGGCTGATCGCGCCCTCGTGTTCCTGGCGCTGGTCGGCTATTTCGTCTGGAACGTCACCCAGGGCGACCGCGGCCTCGAGGCCTACGCGCAGCGGCAGGATCTGCTGCATCAGGCGCAGGCCGACCTTGTCCGCGCGAAGGAGCGCGACGCCTGGGAGCACCGGGTGGCCGGCCTGCGCAACCAGCACATCGACCGCGACACGCTCGATGAGCGGGCGCGGGCGATGCTGAACATCGCCGACCCGACGGACATCATCGTTCCCTACGGCCCCAAGGACGGCTGTTCTGAGAGGCCTAGCGGCAACGTCAGCTGCGAAAGTAGCCCTGCCGGGACACAAACGAACTGAACGACCGGGCGACCGCGCAACGTCGCCAGTTCAGCCGTGCCACGCCGCTGCCCATCCCAAGCGGTTAACCGGAATCCGGTTAAGCAAGCCTATCGCATTGCAACAACGAGGATTTCTCCGCGGTTTCTTGCCGTGCCTCGGCAGCGAAGCTAATTCTGCGATGTTCGGGCGGTGATGTCCGGGCGGGCGATCGCGGGGGCAACATGGCGCAGGCGGCGGAAACCAGGAAGCGGCGCAAGCCGGGCGCGGTCCTCGACGAAGCGAGCCGTCCGCGAGCCAGGAGCAGCTGCTTCGCGGCCTATCACGACATGCTGCTGATCCGGCGCTTCGAGGAGAAGGCCGGGCCAGCTCTACGGCATGGGGCTGATCGGCGGCTTCTGCCACCTCTATATCGGCCAGGAGGCGGTCGTGGTCGGCGTGCAGATGGCGCTGTCCGAGGGCGACGAGGTCATCACCTCCTATCGCGACCACGGCCACATGCTGGCGACCGGCATGGAGGCGCGCGGGGTGATGGCGGAACTGACCGGGCGCGCGACGGGCTATTCGCGCGGCAAGGGCGGCTCCATGCACATGTTCAGCAAGGAGAAGAACTTCTACGGCGGCCACGGCATCGTCGGCGCGCAGGTCAGCCTCGGCACCGGCCTCGGCTTCGCCAACTGGTACCGCGACACCGACCGGGTCTGCGTCACGTATTTCGGCGAGGGCGCCTCCAGCCAGGGCCAGGTGTTCGAGAGCTTCAATCTCGCCGCGCTGATGAAGCTGCCGGTGGTCTACGTCATCGAGAACAACAAATACGGCATGGGCACCAGCGTCGATCGCGCCTCTGCCTCGCAGGATCTGTCGAAGAACGGCGCGGCCTGGGGGATCCCCGGCCAGCAGGCGGACGGGATGGACGTGATCGCGGTGAAGGAGGCGGCGGACGCGGCCGTGGCGCATTGCCGCGCCGGCAAGGGGCCGTATCTGCTGGAGGTGAAGACCTACCGCTATCGCGGCCATTCGATGTCCGACCCGGCGAAGTACCGCACGCGCGAGGAGGTGCAGAAGATGCGCACCGAGCGCGACTGCATCGAGAGCGCGCGGCACCGGCTGGCCGAGCTCGGCATGGACGAGGCGGCGCTGAAGGCGGTGGACGACGAGGTGAAGCGCGTCGTGCAGGAGGCCGCGGATTTCGCGCAGTCGAGCCCGGAGCCCGAGCCCGTCGGAGCTCTGGACCGACGTGCTGCTGGAGGCCTGAGCGCGATGTCCACCCAGATCCTGATGCCGGCCCTGTCGCCCACCATGACGGAGGGCAAGCTCGCCCGCTGGCTCAAGCAGGTGGGCGACGACGTGCGCGCCGGCGACGTGATCGCCGAGATCGAGACCGACAAGGCGACGATGGAGGTCGAGGCGGTCGACGAGGGCAAGCTCGCGCCGCATCCTGATCGACGAGGGCACCGAGGGCGTGCGCCGTCAACACGCCGATCGCGGTGCTCGCCGGCGAACGGCGAGGACGTCAGCGACGTCGCCGCCGCCGCGCCAGGAGGCGCCGGCGCCGCCCAAGGTCGCGGCCGAGGCGGAGGACCAGACGGCGATCGCCAACGAGGCGGCCGAGCGCCGCGCTCCCGCGGCACAGGCGCGCGGCCGCGCCGGAGAAGGATTGGGGGCCGACCAAGTCGATCACCGTGCGCGAGGCGCTGCGCGACGCGATGGCGCTGGAGATGCGGCGGGACGAGGACGTGTTCCTGATGGGCGAGGAGGTCGCGCAGTACCAGGGCGCCTACAAGATCAGCCAGGGCCTGCTCGAGGAGTTCGGCGCGCGGCGGGTCATCGACACGCCGATCACCGAGCACGGCTTCACCGGCATGGCGGTGGGTGCGGCGCTGAACGGGCTGCGGCCGATCGTCGAGTTCATGACCTTCAACTTCTCCATGCAGGCGATCGACCAGATCATCAATTCCGCGGCCAAGACGCTCTACATGTCGGGCGGCCAGATGGGCTGCCCGATCGTGTTCCGCGGCCCGAACGGCGCCGCCTCGCGCGTCGCCGCGCAGCACAGCCAGTGCTACGCGTCGTGGTATGCGCATGTGCCCGGGGCTGAAGGTGGTCGCACCCTGGTCGGCGGCGGACGCGAAGGGATTGCTGCGCTCGGCGATCCGCGATCCCAACCCGGTGATCGTGCTGGAGAACGAGATCCTCTACGGCCAGCACTTCGAGTGCCCGACCGACGAGGAATTCATCGTGCCGATCGGCCGGGCCAAGGTCGAGCGCGCGGGCGAGCACGTCACCATCGTCGCGTTCAGCATCATGGTCGGCGTGGCGATGAAGGCGGCCGAGGCGCTGGCCGAGCAGGGGATCAGCGCCGAGGTCATCAACCTGCGCTCGCTGCGCCCGCTCGACACCGCCACGATCGTCGAGAGCGTGAAAAAGACCAACCGCTCGTCTCGGTCGAGGAAGGCTGGCCGTTCGCCGGCATCGGCGCGGAGGTCGCGATGCAGGTGGTCGAACACTGCTTCGACTGGCTCGACGCGCCGCCGGTGCGGGTGCATGGCGTGGACGTGCCGCTGCCCTACGCCGCCAATCTGGAAAAGCTCGCGCTGCCGCAGCCCGGATGGGTGGTGGACGCGGTGCGCAAGATCGTCTGAGGGGGCCGCGAGCATGGCGACGAACATCCTGATGCCGGCGCTGAGCCCGACCATGACCGAGGGCACGCTGGCGCGCTGGCTGAAGAAGGAAGGCGAGACGATCAAGGCCGGCGACGTGATCGCCGAGATCGAGACCGACAAGGCGACGATGGAGGTCGAGGCGGTCGACGAGGGCGTGCTCGGCAAGATCCTGGTCGACGACGGCACCGAGGGCGTGAAGGTCAACGCGCCGATCGCCATTCTGGTCGATGAGGGCGAGGCGGTGCCGTCCGCGCCCGGCGCCGAGCGCGCCACCGCCCGCGAACGTGAAAGCCGAAACCCCGTCGCCGGTGCCGGCACCGTCCGCGGCACCCGCACCGGCGCAAGCCCCGGCGCCCGCGCCCGCACCGCGCTCCTCCGGCAACGGTCACGCGGCGGGAGAGGAACGTATTTTTGCTTCTCCGCTCGCGCGCCGGATGGCCAAGCAGGCCGGGATCGACCTCGGTGCGCTGAAGGGCAGCGGCCCGAACGGGCGGATCGTGAAGGCGGACATCGAGGCGGCGCACAGGGGCGCGCCCACTGCACGGGCCGAGCCCGCCGCGCCGGCGCCCGCCGCCCCAGCGGTGCGTCCCGCGGCACCGATCACCGCGCCGCACCAGCTTCTCCCGAACAGCTCGATGCGCAAGGTGATCGCCCGCCGGCTGGCCGAGGCCAAGCAGACGATCCCGCATTTCTACGTCTCGATCGACATCGAACTGGATGCGCTGCTGAAGCTGCGCGAGCGATCTCAACGCCAAGTCCGCGAAAGACGGGCCGGGCGCGTTCCGGCTGTCGGTGAACGACCTGCTCATCAAGGCGGCGGCGCTTACCCTGCGACGCGTTCCCAAGGTCAACGCCTCCTGGACCGACGACGCGATCGTGCTGTACGACGACGTCGATATCAGCGTCGCGGTTTCGATCCCCGACGGGCTCATCACGCCGATCATCCGCCGCGCCGACCAGAAGGGGCTGGCGGCGATCAGCAACGAGATGAAGGGCCTGATCGAGCGCGCGCGCACCGGCAAGCTGAAGCTCGAGGAATTCCAGGGCGGCGGCTTCTCCATCTCCAACATGGGCATGTACGGCGTCTCGGAGTTCGCCGCCATCATCAACCCGCCGCAGGCCGCGATCCTCGCCGTCGCCGCGGCGCAGAAGCGCCCGGTGGTGAAGGACGACCAGCTCGCGATCGCCACGATGATGACCTGCACGCTGAGCGTCGATCACCGCGTCGTCGACGGCGCGCTCGGCGCCGAATGGCTCGCCGCGTTCAAGGTGGTGGTCGAGGATCCGCTGAGCTTGATGCTGTGAGCGAGCCCTGCGCCATCCGCGCCGTCCGGCGCCCGGACATGAAGGTGTTGCGCGCGCTGCTTCGCGACATGGCGGAGTACGAGCGTCTGCTCGATAATTTCACCGCGACCGAAGGCGCCCTCGCGACGGCACTGTTCGCTGACCCGCCGCGGATCCACGCCGTCATCGCCGAAGGCGGCGGCCACGCGGTCGGGTTCGCGATCTGGACGTTCTCGTTTCATACGTTCCGCTGTCGGCGCGTGCTGTTCGTCGAGGACGTCTTCGTCGCCGAAGCGGAGCGCGGCGGCGGCATCGGCTACGCGCTGTTCCGCCACATGGCGCGCGAGGCGTTGGCGCAGGACTGCGCGCGGATGGACTGGCACGTGCTTGACTGGAACGAGCCAGCCTTGCGCTTTTACGATCGACTTGGCGCAAGGGCGCCACGTGTCGCCTGGCTGGCGAGAGAGCTGACCGGCGACGCGCTCGCGGCACTCGCGAAGGAATGAGTCTCGTATGCCCGATCAAGATTTCGACCTGCTCGTGCTCGGCGGCGGTCCGGGCGGCTATGTCGCCGCGATCCGGGCGGCGCAGCTCGGGATGAAGACCGCGCTGGTCGAGCGCGAGCATCTTGGCGGCATCTGCCTCAACTGGGGCTGCATCCCGACCAAGGCGCTGCTGCGCACCTCCGAGATCAATCACCTGCTGCACACGCTGGAGGATTACGGCTTCGCCGCCGACAACCCGCGCTTCGATCTCGCCAAGCGTGGTGAAGCGGTCCCGCGCGGTCGCCAAGCAGCTCTCGTCCGGCGTCGGGCATCTGCTGCGCAAGAACAAGGTCACGGTGATCGACGGCCAGGGCAAGCTCGCCGGCGAAGAACACGCTCGCGGTGGAGAAGGACGGCAAGCCGGTCGCCACCCTCAAGTCGCCGCACATCATCCTCGCGACCGGCGCCCGCGCGCGCCAGCTCCCCGGCCTCGAAGCCGATGGCAAGCTGATCTGGAGCTACAAGGAGGCGATGGTGCCGCCGGCGATGCCGAAATCGCTGCTGGTGGTCGGGCTCGGGCGCCATCGGCATCGAGTTCGCCAGCTTCTACCTCAACATGGGCGCCGAGGTGACGGTGGTGGAGGTGCTCGACCGCATCCTGCCGGTCGAGGACGAGGAGATCGGCGCCTTCGCCCGCAAGGCGTTCGAGAAGCAGGGCATGAAGATCCTCACCGGCGCGCTGGTGAAGGGCGCGAAGAAGAACGCCGACAGCGTCACCGTCACCATCGAGGCCGGCGGCAAGAGCCAGGAGATCACCGTGGACCGGGTGATCTCGGCGGTCGGCATCGTCGGCAACGTGGAGAACATCGGGCTGGAAGGCACCGGCGTGAAGGTGGAGCGCACGCATGTCGTGGTGGACGGCTACGGCCGCACCGGCGAGGCGGGCGTCTACGCGATCGGCGACCTCGCCGGCCCGCCCTGGCTCGCCCACAAGGCGAGCCATGAGGGCGTGATCTGCGTCGAGAAGATCGCCGGGCTGAACGACGTCCACCCGCTCGATGTGTCCAACATTCCCGGCTGCACCTATTGCCGGCCGCAGGTCGCCTCGGTCGGGCTGACCGAGGCGCGCGGCCAAGGCCGCCGGCCACGACGTCAAGGTCGGTCGCTTCCCCTTCATCGGCAACGGCAAGGCGATCGCGATGGGCGAGCCGGAGGGCATGGTCAAGACGGTGTTCGACGCCAAGACGGGCGAGCTTCTGGGCGCCCACATGGTCGGCGCGGAAGTCACCGAGATGATCCAGGGCTACACCATCGCCCGCACCCTGGAGAGCACCGAGGCCGAGCTGATGAACACCGTCTTCCCGCACCCCACGATCAGCGAGACGATGCACGAGGCGGTGCTGGCCGCGTATGGGCGGGCGATCCATTTCTGAATGGTGCGAGCCGTCACTCCGGCCCTCTCGCGCAAGGGGAGAGGGTTGGGTGAGGGGGCTCGGCACGTCACAGCGGGTTGACGCTCGCCCCCATGCCCGCCACTTCTATCGCACGCGGTGGGAAACCTCGTCGGATTGAGAGATTCATGTCAACTCGCGTGCTGATCGACCATCGCGGCGGGGGTGCGCAGGTGCTGCGGCACCCAGAGAAGGCGCACCGACCGGACAACCCGATCCAGCGCAAGCCCGCCTGGATCCGCGTCAAGGCGCCGACCCATCCGGTGTATCACGAGACCCGCGCCCTGATGCGCGAGAACCGTCTCGTCACGGTCTGCGAGGAGGCCGCCTGCCCGAATATCGGCGAGTGCTGGTCGCAGCGTCACGCCACCATGATGATCATGGGCGACACCTGCACCCGCGCCTGCAGCTTCTGCAACGTCCGCACCGGCCAGCCGGGGGCGCTCGACGCCGACGAGCCCAACCGCGTGGCGGACGCGGTCGCGAAGCTCGGGCTCAAGCACGTCGTCATCACCTCGGTCGATCGCGACGATCTGCCGGATGGCGGGGCGGCGCATTTCGCCGCCGTCATCGCGCCCTGCGCGCGGCCGCCCCGGCGACCACGATCGAGGTGCTGACCCCCGACTTCCTGCGCAAGCCGGGCGGCGCCGAGACCATCGCCGCGGCGCGGCCGGACGTGTTCAACCACAATCTCGAAACCGTGCCGCGGCTCTATCCGACCATCCGGCCCGGCGCGCGCTACTTCCAGTCGCTGCGGCTGCTCGATCAGGTGAAGCGGCTGGCGCCGACGATCTTCACCAAATCCGGCATGATGGTCGGCCTCGGCGAGCAGCGCGGCGAGGTCATGCAGGTGATGGACGATCTGCGGATCGCCGATGTGGACTTCCTCACGCTCGGCCAGTACCTCCAGCCCACCGTGAAGCACGCCGCCGTGGACCGGTTCGTCACGCCGGAGGAGTTCGCCGACTACGCCTCGCTGGCGCGCGCCAAGGGGTTCCTGATGGTCTCGGCCACGCCGCTGACCCGCAGCTCATACCACGCGGACGCCGATTTCGCCGAGCTCCGCGCCGCGCGTCAGGCCCGGCTCGCGCCATCCTGAGATGCCCACCCACGCCGAGCGCAAGCTCGTTCCCTACCGCCCCGAGCAGCTGTTCGACCTGGTTGCCGACGTCGACCGCTATCCCGAGTTCCTGCCCTGGTGCGTGGCCGCTCGGGTGCGGACCCGGACCGAGAAAGAACTGGTCGCCGACCTGACGATCGGCTTCGGACCGTTCCGCGAAAGCTTCACCAGCCGGGTGACGCTGGACCGGCCCTCGCGCATCCAGGTGCGCTACGAGAACGGCCCGTTCCGCTATCTGAACAACCAGTGGGAGTTCGAGCCCGATCCGCACGGCTGCCGGGTGCATTTCTTCGTCGATTTCGAGTTCCGCAGCCGCATCCTGCAAGCGGCGATCGGCGTGGTGTTCAACGAGGCGGTGCGCCGCATGGTGAACGCCTTCCTCAAGCGCGCGCGGGAGAAATACGGGCCGCCGCCGGCCACCCTCGCGGTCCGCCGGCCGCCGGCGCCCGCGGAAGGCTGACCGGCCGGGCGATGCGCCACGCGGCCATCCCGACCGTCTGGGTGCTCCTCTGCCTCTCCCTCGCCTCCGCCGCGCCGGCGATTGCCGCCCCGAACCGGGGCCGCGCGCCGGCGCCAGGCATCACCATCGCCAACTGGTCGCCGCGCGCGATCCGCGAGATCTACGTCTCTCCGTCCAGCGCGGAGGATTGGGGCCTGGAGCGCCTGGACGGGCGCGAGGTGCCTGTCGGCGACGACATTTGGCTCGGCTATGGCGGCGCTTGCCGGGCGGATCTGCGGGTGGTGTTCGACAACGAGGGAGCGGAGGAGCGCCACGGGCTCGATCTGTGCCGCAACCCGTTCATCGGCATCCGGCCCGGCTGGACGACGAGCGACGATTTGGCGGGGACGATCCCGCCCGGTCTCGTGCTGATCCGCAACCGCTCGGGGCGCACCATCGCGCGGCTCTATCTGTTCGCCGACGAGGCGGGGAAGGGCAGCGACCGGCTGGGTCCGCACGTGCTGCCCGACGGGCTCGACATCGGCGTGTTGCTTCCGCGCGCGGGTCGGTGCGACTTTTCGCTGGAAGCGGTCTTCCTCGGCGAACAGGAGGAGACGCGCTACAGCGGCATCGACCTGTGCCGCTCGCACCAGATCACCATCGAGCCCAGGGCGACTGCCCGATGAAAATCCCGTGTGACGAGCCGACCATGACTGGAGAACCGCCGATGTTCGCTCCGCCGCGTCCCGACCCCTCGCTGCCGCCGGTGCGGGTCAACCTCTACTCCGACACGCAAACCAAGCCCTCCGCCGCCATGAAGGAGGCGATGATGCGCGCCGAGGTCGGCGACGAGCAGTACGGCACCGATCCGACCGTCCATGCGCTGTGCGACAGGATGGCGGAGCTGCTCGGCAAGCAGGCGGCGATGTTCCTGCCCAGCGGGACCATGTGCAACCAGGTCGCCATCCTCACGCATTGCCGCGCGGGCGACGAGGTGCTGGCGCATGAGCGAGCGCACATCATCACCAGCGAAGGCGGCGGCGGCGCGGCGCTGACCGGCGTGATGGTCACGGGATTGCGCGGCGAGCGCGGCCAGTTCGACGCCGACACGCTGCGCGCGGCCTTCCGTGGGCGAAATCGCTACGCGCCGGCGCAGACCCTGGTTGAGGTCGAGCAGACGTCAAATCAGGGCAGCGGCTCGGTCTGGCCATTGGAAAAACTGAACGCGGTGGCGGAGGCGGCGCACGGGCAGGGGATGGCGACGCACATGGACGGCGCGCGGCTGATGAACGCCGTGATCGCCGCCGGCGTCCCGGCCAGCGACATGGTCGCGGGGATGGACAGCGCGTGGCTCGACTTCACCAAGGGCCTCGGCGCGCCGCTCGGTGCCGTGCTGTGCGGCTCGGAAGCGTTCATCGACGCGGCGTGGCGGTGGAAGCAGCGGTTGGGGGGCTCGATGCGGCAGGCGTGGCTTGTGCGCCGCGGCGTGCCTTCATGCGCTCGATCACAATATCGACCGCCTCGCCGAGGACCACGAGAACGCCCGGCTGCTGGCGCGCGGGCTGGCGCAGATCGAAGGGATCGTGGTGGACGAGCCGGAAACCAATCTGGTGTTCTTCGACACGACCGGCGCCGGGATCACGGCGGACGAGCTCGCTGGGCGGGTGCGCCGGCAGGGTCTGGCGATCTCCGTCACCAGCAGAATTCCGGGCGCGCGCCTGCACGCATCTCGATGTGGACCGCGCCGGCGTCGAGGAGGCTGTGGCAATCGTGCGACAGGCGCTGGCCGCTTAGCTACGATGACAAATATGACATGCGGCCCGGTTGCACTCGCATTCTAAGGTGCGGCGCCCACAACAGGGAATCGGGATCATGCGTTTTACACTTCCGCTCGCCGCACTCGCGCTGGTGGCCTTCCAGGCCCAGGCGCAAACGCCGTCCACAACGCCGTCGACCACGCCCGCGCCGGCTGCCTCGCAGCCGTCCACCGTCGCGCCGACGATGCCGGCGCCCTCGACCTCCGCCGCGGCGCCGTCGACCACGGCCCCCATGCATCGGGCGCACGCAAAGCGCATGACCATGCAGCAGCGATTCGACCAGGCGAACACCAGCCATGACGGCCACCTGACGCTCGACCAGGCCAAGGCTGGACTGCCCGGCGTCGCGAAGCATTTCGGCGCCATCGACAAGGACAAGAAGGGCTACGTCACGATCGAGGAGATCCACGCCTACAACACGCAGCACCGCGCGCACCACGCGCCGACGCATCACGCCTCGGCATCGTAGGCAACATCAAGGGGCCGGGGTTGCTGCCTCGGTCCCGTGGCCTGCCGCGAGGGCGGGCCGGTGCCTCGTTTCCGCCAGCGCCCAGCCGAGCAGCAGGAAGAACCAGCCGCCCATCGGCATCGAGCTGAAGGCGCCGGTCGAGGCGATCGGCCAGACCTGGATCAGCACCGAGGCGAACAGCCCGACCCGCAGCGGTTGGGGATCGCGCCACAGTCCCGCGCCGACCGCCATCAGCCACGCGAGCGCGAGTGCGGCGAACAGCAGCAAGCCTGGGACGCCGCCGCTGTCGAGCGCCTCCATGTAGAAATTATGCGGGTGCTGGGTGCAGATCTCGCTGCCGCCGCCCAGCCGCTCGGCGCCGTCGAAGGATGGGCGGAAGTAGCGCTCCTCGGGGCAGCCGTGCCGGAACCCGTCGAAGCCAAGCCCGATCCAGGGATGCTGCCGGCCGATCTCGGCGGCACGGGTGTAGGTCAGGCCATAGTGGCTGGAGGCGAAGCCCTCCATCTGGTGCGAGAACTGCACCACGAGCCGTTGATAGGTCGGCGGCGACACCACCGCCGAGGCGGCGACGAGGGCGCTGCCCGCCACGATCGCGGCCAGCACCACGGGACGCAGCCGGGGCAGGAGCAGGGCGGAGACCACCATCCCGAACGCGGTCAGCAGCGCGGGCATCCGCTGGTTGATCAGCACCATCATGCAGAGCCCGGCGAGCAGCAGCGCGTAGGCGCCCGCGGTGCGGAGCGCGCGGCGGCTGGGCGAGCAGGGCGGCGACGGGGGGGATCAAGACCGGCAAGACGATGCGCGACAGCGGCGGCCCGGCGCGGGCCTTGCGGAACGGGCCGGTGAGCTCGCCCGCCGCTCCCCGGCCGTCGCCGAACAAATTGTGCCCGGTGGCGAGCTGCAGCAGCGACTGCGCCGTGATCCAGATCGCGCAGGCTCCGATCACGCGCCCGAGCCAGCGCCGGATCATGCCATCGCGCAGGGCAAAGAATTCGAGTGCGGCGATGAACAGCGGCAGACGGAACTGCAGCGCGGCCTGGACGATGCCGTCGCGGTTCGCGAGCGAGCAGACGAGCACCCAACCCCACCAGGCGAGCGCCAGCGGCATCCAACCGGTCCGCAGCCAGCGCCAATCGCCGGTGCGCGCGCACCGGGCGACAAAGCAGACATCCACGACGGCTATGAGCACCTCCACAACGCCGTGCCCGTGCATCAGGAACAGCGGAATTGCCAGGACCGACCCGGCGGCGATCCGGGGCAGGGTGTCGCCATTCGGTCGGCGAAGGCGGTCAGGCGGGCCATCGGCCGGTTCCTGCCAGCCGGCGGCGGCGACCGCAACCCGCGCCCGTCAGAGCGTGGCGCGGATCAGCTCGAACGCCCGCGCGACGGTCGCCAGCCGGATCGCCGCCCGGTCGCCGGGGAAGATCCGCTGCTCGGTCCGGGTCGCGGCGCCGCGCCGCGCGAGCCCGAAACAGACCAGGCCCACCGGCTTCTCGGGGCTGCCGCCGCCAGGCCCGGCGACGCCGGTGACGGAGACCGCGATGGTGGCACGCGAATGCCCGATCGCGCCGGCCGCCATCGCCGCCGCGACCGGCTCGCTCACCGCGCCGGCCGAGGCGATGAGGTCGGCCGGGACGCCCAGCATCTCGGCCTTGGCTTCGTTCGAGTAGGTGACGAAGCCGCGATCCACCACGTCCGACGAGCCGGCGATCGCCGTCAAGGCCGCGGCGATCAGGCCGCCCGTGCAGCTCTCGGCGGTGGCGAGCGTCATGCCCGCGGCGCGGCAGGCGGCCAGCAGCGCCTCGGCCTCGTGCAGCAATTCGGGCGTGATCATGGCGCGGCCGCGTCGATCAGGCCGGACTTGATGGCCTCCTGGAACAGCCGGTAGTCGCGCTCGGTCTGGTCGGCATAGGACATGGCGAACTCCGCGATGGCGGCGTCGAACGCGCCGCTGCCGCCCATATAGCCGGACAGCCGGGCGGCGTCTTGCGAGCGCGCGTGGGCGTTGGCGAGGGCCGAGCCGCAGAGCAGGGCGTGGGTGTCCAGCGCGGCATCGGCCAGCGTCCTGCCGAGCATCGCCATGCGGCTGTCCTTGAGCTGGCGCACGTAGCAGGGCCGATCGTCGCCGTGGTCGTCGGTCCAGCCGAGGAAGGGGTCGCTCACCGCCTGCATGATGCGCTGGCCCGTCACCACGCGACGGCCCTGGTTCGCATAGGGGCTCGGCCCGGCATGGGGTGCGAGCACCGAAATCTGCGCCTCCTTCAGTTGCAGCAGGAGCGTGTCGCCGTCGGCGGTGGTGAACAGGCCGATGGCGCAGAACGTGCCCACGCTGCCGACGCCAACCACCTTGAACGCGAGATCGCTAAGCCGGTAACGATCCATCAGCAGGCGCTGATCCTCGCGCAGCGACGCGCGGTAGGAGTGGAACGCCGCGCGCGCGGCGTGCTCCAGCGTCTCGTCCGCCTGCCCGACCAGCGGGACCGTGTAGGGAAGCGCCACCTTGATCCGCCCCCCGCCGCCGTTGCGCTCCAGCAGTTGCGGGTAGCCGGCGCGATGCGCGTCCGCCAGACTCCGCAGGCGTGCGGTCTCACGCTCGCGCAGCCGCGCATCGTTGATCGCGCCCAGTGCGCCGGCCAGGTCGATCCGGGCGCGCCAGACCTGGAGCGGACCCATCCGGGCGAGGACCGCCATGCGCTCGCGATAGGCGCGGCAGGCCGCCAACGCGAGACCGCGGGCGCGCCGGTCGTTCATGCGACGGCTGCGGGCGGCGACGACGAAGCTCGCGGCCAGCCGCTTGACGTCCCACTCGAACGGCGCCGCCAGGGTCTCGTCGAAATCGTTGAGGTCGAACACCGGCGTCCCCTCCGGCGAGGCGTAGGTGCCGAAATTCGCCAGATGGCAGTCCCCGCCGGCCTGCACGACGAGGCCGCTGGCAGGGGTCGCGGCGAGATCGGCGGCCATGATCGCTGCCGCGCCGCGCAGGAAGGCGAAGGCGTTGGCGTTCATCCTGGCATAGCGGATCGGCAGCAGCCGCTGGATGCGGTGCCGGCCGCTCTCGATCAGCGACTGGACGGGGTCCGCCCGGCCGGCCGGCGGTGCCCAGGCGGCGTGCGTCCGGCGGCGCACCGACTGCCGCAGCACCCGGCCTGCCGTCCGCCGCTGCGCGAAAGTCAGCGATGCGTGGTCCGGGGCTGACGCAAATGGCATATCGGGGGCTGCCGCTGCGGGTCAGCCGAACAGGGTGGGCCAGCGCGACTGGGCGGCCCAGATGATGCCGGCGGCGATCGCGCCGGCGATCAGGTCGTCCGCCATGATGCCCGCGGCCCCCTTCTGCCGGTCGGCCCAGCCCACCGGGCCGGGCTTGGCGATGTCGAGGATGCGGAATACCAGGAAGGCCGCGATCATTCCGGGGATGCTCGGTCGGCCGGTGCTGGCGGGGCTCAGGCCGAGCAGCGCGATCCACTGGCCGGCGACCTCGTCGATCACTACCCATCCCGGATCGCCCTCGACGCGCGCCGCCCGGATCGCCCAGAGCCCGCCGAGCGTGACGACGAGGATGGCCAGCGTGAGCGCATAGGTCGGCAGCAGGAGAAGAAAATAACCGATCAGCAGGGCGGCGAACGAGCCGGCCGAGCCCGGCGAGACCGGCATCCGACCGCAGCCGAACAAGCCCGCGATCAGCCGCGCGAGGCGCATCCTATTCCGACCAGGTGGCGAGCAGGACCGGCGCGGGATTGCCCAGCCGGGCGCGGTAGACGACCGCGTTCTCCAGCACGCGCTGCACGTAGTTGCGCGTCTCGCCGATCGGGATCAGCTCGATCCAGTCCAGCATGTCGATCCCCGCCCCGCGCGGATCACCATTGGCCGCGAGCCATTCCTGCACCCGGTTCGGCCCGGCATTGTAGGCGGCGAAGGCGAGCGGCAGGGAATTGCCGAAGCGGTCCAGCACGGTTCGCAGATAGGTGGCGCCGAGCCGCATGTTGTGCTGCGGATCGTCGGTGAGGGCGGCCAGCGAGCTCGTCAGGTTGACCTGCCGGGCGACCTGCTGCGCGGTGGCGGGCATCAGCTGCATCAGGCCACGCGCGCCCGACGGGCTGAGTGCCTGGGCGTCGAAGCTGCTCTCCTGGCGGATCAGCGCCAGCACGATGGCCGGGTCGAGCGCCCCGTCCTCCGGCGTCTGCACGGGCACCGGCCAGCCGGAATCGGGCAGCATCAGCCCGTCGCGCCCCATGCGCCGGGCGATCGCCACGGCCATGTCCGGCATGTCGAGCCCGAGTGCCAGCTTGGCGGCGAGCGAGCGTTGCGCCGGCATGGGGGCGTGCTCGTCGGCGTCCAGCAGGAAGGCGTGCGCGCGCCGCCCATCGCCCCAGGCCGAGAGCAGGCTGGCGGCGCGGATCAACTCGGTGCCGGCGAAATCCAGCGCCTGGTCGCGCGTCCAGGCTGGATCGCGCAGGGCGCGGATGCGGCCGGCGAGCGCCGCCGGATCCTTGTCCAGCGCCAGGGCGGCGAGCTGGCCGTAGAAGCTGGTCGGCCAAGCGGCGGCCTTGGCATATTCGGCATCGGGACTGCGACCCGCCTCCGCCGCTGCCCGGCCCAGCCAGTAATGCGCGCGGCCCTGGGTGATCGCCGAGCCCGACGCCGCCGCGAGTGCGGCGAAATGCGTGGTCGCCGCGGCGGGATCGTGCAGCCGGCGCAGCGCGATGAAGCCCGCCAGGAACTCGGCGTCGAGCAGCGGCTCGCCCGCGATCTCGCCATGCGCGGCGACCACCGCGTAGGCGCCCTTGTCGTCCCCCGCGCGGAGCAGCTTGCGGGCGAGCTGGTTGCGTTCCGCCCAATAGGCGAGGCGATGCCCCGGCGCCGCATCGCGCTGCGCCCGCTCCCCGCCGGCGAGCCAGAGATCCCGCGCCTCGTCCAGCCGGTCCATCCGGCGCAGCCACGCCGCGCGGTCCAGCATCAGTCCTGGGTCGTTCTGGCCGGATGCGGGTATGGCGGCGAGCTTGGCTTGCGCCGTCGGATCGTCACGCCGCAGCGCCAAGCGGGCCTGCGCGAGGGGGCGCTGTCCAGGATCGAGCCGTGCTACCTGTCGCGCCGCCGCGTCGCGGTTGTTCCACACCAGGGTCTCGAACCGGTCCCACTGGTCCTGCGGCGTGACGACCGCGCCCCATCGCAGCAGGAACGCCGTCTCCGCGCCGGGGTCGGTGATCCCGCCGGTCCACGCGAGCCGCACCACGCGCGCCGCGTCCGCCGCACGGCCCGCCGCGGTATAGACGTCGGCGCAACGGAGCAGGGCGCCGCTCGCCTGCAACGGGCCGCGATCGCACTGGGCCAGTGCCGCGGCCTGGTCGGGCTCGCTTGCCAGGGCGTCCTGGCGGCGACGCTCGAGCAGCGCCTGGTTCGGCCATCCGGGATTGGCGGCGATGAAGGCGGCGATCTCGGGCGCGGTCGCGCCGTTCGGGGCAATCAGCCGGAAATAGGTGACGAGCTTGCCGGCCACCGGATCGGCCGCGTTTGCCGCCGCCTGCTGCGCGTCCACCCAGCGGTCGGCTCGCACGGCGTCCATCGGCCCCCGAGGCGGCCCCTCGGTGCAGGCCGGCAGCAGCGGGGCCATTGCAAGCAGCGTGACGATGGGCGGGAGGAAGCGAATCCGGCGCGGCATGTCCTTCTTGTAGCCCAGCCCGGCCTTGCGGCGCAGTATCCACGCGCCTAGCGTCGCGAGTTCCGGCTACGAATGCATTTGCGGAGGACGGAGGCCGTCATGTTCAAGGGATCGCTCGTCGCGACCATCACGCCGATGCGCGCCGACGGCTCGGTCGACGAGCGCGCCTATGCCGCGTTCATCGACTGGCAGATTAACGAGGGAACCCACGGCCTGGTCCCGGTCGGCACCACCGGCGAGTCTCCCACCCTCAGCCACGACGAGCACAAGCGGGTGGTGGAGATCGCCATCGAGGTCGCGCGCGGTCGCGTGCCGGTGATCGCCGGCGCCGGCTCGAACAGCACCGAGGAGGCGATCGACCTCGCGCGCCACGCCAAGCAGGCCGGCGCCGACGCGACCCTGGTGGTGACGCCGTACTACAACAAGCCGACCCAGGAAGGCTTGTTCCTGCACTTCACCGCCATCGCCGACGCGGTGGATCTTCCCCTATTCATCTACAACATCCCGTCACGCAGCGTGGTCGACATGAGCGTCGAGACGATGGCCCGGCTGGCGAAGCACCCGAACATCGTCGGGGTGAAGGACGCGACCGCGAAGCTGGAACGCCCGATGCACACGCGCCGCGCCTGCGGCTCCGGCTTCTGCCAGCTTTCCGGCGAGGACCACACAGCGCTTCCCTTCCTCGCCGCAGGCGGCGACGGCTGCATCAGCGTGACGGCGAATGTGGCACCCCGCCTCTGCAGCGACATGCAGATCGCCTGGCAGGAAGGCCGGGTCAACGACGCCATCACCATCCAGGACCGGTTGCTGCCGCTGCACGACGCGCTGTTCGCCGAGACCAATCCCGGCCCGGTGAAGTACGCCGCCAGCCTGCTCGGCAAGACCCACGAGAAGTGCCGCCTGCCGCTCGCCCCGCTCGGCGACAAGACGCGCCAGGGCGTGCGCGCCGCGATGACCGAGGTGGGCTTGCTGAACTGATCCGCCGCGCGCACATGACTGCGCCATGGCAGAGGTAAAGAAAGCGAAGAAGGGCCTGATCTCGCACGGCATCGCCGCGCAGAACCGCAAGGCGCGCTTCGACTACACGATCAAGCAGACGGTGGAGGCTGGGCTCGTGCTGAAGGGCCCGGAGGTGAAGTCGCTGCGCCTCGGCCGCGCCACCCTGGGCGATGCCTGGGCCGGCGAGCGCGACGGCGAGCTGTGGCTGTTCAACGCCTACATCCCGGAATACCAGGGCGGCGTGCTGAGCCATTTCGAGCCGCGCGCGCCCCGCAAGCTCCTGCTCAAGCGCAAGCAGATCCGCGAGCTGGCCGGCGCCGTCGCCCGCGCCGGCATCTCGCTGGTGCCGCTGCAGATCCACTTCAACGATCGCGGCCGCGCCAAGGTGCTGCTGGGCTTGGGCGAGGGCCGCCAGAAGGCGGACAAACGCCACGCCATCGCCGCGCGCGACTGGCAGCGCGACAAGGCGCGGCTGATGCGGGCGAAGGGGTAGGGCTACCGATCGGACGGGCCGCGGTCGAGCCGGGACCGCAGTTCGTCGAATACCTCGGAAATCGTGCGGCCGGCCGTGTCGAGCACCAGCCGGGGGCGGTCCCAGGGTTCATACTCGCGCTGCCGGACGGCCTCCCAGGTCGGCAGGACCAGTCCGGCCACGTCGACCGTCCGCGTTTCCACCCGGCGACGATGCTCGGCGGGATCGGAGCAGACCATCTCGATCTCGACGATCCGGGACTGGGTGTCGGCCGCCGCCCTCCGCCACGCCTCGCGCGTCACCGCGAGCGGGTTGACGGAGTTGGCGACGACGACATGTCCTAGCCGCAGGTTCGTCTCCGCGAGCGCATAGGCGACGAGATAGCCGGGCCCCCCAACGTCACCGGCGAGTGCTCCCGATGAGCGGAGCGCCTGCTCGATTGTGTCGATCCGCAGATAGACCGCCCGGTGTTCCCGAGCGACGAGGCGCGCGAGCGTGGTCTTGCCGGTTCCCGGCAGTCCTCCGAACACGATCAGCAAGCGCACCCCTCCTTTCTCAGCCCAGACGACCCGTGCGACGTGCCAAAAACTCCACGCCGAGGCCGCCGGCGCTCAGGCATTCGTAGCCGGCGGCTTGAGGGCCGCGTCGTAGAAGCGGCGGGCAGCGGCGGTGTCGGCAACGCGGCGCGAGCAGGGGTGGTAGTTCAGCCGGGCCAGGCCCCCGGCACGCGCGACGCGAGCCATTTCGCGAGTGCCGCGTTCACCGCGACGGGCTTCTCCTGGGCCATCCAATGCCCGGACTGCACCACCGCCTCGGTGAGATCGGCACAGTCCCGTCGCATCGGCTCGGCGAGGCGCGTGTCGATGGTTGCGCAGGTGTAGTCGTAGGCGCCGTGCAGGAACAGCACCGGCAGGGCAAGCTTGCCGCCGTTCGCGGCGCGCTTCGCGTACTCGAGGTTGCGGGCGTGGTTCATGTACCAGGAATCGGGGCCGAAGAAGCCGTTGCGCTGCAGCGCGGCGACATAGGCGGAAAGATCCGCCTCGGAGAGCACGTCGGTATCCACCGGCACATCGGGTGCCTGACCGGCGCCGCCGAACCAGCCGCCGTCGCGACGCACCAGGGCGGTGCGCGACGGCGTGCCCTGCGCCGCCGGGCTGCCCTTGCGGAACAGCGCCTTCACGGTGTTCGGGACGTTGGCCTCCATCGCCCGGCACGCGCTGGCGAAGTTTTCCTCATAGAACAGCATGTATTCCCACTGGCCGGCGGGATATTGCTCCTCCGGGTAGATCGAACGATCCACAAGAGGAATGAAACTGGCTGGCGCGAAGCCCGCCGCGATGTACGGCACGCAGAGATTGGCCACGCCGAGGCAGCGTTCGGGGTGGTGGCTGGCGAGGCTCCATACCACCGGGCTGCCCCAATCGTGCCCGACCCACACCGCCCGCTCGCGGCCGAGTGCGTCGAGCAGCTCGATCATGTCGCGCACGCTGTGTTCGAGCGCGTAGTCCTCGTGGCGATGATAGACGCTGGAGCGTCCGTAGCCGCGCATGTCGGGCGCGATCGCGCGGAAGCCGAGTGCGGCGAGCACCGGAAGCTGATGCCGCCAGCTCACCGACAGCTCCGGCCAACCGTGCACGAAGATGATCGCCGGCGCGTCCTCCGCGCCGCACGCCAGATAGAAGCTCGTGTGACGCGCGGTCTTGACGACGTGCTCGGTGATCGGAAATGTCATCGTGCTGTCCCTCTCGATCGGGCGACGCGCTCGCGGCTCATCCGGCGCGGGCGATCATCTCGGTGGGCGCGACCACGCCTCGCTCCAGGCAGCCCAACAGGTTCGCGGATTTGAGCGCCGCGTCCGCGCCCATCACGCTGCGCAGGTTGGGCTGCGATGGTCCCGCCTGCGCCGCGCGTGCCCGCATCGCGTGAACATAGTCGATCGCGAACTGGCCGCGCGACCGCTCGGCGACGATGGCGAACCCGGCGGCGCGCAGCCCGTCGCGATAGGTGGCGACCGGTGCCACGAAGCTCGTCTCGGGCACCGACGACCAGGGCATCGGGAAGGCAAGGTCGCCCTCGGCCAGCCGCATGATGTCATAGACGGCGAACAGCGCCCCAGGCTTCAGCACGCGACGAACCTCGGCAAAAACCCCAGGCTTGTCGGGAATGTTCATCCCGACATGCAGCATGGTGGCGCCGTCGAACGACCCCGGCTCGAACGGCATGGCGAGCGCGCTGCCCTGACGGAAATTGACCCGATCCGCGAGGCCGACGCGCGCGCTCAGCCGGTTTGCGACGGAGACGAATTCGTCGGTCAGGTCGATGCCGGTCACGGTGCAGTCATGGACGCGCGCGAAGTAGCGGGCCGGACCGCCGATGCCGCTGCCGACGTCGAGGAGACGCATTCCGGGACGCAGCTGCATCTGGCTTGCCAGTTCCGCCGTCGCCTCGCCCCCGCCGAGGTGGAAGTTATCGACCGGCGTGAGGTCGTCGGCGGTCAGGTGCTCGCGGTCCTTGCCCGCTTCGGCCAGCATGGCGAGCAGCCGCTCCTCGAAATCGCCCTGGGTGTAGTGGCTGGCCACGGCCTGCTCGGTGTCCATGATCGTCTCCCCCCCTGTGGCGTGCGTTCAGTATAGCGAGTAGCCGCCGTCGATCACGAAGGTGTCGCCGGTGTGGTATTTCGACGCCGAGCTCATCAGATACACCGCGATGCCGCCGAAATCGTCGCCCTCGCCCCAGCGGCGCATCGGGATGCGCGGCATGACGTTGCCGTGGAATTTCGGGTTGGCGACCGCGTTGGCGGTCATGTTGGTCTCGATCCAGCCGGGCAGGATCGAATGCGCGCGCACGCCGTAGCGGGCGAACTCCACCGCCATCGCGCGCACCATGGAGATCACGCCGCCCTTGGTCGCCGCGTAGTGCTCGCCGCGCGGCGCCGCTTCGATCGCCGCGAGCGAGGCGGTGCCGACCAGCACGCCGCCGCCGCCGCGCTCGACCATGTGCTTGGCGGCGGTGCGGAATGTGTAGAACGCGCCGTGCAGGTTGACCCGCAGCACGCGGTTCCATTCCTCCGTCGACATGTCGAGGAACGAATGCTGGCCGCGCCCGCTGACCCCGGCATTGGCGAAGCAGCCGTCGACCCGGCCGAGTTCGGCGACGGTCTCGGCGAAGGCGCGCTCCACCGCCGGCTCGTCGCCGACGTCGCAGGCAAGTGCCAACACCTTGCGCCCGGTCTTGGCGAGTTCGGCGCGCGCGGCCTCGTTCTTCTCCGCGTTGGTGCCCCAGATCGCCACGTCGGCGCCGGCCTCGGCGATGGCCTGCGCCATGCCGAGCCCGATGCCGCTGTTGCCGCCGGTGATTAGCGCGACCTTGCCGGTCAGATCGAAAGGCTTGTAACCCATTTGTCCTCCAGGCCGGCCGATCCGGCACCATATTGGCGCCAATCAATCTGGCGTTGGGACGATTTGTAAAGGGCGCGCATGACGATGGACGGCGAGGATGACAGTGCCGGGATTACCCGCTCGGGCCGGATCAGGGAGAAGCTGATCGAGGCCAAGCAGGATTGGGCGCGCGAGGGCCGGCTGCTTACCGGCGCCACTGCCGACCCGGTGCGCGACCGGCTGCCGCCGGGGCAGACATTGGTAAAAGATTGGCCGGTGCTGGATCTCGGCATCCAGCCGAACGTGCCGCGAGAAAAATTCCGGCTCGACCTCGACGGCGCGCTGGAGAACCGGATCAGTCTTTCCCTCGACGATTTCATGGCGCTGCCGCAGTCCGAGAGCGTGTCGGACATTCATTGCGTCACGCAATGGTCCCGTTACGACAATCGCTGGAAGGGGGTTGCCGCGCGCACCTTGCTCGACCTGGTGCGGCCGATGCCGGAGGTGAAGCACGTCGTGTTCCATTCGCATGACGGATACACGACCAATGTGCGGCTCGACCAGTTCGACCAGCCGGACGTATTCCTGGTGCATGAGTGGGAGGGCAAGCCGATCACTCGCCAGCATGGCGGGCCGGTGCGGGTGCTGATGCCGCGGCTCTATCTGTGGAAGTCGGCCAAATGGGTGCGGCGCATCCAGTTCACGATCTCCGACCGGCCCGGCTTCTGGGAGCTGCGCGGCTACCACAACAACGGCGATCCGTGGTCGGAGGAGCGCTACCGGTAGCAGCTCGCACCTTCGGGCAGCGAGGCCAGCAATATCGCGACGAGCCGCTCGCAGCCCGCGCGGTCGGCTTCGTCGAACCGGCCGGGCAGGGGACTGTCGAGATCGAGCACGCCGAGGATCCGCCCGTCATCGCGGAGCAGCGGCACCACCAATTCGGAGCGCGAGGCCGCATCGCAGGCGATGTGACCGGGGAATGCGTTCACGTCCGCCACCACGATCGACTGGCGACGCGCGACGGCGGTGCCGCAGACGCCTTGGCCCACCGGGATGCGAACGCAGGCCGGCCTGCCCTGGAACGGGCCGAGGACGAGTTCGCCGCCGTTCAGGAAGTAGAATCCAGCCCAGTTGAGCGACGGCAGCCCGTGATAGATCAGCGCGGCGGTATTGGCCGCGTTGGCGATCGCGGTCGGCCCGTCCTCCAGCAACCCCTCAAGCTCCTGCGCGAGCTCCGCGTAGAGCAGCGCCTTCGCCGACAGGTTCACTCGTCGCCCCCGATGCGTTCGCGCAGCGCCGAGACGACCGCCTCGAACATCTCCGTCGTCAGCCGGCCGGTGTTCGTGTTGTAGCGCGACACATGGTAGCTGTCGGCCAGCAGCAGCCCGTCGGGCAGCGCGTGCGTCTCGCCGTGACGGAACCGGATGCGCGTCGGCGGGATGCCGCAGGCTTTCAGCACCGCCGCGTGCGCCAGCACGCCGAGCGCCAGCACCGCCCGCAGATTGGCCATCGCCTGCAGTTCGGCGGCAAGGAACCGATTGCAGGTTTTTACCTCATGCGGCTCCGGCAGGTTGGCCGGCGGCACGCAACGGACGGCGTTGACGATGCGGCAGTCTCGCAACGCGAGGCCGTCATTCGCCTCAGCCAGGTAGGTGCCTTGCGCGAAGCCGAAGTGCCGCAGGGTGGCGTAGAGCAGCACGCCGGCGTGATCGCCGGTGAAGGGGCGACCGGTGCGATTGGCGCCGCGCACCCCGGGCGCCATGCCGACCACGAGAAGCCGGGCGCTCACCGGGCCGAAGCTCGGCACCGGCGCGTTGAACCAGCCAGGGTTGGCGGTGCGGTTTTCCAGGCGATAGGCGACCAGGCGCGGACAGAGCGGGCAATCGGGGCCTGGGCTGTCCACCAGCCCGTCCTCCGCCGCTCCCGACGGGACGACGGCCGATGCGGAGCGGGTCATGCCGCGTCGTGCGGTTCCGTGAACGGATCGGCGGGGGTCTGCCGGACCGGCGCGGGCCGGCTGCGCGGCTCGGTCTGCCGGCGGGTGAATTCCGGCGCGATGTCGGCGAGCTCGACGAACTGGTCGGCTTGGCGGCGCAACTCGTCGGCGACCATCGGCGGGCTGGTGCGGATGGAGGAGACGACCGAGACGCGCACGCCCTTGCGCTGCACCGCGTCCACCAGGCGGCGGAAGTCGGAATCGCCGCTGAACAAGACCGCGTGATCAATCCGCGGCGCCAGCTCCAGCATGTCCACCGCGACCTCGATGTCCATGTTGCCCTTGACCCGGCGGCGCCCGGCGGAGTCGGTGAATTCCTTGGCCGGCTTGGTGACCAGCGTGTAGCCGTTATAGGCCAGCCAGTCGGTCAGCGGTTTCAGCGGCGAGTACTCGTCCGTTTCCAGGACGGCCGAGTAGTAATATGCGCGCACCACATGCGTCTTCTTGCGGAAAAATTCCAGTAGGTTGCGATAATCGACATCAAACCCGAGATTACGCGATGCGGAATACAGATTCGCGCCGTCTATGAACAGCGCCACCCGTTCATTGGGCAGGAAATGCATGGATCGAGGACCCTTTCGATGCCGGACCAGATAGCCCAGCTGGATCGTGCGCTGACCGGACAAACGAATCGTTCCGGCGCCCATCGCGTCATATTAACCAATGGAAGCGTTACACAAAAATGAATCCGGTGAAAGTCAACCTCCGATGATCTCCGACATGATCCCGGCGACATGATCTTGGTGGCGATCGGCGCGAACCTGCCGGGGCCGGGCGGCGAGCCTGCCGGTCGAGACCTGCCGGCGGGCGGTCGCGGCGATGCGAGACATTTCTCGCGTGCGGCTTGTCGTGGTGTCCCGATGGTACAGGACGGCGCCGGTGCCGCCCTCCGGCCAGCCGGACTACGTGAACGGGGTCGCCCGCCTCGAGGGCGGGATTGCGCCTGACGCGCTGCTCGCCGGACTGCAGGCCATCGAGGCGGGCGAGGGGCGGCGGCGCGGCGCGGCCGAACGCGGCGCGGACGCTCGATCTCGACATCATCGCGATGGGCGATCTGGTGCGAGCCTGCCCGGACCCGATCCTGCCGCACCCGCGCGCCCATTTGCGGGCTTTCGTGCTGGTGCCGCTGGCCGAGGTGGCGCCGGGCTGGGTCCATCCGGTCCTGCGCTGCCCAGTCGAGGCGCTGATCGCAGGGCTGCCGCCCGCGCGGATGGGGCTGTTATGACCATGATGCAACTTGCAATACATGCCCGGTTCGCTTAGATCGGCGGTTCACCCGAGCCATAAGCCTGGAGGCTGAGCGCATGGCGCGCGTCACCGTCGAAGATTGCGTCCAGAAGGTTCCGAACCGCTTCGAGCTGGTCCTGCTTGCGGCGCAGCGGGCGCGCAACATCAGCCGCGGCGAGGAGCCGACCATCGACCGCGACGACGACAAGAACCCGGTCGTCGCCTTGCGCGAGATCGCCGACGAGACGGTCGAGCTGCCGCGTCTCGAACAGGATCTCATCAAGTCGCTCTCCCGCGCTCCCGAGCCGGAGCCGGCGGACGAGGAGGTTCTGGACCTCATTCCGACCGACCAGAACATCTTCGGCCTGCAGGACATCACGGCGGAGGAGGAAGCGGCAGCCCTGCCCGTCGAGAACGAGGAGATGTCGCCCGAGGATCTCGAGGCGGCGATCGAAGCGGAGCTCGGCGGCCGTCCGCGCCGGTAGGAGCCCATGACCAGGGGCGCTCGCGGACAACCGGTCCCGGCGCCCGTCTACGCGCCCGAGGTACCGCGCCGGCCGCGACGGCCACATCGCAAGCGGCCGAGCCGACGCGGACACGACCCGAAATCATCCGCCAGTTCGAGCTGACGGAGAAGGTCCACGCCTACGATCCGAAGGCCGACACGGACCTGATCGACGCCGCCTACGTGCTGGCGATGAAGGCGCACGGCGCGCAGCGGCGCGACAACGGCGACCCCTACATCACCCATCCCGTCGCGGTGGCCGACATCCTGGCCGGCTACCGGCTGGACACGGCGAGCATCGTCACCGGCCTGCTGCACGACGTGATCGAGGACACGGCGGTCAAGCTGCCGGAGATCGAGCAGCGCTTCGGCAAGACCATCGCCGGGCTGGTCGATGGCGTCACCAAGCTGACCCGCCTGGAACTCCAGTCGGATCGCACCAAGCAGGCAGAAAACTTCCGAAAGCTGGTGCTCGCGATCAGCCGCGACATCCGCGTGCTGCTGGTCAAGCTTGCCGACCGGCTGCACAACATGCGGACCCTCCACTTCGTCACTGACCCGGAGCGGCGCAAGCGGATCGCCCGCGAGACGATGGAGATCTACGCGCCGCTGGCCGAGCGCATCGGCATGGACGCGGTCAAGACCGAGCTGCAGAATCTCGCCTTCGCGCAGCTCGACCCCGAGGCGCACGACACCATCCAGGCCCGGCTGAACTTCCTGCGCGGCCAGGGCGCCGACGTGATCGAGGAGGTGCGCGCCGAACTCGCGCGGGTCTGCGAGGAAGCCGGCACTCGCGTCCTCGAAGTCACCGGGCGGGAGAAGTCGCTCTATTCCATCTGGGAGAAGATGCAGCGCCGCAACGTGGCGTTCGAGCAGCTCTCGGACATCATGGCGTTCCGCGTCGTCGTGCCGAGCAAGGAGGCCTGCTACGCCGCGCTCGGCGCGGTGCATTCCGCCTATCCGGTGATCGCCGGACGGTTCAAGGACTACATCTCGACGCCGAAATCCAACGGCTATCAGAGCGTGCATACCGGCGTGACCTTGCGCGAGCCGCGCAACCAGAAGATCGAGGTGCAGATCCGCACCGCCGAAATGCACGACATCGCCGAGAACGGCGTCGCGGCGCATTGGCTCTATAAGCAGGACGATGCCTCGACCACCGACATCCAGCGTTTCCGCTGGGTGCAGGATCTGCTGGAGATCCTGGAGAACTCCGCCGCCCCCGACGATTTCCTCGAATACACCAAGCTCGAGCTGTACGAGGATCAGGTCTTCTGCTTCACGCCGAAGGGCCAGCTGATCCAGCTGCCGCGCGGTGCCACGCCGGTGGATTTCGCCTACGCCGTGCACAGCCAGGTCGGCGATTGCTGCGTCGGCGCCAAGGTGAACGGGCGGCTGATGCCGCTCCGTCACGTGCTGCAGAACGGCGACCAGGTCGAGATCATGACCGCGCGCGGCGGCACGCCATCGCCGCAATGGGAGCGGTTCGTCGCCACCGGCAAGGCGCGGGCGCGCATCCGCCGCTTCATCCATCAGCAACAGCGTCAGCAATACATCGACGCCGGCCGCGCCGAGCTCGCCAAGGCGTTCCGCCAGGAAGGGCTGGACGGCTCGGAAAAAGTGCTGTCCGCCGCGCTCAAGTCGCTCAAGCAGGCCTCGCTCGACGATCTCTATCTCGCCGTCGGCAACGGCAATCTCGGCCCGAAGGATGTCGTGCACGGCGTCTATCCCGAGCTGCGGCAGGCGCCGCGCGCGCCGCGCATGGTGCCCAACCTGCCGCCGCGTCCCGGCACGCGGCCCGCCGGCTTGCGCGACGCCATGCCGATCACCGGTCTCGTCGCCGGCATGGCGGTGCACTACGCCGGCTGCTGCCACCCGCTGCCCGGCGACCCGATCGTCGGCATCGTCACCACGGGGAAGGGGGTCACGATCCACACCAAGGATTGCCAGACATTGGCGAGCTTTGCCGCGACGCCGGAGCGCTTCATCGACGTCGACTGGGATTTCAGCGCCATCGCCTCGGGCAAGGGCGACGCGAAGGGCGGCCATACCGGCCGGATCAGCGTGATCGCGGCGAACGAGCCGGGCGCGCTGGCAAGCATGACGAACGCGATCGCCAAGCACGAGGGCGCGATCAACAATCTCAAGATCGTCAATCGCCAGCAGGATTTCTTCGAGGTGCTGGTGGATGTGGACGTGCGCGACCTGCGGCACCTGTCCAACGTGATTGCCGGTTTGCGCGGCGCTTCCGGCATCAGCCAGGTCGAACGGGCGCGTGGATGATTGGCAGATGATGATGATCCGCAGATGAGCGATGATATTGCAGATGATTCTGGGGCTTGGATCGGACCTCTGCGACATCCGCCGGATCGAGAAGGTGATTGCGCGGCACGGCGAGCGGTTCATCGAGCGCGTGTTCACCGAAACCGAGCGCGCCAAGGCCGGCGGGACGCATGGAGCGGCTGCGGGCGGGCACCTTCGCCAAGCGGTTCGCGGCCAAGGAGGCGGCGGCGAAGGCGCTCGGCACCGGGTTCCGCCGCGGCGTGTTCCACTCCGACCTCGGCGTGGTGAACCTGCGCGGCGGGCAGCCGACCCTGCAGATGACGGGCGGCGCGGCGCTGCGCCTCGCCGCGATCACCCCGCCGGGGATGCAGGCGCCGGTCGCCTTGACGATGACGGACGAATACCCCTACGCCTACGCCCAGGTGATCATTTCAGCCGTGCCGGCCGCCACGGCCGCGCCCGCTGACAGGGCCGTGCTTGCTCAACAACGGGAGAGACTGCTTGACAGGGACAGACAAGTGGGCTTGATCCGCCGAAATCCGCGGACCGGGATTACTCCCAGCATGGCAAAGCGTAAGTCGGGCGGCCTCGCCGAGAACGCCAAGACGATCATCTATGCCGGACTGATCGCCGTCATCATCCGCACCCTGCTGTTCGAGCCATTCAACATCCCGTCCGGCAGCATGATCCCGACCTTGCTGGTGGGCGACTACCTGTTCGTCTCGAAATACAGCTACGGCTATTCGCGGTTCTCGCTGCCATTCTCGCCGCCGCTGTTCTCCGGGCGCATCTTCGGGCGCCTGCCCGACCGCGGCGACGTCGCGGTGTTCAAGCTGCCGCGCGACACCAGCACGGACTACATCAAGCGCATCATCGGGCTGCCGGGCGACCGCATCCAGATGAGGCTCGGCCAGCTCTACATCAACGGCCAGGAAGTGCCGCGCCAGCAGGCCGGGGATTGCGTGGCGGACGACGGCGGCATCCGCATGGTGCAGAAGCGCTACCTCGAGACGCTGCCGAACGGCGTGAGGCACTACATCTGCAAGGCGACCGACGAGGGCGAGGCGAACAACACGCAGGAGTTCCTGGTGCCGCCGGACCGCATCTTCGCGATGGGCGACAATCGCGACAACAGCCTCGACAGCCGGTTCATGAACGGCGTCGGCTACGTGCCGCTGGAAAATCTCGTCGGTCGCGCGGAGTTCCTGTTCTTCTCGATCGACGCGGAGGATCCGTGGTGGGCGTTCTGGGCTTGGCCGTTCGAGATCCGCTGGGACCGGCTGTTCACGGGAATTCATTGAGCGCGGCGGACCAGGCGCCCTCGGCCACGCCGATCGAGGCGCTGCTCGGCCACACTTCTCCCGACCGGAACTGCTGCGCGAGGCGCTGACGCATCGCTCGGCGTTGCAGATCGGGCGCGGCGCGGCGGCTCGAACGAGCGGCTCGAATTCGTCGGCGACCGGGTGCTCGGGCTGCTCGTCGCGGAGTGGCTCGCGGAACGCTTTCCCGACGAGCAGGAGGGCGAGCTCGGCCGGCGGCTGGCACAGCTCGTCTCCCAGCCGGTGCTGGCCGAGGTCGCCGACGCGATCGGCCTGGGCGCCGCGCTGTCGGTCGCACCCGGCGAGGTGCGGGCCGGCGTGAAGCGCCGTGCAACGGTGCTGGCGGATGCGCTCGAGGCGGCGCTCGGCGCGCTGTTCCTGGACGGCGGACTGGATAAGGCGCGAAAATTCGTCCGCCGCGCCTGGGATGGCGCGATGCGCGCGCAGCTTGCGCCGCCCAAGGACGCCAAGACCACGTTGCAGGAATGGTCGCAGGCGCGCGGCCTCCGATCTGCCGAGCTATATCGTCGCGTCGCGCGACGGGCCGCCGCACGCGCCGGATTTCGTCATTACCGTCACGGTCGGCGGAGCGACGGGGACGGGAGGGCGGGCAACAAGCGCGCGGCGGAGCAGGAGGCTGCCGCCGATCTGCTGCGGGCGCTGGGCGCATGACCAGCCGCTGCGGTTTTGCCGCGATCGTCGGCGCGCCGAATGCCGGTAAGTCCACGCTGCTGAACCGGCTGACAGGGGCGAAACTCTCCATCGTCTCGCCCAAGGCGCAGACCACGCGGTTCCGCGTGCTCGGCATCCTGATGCGCGGCGAGAGCCAGATCCTGCTGGTGGACACGCCCGGCATTTTGCCGCCGCGCCGGCGGCTCGACCGCGCGATGGTCGCCGCCGCCTGGACCGGCGCGCAGGACGCCGATCTCACGCTGCTGCTGGTGGATGCCAAATCCGGCGCGAGCGAGGCGGTGCGCGCGATCGCCGGCAAGCTTGGTGAAGCGAAGCGGCGTGTCTGGCTGGTGCTCAACAAGGTGGATCTCGTGCCGCCGGCGAGGCTGCTGCCGATGACCGCCGCACTCGCCGCGCTCGCGGCGTTCGAGGAGACCTTCATGGTCAGCGCGCTCACCGGCGACGGGCTGGAGCGGATGCTGGACGCGCTGGCCGCCGCGATGCCCGAAGGTCCGCATCTGTATCCCGGACGACGAGCTGACCGACCTGCCGGACCGGCTGCTCGCGGCCGAGATCGTGCGCGAGCAGATTTTCCTGCAGACCCACGAGGAGGTGCCGTACAGCGCCACGGTCGAGACCGAGAACTGGCAGGAGCGCCAGGACGGCTCGGTGCGGATCGAGGCGACGGTGTATGTCGTCCCGCGCCGGCCACAAGGCGATCCTGATCGGCGAGAAGGGGGCGCGGATCAAGGCGATCGGCGCCCGTGCCCGCGCCGACCTGGCCGGGCTGCTGGACCGCCCGGTGCATCTGTTCCTCAACGTCAAGGAACGGGCCGGCTGGGACGAGGAGCGCGCCCGGCTGCGCGCGATCGGGCTGGACGATGCGCCGTAGAGCCGGTTGTTCCGGGCACCGAATTCGACCTGCCTGCAGGAATTTTCGCCTGGGGTGTGATCCAACTCACAGCCTCACTGTATCATCATGCGACTAAGTGGTCGTCGGTTCGGCGCTGCCCCAACACCTTCGCCGGACCGGGTGGGCTGGCAGGCCCACGTCAACCCGGACCTTTCCTTGCGGCCCGGTCGCCTCGCGACCGGGCCGTTTTTTCATCTCCTGGGACGGTTATCAACTCGTACCAGCGGCCCTTTTGGATGACCGCTTCGGTTGGAGAACGGACCAAAGCCGTTGAAGCACGCTTATTCGTTGGTGCGAAATTCAAGCTTGAAGTTGACGGCTTGTTTCGTAGTCGTCAAATCGGCGGGTATTCCGGGGTGCGTCCATGCGCAAGGTCAGGGCCTCGTGGCTGGTTCTCGGACGGTATTGATGCCGTCGTGCGTCTCGCGCTCAGCCCGAACCGGCCTCGAGTGTCGCGGATCAGCGAGCCGACCGGGACCGACAGGTTGCCTGCTTCAAGCAGGTCCGCCCCCGAATGGGGGTGGACGATGAAAAGTGGCAAGAGTTCCGCAACTGCGTCGCCGGGGGCGGTGCACCGGCTGCGACGACGCAACGCGCCAATGGACAAGGAAGTGTCCAACCATCGAGCACGGGAAGCCCCTTTGACGGGGATTACCACAACGTTGAAGCCAACTTCAGTTTCAAGCTCGATACAAAGACGAGGACAGCAACAGCCACGCTTTCAAACAGCCCGCTCTACAAAGTAGGCCAAATCATGCTCCGCTACCGCATGAGCGGACCACGCAAATTTGTAGGAGAGCAGATATTTACCGACGGCAAGTTCCATTCCGTTACCGGCAAATTTCTTGAGGATGGAACCATTAGCATGAGGAGCGTCGAGCGTGGCCCTTCTGGGCAAATCGAGTGGATTATGAAACCTGGTACAAACAATGTGCCGCCGCCGCAAATGAACCTCCAGCAGGT
Organism: uncultured Alphaproteobacteria bacterium; assembly: GCA_963799825.1. Classification (GTDB taxonomy): domain Bacteria; phylum Pseudomonadota; class Alphaproteobacteria; order Acetobacterales; family Acetobacteraceae; genus JAFKFI01. The sequence continues at coordinate 411,652 of CAWCYL010000001.1, forward strand.
CCAGAGGCCACCCGCAATCGGGGCACCGCCGATCTCAGTGCCATCCACAGACTATACGGCCGACGGGGAGAAATGCGATATCGACCGCCAGACTCTGAGGCCGTGGCGACAATCGCTGCATGCACACGCCTGATCGATGCGCTTAGAAGAATTGGCAATTTGCCTCCTACGGCATTTGAAAGCTTTTTGAGCATTTTAGCGATCAGAGGACACGCGTATTTTGTCACACGCGACTTTACGTCTTCCATCACTGATTACTCGGAAGCTATCCGTTTACGTCCCGACTCTTGGCCTAATCTTTCCCAAAGAGCCGCAGTCTACGCTTCATCAGGACACTTGAGCCTCGCAATCTCTGATCTTAATCGAGTTCATCGAGCTCGCCGGCAACCGCCCGGTTATTATAGCTGCTTCCCTCGGATTGCGCGCGGTTGCATATGCGAAGATGGGTGAGTATCGCAAAGCCGTTGCCGATTGGAAGTCCTACGTTGCAGAATTTCCGGAGGACAGAGCCCGAATAGGGAATGATCCGGACTTAGCCAAAGCGATTGCGGCTGTTGAGGCTCAGGATCACGTCAGGCAACCCTCGGCGCGCGACCGCACAGGATTACACGATCAAGTGCAACGACTTTCAATATCCGGTGCAAGTCTACGGCTCATCTCATGTTCGGCTCGGATCTTTCAGCTTTACTGAGGGGACGACGGATCCAAACTTTCATTTTGTCCAGCAGTATGTCCGGGTTTCCCCTCGTAAGATTGATTTCGGATCCATCAACACGCTGAACGGACTACCTGTGGTCGAGTGGTCGCTCGACCTTGCTAACATGACACTCACCGGAGCACTCGGAGGGAAAGGGCGATTTACGGTCGCTTGTCACGGGTGGGATCCCAGAAACCCTGTGCCAACCCCCCCGCCCCCTTAGTGCGGAAAACCCAACAGGGCCGCCGATATCAGGTCACGACGAAGCGATCCATGTGCCGGGCGACCGCCTGGATCGCCAGGCTTCGCTCGCGATGACGGCGGTGCTCTCGGGCCGACGTCGTCTGTCGATCTGAACGCCAGGGTCAGTTCGCGGCCACCGGCAGGGGCGTCGACGCCGATGCGTGCGCGGATCCTGCGTCTGGTCCACCCCGAAGCCGCCCGCGACCTGCGCCAGATGCTGCAGCGCGCGCTCGGTCAGGAGCAGATCGGCGGCCTGGCCGCAATCGCTCGCGCCGATGCTGGTGTGCGCTCCCGCCCAATGCACGACATAGGACGGCCGGTCGGCGGGCCGCTTGGCCTCCACCACCAGGCTGCCGCCCTCCTGCGGCGATCACGTCCGATTGCAGCACGCAGCTGCCGCTCGGCTTGCCGTTCGCGTCGAGCCGCGGACCTCGATATCCGCCCGCAGCGGCCCCGGCACCTCCGTCCCGGCCTTGATCGAGACGATGTCGCCGAGCGCGGGCGTCACCACGTTGGCCTCCGCGACCGCCACGGCGGCGACCACCACGCCCAGGAAGATCGCCAGCCCGAGCCCCGTGAGCTGCCAAAGCTTGCCCTTCGGGGCCTCATCCGATTGCTTCATCCCACGCCTTCCATGCGCCTGTGCCGACGTCCCTGTCCGGCCGCCATTGTGCGACGCAACATTTAAGGCTTGATGAACGCGGCCGGGAGCCGGCGGGTTTGCCGGCGCCGGCCATGCGGCCGCCGCAATGGTCGCGGGCTGGGATCAGCCCAGATCCTCGTGCCCGGCGGGGATCAGCCGAGCTCCTCATGCCAGGTGCGCCCGTCGCGGGCGATCATCGCGATCGAGGCGGTGGGTCCCCAGCTTCCGGCGGCGTACGGGCGCGGCAGGTCGGGCGAGCCCGACCATGCCTCGATCAGCGGCTCGACCCAGCTCCAGGCCGCCTCGACCTCGTCGCGCCGCATGAACAGCGTGGGGTTGCCGCGCACCGTGTCCATCAGCAGCCGCTCGTAGGCGTCCGCGTAGCGGGTGCCGAACGCCTTCTCGAAGCTGATGTCGAGCCCGGTGGGGCGCAGCCGCAGCCCGCCGGGGCCGGGCTCCTTGGTCATCATCTCGAGCCGCATCCCTTCCTCGGGCTGCAGGCGGATGATCAGCCGGTTGGGCTGCAAATCCGTCCCGTCGGCGGGGAAGATGGAGAACGGCAGCGCGCGGTACTGGATGACGATCTCCGAGACCTTCTGCGGCAGCCGCTTGCCGGTGCGCAGGTAGAACGGCACGTTGGCCCAGCGCCAGGTGCGGACTTCCGCTTTCAGCGCGACGAACGTCTCCGTCGCGGCTCGGCTCGGCGGCGCCGATGTCGTGCAGGTAGCCGTGCACCGGCTGGCCGTCGACGGCGCCCTGCGTGTACTGGCCGCGCACGGTGCGCGATGCCGGTCTCGTGCGGCTCGATCGGCCGCAGCGAGCGCAGCACCTTGAGCTTTTCGTCACGCACCGCGTCGGCGTCGAGCGACACCGGCGGCTCCATCGCCAGCAGGCAGAGCAGCTGGAGCAGATGGTTCTGCACCATGTCGCGCAGCGCGCCGGAGCCGTCGTAGTAGCCGGCGCGGCCCTCCACGCCGACCGTCTCGGCCACCGTGATCTGCACGTGGTCGATCACGTCGGTGTTCCACAGCCGCTCGAAGATCGAGTTGGCGAAGCGCAGCGCCAGCAGGTTCTGCACGGTCTCCTTGCCGAGATAGTGGTCGATGCGGAAGGTCTGCGCCTCGGTGAACACGCTCGCCCACCTGGTCGTTGATCGCGCGGGCGGAGGCGAGGTCGTGGCCGATCGGCTTTTCCAGCACGACGCGCGATTGCGGCGTGACCAGGCCGAACCGGCCGATATGACTGCAGATCGGGCCGTAGAGGTCGGGCGAGGTGGCGAGATAGAACACCCGCACCCGCTCCGGCATCTCCGCGAGCACGGCGGCGAGCGTGTCCCAGCCGCGATCGGTCGTGCCGTCGACGCGGATATAGCTGAGCCGTTCGCAGAACCGGCCGACCGCCGCCTCGTCGAGATCGACGGCCGCGACGTGGCGGTGCAGGGCCTTGGCGGCGCGCTCGCGATAGCTCTCGTCCGTCAGGTCCGACCGGGCGGCGGCGATGATCCGGCTGTCCGCCGGCATCTGCCCGTCGAGGAACCGGTAGTACAGCGCCGGCAACAGCTTGCGCAGCGTGAGGTCGCCGGTGGCGCCGAAGACGACGCAATCGAAGCTGGCAACGGGGATGATCTTCGGCATCGCTGGTCTCTCTCCGTCCGATCGGGGCGTCGGTTATGCTGGGCGTATGACGCGCCGCGCCAGCACGAAGTTACGCCTGAGCTGCGGCGTTCTTGTCACCGACGGCGCGCGCCTGCTGCTCGGCCACGCCACGCGCTCGCCGCGCTGGGACATCCCGAAGGGCCTGGCCGAGCCCGGCGAGCTTTCTTCTAGCGCTGCCGCCCGGGAGTTGGCGGAGGAAACCGGGCTGATCGTGGCGCCCGCGGCGCTGGCCGATCTCGGCCGCCATCGCTATCTGCCGGGCAAGGATCTCGCCCTGTTCGCCTGGCGCCCGGACATGCTGCCGGACCCGACGGGCCTGGTATGCCGCTCGACCTTCGCCATCGGCGCGAGCGTGCTGCCGGAATTCGACCGCTTCGGCCTGTTCGCCTGGGACGACGCGCTTGCGCGGGTCGGCAAGAATCTCGCCCGTGTGCTGGCCGAAATCCGTCCGCACCTCTGAGCGGATCAGCGTTCGCCAGATCAGCGTTCGACCGTGCGCCGCTCGATCGCCAGCAACGCTTCGAGGTCGATGCTCTGGTGCATCGTCTCTTGCTCCTGGTGCGCCTCCGACCCGATGGTGGGGTCGGGCTGCATCGCCGCCAGCGCCGCGTAGGATTGCTTCAGCACGCGGTGCATCGCCAGCAGCGGCGTCACCGGATCGACGAACAGCCGGTATCCCATCCCCATCAGCTCCGGCACCGGGATTTGCAGCGACGCAAAGCCGCCGCCCGACAGCATGTACATGAACGGCGGCTCCAGCCGCTCGGCGATGCGGCGGACGTCCTCGGGCTTGCGGGCCAGCATGAACAGCATGTCGGCCCCCGCGCGTTTCATCGCCTCGCCGCGCCGCAGCGCCTCGTCGAGATCGTGGGTGCGGACCGCGTTGGTGCGGGCGATGATGGTGAAATCGGGATCGCGCCGCGCCCGCACCGCCTCGGCCACCTTGGCCACCATCAGGTCGAGCTCGACGATGTGCTCGAGCCCGACATGGTGGTGCGCGCGCTTGGGCAGGATCTGGTCCTCGATCTCGATGGCGCAGAACCCCGCTGCCTCCGCCATGCCGATGGTGCGCAGCATGTGCATCGGGTCGCCCCAGCCTGCCGCGCCGTCGAGGATCAGCGGCAGGGCGCAGGCGGCGCGGATGTCGATCGCGTGCTGCGCCATCTCGGTGAGCGACAAGTTGGCCTCGGTGAAGCAGGTCAGATAGCCCATCGACCCGCCGCCGAGATACAGCGCCTTGTGTCCGGCCTGCTCCGCCAATCGGGCCATGAGCGGGTTGAGCACGAGCGGCGCGAGCACCGGCTGCTCGCCGGCGATCAGCGCGCGGAATTCCGCCTGTGGCGTGGGCATCGCTTCCTCCGGGCCTGGTTACACGACGGGCGAGCTGCCGCCATCCACGTTGATCGCCGTCCCCGTGACGTAGCCCGCCGCGTCCGAGGCGAGGAAGCACGCCACGTTGGCGAACTCCTCCGCGGTGCCCATGCGGCCAAGCGGGACGTTGGCGGCCATCTTGCCGGTGAAGTCCGCGAACGGCACGTTGGCGCCCTGGGCGGCGTGGCGGCGCACCCACTGGTCGCTGACGATGATGCCGACCAGCAGCGCGTTGACCAGCACGTTGTGCGGCGCGCCTTCGCCGGCGAGCACCTTGGTCAGCGCCATGCCGGCGGCGCGCGACACCACGGTCGGCGCACCGCCCGCGCGCGGCGCCTTGGCGCCGATGTTGAGCACGTTGATGATCCGGCCCCAGCGACGCTGCTTCATCCCCGGAAAGACCAGCCGGGCGAGGCGGATCGCGCCGAACAGCTTGAGGTCGAGATCGGCCTGCCACACCTCGTCGGTGATCTCCTCGAATTTGCCGGTCTGCGAGGTGCCGGCGTTGTTCACCAGGATGTCGATTGCCGCCGAGCTGGCTGACAACCGCGTCGTGCGCCCGGCGGATTTCGTCGGCCTTGGATACATCGGCGGCGACCGCGACGACACGGCCGCGCGCCGTCTTGCCGATGCCGCGCTTGGCCTCCTCAAGCACCTCCGGCCGGCGCGCCAGGATCGCGACATCCGCGCCCGATGCCGCGAACAGCGTCGCCATCGCCAGGCCGAGGCCCTTGCTGCCGCCGGTTATCAGGGCCTTCCTGCCGTCCAGTCGGATGTCCATGCCCGTGTTTCCTCCAGTTTACTTCGTGTCGCGATAAAACGCGCTGAGCGCGCTCGTGTCACGCTGCTCGCCCTCGGCGTCGGCGGCGATCCGTTCGTAGAACCGGGCGGCGCCGTCGAGGATGGTCCCGCCCGCGTCGGAGGCGCCGATGAAGCCGGCGATCTCCTCCATCTCGGCCACCCAGCGATACGCCTTCGGATACATTCGGGGAACCTGCCGGGTAAGCCAGCCGAGCAGGGCCGGCTGGCTGTCCGCAAGCTCCCGGTGCAACGCCTCGGCCGCGCCCGCGCGTGTTGCGGCGAGCGCCATCGCCGCGCCGAGCGCGGTGAAGCCCTTGGTGATCCCGGCATAGGACATCTTGAGGGCGGAGGCCGCGCCGACCGGCCCCTCCAGCACGCGGACGTCGAGGCCGTGCCGGTTCAACGCGATGGCGCGCGCCGCCTCGGGGCCGGAGACGTACAAGGCCGGCCCCTTGGCGCCGGGGGCGGGCGGCCCGCCGATGATGCCGCCGTCGATGAACGCGCAGCCGGTCGCCGCGATCACCGCCCCGATGCGCGCCGCGGTCTCGGGGTTCACCGCGTTGCAATCGAGGTAGGCGGGCTTGGTCCGGGCGGCTCGCAATGTCGGCGCGAGCCGTTCGGCCAGCGCGACGGCGTCGCCGGGCGGGACGATCGAGAGAATGAATTGCGCCTCGGCGATGCCGCCCTCGTCGCTGGCCGCCATCCCGGCCCGACGCGCCCGCTCGGCGCTGGCCGCGCTTCGGCCGCTGAGCCAGGTGCGGACCTCGGCGCCCTGCTCGGCGAGCCGGCCGCCGACCCCGGCGCCCATGTTTCCCGGGGAAATCACGGCGATGATCGGTCTCATGCCTAGCCTCCGTGCATTTGTGGAGCCCGTCGGAACGGCGGGAGGTTCGTGCAATCCAGGTTAACCTATGTCTGCTTGACTTGCCGGCAACCCAACGTATGTTCGGCCGGCGTCTTTTGGCAGCCCGAACGGGTGCCGACTGGGGAGCAGGGAGCACGTTCTTGGCAAGCCTTCTTGGCGTGAGCAGATCACGTCAGCCTTTCATCGTCGTGCACCGAGCTCGCGTGCTCCGAGCCGGCCGGCCATGAGCGCGGCCGCGACGCCGGCCGATTTCGGACCGGCAATGCTCCAGATCAGGGGCGTGGTCGTCCGCTTCGGCGGGGTCATCGCGCTCAACGGCGTTTCGTTCGATGTCGGGCAGCGGCAGATCTGCGGGCTGATCGGCCCCAACGGGTCCGGCAAGACCACGCTGTTCAACTGCATCAGCGGGATATACCGCTACAGCGAGGGCGAGATCCTTTTCGAGGACCGCAAGCTTGCCGGCACCCCGCGCCACCAGCTCATCAATCTCGGCATCGGCCGCACCTTCCAGAACCTGGCACTGTTCCGCACCTTGACGGTCCGCGACAACGTGCTCGTGGGCGGCCATCATCTCGCGCGCTCGGGCTTCATTCGCAACGCCCTGCGCCTGCCCATCGTGCGGGTCGAGGAGCGTCGCGCCAACGAGCAGCTCCACCGCCTGCTGCATCTGCTGGATCTCGAGGACGTGGCGGACGTGACGGTTTCAGCGCTGCCGTTCGGCACGCAGAAGCGGGTCGAGCTGGCGCGCGCGCTGATCAGCGAGCCGAAATTGCTGCTGCTCGACGAGCCGGCGGGCGGGCTCAACCACGGCGAGGTGGACGAGCTGGCCGCGCTGCTGGTCTCGATCCGGGAACAGTTCAAGCTCAGCATCCTGCTGGTCGAGCATCACATGAGCCTGGTGATGCGGGTGTCGGACAAGGTGGTGGCGCTGGAGTTCGGCCAGAAGATCGCCGACGGCACGCCCGAGCAGGTGCGCAACGAGCCGGAGGTCATCCGCGCCTATCTCGGAGACACCGAACATGCCAGCGCTGCTTGAAGTCGTCGACCTGAAGGCGGCGTACGGGCAGACCAACGTTCTGCACGGGATCAGCTTCGTCGTGGACGAGGGCGAGGTGACGACCCTGCTGGGCGCCAACGGTGCCGGCAAGACCACGACCCTGCGCGCGATCTGTGGCATGGTCCGCACCGAGGGCGAGATCCGCTATGCCGGCGAGCGCATCGAGGGCAAGGCGACCGAGGACGTGGTGCGGCGCAAGATCGGCCACGTGCCGGACGGCCGCGGCACCTTCATGGAGCTCACCGTCGAGGAGAACATGAGGCTCGGGGCGTACACGCGGAAGGACCGCGGCGTGGCCGAGGATTTCGAGCGCATGTTCGGCTACTTCCCGCGCCTGAAGGAGCGCTACAAGCAGCAGGCCGGCACCTTGTCGGGCGGCGAGCAGCAGATGCTGGCGATCGCCCGGGCCCTGCTTCTGCGGCCGAAGCTGCTGCTGCTGGACGAGCCCTCGTTCGGCCTCGCGCCGCTGATCGTGCGGGACATCTTCGAGATCCTGGCCCGCATCAACCAGGAGGAGCGGGTCAGCGTCCTGGTGGTCGAGCAGAACGCCAATCTCGCCCTGGCGCTGGCCTCGCGGGCCTATCTGCTGGAGACCGGGCGCATCGTCATCTCCGGCGCCGCCGCCGACATCCGCAACGACGAGACGCTCCGCCGCTCCTATCTCGGCTATTGACAGAAAGGCTGCCGCGACGATGCAGGGCGTACTCCATCAGATCCTCTCGGGCCTTGCCACGGGAGGCATCTACGCGAGCGTGGCGCTCGCCCTGGTGATGATCTACCAGGCGACGCACCACGTGAACTTCGCCCAGGGCGAGATGGCGACGCTGTCCACCTACATTGCCTACACGATGGTCACGGCCGGCTGGTCCTACTGGGTGTCGTTCATCGCCACCGTGGTGATCTCCTTCGTCATGGGCGTGGTGATCGAGCGGGTCTTGATGCGGCCGATGACGAACGCACCCGTCCTGGCATTGGTGGGCGTATTCATAGGCCTGTTGTTGATCGTGAACGCGATGACCGGCTGGATCTGGGATTTCACGATCAAGACCTTTCCGAGCCCGTTCCACAGCTCGACCCCTCTGCTCGGCGGCTTCCTCTCCGGCCACGAGCTCGGCTCGACGGCGGTGACGCTGATCATGCTGCTGGCCGTCTACCTGTTCTTCCGCCACACCAGCCTCGGGCTGGCGATGCGGGCGGCGGCGTACAATCCGGTGTCGAGCCGCCTGGTCGGCGTGCGGGTGGGCTGGATGCTGGCGCTGGGCTGGGGCCTGGCCGCCTCGATCGGCGCCATCGCGGGCATGATGATCGCGCCGATCGTGTTCCTCGACCCCAACATGATGGCGGGTGTTCTGCTCTACGCCTTCGCCGGTGCGCTGCTGGGCGGGATCGAGAACCCGCTGGGCGCGGTCATCGGCGGGTTCGCGGTGGGCGTGATCGAGAATCTGGGCGGCGCCTACGTGGTCGGCACCGAGCTCAAGCTGACGCTCGCGCTGGTGATCATCGTGGCGGTGCTGATGGTCAAGCCGAGCGGCCTGCTTGGTCGGGTCGTGATGAGCAGGGTGTGACAGCATGAGCGGCGAAATCACGGCTGAGGCCACCGAAGCCAGTACCGAGCCTTGCGCGCGCAGCCATCCCTGCGGGCCCGGCCACTGCCGGCCGTGCTGACGGTGATCGTCCTCGTGGGCGCCGTCGCGCTGACCTTCCTGGTGAGCAACTATCACCTGTTCCAGCTCACCATGCTGGTGGGCTACGCGCTGGCGATCCTCGGCCTCAACATCGCGACCGGCTATAACGGCCAGATCTCGCTCGGGCATGGCGCCTTCTATGCCGTGGGCGCCTATACCGCCGCCATCCTGATGTCCAACTTCGACGTGCCGTACTGGGCCACCTTGCCCATCGCGGCGATCGTCAGCGCGGTGGTCGGGTTCCTTATCGGCTTTCCGGCGCTGCGCTTCACCGGCCTGTATCTCGCCCTGACCACGTTCGCGCTCGCCGTCGCGGTGCCCCAGCTGCTGAAGTTCAAGGGCATCGAGGACTGGACCGGCGGCGTGCAGGGGATCGTCATCTCCAAGCCCGACGCGCCGTTCGGCCTGCCGCTCAACCCCGATCAGTACCTCTATCTGTTCAGCCTCGCCGTCGCCGCGCTGCTGTTCCTGTTCGCCTGGAACCTGATCCGTGGTCGGATCGGGCGCGCGATGATGGCGATCAGAGATCATGCCCTGGCCGCCGAGGCGATGGGTATCGACCTCGCCATGCTCAAGACGCGCACCTTCGCCGTCAGCGCGATGTACACCGGCGTGGCTGGCGCGCTGAGCGCCATCGCGGTGGAGTTCGTGGCACCCGACAGCTTCACCGTGTTCGTCTCGATCTTCCTGTTCGTCGGGTTGGTGGTGGGCGGAGTGGCTTCCATTGCCGGCGCCGTGTTCGGCGCGGCGTTCATCGTGTTCATCCCCAACATCGCCGAACAGGTCTCCAAGGCCGCGCCCGGCGCGATCTACGGCGTGATCCTGATCGCCTTCATGTACCTGATGCCCTCCGGCGTGGCGGGCCTTCTGCGCCGACTGTTCCGCCGCCTGGTGCCCAGCGCGCGCTGACGCGAGCCGCGCTTTGCCTGTCGAGGTGAGCCGCGTTTCCGGCCGTTGACACAAGCCGCCTCGCGGCGGAGAGACCGGTGGGGGCATTCAGAGGAGACACGCCACAATGCTGCGTAGACGAACCCTGCTGACCGGCATCGCCGCCGCCGGCCTTGTCCCGGCCGCGCCCGCGCTTCTGCGCGCCGCCGAGACCCCGGGCGTGACCGCGACCGAGATCCGCATCGGCAACACGATGCCCTATAGCGGCCCGGCCTCCGCATATTCCGTGATCGGCAAAATGGACGCCGCCGTGTTCCAGATGGCCAATGACGAGGGCGGCGTCGGTGGCCGCAAGGTGAACTTCATCTCGTACGACGACGCCTACAGCCCGCCCAAGACGGTGGAACAGGTGCGGCGCCTAGTGGAGCAGGACCAGGTGGCCTTCCTGTTCAACACGCTGGGCACCCCGACCAACTCGGCCATCGTGAAATACTGCAACGCCAAGAAGGTGCCGCAGCTCTTCGTCTCGACCGGCGCCGCCAAGTGGGGCGACTACAAGGAGCACCCATGGACGATCGGCTGGCAGCCCACCTACCAGACCGAGGCCGAGATCTACGGGAAATACATCCTCAAGGCGAAGCCGGACGGCAAGATCGGCATCCTCTACCAGAACGACGATTTCGGTAAGGACTATCTCACCGGCATGAAGAACGTGCTGGGCGACAAATTCGCCAAGGTGATGCAGGTCTCCTACGAGGTGACGGACCCGACCATCAACTCGCAGGCGGTGTCGATGCAGTCCGCGGGGATCGACGTGCTGCTCACGGCGGCCACGCCGAAATTCGCTGCCCAGATGATCCGCAAGATGGCGTCGATGAACTGGAAGCCGCTGCACTTCCTGACCAACGTCTCGGCCTCGGTGGGCGCGGTGATCGAACCGGCCGGACCGCAGAACGCGGTGGGGATCATCAGCTCGGCCTATCTGAAGGATCCGACCGACCCGACCTGGGACAACGATCCCGGAATGAAGGAGTGGCGCGCCTTCATGAAGAAGCGCTTCCCGGACGGCGACCAGTCCGACAGCGGCTACATCTTCGGCTATGGCGTCACGTTGACCATGCTGCATGTCCTCAAGGCGTGCGGTACCGATTTCTCGCGTCAGAACGTCATGAAGCAGACGACGAGTCTCAAGGATCTGGAACTCCCGGTCCTGCTGCCGGGGATCAAGATCAACACCAGCCCGACCCATTATCTCCCGATCAGCCAGATGCAACTGATGAAATGGTCCGGCAAGACGTGGGAACGGTTCGGCGACATCATCGAGGGCGCCACCGCCTGAGCCATCGCATCTCCGCCGGCCCCGAGCGGCCGGCGGAGGTGTTTTCCGTCGCGCGCGCGCGTCGGCCAATCGTAAGCTCCTCCCAGGCCCGGCACAGGGCCGCAACCCTTGGGAGGGACGTTCATGCTGCGTAGACGCTCACTGCTGACCGCCGCGGCGGCGGTCGCCTTGGTTCCCGCCGCGCCCGCCGTGCTGCGGGCGGCCGATACGACCGGGGTGACGGATACCGAGATCCTCATCGGCAACACCATCCCATACAGCGGTCCGGCCTCCGCCTACGGCACGATCGGGCGGGCGGAGGCCGCCGCCTTTCGCATGGCGAACGACATGGGCGGGTTCGCCGGGCGCAAGGTCAAGTTCATCTCGTACGATGACGGCTACAGCCCGCCGAAGACGGTCGAGCAGGTGCGCCGTCTGATCGAGGAGGACCACGTCGCCTGCCTGTTCAGCACGCTCGGTACGCCGACCAACACGGCAATCGTGAAATACGTCAACCAGAAGAAGGTGCCGCATCTCTTCCTGGCGACCGGCGCCGACAAGTGGGGCGACTACAAGGAGCATCCGTGGACCATCGGCTGGCAGCCGAGCTACGTCACGGAAGCGCAAATTTATGCCAAATACATCCTCACGACGAAGCCGGACGCCAAGATCGGCTTGCTCTATCAGAATGACGATTTCGGCAAGGACTACCTGACCGGCTTCCGCGACGTGCTGAAGGATCGGTTTTCCAAGATGGTGACGCTGGCTTCCTACGAGATCACAGATGCGACGATCAACTCGCAGCTGGTGAGCTTGCAGAGCGCGGGGATCGACGTGCTGATGACGGTGGCCACGCCGAAATTTGCCGCCCAGACGATCCGCAAAGTGGCGGACATGAACTGGAAGCCGATGCACGTGCTGACCGGGGTGTCAGTCTCGGTGGGAGCGGTGATGCAGCCTGCCGGGCCGGAGAAGGCGGTCGGCATCGTCAGCTCTGCCTACCTGAAGGATCCGACCGACCCGCGCTGGGACAATGATGCCGGCATGAAGGAATGGCGGAACTTCATGGCGAAATATTATCCCGACGGCGATCTCAAGGACGGCGGCAACGTGGCGGGGTATGGCCTGACGAACACCATGCTGCACGTGCTGAAGGCGTGCGGCAACGATCTCTCGCGCGAGAACATGATGAAGCAGGCTACCAGCCTGCACGAGCTGGAGAACCCGGTGCTGCTTCCTGGCATCCGCATCAACACCAGCCCGACCAACTATCGCCCGATCCGCCAGCTCCAGCTCATGCGCTGGACCGGCAAGACCTGGGATCTGTTCGGCGACATCATCGAGGGCGCGTCCGCCTGAGCCGCCACGTCTCCGCCGGTCGGGCTGGCCGGCGGAGGCGCTTTTTGTCTTGCCCGCGCACCGGTCAGTCGTAAGCTTTCCCCAGGTCCGGCACAGGACCGTTCAACGCCGGGAAGGGAAGTTCATGTTGCACAGACGCTCTCTGCTGACCGCCGCCGCTGCCGTCGCCTTCGTTCCGGCCGCGCCCGCGATCCTGCGCGCGGCCGACACGACCGGGGTGACGGATACAGAGATCCGCATCGGCAACACCATGCCGTATAGCGGACCCGCCTCGGCATACGGCACGATCGGCAAGGCAGACGCGGCCGCCTTTCGCATGGCGAACGATGCGGGCGGCTTCGCCGGCCGCAAGATCAATTTCATCTCGTACGACGACGCCTACAGCCCGCCCAAGACGGTGGAGCAGATCAGGCGCCTGGTCGAGCAGGATCAGGTCGCCTGCCTGTTCAACACGCTCGGCACGCCGAGCAACACGGCGATCGTCAAATACGTCAACCAGAAGAAGGTGCCGCATCTGTTCGTCTCGAGCGGGGCGGACAAATGGGGCGACTACAAGGAGCACCCTTGGACGATCGGCTGGCAGCCGAGCTACGTCACGGAAAGCCAGATCTACGCCAAGTACATCCTCAAGATGAAGCCGGACGCGAAGATCGGCATCCTCTATCAGAACGACGATTTCGGGAAGGACTACCTCACCGGCTTCCGCGACGTGCTGAAGGATCGGTTCGGCAAGATGGTCACGCTCGCCTCCTACGAGGTCACCGACGCGACCATCAACTCGCAGCTCGTCACCCTGCAAAGCGCCGGCATCGACGTGCTGATGACGGTGGCGACGCCGAAATTCGCCGCCCAGACGATCCGCAAGGTCGCCGACATGAACTGGAAGCCGATGCACGTGCTGACCGGCGTGTCGGTCTCGGTCGGCGCGGTGATCCTGCCGGCGGGGCCGGAGAAGGCGGTCGGCATCATCAGCTCGGCCTATGGCAAGGATCCCACCGATCCGCGCTACGCGAACGACGCCGGGATGAACGAGTGGCGCGCCTTCATGGCCAAATACTACCCCGAGGGTGACGTGAAGGACGCCGGCAACGTGTTCGCCTATGGCATCTCGCTGACGATGATGCAGGTGCTGAAGCAGTGCGGCAACGATCTGTCGCGCGAGAATATGATGAAGCAGGCGGCGAACCTGCGGGATCTGCAGAGCCCGATCCTGCTGTCGGGTATCCGCATCAACACCAGCCCGACCAATTTCCACCCGATCCGCCAGCTCCAGCTGATGCGCTGGGATGGCAAGCGTCTGGGAGCTGTTCGGCGACATCATCGAGGGCGCGTCGGCCTGAACCGCCTGAGCGAGCAGCGGTCCGACCGCCGCTCGCTCAGGCGTGGGGATGGCCGGGCGGCAGGGAAGTCGTAAGCTTCCTGGCGCCTGATATCGGACGACAGCGAGGGGGACACCACCAGGATGCGCAGACGTACTTTGCTGGGTGCGGCGGCCGCCGCGTTCGTGCCGGCCGCGCCCTTCGTCGCGCGAGCGGCGGAGAGCCCCGGCGTGACCAACACCGAGATCCGCATCGGCAGCACGGCGGCCTATAGCGGGCCAGCCTCGGCGTACGGCGCCATCGGCCGCGCGCACAGCGCGACATGGCAGTGGTTCAACGACCAGGGCGGCATTGCCGGCCGCAAGATCAAGTTCTTCTCCTACGACGACGCCTACACGCCCTCCAAGACCATCGAGCAGGTACGGCGGCTGGTCGAGCAGGACGAGGTGGCCTGCCTGTGCAACACGCTGGGCACCGCGGCCAACAGCAGCATCCTGAAATACGTCAACCAGAAGAAGATCCCCGACCTGTTCGTCGGCAGCGGCGCCGACAAGTTCCAGGATCCCAAGACCTATCCCTGGACCATCGGCTGGCAACCGAGCTATCGCGTCGAGGCGCGGATCTTCGCCAACTACATCCGCAAGGTGAAGCCGGACGCGAAGGTCGGCATCCTTTACCAGAACGATGATTTCGGAAAGGACTACGTGACCGGCATGCATGACGTGCTGGGCGAGCGGTTCGACAAGACGGTCACCACCGCGTCCTACGAAGTCACCGATCCGACGATCGAGAGCCAGGCGATCTCGCTACAGCAGGCGGGCGTGAACGCGCTGCTCATAGCGGCGACGCCGAAATTCGCCGCCCAGATGATCCGCAAGGTGGCGGACATGAACTGGAAGCCACTGCAGCTGCTGACCAACGTGTCGACCTCGGTGGGCGCGGTGATGGAGCCGGCCGGCCCCGAGAAGGCGATCGGTGTCATCAGCAACACCTACTACAAGGATCCGTCCGACCCGCACTGGAAGGACGATCCGGGCATCGTCCAGTGGCGGACGATCATGCAGAAATACCTGCCCAACGCCGATCTCAACGACGCCTTCTACGTCTACGGCTACGGCGCCGTGATGACCATGATCGCGGCGCTCAAGCAATGCGGCAACGATTTCTCGCGCGAGAACCTGATGAAGCAGGCGACCAGCCTGAAGAACGTGGTGATCCCCTCGCTGCTGCCGGGCGTGCTGGTCAACACAAGCCCGACCAACTATCACACGATCAGCCAACTTCAGCTGATGAAGTGGAACGGCAAGAGCTGGGATCTGTTCGGCGACGTGCTCTCCGGCGCGTCCGCCTGATCGGAGCCGCGGCGCGGCGGCCGATTGGCGAGCCGCCGCGCCGGATTTGCGTTCACCGCGCCTTGCGCAGGCCGTAAGCTTTCCCTGTCCCGATCGGGATCAGCAAGGAGGCTGCCGCGCGCCTGCGGCAACGATCTCTCGCGCGAGAACATCATGCGCCAGGCGACCAACATCGGCGGTCTGCAGCTCCCGACGGTGCTCCCCGGCATCACGCTCAACACCAGCCCCGGCCGATCGAGAAGCCCAGCCTGATGCGCTGGACCGAGAGGAAATGGCAGCGGTTCGGCGGCCTGATCGACAGCACCGGCACCTGATGCCAGGCGCGGAATGGAGGGGTTGCGGCGCGCAACCCCTCGCGGGAACATGGCTCAACAAGGCCTCGACCGGCCCCCGAACAAGCTCGCCCCAGGCGAGCGGCTGCAAGGAGAAGCGACCATGATCCGGCGACGTTCCATCCTCGGCGGCGCGGCCGCCGCCGCGCTCGTTCCGGCGGCCCCGTCCATCGCGCGCGCCGCGCAGGCTCCGGGGATCACCGACACCGAGATCAAATTCGGCAACACCTATCCATACAGCGGCCCAGCCTCGGCCTACGCGACGATCGCCAAGTCGGAGGCGGCGTATTTCCGCATGATCAACGAGCAGGGCGGGATCAACGGGCGCAAGCTGAACTTCATCTCCTACGACGATGCGTACAGTCCGCCCAAGACCGTCGAGCAGACACGACGGCTGATCGAGCAGGACGGGGTGGCGTTCCTGTTCAACCCATTGGGCACCGCGCCCAACACGGCGATCGTCAAATACGTCAACCAGAAGAAGATCCCGCACCTGTTCATCTCCACGGGTGCGGACAAATGGGCCGATTACAAGGAGCATCCCTGGACGATCTTCTGGACGCCGAGCTACCGCATCGAGGCGCGCATCTACGGCAAGTACATACTCCGCGAGAAGCCGGACGCGAAGATCGGACTGCTCTACCAGAACGACGATTTCGGCAAGGACTACGTGCTCGGCCTGCAGGACACGCTGGGCGAGCGCTTCTCCAAGGTCGTGCAGAGCACCTATGAGGTGACTGACCCGACGATCAATTCGCAGCTGGTCTCGCTGAAGGAGGCGGGGGTCGATCTGCTGGTCAGCGCGTGCACGCCGAAATTCTCGGCGATGGTGTTCCGCAAGAAATACGACCTGAACTGGAAGGCGATGCACATCGCCAGCAACGTGGGCGTCTCGGTCGCCGCCGTCATGGAACCGGCCGGACCCGATCGTGCCATCGGCGCGATCAGCTCGTACTACCTGAAGGATCCGACCGATCCGTCCTGGAAGGACGACGCCGAAATGGTCGCGTGGCGCGCGTTCATGAAGAAGTATTACCCCGAAGGCGACCTCGCCGACGCGGGCAACGTGTTCGGCTACGGCGTCGCCAATACGATGTGCTGGGTGCTGAACGCCTGCGGCAACGACCTCTCCCGTGAGAACATCATGCGGCAGGCGCTGAACATGCACGAGGTCCGCTGCCCGATCCTGCTGCCCGGCATGACCCTCAACACCAGCCCGACCAATTATCGCCCGATGCGCCAGCTGCAGCTCATGCGCTGGACCGGCAAGACCTGGGAGCGGTTCGGCGGACTGATCGAGGGCTCCGAACTGACCTGATCTCAGCCCGAGAGGAACACCTCGAACGGTCGGGTGAACAGCGCAAGGAACTCGTCGGGCAGCCGGAACCCGTTCGGGTCGTCGTCGATCAGGTCGGTGGTCTGCGACAGGTGCGCGGCGATCGCGCGCCGCTTGGCGGGCAGGTGGCGGGCGATGTCGAGCCGCCAGCCGTGCACCGGCACGTCCGGCAGCTTCTGGTCCGCCGGCAAGGTCCAGCCCCAGACCGGGTAGGACAGCAGCCGGGCGCCGACCCTCCCCGCGGCGGCGCCCGCCATCCGGCTGACCGCCACGTGATCGCCGTGCGGATCGTGCCGCCAGGTCGCCAGGATCGTGCGGGCGCCCCGCTCGGTCGCGTGTACGGCGATGCGGCAGACCGCTTCGTCCAGTGCCGGGCCGTGATGCGGAGCCTCGGTGTCGCGCAGGCCGAGAAACGCGATCCGGTCGGCTGCGAGCCCCAGCTCCAGCACCGCGGCGGCGGCCTCCTGCTCGCGCAGCTCCCGCAACCGGGCCGCTGGCCAGGCGCGCGAGCCGCCGTGCGAGCCGGTCCCGTCGGTGATGACCAGGACGTGAAGCTCCCGCCCGGTCGCGCAGCTCTCGGCAATGAGGCCGCCGCAGCCAAGCGTCTCGTCGTCAGGGTGCGGCGCCAGCAGCAGCGCCGGCCCTGGTGCCAGGATGTCGTCCAGCCCGGCGTAGGGCAGGGTCGCCATCCCGGCGAGAACGTCCCGCGCGGCGCGCATCGTGGGCCCGCTAATCCGCCGTCGCGCCCATCTTCGAGGCCAGCGCGGGCATCCGGCTCTGCTTCGGCGATAGCCAGCGTTGCAGCCGGTCGAGATAGAGGTAGACCACCGGCGTCGTGTACAGCGTCAGCGCCTGGCTGAGGATCAGCCCGCCGACCATCGCGTAGCCGAGCGGCTTGCGGAATTCCGATCCCGCGCCGGAGGACAGCATCAGCGGCAGCCCGCTGAGCAATGCGGCCATCGTGGTCATCAGGATCGGCCGGAAGCGCAGCAGGCAGGCCTGGCGGATGGCGTCGAGCGGCTTCTCGCCGTCCCGCCGCTCCGCCGTGATGGCGAAATCCACCATCATGATGCCGTTCTTCTTGACGATGCCGATGAGCAGGATCACGCCGATAAGCGCGATCACCGACAGATCGTAGTGGACGATCATCAGCATCAGCAGCGCGCCCACGCCCGCCGAGGGCAGGGTGGAGAGGATGGTCAGCGGCAGGATGTAGCTCTCGTACAGGATGCCGAGGATGATGTAGACGGTGATCAGCGCGGCGGCGATCAGATAGGGCTGGCTCGACAGCGAGGACTGGAACGCCTGGGCGGTGCCCTGGAAGGTGCCGTTCAGCGTGCTCGGCGCGCCGATCTGCGTGACCGCCTTCTGGATCGCGACCACCGCGTCGCCCAATGCGGCGCCAGGGGCGAGATTGAACGAGATCGTCACCGCCGGGAACTGGCTCTGGTGGCTGATCGACAGCGGCTGGACGGGTGCCGTGTCCCATTTGACGAACGTGGACAACGGCACCGCCTGCCCGCTCGCCGACTTGACATACAGCTTGTTGAGGGTCGCGACGTCACCCTGCATGTCGTCGGGCACTTCCAGGATGAGATGGTAGGAATTCACCTGCGAGAAATACTGGGCGATCTGGCGCTGCCCGAACGCGTCGTACAGCGTGTCGTTGATCACCTGCGGCTGGATGCCGAACCGCGCCGCCGCGTCTCGGTCGATGGTCAGCGTGGCGGTGGTGCCGGCCACCTGCTGGTCGGTCGCGACGTCACGCAGCGATGACACGCCGCGCAACTTGGCCAGCACCTTCGGCGCCCACTCGTAGAGCTCGTTGAGATCGGCGTCCTGCAGCGTGTACCTGGTACTGCGTCCGCGACAGTCGGCCGCCCACGCGGATGTCCTGGGCCGGCTGCAGGTAGAGGTTGACGCCCTGCAGCTGCTGCAATTTCGGGCGGATGCGATTGATGAAGTCGACCACGCTCCCGCCGGTCCGTTCGGACCACGGCTTCAGCGTGATGAACATCCGCCCGGTATTGCCGGTCTGACCCGAGTTGGCGCCGACGAAGGAGGCATAGTTCTCCACGTCGGGGTCCGAGCTGATCACCTTGCCCACGCTCTCCTGCAGCTTGACCATCTCGGCGAACGAGACGTCCTGGGGCCCCTCAGAGATCGCGATCAGCACGCCGGTGTCCTGGGTCGGGAAGAAGCCTTTCGGGATCTGGATGTACAGGAACACCGTGAGCGCCATCGTGCCGAAGAACACCATCAGCGTGATGAAGCTGTGGCGCAGCGCGATCTCCAGAGGTGCGGCGATAGAAGGCGATCAGCAGGTCGAATCCCAATTCGACGAACCGGTAGAGCCGCCCATGAGTGCTCCGGTGCCGCAGGAAGCGCGAGCACATCATGGGCGTCAGGGTCAGCGACACGATGGCGGACATCACCACCGCGATGGTGACGGTCATGGCGAATTCGCGGAACAGCCGCCCGACGATCCCGCCCATCAGCAGCAGCGGGATGAACACCGCGATCAGCGACAGGCTGATGGAGATGATGGTGAACCCGATCTCGCCCGCGCCCTTCAGTGCGGCCTCCATCGGCTTCATGCCCTCCTCGATGTGGCGGTAGATGTTCTCCAGCATGACGATGGCATCGTCCACGACGAAGCCCACCGCGATCGTCAGCGCCATCAACGAGAGATTGTCGAGGCTGTAGCTCAACAGGTACATAGCGGCGAAAGTACAGACCAGCGCGACGGGCACGGTGATGCTCGGGATCACCGTCGCCCACACATTGCGCAGGAAAAGGAAGATCACCATCACCACGAGGCAGATCGACAGGATCAGGGTGAACTGCACGTCGGCGACGGATTCCCGGATGGTCAACGTGCGGTCCGCCACCACGCCGACCTTGACCGAAGGCGGGATCGACGCCTCGAGCCGGGGCAGCGCCGCCTTCACCCGCTCCACCGTGTCGATCACGTTGGCGCCCGGCTGCTTGAACACCAGCAGCAGGATGCTCCGCTTGTTGTTGGCCCAGCCTTGCAGCTTGGCGTTTTCCGGCCCGTCGACCGCGCGGCCGATGTCGCGCACCCGCACAGCCGCCCCGTTGCGGTAGGCCAGGATCACGTTGTCGTACTCGGTCGCCTTGGTGAGCTGGTCGTTGTCGTAGATCGCGTGCGCGCGGGTCGGGCCGTCGATGCTGCCCTTGGGGCTATCGACGGTCGCGTTCACCAGCGTGTTGCGCACGTCCTCCAGGGTCATGCCCATCGCCGCGAGCTTCGCCGGGTCGATCTGCACCCGCACCGCGCGCTTCTGCTCGCCGCCGATCAGCACCTGGGAGACGCCCGCGATCTGCGAGATCTGCTGGCTCAGGATGGTGTCCGCGTAGTCGTCCACATTGACGATCGGCATCGCATCGGAGCTGAGCGAGAGGATCAGGATCGGGCTGTCGGCGGGGTTGACCTTCCGGTAGGTCGGCGGCCCCGGCAGGTTCTTCGGCAACTGCCCGCCGGCGGCGTTGATGGCGGCCTGCACGTCGCCCGCGGCGGCGTCGATATTGCGGTCAAGGTCGAACTGGATGGTGATCTGCGCGCCCCCCTGCACGCTGATCGAGGTCATCTGCGAGACGCCGGGGATCTGCGCGAGCTGGTATTCGAGCGGCTGGGCCACCGTGGCCGCCATCGTCTCCGGGCTGGCTCCGGGGAACTTGCCGTAGACCACGATGGTGGGGAAATCGACGCGCGGCAGCGGGGCCACGGGGAGGAACGGATAGGCGGCGATGCCGACGAGCAGGAACGCCGCCATCAGCAGGGAGGTCGCCACCGGGCGACGGATGAACGGGCTCGAGATGCTCATGGGCCCGTCATTCTCCTGAGCGATGCCATGCGATCCGCGTCAGCTGCCGGCCTTGGCCGGTTGAGCCTGACCCGATGGCGGCTGTGTCGCATCGGCGACCCGGCTGCCGTTCTGCAGCCGGGACTGGCCGGTCACGACGACGCTATCCCCCGCGGCGAGCCCCTTGGTGACCACGGCCAGCTTGCCGGTATCCTGGTCGACCTCGATGGCCTGCCTCGCCACCGTCGAATTCTGGCTTGACGACGTAGACGTAGAGACCGGAGGGGCCGTGCTGGACGGCCGGGGAAGGCACGGTCAGCGCGTCATGACGCGTCTCCAGCAGCATCCGGGCATTCACGAACTGTCCGGGCCATAGCTTGTTGGTGGTGTTCGGGAAATTCGCCTTCAGCTTGATCGTGCCGGTGCTGGTGTCGATCGAATTGTCTGGTGTCAGCAGCTCTCCCTGCCCGAGTTCCGCCTTGTCGTCCCCGGAATAGGCCCGCACGGCCAGCCGGCGGGCCGCCATCGCCTCGGTGATCTTCGGCAGATTCTCTTGCGGCAAGGTGAACACCACCGAAATCGGGTGCAGCTGGGCGATGCTGATAATGCCGCCGGTATCGGTGGCGTGGACGAGGTTGCCCGGATCGACTAGCCGCAACCCCACCCGGCCGTCGATCGGGGAGAGGATGTAGCAGAAGCTCAGGTTGAGCTGCGCCGTCGCGATCGTGGCGTCGTCACCCTTCAGCGTGGCGGTGAACTGGGCAACCGAGGACTGCTGGGTATCGACCTGCTGGCGCGAGGCGAAATCCTGTCGCGCCAGGGAGGTGTAGCGGGCGAGGTCGTGCTGCGCGTTGCCGAGCTGCGCTTCGTCCTGCGCCTTCTTGGCCATCGCGGCGTCGAGCGCCGCCTGATAGGGGCGCGGGTCGATCACCGCGATCAGGTCGCCCTTCTTGACCTCCTGGCCTTCCGTGACCTTGACGTCCATCAGCGTGCCGTCCACCCGTGCCCGCACGGTCACGGCGTTGAACGCCTGCACCGTGCCGAGGCCGCGCAGCAGGACGGGCACGTCCTCCGGCGTCGCCTTGGCGATCGTCACCGGGATGGCCTGCGGACCGGCGGCGGCGGGCAGGCTCGATTGCGCGTGCGGCGGTGCGTGTCACCGCGAGAGCCGATCAGCCCGGCCGCCATCAGAGCCACACACACGCCAGCCCATCGGGCGCGCCTCCCGCGCGGGGATCGCGTCTCACTCATGCGTTCATGCCTGTTCCTGGGTCGCCGCCTGACGCCACCTTGCACCCGGATACATCCAACGGCCTTGCTCGGCCTTGGTCGATGCATGACAAATCGTTCATCCATCGAGGCTGGCATTGTCCGCGAAACGGCCCGTGACCGCCAGTCCGCAAATTGGGACGAAATGTTGCGGCCGGAACCCTGGCCGGAGATGGTTACGGCTCGGCGACGCCGACCACCCGGCGGAAGCGGCTGGCAAGCTGGGCCCCGTCGCGCGGCGGCAGGAAGCGCGGCACCTCGTCGGCGGAGATCTTTATCACCGCGAACAGCGCCTCCGCGCGCAGCCGCGGGGCCAGCGCCTCGACCTCGGCCATCGTGCGGGCCTGCACGGTGTCGCGCCAGCCGCAGGCGGCGGCGACCGCGCCAAGGTCGGTGGCGTAGGCGGTATGGCTCCGCTGCGCACCGGTCTCGCCGAACCGGGCGTTGTCGAAGATGGCAATGGACAGATTATTCGGGCGCTGGGCGGCGACGCTGGCGAGCGAGCCCATTCCCATCAGCATCTCGCCGTCGCCGGTCATCACCAGCACGCGCCGGTTCGGCTGGGCGAGGGCGAGGCCGAGCCCGACCATCGCCGCGCCGCCCATCGCACCCCATAAGTAGAAATTCTCGTCGCGGTCGCCGGCCGCTCCGGCGTCGTAGGTGGTCGAGCCGAGCCCGGTGACGACCAAGAGGTCGCCCGCGTCTTTCAGCAGCTTTGCCGCGACCGCGCGCCGGTCCAGTATCCCTTCGCTCATTTCACGAATACCTTCGCTCCGATCAGCCGCTGGGAAAACAGCACCGCGACCGGCACGCGGCTGTCGAAGGCGAGCGAGGCGGCGGCGGCAACCGTCTCGGCGGCGTTCTCCGGCCGGTCGACCCGGTGGACATGCACGCCGGCGCGCTCGAGCACCCCAGGCGTGGCGCTGCCCATCGGCACTTGCCACGGGTTGAACTCGCCCCACTCGCCCCGCATCGTCACCAAGGTCAGGAACGGCATCCGGCAGTTGATCGGCAGCGACAGCATGTTGATGCAGTTGCCCACGCCTGAGGACTGCATCAGCAGGACCGATCGCTGCCCGCCGAGCCAGGCCCCCGCAGCCAGCGCGACACCCTCCTCCTCGGTGGTCAGCACGACGGCGCGCATGTCGTTGTCCGCGTGCGCCGCCTCGATCAGCTCGGCGTGGCCCGCGTCGGGCACGTAGCCGACCTGCCGGATGTCGGCCTGCTTGAGCACGGCGAACACCGCCGCCTGCCAGTTGTGTCCCGTCATCCGCTCCCCTCCGTCCTGTCGCCTTCATGCCGAAGCCCGGCGCGCAAGGCAAACCGGCGCCGGCGGCGCTTGCGCAAGCAGGGGGCGGGCCGTAATCCACCGGGAGAGATGCCCCGGAGAGACGTCATGGACCACGCTGAGGCCGACACCAGCCTCCTGGCCGACCCACATGCCGAAATCCGCGAGGAGGTGCGCAAGCTCTGCGGCCGGTTCCCCGGCGAATACTGGCGCAAGCTGGACGAGGTGCGCGGCTACCCGACCGAGTTCGTCACCGCGCTGACCGAGGCGGGCTATCTGTCCGTGCTGATCCCGGAGGAGTACGGCGGCTCCGGCCTGCCGCTCTCCGCGGCGGCGGCGATCCTGGAGACCGTGCAGTCCGAGGGCTGCAACGGCGCCGCCTGCCACGCGCAGATGTACATCATGGGCACCATCCTCCGGCACGGCTCGGAGGAGCAAAAGCAAAAGTACCTGCCCAAGATCGCCACCGGCGAACTGCGCCTGCAGGCGTTCGGCGTCACCGAGCCGACCAGCGGCACGGACACCACCAGCCTGCGCACCTTCGCCAAGCGCGAGGGCGACCGCTACGTGGTCAACGGCCAGAAGGTGTGGACCAGCCGGGCCGAGCACTCCGACCTGATGTTGCTGCTCGCCCGCACCACCCCGCGCGATCAGATCAAGAAGAAGACCGAGGGCCTCTCGACCTTCATCGTCGATATGCGCGCCGCCCTCGGCCACGGCCTGACGATCCGGCCGATCCGCACCATGATGAACCACAACACGACCGAGATTTTCTTCGACAATGTCGAAGTCCCGGCGGAAAACCTGATCGGCCAGGAGGGCAGGGGGTTCCGCTACATCCTGGACGGGATGAACGCCGAGCGGCTGCTGATCGCCGCCGAGTGCATCGGTGACGCCAAGTGGTTTACCGCAAGATCAAGTGATTACGCGCGCGAGCGGCGGGTATTCAACCGGCCGATCGGGCAGAACCAGGGCATCCAGTTCCCCATCGCCCGCGCCTACGCGCAGATGCGCGCTGCCGAGCTCATGGTGAAGGCGGGCTGCGCCAAGTTCGCGGCCGGCCTGCCCTGCGGCGAGGAGGCGAATATGGCCAAGATGCTCGCCGCCGAGGCGTCCTGGGCGGCCGGCGAGGCCTGCGTCCAGACGCATGGCGGCTTCGGCTTCGCCGAGGAATACGACATCGAGCGCAAGTTCCGCGAAACCCGCCTCTACCAGGTCGCCCCCATCAGCACGAACCTTATTCTTTCCTTTGTCGCCGAGCACGTGCTCGGGCTTCCCCGGAGCTATTGATGACCGCGGCAGCGAAGCGCGAGCGGCAGACGTGACCCTTCCGCTGAAGGGCCTGCTCGTCGTCTCGCTCGAGCAGGCGGTCGCGGCGCCCTATTGCAGCTCCCGTCTCGCCGACGCGGGCGCGCGGGTCATCAAGATCGAGCGCGCCGAGGGCGATTTCGCGCGCGGCTACGACCAGGCCGCCAAGGGCCTGTCGAGCTACTTCGTCTGGCTCAACCGCGGCAAGCAGAGCCTGATCGCGGACATCAAGCAGCCCGAGGACACGGCGCTGCTTCACCGCTTGTTGGCCCGTGCGGACGTGTTCATTCAGAACCTCGCGCCCGGCGCGGCGGCGCGCGCCGGCTTCGGCTCCGACGCGCTCCGCGAACGCTATCCGCGCCTCATCACGGTCGATATTTCCGGCTATGGCGAGACCGGCGATTACGCGACGATGAAGGCGTACGACCTGCTGGTGCAGGCGGAATCCGGGCTCGCCATGATCACCGGGCACCCCGCCGGGCCCGGACGGGTCGGCGTCTCGGCCTGCGACATCGCCTGCGGCATGGCCGCCCATGCCGGCGTGCTGGAGGCGCTGATCGAGCGTGGCATCACCGGGCGGGGCAAGGGCCTGAAGGTCAGCCTATTCGACGGCATGGCCGACTGGATGAATGTTCCCCTCCTCTATTTCGAGGGCACCGGTCGGGCACCGGAGCGGCTAGGCCTCGCCCACCCCTCGATCTGCCCCTATGGCGCGTTCGCCACTTCCGACGGGGCGCTCGTGCTGATTTCCATCCAGAACGAGCGCGAATGGGCGGATTTCTGCGCTCGCTTCCTCGACGAGCCGGACTTGCCCAAGCGCGACGGTTTTGAGACCAACGTGATCCGCGTCGGCAATCGCCCTGCGGTGGACGCGCACATCGCCGCCACGTTCGCCCGGCTGACCCGCGATGAGGCGGCGGCCAAGCTGCGCGCCGCCAACACCGCCTACGGCTTTGTCAACGACGTGGCGGCGCTGGCGCATCACCCGGCGCTGCGGCGGGCGACGGTGCAGACGCCCGGCGGTCCGGTCTCGATCGCGGCGCCCCCGGTGATCACCAGCGAGGGCCCGGTCGATCTCGGACCCGTGCCGGCGACCGGCGAGCACTCCAAGGCGATCCGCGCCGAGTTCGCGGGTCAGGGCCGGATCGCCTAACCGCCGCGGCCGGCGCGCAGCGGGATGATCCGAACGCGATCCTCGCGACTGACCGGCAGCACGACCATCACCCGGTTGGTCGGCGCGGCATCGCGCAACGTGCTCGCCCAGGCGCTGGCCAACTGAGTGATGGCGGAGACGGGCGGTTTCCGCTTCTCCTCCGGCCAGGCTGCGAGTACCCGGCGCTGATACTCGGACCCGAGTTCCGCGGTCGCCGAATGATAGAGCGCCGCCGCCTTCGGCCAGTCGCCGGTCTGGGCGTGCAACTGGTTGAGGAATCGCGCCCCGTAGACTGCATTGGCCTCTGGGTCGAATGCCTGCTCCAGGGAAGCGAATGCGTCGGGGTGGTGCATCAGGTTGATCTGCATACACCCAACGTCGATCGACCGGACGCCGCGTGCCTGGAGGGCGCGCACTGCCGCCACCGCCGCCGCCTTGGTCTCGTAAAACAGGCCCTCTCCCTCGGCGTTGATCGTCCAGGGCCAGGGGCTGGGGCTCCCCGTCCGCGGGTCGAGCCGGCCGCTTTCCACCCGGCTGATGGCGGCGAGAAGATGCTCGGGTATGCCGCCGCTCCGCTCAGCCGCCAGGACAGCGATCCTGCACTGGGTCCAGGGCTGCGCGGGCGCCGGGCGCAATCCTTGGGAAAACGCCGGAGTTGTCAGGAGAAATGTGAGGCCGGCGAGGAGGAGGCGGGGCATTGCCCATTTCTACGGACAAGATGCCCTGGGAGTCTTGCTCCACGTGAGGGATGCGGCGGATTTCCGCCTTGAGGCGGCAATGCTGCATTGCAAAAAAAAGCTTGCGCCGGAGGGGCCTCCCGACTAACTTGTGCGTCGCAGCAATGCGGTCACTGACCGCGCTGTCTGCTTCTTGGACGTTTCCTCCCTAAACTTGCCGGCGCTGCAAAGCGCCGGCATTTTTTTCAGACGCGCCCAGCCGGCCGGAGGCCCGCCAGCTCAACGTCCGAGCAAGTCGGGAGCCTGGGCTGCCAGCGAGGCAATCAGCTTCGTGAGATCTCGCTGCACCGCCGCGAACCGCGGGATCGGCTCGATCCGTGCCTCGTCCATGTAGAGGCCGCGTGCCATCTCGATCTGCAGCACGTGGACGCCTTCGCGCGGCCGTCCGTAGTGGCGGGTGACGTAGCCGCCCGAGTAGGGATCGTTGCGACGGACCGCGTAGCCAAGACCGGTCAGCACGCGCTCGACCAGCCGGACCGCGCGAGGTCCGCACGCGGTCCCGTGCGCGTCGCCCAGCACGAAGTCGGCAGCCACGCCGCCGTTGCGGCTGCCGCAACCATGTGCTGGCATCGAGTGGCAGTCTATCAATAGGCAGGCGCCGAAATCCTGCCTCGTGGTCTCGATGAGCTCCGCCAGTGTCCGGTGGTACGGCTCCCAGAAGAAGCGGACCCGGCGCTCGGCCTCGGCGAAACTCAGCTTGTGCCGGTAGATCGTCTCGCCCGACGCCACCACGCGGGCAATGGTGCCGAGCCCCGCGCCGACCCGCGGGCTGGTGGTGTTCACCCAGGCCGGCAGCGCATCATCGAACATCGCCGGATCGAGTTCCCACTTCTCGCGGTTCGGGTCGCAGAAGGCGCGCGGGAAAGTGGCGGCGAGCAGCGGCATCCCGTGCTCGGGGGCGGCGGCGAACAGCTCGTCGACGAAGCTGTCCTCGCTGCGGCGCAGGCTGAGCGAGTCGAGCCGGGCCGCGGCGACGAAGTCGGCCGGATACTCCCGCCCGGAATGCGGGGACGCGACGATCACCGGCACGGTCTGTCGCGACGGCCGCAGCACGGCGACGGGGAGGGATGGGACGGACAGGGACGGGACGGGCAGGTCCATGCCCCATTGAAGCGGTCGCCGCCGTCCCTGTCATCACCCCGCTTGCCGCAAGCGGGCCCGGCGGGTAATAAACCGTCGCGGATGGGCGCGTAGCTCAGCGGGAGAGCATCGCCTTGACATGGCGGGGGTCACAGGTTCAATCCCTGTCGCGCCCACCATCCGCATCCTCGCCGGACGGTTGGCCCCGTTCCACGGTCGTTGACAGGAATGATCGCGCCGCCTCTTGCGCGATTGCGGCCGTCCGATCCTCCGCCGAACGCCCGGAACCGGGTTCTGACACGCCTCGTCTTTGCCCCGATCCGGGCTCGACTGGTCCTCGACTTTGCCCGGATCTGGGCTCACTTGGTCTCCGGTATTGCCCGGATCAGGGCGCGGCCCGGCGCTCCTCCGCCTTGTATCGGCCTATTCCTTGGCCTCAGTTCCGGACGTGCCGAGGTAGCGATAGAGGACCTGTTTCCACCATTCGCTTTCGATGCTCTCCAATACCGCGATGTCCAGCGGGACGCGCAGGGCGCTATCCCGGGGCAAGGCGATTGCATAGTTTTGCTGGTCAAACGTTACTCCCAGAACCTGCAGGCCAGAAAAATTCCGTCGGACGATCCAGGTGAGGAGCGGGCGGTCATATACCACCGCATCGATGGTTTCCGCCTGCACGGCCGTCAGCGCGGATTGAGGATCGGCGAACACGCGATGGGCGATGCGTTCGTTGTCGAGAAAGTCCAGCGACGAGGATCCC
This sequence comes from uncultured Alphaproteobacteria bacterium, assembly GCA_963799825.1. Lineage (GTDB taxonomy): Bacteria > Pseudomonadota > Alphaproteobacteria > Acetobacterales > Acetobacteraceae > JAFKFI01. The sequence goes on from CAWCYL010000001.1 coordinate 439,992, forward strand.
GCGACGACCCCTACTCGGAGCGAGCGCAAGTCGTCCACATTCCGGACGAGCCCCTGCAGCCGATGAGCCGTGATCGCCGAGGTGACGCTGGCGGTGAACACGGAGATGACGATGATCGAAGCGATCATCCAGACCACGGCCAACAGGCGGCCCGGCAGCGACAACGGCGCCCCCTGGGCGGCGCCCGCCTGGGTCATTGCAATTGCCGACCACCAGATCCCGGATGTCACGCCTTTCACCGGGTGCCCCGCGAAATTGTCGTTTCCCCGCCGCTCGAACAACCAGACCAGAACGCCGACGGACAGCGCGATGCCGAGCAGCACCAGGATCGCCTGGAGAAAGTTGAAAGACGAAAAGATGCGCAGCACGGGAAGCCAGTTCGCCAGGCCCCCTCGAACGGCAACGCCGAGCCCGGTCTCATAAAACGGCTGTGTGAAGTCGCTGCTTTGTGCACGCGGCGCCGTGACGGTGATGGCGGCCACGGCAACGTCAGCCCGACCGCTGGCCGTTGCATCGAGCAGATCCTGCACGGTACCGACCTCGATCAACCGATAGCGCAAGTGCAATTGCTCGGCCATGTGGCGCCAAAGATCGATGCTGATGCCGGACCAAGCGCCGTCGGGTGCTTTCATGGCGAAGGGAGCAGCTTGTTTCGTCGCCACGACGAGTTCTCGATCGGGCAGCGGATGAGCGATGTCGGCTGACGTGGCGACCCTCGGAAGGTCGCCAGCCGCGCAGAGCACGGGGAGCAAGCTGGCAACCGCCAGCGCCCGAACCGATGATCTCAGGTCAGGCTTTCGCAACTGCGATCCGTCGCGGGTGCCATGTCGTCCGGGCGAGCGGCCGTGCATTGCCAACGGACCACCACGGCCGCTCGAAGGCGGTCAATCCTTCGCCATGATCTCCTTCAGCACCTCCTCGGGCACCGCGATGGAGACCCCGGCGCGCTCCTGTTGCAGCAGCATCGGCGAGCGCGAATCCCGTTCCGCCCAGCCGCGGTTCAACGCCTCCGTCATGTCGGCGAGCGCCAGTTCGGCGAGGCGCATCGGCACCTTGTTCTCCCGCGCCAGCGCCGTCGCGAGCGACATGTCCTTGTGCGCGAGCTTGAGCGCGAAGGCGGGGGGCTCGTACTTGCCGGGCAGGAACTGATCCACCAGCCGGTCGAACATCCGGCGCCGCCCGAGCGCGCCCTGGCGCACCGCCTCGAACAGCGGGCCAGGTTCCAGCCCGGCCTTGACGCCCATCGTGAACACCTCGGCCATCGCCGCCTGCACCGCGTAGCCCGCGCAGTTGTGCACCAGCTTGGCGATCGAGCCGGCGCCGATCGGGCCGATATAGCGCGCCTGATCGCCGAACCCGTCGAGCACCGGCTTGAAGCGCTGGTACATCTGCTCGTCGCCGCCCACCCAGATGGCGAGCTTGCCGCTCGCGGCACCCGCCGGACCGCCGCTCACCGGCGCGTCGAGCATGTACTTGTCCTGCTCGGCGAACAGCGCGTTCAGCCGCCGTACCAGGCTCGGCGCGTTGGTGGACAGATCGAAATACGCACCGCCCGGCTTCAAACCTTCCATTATGCCGTTCGGCCCCAGCGCGACGGCCTCCACCTCGGGCGGCCCGGGCAGCGAGGTGAACACCAAATCCACCTGCTCCGCGACGGCGCGCGGTGAGTCGGCCCACACGGCGCCCGCCGCGAGATGCCGCTCGGCGGCGGCGCGGCGCACGTCGTGCACGATCAGCTTGTGGCCGGATTTCTGCAGGTTCGCGGCCATGCTGGCACCCATTGTGCCGAGGCCGATGAAACCGACTTGCATGGCTCGCTTCCCCGAATTGTCGTGACGGCTACTTGTTCTCTTCGAACACGCCCTTGGCGATGTTGGCGGCACTCATCGCCGCCGGCCAGCCCGCGTAGAACGCGACATGCGTGATGAGCTCGCTCAGCTCTTCCTGCGTCACGCCGTTGTGCAGCGCGCGCCCGAGATGGCCCTTGAGCTGCTCGGGCCGATACGTCGCGACGAGCACCGCGCAAGTGATCAGGCTGCGGTCGCGCTTGGACAGTTCGGGACGCTCCCAGATGTCGCCGAACAACACTTTTTCCGTGGCGTCGATCAGCTTGGGAACGACATCGCGGACGCGGTCGCGCGCTTCGCTGGTGGGTGCCTTGGCCATTGTTCTCTCCTGTGTGTGGATCGACGCGCAAAGCCTATTGCTTCCCGGCCGGCGCGTCACCCCAGGGGCCTGGAACTAGGCCGGGGGCCAGACCGGCCGGGCGGCGGCGCCGTCATCGGGATAGACCAGCACCGGCTTGTGGTCCTGCCATTGGATGATCGCGATCTGCGCGTCGACGCGCCGTCCCTTGTCGTCGAAGCGCAGGTGATGGCCCGGGTAGAACAGCGCCGGACCATCGCGCAGGTCGAAGCCGCGGATCGCGTCGGCGACCTTCCGCCGATCCGCGACCCCCGCGCGCTCCAGCGCCTCCTTGAACACCAACATGTCGGCGTACGTGCCGATCGCGTCCTGCGTCATCCAAGGCTCGCCGGTCCGTTTGCCAAAACGCTCGATCAGCGCCTCCTGGCCCTTGCCCGGCCAGTTCGCCTCAAGCGACATCATGCCGTTTAGGGCTTCCCAGCCCAGTTGGTCGCGCAGCTCCGGCGCGCCGATCTGCGTTGCGTTGGCGATCTTCGGCAGCTTCGTGCAGGGCAGTCCGAACTCGGCGCAGGTATCGAGCACGAGCTTGGTGTCGGGCAGCGTGGTCGGCAGGAAGATCAGGAATTGCGGCCGCGCGCCGCGCACGCGCTGCACGATGGTGGTCGCGTCGGAGAGCGGCGGCGTGTAGGTCTCGTCCACCACCGCGGTCAGGCCGAGTTGGCTCAGTGCGGTTTCGCGGATCGGACGCAGGAAGCTCACGTTGGACGCGGTGTTGTCGGCGACGAGCCCGACGCGCGTGGGCCGCTTGCCGGTCGCCTTCTCCGCCATGCCGACGATCGCTGGCAGCGCGGCCTTGGCCATGTTGTCGGCGGTCATCGAGGTCTGGAACACGTTGCGAAATCCCCGGCCGGTGATGAGGTCCGAGTAGGAGAAGGTGAGCCACGGCAGCCCCGCGCGTTCGGTTACTTCCGTGACCGCGATGGTGAAGCTGCTGAGCCACGCGCCGGTGCCGCCCACCAGGTCAGGCTCCTGCGCCACCATGCGCTGCGCGGCGTTCTTCGCCTTCTCCGTGGAATCGCCCGCGTCGAACACCAGCAGGCGCATCTTGGCCCCACCGAGCGCCTTGACGCCGCCGGCGGCGTTGATGTCGTCGATGGCCATCTCGCCGCCCATGCGCATCAGCAAACCCTGCCGCGCCCACGGACCGCTGATCGGGGTGAGCAGCGCGACCTTGACCTCGGAAGGTTGCTGCGCGCCCGCCCGGCGCCCGGCCAGCGTCGCCGAAGCCGCCGCCCCCAGCGCCAGTGCGCTCCTGCGCCCGATCGGACGAACCATGCGTGCCTCCTGTGCTGTATCGTGCTCCGCTACGCCTCGCCAAGTCCCAGGTACGCGCGCCGCACGCGGTCGTCGGCCATCAGCGTCTGGTACGGCCCCTCCATCGCGACGCGCCCGGTCTCCAGCACGTAGCCGCGATCCGCGAGCTCCAGCGCCTCCGCGACGCGCTGCTCGACCAGCAGGATGGTCAGCCCGTCCTCGCGATGGATCTGCGAGATGCGCTCGAAGATCATATCGGCGACGGCGGGTGCCAGACCCATCGAGGGCTCGTCCAGCAGCAGCAGGCGCGGCGCCGAGGCCAGCCCGCGCCCGATCGCCAGCATCTGCTGCTCGCCGCCCGACAGGGTGCCCGCGAGCTGCTGCGCCCGCTCATGCAGGATCGGGAACAGCGCGTGGATACGCTCGATCGTATGCTTCCATTGCCGGCGGCCGGCGGCGGGATACGCTCCGAGCTCCAGGTTCTCGCGCACCGTCATGGTCTTGAACACCTGCCGCCCTTCCGGCACATGCGCGATCCCGAGATGCGCGCGCATCGCCGCGGGCCGTTTCAGAAGCGGCGTGCCGTCGAAGGTGATGGTGCCCGATTGCGCCGGAACGATGCCGCAGATCGCCTTGAACAGCGTCGATTTGCCCGCGCCGTTCGGGCCGACCACGGTGACGAACTGGCCCTCGGCGACCGCGATCGACACGTCGGTCAGCGCGCGCAAGCCGCCATAGGCGACCGAGAGCCCGGCTACGTCGAGCATCGGTTCAGCCATTTCTTGCCGAGATACGCCTCGATCACGTCGGGGTTCTCGATCACCTCGCGCGGCGCGCCGCTGGCCAGCACGCGGCCGTGGTCGATCACCAGCAGGCTGTCGGCGATGCGCAGCATGGCGTGCATCGTGTGCTCGATGATCGCGATCGTCATGCCCTCCGTGCGCAGCCGCCGCAACACCGCGAGCACGTCGTCGCACTCCTCGCGCCCGAGCCCGGCGAGCGTCTCGTCGAGCAGCAGCAGGCGTGGCCGGCCGGCCAGCGCGCGCGCCAGCTCCATCAGCCGCAGTCCCTTGTTGGTGAGCTGGCCCGCGGGAATGGCGGTGAGGTGCGACAGCCCGACGCGGTTCAGTGCCTCCGCTGCCGCGCGCACCGCCTCCTCGTCGGACAGGCCGGCGCCGTACGCGCCGACCACCACGTTGTCGAGCAGCGGCAGGCGCGGGAAGCTGCGCACCACCTGGAAGGTGCGTCCGACGCCCATGCGCGCGATCTGGTGCAGCTTGCGCCCGACCATCGCCTGTCCGTCGAGCGTCGCGGTGCCCTCATCGGCGGTGAGCACGCCGTTCAGCACGTTGAACAGCGTCGTCTTGCCCGCGCCGTTCGGCCCGATGATGCCGAAGATCACGCCTCGCGGGACGGTGAAGCTCACCTGATCGACCGCGCGCAGGCCGCCGAACGAGCGCGATAGCCCGGTCACTTCCAGCAGCGGAGTTCCGTCGGGCGTCGCGATTGGCGCCGTCGCGGCGACCGGCACGGCCGGCAGCGGAGCGGGTCCGGCCAGCGCGGGCTTGCGGAACCAGCGATCGCGCACCGTCCAGAACAGGCCCTCCGGGGCGAGCAGCATGATGACGATGATCGCCAACCCGTACACGACGCCCTGGATGCCTGGAATGACATTGCCCAGTTCCGCGTTGAGCGTCTCGGCGAGCGGGATCAGGATGGTCGCGCCGATCAGCGGCCCCCATACGGTGGCGACGCCGCCGAACAGGGTCACGACCAGCGCCTGCGCCGACATCAGCACGCCAAACACGGCATCGGGTGTCACCACGAGCAGCACGCAGGCATAGAGCCCGCCCGCTGCGGCGCCCATCGCGCCGCTGACGACGAGTGCCCGCATCTTCCACAATCGCGCGTTGATCCCGGCGGCCTCGGCGGCCAGCTCGTTCTGCCGGATCGCCATCAGCGACAGGCCGAAGCGCGTGTTCTCCACCGCGATCGACACGCCCATCGCGAGCAGCAGCAATCCCGACCGCGATGACGGTGTAGATGCGTGGATCGCTGAATTGCAGGAACGCCGCCGGGTTCTCCCGCTTCATCGGCAGCGAGACTTCCTGGAAGCCGAGATATTGCAGCACGTAGAGGATGGCGAGCGGGTAGGCGAGCATCGCGAGCGCGAAATAGTGCCCGCGCAGCCGGAAGGTCGGCAGGCCGATGACGAACGCGGCGACGGCGCCCACCACCATGCCGAGCGGAATGCCGAGCCAGGGTGTCAGATTCCAGTACACCAGCGCGAGCGTGACGGTGTAGGCGCCGAGCCCGAAGAACGCCGCGTGGCCGAACGAGATCAGGCCGGTGTAGCCGGACAGCACGTTCCACGACAGGCCCATCACCGCCCAGATCGGCACCAGGGTCAGCATGAGCTGGTAGTAGCTGTTGCGCACCAGCGCGCAGACGACGAGATAGACGACGCTGAAGATGCCCAGCGCGATGAGATCGCGGCGGACCTTGGGGCGCGCACCCGGTCTCATGGATGTCCCCTCATGCGCGCTCCGCCGAGCGGCCGAACAAGCCTTGCGGGCGCAGCAGCACGATGAGCAGGAACACCACGAAGATCGCCGCGTTCTGCAGCTGCGTCGGCAGGACGAGGGCGGAAAATTGCTGCACGAAGCCGATGGTCAGCCCGCCCCAGAACGCGCCGAGGATGCTGCCCATCCCGCCCAGCACGACGCCGGAATACATGATGATGACGAAATCCAGCCCGACGAACGGCGTGAAGGACAGATACGTCGCGATCAGTCCACCGGCGATCGCGGTGATGCCGCTGCCGAGCCCGAAGGCGATCGCGGTACGCGCGGTCGACGTCGATGCCCATGTAGGTGGCCGCCGTCGGGTTGTCCGCCGCTGCGCGCAGCGACTTGCCGAGGCGGGTGTATTCCAGCAGCAGATAGAGCCCGAGCGCGACGGCCACCGCGACGAGGGCCGCGATCGTGCGCGCCTTGTTGAGAAACACCGAGGCGTCGGCGACCATCGGCCCGAGTTCCCAGGCGCGCGACGAGAGCGGCGTCCGCACCGCCTGCGGCGTGGAGCCGAGCACGATCAAACCGCCGTTCTGCAGGATGAGCGACAGGCCAAGCGTGACGATGAGCTGGCCGAAATGCCCCTCGTCGAGCGAGCCCGTGGTGCGCAGGCCGGAGACGCGCGCGATGAGGAATTTGTGCAGCAGGGCGCCGCCGACGAACAGCACCGGCCCGGCGGCGAGGGCGGCGACGAACGGCCCGACATAGGGTCCGAGGAACGCCAGCACGCCCCAGCTGCCGAACAGGTACAGCGTGACGTACATGCCGAGCATCAGCAGCTCGCCCTGCGCGAAATTCACCACCTTCATGATGCCGAAGATCAGGCCAAGCCCGACGCACATGAGCCCGTAGATGCAACCGATGGTGATGCCCGCGGCGAGCGCGTTCAGCACGTTCTCGATCAGGATCTGCGCGTCACTCACGCGGCTGCGTCCGGCGTGGCTGCGCCCTATCCCGCCGCGCGCCCATGCTCGGACGCCGCCCGGTTCGCCCCATCTCCCTCAGCCCCTGCGCTCTCTGCTGACGCGGCATCGTTTGTTGGCACGTCTTATCGCTTGCCGGAGCAGGCCCGTCCAGCCTCCCTTGACGATGCGCGCGCTGCCTCTCTACGGTTCGCGCTCGACGCGAGATCGTGCAACCGCCGCGATGACCGACCTGGAGCCCGCGCCCGGTGCGTGCTCCGGCCGGTCAGCCACGCCCTGAAGAGGCAAGATGACCGACAGCCTTCCCGTCGCAGAACCCGAAGGCGATCCTCGATCGGATCGAAGCCCGCTCCGAGCGGTTCGAGACGCCGTGTGGCGATGGCGTGATGGTATGGCACGTATGGGGCGACGGTCCGGTTCTCGCGCTGCTGCACGGCGGCAACGGCTCCTGGCGCCACTGGGTCCGCAATATTCCTCGTGCTGGCGCAACATTTCCGCGTCGTTGCGCCGGACCTGCCTGGCTTGGGAGAGTCGGCCGAGGCGCCATCGCCGCCGACGCAGGCCGGCATCGCGCGGATCGTCGCGGACGGCCTCGACGCCGTGATCGGCGCGGAGACACGCATACGACATCGCCGGGTTCTCGTTCGGCGGCATGATCAGTTCCCTCGTCGCCGCCCTGCACGGCGAGCGTGTCCGCTCGCTGACGGTGAACGGGCCGGGCGGGCTCGGCGGCCGCGCGCGCACGCTCGACCTCGTGCCGGTGCGCGACAAGATCGGCGCCGAGCGCGTCGCCGGTCATCGCATCAATCTCGCGCGGCTGATGATCCACGATCCGACGAACATCGACGACCTCGCATTGGAGATCCAGGAGTGGCACTCGGTGCGCAACCGGCTGCGCACGCCGCTGCTGTCGCGCTCCATGTCGACCGCCGAGGCGTTCGCCGAGGTCCGCGCGCCGAAGGTGGGCGCGATCTACGGCGAGTTCGACGCGCCCGCCTATCCGAAGATCGCCGAGCGCGAGACGCTGCTGCGCGGCATCCGCCCCGATCTCGACTTCCGCGTGATCCGCGGCGCCGGGCACTGGACGTCGTACGAGGCGCCGGAGAAATTCAACGCCATGCTGCTGGAGATGCTGCGGGCGGATCGCCCGCTCGCCTGAACGCCATTGGGAGGAAGCCATGCCAGCGCGCGGAAAAAACCGGCCCCGGAGCGATGATCGGCACCGCCGGCCCGGGAATGCTCGACGGCGTGCGCGTGATCGAGGTCGCGGACGAGCTGGCCGAATACACCGGCCTGCTGCTCGCCGGGCTCGGCGCCGACGTGGTGAAGATCGAGCCGCCCGGCGGCAGCCCGACGCGGCGGATCGGCCCGTTTCTCGACGACCAGCCGCATCCCGAACGCTCGCTGTTTTTCTGGAACTACAATCGCGCGAAACGCTCGGTGACGCTCGACATGCGCGAGCCGGCCGGGCGCGATGCGCTGCTGCGGCTGCTGGAGAGCGCCGACATCCTGCTCGATTCCAGCGGCGGCGATCTGAACGCAGCACTCGGCCTCGATCGCGACGCGCATTGGGCCGGCGCTTTCCCGCGCTGGTGGTCGCGCGCATGACGCCGTTCGGCGACACCGGGCCGTGGAAGGATTTCAAGGGCTCCGACCTCATCCATCTCGCACTCGGCGGCGAGATGATGAATTGCGGCTACGACCCCGATCCCGCCATGAGATACGACACGCCGCCGATCGCGCCGCAGGTGTGGAACGCCTATCACATCGCCGGCGAGCAGCTCACAGTCGGCGTCATCGCGGCACTGCTGCATCGTCACCACACGGGCGCAGGGCCAGGACGTGTCCGTCGCGGTGCACGAGGCGGTGGCGAAGAACACCGAGCTCGATCTGATGCACTGGGTGATGCGTCGCGCGCCGCTGTATCGGCTCACCTGCCGGCACGCCGCCGAGATCAAGACGCACGTGCCGGTGATCGCGCACACCAAGGACGGGCGCTGGTTCATCACCCACGGCACCGGGCCGCGCGAACTCGCCAGCCTGATCCCGTTCCTCGGCGAATACGGCATGGCCGCCGATCTCAAGCCGCCCGATGCCAGTGTGGATTTGCGCGGCGCGCGCAACGTGCCCGGCTCGACCGGCAGCGACGAGGGCAAGTCGCACATGCTGGAGGTGATCCAGCGTTTCATCCGCGCGCACACCTACGAGAACGTGCCGTGGCAGAAGGCGCAGGATGCCGGGCTGCTCTGGGCGCCGCTGCGCAAGCCGCACGAGAACGCGCTCGACGAGCACTGGCTGCGCCGGCACACTTTTTCGGACATCGAGCACCCCGAGCTCGGTCGCTGCCTTCCGCTACACGACGAGCAAGTGGCTCAGCACGCACACGAGCTGGCAATCCGGCCGACGCGCGCCACTGACTGGCGAGCACACGGCGGAGGTGCTGGCCGAAGCGCCGCCGTCCATCCATGCCGGCGCGTCCGCGTCGCGCCCATGTCTCCGGCGCTGTCCGCCCGAGGAAAGCCGTTCGCGCTGCAGGGCATCCGCATCCTCGATTTCTCCTGGTTCCTCGCCTCCGCCGGCGGCACGCGCCTGCTCGCCGGGCTCGGCGCGGAGAGCCTGAAGGTCGAGTGGAAGGGCAATCCCGACACGCGCATGGCGGCGATGGCGCCGGTCGGCGGGCGCGCGGCGCGCGAGCGTGCCACCGCGCCGCTGCCGGGCGTCACCGATCCCGACATGGGCGGCAATTTCAACCACAAGAACGCCGGCAAGCGCGGCATCTCGCTCAACGTGCGCGACCCGCGCGGGCTGGAGATCGCGAAATCGCTTGTCAGGATCAGCGATGTCGTGGCCGAGGGCTTCTCGCCCGGCGTGCTGGACCGGCTCGGCCTCGGCTACGACGTGCTGCGCGACCTGAAGCCGGACATCATCTACGTGCAGCAGGCGGGCATGGGCGCGCACGGCGTGTATGGCCGGATGCGCACGGTGGGGCCGGTGGCGGCGTCGTTCGCGGGAACCTCCGACATGTCGGGACTGCCGGAACCGGCGATGCCCGCCGGCTGGGGATATTCGTTCCTCGACTGGATGGGCGCCTACAGCTTCGCGCTGGCCATTCTCGGCGCGCTGTATCACCGCGCGCGGACCGGCGAGGGCCAGTGGATCGACGCCTCGCAATGCGAGGCCGGCTTGTTCCTCAACGGCGTTCCGGTGCTCGACTGGTCGGCGAACGGACGCGCCTGGATGCGCTACGGCAATCGCTCGCCCTACAAGCCGGCCGCGCCGCACGGCGCGTATCGCTGCGAGGGCGAGGACCGGTGGATCGCGATTGCCTGCTTCACCGACGCGGAGTGGGACTGCACTGGTGCGTGTCGCCGAGCACCCGGAATGGCGGCACGACGCGCGTTTCGCCACCCTGCCAGGCGCGGCTCGCGCATCAGGACGAGCTGGACGCGCGTCGTAAGCGACTGGACGCGCACGCAGGACGCGCGCGACTGCATGGAGCGTCTGCAACGCGCGGGCGTGCCGGCGGGCGTGTGCCAGGACGCGGAGGATCGCTGCGAGCGCGACCCGCAGCTCGCCGAGCTGCAATGGCTGACGGAACTGACCGGCACCAAGATCGGCCGCTGGCCGGTGGCCGAGCTGCTCGATGAAGATGAGCGCCACGCCGCCCTACGCGGGCGGCATCATCGACCGCGGCGCGCCCTGCTACGGCGAGGACAACGAGCACGTGCTGACCACGCTGCTCGGCCTGTCACCGGATGACGTGCGCACGCTCGCCGCCGACGGCGTGATCTGAGGAGAGTGCCATGCAGGAGCTGACGAACAAGGTCTCGGTAATCGGCGTCGGCAACACGCGCTATGGCGCTTTTCCCGAGCTCGACGAGTACGGCCTCGCCGCGCGCGCGTTCCGCGACGCGGTCGCCGATTGCGGCATCGCCAAGGAAAAAATCGACGGGCTCGTGGTCTGCCGCATTCCCTACTACGCGCGCATGGGCGAGGTGCTCGGCATCGACCCGCGCTGGACGCTGACCCTGCCGCCGCACGGCCGCATGTCCGGCATCGGCATCATCGAGGCGGTCACGGCACTTGCTGCCGGGCACTGCAAGCACGTCGCCTTGCTCTACGCCAATATCGGCCGCTCGCGTCGCGTGAACTATGGCGGCGACGAGAGCCCAGGCACCTGGGATCCGTGGGGCATGACCTCGCCGGGTGCGGCCCACGCGATGATGTTTCGCCGCCACATGGAGCTGTACGGCACCACCACGCGCCAGCTCGCGGAGGTGTCGGTCGCCGTCCGTCACCACGCCTGTCTCAACCCCGACGCGGTGATGACCAAGCCGATCAGCATCGACGACCACGAGGCGGCGCGACCGATCGTGCTGCCGCTGCGGCTGCTCGATTACTGCCTGATCAACGACGGCGCGGTGTGCCTGATCCTGACTCTTTCTGAGCGCGCGGGCGATTTCGCCAAGCCGCCGGTGCGGATCGCGGGGTTCGGCGCGCAGGAGCAGTTCCGCGGCTCCTCGATCGCCAATTTCGACATCAATTTCTGGCACGACGCGGTGAGCGGGGCAGGCAGGCAGGCGTACGCGATGGCCGGGGTGTCGCACGGCGACGTCGACGCGCTGATGGCGTACGACAATTTCAGCCCGACGGTGCTGTTCAGCCTGGAGGGCCTGGGCTTCTGCAAGCAGGGCGAGGCGGGGAAGTTCGTCGAGAATGGCGCGCTGAAACTCGGCGGCAAGCTGCCGACCAACACCGATGGCGGGCATCTGTCCAACTCCTACATGCAGGGCTGGGCGCTCAACGTCGAGGCGGTGCGCCAGCTGCGCGGCGAGTGCGGCGCACGGCAGGTTGCTGGTTGCGAGGTCGTGCAATACGTGCAAGCCACGCCCTGCACCCGCACCATCATCTACACCCGTGCGTGATGGAGCCAATGCCATGAGCACCTACGCGAAACCGCTGCCGAAGATCGACAAGCTGAACCGCCCGTTCTGGGACCATGCACGCGAGGGTCGCCTTGCCATCCAGGTCTGCAACGCCTGCAAGGACGCGCATTTTCCACCTTCGCCCGTCTGCCCGAACTGCCTGAGCGAGGATCAGGGCTGGCAGCCGGTCAGCGGTCGCGGCACGTTGGAATCATGGGTGGAATTCCATCGCGCCTACTGGGATGGGTTCAAGGACGATCTTCCTTATAGCGTGTGCCTGGTACGCCTCGCGGAAGGCCCGTTGCTGGTCAGCAATCTCGTGGGCGATGCCGCGAAGGCGAAGCTCGGCGCGGCGGTGAGCGTGGTGTTCGAGCCGGCAACCGACGAAGTAAAATTACCGAAATTCGCGCTCGCCTGATCCGCGCTCAGCCGCGGCTGCAGGAGGCGCCACCGAGCACGCAGAACGACGCGCAATGCGGATGGTTGAGCGCCACCGCGCCGCTCGCCTCCGCGAGTGTCCGGCCGAGCTCGAAGCGCGCATCATAGGGCAGCAGGGTGCAGGCGACGACGGCGGGAGAGGCCGCGTCCTTGCGCTTCACCACCATCCGCGCGCTGGCGCACATCACGCTGTCGGGCGCGCGGTGCAGGATGTCCCAGCAGGCCGCTGTGATCTCGGGCACATCGCGCGCGGCGTCCATCTCGGGGAACAGCATCAGCCGCCGGGGGTCGTGTGCGTCGATCGACACGTCGAGTTCCGCGAACAGGCGCGCGAATCCGTGCCGCACCACATCCTCCGGCTCGCCGGAGAGGAGTCGTCCGGCGACATGGACGGGAAAGCCGTTGCGCGACAGCCAGAGCAACCCTTCGATCGTCGGCCGCCAGCTGCGCCGGCCGCGCTCTGCCTCGTGCACTTCCGCGCCGTAATGGTCGATCGAGACGCGGATGGTGAGCGCGCGCCCGTAGCGTTCATTCAGTGCGAGCAACCGATCCGCCATCTTGCGCATCGGCTTCATCGCATTGGTGAGAACGATCACGTCGAAGCCGCGCGACAGCGTCACTTCCAGCATGTCCGGGAATTCGCGGTTCATGCACGGCTCGCCGCCGGTGAAGCCGATCGTGCGCGTCGGCAGCGCGTCGGCGGCGATCTCGTCGAGATAGGCGAACGACCTCCGCGAGCGAAAGATAGGCAAGCCGGTCGTTGCGCGGCGAGGATTCGATGTAGCAGTTCCGGCATGTCAGGTTGCACAGCGTGCCGGTGTTGAACCAGAGCGTCTCGAGCGATCGCAACGCGACGACGGCACGCGGTTCGCCCTTGGCGGTGATGGCAGGGTCGCTGAACTTCGCCGGGTCGAGGAGGGAGCGGACGGCGGCATCCATGCGTCAGATCACCTTTGCCGGCTCGCAGGTTCCGTAGTTCGCTATCCGACAAGCCGCAATCGCGCAGCACCGCGTCGGTATCGGCGCCGAGCGCGGGTGCCGCGCGTCCGCGGCAGTGCATCGTCGGTTCGCACGGGCGTGGCGACCATCCGCACCGGCGCCGCGCCGGGACGCTCGAAGTCCCACAGGCGATCCTGCTCGCGCACAAACGGGTTCTCCAGCGCGGCGCGCAAATCATGCACTGGCGCGGCGGGAACCTGTCCGGCGAAATGCTCCAGCCATTCCGCGGTGGTGCGCGTCGACAACGCTCCGTCCAGCAGCTCGTTGACGATCGCGCGGTTCGCGAGACGCTCCTTGAACGTGCGGAACCGCGCATCCTCCGCCCATTCGGGCCGGCCCAGGCGCTCGCACAGGATCGGCCAGAACTTCTCCTTGTTGCACATGATGAAGATGAAGCCGTCCCGCGTGCGGTAGAGCTGGCTCGGCACCAGCGACGGATGCCCCGAGCGCGGCTCGCGGCCCTGCACGTGGCCGCTGTTGAGGAACCAGGTGCCGAGATAGTTCAGGTTCTGCAAAGCGGTGTCGAACAGGCTCACATCGACGTCGCGCCCGTTGCCGCTGGTGCGTGCCTCGAGGATGCCGGAGACCAGCGCGAAGGCGGCGAACAGCCCGGTCATCAGGTCGACCAGCGACAGGCCCATGCGGGAAGGCGGGCCGTCCGGCTCGCCGGTCAGCGAGAGATAGCCGGCCTCGGCCTGCATCAGATAATCATAGCCCGGCCAGGACGCGCGCGAGCCCGTGCGGCCATAAGCGGAGAGATGCGCGCAGACGATCCTCGGGTTGGCCGGCGCCAGCGCCTCGTAGGTCAGGCCGAGCTTGGCCGGAAGGTCGCCGCGCAGATTGTCCATCACGCCGTCGGCGCTCGCGCACCAGCGCGTGCAGCACGTCGCGCGCGCCGGGCTGTCTTCAGGTCCAGCGTGACGCTGCGCTTGTTGCGGTTGAAACTGTGGAAGAACTGGCTGTCCTCGGGGCCGAGGAAGAACGGCCCGACGCGGCGCGCCATGTCGCCGCCGTCGCTCGGGTTCTCGATCTTGATGACCTCGGCGCCGAGATCGGCGAGCTGCATGGAGCCGTACGGCCCGGCGCCGTACTGCTCGACGGCGATGATGCGCAGCCCGGCGAGCGGTCCCATGCCGCGTCAGACCGGGTTTCGTTCGATGAGGTGGCGCGCGATGATGATGCGCTGCAACTCGTTGGTGCCTTCGCCGATCACCAGCAGCGGCGCGTCGCGATACAGCCGCTCGACGGTGAACTCCTTGGAATAGCCGTAGCCGCCGTGGATGCGCATCGATTCCAGGCTGACGTTCACCGCCGCCTCGGTGGCGAACAGCTTGGCCATGCCGGCCTCCATGTCGCACCGCTCGCCGCTGTCGTAGGCGCGCGCGGCACTCTCCACCAGCAGGCGCGCGGCCTGCACCTGGGTCGCCATGTCCGCCAGCTTGATCTGGATCGCCTGGTGCTGGCAGATCGGCTTGCCGAAGGTCTTTCGCAGCTGGCTGTAGGACACCGCCTCGTTCAGCGCCGCCTGCGACACGCCGACGCCGCGTGCCGCGACGTTGATGCGGCCGAGCTCCAATCCGCCGAGCGCGTGCTGCAACCCGCGCCCCTCCTCGCCGCCGATCAGCCGGTCGGCGGGAATCTCGTAGTTGTCGAACACCAGCTCGGCGGAATCGATGCCCTTGTAGCCGAGCTTCTCCAGCTTGCGGCTGACCGTGAAGCCCGGCCCCTTCTCGGCGAGGAACAGGCTCATGCCGCGATGGCGCGGCTCGATGGACGGGTCGGTCTTGACCAGCAGCGCGAAGCACTGGCCGTGGATGCCGTTGGAGATCCAGGTCTTCACGCCGTCGATGACGTAGCGGTCGCCGTCGCGGCGGGCGACCGTGCGGATCGCCTGCAGGTCGGTGCCGCAATCAGGCTCGGTCAGCGCCAGCCCGCCGCGCAGCGCGCCGGAGGCGAAGCGCGGCAGGAATTCTCTCCGCTGCGCCTCGGTGCCGAAGCGCTGCACCGCCGAGGCCATGATGAGATGCGAGTTGAAGATTCCCGAGAGCGACATCCAGACGGTCGAGACGCGCTCGACGATCTTCGCGTAGGTGCTGCACGAGAGGCCGAGGCCGCCGTATTCGGGGCGGATCACCGCGCCGAACAGGCCAAGCTCCTTCATCCGCTCGACGATCTCCTCGGGATAGATGTCGTCGCGCTCCAGCGCATGAACGTACGGCTTCACGTCGCGGTCGAGGAAGCGCGCGACGCTGTCGAGGATCAGCCCCTCCTGCTCGTCGGTCTGCGCTGCGTCGGGGGCGGCCATGTTCTCTCCGATCCGCTCGGCGGAGTGCCGAGCGTTCACGAGCGCCGATGGCCCGTCAAGGGCACGCTTGACCGTCCACGAGGGGCGCGGCTAGCTGTGCCGGAGGGAGGAACGGCATGGTCGGGATCGCCAAGGAAGTCGGGCCGCAACGGTATCGCGAGAGCTTCGGCCGCTACTACGAGGATTTTACCCAGGGCGACGTCTACGAGCACCGTCCGGGGCGCACCATCAGCGAGGCCGACAATACCTGGTTCACCTTGCTGACGATGAACCAGCACCCGCTGCATTTCGACGCGGCCTACGCGGCGAAGTCGGAGTTCGGCCGGCCGCTGGTCAATTCCTGCCTCACGCTCTCCATCGTCTCGGGCATGAGCGTGTCGGATGTCAGCCAGAAGGCGATCGGCAATCTCGGCTGGACCGACATCAAGCTTCCCGCGCCGGTATTCGTCGGCGACACGATCTACGCGGAATCGGAGGTGCTGGCGAAGCGCGAATTCGCCAAGCGGCCGACGCAGGGCATCGTCACCGTTCGCACCATCGGTCGAAAGGCCGACGGCACCGTGTTCATGAGTTTCGAGCGGACGGTCCTCGTGCCAAAGCGCGGTCACGCGGTGGACGATCGTGCGGAGTATTGAATTCCGGATGCCGCGCTTGACGCTCGGCTGCTCGCCTGCTGAAACAAGCCGCTTTCATAATTTCGGGAGGACATTCCGATGAAGACATTGCCGTTCGTGAGCCGCGCCGTTGTCGCGTGCCTGGCAATCGCCGCGATCTCCTCGCTTCCGACGCCAGGTGCCGGAACCGCCTGGGCGCAGGCCTCCGGAATGGGCGGCGCCGGGCAGTCCAACACCGTCACCGTGCGCGCCCGCGTCAAGGCGATCAATCTCAAGACCCGGAAAGTCACCCTGGTCGGGCCGCAGGGAAACACCTTCACGGTGGTCGCCGGCGACGAGGTGCGCAACCTGCCGCAGGTCAAGCCGGGCGACACGGTCGTCGTGCGCTATCACGCCTCCGTGGTCTACGTCCTCGCAGCTCCCGGGACGCAGCTTCCGCAGAACACGATGAGTGTAGCGGGCGGACGCGCGGCGCCGGGACAGATGCCGGCCGGCGCGGCGGGGACAAGGCTGGTCGTGACCGGGCTCGTCGTCGGGGTCGATCCGGTCGCGCACACGGTCTCGCTGGTCGACCGGTCTGGCGGCGCCGTCCGCACCATCGACGTGGTCGACCCCGAGCGTCAGCAGCAACTCGTCAAGATCAACGTCGGCGACACGATCACCGCGGTCATCAGCGAGGCCATCGCCGTCGCGGTCGAGCCGGCGCGGTAGCGCTACCGCCGAGCTGACCCGTTCGTCATCGCGAGAAGCCCTTGCGACGAAGCGATCCATGCCGCCCGCGCGATGGATCGCCACGCCGCCCAAGAGCGGCTCGCGATGACGAGCGTGGTTCAGCGTGAAACGGTCACGATCCGGGCTTTTCTCCCGTCAGATCGGATCCCAGCCGAACACGTCGCCGCTGCGGTCGAGCGGCATGAAGGAGGCTTCCATCGCCGGCAGCATGTGCTCGGCGACCAGTTCCGGCGTCCAGCCCTCGCTGCGATGCACGCTGCGGATCGGCCGCGGTGAGCTGAACAGGTAGATCTCGTTGTGCCGCGTGCCGAACACCTGGCCGGAGACGTTCTTTGCCGCGTCGGAGGCGAGGAACACCGCCACCGGCGCATTCTTGTCCGGCGTCATCTGCTGGATCTTGGCGATGCGCGCCTGCTGCTCCGGCGTGTTGACCGGGATCGAGCTGGTCATGCGGCTCCAGGCAAACGGCGCGATGCAGTTGGAGCGTACGTTGTAGCGCTTCATGTCGAGCGCGATCGACTTCGATAGCGCGGTGATGCCGAGCTTCGCCGCCGAGTAGTTCGCCTGGCCGAAATTGCCGATCAGCCCCGACGTGCTGGTGATGTGCACGAACGCGCCGCTCTCCTGCTTGCGGAAATGCTCGGCGGCGGCGCGGCTGGTGAAGAAACTGCCGTTGAGGTGCACGCCGATCACCGACAGCCAATCCTCCGGCGACATCTTGTGGAAGATCACGTCGCGCAGGATGCCGGCGTTGTTCACCACGATGTCGATGCGGCCGAAATGGTCCATCGCGGACTGGATGATCTTCTGCGCGGAGCCCCATTCGGCGACGGAATTGGTGTTGATCTCCGCCTGGCCGCCGCGCTGCTCGATCAGCTGCTTGGTTTGCTGCGCCGGGCTGTCGGACTTGCCCTCGCCGGAGAGCGAGGCGCCGACGTCGTTGATGACGATCTTGGCGCCCTCGGCCGCCATCATGATGGCGATCTCGCGGCCGATGCCGCCGCCCGAGCCGGTGACGACCGCGACCTTGCCTTCGAGCATCGGTTTCGCCATGGCATCCTCCCAACGATCCTGGCCGCGAGGTTAGGCGGGAGCGGGTTGCTTGTGAACCCCGCGCCCCGCGCTACGATGCCGCGCCATAAGAACGAACCGGGGGAGGCTTCGATGATCCGAGTATCGCGGCGCGGCGCTCTGGCGCTCGGCCTGGCGGCGGCCACGGCCGGCACGGCACGCGCCGAGAAGAAATACGCGCCGGGTGTCACGGACACCGAAATCCTGATCGGCTCGACCCAACCGTTCAGCGGACCGGCCTCCTCCTACAGCACGATTGGGCGCTGCCATGCCGCGTATTTTGGGATGCTCAACGAGCAGGGCGGCATCAATGGGCGCAAGATCAAGCTGATCCAGCTGGATGACGCCTACACCCCGCCCAAGACGGTCGAGCAGACGCGCAAGCTGGTGGAGCAGGAGAGAGTGGCGTTCATCTTCGCCCAGCTCGGCACGCCGACCGGCATGTCCACCCGGAAATACTTGAACGACCACAGGATACCCGACGTGTTCGTCGCCTCGGGCGCCACGCAATTCTTCGATTACGCGCATTTCCCGTGGGTGATCGGCTGGCAGCCGAGCTATCAGATCGAGGGGCGGATCTACGCGAAATACGTGCTTCAGACCAAGCCGGACGCGAAGATCGCCGTGTTGGCGCAGAACGACGATTCCGGCCGGGACGCACTGAAGGGAATGCGCGACGGGCTCGGCAGCAGGGCCGAGAAGATGGTCGTCTCCTCGACGACCTACGAGACCACCGACGCCACGACGGACTCGCAGGTGCTCAGCGCCCAAGGCTCCGGCGCCGACGTATTCTTCTTCTGGGGCATCCCGAAATTCTCCGCCATGACCATCCGCAAGGTCTACGACGTGGGCTGGAAGCCGATGTTCATCGTGGGCAATCCAGCCTCCTCGGTCGCCACCGCGCTGATCCCGGCCGGCCTCGACAAATCCGTCGGCCTCATCACGACCGCCTACATGAAGGATCCCAACGATCCGCAATGGGAGACCGACAAGGGCTACAAGGATTGGCGCGCCTTCCTTGCCAAATACTACCCCGAGGCGGACGTGAAGGATCTCAACGTGGTCTACGGCTACTCCCAGGCGCAATGCCTGGAGCAGGTGCTGCGGAGCTGCGGCGACGATCTCTCGCGCGAGAACATCATGGACAAGGCGTGGCACATCGACTTCCAGCCGCCGATGTTCCAGCCCGGCGTGCCGTTCAGCGTCAAGCCGGGGGATCTTTCCGGAATCAAGAAGCTCCGGCTGGTGCGCTTCGACGGTCGGGCCTGGGTGCCGTTCGGCGACCCCGTCGGGGCCTGACCAGCGCGAGGTTGCGGCCCGGCCAACCGGCTCCAACCTCTTGACCTGACATCATCGATGGGCCATCTCCTGACAATCAGGACCAGATGGGTCCGATTACCGTTTCCGGTGCTGTCATGCTCAGGTTGTCCAAGCTGACCGATTATGCCGTGGTCGTGCTCGTGCGCCTCTCGCGGGGCGATGCGGTGCAGACCTCGCCGGGGATTGCCGGTGCCACCGGCATTCCCGAACCGACCGTGGCCAAGGTGCTGAAGGCGTTGGCCGGGGGCGGGCTGGTGGCGTCGCAGCGCGGCGCGCATGGCGGCTACCGGCTGATGCGCCCGCTCGGCGCGATCCCGATCGCCGACGTC
Organism: uncultured Alphaproteobacteria bacterium; assembly: GCA_963799825.1. Taxonomy (GTDB): domain Bacteria; phylum Pseudomonadota; class Alphaproteobacteria; order Acetobacterales; family Acetobacteraceae; genus JAFKFI01. Next base: position 459,680 of record CAWCYL010000001.1, read on the forward strand.
ATCGCCGTGGTGGATGGTCCGATCGCGCTCACCGCGTGCGTCGAGGGTGCGCTGACCAGCTGCGAATCGCAGGAACTCTGCCCCATGCGCGGTCGCTGGGATCCGGTGAACGACGCGATCCAGCAGGCCCTGACGAACATCACCCTCGCCGACATGCAGGAGGCGTCGATCCCGCGTGCCTTCCGGACCCCGTCGGCCAGGATCCCGTCGGCCGTGGTCACGCCGCCCGCCTCCGCCGAACCCGCCGCATAGGATGATTTGATGCCCGCCGTGAGCGAAACCCTCGACACCCTGCAATCCGTAACCGAGTCCGGCTACAAATGGGGTTTTGAGACCGACATCGAGATGGACCTCGCGCCCAAGGGGCTGAACGAGGACATCATCCGGCTGATCTCGGCCCGCAAGGAGGAGCCGGCCTGGCTGCTCGCCTGGCGGTTGAAGGCGTTCGAGGCGTGGAAGGCGATGCGCGAGCCGCATTGGGCGCGCGTCGATCATCCGCCGATCGACTATCAGGATCTGCACTACTACGCCGCGCCGACCAAGAAGAAGGCGGGGCCAAAGAGCCTGGACGAGGTCGATCCGGCGCTGCTGGCGATGTACGAGAAGCTCGGCATCCCATTGAAGGAGCGCGCGATCCTCGCCGGCGTCGAGCCGGGTGAGGGCGGTGGAGAAAACAACATCGCGGTGGACGCGGTGTTCGACAGCGTCTCGGTCGCGACCACCTTCCGCACCACCTTGGAAAAGGCCGGCGTGATCTTCTGCCCGATCAGCGAGGCGGCGCGCGAGCATCCCGAGCTGCTGCGCCAGTATCTCGGCACCGTCGTGCCGACGGGCGACAATTTCTTCGCCGCCCTCAACAGCGCGGTGTTCACCGACGGCAGCTTCGTGTTCATCCCCAAGGGCGTGCGCTGCCCGATGGAGCTGTCCACCTATTTCCGCATCAATGCCCGCAACACCGGCCAGTTCGAGCGCACGCTGATCATCGCCGAGGAGGGCAGCTCCGTCAGCTACCTCGAAGGCTGCACCGCGCCGCAGCGCGACGAGAACCAGCTGCACGCCGCCGTCGTCGAGCTGGTCGCGATGGACGACGCGCAGATCAAGTACAGCACGGTGCAGAACTGGTACCCGGGCGATGCCGAGGGCCGCGGCGGCATCTACAACTTCGTCACCAAGCGCGGCCATTGCCGTGGCGCGCGCAGCAAGATCAGCTGGACGCAGGTGGAGACCGGCTCGGCGATCACCTGGAAATATCCGTCCTGCATCCTGGAGGGCGACGGCAGCGTCGGCGAGTTCTATTCGGTCGCCGTCACCACCAACCGCCAGCAGGCCGACACCGGCACCAAGATGATCCATCTCGGCCGCGACACCAGCAGCACGATCGTCTCCAAGGGCATCAGCGCCGGACGCTCCAACAACACCTATCGCGGCCTGGTGAAGATCCTGCCGAACGCGAAGGGTGCGCAGGAACCATACCCAGTGCGACAGCCTGCTGATCGGCGACCAGTGCGGCGCGCATACCGTGCCGTATATCGAGAGCCGCAACCCGAGTGCGAAGGTCGAGCACGAGGCGACCACCTCGAAGATCTCCGACGACCAGATGTTCTATTGCCGCCAGCGCGGCTTGTCGGAGGAGGACGCGGTGAGCCTGATCGTCAACGGGTTCTGCAAGGAAGTGCTCAAGGAACTGCCGATGGAGTTCGCGGTCGAGGCGCAGAAGCTGCTCGCCGTGAGCCTCGAAGGCTCGGTCGGCTAAGGGGACGCGACGATGCTCGAAATCCGCGGCCTGAGCGCCACAGTCGACGGCAAGGAGATCCTGCGCGGCATCGATCTCGCGGTGCCGACGGGCGAGGTGCACGCCATCATGGGGCCGAACGGCTCCGGCAAGTCCACGCTGTCCTACGTGCTGGCCGGCCGCGAGGGCTACGAGGTCACGGGCGGCAGCGCGACGTTCGACGGACGCGACCTGCTGACCCTGGAGCCCGAGGAGCGGGCCGCCGCTGGGGCTGTTCCTCGCCTTCCAGTACCCGGTCGAATTGCCCGGCGTCGGCAACGCCAATTTCCTGCGTACCGCGCTGAACGCCACACGCCGCGCGCACGGCGAGGGCGAGCTGGACGCGGTGCAGTTCCTCAAGCTGGCGCGGGCCGAGACCAAGCGGCTCTCGATGCCGGACGACATGCTGAAGCGCAACGTCAATGTCGGCTTCTCCGGCGGCGAGAAGAAGCGCAACGAGGTGCTGCAGATGGCGATGCTGCGCCCAGGCTCGCGATCCTCGACGAGACCGATAGCGGCCTCGACATCGACGCGCTGAAGATCGTCGCCGACGGGCGTGAACGCGCTGCGCGGGCCGGATTTTTCCGCGCTCGTCATCACGCACTATCAGCGACTGCTGGAGCACATCGTGCCGGACCGCGTGCACGTGATGGCCAGCGGACGCATCATCCGCTCCGGCGGCCCCGAACTCGCGCACGAGCTGGAAGCGAAGGGCTACGCCGGCATGGTGGCCGAGGCGGCATGAACGTTCCGCTGAACAAGGAGAACTTCCCAAGGGCGAGCAGGGCTTTCTCGCGCGGTTCGCCGGGCTCAAGGACCGCCTGCCGGGCGACCGCGGCCGCGCGCGAGACGGCCGCCGCCGCGTTCCGCGCAGCCGGCCTGCCGACCTTGCGCGACGAGGCCTGGAAATACACCAATCTGCGCCCGATCGCGGAAGCGTCCTTTCACGAGCCGCTGACCGAGTTCGCCGATTGCGCATCGCTGCTGGCGCGGCTGCCTGCGCTCGATGGCTCGCGGCTGGTGTTCATGGACGGCCGGTTTCGCCCCGACCTGTCCACCATTCCCGCCGGCGTTCGGGTCGGCACGTTCGCCGAGGAACCCGATTTCGGACCGCTCGCCCGGCCCGACCGTCATCCGCTGGTCGCCCTGAACACGATGCTGGCCGAGGACGGCGTGATCGTCGAGGTTCCCGCCGGTCTCGATGCCGGCTTGCTGCAACTGGTCAGCCTGGCGGCCGACGTGCATCGCCGTCCCGTGGCCTTCCATCCGCGCCACGCGATCCGCCTTGGGCAAGGCGCGCGGCTCGTGCTGCTGGAGATGGCGGTGGGCGAGGGCATTTATCTGCACAACCCCGTCACCGAGATCAGCGTGGCCGAGGGCGCAACGATGGTGACCCATGTGCGGCTGCAGGACGAGGCGCCGGGCGGGTTCCACCTTTCCACGCTGTACGCAGAGATCGCCGCGCGCGGCGTGTACGATTGCTTCGGGCTGAACATCGGCGCGCGGGTTTGCCGCACGGAGATCCACGCGCGCCTGACCGGGCCGCACGGCGCGGTGCACCTCAATGGCGCGCAGCTGCTCGGCGGGCGGCAGCATGCGGATTTCACCACGGTCGTGTCGCACGACGCGCCGAACTGCGCCTCCCGCCAGACGGTGAAGAACGTGCTCGCCGGGCGCTCGCGCGGCGTGTTCCAGGGTCGCATCGAGGTGGCGCGCGCGGCGCAGAAGACCGACGGCTACCAGATGAACCAGGCGCTGCTGCTGTCGCCGGAAGCGGAAGTGGACAGCAAGCCGGAGCTGGAGATCTTCGCCGACGACGTGAAGTGCAGCCACGGCGCCACGGTGGGCGAGCTGGACGCCGAGCAACTGTTCTACCTGCGCACGCGCGGCATCCCGGAACCCGAGGCGCGCTCGATCCTGGTGCGCGCGTTCCTCGCCGAGGCGCTCGACCTGATCGACAACGAACCGGTGCGCGACGTGCTCGATCGCCTGGTGGAAGACTGGTGGGAGAAGCAGGCGGCATGAACGTGACCACACGCCCGATCCTGGCTCCCGGAACGCTGGACGTCGCCCGCATCCGCGAGGATTTTCCGATCCTGCGCGAGACGGTGCGCGGCAAGCCGCTCGTGTTTCTCGACAGCGCCGCGTCGGCGCAGAAGCCGCGCGCGGTGATCGACGCGATGCGCGAGACGATGGAGACGCAATACGCCAACGTGCATCGCGGCCTGCACTGGATGAGCGAGCGCACCACCGATGCGTATGAGGGCACGCGCGATGCGGTGGCCGGGCTGATCAACGCGCCGGATCGGCACGAGGTCGTGTTCGTCCGCAACAGCACCGAGGCGATCAACCTCGTCGCCCACAGCTACGGGCGCGGCATCCTGAAGCCGGGCCAGGCGGTGCTGATCTCCGGCATGGAGCACCACTCCAACATCGTGCCTTGGCTGATGCTGCGCGACGCCCACGGGATCGAGCTGCGCGTCGCGCCGATCACCGACGCCGGCGAGCTCGACATGGCGGGGTTCGAGGCGCTGCTGGCCGACGGCCGCGTCGGGCTGGTCGCGATCACCCATATGTCCAACGTGCTCGGCACCTACACGCCGGCCGAGCGCATCGTGCAGCTCGCCCACGCGCACGGGGCAAAAGTGCTGTTCGACGGCTCGCAGGCGGTGGTGCATCGCCGCGTGGACGTGCAGGCGCTCGACTGCGATTTCTACGCCTTCACCGGCCACAAGCTGTACGGCCCGACCGGCATCGGCGTGCTGTGGGCGCGGCGCGAGCTGCTGGAGCGGATGCCGCCTTTCATGGGCGGCGGCGAGATGATTTCCTCCGTGAGCTACGAGCGGGCCACCTGGGCCGAGGTGCCGCACAAGTTCGAGGCCGGCACGCCGGCGATCATCGAGGCGATCGGGCTCAAGGCCGCGATCGGCTACGTGCAGTCGATCGGCTACGACGCGATCGCGGCGCACGAGGCGTCGCTGACCGATCACGCGCTGGCGCGGCTGTCGGCCATCGAGGGCGTGCGCATTCTCGGCCGCGCGCAGGACCGCGGCGGCGTGGTGTCTTTCGTGCTGGACCGCGCGCACGCGCACGACGTTGCCACGTTGCTGGACCGGCAGGGGATCGCGGTGCGCGCCGGCCATCATTGCGCCGAGCCGCTGATGCATCGCTTCGGCCTGGAGAGCACCGCGCGCGCCAGCTTCGGCATCTACACCACGCCGGAAGAAATCGACACGCTGGCCGACACGCTCGAGCGCGTGCGGGAGTTCTTCACCTGATGTTCGACGATCTGCGCGATCTGTACCAGGAGGTCATCCTCGACCACGGCCGCAGGCCGCGGCACGCGCATCGGCCGGAGCAGGTCGACGCGACCGCCAAGGGCGACAACCCGATGTGCGGCGACCGCGTGCAGGTGTTTGTCCGCTATGCGCCGGACGGCACGATCGCGGAAACCGGCTTCGAGGCGCGCGGCTGCGCCATCAGCATCGCCTCGGCCGATCTGATGGCCGAGACGGTGCAGGGCCGCACGCCGGATGACGCGCGCGCGCTGTTCGCGGCGTTCCGCGAGATGGCGCGCACCGGGACCTGTCCCGAGTGCGGTGGAGAAAAGTTTGAGGAGGCGCTGGAGCGGTTGCAGCCGCTGTCCGGCGTGCACGAGTATCCTTCGCGGGTGAAATGCGCCACGCTGCCGTGGCACGCGCTGGTCGCCGCACTCGCGGGCGAGAAGGAGTCGAGCAGTGAATGAGCTTTCCCCCGGGGCGGCCACGCACGGCGCCTGGACGCCGGACGGCGAGACCGAGCCGAAGCTCGGCGAGGAGGCGGTGATCGACGCCATCGCGACGGTCTACGACCCGGAAATCCCGGTGAACATCTACGAACTCGGCCTGGTCTACGCGGTCGACGTGCATGACGACGGCCGGGTGAAGGTCGAGATGACCTTGACCGCTCCGGCCTGCCCGAGCGCGCAGGAATTGCCGGAGCAGGTGCGCGAGGCCGTGCTTGGCGGTGCCTGGCGTGACCGGCTGCGAGGTCGAGACGGTGTGGGATCCGCCGTGGGATCCCAGCCGCATGAGCGAGGAAGCCCGGCTGCAGTTGAATATGTTCTGACGAACCCCGATCTCGGATAGCACCATGAGCACCACGATCGAAACCCGAAAGCCCCGCCGCCCGCTGCCGCCAGCTGATGACCTTGACCGAGGCGGCGGCCGACCGCCTGCGCCGGCTCTACGCGAGCGGGCGGGAAGGGATGCTGCTGCGCATCGGCGTGAAGACGAAGGGCTGCTCGGGCATGTCCTACGACATGTCCTGGGTGGAGTCCGCCGGCCCGGCCGACGAGGTGGTCACCGACAAGGGCCTGACCGTGCTGGTGGACCGCAAGGCCTCGCTGTTCCTGATCGGCACGGTGATGGATTACGAGAGCAAGGGTCTCACCCGGGCTTCACCTTCACCAACCCGAACGAAAAGGGCCGGTGCGGCTGCGGCGAGAGTTTTCACGTCTGATCTGCTCCGTCTATTCGTCGTGGCCGGCCCTGACTCGGCCATCTGCCGCGACCGAGAAATCTTTGCAATTCGGTACAATCGAGGCGGCCCCGTTCGACCGGCGCGTCAAACCCTCTGTTGTCCGGTTTAGCCGCAAGTCAAAGGTCGCACTCGCCCCGAGCACCCCATTCGTCACTCGGGCTTGTCCCGAGGATCCACGACCTTGCCAGCCGGCACGTGAAGTCGTGGGTGGTCGGCCTGCGCCGACCAAGACGGGGATGGAACGGGTGGGAATTGGCTTGATATTTTGACTAACTAACGCTATGTTCTCCCCATGCCTCCCGACGCCCCGCCCCCGACCGGCGTGATCCACCGCTTCTCCTTCTTCATCGAGGGGCTGAAGCGGGCGATGACCGACGGCATCCGGCCGAGGGAGGCCACGCTGGCGGCGATGGCGGTGCCGCTGTGGAACTATCTCGCGCGCACGCTGCGGCGTCTCGCGGCGCTTCATGCGCGCTTCGCGGCCGGGACGCTCGCCCCGGCCTCGAACCGCGGCGCCCGCGCGCCGGCATCCGACCGCCCGACGCCGGTGCGCCGGCCGCCCTGCATTCCGCCCGGGCCGGTGCTGTTGCGATACCGACTGGTGCATTTTCTCGCCCCGCTGCGCGAGCTGCTGGACGATCCCGAGATGCGGGCGCTGCTGGCAGCGTCGCCGCAGGCGGGGCGATTGCTGCGGCCGCTGTGGCGCAAGCTGACCCCCGATCCGCTGCCCGAGCCGCTGCGCCTGCCGCCGAAGCCACGTCGATCGGAGCGGCCCCTCCTGGCCGAACCGGAGGCGGCGGGCACCGCTCCGGCCGCGCGCCCCGCATCGCCACCCGACCCGCTGGTTTGGCCGCGCCCGGCCGCTCCGGCCAAGCCGCCGCCTTCGCTGCCCGCCTGGCCACCCCCGCTTTGGCTGGCCTGACGCCGCGCCGCCCTCGTACGCGAAGCGGCGTCCCGATCAGCGGTTGAACACCACGACGGATTCGAGCCGCGCCGACCAGAGGAACTGGTCGACCGGCGTGGCCGCGAGCAGGTCGTATCCTGCCTCGCACAGCGTCCGCGCGTCGCGCACCAGCGCGGCTGGATTGCAACTGACATAGATGACCCGCGCGGGCTTCGCCGCCGCGATCGCCGGCATCTGCGCCGCGGCACCGGCGTGCGGCGGATCGAGCACAATGGCGGAAACTCCGGCCAGTTCCCGCGCGGTGAGCGGCTGACGCGCCAGGTCGCGCTGCTCGGCGCTGATCCGCCCGGCCAGTCCCGCCTGGTTCGCTGCGCGCCGCAGCGCGGCGATGGCAGCAGCGTCGCCCTCGAACGCGGCCACGCGCCCGCGTGCGGCAAGCGCGAAGGTGATCGTGCCGCATCCCGCGTACAGCTCGACAATGCGCGAACGCCCGGCGCGGCGGCTCTGACAGTCCATCGAGCACGGCACCGACGATCGCCTGCTCGCCCTCCGCCGACGCCTGGAGGAACGCGCCCGGCGGCGGTGCGACCTCCACGCCGGAGAACCGGGTGACGGCCGGTCGCAGCAGGCAGATCGGTTCCGGTGCGCCGTTGCCCCGCGCCCAGGAGATGCGCGGCAGGCCGTGCGTCCGCGCGAAGGCCGGCAAGCGCGGCGCGATCCGGCGCGGTCGGCGCGGCATCCGTGCGCAGCAGCAGGTCCGGGCCGCTGTCGAGCAGGTTCAGCAGCGCCGAGCCCTCCCGCCGTAGCAGCGACGTGCGCGCGATGACAACTCGCAGCGGCGCGATCAGACCCGCGCAGGATCGGGTGCGCGACGATGCAGGTCTGGAGATCGACCACCTCTGTGCCACGCGGCCGGTGCAGCCCGACCACAACACCCGAGCGATCGCGGCGCAAGGCGAAATCCATCCGGCGACGCGCCTCGGGCGGCGTGCGCGCCGCTGGCCGCAAAGTCACATGCGGATAGCCAGCGCGACGCAGGGCGGCTGCCAGCAATTCGCGTTTCCAGGCGATGTACTCGGCGTCCCGCCAGTGCTGCAGCGTGCAGCCGCCGCACGCGCCGAAATGCGGGCAGGGCGGCTCGACCCGCGCGGGGCTCGCTTCGAGGATGGCTTCGGCTTCGCCCGCCCAGCCATCGCCGCGTTTTGCGACAATGCGCGCGCGCATTGTCTCGCCGGGAAGGGTCAACGGAATATAGACGGGTGAAGCGGCCCGGTCGTGGGAGACGTAACCGACGCCATCCCCCTCGGCACCGATCCGCTCGATGCGGACCGGCTCGGACCTCAAGCCTCGACCAGCCCCAGCCGGCGCTCGATGCGGTCCAGCCGGCTGTCCTGCGTGTCCATCCGCACTGAAAGATGCGCGGCGATCCCGTGCAGGTCGGCAATGTCGCGCTTCAGGCCGGCGACGCTCAACTCCAGCCCACCCACGCGTACGGTCAGCTCATCCACCTTGCGCTCCAGCCGGTCGAAGCGGGCGTCGATCCTGACGAAGCTGGCGCGGGGGAAGTCCAGCACGTCGGGCGTGTCGCTCATCGTCAGAACGCCGAGAGGCCGGTCTGCGCACGGCCCAGGATCAACGCGTGAACGTCGTGCGTGCCCTCGTAGGTGTTCACCGCCTCGAGGTTCATCATGTGGCGGATCACGTGATACTCGTCGGCCACGCCATTGCCGCCGTGCATGTCGCGGGCGACGCGGGCGATGTCGAGCGCCTTGCCGCAGGAATTGCGCTTGCACAGGCTGATCATCTCGGGTGCCGCGTCGTGGTCGTCCATCAGCCGGCCGAGCCGCAGCACCGCCTGCAGGCCGAGCGTGATCTCCGTCTGCATGTCGGCGAGCTTCTTCTGCATCAGCTGCGTGCCGGCGAGCGGACGGCCGAACATCATCCGCTGCATCGTGTAGTCGCGTGCCGCCTGCCAGCAGAACTCGGCCGCGCCGAGCGCGCCCCAGGCGATACCGTAGCGCGCGTTGTTGAGGCAGGAGAACGGCCCGCGCAGCCCCTTCACCTCGGGGAACGCGTTTTCGTCAGGGACGAACACGTCGTCCATCATGATCATGCCGGTCGTGCTTGCGCGGAGCGAGAACTTGCCCTCGATCTTCGGGGTATCGAGGCCCTTCATGCCGCGTTCGAGCAGGTAGCCGCGAATATCGCCGGCATCGTCCTTGGCCCAGACCACGAGCACGTCGGCGAGCGGCGAGTTGGTGATCCAGGTCTTCGATCCGTTCAGCAGGTAGCCGCCATCGACCTTCTTGGCGCGCGTCCTCATGGATGCGGGATCGGAGCCGGCGTCGGGTTCGGTCAGGCCGAAGCAGCCGACGAACTCGCCGCTGCGCAGTTTGGGGAGAAATTTCTCGCGCTGCGCCTCCGTGCCGAAAGCGTGGATCGGGAACATCACCAGCGAGGATTGCACCGAGAACGCGCTGCGGTAGCCGGAATCGACCCGCTCCACCTCGCGTGCGATCAGGCCGTAGGAGACGTAGTTGACCCCCGCGCAGCCGTAGCCTTCCAGGGTCGCGCCGAGGAAGCCCATCTCCCCCATCTCGTTCATGATCTCGCGATGGAATTTTTCATGCCGGTTGGCTTCCAGCACGCGCGGGAGCAGCTTCTCCTGGCAGTATTCCTGCGCCGCATCGCGGATCGCGCGCTCGTCCTCGCTCAGCTGACTGTCCAGGCGGAGCGCGTCGTCCCACTTGAACGGCGCGAAACGGCTGGCCTTCGCGGGGGAGGCGATCGTTCATGCGTCCGGCTCCCCTTCCTCGATCGGGATGTGCCGTGCGCCACGCGCGGGTCGGGCGCTGATCAGCATGAAGGAAGGCACGTCGCCGCCGAACCCCGTTACGGACGGGCCGAGATCGTCCTCGCGACGACGCGGCTCCCGCCTCGGTGCGCGGTCGTTCCTCGCGGGCGAACGCTCGCGCGCGATGGGCGCGGGCGTGGCGGCATCGGGCGTCGCTCCGACCGGCGCTTCGGGCTTCCGGCGGGCGGCCCTGGCCGGGGCGGGCCGGTCCTTGGGCTCGGCCCGCTTCGTCGGCGCCGTCTTGTCCCTGGGCTCGGCCTTCCGCGGCGCGCGGGCCCGCCCGCGGCGCTTGCGTCCGTCCTCCTCCGCCCAATCGATCGGGTCGAGGCCCTCGACGAGCACGGGCGGAATGGCGTGGCCAGTCAGCTTCTCGATGGCTTCCACGGCGGCCCGGTCCTCTGGGTTGGCGATGGTGAATGCCTTGCCTTCGAGCCCCGCGCGGCCGGTGCGGCCGATGCGGTGCACGTAGTCCTCGGCATGGTGCGGCACGTCGAAGTTGAACACGTGCGACATGCCGCCGATGTCGAGCCCGCGGGCCGCCACGTCGCTGCACACCAGCAGCTGCAGCTCGCCCGCCTTGAATTTCTCCAGCGTGGCGAAGCGCACGCTCTGCGCCATGTCGCCATGCAGCGCGCCGGCGTTGAAGCGGTGGCGCACGAGCGATTTGTGCAGGATGTCCACATCGCGCTTGCGATTGCAGAACACCAGCGCGCTCTGGACGTGCTCCGTGCGCACCAGCCGGCGCAGCGCCTCGCGCTTGTCGTGATCGGCCACCAGCACCAGCCCCTCGGTGATCGTGGTCGCGACCGAGGCGGAGCGGGAGACCGTGACCTCTTTCGGGTTCTGCAGGAAGGCATCGCCCAGCCGCTTGATCTCGGGCGCCATCGTCGCGCTGAAGAACAAGGTCTGCCGGTTGCGCGGCAGCAGCGAGACGATGCGCTCGACATCGGGAATGAACCCCATGTCCAGCATCCGGTCCGCCTCGTCGATGACGAGCAGCTTCGCGTCGCTCAGCAGGATGCCGCCGCGCTCGAACATGTCGATCAGGCGGCCGGGTGTGGCGATCAACACGTCCACGCCGCGCATCAGCAGGTCGCGCTGGTCGGACATGCTCTCCCCGCCAATGATGAGCGCGTGGGTGAGCTTCAGGTATTTGCCGTACTGGAGGAAGTTCTCCGCGACCTGCAGCGCCAGCTCCCGCGTCGGCTCCAGGATGAGGCTGCGCGGCATCCGCGCCCGTGCCCGCGATCCCGAGAGGATGTCGAGCATCGGCAGCACGAAGCCGGCGGTCTTGCCGGTGCCGGTCTGCGCCGTGCCGAGCACGTCGCGCCCCATCAGCACGAAGGGGATCGCCTGCGCCTGGATCGGGGTCGGCTGGCGGTAGCCCTTTTCCTCGATCGCGCGGAGGATCGGCTCGGACAGGCCAAGCTCGGAGAACAGCGGGAGCTGCGGCTCTCCCTCGGCATCCGGGGGACGGGCTTCGATGGGCGGCATCGCGGCCTGCGAGTCGTCGGCCAGTTCAACCGGAGCGGTCGCGGTATCGTTCAAAATGCTGATCTCGGTCATACAGGTTTGTGTCGGCGAGGGGCCGCACGGCGCGCACATGCGGCGCCTCTCGCGGCCTTGTGCGCGTGACATGCCGGATATCAAGAGGAACCGGGTGAAAGTCAAGGTTGGCCGGAACGGTCCTGCCCCGTAAAACCACGCTTGTGACCAGGATGCCGCTGCTTCTGCTGCCAGGCCTGCTCTGCGATGCGCGGCTGTGGCGCGACCAGATCGCGGATCTGTCCGCCGATTGCCGATCCGTTCGTCGCGGATCTGACCTTGGATGACAGCTTCGAGGGGATGGCCCGACGTGCCCTGGCACGGATGCCGGAGCGCTTCGCGTTGGCTGCGCTGTCGATGGGCGGCTACGTCGCTTTCGCCCTGCTGCGGCTCGCGCCTGACCGGGTGACCCGGCTGGCCCTCCTCGACACCAGCGCGCGGCCGGACAGCGAATTGCAGGCGCGCCGACGTCGCGGGCTGATGGCCCTGGCGCGCGGCGGCCATTTCCGTGGCGTGACGCCGCGCCTGCTGCCGCAATTGCTGCATCCCGACAGCCTGGCCGACACCGGCCTGACCGGGGAGGTCATGGCCATGGCGGAGCGTGTCGGACGGGAGGCCTTCATCCGCCAGCAGGCCGCGATCCTGAACCGGCCGGACAGCCGGCCCGATCTCGGCCTCATCCGGGTGCCGACCCTGGTTGCGGTCGGCGAGGCGGATCAGCTCACGCCGCGCGACCGGGCCGAGGAGATCGCGTCCGGCATTCCGGGCGCGGTGCTGCGGATTCTCGAAGGCTGCGGACATCTGCCGCCGATGGAGCAACCGGTGCTCACCAGCGCGTTGCTGCGAGCGTGGCTGGTTGCGCCGCCCGGCGCGTCTGGGTGCCGCGCCGCGCCTAAAGCTTTGTAGTCCTGACATAATCCGGATACAATCACGAGCGAGGATTCGCTCATGAGCAGAACAATGCCTCGGCTTCTCCGTCGCTCGCTGGTCGCCGTCACGCTTGGCGTGGCGTTGTTGGCGCCCTGGCCTCGTTCTCGCCGGCCGATGCGTGGTGGCGCGGGCGGCTTCTTCGTGGGCATCCCTGGGCCGGTCGTGGTCGGACCGCCGGTCGATCTACGCTCCGCCGCCGGTGTACTACTCCGCCGCCCCCGGTCTACTACGCCCCGCCGCCCGGCCTATCCGGCGCCGTGATCCGCCGGCTACGTCCGGCAAGGCCGCGGTCCGGGACCTGCTACGCCGGCAGCTATGTCTGCGCCTCTCGGGAGCCTATCCGGCCCAGCTCCGCTTGCAGCTGTCCGACGGGGCGTGGTCCGGCCTATGGGCAGGCACGTTAGTCATCGGGCTGGCGAACGGCGCTCGGCTGCCAGCGTTGCGGGAGGTACCCGCAGCGACAGGACCTCCTGCCCGTGCCCGACAGCCCCGGCTTTCCGCCGCCCATCGAGGATTACGCCCTGATCGGCGACTGCGCGACCGCGGCGCTGGTCAGCAATCGGGTTCGATCGACTGGCTGTGCTGGCCGCGTTTCGACGGCAGCGCCTGCTTCGCCGCCCTGCTCGGCCAGCCGCGAGCATGGACGCTGGCAGATCGGCCCCGGCCGATCCCGCCGCGCGCGTCCGCCGCGCCTACCGCGCTGGCACGATGATCCTGGAGACGGTGTTCGAGACCGCCGAGGGCAGCGTCGCGCTGATCGACTTCATGCCGCCCTTCGCCAGCAATTCCTCGGTCGTGCGGATCGTGGAGGGGCGGCGCGGGCGGGTGAAGCCTGTGCATGTCCCTGGCGCTCCGCTTCGACTACGGCGTGTCGGTCCCCTGGGTCACGCGGCTGGAGGACGGGCGCGGCCTGCGCGCGATCGCCGGCCCCGACATGGTGGTGCTGCGGACCGACGTCGAGATGCGCGGCGAGGATCTCACCACGGTCGCCGAGTTCACCGTGGGCGAGGGCGAGCAGCGTCCCGTTCGTGCTCACGCAGGGCCCCTCGCATCTGGCCATGCCGCCGCCGGTGGACGCGGCGTGCCGCGCTGCGCGGCGACCGAGGCGTTCTGGACCGGCTGGATCGGCCGCGGCAGCTACAAGGGCGAGTACCTCGAGCCGGTGCGGCGCTCGCTGCTGACGCTCAAGACGCTGACCTACGTGCCGACCGGCGGGATCGTCGCGGCGCCGACCACCTCGCTGCCCGAACAGCTCGGCGGCGACGCGGAACTGGGACTACCGGTTCTGCTGGCTGCGCGACGCGACCTTCACGCTGCTGGCGCTGCTGCACGCCGGCTACGCCGAGGAGGCGCGGGACTGGCGCGAATGGCTGCACCGGGCGATCGCCGGCAGCGCCGGAGCAGGTGCAGATCATGTACGGCCTGGCCGGCGAGCGGCGGCTCTCGGAATGGGAGGTGGGCTGGCTGCCCGGCTACCAGGGTGCCAAGCCGGTGCGCATCGGCAATGCCGCCGCCGGCCAGCTGCAGCTCGACGTCTACGGCGAGGTGATGGACGCGCTGCTACCAGTCGCACAAGGGCGGGCTCGCGGTCCCCGAGGGCAGCTGGGATTTCCAGGCGAACATGATCGAGCACCTCGAAACCATCTGGCAGCAGCCGGACGAGGGCATCTGGGAGGTGCGCGGCGGCCGGCGCTGCTTCACCTTCTCCAAGATCATGGCCTGGGTCGCCGCTCGACCGGGCGGTGCGCAGCATGGAGGAATGGAAGCTTCCCGGTCCGCTGGATCGCTGGCGCGCGCTGCGCGACGAGATGCACGAGGAGATCTGCAGCCGGGGTTTCAGCGGCCGAGAAGAACAGCTTCGTGCAGAGCTACGGCAGCGAAGCGCTCGACGCCAGCCTGCTGCTCGCGCCGCTGGTGGGCTTCCTGCCGTCCGACGATCCGCGCGTGCGCGGCACCATCGCGGCGATCGAGCGCGAGCTGATGCAGGACGGGCTGGTGCTGCGCTATCGCACGCAGGAGGGCGCGGACGGTCTGCCGCCGGGCGAGGGCGTGTTCCTGGCGTGCAGCTTCTGGCTGGCCGACAACATGGTGCTGCAGGGACGCCACGCGGAGGCGCGCGCCTTGTTCGAGCGGCTGCTCGATCTGCGCAACGATGTCGGGCTGCTGTCCGAGGAATACGATCCGCGCGCGGGGCGGCTGGTGGGCAACTTCCCGCAGGCGTTCTCCCATATCGGGCTGGTCGGCACGGCGCTCAACATCGCGAATTACGGCCCGGCGCACAGCCGCAGCGAGGATGCCGACTGAGCGCCTAGCGCCGTCGCGTCATTCGGCCGGCAGCGGCCGCCACGATCGGCTTGCGCCGGCGCGGCTGAGCCGCTCGAGCGCCAGGTAGACGACCGGCGTGGTGTAGAGCGTCAGCACCTGCGAGACGATCAGGCCGCCGACGATCGAGATGCCGAGCGGGCGGCGCAGCTCGGCGCCGGTGCCGAAGGCGAGCGCCAGCGGCAGCGCGCCGAGCAGGGCGGCGAGCGTCGTCATCATGATCGGCCGGAACCGCTCCATGCAGGCCTCGTGGATCGCCTCGAACGGCGACAGCCCCTGCTGGCGTTCCGCCTCCAGCGCGAAATCGACCAGCATGATCCCGTTCTTCTTCACGATCCCCATCAGCAGGATGATGCCGATCATGCCCATGATCGACAGGTCGGTCCCGGTGATGAGCAGCGCCAGCAGCGCGCCGACCCCGGCGGAGGGCAGGGTCGAGAGGATCGTCAGCGGCTGCAGCAGGCTCTCGTACAGCACGCCCAGCACGATGTAGATCGAGATCAGCGCCGCGCCGATCAGCAGCGGCTGCGACGACAGGGATTGCGTGAGGAAGCGCGCGTTGCCGGCGAACTCGGTGCGCACCGTGTCGGGCATCCGCAGCTCGCGCGCAGCTTGGTCGATGGCGTCGGTCGCCTGGCCCAGCGACATGCCATTGGTCACGTTGAAGCTGATCGTGGCCGCAGGGAACTGGCCCTGGTGATGCACCGAGAGCGGCGCGGTGCCGCGCTCGAAACGGGCGACCGCGGAGAGCGGGACCTGCGCTCCGCCGGCGGCACCCACGTAGATCCGGTTCAGCAGCGACGGGTCGGTCTGCAATTTCGGGTCGATCTCCAGCACGACCTTGTACTGGTTGCGCTGCGTGTAGATCGTCGAGATCTGGCGCTGCGAGTAGGCGTTGTTCAGCGCGTTGTCGATCGCCGCGGTGCTGACGCCGAGCCGCGCGGCGGCGGCGCGGTCGATCACCACGTTCACCTGCGGCCCGGCGCGGTCCTGGTCGCTGCTGATGTCGGCGATGCCCAGGCGTGGCCCGCAGCTTCTCCTCCAGCTTGTTGCTCCAGTGGCGCATCTCCGCGAGATCCTGCGAGATCACCACGAACTGGTACTGCGCGCCGCCGCTGCGCCCGCCGCCGCGCAAATCCTGCGCGGCGTACAGCGTGGTCTGCACGCCGCCCACCTTGGCGAGCGGCGCGCGCAGCCGCGCGATCACCTCCTGCGCCGAGACGTGCCGCTCCGCGAGCGGCTTGAGGCTGATGTAGAGGGTGCCGCGGTTCTGCGACTGCCAGCCGCTCGCGACCCCGACCGTGGAGCCGACGGACTGCACCGCCGGATCGGTCAGGACCACGTCGACCACGGCGCGCTGGCGCTCCGACATCGCCTGGAACGACACGTCGGGCGATGCGATCACCGAGCCGATGAGCAGTCCGGTGTCCTGCTCCGGCAGGAAGCCCTTGGGCACCTCGCCGTAGAGCCGGATCGTCACGACGATGGTGGCGACCATGACCAGCAGCATGAACACCCGATGCCGCAGCGCCCAGCCAAGGGTGCGTGCGTAAAAACGCTGTGCCGGCCGTGAAGGCCCGCTCCACCAGGCGGTCGATGCGGCCCCACAGTCCGCGCGGGCCCGGCGCGTCCATCGCTCCCGGCGCGATGAACCGCCCGCAGATCATCGGCGTGAGCGTGAGCGACACCACGGCCGAGACGGCGATGGCGATGGTCAGCGTCATCGCGAACTCGTGGAACAACTTGCCGAGGATGCCGCCCATGAAGATCAGCGGGATGAACACGGCAACCAGGGAAAGACTGATCGACATCACCGTGAAGCCGATCTGTCGCGCGCCGACCAGCGCGGCCTGCAGCGGGGAAAGGCCTTTCTCCCGATGACGATGGATGTTCTCGATCATCACGATGGCGTCGTCCACCACGAAACCCACCGAGATCGTCAGCGCCATGAGGGAAAAATTGTCGAGCGAATAGCCGAGGAACCACATGCCGGCGAGGGTGCCGCAGATCGACAGCGGCACCGTGACCGCCGCCGCGAGCGTCGGCATCAATCGGCGCATGAACACCAGGACGACGAGCAGCACGAGGGCGATCGTGATCAGCAGCGTGTACTGCACGTCCTCCACGCTGGCGCGGATGGTGGTCGTGCGGTCGGCGATCACCGTCAGCTTGATGTCCGGCGGCATCCAGGACAGGAGCTGTGGCAGCAGCGCCTGGACCCGGTCCACCGTGTCGATGACGTTGGCGCCCGCCTCCTTGGTGACGTTGAGCAGGATCGCCGGCTGCTTGCCGTTCCATGCCGCCAGCCGCGAGTTCGCCACGCCGTTGATCACGGTCGCCACGTCGGACAGGCGGACCACCACGCCCTTGCTGGATTTCAGCACGAGCGGCGCGTAGCCCGCGGCCTGCGAGAGCTGGCCGTTGATGCCGATCGTCTCGGCGGTCGTGCTGCCCTGGAAACCCCCGGTGGGCTCGAGCACGTTGGCGCCACGGATTGCGGTGTAGACGTCCTGCGCGGCGAGCCCCGCGGCCGCCAGGCGCACCGGATCGAGCTGCACGCGCACCGCCGGCTTCTCCGCGCCGTTCACCGTCACCTGCGAGACGCCCTCCACCTGCGACAGGCGCTGCGCCAGGACGGTGTCGGCCGCGTCGTAGATCTGCGCCGCCGACAAGGTCGCGGAGGTCAGCGCCAGCGTCAGGATCGGCGCGTCGGCGGGGTTGATCTTGCGGTAGTAGGGCCGCGTCGGCAGGTCCGACGGCAGATCGACGGTGGCGGCGTTGATCGCCGCCTGCACGTCATGCGCGGCGCCGTCGATGTCGCGGCTGTAGTCGAACTGGATCACGATCGCGGTCGAGCCGATCGAGCTCGTCGAGGTGATCTCCGTCACGCCGGAGATCTCGCCCAGCCGGCGTTCGAGCGGTGCCGCGATGGAGTTCGCCATCGTCTCCGGGTCCGCGCCCGGCCGGCTCGCCATCACCACGATGGTCGGGATGTCGACGCTGGGCAGCGCGGAGACGGGCAAAAACCGGTAGGCGACCGCACCCGCGAGCAGCAGGCCGATGGCGAGCAGGATGGTCGCGACGGGTCGGGCGATGAAAGGGGCGGAGAACCCCATGCCTCACTCCGCCGCCGCCGGCAGCGGCCCGCCGGCCAGCCGCGTCCGCAGCCGCTCCATGTAGAGATAGATGACCGGTGTGGTGTAGAGCGTCAGCAACTGGCTCAGCAGCAGGCCGCCGATGATGGTGATGCCGAGCGGCGAGCGCAGCTCGGCGCCCGCGCCGTGCGTCAACACGAGCGGCAACGCGCCGAGCAGGGCGGCCATCGTCGTCATCATGATGGGGCGGAACCGCAGCAGGCTGGCTTCCTCGATCGCGGCGAGGGGCGACAGGCCGCGCTCGCGCTCCGCCACGATCGCGAAGTCGATCATCATGATGGCGTTCTTCTTCACGATGCCCATCAGCAGCACCACGCCGACCAGTGCGACCAGCGACAGATCCACGCCGAACAGCATCAGCGCGAGCAGCGCGCCGATGCCGGCCGAGGGCAGGGTGGAGAGGATCGTGATCGGGTGGATCCAGCTCTCGTACAGCGCGCCCAGCACGATGTAGATCACCACCACGGCGGCCAGGATCAGCCACGGCTCGGCGGCGAGCGACCGCTGGAATTCCGCCGCGTCGCCGGAGTAGCTGCCGGTCACGGTGACCGGCATCCCGATCGCGCGCTCGGCGGCGGCGACGGCTTGCACCGCGTCGCCCAGCGCGTAGCCGGGTGCGAGGTCGAAGCTCAGCGTGACCGACGGGAATTGCGCCTGGTGGGTGATGACCAGCGGCGCCGTCGTGCGCTCGATCGTGGCGATGCCGGACAGCGGCACCTGCACGTCGTTGGCGCCGGGCACGCGGAGCTGCAGCAGCTTGTTGGGATCGGCCTGCCAGGACGGGTCCGCTTCGAGCACCACGCGATACTGGTTCGCCTGGCCGAAAATAGTAGAAATCTGCCGCTGGCCGAAGGCGTCGTACAGCGTGTCCTGCACCGCCTGCATCGAAACGCCGAGCCGCATCGCCGCCACGCGGTCGAGCTTGATATAGGTGCGAAAGCCGCCGTCCTGCTGGTCGGTGGCGACGTTGCGGACATCCGGCATCCCGCGCAGTCGCTCCAGCAATCGCGGCGCCCACAGCGCGAGCTCGATCGGATCGGTGTCCATCAGCGTGTACTGGAACTGCGTGCGGCTGACCCGTGCGCCGATCTGGATGTCCTGCACCGGCTGGAAGAACACGGCGATGCCGGGGATGCCGGCGACCGCCGCCTGCAGCCGCTCGATCACCTTCGGCGCGCCCTCGCGGTCGCCGATCGGCTTGAGCGCGATGGTCAGCCGCCCTGCGTTCGGCGTCGCGTTGATGGTGCCCGCGCCGACAAACGACACCACGCCCGAGACCGCCGGATCGCGTTCCACGGTCTCGGCGACGCGGGCCTGCAACGCGGCGAGATGCGGGATCGACACGCTCTCCGCCGCCTCGGTGACGGCGACGATCACGCCGGTGTCCTGCTGCGGGAGAAAGCCCTTGGGCACGATCACGTACAGCCAGATCGTGCCCACCAGCGTGGCGATGGCGACCAGCAGGATGAGGAACTGCCGTCCCAGCGCCCAGCGCAGCGTGCGGCGGTAGAAGCCCAGCATCCGCTCGAACCCCGCCTCCGAGAGCCGCGCGACGAGGCCGGGATGCTCCTGGTCCACCGGGCGCAGCAGCCGGCCGCACATCATCGGCGTGAGGGTGAGCGAGACGACGGCGGAGACGATCACCGCGATCGACAGCGTCACGGAGAACTCGCTGAACAGCCGGCCGATCACGCCGGTCATGAACAGCAGCGGGATGAACACCGCGATCAGCGAGACCGTCAGCGAGACGATGGTGAAGCCGATCTGCGCGGCGCCGCGATAGGCCGCCTGCAGCGGCGGCACGCCCTGCTCGATGTAGCGCGTGATGTTCTCGATCATCACGATGGCGTCGTCCACGACGAAGCCAGTGGCGACGGTGAGCGCCATCAGCGAGAGATTGTCGAGCCCGTAGCCGAGCAGCGACATCACGCCGAACGTGCCGACCAGCGACAGCGGCAGGGCGACCGCCGGGATAAAGGTCGCGCGCAGCGAGCGGAGGAACACGAAGATCACCGCCACCACCAGGATGACCGAGAGCACCAGCGTGAGCTGCACGTCCAGCACGGAAGCGCGGATGGTCTCCGTGCGGTCGGTCACGATGGTGAGCTTGATCCCCGCGGGGATGGCGCGCTGCAAACGGGGCAGCGCCTGCTTCACCCGCTCGACGGTCTGCACGATGTTGGCGCCGGGCTGGCGCTGGATGTCGAGCACGGCGGCCGGCTGGTTCTGATACCAGCCCTCCACCCGGTCGTTCTCCACGCCGGGGACGGCGGTGCCCACGGCGGAGAGCCGCACCGGCGCGCCGTTGCGCCATGCGATGACCAGGTTGCGGTAGGCGTCGGCCGACATCAGCTGGTCGTTGGCGCCGAGCGCGAATGCCTGGCGCGCGCCGTCGAAGCCGCCCTTGGCGCCGTTGACGTTGGCGGCGGCCACGGCACTCCGCACGTCCTCCATCGACAGGCCGTAGGCGGCGAGCCGCGCCGGATCGACGCGCACCCGCACGGCGGGACGCAGATTGCCCTGCACCGTCACCTTGCCCACGCCGTCGATCTCGCTGAGTTTCGGCTGCAAC
Organism: uncultured Alphaproteobacteria bacterium; assembly: GCA_963799825.1. Taxonomy (GTDB): domain Bacteria; phylum Pseudomonadota; class Alphaproteobacteria; order Acetobacterales; family Acetobacteraceae; genus JAFKFI01. Next base: position 480,254 of record CAWCYL010000001.1, read on the forward strand.
AATGTGTCCGCCGCGTCGCTCACCTTGTCGATCGGTATGGTGTCGGAGGTCAGCGCGAGGGTGAGGATCGGCGCGTCCGCCGGGTTCACCTTGGCGTAGACCGGCGGATAGGGCAGCGTGTTCGGCAAGGTGCCCGCGGCGGCGTTGATCGCGGCCTGCACGTCCTGCGCCGCGCTGTCCATGCTGCGGTTGAGGCCGAACTGCAAGGTGATCTGGCTGGTCCCCTCGCTGCTCTGCGAGGTCATGCTGCCGAGGCCGGCGATCTGCCCGAATTGCCGTTCGAGCGAGGCGGTGATGAGCGTCGAGATCGTGTCGGGACTGGCGCCGGGCAGTTGGGTCGTGACCTGGATTGTGGGGAAATCGACCTGCGGCAGCGCCGAGACCGGCAGCGAGCGATAGCCGAGTGCGCCCGCGAGCAGGATCGCGATCGCCAGCAGCCAGGTGGCGATCGGCCGCGCGATGAAGGGCGCCGAGATGTTCATGCCGCGATCGTCACTGGGCCGATCGGTGGCGGCGCGACGCGGTTCCGGGTGCGGTCGGCTGGGCGGGTCCGGCAACGCCCTCGGTGCTGGCGGTTACGATCGTCACGTGCGCGCCGTCGGTCAGGCGGGAGGCGCCGTCCGTCACCACCTTGGCACCCGGCTGCAGCCCGGCGGTGATGATCGAGGCCTGCGCGTCCTCGTGTCCGACCGTCACGCTTTGCCGCTTCACGGTGTCGTCCGCGCCGACGACGTAGACATAGGTGCCGCTCGGTCCGCGCTGGATCGCCGCCGGCGGCACCACGGTGGCGCCGTGCGCAGTCGCGACCTTCAGCCGCACGCCGACAAATCCGCCCGGCCAGAGCTTGTGGCCGGGGTTCGGGAAGGTCGCCTTCAGCTTGATCGTGCCCGTGGTCGGATCGACCTGGTTGTCCAGCACGGTCAAGGTGCCGCGATCCAGCACGCCCGCCGCGTCGCCGTCATTGCCCTGCGGGACGGCCAGCGCCTCCGGGCTGCCCGCCTGGATCGCCGCGGCAACCGCCGGCAACGCCTGCTGCGGCAAGGTGAACACGACCGAGATCGGCTGCAGGGTGGTGATGACGACGATGCCGGTGGTGTCGCTCGCGTGGACGATGTTGCCCTGGTCCACCTGGCGGATGCCGGTCCGTCCGTCGATCGGCGCGGTGATCGTCGTGTAGGAAAGCTGGGTGCGCGCGCTGTCGATCGCGCCCTGATCCTGCTGCACCTGCGCGTCGAGCTGCGCCACCGTCGCCTTTTGCGTATCCGCCTGCTGCGCCGAGGTGTAGGCGGTCGCGGCGAGCTTCTGGTAGCGGGCGAGATCGACCCGGGCATTGGCGAGATTGGCCTGGTCCTGCGCCTTCTTGGCAACTGCCTGATCGAGGGCTGCCTGATAGGTGCGCGGGTCGATCCGCGCCAGCACGTCACCGGCGTGAACTTCCTGCCCCTCCTTGAAGCGGACTTCAACGAGCGGGCCATCCACCATCGGCTTGACGGTCACGGTCTGGAACGCCTGCACGGTGCCGAGGCCGTCGAGATAGATCGGCACGTCCTTGGTCTCGCTGCTCGCCACCAGCACCGGGATCGGCGCGCCGCGTGCCGCACTCCGGGCGTTCGGCGGGGGCGCGTGCGCCGGCCAGAACCAGATCGCGTAGCCGATGCCGGCGAGCAGAAGCAGGCAGAGCAGCACCATGCCGCTCCGCCGCAGCCGGCCGCGCCGGGTGCGGGCGGGGGTCTCCGTCTCCCGCGTCAACGCGTCCATGATGCGCGCCTTCTCATCTGAGGTTGCCTCCCACCGGCAGGGCGATGCCGCCCCCGATGCGTCCCGGCGAGAGGCCGGGGAACAGGTCCGGGATCGGCCCCGCCGGCTGGCTCCAGCCGCCGCCGAGCGCCTTGTAGAGATTGAGCAGCGCCTGGAAATGCGCGAGCCGCACCTGCGCCAGCGTGTCCTGGTCCGTATAGAGCGTCGTCTGCGCCGTCAGCACCGTCGTTATATCCACCGTGCCGGCGGCGACCTGGGCCCGCGCGATATCGGCGGCGCGCTGGGCGATCGCCACCGCCTGCTCCTCCAGCGCCAGCTGCTCGGCGGTGTAGCGCAGCGCGGTGAGCGCGTTCTCCACGTCGGTGAAGGCCTGCAGGATGGCCTTGCGATAATCCGCGACAAGCTCGTCATAGCGTCCGCGCGCCTGCTCGAGCTGGCCGCGCAACGTGCCGGCATCGAAGATCGGCTGGGTGAAGTTGGCGGCGAGCGAGATCACCGTCGCGCCCGGTCCGAACAGGGTGGTCAGCGCGAGGCTCTGATAACCGGCCGAGCCGGTGAGCTGGATCGTCGGGAAGAAGGCCGCGCGCGCCACCTTGATGTTGGCGTTCGCGGCAACGAGCTGGGCCTCCGCCTCGGCGACATCCGGGCGCCGCGCCAGCAATTCGGAGGGCAGTCCGGGATAGACCGCGGGGAGTGCGAGGTCGATCAGCGTGCCCGGCCGGGCGGTGATCGCTTCGGGCGGCCGGCCGACCAGGATGCCGAGGCCGATGAGCTGCTGCTCGAGCTGGTTGCGCAGATTGGGGATGACCGCGCGCTGGCCGGCGACCAGCGCCTCCTGCTGCGAGACGTCGAGCGCGGTCGCGGTGCCGGCCGACAGGCGGGCCTGGATCACGGCCAGCGTCTTTTCCGCGTCGGACAGGTTCTGCCGCGCGATCGCCAGCCGGTCCTGCAGGTCGAGTGCGGTGAACCAGGTCGTGGCAACGTTCGTCACGACGGTCAGCGCGACCACCTCCTGGTCGAAGCGGCTGAACACGGCACTTGCCCTGGCGGACTCGGCACCGGCGGCGTTCTTCCCCCAGAAATCCGCCTCGTAGCTGATGTTGCCGGCGGTGCTGTACTGGCGGAAATCGGTGTAGCGGCTGGAGCTTCCGGCGGTGTTGAACAGGGTCGCGCCGGACGTCCCCGTGATCCGCCGGCTGCCGGTTCCCGATCGCTGATAGTTGCCGGTCGCCGTCGCGTCCAAGGTGGGCAGCAGGGCGGCGCCGGCGATGCGGACCTGGGCGTCGGCCTGGCGAACCCGCGCGATCGCCGCCGCGATGTCGAGATTCTGTGCTCGCGCCAATCCGATCAGCGCATCGAGTTCGGGCGAGCGGAAGCCGCGCCACCAGTCGGGCGACGGCCAGGCCTGCGCGGCGGTGGTCGCGCTGGCGCGCCAGGCGGCAGGCAACTCCGCGCCGGGCCGCGAGTAGTCCGGTCCGAGATCGCAGCCGGCGAGGGGGGCGAGCAGGGCGAGGCCGAGGCGTCATGGTCTGAACCACACGGCAGGGAATCACGTGCGTGCGCTACTCGGCCCGGTGGTGCCGCGCATCTTCGGCCCGCGCGGCGTCGGCCAGTCGCGCGCGGCCCTGGTCGGACAGGGTCCGCACCGCGTCGAGGAACACCAGGTTGAAGCGCGTCGAGAACTCCTGCCAGCTTGCCTGCCAGGAGGCGAGGGCGCGGCGCACGGCGTCCTCGTCATACGGCGTCCGGGCGATCGCGGCGGCGACCTCGCGGTGCGCGGCGGAGACCCGCTCGCGGGCGGCCTGATAGGCGGGCTTTTCCCGATCGAGCACCGCCCGCACCTTGTCCGCCTCCGCCGTCGGCAAGTCCGCGAGGATCCGGCTGAGCGGGCCGGTGGCGTGCGGCGGCGCGGCGGGCGCGAGGCTCGGCCGAACCAGATGCGCCGCCACCAGGGCGACCAGGAACACGTTCAGCGCCACCGAGGCCGCGAACCAGGTTCTCCGGGTTGGCGTGAGGCGCGTGGCAAGGGCGGAACTCATGGCGAGGGGTCCGACATTGGCGTGAGCTGCACGGAGGCGAGCAGGGTGACGGGCGGGGCGGTGGTGCTCGCGGTCCAGCCGACCCACACCCCGAGCACCGCGCAAGCCGCGAGCGCGCCCCATCGCATGGCCGGCAGCGGTAGCCGAACCGACGGTGTGCGCCGCGAGCGATACGCTCCATCGGTAATGCCGCGACGGGTGCCGGCGATCAGGCGTGCCGTCAGAGCCCGGTCGAGGGAACCCGCCTGGACGTCGATCTCGGGGTCGTCGTCCAGCGCGACAAGATAGTGCCGGCGCGCGGCTCCCGATCGTCGCAGCAGGTTCAGAGCGGCATCCCGCTCGTTCTCGGGCCAGCGCGAAAGGTCGGGGCCGCGGAGCGCGAGACGCCGCGAGAAGCCGAACCGCGTCATCGGCGCCTCACACTTCTCGGGCGAGCAGCCACGCCTTCAGGAACAGCCGCCCCCGACGCAGCAAGCCTTCGAGCGCACGCACCGAAACCCCGAGCGTCCGCGCGACGTCCATCCCCGCCCGGTCCTCGGCATAGGTGAGCAGCAGGGCGGCTCGCTGGCGCGCCGGGAGTGCCGCCATGCCCGACGCGAGTGCGGCACTCCGGTCGCGCCGTTCGAGAGTTTGCAGCGCGTCCGGCTCCGTCCCGGCGAGGTCTTCGGAGAGCGCCGCCAAGCGCGGCGCCGCGCGCTGCCGGTCGATCGCAAGGTTCACGGCGATCCGGTTCAGCCAGGATGTCAGCCTTCCGCGCGCCGGATCGAAGCGGGCGGCGTTCCGCCACGCGCGCACCATCGCGTCCTGCGCGATCTCCTCCGCCGCGCCCGGATCGGCGGAGAGTCGCAGCGCGATCACATACAGACGCGGCAGGTGCCGGGCGCACAGCACATCGAACGCCGCGCGGTCGCCCTTCGCGCTCCGCGTCATCAGCGCTTCGTCGGTCTCGGGCAGATCGCTCTGGGTGCGTGTCACGGGCGACATATAGGCTGACGGGCGAGGTCGGGCAGGCTGGCATGTCCTTTATACGGTTCGATCGACGAAAACCCACGCGGAGGTCTGTTCGACACCCCTGCGATAGCCCTGTCCCGATCCTGGGACATCTTGCACGAAAATGGACGATCCTGCGGACACAATCTTGCGTCGGGCCAACCGATATGCAAATCAGCCCTGCAGAGAACACGAGGGGGGCGTACAGGGTGTCCGACATCATCCTCGAGACATCGGGGTTGACCCGCGAATTCAGCGGCTTCGTCGCCGTGCGTGGCGTAGACCTGAAAGTCCGCGCGGGCACGATCCATGCCCTGATCGGCCCGAACGGCGCCGGCAAGACGACCTGTTTCAACATGCTGACGAAGTTCCTGCCGCCGACCCGTGGGACGATCCGCTTCGACGGCCAGGACATCACGGGCAAGCGCCCGGCACAGGTGGCGCGGCTGGGGCTGGCGCGCAGCTTCCAGATTTCCGCGGTGTTCCCGCATCTGACCTCGATCGAGAACGTCCGCCTCGCGTTGCAGCGGGCGCGCGGCAACTGGTACGATTTCTGGCGGTCGGAAGCCGTCCTTCGGCAGTTCGATGAACGGGCGCTGGAACTGCTCAACGACGTCGGGCTGAGTGGTTACGCCGGCGTCGAGGCGGTCCAGCTCTCATACGGCCGCAAGCGGGCGCTGGAGATTGCCACGACGCTGGCGCTGTCGCCCAAGATGCTGCTGCTGGACGAGCCGACCGCCGGGATGGCGCATGAGGATGTGGACCGGGTGGTACAGCTCATCCGCCGGGTTCGCGAGGGAAGGACGATCTTGATGGTCGAACACAACCTCTCCGTCGTGGAAGGGCTGTGCGACACGATAACCGTGCTGACGCGCGGCCGCGTGCTGGCCGAGGGCGATTACGGCACGGTCTCGCGCGACCCTGAGGTCATCGCCGCCTATCTGGGGTCGGCCGATGCCTGAGACCGCGATGCTCGAGGTCAAGCGGCTCAATTCCTGGTACGGCGAGAGCCACATCCTGCACGGCGTGGATTTCGATGTGCGCGAGGGCGAGGTCGTGACCTTGCTCGGGCGCAATGGCGCCGGCAAGACCACCACGATGAAGTCCATCATGGGCCTGGTGCCGCGCCGCGAGGGCAGCATCCGGTTTCGCGGCGCCGAGACGGTCGGCTTCCTGCCCAACGCCATCGCCAAGTCCGGGATTGCCTTCTGCCCCGAGGAGCGCGGCATCTTCGCCTCGCTGACGGTGAACGAGAACCTGCTGCTGCCGCCGGTGGTGGCGCCGGGCGGGCTCGACGTCGACACGATCTACGCGCTGTTCCCCAATCTCAAGGAACGCTCGACTACCTCCCAGGGCACCAAGCTGTCGGGCGGCGAGCAGCAGATGCTCGCCATCGCGCGCATCCTGCGCACCGGTGCGAGGCTGCTGCTGCTCGACGAGCCCACCGAGGGGCTGGCACCGGTGATCGTGCAGCAGATCGGCCGCACCATCCGCGAGATCAAGAGTTGCGGCTTTACCGTGCTGCTGGTGGAACAGAATTTCCGCTTCGCAGCGACGGTGGCGGACCGGCATTACGTGATGGAGCACGGCCGGGTGATCGACATGATCCCGAACGCTCAGCTCGGGGCCAGCATGGACAAGCTGCACGAGTATCTCGGCGTCTGACGAAACGGCGGCGGACAAGACCAGGGGCTAACCTCATGCGGATTACACGGCGCAATCTGATCGGGTCGGCGGCGGCGGCAACCGCCCTGCCGATGGCGCGTGCGCGCGCGCAGACCCCGACGATCAGGATCGGGCTGATGAACGATCAGTCCGGAACCTACCGCGACGTCACCGGCCAGACCTCGATCGCCTGCGCCCGGCAGGCGATCGAGGAGATTGGCAACGGTCACGGTTTCAACGTCGAGCTGATCACCGCCGACCATCAGAACAAGCCCGATTTGGCGGTGGGCATCGCCCGCCAGTGGATCGACAACGACAAGGTCGACCTGCTGCTGGACGTGCCGACATCCTCGGTCGCACTCGCCGTCGCATCGGTCGCCAAGGAGAAGAACAAGGTCTACGTCAACGCCTCGGCCGGCACCGCCCAACTCACCGGCGAGCAGTGCTCGCCCAACACCGTCCACTGGACCTTCGACACGTACATGCTGGCCAAGTCGACCGGCGGGGCGATGGTGAAGGCCGGCGGCGATAGCTGGTTCTTCATCACCGCGGACTACGCCTTCGGTCAGCAGCTGCAGAAGGACACCAGCCGGATGATCGGGACGGCCGGCGGCAAGGTCGTCGGTTCCGTCGCCTATCCCTTCCCCGAGACCACGGACTTCTCCGCGCTGCTGGTGCAGGCCGCGGCGAGCGGCGCCAAGGTGCTCGGCCTCTGCAACGCCGGCGGCGACACGGTGAACAGTCTCAAGCAGGCGAACGAGTTCGGCATCAACAAGAAGATGCGGATCGCGACCCTGCTGATGTTCATCACCGACGTCAACGCGATCGGGCTGGACGTCGCACAGGGCCTGGCGCTGACCGAGAGCTTCTACTGGGATTTGAACGACCGCACCCGCGCCTTCACCAAGCGCGTGCTGCCCAAGACGCCCAACAACTACCCGAACATGAACCACGCCGGGGCCTATGCCGGCGCGCTGCATTACCTCAAGACCGTGGCGGCGATGGGCGCCGCGCAAGCCAAGGTCGATGGGCGTGCGACGGTCGCGCGGATGAAGTCCATCCCCGGCGACGACGACGCATTCGGCAAGTCCCAGATCCGCGAGGATGGGCGCAATCTGGTGTCCGCCTACCTGTTCGAGGTGAAGAAGCCGTCCGAGAGCAAGGGCAAGTGGGACTATTATAAGCTCCTGGCCACCACGCCAGGCGACGAGGCATTCCGGCCGCTCGCCGAGGGCCATTGCCCGTTCGTGAAGGCCTGATCGTTCAGGTGGGAGATTTGACAGGGAGGAACGTCATGCGGTTGTCCCGTCGCGCCCTTATCGGCAGCGCCGCCCTTGCCGTGGTCCCGCTCGCCCGGCCGCGCGCGCAGTCCCAGCCGGCAATCAAGATCGGCGTGCTCACGGATATGTCGGGCACCTACGCGAACACCGCCGGCATGACCTCCGTGGTCTGCACCAAGCAGGCACTGGAGGATTTCGGCATCCCCGGCAAGGGCTTCGTGGCGGAGGTCATCTATGCCGACCACCAGAACAAGCCGGATATCGGCGTCTCGATCGCCCGGCAATGGTTCGACCGCGATGGGGTGGACGCGATCGTGGACGTGCCGACATCTTCCGTTGCCCTCGCCGTGCAGGGCGTGTGTCGCGAGAAGAACAAGGTCTACATCAACTCGGGCGCTGCCTCCACCGCCCTGACCGGGGCGGACTGCTCGCCGAACATGGTCCACTGGACCTACGATACATACATGCTCGCCAAATCGACCGGCGGCGGCATGGTGAAGGCCGGCGGCGATTTCTGGTATTTCATCACCGCCGACTACGCCTTCGGCCATCAGCTCCAGAAGGACACCACCGCTTTCGTCACCGCCGCCAACGGCAAGGTGCTGGGCAGCGCGGCCTATCCCTTCCCCGGCACGACCGATTTCTCCTCGTTCCTGGTGCAGGCGCAGGCCACCCGGGCCAAGGTGCTCGGGCTTTGCAGCGCGGGGACCGACACGGTCAATCAGATCAAGCAGGCCCACGAATTCGGCCTCACGCAATCCATGAAGATGGCCGCGCTGCTGATGACGGTGACGGACGTGCACGCGCTTGGCCTCGCGACGGCGCACGGGCTGAACCTGACCGAGAGCTTCTACTGGAACCTCAACGACCGGACCCGCGCGTTCACCGATCGCGTGAAGGCGAAAGTGTCGGGCAACTGGCCGAACATGATCCACGCGGGCTGCTACTCGGGCACGCTGCACTACCTCAAGACGGTCGCCGATATGGGCGCCGCACGGGCGAAGGCCGACGGCCGCGCCACCATCGCGCGCATGAAGGCGATGCCGGTCGACGATGACTGTTTCGGCAAGACCACGATCCGCGAGGACGGCCGGCATCTCGTGCCGGCCTATCTCTTCGAGGTGAAGCAGCCCTCGGAGAGCAAGGGACCGTGGGACTACTATAATCTCGTCACCACCACGCCGGCCGACGAGGCCGCGCGGCCGCTCGCCGACGGCCACTGCCCGTTCGTTCATGTCTGAGAGAACATGATCACAATCTTCGGAATTCCCGCCCCGCTGCTGTTCGGCCAGCTCCTGCTGGGGCTCATCAACGGCGCGTTCTACGCCATGCTCTCGCTCGGGCTGGCGATCATCTTCGGGATGCTGAACATCATCAACTTCGCGCATGGCGCGCTGTTCATGATGGGCGCCTTCGTGGCCTGGATGCTGCTCGCCTATCTCGGGATCGGCTACTTTCCGTCGCTGATCCTGGCGCCGCTGATCGTCGGCGTCTTCGGCATCATCATGGAGAAGACGATCATCAGCCGGCTGTACAAGCTCGACCATCTGTACGGGCTGCTGCTGACCTTCGGCATGGCGCTGGTGATCGAGGGCCTGTTCCGCAACGCCTATGGCAGCTCCGGGATGCCGTACCGGATTCCCGACGTGTTCCAGGGTGCCACCGATCTCGGGTTCATGTTCCTGCCGAACTACCGCGGCTGGGTGGTGGTCGCGGCTCTGGTGGTGTGCCTGGCGACATGGGCGATCATCGAGAAGACCTTCATCGGCGCCCGGTTGCGCGCTGCGACCGAGAATGCGCCGCTGGTCCAGGCGTTCGGCGTCAACGTGCCTCGCCTGATCACGCTGACCTACGGGGCGGGCGTGGCGTTGGCGGCGTTCGCCGGCGTGCTGGCGGCGCCGATCTATTCGGTGAACCCGAACATGGGATCGAACTTCATCATCACGGTGTTCGCCGTCGTGGTGATCGGCGGGATGGGCTCCATCCTGGGCTCGATCATCACCGGCTTCGCGCTCGGCATCGTCGAGGGGCTGACCAAGGTGTTCTATCCGCAGGGATCGGCGACGGTGATCTTCCTCGTGATGGTGATCGTGCTGATGGTCCGACCGCGTGGCTTGTTCGGAAAGGCGGCCTGAGATGTGGGGTTTCTCGCGCGCGCAGGCCGTCGCGTTCCTGATCATGGTGGTCCTGATCGTCGTATCGCCGTGGGTGCTCTATCCCGTCTTCCTGATGAAGGTGCTGTGCTTCGCGCTGTTCGCCTGCGCCTTCAACCTGATGATCGGCTATGTCGGCCTGCTGTCGTTCGGCCACGCCGCGTTCTTCGGGATGGGCAGCTACGTCACCGCCTGGACCGCCAAGCATTGGGGCCTTTCGGCCGAGGCGGCGATCCTGCTCGGCGGCGCTACCGGCGGCGTGCTGGGCCTGGTGCTGGGCTACATCGCGATCCGCCGGCAGGGCCTCTATTTCGCCATGATCACCCTCGGCCTGGCGCAGATGGTCTACTTCTTCTGCCTGCAGGCGCCGTTTACCGGCGGCGAGGACGGCATCCAGCAGGTGCCGCGCAGCGCGCTGTTCGGCGTCATCTCGATGCAGCCCGACATGAACATCTACTGGCTGGTCGCCGTGGTGTTCCTCTTGGGGTTCCTGTTGATCCATCGCGTCGTCCATTCGCCGTTCGGCCAGGTGCTGAAGGCGATCCGCGAGAACGAGCCGCGCGCGACCTCGCTCGGCTACCGCGTCGACGACTACAAGCTGATCGCGTTCGTGCTCTCGACCTTCCTCTCCGGCATCGCGGGCGGCACCAAGGCGCTGGTGTTCGGCATCGCCACCCTGACCGACGTGCACTATTCCATGTCGGGCGAGGTGGTGCTGATGACCTTGCTGGGCGGCCTCGGCACCATCTTCGGCCCGGTGATGGGCGCCCTCGTGCTGACGGCGATGGAGAACTACCTCGCACAGTTCGGCGCCTGGGTGACGGTGACGCAAGGGGCGATCTTCATGGTCTGCGTGCTCGCCTTCCGTCGCGGCATCATCGGCGAGCTCGGCGCGAAATTGCGGATCCAACTCTGATCCGGGCGCACCAGGGCGGCGGCTGACCGGCGCCACCCATGAGCTTCCTGCAACCCAAGCCTCCGGGCCGCTTCAGCCTTCCCTGCCTGTTCCATCCTGAATTCGGTCGCGGTGATCGGCGCCGAGACGCCTGCCGGCCGCCAGGTGCTGAGGAACCTCCAAGCGGGCGGCTTCACCGGTGCCATTCTCGCCGTGACCGCGGATCGCGACGCCGCGGAGGGCGTGCAGGCGTACCCGGATGTCGCCTCGCTGCCGGTCGCGCCGGAACTCGCCGTGTTCGCCAGGGAAGCCGATCGCGTGGCTGCCGACGCCGCGGCGCTCGCGGGTCGGGGAAGCTTCGCCGGGATCGTCGTGACGCCGGGCGGCGATCTGGCGGCGGTCGCGCGCGCGACCGGAATGCGGCTGCTCGGGCCGGGCTCGTTCGGCATCGCGGTCCCGGAGATCGGGCTCGACGCGACGCGAAGCCACCTGACCCCGCCCAAGGGACGCCTCGCGCTGGTGTCGCAATCCGCCGCCCTGTGCCGGGCGGTGCTGGACTGGGCCGAGCCCAACGGCGTCGGGTTCAGCCACATCGTCGGCATCGGTGGCAACGCGGATATCGGCTTCGGCCTGGTGCTCGACTGGCTCTCGCGCGACCCCGGCACGGGGCCGATCCTGCTCGACATCAGGCGGATCAAGAACAGCCGCGCATTCCTGTCAGCCGCCCGCGCCGCCTCGCGCCTGCGTCCCGTCGTCGCGATCCGCGCCGGCGGGCGGCTGCTGGACCCATCCGGCGACGCGGACCGCGCGCTGGAGGCGGCGCTCCGCCGCGCCGGCGTCCTCTCGGTGTCCCGCTTCGAGGATCTGCTGGCCGCCGCCGAGACGCTCAGCCGGGCCAGGCCGCTGCGGCACGAGGCGCTCGCCATCGTCACCAACGCAACCGGCCCCGGTCAGCTCGCGGCCGACGCGGCGCTGCGCGATGGGCTTCAACTGGCGCAGTTGACGTCCGGCACCATCGAGGCGGTGGGCGCCCGACTGCCGGCCGGTGCTCCGGTCGCCGAGGACGGGCCGGTCCATGTCGGGTTCGACAGGCCGGGACGGCTGGCGGAGGTCGCGACAGTGCTGGGCGGCGCATCGGAGGTGGGTGGCGTGCTGGTCGTGCACGCTCCTGCCGGCGCGGGCGACGGCGCCGCGGTCGGGGCGCTTGGCGTCGGCGCCGCTGCCATCCGCGTGCCGGTGCTGGTCTGCGCGATGGGCGAGACCACGGGGGCCGCGCATCGGCGCGTGCTGGCGGCATCCGGCGTCCCGGCCTTTGCCTCGCCGGAGCAGGCGGTGCGCGGCTTCCATCATCTGGTCGAGGCGAGACGCAGCCGTGCCGCGGCGAGCGAGCTGCCGTCGGGCGCCGTGCTCACGCTCACCCCCGACGGCGCGGCGGTGCGCCGGCTGTTCGACCGGGTGCGCCGACAGGGCAGGCTGGCGCTCGCGCAGGACGAGGCGCTGGCCGTGCTCACCGCCTACGGCATCCCGACCGTGCCGACGCGAGTGGCCGCCGGTCCCGACGAGGCGGTGGACGCGGCCGCGCTGCTCGGCTTCCCCGCCGTCGTGAAGCGTCGCCGCACGGTGCCGCCGGAAAGCGGCGAGCGGGGGAGTCTCGCGCTCGATCTGCACGACCCGGAGGACGTGCGCGCGGCCGCTCGCGCCGTTCTCGCGCGGCAGGCGCGGGCCGCGCCGGAGAGTGCCAGGCTCGGCGTTCTCGTCCAGCGCCAGGTGGACCACGCCCGCGAATTGCGCGTCCGCGTGGCGGAGGATCCGGTGTTCGGGCCGGTCATCGGTTTCGGCCAGGGCGGCGTCGTGGCCGATCTCGCGGATGATATCGCGGTGGGCCTGCCGCCGCTGAACCTGCCGCTTGCTCGGGCGCTCGTCGCGCGTACTCGGGTTGCCGCAACGTTGGGTGCATTCCGCGACCGGCCGGCGGCCAATGTCGAGACGGTCGCCGAGACGCTGGTGCGGGTCAGTCAGCTCGTGGTCGATTTCCCCGAGATCGCCGGGCTCGTCCTCAACCCGCTGGTCGTGGACGCCGATGGCGTGATGGCGGTGGATGCCTGGGTTGGCGTGCGCGACGCCGCCGCCGCGCCAAGCCGGCTGGCGATCACGCCCTATCCGGCCGAGCTGATCGAGCAGTGGGACGCGCGCGGCGAGGCGGTGACGATCCGCCCGATCCGCCCGGAGGACGCGGCAGCACACGCGGCGCTGTTCCATCGCCTGTCGCCCGAGGACGTGCGGTTCCGCTTCTTCAGCGCGATGCGCACGCTGTCGGCCGAGCAGGTCGCCCGCATGACGCAGATGGACTACGACCGCGAGATGGCGCTCATCGCCGTTCAGCAGTCCACCGGCGACACCGTGGCGGTCGCGCGGCTGGTCTGCGAGCAGGATCGGCGATCAGCGGAATTCGCCGTCGCGGTGCAGTCCGACATGAAGGGTCGCGGGCTGGCAAGCCGGCTGGTGCGGCGCCTCATCGAATGGGGTCGCGCGCGCGGCGTTGCGGAGATCGTCGGTCAGGTGCTGGCCGACAACGCGCCGATGCTGGCCTTCGCCCGCCATCTCGGCTTCGAGATCCATCGGCTTCCCGGCGAGGACGACGTGCTGGAGGCGCGCACTGACGCTCGGCGAGACGGCTGAACCGGGACGTCACCAGCGGCCGATCGGCGCGCCACGCACACCGTGATGAGACCCAGCACCAGGTTCACCATGATGAGCCGTGCGGATGCTGTCCGCCGCCCGCGCGGGGTCCGTGCCGTAGCGGAAACGTGCCCACGGGCCGAAGAAGACCACCAGGAACAGCGCCGCCATGATCAGCCCGAGCAGCATGCATCAGGTTGATGCTCCAGCCGGCGCCGGCGAAGCCGCCGAACACGCCGAGCAGCATCGCGTAGCCGCTGATCAGCGCCAGCGGCATGGCGTGCCAGATGATCAGGAAGAACCGGCGGAACACCTGGCTGTGCAGCTGCAGCCGCTGCGCCGGCTCCAGCACCGCCGAGGCTGGGACGCAGCACCAGCAGGGCGAAGAACATCCCGCCCACCCAGATCACCGCGCACAGGATATGGATCGCGAACACGATGGGCCAGATCGTCGTGGTCCAGATCATCGGCGGGTGATCTCCTGGATTTCGGCGAGCAGCGCGCGCAGCTCGGCCGCGGCGGTGGAGCGGGGCGCGGCCTCGGTGACGCCGAGGCCGGCGGCGAAGGCGGTGGCGAAGCCGGTGCGGTTGCCCAGTGTGGCGCGAAGCACGGGCAGCTTGCGCGCGGCGATGTCCGCCTCGACGCTCTCGCGCAGCCGCGACCCGGTCGGCACGCGGTTGAGCGCGAGACGCGCCGTCCGGTGCTCGTCGGCGGCGAGTTTCAGCGTGCCCTCGGCGGCCCAGATGTCGGGCGGGCTCGGCTGCACGGGGATCAGCACGAGATCGGCGCCCCGCACCGCGAGCCGCGCGTCGGTGTCGATCTGCGGCGGGCTGTCGATGAACACGAAATCATGGTCGCGCCGCAGCCGGTCGAGCTCGCGGGCGAGGCGCCAGCCGGAGACGTCGGAGAATTCCAGCGCGGCGACCCGTTCGCCATGCGCCGCGCGCAGCGCGTGCCAGCGGGCGAGGCTGCGCTGCGGGTCGATGTCGAGCAGCGCCACCCGGCTGGTGGCCGCGAGGCAGGCGGCGAGATTGGCGGCCAACGTCGTCTTGCCGGCGCCGCCCTTCTGCTGCGCCACCGTGATCACCACCGCCATGCAGACGCGACTCCGGCTGGGGTGGCCAGTGTAACGGATGGGTGCCGTGCGCGACATCCGGCTCCCCGTCGCCGCGCGCGAGTGGCAGACTGCGCCCATGCGCTTCGATGCGACATGGTTGCGCGGCCTGGCGGAGCGGCCGGAGCTGCTGACGCCCGAGGAGATGGCGCGCGCCGATGCGCTGTCGCCCGGCCTCGGCGTGCCCGGGCCGGTGCTGATGGAGAATGCCGGCCGCGCCGTCGCCCGCGCGGTGCGGCGTCGCTTCCGCCCCTGCCGCGTGCTGGTGCTGTGCGGGCCGGGCAATAACGGCGGCGACGGCTACGTGGCGGCGCGGCTTCTGGCGGAGATAGGCTGGCCCGTCGCTGTCGCGGCCTTGGCGGCACCGCGCGTGGGCTCGGACGCCGCGGCCGCCGCGCGGCGCTGGCGCGGACCGATGGCTGCCTTCGCGCCGGGCGAGGCCGCGCGGGCCGCGCTGGTGATCGACGCGGTGTTTGGCGCCGGCCTCGCCCGCGACGTGACCGGAGTTGCCGCCGAGACGCTGGCGCGCGCGCCACGCATCGTCGCGGTCGATGTGCCGAGCGGGGTTGACGGCGCGACCGGCGCGGTGCGTGGCCACGCATCGCAGGCGGCGATGACCGTGACGTTCTTTCGACTGAAGCCCGGCCACCTGCTGCTCCCCGGACGCGATCTCTGCGGCGAGATCGTGCTGGCCGATATCGGTCTGCCGACGGCGGCGTTGGAGCAAGTGCGTGCAAGATGCTGGGCGAATGGTGCCTCGCTCTGGCGGGTGCCGTCGCCGTCCGCCTCCGGGCACAAATACACCCGTGGTCATGTGACGGTGCTCGGCGGCGCGGCGATGACGGGGGCGGCACGGCTGGCGGCGGCAGGGGCGCGGCGTGCCGGCGCGGGGATGCTCACCATCGCGGCGACGAGCGGTGCCGACATCTACCGGACGGGCGATGCGGGCGTGATCGTCAGCGAGGCGTCCTTGCCCGATCTGCTGGCCGATGAACGGCGCAAGGTCTGGGTCTGCGGCCCCGGTCTCGGCCCCGATGAGGCGCGTCGCGCCTTGCCCGCCCTGGTCGCCGCCGGTCGTGACGTGGTGGCCGACGCCGACGTGTTCGCCGCGTTCGCCGGCGATCCCGACGCACTGCGCGGCGCGGCGGTGCTGACGCCGCACGAGGGCGAGTTCACCCGTCTCTTTGGTGCTCCCGGCACGGATCGCGTGCGCGCGGCCCGGCAAGCCGCCGCGCGGACCGGGGCGGTCGTGCTGCTGAAAGGCTCCGATACGGTGATCGCGGCACCGGACGGCCGTGCGGCGATCAACGCCTCGGCACCGCCTTGGCTGGCGACCGCTGGCGCCGGCGACGTGCTCGCTGGCATGATCGCCGGGCTGCTCGCGCAAGGGATGCCGGCGTGGGACGCGGCGGCGGCGGCGGCGTGGCTGCACGGCCGGGCGGCGGCGCTCGCCGGCCCTGGGATGCTGGCGGAGGACCTGCCCGCGGCGCTGCCTCGCGCGCTCGCGGAAATAACCGCGACGTCACCTGAACCCGGCACCCCGGATGCCATATCATGGGCGAGACCCAGGAGAGCTCGATGAGCGAGATCGTCGCCACCCCGCCGATTCCCATTCCCCCGATCTCAAAGCCGCCCGCCAAGGGGTCGGCCGCCGCCGGGCCTGCGCCGATCGGCCTGTTCGATCGGGCGATCCGCCGCATCACGTCGGTCTGGCGCGAGATGGCATCGGGCGTCACGTCCGATGGGGACGAGGACATCGCGGCACAGATGCGCTCCTGCCTTGACGGCAAGGGTGGCGAGGTCAGCGCGCGCAACCGGGCGGCCAAGCTCGCGCAGACCTATCTCGGGCTGGACGAGGCGGGACAGATCGACTTCCTGCGCACCCTTGCGGGCTTCGATTCGGATCGGGAGGCGGTGTCCGGTGCGTTCGGCGCCGTGCAGAAGGCCGCCAATCCGGCCGAGCTCGCCAGCGCAAAGGCGCGGCTGCGTCGCGTCCTGGAACCGCCGCGCGTGCGGCTGCTGACGCAATTCACCACCATCCCCGACGGGATGAAGTTCCTGGTCGATTTGCGCGCCTTCCTCCTCGCGGTGCGCAAGGATGATCCGCTGCTCGGCGCGCTGGAAGCCGATCTCAAGGGGCTGCTGGCGAACTGGTTCGATGTCGGGTTCCTGGAGCTGCGGCGCATCGACTGGTCCAGCCCCGCCGCGCTGCTGGAGAAGCTGGTCGGCTACGAGGCGGTGCACGAGATCCGCTCCTGGCGCGACCTCAAGGACCGGCTCGATTCCGACCGGCGCTGCTATGCGTTCTTCCATCCCCGGATGCCGGACGAGCCGCTGATCTTCGTCGAGGTGGCGCTGGTCCAGGGTCTCGCCGGCAGCGTGCAGCGGCTGCTCGACCAGAAGGCGCCGGTGCTCGACCCGCGCGCCTCGGATACCGCGATCTTCTACTCGATCAGCAACTGCCAGCGCGGGCTGTCCGGCATCAGCTTCGGCAATTTCCTCATCAAGCGGGTCGTCGAAGTGCTCTCCCATGAGTTCCGCAACCTCAAGACCTTCGCCACGCTCTCGCCGATCCCCGGCTTCCGCGCCTGGCTGGAGCGCAAGCTGCAAGCCAATGATCCGGGCCTTGTCAGCGACGAGGAAGCGACGAGCCTGCGGACCGCCGCACCCGGCGATCTGCCGGCGCCGGACACCGCCGCCGCGGCACTTGCCACGATCCTCGCGCGGCGCGGCTGGTATCGTGACCCGGTGATGCTGCGGGCGACCGAGCCGGTGCTGGTCCGGCTATGCGCCGCGTACCTGCTGAACGAGGCGGCGGCCTCGAACCCGCGGCGGGCGCGCGATCCGGTGGCGCATTTTCATCTGTCGAACGGCGCGCGCGTGGAGCGCATCAACATGGGTGCGGACACCTCCGAGAAGGGGCTCAAGGAGAGTGCGACCCTCATGGTGAACTATCTTTACGATCCGGCGCGGATCGAGGACTACCACGAGGACTACGCGGGCGAGGGACGGCGCAATGCCTCCACCATCGTCCGGCGCATGGCGCGCGGTCGGGCCTGACGGTTCGCTGGGGAGACAAGAATGAACGTTCCGGCCCGGACAAAACCGGCACCGACGGCGTCGGCGCTGACGACGCCGATGGGAGGCCGGGTGCACACTCTGCGCCAGCTCGAGCGCAAGCTGCTCTGGCTGTCCGCGTGGATGGTGCACAACGCCAATCATATCCGCCCCAACCGCGACGGGCTGAAGGTGGGCGGCCACCAAGCCTCCTGCGCGTCGGTCATCTCGATCATGGCGGCGCTGTATTTCGAGGTGCTGCGCCCGCAGGACCGCGTTGCGGTCAAGCCGCACGCCGGGCCGGTGTTCCACGCCATCAACTATCTGTTCGGCCGGCAGACGCGCGAGAAGATGGCGGGGCTGCGCCAGATGGGCGGCGTGCAGCCCTATCCCAGCCGGGTGAAGGACGGGCCGGAGGTGGATTTCTCCACCGGCTCCGTGGGTCTCGGCGTGGCGATGACCACCTTCAGCGCGCTGATGCAGGACTACGTGCATCTGCATGGGCTGGGCCGCGCCGACATTCCCGAGGGGCGCCACATCGCCATCGCGGGCGACGCCGAGCTCGACGAGGGGAACATCTACGAGGCGCTGCTCGAAGGCTGGAAGCACGATGTCCGCGATGTCTGGTGGATCATCGACTACAACCGCCAGAGCCTCGACAGCGTCGTGCCGGATCGGCTGTTCGGCCGCATCGAGGGCCTGTTCCGCGACATGGGCTGGGATGTCGTCACGATCAAATACGGCCGGCTGCTGGAGGCGGCGTTCGCGCGCGAGGGCGGCGAGGATCTGCGGCGCTGGATCGACGATTGCCCGAACAGCCTCTACTCCGCGCTGACCTTCCAGGGTGGTGCCGCGTGGCGGCAGGTGCTGCTGGCCGATCTCGGGCGGTCCCGTGCCCGCGCCATCGTCGATGAGCTGGCGGACGACGAGCTTGGCGCGCTGATGACCAATCTCGGCGGCCACGACATCCAGACGATGATCGAGACCTTGCGCGCCGCCGACGCGGCGGGCGACCAGCCGACCTGCTTCATCGCCTACACGATCAAGGGCATGGGGCTGCCCTTCGCGGGCCACAAGGACAACCACGCCGGGTTGATGACCAAGGAGCAGATGGAGCTGTTCCGCGCGGAGATGGGCATCCGTCCCGGCCACGAATGGGATCTGTTCGAGGGGCTCGACGCACCCGAGGGCGAGCTGCGCGCCTTCCTCGACGCGTGCCCGTTCGCGACCCCGCTGACCTCGGAGGGCCGCACCTTGTCGGCGCCTCTGGTGAGCGTGCCGCCGACCTTGCCGGCGCCCAATGCGGCGGGACGCAAGATGTCCACCCAGGCCGGCTTCGGCGACATCCTGGCCGAGATCGGGCGCGGGCAGGGGGCGTACAAGGAACTCGCGCAGCACATCGTCACGACCAGCCCGGACGTCACGGTCTCGACCAATCTCGGCCCGTGGGTGAACCGTCGCGGTATCTTCGATCGTCACACGCGCAACGACGTGTTCCGCGACGCCAAGCTTGCCAGCGCGCAGCGTTGGGGCATGAGCCCGAAGGGGCAGCACATCGAGCTTGGCATCGCCGAGCAGAATCTTTTCCTCCTGCTCGGCGCGGCGGGGCTGACGACCGGGCTCGACGGCGCGCGGCTGCTGCCGGTGGGCACCGTGTATGACCCGTTCGTCAATCGCGGCCTCGATGCGCTGCTCTATGCCTGCTATCAGGACGCGCGGTTCCTGCTGGTCTCGACGCCCTCGGGGCTGACACTGGCGCCGGAGGGCGGGCAGCACCAATCCATCAATACGCCGCTGATCGGCATGGCGGCGGATCGGCTGGCGAGCTTCGAGCCGACGCATGTGGACGAGCTGGCGATCCTGCTGCGCCACGCCTTCGACCACATGCAGAAGCCGGACGGCTCGGCGGTCTGGCTGCGCCTGTCCACGCGACAACTCGCTCAGCCGGAGCGCACGCTCGACCCGGCGGCGGTGATCGCCGGCGCGCACTGGATCGTGCCGCCGGCGGATGGCGCGCCGATCGCCGTCGCCTATCAGGGGCCGGTCGCGCCGGAGGCGGAGGCCGCGTTCGCCACATTGCGCGAGGAGGAGCCGGGTGCCGGGCTGCTGGCGATCACCAGCCCCGACCGGCTGCACGCCGGCTGGACCGCGTCGCTGCGCGGCCGCCGGAATGGATCAGCCGTGATGCCGTCGCATATCGAGCGGATGCTGGCACCGCTCGCCCCCGGCGCGGCGCTGGTCACGGTGCTGGACGGCCATCCCGCCAGCCACGCCTGGCTCGGCGCGGTGCGCGGCCAGCGCGTCATCCCGCTCGGCCCCGATCGCTTCGGACAGAGCGGCGACATTCCCGATCTGTACCAGGAATACGGGATCGACACCGACGCCATCCTCGACGCCTGCGCCCAGGCGCTGCTCGGCTGACGATCCTGCGACGGTGCGGAATAGAGTGTGTCCTGCGGCGTCCGTGATCCGGGTCGATCACGCGACGGCGCAGGAACGGAGACACGGGATGGAACGCATCATCGCGGCCGGATTGCTTCTGGCCACTCTCCTTCTTGCCGCCTGCGCCGCGACGCCGAATGCCGGTCCGCCATCGGCTCAGCCCGAGAAGCCTGCGCTGCCGAGCGGTAGCGGCAGCGTCTACTCGATCCGGCGCGGGCGCGTCAGCCGCGGCCGGCGAACGGCATCTTGTCGGCGGCGACCATCAGGAACTGGATATTCGCGTCGCGCGGCAAATTGGCCATCAGCAGCACCGAGCGGGCGACGCTTTCGGCGTCCATGCGCGGCTCGACCATCATCGTCCCGTTGGGCTGCATCACGCCGTTCGCCATCCGCGCCGTCATCGGCGTGGCGGCGTTGCCGATGTCGATCTGGCCGCACTGGATGTCGAACGCCCGCCCGTCGAGCGAGATCGACTTGGTCAGCCCCGTCACCGCGTGCTTGGTCGAGGTGTAGGCGGCGGAGCCGGGGCGCGGCACATGCGCCGAGATCGAGCCGTTGTTGATGATCCGCCCGCCTTTCGGCGACTGGTCGCGCATCATGCGGAACGCCGCGTTGGCGCAGAGGAACATGCCGTTGAGGTTGACCGCGACCACGTGCGTCCACTGCTCGAAGGTGAAGTCGCCGAAATTCGTCGTGGGAACGTTGCCGCCGGCGTTGTTGAACAGCACGTCGAGCCGCCCGAATTTCTCCCGCACCGCCGCGAACAGCGCCGCCACCGCGTGCTCGCTGGTGACGTCGGTGGGAACGATCAGGGCTTGGTGCCGGACTTGGCCATCGCGGCGGTCTCGTCCAGCGGTTCCCGCCGGCGCCCCGCGAGCGCCACGGCATAGCCGTCGTTGAGCAGCGCGAGTGCCGCCGCCCTGCCGACGCCGCTGCCCGCGCCGGTGACGATTGCGATGCGTTCGGCCATGTTCGACTTCCCCCCGAGGATTGCGCGCGATCGCTTTCGCGTGCCGAAGCCGCATTCTGGCGTGCTCCGCCTCGCCGGTCCATCGCCGGGCTAGGCTGATGGGGTCGCGTGGATCGGGGCGGGGGGCGGGTCCGGCGGGATCGGGATGGTCGGCGGCGGCTCCTCGATCGGCACCGGCTCGTCGGGATCGGGCCCGGGAGGGTGCGGTTCTGGCGGCGGCGGTGTCGGCGGATCGCTCAGGGTGCTGTATCGCATGGCGGAACCTCCGCTCCAGCCAACACCGCCGCCCGCGCCGGGTTGCAGTCCGCGGTGATTGACCTCTTTCGGGGCGCCCAGCAAGGTCTGGCGGCGGGATCTGGGGAGGTGAGGACGTGAAAGCATCGCTGTTCTACCTGCCGAGCATCGGCAGCCGCGCGGAGATCGAGCAGGGCATGGCCGGGATGCGGCCGGAGCTCTACCAGCGGATGCTGCGCGAGCTCTCCGAGCAGATCCGCCTCGGCGACGATCTCGGCTACGACTTCGGTCAGTTTCACCGAGCACCATTTCCACATCGAAGGCTTCGAGCTCTCCAACAACCCGGTGCTGCTCGATCTCTATTTCGCGATGCAAACGAAGCGTATCCGCGTCGGCCAGCTCGGCATCGTGCTGCCGGCGTCGAACCCGATCCGCGTGGCCGAGGACATCGCGATGCTCGACCACATGACCGGCGGGCGCGCCAACGCGGGGTTCGCGCGCGGCTACCAGCGGCGCTGGGTGGACGTGATGGCGCAGCAGACGCACGACATCCACGGCGCGCTGCCCAACCAGCACGACGAGATCGACGCAGCCAACCGCGCGGCCTTCGAGGAGAATTTCCGCATCATCAAGAAGGCCTGGACCGAGGAGATGCTGACCTACGAAGGGAAATACTGGAAGATCCCGGTCGAGGGCACGCCGTGGGCGCTGGACACGACGCAGAAATGGGGCAAGGGCGTCGAGAACGGGATGCTCAAGGCGGTGGGCGTCGTGCCGAAGCCGCTGCAGAAGCCGCATCCGCCGCTGTTCCAGCCCTTCGCGAGTTCCGAGAACACGGTGCGGTTCTGCGCGCGGGAGGGCATCACGCCGATCCTGCCGCCGATGCATCCGGCCTACGAGGACAAGCTGTACAGCGTCTACGCGGAGGTGTCGGGCAAGCCGAAGGGCGGCGGCGTCGGCGTGCTGCGCGACGTCATCATCGCCGACACCGACGAGCAGGCGATGGCGCTATGGCGCGATTCCGGCCAGTTCAGCGGGCGCGCCTGGTTCGAGCCGTTCGGCTTCCGCAAGGGGCTGATGGACCCCGTGACGGGCAGCTATCCGAGCGCCGAGCAGGTCATCGCCGACGGGTACGCGTTCGTGGGCTCGCTCGACACCGTGCTCCGCTCGATCGAGACCATGCAGCGGCGCCAGAAGGTGGATTGGGTGTTCGCCTACACCTACAACGCGCTGGTGCCGCACGCCGTGCTGATGAAGTCGATCGAGGCGTTCTACACCAAGGTAATGCCCCAGGTGATCTGACCCGAACCATCACCGTCATCGCGAGCCGCGCAGCGGCGTGGCGATCCATCGAGCCCACGGACGGGCGGCCTTCTGGATTGCCGCGTCGCTACGCTCCTCGCAATGACGCCGATGCCAAGTTGAGCCGATCACCATTCAGCTATTCGGCCCGCGCTCCATCGACACCGGCTGCCAGCGGCGGAGGTCGGACTTCGCCAGCACCGCCGGATTGACGCAGCTGATCGGCCAGCGGCCGCTCAGCACCATCGCCAAATTCTCGCCGACGCGCCGCTTGCGCGCGGGGTCGAAGCGCGCGGAGGCCGAGGCGGTGTGCGCGCTGAGCGTCACGTTGTCCATCTTGAGCAGCGGGTTGTTGTGGCCCGGCGGCTCGACCTCCAGCACGTCGAGCCCGGCATGGGCGATCCAGCCTTCTTGCAGGGCCTTGATCAGCGCCGTCTCATCGACCGTCGGGCCGCGTCCGGTGTTGATGAACACGGCGGTTTTCTTCATCTGGCGAAAATGCTTCTCCTTGAGCATTCCCTGCGCCTCCGGCGTCGCCGGCGCGTGCATCGAGACGAAATCCGACTGCGACAGCACTTCCTCGAGCGTCGCGGGATGCACGTCGTAATCCGGCATCACCAGCTCCTCGATGAACGGGTCGTAGGCGATCATGCGCAGGCCGAACGGCTTGGCGCGCCGCGCCACCGCGCGCGCGACGTGGCCGAAGGCGACGAAGCCGAGCGTCTGGCCCATCAGGCGCGGGATTTGCAGCAGCGCCGGCCGGCCTTCGCGCCAGCGGCCCTCGCGTACCATGCGGTCCTGCTCGATCACGCGGCGGAAGCTCGACAACAGCAAGGTCATCGCGTGATCGGCGACTTCCTCGATGAAGGTGTCCGGGCAGTTGGTCACGGGAATGCCGCGCGCGGTCGCCGCCGCGACGTCCACCTGATCGACGCCGACGCTGCCGAGCGCGATGATCTTGCAGCGATCGAGGCTGTCGATGATCTTCTTGGTGATGGGGATGCCCTTGGCGTAGAGCGCGTCGGCGCCCTTCGCGGCGGCGATGAACGCATCTTCCTCGGTCGGACCTTCGACGATCTCGGCGTCCATGCCATCGAGCGGTGCCATCTCGTCGTCGTAGCCGCCGCCGGCGACGGTGAAGCTCGCGCCGGCCGGGGTGATGATCTTGAATTTTGCCACTGGCGGTCTCCTCGGGCGATTCAGTGCTTGGGTGGGCGGGCGCGGACGCCCTTTTCGTTGATGTCGATGCCCCAGCCGGGAGCTGTGGGCAGGACGAACTCGCCGTTCTCGATCACCGGCTGCGCGGTGACGAACTCGTCGCGCCAGGGCACGTGCTGTCGATGTCGATTTCCATGATGCGGAAGTTCGGCACGATGGCCGAGAAATGCGCGTTGATCACGCTCGACATGTGGCCGTAGAAATTGTGCGGCGCCACGTTCATCTCGTATACGTCCGCCATCGACGCGATCTTGAGGGATTCGGAAAGTCCGTTCCAGATCACGTCGATGATCGGCACGTCCATCGCGTATTGCTCGAAATACGGCTTGAACTCGCGCCGACCGTGCAATGTCTCGCAGGAGGCGATCGGGCAGGGTGCCTCGCGCCGGATCAGCGCCAGCGACGCGGGATCATGCAGTGTCGATCTCCAGCCAGTCCAGTCGGAACGGTGCCACAGCCTCTGCGATGCGGCGAAAACCCTCAGTTTTGAAGTTGAAGTTGATGTCGAGCATGATGCCCATGTCGGGCCCGGCGCCCTGGCGCAGCGCGTTCAGCCCGTCCGTCGCCGCGCGCACGATGTGGTGGTCCCAGTTCAGCTCGGGCCAGCCCGGCGTGTAGGCGAAGCCCGGCACGAAGCTGCCAAGCTTGTCGCCGACACGGGCAGGATATTGGTCTTGAGCGCCTTGAACCCGAGCTTGCGGATTTCCTCGCCGTGCCGCGCGAGGTCGTCATACGTCTTGCAGCGGTGGCACGCCCATCAGCTCGGCATTGCATCACTCGGTAGGTGCCGGTGTGCGACCAGTACAGCGGAATCCGCTCGCGGACCGGGCCGCCGAACAGCGCGTATACCGGCACGCCGAGCGCCTTGCCCTTGATGTCGAGCAGCGCGTTCTCGATCGCCGCGACGGCCTGGTGGTTGATGCCGCCGCGCGACTGGCGCGTGCGCACGTGCAGCTCGGCGGTGAGATGTTCGAAGCGCAGAGGATCCTTGCCGAGGATGTAGGCGCTGAGCTTGTCGATCACCTGGCTCAGCCCGGCGCTGCCGAAGCTCTCGTTGTACTCGGACCAGCCGACGATCCCGTCATCGGTGGTGATCTTCAGAAAGGAGAACAGGCGGAAACCCGCATCGGCCTGCAGCGTCTCGACTGTGGCGATCCTCATGTCCCCCTCCCGTGTTCTATGCGGCGCGATTCCAGCACGAGGCCGCGCCTCCATCAAGCAGGCGCGGCCTCCGCCGGCAATGCGTCAGGCCTTGTAGTAGCGCTTGGCCTGCCGCTCGGCCTCCTGCGCCGCGTCTTCGGGCGTCGCCTGACCGGAGGCGACGGCGGCGAACATATGGACCGTGACGTAGTTGGCCGCGACCGCGCCCGAGGCGGCGCTCACCGGCCCCTTGTAGCCAGTCCAGAACTCGCGGTCCTGCAACTCGCGGAAGATTTTTATCTTGGGATCGCTCTCCCAGACCGCCGCGTTGTCGAAGGCCTTCAGCGGATGGCCCCAATATCCCAGGCAGCCATTGAGCCACGGCTCATACTGATCCGCTTCCATCATGAAGCGGATGTACTCCTTGGCGGCGTTGGGATACTTGGTGTGGCGGAACACCATGCCGTTGATCACCAACGGCGCCGTGGGGGACGATTTGGCGACCCCGTAAGGCATCGGCGCGTGGTCCATGTCGTCGGCGATCGGCTTGGTCTTGGGGTCGTTCTTGGCGACGAAATAGATGGAAACCCCGTTCTGCGTCAGGCCGATCTCGCCGGCGAGGAACGCCTTGTTGTTGGACGGATCCTGCCAGGACAACGTTCCCGGGATGAAGGTCTCCTGCATCGCCTTGGCGTATTTCAGCGCCTCGATCGTCTCGCGCCGGTTGATCGCCACCTTGCCGTCCTCGTCGACGATGTAGGCGCCGTGTGTCCAGAGCAGCCAGTTGGCATAGCCGTTGGCGTCGCCCACGGCGTTGCCCAGCGCGAAGGCCGCAGGGTGGCCGTTCTTCTTGAGCTTGCGGCAGAGATCGAGGAACTTGTCGAGATCCTTGGGCACCGCGTCGTACCCCGCCTCCTTGATCCAGGAGATGCGGTAGTTGCAGGGACCGTCACCGCCGCCCATCGGGATGCAGATCCAGTCGTTGGTCTTCCACTTGCGCCCGAAGGTGAGCGCCTGGAATTTCCAGCCGCCATACTTCTTGCCGAGATAGTCGGCGAGCTCCGTCATGTCGACCAGCTTGGTCGCGTAGAGCTGCGGATCGTCGGACCAGCCGACGACGATGTCCGGCCCCGCGCCGGTATTGGCGGTCACTGCCGTCTGCGGCCGCAGATCCTCCCAGCCGACATAGTCCACCCGCACCTGGACGCCGGTGGCCTTGGTGAATTTCTGCGTGTTCTCGTTCCAGATGGCCTCGTCCGGGGCGACGAACTTGGTCGGACGCGCGACCCGCAATGTTGCGTTCTTCTCGATCGGATGCTTGGGCGGCTCGACATTGGCGGCCGGCACCGCGGAGTAGACCGGCTGGCCAAATGCGGCGGCGGCCAGCGAACCAGTGCCGATGGCGAACACGCCGCGGCGCGTGAAGACAGGCATGGGCGACCCTCCCGTGGGGTTGAACGCGCCCGCGTTCTATGCACGGGCAACGCCGTAACCCTAGCAGAAGGATTGGGACCGATCGCTACTCCTTCACGGCACCCGTCAGGCTGGAGACGTAGTATTCCACGAAGAACGAATAGAAGATCGCCACCGGCAGCGAGCCGAGCAGCGATCCCGCCATCAAGGCGCCCCACTGGTACACGTCGCCCGTCACCAGCTCGGTGAGGATCGCCACCGGCACGGTCTTCTTCTCGGAGGACTGGATGAAGGCGAGGGCGTAGATGAACTCGTTCCACGACAGGGTAAAAGCAAAAATGCCCGCCGAGATCAGCCCCGGCACCGCCAGCGGCAGGGTGATGCGGCGCAGGATCTGCAGGCGCGTGGCGCCGTCGATCAGCGCGCATTCCTCGAGCTCGTAGGGGATCGACTTGAAGTAGCCGATCAGCAGCCAGGTGCAGAACGGGATCAGGAAGGTCGGGTAGGTCAGCACCAGCGCGGCCGGCGTGTCGAACAGGCCGAGCTGATAGACCATCGTGGCCAGCGGGATGAACAGGATCGAGGGCGGCACGAGATAGGCGAGATAGATCGCCAGCCCGACATAGGTGGAGCCGCGGAAGCGCAGCCGCTGGATGGCGTAGGCGGCGAGCACGGAGGCGAACAGGCTGAGCACCGTCGCGCCGACCGCGACCCCCATCGTGGTCAGCAGCCAGCGCGGATAGTCAGTGTCGAACAGCAGCTTCTGGATGTTGGCAAGGGTCGCGTGCTGGATGAAGAACGGGTTGTTGTTCTTGTAGTCCAGCAGCTCCGCATCCGGTTTGAAGGCGGTGATCGCCATCCAATAGAACGGGAAAAGCAGCACGATGAGGAAGCAGATCAGCGGGAGATAGACGGTGACGAGCCGGCGGCTACGGCTCTCCCACGAGAGCAGCGTCTTGCCTTCCGGCTCGCTGATGCTGTCGAGCGCGGGAGCGGCGGCGTCAGTCATTGCTCTCTCCCTGCTGCCACTTGCGCCGGGCGAGGGCGAAATAGCTGAACAGCGTGGCGAAGACGAGGAACGGGATCATCGAAACCGCGATCGCCGCACCCTCGCCGATCTCCCCGCCGGGGATGCCGCGCTGGAACGCCAAGGTTGCCATCAGATGCGTGCTGTCGATCGGGCCGCCGCGCGTGATCGCGTAGACGAGCTGGAAGTCGGTGAAGGTGAACAGCACCGAGAAGGTCAGCACCACCGCGAGGATCGGCATCAGCAGCGGCACCGTGATGCGCCGGAAACGCTGCCAGCTGCTGGCACCGTCGAGCAGCGCCGCCTCGTAGAGCGACGGCGAGATCGTCTGCAGCCCGGCGAGCAAGGTGATCGCGACGAACGGGATGCCGCGCCAGATGTTGGCGGCGATCAGCGACCAGCGCGCGTTCCAGGGCGTGCCGAGGAAGTCGATATAGGTGTCGCGCCAGTGCAGCACGTTCACCAGCAGATAGGAGATGATGGAGAACTGCGGATCGTAGAGGAACCAGAACGCGATGGCCGAGAGCACCGTCGGCACGATGAACGGCATCAGGATGACCGCGCGCAGCAGCGACTTGAACGGCAGGTTCTCGTTCAGCAGCAGGGCCAGCCACAGGCCGAGCGCGAATTTCCCGACCGTCGCGACCACCGTGTAGAACGTCGTCCACCAGACCGTGTTGAGGAACACGCGGTCGTGGAGGATCGACTGGAAGTTCTCCAGCCCGACCCATTGCCCGCTCTTGCCGATCTGCGTGTCGGTGAAGGCCAGCCAGAAGCCGAGCCCGAGCGGGTAGGTGAGGAACACCAGCAGCAACCCGGCAGCGGGGAGCATGCAGAGCAAGACCAGGACCACTCTGTTGTCGAAGAACCGGCTGAGCGCACTCTGCCTCGGTCGCTCGTAGGTCCAGCCGGCGGCGGTCGCGTCCATCAGCGTCTCCCCGCTACCGTCATCAGGACTTGTAGTACCGCTTCGCCAGACGCTCAGCCTCGCGCACCGCGTCCTCCGGCTCCGCCTGCCCGGAGGACACGGCGGCGAACATATGGACCAGCACGTAGTTCGCCGTCACCGAACCGGCGGCGGCGTTGATCGGCCCCTTGTAGCCCTCCCAGAACTCATTGCCGCAGCCGTCGCGGTAGATCGCAATCTTCGGGTCCGACGTCCATACCGCGCTCTTGGCGTAGGCCTTGAGCGGCTGCGACCAGTAGCCGAGGCAGCCGGTCAGCCATTTGTCGTACTGCTCCTGCTCCATCATGAAGCGGAGATACTCCTTGGCGGCGTTCGGATACTTGGAGTGCTTGAACACCATCGCATTGAGGATCAACGCGGAGGCGGGCGTCTTGCCGGCATGTCCGAAGGGCTGCAGCGCGTGGTCCGTATCGGCGGCGATGTGCGCGGTCTTGGGATCGTTCTTGAGCACGTAGTAGATCGACACGCCGTTGAAGGTCAGCGCGATCTCCTCCGCCGCGTACGCCTTGTTGTTGCTCGCGTCGTTCCAGGAGAGCACGCCGGGGATCAGGTTTGGATACAGCTCCTTGCCGTATTTCAGCGCGTCGATCGTTTCGCGGCGATTGATCGCGACGTTGCCCTTCTCGTCGACCAGGAAGCTGTTGTGCGCCCACAGCAGCCAGCTCGCGTAGCCGTTCGCGTCGCCCACCGCGTTGCCGAGGGAAAAGCCCGCCGGATGGCCGTTCTTCTTGAGCTTGCGGCAGAGGTCGAGGAACTTGTCGAGATCGGCCGGGATCTTGTCGTAGCCGGCTTCCTTGATCCAGGAGGTGCGATACACCGTCGGGCCGGTCGAGCCGCCCATCGGCAGCGCGATCCAGTCGTTGGTGCCCCATTTCTTGCCGTATTTCTCCGGCAGGAAGTACCAGCCGCCATATTTCTTGCCGAGATATTCCGCGAGCTCGCTGAGGTTGACCAGCTTGTCCGAATACAGATGCGGATCGTTCGGCCAGCCGAGCACGATGTCGGGGCCGGCGCCGGTGTTGGCAGTCACCGCGGTCTGCGGCCGCAGATCCTCCCAGCCGACGAAATCCACCCGCACCGGAATGCCGGTCGCATCAGTAAAAGCCTTGGTGTTGGCGCGGAAGATGGTCTCGTCGGGGTCGACGAACTTGCTCGGGCGGAGGACGCGCAAGGTGGCGCCCTTCTCGGGCTCCTGCTTAGGCGGCGGCACGTCCGCGACGGGAATGGCGGCACGGGCCGCGTTGCCGGCAAGCCCGGTCGCGGCCAGCGCACCCGCACCGAGGATGAGGGTGTCGCGCCGCGTCAATCGATCGATCAATGTCGTCTCCTCACGGTCGGATCAGGCCAGCAGCCGCTGGCCGGTCGTTTCATCGAACAGGTGAACCAGCGCCGGGTCTGGCGATACGCGGATGGTCTCGCCGGGCTTGGCGGAGACGCGCTCGCGGAAGGCGCAGGTGATCGGCGCGCCGCCGAGATGCGCCATCACCTGCGTCTCCGAGCCGGTCGGCTCGATGACGTGGACGGTGATCGGCACGCCCTCGTCGCGCAGCATGAAATGCTCGGGGCGGACCCCGTAGACGATGGGCTGGCCGTCAGCGGAATTGCCCCGTCCTGGCAGCGGCAGCGCCATCCCGTCGCCGGTGCGGAACGCGCCGCCCTCGACGCGCCCGCGCAGGAAGTTCATCGCCGGCGAGCCGATGAAGCCGGCGACGAACAGGTTGTTCGGCCGGTCGTACAGCTCCAGCGGCGCGCCGATCTGCTCCACGTTGCCGCCGTTCATCACCACGATCTTGTCGGCCATCGTCATCGCCTCGATCTGGTCGTGCGTGACGTAGACCGTCGTGGTCTGCAGCCGCTGGTGCAGTTCCTTGATCTCGGCGCGCATCTGCACGCGCAGCTTGGCGTCGAGGTTGGACAGCGGCTCGTCGAACAGGAACACCTGCGGATTGCGCACGATCGCGCGCCCCATCGCGACGCGCTGGCGCTGCCCGCCCGAGAGCTGGCGCGGGTAGCGGTGCAGCAGCTCCGACAGCCCGAGAATCCCCGCGGCGCGCGCCACCTGCGCGTCGATGGCCTGCTTCGGCGCCTTCGCCAGCGACAGGGAGAACGCCATGTTGTCGCGCACCGTCATGTGCGGATAGAGCGCGTAGTTCTGGAACACCATCGCGATGTCGCGCTCTTTCGGCGGCATGTTGTTGACCACTTTGCCGCCGATCGCGATGTCGCCGCGGGTGATGTTCTCGAGCCCCGCGATCATCCGCAGCAGGGTCGATTTGCCGCAGCCGGAGGGGCCGACCAGGATGACGAACTCGCCGTCCGCGATATCGACCGAAACGCCGTGCAGCACCTCGGTCGTGCCGAACGCCTTGCGCACGTTCGCAATCGTGACAGTCGCCATACTTGTGTCGTCGCCTCCCACCTGTGGCGAACGCCCGCGCGCCATATGCGCGCCGTGGCGGACCGTCCATATCAGAACTTGGAGACGCGCGTCTCCTTGGAGGTGATGAATTCGAGCAGCGCCGGCTTGCCCGACTGGGTCTGCTCGATGCCGCGCTGGATCGCCGCCTTGATCTGGCCGGGATCGGTGACGCGCTCGCCATATCCGCCGAACGCCCGCGCCATCGCCGCGTAGTCGCCGGAGATGTCCGTCGAGCGGTATTTCTGGGTGGAGACCGGCATCACCTTGAGCTCGATCGCCATCGAGAAATTGTTGAGCAGGATCGACAGGATGGGGATGCGCTCGCGCACCGCCGTCTCGAAATCCATGCCGGTGAAGCCGATCGCCGCGTCGCCCCACAGGTTGATGCAGAGCTTGTCCGGGCGGGCGAGCTTGGCACCCATCGCGAGGCCGAGCCCCATGCCGAGCTGCGTCGTCTTGCCCCAGCCGATATAGCTCATCGGCTCGGTCGACACCCAGAACGGCGAGATCTGGTCGCGCGGGCTGCCCGCGTCATGGGTGATGATGGTGTTCTTCGGATCGACCGTGTGCATCAGCTCCCAGATGACCCGGTAGGGATTGAGCGGCGCGTCGTTGGAATTGAGCAGCGGCCGCCATTCGGCCATCCACGCCTCGCGCACCTCGGTGATCTCGCGCACCACGGCACTGGTGTCGCGCGGCGATTTGATGCGTCTGCCCGAGCTCGCCGATCAGCGCCTCCAGGGTCAGCGCCGCGTCGCCGACCAGGCCGACCGCGACCGGCACGTCCTTGTTGAGATGGTCGGGGTCCAGCGTCGCCTGGATGACTTTCTTCCCCTTGGGGAACTTGATGCCGAAATTGGTCTCGGTGAACGACACGCCGATGCCGATGATGAGGTCGGCATTGGCGATGAAGTGGTGCACCGTCTTGGGCACCGCGTTGCCGCCGGAGCCGAGCGACAGCGGATGGTTCTCCGGAAACGAGCTCTTGCCGCCGAGGCTGGTCGTCACCGGCGCGCCGAGCAGCTCGGCGAACTGGCGAAGCTGCGGCCACGCCTCGGCCCAATGCACGCCGGTGCCGGCGTAGATCACCGGACGCTTGGCGGCGAGGATCGCGGCGGCGGCCTTGCGTACGTCCTGCGGATCGGGCGCCGAGCGGGCCTTGATGACCGGCGTGTAGTCGAGCTCGCCGATCTCCTCGTTCCAGATGTCGGTCGGCACCTCGACGATGCAGGGGCCGCTGCGGCCGTTGCGCAGCTTGCTGAACGCGCGGCGCATGATGTTCGACAGCTCTGCCGGCACGATCACCGGCTCGGCCGACTTGCGCACGCCGCGCATGTCCCGCACGGCGCTGTAGTTCGGGTCGATATGCGCGATGCGCCGCGGATAGCCCTGCGGGATGACCAGCATCGGCACCAACTCGCTGTACGCCTGCGCGACGCCGCCATAGGCGTTCTCGGTGCCCGGCCCGTGCTGCATGCAGAAGGCGCCAATCTTGCGGCCGGAGGTGACGCGCGAGATGGCGTCCGCCATGTGCAGGCCGATGCGCTCCTGGCGCACCATGATCGGCCGGATGTCGGCGGCCGCCGCGAACTCGATCAGATGGTTCACCGGGTAGCCGCAGAGGATCTCGATCCCCTCGCGCTTCATGATCTCAGCAACCGCCTCGCCGACTTTCATCTGGCCCGTTCCCCTCGCTCGCTGGAGTGGCTTCTCCGCTTCACGCAGCGTAGGGCGCGACCCTTGGAGTGGCAACCTCGGGTGCCGCGCGGGCGAGCAGGGCGCACGCGGCGTCGAGTGCGGCCTGTACGGTGAGATCCTCCATCCCGCCCGCCCGAGAGATCGCGACCCCGGTGCGCCGGCCGGCCGGCGCGTATTCGCCAACAGGGGTCGGGCCGAACAGCCCGAGCGTCGGGGTGCTGGTGGCGGCGGCGAGATGCATCAGGCCGGAATCGTTGCCGATATAGATGGCGGCGCGCTCCAGGCACGCGGTGGCTTCGGGGAGGCTGAGTGTCCCGGAGAGGTCCATCGC
The DNA here is from genome assembly GCA_963799825.1 of uncultured Alphaproteobacteria bacterium. Taxonomy (GTDB): domain Bacteria; phylum Pseudomonadota; class Alphaproteobacteria; order Acetobacterales; family Acetobacteraceae; genus JAFKFI01. Next base: position 513,045 of record CAWCYL010000001.1, read on the forward strand.
GCCGGGCAACGCCTCCAGCAGCGGGGCGGCCATCGCCCGCTCCTCGGGTCCGGGGCCGGCGAGGATGACCGGGATCGCGCCGGGAAGCGGCCCGGCTTCGAGCGCCCGGAACAGCGCCGCAAATTTTTCGGCGGGCCAGACCTTGGGCAGCCAGTTCGCCGTCGGGCCGAGCGCGATCACCGGACGCCCCGGAGGCAGCAGGGCAGCGGCTCGGGCAGCGTCCTCGGGCGCGGTCCACGCCACCGGCAGGGGCGGCGGATCGAGCTGCAGGATCGCCGCGAGTTCCTCGATCTTGGGGCCGGGCCGGCGCCGCAGCACCGCTCGGCGTTTCGTGCGAACCAGGAACGAAAGGCCGGAGCCGCGGATGTCCACGACGAGATCCCAGCGATGCCGCGCGACCTCCCACCACAGCGGCAGCCAGTGGGCGCTGTAGGGGCGCTTGTCGAGGATGATGGTCCGCTCCCGGTTCGGCATTCGCGCGAACACGCCCTCGGCCACCCGGCCGCAGACGATGGTGATGCGGGCGGAAGGATGGGCGCGGATCAGGTAATCCAGCAGGCCGGTCGAGAGCACGGCGTCGCCGACCCGGTTGGACGTGACGAACAGGATTCGCATGTTGGGCCGGACATAACACGGCCCTCCGCCGTTGGGGAATTTGACGCCAATCGGCCGGTTGGGCAGCGTGCCGGCCCGATGCTGGCAGGAGGTCGCGATGGCGGACGGGCACACCTTGGTCGCGGTGGGCGAGGACTATCCCGAGCTTCGCGAGTCCGTGCGGCGGATCTGCGCCGGGTATCCCGGCAGCTATTGGCAGCAGCTCGAGGATGAGACCGCCTATCCGACGGCCTTCGTCGAGGAACTGACGAAGGCCGGCTTCCTCGCCAGCCTCATTCCGGAAGAGTACGGCGGCTCCGGCCTGCCGCTGCGGGCCGCCGCGGTGATCCTCGAGGAGATCAACGCCTCCGGCTGCAACGCCAGCCAGGGCCACGCGCAGATGTACATCATGGGCACGCTGCTGCGGCACGGCTCCGAGGAGCAGAAGCGCCAATACCTGCCCGAGATCGCCGCTGGTCGGCTACGGCTGCAGGCGTTCGGCGTCACCGAGCCGACCACCGGCTCGGACACCACGCAGCTCAAGACCCGCGCGGTGCGCGACGGCGAGCACTACGTCGTGAACGGCCAGAAGGTCTGGACCTCACGGGCGGAGCATTCCGATCTCATGCTCCTGCTGGCGCGCACCACGCCCACCGATCAGGTCAAGCGCCGCACCGAGGGCCTGTCGGTGTTCCTCGTCGATCTGCGCGCGGCGCGCGGGCACGGGGTGGAGATCCGGCCGATCAAGGCGATGATCAACCACAACACCACGGAAGTGTTCTTCGACAATCTGCGGATCCCGGCCGACAGCCTGATCGGCGAGGAGGGCAGGGGCTTCCGCTACATCCTCGACGGGATGAACGCCGAGCGCATCCTGGTGGCCTCGGAGGGGATCGGCGACGGGCGGTTCTTCGTCCGACGCGCCACCGACTACGCCAACAGCCGCGTGGTGTTCGGCCGGCCGATCGGCCAGAACCAGGCGGTGCAGTTCCCGATCGCCCGCGCCTGGGCGGAGCTCGAAGCCGCCGACATGGTCTGCCGCCGCGCCGCCGCGCTGTTCGACGACGGGCGCGAGTGCGGCGCGGACGCCAACATCGCCAAGCTGCTCGCCTCCGAGGCGGCCTGGAAGGCGGCGGAGGCGGCGATGCAGACGCATGGCGGGTTCAGCTACGCCCGCGAATACGACATCGAGCGCAAGTGGCGCGAGGTGCGGCTGCTGCAGATCGCGCCGATCTCGACCAATCTCGTACTCGCCTATGTCGGGCAGCACGTGCTCGGGATGCCGCGCTCGTATTGATGCGAGCCGCCCGCCTGAAGGCCGCACTCGATGATGCCGCCGGGCGTGAGCACGACGCAGTCCACCGGGGCGACCGTGCCTTCGCCGTCGCGGGTCAGGTAGCCGATCACCTCCGCGCCACGCACCAGGCCAGTGGCGATCGCGCCCAGTTCGCGCAGGCTGGATACCGCGATCCGGTCGTGGGCGCGGTCCCAGCGGGCGCTCATGGCGGGGCCGGTCCTGGCGCGGCTGGTGGTCGACAAATTGCCCCAATGCTCACCGGCGATCCCGTCGATCATTGCTTCCACGATGGGCCGGCCCGACCCTTGGGCGACCACGACCGTGCGGTTGGATTTCCAGATCGCCTCGTAGTCGGCATTGAGACGCGATGCGAATTGCAGCCGATCGCCCGCCTCGCGCCATAGCCGGACCGAGACGAGCACCGGCACGCCGGTCGCCGGGCAGCACAGCCCGACCGTCACGTAGAGGTCGGACGACGAAGGCTGCCCCGATCGCGCATCGGAGGTGCCGGTGGCGATATGCTCGACCGTCTCGGACGTCACGGTCGGCGGTTCGGGGCCGCGCGGCACCGGCCCGCCGAGCGCGTCCAGCACTGCCTCCGCCAGCGCCTCGGGACGGCCGGCGCCCTCGACGGATCGCACCGCCCGCTCGATCTCGAGGGCCAACCGGGAGACGGGCGTGTCCAGGATCGCCAGCGGTCCCGCTGCCATCATCGCCGCCGGCGCGTTGGTTCGCAGTCGCAGCAGCTTCTGCTCCTGCCCGGTGGAGCGCGCCTGGCCGTCGCGGAACACGTGCCGGTCGCTCGCCATCGCGATCCCGTAGCTGTTCGCGATGAGCAGCTGGACAGTCATGACGATCCCGGCATTTCACATCACAGTAGCGTGAGCAAAATACCTGGGGATCGCCAGGCGATCCAGCGGAAAGTACGGCTCCGGGTCGCCTCGCTCAGCCCAGCGTCACCTCGACCGCCTCGGGGCCCTTGGGGCCCTGGCTGACACGGAGGGAGACCGGCGTGCCTTCCGCGAGTTGCTGGATGCCGCAGCGCGTCAAGGTCGAGACGTGCACGAAGACGTCCTTGGTTCCGTCGTCGGGCGTGATGAAGCCGAAGCCCTTGGTCGCGTTCCACCATTTCACGGTGCCGTGCATCTCGGTCGCCGGGCCGACGGGCATCGACCGAGCTCCGGCGCGGGGACGCGAGGCGGCCGCGGAGGGCGCGGCGCGGCGCTGAGGCCCCGGTCCGGGCTGCACCTCGACCACCTCCGAGACCTGGCGTCCGCGCGGTCCCTGGCCGACCCGGACGCGAACGGTGTCGCCCTCGGCGACGCTCAGACCGGCGCGGGTCAGCGCCGAGGCGTGCAGGAAGCAGTCGGAGCCGTCCTCGAGCGTGACGAAGCCGAACCCTTTTTCGGTGTTGAACCACTTCACGGTCGCCTGGGAGGGCAAGGCGACCGGGTCGGGGAAGCCGAGCTCGGGTCGCGGCTGGCGGAGGCGCGAACCGCGGTCTTGCTGATTGTCGCGGTCCTGGTTGTCGCGGGATTGGCCACGTAAGCGGCGGTCGGGATAGCTCATCTAAGGGTCTCGTTGGGCATGGCATTGCGGGCCAGGGCTCGGCGGCGAAGCAATGCGGCCGACGAGGCTCTGGAGGTGTGCGGGGCCGGCCGGGCCGGATCGGGAGGAATATAGACGATCTCCCGACGAATTTCTCCCCCTGCTTTCGCGGCGATCCCGCCCTGCGCCCCGACGCATCGCTGCCCGGCCGGGCCTGCGGTGTTCACGGTGTCCCCCCTGTGCTAGAGCATCCGCGCGACCGGCCCCTGAAGTCGCCGCGCGGAGTCGTGCGGGCGCTCGCGGCGGTGTGACCACCCAGGGCGCTGCCCTCCGCCTTGCGAGGCGGCTTCCCCAACCGAGACGAGACGCAGTTGAGCGATACGCCTGACCAGACGCCGCCCGGTCCGCCCGAGGACATGCAGCCGGTGATGCTCGAGGAGGAGATGCGGCGCTCCTATCTCGACTACGCCATGTCGGTCATCGTCGCCCGCGCGCTGCCCGACGCGCGGGACGGGCTGAAGCCGGTGCATCGGCGCATCCTCTACGCGATGCAGGAGGCGGGCTACACGCACGACAAGGCGTACCGCAAATCGGCCCGCGTGGTCGGCGACGTGATGGGCAAGTACCATCCGCACGGCGACGCCTCGATCTATGACGCGCTAGTCCGCATGGCGCAGCCTTTCTCCATGCGCGTGCCGCTGATCGACGGGCAGGGCAATTTCGGTTCGGTGGACGGCGATCCGCCGGCCCAGATGCGGTACACCGAGGTGCGGCTGGAACGGGCGAGCTCGCTGCTGCTCGCCGACATCGACAAGGGCACGGTCGATTTCCAGCCCAACTACGACGAGAGCGAGAGCGAGCCGCGCGTCCTGCCGGCGAGCTTCCCGAACCTGCTGATCAACGGCGCCAACGGCATCGCCGTCGGGATGGCGACCAACATCCCGACGCACAACCCGAGCGAGATCATCGACGCCGCGCTGATGCTGGCCGAGAACCCGGACACCTCGCTCGACGAGCTGATGCGCATCGTGCCCGGCCCGGACTTCCCGACCGGCGGGCTGATCATCGGCCGCGCCGGCATCCGCTCGGCGTTCGAGACCGGGCGCGGTTCGGTCGTGTTGCGCGCCCGCGCCGAGATCGAGGAGATCCGTCGCGATCGCCAGGCGATCATCGTCACCGAACTGCCGTACCAGGTGAACAAGGCCAACCTGCTGGAGCGCATCGCCGAGCTGGTGCGGGCGAAGCAGGTGGAGGGCGTCTCCGACCTGCGCGACGAGAGCGACCGGTCCGGGATGCGGATGGTCGTCGAGCTGAAGCGCGAGGCGACGCCCGAGGTGGTGCTGAACCAGCTGTTCCGCTTCACCCAGCTGCAGATCAGCTTCGGCGTGAACATGCTGGCACTCGACGGCGGGCGGCCGCGCCTGATGGGCCTCAAGGACGCGCTGCAATCTTTCATCGCCTTTCGCGAGGAGGTCGTCCTCCGCCGCAGCCGGCACGATCTCGGCAAGGCCAGGGACCGGGCGCACCTGCTCGTCGGGCTGGCCATCGCGGTCGCCAACATCGACGAGGTGATCCGCCTGATCCGCGCCAGTCCCGATGCCGCCACGGCACGCGCCGCGCTGATGGACCGCGACTGGCCGGCGGCCGATATCGGCGCACTGCTCGCGCTGATCGACGAGCCCGGCAACGTCATCACCGAGGCCGGCACGGTGCGGCTGACCGAGGAGCAGGCGCGCGGCATCCTCGAATTGCGCCTGGCACGGCTGACCGGGCTGGAGCGCGAGAAGATCCAGCAGGAGATGACCGAGGTGGCGGCGCGGATCGGCGACCTGCTCGACATCCTCGGCTCGCACATCCGGCGCGTCGAGGTGATGCGCGGCGAGCTCGCCGAGGCGCGCAAGGAGATCGGCGCGCCGCGCCTGACCAGCATCGTCGACGCGGTCGCCGACCAGGACGACGAGAGCCTGATCGAGCCGGGGCAGATGGTCGTCACCATCACCCGCGACGGCTTCATCAAGCGCACCCCGCTGGAGACGTACCGCGCGCAGAATCGCGGCGGGCGCGGCCGCACGGGGGCGGGCACGCGGGGCGACGACATCGTCACGCGCAGCTTCAATGCCCATACCCACCAATGGGTGCTGTTCTTCAGCGCCGGGGGCAAGGCGTTCCGCGAGAAGGTCTGGCGGCTGCCCGAGGCGGGTCCGACCGCCAAGGGGCGCGCCCTGGTGAACCTGCTGCCCGAACTCGGCGGCGACGGGATCACCACCGTTTTGCCGCTGCCGCAGGACGAGAGCCTGTGGAGCAGCCTGCATCTCGTGTTCGCCACCGCCTCGGGAAACGTGCGACGCAACCGGCTGTCGGACTTCCGCAACGTGCGCGCCTCCGGGCTGATCGCGATGAAGCTCGACGAGGGGGACCGGCTGATCGGCGTCGCGACGTGCCGCGACGGCGACGACGTGCTGCTCGCCACGCGTCGCGGGCGCTGCATCCGCTTCCAGATCTCCGATGACATGCTGCGCGTGTTCGCCGGACGTGACAGCTCCGGCGTGCGGGGTATCCGCCTGATGCCGGGCGACGAGGTGATGAGCATGTCGGTGCTGCGCCACGTCGAGGCCAGCAGCGAGGAGCGGATCGCCTATCTCAAGCACGCCGCCGCGCGTCGGCGCACCAATGGCGACGACGAGGTCGAGTCCGTGCTGGAGGGCGAGGAGCCGGCTGCCGACATCGCGCTCCCGCCGCAACGGATTGCCGAGCTGGAGGAGCCGGAGGAATTCCTGCTCACGGTCACGGATGCGGGGTTCGGCAAACGCTCGTCGGCCTATGACTACCGGGTGACGGGTCGCGGCGGGCAGGGGATTGCCAACATCACGCTGGGCGGCCGTAATGGCACCGCCGTCGTCGCCACTTTCCCGGTGCGTCCCGGAGACGACGTGATGCTGATGACGGATGCCGGCCGGCTGATCCGGGTGCCGGCCGACCAGGTGCGCATCACCGGCCGGTCGGCGATGGGGGTCATGCTGTTCCGGGTGAATGCGGAGGAGCACGTGACGAGCGTATTTCCGGTGATCGAGGATCCCGCCGCCGAGGATCCGTCCGACGAGGGCGGGCCGGGGCCTGGAGCCGCCGGACCGGACGACGGCAGCGGGTCCGACGACAACGATGGGGAAGGCGACGCGGGGAATGGCAGCGATGGCTGAGGCCGGCGGAAAGCGACGGATCGGCGTCTATCCCGGCACGTTCGATCCAGTGACGAACGGCCACATCGACATCATCGGCCGCGCCGCCCGCCTGCTCGACAAGCTGGTGATCGGTGTCGCGGTCAATGCCGGCAAGGGGCCGCTGTTTCCCCTGGAGGAGCGGGTCGAGCTGGTCCGCGCCGAGATGGCGGCGATCGCCGACCGCAGCGGCGCCGAGATCGAGGTGGAGCCGTTCGATACGCTGCTGGTCGACTTCGCGCGCAAGGCTGGCGCAGGTGTGATCTTCCGCGGGCTGCGCGCCGTCTCCGATTTCGACTACGAGTTCCAGATGGCCGGCATGAACTACCGGCTCGCCCCCGGCATCGAGACGGTGTTCTTGACGGCCAGCGAACGCCACCAGTTCATCTCCTCGCGGTTCGTCAAGGACATCGCGATGTTCGGCGGCGACATATCGAGCTTCGTGCCTGCCCTGACCCTTGAACGCACGCTCCAGCGCGTCGGCCGCTGAACGGAACAAGATCTCATGCATCGTCGTACCTTGATCGCCACCACTCTTCTGGGAGCTCTCATGAGCGAAACCGCATCCGCGCAGCCCGCCAAGCTCGACCCCGAGAACACGCTGTACATGGACCTCAAGGACGGAAGGGTGGTGATCGAGCTGCTGCCGGAGCTCGCGCCCAAGCATGTGGCGCGGGTGAAGGAACTGGTGCGCGAGAAGTTCTACGACGGCACGCCGTTCCATCGCGTGATCCCGGGCTTCATGGCCCAAGGCGGCGATCCGACCGGCACCGGCACCGGCGGCAGCAAGTTGCCCGACCTGCCGGCGGAGTTCACCAACAAGGCGCACTTCCTGCGCGGCACGATCGGCGCCGCCCGGACGCAGAACCCCAATTCGGCGAACAGCCAGTTCTTCATCATGTTCGCCCCCTCGACGCATCTCGACGGCCAGTACACGATCTGGGGCCGGGTGGTCTCCGGCATGGAGTTCGTGGACCACATCAAGCCCGGCACCGGCTCCGGCGGCACGGTGCAGAACCCCGACAAGATCATCCACATGCAGCTCGCCGCCGACGCCAAGGGGTAGGGAGGCTTAGAACGAACTTCGTTGCGGCGTTTTACCGTCATGCCCGTGCTTGTCACGGGCATCCACGACTTGCAGGGTCGCCCGCCGTAGGTGTGGATGGCCGGCCTGCGCCGGCCATGACGTAGGCAATACAATCTGGCTGAGAACGCTTCAGCCTTCTTGACCTCTCGCCCGGCTTGGCGTTCAAGGCGGGCCGGGAGCCTGTAGCTCAGTCGGTAGAGCACGAGACTTTTAATCTTGGGGTCGTGGGTTCGAATCCCACCGGGCTCACCACAAACTCGGCGAACAGAGATCCGTCACGGTCCGTCGTTGCCAGGGCCCATCCGGTTTCCTCCGCCGCCGGTCGCCGTGTCATTTGCCGTGCCCGGTCCGCCCTCCACGTTCGTTGCACCCGGCGAGCTGACGCCGTGGATCTGACCGCAGGCCGCGACGAGCCCGACCAGCAGGACGGCCAACAGCCCGACGGCAACGTGCCTCATGGTTCGCCTCGCGTTTGCACTCGCAAGTATGGTCCCCTGGACGCGGAACGCCCGCCATGCCTGGCGGGCGTCTGCGTTTTCGGCCTGATGGTCGGGGGAAATCAGTATTCGTCGCGCTGCCGCCCGCCGATCGCGCCGGCGACCGAGGCGATGAACGCGCCGATCAGCATCGAGAAGAAGGTGAAGAAGGACAGCGCCGACGCCGATTTGCGGGCCGCGTCCGCCGCCGCGCGCACCTTGTCTTCCGCCGCCTTTTCCTGGGCCGTCACCTGGTCCACGCGCTTCTCGGCGTCAGCCTGCGAGAGGCCGGTCCGGGTCGCGACGAGTTTCGCCAGATAGGTGCGGTCGGCGGGGTCGATGCTGCCGTTGGCGATGCCTTTCGCCAGGATCCGCGTGGCTTCGCCCCTGGTCTCCTGCGGCGACGCGTTGGTGTTGGGCTGATCGGAGCGGAACAGGGCGTCCACGAAATAGCCGGTGGAGCTGCCCGGCGATGTCGCCGCGCCTTGCGTCGCGCCGGCAACCGCGCCTGATGCGACGTTGCCGGCGATATGCGGCGCCACCGCTCACCACCGAGGAGACCGAGGAGGCCAGGAACGCCGCGACCACGACCGAGGCGACCGCCCAGGCCAGGAAGCCATGCGCCGTGTCACGGAAGAACACCTCGTGGGTGTGGACGCCGACCCATTTGGTCCGCAGCCGCCCGGTCAGGTAGCCGCCGAGGCCCGACGAGAGCCATTGGATCACAATGAGCCAGACCGCGGCCGCAACCGTGAAGGTCGTGGCGGACGCTCCCGCGCCAGACCAGGGCGAGGTCGAGGCGAACCCCACCCCCGCTCCCAATGCGAGCAGGAGCAACGAGATCGCCGCCGCGGCGAACGCGCCGGCGATGATGGCCGCCCATGATATCGCGGAGGCCGAAAACTCCTGCACGGCGACGCCGGAGCCATATGCGTCCGTCGCGCGCGGTGTCGGGTGTGATTGCCATCTGAGGTTCCCCCGTCCGCGCGATCAGTGCCAGAACAGCAGGATCAGGATGATGATCGGGATGGGTATCCCCAGCAGCCAAAGCAGAATTCCGCGTCCCATGATTTCCTCCCTGGAAGCAGGACCATAACGAGCCGGTTGTGGTCCGGTTCCGGGAGAAGTGAGATTGATGCGGGAGTTATGGGCCGGCGCTACAGCAATCCCTCCTGTCGCAGGCTGACCCAGCGGCCGTTGCCGACGATCAGATGGTCATGCAGCACGATCGACAGCGCCTGCGCCGCGATCTTGACCTCCTGCGTCATGTCGATGTCGTCGTCCGACGGCGTCGGGTCGCCGCTCGGATGGTTGTGCACCAGGATCAGCGCGGTGGCGTGCAGTTCCAGCGCCCGCTTGACCACCTCGCGGGGATAGACCGGCGTGTGGTTCACCGTGCCGCGCGCCTGCGCCTCGTCGGCCAGCAGGCGGTTCTTGTTATCGAGGAACAGCACGCGGAACTGCTCGATGCGCTCGCGGGCGAGGACGGTGTGCAGATACTCCAGCAGCCGGTCCCAGTTGTTCAGCACCGGCCGGTTCATCACCTCGGCCAGGGCGAGCCGCTGTGCCGACGCCTGCACCAGCCGGATCGCCGAGACGCTGTGCCGTCCGAGGCCGGGGGCGGCGAACAGGTCTCGGCTAGGGGCCGAAAGCACCGAGGCGAAGCTGCCGAACCGATTGATGAGGCCCTTGGCGAGCGGCTTGGTGTCGCCCTTCGGCTGCGCGAAGAACAGCAGCATCTCGAGCAGTTCGTAATCCGCCAGCGCCTCCGCACCGCGCTCCAGCAGCTTGTCGCGCATCCGCTCGCGATGGCCATGCGGGCCGGTGCTGGGGAACGGTTGTCCCGGCTCCCGCGACCCGGCGGGAGACTCTCCGTCGGCCGGGCTCCGTCGTTGGAGCAGGCTGGAGACGCCCTCGGCCGCGTGCGCCATGCCGGGAAGGTCCACGGGCCCTGGCGCGAGCGGCAGCGTCTGCTCGGAAAACCCCCAGAGCTTTTCCCCTTGCGGCTTGGGAGTGTTCCCCCGTCTCGACCACCACACAGTCGCAAACCCTCGTGTCACGCCCACGGGGAGATTGCACAGGTATGCCAAGGAATTCAACCTATGGTCGTATTCCCGGAAGCAGAACAGCCGGGCGTCTCGAGGCGCGTGAGCTGCCGCCGAGTGTTGCTAATTGCCGGTGTCCGTTGCGTTGGCAGCTTCCAGAGATCGCGGCTTCTGGTGTTTGATCTGCGAGGCGGCGATGGAGAATGGCTTCTCCACCATCAGGAACAGCGTCGCGGCCGCGAGCAGCGTGCCTAGCAGAGCCGGCATCAGCAGCACCCAGAAGAGCCACGGGGCGGCGATAAGCGGGAGGTTCAGCTTTGGGAACGACACGAACAAGAGCTTCAGCACCAGGCCGTGCACCAGATAGTAGGAGTAGCTGGCATTGCCGAGCCACCGCAACGGCCGCTGCACCAGGAAGCGGCTGATTGGGCCGGGATGCGAGAAGGCGGACATCGTCACCAGCAGGCAGGTCACGCCAACGATCACGCACCAGGAGCCGGTGAACGGCGACAGCACCAACAACCATCCGGCCACAGGCAGCGACAACAGGGTCAGCGGATCGAGCCAGAAACGGGTCTTGTCCTCGCGCATTACGATCGGCAACAGCTCCGCCAGAAACATGCCGACGACGAACAGGCTCATGCGCGGCCAGGCAAACGGGGCAAAGATCATTGCCACTGCCAAAAGCGGAAAGCACGCCAGTCGCGCTGTTCGCGGCCAGGCGCGCAGCCGGACCAGCCCGATCAGCAGCGGCACAGCAAGGTAGAAGAACATTTCATAGCTGAGCGACCAGGCGATGGTCATCATCGGGCGGATATCGAAGATCCCCGGCAGCAGCAGTGCGTTGCAGATGACGTAGAGCGCGGCGTCCACTACCCCGATCGGCAGCTTGCTTTCTCCCGGAGCGACAAAGGAAACTCCGAGATGGATCGCCAGCATCACGCCAAAGGTGGGATATAGGCGCTGGATCCGACGCAGCAGGAATTCGCCATAGGGCCGTGGCTTGCGCGCCAGTCCGCCGTAGATCAGGTAGCCGCTGATTACGAAGAACAGATCCACGCCCGCGTTGCCCAAGACGTGCATGATATCCGCCAGCGCGTGCGTCGCGGCAGTGCCGGTCCAGGGCATCGCCAGGGACGCGTAGTGCACGCAGAAAACCATCGGTCCTGCGACGGCGCGCAATCCCTCCATGGGCTTCAGGCGCTGCGCTTCCATACCGCCGAGCTCAAACCAGGCACGGAACTGACGGAGGACGACGCTGGTCATGGCCCCTGTGGCCCCCGGAAACCATGGAGGCGCTGCAGACTGAGATGTGCTGTGACGCTCAAGGCCGCTTGCCGCCCGTCGATCATAGTCAAGGGCGGTTAGTTAGCCTGGGCTGGGTTGAGGATTCGTGTAGACTCGGGCCGACGGCTGCAATGCTCCGTTTGCCGGAACGGATGCGCGCGATCAGTCGGCTCCGAGATCCCTCCGCAGCGGAATGAGGCACAACGCGGCGGCGGAGGCGAGCACGCCGCCCCACAGCAGCACTTGCGACGCGGGGAATGCCAGCACGAGCGGCGTGGCCAGGGTCGGTGCGACCGCCTGCGTCAAGGACGAAGGCAGCGCCAGGCGGCCCAGGCGCGTGGCGTAGCCTTCGGCGCCGAACAGATAGAGGGGCAGCACGCCCCGGCTGATCGTGAGGACGCCGTTGCTGATCCCGTAGCTGACCGCAAACGCCCAGACCGGGCCGCCGGCCAGCAATCCGAGCACGCCGAGCGGCAGCAGCAGGGCGCCGAGACGCGAGATCGTCAGCGGGGTGGTCCAGCGCATCACGCTCCATTCGGCGACGCGCGCGGCGACCTGCGCCGGACCGATCAGCGCGGCCGTTCCCACCGCCGCCGCGGGGCTCAGGCCGAGCCCCTGGAAAAGCCCGAGGATATGGACCGAGACGATCGCGAGAATGCCCGAGCGGACGCTGAAGAAGACCGCGAGCAACACGAAGGTCCGGCGCATCGCCGCGGGCGCGCGTTGCGGGGCGGCCTGGGTCGGCTGCTCCGCCGCGATCGGCTTCACGCCCGGCACCAGCAGCAGGACCATCGGCAGGCTGATCGCGAGGTTGATGGCCGCGTAGACGAGCAGCGTCGCGCGCCATCCGAGCCAGTCCACGCAGCCGGCACCCGCCGCCCAGCCGATCGAACTCGCGAAGCCGCCGATCAGCGACACGCCGACGATGATCGGCCGAGACTCGCCGCCGAACAGCCGCCCGATGGTGGCGAAGGCGGCGTCGTACAGCCCGAATCCCATGCCGAGGCCCATCACGGTCCAGGCGGCGTACCATCCAGCCGGGGAGGTCACGGCGGACAAGGCCAGCAGTCCCACCGCCAGCACGGCCTTGCCCAGCGCCAGTACGCCACGGCCGCCGGCGCGGTCGATCCGGGCGCCGACCTTGGGCGAGATGAAGCCCGCGACCAGCATCGCCCAGGAGAAGCCGCCCAACAGCAGGGTCGGCGAGGCGCCAAGGTCGCGCGAGGCGCTGGCCGTGACGACGGCGGGGACGTAGTAGCTGGTGACATAGGCCAGCGTCTGGGTCAGCCCGAGCACGAGCGAGAGGCGGCGGGCTTCCGTCATGCGGCGACGATGCATGGCGGTCGGCGCGGCGTCCAGGCCGCGACGTTGACGCCCCGCGGGGTGTAACGTCGGGCGCTTCGCATCATGACCAGAGAGCGCGCCTGATGGATCCCGATCTCGCCGAACCCGCCGCCGTTTGCCGCACGCTCGCCGCCATCCGAACGCGCGTGCCGCTGGTTCACAACATCACCAATGTGGTGGTCGCCAACGTCACGGCGAATGCGCTGCTCGCACTCGGTGCCTCGCCGGCGATGGTGCAGGCCGAGGAGGAGGTCGGCGAATTCGCCGGCATCGCCGATGCGCTGGTCGTCAATCTCGGCACGGTCACGACCGAGCGGGCGGTTGCCATGCGGATCGCCGTGGTGGCGGCGGTCGAGGCCGGGACGCCCTGGGTGCTCGATCCGGTCGCGGTCGGCGCGATCGGGTTTCGCACCCGTCTGGCCGGCGAGCTGATCTGGGAGCGGCCGTCGGCCATCCGCGGCAACGCTTCGGAAATTCTGAGTCTGGCAGGCTTCGGCGGGGCCGCACGGGGCGTTGACAGCAGCGCGCGATCCGAGGCGGCGCAGCAGGCGGCGAGACAACTCGCGCGCACCACGGGCGCCGCCGTCGCGGTGACTGGTCCGGTCGATTACGTCACGGACGGGACGCGGCTGATCGCGATCCGGAACGGCCATCCGATGATGACCCGGGTGACCGGGACCGGCTGCACCGCCACCGCCATCCTTGGTGCCTGCCTGGCGGTCGAGGGGGATCGCGTTGGCGCGTCCGCTCACGCCCTGGTGCTGATCGGCATCGCCGGCGAGATCGCGGCCGAGCGTGCGCGGGCTCCGGGGTCTTTCCAGGTCGCGTTGCTGGATGCGCTGTACGAGCTGGACGGGCCGACAGTCAGCCAGCGCGCCCGGATCGCGTGGGAGTGATGCAGGGACCGCATGAGGGGCCTGCGAATGCCCGTCTCGCTCCGGCGTTCGCCTTGGCAAGCGCCGCGACGGGTCCGATCTAGGGTGTTGGATTGCGGCCTTCATCGCAAGCAGGAGCGTGTGTCCAATGCTGGAAAAGACTCCCGACCAAGCCAAGCTCGAGCAGGCGCGGATGCTGATCGACGGCGAAATGGACGGCGAGCGCGAGCGGGGCGGTACTCCCGGTGCTGAACCCGGCGAACCGCCGTGCCATCGCCGAGATCCCGCGCGGCGGCGCCGCGGACGTGGATCTTGCGGTCAAGGCCGCCGCCAAGGCGTTCCCGGCCTGGAGCCGGGTGGCGCCGCGCGAGCGCGGGCGCATCATGCTGCGGATCGCCGATGCACTGGAGGCGAGGGCAGAGGAACTGGCCCGCACCGTCGCGCTGGAGACCGGCAACGCGCTGCGCACCCAGGCGCGGCCGGAGGCGAAGAACACCGCCGACATCTTTCGCTATTTCGGCGGGCTCGGCGGCGAGCTGAAAGGCGAGACGATCCCGTTCGGCGAGCACGTGCTGAGCTACACGCGGCGCGAGCCGCTCGGCGTGGTCGGCGCGATCATCCCGTGGAACGCGCCGGTGCTGCTCGGCGCGCTCAAGATCGCCCCCGCGCTGGTGGCCGGCAATACGCTGGTGATGAAGGCCGCCGAGGACGCGCCGCTGGGCGTGCTGATGATGGCGCGCATCTGCCAGGAATTCCTGCCGCCCGGCGTGCTCAACGTGCTGACCGGACTGGGCGAGGAGTGCGGCGGCCCGCTGGCGCAGCACCCGACAGTGCGCAAGCTGTCGTTCACCGGCTCGACCGAAGTGGGAAAAATCGTGATGCGCGCGGCGGCCGAGCGCATCGTGCCGGTGTCGCTCGAACTCGGCGGCAAGAGCCCGTCGATTGTCTATCCCGACGCCAACGAGGACTGGGTGGTGGACGGCATTATTTCCGCCATGCGCTTTACCCGGCAGAGCCAGTCCTGCACCGCTGGGTCGCGCATGTTCCTGCACGCCGACATCTTTGACAGCTTCCTCGACAAGCTGACCACCAAGGTGCAGGCGCTCAAGCTCGGCGATCCGCTCGACGAGGCGAGCGACATCGGCACCATCATCAACGAGAAGCAATTCCGCAAGGTCTGCGGCTATGTCGAGGAGGGCTTGCAGCGCAAGGACGCGCGGCTGGTGTTCGGCGGGCTGCCGCCCAAAGAGGGTCCGCTCAGCGAGGGCTATTTCGCGGTGCCGACGGTGTTCGCCGACACGTCGAACGACTGGCGGCTGGCCCGGGAGGAGATTTTCGGGCCAGTGCTGGTGGCGATCCCGTGGCGCGACGAGGCGGAGGCGATCCGCATGGCCAATGACAGCCATTACGGGCTCGCGGCCTATGTCTGGACGCACGACATCGGCAGCGGCCTGCGCGCGGCGCACGCGATCGAGAGCGGCTGGGTGCAGGTCAACCAGGGGCTCGGCCAGTCGCCTGGCCACTCCTACGGCGGCTACAAGCAGAGCGGTATCGGGCGGGAGTTCTCGCTCGAAGGGATGCTCGACAGCTTCACCCAGCGCAAGAACGTGACGGTGAACCTGAACACCCCGCGCGGGAGTTGGGCGGCGCCCGGCTAGGGCCTCACGCCGCCTGCGCCATCCCCCCGCGCGCCGCCGCGCGGATCATGTCGGCACCCTTCTCGGCGATCATGATGGTCGCCGCGTTGGTGTTGCCGGAAACCATCGTCGGCATCACCGAGGCGTCGGCGACGCGCAGCCCCGTGATGCCATGCACCCGCAGCTCGTCGTCCACCACCGCCATCGGGTCGCGGCCCATCTTGCAGGTGCCGACCACGTGATAGGTGGTCTGGCCGTTGTGGCGGGCGAAGTCGAGCCACTGCTCGTCGGTCTGCACGGCGTCGCCGGGGTTCATCTCGAAGGCGCGGTACTTGTCCATCGCGGCATTGCTCACGATCCGCCGCGCGATCTTCATGCCGTCCACCACGACGCGCTGGTCGAGCGGATCGGCGAGATAGTTCGGCCGGATGCACGGGGCGGCCAAGGGATCGGGCGAGCGCAGGTGGATCGAGCCCTGCGATTCCGGGCGGCACTGATAGGTCGTCACCGTCATACCGGGCTCGCGCTCCAGCACGCGGTTGGCCGCGTTGCCGTAGCTCGCGTGCGCGAAGTGGAACTGCACGTCGGGCTCTTCCAATTCGGGACGCGTCTTGATGAAGCCGTAGGCGATGCCGGCGGTGTAGGTGAGGATGCCGCGGCCCGACATGAAATAGCGGGCGATCTCGCGGGCGAAGCCGAGGCCGCGGGTCTGCTCGTTCAAGGTGATCGGCAGTTTGACGCGCCAGTTCATGCGCGGCGCGTAGTGGTCGCGGTAGTTCTCGCCGACGCCGGGCAGCTCGTGCTTCACCTCGACGCCGAACGAGCGCAGCAGCTCGGGCTGACCAATCCCGGAAATCTCCAGCACGTGCGGGGACTGCACCGCGCCGGCGCACAGCACAACCTCGCCCCGGCAGCGCGCCTCGCGCGCCTGGCCGTTCTGCACGAAGCGCGCGCCGACGCAGCTCTTGGCTTCGAGAATGAGGCCGGTGCATTGCGCGTTGGTCTCGATCGTGAGGTTCGGTCGGCTGCGCGCGGGGTCGAGGAAGGCGCGCGCGGTGGACCAGCGGCGGCCGTTCTTCTGCGTCACCTGGAAATAGCCGAAACCCTCCTGGTGGCCGTTGTTGTAGTCGGAGTTCCGCCGGAAACCCTCGCGCTCGGCGGCGGCGATGAAGGCGTCGCACAGCTCGTGGTTCTCGCGCATCTCGGCGACATTCAGCATTCCGCCATAGCCGCGCGCGGGATCGTTGTTGTTCCGCTCGTAATGCTCGGATTTCTTGAAATAGGGCAGCACGCCCTCGTACGACCAGCCGCGATTGCCGAACTGCGCCCAGGTGTTGTAGTCGAGCGGGTTGCCGCGCACGTAGAGCATCCCGTTGATCGAGCTCGATCCGCCCAGCGTCTTGCCACGCGGCACGGGGATGACGCGGCCGTGGCAGTTGGGCTCCGGCTCGGTGCTGAACATCCAGTTATATTTCGGGTTGACCATGAGCTTGGAGAAGCCGACCGGGATGGGGATCCAGAAGCTGTCATCCTTGCCGCCGGCCTCCAGCAGCAGCACCCGCTTCGTCGCGTCCTCGCTCAGCCGGCTGGCCAGCACGCAGCCGGCCGAGCCCGCGCCCACGACGATGTAATCGTATTCGGACATGCACGATCCCTCCCGTTGCCGGGAGGCTACCGCCAAGTAGGGCGCGCCGGAAGTCCTACCACGCCTGTTCGAGCAGGGTTTTTACCACCTCCGGCCCATCGATCTTGCGCGGGTTGGTCGGCAGCCAGCGGTCGTGCATGGATTGCGCGGCGATGCGGTCGAATTGTTCTGCCTTGACCTCGACGTCGCGCAGCCGGGTCGGCAGGCCGAGGCCGGCGATCAGCGCGCCCACCACGTCGCCAGCGCGCCCGCCGGGCTGGCC
This sequence comes from uncultured Alphaproteobacteria bacterium, assembly GCA_963799825.1. Taxonomy (GTDB): domain Bacteria; phylum Pseudomonadota; class Alphaproteobacteria; order Acetobacterales; family Acetobacteraceae; genus JAFKFI01. The sequence goes on from CAWCYL010000001.1 coordinate 530,357, forward strand.
CAGCGCCTCGCTCACCCAGGCCTGGCGCTCGGCGTTGACGCCCTCGTTGAAGCGCAGCACGTGCGGCAGCATGATGCAGGAAGTGTAGCCGTGCGGCACGCCGGCGGTGCCGCCGAGCACGTGGCCGATGCCGTGGCTCGCCCCCATCGGCACGCCCGCGCCGACGCCGGCCATCGAGAGCCACGCGCCGGTCTGGCAGTCGAGCCGCGCGTCGAGATCCTGCGGGTTCGATTTCACGCCCTTGAGCCCGCGCCCGAGCAGCCGCAGCGCGTGCATCGCCGAGGCGTCGGCATATGGCGCACTGGCGATCGAGCACAACGCCTCGACGGCGTGATCGACGGCGCGGATGCCGGTCGAGAGAAACAGCCATTCCGGGGTGTGGACCGTGACCGCCGGGTCGAGGATCACGGTGATGGGGATCATCTTCGGATGCAGATAGCTTTCCTTGACCATCCGTTCGGTGTCGGTGCAGCCGGCAAAAGCGGAAAACTCGCCGGCGGAGAGGGTGGTCGGGACGGTGACGCCGCGCACCGTCGGCGCCTTGGTCGGCGGCCGATGACTGCTGCCGTCGGGTGCGGTCCTCGCGGCGAACGCGCCCAGTTGTTCCACGGTGGTCACGTCGTTGGCGAGACACAGCTCGACCACCTTCGCGCCATCCGTCACGCTGCCGCCGCCGACCGTGACGATGAGGTCGGCGCGGGCCTCGCGCGCGGCGTTGGCGGCCGCGACGACGTCGACGCGCGGCGTATGGGCGCCCATCTTGGTGCAGATGCCGGCCAGCCGGTTGCCCAGCACGTCGCGCAACTGGGTCAGCACGTCGGTCTCGCGCGACAGGGTGCCACCGACCATGAGATAGACGGCGCGGGCGCCCAGCCGCTCCACCTCGGCACCGACGGCCGCGGCGAAGGGGCGGCCGTAGACGACCTGCTCCATCGCGGGAAACCGGTGGATGCCGTTCAGCATGATCTTTCTCCCCGCATGGCGCCGCGCGCGGTCTCAGCGTAGCCTGCCGGCACAAGTGACGCCAACCGCATGATGTTCCTGCTCTCCAAATTCGCGGGCGTGCTGGTGCGCCCGAGCACCCTTCTGCTCCTGTGCTGCGTGGTCGGACTCGCGCTCTCCTGGCGCGGACGGAGCCGATTCGGGCCGCGGATTGCTGCTGCTCGGCGTCGGCGGGTTCGTCGCGGTCCTGCTGCTGCCGCTCGACCAATGGGCGCTGCTGCCGCTGGAGGACCGGTTTCCGCAAGTGACGAGTGCGCCCGCGCATGTCGACGGGATCGTCGTGCTCGGGGGCGCGGTGGAGCCGGACATCACGGCCGATCGCGGCATTCCATCGCTCAACGGCGCGGCGGAGCGCATGACCGAGGCGGTGACGCTCGCGCGCCGTTTCCCCGACGCCAAATTGGTGTTCACCGGCGGGCGTGGGGCGGTGACACCCGGCCGCGAGACCGAGGCCGACGTGGCGCGCGCACTGTTCATCGACCTAGGTGTGGCACCGGACCGGCTGGTGATGGAGAGCGCGTCGCGCACCACCTGGGAGAACGCGGTGTTCACCCGCGCGCTGGTGCGGCCTGCGCCGGGCGAGACGTGGCTTCTCGTGACCTCGGCCGATCACGTCGCGCGCGGCGTCGGCGCGTTCCGCGCGGCGGGCTGGAACGTGATCGGCTGGCCGGTCGGCTACAAATCCGGCCACGATTTCATCCTGTGGCTGCCGACTTCGCTCGGCCAGCGGCTCGGTCAGCTCGACGAGGCGGTGCATGAATGGGCTGGGTTGGTCGCCTACTGGGCGATGGGGCGCAGCAGCGCGTTGTTTCCGGCGCCGTAGCCGCCGGGAGCGACGTGGACGCCTTCGGGACCATCGCCTAAGCTGTCGGTGACTTAGGAAGCCGGGAGAAATGCCGTGAGCGACAAGCCGCTCGTCCGCTTCGAGACCGAGGACGATATCGCGATCATTACGGTGGACAATCCGCCGGTGAACGCGCTCAGCCCCGGCGTGCCGGAAGGCATCATCGACGGCGTGCGGCGCGCCAATGCCGATCCCGCTGTCCGCGCGATCGTACTGATCGGCGCCGGGCGCTCGTTCATCGCGGGCGCCGACATCCGCCAGTTCGGCACCGGGCGGGTGCGGCCGCCGATCGGGCAGCGCAGCCACGACATTCTCGACGCGAGCGAAAAGCCTGTGGTCGCGGCGATCCACGGCTTCGCGCTGGGCGGCGGGCTGGAGAACGCGATGGGCTGCAACTATCGCATCGCAGCGCGGAGCGCGAAGGTGGGACTGCCCGAGGTGCTGATCGGCATTCTGCCGGGCGGTGGCGGTACGCAGCGGCTGCCGCGCGTGGCGGGGCCGAAGCGCGCGCTGGAGATGATCGTCTCGGGCCGCCATGTGCCCGCGCCGGAGGCGCTCGGCTACGGCATTCTCGACCGCGTGGTGGACGACGCGGCCGATCTGCGCGCCGAGGCGGTGGCGTTCGCGAAGTCGATTGCCGAAATGCGGCCGCTGCCGCGCATCAGCGAGCGCACCGACCGGCTGCAGGAAGCGAAGGATGAGCCTGGGATGTTCGATGCGATGCGCAAAAGCATCGCACGACGCGCGCGCAACCAGAAGGCGCCGTACAACTGCATCGCCGCCGTCGAGGCCGCTTGTTCCCTGCCGTTCCAGGACGGGTTGAAACGCGAGCAGGCGCTGTTCCAGGAGCTGGAGAACGCCGACGAGGCGCGGGCGCTGCGCTACGCCTTCTTCGCCGAGCGTGAAGTGGCAAAACTGCCCGACGTTCCCGCCGACACGCCGGTGAAGGAGATCAAGACCGGCGGCGGTGGTCGGCGCCGGCACGATGGGCGGCGGCATCGCCATGAGCTTCGCCGATTTCGGCTTTCCGGTGCGCGTGCTGGAAGCCACGCAGGAGGCGCTGGATCGCGGGATGCAGCGCATCCGCAAGAACTACGAAACCTCGGTCGCGCGCGGCAGCCTCGCCGCCGAGGAGATGGAGCGCCGCTACGCGCGCATCCAGCCGGTGACGACCTATGAGGAGATCGGCGACGCCGACGTGGTGATCGAGGTCGTGTTCGAGGAGATCCCGGTCAAGCAGGAGGTTTTTGCCAAGCTCGACGCGGTGATGAAACCGGGCGCGCTGCTGCTGACCAATACGTCCGCGATCGACATCGACAAGATGGCGGATGCCACGAAGCGCCCGCGGGACGTCGCGGGCTCGCATTTCTTCAGTCCGGCCAACGTGATGAAGCTGTTGGAGGTGGTGAAGGGCAGCGCAAGCTCGCCCGAAGTGCTGGCGACGACGATGGCATTGGGGAGAAAGATCGGGAAGATCAGCGCGATGGCGGGCAATTGCGACGGCTTCGTCGCCAACCGCTCGCGCGCGCCGTTCAATACCGAGATGGTCATCTTGCTCGAGGATGGCGCGCTGCCCGAGCAGGTCGACAAGGTGATGGTCGATTTCGGCTATCCGATGGGGCCGTTCGCGGTCGGCGATCTCGCGGGCCTCGACATCGGCTACGCCGGCCGCCGTCGCCGCGCCACCGAGAACCCGAATTATCGCAAGCTGCCGATCGCTGACCGGTTGGTCGAGATGGGGCGATACGGGCAGAAGACCAGCGCCGGCTGGTACCGCTACGAGAAGGGCGACCGTACGCCGCATCCCGACCCGGAGGTCGCGCGTGTCATCAAGGAGGTGGCGGGCGAACTTGGCGTGGAGCAGCGCAGCTTCACGGACGAGGAAATCCTGCGGCGACTGCTGTTCTCCTCGGTCAACGAGGCGTGCAAGATCCTGGAGGAAGGCATCGCCTACCGCGCCAGCGACATCGACGTGATGTGGCTGCACGGCTTCGGCTTCCCGCGCTATCGCGGCGGCCTGATGTACTGGGCCGATCAGATCGGCGTGCGCGCGGTGTATGACCAGATCTCGCGCTGGCATCAGCAATACGGCGAGCGCTGGGCGCCGGCGAGGCTGCTGCGCGAGCTCGCCGACAGCAACACGCCGTTCCGCAACGCCAAGCCGGGCCGCGCATGATCGACAAGACCGTCCGCTCGATCGCCGAGGCACTGGCGGACGTGCGGGACGGCGCGACGGTGCTCGTCGCCGGCTTTGCCGGCGTGGGCGAGCCGCGTGCCCTGGTCGAGGGGCTGATCGAGCAGGGTGCCAAGGATCTTACGATCGTGCAGAACGCCGCCGGTCGCGACACCGGCAGCGTCGGCCGATTGGTGGCGCTCGGGCGGGCGCGCAAGCTGATTGTCTCCTATGTCAGCCGTGCCTACGCCAAGGCGGTGCAGGAGCGCTACGCCGATGGCCGGCTGGAACTCGAGATGGTGCCGCAGGGCACGATCGCCGAGCGGGTGCGCGCCGGCGGGGCAGGGGTGCCGGCGTTCTACACGCGCACTTCGGTCGGCACGCTGCTGGCGAACGGCAAGGAGGCCCGCGCGTTCGACGGCGAAACCTACGTGCTGGAGCGCGCGATCCGCGGCGACGTGGCACTCGTCGAGGCATGGGAGGCGGATCGCTGGGGCAATCTCACCTATCGCGCGTCGGGAAACAATTTCAACGGTGTGATGGCGATGGCGGCCGCTCTCACCATTGCGCAGAGCCAGCACGTCCGCGACCTCGGCGAGCTTGACCCCGAGCGCATCCATACCGCCGGCATTTTTGTCAGTCGCGTGGTGCATGTGCCATGCGGCGATCCGCCGGAATGATCGTTCCCACACGGGAGGAAACACGATGACCGCGACCGCTTCCCAGCCCGACGATCTCAACACGCTTGACGACCACAGCTTCCGCATGAAGCTGCGCGGCTGGATCGAGGCAAATTATCCGCCGGAGATCCGCAATCCGCCGAGCCGTCTGCACTGGCCGGCGGTGAAGGAATGGTACATGCGGCTGTCGCGCGACGGCTGGCTCGCGCCGTCCTGGCCGCGCGAATATGGCGGGCTCGGCCTCTCGCCGGCCAAGCTGCTGATCTACATCGAGGAGTATCAGCGCCACGGCTGCGCGCGGATGCCGGATCAGGGCATATCGATGGTCGGGCCGCTGCTCATCAAATACGGCACCGACGAGCAGCGCGCGCATTTCCTGCCGCGCATCCTGAGCGGCGAGTATATCTGGTGCCAGGGCTACAGCGAGCCCAACGCCGGCTCCGACCTCGCCAGCCTGCGCACCGAGGCGGTGCTCGACGGCGAGGAGTACGTCATCAACGGCCAGAAGATCTGGACGTCGCTGGCGATGGACGCGAACTGGATTTTTGTCCTCGTCCGCACCGACAAGGCGGCGAAGAAGCAGGAGGGCATCAGCTTCATCCTCGCGCCGATGGGCACGCCCGGCATCACCATCCGCCCGATCCGCAATCTCGATCTCGGCGAGGAGTTCTGCGAGACGTTCTTCGACAACGTGCGCGTGCCGCGAAGGCCAACCTGGTCGGCCAGCCGAACAAGGGCTGGACGATGGCGAAGAACCTGCTCGGGTTCGAGCGCATCGGCATCGGCTCGCCGCGCCAGTCCGCCTACGCGCTGCGCCGGCTGAAGATGCTGGCCGAGAGCATGGGCGTTTGGGACGACGCGAATTTCCAGGACCGCTACACGCGCCTGCGCCTCGATCTCGAGGACCACAACGCGCTGTTCGAGACCTACGCCGACAAGGTGCGGCGCGGCGAGCAGATCGGCCCGGACATCTCGATGCTCAAGATCAACCAGACCGAACTGTTCCAGCGCATCACCGACGCGATGATGGAGATCGCCGGGGAGAATGCCGGGCTGCTCGGCCCGATCGGCGGCAACCGCGATCTCAATCCCGACCGGCATCTACATCCAGGCGCGCCCCGCCACGATCTATGGCGGCTCGAACGAGATCCAGCGCAACATCGTCGCCAAGAACGTGCTCAATCTGCCCGGCTGAGGGAGATTCGCGCGATGAAGATCGACGACGTCACGCTCACCATCTTCACCTGGGACGACATTCCGGCGACGCGCTACCACGCCGGCTCGTTCGTCACGCGGTCGAGCAATCTCGGGCTGTTGCGCATCCATACCGACGAGGGGTTGGAGGGCCACGCCTTCCTCGGCTCGGCGGGCAATCCGGCGAGCATGGACGGGCCGCAGCTGCTGCGCTGGCTCAAGCCGCTGCTGATGGGGCAGAATCCGCTGGAGCGCGAGCGGCTGCATCGGCAGATGCTGACGCTGTCGCGCTCGGTGTCGTACCGCAACATCGGCGCGGCGGACGTCGCGCTATGGGATCTCGCCGGCAAGATCGCCGATCTGCCGATCCACGCGCTGATCGGCACCTACAAGAATTCGATCCCCGCCTATGCCAGCTCGCAGGTGCTGCCGAGCGTCGAGGCCTATGTCGAGCAGGCGCAGTTCTTCAAGGCGAGCCACTGGCGCGCCTACAAGATCCATCCACCGACCCAGCCGGCGACCGACATCAAGGTGTGCGAGGCGGTGCGCGACGCGGTGGGCGACGACTACACGCTGATGCTGGATTCGACCTGGAGCTACCGCTACCAGGACGCGCTGCGCGTCGGCTACGTGATCGAGGAGCTGGATTTCCTGTGGTACGAGGACCCGCTCGCCGACGAGGACATCTATAACTACGTAAAACTGCGGCAGAAGCTCGACATCCCGATCATGGCGACGGAGTTTCCCGCGGGCGGCCTCGACACCTACCCGATCTGGATCACCGAGCGCGCGACCGACTTCCTGCGCGGCGACATCCCGAACAAGGGCGGGCTCACCACCATGCTGAAGACCGCGCATCTCGCGGAGGCGTTCGGCATGAACTACGAGATCCACCACAGCGGCAACTCGCTGAACAATCTTGCCAATCTGCATCTCGCGCTGGCGCTCAGGAACTGCGAGTTCTTCGAGGTGCTGCTGCCGCACGAGGCGCACAAATACGGCATGGCGAAGGAGCTGGAGATCGACGCGCACGGCCTGCTCCACGCGCCGACCGGGCCGGGGCTTGGGGCGGAGATCGACTTCGAGCTGATCGAGCGCAAGACCGAGGCGGTGTTGCGCTGATGGGTTTTTCCCAGACGGGCGCGGTCCCCATATCCGGGCAAAGCATGAGGAGCGAGCGAATGGGTCTGTTCAGTTCGACCAAGACGGCGGCGGACGAGCACTTCGCGGTCGAGAAGCCCGACGAGGAGTGGCGGCGCGAGCTGAGCCCGCAGGCGTATCACGTGCTGCGCAAGCACGGCACGGAGCGCGCCGGCACCAGCCCGCTCAACCAGGAGAAGCGGGCCGGCACTTTTGCTTGCGCCGGTTGCGGCACGCCGGTCTACGACGCGGCGACCAAGTTCGAGAGCGGCACTGGCTGGCCGAGCTTCTATGCGCCGATCGAGGGCGGCGTCGGCAAGTCCGAGGACCGCAGCCTGTTCATGACGCGGATCGAGGTGCATTGCGCGAAATGCGGCGGCCATCTCGGGCATGTGTTCCCCGACGGGCCGAAGCCGACGGGGTTGCGGTACTGCATGAATGGTGCGGCGATGACGTTCAAGCCGGCCTAAGGATTTCTCGTCCTGGACCGTCATCACCGGACTTCTTCCGGTGATCCACGACTTCGACGGCCGCACGCAAAGTCGTGGATGGCCGGCCTTCGCCGGCCATGACGGTTTCGTTGGCCTCAGTGCACCGCTGTGATCGCCCGTGCGGAGAGCTGCTGCATCTCCTGCAGCCGCTGGAACAACGCTTCCGCCGGCACCTCGGACTTTCCCACCTCCAGGCAATCGCGGAACTTCTCGTAGAGCTGCGCATCCGAGAGCGGCCGCGCGGCGTGGCCGGTGGCGCGGCGGACCTGTTCGGTCTCGACGGTCCCGCCGTCGGCAAGCTCGATGCGCACCTGGTCGTGCCGCGACGCGCCGGACATCTCTGGATCGTAGTCGGTGTTGGTCTCGATCCGCACGCGATCCATCAGTGCCTGCACGTCAGGGCGGCGCACGAAATCGTCGGTGAGCTCGGCGAGCCCGACCTTGCGCGCGATCACCGCCGAGGAGACCGCGAACTCCATGCTGAACTTCGCCGCAAGCCCGGTGTCGCGGCGCGTGGTTGCGCAGGATCGTGGCAAAATTCTCGCTGATGGAGACGGTCATCTGCTCGAATATCGTCAGGCTTGAGCGGCTGGCGCTCCATCAGGTCCGAGCATCGCGTCGATCGAGCGGTGCGTGCAGTAGCAGGTGGGATACTTCTTGATGCCGAGCCCTTGCGACAGGATGCGCCATTCGGTGCCGAGCAAGACGGGGTCGGAGCGGTCCACGTCGCCGGCGGGCGAGACGGCGCTGAGAAAACCTTGCGGATGTTCGAGCGCGTCGGGCGAGGCAGTGAACCCGGCTTCGGCGAGACGCGCCGCCATCAGCCCGGCATGGGCCGCGCGCCCGGCGTGGAACGGCTTTGTCATGGTGCCGAAATTCGCCATGATCCCGGCACTCTGCGACGCGCCGAGCGCGATCGCCTGCGCGGTGCGCGCGGCGTCCAGCTTGCGCAATTTGGCACACGCGGCGGCCGCGCCGATCGCGCCGAAGATGCCGGTGGGATGCCAGCCCTTGCCATGATGCAGCCCGGTGTCGCGGTGGAACAGCTCGGCCCAGGTCTCGTAGCCGGCGATATAGGCGGTCAGCATGTCGTCGCCCGATGCGTCCAGCGCCTCGGCTTCGGCGAGGATCGCGGGGACCAGCACGGTGCTGGGATGGCCGCGCAAGCCGACATCGTCGTAGTCGAGCGCGTGGCCGGCGGTGCCGTTGATCCAGGCGGCTTCCGGCGCCGGCGCGCGCTGGTCGCTGAAATACAAGGCTCGCGTCGCCGCCGGAGGGAGACAGCACACGTCGCAGGATTTGCGGCGCATCCTCGTAGCGGCCGGCGATCATCGTGCCGATGCAGTCGGTGAAGCCCATCCGCGCGACGCGACGCGCTTCGTCGGGGATGCGGTTGGGCGAGAGGTCGGCGACGAAGTTGCCGAGGGCTTCCGTGAGTTTCATGGCTGTGTCCCTCCTCAATGCGCCGCCGCCGCGCGCAGCGGCTTCAGGCTGCCGCCCATCTTCACCGAGCCGGGCAAAGGATGGCCGACGATCTCCTCCGCCAGCTGCGCGACCTCGATGAGCTTCTCCAGGTTCACGCCGGTCTCGATGCCCATTTCCTGCAGCATGAACACGAGATCCTCGGTGCAGACATTGCCGGCCGCTCCGTGGTGCGCCGCGAACGGGCAGCCGCCGAGGCCGGCGACGGTGCTGTCGAACTCGTCGACGCCCATCTCCAGCCCCGCATAGGCGTTGGCGCAACCCAATCCGCGCGTGTCGTGCAGATGCAGCGCCAAGCGCAGATCGGGATATTTCTCGCGTACCGCGCCAACCAGCCGCTTGATCGAGAGCGGCGTCGCCCAGGCCATCGTGTCGGCGAGCGAGATCAGCTTGATGTTGAGCCCGTGCTCCTCGGCGAGATCGAAGATGTTGCGGATCAGGCCGAGCACCCGCTCGTGCGGAATGTCGCCCTCGAAGTTGCAGCCGAACGCCGCCATGATCGAGGCGCGCTCGATCGGCACGTTGTTCTGCTTGTAGAGCCGGATGAGGTCGTGCTGCGCGGCGAGATTTCTTCCATCGAGCGCTGCTGGTTGCGCGCGAGGAATTTTGCCGACGCGGTGAGCGAGAGCGAGCCCTTGATGTCGAGCACGCCCGTCGCGATCGCGCGTTCCAGGCCCTTCGAGTTGAGCCACAGCCCGGTGTAGCGGATGCCCGGCTTGCGCTTGAAGCGCTGCACCACCTCGCCGGCATCCGCCATGCCGGGCACGCGCGCCGGGTTGACGAAGGAGACCACCTGGATCTGGCTCAAGCCCGGTTTCCGACAGCGCGTCGATCAGCTCGACCTTGCGCTCGGTCGGGATCGGGCCTTTCTCGATCTGGAAACCCTCGCGCGGGCCTTCCTCGTTGAGCTGCACGAATTTCGGCATGTCGGACATGGGAGAAAAACCCTCCGTGCGGATCAGCGCCGCTCCAGCGTCGGATGCGGCCCGTCGATGAGCGTGTATTCCTCCAGCAGCGCGGCGCGGATCAGCCGGCGCATGATCTTGCCTTGCGGGTTGCGCGGCAGTTCCGCTCGCGTGAGGAAGGCGCGCGGGTGCTTGTGGCGTGACAGCGCGCCGAGCGACGGCGCGGGCGCGCTCGGGCCAGCTCGCGTCGGCTGGTCTCGGCGACCGCGACGATGACCTCGCCCCAGTATTCCGACGGCAGCGACACGATGGCGACGGCGGCCGATGCCCGCGGTGCCGGCGAGCGCCAGTTCGATCTCGTCGGGATGGATCTTGTAGCCGCCGGACTTGATGACGTCGGCCATGCGCCCGACCAGATGCAGCCGTCCGCGCGCGTCGATGCGGCCGAGATCGCCGGTCGCGTGAAAGCCGTCGGGCGGCAGCGGGTGAAAGCCGCTCGCGTCGACATGGCCGATCGACATGTGCCGACCGCGCAGATGCACCTCGCCGACTTCGTCCGCGGCGCAGCGTGCGCCGTCGTCATCGCGGATCTCGATCTCGACGCCGGTGCCGGGGAAGCCGACGCACACGCCGTCCTGCGGCGGCTCCTGCGTGTAGTAGGCGTCGCATTCGTCGGGCGAGAGGGCCGCGATCGGATTGTTGATCTCGGATTTGCCGTAGGTCACGCGGATCACCGGGCCGAACATGCTCCCGCGCCTTGGCATAGAGCGCTGGGCGTGAGCGGCGCGGTGCCGCAGAACACGGTGCGGATGCCGGGGAAGTGCCGGCCCTCGAAAGCGGAGACCAGCTTGGCGAGCACCGTCGGCGGGGCGAAGATGTGGTCGATGTCGCCCGCGTCGAGCAGGCGGGTGACGCGCGGGATGTCCACGCCGTCGAGCAGCACGGCGGTCGCCCCTCGGTCGTTGAAGGCGTGGGCGAGCAGGCCCGCGCCGTGAATGAACGGCGTCATCAGCAGGATGCGGCTGCCGGGGCCGGGCATGGTGCTGAAGCTCGCGCGCTGCAACAGATTGCCGATGAAACGAGCTGCGTGCGTGGTGATGATCGCCTTGGGCGCGCCCGTCGTGCCCGAGGTGAAGCCGATGCGCGCCCACGCCTCGCCCGGCACCGGCGGCAGTGTCGCGAGATCGCCCGGTGCTTCGGGGATGTCCTCGATGGCGACCGTCTCGCAGCCGAGATCGCGGAACGCGGCTGCCTCGTTCCGCGTGGTGAGCACGAGGCGCGCGCCGGACAGGGTGAGCGCGTGGCGCCGCTCGGCCTCGGTGTAGCCGGCGCTGAGCGCGGTCTCCGCCACGCCGGCGATGCGCAAACCCACAGCGGTCCACACGGCGGGGATGCCGTTGCGCAGCGAGCTCGCGACCGGCTGGCCGGGCTGGATGCCGCGCTCGCGCAGCAGATGGGCGACGCGCGCGGCACGGCCCGCCATCTCGCGGAAGGTGATGCCGCGCTCGCCGTCATGCACCGCGATCCGTTCGGCATGAGCGTTCGTGGTGGCGAGCAGGTCGCTCGCCCACGGGATCGTGGCCAGCATCGTGGCGGAGCTACTTCTCCGCGACCACGGGGTTGCGCAGCAGGCCGACGCCGGTGACTTCCACCTCCACATTGTCGCCCGGCTTCAGCCATTTCGGCGGCTTGAAATAGGCGCCGACGCCGCCCGTGGTGCCGGTGACGATGACGTCGCCGGGTTCGAGCTGGGTGAAGGTCGAGCAGTATTCGATCAGCGTCGGAATGTCGAAGCAGAGATCGCTGACCGGCGCGCGCTGCCGCTCCTCGCCGTTGACGCGGGTGAGCAGCGTGCTCTCGCGGATGTCGGCGATCTCGTCCGGCGTCACCAGCCAGGGCCGAACGCGCCCGACTGGTAGAAATTCTTGCCCGGCGTGAACTGGCCGGAATGGCGCTGCCACTCGCGGATCGAGCCGTCATTGTAGCAGGAATAGCCGGCGATCACGCTCTGCCAGTCGGCCTTCTTGACGTGCCGGCAGGTCTTGCCGATGACGACGGCCAAGCTCGCCCTCGTAGTCGAAAGTCTCCGAGGCTTTGGGCGCGATCAGGTTCTGGCCGTGGCCGACCTGGCTGTTGGGGAAGCGGACAAAGATGATCGGCTTCTCCGGCGGCTCGCGCCCGCCCTCGGCGATGTGCGTCATGTAGTTGAGGCCGACGCAGAGGATCTTCTCCGGGTTGGGGATCGGCGGCAGCAGGGTCACGCGCATCGAGCTGGAAATCGGCCTGCTTGCTCGCGTCGGATTTCAGCGAGGCGAGCTGCGGTCAGGGCGTGGCGCAGGTCGGGCGCCTTGGCCCCGCAATCGATCACGCCCGAGCCGTTGACGATGCCCCAGCTCGCGCGCCCGTCAGGGCGGCGGAAACTGACGAGTTTCATGGCGGTGGTCTCCTCCCGATCCGCCGCCATCGTTACGCGCCGGCCGGCCCCTCGGCAAGCGGGGCGGGCGCGACCTCCTTGTAGTATTGCGGCGCCTCCTCGCGGCGGAACATGCCGTAGTCGCGGATCACCCGCACGCGCCGGTGCCGCACGTCGGGCGGCACGGAGTCGAGATCCTCGCGCGCAGCCTCGCGCCACGCTGAGCAGCAGAAGCAGCTTGCCCGGCGTCAGGATCGCGTCGAACAGATCCCAGCTCACCAGTCCCATCGCGCCGTCGCGCAAGCCGAGCCAGCGCGGCGATCTGCTCGGGCGAGGCGTTGGCCGGCATGTCCACCGGCCGCTGCATCTCAACGATCGAGATCGCCCGCGCCTCGCCCGTCTCGGTCTCGTCGAGGCGCTGCTCGCGCAAGATCTGTCCCGTCGGGACGTGGGTGTCTGAGACGACCTGGCCGACGCGGAGGTGATAGTCGGAAAATATCTCGAAACGGCCTTTCTCCTGCACCTCGTGATGCAGCGCATGGGTGCGCCAGCGCACCAGCGCCTTCTCGTCGCGCCAGGTGGACAGCGACAGGATCCAGCCGGGCCGCCGCAGCGAGCCGTAGCGGACGTTGTCGATGAAGCCGTCGATCTTCTCGAGCTCGGGCTTCAGCAGCTTGGCCTGCTCGAGATAGTCGTCGAATTTCTCCGCCTTGGGATGAACTTCGAAGATCACGGCGAACATCGACGATCCTCCCTGTCGCGCGGCGGTTCGTCGCTGCCGCGCAGAAAAATCTCGGTCTCGCGGTAGAGCGCGTAGCGGCCCTCCTCGAGATGCATCAGATGCCCGGCGCGCGCGATCTTCACGTCGCGCCGGATCGGCGCGGCGGTCAGCGCGTCGAACAGCCACGCGGCGTCGGCGTCGGTGCAAAGGCTGTCCCAGTTGCCCCGGACGATGGCGACCGGCGCGCGGATCAGACCCGGATCATAGGCCAGCCGGCCGGCCCAGGCGTCCTGGATGTCCTGCAACGGGCCGAGCGGCACCTGCACCGCGGGCGGCGTGCGCGCGCGGCTCGCCGGGTCGCCGTCGAGATACGCCTCGCTCCATGCGGCGAAGTGGCGTTCGAGCATGACAGGGGCTTCGTCCTTGCGGCGTGTCGGCGATGAAGCGGTCCCACTGGTCCTGCAGCGGAGACCAGCTTCCAGGCGGGCAGCGTCGGCGGTTCGGCCCCGCCGTCGCGCCGCGCGATCGGTCCGAAGAACACCATGCGGCGGACCAGCTCGGGGCAGCGGCCGGCGAAGCGGCCGGCGGCGATGGTGCCCCAGGAATGCGCGACGATCGACAACGCGTCCGCCGCGTGATGCGCGGTGATGAAGCGCGCCGCCGCCTCGATCTGCCGGCTGGCCTCCTCGGCGCGGCCGAGCGCGGCGGATGCGTCGGCCGGCTGCTGCATCTCGGGGTGCGGGTCGGACATGCCGTAGCCGTGGAAGTCGAGCCCCCAGACGTGGAAGCCGGCGGCGCACAGTTCGTCCCGCCACGAACGGCCGGCAAGCCGGTGGGCGATGGAGGTGGCGGACGGGAAGGTCGCGCCGTGCACGTACAGCACGACCGGCGCCTTGCTCCCGCCGGGTTGTGACGGCGGCAGATGGCGCAGGAACAGTTCGAGCCCCGCGTGGTGGCTCGGGATGCGGAAGTGCTGCTCGCGAGGATCGAGCTTTCCGCCGGTCGCGGGATGGGTGCTCATGGCTCGGCTCCTCTTCGGCTACCCGGAAGATGGTGGCGAACCCGCGGGATGTCTTGCCGGATCGCTTCGGCCGCGGCCGAAGTTTGCCCATCGTCCGCACGGGAATGTCCCGGATTGGCGCGGGCGCGGGCTTCGTGGGAAGCTCGCGCGAAGGTCAAGCAGACCAAGGGGATGGAGAATGTCGGCAACCGAGGCAAGGAAACCGCTCACCGTCGGCAGCGGCGAGTATCGCTACGAACTGGTGGAGGACTGGGCGAAGCTGCCAGCCGGGCTGGTCGTTCAGGGAAGTCGGCGCGGTCGGCACGGACGGCAACGACAACGTCTACGTGTTCAATCGCGGCGAGCATCCGATGATGGTGTTCGACCGGAACGGCAATTTTCTCCGCTCCTGGGGCGAGGGCGTTTTCCCGCGCGCGCACGGGCTGCACGTCGCACCGGACGACACGCTATGGCTGACCGATGACGGCGACCATACGGTCCGTCAATGTAGCCTTGACGGCAAGGTGCTGCTCACCTTGGGAGTGCCCGGCAAGCCGACGCCGTACATGAGCGGCGAGCCGTTCCATCGCTGCACGCACACCGCGCTGGCGCCGAACGGCGACCTCTACGTGTCGGACGGCTACGGCAACTCGCGCGTGCACAAATTCTCGCCCGACGGCAAGCTGCTGATGTCGTGGGGTGGGCCGGGCACCGATCCGGGCGAGTTCAACATCATTCACAACATCACCTGCGACGGCGACGGCTGGGTGTACGTCGCCGATCGTGAGAACCATCGCGTGCAGGTGTTCGACGGCAACGGCCGCTACGAGACGCAGTGGAACAACCTGCACCGGCCCTGCGGGCTGTTCATGCCGCGCGGGAAGTGCCCGGTCTGCTACATCGGGGAACTCGGGCCGGGGATGCCGGTGAACCGCGACATGCCCAATCTCGGGCCGCGCCTGTCGATCGTCGACAACACCGGCAAGCGCATCGCGCGCATCGGCGCGCTGCATCCGGGGCTGGAGGCGGGCGCCTTCCTCGCCCCGCACGGCATCTGCGTCGACACGCGCGGCGACATCTATGTCGGCGAGGTGAGCTGGACCAACTGGACGACGAGTTTTCCCGATACGCCACGGCCGGCGGAGATCCGGTCGTTGCAGAAGTTTCGCAAGATCAGCTGATTCTACTCGTCATGCTCGGCGCAGGCCGAGCATCCACGACTGTCGCGCGGCCCAGAGGAAGTCGTGGATGCCCGGCCTGCGCCGGGCATGACGGAGCTGTTCAGTCGATGCTTGCGTGCACCAGGTTGCTCACGCGGTCCATGCGCGTCGAGTGCCAGGGATCGGGGGCGACGTAGTTGGTGACGATAGGCGAAAGACACGCCGCTCTGCGGGTCGGCCCAGCAGTACCGAGGAGCCGACGCCGCCGTGGCCGAACGTGCCAGGGAAGGCGAGGCTGCCGAGGCCGCGGATGCGCTCGCCCAGGCCGCGCGAGTGCGGGCCGATGCCGCGATGCATCGGGATGCCCGACATGTAGACGTCCGGCCGGTCGCCGGTGAAGTCGCGCGTGACGAACTCGATGAGGCGCGGCGAGAACAGCCGCACATCGCCGAGACGACCCTTGTTCGCGAGCGCCTGGTAGAACGTTGCCATGCCGCGCGCGGTCGCGAAGCCGCCGCCATGCGGCAGGCCGGCCGCGCGGAATTCTTCGCTATTGTCGCGGGTCTCGCCGTCGGCTGGCGCGTACACGTCGGAGCAGCGGGATTGCTGCGCCCGAGGGACGCCGACGAAGATGTCGTTCTCGAGGCCCAGCGGCGCGATGACGCGCTCGCGGATCACGTCGCGGAAATCCTTACCAGTGACGGCTTCGAGGATCATCGCGATGGTCAGATGCGCGCTGCGTGGGTGGTATTGCGTCTGGCTGCGCGGCGTCCATTCCAGCGAGAAGTCACATACCTCGCGGCGCATCAGCGCGTGATCGGCCCAGGATTCCCGCGTGCAGTTGCCGGAGGGAAAGCCCGCCTGGTGCGTGGCGACCTCGAAGATGGTGATCTCACCCTTGCCGCGCGCGGCAAAGTCCGGGAGATGGTCGGCGACCTTGTCGGTGATCGAGACGAGGCCCTCCTCCATGAGGCTCCACAGCGCCGCCGTGGTGAGCACCTTGGTGTTGGAGAACAGCAGGAACAGCGTGTCGTCCGTCGCCTCCCGGTTGGGCTCGGTGCTGGCGCGGCCGTAGCTGCGGAACAGGGCGAGCTTGCCGTGGCGCGCGATGGCGATCTGCGCGCCGGGATAGCGGCCCTCCTCGATGTGCTGCTTGATCAGCCGGTCGAGATGCTCGAGCGGCCGCGACGCGAGACCGAGGGCGGCCGGGTCGGCGATGGGCAGGGTGGAGGGCATGGCACGCGGCTCCGCTTGTTCTTGGATCGTTGGCTGCTGACTGGGCGATGCTAGGCCGTGGCGCGCGGCCGTGCCAGCCGGCTCCTTGTGCGGCCGGGCCGGATGGGGTGTCATCGCCGGAAACGGGGAGACGGGCATGACCACGATCGCTTTCATCGGCCTTGGCAATATGGGCGGCCCGATGGCGGCCAACCTGGTGCGCGCCGGGCATGATGTGACGGGGTTCGACCTCAATCCGGCGGGCGCGCAGGCGCTGGTGGCGGCCGGCGGGAAGCAGGCGGCGAGTGCGGGGGAGGCGGCGGGATCGGCCGAGATCGTCATCACCATGCTGCCGGCGGGCGAGCACGTGCGCGCGGTGTGGACCGGACAGGGCGCGCTGATCGACGTGGTAAAGCGGCGCGCTGGAACAAAGCCGCTGCTGATCGACTGCTCGACCATCGACGTGGAGAGCGCGCGTGCCGTCGCGGAGGAGGCCAGCGCGGCGGGGTTCGACATGCTGGACGCGCCGGTCTCGGGCGGCGTCGGCGGCGCGCAGGGCGGGACGCTCACCTTCATGGTGGGCGGCCCGGACGCGGGTTTCGCGCGGGGCGAGCCGATCCTCAAGGCGATGGGCAAGAACATCGTCCATGCCGGCGCGTCGGGGGCCGGTCAGGCGGCGAAGATCTGCAACAACATGATGCTCGCGATCAACATGGTCGGGCTGTCGGAAGGGCTGGTGTTGGCCACCAAGCTCGGATTGGACCATGCGAAACTGTTCCAGATCGCCTCCACGTCCTCGGGGCAGAGCTGGGCGCTGACGACGTATTGCCCGTCGCCGGGGCTGGTGCCGACCGCGCCGTCGAACCGCGACTATGCCGCCGGGTTCGCCACCGCGCTGATGCTGAAAGACGTAAGATTGTCGCAGGCGGCGGCCGAGGCGGTCGGCGCGCCGACGCCGCTCGGGGCGCATGTCGCGAAGCTTTATTCCGCGCTTGCCGATGCGGGCGAGGCGGGGCGGGATTTTTCCGCGATCTACCCCTGGCTTGCCAAGCAGGCGCGCGGCAAGGTCGGGGAGGGCTGAATGAGCACGGCGAACCTCAAGGCGGCGCGCGACTTCTTACTGGCGCATCGCGCCGAGTACGACACGGCGTATCGTGATTTTCGCTGGCCTGTGCTGGAAAAGTTCAATTGGGCGCTGGACTGGTTCGACCCTGCGCTGGCGCGGGGCGATGCCGCGGATCGGCCCGCGCTGACCATCGTGGGCGAGGGCGCGGGGAGCCTGACATTCGCGGAATTGTCCGAGC
Source organism: uncultured Alphaproteobacteria bacterium (assembly GCA_963799825.1). GTDB lineage: Bacteria > Pseudomonadota > Alphaproteobacteria > Acetobacterales > Acetobacteraceae > JAFKFI01. The sequence continues at coordinate 548,081 of CAWCYL010000001.1, forward strand.
GGTCGAACCGCGTCGCCAACGGGCTGCGCGCGCTCGGCGTGCGGCGCGGCGATCGCGTCCTGCTGATGCTCGGCAACGTGGTGCCGCTGTGGGAGACCGTGCTCGCGGCGATGAAGCTCGGCGCCGTGGTGATCCCGGCGGCGACCTTGCTCATGCCGGCGGATTTGCGTGACCGGGTAAGCCGCGGGCGGGTGCGCCATCTCGTTACCTCGGCGGTCGACGCGCCGAAGATCGAGGGATTGTCCGCCGATGTCACGCGCATCGCGACCGGCGAGGCGCCCTCGGGATGGCATCGCTACGACGATCTACTGCGCGCCGATGCGGCATTCGTGCCCGACGGCGACACGGAGGCCTCCGATCCGCTGCTACTGTATTTCACCTCGGGCACCACGGCGCGGCCGAAGCTCGTGCTGCACAGCCACGGCAGCTACGCGGCGGGGCATCTGTCGACGATGTACTGGATCGGGCTGCGGCCGGGCGACGTGCATCTCAACATCTCCTCGCCGGGCTGGGCGAAGCACGCGTGGAGCTCGATCTTCACGCCGTGGCTCGCCGGGGCGACGGTGTTCGTGCTGAACCAGCCGCGCTTCGCCGCGCGCGCGCTGCTCGACGCGGTGACGGCGCATGGCGTGACGACGATCTGCGCGCCGCCGACCGTCTGGCGCATGGTGATCCAGGAGGACATGACGGCCTGGAAGACCAAGTTGCGCGAGGCGCTGTCGGCCGGCGAGCCGCTCAACCCGGAGGTGTTCGACCGCGTGAAGGCGGCCTGGGGCCTCGAACTGCGCGATGGCTACGGTCAGACCGAGACGACGTTGCAAGTGGGCAACTCTCCGGGGACGAGAATAAAGCCGGGCTCGATGGGACGGCCGATGCCGGGTTATCGCATCCGTATCCTCGACCCCGACGACAACGAAGCGGAGGAAGGCCAGATCGGCATCGCGCTTGACGATCCGCCGGCCGGGCTGATGCGCGGATACCAGACCGAGGACGGCACGATCGAGCATTTGTCCGGCGCATTCTATCACACCGGCGACGTGGCCTCGCGTGACGCAGATGGCTATCTCACCTATGTCGGCCGCGCCGACGACGTGTTCAAAGCGTCGGACTACCGCATCAGCCCGTTCGAGCTGGAGAGCGTGCTGATCGAGCATGCCGCGGTGGCGGAGGCCGCCGTGGTGCCGGCGCCGGACCCGATCCGGTTGGCGGTGCCTAAAGCGTATGTCATTCTCGTGGAGGGCGCCGAGCCAAATCGCGAGACGGCGCTGGCGATCTTTCGACATTTGCGCGAGCGGCTGGCGCCGTTCAAGCGAGTGCGGCGCATCGAGTTCTCCGACTTGCCCAAGACGATCTCGGGGAAGATACGACGGGTAGAGTTGCGTCAGGCTGAGGAACGGCAGGCGCAGGCCGGAACGCGGGCGGCGGGCGAGTTCCGCGAGGAAGATTTTTCGGAGCTGCGGTGAGTTCAGACGGCAGCCGATCCCGAAAGCGCGGCGACAAGAACGGTCCTAATGTTGTGAACGCGGATCTTCCCGCTTACTTCGGTCGCATAGGCTACTCAGGCCCGAGCGAGCCGACCCTTGTTGCGCTGCACGAGCTTGTGAGCCGCCATCTGGCGGTGATCCCGTTCGAGAGCCTTGATCCCTTTCTTGGCCGTCCCGTTGACATTGATCCCGCCGCGATTGAGGCGAAGCTTGTTCATGCCCGCCGTGGCGGTTACTGCCACGAGCACAACGGTCTCTTTCATGACGTTTTGGCCGGATTGGGATTTTCCGTTACCGCCCTGGGTGGTCGCGTGGTCTGGATGTCGCAGGGGCGGCCTGCGCCGCTGACGCATCGTCTCACCCTGGTGGAACTTGCCGAGGGATTTTTCATCGCCGATGTCGGCTTCGGTGGTCAGAGCCCGACCGCGCCACTCCGCCTTGCGCCCGGCCTGGAACAAGCCACCCCGCATGGCGTCTATCGCGTGGTCCGCGACGGCGAGGGGTTCGAGTTGCAGATGCGGCTCAGCGATCGCTGGGAGGCGATGTATCGCTTTACCCTCGCGGCACAGACGCAGGTCGATTTCGAGGTCGCGAACTGGTTCACCTCGACGCACCCGCGCTCGCATTTCACGCAAAATCTGGTGGTCTGTCGCGTGGTCGACGAGATGCGAGTGAATTTGTTCAACGGAAACCTTTCCATCCGTCGCTCGGACGGTCATGTCGAGGAACGCGTCCTGGCGGGCGCCCCGGATCTCGGAAGGTTGCTGGAGGAGACCATGGGGCTGGCCTTACCCGCACCCGCCGAGGTGATCTGGGCGAAGTTGCCGAAGCAGCCGGTTTCGTCCGACTTCTGAGAGTCGACAGCGCGCGTCCGTCGGCGGCATCGCAGTGGACGCGACGACTACCCCAAGCGACGCTTTGGCGACGACGGGGACGGGTAGCGGCCCAGCTTGGAATTCCAGTAAGCCCATGAGCGCGGGTCGATAATGCCGGGCGGTGCGCGGTCGAGCGCCTCGCGGAAATCCTCGTCCGTCACGTAGCGGCGCAGCACCTTCATGTCCTCATGTGTGGCGGACGCCATCGCGTAGGCCATGAAGCGGATTGGGTCCTCGAGGGTTTCGGCGGGCGGCTCGAACCACACGACCCGGCGCGCCACCGCTTCCGCCTCGGGCGTGAGCGGGATTGGCTTCATGGATGCCAGTATAACACCGCGCCGGGTCCGAATGCAGCGGCGCCGCTCAGAACGCGATCTCGTACTCCAGCCTCCAGCGGATCGCGCCGCGCGGGGCGCCGGAGCTGAGGCCGAACTGGTAGCCGGCCTCGTATTTCAGCGCCCCGTACGGCGCGAAATTCGTGGCACCCGTCACCACGGGGCCGATCGAGTTGTACTGCGTGTTGAACCGGCCGGCGTGGGACAGATGTCGTCGATGATGCCGTAAGCCTCGAAGCCGGGGGCGATCAGCGGGCTGGCGAGCCATACCGATTGCCAGGCGCCCGAGAAGCCCGTCGCGTCGGTATGGTTGTGGCCGACCTCGCGGCTGAGGAACAGGTTCAGCGTGTGCAGCGTGTCGAGGCCGAACAGGTCGAGCTCCTTCTGCACGATCGGGCCGGCGGTGAAGGAGCTGGGCTCGTCCTTGAGCAGCGATTGCGAGTATTCGGCGAACACGCCGAGATCGGCGAAATACTTGCCCTGCGGCGTGAGCTGAAAGGTGTTTTCAAACGTGATCGCGGTCCATTTGCCGCGGCCGTTCACCGTGTTGCGCTCGAACTCGAGTTCCGGCTCCCAGAACGGCAGCACGGCGTAGCCGACCTCGAATGTCTGGCTCTGCAGCGCGTTGTTGGGCGAGCCCTTGCGGTCGATGGTGGCCAGCCCGTTCCACTCGAACTCCAACTCGCCGAACTCCACGATCGGCGAGTGGACCTTGAGCTCGGCGAAAGCGGCGTGCGGCAGACACACGACGGAAGACACGAGGGCGATCCAGGCGGTGCGGGCGCTCATTTCGCGACGATGTGGCCGCGCGCCGTCTTCGGGTTGAAGTCGCCGAAGAACTCGTAGGCGCCGGGGCGCAGCGGGCCGACATAGACGGTGATCCGGGAGTTCGCGGCGACGACCTTCTCGCGCCGCAAATCGCCGCTCTCGAATTCCTCGGGCGTGGCGTCCGCGTTGATCACGGTGAGCTCGATCTTCTGGCCGGCCGGCACCTCCAGCGTCTCGGGCTCGAATTGATGGTTGCGGATGGTGAGCGAAGCGGTGGCCTGCGCCCACGCCGGGCCGGCACCGAGGCTGATCGCGAGCGCGATGGCAAGTACGGGGATCGGGTACAACGGGCGTCTCCAGTTGAGAACGCCTATCATCCGCATGAAATGAGAGACTGGCAAGACCTGATCGGTCCTGCACCGATCAGCTTTCGATCTCCTCCCGTAGCATCTCGAGGGTGAGCCATTGCTCCTCGGCCTCGGCCAGCGCCTGCTCGGCGCGCGCGAGGGCGGCGGTGCGGGCCTGGAAGGCGGCGGGGTCGCGGGCGTAGAGGTCGGGGTCGGCGAGGGCGGCGTGCAGGCTCGTGATCTCGGATTGCAGTTCGGCGATGCGTGCGGGGAGGGTGTCGAGCGCGTGCCGCTCCTTGAAGCTGAGGCGGCGCGGACGAGCCCGGATCGGGGCAATATCGCCCCCCGACCCAGCCCGGATCCGGGCAATAGCGGGGGGTGACGGAGCCCGGATGCGGGCAGAACCGGCGCTGGAAAAACCCGGATTGGGGCTCGGTTCGGTGGGGGAGGGACGCTGGGCCAGCATGTCGCTGTAGCCGCCGGCGTATTCGACCCACCGACCGTCGCCCTCGGTCGCGATCACCGAGGTGACGACGCGATCGAGGAAGTCCCGGTCGTGGCTGACCAGTAGCACGGTGCCGGGATAGTCGGCGAGGAGTTCCTGGAGGAGGTCGAGTGTCTCAAGGTCGAGGTCGTTGGTCGGCTCGTCCAGAACGAGAAGGTTGGCGGGCTTGGCGAGGGCGCGGGCCAGCATGAGCCGGCCTCGCTCGCCGCCCGACAGCACGCCGACCGGGGTGTTGGCCTGCTCGGGCGCGAACAAGAAATCCTTCATGTAGCCGATGACGTGGCGCGACTGGCCGCCCACGACGACCTTGTCGCCGCCGCCTCCCGTGAGGGTGTTGGCGAGGGTCGCGGCGGGGTCGAGGCTCTCGCGGCGCTGGTCGAGCGTGACCGTCTCGAGGTTGGCGCCGAGCCGGATTTCTCCGCAATCGGGCGCGAGCGCGCCGGTCAGCAGGTTGAGCAGGGTGGTCTTGCCGGCGCCATTGGGGCCGACGATGCCCAGCCGGTCGCCGCGCAGCACGCGGGTCGAGAGATCGCGCACCACCGGCCGGCCGTCCCACGCCTTGGTGACGTGCTCCGCGACGATCACCAGCTTGCCGGACAATTCCGTCTCGCTGGCGGCCATGCGGACCGTGGCCGGAGCGCCGAGCTGCTCGCGGCGTTTGCGGCGCAGGCCGTGCAGGTCGGCCAGCCGCTTCTGGTTGCGCTTGCGCCGCGCCGTGACGCCGTAGCGCAGCCAATCCTCCTCCATCGCGATCTTGCGGCCGAGCTTGTGGCGGTCGCGCTCCTCCTGCTCCAGCACCTCGTCGCGCCAGGTCTCGAACGAGGCAAAGCCGCGGTCGAGCCGGCGCGTCGCCCCCCGGTCGAGCCAGACGATGCTGCGCGACAAGGCTTCGAGCAGGCGCCGGTCGTGGCTGATGAGCACGAGGCCAGAGCGCAGGCCGGCCAGTTCGCCCTGCAGCCACTCGATCGCCGGCAGGTCGAGATGGTTGGTGGGCTCGTCGAGGAGGAGAATATCGGGCGCGGGGGCGAGGGCGCGGGCCAGGGCGGCGCGGCGGGCCTCGCCGCCGGAGAGCCGCCCCGGCGCCTCCTCGCCGGTGAGGCCAAGCCGCTCCAGCAGGGTGCGGGCGCGGTGTGGATCGTCGCCTGGCCCGAGGCCCGCCTCGACATAGGCGAGAACGGAAAGAAACCCGGCGAGGTCGGGCTCTTGCGGCAGATAGCGGATGGTGGCGCCAGGGTGGACGAAGCGGGTGCCGGCATCGGGCCGGATCAGCCCGGCGGCGATCTTCAGCAGGGTGGACTTGCCCGAGCCGTTGCGCCCGACGAGGCAGACGCTGTCCCCGGCCGCGACGGCGAGCTCCGCCCCCGCCAGGAGCGGCGTGGTGCCGAAGCCGAGGTCGATGTCCTGGAGGTGGAGGAGGGGGGGTGCCATCGCGCTGACTTGGACTGCAGCCCTCCGTTGTGGCAAGGGGGCGCCCACGGAAAGCGAACGGAGGAAACCCCGATGCACCTGACACGCCGGGCCTCGTTCGGGCTGCTGGCCGCCGCCGCGACGGCGCCTCGGGCTCGGGCCGCCGAGGCGCTGCGCCTCGGGTTGCTGCACACTTTGTCGCCCGCACCGTTCTACATCGCCCAGGAGCGCGGCTATTTCCGTGACGAGGGCGTGCCGGTGGAGTTCCGCTTCTTCGAGGCGGCCCAGCCGATCGCCGCGGCCGCCGTCGCGGGCGACATCGACGTCGGGGTAACGGCGCTCACCGGCGGGTTCTTTTCCTTGGCCGGCAAGGGTGCGCTCCGGGTGATCGGCGGCGGGCTGCACGAGCGGCGCGGCTATGAGGGCTCGGCGGTCCTGGTCTCGGCCAAGGCCTACGCGGCGGGGCTGACCGCGCTCAACAAGCTGCCGGGGCACAGTTTCGCGATCACGCAGTACGGCTCGTCGTTCCACTACATGCTGGGGCGGATCGCGGAGGCGGAGAAATTCGACCTCAAGAGCGTGACCTTGCGGCCGTTGCAACAGGTGCCGAACATGCTGGCGGCGGTGCGCAGCGGGCAGGTGGACGCGACCATCGCCATCGCCTCGCAGGCCAAGCCCCTGGCGGCGAGCGGGGAGGTGAAGATCATCGGCTGGGTGGGCGACGTGGCGCCCTACCAGATCACCGCCGTGTTCACCACGGAGCGCATGATCGCCGCGCGCGCCGACGCGCTGCACCGCTTCGCGCGCGCCTACCAGAAAGGAGTCGCCGATTATCGCGAGGCGTTCCTGCGGCGGGACGCGGCGGGCAAGCTTGTGCACGATGCCAAGACCGACACGGCGATCGCGCTGATCGGGAAATACGTGTTCAAGGGCGATCCTGATGCGGCGCGCAAGATCACGGAGGGGGTCGGGTATTACGATGAGGACGCGGCGCTCGACGTGGCCGACGTGACCGCGCAGCTCAAATGGTTCGAGGCGCAGGGCATGGTGAAGGGCGACATCGACCCGCATACCATTATCGACACGCGGTTCATGCCGGTGCTGGCTGGGCGGTGAGCGGCTTCTCTGGCGGCATCACCCCTCCCCCAACCCCCTCCCGCAAGGGGAGGGGGCTTTCTTCTCCCTCTCCCCTTGCGGGAGAGGGCCGGGGTGAGGGGGAGCCGCCGACTTCCGCGCTGCGCCTCGTGCTGCGCGGCATCGGCCACGCCTACCGCGATCTCGCCGTGCTCGACGACATCTCCCTAGACATTCCGCCCGGCGAGGTGACGGTGCTGGTCGGGCCGTCGGGCTGCGGCAAGTCCACCTTGCTCGGCATCATGGGCGGGCTGCTGGCGCCGACCCGAGGCGAGGTGCTGTGCGAGGGCGCGGTGGCGGAGGACTGCCTCAATCCGCTGACCTACGTGTTCCAGGATTTTGCCCTGCTGCCCTGGCGCACGGTCGCGGGCAATGTCTCGCTCGTGCTGGAAGGGCGGCTGTCGCGCGAGGCGCGGCGGGCGCGCATCGAGGAGGTGCTACGGATCGCCGGGCTCACCGAGTTCGCCCGCGCCTGGCCGCGTCAGCTCTCCGGCGGGATGCGCCAGCGGGTGGGGATCGCGCGGGCTCTGGCGGTGCGGCCCGCCTGCCTGCTGATGGACGAGCCGCTCGTCCGCACTCGACGCGCAAACCCGCGCCCTGCTGCTCGACGAGTTTGCCGCCCTCATCGAGCGCGCCGGGACCACCACGGTCTATGTCACGCACAATCTCGCCGAGGCGGTGCGGCTCGGCCACCAGATCGTTGTCCTGTCGCGGCGGCCGGGGCGCGTGCGGGCGGTGACGCGCATCGACCGGCCGATCGCCGGACGCGCCGCGACCGACCCGGACCTGCTGGCGATCGAGGCGGAGCTGTGGCGCATGATCCGCGACGACGCGGCGGCGGCGGACCGGGAGGCGATGGGTGCAACGGCTTGAGGGCCGGGTGGCGTTCCGCGGCGGCGGGTTTTCCCCGCGCGTGCTGCCGGGTGCCGCGGCGGCGACGCTGATCGGGCTCGTGCTGCTGTGGCAGCTTGGCGCCTGGGCCGGGCTGATCCCGACCCTGTTCCTGCCCGCGCCGGCCGCGATCGCCGTCGCACTCTATCAGCTCGCGATCAGCGGCGAACTCTGGCGGCATCTCGGCGCCTCCTTGCAGCGCCTGGCGATCGGCTGGAGCCTCGGCACGGCGGCGGGGCTGGCGGTCGGTCTCGCGGTCGGGCTTTTTTCCGTGGCGCGGGCGCCGGGGATGGCGGTGGTCTCGGCGCTGTTCCCCATCCCGAAAATCGCGCTGGTGCCGCTGTTCATCATTTGGTTCGGCATCGGCGAGGGCTCGAAGGACGCGACCCTGGCGTTCGGCGTGTTCTTCCCCACCGTGATCAGCACCGCCGCCGGCATCGACGCGGTGCCGCGCGGGCTGATCCGCATGGCGCAGTCCTTCTCGCTGCCGTTCTGGTCGATCGTCGGCAAGGTGATCCTGCCCGGCGCGCTGCCGGCGATCCTCAGCGGGTTCCGCGTGACCGTCTCGATCGCGATCATCCTGCTGGTGGCCGCCGAGATGATCGGCGCCGAGCGCGGCATTGGCGCCTTCGTGCTGTCGGCCGGCAATCTCTATGACACCGACAACCTGCTGGCCGGGATCGTGATGCTGTCGCTGCTCGGCCTCACCCTGTCCTGGGTGATCGGGCGGCTGGAGCGCGCGTTGCTGGGCTGGCGATAGGCGGGCGGACCGCCTAGGCTTGCCGGCGAATCCTCGTCAATACGAGGGGAGGACCGATGGCTGAGAATATCACCGTCTGGACGCCACGGATGCTCAGCGTGTTCCGCATCGTGGTGGCGCTGCTGTTCCTGCAGCATCCGTTCGCAAAGTTCTTCGGCTTTCCGCACGTCGCGATGTTCGACCACTTGCAGGCATTCTCGCTGGTCTGGATCGCCGGCGTGATCGAGCTGGTCGGCAGCGTGCTGCTGCTGCTCGGCCTGTTCACCCGGCCGACCGCGTTCATCCTGTCGGGCGAGATGGCGGTGGCCTATTTCATGGCGCACGCCCCCCACGGCTTCTTCCCGCTGCTCAACGGCGGCGAGCCAGCGGTGTTCTTCTGTTTCGCCTTCCTCTATCTGGCGTTCGCCGGCCCCGGCGTGTGGAGCATCGATCACGCGAGGCGAGGCAGCGCCGCCGTCCCGCTGCGCGTGTAGGGCTGACCGTCCAGGCAAGGCTGCACCCCCGTCATGCCCGTGACAAGCACGGGCATGACGAGATATGCAGACGGTCTGCCTGAAATCGCTCTACCCGCGCGCGATCGCCTCGTGATGGCGGATGACTTCCGCGATGATGAAGGCGAGCAGCTTCTCGGCGAACACCGGATCGAGTTTTGCGCCTTCCGCGAGCGCGCGGAGGCGGGCCACCTGGCGCGCCTCGCGGGCGGGATCGGCGGGTGACGCCTTGTGCCGCGCCTTCAGGACGCCGACGCGCTGGGTGCACTTGAACCGCTCGGCGAGGATGTGGATGAGGGCGGCGTCGAGATTGTCGATGGTCTCGCGCATCGCATCGAGCTCCTGACGAAACGCGAGCTCGTCGGCGGATAGGTGGGCCGTCATGGACTAGTCCTGTTGCTTGCGGGAAGTTCGAGGTTCGCGCCGCGCACCGCCTCGCACACGGCGCGCGTGACCTCCTTCGTGGTGGCGCTTCCGCCAAGGTCGGGGGTGGCGATGCCGGCAGCGCAGACCTGCTCGACGGCGCGCATCAGGAGGTCGGCGGCGGGTTTTTCGCCGAGGTGCTCCAGCATCATCGCGGCACTCCACAGGCTGCCGACCGGGTTGGCGATGCCCTTGCCGGTGATGTCGAAGGCGGAGCCGTGGATCGGCTCGAACATCGACGGGCCACGCCGCTCGGGGTCGATATTGGCGGTGGGCGCGATCCCCATGCTGCCGGCCAGCGCCGCGGCGAGATCGGAGAGAATGTCGGCGTGCAGATTGGTCGCGACCACGGTGTCGATGCTGGCGGGGCGGCGCACCATGCGCGCGGCCATCGCGTCGACCAATTCCTTGTCCCAGGTCACGTCGGGGAAGCGGCTCGCCACCAGGGCGCCGATCTCGTCCCAGAACACCATGCCGTGCCGCTGCGCGTTGGACTTGGTGACGATGGTGAGGTGCTTGCGCGGCCGGGCGCGGGCCTGCTCGAAGGCAAAGGTAAAAATCCGCTCGACGCCGCGGCGGGTGAAGATGGCGGTCTCGGTCGCGACCTCCTCGGGCAGGCCGCGATGGGTGCGTCCGCCATTGCCGGCGTATTCGCCCTCCGAGTTCTCGCGGATGATGAGCCAGTCGAGGTCGCCCGCCGCCACGTCGCGCAGCGGGCTGGCGACGCCGGGCAGGATGCGGGTCGGGCGCACGTTGGCGTACTGGTCGAGCCCCTGGCAGATCGCCAGCCGCAGCCCCCAGAGCGTCACGTGATCGGGGATGTCGGGGTCGCCGACCGCGCCGAAATAGATCGCGTCCGCCGTGCGCATCCAGGCGAGCCCGTCGGGCGGCATCATCACGCCGTGCTTGCGGTACCAGTTCGAGCCCCAGTCGTACTGATCGACCTTGAGGGAAAAGCCGCCGTCGCGCGCGGCCACCGCGTCCAGCACCTCGAGCCCGGCGGCGATGACCTCGGGGCCGATGCCGTCGGCGGGAATGGCGGCGATGCGGTGCTGGCGCATGAAAATCCTGGTCCTGCGGGGCCGGCAGATTGCCCCGGCTGCCGTGCGCCGCGTCCAGCCGCGATCCCCGAGTGGACGCTTCGTTAAGACCATCATGCAAGTTAGGCAGGGCAGGGGCTTGGGATTGCCACGCTGGTTCGACAACGGAAGCCCCAATCTACACCGCGACCCGCAACGAAGGGGACACGCTCATGTATCTCGGTCTCGCCAGATTCCTGCCCGGCCGCGCCGGGTTTTCCACGCCGCGCAATGCCACGGACGAGCACCTGCTCGGGGGCGCGGACGAAGCCTCGGTGCAGGCGCTCGGCGCCAGCGCGCCGGTGCTGTCGATCTTCTCCCAGGAGATGGCGACGCTGTGCCCCGACCTGGTCCACGAGGCGCAGCGCGCGATGGGCCGTCGCGACTGATCTTCGCCGCCCATGAGGCATTGCCCTTCCGCCACGCCGCCTGGACAATCCTCGGACCGGCAAGGGCGGAGGGAAGTTCGATGGGCAAGCTTGACGGCAAGGTCGCGATCGTCACCGGCGCGGGGCGGGGGCTGGGGCGTGCCTACGCGCGGCGGCTGGCCGGGCTGGGGGCGAAGGTCGCGGTCGCCGACCTCAACCTGAAATCCTACGAGGAGTTCGAGGCCGAGGCGAAGGCGATGACCGCCGACAGCACGGTGGCGGAGATCGAGGCGGCGGGCGGCGGCGCCATCGGCATCGAGGTGGATGTCTGCGACGACCGCGCGGTCATCGCGATGGTGGAGCGGGTGGTCGCCGAATGGGGCCGGGTGGACGTGCTGGTCGCCAACGCGGGCGGCGGGCGGGGCCGGCCGGTAGACACCAAGGCGAGCACGCTCGACCCCGAGCTACTGCGACTGGTGACGGCCATGAACCTGTTCGGCACGGTCTATTCGGTGAACGCCGTGGCGCCGCACATGAAGCGGCAGAAAACGGGAAAAATCGTCACGGTGAGCTCGGTTGCCGGCCTCGCCCCGTCCACGGACGGCGGCTACGCGCATTACGGCGCGGCGAAGGCGGCGATCGCGCACTACACGCGCTATCTGGCGCAGGATCTCGGCCCGCACGGCATCACCGTGAACTGCATCGCGCCGGGCACCATCACCACCGGGCGGATCGTCGCGATGGTGATGCCGGGCACCAGCGACGCCAACACCAACCGCGCCGACCGCGTCGCACTCCGCCGCCTCGGCGACGTGGAGGATTGCGCCAAGGTGGTGGAATTCCTCACCACCGACCTGTCCGACTACGTGACCGGCGTGGTGATCCCGATCGACGGCGGACTGGTCCGGTCGGCCTGAGGCACAAGCTGTTCCGTCTATGACGGATTGGGTTGCTCGCCCTGCAAATCCGGCGCGATCGCGGCGTGATTGAGCAGGGCGACCAGCGACACGCCGCCGATGGTGTTGCCGATCAGCGTGGGGACCAGGAACTCCAGCAGGTAGTCGCCGACCGACGCGGCCCGGTCAGCACCGCGTACGCCGCATCCACCGAGCCCGCGATGATGTGCGACAGCCGGCCGAGCGCCACCACGTATGTCACCAGCAATACGGTGGCGAGCCGCGCGGAGCGGGCGCTGGGCAGCAGCCAGACCATCATGGCGATCAGCCAGCCGGCGAACAGCGCCTTGCAGCACCGTGGCGCCGAAGCCGCTATGCATCGCGGTCGCTCGCCAGGTCACGCATCGTAGCGATCACCTCCGGGCGGAACACGCCCTCCGGCAGCAGCAGGGCGGCGAAGATCCAGGTGCCGACCAGGTTGGCGGCCAGGACGATGGCCCAGAGACGCAGCGTCGCGAGCAGCGTCGGCGGTCCTGCCGGGTCAGCACCGGCAGAACCGCGGTCAGCGTGCTCTCGGTGAACAGTTGCTGGCGCGCCAGGATGACGATCACGAAGCCGATGGTGTAGCCAAAGCTGTCGATCAGGTGCTGCCAGGGCGAGCCGGCCAGGCCGCCATGCAGCAGGGATGGGTCGAGGAACGAGAATCCCATCGACAGCCCGGCGGCCAGCCCCGACCAGGCCAGCGCGCCGGGTGTCCGGGTGATCGCCATCTCGCCCTCTTCGCGGACGATCTCGTGGATCACCAGGGCGCGCGGTGCGGCGTGGGTGGCGGCCTGGTCCTGCTCGCCCTGGTCGAGATGCGGAGAGCTGGCGCCTGCGTCCTGGTCCATATCGCCTGCCGTGTTGGGGCGAACGAGTGAACGCCGTCGCGACCGGCCTGTTCCTACCGTGCTGCCCGCAACGCTGAGTTGGCCGCTCCGCGCAGGGCCGCGTTGACCATCGTGTCGAGGGCGGAGAGGAAGTGCGAGCGGTCCGCCTTGGTGAGCGGCGCGGGGCCGCCGGTGCTCATGCCGATCTCGCGCATGTGCCGCGCGACGTCCCGCCCGGCGAGTGCGTTGCCGATGTTGTCCGCGGTCCAGGGCCGGCCGGTCGCCGAGAGCGCGCGCGCACCCGCCGCGAGGCAGCGCGAGGCGAGCGGAATGTCGGCGGTGACGCAGACATCCGCGGCGGTGATGCGCTCGGCGATCCAGTCGTCGGCCACGTCCGCGCCTTCCGGCACCGTGACCATCGTGACGTTCGCCAGGCCGGGCGGCCGGATCGGGCGGGAGCCGTTCGAGACGACGAATACGGCGACGCCAAGCCGCTGGGCGACCCGGTAGGTCTCCTCGCGCACCGGGCAGGCGTCGGCGTCGATGTAGATCGCGGTCATGGGGCCGGGCTTGTAGTCTCCTTCGGCGCCAACATCCACAAGCGCCGCAGGCCGGCGCGTCGCAAACAGGGAGTTTCGTGATGCTCGACCATACAGGCATTGGTGTCGCGGATGTCGCCCGGTCCGCCGCTTTTTTCGATGCGGCCCTGGGCGCGCTCGGCCTCCGCCGGGTCAAGCAGATCCCCGCGAACGACGGAGCCGATGGGGTCGCCTATGGTGTCAGTTACCCGATTTTCTGGATTGACCGTTTTCACCCGCATGGCGTGAAGCAGCACACGGCCTTCGCGGCCAGGAGCCGCGCCGAGGTCGACGCCTTCCACGCGGCCGCCCTGACGGCTGGCGGGACCGATAACGGCCCGCCCGGCCTTCGCGACCCCGCCAAAGGTTTCCCGCCGGGCTACTACGCCGCCTTCGTCCTCGATCCCGACGGCAACAACATGGAGGCGATTTTCCGCGAAAGCTGAACCGATGGCGCGCCATTCTCGCCGGCGTGACGTTTCAGCGGCGCCGCTCGCCGCTGCTCAGACGTGTTCGAGCGTCATTTCGCGGCGGCCGAGGCAGGTCCGCCGGAGCCGCGCGCCGCTGGACCGCTTCTGGCGCATCGTCCTCGCCACCGTCCTCGCCACCGTCCTCGCCGCTCCCACCCCCGCCATGAACTGGAGGTTGCCATGCCGCAGACGATGAGCCGTATCGAAGTCCTCGGCTCGCAGATGGCCTACGTGGACGTGCGAGCCGATCCGCCGTTTCCCGTGCGAGCTGCCGATCGCCGGTGAGCCGGTGGACGTTTATGCCATGACGACCGCCTACCACGACTGGCTGCTCGAAACCGCGGTGCCAAAGCTGATGTTCTGGGCGCGTCCGGGCGCCCTGATCCCGGTCGAACGGGCGGCATGGTACATCAGGCGCTTGCGGAACCTGCAGGCGGTCGAGATCGGCGAGGGCCGGCACTACGTCCAGGAGGACAACCCCGACGCCATCGGCATGGGCATCGCGGACTGGCTCGCAGGATTGTCGCGGCAAGCGTCGTAGCGCGACGCAGGGCGGGGAGGAGCGGCTACGGTCCCACCGGATCATTAGGCCACCAACTCATTGTGCCGCAACCCGGATGCAAATTCCTGAGCTAGGTCTCCAGCCGGATCATCGGGGCAGCCGGGTCGGGCGTTTCGACCACGCCGACGCTCGCCGCCGCAATTCCGGCGGCAGCCAACGCCTCGACGCAACGCTCGGCGCTCACCGCCGGAATGCCGGTGAGCAGGCCGCCAGAGGTTTGTGGATCCGTGAGGAGCGAGAGGCGAACATCGCCGCCGAAAGCTGTGGCGACACTGCGCAGCGCCGCCAGGTTGTCGGGGGCCAGCGTGCTCTCGACCCCGCGCGCCGCCAGTTCGAGCGCGCCGGGCAGGGCGGGCAGGGCGGCAAGCGACAGGCGCGCGGCCATGCCGGAGGCGTCCAGCATCTCGCGCAGATGGCCGGCGAGGCCGAAGCCGGTGACGTCGGTACAGGCGCGGGCGCCGTGCGCGCGGACGATGCGGGCGGCGTCGGCGTTGCTGCGCCGCATCTGGTCGAGCGCCACCGCCAGCCAGCGCGCCTTGGTCAGCCCGCGCATGTTGCCGGCGAGCAGGATGCCGGTGCCGAGTTGCTTCGTCAGCACCAGCGCATCCCCCGGCCGCAGTCCCGATTTCCGCAGGATGCGCCCTGGATCGGCGAGCCCCGTCACCGCGAAGCCGAGCGCGGGTTCGGCGGCCTCGGCGGTATGGCCGCCGACCAGGGCGCAGCCGTCGGCTTCCAGCACCGAAATGGCACCCTGCATCGTCGCGGCGAGGTCGCGGCCCATCTTGCCGCCGGGCGCGTAAGGCAGGGCGGCGATGGCGAGCGCGGTCCAGGGGCGCGCGCCCATCGCGTGCAGGTCCGACAGCGCGTGCGCGGCGGCGATCTGGCCGAAGGTGAACGGGTCGTCGATGAAGGCGCGGAAATGATCGACGCTCTGCACCACCGCCACGCCGGGCGGCGGCAGCGCCACCGCCGCGTCGTCCGGGTGGTCGAGGGCGACGAGGATGTCGGGGCTCGGCGTGCGGCCGAGGCCGGAGAGAGCCAGGCGCAGCGTCTCGGCGCCGACCTTGGCGCCGCAGCCGCCGCAGCGCATCGGGTCGGCGGGGTTGTCCGCCATCGGCTTCATCCGACCGTACATCCGCATCCAGCGCCGGTCGATGCGGTCCTTCCAGCGCCAGACGAGCGCGCCTTCCAGGGCGACCCCGTTGCGCCAGGCGATGGCGCGGCCGCCGCCGAGACCGAGGATCACCAGCGCCTGCGACTGCGGATGCCAGCGGCGCAGGGTCCGGCCGCGCGCCGCACGGCGCAGGTTGGCGGCGAGCGGCGCCCCGGCGCGCACCGCCCACACCCCGGCCTTGGCCCGCGCGGCACCCGCCACGCTGGCGCAGTCGCCGGCGGCGAACACGAAGCGGTGGCTGGCGCTGCGCAGGGTGCGGCGGACCAGGACGCAGCCCGAGGGGTCGCAGGCGAGGCCCGATTCGGCGAGGAAGTCGGGCGCCACGACCCCGGTGGCCCACAGCACCTCGTCGGCGCGCAGGAAGGAGCCGTCGGAGAGCGAAAGGGCGCCCGCCGCGAACGCGCCCGCCTGCACCCCGCACGCCAGTTCCACCCCGGCGTCGACCAGCGCCGCGCGCGCGGCGGCGCGGGCGCGGACGGGTGCGGCGGGAAGCGGTTCGGCCTCATTGCACACGAGGGTGAGCCGGAAACGCCCCCGGAAGCGGTGCGCCAGCGCCAGGGCGAGCTCGGTCCCCGCCGGCCCGGCGCCGGCGATGGCGATGCGCGCGCCATCCGCCAGCTCGGCCTCGATCGTCGCCAGCCGGTCGAGGAACCGCCCAATGGGCTTCACCGGCACGCCACCCGGACCCGGCATGGCGGGATGGCCGCCAATGTCGATGGAGACCAAGTCGAACGGGATGTCCGGCCGGCCGGCGACGGCGACGGCGCGGTTCTCCAGATCGAGCCCGGTCGCCTCGGCCATGATCAGCCGCGCGCCCGACGCGGCGGCGAGCGGTGCCAAGTCGATATGCGCCTCATCGAACCCGTACTCGCCGCGTATCAATCCGGGCAGCATCCCCGAATAAGGCGTGTGCGGCTCGCGCGAGATGACCGTGACGCGGACGCCGGCTTCGCGGCGCATGGCGAACCGGCGCAGCACCTCGACATGCGCGTGCCCGGCCCCGAGCAGGACGAGATCGGTGGTGATCGGGGGGCGCGGCTGCATCGGTCCGACCCTAGCCCACGGGGTGACGGGCTAGAAGCGGAAGTGCCCGAACGGTCGTGGAAGCGTGTATGAGGGGGCCATGAGCGCACGCGCCGGACTGGCCGGAATGCAGGACGCTTTGCAGCACCCTCGCGCGCTGCGCGGCTTCGTGCCGAGCGGCGTCCGCTCGATGCGGCTGTGCAGCGGGCTGGTGCTGTTCACCTACATCTTCCTGCATTTCGTGAACCACGCGCTCGGCAACATCTCGCTCGCCTGGATGGAGCGCGGGCTGCTGGTACAGAAATTCGTCTGGCAGGGCGTGATCGGGACGGCGGCGCTGTATTCCGCGTTGGCCGTGCATTTCGTGCTCGGCCTTTGGGCGCTCTACGAGCGACGGCGGCTGCACTGGACGGCATCCGAACTGGCGCAGCTCCTGCTCGGACTCGCCGTGCCGCCATTGCTTGCCAATCACCTCGCGGGCACGCGGATCGCCTTCACCGCCTTTGGGCTGAACAAGGGCTACGCCCAGGAACTCTATTCCTTCTGGGTCGCCTCGCCGTTCCTCGGCTGGACGCAGTTCGCCCTGCTGGTCGTCGCCTGGACGCATGGTTGCCTGGGGCTGCATTTCTGGCTGCGGCTGAGGCCCTGGTATGATCGGGCGCGGAGCTGGCTGCTGGCCGCCGCCGTCCTTCTGCCAGTGCTGGCGTTGCTCGGCTACTTCCAGGCGGGACGGACGGTGACGGTGCTGGCGCAGGACCCCATTTGGCGCGCGGGCGTCACGCCGGCCACGATCGTGGGGACCGACGAGCAGGCGACATGGCTCGCCAATCTGCGCAACGGCTTCCTGCTGTTCGACGGCACGGCGCTCGTCGCGATCCTGCTGGCGCGACTGGCGCGGGCGATCCGTGATCGGCACGTGGGCCGGTTCCGCGTCTCCTACCCGGACGGGCAAGCGGCCGTTGATCCCGCTCGGGTTCAGCGTGTTCGAGGCCAGCCTGATGTCGGGAATCCCGCACGCGAGCGCGTGTGGCGGCCGTGGCCGCTGCTCGCTGTGTCGCGTCCGGGTGCTCGGCAAACCGGAACTGCCGCCGCCGGAAGAGCCGGAGCGGCGGATCCTCCAACGGCTCGGGGTCGATCCCGCCCAGGTGCGCCTGGCCTGCCAGCTCCGCCCGCGCGGCGACCTCGCGGTGATCCCGCTGGTGCCGCCGGCGGCACAGTCCGCATTCCTCCATCGCCGGCAGGAACGCGTGCTGCCGCACGAACGGTTCCTGGTCCACATGTTCATCGACATGCGCGACTCGGCCGCCTTCGCCGCGACCCGTCTGCCGCATGACGCCGTGTTCGTCCTCGGCCGCTTCATCGCCGCGGCGTCGTCGGCGGTGCTCGACGCGGGGGGCGTGCCCAACCAGTTCCTTGGCGACGGCATCCTGGCGATGTTCGGGCTGCGCACCGACGAGCGGACCGCCTGCACCCAGGCGCTCGCCGCGCTGCCGCTGGTCGCGCGCAACATCCGCCAGCTCGGCGCGCTGCTGGAGGCGGAGCTGGGCCACGGCTTGCGCTTCGGCATCGGCGTGCAATGCGGCCGGACGATCGTGGGCGAGATCGGCTTCCGCGACCACGTGACGTTCACCGGCCTGGGCGATCCGCCCAACGTCGCCTCGCGATTGCAGGTTCTGTCCAAGGAACTCGGCTGCGAGGCGGTGGTCGCGGAGGACGTGCTGCGAGGCGGCCGGCGTCTCCGGTGCGGCGCTGCCGTTCCATGCGGCGCGGCTGCGCGGGCGGGACGAGCCGGTGCCAACACGGCTGTTCTTCGCGGTCGAGCGGGATGTCGAACGGCTGCGGGCGGGGCCGCCCGCGCCTACTCCGGCTGCGCCGCCTTGTGCGCCAGCAGCGCCCATGAGGCGGCGGTCGCGCCATTCCTGGCGGACGGCGTGCAGGTTGCGCGGCAACTCCTCGCGCCGCGCCGCCTCCAGTGCGCGCGATCAGCTTGGGGGTCCATTTGCGCGGCTTCATCTGCTTCTGCAGGTCGGCGTAGAGCGGGCCGTAACGCTCGCAATAGTCGGCGAGGCCGCCCGGCGCGTTGAGGTCGATGGTCTCGAACGGGCCCATGAAGGACCAGCGCAGCCCGAGCCCGTGCTTGACCGTGGCGTCGAGGTCGGCGGGCGAGATCACCCCATCGGCGACCAGCCGGAACGCTTCCGCCAATAGCGCGCCTTGCAGGCGGTTGAGGGCAAAGCCCTGCACCTCCTTGGCGACCGTCGCCGGCACCTGGCCGGCGCGAGCCATCAGCGCGCGGGTGCGCTCGACCGCGCCGGGGTCGGTCCAGGGCGCGGGGCAGAGTTCCACGAGCGGGACGAGGTAGGGCGGGTTGACCGGATGGGCGATCAGGCAACGCGCCCGGCCGGGCAGGTTCTCGGTGAAGGCGCTGGCCGGGATGCCGCTCGAGCTGCTGGCGAGCACCGCGTCGGGCGGCGCGGCGCGATCGAGTTCGGCGAACAGCGCCTGTTTCTCCGCAATGCGCTCGGGGCCGTTCTCCTGCACGTGCTCGGCTCCGTCCACCGCCTCGGCCAGCGACGCGGCCGGTCGGATGCGCGGCAGCACGGCGTCGGGCGGCTCGGCGAGTAGTCCGGCTTCCCGCAGTTCCGGCAGGCGCTCGGCGATAAAATGCAGGCCGGCGGGGACCGCCTGCGCGGCGGGATCCCAGAGGCTGACCTCGAAGCCCGCGCGGGCGAAGACGATCGACCAGGAGCGGCCGATCAGGCCCGCGCCGATGACTGCGATCTTGGTCATGCCGAATCCTTTCCCGATGTGCGGGCCGGATCAGACCAACGCCTTGCGCGGCGTGCAAGGTGGCTTCACCCTCCGCCGCGACCGGGGAGGACGGACACCATGACGAAGATCGGGGTGCTGGACGACTGGCAGGACAAGGCGCGCGAGCCTCGCGGACTGGTCGGCGCTGACGGCGCGGGCGGAGGTGTCGTTTTTCCAGCGCGGCCTTTTCCGATGTCGACGACGCGGCGGCCAGGCTCGCCGATTTCGACATACTGCTCACCATGCGCGAGCGCTCGGCGATCCCGGCGGCGCTGATCGAGCGGCTGCCCAAGCTGAGGATGCTCGGCATCACCGGCGCGCGCGCCGCCTCGATCGACATCAAGGCGCTCCAGGCCAGGGGCGTCGTGGTCTGCAACACCGGCGCGGGCACCGCCGCCCCCTATGCCGGCTCGGCCGCGACCGCCGAGGTGGCACTCGGCCTGATGATCGCTGCCGCACGGCGCATCCCGCTCGGCGACGCCGAGATCCGCGCCGGGCGGTTCCAGGAGAACGTGCCGCAAGGATTTGTTCTCGCGGGAAAGACGCTGGGCGTGATCGGCCTCGGGCGGATCGGCGGGACGATGGCGCGCTACGGCATCGCCCTCGGCATGGAGGTGCTGGCGTGGAGCCAGAATCTCACCGCCGAGCGCGCCCGCGAGTGCGGCGCCACCCTGGTTTCAAAGGAAGAATTGCTCGCCCGCGCCGACGTGGTGAGCCTGCATCTGGTGCTGTCGGACCGCACGCGCGGCATCATCGGGGCGGCGGAGCTGGCGCGGATGAAGCCGGGTGCGGTGCTGGTCAACACCTCGCGCGGCCCGCTGGTGGACGAGGCGGCGCTGATCGGCGAGCTGCGTTCGGGCAGCCTGATCGCCGGCATCGACGTCTACGACCGCGAGCCGCTGCCCGCCCATCATCCGCTGCGCACCGCTCCCAACTGCGTGCTGACCCCGCATGTCGGCTACGTGGTGGGCGAGGTGATGGCGGATTTCTACAAGCAGAGCATCGAGAACGCGCTGGCCTTCCTGGACGGCAAGCCGGTGCGGGTGATGAACGTGTAGGACGCCTGCGTACTCGCGTCAGATCCCCCGGGTCGCGTGGTGCATTCGTTGCGCGGCATTGTCGGATTGCAGCTCGTCTGGTGCGATCCTGTGAACTTTTGACACGCGTTCATCTTGTAGGCGACAAGCAATGATCGTGACGTGTGGAGGTTCGCCCGATTGATCCTGCACGTGCCGACACTGAGCGTCGTGACGGCGCTGGTCATCGCCTTTTCGGGCGCACTGCTCGTCCTTGTCCGGCGTCAGCGGAATTCGAACGCCCTTGCCTTGTGGGGCGTCGCCATGCTGATCGGCGCCGCCGGAGTTGCGGTCCTGGCGCTCGGGGATTCCCTCGGCCCTCGGTTGCGATCGGGCTCGGCGAGACGCTCGTGCTTGTCGCGCTTGCCGCGTCGTGGGCAGCGGCCCGGCTCTTCGAGGGCAGGAGCCCGGTTCGCTGGTTCATGCTGGCCGCCCCCGTCTGCTGGATTCTGTTCTGGTGCTTCGGCGATCCGCTGCGTCTCGAATTGGCGGAACAGCTGATCGTCTACACCGCCGCGGCGACATATACGTACGCGACGGCCTTCGAGCTCTGGCGCGGTCGCGAAGAGTTCCTCCCCTCCCGCCCGATCGCGCTGGCGCTGCTCCTGTTCCATGCGAGCCTTTATGCGGTCCGGGCGGCGGCGGTCGTCGCACTCGGTGTCCATGCCTCGCTGCTGTCCGGTCCGGTGGTCGTCGCCTTCATCCTGGAGGGCCTGTTGCAAACCCTTGGAATGGCGTTCGTCCTGCTTGCGATGGCGACGGAAAGGGCCGAGCTGCGTACTACACGCGAGCTTCGCGCACAGGCCCAGGTCGACGGGCTCACCGGCATTGCCAATCGACGTCATTTCGATCAGGCGCTCGCAGTCGAAATCGGCCGGGCCGATCGGGATCGGGCGGCGCTCGCGCTGCTGATGCTCGATGTGGACCATTTCAAGGCTTACAACGATGGTTACGGCCATCCGAAAGGGGATGACTGCCTGCGGACCTTGGCGCAGACGGTCCGGTCGGTCCTTCGCCGCCCCGGTGATCTCGTCGCGCGGTACGGGGGCGAGGAGATGGCGATCCTGCTGCCCCGGACCGACGAGCCCGGCGCGGTGACCGTGGCGAACCGTGTCCGCGCCGCCGTGCGCGGATGTGAAATCGAGCACCGCGACGGCAAGGCCGGCTGGGTGACAGTCAGTGTGGGGGTCGCGGTGCGTCCCCCGGGACCGGAAGCGTGTACGACCGAGATGCTGGTCAATGCCGCGGACGCCGCGCTGTATGCCGCAAAGGCGGCGGGCCGGGACACCGTCTGCCTGGCCGCAGGCCCGCCACCCATCGGAGCGCCTCCAGAACTATTCTCGGTCCCGACCACCTCTCGTTGATGGCCTGCTTGACCCACCCTGCCGTGCGGTGTCCATTCCCGCCCAAGCACCGATGCGAGGGAGGATACGATGCGCGCCTGGGCCGTGGTCGAGAATGGAGCGCCGCTCAAGGAGATCGAGCTGCCGACGCCGGAGCCGAAGGGCACCGAGGTGCTCGTCGAGGTCACTCATTGCGGCGTATGCCACTCCGACCTGCACATCTGGGAAGGCTATTACGACATCGGCGGCGGCAAGCGGATGTCGCTCGGCGATCGCGGCGTGACCCTGCCGCTGGCGATGGGCCACGAGATCGTCGGCCGCGTCGCCAAGCTCGGACCGGACGCCAAAGGGGTAAAGGTTGGCGACCTGCGCATCGTCTATCCCTGGATCGGCTGCGGGACGTGCGAAAAGTGCCTGGCCGAGGAGGACAACATGTGCGCGGTCGCGGCGCGCAGCCTCGGCGTCTACCAGAATGGCGGCTACGGCACGCACGTGATCGCGCCGCATCCGCGCCACCTGATCGACCCCGGCATCGGTCGATCCGGCGGTGGCCGCGACCTATGCCTGCTCCGGCATCACCGTCTACTCCGCCATCAAGAAGGCGATGCCGCTGCCGGCTGACGCACCGATCGTCGTGGTGGGCGCGGGCGGCCTGGGGATGAACGCCATCGCCGTGCTGAAGGCGCTGAAGCACCGCAACATCGTTGTCGTGGACGTGAGCGCCGAGAAGCGGGATGCCGCGCTGAAGGCGGGCGCCGCCAAGGTGGTGGACGGCTCCGGCGAGGGCGTGACGAAGCGGATCGTCGAGGCGGCCGGCGGGCCGGTGCAGGCAGTGATCGACCTGGTCAACGGCACCGCCACCGCGCGCTTCGCCTTCGATGCGCTGGGCAAAGGCGGAAAGCTCGTCCAGGTCGGGCTGTTCGGCGGCGAGCTCACCCTGCCGCTGCCGATCATGGCGATCCGCGCGCTGACCGTCCAGGGCAGCTATGTGGGCAATCCCAAGGAGTTGCGTGAGCTCATTCAGCTCTCGCAGGAGGGTTCGCTGGAGGCCCTGCCGGTCGCCACCGTGCCGCAGGAGCAGGCGAACGACGCGCTGATGCGCCTGCGCGACGGGAAGGTAACGGGCCGGCTGGTCCTCAAATCCGCCGCCGCTTGAGGGGGCCTGACATGGTCGAGACAACCTGCCGCTCCATCGTGCTCAAGCGCCGTCCGCACGGCGCCCCGCGCGTCGAGGATTTCGAGACCCGCGAGGACCGGGTTCCGGAGCCCAAGCCAGGCGAGGTCGTGACCCGCACGCTCTGGCTGTCGATCGACCCCTACATGCGCGGGCGGCTGAGCGAGCGGAAATCCTACGCCGCACCGGTGCAGATCGGCGAGGTGATGACCGGGGAGAGCATCGGCGAGGTGATCGCCTCGGCCGCACCCGGTTTTGCGTCCGGCGACGCGGTGGTCGGCTCGCGCGGCTGGCAGACCCATTCGGTGACGCCCGGCGAGCGGCTGGCCAAGCTCGATCGCAACGGGCCGCCGCTCTCGACCTATCTCGGCGTGCTCGGGATGCCGGGCACCACGGCCTATTCCGGCATGAAGGACATCGGCCAGCCCAAGAAGGGCGAGACGGTGGTGATCTCGGCGGCCTCCGGCGCGGTCGGCTCGGTCGCCGGGCAGATCGCCAAGCGCGCCGGCAGCCGCGTGGTCGGCGTCGCGGGTGGGCCGGACAAGTGCCTGTTCGTGCAGGAAACCCTTGGGTTCGACGACTGCGTGGATCACCGTTCGCTGGGCTTGCGCGAGGAACTGGAACGGGCCTGCCCGAACGGCATCGACGTCTATTTCGAGAATGTCGGCGGCGCGGTCGAGGCGGCCGCCTTCGAGCTGCTCAACCCGTTCGCCCGTGTGGTGATGTGCGGCATGGTCTCGCAGTACAACGAGGCCGAGTTGCCGGCCGGCCCCAATCTCGGCTTCGTCGTGGGCAAGCGGGTGCGGATCGAGGGGCTGATCGTCAGCGACAAGCCCGAGCGCATCGCGGAATGGCGGGCGCTGGCGCGGCCCTGGGTGACGGACGGCAGCCTGCGGTACCGCGAGGACATCTATGATGGCCTGGAGAACGCTCCGGCCGCCCTTGCCGGCATCCTGTCGGGACAGAATTTCGGCAAGCTGCTGGTGAAGGTCGGGTGAAGGGGCTCAGTTGATCTGGCGGGGCGTCGGCGAGGCGGGCAAGGGCGGCTGGCTTCGGGCGGGGTCGAGGGGCGTGCGGCGGACCATGCTGATGCCTTCCGCGGTACGCTCGGCCCGCAACCGCGGCCGGGCCGCCGGCTGGTCGGCAACCAGCACGGTGCGCAGCAGCGCGGCGAGGAACGAGCGGCCCCAGCCGAGCGGCGAGGCGTGCTCGATCGAGCGCCACAGCGCCTGCCAGCGTTCCTGCCGTTCGGCGGCGTGCATCCGGAGCGCGGCGTCGAGCGCGTCGGCCATGTCGTCCGGGTCGTGCGGGTTGACCAACAGGGCTGCGTCGAGCTGGCGCGCGGCTCCGGCGAAACGGGACAGCACCAGGACGCCGGGGTTCTGCGGATCCTGCGCGGCGACGTATTCCTTGGCGACGAGGTTCATGCCGTCGCGCAGCGGCGTGACCACGCCGACGCGCGCCTCCCGCATGTAGCCGGCCATCGTGCTGCGGGCACCGGCGCGGGCGACGATGCGCAGCGGCGTCCAGTCCGGGTCGCCGAACTCGCTGTTGATGCTGCCCGCGTCGCGATCGAGCGCGGTGCGCAGAGCGCGATACGGCATCACCTCCTTGCGCGAGACGGCGGCGATCTGCAGCAGCGTGATGTGCCGGCACCATTCCGGCCTGGTCTCAAGCAGCCGCCGATAGCTGGCGAGCCGCTGCAGCAGGCCCTTGGTGGGGTCGAGCCGATCGACCCCGAGGATCAGGCGCTGCCCGTGCAGACTGCGCCGCAATCTCTCGGTCGGCATTGCCCGCCATGCCTCCGCCGCGGTCGTGGCGAACTCGTTGGGCTCGATCTCCACCGGGAACACGCCGAGGCGGACCCGTCGCCCCGGCACCTGCAGCCACCCGTCCGCGTAGGCGAGCGCGCCCGCCAGGGACTGCGCCGCGGCGGCGAAATTCTCGACGTCGCCCTCGGTCTGGAACCCCACCAGATCGGCCGCCAGCAGGTCGCGGATGAGGGAGGCGGCGTCCGGGACGTTGGCCAGCAGGTCGGTGCCGGGGAACGGGACATGGAGGAAAAAACCGATCGGGCTGCGAACGCCGCGCGCGCGGAGCATCGCCGGCATCGACATCAGGTGATAATCGTGCACCCAGATCAGGTCGTCCGGCCGCAGCAGGGGATGCAGCGCGTCGGCCATCCGCTGGTTGACCTCGCGATAGGCCTGCGCATCGCGCCGGTCGAACGCCATCAGCTCCGGCATGGTGTGCAGCAACGGCCAGAGCAGCCCGTTGGAGAAGTTGCTGTAGTAGCGGTCGTGCTCCTCTTGCGTGAGATCGACCGTGGCGAACGAGACCTTGTCCACCTGCGCGATGACCGCCGGGGCGCCGGCGGCGTTCGCCGACACCCGCCCGCTCCAGCCGAACCACACACCGCCCCGTTTGGCCATCAGCCCATCGAGCGCGACGGCAAGGCCGCCTGCCTGGCTGCCTGGCGCGGAAGGTGCGGGAACCCGGTTCGAGACGACGACCAGCCGGTTCATTGCACCTCCAATAGCGCAACGGGGAGCTTCGCCAAAAGGTCAGCAAGCAGCAAGCGTCCCGAATTCCCCGCGAAATCCGGCCCGCCCAGAATGTCCGAAATACGCCGTCCTACGAGGTTACGCGGTAGAATGATTGCGGTTCCCTGCCAACCGGAACGGGTAACGAGCGGTGCTTCGATCAGCCCGTCGAGCCTCGCCGCGAGGCGAGAGACAATTGTGACCATAGCTCGACCTTCATGCACACGGGCGAACGCAACTGCGTGATCTGCCAACTTTCCGTCCAGGCGGAGCTTCGTGTAACTTCCATTGGCGAACAGTCCCGCCGCGCGGCGCCGATAGGCGAGCGTCAGGGCGATGATCGCCTGCTTCACCCGCCCGTCGCGCCAATGCGTGACCAGTTCAGCCGGAGTGGCGCCGGCGGCCAGCGCCTGCTCCCGCACCGCGTAATCGACCGGCCGGCGATTGTCGGGATCGACCAGTGAGAAATCCCAGAACTCGGTACCCTGATACAGGTCGGGGATGCCCGGACTGGTCAGGCGCAGGACGGCCTGTGCCAGCCCGTTCAGCGCACCCGCGGGTGCGATCCGCGCGGCGAAGGCGGCGATGTCCTGCGCCATGCGGGCGGCGCGCTCGGGGTCGAGAAGCTGGTCGAGGAACTCCCGGCAAGCCGTTTCATATGCGACATTCGGCGCCGCCCATTCCGACCGGCGCTTGGCCTCGCGCAACGATTTCTCCTGCCACCCGGCGACGCGGTCACGGAATGCCGCCACCCCGTCGCGGTCGTCGGGCGCGAGGTCGAGCGGCCAGGCGGCGACCAGGGTTTGGTACAGCATCACCTCGTCGGCCGGGTCTGGGGCGACGATGCCGTCCACCTCGCGACGCAGCGGCGCGTTGAGGCGCATCCAGCGGGCGAGGGCGGCCTCCCACTCCTCAGGGATCTCGCTCAGCACGGCAAGCCGGGCCCGCGTGTCCTCGCCGCGCTTGTGGTCGTGCGTCGCGGTGGCGAGCAGGGCGCGCGGGAAGCGCCGCCGGCGATCGGCGTTGGTGGAATGGAACGCGTCGGGGGAGATGGCGAATTGCGAGGGCTCGGAGCCGACCTCGTTGCGCGAGAGCAGGCGGCCGTAGCGGTAGAACGCGGTGTCCTCGACGGATTTCGCCGCCGTGGGCGCCGACAACTGCTGGAAGCGGACCATCGCGCGCAATCGCTCCTGGCGCCGATTGCCCGCCGGCACCTCGCGCATCCCGGCACCGCTCAGCAGGTCGCCGATCAGCTCCAGCAGCGGGCGGTCCGCCGTGCGCACCGTGCGCCGCGCCCCCGCCATCGCCCAGGCAAGCACGCGGGCATCGACTTCGGAGATGCCCGCCAAGCCGGCATAGATCCGGTAGACGGGGAAGTGGACCAGCAGGTCCTCAAGGGCGCGGCGCATGGCGGTAAGGGTAAAATCCCGTGTCGCGAGATCGCGCCGCGCGACCCGATGCAGGGCGGCGGCGGTGTTGTAGAGCTCGCTGAACAGGCTCTCGCGCACGATCTGCCGCCGTGCCGGCCGGGCCTCGTCGAGGAACGCGGCGGGGCGGCCGGTGAGCGTGGTCCAAAGGGCGGTCAGCTTTTCCTCGCCGGCCGGATCATGCAGGACCGCGCTGGCGTCGTTCATGAAATCGTAGCCGGTGGTGCCGTCCGTCAGCCAGTCGGTCGGCATCCGCTCGTGCGGCGCCAGGATCTTCTCCACCCAGAGGATCGCCGGATCGGGCGGCAGGTCGCGCGGGCGGAGCGCGGCGGCGGTCTCCAGCCGGCGGCGCAGCTTGCGGCAATAGGCGCGCGGCTCGGCCAGGCCGTCGACATGATCGACCCGCAGGCCGTCGATCAGCCCCTCGGCATAGAGTCGCAGCACGTAGGCGTGGGTATCGTCGAACACCTGCGGCAATTCGACACGGACGCCGGCCAAGCCATTGATATCGAAGAATCGCCGCCAGTTGATCTCGTCCGACGCGGCGCGCCACCAGGCCAGCCGATAATTCTGCCGTTCAAGGAGCCGGTGCAGCCGTTGGCGATTCTCCTCGCGGTCTGGCGCATAGCCAGACAACAGGGCCGCCATCGTCTGCGGCCGCGTGCGGGCGAGGTCGCGCAGCGCCGCGCGCGCTTCCTGGGCGCGGCGGCGCATCCCCTCGCGCCCGCCGGACCCTGGACCGATGGCGGAAAATCGTTGTGCCAGCTCGGCCAAGCCGGCGTCCCGCAGGACGCCGGCGTACTGGCGCGGGTCGATCGGGAAGCGGTGCGCGTCATAGGCCGAGACGAATAGCCGCCCGTCCTCGGGATCGAATTTCAGTACAAGATCGCCGGCGGCCAGCACCTCGCCGTAGCCCGCGCCGAGGAACGGGGCGAGCAGCTTGCCGCGCAGCCAGGCGTCCGGCGGCTCCCAGTCGATGTCGAAATACTCGGCGTAGGGGCTGGCGCGGCCCCATTCGAGCACGTCGAGCCACCAGGCATTGTCGGCGCCGCCGACCCCCATGTGGTTGGGCACGATGTCGAGGATCAGCCCCATGCGGTGCGCTCGCAGCGCCTCGACCAGCCGCCGCAGCGCGGGCTCGCCGCCGAGTTCGGGGTTGATCGCGTGGTGATCGACGATGTCGTAGCCGTGCGTCGAGCCGGGGCGGGAGGTCAGCAGGGGCGAGGCGTAGATGTGGCTGGCCCCGAGCCGGCTGAGATAGGGCACCAGCCGGACCGCCTCGTCGAGCGGAAACCCCTTGTGGAACTGCAGGCGCGCGGTGGCGCGGATCCCGGTCATCCGCGCGACCGGCCCAGGCTGTCGAGCCGCGCGGCGCAGGCCGGATCGTCGAGCACGCGGTCGGCGGAAGCGGGTAGGCGGCGTTGCCAGTTCGGGTGCTCATGCAGCGTTCCGGGCAGGTTCGGCTGCTCCTCCAGCCCGAGTGCGTCCTCGATCGGGAGCAGCACGAGGTCGCAGGCGGCGCGCCCGACATGCCGCACGGCCGCGTCCACCGCTCCCGCCGGCTTGTCCGGCGGCGGTGGCTCGCCCTCGGACGCGCCGCTGTCGCGGAACGCCTGCCAAAGCGTCGCGCGATCGAGGTCGCGTCCCGCGCGTTCCTCCTTCTCGTCGCGCATCAAGTCCAGGCTGGCGCGCCAGTCGAGATCGCGCCCGCGCCACCAGCCGGCGACGGTGGACAGGTCGTGCGTGCTGCTCATCGCGACGGCGCCCGGCGTCCACTCGGCGGGCGGCGTGAAACGATCCTTGTCGCGCTCGAACCACAGGACGCGCATTCCCATGATCCCAGCCTCGCGCAGCCGCTCCGAGAAGCCCTCCGGCACGGTGCCAAGATCCTCGCCCAGCACCACCGCCCGGTGCCGCCGGGATTCCAGCGCGACCAGCCGCAGCAGATCCTGCTCGGGGAAGCGTAGATAGGCGCCCTCCCGGCCGCCGGCACCCTCCGGCAGCACCCAGAGCCGGTTGAGCCCCATCGCATGGTCGATCCGCACGCCGCCCGCATGGCGCAGCGCCGCTCGCATCATCTCGATGAATGCCGCATAGCCGTGCTGACGCAGTCCGTGCGGCGAGAAGGCGACGAGCCCCCAATCCTGTCCGCCAGGGCTCAGCAGGTCCGGCGGCGCGCCGACGGTGAGCCCGATCAGCGTCTCGTCCTGCCGGCTCCAGACGTGGCTGCCGCCGGAATCGGTGCCCACCGCCAGGTCGGAAATGAGCCCGATCGGCATTCCCGCCTGCCTCGCCACCGCCTGCGCCTCGGCCAGTCCTTGATCGGCGCGGTACTGCAGCCAGGCGTGGAAGCCGATCTCGGCGGCGTGGCCCTGGGCGAACTCCGCCACCGCGTGGCTCCCTGGGTCACGAAATCCGTCGGGCCAGTCGCGCCAGTTCCACCAGCGGTCCGGTTCCGCTCCGAAGAAATGCGCGTGCAGCGCCTCGAAGCGCGCATGGGTCTCCAGCACGTCGCCGTGCTCGCGCCGATATGCCTCCAGCGCCGGACGATCCCGCTGCTGATCGTAGAGGCGGCGCAGGCGGGGCAGGCGGTAGCGCGCCGCCGCCGGCCAGTCGATCAAGGCCAGCGCCTCGAGCCGCGCCCGCTCGGCGTCGCTCTCATCCGGCAGGGCGGCGTGCAACACGTTGAGCATGACGCGGCTGGAGGGCGCGTAGGGACTGAACCGATCCGGGTCGGCGGAGAATTGCGCGTGCACCGGGCTGATCGCGACAGCCGCCGCGCCGTGACGGGCCGCCGAGCGCACGAAATCGCGCAATGCCCCGAAGTCGCCGATCCCGCCATCGCCCGCGCGGCGCAATCCATAGAGCTGCACCGCGAGGCCCCACGGTCGGGCGGCGGCGCCGCACAGCTCGGCGACCCCCACGCAAGATCCCGGCGAGACGGCCAGCGTCGCCGCGACGTCGCCGAGTTCCAGCCGATGATAGCCCGGTGCCGCGACGGCACCGAGGACCGCGCGCCCCTCCGCGTCTGCCTCCGCTTGTCCCTCGTAGCCGCCGCCGTCTTCCAGCGTGATGCGGAAGCGACCGGCGCGCGCCGGCAGCCGGATCTCCTGCCCGACCTCCGCCGTCACCAGGGGCGGCAGCGACCCGGTTCGGCCTTGCTCGTCCAGAGCCGCGCGGCTGTCCCGGATCTCGGCCTCGCTCCCGGCCGGCAGGTCGAGTGCCCGCAGCACCGCGCGCAGCGTGTCGGGGGTGACGTCGTGCGTGCGGCCGAACGCGTCGCGCCAGCGCGGCGCCACCCCGGCCTGCTCGGCGAGCGCCAGAAGCTCCGCGTCGCTCATGGCCGCGCTTCGGCGAGATAGGCGACCGTGCTGCCCGCGGGCAGCGCGCCGTCCGGCACCACCCGCGTCATCTTCTCCTCCGTGCCGTACAGCATCTCGCCGACGAGCGGCCCGATCGGCACCGGCGCGTCGCCGAGATTGATCGCCAGGGTAAGCAACGCCCCGTTGCCCAGCCGCCAGCGCCCCACCACGGCCTTCGGTCCGATCACCTCCGCGCCCTCGCTGACGCAGCCGGGGATGCCCGGCACGATGAAGCGATGACGCAGCGCCAGCAGCTCGCCATGCAGCCGCAGGATGCGCGCCCTGTCCGGCTGCTCGGCCTCCAGCGGATCGGGCACCGACACGGCGAAGGTCTCGACGGCGTTGGGATCGGGGATTGTCTCGCGCCGGCCCGGATCGGCGAAGGCGGCAAACCGGGCAAATTCCTTGCGCCGTCCCTCGCGCACCAGTCGGGCGAGATCGGCATTGTGATCGGTAAAGAACAGGAACGGGGTCCGGGTGCCCCATTCCTCGCCCATGAACAGCATCGGGATGGACGGGCTCAACAGCAGGAGCGCCGTCGCGGCGCGCAGCGCCTCGGGGTCGGCGAGCTGCCACAGCCGCTCGCCGAGCGCCCGGTTGCCGATCTGATCGTGGTTTTGCAGGCAGATCACGAAGGCGGTCGTGGGCAGGCCGGCGCTGGCCTCGCCGCGTGGCTTGCCGGAATGCGGCGACACCTCGCCCTGGTAGGCAAACCCCTCCGCCATGCAGCGCGCCAGCAGCCGGGCCGCGTCCTGGAAATCCTCGTAATAGCCTTCGTGCTCGCCGGTCAGCATCACGTGCAGGCAATGGTGCCAGTCGTCGCACCACTGCGCGTCGAACAGGCCGGGCGCGAGGTGGCTCGCCTTGTTGCCCTCGTGCTCGAGGACCAGGTGGACGTGCCGGCCGGGCTCGACCGTGCGGCGGATCGTGGCGGCCATCTCGTCGAGGAAATCCGGCTCGGAAATCGCGTGCACCGCATCGAAGCGCAGCCCGTCGAAGCGGTATTCCATTAGCCAATAGAGTGCGTTCTGGATGAAGAAGTCGCGCACCTCCCGTCGGCGGAAGTCGATCGCCGCACCCCAGGGGGTTGCGATGTCGTCGCGGAAGAAGCTTCCCGCATAGGCGTGCAGATAATTCCCGTCGGGGCCGAAATGGTTGTACACCACGTCGAGGAGGACCATGAGGTCCATCCCGTGCGCCGCGTCGATCAGCGCCTTCAGCGCCTCGGGCGTGCCGTACGCCGCGTCGGGCGCGTAGGGCAGCACCCCGTCATAGCCCCAGTTGTGCCGACCCGGAAAATCCGCGATCGGCATCAGCTCGATGGCCGTGACGCCGAGCTCCTTCAGCGCCGCGAGGCGGGAGCGGATGCCGTCGAACCCGCCCATCGCGCCGGGGTGCAGCTCGTAGACCACCGCCTCGTGCCACGGCCGGCCGAGCCAGGCATTGCGCCACACATAGGCCGCCGGATCGACCACCACGCTCATGTCGTGCACGTCGCCCGCCTGCTGGCGCGAGGCCGGGTCCGGCACCGCGAGCCCGTCCGGCAGCCGGAAGCGGTAGCGCGCGCCGGGGCCGCACGGTGCCTGCGCGGCGAGCCAGCCCTCCTTCTCCGGCTCCATCGCGATCGCGCCCTGCCCCTCGATCTCCAGCGCGACCCGATCGACGGTCGGTGCCCAGAGCCGGAAGCGCGTGGTGCCGTCGCCGTTCGGCTGGGCACCGAAGGGCAGCTCGTGGACGAAATGCATCATGTCTCGCGTGTCCGCCGGTCAGGAGGCGACCAGCACCAGGGTTGCCAAGGGCGGGATGGTGAGCAGCACGGAGGCGGACTGGCCGTGCGAGGCAATGTCCTCGGCGCGCACCGCGCCACCATTGCCCAGGTTGGCGCCGCCATAGACGCCGGCGTCAGTGTTGATGACCTCGCGCCACGATCCGCCGCGCGGCACGCCGACCCGGTAGACGTCGCGAGGAACCGGCGTGAAATTGCTCACCACGAGCGCGGGCGGGTCGTCGGGCTCGCCGAAGCGCAGCCAGGCGAACACGCTCTGGTCGCGGTCGTCGACGACGAGCCAGCGGAAGCCCTCCGGCTCGGCGTCGCGTGCGTGCAGCGCGCCGATCTCGCGGTACGCGCCGTTGAGGTCGCGCACCAGCTTCTGCATCCCCGCGTGGCGCGGATCATCCAGCAGGTGCCAGTCGAGCCCGGTATCGTGGTTCCACTCGCGGTCCTGAGCGAACTCGCCGCCCATGAACAGCAGCTTCTTGCCCGGCATCGTCCACATGAAGCCGAGATAGGCGCGCAGATTGGCGAAGCGCTGCCACTCGTCGCCCGGCATCTTGCGGATCAGCGAGCCCTTTCCGTACACCACCTCGTCGTGCGACAGCGGCATGACGAACTTTTCCGAGAACGCGTACACCAGCCCGAACGTCATCTGATCGTGGTGCCAGCGCCGGTTGATCGGATTTTCCTCCATGTAGTGGAGCGTGTCGTGCATCCACCCCATGTTCCATTTGTACGAGAAGCCGAGCCCGCCGTCGTCGGCCGGGCGCGTCACGCCGGGCCACGCGGTTGATTCCTCGGCGATGAGCACGGCACCCGGACAACGCTCGGCGATGGCGCGGCTGAGTTCCTGGAGGAAAGAGACCGCTTCGAGGTTCTCCCGCCCGCCGTACTTGTTCGGGATCCACTCGCCGGCCTTGCGGCTGTAGTCGCGGTACAGCATCGAGGCGACCGCATCCACCCGCAGCCCGTCGGCGTGATAGTGCTCCAGCCAGTGCAGCGCGCTGCCGATCAGGAAGCCGCGCACCTCGTTGCGGCCGTGATTGTAGATCAGCGTGTTCCACTCGGGATGGAATCCCTCGCGCAGGTCGGCGTGCTCGTAGAGCGGCGTGCCGTCGAAGCGCGCGAGGCCGTACACATCGGTCGGGAAATGCGCCGGCACCCAGTCGAGGATCACGCCGACGCCGGCGCGGTGGCAGCGATCGACGAAGCGGGCGAACGCCTCCGGCGGCCCGAGCCGCGCGACGGGGGCGAACTGGCCGAGCGGCTGGTAGCCCCAGGAGCCGCCGAACGGATGCTCCATGATCGGCAACAGCTCGACATGCGTGAAGCCCATGCGCGCGACGTAGGGAACCAGCCGCTCCGAGAGCATGTCCCAACCCGGACGATTGCCCGGCAATCCGCCCGGCAGCCAGGAGGCCGCGTGCACCTCGTAGATCGAGATCGGCGCGCGCGGCGCCTGCCTGCCGCGCTGCGCGCTCATCCAGGCCGCGTCGTTCCAGCGATGCGGTGCGGTGTCGGCGATCACCGAGCTGGTCGCCGGCGGCACCTCGGCGGCCCACGCCACCGGATCGGCTTTCAGCGGCAAAAGCGCGCCGTCGGGGCCGAGCATCTCGTATTTGTAGAGCGTGCCGGGCAGCAGGCGCGGGATGAACAGTTCCCACACGCCGCCGCCGTGCCGCAGCCGCATCGGATGGCGGCGGCCGTCCCACGCGTTGAAGTCGCCGACCACGGAGACGCGCTGGGCGTTCGGCGCCCATACCGCGAAACGCACGCCGCGCACGCCGTCCACCGTCATCGGATGCGCGCCGAGACAGCGGCCGAGATCGTGGTGCCGGCCCTCGCCCAGCAGATGCAGGTCGATGTCGCCGAGCAGGAGCGGGAACGAATAGGGATCCTCGGTCTCCCGCGCCGCCTCGCCGGTGTCGATGCGCAGCACGTAGGGCGCGCCGCCGGTGTGCAGGACGCCGGCGAACAACCCGGCCGGATGGATGCGTTCGAGATTGCCGAACGGCACGCCGGTCGCGCGATCCGCCACGCTGACGGTCCGCGCGTCGGGCTGGAAGCTGCGGATGGCGATCCCGTCCGGCACCGGATGCGGACCCAGCACGGCGAACGGGTCGCCGTGCCGCGCCTGGACCAGCGCCTCTATCGTCGCGGGATCGGGCAGGTACTGGCTCATGCCGGCGCGGTCTCCGAGCGGGCGACGACCCGTTCGACGATCCGATGCAGCCCTTGCAGCGGGATGCCGAGCCAGGTCGGGCGGTTCGCCGCCTCGTAGCGGATCTCGTACGCGGCCTTTTCGATGAGGAACAGATCGAGCAGCGCCTGCTCGGCCTCGTGCGGCACCCAGGGATGCGGCGCCGCCGCGAGCACGGCGCGATAGCTGTCGAGGAACGTGGCGCTGGCCTCCTCGCGGAAACGTTCGATCAGCGCGCCGCGACGCTCCGACGTCTGCGCCGATGCCGCCGTGCGGCCCGGCGCCGCCGCAGCTGCGGCGTAGTCGAACGAGCGCAGCAATCCCGCGACGTCGCGCATCGGCGAACCCTTCATCCGGCGCTGCGCCATCGGCCGCGCCGGCTCGCCCTCGAAGTCGATGATGAAGGCGTCGCCCTTGACCACGAGCACCTGGCCGAGATGGAAGTCGCCGTGCACGCGTGTCCGGGTTGCGCCGCCGCCTTCGCGCGCCAGGTGCCGCACCGTCCGCTTCAGCTCCTGCTCATGGTCCAGCAGCTCGTTGGCGAGCACGCCGGTGGTCTCGTCGGGCCATTCGCGCACGGCGCGGAGCAGCACGAGCGCGCCGTCGATCTGCTCGATCGCGCCGTCCGCCCAGGCGTCGAGGATGGTGTCGTCCACCTGCTCAGGCGCGAAATCCGGGTCGTCGGTCGGCCGCGACAACACCTCGTGCAGCTCGCCGAGCCGCCGCCCGACCGCGCTCGCGAAGGCGGTGTAGGACTGGAAGGCGTCGGCCGCGGTCGGCCGCTCCTCGCCGGTCACGGCCAGCTCCTCCGCCTCGCGCGCCAGGAAATCGAGCGTCCATCCCCAGCCGTCGCCCTGGTTGCGCACGAAGCCCTGCACCAGGCCGAACGTATGGGGCGTGCCGTCGGTGTCGACGCGCACCAACTCGCCGAACAGCGGGGCGCTGTTGGCGTAGCCCTGCTCGGTCAGGTAGCGCGTCATCTCGCCTTCGGGATGCACGCCGGCCGCGACCCGCCGCACGATCTTCATGACCAGCGTGTCGCCGATCACCAGCGAGCTGTTGGACTGCTCGGCCGATAGCCGGCGGATCTCGGCGTCCGCGGCGAGTTCGAGTTCGCTCATCCGGGACGTCGGCACGAACCGGATCTCGCCGTCGGGAACCGTGAGCCGCAGCCCCTGGCGAAGCCCCGTGACCACGCTATGCGGCAGCGAGTCGAGCGCGAAGGCATCCGTCAGATAGCCCACGTCACGGCCGCGGCGCAGCCGCGAGAGCGCGAGCTGCTGCACCAGCGGCCCCGGCGCCTCCTCGCGCGCCGCCCCCAGCGGCAGCGCGTAGCGCTCGGTGCGGCCCTCCAGCTCGACCTCGATCTCGGTCAGCATCACGGCGTCCTCCGACCCCGGCAGCCGGACCGCATAGGCGATGCGGACCGCGCGCAGCTTCTCGCCCTTCGAGGCGAACCAGCGGCGCTTGGGCAGGTACGCAGGCAGGATCTCGCGCTCCAGCAAGGTGCGGCTCGGCCCGGAGAGCAGCTCTTCGAGGTGGTGGCGGACGACCAAGGTGGCGTACTCCGGCAGCGGTTCGGGTGCCGGAACGTGCCAGGCCGGAAGCTGTGCCTCGGCCGCCAGCAGGAACCAGAAGAAACCGTAGGGCGGTAACGTCAGCAGATAGGTGAGCTGCCCGACCGGCGGGAACGCCGAGCCGCCGACGATGTCCACCGGCACGCGGCCGCTGAACGCGGACAGGTCGAGCTCGACCGCCTGTGCGGCGCGCGACAGGTTGCTCACGCACAGGATGGTCTCGTCGCTGCCGTCCTCGTGGCGGTGCTCCCGCAGGAAGGCCAGCACCTTGCGATTGCCCGGATAGAGGAAACGCAACGTGCCCCGGCCGAATGCCATGTTCCGGCTACGCACCGCCAGCATCCGGCGTGTCCAGTTCAGCAGCGAATGCTGGTCCGACGCCTGCGCCTCGACGTTCACCGCCTCATAGCCGTAGATCGGGTCCATGATCGGCGGCAGCACGAGGCTCGCCGGATCGGCGCGGGAGAAGCCGCCGTTGCGGTCGGGCGACCACTGCATCGGCGTGCGCACCCCGTCGCGATCGCCGAGATGGATGTTGTCGCCCATGCCGATCTCGTCGCCGTAGTAGATCACCGGCGTGCCGGGCATCGACAGCAAGAGGCCGTTCATCAGCTCGATGCGCCGCCGGTCGCGCTGCAACAGCGGTGCCAGGCGGCGGCGGATGCCGAGATTGATCCGCGCGCGGCGGTCGGCGGCATAGGTTTCCCACAGATAGTCGCGCTCGTTGTCCGTGACCATCTCGAGCGTCAGCTCGTCATGGTTGCGCAGGAAGATCGCCCATTGGCAATTCGCCGGGATTTCCGGCGTCTGGCGCATGATGTCGGTGATCGGGAAGCGGTCCTCCCGCGCGATCGCCATGTACATGCGCGGCATCAGCGGGAAGTGGAACGACATGTGGCATTCGTCGCCGTCGCCGAAATATTGCTGCGCGTCCTCCGGCCACTGGTTCGCCTCGGCGAGCAGCATCCGCCCCGGCGCGTAGGCGTCGAGCTCGGCGCGGATCCGCTTCAGGACGGCGTGCGTCTCCGGCAGGTTCTCGTTGTTGGTGCCTTCCCGCTCGACGAGGTACGGCACCGCGTCGAGCCGCAACCCGTCCACGCCTAGGTCGAGCCAGAAGCGCATCACGGACAGCACTTCCTGCAGCACCCGAGGGTTGTCGAAATTGAGGTCGGGTTGGTGCGAATAGAAGCGGTGCCAGAAATACGCGCCCGCCGTGGCATCCCATGTCCAGTTGGATTTTTCCGTGTCGATGAAGATGATGCGCGTGCCGGCGTATTTCTGGTCGTTGTCGGACCAGACGTAGAAATCCCGCGCCTGCGTGCCGGGCTTGGCCTCGCGCGCGCGCTGGAACCAGGGATGCCGGTCCGAGGTGTGGTTGATCACCAGTTCGGTGATGACCCGCAGCCCACGCGCATGCGCCTCGTGGATGAACCGTCGCACGTCGCCCAAGCGTGCCGTATTCGGGATGCACCCCGCGATAGTCCGCGATGTCGTAGCCGTCGTCGCGCCGCGGCGAGGGATAGAACGGCAGCAGCCAGATCGCCGTCACGCCCAATTCGGCGATGTAGTCGAGCTTCTGCAGCAGCCCCTTGAAGTCGCCGACGCCGTCGTTGTTGGCGTCGAAGAACGACTTCATGTGGAGCTGATAGATCACCGCGTCCTTGTACCAGAGCGGATCCTCGATCGGCGGCAGGTGCGGCGTCTTGTTCATTCCGTGCGTCATCCCGCGGGCCGCGCGCGCCAGATCGCGTACGGCATGGCGGGGTCGAGCCTGACGTGCTGGCGCTTGCCGGTCCAGATGGCGCCTGTTCCCCTCACCAGATCCTCGACCTCCAATGCGGCATTGTCCGACAGCCCCCAATCCCACAGCGGCGCCTCGAAATCGGCCTCCTGCGCGTTGTGCGGATCGAGGCTGACCGCGACGAGCAGGACGTTGGAGCGATCCGGCGTTGCTTTTTCGTAGTACAGGATCGCATCGTTGAAGGCATTGTGGAACGTGACGTTGAGATGCGTCTGCAGCGCCGGATTGGTTTGCCGGATGCGGTTCAGCCGGGTGATCTCGGCGACGATGTTGCCGGGGCGATCCCAGTCCCACGCGCGGATCTGGTATTTTTCGGAGTCGGCGTATTCCTCGCGTCCGGGCAGCGGCCGCGCCTCGCACAATTCGAAGCCGTTGTACATGCCCCACAGCCCGGACAGCGTCGTCGCCAGCGCCGCGCGGATCAGGAAGCCGGGGCGGCCGGAGCCTTGCAGGAACAGCGGGTTGATGTCCGGCGTGTTGACGAACAGATGCGGGCGGAAGAACTCCTTCGGCGCCGTCGTGCTCAGCTCCTCGAAATACTCGGTCAGCTCGCGCTTGGTGTTGCGCCAGGTGAAGTAGGTGTAGGACTGCGAGAACCCGACCTTGGCCAGCCGATACATCACCTTCGGCCGCGTGAACGCCTCGGCCAGGAAGATCGCGTCCGGGTAGCGCGCGCGCACCTCGGCGATCATCCATTGCCAGAAGGGCAAGGGCTTGGTGTGCGGGTTGTCGACGCGGAACAGCCGCACGCCCTCGCCGGCCCAGAACAGCACCACGTCGCACAGCGCGATCCACAAATCGGGCACCGCGCCCGGCGCGTAGAAATCGACGTTGACGATGTCCTCGTATTTCTTCGGCGGGTTCTCCGCGTAGCGCAGCGAGCCGTCCGGGCGCCAGTCGAACCAGTCCTTGTGCTCGCGCAGCCAGGGATGGTCGGGCGAGCACTGGATGGCGAAATCGAGCGCCAGTTCCATCCCCTCCCGCTCGGCGGCGTCGCGCAGACGGCGGAATTCTTCGAGCGTGCCGAGCTCGGGGTGGATCGCGTCGTGCCCGCCCTCGGCGCCGCCGATCGCGTAGGGGCTGCCGGGATCGTCGCTGGCCGGTTGCAGGCTGTTGTTGCGGCCCTTGCGGTTGGTGCGGCCGATCGGATGGATCGGCGGGAAATACAGCACGTCAAATCCCATGTCGCGGATACGCGGCAGATGGCGGATCACGTCGGCGAAAGTGCCGTGCCGGTGCGGGTCATCGCTCATCGAGCGGGGAAAGATCTCGTACCAGCTGGCGAATCGCGCCGCGGTGCGCTCCGCCTCGATCCGCAGCGCCGGCTCGGCGCGCACCCGGAAGGGACGCGGATCGGCCGCCGCCATCAGCGCCGCGACCTCGGGGGAGAGCAGCAGCGCGCGCCGCTCATCATCCGCCGACCGCTGCAGCCGCGCCAACAATCCGCGCAGCGCGTCATTCGACGCCGGGCCGGCGGTCTCCGCGACGAGTGCGATGCCCTCCTGGACTTCAAGGCGGGTGTTCACCCCGGCGGAATACTTTTTCCCCAACTCGTCGCGAAAGCTGCCGAACGCGTCGCGCCAGGCTTCCACGGTGAACAGGTAGGTGCCGATCTCGGCCAGCGGAAAACGCGCCTGCCAGCGATCGTTGCCGAGCAAGTGCATCCGCGCCTCGCGCCAGTTTTCCTCGTGGGCGCCGCGCCAGAGGAGGGCGACGCCCAGGACGTCATGCCCGTCGGCGATCACGTCGGCTTCCACCGTGACGGTTTCACCGGCGATGCGCTTGGCGGGAAAAATCCCGTCATCGACGCTGGGCGAGATCGTCTCGATGGCGATGCGTGGTGCCTTGCACGCGACCTCGGCAGTCTGGCGCAGCGGCGGCCGATCGGTCACGCTCGGGGCGGTGAGACCGCACGATAGAGTGCCACCTCGCCGGGTTCGAGCATCACCGTATCGCCGGGCGCAAGACACGTGCCGGCGGTTGGCAGCACGGCCTCGAATCGCGCGAACGCCCCGCCCGCCGCCTCGACCAGCGTGGAGGCGGCGCAGCCGTGGCGATGCGATGGGTCGGCGTTGGCGAGGATAAGCGACGCGCGATCGGATTTGTGCGGATGGCGCGTCGCGCCTCGCAACAGCGCGACGCAGGCGGAACCCGCACCCGCCAGCATCACTGGCGGCCCCGGCGAGGCGAGTGTCGGCTCGGCGTCGCGCGCACGGTTCGCCGCGGCGATGCTCTCCGAGAGGTCGAACGGCGCCTCGTGTTGCAGCCGTGCGAAATCCTCGGCAGCGTCGCACGCCGGGTCCATGCGCCGCGCGGCGGCGAACTCGAAGCCCATCGGCATCATCCAGCCGGGGGCGAGAGTGGCGGCGAAGGACAGGTTCCGATCATAGCTGGGGCGCAGCGTCGCCGGGTCGTGACAGGCGGTCGCGAGACGAGGGCCAAAGGGCGCTTCGGGTGCGGCGATGACGCTGGCGACCCGGCTCAGTGCCTCGAGCTCGGTCCAGAACCACTCGGCGCGGAAATCCCACCACGGCAATGACGAAAACACGAAATCGAAATCGGCCTGCGCGATCGCGCTCAGGTCCGCCCCCGGCGTCCAGCCCAGCAGCAACGCATCGCCGCCTTGGCGGCGCACGCCCTCGATCAACCGGCGCAACGCCGGCGCGGGCAAGGCAGCGGGCGAGACGATGCGAAAGCCGCCAATCCCGCCGCGCAGCCAGCCGCCCAGCCGTTCGGCCCACCACTCGGGCGCGCCCAGCGCATCCGGTCGCAGGCGTGCGGCCTCGAAATTGCCGGCCGGTCCGCGCGGATCGAGCGCGGTCCGCTCGTCCGGCGTGCCGAACAGATGTGGATTGGCGATGGCGAGCGGCGAGCCGGCGGCGACCTGATCGAGCACCACGTCGAGCAGCGGCGTCAGGCCGAACGCGGCGCAATCCGAGGCGATCGCGGCGAGTGCCGCGTCCGCGTCGCCGGCCCATTCGAGGCTCTCGTTGATCCGCTCGTAGTCGGCCGGCAGGAACATGTCGCCGCTCGGGCCGGTGGCGAAGGGCGGGGCGATCAGGACATGATCGAAGCCAAGCCGCGCGACGCGCTCGAGATGCGCCCGCCATCCGGCGAGCGGCCCGGCCAGGAGCGGACTGAGATAGTAGATGCGCGGCGCGCGTCGTGCCCGGACTGATGGCGGTGAGACTTGCCGAGCCGGCGCGTCCGTCGTCGCAGCCTGATGATCAATGTCCAATTCCGCCCCGCGCGCGTTCATGCCGCCGTCCCGCAACATCGCGCGGGCAATCCATAGGTTTCCGATCAATGCGGCATTTGCGCGCCAGGCCGCTCAGGTTGCCCGGGCCGACGCGGCATCGGCGGCGCGAAAACCGGGTCAGTCCAGATGCACGCCGCCTGTCACCGCCTGGTAGGTGGCGATCGCCAGCGTGATCGGCTCGAACGGCTTGGTGATCACGAAGGCGGGCTCCAGCTCTCGCCGGTCAGCAGCCGCTCGGGATAGGCGGTCACGAAGATCACCGGCGCGGATGGCTCTGCAGGATGCGCGGCACGGCCGTCGCGCCGTCGCCGCCGGCACCGAGATTGATGTCCGCCAGGATAAGCCCAGGGCGAGTGCGGCGCGCGAGTCCACCGCGTCCCGCTCGGTGGCGGCGACGCCGACCACGCGATGGCCGCAACCCTGCACCAGCTCCTCGATATCCATCGCGATGATCGGCTCGTCCTCGATGATGAGCACGTCCGTCGCGGCCGAGCGCTCG
This sequence comes from uncultured Alphaproteobacteria bacterium, assembly GCA_963799825.1. GTDB lineage: Bacteria > Pseudomonadota > Alphaproteobacteria > Acetobacterales > Acetobacteraceae > JAFKFI01. Next base: position 589,366 of record CAWCYL010000001.1, read on the forward strand.
CAGACGCTCGCGCGCGTCGGCAAGCTCCGCCTTGGCGCGATCGAGACCGAGTCGACGATCGGCGCGGCTTGCTCGACGGACATCTCCTCGAGCGAGGTCAGCAGCAGGAGCTGGCGCTGCTTGCGGCGTGAGCCCGACCTCGCCGGTCCCCGGCCGCTTGTCGAGCCCGTCGAACCGACGCGTGACAAGTCCGTAGAGAGCTGGCCCGAGGCATCGCCGGTTGCCCCGCCTGCGGCCAGCATCTCCTTCAGGCTGTCGGCCACCAGCGCGTCGCCGCGCGCCTGGCTGCCGCTCAGCGCCCGGGCATACCGCCGGGCGTAGGGCAGATGCGCGGATCAGTTTGTCGTGCTGCTGATTGTTCATCGGGTCAGACCCTCTTGCGCGATTCCGGCAGAGGCCAGACTCTTTGCGCGACAATGGACAGTATCCCATTTCCCGAGCCACCGCCCGTCTCTGTCTCCCTGCGCGCGCAAATGATCGCGCTGCTGCCCGACCTGCGCGGCTTCGCCCGCTTTCTCGTGCGGGACCGGACGGAGGCGGACGATCTGGTGCAGGAGGCGGTGGTGCGGGCGCTCGCCGCCTTCGACCAGTTCCAGCCGGGCACGAACCTGAAATCGTGGCTGTTCACGATCCTGCGCAACGCCTTCTTCGAGCAGGCCCGCCGGCGACGGACGGAGCGCGCCGCGTTGGAGCGAGCCGTCATGCCCGATGAGCCCCATGCGGCGGACCACGAGAGCCGCGCGGCGCTGAGCGACCTTCAGCGCCGGCTGTGGCGCCTGCCGCCGCTGCTGCGCGAGGCGCTGGTCTTGGTCGGCGCGCAGGGGCTGAGCTATGACGAAGCGGCGGTGATTTGCGGTGTGCCGGTGGGGACGATGAAGGCGCGGGTATCGCGCGCCCGCACACAGCTCCGCCGCATCGTCGATGAGGCGTCCGCGGCGCCGGACGGGCCTTAGCGGGGGCAACGGCTGCCATCATGGTCAGACCGGTCGGATCGACCGCACGGTTTGAGGAGACGGAACGGTCGCGGATGCCGAACGCCATGTAAGAGGTACAGTTGCTTCGCCCGGCGCCTCGCCGCAATGCGCTGTTGGCCACCTCGCGCATTCGTGAGCTAGGCCATGCAACGGACTTGCTCGGCTCGTTCATTGGTCCGGTATCTCGCAACAGCGCGCGAGCGGTTCTGAAGGAGCATTCCGAATATGTCCGAGGCTATCGCCTTCCACGACCAGGTTATCGGCATTCTTCCCAAGCTTCGCGTGCAGGCCTTGGCGTTGACGCGCAACCGGGCGGCCGCCGAGGATCTGGTCCAGGACGCGGTGTGCAACGCGCTGTCGGCCCAGGACAGCTTCATCCCCGGCACGAATTTCGCGGCCTGGATGCATCGCATCCTGCGCAACCGCTTCATCTCCAACCTCCGCAAGCGGCGGGACACCACCGACATCGACGACGTCCCGTCCTCGGCTTTCGCCACCGACGCGCCCCATGAGGACCGGCTCGCGCTGAAGGAGCTTGGTCAGGCGATGACGCGGCTGCCGGCGGATCAGCGGGAGGCGCTGGTCATGGTCGTGGTCCACGGGATGAGCTACGAGGCCCTGGCGCAGGCCACGGGCTGCGCGGTCGGGACGGCGAAGAGCCGCGTGTTCCGCGCGCGCCGGCAACTCGAGGCGTGGCTGCTCGGCGAGCGTCCGGAGCGGTCGGCTCCTCGCCCGCAGATCAGGGCGGAGCGCTCGCTCGATGAGCAGAGCCCCACGCTGTCCTGACCGGGTCGTTGCCACGGAGACCGGAGTACTCCCAATATTGATCGGCGGCGGGCACCCCGAGGCGGCCCGCCGCCGTTTGGGCTTTGCCGAAGATGAAATATGTCCCGATGACGCAGCGGAAGGATAAGCCCGTGCTGGTTCGACCGCCCAAGGAGCGGAAGGTCGATGCGGCGTTTGATCTTTGGCTGCAACGTGGACTTCACAAGCTGTTCGACGACGTTGCCGGTGAGCCAATCCCTCCCGAGCTCCTGAAGATCATCGAGGAGGATCGCGACAAGTGAGCGTCTCGCCGGTTTGCGCTGGGTGACGATGGGTCCGGTGCTCGGCTCGGTCCGGGCACGCGTGACGCTCCTCCTTGTGCTCTCCGTGATCCCGCTGATGTTCATGGCCGTGGCGCTGGCATTCGACAGCTATCTCGCGTCGCTGGGGCGAGCCAGGGAGATCGCCGAGGCCAGCCTGCGGGGCGCCGTGGCGCGCCAGGAAGCAGCCCTCGACGAGGTGATCGGCACGCTCGCGCGGCTCGCCGCTTCGCCCCCGGATGCCGCCTGCAGCCTGCTGACCAGCGCCGTCACCCTCGAACCTGACCGGTTCGCCGGTCTCGCCCTGCTGGACGGTGCCGGCCGCGTCGAATGCCAGGCCGCCGCGCCGGGCTTCGCGCTGGCCGGCATGAACTGGCCGTCCGACCCGGCATTCGGGCAATCACGGCGGACCGATCAAGCCGCACTCGGGCGGCTTGGTGCCGTGCCGGGGTCGAGCTCGCCGGTCCTGCCGCTGTTCGTATCGGTGGGCGGCACCGGCGAGCTCGAATGCTACGATCGCCGCTGCGCTCCGGCTCGACTGGATCGCCGGGCGGATCGCCCAACAACCCGCAACCGACGATCTCGGGCTGTGGCTCGTGGACCCAGCCGCGCGGCCACATGGGCTGGGCGGCGTCGCCGAGGATCGCCTGCCCGCGCCGGGCGATCCGCCGCTCTTGTCCGCCGTGCAGGGCTCCTCCGCGCCGGTCTCGGCCCTGGACGGCGTATCGCGAAACGGGGAACGCTTCTCCTACGCCATTGGTCCCGTGCGCGGCGGGTATGCTTTGCTCGCCGCCTATCGCTCCGTCCACATACGGGCCGAAGCACGGGAGGCGCTGGTCCGCCATCTGCTGGAGGTGGCGGTCACGCTGGTGGTCGGACTCCTGATCATGGGTGGGGGCACCGACCGGGCAGTGGTCCAGCCGCTGAAGCGCCTGACCGCCGCCGTCAATCGCTGGCGTGGCGGCGGCGGGTTCGACAATTTCTCCGTGCACGGGATGCCGACGGAGGTGGTCGACCTTTCCCATGCGTTTTCCCACGCGACCGGGGCATTGGCCGAGCACGAGGCACAACTGCGGAGTGCCGCCGCGCAGCAGCAACTGCTCATCCAGGAGATCCACCATCGGGTGAAGAACAACCTGCAGATCGTCGCGAGCCTGCTGAACCTGCAGGCCAGCCGTATCCGTCTGCCCGAGGCGAAGGCCGAGTTCCAGGCGGCCCGCGACCGGGTCCGCGCCCTCGCCACGCTGCACCGCCACCTCTATGCCGACGGGGAATTGCGGACGATCAACATGCGCAGCTTCCTGACGGAGCTGTCCGGCCAGCTGTTCCAGGCGATGGGGGAGCGGGAAGGCGACCGGATCGGGCTGACAGTGGACGCGCCGGAATTGCAGATGTCGAGCGACCAGGCGGTGCCGCTCTCGCTGATCGTCACCGAGGCGGTCAGCAACGCCATCAAATACGCCTTTCCGGGTGGGCGGCGCGGCCACATCGCGGTCCATCTCGTGGCCGACGAGGACTTCGCGCATCTCGTCATCGAGGATGACGGCGTGGGCATCCCGGCGGGACGGGGCGAGAGTGAGAGCGGGCCGCGCGACGGGCTCGGCATCCAGCTCATCCGCGGCTTCGCCCGCCAGCTCGGCGCGACATTGATCGTGCGGGAAGGCAACGGAACGCGCTATGAGGTCAATATCCCGCTGCGTCATGATCGGCCGGGGGGAGACGAAGCGGCCGAGGAGGAGAGCGCGGCCGCGTGAGTATTGCTTGCCATTCCCGTTGCGCCGGGCCCCGGCGAGAGGATCACGATGGACCAGGCCCTTGCCGAGACGCTGACCGGATGGCGCCGCCACCTGCACGCACATCCCGAACTGTCGAAGCAGGAGGCAGAGACCGCGGCGTTCGTCCGCGCCCGCCTGACGGAGCTCGGCGTGGCATTCGAGGCGGGGATCGGCGGTCACGGCGTGGTCGCGACCATCAGCCGCGGTCGCTCCAACCGCAGCGTCGGGCTGCGTGCCGACATGGACGCGCTGCCGATCACCGAGATCACGGGCCTCGCCCATGCCTCGACCAATCCCGGCGTGATGCACGCCTGCGGGCATGACGGGCACACCACGTCGCTGCTCGGCGCCGCCGCGCTGCTCGCCCGCGACGAGAGCTGGACCGGCACGGTCCATCTCGTGTTCCAGCCGGCCGAGGAAGGCGCCGGCGGCGCGCTGGCGATGCTGGCCGACGGGCTTTTCGAGCGCTTCCCGATGGAGCGCATTTTTGGCTTTCACAACTGGCCCGGCCTCGAAGCGGGAACCGTCGCGGTGCATGACGGCGCGGTCATGGCGGGCGGGGCACGGGTGGAAATCCGCGTCAGGGGCCACGCCGGCCACGCCGCCCTGCCGCATCTGGCGCGCGACCCGATGCTCGCCTCGGCGCATCTGCTGGTCGCGCTGCAATCCGTGGTCTCGCGCAGCCTCGATCCGCTGGATTGCGGCGTGCTGTCGATCTGCACGATGGAGGCCGGACGCGCCGCCAACCAGATCCCCGAGGAGGCGGTGATGCGCGGCACCATGCGCGCGCTCAGGACCGAGGTGATGGAGCAGCTGGAGGAGGGCATCCGGCGCGTGTCGGCCGGCACCGCGACGATGTTCGGCATGGCGGCCGACGTCGTGATCGAGCGCGGCGTGACGGTGACGCGCAACACCTCGCCGGAAGCAGCCCTTGCCGCCGAGGCCGCCGCGCGCGCCGGGCTGCCGGTGCGGCGCGACCTGCCGCCGACGATGGGCTCGGAGGATTTCGGCTGGTACTCGCAGCAGCGGCCGAGCGCCTATGTGTGGATCGGCAACGGTCTCGCCGGTCCCGGACACGAGCTGCACAATCCCGGATACGATTTCAACGATGCGATCCTGCCGGCCGCCGCGTCCTATCTCGCCGGGGTCGCCAAGCGGGCGCTCGCCGACTGAGCGGGATCAGCCGACGGGGACGTTGTCGAGCAGCCGAACGGTGCCCAGTCGAGCCGCCGCGATCAGCCGCGCCTCCGGCCGCGCCGTCGCGATCGGCTCCAGCGTCGGGCCGTCGACCAGCGCCAGATAATCGACGCCGAAGCCGTCGCCGCTCAGCGCGGTACGGGCGGCTCGCAGCGGCTCGGCGGCAGGTCGGCCGGACGCGATGACCTCCGCCGCCTGGGCAAGTGCCCGGTTGAGCCGCGGGGCGAGCCGCCGCTCGGGCTCGGTCAGGAACCGGTTGCGCGACGACAGGGCGAGCCCGTCCGCCTCGCGCACCGTCGGCACGCCGACGATCCGCACGGGCAGGTGCAGGTCGGCAACCATCCGGGTCACGACCTGCAATTGCTGCCAGTCCTTTTCGCCGAAAAACGCGAAATCCGGGCGCACCTGGCCGAACAGCTTCGCCACCACCGTCGCCATGCCACGGAAATGCCCCGGCCGATGGGTGCCCTCCCACCGCTCGGCCGGGCCGGAGGGGTCGATCGTGGTGGCGCCATCCCGCGGGTACATCGTCGCCACGTCCGGCATCCAGACGAGATCGCACGCGCAGGCGTCGAGCGTCTCGAGGTCGCCGGCCTCGTCGCGCGGATAGCGGCTGAGATCCTCGGTCGGCGCGAATTGCAGCGGATTGACGAAGATCGAGGCCACGGTCGCGGCCCCCGTGCCGACCGCCGCGTCGACCAGCGCGCGATGCCCGGCGTGCAGCGCGCCCATCGTCGGCACCAGGGCGAGCGCCGGGCGCGCGTTCCGCAGCCGGGCGCAATGCTGGATCAGGTCGGGCAGGGTCCGGGCGACATGCATGGCAGGGTTATAGCTATCGAGCCGCGCGGGCAAAGAGCCTACACGCGGGAATAACCAACGCGGGGGAGCGGGGCGATGCAGCTGCAAGGTCAGGTGGCTCTTGTGACGGGCGGATCGCGCGGGATCGGGCGGGCGACCGCGCTGGCCTTCGCCGGGGAGGGGGCGGATATCGCGTTCTGCCATTTCCACGACGAGGCGGAGGCCGAGTCGACGGCGACGGCGATCCGCGCGCTCGGCCGGCGCGTGCTGCACCTCTCCGCCGACGTCGCGGACCCGGCCGCCACCCGGGATTTCGCCCGACGCGCCGCGGACACGCTGGGCGCCCCCGACATCCTGTTCAACAACGCCGGCATGAACACCCGCAAGCCGTTCGAGGACTACACCGAGGAGGAATTTGATCGGCTGATCGGCGTCCACCTCAAGGGCATGTTCTTCATGGCCCAGGCGGTCTATCCCGGCATGGTCGCACGCGGGCGGGGCTGCATCATCAACGTCGCCTCGCAGATGGGCCTCAAGGGCGGACCCAACGCGGTGCCGTACTGCGCGGCCAAGGCGGGGATCATCGGCCTGACCCGCGCGCTCGCCTGGGAGGCGGCGCCCAAGGGCGTGCGGGTGAACGCGATCGCGCCGGGTCCGATCGACACCGACCTCGTGCGCCAGAACAGCGAGGCGTGGCAGGAGGCGTTCCGGGCGAGGCTGCCGGTCGGCCGCTTCGGGCGAGCCGAGGAGATCGCCGCAACCGCGCTGCTGCTCGCCGGCCCGCAGGGCGGGTTCTATGTCGGCGCCTGTCTGTCCCCGAACGGTGGTGACATTATGCATTGAATCTCAAGAGGAAGACGTTCCGGGACATTCCGGGCGCGGAACCAGCGGGCGGGATTCACGGGTTAAATTCTGTTTAGGTTCGGGCAATGTTTCCTAAACACCCCCTGCCGGCACGCCTAAAAATCGGCGACGGAATGAAAAATCGGGACAAATGCGGAAACACGCCCGCGTGTGGCGGCGGGGCCGGGTCATGCCGCGGTCGGCGTTCAACCGCGGCTCTGTCAATTCCAGCGATCCTGGCCTAATCCCCCGTCATGGCCGACGACAGGACGAGTGCCCTGAAGCGAGAAGCGCGCGCATGGCTGCGCCAGCAGTCCCGCCTGGGGCGCGCGGCGTCGCGGCCGGTGCTGCTGATGAACCTGCTCGGCACGGCGTTGGCGGTCGGCCAGGCCTACTGCGCCGCTGGTGCGCTGTACGGGGCGTTCCAGGGCCGGATCGCCTGGGCGCTGCTGGCGGGTTTTGCCGCGCTCGCCGTGGGGCGCGCCGGGCTGTCCATCTTGTCCGAGCGCGCCGCCTTCGCCGCCGGCGCCACGGCGCGTCGGCGGCTGCGCAGCGACGCGCTGACCCGGCTGCTGCATGCCGGACCGTCACAGTTGCGCGGCAGCCATTCCGGCGAGCTGACCGTCACCGTGGTCGATCGGGTCGAGGCGCTGGACGGATTGTTCGCGCGCTGGCTGCCGGCCGCCTCCCTGGCAGTCGCCGCCCCGGCGCTGGTGGCGCTCGCGGCGCTCTGGGCGGACCCGTTCGCGGCATTCGTGCTGGTCGGCACGGGTCTGCTGGTGCCCATCGCGATGGCGCTGGCCGGGCTGGGTGCGGCCGCCGCGTCCCGCCGGCAGTTCCTGGCGATGGCCCGACTGCAGGCGCGCTTCCTCGACCGGGTGCGCGGCATCGCCACCATCGTGGTGCACGGGCGGACCGAGGATGAGGCGCGGGCACTGGGGATCGCCGCCGATGAGCTGCGCCGCCGCACCATGCGGGTGCTGCGCGTGGCCTTCCTTTCCTCCGTGGCGCTCGACTTCGCCGCCGCCCTCGCACTGGTCGGGCTGGCGATCCATTACGGGCTGGCGCTGCGGTCGGGCGCCTTGGCGGACCCCACGAGGGCCCTGTTCCTGCTGCTGCTGGTGCCCGAGTTCTTCGCGCCGCTGCGCGGTTTTTCCGCCGCCTACCAGGACCGGCTGCGCGCGCATGGTGCGGCCGAGGCGCTGCTCGCGCTGCCGCCGATCCCCGAACAGGCGCCCGCCCGGACCGTGCGGACGGTAGAGGCGCGGGGCGTCAGTGTCGCATTCGAGGATGTTCGTCTGACCTGGGATCCCGCGCGGGGTCGGGCGCTGGACGGCATCTCCTTTCGCGTCCCGGCCGGCGAGACGCTGGTGCTCGCCGGACCCTCTGGCGCCGGCAAATCGAGCGTTATCGAGATCCTGCTCGGCTTCGTCGCCCCCGAGCACGGCCGCGTCACCCTCAACGGCGCCGACATGTCCGAGCTGGTGCCCCAGGCGCTCTCCCGCCTCACTGCCTGGATCGGCCAGCGGCCCGTGCTGTTCGCCGCCAGCATCCGCGACAACATCCGCTTCGCCCGCCCCGAGGCGACCGACGCCGAGGTGGAGGAGGCGGCGCGCGCCGCCCGCGTGGACCGCTTCTCCGACACCCTGCCGGAGGGCCTGGATACGGCCGTCGGCGAGGGTGGCTATGGGCTGTCGGGCGGCCAGGCGCAGCGCATCGCCATCGCCCGCGCCTTCCTCAAGAACGCCCCGCTGCTGCTGCTCGACGAGCCGACCGCGCATCTCGACCCGGCGACCGAGGCCGAGGTGCTGGACAGCCTGCGCCGCCTCGCCATCGGCCGGACGGTGATCCTGGCGAGCCACGCGGCGGCGGCGCACGCCTTCGCCGGCCGCCGTCTCGATCTCGCCGCCGGCCGGGTCGTCGCCGCCCGAGGGGCCGCGTGATGGCGCCGCTGCTGCGCATCCTGGCACTCTGGCGGGTGCATCTCGGCTGGCTCCTGCTGGGCTTCGTCACCACGCTCGCCGCCCTCGTCGCGGGCGTCGGCATGATGACGCTATCCGGTGCGGCGCTGGCGACGGCGGTGACAGGGGCGTTGCTGGCGCCCATGCTGCTGCGCGGCTTCGGCGCGGCGCGGGTGATCCTGCGCTACTTCGAGCGTCTATGGACCCATGAGGCCACGTTCCGCGCGCTCGCCTCGCTCCGCGTGTGGTTCTTCCGCGGCCTGTCGCGCAGTTCCGCCGGCGGACTCGGTTTCCGCCGGGCGGGCGACGTGCTGGCCCGGCTGGTCTCCGACGTCGAGGCGCTGGACGGCCTCTACGTCGCCATCCTGCTGCCGCTCGCCTGCGCGGTGCTGCTGCTGCCTGCGCTGGTGGTGCTGATCGGGCTGCGCGACCCGGTGCTGGCGGCGGTGATCGGCGTGCTGTTCGCGGCCGCCGCGTTCGGCCTGCCCTGGATTGCCATGCGGGTCACGCGCGGCGCGGGCCAGCGCCTGGCAGCCACGAGCGCGGCGTTGCGCATCGCCGCCCTCGACGCTTTGACCGGCCTGCGCGAGGTCCGCGCGTTCGGCGCCGAGGGGCGGATGCTCGCGGCGGTGCAGGCGCGCGAGGGCGCTCTGCTCTCGGCCCAGCGCGAGGTGTCCGCCCGCATGGCGCTGGCCGGCGCCGCCGCCTTCCTGTGCGGCCAGCTCGCCATCCTCGCGGTGCTGATCGCCGCCGGGTTCGACCCGGTCGCCGCCGTGGCCGCCGCCTTCCTGGTGCTCGCCGTCGTTCGAGGCGGTGGGCGGCCTGCCGCGCGCCGGCGCGCTGGCGGGGCACGCGGTCGGTCGCCGCCCGCCGCGTGCTGGAGGCGGCCGAGGCGCCGGCCGCCGTGCCCGACCCCGCCCGGCCCGCGGCGATGCCCGCCGGCTCCGCGCTGCGCTTCGAGGCGGTGCATTTCCGCTGGCGCGACGACCGGCCCGAGGTGTTCGCCGGCCTTACCCTCGACGTGCCGCAGGGCAGCCGGGTGGCGATCCTCGGGCCGTCGGGCGCGGGCAAGTCCACGCTCGCCGCGCTGGCGCTGAAGCTGGCGGCGCCGCAACAGGGGCGCGTGCTGCTGGGCGGCGTGGACATCGCGACCCTCGCCGCCGCCGATGTGCGGGCGCGGATCGGCTGGCTCAGCCAGGCGACGCACCTGTTCGACGACACCATCCGCGCCAATCTCCGCCTCGCCCGCCCCGACGCCGACGACGCGGCGCTTGTGGGCGGCGCTGGACGCGGCACACATCGGAGAAATGGTGCGCGCGCTGCCCGACGGGCTCGATACCTGGGTCGGGCGAGGGCGGCGCCCGCTTCTCCGGCGGCCAGGGCAGGCGGCTCGCGCTGGCGCGCGCCCTGCTGTCCGCCGCCTCCGTGCTGATCCTCGACGAGCCCTGCGCCGGGCTCGACGCCGAGACCGAGCGGGCCTTCCTCGCCACGCTCAACGAGGTGGCGGACGGGCGGACGATCATCCTCATCATGCACCGGCTGACCGGGGTGGAACGGCTCGACCGGATCTGGCGCATCTCGGCCGGTCACGCCGTCGCGGCGGCAGCGTGACGCGCGGTTGACGGCGCATCCTGCGGTCGGCAGTAGGGTGTCAGTTCTCAACCGCTTGTAAGGATTCGGTCATGCGCCGCCTTGCCGTCCTGCTGCTGCTCTGCCTCGGCGCCTGCACGGCCAGCGCGCCGGAAGCGTCGCAGCGTTTCGTGGTGTATTTCCAGGAGTGGTCCGCGGGCCTCGACGACAACGCCCAGAAGGCGATCATCGGGGCGGCGCATTGGGCGCAACAACATCCGACCGAGGCTGTCACCGTCACCGGCTATGCCGACCCCGACGGCAGCCAGAAGGCCAATGTCGACCTCTCCCGCACCCGCGCGCAGGTGGTGGTCGATCAGCTCACGCGCGATGGGGTGGAGCCCGGCCGGATCCGCCTCACCGCGCACGGCATGACCGACTTCACCCTCTCCTCGCTCGAGAGCCGGCGCGTGGAGATCGCTGTCGCGGGCCGCTGAGCCGCGTGCCGGATGGGATTTCACGGCCGGACCCGGCGGAGGCGCTGCGCCGGGTGTTCGGTTTCCCCGGCTTTCGGGGATCGCAGGAGCAGGTGGTCCGTCACGTCGTCGACGGCGGCGACGCGCTGGTGCTGATGCCGACGGGCGGCGGCAAGAGCATCTGCTACCAGCTTCCAGCGCTCTGCCGCGCCGGCACGGCGGTGGTGGTCTCGCCGCTGATCGCGCTGATGGACGACCAGGTGGCGGCGCTGCGCCAGGTCGGCGTCGCGGCCGGCGCGCTGCATTCCGAGCTCGACCCGGCCGAGGCTCGCCATGTCTCCCAGGCGCTCGGCGAGGGGCGGCTCGACCTGCTCTACGTCTCGCCCGAGCGGCTGCTGTCCAACGGCACGCTCGACCGGCTATCGCGCCTCAAGCTGTCGCTGCTGGCGATCGACGAGGCGCATTGCGTCTCGCAGTGGGGCCACGAGTTCCGCCCCGAATACCGCGCGCTCGCCTGCCTGCCCGAGCGGTTCCCCGGCGTGCCGCGCATCGCGCTGACCGCGACCGCCGACCCGCGCACCCGCGCCGATATTCTGCAATCGCTGGCGATGGGCAATGCGTCGGTGTTCGCCGCGAGCTTCCATCGCCCCAACCTCAATCTCGCGGCCGAACCCAAGGTCGGCGAGACGGCGCAATTGCTCGACTTGCTGGCCCGCAATCCCGGCGCGTGCGGCATCGTCTATTGCGGCAGCCGGGCCAAGACCGAGCGGATCGCGGCGAAGCTGCAGCAGAAGGGCTTTCCCGCCATTGCCTTCCATGCCGGGCTGGAGCGGGGCGACAAGCGCGCCGCGCTGGCCCGCTTCCGCTCCGGCGAGCCCGTCATCATCGTCGCGACGATCGCCTTCGGCATGGGCATCGACCGGCCCGACGTGCGGTTCGTCGTGCATCTCGACATGCCGGACAGCCCGGAATCCTACTACCAGCAGATCGGCCGCGCCGGCCGCGACGGCGACCCGGCGCGGACCTTGCTGCTCTATGGCGGCGAGGACATCGCCCGCGCCCGCCACTGGCTCACTCAGTCCGCCGCACCCGAGGCGCAGAAGCGGGTGATGCGCGCGCGGCTGGAGGCGATGATCGGGCTCACCGAGACGACCGCCTGCCGCACCCGCACGCTGCTCGGCTGCTTCGGTGAGGAGTTGGCCGAGCAGTGCGGCCATTGCGACAATTGCGCGACGCCCGCGACCCTGTTCGACGGCACGGTGGAGGCGCAGAAAGCGCTGTCGGCCGTGTACCGCACCGGCCAGATGTTCGGCGCGGTGCATGTCATCGCGGTGCTGCGCGGCCAGGAGACCGAGATGGTGCTGCGCCACGGGCACGAGAAGCTTTCTACCTTTGGCATCGGCGCCGATCGGCCGCGGGAGTTCTGGCGCGGGGTGCTCCGCCAACTCATCGCGGCCGGCCTATTGCGCACCGAGAGCGGCGAGTTCGCCAGTCTCGCACTGGAGCCGGACCGGGCGCGTCCGGTGCTGCGCGGCGAGGAGCGCGTGATGCTGCGCGAGGAGGCGGAAGCACCGGCGCGGGTCCGGCCGGATCGCCGCCCTGCCGCCGTGGCCGCCGACCTGCCGGCCGCGCCAGCGGGATTGTTCGAATCGCTCCGCGCCTGGCGTGCCGCCGAGGCAAAGGCGCAGGCGATCCCGCCCTACGTCATCTTCCACGACTCGGTGCTGCGCGAGATCGCCGCGGTGCGGCCCGCCAGCCTCGCCGAACTCGGTCAGGTCAAGGGCGTCGGCGCCTCCAAGCTCGAACGCTACGGCACGCGCGTGCTGGAGCTTCTGGCCCGCTCCGCCGCCTAAGCACGAATTACCACAGTCATGGCCGGCGCAGGCCGGCCATCCACGCCTTCTCCGGGCGGCACCGCAAGGCGTGGATGCCCGTGACAAGCACGGGCATGACGGGGGCGTCGGCGACGGTGTGTGGAGATGGGTCCAGATGAACTTTTCTTGATCCGAGCGTTCGCGTCCAAGCACGACAGGCGGAACTGTCGCGAATGGAGGGACGGGTGATGGTAGGCTTGGCTTCTGCAACAGGCAGCGCTCCGGCATTGTCGGTATCCGAGCACCGGGCCCAACTCCGCCGCGCGGTGGTCGCCAGCACCATCGGGACCACCATCGAGTGGTACGATTTCTTCCTCTACAGCGTCGTCACCGGCCTGGTGTTCGCCAAGCTGTTTTTCCCGCAACTCCGATCCGCTCGTGGGCACGCTGGAGGCGTTCGGCATCTATGCCGTCGGCTTCATCGCGCGGCCGGTCGGCGCGGCGATCTTCGGCCATTTCGGCGACCGGATCGGCCGCAAGGCGACCCTGATCGCGACGCTGATGCTCATGGGCATCGCGACGTTCCTGGTCGGCCTGGTGCCGACCTATGCGAGCATCGGCATCTGGGGCGCCATCATCCTGACCGTGCTGCGCTTCGTCCAGGGCGTCGGCGTGGGCGGCGAGTGGGGCGGATCGGTACTGCTGTCGATGGAGTGGGCGCGCACCAACCAGCATCGCGGCTTCATCGCCTCCTGGCCGCAATGGGGCGTGCCGGCCGGGCTGTTCATCTCCAATCTCGCCGTTCTGATCTTCAGCGCCATCGCCGGCGACCAGTTCCCGGCGTGGGGCTGGCGCGTACCGTTCTTGCTCAGCATCGTGCTGGTCGGCATCGGCCTGTGGATACGCCTCGGCATCCTCGAAACGCCGGTGTTCCGTCGGCTGCTCGCGGAGAAGCGGATCGAGAAGGCGCCGATGATCGAGGTGTTCCGCCGCCAGCCGAGCGAGATCTTCCTCAGCGCCTTCGCGCGGATGGGCGAGCAGGCGCCGTTCTACATCTTCACCGCCTTCGTGTTCTCCTACGGCGTCAACACGCTGCACGTCTCGCGGGACTTCCTGCTGGTCGCGGTGCTCGTCGCGGCGGTGGTGTCGTTCTTCACCGTGCCGATCGCCGGGCATCTGTCCGACCGGTTCGGCCGCAAGCGAATCTACATCCTGGGCGCGGTCATCACCGGCGTGTTCGGCTGGATCTACTTCGCCATGCTGAACACCGTGGTGCCGTTCTGGGTCTTTCTCGCGGTCGTGCTGTCGCTGATCCCGCACGACCTGATGTACGGGCCGCAGGCGGCGCTGATCGCCGAGAGCTTCACGCCGCGGCTGCGCTACAGCGGCGCCTCGATCGGCTATCAGCTCGCCTCGATCATCGCCGGCGGTCCGGCGCCGCTGATCGCGGCGGCGCTGTACGCTCAGTCCCGCTCGCCCTGGCCGATCGCGATCTTCATCAGCATCTGCGCGCTGATCTCGGTGATCGCCACGGCGATGCTCAAGGACTACACCAATCAGGACATCGCCGACGAATACGACGCGACGGTCATCGTGAAGCCGGTGGCGTGATCAGCCGGCCGCTCCGGCGGCGGCGAGGCGCCGTCGGAGATCCCTGACCTCCTCGAAGCGCGTGGTCACGTCGCGCAGGACGGCGCCCATGCCGCTCATCCGGCCCTGCCCGTCATGGAACGGCACAATGGTGAACTCGATCGAGATGCGGCTGCCGTCCTTGCGCAATCCCGGCACGGCAAGCAGCTCGCCCTCGCCGTAGCGGCTCTTGCCCGTTTCCATCACGCGGTTGAACCCTTCCCAGTGCCGCGCGCGGATGCCGGCCGGGACGATGATGTCGAGCGACTGGCCGATTGCCTCGTCCTGCGCGAAACCGAAGATGCGTTCCGCCCCGTGATTCCAGAATTGGATCACGCCGGCTGCGTCGGTCACGACGATCGCATCGGCGGCACCTTCCACCATCGTCTTATACAGCTTGGCTGTGTCGATCGTCATGAGTTCCTCCATCGTTGCGCGCCGCCGTGGGGTCTGTATCGTCGCTGATCTGACAGGATCGGGACAGGGGCTTGAGCATGGATTTCAGCATCAATCCGCAGCAGCGCGAGATGGTGTCCACCGTCCGGGAGCTGGTTCAGGCGGAGTTCAAGCCCAACGCCAGTCGCTGGATGGACGGCAGCTTCCCGTGGGATAACATGCGCAAGCTCGCCGGGCTCGGCGTGCTCGGCATGACCGTGCCGGAGGAGTATGGCGGGCTCGGCTTGCCGGTGTTCGACACGGCACTCATCCTCGAGGAGATCGCCAAGGGCTGCTACATCACCGCGATGGCGGTGCTCGGCGAGGCCGGGGTGCAGACGCGCGTGATCGCGCATTACGCGCCGGCCTCGATCAAGGAGCGGATTCTTCCCCGCGTCGTCACCGGCGACTGCATGTTGGCGATCTGCATGACCGAGCCGCACGCCGGCACCGACGTCGCGAACTTCCGCACCAACGCGCGCGTCGTCGGTGACAAGGTCATCCTGCGCGGCACCAAGACGCTCATCAGCCGCGTGCCGGAGGCCGGCATGTTCATCGTCTTCACCCGGGTCGACGGCAGGCCGGGGCGGGAAGGGATCGGCTGCATCCTGGTCGAGGGCGGCACCAAGGGGCTGGAGATCACCGGCACCTATCACACGATGGGCGGCGAGAATCTCTACGAGCTGCAGTTCAACGATTGCGAGCTGCCGCTGGAGAATCTTGTCCTCAAGGAGAATGGGTTCAAGCGGCTGCTCACCGCGTTCAACACGCAACGCTGCCTCAACCCGGCGATCTCTCTGGGATTGGCGGAAGCTGCGTTCGAGGAGGCGACGGACTACGTGCGCGAGAGGGAAGTGTTCGGCCGCAAGGTGTCGGACAACCAGGGCATCCGCTGGAAGCTCGCCGACATGTTCAAGGACATCGAGGCGGGGCGCGGCTTGCTCTACCGGGCCTGCGCGACGGCGAACCCGTATCCAGACCCGTTCCTTTCGGCGACGGCAAAAGTGTTCAACAACGAGATGTCGGTGCGCGTCGCGAGCGAGGCGGTGCAGCTGCACGGCGGCTACGGTTTCACCGACGACTATCCCGTCTCGCGCATCTATCGTGCCGCGCGCTACGGTTCGCTCGGCGGCGGCACCGCGGAGACCCTGCGCGACCTCATCGGCAAGAAGCTCGTGGCCGACGTGGGCGAGCAGGGCATCCTGGGCTCGACACGTACTGAGGCTGAAGATATAAACCGTAGGCGGCGATCACGAGGTGGCCAGCCTGCTGCGGAGGAGGATGGAGAGCGTCACGCCTTGACGGCGGTGAACGCGCCGCCCGTCGCGGTGCGGCCGCCGTCCGAGACGTAATGCCCGCCGGTCATGTTGGCAGCGGCCTCGGAGCAGAGGAACAGCACGAGACTGGCGATCTCCTCGGCGCGGCCGTAGCGCCCGATCGGGATCATCTGCTGGTAGCCCGCGGCGAAGCCCGCCGGATCGTTCGGCGCGCGGGTCTGCGCGATGGACTGGATCATGCGCGTGTCGATCGGGCCGGGGCAGACCGCGTTGACCCTATGCCGTTGCGCGCGACCTCGCCGGACGCCGTCTTGGTCAGGCCGATGACGGCGTGCTTGGAAGCGACGTAGGCCGACATGCCCGGCGTGGCACAAGGAGATCGCCTACCACGCCCAGTTCACCATCGACACTGGCATCCAGGTCTACTTCTGCGACCCGCACAAGCCCTGGCAGCGCGGCTCCAACGAGAACACGAACGGCCTGCTCCGCCAGTACCTGCCCAAAGGGACCGACCTATCGGCTCACTCCGCCGAGGACATCACCCGCATCGCCCGCAGCCTCAACAACAGGCCCCGCAAGACCCTCGGATATATGAAACCATCGGCGAGTTTCTCGGATGGTTTCATATATCCGAGGGTTTTGCGGGGTCTGTTGTTGAGGCTGCGGGCGATGCGGGTGATGTCCTCGGCGGAGTGGGCGGACAGGTCGGTCCCTTTGGGCAGGTACTGGCGGAGCAGGCCGTTCGTGTTCTCGTTCGAGCCGCGCTGCCAGGGCTTGTGCGGGTCGCAGAAGTAGACCTGGATGCCGGTGTCGATGGTGAACTGGGCGTGGTAGGCGATCTCCTTGCCCTGGTCCCAGGTGATGGTGCGGAACAGCTCGCCGGGCAGGGCGGCGATCGCCTGCCGCATGGCGGCATCGACGCTGCTGGCACCGCGGCCGCCGGGCAGGTGCAGCAGCAGGACGTAGCGGGTGGTGCGCTCGACCAGCGTCCCGACCGCTGACTTGCAGTCCTTGCCGATGATCAGGTCGCCTTCCCAGTGGCCCGGCACGGCCCGGTCCGCGGCCTCGGCGGGACGCTCGCTGATCATCACCATGTCCTTGATCCGGCCGGTGTTTTCCGGCCGGTGCCGGGACCGGCGTTTCGCCCGGCCGGTGCGCAGGCAGCGGGCCAGCTCGCGGCGCAGCTCACCGCGGCCCTGCACGAACAGCGCCTGGTAGATCGTCTCGTGGCTCACCTGCATCATGGGATCGCCTGCGAACTCGATCCGCAACCGGGCCGAGATCTCCTGCGGCGACCACCAGGCCTCCAGCCACCCGGTGACCTGCGCAGCCAGCCGGGGGCAGGCCAGCTTCGGGACCTTCGGGCGGCGGCCCGCTCGCGGGCGCGCTGATGAGCCCGCCACGCCCGGTACCCGTGCGGCCGCCGTTGCCGGCCACCTCCCGCGACACCGTCGAGGCAGCCTTGCCCAGCCGGGCCGCGATCGCGGCGAAGCGTCTCACCGCGCGTGCAGGCCCAGGCTGATCTCCTCCCGGTCCGCCAACGTCAGCCGTCCCGGACCCGGCACCCAGGGATCGATCCGGCGCTGCGGCCGGGTAGGGCCACCCCGCGCGATGATCCGGACCAGCTCATGCGAGCAGCCGACCTGCGGCCCGATCTGCCGCAGCGACAAGCCCCTGGCCCTCAGCCGCAGCGCCAGCTGCCGCTGCTCCACAGTCAGATGAGTCACCATCCGCACTCTCCTCGGCCGAATCAACGAAAGATCGTCGACTCGCCGAGGTTGCGGCACCGGTTGAACGCGCCCGGTTTGGCTTCAGGTGACGCTTGACGGTCTGGGATCTGATTCTCGCCGCGCGGATCTGGATATGGCCAGCCCCTGTCCTGGGGGAGCTGAGGAGCCTGGCCTTTCAGACCGGGCAGGTTGACGGCACTGTTACCTCTCTGCCTGGCGGAGCATCTCGTCGAGTCCGGGGTCGGGCCCGAACGCCCGGACCTCTTGCGCACAACGGCAGGCGACGGCGATCTTGGCGGCCCACTCCAGCGCCTCCTCGCGTGAGGGCACCTCGACGACCGTGAGTCCGCCGATGGCCTCCGGGTACGGGCCGTCGGTGACCGTCCCGTCGATGGCCACGATGCTCGCCTGCTGGTCTTCCAGTCCGCCGGCGCATACCAACACGCCAGCGTTCACGGCCTCCTGAACCACTGCGTGCGCGGCCTTGGCCACGGCGGGCATGTCCTCCTCGGGGATGTGGTCCATCGCGTGGGCACGGAACGAGATCAGGTACCGCGTCATCCCTCAGACTCCCTTGTCCCGGCGGCTTGCTTCCTCCGGCCGCGCGTTAACTCATCTAGCAGGTAGACGACGAAAGTGGCGGTTACTCATCGCCTCCACCCTGCCCGCCTGGGCCGGTGCTATGACAGCTTCCACGAGTGCACGGAATTCCGGGCTACGGAATTCCGGGTGTGATCCGACGACTGATCTGCGACGTATATCCGCCTGCTGATGTGCGACGATGGTCTAGGAGATTGATGTAGCGGTCCGCGGCCGCTGGCCTTTGATGCTACGCACCGGCTGGGTGGTGGTGCGGCGGATGACCCGTACGTCTCCGTCGTCGAGTTCGACGGCGAGGGTGGTCTCGGAGACCAGCACGGTGACGGTCTGGTGCTTGTGGATGCGCCCGAGAGCGATCTTCTGCCCGACCACCATGATCACGCCGGTGTTACTGGCCCGGCGCTGGACCCGGACCGGCTCGGCTGAGGGACGTGGCGGGGGCCCGGCCGGGCGGACGCCGCGCAGGCCCTTGACCTGCCCGGGGGTCAGCGGGTTCTTGCGGGTGCGGAGCAGCTCGCGGGTGGCCAGGTCGTAGAACATGAGCGTCGCGGGCTCGATCCGGATGCCTACCCGCCGCCCGCCGAGGATTTCCGCAGCAGGCAGCTCGTGGCCGGCCAGGGAGACCAGGCCGGCGCGGGACACACAGCGTTCCACCTCGACGGCACCGCCGTCCTCGACCGGCGGCAGCGGGGAAGGGCAGGCCGGGACTGCTCCCTGGGCGATGAGCCGGGCCAGGTCGCTGACCGACAGGTGGGAGCGGACGGTCTTGATCCGGGTCCCGCTGACCAGGACGTGGATCAGGTCGCAGTCGGCCCAGATCCGTGCCACCATCCCGGCCCGGGCCGGGCCCATCCAGAACTGCCGCTGGCACACGATCATGTTCCCGCTCGGGGGCACCACCCGGTCGAACTCGACCGGCCCGCCGCCCTGGCCTGCGGGGGCGGCAGCCGCCGCAGGGCCGGCCGTGCCCGGCGCCTGAGGGCCGGGACCGGGAGGGCTGGCACTGTCCAGGGCTGGCGGGAGCCACAGGTCGACCAGGGCCCGCTGCGCGGCGGGCACCGGGGCGAACCGGTCGGCGGGAGTGACCGGGACTTTCTCATCGAGCGCCTGGTGGGGCCGCTCGGCGTTGTAGTGCCCCACCCAGGCATCGACCGCCGCCTGGGCCTCGTCCACCGAGGTGAACGGGCCCGCGGTGTCGAGGAAGTCCGGCCGGAAGGTGCCGTGGAAGCGCTCTACTTTCCCGTTCTGGTTCGGTGAGGCCGGGGCGGTCAGCCGGTGGCGATGCCGTTCTTGCGGCAGATCTTGTCGAACAGCACTTCGCCGTTCCTGCTAGCATGCCGGCCGAAACGGTCAGTGAACTGCTTGCCGTTGTCTGTGTTGATCTCCTCAGGCACCCCGAACCGCACCAGCGCCTCGGCCAGCGCCAGGCACACCGCGCGGCCGGTCGCGCGCTCCACGACCCTGACGATCACGCAGTAGCGGGAATGGTCATCGACCGCGGTGACCACCTTCGCCTCCCGCAGTTCCCCAGTCACCGGGCTGACCAGCCGGATCCCCCCGACGATGTCCATCTGCCACAGCTGCATCGGGCCCGGCCGCTCGAACCGCACATAGGAGTCTCTCGGGCGTTTCTGCGGCCGGGCCCGCAGCAGCCCCTGCCGGTGCAGGATCCGGTCGATGGTCCGCTCCGACGGCGCCACAAGGTCCTCGGAGGCCCAGGGGCCGGGCTTGCGGAGCATCTCCAGCCGGATCCGCCGCGAACCCCACCGCGGATGCTCCCGGCGCATCTCCGCAACCGCGACCTCGACCGCCTCGCCGACCTGACGCGGACTCGAATGCGGGCGGTGCGACCCGTCGGCCAGCCCGGCAAGCTGCCCGGTCAGATACCGCGTCACCCACCGGTGCAGCGTCGCCCGGTGAACTCCCGCCGCGGCCGCCACCTCCGCCACGCCAGCGCCGTCCAGAACCGCGCGAACCGCGTCCAGGCGCTGCTCGACAACCGACAAGACAACCAGTGCCAATCCCGGCCTCCCCAGCCCGACGCACCGCGGAAAACGTCGCACCAGGATGGCCGAAAAACGGCCACCGTCGCATATCACATGGCAGAGGAATGTCGCACGTCAGTCAACGGAGGACACTA
>CAWCYL010000002.1:0-45637 GCA_963799825.1 uncultured Alphaproteobacteria bacterium
ACAGCGTGCCGGGCGCCGCGCGCGCGGGACGGTGAAGGAGGGCGGCAAGCAGCGCGTCGATCAGCTGCTGTTCGAGCGCGGGCTCGCCGAGAGCCGCGCCCGCGCGCAGGCGCTGATCCTGGCTGGAAAAGTGTTCTCCGGCGACCGCCGGGTGCTCAAGGCGGGCGAGACGCTGCTTGCCGAAGCGCCGCTCGAGGTGCGCGGCCAGCCGCATCCCTGGGTGTCGCGCGGCGGGATCAAGCTCGAGCACGGTTTGCGCCATTTCGGCCTGTCGCCGGCGGGGCGTGTATGCCTCGACGTGGGTGCCTCCACCGGCGGCTTCACCGACGTGCTGCTGACGCACGGCGCCGCCCGCGTGCACGCCGTCGATGTCGGGCACGGCCAGCTTGCCTGGAAGCTGCGCAGCGACCCGCGTGTCGCGGTCCACGAGCGGACCAACGCGCGTTATCTGACGGCGCAGATCGTGCCCGAACCGGTCGGAGCCCTGGTATGCGACGCGAGCTTCATCGGGCTTGCCACCCTGCTGCCGGCGCCGCTGTCATTGTGCGCCCCCGGCGCCTGGGCGATCGCGCTCATCAAGCCGCAATTCGAGGCCGGACCCGGCCAGGTGGGCGGCAAGGGCGTGGTGCGCGATCCGGCGGTGCATCAGGCCGTCTGCACGCGCATCCGGGCCTGGTGGGAGGCGCTGCCGGGCTGGCGCGTGCTGGACGTGGCGGAGAGCCCGATCACCGGTCCCGAAGGCAACCGGGAATTCCTGATCGCCGCCGAGCGGTTGCGGGGCGGGTCAATCGGCGCCGTTGCGGGCCCCGTTGCCTGACGTCTCGGGATGCGACAGCTCGGCCAGCAGCGACCACACCCGGGCTGGCTCCATCGGCACGTCGGGGTCGTTCAGCAGCCGGTCCAGCTCATCGAGCTTATGGGTGTAGTCCGTGTCCGTCATGGCTGCCGTCTCCCGCTCGTCCCGCTCCAATGGCAAGCAAGACAGTAGAACGTGGCGCCGGCATGGCGGTTTCGTGCAGGCTTCGGGGTGCCCGCCGCAGGCGACCATGTGCCGACCTCAGCCGCACGTTGTGGCGGGCCGCGCCGACCCATATAACGGGCGGACGCGTCCTGCCCCCTTCCATCGAACGGTCTGTCCGAATGCCGAACCTGACCCGCCTGGCCGCGACGGCGAACCTGATCCTGGTCCGCCGGATGCTCGACAGGATGGGGCCCGGCAACCGCTCGTGGCTGGCGCGGCAGATCATGAACGACCGGTCCGAGAGCGGCACGGTCGCGCTGGCGGATTTCTGCCGCAAGGCCACCTTCGCCTGGAAGAACAAGCAGTACGACGTTCACCTGAACGGCGAGGAAGCCCTGCTGGAGCGCCTGCGCCCCTTCGCGCCCGCGCTCCTGCTGGACGTCGGCGCCAATGTCGGCGACTGGTCCCTCGCCGCTTGCCGGCATCTGCCGAGCACGGTCGTGCACGCGTTCGAGATCGCGCCGCGCACCGCCGACGCACTGCGCAGCAACGCGGCCGCGGCCTGTCCCGATCGGCTGGTGGTGAACGGCTTCGGCCTCGGCGACCGTGAGGGCGACATCACCATCTACTTTTCCGAGGAGAGCACGACGGCCACCAGCACGATCCACGACGTCTTCGCGGTCTCCGCGGCCGAGCACGGGATCCACGAGCTGACCGAGGTGACGGCGCGGATCACCACCGGCGATGCCTACCTTCGCGAGCACGGCCTGGAGCGGGTCAACTTCCTCAAGATCGACGTCGAGGGAGCCGAGCTCTCGGTGCTGAACGGCTTCCGCGAGGCGTTCGGGCGGGGAGCGATCGAGCTGGTGCAGTTCGAGTACGGACCGATCAACGTCCGCACCCGACAGTTCCTCGAGGATTACTGCCAGTTCTTCGCCGAGCGCGGGTTCGAGGTCGGCAAGCTCTACCCGGAGGGTGTCGCCTTCCGGCCGTTCGGGGTGGACGACGAGGACTTCACCGGCCCCAATTACATCGCCTGCCACGAGAGCCGGCGCGACATCCGCGACGCGCTGCACTGGTCCGCGCCGACGCTGGACTGACCCTGTCCCGGATCGGCCGGCGCGAACCCGACGCGTGATTCCCCGGCGCGCGTTTCGAGGCGCTCAGGCCTGGGCGGTCGCTTCGGCCTGGCCCTGGCGCCGGCTCTGCCACAGCGCCACGAAGTCGATCGGTTGCAGCAGCACCGGCGGAAAGCCGCCATCCCGCGTGATGTCGGCGAGGATGTTGCGGGCGAAGGGGAACAGGATGCGCGGGCACTCGACCAGCAGCACGGGCTCGATCGCGTTGTCCGGCAAATTGCTCAGCGTGAACACGCCGGCATAGGCCAGTTCGGCCACGAACACGGTCGGCGCGCCGGGGGCCGCCTGGCCGCCATCGGTCTGGCCGTTGCCGCTCTGGCTATTGCCGGACTGCGTGACACTGGTTTGCGCAGCACCGGGAGGGAGAGGGGGTTGGCGCAGCACCGGGGATTTGCGCCGCCCCCGGCTGGCCGGGCGCCGCCTCGCGCGCCTCGGCGCGGATCATCAGCGTCACCTCGTAGACGTGCTGGTTCTCCTGGATGCGGCGGGCGTTGACGTCGAGGTTGATGTTCACCTGGGGCTGGGCGCGCAGCTGGGTGTAGATCGCCGGCGCGTTGGGCACCTCGAAGGACATGTCCTTCACGTACTGGATGTTCACGACCAGCGGCGGCGTCTGGGTCTGCGCCTGCGGGCCGGGGGCGGTCTGGGACATGTTTGGGCTCCGTGTTAGTCGCGCCGGATCGGCGCCAGGTCGGTCCCCGCCGCGACGGGCGCCGGATCGTTCGGGCGGGTAGCACGCCCGGCGCGTGCGCGCCATGCCGGTCTTCGCCCGATGCGGGTCCGCACCCCCGATTTGGAGACTTTCGCTTTTCAGGCCTTCCAGATGAGCTGCTCGGGTGCCGGCGCGGTCGGGTCGCAGCGCAGCCAGGTGCCGTTCATCACGCTCTGCCCGGTCATGCACAGGATGAACCCCCAGTGGCTGACCACCAGCGTGTCCGACCAGTCGGGCAGCGCCGCCATCTCGGCGCGGAACAGGGCGGCGCGGCCGATGATCGAGGCGCCCGGCTCGTCCACCGACGGCCACCAGACCTCCTCGATCGCGGTGAAATCGTGCTCCGGCCAGGCGGCTTCCAGCTCGGTGCGGGGCGAGCCGACGTCGCAGGTGAAGGAATAGCGCTCGCGCACCACCGGGTTGACGAACACCGGCACGCCGAGCCGCCGCGCGACCGGGGCGGCGGTTTGCAGGGCGCGGGTATAGGGAGAAACAATGATCCGGGTGATCCGCTCCCCGGCCAGCGCCTCCGCCGCCGCCTCGGCCTGGGCGTGGCCGAGTTCGGTGAGCTTCGGGTCGTGGATTCCCGGATCGCGGCGCGTCGCCGTGAAGTGCAGGTTGAACTCGCTCTGGCCGTGCCGCAGCAGGATCATCAGGCGCAATAGCGGCCGGCCCGGCGGGCCGCAATCCCGAGTGGCCCGAGTTTTGTTGTGGAAGCGCCCTCGCGCCCTTATCTGTGAGGCTAGGGAGAGTAATTATGGGCTCCAGCGGCTTTCCGATCGACCTTGTGCTGTTCGCGATGATCGCGGGCTTCCTGGTGCTGCGCCTGCGCAGCATCCTGGGCCGGCGCACCGGATACGAGCGGCCGCCGCAGCCTTATCAGCCGCAGCCGGGCGCCCCCGGCGCGCCCACCATCGACGGCCGGGCCGAGCCGCTGCCCGCCGTGCCCTCGCGCGCGGTGCCTGATCCGGCGAGCCCGCTGGGTGCCACGCTGGCGCGGATGCAGGGGGTGGACCACGGTTTCGCCCCGGCCCGCTTCCTCGACGGCGCCGAGCAGGCATTCCGCATGATCGTCGAGGCGTTCGCCGCGGGGAACCGCGATTCGCTGCGCAACCTGCTCTCCGACGACACCTACCGGGGTTTTGCTAGCGCCATCGACGCCCGCGAGGCGGCCGGGCAGATCCAGAAGACCGAGATCAAGGGCATCCACGCCGCGACCATCGAGGAGGCCGATCTGCGCGGCACCTTGGCCTCGGTCACGGTCCGCTTCGTCTCCGACCAGATCAACGCGACCGAATCAAAGGACGGCCATATCGTCGCCGGCACCGATGCGGTGACGGAGATCACCGATCTGTGGACCTTCGAGCGCGACCTCACCTCGCGCGACCCGAGCTGGCGGCTGGTGGCGGCACGGAGCGCCTGAGCCGAGTTTTCGCAGCGCCGGCCGACTGCCAGGTGGACCAGCTCGCATTCCCGGTCGAGGTCGCGGTCGAGCCGCACCGGCTGGTCGCCGGTGACTGCCTTGCTGTCATGGCGGCGATGGAGCCGGACCAATTCCGTTTCTATGACACGAAAAATTCCTCGCGGCATATTGTCCGAATTCGGGCTGCCGGTGGTCCGAATGGGCGAGACGGAGCCATGCTATGCCGCTTCACGTATCCCTGGTTTCCCGAAGCGGGCACGAAGGTCCGCAATCGCAAGGAAGTGCTCAACGAATGGACAGTAGGACGCCAGCGGATAAAACTCTCTTAGTGACTGCCTCGGCGAGCTCCGCGCCATGGCGGCCGCCTCGGTTGATGTGATCGTGACATCCCCACCATACAATATCGGCATCGCTTACCGAAGCTATCGGGATCGCCAGCCGCGTGCATCCGCATCCCGCTTGGCTCACCGACATCGGCGTGGACGTCGCGTGCTGAAGCCAGACGGCTCATTCTTTCTCAACGTCGGCAGCACAAGTGCTGATCCTTGGATTTCGCTGGATGTCGCCGGCGCGTTCCGCGGGATGTTCTCACTCCAAAACCACATTGTATGGACAAAGTCCGTGAGCATCGGTGATGACACGGTCGGCCATTTCAAACCGATTTCAGCCGCCGATTCCTAAATCATAATCACGAGGCTATTTTCCATTTCACCGGCTCCGGCGACGTACCGCTCGATCGCCTCGCGGTCGGAGTGCCTTTTAAAGACAAATCGAACATCACGCGCCGGGGCCATAAGGCCGACCGGCGATGCAGTGGCAATGTGTGGTTTATTCCCTACAAGACGGTGCGCTCGAAAGCACAGAAGTTCGACCATCCGGCCGGGTTCCCTAGAGAATTGCCGGCCCGGTGCATACAGCTTCATGGGAAATCCGGCTCTATGGTGTTAGATCCTATTCCTAGGATCAGGAACAACATTGGTGGCCGCCGAACGGCTTGATCACGGAATAGGGATTGAGATCCACCGGACGTATGAGTAGACGTCCGTTCGACGCTTGGAGGCGGAGCGCGATTTATGCCGAGGGATAGCCTGACCATTGTCGAAGCCGAGTTGTCCCTCGCAGAAATTGGGGAAAGCTCTTCGGATCACTGAAGAGGACGCGATCACTAAATTTAAAGACCCAAGGATCACCTCGTGGTTTGCGGAGATTTGGGCGAGCGTCTTTTTAGCTACAAAAAGCACGTTAACAGTAATCATCCGGGATCTGATGCAAACATTGAAACTTGTCCAATTGGACGTTTCGACATAAGCTGAACGATGCTTCAATAAAGGGTCGGTTAAGTTTCAAAAATCGAAGCATATTGGATCTGGTAGGACCGCAACCATTGATGACTTATACGACTCTATCGAAGGTGTTGAACGTGTTGTGGTCGTTGACCTTCGTCGGTTTCCTCTATTGCGCTTTTTTCCGCTGGACTCCAAACCGCTACTAAAGCTCGTTCGCCAGAAAAAGCTAACCCCCAGCGGCATGACACCGAAGCGCTTTGACACCTGGGTGGCTACTTCGTTTGATGTAAGCGTGAAACACATCGAACTCACGTTGGAGGCTGGGCCGAGTTAGAGGAGCGACCTAGCTGGCGAGTGCCGTGGCGCGGGCCTAGATTGCCCGCCATGCCCCCAGCCAAGCCGCGCGTCGCGCTGTTCGTCACCTGCCTCGTCGATCTGCACCGCCCCACCGTCGGCTTCGCCGCGATCCAGCTGCTGGAGGAGGCGGGCTGCCAAGTGGAGGTGCCGCGCGCGCAGACCTGCTGCGGCCAGCCAGCCTACAATTCGGGCGACCGCGCCACCACGGCCGACCTCGCGCGCGGCATCCTCGAGGCGTTCGGCGGCTACGACTACGTGGTGGTGCCCTCGGGCTCCTGCGGCGGGATGCTGCGCGCACCACATGCCGCATCTGTTCGACGACGATCCCAACCTGCGCGCCCGCGCCGACGCGCTCGCCGCGCGCACCTACGAGCTGGTGAGTTTTCTTACTGACGTGATGAAGGTGGAAAACCTGCCCGGCGTATGGACCGGCGGCGACGTGACCTATCACGACGCCTGCGCGGGCCTGCGCGAGCTCGGCATCAAGGAGCAGCCGCGCCGGCTGCTGCGCGCGATGGGTGTTCCGGTGACGGAGATGGCGGAGCCGGAAATCTGCTGCGGCTTCGGCGGCACGTTCTGCGTGAAGTATCCCGAGATTTCCGTGCGCATGGCTTCCGACAAGACCCGCGACATCGCGGCGACCGGCGTGGGGACGGTGCTCGCGGGCGACCTCGGCTGCCTGCTCAACATCGCCGGCCGGCTGAGCCGCGAGGGCAGCCCGGTGCGCGCCCGGCACGTCGCGGAAGTCCTCGCCGGCATGACGGGCGAGGTGGCGCCGATCGGGCAGCCGCGACAGAAACCATAGGAGCAGGCACATGCGCATCGCGGTGATCGGGGCGGGCGGCGTGGGGGCGTGTTCGGGGTGGCCCTCGCCCAGGCGGGAGCGGACGTCACCTTCGTCGCGCGCGGCGCGCATCTCGCCGCCATGCGCGAGCGCGGGCTGCGCATCGAGGGCGGTCGCGGCGAGGCGCTGTTGCGCCCAGCCCAGGCGACCGACGACCCGGCCTCGATCGGCCCGGTCGATCTGGTGCTGTTCTGCGTCAAGCTGTGGGACGTGGAGAGCGCGGGGGAGCAAATCCGCCCGTTGATCGGGCCGGAGACCGGGGTGATCCCGCTGCAGAACGGCATCGACGCCAGCGAGCGGCTTTCTCCGATTTTGGGAAAGGCGGCCGTGATGGGCGGCGTGGCGCAGGTCAGCGCGACGATCGCCGAGCCCGGCGTGATCCGCCAGACCGGCGCGTTGCAGCGCCTTGTGTTCGGCGAGCTCGACGGGAGCCGCAGCCCGCGCGGTGAGCGGTTCCTTGCGCTATGCCAGAAGGCGGGGTTCGACGCGACGCTCACGGAAAACGTCGAGCGCGCGCTGTGGGAGAAATTCGTGCTGCTCGTCGCGATGAGCAGCATCACCGGCGTGACCCGCCTGCCCGTGGGCAAGCTGCGCGACGACCCCGATTGGGGCGGGGCTCTTACGCGACGGTGATGAGCGAGGTCGTCGCGGTCGGCCGCGCGCGCGGCGTCGATCTGGCGCCCGATCTTGCCGAGAAGCTGCTGGGTGGCGGTCAAGTCCTTCCCGGCGACGGGGATGGCGTCGATGGCCGTCGACCTGCTGCACGGCAACCGGATCGAGCTGCCGTGGCTTGCGGGCAAGGCGGTCGAACTCGGTTGCAAGCACGGCGTGCCGACACCGGCGACGGCTGCGCTGTATGCGGCGCTGAAGCCGTATGTGAATGGGACGCCGACGTAGATGGCGCGACAGGGCGGAGCAAAACAAGAGTTGGCGTGAATGGCCTTCGGTGGGTGGCGGAGGACGCGTCGTAGGCGAAAACGGCTACGGCAGACGTGGAGTAACAAAAATCTGAGTTTTGCAAGGATGTACATCAGCAATGCCCATAACTCACACGTTTCGTTTCTCTACCAAGGAATACGATATTTACTGATCGTCAGTGGAGCCTTGTTTATTTCTGGAGTTACAGCAACATCATCGCGGCAGCCTCAAACATTAAAATTACTCAAGAGTGCTAAGACATGTTACCGGACCGCGCTTGCGATTACGGCGCTTTCGGCAGTGATACTCACATGGGGCGGGCTGACGGCATATTTCCGATCAGACCTTCTCTCTTGGGTTAATTCGCGAATTTTTCCCCGCAGAGGACGTTCGCGCAGCCCTATGGCGCCGCTTCGTCGGTCAGCGCACGTCGGGGAGCCCGCTGAAGCCCAAGGTGTCCAAGACAACCATGTTCGCGTCAGCGCGTAGGCGCTCAATCACCGCGCTCCGCATTGTAGGCTGCCAGTTCGGACTCGATTTCGGCCTTTGTCAATCCAGCCCCCCGTGCCTCAGCGGCCGTCCGCTCAAAAAACGCAATCAATGGGTCATCGGCACCTGGCCGAACCAACTGATCAACCAGGTGGGCGTCAGCCTCGCGGCGGCCGCGTACGACAAGGCGGCCGCAGCAGCCTGCGCGACAGGAATATCGATTTTCGCCTCCTCGTTCATGGTCAGGCTCCGATCATGCCGCCAGCTTAGCAGATCTTCGCAGGGCGATCATCTCGCCATGCGTGCGTGAACTCGTCGACTACGCGGCTCGCCGGGATACGGATCACCCTTCAAGCCAACTCGACATGATCGTTCTGCGAATAGGGATCGATCTCGACGCGCAGCTTTTGCACAACCGCCGTGGGGATTTTCCGGCGCTCCGTGCCGCCCTGCATCTTGATGAGCCGACCGCTTCCAGCTTGGCAGAGTCCGGGTCAGATTGGGCGCGGCGCGGCCTGAAATCTCCGCCAGCTCGGCGATAGACTGCGGCTTGCGGTCGCGGATCATGGCGAGGAGCTGCCGTTTTCCGGGTCAGCAACCGCATCACCCCGTCCACCAACTCGAAGGTCTGCTGCCCCGCATAGGCGGGTGCGGGCATTTCGCCGCGCGCGACCGAACGCATGTCGGCCTCCAGCTGGCGGGTGCTTATGATCGTGTGGTCGGTCATGTGTCGCTCTCTGTTTCGGTCTTCGTCACGTCATCCCCGATCCCTCGCTCGGCCAAGATACGCCGCGCTTCCCGAAAGAAATCCATCAGCAGCGTATCGGCATCGACAAATCTGTAGCGCCGACCTTCGTCGTCTCCTGTCCGGTGCCAGTGATCGGCTGCGGCTTGCCGCTTGGTGTACCGGCTGCCCTTCGCGACGATATGGGCGTTGTCGAAGCCCATGAGCCGACTGCCAGCAGGATCATGCAGCGTGAACGAATAGCGCAGACCATGAGGACGCTCCGTGGTCGCCGCGATCCGCCTGATCTCGAATTTCAGGCGGTAGCCCTGAGCCAGCCATTGCACCTGCCCGTCAAAGGCAAGCAGGAATTCGAGCGTATGAAGCTCTGCCTCTCCCATATATTCGTATCATCATATGATAGCACGGCTGTCAACAAGCCGCAGCGATCAGGCCAGGGCCGGCACCACCTCCCGCGCCTGCGCCTCCACGAACACCCGCGCCACATCCGGGTGCGCCTCCTTTATCCGCCGCTCGATCGCGGCCACCGCTCGCTCCACGTCATCGGCGGCGAAGGCGTCGGCGAACTCCACGCTGAGCGTCACGATCACGCTCCGCGGGCCGAATTGCAGCGTGGCGAACTCGGAAATTCCCAGCACGCCGGGCTGGCTGGTGGCGATCCCTCGCACGCTGCGGCGGAGTTCGGGCACGGCCGCCTCGCCGGTCAGCAGGCTCAGGCACTCGCGGGCCAGCAGGATCGCCGTCGCCGTCAGCATCCGCCCGATGCCGATCGACGCCACGCCGTCGAGCGCCGGGATGTCCAGCGCCGCCCCAAGGCCGATGCCGGCGGCGGCGACCGCGAGGCCGACCAAGGCGGCGGTGTCCTCGGCGGGTGCGCCTCGTCGCGCGGCCGCCGGCCCCGGCTGAGGCCGACCATCAGCAGGATCTCGTTGCCGGAATCGACGGTGGAGTGGATCGCCTCGCTCAGCATCGCCGAGCTGCCGGTGAACCAGGCGGCAGCGTATTTTGCGAGCGCGATCAGCGCGTTGCCGATCAGCGCCGCGAGCACCACGAAATGGGAGGAATGCCGAGCCACCGGCCCAGCACGCGCCAGCCCGGCCCGCGTTCCGCCGCCTCACCGCGCTTTGACACGCGCGGCGGCGAAGGCTTTGCTGCGGGGGCGAGGCGAGCGGAGATGGAGAAAAGAATGCGACCGCTGGAAGGGATGCGCGTGGTGGCGCTGGAACATGCGGTCGCGGGGCCGATCTGCACGCGCCATCTGGCCGATCTCGGCGCCAGCGTGGTCAAGGTCGAGCGGCCCGGCGCGGGCGATTTCGCGCGCGGCTACGACGCGGCGGCGTTCGGGCAATCGACCAATTTCATCTGGCTCAACCGCGGCAAGCAGAGTCTTACCCTCGACGTGAAGCACCCTCGCGCCGGCGACGTGCTGCAGAAGCTCGTCGCGCGCGCCGACGTGCTGGTGCAGAACCTGGCGCCGGGCGCGTCCGCGCGGCTCGGCCTCGTCCTACGAGGCGCTGGCGCCCAAGCATCCGCGCCTCGTCGTCTGCGACATTTCTGGCTACGGCGAAAGCGGGCCGTACGCCCAGAAAAAGGCGTACGACCTGCTGATCCAGGCGGAATCCGGGGTCATCAGCATCACCGGCACGCCCGAGCAGCCGGCGCGCGTCGGCATCTCGCTGGCCGACATCTGTACCGGCACCTATGCGCATCAAGGCATCCTCGCCGCCCTGCTGCGCCGCGAGCGGGCCGGTGTGGGTGCGTGGGTAAAAGTCGCGATGCTGGAGGCGCTGGCCGAGTGGATCCACTATCCGATGTATCGCGCCGCCTATGGAAAAATCCCCTGGGTGCGCGAGGCGGCGAGCAATCCGCTGGTCGCCCCGTACGGCGCGC
The DNA here is from genome assembly GCA_963799825.1 of uncultured Alphaproteobacteria bacterium. Taxonomy (GTDB): domain Bacteria; phylum Pseudomonadota; class Alphaproteobacteria; order Acetobacterales; family Acetobacteraceae; genus JAFKFI01. The sequence goes on from CAWCYL010000002.1 coordinate 10,765, forward strand.
ACCGCACCGCCGACGGGCAGGTGATCTTCGGCCTGCAGAACGATCGCGAATGGGCGATCTTCGCGCGCGAGGTGCTGCATCGGCCGGAGCTGGTCGAGGATCCGCGCTTCGCCGGCAACAAGGCGCGTGTCGCCAACCGCGCGGAGGTGACGGCGATCATCGAGGCGCTGTTCACCACGATGAACTCGCACGACGTGATCGCGCTGCTCGACCGCGTCGGCATCGCCAACGGCCGGCTGAACGAGCCGATGGACGTGTGGGACCACCCGCAACTCGCCGCGCGCGACCGCTGGCGCGAGGTGGACACGCCCGGCGGCCCCATCCGCGCGCTGCTGCCGCCGTTCACCTTCGGCGATTTCGAGGCGGTGATGGGCGACGTGCCGGCGCTCGGCCAGCACACCGACGCGGTGCTGGGCGAACTCGGCTACTCGCCGGCGCGAGATTTCCGACCTGCGCGGCGCGGGCGCGCTGTGACCGAGTTCGATCCCGCCACGCACCGCATGGTGCCGGCGCAGCGCTGGTTCGAGGATTTTTCTCTGGGCGAGCGTTTCGTGCTGCCCAGCCGCACCATGACGGAGGCGGTGTTCCTCGCCTTCCAGGCGGCCAGCGGCGACAACCATCCGATCCACTACGACATGGAATACTGCCGCGCACGGGGAATGCCGCACATGCTCGCGCACGGCTTGCAGACCTTGATCCAGACCGCGCCCGGCGCGGGCCTGTTTCCGTATCTCACGGAGGAATCCCTGGTTGGATTCCTCGAACAGTCGAGCAAGTTCCTCAAGCCGGTATTCGCCGGTGACACGCTCTATCCCGCGCTCGAAATCAGCGAACTCACGCCCGGCCGCACCACCGGCGTCATCGGGCTCACCAGCACGGTGCACAACCAGCGGCGCGAACTGGTGCTGGAGGGAACGCAGCGGTTCCTGATCCGCAAGCGGCCGCCTGGCTGACGCGCGCTCCTACTCGTAGACAAACGTGCTGTCGTCGAGCTCGATGGCGGGAAACTCGTCCTTCTCCGCCCAATAGTCCTGGGTGTGCTGCCACTCCGGCTTGTCGCCACGTTTCGGCAGCAGGTGTTGGCCGCGCATGATGTAGCCGGGATTGAAGTTCTCCGGGTCGATCCACGGCAGCAAGTGCATGTCCTTGTCCTCGCGCCGCAGCGCCGGCGTGACCTTCCTGGCACCCTTCGCCTTCATGTGATTGAGCAGCCGGCACACGAAATCGGCGACCAGATCCGCCCGCAGCGTCCAGCTCGCGCGGAAATAGCCGAACACCCACGCCAGGTTGGGCACGCCGGTGAACATCATCCCGCGATAGGTGACGGTGTCGGAGAACACCAGCGGCTTGCCGTCGATGACGAATTCGATATCGCCGAGCACGTTGAGATTGAAGCCGGTCGCGGTGATGATGATGTCGGCGTCGAGCGTCTTGCCGGATTTGAGCTGGAGCCCCGTCTCGGTGAACCGCTCGATCTCGTCGGTGGCGACCGACGCCTTTCCCGAGCGGATCCCCTTGAAGAGGTCGGCGTCGGGGATGAAGGCGACGCGCTGGCGCCACGGCCGGTAGCTCGGCGTGAAGTGCGTCTCGATGTCGTAGTCGTCGCCGAGATGCGCCCGCACCGCGCCAAGCAGTTCCTGCTTCACGGTCTCCGGTTCCTCGAACGTGCGGCGGGTGAACGCGGCCTGATCGCGCAGGATCTTGCGGCGGACGATCTCGTGGATCCACACCTCGTCGACGTCGAGCTCGCGCAGCTCTTCGGCCAGCGCGTTGGCGTTGCGGCCGGTCAGGAAATAGGTCGGCGAGCGCTGCAGCATGGTAACGTGGGCGGCATCGGGCGCCATCGCCGGGATGAGCGTCGCCGCGGTCGCGCCCGAGCCGATGACGACGACGTTCTTGCCCCTGTAGTCGAGGTCTTCCGGCCAGCTCTGCGGATGGATGATCTGGCCCTTGAAGTTGGCCATCCCGTCCCACTCGGGCGTGTAGCCCTTCGAGTGCCGGTAGTAGCCCTGGCACATCCAGAGGAAGTTGGCGGCGATGCGGACGGTCTCTGCGGTGTCGGTCCGGGTCGCTTCAAGCGTCCAGAGATTCTCGTCGCTCGACCAGCGCGCGGAGGTGATCGCGTGCCCGTAGCGGATGTGCGGGACAAGCCCGTTCTCGTCGATGACCTCGCCCATATACGCGAGAATTTCGGCGGCGCTGGCGATCGGCGCGCCGGTCCAGGGCTTGAAGCGATAGCCGAACGTGTGGAGGTCGCTGTCGGAGCGGATGCCAGGATAGCGGTGGGTGATCCAGGTGCCACCGAAGCTCTCTTGCGTCTCGAGCACGACGAAGCTCGTCCCCGGACACTGCTTCATGAGGTGATACGCGCCACCCACCCCGGAAATCCCCGCGCCCACGATCACGACATCGAAGCGCTCGATCTTCTGGGCGTCTTTCTGGGGGTCCGTCGCGGTCCGTGTCTCTGTCATGACGATCTTCTCTGCGGTCTGGCTTCTCTGCGGGCTGGCGGCTTCCGTGGGGGCGGCGTCGAGCGTGGCCGGATGTAACATGATCGGCGCTGGGCTGCCAGCAACGGCCCGGCTCCCGCTCTCACGCGCGCACCGGCCCGATTGCGCCGGGGGCGCGGTCCCCGTAAACGGGGTGCCGGGAGGAACGCGATGACCGCTCAGAGGACTCCGAAAGGCGCGTGGCCGGTCGCGGTGATGCTGTTCGGCTACATGCTGGTCAACTTCGCCGACAAGGCCGTGGTCGGGCTGGCAGCCGTGCCGATCATGCGGGATCTGAGCCTGACGCCCAAGGAATTCGGGCTGCTCGGGTCGGCGTTCTTCCTGCTGTACTCCGTCTCGGCCGTGGCCGTGGGGTTCGTTGCGAACCGACGGCCGACGAAATGGATCATCCTGATCCTGGCCCTGTCCTGGGCGCTGCTGCAGTTCCCGATGCTGCTGTCGGTCGGCTTTGCGACCGTGCTGATATGCCGGGTTCTCCTCGGGATCGGCGAAGGTCCGGCCGCCGCGGTCGCCACGCACGCGGTCTACAAATGGTTCCCGGACGCCAAGCGGACCATTCCGACGGCGCTGCTTTCGCAAGGTGCCGCGTTCGGCGTCATCATCGCGCTGCCGCTGCTGAACTGGATCATCATTCACGCCTCCTGGCATTGGGCATTCGGCGCGCTGGGGATCGTCGGACTGCTCTGGACGGCGGGATGGTATGTCGTCGGGCGCGAGGGGCCGCTTCTCGATCCGCCGGTGATCGCCGGGGACCGGTCGCACGTGCCGTACTCCAAGCTGCTGCTGAGCCCGACCTTCATCGGCTGCACCCTGGCCTGTTTCGGCGCCTATTGGTCCCTGTCGCTGGGCCTCACCTGGTTCACGCCGTTCATCGTCAAGGGACTTGGCTTCTCGCAGCAGAGCGCGGGATGGCTGGCGACCCTGCCGTGGGTGATCGGCGCAACCACCGTCATCACATCCGGCGTGATCTCCCAGGCGCTGGTGGGACGCGGCGTGAGCACCCGTGCCGCCCGCGCCGTGCTGGGCACCATCCCGATGATCGTGGGCGGCGGTCTGCTGCTGTTGCTGCCCAAGGTCGGCGACGGGGCGGCGGAGATCGCGCTCCTGATGGTGGGGACCGGACTGACGGGTCCGATCTACGTCGTGTGCGCGCCGATGCTGAGCGAGTTCACCCCCGTCGCGCAGCGCGGCGCGGTGATCGCCATCTTCGGCGCGATCTACACGCTGGCGGGCATCATCGCGCCGTACGCGAATGGCAGCATCATCGAGGGGGCGACGAACATTCTCGCCGGATATCACGCCGGGTTCCTGGTTTGCGCGGTGATGCAGATCCTCGGTGGGCTGATCGGGCTCGCGCTGATGTGGCCGGAGGCGGACCGGGCGCGCATCGCCCGGTTGCGCGCCGGCGCCGATCCCCTCCCGGTGGCGGTGCGGCCCTCATAAAAATCGCCGGATCAGGCCCCGGCGATCCCCGTCGCGTATTTCTCCAGCACCGCCCACGCCTCCTTGCCGTACTTGTCGCGCCAGTGCCCATAGAAGCCGGATTTCGCGAGCGCCTTCTGGAACGGCGCCGGGTCGGGCTCATTGAACACCATGCCGTTCTTCTCGAGCTCCGCCCGCAATGAGGCATCCGCCTTCACGTAGTCCCCGCGCTGATCGAGGGCGGATTTGTTGAAGTTGCGCGTGACGATCTCCTGCAGATCGGGCGGCAGGCGCTTCCAGGCGCGCATGTTGGCGAGACAGAGAAAGCCGTCCCAGATGTGGCGGGTCATCGAGATGTATTTCTGCACCTCGTAGAGCTTCGCCGTGTAGATGTTCACGAGCGGGTTCTCCTGGCCCTCGACGATCTTGGTCTGCAACGCGGAATAGACCTCGCTGAAATTGATCGAGGTGGGCGAGGCGCCGAGCGACTCGAAAGTCGAGAGATACAGCGGGTTGACGGGCACGCGGATCTTGAAGCCGCGCAGATCGCCGGGTGTCGCGATCGGGTGCGTGCTGGAGGAAATCTCGCGAAACCCGTTGTCCCAGATCTTGTCGAACGAGTAGATCCCGGCCTTCTCCACCGCACCCCGGATCAGCGTGCCAAGGTCGCCGTCCACCGCCGGCCACACCTCGGCGTAGCCCTTGAAGGCGTAGCCGACGCCGTAGATCGACGTCACCGGCACCAAGGTCGAGAGAATGCCGCCCGACAATGTAAAAAACTCGATCGCGCCGGAGCGGAGCTGGGAGAGCATGTCGGTGTCGCCGCCGAGCTGGTTGTTGGGGAACAGCGAGATCTCCAATCGGCCGTGGCTCTCCTGCTTGATGCGGTCGATCGCCTCCTGCGTGCGGATCGTGTTCGGATGCGTCATCGGATTGTCGTTGGCGAATTTGTAGCTGAACTCCGGCGCGTCGCCGCGCGCGCGGGCGATGGCGAACAGCGGCAGCCCCGCCGCCAGCGCGGTGCCGACGGCGAATTGCCGGCGGCCGATCGTATCCTTCATGCGCATTTCCCCCCGTGCGATGCGGAGGATCGTGCCGCCCCGGGTTCAGGCGCGCAATGCCCTTCCCTTGCCGGCGACGCGTCGCAGCCGCGGCTTGCCGTGCGACGCCGTGGTGTCCAGCAGCGCGTGCATCGCCGCCACGGTCTCGGGCGGCAGATGATGGATGGCCTGCGCGATGCGGTTGGCGAGTGCGGTCTGCTCGGGCGTGAGGCCGGCGGTGTTCACCGTGACGCGCGGATGCGACAGGCGGGCGAGCCGCGCCAGCTCCTCCGCGTCGTCCCAGATCAACCCGAAGAACTCGTTGACCTGATGCACGAGGCCGCTGCTCGGCGCGCCGCGCTTGCCGTGCTCCAGCGCCGACAGATACGCCGCCGAGACCTGCAATTGCGCCGCGAGCTGCTTGAGGGTGACGCCCCGGTCGGCCCGAGCGCACGCAGCCGGGCGCCGAAGGGTGTCATCGCACGCGCCGCAGCAGCAGCCGGACCGAGCCGGGATTGGCCGGATGCGGATGCGCGGCGGCGAGGATCAACGGACGGAGCTGGGCGAGGTTGAGCCACAACGGCAACTCCCGCCGCAGCACGCCACCCTCCTCGCCGGTGCCGCGTCCGGTGATGACCTCGACGCAGCGCAGCCGGTCGCCGTGCGCGGCGCGCAGGAACGCCTCCAGCGCGTGATACGCCCGCTGCGCCGTCCGCCCGTGCAGGTCGAGCGTCCGCGCGGCGGGCAGCTTGCCGGTGCGGAAACGCTGCCAGGTCGCCTTGTCGACACCCGGCGGCTGCGATCCGATCGCCACCGCTTCTGGGGCGCGGCGCGGCGGAGATGGCGCGTTCGACACGGGTAGGCGGGAGCGCGGCGCGGCGCTGGGCAACAGCTGGGCCGGCGCCTCGGGGCGCGCCCGGCCAGGCAGCGGAATGACATGGCGCGCGTAGTGCGCCCATTCCGCGCGGTCGATCTCGGTGAGTCGCGCTGGGGTCATGGGGACGGCTTATCGCGCGTCGGGATCGTCCTCGACCAGCAGCACGTGCAACCGGCGCGGCCCGTGCGCGCCGAGCTCCAGCGTCTGCTCGATGTCGGCCGAGCGCGAGACGCCCGTGACCAGCATCACGTTGCGCGGCATGTCCGCCTCGCCCCGCTCGGCGCGCAGCATGTCCCACGCTTCCTCGTACGGTCCGACGACGCGGCTCGCGCGCAGCAGCACCAGCGCGGTCTCGGCGAGCAGGTTGAGCGTGGTCGGCCGCTCGGGTGCCGAGGGCAGCATCAGCGTGCCGGTCTCGGCGATGCCGGCGAAACCGTGCTGCAGCGCCACCGTGTCGCTCGCCTCCGCCCGGCCCTCGCGGATCACCAGCAACGGCCGTTCCGACCAGGGGATTTCCCGCAACTCGGGATGCGGCGCCATCGCGAGGCTCGATGGCAAGTTCTGCTGCGCGAGGTAGTCGGCCACCGCGCCGGGAACGGCCGCGAGGTCGGGCAGGCGGGCGACGGTGCCGAACTCCTTCTCCACATTGGCGACGAACAGTTCGATCTGCGCCGGACGGGGGATGCGGCTGCGCGCCGGGATCAGGTGGCGGGGATGGCTCGCCAGCCGCCCCGCGAGAAGGCTCGCCTGATCGGTCGGCAAGGGACCGCGCCGCAGGCCGCGCCGGATCGCGCCGAGGATGGCCTCCTTCGACACTAGACGCGCCGCTCGCGCTGGGCGCGGGCATAGCGGGCGAAGAAGGTTTCTCCCTCGGGCGCCGGCAGGTCGCGTCCGCCGGTCCAGCCGCCCGCCATCGGCAGGGAGGTGAAGCGGCCGCGCCGCCGGCCCATCAGAGCCGAGCACGGACGGCCGCGGCGCGGGTCGCCAGCCGGTAGGCGGCGGGCCGGCGGGCGAACCACGCCCACAGGCCGAGGTTGCTCCGCATCGTGGCGGGCGTCAGGTGGCGCTCGAACTCGCGCTCGCGCCAGTGGCGCATCATCTTGGGCAGCGGGATCTTCACCGGGCAGACGCTCTCGCACTTGCCGCAGAAGGTGGAGGCATTGGGCAAATTGCCCGCCTTGTCGACGCCGATCAGCGAGGGCGTGAGCACCGCGCCCATCGGGCCGGGATAGACCCAGCCATAGGCGTGGCCGCCGACCGCGCCATAGACCGGGCAGTGGTTCATGCAGGCGGCGCAGCGGATGCAGCGCAGCATCTCCTGGAACTCGGTGCCGATCATCGCCGAGCGGCCGTTGTCCACCAGCACGACGTGGTACTCCTCCGGCCCGTCGAGCTCGCCCGGCCGCCGCCCGCCGGTGCTGAAGGTGGTGTAGACGGAAAAATCCTGTCCCGTGGCGGAGCGGGCGAGCAGCCGGAGCAGGCTGGTCGCGTCCTCCAGGGTCGGCACGATCTTTTCCAGGCTGGCCAGCGCGATATGCACGCGCGGCAGGGTCTGCGTGAGGTCGCCGTTGCCCTCGTTGGTGACGATCACGCTGCTGCCGGTCTCGGCGATGAGGAAATTGGCGCCGGTGATGCCGACGTCGGCGGCAAGGAAGCGCGCGCGCAACCGGCTCCGCGCCTCGGTGAGTATGTCGCGCCGCTCGTGGAACACCCGATCCGGCGGCAGGTCGGTGTGCGATTGACGAAAACTCGCCTCCCAGTCCTCGCGGTTGAGGTGGAAGGCCGGGGCGATGATGTGGCTCGGCGCCTCGTGGCGAAGTTGAATGATGTATTCGCCGAGATCGGTCTCCACCGGCTCGATGCCGTTGCGCTCCAGGTGCTCGTTGATGCCGAGCTCCTCGCTGATCATCGACTTGCCCTTGGTGACGGTGCGCGCCCCCGCCTCCTGGCAGATCCGCAGCACCGCCGCCCGCGCCTCCTCGGCGGTGGCGCACCAATGCACCTTGCCGCCGGCGGCGAGCACGCGCGCCTCGTAGGCTTCCAGGTAGAAGTCGAGATTGGCGAGGGTGTGGTTCTTGATCTCGCGGCCGATTTCGCGGAGCTGCTCGAACTCCGGCAGGGCGGCGACGGCGGCGGTGCGGCGCGCGACGAAGCTTGGGCCGCTGCGGGCGAGCGCCTTCTGCAGCCCAGCGTCCGCGAGGGCGCGGCGGGCGTTCTCCTTGAAGGCTGGGCTGGTGGCGAGCATCGGGTCTCCTTTCCACCCAATCTAGCCCCCCGCTACACTGATCGGCCAGACGGTCGGGAGGGCGAGCGGTGGAGATCTGGACAACGGGCGTGGCCTCGCCGCGCCGGGCTGCGCGCACCGCGGCCGAGCTGGAGGCGGCGGGGTGGGACGGGTTCCTCGTCGTCGACTCGCAGAACCTCTCGGGCGACCCGTACGTGGCACTCGCGATGGCGGCGACCGCGACCACCCGGCTCGGCCTCGGCACCGGGGTGACGAACAGCGTCACGCGCCATGCGGCGGTCACTGCCGGGTCCATCGCCAGCATCCAGCTCCTCTCGGGCGGCCGCGCCGTGCTCGGCATCGGCCGGGGCGATTCGGCCCTCGCCCATCTCGGCCGGGCGCCGGCGCGGCTGGCCTCGTTCGAGCGCTATTTGCGGCAGTTGCAGACCTATTTGCGCGGCGAGGCGGTGCCGTTCGAGGAAATCGACATCCCCGTCGAGACGGCGCCGCCGATGTCGGAACTCGAGCTTGCCGACGCGCCGGAGGCGAGCCGCATCGGCTGGATCGCCGAGCGCGGCGCCAAGGTGCCGGTCGAGGTGGCGGCGAGCGGACCCAAGGTGATCGCCATTGCCGCGCTGCACGCCGACCGCGTGATGTTCGCCCTCGGCGCCGACGAGGAGCGGATCGCCTGGGGCATCGGCCTCGCACGCGAGGCGCGCCGTCGCGCCGGGCTCGACCCGGACGGGATCGCGTTCGGCGCCTATCTCAACTGCGGCTGCCATCCCGATGTCGATGCGGCCCGCAATCTGGTGAAGGGCGGCCTGACCACGTTCGCGCGGTTCTCGGTGATGCACGGCCGCGCCAACGGCCCGGTGAGCGAGCGGGACCGAGCGGTGCTCACCGATCTGCGCAACAGCTACGACATGCGCGCCCACACGCGCGGCGACTCGCGTCAGGCGGGCGTGCTGACGCCCGAGTTCATCGACCGCTTCGCGATCGCCGGCCCGCCCGACCGCTGCATCGCCCGGCTGCGCGGGCTCGCGGCACTCGGGCTCGACAGGGTGGCGCTGACCGGCGCGATGCGCGGCGCCTCGGAGGCTGACGCCGCGACGTCGCGGCGCTTGCTGGAGGCGGAAGTTCTGCCGGCGATGCGGCGCGCTTAGGGCTTTCGCTCCCAGCTTGTCATCAACTCGGATCAGTGGCCGGTCGCCGCGCTGCTCGCCATGATGCGCGTTCGGCCATATTGACATTTCTTCTAACTAACGCTATGCTCCTCCATGTCTGCCGACGCCCCGCCCCCGACCGGCATGATCCCCCGCTTCGCCCGCCTCATCGAGGCGATGAAGCGGGCGGTGGCCGACGGCGCCGACCGCCGGCGGCTGCTCGGCCCGCTGGGGAAGCTGGGGCCGCTCGCCGGGCTGCTGTGGCAGTACCTCGGGCACACCCGGCGGCGCCTCGCAGCACTGCACGCGCGCTACGCGGCCGGCAGGCTGCCCGCCGCGCCGCGCCGGCCCGCCACACCCCGCCCGGCCGCCGACCGGCCGGGATCAGCGCGCCGGCCGCCGGGCATTCCGCGCGGGCCGGTGTTCCTGCAGTATGGCCTGGGGTGTTTCGTCCTCGAGCTGCGGGAACTGGTGGAAGATCCCGAGATGCGGGCGCTGCTGGCGGCCTCGCCGCAGGCCGGGCGGCTGTTGCGGCCGCTGTGGCGCAAGCTGACCACCGATCCGCTGCCCGAGGTGCTGCAGCCTGCCGTGCGAAGCCGCGCGAGTCGGCGCCAGCCGCGCCTCGGCGCCGGCCGGAGGAGACGGGTGCCGCTCCGGCCGCGCGCCCAGCAGCGTCGCCCGACGCGCCGCGCCGGCGACGCCCGACCACTCCGGCCAAGCCGCCGCCTTCGCTGCCCGCCTGGCCTCCGCCGCTTTGGCCGGACTGACGCCGCGCCGTCGTCGCACGCCCATAACGTTGCGAATATGCAACATAATGCCGCACAGTTCACGCGGCCATCGACCTCCTCTAGCATCGAACCAGCCGAAGCTGGGGGGCGCGATGCCAGGACTGATCCGCAGACGCACTGTTCTCGGCGCGTGCTGCCGGCGGGCTGGCGGTTGCGGCGGGCGCGAGTGCCCGCGCCGAGCCGACCACCATCCGCATCGGCATCCTCACCGACCTCAACGGCCCCAACGCCAACGGGACCGGCGAGGGCTCGGTCAACGCGACGAAGATGGCCGCCGAGGATTTCATGCGGGCGCATCCCGGCTGGACCGTCGACGTGACCGTGGCGGACTACCAGAGCAAGGCCGACATCGCCCAGGGCATCGCGCGGGAGTGGTTCGACCGGCAGGGGGTGGACGTCATCACCAACGTCAACAACTCGGCCGCGGCACTCGCCATCGCCAGCCTGGTGCGCGAGAAGGACAAGGTGGCGGTGTTCACCGCGCCGGCGAGCTCCGACCTCACCGGCAAGGCGTGCGGCCCGAACCACGTGCAATGGACCTACGACACCTGGTCGCTCGGCAACTGCACCGGCACCGCGCTGGTCGCCGAGGGGGGCACCACGTGGTTCTTCATCGCCGCCGACTACACATTCGGAAAACTGCTGGCCAGCGACACGGCGCGCGCCGTCACGCCGCGGGCGGCAAGGTGCTCGGCACCATCAAGCACCCGTTCCCCGAGACCACGGATTTTTCGACGTTCCTGGTCGAGGCGCAGGCCAGCGGCGCCAAGGTGATCGGGCTCGCCAATAGCGGCGACAACACGGTGAACTGCGTCAAGCAGGCGGCGGAGTTCGGCATAACCCGCTCCGGCACCAAGCTCGCCGCCCTGCTGCTGACCATCCCCGACGTGCACGGGCTCGGTCTCGCCACCGCCCAGGGGTTGCTGCTCACCGAGGCGTGGTACTGGGACATGACCGACGGCAGCCGCGCGTTCGCCAAGCGATATGGGTCGCGGATGAACGGCAAGATGCCGAACATGATCCAGGCCGGCGACTACTCCGCCGTGACCCACTACCTCAAGGCCGTCGCGGCTCTCGGGGCCGGGCGCGCCCGCGCATCGGGGCGCGCCGTCATCGAGCAGATGAAGGCCATGCCGGTCGAGGATTCCGTCTACGGAAAAGGCAGCATCCGCGCCGACGGCCGCAAGCTCAACCCGATGTACCTGTTCCAGGTGAAATCCCCCGGCGAGAGCCGCTACCCGTGGGACTACTACAAGCTGGTCCGCACCATTCCGCCCGACCAGGCGTTCCGCCCGATGAGCGAGGGGAACTGTCCCCTGGTCCACGCCTGAGGCCGCGCATGAACCAGCGCCTTGTCGCGACCTATCGGGTGCGCAGCGACGCGGGCGGGATCGACGCACGGGCGCAGGCGATCGCCGTCGAGCAGAGCGTGGAGATGCCGCTCGACGCGATCGACGATGCCCAGGTTCTCGACGAGATCGTCGGCCGGGTCGAGGCGATCGAGGACCAGGGCGGGGGACAATTCGCGGTGCGGATCGGGCTGGCGGCGGCGACCGTCGGGACCGATGCCGGGCAGCTCCTCAACATGCTGTTCGGCAACACGTCGCTGCATGAGGACGTGTCGCTGATCGACGTGGAACTCCCGCCGGAGCTTGCGGCCAAGTTCGGCGGCCCGTGCCACGGCATCGCCGGGCTGCGGGCGCGGGCGGGTGCCGCCGACCGCGCGCTGACCTGCTCGGCGATCAAGCCGCAGGGGCTCGCCGTGGACCGGCTGGCCGCGCTGGTCGAGCGGTTCGCGCGCGGCGGGCTCGATTTCGTCAAGGACGATCACGGACTGGCCGACCAGGCGTATCCCCGTTCGCCGACCGCGTGGCCGCCTGCGCCGCCGCCGCCCGCCGCGCCGCCGACGCGACCGGCCACCCGACGCGCTACGTCCCGAGCCTGTCGGGCGACCTCGAACGGATGCGCCGCCAGATCGCGACGGTCCGCAACGAGGGCATCGACACGGTGATGATCGCCCCGGTCCTCGCCGGGTTCGCCACCGCGCAGGCGCTGATCCGCGACAACCCGGATTTTGCTTTTCTCGCCCACCCCACGATGGGCGGCGCGGCGCGCATCGCGCCCGAGCTGCTGCTGGGAAAGCTGTTCCCGCTGATCGGCGCCGACGCGGTGATCTTTCCCACCTATGGCGGCCGGTTCGGCTACTCGCGGGCGACCTGCCGGGCGCTGGCCGGGAATGCCCGGGCGGCGTCGGCCCTGCCGGTCCCGGCGGGCGGCATGACCTTGGCGCGAATTGGAGAAAAGCTTGATTTCTATGGGCCGGAGACGATGTTGCTGATCGGCGGCAGCCTGCTCCTGGCGCGGGAGCGACTGACGGAAGAGACCGCCGCCTTCACCCGCGCGGTCGCCGCGCACCGCTACGGATAGGCCAGCATGGACACCGACGAACGCACTCTCCTGCGCGAATCCCGGCCCGACTATCGCTGGGCAGGCGTCAGCCACATCCCCTACAAGGAGGAGGGTTCCGCGCCGTTCAGGGCGATCTCGCGCCAGGTGCTGTTCGCGGAGGAAAAACTTGGCTGCGAGCTGCGCTATTTCGAGATGGCGGCGGGCGGCTACTCCACCTTGGAGCGCCATGAGCACGTCCACGCGGTGATGATCCTGCGCGGGCGCGGCCATTGCCTGCTGGGCGAGGAGGTGCGCGAGGTCGGGCCGCACGATCTCGTCACCATCCCGTCCTGGACCTGGCACCAGTTCCGCGCGACCGGGGGCGAACCGCTCGGCTTCCTCTGCATGGTCAACGCCGAGCGCGACCGGCCGCAACTGCCGAGCGAGGAGGAGCTTGCCGCGATGAAGGCGATGCCGGCGATCGCGGCGTTTCTTGCGGGCTGACCCCAAATGGCGGACTGATTCGCCCTACGCCGAGCTCGGTAGGGCGGATACCCCGCCCCACACCTAACCCGCGCCACGTCCACGCAGAGCTGCAGCTTGGCCCATTGCTGCTCCTCGGTGAGCAGATTGCCCTGCTCGGTGCTGGCAAAACCGCATTGCGGGCTGAGCGCCAGCTGCTCCAGCGGCAGGTATTTCGCCGCCTGGTCGATGCGCCGCTTCAGCTCGTCCTTGCTCTCCAGCTCCCCGGTCTTGCTGGTGACGAGCCCGAGCACGACGATCTTTTCCCCGCGCGGCACGAAGCGCAGCGGCTCGAAACCGCCGGCGCGGTCGGTGTCGTATTCCATGAAATATGCATCGGCGTTGATCTTGTTGAACAGCACCTCCGCCACCGGCTCGTAGCCGCCGCTCGCCACCCAGGTCGAGCGGAAATTGCCCCGGCAGAGATGCATCGAGATGGTCATGTCCGGCGAGCGGCCGCTGATCGCGGTGTTGAGCATGTCGCCGTAGATGCCGAGCAGGTTCTCCACGTGCTCGCCGCGCGCCTTGAGGCTGGCGATCTGCTCGGGGTCGCAGAGATAGGCGATGTTCACCTCGTCGAGCTGCAGGTAGCGGCAGCCCGCCGCCGCGAAGGCGCCGCACCGCGTCGCGATAGGCGGCGGCGAGATCGGCGAAGAAGCCGTCCATATCGGGGTAGGTGCCGGCGTCGATCGCCCGCCGGCCGCCGCGGAAATGCACGACGCTCGGTGACGGGATCGTCTGCTTCGCCACGCGCGTTGCCCGCATGGCCGGCGACGAAGCGGTAGTCGTCGATCATCACCGGCTTCGACCAGCCGATCCGCCCGGTGACGCGCAGCGCGTGCGGCAGCGGCACGTTGCCCTTGAACTGGATTTTTTGCTCGGGCTCGTAGATTTCCACGCCGTCGAGACCCGCGACGAAATCGTAGTGCCAGTAGGCGCGCCGGTACTCGCCGTCGGTCACGGCGCGCAGGCCGATCTCCTGCTGGCGCCGGATCGCCGCCTCGATGCAGCGATCCTCCACGGCGCGCAGCGCCTCGCGCGACATCGCGCCGGATTTCCACGCGGCGCGCGCCTCCTGCAATTCCTTCGGTCGCAACAGGCTGCCCACATGGTCGGCGCGGAACGGCGGCCGGGCGCGCGGCGACAGGCTGCTCGCCTGGGATGACGCGGAACTGGGCATGGCAAATCCTCCCTGATCGCGCGCCACTCTCCCGCACCGACCCCGGCCCGTCAAAGCCACATATCGCATCACGATCCTGCGAAACCGGAACCACGCCGCGCAGGCCAAGCTTTGTTCCGCACGGGTGGGGCAAGATGGCAGCGATCTTCCGGCCGAGTGCCAATCTGGCGGCCAAGCTGATCCTGCTTGGCACGGCTGGCGCGTTCGCGGCCGGGCTCGCGTGGTGGTGGGGGTTCCCTCGCACCAATTACGCGCGCGGCCTGCGCTGGACCATCGACCAGCCGGTGCCGTTCAGCCACGAGCACCACGTCGCCGGCCTCGGCATCGACTGCCGCTTCTGCCACACCTCCGTCGAGGTCGCGTCCAATGCCGGCCTGCCGCCGACCTATACCTGCATGACCTGCCATTCGCAGATCTGGACCAACGCGGCGCTGCTCGCGCCGGTGCGCGACAGCCTGGCGAACGACCAGCCGATCGTCTGGCACCGCGTCACCGATCTTCCCGACTACGTCTATTTCAACCACAGCATCCACATCGCCAAGGGCGTCGGCTGCTCGAGCTGCCACGGCGCGGTGGACCGGATGCCGCTGATGTCGAAGCAGGCGACATTCACGATGGGGTTCTGCACGAGCTGCCACAGCAACCCCGGCCCCAACCTCCGCCCGCAAAGCGAGATCTTCAACACCGAGTGGCACCGCACGGCGGACACGCCGTCGCCAGCCGCGTTGATGAAGCTGTACCATGTTCCCAATCGCAACCTGACGGATTGCTCGATATGCCACCGGTGAACCCGCAGTGGCGCAGCCTGCGACAGCTGGCGGACGATCCCGCCTTCGTCGCGCGGGCGGCGCAGGAATTCCCCGCGCTTGCGGAGGGGCTCGCCTCCCCGGTGGATCGCCGCCGCGTGCTGCAACTGATGGCCGCGTCGTTCGCGATGGCGGGCCTGTCCGGCTGCGACACGCCGCAGCCCGAGGGCGTGCTGATCCCGGCGGTGCGGATCCCGCCCGAGATCATTCCCTCGTTGCCCAACTACTACACGACGGCGAACGTCATCGACGGCTACGCGAGCGGCGTCGTGGTCAAGCACTGGATGGGGCGGCCGATCAAGGTCGAGGGCAATCCGCACCATCCCGGCGAGCCTCGGCGCCACGGACGCGTTCGCGCAGGCGATGGTGCTGGATTTCTACGACCCGCACCGGCGCGCGGCACTCACCGCGGACGGCGCTGCCGCCCAGCGCCAGCAATTGCTGACCGCGCTGGTCGGGCAGCGCGGCCAGATCGCCGCGACGCACGGCGCGGGCTTGCGCATCCTGACCGGCACAATCACCTCGCCCACGCTCGCGCGGCAGATCGACGCGCTGCTCGCGCAATACCCCGAGGCGCGCTGGCATCAATGGGAGCCGGTCTCGCGCGACGCGGTGCGCCAGGGTGCGATGCTGGCTTACGGCAAGCCCGTCGCGATCGTGCCGCATCTCGACCGCGCCGACGTGATCCTCGCCCTCGACAGCGATCTCATCAGCTCGGCGCCGGGCCATCTGCGCCTCGCGCGCGATTTCGCCGCGCGCCGCAATCCGACGCGCACGCAGCGGATGAGCCGGGTCTACGCCGTCGAGCCGACGCCGACGCTGATCGGCACCGCCGCCGACCATCGCTTCATCGCCGGCCCGCGCGAGATGCACCAGGCCGTCACCGCGCTGGCCGCGTTGCTGCTACGGCGCTGCCGAGCCCGGCGCCGCGCCGGATTGGGTGGGCGCCGTCGCCGACGATCTGAAGGCCGCGCACGGGCGGGCGTTCGTGCATGTCGGGCCGGACCAGCCCGCCGAGACGCACGCGCTGGTGCACGCGATGAACGAGGCGCTGGGCGCGCGCGGCACGACGCTCGACCTGATCGATCCCGTCGAGCACGCGCCGGTCGATCAGGCCGCCTCGCTCGCGGCACTGGTCGAGGACATGCGCGCCGGCCGCGTCACCGCGCTGCTGATGATCGACACCAATCCGGTCTATCGCCGCGCCGGCCACGCTCGGCTTCGCCGAGGCGCTGAAGCACGTGCCGTTCAGCCTCGCGTTGTCGCGCGCGCCGGACGAGACCGCGCGCGCGGCCAACTGGTTCGTGCCGATGGCGCATGCGTGGGAGAGCTTGGGGCGACGCGCGCGCCTTCGACGGCACGGCGACGATCATGCAGCCGCAAGCCTTGCCGCTGTACGGCGGCACGAGCGCGTCCGAGCTCCTGTCGCTGTTCGCCGATCGCCACCGGCACGCCGAGCCGCGAGGCCGTCGAGGCCACCTGGAAGCCGCGCTTCGGCGACAGCTTCGGGGATGCGTGGCACGACGCGCTGGCAAGCGGCGTCGTCGCGAACAGTGCCAGCGGCAAAACGGATGTCGCGCTGCGCTCCGATGTCGCGCGCCTCGCGCCGCCCACGCCGCCGGACCAGCCGCTGACGATCCTGTTCCGGCCGGACCCGCATGTCTGGGACGGGCGGTTCGCCGACAATCCGTGGCTGCTGGAGCTGCCGCGCCCGCTGACCAAGCTGACCTGGGACAATCCGCTGCTGATCGCGCCCGCCCTCGCGGGCAGGCTCGGCGTTGTCAACGGCGACCGCGTGCGCCTGTCGGTCGGCCGCGCCGAGATGACGGCGCCGGTCTGGCTGCTGCCGGGCCAGGCGCCGGATTGCGTCATTGCGCCGCTCGGCTTCGGGCGAAGCGAGGCGGGGCTCGTCGGGCAAGGCGCGGGCTTCGATTTCTACCGGATGACCGGATGGACGGGCGCGCCCGATCTGCGCAAGGTGGGCGGCGACAGATCGCCTGGCGAGCACCGAGCATCACGAGCTGATCTTCGGCGACGCGGGAGAATTCGTCCGCCACGGCTCGCTCGAAGCGTTCCAGAAGGACCCGAACATTCCTGCACGCCGATCACGCCGAGCCGCATCTCTACCGCACCCATCCGCCCGGCCCCGCCGCCTGGGCGATGAGCATCGACCTCAACACCTGCATCGGCTGCAACGCCTGCGTCGTCGCCTGCCAGGCGGAGAACAACATCCCCGTGGTCGGCAAGGAGGAGGTGCTGCGCGAGCGCGAGATGCACTGGCTGCGCATCGACCGCTACTACCAGGGCGACCCGGACGCGCCGGAGGCTTCTTCCAGCCGATGCTGTGCATGCATTGCGAGCAGGCGCCGTGCGAGATCGTCTGCCCGGTCGGTGCCACGGTGCACGATTCCGAGGGGCTGAACGTGATGGTCTACAACCGCTGCGTCGGCACGCGGTTCTGCTCCAACAACTGCCCGTACAAGGTCCGCCGGTTCAACTACTTCGCCTATGGCCGCCAGCAGGACCGCCCGCCGGAATCGTGGAACCCCGACGTGACGGTGCGCGCGCGCGGCGTCATGGAGAAATGCACCTTCTGCCTGCAACGCATCGCCGCGGCGCGGATCGCGGCGGACAAGGCGGACGGCGCGACGCCCGAGGTGCGCACCGCCTGCCAGGCGGCGTGCCCGACGCAGGCCATCACCTTCGGCAATCTCGCCGACCCGGCCAGCGAGGTCGCGAAGCGCAAGCAGAGCCCGCTCGACTACGCGCTGCTGGAGGACCAGAACACCAACCCGCGCGTCACCTATGAGGGGCGCATCCTCAACCGCAACCCGGCGCTGGGACGGCGCGGCGCATGAGCGAAACGCCCGCCTCGCCCGAGCTGCGCCTGAGCAGCGTCTCGCGCGCGCCGGCAAGGGCGGCACTCGCAAGCCGCGGCTGGACGATCCGGTGCTGCTGCCCGGACCCACGATCGCCTCGATGACCGACCGCGTCTGCGCCATCGTGCTGCGCGAGCGCGCCTTCCTCTGGTGGTGGGTCGCGTTCATCCCGAGCTTCCTGCTGCTGCGCTGCTGGTGGTCTCGATCTGCTATCTGTTCTGCGCCGGCATCGGCATCTGGGGCATCGATTGGCCGGTGGTCTGGGGCTTCGCGATCCTCAGCTACGTGTGGTGGATCGCGATCGCCTCGGGCGGCACGTTCATCTCCGCGCTGTTCTTCCTGGTGCGCGTCGAGTGGCGCACCTCGATCAACCGCGTCGCCGAATCGATGATGCTGTTCGGCGCGGCGGCGGCCGGCGTCTACCCGATCCTGCATCTCGGCCGGCCCTGGTTCGCCTACTGGCTGTTCTTCTATCCCAACACGATGGGGCTGTGGCCGCAGTTCCGCAGCCCGCTGCTGTGGGATTTCTGGGCGCTGTACACCTACGTCCTGGCGTCGGTGCTGTATCTGGTACCTGGGCGCGCTCCCCGATCTCGCGACGGTGCGCGATCGCGCCAGGACGCGCGTGCGCAAGGGGTCTACGGGTTCTTCGCGATGGGTTTCCGCGGATCGAGCCGAGCAGTGGAGGCACTACCACGCGATCTACGGCATCATGGCCGCGATCATGGCGCCGGTGGTGGTGTCGGTCCACAGCATCGTCGGGCTCGACTTCGCCGGCGCCGCCGCGGTCGGCTGGCACTCGACCGAGTTCCCGCCCTTCTTCGTGTTCGGCGCGCTGCTGTCCGGCTTCGCCGATGGTGCTGCTGCTGGTGATCCCGATGCGCCGGCTGATGCGCCTCGAGGACTTCATCACCGGGCGGCATATCGACGTGCTGTGCCGCCTGATGCTGACCAGCAGCCTGCTGCATCGCCTACGCCTACATGATGGACGCCTTCACCACCTACTACGGCGGCGACCCGGCGGACATGACGATGTTCGCGTGCGGCTGTACGGCATCTACGTGCCGGTCTACTGGGGCACGATCCTGTTCAACATCCTCATCCCGCAGCTGATGTGGTTCCCGGCCGCTGCGGATGCGCCAGCCGCGTCGTCCTGCTGGTCTGCGCTCGGCATCATCGTCGGCATGTGGCTGGAGCGCTACGAGATCGTCATCACCAGCCTGCACCGGCCGCATCTGCCGTCGTCCTGGGGCGTCTTCCACGCGACGTTCTGGGATTGGTCGACGCTGGCCGGCACGGTCGGGCTGTTCCTCAGCGGCATCCTGCTCTCGCTGCGCTTCGTCCCGGCCATCTCGATGCACGAGATGCGCGGCCTGATCGGCAGGCAGTCGCGCGAGGAGCGGTCCGCGTGACCGGCATCCTCGCCGCGTTCGACACCGAGCACGCGCTGCGCCGCGCGATCGAGCGGCTGCGCGCCGAGCAGGTCGGCGCAGTTCGAGACCTATACGCCGAGCCGCGCTGGACGAGCACCGATCCGGCTCGCCGCTGCCGCTGGTGATGTTCGTGGCCGCCATGCTCGGGCCTCGTGTGCTTCTTCGCGCTGATGACCTATGCGGATGTGTGGAACTATCCGCTGAACATCGGCGGCCGCCCGAAATTCGCGTGGCCCGCCTTCGTGCCCGATCGCGTTCGAGCTCGGCGTGCTGTGCGCGATGGCGGCCGGGCTTCTTCGGCTACTTCATCGTCTGCCGGATGCCGCGCCTGCACGACCCGATCGACGAGTGCGACAGCTTCCGCGAGGCGATGCGCGACGGCTGGTTCGTCGGCGATCCGCACCGAGGAGGCCGAGCGCCTGTCGCACGCCCGCGCGGTGCTCGACGGGCTGCATCCGGCGGTGATCGAGGACATCCCGTGAGGCGCGCGGCGCTCTCGCCGCGGCGCTGCGTCGCGCTGTCCGGCTGCGACGACATGACCACGCAGCCGAAGCAGAAGGTCTACGCGCCGCTCGTCGCACCGGCCAAGACGCCGGACGGACACCGTGCAGTTCGAGGACAAGCCGGTCGCGCCGCCGCCCGTGACGCTGGCGCTGCTGGAGCGCGGCCAGGAGCGGTTCCGCATCTACTGCACGCCCTGCCATTCGGAGCTCGGCGACGGGCACGGCATGATCGTGCAGCGCGGCTTTCCCGCGCCGCCCTCGTACCATATCGACCGGCTGCGCGCAGGCGCCGGTCGAGCATTTCTACGACGTCATCACCCACGGCTACGGCGCGATGTATTCCTACGCCAACCGGGTGCAGCCGGCGGACCGCTGGGCGATCGCCGCCTATATCCGCGCGCTGCAGCTCAGCCAGCACGCCGCGCTCGCCGACGTGCCGGCCGATCAGCGGGACAAGCTGCGATGACCCGCCGGGACACCGAGCGCGGCTGCTGGATCGCCGGCGCGGTCGGCGTGGTCGGCGTCGCGATCGGCTGGATCGTCGCCTCCGCGTCGTTCCCGCACGCCTGGCTCGCCGCGCTCGCCTGCTGGATCGGCTGGCCGCTCGGCAGCCTCGCGCTGCTGCTGATCCACGCGCTCACCGGCGGCCGCTGGGGCTGGGCGATCCGGCCGCAGCTCGTCGCCGGGCTCGCGACGCTGCCGCTGGTGGTGCCGTTCGTCATCCCGCTGCTGTTCGTGCTGCAGGCGCTGTATCCGTGGTCGCGCCCCGGCGCGCAGCCGCATCTGCACAATGCGTTCTACCTCAACCTGCCGTTCTTCTACGCGCGCGGGATCATCTACATCGTCGTCTGGCTGGCGCTCGGCGGTGCCGTGCTGTGGGCGCTGCGCGCGGGATGATCCGCAGCCGCTGCTGTATCGCATCGCGCCGCCGGGGCTGATCCTGCTCGCCGTCACCGTCACCTTCGCCGCGATCGACGCGACGATGTCGCTCGACCCCGATTTCAAGTCGAGCGTCTACGGCCTGGTGGTCGGCACCGAGGCCGCGCTGTTCGCGCTCTCCGTCGCGGTGCTCGGCGCCAGCGTCGCGACGCCGCCCGACCAGCGCGAGCACGGAGGATCTCGGCCAGCTGATGCTCGGGCTGGTGATCTTCTGGGCCTATCTCGACTTCATGCAGATCCTCATCATCTGGCAATCGGATCTGCCCAGCGAGGCCGCGTATTATCTGCCGCGCGTGACGCACGGATGGCAGTACATCGCCGGCGTGATCGCCGTGCTGCATTTCTTCCTGCCGTTCTTCCTGCTGCTGTGGCCGCAGGTGCAGGGCTCGCGCCGGGCGCTGGGCGCGATCGCCGCCGCCCTCGTCGGCGCGGAGGTGCTGCGCGCGTGGTGGCTGGTGCGTGCCGGCGTCCGGCCGCGGGTTCGGCTTGCTGGATGTGCTGGCGATGCTGGCGATGTTCGGCCTCGGCGCGGGTCTCGCGCTGCGGGCGCCGCTGCATCGGTTGCAGGCAGTTGCGGCGGACCGTCATGGCTGACCCGGAAAAGATCATCCCGGCGGTCACGCACGAGCCGGCCGACATCAGCGGTCGCTTCATCCTCGGCGCGGTCGGCCTGGTCCTCGGCACCTTGCTGGTCATCACGGTCGGCGTGCTGATCGCATTTCCCGCTGCCGCATCTCGACCGAACCCTGACGAGCAGATTGCCCGTCTATCCGGAGCCGCGCCTGCAGCCGAGCCCGCGCCAGGACATGCAGCGCTTCTACGCCAGCGAGATGCAACAGCTCAACGGCACGGGCTGGATCGACAAGTCCGCCGGCATCGCGCACATCCCGATCGGCGGACGCGATGCGCAAGCTCGCCCATGACGGAATACCGGGCTGGCCGACGCGGTCGGACAAGCCGCGATGAGGATACTGCGCCTCGTCCTCCTCCTGCTGTTGCTCTGCCCACTGGCGGCGCGCGCGGCCGTGCCAGCCGATCTGCGGGACTTCGCCTACCAGCAGAAGCCGGGAGCGCGGCTGCCGTCCGGCGAGACCTTCCGCGACGCGACCGGACGAAGCGTGCGGATCGCCGGGCTGGCGGACGGCAAGCCGGCTGATCCTCGCCCTCGGCTATTTCAGCTGCCCCAATCTGTGCGGCATCGTGCGCGCCGATCTGTACAATGCGCTCGCCCAGACCAGGATGATCGCGGGCCGGGACTATACGCTCGTCGCCCTCAGCATCGACCCGGCCGAGACCAGCAACGACGCCGCTCGCGCGAAGGCCACCGACATCGCGCAGTATCCGCTGCCGGGCGCGGCGCGGAACTGGCATTTCCTCACCGGCTCCGCCGCGGAGATTGGCGCGATCGCCGACGCGGTCGGCTTCCGCGACCGCTTCGACCCGCAGCTCAAGCAGTTCCTGCATCCGGCCGGGATCGTGTTCGTGACGCCGGGCGGCGTCGTATCAAGCTATCTGCTCGGGCGTCGGCTACGCGCCTGGCGACGTGCGGCTCGGCGTCACGCGCGCCAGCACCGGCAGCATCGCGGCCCGCGCGCTGCCGGTGCTGCTGCTGTGCTTCCACTTCGATCCCACGACCGGCCGCTACACGCTGGCGATCCTCAAGCTGCTCAAGCTCGGCGCCGGCCTGACGGTGCTCGTCGTCGGCGGCATGCTGTTCCTCGCGTTTCGCCGCGAGAGGCATGTGCCATGAAGCTCTGGCTGCCGGCTGCCAGCAGCAGCGCGCACGAGGTCGACTACCTCATCATCGCGCTCACGCTCATATCGGCCGCGGTGCTGGCGCTCGTCTTCGGGCTGATGCTCCTGTTCATGATCCGATACCGCGCCGGCAGCCCGGTCAGCCGAGGCGCGTTGGCCAAGAAGACCTGGCGCATCGAGACCGGCTGGACCATCGCCACCCTGCTGGTGTTCTTCGGGCTGTTCCTCTGGGGTGCCGATCTCTACCTGCGGCTCTTTCAGCCGCCCGCGAACGCTCTGGTCGTCTACATCGTCGGCAAGCAGTGGATGTGGAAGGTCGAGCACGTTGGCGGACAGCGCGAGATCAACGCGCTGCACGTGCCGGTGAACCAGACGATCGAGCTGGTGATGACGTCCGAGGACGTGATCCACGATTTCGGCGTCCCCGCATTTCGCATCAAGCACGACGTGCTGCCCGGTCGCTACGAGACGCTGTGGTTCCGCGCCGACAAGCCTGGCACGTATCGACATGTTCTGCAACCGGTTCTGCGGCACCGATCATAGCTCGATGCTCGGCGAGGTGGCGTGATGCCGGGGCCGGAGTACCAGAAATGGCTGGAGCAGAACGGCACCAGCGGCACCCTCGTCGCCGAGGGTCGCACCCTGTTCACGCGCTACGGCTGCAGCGGCTGCCACGGCGGGCACGGCAGCGTGCGCGCGCCCTCGCTGAATGGCGTATACGGCAGCCCGGTGCCGCTGTCGGACGGCACCACGGTGATCGCGGATGACCGCTATCTGCGCGACTCCATCCTGATGCCGAGCAGCCAGGTGGTGGCCAGCTTCGTGCCCGTCATGCCCTCCTTCGCCGGCCAGATCAGCGAGGAGGATCTCATCAAGCTCATCGCCTACATCAAGTCGCTGGCGCCCGATAAGCCGTCATGAGGACGAAGCCGTCATGAGCACCACCGTCGTCGAGACCGCGGAGATCGAGAGAAGCTATCTCGCGGACAAGGTTCTCGATCGCGAGCTGGCTGCTGACGACGGACCACAAGCGCATCGCGGTGCTCTATCTCGGCTCGATCACGTTCTTCTTCTTCATCGGCGGCTTCGCGGCGGCGCTGGTGCGGCTCAACCTGCTGGTTCCCGAGGGGCTGATCCCGTCGGCGGAAACCTACAACCGGTTGTTCACCACGCATGGCGTGGTGATGGTGTGGTTCTTCCTGGTCCCGGCGGTGCCCGTCACATTGGGCAACTTCGTCGTGCCGCTGATGCTGGGCGCGCGCGATCTCGCGTTTCCCAAGCTGAACCTGATCAGCTGGTACCTGTTCATGACCGGCGGCGCGATCGAGCTCTATGCGCTGTTCATCGGCGGCGTGGACACCGGCTGGACGTTCTACCCGCCGCATGTCCACGAGCTTCAACCAGAGCCACGTCGTGCTCGCGGTGATCGGCGTCTTTGTCGCCGGCTTCTCCACGATCGCGACCGGGCTGAACTTCATCGTCACCATCCACCGCCTGCGCGCGCCGGGGATGACCTGGTACAAGATGCCGATCTTCCTGTGGTCTCTCTACTCCACCAGCGTGCTCTACGTCCTCGCCACTCCGATCCTGGCGATCACGCTGCTGCTGCTCGGCTTCGAGCGGGTGTTCCGCATCGGCGTGTTCGACCCCGCGATCGGCGGCGACCCGATCCTGTTCCAGCATCTCTTCTGGTTCTACTCGCACCCGGCGGTGTACATGATGATCCTGCCGGGCTTCGGCGTGGTCAGCGAGATCATCCCGGTGTTCTGCCGACGGCGGCTGTTCGGCTACAAATTCGTCGCCTGGTGCAGCGTCTCCATCGCGGTCATCAGCTTCTTCGTCTGGGGACACCACATGTTCGTCTCGGGACAGTCGTTGTACGCCGGCGTCGTGTTCTCCCTGCTCAGTTACGCGGTGGCGGTGCCCTCGGCGATCAAGGTGTTCAACTGGCTCGGCACGATGCACAAGGGGTTCATCCGGTTCGACGCGCCGATGCTGTACGCGCTCGGCTTCATCGGGCTGTTCACCATCGGCGGCCTGACCGGCCTGATGGTCGCGGCACTCGCCGCGGACGTCCACCTGACGCAGACCTACTTCATCGTCGCGCATTTCCACTACGTCATGGTGGGCGGGATGGTCACGGCGTTCTTCGGCGGGCTGCACTATTGGTGGCCGAAGATCACGGGGCGCATGTACCCCGAGATGTGGGCGCGCGCGGCCGCGCTCATCATCTTCCTGGGTTTCAACTTCACCTTCGCCCCGCAATTCCTGCTCGGCTATCTCGGGATGCCGCGGCGCTACCACTCCTATCCGCCAGAATTCCACGTGCTCAACGTGCTGTCCTCGACCGGTGCCACGATCCTGGCGGCGGGCTATCTGCTGCCGCTCGGCTATCTCACCTGGTCGCTGTTCCGCGGCGAGCGGGCGCCGGCGAACCCGTGGGGCGCCACCGGGCTCGAATGGCAGACGCCATCGCCGCCGCCGACGAAGAACTTCGCCAGCACCCCGGTCGTCACCGAACCGCCCTACACCTATCCGCCGCCCGAACTCGTGCAGCACCATGTCTGACGCCTACGCCCCGCACGAATTCCAGTATTCCAGCGCCGAACACCAGGCCGGCACGGCGGTGGCCGGGATGTGGCTGTTCCTGGCGACGGAGGTGCTGTTCTTCGGCGGGCTGTTCCTGTGCTGGATCTACGCCCGCTCGCAGAACCTGGCGGGGTTCGACGCGGGCGGCGCGCGAGACCGAGCTGTGGATCGGCACGCTCAACACCGGCATCCTGCTGACCAGCAGCCTGGTCTATTCGGTCGGCCTCGCCTTCGCGCGGGTCGGCGACAACCGCCGCCTCGCCCAGTGCTGCATGGGCGCGATCGGCCTGGGTCTGGCCTTCATGGCGCTCAAGTTCGGGCTGGAGTGGTCCGACGATTTCGCAAAGAGCCTGTCCCCGGTGGGCCCCGGCTTCAAGTTCACCGGCCCGCTCGAGGGCGGCGCGCGGCTGTTCTACGTGTTCTACTTCATCAGCACCGGGCTGCACGGCGTTCACCTGACGGCGGGCATCGTGCTCGTCGCGATAATCGCCTGGCGGGCCCGGCGCGGCGATTTCTCGCCGCTCTATGTCACTCCGGTCGTAGTGGTCGGGATGTACTGGAGCTTCGTCGATGTCGTCTGGATCATCCTCTACCCGCTGATCTACCTGATCGGGAGGAGCTGATGCCGCCCCGCCTGCCGCGCCTGCTGATCGCCTGGGTGCTGCTGCTCGTCCTGCTCGGCGTCCAGTTCGGCGTCAGCTTCCTCACGTTCGCGCCCTGGCTGCGCGCGCTGATCCTGCTGCCGGCGATGGCGATGGCGGCGATCGTCGGGGTCGTGTTCATGGAGATCGGGCAGGGGCCGGTGGTGGCGCGCGGCTTCGCGGTGGCCGGACTGTTCTGGCTGCTGGTGCTGCTCGGCCTCGGCAGCATGGACCCGCTGACCCGGACCGATTATCACACCACCATCGCGCATCCCGAGTGATCGCGATGCTCACGCGGGACCAGTCCGAGGTTCCGCCTGGGGCCTTCCCGCAGCGGACATAGACACCGACCTCCCCATGACCTTACGGCTCCCATGAACCTGCGACGCCTGCTCGTCGGCCTCGTCGCGGCCTGTCATCATCACGCCCGCCTCGTCGTGCTCGCGGGGATCCTGCTCGCGGCCTTTTCCGCGTGGTACGCGGCCGGGCATCTCGGGGTCAGCACCAACACCGATCAGATGTTCTCGACGAGCCTCCCCTGGCGGCAGCGCCAGATCGCGCTGCAGCGGGAGTTCCCGCAGTTCCAGGAGCTCCTCGTCGTGGTGATCGACGCCGACCAGCCGGAGGAAGCGGACGCGACCGCCGCCGCGCTGGCCGACACGCTGGCCGCCGATCACGAGCATTTCAGGTTCGTCCACCGGCCCGACGCCTCGCCCTTCCTGTCGCGGGAGGGACTGCTGTTCCTCGACACCAAGCAGCTCGAAGCCCTGATGAACCGCACGATCGACGCGCAGCCCTTCCTGGGCCAGCTCGCGGCCGATCCCAGCGCGCGCGGCCTGTTCGCCGCACTTGCGCTGCTTGGCATCGGCGTGCAGCAGGACCAGGCGGAACTCGGCCCCTATCTGCCCACCCTGAAATCCTTCCACCAGTCGATGGTGAGCGCGCTCGAGGGCCATCCGCACCCGCTGTCATGGAGCCGGCTGCTCGGCGGCGGCGTCGCCGATCTCGCCGGCAAGTACCGCTTCGTGCTGGTGCAGCCGAAGCTCGACTATGGCGCCCTCGAGCCGGGAGGTGCCGCGACGAAAGTGGTTCGCGCGGCCGCCGCCGGCCTCGATTTCGTCAAGTCGGGCGAGGCGCGCGTGCGGATCACCGGTGCCGTGGCGCTCGCCGACGACGAGTTCGCGACCGTCGCGGAAGGCGTGGTCGCCGGGCTGATCGGCAGCGTGGTGCTGATCACGCTCTGGCTGTTCCTCGCGGTGCGGACCTGGCGGCTGATCGTGCCGATCCTGCTCACGCTCGGGTTGGGGCTGATGCTGACGCTGCTGTTCGCCGCGGCGGCGATCGGCACGCTCAACCTCGTCTCGGTGGGCTTCGGCATCCTGTTCGTCGGCATCGCGGTGGATTTCGCGATCCAGTTCAGCGTGCGCTACCGCGACATCCGGCTGCACCTGCCCGACATCGGCCAGGCCCTGCCGGAGACCGGGCGACGCGTGGGCGTCCAGATCGCCGTCGCGGCGGCGACCACCGCGGCGGGCTTTCTTGCCTTCGTGCCGACCGACTTCGCCGGCGTAGCGGAGCTCGGCCTGATCGCCGGGATCGGAATGCTGATCGCCTTCGCCTGCACGGTCACGTTCCTGCCGGCGGCGATCACGCTGTTCCGTCCGCGCGCGGAGGCCGCCGAAATCGGGTTCCGCTGGGCGGCACCGCTCGATCCGCTGCTCCGGCGTCGGCGCGGGCCGGTGCTGGCGGTGTTCGCGGCCCTCGCCGCTGCTGGGGGCGGCCCTGCTGCCGCGCATCACCTTCGACCCCGACCCGCTGCACACCAAGGACCCGAACACCGAGGCGGTCCGCACGCTGTATGACCTGATGGACTCGCCGCTGACCAACCCGTTCACCATCGACGTGCTGGTGCCCGACGTGGCACAGGCCAAGGTGCTCGCGGCCAAGCTCGCCAAGCTGCCGCTGGTCGCCCAGACGCTGAGCATCGACAGCTTCATCCCCGACGACCAGCCGGCGAAGCTGGCGCTGATCGCCGACGCGAACAGCATCCTCTCCGCGACGCTGACGCCGCATGAGCGCCGCGGCGCCGGTGACGCCGGATCAGGTCCGGCTGGCCGCCAAGACCGCCTACGATCAGATCGCGCCGGCGCTCGCGAAACTGCCCGCCAGACCACGTCCTGGCGGCGCTCGCCGATGACCTGCGCCGCGTCAGCCAGGCGTCGGATGCCGTCGCGACAGGTCTGGACCGGGCGCTCACGCGCTTCCTGCCGACGCAGATCGAGGCACTGCGAACCGCCCTGAGCGCGCAGCCGGTGACGCTGAAGGATGTCCCGCCGGACATCGCGCGCGACTGGGTGCTGCCGGACGGCCGCGCGCGGGTCCAGGCCGTGCCGAAGGCTGCGGCGCAGAGCCCCGCGGGATTGCGCGAGTTCGTGGCGGAGGTGCGTGCCGTGGCACCCGACGCCGGCGGATCGGCGGTGACGATCGAGGCGACCAGCAACACCATCGTCAGCGCCTTCCGCACCGCGGCCTTCGCGGCCCTGGTGGCGATCACCATCATCCTGTTCGTCGCCCTCCGCCGGGTGCTCGACGTGGCCCTGGTGCTGGCGCCGCTGCTGCTCTCCGGGCTCCTGACCGTGGTGATCGTGGCCTCGGCGCCGATCGCGCTGAACTACGCGAACATCATCGCGTTGCCGCTGCTGCTCGGCGTCGGCGTGTCGTTCAATATCTACTTCGTGATGAACTGGCGGGCCGGGGAGACCGTGGTGCTCGGCTCGGCGACCGCGCGGGCGATCCTGTTCTCGGCGCTGACCACCGGCACCGCGTTCGGCTCGCTGGCCCTCTCGCCGCATCCCGGAACCGCGAGCATGGGGACGCTGCTGCTGATCAGCCTGGGATGCACGCTGCTGGCGAGCCTGGTGTTCATCCCCGCCCTGCTCGCCGCCGTGCCGCCGCCAAGGAACCGTTAACCCGACGCACTCAGGATGGCGCGATGCGCGGTCCCGTCGCCTTGCTGTGTGTGCTGCTGGCGTCGGGTGCTGCCTGCGGCCAGCCGGCCGATTGCCCGGTCGAGGCGGCCCCGTCCGGCGAGACCATGCCGCTGCTGCTCGACCTCAGTGGAATGCCCGGCGTGCCACGCGGGCTTGGCGGATATGTCGGCGCCAACATCCCGATGACGGCGCCCGGCATGGCCTGCGCCGACGATCCGCCGGAACAGGCCGCGCTGCCCGCCGACGTTCTTCGCGGGACGCCAGGCGACGTGCTGGGCGGCGAAGGCTCGGGCAACGTCCTCGGCGGCGGTCGTGCGCCCCGGGTGGAGATCATCGACGTGCGTTGACCGGATGGCGCCGATCGGCGCGACCCCGCCTCAGCGTCAGCGATGCTCTGCGTTGGATGCCACGGTCTGCTGGATCTCCTGCGCCTGCGCGAGATGCTGCTGCAGGGTCGGCAGGGTGCGACTGGGCGAAGGACTTCATCTCGGTGTTCGCCCCCGACTGAGCCTCCTGCTGGAATGCCTGCACGTCTTTCTGGTGATCCTGCACCATGTCGCGGATGTACGCGCGATCGAGCTCCGCGCCCTTGAGCTTGCGGAGTTCGCTCAGCGTATTCTTCTCGTCGGGATCGGGTGCGGCGGGGAGCTGTATCGTGGCCCGCGTCGCGGCCTGGCGCAGCTTGGTGTCGGCCGCCGTGTGATCCGTCACCATGCGGTGGCCGAACTCGCGGACCTTCACGTTCTGGCCGTGCTCCTCCATGTAGCGGCCGATGTCGATTTCGGCCTTGCCGCCCTGCGCCGCCTCCTTGGCGAAGTTTTTGTCCTGCTGGCTGGGCTGCTGGCCCGAATGCCGGTGCGGCGGCGGCGCAAGGCGAGCGCCGCGGTCATCGTCAGAAGCGATTTCATCCGAGCGGTCTCCCGAGAGTGTCGTGCACTCCGGGAACGGCAGCGACACGAGCCGGTTGCCCCGCTAGCGGATTTGCGACGACGCGCCCGCGCCGCGCGCCTGCCGCGCCTCGGCGAGCAGGCAAAGGATCTCGAACAGCACCGAGGCGCCGTTGAACGCGGTGAGCGTGCCGGGATCGAACGAGGGCGCCACTTCCACCACATCGCCGCCGACGAAGTCGACGCCGCGCAGCCCGCGCAGGATGCGCAGCGCCTCGACCATGCGGATGCCGCCGGCCTCCGGCGTGCCGGTGCCCGGCGCCTCGGACGGGTCGAGGCTGTCGATGTCGAACGACAGATAGGTCGGCCCGCTGCCCGCGATGCGTCGCGCTTCCTCGACCGCGAACCGCCATCCCTTGTCGTGCAGCTCGTCCATGTCGATCACCCGCATCCCGCTCGCGTGCTGAATTCCCACAACGCCGGATCGTTCGTGGTGCCGCGCAGGCCGATCTGGATGACCCGCTGCGGATCGAGCAGATCGGCTTCGGCGGCGCGGCGGAACGGCGCGCCGTGGTGCAGGCGGGAGCCCATGTAGTCGTCGCCGGTGTCGGCGTGCGCGTCGATATGGATCATCCCCAGTTTCCGCCCGGCGCCGAGCGCACGCAGGATCGGCAGGGCGATCGAATGGTCGCCGCCGACCGACAGCGGCACCACGCCGGCGTCCACCACGCTGCGATAGAACGCGGCGATCTCGTCCAGCGCGTGTTCCAGGTCGTAGGGCTGCTCGATCCACGCATCGCCGAGGTCGCGCACCCGGGCGATCTCGAACGGACGCACGCCGGTCGCGCCATTCATCCGCCGCAGCAGGCTCGACTGGTCGCGCACCGCGCGCGGCCCGTGACGCGCGCCCGAGCGGTTGGTCACGCCGCCATCGAACGGCACGCCGATCACGCCGATGTCGACCTCCGACAGATCCTGCGTGTAGGGCGTGCGGAAGAACGTCGAAATCCCGACATAGCGCGGCTGCGCCTGCGGGATCGGCGAGGTCGTGATAGCGGACGGGTCGCTTGATCGGGTCCAATCGCCTTCTCCTTACCGGGCTGCTCGCGCGGCCACCTCGCTGAAACTCGTCATCGTGGCACCCGCCGCCGCGAATGCCGCGCGCACCGCCGGGTCGAGCAGTGCCGCGAACTCGGCCTCATGCTCGTAATCCGGCATCAGCGCCGTCAAGGCCGCATCGCGCCGGCTCGCCGGATGGAAGTAGATCTCGCTGACGCCCTCGGGCAAATACGCGGCGAGGCGGAGCAGTTTCTCGGCCGTCATGTGACCGCTCCAGGCGATGCCGAATGCGTGGTCGTTGGTTGCCATGCCGGCGCGGCGGGCGCGCCGGCGCAGCAGCGCGGTCCAGCGATGGAGCGCGCGATCGCCGAGCCGAGCGCGATGGCCGCATCGCGCGAGCACCTGGCGGCGGCTCGGCCGGGACGCGGAGCGCGCGCAACCCGAATTCCCGCCCGATCTCGATCATCAGGCGTCCCACCGTGGGATGGAGGTGCATGTGCTTGTGCGCGTTGGCGTGGTCGAGCGGCAGGCCGGTCGCCGCGAACGCCGCGAACTGCGCGCGGATTTCGGCGGCGAGCTGGCGGCGACGCCGGCGGGTGGAAGGAGTAGCGCAGGCCGAGGCGGAGCTGGCGCGAGGGAAATTGTGCGGCCGCCCAACTGCATTCCGCTGTCCCAGGTCCGTCATGCCCGGACTTGATCCGGGCATCCGCGGCCGGCCGGGAGCGTCCGCTCGCGTGGAGCGATTGCCGGGTCAAGCCCGGCAATGACGGGATGAGGGGCGGGCATCACGCAGATTGGGAATCTCCGCTCCCGACAACACCGCCGGCCCCTCGATCACCACCAGATGCAGGCCCACGCGCAGCGAAGGCAGCGCCCGCGCCCGCGCACCGCGTCGGCGGCGCCGGCGCGCCCACCATCAGGCTGGCGCTGGTCGAGAATCCCGTCGCGATGCGCCCGCTCGACCGCCTCGTTCACCGCCTCCGACAGGCCGAAATCGTCGGCGGTGAGGATGACGCTCCTGTCCAGCAGTTTGGCCTAGGCAGCCGTGTGGCGCTCGCGCAGGAACTGGAAGAACTCGACGCCCTCGCGCAGCCGCCGCTTCATCATCTGCGGGCTCGCCACCATCTCGCCCACGATCGAGGCGATCTTCGGCGCGCGGAAGTAGAATTCTTGTAGAAGGTCTCGACCGAATCGAAGATTTCGGTGTGCGACAGATGCGGGTAGTGCAGCGGCGCGATCTGGATGCCGTGATCGTCCACCAGCTCCGCGTGGTCCGCGTCGAGCCAGCCGTTCTCCACCGCCTGGTTGTACAGGAACGTGCCGGGATAGGGTGCCGCGAGCGAGACCTGGATGGTGTGCGGGTTGATCTCGGTGGCGAAGCGGATGGTCTCCTGGATGGTCTCCCGCGTTTCGCCGGGCAGGCCGAGGATGAACGTGCCGTGGATCTTGATGCCGAGCTCGCGGCAGTCCTTGGTGAACCGCTTGGCGACCTCGATCCGCATTCCCTTCTTGATGTTGTGCAGGATCTGCTGGTTGCCGCTCTCGTAGCCGACCAGCAGCAGCCGAGCCCGTTATCCTTCAGCACCTTCAGCGTCTCGCGCGGCACGTTCGCCTTGGCGTTGCACGACCACGTGACGCCGAGTTTTCCCAGCTCGTTCGCGATCGCCTCGGCGCGCGGGAGATTGTCGGTGAAGGTGTCGTCGTCGAAGAAGATTTCCCGGTTCTGCGGGAAATACTTCTGCACCAGCTTGATCTCCTCGGCGACGTGCTCGCGGCGAGCGCACCCGGTAGCGATGGCCGCCGACGGTCTGCGGCCAGAGGCAGAAGGTGCAGCGCGACTTGCAGCCGCGCCCCGTGTACAGCGAGACGTAGGGGTGCAGCAGGTAGCCGATGAAATAGTCCTCGATCCTGCAGGTCGCGCTTGTAGACCTCGGTGACGAACGGCAGCTGGTCCATGTCCTCCAGCACCGCGCGGTCCTTGTTATGGACGATGCCGCCGCCGGCGCCGCGCCAGGAGAGGCCGTCGATCGCGGCGAAGTCGCGGCCCTCGGCGACCTCCTTGATCGTGAAGTCGAACTCGTTGCGCGCCACGAAGTCGATCGGCGCGCCCTTCTGCAGGCTCTCCTCCGGCTGCACCGCGACCTTGGCGCCGACGAAGCCGATCTTCAGCGCCGGGTTGGCGTCCTTCATCGCCTGCGCCACCTGCACGTCCGAGGCGAAGGAGGGCGTCGAGGTGTGCATCACGCAGAGCTCGAAATCGCCCGCCTGGCGCGTCACCGCCTCGAGCTCGTGCCGCGCGGGGGGGGCGTCGATCAGCTTGCTGCCGGGCACCAGCGCGGCCGGCTGGGCGAGCCAGGTCGGATACCAGAAGGAGCGGATCTCGCGCCGCGCCTGGTAGCGCGAGCCGGCCCCGCCGTCGAACCCGTCGAAGGAGGGGGGGTGCAGGAACAGGGTCTTCATCACAGGCTCACACCCTCCTCGGGGGACACTACGAAGCGGGCGCGTCGGGTTCGGCACGGCCGTTATCCGCATATAGGGAGTAGCCGCGCCACTCCACGCGGTCGCCCAGGAAACTCGCGATCATCACCGCGACGAACAGCAGGTCGCGCAGCGGCAGAAGCCAGACCGGTGCGCCGATTGCAACCCCGATCGCACGATCCACGCCGCGCGCGGCGAGGCCGCGCACGATCCAGGCGAGCGCGAACAGCGCGACCGACCAGGCCCGCCGGCCGAGAACCCGACCGCCAGCGCCGACCAGACAGCGGGTACTGCATCGGCCGAGAGGGCGAAGCCCAGCGGCTCCAGCGCCCGGATGGTCCGCGCCCAGCGCAGCTCGTGCATCCACAGCGCCTTCAGCGTGGTCTCCGGCACGGTGGTGGCCGGCACCGTCGCGGCAAGCTCGACCGCCAGCCCCTGTTCGCGGACCAGCCTGCCCAGCACATTGTCGTCCGCGAGATGGTCCGCCAGCGCTTGCAGGCCGCCGATCCGCTCCAGCGGTCGCGCGGGTCAGCGCCATCGAGGCGCCGAAGCAGTCCTGCCGGCCGAGCACGCGGGCGAGCAGCGCGCCGGGCAGCAGCGTATGGGTGATCTGCGTGGCGCCGAGCCGCGCCGCCAGCCCGCCATTGGCCGGCAGGCCGGTGTAGATCGTGGTCACAAGCCCGGTGCCCGGCCGCGCCAGCGTGGCGACCAGCCGGTCCGAGATAATCCGGCGTCACGTGCACGTCGCTGTCGGCGATCACCAGCAGATCGTGCCGCGCGACCGCGAACATGTTGATCAGGTTGCCGATCTTGCGGTTCGACCCGTGCTGGGTGGCGTCGACCACCACGGCCATGTCGCGTTCGGGGAAGCTACGCCTGCAACCGCCGCACCACGTCGAGCGCGGGATCGGCCGGGATCCTGCACCCCGAATACCACTGAAAGTCCGGATAGTCCTGCGCGCAGACGCTCGCCAGCGCGGCCTCGAGCAACGGCTCGTCGCCGTGTAGCGGCCGAAGGATGGTGATCGGCGGGAGCGCGGCCGGGAGGACCGGCGCTGGCCGACGGGCGAAGCCGGCGGCACCGCCAGCCCGCCACGGCCTGCAGCAGGCCGACGGGGCCCAACACCGCCGCAAGAGACGCCACCAAGGTCATCCGGCGTGACAGGGTGCCGGCGACAGATCGGCGACTTCCGTTGTAAGCTCAGGATCAGGCCCGTGCGTCGCGACCGTCCCCGAGCAGGCCGGGGAAATCGGATCGCTGCACGGCGACGCGGCTGATCGTCCCGGACAGCAGCACGTCGACCGCCTTCCAGCCGTCCGGTCCCTGGCGCATGACGTAGTCGAGCCGGTCGGCTCGTCAGACGGGCCGACCAGCCGCGTCTCCACCACTTGATCGCCGCCGGCGGCGCGGCTGTCCGGCAGCACTTCGAAGCGCTGGCCGTCATAGTTGTCGAAATTCGCGACATAGGTGGCCACGGTGAAGCGCCGGAAGACGTCGAGCAGCTCGGCCCGGTCCGGCGGCGCAAGGGCCGTCCAGCGCGGACCCACGCAGGCGCGCAGGATGCCCGGCAGGTCGAACACGTTCTCGATGACCGGTGCCAGCATCTCGAAGCGCCGGGGGAAGGGCGCGGTCGGGCCCGCCTTCATCACCGTCACCAAGCTATCGTTGAGTTCGGCGACCGGCTTTTCGGCCGTGCTCTCGGCGGCGCGCGCCGCGACCGGGCCGGCGACCAGCCCGGCCAGCAGCAATCCGAACAATCCTCGCCGCATCATCATGCCGTCACCGCCTTGCGCGGAGTA
>CAWCYL010000003.1:0-492177 GCA_963799825.1 uncultured Alphaproteobacteria bacterium
AGGCGACGAGCAACACCATCGTCAGCGCCTTCCGCACCGCGGCCTTCGGCTGCGCTGGTGGCGATCACCATCATCCTGTTCGTCGCCCTCCGCAGGGTACTGGATGTGGCCCTGGTGCTGGCGCCGCTGCTGCTCTCCGGGCTCCTGACCGTGGTGATCGTGGCCTCGGCGCCGATCGCGCTGAACTACGCGAACATCATCGCGTTGCCGCTGCTGCTCGGCGTCGGCGTGTCGTTCAATATCTACTTCGTGATGAACTGGCGGGCCGGGGAGACCGTGGTGCTCGGCTCGGCGACCGCGCGGGCGATCCTGTTCTCGGCGCTGACCACCGGCACCGCGTTCGGCTCGCTGGCCCTCTCGCCGCATCCCGGAACCGCGAGCATGGGGACGCTGCTGCTGATCAGCCTGGGATGCACGCTGCTGGCGAGCCTGGTCTTCATCCCCGCCCTGCTCGCCGCCGTGCCGCCGCCAAGGAACCGTTAACCCGACGCACTCAGGATGGCGCGATGCGCGGTCCCGTCGCCTTGCTGTGTGTGCTGCTGGCGTCGGGTGCTGCCTGCGGCCAGCCGGCCGATTGCCCGGTCGAGGCGGCCCCGTCCGGCGAGACCATGCCGCTGCTGCTCGACCTCAGTGGAATGCCCGGCGTGCCACGGGGGCTTGGCGGATATGTCGGCGCCAACGTCCAGATGACGGCACCCGGCATGGCCTGCGCCGACGATCCGCCGGAACAGGCCGCGCTGCCCGCCGACGTTCTTCGCGGAACGCCAGGCGACGTGCTGGGCGGCGAGGGCTCGGGCAACGTCCTCGGCGGCGGTCGTGCGCCCCGGGTGGAGATCATCGACGTGCGTTGACCGGATGGCGCGATCGGCGCGACCCCGCCTCGCGTCAGCGATGCTCTGCGTTGGATGCCACGGTCTGCTGGATCTCCTGCGCCTGCGCGAGATGCTGCTGCAGGGTCGGCAGGGTGGACTGGGCGAAGGACTTCATCTCGGTGTTCGCCCCCGACTGAGCCTCCTGCTGGAATGCCTGCACGTCTTTCTGGTGATCCTGCACCATGTCGCGGATGTACGCGCGATCGAGCTCCGCGCCCTTGAGCTTGCGGAGTTCGCTCAGCGTATTCTTCTCGTCGGGATCGGGTGCGGCGGGGAGCTGTATCGTGGCCCGCGTCGCGGCCTGGCGCAGCTTGGTGTCGGCCGCCGTGTGATCCGTCACCATGCGGTGGCCGAACTCGCGGACCTTCACGTTCTGGCCGTGCTCCTCCATGTAGCGGCCGATGTCGATTTCGGCCTTGCCGCCCTGCGCCGCCTCCTTGGCGAAATTTTTGTCCTGCTGACTGGGCTGCTGGCCCAATGCCGGTGCGGCGGTCGGCCAAGGCGAGCGCCGCGGTCATCGTCAGAAGCGATTTCATCCGAGCGGTCTCCCGAGAGTTCGTGCACTCCGGGAACGGCAGCGACACGAGCCGGTTGCCCCGCTAGCGGATTTGCGACGACGCGCCCGCGCCGCGCGCCTGCCGCGCCTCGGCGAGCAGGCAAAGGATCTCGAACAGGACCGAGGCGCCGTTGAACGCGGTCAGCGTGCCGGGATCGAAGGAGGGCGCCACCTCCACCAGATCGCCGCCGACGAAGTCGACGCCGCGCAGGCCGCGCAGGATGCGCAGCGCCTCGATCATGGGGATGCCGCCGGCCTCCGGCGTGCCGGTGCCCGGCGCCTCGGACGGGTCGAGGCTGTCGATGTCGAATGACAGATAGGTCGGCCCGCCGCCCGCGACGCGTCGCGCTTCCTCGACCGCGTACCGCCAGCCCTTGTCGTGCAACTCGTCCATGTCATCACGCGCATCCCGCTTCGGCGTGCTGAATCCCCACAGCGCCGGATCGTTCGTGGTGCCGCGCAGGCCGATCTGGATGACCCGCTGGGGATCCAGCAGATCGTCTTCCGCGGCGCGGCTGAACGGCGCGCCGTGGTGGAAGCGGGAGCCCATGTAGTCGTCGCCGGTGTCGCCATGCGCGTCGATATGGATCATGCCGACCGGCCCGGCGCCGAGCGCGCGCAGGATCGGCAGGCTGATCGAATGGTCGCCGCCGACCGAGAGCGGCACGACGCCGGCGTCGACCACGGTGCGAAAGAACGCGGCGATCTCGTCTTGCGCGCGTTCGAGGTCGAAGGGTTGCTCGATCCACGCATCGCCGAGGTCGCGCACCCGCGCGATCTCGAACGGCGCATGCCGGTCGCGCCATTGATCCGGCGCAGCAGGCTCGACTGGTCGCGCACCGCGCGCGGGCCGTGCCGCGTGCCGGAGCGGTTGGTGACGCCGCCATCGAACGGCACGCCGATCATGCCGATATCGACCTCCGAAGATCCTGCGTGTGGGGCGTGCGGAAGAACGTCGGGATGCCGGTGTAGCGCGGCTGCGCCTGCGGGTCGGCAGGTCGTGATAGCGGACGGGTCGCTTGATCGGGTCCAATCGCCTTCTCCTTACCGGGCTGCTCGCGCGGCCACCTCGCTGAAACTCGTCATCGTGGCACCCGCGCCGCGAACGCCTCGCGCACCGCCGGGTCGAGCAGGGCCGCGAACTCCGCCTCATGCTCGTAATCCGGCATCAGCGCCGTCAACACCGCATCGCGCCGGCTCGCCGGATGGAAGTAGATCTCGCTGAGCCCTCGGGCAAATGCGCGGCGAGGCGGAGCAGCCGTCGGCGGTCATGTGGCCGCTCCAGGCGAGGCCGAAGCATGGTCGTTGGTTGCCATGCCGGCGCGGCGGGCGCGGCGGCGCAGCAGCGCGGTCCAGCGATGGAGCGCGCGATCGCCGAGCCGCGCGCGAATGGCCGCAGCGCGCAAGCACCTGGCGGCGGCTCGGCCGGGACGCGGACGCGCGCGCAACCCGTATTCCCGCCCGATCTCGATCATCAGGCGTCCCACCGTGGGATGGAGGTGCATGTGCTTGTGCGCGTCGGCGTGGTCGAGCGGCAGGCCGGTCGCCGCGAAGGCCGCGAACTGCGCGCGGATTTCCGCGGCGAGCTGCGGCGCAGCCGGCGGGCGGAAGGAGTAGCGCAGGCCGAGGCGGAGCTGGCCGGGAGGGAAAGTGCGGCCGCTCCAACTGCATTCCGCTGTACCCAGGTCCGTCATGCCCGGACTTGATCCGGGCATGTGGCCGGCCGTGGAGCGTCCGCTCGCGTGGAGCGATTGCCGGGTCAAGCCCGGCAATGACGGGATGAGGGGCGGCCATCACGAGATCGGGAATCTCCGCTCCCGGCAACACGGCCGGACCCTCGATCACCACCAGATGCAGGCCCGACGCGCAGCGAGGGCAGCGCCCGGGCGCGGCGCACCGCGTCGTCGGCGCCGGCGCCGCCCACCATCAGGCTGGCGGCGGTCAGAATGCCATCGCGATGCGCCCGCTCGACCGCCTCGTTCACCGCCTCCGACAGGCCGAAATCGTCGGCGGTGAGGATGACGCTCCTGTCCAGCGTTGGCCTAGGCAGCCGTGTGGCGCTCGCGCAGGAACTGGAAGAACTCGACGCCTTCGCGCAGCCGGCGCTTCATCATCTGCGGGCTGCGCACCATCTCGCCCACGATCGAGGCGATCTTCGGCGCGCGGAAGTAGAACCGCTTGTAGAAGGTCTCGACCGAATCGAAGATCTCGGTGTGCGACAGATGCGGATAGTGCAGCGGCGCGATCTGGATGCCGTGATCGTCGACCAGCTCCGCGTGATTCGCGTCGAGCCAGCCGTTCTCGACCGCCTGCTCGTACAGGAACGTGCCGGGATAGGGCGCGGCGAGCGAGACCTGGATGGTGTGCGGGTTGATCTCGGTGGCGAAGCGGATCGTCTCCTGGATCGTCTCCCGCGTCTCGCCGGGCAGGCCGAGGATGAAGGTGCCGTGGATCTTGATGCCGAGCTCGTGGCAATCCTTGGTGAACCGCTTGGCGACCTCGATCCGCATGCCCTTCTTGATGTTGTGCAGGATCTGCTGGTTGCCGCTCTCGTAGCCGACCAGCAGCAGCCGCAGCCCGTTGTCCTTCAGCACCTTCAGCGTCTCGCGCGGCACGTTCGCCTTGGCGTTGCACGACCAGGTGACGCCGAGCTTGCCGAGCTCCTTCGCGATCGCCTCGGCGCGCGGCAGGTTGTCGGTGAAGGTGTCGTCGTCGAAGAAGAATTCGCGCATCTGCGGGAAATACTTCTGCGCCAGCCTGATCTCCTCGGCGACGTGCTCGCGGCGAGCGCACCCGGTAGCGATGGCCGCCGACGGTCTGCGGCCACAGGCAGAACGTGCAGCGCGATTTGCAGCCGCGCCCCGTGTAGAGCGAGACATAGGGGTGCAGCAGATAGCCGATGAAATAGTCCTCGATCCGCAGGTCGCGCTTGTAGACCTCGGTGACGAACGGCAGCTGGTCCATGTCCTCCAGCATCGCGCGGTCCTTGTTGTGGACGATCCCGCCGGCGGCGTCGCGATAGGAGATGCCGTCGATCGCGGCGAAGTCGCGGCCCTCGGCGACTTCCTTGATCGTGAAGTCGAACTCGTTGCGCGCGACGAAATCGATCGGCGCGCCCTTCTGCAGGCTCTCCTCCGGCTGCACCGCGACCTTGGCGCCGACGAAGCCGATCTTCAGCGCGGGATTCGCGTCCTTCATCGCCTGCGCGACCTGCACGTCGGAGGCGAAGGACGGCGTCGAGGTGTGCATCACGCAGAGCTCGTAATCGCCGCGCCTGGCGCGGCACCGCGTCGAGCTTCGTGCCGCGCGGGCGGCGCGTCGATCAGCTTGCTGCCGGGCACCAGCGCGGCCGGCTGGGCGAGCCAGGTCGGGTACCAGAAGGAGCGGATCTCGCGCCGCGCCTGGTAGCGCGAGCCGGCGCCGCCGTCGAACCCGTCGAAGGAGGGGGGGTGCAGAAACAGGGTCTTCATCACTGGCTCACACCCTCCTCGGGGGGACACTTACGAAGCGGGCGCGTCGGGCTCGGCGCGGCCGTTATCCGCATATAGGGAGTAGCCGCGCCACTCCACGCGGTCGCCCAGGAAACTCGCGATCATCACCGCGACGAACAGCAGGTCGCGCAGCGGCAGAAGCCAGACCGGTGCGGCGATTGCAACCCCGATCGCACGATCCACGCCGCGCGCGGCGAGGCCGCGCACGATCCAGGCGAGCACGAACAGCGCGACCGACCATGTCGCGCCGCCCGAGAACGCCGACCGCCAGCGCCGACCAGAAGAGCGGGTACTGCACGGCCGAGAGGGCAAAGCCCAGCGGCTCCAGCGCCCGGATGGTCCGCGCCCAGCGCAGCTCGTGCATCCACAGCGCCTTCAGCGTGGTCTCCGGCACGGTGGTTGCCGGCACCGTCGCGGCAAGCTCGACCGCCAGCCCCTGTTCGCGGACCAGCCTGCCCAGCACATTGTCGTCCGCGAGATGGTCCGCCAGCGCCTGCAGGCCGCCGATCCGCTCCAGGGTCGCGCGGGTCAGCGCCATCGACGCGCCGAAGCAGTCCTGCCGGCCGAGCGCGCGGGCGAGCAGCGCGCCGGGCAGCAGCGCGTGGGTGATCTGCGTGGCGCCGAGCCGCGCCGCCAGCCCGCCATTGGCCGGCAGCCCGGTGTAGATCGTGGTGGCGAGCCCGGTGCCGGGCCGCGGCAGGTCGGCGACCAGCCGGTCCAGATAGTCCGGCGTGACGTGCACGTCGCTGTCGGCGATCACCAGCACATCGTGGCGCGCGACCGCGAGCATGTTGATGAGGTTGCCGACCTTGCGGTTCGACCCGTGCTGGGTGGCGTCGACCACGACGGCGATGTCGCGTTCGGGGAACCGCGCCTGCAGCCGCCGCACCACGTCGAGCGCGGGATCGGCCGGGTTCTGCACGCCGAATACCACTTGAAAGTCCGGATAGTCCTGCGCGAAGACGCTCGCCAGCGCCTCCTCGAGCAACGGCTCGTCGCCGTGTAGCGGCTGGAGGATCGTGATCGGCGGGCGCGCGGGGAGCACCGGGGCTGGCCGACGGGCGAAGCGGCGCGACAGCCGCCCAGCCCGCCACGGCGAGCAGCAGGCCGATGCAGCCCAGCGCCGCCGCAAGATACGCGAGCAGGATCATCCGGCGGACAGGGTGCCGCGCGAGAGATCCGCGACTTTCTGCTGCAAGCTCACGATCAGGCCCGACGCGTCGCGACCGTCCGCCGAGCAGGCCGCGGAAATCCGATCGCTGCACGGCCACACGGCTGATCGTGCCGTCCAGCAGCACGTCCACCGCCTTCCAGCCGTCCGTTCCCTGGCGCATGACATAGTCGATCCGCACGGCACGCCCGGACGCGCCGACGATCCGCGTTCCCACCACTTCATCGCCGCCGGCGGCGCGGCTGTCCGGCAGCACCTCGAAACGCTCCCCGTCGTAGTTGTCGAAATTCGCCACATAGGAGGCAACGGTGAAGCGCCGGAAGACGTCGAGCAGCTCGGCCCGGTCCGGCGGCGCAAGGGTCGTCCAGCGCGGACCCACGCAGGCGCGCAGGATGCCCGGCAGGTCGAACACGCGTCTCGATGACCGGTGCCAGCATCTCGAAGCGCCGGGGGAAGGGCGCGGTCGGGCCCGCCTTCATCACCTTCACCAGGCTATCGTTGAGTTCGGCGACCGGCCGCTCGGCCGTCGCTCTCCGCGCGGCGCGCGCCGCGACCGGGCCGGCGACCAGCCCGGCCAGCAGCAATCCGAACAATCCTCGCCGCATCATCATGCCGTCACCGCCTTGCGCGGAGCTATCGGCAATCCCCAACGCGCGCAGCGCGGTTTGGGTGATGTCCCTGGCGGTGAGGTTGGCGGCGGTGAGCTGCTTGGCCTGGGTGTCGTGGTCGATGAAGCGGTCGGGCAGGGTCATCGGGCGGATCTTGAGGCCGGCGCTGCGCTCGGTGCCGTCGAGCAGCCCGGCCCAGGCGAGGTGGTGCATCACCGAAGCGCCGAAGCCGCCCGCCGCCGCCTCCTCGATGGTGATCAGCACCGCGTGGTGCCGCGCCAGCTGCTCGATCAGCGCAACGTCGAGCGGCTTGGCGAAGCGCGCGTCGGCCACCGTCGCCGACAGGCCGCGCGCCGCCAGCTCGTCGGCCGCGCGCAACGCGTCGCCGAGCCGCGTGCCGAGCGACAGGATCGCCACCGAGCCGCCCTCGCGCAGGATGCGGCCGCGGCCCAGCGCCAGCACCTCGCCGCGCGCCGGCAGCACCGACGCCGGTGCCCTCGCCGCGCGGGTAGCGCAGCGCGCTCGGCCGGTCGTCGATCGCCGCCGCGGTCGCCACCATGTGCACCAGCTCGGCCTCGTCGGCCGGCGCCATCAGCACCATGCCCGGCAGGCAGCCGAGATAGGCGAGGTCGAAGCTGCCGGCGTGGGTCGCCCCGTCGGCGCCGACCAGCCCCGCGCGGTCCATCGCGAAGCGCACCGGCAGGCGCTGGATCGCCACGTCGTGCACCACCTGGTCGTAGGCGCGCTGCAGGAACGTCGAGTAGATCGCGCAGAACGGCCGCAACCCCTCGGTCGCCATGCCGGCGGCGAACGTCACCGCGTGCTGCTCGGCGATGCCGACGTCAAAGCAGCGCTCCGGGAAGCGCTTGGCGAAGCGGTCGAGCCCGGTCCCCGAGGGCATCGCCGCGGTGATCGCGACGATCATCGGGTCAGCCGCCGCCGCGCCGATCAGCGCGTCGGCGAACACCTTCTGATAGGCCGGCGGCTTCGCTGGCTCGGCGGGCTTCTTCGGCGCCGGCTCGCTGGCGATGACGTTGAAGCGCGGCGAGACGCTGTGCAGCTTGTCCGCCGCCGCCTCGGCCGGCGCGTAGCCCTTGCCCTTGCGGGTGATCGCGTGCACCAGGATCGGCCCGCTCTCCTCGGCCCTTCTCCCCCAATCGCGCACGTTGCGCAGCACGGGCAGCAGGTGGTCGAGATTGTGCCCGTCGATCGGCCCCAGATAGTAGAAGCCCAGCTCCTCGAACAGGGTGCCGCCGGTGAGGATGCCGCGGGCGTATTCTTCCGCGCGCCGCGCGGT
The DNA here is from genome assembly GCA_963799825.1 of uncultured Alphaproteobacteria bacterium. Lineage (GTDB taxonomy): Bacteria > Pseudomonadota > Alphaproteobacteria > Acetobacterales > Acetobacteraceae > JAFKFI01. Next base: position 7,996 of record CAWCYL010000003.1, read on the forward strand.
GCGCTCGATGCCGCGGGGGAAGCGTTTGGCCATGCGCACCGCGAGCTCGCGCAGCGACAGGAACGAGCGCGACGACATCAGCCGCGACAGATAGGCGCTCATCGCGCCGACCGGCGGCGCGATCGACATGTCGTTGTCGTTGAGGATCACCACCAGCCGCGAGCGCAGCGCCCCGGCGTTGTTCATCGCCTCGTAGGCCATCCCGGCACTCATCGCCCCGTCGCCGATCACGCACACGATGTTTCTCGACCGCTCGCGTCGCATCGCTCGCTGCCGCGCTGTCGCTCGCTGCCGCGGTCGTCCCGTCGGCCGCCTTGAGGTCGCGCGCCACCGCCATGCCGAGGCCGGCGGAGATCGAGGTGGAGGAGTGCGCCGCGCCGAACGGGTCGTATTCGCTCTCGGCGCGCCGCGTGAAGCCGGAGAGGCCGCCGCCCTGGCGCAGCGTGCGGATGCGCTCGCGCCGGCCGGTGAGGATCTTGTGCGGGTAGGCCTGGTGCCCGACGTCCCAGATCAGCCGGTCATGCGGCGTGTCGAACACCGCGTGCAGCGCCACCGTCAGCTCCACCACCCCCAGCGCCGAGCCGAGATGTCCCCCCGTCACCGACACCGCGTCGATCGTCTCCGCCCGCAGCTCGTCCGCCACCTGGCGCAGCTGCTCGGCCGAGAAATTGCGCAGATCCGCCGGAACCCGAACACGGTCCAGCAACGGGGTCCTCACAGCGCTCATGCCATTCGCCTTCGGTCCTGTGATACGGGAAACGCCAGGAGCTCAGCTCCGGCGCTGGACGACGTAGGTGGCGAGATCGCGCAGCCGGTCGGCGCGCGGGCCGAAGCTGTCGAGATGGGTGGCGGCCTGCGAGGCCAGCATCGCGGCCTGCGCGCGGGCCCGCTCGGCGCCGAGGATCGAGACCAGCGTGGCCTTGCCCGCCGCTTCGTCCTTGCCGGTCCGTTTGCCGGTTTCCTCGGCGGTGCCCTCGGCGTCGAGCAGATCGTCGGCGATCTGGAACGCCGCCCCGAGATCGCGCCCGTAGGCCGCGAGCTGATGCCGCTGATGCGGCCCGCGCGCGGCCCAGGATCGCGCCGGCCTCGGCGCTGTACTGGATCAGCCGGCCGGTCTTGAGCGATTGCAGCCGCGTTACTTCGGCCGCGTCGAGCGTGCGTCCCGCCGCCAGCATGTCGATCATCTGGCCTCCCGCCATGCCGCGCGCGCCCGAGGCGGCGCCAAGGGCGGCCACCAGCTCGCAGCGCGCCTGCGGGTCCGAGTGGGTGTCCGGCTCCGCCAACACCTCGAACGCGCGGGCCTGCAGCGCGTCGCCGGCGAGGATCGCCGTCGCCTCGTCGAACGCCTTGTGCGACGAGGGCTTGCCCCGGCGCAGATCGTCGTCGTCCATCGCCGGCAGGTCGTCATGCACCAGGGAGTAGGCGTGCAGCATCTCGACCGAGGCCGCCACCCGTGCCGCGCAGGTTTCCGACACCCCGAACAGCGACGCACCTTCCATCACCAGAAATCCTCGCAGCCGCTTGCCACCCCCCAGAACCGAGTAACGCATGGCGGTGAGCAATCGTGCCTCCGGCCCGGCGGATAGTGGCAACAGGAACTCGAGACACATCTCGATGGAACCCGCCGAGCGGGCCAAGGCGTCGGTAAGCGAGGGCGTGGTTTCGGTGGTCATTCGGTCAGTCCGCCGGGCGCAGGGCGACGGAGCCGTCGGCCCGCTCGACGATCGCGGCGACCCGCGCCTCGGCCTCGGCAAGCTTGGCCTCGCAGTGTCGGCGCAGGGCGGCGCCGCGCTCATAGGCGGCGATGGAATCTTCCAGCTTCTGCTGGCCGCCTTCCAGGCCGCGCACGATCTGCTCCAGCTCGGCCAGCGCATCCTCGAAGGACATGCTGTCGATGGCGGGCGGGGTGCTGCCGCCCTCCGGCCGTGCCGTCGCCGATCGTTTGACGTCCGACATTCCCGAGTCTCCACGTGATCCGAAGCGAACCGTGGTAACGGTTCGCAAGCGGCGCGCCAACCCCCGGCGGTGCGGAGCCTCGCGGCGGCACGCTGGCGGCGAGTTGCGTCGGCGCCGGTTCCGTGCTTTACGCCCCGGCTTCCCTGCCGGGGGCGACGGCATCGCTCCCGGCTATGTCCGGCATCCCATTGGGGGATGCGTGCCCGAGCCGGGCCGCGGACGGAGACAAACCGGAGGGAGAACAGGATGCCGCTTTACGAATGCGTGCTGATAGCACGCAACGACATCACGCAGCAGCAGGTCGAGACGGTTGCCGACCAGATTGCCGCCCTGCTGGAGGGCGACAGCGGCGCGGTGCAGAAGCGCGAATACTGGGGCCTGCGCAGCCTGTCCTACCGCATCAAGAAGAACCGCAAGGCGCACTACATGCTGCTTGGCCTCGACGCCAAGCCGGCCTCGATCACCGAGATGGAGCGTCAGCTCCGGCTGAACGAGGACGTGCTGCGGTTCATGACCGTGCGGGTCGAGGCGATCGAGGAGGGCCAGTCGGCCATCCTGGCGCGCAAGTCCGACGACCGGGAGCGCTCGTTCCGCGGGCCGAAGCCGCCCGGGCGGTTCGAGAGCGGGCGCCGGCGCGGCTATGACGAGCGCGAGGAGTTCCGCGCGCGCGACACGCCGGAGTTCCGCCCCACCGACGAATTCCGTGCCGGGCCGGAGGAGTAGGCAGCCATGTCCGATAGCATCGAGGTCAATCCCGCCGCCCGCCGCGCCGCGGTCGGCGCTCGCCGGCCGTTCTACCGGCGGCGCAAATCCTGCCCGTTCTCCGGCCCGAACGCGCCGAAGATCGACTACAAGGACGTGCGCCTGCTGTCCCGCTTCCTGAGCGAGCGGGGCAAGATCGTGCCGTCGCGCATCACCGCCGTGTCCGCCAAGAAGCAGCGCGAGCTGGCGGTGGCGATCAAGCGCGCCCGGTTCCTGGCGCTGCTGCCCTATATCCTGAGCTGAGGAGCGGGTCATGGCCGCATTGGAAGTGATCCTGCTCCAGCGGGTCGAGAAGCTGGGGCAGATGGGCGAGGTGGTGAAGGTGAAGCCGGGCTTCGCCCGCAACTACCTGCTGCCCCAGAACAAGGCGCTTCGCGCGACGAAGGACAACCGGGCACGCTTCGAGCAGCAGCGCGCCCAGCTCGAGGCGCAGAACATCAAGCGTCGCGAGGAGGCGGAGCGCCTGGCCGAGCGGGTCGGCGGGCTGTCGGTGACGATCATCCGCCAGGCGGGCGAGGGCGGCGGGCTGTACGGCTCGGTCTCGGCGCGCGACATCGCCGATGGCTGCACCGCCGGCGGGCTCACCGTGAACCGCTCCCAGGTCGTGCTGGAGCACCCGATCAAGACCTTGGGACTGACCAAGGTTCGCGTCGTGCTGCACCCGGAGGTGTGGATCCCCGTCACCGTCAACGTCGCCCGCAGCCCCGAGGAGGCCGAGCGCCAGGCGCGCGGCGAGCGGATCGGCGTCGAGGCGGAGGACGAGCAGCCCGCGATGCCGGAGGATCTGTTCGATCCCGGCGCATCGCCAGAGCAGCCGCAGCCCTGAGCTGAGCGGCAGCGGCTTCCCGCCGCGCCGGCCGCAGACGATGCCGGTCTTTTGTCCGCTGGACGAAAGGCCGGCATCGGCGTTTTGACGGAACGGCGCGCCTGATTCATTGTTACTGTCCCGATAACGGCCACGGTATGGGACGGGAGCGATGCAGGCTGCGTTGGACGCGATCCTGAAGCGGTTCATCACGCGGGGACGACTGACGGTCCGCTACCCCGGCGGGCGACAGACGACCTATAGCGGGCCGCCCGGCTCCGGTCCCGAGGCGATGATCGCGCTGCGCGATGGCCGCGCGGTCCGCCGATTGGTGCTCAATCCGACACTGTCGGTTGGTGAATCGTACATGGATGGCGGCCTGACGCCGGTGGGCTGCGGCGTCTACGAGATGCTCGACGTGCTGGTGAGCAATCTGGCGGCCAGCGGCAATCATCCGATCGCCAATCTGCGGCAGGCGGTCGGGGTGGTGAAACGGCGGATCGACCAGTTCAACCCGGCCAGCCGCGCGCAGCGCAACGTGGCGCACCACTACGATCTCAACGGCCGGCTCTACAGCCTGTTCCTCGATCGCGACCGGCAGTACTCGTGCGCCTACTTCCCGCGCGGCGACGAGACGCTGGAGGAGGCGCAGGCGGCCAAGAAGCGCCACATCGCCGCCAAGCTGCGCCTCGACCGCCCCGACCTCTCGGTGCTCGACATCGGCTCGGGCTGGGGCGGCCTCGCACTCACGCTGGCGCGCGACTACGGCGCGCGCGTCACCGGCATCACGCTGTCGACCGAGCAGCTCACCGAATCGCGCGCTCGCGCGGCGGCGGAGGGATTGCAGGACCGCGTGAGCTTCGAGCTGCTCGACTACCGCGCGATGGAGCGCAGCTTCGACCGGATCGTCTCGGTCGGCATGTTCGAGCATGTCGGCGTCAACCATTACGGCCAGTTCTTCGAGACCATGCGACGCTGCCTCAAGCCGGACGGCGTGGCGCTGCTGCACTATATCGGCCGCTTCGACGCGCCCGGCATGACCAATGCCTGGATCACCAAATACATTTTTCCGGGTGGCTACTGCCCGGCGCTCAGCGAGGTGATGGCGCGGATCGAGAAATCCGGCCTGGTGACCGACGACGTCGAGGTGCTGCGGCTGCACTACGCCGAGACGCTGCGCCACTGGCGGCGGCGCTTCGCCGCCAACCGCGACGCCATCGCCTCGCTGTACGACGAGCGGTTCTGCCGCATGTTCGAGTTCTATCTCGCTGGCTGCGAAGTCGCGTTCCGCCGGCACGGCCAGGGGGTGTTCCAGATCCAGCTGTCGCACGACCAGGCGGCGGTGCCGCTGACGCGCGACTACATCGGCGAGGCGGAGCGCCAGCCGGCGCGGGCGTGGGCGAGCGCCTGACCTGATCCGCCAAGCGCGGTTGCCCTCGCGCCGCGCGCTGGTATCTTTCGGCGGACGCGGGGCGGCGTTGCCCCGCGAGGAGGAGCCCGCGTGTCCGCTTATGCTTTCGCGCCCCCGCCCGAATCACCCGAGGCGGATATCGTTCGCGCCGAGGTGCGGGCGTTCCTGAGCACCGAGCTCGCCGACCGCTCGCCGCGCGAGCGGGCCGAGAGCTGGAACGGCCACGACCCGGCGTTCAGCCGCAAGATGGGCGAGCACGGCTGGATCGCGATGACCTGGCCGAAGAAATATGGCGGCCACGAGCGCACGGCCCTCGAACGCTACGTCGTGCTGGAGGAGATGCTGGCGGCCGGCGCGCCGGTGAGCGCTCATTGGATCGCCGACCGGCAGAGCGGCCCGCTCATCATGCGCGTCGGCACCGACGAGCAGAAGGACACGATCCTGCCGCGCATCGCGCGCGGCGAGGCGTTCTTCTGCATCGGGATGAGCGAGCCCGACACCGGCTCCGACCTCGCCTCGGTACGCACGCGCGCGGCGAAGGTGCAGGGCGGCTATCTGGTGAACGGGACCAAGGTGTGGACCTCGTTCGCCCATCTCTCGCACTACATGATCTTGTTCTGTCGCACCGGCACGCCCGACAGCGCCAACCGGCATGGCGGGGTCAGCCAGTTCCTCGTCGATCTCAAGAACACGTCGGGCATCAAGATCAGCCCGATCTATGCGCTCACCGGCGAGCATCACTTCAACGAGGTGGTGTTCACCGACTGCTTCCTGCCGGAGACCGCGCTGCTCGGCCGCGAGGGCGATGGCTGGAACCAGGTGACGAGCGAACTCGCCCTCGAGCGCAGCGGGCCGGAGCGGTTTCTTTCCAGCTTTACCCTCGTCGTCGAGTTGTTGCGCGCGCTGGGCGCGAACCCATCCGACCGCGCGGCGATCGCGGTCGGGCGATTGTCGGCGCACATCATGACCCTGCGGCGGCTGTCGCGCTCGGTCGCGGGAATGCTGCAAGCGGGAGAGAATCCGGCGGTGCAGGCGGCGCTGGTAAAAGATCTCGGCGCGCTGGTGGAGCAGGAGATCCCGGAGATCGCGCGGCTGCTGGTCGACACCGAGCCCACGGCGGAATCGACCAGCGCCTTCTCGGCCGTGCTGGCGCACACGATGCTGCACGCGCCGTCCTTCTCGCTGCGCGGCGGCACGCGGGAGATCCTGCGCGGCATGATCGCACGCGGCCTCGGGCTGCGCTGAACCATGGATACGGAGGGAACCATGTCGGATTCGGTGCTGTACCAGCAGGACGGCGCGATCGTCACGCTCACGCTCAACCGCCCCGAGCGGCGCAATCCGATCTCGGAGCGCGAGGTGGTCGACGCGATTGTCTCCGCCGTTGACCGGCTGAACGCCGACGGCAGCGCGCGCGTGGCGATCCTCACCGGCGCGGGCAACGCGTTCTCCTCGGGCGGCGACCTGCGCGCGATGGCGGCCGAGACGGACAACCGCGCTCGGCAGCCGGTGAAGACGCCGAGCTACTACAAGCAGGGTATCCAGCGCATTCCGCTGGCCTTCGAGCGGCTGGACGTGCCGATCATCGCCGCCGTGAACGGCCCGGCGATCGGCGCGGGACTTGATCTCGCCTGCATGTGCGACATCCGCATCGCCGGACAGAGCGCCCGTTTCGCCGAGAGTTTCGTCAAGGTCGGCCTGATCGCGGGCGACGGCGGCGCGTGGCTGCTGCCGCGCGCGGTGGGCTTCTCAAAGGCGTGCGAGATGGCCTTCACCGGCGACCGCTGAACGCCGAGGAGGCGCTGGCCTGCGGTCTGGTTTCCCGCGTGGTGCCCGATGCGGAGCTGCTGGCCGCATCCCGCGCGCTCGCCGAGCGCATCGCGGTCAATCCGGCGGCGTCGCTGCGCATGACCAAGCGGCTGCTGATCGAGGGACGGCAGACCCGCATGGACACGCTGCTCGAAATGGCCGCCTCGATGCAGGCGCTCGCGCACTCCACGGCGGATCATCGCGAGGCGGTGACGGCGTTCCTCGAGAAGCGGAAGCCGAATTTCAGCGGAGAATAGACGCGCAGGGGGGCGGCCGGGGAGGGGCCTGACCCTCCCACGCGCTGTCACTGGGTCTTGGGCGAAGGCAGCGGGCTGACGGAGGTTCAGAATTCATATGTGGACGGCCCCCGCGTGCAAGGGTTTTCGCGGCTGTTCTGGCGAAATGGTCAGGTGCAGTCATATGTCCGGCCTTTCGGTGCGGTGCATATGACCGCTGGCCCTGATGGAGTTCGCTGATCGGGTCCCAATCAAGAATACGCGCTGCGTTGCGCCTTGAATTATCCGGGTCTTCCCGATCCGCGGCTCGACCGCTCGCCATCACGTCCGCTTCACCCTCGCATGCTGTGTGGGCTGGCGGCGACTATGCCGCCTGCCCAATGAACCTGTTTGCTCCGGTAGCCTCGCCCGCGCGCTATGACGGCCCAGACGATGCGGGCGGTTTTGTTGGCCAGCGCCACCGCGGCAACCTTGGTGGGCTTGCGTGCCAGCAAACCGCGCACCCAGGCCGCATCTTTGGTCGTTCGGTTGCGCGTGTGACGCAGCACGGCGACCGCGCCGGCGACCAGGAGGCAGCGGATGAATTTGTCGCCGCGCTTGCTGGTGCGGCCCAGCCGTTCCTTGCCACCGCTCGAGTTCTGCCGCGGTGTCATCCCCAGCCAGGCGGCGAACTCCCGGCCTGATCGGAACAGCGACGGGTCAGTAACTGTCGCGGCAATCGCGCTCGCACCCATGATGCCGACGCCAGGGATCGTTGCCAGCAATTGGCTGACCCTGCTTTGCCGATGCCACTTCGCCAGACGCAGCTCGATGTCTCGCACCCGGGCCATGGTATCGTTCAATTGATCCACGATCAGCTGCAGGATCGATCGCGCAAGCTCGGGAAGTCGCTCTTGTTCATGAGCAATTGCTTTCGTCAGCATCTCGACATGTCTCAGGCCCTGAGGCGCGATGATGCCGAACTCGGCCATGTGGGCACGCAAGGCATTGACCAGCATGGTGCGCTGCCGGACCAGCAGGTTGCGTGCCCGGTGCAGCATCAGCACGGACTGCTGATCGGCGTCTTTCACCGGCACGAAGCGCATCGAAGGACGCGTCACTGCTTCACAGATCGCTTCAGCGTCGGCCGCGTCGTTCTTGTTGCGTTTGACATAAGCTTTCACGTAGGCCGGCGGCATCAGCTTCACCGTATGCCCGAGCGCCGTCAGCTCACGCGCCCAGTGATGCGCCGTCGCGCAGGCTTCCATGCCGACCAGGCACGGTGCCAGAGACTCGAAAAAGGTAAGCACTTCGCTGCGTCGCAACTTACGACGGGCGACCACCTGTCCATCAGCGTCGATGCCGTGGACCTGGAACCAGTGCTTGGCGAGATCCAGACCGATCGTGGTAATCTGCATGGCGGACGGCTCCTCTCATTGTGGCGTTCACTGACGACCACGTTGTGGCACATCGATGCCGGGAGCGGGGGCCGTCCACCCCATCAAGAATTATGCGGCGCTGTCCCCCGGAAAGGGTAAGTTTCGGGACGCGGGAAAAGCCCCGTGTCGGAACGCACCGAGCCTTCTAGAGAAGGAAATGCTCTGAGAGGTAGCAAAGTTTCGGGGGGACTTGTGAGCGATGGCGAAGGTCGTTTGTAAGCTTGCCTTGGCGTCCCCGGTGGTTGCGGCGGCGATCCTTCCGGCGTCGGCGAAAACGTTTGACGCGATCATATTTACGGCGCCGGTGTATTATTATGCATCGCTGGATGACTATGCCTCGCCGGATCTGTCTCGCCGTGGGCAAACCGAGATTGGCATGCATCTCTGCGTAGCAGACAAGATGATAAGATATCGTGATACTAGGCTCGCCAAACTCTTCCTGCCAAATGGGCATGTCGGCTATATGGACTTTGCAGAGGCTGCTGGGAATTACACTCTCGATCCAGCTAACGATAAGAAGTGCCAAGCCCGATACGCGGCACTTTCCAATCCGCTCTAAAGAACGCGAATCCAACGACGGCGGCCACTAGTCCCACGCTGTCGGCGACCACGGATAATCAGGAGGGGCAAGCGTCACGCCAACCGCAGGCAAGGCATGCCGGTGGCGAAGCATCATCGCGCCGAGCGGACCTGGTCGAGAAGTTCAAGAAGACGAAGGCGCTCGCCGAGGGAGGAGACCCGGAGGCCCAACGGCAGCTAGGCAGGATGAATCTCGCGGGTGACGGTACGCCCCCCGACGGGGCGGTCGCATTGGACTGGTTCCTCAAATCGGCCGCGCAGGGAGACATCGAGGCCAAGCTTATCATCGGAACCCTCTACCGGAAAATCGCGAAAACTCCCGCCGATTTCCGGAGCGCCATGGCTTGGCTGCGTGATGCGGCGGACCACGGCGATGCAGATGCGCAAACCCAAGTCGGTGAAATGTACCTGGGCGGCGAGGGCTTCGACAAAGACCCGCGGGAGGCGATGCGGTGGTTTCGCAGGGCCGCTGACCAAGGTGATGCCTATGCCCAAACCTCAATTGGGGCCATGTTCGCGGCGGGCATCGGCACGACAGCGGATGATGCTGAGGCGACGAAATGGTTTCGTGCAGCGGCGGATCAAGGTGATGCCGAGGGGGAGTGTTTGCTCGGTAATCGTTACAGAACCGGCAGAGGAGTGACGCGGGACAACGAGGCCGCCATGAAAGGATCACGCCGGCGCTGAACAGAAGGAGGGCGGAACGATATGCGACCACGGGTTGGCGTTGCTGTTCATCGGCCAGTCTCCTCCTGACTATCGAACCGCGATGCAATGGGCGCGCAAAGGGGCCGACCAGGGGGACGACGAGTTGGAATACCTCCTGGGTATGATGCTAAAAGACGGGCTGGGCGTTCCAGCAAATCCCGGGCTGGCGCGGTCCTGGCTTCGCAAGGCCGCGGCGCAGGGGCACGCCGACGTTAAGCAGGAACTCGCGGATCTAGCGCGCCATAAACGCTAGCGGACATTGATCAGGCCGCTTGTTATCTCAGGCGGCACGGCCTGAGAAGTATCTAAGCATCTCCCGGTCATAGGGTGAACCCCAGCAGGACCGTGCTCAATCCCCACAGTCATGCCCGGGCTGTGTTAGCCCTGTGCGTTGAGTGCTTTGTAATCCTCACTTATTACCGTCGTATGGCGTCAAGGCTCAGCAGCCTTGCAAAATTCAAAACATATGAAACCAGACATAATGCACCTTATGCGGCGCTGTCCCGGAAAGGGTAAGTTTCGGGACGCGGGAACAGCCCCCTTGTCGGAGCGCCCCGAGCGTTTTAGGGTGAGAAGGGAAAACTGTAAGAAGCAGCAAAGTTTCGGGGGGCTTGGGAGCGATGGCGACGGTCTTTCGTAAGCTTGCGTTGGCGTCCGCGATGGGCACGGCGTTGATCCTTCCAGCGTCGGCGGAAACCATCTTTGCGCTCACGTTTCCCGTGCCAGAGTTTTATTGGAAGACACCTCCGGCCTTTTACGACAATAACCCGATTGGCTATATAGAAGCTGGGATGCATCTTTGTGCAAAAAGCAGCGTGATAAAAGTCAAGGATTTGACATATCGACAGATTATTATAGCTGGTGGACAAGTCATCTTAATAGACACTTCCGAGGGACTTCCAGGTGGGGTTCGCGATCCCGCCAATGACAAGAAATGTCAGGAGAACGCCGGGCTATATGCGCAAAGTAACCCGCAATATGCGCAAGTATTCAGTGCAACGGCACAGAGCGCCTGGCGTAATCGCGTTAGCAGTCCTCCAGTGGCTGGTATCCCGAGATATGCGCAAATGCAGAACAAACCGCAGGTTGCGCCAAATTATGGTAGTTCAGGAGCTGGAGCGACGACTTTTATCGATGAGGCAATGCGTGCAGATTTGAAAGAAATGGTTAACTCAAGTGGAAATCAAATCTACCCAAGTGGAATCTTAGGTAATCCGAATTTGTCGGCATTAGAGCGGAAACGGTTGGTGATTATTTTTTTTGGAGAAATCATGATAATGGCAACAACCAAGGAATTCACTGGTCATCGAACAAAGATATGCAAGACTTTGTGAAAGCGCGACGATGGTATCAATTCAGCCTCAGTAAGCAAACAAGTTCAACCTTGAATTACAATTTGGCGAACAAAATAAAGAGTTGTGATTTTGCCTTGAGTAAACAAAGCGGCTCAGCACGTTCGGAAGTCGCGGAGGAGAAAAGGCAAGAGCAGGCAGAAACTGAGGAAAGGCAGAGAAAATTAGCTGCGCGGAAAAAAGTGGGGGATTGTGTGGTCATACCTGGAGGCACGGGTCTTCTTGGCCTTGGAAGTCACTATCGGCACTGTAACTAAAGTGTCGGGAGATACTATTCTCTGGGTAGCTCATTTACATAGAAATGGCCATTCGGAACCAGCTATTTTGGGAGGGCACTATTATGTGGCTCCTGAAGACTTTGATAGGGAAGGTTCGTCTAAATACAATGAAGTAAGTCTGTGTGAGTAGCATTAACTGTTATGAAACCACGTGTATTGGGGGTCACCACACGGCTTGTCCAAAAAATGGCAGGCTAAGCCGCCAAGGGTAGCGACATCGCGTGGTGTCGATGGAGCGATCGTATGAGCTATCGATCCGTTGCAAAAATCAAGACTTTCGGCGCCTCCGCTGACCCCAGCGTATTCAAGGGGTTGCGGTTTTCGAAACATACGACCGAAAGGAAGGCCAATGATGGCGGAATTGGTGCTGTCGGATGTTCCGCCTACTGATCCCCATCGATGGGTCGAGGTCTCCGGAAGATATGACCGGAACGGACATTCAATCTCTCGCCTAATAGGGATCCGGGAGCCGGCCCACCGGCAGGTACTTCAGCAGAACGTCCCTGGGCCGAAAGCGTCCCTCCCTCGGTACTGGGATCATCTGTCTGATCTGTTCCGCTAAATCGCCTTCGCGTCGCGCAGCCCGGCGATCTCGGAGGCGGAGTAGCCGAGCTCGCCCAGCACCGCGTCGGTATGCGCGCCGAGCTGCGGCGGCGGGGTCTCGATGCTGGCGCCGCCGTGGGCGAACTTGAAGGCGGCGAGCGGGACGCTGAACGGGCCGTCGATGCCCGGCGCGCTTTCGTGGCGGTGGACGATGCGGCGGGCCTTGAGCTGCGGATCGTCGAGCGCCTCGCGCATCTGGCGCACGCGGGCGGCGGGGATGTGGCGGGACTGGAAGAAGGTCTCCCACTCATCGGCGGTCTTGGTGAGCAGGATCTCGGAGAGGATGGCGGCTTCGCGCGGACGGTCGGCCTCGCGCTCCTCGTTGGTGCGCTTGATGAGCTCGGGATGCTCCAGCACCGTCCAGACGCGCTTCTGTTGGCGCAGGTTACTCGCCCCCAGCATCAGCAGCCCGTCCTTGGTCGGGTAGGCGCCGCTGGTGGCGAAGTTGTGGCGGTTGCCGTGCGGCTTGGGATGCACGCCGTTGCGCAGGAAACCAGTGAGGTGCGAGCTCATCAGGATCATCGCGACGTCGAGCATCGCCATGTCGACGCGCTGGCCGCGTCCGGTGCGCTCGCGCTGGAACAACGCGGCCGAGAGCGCGAAGGCGCCCATCGTGCCGGTGGCGTAGTCGATCGCCGGCGAGCCGAACATCACCGGATGCACGTCCGGCGTGCCGGTCATCGCCATGATGCCGGAGGTCGCCTGGATCACGTGGTCGTACGCGGTCTGCCCGCCGCGCGGGCCGTCCTGGCCGAAGGCGGAGAACGAGGCGTAGATCAGCTTCGGATTCACTTTCGCTAGCGCCTCGTATCCAAGCCCGAGCGCCTCGAATGCGCCGGGCCGGTAGTTCTCCACCAGCACATCGGCGGTTTTGACCAGTCGCATCAGCACCTCTCGCCCTGCCTCGGTCTTGAGGTCGAGCGTGATGGACCGCTTGTTGGACGCCTGGGTGAGAAAGCCGGTGCCCATGCCGGCGTGGTTGAGCGCGCGGTCGGTGCCGGAATCGCGGCTCTGGTCGGGGTCGTCGGGGTGCTCCACCTTGATCACGTCGGCGCCGAGCACGCCGAGCTGGTAGGCGGCGAACGGCCCGGCCAGGACGTGCGTGATGTCGATGATGCGGATCCCCTCGAACGGACGCATGGCGGCTCCTCTCGCTTCCCCATCGCAACGCTGCGCCCGAGCGCCGCGCGGCGTCAACACGGCTTGGAAGCGGCGGGGGAGGGGTGCATGATTTCGCGCGCAGCGGGAGGATGGGAAAATGTCGGTGGAGCTGATCGTCGAGGGCGCGGTTGCAAAAGTGGTGCTGAACCGGCCGGAGCGGATGAACGCGCTGACCTGGGAGATGCGCGAGCAGCTCACCGAGCATTTTCACCGGGTGCGCTTCGACGACGCGGTGCGCGCCGTGATCGTCACCGGCGCGGGCAAGAATTTCTGCGCCGGCGCGGATGTGACCAAGATGGGCAAGGGCGATCTGCGCGAGGGCCGCGAGCGGCTGCAGCGCGGCAGCCAGAGCTATATCCGCCAGCTCCACGCGATCGAGAAGCCGGTGATCGCGGCGGTGCACGGCGTCGCGGTCGGCGTCGGTTGGAGCATAGCGCTGGCCTGCGACCTCGTGGTGTGCGGCACGGGCTCGCGCTTCGGCGCGGTGTTCCGCAAGCTCGGGCTGGCGCCCGACGGCGGCAATGCGTGGTTCCTTGCGCGCCGCGTCGGCATGGCGCGCGCCAAGGAGCTGGTGTTCTCGGCGCGCATGGTGGGCGCGGAGGAAGCGGCGTCGCTCGGCCTGGTCGAGCAGGTGGTGGACGACGGCGCCGTGCTGGCGACGGCCGAGGCGATGGCGGCGGATTATGCGGAAGGTCCGACCTTCGCGATGGGGCTGGCGAAGAAGCTGATCCACTACGCGACCGGGCCGAGCCTCGAGGATTATCTCGAGATGGAAAGCCTGGTGCAGCCCGCGCTGCACGCGACGGCGGACAATCCCGAAGGGGTTGCCGCGTTCAAGGAGAAGCGGAAGCCGCGGTTCGTGGGGCGGTGAGGGGAGCCCTCATCGAACCTGTGGATTCGTGCGCCGTTCCGACACGTTGCGAATAAGATAGAAGCGTATATCGATCTCAGGTAAATCAGAGTAGCGCGGAGGAAGAAATGTCTTCAAGCGAATTGACGATGTCGCTTTTGAACTCCGCAGAAGTCGATCAACTACTGGTCCTCTGCGAGGAAGTGAACTCGTGCAACTCCAGAAAATGCCCATCGTTTTATAGAACCAGCGCCGGGCGTGCTTTCACGGGCGAAGTCCAAGCAACACAATATGATATTTGGGAGACGTGGGTCCGGAAAATCCAGCCTCCTAAGAAAGACAGCGGCAGACCTGACAATCGACCGACGTCCCATTGCCTTTGTCGATATGCAGACGTTCAGGGGTCATTCCTATCCCGACGTTCTTATCAGCGTTTTGATAAAGAATTCCATGAGTTTAAGGCATGGCTCGGCGGTGCGGCAACAACTCCCGCCACAAAGACGTCTTTTTGGAAGAAATTATTTGGCACGACACCAAATCGACCAGCCTTCAATAAGGCAAAGACGGGCGCTCTGACGACCATCCTTGATGGGCTGATCAAAGATCTTGACGAACAGCTTCGAGCTCCCGAGTTGGCGGAAAAGCATGTCAAGCAGACATATGGGGGCGAGGAAACTGCCGGCGTGGAGTTGACGACAGCTCTTGGCGTGCCGGGGACGAGTGTGAAGGGCAAGGCAAATCTAGGCTCAAAATCCACCGGTGCGATAGAAACACAGTCGATGTATGTCTCCCACAAGGTAGAATATTTGCATCAGAACATACTTCGATTTCAGAAATTTTTCCAAGAACTGTCGGTTTTGTCTGATGGTCCTTCCTTTTTGATTTTAGATGACCTTTATTATATTCGTAGATCGGATCAAGCAAAAGTTATTGACTACTTCCACCGCATTGCGAAGGGAAATGGCATGTGGTTAAAGGTTGGAACGATAAAGCACCGGAGTGATTGGTATCGACATACTGATCCACCCATCGGCTTGAAGTTGGGTGATGATGCCAAGGAAATCAACCTGACATGTCTTTGGAGAAGTTCGAGACTTTGCGGGAGTTTCTGAGGAAAATCTTGGCCAACTTAATGACGGAGACAAAGCCGCCGCTGACGATCTCAGACTTAATAAATCGGACCGCGATCGATCGATTGATAATAGCTTCCGGCGGGGTGACCAGGGACTTCATCGGAATATTTTCGAACTCGATAAATCAAGCGAAGAACAGAGGGCCAAAACATCATCGTGGACCAAAAATAGGAGCTGAAGACGTTAACTTGGCGACCGGGGACTATGACCCAATTAAGAGAGAGGAATTTAAGCTCGATGCAGATTCGGATCGAGAGATTTTGGACAGGGCA
The DNA here is from genome assembly GCA_963799825.1 of uncultured Alphaproteobacteria bacterium. Classification (GTDB taxonomy): domain Bacteria; phylum Pseudomonadota; class Alphaproteobacteria; order Acetobacterales; family Acetobacteraceae; genus JAFKFI01. Next base: position 23,329 of record CAWCYL010000003.1, read on the forward strand.
TTTCAGGCATTGGTACGATTTTGCACCGAGAAGTCGAAGTGTAACGTGTTTCTCGTATCCCAGAAGCTCGTGGGTGCCGTCCGCGACTTGATCACCAACTTATCGATTTAAGATTGATCCATCCGGTAAAATCCCGCGTAACGTTGAAGACTGGGGCTCCGGGCGAGATATTCGAAGCCTACATGCTCGATCTTAGCCAGTACACAGCAGCCAGAAAGGTTCACGAATTTAAGATGGTCGATCTTAGTGCGAACGACAAGGACGAGGAGATACGTAAGTCCTCCCTGATATATAATGGGATCTGACGAGGCCCGCCACGACGGAACGCTTGCCCGATTCGAAAGGGCCAGGCCGCAAAGCACCGCTTGGACCACGGTCGCTGCGGGCAAGAGCGATCGAAGCGACCCGTCCAATTGTCGGGCTTGCTGACGGCGAAGTCAGGGGCGGAGTTTTAAGTCGTTGTGCCCCCAAGTTCCGTCAGCAACTCCCGCCACGCCGCATCGATCTCTGGCGTCCAGTCGTCGCCGAGCAGGTCCTTGAACGTCTCCATCACGGTGGCGAAAAACGTGTCGAACACCTCGGGCGGCACGCCGAGGCCTTCGTGGTTGACCCGCTCGATGCGGATCAGGTTGGCCGAGTAGGCGTTGCCGCCGATGTAGTCGAGCAGGCTCTCGACGACCACCATCAGCATCTGGCCGCGCACGCTGCCGACGGTGTCGCGGACGAACAGGGCCTCCATGTCGGGATGCTCGGCGAACAGCCTGGCGTAGACCAGTGGCGCCGGGTCGCCGTGCCGCTCGGCGACCATCTCCAGGCTGCGGGCGATGATGTCGGTGTCCATGTCCGGCTCCGGGGGATCGAGGCTGCGACAGGATATGCGGGGGTGACGTGGCGCTGCGTCCGTGAAGCGCGCCCGCTTGCGGCAGCTTCGCCGCCGTTAAGGTGCACGCAAGCAACTCAGCCCATAAAACGGGGAACGCCATGACATTGAGCCGACGCGCCCTCATCGCCACCTCGGCGGCGGCATCCGTCGTGCCGCTGCGTCGCATCCGGGCGCAAACGGCGCGCGACGACACGATCCGCATCGGGATGCTGACGGACATGTCCGGGCCGTATCGCGACGTCACCGGCCCGACGGGTGTGGCCTGCGCGCGCCAGGCGCTGAGCGAATTCGCCGCGAGCCATCCCGAGATCAAGGTGGAAATGGTCGTCGCCGACCATCAGAACAAGCCGGATGTCGCGGTCGGCGTGGTGCGCGAGTGGTATGATCGCGGCGGGGTCGACGCGATCGTCGGGGTGGACAGCTCCGCCGTGGCGCTGGCCTGCACCGCCGTCACGGCCGAGAAGGACAAGGTGCATCTCAACACCGGCGCCGGCACCTCGGCGCTGACCGGCAAGTCATGCAACGCCAACACGGTGCACTGGACGCTCGACACCTGGAACCTGCCGCACTCCACCGCCACGGCCGTCGTGAAGAATGGCGGCACGACGTGGTTCTTCATCACCGCCGACTATACGTTCGGCCACATCTTCCAGCACGACACGACGGAGTTCGTGCAAGGCGGCGGGCGGGAAGGTGATCGGCTCGGCGCTGTTCCCGTTCCCCGATACGACCGACTATTCGGCGTATCTCCTCCAGGCGCAGGCGAGCGGCGCCAAGGTCCTGGCCTTCGCCGCCTCCGGGGCGAACTTCGTCAACTGCGTCAAGCAGGCCCGCGAGTTCGGCGTCGACCGCACGATGACCCTGGCGGCGATCGCCTGCTTCATCACCGACGTGCTCGCGATGGGATTGCCGACCGCGCAGGGGCTGATCCTGACGGAGAATTTCTACTGGGATTTCAACGATCGGACGCGCGCGTTCACCAAGCGGGTCAAGCCGGCGCTACCGTCGGGCGTGTTCCCCAACATGGACCAGGCGGGCAGCTACGCGGCACTGGTGCACTACCTGAAAGTGGTCAAGGCGCTGGGTGTCGCGCGTGCGAAGGAATCCGGCCGGGCGACGGTGGCGGCGATGAAGCGGATGCCGACGGATGACGACTGCTTCGGGCCGGGCTCGATCCGCGAGGACGGGCGGAAGATCCATCCGGCGTATCTGTTCCGCGTCAAGAAGCCCGACGAGAGCCGCTATCCGGGCGACGTGTACACCCATCTCGCGACCACGCCGGCGGACGAGGCGTTTCGTCCGATGGCGGAGGGCGGCTGTCCGCTGATCCACGTATAGGCACGATGCCGTGGCGCCGAGGGGTCAGACAAAGAGAAGGGCGGCGCAGATGCGCGCCGCCCGCAGTGGGACCGAAATGGCTCGCCCCGACGGGTCAGACGGCTTCCCAGTTGTACACGTCGCCGGTGCGCTCGAGCTTGGTGAGGCCGCTGCGCCACGCCGGCAGGGCGATCTCGACCATCTTCTCGGGCGTCCAGCCATCCTCCTTCATCAGGATGCGGATCGGACGGGGCTGGCTGTAGAGATAGAGCTCGTTGCCGCGCGCGCCGAAGATGTTGCCGGTGATCTCCGACGCCGCGTCGGAGGCGAGGAACACCGCGAGCTTCGCCACGTGGTCCGGGCTGGTGCGCTCGGCGCGCTTCTTCAGCGTCTCCTCGGAGAGGCCCGGGATGCTCTCGATCATGCGGCTGAAGGCGTGCGGGCCGATGCAGTTGGAGCGTACCTTGTAGCGCGCCGAATTGCCGGCGATGGCGCGCGACATCCCGGCGATACCGAGCTTGGCGGCGGCGTAGTTGACCTGCCCGACGCTGCCGATCAGCCCCGAGGTCGAGGTCATGTGGATGAACGCGCCGCTCTCCTGCGCGCGGAAATGCGGGATCGCGGCGCGGCTGACGTAGAACGCGCCGTAGAGATGCACCTTGATCACCGCGTCGAACTCTTCCGGCGTCATGCGGTGGAAGATGGTGTCGCGCAGGATGCCGGCGTTGTTCACCACGATGTCGACGCGGCCGAAGCTGTCGATCGCGGTCTTGATGATGTTCTGTGCCGCGTCCCACTCGGCGACGCTGTCGGTGTTGACCACCGCGCGGCCCTGGCCGTGCTTCTGGGTGATGCTGCGCACCACTTCCTGCGCCGGCGTATCGTCATGGCCCTCGCCGCTGACCGCCGCGCCGACGTCGTTGACGACGACCTTGGCACCCTGATCGGCCATCGCGAGCGCCATTGAGCGGCCGATGCCGCGGCCCGATCCGGTGATGACCGCGACCTTGCCTTCAAGCAGTGTTCCCATCCGTTCCTCTCCCCTTATCAAGACGTTTCAGGATGGCGCGAAGAATGCGCCGGCTTCCCTCCCGTGTCACCCTCCCGGCCGATACCGTCAAGGGGAAGGGGTGGTGGTGCCGAGGTGGCGGACTGAAGTCCGCCCTACACTCGGCCGGCGTCGGGCGGAATTCATTCCGCCGCTTGGCGTGCGCCCTCGTGTGCCAGCAGCCAACGCTTGCGCTCCAAGCCTCCGCCGTAACCCGTCAGCGAACCATTCGCGCCGATGACCCGGTGGCACGGCACCACGACCCCGATCGGGTTGGCGCCGTTCGCCATGCCGACGGCGCGGACCGCGCGGGGGTTGCCGAGACGCGAGGCGAGGGCGCCGTAGCTCAGCGTGGCGCCGGCGGGGATCTGTGTCAGCGCCGCCCAGACGCTGCGCTGGAATGCCGTCCCGGCGGTGCGCCAGGCGATGCGTTGGAGCGCCGACAGATCGCCCGCGAAATAGTCCCGCAGCGCCCATCGAACGTCCGGCGGCGCGGCGCCTTCTTCGAGCGGCATGGTCGCGTAGTGCAGCCGGAGCAGCCGGCGCATCCGGTCCTCGTGATCGCACCAGTCGAGCGCCCGCAGGTTTTCCCCTTCGTCGGTCACGAGCAGCGCCTCGCCGATCGGTGTTGCGATGCGGTCGAGCCGGAGGTGTTCAGGCGGCTTGTCGGGCATCGAATGCCTCCACGGCCGGTCGCGTCCGGGCGGCTTCCGCAGCCCAGAGGTGCAGGGCGGCGTAGGCGCGCCACGGACGCCACCGTTCCGCGTGGGCGAGCAGTTCGGCGGGCGTGGGTCGCGCGCCGCCGGGTGCGGCAAGCGCGCGCAGGAGTCCGATGTCCGCCGCCGGGAAGGCGTCCGGCTCGCGCAAGGCGCGCATCGCGATGTACTGGGCGGTCCATTCGCCGATCCCGCGCAGGGCGCGCAGGCGCTCGATCGCCTCCTCGAGGCTCCGGCTCGGGCCGAACAATGCGGGATCGGCGGCGACGGCGCGGGCGACCGAGGACAGGGCGGCGGACCGGCTGCGCGGCATCCCGAGCAGGACGGGATCGGCCTCGGCCAGCCGCTCAGGGCTCGGAAAGGTGTGGCTGAGGCCGTCCGCCCGCCATTGCTCGGGCAGCGCCTCGCCGTGCGCCTCGACGAGCTTGCCGGCGAGCTTGCGCGCGGCGGCGACCGTGATTTGCTGGCCAAGCACGGCGCGCACGGCCAGCTCGAACCCGTCCCAGGCGCCGGGCACCCGCAATCCCGGCCGCGCCTCGATGAGCGGAGCCAGTCTCGGATCCTGGCCGAGATGCTCGCCGATCAGCGCCGGGTCGGCCGCGAGATCGAACACCCGGCGGATGCGCGCGAGGATGGTCGGCAGTGCGGTGAGCCGGGGGAAGCGCACCTCCACGGCGAGGCAATCGCGCCCCGCCGGGGTTGCCGCGATCACCCCCTGGTCGCCGCCGAGCGCGATCGTGCGCGCGTAGCGATCACCCGAGACGATTTCTACCCCTGGGATCGCCCGTGCCGCGAGGAAGGCCAGCATCGCGTCCCAGTCGTAGGGCGGGCGATAACGCAGCTTCAGCGAGACCGCGTGGGTTTGGGCGTCGCGCGGGTTGGCCCGCCGCCGCAGCGCGGCGGGGGAGCGGCGGTAGAGGCGCTGGAAAATCTCGTTGAACCGCCGGACGCTGCCGAAGCCGGCGGCGAGTGCCACTTCGGTCATCGGCAGATCTGTCTCATGGATCAGCTGCTTGGCGAGGTGAACGCGGCGCGTTTGCGCGACCCCGAGCGGCGACGCGCCGAGATGGACCTTGAACAGCCGTCGCAACTGCCGGTCGCCGACGCCGAGCCGCTCGGCAAGCGCAGCAACGTCGGCTTCATCGAGCGCCCCGGTCTCGATCAGCGCTAGCGCGCGCGAGACGGTGTTGGAGGTGCCGCGCCAGACGGCGAGATCAGGCGATGTCTCCGGCCGGCAGCGCAGGCAGGCACGGAAGCCGGCGCTCTCGGCGGCGGCCGCGGTCGGGTAGAAGCGCACGTTCTCACGTCGGGGCGTGCGCGCCGGGCAGACGGGGCGGCAATAGATGCCCGTGGTGGTGACGCCCACGAACAGCCGTCCATCGAAGCGCGCATCCCGGGTCAGGATCGCGCGGTAGCAGGCGTCCGGATCGAGGTCCATGCGCGCATGATCGACCCGATCCGACGCGCTGTCTCGCGATTTTCGGACCTCAGCATCGGTGGTCCATCGGGGGTGGTCGTGGCATGGATCGCCACGCCGCTACCCGTCTCGCTACCGGAAAGGCGGTGGAAGTTTCCCTCCCGTGTCATTGCGAGCCGCCGCTTGGCGGCGCGGCAATCCATCTCCGGAGCGCGCACTCTTGCCCTATGAAGCGCCGTTCCGTGTGGTGGCACGATGGATCGCCACGCCGCCCAAGAGCGGCTCGCGATGACGATGTCAGCGTGGGTTTCCTACCCGGTGACGCGCGCCACCTCCTCGGGTGACTTGCGCACCAACGCTTCGTAATCCTTCAGCAGCGTCTCGGTGATCGGGCCGGGGGTGAAGCTGTACTCGGTGCCGATCTGGCGGATCGGCGTCACCTCGGCGGCGGTGCCGGCGAGGAACGCCTCGGAGGCGTCCTTCATTTCCTCCGGCAGGATCGCGCGTTCGACGATCTTGATCTGGCGGTGCTTGGCCAGCGACATCACCGAGCGGCGGGTGATGCCGTCGAGGAAGCAGTCGGGCGTCGGCGTGTGCAACTCGCCGTCCATCACGAAGAAGATGTTGGCCCCGGTGGCCTCCGCGACGTGGCCGCGCCAATCCAGCATCAGCGCGTCGTCGTAGCCCGCGGCCTCCGCCTTGTGCTTCGACATCGTGCCGATCATGTACAGGCCGGTCGCCTTGGAGGCGGTGGGCGCGGTCCGCGGGTCGGGGCGGATCCACTCCGCCATGCCGAGGCGGATGCCCTTCATCCGGTCCGCGCCGAAATAGCTCGGCCAGGGCCAGGACGCGATGGCCAGATGGATCGTCGTGAGCTGTGCCGAGACCGCCAGCATCTCCGTCCCACGCCAGGCGATCGGGCGGACATAGGCCTCCTCCTGCCCGTTCGCGCGCAGCACCGCTTTGCACGCCTCGTCGATCTCATCGGCGGTGTAGGGGATCTCGAAGCCGAGGATGCGGCCGGAGTTGATAAGCCGGTCGGTGTGGTCGCGCAGCCGGAAGATGTTGCCGGCATAGGCCCGTTCGCCTTCGAACACGGCGCTGGCATAATGCAGCCCATGCGAGAGAACGTGCAGCTTGGCGTCGCGCCAGGGAACCATCGCGCCGTCCCACCAGATCCACCCGTCGCGGTCGTCGAAAGGAACAAGCGCCATGAGGGACTTCCCCGCAAGATTGTTGCTCTGTGAGGGCTGAGAGTATAATGGCTGCGAAATTACGTCAATGAAGCTGCCGCAAGTTCGAGGAATGCCTGCCATGCCCGACCCGATGGGCGAAACCGTGGCCTTTGATGAACGCGAGCCGGCGAACCCGGTTGCGGCGGGCGGAGCGGCGTGACGATGTTGGACCCCAAGGCGTCGGTCCCGGCCGGATCGAGCCTGCTGTTCCTGCGCGAGGAGGAGATCCGGCTGGCACAGGATCTGCTGTTCTTCGCCTATCGCGACTTCACCAACGCGGCCGACGTGATCCTGGAAGAGCTCGGCCTCGGCCGCGCGCATCACCGGGCGCTGCATTTCATCGGCCGCAACCCAGGGATCACGGTGAGCGATCTGCTGACCATCCTGCGGATCACCAAGCAGTCGCTCGCCCGTGTGCTCACCGCCCTGATCGAGCAAGGATACGTCGTCCAGGCGCCCGGCCGCGCCGACCGGCGCCAGCGGCTGCTGACCTTGACGCCGCAGGGCCAGGTGCTGGAGCGGCGGCTGTTCGAGCGGCAGCGCGAGCGCCTGACGGCGGCGTATCGCGAGGCGGGGGCAAATGCCGTCGAGGGATTCCGCCGGGTGATGCGGGGCATTATGAACGACACCGCGCGGGCCTATCTCGACAGCGCCGAGCCGGCCAACCGGGAGCCGCGCATGAGGACACCCGCATGATCGGGCCGAGCTGAGCATGGCGGAGGCGCCGCATATCCTGGTGGTGGACGACGACGCGCGACTGCGCACCCTGCTGTCCCGCTTCCTCGCCGAGAACGGCTTTCGCGTCACCACGGCGGAGAACGCCGCGGAGGCGCGGGACCGGCTGCGCTTCCTCAACCCGGACCTTCTGGTGCTCGACGTGATGATGCCGGGCGAAAGCGGGCTCGGCCTCACCGAGGCGTTGCGTCAGGAGAACCGCGACCTGCCGGTGCTGCTGCTGACCGCGCGCGACGCACCGGAGGACCGGATCTCCGGCTTCGAGGCGGGGGCCGACGACTATCTCGCCAAGGGGTCCGACCCGCGCGAGCTGGTGCTGCGCATCCGCGCCATGCTGCGCCGCGCGCCCGTCGCCGTGCCGAGCGGGCCGGTCGGCCCGGTGGTGCTGGGCGAGGCGGAGTACGATCCGGAGCGCGGCGAGCTGCGCGACCGGTCGGGCGTGGTGCGATTGACCGGCGGGGAGGCCGCGCTGCTGACGGCACTCGCACGCAAGCCGAACGAGGTGCTGTCACGCGAGGAGATCGCGGCGGCACTCGGCATGGACGAGGCGGGCGAGCGGGCGATCGATGTGCAGGTGACGCGCCTGCGCCGCAAGATCGAGGCCGATCCGCGCGAGCCGCGCTTCCTGCACACGGTGCGCGGGCGCGGCTACGTGCTCAAGCCGGGCCAATAGCGTGCGCGGGCCGCGCGTGCCGTTCGGCTCGTGGCTGAAACGGCGCATCCTGCCGCGGTCGCTGCTCGGCCGCAGCCTGCTGATGATCCTGCTGCCGCTCGTGCTGCTGCAGGCGGTGGCGCTGCAGATCTTCTACGGCAGCCATCTCGACGTGGTCTCCCGCCGGCTGTCCGGGGCGGTGGCGGGCGAGCTCGCCTTCACGCTGGACGCCATGCGGCAGTTTCCCGGCGAGGAGAACCGCGACTGGATTCTCACCTCGGCCCGCCGCCAGTTCGGCCTCGCGATGGAGATCAAGCGGGGCGCGATCCTGCCCAACCAGCCGCCGCAGAACATCCTCGGCCCGATGGACGACGACCTGCACGCGGCGCTGGTCGAGCGCGTGCGGCTGCCGTTCAGCATGGACTGGCTCTCCGATCCGTCCTCGGTGCTGATCCGCGTGCAGCTCGCCGACGGGGTGCTGGAGGTGCAGGCGCCGCGCAAGCGCCTCTATTCCGCGACGATCTACCTGTTCGTGCTGTGGCTGGTCGGCACCGCGCTGCTGCTGTTCAGCATCGCCGCCCTCTTCATGCGCAACCAGGTGCGCGCCATCCGGCGGCTGGCGGCGGCGGCGGAGGCGTTCGGCGTCGGGCGCGACACCGGGCCGATCCGGCCGGAGGGGGCGGTCGAGGTGCGTCAGGCGGCGACCGCGTTCAACCGGATGCAGGACCGCATCCGCCGCTTCCTCGCCCAGCGCACCGAGATGCTGGCCGGCGTGTCGCACGATCTGCGCACGCCGCTGACCCGCCTACGGCTCGCCCTGGCAATGCTGCCGGCGACCGAGGAGACCAGGCAGGACGTCGCCGAGATGACCGCCGACGTCGAGGAGATGGAGCGAATGATCGGCGGTTATTTGTCCTTCGCGCGTGGCGAGGGCACCGAGCAGGCCGAGCCGGTCAATCTCTCGGCGGTGCTCGAGGAGGTCGCGGCGGGGGCGCGGCGGGCGGGTGCCAGGGTGGAGCTGAACGTGCCCGCCACGCTCACCCTGCCGCTGCGTGCCGACGCGGTGAAGCGCGCGATCACCAACCTCGTCGACAACGCCCGCCGGCACGCGCGCCGCGTCGCGCTGGGTGCGGAGACCAACGGCGCGCGCAGCGTCCAGGTGACGGTCGACGACGACGGCCCCGGCATTCCGCCCGAGCGGCGGGAGAGCGTGTTCCGCCCGTTCGAGAGCGGCGCTGCCGGCGGCACCGGGCTCGGCCTGACCATCGCGCGCGACATCGTGCGCGCGCATGGCGGGGAGATCGTGCTGGAGCAGAGCCCGCTGGGCGGCCTGCGCGCGCGCATCCGGCTGCCGGTGTAGGGCGGAATGCGCTGCGCTCCTTCCGCCCTACGATACGCCGGTGCTGCCGAAGCCGCCGGAACTGCGCGCGGTGTCGTCGAGGTCGACCACCTCGTCCCACTCGGCGCGCAGCACCGGGGCCAGCACCGCCTGGGCGATCCGCATTCCGCGCTCGACGGTGAACGACGCGTCGCCGGCGTTCAGCACGATGACCTGCAGCTCGCCGCGATAATCCTCGTCGATCGTGCCGGGGCTGTTGGGCAGGACAATGCCGTGGCGCAGCGCGAGGCCGGAGCGTGGGCGGACCTGCAATTCGTGGCCGGGGGGCAGGGAGAGCGCCAGCCCGGTCGGGATCAGGGCGCGCCCGCCGGGCGGGACCGTCACCGGCGCCTGGACGGCGGCCAGCAGGTCCATCCCGGCGGCGCCGGCCGTGGCGTAGGCGGGCAGGGGCAGACCCTCGCCGTGGGGGAGGCGGCGGATGCGGATTTTCATCGGGTGGGTCCGGCCCTCACCCTGCCCTCTCCCAAAGGGAGAGGGTTCTTGTCCCCCTCTCCCTCTGGGAGAGGGTTGGGGTGCGGGGTTCTTCCCAGCGCCTCGGCGATGCGCGCGGCAAGACGCTTGGCGACCTCCTGCTTGGCGAGGCGGGGCCAGGTTTCCGTGCCGTCGGCGGTAACGAGCAGAACGGCGTTCTCCGCGCCGCCCATGATCCCGGTTGCCGGCGAGACGTCGTTGGCGACGATCCAGTCGCAGCCCTTGCGCAGCCGCTTGGCCGTCGCGTTCTCGGCGACATCGTGGGTCTCGGCGGCGAAGCCGATCACCAGGCCGGGCCGCCGCGGGCCGGGGCGGGCGATGGTGGCGAGGATGTCGGGGTTGGCGATGAGGCTGAGCCCCGGCGCGCCGCCGTCCGGCGTCTTCTTGATCTTGCGGTCGGTCGCGTTCGCCACCCGCCAGTCGGCGACGGCGGCGGCGAATACCGCGATGTCGGCGGGCAGCGCGTCGCGGCAGGCGGCGAGCATCTCTGCCGCGGTCTCGACGCGGCGGATCGCGACGCCGGGCGGGTCGGGCATCGCGACGGGGCCGCTCACCAGGGTCACGCGCGCGCCGAGCTCGGCCAGCGCCGCCGCGATGGCGTGGCCTTGGCGGCCGCTGCTGCGGTTGGCGATGTAGCGCACCGGGTCGATCGGCTCGTGCGTCGGACCGCTGGTGACCAGCGCGTGCCGGCCGGCGAGCGGCTGCTTGCCCGGATCGAGCATGGCCTCGATGGCGGCGAGGATCGTCGGCGGCTCGGACAGCCGGCCGGGGCCGAATTCGTGGCAGGCCATCGCGCCCTCGTCCGGCCCGACGAAGCGCACGCCGCGGGCGGCGAGCAGGGCGACGTTGGCCTGGGTGGCGGGATGCAGCCACATCCGCACGTTCATCGCGGGGGCGGCGAGGACCGGCTTGTCGGTCGCCAGCAGCACCGTCGAGGCGAGGTCGCCGGCGAGACCGGCCGCCATCTTCGCGAGCAGGTCCGCCGAGGCCGGCGCGACCACCACGAGATCGGCGCTCGCGGGAAAGCTGGATGTGGCCCATCTCGCTCTCGTCGGTGAGGGAGAACAGGTCGGTGTAGACGCGGCTCTCGCTCAGCGCCTGCAGCGATAGGGGGGTGACGAACTCGGCACCGGCAGCGGTCAGCACGCAGGAGACGCGCGCAGCCGCGACCGCGCAGCAGGCGGATGAGCTCGAGCGCCTTGAACGCGGCGATGCCGCCCGAGACGATCAGCAGGACGCGCTTGGTCGCGAGGGTCATGGGCGCGTCACAGCCGCCACCCGGCGTGGATCGCGGCGATGCCGCCCGACAGGTTGCGGACCGTCACGCGGGCGAGGCCGGCTGCACGCATCATGTCGGCGAGCGTCTCCTGGTCGGGGAACATGCGGATGCTCTCGGCGAGGTAGCGGTAGCTCTCCTCGTCCTTGGCGACGAGGCGGCCGAGCCGGGGCAGCACCTGGAAGGACCACGCATCATAGACGGGCGCCAGGGCGGCGACCTCGACATGGCTGAACTCCAGGCAGAAGAACCGCCCGCCGGGCTTCAGCACGCGCCGCGCCTCGGCCAGCACCGCGTCCTTGTCGGTGCAGTTGCGCAGGCCGAACGCGATCGAGACACGGTCCACGGCGCGATCAGGCAGCGGCAGGCGCTCGGCGTCGGCGACCAGCAGCGAGAGCCCCGCGACGAAGCCGCGTTCGAGGGCGCGGTCCTGTCCGACGGCGAGCATGTCGGCGTTGATGTCGGAGAGGATCGCCGGGCCGCCGCCGCCGGCCAGCCAGCCGAAGCTGATGTCGCCCGTGCCGCCGGCGAGATCGAGCAAGGTGCGGTGCGGCCGCGGGTCCAGGGCAGTGACGAAGAATCGCGCTTCCAGAGCGCGGTGGACGCCGAGCGACATGAGGTCGTTCATCAGGTCGTAGCGGCCGGCCACACGCTCGAACACCGCGCTGACCAGCGGCTTCTTCTCCGCGCGCGGGGACGCGGCGGAAGCCGAAATCGGCGGTCTCGGGCGGCTGGGCGGGGGTGTCGCTCATGCGGGGAAGCATATAGCCTGCCCGCCGCCCATGCCGGAACTCCCCGAGGTCGAAACCGTGATGCGTGGCCTGCGCGCCCGGCTGGAAGGCCGGACCATCGCGCGCGCCCAGGTCAACCGCGCCGACCTGCGCTTTCCCATCCCGCCGGGGCTGGAGCGGCGGCTGACCGGCGCGCGCGTCACAGGGTTTCGCCGCCGGGCGAAATACATCCTGATGCGCCTCGACGGCGGTGACAGCGTGCTGCTCCATCTCGGCATGTCGGGCCGCGTCGCGGTCAGCGCGCCGGGCTCGAACGCGCCGCCGCCCCTGCACGAGCATCTCGTGCTGGTGAGCGACGATGGCTGGCGGGTCGGGCTGGTCGATCCGCGGCGCTTCGGCGCGCTCGACCTGATGCCGACCGCCGAGGAGGACGCTCATCGGCTGCTCGCCTCGCTCGGGCCGGAGCCGCTGGGCGCCGGCTTTACCGCCGAAGTGCCTGTCGGCTTCGCTGGCCGGCAAGCGGACGCCGATCAAGGCGGCGCTGCTCGACCAGCGCGTCGTGGCGGGGCTCGGCAACATCTATGTCAGCGAGGCGCTGTTCCGCGCCGCGATCAGCCCGCTTCGCTCGGCGCATACCATGCCCGGCGCGCGGGCCGGGCGGCTGGTGCCGGCGATCCATGCGACCCTGGACGAGGCGATCGCGGCGGGCGGGTCGTCCTTGCGCGACTACGTGCAGCCGACGGCGAGCTGGGCTATTTCCAGCACGCCTGGAAGGTCTATGGCCGCGAGGGCGAGGCCTGCGAGCGCTGTCCGGGCGCGCCCGGCTGCGGCTTCATCCGCCGCATCGCCCAGGCCGGGCGCAGCAGTTTTTACTGTCCGCGCACCCAGCGCTAGAAGGCACCCACACCGACGGACGGAGAGCGACATGGCCGGCAGCTACGAGACCATCCTGGTCGAGACGCAGGGCAGGGTGGGGGTGATCCGCCTCAATCGCCCCAAGGCGCTGAACGCGCTATGCGACCAGCTCATGCAGGAACTCGGCGCGCAGCTGCTCGCCTTCGACGCCGACCCGGCGATCGGGGCGATCGTGCTGACCGGCTCGGAGAAGGCGTTCGCCGCCGGGGCGGACATCAAGGAGATGCAGAACCGCACCTATCCGGCGGCCTTCCAGGAGGATTTCATCGGCACGCGCTGGGAGACGGTGCTGCGGGTGAGGAAGCCGGTGATCGCGGCGGTGGCGGGCTTCGCGCTCGGCGGCGGCTGCGAGCTGGCGATGATGTGCGACATGATCATCGCCGCCGACACGGCGAAGTTCGGCCAGCCGGAGATCAACCTCGGCGTGATCCCAGGCGCCGGCGGCACGCAGCGGCTGACCCGCGCGGTCGGAAAATCCAAGGCGATGGACATGATCCTGACCGCGCGGATGATGGATGCGGCGGAGGCCGAGCGGAACAACCTGGTCTCGCGGGTGTTCCCGGCCGATCAGCTGGTCGCCGAGGCGGTCAAGATCGCCGCGAGGATCGCCGAGCTGTCGCCGGTCGCGGTCGCGATGGCCAAGCAGGCGGTCAATCGGGCCTTCGAGACCACGCTGGTGGAGGGCGTGCGGCACGAGCGTGCCTTGTTCCTGTCGCTGTTCGGCACGCCCGATCAGCGCGAGGGGATGAGCGCCTTCGTTGAGAAGCGCAAGCCGGATTTTGCGAAAGGTTGAGCTGCGGCTGCACGGCGTTCGCGTGCGCTTTGCTCGTCTCGGTTCCTTCATTCGCTTCCGGGGGATGCATAGAACACCTCGCTTCCGCCGGCCGGGGAGCCTCAGCCGGCGTCATTCATTGCTTTGATCTGTCACGAAAGCTGTCATGGCCAACACTGCTTCAGCGCGTAAGCGCATCCGCCAGACCAAGCGTCGCACCGAGCGCAATCAGGCGCGCAAGTCCCGTATGCGGACCTTCGTCAAGAAGGTCGAGGCGGCGATCGCCGGTGGCGACAAGGCCATCGCGCAGGAGGCGTTGAAGGTGGCCCAGCCGGAAATGCAGCGGGCCGCCAACAAGGGCGTGACGCATCACAACACGGTCGCGCGGAAGCTGTCGCGGCTCTCGGCGCGGGTCAAGGCGCTCTCCGCGGCGCCTGAGCCGGCCTCGCCGCACCGGTTGTCGGGTGCGGCGCAATATCAATAGATCAGTGCGCGTGGCCCGTGCCCTTGCACGGACATCTGCGAACGCGCGGGCGCCCCAGACGCGGATTGTACTCGCCTCATCCCCTTCCCATGTTTTCTTGCTGAATACTTGCAATCGTAGGATCTCGACAGATTCTGATTGCCTCTGAGGCCACTCTGACCTAATCATTACTCAGATGTTAGCCCAGGGGGAGACGGGATCATCGGACGCTCCGTCGCGGGAGCGAAGAACCAACATGGTCAGCGGCGGAGCGATCCGTCGCAACGGGGGCGGATATCGGTGGCATTCGACAGCGGCAGCATTGAGCAGGAAGCGTCCTTGTCCGCGGATCAGCCCTCGGGAGGCGACCCGCAGCTGGCCGCCCAATGGGCCCGGGTGCGCGGCCGCCTGCAGAACGAGGTCGGCGAGGTCGAATACCGGACGCTGCTGCGCCAGATGACCCTGGCGGGGTTCGACGGCACCGAGATCACCGTCCTCCTGCCGACCAAGTTCCTGCGCGACTGGGTGCGCGGCCATTACGGCGACAAGCTCAGCGCGCTCTGGCAGGCCGAGAACCGGCGCGTCCGGCGGGTGGAGTTCCGCGTCGCCAACGCCGCGCCGAGCGATCCCGCCGCGGCCCGAGCCGCGAGACCCCGCGCGCCGAGGCACCGCGCGTCGAGACGCCGCGCGTCGAGCCGGAGACGCGGCCGGAGATGGCGGCGCCGCTCGAGCAGCGGTTCACCTTCGACAGCTTCGTCGTCGGCAAGCCGAACGAGTTCGCCTATGCCTGCGCGCGCCGGGTGGCGGAGCATCCCGCCAGCGCCGGGTTCAACCCGCTGTTCCTCTATGGCGGCGTCGGGCTCGGCAAGACGCACCTGATGCACGCGATGGCCTGGGATCTGGTGAGCCGCGGCGCCGGCGGCCCGGCGCCGGTCTCGGTCGCCTACATGTCGGCGGAAAAGTTCATGTACCGCTTCATCGCGGCGATCCGCAGCCAGTCGACGATGGAGTTCAAGGAGCAGCTGCGCAGCGTCGACGTGCTGATGATCGACGACCTGCAATTCCTCATCGGCAAGGACAACACCCAGGAAGAATTCTTCCACACCTTCAACGCGCTGGTCGATGCCGGCAAGCAGATCGTGGTCTCGGCGGACAAGTCGCCCTCGGACCTCTCGGGGCTGGAGGACCGGCTACGCACGCGCCTCGGCTGCGGCATGGTCGCCGACTTGCACGCGACCACCTTCGAGCTGCGCATCTCCATCCTGGAGGCGAAGGCCGCGCGCGCCGGGGTGGCGGTGCCGTCCAAGGTGCTCGAGTTCCTGGCGCACAAGATCACCTCCAACGTCCGCGAGCTGGAGGGGGCGCTGAACCGGCTGATCGCGCACGCCAACCTGTTCGGCCGCCCGGTGACGCTCGAGACCACGCAGGAGGTGCTGCACGACATCCTCAAGGCGCATGACCGGCGGGTCACGATCGAGGAGATCCAGCGCCGGGTCGCCGAGCACTGGAACATCCGGCTGGCCGACATGTCCTCCGCGCGCCGCGCCCGCGCGGTGGCGCGGCCGCGGCAGGTGGCGATGTATCTCGCCAAGCAGCTCACCAGCCGCAGCCTGCCCGAGATCGGCCGCAAGTTCGGCAACCGCGACCACACCACGGTGATGCACGCGGTCTCGCCGCATCACCGAGCTGATGGAGCGCGACGCGAGCTTCGCCGAGGATGTCGAGCTGCTGCGCCGGATGCTGGAGAGTCCTAGACGGGCGCCATCGCGCGCGCACGCGCGCGCTTTGCCGCGACATTGGCCTGTTGCTACAGTGGTCGGACCCCGATTCGAGCCGGGCGTCCGGGCGGCCGATCGCGGCCGGGCCGGCCGCCGCCCACGAGGACAGAGACCATGAAGTTGAAGGCCGACCGCGCCACGCTGATCAAGGCGCTGGCCCATGTGCAGAGCGTGGTGGAGCGGCGCAACACCATCCCCATCCTCGCCAACGTGATGATCGCCGTCCGCGACGGGCGGCTGACGCTCACCGCGACCGACATGGAGATCGCCATCGTCGAGGACGTGCCCGCCGAGCACCACGCGCAACGGCGCCTGCACCGCGCCCGCCGCGACCCTGTACGAGATCGTCCGCCGGCTGCCGGAGGCGCCGAGGTGGAGCTCGATCATCCCGGCGGCGACGCCCAGCTCGCGCTGCGCGCCGGGCGCTACGCGACCAGCCTCGTCGTGCTGCCGGCCGAGGATTTCCCCAGCATGAACGCGGGGACGCTGCCGCATAAGTTCCATCTGCCGGCCGTGACGCTGCGCGGGCTGATCGACCGCACCCGCTTCGCCATCAGCACCGAGGAGACGCGCTACTACCTCAACGGCATCTACCTGCACGTCGCCGAGGGCGAGGGCGGCAAGGTGCTGCGCGCGGTCGCCACGGACGGGCACCGGCTGGCCCGCGTGGAGGAGCCGCTGCCGGAGGGCGCGGCCGCGATGCCCGGGGTGATCATCCCGCGCAAGACCGTGGCCGAATTGCGAAAGCTGCTCGACGAGCACAGCGGGGAGGTGGAGGTCGCGCTGTCGGACACGCGCATCCAGTTCCATGCCGGCGCCGGTGCTGCTGACCAGCAAGCTGATCGACGGCACCTTTCCGGAATACGAGCGCGTCATCCCGCGCGACAACGACAAGGTGCTGCGTGTGGGGAAGAAGGATTTCTCCGACGCGGTGGCGCGCGTGGCGGCGATCTCGTCGGAGCGGTCCCGCCCGGTGAAGCTGTCGCTGGCGCGCGACCTGCTGGTGCTGTCGGCGGCGAGCCCCGACCAGGGCACCGCGACGCGAGGAACTCGACGCCGACCGGGTGAAATACGAATCGGGTCCGCTGGAGATCGGCTTCCAGGCGCGCTACCTCAACGACATCACCGACCAGATCAAGGAGCAGGTGGAGTTCCTGTTCTCCGACGGCTCGGCGCCCACGGTGGTGCGCGACGCGGCGGATACCAGCGCGCTCTACGTGCTGATGCCGATGCGGGTCTGAGCGCGCCCGACCCCTCCCCCCGGCCGCCCTCCCGCAAGGGGAGGGGGAGCCGAAAGCCCTCTCCCCTTGCGGGAGAGGGTCGGGTGAGGGGTTCCGACCAGCCATGAGCCTGCGCCTCACCCGCCTGACCCTGACCGACTTCCGCAACTACCGATCCCTGGTCTGGCGACCGGCGGCGCGGATCAGCGCGGTGTTCGGGCCGAACGGCAGCGGCAAGACCAATCTGCTCGAAGCGGTGTCGCTGCTGGTGCCCGGACGCGGGCTGCGCGGCGCGCGCACCGCCGAGCTTGCCCGCCGGGGCCGGCGGCGAGCGGCCGCTGGGGCGTCGCGGGCCGGTTCGCCACGCCGGCGGGCGCCGATGGATGTCGGCGACCGGGAGCGCGCCGGACGGGCCGGCCGACCGGCGCGGCTTCCGCCTCGACGGTGCCGCCACCGCGCAACCAGGCGGAGATCGCCGCCCGGGTGGCCGCGGTGTGGCTCACGCCGCAGATGGACCGGCTGTTCGTCGAGGGCGCCGTCGGGCCGCCGCCGCTTCCTCGACCGGCTCGCCTGGGCGCTGGAGCCCTCCCACGCCCGCGAGGTGGCGGCGCACGACACGGCGATGGCGAGCCGCAACCGGCTGCTCGCCGAGGGAAGCACGGACCCAGCGTGGCTCGCCGGGGTCGAGGACGCGATGGCGCGTCATGCGGTGGCGGCGACGGCGGCGCGGGCCGGGCTGGTGGCGCGGCTGAACGCGGCACTGGAGCAGGGCGCCGCCGCGCCGTTTCCCGCCGCGCGGCTGGCGCTGCTCTGCCCGATCGCCGAGCGGCTGGCGCGGCGAGCCGGCGCTGGCGGTGGAGGACTGGCTGCGCGAGACGCTGGCGGCGAACCGCGCGCGGGACGCGGAGGCGGGTTCGGCGGCGGTCGGGGCGCACCGGGCCGACATGGGCCTCGCCGACGCCGAGAGCGGCCTCACCGCGGCACTGGCCAGCACCGGCCAGCAGAAGGCGCTGCTGATCGGGCTGATCCTCGGCCACGCCGCGCTGATCGCCGAGGCGCGGGGCGTGCGCCCCTCCTGTTGCTCGACGAGCCCTGCGTGCATCTCGACCCGGAGCGGCGCCTGGCACTGTTCTCGGCCCTCGCGCGGCTGCCCGCGCAGGCGCTGCTCACCGGCACCGACGCCGAGACCTTTTTCCCCCTGCGCGGCGTGGCGGAGGGACTGCGCGCGGGGGGCGGCGAATTGCGCCCGGATGCGGGTTTTCCGCCCGCAACCCCTGGGCCTGCGGACGCCTGTAGCAGCTATATATCTATAGGACCAAATCCCAGCCTGCTGGAGCACCACGACGGCATGTCCGAAAACGCCGCGCCGCAACCCGAGTCCGAAAGCTATGACGCCTCCTCGATCTCCGTCCTGCGGGGGCTCGACGCCGTCCGCAAGCGACCGGGCATGTATATCGGCGACACCGATGACGGCTCCGGCCTGCACCACATGGCGTTCGAGATCATCGACAACGCGGTGGACGAGGCGCAGGCCGGGTTCGCCACGCATGTCGAGCTGACCCTGAACGGCGACGGCAGCGTGACGGTGAGCGACGACGGCCGCGGCATCCCGACCGACATCCACCAGGAGGAGGGCATTTCCGCCGCCGAGGTGGTGCTGACCCGGCTGCACGCCGGCGGAAAGTTCAACCAGAACTCCTACAAGGTGTCGGGCGGCCTGCACGGGGTGGGTGCGGCCGTGGTCAACGCGCTCTCCGAGTGGATGGAGGTGCGCATCTGGCGCAACGGCGAGGAGCATTTCATCCGGTTCCGCGACGGCGAGGCCGAGGCGCCGCTGGCGGTGATCGGCGTCTCCGAGCATCGCAACGGCACCGAGGTGACGTTCAAGCCGAGCCCGGCGACCTTCACCAAGACCGAGTACGATTTTTCCGTCCTCGAACGCCGGCTGCGCGAACTGGCCTTCCTCAACTCGGGGCTGGAGATCGTGCTGACCGACGAGCGGCACGCGCCGGCGCAACGGATCGAGATGCGCTACGACGGCGGGCTGGTCGCCTTCGTCGAGTGGCTGGATCGCGCCAAGACGCCGGTGCTGTCGCCGCCGATCAGCCTGCGCACGCCGGCCGACCAGCAGGGCATCCGCGTCGAGTTCGCGCTGACCTGGAACGACAGCTTCCACGAGACGATGCTGTGCTTCACCAACAACATCATGCAGCGCGACGGCGGCACCCATCTCGCCGGCTTCCGCCAGGCGCTGACCCGCGTGGTGAGCAAATACGCCGAAGGCATGGGCAAGAAGGATACTCTCTCCCTCGTCGGCGACGACATGCGCGAGGGCATGACCGCGGTGCTGTCGGTGAAGGTGCCGGACCCGAAATTCTCGTCGCAGACCAAGGACAAGCTGGTCAGCTCCGAGGTGCAGCCGGTGGTGCAGGCGGCCGTGGCGGACGCCGTGTCGCACTGGTTCGAGACGCATCCGCGCGAGGCCAAGTCGATCATCCAGAAGGTGATGGACGCGGCGAGCGCCCGCGAGGCGGCGCGCAAGGCGCGCGACCTCACCCGCCGCAAGGGCGTGCTCGACGTTTCCACCCTGCCGGGAAAGCTCGCCGACTGCCAGGAGCGCGACCCGGCGAAATGCGAGATTTTTCTCGTCGAGGGCGACAGCGCCGGCGGCTCGGCCAAGCAGGGGCGGGATCAGGAAATTTCAGGCGATACTTCCGCTCAAGGGAAAAATCCTCAACGTCGAGCGGGCGCGCTTCGACCGGATGCTGGGCAGTGCCGAGATCGGCACGCTGATCACCGCGCTCGGCACCGGCATCGGCCCCGGCGAGCCGGAGCAGGGCGGCTTCGACGTCGCCAAGCTGCGCTACCACCGCATCAACATCATGACCGACGCGGACGTGGACGGCTCGCACATCCGCACGCTGCTGCTGACCTTCTTCTTCCGCCAGATGCCGGAGCTGATCGAGCGCGGCCATCTCTACATCGCCCAGCCGCCGCTCTATCGCGCCAAGCGCGGCAATGACGAGCGCTACCTCAAGGACGACCGCGGCGCTCGAGGAATTCCTGCTCGACAAGGCGCTCGGCGAGGCGCGGATGACCTATGCCGACGGGCGGGTGTTCGAGGGCCCGGAGCTGCGCGGCCGAGGCGGCGTGGCTGCGCGAGGCGACGCTTGCGCCTGCGCCGGCTCTCCTCGGCGATCCCGGTGCAGTTCCTCGAACAGGCGGCGATCGCCGGCGCGCTGTCGCCCGATCCGGCGCGCGCCGCGGGTGCGGCGCAGACCCTGGCCGGGCGGCTCGACGGCGTGTCGTCGCCCACCGAGCGCGGCTGGATCGTCGCCGCCGATGCGCACGGTCTACCTTGGCACGCACGGTGCGCGGGGTGGCGGAGAAATACACGCTCGACGCCGCCGCGATGCGCAGCGCCGAGGCCCGCTGGCTCGCCGAGCGCGCCGAGGGCCTCGCCGCCCGCTTCCGCGAGCCCGCCCGGCTGAAGCTCGACACCGCCGAGCACGAGGTCCGCGGCCCGGCGACCGCGTTCGACCGCATCCTCGCGCAGGGGCGGCGCGGGCTGACGATCCAGCGCTTCAAGGGCTTGGGCGAGATGAACCCCGAGCAGCTATGGAAGACCACGCTCGACCCGGCGGCGCGCACCTTGTTGCAGGTGAAAGTAGGCGACATCGAGGATGCGGCGCAGGTGTTTTCCACGCTGATGGGCGACGTGGTGGAGCCACGGCGGGAGTTCATCGTGGGGAATGCGCTGAAGGTGGCGAATCTGGACGTTTGAAGGACCGCTGATATCCGATGAAATGGAGGCGGCCCGTCCGCTCCTGATTGCCGCTGCGTCTGGCTCGGCGGCTATTCGAGGCACATCAGATTGCGGTACCTGCATGGTGCGGCTCACCTATTAAGACAATCCTCATGCCGTTCGTGTATCGGAGTAACCGAGAATCCGAGTGGATAGCTTTCAGCCGGGCAAATGCGCATGAGTGATGACCGCGATTTTTGGGCACCCAGGGACTGCTTCATGCCGCGCTTCCCGGAACTCGAGCTTGCGGTCGACCGTATCGCTGAAGCGGCTGATGCGGTCTTATCCGGAAACATGGGGCGTGCGCGGGACCGCCTGCACCAGGCAAACGTCCCGTTGCTCCGGGATCTAGCCCTCCGGGCGATGGGACCCAACGATCGGGAGCTTCATCGACTGCGGCGAGTTGCAATGCCGCCCAAATCGGAAAAGTCGGAGCTCCGAATGCCGGGGCAGGCAGTGACGAATAGCGTCTTCCAGCGGGACGGCTGGCGATGTCGCTTCTGCGGTGTCCGAGTGGTGGTTCCGGCGGCTCGCAAGGCCCTGGCTCGCGCCGTGCCCGACGCCCTGTGCTGGCAGGGGCCGAATGAGGTGCTGCACGCCGCCTTCTTCTACGTCTCCGCAACCCTGGACCACGTCGTCCCTCACTCGCGGGGTGGCACCAACGACCCGGAGAACCTGGTTACCGCATGCTGGCCCTGCAACTTCGGCCGGGGTGGTTACCTACTGATGGAGATGGGGCTCAACGACCCTCGCGGCCGGCCGGCTCTGCGCGACGACTGGAACGGGCTCACCCGGTTTCTGAGCCAACCGCTACCGCTCCTGACGCCAACGCAGGCCGCTTCACCTCTATCAGGGGCGACTCCCCTCTCGATCGCCGCGCAAGCCTCAGAGTTCGGCGGTCGAGTGGCTGTCGCAAGTGGACGGCCTCAGAGAGGATGTCCCTGACCAGATACTGGCGTTCCTGGCCAGTTGCGAGGGACTTCCCGTATCCTGGAGCGCCCATGACGTTCTCATGCTCAGGATGAAGGTCGGGAACCGAAGCTTGAATGTGCTCGGTTTTGAGCGAAGCGGAACGGTTCAAATTCCGTGGTCGATTGGAGATGCGAAGGCAGCATTCCGCGGCTTCGCGGAGAGTGTAGCCTCGCTCGTCCCAGGAGCCGTTGCCTACGAGACGCCGAAGACATGGACGGTCCGGCACGCCGAGAAGAGACCGGTGCGCGTCGAGGAACTGCTGCGGGCCCCGAAGGCAGTGAGGGATGCCCTCGAAAGTCTGGGATCGGACCTCAGAGCGATGGAAGCCGCTGTGCTTTAAGGCGTCAGAAGCCCTTGTCACCCGCCTACGTGCGGTGAAGCGCCGCCTTGGTTATGGACACGCCACCGTCAATCCTGCAGAATCTGCCCGCCCCCTACTTCCGATAGATCCGCTCCGCCTGTCGCTGCGCCTGCGCCATCGCGTCCTTCGGGGTGCGGGCGCCGGAGACGGCTGAGGCGAACATGTCGACCAGCACGAAATTGGCGAGCACGGCGGCCGAGGCCTGGTCCGGCGTGCGGGGCCAGGAGATCGAGCGCGTGTTGGTCGGGGCGCGGCCGAACGGGGCGATCTTGGGGTCGCTGCGCCAGATCGGGTTGTCGGCGAACGCCTTGAGGCTTTGCGCGATGAAGCCCGCCGAGTTGGTGATCAGCGCGTCGTATTGCGGGCGCTCCATCAGGTAGGCGATCAGCGCCTTGGCGGCGTTGGGGTATTTCGAGTATTTGAAGATCACCATCGGATCGACGCGGTTCTGCTCGGTGGGCACGCCAACCGGCCCGATCGGCATCGCGGCGTGGTCCATGTCGGCGGCGATCGCCGGTGCCGAGTGCTTCGCTTGCGTGTAGATCGAGATGCCGTTGTTGGTCAGCGAGCACTGCCCGGCGATGAAGGCCTGGTTGTTGCTGATGTCGGTCCAGCCCAGCACGCCCGGCATGAGGTTCGGATAGAGCTCGCGCGCGAACTCGATCGCCTGTTCGGTCTGCGGCGAGGCCAGCACCACGCGCGCATCCTTGTCGACGATCTGACCGCCGAACGCCCAGTGCATCCAGTAAGCAAAATTGTTGGCGTCGTTGACCGCGTGGCCGAAGGAGAACCCCGCCGGGTGGCCGATCCGCTTGAGCCCCTGGCAGAGCTTGAGGAACCCGGAGGTGTCCGGCGGCATCGTGGCGAACCCGGCCTCGTGCATCCACCCGATCCGGTAATTGAGCAGCGAGCCGACGAGGAACACCGGGATGCAGATCCAGCGTCCGCCGTCGCGCCCGTACTCGGCGCAGACGGGATACCAGCCGCCGTATTTCCCGCCGAGATAGTCGGCCACGTCGGTCACATCGACGAGCTTGTCGGGGAACAGATGCGCCATCGTGTTCTGCGTCCAGATCATGTCGGGGCCGGAGCCGACCTGCGAGGCGAGCGCCATCTTGGAGACGAGATCGTCCTGGTTCACGTTGACGATCTGCACCTCGGTCCCGGTCGCGTGCGCGAAGGCCGCGACATGCGCTGCCGTGGTCTCGCCTTCCGCCGGCAGGAAGGTGGCGCCGCGCAGCAGCACGAGCTTCGCGTCCTTCTCCGGCTTGAAGGGCGATTGCTGCGCCCAGGCGCGCGTGCGGTCGAGCAGCGCGGGTGCCGCGAGTGCCGCCGCCGACGACGCGAGGAGCGTCCTTCTTCCGAGAGCCATGACGTTCCCTCCGTTGGTTTGTCCAAGGTTCGGCTGCGCGCGAGCGGGCAACGATAGCAAGCGGCGCCGCGCCCCGCCACGCCGCCCATCGCGCTACGGCTTCGACTTTGCCAGATCTTCTCGGAGGGGTAGCCGCTTTCGGCGGCGCTTGCTTGTCGAGCGCGTCGAAGAAGTCGAACAGATCAGGCCAGTTGGTCTTCAGCCATTCGGGATCGCCGTAGTAGAGCGCAAAGGCCTCGGGAAACAGCTCGTTCGGCGGGTCCGACGCGGCGTACCAGGTGATCGGCTTGATGTGCTTGTCGGCGACCAGCTTGTCGAACGCCTTCTGCACGCCAGGGCGGAACGAGATGACATGACCGAGCTCGTGCGTGAAGGGCAGCGCCGATCCCGCCTCCGCCACCGGTTTGCCGGAGGGATCGAGCCCGCCAGCGAAAAGCGCGTCGGGGTTGTCGGTCGCCGCGTCGAAGATCGTGATCGTGCGGGTCGATGGCCGTTGGCCGCGCGTCACGCCGGCGACACGCTCCTTTCTCTCGAAACCACCGGCCTTCCAATCGAAGAATACTTTCTGACGATTGACCCGCAGCCCGCGGACGGTACTCAGGATGCCGTCGCTCATCCGCTCGAGCACGAACTCCAGCAGCGGCAGCTCGGTTGATTTGAAATCCAGCAGGTCCTGCAGATCCTCGGCCTTGTGATAGCCGAGGCCCTTGTCCAGCCAGGTTCGCGCCTCGTCCGCCGTCTGGATCTTGATGCCGTAATTGGCCTCGTACCATTTCGGATCGCTGCTGCCGGCGCGGATCTGCGCGTCGACATCGTTTTCCAGCTCGGCGACCGTGGCACTCGCGGCCGGGGTCACGCCGGCATAGCGCTGCTTCAGCCATTGGGTGAGCGACGCCACCTTGTCCGCCTCGGTGGCACCCTTCGCGTGCTCGGAGAAGCCGTTCACGCGGGCGAGGCGGCCGCGCGGAGCGAGGCGGACGTCGATGCCCTGGTCCACGCCCTGCTCGCCGATCCGCTGGACGCCCACGTCCTGGATCTTTGGGTCGCGCGCGTTGGGCGTGAAACGAAAGGTGTAGAGGACGCGCCGGTGCGTCGTCATCCCGCCGGTGTCGGGGATTGGCACGATCGCGTCGACTTCCGCGTTGCGCGTGCCGCTTCGGTGCTTGACCGGGTCGGCCGCCGCCGCGGGATCGCTCTGGAAATATTGTACGATCGCGAACTTCACCGCGGCGCGCTCCTCGGCGTGCGCCCTGTCGAGGCCGCTGATCGTGCCGAGCTTGTCCTGCTTCACCGGATCGAGCGTGGTCTGGGCGTCCTCGATACCCTTGTCGGCGAAATCGTGCGACGCGTAGCCGGCGGGCGCGGTCTGTCGGGAGGGTGCGACGGCGCCGAGAAACACGATGATGAGATCAGCGACTTTTCCCGATGGCTCCTTCGTTCCGGTGACGTGGAACGAGGCGGATTGTGCGCTTGCGCCGCTGCCGGAGGTCGTCGTGACGATCTGATCGAAATGCGAAGGCGCTGTGTTCTCGATCCAGTTGAAGACGCGTCGCTGCTCGTCGGGATGCGCCTGCCAATATTTCTCGGCATCGTTCTGCGGAAAGCTTCCGGGCCGGTATGCCGATTTCGGCGTGTAGCTGGTGGAGGTGGGGTCGGCGGTGATGGCGGACGCGCCGCCCCCTTCGGCGAGGAACGTCACGTCCACCCGGTTCTTCTGCTCGCCCGGATGGCGATGCGCCTCGAACGTGATCTGATAGGCGACGTCGCGCGAGCCGGACTTTGCCCGTTTTGGAATGGTGACGAGGTCCGTGACATCCTGCGTGATGGTCGGCGGCTGCGGCCGCCTCTGCCAGACCGCGGCGAGGACGGCGTCCAGTTCTTCCCCATCCATGCGCAGCCGAACGTCCGTCGCCATGTCCATCGACGGGACGAAACCGTACGCCTGGAGCTTCTGGTCCCAGTAGCTGTGGCTCGCCACGTGCTGGAGCTGGGTGCGGTCGATGGCGATGCCGGCCGTCTCGTATTGCTCGACCGTCTGGCGGGCGAGGACCGGCGGTCCGGCCGCCTGCTGCACGACATGAGCGAGCTCGTGCGCGAGCAGGGCGCGGCCACGCTGGCTTGCCGGTTCGTAATGATCCGCCGCGAAGGCGATGTCGCGGCCCACGGTGAAGGCGGCGGCGCCGAGCGCGTGGGCGGATCGCGCGGCGGCCTCGTCGGTGTGGACGCGCACGGCGCCGAAGCTCCAGGCGAAGCGCGGCTCGAAGAACGCCCGGGTGGCGGCATCGAGTGGCGCGCCGGGCGCCGCCATCGGCGAGGCCGGAGCGGGGCCGGCGAGATGGGCCCGCTCGGATGCCGTCGGGGTCGGCGCGGGGCGCCGCTGGATGAACCTCATGGCGCGCTCCAAGGCGCAGCGAGTTTACCACATTCCACGGCCGGTGGCCCGGACGAGCCCGGATAGGGGCAATCCCACGCCCTCCGCGAGCCCCGATCCGGGCAATAGGGGCCGGGGAGGAAACCCGGATGCGGGCAATGGCGGCGGGGGGAAAAGCCCGGATCCGGGCAATCCGGCGGCTGGTGGCGGGGGCGACAGGATCCGTGTGCTGCGTGTCAGCCCTGTCCGGTTTCCGCTCGCACAACGTGCCCCGACCCACTATGTGTGCGGCGCAACAAGCTCCCATCCTGGTCTCGTCACGCGACGCCCGCATCGGCCGCCGCTCCGCAACGGTATTCCCAAGGTTCTCCCAAGGTAGTCATGGACATCCGCAACATCGCCATCATCGCCCATGTCGACCACGGGAAGACCACCCTGGTGGACAAGCTGCTGGGCCAGTCCGGCTCGTTCCGCGACCACCAGCACGTCGCCGACCGGGCGCTCGACCGCAACGATCTGGAGCGCGAGCGGGGCATCACGATCCTCGCCAAATGCACCTCCGTGGTGTGGCGCGGGACGCGGATCAACATCGTGGACACGCCCGGCCACGCCGATTTCGGCGGCGAGGTCGAGCGCATCCTCAACATGGTGGACGGCGCGCTCGTGCTGGTGGACAGCGCCGAGGGCGTGCTGCCGCAGACCAAGTTCGTGGTCGGCAAGGCTCTGGCGCGCGGGCTCAAGCCCATCGTGGTGGTCAACAAGATCGACCGTGGCGACGCGCGGCCCGACGAGGTGCATACAGAAGTATTCGATCTGTTCGCCGCTCTCGGGGCCACGGACGAGCAGCTCGACTTCCCGATGCTGTACGCCTCGGGCCGGCAGGGCTGGGCGGACGCCGCGCTGGACGGGCCGCGCAAGGATCTTTCCGCATTGTTCGACCTGGTGCTGAGCCACGTCCCGGCCCCCATCGTGGACGCCGAGGCGCCGTTCGCGATGGTTGCCACCATTCTGGACTATGACAATTTCCTCGGCCGCGTGCTGACCGGGCGGGTCGAGCAGGGCCGCGCGCGGCTCAATATGCCGGTGAAGGTGCTGCGGGTGGACGGCAGCGTGGTCGAGACCGGGCGACTGACGAAGCTGCTGTCGTTCCGCGGCCTCGACCGGGTGACGGTGGAGGAGGCCGAGGCCGGCGACATCATCGCGGTGGCCGGGCTGACCGATGCCACGGTGCCCGACACGGTGGGCGCGCCGGAGCTCGCCGGGCCTATGAAGGCCAGCCCGGTCGATCCGCCGACTCTCGCGATGACTTTCCGCATCAATGACGGGCCGCTCGCCGGGCGCGAGGGCAAGAAGGTCACGTCGCGCCAGATCCGCGACCGGCTGTTCCGCGAGGGCGAGGGCAACGTCGCCATCCGGGTCTCCGACAGCCAGGAGAGCGAGGCGTTCGAGGTCGCCGGGCGCGGCGAGCTGCAGCTCGGCGTGCTGATCGAGCAGATGCGCCGCGAGGGCTTCGAGCTCACCATCGGCCGGCCGCGCGTGCTGACCCAGACCAACCCCGACACCGGCGAGCGCGAGGAGCCGATGGAGGAGGTGCTGGTCGATGTGGACGAGCCCTATTCCGGCGTCGTGGTGGACAAGATCAGCCGCCGCAAGGGCGAGCTGCGCGACATGCGGCCGTCCGGGGGCGGCAAGGTGCGGCTCACCTTCAACGTGCCGAGCCGCGGCCTGATCGGCTATCATGGCGAGTTCCTGACCGACACGCGCGGCACCGGGGTGATGAACCGGCTGTTCGCGGGGTACGGGCCGTGGAAGGGGCCGATCGAGGGCCGCCGCAACGGCTCGCTGATCTCCAACTCCGACGGTGTCGCGGTGCATTATGCGCTCTGGTACCTGCAGGAGCGCGGCACGTTGTTCGTCGATCCGGGCGAGAAGGTCTACGAGGGCATGATCCTTGGCGAGCACAGCCGAGGCTCCGACCTCGACGTGAACCCGATCAAGGAGAAGAAGCTCACCAACGTGCGCGCCGCCGGCAAGGACGACGCGATGCTATTGATCCCGCCGCGCCGCATGAGCCTCGAGCAGGCGATCGCCTATATCGAGGATGACGAGCTGGTGGAGGTGACGCCGGCCGCGATCCGCCTGCGCAAGCGCCATCTCGACCCGCACGCGCGCAAGCGGGCCGAGCGCACCGAGGCGGCGTAGCTCATGCGCCCCTCCGGCCGCGCGCCCGACGCCCTGCGTCCCGTCTCCTTCACTCCCGGCTTCGCCCGTCACGCGGAAGGCTCCTGCCTCATCCGCATGGGCCAGACCGAGGTGCTGTGCGCGGCCAGCGTGGAGGGCCGGGTGCCGGGCTTCCTGCGCGGCGCCGGGCTGGGCTGGGTCACGGCCGAGTACGGGATGCTGCCGCGCGCCACCCACACGCGCGGCGACCGCGAGGCGGCGCGGGGAAAGCAATCGGGCCGCACGCAGGAGATCCAGCGGTTGATCGGGCGCAGCCTGCGCGCCGTGGTGGATCGCGCCGCGATGGGCGAGATGACGGTCACGCTCGACTGCGACGTGCTGAACGCCGACGGCGGCACGCGCTGTGCCGCGATCACCGGCGCCTGGGTGGCGCTGCACATGGCGTTCCGCCATCTCATCCGGATGAACGTGATTTCCCGGATGCCGCTGACCGGCCAGGTGGCGGCGGTCTCCTGCGGCCTGACCGGCGAGGGCGCGGTGCTGGACCTCGACTATGACGAGGATTCCAATGCGGAGGCCGATGCCAATTTCGTGCTGACCGATGGCGGCGGCATCGTCGAGATCCAGGGCACGGCCGAGCGCGCGCCGTTCTCCGAGGCGCAGTTCCTGTCGCTGCTCGGCCTCGCCCGTCAGGGCACCGCCGCGCTATTTGCCATGCAGCGCGACGCCACCGGCACCGACTGATGGCACGGCGCCTGCCCACCGGCGCCCGCCTGGTGCTCGCCAGCCACAACCCCGGAAAACTCGCCGAGATTGATGCGCTGTTGCGCCCGCACGCGGTGGACGTCCTATCGGCGGCGGAGCTTGGGCTGCCCGAGCCAGTCGAGGACGCGCCCGATTTCGTCGGCAACGCGCGGATCAAGGCGTTGGCGGCGGCGTGCGCGAGCGGCCTGCCGGCGCTGTCCGACGATTCCGGCTTCTGCGTCGCCGGCCTCGACGGCGCGCCGGGCGTGCTCTCTGCTCGCTGGGCCGGACCCGGCAAGGATTTCTCCCAGGCGATGGCGCGGGTGAACGCCGAACTCGGAGAAGCGGCCGATCGGCGCGCCTGGTTCGTCTGCGCGCTCTGCCTCGGCTGGCCGGACG
This sequence comes from uncultured Alphaproteobacteria bacterium, assembly GCA_963799825.1. Lineage (GTDB taxonomy): Bacteria > Pseudomonadota > Alphaproteobacteria > Acetobacterales > Acetobacteraceae > JAFKFI01. The sequence goes on from CAWCYL010000003.1 coordinate 52,562, forward strand.
GGCACACCGAAACCTTCGTCGGCCGGGTGGACGGCAGCGCGATCTGGCCGCCCAGGGGTGAGCGGGGGTTCGGCTACGATCCGATGTTCCTGCCGGGAGGTGCCGCGCGAACGTTCGGGGAGATGGACGGCGAGGCCAAGCACACGCTGAGCCATCGGGCGCGCGCCTTCGTCCAGCTCCTGGCGGCATGTTTCGGCTGATCCTGCTGCTGCTCGCGCTGGCCCTGCCGGCGTGGGCCGGACCGCCGGACGCTGCCCCGCTGATCCCCTCGCACGGTTTTCCGCTGGTCGGTCCCGAGCAGGCGCGGGGCGCCTTCGTCTGGTTGCACGGATCTTACGACGCGGACAAGGAGTCCCGAGCCGCCGGCGGAGCCCGTCTGGATCGCCCGCATGGCGGCGCGGAAATACGACATCTGGCGCTTCGACCGCGCGCCGGGGCAGGACCGGCTGGCAGCGGGGATCGACGATCTGTGCATCGGAGCCGGGCGACTGCGGGCCGCCGGGTATCGGCGGATCATCGTGGCCGGGCACTCGCGCGGCGGGTGGATCGCGCTCGGGGTGTTGCGGCAGGCGGGTCTCGTCGATGCCGTTGCCACCTTCTCGCCCGCCGCGCACGGGACGCGCCCGGCGCGCCGGGCGCAAGCGATGGCCGATTGGCAGGCGCTGCTCGACGCCGCCGCCCCATCCGGTGCGCGGCTGGCGCTGGTCCAGTTCGCGGACGATCCGCTCGACCCCGACCCGCCCGGCCGACTGGGCATGGTCCGGGACATGACCGCGCGCACCGGGATCGTGCTGCTCAGCCTCTATCAGCCGCCCGAGCCGCGCGGGCACATGGGCGTCTACCAGCCGGCGTTCGACATGCAGTTTGGCGCGCGGCTGGCGGATTTCCTCGATCCGCCGTGATTTCACCCGCCCTGTCGCACGCGAGCCGGCCGCGCGCCGCTGAGGCGCAGCAGCTCGGCGGCCGACGTGCGGAACACCAGGCTCGGCGAGCCGGCCGCCGCCCAGACCGGGTCGAGCGCCAGCAGATCCTCGTCGAGCAGGGCGAGAGGCGGGGTCAGATGGCCCACCGGTGCGACGCCGCCGATGGCGAAGCCGGTCGCCTCGCGGACGAAGGCGGCATCGGCGCGACGCAGGCGGACGCCGAGCGCCGCCTCGACCAGCGCGGGATCGACCCGGTTCACCCCCGAGGTGATGACCAGGACCGGGCGCGGGGCGGCCTCGTCGGTGCGGAACACGATGGATTTGGCGATCTGCGCCACGTCGCAGCCGACCGCCTCGGCCGCGCCCTCGGCGGTGCGCGCGCTCTCCGGCACGGCGATAGTGGAATCGGGATGCCCGTGCGCCGCGAGGGCGGCACGCACGCGATCGACCGAGGCGCCAAGATCGGAAGGCCCAGGAACGGATTGCATTCCCTATATCACTCCTGATGGAACCGCTGGCCCTCTATATCCACTGGCCCTTCTGCCTGGCCAAGTGCCCGTATTGCGACTTCAACTCGCATGTCCGGGAGCGCATCGACCAGGCGCGCTTCGCCCGCGCGCTGCGGGCGGAGCTCGCCTGGGAGGCGGCGCGGCTTGGGCGGCGGCGGCTCGGCTCGATCTTCTTCGGCGGCGGCACGCCGAGCCTGATGGAGCCCGACACGGTGGCCGCGCTGATCGGCGACGGGCGGCGCCTGTTCGATCCCGAGCCCGACATCGAGATCACGCTGGAGGCCAACCCGACCAGCGTGGAGGTCGCGCGGCTCGCCGCGCTGCGGCAGGCTGGGGTCAACCGGGTGTCGCTCGGCGTGCAGAGCCTGGACCCGGCGGCGCTGGCGATGCTCGGACGGCAGCACTCGGCGGCGCAGGCGCTGGCGGCGCTGGAGGCGGCGCGGGGGCTGTTTCCGCGCATCTCGTTCGACCTGATCTATGCCCGGCCGGGACAGGCGGAGGCGGCCTGGAGGGCCGAGTTGAGGCAGGCCCTGGGGCTCGTCGCCGATCATCTGTCGCTCTACCAGCTCACCATCGAGCCCGGCACGGTGTTCGAGGGGCTGCACCGGCGGGGCGAGATCGCGCTGCCGGAGGCGGAGCTGGCCGCCGCGCTGTACGAGGCGACCGGCGAGGAGGCGGCACGCTTCGGGCTGCTCGGCTACGAGGTTTCCAACTACGCGCGGCCGGGTGCGGAGAGCCGGCACAATCTGGCCTACTGGCGCTACGGCGATTACGCGGGGATCGGGCCGGGCGCGCACGGGCGGATCAGCCTCGATGGCGCGCTGCTCGCCACCCGCCGGCACCGCGCGCCGGAACCCTGGGCGGAGCGGGTGGAGCGCCAGGGCCACGGCACGACCCATGAGGCGCCGGTAAGGCCAGGCGATCGGGCGCGGGAGATGCTGCTGATGGGGCTGCGGCTCGCCGAGGGCATCGACGAGGTCCGGTTCGCCGCCCGCACCGGCATCGCGCTCGACGACGCGCTCGATCCGGGCGTGCTGCGTCAGGCGATCGAGGAGGGCTATCTGGCGCGGCTGGACGGGCGCCTGATCGTCTCCCCGGCCGGCCGCCTGCGGCTCGATCCGCTCATCGCCGCGCTGGCCGTGTGATTTCTATATACTGGTGGTTGCATTCGCGGCGGCAACAAGTGAGAGTGACGCGCATACAATAGGGTCGTTGCACGTTCCATGCTGGAAGCCCCGCCGCCGCGGCGCCCCGTCTCGCATATCGCCGGGCTCGACTCGCTGCGCGGGATCGCGGCGCTGCTCGTGGTGTTCCACCATGTCTGGCTGCTCGGCGCGATCCGGCCGAATTCCGTCTGGGTGTGGCGGCTGCTGCGCTACTCGCCGCTCAGGATGGTCCTGGAGGGGCGCGCGCCGGTCATCCTGTTCTTCGTGCTCTCCGGCTTCGTCCTGGCCCATGCGCTGCTGAGCCGGCAGACCAGCTACCGCGACTTCGCAATCCGGCGTTTCGCGCGCATCTACCCGCCCTTCGCGGTCGCGATCCTGGTCTCCGCCGCCGGCTACGCGCTGCTCGACCCGGAGACGGCGCGGCCGTTCAGCGGCTGGTTCGGGACGCTGTGGCAGGGCGGCTATCGGCTGCCGGCCGTGCTCGACCATTTGCTGATGGCGGGCGACGGGCGCGACGGGCTGGACCCGGTGGTCTGGAGCTTGGTGCATGAGCTCCGCATCTCGCTGCTGATGCCCCTGCTGCTGTGGGCCGGCCGACGGGTACTGGGTCGCGCTGCTCACCGGATGCCTGGTCGTGCAGTGGCTCGCGGCGCCTTTCGGGATCGACGCGGGGACCGATGCGGCCTGCCGGACCTGGCTGTCGTGCCGCCCCTATTGGGGTTCTTCCCTGGGCGGCTCCTTTCTGGTGAGCGCCTATTTTGTCGCGTTTTTCGTGCTGGGCGTCGGCATCGCCGTGCATCGCGCCCGGCTGGGTGCGCTGCTCGCGCGCCTGCCGGGCTGGACCGCGCCGATGCTGCTCGTCGTGGCGCTGGGCCTGCTGAGCGGTCTGCCGGCGGCGGACGATCTGGCGTTCGGCGCCGGGGCGGGGCTGCTGATCCTGGTGGCGCTGGAAGGACGCGGCTTCGGCCGGGTGCTGGGCATTCCGCCGCTGCCGTGGCTGGGGCGGATTTCCTACAGCCTGTACCTGATCCACCTGCCGGTGTTCCTCGCTGTGATCTACGGCCTGCCCGCGCTTCCGGCCGGTTTGCGCGTCGCATTGCTGGTGCCGCTGTCGCTGCTGGTCGCGTGGCTATTCCACCGCGCGATCGAGGCGCCGGCGCAGATGCTCGGGCGGGTTCTGACCGCGCCGCGCCACCGGCCGCCTCAGCTTTCCGGCGCGCGCCCGAGGGCCAGCGCGCGGGCGTAGACCAGCTTGCGCGGCAGCCCGGTCGCGCCGGCGACGAGGGCGGCGGCGTCCTTCATGCTGTTGCCGGCGAGTGCGGCGCGGAGCCGCGCGTCGAGATCCTCGGCGTCCGACTCGTCCTCGCCGGGCGGCCCGACCACGACAGTGACCTCGCCGCGCGCCGCGTGCTCGGCATAGTGCGCGGCCAGCGCCGCCAGCTCGCCGCGCCTCACCTCCTCGAACCGCTTGGTCAGCTCGCGCGCGACGGCGGCCGGGCGGGCGGCGAAGGCTTCCGCCATGTCGGCCAGGCTCTCGGCCAGCCGGTGCGGCGCCTCGTGCCAGATCAGCGTGGCGGAAAGCCCTGCTCGCTCCGCCGCCCGCAACTGGCCGAAAACAGCGCGACGGGCCGCCTGGCGCGGCGGCGGGAATCCCAGGAACAGGAAGGGCAGGGGCGGCAGGCCGGACAGCACCAGCGCCGTCACCGCCGCGTTGGCGCCCGGCACGGCGCTGACCGGCAGGCCCTCCGCGATGGCCGCCCGGACCAGTCGGAAACCGGGATCGGAGACCAGCGGCGTGCCCGCGTCGGAGACCAGCGCCACTCGCTGCCCCTGGCGCAGCCGCGCCAGCACACTCGCCGTGCGCGCATCCTCGTTGTGCTCATTGAGCGTCTCGAGGCGCGCCGCGAGGCCAAGGGCCGAGAGCAGGCGGGCGGTGTGGCGCGTATCCTCGCACAGCACGAGATCGGCCGCCTGCAACGCTTGCTGGGCTCGCGGCGTCATATCGCCGAGGTTGCCGATCGGTGTCGAAACCAGCACAAGTCCCGCGAGGGGAGCGGTACGCTCATCCAGCGGTTCATCGGGGGGATGGTCGGATGCGTCGTCGGACATTGGGACTCCTGTTGGCCATGCTGGCACTGGCCGGCTGCGTCGCCCAGATGGGTGCGCCCGGTGCCCCGGTGCGGTTCGGGCAGCCACTGACCGGCGGGCCGGGCGGGACGCCCTCGGGTCATGTGGCGATCCTGCTGCCGCTCTCCGGCCCGCGCCCGGAGATCGCGCAGGCGCTGCTGAAGGGCGCCCAGTTGGCGCTCGCCGGCCCCGGCGCTCCGAGCCTCGACGTGCGCGACACCGCCGGCACGCCGCAAGGCGCCGCCACCGCCGCGCAGGCCGCGATCGCGGGCGGGGCGGGGCTGATCCTCGGCCCGCTCACCTCGGCCGAGACCGCCGCCGTGGCCCCAGTGGCGGAAAAAGCCGGCATCGCCGTGCTCGCCTTCACCAACGATCCCGCGCAGTCGCGGCCCGGCGTCTGGCCGCTCGGCATCACGCCGCGCCAGCAGGTTTTCCGCTTGGTGGAGGCCGCCCGGTCGCAGGGCAAGTCGCAGTTCGCCGGCCTGCTGCCCGACACCGATTTCGGCCGTTCGATGGCGGTGGCGCTCCAGGAGGCGACCGCCGCCGCCGGGCTGCCGCCGCCGCGCATCGGCCAGCATGGCACGGGCATGGCGGCGATCACCTCCGCGACGCGCGACCTCAGCGACTACGCGAGCCGTGGCGGCGGGATCGACGCGCGCATCCGCGCCGCCCGCGCGCGCGGCGACGCCGAGGGACGGCGCGAGGCGGCGGACCTCGCGCAGCAGCGCGGCGCGGTCTCGCCGCCGCCATTCGACACGCTGCTGCTCGCCGACACTGGCGAGCCGCTGGCGGAGATCGCCTCGCTGCTGCCCTATTACGACATCCGCCCGTCCGCCGTCCGCATCCTTGGCCCAGCCCTTTGGGCCACCCCGTCGAGCGGATCGGGCCAGTTCCCCGGCGCCTGGTATGCCGCCCCGGACCCGGCGGCGCGGGCGGGTTTCAATGACGCCTTCAGTGCCAAGTACGGCGCCCCTGCGCCCGCGATCGCCGACCTCGCCTTCGATGCCGCCTCGATCGCCCGCGTGCTGGCGCAGAACGGCGGGTTCTCGATGGCCGCGCTGACCCAGCCGGGCGGCTTCGCGGGCACCGATGGCCTGATGGCGTTGCAGCCGGACGGGCGGGTGCGCCGCGGCCTTGCGGTGTTCGAGATCCAGCGCGGCGGGCCGCAACTGGTCGAACCGGCGCCGCAATCCTTCACCGCCCCAGGGGTCTGACCCGCCGGCCGGCGATGCGACCGCGGCAGGTGCTGCTGGCGACGACGGCCATCGCCGCGGTGCCCGTCGCCGGCCTGCTCGTGATGGCGGCGCTCGGCCTGGCTTCCCCGGCCGCGTCGCTGATCGCCGCCGGAGCGGTGCTGCTCGCCGCGTTGATCGTGGCGATGGTCTGGGCTCGCGACCTCGCCCGTTTGGCCGCCATCGTGCGGCAGGCGGGCGAGGAGGCGCCGTCCCCCATCATCGCCGTCGCTCACCCGCCCATGCTCAAATCGGTCCAGGGGATCGCGCGCGACATCGAGCGCCTGTCGCGGACGATGGCGAGCCGCGCCACCCTGGTCGGTCTCCTGCGCCGCGCCGACGAGGCAGTGGTGGAGCGGCTGCCCGATCCGCTGATCGTGCTCGCGGCCGACCGCAGCGTGCGGCGGGCCAATGCGGCGGCGCGTACCGCGTTCGGCGCGGACATGCTGGCGGTACTGCGCCATCCCGTGCTGCGCGGCGCGGTGGACCGCGCCTTCGCCCAGGGCACGCCGCAGCACGCGGCGCTGACCATTCCGGTGCCGATCCCGCGCGAGCTGCAGGCGACCGCGATCGTGATGGACCCACCGCTCGCCGACGGCGGCCGGGCGATGATCGTGCTGTCCGATCGTACGCGGGAGCGCGCGGCGGAGCGCACGAGGGCGGATTTCGTGGCCAATGCGAGCCACGAGCTGCGCACGCCGCTGGCCAGCCTGATCGGCTTCATCGAGACGCTGCGCGGCCCGGCGGCCGACGACCGGCCCGCCCAGCAGCGTTTCCTTGCCATCATGGCCGAGCAGGCCGAGCGGATGAACCGGATCATCGACGACCTGCTCGGTCTGTCCCGCATCGAGCTGACCGAACACCGGCCGCCCTCGGAGAGCGTCGATCTCGCCGCCCTGGTGCCGCGCATCGCGGCCGGGTTCGAGCCGCGCATGGCGGCGCGCCGTGTCACTCTTGCGGTCGAGGTCGCGGGCAGCCTGCCCCCGGTGGTCGCCGACGCCGACCAGCTGGCGCAGGTGCTGCACAACCTGCTCGACAACGCGGTGAAATACGGAAGGGAGGCGGGCACCATCCGGCTCTCGGTGCGGGCGGTCGCCACCGAGCCGCGCTTTCCGGTGCGCCCCGGCGTGCTGATCGCGGTCGCCGATGACGGGACCGGCATTCCGCGCGAGCATCTGCCCCGGCTGACCGAGCGGTTCTACCGGGTGGACGCCGGCCGCTCGCGTGCGGTGGGCGGCACCGGGCTGGGGCTCGCGATCGTCAAGCACATCGTCAACCGCCATCGCGGCCAGCTCGCGATCGAAAGCGAGGAGGGCGCCGGCACCACGGTCTCGGTCTGGCTGCCGCAAGCCAGGTCCGACGGCGGCGGGTAGGCTCAAAGGCCGGCGGGGCGGTCCGCCGGCGGGAAGCGGCGCAGGATGCGCAGCATGACGAGCATCGCGGGGACCGCGGCGAACAGGCAGACGGCGTAGAACTGCGTCCAGCCGAGGGCGGCGGCGAGGAAGCCCGACAGCCCGCCCACGGTGCGCAGCGCGATCGCCGCGAGCGAGGAGAGCAGGGCGTATTGCGTGGCGGTGAAGGCGACCGAGCAGAGTCCCGACAGGTAGGTGATGAACGCCGCGTCCGCCATGCCCTCGGCGAAGGCCTCGGTGGCGACCGTCGCGTAGAGCGCGTGATGCTCGCCCGCCGACACGGCGAGCCAGAGATACATCGCCATCGCCACCGTCTGCACCCATCCGGTGAGCAACAGCGCCCGCCCGACGCCGAGCCGCGCGACCAGCCAGCCGCCGAGTGCGGTGCCGGCGAAAGTGGCCGGCAGCGAGAACCAGGAGCTCGAGATCGCGATCGCCGTCCGGTCGAAGCCGAGCGCGTGATAGAAGGGCGCGTTCATCACGCCGGCCATCGCCTCGCCGAGCTTGAACAGGGCGATGAAGGCGAGGATCGTGACGGCCCCCGGCCGCGCCAGGAACTCGCGCAGCGGCTCGACCACGGCCAGCCGCAGCCGTGTCGCGAACCGGCCCGGCGGACGCGCCGGCGCATCCGTGCGCGGCTCGGGGGCGATCAGCGTTATGAGCGGCCCGACCGCCACGAGCGCCGCGACGATGAGCAGCGCGCCGTGCCAGCCGACGATGTCCGCCCCCTTGATGGCACCCGCGCCGGAGATCAGCAGCGCGGTGCGATAGCCCCACACATAGGCCGCCATCGCGCCGCCCTGGAGACGCGCCGGATAGCTCTCGATGCGCCAGGCGTCCACCAGGATGTCCTGGCTGGCCGAGAAGAAGGCGACCAGCGCCGCCGCCGCGACCGCGAGCAGCGGGGCGGCGGCGGGGTCGGACAGCGCCAGCAGCACGCAGGCGACGACCAGCGCCGGCTGCACCGCCATCAGCCAGCCTCGCCGCCGCCCAAGCCGGGCGAGCCAGCCGGGTGGCCGCGTCTGGTCGAGCACTGGCGCCCAAAGGAATTTCAGCGTGTAGGCGAGGCCGATATTGGCGGTCAGCCCGATCGCGGCGAGCGACACTCCGCCCTCCGACAGCCAGAGCCGGAAAGTGAACCCCGACAGCGGCAAGGGCAGCCCGGCCGCGAAGCCGTAGGCCGCCATCACCCAGAGGCGCGGATGCGGCATGGCCCCTTCCTCGCGCGGAGCACGGCGATTCGGCAATGGACCCAGCGACCGCACCTCGGCCTATGATCCCGCGGCTCGCGATTCCCGGACCGATCTCGTGCCCCGGCTAGGCAGAACTCGAAAGCCGCGGACGGTCTCAGTCATGTTCTTCAGAGAAAGCTCGCCCACATCCTCGAACGACAGCGCGGGATCTCGAACGGAGGCGGAGACCGCGTGTGAGACGAGGATGCCGCCCGGCTCGGCCAACGCCTCCAGACGCGCCGCGACGTTCACGCTATGGCCGAAGACGTCGTAAGGCTCCACGATTACATCGCCCAGGTTTATGCCGACCCGGAACTGCAGTGGTCGGCCCCGACCTCGCCGGCCATTCCAGGCGCGGATCGCATCCTGAAATTGCACCGCGCAGCGGACCGACGCGGTCGCGCTCGCGAATTCTGCCAGGAAGCCATCCCCGGTATTCTTGACCACCCGGGCGTCATATCGGGCGATGGCGGGCTCGATCACCGTGCGGAGGATCGCGGTGAAGCGGGCGTGCGTTCCCGCCTCGTCCTCGGCCATATGCCGGCTGTAGCCCGCGACGTCAGCGGCAAGGATGACCGTCAGCCTGGATCGGAAGGCGCGTGCCGGCAGGCCGGCGCGGACCGGCCAATGGCGAGCCCGGTTGCGTACCGGCGCGCCGCCCCCCGCCTGGGGCGCGTCGTCGGAATGCTCGGGGAAAACGATCAGCTCCGTGGCGCGCATGACACATCTCTCTCGAGCAGAGATGAAGCGGGACGGAGCTACTCATAAAAAAGGCCCCGTCTGCTGAATGCCGGGGCCTGCGCGATGTGGCGCTACAATGTCGCCAGCGTCAGCACAGACTCCGCCCGTGACCGGCCGAAAGGCGGCCGGCGCAGGTATAGGACATGGGCGTCAACATCATTAACATGCGATCGTCGTACACATGCGACGCCGCGATGTAAAGCGGATTCGATTCTGCTACGCGATAATTCCCCGCCGCCGCAGGTCGTCGATCACCCGCTCGGCCAGCGCTTCGGGCCCGGCGTCGAGCGTGGCGAGGTGGATCTCGGGATCGGTCGGCGCCTCGTAGGGCGCGTCGATGCCGGTAAAGTTGCGGATCGTGCCGGCGTCGGCCTTGGCATACAGCCCCTTCGGATCGCGCCGGCGGCACTCGTCGATCGGCGTATCGACGAAGATTTCGATGAACTCGCCTTCCTCCACCCGCTCGCGCGCCAGCATCCGCTCGGCGCGGTAGGGCGAGATGAAGGAGACGAGCACGATCAGCCCGGCATCCACGAACAGCCGCGAGACCTCGGCGATGCGGCGGATGTTCTCCACCCGGTCGGCCTCCGTGAAGCCGAGGTCGCGGTTCAGGCCGTGGCGCACGTTGTCGCCGTCCAGGATCATGGTGTGCCGGCCGTCGGCGTGCAGCCGGCGCTCGACCAGGTTGGCGACGGTGGACTTGCCGGCGCCCGACAGGCCGGTGAACCACAGCACCGCCGGCCGCTGGTGCTTCATCGCCGCCCGCGCCGGCTTGTCGACGGTGATGGACTGCAGATGGATGTCGCTGGCGTCGCGCGCCGCGCGCTCGACCATGCCGGCGCCGACCGTATTGCGGGTCAGCCGGTCGATCAGGATGAAGCCGCCCATCTCGCGATTGAAGCGGTAGGGCTCGAACGCGACCGGCTGCGAGAGGCTGAGCGTGACCCGGCCGATCTCGTTGAGGTGCAACTCGCGCGCTTGCACCTCGGTCAGCGTGTCGACGTCGAGCCGGTGGGCGATGTCGGTGACGGTCGCGGTGACGGTGCGGGCGCCGAGCCGCAACAGGTAGGAACGGCCGCGGAACAGCGGCGTCTCGTCGAGCCACGCGATGCGGGCGATCAGCTGGTCCGCCACTTCCAGCATCGGCGCCTCGGCGAGCACGTCGCCGCGCGAGACGTCGATCTCGCTGTCCAGCACCAAGGTGACCGGCGTGCCCCGGCCGGCGGATGCGAGGTCGCCCTCCATCGTGACGACCCGCCGCACGGCGGCGCTGACCCGCGAGAGCGCGTTGGTGATCCGGTCGCCCGGGCGGACGGTGCCGCTCGCGACGGTTCCGGCGTAGCCGCGGAAATCGGCGCTGGAGCGGTTCACCCACTGGACGTTCATGCGGAAGGGGCGCCGGTCCGCCTCGGCCGCGCGCCTCGGCCCGCTCCAGCGCGGCGAGCAGGGTCGGTCCGCGATACCAGTCGATGCGGCTGCTGGGCGCGATCACGTTGTCGCCGTCGCGGGCGCAGACCGGGATCGCCGTCACCGCCAGGTCGCCGAGCTTGTCGGCGAACTCGCGGAACGCATCGACGATGCCGTCGAACACCGCGCGGTCGAACCCGACAAGGTCCATCTTGTTCACCGCCAGCACGATCTGCCCGATGCCGAGCAGGCTGGCGATGGTCGCGTGCCGCCGGGTCTGCACCAGCAAGCCCTTGCGCGCGTCGACCAGCAGCACCGCGATGTCCGCCAGTCGAGGCGCCGGTCACCATGTTGCGGGTGTACTGCTCGTGGCCGGGCGCGTCGGCGAGGATGAAGCGCCGGCGCGGAGTCTCGAAATAGCGGTAGGCGAGGTCGATGGTGATGCCCTGCTCGCGCTCGGCGGCGAGCCCGTCGACCAGCAGCGCGTAGTCGATCTCGCCGCCCGTCGTGCCGTATTTGCGGCTGTCGCGCTCGAGGGCGGCCATCACGTCGTCGGGGATGTGGCCGCACTCGAACAGCAGCCGGCCGATCAGGGTCGACTTGCCGTCATCCACGCTGCCGCAGGTGAGGACGCGAAGGACCGACTCGGGCATCAGAAATAGCCCTCGCGCTTCTTCTTCTCCATCGACGCTTCCTGGTCGAAGTCGATCAGCCGGCCGGCGCGCTCGGATTCCTTCGACGTGCGCATCTCGGCGAGGATGTCGTCCAGCGTGGCGGCCTCCGACGCCACGGCGGCGCTGAACGGATAGCAGCCGAGCGAGCGGAAGCGGACCATGCGCTGCACCGGCCGTTCGCCGGGGTGGAAGCCGCATCCGTTCGTCATCCGCCACGATCAGCGCCCCCTGCCGCTCGACGGTCGGCCGCATCGCCGCGAAATACAGCGGCACGACCGGGATGCGCTCGATCTGCGACGTAGGACCAGACGTCGAGCTCGGTCCAGTTCGACAGCGGGAACACCCGCACCGTCTCGCCCGGCGCGAGCTGGCCGTTGTAGAGGGTCCAGAGTTCCGGGCCGCTGCCGCTTGGGGTCCCAGATCTGGCCCGGCGCGCGGATCGAGAACACCCGCTCCTTGGCGCGCGAGCGTTCCTCGTCGCGCCGCGCGCCGCCGATGGCGAAATCGTAGTCGCCCTCGGTCAGCGCCTGCTTCAGCGCGTCGGTCTTCATCACCTGGTTGTAGGTGATACTGTCATGATCGAACGGATTGACGTTGCGGCGGCGTCCCTCGGGGCTGGTGAAGACCCGCAGGTCGAGATCGAGGCGCCGCGCGGTCTCGTCGCGGAACGCGATCATGTCGCGAAATTTCCACAGCGTGTCGATGTGCAGCAGCGGGAACGGCAGGCGCCCCGGAAAGAACGCCTTGCGCGCCAGGTGCAGCAGCACCGAGGAATCCTTGCCGATCGAGTACATCATCACCGGCGCGCGCGCCTGGCCGGCGACTTCGCGCAGGATGTGGATGCTTTCGGCCTCGAGGCTTTTCAGGTGCGTCGTCGAGGGCGGCCGGTCCGCGTCAACGCGCACGATACGCGAGAAGATCACAGGCGCTCATCTCGGGTGTTCGCGATCATCATGCATCCGGCTGCCTTCCGTCGAAAACGGCGCCACGCATCGTTGGCATCGTCGATTGTGTCGGTCCGGGAAGAGAGCTCTCCCCGGCGCCGGACGCGGTATAAGTGGTCGCGACACGCGCCGTCCATCAAACCTTCGTTGTCGAATCCCGGACGCATCGTGCGGCGACGGAGGGCGGCATCAGAATTCGTATTCGGGACAGAGCGCGCGCATGGAGGTCTCGCGCACGATCGCCATGATCCGCCGCTGGTCCTCCGGCTGAAGCTCGGTGCGCCACTTGTTCATGGCGGTCTCGGTGTTCTTGAACACCTGATAGTATCGATCGGGCGCATTGGAGCGCGTGCTCTCGCCGATGAACGCCTCGGTCTGCGCGTTCCAGGACAGTCCGGTGAATGCCAGCAGATCCCTGGCGACCTCCATCGGGCGGACGCAGAGATCCTGGTAGCGGACGATCTTCGCCGTGCTGAGGCCAGCCAGGTCGTCGATGGCCTTTTCGTTGAGGATCGCCCAGTTCCAGGCGAACTGCTCGACCCGGGGCATGGCCTGCAGCCGCTCCTCCGTCAGGCCGTAGCGCGTGGCCTGCTCGGTATAGAGCAGCTCCTCGGGATAGATGCCGTCCTCGAACTTGCCGAGCGTGGCCCCCCGCATGAGGGACGCGACCTGCCCGCACGGGTCGCGGACGATGTAGATCACCCGGCAGCCCGCCAACGCCTCGGCGAATAGCCGCGCCCGTCCTCGCGAGCTCACCGATTTCATCACCACGCGCAGGTTCGGGATGCGCTGCGGGATCGAGCGAGGTCGGGGATCGCGATATTCCTGACCAGCCTGGCGGCGCCGAGCTTCTCGGCGCCCCGCAAGCCATAGATCATGCCGCGCCGCGTACCCTGGACCGCCGACGAGTAGTAGCTTTTCGGAAAGACGGGCAGCGAGCCGACCGTCTTCAGGGTCCGGGTGTCCATCAGGCGCCGCAAGATAGCCTTCCGCGACCGACCGGAAGTGCGGGATATCCTCGGAACGGAAGAAGTTCTGCATCCGCTCGTCGCGCAGCACCGTGTCCGGTTCGTGGCGGTACAGGACGTCCGGATGGCTGTCGAAGATCTTGGCCAGCCACGTGGTGCCCGAGCGCGGCGCGCCGAGCAGCAGGACGAGTTTGTCGGCAGGGAATGGAAGACAGCGTCATGCTCGGCCGAAATCCGTCCTGACCGTCGAAGCCGAAGCGCGGGACGAAAGGGCGGTCCCACAGTGTGTTCCTGAACAGGCGCGACCGTACGCAGGTCCAATCGGTACGTCAACACGGCGCGCGCCAGATCCTGCGACACCAGCACGTTTGCGTGACGACAACCGTTACAATCTAGACTCTTTGGCTAAACATCGGTCTATCGCAATTCAACCCACAGATTCTTTTTCCGCAATATTGACGAAAAGTTATCGCCTAATTATTGATCTTCCCTTAAGGAAATTCGCCGGGTTGGGGCCACGCTCCGCCCGCATCTTCTTTCTTTCCGTCCGTGGCGATCCGTCCAGGAGGAGGCGGCTTGTCGCAGGGACCGATCCATTGCCGCGTCCATAGCCTCCGAAAGCGGGCTGATCGCGAAATCATTTCGCCACTGGTTGGATTTCATCCTCCATGAACACGCTCGCCTATACTCCTTCCGCTGTCGCTTCGATCGGACCTGTCCGGCGTCGTCGGCGGCGTGACGGCATCCGCGGTGCGTGGCGCCGTATCGGATCCGCCGCTGGCACCGTCGGCGGATCCGAGGGCACTGTCGGCGGATCCAAGGGGACCGTCGGCGGTTCCGAGGGACCGTCGGCGGGTCCAAGGGACGGTCGGCGGGTCGGGCGGCACCGTCGGTGGAACCGGCGGAACTGGCGGCCAACACGACCCCCGCCTCCTCCTCCGCCGCCGACCGGCGACGTACACCTACGCGGCGGTTGTGCCGCAGGCGTCGGGGGTTCGGACGTGGTCGGGCTGAACCTGCAGAACCCGGGGACGACGGCGCTGGCGGCGCGGGAGATCACCTTCGGGCAGGAGTTCGCGCCGGGGCAGGTGCCGGCGGGGCGGCTGCTGCAGGCGACGTCAACGGCGTCACCGTCGCGGTGCAGATGGACGTCAAGGCGACCAACCCGGACGGCTCGGTGCGCATGGCGGTGCTCACCCTGCAGCAGCCCGCCCTGGCCGCCGGCGCCTCGGCCGGGGTGATGCTGCAACTCGGCGCCGCGCGGCGCCACCCAGGGGCCGGCGGTCGACCTCGCCGCGCTCGACCCGCGGCGGCTACAACTTCACCGTCGATCTCAGCCTGCACAACGCCGACGGCAGCACCACGCCGTTCCATATCGACGCCGCCCAGGCGCTCGCCGCGGCGCTGCGCAACGGCACCGCGTCGAGCTGGCTGTCCGGCCCGCAGGCCAGCCAGGTGCGCATCGACGTGCCGGTGGCGGGCTCCCTGCACGTCACCTTCGACATCACCGCCTACGCCGACGGCAGCCATCTCGACCGACGTGCAGTTCAACAACGACATCGCCATGAGCGCAGAGCGGCGGCGAGGTCAAATACGACGCCACCATCCGCCAGAACGGCAGCACGGTGTTCGCCCAGAGCAACATCGACCAGTTCCAGTACCAGACCTGGCACAAGGTGATCTCGAGCAACGGCGCCGGGCGTGCTCAACGGCGGGGTCAACGTGCAGCACGACACCGCGGCATGGCGGCGGCCGGCTTCGTCGCAGAACTACGACCCCACCACCGGGGTCAACGACCTCGCTGATCACCGGCGACACCGCCTCGATGCAGGCGGCGGCACCACGGTGTTCGGCGCGCCGAGCTTCGGCATGCTGGGCAATGCCGACATCACGCAATACATGGCGACCACCGGCGGGCGCGCCGATATCGGCCCGACCACGCAGGCCAACACGATCTGGCTGATGACCCAGAACGCCCAGGCGCAGGCCTTCGCGCTGGCCCAGGCCGACGCCGCCGGCAGCGTGCCCTGGCACCTCTACGACCCGGCCACCGGCACCTATCTCGCCACCACCCAGCACCCCGCCCTGTGGGCCGATCCGCGCGGCGGCAGCACCTGCGGCACCACCGGGCTCACCCAGCCGATGCCCGCAATATTATTCCAGACGACCAACCCGGGCAGCGGCTGGGCGATCGACGCCGGCCACCAGCCGGACCTCTCCTACGACGCCTACCTGCTCACCGGCAGCCGCTACTATCTCGACCAGCTCAACGCCCAGGCGAGCTACGACATCCTCGAGCGCCGCGCCCTCCTACCGGCAGAACGGCCAGGATCTGGTGGTCAACGGCGCCGTCCCAGGTGCGCGTCCAGGCGTGGGATCTGCGCCAGCTGCCGGAGGCGGCGTTCATCAATCCCGACAACTCGCCGCTCGAAGGCCTATTTCACCCAGGCGGTGAACAACAATTTCACCAACCTGCTCGCCACCATCATCCCCCCGCCACCGCCGCCGAGGGCCAGGCCACCGGCTGGCTGCCCGGCACCTATGGCACGGCGCCGCAGCGATGGCGCCGTGGCAGCAGGACTATTTCGGCCAGGTGGTGGCGATGGCCGCCGAGCAGGGCAACGCCCAGGCCAAGCAGGTGCTGCACTGGGAGAGCAACTACCTGGTCGGCCGCTTCCTGCAGGCCAGCAACGGCCTCGACCCGCATGACGGCGTCGCCTACAACATGGTGGTCGGCACCGCCTCCGGCTCGCTGTTCCAGAGCTGGGCGCAGATCGAGCAGGCCACCACCGCGGCCGGCCTCGGGGCCAATTTCAGCGGCCAGTGGGCCGCCCTCGAATACCCCGGATACCAGGCCTGGGCGCTCGCCACCCTGGCCGGCGACATCACCGTCGAGCAATCCCCCCAGGCGCTCCAGGCCTATGGCTGGCTGCAGGCCAACAACCAGGTCAACGCCGCCTGGCAGGCCGCCTCGCCGCTCTACGACATCGTCCCCCGCCTCGCCGACGGCAACCTGCTGACCTCGCCCAACGTCCACATCCTGACCGGCAGCGCCAGCCAGAACGTCAGCCTTCGGCAACGCCGACCAGTTGGTCTATGACAACGGCTCCGGCAACACCACGATCTCCGGCGGCGCGGGCATCAACATCCTGTTCGCCGGCAACGGCCAGGATCTGCTGATCGGCGGCGCGGGCGACGATTTCCTGTTCGGCGGCTCAGGCGCCGCACACGCTGTCCGGCGGCGCCGGTCACAACTGGCTGCAGGCCGGCTCCGGCGGCGCCCAGTTCAACCTCGCCACCGCCGATGCGGCGCAGGACATCATCGCCGGCTTCACCCCGGGGCGCGACCATCTGCACGTCACCGGCTCCGGCGGCGTCGCCGCTCACCACCCCGCAGATCCAGTCCCTCATCGCCGGCGCCACCGCCACCGCCGGAAACACCACCCTCACCCTCTCCCCAACCCACACCGTCACCATCAACAATCTCGCGCCCGCGCAACTGACCCAAGCGGCGTTCGTCTGACGGAGCGGCGAGCGGTCCAGGCTTCCCCTGTTCCGGTCGGGCGTCGCGGGGTAGGATGGCGCCGACCGGCATCTCGCAGCGAAATGTCTTATCGAGCCGACCGAGGAGATTTGATGAGGACGTTTCTGGTGACCGGGGGCGCCGGGTTCATCGGCTCGCATCTTTGCGAAGCCCTGCTGCGACGCCAGCACGGCGTCCGCGTCCTGGACGACCTGTCCTCGGGTTCCCGCGCCAATCTGCCGCCGGGCGTCGAGTTCCTGCACGGCGACATCGGCTGTCCCGATACCGTGTCGCGCGCGCTGGAGGGGGTGGCCGGCTGCTTCCATCTGGCGGCCATCGCCTCCGTCGAGCGTGGCGTGCGCGACTGGCTGGGCACCCACCGCGTCAACCTCACCGGCACGATCACGATCCTCGACGCGATCCGACGCAGCACGTCCGCATCGGCTCCGATCCCGTTCGTCTACGCCTCATCGGCCGCGGTCTACGGCGATGCGCGGCATTGCCACTGAGCGAGGCGACCGAGAAGCGACCACTCTCGGCCTATGGCGCGGACAAGATCGCCTGCGAGCTGCACGCCGCGGTCGGCAGCCACGTCCACGCGATCCCGACCGTGGGCCTGCGCTTCTTCAACGTGTTCGGTCCCCGCCAGGATCCGATGTCGCCCTATTCGGGGGTGATCTCGATCTTCTGCGACCGCCTGCTGCGGGACGCTCCCGTCGAGATCTATGGCGACGGCCTGCAGACGCGCGATTTCGTCTACGTCGATGACGTCGTCGGCGCGCTGCTGAACGCCATGACCCACCGGACCGGCCATCCGGGCGTGCCCCCGGCCGTGTTCAACGTGTGCTCCGGCGCTCCCCGTCTCGGTGCTGGACCTGGTGCGGACGATCGCCGAACTCGTGGGCCGGCAGCCGGAGATCCGTTTCATGCCCCCGCGCGCCGGGGAGGTCCGGCACTCGGCCGGCTGCCCGACAGGCGGCGCGCGCGGAGCTCGGCCTGCGGGAGCCGACGCCGCTTCGCGCCGGGCTTGCCAGGGTCCTGGCCTGGATGCGGGACAACGCTGCCGGGTGATCGGCGACGCGGCGGGGGGCCGCGACGCCGAGCCCAGAGCGTGATCAAAGGCGAGCACGGTCAAGCTGGCCATGCTCAGGAAGGGACGGCTCGTGCCGCTGAAGTCGCTGGTCGTCGCGTTGCTGGTGCCGCCGGCAAACCTGGTCCTTGTCTGCCTCGTCGGCGTTCTCCTCGGCCTTCATCGCTCCCGGGCCGGCCGGATTCTGGTCATTCTCGGCGTTTGCGGCCTGTTCATCCTCGCCATGCCAATCTCCGGCGGCTTGCTGTTCGCCAGCCTCGAGGAAGACCTTCCCTTGACCCCTTCGACGCGCGGACCCGCCGGGTGCCATCGTCATCCTCACAGGCGACGAGGCGCATGGCGACGCGCTTGTGCCGCGGATCGCCTCGGTCGGTCCGCTGAGCCTGGAGCGGTTGCGCGCGGCTGCGATCCTCTATCGCCGCGTCAAACTGCCGGTGCTGATCACCGGCGGGCAGCCTGCATCCGGGCGAGGAGCCGCTGGCGGCGATCCTGGCGCGCAGCCTGGACGAGGATTTCGGGGTGCAGGTGCGATGGCTCGAAACGGGATCGCACGACACGTGGCAGAGCGCCCAAGGAACGGCGGCGATGCTGCACGCCGAAGGGATCAACTCGGTCTACCTGGTGACGCATGCGCTGGCACATGCGGCGGTCCGTGCTCGCCTTCTCGCGGTTCGGCATTCACGCCACCGCCGCGCCGGTGAGAGTGGACCGGCCGCCGCATTGGGTGATGTCCGACTTCATCCCCACCGCGTCGGGCTGGCTTTCCAGCTATTACGGCCTGCATGAATGGATCGGCTGTGCCTATTACGCGCTCCGCTGAGCCAGGGATGGTGCTGTTCGCCGATCCGGCGGACATGCCGCCGGCCTGCGAGGGCCCGTTCGCGGCCGGCGGCCTGTTCGGCAGCCGGGCCTGGTATCGCAACGTCATCGAGCACGGCTTGCCGGACGGCACGGCGGCGTTGCTTCGCCGTGTATCGTCGAGGCGGGCCGGCCGGTGGCGATCTTTCCCATGCAGCGCGCCGCGGGCGGAATGCTGCGGAGCCTGACGACGCCGTACACCTGCCTGTATTTCCCGCTGTTCGCGCCGGACATCGAGCCGCGGCGATCCTTCGCGCCGGCATCGCCTTCGGACGGTTCTGCCGTCCCGCACGCCAGCGTCCGGCTCGACGCGCTCGCGCCGGACTGGCCCGGTCTCGATCCGCTGCTCGAAGGCGTGCGCCGCGCCGGCCTGGTGGTCCAGCGCTTCGACCATTTCGGCAACTGGCACGAGCCGGTCGCGGGCCGGCAGCTGGAAGGCCTATCTCGACGCCCGGCCAGGCGCGCTGCGCGAGACCGTCCGGCGCAAGCTCGGCAAGGCCGAGCGCGATCCGAACACCCGCATCGAGATCCTCGACGGCACGGAGGGGCTGGAGGACGGGATCGCCGCGTTCGAGAGCGTCTATCGCCGGAGCTGGAAGGAGCCCGAGCCGTTCCCGGACTTCAACGCCGGCCTGATGCGGCGAGACCGCACCGCTCGGCCTGCTGCGTCTCGGCATCCTGCGGATCGGCGGGGAGCCGGTCGCCGTCCAGCTCTGGATCATCGACAATGGCCGGGCGATGGTGCTCAAGCTCGCGCATGACGAGGCGTTCAAGCCGGCCTCCCCCGGCACGGTCCTGACCGCGGCGATGCTGCGGCGGCTGCTCGACGACGAGCGGGTCTCGGAGATCGATTTCGGACGCGGCGACGATCCGTACAAGCGCCAATGGGCGAGCCAGCGGCGCCAGCGGATCGGTCTGCTCCTGGTCAATCCGTTGCGCGCGCGGGGGCTCGCGACACTCGGGCGGCAGGCGCTCGGGCACGGGCGCCGGGCGGCGCTCTCGCTGGCCGGGCGCCTGCGACGCGGCGATCGGGAGTCGGCTGATGCGCATCCTGTATAGCCACCGCATCCAGTCGCGCGACGGGCAGAGCGTGCACGTGGAAGAGCTGATCGCCGCGTTCCGCCAGGCCGGGCACGAGGTGCGGGTGGTCGGTCCGGGCTTCTACGACGCCGGCGATTTCGGCGGCGAGAGCCGCGTCGTCGCGCGGCTCCGGGCGCTGCTGCCCGCCGCGCTGCACGAGGTCGCGGAGCTCGCCTACAACATCCCGGCCTACCGTCGTCTGCGGCGCGCCTGCCGAGAGTTCCAGCCGGACCTGATCTACGAGCGATACAACCTCTACTACCTGGCCGGCGCGCTGCTGTCGCGGCGGCGGCGGCATCCCGCTCTACCTGGAGGTCAACGCGCCCATCGCGGAGGAGCGGGCGCGCTACAGCGGATTGCGCTTGAAACGGCTGGCGCACGCGCTGGAGCGGTGGGTCTGGCGCTCGGCGGCGCGCGTGCTGGCGGTGACCGACGTGCTCGGGCGCATGGTGGCCGCCGAGGGCGTCGAGCCGCGCCGCGTCGTGGTCGATCCCGAACGGCATCGACCCAAGGCGTTTCGCCTCGCTGCCGGGCCGCGGGCTACAGCGAGAAGCCGCTGGTCCTGGGGTTCGTCGGGTTCGTGCGTTCGTGGCACGGCCTGGACGCGGTGATCCGGGCGATGGCGGCCCACGACGCGGACCCGCGCACTGCGCCTGGTGGTGGTGGGCGACGGGCCGGCGCGGCCCGAGCTCGAGGACCTGACCGCGGCCCTCGGTATCGGCGATCGCGTCGCGTTCACCGGGCTCGCCGCGCGCGACGCGGTGCCCGCGCTGGTCGCCGGGTTCGACATCGCCCTGCAGCCGAAGGTGGTCGACCTACGCCTCGCCGCTGAAGGTGTTCGAGTACATGGCCGCCGGCCGCGCCATCGTGGCACCCGACCAGCCGAACATCCGCGAGATCCTGACCGACGGCGAGACCGCACTGCTGTTCGATCCCGCCGAGACCGGGTCGGTCTGGCAGGCGATCCAGCGCCTCGCCGCCGATCCCGGCTTGCGCCAGCGGCTGGGCGAGGCGGCGCGCGCGGAGATCGCGCGGCGCGACTACACCTGGGAGCGCAACGCCGAGCGGATCGTCGCGATGGCGCGGGCCGACCTGGCCGAAGGATCGGAGGCCGCGGCGAACCGCGCTCCCGCCGCCGCGCGGTGAAGGTTTCGCCGGGGTTGTTCCTGGTTCTCCTCGCCCTGCCTCGACCGGGGTCTGGCCTCGACCGGGTCGGCGGCGACGCTCGAGGTCGGCCCCAATCGTCGGCTGACCATGCCGAGCCAGGCGGCCCGCATCGTGCGGGACGGCGATACGATCGTGATCGACCCAGGCGACTATGTCGATTGCGCGGTCTGGACCCGGCGAAACCTCATCATCGAAGGCAAGGGGGCCGGTGCGGTGATCCGCCGCAGGGTGTGCGATGAAAAGGGCGTGTTCGTGACCGCCGGCGACGACATCACGGTCCGCAATCTGACCTTCGCGGACGCGCGCGCTCCGTCGCATAACGGGGCGGGGATCCGAGCCGAGGGCCGCAATCTGACCGTGGAGGGCAGCCGCTTCATCGACAACGAGAACGGCATCCTGTCGGGCCCCGCGCCGGACAGC
The DNA here is from genome assembly GCA_963799825.1 of uncultured Alphaproteobacteria bacterium. Classification (GTDB taxonomy): domain Bacteria; phylum Pseudomonadota; class Alphaproteobacteria; order Acetobacterales; family Acetobacteraceae; genus JAFKFI01. Next base: position 74,035 of record CAWCYL010000003.1, read on the forward strand.
ACGATCCTGGTCGCGGGCAGCGAATTTCGCGGCAACGGCAGTTGCGAGGCGGCCTGCGCGCACGCGATCTATGTCGGGCATATCGGGCTGCTGCGCGTGGAGCGTTCCCGGTTTTCCGGCACGCGCGAGGGCCACGACATCAAGTCCCGGGCGCGCAGGACCGAGATGGTCGACAATTTGATCGAGGACGGGCCCAAGGGCAGTTCGAGCTACCTGATCGACATTCCGAACGGCGGGGCGACGCTGATCCAAGGCAACCGGATGACCAAGGGACCGCATTCGGACAATCCCGGCACCGCGATCTCCATCGGGGCCGAAGGCGTCAGCAATCCGACGCCGTGGCTCATCGTGCGGAACAACCGCTTCTCCAACAAGCAGAAGGTCGGCACGGTGTTCGTGCGCAACCACACGGCGTCGGACGCGCGGCTGAGCGGCAACGTGCTGCGCGGCGCCGTCATCCCCCTCGATGGGCCGGGCAGTGTCCGCTAAGCCCGATCCGTCGCGAGGCTCTATCGGCGTAGCACCCGCCGTGCGCCGGCTGCCAGCCATCCGGCCGAGAAGCGCGGCAGGTATTCGAGCCAATGCAGCGTCGTCGCCGGCATTGGCGAGGCTCGTCTTGTAGCGGTCTCCGCCGCCCAGGAAATCGTATCGAGCCATGCCTTCCGACCGGTAGAGGTCGATGGCGAGCCGGTGGCTGGTGAGCCCCGGCTTCTGGTGCGGTTCGCCGCTCCGGTAGTCGAAGCCGCTCTGGTAGGCATGGACCTGGCCGCGATGGACGAAATTGTACAGGAAGCCGATCACCGAATGGCCGGCCGAGATGCGCAGCAGATCCACCTCCCGGGCCGGCATGGCGCGGTCGATCAGGGCATGGTGGAAGCGGGTGAAATCGGTGCCCGCGAAGGCGCCGGGACGGCCGCGGCCTTCCCAGTATCGCTGATGCAGCATCGCCAGCGCGGCGAGGAATTCGTGCGCCTCGGCAGCCGTGGCCGCCCGCTCGATCCGCAATTCACCATGTGTCGCGTATCGACGGTCGGAGCGGCGGATCTGATAGCGGGTGTTGGCGCTGAGGCTGTCCACATACGGGTCCGCCGGGAGTGCGGCGTAGTCCACGTAGGGAGCCAGCCTGGTCTGCCGCATCCGCACGAGCCCCGGCAAGGAGCGGGCGGCGAGCAGGTGGGCGTCGTCCACCCCGCTGAGCACGAGGCGTTGGGTGGCGGCGGCGCGCAGGCCGGCGCCGGTCAAGCGCCGCGGCGTTCTCCTGGCTGCGCGATCAGGAGGCCGTTGTGCTCGATGAAGACGGCGTCCCATCCGGGATCGCCGGTCTCGCCCAGGAACAGGGCGCGGCGGTGCTGGTTGAACAACGCGAGTGCCGCCACCGCACCGGCCTTGCGCACCTCCAGCAGGAGCGGGCGATCGAAGCGCTGTTCCGCCAAGCACCCCATCCAGGTCCAGCTCTGGAAAAACGAACACTCCGTGCCGATCTCGAACGCCCGCCACTCCTTGCCGAGGGCGGCAAGATCCGCGAACGGTGTCAGCTTGACCGCTATCACGCCGCGGCCCTGTCCAGCGGCCGAGACGGTGCGTGTATGTCGGGCCGTATGAAGCCGACCGAAGGGACCGGACGATTGGCGCCGAAAACGCTCCTGCACGTGTTCCCGAGCTTTGCGATCGGCGGCCAGCAGACACGCTTCGCCACGATCGCCGCGCGACTGGGCGAGGCGTATCGCCACGTGATCGTCAGCCTCGACGGGCGCGACATGGCGCGCAGCCTGCTGCCGGTGCAGCTCGACGTACGGATGCTCGGGGTGCCGCACTCCTCGGGTCCGCGCGCGCTCGTCGCGTTTGGCAAGGCGATCCGCATGGTCGGGCCCGACGCCCTGCTCACCTACAATTGGGGCTCGATGGATTGGGCCATCCTCAACCGCCTGCGGTTCGGTCTGCCGCATGTGCATCTCGAGGACGGTTTCGGCCGCGACGAGGCCGACCGGCAGCTCAGGCGAAGGGTGCTCACGCGCCGGCTGGTGCTGCGCCGTTCCGCCGTCGTCGTGCCGTCCCGGACGCTGGCCGCGCTCGCGGCGCGCGAATGGCGCCTGCCGCCGGGCCGGGTGACGTATATCCCCAATGGGATCGACGCGCGCCGGTTCGACGCCACGCCCGATCCGGGACGCTTTTTCGACCGCCGCGGCGCCTCGTGCGTGATCGGCGCCTTTGCGCCGCTGCGGGCGGAGAAGAACCTCGGGAGGTTGTTGCGCGCGTTCGCCCGGCTCGACGGGACAGCTCGGCTGGTGATCTGCGGCGAGGGGCCCGAGGCCGCTCCGCTGCGCGCCTTGGCCGGCGAGCTGGATCTCGGCGACCGCGTGACGTTCACGGGTCATGTTCAGTGCGCCCGAGCTGATCATGGGCTCCTTTGACGTGTTCGCGATCACCTCCGACACCGAGCAGATGCCCTATGCGGTGCTGGAAGCCATGTGCGCGAGGCTCCCTGTCGTGGGCACCAATGTCGGCGACGTCGCGACGATGGTTCATCCCGACAACCGCCGCTTCGTCGTGCCGCGCGACCAGCCGGACCTGCTGGTCGCCGCGCTGCGCGATCTGCAGCCCGATGCCGGGCTGCGCCGGCGTCTCGGGGCGGCGAATCGCGCTGACGTGGAGCGCCGTTTCACGATCGAGCGGATGACATCCGACTTCGCCCGGATCCTGGAGGGCAGAAGTCAGCGCCGCCTGACCGCTTCCGCCGCGAGTCGGGCGATCTCGTCGGGCAGGCCGGGCCGGTCCGCCACGAAGGATCGGAGCCGGTCGGCGGCCCAGTCGTGATCGAGACCCGGCTTCGCCACGCTGAAATCCAGCTGCGCCGCGACGACGACCGGCGCGTCGACACCGCCCGAAAGGCTGTTCCTGGCCTGCCGCAGGCGCATTCCCAGCCCGCCGTTCGCCGGCCGACCGTCGATCCAGAGGGCCGACGCGGCGGCCGCGGGCGGCGGCTCGTGCGCCTCGACCAGCCGCCACGGCACATCCGTGCCGAGGGCGTGAAGCGGCGAGATTTCGAGCTCGGCGCCATTGATTTGTCCGGTCATCCGGCGTTGCTCGGCAAGGATCTCGCTCGGCCCGGTGCGGGGCGGGAACACCGCCACGCGCAGCAGGATGCGCCCCTCCATCGCACGAGAACTGCCGCAGCACGCTGCCGTTGGCCGCCGTCACGGCCTCGCCGCGTGCGCCGTCCGGCCGGCAGCCGGCAATGGCGGTCACGGGCAGCGAGACGCGCTCGCCGGCCGCCGCGCGGCCCAGCAGCCCGGCGACCAGGGGACCGATCACCGCGAACAGCACCAGCGATCCGGCGGCCCGGAGCGACAGGGCGATCGGGGCGGGGGGCGGGATCGCCGTGGACGGCGGGGGCGCTGGCAGCGTGTCTTGGCGGAAGGGCAACCCCAGGACGACGAGCAGCAGGATGACGATCGAGAAGAAGATCCAGCCGTAGATGATGTGATCGGCCGCCGCCGCCTGGGCGCTGCCCAGCAGATGCCCGAGCCAGACGATGCCGAGCGCGCGAAAGCCGTTGGCGATCACCGGAACCACGATCGAGACCGCGATGAAGAGCGCCCGGCGCGGCCAGCTCCGGTAGATCAGCACGGCGTAGAGCACTCCGAAGGCCACCGACGCGACGAGGAACCGCAGCCCGGCGCAGGCTTCCGCGACGTAGAACGTGCCCTCCGGAATCTCGATGATGTAGTTGTCGATGAAATACGGCAGCGAGGTCAGGCTCAGCCCGAAATCGATGAACTTCGCCGTGAACGTCTGCAGCCAGGGGACGATGAACTCGCCGAATGGCACCAGGAAGAACAGGTAGAGCAGCGGCGCCGCCAATTTGGCGAACATGCGCCAGCCGAGGACCGCCAGGAACAGCAGCTCCACCAGGCACATCAGCACGAGCTGGCGCCCCTCCATGATCCCGAGCTGGTCGGCGATCAGCCATCCCACGCTCAGCGGCAGCGTCGCGACGCCCAACCAGGGTATGGGTCGGATGGGCACGCCGACCAGCGTGGTCCTCCGGTCCCAGACCAGGTAGATCGCGATCGGCAGCACCAGGAAGCAATGATTGTAGGCGGTCGAACTCATCCAGACCCGGATCGCGGCGCCGATCTCATCGTGGAACAGCAGGGCCAATACCGCGAGCCCGAGCGTGAGGGCGATGCTCGTGCCCCTGAGTGCGCGCGGCAAGGTGATCGCGGGTAGCGTGCTGACGGTCACGTGGGAACCCCGGGCTGCGGAAGGGGGGCGGCATCGGAATGAGCGGCCACCGGCTCCGGTTGCCAGATCGTATCAAGGGGGGCGAGCGTCGTCGACCAATCGTATCGCGTCTCCACCGCGCCTCGCGCATTGCGCCCGAGCGTCGGATGCCGCCCGTCGAGCACTTCGGCGACGCACCGCGCCAGCGACGGAGCGTCGTCCGCGATGAGCAGTTCGCGCCCGGGTTCGGCGCGGATGCCCTGGAGGGCCTGCGATGTCGCGACGACCGGGCGCGCCCATCGCCATCGCCTCCAGGATCTTGTTCTGGATTCCCCGCGCAATCCGCAACGGCGCCACGACCGCGTCGGCATGGGCCAGATAGGGCCGTGTGTCGGGAACCCGGCCGGTGACATGGATGCCCGCGAGAGCGACCAGGCGACGGACCTCCTCGGCCGGATTGGCCCCGACGATCCAGAAATCGGGTGCGGGACCGCGATCTCGGAGCAGCGGCATGACATCGCGGGCGAACCAGGAGACCGCGTCGATGTTGGGCCGATAGTCCATCGCGCCGGTGAAGACGATCCGGGCGCGCGGCGCGGAAACGGATCGTCAAACGCATGCGAGGGCGAGAAATACCGGAAATCGACGCCGTTCGAGACGAAGCTTGTCCGATCGGCGCTCTCCGGGGCTAGCGTCTGGAAATGCCGCAACTCGTCTTCCGAGACGAAGAACGAATGGTCGAACCGTCGGGCGGCCAGACGCTCGAAGGCCAGAAGGGTTCGGCCTTCCCGCGCCCAGACCGCCTTCATCGGCCAGTGCGACCGCTCCGCGTACTCGGTCCACTTGGACGAGTTCGGCGTCGATGAAGTCGAGCACCCGGCGCGCGCCGGCCGCGTCGATCACATACGGTGCCATCGCCGAGCAAAAGATGAAGATGCGGTCGATCTCTTCGCGCTCGATGGTGTCGAGCACCCACCGACGCAGCCGCGGACTGTGAAAATAGTCCAGTGTCAAGGGTTTGCCTGGCCGGAGGCGGGACAGCGCTCGCAGCTTCTGCCAGCGCGGGTTCAACGGGAAGCACCCGAGTTCGGCGCAACGCGCCCGCAGGGCCGGCACATGCGCCCAGTCCGCCTCGTCGTCGACGAGGCAGCCGACGAACACGCTGTTCGTCCGCATCAGGTGCTGCAGAATGTGCCAGGCACGGATCTTGTCGCCCTTGTCGGGCGGGTAGGGGATCCGATGGGACAGGAAGAGCAGCTTACGCACGGCACCCCTCCCGGGGATACCGGCCGGACGGACGGGACATCGCTCGGAGACGGCGCGGGATCAACGCGCCAACTGCCCGCGGATCATCGGGCCGATGTGCTGGCCGATGCGGTCGGGCATGTAGGCCGACCAGAGTCGGCTCATTCGCTTCATCGCATCGGACGACGAATTGATGACGATCTGCCGATCCCGCCGCTGCTTGGTCGAGGCGAGAAGATAATTGTGATGATCCGCGAGGACCGTGCCCCATTTCTTCTTGTACGTGGACTGGCCTTCGTAGCGGACGCTGCCGAAATCGAAGAAGCGATGACCCGCTTGCGCGGTGCGCTTGATGGCCTCCCAATGCAGCAGGTCATTCGCCTTGAGGTTCCAGTGATCCGGATCGGACACGGTGTTGATGATATTCAGCCGCTGGCCGCAGGAGAACCCGAGCAGGCCAGCGATCGCCGTGCCGTCCGCGCCGCGTGCCGTCGCCAGCATCATGGCGGAACCGAATTCCTGCAGCGACAGCGCGTAATAGGCGAATTTGTGGGGTGGCACCCCGAGCCGCTTCATCGACTTGAGATAGAGCGGGAAGAAGTCCCGCTCCAGGATGATCGAATTGCAATCGAAGGACACCGTCACGCCGTAGTTCTGCGCCTGTTTCACCGCCTTGCGGACGGAATAGCGGACGACATCGCGCCATAGCGTGTCAGTATCGGACGTCAGTTCCATGAACGCGATATGCCCGACCATCTCGGCACGCATCGGCAGGTTTTCCGGGTGCCAAGTCTAGGCCGTGATTGCCGTGGAGCTCCAGCGAGGAGGCCCGGCTCCTTTCGCCAAGATAGTCGCACAGTGCCCCGACCGCCGCTTGCACCTCCTCGTCGGACAAATCGGGATGAAGCAGCATACCTCCGTATTCAGAAAACGGCTGGCTGATCAGGCGTCGCCCATAGAGGATGCTGGACACCTCGGCCGCCGGCAGGATGCCCACGAGATCCCGGTTGCGCAGGAAGCCGAGGTATCGAGGCTGGTAGCCGTAGCATGCCACGACGCGGCCGTAGCCGAACAGCTGGCAGTACCGGGCCTGCGGATGCGACGCCACGAACGAATTCCACGCCTCCGCGTCGCGCCACCCGTCCTCGACGCGGATCATCGCGAGCGGCTTCCGGATTGGTCGATGGCAGGACACTGGGCCATGATATCGGTGTTCAGACCTCTGCTCTGTCGCGCTTGCTCCGCCGCGGTCGGCCGCCGCGCGCACGATCGTCATGCCAGAGGATCCTACCCGGATAGTCCTTCGAATTCGTCAAGAGGCTTGGGATTTCCTGCCACGCCATCGAGGGGTCGAACCGGCTTCGGACTGGCGGCCAGCATGTCCGCATAGACGCGGTCCATCCGGTCCCAGGCGAACTCGTGCAGCAGACGCTCGAGCCGCGGGGCGGTCCGCGACAGGTTTACATAGTGCCGGAAGCGGGACATGCGCCCGCATTCGGCCACGCGGGGCTGGTCCGGGTCGATCTCCCACGGATGGGTGTAGAAGATGCCGGGCCGCCTCTCACGGCGGTTCATCCGGTCGAGGCCAAGGCGGAACAGCCGATAGGGCAGCAGCCGGAAATAGCCGCCTCCCGAACAGGGCAGGTTGCGGTCCAGCAGCCGGGCCGTGGTCATCGGGAACTCCCACAGCGGTCCCGCCGCGGGCTGGAACGGGAAGCGGGGCGCATCGGGCATACCGTAGAGATCGTGCTTCACAGGATAGATGCTGGAGCTGTAGCGATAGCCCTCGCTCGCCAGGACCGTGAAGGCCCACGGATTGCGTCGGCCGATGGAGAAGGTGGCCGCCCGGTAGCCAATGACCTCGCACCCGGCGGTGTCCTCCAGGATGCGTTTGGCGCGGCGGACATCGGCGCGGAAATCCGCCTCGCTCTGCGCGTCCGCTCGGGTATGCTCATAGCCGTGGCTGGCCAGCTCGTGTCCTGCCGCGACGATCCTGCGGACGAGGGCGGGGTGACGCTCGGCGACCCAGCCCAGCGTGAAGAAGGTCGCGGTCACGCCGGCCCGCTCGAACAGCGCCAGAATGCGGTCGGTATTGGTCTCCACGCGGCGAGGGATGCGCTCCCACTCGGCGCGGGGAATGCTGCCGGCGAAGGCCTGGACCTGGAAATAATCCTCGACGTCCACGGTCATGGCGTTGCGGATGGCGTCTGCAGCGTGCGTGTTCATCGATGGACGTTCGTTGGCCGTTGCGGTTCGAGATACGAGCTGAGCAGGTCGAGCAGGCGCCGGAAGATGCGTTCCTGGCGCGCGACCCCGGCTTCGAGCGCCTGGATTCGCGGCAGGAGCACCTGCGCCGCATCGTGCTCGGCAGCCTCCGGCGGCGCCGGGCCAGGTGCGTCCGTAACCGCGCCGAGGTCGCGCTGCAGATCGGTGGCCGTGTCGTCGACGATCTGGCCGGTGATCAGGGATGTGCCCTCCAGCGCGCCATACAACAGGACACGCGAGGAGAGCGTGTTGATCCGGCGAGGCACGCCGTCGGTGTGGCGGAACACGGCGGTGAACGCCGCGTCCTCGAAATACGGGTTGCCGCTCCAGCCCACGGTGCGCAGCCGATGGAGAATATAGTCCCGCGTCTCCTCCTCGCTCAGCGGTCCGAGATGGTATGCCGCCAGCACGCGCTGGCGCAGCTGGTCGAGGTCGGGACTGGCGAGGGTGCGGCGGAATTGCGGCTGGCCGAGCAGGATCGTCTGGAGCGAGGCGTGGCCGTCCACGGTGATGTTGGACAGCATCCGCAGTTCCTCGAGCGCGGCGAAGGACAGGTTCTGCACCTCGTCCACGACCAGCAGGCAACGGCGCCCGACGGCCCGGTGCTCGCGGAAGATCGTCTCCAGTCCGCGCAGAAGGGTGGATTTGTCGGTCTTCTCCTCGTGCAGGCCGAAGCTCGAGGCCGCAAGCCGCAGCAGATCGTCGCCTGAGACCTGCGTCGTGACGATCCGGGCGATCACGTAGGTCTGCCGGTCGAGGCGCGACCAGAGCTGCTCGACGAGCGTGGTCTTTCCCGCGCCCACCTCGCCGGTGATGATGATGAAGCCCTCCTGCTGCGAGAGCCCGTAAACGAGATGCGCGATCGCCCGGCTGTGGGCGCTGCTATCGAAAAAGAAGCGGTTGTCAGGCGTCAGCTGAAACGGCATCCCCGAGAGCTTGTAAAACTCTGCGTACACCGCGTCGCTCAGAACTGCTTGCTGAGACCGAGGAGGAACACGTTCTGAGTGAAGCTCAGTCCCGGAATGTTGGCCGTGCGGTCGGTGAACGTGTACTGGGCGATCCCGCTCAGCGTCTCGGTGAAATTATGTCTGATCGCGGCCTGCACGGCGTAGGTGTCTTCCGTTTCACTACCCAGATTGGCGAAGAACTGGTTGCCGTTCTGCCGGCCATAGCTGAAATAAACGTTCGAGAACGTGTCGGGATTGATCTGGTGCTGCCAGCCCACGAGACCGCTGAGGCCGCTCGAGGAGGATGCGCCGAACCGGTTCGTGCTGGCCACGATCTGGCGATCCTGCCAAGTGGCCTGAAAGGTCAGCTGATCCCGATCCAGACTAACCGTGGCGCCGCCGGTGAAGGTCTTGGTCCGATAGAGATTGTTGTTGCCCGAGATGCCCAGCGAGCCATTGCCGAGGGAGATCGGGGCTCCCGTCGTGTCGTCGACGCTGTTGCCGAATGGATCGACGCTGGTGTTGGCGGCATAGGATTGGAGTTGCGTCAGGTCGGTCCCGAGCCCCGTCTGGTACGTGGCATAGATTCGGGTGCGCGCGGTCAGCGCATAGGATCCGTTGAGCAGGGCCGAATCCGTGCCGTATTTGTGGCCATAGCCCACGGTGATGGAGCTGTCGGGGTTGGGCGTCCATTGGGTTCCGACCGCCCAGACGCCATCCTGGAGATTGGTGGCCGGCACGCCGCCGAAATGGATGTCCTCGACGCCGATCTCGCCGAAGATGGTGACGTCGCGCGTGATCGCGTAGCCGAGCTGATTGGTGAGAATATATTGGTATGCGCCGCTCGTGACTCCCGATCCGTCGAACTGCGTTCCGGTGGCAAGGATCAATTCACGGAACCGGCCGAAATCCTCACCCGATGTGAACTGGAGCACCTGGTTGTTGGTATTGAGGGAGCCGTTCGTGCCCGATGTGGCGAGCGGGAACGCGGTGAAGCCGGAGAGCGCACTGTAGCTGGAATAGCTGTAGGAATAGCCGGCCTTGAACGTGCCGAACGTGCCGAACCGGTGCACCACGTATGGCGCGAAACTGAAGGTCTCGGTCTGCGTGGCGTTGTTCCTGGTCAGGAATGGCGAGGTGTTCTGGCCACCCAGCCCCGTTCCGGGCTGCAGCCCGAAGCCCCCGCTTGCGTTCGGCAGGCCGCCGAAGGTCGGCTGCACCGCGGCGTAGCCGCGCAGATTTATGTAGAACGCGTCGGGAACGACCGTGACCGTCGCGTACGCGTTCAGATTTTGGGCCAACAGGTCCTGGCTGCCGTGGGATGCGTATATGACCCCGGTGGGCGCGTAGAAAATCTGCGTCTGCAGCCAGGGGAGGTTCCCGGCGATGCTGACGCCGGGAGTGATATAGGTGATGAAGTCCGAGCTTCGGTGGTTCTGGGTCTGAAATATGTTGTCGTTGAATGCCTCGGATACGTCCACCCGCGGCAGGATCGTCCATCCCGGCTCCGGTGGCCCCGGCGGTTCAACCGCCGGTCCGCCCGCGATGTGGTGCTGCGTATCGCTGGGGGCGATCGGCGACGCCGCGGGCACCAAGGATGACCCTGGAAATGGATATCCCGTGTCGGGATACGCGTTCGCCCTCTCGTTGCTGGCGATCCAGCACGCCGCCACCGCTGCCGTAAGGCACGCGACGGATCGCAGCGGCAAGATCCCGGCCGCCTGCGAGCGTATGTCCGCGGTGCCCATGCAGTCTTAGGAGGATGCGTAGGAGGACGCGTATGCGCCGAAGGTGTGGCTTGTCGTGACTTGGACCTTGTTCAGCAGCAAGGAAATCGCGGGGCAAGCTTGGATGAGATCAAGAGCGGCCTCGAGCTCCGCCCGCTGCGTCCGCTCGGCCTCGACCACGATAAGGATTTGGCCGACGATCGGAGCGAGTGTGCTGGGATCGCTGCTCGAGAGGCATGGGGCCGCGTCCAGGATCACGATCCGATCGGCATACCGTCGACCCAGATCCCTGATCAGCCGCGACATCTGCCGAGTTGCGAACAACTCGGGGCTCATTTCCGGCCTTGTTCCGATCGGTAGGATCGATAGCTTCTCGAATCCCGTCGGTGCGATCAGGTCGTCGGCATTCAGCCGGGGATCGAGCGCGAGGTCCAGCAGACCGGGTATATCGACCAGCCCGAGCGACCGGCCGAGCGATTGATCCTTCGAAATCAGTATCGACGAGAAGCACCGAGTGATCGCGTTGTCGCGCGATGCTGAGGGCCAGATTGAGCGACGCGAAGCTCTTCCCCTCGCCGGGTCGCGCGCTGGTTACCATGACCAGGTTGGCGAGTCCCTGGCCGGTGCTCTCCGGAGCGAAAGCCGTTCGCATGATGTGGGTTTGGATGATCCGGAATTCCTCGGAGACGCGGCTGCGCCCCTTTGACCAGTCGATCATGCCAGCGCGCTCCAGGACGGCGGTATCAACGACCGGTGCCGTCCGTTTCGGGATGTCGGCGAAAGCCGGAACGCCCGGGTCGGGGCGATCTGGAACAACCCCGGCCGTCTTCTCGATCTCGAGCAGGTGAGCGGTGGACGCATCGAGCGAGCCGGATTGACGAAGCCGCTCCGCCGCGCGTTCGACGAGGTTCAGGGGCTGCGAGGACATGCTCAAACCATTGCCTGGGTGCGAAGGACGTACGCCAGAAGCCCGCCGAACACGACGACAAGGGCGAGGAGACCCGCGCAGAACCCGATCGTGGACATGACCCGCCGTGGCGAGATCGCTGCTCCGAGCAGGCTTACTCCCCCGAGCACCGGCAGGCCAAGGTCGCGGAGGTCATCGATGGTGCGGAATGATCGGTCGAACTGGCTCAGCAGGAACGAGATGCCGATGCCGGCGCCCAATCCGACAACAAGGACCGCGGGGATCAGGATCAGCCGATTGGGCGTCACCGGAATGCGTGGCACTTGCGGCGGGTCTACAATGTTCAGCTTCACCTTATCGGCCTGGGTCTCGGCCGCCTGCGCGATTTGCGCGGCCTCGCGCCGGCTCAGCAATTCGTCGTGGTCCTTCTTGAGAACCCCGTAATCGCGATCCAACGCCTTGTACTCCGCTTGGACGCCGGGCGCCTGCCTGGCAAGCTCCTCGATGGCATCGCGCTCCTTCGTCGCCTCCGCGAGTTGGCGCTTCAGCGATCCCACGCCGGCGTCCGTGTCGACCAGCTTCAGCTTCAGCTGCTCGTAGACCGTGTTCGGAATCCCGCGACCCCGTCCGGCGGCGCGCCCGCCGCCACCCCCGCTGGCCGGCGGCGACGCCTTCAGCGATGCGATCAGCTCACGCGTCGCGATCACGTCGGGGAAATCATCCGTGTAGCGCAGGCGCAACTCCCGCAACTGCTCCTCTGCCTGCGCGAGCCGCGAACCTCCCCCGGCCGCAGCGGCTGCGGCTTCCGAGCTGATGGTCGGCGGCGTCTTGGCGAGCTCCTGCTGGAGCCCGTCCCGCCTGATCAGCGCATCCTGCAACTGGCCGTTCAGCGCGATCACCTGGCCGCGCATCTGATCCAGCCGGGTGGTGCCGAATGAGTTGTCCCCACTATCTTGCGGAAGAATGCTGAGGTACCGGGTGCGGAACTCCGCCCGGCGGCGCTCGGCGGCGCTCAGCTGCGCGTCATACGCAGCGATCTGCCGGTCGATGAAGCGCCGGGCATTCTCCATGTCGGCCCGGTTCGATCCGGTCGCGCTCTCGACGAAGATGTTCAGCAGCGTCTCAACCACGTCGTGGGCCAGCTTGGGGCTGGGATTGCGGTACTCGATCGTGAACAAGGTCTTGGTCTGCGGCTTGATCTTGATCTCGGTCGCGAGCTGCTGGATCAGGCGCTCGCGATCCTCGGGGCTGTTCAATGTCAAGTCGAGATCGGTCTTGGAGACCAGCTTCTGCAGGTTCGGGCGGCTGAGCAGGGTCCGCTGCAGGATATCGAGCTGACCGGTCGCCGAACTGTCCGCGGCGATCCCTTTCAGGAGCGGGGTCAGCACCGCGTCGGTGTCAACATACAGTCGCGCGCTGGATTCGTACTGGTTGGGTATCAAATAGACCCCGATCCAGCCAATGAGGCAGATCAGCCAAGCCGCGCCCAGTGCGATCCAGCGTCGTTGCCAGGCGGCCTTCAGATAGCGTTGCAGCTGAAGGCGAAGCGAGTCCATCACAACCTCCGGTCAGAACCAGGTCTGCGGAATGATCAACGTATCACCCGGCGCCATCTCGACGTTCTGACTTATGTCACCGTCCTTTACCAAATCGTTGAGGCGGACGTGGATCGTCGTCTGTCGCCCGCCTGGCTCGCGCCGCACGATGACGGCGCTGTTGCCAGCCGCGAATTTGGTCAGCCCCCGGGTGGCGATCATGACGTCGAGGACGGTCATATGATCCCGATAGGGCAGTGCCACTGGTTCGGTCGCTTCGCCAATCACTTTCACTTGCCGGTCGAGCGGTCCCACGAAGCCACGCACGATGACGGTGACGCTCGGATCCTTCACGTATTTCCTGAGGCGGGACTCGATTTCACGCGCGAGCTGGGTCGGCGTCTTTCCGGCCGCCATGATATCCTCGATCAGCGGCACCGAGATGCGCCCGTCCGGACGCACGGGCAGATCCGGGACGCTCAATTCCGGCGAGCGGTACACGAACACGCTGAGCGAGTCTCCCGCTCCCACCACGTAGGCCGCGTTGTCCGGGACGGCACCGGGCGGATTGGCGACCTGGGAGGGGTTTTGCGTGGCGCAGCCGGACGCGACCAGCGCCATTCCACAGAACATCGTCATCAAAATGGCGCGAAATCTGCCGTTCACGGTGTACCCCAAACTGTCAGAGCCAGAAACTGTCAGAGCCCGGAGAAGTGCTCATCCGAACCGGGAAGGCCGGAGGTCGAGCCACCACCTTCGTGCGATAGCGGCGATGCTCTGCCCCGGCGCCACGCGCCTGTATGTGCCCGATTCGCTGGCACTTGTCGGGCAGCCGATCAATTTCTGACACGATGCAATTCCTAGCATCATTGCAGCCCAAGATCAATTTTTTGCACCGCCCAGAATTTTCGCACCGCCCAGAACAACGTCACGTTTGGCCCAAGCGAAAACAGGCTTGCCTCGCCGCACCCTCGGGCGCATCCTTCCGCAACCCGAGGTTAGAATCAAGTGTAAACATTTCTTGACGATCTTCATGGAATGTAGACAATTGGCTCTGAGGAGGCGAGGTTATGGGGCGGATCGAGGCGGTTCGTCCCCGCTCCATCTCTCGGGGGCCGGTCGCCCGACGAGACCTTGGATAGCGGCGCGTCACAGGCGTCCGTCGTTCCGCGTGTGGCGTATCGTTGTTGGACATGATCGGCGGTCCGTTCCGGACCAGGGAGGCAATGGTGGCTAGGTCCCTCGGACGCTACCTGTCACTAGAGATGGTCCTTCTGTGCCTCGTCGAGCTGTTGCTGTCGTTCATCGTCATTTACGCGATGCTGGTCTCGGCGGCGATGCCGGAAGTGCCGACCCTCGGCTCTGTATCCTTCCTCTCGATCCGTCCCGAAAGTGTCAATCTTGCCGCGGTGCTCGCATTTACCATCGGCGCGAGTTCCATCACCATCGGCCTGTATCGGCCGGAGCTTTGCTTGCAGCGTCGTCACCTGCTTCTGTATGCCGCGGTCGCGGGCGCGCTTGCCTTTCCCGTGATCCTGCTGATCAGCGAGACCCTGCAGATCCGGTTAAGCCATTATTATCTTCTGTGGATCATGAAGGTGCTGCTGGCATGGGCCGGTTGCCTGGTGATCAGCCGATGGGTGTTCGCGATCGCGGTTCGCCACAAACTGTTCGTCCGTCCGGTGGTTGTGCTGGGGAATGGCGGGCGAGCGTCCCGGCTGGGTGCCGTGATCCGCGCACAGCGCGGGCGTCTGTTCGAGCTCGCCGACACGTTCGATCCGGCGCGGCCGGAGGCGGTCGCGGGGCTGGCCCAACGGGCCAAGGTTTGGGCGTTCGTCATCGCCACGGAGACGCAGGGCGAGTTGCCGGTCGACCAGCTCCTGGCATGCAAACTCAAGGGAACGCAGGTTTTCGACGATGTCACGTTCTGGGAGCAGCAACTTGGCCGGATCGACCTGGCCAACACTGATCAGAACTGGCTGTTATTCGCCGACGGGTTCTCCTCCGGCCCGCTGGCCAACGCGATCCGGCGCGGAGCCGACCTCGTGATCAGCATCGCCTTTGTCATCGCCACTCTGCCGTTGATGCTCGTCGTCGCCGCCTTGATCAAGCTGGACAGCCCAGGCCCCGCGTTCTACCGCCAGGAGCGGATCGGTCTGCATGGCCAGGTCTTCACGCTGCTGAAGTTCCGCAGCATGAGGACCGACGCGGAGGCGGAGGGCAAGCCACGCTGGGCGTCGCAGAACGATACGCGCGTCACCCGGATCGGTGCGTTCATCCGCTCGACCAGGATCGACGAGCTGCCACAACTCCTCAACGTGCTGCGCGGCGAGATGAGTTTCATCGGGCCGCGACCGGAGCGGCCGCATTTCGTCGAGGAGCTGGCACGCGACATACCACTATATCACGACCGTACCTACGTGAAGCCGGGGATCACTGGCTGGGCCCAGGTGAACTTCCCCTACGGAGCCTCGGTCGAGGACGCCAGGCAGAAGCTGTCGTACGACCTTTATTACGTGAAGAACCGCAGTCTTTTCCTCGATCTCCTCATTCTGATATCCACCGTCCGTGTCATCCTGTTCCAGGAAGGCGCGCGGTAGCCCGCTGCGGGCGCCCGCATACGGACGCGTGCGGGCGCCGAGAACGACCGGGCTGACCGACAGGTCGACCTCGGGTGGCTGGGGATGATCGCGGAATTGCCGGCTATCGCTATGCTCTATGCGGCATGCGCGGCGATCTATGCCGCGCTGGTGGCCCTCATCCTGATCCGGGCACGGCTCAGCCGGACAGGGCTGATGTTGGCCGGCGCGAGCCTGGTGACGTTCGCGTGGGCAACCGCCATTGCCCTGCAATGGTCCGAACCGCTGGACGGATTGGCCGGCTGGCTCGAGATCGCACGTTCGGTGGCGTGGTACTGTTTCATTTTGCACCTCTACCGGCGGACGGTATCGCCACAGCGGCAGATCGGCCAGACGATTGCCAATA
Source organism: uncultured Alphaproteobacteria bacterium (assembly GCA_963799825.1). GTDB lineage: Bacteria > Pseudomonadota > Alphaproteobacteria > Acetobacterales > Acetobacteraceae > JAFKFI01. Next base: position 89,870 of record CAWCYL010000003.1, read on the forward strand.
TCGGCTTGGCCGCGGCGGTCCTGATCGGCGCCGCGCCGCTGTTCGATGCTCTTGCCGGGCATTACGGTGCGAGCCTCTGGTCGGTCGAGATCGTGGCCAGGCTCGGACTGGCTGTCTGCAACCTCCTGTTAATCGAGAACCTCTATTTCAACACCCGCGAGGACACTCGCTGGCACATCAACCTGATCTGCATCGCGCTCGGAGGCTTGTTCCTGTACGATCTCGTCCTGTATTCGGACGCCTTGTTGTTCCGGCGGGTCTCCGCCCTGCTGTTCGAGGGCCGCGCCAGCGTCACCGCGATGGTGGCGCCGCTCATCGCGGTCGCCGCCGCTCGGAACCGCAATTGGAAGATCGACATCCACGTGTCGCGGACCGTGGTGTTCCACAGTGCGAGCCTGGTCGCCAGCGGGGTGTTCCTGCTGGCGTTGGCCGCCGCCGGGCAGGTGCTCCGGGAGAGCGGCGCCGAGTGGGGTGTGGTTGCCGAGACCAGCATCATTTTTGGCGGGCTTGTCACGGTCGCGGTCTTGCTGACGTCGGGCTCGGCCCGATCCAGGCTGCGGACACTCGTAGTCGAGCATTTCTTCAGCCTCCGCTACGACTATCGACGCGAGTGGATGCGCTGCATCGAGATCCTGTCTTCACCGGAGAGCTATGTCGGTCTGCAGAGCCGGGCGATCCGGGCCGTCGCCGAGGTGGTCGACAGCCCCGGGGGGGCGCTGTTCGTGCGTGATTCCCGGGATACCGCATTCCGGTGGGCGGGCTCCTGGAACATTCCAGCGGCCACCATGCCGGTCCCGCTCGGAGACCCCTTGATCGCCGCGTTCCGTGAGGGCAACTGGATCGTCGAGCTCAACCGCGCCGCTGACCGGCCCGATTGGGCCGGGGATGTGACGAATCTTTGGCTCGCGGTTCCGCTCAATCATCTCGGCCAGCTGATCGGCTTCGTCCTGGTTACCAACTCGCGGGCCAGCTTCAAGTTGGACCGCGAAGTATATGACCTTCTGCGGATCGTCGGGCGGGAGGTGGCCAGCCACGTCGCCGAGCAGCGCGCCAAGCAGGTCCTGGCGGAAACGCGCGAGCTGCACGAGTACAGCAGGCGCTTCGCCTTCGTGGTGCATGACATCAAGAATGTGTCGAGCCAGCTTTCGATGCTTCTGTCGAACGCGGAAATCCATGCGGACAACCCGGATTTCCAGCGAGACATGCTCAAGACGGTTCGGGCGTCGGTCGCCAAGATCACGGCGCTGCTGACCCGGCTCCAGGCACGCGATCATGGCGTCGACGCGTCGCTCACGGTTCCCGTCGATCGCCTGACCAATCTTGTCGCCACCTGTTCCCGGGTGCGCCGGACGGAAGTTGCGTTGCGTCACGACGGGCGAACCGCCAATGTGGTGATGGAGCCCGGATCGTTCGATGCCGTCGTGACGCATCTGCTCGACAATGCGGTCGAGGCCGCGGCGGGGCGGGGGCCGGTGTCCGTGACCATCCGGCATGATCCACTTGAGCGTAACGATCGACGTCATTGACTGCGGGGCGGGAATGTCGCCCGAATTCATTCGAGACACGCTGTTCCTGCCGTTCGCCTCGACCAAGCGCGGCGGTCACGGGATCGGCGCATATCAGGCACGGGAGTTGCTTCGGGAGATCGGTGGCGATCTCCTGGTGATCAGTCGCCGAGATGTAGGCACAACCATGCGCCTTCTGCTACCATCGGTGGCGGTTGCCGTTGAAGAGCCCTCGCCGGTCTCGGTGTAAGTGAGTGTTGTTGTCATGGCCAAGCCAAAACTGCTCATCGTGGAAGACGACGAAGGCATCGCGTCCCAGTACCCGTTGGGCCTTTCCCGAGTACGAGCTATTTATCACCCACAACCGACAGCAGGCGCTAACCGTCGCCCAGAAGGAGGCTCCCGACGTCGCGCTGATCGACCTCGGCCTGCCGCCCGACGCGGACGGAGTGAGCGAGGGTTTCGCGACGCTCGAGCAGGTCCAGCGCGTCGTCCCGGACATCAAGGCGATCGTCGTCACGGGAAATGGCGAGCGGCCGAACGCGCTTAGGGCCGTCTCCATCGGGGCTTACGATTTCTGCGAAAAGCCCACCGAAATCCAAGTGTTGCGCACGATCGTTGATCGTGCGCTCCGGCTCCGGCGGTTGGAAGAGGAGAATAAGCGCCTAGCGGCGGTGCCGCAGCACTCGCCGATCGAGCGGATCATCACGGCGAACGACTCCATGCTGAAGGTCTGCCGCGATATCGAGAAGTTGGCGGCGGCGAACGTTCCCGTCCTTCTGCTGGGCGAAAGCGGCACGGGCAAGGAGGCCCTGGCACATGCCCTGCACGGATTGGGGCCGCGGGCGAAGCAGCCGTTCGTGGCGATCAATTGTGGTGCCATTCCCGAGAACCTGCTCGAAAGCGAGCTGTTCGGTCATGAACGTGGCGCATTCACCGGCGCGGTGAAGCAGACCATCGGCAAGATCGAGAGTGCCAACAAAGGTACGCTGTTCCTCGATGAGATCGGCGATCTGCCGCATCCGCTGCAGGTCAAGCTGCTGCGCTTCCTGCAGGATCAGGTGATCGAGCGGATCGGCGGCCGGCAACGCATCCAGGTCGATGTGCGGATCGTCTCCGCGACCAATGTTGGCCTGGAAGAGCGGGTGCAGTCCGGGGCATTTCGCAACGACCTGTTCTACCGGATGAATTCGGTGACCGTGCGGATCCCCCCGCTGCGCCAGCGCGGCGGTGACGTGATGTTGCTCGCCAACTATTTCTTCAGCCGATACAGCCGCGAATTCGGCCGCACCATGAAGGGCTTCACGGACCGGGCCGTCGCGGCGATCACCAGCCACGCGTGGCCGGGCAACGTGCGGGAACTGGAGAACCGAATGAAGCGGGCGGTGATCATGGCGGAAGGCAAACTGCTCGATGCCGCGGATCTCGAGCTCGAGCCGGCGCAGGACGATGGCATTGGGCTGGATCTCCGATCCGCGCGCACCCGCGCCGAGCGGGAGGTGATCCAGATCGCGCTGGCCCGCAGCAACGGCACGCTGTCGACGGCCGCCAGGCTGCTTGGGGTTAGCCGCCCGACCCTGTACGGATTGATGGAATTGCATGGGATCGAGGTCGAGCCGACCAGGGGCTTCGATTCCTCTGCCCCCGAAGCGGCGGTCGCGTCGAAGCTGGATATGGAGTGAGCCACGCCATGCGGAACAAACATCTGGGTTGGGCTCTTGTCGGGGCGTGGGCCTTACTCTGGCCCGCCTTGGCCGATGCGCGAGACTACTTGAACGATGCGCGCCAGGCGCTGCAGAAGGGCGATCTCAAGACCGCCCAGATCCAGCTGCGCAACGCCGTGAAGGAAGACCCGCAGAACGCGGAGGCGCACTTCCAGCTTGCGCGGGTCAGCCTCCAGCTCGGCGACCCCGTTGCGGCCGAGAGGGAGGCGGAGGCCGCCCGGGACCGCGGCTACGACAAGCACAAGGTCGTTCCGGTGCTTGCGCAGGCCTACATGGTGCAAGGCAAATACCAGGATCTGCTGCGTGATTTCGCGGTGGGCAACAAGGACGCGGCACTGGACGGGCAGGTGCTGGTGGCTCGGGGTTACGCGCAGGCGGCGCTGCACGACGTTGCCGCGGCAGCCAATTCCTTCGCCGAGGCGGAGCGCCTTGCGCCGGAAGCGCTGGAGCCGCTCTCCGCGCAGTTCCGACTGGCGATGGCGAAAGGGGATCTGAATACGGCCCAGGCCAAGATGGAGCGGGCGCTGTCCCTGCAACCGAAGAACCCGGAGGTGCTGCTCGAGAAGGCGCAACTGCTGCATCGGAAGGGAGACCTGCCGGGGGCACTCGCCGCGGCCGATGAGCTGGTTGCCGTGGCGCCGGGCTTCCCGGACGGCCGATTGGAGCGGGCGACCTTGCTGATAGCGTCCGGGAAGGATGACAAGGCCAAGGCGGACCTGGCCGCCGTATTCACCGCATTGCCAAACAATCCCCGCGCACTCCTCCTGCAAGCGTTGCTCGAATCGCGCCGAAAGGATTTCAAGGCGGCCGACGTGACGCTGCAGAAGATCGCGGGCGCGATGCCGGGCCTGCCCCGCGCATACTTCCTGCAGGCATTCGTGAAGGCGCAACTTGGGGAATGGGAGCAGGCAGAAGGCGCGGCGCAACGCTACACGACGCGCGTGCCCGACGATCTGGCCGGCCTCAAGCTGCTGGCCGGGATCGAGATGCAGCGGCAGCGGCCAGACAAGGTGATCGAAGTGCTCGCCAAGCCCGCCGCGGCCGGCGTCGCGGATGCTGCGACGTTCGACCTGCTCGGGCGAGCGTATTCCGCTTCCGGCCATCAGGAAGAGGCGACACGGGCGTTCGAGAAGGCTGCCGCCCTGGCGCCGGACGATCCCCAGATGCGCGGCCGTCTGGCGGCGAGCCGGCTTGCGATGGGCGATCCCAACGCCGCCGTCGGCGATCTCGAGAAGGCCCTGGAAATCGCGCCCAAGCAGCCGTCGATCGGCGCCGCCCTGTTTTTTGCCGAGATGGCGACCGGCGACCTGAACCGCGCCGCGGCGGCGATCACCAAGATACGCCAGGTGCAGGGCGATACGCCGGTCGTGCAAAACCTCGAGGGATTGCTGAAGCTGGCGCAGCTCGATATCGACGGTGCCAAGGCGCAGTTCACCAAGATCACCGAGACCGCCCCGGATTTCACACCGGCCAAGGTCAGCCTGGCGCGGATTGCCGCGATGCAGGGCCGTCCGGATGATGCGCTGAAGATCCTCGATGACGTCTTGGCCAAGAACCCGGCCAGCGAGCCGGCCCTGAGCATGGTCGTCGCGACGCTGGCGTCGGAGGGCAAGACCGCGGACGCGGCGGCCGCGCTGGAGCGAGCGAGGGCGGCGGTGCCCGCGGACTTGCGCCTCACGGTCGCCCTGGCGGACCTCTACACCCGGACCGGGGATGGCAAGAAGGCACTCGCGCTGCTCGCCGAAGATCCGACGCGGCTCAGTGGGAGCCCCGTCTTGCTTGGTGCGCAGGCGCGTGCCCGTGCGTCGCTCGGGCAGACGGCCGAGGCTCGCGACAGCTACATGCAGGCGCTGGCGATCGACCCAAAATCGCTCGACACGCGACAGCGTCTCGTCGCGCTCCTGGTTCAGGGGAACGAGCTGGAGGCCGCTCGCAACGTCGTCCAGGAGGGGCTGCGCAACTCGCCGGAGAACTTCCAGCTTCTCGACGACTACATCGCGATCGACAACAAGGCCGGTGGGCTGGAGAAAGCCCTTGCGACCGCTGATCGGCTGCGCAGTCAGATCGCCAACTCGCCGGCCGCTCGCGGCCTGAAAGGCGACGTGTACATGTCCGCACGTCGGTTCGACGATGCCGCGAAAGAATTTGCCGCACAATTGAAGCAGGCGCCGTCAACCTATTTGGCCATGCGGCTGACCACGGCGCAGCTCGCGGGTGACCATCCGGACCAAGCCCGACAGACGCTGAGCGACTGGCTCGCGAAGAACCCCAGCGACCTTGGCGCCGCCGAAGCGCTGGCGGGGCTCGAGATCAAATCGGGCCACTACGACCAGGCCGAGGCGCTTCTCAAGGGCATCCTGGACAAGAAGCCGCGCGATCCGATCTCGCTCAACAATCTTGCCTGGATCTATCAGCAGCGGGGTGACAAGCGGGCACGGGATCTCGCACAGGAAGCCTACATCCTGTATCCCAGCGGTCAGACGGCAGACACGCTTGGCTGGATCCTGGTCAAGCAGGGGGCCGCGGCGACGGCGCTGCCGCTGCTGCGGCAGGCCAGCTCACAATTGGCCGGGAACCTCGACATCAGATATCACCTCGCCGCCGCACTCAACGAGACGGGCAAGCACGAGGAGGCACGCAAGCTGCTAACCGCCATGATGGAAGGGAAAGCGAACTTCGACGAGAAGCCCAACGCGCAGAAGCTGCTGGACGAGCTCTCGAAAAGCTGACAGGGCCCCGGCCGGCGAAGGCGGCCCCTGACGACCTGCTCCCCTGCGTTCCCCGCGCCGCTGACCGGCTGAACCGAATTCCGAGGAAGGTGGCACATGCGCTCCCTGCTGTTCTTCTGCGAGATGCTGGCGCTGCTGCCGATCGTGCTGGTGCGGCCTTTTGTTGGCGTGCTGATCTTCAGTTTCATCTCGTTCTCCAACCTGCATCGATTTACCTGGGGGTTCGCCGGCAGTCTGCCCTGGGTCTACGTGACTGCGTTGATGACCTTGATCGGCTGTGTCATGGCGCAGGATCCCAAGCGACTGCCGGTCAACGCCACCACCCTGCTAATTCTGCTGTTCATCATCTGCATCTCGCTGACTTCGCTGGTCGCCCTCGCGCCGAGCGATATTGTCGAGGGAAAATGGCAGGCGGTGAGCAAGGTCTTCTTCTTCCTGCTGGTGACGGCGGCGTTGCTCACCGATCGCTATCGCATTCACGCGCTGCTTTGGATCATGGTGATCTCCCTCGGATATTACGGCGTGAAAGGTGGCGGCTTCACCTTGCTCACCGGAGGCGGCGCGCGGGTCCTGGGCCCGCCGTCGAGCATGATCGAGGACAATAACCATCTTGCCGCCGGCCTCTTGGTGACGCTGCCGATAATGAATTATCTGCGGCTGCAATCCGCTCATCGGATCGTCCGGATCGCGCTCCTGCTCGGCATGGTGCTGACGCTCTTTTCCATCCTCGGCAGCTATTCCCGGGGCGCGCTGGTGGGTCTCGCCGCCGTTTCCTTCGTTCTGTGGCTGCGGAGTTCGAACAAGATCGTCACCGGGGTCGTGATCGTCGTCGCGGTGATCGCGGCGGTAAGCGTGATGCCGCAGGCCTGGATCGACCGGATGGCGACGCTGCAGGACGCTGATCAGACGCTGTCCGGTCAGTCGCGCCTGGCCATGTGGCACGCGGCCTGGAACATGGCCGTCGGCCGGCCGTTGACGGGCGTGGGGTTCCTCGGTCCGTACACCCAGTCGGTGATGGACACCTATGCGCCGGGAACCTTGCCGCGCGCCGTGCACAGCATCTGGTTCGAGACGCTGGGAGAGCATGGCTTCCCGACATTCCTGGTCTGGCTCGCGATCACCGGCGTGGCTGTCCTGAACACATTTGGTATCCTGCGCGAGAGCAAGGCCATCCCGGAACTGCAATGGTGCCGGGACTTGGCGCGGATGGCGCAGGTATCGATCGTCGCATTCCTGGTGGCCGGGACATTCCTTTCCCTTGGCTACTGGGATTTCTACTTCACGTTCCTGGTGGTGATCTCGGCCACGAGGATGCTTGTGCGACAGACGGTCCGGAACACCGGGGCGGTGCGGTCAACCGGCCCTGCCTGGCGGCCGAACCCGCTCCCCGGAATGCCGCTTCCCGGTCTGCCCTTGGCTGGCGCGCCGGTCCAAACGGCGCAGATCACTGGTGCGCGACTTCCCGGCTGGAGGATACGCGGGGGGACGGCCCCCGGCGGACAGAGCCCGGGCCGGACTGCCGCGCCAGGCCGGCCCTCTGCCGGGACGAGCATCAATGGATAGCATCTGGTTCCTGATGGCTTGCGTCGGCTTCTTTTGGGTCGTGCTCTGGTCGCTGCGGGATTTCAGCAAGCCCACCAAGCAATTCTGGCCGTTCGACGCCCGCTGGATGGAGCGCCCGCCCACCACCGATCCGGGGCCCACCGATCCGGGGCCCATCAAGCCGGGGCCGATCAAGCCGGGGCCCATCAAGCCGGGACAATGGCAGCGCCGGGCACCGGGGCGCAGGCAGGAATGAGATGACGCCTCTGCGCCTGCTGACCTACACGACGCTGTTCCCCAATCGGGAGCGGCCGAACCACGGCATCTTCGTCGAGAACCGACTTCGCAATCTGCTTGAGAGCGGTCAGGCCGAGAGCACCGTGCTGGCCCCTGTCCCGTTCTTTCCGAGTGCCAACCCCCGGTTCGGCGACTGGGGCCGCCACGCCAAGGTACCGGCGTTCGAGACGCGCGCCGGACTGGCCGTGCACCATCCTCGCTTTCCCGTCATTCCCAAAGTCGGCATGTCGCTCGCGCCTTGGTTGCTGTATCAGGCCAGCGCGCGGGCTTTGCGTCGATTGCTCGCGGAGGGGCGCGGGTTCGACCTGATCGACGCGCACTACTTCTACCCCGACGGCGTGGCCGCGGTCTGGCTTGGGCGGCGCTTCCACCTGCCGGTGGTCGTGACAGCGCGTGGTTCAGATGTGACGCAGTTGCCGAACCATGCGGTGCCCCGAAAGCTGCTGCGCCAGGCCATCAACGACGCGGACGGTATGATCGCGGTGAGCGCGGCGCTCAAGGCGGCGCTCGTCGGCCTTGGCGCGGCGCCGGAGGCCGTGGAGGTGCTGCGCAATGGCGTCGACACCGCGCTGTTCCGCCCGGCGGACCGGGCCGCGGCGCGCAGCACGCTCGGACTTACCCGGCCGACGTTGATCTCCGTTGGTCTGCTGGTCGAACGGAAAGGCCATCACCGGGTGATCGAGGCGATGCGCCTGCTGCCGGATCATGAGCTGCTGATCCTGGGCGAGGGGCCTGAGCGCGGGCGGCTGGAGGGCCTCATCGCCAAGCGCGAATTGGGCGGACGCGTGCGCCTGCTCGGCTCCCGGCCTCACGCGGAGCTGGCGCTGTTCTATTCGGCGGCCGACGCGCTCGTGCTGGCGTCCAGTCGGGAGGGTTGGGCCAATGTGCTTTTGGAGGCGATGGCGTGCGGGACGCCGGTGGTCGCCAGTCCGATCCCCGGCAATCCCGAGGTCGTGCAAAGCCCTGAGGCGGGCGTGATCGCCCCTGAGAACAGCCCGGACGGGATCGCCGCCGGCGTGCGGGCCCTGTTCGCGGGATCCCGCGATCGCGCGGCCACCCGCGCCTATGCCGAGCGATTCAGCTGGGACGCGACGACGCAGGGCCAAATTGCCCTGTTCCGGCGCGTGCTGGCCGCCGGCGCGGAACCTCGACGCGAAAGCGGGGTAGCCGGCGCGATCCTGGTCCGAGCTCATTCGGGAACCCCGCAGTGATCCTGGTCTGCGAGATGACGTGGACCGGCACGATCCACGCGCCCGGCAACAGCGCCACCATCCAGGTCATCGCGCAGGCCTTTCCGCAGCAGGAAATCCGAGTTCTAGCCGACGCGTCGCACATCGCCGAGTTGCGACGCGATCCGGCCCTGACCGAACATGCCAATATCCATCTCCGGCCGGTTCCGGTCTCGCCCCTGTTCCGCGGCAAGACGCATGTTGTGTCCGGGCGGCGGTTCCGACAGGAATTCGCCACGCTCCGGACCGCGCTGCGCGAGGTCCCGCCGGACGAGGGCTGCCTCTTGATGCTGATTTCCGCGACGCCCACGGCGATCTTCGCCGCCGCGCTGCTCGCCCGGCTGGGGCGCCGCCGTCTCGGAGTGCAGGTTGGACTGCATGGCAATCTGAACGAAGTGACCGGCTGGCGGCCGCGCAACCCGCTGACCCGGCGCTTCGACCTGGCCTCGGCGCTATCGTTGCCCGCCCCGATCGCGAAGAGTACGTCCCAGCTTCGCTTCCTCGTGCTCGAGCAGCCGATCAAGGATGCACTGGCGCGGATCGCGCCCGCTGCGGCGGCGCGGACCGACGTACCTACCGCTGCCCGTCAACCTCGCGGAGTTGCCGGACCAGAGCACCGCGAAAATCGGACTGCCGCTGCGCATCGGCTTCGTCGGTCAGGCGACGCATGCCAAGGGGTTCGACGTGTTTCTGGCTCTCGCACGCGACCTCAAGGCGCGGCACGGCGAGCGGATCGCGTTCCATCTGGTCGGCCGGGCGGTGCCCGGGACGGATCTCGGGACGCTCGGCGTGCTGGCCGATCCGCCGACCACGGAGCACCTGTCACGCGCCGAATTCGTCGCTCGCCTGGCCACGATGCACTACGTGCTGCTACCGTTCCGCGAGGGCTATTACGACCTCTCGGCCAGCGGCGCGCTGATCGATGCGATCACATGGCTCAAGCCGGTGATCGCCACCGGCGTGCCGCTGGTCAGGCACCTGTTCGAGCGGTTCGGCGAGATCGGCTTCGCCGGCGACGGCGAGAGCGGGTTACGCCAGGCCATCGACACCGTCATGGCCGATATGGACCAGGGGCGGTACGAGGCGCAGGTCGCGGCGCTTGGCCGGGTCCGCGACAGCCGGCGGCCTGAAATCTTGGCGGAGACATACCACGCGCTCGTCGCCAGCGGATTCGCGGGACTGCTGGACTGATGGGCCGTCAATTGCGGGCTTCGGCGGCGTCGGAGTATACGTGCGCGCCCCGCGCGCGAGTGCCAAGGGCGTGCGTGCTACCAACGAGGAGTGCAGCTTGATTTCGCCAGTTGATTGCGCCACGGACCGGCGCTTTGTCGCCGACTATCTGTCCGAGACCGTGAACTCGGTCGCCGGCTTCGCCACGGATACCGGGGCGCAGGATCTTATGTTCGCCATGTCGGCCGCCATCGCGGGGGCGATGCGCGACGGGCGGAAGCTCTTGATCGCGGGCAATGGCGGCAGCGCGGCCGACGCGCAGCACATCGCGGGCGAGTTCATCTCGCGCCTCATGTACGATCGGGCGCCGCTTCCGGCGATCGCCCTCACGACCGACACGTCGTCGATCACCGCCACGGCGAACGACTATGGATACGAGCACGTGTTCGAGCGCCAGGTGCTCGGTCTCGGCCAGCCGGGCGACGTGCTCCTCGCCATCTCGACCTCCGGCAACTCGCCCAACGTGCTCCGTGCGCTGGACGCTGCGCGGGGGCGCGGCCTGGTGACGCTGGGCTTTACCGGCGCCAGCGGCGGCCGAATGCGCGTGACGACCGACCTGCTGCTGGCCGCGCCCTCGGACAGAACCGCGATCATCCAGCAGATCCACATCATCGCCGCCCACGTGATCTGCGCGCTGGTGGAGCGCGCCCTCTGTCCGCCGCCTGACGCGGGCTGAGCGGGATGCCACAAGCCACCGTGCGGCAATGCGCCGTGCTGGTCGGCGGGCTCGGCACCCGGCTCGGTGCGATCACGATGGATACGCCCAAGCCGATCCTGCCCTGCGGAGACCGCCCGTTCCTCGCTTGGCTGCTGCGCGAGTTCGTCCGCTTCGGCGTCTGCGAGTTCCTGCTGCTGACCGGACATCTATCGGCGCGGATCGAGGAGAACCTGCACGCGATCGCCGCCCTGCTGCCGACGGATGCGCGCATCACGCTCTCTGTTGAGCCGCTGCGCGCGGGCACCGGCGGGGCCGTGTTTTACGCGCGGGAGCAACTGGACGACCGCTTCCTGCTGTGCAACGGGGACTCGCTGTTCGACTGCAACCTGGCGCGCCTGCTCGCCGCCTCGGCGGCGGACGGGGAGAACGTGCTGGGTCGGGTCGTGCTGCGACGGATGCCGGACGCCTCGCGCTACGGCGTCGTGGATCTGGACGGCGATCGGATCACCGCGTTCCACGAGCGCCCAACGCCTGGGACCGCCGGGCTGATCAATGGCGGGATCTACCTGTTCGACCGGCGCATGGTGGAAAGCCTCTCGCCGCAATGCTCGCTGGAGCGGGAGGTCATGCCGCGACTGGCGGCGCAGGGCGCGCTCCGGGGGCTGCCGGCCGAGGGCTATTTCCGCGACATCGGCATCCCGGAGGATCTCGAGCGCGCGCGTGCCGAGTTGCCCGCGCGGATGCGGCGTCGGGCGCTCTTCCTGGATCGCGACGGCGTGATCAATGTCGATCACGGCTGGGTCGGCACGCGCGAGCGCTTCGAGTGGATCCCGGGCGCCGTCGAGGCGATCCGCATGGCGACCGCGGCGGGCTGGCACGTGTTCGTCGTGACCAATCAATCGGGCGTCGCGCGCGGCCACTACGACGAGGCGGCGGTGCATTCGCTGCACGCCTGGATGACGGACGAGATCCGTCGTCACGGCGGCACGATCGACGACATCCGCTACTGCCCGTTCCACGCGGACGCCGTGTTGCCTGCCTATCGGCGAGCGAGCGACTGGCGCAAGCCGGAGCCGGGCATGATCCTCGACCTGATGCGGAAGTGGGAACTCGACCCGGCGCTCTGCGTGCTCGTCGGGGATCAGCCCAGGGATGTCGAGGCCGCGCGGGCGGCGGGCATTGCGGGTCATCTGTTCCCCGGCGGTGATCTCGCTTCCTTCGTGGGGCCGATCCTGCGACCATAGAGCGCGAGCGGAGAGGGAACCGTGCTGATCGAGAAGAAGCCGGCGATCGACCTTGCGACCGTTCGCGCCCGGGTGCCGCTGCGGCTTGGCCTCGCCGGGGGTGGTACCGATCTCGCGCCCTATTGCGACGATTTCGGCGGCGCGGTGCTGAACACCACGATCGACCGCTATGCCTATGCCTTCATCGAACCCTCGCCGGATGGGCGAGTGCATTTCGTGGCTCCGGATTTGGGCCTGGAGGAGAACTTCGCGGCGGACGCCGAGGCGATCGCGGCGGCCAGCCTGAAACTCCACGCTGGGGTGACGCGCCGGATGGTGCGACAGTACGGCGACGGCGTGCTGCCGCCGATCCGCATCACCTCATACGTCGACGCCCCGGCCGGGTCGGGGCTCGGCTCGTCCTCGGCCCTGGTGGTCGCCCTGGTTGAGGCGTTCACGACCTTCCTTCAGGCGCCGCTCGGCCCGTATGACGTGGCGCATCTCGCCTACGAGATCGAGCGCGTCGATCTTGGCCTAGCGGGAGGCAAGCAGGACCAGTACGCGGCGACGTTCGGCGGGACCAATTTCATCGAGTTCTTCGCCGGCAACCGGGTGATCGTGAACCCTCTGCGCATCGTCGCACCCGTGCTGAACGAGCTCGAAACTTCCATCGTGATCTGCTTCACCGGTGTCTCGCGCAGCTCCGAGGCGATCATCGCCGAGCAGCAGCGGCTGATGGCCGCGCCAGGCGGCAGTACGCTCGACGGCCTGCATCAACTCAAGCGTGACGCGATCGAGATGAAGGATGCGCTATTGCGCGGCCGGGTGCCAAAAATGGCGGAGATCCTGAACCGTTCGTGGCTCGCCAAGAAGCGCACGGCGAGCGGGATCAGCACCGAGCAGATCGAGCAGCTGTACGAGGTGGCGCTGCGCAGCGGCGCGACCGGTGGAAAGGTGTCTGGCGCAGGCGGCGGGGGCTTCATGATGTTCATCGTGCCGCCGCAGCATCGCGTGCCGGTGGTCCGCGCGCTCAATCAGGCGGGCGGCACCGCGACCGGCGTGCATTTCACCAACGAGGGGGCGGAATCCTGGATCGTCTGAGGCGGTGGCGCGGCGCAGCTTGCCCGCCCTCCGCGCATTGACGCGTGCCGCCGGAGCGGGAAAGGGCGAGGACCTGTCCAGCAGCCAGATCGCGCCCGTCGGGCGGTTCGACGCATCGGCCGTGCTCGAGCATATGGCGGACGGCTTCGTGGCGTTCGACAGCGCGTGGACCTGCATCTTCGTGAACACCGCGGCCGAGGTCTCTCTCGGGCTTTCGCGGCGGGATCTGCTTGGACGCAATCACTGGGATTCGCCGATCTCGCTCGCCGGCACCCGTGCCGAATCCGAGTTGCGGCGGGTGATGGCCGACCAGGCGGTCTCCAGCTTCGACATGGAGTTCGCGGGCAGGCTGTACAATTTCCGGCTCTATCCCCTGCCGGAGCGCGCCATCGCCGTGCGTTTCCGCGATATCACGGATCAGCGCCGCGGCGAGGAGCGGCTGCAGCTTGCCCTCGACACGACCGGTCTCGGCCTGTGGGACCACGAGATCCCGACGGACCGGCTGTTCTGGGACCAGCGCACCCGTGCGATGTGCGGCGTATCGGCGGATCTGCCGATCGATGGGATCACGACGTTCGAGCGGGCGCTGCATCCCGACGACCGGCGGTGGGTGCTTGCGGCATACCGCGCGGCGGTCGATCCATCCGGCGCCGGCCTGTTCGATTGCGAGTTCCGGGTCGTGGGACTGACAAACTCGATCGAGCGATGGCTGCTCGCCAGCGGGCGGGCGATCTTCGACAGGAACCGGATGCCGCTGCGGTTGCTTGGCACGGTGCTCGACATCACCGACCGCAAGATCGCCGAGCAGCGGTTGCAGCAAAACGAGGAGCGGTTGCGGCTGGCGGTGAGTGCGACCAGGCTCGGTACCTGGGACCACGACCTCGCGACGGATCGCCGAACCTGGTCCGAGACGGCGCGTGAGCTGCTCGGGTTGCCGCCGGACATCGAGCCGTCACGCGAGCTGCTCGGCGGCCTGATCCACCCCGAGGACGAGCCGCGGACGGCCGAACAATACCGGGGTGCCTTCGATCCGGAACGCGGTGGCGAGTATCAGAACGAGTTCCGAATCCGCCGCTACGACGACGGCGAGGAGCGCTGGCTGTCGCTGCATGGCCGCGTGCTGTTCGACGCAAACAGTCGGCCGGTGCGGGCCCTCGGCATCGTGCGGGACGTGACCGAGGCGAAGCGCGCGGAAGCCACCTTGCGCCAGATCAACGAGAGCCTGGAGGCGCGCGTGGCGCAGCGCACCCGCCAACTCGAGGAGGCCAACCGGGAGCTGTCGGGGGAGCGAACACGGCTGGGGGCCATTCTTCAGCAGTTGCCGTTCGGCGTACTGGTGTCGACCGGGACCGGCGCGGTGGTGTTTCAGAACGCGGCCGCCCAGAAGATGATGGGGCGCGACGTGTCGGGCGTGCGGGAATGGCGGGATTTCGCCGGGATGGGCGCGATCGGCTCGGAAGGGGAGCCGCTTGCCGCAACCGAGTACGCGCTTGGTGCGCGCCATCCGGGATGGCGTAGTGACAGAACGCAAGCTGCAGGTTTTTGACCAGGGCGAGGGGCGGCTGGCGACGTTCGAGGTCAGCGCCGCCCCGGTGCGTAACGCCTCCGGAGAGATCGCGCTCGGCGTCGCGGCGTTCGAGGACGTGACGGTCCGCCTCGAGGCCGAGGAGGCGCTGCGCCGGGCGCAGCGCATGGAGGCGATCGGCCAGCTCACCGGCGGGGTCGCGCATGATTTCAACAACCTGCTGACCGCGATCCTGGGCAATCTGGAAATCCTGGGACGTCGCGTGACGGAGCCTCGCGTCCTGCGCCTGGTCGAGAATGCCGTGCGGGCGGCCGATCGCGGCGCGAAACTGACCGGCCAGCTGCTGGCCTTCGCGCGCAAGCAGCGGCTTCAGACGCAAGCCGTGGACGTCAACCTGCTCGTCCAGTCGATGGCCACGCTGTTGCGCAGCACCCTCGGCGGAACGGTCGAGGTGGACCTAGAGACATCGCCCGAATTGCGGCGGGCGCTCGCCGACCCAACGCAGCTTGAACTGGTCGTGCTCAATCTCGCGATCAACGCGCGCGACGCGATGCCGGAAGGCGGCAGGCTGACGATCCGTACGGAGAATGTGGCGATCGTGCGCCCGAGCCGCCCGGAGGATCCGCCCCCCGGCAATTTCGTGGCCTTGACCGTCGCCGACGTCGGGACGGGCATGGCCGCGGACGTGCTCGCCCGCGCGTTCGAGCCGTTCTTCACGACCAAGGAGGTGGGCAAGGGCTCCGGGCTCGGTCTGCCGCAGGTTCTCGGCGTGGCACAGCAGCTCGGCGGCGGCGTTCGTATCGCGAGCCATGTCGGCGTGGGCACCAGCGTGACGGTCTATCTTCCCCAGGCACGCGCCGAGGATGCCAGGCCAGACGATGCGGCCGATGAGAGCGGGCCGCGCTCGCTCGCCGGCCTTTCGCTCCTTCTCGTGGAGGACGACCCGGACGTTCGCGAGATCACCGCCGATCTCCTGCAGGAGCTAGGCGCATCGGTCGTGCTGGCCGGGAACGGCGTGGAAGCACTCGAACGCGTCGATTCGCATTTCGATGCGGTCTTGCTCGACTTCGCCATGCCGATGATGAACGGCGCGGAGCTCGCCGGCCACATTCGCCAGCTCTATGCCGGATTGCCGATCCTGCTGGTCACTGGACATAGCGATGAGTTGGCGCTTCCCGTCGCGGTATCGGTTTTGCGCAAGCCGTTCCAGGCGGCCGATCTGGCGCTGGCGATCCGTCGCGAGATCGCTACCGCCCGAACCTCCCGCGGCTAGCGGCTCGGCGGGCGTAAACAAGCCCGGCATCATCGCGCTTCTGACTGGCCCGACGGGAAATCTCGGCTAGGATCGCGGTCTGACGGCCGGCGCTCCGATTGCGATCGGATCATTGGCGCCGCCACAACCGAGGCCGGGAACCGGCTCAAGCGGAGGCGTCCTGATGTCAGCAAGCGCGTCAGCCAATGGCAACCGTCCGCGTTCCATCGCCCTGGTCGGGCCATACGGCAGCGGCAAATCCACCCTGTTCGAGGCGCTGATGGCGGCCGCGGGCTCGCCCGTTCGCCGATCCGGTGATCCGCGCAACCGTGCGATGAGCACCGAGCTTCGCCTCGGGCATTGCAGTTTCATGGGGGATGAATGGTCGATCCTCGATAGTCCCGGTTCGATCGAATTTGCCCATCAGGCGGGCTGCGCCCTCGCGGTCGTGGATCTGGCCGTGGTGGTCTGCGAGCCGACCGCCTCCCGCGCCCTCACAGTCGCGCCGCTGCTGAAGACGCTGGCGGATGAGGGCGTGCCGCACATCCTCTTCGTCAACAAGATCGACACGCTCGAGGGCCGCGTGCGCGACACGCTCTCGGCGCTGCAAGCGTACTCGACGTACCCCCTCGTGTTGCGCCAGGTGCCGATCCGCGAGGGCGAGAAGGTGGCCGGCTATGTCGATGTGGTGAGCGAGCGCGCGTATCTCTACCGCAAGGGCCAGCCATCGGAGCTGATCCAGCTGCCCTCCCATATGGAGGAACGCGAGAAGGAAGCATTGACTACCCTGCTGGAAGTGCTCGCGGATCACGATGACGCGCTGCTGGAGAAGATCCTCGAGGACGTGACGCCGAGTTCGCAGGAGATCTACGGCCAGCTGCACAAGGACCAGGTGTCCGGCGCGGTGGTCGAGGTGCTGCTCGGCTCGGCCGAGAACGACAACGGCGTGCGCCGGCTGTGGAAGGCGCTGCGCCACGATACGCCGGAGGCGTCCGAGACCGCCGCGCGGCGTGGTATCGACCCCGAGGGCGAACCTCTCGCGCAGGTGTTCAAGACCGTCCACGCCGGCCACACCGGCAAGCTCTCCTATGCGCGCATCTGGCGGGGCCAGCTGAAAGACGGCGTGACTTTGGCGGGTTCCCGGCTTGGCGGCATCTACCGTATGCCCGGCGGCGAGGCCGGTGAAGGTCGGCCGAAGCGCATATGGGCGAACTTGTGGCGCTCGGACGCCTGGAGAGCGTCGCGTCCGGCGCGACCCTCTCGCCCTCGGGCTCCGCGGAGGCGCTCGCGTTCCCGGCAGCGCCGGAGCCGGTGTACGCGATGGCGATCACCACCTCGGATCGCAAGGACGACGTCAAGCTGTCCGGTGCGCTGCAGAAGCTGGTCGAGGAGGACGCCACGCTCGTCGTGGACCACGATCAGGACACCAACGAGACCGTCCTGCGCGGACAGGGGGAGATGCACCTCAACGCGGCGATCGAGCATATGGCGAAGGCCTACAATCTGAGGCTCAATACCGCCAAGCCGCAGGTCGCGTGCCGGGAGACGATCCGCCGCGCGGTGCATCAGCACGCGCGGTTGAAACGTCAGACCGGCGGGCATGGACAGTTCGCGGACGTCAAGATCGACATCGCGCCGCGCGAGCGGGGCGAGGGGTTCCAGTTCCACGACAAGATCGTGGGCGGCGCGGTGCCTCGGCAATACATCCCCGCCGTCGGCGAGGCGGCCGAGGACGCGGCCAAGAAGGGGCCGTTCGGCTATCCGGTGGTGGATATCTCGGTCACCTTGGTCGACGGCACGTTCCACTCGGTCGACAGCTCCGACATGGCGTTCAAGTCGGCGACGCGCATGGCGATGGCGGAGGGGTTGGCGAAGGCCGATCCGGTGCTGCTCGAGCCGATCCATCACGTGACGGTCAGCGTGCCCAACGAGTTCACCGCCCGCGCCCAGCGCCTGCTGACCGGACGTCGCGGGCAGATTCTCGGCTATGCGGAACGGCCCGGCTGGACGGGTTGGGACGACGTCGAGGCGCTGGTGCCCGAGGCGGAGATGCACGACTTCATCATCGAACTGCGCTCGCAGACGATGGGGCTCGGCAACTATCGTCGCCGCTTCGACCATCTGGCCGAGGCGCGCGGTGGCAAGCTGGAGCGCGGCGCCGCCTAGAGCGTCATCGCTTCGCGGTGAATCACACATCCAACGGCGTCATTGCGAGCCGCCACTTGGCGGCGTGGCAATCGCCACGCCTGGCTGCGCCGGCTGCGCGATGACGGAGATGAGCCAAGCTGAAGCGGTCACGCTCTCAATCATTGACATTATTTCTAACTAACGCTATGTTCTCCCCATGCCTCCCGACGCCCCGCCCCCGACCGGCGTGATCCACCGCTTCACTCTCTTCATCGAGGGGCTGAAGCGGGCGATGGCCGACGGCATCCGGCCCAGGGAGGCCACGCTGGCGGCGATGGCGGTGCCGCTGTGGAACTATCTCTCGGGCACGCTGCGGCGTCTCGCGGCGCTTCATGCGCGCTTCGAGGCCGGGACGCTCGCCCCGGCCTCGAACCGCGGCGCCGCGCGGACGCCGGTATCGGACCGCCCGAGGACGGTGCGCCGGCCGCCCAGCATTCCGCCCGGGCCGGTGCTGCTGCGGTATTATCTGGTGCATTTTGTCGCCCCGCTGCGCGAGCTGGTGGACGATCCCGGAGATGCGGGCGCTGCTGGCAGCGTCGCCGCAGGCGGGGCGATTGCTGCGGCCGCTGTGGCGCAAGCTGACCACCGATCCGCTGCCCGAGCCGCTGCGCCTGCCGCCGAAGCGGCCCCGGTCGGAGCAGCCCATCGTGGCCCGACCGCAGCAGGCGAGGCCGCCCGATGTGACCACCCGGCGGCGCCCGGCCATCGCGGCCGGGCCGCCTGGCCTGCCCCCCTGGCCGCCGCCGCTCTGGCCGGACTGACGCCGCGCCGTTGGCGCGCGCGGGCGGCATGGATCGCTTCGTCGCAAGGGCTCCTCGCGATGACGAAACGGGCCAAGTCAGGCGGCGAAGCGCTCCGCATCCTGCGCCTTGAACGTGAGGCCAAGGCCGGGCCGGGTCAGATCGGGCGCGATCGTGCCGTCGTGCGGGATCGGTGCGCCGTCGAACAGCATGTGCTCGATCCGCACATGGTCGTGGAACCATTCGAGGTTGCGAAAGCGCGGCACCGCGCAGGCGGCGTGCAGGTGCAGCGCCGGCGCGCAATGGCCGGAGAGGTCGATGTGGTGCGCCTCGCATAGCGCGCCAGCCTGCAGGAAGCCGGTGATCCCCAGGCAGCGGGAGGCGTCGGCCTGCTGCACGTCCACCGCCTCGGCGTCCAGCATCCGGCGGAAATAGCCTGGCGTGTAGCCGTACTCGCCCGCCGCGATGTCCATGCCGGCGGGCGCTCGGTCGCGCACATGGCGCAATCCCGCCAGATCGTCGCTCGAGACCGGCTCCTCGAACCACCGCACGCCGAACCCGGCGAAGCGATCCGCGAACATCAGGGCCTGCTTGCACGAAAGCGCGCCGTTGGCGTCCACGAACAGAGCGGCGTCGCCGATCGCCTGTCGCGCCACCGCGACGCGGTGGGGATCCCGTTCCGGTTCGGTGCCGATCTTCATCTTGACGAAGCGGCATCCCTCGCGTTCGACCCAACCGCCGAGTTGCTCGCTGATTTGCGCGTCCGAATAGCTGGTGAAGCCGCCGCTGCCGTAGATCGTGACCCGCTCGCGCGCCATGCCGAGCAGCCGGCACAGCGGCACGTCCAGCAGCTTCGCCTTGAGATCCCACAGGGCGACGTCGACCGCCGAGATCGCCGTCGCGGCCAGCCCCTCGCGGCCCATGTTGCGTACCTGGTGCTGCATCGCGTGCCAGCATCCGGGCACGTCCATCGCGCTGCGGCCGTGGACCGCCTGGCCGAGCTGCCGCTCGATGAGCCGGGTGATGCAGCCGTCGGCGTAGGTGAAGCCTAGCCCGGTCAGCCCGCCACCCCGGACATGCACGACCACCAGCGTCGTGCTGTCCCAGGCAAAGGTGCCGTCCGCCTCCGGCGCGTCGGTGGGAACGGTGTAGGCGCGCGCCTCCACGCCGGAGACGGGGATTTCGTCAGCCATCTCGACCCCGCCTGGCTGTTATCACGACCTGTGCGGCAGGATCGAGCTGAGCACCTCGCGGGCGGTGCCCATGATCATGCTGCCTTCCTCCGGATCGCCCTTCAGGATGGTGGTCGTGAAGCCCTTGGCATCCTTCAAGGTGATGTGCGGCGGCAAGGGCGGCACGTTGGGATCGGTGTAGGCTTCCAGCACCACCGGGCGGTCGGCCGCCAGCGCCTCGTCCCATGCGTGTCCGACCCGGTCGGGATCATCGACGAAGATGCCCTTCAGTCCCAGCAGCTCCGCGTAACGGTGATACGGCACGTCGGGAATGCTTTGCGAGGCCTCGAACTTGGGGTCGCCCGAATTCGACGCGCAATTCCCATGTCACCTGGTTCAGATCGCGGTTGTTGAGGATCAGCACGATCAGACGCGGATCCGACCATTTCTTCCAGTATTTCGACACGGTGATGAGCTCGTTCATTCCGTTCATCTGGGCCGCGCCGTCGCCGATCATCGCGATGACCGGCCGGTCGGGGTAGGCGAACTTGGCGGAGATCGCGTAGGGCATGCCTGGCCCGATCGTGGCCAGTCCGCCGGAGAGGGACGCCATCATTCCGCGGCGCATCTTGAGGTCGCGGGCATACCAGTTCGCCGCCGAGCCGGAGTCGCAGGTCAGGATCGCGCGATCGGGGATGCGCGGCGACAGCTCCCAGAACAGCCGCTGCGGATTGAGCGGGTCGGCCCCCGTCATCGCCCGCTCCTCCAGCACCTTCCACCACGCCGTGACGTTCTTCTCGATGGTCTTGCGCCATGAGGCGTCGCTCTTCTGGCGCAACAGCGGCAGCAGGGCTCGCAAGGTTTTGGCGCTATCGCCGACGAGGTTGACCTCCATCGGGTAGCGCAGGCTGAGCATCCGCGGATCGAGGTCGATCTGCACGCCGCGCGCCTGGCCTTCTTTCGGCAGGAACTCCGAATAGGGGAAGCCCGAGCCCACCATCAGCAGGGTGTCGCAGCCCGTCATCATTTCCCAGCTCGGCTTGGTGCCGAGCAACCCGATGGAGCCGGTGACATAGGGCAAATCGTCCGGCACCGCCGCCTTGCCCAGCAAGGCCTTGGCAATGCCCGAGCCGAGCTTCTCCGCGACCGCGATCACCTCGTCCGTGGCGTGCAGCGCGCCGGCGCCGACCAGCATGGCGACCTTCTCGCCGGCGTTCAGCACCTCGGCGGCCTGTCGCAAAGTCGCGTCGTCGGGAAGGCCGCTGGCCGCAACATATCCTACGCCGGAATGAATGGTGGCGTGCGCGCGGGCCGGCTGCTCGGCCTCCACGTCTTGCAGATCGTTCGGGATGATGAGGCATGTGACCCGGCGCTCGGCTTTGGCGACCCGCATCGCCCCGTCGATCAGCCCGCGCATCTGCTGCGGCACCATCGCCGTCTGCACGAATGCGCTGGCGACGTCCTTGAACAGGTTCTGCAAATCCACTTCCTGCTGGAAATGGCCACCGATCGCCGCTCGCGCCGACTGGCCGACGATCGCCAGCACCGGCATGTGGTCCAGCTTGGCGTCATAAAGCCCATTCAGCAGATGGATCGCGCCCGGCCCCGAGGTCGCCATGCAGACACCGACCTCGCCGGTGAACTTGGCGTGGGCGCAGGCCATGAACGCGGCCATCTCCTCGTGCCGAACCTGGACAAAATCGAACGCGTCGCCGGCCCGGTCGAGCGCACCGACAAGGCCGTTGATGCCATCGCCGGGGTAGCCGAAGACCCGCCTCACCCCCCACTGGTGCAGCCGCTGCCACACGAAATCGCCGACGGTCTTGGCCATTCTGTCCGCTCCGATGCGCTGCGCCCAACCCGCAAGGGCAACGCCATCGCGCGCAACCCGGTTGCGGCCACAACGGATTGCAATCGTTTTACCTGGCCGTGGCAGGATGCGCGCTGTCGTGCTTGTCTGACGGCATGTGACTGAGAAAGGGCGCGGGCATGAAACTGTTCGATCTCACCGGCAAGGTGGCCATCGTCACTGGCGGCAATGGCGGCATCGGGCTCGGCATGGCGAAGGGATTTGCCGCGGCGGGCGCCAAGGTCGTGCTTGCCGGACGCAACGAGGCCAAGGCAAAGCACGCAGTAGTTGAGCTCGGCGGGGCGGGCGTGTTCGCCTCCGCCGACGTGACCAAGCAGGCCGCCTGTCAGGCGCTCGTCGAGCAGGCGGTGCGCCAGTTCGGCCGGCTCGACATCCTCGTGAACAACGCGGGCACCTCGATCCGCAAGCGTCCGGAGGCATTCACCGAGGCCGAGTGGCACAGCGTCATGGACACCAACCTGACCAGCGCCTTCCTGTGCGCCCAGGCTGCCTTTCCGGCGATGAAGCAGGCCGGCGGTGGCAAGATCATCAACATCGGGTCGATGATGTCGCTGTTCGGCGCGCCCTACGCGACCCCTTACGCGGCGAGCAAGGGCGGCATCGTGCAGATGACGCGGGCGCTGGCCACCGCCTGGGCGACGGACAACATCCAGGTCAACGCCGTGCTGCCCGGCTGGATCGACACCGAGCTGACGCAGACCGCCCGCCGGCAGGTGGACGGCCTGCATGATCGCGTGCTGCACCGGACGCCGGCCGGCCGCTGGGGGGTGCCGGACGACATGGCCGGCGTCGCCGTGTTCCTCGCCAGCGCGGCCTCGGACTTCGTGACCGGCGCGGCGATCCCGGTGGATGGCGGGTTTTCGATCTCCGGCTGAGCGCTCAGTCGGGCTCCGTTTCAGTATCGGAGCCGGCAATCCGTTCCGCGTGGGCGTGCAGTTTGGTCAACGTCTTCTGGAACGCTGTCCACTCCGCGCGGCTCAGGCCCTGGGTCAACTCGTCCTCCAGCTGGCGGGCGAGCGGCACGACCGCCTCGAATACCCGCTGTCCCTTGCGGGTCATGCGCAGCACCCGGGCGCGACCGTCGGCCGGATCCTGCGTCTGGCGCAGCAGCCCGCGAGCAACCAGTGTCGCGGCCGCCCGGCTGACCTTTACCTTGTCCATGCCGGTCCATTCGCTGACCCGGCTCGGCGAGATCGCCTCGAACCGCCCGACCACGGCGATCACTCGCCATTCCGGGACAGTCAGGCCGAACCCCTCGGAATACTGATGGGCGAACAGGCGGGAGACCCGGCTCGCCGTGACTGAGAGCTGATAGGGCAGGAATTCCTCCAGCCGGAACGCGTCTTTCGTCGGCGCCGGCCCAGTCGTCCTCGCTCGTTTCATCCGCAACAGCCCCCAAAGGTCCGGCGCCGTCCGCCGGGTCACGACAGCCATTCTGGCACAACAATGAGCGGCCGTCGCGCGGCATGTCGCACCGCCATTACCCTCGCCCGAGCGATGGTCTAAGCTGGGGAAGGCGGGTATTCATCGGAGAATGGTTTCACGCTTGGGTGAAATGGCCGATCCCGAGATTTCGATCGTGACGAGCTGAGCTCATGCCGACATATGCCTATCCGCGCTTCACCTATGACGGTCCCGTCGCCTCGGGCCGCTACGGCGTCGCGGTCGTGGGCGGTGGTCTGGTCGGCCTCACCGTGGCGCTGGACCTGGCGCGACGGGGCGTGCGCGTGCTGCTGCTCGACGAGGATCAGACGGTCAGCCAGGGTTCGCGCGCGATCTGCTTCGCGAAGCGCACACTTGAAATTTACGACCGGCTCGGCCTTGGCGCCCGCATCCTCGCGAAGGGAGTCGTGTGGAACCGCGGCACGGTCTTTTTTCACGACCGGGCGGTATATTCGTTCGATCTGCTGCCTGAGGCGGGTCATTGTTTCCCGGCCTTTGTCAATCTGCAACAATACTACGCGGAGGAGTGGCTGATCGAGGCCTGCCGCGCGACCGGACTGGTGGATCTTCGCTGGCGCCATCGGGTGAGCGGCGTGAGGAACGGCACCGAGGGTGTGGTCCTGACGGTGGACACTCCGGACGGCGCGCGGGTGATCGGGGCGGATTGGCTGCTCGCCTGCGACGGCGCGCGGAGCTCGATCGGCGAAGGGCTAGGATCGTCATTCAGCGGTCAGGTGTTCCACGACCGGTTTCTGATCGTCGACGTAGTGATGGATCGGGATATACCCGCCGAACGCCGGTTCTGGTTCAACCCCCCCTTTCATCCCAGCGGCTCGGTGCTGTTGCATCGGCAGCCCGACAATGTCTGGCGGATCGATTTCCAGCTCGGCCCGGAGGCGGACCCTGAGGTGGAGAAGGCGCCGGAACGCGTACGCGCGAGGGTCGCGGCGATGCTGGGGCCTGCGGCACGTTTCGAGATCGAGTGGGTCAGCGCCTACACCTTTCGGTGTCGGCGGATGGCGAAATTCCGTCATGGGCGCATTTTCTTCCTAGGGGATGCCGCGCATCAGGTCAGCCCGTTCGGCGCGCGCGGCGGCAATGGAGGGGTTCAGGATGCCGACAATCTCGCCTGGAAGCTGCACGCGATGCTGACGGGCTCGGCCGGCGAGGCGCTGCTGGACAGCTACGACGCCGAGCGCATTCCGGCCAGCGACGAGAACATCGAGGCCTCGACGCGCAGCACGGAGTTCATCACACCGAAAGACGAGGCCGCGCGCGCCTATCGCGACGCCGTGCTGGAGCTGTCGGAAGCGTACCCGTTCGCTCGCACCCTGGTGAATTCCGGGCGGCTGTCCCGCCCTGCGTTGCTGGCCGGCAGTCCGCTGAACACGCCGGACGACGGCGAGTGGTCCCAAGCGAGCCGCGCTCCGGGGGCCGTGGCGATCGACGCGCCTGTGCGGACCGACGGGCGGGATGACTGGTTGCTGCGCCATCTCGGCGGCCAGGGGTTCACCCTCGTGATGTTCGGTGGCTCCGACGATTTTCCGTGGGCGGAGCTGATGCGGCTTCCGGTGCGGCCGGTGCTTATCAGCAACACGCCCTCCCCCGGTGCGTTGTGGGATCACACCGGATTGGCGGCCGCGCGGTACGATGCCGGCCCCGGCACGGCGATATTGCTGCGTCCCGACCAGCACATCGCGGCGCGCTGGCGGCACCCGCGCCCGGACGCCGTCGCCGCTGCCCGGCGACGCGCGCTGGCGTTGGAGACATGATGGAATGATCCACACGGAACCGAGATTGACAGACCCCGACGGGCTCTTCGAGGCCCTGGTCATGGCCCATCGCGACCTTAGCCCGGATGCATCCCGCCGCCTGGATGCCAGGATCATCCTGCTGCTCGCCAACCATATTGGCGATGTCTCGGTGGTGCGCGAGGTGATCGCCGCGGCCGCACGGGCTGGGGCACCGGAATGATCGGCAACTTCGATCTCGCCGCGTTGCCGGCCGGGTTCTACGCGGACCCGTATCCGACCTATCATGCGTTGCGCGACGCCGATCCGGTGCGCCGGATGCCGGATGGGTCGCTGTTCCTCACGCGCTATGAAGACGTTGCGGCGGTGTACCGCGACGCGCGCGCTTTCAGTTCGGACAAGCAGACGGAGTTCCGTCCGAAATACGGCGCCAACTCTCGGCTCTTTGAGCACCACACGACGAGCCTCGTGTTCAACGACCCGCCACTGCACACGCGGGTTCGCCGGCTGATGATGGGTGCGCTGACGGTGCGCGCGATCGCGGCGATGGAGCCGTTGTTGGTCCGCCTGGTCGATCGGTTGCTGGATGAAGCGGCGGCAAAGGCGGAAATCGACCTGATCGCGGACTTCGCCTCCGCGATCCCGGTGGAGGTGATCGGCAACCTGCTCGACGTGCCGCACGCCGACCGGGCGCCGCTGCGCGGCTGGTCGCTGGCGATCCTTGGGGCGCTGGAACCGAACCCGACCGACGCGCAGCTCGCTGCTGGCGAGATCGCGGTCGCCGAGTTCGTGGACTATCTGCGTGACCTGGTCGCGGGTCGGCGCAAGAACCCTGGCGATCCGGCGCAGGACGTGCTCACCCGACTGATCCGGGGCGAGGGCGACGAACGGCTGAGCGAGACAGAGCTGCTGCAGAACTGCATTTTTATTCTCAATGCCGGGCATGAGACGACCACCAATCTCATCGGCAACGGTCTGCACGCGCTGCTCGAATGGCCGGACCAGCGCGCTCGCCTGCTGGCGGAACCGCAACTGATCCGTTCCGCGGTCGAGGAATTTCTGCGCTTCGACAGCTCGAACCAGCTTGGCAACCGCATCAGCACGATCGCGACGGAGATCGGCGGCGTTCCCATCGCACCCCGCACGCCGGTCACGCTGTGCATCGGCGCGGCCAATCGCGATCCGGCCCAGTTCGCCGAACCCGACCGGCTGGATCTCGCGCGCGAGCCGAACCGGCATCTCGCGTTCGGGCTCGGCGTGCATCAGTGCGCCGGGATGACACTCGCGCGACTGGAAGGGCGCATCGCGATCGGGCGTTTCGTCCAGCGCTTCCCCGAATTCCGGCTGAGTGGCGCGCCTGTGCGGGGCGGCCGCGTGCGGTTCCGTGGTTTCCTCTCGCTCCCAGTGAGGACGGCATGATCCAGGATGAGTTCGCTTATCTCTCGGGCTTTGGCAACGAGAACGCGACGGAAGCGGTCGCGGGCGCGCTGCCGGTGGGGCAGAACTCCCCGCAGCGCAACGCGCGCGGACTCTACGCCGAGCAGCTCTCGGGGACGCCATTCACCGTGCCTCGCTCCGAGGCACGCCGGACCTGGCTCTACCGCATCAGGCCTTCGGTGGAACATCCGCCGTACCGGCGCATCGACAATGGGTTGCTGTGCGGTCCGCTCGCGCCGCCGACGCCCAACCGGATGCGCTGGGATCCGCTGCCGATGCCAGATGCGCCGACCGATTTCGTCTCGGGGCTCACCACGTTGGTCGCCAACGCGGACACCGGCGGGGGGACAGGGGTGTCGGTGCATGTCTATCGCGCCAACCGCTCGATGGAGCGCGTGTTCTGGAACGCCGACGGCGAGTTCCTGCTGGTACCAGAGGATGGGCGGGTTGCAGCTGGCAACCGAGATGGGACGGCTCGCCGTCGTGCCGGGGGAGATCGCGGTTATCCCGCGCGGCGTGCGCTTCCGGGTGGCGCTGCGGCAGGCCGAGGCACGGGGCTACATCTGCGAGAATCATGGCGCGGCTTTCGGCTGCCCGATCTCGGTCCGATTGGCTCGAATGGCCTCGCCAATCCGCGCGACTTCCTCACCCCGGTCGCGTGGTTCGAGGATCGCGACGAGCCGGTCGAGGTGGTGCAGAAGTTCATGGGTGCGCTCTGGGCGATCGAGCTCGACCGCTCGCCGCTCGACGTGGTGGCGTGGCACGGCAATCTGGCACCGTACAAATACGACATGGCGCAATTCAACGTGATCGGGTCGGTCAGCTTCGATCATCCCGATCCGTCGATCTTCACCGTCCTGACCGCGCCCACCGAAGCGCCGGGGATGGCGAACGTCGATTTCGCGATCTTCCCGCCGCGCTGGCTGGTGGCGGAGAACACGTTCCGGCCGCCCTGGTTTCACCGCAACGTGATGAACGAGTTCATGGGCCTCGTGCACGGCGCCTATGACGGCAAACAGGGCGGATTCTCGCCCGGCGGTGCCTCGCTGCATCCGCTGTATGAGCGCGCACGGCCCGGATACGCCGACCTGGGAACGCGCGACCGAGGCAGAGCTGGCGCCGCACAAGATCGAGGACACGCTCGCCTTCATGTTCGAGGCCCGGTTGCTGTTGCAGCCGACTGAGTTCGCGCTGACTTGTCCGCAGCGTCAGGCGAATTACGATACATGCTGGAAGGGGCTGAAGAAGCACTTCTCGGCGGGGGCACGATGACCGACACGACGCACGATCCGAACCGCCGGAGCTGGGTGGAGTCGGCCAACGAGCATCCTCATTTCCCGATCCAGAACCTGCCGCTCGGCGTGTTCAGCAAGGAGGGCGACCTTCCGCGCGGCGGTATCGCGATCGGCGACGATATTCTCGACCTGCGCGCGGCACTGGATGCGGGATTCTTCAGCGGCGTGGCACACGACGCCGCCGAGGCGACGGCCGGACCGACGCTCAACCCGCTGCTGGCACTCGGCGCGCCGGCGGGGCAGGCACTGCGGCAGCGCGTGGCCGACATCCTGGACGCAGACGGGGCGGAGCGCGCCGGTTTTGAGGCCATGCGCGATCGGCTGCTGCATCTGGCCGATGACTGCACGATGCAGGTGCCTGCCGCGATCGGCGACTACACGGATTTCTTCGCCGGCATCCATCACGCCCGCAACGGCGGAAAGCTGTTCCGCCCCGATAACCCGCTCGCCCCCAACTACAAATATGTCCCTGTTGCGTACCACAGCCGCGCCTCTTCGATCCGCCCCTCGGGAACGGATGTGCGGCGCCCCAAGGGGCAGCGATTGCCGCCCGGCAAGGAGGTGCCGGAGTACGGGCCGTGCGAACGGCTCGACTATGAGATGGAACTCGGCGTCTGGATCGGGCCAGGCAACGCGCATGGCGACCCGATCCCGATCGGGCGCGCGGCGGAGCACATCGCCGGGTTCTGCCTGCTGAACGATTGGTCCGCACGCGACATCCAGGGTTGGGAGAGCCAGCCGCTCGGGCCATTCCTGGCGAAGAGCTTCCAGACCAGCATTTCGCCCTGGATCGTCACGCCGGAGGCGCTGGCGCCGTTCCGCATCGCCCAGCCGCCGCGCCCGCAGGGCGATCCCACGCCACTGCCCTATCTGCTGGACGCGGGCGACCAAAGGTGTGGGGCGTTGAGCATCGACCTCGAAGTGCTGCTGCTGACGGATGCGATGCGCGAACGCGCGTTGCCGCCGCATCGTCTGTCACGAGCCAACGCGCGCGAGCTCTACTGGACGGTGGCGCAGATGGTGGCGCACCACACAAGCGGCGGCTGCAATCTTCGGCCCGGCGACCTGTTCGGCAGCGGCACCATCTCCGATCCCGAACCGTCGGGCTTCGGCGCGCTGATGGAGATCACGGAAGGCGGGCGAAAGCCCGTCACCCTGTCGTCGGGCGAGACGCGGTCGTTCCTGCAGGATGGCGACGAGGTAGTCTTTCGCGGCACATGCTGGGCTGACGGGTTCGTCCCGATCGGCTTCGGCGAGTGCCGCGGGCGTGTGGTGGGCTAGAGCCGGGCCTGCACGGACGCGCGCCCGATGGGCGGCCGGGCGAACCGGGTCACTGCCTCGGCATCCGCGTCGATCGGCTCCTCCCCGGCGACGTCACGGAAGAAGCGACGGCTGAGATAGCCGACGATGTCAGAGACGGCCTCGAATTGCAGGACAGTATCGCGGGAGAACTCGATCTCGAACGTCTCCTCGAGGCAGATCGCGACCTCCAGGAGATCGAGGCTGTCGAAGGCCAGATCCTCGTCGAACCTGGTTTCTGCCGTGATCTGGACGTTGCCAGGAGAGGAGGCAGCCTGGATCGCGGTGACAACCCGCGTGAGGATGAAGCTGTTCAGGGCATCGTGCATGTGGCACCTCTCCAATTCCAGCAGCCAGGGCCGACGCTACAGACGTCTGCCATGTTCGGGTGTGAGTGCGATCACACCGCCGAAGCTTTCCTTCGCATCGAACTTTGGCGACCATATGTCGGGTTCGCGGGCTAATCGTGTCGGCGAAACAGGTGAGCGAGGGGGAGCACGTGACGGGAACGGCCATTGGACGGCGCGCGGCCATTGCAGGGTTGGCTGCCGTGCCGCTGGGGCGCCGCGCGGGGGCGCAGAGCGATGCGGTGAAGATCGGCGTGTTGACCGACGAGAGCGGGCCTTACGCCGATAGTGGCGGCGCCGGATCGGTGCTGGCCGCGCGCATGGCGGCGGCGGATTTTGGGCCGACAGTGCTCGGCAAGCCGGTCGAGATAGTGCACGGCGATACGCTCAACAAGCCGGACGTCGCCGGCGCGCTGGCGCGTAAATGGTACAATTCGGACGGGGTCGACGTCATCACGGACCTGCCGGTCACGCCCGTGGCGCTTGCCGTGCAGCAGGCGGCGAAGGAGAAGCAGCGCAGCGTGATGATCACCGCCGCCGCCATCACCGAGTTCACCTCCAAGCTGTGCTCGCCGTTCAGCACGCATTGGGCCGACGATACCCATGCGCTCACGGCGGGAACGGCACGAGAGGTGGTGCGCGCCGGAGGCAAGAGCTGGTTCTTCATCACCGTCGATTTCAGCTTCGGCCGGGCGCTGGAGGCGGAGGCGAAATCGGTGATCGAGGCCAATGGCGGCCATGTGCTCGGCTCGGCCTATTTCCCGATCGGCAACACCGATTTTTCGTCGCAACTAGTGGCCGCGCAGAGTTCGGGCGCGCAGATCATCGGGCTCGCGGCGGTCGGCAACGACCAGGTCAACCTCATCAAGCAGGCCGGCGAGTTCGGCGTCCAGACCAAGGGCAAGCAGGGCCTGGCGGGATTCCTGGTCTACATCACCGACATCCATTCGCTCGGCCTGACCGTGTGCCAGGGGCTGACGTTCTCGTCGGGCTTTTACTGGGACCAGACAGACGCCTCGCGGGCGTTCGCCAAGCGCTTTTTCGCCGAGCGGCACGCGATGCCGACGAAGAACCAGGCGGCGATCTACGTCGCCAGCCGGCACTTCCTCAAGGCGATGGCGCAGGCCGGCACGCGCGACGCGCTCGCGGTGGGTCGCGCCATGCGCGCGCTGCCGGTGGACTATCTTGGCCACAAGGCGTCGGTGCGGGGCGATGGGCGAGTGCTGTACGACCTCACGCTGTATCGCGTGAAATCACCGCAGGAAAGCAAGGCCGCCTGGGACTACTACTCCGCCCTGGCGAGCATCCCGGCGGCCGAGGCGTTCCTGCCGCAGTCCTGCGGGACGTGAATAAAGCGTGATAGCTTCACGTCGACCCACCTTCGTCATCGCGAGCCGCGCAGCGGCGTGGCGATCCATCGTCCCACAAGCGGGCGGCTGCCTGGATTGCTTCGTCGCAAGGGCTCCTCGCAATTGTCTCTTGGCGATTTGGTTATGATGTCTGTGTCCCGTGAGAGCGGGGTGCCGTGGTCTGGGTTGCAGCCCGGACCACGGCGCGGGCAGACAGACCGTCTCGCAATAGGGCTTTCGGCCCGTCGTCATCATGGTCGTCTGCCCGCTTTCCTTCAACGCTTGATGAGTTGCCAGGGCCTCTCCGCCGCGCGTCGG
Organism: uncultured Alphaproteobacteria bacterium; assembly: GCA_963799825.1. GTDB lineage: Bacteria > Pseudomonadota > Alphaproteobacteria > Acetobacterales > Acetobacteraceae > JAFKFI01. Next base: position 121,093 of record CAWCYL010000003.1, read on the forward strand.
ACGCCCGCAGACAATCGGAAGCTTGCAGAGAGAGCCGCCATGACACAGGACACCCCCGCGCCGGCGCGCTTCATCGGCTGTGACGTCGGCAAGGCCGGCATCGTCGTGTTCGACAGCCGCGACGGCCGCATCAGAACCATCCCGAACCAGCCAGACGACTTGGCCGCATTCGCCACCGGCCTCGACCACACCTGCCTGGCCGTCTGCGAAGCCACCGGCGGCCACGAGGCGGCCTTGCTCAGCGCCCTGATGCAGGCCGGGCGCGCCGCGCACCGGGCGGACGCCCGCAAGGTCAAGGCGTTCATCCGATCCTTCGGCACGTTGGGCAAGACCGACGCCATCGATGCGCGCGCCCTGGCCCGCTATGGTCAGGAACGCCATCCCCGGCTCGCCCGTTGGCAGCCGCCCGACCAAGAGCGCGATCGGCTGCAGACCCTGGTGCTGACACGCCGCGACCTCGTCGATCAGCGCGTCGCCTGCAAGAACCGGCTGTCCTCTCCGGGTGCGCAAGTCGTGCGATCCTATCTCGATCGCCTTCTGGCCTGCCTCGATGCCCAGATCGCGGCCATCGAGGCCGATACCCAGGCCCTCGTCAACGCCCATCAGACCTTGCACACCGCGACACGCACCGTCAGCAGCCTGATCGGGATCGGCTGCGTGACCGCTGTGTCGCTGGTCGCCCTGATGCCTGAGCTCGGCACGCTGAGCCGGCGCCAGGCCGCGGCACTCGCCGGCCTCGCGCCACATCCTCGTCAAAGCGGCGCCACCGACCGCTATCGCCGCACCAGGGGCGGACGCCCGGAGATCAAGAAGGTGCTGTTCATGGCCGCGCTCACCGCGTCCAAACGGGATCCGAAGATGAGCGTCTTCTATCAACGGCTGATCGCCAACGGCAAGAAGCCGCTCCTGGCCATCACCGCCGTCATGCGCAAGCTCGTCGTCATCTGCAACGCCATGCTGCGCCAAGACGAAGCCACCGCATGAACCGCACGCACCCACCGCAGCGGCCGGTCAGTGGCCCGCCGAAGCGACCGACAAGAGTCTGGCGAAGGCGGGCCACTTATCCGCCGCCACAACAGCACCCCAAATAGCCCCGCGTAGAAGTGAGTTGATGACGTCGCTGCACGGCGCGTCAATGTCGATCTGACGGCGCAGGGTCTCGATCAACGCGAGAAGGCGCTCGGCACGACACGGGTTGCGGCCTCCGGGAGAATCGCTGGTCCACCTTCGATCATGCCAGGGTCTGTCATGGAATTCTGGAGCGGAATTGTGCCGGTCAGCCCCGCGTTGCTGCGTGCCTATCGGCGAACGTCCTACGTCGCGGCGGGCGCGGTGGTCCGCATCGGCCGGCGCTCCGCCGAAATGGACGCGCTGCTCGGCGGCATGGCCGCGCGAGCCGGCGGCTTCGTGACGGCTTGGAATCCCGTCTCGAAGCGAATGCCCGACGGATGGAACCGGCGAATCCAGCGCGCCCTGATCGCGCATACGCGGCGCCTGCCATCCTTGACCGGACGGGGATCGGGAAACGGCTGGTTCGAGGAACATCTGTTCGTGGCCGCTGATCCCCGCCGCCTGCTGGTGCTCGCGCGGCGCTTCCGTCAGCTCGGGATCGTGGTCGTGGGGCGCGGCCGAGCGGCCCGCCTGGTTCTGCTCACCTGGCCGGGGGTCACGGCGTTAGTTTCGTCGGCGCCGGAACTTACGCCAGAGCATGATTGCATCAAGTTGACCCGTTCCGTCATCGCGAGGAGCGCTTGCGACGAAGCGATCCATGCCGCCCGCGCGATGGATTGCCGCGCTCGCTCGAAATGACGGCCACGCCGCCCAAGAGCGGCTCGCGATGACGGCGCGACAGGGGTGATGTAATGTGAAACGATCATGCTTTAGCTGGTATGAATAAGTCAGGAGGTCAAATGGCGGGTGGAATCATGTCGCTGCGGCCGGCCACCGCGGAGGATGCGGGCGCCATCCGTTCCCTGACACGGGAGGCCTATTCCAAATGGGTGCCAATCATCGGACGCGAGCCCAAGCCGATGACGGCCGACTATGCGGAAGCCGTGCGGAAACACCGCATCGATCTGCTGTATCTCGACGACGCACTGGCGGCGCTCATCGAGATGATTCCGGGGGCCGACCATCTACTCATCGAGAATGTCGCGGTCGCTCCGGCCTTTCAGGGCAGGGGCTTGGGCCGGAAATTGATGGCCCATGCCGAGCAGGTTGCCGGGTCATTGGGGCACCCTGAAATCAGGCTCTACACCAACAAGCTGTTTGCCGGGAATGTGCGCCTCTATCTGCGGCTGGGCTACGCGGTTGATCGGGAGGAGGAGTTCAGGGGCGGGCTTACCGTCTACATGAGCAAGCCGGTTCGAGCGTGACTCACGCCGCGCTCTCGAAAGCGGCGGCCCGGTCCTCCGTCGTGGTCCGCCGCAGTTCCCGCCGCTCGGACAGATCGTAGCGCCGCCCGCGATGGACGGTGCTGCGGTTGTCCCACATCAGCAGATCGCCGACCCTCCATTCGTGCCGATAGACGAACTGGCGCTGTGTCGCGTGCTCCAGCAGATCGGCCAGCAGCATCCGGCTCTCGGCCAGCGCCATGCCCTCGATCCGGTGCGCGTGCACGCCGACGAACAGCAGCTTGCGCCCGGAGCCGGGATGCGTCCGCACGAGCGGCCAACGCACTGGCGGCATCGCCGCGCGCTGCGCCTCGGTGTAGCCGGTATCGCCCAGCATGATCCGCGAGTGCAGCGCGGAATGCTCTGCCTCCTTGCCCGCCAACTCGGCCTTCGTCGGGTCGGGCAGCGCGTCGTAGGCGGCGCGCAGATCGGCGAACTCGGTCTCGCCGCCCCAGGACGGCAGCACCACCGCGTGCAGCATCGAGTATTTGCCGGCCGGGCGCTGGAAGGAGCTGTCGCTGTGCCAGAGCTGGTTGGCGATGTTGCTGACGACCTTGCGGCTCTCGCGGTCGGCGATGGCGCCGTCCAGGTCGACGTTCGAGATGTCGATGATCTCGGCGTGCTCCATCCGCTCCGGCTGTTTCTTGAGCTTCTTCAACCCGAGATCGAGTGTGCCGAACTGTCGTGCCATCGCCACCTGCTCGCCTTGCTCCAGCGCCTGGCCGCGAAACACCAGCACGGCGTGGCGATCCATTGCTGCGTCGATCTGTTTCACCATGTCCGGCCCGAGTGGTCGGCCGAGGTCGACGCCGCCGATCTCGGCCGCGAACAGCGGGTGCAGCTGCCGGATCTCCAGTTCCATCGCGCCACTCCTTTGCTGGTCGCCTTCCGCGCCGGCGTGGGCCGGCCGCTGATCGTGCAAAAGCGTGCGGGCGCCGTCCAGCGGAAAGGCGATGCTCCAATCCATCTCAGGACGATGGCTGAGAGCGCGCCCCTGCATTCTCCAGCGCGGCGCCTAATACCCGAGCCGTGGTCGCCACCTGCGGCTCCAGGAACATCTCACGATGGTCGGCCGGAATGTCATGCACCTCCAGTCCACCGTGCGCCAGCGCCCGCCATCCGAGCGCGTCATTGCTGGAGTCTCCCAGCGAATGCTGGCTGCGCCGCAGCAGCAGGACCGCGGCGTCGAGCGGGCCGGGGCGATATTGCCTGCCAGCGCGGTGCTGGATCGCGAGGACGTCCGCCAGCACGGAGTCGAGCCGCAGGCGCATCCGGATCCGCATGTCGTAGTCCAACTGCGTCGCCCGCTGCCTGAACTTGCCAGCCAACCCACGCAGCTTCTGCTTGAGATAAGCCATCCGTTGCGCTTGCCCCATTGCGCGGAATTCACCTGTCTGCGCGCCGAGCCATTTGGTGAACCGATGTAGCGGGCTTGGTGAGGCGGCCTCGTTGACCGTATCGAAGAGAACCAGCAGTGCCACCTCATGGTCCTGCGCCCGCAATTGGCGGGCCACCTCCCAGGCAACGAGGCCGTCAATGCACCAGCCGCCCACGAGATAGGGGCCGTCAGGCTGGGCGGCCCGTATCGTTTCCACGTGGAAGGCCGCGATGTCCTCGATGCGGCAGGGATGCGGCAGCCGCGAGAAATCGTAGCACAGCGGGCTGAGGAACGGCTGATCGGTCCCGATCCGCAATGCGAGGTCGCGCATCAGAGGCCCTGCGCCGATGCAGAAGAACGGCCGTCGCGTGCCGTTCGGCTGAATCGCGAAGAGGCGCTGCGGGCGGCGCTCGCCTGGGCCACGATCAATCAGCGCGGCAAGGGTCTCGATCGTGGGTGCCTCGAACAGGTCCGCTACCGACAGGCGGACGCCAGCCGCCGCCTCGACATCCGTAACCATCTCGATCGCGGAGAGAGAATCCCCTCCTGCCGCGAAAAAGTCCTGCGTGATCCCCACGCGCTCCAGCCTCAGCACACGCGCCCAGAGCCGGGCGAGCAGCAGCTCCGTAGTTGTGCGCGGTTCGACGAACTCGGTGCTGGCCGCCACGGCATCCGTCCCCGGAAGCCCGAGCCGCTCGGCCAGCCCGATGCGCTGGGGCTTGCCGGTGGCGCCCTTCGGCATCTCCTCCAGAAAGACAAACCGGCGGGGCAGCTTGAAATCCACGAGGCGCTCGGCCGCAAACGCTCGCAACCCGCGCTCGTCCGCCATCTGGCCGGCCCGCAGCACCACGGCTGCAGCCACTTCCTCGCCCAGCCGCGGGTCCGGCATCGCGAAGGCGAGCGCCTCCGCCACGGCAGGATGGTCCAGCAGGATCTCTTCGACCTCCCTTGGGGAAACCTTCTCGCCGCCCCGGTTGATGATCTCCTTGGTCCGGCCTCGGATGAACAGATAGCCGTCCTCATCGAAAGAACCCTGGTCGCCTGTGCGAAACCAGCCGGCCGTGAAGGAGGCCGCGTTGGCGTCATCGTTGGCAACGTAGCCCTTCGTCACGCTGTCGCCCTGAAGGACGATCTCGCCGACCTGGCCGGGATCGAGCAGATGCCCGGCGCCGTCCATGACGGCCATCCGGGGCCCCGCCGGCAGACCGACCGAGCCGGCCTTCCGCGGCCGTGGCGGCAACGGGTTGCACGCCATCTGGTGCGAGGCTTCGGTCATGCCGTAAGCCTCCAGAACCGGCACGCCGAACAGTTCCTCGAGCCCGGTCATGACCTGTGGCGGCAGGGCCGCGGAGGACGAGCGGATGAACCGGAGGGAGAACCGCCGCGACGCGGGCGTCTCCCCGGCCCTGGCGAGTACCGCCTGATGCATCGTGGGCACGGCGGTGTACCAGGTGGGCTCGAAGGTCTCCAGCCACTCGAAGAAGCGGGGTGCCAGGAACCCAGGCGTACAGACCAGGCTGCCGCCGCCGGCGAACGTCGCCAGAGTGGCACCCACCAGACCGTGGATGTGAAACAATGGCATGACGTTGAGGCAACGGTCGTCGGGCGTCAGAGCCAGCCAGTTCGCGATATTGACCGCCGAGGTGCAGAGGTTGGCATGGTTCAGCGCGACCATCTTCGGCCTTGCCGTCGTGCCGGACGTATGCAGCACGAGGGCCGTGTTTTCCCGACCGGCCAGGCGATCCCGATCCAGCGACGTTTGTTCGCCGGCAAGGACAAAGCTGCCCGCCCCCGCGTCGGGGGAAGGATGCAATTCGAGCACCCGGATGCCGCGGGCGGCCGCTACGTCGCGGGCCGGCAACTCCGCGCCGGCCAACATGATGACGGCTTTGGCCTGCAAATCGCTCAGGTAGAACTCGAACTCGGCCGTGCGATAGGCAGGGTTGAGGGGGGCACAAGCCGCGACGGCGGCAATCGCGAGGAAGCAGACCGCCATTTCGGGGCCGTTCGGCAGCACCACGGCAACCCGATCCTCCGGCCCGATGCCGCACGCTTGCAGGACAGCAGCGGCACGCTCGACTTGGGCGAGGACGCCTGCATAGGTCAGCGGCAGCCGTTCCGGCGCAAGCACCGCAGGGGCCAGCGGCGTCGCCGATGCGCGCTCCGTCACCAACCCATGAAGCTCTGCGCAAGAGGGGACCATGCATCCCTTAATTCATACAATTCCAAAACATTAACGAAATTTCAGGGGGCTTCAACGAATTTCCTCCGGTTCCAATAAACGTGAGAGGGCACGAGGAAATTCGATCGGATTTGCGCCATCGGATTGCGCCATCGGATTGCGCCATCGGATTGCGCCATCGGATTGCGCCTGGGGCGATCGTGCGCGAGCGGTTCCCCGAATCAGTAGCACCGTTCGGGTATCGGCGAGGCGAATGTCAGGCCCTGGCCATTAGGAACAGCCGGCGGAACGGCAGCAGCGTGGTGCCGTCGGCCCGTCGCGGGTAATGGGGCCGCACCGCGTCAGAATAGGCACGGCGGAACGCCGCGCGATCGCTTTCGGGCAGCGCGTCGAGGAATGGGCGCAGGCTGGAGCCGATGGCCCATTCCGTCACCGCGTCCTCGCCGCGGAGCGCGTGCAGGTAGATCGTCTCCCAGAGGTCCAGGGCCGCCGCGCGTGGCCGGAGCAAGTCCCAGTAGCCGCCCGCATCGAGGATCGGCGGGGCGGAGGTGACGCCGCGCAGCCGCTCGGCCCAAGGGGCTTGCGCGGCGACCGTGTACTGCAGCGCCCGAAACGGCGCGTCGTGCATCGCCGGCATCTGCACCGCGAGGCAGCCGCCGGGTGCAAGCAGGGAGACCAGATGCGGAAACAGCCTTTCGTGGTCCGGCAGCCAGTGCAACGCCGCATTGGAGTAGATCAGGTCGGGCGGCGCGTCGGGCTGCCAGGTGCTCGCATCCGCCTGCACGAACCGGCAGCCGGGCGACGCGGCGCGGGCCTTCTCCAGCATCGCCGCCGATCCGTCGACGCCGAGCACATCGGCATCGGGAAAGCGCTGCTTCAGGATCGCGCTGACATTGCCCGCGCCACAGCCGAGATCGACGATTCGCGTCGGCCGGTCGAGCGGCACCCGGGCCAGCAGGTCGAGTGCCGGGCGCAACCGCTCGTCCTCGAACCGCAGATACTGTCCGGGATCCCATTCGGCCATGCCCGCGACTCCTCCTACTCGGCGGCAGCGGCGGTGACAGGCCGGACCATCGGCCGGACCGCCGCCGCCCGGCCCGCGCGGAACAGGCTCGACAGGAATTCGGCCTGGCCGTTGAACTTCGACGAGATCGGCAGGTCGAGCAACGCCTGGTCGGCGTCGTAGCTGGTCAGCCGCACCGAAGGCGGCAGGGCGGCGAGCTCGGCCGTCAATACGTTGTGGCAGGCGATCTCGTTCAGCCGGTTCATGATCTCGCGTGGGGTCGTGGGCACGCCCGGCCGCCGCTCGGGCTGGGCGCGGATCAGGATCAGCTCGGCCGGCAGCTCCGGCGTCAGCAGCGGCCCGAGCGGCGGGTTGCCCGAATAGCCGCCGTCCCAGTAGGCCCGGCCGCCGATCTCGATGGCGGGAAACACGAAGGGCAGGCAGGAGGAGGCCAGCAGCACCTCGGTGTCGATCGCGGCATTGCCGAACAGCACGGCGCGCGCCGGTCTCGACGTCGGTCGCGGCGACCGTCAGGCGCGGCGCGGAGGGGTGCGTCAGCAGCGAGCGGTCGATCAGGTCGTCGAGCACCCCGCGCAGCGGATTGAGGCCGAGCGGATTGAGCTGCGCGGGGCTGAACAGCCGCATCGCCGTCTCCACCCCCTGCCAGACCAGGCTGTTGCTGAGATCCCAGCCCCAGAGCCAGCGCTCCAGCGGCCCGCTCTGCAGCGGGCTCAGCGCGTAGGCCTGCGCCACGCGCTGCCACAGCCGGCGCATCTCGGCCCGCGCGCCCTCGGGCCCGCCGCGCACCAGTCCTTGCACCAGCATGGTGGCGAGGATGCACCGGACGAGACGCCGCAGATCGCGTCGAGCCGAAGATCGGTCTTCCAGCAGCCGGTCGAGCACGCCCCAGGCGAAGGCGCCGTGCGCACCACCACCTTGCAGCGCGAGCGCCGTTCCGGGCCGGGCGACTCCGCCGCATTTCAATCCTGTCATCTCACCGCAATAATGAGCCGCCGTGCTTACGGCAACCACATTAGCGCGCGGACCAGCCGGCGCGTTCGCTGGGCGAACAGGCGCGGCGTGTAGAACTCCCCGGCGGCGCGCTTGCCCGCCTCGGCGCGGGTCGGATACGGCACGATCATGCCGGCCAGCGCCGAAAGCTTGCACCCGGCGGCCGATCGCCAGGGTCCAGGTGCCGATCATCTCCCCCGCGTGCGGCGCCAGGATGCCCGCGCCCAGCACGCGGCCGCGCGCCACCACCAGCTTCACCAGCCCGGCGGTGTCCGCCTCGGCGATCGCCCGATCGTTCTCGGCGAGCGGCCAGCGAAGCACGCGTCACGTCGTGCCCCGCCTTTCGCGCCTCGGCCTCGGTCAACCCGACCTGCGCCAGCTCCGGGTCGGTGTAGGTGACGCGCGGCAATGCGGAATAGTCGATCCGGGCCGGCAGGCGGAACAGGGCGCGGCGGATCACGATGCCGGCGTGGTAGCTCCCGACATGGGTGAAGGCGCGCGGTCCGATGCCCTCCGGGTCGGCGATGTCGCCCACCGCGTAGACCCGGCGGTTGGTCGTGCTGCGCAGCCCCCGGTCGGTCGCGACGCCGCTGGCGTGTGGCGCGCACGCTCGCCGGCGTCGAGGCCGAGATCGGCGAGGCTGGGCCGCCGGCCGGCCGCGACCAGCAGGTGCGTGCCCGCGATGCGCCTGCCGTCCTTCAGCACGAGCGCCGGCTCCGGCTCCACGGCGACGACCTCCGCGTGCTCGACGATTGCGACACCCTGACCGGCCAGGATGTCGCGCAGCGGTGCCACCAGCTCGGGATCCTCCTTGGCGGCGATGCTGCCGGACTGCACCACCGTCACCCGGCAACCGAGCCCGGCATGGGCCTGCGCCATCTCGAGCCCAATCGGTCCGCCGCCCAGGATCAGCAGGTGGCTCGGGCTTTTCCGCGATGTCGAACAGCGTCTCGTTGGTCAGGAACGGCACGTCCCGCAGTCCAGGGATGTCGGGCACCGCGGCGTGGCTGCCGGCGGCGATGACGATGCGACGCGCGGTGAGCCGCCGCCCGCCGACCATCAGCGCGTCGGGCGCCACGAACCGCGCGGTGTCGCGCAGCACCGTGGCGCCCAGGCTGCGATAGCGTTCCTCGGAATCGGTCGGCGCGATCGCGGCGATCGCCGCCTGGACGTGGTCGCGCACCGCCTGCCACTCGATCTCCGGCTCGGGCAGCCGGACGCCGTAGCGCCCGGCGCGTCGCGCCGACTGCGCCGCGTGGGCGGCGGCGAGCAGCGCCTTGCTCGGCACGCAGCCGAAGTTCAGGCAGTCGCCGCCCATCCGGCCGTGCTCGATCAGCGCCACGGACAGGCCGAGCCGCGCGGCCACCGACGTCACCGCGAGCCCCGAGGCGCCCGCGCCGATCACCGCGAGGTCGAAATCAGCCATGCGACCGCCTCCATTTGCGCCACAGCACGGGCAGCAGCGCCAGCAGCGCGAGCCCGATCCGCGGCAGCAGGATGCCGGGTGCCAGGATCGTGGACAGGTCCGGCTCGCCGCCCAGCGCCAGCACGTCGCGCAGCCCGGCGCCGAGCGAGACGAAGAACAGCACGCCCGGAATGATGCCGATCAGCGTGGCGAGGAAGAACGGGGCAAGCCGCATCCCCACCAGCGCCGGTGCCAGGTTCACCAGCCAGAACGGCACGACGGGCAGCAGCCGTAGCGACAGCAGATAGCTGAACCCGTCCCGCTCCAGCCCCGGCCGGATGCGCGCCAGCAGCGGTGCCGCGCGGCGGCGCAGCGGGGCTGCGAGTGCGGAACGGGCGGCAAGGAACAGCAGCACCGCCCCGGCGGTCGCGCCCAGCACCACGCAGACGGCCGCGAGCACGGTGCCGAACAGCAGCCCGCCGACGATGCTGAGCAGCGCCGCCTCGGGGATCGACAGGGCGGTCACGGCCACATACAGAAGCGTGAAGCCGACGGGCGCCGCGATGGGATGGGATGCCACGACGGCGCGGAGCGACGCCTCGTGCGCTGCCAGCATCGGCCAGGACAATTCCTTCCGCAGCCCGACCGCCCAGACGATGGCGAGGCCGGCGAGCAGGACCAGCAGCGGCAGGAAGCGGGCGAGCCGGCGCATCTCTTCTCCTTCTGGTCGCCGGCGCCCGACTTGCGGCGCGCGGAATTGACGGAGCGGGGGCTTGCACCCTATACGCCGCGGCCTGCGAAGGTGGCCTGCTTGGCCCCGCGCCGGCCCGCTCCAGCCTTGCACCTGACGGGCTTCGATCCAACCGGAGAAGTGTCGTGAAGCGTACGTATCAACCGTCGAAGCTGGTCCGCAAGCGCCGGCACGGCTTTCGTGCCCGCATGGCGACCGTCGGCGGCCGCAAGGTGCTGGCCAATCGCCGCGCCAAGGGCCGCAAGCGCCTGTCAGCCTGACCACGTGCCAGCCTGAGCGCGCAAGCCACATCGGTGAGCCCACCGGAGCGCCTCAAGCGCCGTGCGGAGTTTTTGCGCGTGGCGGGCAAGGGGCGCAAGGCGGCGATGCCCGGCCTCGTGCTGCAGGCCCTGGCGCGCGGCGACGACGGACCCGCCCGGATCGGCTTCACCGTCACGCGCAAGGTCGGCAACGCCGTGGTGCGCAACCGCACCCGCCGGCGGCTGAAGGAGGCGGCGCGGCTCCTGCTGCGCGAGCATCCGGTGTCGGGCGTCGACCTTGTCCTGGTCGGGCGCGACAAGACCCGCGCGCGTCCGTTCGCGGCGCTCCAGGAGGATCTGCGGCGCGCGCTGGCCAAGGCGGGCGTGTGAGGCGTGAAGCGTGGCAGGAACCCCGCTCGGGCCTCGCGATCGGCGCGGTGCGCCTATATCAATGGACGCTGCGCCCGTTCATCGGGGCGAATTGCCGCTTCGAGCCGAGCTGCAGCGAATACGCCATCGAGGCGCTGCGGGCGCACGGGGCGGTGCGCGGCGGTGGGCTCGCGGCGTGGCGCATCCTGCGCTGCAATCCTTGGAACGAGGGCGGGTACGATCCGGTGCCGCCCTGCCGATGCATCGACGGCCGCGCCACACGGCCTCGATCCGTGGACGATTTGAGGCTCTAGCGGGCCGGAACGGGGCTATGATGGACCAGAAGCGGCTGTTCGTCGCGATCGCCGTCTCGATCGCGATTCTCCTGGGCTTCCAGTTGCTGGTGGCGCCGCACATGCCGCATCAGCCGCCGGCCACCCAGGAGGCCGGCAAGACCGCGCCGCCGGCGAGCGGGCTGACGCCGCGCGAAGGCTCGCCCGGCGCCGGGGCGGCACCCGCCCCGGACGGCGGCGGAGGCGGTGCCGAAGGAGGTGCCGCGCCTCAAGATCGCGGGCTCGCGCGTGCAGGGTTCGATCAGTCTGCTCGGCGCGCGGCTCGACGATCTCGTGCTGACGGACTACCGCGAGACGCTCGCGCCGAACTCGCCGCTGGTCCGGCTGCTGGAGCCGTCGCTCCGAGGCGAAGCCCTACTACGTGCAGTACGGCTGGTCCGCCGCACCCGGCGAGAAGCGTGAAGCTGCCCGGCAACGACACGGTCTGGACCGCGTCCGCGCCGGAACTCACCTCCGCCCATCCCGGTGACGCTGAGCTGGGATAACGGCGCAGGGCCTGACCTTCGAGCTCGTCCTGTCGGTCGACGACAACTACATGTTCTCGGTCGACGCAGCGCGTGCGCAACGCGACCGGAGCGCCGGTGAAGCTGTATCCCTGGGCGCGCATCCGGCGCGACTACACCCCGGAGGTTGCCGGCTACTACATCCTGTTCGAGGGCTTGCTCGGCGTCTCCAACGGCACCCTGCAGGAGACGAAATACTCGGAGGCCAAGAGCGACGGCGCCAAGAACAACGGCGTCGCCTTCACCGCGACGAGCACGGGCGGCTGGGGCGGGATCACCGACAAATACTGGCTGACCGCCCTGGTTCCCGACCAGACCGCCCACTCAACGCTGACCTTCCGACACACCGCGGAGACAGGCGACCACTATCAGGTGGACTACGTGACGCAGGAGCCGCAGACGGTCGCGCCCGGGGGCGAGGCCTCCCTGCCCACCCACCTGTTCGCGGGCGCCAAGATCGTCAGCCTGCTCGACTACTACCAGAACGAGTACCAACATTCCGCATTTCGACAAGGCGGTGGATTTCGGCTGGTTCTACTGGCTGACCAAGCCGATCTTCTACGCCCTCGACTGGCTGAACGGCATCCTTGGCAATTTCGGCCTCGCGATCATGGCGTTCACCGTGTTCGCCAAGCTGCTGTTCTTCCCGCTTGCCAACAAATCCTACACCTCGATGAGCCGGATGAAGCTGCTCGGGCCCAAGGTGCAGGCCTTGCGCGAGCGGCTGAAGGACGATCCGGCAAAGATGCAGCAGGAGATGATGGCGCTGTACCGGGCGGAGAAGGTCAACCCGGCGAGCGGCTGCCTGCCGATGGTCGTGCAGATCCCGGTGTTCTTCTCGCTCTACAAGGTGATCTTCGTCACCATCGAGATGCGTCAGGCGCCATTCTTCGGCTGGATCCACGACCTCTCGCAGGTCGATCCGACCAACATCTTCAATCTGTTCGGCCTGCTGCCGTTCGACCCGACCCTGATCTCGCCCTTCCTGCATCTCGGTGCCTGGCCGCTGATGATGGGGCTGACGATGTTCTTCCAGCAGAAGCTCAATCCGCCGCCGCCCGATCCGATGCAGGCGCGCCTGTTCCAGTTCATGCCGGTCATCTTCACCTTCATGCTGGCCCGCTTCCCGGCCGGGCTGGTGATCTACTGGACCTGGAACAACCTGCTGTCGATCGCGCAGCAATGGGTCATCATGCGTCGCACCCGGCTGCCGCGACCCAATCTGGCGCGCACCTGAGCGAGCCCCCCGCCACCCTCGCCGGCCCGCCCGAGCCCGGCGAGGACGAGCTGGAGGCCGGTCGGCGGCTGTTCGCGGCCGAGTGCCGCTTCCTGCTCGGCGTGCAGGCGGCCGATCACCTGCCGCCACCCGCCGGGCCGGAGATCGCCTTCGCCGGGCGCTCCAACGTGGGGAAATCCTCGCTCATCAACGCGCTGACGGGGCGGCACTCGGTCGCGCGCGCCTCGGGGCAGCCCGGTCGGACGCGCCAGCTCAACTTCTTCGACCTCGGCGGCCGGCTGACCTTGGTGGACATGCCGGGGTATGGCTACGCGCAGGCTCCGAAAGACATCAAGGCGGACTGGCAGGGGCTGATGTTCGACTATCTGCGCGGCCGGCCCAGCCTGCGCCGCGCGGTACTGCTGCTCGACGCAAGGATCGAGCTGAAGCCGTCGGACGAAGCCGTGATGGGACTGCTCGACCGCGCCGCCGTGACGTTCCAGATCGTGCTGACCAAGGCCGATGGCGTGAAGCCGGGACCGCTGGAGCGCAAGCTGGCGGAGGCCGCGCGGCTGGTGCGCGAGCATCCCGCCGCCTATCCGCAGGTGCTGGCCACCAGCAGCGAGACCGGGCACGGCATCCCGGAGCTGCGCGCCGCCCTCTCCGCCCTCGCTTGACCGAACCCGACTTGACCAGCCCGGGCCGGCGTCGCTACACGCGCGGCGCCCCCTTCGCGGCGGAGGATGCGTCCATGACCGGCGGCAGAATGGCGTCCGACGCCGACATCGCCCAGGCGACCGAGCAGGCGCGCATCCTGGCGCACGCGCTGCCCTTCCTGCGCCGTTACGCGGGTGCCACCGTGGTGGTCAAGTACGGCGGCCACGCGATGGGCGAGGAGGCGATGGCCGAGCAGTTCGGCGCCGACATCGCGCTGCTCAAGCAGGTCGGCATCAACCCCGTGGTGGTGCACGGCGGCGGGCCGCAGATCAACCTCATGCTGCAGCGGCTGGCGATCCAGTCGACCTTCATCGACGGGCTGCGCGTGACCGACGCGGCGATGGTGGAAGTGGTCGAGATGGTCCTCGCCGGGACGGTCAACAAATACGTCGCCGGGCTGATCACCAAGGCGGGCGCGCTGGCCGTCGGGGTGTCCGGCAAGGACGGCGCGATGATCCGCGCGCGCAAGCTGCGTCGCACCAGGGTGGACCCAGGCAGCAACATCGAGCGGGTGCTCGATCTCGGCTTCGTGGGCGAGCCCGAGCATGTCGACGTGCGGGTGATCCACGCGCTGACCGGCGCCGGGCTGATCCCGGTGATCGCGCCGGTGGGCGTCGACGCGCACGGCCAGACCTACAACATCAACGCCGACACGGTGGCAGGCGCCGTGGCGGCAGCACTCGGCGCCACCCGCCTGCTGATGCTGACGGATGTTGCGGGCGTGCTGGACGCGGCCAAGGCGCTGATCGCCGAACTGACCGTCGCCGACGTCGAGAAGGGCATCGCCAGCGGCATGATCTCGGGTGGCATGATCCCGAAGGTCGAGACCTGCGCCGAGGCGGTGCGCGCGGGGGTGAAGGGTGCCGTGATCCTGGATGGCAGGCTGCCGCATGTGTGCCTGCTCGAACTGTTCACCGAGACCGGGATCGGCACGCTGATCCGGCCGTGACGGCGCCTCTGATTTCCGCCGGTCAGTGGCCGATCCGGCTGAGGAAGTCGAGCTGCCAGCGCATCTCGTCGACCGCGAGCGGGAATTTCCCCCCAGGGTCGGGACCAAGCAACGCCGTGGGGGCGAGGCGGGCGAGCAGCGCCTGGACGGGTGCGGCGACGGTCATCGTGAAGCCCGCCTTCCAGATCAGGCTGACCAGGCCCTTCGTGCTGCGCAGCGAGCCCGCCCGCTGCACGACGGGGAGCGGGACGCCGGCGGCGGTCGCCAGCAGGACGGCGGCGAGTTTGGCGTCGCCCCGCTGCGCCGCGTGCAGCAGCATGGTCTCAGTGACCGTCCGTTCGTCCCGCGCCCGGCCGCCCATCTCGGCCATTGCGTCCACAGTGGTTGCGGGCGTCCCGGCATCGGCCTCGAGACGCTGCTTCAGCCGCTTGCGGAGCTCCTGAAGCAAATTCGGGTCGAGATCGGTACGGCTCGCCAGGATCTCGAGCAGATGGTTCGCCACGATCTCGGAGAGTTTGCGCGCGGAGCCCGCCGACAGCGCCGGACGGCGGACCAGCGGTTCGTGCCACTCCGTGTGCTCGGCCCCGCTGGCGATCAGCGCATCCAGTGTCGCCTCGCGGATGGCGGCGGATTGGTTGGTCAGCAGCACGCGAATCGCCGAGACGTTCGCGGTGGCCGCGATCGCGTCGGAAACCGCCTCGTTCAGATGCGGACGGCGCGCGACGGAAGTGACGGTGGCATGGTGGGGAGACGTGGTCAGCAGGGCCAGCAAATCGTGCTCGGTGAGCAGTGGCGAGAAGCGGATCACCGGCTCGGCGACCGGGGGCTCGGGATCGCGCGCGAGGGCGAGGATCAGCTCGCGTGGCGCATCCGGCATCTCCTTCAGCACATCGGCCAGGGCGGCCCGCACGCGCACCGCTTCGTCCGCCACCAGGCCGGTGAGGGCGCCGTAGGTCTGCTGGCGAAGCCGCTCCTGCTCGTGGCCCGAGAGGCCAGGCGCCAGCGCGGCGAGCTTGCGGGCGATCAGCACGCGCACCCGCTCGTCATCGTCCCTGGCGAGCAGATGGATCGCGCGCGCGGGCGTCCCCTCGTTCATGGCGACGGCCGCGCGGACCGTCACCAGCGGGTCGTTGGCGAGGCAGCAAAGGATCTCGGGCGGCGTGTCCGGCGCTGGCGCCCACCCGCACGCGCGCGGGCTCCGGCAATTCCCGGGCGATGGATCTGGATGGCGCGTGCAGATCGCCGGCTTGTCTCATCCAGGGGTCTCGTGCGCGACGCGCCAATGGGCGCGGCCGGTGCGCTTGACCTCGTACATGGCGAGATCCGCCCGGCGGAGCAGTTCGTCGGTCTCTTGCCCGGCTCCCGCCTGCCGGGCCGCGATGCCGATCGACATGGTGACGTCGGGAGCCTTCCCCTCGGTCAGGTGCCTCAAGGTGCGCGGCCCTTCGACGCGCAGGGACTCCGCCCGCTCGGCCGCCGTCAGATGGTCGGCGCCGTTCAGCCATACCGCGAACTCGTCTCCCCCGAAGCGGGCCACGAGGTCGGTCGGGCGCACCGTCTTGCGCAGCAACGCGGCAGTGACCCGCAGCGCCTCGTCGCCAGCATCATGACCGAGCTGGTCGTTCAGCAGCTTGAAGTGATCGAGGTCGATGAACATCAGGGTGCCCGGCAGGCTCTCGCGCTCCAGCCGCTCGATGTTGCGGTCGAGCTCCTCGAGGAAGGCCCGGCGGTTCAGCAGCCCGGTCAGCGGGTCGGTGCGGGCCTGGCGTCCCATCTCCCGCTGGATCGCGTCGTGCTCGAGGATGACCCGGATGATCGTGCTCGCGGAATCCGCCAGCACCTGCTCCTCGGCGCTCCACGGCCGTCCGGCCGGCTGGCGCCACACCGCCAGCCCCACCCGCTCGCCGAAGCGCGTCTTGCAGGCGCACAGGAGAACCGGCCTGCCGTCGGCCGACGAGGCCTCGACGCTGGATGGCGCGTGCCGGTCGAGCAGTTCGATCGCCGTCGGCAGCACAGGTTCCGCACCAATCCCCGACTGGTAGAGCAGGGCCGGACCTTGCCCCGTGCCAAGCGATTCCACCACCGCGGAGCCTTGGGCGCCCAGGGCGGAGACCAGCGAGGCGAGTGCTGCCTCCATCATGCGCGGCGCCAGGACTTCCTCCCGCATGGACCACAGGATGTGGTCCATCACCTCGCCACGCCGCAGGGCCGCGGCAACCTGCGCCTCCTGGCTGTCCAGTTCGGTGACGTCGAGTGCCACCCCGCGTGCCCCGATGATCTTGCCGTGGGCGTCCAGCAGGGGAGCGACCGAGAAGGCCATGCAGCGCACGTTGCCGTCCGGGCGTTTCAGCCAGGTGCGTCGCCGGCGGATGGGCGCCGTCGGGCGGAAGGGATTGAAGCCGGTGACACCCGACGTATCGGCGAGCATCAGCTCCGCCGGTTGGCCGATCAGGACGGTCGAGGGCCAGCCGAGCCCGGTGTCCGGGTCGACGAAGACGAACCGGCCCAGCGCGTCGGTCTCGAACGCCACGTCGGCGGCGAGGGTCACGAGGTCGCGCCATCGCTGGCGGCTATCGAGCAGGGCGCCGGTCAGCGGGTCGCGGGACGGTGCGACCATGTCCGGTCGGTGCGGCGCGACTTGGGTGGTCTCGCTCATGCCTGCAGGGTTCCCTTTGGTGCCCCATCTGACGCCAAGCGGGTAAATACTGCGTTATCGACACGGCTTGGCCGGCGCGTTGACAGGAGCGAGGGCGCTGCGCATGAGTCCCCGCCGCGTTGACCCAGCCGCCCAGGCCCTAGCCGGCCACACCGAGGATCGAGGACGATGACGAACCATCCGCTGCAGCAGCCGGTCGAGGCGCTTTGGGAGCAGCGCGAGCAGCTGTCCTCGGCGAGCGGCGGCGGCGCGCGCGAGACGGTGGAGGCGGCGCTGGACGCCCTCGATGCGGGCACGGTGCGCGTGGCCGAGCCGGCCGGCGGAGGCTGGACGGTCAACCAGTGGCTCAAGAAGGCGGTTCTGCTGTCATTCCGCCTGACCGATTCGGCGGCGATGCCCGGTCCGGGCGGTGCGCCGGTGTTCGACAAGGTGCCGCTCAAATTCGCCGGTTGGGGCGAGAACCGGTTCCGCGATGCCGGCTTCCGCGCGGTGCCGGGCGCCGTGGTCCGCCGCTCCGCCTACATCGCGCCGGGTGCGGTGCTGATGCCGAGCTTCGTCAACGCCGGCGCCTATGTCGGGCGCAACACGATGGTCGACACCTGGACGACGGTGGGAAGCTGCGCGCAGATCGGCGCCAATTGCCACCTCAGCGGCGGCGTCGGCATCGGTGGCGTGCTGGAGCCGCTGCAGGCCAACCCGGTGATCATCGAGGACGACTGCTTCGTCGGCGCCCGCTCCGAGGTGGCCGAGGGCGTCATCGTCGAGCGCGGCAGCGTGCTGTCGATGGGCGTGTTCATCGGCGCCTCCACCAAGATCGTCGACCGGGCGAGCGGCGAGATCTACATGGGCCGCGTGCCCGCCTATTCGGTCGTCGTGCCGGGCTCGCTGCCCGGCCGCCCCTTGCCGGACGGCTCGCCCGGCCCGTCGCTCTATTGCGCCGTCATCGTCAAGCGGGTGGACGCGCAGACGCGGGCCAAGACCTCCATCAACGAGTTGCTGCGCGATTGATCGACCTCACCGACCCGCTGCCGCTCGCGCAGGCGCTGATCCGCCGCGCCTCCGTCACGCCGGCAGATGACGGCGCGCAGGACGTGCTCGCGGAGGCGCTGACGCGGCTCGGCTTTTCCGTCGAGCGGCTGCGCTACGGCGAGACGGAGAACCTGTTCGCGCGCATCGGCGCCGAGGGGCCGCATATCTGCTTCGCCGGCCACACCGACGTCGTGCCGGTGGGCGACGCGGCGTGGAACAGCGATCCGTTCGCCGGCGAGGTGCGTGGCGACGTGCTGTACGGCCGCGGCGCCTGCGACATGAAGGGCGCGATCGCCGCCTTCGTCGCGGCCGCCGCGCGGCATCTCGCCGAGGGCAAACCGCGCGGCTCGATCAGTCTGCTGATCACCGGCGACGAGGAGGGGCCCGCGCTCGACGGCACCGTGCGCGTGCTGGAGTGGATGGCCGCGAACGGGCAGGTGCCGGATTTTTGCCTGGTCGGCGAACCGACCAACCCCGTGCGGCTCGGCGACATGATCAAGATCGGCCGGCGCGGCAGCCTGAACGCGCGCATCGCGATGCACGGCACGCAGGGCCACGTCGCCTACCCGCACCGCGCCGACAATCCCGTCCACCGCCTCATCCGCGCGCTCGCCGCACTCACCGCCGCCCCGCTCGACGCCGGCAGCGCGTGGTTCGAGCCGTCCTCGCTGCAGGTTACAAGCATCGACGTGGGCAATCCGGCGACCAACGTGATCCCGGCCGCCGCGCGCGCCGCTTTGAATATCCGTTTCAATGATCGCCATAGCGGTGCCTCGTTGGAGGCGTGGCTGCGCGCGACGCTGGCGCAGCACGGTGAAAAATTCGACCTCGACGTCGCGGTGAGCGGCGAGAGCTTCCTCACCGCGCCGGGCCCGATGGTCGACACGCTGCGCCATGCCATCGCGCAGATCGTCGGGCGCGAGCCGGCGCTCGACACCGGCGGCGGCACGTCGGATGCCCGCTTCATCGCGCGGTACTGCCCGGTCGCCGAGTTCGGGCTGGTTGGGGCGACCATGCATCAGGCCGACGAGCGCGTGCCGGTATCCGAATTGCGCGATCTGACGCGCATCTACGCCGCGGTGCTGGGCGCGTTCCTGTCGTGAGAGACGGCCCATGACAAGGGTTCCGGCGCGCGGGACGGGCGGCGTGCCGAACATCCTGCTCGGCGTCGCCCGGCTCGCGACCGGGCGGGCGGACGGGTTGGCGCAATTCGGCAACACCACCCAGGCGTTCCTGACGAGCCTCGCGCCGTTGATTGCCTTCCCGCTGGTCGGCGGCGCGCTGCTGATCGCCAACGACGGCGGCTTGCCGGCTCTCTCCGACCTGCTGGCGACCATGTGCGCCTTGCTGGCGCCGCCGGTGCTGTCCTGGTGGTTTGCGCGGCTCTGGGATCGAGAGGCGGTCTGGCCGCGCTTCGCCACGGCGTTCAATTGGTGCCAGTGGGCGATCCCGGTGATGGCCTCCATCCTGCTCGTGGTGCTCGGCGTCTTGATGGCCGCGGGCCTGCCGAACCGCGTCGCCGGCCTGCTCGCCGTGTTCGGGCTGGTCTCCTACGGATTGTGGCTGCACTGGTTCCTGGCGCGGCGAGGGCTCGACCTCTCGGCGGCGCGCGCGGTGCTGCTCGTCCTGTGCGTCAATCTGGGCACGGCGGCGCTGGTGGTCGGCCCGCGCGTGCTGATGCTGCTGATCAATCAGGGTCAGGGGTGAACGGGTCGCGCGGATAGCCCACGGCGGTCAGGCACAGCCCGGCGGCCGGCGCGGTCGGCCCCGCGGCGCCGCGATCCCTCGCCGCGAGTGCCCTTGCCACGTCCTCGGCCTGCCAGCGTCCGTCGCCGACCAGTTTCAGGGTGCCGACCATGTTGCGCACCTGGTGGTGCAGGAAGCTGCGTGCCTCGGCGACAATTTCGACGATGTCTCCCTCGCGCCGCACGTCGAGCCGGTCGAGCGTGCGCAGCGGGCTCGCGGCCTGGCAGGCGGCGGCGCGGAACGAGGTGAAATCGTGCCGCCCGAGCAGACGCTGCGCTGCCGCGCGCATCGCCGCCGCGTCGAGCGGGCCGCGCACGTGCCAGACCCTCCCGGCCAGCAGGGCCGGGCGGGCACGACGGTCGAGGATGCGGTATCGGTAGGAGCGGCGGATGGCGGAGAAGCGGGCGCTCCAGCCCGCCGGAGCTGGCGCGGCGGCCAGCACGACCACCGGATGCGGCTTCATGTGATAGTTCAGCGCGTCCCGCACCGTCGCGGCCGATAGCGTGCCCGGCAGCGCGATCTGCGCCACTTGCGCCTCGGCGTGCACCCCGGCATCGGTGCGGCCGGCCACCACGCTGGCGACCGGGTGGCCGCCGCTCAGCTTCGCCGCCGCCGCCTCAAGGACCGACTGGACGGAGAGCCCGCTCGCCTGACGCTGCCAGCCGACGAATGGGCCGCCGTCATATTCCAGCAGCAGCGCCCATCCCGGCATCAGCCGAGACGCGTGCCGGGCGGCAGCCGGTGGCCGCGCAGGAAGGCCGCCGCATCCATCGCGGCGCGTCCGGGGCGCTGGACCGTCAGCAGGCGCACGGCACCCTCGCCGCAGGCCACCGTCAGCTCGGCATCAAGCACGGTGCCGGGCTCGCCCGAGCCGCCGGCCCAGACGGCCTGGAGTACCTTGAGGGTCTCTCCGCCCAGGGTGGTGAAGGTGCCGGGCCAGGGATTGAGCGCGCGCACCTGACGCAGGATCAGCCGGGCGTCGTGGCTCCAGACGATCCGTCCGTCGTCGCGGGAGAGCTTGGGGGCGTAGGTGGCCCCCGTGTCGGGCTGTGGCCGTGGCGGCGGACACTCCGCCAATGCCCGCAGGACCAGCCGCGCGCCGATCACCGCCAGCTCATCGTGCAGCACGGCGGCGGCCGTGCCATCGGTGATCGGCACCGCTTCGCGCAGCAGCATCGGGCCGGTATCGAGGCCGGCGTCCATCTGCATGATCGTGATGCCGGTCTCGTTGTCGCCGGCCAGGATCGCCGCCTGGATCGGCGCCGCACCGCGCCAGCGCGGCAGCAGGCTCGCGTGGACGTTGAGGCAGCCCCGGCGCGGCGCGTCGAGCATCGGTTGCGGCAGGATCAGCCCGTACGCCGCCACCACCGCCGCATCGAGGTCGAGTGCGGCGAACGCCGCCTGCGCCGCCGGATCGGTCCGCAGTCGCGTGGGCGTCCGCACCTCGATCCCGAGTTGTTCCGCCACCCGGTGCACCGGGCATGGGCGGACCGCCTGACCACGTCCGGCGGGGCGTGGCTTCTGGCAGTAGACCGCGCGGATGTCGTGCCCGGCGGCGTGCAGCGCCTGGAGGGCGGGCACCGCGAAATCGGGGCTGCCCATGAAGGCGAGGCGCATCGGCGCCCTAGCGGCCCCCGGCCTCGTCGCGCTTCTGGCGCAGCTCCTTGGCCAGGCGTCGCATGATCATGTTGCGCTTGAGGCTGGAGAGATGGTCCACGAACAGCACCCCGTCGAGATGGTCGATCTCGTGCTGCAGGCAGGCCGACAGCAGGCCGTCCGCCTCGATCTCCTGCCTGGCGCCGGACTGGTCCTGATAGCGGATCTTGGCGCGCGCCGGGCGGGTCACGTCGGCGTACTGGCCGGGCAGCGACAGGCAGCCCTCCTCGCGCGTCGCCAGCTCGTCGCTCAGCCCGACGATCTCGGGGTTGATCAGCACGATCGGGTCCGGCTTCTCGTTCGGCATCAGGTCCACCACGGCGAGCCGCAATCCGGTGCCGACCTGCGGCGCGGCGAGCCCGATCCCCGGCGCGTGGTACATGGTCGAGAACATGCGCGGCACCAGATCGCGCACCAGCGCGTCGTCGCCCGCGCCCACCAGCCGGGCCTTGGCGCGCAGCACGGGGTCGGGGGCGATCAGGATGCGCAGCAATTCGGTCGTATCGTCGCTCATGGCGGGCATGTAGCGGTCCGCACCCGCCGGATCAACGCCCTCGGAGCGCCCTCTTGCAACCCCGTCAACGGGTTCCAAGATAAATCGGGCCGGGATGCCATGAGCGGGTCCCGGTGACGCTTCGCTCTTAAGGAGGAGGCCATGACCACCCGAATGTTCACCTCGCCGCTGTTCCTGGGCTTCGACCATCTCGAGCAGATGCTCGAGCGGGCGTCCAAATCCTCGTCAGACGGCTATCCGCCCTATAATATCGAGCAGACCGGGCCGACCGGGCTGCGCATCACGCTCGCGGTGGCCGGCTTCACGATGGACGACCTGCAGATCACCCAGGAGGACAATCAGCTGGTGATCCGCGGCCGCCAGACGGACGACACGCAAGGGCGTGTCTTCCTGCACCGCGGCATCGCGGCGCGGCAGTTCCAGCGGGCCTTCGTTCTCGCCGAGGGGATCGAGGTGAAGGGCGCCTGGCTGGATAACGGCCTGCTGCATATCGACCTCGCCCGGCCGCAGCCGGAAGCCCGCGTCAAGACGATCCAGATCGGCCGTCCGGCGTCGAACGGGGCCGGATTGAACGGCGACCGCAACACGCGCGTTGTAGATAGCGAGCCGGAGCAAGACTGAGCGAGCGTTTGCTGAGATCCCTGGGCTGACGATCAGGGACGACGACCGGGTGCTGCGGGGCAGACCCGGAATTCACCAAGGGCGGCAACGCGGGCTGTTGGAGCCGCGACCGTCAGGAGAGATATGATGAACATCAATCCCAGCAACCCGTCCGACGACCAGGCGCCACAGGCCGTCGTGATGGACATTCGCCACATTTCCGAGCAGCAACTGATGCAACTCGGCGTCTCGCAAATTGCCTATGTGAAGCGCGTGGAGACCACCGACGGGATCGCGTTCGCCATCCACGGAGCCGACGGCACGCCGATGGCCATCGCCGCCGACCAGGATGTCGCGATCGCGGCGATCCGCCAGCACGAGATGCTGCCAGCACTGGTCCACTGATCACTGGTCCATTGATCGCTGATCCTCCGATATCAACGCCCCTCGGGGTCGGTCAGAAGGTCACGGCGAGACCGAGGACCGGCCCCGAAATCAGGGAGAGCTTAGGAAAAGCCGGTCACGAGTTCAGGGCGGCGTCGGTCTCACTGCGTCAGCGTAATGACGATGGCGTCGCCGCCGAGACTGAGCATGAACCCTTCCCTCTTTGCGTGCAGGTGCATGACGACCCCGGATTCGTTCTTCAGCCACAGATCGCCGCCGCTCGTTCTCCCCAGGGCAAAGCCGTATCGGCCCTGGGCGTAAGCGCCGGGAAACGCCTGGATGTTGGGCAAGTTGTAGACCTCGCCCTCCGCCTGGATCTCCGAGACGCCGATGCCGCCGATGCCGAGGCCATCCACTCTGAACGGGTAGGTGGAACCGCGGAATTCCAGCGTGCCGCTTCCGGCGCTGCCGCTGCCGATATACGCGGCCTGGAACTGCCGCATCTGGACCGTACCGTCTGGCGGTTGCCCTTCCAGCGTGGTCGTCGGACCTACGGACTGGTTGCCGCTGCAAGCGACCAGGGAAGCGAGGGCTGTCGCGGCGGCGATGGCGCCGAAACGTTGGCGGGTGCGGGCGGCGCGGGCGATCGAGGGTTGCGGCATTTGAATCTCTTCTGCTCGATGTGCAACGACCGGATTGGCGCCCGCCACATTCATCACGGGGCAGAGGCCATCGCAATAATACACCGTGTTCGTGCCGAAACGAGCGCGGAATCAGATTGTCCTTGGCGCATGATCCGGTTTGCAGGCGGCATTGCGAGCCGCCGCTTGGCGGGGTGGCAGTCCAGGCCGGCTGCCCGCCTGCGGGCGCGATGGATTGCCGCGCTTCGCTCGCAATGGCGGCCACGCCGGCTGGCGATGACGGAGATGGGCCAGATTGAAGCGGTCACGGCTCCAACCATTGACATTCTTTATAACTAACGCTATACACCACCCATGCCTGCCGACGCCCTGCCCCCGACCGGCGTGATCCACCGCTTCTCCCGCTTCATCGGGGGATTGAAGCGGGCGATGACCGAGAGCATCCGGCCGCGCGAGGACGCGCTGGCGGCGATGGCGGTGCCGCTGTGGAACTATCTCGGGCGCACGCTGCGGCGGCTCGCCGCCCTTCATGCGCGCTTCGCGGCCGGGACGCTCGCCCCGGCCGCGAACTGCGGCGCCCCGCGCCGGGCATCCGACCGCTCGACCCCGGTGCGCCGGCCGCCGCGCATTCCGCCTGGGCCGGTGCTGTTGCGATACCGACTGGTGCATTTTGTCGCCCCGCTGCGCGAGCTGCTGGACGATCCCGAGATGCGGGCGCTGCTGGCCGCGTCGCCGCAGGCGGGGCGGCTGCTGCGGCCGCTGTGGCGCAAGCTGACCCCCGATCCGCTGCCCGAGCTGCTGCGCCTGCCGCCGAAGCGGCCCAAGCCGCCCCGGTCGCCGCGACCGCGATTGGCGCGACCGGAGCGGGCGAGGCCGCCCGAATCGCCGGCCACCGCGCCGCCCCGGCGGCGCCCGGCCTCCGCCGCCAAGCCGCCGCCCTGCCTGCCCCCCTGGCCGCCGCCGCTTTGGGGCGTCTGACGTCGCACTGGCCCTCGCAGGCCTAAAGCGTTGCGATTTAGCAACTATAATTCGCGCGACGCGGACCGGTTGGGCGGATTGGCGACGCCCCTGCGAGGGTGGCTTATACCAGACGCCGTCTGTGATGACCTTTCCACCCTCCGTCATGCTCGGCGAAGGCCGAGCATCCACGCCCTGCCGTAGTGCCGCGGCGAGAAAGTCGTGGATGGTCGGCCTTCGCCGACCATGACGAGGAAGGGTCAGAGCCACGGGCGGCTGGTATTACTCGCCTCGCGACGGGTCGATCCAGCCGATATGCCCGTCCGAGCGGCGGTAGATCACGTTGAACTCGCCGGTGGCGCTGTTGCGGAACATCATCACCTGCCGATCCGCGAGATCGAGCTGCATGACCGCCTCGCCGACCGTCAGGCGGCCGATCTCGGCGGGCTTGTCGGCGATCACCGTCGCGTAGGCTTCCGCATCGCCGCTCGGCGCGGGCGTCAGCCCGGCCTCGGTCTCCTGGCGCAGCACGTACTGCCGCGCCGCCTCCGGCCGCGCGCGGCTCGCGAGGTCGCGCGCGTGCTCGTTCACCCGCCGCCGGTAGCGGCGCAGGCGCTTGGCGATGTGCTCCGCCGCGTCGTCGAACGCGGCGTGCGCATCCGCCGCCTCGCCCTCGCCGCGCAGGCTGAGACCGCGCCCGGCGTGAATGTTGATGTCGCAGGTGAAGAAGGTGCGCGCCCGGCTGAACGTGACCTGGGCCTCCAGCGCGTGGTCGAAATACTTGCCGGCGACCTGGTCGAGATGGTTCGACACGCGCTCGCGCAGCGCGTCGGAAAGCTCCACCTGCTTGCCGGAAACCGTGATCTGCATCGTCGCACCCAACGCTTTATCACCCTCGCCCTGGTCTGTGCGCGAGGAGCCGCCCGCCAGCCCGCGAGGCGTCAGGCTGGGATGGCCTTCTCCCGCTTGCGCTGCACCGAACTCGGGATGCGCAGCGCCTCGCGGTATTTGGCCACGGTCCGGCGCGCGATGTCCACGCCTTCGCCGCGCAGGGCCAAAACGATCGCGTCATCCGACAGGACGCTGTCGGCCTGCTCCGAGAGGATCATCCCGCGGATCCGGTGGCGCACCGCCTCGGCGCTGTGGGCCTCGCCGGAGGTGCCGTTGATCGCGGTGGTGAAGAAGTATTTCAGCTCGAACGTGCCGCGCGGCGTCGCGATGTACTTGTTGGCGGTGACGCGGCTGACGGTGCTCTCGTGCATCTCCACCGCGGCGGCGATGTCGCGCAGGATCAGCGGCCGCAGATGGGCCACGCCGTGCCGGAGGAAACCGTCCTGCTGGCGGACGATCTCGCTCGCCACCTTCAGGATGGTCTGCGCCCGCTGCTGCAGCGATTTCACCAGCCAATTCGCGGTCTGCAGCTGCTCGGAAATGAAGCCGCGATCCTCGCGCGCGGCAAGCGGCGCCACTCGCGCGTAGAAGCTCTGGTTGACCAGCACGCGGGGCAGGGTGTCGGGGTTCAGTTCGAGCGTCCAGCCGCCATCCGGTGCGGGCCGCATGAGCACGTCCGGGATCAGCGTCTGCATCGGCGCGGACTTCGAAGGCCGCCCCTGGCTTGGGATCGAGCTGGCGGATCTCGGCGACCATGTCCGCCAAATCCTCGGCATCGACGCCGCAGACCGTCAGCAGGTGGCGCATGTCGCGTCGTGCCAGGGCGTCCAAATTGTCGAGCAGTGCCGCCATCGCGGGATCGAGCCGGTTGCGTTCGGCCAGCTGGGCGGACAGGCACTCCCGCAGATCCCGCGCGAACAGGCCCACCGGATCGAAGCGCATCATGCGCCCACGCACCACCTCCACCCGATCGAGCGTGACGCCCATCGCGTGCGCGACCGCGGCCGGCTCGGCGGTCAGCCGTCCGGCCGGGCACAGCAGGGCGATCAGGTGCGCGCCGATGATCCGGTCCACGGGGTCGTCGAAGCCGAGGCGGAGCTGCTCGCCGAGATGCGCGCGCAGGCTGGGCGGGCCCTCCGCCACGTCCTGCACGTCGCGCCCGTCATCGCCGAAATCATGCGCGCCGCCGCGGCCCGAGCCGGCGAAGGAGGACGGCTCCCCATCGGCCGGTCCGCCCGCGTCATAGCGCTCGGCGTGCTCGTTGATGTCCAGGGGATCGGCACCCCGCTCGGGCAGCGTCGCCGCGCCGGCGAGATCGGCGGCGTCGGGCTCGACACGGCTTCCGCTCGGGCAGCTGGTCCGGCGCCGCGGCCTCGTTCGAGACGATGTCCGATCGTTCATCGCGCTCGAGCAGCGGGTTGCGCTCGAGCTCCTGCTCGACGAAGGCGGCGACCTCCAGATTGGTGAACTGCAGCAGCTTGATCGCCTGACGCAGCTGCGGCGTCATGACCAGCGACTGGGTCTGCCGGAACTCGAGCCGGGGGCCGACCGCCATCATCACGGTGTCCGGGGGAGGAGGCGGGCGCCTCCTGGCGGGTCAGGCTGGATCGGGTACGGGCGGTGCATGTGGCCCGTTCTACAGGCTGAACCTTTCCCCGAGGTACACGCGGCGCACGCCTTCATGCGCCACGACCTCCTGGGGCCGGCCCTCCATGAGCACCTGGCCGTCATGCATGATGTAGGCCCGATCAATGATCTCCAGCGTCTCGCGCACATTGTGGTCGGTGATCAGCACGCCGATGCCGCGGTCCTTGAGGTGCGAGACGAGCTCGCGGATCTCGGCGACCGCGATCGGGTCGATGCCGGCCAGCGGCTCGTCGAGCAGGATGTAGCCGGGCTGGGAAGCCAGCGCCCGGGCGATCTCCACACGCCGCCGCTCGCCGCCCGAGAGGGCCAGGGCCGGGGTGCGCCGCAGATGCGCGATGCCGAACTCGGCCAGCAGCTCGTCGAGCAGCAGTCGGCGGCGGTCCGGGTCGGGCTCCACCACCTCCAGGGCTGCCATGATGTTCTGCTCGACATTGAGCCCGCGAAACACGCTCGCCTCCTGCGGCAGATAGCCGATGCCGAGCCGGGCGCGCCGGTGCATCGGCAGGGTGGTGATGTCGGCGCCGTCCAGGCTGATGCCGCCGGTATCGGGTCGCACCAGGCCGACGATCATGTAGAAGGTCGTCGTCTTGCCGGCACCGTTCGGCCCGAGCAGTCCGACCGCCTCGCCGCGACGGACCCGGATCGAGACGTTCCGCACGACCGGACGCTTCTTGTAGGTCTTGCCGACGCCGCGGGCGACCAGCCCGCCGCGACCCTGGAGCACACGAAGCTCCGCCGCGTGGCGCGGCGTGCTCATGGCTTGCCTCCCTTGGCCGAGGGCGGATTCTTCTGTCCCTCGGCGCCGCCGGTCGCATTCTGGGCATCGTTCGGCACGACGAGGCCATGCACCCGCCCCGCGCTGCCGGAGATCAGACGGGAGATGCCGGTCTTGAGGTTCACTTCCGCCTCTGCTCCATTCAACTGGTTCTGGCCGCGCGTGATCCGCACGTTGCCGCCGAGCCGGGCGATGCCGGTATCGGGAGTATAGACGGCCCGGTCGCCGGTGACCGTCTCCGTCGCGGTACGCACCGAGACGTTGCCGAACGCCTCGACCTTCTGCAGCTTGCCCGAGGCGGCGATCGGGTCGTCCGGCGCCTTGGCCGGCGGGCTTTGCACCGCCGCCTTGGTCGCCTGGGGTGGCGAGCCCGGCTTGGCCGATTGCGGTGCCGCCGCCGCCGTGGATTGGCCCTCGGTGGTATAGGCGACCAGCGTGTCGGCGGCCAATCGCCGGCCGTCCTTGGTGACCACCACCGCCTCGCCGCGCGCCACCGCCATGTGCTTCTGGGCCCAGTATTCGAGGTCGTCGCGCGCGGTCAGCACGTCGTTCGGGGTGGTGAGCTTGAGATGGCGGCCGGTCATGATCAGCACCGCCTGGTCGAGGTCGTAGGTCCCGCGATCGCCCTCGGCGTGGTCGGTCGGAGTGTAGATGTGCATGTTGCCCTCCGCCTCGACCCGATAGATCTCGTTGCCCGAGGTATCGGAGTCGCCCATCGTCACCCCGCCCCCGGCGGCTTGCGGCTGAGGCTCCGTCGTTGGCTTGTCGGCTCCGCCGGCGCCAGGCTTCTTGCGGTAGTGCGCGATCAGCCGGTCCGCGGTCACCGTCACGTCGCCGCGCACTGCGCGCGCGTTGCCCCGGGCGATCACCTCCTGCTCGTTCTGCCGCCATTCGATGCCGTCGGACGCGGTGACGGCGATCGGGCCGCCATGCGAAAGATCGAGCTGCTGGGCGCGCACGGCGCCTCCGGGCAGCAGCAGGAGAGGGAGGCCGAGCAGCAGCGCCCGCGACGTCGCCGTCATCGCTCGTGCCCATTCATGACCAGCCGCGCCGGTCCGGGAAACTGGGCGACCGCGCCCTTGTCGGTCACGGTGAAGCCAATTGCGTCCAGCGTGCCGAACGGACCCTCCGCGTGCACCGGATCGGCGCTGGTCGCGGCGCCGTTCTTGAGGTCGATCGTGGCGGTCGCCGTATGCATCGTGGTGCCGTCGTCGCGATAGAGGAAGACGTGGCCCGCCAGGTCCAGCAGGTTCTGGCGCTGCATGAACACGCCCTTGTCGGCTTGCAGCATCATCCAGGTGCCGTTCTGGAGTGCGACGTCGCCTTTCGGATCGGCGAGGTTGACCCGGTCCTGGTCCACCTGCGTCGCGGTCGATGCGGTGATGGTGTAGGGGCGATTGCGCTCATCGACCCCGTGGTAGCGGGCGTCGGTGACTTGCGCGCCGTCAACGGCGGCACCCATGCGGCGGAAGGCGAGGCGGGCCTGTTCCTTGGCGCGGTCGAACTCCGGCCACAGCGCGATGCTGGAGAGCAGCGCGAGTGCGGCGATCGGCAGCAGCCACTTGGTCGCCGTCACCAGCAGGCGCCGCCGGGCGATGCCGCCAGGGGTCGGCGGTCGGCGCAGGCGCCCGCCAGCCGAGGAGAGCAGCCGCTCGCCAGGGGGGCGGCCGGCCGCGGCGGGGGTGTCTGGGCGGGGACGGTCATGCCAGTCCTGCCCGGAGCAGGTCATGGACGTGCAGGATGCCCACCGGCCTTCCCGCCGGGTCCACCACGAACAGCGTCGTGATCGGGCGGGAGCGCGCGTTCATCTCGTGCAGCGCCTCGGCCGCCAGCGCGTCCGGCCCGATGGTGCGCGGCGACGCGGTCATCACCTCGCCGGCTCGGCGGGCGAACAGGTCCGGGCCGATGGCGCGCCGCAGGTCGCCGTCGGTGATGATGCCGACGAGGCGCTGCCGCTCGTCGACGATGCCGAGGCAGCCGAAGCGCTTCTCGGTCATCAGCAGCAGCGCACGGTCCATCGGCGTGCCCGGTCCGGCGAGCGGCAAGGCGTCTCCTGCGTGCATCAGGTCGCGCACCCGACGCAGCCGCGCCCCAAGCCGGCCGCCTGGATGGAACTGCCGGAACTCGGCCGCGGTGAAGCCGTGCCGGGTCAGCAGCGCCACCGCCAGCGCATCGCCCAGGGCCATCTGCATCGCCGTGCTGGTGGTGGGCGCGAGCCCCATCGGACACGCCTCCGCCGCCGCCGGCAACAGGAGCGCCACGTCCACCGCCTCGGCCAAGGTCGAGCCGACGCGGGCGGTGATCCCGATCAGCGGCAGCCCGAATCGGCGCGCGTGGGCGACCAGATCGGCCAATTCCGCGGTCTCGCCGGAGTTCGACAGGGCCAGCACCGCGTCGCCCGGCACGATCATGCCGAGATCCCCGTGCGATGCCTCGGCGGGATGGACGAACAGGGCCGGGGTGCCGGTCGAGGCCAGGGTCGCCGCGATCTTGCGGGCAACGTGCCCGGACTTGCCCATGCCGGACACCACGATCCGCCCCGCTACGCCGGCGAGGAGGTCCACGGCACGATTGAAGCTGCCGTCGAGCGACGCCGCGAGCGCTCGCAGACCGGCTGCCTCCGTCGCGAGCACGCCACGGGCCACGTCCAGATCATCGGTCTCGGTGGCGAGCGCAGCAGTCATGCAGCCGTAATTCCCCTCTGCAGTCCCCTCGGCGGACCATCTCTCCCGTCCCTGTATGGGCACGCATCGGGGGGTGGTCAACTTATTTTGCGCTGCAACATTAACATGTGGACAAGAATCGTGCCAGGAGCACCGGCCTTACGAATCAATGGGAAAAGATATCAGGCTCTCCGTAACCCAGAAGATCGAGGCGCGCCCGCGCGGGTAAAAAAGTGAAACAGGCCTCCGCCAGCGCCAGCCGCTGCTCCCGGCGCAGCAAGGCTTCCAGCCTGGTCCACAGCGCGTGCAGGTGCAGCACGTCGGACGCGGCGTAGGCAAGCTGCTCCGCGCTGAGTTCCACAGCTCCCCAATCCGAGGTCTGCTGCTGCTTCGACAGCTCGACGCCGAGCAGCTCCTTGCAGAGATCCTTGAGCCCGTGCCGATCGGTGAAGGTGCGAACCAGCTTCGCAGCAATCTTGGTACAGCGGACCGGGGCGACAGTGATGCCGAGGCTGTGCTGCAGCACCGCCACGTCGAATCGGGCGAAGTGCATCAGCTTGACCACCTCGGGCGAGGCGAGCAGGCGGGCGAGGTTCGGGCAATCGAAGCCGCGGCCGCCGAGCGAGACCGGCACCAACTGCACCAGATGGGCGTGGCCGTCGCCGGCGGAGAGCTGCACCAGGCAGAGCCGGTCGCGATGCGGGTTCAGCCCCATCGTCTCGGTGTCCACCGCGACGACCGGGCCGAGATCGAGCCCGTCCGGCAGGTCGTGACGGTGCAGATGGATGGTGCCGTTCGGCATGAACTGGGTGATTCCGCTCACGTGGCGCTCGCTGTTGGGCCTCGTGGCGCGCCCCACACGGGCGCTCGCATCCGATGGTGCCCAGGAGAAGACTCGAACTTCCACGACCTTGCGGCCACAGGTACCTGAAACCTGCGCGTCTACCAATTCCGCCACCTGGGCAAGGCTGCGGTCCTCCGGCGCCGAGAGCAGGCATCGGGTGGGCGCGCGATGTAGCGCCCGCGCGATGGTGCGTCAACCGGATCCGGTGCTTGAGGCGTCACGGGCGCGCGCATATCAAGAGGTATCATGGGTTGCCCGCGCGTAGCGTGGGCACGAGACGAGATCGCGCGGCTTGGGCGCGAAACAGACAGGAGCGGTGCAACATGGTCGCATCCGGGGCTACGCGGAGCGTGGCGACGGTTTTCGGCGGGTCCGGCTTCATCGGCCGCTACGTGGTCAAGCGGCTGGCGGCGCAGGGCTACGTGGTGCGCGTCGCGGTGCGCGACCCGGAGAGCGGCGCTGTTCCTCAAGCCGATGGGCGCCGTGGGCCAGGTGGTGCCGCTCTATGCCTCGGTCGGCGAACGAGGCGACCGTGGCCCGCGCGGTGGAGGGTGCCACGCTCGTGGTCAGCCTGGCCGGCATCCTGGCCGAGCGGCGGCGGGGCGATTTCGAGCGGGTGCAGAACGAGGGCGCCGCGCACGTCGCCCGCCACGCCGCCGCCGCCGGGGTCGCGCGGCTGGTCCATGTCTCGGCGATCGGCGCCGATCCGGCCAGCCCGAGCGGCTACGCGTCCAGCAAGGGCAAGGGCGAGCAGGCGGTCCGGGCGGCGTATCCCGACCGCCGCGATCCTGCGGCCCTCGGTGGTGTTCGGGCCGGAGGACGCATTCTTCAACCGGTTCGCCGGAATGGCGCAATTGCTGCCCTTCATGCCGGTGATCTCCGGGGAGACGCGGTTTCAGCCGGTCTATGTCGGCGACGTGGCGGACGCCGTGATGGCCTCGCTGGCGCGGCCGGATGCGGCGGGCGCCATCTTCGAGCTCGGCGGTCCGCGGGTCTGGTCGTTCCGCGAGCTCCTGGCGTACATCCTGACCGAGACCCACCGCCGCCGCCGGATGGTGACGATCCCGATGGGCTTGGCGCGCATCCAGGCGAGCCGTCTTGGAGCTGCTGCCCGGACAGATGCTGACGCGCGACCAGCTGCTGCTGCTTGCCCACGACAACGTCGCCTCCCCCGAACTGCCCGGACTGGTCGAGCTGGGCATCGTGCCGACCCCGATCGAGCTGGTCGTGCCGCGATACCTGCGCCGCTACCGTCCTGGCGGCGGCAAGCGAGAGGTGCTGCCGGAGGAGCTAAAAGGGACCACATCGGACCTTTTCCCGTAGGCGCAGAGCCT
Source organism: uncultured Alphaproteobacteria bacterium (assembly GCA_963799825.1). GTDB lineage: Bacteria > Pseudomonadota > Alphaproteobacteria > Acetobacterales > Acetobacteraceae > JAFKFI01. The sequence continues at coordinate 153,899 of CAWCYL010000003.1, forward strand.
CCGATCCCTCGCGAGGCTCGGGCCATGGCCCCGGAATAGGGCAGAAAATCTGTCCCATATCGGCCAAAAAGGAGTCGAGATTTCGCGAGGCCCCGCTTATATCGGTCTCGCGCGGCGGGCCGTTCCCCCGTCCGCGCCCGGCGGTTGCCGGCGACGGAGGGAAGAATGACCGAGCACATGCTGAAATTCGTCCACGTCCCGCAGCAGACGCCCGAGAAGCGCGAGGTCGAGGAGCGTCGCGACGATTTCCATGAAATCTACCGGTCCTACGCGCAGCAGCAGGCGGCCGTGCAGGCCAGCCGATGCAGCCAGTGCGGCGTGCCGTTCTGTTCGGTGCATTGCCCGCTCGGCAACCACATCCCCGATTGGCTGAAACTGACCGCCGATGGCCGCCTTGAGGAGGCCTACGAGGTCAGCTCCTCGACCAACAATTTTCCGGAAATATGCGGCCGCATCTGCCCGCAGGACCGGCTCTGCGAGGGCAATTGCGTCATCGAGAAGGGTTTTGAAAGCGTCACCATCGGCGCGGTCGAGCGCTACATCACCGATACCGCCTTCGAGCGCGGCTGGGTGCGGCCGGTTCGGCCTCGTCGGGAGCTGTCCCAGTCGGTCGGCATCATCGGCGCCGGGCCGGCCGGGCTCTCCGCCGGCGAGCAGCTGCGCCGCAAGGGCTATCAGGTGACCGTCTACGACCGCTACGACCGGGTCGGCGGGCTGATGATCTACGGCATCCCCAACTTCAAGCTGGAGAAGGAGATCGTGCTCCGCCGCTGGAAGCTGCTGGAGGAGGGCGGGCTTCGCTTCGTGCTGAATTGCGAGATCGGCCGCGACGTGACGATGGCCGAGCTGCGATCCCGGCACGACGCGGTGCTGATCGGCACCGGCGTCTACAAGGGCCGCGACATCGGCGGCCCGGGCGCCGGCCTGCCCGGCATCGTCAAGGCGATGGACTATCTCACCGCCTCCAACCGTCACGGGCTCGGCGACAAGGTGCCCGATTTCACCTCCGGGCTGCTCGACGCGAAAGGCAGAAACGTCGTCGTGATCGGCGGCGGCGACACGGCGATGGACTGTGTTCGCACAGCCGTCCGCCAAGGCGCCAAATCGGTGACATGCCTCTACCGGCGCGACCGCGCCAACATGCCGGGCTCGATGCGCGAGGTGAACAACGCCGAGGAGGAGGGCGTCGAGTACGCGTGGCTCGCCGCCCCCGAGGCGTTCGTCGGTGACGACCATGTGACCGGCGTGCGCGCGGTGCGGATGCATCTCGGCCTGCCCGACGCCTCCGGCCGGCAATCCGTCGAGCCGCTGGAAGGCAGCCATTTCACCGCGAAGGCGGACCTGGTCATCAAGGCGCTGGGTTTCGACGCCGAGGATCTGCCGGCGATGTTCGACGAGCCGGACCTCGCCGTCACGCGCTGGGGCACGCTGAAGGTCAACCACCGCACCTTCATGACCAGCCTGCCCGGCGTGTTCGCCGCCGGCGACATCGTGCGGGGCGCGAGCCTCGTCGTCTGGGCGATTCGCGACGGTCGCGACGCGGCAGCGCAAATCCATCAGTACATCCAGGCCAGCACAGCCGCACTCGCGGCCGCCGCCGATTGAGCGGGGGAATGACCGACATGAGCGAGATCATCGAATCCGGCCCCGCGTTTCTGGCGGCCTGGAACCGCAATGCCGCCGCTCTGCGCCACACCTACGATGCCGCGCAGGAGCACGATTCCTGCGGCGTCGGATTCATCGCGGCGCTCGACGGCAAGAAGCGGCGCGACGTGGTGCAGGCCGGCATCGACGCGCTGAAGGCCGTGTGGCATCGCGGCGCGGTGGACGCCGACGGCAAGACCGGCGACGGCGCGGGTATCCACATCGAGATCCCGCAGGATTTCTTCGCCGAGGCCGTGGAGCGCGGCGGCGACAAGGTGAAGTCCGGCCCGATCGCGGTCGGCCAGGTGTTCCTGCCCAAGACCGATCTCACCGCGCAGGAGCGTTGCCGACAGATCGTCGAGACCGAGATCCTGGCGTTCGGCTACGCCATCTACGGCTGGCGGCAGGTGCCGATCAACGTCGCCTGCATCGGCGAGAAGGCCAACGCGACGCGGCCCGAGATCGAGCAGATCATGATCTGGAACGCCAAGCGGTCGAGCGAGCAGGAGTTCGAGCGCGATCTCTACGTGATCCGCCGCCGCATCGAGAAGCAGGCGATCGCGGCACAGATCCCCGAGCTGTATTTCTGCTCCCTGTCGTCGCGCTCGATCATCTACAAGGGGATGTTCCTCGCCGAGAGCCTGACCGAGTTCTATCCCGACCTGCTCGACCCGCGCTTCGTCTCGCGCTTCGCCATCTACCACCAGCGCTACTCGACCAACACGTTTCCGACATGGCGGCTGGCGCAGCCGTTCCGGATGCTGGCGCATAACGGCGAGATCAACACCGTCAACGGCAACGTCAACTGGATGAAGAGCCACGAGACGCGGCTGGCGGACGCGGCCCTCGGCTCGTTCGTCGAGGACATCAAGCCGGTGGTGCAGGCCGGCGGCTCCGATACCGCGACCTTGGACAACGTATTTGAGCTTCTGGTGCGCGCAGGGCGTGACGCGCCGATGGCGAAGGCGTTGATGATCCCGGCCAGCATCGGCCAGGACGCGACGATGCCGCAGCCCCACCGCGACATGTTCCTCTACTGCAACACAGTGATGGAGCCGTGGGACGGACCCGCGGCGATCGCCGCGACCGACGGCCGCTGGGTGATCGCCGGGCTCGACCGCAACGGGCTGCGGCCGCTGCGCTATACCATCACGTCGAACGACATCCTGATCGTCGGCTCCGAGACCGGCATGGTAAAGGTTGACGCCGCCGACGTGATCGAGAAGGGGCGTGTCGGACCCGGCCAGACCATCGGTGTCGACCTTGAGAACGCGCGCTTCTATCGCGACGACGAGCTGAAGGACGCGCTCGCCGCGCGGCAGCCGTATGGCGAGTGGGCCAAGCGGATGACGCCGATCGACAGCATCGTCAAGACCGACGCGCCGGAACCGGTGCTGTACGAGGGCGAGGAGCTGCGCCGTCGCCAGCTCTCTGTCGGCTTCACTCTGGAGGAGATGGAGATGATCCTCCACCCGATGGTGGAGGACAGCCAGGAAGCGGTCGGCAGCATGGGCGACGACACGCCGATCGCGGTGCTGTCGGAGGCATATCGCGGCCTGCATCATTTCTTCCGTCAGACCTTCAGCCAGGTGACGAACCCGCCGATCGACAGCCTGCGCGAAACCCGCGTGATGACCTTGAAGACGCGGCTCGGCAATCTCGGCAACGTGCTGGACGAGGATTCCAGCCAGTTCGACATGCTGCAGCTGGAAAGCCCCGTGCTCTCTACCGCCGAGTTCCAGGCGATGGCCGCGTTCATGGGCAGCTCCGCCTGCGTGGTGGACTGCACCTTTGCCGCCGACGAGGGCGAGGCGGGCCTGCGCGCCGGCCTCGAAAGAATCCGGCGCGAGGCGGAGGAGGGCGTGCGCGCCGGATGCACGCACGTCATCCTGACCGACGAGCACGCCGGGCCGGAGCGCGCGGCGATCCCGATGATCCTGGCGACCGGCGGCGTCCACACGCATCTGGTGCGCCAGAGCCTGCGCACCTTCACCAGCCTCAACGTGCGCAGCGCCGAGTGCATGGACGTCCACTACTTCGCCGTGCTGATCGGCGTGGGCGCGACGACGGTGAACGCCTATCTCGCGCAGGAAGCGATCGCCGACCGGCATCGTCGCGGGCTGTTCGGCGACATGAGCCTGAAGGCCGCGGTGCAGCGCTACAAGAAGGCGGTGGACAAGGGCCTGCTCAAGATCATGTCCAAGATGGGGATCAGCGTGATCTCCTCCTATCGCGGCGGCTACAATTTCGAGGCGATCGGCCTGTCGCGCGCCTTGGTGGCCGAGTTCTTCCCTGGGATGCAGTCGCGCATCTCCGGCATCGGCCTGTCGGGCATCGCGCGCAAGGGGCTCGAGCTGCACGGCCGCGCCTGGGACACCGATGTCGTCACCTTGCCGGTCGGCGGCGTCTACAAGATGCGCCGGCGCGGCGAGACGCACGCCTTCGAGGGCAATCTGATCCACCTGCTGCAAAGTGCCGTCCAGAACGACAGCTACGCGAGCTACCGCCGCTACGCCGACGCGGTGCGCCGCCTGCCGCCGGTGGCGCTGCGCGATCTGCTCGACTTCCGCTACGATAGCGCCAGGCCGGTTCCGGTGGACGAGGTCGAGAGCATCACCGAGATCCGCAAGCGGCTGGTGGCACCGGGCATCTCGCTCGGCGCGCTGAGCCCGGAGGCGCACGAGACGTTATCCATTGCGATGAACCGCATCGGCGCGCGTTCCGACAGCGGCGAGGGCGGCGAGGACCCGGCGCGCTACAAGCCGCGCCCGAATGGCGACAACGCTTCATCCGCGATCAAGCAGATCGCGTCGGGCCGGTTCGGCGTCACGGCGGAATATCTCAACAACTGCCGCGAAATCGAAATAAAAATCGCCCAGGGCGCCAAGCCGGGCGAGGGCGGCCAGCTGCCCGGCATCAAGGTGTCGGAGCTGATCGGCCGGCTGCGCCATTCGCAGCCCGGCGTCATGCTCATCAGCCCGCCGCCGCATCACGACATCTACTCGATCGAGGATCTCGCCCAGCTCATCTACGACCTCAAGCAGATCAACCCGGACGCGACGGTCTGCGTGAAGCTCGTCTCGCGCAGCGGCATCGGCACCATCGCCGCCGGTGTCGCCAAGGCGAAGGCCGACGCCATCCTCATCTCCGGCCACTCGGGCGGAACGGGCGCCAGCCCGCAGAGCTCGATCAAATACGCCGGGCTGCCGTGGGAGATGGGGCTGTCGGAGACGCATCAGGTGCTGATGCTGAACCGGCTGCGCCATCGGGTGAAGCTGCGCACCGACGGCGGCATCAAGACCGGGCGCGACGTGGTGATCGCGGCGATGCTGGGTGCGGAAGAATTCGGCATCGGCACCGCGAGCCTGGTGGCGATGGGCTGCATCATGGTGCGCCAGTGCCACTCGAACACCTGCCCGGTCGGCGTCTGCACGCAGGACGAGAAGCTGCGGGCGAAATTCGAGGGCACGCCGGAGAAGGTGATCAACCTGTTCTCCTTCGTCGCCGAGGACGTGCGCAACATCCTCGCGGCCCTCGGCTTCCGCAAGCTGGAGGAGGTGATCGGGCGCACCGACCTGCTGCACCAGGTCAGCCGCGGCTCGGAGATCCTCGACGACCTCGACCTCAACCCGCTGCTGGCGCAGGCCGATCCGGGGCCGTTCGCCCGGTTCTGCACGCGTCGAGGGGCGCAACGAGGTGCCCGAGACCTTGGACGCGCAGATGATCTCGGACGCCGCCGCGCTGTTCGAGCACGGCGAGAAGATGCAGCTCACCTACACGATCCGCAACACGCACCGCGCCATCGGCACCAAGATCTCGTCGAAGATCACCCGCCGCTTCGGGATGACGGGCTTGCAGCACGGGCACCTCACCGTGCGGCTGCGCGGCTCGGCCGGCCAGTCGCTCGGCGCCTTCGCGGTGCAGGGGCTCAAGCTCGAAGTGCTGGGCGACGCCAACGACTATGTCGGCAAGGGCCTGTCGGGTGCCAGCATCGTGGTGCGGCCCGCGCCGTCGTCGCTGCTGCGGAGCAACGAGAATACCATCATCGGCAACACGGTGCTGTACGGCGCGACCGCGGGGACGCTGTTCGCCGCCGGCCAGGCCGGCGAGCGGTTCGCCGTGCGCAATTCCGGCGCCGACGCGGTGGTCGAGGGCTGCGGCTCGAACGGCTGCGAGTACATGACCGGCGGGACGGTGGTGATCCTCGGCGCGGTCGGCGATAATTTCGGCGCCGGCTTCACCGGCGGCATGGCGTTCGTTTACGACCCGGACGAGTTGTTCGAGAAGCGCGTCAACCCGGACACGCTGACCTGGCAGCGCGTCTCATCGGCGCATTGGGAGAAGGTGACGCGCGATCTGGTGGCGGCCCACGTGGAGGCGACGTCGAGCTCCTACGCGACCATGCTGCTGCACGACTGGGACCGCACGCTGCCGCGCTTCTGGCAGGTGGTACCGAAGGACTACGTCAAATATCTCCCGGTGCCGCTGTCGGACATACCCGAGGAACACGCGATGCGGGCCTGACGCGATGCCCGGATCTTCGCCTCGCCATCAGGTCTGCATCGTCGCCTGCGCGCGCTGGGAGACCCAGGCGATCACCGAGTGGCTGCTGTATCACCGCTCGATCGGCTTCGATCACGTTTACCTCTACTGCAACGACGACGACCCCGCCGAGCTCTACGCCGAGACGCTGCCCTTCCTGCAAGGCGACGATCCGTTCGTCACCTTCCGGCACTATCCGTTCCAGGGGCAGCAGTTTCACATGTACATGCACTGCCTGCGCGCTCATAAGGACGAGAGCGAGTGGGTGATGTTCCTCGACCTGGACGAGTTCCTGTGCGTTCGAGGCTCCAACAGCATCAAGGCGTTCCTGCGGGAGGTGCCGGACGACTGGGACAGCATTGCGTTCAACTGGCAGATGTTCGGCAACAACGGATACAAGCAGCGCCCGCCCGGCAGCGTCCTGCTGAACTACACGCATCGCGAAGCCGAGCTCAAATTTACCTGCAAGACGCTGACCCGGACGGCCGCGATCGACCTGTCGCGCATCGAGCACCGGACGTTCTTCTGGCACCACTGGGACGATGAGGTGTTCCGGGAGATGCGTCGCTACAATGTGATCGGCGTCCCGGTCGCCGAGGTCCGCAAGAACGACGAGGGACGCGCCTACATCGAAGTCGAGGAGAACCGGCGGCGCATCTACGATCGCGCCATGGTGCATCATTACGCGTTCAAGTCCGAGGAAGACTACCTTTTCCGCGCCGACCGAGGCAGTCAGGGCGAGTTCGACGGCCAGGCGCGCTATCGCGGCGTATACGAGGAAGGCCAGGCGGCGGAAAACCTGCGGCCGCTGAACATGGTCCGGGATACGACGCTGGCCGAGTACCTGGCGGCAGTATTTCCAGCGCGCGCAAGCGACCAGGGTGATTCCGCCGCCGCGCGGTCCCAACCTCGCGCTGGGCAAGCCGGCGGATCAGAGCTCGGTTTCGGAATGGTCGATCGGAGCGACGACGACCGAGGACGCCGCCGGCGCGGTGAGCGGCCGCATCACGGGCGGGCATCAGTTCCATACGCAATGCGAGCCGTATCCGTGGTGGAGCGTCGACCTGCTGGATGTCGCGCGAATCGAGGAAATTCGCGTCTACAATCGGCTGGACAGCGCGGGCTGCGCGCGGCGGCTACGGCACTTCTTCATCGAAACCTCTGCCGACGGGGCGGACTGGTCGATGGTCTACGCCAAGCACGACGAGGCGATGGTCGGCGGGGTGGACGGGCATCCGCTCATCGTCACTTTTGACGAGCCGGTCGCCGCGCGCTTCGTGAAACTCACCGTGGTGGACTCCGCGTTCCTGCATCTCGACCAGGTCGAGGTGTACGGCGAGGCGACGGCAAACGCGGCCCGCGGCTTTGCCGCCGACGACAAGAGCCAGGACGAGTTGCCGGCCGCTCCGGTCGCCGTCGCTCGCTCCGTGCCGGCTTACGCCGCCGTTCGGGCCGATGATGGCGCGGCCGATCCGATTGTGCATGTCGTCTCGCGCGGTCGGCTGGCCAACCAGATGATGCAGTTCATGGCGGCTCATGCGTTGGCCTCGCGCGTGCCGGGTTGCCGCATCTCGGGTGTCGATCTGCCGAATTGGGGTATATCCCATCCCGTGCTGTCCCGGCCCGATGGAATGGCGGATGCGCGCGTGGCCCGGGTCGGCCCGCTGGACATGCGGATCGACATCGCCGGACTGTCGGACAGGCTGCGGAGCGGCGAGGTCTCGCGCGTTGAGATCGACAGCTATGCCCAGCACCTGCACAACTTCCAGCCGAGCCAGACGTATCGCGAAATCTTCCAGCCGCCGGTCGACGACGTCGAGGGATTCGGGCCGGACCAGCTCGTCATCAACATCCGTGGCGGCGAGATCCTGCAGGCACCGCATCCGGACTACACGCTGGTCCCGGTCGCGTTCTATGAGGCGCTGATCGCCGAGACCGGATTGCGGCCGGTGTTCATGGGCCAGATCGGCGCCAACCCGTACGTCGCGGCATTGCGGCGCGCTTTTCCCGCCGCGCCATTCATCCCGAGCCGCGGGCCGCCACGGGATTTCGAGATCATCCGCCGTTCGCGCAACATCGTCGTCAGCGTCAGCACGTTCTCATGGCTTGCCGCCTGGCTGTCGGACGCGGACCGGATATTCCTGCCGATGACCGGGTTCTACAATCCCGCACAGTTTCCCGAGATCGACCTGCTGCCGCTGCACGATCCGCGCTACCGGTTCTACCTGTTCCCGGTGAACTACGCCGTGCCGGTCGAGCACCATGAGGCCACGCACCGCGCGCTCGGCGACACGTGGCGCTACATGCGCCCGGAGATGATCGAGGAACTGCGCAGCCGTCGCCCGCGCTTCGGCAGCCCGGCGCGGCTGTTCCATGCCGCGTTCGACGAGGATTTTTACCTTCGTCGCAACCAGGGTGTGCGGGAGGCGGTGGGCCGAGGGGCGTTCAGGAGCGGCTTCGAGCACTACGCGATGTTCGGCTATTTCGAGCGTCGTGACCCGTTCCCCCTCGACAAGGTCTGGTACGGCCGGGAATACCCGCTCGCCGCGATCGAGGTGGGCCAGGGCGATTTCGCCGATTTCCACCACCACTGGCTCGCGGTGGGACGGGAGCGGGGCTACGCGCCCGTGCCGCCGCCGGCGCGACGGGAAAGCCTGGACGAGCACGCGCGGCGGCTCATGGCGGTGCCGCGGGAATAACATCGAGCGTCCGGGTTGGCGGGGCGCGGCTGCGGTGCCATAAGCAAGGCGATGCGGTACCTCTATCATCTCCCGCTTTCCCCGTTTTCGCGCAAGATCCGTCTGGTGCTCTCCGAGAAGCGCCTGCCGTTCGAGTTGCGCATGGAAAAGGTGTGGGAGCGCCGGGCCGAATATCTCGAACTGAACCCGGCCTGCACGGTGCCGACGCTGCTCGAGGATAACGGGCTCGCGATCCCCGAATTCGGGCGTGATCTGCGAGTATCTCGAGGAGGCGTATCCCGACATCTCGCTGCTGGGCCGCACGCTCGCCGAACGGGTGGAGGTGCGTCGGCTGGTTGCGTGGTTTGATGGGAAATTCGCCGAGGAGGTTTCCCGCAACCTGGTCGGCGAGAAATTCATGAAGCGGCTGGCCGGTCGCGGCAACCCCGACGCGACGGCGCTGCGGATCGGCTACACCGCGCTTCGCCATCACCTCCAGTATATCGGCTGGCTCGCCGAGACGCGGAAATGGCTTGGCGGGGCGAATATCTCGCTGGCCGACTTCGCCGCCGCCGCGCATCTCTCGGTGATCGACTTCGCCGGCGATGTCGACTGGACGGTGTCGCCCGCCGCGCGCGACTGGTACGCGCGGGTGAAGTCGCGGCCATGCTTCCGCGGCATCCTCGCCGATCGGGTGCCCGGCATCACGCCGCCGGCGCACTACGCCGATCTGGATTTCTGACTTTTCCCTCTACCGGCTGGACGGCCCCGCTTCGAGCAGGGCCAAATTCTGTTCGGCGAGGTCGGCCGTCGCGGTGTCGGGGGCCAACTCCTTGGCGCGTTCCCAGTCAGCCCGTGCGCCCTTCTCGTCGCCGGCCAGCTTGCGCTGGATGCCGCGCTCCAGCAGCGCTTCGGGGTTGTCGGGATCGAGCGCAATCGCCCGGTCGATGTCCTGGCGGGCACGCTCGAGCCGGCTTTCGTTGCGCCAGGCGGCGGCGCGGAACACCAGCGCGTCCACCCGCCCAGGATCGAGCGCCAACGCGCGGTCGAGATCATCGATCGCGTCGATGTAACGCTCCATCGTGGCCGCGGCGATCGAGCGGTCGATCAGCAGGTCGGGGCTGTCGGGGGAAAGAGCGAGCGCGTTGCTCGCCGCGTCGTAGCCGTGGGCCGGATCGTCGGCCATCAGCCACGCTTGCACCGCCTGGCCAAGCACGGCCGCGCGGGCGGCATCCGGTGCCTGGCTCGCGGCGACGGCCTTTTCCAGCAGGTCCGCGCCGGCCCCTGGGTCGCCGAGCGCGATCTGCGCCAATCCTTGGCATTGCAGCGCCGGAGGACCGCCGCCGGTCGCCACCCAGGCATCGGCAAAGGCGTAGGCGCCGGTCGGATCGTCGGCGAGCATGGCGAGGCAGTGCTCGTAGTCCGCCCCGTCGGCGAGGCGCGGCGGGGCGGGCGGAAGCGGGGGTGCCTGGTCTGATTGCACCGGCGGCGGCTCTTCGGCGGCGGCTGCGAGCGGGAAGCTTTGTCCCGCGGCCAGCGCGAGAGCCAGGAGAGCCGCCCCGGCGATGACGGCGACACGGCGGGTCATGCGTGAACTCTATAGCCATTCCGGCCAGGGTCGGGCAAACCGGCGAGATGACCCGGACGGGCGACAGCCTGCTTGTGTTCGGCCTTGGATACTCCGGTCGCGCCGTCGCGCTGGCGGCCCAGGCGGCGGGCTTTTCCGTGACCGCCACCAGCCGAAACCCGGTCGAGCCGCCGCCGCCGCCCGGCATCGCAATCGTAGACTTTGTCGCCGCCGAGCAGGCCATCGGCACGACCACGCATCTGCTCGCCACGGCCCCGCCAGACGAGGCGGGGGATCCGATCCTGGTCCGCTACGGCCCACACATCGCCGCGGCGCCCCGGCTGCGCTGGATCGGTTATCTGTCCACCACCGGGGTGTATGGCGATCGCGGCGGCGGCTGGATCGATGAGGACACGCCACCGGCCCCCGGCTCCGCGCGTGCGAGGCGCCGGCTCGCCGCCGAGACCGACTGGTCGGCGGTCCGCGCCGGCTGCGCGGTCGATCTGTTCCGACTGGCCGGCATCTACGGACCCGGCCGATCCGCCTTCGACGATCTGCGGGCCGGCACCGCCCGTCGCATCGTCAAGCCTGGGCACGCGTTCGGCCGCATCCACCGCGACGACATTGCACGGGCCGTGCTCGCCGCGATGCGACAGACGCCACTGGCGGGTCCGCGCGTCCTGAACCTTGCCGACGACACCCCCGATGAGACCGCCCGTGTCGTCGAGGAAGCGGCGCGGCTGCTCGGTATCGAACCGCCCGCCGCCGTGCCGTTTGCCGAGGCGTGGGCTCGGATGAGCCCGATGGCACGCAGTTTCTGGGCCGAGAACCGCAAGGTCGCCAGCCGCAAGACCCAGGCGGCGCTTGGCATCGCGTGGCGCCATCCGAGTTATCGCGAAGGACTACGCGCCATCCTCGCCGAGCAGCGGGCCGAGGGTCCGGCGCAATAGAGCAAGATCCTCCGGCCGGGACAGCCGGTGGTCGCCGTCCTTCACCAGGATCACCTGAACATCGTCGGAGGAAACCTGTTCGGCGATGCGCAGGCTGAGTTCCCACGGCACGTCGGGGTCGCGCTGCCCGTGCAGCAGCCGGACTGGGCAGGCGAGCGCGATCGGAGCATCCAGCAGGAGGTGAGCCCGCCCGTCCTCGATCAGCGCCCGCGTGACCGGATAGGGCTCGCCGTACTGGCTCGGGACGCGCAGCACGCCGTCGCGCATCAGGGTGCGACGCTCCTCGAAGGTCATTGCTTCCCACATCAGGGTCTCGGTGAAATCCGGTGCCGCCGCGATGCCGACTAGGCCCGCGACGCGCTCGGGCCGGGCGAGGGCGGCGAGCAGCGCCATCCAGCCGCCCATCGACGAGCCGACGAATGCAATCGGCCCCGTCACCAGCCGGTCGATCGCGGCAAGGGCGTCGTCCCGCCAGCGCGTGATCGTGCCGTCCTCGAACCTGCCGCCGCTGGCGCCGTGGCCGGAATAGTCGAACCGCAGCATCGCCTGACCCCGTTCAGCGCAGAACCCGGCAAGCATGGTCGCCTTGTCGCCGGTCATGTCGCTGTTGAAGCCAGGCAGGAACAGGACGGTCGGTCCGCGCCCGTCGAGTCGCGCCCAGGCGAGTTCCACGCCGTCGCCGCGGTCCAGCCTTCCGGTGGTTTCCATGCGCTGCTCCTTGTGCGGGGGAATGCGGATGGTATAGCGCGGCACATGGTGGTGCTGCAGGTGTTGCCTTCCCTCGTCACCGGCGGCGTCGAGCGCGGCGCCGTGGAGATGACGCGCGCCGTCGCCGAGGCGGGCGGCACGGCGCTGGTGGCGAGCGCCGGCGGCCGGCTGGTCGGCGCGATCCGTCACGCGGGCGGGCGGCACGTGACCCTGCCGCTGGCCACCAAGGATCCGGTGAACATCCTCTGGAACGCCCGCCGGTTGGCCGCGCTGATCCGTGAAGAAGGCGTGGAAATCGTCCACGCCCGCTCCCGCGCGCCGGCGTGGTCGGCCTATATCGCGGCACGGCGCGAGCGCGCGCATTTCCTGACGACCTATCACGGTGCCTACAGCGAGGGCTTTCCGGGCAAGCGCCGCTACAACGCGGTGATGGCGAAGGGTGAGCGGGTGATCGCGATCAGCTGCTACATCGCGAGGCTGATCGAGACGCGGCACGGGGTCGGTCCGGCCCGGATCCGGACAATTCCGCGCGGCGTCGATCCAGTCGTGTTCGACCCGGATGCGGTGTCCGGCGAGCGGATCGCGCGGCTCGCCGCCGCGTGGCGGCTGCCGGATGGGATGGCGGTCGTGGTGCTGCCCGGCCGGCTGTCGCGCTGGAAGGGCCATGAGGTGCTGCTCGAAGCAGTGGCCCGTATGGAACGGCGGGACGTGTGCTGCGTGCTGGTCGGCTCGGAGGGACGCGCCGGCTACGCGACGGGGCTGGTCCGCCGGGCCGAGCGGCTCGGCCTTGCGGATCGGCTGCGCATCCCCGGCGAGTGCGACGACATGCCTGCGGCGATGCTGCTGGCCGATGCCGTGGTCCACGCCTCGACTGCTCCCGAGGCGTTCGGCCGGGTGGTGATCGAGGCGCAGGCGATGGGGCGCATAGTGATCGCGTCCGACCTCGGCGGCCCGGTCGAGACGGTGGAGCACGGCGTGACAGGCTGGCGCGTGCCGCCCGGCGATGCCGGGGCGCTGGCCGCGACGCTCGACCACGCGCTGGCTTTGCCGGCGGAGGCGCGCGCGGCGTTCGGCTGGCAGGCGCGGCAGGCCGTGCTGGCGCGCTACACCACGCGGGCGATGCAGGACGCCACGCTCGCCGTCTATCGGGAGCTGCTGGCGTGAGGCGGATCCTGGTGATCCGGCTGGGCGCGCTGGGCGACTTCGTGCAGTCGTTCGGCCCGTTCGCGGCGATCCGGGCGCATCATCCCGACGCGCAGATCACGCTCCTGACGACGCGTCCCTTCGCCGATATGGCGGCGCGCGCGCCCTGGTTCGACGCGGTGCGGGTCGACCGCCGCCCCGCTTGGTGGAACGCGGGAGGGTTGCTCCGCCTGTCGCGAACGCTGCGCGGCTTCGACTTCGTCTATGATCTGCAGACTTCAGCCCGGTCATCGCGCTATTTCCGTCTGGCCGGCCGGCCGCGCTGGTCCGGCATCGCGCCCGGCTGCACACATCCGCACGCCAATGCCCGGCGTGATGCCATGCATACGCGAGAGCGGCAGCGGGAGCAGCTTGAGATGGCGGGGATCACCATGTTTCCCGCTGTCGGGCTGGGCTGGCTCACGGCCGCGCCCACCGTGGCGCTACCGGATCGCGCCGTCCTGCTGGTACCGGGGGCCGCCGCGCATCGACCTCGCAAGCGATGGCCCGCTGAGCGGTTCGGCGCGCTCGCCGTGCGGCTTGCCGGCACGGGGTACGTCGCCCGTCGTGATCGGCACAAGGGCGGAGGCTCCCTTGGCGGCGACGATCCGAGCCGCGTGCCCGAGCGTGCTCGACCTCACCGGCCAGACGGAGATCGCCGATCTCGCCGGGCTTGCGGCGCGGGCGAGCCTCGCGGTGGGCAACGACACAGGCCCGATGCACCTGGCCGCCGCCATCGGCTGTCCCAGCCTTGTACTGTTCTCCGCCGACAGCGACCCCGCCCTCACGGCGCCCCGCGGACCGGACGGATCTTGGCCCAGGCTGCTCCGCGTTGACGATCTGGCAACCCTGAGTGCGGACAGGGTTGCAGCTTCGCTTCCTTGACGCCATAGACCACCGCCCGAACTCTTTTTCGCGCCGGAGCCTGCGCCATGCCCGCCATCACCCTGCCCGACAAGTCCGTGCGCCGTTTCGACGGGCCGGTGACGGGCACCGCGCTGGCGGCCGAGATCGGACCGGGCCTCGCCCGCGCCGCGCTGGCCATGAAGCTCGACGGCAAGCTGGTCGATCTCGCGACAGCCATCGAGGACGATGCATCGGTGGTGTTCGTCACCCGTCGCGACCCTGACGCGCTCGAACTGATCCGCCATGACGCGGCGCATGTGCTGGCCGAGGCGGTGCAGGATCTCTTTCCCGGCACGCAAGTCACCATCGGGCCGGCGATCGAGAACGGCTTCTACTACGATTTCGCCCGCAACGAGCCGTTCACCCCCGAGGACTTTCCGGCCATCGAGGCGAAGATGCGCGAGATCGTCGCGCGCGGGGAAAGGTTCGAGCGCGAGGTGATCGGCCGCGAGGAGGCGATCCGCTTCTTCCAGGCGCGCGGGGAGAAGTACAAGGCCCAGCTCATCGAGGATCTGCCGGCGAGCGAGACCATCACGCTGTATCGCCAGGGCGAGTGGGTCGATCTCTGCCGCGGCCCGCACATGCGCAGCACCGCCGATGTCGGCCAGGCGTTCAAGCTGATGAAGGTCGCGGGCGCCTACTGGCGGGGCGACCATCGCAACGCCATGCTGAGCCGCATCTACGGCACCGCCTGGCGCGACCAGAAGGAGCTCGACGCCCATCTTCATATGCTGGAGGAGGCCGAGAGGCGCGATCATCGCCGCATCGGCCGCGAGATGGACCTGTTCCATCTGCAGGAAGAGGCGACCGGCAGCGTCTTCTGGCATCCGAAGGGCTGGAAGCTGTACCTGACCGCCGAGGCCTATATGCGCCGCCGGCTGGACGCGGCCGGATACCAGGAGGTGCGCACCCCGCAGCTCGTCGATCGCTCGCTCTGGGAGAAATCCGGCCATTGGGAAAATTATCGCGAGCACATGTTCATCGCCCGCGTCGAGGATGAGGACAAGCACCTCGCGCTGAAGCCGATGAGCTGCCCGTGCCATGTGCTGATCTTCCGCCAGGGCATCCGCTCGTATCGCGAACTGCCGCTGCGCATGGCGGAGTTCGGCTCCTGCCATCGCTACGAGCCATCAGGCGCGTTGCACGGCATCATGCGCGTCCGTCAGTTCACGCAGGACGACGCGCACATCTTCTGCACCGACGAGCAGATCGCGCCCGAGACGGCGCGGTTCGTGGCACTGCTCTCGTCCATCTACCAGGATTTCGGCTTCGACAGCTTCCGCGTGAAGTTCAGCGACCGCCCGACCCCGCGAGCGGGCGACGAGGCGGACTGGGACCGGGCGGAGGCGGCGCTCAGGGAGGCTTGTCGGCTGGCCGACATCGAATACGAGCTGAACCCCGGCGAGGGAGCCTTCTACGGGCCGAAGCTCGAATTCGTGCTGCGCGACGCCATCGGGCGGGACTGGCAGTGCGGCACCTTGCAGGTCGATTACGTCCTGCCCGAGCGGCTCGACGCCGAATACGTCGGCGAGGACGGGGCGCGGCATCGCCCGGTGATGCTGCACCGGGCGATCCTGGGCAGCTTCGAGCGGTTCCTCGGCATCCTGATCGAGCAATACGCCGGCCGCTTCCCGCTATGGCTGGCGCCGGTGCAGGTCGTCGTCGCTACCATCGTCTCCGACGCGGACGAGTACGCCGAGCAGGTGGCGGCCGAACTCCGGGCGGCCGGACTGGAGGTCCGCCTCGACCTCTCCAACCAGAAGATCAACGCCAAGGTGCGCGAGCACAGCCTGGCGCATGTGCCGGTGCTGGCCGTGGTCGGCCGCAAGGAGGCGGAGAACCGCACGGTCGCACTCCGCCGGCTCGGCGGGGAGGCGCAGGAGCTGGTGGCGCTCGATCGAGGCGGTGGCGCGTCTTGCGGCGGAGGCCACGCCTCCCGATCTCAGGCGAGGCCTCGCGATCTCAGGCGAGTTGCCCGCCGCGGCGCAGGCGTGATCGGTTCGGCTTGATCGAAACGGCACGGGACGGCAAACTCCGCCCCGGACGCGTTTCGTTCCGACCGATGGACTTCGACCGGAGCTGACAACACAGTGCTGACAACAACGACAGGAGACAGACCATAGCAAGAGGACCCATGGCCGCGGCGCCGACCCGCGACGGGCCGCGTGTGAATGAGGAGATTAGGGTCGCCCAGGTGCGACTGATCGACCAGGATGGCGAGATGCAGGGCGTGATGACCGCCCGTGACGCGCTGCTCCGCGCCTATGCGGTGGGCCTCGACCTGCTCGAGATCAGCCCGAACGCCGACCCGCCGGTGGTCAAGATCCTGGATTTCGGCAAGTTCAAATACGAACAGCAGAAGAAGAAGAACGAGGCCAAGAAGAAGCAGAAGGTCATCGAGATCAAGGAGATCAAGGTCCGCCCCAACATCGACGAGAACGACTATCAGGTGAAGATGCGCGCCATGAAGTCGTTCATCGAGGAAGGCGACAAGGTCAAGGTGACGTTGCGGTTCCGCGGCCGCGAGATGGCCCACCAGGAGATCGGCATCCGGGTTCTCGAGCGCATTCGCAGCGAGATGGACCCGGTGACCAAGGTGGAGCAGATGCCGCGCATGGAGAACCGCCAGATGGTCATGGTGTTGTCGCCGCGCTGACAGCCGCGCTGACACGGGCGCAAGTGGCGGCGGGACAGGTGCGGCCCTCGCGTCGGCGAGCGCGCCTGCCGCGCGACTGCCTCGGCTGACTTGCCCACGTTCCGATCTCGCGGAGAACGTATCAAAGTCTCGACACCTCGCCGACGGTTCTGCTATCTCTAGTTGATTCCGTGCGCCGCCCGTCCGCCGGGGCGGGATCGCCCGGCCGGCCAGCATCGCGCTGAGAGAGACCGACCAGGACCACCATGCCCCGTCGCGCGCGCGTTCTGCACATCTTCAAGATCTATCGGCCCATGTTTACCGGGGAAGGCGTGTTCCTGGAGCGCTGTTCCGTCTTCATGCAGGCGCTGGCGCCCGAGGTGGAGCACGACCTGCTCGTCACCACGACGCCGCAGCCGGCCGAACCGCAGCCGGTGTGCTCCACACTGAGCCGAATCCAGTACCTGACGAAGCGGCCGGTGAGCAATCTGCGCCGCGAACTGCTGCTCGTCTGGTGGTTCATCCGCAATCTGCACCGCTATCGAACGGTGCATGTGCGGGTGCACGCCGATTGGTATTTCCTGACCTACATCCTCTGCAAGCTCGCCGGCCGCCGGCTGGTCCTGTCCGCCACGCTGGAGGACAGCGTGCCGGTGCACGTCACGCGCTATCGCTCCTGCGCTTCGCCCGATTGCCAGCCGGCTGTTCCGGCTGTTCGACGCCTATGTCTCGATCAGTCCGAAACTGCAGGCGGAAACCTCCGCGGTCGTGCCGCCGGAAAAATGCCATCTGGTGCCGTGCGGCATCACCTTCCCGGCGACCGGTCGCAGCCGTCGGCGCGAAATCCGGGATCGGCTCGGCATCCCGGCGGATGCGCTCGTCCTGATCTTCGTTGGCGGATTGTGCAAGCGGAAGGATCCGATGCTGCAGGTCCGCGTGTTTCCGGATCTGCTGCGGCATCGGCCTGACCTCCACCTGCTGCTCGTTGGCCCGGAACTCGAGCCCGACTACGTGGGCGCGATGCGGGAATTCATCCAGGCCGAAGGGCTTGGGCACCGGATCATCTTCGTCGGCGAGGTGCCCGATCCGTATCCGTATTTCGAGGCGGCGGATATCATGACCTTCGCCTCTCACCTCGAAGGGTTCGGGACGGTCGTACCGGAAGCGATGGCCAACGGCCTGCCGGTCGTTGCGCGGCTCCTTCCCGGCGTCAACGAGAGTTTCGTCAAGGACGGTGAGACCGGGTTCCTCTTCAGCCGCGACGCGGACTTCTCCGGGCTCGTCCTGAAGCTGGCGAATGACCCGGAGCTTCGGCTCGGATTTGGTCAGGCGGGTCGCGAACTCGTCGCGCGGATGTTCGATATGCGGCAGGTGGCGCGACGCTATCTGGAGGTCTACGGCTTCGACGAAATCTCCGAACCGCTCTCGGCCGCATCCTCGGCGGAAGCGGCCTGGGAGGAGGTCATTCCGATCAAGGCCTCCTGCTCGATCGTGAGCCCGCGTTTCCACACGCCGGCCCGTTTCGAGCCGGGGGTCGCGGCCGATGCTGGTGACCATGATCGACGCCGAGGAGGCATTCGATTGGGGGTTGCCGTTCTCCCGGTCCGCGATCGACGTTGCTTCGATGGGGCATCAGGGGCCCGCGCATCGCATCTTCGAGCGTTACGGGGTGGTGCCGCTCTACGCCGTGGACTACCCGGTGACCACCCAGGAAGCCGGCGCGGCGCCGCTGCGAGAACTTCTGCAAGCTCGACTTTGCGAGATCGGCACGCAGCTTCATCCCTGGGTCACGCCGCCTTACCTGGAAGACCTGACCGCGAGGAACTCCTATCCCGGCAGCCTGCCGCTCACGCTCGAATTCGAGAAGATCCGGGTGATGACGGAAGCCATCGAGGATGCGTTCGGCTTGCGTCCGCAAATCTATCGCGCCGGCCGCTACGGCGCGGGGCCTCGCACGGGCGACATCCTGAAGCAACTAGGCTACCTGGTGGACAGCAGCGTGATGCCCGCGTGGAGCTTCGCCGGTCAGGAAGGGCCGGACTACACCATGCTGCCGGCCAAGCCCTACTGGATTGATCCTGAGCGCACCGTGCTCGAACTGCCCGGTTCCGCCGCGATCGTCGGCCGCCTGTCCGATGTCCCGGGCAATTTGCGCCGCGTCGTCTTCAGCGGGCTTGGGGAGCGGGTCGGGATACCATCGGTGATGGCTCGCCTGCGATGCCTCGAGCGGATCAAGCTGACGCCCGAAGCAATCACGATCCCGGAGGCGAAGCGGCTGGTCCGCCATATGCTGGCGCATGACCACAAGGTGTTCGTCCTAACCTATCACACGCCCTCGCTCGTGCCCGGCAATACGCCCTACGTTCGCACGCAGGAAGATCTGCGACGGTTCCTGGCGTGGCTGGACGAGTTCTTCGACTTCTTCACGCGCGAGATCGGCGGATCATGCGTCAGCTGGCGGGACGTGCGCGCCGCGCTTGTCGGCAAGCCTGGACAGACCCTGTCCACGCCGCTGGAGACGGTGGCGACCTGATCGCCGGGCCTATTCGGCCTTCTCGATGTAATATTTCTGATAACCGTCGCGCTCGATGAGGGTGGGCCGTTCGGGGCGGCCCGACAGGAACTCGTCAATCGCCTTGTTGCACCCCGGCCAAGGTGGGTCGTTGTACTCGTCGAACAGGATAATCCCGCCTGGCGCCATGCGCGGATAGAAGTATTCGAGACACTGGCGGTACAACCCGTAGATGTCGCAATCCAGGTGGACGAAGCTGTAGCGCGTCTCTGTCGCCCGCGGCAGGGTGTGCTCGAAGTAGCCCTTGAGAAGGGTGATCTGGCGGTCGAGGCCGAGCGCGTCGATCCGCGAAGCGACATAGTCGAGCGAGGTCTGATTGAACCCGCCCTCGCGCTTCTGCAAATCCGCGGCACCGCCCAACTCCAGATCCGTGCGGATCGTGCTGTCGAACCCCTCGAACGAGTTCGAACCCGAACACGTGCTTGTCGAGCGTCGCGGCGCGCACCTGCAGCGCGATCGGGATCAGCGTGGAACCGCGGAACACGCCGCACTCGGCGATCGCGCCCGGGATCCGGGCAGTCCGCTCCAGCAGGGTCAGGATCACGTTGATGTTGGCTCCGCCTTCCGGGCTGGGAGCCGGTTGCGGGCGGACATTGGCGGGGATCTTGATCTCGAATGCATCGCCGCACCATGCCGGCCAGCGCGTCGGCGGCACGGATTGAATAGCGCGTCCGAGCACGCGATGGCGAAGGGACCGAAGCCGGGACTTCAGGGACGACAATGGCGACCTCTGTGTATGCGTGCGGGGGCGAACGACGCGATCCTGTTCAGTCGACGACGTCCTGACGCTTCAGCGGATCGCCCAGCATCGAACGATACAGGTATTTCAACGGGCGCTTGATGCCGAGGCGCTCCGCCAGCGAACGGATAAACGGCAGGATCACGTAGTTCATCTCGATGCCAAGCCGGTATTCGATCGTGCCCAGCGGATTCCGGAGCAGATAGCGCCACAGGAACGCGCGGTACTGGGCGGACGTGTAAACCTTGGCGTTGCCGCCGATCTTGGCGACGAGCGGGGTGAAGCGCGGATAGAGTGTCGTGTTGACCAGCCGGACCTTCATGAAGTTTCCGATGAGCAGGTCGTCAAGGTAGCCGTACTCGACGGTGTTCATCAGCGACTGCTTCGGCACGATGAAGACGACGCCGCGCCGCTTCTCCTCCGGCCGGACGTCCGGCCGGTTCAGCTCGAAGCGGCGCGTCTCGCCGCCAACCGTGAACTCCACGAAATCGACATGCCGTCGTGCCATCTCGAACTTGCGGACGAAGGCATCCACCTGCCCCCATTCCGCCTCGGACAGCCGCGCCGCCCAGTCGTCGCCGCCGGTTCGTCCAGTGATCTGGGTGGTATCCGATTGCTGGACGGGATGATTTCGCACGTAGCTGCCCGTCGTGAGATCCATCGTGACGAACGGCTCCACGAGGCGGACCTTGGGACGAGACCAGTGGCGCTGCATGTCGGCCCACCCGATACGGTAGGGGTTGGCCCAGACGGAGTCGGCGCGTACGTAGATGTGCTGCGACGAGGAACAGCAGAAGCTGCCGACGCCGACGCGTTCGGCGGTGCGGGCGACGCCCCAGATCGCGCCCGGCTTGCGCTCCTCGGGCGAGCCGACCAGGGAGCGGCCATTCTCGTCGACGAAGTTGAACATGTCCGCGTCGACCGAGCACAGCGCGAGCAGATAGGTCTTGTCCCGCGGATATTTTCGGACCAGCCGCCGCAGGAAACCGAGCTCGCCGGACAGGGGCGAATCGTTCATGTTGATGACCAGAGCGTCGCCGGCCTCAATGGCCAGGATCGCGTCCTGGTTCATGTTGTCCATGCAGAGCACGCGGACCGTGTCCGAGATACGGAACCACTTGCGGTAAGGCAGGACTGTGACGTCGAATCCCTGGTCCCTCAGATGTCCGGCTATTTCGGCATTGTAGTGGTCCGGCACCAGGATCTTCTTGCCCCGCGGCAGCAAGGCAAGCGACTCGTCGTGCAGATGATCGGGATGTCCATGCGAGATCCAGATGTAGTCGGCAGCCTGGAACCGCTCGATCTGCTCGTGGGTGATCGGATGATCCAGTGCCCAACTGCCGAAATAGCATGTCCCGACGAGCCACGGGTCTGTCGCAAGGACTGGGCGATCACCCTCGAATACCATCACGGACGCGTTGCCGAGCGTCTCGAAGCGGTGGCCCATCTGCATGCCTAATGTTTCGGAGTTCCGAGTATCTTATCGGACGCAACGTAGGGTCACAAGAAAGACCCGCCCGCACAAGCAGCCGTGAGGACGGGAGGACGGAGCGAGCGATCGCTCAGTGGGCGACCAATCGTCCCGCCCGGGCCAGTACCCGCTCGGCGTCGGCAACGATGTCGGTCAGCACCTCGGCGGCCGGCCGGACCGATCTGATCATCCCGAGACCCTGACCGGCGAAACCCGGAATGATGTCCTGCCGTCCGGCCTGCAGCGCCGCCGCGGTCACTGGCTGAGCGATCATCCCCTGGTATGGCATCGGCAGGGGCTCGACGCCCGCCTCGGTGTAGGCGTCGGCCCATTTGTTGCGCACCATGCGAGCGGGCTTGCCAGTGAGCGAGCGCGAGACGACGGTGCTCTGGTCGTTGCCCTCGACCAGCGCCTGCTTCTGGAAGTCGCGCAAGCCCGCCTCGATGGTCGCCAGGAAGGCGGTGCCGATCCAGGCGCCCTCAGCCCCAAGCATCATCGCGGCCGCCACCCCGCGCCCGTCGGCGATCCCGCCCGCACCGATTACCGGCACCCGGCCGGCCACCGCGTCGACCACCTGCGGGATCAGCGCCATCGTGCCGATCGGGGAATTGTGGCCGCCGCCGTCATGGCCCTGGGCGACGATCATGTCCACGCCGGTCTTGACCACGTTGAGCGCGTGCCGTGTGGCGCCGACGACGCACAGCACCTTGGTGCCGTTGGCCTTTAGCCGGTCCATCCACTGCTCGGGACTGCCGAGGCCGGCGGCGTAGAGGGCGACCCGCTCCTCGATCACCACTTCCATCTGGGCCTCGAAGAACTCCTTGGTCAGCAGCGCCGGCCCGTCCAGATCGGCCGGGTCGCGACCGCCGATCCGCAGGATTTCTTCGTCCGTCAGCTCGGGCAGGTCCTCCCGCTCGCGGAACTGCCTGGCGAATTGCCGGTGCTGGGGCAGCAGGTCGCGCGGCGAGATGCCGGCGTTGTCGGCCTTCGGCCCGCGCCGGACCGAGGCCGGCAGCAGCGTGTCCACGCCGAACGGCTTGTCGGTCAGCTCGCGGGTGCGGCGGATCCAGGCCCGGAGCTGGTTCGTCCCGCAGGAAGCGGCGCCGAGAATGCCCATTCCGCCGGCATTGGACACCGCGGCGGCCAGTTCCGGCGTGCTCGCGCGCCCCATGCCGGCCAGCAGGATCGGATAGCGGATGCCGAGCATCTCGCAAATTCGGCTGTGCAGGGCCATTGGCGTTTCCTTCGCGATCGGGTTCGGTCGCGTGAGCCAAGCCTTGCATTCCCGCGCGGAAATGGGAACCGTCTGGCGTGACCCGAACATCTGGAGAGCCGGCATGTATATCGCGATGAACCGCTTCAAGGTGGCCCCCGGCTCCGAGAAGGATTTCGAGACCGTCTGGACCTCGCGCGACACCTTCCTGCACGGCGTTCCCGGCTTCGTCGAGTTCCACCTGCTGCGCGGGCCCGAGCGCGAGGACCACGTGCTGTATTCGTCGCACACCATCTGGCGCAGCTACGCCGACTTCGAGGCCTGGACGAAGTCAGAAGCGTTCCGCGCGGCGCATCGCGGCGCCGGGCGAGAACAAGCCGCTCTATCTCGGCCATCCCGAGTTCGAGGGCTTCGAGGTGCTCCAGACGGTGAAGGCCAAATCCTGACGGGTCAGGCCGCGTTGCGATCCACCAGCTCGATGCTGACGTTCTGCGGCCCGCGCAGGAACGCGATCCGCACGCCGGGGCGCACGGTGGTCGGCTCCATCGTGAACTCGGCGCCCTTGGCCTTGAGCTCGGCGACCGCCGCGTCGATCCCGCTCACGCTCAGGCCGAGATGTTCGAGGCCGAGATACGGGCTGCTCGGCGCCGGCGCGGCCTGGCCGTCGCGGACCGCTGCGATGAACACCGAGAGGCCGCCGAGGTTGAGGTCGACGCGGGCGGAGCCGTCCGCCTGCGTGGAGCGGATCACCTCGGCGCCGAACATCTTTTCGTAGTATTGCGCCGTGCTCTCGGGGTCGGGGCTGCGCAGGTGCACATGATCGTGTTTGAACTGGGCCATCTTTTCCCTCCCGCTGTGGACACCGGACAGGTTCCGGGTTCGGCGGGGGGAATGCAAGCGGGCTTGCCGATGTGGCCGTCAGGCGACAGGCTGGGGGTATGAACAAGCCCGCCAACGGCTTCGGGATGCGGCTGCGCTGGTGGCGCGAGCGGCGTGCCCTGTCGCAGCTCGATCTGGCGCTGGAGGCGGATACCTCGCAGCGCCATCTGAGTTTTCTCGAATCCGGCCGGGCGGCGCCCAGCCGCGAGATGGTGCTTCGCCTTGGCGCGACACTCGGGCTGCCGTTGCGCCAGCAGAACGCGCTGTTGCTCGCCGCCGGGTTCGCGCCGGCCTGGCGCGAGACCCCACTCGACGCACCGCAACTGGCGCTCGTGCATTCGGCGCTCGACCACATGCTACAGCACCACGAGCCGTATCCGGCCCTGGTCGTGGACCGGACCTGGAACCTGCTGCGGGCCAATCGGGGTGCCGCCGCGCTGACCGCGTTCCTGAGCGCCCCGGCCCCGCCGCCAGACGGTCCCGTCAACCTCGCGGACGCCCTGCTTTCTCCGCAGGGCTGGCGGCCGTTGATAGAAAACTGGCAGGAAGTGGCGCTCTACTTCCTCCGCGACGTGCAGGCCGACGCCTTCGCCGATCCCTCGGCCGAGACGGAGGCGTTGCTCGCCCGACTGCTTGCATACCCGGACGTTTCTAGCCTCTCGCGGGCGCCGTTGATCGAGGAGGCGCCGCTCCCCGTCCTGCCGGTGCACTTCCGCAAGGACGGCACCTCGATCCGCCTTTTCACCACGATCGCGACGCTCGGGACGCCGCAGGACGTCACGCTGCAAGGCATCCGCATCGAGACGCTGTTTCCGGCCGACGAGCCGACGAGCGCACTCCTGCGGAGCTGGGGCGGTTAGCGGTAGGAAAGCACGTCCGGCGGCAGTCCCATTGCCGAGATGGTGGCCGGGTTGAGCTGCCCGTTCGGCTGCAGGCCACGACCCTGCTGGAACCGTTCGATCGCGGCCTGGGTGCTCTCACCCCACACGCCGTCCACGGCGCCGCTGTAGAAATTGAGGGCGCGCAGGCGCGTCTGGATCGCCCGGATGGATCGCGGACGGAGCGTCTCGCCCGCCGGCGGTGCCGCGGCGGCCGGCGTTGGCTGCGCCGCGGCGAGCAAGGATGCGGGGTCGATGCCGAGCGTCGCCGCCGTCGCCTGGTTCATCTGCCCGGTGACTTGCAACTGATGCGTCTGCTGAAAATGCTGCAGCGCGGTCTCGCTGTCCGCTCCCCAGATGCCGTCAACGTTGCCGGAATAGGCGCCGGCCTGACGCAGCCGATCCTGCACCGCCTGCACCGATTGCGGGCTCAGAGGCTGGACGTAGGATAGCGGAGCGGCGGTTTGCGCGAAGCTGGCCGGGGCGACGGCCGCGCCAGCCAACGCGAGAGCGAGGGTAGGGAGGATGGCGGGGAATTTCATTGTGAGCGTTCCTGTTGGCCCCGGTATGAACGCGCGCGGCGGCTGGGCGGTTCTGCGGCCTGGTTGCGGCGTCGTTCAGGTGCATGAACAATGGCCTGAGACGCGGAGGGAATGATGGATGCGCTGACCCGGCTGAATAACAATGCGCTGCCGTTCGCAAGGCTTCTCGGCATCAATTTCACCGAGGCAACGCCCGACCGTGTCAGGGCGACGCTGATGGTGCGCGAGGATCTCTGCACCCGCCCGACCGTGCTGCATGGCGGGGCGATCATGGCCTTCGCCGACACGCTTGGCGCGGCCGGGACGGTCCTGAATTTGCCGGCGGGCGCGGGCACCACGACCATCGAGAGCAAGACCAACTTCATGGCCCCGGCGCCCGCCGGGACCGAGGTGGCGGGCGAGGCCACGCCGCTGCATCGCGGGCGGCGAACGCAGGTCTGGCAGACCCGGATCACCACGGCGCAAGGCAAGCTGGTCGCACTGGTCACGCAGACGCAGTTGGTGATCCAGCCCTGATCAGCCGGGCTTCTCCGACGTCTCCTCGGCAAAGCTGACGAGCAGCTGACCTTCCTGCACCATCTCGCCGGCACGGCAGGGCACGCTGTCCACCGTGCCGTCCGCCGGAGCGGCGAGGCGGAACACGGTCTTCATCGCCTCCAGGATCACCAGGACGTCGCCACGTTTAACCACCTGCCCGGGCTCGGCGAGGATCTCGGTCACATGGCCGGGAATCGGTGCCACGAGGCGTCCGCCGGAATCCAATTCCTCTTCCGCCGCGGCAACCGGGTCCGGCAGATGAAAGCGCCAGGTCTCGCCGCGCAATCGGACGGTCACGCTCTGGTCCGTGCGCTCCACGCTCGCGTGCTCGCGAATGCCATCGAGATCGATGGCGAGTCGGCCGTCTGCCAAGCGCGACGTCCGGCCTATAAGCGATTGATCGGTCGTCGTGATCCGCCACGCGTCTCCCGCGCGGCGCAGCCGGACCGGGTGGTCGGAATCGTCGGCCGCGAAACGCAGGACACGCTCGGGCGCCGCGTTCAACCACCAGCCGTCGCGCGCGTGCCACGGCGACGACGGATCGCCCGAGGCCGCCGCCATCCGCGCCGATTGTTCCGCCTCGTCCGTGAGTACGCCGAGAGCGGCGGCGGCAAGGATTGCGAGCGGCGGCGCGGGTTGTGGCGCGAGCAGCGCGTCGGCGTGTCGTTCAATGAAGCCGGTGTCGATGCCGCCCGCTCGCGAACGCCTCGCTCGCGGCGATGCGGCCGAGCAGGTCGAGATTTGTCGTCACCCCGGCGATGTCGCAGGCCGCCAGCGCGGCGCGCAGTGTGGCGAGCGCGTCGTCGCGCGTGGCGCCGTGGCAGATCAGCTTGGCGATCATCGCGTCATAGTGGGTGGAGATCGTGTCGCCCTGACGTACGCCGGTGTCGATGCGCACCGACGCGCTCTCCGGCGGCGTGCGGAACGCGGTCAGCCGGCCGATCGAAGGCGCGAAATCTCGCGCCGGATCCTCGGCGTAGATGCGCGCCTCGATCGCGTGCCCGTGCAGGCGGATTGCTTTCTGCGTCGCCGGCAGAGGTTCGCCGGCCGCCACGCGCAACTGCCATTCCACGAGATCGAACCCCGTCACCATCTCGGTGACGGGATGCTCCACCTGCAGGCGGGTGTTCATCTCCAGGAAGAAGAATCCGTCTGCGTCGACCACGAACTCGACGGTGCCGGCGCCGACATAGCCCACCGCCTGCGCGGCGGCGACCGCGGCGCGGCCCATCGCGGCGCGGCGCTCCGCGTCAAGCCCCGGCGCGGGTGCCTCCTCGATCACCTTCTGATGCCGCCGCTGCGTGGAGCAGTCGCGCTCGAACAGGTGTACCGCGTTGCCGTGCGTGTCGGCGAACACCTGCACCTCGATGTGGCGCGGACGCTGCAAATAGCGCTCGATCAGCACGCGCTCGTCGCCGAACGCGGACGCCGCCTCCTGCCGCGCCGAGGCGAGGGAGGCCGCGAACGCACTGGGCTCCGTCACCACGCGCATCCCGCGACCGCCGCCGCCGGAGACCGCCTTGATGACCACCGGAAAGCCGATGCGCGAAGCGGCAGCCGCGAGGAAGTCCGGATCCTGCTCCGCCCCGTGATAGCCGGGCAGCAGCGGCACGCCCGACGTCTCCATGAGCGCCTTCGCCGCCGACTTCGATCCCATCGCGCGCATCGCGGAGGCGGGCGGGCCAACGAAGATCAGCCCCGCCTGCGCGCACGCCTCGGCGAAGGTCGGATTCTCGGACAGGAAGCCGTAGCCCGGATGCATCGCCTGCCGCGCCCGTGCGATCGCGCCGCGTCGATGACGCGCGCGATGCTGAGATAGCTCTCGCGCGCCGGCGCCGGTCCGATACGCACGGCGCGATCGGCCTGCGCGACATGCAGCGCGTCGGCATCGGCGTCGGAATACACCGCGATCGTGGTGATCCCCATGCGCCGCGCGGTGCGCGCGATGCGGCAGGCGATCTCGCCGCGATTGGCGATGAGCAGGGATGAGAACATTCTTCCCGCGCTACATCCGGAACACGCCGAAGCGCGTCTGCTCGATCGGGCGCGTTCAGCGCGGCCGACAGCGACAGGCCCAGCACGCGCCGCGTATCGGCCGGGTCGATCACGCCGTCATCCCACAGCCGGGCCGTCGCGTAGTACGGGATGGCCCTGCTGCTCGAACTGGTCGCGCAGCGGCGCCTTGAACGCCTCCTCCTCCTCGGCCGACCATGCGGTGCCGCGCGCGGCGAGATTGTCGCGCCGGACCGTGGCCAGCACGCTCGCGAGCCTGCTCGCCGCCCATCACCGAAATGCGCGCGTTCGGCCACATCCACAGGAAGCGCGGATCGTAGGCGCGGCCGCACATGCCGTAATTGCCCGCGCCGTAGCTGCCGCCGATGATGAAGGTGAATTTCGGCACCGAGCGTGGACGCCACCGCCGTCACCATCTTCGCGCCGTCCTTGGCGATGCCGCCGGCCTCGTATTTCCGCCCCACCATGAAGCCGGTGATGTTCTGCAGGAACACCAGCGGAATGCCGCGCTGGCTGCACAGCTCGATGAAATGCGCCGCCTTCAGCGCGCTTTCGGAGAACAGGATGCCATTGTTGCCGATGATGCCGACCGGATAGCCATAGACATGCGCGAAGCCGCAGACCAGCGTGGTGCCGTAAAGCCGCTTGAACTCGTCGAGCTCGCTATCGTCGACAATGCGCGCGATCACCTCGCGCACGTCGTACGGTCGCCCGCAGATCGGTCGGGACGACGCCGTGCAGCTCGGCCGGGTCATAGCGCGGCTCCGACGGCGCGCGCATCACCAGGTTCGGATGCTTCTCCGTGTTGAGCCCGGCGACGATGCGGCGGCAGAGCGCCAGCGCGTGGCGATCGTCCTGCGCATAGTGGTCCACCACGCCGGAGGTGCGCGCGTGCACGTCGGCACCGCCCAGCTCCTCGGCCGTCACCACCTCGCCGATCGCCGCCTTCACCAGCGGCGGCCCGCCGAGGAAGATCGTGCCCTGGTTGCGCACGATGATGCTCTCGTCCGACATCGCCGGGAACGTAGGCGCCGCCCGCCGTGCAGGAGCCCATCACCACCGCGATCTGCGGAATGCCCTCGGCGGACATGGTGGCCTGATTGAAGAAGATGCGGCCGAAATGCTCGCGATCGGGAAAGATCTCGTCCTGCTGCGGCAGGAACGCGCCGCCGGAATCGACCAGGTAGATGCAGGGCAGCCGGTTCATCCGCGCGATCTCCTGCGCGCGCAGATGCTTCTTCACCGTCATCGGGAAATACGTGCCGCCCTTCACCGTCGCGTCGTTGGCGACGATCACGCACTCCCGGCCCGAGACGCGCCCGATGCCGGTGACGATGCCGGCCGCAGGGAACCTCGCCGCCGTACATGCCGAACGCGGCGAGCTGCGACAGTTCGAGGAACGGCGAGCCCGGGTCGATCAGCGCCTGCACCCGCTCGCGCGGCAGCAGCTTGTTGCGGCCCAGATGGCGCTTGCGCGCCGCCTCGCCGCCGCCGAGTTCCGCCTCCGCGACACGCGCGCGCAGATCCTCGACCTGTGCCCGCATCGCGGCGGCGTTGGCGGCGAACTCCTCGGAGCGCGGGTCGATCGTCGGAGCGGAGGACGCGTCATGCCGTCTCGCGGAACAGCTCGCGGCCGATCAGCATCCGGCGAATTTCGCTGGTGCCGGCGCCGATCTCGTACAGCTTCGCGTCGCGCAGCAGCCGGCCGGTCGGGATAGTCGTTGATGTAGCCGTTGCCGCCGAGCGCCTGGATCGCCTCCAGCGCCATCCAGGTCGCCTTCTCGGCCGCGTAGAGGATCGCGCCGGCGGCGTCCTTGCGCGTGGTCTGGCCGCGGTCGCACGCCTTCGCCACCGCGTACACATAGGCGCGTGCTGGCGTTCATCGTGGTGTACATGTCGGCGATCTTGCCTTGCATGAGCTGGAACTCGCCGATCGGCTGGCCGAACTGCTTGCGCTCATGGATGTACGGCACCACCGCATCCATGCAGGCCTGCATGATGCCGAGCGGCCCGGCCGCCAGCACCGCGCGCTCGTAATCGAGGCCGCTCATCAGCATGTTCACGCCGCCTCCGACCGCGCCGAGCACGTTCTCCTCCGGCACCTCGCAATCCTGGAACACCAGCTCGCAGGTGTTGGAGCCGCGCATCCCGAGCTTGTCGAGCTTCTGCGCGGTGGAGAAACCCTTGAAGCCGCGCTCGATCAGGAAGGCCGTGATGCCGCGCGGGCCGGCGTCCGGGTCGGTCTTGGCGTAGACCACCAGCACGTCCGCGTTGGGGCCGTTGGTGATCCACATCTTCGAGCCGTTGAGCACGAAGCGATCGCCGCGCTTGTCCGCCCGCGTGCGCATCCCGATGACGTCCGACCCCGCGCCGGGCTCGGACATCGCCAGCGCGCCGACATGCTCGCCGGCGATCAGGCGCGGCAGGTATTTCCGCTTTTGCGCCTCGGTGCCGTTGCGGCGGATCTGGTTGACGCACAGGTTGGAATGCGCGCCGTAGGAGAGCCCGACCGAGGCGGAGGCGCGGGAGATTTCCTCCATCGCGACGACGTGCTCGAGATAGCCCATCCCGGCGCCGCCGTATTCCTCCTCGACGGTGACGCCGAGCAAGCCAAGCTCGCCCATCTTGCGCCAGAGATCGGGGGGAAAATCGTTGTCGCGGTCGATCTCGGCGGCGCGCGGCGCGATCTCGTCGGCGGCGAACGCCTCGACCTGCCCGCGCAGCATGTCGGCGGTCTCGCCGAGATCGAAGTCGAGGCCCGGAAGCCTGTTCGGAAGCGGCGCCATGCGCTGGTCAGATCCTTCGGCGATGACCTATCGTGCGGCAGAGCATCGCCGATCCGATCCGTCCCGCCAAGTCAAAGAGCGATGCCTCGCGCAAGGGAGACTTTCATGACCGATCCGGCCCCGAGCTATGTGCATGGCGCGACCGCGCAGCCCCTGCTGGGCGAGACGATCGGCGCCAATTTCGACCGCACCGTCGCGCAATGGAGCGACCGGCCGGGGCTGATCGTGCGCCAGCAGGGCGTGCGCTGGACCTATGCCGAGCTTGGCCGCAAGGTGGACGCCTTCGCCGCCGGCCTGCTCGCGCTGGGCCTGGCGCCGGGGGAGCGCGTCGGCATCTGGTCGCCCAACAACTCTGAATGGGTGGTGACGCAGTTCGCCACCGCCAAAGCCGGACTGGTGCTGGTCAACATCAACCCGGCCTATCGGCTGGCGGAGCTGGAATACGCGCTGAACAAGGTCGGCTGCCGCGCGCTGATCACCGCGACCGCGTTCAAGTCCAGCGACTACATCGGAATGCTGAACACGCTCGCGCCGGAGTTGCGGACGAGCACCCCAGGCGGGCTCGCGGCTGCCAAGCTGCCGCAACTCAGGATGGTGATCCAGATCGGCCCGGAGACGGCGCCCGGCGCCATCCCGTTCGAGAGCGTCTACGCGATGGGCGGGGACGGCGAGCGCGCGCGGCTGGCCGAGCTGGCGGGGACGCTGCAATTCGACGAGCCGATCAACATCCAGTTCACCTCGGGCACCA
The DNA here is from genome assembly GCA_963799825.1 of uncultured Alphaproteobacteria bacterium. Taxonomy (GTDB): domain Bacteria; phylum Pseudomonadota; class Alphaproteobacteria; order Acetobacterales; family Acetobacteraceae; genus JAFKFI01. The sequence goes on from CAWCYL010000003.1 coordinate 185,089, forward strand.
CTGGAGCGCCCAAGGGCGCCACGCTCACGCACCACAACATCCTGAACAACGGCTGCTTCATCGGCGAGGCGATGCGGCTAACTCACGAGGACAAGGTGTGCATCCCCGTGCCGTTGTACCATTGCTTCGGCATGGTGCTCGGCAATCTGGCTTGCGTGACGCATGGCGCGGCGATGGTCTATCCCGGTGAGGGTTTTGACCCATTGGCCGTGCTGCAGACCGTCGCCGAGGAGCGATGCACGGCGCTGTACGGCGTGCCGACCATGTTCATCGCAGAGCTGCAGCACCCCGATTTTCGCCGCTACGACCTGACAAGTCTCCGCACCGGCATCATGGCCGGCGCCCCGTGTCCGATCGAGGTGATGCGCCGGGTGATCGACGAGATGCACGCCAGCCGAGATCACCATCGCCTACGGCATGACCGAGACCAGCCCGGTGAGTTTCCAGAGCGCCACCGACGATCCGCTCGAACGCCGGGTCTCGACCGTCGGGCGCGTGCATCCGCATATCGAGGTCAAGATCGTCGACGCGGAGGGGCGCATCGTGCCGCGCGGCGAGCGGGGCGAATTGTGCACGCGCGGCTACTCGGTGATGCTCGGCTACTGGGGCGACGAGGCGCTGACGGCCGAGGCGATCGACCGGGCGCGCTGGATGCACACCGGCGACCTCGCGGTGATCGACGAAGAAGGCTTCTGCAACATCGTCGGCCGCATCAAGGACATGGTGATCCGCGGCGGCGAGAACGTCTATCCGCGCGAGGTCGAGGAGTTCCTCTACCGCCATCCGAAGATCGAGGAGGTGCAGGTGTTCGGCGTGCCCGACGAGAGGTTCGGCGAGGAGCTGTGCGCCTGGATCAAGCCGCGCGCGGGCGAGGCGCTGACCGAGGACGAGGTGCGGGCGTTCTGCCGCGACCAGATCGCCCACTACAAGGTGCCGCGCCACATCCGCTTCGTCGACGAGTTCCCGATGACGGTGACTGGCAAGATGCAGAAATTCGTCATGCGCGAGCGCATGGTGGAGGAACTCGGCGTGCGGGAGGCGGCGACCGCCTGAACCGGCTAAAGCATCCGCTGCAGGATGATCTTCTGCACGTCGGACGTGCCTTCGTAGATCTGGCAGACGCGCTGGTCGCGGTAGCAGCGCTCCACCGGATAGTCGGCGAGATAGCCGTAGCCGCCGAGCGTCTGGATTGCCGCCGTGCAGACCGCCTCGGACGCCTCGGAGGCGAACAGCTTGGCCATGCAGGCGGCTTCCAGCGCGGGCTCGCCGGCTGCCTTCAGGCGTGCGGCGTGCAGCACGAGCTGCCGCGCAGCCTCCAGGCGCGTCTTGGCCTCGACCAGACGGAAGCCGACCGCCTGGTGGTCGATGATCGGCTGTCCGAACGCGGTGCGGTCCTTCGCGTAGCCGATGGCGTAGTCGAGTGCCGCGCGCGCGATCCCGATGCTCTGCGCGGCGATGCCGATGCGGCCTAATTCGAGCGTGGAGAGCGCGATCTTGTAGCCCTCGCCCTCGGCGCCGATGCGCTGGTCCTCGGGCGACCTCCATGCCCTCGAACGCCAGCGCGCAGGTCTCGGACGCCTTCTGCCCGAGCTTTTCCTCGACCCGCGCGACGACGTAGCCCGGCGTGTCCTTCGCGACCACAAAGGCGGAAAGGCCTCTCTTGCCGGCGGACGGATCGGTGACGGCGAACAGCACCGTGCTGCCCTTGATGCTGCCGCTGGAGATGAACTGCTTGGCGCCGTCGATCACGTAGCGGTCGCCGCGCTTCACCGCGCGGGTGCGCAGGTTCGATGCGTCCGAACCCGCCTGCGGCTCGGTGAGCGCGAACGAGCCGACATGCTCGCCGCTCGCCAGCGGCCGCAACCAGCGATCCTTCTGCGCGTCCGTGCCGAATTTCTCCAGGACGACGCAGGTGGGAGAATTGTGCACGCTGACCAGGGTGGAAACCGAGCCGTCGCCGGCGGCGATTTCTTCCAGCGCGAGCGCGTAGCTGACGGGATCGAGTTCCGAGCCGCCCCATTGCGCCGAGGTGGTGGCGCCGAGGAAGCCCAACTCGCCCAGCTCGCGGATGATCTCGGGTTCGATCCTCGCCGCCTTCTCGCGCGCCGCCGCGCCGGGGGCGAGCCGCTCCTCGGCGAATTTGCGCGCCATGTCGACGACGAGCGTGTCGGCCCCGGCATAGTCCAGCATGTTCTTCTCCCCTATTCGGCGGCGACCGCGACCGGTTCTGGCTGGCGCAGCTTCGCGAGCAGCACCGCGCGACGTTCCTGCGCGCGGCGCCAGTTCTCCAGCTTGACCGGACCGAAGCCGCGGACGGTGTCGGGAAGTTCCGCCAGGGCGACGGCGGTGTCCAGCGTGTTCGGCGACAGGGCCGCGAGCGCCTCGCGCATGTCGGCGGCGTAGGTGTCGATCATGGCGCGCTCGGCCCGCCGATCCTCTTGCCGTCCGAACAGGTCGAACGCGGTTCCCCGCAGCACCTTGCCGTGCCGCAGCACGCGGAACAGCGGCAGGGCGAGCCATCCCGGAATGGCGATCTTGCGCCGCCGGCCGGTGGCCGGGTCGATGCGCGTTATCAGCGGCGGCGCCAGATGAAACACGGGTTTCTCCATGCCGCGATAGTCGGCCTCGGCGTGCAGGCGGGCGACCTCGTATTCGTCCTTGTAGCCGAGCACGCGGAACCAGCCCTCGGCGGCGGCGCGGGATAGGCGCCCCGGCTGGCCGAAGATTTCGCTTTCGCGCGCAATCACCGCGTCAACCTTCGCCCGGTATTCCTTCGCGTAGGCTACGCTCTGGTAGCGCGCCAGCGACGTCGCCCGGCGCGCGATCATTGTCGGCAGATCCTGCGGCGCCTCCGATGCCATGCCGGACAGGATCTCCTCCGCTTTATCCGGATGGGCGGCGAGGATGCGGCCCCACAGGAACGCGCGCCGGTTCAGCTTGATCGCGGCGCCGTTCAGCTCGATCGAGCGCAGCAGGGCCGCCTCGCGAGATCGGCACCAGCCCGCGCTGCCAGGCAAGGCCCAGCATGCAGCGTGTTCATCGCCTGGGCGTTGCCGAACAGATGCTCGGCCAGCGCCGCCGCGTGCAACCACGTCGGGCTGCCGCCCGTGGTGGCGCGCTCGATGGTCCGGCGATGCAAGCCGGCGTCGATCTTGAGCCACGCATCGTGCTTGAAGCCGGCGGGGGCGGCGAGATCGAGATTGCCGATCACCGCCGCGTCGGCGCGGCACGCTTCCAGGATCCCGGCGCCGGCGGCGACGGCGAGATCGGCCGCGAGCATGAGGTCGGCGGTGCCGCGCGGAATGCGCACGACGTCGAGTTCGCCCGGCTCGCCGACCTGCACGTGCGAGATGACCGCGCCATTCTTCTGCGCCAGCCCGGTGTGGTCGAGCGTCGTCACGTTGCGTCCGTCGAGCTGCGCCGCCTGTGCCACGATCGCGCCGGTGGTGACGATACCGCCGCCGCCGATCCCGGCGAACACGCCGCGCCACGGCGAGCTGCGAACTGGAATTGCCGGCTCCGGCAGCCCGGCGGCCAGCGCCTCCTCCTGCTCCTGCCAGCGCGGATCGGCGGCGGGAGCCTGCGGCGGGCCGGCGACAGTGACAAAACTCGGGCAAAAGCCCTTGAGGCAGGAGAGATCGACGTTGCAGCTCGTCGGATTGATGCGGCGCTTGCGGCCGAGTTCCGTCTCCACCGGCTCGATCGCGATGCAGCTCGACTGCACGGAGCAGTCGCCGCAATTCTCGCAGACCTCGGCGTTGATCTGCACGCTGCGGACGGGCTGCGCCATCGTGCCGCGCTTGCGGCGGCGACGTTTTTCCGTGGCACAGACCTGATCGTAGATGATGACGGAAACGCCATCATTCTCGCGCAGCCGGCGCTGCACCGCGTCGAGATTGTCGCGCTGGTCTCGCGTCGCGCCGGCGGGCAGGGCGGAGGCGGGCGGCAGCCGATCTTCCTCGTCCGCCACGACCGCGATCACCTTCACGCCCTCCGCGGCGACCTGTGCCGCGATCTGCGGCACGTTTGGGCGCGCCCTCGGCCGGCTGACCGCCGGTCATCGCCACCGCGTCGTTGAACAGGATCTTGAACGTCACGCGCGCCTTGGCCGCGACCGCCTGACGGATCGCGAGCAGGCCCGAGTGCTGATAGGTGCCGTCGCCCATGTTGACGAACACATGCGGCGTATCGGTGAACGGCGCGAGGCCGATCCAGGGCGCGCCCTCGCCGCCCATATGGGTGAAAGTGCGGGTCGCGTCGCCTTCCGTGAGTGCCAGGAAGTGACAGCCGATGCCGGCCGTGGCGAAGCTGCCCTCGGGCACCTTGGTCGAGGTGCCGTGTGGGCAACCGGCGCAGAAGGCGGGCGCGCGACGCAGCAGGCCGCTGGGACGCTCGGCCGGGACCGGGACGGGCGGATCGGCCACCTCGATGCCGGTGGCGCGGAGGAAGCGCGCGATCCCCGCCGCGACGATCTCCGGCGTGAACTCCATGAGGGGCGTGAGCAGCGGCGAACCGTCGAGACCGATCTTGCCGGCAACCGCGGGGCGCGCATCGGCCGCCATGCCGTAGAGCGCGTCGCGGATTTGCGTCTCGACGAACGCGCGCTTCTCCTCGACGACCAGCAGCGCGCGCTTGCCGCGGGCGAAGCGGGCGAGGCCTTCGGTCTCGATCGGCCAGGATACGCCGAGCTTGTAGACCGCGATCCGCGGATCACGATCCAGCCCGAGCATGGCGAGCGCGTGCATCGCGTCGGTGTGCGCCTTGCCGACCGTGACGAGGCCGACCGGCGCCTCGCTGCCGGGGCGCACCAGCCGGTCCAGCCCGTTGGCCCGGACCCAGGCGCCCGCCGCCGGCAGACGCTCCTCCAGGACGCGCCGCTCCAGCTCGGCGCGCTCGGCAGGAAATTGCAAACTGTGGTCGATGTTCAGCCCGTGCGCGGGCAGCGCGAGATCCGGTACGACAAAACCACGCGCCGACGGGACCGTGACCGTGGCGTGCTGCTCCACCACGTCGGCGATCGTCTTCATCGCGATCCACAGGCCGCAGAAGCGGGACAACGCGATGCCGGCCAGGGCGAAATCGAGGATGTCCGCGACCCCGGCCGGGGCCAGCACAGGCATCATCAGCGCTTGAAAAACCTGGTCGGTCTGATGCGGATAGGTCGAGGATTGCGCCGCGTGGTCGTCGCCGGCCACCGCGAGCACGCCGCCGAGCGGGGCGGTGCCGAACATGGTGGCGCAGTGCAGCGCATCGCCGCTGCGGTCCACGCCCGGACCCTTGGCGTACCAGAGGCCGAACACGCCATCGTACCGCTTGCCCGGAAACGCGTCGATCTGCTGCGTGCCGAACAGCATCGTCGCCGCGAGATCCTCGTTCAGCCCCGGCTGGAAGCGGATGTCGTGCTCGCGGAGCAGGTCTTCGCGGCGCCACAGCTCCTGGTCCATGCCGCCGAGCGGCGAGCCGCGATAGCCGGAGACGAGGCCGGCGGTGCGGTGGCCAGCCTCGCGATCGAGACGTCCCTGCTCGAGCAGCGCGCGCACCAGGGCATGAATGCCGCTGAGCAGGATGGGCGTGTCGTATTCGGTGTAGCGGCTGTCGAGCGTGAAGGCGTCGGGCCCGAGACCGATATCCATGTGGCGCACCCCTTCAGACCGGAGTTCCATCAACCGGAACGCTACATCCTAGCCGAAGATGCCCGGCGGCGCGCGTATGGGCCCCTGGCGGGCCAGTCGGGGAGGGCACGAATCGCGGAGCGCCGGAACCCCAATGGCATTTGCCCGGTTCTGGAGTAGCGCCGCGTGGCGCCAGGGAGAATGTCCACATGAAATCACTCGTTGCCGCCGGGGCGGCGGTCGCCCTTGCTTTCGCGTTGCCAGCCGCGGCGCAAACCTCCAGCAGCACGCATCCGAACACGGGCGCGAATATGGGGGCCGCGACAACCGGCGCGACCGGCACTGGTTCGTCGCCATCGTCGTCCTCGTCCTCAACTGGCATGACCGGCTCGTCGACCGGCATGACCGGACATGGCAGTCCGGTCGCCGCGCGGATGAAGTCCGAACTCGAGCAGTCCGGCTTCAGCGACGTCAAGATCATGCCGAAATCGTTCCTTGTCCGGGCAAAGGACAAGGACGGCCATCCGGTGATGATGATCGTCAACCCGGATTCGCTGACCGCCGTCACCGCGCTCGGCACTTCCGGGAACATGGGCAATGGCAGCTCGGCCAACGGCACCACGGGCAGCTCGATGGGCGCCGGCAGCGCCGGTTCGTCGAGCAGCCATGGGTTCGTCGGGCGGCATGAGCACGCCCAACGCCTCCCCGGGCGGCCCCAACACCTCGGCCGCGCAGACCCGCTAAGCTGTCGCGAGGCTCCGCTCCGCGCACGGGGCGGAGCCCGCAGCGCTTGGCATTTGGCTGCTTCCGGGTCCTAAACTGTCACCACGTTTGGCGGGGCAGGCCGCATGGCGGAAACGATCAGGATCGAGCAGCGTACGGGCTGGCGCAAGCTGGTGCTGAACCGGCCGGACAAGCTCAACGCGCTGACTGAGGAGATGATGGCGGCGCTGATCGCCGCACTCGACGAGGCGCGCGATGACCGCGCCTGCCGGGCGGTGCTGCTCACCGGCGAAGGGCGGGGTTTCTGCGCCGGCCAGGAGCTGAGCCCGTCGTTGATGCCGGGGCCCGACGGGCCGCCCGATCTCGGCCGGCTGGCGGACACCTATCACCACCAGATCGTGCGCCGCATCCGCGACTTGCCGGTGCCGGTGGTCTGCGCGGTGAACGGGGTGGCGGCGGGGGCCGGCGCGGGGTTCGCGCTGGCGTGCGACATCGTGCTGGCGGCGCGGTCGGCGAGCTTCATCCAGGTGTTCGGCCGGATCGGACTGACCCTCGATTCCGGCAACAGCTTCTTCCTGCCCCGGCTGGTCGGGCGACGCGCGGGCGCGGGCGCTGGCGATGCTCACCGAGCCCGTGCCGGCGGAGAAGGCCGAGGCATGGGGCATGATCTGGAAGGCGGTCGACGACGACAAGCTGGCGGGCGAGGCGGAAGCACTCGCCGCGCATCTCGCCACGCAGGCGACCGAGGCGCTCGCGCTGACCAAGCGGGCGTTCAACCAGTCCGGCAGCAACACTCTCGATGCGCAGCTCGACCTCGAGCGTGACCTGCAGCGCGAGGCCGGCCGGACGGCGGACTACGCCGAGGGCGTGAAAGCCTTCCTGGAGAAGCGCAAGCCGGTCTTTCGCGGGCGCGGCACATGACGGAACCTGCCGAGCCGCAGGCACTGGCCGAGGCGTGCGCCGAGGCGATGTGGGCGGACGATCGCGCGAGCCCCGGGCTCGGCATGGCTCTCGACCATGTCGGGCCGGGTTGCGCCCGCCTGTCGATGCGCGTGGCCGAGACGATGGTGAACGGCCACGGCATCTGCCACGGCGGCTTCATTTTTACCCTTGCCGATTCCGCGATGGCGTTCGCCTCCAACAGCCACGGCGAGCGGGCGGTGGCGCAGCAGGCCGCGATCACCTTCCTGCGGCCGGTCAGACGCGGCGAGCGGCTGACCGCCGAGGCGGCGGAGCGCGTCACGGCGGGCCGCACCGGCCTCTATGACGTGCGGGTGACGGCGGAGGACGGCGCGGTCGTGGCGGAGTTCCGCGGTCATTCTCGGACACTCGGGACGAGGTTCTTCGGCGGGGAGGGTTGACCATGCGAGCGGGCCTCGACCCGATCGAGACGGCCTCGCGCGACGAGATCGCCGCCCTGCAACGCGAGCGCCTCGCCTGGACCCTGCACCACGCCTACCAGAACGTGCCGCATTACCGGGCGGCCTTCGACAGCACCGGCGTCCACCCGTCCGATTTCCGCGACCTGTCGGACATCGCCAAATTCCCCTTCACCGCCAAGCGGGATCTGCGGGAGAACTATCCGTTCGGCCTGTTCGCCGTGCCTCGGGAAAAAATCGCGCGGATCCACGCCTCCTCCGGCACGACCGGCAAGCCTGTCGTGGCGGGCTACACGCAGGCTGATCTGGAGGTCTGGGCCGGGCTGATGGCGCGCTCGATCTTCGCCGCGGGCGGCCGGCCGGGGATGAGGGTGCACAACGCCTACGGCTACGGCCTGTTCACCGGCGGTCTCGGCGTCCATTACGGGGTGGAGCGGCTGGGCTGCACCGTGATCCCGGTGTCTGGCGGGCAGACCGAGCGGCAGGTGCGGCTCATCCAGGACTTCGCCCCGGAGATCATCACGGTGACGCCGAGCTACCTGCTGGCGATCCTCGACGAGTTCCGCGCCCGCGATATCGACCCGCGCGCCACCTCGCTCCGCATCGCCATCCTCGGCGCCGAGCCCTGGACCAACGCGATGCGCGCCGAGATCGAAGCCGGGTTCGGCCTCGACGCGGTGGACATCTACGGACTATCGGAGGTGATGGGCCCCGGCGTCGCGCAGGAATGCGTCGAGACCAAGGACGGGCTGCACATCTGGGAGGACCATTTCTTCCCGGAGGTAGTCGACCCCGATACCGGCGCGGGTGTGCCGGAGGGCGAGCGGGGAGAGCTCGTGTTCACCTCGCTGACCAAGCAGGCGATGCCGGTGATCCGCTACCGCACGCGCGACCTGACACGTCTTTTACCGGGCACGGCGCGTACCATGCGGCGCATGGAGAAGGTCACGGGCCGCTCCGACGACATGCTGATCGTGCGCGGGGTCAACCTGTTCCCGACGCAAATCGAGGAGCAACTGCTCGCGAGCGAGCTTGTCACCGGGCACTACCAGATCCGGCTGACCCGCGAGGGGCGGCTGGACGACGTGGCGGTGCACGTGGAGGCCCGGCCGGAATACTTCGCCGCCGGTGGGCTGGAGGCGGAGGCCGAGGCGATCACCGGGCGGATCAAGGGTATCGTCGGGCTGACCGTGCGCGTGGTGATCGAGCCGCCGGGGACGATCGAGCGGTCGATGGGCAAGGCGCGGCGCGTGATCGACGGCCGAGGGGGGGACTGAGCGGGACGGGCTCTACCGCTCAATATCCCCAATCAGATGCAGGACCACCTCGCGCACATGCGGCGCGGCGCGATGCTCGAACAGATAGATCCCCTGCCAGGTGCCGAGCACCGGCCGGCCTTTGTCCACGGGGATGCTGAGCTGCGTCTGGGTGAGTGCCGCGCGGATGTGGGCCGGCATATCGTCGGGGCCCTCTGCGCCATGGATGTATCCGGCGCCTTCCGGGACGAGACGGCGGAAGAAGGCGAGCAGATCGGCTTGCACGTCCGGGTCGGCATTCTCCTGGATCAGCAGCGAGGCGGAGGTATGGCGGCAGAACAGGGTCAGCAGCCCGGTGCCGATCCCCTGCGCCGCCACCCAGCGCGCGACTTCGCCGGTGATCTCGACCAGGCCGGTACCGCGGGTCGGCACGGAGAGATGGTGGAGGGCTTGCCGCATAACGCCTCCTCCCCGCTATCCGCCGGCGTCGCAGCGGAAACAGGTTGCCACGTGGTCGTCGACCATCCCGGTCGCCTGCATGAAGGCATAGCAGATCGTCGAGCCCACGAAGCGGAAGCCGCGCTTGCGGAGCGCCCGGCTCATCGTGTCGGACAGCTCCGTCCGGGGCGGCACCGCCGCGCGGGTGGCCGGGCGGTTGATCAGCGGGCGGCCTTCGACGAAGGACCACAGGTAGGCGTCCAGGGTGCCAACCTCCTCGATCACAAGCTGCGCCGCGCGGGCGTTGTCTCGCACCGAGGCGATCTTCAGGCGGTTGCGGATCAGGCCGGGGTCGGCGAGCAGCGCGGCCAGGGCCTCGTCCGACATGGCGGCGACACGGGGAATGTCGAATTCGTGGAAAGCGCGGCGATAATGCTCACGCCGCGAGAGCACCTGTCGCCACGACAGGCCGGCCTGCGCCCCCTCCAAGCTCAGCATCTCGAACAGGCGGCGGTCGTCGTGCAGCGGGACGCCCCATTCCATGTCGTGATAGGCGCGCTCGAGATCGCTGCCCTCCGCCCAATCGCACCGGGCGACCTGGGCTGCTGTTCCGATGGTCATGTTTTCTCTTGGCGCAGGCGGGCGATGCTCGCAAGCCACAGGTTGCGTCCGTGTCGCCTCGCCGGCGAAACCGTCTACCGCCAAGCTGCGTTGATTGACGGGATGGGTGCGCATATCTTTCCGGGACCGGCCCGCGCAAATGGCGGCCCGCACCCTCCGCGTTCACGCCGTACTGATCAAGGGAGTACCGATATGTCTCAACGCCTCACAGTTCTCGTGGCCGCTCTCGCGCTGGCCGCCAGTCCCGCCCTGGCTCAAACGAACACGGCCACCACGCCCAATTCCGGCAATCCAGGGAACCCCTCCAACAGCGGCATGAGCTCCGGTCCGTCGACGGGCCAGGGCATGAGCGGCGAGACCGATCATTCGACGATGTCGCACCGCTCGCGTATGGCGTCGAAGCATATGGGCGTGCATCGGGTGACGCCGTCGCGCGGCAAGAGCGCGCCGAGCGCCGCCGATCACTCCGCCGATCAGCTCAATGCGCAGGTTCTCTCCAATATGCAGGGGGGCTCGGCGGGCTCCATGAACAACTCGGGTGGCACGATGGGAGCCCCCGGCAGCATGGGTCGTTCCGGTGACATGGGCACGATGGGAGCCCCTGGCAGCATGGATCGTTCCGGCAACATGAAGCAGTAGTGCCGTTGGCGCGCCCGGTCAGGGCGCGCCAACTCGCTTATTGCGATTTGCTATGGTAATATTCCCCTTGCGGTACCGTCGATCCCGATCCGGGCGGTGCCGAGACGATCAACAATGGGGGTATTCCGTGGCTACTCGTATCATTCTACTCGCTGCTGCCGTCGCGTTCGCCGCTCCGCTCGGTGCGGTCCCCGTCATGGCGCAAGGCAACGGTGCCAACACGACCGGCTCGTATGACAACAGCGATTACCGCATGGACCACAAGAAGGCGGAAGGTGGCGAGACGACCATGCACGGTGGCCACCACCATGCGGGCATGGCGCGCGCGCATACCCCGTCGCACGGCAAGATGGCCATGAAGTCGGTCCCGACGGGGTCCGAGTCGACGAACCAGCTCAACGACATGAGCCTGGCGTCGGCCAAGCAGGGCCAGTCTTTCGCGCCGCCCGCGTCGGCCGGGGATATGTCGGCGAAGAAGAAGATGTGACAGTCCGGCAAGGACGGCGGCAGGCCGCTCGGTCGTAAAGTCAACGGCGAGCACGCCAGGCTGACCGTGCGTCGGGCGACATCAGGGCGAAGCCGGCTGGCTTCGCCCTTTTGGCGTTCGTGCCATGCGGCACGCAGCGGTCAGGCATGTGCCAGCGGCAGCACCACATGCAGAGCGAGCAGGATCAGGAAGACCACGAGCACCACCCGGATGATGCCGCCGAACACGCGCAGTACCAGCAACAGCAGCAGGATCGCCACGGCGACCATGATGACCGTCTGGATCTGCGGCGCCACCCCGAGCCCGGTGAGCTGGGTTCGCAACCATTGCTCGACGGCGGCCAATCCGGCGAGGACCGCATCGGCTGCACTGGCGAACAGTGCAAGCAGGGCGTTGATCGCCTGGTCGACCTTCTCCATCCCTCGCCGCCTTTCCTGTTCCCCGGCAGGCTACGGCTCTCGCGCGGAAAAGTCTCGCCGGCGGACGGTCTGCCGGCAATGGCCGAGCTTTCCGCCCCGCCCGTGACGTGGTCCTCTGCGCAGGACGAGGCTCGGCGGCGCGGAGGCGGAACATGGATGCTGGCGATCTGCGGGTGTTCGAGGCGGTGGCGCGCCTGGGCGGCATGAACCGCGCGGCGGCGGAGCTGCACACCGTCCAATCCAACGTCACGTCTCGAATCCAGCTGCTGGAGGCGGAGGTCGGCGGGCCGCTGTTCCACCGCCACAGCCGCGGTGTGGCACTCACGTCCGCAGGAATGCGGCTGCTGCCCTATGCGGAGCGGATCGGCCGCCTGTTGGCCGAGGCGCTCCAGGTGGCGCGCGACGATGGGCGGCCGAAGGGGCCGCTGATCGTGGGCTCGCTCGAGACCACCGCCGCGGTTCGCTTGTCGCCGATCCTCGCCGCCTACGCCGCCGCTTTCCCCGACGTGGATCTGGCGCTGCGCACCGGCACGACGCGCGAGTTGATCGAGGGGGTGCTGGACCATCGGCTGGAGGGTGCCTTCGTCTGCGGTCCGATCGAGCATCCCGAGCTCGCCGAGGAACCGATGTTCGCGGAGGAGCTGGTGCTCGTCACCGGCCCGGCGATCGGCTCGCTGGAGCAGGCATTTGGCGCGAGCGCACTCAAGCTCCTGGTGCTGCGGGTCGGGTGCTCCTACCGCCAGCGGCTCGAGGAGGTGCTGGCTCGGCGCGGCGTCGTGGTGGCGCGGCGGTTGGAGTTCGGCACGCTCGACGCGATCCTCGGCTGCGTGGCGGGGGGGCTCGGCGTGACCCTGCTGCCGCGCAGCCTGGTCGAGGGCGCCCGCAGCGAGGGGCGCGTGGCGCTGCACGATCTCCCTTCGGGCGAGGGGCGGGTGGCCACGGTGTTTATCCGCCGCCGCGATGGGTTCGCTTCGAGCGCGCTGGCAGCGTTCCTGGAGTTCGCCCGGCCGGCGGCTCTCCGGGCAGCGGCGGCCGAGTGAGCGATCGTTCGGGCAGATAGCATTGATCTGATCAAACCGTTTCCTGGGATTGTCAGGCTCTCCTAGTTCATTTGGCGGTGCCTAAGGAGAGCAAGAATGCCGCTGTCGACGGCTTGCGTCCCGGACAGGACCGTTCCGACCTGGCGGCGGGCGACCCTGGCCGGGCTCAGCGCGATCCTGGTGGGGATCGGGCTGGCCCGCTTCGCCTACACCCCGCTTCTGCCGGCGCTGATCCAGGCCGGGTGGTTCGCGGCCTCGCCGGCGGCGTATCTCGGGGCTGCCAACCTGGCCGGCTATCTGGCCGGCGCTTTGCTGGCCCGTCGGTTGGCCGATCGCTTGGCAGCCGCTGCCCTGTTGCGCGGCATGATGCTCCTCGCCGTGGCGGCGTTCGTCGCCTGCGCGTTCCCGCTGTCGTTCCTCTGGTATTTCGTCTGGCGCTTCGCCTCGGGCTTTGCCGGCGGGGCGTTGATGGTGCTGGCGGCGCCCACCGTGCTCCCGCTGGTTTCGGCTGCCCGGCGCGGGCTGGCCGGTGGCGTGATCTTCACCGGGGTCGGATTGGGGATCATCGCATCCGGCACCCTGGTTCCGCTCCTGCTACAGTGCGGGCCTGCGTGAGACCTGGCTCGGCCTCGGTGCCATCTCCTTGGCTACTGACCGCGCTCGCCTGGGGCGGCTGGCCGGCGGAGAGCCCGGATCCGGGCAATCCGATCCGCTCCTTTGCCCGGATCCGGGCTGCCGGAGAGCCGGCTTTGCCCGGATTGGGGCTGCAGGCAGGAGCTCTATTGCCCGAATACGGGCTCATCGCGGTCGGCCTCGTGCCGCACATGTTTTTCCTGGTGGATTTCGTCGCGAGGGGGCTCGGGCAGGGACTGACCATTGGCGCATTCTACTGGATCCTGTTCGGGCTTGGCGCGTGTCTCGGGCCAGTCGCGGCCGGGGCGGTGGCCGACCGGATCGGCTTCGGCGCGACGCTTCGCCTCTCCCTGATCGTCCAGGCGATCGGGGTTGCAATCCCGGCCTGCACCCACTGGACGCCGGCGATCGCGCTGTCCAGCCTGGTGGTAGGCGCCTTCGTGCCGGGCGTGGTCGTGCTCGTGCTCGGCCGGCTGAACGAGCTTGTGGCGCCGGAGAATCGCAGGGTCGCGTGGGGCTGGGCGACCACCGCCTTCGCGCTCGGCCAGGCGGGCGCCGCGTATGGCTTCTCGTTCCTGTTCGCCACGGGCAGCGCCTACGCCGTGCTGTTCCTGCTCGGCGCGGGCGCGTTCGTATTCGCGCTCCTGATCGACCTCGGCGCGGGCGGCTGGGCGGCGCGGCGGCGCTAGGCCATCGCGGGGCGCAGCCGACCGGAGTGGCTGCGCAGGACCAGCGTGCCGATCAGCGCGAAATTCACCAGGTTGAACAGGACGCCGGTGGCGAAGGCCGGGGCATAGAAGCCGAAATAATCGTAGATCGCGCCCGCCATCCAGGCGCCGAACGCCATCCCGCCCATGCCGGAGAACAGGATCACCGGCACCCGCCAGCTCGCCTCGGAGGCGGGGAACAGCTCGCGCACCGTCAGCACATAGGCGGGGATGAGCCCGGCGAAGCCCAGCCCGTAGGCGCCGGCGACCGCGAACAGGCCCGACCTCGTCCTGGGTGATCAGGAACGCCGCGAGCGCGAGTGCCTGGCAGCCCGAGCCGACCAGCAGCGAGCGCAGGCCGCCGAACCGGTCGGCGAACCAGCCCCAGAACTGGCGGCTAAGGAACGCGCAGGCGAGCATCACGGACAGCATCGCCGCCCCGTGCGAGGCGGGGATGCCGAGATCGCTGCAGAAAGCCACCAGATGCCCGTTGGGGATCGCCATCGGCACGCAGCAGAAGAACGGCGCGGCGGCGAGCACCGCGAAGGCGGCGCGTTTCGACAGGCCGATCGAGGCGAGGTTGCGGCCGTGCAGCAGGCTGGAGCCGCCGGGCGGCGCCGACAGGGGCTCGGGCGCCACGCGCAGAAAGATCAGCGCCGTCGGAAGGATGACCGCGACCTGCAGCAGCCCGTAGAGCAGCATGGTCTCGCGATAGCCGAGCGAGGCGATGCCGTGCTGGAACAGCGTCGGCCAGATGATGCCGGCGATGTACTGCCCGGACGAGATGAGCGCCAGCGCGCTGCCGCGCCGCCGGTCGAACCAGCGGCTGACATACACGACCAGCGGCGCGAACAGGGCCGAGTTGCCGAGCAGCCCCATCAGCAGCCCCTGGCCGATATAGAGGTGCCACACGCCGCCGAGCGAGGAGACCGCGAGCCCCGCCGCCACCATGACCGCGCCGAACATCACGATCGGTCGCAGGCCGGTGCGGTCGGCGATCCGCCCCATGATGATGCCGCCGATCCCGGTCCCCAGCCAGGCCAGGGAAAAAGCCAGCGCCGGCACCGAGCGCGGCACGCCGAGCTCGGCGGCCATCGGCTTGAGCGCCACCACCGCAACCAGCGGCCCGCCATAGGAAAAGGTGAGAATCCCGAGCGCGGCACAGGCGACGACCCAGGAGGCCCGGCTCTCGATGCTGATCGGTTGTTGCGTGGACATCGGTTTTCCTGCCCGTGAGGCATCATCCATCCCCGGCGGACGCGGCGCAACCGCCCGCCTCCGGTGGACGCCGGGCGCGGGGCCGGACTAGCATCGCGCCAGCACGAATTCCGGCCACACGAATTCTTGGGGGAGAAGACCGATGCGAGCAGCCGTTTTCCACGCGGCGCACCAGCCGATGACCATCGAGAACCTGGAGGTCGCCAAGCCCAAGGCGCACGAGGTCCTGCTGCGCACCGCCTATGCCGGTCTCTGCCACAGCGACCTGCACTTCCTCGAAGGCCTCTACCCGATGGTCACGCCCTGCGTGCTCGGCCACGAATCCTCGGGCGTGGTCGAGGCGGTCGGCAGCGAGGTCACATACGTGAAGCCGGGCGACCGGGTGATCACCTGCCTCTCGGTGTTCTGCGGCACCTGCGCCTACTGCACCACCGGCCGGCCCAACCTCTGCGACAATCCCGCGGTGAAGATGGCGCCGGGCATGGCCCAGCGGCTGTTCTGGAACGGCAAGCCGATCGCCCAGGCCTTCCAGCTCTCCTCCTTCGCCGAGCAGTTGCTGGTGCACGAGAACGCCGTGGTGAAGATCGCCGACGACATCCCGCTCGACCGCGCGGCGCTGGTCGGCTGCGGCGTCATCACCGGCGCCGGCGCGGTGATCAACACCGCCAAGGTATCGGCCGGCAGCACCGTCGCGGTGTTCGGCTGCGGCGGCATCGGCCTCTCCGCGGTGAACGGCGCCGCGATCGCCGGCGCCGACCGGATCATTGCGGTCGATACCATCTCGTCGAAGCTCGACGTCGCGAAGGAGATGGGGGCGACCGACGTGATCAACGCGAGCAACGCCGACCCGGTCGAGGCGATCAAGGAGCTCACCGGCGGCGGCGTGGAGTTCTCCTTCGAGGCGGTCGGCCTCAAGAGGACCGCCGAGCAGAGCTTCGAGTGCCTGCGTCCGGGCGGCACCGCGACGATCATCGGCATGGTGCCGTACGGCATGAAGATCGAGCTGCACGGCTACGACTTCCTGCGCGAGCGCAAGATCCAGGGCTCGTCGATGGGCAGCAACCGCTTCCGCGTCGACATGCCGCGCCTGCTGAACGCCTGGAAGAAGGGCCAGCTGAAGCTCGACCACCTGATCTCCAGCCACATCAAGCTCGACGAGATCAACGACGGCTACGACAAGCTGAAGGGCGGCCACGTGCTGCGCCAGCTGATCGATTTCGGCGTCGCGGCGTAGGCCCTCACCCCGACCCTCTCCCAGAGGGAGAGGGAGAAGAAAGCCCTCTCCCCCAAGCTTGGGGGAGGGTTGGGTGAGCGGCTTGCTGGGAGAGGGCCTACCCCGCCAACCTCACCCGCACGTCCTCGAACGACGGCGCAATCTCCTCCATGAACCGCTGCATCTGCGCCTTCACCATCTCATGCGGCTTCAGGCCGTAGTTGAAATAGAGGATGACCTCGGCCACCCTCGCCGTCCTCGATCTCCTTGAGCTCGTCGATGATCTGCTGCGGCGAGCCGACGAGGATGGATTTCGACGTCAGCCCCTCCGGCCGCATGGCGCGCAGGCTCTCCACGATCTGCACGAAATACGCATAGGTCGGCGGCACCGTCTTGGCGTCCGCCGGGAATGCCGCGATCAGCGCGTCCTGGAAATAGCGCACGAGGCATTCGCGGCCGTACGCCTCCTCCGCCGGCGTGTCGGCGATGTGGATGAAGTACGAGCACATCGCGCGTCGTGGCGCCCGGTCGTGCGTCCGCGCACACTGCTCGGCATAGGCCGCCACGCCCGCGGCGAGGCTGCCGTAGACCATCGCGGCGGCGAACGGCGCGAAGATGATGTTCCAGTCCCACTTCGCCGCGAGTTCCATGCTGGGCCGCGAGAAGCACGCGACGTAGGGCCGCAGCGGGGTCTGCGCCGGGCGCGGACGCACCTCCACATCGTCGAACTGGTAGAATTTTCCCTGATGCGACCAACGGCTGGGCTCGGTCCAGGCGCGCCAGATCACCTCCATTCCCTCGGCAAAGAGCTCGGCCGATTCGCGGAACGGCGCCTGGAACGGCCCGTACTCCTTCGCGTCGTAGCCGCGCCCGGCGGCGAAATCGACGCGACCGCCGGAGAGAAGATCGAGCGTCGCCCACTCCTCCGCGACGTGCAGCGGGTGATGCACCGGCAGCAGCACCACGGCGGGGGCGAGCCGCAGCCGCGTGGTGGCACCTGCGATCTTGGACAGCAGGATGTTCGGGCAGGCGTTGACGCCGAGCAGATTGAAATGATGCTCGCCGATCCACGCCGAGTTCAGCCCGACCCGCTCCGCCCACAGCGCCTCGTGGTAGATGTCACGAACGAATTGCTCCGCGGTGCGCGGATTGTTCGGATAGCGGTTGTCGCTCAGCGTGAAGTAGCCGAAATCCATCTTCTCACCCTCTCGCGCCAAGCTCAGACCTGATCGTAGTCGATCACCACCCGTTCCGTGACCGGCGTGGACTGGCACGTGAGGACGAAGCCCGCGTCGGTCTCCCACGGCTCCAGCGAATAGTTCACCGCCATCTCGACCCGTCCTTCGACGACCCTGGCGCGGCAGGTGCAGCACATGCCGCCCCGGCACGAATAGGGCAGGCTCAGCCCCGCGCGCTCGCCGGCCTCGATGATGGTCTCGCCGTCGGCCACCGGAATGTCGGTGCGCGCGCCCTCGGCGATCACCGTGGCGATGGCGCGCGGCGCGGCGGCGATCACGTGGCGCAGCGGGCGCGGACGGCCGCCCGGCGCCGGGGTGAAGCGTTCGACATGCACGCGCTCGCGCGGCAGGCCGAGATCGAGCAGGGTCTTCTCCAACCCCTCGATCATCGCGAACGGCCCGCAGACGAGCGCGTGGTCGACGTCGCGCGGCACCATGTGGCGCATCAGCAGCCGCACCTTCTCCGCGTCGAGCCGGCCGTTGAGCGCCGG
Source organism: uncultured Alphaproteobacteria bacterium (assembly GCA_963799825.1). GTDB lineage: Bacteria > Pseudomonadota > Alphaproteobacteria > Acetobacterales > Acetobacteraceae > JAFKFI01. The sequence goes on from CAWCYL010000003.1 coordinate 203,203, forward strand.
GATGTCCTGCTGCTCGCGCGACAGCACGTGGAAGACCGAAAACCGCGCGAGGTGGCGGTCCTTCAGATCCTCCAGCTGCTCGCGGAAGATGATGCTGGCGGTGCTGCGGTTGCCGTAGAACAGGAACACCCGGCTGGCCGGCTCGCGCGCGAGCACGGTGCGGATGATCGACAGCATCGGCGTGATGCCCGACCCCGCCGCGAACGCCGCGTAGGTGCGCCCGTCGGGGCCTTCGGGGATGCCGAAGCGGCCGTCGGGCAGCCATCACCTCGATCGTATCGCCGGGCCGCAGCGCCTCGTTCGCCCAGGTCGAGAACGCGCCGCCCTCCAGCCGTTTGATCGCGACCCGCAGCTCTGCCTCGTCCGGACTGGCGCAGATGGAGTAGGAGCGGCGGCACTCCTCGCCGTCGATCGTCGTCCGCAGGGTCAGGTACTGGCCCGGCGTGAAGCGGAACGCCGATCGCAGCGCATCCGGCACCGCGAAGGCGATGGAGACGCAATCGGCGGTCTCGCGCCGGACATCCGCGACCGTCAGGGCGTGGAATCGGGAGTGGTCATGGCCCCACCGTAACGCCGCGCATCCGCCGATCGACAGGGGGGCCTTGCCGCCGCCTGGCGCCGGGGTCCAAGATGGCGCGTTGGCTGGGGTGCCGCTCCGGATGGGAGCCGGCTGAGATCATACCCACTGAACCTGTCTGGATCATGCCAGCGAAGGGAGCCCGACCATCCGACCGCCTGCTTCGACAATGTCCGACACCGCAGTCGCGTCGCCATCATCGGCGCGGGCGCGATCGGGCTGTCGATCGGCTGGCGTCTTGCCCAGGCCGGGTGCCGCGTCGCGGTGTTCGATCGCGGGCAGGCCGGGCGCGGCGCGAGCTGGGCGGCGGCCGGGATGCTGGCCGCCGGCATCGAGGCGGAGCCGGGCGAGGAGGCGCTGTACGCGCTGAACCGCCGCAGCCAGGAGCTGTGGCCGGGCTTCGCGGCGGAGCTGCGAGATCCGCGAGCGGGATCGACATCGGCCTGCGCCGGGAGGGCACGCTGTGGGCGGCGCTGACCCGCGACGACGCGGCGCAGCTTCGGTTCCACCATGATTTCCAGCGCCGCCTCGGCATCAGGCTCGAATGGCTGAGCGGCGCGGAGGCGCGCGAGCGCGAGCCGCACCTCCATCCGAACATCCCGGCGGCGGTGTTCAGCCCGGACGACCATCAGGTCGACAATCGCCTGCTGGTGCAGGCGCTCGCGGTCGCCTTCGCTCGCGCCGGCGGCAAGCTGCACGAGAACCGCGCGGTCACGGCGCTCGATGTCGCGGCGGCCGGGTGACGGGTCTCCGGCTCGGCGATGAGCGCGTGCCGGCCGATCTGGTCGTGCTCGCGGCCGGCGCCTGGTCGCCGGGATCTGGCCGGGCTGCCGGAGGCGGCACGCCCGCCGGTGCGGCCGATCAAGGGCCAGATGCTGGCGCTGGCGATGGACCCGGCCGCGCCGCTGCTGCGGCACGTGCTGTGGACGGCGCGGGCCTATCTCGTGCCGCGCCGCGACGGCAGGCTGATCGTCGGCGCGACCACCGAGGAACGCGGCTTCGACCCGCGGCTGACCGCGGGCGGGATGCTGGCGCTGCTCGAAGGCGCGTGGCGCGCGGTGCCGGGCATCGAGGAACTCGAGCTGGTGGAGAGCTGGGCCGGCTTCCGGCCCGGCTCGCGCGACGACGCGCCGGTGCTCGGGGCCGAGCGGCGTCGAGGGGCTGGTGCTCGCGACCGGGCACCATCGCAACGGCATCCTGCTCACGCCCGTCACCGCCGAGGCGGTGAGCCGCACCATCCTGACCGGCGAGACCGACCCCGCGATCCGCGATTTTTCCCTCTCGCGCTTTGATCTTTCCCGCCGCGTGTCGCACGGCAAGCCCACGGAGACGGACCGATGCTGAGCATTCGCCTGAACGGAGAGCCCCATCCGCTGCACGCCGCGACGCTGGCGGAGCTGCTGGCCGCGCGCGGCATCCAGCGGGCGCGCGGCGTGGCGGTCGCGGTGAACGGGCAGGTGGTGCCCGCGCGCGGCTGGGCCGAGCACCAACTGGCCGAGGGCGACGACGTGGAGATCGTCAAGCCGGTCGGAGGAGGCTGAGATGACCGTTGCGATTGAAACCGACGCCCTACGGTCGCGCGCGCCGATCCGCTGGTGATCGCCGGCCGCCAGTTCGCGTCGCGGCTGCTGATGGGCAGCGGCGGCTATCCCAATCAGCAGATCATGCTCGAACTCGCTGATGGCGGCGCGGCCCGGCGCTGGTGACGATGGCGGTGCGGCGGATCAGCCTGCAAAGCTACCCCGAGAGCCTGATCGACCTGCTCGCGGAGAAATTCGATCTGCTGCCCAACACCGCCGGATGCTCGACGGTGCGCGACGCCGTGCTGACCGCGCAGCTCGGCCGCGAGGCGCTGGAGACGAACTGGGTGAAGCTCGAGCTGATCGGCGATCGCGAGACGCTGTACCCGGATGTCGAGCAGCTGCTGCGCGCCACCGAGGAGCTGGTGCGGGACGGCTTCGTCGTGCTGCCGTACTGCAACGACGACCCGGTGAGCTGCCGCAAGCTCGCCGATGCGGGGGCGGCGGCGGTGATGCCGCTCGGCTCGCCGATCGGCACCGGTCTCGGCATCTGCAACCCGTATGCGATCGAGCGGATCTGCGCGACCAGCGCGGTGCCGGTGATCCTGGATGCCGGGATCGGCACCGCGTCGGACGCGGCGCAGGCGATGGAGCTCGGCTGCGACGGCGTGCTGCTGAACTCCGCCGTGGCGCGGGCGCACGATCCGCGCCGCATGGCGGTGGCGATGCGGGCCGCCGTGGAGGCGGGACGCGGCGCGCGGCTCGCGGGCCGCATCCCTAAGCGCACCCAGGCCGAGCCGTCGAGCCCGCAGCTCGGCCTGATCGGCGGATGAGCCTGCCGCAACCGCGCGCTGCTCGTCATCACCGATCGGCACCAGGCGCGGCGTCCGCTCGAGGAGATCGCCGAAGCGGTCATTCGCCGGCGGCTGCCGCTGGCTGAGCCTGCGCGAGAAGGATCTGGACCGCGCCGAGCGGCTGCGCCTGCTGCGGCGGCTCGCCGCGATCGGCGCGGCCTGGGGTGCGACGGTCGGCGTGCATGACGATCTCGCTGCCGCTGGCGCCGTGCCCGGTGTCGGCGCTGCATCTGCCGGCGCGCGCTTCGGTTGCGACGGCGCGGCGCGCGCTGGGAACGGGGCGGCTGATCGGCCTCTCCACCCATGCCGGAGATGCCGCCCGCCGACGCGGCGGGGGCCGATTACGTCACGATCAGCCCGGTCCGGCCGAGCGCGAGCAAGCCCGGCTACGGCCCCGCGCTCGGCCTTGCCGGCTTGCGGGAAGCGGCGCGGCGCGCGTCGGTTCCGGTGATCGCGCTTGGCGGCATCGGTCCCGCCGACATCGCGCCGTGCCTCGACGCGGGCGCGGCCGGGGTGGCGGTGATGGGCGGCGTCATGGCCGCCGCCGACCCGCAATCGGCCGTGGCGGCGCTCGGTCTCGGGCGGACCGCTCGCTCGAGCGGCGGTAGTCCGCCGCCGCGGGATCAGATCACTTCGCGCGGAAATCGTGGTGGCAGGCGCCGCAGGCCTTGCCGGTGTTCTGGAACGCAACCGCGAATGCCGCGGGATCGTTCGAATCGGCCGCTTGCGCGAGCTTCTGGGCCTCGGTCGCCAGATTGCGCGCATCCTTGTCGAAACCAGCACGATCGGACCAGATCGCCGGCAGGGCCTTGGTCTTGTGACCCTGCTCGGTCCCCGGCGGGAAAAGGTCAGGAAACACCCCCATCCACCGCGCGATGGCTTCCGCCACCGGCTTATACTGTTTCAGGTCGGTCGATTTGGTATCGACGGCGTGCTTCATGCCCGCAAAGCTCGCCCCGACGAGTGCCTGCCCCGCCTGACGGTTGGCGATGATCTGATCGGCCGTCAGGGGCGCGGGAGCTTGTGCCTCCGCCGCACCGACAAATCCCACGGCCAGCAAGGCGCCGGCCAGCATCATTCCTCGCATCAATATGTCTCCGTTGATTGCCTGTAAGATTGATGGACGCCTCAGGACGAACGATCATTCCGCAAGCGTGACCCGCTGTCCCGTCCCCCGCGGCGTCGGCCACTCGCGTTGCGCCTCCATCGCTGCGCGAATCTGCGCCAAGCGCTCCGGCGGGAACGGCGCGGAGCGGCGGATCGACAGGTCGATATGGATCGACAATTGCTCCATCAGCGCCGCGCGCCGCGTCTGGCCGGGGCGGAACATCTCTTGCGCTATGTGCATTCGCTTGGCGTCCACCGCGAGGATGTGGCTGCGCACCAGCACCTCCTCATCCGCCGGCACCGGCCGTTCGTGCAGGCTGTGGGTCTCCAGCGTGAACGTGGAAAAATCGGTCGCCTGGCGGTAGTCGTCGCCGATGCCGATGCCGTTGTACAGCAGGTCGATCGCGTGGTCGAAGATCACCACCGCGAAGGCCGGGGCGAGTTCGCCCGCGGGGTCCACCCATTCGGGGCGCACACGCTCTCGGTGTTCGGTGTAGCTCTCCGCGATCATTCCGGCTCCGTCTCCGTCGGTGCGGTGCGCTCCCTGGCCGCCGATTCGACGGCGCTGGCGAGCTCCGGGTGCAGCGCCATCATCGTGCGGAAATCGGCGATGTCCAGTACCAGCAGCGTGCTGGCGCGCGTGGTCGTGACGGTGGCCGTGCGGACGCCCTCGCCGAGCAGCGCCATCTCGCCGAAGAACCCGCCCGGACCGATGCGGACCGGCGGTTCGACCTCGACCTCCACCTCGCCGGAGACGACGAAATACATGCTGTCGCCGCGCCGGCCGCGACGCACGACCACGGTATTCTCGACCGCGTCCCAGCGGCGGAGCGCGCGCGCGAGGTCGGCGATGCCGGACTGGCTGAGCGAGCCGAAGAACGGCACATGCCGCACCACCTCCCAGGAGCGCAGGAAATCCTGCCGCCGGCTCTCGGCGGCGAAGCCGGTCGCCAGGATGCCGGTGAGCAGCCCGAACACGCAGAGGCCCGACATCATCACCCACGCCGCGACCAGCTTGCCGAGTGCCGCTTGCGGCACGACGTCGCCGTAGCCCGTCGTGGTCAAGGTCACGACCGACCACCAGAGTGCACCCGGCAGCGTGCCGAACGCCGCCGGCTGCCCCGCGCCCTCGATCGCGTGCATCAATGCCGCGGACAGCACCAGCACGATGAGGAACAACGCCCCCACGCCCGACAATGCGCGAGCTTCCGTCGATAGCACGCGCCCGAGCTGGCCGAGGCTGGGCGAGGCGGGAATGAGCCGCAGGATCCACAGCGTTCCGGCAAGCCACGGCTCCGCCGCGCCGAGCAGGAAGGCGATCGGCACGGCAACGACCGAGAGCGTCTCGATCACGCCTGAGACGGTGCACAGCCAAGCGCCCGCGTTGGCGCCCGCTTGCCGGAGCCGCCGCACCCAATCGAGCGCGAATCCGCCGAGGCAGGCCCAGAGCACGATCGGCAGCAGCGGTCCGGCGGCCGCGCGTATGGTCGCGTCGCTGTTCAGGCCTACCGCGATCAGGCCCACCGCGAGGTTGAGCAGCAGAACGCGCGCCGTGCGCCGGCCGCGGATGCGTGCTTGGCTCATCGCTGCCATTCCAGCATGATTCGCCGGCTGCCCGCCAACCTGGCGCGCCGCGAGAGGCGACTGGCGGAGCGCAACGCCGCAGCCGCCTGAGCTCGGTTCTCCTTTGGCCGCGGCCGGGGCATACTGGCTCGCCGGCCCGGCGCCCCATATGAAGAACCGGCCGGAACGGAGGGATGCAGCATGACGGAGCAGGTCAAGCCCCAGCCAGTCAGGGAGGGGCACGAGGTCGCCACGCTTGGGGGCGGGTGCTTCTGGTGCCTCGAGGCCGTATACAAGGATCTGGAGGGGGTGCAGTCGGTCCTGTCCGGCTATGCCGCCGGGCACGTCGTCAACCCGACCTACCGGCAGGTCTGCACCGGGCGGACCGGCCACGCCGAGGTGACGCAGATCGTGTTCGACCCGAAAGTGGTGTCCTACGAGGATCTGCTGCGGGTGTTCTTCTCGATCCACGATCCCACCACGCGCGACCGCCAGGGCAACGATGTCGGGCCGCAGTATCGCTCCATCATCCTTACCCACTCGCCCGCGCAGCGCGCGAGCGCCGAGGCGGTGATGAAGGAAATCACGGAGGCGAAGATCTGGCCGGCGCCGCTGGTCACGGAGGTCGAACCGCTCACGGTGTTCTACCCGGCCGAGCAGGAGCACCACGATTATTACGAGCGCAACCCGTACACCGGCTATTGCCAGGTGGTGGTCGCGCCGAAGGTGGCGAAGTTCCGCAAAAGCTTTGCCCATCGCCTGAAATCCCGCGCCGCCTGATCCCGCCTGGACACCCGCAGGAGCTTCGCATGGACCTGAATTTCACCGCCGAGGAACTGGCGTTCCGCGACGAGGCGCGGCGCTTCTTCCGCCACGAATTTCCCGCCGCGATCCGCGAGAAGGTCGAGGCCGGGCACCCGCTGAGCAGGGATGAGATCATCACTTCCCAGCGCGCCCTGAACGCGCGCGGCTGGGCGGTGCCGAACTGGCCCCATGAATGGGGCGGCCAGAACTGGAGCCCGGTGCAGTTCTACATGTACCAGGACGAGATGCAGCAGGCCAACGTGCCGGCGCCGCTCGCCTTCAACGCCTCGATGGTCGGCCCGGTGATCGCCCAGTTCGGCAGCGACGAGCAGAAGAAGCGCTTCCTGCCGCGCGCGGCCAATCTCGACGATTGGTGGTGCCAGGGCTTCTCCGAGCCGGGCTCGGGCTCCGACCTCGCATCCCTGCGCACGCGGGCCGAGCGACACGGAGAAAAATTCGTCATCAACGGCCAGAAGACCTGGACCACGCTCGCGCAATACGCCGACTGGATCTTCTGTCTGTGCCGCACCGATCCCTCCGCGAAGAAGCAGGAGGGCATCTCCTTCATCGTGTTCCCGATGACGACCAAGGGCATCACCGTCCGGCCGATCCAGACGATCGACGGCGGCCACGAGGTCAACGAGGTGTTCTTCGACGACGTCGAGGTGCCAGCGGAGAACCTGATCGGCCAGGAGAACAAGGGTTGGGACTACGCCAAGTTCCTGCTCGGCAACGAGCGCACCGGCATCGCGCGCGTCGGCGTCTCGAAAGCAAAAATCCAGCGCATCAAGGAGCTTGCCGCGCTGGAGCGTGTCGGCGACCGGCCGCTGATCGAGGACGAAAAATTTCGCGAGAAGCTGGCCGCCGTCGAGGTCGAGCTGAAGGCGCTGGAGATGACCCAGCTCCGCGTCGTCGCCGCCGAGCGCGGACAGGCGAAGGGCCGGCCGAACCCGGCCTCCTCGATCCTCAAGCTGAAGGGTTCCGTCATCCAGCAGCAGCTCACGGAACTCGCCATCGAGGTGGTCGGGCCGTTCGCGATCCCCTACCAGCCGGTCGAGGCCGGGCAGAACGAGCCGGTGATCGGCCCGGACTACGCGACCGAAGCGGCGCCGGACTACTTCAACTACCGCAAGGTCTCGATCTACGGCGGCTCGAACGAGATCCAGCGCAACATCGTCGCCAAGGCGATCCTGGGGCTGTAAGAAAAAATGGATTTCGATTTCACCGAGGAGCAGCGGCTGCTCAGGGACAGCGTCGATCGCCTGATCGCCGATCGCTACGAGTTCGAGGCGCGCAAGAAGATCATGGCCGAGCCGGACGGCTGGAGCCGCGCGATCTGGGCGCAATACGCCGAGCTCGGGCTGCTCGGCCTGCCGTTCGAGGAGCGCCACGGCGGCTTCGGCGGCGGCCCGGTCGAGACGATGGTGGTGATGGAGGCGTTCGGCCGCGGCCTGGTGCTGGAGCCCTATCTCGCGACGGTCATTCTCGGCGGCGGGCTGGTGCGCGCGGCCGGCACGGAGGAGCAGCAGGCGGCACTGTTGCCGCAGGTGGCGGCGTGGAAAACTGCTGCTCGCCTTCGCGCATGTCGAGCGACAGTCACGCTACGACCTGTTCGACGTCGCCACCACGGCGAAGAAGAGCGGCGACGGCTGGGTGCTCGACGGCGCCAAGAGCGTGGTGCTGCACGGCGACTGCGCCGACAAGCTGATCGTCACGGCGCGCATCTCCGGCAACCGGCGCGACCGTGACGGCATCGGGCTGTTCCTAGTCGATGCGAAGGCGGACGGCGTGTCCCGGCGGGGCTATCCGACGCAGGACGGGCTGCGCGCCGCCGAGGTGACGCTGTCGGGCGTGAAGGTGGCTGCCGACGCGGTGCTGGGCGAGCCCGGACGCGCGCTGCCGGTGGTCGAGCGCGTGGTCGACGAGGCGATCGCGGCGTTGAGCGCCGAGTCCGTGGGCCTGCTCGCGTCGATGCAGGAGCTGACCGTCGAATACCTGAAGACGAGAAAGCAGTTCGGCGTCACGATCGGCTCGTTCCAGGCGTTGCAGCATCGCGCCGTCGACATGTTCGTCTCGGTCGAGCAGGCGCGCAGCATGGCGCTGTTCGCCAACATGATGGCCGGCGAGGCGGACGCGGCGGAGCGCGGGCGCGCGATGTCGGCGGCGAAGGTGCAGATCGGCCGCTCCGGCAAGCATGTCGGCGAGGAGGCGATCCAGCTGCACGGCGGCATCGGCATGACGATGGAGTACAAGGTCGGCCACTACTTCAAGCGCCAGACCATGATCGACCTGCTGTTCGGCACCGCCGACCAGCATCTGTCGCGGCTCGCCGCGATGGGCGGGTTGTTCGGACGCGCGAAGGCGGCCCCGTAGGCGGGCTGCGCTCTCGAGCGCAGCCCGCCACCGCCCTCAGGCGATGAGATCGACCTCGACCGCCTCGAACATCCGATACCGGTCCTTGCCGAACTCGACCTTGCCGCGCGCGACCGGCACAAGGAAGTTGCCGCGCAGCGCATAGCCGAACGCGATGCTCTGCGGGATCAGCTCCGCAACCTCGCCGTTCCCGTTCCCGCGGTCGCAATGCCTGGACGCGCGCCGCAGGGCCTCGACCACCTCCTCCATCGTGGTCAGCTGCCGCGCTTTCACCCTGCCACCAGCGGGGGTCGGCAGCGTTACCGGCGACGGCCCGCTATCGCGGACCTCAAGCACGACCACGCGCGTGTCGATCAGCCGGCGCATCTTGCCGGCGCTGTCGATGTGCACGCGCACTTCACCGACGCCCGGCGTCAGCACCGGCAGTCCGGCGATCTCCTGCCGATAGATCACCACGTGCTCGAACACCTCCGGCTCGGTCACGTGGCCGCCGCCTTGCGCGCTCCGCCCGGCGTGCAGCGCAGGAAGCACCGCCATCAGTCGCAGGCTGCTGTCGCCGCCAACCGCCTTGAGGGCCGCCGCCGCTGCCTTCGCTTCGGACAGCGAGGACCGCTTCGGTACCGCCGCATGACGCTCGATCACCGTGCCGCCACCGGGAAGTACTGCGAACCGGCCCGCCTTCGTCGTCAGGCGCATACCTTCGAGCGACCCGTCCGGTGGGATCGAGTTCGTGTCGAAGCCGTGCGCCTCCATGACGGTCCGAACGGACTGAGCGATCCGCGGTGCGCGGCGCCACGCGCGGGAAGCGGAGGTCTTGGGGGACGGCCAAGGACAATCCCGCGGCCGGCGCTGGAGCGTTGCCGACCCATCGCCACCAGTACCAGTTCTGGCTCGCAGCCCCGGAGTTGAAGAAGCGTTCGTTGAACAGGCGGGTCGAGGCTTCGCTCGCGGTCGCACCGCACGCGGTTGACGCCGGCTGCTGATCGGAACCCGCATCCAGGATGGCGTCCTGCCACGCCTGGCTGAATGAGTCTCCGCTGTTCCAGTGGTTCCAGTAGTTCGTACCGTATCCGGGATCGTCATAGATGTTCGCGGTGGCGCCGAACAGCATTCGGATGCCGCGATTCGGCACGTTCCACGTACGGATCGGATTGTTCGGCGGAAACACCATGCAGCCTTCACAGGTCGCGAGGTAGAGATACCGCAGCCGCTGGTCGCCGATCGACATCTCCGTGGAATTGAGAAAGATCTGTCCGTCCCATGCCGACCCAAGCGGGGCACTGTAGTTTCCGGTCGCCGCATCCGTGCCGCCGTGTCCGGCGTGGTAGAATACCTCGACCGAATCGCAGCCGTAGTTGGTCTGCCAGTCGTCGTAGGTGGGGCTGTACTGCCACCATTCGACCTGGGCGTCCTTGACCCGGAACGAAGTCTGCTCGAACTGATTGACATAGGCGAGGAAGCCGTCTGCGCTGGCGTGTGTGTTGTAGGCAATCTGGCCGTCGGCGTAGGTCTGCATACTGGCTGCGCCGTAGGTGTGCTGCGGCGGGCCGCCGAGCGTTTCGACGCGGGCTACCTGCACGGACGCGAACGGGTTCTCCGCAACGCGGGTGAGCGGCGGAGCCCGCGTATGGTCGATACTCGTTTGAATGGTCATCGCCATCTCCCTGGTTGTTCGTGCCGGAATAGTATCGGAACGTATGGCGCCCGGCCTGCGGGTCGACAGCACTCCGGCCGTCGTCAGGCACGCGACGCCATCCATTCGTATTCCGAAATGGCATCCGTCGTTGTGAGCCGGATCACACCCGGATTGATCCGCGTCTTCCAAGGGCCCGCGGAGGCCACGGGACCGCGACGGCCGGTGCCAGGAATTGACGCCGCCATACCGGTCGGTATCATTCCTGTAACTCCTGGGAGGAATGCCATGCTGAAGCCGATCACGCTGATGTATCCCGTCATACCGGCGAAGGACGAGGAGGAGCGCGCGGCGCTGCGGCCCATCGGGCGGGACCGGGACCGCTACCAGGCGGCGATGCAGGGGATGACCGAGATCATCCAGGCGGCCGACGAGATGGGCATCTGGGGGGCGGCGACGCCGGAGCATCATTTCTGGTCGGAGGGCTACGAGGTGGCGCCGAGCCCGACCGCGACCAACGCCTACTGGCTCGCGAAGACAAAAAACATCCGCGTCGGGCCGCTGGGCTACGTGATGAGCACGCACAACCCGATCCGCGTCGCCGAGGATGTCGCCGTCATCGACCATCTCTCGCAAGGCCGCACCTTCGTCGGCTTCGCGCGCGGCTACCAGTCGCGCTGGACCAACGTGCTGGGCCAGCATTTCGGCACCCGCGCCACCAAGTCGCCCTCGGCCGCGATCTACAACGCGCAGACCGTGCAGGCCGGCTTCTCCCAGGAGACGCAACTCCAGAAGGACAAGGACGACGACGCACACAACCGGGCGATCTTCGAGGAGAATGTCGAGCTCGTGGTGAAGGCCTGGACGCAGGAGAGTTTCACCCACAAGGGCATCAACTGGCAGGTGCCGTTCCCCTACGAGGCCGGCGTCGAGGACTGGCCGCTGGCGAAGGCGGGGGTGACGCAGAGGCTCGGCGCGCCCGGCGAGGTGGACGCGGCGGGCGTCTGGCGCCGCGCCTCGGTCGCGCCGTCACCCTACACGCGCCCGCATCCAAAAGTGTTCGTCGCCGGCTCGGGCAGTCCCGAGACCATCGAGTTCTGCGGCAAGCATGGTTTCGTGCCGACCTATTTCGCCTCGATCGCCGCCGCCGGCCCGCTCTCGGAACGCTACCGCACCATCGCCGCGCAGCACGGCCGCAGCTTCGCGCCGGGCCAGAACCAGTGCCTCGTGCGCTGGATCCAGATCGGCCGCACGGAGGAGGAGGCACTGGAAAAGATCCGCGCCTACGACCTCGACATCTGGAAGAATTTCTACGCCGCGATGGGGCGCCGCAAGGTCGAGGGCGACGACATCTTCGGCTCGTTGGTCAATTCCGGGCTGTTCGTGTTCGGCACGGTGGACAGCGTGCGCCGCCAGCTCGTCGAGCAGTGGAAGATCCTGCCCGGCGAGCACATCGCGCTGGTGAACCACTACGCGCAGATGCCGAAGGACGCGGTGATCGAGACGCTCGACACCTTCCAGCGCCAGATCAAGCCGGCGCTCGACGAGGTGATCGACAACGCCTTCCGCGTCGCGGCAGAGTAGCGGCCGTCAAGGGGGATCGCACGATGGCACTGAACGGGCTGAACCACGTCTCCACGCGGCCGAGCGACCTGGAGGCGACCAAGGATTTCTACGTCGATGTCCTGGAACTGGAGGTCGGTCCGCGACCGACCCTGCCGTTCCCGGGCTATTGGCTCTATTGCGGCAAGAGCGCGGTGATCCACCTGATCGGCACCGAGCTCGGCGAGGAGGCGGGGTCGCCGCCGCCGACCGGACGGCTGGATCACATCGCTTTCGAGGGCGCCGATCTGCCCCGCGTGAAGGACCGGCTGGCGCAACACGGGATCAAGTACGACGAGCGGGAGATCGCGTCGGTCAGCCTCACCCAGCTCTTCATGCATGACCCGGACGGCGTCGCGGTGGAGATCAACTTCCCGCACGCCTGATTACGGTCGGCCCACCTCGTCATGGCCGGCGAAGGCCGGCCATCCACGACTTCCTTGGGCGCCCGTAAAGTCGTGGATGCCCGTGACAAGCACGGGCATGACGGTGAAAGTATCGGGGCGCCGTCCAAAGCTTGCGCTACTACTTCCGCTGCGCGCGCAGCGCCGCCAGCCGGTCGTCGAGGTTCTGCGGCGCGGCGGGCTTGCCCGCGGCGGCGGCCATCGCGGCGGCGATGTTCGGGTCGTCCTGCTCCGGCTTGGTGGGTCGCAGCAGCTTCGCCTTGCTCATCGCGGCGTCGGCCGAGGCGAGATCCTTGGCCGCCGAATCCTGCATCGCCTTCAGCGCGACGGTCAGTCCACTGGTGGTGCTGGCGAGGCCGGCCGCGCGGCGCGCCGCCTCGGACTGGCGTTCCGCCTGCTCGCGCTGCTGCGCGGCGCGGCCCATGTCGCGCTGCGCCCGCTCCAATTCCGAGCGCGCCGACTTCAGCTTGCCGCCCGCCTCCGCGTAGGTGCTCTGCAGCATGTCGAGGAATTCCTTGGCGTCGTCGGCATCCTGCTTCTCGCGCTGGATCTCCGGCGCCATCTGCTCGAGCATCGTCACCAGCGTGCTCAGGCTCTGCTCCAGGCTACCCTTCCGGGCCGGGTCCGCCTCGGCGGCTATCTGGCGATGCAACTGCTCGGCGGCGGCCATGCGCTGGTCCGACAGGGTCTGGATCGCGTCCGCCTCCTTCTGCTCGCGATCGAAGCTCTGACGCGCCAGCGCGACCTCGCGGCCGAGCTCGTCGAGATGCTGCTCCATCGTGCGCAACTCCGCCTCGCTGGCCGATTTCGGATCCCAGCGCACCAGCGCCTCGATGCCGGCCTCGACGGCCTGGTCCATCTTCACGCCGAACATGTTCTTGACGAATTTCAGCACGGGAGCCTCTCCTCTGGTTGCGTCAGGTCGGGACCATCGCCGCCGCGTTGATCAGCGCAACGGCGATCTGGGCGGCGGCCAGGATCAGCGCGGCCGCGACATTGCCGGCTTCGATCATGCCACGCAGCCGGCGCAGCATCAGTGCCACGATGCCGAGCGTGATGAGCTGGATGAGCAGCGCCACCACGCCCCAGACGATGATGTCCAGAACGAAACTGGTGGTGGCAAGCAGAGCGGCAAGGGGGATGGCCAGGCCGAGCACCGCCCCGCCGAGCACGATGCCGGCGGCGACGTTGCCCTGTGCCACCAGCTCGCGTTCGCGGAACGACGTCACCGCCATGTAGATCGCGACACCGATCACGAGCAGCGCCACCGTGACGAGGAACTGCAGCAGAAGATGCGGCAGCCCGGTGTCGAGGGCGTCAAGGATGCTGAAGCTGCTGTTCATCGCGAGGATCCGTTCAGGACGAGAGTGGGACCGAGGGCAGCGTCAGCGCCGCCGGGTTGACGTCGATGCCGGCGTGGATCTCCACCCACGCCTGGCCGCCGTCGTTGATCGCCGAGACGAGGATGTACTCGGTGTCCGGGGCGGGTGGCGCGGCACCGGTCGGGCCGCCATACATCATCGCCATCACCGTCCGGCTGGTGGTGCCCTTGACGTCCTGCACGGTCTCGGTCTGCTGGCGGGGCTCGATGCGCCCGCCGCCCGGCGCCCAGACCCTCCCGTATGTCTTGCCGTCCTTGGTCTGGAATTGCGGCCAGCCGATCAGCCCCTGCGCGGGGTCGAGCCAAAAGCCCCATTCCTCCTGAGACGCCGGCGTCACCTCGTCGATCTGGGAGAAATACCGGCACTCGTCGGGCGTGCCCGCTGGACCGAGATGCAGCTGGAAGAGGGATCGGCGCCCCGGCAAGTACAGCCGATGCAGCGCGACCGATCCGTCCGATAGCAGCCCGACCGCCTCGACGCTGATCATCCCGCTGCCGTTGGGCGGGACGACCTTGGTGGCGCCGGCGGCCAGCACGAAGGGCGCCGGATCGACCGGGATGGTCATGCCCACGCGGAACCGGCTCTCGCGGCTGCCGGTCAGGCCAAGTGGCGCTGCCGTCCGCGCCACGCCCGCCGCCCGCCGTCGTAGGTACCAGAGACCGACAAATGCCGCCGCACCCAGGATCACCACCAGGATCACCACGCCGGAGCTTCCGCCTGAACTCGGCGCGGGGGCCACGGCCGGGGGTGGCGAGCCGGGGTTGCGGGGCTGGTCCTCGACGCGGGCAAGCCGCTGGTCGAGCTCGGACAGTTTGGCGGCCAGCGCCGGATCCTGTTGCGCGCGGCGGTCGGCCTCCGCCCGCCAGGCGCGATAGCCGGGGTCGTTTTCGTTGTCATGGAAGAATTCCGTCCGCCCCGGCGAATTGAGGCTGTTGAGCAGCGAGAACAGCAGCACGGCGTCCCAGGCGCCGAACCGCCGCTGGCCGCCGACATAGGGTGCGCGCGCGTAGCCCGGTCCGCTCGCCCAGCCCTGCGGCGGCGGTCGCCGCGCCGGCGGCATGTAGCTCGGGGTGGTGTCGTTCCCCCATGCCGAGGGCCGGCGGTCCGAAGGAGCGTAAGAAGGGGCGGGGGCTGGACGCGAGGATTGGTAGTTGCGGAAGGCGTCGCCCGACTGCTGGCGCGATATGGCCCGGTCGCCGCCCGAGAACCCGCTGGTTCCGGGTGTGCCCGTCGCGGGAGGCCGATAGTAGCCGCCGCCGCTGGTGCTGGGCCGCCGTGCTGGCGCGCTGTAGCTGTACGATCCCCCGCCGGGCCGCGAGTAGCCGCCGCTGCTGTAGCTGCGAGCCAGCGCGGCTGCGCTGCTTCCAGCCATCGCGGCGGCGACGACCAGCGCGCCTCGGACCGCATCTGCCGAGGGCGGGAGCAGGCTGAGGGCCAGCAGCAATCGCAGCAGGCGATATGTCGCCTTCAAACCTTTGCCCTTCTCGGTCGCGCACGATGGATGGTCAGATCGGTCATGGTGATAGCCGATTGCTTCGCGTCCGTCGCGCGCGCGGAAGGGAACGCGCGTCCCCTTGGCCCCGGCTTCTCCTCGATCGCCGCCGGTCCTACTCTGTCCGCGCATCGTGGACGGGGGAACCGGGAATGCTGAGTTTGGCCGGTAAGGTGGCGTTGGTTTCAGGAGCGGGCTCGGTCGGTCCCGGTTGGGGCAACGGCCGCGCCACCGCGACCTTGCTGGCGCGACAGGGTGCCTCGGTGTTCGCGCTCGACTTCAACGAGGCGCGCGTCGAGGACACCCGCAAGATCATCGAGGGCGAAGGCAACACCTGCGTCGCACGGATCTCCGACGCGCTCGACTCGGCGCAGGTGAAAGGCTTCGGTGGACGCCTGCGTCGCGCGGTTCGGGCGCATCGACATCCTGGTGAACAACGTCGGCGGCTCGGCGCCCGGCGGGCCGGTGGAGATGACGGAGGAGGTATTCGATCTGCAGATCGACCAGAACCTCAAGACCGCGTTCCTCGGCTGCAAATACGTGCTGCCGGTCATGGAGCAACAGGGCAAGGGCGCGATCGTCAACATCGCCTCGGTCGCGGGACTGCGCGACCATCTCGGACGCACGCATGTCGGCTACAGCGCGAGCAAGGCGGGCGTGATCCAGCTCTCGCGCTCGACCGGCGTGAAATACGCACCGAAGGGCATCCGGGTGAACACGGTGGTTCCTGGCTTGATGAACACGCCGCTGGTGACGCATCGCCTTGCCCGCCAGATCGGCAACAACGACGCCGAGGCGCTGATCGCCGACCGCCACAAGCGCGTGCCGATGGGCCATATGGGCGACGGATGGGACGTGGCGCACGCCGTGCTGTTCCTCGCCTCGGACGAGGCGCGCTTCATCACCGCCACCGAGATCGTGGTCGACGGCGGCATGATCGCCACCATTCCATAGATCGCGACATCCAATAGGGGGAGAGACATCCATGACCGAACGCTTTGCACCGCTGTCGGAAGCGACGATGACGCCGGACCAGAAGCGCGTCGCCCAGGGCATCGCCTCGGGTCCGCGCGGCAGCTGGCAGCGCGGCCCGTTCAAGGCGCTGCTGCGCAGCCCGGAGATCGCCGACCGCGTGCAGAAGGTCGGAGAATTCGTCCGCTTCAACAGCTCGATGGAGCCGCGGCTGAACGAGCTGGCGATCATCCTGTGCGCGCGCAAATGGACCGCGCAATACGAATGGTACGCGCATCGCAAGCTGGCGATGGACGCCGGCCTCAAGCCCGAGATCGCCGACGCGATCGCCGAGGGCAAGCGGCCGGCGAACATGCAGGCGGACGAGGCGGTGGTCTACGATTTCGCGCACCAGCTGCTGCACACTGGCCAGGTGAGCGATGCCGCGTTCGGCGCCGTGAAGGAAAAATTCGGCGAGCAGGGCGTCATCGACCTGATCGGCGCGGTCGGCTACTACACCATCGTCTCGTTCGTGCTGAACGTCGATCGCGTGCCGCTGCCGCCGGAGGCGACGCCGCTGCAGGCGCTCTAACCGGGTCGCGATCTGGCGGAACGTCATGTCCGCGCCCGTCATCACCACGACCGATACGCCGTCGCCCGATGCAATTGCCGCCGTCTCCGATGGTCTCGACGGCTACAATCTGCAGCAGGCCGGCTACTGGGACGGGCGCCGGCTGGCGGTGCTGGTGAGCGATCCGGAGACTGGCGCCATTCTTGGCGGGATCACGGGTCGCACATCGCTCGGGCTGTGCTTCATCGACCTCGTGTATCTTCCCGAATCGCTGCGTCGTGGCGGCCTGGGCTCGGAGATCCTGCGCCGGGCTGAGGACGAGGCGCGGCGGCGCGGCTGCAAGGCCGGCGTGCTCTTCACGATCAGCTTCCAGGCGCCGGATTTCTATGCGCGTCATGGCTGGGAGGAATTCGGCCGCATCGCCTGCGATCCGCCGGGAACGGCGCGCGTGTTCTTCCGCAAGGAGTTCGCGGCGGCGGAAGACACCAGCTAACGACCGCGCCGGGCGCCCCGCGGCATCGCGATTTGGCGTTGCCCGGCCGGGACGCGCGTGCCAGCCTTCGCTCGTGTTCGGGCACGGGAGATCGGACGATGAGCGTGCGCCTGGGGGTCGCGATCATCGGGCTGGGCAACGCCTTCGAGCCGCACGCGAAAAGCCTGCAGGATCTGCTGGATCGGGTGGACGTGCGCTGGGCCGCGGCACCGAGCGGCCATCGCCTCAAGGACGTCGCGTCCCGCTACCACTTTCCTGTCACCACCGACATCGACCGGGCGCTCGCTGACCCGGAAGTGGCGGCGGTGATCCTGCTGTCGCCGGCCAACACCCATCTCGAACTGGCCCGGCGCTGCTTTGCTCTCGGCAAGCACGTATTGTGCGAGAAGCCGCTCGACGTGTCGGTCGAGCGGGCCGAGCGGCTGGTCGAAGCGGGACGCGGTGCCGGGGTTCGGCTGGGCGTGATGCTGCAAAGCCGCTTCCGTCCGGGCAGCGTGCGGCTGCGCCGCGCATTGCAGGCCGGCGCACTCGGCCGGATCGAGGCGGCTTCCCTGGTGGTGCCCTGGTGGCGGCCGCAGGAATATTACGACGAGCCAGGGCGCGGCACGCGTTGGCGCGATGGTGGGGGCGTGCTGCTCACCCAGGCGATCCACGCGCTCGACCTGTTCCGCTCGTTGGTGGGCGTGCGCGAGATCAGCGCAGCACAGGTCGCAACCACGGCGCTGCACCGGATGGAGACGGAGGACTACGCCGCGGCGTTGGTCCGGCTCGGCAGCGGCGCGCCCGGCACCATCATGGCGACCACGGCGGCCTATCCGGGCGGCGCCGAGATCATCCGGATCATCGGCACCGAGGGCAGCGCGTGGCTGTCGGGCGGCGCGCTGCGCGTGTCGCTGCTCGACGGCACGCGGGAGGTCATCGAGGATACGGGCGGCAGCGGCGGCGGGGCGAACGTGATGGCTTTCTCGCATGACGCCCATCGCGACCTCATCAGCGACTTCGTCGATGCGATCGAGGAGGAGCGCGACCCCGCCGTCACCGGCGAGGAGGCGCTGGCGTCGCAACGGCTGGTCGAGGCGATCCTGGCGAAGGCGCGCGAGACACCATAGCGAAGGGGAAGACCATGCAGGATTTGTTGCCGATCGCCGAGCGGATCGGGGCGCGGCTGAAGGCGCGGGGCGAGACGGTCGCCGTGTTCGAGGGCTCCACCGGCGGGCTCGTATCGGCGGCGCTGCTGTCGGTGCCGGGCGCGTCGAATTATTTCGTCGGCGGCGGCGTGATCTACACGCGACCGGCGCGCGCGGAGCTCGCTCGCGTCCAGGATGCCGAGATGGCGGGGATGCGGGCCTCGACCGAGCCCTACGCGCTGCTCCTCGCCCGCAAGGCGCGCGACACGCTCGGCACCACCTGGGGCATCGGCGAGAGCGGCGCCACGGGACCGACCGGCAACCGCTACGGCGACGCGGCCGGCCATTCCTGCTTCGCCATCGCTGGGCCAACGGAGCGCGCGGTCACGCTGGAGACCGGCGGCAACGACCGGGTGGCGAACATGCGGCGGTTTGCCAAGGAGGTGCTGGAACTGCTGGCGCAGGCGCTCGACTGACAGCGCCTGCAATTCGGCGTCCGATCCTGCTCGCCAGTCTGCTCGGCTACGTGGCGGGCTTCGTCGACACCAGCGGCTTCATCGCGCTGTCCGGCCTGTTCACCGCGCATGTGACGGGCAATTTCGTGCTGCTCGGCGTGTCCATTGTCACCGGCTCGGGGGGCGACATCGCCAAGGCGCTCACCTTGCCGGTGTTCCTGGTGCTGGTCGGACTGACCTGCGTGCTGGTGCACGCGCTTGAGCGGTCCGGCCGCCCGGCGCTGGTGCCGGTGCTGGCGTTGGAATTGCTGTTGCTGGTCGGCTTCCTGCTCGCGGGTCGGGCGCTGATGCCGTTCGCCGGCCCCGACGATCCGCAGATCCTGGTGGTCGGCGCGGCTGGCGTGGCCGCGATGGCGGTGCAGAACGCTGCGATGCGCCGCGTGCTGGACCAGTTGACGCCGACCACGGTGATGACGGGCAATCTCACGCAGATCGCGGTGGACACGACCGACCTGATGCTGGGCGGGGAACGCGCCGCCCCGGCACGGCACCGGCTCGGCCGGATGGTGCCGGTGGTCGTCAGCTTCGGCGGCGGCGCGGCGTCGGCCGGGTTCGGCTATCTGCGGTTCGGCTTCGTCTCGCTCGTCGTGCCGACATGCGTGCTCGGATGCGCGCTGCTGATCGCGGCGCGATCCGGCAAATAGCGACCGCTCAGTGAGGCGCCACGTGATTGCGGTCGCCCATCAGACGCGCGAGCGTCGGCTCCATCGCCGCCGCCATCTTCTCCTGTCCTTGCGCCGTGGGATGCAACGGCGGATCGGGCGGCTTGAGCAGCGGGTCGAGGAATAGGCTCAGATCGAGGCGGCCGTCCTTCATGAACACCGGCGTGACATCCACGAACGCGACGTCGTCAGCGCCGGCGAACCGCGACGCCAGCATCCGGTTGATCGCCACCGTCGTTTCGCTGGTCCACGCGGAACGTTCGCTCGGCAGCACGCTGAGCAGCAGCAGCCGGGTTTGCGGCAGCCGGTGGCGCAGCTCGGTCACGATGGCCTCGATGCCGGCCACGGTGTCCTCGGCCGACCAGTGCAGGCGGCCGAGATTGTTGGCGCCGATCAGGATTACCGCGGCGCGCGGCGCGATGCCGTCCACCTCGCCGTTGCGGATGCGCCAGAGCAGGCTGGCGGTGGTGTCGCCCTTGAAGCCCATGTTGACGGCATTGCGGTCGCCGTAGAAGCGGGTCCAGACCGGCTGGAAATCGGCCCAGTCGGGCGGCCCCTTGCGCTCCCAGTCCTGGGTGATGGAGTCGCCCAGCCAGATGAGGTCCACCTTGCCGTGGCGGATGCGGTCGAGCACGGCCTCGTGGCGGGCGCGCCACCAGTGGAGGTCCATGCGCGAGATCGGCGTGGCGGCAAGCGGGGTGTGCTCGTGGCGCGGCGCGGGGCTGGCAGCCATGAGCAGAAGGAGTGAGGCGAGCAGCAGGGTGGCGCGTCGCCGCCAACCCACGCTCAGCGCCCCGTGATCGCGGCGATCGCCGCCGCGTCGTATCCCGCCTCCCGCAGCACTTCCTCCGTGTGCTCGCCTAGCTTGGGCGGCAGCCGGCGGATCGAAGGCGGGCTCGCGGAGAAGGCGGCCGGGATCGAGCCCAGAACCATCCGTCCCTCGCTTGGATGCTCGACTTCCTGGAAGTAGCCGGTCTCCCGCAGGTAGTCGTCGTCGAACAACTCGGGAAGCGTGGCGGCCCGGCCGCAGGGGATGTCGCCGGCGCGCAAGATCTCCAGCCATTCGTCGGTGGTGCGGTGCTTCATTCCCTCGGTGAGCAGCCCGTAGGTTGCGTCCACGTTCGCCGCGCGCGCCTTGATGCTGCTGAAGCGAGGATCGTCGATCAGCTCGGGCCGGCCTATCGCCTCGAAGATGCGGGACCACTGCACGTTGCTCACCGCGATCACACAGACAAAACCGTCCTTCGTCGCATAGGGCCGGCGATGCGGGGTCATCATGCGTGGATACCCCATCCCGCGCTCGGGCTCGCCCAGGCTGGCGTGCTCCATGTGCTCGACGAGGATGAAGTTGAGCATCGTCTCCATCATCGGCACATGGACCTCCTGGCCCTCGCCGGTGCGCTCGCGGTGGAACAGCGCCATGCCGATCATCGAGGCGAGCATGTGCCCGCTCACCTTGTCGGCGACCACCGTGGGGAAATAGCGCGGCGCGCCATCCGGGCCGGCGTTGAGCGAGGCGATGCCGCTGATGCCCTGGATCAGGTCGTCGAAGGCCGGGCTCTCTTGCATCGAGCTGCCTTTGCGGAAGCCGCTGGCGCAGGCGAGGATGATGCGCGGATTGCGCGCGGCGAGGCAGGCGTAGTCGAGGCCCAGCCGCTCGGCGGCGCCGAGACGCATGTTGTGGACGACGACGTCCGCCGTGTCGATCAGCCGATCCAGCGCGGCCCGTGCGGGCTTCTGCTTGAGGTCGAGCACGACGCTGCGCTTGTTGCGGTTCAGCGTGACGAAGTAGGAGCCCATGTCCTCTGTGCGGCTCGGACCGATCTGGCGGCAATTGTCGCCCGCCGGTGTCTCCACCTTGATCACATCGGCGCCCATGTCGCCGAGGATCTGTGTCGCGAACGGACCGAGCACCACCGTGGTCAGGTCGATCACCCGGATGCCCGCGAGCGGGCCGCGATCAGTCTCGGTCATGGGCGTCCTCCGGTCAGACCACGAAGAACAGCAGCGCCAGGCTGCCGAGGCCGAGGGCGATGCAGTAATAGGCGAACGGGTTCAGCGCCCAGGCATCGTGGCGGCGGAAGTAGCGCATCAGGAACGCGGTGCTGGCAAAGGCCGTCACCCCGGCGACGATTGCGGCGATGGCCGACATTTCGAACACGCCCGCCGGGATGCTCTCGTGCAGCAGCTTGGGCACCTCCAGCACCGTCGCGCCGAGGATGATCGGGGTGGCGATCAGGAAGGAGAAATGCGCCGCCCCGGCATGGTCGATGCCGCGCAGCAGGCCGCCCACGATCGTCGCACCCGAGCGGGAGATGCCGGGGATCAGCGCGCTGCATTGCCAGATTCCGATGGAGAGCGCGTCCATGATGGTCAGGGTCGAAAGCGGCCGGTTGCGGTCCGCCGCGCCGCGCAGCCGCTCGCCAAACAGCAGCAGAAGGCCGTTCACCACCAGGAAGGTCGCGGCGACGACCGGGGAGCCGAACAGGTCGCGGACGAATTTCTCCAGCAGGAACCCGACGATCACCGCGGGGATGGTGGCGACGACGATCAGCAGCAGCACCCGCCGGCTCTCGCTCGTCTGGTGAGCCGAGCCGATCCCGAGCACGCCGGTCGCCAGCGCCCACCAGTCGCGCCAGAAATACAGCAGCAGGGCAACCGCGGTGCCGAGGTGCAGCATCACCAGGAAGGGCAGGAAGGCCGCCGAGTGCTGGTCGAGATGCCAGCCGAGCAGCGGCGGCAGGACGACCGCGTGGCCGAGGCTGCTGACCGGGAACAGCTCGGTGGCACCCTGCAGGATGGCAATGACGATGGACTGAAGGAGATTCATGCCGGCAGGGGCTCCGGGCCATTGCAGGCGACAGAGGCGCGGTCGATGGCCATGCGGTGGGGTTCCCCGGTGCAAATCCTATGGCCGCTTGCAGGCCAGTGGGCGCGTTCCTGACCGAAAGCCCCATGCTTGGCAACTTGTCTTTGCGGCCCTGGCGCCGGGTCCAGGAGTTCAGTCGTTGGAGGGATAGCAGGCCATCAGCCGCCGCTGCATCCGCCACAGGCGGAACAATGCCCGCAGGCCACTCGGCCGATGGCCGCGCGCGCGGTTGGCGGCGCCGATGCGGAACGCCGCGCCGTAGTGGAAGAACTGGGCGCGCCACGCCTCGCGCAAGGTGGTGGCGGGATCCCATACATGGGTCGCCTCCGAGCCCGCGCCATTGATCTCGATGATGCGGAACCCCTCGCCCCGGCGCAACCCGGCCAACGAGGCGAAGCGGACGTCCAGCCGGCCGAAATGGAATTCCGGCAGAGCGCGCGCGATGCGCTCGATGGCGGCGGTCAGCGCGGGGGTGGCCTCATGCGTGGCGTTCTCGAACACCGAGCCCTTGCAGTGGTTGCCGACGAACACGAGCCGCACCTGCTCGCCGCGGCCCGGCACCTGGTCCAGGCGGCCGGCGAGCCGCGGAAGGTAAAGGTGCGGCACCCGGCCGGCGCGCGGGTCGGCCAGGATGAGTTGGCGCAGGGTCGAGTGGCCGTCGCCGATGACGTGCGGCGCGTGCTTGAAGGTGATCGAGGTGATGCGGCCCGGACCACCGCCGGGCTCGCGGACATAGAAAATCCCCGCCTCGCCCTCCTCCGGCGCGAATTCCTGCAGCATCACCGCACACTGGCGGGGGAAATCCTCGAGGTAGCGCCCGAGCTGGGCACGGTCCCCGATCAGCCGGACGCCGGTGCCGTTGCAGCCAATGTCGGGCTTGGCAACCAGCGGGAAGCCGATCCCCGCTCGGTCCAGGGCGTTCTCCGCTGTGGCAAGGTCGCCCTGCGGGGTCGGGCCGGTGACGAGGATCGTGTAAGGCACCAGCCAGCGTCGTCCGGCTTCGCCCACCTGGTCGAGGATGGAGATCTTCGAATTCGCCGCACAGGCCGCCGCCGGTGATGCGCGGGTTGGCGGCGGTGGGCAGGCTCATGTCGCCGTGGCGCAGTCCGAGGGCGATCCATTGTGCGACGATCGGGGCGTAGAACAGCCAGCCTGGCCAGAACTCGAAGAACGAGACCGGCCTTTCGCGCAAGCGCGCCGGCAGGACGGCGCCCCGGGCGGTTTCAAGCTTCACCGCGATGCGCTCTGCAACCGGGCAGCGAAGCGGCCGACAAGGATCAGGGCGAGTGCGAATCCGGCGGCCCCGGCCCAGCGCCAGGCGCCGAAATGGTCGATCAGGAAACCGCCGACCCGCAGCGAGACGCCGAACAGCAGCGTGGTCCAGGCCAGCGTGGCGACGATCGCGGCCAGGGTGAACTGCCGCAGGTCGGCCCGCAGGAAGCCGCAGGCCGTATAGGCCGGCAGCCGCATCCCCGGCAGGAACCGGCTGATCAGCACCACCTTGAACACGCGTCCGCGCAGCCAGGCCGCCAACGCGCGGGATCGGTCGGGCGGAACCAGCCGCGCGATCCAGCCGATCCGGGCCGAAAGTCGGCCAAGCCCATAAAGGCCGAGGTCGCCCAGGACGACGCCGGCATAGAGCGAGAGGAGCGCCAGCCAGACCGGGATCGCGCCCTCCTCGGCCCGCATCGCGGCGAGAACGGTGGCCGCGTCCTCCAGGATGAAGGTGCCAAGGATGATCGCAAGCGCTTGGAGGAGCGGGCGAGTGCCGGCCAGCTTGAGGAAGAGGACGATGGAACTGCCGACCATGCTGCCCGACGCCGTCGGCTCCTTGAGTGCGCGTCCATGCCGGCCATGCGACCACGGCCGGAGATCGGTCTACAAACCAAGCATGGAACGGGGGTTTGTCCGTTCGCAATCAGCATCTCGTGATGATCGCCCGCTGTTTGACCCCCCCGAGGCGCATACCTAAGCTCGCGCGCGCGATCTTGACGCGAAAGGCGCTGCATGAGCGGGCACGATCACGCCCAACGCCACGGCCATCATGGCAACCACCAGCATGGGCACCAGCACGAGGGGCACCAGCACGGGCTCGCTGCCTACGACCGCGCCTTCGCCATCGGGACGGTGCTCAACACGGGCTTCGTGGCCGCCGAGATCGTATTCGGGCTGGCGGCCAACTCGGTCGTGCTGCTGGCCGATGCCGCGCATAACCTGGGCGATGTCCTCGGCCTGCTGATGGCCTGGTGGGCCGCGTGGCTGACGCGGCGGCCGCCCACGCCTCGTCGCACCTATGGCTGGGGGCGCAGTTCCATCATGGCGGCGCTGGCGAATTCCGTCGTGCTCCTGATCAGCGTCGGCGCGATCGCCGTCGAGGCGGTGCGCCGCCTGATCCAGCCGGAGCCGGTGGGCGAATTGACCGTGATCTGGGTCGCGGCGGCCGGGATCCTGGTGAACGGCGTAACGGCGCTGCTGTTCATGCGCGGCCGGGCGGGCGATCTGAACATCCGGGCAGCGTTTCAGCACATGGCCGGCGATGCCGCGGTCTCGGCGGGCGTGGTCCTGGCTGGGATCGCGATCGGCCTCACCGGCTGGCTGTGGCTGGACCCCGCGGCGAGCCTGGGCATCGTGGTGATCATCGTGGCAACCACCTGGGGCGTGCTGCGCGATTCCACCGATCTGGCGATGGACGCGGTGCCCGGCGGGATCGAGCACCAAGCGGTGGAGACCTATCTGCGCGGCCTGCCTGGGATCGTCGAGGTCCACGACCTGCACATCTGGGGCCTCAGCACCACCGACACGGCATTGACCGCCCATCTCGTTTACTCGCGCGAGGACGACGGCCGCGGCGCGCTGGCTGCCATTGAAGCCGAAATCCGCCGCCGCTTCCGCATCGGTCACTCCACCTTGCAGGTCGAGACGGTCGCGGACGCCGAAGCGTGCCGGCTGCGGCCTGAGCACGTGGTCTAGCGCGGGGATCCGAGAGGGGTCGGGAGAGACATGGACCTGCAGCTTGGCGACAAGACCGCGCTGGTGACTGGCGCGAGCACGGGTATCGGCCGCGCCATCGCCCGAGGGCTGGCCGCCGAAGGGGTACGGGTCGCGGCGGTGGCGCGCCGGGGCGAGCTGCTGGCGAGCCTCGCCGACGAGATCGCCGCCGCCGGTGGCCAGGCGCCCATTGCCGTCGTGCAGGACATCATGGCCGAGGACGCCGCCGCCCGGCTGCGCGATGCGGCACTGGAGGGGCTGGGGCGGGTCGATATCCTGGTGAACAACGCGGGCGGCAGCCGGGTGCTGCCGATCGACGCCCCCGAGGAGCGATGGACCGAGGCGATCACGCTGAACTTCACCCGCCAGCGGCAGATCGCGCACGCGCTGCTGCCGCAGATGATCGAGCGGCGCTGGGGGCGCATCATCAACATCACCGGCAAATCCGAGCCCGAGCACCTGAACGCGGCCTTCGCGGCCAAGGCGGCAATGCACGCCTGGGCCAAGGGCCTGTCGCGCGAGGTCGGCCAGCACGGGATCACCGTCAACTCGATCCCGCCGGGGCGCATCATGTCCGAGCAGATCCGCCGCAACTATCCCGAGGATTATCGGGCGCATTTCGCCGAGACAGAAATCCCGGTCCGCTTCTGGGGCGAGCCCGAGGATCTCGCGGTGATGGCGGTATTCCTCGCCTCGCCGCTGGCCCGCTACGTGACGGGCGCGGTGATCCCGGTCGATGGCGGGCTGCGCCGCTACCAGTTCTGAGGCCGTGCTGGCATCCCTTGCGGCTTTGGAGCGTTCCGCCTCAGTTCGGATCGTTCATTGGTCCGAGACAAGAAAGGGGACCGTCTCATGCGCAAGCATCTGGCCTGCGGCTTTGCCATCCTGTTGCTGTTGGGGGCCATGCCTCTGTTAAGCGGTTGCAACACCACGGCCGGCGCCGGCCAGGACATCTCCAATACGGGCCAGGCGATCACCAAGGGCGCCGACAAGCTAAAACCCTGACCCTTCGACCTGGTCCCGATCCTGGGGTAGCATCATCCACCGTGCCGGCCGCGCCCCGCGTCGGCGGCGTGGTGGGTGACGGCATCCAAGGACAGGGACAGGCACGATGCAGCTTGGCAGACTGGGCGTCTGGTATTCCGCTGACCGGCTCAAGCCGGATCGGATCCCGTCATTCCTCGGCATGGTCGAGGGGCTGGGCTACGACACGCTCTGGTATCCGGAAGCGCGCGGCTTCGAGTCGCTGTCGATCGCCGGCTACATGCTGGGCCACACTAAGCGGCTGAAGCTCGGCAGCTCGATCGCCAGCATCTACGCGCGCGACGCCTTCACCGCGCGGCGCGGGCTGCTGACTTTGCGCGATCTCTACGACGACCGCTTCATCCTCGGCCTCGGGGTCAGTCACATCCCGATGGTCGAGGGGCTGCGCGGGCCACCAGTACGAGAAGCCGATCCCGGCGATGCGCGCCTATCTCGACGGCATCGCCAAGGGTGAGGCCGGCTCGGAGGAGTGGCCCGTCGCCGTCGCCGCGCTGGGGCCGAAGATGCTGGCGCTGTCGGCGGAGCGGTCGCGCGGCGCGCTGCCGTACAACGTCACGCCCGAGCACACCAAGCAGGCCAAGGCGATCCTCGGTCCGTCGAAATGGCTCGCCGTCGAGCAGAAGGTCTGCCTGGAGACCGACCCCGCGAAAGCCCGCGCGCTCGGCCGCAAGGAGCTGGCGCGCTACATGGGCCTGCCCAATTATCGCAACAACTGGCTCCGCATCGGCTTCTCCGAGGCCGAGCTCGCCGATGGCGGCAACGACCGGTTCATCGACGCGATGGTCGCCTGGGGCGACGCCGCGACGATCAAGGGCAAGCTGCACGCGCATTTCGACGCGGGCGCCACGCATGTCTGCCTCCAGCCGGTCCACGCGGACGGCGATCTCGCCGCTCGTGACGCGACGTTGAAGGCGCTGGCGGATACCTGACACGTCAGTTGCCGTCTTGCGGCGTGATCGCGGCGAGACGGGCGGGCCGGCCCGCCGGTCATGGCGCGCCCAGAACAGGCCGACGGCGATCACCCCTGCCAATCCGATCGCCGCCATGATCACCAGCGCGAGACGCGGCCCGAACTCGTCGGCCAGCACCCCGATCAGCAGCAGGCCAAGCGGGCCGGTGCCGATGCATACCGTGAGGATGCCCATGAGCCGCGAGCGCATGGTGGGCGGTGCCGCGGTGAGGATCAGCGTCGATTGCAGATTGCTGAACGCCGCCGTGCCGAAGCCGCCGAGCCAGAGGAGGGCCAGGGCGAGCGAGAAGGCCGGCGAGAACGGCATCAGCATGAGGACGATAAGGAACAATGCCGACCCGCCGGCGAACTGCCGTCGGTCGCCGAGCCGCACGTCCCAGCCGGCGAGCACCAAGCCGCCGATCAGGCAGCCGAACGGTTCGGCTGCCGCCAGCACGCCGACCAGGGCCGGAGATACGTCGAACACCTCCCGCCCGATCGGCGCCACCAACGCGGTATAGGCGAAGCCGCATAAATTCATCGCGATGGTGATGCCGAGCACGCACAGCACCATCGTGTTGGCGCGCGCGAAGGCGAACCCCTCGCCGAGATCGGCGGGAACGCGTGCGAGTCGCAGCCGGTGCGGCACCTGCTCGTGCCGCAGGCCGAGGACGAGGATCGTGCCCAGCAGATACATGCAGGCGGAGAACGCATAGGCCCCCGGCAGCCCGACCAGCTGGTAGCCGACGCCACCCAGCAGAGGGCCGATCATGCGGGTGGTGGAGCCCGTGACAGAGTCGAGCGCCATCGCCCGCGCGATCCGCTGGCCGGCGACCTCGCCCACCATGCGGCGGCGGGTGGACATCTCGGTCGACCACACGGTGCCGCTGACGAAGCCGGCGAGCGCGAGATGCCACGGCCGCGCGATCCCGCCGGCGGCGAGGGCGGCGACGACGGCGGCGGACAGGGCCGAGACTGCCAGCGCCGCCAGCAGCAGGCGTTTGCGGTCCACCGCTTCCGACACGACGCCGGCCAGCGCGCCGAACAGCAGCATCGGCATGGTGCGGGCCGCCGAGACCACCGCGACGGCGAGCCCCGAGCCGGTGACGTCGAGGGTGAACAGCGCGGCGGCGAGCACCTCCAGCCAGCGCATCGAGTTGCCCGCGAGCCCGATCATCCAGAGGCGGAAGAACCCAGGCGAGCGCAGCAGGGCGCCCAGTTCGCCCTGTCCGGTGCGGCTCATCGCCGCTCGGCCGCCGGCAGCCTTCTCCTGGCGCGCGGCGCAGGCATGGCGTCTCCTTTCCCTGGCTGGAAGCTGGAGCCGGCGGCGCCGAGGTGTCAATCGCCACGGGAGCGCAGGGCTCAGACCAGTTGCGCGGGGCTTCGTTCCCGTGTCTCATTGCCCTTATCGGGACGGCGGTTCGGAGGGAACAGGACATGAACGACAGCGCGACACCCAATCGCTTCGACCGGGGGGTCGAGGATCTCGGCAATGTCGTCGAGCTTGGGCACGTCAACGTGACGGTGCCTGATCAGCGGATCGCCACCCTGTTCTATATCAGCGGCCTCGGCTTGACCCGCGACCCGTACCTGATGACCGGCATCGACAACATGTGGGCCAATGTCGGCCGCGCGCAGTTCCACCTGCCGGTGCGAGCGCCGCAGGTGGTGCGCGGCGTGACCGGGCTGGTGCTGCCCGACATCGAGGCGCTGCTCGGCCGGCTCGTCGGGCGTGAAGAAGCACCTCGAAGGCACCAAGTTCGCCTTCCAGGAGACCGACGACGGCGTGATGACGACCTGCCCCTGGGGCAACCGCATCCGCTGCCACGCGCCGGACGAGACGCGGTTCGGGCCGCTGCGGCTCGGGATGCCCTATGTCGAGTTCGACGTGCCGTCGGGCAGCCTGGAGGGGATCGTGCGGTTCTATCGCGAGATCCTGGAGGGTGCCGCCGACATCGCCACGGACAAGAAGGGCCGCCACGCGCGCGCCGTGGTGGGCGACGGCAACGTGCTGATCTTCCGCGAGGCGGATACCAAGCTGCCCGAATTCGACGGCCATCACATCCAGATCAGCCTGGTGGATTTCTCGGGGCCGCATAAGCGGCTGCAGGAGCGCGGGCTGATCACCGAGGAGAGCGATCAGCACCAGTACCGCTTCCAGGACATCATCGACCCGGAGAACGGCAAGGTAATCTTCACGGTCGAGCACGAGGTGCGCAGCATGAAGCACCCGATGTACGCCCGTCCGCTGGTCAATCGCGACGCGACGATCAACAACCGGAACTACAAGCCGGGCCATCAGGAACTGCCCTGGTCGGTCCCGCATCTGCAGTAGGGGACGATCGGCTCGAGGCCGATCGCCGTCATCGCGAGCCGTCGAAGACGGCGTGGCGATCCATCGCGCCCACACCTGGGCGACCACATGGATTGCCGCGTCGCTGCGCTCCTCGCAATGACTTGGATTGGTGCGCTCGGCTCAGGCGGCCAACTCCCGGCGGGGAGGGCGTTGTCGGAGAAACCGGTGCTCCGACCACATGCCCTGGCCCCTCCGCCTTTCCGCTCCGGCTCCCCATCTATCGACCGACGAGGCTATCCAGCGGTGGCCGGCCAACGCTCACGAGGGGAATGGACTGATGGCGTCTGACATGGACCTGCTCTGCATCAACACGATCCGCACGTTGGCGATGGACGCGGTCCAGCAGGCCAATTCCGGCCACCCCGGCTCGCCGATGGGCCTGGCCCCCGCGGGCTATACGCTGTGGAACGAGCGGCTGGTCTACGATCCGGCCGACCCGGTCTGGGCCAATCGGGACCGCTTCGTTCTCTCGGTCGGCCACGCCTCGATGCTGCTCTACAGCCTGCTGCATCTGGCGGACGTTCAGGCGACCGACGAGCGCGACCACCCGCGCGGGCGCAAGGCGGTGACGCTCGACGACATCAAGCATTTCCGCCAGCTCGACAGCGTGTGTCCGGGTCATCCCGAGTACCACATGACCTCGGGCGTGGAATGCACGACGGGGCCGCTCGGGCAGGGGGTGGCGAACAGCGTCGGCATGGCCATCGCCGAGCGCTGGATGGCGAGCCATTTCAATCGCCCTGGTTTTCCGGTGATCGAGCACGACACCTACGCCTTCTGCGGTGACGGCGACATGATGGAGGGCATCTCCAGCGAGGCGGCGTCGCTCGCCGGGCATCTGCGGCTCGCCAACCTGTGCTGGCTCTACGATTCCAACCGGATCAGCATCGAGGGGTCGACCGCGCTCGCGTTCAGCGAGGACGTCGGCACTCGGTTCCTCGCCTATGGCTGGAACGTGCTGCGGGTGCGCGACGCCAATGACACCGACGCGCTGCGCGGCGCGTTCGACCAGTTCCAGGCCGAGACGGGGCGACCCACGCTCATCATCGTGGAAAGCCACATCGCGTACGGCGCCCCGCACAAACAGGACACCGCCGCTGCGCACGGCGAGCCACTGGGCGAGGAGGAGGTCCGGCTGACGAAGCGGGGTTACGGCTGGCCGGAGGACGCGAAGTTCCTGGTGCCCGACGGCGTCTACCGCCATTTCGCGGCCGGGATCGGCGCGCGCGGTGCGCGGGCGCGGGCCGAGTGGCAGGAGATGTTCGATCGCTACCGGCAAGAGCACGCCGACCTCGCGCATCAGTTCGAGACCATGCAGCGGCGCGAGCTGCCGGAGAACTGGGAGCGCGCGCTGCCGAGCTTTCCCCGCCGATCCGAAGGGACTGGCCAGCCGGGATAGCTCGGGCAAGGTGCTCAACGCGCTCGCCGAGCAGATCCCGTGGCTGCTCGGCGGTGCGGCGGATCTGGCGCCCTCGACCAAGACCAAGCTCGGCTTCGCCGGCGCAGGAGAGTTCGAGGCGGGACACTACAGCGGACGAAACTTCCATTTCGGCGTGCGCGAGCACGCGATGGGCGGCATCTGCAACGGCATGGCGGTGTCGAACCTGCGAGCGTTCGGCTCGGGTTTTCTGATTTTCTCCGACTACATGCGCGCCGCGATCCGGTTGTCGGCGATCTCGGAGATCCCCGTCACCTGGATTTTCACCCACGAATTCGATCGGCGTCGGCGAGGACGGGCCGACGCACCAGCCGGTCGAGCATCTTGCCAGTTTGCGGGGAATGCCGGGCCTGCACACCATCCGGCCGTGCGACGCCAACGAGGTGGTCGAGGCGTGGCGGGTGCTGCTGCGCGAGAAGCACGGACCAAGCTGCCTCTCGCTGAGCCGCCAGCCGCTGCCGACGCTCGACCGCGCCAAGTACGCGTCGGCGGCGGGCCTCGCGCGCGGCGCCTACGTGCTGGCCGATCCGCCGGACGGCGGCAAGCCCGAGCTGATCCTGATGGCGACCGGCAGCGAGGTTTCTCTCTGTGTCGGCGCCTACGAGACACTCACCGCCGAGGGTGTGCGCGTGCGCGTGGTGAGTATGCCGTGCTGGGACATCTTCGAGCAGCAGGACGAGGCGTATCGCCGCTCGGTGTTTCCCGACGACGTGCTGCCGCGCGTCGCGGTGGAACAGGGGGCGACCTTGGGCTGGGACCGCTATGTCGGCCTGCAGGGCAAGATCATCGGGATGCACACCTTCGGCGCCTCCGCGCCGCTGAAGGCGCTGCTGGAGAAGTTCGGCTTCACCGCCGAGGGCGTGCTGAGCGCCGCGAGGGAGCAGCTCGCGCGGCACGCGACGATGCGCAAGGCGGCGGAATAGATCGGAGGAGCTCGCCATGAATCCACTGAAGCAACTTGAAACGTGCGGCCAGTCGCCCTGGCTCGACTATGTCCGCCGCAGCCTCATCCGCAAGGGCGAGCTCAAGACGCTCATCGAACGGGATGGCCTGAAAGGCGTCACCTCCAACCCGTCGATCTTCCAGAAGGGGATCGGAGAGTCGGACGAATACGCCGCCGATCTCCAGGCCAAGCAGGCGCAGGGCGACGATAGCCCGCAGGCAATCTACGAGCACATCGCGGTGGGCGACATCCGCGAGGCAGCCGACGTGCTGCGACCGGTGTACGACGCGACGAAGGGCCGCGACGGCTACATCAGCCTGGAGTGTTCGCCCTATCTCGCCAATGACACCGACGCGACGATCGCTGAGGCGCGGCGGCTCTGGGGACTGGTGCAGCGGCCGAACCTGATGGTCAAGGTGCCCGCGACGCCGGCCGGCATCCCGGCGATCCGCACGCTGATCGGCGAGGGCATCAACATCAATATTACCCTCCTGTTCGCGCTTTCCGCCTACGAGAATGTCGCCAACGCGTATATCGACGGGCTGGAGACGCTGGCGAAGACGCGGAGCGATCTGTCGCGCGTCGCCAGCGTGGCGAGCTTCTTCGTCAGCCGCATCGACACGCTGGTCGACAAGCGGATCGACGCCGCGATCAAGCAGGGCGGCGACAAGGCGGCGCTCGACGCGCTGCGCGGGAAAGTCGCGATCGCCAACGCCAAGCTCGCCTACGTTCGTTACCAGGAATTGTTCAGCGGCGCGCGCTGGGACGCACTTGCGGCGAAGGGCGCGCACACGCAGCGGCTGCTCTGGGCCTCGACCGGCACGAAGGACCCGAGCTACCCGGACACGCTCTACGTGGACACGCTGATCGGCCGCGACACGGTGAACACCATGCCGCCCGCGACGATGGATGCCTTCCGCGAACACGGCACGCCCAAGCCGGACGCGGTGGAGCAGGATGTCGCGGGCGCGCAACGGACCCTCGCGGCGCTGGAACAGCATGGCATCTCGCTCGATGGCGTGACGGACGAACTGGTGATCGACGGCGTGAAGCAATTCGCCGACGCGTTCGACAAGCTGTTCGCGACGATCAAGGCGCGCAGCGGCGAGATGCGCGAAAAGCGGCGCGCCGCTTCCTGAATAGGGAGAACGGAATGCCGGACCGGCAGGTGTCTGCGACCCGCGTGCTCGCCGTGCCGCCGCGGCGAGAGGCGCACCCGCCTGGCCCGTGCGCAATGGTGATCTTCGGAGCGGGCGGCGATCTCACCAGGCGGCTGTTGTTTCCGGCGCTGTTCAACCTCGCGCGAACCAAGCTGATCCCGGACAACTTCGCCATCGTCGGCGTCGACATCGCCGAGCGCACGGTGGAGGACTGGCGGGCAAGCCTGCTCGACATGCTGAAGGGCTTCGTCGGCAATCCGGCGGGCGAGAGCTACGTCGAGCAGGTGGACCAGACCTCCTGGAACCGGCTGACCGCGCATATGTCCTACGTGCAGGGCGACCTCAACGATTCCGGCCTCTACGACAAGCTCAGCGAGCATCTGGAAGCGGTCGCCGGGCGGAATGGCACTGGCGGGAACGTGCTGTTCTATCTCGCCATCTCGGACCGCTTCTTCGCCACGGTCGTGGACAATCTCGGCCGCGCCGGGCTCGCGCACCAGGACGGCCATCGCTGGCGGCGAGTGGTGATCGAGAAGCCATTCGGCCACAGCCTGGAATCGGCGAAGGATCTCAACGCCCGCATCCTGAAGGTGCTTGACGAGAGCCAAGTGTACCGGATCGACCATTTCCTCGGAAAGGAAACGGTTCAGAACATCATGGCGTTCCGCTTCGCCAACGGCTTGTTCGAGCCGATCTGGAACCGCGATCGGATCGACCACGTGCAGATCACCGCGGCCGAGACGGTCGGCGTCGAGCATCGCGGGCGGTTCTACGAGCGCACCGGCGCGCTGCGCGACATGGTGCCGAACCACGTGTTCCAGCTGCTCGCGATGGTGACGATGGAGCCGCCGGTCAACTTCGATCAGGGCTCCATCCGCAGCAAGAAGGCCGACGTGTTCGCCGCGATCAAACCGCTCGATGGCGACGACGTGGTGCGCGGCCAGTACGGCGCGGGGACGATCGCCGGCAACAACGTGGTCTCGTACCGCGAGGAGCCGGACGTGGCAGCCAACTCCAATGTCGAGACCTACGTGGCGATCCGTCTGAAGGTGGACAATTGGCGCTGGGCGGGGGTGCCGTTCTTTCTGCGGACCGGCAAGCACATGTCGCGCCGCACGACCGAGATCGCCATCCGCTTCAAGCAGGCACCCTACGCGCCGTTCGAGGATACGCCGGTTGACGCGCTGAGGCCGAACTGGATGGTGCTGCACATCCAGCCGGACGAAGGGATCTCGCTGCAGTTCGAGGTCAAGCGGCCGGGTCCGGTGGTGCAGCTGGCGCCGGTGCGGATGGATTTTCGCTACCGCGACTGGTTCCCGCCCGAGCCGAATGTCGGCTATGAGACGTTGATCTACGACTGCATGATGGGTGACGCGACGTTGTTCCAGCGGGCCGACATGGTGGAGGCGACCTGGCGCGTGGTGCAGCCGATCCTCGATCTGTGGGAAGTCACCACACCGCGACATTTCCCGAATTACGCCTCCGGCTCGGACGGGCCGACCTCGGCGGACGCGCTGATCAAGCACAACGCGCCGCACCGCGCCTGGCGTCCGCTGGACGCGCCGGACGGGCATCACGGCTGAAGGAGGATCACATGAAGCCGGCACTCGGCACGCTGCGCGTGTTCGACGACACGAGGGCACTGGCGCGCGCCGGCGCGGATTTGCTGCTGGAGCGCGCAAAAGCGGCCGGCGGCCGGTTCGTGGTGGCGCTGTCGGGCGGCTCCACGCCGAGGCCGCTCTACGAGATGCTGGCGCAGCCGCCGATCCGCGACGCGCTGCCCTGGGATCGCGTGCATTGGGTGATGGGCGACGAACGCTTCGTCGAGGTCGCTGATCCGGCGAGCAACTACGGCATGGCGTGCGAGACGTTCCTCTCCCACGTGCCAGCGCCGACGGCCAATCAGCACCCGGTGCCGTTCGATGGTCTGACGCCGGAGGAGGGCGCCGCGCAATACGAGAAGGTGCTGCAGCGCCTCTACGGGGGCGACACGCTGGAGCCGGGCCGACCGCTGCTCGACCTCAACCTGCTCGGCATGGGCGATGACGGCCATACCGCGTCGCTGATCCCTGGCCAGCCTGTGCTGGAGGAGCGCCGGCACTGGGTGGCGGCGGTGGAGCATGGACGCTCCGAGCCGCGCGTGACGCTGACCTATCCGGTGCTGGAGAGCAGCCAGGTGACGGTGTTCCTGGTCGCCGGCGAGGGCAAGCAGGCCATGCTGGACCAGGTGCTGTCGGGCGGCAGCCACGTCCCGGCGGCGCGGCTGAGGCCGCAGGGCGAGCTGCTGTGGTTCGTCGATCGCGCCGCCGCCGGACGCTGGGCCGGCTGAGACGGTGAGCGATCAGGACGCCGCGAAGCGTGCCGCCGCGGACGCGGCGGTGGCGCTCGTCGAGGACGGGATGCTGCTTGGCCTCGGCACCGGCTCAACGGCCTGGTTCGCCGGGGAGGCCCTGGGTCGGCGCGTGCGCGAGGAGGGGCTGCGGGTCACTGGTGTTGCCACATCGGTCGCGACGGAGCGGCACGCCATCTCGCTGGGCATCAAGCTGACTGGCCTCGCCGATGTCGCGGCGCTCGATCTCGCGATCGACGGTGCGGACGAGGTGGAGCGGGGCACGCTGCGGCTCATCAAGGGTCTTGGCGGGGCATTGCTGCGCGAGAAGATGGTCGCCCAGGCGGCGCGCCGTTTCGTGGTGATCGGCGACCCGAGCAAGGTGGTGGACCAGCTCGGCGCGCATGTTCCCCTCCCGGTCGAGGTGACGCGGTTCGCCCACGAGGCGACCGCACGGCGGCTTCCAGGGCGGCCGGTCCTGCGCGTTGGTGAGGGCAACGAGCCCTACGTCACGGATAACGGCAATCTCATCTACGACTGCTTCGATCTCGTCCCGCACGCCGATCCGGGCGCGCTGCATGTTACGTTGTGCGCGATTGCGGGCGTGGTCGGTCACGGCCTCTTCCTCGACGGCGTGGAACAGGCGATCATCGGATTGCCGGACGGAAGCGTGCAGGTGCTGCGGCCGGCGAGGGACTGATTTCGGGGGAACGGGTGCCGCAGAGCGGGCCGGGTGTTGTCGTCGTGATGGGCGTCTCGGGTTCGGGCAAGACGACGATTGCGCGGGAGCTCGCGACTGAACTCGGCTGGCGCGTCGGGGAGGGCGACGCGCTGCACCCGGCGGCGAATGTCGAGAAGATGCGCCACGCCATCCCGCTCACCGACGAGGACCGCTGGCCCTGGTTGCACGCGATCGCGGAGGTCATCGACGGCTGGCGTGCAGCGGGCGAGCATGGCGTGCTGACCTGCTCGGCGCTGAAGCGGGCCTATCGCGACATCATCATCGGCGCGCGTCCGGATGTCGCGCTGGTCTATCTGCAGGGCTCCAAGGAGCTGATCGCGGGGCGGATGGCCGCACGGCGCGCGCATTTCATGCCGGTCGCGTTGCTCGACAGCCAGTTCGCCACGTTGGAAGAACCGGCGGCCGACGAGCACCCGATCGTGGTCGGTATCGGGCAGCCACCGGGCGACATCGTCCGGCAGATCATCGCGCGGCTCGCCGCCCCGGCGTGACGCCTCTGGCCGGGATGGTTACGCTTCGCCCCGAGGCATGAAACGGGGAAAAGCAGCATGTGGCAGCCGAGCGAGCGTTATCCTGATCCCGCGGTGCGGATCCTCGATCCGAGCTTTTCCCAGTACCGGCTCCCGCTCGCCTCCGTGGAGCGGCTGGCCCAGGGCTGCCGGTGGTCCGAGGGGCCGGTGTATTTCGGCGACGCGCGCTGCGTGTTGTGGAGCGACATCCCGAACAACCGCATCCTGCGCTGGGACGAGGCGACCGGCGCGGTCAGCACCTGGCGCCAGCCGACCAACAACGCCAACGGCAACACGCGCGACCGGCAGGGCCGGCTCGTCACCTGCGAGCATGATGCGCGGCGCGTGACGCGCACCGAGTACGACGGCAGCATCACGGTGCTGGTCAACTCGTACAACGGAAAGAAGCTCAACTCGCCGAACGACGTGGTGGTGAGGTCCGACGGCTCGATCTGGTTCACCGATCCGGTGTTCGGCATCCTAGGCTATTACGAGGGCCACAGGGACGAATCCCAGGTGACGCCGAGCGTCTACCGCATCGACGGCCGGACCGGGCAGATCACGATGGTGGCGGACGACGTCGAGGGGCCGAACGGCCTCGCCTTCTCGCCGGACGAGTCCAAGCTCTACGTCGTCGCCTCGCGTGCCACGCCGCGCAAGCTGGTGGTGTACGACGTAGCGGCGGACGGGACGAAGCTGTCAAATGGGAGAACGTTCATCGACGCCGGGGCGGGTACGCCGGACGGGTTCCGCGTGGATGTGGACGGCAATCTCTGGTGCGGGTGGGGCATGGGGGATGCGGAGCTGGACGGCGTTCGCGTGTTCAACAGCTCGGGCGAGCCGATCGGCCACATCGACCTGCCGGAGCGATGCGCCAATCTGTGTTTCGGCGGGCGCTATCGCAACCGGCTGTTCATGGCCGCCAGCCACTCGCTCTACGCGCTCTACGTGAACACGCAGGGCGCGCCGGGCGGTTGAGGGCGCCGGCGGCGGCTCGCGCCCGTGTGGGATGGCTTCAGTCAGGCTCTCCGCCGCCGGATCACCACGAGGCCGCCCAGGGCAGCGGTTAACAGCGCGAGCGAAGCGGGTTCGGGGACGGCGTACTGGTCGAGCGCATTCAACGCCAGCCCCTGGCCAACCGCGAAGCCGTTGGCGACGTCAAACGAGTAGTGGATCCCGCCCCAGATCCGGCTCATGCCGATCTCGGTGGCGGCTACCGAGAAGCTGGTGAAGTCGCGCGTGACCAGCCCGAAGGTCTGATTGCCTAGGCTGGCGGCGGAGGAATGGTCAGTGTTGAGCGTCAGCGAGAAATCCGCGGCATCCGAACCGAACAGCGCGGCGAGGACGGTCGCGCCGGCTTCGGCGACAGAGGCGTGATTGGCGACGTAGCTCGGGAAAGGCGCCAGAACGCGTAGCGCCTTGGAGTTCGTAGGGCGCGATGAAGGTATCGAGCTGGCTGGTGGCGAGGACCGCGAAGATCCGTGCGTTCGGCAGCAGGCTGTCGCTCCGGGTCGTTGTTCCACGTGAGGCCCACTCCGCCACTTCTCTCCAAATCCGAGAACTCCGCGGCCTTGATCTGGTCTAGCGTGCGGGAGGTGCTGTTCGCAGCACCCGGCGACTGCACCTGGGCGATCGCCGCCGTGTACACCGCCGAGCCCAGCGCAGGGGGGCCGGAGCGGAACTGACTGGGCGAACTCATTGTGAAGGGCGTCACCGTCGCCCAGTTGGCGGTACCGAACGGAGCGTAGCCGGGCGGTGTCGGCTGCCACTGTCCAGGACCGGTGCCCGGCACGAAATGCGACGGAGCGGAAGAGCCGTCGTTGGCGCGAGCGGTCGCGACAATCGACGCCTTGGTTTTGCCCGAGCGTCACGCCACTTGCAATCGCCTGGTTGTTAGGCAGCATCGCGAGCTGGTTCTGGTAGGCGGCCGCATCTGGGAGCTTTGGCCGCTGAAGCGCTGCAACAGGAAGTTGTGGGCAGCCGCATCGCCGACGGCGGCCGGCGATGAGCCGGAAATCACCGGGCCGGTGGAATAGAACGACTTGTTCGGCGACCCGAGGGCCGCGTTGGCGGCGTCGTACATCGCCACGTTCATCATTGAGAGATCGCGCAACGTGGCCATCGGGGTCGGCGCTGGAGCCGCCCGCTCGGGCGACTGGATCTCCTGATTCCAGAACACGATCTGGTTGGCGCGTGGCAGCGCTTGTGCTCGCCGCCAGCAGAATTCCCAGGGTGAGACTGCTTGCACGACGGATGCTTGGCCGGTCTTGCCGTTTGCTCATGACAGGCTGTGCCATTGGGCTTTCCCCGTGTTTGTCGTCGGATAGGACGCACGACATTCGCCTAGTGTCCCGTCTCCGAAGTTTCTAGGCAAATCCGTTGGGCTGTGATTCCCTGTGCCTGCCGGGTGCTCAGGGGGAGCCAGAATGCGGGGACGTGCTGCGGTTCGGATCGAATTGGCCGCTGCTGAGCGCGCCGAACTTGAAGCGCGGGCGCGGCGGCGGAAGAGCTTGCGCGGGGACGCCCTGCGCGCCGAGATCGTGCTTCTGGCGGCCAGCGGCATGACCAATCTCGGCATTGCCAAGCGGCTTGGGATCACGCGGGTCACGGTGACGACCTGGCGCAACCGGTTTGCGGCGAAAGGTCTCGGTGGGCTGCTCGACGAGCCTCGCCCTGGCGCGCCACGCAAGATCGGCGATGACAAGATCACCGAGGTGGTGACGACAACCTTGGAGACCATGCCGGCCGCTGCAACGCACTGGAGCACGCGCTCGATGGCCAGGGCGTCGGGCCTGTCGGTCTCGACGGTGCATCGCATTTGGCGGGCGTTCTCGCTGCAGCCGCATCGCAGCGAGACCTTTCAAGCTGTCCAGCGATCCGCTGTTCGTCGAGAAGGTGCGCGACATCGTCGGACTCTATCTCGACCCGCCGGATCGCGCGCTGGTGCTGTGCGTCGATGAGAAGTCGCAAATCCAGGCTCTGGATCGCACCCAGCCGCTGCTGCCGATGCGACCGGGACAGGCCGAACGGCGCACCCACGACTACAAACGACACGGCACGACCTCGCTGTTCGCCGCGCTGGACGTGAAGGCCGGCACGATCATCGGCCAGTGCATGTCGCGTCATCGTGCGGCCGAGTTCCGCCGCTTTCTCGATGCCGTCGAGAGAAACTTGCCCCGCGATCTCGACATCCACGTCATCATGGATAATGCGTCGAGCCACAAGACCACGCTGATCCGCGACTGGTTCGCCAGGCGTCCGAACTGGCATCCCCACTTACCCCGACCTCCTCGTCCTGGATCAACCAGGTCGAGCGCTTCTTCGCGCTGCTGACCGAGCAGCAGATCAAGCGCGGCGCCCATCGCTCCACAAAGGA
This sequence comes from uncultured Alphaproteobacteria bacterium, assembly GCA_963799825.1. Lineage (GTDB taxonomy): Bacteria > Pseudomonadota > Alphaproteobacteria > Acetobacterales > Acetobacteraceae > JAFKFI01. The sequence continues at coordinate 243,536 of CAWCYL010000003.1, forward strand.
GCTGGAAGCAGCCATCCGCGCCTACGTCGACGCCCGCAACAAGGACCCAAAGCCCTTCCGCTGGACCAAGACCGCCGACGACATCCTCGCATCGATCGCTCGCTTCTGCCGCCGCACCCTGGCCCTCCAAACCCAATGTGCATAGGAATTTCAAAATCGGGACACTAGCGAGGTGCCGAGTTCAGTCAGCTCCTCCGACGACGGAGCACCAGCAGGCTGCCCAGGGCAGTGCCCAACAGCACCAGCGACCCGGGCTCGGGCACCTGCAAGTCGATAGCGGCCGTGCCACCGTTCAGCGTCGTGATTGTGTAGTTTGGGTCAGTCGGGTCGGGTACAGATTTGGATCGCCGAGAAGGGGGTCGTCAGGATCTCCTCGATCAAACCGAATGGCGAAAGCGGCGTCACGAAAAGCCGGCTTCGCCTTGGCGACGCCCCCGTACCGGTCAGCATCGGCTCACGCGCGCTCGACGTTCTCGGCGTCCTGGTCGAACGGGGTGGCGATCACCCGCCGCGCAGCCGGGAGCGCTCCTTGGCCACGCGGTGCAACCAGATCCCCGCTGCCGCGCAGACCAGCAACGCACTGCCGAGGATAGCCGCACTCTGCCAGTCGCCCTCCTGCAGCCGCTCGATCGACAGGCCGGCGAACTGCGCCGGCAGCACGTGGACGGGTGCCCACACGAAGGCCGAGCAGACATTCGCCAGCAGGAACCGGTTGCGCCGCATTCCGGCCATCCCGGCGATCAGCGGCACCGTCGAGCGGAGCACCGGCACGAAGCGGCATAGCGCCACGCTCATGGTGCCGTAGCGGTGGAAGAACGCCTCCGCGCGCGCCATCAGATAGGGCCTGGTGGCGAACGGCCAGACGCAGCGCAGATGGCCGCTATAGCGATGACCGACCCAGAAGGAGACGCCGTCGCCGATGATCGCGCCAAGGATCGAGACGATCAGGATCGGCGCCATCGGCAGCCCCGCCATCGCCGCCGCCCCGGCGACCGCCATCATGATCGGCGTGCCGGGGACCAGGATGCCGAGCACCGCCACCGCCTCGATGACGGCCGCGGCGAAGGCCACCAGAATGGCGAGGCCAGGATGCAGCGCGACCAGATCGGCCGCGTGCGCGATCACATCCCACATGAAGCGGTCTCGCACGTGCAGCAAACCTGCGCGCGATTGGAAATGTATGAAATTTTGCTAATCATCTCACGGTTGAGCGTAACACATTGTTGCCGCTCCACGGAACCCTTTTCGGACCTTGCCCGCTCCGTCTTTCGCGCGCCGGGCGGGGCGCGTAAACCGGGCTGGGCCGGTGGCTGGGAGGCATATAGGGGTGGAGTCGGTCGATTGCGTGGTGGTCGGCGCGGGCGTGGTCGGGCTTGCGGTCGCTCGGGCACTGACGCTCGCGGGGCGCGAGGTGATCGTGCTCGACGCGGCCGAGGGGATCGGCACCGAGACCTCCTCGCGCAACAGCGAGGTGATCCACGCCGGCATCTACTACCCGGCCGGCAGCCTGATGGCGCGTTTCTGCGTCGCCGGCCGCCGCGCGCTCTATGCCTACTGCATCGAACGAGGAGTGCCGTTCAGCAATTGCGGCAAGCTGATCGTCGCGACCTCTGAGGTGGAGGACGGGATGCTCGCCGCCATCCAGCGCCGGGCGGAGGTGAACGGCGTCGAGGGGATGCGGGTGCTGCCGGGCGCGGAGGCGCGCGCGCTGGAGCCCAACCTCGCCTGCACCGGCGCGCTGCTCTCGCCCACCACTGGCGTCGTCGACAGCCACGCCTTCATGCTCGCCCTGCAGGGCGACGCGGAAAATGCCGGCGCCGTGCTGGTGTTCCGCAGCCCGGTCGAGGCGGCGCGCGTGGTGGATGGCGGGGTGGAGATCGACATCGGCGGGACCGATCCGATCAGCCTGCGGTGCCGCCTGCTGGTCAATTCCGCCGGCCTGCACGCGCCCTCGCTGGCGGCGCGCATCGCCGGGATGCCGCCGGACCGGGTGCCGACCGCGTACTACGCCAAGGGCAACTATTTCACCCTCTCGGGCCGCTCGCCGTTTTCCCGCCTGATCTATCCCGTCCCGGTGCCGGGTGGGCTCGGTGTGCATCTGACCATCGACCTTGGCGGCCAGGCGCGCTTCGGGCCGGACGTGCAGTGGATCGACGGCCTCGACTACACCGTCGATCCGGCGCGCTCGGAGAGCTTCTACGCCGCCGTCCGCCGCTACTGGCCGGCGCTGAAGGACGGCGCGCTGCAACCGGGGTATGCCGGCATCCGCCCCAAGATCGTCCCGCCCGGGGCGGCGGCGCAGGATTTCGTGGTGCAGGGACCGCGGACGCATGGAGTGCCCGGACTGATCAACCTGTTCGGCATCGAGAGTCCCGGCCTGACCGCCTCGCTGGCGCTCGCGGATTTTGTGGTCGAGGTGTCGCGGACGGGCTAGTTCCCGGCGCGTTTGCCGGTCCTCCCGCCGAACGATATGGTTCGCGCGTCCCGCAAGCGGGCCGGCGCGGCTTCGAGATGGAATAGGCCGATCCCTTCACTGCCCATGTTGTCATCCGAGGAGTGGCAGGCGGTCCGGCTGACCCTCGCGGTCGCGGCCCGCGCGGTCGGGTTCGGGCTGCCCGTCGCGGTGCTGACCGCGTGGCTCCTGGCCCGCACCCGGTTCCCCGGTCGGCCGATGCTGAATGCCCTGGTGCACCTGCCGCTGGTACTGCCGCCGGTCGTCACCGGCTGGCTGCTGCTGATCGTGTTCGGCATCCGCGGCCCGCTGGGGGCGCTGCTCAACGACTGGTTCGGCGTGCGGTTGGTGTTCACCACCGCCGGGGCCAGCCTGGCCTGCGCGGTGATGACCTTCCCGGTGATGGTCCGCGCCGTCCGCCTCGCACTTGAAGCCGCCGATCCTGGGCTTGAGGAGGCGGCGCGCACCCTGGGCGCGGGACGGCTCGACCGGCTGTTCAGCGTCACCCTGCCGCTGGCCTCGCCCGGCATCCTGATGGGTGCGATCGTTGGCTACGCCACCTGCCTCGGCGAGTTCGGCGCGGTCATCACCTTCGCGGCCAACATCCCCGGCGAGACGCAGACCCTGCCGCTGGCGATCTACGCGGCCCTGCAGGCGCCCGGTGGCGAGGCGAGGGCGGCGACGCTGTCGCTGGTCTCGATCGCGCTCGCGCTGGTCGGGCTGCTGGCCTCGGAGTGGGTCGGGCCGCCGGCTGAACCTGGCGCTCGGTCGGTGAGTTTGTCCGTCGCTTCTGCGCCATCGCTTTCCCGCGGTGCGGATCGACGCTGCCTTCGAGGTGCCGACCCCCGGTGTGACGGCGCTGTTCGGACCGTCCGGCGCCGGCAAGTCCACCATCATCAACGCCGTCGCCGGATTGCTGCGCCCCGATGTCGGCCGGGTCTCCCTGGACGGCCAGGTGCTCGGCGACACCGCGTCCGGCATCTGGCTGCCACCGGAGAAGCGGCGGGTGGGGCTGGTGTTTCAGGACGCCCGGCTGTTTCCGCACATGGCGGTCGCGACCAACCTCCGCTTTGGCCTGCGCCGCGCCGGGCCGGGCCGGATCGGCTTCGACGAGGTGGTCGCGCTGCTCGGCCTCGGCGGATTGCTGGCGCGGCGACCGAACAGCTTGTCGGGCGGCGAGCGGCAGCGCGTGGCGATCGGCCGGGCGCTGCTCGCGCAGCCGCGGCTGCTGCTGATGGACGAGCCGCTCGCCAGCCTTGATGCCGCGCGCAAGGCCGAGATCCTGCCCTTTCTCGGCCGCCTGAAATCGGCCCTGCGCATCCCGATCGTTTACGTTACCCACGCGCTGGAGGAGGTCGTCCAACTGGCCGATTCGCTAGTGCTGATCGAGGCCGGGCGGGTGGTGGCGGCGGGCCTGTTGTCCGAGATCGCCGCCCGCGCCGACCTGCCGCTGGCGCAGCGCGACGACGCCGGCGCGGTGCTGTTCGCGCGGATCGCGGCGCATGACAGCCCGCACCGACTGAGCCGCCTCGACGCCGGCGGCGCGAGCTTTTGGGTGCCGGTCATCGCCGCGCCGCCGGGGACCGACATCCGCATCCGCATCCCGGCCCGCGAGGTGATCCTGGCGCGTCAGGCGCCGGCGGCGATCAGCGTGCACAACATCATCCCCGGCATCACCCGCGCGATCGTCGAGGACGCGCCGCGCCGCGCCGCCCTGGTGGAGATCGCGTTGCCGCAGGGCGCGCTGCTGTCCCGCGTGACGCCGGACGCGGTCGCCAAGCTGGCGCTCGGGCCCGGTACGCCGGTGCTTGCGCTCATCAAGTCGATGACGATCGAGGTGCTCGGTCCGTGAGGCCAGGGCTGCCGGGCGGCGTGGCGCGGAAGCGGATCGTGGCGCAGCCGGGTCCGCTGGAGTAATACTCGGTCATGCGGGTTTCGGGGGACAGCATGTGCAGGTAGCTAGAAGGCGTCGGGCGACCGCCCTTCGGCGCGGATGGCAACCGATGGGGTTGCCATCCGCGACGCGCTCGCCAGCCGCGTTGGGTGGTGCCTGTGATGCCCGATGACGCACCCGACGCCTCGCCGCATCCAACGGCGAGTGTCGTCGGGAGGAGCGAGCAGCGGCGCTGGCGGGTGTCGGCGATCTGGATCATTCCGATCGTCGCTGTCGCTGATCGGGGCGTGGCTGGCGTGGGACACGCTGTCCAAGAAGGGGCCGACCATCACCATCTCGTTCCAGAGCGCCGAGGGTCTGCAGGCCGGCCAGTCGCAGCTCAAGTTCAAGGACATCGTGCTCGGCACGGTGCAGCACTTCACCCTGACGGAGGATCGCCAAGCGCGTGCTGGTCCGCGTGGCGACGACGCGGGACGCCGAGCCATTGCTGACCGACAAGACGGTCGTTCTGGGTGGTCAAGCCGCGGCTGTTCGCCGGCAGCGTCTCCGGCCTCGATACGCTGCTATCCGGCGCCTACATCCAGATGCGGCCGTCGGAGAGCGGCGGCGGGACGGCGAAGCGCGATTTCGTCGGGCTCGAGGATCCGCCGGTGCTGGACTCGGAGGTGCCCGGCCGAACCTTCCTGCTGAAGGCCGACCGGCTCGGCTCGATCAGCCTGGGCTCGCCGATCTTCTTCCGCGACCTGACGGTTGGCGAGGTGCTCGGCTGGGATCTTGGCGACATGGCGTCGAGCGTGACGATCCACGCCTTCGTGCGCGCGCCGTTCGACAAATATGTGCACGACAATTCGCGCTTCTGGAACGCCTCAGGGGTGAGCGTGAAGCTCGGCGGCAACGGCGTCGAGGTGCAGGTGGAATCGCTGCGCGCGATCCTGCTCGGCGGCATCGCCTTCGAGACGCCGGACGGAAAAGGCGCCGAGCCCGGTGAGCGCGGAGAGCCACGAATTCCCCCTGTATGCGAATTTGGAGGCCGCCCAGGGCGCCGCCTACGGCCGCCGGATCGAGTTCGTCGCCTATTTCCCCGGCTCGGTGCGCGGTCTGGCGAAGGGGGCCGACGTCACCTTGCACGGGCTCAAGATCGGCACCGTGAAGGACGTGAGCCTGACCTACGATCGCGGCCAAGGATGAGATCCTTGCCCCGGTCCGCTTCGAGGTCGAGCCGGGCCGGTTCCTCGGGATCGGCAAGCAGGTGAGGGAGGATCCCGCGATCGCGGTCAATGAGCTGGTGGCACGCGGGATGCGGGTGACGTTGCAGAGCGCCAATCTGATCACCGGGCAGATGCTGGTGGCGCTCGAGTTCAAGCCCGACGCGCCGCCGGCCAGCGTGGGCCGCGACGGGGACGCCTTCGTGGTGCCGACGATCGACAGCGGCGGGTTCGCCGGGATCGAGGCGGGCGCGGCGGCGCTGCTCGCCAAGGTGAACACCATCCCGTTCGACCAGATCGGCAAGAACCTCGGACAGACGCTGCAGGGGCTCAACGACGTCGCGAACGGGCCGCAGCTCAAGCAGGCGCTGACCTCGCTCGCCGCGACGATGGTGTCGGTGCAGGAGACCGTCCACAAGCTCGACGCCGGCATGACGCCGATGCTGAAGCGGCTGCCCGATATTTCCGCCGATCTGCAGAAGACGATGGCGCAGACCAACAAGCTCGCGTCGTCGCTGGAATGCCGGCTACGGCGACAACACGCGGTTCAATCGGGACCTCGAACGGCTGCTCGTGCAGGCCAACGAGGCGATGCGCTCGATCCAGTCGCTGAGCGATCTGCTGACGCGCCATCCCGAGGCGCTGATCCGCGGCCGCAGCAATCAGGGGACGGAGTAGGCGATGCGACGTTGGCTGGTTCCGGCGATCGCCGCCGCGTGCCTTGCGGGCTGCGCCTCGCCCGATCCAGCGCTCTACACCATCGCCGCCGTGCAGGGTCCGGCCCAGAATTCGGCAGATCGGGCCGGTGCGCCCAAGGTCGTGCTGCTGCGTCAGATCGCGCCTGGCGCGCTACCTGGACCGCCAGCAGATCGTCCGCTCGTCGGAGAACTACCGGCTCGAGGTGCTGTCGAACATTGGTGGGGCGAGCCGCTTGGGGCGATGCTGAGCCGGGTGCTGGTGGAGGAGTTCGGCCACCGTCTGCCGGGCAGCGCGGTGTATGCCGAGAGCGGCGCGGTCTCGGTGAGCCCCGATGCGTCCGTCGAGCTCAACATCCAGCGGCTCGACGCGGACGCCGCCGGCAACGTCGTGCTCACGGCGCAGGCGGCGGTCGTGTTCAGAGCGCCGACGCAACGCGCCGGTCACGCGGAGCTTCCGCCTCGTCGTGCCGCAGCCGAACACGGATGTGCTCGGGCGAGGTCGCCGCGATCAGCACCGCCGTCGGCCAGCTCGCGGACGGGCTGGCGACGATGCTGCGGCGATAGCACCGGCCCATGTGGTGCGCGCGGTGAGCGACGCGATGACCCGAAGCGAGCTGCGGGAGTGCCCGGGCTGCGGGCTGTTCCAGATCCTGCCGGCGCTGGCGCCCGGCATGGCGGCGCGCTGCCCGCGGTGCGGCACCACCCTGCGGCGTGCGCGCACCGATCCGCTCGGCCGCGGCCTGGCACTTACCGTGGCGGCACTGGTGCTGCTGACCGTGATGTGCACGACCACGCTGATGACCGTGTCCACGGCCGGCATCGCGCATGGCGCCGACTTGTTCTCCGGCCCGGCGGAGCTGGTGCGGCGCGAGCATGACGGCGCTCGCGGTCGCCGTGGTGTTCACCACGCTGATCGCGCCGTTCGGCAAGCTGCTCGGCACCGCCTACGTGCTCGCCGGCTTGCGCATGAGCGAATCCGCCGCGCCATCTGCGGCGGGTGTTCGTGGTGGTGGAGCGGCTGCGCCCCTGGTCGATGATCGACGTGTTCGTGTTCGGCGTGTTCGTCGCCTACGTGAAGCTCGGCGATATCGTGCACATCTCGCTGGGTGTCGGCGTGTATGCGTTGCTATGCCTCACCTTCGTGGTGGTCTGGTCCGATTCCGTGCTGGACAGTCATGCCGTCTGGGACGCGCTGGATCGCGAGCCGCGGGATGGCGCCCCGGTCCGCCGCGCGTCCCGCTGCACCGTCGCGTGTCCGGCGCCATCGGGTGCGAGACCTGCGGACTGGTGAGCGCGCCGGCGCCGCACGAGGCGCATGGCGGCGCGGCGCGCTGTCCGCGCTGCGCGTCGGCGCTGCACGCCCGCAAGCCCGACAGCATCGCGCGCACCTGGGCGTTGGTGATCGCGGCCGCGGTGCTCTACGTCCCGGCCAACTACTATCCGGTGCTGACCGTGATGCAGCTCGGTGCTGGCAGCCCGAGCACCATCCTGGGCGGCGTCGAGGAGCTGATTTCCTCGGGCATGTATCCGCTGGCGGCGCTGGTGTTCTTCGCCAGCATCGCGGTCCCGATGCTGAAGCTGGTCGGGCTGAGCGTGATGCTGATCGCGACGCAGGCCCGGCGCTCCGGCCGACTGCGCGACCGCACCCGGCTGTCCCATGTGGTCCGCTGGATCGGCCGCTGGTCGATGATCGACATCTTCATGGAATCGCTGCTCGGCGCGTTGGTGCGTTTCGGCACGATCGTCACGATCGAGCCCGGTGCCGGCGCGGTCGCGTTCTGCGCCGTCGTGGTCCTTACGATGTTCGCCGCCGAGACCTTCGATCCGCGCCTGATGTGGGATGCGGCGGAGGAGGCGGCCCCGCGCCCGGCTCCGGCGGCCGTCCGGGCGTTCTGATCCGAAGTCGGCGCTTTGCAGCGGCGTGCTTCCTGGGGTAATGCTCACGTTCAATTTGCACGCGAGATGACAGTGATGCGTATCGGCCTGTCTGCGGTCGCCTGCCTGCTGATCGCGTCGCTTGGGGGTTGCCAGGCGCCTCCGTCGCCATCCACCAGCCTGCCGCCGTCGTCCGTGTCGGCCTTCGACGGGGCGTACCGCGCCACGGTCAGCGTCACGCAGGTGGGCGCCGGCGCCGACCCCAGATGGTGCCAGACGCAGGCGCCCGGGTCGATCAATGTCGCGGCGAACCAGTTCAGCTTGGCGCTGCCGCACCCGAACGTGCCGGGCAACCCCACCCCGACCTTCGCGGTGGCAGTAGCACCGGACGGCTCGTTCCAGACGCAGAGCGTCGATGGCACGGCGTCCTTCGCTGGGCGGATCAGCGGCGCTCATCTGCAGGGGCTGGTCAACATGACGGGCTGTCAGTACGCGGTCTCGGCCGACCGCGCGTGACGTCGACATTTCCAATGTGAGAGCTCCGGCCGGGGAGAGCGATCCGCCTTTCCGGCGTCCGCGGGGCGCGTGTATCGTGTATCGAACGGGATGCGGCTTTTGCTCTCCTGAGCCGGTATCGCAACGCGGGGAAAGGTGATCGACGTGGAACGGTTGAAGGACAAGGTGGCGGTCGTCACGGGGGGTTGCTCCGGCATCGGGCTCGCGACCGTCGAGCTGTTCGTGGCTGAGGGGGCTCGGGTGGTGCTGGCCGACGTGCAGGACGACAAGGGCAAGGAGGTCGAGCGCCGGTTCAACGGGCAGGTGCGCTACCGCCATTGCGACGTGACCCAGGAGAGCGACATCTCGGCCACCATGCAGGCGGCGGTGGACGCGTTCGGCGGGCTCGACGTGGTGTTCAACAACGCCGGTGCGGGCGGTGCGCGCGAGCGGATCGACGAGATCGGCGGCGAGGCATGGGACCGCACCCAGGCGCTGCTGCTGCGCTCCGTGGCTCTCGGCATCCGCTACGCGGTACCGCACATGCAGGCGCGCGGCGGCGGCGCGATCGTCAATACCGCTTCCGTTGCCGGGCTGCAGGCGGGCTACGGGCCGATCGCGTACTCGGTGGCGAAGGCGGGAGTGATCCATCTCACCACCGCGGCGGCGGCGGAGCTTGCGCGGCATCACATCCGGGTCAACGCGATCTGTCCGGGCTATATCCTCACCGGCATCTTCACCGCGAGCAGCGGGATCAGCGGCGAGGCGGTGCGAGCAGGTGAACGCCACCCTCGGCCAGATGGCGCCGCACGCGCAGCCGGTGGCGAAGGCCGGCTCGCCGCGCCATATCGCGGAGGCGTGCCTGTTCCTCGCCTCCGACGCGGCCGAGTTCGTCACCGGCACGCACATGGTCGTCGATGGCGGCATCACCATCGGGCCGCGCACCGCGTGGGATCCGAACACGCCGTCGCCGATCCGCGCGGTGCTCGAGAAGGCGCGCAACAAGACATGACACAGGAGAGTGCGATGGCGGACCCCGGCAAGCCCGGTCAGCCGGACGACAAGGTGCCGACCGGTCTGGCGCTGACCGCGCTGCACCCGACATTCCGCGATCACCCTCACACCGTGCTCGACCGGTTGCGCCAGGAGGAGCCGGTGCATCGCGACCGGCAGTTCGACCGGGTGTTCCTCTCGCGCTACGAGGACGTGCGCGCGGTGACGAGCGACCGCAGCCTCGCGGTGGACCCGCGCAAGGCGCGCGAGACCGCATTCTCCCGCGTGGTGCTGCGGGTGCGCGGCGACGCGCCGTTCGAGCCGACGATGCTGCATCTCGACGACCCCGATCACAAGCGGATGCGCGGGCTGGTGAGCCAGGCGTTCAACCAGCGCTCCATCGAGGCATACCGGCCGCGTGTCCATGCGATCGCGGAGGCAGCTGCTCGACCAGGTCGCGGACAAGCCCGCGTTCGACGTCATCGAGGACTACGCGGCGCCGCTGCCGACCATCGTGATCGCGGAGATGCTCGGCGTCGATCCGGCGCACCAGGCCGATTTCAAGCGTTGGTCGGACACGCTGGCGCACAGCTTCAATCCGGTCCGCACGCCGGACCAGGAGGCCAGCCTGCAATGGGGCCAGAACAGTCTCAACGCCTATTTCCAGGCGGCCGTCGATGCCCGTCGCGTCACGCGTGGCACGGACCTGGTGAGCGCGCTGGTCGGCGCGGAGGAGGATGGCGACCATCTCTCCGAGCGGGAGATCATCGTCACCTGCAACCTGCTGCTCGCCGCCGGCAACATCACCACGACGGATCTGATGGGCAACGGCGTGCTGGCGCTGCTGCGCCATCCCGAGCAGTTGCAAAAGCTGCGCGACAATCCCGACCTCGCGCGCAACGCGGTGGAGGAGATGCTGCGCTACGATCCGCCGGTGGCGCAGACCAGCCGCATCACCACGGCGCCGCGCGACATCGGCGGCGTGGCGCTCGACCGGGGAGAATCGGTCACTTGCTCGCTGCTCGCGGCGGGGCACGATCCGGCGGTGCACGCCGATCCCGATCGCTTCGACATCGAGCGCGCCGATCCGCGTCATCTCGCCTTCGGCGGCGGCCTGCATTTCTGCCTCGGCGCCCCGCTCGCCAGGGCCGAGGCGCAGATCGCCATCCCCCTGCTGTTCGAGCGTTTTCCGAACCTGCGTCTCGACCCCGAGAGGCCGGTGGAGCGCAAGGACGCGCCGGTGTTCAACGGGGTCAAGGCGCTGTGGGTGCGGGCTTCGTAATAGTCGAAATCCAACGTTTGATCGCTGATCTTGGGGTAGGGTCAGGATGCTGCTTATCGGTGTGAACCGCTCTCCATTCACGCGCCGCGTCGCGATTACGCTTCGCGTCAACGACATGGCCTTTGAACAACGGCCGCTTTCCGGCTTTGGCAACCGGGAGGAGGTGCGAGCATCTAATCCGCTCGGCAGAATCCCGGCCCTGGTACTCGACGATGGCGCGGCGCTGGTCGACAGCATCGCAATCATTGACCACCTCGATGAGATCTACGGGCGGGATCGGGCATTGACGCCCATCGCGGGCGCAGACCGGACCGACGGCGCGGCGTCAGGCCCGCCAGAGCGGCGGTGGCCAGGGGGGCAGGCAAGGCGGCTTGGCCGGAGCGACCGGGCGTTGCCGGGCCAGCGCGTCCGGCGGCGGTTCGGGGAGCGCGGCCCGCGCGGCGCCCGCGCCCGGTTCTGCTTCGGCCTTCGAGCGGGGTGGCTTCGGCGGCAGGCGCAGCGGCTCGGGCAGCGGATCGGGAGTCAGCTTGCGCCAGAGCGGGCGGAGCAGCCGCCCCGCCTGCGGGCACGCCGCCAGCAGCGCCCGCATCTCGGGATCGTCCACCAGCTCGCGCAGCGGGGCGACAAAATGCACGAGATAATACCGCAGCAGCACCGGCCCGCGCGGAATACGCGGCGGTCGGCGCACCGGCGCCGGGCGGGCGGATGCCCGATGCGGCGCGCCGCCGTGGCGCGGCGCCGCGGCGAGCGTCCCGGCCTTGAAGCGCGCATGAAGTGCGGCGAGACGCCGCAGCGTGCCCGAGAGATAGTTCCACAGCGGCACCGCCATCGCCGCCAGCGTGTCCTCCCTCGGCCTGATGCCCTCGGCCATCGCCCGCTTCAGCCCCTCGATGAAGAGGGTGAAGCGGTGGATCACGCCGGTCGGGGGCGGGGCGTCACAAGGCATGGGCGGGAGCATAGCGTTAGTTAGGATAGGTGTCAATCGTTTTTCCCGGCGCCCGCGACAGTGCGTGATCGGGTGCGATGCGGCCCAACCGCCTCATGGCGAGGAGCGCAGTGACCGCCTTGCGCGAGCCGGTCGGCGACCGACGCGCCGACCACGCCCGCGCCGATGAGGATCACCCGCATCGCGCTCCCCAGTTTGACAAGGTTCGATGCCGCTCGGAAACTACTGACGGGAATTGGACGGAGGCCGTCATGATCCTGACAGCGGACAGCGAGATCGCCCGGCGGACCAATCGGCGGCGCGCCAACGAGGGATGGAACACACTCTTCCTCGGCTCCAACCGGTTCACCCGCAAGGAGACCGATCCGCTGCCCGAGCCCGGTGAGCTGTATCCGGTGGCCTTCCTGGTGGAGAAGGAGCCGGGCGCCGTGGTTCGGCCGCACTTCCATCATGCTGAACAGTTCCAGGTCGTGGTCGCCGGCAGCGGCAGCTTCGGCACACATCAAGCCGCCGGGATCACGGTTCACTACACCGATCCGTACTCCGCCTATGGCCCGATCCGCGCGGCCGACCAGGGGATCCAATGGTTTACCTTGCGCAACGCCTGGGATCCGGGTGCGCGCTACATGCCGACCTACCGCGACGAGCTGCGCGCCGCGCGCGCCAGTCACCAGCACCGCGAGGCGACGGCCGCGCCGCAGCCGGCGCTGAGCGAGGCGGAGCTGCGCCTTGTCGCGAAGGTCGAATGCACTCCGGTCATGGTGCCGGGGTCGGACGGCATGGGCGCCTGGCGCTATCGGCTGCCGGCGGGGGCTTCGGTGTGCGGGCCCGATCCGCGCGAGGGCGGCGGCCAGTTCTGGCTGGTGCTCGCCGGCCGACTGGCGGCGGACGGCTCCGCGCCGATGCCGGTGCATTCCTGCGTGTTCGTCGCCCCCGACGCGGGCGCGCTGATCGCGCGGGCGGGCAGGGAGGGCGCCGAGGCACTCTGCATGCAGTTCCCGGTGCGCGCGCGGCATTGAGGCGCGGCGCTCAGGTCCTCTCGAAATCGGAGCGCTCGTGCACGGGCAAGCCCTTGAGGTAGCGGCGCAGGCAATCGAGCCCTAGCTCGACTGCGCCGAGCCGGATCCACTCGCGGCCGCCGAGAATGCGCGAGCGGCGGTTCGCCACGTCGTGTTCCGTCGCGATGGCGATCCATATGGTGCCACCGAGATCCATCCGGTCGGTACCTTCGTCGAGCTCGATCAGCACGGCGAGCGCGTGCGTGGCCTTGGTCTGGCGCAGCGCGCCCCGCGCCACGGCCTCGGCCTTGCGTTCGTCAAGGCCGCCGGCGAGGGACACGTCGCTCAGGCCAAGCGTCGCGTTGAGCTGTGAGAGTTCTCGCGTGACGATGCCGCAGCGGAACACGCGCTCGGCGCCGGGAAGATGCGCCATGCGGGCCGCGATCTGCCCGGCGGTGTAGGTCTCGACCAGCGCCAGAGAATCGCCGTGTTCCGCAAGCGTGGCGAGCACCACGCTTTCCAGCGTTTCGTCGTCCTCGGCAATGATGAAATTGCCGAGCCGCTTGCGTATCTCGGCGTCGACCGGCATCAGCTTGCGCCGGATGTCCTCGGCGTCCGTGCCGCGCACGGTAAGTTTGGTCTCGATCTGCGGATAGTGCGCGCGGAAGCCAAGCTTCACGCTACCGTCCGGCACCAGCGCCTCAACGCCCGTGAGCAGCTGGTCCACATTGGATTCGCCGAGTCCGTAGGTGTGGAACCGCTTGAGCTTGATGGCCGTCGGCGAACCGCTGCGGGCAAGCAGGCGCGGGATGATCTGCTCCTCCAGCATCCGGCGCAGCTCGCGCGGCACGCCGGGCGTGAAGAAGAATCGCGCGCCGCCGATGTCCATCGCGAAGCCACAGGCGGTGCCGATCGGGTTGTCGAGAACCTCCGACCCCGCCGGCAGCATCGCTTGCTTGCGATTGTTGGGCGACATGGTGCGATTGCGTCGCGTAAAGAAGCTCTCCATCCGCACCAGCCAGTCCTCGTTCAGCACGAGATCGACCCCGGCCGCCTGTGCCGCGATCTCCTGCGAGAGATCGTCTACGGTCGGGCCGAGGCCGCCGTTGACGATGACCGCGTCGGAGCGATCCGCGGCGAGCCTGGAACGCCGTCAGCAGCGCCTCGCGATCGTCGCCGACCGTCGTTTCCCAATGCACGTCGAGCCCGACATCCTCGAGCTTCTGGCTCATGTAGCCGAAATTGGTGTTGACGATCTTGCCGGTGAGTACCTCGTCGCCGGTGCAGATGATCTCGATGCGCATGATGCTATGCCGCCGCCTCTTTCTGGACCTTCGGATCGTAGTTCGCGTCGTACCAGTAGGCGAGCCATTCGGCGTAGGTGATCGGCGGCCATTGCGGCGGGTTCGAGACGGACGTGCAGGTGGGCAGGCAGGCGATCTCGGTGTCGAAGTTCGGCCCGAGAAAGAACGGAATGGCGTAGCGGTCTCCGCTGACCGGCGGCAGCGCGCGATGCGGCGTGGATTTGAAACGGCCGTTGGTCCAGCGCTTCATCATGTCGCCCGCGTTTACCGCGAAGGAGCCAGGAATGTAGGGCACGTCCAGCCAGCTCCCTGACGGCATCCGCACTTGCAGGCCCGGAATTTCGGACTGGGCGAGGAAGGTCAAAAAATTGGCGTCGGTGTGCGGCGCGATGCCGAACTGGTTGGCGTCGGCCGGCACCGGCGGGTAGTGCGACAGGCGGAACGAGAACTGGCTGTCGGTGAAATCGGCGTCGAAGCGCGCGGGCTCCAGGTCGAGCGCCACGGCGACCGCTGGCAGCAGGCGGCGCGCGAGACGGTCCATGCGCTCCGACGTAGTCGAGCACCGCGGCGCGGAAGCCCGGCAGCTCGGTCTCGACCGGCCAGACGTTGGGGCCGACGAAGCGTCGGCCGGAGAGCAGGAGCGGATCGTCGGGCGCGCGCTCGCGCTTGATGAAGAAGGCCTCGTTCAGATCGGGCTTGTCGTTCTTGTTCACCTCCGAGGTCCACACCGCGTAGTGGCTCATCGCCATGTAGCCGTTGTTGTGCTCGTTCATCCGCAGCGCGAGCTTCCGCTCCATCGGCTGCGCATGGAACCGCTTGGCCTCGGCGAAGGTGCGGTCGATCGCCGCTTGCGGCACGTCGTGCCCAGTGAGCACCAGGAAGCCGACGGTGGTGAGCGCGTCATGGACTTGCCGCGCCGCCGCCTGCAACGCGCCCGGTCGCTGCGCCAGGAAATCGGTGAGGTCGATGACGGGGATCGCTTCGGTCATGGACAGTCTCCTCGCGGGCCGCGCAATGCTAGCAGCCGGCAACTCCGATGCGAAAGCCGCGCCGCGGGGCCGTTGCTTGACCCTCCTTGGCGCTTTGACCTCCAATGAGCCGAGTGCGCTTGCGCAACCGTCTGATCTTTCAATCGGGTTGATGGGAGGGGTCCATGCACGACACGGTCATTCGTGGCGGAACCATCGTGGACGGCAGCGGACAAGCCGGGCATTCACGGGCGACGTCGCGATCGAGGGCGACCGCATCGCGGCGGTGGGCGGCAAGCTCGGTCCGGCGAAGCGCGACGTGGATGCCGGCGGGATGCTGGTCACGCCGGGCTGGGTGGACGCGCACACGCATTACGACGGCCAGGCGACGTGGGATCCGCTGCTCGCGCCTTCGTCGTGGCACGGCGTGACCACCCTGCTGTTCGGCAATTGCGGCGTCGGCTTCGCGCCGGTGAAGCGCGAGCACCACGAGGCGCTGGTGGCGCTGATGGAGGGCGTCGAGGAGATCCCCGGCGTCGCGCTGTTCGAGGGATTGAAGTGGGACTGGGAGAGCTTTCCCGCAATATCTCGACGCGCTGGAGCGGACGCCGCGCGCCATCGATATCGGCGCGCAGATCCCGCATCACCCGCTGCGCGTCTACGTGATGGGCGAGCGCGCGATCCGTCGCGAGCCGGCCACCGGCGATGACATCGCGACGATGCGGCGGCTCACCGAGGACGCGCTCAAGCGCGGGCGCGTTCGGCTTCACCACGTCGCGCACCAACTCGCACAAGACGCCGGACGGGCAATACGTGCCGGGCCGCTACTCCGAGGTCGACGAGCTGCTCGGCATCGGTGCGGCGTTCAAGTCGGTGAGCTACGGCGCGTTCGGCCTCAACAGCGACTTCGACGACGAGGCGGTCGAGCTGGAGTGGATGACGCGGCTGGCGAAGGAGACCGGGCGGCCGGTGTGGTTCCTGCTGACCGACCGTCCGACCGATCCGCAACGCTGGCGCCGGCTGATGGACGGCGTGCGCGCGGCGCGCGCGCAAGGGGCGATGGTCACGGCGCAGGTCGCGGGCCGGCCGGTCGGCGTGCTGCTTGGCATCGACACCGCGCTCAACCCATTCTCGATCCGCCCGAGCTACCAGGCGCTGCTGCGCCTGCCGCCGGCGGAGCGCATCGCGCGGCTGCAGGATCCCGAGGTGCGGCGCACCATCCTGGGCGAGACGCCTTCGCCGCGAGCTGGTCGGCCTGCTCTCGCAATTCCGCCAGCACATCGTCACGCGGTGGGACCGGATGTTCGTGATGAGCGACCCGCCGGACTACGAGCCGCCGGCGTCGAGCAGCATCGCCGCGATGGCCCAGCGCGAGGGCCGCACGCCCGACGAGGTCGCCTACGACTATCTAGCCGGCGGCATCGACCGGTTCCTGTTCTTCCCGGTGGTCGGCTACAACGAGGACAACCACGACGTCATCCGCGAGATGCTGACCGACCCCGCGACGATCCTCGGTCTCAGCGACGGCGGCGCGCATTGCTCGTCGATCGTCGATGCGAGCGTGCCGAGCTGGATGCTGGCGCATTGGGGGCGCGACCGCACGCGCGGTCCCGGACTGCCGATCGAGATGCTGGTCAAGCGGCAGACCAGCGAGACGGCGGGGTTCTTCGGGTTCAACGACCGAGGCACGCTCGCGCCGGGCCTGCGCGCCGATGTCAACGTGATCGATCTCGACAAGCTGCGGCTGCACATCCCGGAGGTCCGCTACGACCTGCCGGCCGGCGGACGGCGCTTGGTGCAGCGGGTGGATGGTTACAAGGCGACCTATGTGGCCGGCACGCCGGTGTTCGAGAACGGCGAGCACACCGGCGCGCTGCCGGGGCGGCTGGTGCGGGCAGGGTGCGCGGTAGGCCCTCACCCAACCCTCTCCCGGAGGGAGAGGGCTTTCTCTAACTCCCTCTCCCTCTGGGAGATAGCCGGGGTGAGGGCCTGGCGGTCAGTCCTTCTTGACCAGCGGACAGCCGCCCTGATCCAGCGGCCGGATCGACTCCTCCGGCGGGATGGTGGCAAGGATCTTGTACACGTCCCACGGCCCCTTTGAACTCCGCCGGCGACTTGACCTGCACGAGATAGGCATTCCGCATGACGCGCCCGTCGGCGCGGATCCAGCCATCCTTCGTCACCGGGTCGTTGATCTTCAACTCGCGCATCTTCGCCACCACCGCCTGCGTCTCGTCGGTGCCGGCGGCCTGGACCGCCTTCAGGTAGTGCAAGGTCGCGCTGTAATCGGTGAAATGGATGAAGTTGGGCGGCGTGCCGTGCTTCTCCATGAACCGCTTGCTGAAGGCGCGGGTCTCGTCGTTGAGATCCCAGTAGCCGAAATCGGTCGTGACCAGTCCCTGCGCCGCCTTGAGGCCGAGCGCGTGGATGTCCTGGATCACCACCAGCAGTGCCGGCAAGCCGCTGGCCCTGCGCGACGATGCCGAACTCCGCCGCCTGCTTGACCGAGTTGATGAAGTCGCCCCCGGCATTCGCGAGCCCGACCACCTTGGCGCCCGAACCCTGCGCCTGCAGCAGGAACGAGGAGAAATCGGAGTTGCTGAGCGGCACCTTCACCGATCCCAGCACCTTGCCGCCGGCCTGCTCGACGAAGCGCGTGGTGTCGCGCTCCAGCGCGTGGCCGAACGCGTAGTCGGCGGTGAGGAAGAACCAGGTGTTGCCGCCCTGCTGCACCAGGGCGCGACCGGTCCCGGCGGCCAGCGAGTAGGTGTCGTAGGTCCACCCGAACCCGACCGGCGAGCAGGCTTTTCCGGTGAAGTCCGACGTCGCGGCGGCCGTGTTGATCAGGATGCGGTTCTTCTCGCGCGCGACGGTCTGCACCGCGAGTGCCACCGCCGAATTCGCCACATTGGTGATGACGTCGACCTTGTCTTCGTCGATCCATTTGCGCGCGATGGCCGAGCCCACGTCAGCCTTGTTCTGGTGGTCGGCGGAGAGCACCTCGATCGGCTTGCCGAGCACTTTCCCGCCGAAATCGTCCACCGCCATCTGCGTTGCCAGGATGGAGCCCGTGCCGGTATTGTCGGTGTAGAGGCCGGTCAGATCGGTCAGGACGCCGATGCGCACCACGCCGTCCGAGATCTGGGCGTACGCCGGCGCCGCCCCTGCGAGGACCGAGCCAAGCAGGATCGCGAGAAGCCACTTCACGTCGTTCTCCCTGTCACGCGGAGCCCTGGAGCGGGCTCTCTGTCGATCGAACAGTGTGTGGCATCGGTCGATCCGCGGTCAATCGCCCGCGAACCGGCCTTGCGGCCTCGCCTCGCCAGGGTGCTACAGTCGCAGGATCTGATTGAGGGGAGAACGAGATGGCCAACAGCGAAGCGTACGAAAAGGGCCGCGCGATGCGGCGGCGGCTGATGGGCGACGCGTATGTCGAGCGCATGGACAAGACCGTCTACACCGACGACACCATGAAGAAGTTCGGCGACTACGCGACCGAGGCGGTGTTCGGGATGCTATGGACGCGGCCGGGCATCGACGTGAAGACGCGCACGCTGATCTGCGTCGTGTCCGACACGGCGATGGGGCGCGATCCCGAGCTCGCCATCCATCTGCGCATGGCGCGGCGCGAGGGCTGGAGCGAGGACGAGCTCATCGAGGTGCTGATGCACATGAGCGGCTATGTCGGCCTGCCGCTGGTGCGCGAGGCGATGATCACCGCGCGCAAGGTGTTCTCGGAGATGCGGGCCGAGGGCTGAGCGCCGTGACGCGAGTTCGAGGTCAACGGGCAGGCCGTGCGAGGTCGCCGCCGAGGCGACCGTGCCGCTGCTCGACGTGCTGCGCAACGAGCTCGACCTGAAGGGCTCGCGCTACGGCTGCGGACTGGAACAGTGCGGCAGCTGCATGGTGCTGGTGGATGGCGAGCCGGCCTACGCGTGCTCGCGCGAGGTCGGCAGCGTCGCCGGGCGGCGGATCACGACCATCGAGGGGCTGGCGACGCATCCGCTGATCGCGGCGTTTCTGGAGGAGCAGGCCGGCCAGTGCGGCTACTGCCTGTCGGGCATCGTGGTCAGCGCCAAGGCGCTGCTGGACCGCAACCCCTCGCCGAGCCGGGCGGAGATCGTCGCCGCACTGGACCGGCATCTCTGCCGGTGCGGCGCGCACACACGCATCCTGCGCGCCGTCGAACGTGCGGCACGCGCGTTGCGGGAGGGCGTCCGGCATGAGCGAGACGTTGCCGCTGAGCGTCGTCAACAACCGGCGTCCGGACCGCTGGATCCGCTTCGACGCCGGACCGCACCGTGCGCCTCGCCGTCGGCAAGGTGGAGCTGGGGCAGGGCGTCATCACCGCGCTGTCGCAGATCGCCGCCGAGGAGCTGGATGTCGCACTCGGCGCGCATCCGCGTGCTGTCGGGCGACACCGCCGATGCGCCCGACGAGGGATCGACCACCAGCAGCCAGTCGATCGAGGTCTCCGGCGCGTCGGTGCGGCTGATCTCGGCCGAGGTGCGGGCGCGCGTGCTGGACCGGCTGGCGCAGCGGCTGAACTGCAGCCCCGAGGAGCTCGTCCGTCGCCGACGGCGTGCTGATGCGCGGCGACGCGGCGACCGGCCACGACTATTGGAGCTTTGCCCGGAGGTCGATCTGGCGCGCGAGGCGGAAGGCACCGCGCCGCGCAAGCCGCACGCCGCGTATCGGATGGTCGGGCACGAACGTGCCCCGGATCGACTTGCCGGCGAAGCTGACCGGCGCCGCGTTCATCCACGACATGGTGCGGCCTGACATGCTGCACGCCCGCATCCTGCGCCAGCCCGGCCGCGGCGCACGGCTGGCGGCGCTCGATGAAGCGGCGATCCGGCGCGCGGCGCGCGGTGCGTTCGGCATCGTGCGCCTCGGCAATTTCATGGCGTTTATCGGCGCGGACGAGACCGTCGTGCAGCGCGCCGCCGCGGCCGCGCCGGATCACGCGACATGGGAGAACGACGGCGAGTTCACGCCCGATCAGCAGGAGCCGGCCTCGCTTGTCGGCCAGCCCTCGGTCGAGCGCATCGTCGGCGAGCCGCCGACTCCGCCCGATGCGCCGGAGGTGATGCGGGCGACCTATTCGCGGCCTTTCATTGCTCACGCCGCGCTGGCGCCGTCCTGCGCGCTGGCGGAGTATCGCGCGGGGAAATCTCTCGGTCTGGAGCCATACGCAGGGCGTCTATCCGCTCCGCCAATCGCTTGCCAACCTGCTCGGGATCGAGCGCGAGCGGATCACCGTGCGGCACGTGCAGGGTGCCGGATGCTACGGGCACAACGGCGCCGATGACGTCGCACTCGACGCGGCGCTGATCGCCATGCAGGTGCCGGATCGCTGCATCCGCGTGCAATGGCGCCGCGAGGAGGAATTCGCCTTCGAGCCGTTCGGCACGGCCATGTCGATCTCGCTGCGCGCCGCGTTGGATGTGGACGGCCGGCCGGCGGACTGGATGGCCGAGATCTGGGCCGGCACCCACGTCTCCCGGCCGGCGAGCGGCGGCAACATGCTGGCGGCCGAGGCGCTGCCGACGCCTGCTCCAGAGCCGAAGCCGCAGGATCCGCCGGAAGCCAATGGCGGCGGCGGCACGCGGAACGCAGTGCCGCTGTACGACATTCCGGTCAAGCGCGTGCTGCACCATCTGGTCACGCGGATGCCAGTCCGCACCTCCGCGATGCGCGGGCTGGGCGCGCTGCCCAACGTGTTCGCGATGGAGGGTTTTGTCGATGAGCTGGCCGAGCGCGCGGGCCAGGACCCGGTGGCTTATCGGCTGGCGATGATGTCCGAGCCACGTGCGCGGCGGGTGATCGAGACCGTGGCGCGCCTCGCCAACTGGTCGCGCGGTCCGGCGGGCACCGGGCGCGGGCTGGGGATTGGCTTTTCGCGATACAAGAACCGCGCCGCCTATGCCGCCGTCGTCGTCGAGCTGGACGTGGACGAGGCGGTAAAGCTGCGGCGCGTATGGTGCGCGGCGGATGCGGGCCTCATCATCAATCCCGACGGCGCGCGCAATCAGCTTGAGGGTGGCATCGTCCAGGCGGCGAGCATCACGCTCAAGGAGCAGGTGACGCTCGGCGCGACGGGCGTGACCTCGCTCGATTGGGACAGCTACCCGATCCTGCGGTTCAGCGAGGTGCCCGAGATCACCACCGAGCTGATCGCGGCACCCGAGCAGCCGTCGCTCGGCATGGGCGAATGCACCTTCGGACCGACCGCCGCCGCGATCGGCAACGCGGTCGCGCATGGGCTCGGCACGCGCATCCGTGCGATGCCACTGAGCCGGGAGCGCATCACGGCGGCGCTGCTGCGAGATTGAGCCGCGGCTGAGGCGGATCGGCGTCGCCGCGCCGGCAGACGAGAAAGACCTCGTGCACGGGACCGGTCTCCAGCAGCCCTTCATGCAGCGTGAGCGGCTTCTGCCGCCGCAGGGCCAGCGGAAATAGCAGGCGGTTGTACCATTTCATCGCGTGCGCCGGCCGGTGGGCGAGGAACCACATCCCGAGCCCGAGCAGACGCGACGACCGGGGCCGCATCCCGAAGGCCGCGCTGCGCTCCACCGCGAAACCGTGCTCGCCGAGTGCCGTCACCAACTGCGCGGGATCGTAGCGTCGGGCGTGGCCGACGATCTCGTCGAACGTGGACCACGCGGAGCGGTGCAGCGGCACCGAGAGCAGCAGGATGGCACCCGGCCGCGCGACCCGTGCCAGCTCGGCCAGGGCCGCCCCGTCGTCCTCGACGTGCTCCACCACGTCCAGCGCGCAGAGCAGGCCGAAATGCCGGTCGGGCAGCGGCAGCGCGGAGGCGGTGCCGCAGGCCGTCACGCCGCCGTGCTGGCGCAACCGGGTCAGGGCCGGAAGGCTGATGTCGAGGAAGCACGTCCCCTCGATCGGCAGGCGCGGGCGGAGGCCGGGTGCGATCTCCAGCCGCGCCGGTGCGCCGGTCAAGAGGGAGCGGACCAGCGGCCAGGTCGAGAACCGGTCGGGCCGCGCAAGCCTCGCCTCGGTCCAAAGACGGTCGTAGAAGCGCCGGTTGAGGGCCAGGAGGTCCGTAGGCCGTTCCACAACTTGCAGGTTCATTCAGGCGAGCCCGTTGCCGGTGCCCATTCATCCATTATACAAAGGGTCATGCTGATCCTCCCCAAATCCCGAGCCATAACCTCACTGTGCCGATGACCACCAGCGCCGCAGGAAGCCTGGAGCCCGAGATCGCGCGGCTCATCGTCGAGTCGCTCCATCTCGAGATCACACAGGGCGAGATCGACCCGGAAGCGCCCCTGTTCGGGGACGGGCTGGGGCTCGATTCGATCGACGCCCTGGAGCTCGCCCTGTCGATCTCGCGCAAGTACGGGCTGGAGCTGAAATCCGACGACGAGCGCAACCACCGGATCTTTGCGTCGCTGCGCGATCTGGCTCGTCACATCGAAGAATTTCGCACAAAATAGACGGTCTTGCCCGGCGAAATCGCGTTAGGCTCGGATGTCCATTCGTCGCCCAGAATCGGGCCGGCGTGAGTTGCCGGCAGCGGCGTCTGCCCCGCTCGTCCCGCTGATCGGCCGCGCGGCGGACGATGTCGTGTTCCGCACGCGGGAAGGCGGCGTCACCGCGGGCGCATTCCTGGCCGACGCGCAGCACCACGCGGCCGGGCTGCCAGAAGCAAGGCATACGGTCAATCTCTGCCAGGATCGCTATTGCTTCGCCGTGGCCTTCGCCGCCGCTCTGCTGCGTGGACAGGTAAGCCTGCTGTCGGGCGACCGGTCGCCCGAGCGGTTGCGCGGCATGGCCGAGGCCTATCCCGGACTGTACGCGCTCACCGACGAGCTCGGCGGGGAAGGCCCGCTGCCCCGTCACCCGGTCCTCAAGCCCTCGCAAACGGAGCGGGTTGATCCCGGCAGCCTCGCGATCCCGGCCACGCAGCTCGCCGCCATCGTGTTCACGTCCGGCAGCACGGGCGAGCCGGTCGCGCATCGCAAGCTGTGGGGCGCGCTGGCCGCCCGCAGCCAGGACGCGGGACGCCGGTTCCGCATGAGCGCCGGGCAGCCGGCCTCGATCGTCGGCACCGTCCCGGCCCAGCATATGTATGGGTTCGAGACCACGGTGCTGCTGCCGCTGCACGCGCCGGCGTCGAGCTGGTGCGGCCCGGCGTTCTTTCCACGCGACATGCGCGCGGCGCTGGAGGCTGTCCCGGCGCGGCGGGTTCTCGTCACCACGCCGCTGCAGATCCGCGCGCTGCTCCAGGCGGCCCCGGAGCTGCCGGCGTTGGAGCGGGTGATCTCGGCCACCGCGCCGCTCTATGCCGATCTCGCGGCCGAAGCCGAGCGGCGGTGGCGGACGGAGGTGCATGAGATCTTCGGCGCCACCGAGGTCGGCTCAATCGCCAGCCGACGCACGGTCGCGGAGGACGTCTGGACCGCCTATCCGCGCGTCCGCCTGCACGCGAGCCGGACGCGGACCGGGGAGGAGGAGATGCTCGTCACCGGTCCGTTCGCCGAACCCCACCCGCTGAGCGATCTCGTGGAGCGGGTGGACGCGGTGCGTTTCCGGCTGCTCGGGCGGCGGACCGATGTGGTCAAGCTTGCCGGACGGCGCACGTCCCTGGCCGGCCTGAACCACATCCTGACCAGCATCGAGGGGGTGTCGGACGGGCTGTTTGTCGCTCCCGACGACCTCGACGAGCGGCCGACTGCTCGTCTGCTCGCCTTCGTCGTGGCTCCGGGCCTTAGCGCCGAATCGGTGATGGCGGCCTTGCGCGGCCGGGTGGATCCGGTGTTCCTGCCGCGCCGGATCGTGCAGGTCGATGCGCTGCCCCGCAACGTGACCGGCAAGCTTCCCGAGCAGGCGGTCGCCGCATTGCGGGCGCGGGTCGATGAGGGCTGATCCGTGCCGGAAGCGCACTTCACCATCAAGCGACACCACCCATCCCTTGCCGGGCATTTTCCTGGACGGCCGATCGTCCCGGGGGTGGTCCTGCTCGACGAGGTTCTGGCCCTGATGTCGGGCGCGTCCGCCGCCTTCGTTCGCCTCGCGTCGGTAAAATTCATCGCACCGGTCCTGCCCGAGCAGAACGTCGCGCTCGCTTGGTCGGAGCAATCGGGCGGCCGGATGGATTTCATCTGCCGGGTGAGCGGTCAGGACGTGTTGCGAGGCCACGCGTTCGCGCTCCGTGCGCCGGAATGACCGGCGCCGCATGGAGCCACGGAAAGGAGCATGGCAGCCCTTGGCTCGTGCACCTCATCATCTGGCTGACCCTGCGTCTCGGCTGGTGGATGGGCCAGGTGCTGCTGTTCCCGATCACCGCGTATTTCTTCGTCACCCTGCCGCGTGCCCGAGTGGCCTCGCGCCGGTATCTCGGCCGCGTCCTGGATCGGCCGGCGACAGTCGGAGACGTCTGGCGGCACTTCTTCACCTTCGCCTGCGTGACGCTCGACCGCATCTGCTTCCTGGCGAACCGGGCCGAGCGTTTCCGCATCGCGGTGCGCGGGCTGGACAGCCTGGAAGCGGCCCTGGCGGCGGGACGCGGCTGCATCCTGCTCGGCTCCCATTTGGGGAGCTTCGAGGTGCTGCGCGCGTTCGGTCGGGATTCCCCCGTCCCCGTCAAGGCACTGATGTATCGCGGCACGACCGGCGCGCTCAGCAGCTTCATGGAGGCGCTGGATCCGGCGATCCGGCAGGACGTGATCGAGATCGGCACCCCCACGGCGATGCTGTGCGTGCGCGAGAGCCTGGCGCGCGGCGAGATCGTCGGCATCCTCGCCGACCGGGCGCCTCCCGGCGCGCAGCGCTTCGCGGCAGCCGATTTCCTCGGCGCCCCCGCATCCTTCCCGACCGGCCCGGCCGCGCTTGCCGTGGCGCTCGGGGTGCCGATGGTGCTGTTCTTCGGTCTGCGCCACGGACTGCGAGACTACCAGATCATCCTGGAGCCCTTTTCGGAGCGGATCGAGCCCGGCCCGGCACCGCGCGGAGAGACGCTGCAACGCCTCGCCCGGCACTACGCGGCCAGGCTTGAGCATCATTGTCGAGGAAATCCCTATAACTGGTTCAATTTCTATGATTTTTGGGAACAACGAGGCGATGTGGCAGCGGCGGCCAATCCTGATGGCGTTTCTCGCGCTGGTCAGCGTCCAAGCCGCCGCCCAGCCGTACCAGCCGCCGATTGACGAGCTGATGCGGCGGCTGGCCGCGGTTCCCGCGCGCCGCGCCAGCTTCACCGAGGAGAAGTCGATCGCCGCCCTCACCGAACCGCTGCGCAGCGTGGGCCGGCTGGTCTACCGACGGCCGGGCCATTTGGAGAAGATAACCGTCGGACCGAACCCGGAAAGCCTGATGGTGGACGGCGACCGGCTGTCGATCGTCGCCGAGGGCCAGCCGCCCCGGCTGATCGAGCTCGACAGCGAGCCGTCACTGCGCGGATTGGTCGACGCCGTTCGCGGTACCCTGGCCGGCGACCTCGCCACCCTGCGTCGGTCCTACGACGTCGCGATGCAGGGCAGTTTGGCGGAGTGGCGCCTGATCCTCACGCCGCGGGACCAATCCCTGAAGCAACTGCTCCGCCAAGTGACCGTCGAAGGTGGCGGAACCGACCTGCACGCCGTGCGCATTGTCCAGGCGAACGGGGACCAGTCGCTGATGACCATCCGACCTGCCCCTTGACCCCGCCGGCGCGTGCAATCCCGGTCTAGGCTGCGCCGGGGGCTGCCCATTGCAGCCGCGCTGGCCGCCGTGGCAGTGCTGCTCCTCGTCGCGCTGACCCATATCGAGCTGCGGACCGACATGACGGACCTGCTCCCCCAGGGCCGCACCAAGTCCGAGCGTTTCCTGATGGGCGAGCTACGCTCCGGACCGGCCACCAGCCTCATCCTGCTCGGCGTGGATGGCGCACCGCAGGACGCACTGGCCCGTATCAGTCGTTCGATGGCGGCGGCGCTGGACCGCTCGGGGCTGTTCGAGCTGGTCAACAACGGCGAGCACGCGGGGTTCGGCACGGCGGATCAGGATTTCCTGTTTCGCTATCGCTACCTGCTCTCCGCCACCACCACGCCTGAGGCGTTTACCGTTCCCGCCTTGCGGGCGGACATGCAGCGCCTGTTGCGGTTGCTGCACTCCTCGGCGTCGCCTTTGGTGACGCGGTTCGGGCTCGCCGACCCGACCGGCGCGTTCCTCGCCATCGCCCAGGACTGGGCCGGGGCGAACCGGATCCGTACGGTCGACGGGGTCTGGTTCGCGTCCGGCCGCGATCGCGCACTGATGCTCGCCAAGACGCGTGCAAGCGGCATGGATCTGGCGGGGGAGGAGCAGGCGAGCCAGGCCATTGAGCGCGCCTTCGCGGCCAGCCAATCCTGGCGGCGCGCGGCTGCTCGCCACCGGCCCGGCGATCTTCTCGCGCGATGCTGCGCGAGGCATCCATCGCGACGTGACCCTGATCTCGATCGCCTCCACGATCCTGGTGGCTGGCCTGCTGCTGTGGCGCTTCCGCTCGGGGTGGGTGATCGCGGTAATCGCCATCCCGATCCTGCTCGGCCTCGCGGCCGCCGCCCTCGTCGTGCAGCTCGCCTTCGGCTTCGTCCACGGGGTCGCCCTCGGCTTCGGCATCACCATGCTCGGCGTGACGGTCGACTATCCCGTGCTGCTCGTCGGCCACCGCAAGCAGCTCGAAGCGGCGCCGGCGACCCTGCGGCGCATCGGCCAGGCCTTCACGCTCGCGGTGCTGACCGCCGCGATCGGGCTCACCGGGATGCTGTTCTCGGGTTTTCCCGGATTGTCGCAGCTCGGGCTATTCTCCGTCACCGGCATCCTGGTCGCGGCCGCGACGACCCGCTGGCTGCTGCCGCGCCTGATCGTGGCGGCCGATCTTTCCCCTGTTTTGACCGGCGACGCGACGCGCCTGCTGCGGATCGAGCGACTGCGGGCGCTGCGGGTCGTGGGCGTTGCGGCCTGCGGCGTTGCGGCGGGCTATCTGCTGTTGGTCGGGGGTCCGGTTTGGGAGCGCGACATTGCGGCGTTCAGCCCCGTCCCGGCCTCGGAACTGGCGCTCGACGCCGAGCTCCGCGCCGAGCTTGGGGCGCCTGATGCCGGCACGGTCGGAATGCTGCACGGCGACAGCGCGGAAGCCGTGCTCCGGCAGGAGGAGGCCGTGCTGCCGGTGCTCAATAAGTTGCGGGCGGATTCGGCCATCGCGGGGGCCGAGATCGCGGCCCGCTTCCTGCCCAGCGTCGCCACGCAGCTCGCCCGGCGGGCTGCCCTGCCGGATGCGGATACGCTTACGGCTTCGGTCGCGGCGGCGCAGGCTGGACTGCCGTTCCGTGCCGATGCGTTCCAGCCATTCCTCGACGACATCGCGGCGAGCCGGGCGATGTCGCCGGTGCTGCCGGGCGATCTTACGGGAAAGCTCGTCAAGGCCCGGCTGGACGCGCTGCTGTTCCAGAGGACCGGCGGCTGGTACGGGTTGATCGCGCCGGTCGGGGTGCAAGATCCGGCCCGCGTGTCTGGCGCGTTGCAAGCAGCGGGTGTCGCCATGATGGACATGGGCGCCGCGGCGAACGGCATTGTCGCGACCTACACGCGCTCGGCGTTGTACTGGCTCGGCCTCGGCGCCCTGCTGGCGACGGGCGTATTGCTGGCGGGCCTGCGCGATCTCCGCCGTGTGCTGCGCGTGGCGGGCGCCATCGCCGCCGCCGCCCTGGTCACTGTCGCGCTGCTGACCGCCTGGGGTGTCCGCATGTCGCTCGTCACCGTCGTCGCGCTGCAGTTCGTCTGTGGCATCGGGCTGGATTACGCGTTGTTTTTCGCGCGCCGCCAGCTCGACGCGGAGGAACGGGCGCGGACCTTGCGGACGCTCGTGATCTGCAACGCGATGGCGGTGATGACGTTCGGGCTGCTGGCGCTGTGCCGCACGCCGTTGCTGCGCGACATCGGCCAGACCGTCGTGACCGGGGCAATTGCCGCGCTGTGCTTCTCGTTCCTGTTCGCTGGCCCGCGACCCGGAAAGGAGCCCGTCTGATGCGACCGCTGTTCGTTACCGCGAGCGCGACGGTCAGCGCGATCGGCCGTGGCCGGGTTGAGACGCTGGACGCGCTGCGCGCGCGGCGTGGCGGCTTGCGGCCATGCGACTTCGCCGATGTGACGAGCGGCCATATCGGGCGGGTCGAGGGTCTGGAGGCGCATGTCCTGCCCGCCGATCTCGCGCGCTTCGACTGCCGCAACAATCGCCTGGCGGATCTCGCGCTGCGCACCGACGATTTCGCGGACCGCGTGCTAGCGGCACGGGAACGCTACGGCCCACGGCGGATCGCGGTCGTCGTCGGCACCAGCACGTCCGGCATCCTTGCCAGCGAGGATGCTTACCGTGCGCGCGACCCGCGCACCGGCGCGCTGCCGGAGGGGTTCGACTATGAGCATACCCACGACATGTTCTCGCTCGCCCGCTTCGTGCGGGAAGCGCTCGGGCTGCGCGGCCCGGCGATGACGGTCTCCACCGCGTGCGCCTCGTCGGCGCGCAGCTTCGTCGATGCTTCGCATCTGATCGAGGCCGGGGTCTGCGACGCGGCGGTGGTGGGGGGCGCCGACAGCCTGTGCCGCATGACGCTGCACGGCTTCGCCGCCCTCGATCTGATCTCGCCGGTGCCATGCCGGCCGTGCGACGCGGAGCGTGCCGGCATCTCTATAGGCGAGGCCGCCGGCTTCGCGCTGCTGGAACGCGAAGGCAACGGTCCGGCCCTGCTCGGATACGGCGCCACCAGCGACGGCTATCACATGTCCGCGCCGCACCCGGAAGCCGCCGGCGCGATCGGCGCGATGCGGCAGGCGCTCGACCGCGCCGGGCTGGCGCCGCGGGACATCGACTACGTGAACCTGCACGGCACCGGAACCCGGGCCAACGACGCGATGGAGGATCTCGCCGTCGCCGAGGTATTCGGCATCGACACGCCGTGCAGCTCCGTCAAGGCATGGACCGGTCACGCGCTCGGCGCCGCCGGGATCGTGGAGGCGGGCATCGCGGCGCTTTGTATCCGTCACGGCTTCATGCCGGGCTGTCTCAATGTGTCCGAGGTCGATCCGGGCTTCCGCGCGCGGGTGCTCGTCGAGAATGCAGAGCAGCCTGTGCGTCGCGTCATCAGCAACTCCTTCGGCTTCGGTGGCGCCAATTGCAGTCTGATCCTGGGAGCGGGGTGATGCGCGCGTACGTTATCGGCGTATCGGTTTGGGGCCCCGGCCTGGAGGGTTGGGAGGCCAGCCGTCCGATGCTGGCCGGGCTTGCCGATTACATGGCGAGCGAGTCTCCTCCGCCCACCCCGGCGATGCTGTCCGCGACGGAGCGTCGACGTACCAGCCTCGTGGTGCGGCTCGCGCTGAACGTGGCGCAGGCGGCGACCGCGATGGCGGGGTTGACGCCAGATACGCTGCGGAACGTGTTCGGTACGTCGAACGGCGACGGCGCAGTGGTGGGTGCTATCTTGGAGTCGTTGACGAGCGGCGACGGGCAGGTCTCGCCGACCCAATTCCACAACTCCGTCCACAATGCCGCGTCCGGCTATTGGACGATCGCCGCCGGTTCGCGTCAGCCGGCCACCTGTGTCGGCTGCCACGACGCGACGATGGGCGCGGCCCTCCTCAAGGCGATGGCCGAGGTCGAGGTGGAGCGGGTGCCGCTGCTCCTGTGCGTCTACGACGCGTCGATGCCGCCGCCGCTCGCGGCCAGGCGGCCGACCGAGGGCGCGTTCGCCGCCGGGTTTGTGCTGACGCCGGACGATAACGGGAATGCGCTCGCCCTGCTCGATGCGCGCTATGTCGCGGACCCTGCGCCGGACGGCGCGGGCGAACTGGATGCGGCCGGGCTGCGGGAACTGAGCCGGGCCAATCCTGCCGCGCGGAGCTTGCGGCTGTTGCAGGCACTGGCGCGAGGTGAGGCGGACCGGTTCTCGGTCGAATTGCTGGACGGCTACCTGGAGATCGGGGTCGAGCCGTGCTCGGGCGCCCGCAGATAGCGGCGCTGATCCCGCATCAGGGGTCGATGTGCCTGTTGGACGAGGTCGTAGCCTGGGATGCGCGGGAGATCCTGTGCCGCTCGCGGACGCATATGGACCCCGGCAATCCGCTGCGGCGTGAGGGGAGGCTCGGGATGATATGCGGCATCGAATACGGACTGCAGGCGGCGGCGCTGCATGGCGCGCTGCGCGACGGTGCTCGCCGGCCGCCGGGCTATCTCGCCGGGCTGCGCGACGTGGCGGTCGCGGCCGACCGGCTGGACGACCCGGCGCTGGGCGTGCTGGCGATCGCGGCGACACTGGAACTGAGCGAGCGGACGGGATTGATCTACGGCTTCCGGCTCGCCTCGGAGACTGGCCGCACGCTCATCGAAGGTCGGGCGACGATCATGCTGGCGACATGAAGCGGGCACTGGTCACGGGTGGCGCGAGCCCGCTCGGTGCCGCGATGTGCCGGGAGCTGGCCGGGCAGGGACTGCACGTCATCGTCCACGCCCGCGCCGGGATCGACGCGGCCGAGCAGCTTGCGCGGGGCGATCCGCGATGCCGGCGGCTCGGCCGGAACGCTGCTCTGCGACTTGACCGACGTGGCCGCCACCGCCGCCGCACTCGACCCGGTGCTGGCGGAAGGTGTGCCGCAGATCGTGGTTCATAACGCCGGAACGCATGACGATGCGCCGCTCGCGGGGATGTCCGAGCGGCAGTGGCGCGGCGTGCTCGACGTGTCGCTGACCGGCTTCTATGCCATCACGCGCCCGCTCTTGCTGCCGATGATGGCGACTCGGTGGGGCCGCATCGTGGCGATTTCCTCCGTCTCCGCGGTGATTGGCAATCGCGGGCAGGTGAACTACGCCGCCGCCAAGGCCGGCCTGATCGGCGCGGTGCGCGCGCTGTCGCTTGAGGTGGCGAGCCGTGGCATCACGGTGAACGCGGTGGCGCCGGGCATCATCGAAAGTCCCGCCGTCGCGGCCGCGCTCGACCGCAAGCGGATCGCCGAGGTCGTGCCGATGAAGCGCGCCGGGACGCCGGCGGAGGTCGCCGCGCTGGTCGGCTTCCTCGTCTCCGATCGGGCGGGCTACATCTCCGGCCAGACCATCTCGATCAATGGCGGCATGGCGTAGAGGCGCGGAGCCTGCGGCAGGGTCAGCGATCGCCAGAGGCCAGCCGGGTCCATCCCGCGCCGGAGCAGCTTGCCGGCCACCATCAGCACGATGCGCGTGATGTCCGCGACCGGGCGGAAATGGCTCGGCCGCTGCAGCGCGTCGCCATAGATCGTCGGGACGTCCACGGCGACGGTGGAAAAGCCCAGCCGGGCCGCCTCGATCAGCGCCTCGCTCTCGAACGCGAAGCCGCGCGCCAGCTGTGGGCGTGCCGCAAGCGCGCGGATCAGCGCGGCGGGGTAGATGCGGAAGCCCGACTGGCTGTCGTCGATCGGGATGCCCGGCGGCCCAGGAGACCCAGAAATCCGCCACACGATTGGCGATGAAGCGCGCCCGAGGCGCGTCGCGTCCGCTCGCCCGGCGCGAGCCGATCACAATGTGCTCCGGCCATGCCAAGCTGCCGGCCAGCATCCGCGCCAGGTCGTCCGCACGGTGCTGGCCGTCGCCGTCGAGCGTGGCGACCCGCTCGGCGCCCGCCGCGATGGCTTCGGTCATGCCGCGCCACAGGCTGGCGCCCTTGCCCTGGTTGGTCGGGTTGCGCAGCACGCGCGCGCCGCTCCGGCCGGCGATCCCGGCGGTATCGTCGGCCGATCCATCGTCGACGACAATGATGTCGGAGGCGAACGGCAGCGCCCGGCACCCTGCTACAACCGCGCCGATCGTCGCCGCCTCCTCAAGGGCCGGGATCACCACCGTCAGCCGGCCGTGATTGTTGCTCTTCTCATCCACCGCCTTGTCATGGCATGGGGAACTCGTTCTGCTCAAATGCATCCGACAGGAGACCTTGTTTGGCCGACCCCGCTGCCGCCTCTGCCGCCGGCCAATCGGAGCCCGTGTCCTGCGACGTGCTGGTGATCGGCGGCGGCCCTGCCGGATCCACCGCGGCGGCGCTGCTCGCCGAGCAGGGCCGCGACGTGGTGCTGCTGGAGAAGGACACGCATCCGCGCTTTCACATCGGCGAATCGCTTCTGCCGCGCAATCTGGCGATCTTCGATCGGCTGGGCGTGCGCGACGCGGTGGACGCGATCGGCGTGTTCAAGCCGGGCGCGGAATTCGTCTCGGACGCGACCGGCCGTCGTGTCATGTTCAACTTCAGGGACGGGCTTGACCGGCGGTTCACCCACAGCTACCACGTCGAGCGCGCTAAATTCGACGCGCTGCTGTTCGCAAACGCGGTTGCCAAGGGCGGGCGCGCCGAGCAGGGGATCCGGGTCACGGAGGTCGCCTTCACGCCCGGTGGGCGCGCGCGGGTGACGGCCCGGCGGGTGGATGGCGGCGAGTTCGCCCTGGCCCCGCGCTACGTGCTTGATGCGTCGGGGCGTGACACGTTCCTCGCGGGGCGGATGAAGCTGCTGGAGGCTGACAAGAACAACAACACTGCCGCGGTGTTCGCGCATTTCCGCAACGTCGAGTGCCGCACCGGCGACCAGGCCGGCTGCATCAGCGTGCATCTTGCCGAGGATGGCTGGTTCTGGCTGATCCCGCTGCCTAGACGAGGTGATGAGCGTGGGCTTCGTCGGCACCCAGCGCGCCTTCAAGGCACGCCAGGGCAGCACGCATGATCTCCTGTTCGAGCGGATCGCCCGCAGTCCGACGGTCCGCTCCCGGATGCGGGAGGCCGAGCTCTGCTCCGAGGTCAGGACCGCCGGCAACTACTCCTATCGCGCGCGTGCGAGCTGGGGCGAGGGCTACATGATGATCGGGGATGCGTTCGGCTTCGTCGATCCGGTATTCTCGAGCGGCGTGCTGCTGGCGATGAGCGCCGCCGAGCTCGGGGCCGAGGTCGCCTCGGTGTGGCTCGACGATCCGGCGCGCGGCCGCGTGCTCGCCCGCCGCGCCGAACGTCTCATGGTGGGTTCGATGGATCGCTTCGGCTGGCTGATCTACCGGATCAATGAGCCGGTGATGCGCCACCTGTTGATGGCTCCGAGCAACTATCTCGGGATGCGCGACGGCGTGGTGTCGGTGCTCGCCGGCAACATCGAGCAGAAGCGCGGTGTCGATGTGCCGCTGCTGGCGTTCAAGACGGTGTACCGTTTGTTCTCGTTGGCGCATCGCCTCGGACTGCGGGCGCACGTCGCTTCCGCCGGGTGACGCACGCCGCCCTATTCGCACGGGTGGCACGGCGCTATGCCGGCTGCGGGACGGGGACGCGTCGGTACGTGTCCGCGAAGCTGCGTCGCGATCCCGTGCATCGCGACGTGCTGGCCATCGGCGAAGCGTCCGGTCTGGGCGACGTGCTCGACATCGGCTGCGGCCGTGGCCAGATGGGCCTAGCACTGTTGGAAGCGGGGCTGGCGCATTCGGTGCTCGGACTGGACCGGTCGTCGGCGCATCTCGACCAGGCGCGACGCGCGGCCTTGGGCCTCCCATTCACCGCGCGCGTCCAGGACGTCTCGCGCGACCCGGGCTTGCCGGCCGCCGACACGACGCTGATCGTCGACGTGCTGTATCAGCTCCCGCCGGCAGCGCAGATCGCGTTGTTGCGGAGCGCCGCCCGCGCGTCCGGCCGCTTGGTCCTGGTCCGCACGCTCGACCCCGATCGCGGGTTGCGCAGCGCAATCACGCTCGCCTTCGAGCGCATGGCCCGTCGCATCTCGCCTCATTCCGGGGCTTATGTCAGCCCGCTGCCGATCGGCTCTCTGAGCGATGTCCTGCGCCAGGAAGGCTTCGCGGTGTCCGTCGCACCTTGCTGGCGCGGCACGCCGATGGCCAACATGCTACTGACCGCGCGCCGCGCCGGTCAGCCGGCGGTGGCCTGACCGGCCTGCTCGCGCAACGCCTCGATCAGCGCGTCGATGCTGTCGCCGTGGTGGGCGAGGAACGCATTGTAGTCGCTGCGCACCGTCAGCCGCAGGCTAGTGCCCTCCGCCATCACGTCGACGATGCGGGGTGCGCCGTCCTGGCGCACGATCCACACAACTTTGGCGGGCGGATCGCCGGTTCGCTCCAACACTGCTGGGACGTGAATGCCATCCTCGCGCGCCTCCGGCTGACCGATGATCACGCGCATCTCGGTGTGCTGATAGTCGCCCATCCGTGAGACGACGTTGTTCAGCAGCACGCCGTGAAACAGCCGGACATAGGCTTCCTGCTGCGCCTCGGTCGCCTGGCGCCAATGACGGCCAAGGCAGAAGCGGGCCACGCCATCCACGTCGACGACCCGGTCGATGAAAGGCTGCAGCCGCCGGCGCTTCTCCGCGATGGTTGGCGCGCCGCCGACCAGGGTCGCCATCTCCTGCCCGGTCTGCTTGATGAAGGCCGCAGCCTGCGCAACGTTGGTTTGCGCTTGTGCCCGCACAGGCGCGACCAATGCCGGAAATGCAAGCGCGAGCAGACAGAGCAGAGTGCGTCTGGGCAGAGTGCGTCTGGGCAGAGTGCGTCTGATATGACGAAATTTTCTCATACGATACTCATCACCGCAAATCGGTCTATCGTAGGCCAGCACAAGCACGGGGAGAATGCATGTCCGCCGTCATCTTGCGGGTTGCCGCAATTGCTCTATTGGTTGCCGGCTGCAAATCCACCACGCCGCCGATTGCGGCCGAGGAGAACGGGTTCGCGGTATACACCGCGTCGCAGACCAACGCGACGATCCCGTGCGACACGCGCCCGGTGCAGCTCAATGTGAGCCGCACAGAACTGCGCCTGACCGGCTCGTGCCGCTTCGTGCGCCTGACCGGAGACCACAATGACGTGTTCGTCGAACTGGCTCCTGGCGGCAGCATCGAGATCACAGGTTCGCACAACGACGTGACCTGGCGCCTGCTCCAGCCAGGGCCGGAGCCCGCGCTGCTCGATCGTGGCGAGAGCAACACCTACCATCACGACGAGACCTGATCGCCTGCCGGCGATTTGCGTGCGTGATAGGCGATCAGGAAATCGAGGCTGCGGGTCGAGGCGGTATCCACGAAACCGGCCGTGGCCATCGCATCGTGGATCGCGCCGGGGGGCACGCAATTCTCGACCGTGTCCCAGCAGTATCGCATCAGCGTGGCGGTGTCCCTGGACGGGGCGACGCAGCGACAGAGGGCAGGGATCGCCACGCCAAGATAGAACCGCGTCAGTGCCCGGCTGACGCGGCGGACCGGCGTGACGAACTCCAGGATGACGAGCGAGCCGCCCGGCCGCAGGACGCGAGCGAATTCCTCGAACGCGGCGGACAGGCGCTCGACGTGGCGGAGCGCGTATCCCATCGTCAGGAAATCGGCGCAGCCATCGGCCAGCGGCAGATGTTCGGCGCGGCCCTGGACGAGCGGAATGTCCAGCTTGCCCCGTGCCTCGCGCAGCATGTTCGCGCTCGGATCGACACCGATCACGGCGCCAGGATCGCCGATCAGACGGACCGCCGCGCCGGCCAGCAAGCCGGTACCAACGGCCACGTCGATCAGCCTCATCCCGGGTGCCAGTCCTGCCCGAAGCAGGATCTGCCTCCTGTAGCGGTCGCCCGAGCCGAGCGAGAACAGCCGGTTGATCCGGTCGTATTCGTTCGCGGTCCGATCGAACAGGCCGCGCACGAACGCCCGCCGATCCGCGACCTGCTGGTAATACGTGCTCAGGAGCGGATGCGGGCTGCTGGCGTCGGTCATGGCTCTCCGCCAATCCGCTCGCACGACTCGGCCGCGAGCGCGCGGGGCAGCGACACCGCACGCAGTCCGCGATCGCGTAGATGATCCAGCAGGCGAGGCAGCACCGCGAGCACGACCGGCGTTCCGTCGCGGGTCCGTGCGCAAGAACCGTCGTGCAGCAGGAGGATGTCGCCGTCCCGCAACCGGGAGGTGATCTGGCGCAGCACAATCTCGGGATCGCGGCGAACGCAGTCATGCCCGCGATGCGACCAGGAGGTGAGCCGCAGTCCGGCTCGCGACAGGACAGGATCGAGCAAGGGGCTGCGCAACCCGGCGGGTGCACGAAAGAAGCGCGGGCTCCGGCCGGCGATCCGGCTAAGCGTGCTCTGCGCCGTCTCGATCTCGCGGCGCAGGGCGCGCATCCCGAAGCACGCGAAGGCGTAGGGGTGACGTTGGGTATGGTTCTCGACGCTGTGCCCGTGCCGGGCGATGTCGCGCACAATCTCGGGCCACGCCTCCGCGCGCTCGCCGACGCAGAAGAAGCTGGCGGTGGCACCTTGCCGCTCCAGTATGTCAATGATGCGCGGCGTCACGTCCGGGTCTGGTCCGTCATCGAACGAAAGCGCCACGATCCGCGTCCGGTCGCGAGAACCGGGCAGTCGGCTCAGGTTCTGGCCGAGCAGGCGGCTTCGCGGCCACATGCCGACGGCGCCCAGGAACAGATGGTTCGCCGCGATCGTGCTGAGCAGCCACGGCCAGACCGACGGCTGCACCACAAGGCCAAGGCCGGCGAGCGCGTGCAGCCCGATCGACAGTCGCACCGTCGGCGCAGGCGACCATGCGAGCGTGTGGCGCGGGGAACAATCGCCGCCCGCAAGCGTCTGGCTCACCGACCCGGAGAACGCCGGACGCGCCGCGGATATGGCGTCGGGAGACGCATCGTCCGGTGTAGGGTGTCTTGTTTCAAGCATCGGCCAGTCGTCTTTTAGTCTGCCGCCGCGCGGTGGGCGAGAGGTTCCGTCACTGACATCTGGAGCGCATTGAATGACCCGTGCCTTCCTGAACCGGATCGGCACGGCCGTCCCCGAGCACGACATCCACGCCGAGTTCGTCGATTTCGCCCGCACCGCGCTGCCTGACGCCCGCGGCCGGGCGCTGTTTGAGCGCATGACGGCACTGGCCGGGATCGAGCACCGCTATTCCTTCCTCGAACCGGGGCCGAAGCCCCGCGACCTGTACCTGGACAGGAGCCGCATCTACCAGCGCGGCGCCTTCCCCGGCACGCGCGCCCGGATGCAGCTGTTCGAGGAGTTCGCCCTCGTGCTCGCCGCGCGCGCCGTGGAGCGGCTCGGGGCAGGCTGGGAGCGGGCCTCGATCACGCACCTCGTCGTCGCCTCCTGCACCGGCTTCTCGGCGCCGGGTCTCGACCTGCAACTGGCCGGGCGGCTGGGTCTGTCTGCGTCGGTGGAACGCACGATCATCGGCTTCATGGGCTGCTTCGCCGCTGTCAACGCACTCAAGCTCGCCCGCCACATCGTCCGCTCCGAGCCGGATTCGCGGGTGCTGGTGGTGAATGTCGAGCTGAGCACTTTGCATCTGCAGGAGGAATGGGACATCGAGACGATGCTGATGTTCCTGCTGTTCGCCGACGGCTGCACCGCCTGCGTGGTCTCCGCCGAGCCTGGCGGCCTGGAGATCGACGATTTTCGCGCCAACGTGATCCCGCGCACGGAGAGCCTCATCACCTGGCATATCGGCGACAGCGGCTTTCGGATGCGTCTTTCGGGCCAGGTGCCGGGCCGCATCCGCCGCTGGCTGGGCGAGCACGGACGCGCGATGCTGAGCCTGTCCGACCCGGACGCCATCGCGCTCTGGGCGGTCCATGCGGGAGGGCGCTCGGTGCTGGACGCGGTGCAGCAGGGTCTGGGCCTCGCGCCGGATGCGCTGCGCTTCTCACGCGACGTGCTGCGCGATTTCGGCAACATGTCCTCGGCCACGTTGGTGTTCGTGCTGGACCGGGTGATGCGCGCGCGCGAGATCGGCGAAGGCGTCGCAATGGCTTTCGGGCCGGGGATGAGCGTCGAGACGTTCCGCTTCCGCCGGGCCTCGCGCACGTGAACCTGTCGCACCGCGCCGATACGCCGGAGCGGATGGACACCGATTGCGTGGACTATGCGGACTACCAACGTTGCCTGCGCGATCTCTCGCGGGTGAACCGCGCCACCTTCACCGCGCGGCCGACCTTGCGCTGGCTGGGCCGTCAGGGACTGCGCAGCGGCGAGCGCTTTTCCTTGCTCGACGTTGCCTCCGGCTATGGCGACATTCTCCGCGCCATTCGCCGCTGGAGCACGCGCCGCGGCCTGGAGGCGGAACTCGTGGGCGTCGATCTCAATCCTTGGGCGGTGCGGGCCGCGCGCGACGCGACCCCGGCCGAGGACCGGATCGAGTATGTCGCGACCGACGTGTTCGCCTTCGCGCCGGAGCGGCAATTCGATTTCATCGTCAGCGCGCAGTTCACTCATCATCTGACCGACGCGCAGGTGGTCGAGTTCGTCCGCTGGATGGAGCGTTCCGCGCGGCGCGGCTGGCTCATCAGCGACATCCATCGCAGCACGCTGGCCTATCTCGGCTTCAACCTGCTCGCGACGGCAGCACGCTGGCATCATTTCGTCCGCAGTGACGGGCTGATCTCGATCACCCGCGGCTTCCGGCCCGACGAGCTGGAGCAGCTTGCTCGCGAAGCCGTGCCGGCCGGTGAGGTGACGGTCCGCCGTCATGTGCCGTTCCGCCTGACCGTCGAGCGCAACAGGTGAGCCCACCCGTCGTCGTCGGCGGCGGTCCCGCCGGGGCCGCCGTGGCGTGCTTGCTGGCGGAGGCCGGGCAGGAGGTCGTCGTGCTTGAGCGGGACGCCGTGCCGAGCGACAAGGTATGCGGCGATTTCCTCAGCGTCGAGGCGCTGCGGAACGTCGGCGACCTTGGAGCTGGACCTGCATCGCCTCGGCGCGGCCCCGATCACCGCCCTGCGGCTGGTGCATGGCGATCGCGTCGCGGAGGGCTCCCTGCCGTTCGCGGCGTTCGGGCTGTCGCGGCGCGTCTTCGACGAGGCGCTGCTGCGGCTCGCGGCGGATCGCGGTGCGACGGTGTTGCGCGGACGGCGGGCGCTCGCCGTGCATCCCGACGGCGCGCGGCTGCGCATCACCACCTCGCGCGGGGACATCGCGACAGGGACCGTGTTCCTGGCAACCGGGAAGCACGATCTGCGCGGCGCGCAACGGGCGGCGCGGGCGCCGAAGGTGGTTGCGTTCAAGACCTATTTGTCCCTCTTGCCTCATCAGACCGAAGCGCTCCGGGATCACGTCGAGGTGATGCTGTTCAACGGCGGCTATGCCGGCCTGCTGCTGGTCGAAGGCGACGTGGCGAATTTCAGCCTCGTCGTGTCGGCGCGGGAACTGGAGCGGGCAGGGGGGAGCTGGGACGGTCTGCTGCAGGCAGTGACATCGGCCTGTCCGCATCTGGCGCAGGCGGCTTCGCGGCGCGACCAGCGCCTGTCGCGTCCCCTGGCGATCAGCCGGCTGCCGTATGGCTTCGTTCA
Organism: uncultured Alphaproteobacteria bacterium; assembly: GCA_963799825.1. GTDB lineage: Bacteria > Pseudomonadota > Alphaproteobacteria > Acetobacterales > Acetobacteraceae > JAFKFI01. The sequence continues at coordinate 282,962 of CAWCYL010000003.1, forward strand.
TGCGCCGCGGCGGACTGATCCGCCGGGGCTGTTCCGCCTCGGCGATCAGGCGGCGGTCATCCCGTCCTTCACCGGCGACGGCGTGGCGATCGCGCTGCACAGCGCGCGATCCGCTGCTGCCGCCTGGCTGTCGGGCGGGTCGGCCGCCGCGCATCACCTGCGGCTGCGACGCGATATCGGTGCGCAGATGCGTCGTGCCTCGTGGCTGCACGCCGGCTGCATCGCCCTACCGGCCCAGGCGCCGCTGGTCGCGGCGTGCGCAGCCTTTCCGGGTCTCATGCGGATTGCCGGCCGCATGGACTCGAATCCCGCGCGCGGCCGGGCACAGGGCCGGACGGGCCTCGTAGCCGCGATCAGAGCGGCGGCGGCGAGATCATGTTCGGGGCATCGGGGTCGTCTTCCGCCTCGATCAGCTTGCGGGCGCGTTCCCAGAACTCGTCCGCGCGTCCCTCCGGCCGCCCCTCCTCCTCCCAGAGCGAATACGCCCGTTCGCGAATGCGCTGCTCGCGGTCTTCGTTCGAGGATGACATGGCTCGCTCCCTGCGCCGGACCTGTTAGATCAACGCGCGGATCGCTTCCAGTTGCTCCGGCGCGTCGAACGGGCAGACCAGCAGCGCGTCGTCGAGGCCGAGCTGTTCCAGCCGTCGCAGCCGATCGCGCGCCTCGGCCGGAGTGCAGATCAGCGAGATCTTGGCGTTGGCGATCATCGGGTTGAGCGCCGGCTCCGGCCGCAGATCGGTGAACACGTTGGCCAGCACCGCGCGGGTTCCGCCGGCCTCGCGATACATGCGCAGCCCGATGCCGAGATCCTCCGGGTTCGAGTAGATGCCCGAGGCGATCCAGCCCTGGCAGCCGCGCGCCGCGAGGTCGATCCAGCGCGCGCTGCGCCATGCGCCGAGCAGCACCGGCGGGCCGCCCTCGGTGCCCGGCCACAGCGACAGTGCGGGGCCGTAGACGCCCTCGCCGTTCCAGGTGCGGCGCATGATGTCGAGATAGGCGGGCAGCGTCTTGAACCGCGCCTCGTAATCCGCGCCCACCGCGTCGAAATCCGCCTTGGTCGAGCCCGAGCCGACGCCGAACCGGAAGCGCCCGCGCGAGAGCAGGTGCAGCGTCTGGGCGCGATGCGCGTGCTCCACCGGATGACGCAGCGGCACCTGCACGACGCAGGTGCCGAGTTCGATCCGGCTCGTCTCGGCGCAGAGCGGTGCGAGCAGGATCAGCGGATCGAGCGTCGGCCGGCCGCGCCCGAACGCATCCGTCACCCAAATCCGCTGAACCCCAGCGCCTCGACGCGGCGGCCGAACTCCACGAAGTCGCTCGATCACGGAGCCGCCGGCCGTCGGATTGCGGGATGGTCACGATGCCTAGGCGCATGGCGTTCCCCGCACTTCGTTCAGGTGTTCAGCGAACCGCTCACGCGGCCCAGCTCGATCGCCCCTGGATCGCCCAGCGTCCCGCGATCAGCGTCACGATATAGAGCGAGCGGTAGCTGCCGATCTTGCTGCCGTCGGCGCGATACCGGCTGAACTGCGACACGGAAATGCACCTTTTCGGGTCCGACGTCGATCGGCTCGACATAGTCCCACTCGCTGCGCGCCCAGCCATCGGCGCTGCCGCGATCGTTCCAGACGAGGTTGTGATAGTCCTCGGGCCGCTCCATCACCGTCACTTTGCCGCTGTGGAAGCGGACATGCGGGAAGTGGAACCAGCGCGTCCGCAGCGCCTCGGCATCGCGCGCGTTGAACGCCGCCATGAAGCCGTCCATCGCCTCCCGCGCGCCGCTCAGCGCCGCCGCGTTCTCGTCCGTCATCGCTCGCCCACGATCAGCCGCGTCAGCTCGTCCGGCGTGCTGAGCATCGGATAGTGCCCAGTGTCCAGCTCGAACCATTTTGCGCGCAGCTTTTCCGCGGTGCGGCGCTGATGCGGCTTCGGGCGGGTTTGCGGCGCGCAGGCAGCGGATCACCGTCGCCTGCCAGGTCTGGTCCCAGAATTGGTCGAGCTGCACCGGCGCATCCATCGCGGCGATCGGATGCGCCGTGTAGCGCGCCAAGGCCCATTCCCGCACGGCGGGTTCCAGATCCTTGAACATGCGGCCTTCGGCGTCCGCGCGGGATGGCCCGGTGGCGAGCGGCGTCGAGACCGCCGATGGCCGCTTGACGAAATCGGCGATCCGCTCGCCGTTCATCAGCGCCAGCGCGTCGGCGAACACCACCCGGCCGACCCGTTCGCGCGCCTGCTCTGCCGCGCCGGCACAGCACCATCCCGCCCGCGCTGGTGCCGACCAGCACGACATCGCGCAGATCCTCGTAGAACAGCAGCTCGGCGATCTCCGTGGCGTGCGTTTCGGTGGTGATGCCGGGGCGGAGCGCCTGCTTGCGCTCGGCGCAGCCGTCGAGCGTCGGAGCGTAGACGGCATGGCCCGCGGCGCGCAGCCGGGTCGCGACCTTCTGCCAGACCCAGCCACCCTGATACGCGCCGTGGATCAATACGAATGTCGCCATTGACCTATTGTCCTCCCGTGACGTCGATGGTCAGGCCGGTGACGAAATCCGCGTCGCTCGAGGCGAGGAAGCAGATCACACGCGCCTGGTCCTGCGGCTCGGCGATGCGGCGGAGCGGCACGCGCTCCCTCTCGACCGCCTGGTCCTCCGGCGCCATCTGGTTCCAGCGCGGCTGCAGCCGTTCGGAGAGCGTGAGACTTGGCGCGATGGCGTTGACGTTGATGTTGAACGGCCCGAGCTCGAGGGAGAGCTTGCGCGTCAGAGCGATGATGCCGCCCTTGGCCGCCGCGTAGGCGCTGCTGCTCGAGACGCTCAGGCCGCGCCCGGCGATCGAGGCGAGGTTGACGATTTTTCCCCGCTTCTGCCGCTTCATCACCGGCACGATGGCATTGGTGAACAGGAACGTCCCGCTCAGATTGAAGGCGATGATGCGCTGCCAGTCATCGAACGACAGTTCCTCGATCGTGGCGGCAGGCCGCGCGATGATCGTGCTGCCGCCGACCGCGTTGACCAGGATGTCGATCGCGCCAAACTCGCGTGCCACGTCGGCCACTGTCGCGTTGACCTGCGCGGGATCGAGCGCGTCGGCGAGACGGCCGTGTGCGCGGCCGCCGGATTTGGTCAGCGCGGCGATCGCGGCGTCCAGCCGTTCCTGATGGTTGTCGAGCGCAACCACCACCGCCCCTTCGCGCGCCATGATCTCGGCGGTGGCGCGGCCGATGCCGTTCGCCGCCGCGGTGATGAGCGCCACCTTGTCCTTGAAGCGCATTCTTTTCCCCCTCTTTTTCGCCGGCGCGAACCCCTCACCCAACCCTCTGCCCACGGGAGAGAGCCTTTCTTCTCCCTCTCCCGTCTCCCTTGGGGAGAGGGTCGGGGTGAGGGGTCAGTTCCGCCGCGCCGCCTGCTGCGATCACCTCCACCGCCTCGGGCTGCTTCGATCGCACCGTAAGGCCGGTGATCCCGGAATCCTCCCACGCGCGGTACCGCTGCTTGATGCGGTCGGGCGGGCCGACCAGCGATTTCTGGTCGACCCACTCGTCCGGCACCGCCGCGATCGCCTCGTCCTTGCGGTGCGCGAGGTACAGCTCCTGGATGCGGTCGGCGGCGTCGCCGAAGCCGCGGCGGATCATCATGTCCTTGTGGAAGTTCTTGTCCTTGTGGCCCATGCCGCCGACGTAGAGCGCCACTTCCGGCTTCAGCCGCGCCAGCGTCGCCTTCACGTCGCCGTCCACCTCGACATGTACCGACGCCTGGATCTCGAACTGGCCCAAGCCCCTTGCCGCCGCCGGCGCGGCGGAAGCCCTCCTTCGAGCCAGGGCATGTATTCGGGCAGCGAGCCCGGCACGAAGCCGAGCGGCAGCCAGCCGTCGGCGATCTCGGCGGTGAGCTTCACCGTGGCCTCGTTGCCGGTGCCGAGATAGATCGGGATGTCCGGGTTCATGTGCAGGATCGACTTCAGCGGCTTGCCGACGCCAAGCGCGCCGGGGCCGGTGTAGGGCAGGCTGATCTCCGCCCCGTCATGCGTCACCGGCGCCTCGCGGCGGAACACTTTCCGCATGATCGCGACGTAGTCCTTGTAGCGATAGTACGGCCGACCCCAGGGCTCGCCGTACCAGCCCTCGACGATCTGCGGGCCGGATACGCCGAGCCCGGCGATGAACCGTCCGCCGCCGGCGAGCGCGTCAACCGTCGCCGCACTCATCGCCGCGTTGGCCGGCGTGCGCGCCGCGAGCTGCATGATGCCGGTGCCGAGCTTTATTGATTTCGTGAGGCCCGCGAGATAGGCGAGCGGTGTGACGGCGTCCGTGCCGTAAGCCTCCGCCGTCCAGACGGAATCATAGCCGAGTTCCTCGGCGCGCTGCACCAACGCCACCGGCAGGTGGAGATGCGCGCCGGAATAGCCGAGCGCGAGACCGAGCTTCATGCGATGGCCCTTCGTACTGGTGGTCGGGTCACTTCAGCGGCGAGAAGGCGGCGGGCAGCAGGATGACGGACTGCATCTCCACCAGCCGCCCGGCGCCCTTGCCGAGGAACTCCTTCCAGCCCGGATCCTCGGACACAGCGGCGCGCGTCTTGGCCCGCGCGTTGAGGTCCGGGTAGTTCCACAGATGCACCAGCTCGTTCGGCTGCGGCACCTCGCCGGTCCACAGGCCGACGTTCTTCGAGTATTTCTCGCGCACCGGAAAATAGGATTTGAGCAGCTGCGCATAGGCCGCCGCGTCACCCGGTTGCGTGCGGTAGATGCGCAACTCATAAATGCCGCCGCTCTGCTCCGGCGGCTTGAGCTCGCTCACCTGATTGAGCAGCCGAATATCCTGCCGCGCCAGGAGCGGACGGACGTTGGCGACGAAATCCTTGGTCCAGCGCTCGTTCTGGCCGAGTGCGGCGCGCAGGCGGGTCCGCTCGTCGAGGCTGGCGTAGCTCCACAGATGCGAGACCTGGTTGAGCGTGCCGAACTCGTGCGACCAATAGCCGTGACACGTGCCGAACTCGTCGCCACGCACGGGCCGGCCGACCTTCTGCACCAGGTCGAGATAGGCGGGCGCCTTTCCTTGTTGGAACGTGTAGGTCCTGAGCTCGTAGATCATGCACGACTCTCCCCTGACAGCGCTGGCCGGTTCGCCCAGCCATGCGCGCCAGCCTAGCCCCGATCTTCGTCCAGCCGCAAAGCGCCGTCAGGCGAGGGCGACGCGGCGGCGGCTGCGGCGGAACAGCAGCAGCAGCGACGATCGCGCCGTTGAGCACGTTCCACAGGATGCCGTTGGCGAAGGCGGCGCGATACGAGCCGGTCGCGTCGAAGATCGCGCCCGACATCCAGCCGCCCAGCGCCATGCCGAACAGCGTGGCCATGACGACGATGCCGAACCGCGTGCCCGCCTCGCGGGCGGGGAAATACTCGCGCACGATGATGGCGTAGCTCGGCACGATGCCGCCCTGGAACAGCCCGAACAGCCCCGAGATCACGAACAGCGACGTCAATCCGTTGAAGCCGAGATAGAGCAGCAGCGCGACGCCTTGCAGGACCGAGCCGAGCAGCAGGGTCGGCAGCCCGCCGATGCGGTCGGCGATGAAGCCCGAGGCGATGCGGCTGACGATGCCGCAGGCGAGCATCAGCGGAAAGCATCTCGGCACCGCGCGCGACGCCGTAACCGAGATCGCCGCAATAGGCGACGATGTGCACCTGCGGCATCGACATCGCGACGCAGCAGCCGACCCCGGCGATCGACAGCAGCACCATCAGCGCATTGGGCGACAGGCCAAGCGATCCCGATCCCGAACGAATGGGCACTCCTCGCCTGGGCGGTGGGCGGCGTGCTGCGCGGGGGGCGGCCGCCGCAGCGCCAGCGCGAGCGGTACCATCGTCGCCGCGCAGAACAGGCCGATCGTCATGTAGGTGTGGCGCCAGCCCTGCGTCTGCATGAAGTGCTGCACGACCGGCGGCCAGATCGTGCCGGCGAGATAGTTGCCCGACGCGCAGATCGCCACCGCGATCCCGCGCCGCTTGGTGAACCAGAGCGACACGTCGGCGATCAGCGGGCCGAACGTGGCCGACATGCCGATGCCGACGAGCAGGCCCTGCGCCAGAGCGAACTGCGAGAGACTGCCGGCGAACCCGCTCACCACGAAGCCGACGCCAAGTGCCATCGCGCCCGCGATGAGGGGCAGCGTGATGCGGAAACGGTCCGCAAGCCAACCTACCAGGACGCCGCCGACCGCGAAGCCCACCATCGTCAGCGTGTAGGCCAGCGACGCGTCCGCGCGGGTCACGCCGAATTCGCGCCTGGACCTCCGGCAGCGCGACCACGACGCACCACATGCCGACGCCGCCGATGGTGCTGAGGGCCACCGATGCGGCCAAGCGCCACCAGGCGTACGTGCTTTCCGGCTCGCTGGTTCTGCTGGCCACGGCGCGGCGTTTCCTTTCCCTGGGCGCCTCGACGGTAGCACCCGGTCGGGCGCTCCGGCCATGCGGCCGCGGGAGGGCTCGGTTGCGCGCCCGTGGCCCGAGTGTGACAATCGGCATCAAGAAAGACCGGGAGGGAAACGCCGATGGCAACGCAACGCCAGGTCGCGATCGTGACAGGAGCGGCGAGCGGGATCGGACGGGCGATGACGCTGGGTCTGCTGCAGGGCGGCATCGACGTCGCGGGCGTTGACCGGGACGCCGCATTGCTCGCCGAACTGCAAGCCGAGGTCGGCGCCGGGAAGGCTGCGGGCGCGCTGCAGACAATCCGGGCCGATCTGGCGGACCCGGCCGCGTTCGATGCCGTGGTCGCGGCCGTGCTCGACCGATCGGGTCGCATCGACATCCTGGTCAACAACGCCGGGATCGGCCAGGGCTCCGTCCGCGCCGACCAGCGGACGAACCCGCTCCGCTTCTGGGAGATCACGCCCGAGCAATGGGGCCGCTTCGTCGCGGTGAACGCGACCGCGCCACTGATGATGGCGCGTGCGGTCACGCCGCACATGCTGCGCGCCGGGCACGGTCGGATCGTCACCGTCACCACCAGTCTGGGCACCATGATCCGGAGCGGCTACGTGCTGTACGGTGCGAGCAAGGCGGCGGCCGAGGCGGCGACGGCGGTGATGGCGGCCGATCTCGCGGGCACTGGCGTGACCGCCAACGTGCTTGTCCCCGGCGGCATGACCGACACGCGCATCGTGCCGGACGGGGCGGTCGCGGACCGCAGCCGGATGCTGCGCCCCGAGATCATGGCTTCCCCGCTGCTGTGGCTGGTCTCGGATGACGCGGCGAAAGTCACCGGGCGGCGGTTTCTCGCGGTGCACTGGGATAGCTCGCTGGCTCCGGCCCAGGCGGCGGAGAAATGCGGCGCGCCGATCGCCTGGACCAGCATCGCGACCCTGCCGATCGAGCCGGATTGAGCGGTTTGCGCATGGCCGGTTGCCTGCTTAGTCTGGGCGGGATACTGACGGGTAGGCATCCCGAGGGAGAGACGGAATGAAGTTCGGCATTTTCTATGAGCTGCAATTGCCACGCCCCTGGGGGGTGGACGACGAGCGGCAGCTCTATCAGAACGCGCTCTCCCAGGTGGAGCTCGCCGACAAGCTCGGCTACGACTACGCGTGGGAGGTCGAGCACCATTTCCTCGAGGAGTACTCCCACTCGCCGCAGCCGGAAGTGTTCCTCGCCGCCGCCAGCCAGCGGACCAAGAACATTCGCCTCGGCCACGGCATCGTGCAGATCACCACCAACCATCCCGCGCGCGTCGCCGAGAAGATCGCCTGCCTCGACCTCGTGAGCAACGGGCGCGTCGAGTTCGGCATGGGCGAGGGCGCCAGCATCACCGAACTCGGTCCGTTCGACCGGCAGATGGAGAACAAGCGCGAGGTCTGGGACGACGCGGTGCGCTGCATCCTGCCGATGTTCAAGGACGCCGGCTGGGAATATGACGGCCCGTACTTCAAGTTTCCTCTCCGCAACGTGCTGCCGAAGCCGGTGCAGAAGCCGCACCCACCGCTGTGGGTCGCGTGCTCGCAGCTCGAGACGATCGAGATGGCCGGCCGGCGCGGCATCGGCGCACTGGGCTTCCAGTTCCTCAGCGCCGAGATGGCCCATGCCTGGGTGCACGCCTACTACAATGCGTTCACCAAGCGGCAGGAGAAGCTCACCGAGTACCAGAGCAACTGCAACATCGCGATGGTCAGCTACTTCATGTGCGCCGAGACCGACGAGGAGGCGCGCCGCCGGGCCGAGGGTGTCACGTTCTTCCAGTTCTCGCTGGCCTATTACAGCGGCTCGCGCAACCGCGAGCGTGCCGCACCGGGCACGGTGAGCCTGTGGGACGAGTACATCGGCCTGGAAGAAGGCCAACCCGGAAGCGGTCGAGAAGGCGCTGCGCGGCGGCCTGATCGGCTCGCCCGAGACCATCCGGCGCAAGCTGCACCGCTTCGAGACCTCGAAGGTGGACAGCATCATCCTGCTCAACCAGGCGGGACGGAACACGCACGAGCACATCTGCGAAAGTCTCGAGCTGTTCGCCAAGGAGGTGATGCCGGAATTCCACGCCAAGGAGCCGGAGCACCAGGCCTGGAAACAGCGCGTGCTCAACCGCGAGATCGAGCTCGAGGAGATCGACACCACGCCGTACAAGGAGCGCGTCGGCGTCGGCAAGGGCGTCACCATCGACAAGCTGGTCGCGGCGGCGGAGTAGCCCTCACCCCGGCCCTCTCCGCACCGGGAGAGAGGGAGAAGAGAAACCCTCTCCCTTTGGGAGAGGGTTGGGTGAGGGGTGCGCCTGGACTTTGCCCGCTCGCAGGCTAACTTCCAAGACTACGCAATCGGGGAGAGTGCGCCCTATGCCGCGATATGATTACCTTTGCGACCGATGTGGCGGCTTCGCGGAGACCCGGCCGATCGCCGAGTATGCCGATCCGCAGCCGTGTCCCGGTTGTGGCGAGCTCGCGCCGCGTACGCTGACGGTCCCGAGCCTCGGCGCCGGGACCAGCGAGCCGGCGAGCGTCAGTGCCTCCTGGCAGCCCGGCGGCGGCGCCCGGCATTTCGGCGGCTGCAGCTGCTGTGGCGGCAGCAGCGGCTTCCGGTCGGACGCGGTGTCCACCGAAGCCGGATAGCGCGCCCGGATAGCGCATCAGGGGGAGAACTACACATGAGCACGACGATGCTGGGCCTCGACGGGAAATGCGCGGTCGTGTTCGGCGGCGGCCAGGGCATGGGCGAGGCGACGGCGCGCTGTCTGGCGCAAGCCGGCTGCGACGTCGCCGTGGTCGATCTCATAGAGGAGCGCGCTGCCAATGTCGCGAAGCTCGTCACCGATGCGGGACGACGCGGTGTGACGGTTCTCGGCGACGTGCTGGATGACGCGCAGGTGCCCGGCATCGTCGCCACGGTGGAAGAAAAACTTGGCCGCATCGACATCATGGTTTCGATCGTCGGCCAGTCGGCGTTCGGGCCGGCGCTGGAGATGACGCCCGACACCTGGGATCTCGATCAGCGCCGCAACCTTCGCTACTTCTTCGTCGTGGCGCGCGCGGTGGCGGCGGCGATGATCCGGCGCGGGCATGGTGGTGCGATGGTCGGGATCGCCTCGGTCGACGGCATCCAGGGCTCGGCGTACCATGCCTCATACGGCGCCGCGAAGGCGGGCTCATCAGCCTGGTGAAGTCGCTGGCGGTGGAGTGGGCGTCGAAGGACATCCGGGTCAACGCCATCGCGCCGGGCCATATCGTGACGCCGCGCCTCTACGACACCAACGAGCGCGCCGCCTTCTATGCGGAAAGTCCCATCCCGATGAAGCGGCGCGGCCAGCCGGTCGAGATCGCCAAGGCCGCGACCTTCCTGGTGTCCGATCTCGCAAGCTACGTGAGCGGCGTGACCTTGCCGGTGGACGGTGGTTTGCTGGCGGCCAACCTCATCAACGCCGGCCACGTTTTCGCTCGGCCGACAACGCCCTGAATTCCGCGGAGGGAACGATGACGTTCGAGCAGATCACGTATGAGGTGAAGGGCACCACGGCGCTCGTCACGCTGAACCGCCCGGAGCGGCGCAACGCGCTGAGCGGCAAGCTGCTCGCCGAGCTGGCGGCGGCGCTGATGGAGGCCGACGAGCACAACGCGGTGCATTGCATCGTGCTGCGCGGCGCCGGGCCGCATTTCTGCGCCGGAGCCGATCTCACCGAGTATTCGTCGGGGCGCGGAGAGGAGTATCGGGGCCGCACCGAGATCGACGACGACGTCTGGCGGCTGGAGCAGGGCCAAAGGCTGCGCATGACCTTGTTCGACATGCACAAGCCGGTGATCGCCGCCGTGCAGGGAACCTGCATTGGCGTCGGGACGGGGATCATCGGCCTCTGCGACATGGTAATCGTCGCCGAGGACGCGCGCATCGGCTTCCCGCCGGTGCGCGATCTCGGCGTGCCGCCCGAGAACATGTGGCTGTATCTCTGCGGCCCGCAATGGGCCAAGCGGCTGTTGCTGACCGGGGACAGCGTGACCGGCGCGGACGCGGCGCAGATCGGCCTGGCGCTGAAGGCGGTTCCCGCCGACAAGCTCGAGTCCGAGGTGATGCGGCTTGCCGATCGGCTGGGCCTGGTCGATCCGCATCTGCTGTCGGCCAACAAGCGGCTGGTGAACATGGGGCTCGAGTTGATGGGGGCCCGGACCGTTCAGCGTCTGTCGGCCGAGATCGACGCGCGCGGGCATTTGGCCCCGAAGGCGCGTGCGTTCCGCGAGACGATGCGCGAGCATGGCGTCAAGCACGCCTTCCGGCAGCGCGACGCCGCGTTCGGGTCGGGCTATGCGGCGGTGAACGGGCCGGACCCGGATTGAATTCAGTTTGGAGAGGAACCAGGCTCAGCGTGTCAGCAGGTCGGGATCCATGAGCTCCGTGAGGACGGGGCTGCCGGCAAGCCCCCAACGCCAACTGGAATTGTGACGACAATGTAGCGTAGTCTTCGTTGGGAGCAGCCGTCGTCCAAGAGCGAAGGGGCAGGTCATGTTGTCCAGAAATTTGGAACAGACCCTGCACCGGGCGCTTTCGCTGGCAGCCGAGAGAAAACATGAATACGCGACGGTGGAACACCTGCTCCTCGCACTTTGCGCGGATCCAGACGCTCTCCCCGTCTTGAGGGCGTGCGGCGTCGACGTCAATAGATTGACGAGTGATCTCACGGAGTTCCTTGACAAGGATCTTTCCGGGCTAGTGTCAGAGGGGGGCGCCGATCCAAAGCCAACCGCTGGATTTCAAAGAATCGTCCAGCGAGCTGCCATTCACGTGCAGCAAGCCGGCCGAGACGAGGTCGGCGGTCAAGACGTTCTGGTCGCGCTGTTCTCTGAGCGGGAAAGCCATGCGGTCTATTTCCTGCACCTGCAGGACATGACGCGCCTGGATGCCGTCAACTTCATATCTCACGGCATAGCGAAAGCCCCGGGTCGATCCAGACCCGCGCCGGAGCCGATCGCGGCAAACGATGGTGCTGAGGCCAAGCTCCAACCCCAGCCCGTGGAGCAGCCAAGTGTCCGGGAAGTCCCACGCCGGTTCCATAATGATGTCCAGGCGTCGACGGACGATATCTCCCTCGCACCCAAACGCGGGTTCGAGAGAATAGCCGAGGTTCTGGTCGGCATTATCGAAGAGGTCGTCAAGCAGGCTGCACCCGGTCGCAGCCGGGCAGCGGGGTTCGCCGCACAGGGTGATGCGTTGCTGACGATTGGATTGTTTGGCCCCTGGGGCTCCGGCAAGTCGACCTTGGCGAACGTGATTGCGGTGAAGCTTCGCAAGAAGAACTATATCTGCATCACGCTAAATCCCTGGAAATGGGGCGCCGCGGAAGATCTGTACCGATCTGATTCTCGCGGAGCTTCATGCCCAGTTGCGTTCGACGGGTCTTCGGCGTCACGCGCTGTTCTCCTCCTTCATGCGTCACGCGCGGGCTCGGGTCGCGCACTGGATCTGGTTTGTCGCTCTGGCCGCGATCGCCTATTTCGGCGTGATCCGATTTGATTGGCAAAGTCTCGGCAATAGTACCAAGGCGCTGGCGACGAACTCTCTGCTGATCGCGGCCATCGCCGCCATCATCAAGATGGGATGCGATCTCGCGGGCAAGCAGGTCGAACGCCAGATATTCCAGATCGGGCGCATGGCCGCGACTGGGCAGACGCTGTCCAACGCCTATCGACACATCGCCTGGTTCGAGCGGTCGAGACGGAAATCGGGTGAACGACCGATCGTATTCTTCGTCGAGGATCTCGATCGGTGCAGTCCGGATCGCGTCGCGGCCGTGCTCGAGTCCGTGCACAGCTTCACCGCCGCTGGATGCATCACCTTCCTGATGTGTGACAGGGACTACGTCGAAGCGGCTCTGTACAGCGAGTACGAGCAGATCGCGAAATGGCATCCCGAAGGGAAGAATTTTGGCCGACGCTATCTGGACAAGATCGTTCAGATCCCATTTCACGTGCCGGCGGTAGGCGAACTGGACCTGCTCGAAATCGGGCTGCTGGCGCGACCGCGACGGCGCCTTTCGCCGTTCGCCGACGCCGCTGGACCGGCCGCAGCCTTCGACTGGTCGCAGCCTGAGACCGCCCAGCACTCCGCGGAACGCGGTCCGGCGGTCGGTTCAGAGCAGGCCCTCGATCTGGAGCTGGCCCTTCTGACGGAAATCGCCGGTGACATCCTGCTCGAGTTTGTGCAGGAAATCGGCTTGAACATTCGTCAGATCAAAAGCATCCGGAACACACTGAAAATCTATCTCGACATCAGCCGGCCGGCGACAGAGAGCCTTGCCCGCAGTATGGCGGCTTTCATCCTGATGAACATGCTCGACCGGGACTGGCTGGACGACTTCTTCTACAAGCTGGAACCGGAACGACGTCGCTTCGCCGAACTCGGACAATTCTACGGCAGGGCGGCCACCATTTTGGAGCCGGCTCGGCAGGAGCTTCGGTCGATGTTCCGGCTAATCGGACGGCATCCCGCCTGCCGATTGCCCGAGGCCAGATCCTCGGTCGCTCCGGGGCGCGCAGGCGACGATGAACTCCACGGCGACACATTGCCGGCCGTGGCGGTCCCGCCGATACCCGCCGCGGCGAATTGAGGGCCGACGGGCGGCGACGTCGGACGAAGCGCAGGGGCAATCCTACTCCGCCGCCGCTTTCAGATGCGGCAACGGTGCCCGCGTGATCTCGCTCATGCGCTGGCGCACGTCGAACACGCGGATCTCCAGCTCGCCGATATCCGTATTTGCCTTAATGCGCGCGACGATCGGGCCGTTGACATACGCGTCCGCCGCGGCGCGGTCCTCGAACAGATAGATCCCGCCGGCGCGGCGCTCCTCGCTGCCGTCCAGCCAGATCTTCCATTGCAGGCCGGCGACGTCGAGGAATTGCGCGGCGCGGTCGTCGGTGTAGCGCGCCTCCCACGCCGCCTTGTCCATCTCGGGGCGGCGGTAATTTATCTGTACGATGACCATTGTTCGTTCCTCCCTGAATTCTACGAGAACGCGGCGCGCGCGCGGCGCCGGCCGGCCTGGCGCTCGCCGACCAGCGCCAGCAGGACGGTCGCCAGCATGAACACGACCGAGGCGCTGAAGATCCAGCTCGGATGTCCCTGGTCGATGATCCAGCCGAACATCAGCGGGCCGACGGCGCCGCCGATGTTGAAGCCGGTGGTGACGATGCCGAACACCCGGCCGGCCGCTTGCGGCGGGGCCGCCTGACGCACCAGCATGTCGCGTGACGGCGAGATCACGCCGGACAAAAAGCCCGCCGTGCCCATCACCAACACCAGCAGCACCGGAGGAAGGCTGAGCAGGGCGATCAACAGCACCAATGCCGCGTTAATGGCGAAAGCGCCGGCCGCGACCTCGCCGTGGCGGCGGGTGCGGTCGGCGACAAAGCCGCCGGCGAGGACGCCGAACGCGCTGGTCAGCAGGAAAGCGGTCAGCGCGAGATTGGCGGTCGACAGGCTGAAGCCGTAATGCAGGCTGGTCAGCGCCGCCACGGAAAATGCCTGGATACCGCCGGTCGAGAGGCTGAGCAGGACGAAGAAGCCGACCAGGCTGAGCACGGTGGGTGTCAGTAGCGACAACGCACTCACGCGGTTGGCGGCGCGCTCGGCCTGGACGGCGGGGGCATGCGTGGAGCTGTCGAGCTGCGGCGCCCAGCATAGCGCGAAGGCGACAATCAGTCCCATGAAGCCCGCCGTAACGATGGCCGCGCCGAGGCCGGCGGTCGCCATGACGACGAGCACGAAGGGCGGCGCGATCGCCCCGCCCATGAAACCCGCGAAGGTGTGGACGGAGAAGGCGCGGCCGATGCGGCTCTCGCCGACTCGCGCCGACAGGATGGCGTAGTCGGATGGGTGATAGACGCTGTTGGCGAGGCCCGCGAATGCCGCGCTCACCAAGAGGCACGAATAGGTCTGGATCAAGCCGAACGCGATGAACGCTGCGCTGCCGAGGCACAGCCCGCCGATCAGCACGCGACGCGGCCCGAAACGGTCGGCGACGAAGCCCATCGGCGCCTGGGTCAGCGCGGAGACCACGTTGAACACGGTCAGCGCGAGGCCGAGCTCCACGAAGCCGATGCCGAGCCGCTCCTTGAGGAACGGGAACAGCGGCGGAAGGACAAGAATGTGGAAGTGGCTGATGAGGTGCGCGGCCGAGATCAGCGCCAGCGTATGCCGCTCCGCCCGCCGCTCGGCCTTGTGCGGATCGGGCCCCGCGGAATCGGCACTCGACCAGGCACCGAATTTCATGATCGAGGCGTCCTGTCGCCTATCCGGCCGCCTTGCGCTTGGCGGCAAGCCGGTCGATCTCGGCCTGCACCGCCGCACCCGCCTGGCCTGCGAAGTCCGCGTGGTGGTCGCGGGCGTGGGCGTAGCTGTCGCGGCGCAACTCGCGCGAGTTCTGGAAGTGCGGATGGACGAAGCGCGCCATCAGTTCGTAGTGGCGCTTGGTCTCGGCCCAGTCCGCCCAGTTGTGCGCCAGTTCCAGGATGCTGCCGAAGCCGCCCGAACCCTCCAGCAGGCTCTCGATATAGGCGATCGCGTCGTCCGGCGTGCCGATGCAGGCCGACCCGCTCTCGATGAAGAAGGTGTACGGATCCTCCACATCCGGCGGCACGATCGGGAAGGTCGCCACGTCGTTGAAGTAGTTGCGGAAGGCATGGATGCCGTGCTGGACGTTCCGCTTCGCCTGCTCGCGCGTCTCGGCGATGTGCAACAGGGTCACCAGCCGCCATTTCCGCCGGTCGGGAACATGCCCGTTGCCGCGGGCCTGCTCCTCGTAGAGCCGCCAGTTGTTGGCGTGGTGCGTCATCGCCTCGGGGCTGGTGCCGCCGATCGACAGCATCCCGATGCCGTGCCGCCCCGCGGCCAGCGCGCCGGCGGGCGATTTAGCCGAGGCGACCGCCATCTCCATGGTCGGCTGGGTGTAGCAGGACAGTTGCAGCCGTGCGTCCCGCAGGTCGTACCAGTCGGTGCGCTCGTTTACCGTCTCGCCGCGCAGCAGCTTCGTCACCACGTCGAGCAACTCGTTCATCATCCGGCGCTGCTCGGATGCCTTGACGCCGATCTTGAAGGCGTCATGCACCAGCGCGCCCGGTCCCACGCCGAACATCGCCCGCCCGCGCGTCATGTGATCGAGCTGGACCATGCGGTCGGCGATGATGAACGGGTTGTGGTAGGGCAGCGACACGACGCCGGTGCCGAGCCGGATGTGCCGGGTGCGCTCGGCGGCCGCGGCGATGAACATCTCGGGCGAGCCGATGATCTCGAAGCCGCCGGAATGGTGCTCGCCGATCCACGCCTCACTATAATTGAGGCGGTCGAGATGCTCGAGCAGCTCCATGTCGCGCTGCAGCGCGAGGGTGGGGTTCTCGGTCAGGTCGTGGAACGGCGCCAGGAAAATGCCGCTGCGCAGATACCGCTGGCTCATGCGGATCTCCCTCGGATGCTTTGCTTCTTGGGCGCCACACTTGGGCGTGGCGATGAACAAATCCTAACCGGTCGGAGCGGGCATCGCTACCCCGGCCAGGTCGGGGCACGTATGATCCTCCCGCCGACTCGCATTTTTCGTGTTTGTTCAGCCACATGTGGTGGAAGATGACGCGGTCCCAACCATATCTTGTTGACGCGGGCGGTGAAGGAAGCAGGATGGCGATGGCGCAGCCAGGGGGAACCGACGTGCTCGATGCAGTCCAGATGCAGGGTCGCTATCAGGTCCACGTGGACCGCCGGCGCGATGCGCTGCTGACGGATTTCGGCCGCGCGACCCTGGGGGACCGCTACCTGCTCCCCGGCGAGGAGTATCAGGACCTGTTCGCCCGGGTGGCGAGCTTCTATGGCGACGACCAGGGCCACGCCCAGCGGATCTACGACTACATCAGCAAGCTTTGGTTCATGCCGGCGACCCCGGTGCTGTCCAACGGCGGCACCAATCGCGGCCTGCCGGTCTCCTGCTTCCTCAACGAGGCCTCGGACAGCCTCGACGGCATCGTCGACCTGTGGAACGAGAACGTCTGGCTGGCGTCGCGCGGCGGCGGCATCGGCAGCTATTGGGGCAACCTCCGTTCGATCGGCGAGAAGGTCGGCCAGAACGGCAAGACCTCGGGGGTGATCCCGTTCATCCGGGTGATGGACAGTCTTACCCTCGCCATATCGCAGGGCTCCCTGCGGCGGGGGTCGGCGGCGGTCTATCTGCCGATCGCGCATCCCGAGATCGAGGAATTCGTCGAGATCCGCCGCCCGACCGGCGGCGACCCGAACCGCAAGGCGCCGAACCTGCACCACGGCGTACTGGTCTCCGATGCCTTCATGCGGGCGGTCGAGGCGGACGAGCCCTGGGCGCTGGTCTCGCCCAAGGATGGCAGCGTGGTCCGCACCATCCAGGCGCGGGCGATGTGGGTCCGCATCCTGATCGCCCGGATCGAGACCGGCGAGCCGTACTTCATCTTCAGCGACCACGTGAACCGCGCGCTGCCCGAGCACCAGAAGCTCGCCGGGCTGGAGGTGCGGACCTCCAACCTGTGCAGCGAGATCACGCTGCCCACCGGGCGCGACCAGTACGGCCAGGAGCGGACGGCGGTGTGCTGCCTCTCGTCGCTCAATCTCGAAACCTGGTTCGACTGGAAGGACCACCCGACCTTCATCGAGGACGTGATGCGCTTCCTCGACAACGTGCTGCAGGATTTCATCGACCGCGCGCCGGACGGGATGGAGCGGGCGCGCTACTCGGCGGCGCGCGAGCGCTCGGTCGGGCTCGGCGTGATGGGGTTTCACTCGTTCCTGCAATCGCAGAACGTGCCGTTCGAGAGCGTCATCGCCAAGGTGTGGAACCGCCGGATGTTCCAGCACATCCGCGGCCAGGCGGATGCCGCCTCGCGGATGCTCGCGGAAGAACGCGGGCCGTGCCCGGACGCCGAGGATTACGGCGTCATGGAGCGGTTCTCCAACAAGCTGGCGATCGCGCCCACCGCGTCGATCTCGATCATCGCCGGCAACGCCAGTCCGGGGATCGAGCCGATCGCCGCCAATGTCTTTCTGCAGAAGACGTTGTCCGGGAGCTTCACCGTGCGCAACCGCCACCTGCAGCAATTGCTGGCGGCGAAGGGGATGGACCGGGACGAAATCTGGTCCTCGATCACCCTCAACAAGGGCAGCGTGCGGGATCTCGACTTCCTGACCGAGCAGGAGAAGGCGGTGTTCAAGACCGCCTTCGAGCTCGACCAGCGCTGGGTCGTCGAGCACGCGGCCGACCGCGCGCCGCTCGTCTGCCAGAGCCAGTCGGTGAATCTTTTTCTCCCCGCCAACGTCCACAAGCGCGACCTGCACCAGATCCACATGCTGGCCTGGAAGCGCGGGGTGAAGTCGCTCTACTATTGCCGCAGCCTGTCCATCCAGCGCGCGGACGCGGTGAGCGAGAAGGCGGTGCGCCCGGCGGAATTTCTAACTGCTGCCGCGAACGACGAGCTGAGCCTGCCACTGGTGGCCACACGCGCCGTCGCCGCGCCGACAGATTATGAGGAGTGCTTGGCCTGCCAGTGAGGAGACGCCGCCTGCGAAGCCGCGGCGGAACTGACCGTGATCCTCGTGAGCGCGGAGGGCGAGGCGTTCATCGCTCCACGATAGGCGAATGCAATCCGCCTCTCCATTGCGGCGGCGTTTTCATGTCGCGTCGCGCGTGACCCGGCGGATCGGATGCGGCACGATGCGGCCCAAGAAGATTGCCGGGAGGAGATTGCTCGATGCGCCGCGCCTTCATGGGGCTGACGTTGGCCGCCCTGTTCACGGCCATGTCGCTGGCCCAGCCGTCGGCCGCCGAGCCGAAATCCGATCAGCCGAAACACGGCGGCGTGCTGCGCATCTATCACCGCGACAGCCCGGCCAGCGCCTCGATCCTCGAGGAGGCGACAGTCAGCACCAATGCGCCGTTCATGGGCGTGTTCAACAATCTCGTGCTGTTCGATCAGCACGTGGCGCAGAACAGCTTCGACTCGATCAGACCGGAGCTCGCGACGAGCTGGGTGTGGAGCAACGACAAGGCGAAGCTCACCTTCAAGCTGCGGCCGGGCGTGAAATGGCATGACGGCGTGCCGTTCACCGCCAAGGACGTGAAATGCACGTTCGACATGCTGATGGACCGCTCCAGCGCCAAGCTGCGGAAGAATCCGCGCCAGTCCTGGTACGCCAACGTCCGCGACGTCACGATCAACGGCGACGACGAGGTCAGTTTCCAGCTTGGGCGGCCGCAGCCGTCGCTGATCGCGCTGCTCGCCTCCGGGTACGCGCCGATCTATCCCTGCCACGTCTCGCCGCGAGATATGCGCACGCATCCGATCGGCACCGGGCCGTTCAAGTTCGTCGAGTTCAAGCAGAACGAATCGATCAAGCTCACGCGCAACCCGGACTACTGGCGCACGCGACCGGCCGTATCTCGACGGCGTCGAGTTCACCATCATCCCGAACCGCTCGACCGCGATCCTGGCGTTCATCGCCGGCAAGTTCGACATGACCTTCCCGACCGAGGTGACGATCCCGCTGCTCAAGGACGTCAAGGCGCAGGACCCGCAGGCGGTGTGTGTGGTGGCGCCCACCAACGTCAACACCAACCTGATCGTCAATCGCGACTCGCCACCCTTCGACAACGCCGAGCTGCGCCGCGCGATGGCGCTGGCGCTGGACCGTAAGGCGTTCATCGACATCCTCGCCGAGGGGCAGGGCGACATCGGCGGCGCGCTGCTGCCGCCGCCGGAAGGCATCTGGGGGATGCCGCCCGAGATGGTGCGGACGCATGCCGGGCTATGGCTCCGATGTCGCAAAGAACCGCGAGGAGGCGCGCGCGATCATGCGCAAGCTGGGCTATGGGCCGGACAAGCGGCTGGCAATCAAGGTCTCCACGCGCAACATCGCGGTCTATCGCGACCCGGCGGTGATCCTCATCGACCAGCTCAAGGACATCTACATCGACGGCGAGCTGGAGCCGGTGGAGACCAGCAACTGGCAGGCGAAAGTGACCCGCAAGGACTACACGGTCGGGCTCAACCTGACCGGCAACGCGGTCGACGATCCCGACCAGACCTTCTACGAGAACTACGCCTGCGGCTCGGAGCGTAACTACACCGGGTACTGCAACAAGGAGCTGCAGACCCTGTTCGACAAGCAGTCGGCGGAGACCGATCCCGCGAAGCGCCGGCCGCTGGTGTGGGAGATCGACCGCAAGCTGCAGGAGGATGTGGCGCGGCCGATCATCTTTCACGCCCGGCAGGCGACCTGCTGGCATCCGTACCTGAAGGGCTACACCGTCATGGTGAACAGCGTCTACAACGGCTACCGGTTCGAGGATGTGTGGCTGGACAAGTGATGCTGCGGCCGGCCCTCACCCCGGCCCTCTCCCGGAGGGCGAGGCAGACGAAGCCCTTCCCGGGAGGCGGGAGAGGGGTCGGGGAGGGCAGATGGGAAGCTACCTGATCCGGCGGCTGGGCCTGATGCTGCTGACCCTGTTCGGCATCTCGGTGGTGATCTTCGTGCTGCTGCGGCTGGTGCCGGGCAACATCGTCGACATCCTGTTCGACAGCGCCGGTATGGTGAACCCGGCGGAGAAGCTCAAGATCGAGCAGGAGCTCGGGCTGGATCGCTCGATCGTCGTGCAATATCTGTCCTGGATCAACGGGCTGGCGCATGGCGATCTCGGCTATTCCTACGTCTCGGAGAAGCCGGCACTGGAGGAAATCCTGCCGCGCATCCCGATCACCGCGAGGCTGGCCGGCCTCGCGCTGGTGTTCTCCGTGGTGATCGGCGTGCCGTTCGGCGTGATCAGCGCGGTGCGGCAGAACACGGCACTCGACTACGTGCTGCGGCTGGTCAGCCTGAGCGGGTTGTCGATGCCGTCGTTCTGGCTCGGCCTGCTGATCCTGATGTGGTTCGTCGCCCAGTTCGGCTCGCTGCCGATCTACACCAACACGCCGGGGACGTTCTGGGATGCGTTGCTGCTGTACAGCGTGCCGGCGGCGGCGGTGGGGTTCCGCAGCTCGGCGCTCATCATGCGCCTGACGCGCTCCTCGATGCTGGAGGTGATGCGTCAGGACTACATCCGCACGGCCCGCGCCAAGGGGGCGAGCGATCGCGCGGTGAACTATCATCACGCGCTGCGCAACGCCGTCCTGCCCGTCGTCACCGTCATCGGCATCGAGGCGGCGTTCCTGATCGGCGGACTGATCGTGACCGAGACGGTGTTCAACATCCCCGGCGTCGCGCGCTTCCTGGTCGAGGCGATCCGCTGGCGCGACTATCCGATCGTGCAGAACCTGGTGATGTTCATCGCCATCGTCGTCGTGGTGGTGAATTTCCTCGTCGACATGCTGTACGCGGTGCTCGATCCGCGCATCCGGTACTCGTGATGGCAACGCTGGTCGAACGGCGCGCGGACCTCGCCCGCGAAGGGTTCTGGAGCCGCACCGGGTTCCTCATTCGCCGCTATCCGCTGGGTGCGGCGGGCGCGCTCATCATGGTGGTGTTCGTGCTGGCTGCCGCGTTCGCGCCGCTGATCACCGAATTCGATCCGCTCAGCACGAATTCGCGGCTCTGTCGCTCGCGCCGCCGAGCGGCGCGCATTGGATGGGCGCGGATTTCATGGGGCGCGACATCTACAGCCGCATCGTCTACGGCGCGCGGGTGTCGCTGGCGGTCGGGGTCGGCTCGACCGCGCTCGGCTGCGCCATCGGCGTCGTGGTCGGGCTGCTGTCCGGCTATCTCGGCGGCTGGGTGGACCTGATCGTGCAGCGGATCAGCGACATTCTGCAGGCGCTGCCGCTGCTGGTGCTGGCGCTCGTCATGTCGGCCTCGCTCGGGCCGTCGCTGCGCAACACCATCATCGCCATCTCGATCCCGCTGATCCCGTACGCCGCGCGGGTGATCCGCGCCAACACGCTGGCCGTGCGCGAGCTCGCCTATGTGGAGGCCGCGCGCGCCGTCGGCATGAGCGAGCTGCGCATCGCGGTGCGCCACGTGCTGCCCAACACGATCGCGCCGCTGATCGTGCTCGCGACCGCGCAGCTCGGGTCGGCCATCCTTACCGAGGCGTCGCTGTCGTTCCTCGGCCTTGGCGTGCCGGAGCCGTATCCCTCCTGGGGGCGGATGCTGTCGGAGTCGGCGGCCGAATATGTGCGCACCGCGCCCTGGCTGGTGATTTTTCCCGGACTTGCGATCAGTCTCGCGGTGTTCGGCACCAATCTGCTGGGTGACGCTTTGCGCGACATGCTCGATCCGCGGCAGCGCGCGTGAGCGCGACGCGCCCTCACCCCGGCCCTCTCCCGAAGGGGGGAGGGAGGAGCGCTCGAGGTGGAGAACCTCCGCACGCGCTTCTTCCTCCGCCGTGGCGCGTTCGATGCCGTGAGCGACGTGTCATTCCAGCTCAACCGGGGCGAAACCCTGGCACTGGTCGGCGAATCCGGCTGCGGCAAGAGCATGACCGCGCTTTCCATCATGCGGCTGGTGCCGGAGCCCGGTCGGGTGGTCGGCGGCGCCGTGCGGCTGGCGGGGGAAAACCTGCTGGCGCTCGACGAGGCGGCGATGCGCGGGCTGCGCGGCAACCGGATCTCGATGATCTTCCAGGAGCCGATGACCTCGCTCAATCCGGTGCTCACGGTGGGCAATCAGATCGAGGAAGCCGTGCGGCTGCACCAGGATCTGTCGCGCTCGGCGGCGCGGGAGAAAGCGGTGGAGATGCTGCGCCTGGTCCGCATCCCGGAGCCGGCGCGGCGGGCGCGCGACTATCCGCACCAGCTCTCGGGCGGGATGCGGCAGCGCGCGATGATCGCGATGGCGCTGTCCTCGCATCCGCAGGTGCTGATCGCCGACGAGCCGACCACGGCGCTCGACGTTACCATCCAGGCGCAGATCCTCGACCTCATGCTCGGCCTGCAGCAGGAACTCGGCACCGCGATGCTGCTGATCACGCACGATCTCGGCGTGGTGGCGGAGACGGCGCAGCGCGTGGTGGTGATGTATGCCGGCCGCAAGGTGGAGGAGGCGGCGGTCGAGGATTTGTTTGCCCAGCCGCTGCACCCCTACACGCGCGGCCTGATGGCGTCGGTGCCGAAGCTCGCCATCTCGGCGGCGGATTTCTCGCAGGCCGCTGGTCGCTTGCAGGAGATCGAGGGGACGGTGCCGCCGCTGGCGAACCTGCCGGAGGGCTGCGTCTTCGCGCCGCGCTGCCCGCGCGCCGACGATCGCTGCCGCGCGGTCTATCCGCCGTACGAGGAGATGCAGCCGGGCCATTTCGCGGCGTGCTGGCATCCCGGAGACGCCGCGCATGGCTGAGCCGTCGCCGGTGCTGGAGGTCGCGGGGCTGCGCAAGCACTACGATCTCCGCAAGGGATTGTTGCGCCGCGCGGCGGGGCAAGTGCGGGCGGTGGAGGATGTCAGCTTCCGCATCGCCGAGGGCGAGACGCTGGGGCTGGTCGGCGAGAGCGGTTGCGGAAAGTCCACGGTCGCGCGCACCGTGCTGCGGCTGATCGAGCCGACCGCGGGTACCATCCGGCTGGAAGGGACCGACATCACGACGCTGAGCCGGGCGGCGATGCGTCCCTACCGGCGGCAGATGCAGATCATCTTCCAGGATCCGTTCTCCTCGCTCAACCCGCGCATGACCGCCGGCGCAATCGTGGCGGAGGCGCTGGAGGTGCACGGCATTGCGCACGGGCGGGAGAAGCGGGCGCTGGTCGAGGACGTGTTCGCCCAGGTCGGGCTGCGGCCGGCGCAGACGCGGCTCTATCCGCACGAATTCTCCGGCGGCCAGCGCCAGCGCATCTGCATCGCCCGCGCGCTCGCCCTCAGCCCGCGCCTGATCGTCGGCGACGAGCCGGTCTCGGCGCTCGATGTTTCGATTCAGGCGCAGGTCATCAACCTGATGATGGATCTGCAGCGCGAGAAGCGGCTGTCCTACCTGTTCATCGCGCACGACCTCGCGGTGGTGCAGCACATCAGCCACCGCGTCGCCGTCATGTATCTCGGCCGCATCGTCGAGCAGGCCGACACGCGCAGCCTGTTCCTCCGCCCGCAGCACCCCTACACCGAGGCGCTGCTCGCCGCGGTGCCGATCGCGGACCCGCGGGTGAAGCGGGCGAAGCGGATCGTGCAGGGCGACGTGCCGAGCCCGATCGCCCCGCCGCCCGGCTGCGCCTTTCACACCCGCTGCCCGTACGTGATGGCGCGGTGCAAGGTGGAGGTGCCGCAGCTGAACGAGGGCGCGCCGGGGCATTTGGTGGCGTGCCATCTGCGCGAGGGGCAAGCGTAGCCGTCAATAGTGATACCGGCACATGACGACGATCAGCCGTTGATCGTCTCCCTTGCCCTCCACGGCATAGACCAGCCGGTGTTCGCCGCTAATGCGCCGGGACCAGAAGTCGCCGAGCTCTCCCTTGAGCGGTTCCGGCTTGCCGATGCCCTTATGCGGGGTGCGGCGGGCGTCCACGATCAGTGTCGGGCGTCCACGATCAGTGTGTTGAGCCGCTCGTGCAGCTTGGCGTCGTTGCGAGACCAATGGAGGTAGTCCTCCCACCCGGCCTCGGTGAAGTGGATTTTTCAACCGTCGCCGGGCGTCTCGAGACGTGCCCCATTCGAGCCTCCATTTCTGTATCATTTTATGTACTGGGCAGGGAGGGACGTCAACGTCTTCGCGGCCGCGTCGTCCCTCAGGGTGACAATCTCCGCCCCCTACGCTACTTGATCCGGTCGGGATCAATTCTGGAACATCATCGCGCGCCATGCCCAGCAGCAACGATATCCGCGCCACCTTCCTGGACTACTTCGCCCGGAACGGCCATGCGGTCGTGCCGAGCTCCTCGCTGGTCCCGCGCAATGATCCCACGCTGCTGTTCGTCAACAGCGGCATGGTGCAGTTCAAGAACGTGTTCACCGGCCAGGAGAGGCGGCCCTATACGCGCGCCACGACGGCGCAGAAATGCGTCCGGGCCGGGGGCAAGCACAACGACCTCGACAACGTGGGCTACACAGCGCGCCACCACACCTTCTTCGAGATGCTGGGCAATTTCAGCTTCGGCGACTACTTCAAGGAACTCGCCATCCCGCTCGCCTGGGATCTGGTGACGAAGGAGTATGGGCTGCCGAAGGACCGGCTGCTGGTCACGGTGTTTTCCGAGGATGACGACGCGGCGGCGATCTGGCACAAGGTCGCCGGGCTGCCGGACGAAAAGATCATCCGCATCCCGACCTCGGACAATTTCTGGCGGATGGGCGATACCGGCCCCTGCGGGCCGTGCTCGGAGATCTTCTACGACCACGGCCCTTCCATTCCAGGCGGTCCTCCGGGCCGCCCGGACGCGGAGGGCGACCGGTTCGTCGAGATCTGGAACCTGGTGTTCATGCAATACGAGGAAGGCCCGCCCGGCATGCGGATCGTGCTGCCGCGGCCCTCGATCGACACCGGGATGGGGCTGGAGCGCACCGCCGCGATCCTTCAGGGCAAGCACGACAACTACGACACCGACACGTTCCGTGCGCTGATCCTGGCCTCCGCCGAGGCCACGGGGCAGGATCCCGACGGGCCGCACAAGGTCGGCCATCGAGTGATTGCCGACCATCTGCGGAGTTCCGCGTTCCTGATCGCCGACGGGGTGCTGCCGTCGAACGAGGGACGCGGCTACGTGCTGCGCCGGATCATGCGCCGCGCGATGCGCCACGCGCACATGATGGGCACGCGCGAGCCGGTGATGTACCGACTGGTGCCGGCGCTGGTGCGCCAGATGGGTGCGGCCTATCCGGAACTGGTGCGCGCCGAGGCGCTGATCGCCGAGACCCTGCTGCTGGAGGAGACCCGCTTCAAGCAGATGCTCGATCGCGGCCTGCATCTGCTCACCGAAGAAACCGAGCGGCTCGGCGGCGGCCAGGCGCTGCCGGGCGAAGTGGCGTTCCGCCTGTATGACACGTTCGGCTTCCCCCTCGACCTCACTCAGGACGCGCTGCGCGAACAGGGCAGGGATGTGGACACCGCCGGCTTCGACGCCGCGATGGCCGAGCAGCGCCGTCGCGCCCGCGCCGCCTGGGCGGGTTCGGGCGAGGCCGCGACCGAGACCGTCTGGTTCGAGATCAAGGAACGGACGGGCGCGACCGAGTTCCTGGGCTACTCGACCGAGACGGCCGAGGCGGAAATTCTTGCCCTCGTGGTGAACGGCGCGCCGGTGCAGGCCGCCGCCGGATCGGATGTCGCGGTGGTGCTGAACCAGACGCCGTTCTACGCCGAGAGTGGCGGGCAGGTGGGCGACACCGGCACGATCACCGGGCCGGACGGGCTGCGTATCGCCATCACCGACACGCAGAAGAAGCTCGGCGACTTGTTCGTCCATCTCGGCCGCGTCCAGCATGGGGAGGCACGGGTCGGCCTGCCCGTGGTCGCCGAGGTGGATCACGCGCGACGCACCACCATCCGCGCCCATCACAGCGCCACGCATCTGCTGCATGAGGCGCTGCGAAGGAAACTCGGCACGCATGTGACGCAGAAGGGCAGCCTGAACGCGCCCGATCGGCTGCGCTTCGACATCAGCCAGCCGCGCCCGATCACCGCCGACGAACTGGCCGGGGTCGAGCGCGAGGTGAACGCCCGCGTGCGCGAGAACAGCGAGGTCACGACGCGGCTGATGACGCCGGAGGCAGCGGTGGAGATGGGCGCGATGGCGCTGTTTGGGGAGAAATACGGGGACGAGGTGCGCGTGGTCGCGATGGGCGAGGGCGAGGGCAACAAGCCGGCCTACTCGATCGAGCTCTGCGGCGGCACGCATGTGCGGCGCACCGGGGATATCGGCCTGTTCAAGATCGTCTCCGAGGGCGCGGTAAGCGCCGGCGTGCGCCGCATCGAGGCAGTGACCGGCGAGGCCGCGCTTGGGCTGGTGGAAGCCAACGAACGCCGGCTCGCCGAGGCGGCGGCCGCCTTCCGAACGAACCCTTCCGAGGTGGCGGATCGCGCAGTCGCCCTTCAGGAGGATCGCCGGAAGCTCGAACGGCAGGTGATCGAGCTCCAACGCAAGCTGGCAACGGGCGGTGGCGGTGCGGAGCTCGAGGAGGTGAACGGCGTAAAACTCGCCGCGCGCAATCTGGGCGAGGTGCCGGCGCGCGACCTCAAGGGGCTGGCGGAGGCGATCGGCAAGCAGATCGGCAGCGGCGTGGTGGCGCTGGTCTCAACCGCCGAGGGCAAGGCGAGCATCGTGGTCGGCGTCTCTCCGGACCTGATAGGGCGGCTCAGCGCGGTCGATCTGGTTCGCGCCGCGAGTGCCGCGGTCGGCGGCAAGGGCGGTGGCGGTCGGCCCGACCTGGCACAGGCGGGCGGCCCGGAAGGCGGTCGGGCCGATGACGCGCTCGCGGCGGTGCGCGGCGCGCTCGCCGCCTGACGCTGCTCTAAGCAGGAGGCCGGGTGAAGAACCAGGGATGGCCGTCGAGATCGCGCACGGTGTAGGTGCGGCCGTACGGCTCATCCTTCGGGGGATGGACGATCTCGGCGCCGGCGTCGCGGGCGCGCTCGTAGTGCGCGTCCACGTCCGCGAGATAGACGAACACGCCCTGGGTCGCGACCTTGGTGCTGCGCACGCTCGCCATGTGCCAGTCGGCCGCACCCTGGCCCATCATGATACGCTGACCATCGAACGTCATCTGCGCGTGCATCCCGTTCGGCGTGGCGTGGCGTAGCTCCTCGACGAAGCCGAACGCGCGGGCAAGCCACTCCAGCGCGGCTGGGACGCTCTCGTAGAAGATGTAAGGAATGATCTCGGTTCTGGTTGCGCTTTCGGCCATCAAGCCACTCCGTACTTCTTGAACCACGCCAGCATCCGCTGCCAGCCGTCCTCGGCGTCGGCGGGACGGTAGCTCGGGCGGTAGTCGGCATGGAAGCCGTGCGGCGCGTCGGGGTAGACGACGATCTCGACGGTCTTGCCGGCGGCCTTTGCCCGTTGCTCCGCTTCTCGTATCTGCGCGGCCGAGCTGCTTTGGTCCTGGCCGCCGTAGAGGCCGAGCAGGGGACACTTGATCTGGCCGGCGACATCGAGCGCGGTGCTCGGCTGGATCGGCGACGGCGTTCCGCCCAGCGGACCGTACCACGCCACAGCCGCCAACAGCCCTGGATTGTGCGCTGCATAGAGCCAGGTATTCCGCCCGCCGCGACAGAAGCCGGTCACGCCCAGCCGCGCAAGGTTGCCGTGATTGCCGCCCGCCCAGGCGACGGCCGCGTCGAGGCTGCCCATGACCTCGGCGTCCGGCGTCTTGGAGATCACGTCGCGCACGATCTGCTGGAGGTCCGTCATCTTCGAGAGGTCGCCGTGGCGCGCGTAGATCTCCGGCGCAACGGCGAGATAGCCTTGCTTGGCAAGTCGCCGGCAGATGTCCTTGATGTATTCGTGGACGCCAAAGATCTCCTCGTTGACCAGCACGATCGGGAACGGCCCCGCTCCCTGCGGCCGCGCCGCGTAGCCCGGCAGGTCGCCGTCCGCAACCGGGATCGACACGTCGCCGGCCTCCAGTCCGACGCTGTCGGTATGGATTGCCTGCGCGTCCACCCGGTTGGTGGCGAGGGTGAAGCCGGAGATCAGGGACGTCATCACGAAGCCGCGTCGCGCGAGCGGATAGCGGCTCAGGCCCTCCAATCCGGTCCCGTCGTTCATCGCGTGTCTCCTTGCTCCGCCGCGAGAGACGTTCGGCCTGCCGGCATATTCCGGCGATGCCCGTGAATCAGGCTTTCGCCATCGCCGCCTGCAGGTTCTCGTCGAGCTTGGCCAGGAACGCCTGGGTGTTCATCCATTTCTGGTCGGGGCCGACCAGGCTTGCGAGATCCTTGGTCATGAAGCCGCTCTCGACCGTCTGGACGCAGACGCGCTCCAGCGTGTCGGCGAAGCGGGTGACGTCGGGCGTTGCGTCGAACTGGCCGCGATAGGCGAGGCCGCGGGTCCAGGCGAAGATCGAGGCGATCGGGTTGGTGGAGGTCTCGCGGCCTTTCTGGTGCTCGCGGTAGTGCCGCGTCACCGTGCCGTGCGCCGCCTCGCTCTCCACCGTGCGGCCGTCGGGGCTCATCAGCACGCTGGTCATCAGGCCGAGGCTGCCGAAGCCCTGGGCGACGATGTCGCTCTGCACGTCACCATCGTAGTTCTTGCAGGCCCAGACGTAGCCGCCGTTCCACTTGAGCGCGGAGGCGACCATGTCGTCGATCAGCCGGTGCTCGTAGGTGAGACCCTCCTTGTCGAACTTCGCCTTGAACTCGACCTCGTAGATCTCCTGGAACACATCCTTGAACATGCCGTCATAGGCTTTGAGGATGGTGTTCTTGGTCGAGAGATACACCGGATACTTGCGCGCCAGCCCATAGTTGAACGAGGCGCGGGCGAAGCCCTCGATCGAGGCTTTCGTGTTGTGCATCCCCATCGCGACGCCGGGGCCCTTGAAGTCGTGCACTTCCAGGATCTGCGCGGCGCCGCCGCCCGCCGGCTGATAGGTCAGCGTCACCAGGCCGGGGCCGGGAATTTTTGTCTCGGTCGCGCGGTATATGTCGCCATAGGCGTGGCGGCCGATGACGATCGGCTGCGTCCAGTGCGGCACTAGGCGGGGGACGTTGCTGCAGATGATCGGCTCGCGGAAGATCGTGCCGTCGAGGATGTTGCGGATGGTCCCGTTCGGGCTGCGCCACATCTTCTTCAGCTTGAACTCCTCGACGCGCGCCTCGTCCGGCGTGATCGTCGCGCATTTCACGCCGACGCCGTACTGCTTGATGGCGTTGGCCGCGTCCACCGTCACCTGGTCGTCGGTCTGGTCGCGGTACTCGATCCCGAGGTCGAAATACTTCAGATCGACCTCGAGGTAAGGGAGGATCAGCTTATCCTTGATGAAACCCCAGATGATGCGCGTCATCTCGTCCCCGTCCAGTTCGACGACGGGGTTCTTCACCTTGATCTTAGCCATGCGATCCTCTCGTGCGTGCGGCGGATCCGATGCGACCGCCCGGAGCGGCCGGACATTCGCATCCGACAGGCCCGTGGGCAAGCGGAGGGCCATTCCCATGCGACGACCGCCCCTGCGACCATTGGTTGTGTCCGGCAATGGAGACGCGATAAGACAGGACCGTCGAGCATCGCATGTCGGAGGAACCGAGCGTCGTTGACTGTCTTGCGATCCGAATTCGCGATGCGCCCGTGACCACCGGTCGGCGTCACAGCTGGCTCGGCAGGGGCGCGATCGTCGTCTCGGCCCTGGTGCTGGTGGCGCTGACGTGGTTCGGCACGGTGATTGCCGTGGACGCCGAGCGGACCGAGGCGCGGGCGCACGTCCAGTCGGATGTCTCCAACCAGGCGCTCGTGTTCGAGGATCAGCTGAGTCGCGAGTTTCTGGTGCTCGATCAGACGCTGCGGATCCTGGAGCATGAGTGGGAAGCCGATCCGCGCGGCTTCAATCTGCAGGAGTGGCGCCAGCGCGTCCTCGTGTTGCGGGACATCTCGCTGCACATCTTCATCACCGATGCCAACGGGATCATCCGGGCCAGCACGCGGCCCGAATTGATCGGTGTGGACGTCAGCGGACGCGACTACTTCCGCTACGAGGAGGCGCGCGAGAGGGACGACGGCCGCATGTTCATCGGCCCATCGACCCGCGGGCTGGTGACCAATCGCTGGCAGATGAACATGGCGCGCCGGCTGGATGACCCGACCGGCCGGTTCCTCGGCGTGATCGGGCTATCCTACGATACGGGCTCGCTGACCCGGTTCTACCGCCAGGTCGATCTCGGGGAGCGCGGCATGATCGCGCTGGTCGGCATCAGCGACGGGCGGCTGCGCGCGCTGGTCGGGCCGGTCGCCAGCGAACCCGGGCTCGATATTTCCGGGACCGAGATGTTCGCGGCGCTGCGGGCGAACCCGAACGGCGAGTGGGCCGGCCCTTCGGCGCTGGACGGCGTCCGCCGCTTCCACGCGTTCCGGGCGGTGCCGGATCGCGATCTGGCGGTGGTCGTCGCGTTCGACACGCAGAGTGCCATGCGTCCCTCACTGGCCTTCGAGCGTGGCGCTTACGTCTTTGCCGGCGGCACCACGCTGTTCATTCTGGTGATGGCCGGCGGGTTGGTGCGCGAGCTTGGGATGGCCAGACGGCGGGAAGACAATCTGAACCGGGATCGCGCTCTCCTCGCCGCCGCGAACACCGAGCTGGACGCGGCACGGCGGCAGGCCGACGCGAAGGCCGCCCAGCTGGAAGCCACGCTCGGGGGCATGTCGGACGGGGTCTCGATGCTCGACGCGGACCTCCGCCTGGTCGCGTGGAACAGGCTGTTCGCCGACTTCACCGGCGTGCCGCCCGATATGCTGCGTGTCGGGACGCCAATGGAGGAGATCATTCGGGCGCAGGCCAAGCTCGGCGAGTTCGGGCCGGTGAACGTGGAGAAGGAGGTGGCGCGCCGGATGGCGGTGCTGCGTTCGGGCCCGCAGAACGGCACCATCGAGCGTCCCCGGCCGGGCGGACGGACCCTCGAGCTACGACGGAGCGCGCTCCCCGGCGGCGGCTTCGTCACGCTGTACAACGACATCACTGCGCGCAAGCAGGCGGAGGACGCGATGCGGCGCGCCCGCGAAATGGCCGAGGCGACGACGGAGGCCAAGTCCCACTTCGTTGCGACCGTCAGCCACGAGATCCGCACCCCGCTCAACACGCTGCTGAACAGCCTCCGGCTGCTCGCCGATGCGGGCGTCTCGGACTCCCAGCGCCGGCTGGTGGACATGGCGCGGCAGGCGGGGGACGGACTGCTTGCCTTGATCAACGACATCCTGGAAATGGCCAAGATGGAGGCGGGGCGGCTGACTTTGCGGCCGAGCCTGTTTGCGCTGCGCCCGCTGCTGGATGGCGTGCTGGACTTGTTCCGCGATCAGGCCGCTGCCCGAGGCATGGACCTGTCGCTGGCAATCGAGCCCGGCGTCCCGGATCTGGTGCACGGAGATTCCGGCCGGATCCGGCAGGTCCTGATCAATCTGCTGAGCAATGCCGTGAAGTTCGCCACGCCTGGCCCGATCTCGCTTCGCGCGGAGATGCGGCCCGAAGCTGGGCGGACCTTGCTGCGGCTGACGGTGCGTGATCCGGGACCGGCGCTGTCGTCCTCCGATCGATCGCGGTTGTTCCAGCCGTTCTCGCGCCTCGATCGTCCGCAGGGTCAGGCGGCGCCCGGGACTGGGCTCGGCCTGGTGATCTGCCAGAGCCTCGCCGCCTTGATGCACGCCGAGATCGGCTGGGATCCGGCGCCGGTATCCGGTGGCGGGAACGATTTCTGGATCGCCCTCCCGATCGGTCCGGCGAAGACACGCGTTCCATCGCTGCCCGCG
Source organism: uncultured Alphaproteobacteria bacterium (assembly GCA_963799825.1). Classification (GTDB taxonomy): domain Bacteria; phylum Pseudomonadota; class Alphaproteobacteria; order Acetobacterales; family Acetobacteraceae; genus JAFKFI01. The sequence continues at coordinate 314,785 of CAWCYL010000003.1, forward strand.
CTTCCGGTGCCGATCGCATTGCCACGCACCCGGATATTGCTGGTCGAGGACATCCTGCCGAACCAGCTCGTCACCGCCATGATGCTCCGCCGCGAGGGTCATATGGTCGACGTCGCCGAATCGGGCGAGACCGCGCTCCGCCTGTTATCGGCCGTGCCGTATGATGTCGTGCTCATGGACGTCTTCATGCCGGGGATGAGCGGCCTCGATGCAACGCGCCATATTCGCCAGCTGGCCGGCCCTGCCGCGACCGTCCCGATCGTGGCGCTGACCGCGAACGTCGCCGTCGAGGATCGCGACCGCTGCCTGCAGGCCGGAATGAACGACATGGTCGCCAAGCCGGTCGAACTTGCCTGCCTGCTCGACGTGATCGGTCGGCACGTCTGGCCGAACAGCCCGCGCCGGCCCTCCGGTCCGGCCGAGCCTGCGGTGGATGGCGCGCCGTCCGACCCGGTCCTGGCGCCTGACCGGATCGCCGAGTTGCGCGCCAACCTCACCCAGGCCACCGTCGTCCATCTGGCGGAGGACTGTCTGGCGGAATTGCGCGAGCGATTGCCCGGACTGCGCGCCGCGCTGTCGAACGGCAATCCACGGGACATCGAATCGCACGCTCACGCGATGGCCGGGCTCGCGGCCAGCTATGGCATGGCGGCGCTCGACCAGCGGCTCCGTGCGGTGATCGACACGGTGCGAGGCGGACTGCCGCTGCGGGCGGACGTGATCGGGGACGAGCTTGCGGCCGAGCTGGCCCGCGCCGCCCCGGCGCTGCGTGCGGCACTCCGGGCCGAGCTGGTCGCCAGCTAGCACGGCTCCGCGGCGTCGCGTCCCGAACCCGCCATGATCGCCGGATGCGCTGGCACTTTCGCGCGATTGTCGTATTCACGCTGCATGAAGTCGCTCATCCCGGCATCCTGCGCATGACGCCAAGGCGCGTCTATCTGGCGGGCCCCGACGTCTTCCTGCCCGACGCGGATGTTTGGCTCGCGCGCAAGAAGGCCATCTGCGTGCAAGAGGGCCTTGCCGCCGTATCGCCGCTGGATCCGCTGCCGGGCGAGCCGGTGGCGTGGTCGGCCCTGCCGGAGTGGCGGAGGATCGCGTTACGCAACGAGGCGCATATCCGGGGGAGTGATGCGGTGATCGCCAACCTCACCCCGTTCCGTGGGCCATCCGCTGATCCTGGCACCGTCTACGAGGTCGGCTTCATGCGCGCCCTCGGCCGCCCGGTGTTCGGCTACGCCACGACGGCGGTGCCGTTCACCGAGCGGACCCTCGACTGCCTTGGATTGTCCCGCGAGGGCATCGTGGGCGATGGCGAGGGCATGGCGATCGAAGCGTTCGGCCTGTTCGACAACCTGATGATCGCCGGCGGCATCGTCGACTCGGGTGGCGCCCTGGTCGTCGAGGAGCGCCCGGCGGAGGGGCGCTGGACCGATCTCGGCGTGTTCGAGCGCTGCGTGCGGGTCGCTGCCGGCATCCTGGCGGCGCTGCCGTGAATTATGGGGATTGCGGCGCGGCCGGCCCGAGTGCGGCGGCGATGCCGAAGGGTCCGGGCAGCGCGCCGCGAGGGAACAGGCGGGTGACGTGGCCCATCTTGCGCCCCTCCCGAGCCTCCGCCTTGCCATAGAGATGCGGGATCAGCCCAGGTGCTTCGAGCAACGCCGGCCAGAGCGCCGTTTCCTCGGGGCCGACCAGATTCTTCATTACCGCATCCGAATGCCGCGTGGCGTTCGGCAGGGGAAGGCCGGCGACGGCACGGATGTGCATCTCGAACTGGCTGGCCGGGCAGGCGTCGATGGTCCAGTGGCCCGAATTGTGCGGGCGTGGGGCGATCTCGTTGACCAGCACGCGGCCGGTGCTGTCGACGAACATCTCGACGGCCAGAAGGCCCACGAGGTCGAGCGCCTCGGCAACGCGGATCGCAACGGCCCGCGCCTCGGCGGCGATTTCGTCGGGGATCTGCGCCGGTGCCAGCGTGAGGTCGAGGATGTGGTCGCGGTGGCGATTTTCCACCGCGTCGAACGCGGTGACGGCGCCGTCCGCGCCGCGCGCGACGATCACGCTGGTCTCCTGCGCGAAATCGACGAAACCTTCCAGGATCAATGGCTTCGGGCATAATTCCGCGAAAGCCGGCGGCATCTCGGCAGGATTTCGGATGAACACCTGGCCCTTGCCGTCATAGCCCAGCCGGGTGGTCTTGAGGATCGCGGGCAGCCCGTGGCGGGCGGCCGCCGCCTGCAGCTCGGCAAGCGTTTCGACTCGCGACCACGGCGCGGTGCGGACACCGGCGCCATTGAGAAAGCTCTTTTCCGCGATGCGATCCTGGCTGATCCGCAGGACCGTGGGCGACGGGCGGACCGGTTTGAGGGATGCAAGAAGATCAAGCCCTTCCGCGCTGACGTTCTCGAACTCGAAGGTGATCACGTCGACCGCCGCCGCGAAGGCGCGCAGCGTGGCGGGATCCTCGTATTCACCCGAGGTAAGGCCGGCGGCGACCTGCGCGGCGGGGCTGTCCTCCTCGGGCGTGAGGATGTGGCAGCGATAGCCCAGCCGGGCCGCCGCCAGGGCCGACATGCGGCCGAGCTGACCGCCACCGACGATGCCGACGGTCGCGTTCGGAGGCAAAGGGAAGGTCATGCAGGCTCGGGTGCGTCGGTCGGCGCCTCGGGGACGCGCTCGGTCTGCGCCCGGCGGTAGGCGTCGAGCCGCTCGGCAAGCGCCGGGTCGGAGGTGGCCAGGATCGCCACGGCGAGCAGGGCGGCGTTCACCGCCCCCGACCGACCGATCGCCAAGGTGCCCACGGGGATGCCCGCCGGCATCTGCACGATCGAAAGGAGGCTGTCCAAGCCCTTGAGTTGCCGGGATTCGATGGGCACCCCGAGGACGGGGAGAACGGTCCAGGCGGCGCACATGCCCGGCAGATGCGCCGCACCGCCGGCGGCGGCGATGATCACCCGGAGCCCCCGGTGGCGCGCGGATTTGGCGTAGGCAACGAGACGATCCGGCGTGCGGTGCGCCGAGACGATCCGCGCCTCGTGCGGCACGTGCAGTCCGGCAAGCGTTTCGGCGGCGTGCCGCAGGGTCGGCCAGTCCGATTGGCTTCCCATGATGAGGCCGACGAGCGGCATCTGGGCGGAGGGGATGCCAGGCGAGGACATGTCGGGCGAGGACATGTCAGGCGATGCTGTCCGGAATCAGCCGGCTCTCCAGCCAGGAGATCTCGTCCTTCAGCATCAGCTTGCGCTTCTTGAGGCGTTGCAGGTTGATCTGGTCGATCGAGCCCTGGTCGGCCAGCCGGGCGATCACCGTGTCGAGATCGCGGTGTTCGCTCCGCAACTCGTGCAATTTGCGCAGCAGGGAATCCCGGTCGGTCAGCATCGCGGCTTCATAGCATAATCATGTACTTGCCCGCGCCCTGGCGCGCGGTTCCTTGATCGGGAATCGTCTGGCGCGGAACACGGCAGGCGCGTTACGGTTCGGCGTCACGGCTTTGCTGCCGTGGGCGTTGCCGTCGGACGAGCCGGCATTGGACACACTGGCAATGGAGGCATCATGAGCCTGCAGTCGCATCTCGAGGCCCTCAAGGAGCGCCACGCCTTCCTGGAGACGCGGATCGCCGACGAGGACCAGCGACCGCGTCCCGACGCCGAAGCCCTGACGCGACTGAAACTCGAGAAGCTGCGCCTCAAGGACGAGATGGAGCGTCTCCGAACCGATAACCATTGACGGACTAGCCGCTGGGGACGGCGGGGGGCGAAGCCGGCTCGCCGCTGTTCCGAAATGCCGATCAGGCCGCCTCGTCCGCTTCCGGCGGCGGGGGCGGGGGAACGGCGTGGCCCTCGCGGGTCAACCGCTCGTTCGCCTGCATCACCGCCGCGTTCAGGTCGGTCTGGCTGCACAGGCCGAGGATGACCGGGTCGCGCGGCTTGATGTTGGCGCTGTTCCAATGGGTCCGCTCGCGCACCTTCTGGATGGTGTCCTTCGTGGTGCCCAGCAGCTTGCCGACCTGCACCTCCGAGAGCTGCGGGAACGTGCGCAGCAGGAAGGCGATGGCGTCCGGCCGGTCGTTGCGCTTGGCGACAGGCGTGTAGCGGGCGCCGCGCGACCGCTTCGGCAGCGGATTGTTGCTCGGCAGCAGCCGCAGCCGCGCGTTGGTATCCGCCTCGCAGCGATGGATCTCGGCCATCGTGAGCTGGCCGTTGGCGACCGGGTCATACCCGACGATGCCCTGGGCGACCTCGCCGTCGGCGATGGCCTGGACCTCCAGCGGGTGCATCCCGCAAAAATCGGCGATCTGCGTGAAGGTAAGGGCGGTCTTCTCGATCAGCCACACGGCGGTGGCCTTCGGCATCAACGGCAGGGTCATGGCGTGTCACCTTCAGCCCGCGGGGCGCTGCATCGAGTGGGGCGCGCCCCTGAGGCGGGCAAAACGGGGATATGACTTGTGGTCGGGGGTGGGTCAAGAGCGCCCGGCGGGATTATGCTTGCAGCCGCAAGCCTTAGGAGACCTGCATGGCCCTGGAGGAAGACGCTCCCCCGCGCCCTCGTGCCCGGCTGGAGAAGCTGCTGCTTGACCCGTTGGGGATCGAGGAGCTGCACGCCTATATCGGCGAGCTGAAGGGCGAGATCGCCAGGGTCGAGGCGGATATCGCACGCAAGCAGGGGCATCGCAGCGCCGCGGACGCCTTCTTCCGCAACAAGCCCGGCTGACCAGGGCAGCGTACAGAAAAAGGGGCCGGTTGCCCGGCCCCTTCCATGTCGCACCGTCGGAGCGATCAGGCCGCCTCGGATGCGCTGCCCGCGTCGTTGGCGATCGCGGCGGGTGCTGCCGAGCCGATCTGGATGCGGCGCGGCTTCAGCGCCTCCGGCACGACGCGCTTGAGGCCCACATGCAGCAATCCGTTCTGCACGTCGGCGCCCTCGACGACGATATGGTCGGCGAGTGCGAAGCGGCGCTCGAAGGCGCGTCCGGCGATGCCGCGATAGAGGATTTCCGCCTTCTCGCCCTCGGCCTGGACCCGGCCGGCGATGAAGAGGGTGTTGTCCCTGACCGTCAGTTCGAGGTCGTCGGGGCTGAACCCGGCCACCGCCATCGTCAGGCGGTAGGAGTCCTCACCGGTCTTCTCGATGTTGTAAGGCGGATAGGACGGCGCCTCGGCGGCGGAAGCGGCGCTGTCCATCAGGCGTGCCAGACGGTCGAAGCCGATGGCGGTGCGAAAAAGGGGTGCGAAATCGCGATTGGTCACGGTGAACCTCCTGAAGGAGCAAGGTTGCGTTCGGACCGCCCGGACGGGCCGGCCCTGGTCAGGCCCCGAGACCCCTTCTGGGCATCCCGGACAACAACGATCTGGAGCGTCGGTGGGGCGTTTTCAAGCCTTTGGCGGCCTTCGCTAGCCTCAGACGTGCCGCAGACAGGGTGGACAAAATCGGGCGCCTGTCCATCCGCGCGGCCCTGGACCGCGGCCGAACGGATGGTCGCGCCAGAGCCGGTAGGCGTTCATGCAGACGCTGAGCCAGGGTGCGACAACGGCATCGTAGGCGTCCCAATGGGGCGCGAACCGCTCGACGTGGCCGCGCAACAACCCGCTCATCAGCACATCGACGCTGCCGGCCGGATGGCCTGTGTCGGCCGGCACGACCCAGAGCAACGTGTTCGGCGCGTGCTCGTTGAGCGCCAGGAACAAACCCATGATGTCCCGAGCCAGGGTCGGCTCGTTGTCCTTGCGGACGAAGATCTTCTCGCCGCTCTCCAATCGCTCGCGGAACACCCGGCTCAGGAACCGCAGCTTGATCGATTCCTGTGCGATCAGCGCCTCCGGCGTGATCTCGTCAGCGCTCCTGAACGGGTGATAGCTCAATCCGAAGCCTGGATCGACGACGTAATATTCCTGCTTGATGACGTGCGTTTCCAATCGCTCCGCTCGTCCCGCGCCGGCATACGCGGTGGCGACGCCGCGGACGAGGTCGGGGAGCCGCGTCATCGACCATCGGAGCAGCCCCAGCGGCTCGGCGCCGCACCAACGCTGCACGAGGCCGAATTCGCAATTGTCCCCGAGGCTGTCGAAGTGCGTCATCAGCCGCGCGAACCCCATCCCGAGCGGGTTGCTGGCGTCGAAATCCGGGTGGGGTGCCGTGCCGTTCTCCGCCATGACCACGGGAACCGGCGGCAGAGCCAGTTCGGGCGGTCCGGCTGTGCAGGCGGCGCCAATCATCTAAGCAGACGTAACATGAAATTCGACCGAGGTCAGCACGGCCCGGCACGGGTTCAAGCGAAAGCAAGGAACGGACTGTCCGGCCCGCCGGGGGCTCCTACGCTGCGGCCCGTCAGTGGGGTCGCCGTATGCTCGGGAAGTCCACCACGTGTTCTCTGTCCGCATCGGAGCGGGCGCCGATCGCGGACACGCCCGACGGTCGGCGTGCCTGGGTGATGGTTGGCGCGGCCTTCGTCGTCGGGTTCGTCGTGTTGGGCGTGACGTACAGCTTCGGCGTCTTCTTCAAGCCGATCGCCGCCGAGTTCCGCGCCAGCCGCGCGGCGGTTTCGGCGTTCTTCTCGATCACCGGCCTTATCTTCTACCTGCTTGGCTCGGTCGCCGGCCATGTCAGCGACCGCTTCGGGCCGCGGATCGTCGTCGGCATCGGTGCCGTCACGATGGGGGTCGGCCTCGTGCTGACCGCATTCATCGGCGAGGTCTGGATAGGGTATCTCACCTACGGGCTCGGCGTCGGCGTCGGCGGCGCCTGCGCGTACATCCCGACGCTCGCGATCATCGGCGGATGGTTCGACAAGCGGCGCAACACCGCCTTGGGGATCGCCGCCGCCGGCACCGGGTGCGGCACGTTGCTGATGCCGCCGCTGACTGCCTGGCTGATCGAGCTGTACGGCTGGCGTCTCACCGACCTCGTTCTGGGCGTGGCCTGCGCGGCGCTCCTTGCCGGCTGCGCGATCGTCGTGCGGCCACCGCCGCTCGCCGCCGGGGCCAGGCGTCCGCTCGGCGGTGTGGTGCGCTCCCGCGCGTTCATCATGCTTTACGTCTCGTGGGTGCTCGCCACGACGGCCTTGTTCGTGCCGTTCGTGTTCCTGCCGGCATTCGCCACGAGCCACGGCGCCAGCGGCATGGCGGCGTCGGTACTGCTCTCGCTGCTCGGGGGCATGGGCATCCTCGGCCGCCTCGGCATCGGCGCCCTCAGCGACCGGATCGGGATGCTGCGCCTGTTCAAGGGCTCGGTCCTCATCATGGCGAGCAGCTACCTGATCTGGCTGACGGCCGCCGCCTATCACTGGCAGGTGGTGTTCGCGATCCTGCTCGGGCTCGGCTACGGCATCCGCATCTCGCTGATGCCGGTCGTGCTGATCGAGTTCTTCGGATTGCCGAACCTCGGCTCGATCCTCGGCATCTTCTTCACCGGGTCGGGGATTTCCGCGATCCTCGGACCGTTGCTGGCGGGATGGATCGTCGACGCCACGGACAGCTACCGGTGGGCCATCGTGTTCGCCCTGGCGACCGCGGCGCTCGGCTTCGTCGCCATCCTTCCATTGCGGCCAGCGCGGCCGATCGATGATGCGCGCGAGGCCGGTCGTGATCGGCCCCGGATGGTGTAAGCAGATGCACCATGAGGTTCGACGGACGCCAACGCGGGGGAGACCAGCGCGGCCCTGGGCGCGACAGCTATCATCACGGCAATCTGCGCGAGGCGCTGATCGAGACCGCGCTGCGCCTGATCGCCGAGAGCGGGCCGGCCGGCTTCTCCTTCGCGGAGGTCGCGCGGGCCGCCGGGGTCAGCCCGGCCGCGCCCTACCGGCATTTCCGCGACCGCAACGCGCTGGTGGCCGAGATCGCCCGGCGCGGCTTCGAGCGCTTCGCCGCCGAGCTCGATGCGGCATGGAATGGGGGCAAGCCCGACCCGGTCACGGCGATCGAGAACTGCGGCAAGGCGTATCTCCGCTTTGCCCGTCGCGAACCCGCCTCCTACGCGGCGATGTTCGATTCCGGCCTGCCGCTCGAAGCCGATCCCGCCCTGCTGGTCGCCTCCGATCAGGCATTCGCGGTGCTCCGCCGCGCGGCGGAGGTCGCTTGCGGCCTGCAACGCAAGGCCACCCGGCCGCCGCCGCTGATGGTCGCGCTGCATATCTGGGCGATGGCGCACGGCATCGCCTCGCTGTTCGTCGAACGCGCCGACGGCGGCCGGCGCAAGCTGCCGATGACGCCCGAGGATCTGCTCGAAGCCGGATTGTTGATCTATCTTCAATCGCTCGGGCTTGAACAAGCGTAATGGTCGCGGTATCTATGTGAATGTGATTTACATTCACGGAGGCTCGGATGACCCTCGCGGCTAAGATGGACGAGATGGGCGGCAGGGGAGGCTGGATCGCGGCGACGGTCCTCGGTTTCATCCTGTACTGGCCCGTCGGCCTGGCATTCCTGATCTATCTGGCTTTGAGCGGCCGGCTGCGCTCCTGGCGGCACAGCGTGCCGGGCCGCTGGTACAACCAGCCGGCTCAGGCCGGGCAGGTCTGGAACCAGGGCCAACGGTCCGGCTGCGGCTGGAACTGGGGCGGCTGGTCGGGCTACGCGGCGCGCCCCAGCGGCAACCAGGCGTTCGACGAGTACCGCACCGAGACGATCCGCCGCCTCGAGGAGGAGCAGCGCGAGTTCGTCGAATATCTGGAACGCCTGCGCCGCGCCAAGGACAAGGCCGAGTTCGACCAGTTCATGGCCGACCGCCGCCGCCGCACGACCCCGCCCGACGCGCCGGCCGACGACACCGCCGCCTGACACGCCGCGTCCTGCCGCCCGACGGATGCCGGGCGGCAGGACGCAGTTCAGTGGACGGGGATGGAGAAGGCCAGCTGCTCGAACGACGCGTCCTCGTCGACGCCATCGGGCGTTGGCTCGTAACCGGCCCCCGAGACCAGCAGCACGATCATCGTCATGCCGACCGCGATGCTCGTCGCGGCGCCGATCAGGCCCTGGTGGAGGCCGCCAGCTGTCAGCATCGCCGCCTGCCAGGCGACGAGCAGGAGGAGCGACAGGATGCGTTCAATCACGAACATACCTCGATGAATGCGTATTAAGCCGCCTCGCAGGGAAATTATACGGTGAAACGTCGGCGTCAAGATATATCACGCATCATGCCGCCATGATCGGCGGAGACAGTTCGTCATAATTGGGTCCGCGACAGGCGGGCCCCCGACGGGCTATGCTGCAACTGCGAGCGGATTGGCGCTCTGAGGCGGGGCGCCACCGTGATCGTCCGTGGCACGGGCGCCGTGCGTCCCAGGAGCGATATTTGTCGGTTTCGGCCTCCTCGAAGCGCGATCGGCGGGTGGACTTCCTTCGGGGGGTCGCACTGCTCACGATCTTCGTCGATCACGTGCCGGGGAATTTTCTCGACACCTTGACCTTGCGCAATCTCGGCTTCTCGGACGCCGCCGAGCTGTTCGTGGTGCTCGCCGGCTTCTCCTCGATGCTGGCCTACGGCAAGCAGTTCGAGAAAGCCGGCACGGGGCCGGCGCTACGCAAGGTCGCGTTGCGATGCTTGCGGATCTACCTCTTCCAGGTCGGGATGCTGATCGTCACCCTGGCGGTGCTCAGGAGCTGGCTGTGGCATTTCCGGATGCAGCCGCACGGCATCGCACCCCTACTCTACGGCGGGGTTCGCGGGCTCGGGCACGGGCTGGTGTTGCACGCGTTGCCGTCGAACCTGAACATCCTGCCGCTCTACATCGTGCTGCTGGCGCTGTTCCCGCTGCTGTATCTCGGGGTGCGACGGCACGTATGGCTCACGCTGCTGGTCTCCGGAGCGGTGTGGGTCGCCGCCAATTTCGACCGCTCGCTGAACTTGCCGAACTGGATGGACGGGCAGGGCTGGTTCTTCAACCCGTTCGCCTGGCAGTTCCTCTTCGCCATCGGCGTGGCGGCCGCCCGGTTCTTCGCCGGCCCCGCGCAATCGCTGCCCTACCGGCGCTGGGCGGTGCTGCTCTGCTGGGCCTATCTCGGCTTCGCGCTGTTCGCGATGGCTCCCTGGACCAACTGGGGCTCGACGTGGAAGCCGCTCGACATCCCCACCGACAAGACCAGCCTGGCGCCGCTGCGGCTGCTGAACATTCTTGCGTTCATGTACGTCTGCATGACCTCGGCGCGGTTCGCTGCGTTCGTGCAAATCCGCTGGCTGGGTTTCGTCGAGCTCTGCGGCCGGCACTCGCTTGAGGTATTCGCCACCGGCACGATGCTCTCGCTGTTCGGGCGGCTGCTGTTCCGCACCTTCGGCACCCCCTGGGAGATGCAGGCGCTGGTCAACGGCATGGGTTTTGCCTGCATGATCGGGGTGGCCCTGCTGCTCGATCGGCCCAAGGCACCGGCTGTCGCCGCTCGGCGTGGTGACGCAGCGTCATAATTGCTTGTCACCGGATCATTTCTGTGACATTCACGGATTTATGTTCATCCCCTCGCCGACATTCCGCGTGCCAGCGGCGTGCCTGCTCATCGCATTGATGAGCATGACGACCACAGGCAGTGGATGGGCGGACGAGCCCGGCGTGGAAATCCTGGCGCGGACCGCGAGCCGGATGGTCGACGAGGCGCCGCTGCGGATCGTGGCGTTCGGCTCCTCCTCGACGGAGGGCATTGGCGCGAGCTCGCCGCAGGCAACCTATCCGAGCCGACTGGAGGTGGAGCTGTCGGCGCTCCTACCGGGTGAGCGGATCGACGTGCTCAACCGTGGCGTGGGCGGGGAGGATTCGGACGACATGGCGAGGCGCCTGCCGGCCATCCTCGCGGAACGCCCTGATCTGGTGATCTGGCAAACCGGCAGCAACGATCCGCTGCGCGACGTGCCGCTGGATCGCTTCATCGACCAGACCGAGGCCGGCGTCACGACGATGCGCGCGGCCGGCGTGGACGTGATGCTGATGGAACCGCAATACTGCCGTCAGCTCGCGAGCAAGCCGAGGCTCGGAGCGGTTCCGACAGGCGATCCGCACGATCGGTGCGCGGCTCGGAGTGCCGGTGATCCACCGGTTCGGCCTGATGCGCGCCTGGCTCGACAAGGGACTGGTCACGCCGACGCAGCTGCTGTCCACGGACGGGCTGCACATGGCGGACGCGGGATATCGTCTCCTGGCGGCCGAAGTGGCGCGGGAGATCGTCGCCAAGGCACGCGCCGCCGCGCGGTTCGGCACGGCGGCGCGATAGCGCGCTCGGGCGCGCTGATTTGCCGATCCCGATTTGCCGATCCCCGGCTGGCCGCCTAACCTGGCGCGCAACGAAGCCCAGGAGGAGACCAGCATGATCCACGTCGTCGCCATCATCACCGCCAAGCCCGGAATGCGCGAACAGATCCTCGAAGCATTCCGCGCCAACGTGCCGGCGGTCCACGCCGAGAAGGGTTGCATCGAGTATGGTCCGGCCGTGGATGCCGAGGGGATGGGTTCCAAGTTCGGCGCCGATATCTTCGTAGTGCTCGAAAAATGGGAGAGCCCCGAGGCGCTGAAGGCGCACGCCACCTCGGCGCACATGGCGGCCTACGCCGCCAAGACCAAGGACATGATCGCCAACCGCGTCATCCACGTGCTGTCGCCGGTCTGAACCCGCATTGCGCTCCCTTTCCCCAAGGGGAGAGGGAGCGCAATGCGATTACCGCGCCGGTAAGTGCTCGCCGTACCACGCGACCGTCGGCTCCATCACCTGGCGGAAGCACTCGCCCGCATAGACCTCGTAGTGACCCCAGCCCTGCAGCACGACGAGCTTCTTGGGCTCGCCGGCGCGGCGGTACATCGCCTCGCTTTCCTCGGGCGGCACCAGCCGGTCGTCGCTCGTGGTGATGAACAGCACCGGGCGGGGCGCGATCCTGTCCACCACCCATTCCGGGTGGAAGCCCAGCGTGTCGTCGATGAACTCGAGCGGGATCTGGCTCACCGCGCCGGGCGTGCCGCGTCGCGCGGCGGCGGCGAGCTCGGCCGATTGCCGGTCCGGCAGCAGGATGTCGCCGCGCTCGACAAACTCCGATTGTCCCGTGGTCACGCGCCGCAGCCGATCGGCCGCGGAGCGGTCGAGCAAGTCAAAAAACTCGTCGGGACGGCGCACGCTGCGCATCCAGCGCCGCCCGTCGCCGACGCCGACCACCGAGACGACGCATTTCGCCCGCGGATCGACGGCGGCGACCCACACGACCGTAGCGCCGCCATAGCTCGTGCCATAAAGGCCGAGCCGGTCGGCCTCGACCGTCCGATGCGCGGCAAGGAAGGTGAGGGCGGCCTGCACATCGGCGACGCGGCTGTACGGCGCCAGCCGATTCTTCGGTCCCTCGCTGTCGCCCCAGCCTTTGTAGTCGAACGACAGGACGACGTAGCCCGCCTCGTTCAGCACGCGTGCGTTGTCGGGCAGGTAGAGCGCCCGCACGCCGGTATAGCCGTGGCACAGCACGATGCCGGCGCGCCGCTCGCCGGGTTTCAGATCGGGCGGCAGGAACAGGTCGCCCGCAAGCTTGACGCCCTCGCTGTAGAAGCTGATCGGCTGGCTCGGCATCCGTCCCTCGCTCCCGTCAGGATCGCGCGTGCCGCAGCGCGCCGATGGCCGGCCGCGTCAGCCCGAGATTGTCGCGCAGCGTAAAGCCCTCGTAATCGCGATGGAACAGCCCTCGTCGCTGCAGCTCGGGGACGACGTATCGGACAAAGTCCTCGTAGCTGCCGGGGATGTGCGTCGCCGAGATGACGAAGCCGTCGCAGGCGCGGGCGGTGAACCATTCCTCCATGGTGTCGGCGATCTCGCTGGCACTGCCGACCACGGCGTGGCTCGCCTTGCCACGCTGTGTCACGCCCAGGAAGTCGCGCACCGTTGGATTGGCCTTGCCGCTGACCTGCACCACGCGATCGCGCATGGCGTGCATCCCGGTCATGCTGGCGAGCTCGGCGTCGGTGAACGGATCGTCGATCGACTTGGTCGCGAAGTCGAAGTTCAGCGCCTCCGACAGCAGCGACAGCCCGTCGACGTCGCGATAGCCCTGCTCGATCACCGCCATCTTGTCCTCCGCCTCGGCGCGGGTCTCGGCGGTGACGGGCCAGATCAGCGTGGTGATCTTGACCTCCTCGGGATTGCGTCCGTGGTTGGCGATGGCGTCCTTGAGCTCGGCATAGGACTGCTTGCCGGCGGCGAGGCCGGAATAGGCGACGAACACCAGCTCCGCCCAGCGCGCGGCGAACGCTTTCCCGCGCCCGCTCGATCCGGCCTGGATCACCACCGGGTGGCCCTGCGCCGAGCGGGGGACGGTGAACGGGCCGCGCGAGCGGAAGAATTTTCCCTCGTGGTCCAGCCGATGCACCTTCTCCGGGATGGCGAACACGTCGCGCGCGCGGTCGGTGACGACGGAGCCGTCCTCCCAGGTATCCCAGTGGCCGAGCACGACCTCCATGAACTCGTCGGCGCGGTCGTAGCGCAGATCGTGCCCGAGATGCTGCACCTCGCCCATGTTCTGCGCCTCGCCGTCATTGACCGAGGTGACGACGTTCCAGGCGGCGCGCCCGCCGGTCATCAGGTCGAGCGTGGCGAACACGCGGGCGACGTGGAACGGCTCGTAGTACGTGGTGGAGTAGGTGGCGCCGAGGCCCAGCCGCTTGGTCGCCGCGCCCATCGCCATCAAGATCGTCGTCGGGTCCATCTTCACGCAGCGGATGCCGTTCTGCACGATGAGGCCGTGGTCGAGCCCGTACATGTCGGGCATCGCCAGGCGATCGTCGAAGAAGCCGAGCTGGAATTTTCCCGCCTCCAGCACGCGCGCGATGTGCTGGAAATAGTCCACGTCGAGGAAATCGAGCCGCGCGTCTGGGTGCCGCCAGGAGCTTGCGAGCTGGGTGCAGTTCTGCGCCTGCAAAAAACCGACCATCACCATCTGGCGCATCTTGGAATCCTTCCTCCGCTTGTGCCGACATCTAAGCGCCGGAGGCGGCGAGCGGTCCAGAGAGCGGCCGGGGCCGGGTTACTGGTTGCCGGTCAGGCGACCAGTAACCCGGCGTCTGCTCCGCTTGAGCCTAGATGTGCTCTTGCGCAATGTCCCGGTTGGTATAGTCCGGCAACATGATGGTCGCGACAATGCTGATGATCGCGCAGAGGGCGATGTAGCCGGCGATCGCGTAGCCCGAACCGGTCGCTGCGAGCAACGCAGTCGCGATCAGCGGCGCGGGTCCGCCGGCGATCACCGACGCAAGCTGATAGCCGACCGAGGCGCCGCTGTAGCGCAGCCGCGGGGTGAAGCATTCCGCGATCAGTGCCGCTTGCGGCCCATACATCAGATCGTGCGGGATAAAGGACAGGACGATGCCGAGGAAGATCCACTCGGGCACGGCCGTGTTGAGCATGGCGAAGTAGATGAAGCCGAATATCCCGGTCGCCACTGATCCGATCAGATAGATGCGCTTGCGGCCGAACCGGTCCGACAGATGCCCGGCAAGCGGAATGGTGATAAACGATACCAATCCGGCGACGATCAGCGACTGCAGCAGGAAGTCGCGGGGCGCGTGCAACACCTGTGTCCCGTAGGCGAAAACGAACGCCAGGTAGATATAGGCGGGCGCCTGCTCGGCCATGCGCGCGAACGCCACCAGGACGATCTCCCTAGGCTGGCGCTTGAAAACTTCGAGGACCGGCGCGCGCTCGATGCGTTCCTCATCGACCAGCCGCCGGAACACGGGCGTCTCGAGAATGCCGAGCCGGATGTAGAGCCCGATCCCGACCATGACGATGCTGAGCATGAACGGGATACGCCAGCCCCAGACCAGAAACTGGTCGCCGGAGATCGCGCTGAACACGAACACCGCGACATTGGCGAGCAGCAGCCCCGCGGGGCCGCCGAATTGCGGCCAGGACGCGATGAAGCCGCGGTGCTTGTTGGTGCGCGCCCACTCCATCGCCAAGAGAACCGAGCCGCCCCACTCGCCGCCGACGCCGATTCCCTGGATGAAGCGGATGATGGTCAGGATCACCGCGCCCCAGATGCCGATGGTCGCGTAGCCGGGGACAAAGCCCACGGCGAAGGTCGCAAGCCCCGTGATGAGGAGGGTTGCGATCAGCGCCGCCTTGCGCCCGATGCGGTCGCCGAAATGACCGAAGATCGCGGCGCCGATGGGGCGGGCGATAAAGCCGACGGTATAGATGGCGAATGCTTCGAGCACGCCCATCAGAGGGTCGGATTTGGGAAAGAAGAGCTTGCCGAAGACCAAGCCGGTGACGACGCTGTAGAGGAGGAAGTCGTACCACTCGATCGTCGTGCCGACGGTGCTGGCGATCACCGCCTTGCGCAGTTGCGCGCTATGCTCGGAATCGGACAAAGGGACCGACAGAGATCCGGCTTGTGACATGACGTGACCTTCCCTGTTCCGCGGACTGTTTGACCGCTTTCTTCCTTTTCTTCCGTAAGGAGAACAATCTCCCGTCTTATCGGAGCTCTGCCGGCCATGCCCGTCTATCGCGCCGGATGGCCAAATAGCGTCGGGTGATGATGCGGGGCGATGAAACAGCCGGGCTCCAGTCGCATAGAGGTTGACCGCGGCTGCCGGCAGCTTTCGGAAAATCGGCCGGCGCGTTCGTCGCCTGGACCGGCATCCCCGCGTGACCGAGGATCGCGCGCCAAGCTTGGCTCGATTTGGCCCTATTGACAAGCGGCCGATTGTCTTGGGGGCCGCAATCAGACAGTCGCGCCTTCGACGATCGGCCGGGAAGCTCGACTTGCCGGGCCTTCTCCGCAATGCTTGGCCTCTTTGCGTGGAGGTGACGGATGGCTTCCAGGGAAGGCGCGGTCGCTCGCGCGCTCGGCTTTTTCGACGATGGCTTCCGCGATCGGCTCGCGGCGTTGGTGGCGATCCCGAGCACGTCGCAAGACCCAGGCCATGACGGCGATCTGCGGCGCTATCTGGAACAGGCGATCCGGCCGTGGCTCGAACGCCTCGGCTTCGCCGTCGCCGTGCACGACAATCCGCGTGCGGGCTTCGGACCCATCCTGACCGCCGAGCGGATCGAGGATCTCGCGCGGCCGACGGTTCTGACGTACGGCCACGGCGACACGGTGCGCGGGCTCGAGGATCAGTGGCGCGCCGGCCTCGATCCGTGGGCGCTCACGCCAGAAGGCGATTTCTGGTACGGGCGAGGCACGGCCGACAACAAGGGCCAGCACGCGGTCAATTTTGCCGCGTTGGAAGCGGTGCTCGACGAGCGCGGCGGCCGGCTCGGGTTCAATATCAAACTGGTGCTGGAGACGGCGGAGGAGCGCGGTTCCGCCGGCCTGCGCGAATTCGTCGCGACGCATGGGGAAAAACTCGCCGCCGACGTGCTGATCGCCAGCGACGGGCCGCGCGTGATGCCCGAGGTGCCGACCATCGCGACGGGCACGCGCGGGATTTTTGTCTTTGACCTGGCACTCGACCTGCGGCCGGGCGGGGTGCATTCCGGCCATTGGGGCGGGCTCACGGCCGACCCGGCGATCGTGCTGGCGCACGCCATCGGTTCGATCTGCGACCAGCGGGGGAAAATCCTGGTGCGCGACTGGCTGCCGCGCAACGGCGTGCCGGCCAGCGTGCGCACGGTGCTGGCCGGCTGCCCGGTGGGCGGCGGCGGGCAAGCGGCGACGATCGACCCGGACTGGGGCGAGCCGGGTCTGACGGCGGCGGAGAAGATCTACGGCTGGAACAGTTTTATCGTCCTCTCGATGCTGTCGGGACGGCCGGAAAATCCCGTTAACGCCGTCGCGCCGAATGCACGCGCCCGCTGCCATATCCGTTACACCGTGGACACCGATCCCGCCGGCTTCGAGGCGGCCCTGCGCCGCCATCTCGACGAGCAGGGCTTCCAGCAGGTGCGGATCGAGAATGCCGGCGTGGGGATGGCGGCGAGCCGCACCGATCCGGCGCATCCCTGGGTGGGCTGGAGCGTGGCGAGCATGGAGCGCACGCTCGGTAAGCACGTGCAGGTGATCCCGAACGCCTCGGGCGGGCTGCCGGGGGACGTGTTCGTGGATCATCTCGGCGTGCCGCTGGTGTGGGTGCCGCACAGCTACAACGGTTGCAAGCAGCACGGCCCGGACGAGCATCTGCTCGCCAGCGTCGGGCGCGAGGGGATCGCCGCGTTCGCCGGGCTGTGGTGGGATCTCGGCGAGGCCGGGGTGCCGTATTCGCCAGCTAGCGGTTCCTGAGCCAGGTCATCGACAGGAACGCGCCGAGCCACGACCCCGCGGCGGCGAACAGGACGTAGATCCACGATTGCGTGTAGCTGATGACGGCGAACGCGCTCAGCAGATACCAGGTGCTGCTCCAGGTCGCCGCACTCAGCCGCCGACGCGCCGAGACGGCCGCGTTGAACAGCACGTACACGGCGTCCGTGGCCATCGTCGAGAGAACGACGCCCGCCGCCAGCAGGGGATCGACCGGCGGCAGCGTCATGGCGCGGCGGCCTACCGGCTGGCGGCGTCGATCCGCTCGATCGCGTCCCTGTCCAGCTTGATCTCCGGCGCCTTCATGATCTCGTGGAGCTGGTCGAGGCTCGTGGCGCTGGCGATCGGCGCGGTGACGCTCGGGCGGGCGATGAGCCAGGCGAGGGCTACCTGGCTCGGCTTGGCGGAATAGCGCGACGCCACCTCATCGAGTGCGGCGAGGATGCGACTGCCGCGCTCGTCGAGGTATTTCTCCACCCGCGAGCCGCGCGCGCGGTTGGCAGTGTCGGCCTTCGAGCGGTACTTGCCGGTGAGAAAGCCGCTGGCCAGCGAATAGTAGCTGATGACGCCGATGTTCTCGCGCTGGCATAGCGTCTCGAGATAGCCCTCGAACTCGCCACGCTCGGCGATGCTGTACATCGGCTGCAGGCTCTCGTAGCGGGGCAGGCCATGCCTGGCGCTGGTATCCAGCGCCTCCTTGAGCCGTTCGGCGGTGTAGTTGGACGCGCCGATCGCGCGCACCTTGCCCGCCTTGATGAGCCCCGCGAAGGTCTCCAGCGTCTCGACCAGCGGCGTCTCGGGATCGTCGCGGTGGGACATATAGAGGTCGATGTAATCGGTCTGCAGCCGCTTGAGCGACGCCTCGACCTCCCTGGTGATGTAGGCGCTCGACAGCCCCTTCTGTCCCGGCCCCATCTCGATGCCGACCTTGGTGCCGATCACCACCTTGTCGCGCCCGCCGCTTCTCTTCAGCCACTTGCCAATGATGGTCTCGCTCTCGCCGCCCTGGTTGCCGGGATGCCAGCGCGAATAGACGTCCGCGGTGTCGATGAAATTGAAGCCGCCGGCGACGAACGTATCGAGCAGGGCGAACGAGGTCGCCTCGTCGGCGGTCCAGCCGAACACGTTGCCGCCGAACGCCAGCGGCGCGATCTCGATCCCCGAGTTGCCGAGCTTCCGCTTCTCCATGCTGCGTCTCCTGATGGGTTGTGGATGCCAGTCTGAGCGCCCAGTCTGGGCGCAATATCGGCTTAGGAATAGTTGGGCCGCCGCTTCTCGCGGAAGGCGGCGATGCCCTCCTTGAAATGCGGGCTGGCGCGCACGCGGTCGCCGAGCGCCTGGTCGAGCGCCTCGCGGCTTTGCGCGTAGTCGGCGATGCTGGCGCTGATCTGCTGCTTGACCGCCTGCACCGCCGACGGGCTGTTCGCCGCGATCGCCTCCGCCGTCCCGATCGCCCACGGCATCAGCCGGTCGGGCGGCAGGACCAGGTTCACCAGCCCGATCCGCTCGGCTGCCTGCGCGTCGATCAGCTTGCCGGTGAGCAGCAGGTCCATCGCGTGGACGTAGCCGATCTGGTGGATCAGCTTCACCGTGGCACCGCCGAACGGATAGATCGACCATTTCACCTCGGTGAGCCCGAACCGCGCGCCTGGGACGGCGGCGCGGATGTCGGTCGAGAGCAGCAGTTCCACGCCTCCCGCGATGCAGTCGCCGTTGACGGCGGCGACGATCGGGCGGGAGAAGGTCGAGTTCTTGAGCAGCGCGCGGTTGACCATGCGCACCATCTCCTCGCCCGCGCTGAGATCGCCCGAGACATCGGCGCCCGAGGTGAACGCGCGGTCGCCCGCGCCGGTGATCACCACGCAACGGCAGTTCGACGTTTCGAGCCGGTCCCACAGCGCCGCGATCTCGCCCAGCATCGCCCGCGACATGGCGTTGCGGCGCGGCTGGTTGTCGATCGTCACGACCGCGATATGCGGCCCGTGCTCGCGAACCTCGATCGGCATCGGATGCTCCCTTGCGGTGTCCGCCATGCTGCACCGGGTGCAGGGGGTCTGCAAAATCCAGGCGTCGCGAGGGCGGAAAGAGTAGGCCGCTCCTCGGAACGTTACTCCGGCATTGCTCGAACGAGCCCAATCTCCACGGAGTTCAGATCGGGTTGGAGCATCCAAGATGAACCGGTCGATCCTCGGTCTCGCCGTCGCCGCGCCGCTGTTCCTGCTGGTCGCCACGGAGCCAGCCGACGCCGCGAGCCATTCGCCCAAAACCGGCAAGCAGACCCATCACCCAGCCCACCGCGCGGCCCGCGTGCAACCGCCGACCACGGCGGCTCCGTCGAGCCGGAGCGAGGTCACGTCCTTCGCGCCGGCCCCGGTGCCCAACCCGGACATCAGCCCCCCGGTCGAACCGGAGAACCGCAGGCCGCACCTTGCTCCCACGGTATTCCACCTTACCAACGAATACATCGGCCAGGGCTATCCCTACGGCTCCTCGCCCCAGGGCATGGACGACCGGCACGCGGCCGTCATACCGGGCATCAACCTGACAGCGCCCATACGATAGGCAATGCTAACTCTTTGAAAAGATGGTGGGTGCGACAGGGATTGAACCTGTGACCCCCGCCGTGTGAAGGCGATGCTCTCCCGCTGAGCTACGCACCCGGGCCACCATCTCGGCGCTTCCTAGGAGTTTGGGCTCGGCCGTGCAAGTCCCGCGTTTTCGCGCGGGTCGCCCAGGCGGGGAGGAAGTGATTGCGTGGATGGCGGCGCGGCGGGACACTGGGGGATGCGAGCCTGTCTGCCGCTCCTGCTCGGTCTGCTGTGGCTCACGGGCGCGCACGCGCAGCCGGTCCCGGAGCAGCACGCGGGCTACGACGTCTACGCGGTGGGCGTGCCGGTGGCGGTGCTGAACACCGGTTTCGCGATTGGCCCGAGCGACTACCGCATCGAGCTGGCGTTCCGCACCACCGGGCTGGTCGGCTGGTTCTATCGGGGACATCAGCAATCCGATGTCGAGGGATCGTGGGAGGGCGACCGCCCGGCGCCGCAACGCTTTGCCGGCGATGGGGTATGGGGCGGCCGGGCGCGGCAGACCCTCATCGACTACGCGGCGGGGCGGCCGCTGGTGCGCAGCCTGGTGCCGCCCAATGACGCGGAGCGCGAGCCGGTGCCGACGGCGCTGCAGGCGAATTCGGTGGATACGCTGAGCGCCATCGCAATGCTGATCCGGCGGGTGGCGCGCACCGGACGGTGCGAGGCCGAAGCGACCACGTTCGATGGACGGCGCGCGGTGGATGTCGCGGCCCGCACGGTCGGCGAGGAGGTGCTGCCGCCGAGCACTCGCTCGATCTTCACCGGGCGCGCGCTGCGCTGCGATTTCGAGGGGCGGCTGCTCGCGGGGTTTCTCCGCAATGGCGATCAGACGGCGCTGCGCCGCCCGCAGCACGGCTCCGCGTGGCTGGCCCAGCTCGCGCCGGGCGCGCCGCCGATCCCGGTGCGGATTGATTTCGAGACACGCTGGTTCGGACCTGCGACGATGTACCTGACCGAAGCCGGAACGGGGCCGGGCCATCCGTCACGACGCTGACGAGCCGGCAGCGCGCCCTGGCTCGACGCGGGGGCGAACCGAAGGCCTGATCAACACGCTCGCCTCGTCGGGCTCGGCGATCTCGCTGCCGGTGCTGCTGTTCATCTGCCTGGCGGTGAACGCGACGAACCGGCTCTCCGTGCTGTTCGGCTCGCTGCTGGCGATGCTGAAATCCCACACGGGAACGGTGCTGGACTGGCACGCGGCGGCGCGCGTGGTCCTGCCAGTCGCGATCGGCAGCACCGTCGTCGTCGTCGCGGCCGAGTTGCTGCCGGGGCGCGACATGACGCTCGCCATCACCGCCGCCCTGATGATGGCGCTGCTGCTGCTCTTCACCAAGGTGAAGGCCATGCCGGCGCGCCCAGACGGAACACCCGCCGAAGTGAGCGCCACCGGCCTGATCGCGCTGTTCGCCGCCAGCGTCTGGCTCGGCTTCATCGTGCTCGGCGGCAACACCGGGCCTGTAGCTGTAGCGAACCGAGATCATCGGAGCTTCGGCGCGAGATAATGGTGCGCTTCAGCTCAGAATAGCTGAGACTGGGGCAGCCTATCGGCCCACATTATCTGCGACGGAACCCACATTCTGTGAGACGGGCGCGAGATCATCGGCGTCGACCCACATTCCGTGACGCCTGGAGCCGGCATGGCGGCTCCAAGACGTGGGCGGCGTCGAGAATGCCTCTCTGGAACTGCATGATCTACATCGGTTGCATTGACCGGGCGGTCCTGCATTCGACGAGGCCTCGAGTGTCGATTACGCTACCCTGGGGCTCCCAACAGCCCTGCAAGACGCATTGCAGCGATGATGATCCCAGCAATGAACTCGCCTGCCGTGCCTACCGCAGCGACGATCGCGGCTACGATTGCGCCGGCTTCGCAAACTCCTGTAGCAAAACAGGCAATGATCAAACCAACAACAACAGCGCCAACGGCTACCCAAACCCACTCTGGTACTGTAGGGAGTCTCTCTCTCAAAATCTTCTTCTGCTCGTCAGTAACGGGCTCGGTCTTCTGATCCGGATTCTTATTCCTCCACTTCTTTGCCTCATCCTCCAACTCCTTATCAAATTCGCCATTCTTGCAGGCTATTGCAGCCAAAGTCATAACGGCTCCTAAAATTGATTGGACGATCTGGATGCGCTGCAGATGTCCAGGATCCCCGGCAAGTTGTGAGAAACGGCCGGCCAGAGCCTCAATCATATCCTCTATGCACTGTATTATTGCGCCGCACGAAGCTGTCTCATCCTGCGAAAGGTCTTGACAGTATTGTTCTTCCGGATGAACGCTTTCACTCCTGAATATTACTCCAAAGGAATCGTCAGAGGCCTTGATAGGGCGCGATATCTCACTCTGGGTCTTCAGGTTTTTGTCTATCGAGGTTGAATATCCAAAGCTCTCCTCAGCGCTTAGGTTGGCTACAGCATCAAAAACAGACCGTAACTTATGTTGCTGGTAAGGGTCTTGAGCATCACTTAAGATTGGTTTCTGGGCGGTCTTGCTACTCTGCTGAATCACATGCGTTAATTCGTGCGCCAGCAAGTGCCTTCCTTCGCTCGAATTAGGTGAATATTGCCCCGCCCCGAATATCACGTCGTTGCCCAGTGTATAGGCACGCGCATTAATGGCGCGTGCTGACGACGCGGCGCCGGGCATCGTTATGCACGCGGACGCCAGTAAAATCACGCCCGATGCGATGCTCCATAAAAATACGAGTGGGCGTGTCGATCGGCTGCCCAGGCGAGTGGAGGACCTCATGCACGATGTGGGGCGCTTCCCGAGCGGGGACTTTAGGTAACCCGGCTGGTTTTGCTTGAAGCGCCCCTTCCTCTTCCTCGCAGACACTGCATTTTCGGCTTAGCTGGGGGGGCGCCCTGGTGATGGAGAGATCGGGATCCGGCATGCGCATCACTTGGTCGGCGATGCGGTCTGCCTGACGCTCAAGAGGATCGTCAACTCGTCCGATCGCGAGCTTCGGCTGTATGATAATTGGCAGCGACGGTCTCGGAAACGCTAACAGTGCTTGAGGTTGGTTCGGCCGGTCCGGCGGCAAGATCGCGATCTTGCTGAAATCCCATGATGGGCTTGGCGCTTCCCCCCGAGCGGCCTGTCTAGCTTCTGGTCCGTGTTGTTCAATCTGCTTGGTCGAGTTTGAAAGCCGGTCTGTCAAATAGCGTAGCGTCGCTTGATTGCCGATGCGGCGCTGGAGAAAGAGCGCCTGCTCGGTCGAGCTGTAGCCACGTCGGTGCGCCACAAATGCCAGGCGCTGGTGGGCTAGATTGCTCGTCGAACTAGCGGCGGCCGATTTCGTCTGTGGCCTGGCGACCTTCGGAGCAAACACAGCGGTTCCTCCCAGACTACGGAACACGAAGCGCCGGAGCGACTCCGGCCTGCGGGAATGCTCGCGCGGCCCGCTTCACTTGCGTCTACCTCATCGAGGCGTCCCGGTGAGACGGAATCCGCGTTTCAGTTGAATGGGTTTCGCTGTTCCGAGACGGTCCCCCGACAATCCGGAAGCATACGATGCATCCCGGCTATCGGATACACTTTCGTTCGAGCAATGTGGGCCGGAGCCGATGATCTCGCTACAGATAGGGTCAGCGGGAGAGCAGGCGCGTGGCGATCGGCGGCAGATCGGCGAACCGCTCGGCGATTGCCGCGGCGCCTCGCGCCATCGCCGGCGGGCCATAGCCCCAGCCGGCGAAGATGCAGGGCAGGCCGGCACCAGTCGCGGCCAGCACGTCGTTGGCGTGGTCGCCTGCCATCACCGCCCGGTCGGGCGTGCCGCCGGCCGCCCGCAAGGTGGCGAGCAGATGCGCCGGATCGGGCTTGCGGAGCGGGAAAGCTGTCGCCGCCGCCGATCGCGCGGAACAGGTCGGCGAGGCCGAGAGCGGCGAGCAGGGCGCGGGCCATCGCCTCCGGCTTGTTGGTGCAGACCGCCAGCCGCCAGCCGGCCTCGGTCATCGCCCGGAGCGTGCTCTCGACATCGGGGTAGGCCGGGTGGCAGCGACCAGATGCGAAGCGTAGTCGGCCATGAAGGTCTCGATCGCCGCCTCGTCGGCGACCCGCCCGCGGGCCGCGAAGGCGCGTTCAACCAGCCGCGGGCGCCGTCGCCGACCATCGTGGCGGTCTCCGCGTCCGAGAAGCGCGGCCAGCCCGCGCGCGGCCATCAGCCGGTTCAGCGCCGCCGCGAGGTCCGGGACGGAGTCGACCAGGGTGCCGTCGAGGTCCAGCAGCAGCGTTCCGGTCACCCTGTTGCACTCCGAAATGGTAAGTGACGGAAAGGATTGTGGGTTAGCTTTGACACACGCGGCGCCCGCCGCTACGCGGCGCCCGGCAGGGGAGCATTGGATGACGATGGAGGCGACAGGCACGATGCAGGCGACCGCGATCATCCTGGCCGCCGGGCTTGGCACGCGGATGCGCTCGACGCTGCCCAAGACGCTGCACCCGATCGCGGGCCGGCCGATGCTGCGCCATCTGCTGGCCAGCTGCGAGGCGGTGTTCGACCGGATCGTGGTGGTGGTCGGTCCCGGCATGGAGGCGGTGGCGGAGGCCGCGGCGCCGCACGCGACGGTGGTGCAGCGCGAGCGGCTCGGCACCGCGCACGCGGCGCTGCAGGCGGCCGCGCTGTTCGGCGAGGGCGAAGTGGCGGTGCTGTACGCCGACAACCCGCTGATCCGGCCGGAGACGCTGCGCCGGCTGCTCGAGCGTCGGCGCGGCGGGCGATGCCGGGCTGAGCCTGCTGGCGATGCGCCCGCCGATCCCGGCCGCTACGGCCGGGTGATCGAGCCGGGACGGCTATGTCGAGCGCATCGTCGAATGGGCCGACGCCAGCGGCGGCGGAGCGGGCCGGAGACGCTGTGCAACGCCGGCGTGCTGTGCGCCGCCGCCTCCGACATGGCGCACTGGCTGCGCAACGTGCGCGGCGACAACGCCAAGGCGCGAGTACTATCTCACCGATGTCGTGGCGCTCGCCGCTGCCGAGGGCAAGCGGGTGGCCGCGCTGGAGGCGCCGTTCGACGAGCTGCGCGGGCATCAACTCGCGCGTCGAGCTGGCCGAGGCGGAGGCGGTGCTGCAGGGCCGGCTGCGCGCGCGCCGCGATGGAGGCGGGGGTCACGCATGATCGACCCCGGCAGCGTCTTCTCTGTCGCTTCGACACGGAACTGGCGCAGGACGTGACGATCGGCCCGAACGTGGTGTTCGGCCCCGGCGTGCGCGGTGGCGGCGGGCGCCGAGATCCGCGCGTTCAGCCATCTGGAGGGCTGCGCGGTCGGCGCCGGCGCGATCGTCGGCCCGTTCGCGCGGCTGCGGCCGGGCACCGTGCTCGGCGCGGGCGCGCATGTCGGCAATTTCGTCGAGCTGAAGGCGGCCAGCCTCGGCGCCGGCGCCAAGGCCAACCACCTGAGCTATCTCGGCGATGCCGAGATCGGCGCCGGCACCAATATCGGCGCCGGCACGATCACCTGCAACTACGATGGCTTCGCCAAGCACCGCACGGTGATCGGCGAGGGCGCGTTCATCGGCTCGGACACCGCGCTGGTGGCGCCGGTGCGCGGTGGGCGACGGCGCGATGGTGGCGGCGGGCAGCGTGGTGACGAGCGACGTGGCGCCCGACGCGCTGGCGCATCGCGCGCGGGCGGCAGGTGGAAAAGCCCGGGCGGCGCGGCGGCGTTCCGCGAGCGGGCCAGGATGGCGCGGGAGGAAGAACTGATGTGCGGGATCGTGGGCGTGATCGGCGTGCGGCCGGCGGCGCCGTTGCTGCTGGACGGCGCTGCGGCGGCTGGAATATCGCGGCTACGACAGCGCCGGCATCGCCACCCTGGTGAACGGCCACATCGAGCGCCGCCGCGCCGAGGGCAAGCTCGGCAACCTGGCCGTCGGCGCTGGACCGCGCGCCGCTGCCCGGCGCGACCGGCATCGGCCATACCCGCTGGGCGACGCACGGCGCGCCGACCGAGAACAACGCCCATCCGCACGGCACGCGCGCGCGTCTCGATCGTGCATAACGGCATCATCGAGAACCACGCCGAGCTGCGCGCCGAGCTGGAGGCGGCGGGGCAGGAGTTCAGCACCGAGACCGACACCGAGACGGTCGCCCAGCTGGTCGATCTGCAACCTGCAGCAGCGGCATGGACCCGGTCGCAGGCGGCCGGCGCGGCGCTTGCGGCGGCTGGAGGGCGCCTACGCGCTGGCGATGATCTTCGCCGGCCATCCCGAGCTGATCGTCGGCGCGCAGCACGGCGCGCCGCTCGCGGTCGGGCTTCGGCGAGGACGAGATGTTCGTCGGCTCCGACGCGCTGGCGCTGGCGCCGCTGACCCGGCGGATCGCCTATCTGCAGCGACGGCGACTGGACGGTGGTGGACCGCGCACGGCGCGCGCTTCTTCGACGCCGACCGGCAGCCGAGATCGAGCGCGAGGTCAAGCTGCACGCGGCTGACCGGGGCGGCGATCGGCAAGGGCAATTTCCGCCACTTCATGGAAAAGGAGCTGCACGAGCATCCGGCGGTGATCGGCGACACGCTGCACCGGATGGTCAGCCCGGCGACGCGCGCCGTCGCGCTGCCGGAGCTGCCGTTCGACCTCGCCGCGATGCTCGCGCATCACCATCAGCGCCTGCGGCTCGGCCTTCTACGCCGGGCATGGTGGGGCGCTGGTGGTTCGAGGCGGTGGCGCGCATCCCGGCCGACGGCGACGTCGCGAGCGAGTTCCGCTACCGCACGCCGCCGCTGGCGCGCGGCGGGCTCGGCCTGCTGGTCAGCCAGTCCGGCGAGACCGCCGACACGCTGGCGGCGCTGCGCTACATGAAGCGAGCAGGGCCAGCACGTCCTCTCGGTGGTCAACGTGCCGGAGAGCAGCATGGCGCGCGAGTCGCGACGTGGTGCTGGAGACCGTGGCCGGGCCGGAGATCGGCGTCGCCAGCACCAAGGCGTTCACCGCGCAGCTTGCCGTGCTCGCCTGCCTCGCGCTGGCGGCCGGCCGCGCGCGCGGCGCGATCTCGGCCGAGCAGGAGGCGGCGATGACCGCGGCGCTGCTGGAGGTGCCGGGCCGCGCCGCCGAGGTGCTGGAGCGCGACGAGGCGATCCAGCGCATCGCCGCGACGCGTCGCCGAGGCGCGCGACGTGCTGTATCTCGGCCGCGGCAACTGCTTCCCGATCGCGATGGAGGGCGCGCTGAAGCTGAAGGAGATCAGCTACATCCACGCCGAGGGCTACGCGGCGGGCGAGATGAAGCACGGCCCGATCGCGCTGATCGACCGCACCGTGCCGGTGATCGCGATCGCTCCCTCGGGTCCGCTGTTCGAGAAGACCGCGTCCAACCTGCAGGAAGCGGCGGCGCGCGGCGGCCAGGTGATCGTGCTCAGCGACGAGGCGGGGGCGGCGAAGCTGACGCGGCATCGCGGCCGAGACCATCGTGCTGCCGGCGGTCGACCCGTTCGTGGCGCCGATCCTCTATGCGATCCCGGTGCAGCTGCTGGCGTATCACGTCGCGGTGCTGAAGGGCACGGACGTGGACCAGCCGCGCAATTTGGCGAAGTCGGTGACGGTGGAGTAGCGGTTCTCGAGGTCGAAGGGCCGGAACATCGGCTCGTTGATCGTCGTTGACATGGCGACTTCACGCGCGGTGTCGGACGCCGCTGGCGTACGATTTGGCTGTCGCAACATCGCAGATAGGAGTATTGCCAGCGTGGGGCGGCGCGAAGAAATCCCCGCGCCCCCGGCATCCCGGCCGCTCGAAGAGGCGGGAGGGGCGATATGGGCGACGTTCAGCGGATTTTGGTGGTCGGAGGCGGGATCGCGGGCCTCTCGGTCGCGATCGCCCTGCACCAGCAAGGACTGACCCCGGAACTCATCGAGCGCAGCACGACCTGGCCGGCGGTCGGAGCAGGCATCAATCTTCCCGCGAACGGCGTGCGGGTTCTTGTGGCTCTCGGCGTCGGAGACGCGATCACTCGGACCGCCGCCGTGATCCGCCGGTGGGGTTTCTATGACCGGCGAGGGAGCTTGCTCTGCGAGACGGATCTTGAAGACCTTTGGCGGGACGTGGGCCCTTGCGTGGGAATCACACGCGTCCGGCTGCAGGAGGCGCTGCTCGCCGGCGCCGCCGCAGTCCCATCGCTTGGGCGTCGCGCTCGTCGGCCTGACCCAGAATGACGCCGGGGTATCGGTCAGGTTCAGTGGCGGCGACTCGGCCGAGTACGATCTCGTGGTGGGGGCCGACGGCATCCACTCGGCGGTTCGCGAGCTTGCAATCGGCTCATACTCTCCGAGCTATGCCGGACAGGTCGCCTGGAGGAGCATCATACCTTGGCGCCCGCAAGGATTGCGCGACATGATGGTTCTTCTGGGTGAGGGCTGCTTCTTCGGGTTGGTCCCGATGGGCGAGGGTTGCACGTACGGCTTTGGGGCGATCGATGCGCCACGCTTCGAGGATCCGTTGCCGGGACGCCTCGAACGGATGCGTGATCGGTTTGCGGATTTTGGGCAGCCCGTTCCGTCCTACCTCGCCGCCCTGGAAAGCGATCAGCAACTCCATTTCGGGCCGCTTGAATGGGTGGAGCCCGAGGAATGGTATCGCGGCCGCGTGGTCCTGATAGGGGATGCGGCCCACGCCGGGCCGCCGCACATGGGGGAGGGCGGTTGCATGGCGATGGAAGACGCCCTGGTGCTGGCCGATGTGCTCCGCAACCCGGACGGCCTCGCCTCCGCGCTCGATGCGTATGTTCACAGGCGCAGGCCCAGGGCTGGTTGGGTGCAGGAGCAAAGCCGCGCGGCGGCGCGGGCCTGGGTTCTTCCGCCGGCCGTGCGTGACGCCGCGCTGCGGGAGCGCGGAGATGCGATGTTCCGCGACCGCTACCAACCGCTTATCCTGCCCCCCATAGCGGCTCGACCAACGTGAGCCGATGGGCGGGAAGATGGTCAGGGCGATCGTAACCTTTATCGTATCGAACTACCCGCTGACCTTCCTCGTCATCGGGCTGATCGGCGCGGCCATCGCGATCCCGCGCGCACCGCGGCCGGTCGGCGGCGCGGTGGTCGTCGAGAAGCTGCTGGCCTGGTATGTGCTCCTCAATATCGGCGTGATGTATCCTCGTCAACTTCGTCTTCCACGTGTTCTTCGGCGAGGTGTCGGCGGCGTTCATCGGCTGGGCCGACAGTCCGTTCCAGTTCGAGGTCGGCACCGCGAGCCTCGGGTTCGCGGTGGTCGGCTTCCTCGCCGCGTTCGGCAGCTTCGATCTGCGGCTGGGCGCGGTGATCGCTCCCAGCATCTTCACCCTCGGCGCCGCGGTCGGCCACGTCCGCCAGATGGTAACGGCGGACAATTTCGCGGCGGGCAATGCCGGGGTGATCTTCTACACCGACATCCTCATTCCGCTGTTCGGGTTCCTGCTGCTCTGGCTGCAGCATCATTACGGCCGGCCGGCCGGGCGAACGCGCGATAGCGCAATGACCGGGCCGGAACCGCGCGAATTCTTCAAGCCGGAACGGCTGATGGCCTTCAGCGACGGCGTGTTCGCCGTCGCCATCACGCTCCTGGTGCTCGATCTGCGGCTGCCCCCAGGGCCGGCGGAGGCGATGACGCGGCGCTGCTGGCGGCGCTGCTGGCGATGGGGCCGAAGCTGCTGATCTTCGTCTTCACCTTTCTCGTCATCGGGATGGGCTGGCTCGGGCATCATCGCAAGTTCAGCTACATCCGCCAGGTCGATGGCGGATTGCTGTGGCTGAACCTGCTCTATCTGCTCACCCTCTGCCTGGTTCCGTTCGCGACCAGCGTGCTCAGCGAGCATCCCGGCCGGGCGTCTTCCGTCGTCTACGCGGGCGTCATGGCGCTCGTCCTGCTGCTGTCGGCTGGGCTGTCCGTCTATGGACTGCGCGCGCCGTATCTCGCGACGCCGGACCTGCGGATCAGCGTGCGACAGGACATGATCCTCTCGCCCTTGCTGAGCAGCGCGCTGTTTCTCGTCTCAGCCGGGCTGGCGTTCGGCTCATCGGCTCGCGCTGGCGCACTGGATCCTGGTCCTGATCGTGCCCGCCTCCGTCTGGTTCGGCTCCCGCGCCCGCAAGATCGCTTGATGCAGGCCTTCGCGATGTGGATCAGGATGGGCGCCAGTCGGGCGGAGGAGGGATCCATGAACGCCAATCAGGCGGTCCTGACCGGGGGCCGCGGCGCGCGTGTGCGGGAATGGCTGGTCGAGGAAGTGCGGCACGCGCTGCCGGCGGTGGTCTTCTTCGCGATCGGATTCAATCTGATCGTGCTGTCGATGAATCTGGTCCTGGCGCAGTATTTCATCCATTTCAGCGGCTTCCTGGTCGCCACGACGGCGGCGCTGGTAGTCGGCAAGGCGGTGCTGGTCGCCGACAAGATGCCGTTCCTGCGGCGGTTCGACACCGCGCCGCTGATCCGGCCGATCCTGTTCAAAACGTTTGTCTACTGGGCGTTCGTGTTTGTCGCCCGCCTGCTCGAGGCCTGGATCCACTACGCGGTCGAAACCGGCAAGGTGTTCGGATTTCGCAGCGTTCACGGTGCAACAATTCTCCTGGCACCGGTTCCTGTTCATCCAGCTTTGGATCCTGGTGCTGTTCCTGATCTACACGGCGGCGTCGGAGCTGAACGCGGCGTTCGGCGACGGCGAGCTGGTGCGCATCCTGTTCAGGCATCGCTCAAACAAGCTGAAACTGAACCGCCGACAGCGGGTGCGCGCGCTGGTCCGAGTGAGCCGGCTGGCCGAGACGCATTCGGTTGCCGAGCTGTGGCAGCCGGGGACCGACGCGCATCGCGAGCTGGTGGCGCTGGTCTCCGCCCTTGGACGGGCGGAGACCGTGGCACGCTAGAAAACGTTACCTGAACGGGAAGCGGGCGATCCGGTCGGCCCGGAAGCTGCTCACCCAGAGCTCGTCGCCGACCTTGATGGCACCGGTGCCGGCGCCCATTTCGCCATACACGTTGGCCTTGACGAGGGTTGTCAGCTTCATCGTCTTGGGGTCCATGCTGTCGACCTGGAACGGCACCTTGGGGCAGTTGACGGCGTCCGATTCGAAGCATTCGAGAACCTGCTTCACGCTCGTGGCCTGCCCGCCGACATAGATGGCGGAGTCGTCGGGCGACCAGCGAACGTTGTCCGTCAGGAAGCCGGTCGGCACGGCCTTCTTCTGCACGGGCGTCGTGCCGTGGCTGATCCGCGCGACCTGCTTGCCCGACCAGAGCGCAAGATAGATTTCCTTGCCGTCGGCCGAGACGATGACGCCGTTAGGGCCGGACATGCCTTCGGTGCCGGGGACTTGCGACCAGCCCTTCTGCGGGCTCCATTCGCCGAGTTCGCCGACCGGCTCGCCCTTGCTGAGCTTGTCCACGCGATGCGGGTCCGTCGGATCCCACAGGCTGGTGACGACGATGTTGCCGTCCGGCAGGGAAGCCACCGCGTCGGGCCAGAATTTCGGGGGTGCGACGACACATCCGACCCAGGTGAAGGCGGGCTGCTCCTTCGAGAGATCGACGTCGAACACCTCGACGCCCTCCCGCCCGCCGTGATTGACCGCGTAGAGCGTGCGGTGGGGGCTGTTGCCGCGGGTGAGGTCGAGGCCGTGCGGCCCGAAAATCTTCCAGTCGGGCGCGCCGGGGCAGTCCTTGTAGCGCTCCTTGTCGGGCTTGATCGCGATGTCGCTCGGCTGCACCTCCGTGACCGTGTCGTTCTTCGTGTCGAACAGATGGAGGTAGCCCTGCTTGCCCGCCGCCGCCAGATCGGCGCCGATCACCCATTTGGTGCCCGGGACGGGCGCCCAGTCCTCGACGTTGGTGGCGCCGCAGATGAACTTCGCCCCCCCCATCGGGGCGCACGGGCTCGGCGTCGCTGCGAGCGCGTGGTCCGGGCTGGCGGTCCAGGCCGCCATGCCGACCATCACGGCCACGGCAATCCCCGTTGGTCCCGCATGGCGCCGGCTGCTGTCCGAGCGATCAAGATTTCCCATTCGCTTCCTCCCGTTTGATGCAATCCGGGCAGCGTGGTCCGGCCGGTCGCTGAAACAAGCCATCGAGTGGCAAGACACGGTGCGCGGATCGACAGCATGTTTTTCGTATCGGCACGATCTGTCAAGGAACTGACCCGTGTTGATTGGGCAGGGTCCAGCACGGCAGCCGATCCTCGTCATGTGGATATTTGGAGTAATTTCTCGAAAATGCGCGATGCGCACGAGGGGCCCGAGCGGCTGACATCCGAGGTGCCGCCGCCTATCTTTGGCCTCGGAGACGCCGCCAGGCGCCGCATCGCACCGGAAGGAGAACGGCCATGCTGAACCCGACCGCCCCGCTGCCGCTGAAGGATCCGAGCCTGTTCCGGCAGGCCAACTGCATCGACGGCAAATGGGTGCAGGCCGATAGCGGCAAGACGATCCCGGTGCCGAACCCGGCGACCGGCGAGGTGATCGGCGAGGTGCCGGCGCTGGGTGCTGCCGAGACCCGTCGGGCGATCGAGGCGGCGAACCGGGCGTGGCCCGCCTGGCGCGCCATGCTCGCCAAGGAGCGGGCGGCGATCCTGCGCAAGCTCAACGATCTCATGCTGGCCAACGCCGACGACCTCGCCGCGATCATGACCGCCGAGCAGGGCAAGCCGCTGGCCGAGAGCAAAGGTGAGATCGCCTACGCCGCGAGCTTCATCGAGTGGTTCGCCGAGGAGGGCAAGCGGATCTACGGCGACACCATCCCGCAAAACGCCAAGGGGCGGCGGATCGTGGTGATGAAGGAGCCGATCGGCGTGTTCGCGGCGATCACGCCGTGGAATTTCCCGGCGGCGATGATTACCCGCAAGGCCGGGCCGGGCTGGGCGGCGGGCTGCACCGGGGTGATCCGGCCGGCGAGCCAGACGCCGTTCTCCGCCCTCGCGCTGGCGGTGCTCGCCGAGCGCGCCGGGATGCCGCCCGGCGTGTGCAACGTCATCACCGGGCCGTCGGGCGAGACGGGGCGGGAGCTGACCTCGAATCCTCTCGTGAGAAAACTGACGTTCACCGGCAGCACCGAGGTCGGCGCCAAGCTGCTCGCGCAATGCGCGCCGACCATCAAGAAGACCAGCATGGAGCTCGGCGGCAACGCGCCGTTCATCGTGTTCGACGACGCGGACCTCGACGCCGCGGTGCTGGGCGCGATGGCGAGCAAGTACCGCAACACCGGCCAGACCTGCGTGTGCGCCAACCGCATTCTCGTGCAGGATGGCGTGTTCGACGCGTTCTCCACCAAGCTGCGCGCCGCGGTCGAGGCGATGAAGGTCGGCAACGGCATGGAGGACGGCGTCACCCAGGGGCCGCTGATCAACGCCGACGCGGTGAAGAAGGTCGAGGCGCATATCGCCGACGCGGTGGCGAAGGGGGCGAAGATCGTCACCGGCGGCAAGCGGCACAAGCTGGGCGGCAATTTCTTCGAGCCGACCATCCTCGCCGACGTCTCGGAGAAGTCCGACATCTGGCACGAGGAGACGTTCGGCCCGGTGGCGCCGCTGTTCCGCTTCAAGACGGAGGAGGAGGCGGTGCGCATGGCCAACGACACCCAGTTCGGCCTCGCCTCGTATTTCTATTCGCGCGACATCGGCCGGATCATCCGCGTGGCGGAAGCGCTGGAATACGGCATCGTCGGCGCCAACGAGGGGATTATCTCCACTGAGGTGGCGCCGTTCGGCGGCATGAAGCAATCCGGCCTCGGTCGCGAGGGCTCGAAATACGGGATCGAGGATTATCTCGAGATCAAGTATCTGACTTTGGGCGGCATCGGGACGTAAGTTACCCCTCACCCAACCCTCTCCCACAAGGGGAGAGGGCTTTTTTTCACCCTCTCCCCTTGTGGGAGAGGGCCGGGTGAGGGGTTGGGCGCGCAGGGGAGTGAGATGAAACACGAGTTCGACCTGTTCGTGATCGGCGGTGGCTCCGCCGGGGTACGGTGCGCGCGCATTGCCGCCGCGCACGGGGCCAAGGTCGCGATCGCCGAGGAGCGGTTCTGGGGCGGCACCTGCGTCAATGTCGGCTGCGTGCCGAAGAAGCTGCTGGTGCAGGCGGGGGAGTACGGCGCCTGGGCCGAGGACGCGGCCGGGTTTGGCTGGCGGATAAAAAAAGGTCCGCACGACTGGGCCAAGCTGATCGCCGCCAAGGACCGCGAGATCGGCCGGCTGAACGGGATCTATCGGCGGCTGCTCGACAACGCCGGCGTCACGGTGTTCGAGGCGCGCGCCACCTTCCTCGACCAGCACACGCTGGAGGTGGCGGGGAAGCGTGTGACCGCGGAGCGGATCGTCGTCGCCACGGGCGGCCATCCGGTGCGTCCCGAGATTCACGGCGCGGAGCTCGGCATCGTCTCGGATGACGCGTTCTATCTGGAGACCATGCCGAAGCGTGTCGCGATCGTCGGCGGCGGCTACATCGCCGTCGAGTTCGCCGGCATCTTCGCCGCCCTCGGCGCGCATGTGGACCTCGTCTACCGCCAGCCGCTGCCGCTGCGCGGCTTCGACCAGGATCTGCGCGAGGGGCTGGCCGAGGCGCTGAAGGCGAACGGCATCGCGCAGCATCCCGGCTGCCAGCCGCACAGCATCGACGCGGACGGCACGGCCCGACGGATCACGATGACGAACGGCCACGCGCTCGAGTCCGACCTCGTGTTCTTCGCCACCGGCCGCAAGCCGCACACCGAGGGGCTCGGGCTGGAGCGGGCGGGCGTTGCGATGAACCCGGTGGGGGCGGTGATCGTCGATTCCCAGCTCCGCACCAGCGCACCCCACATCTACGCGATGGGCGACGTGACCGATCGGCTGAACCTGACACCGGTGGCGACCGCCGAGGGGCACGCGCTGGCGGACTCGCTGTTTGGCCGCAACCCGCGGCACATCTCGCTCGACAACGTGCCGACCGCGGTGTTCTCGACCCCGCCCATCGCCACCTGCGGATTGTCCGAGGAGGTCGCCGCGACGCGCGGGCCGGTGGACGTGTTCGTCGCGCATTTCACGCCGATGCGCCACACGATGAGCGGACGCAACCGGCGGACCATGATGAAGCTGGTGGTGGACCAGAAGACCCAGGTGGTGCTCGGCGCGCATATGCTGGGCGAGGACGCGCCGGAGATCATGCAGGGGCTCGCCATCGCGATGGTCTGCGGCGCCACCAAGGCGGATTTCGACCGCACCATCGGCATCCATCCGACGGCAGCGGAGGAATATGTCACCATGCGGACACGCAGCCGGATCGCCGGCGCGGCGAAGGCCGCCGAGTAACCCCGCGGCGAAGGCCGCCGAGTAGCGAAGGAGGGCATCATGGGTCCGTTTCCGCACGACGCGCCGCCGCCCGTCATTTCGGGCGACAACCCGATGGGGACCGACGGGTTCGAGTTCGTCGAGTTCTGCCATCCGCAACCCGATGAGCTCGACCGGCTGTTCAAGACGATGGGCTTCGCGCCGGTCGCCCGCCACCGCGCCAAGCGCGTGACGCTCTACCGGCAGGGCGGCATCAACTTCGTGCTCAACGCCGAGCCGGAATCCTTCGCCGCCCGCTTCGCCGCGCAGCACGGCCCCTCGGCGCCGGCGATGGCGTTCCGGGTGGTCGATGCTCGCCAAGCCTACGAGCGCGCGATCGGCCTCGGCGGCAAGCCCGCGCGCACCCAGGTCGGGCCGATGGAGCTCAACATCCCGGCGATCGAGGGCATCGGCGGGCTGCAGATCTATCTGGTGGACCGCTACGGCGCGAAAGGCTCGATCTACGACGTCGATTTCGTCTGGACGGGGGAGCGCGACCCGCATCCGGCGGGGGCGGGGCTGCACTACATCGACCACCTGACCCACAACGTCCGCCGCGGCCGGCTCGACGAGTGGGCGGAGTTTTACGCGCGACTCTTCAACTTCCGCCAGATCCGCTATTTCGACATCGAGGGGAAGGCGAGCGGGCTGCACTCGCGCGCGATGACCAGCCCCGACGGCAAGATCCGCATTCCGATCAACGAGGACGCTGGCGAGACCGGGCAGATCGAGGAGTATCTGCACGACTACAAGGGCGAGGGCATCCAGCACGTCGCCCTGGGCTCGCGCCAGCTCTACGACACGATCGAGCGACTGACGGTCAGCGGGCTGGGCTTCATGCCGGCGCCGAACGACATCTACTACGAACGGCTCGGCACCCGCCTGCCGGGCCACGGCGAGCCGCTCGACCGGCTGGCTGCCGACGGCATCCTGCTGGACGGCGAGGGCGTGGTTGAAGGGGGGACCACCAAGGTGCTGCTGCAACGCTTCTCCCAGACGGTGATCGGGCCGATCTTCTTCGAGTTCATCGAGCGGAAGGGCGACGAGGGGTTCGGCGAGGGCAACTTCAAGGCGCTGTTCGAGTTCGATCGAGGAGGATCAGATCCGCCGCGGCGTGCTGAAGGCGTCATGACGAGCGGACGATGGAACGGATCGGAACCGATCCGCTACCCCGATCCCGACATCGTGGCGCTCGATCCGCGCTTCGAGCCGCTCATGCTCGGCCATGCGGCGATCGAGCGGATCGCGACCGGCTGCCGCTTCACCGAGGGGCCGGTGTGGTTCGGCGACCTCCGCCAGCTGGTGTTCAGCGACATCCCGAACGACCGGCTGATGCGCTGGGACGAGGAGACCGGCGCGGTCGGGCTGTTGCGCAAGCCGGCCGGGCACCCCGACGGCAACACGCGCGACCGGCAGGGTCGGCTGATCACCGCCGAGCTGGGCACGCGGCGGCTGACCCGCACCGAGCTCGACGGCCGGGTGACGGTGCTTGCGGACCAGTTTGAGGGCACGCGGCTGACCGGGGCCAACGACGTGATCGTCAAATCCGACGGCTCGATCTGGTTCAGCGACAACGGCGCCGGCATCCGCGGCAACTATCTCGGCGACAAGGCACCGCAGGAACTGCCGTTCCGCGTCTACCGCATCGACGGCGCGACCGGGGAGATGACCGTCGCGGTCGGCGACATGGAGCGGCCGAACGGGCTGGCCTTCTCGCCCGACGAGAGGAAGCTCTACGTCGTCGATACGCCTTCCGGGCGCAAGACCACGCATGTCTACGACGTCGCCGAGGACGGGCGGACGGTGGGCAACGGGCGGGTGTTCTTCGACGGGACGCCGGGCTTCGCCGACGGCATCCGCTGCGACACCGGAGGGAACGTCTGGTGCGGCTTCTCCGGCGGGGAGGGGCAGGACGGCGTTGCCGTGTTCGCGCCGGACGGGACGCTGATCGGGCGCATCCTGCTGCCGGAGCGCTGCGCCAATCTGTGCTTCGGCGGGCTCAAGCGGAACCGGCTGTTCATGACCGCGAGCCAGTCCGTCTATGCTCTCTATGTCGAGGCGCAGGGGGTGGCCGGCGGGTAGCAAGTCAGGTCCAAGCAGCCGTCCGCGCGAGGCTGCCGAGTAGCTTTTGGCGCGGTTTCGGCGGATAAGCGCCGATCGAGGGCAACGCTGGCGAGGGCCACGCTGGCCCGGCCGCCTCCCCTTGGGGGCGGCGCAGGAGGAATGCGATGACTGGCAATGTGCGGAACGACAATCGGGGTGCGCGCGGCTGGACGCCGGAGTCCTGGCGCGGCTTTCCGATCCGCCAGGTGCCGGCCTATCCCGATGCCGACAAGCTCGGCGCGGTCGAGACGCGCTTGGGAAAGTATCCGCCTCTGGTGTTCGCCGGCGAGGCGCGGCGGCTGAAATCGGCGCTGGCGCTGGCGTCGGAGGGGAAGGCCTTCGTGCTGCAGGGTGGCGACTGCGCCGAGAGTTTCGGCGATTTCACCGCCAACGTCATCCGCGACACCTTCCGCGTGCTGCTGCAGATGGCGGTGGTGCTGACCTTCGGCGCCTCGGTGCCGGTGGTGAAGATGGGCCGCATGGCCGGCCAGTTCGCCAAGCCGCGCAGCTCGGACACCGAGACGATCGGCGGGGAGACGCTGCCGAGCTATCGCGGGGACATCATCAACGCGCCCGAGTTCACCCCGGCCGCGCGGGTGCCCGACCCCGAGCGCATGGAGTTCGCCTATTTCCAGTCCGCCGGCACGCTGAACCTGCTGCGCGCCTTCGCCGGCGGCGGCTATGCCGACCTGCACGAGGTGCATCGCTGGAACCTGGAGTTCGCCGCCCGCTCGCCGCTGGCCGCGCGCTACCAGGACATCGCGCACCGCATCGACGAGACGCTGGGCTTCATGGCCGCCTGCGGCATGAGCAGCATGAACACGCCGCAAATCCGCGAGACCGATTTCTACACCAGCCACGAGGCGCTGCTGCTGCCCTACGAGCAGGCGCTGACCCGCGTGGATTCGACCTCGGGCGAGTGGTACGCCTGCTCGGCGCATTTCCTCTGGATCGGCGACCGCACGCGCCAGCCGGACGGTGCGCATGTCGAGTTCCTGCGCGGGGTGCGCAACCCGATCGGCATGAAGGTCGGGCCGAGCATGGACCCGGACGAGCTGGTGCGCCTGCTGGAGACGCTGAACCCGAACGACGAGCCGGGGCGGATCACGCTGATCAGCCGCATGGGCGCGGACAAGGTGGAGAAGAAGCTGCCGCCGCTGCTGCGGGCGGTGCATCGCTCGGGGCGATCCGTGGTGTGGCTGTGCGATCCGATGCACGGCAACACGGTCTCCACCGCCGCCAAGCTCAAGACCCGCAACTTCGACGCGATCCTGCAGGAGGTGCGCGGATTTTTCGACGCCCACGCCGCGGAGGGCACCTGGGCTGGCGGGGTGCATGTCGAGATGACCGGGCAGAACGTGACGGAGTGCGTCGGGGGTGCCCACCGGCTCACCGAGGCGGATCTCGGGTCGCGCTACGAGACCTTCTGCGACCCCCGGCTGAACGCCGAGCAATCGCTGGAGCTGGCCTTCCTGGTCGCCGAGGAGCTGAAGGCGCGCCGCCAGCCGCTCGGCCAGACGCCGGCCATCGCCGCGCAATAGGGCAGGCGAAGATGGACGCCGGCGGGGCGGATGGCGGCCGGGCGGACCTCGCGGCCGACATCGCCGCGCGGACGGATACCTATTTCAACCGCACCAAGACGATCGCGGCGCGGTTCGGCGACAAGCGCGTCACTTACGCGGTGTTCCTGCGCCGCCCGGTCATCTCGGCGCCGCGGCTGATGCTCGATTGGCTGGAGATGGTCGCCGACGCGCGCGGGACGCGGTTCGAGCTCGACGTGATGTATCCCGAGGGCGCCTGGGTCGGTGCCGGCGAGCCGATCGTCTACATCGCCGGCAGTTTTACCGCGTTGTCGGACCTCGAGACGATCCTGCTGCAGAAGCTCGGGCCGGCCTGCGTCGCGGCGCACAACGCCTATCAGATGTGCCTGGCACTGCCCTCGGTCGCGTTCCTGGCGATGGAGGCGCGGCACTGCGCGGGTGCGGAGATGCAGGAGATCATGGCCTACGCCGCCTCGGTCGGCAGCGCGGCGGCGCGGCACGAGGGCGCGCGGGGCTTCGTCGGCAACGCCAATGACGGCACCGCGCACTGGTTCGGCGCGCCGCGCGGGCTTGGCACCATGCCGCACTCGCTGATCGGCTACGCCGGCTCCACGGTGCGGGCGGCCGAGATGTTCCGCGAGACCTTCCCCGACGAGCCGATGACCGTTCTGGTGGATTATTTCGGCCGCGAGGTGTCGGACGGCCTCGCGGTCTGCGCCCGCTTTCCCGAGCTTGCCGCCCGCGGGGAACTCGCGTTCCGGCTCGACACGCATGGCGGGCGGTTCCTCGAAGGGCTCGACCCGGCGGAGAGCTACGCCGTGCTGGAGCGCCACGCGCCCGGCGCGATCCGCCGCTATCGCAGCGATACGGAGCTGCGCTACCTGGTGGGCACCGGTGTTTCCGCTGCTTCGATCTGGCGGATGCGCGAGGCGCTGGACGCGGCGGGCTTCGTGCGCGTGCGCATCGTCGTCTCGTCCGGCTTCGGGACCGACAAGTGCCGCGTGATGGCCGACGCGAAAGCGCCGATCGACGTGGTGGGCACCGGCAGCTTCGTCCCCGACAGCTGGGCGGAGACCTACGCCACGGCCGACATTGTCGATTACGATGGCGTGCCAATGGTGAAGGTCGGTCGCGAGTTCCTCCTGCGACGCAACGGCGCGCGCAAGCGAGGTGCGGACCGAGCCTCACGATGACGTTCAGCGGGATAATCAAGACCGCACGATCTCGACGTGCTCGGGATAGATATAATTAATCCCCCCGACGAGCGCCGGGTTCGGCCATGCGAATGGCATATCCTTTCTCGATCAGCTCCCCCGCTTTATCGAGAGTGACAACGAAGGTCGCGTTAGACGCATAGTTGCGGTCGGGGATTGGGAGTTTTCATAACGTGGAAGGCAAGCGCCTGCAGGTGAATTCGTCGGCGCAA
This sequence comes from uncultured Alphaproteobacteria bacterium, assembly GCA_963799825.1. Lineage (GTDB taxonomy): Bacteria > Pseudomonadota > Alphaproteobacteria > Acetobacterales > Acetobacteraceae > JAFKFI01. Next base: position 354,889 of record CAWCYL010000003.1, read on the forward strand.
CGCTATCAGCGAGAGATCAACTACCTCGTCAGCATTCTCTAGCCCACCCCGGGCGCTTCGCCCCGCGCTGATCTTCCTGACAAAGGCCGGGGTGCGGACGGTCCCCGGTCGGCGCCATCGCCGGGCCGGTGCGGGGCGATGGTGAAGGTCGGCCGCGAGTTCCTGGTCCGGCGCAATGGCGCCCGCAAGCGCGGGACGAACCAAGCGCCGAACGACGAGTGACGGCTTGATTGACGATGTTGGTCAGACCATCTAGTCTAGCCAGATGACCACGACGGTAAACATATACGACGCGAAGACGCATCTCTCGCGCCTCGTCGACCAGGCGGCCGCGGGCGAGGACATCGTGATCGCGCGCGCCGGCAAGCCGATGGTGCGACTGGTCCCGGTGGAGCAGAAGGAGGCACGCCAGCCTGGCGGCCTCGAGCATCTCCATATTCCGGACGATTTCTTCGATCCGTTGTCCGAAGACGAGTTGAAGCTCTGGGAATAACGGTCCTTCTCGATACACACGCACTCTTCTGGTGGTGGAGCCGGGACGCCAGGTTGCCGTTGCACGTTCGCCGCATTATTGGCGTTCGGGATACGCGCGTCCTAGTCAGTGCGGCGACGATCTGGGAGATCGCGATCAAGCACCGTGCCGGCCGATGGTCCGATAGCGGGCCGCTGCTCGAAGGCATCGCGCAGCGGCTGGCGCGATCAGGCTTTGCCGAACTGCCGATCTCTTTCGCTCATGCCCAAGCTGCGGGTATGCTGGAAGGTTCCCACAACGATCCGTTTGACCGGATGCTGATCGCGCAAGCGCGGTCAGAGGGAGCGGCCGTCGTCACCAGGGACGCCGCCTTTGGCTCCTATGGCGTGCCGGTGATTTGGAAATGACAGGCCGCGTTGAACCGGGGGCGGCAGGCGCCTAGGTTCCCGCGATGATGATTAGAGCACGCGGCCCCGCATGAGTGACCTGTTCGCGCCCGAGGAAGGGTGGCGGGTGCGTATCCTCGATCTCTCGGGCGGCGCGCAGGACAACGTCGTCGAGGAGGTCGGCGGGTTTCCGACGCTGATGCACGCGAATGCATTCGCGCGGGCCTATGTGCGGGATTCGGTGGAGCGCTGCCGGGTGCCGGGGGTCAGCACCAAGGAGGTGCTGGAGGCGTGGTTCGCCTATGGCGAGGACGCCGAGGTGGTCGATGCGGGCGAGGCCGGCTGGCGCAGCGCGACGGAGCTCGGCGATTTCGTCGATCGGCCGGCGAGTGCGGAGGAGCGGGATTGGCGGGCCCTCGACCCGCGCCGGATCGGCGAGGACGAGCCCGACGAATGACAATTCCAAAAGTCCGTTTCGCGCCCAGCCCGACCGGGCTGCTGCACGTCGGCAACGCGCGGATCGCGCTCGCGAACTTCCTGTTCGCGCGTCGGCATGGCGGGCAATTCCTGCTGCGGCTCGACGATACCGACCAGGAACGCAACCGGCCGGAGCACGCGGCGGCGATCGCGCAGGATCTGCTGTGGCTCGGTATCGGCTGGGACGGGCAGTTCCGCCAGTCCGACCGGCTGGACCGATACGCGGCGGCGGCGGAGCGGCTGAAGCAGGCCGGACGGCTCTATCCCTGCTTCGAGAGCGAGGAGGAGCTGCGCGCCAAGCGGGAGATGCGCATCAGGCGCGGCCGCGCGCCGGTCTACGACCGGGCGATGCTGAAGCTGACGCCGGAGCAGCGCGCGTCGGCGGAGGCCGGGGGCAAGCGGCCGTACTGGCGTTTCCTGCTGTCCGAGACGACGATCGGCTGGGACGATCTGGTGCTCGGACGGCGACAGGTAAAACTGCCGTCGGTGTCGGACCCGGTGCTGATCCGCGCCGACGGCACGCCGCTCTACACTTTTACCAGCGTGGTCGACGACATCGAGACCGCGATCACGCACCTGATCCGTGGCGAGGACCACGTGACCAATACCGGCGTGCAGATTGATCTTTTCTCCGCACTCGGCGCGGGCGCGCCCGCGTTCGCGCATCTGCCGCTGCTGACCGGCGCGGAGGGCGGCAAATTGTCGAAGCGGATTGATGGCCTGTCGCTCCGCAGCCTGCGGCATGACGGAATTGAGCCGACGGCGCTGGCAGCCTATCTGGCGCGGCTCGGCTCATCCGACGATCCCGCGCCGGTGCCGATGGAGGCGCTGGCCGAGGGCTTCGACCTGTCGCATGTCTCGCATTCGGCCGCCCGGTTCGACCCGGTGCAGCTGCTCGCGCTGAACCGCCGGGTGCTGCACGGGCTGCCCTTCGCAGCGGTGGCGGACCGGCTGCCCGCCGGAGCCACGGAAGCATTCTGGCTGGCGGTGCGCGGCAACCTCGACCTGCTGGGCGAGGCGCGCGGCTGGTGGGACGTGGTGGCCGGCACCATCGTGCCGCCGGTGATCGAGGGCGAGCAGGATTTTTTCCGCGCCGCACTGGAGACGCTGCCGCCCGAGCCCTGGGACAATGGGGTGTGGAAGGTGTGGACCGAGGCGTTGCGTGAGGCGACCGGGCGGAAGGGGAAGGGATTGTTCCACCCGCTGCGCCTGGCGCTCACCGGCGAGGAGCAGGGGCCGGAGCTGCGCGAGCTGCTGCCGCTGATGGGGCGAGCGCGGGTGGGGAACCGGTTGGCGGTGGCGGGAAGTTGAGGCTCAGCGTCGTTGCTGCTTTTTGATGCCGGCGATCCGGGCTCGGTCCACCTCTACATCCTTCTGCCAAATCGCGTTGGTTGGATCGAGCCGGGCGAGCCGCTCGCTGATTGCCACCGCCTTCTTGTAAGAATTGAGCGCGCCGGCGAGGTCGCCCTGGTCGCGGCGGATATTGCCGATCTTCTCGTGGCTGACCGAGAGATCGCGCTGCCATCCGGCATTGGCGGGGTCGCGCGCGGCGAGGGGCTGGCGGATGCCGAGGCTCTTCTGGAAGGCGTCGAGCGCGCCGGCGCGGTCGCCCTGATCGCGTCGGACGTCGCCGATCTTGTCGTGGCTGACCGAGAGATCGCGCAGCCATTCGGCATTATCGGGGTCGCGCCCGGCGAGGCGCTGGCGGATGCCGAGGCTCTTCTGGAAGGCGTCGAGCGCGCCGGCGAGGTCGCCCTGATCGCGGCGGACGTCGCCGATTCTCTCGTGGCTGACCGAGAGATCGAGCTGCCATCCGGCATTGTCGGGATCGCGCGCGGCGAAACGCTGGGCGATGTCGAGGTCCTTCTGGAAGGCGTCGAGCGCGCCGGCGAGGTCGCCCTGGTCGCGGCGGACGTCGCCGATCTTGTTGTGGCTGACCGAGAGATCGCGCTGCCATCCGGCATTGTCGGGATCGCGCGCGGCGAGGCGTTGGGCGATGTCGAGGTCCTTCTGGAAGGCGTCGAGCGCGCCGGCGAGGTCGCCCTGATCGCGGCGGACGTCGCCGATCCTCTCGTGGCTGACCGAGAGATCGCGCAGCCATTCGGCATTATCGGGGTCGCGCGCGGCGAGGGGCTGGCGGATGTCGAGGCTCTTCTGGAAGGCGTCGAGCGCGCCGGCGAGGTCGCCCTGATCGCGGCGGACGTCGCCGAGGCGGAGCAGCGGCCAAATCGTTAGTGGATCGTTCTCATCTGCGGGCAACTCGTTGGCTTGATCGTACGCGGCCGCCGCTCGGTCTAGTGAGCCGAGAGTCCGCTCCTGCTCTCCAAGTGAAAACCACGAATCGCGATCGGCGGGATCGAGCGCAACGGCCTCGCGGAAGGCAGCCGCCGCTTCGGAGACATTACTCAGTGAAAGCAGTTGGCCGAGCTGACGACTTGCGAGCGCGGCATCGCGACGGCCTTGGTCCGAGAGCTCTTTGCCCTTGCGGATCTGTTCACGGAAGAATTCGGCTGCCGCTGCCGGCTCGTTGGCTGCCAGGCCGGCCAAGGCAGCGCTTCCCTCCGCGCTTGTCTCGGGGTTGCGCGCGCCGGCCTTCAGGGCGTCGACGACCTCGGCCAGTTCTGCCGCGCGACGGTCAGAGGTTGCGCGAGCTGCTTCCGCCTCGGCCAGCCTGGCTTCAAACGCCGCCAACGACGCCGCCAATGCCTCCGCCGCCTGCTCATCCACCCGGTCGGCGAAGCGCACCGCGCTCTCGACTCCGGCCAGCTCCAGCGCCTGCTGTAGATACTCCGCCGCGATGGCCTGCGCCACGCGGCGCCCCTGCGCGTCCACCGTAGTCACCATGCCCCAGACGATCGCGCCGGTGCGATCCATGGCGGGGCCGCCCGAGAAGCCGGGTGCCACGGGAAACCCGGCGGCATCGCCCCGGAGCGGATGCCTGCCCCACGCATCGGTATTGCCGCCGAAGGAAACGAGGGCTTCCTGGCCCGCCTCCTGATAGCCCTCCTCGGCACCATAGGCTTTGCCGGCATGACCATCCTCCGGCGGGCGCGGCGCGAGCTTGGGCGGCGTGACGTCCGCGACAACCTCGTCGAGGCGCAGCACGGCAATGTCCACCAGGCGCGAGTTGCGTGGTGCTCCCGGAACGCGGGGAGGAAACCAGCCTTTGGCGAGGACGCGGGCGGTCACGATCCGGTCGAGCTTCCTCAGGCGAATGCACAGAGGTCGCGCCGGCGCCTCGGCGAGTTCGGCGGGATCGAGGCCGAGGTGATCGCGTACGACATGGGCGCAGGTGAGGGCGATCTGGCCTCCGATCAGGAAGGCGTGTCCCGCGAGGTCGTCGCTCTCGCCGACGCCGAGCCAGCCGACGACCGCATCCGGGTGGTGCGCGAGAGCCACGCCGGTGCTCGCCTACAGCTTGACGGTGACTTTGAGATTGGCGGTCACGGTGCCTTCCACCAACACCACGCCAGTCTTACCGCCGAGGCTGACGCCGAACTCGACCGCGAGCTCCTTGCACTCGGGGATCGCCCCTTGGAGCTTGCCGATGGCCGAGTTCGACATTTCGACCACGCGATCCATCAGCTTGCCCCAGTCCTGCGCCGCAAGCCGGTCGAGGGCGCCCGCCTCGCGCTCGCCGCGAGGTGTTGCCACATGGCTCGACTGAACCTCGATCTCGGCTCCGGACGGGAGGGTGACGGTGACTTGTGCCATGGCATCTGTCCCGCAAGCGTTCGTGCTCAGCAACGATGCGCCGCGTAACGGTGGGCGTCAACGGCGGGGGACGGGCCACGACTTAGGTCAGCGAGGGCGACGCGAGCCGCGCGCTGCTCAATGCGGCCGATCCCCCGCCAGGGTGATCCGGTGCATGATGCGTCGGAAGCCGTGATAGTCGTTGATCGGGTTGTGCTGGGCGCAGCGATTGTCCCAGAAGGCGACGGAGCCGGGCGCCCAGCGAAAGCGGCAGGTGAACTCCGGGCGGGTCTGGTGGGCGAACAGGAAGCCCAATAGGCCGGCGCTCTCCTCCTCCGTCATGTCGACGAAGCGGGTGGTGTGGGCGGTGTTGACGTAGAGGCCGCGGCGGCCGGTCTCGGGGTGGGTGCGGACCACCGGGTGCTCGGCGTGCAGCGCGCGCTTCGCCGCCTCGGTGCCGTCGGATTTCAGCCGGTCCTCGCGCGTGCGGGTGACGTCGGCTTTTCCGGAGTCGCTCACCCCGCGCAGTCCCTCCAGCATGTGCTGCATGGCGGGAGAGAGCGTTTCGTAGGCAAGATACTGGTTGGCGAACAGCGTGTCGCCGCCATGGGGCGGCAGCTCGCGGGCGGCGAGCAGGGTGCCGAGCGGGGGTTCCTCCAGATAGGTCGTGTCGGAGTGCCAGACGCCGCCGAAATTGACCTTCTCGTGCTCGAGCTTGGCAACCGTGATGATTTCCGGAAAACCCTCGATCCCCTTGACGAAGGGGTATTCCACGGTGCGGCCGAAGCGCTTGGCGAAGGCGAGGAAGCGGTCGTTGGGGAGGGAAGCCTGGTCGCGGAAGAAGATCACGAGATGGTCGAGCAGCGCCTGGCGGATCGCCGCGATGGTCTCGTCGGGCAGCTCCTCGGCGATGGAGACCCCGCGGATCTCGGCGCCCAGCGTGCCGGCGATCGGCTTGATTTCCATTGGTGCGTTGCGCATTCCCGGCTCTCCCTCGCTTTGGACGCAGATTAGCGGAACACCTCGGGGCCGCGAAATCGGGCCGGCACGGCGCCAAGTTGATTTGGCGCGCGGCATGGCGGAGAAAGCGGGCTTGCCCAGGGACGTCGGAGCGATGCCAGAGCTTTTCCTCACCAACAGCCTGACCCGCCGGAAGGAGCGGTTCGCGCCGCTCGACCCCTCCCATGTGCGGATATACGTGTGCGGGCCGACGGTGTACGACTTGGCGCATCTCGGCAACGCACGGGCGATGGTGGTGTTCGACGTGCTGGCCCGGCTGCTGCGGGCGCTCTATCCGCGCGTCACCTACGTGCGCAACATCACCGATATCGACGACAAGATCAACGCGCGGGCCGCCGAGAGCGGCGAGCCGATCGCGGCGATCACGGCGCGCACCACCGCCGACTTCCACGCCGACATGGCCGAGCTCGGCGTGCTGCCGCCGGACGTGGAGCCGCGCGCGACCGGGCATGTGCCGGAGATGATCGAGGTCATCGAGCGGCTGATCGCCTCCGGTAACGCCTACGCCGCCGAGGGTCACGTGCTGTTCGCGGTGGCGAGTTTTTCCGAATACGGCCGGCTGTCGGGGCGCAGCCCGGACGAGCTGCTGGCCGGCGCGCGGGTCGATGTCGCGCCGTACAAGCGCGAGCCGGGGGATTTCGTGCTGTGGAAGCCCTCGACGCCGGATCAGCCGGGCTGGGACAGTCCGTGGGGACGCGGGCGGCCGGGCTGGCATATCGAGTGCTCGGCGATGTCCTGGCGCTATCTCGGCGAGACCTTCGACATCCACGGCGGCGGCCGCGACCTGATCTTCCCGCACCACGAGAACGAGGCGGCGCAGAGCCTGTGCGCGTTTCCCGGCAGCCATTTCGCCCGCGACCTGGCTGCATAACGGGATGCTGCTGGTGAACGGCGAGAAGATGTCGAAGAGCCTCGGCAATTTCTTCACCATTCGCGACGTGCTCGGGCGCGCCCCCGCCGAGGCGGTGCGGCTGCTGCTGCTGCGCACGCAGTACCGCGCCGAGCTGGATTTTTCCGACGCCGCGCTGGCCGAGGCGCGCCGCGAGCTGGATCGATTTTATCGCGCACTAGAGCGGCATCCGGGCGCCCCCGCTGTGACGGTGCCAGAGCCGGTGATGCGGGCGCTGTCCGACGACCTGAACACGCCGCTGGCGATCTCGGCGCTGCACGTGTTGGCTGACGCTGCGCTGGCGGGCGATGCCGACGCGGTGGCGGGATTGCGCGCGTCCGGCTTGCTGCTTGGGCTGTTCGGCACCGATCCGACGGCGTGGTTTCGCGGTGGCGCCGACGGCGCGGAGATCGAGCAGGCGATCGCTGCGCGGCTTGCCGCCCGCCAAGGGCGCGATTTCGTCCGGGCCGATGCCATCCGGTCGGAGCTGGCCGCGCAGGGCATCGTATTGGAGGACGGGCCGGGAGGAAAAACCACCTGGCGGCGCGCACCCTGAACCGGAGGATTTTTATGCGATCAGTTCCGCTCATTGTCGTGGCACTCCTGCTGGCCGCGCCTGCCGTCGCGCAGACCATGCAGCACGGCGACGGCAAGCCGGCCACTGCGGCCGACCAGTCCCCGGCGGATCGGGAATTGCGCGAGGCGATGGAGAAGATGCACGCGGCGATGATGAACGTGCCGTACACGGGCGATGCCGACGCGGATTTCGTCGCCGGCATGATCCCGCACCATCAGGGGGCGGTGGAGATGGCGCGGGTCGAGCTGAAATACGGCAAGGATCCCGAGATGCGCCGGCTCGCCCACGCGGTCGTCGCCGCACAGGAGCAGGAGATCAAGCAGATGCGCCGTTGGCAGGCCAAGCGCGGGCAGAAGCACGCGCAATGAGGTGCATAATCGCTCGCTCCTCGTCATCGCCGGGCATGACCCGGCGATCGCGCGCGGCTGCCTCGAAGGTGCCGACTTGCGCCGACTTTCGAGCCGCGACAGATGGTCGGGTCAAGCCCGGCCATGACGGTTGGGAGAGGGTTGGGTGAGGGGGTGCGGGTGACTGGCCGCGATGGCGGCGCGGAACTCGCGCCCATCGGCAACAGCCCGGTGGTGATCCTTGTCCGCCCGCAGCTTGCGGAAAATATCGGCGCGGCGGCCCGGGCGATGGCCAATGGCGGGCTGTTCCACCTGCGGCTGGTGACACCCCGCGACGGCTGGCCGCAGGAGAAGGCGTGGCGCATGTCCTCCGGCGCTGACCGGCTGCTTGATGCCGCCACGCTGCATCCGAGCGTCGCCGATGCCGTCGCCGACCTGCACCACGTCTATGCGACGTGTCCGCGACCGCGCCACATCATCAAGCCGATCCTCACCGCGCGAGGTGCCGCGGCCGAGCTGCGGGCGGTGTGCGCGCGCGACCTCAAGGCGGGCATCCTGTTCGGCCCCGAGCGCGCCGGGCTCGACAATGACGACGTGGCGCGGGCCGACGCGCTGGTGCGCTTTCCGCTGAACCCCGAGTTCATGTCGCTCAACCTCGGGCAGGCGGTGATGGTGCTGGCCTACGAGTGGTGGACGGCGGCCGAGGAGACGCTACCGCGCGCCTTGATGACCAACGAGACGCGGGTGGCGACCAAGGCGGAGCTGGAGAATTTTCTTAGCCACCTGACGGACGAGCTCGATGCCTGCGGCTTCCTGCGCAACCTGCCCAAGCGGCCCGGAATGGTGCGCAACATCCGCCATCTGTTCGAGCGCGGCGAGGTTACGTCGCAGGAGCTGCGGACCTTGCACGGCATCGTGACCGAGTTGGCGCATGGGCGACGCCAGCTGGGGCGGGTGGAGGAGCCGGAACGGACCTGATATCCCGCTGCAAGAGAACGAGAGGGAGCGCTGCGATGAACGTCAAGCCGCCATCCGACGAGAACCCGCTGCTGGTCGCGATCGCGAACGGTCGCGCAACCGTCACCCTCAACCGTCCGGCGATGCACAACCGGCTGGACGGGACCGATCTGGCGGCGCTCGGAGATGCGCTGGCCGAGATCGACGACAATCCGGAGGTGCGCGTGGTCGTGCTCACCGGCAACGGCCGCAGCTTCTGCTCGGGCTACGACCTCGGCACCTTGGCGAAGGGCGCGTCGGGTGCGGCGCCGGTCAGCGATCGCTTCTCGTTCGGCACCTTGGTCGATCGGGTGGAGGCGATGCGGGCGCCGACCATCGCCGCGCTGAACGGCGGCGTGTATGGCGGCGGCACCGATCTCGCACTCGCCTGCGACTTCCGCATCGGCGTGGCGCAGACGCGCATCATGATGCCCGCCGGGCAGATCGGGCTGCACTATTACGCATCCGGCATCCGCCGCTACGTGACGCGGATGGGGCCGGGGGCGGCGAAGCGGCTGTTCCTGCTCGGCGAGACCCTGCACGCCGAGGAGATGCTGCGGATCGGCTATCTCGACGAGATCGTCCCCGACCTCGACGCGCTGCACGCGCGGGTGGACGTGATCGCCGGGCTGATCGCCAACGCCCCGAGCGCCGAGGTGATCCAGGGCATGAAGCGGGCGATCAACCGCATCGCCGACGCCGACATGGACCCGAGCGAGGCTGACGCCGCCTCGGCGAAAAGCCGCCGCTCGCCGATCGTCGCGGCGGCCGTCGCGGCGCGGTTGGCGAAGCGGAAGGGCTGAGCGTGCGGCACATGCGGAACTCCGGAAGGCAGCCATGAACCTCGACGCCATCGCGATCGGCAGGAACCCGCCCGAGGACGTCAATGTCGTCATCGAGGTCGGCATCGGCGGGGAGCCGATCAAATACGAGATGGACAAGGCGGCGGGCACGCTCGTCGTCGATCGCTTCCTGCACACCCCGATGCGCTATCCCGGCAATTACGGCTTCGTGCCGCACACGCTGTCGGAGGACGGCGACCCGATCGACGTGCTGGTGGCGAACACCCGGCCGATCATTCCTGGCGCGGTGATGAACGTCCGCCCGATCGGCGTGCTGAAGATGACGGACGACAGCGGCGGCGACGAGAAGATCGTCGCGGTGCCCTCGCCGCATCTGACGAAGCGCTATCTCAAGGTGACGAACTACACGGACCTGCCGGACATCACCCGCGAGCAGATCGAGCACTTCTTCTCGCACTACAAGGATCTCGAGCCCGGCAAGTGGGTGAAGATGGACGGCTGGGGCGATGCGGACGAGGCGCGCGCGTTCATTCGCGCGGCGATCGACCGGGCGAAACCGCGACCTGGCTAGCGGAGCTGACTGGCCAGCCGCTTCGCCATCAGCCAGCCGGGCAGGGCGGAGGCGGGAGCGCCCGGCAGCATGATGAGCCAGCCGAGCGGCTGGCCGTTGATGATGAGATCCATGCCGATCCCGAGCATGAGGCCGCCGACCAGCCCGCCGGCCACGCCGCCCGCCACGCCGAGCCAGAGAATGTCGCCGCGCTGCACCATGCGGCGCGTGTAGGGGTGGGGAGCGGGTTTGACAAGCGCCGGGCCGCCCCCCTATAGGCCGCGCACTGCCGGGAACGTGGACAGGCTTTGGCCTGCGCCCGCCGCGAGCCAATGCGGCCTACCGGTGCAACAAGCCCGATCCCATCAAGGGTGCGGCACAGAAGAAGGGGCCACGCGCATGACCAAGCGCGCCGAAAGCAAGTTACAAGATCAACCGCCGACTTGGGGTGAATCTCTGGGGCCGGGCGAAGTCGCCGATCAACAAGCGGGAATACGGACCCGGCCAGCATGGCCAGCGGCGCAAGAAGGCGACCGATTTCGGCACGCAGCTGATGGCCAAGCAGAAGCTCAAGGGCTACTACGGCAATATCGGCGAGAAGCAGTTTCGCAAGTACTATGAGGAAGCGGTGCGCCGGAAGGGCGACACCAGCGAGAATCTCATCGAGATCCTGGAGCGCCGGCTGGACGCGGTGTGCTACCGCATGAAGTTCGCCATCACCCCCTTCGCCGCCCGCCAGTTCGTCTCGCACGGACACCTGCTGGTCAACGGCAAGCGGCTGAACATCCCCTCGTACCTGGTGAAGGACAACGACAGCATCGAGGTGCGCGAGAAGTCGAAGCAGCTTGCGGTCGTGCTGGACGCCGCGCAGAGCCCGGAGCGCGACGTGCCGGAGTACCTGGAAGTGGACCACCGCGCGATGAAGGGCCGCTTCGCCCGCGCCCCGAAGCTGACCGACGTGCCCTACCCGGTGCAGATGGAGCCGAACCTGGTGGTGGAGTTCTATTCCCGCTGATTCCTTCCGGCCGTGCCGGATCAGGTTGAACCGGGCGGCTTTCATCCCTACAATTCAGGGATGGAAGCCCGGGTCGCCGTGCTGGAACATATCGCGCAGACCACCGCCGCCGCGATCGAACGGCTGGAGCGGCGTTTGGACGCGGTTGCTGCCGAACAGCGCGCCGACCTGCGCGACATTCGGACCGACTTCCGCGGGCTGTTCGGGGTCATGCTGGCTGGCTTCGCTGGCGTTCTCGGCGTGATGGCGCACGGCTTTCACTGGCTCTGATCGAGAACACATGACATCTGAACCAGCGGCGGAGATCGCCCGCCGCCGCACCTTCGCGATCATCTCCCACCCGGACGCGGGCAAGACCACTCTGACCGAGCGGCTGCTGCGCGCGGGCGGCGCGATCCAGCTCGCCGGCAACGTGCGCGCCAAAGGCGAGCGGCGGCGCACGCGGTCAGACTGGATGGGCATCGAACGCGAGCGCGGCATCTCGGTCGTCACCTCGGTGATGACGTTCGAGCATCAGGGCTGCGTGTTCAACCTGCTCGACACGCCGGGCCACGAGGATTTCTCCGAGGACACCTATCGCACGCTGACGGCGGTGGATTCGGCGGTGATGGTGATCGACGCCGCAAAGGGTATCGAGGCACGCACCAGGAAACTGTTCGAGATCTGCCGGCTGCGCGACATCCCGATCCTGACCTTCATCAACAAGATGGACCGCGAGAGTCGCGATCCGCTGGAATTGCTCGACGAGATTTCCTCCGCCCTGGCGCTCGATACGGCGCCGGTGACGTGGCCGGTCGGGCGCGCGGCTGAGTTCGTCGGCACCTATGATCTGCGCTCGCGCGAGTACCGTCTGACGCAGGAATTGGCGCAAGCCGATCCGCGCTTGCAGGCGCTCGGCGAAGAGGTGGATCTGGTGCGTGCGGCGCTGCCCGAGTTCGAGGTGGCACCGTTCGCCGCCGGGCATCTCACGCCGGTGTTCTTCGGCAGCGCGATCCGCGAAATCGGTGTCACTGACCTGCTCGACGCGCTGGCCGAGTTCGGGCCGCGGCCGCGCGCGCAGCCGGCGGACACGCGCGTCGTGGAGGCGACCGAGCCCAATCTCACCGCGCTGGTGTTCAAGATCCAGGCGAACATGGACCCGAACCACCGCGACCGCATCGCCTTCGCGCGCGTCTGCTCGGGACGGCTCACGCGCGGGATGCGCCTCAGGCAGGTGCGCACGGGAAAACTCATTCCGCTGCACGCGCCGCAATTCTTCTTCGCCCGCGAGCGCGAGATCGCCGACGAGGCGTTCGCCGGCGACGTGGTGGGCATCCCCAACCACGGCACCTTGCGCATCGGCGACACGCTGACCGAGGGCGAGGAGCTGAGCTTCGTCGGCGTGCCCTATTTCGCCCCTGAAATCCTGCGCCGGGTGCGGCTCGACGATGCGATGAAGGCGAAGAAGCTGCGCCAGGCGCTGGCGGAGCTGGCGGAGGAGGGCGTGATCCAGCTGTTCCGCCCGCGCGACGGCGCGCCGCCGCTGGTCGGCGTGGTCGGCACGTTGCAGCTCGACGTGCTGCAGGCGCGGCTGGCCGGCGAGTACGGCGTGGCGATCGGCTTCGATGAATCGCCGTTCTCGCTGGCGCGCTGGGTGTCGAGCGAGGACCGCGCGGCGCTCGACCGGTTCGTGGCGGACAACCGCAACGCGATCGCCGACGATCTGGACGGCGACCCGGTGTTCCTCGCGACCTCCGCCTTCATGATGCGCCGCGCGGCGGAGCTCAACCCGGCGCTCGTCTTCCGCGACATCAAGGACCACCGCGCCGAGCGGGTGGCGGCCTGAGGCCGCCGCCGGACGTTTTGCTCGCGGAGGGGCGGCCGGCTATGATCACCGGGAAACCGGAGGATCAGCCATGCAGCGCACGCTTGTTCGGCATCTGAGGGATGACGCCTTCACGCCCGGCCAGCTGCCGGGGTTCACCTACCGCGATCTCGGCATCGCAGACGTCACCGGCGGAAAATTCGTCGCCCGCGTGATCCGCGCGGTGCCCGATGCGCCGGCGCAGGACGACTGGCATCGCCATGACTACGCCTTCTCGATCACCTACGTGCTGAAGGGCTGGCTCGAGGTCGAATTCGAGGATATCGGGCTGCAGCGCGTCGAGCCGGGCAGCGTGATCTATTCGTGGAACGGTCCGCGCCACCGGGAGCTGCGTTGCGGCGGCGATCTCGGAGATTCTGAGCCTGACGACCGCGACGGCGATGGGCGACGTCAGCAAACCCCGTGCGGTGGTCCAGCACGCGAAGGACGCGGCGTTCGAGCCGGGCTTGCGCGAGTATTTCGTGTATCGCGATTTCGGGGTGAACGCCGCGACCAAGGGTGCCATCGGCGCGCACATGGTCAAGGTGGTGCCGGGGATGCATCCGCACGGCCAGTGGCACACGCATGATCTGGGCTTCCAGTTCGTCTACGTGCTCGATGGCTGGGTGGAGTTCGAGTACGAGGACATCGGCCGCGTGCGGCTGGAACGGGGCTCGATGGTGTATCAGCCGCCGCTGGTGCGTCACGCCGAGGTGGCGCACAGCGACGACGTGGTGATCCTCGAGATCGTGGCGCCGGGCGATTTCGTGACGCGCGAGGTCGCGGCGCCGGCCGGGGTGCTGCAAGCGGCGAAGTAGCGCCCGGCGCCGTCTCGCGCGACAGCCCGATGCGCAGCCGCGCGTCACACCATCGGGCCGACGCGGGAGGAGACCATCCAATGGCCGACAAGCCGAATTTCGTGCTGGTTCCCGACCCCGAGCCCGCGGCGGCGCCTTCGGTCCCGGCCCGCGCGGCGGTGCCGGTGCTCGCGCGGCTGCGGGCGCTGGTGGGCGTGGTTGGCGGGTTGCTGCCGCACGACTCCCCGGCGGCGACCGAGGGCGGCGTGTCGGCTTGGACCGGACGGCCGAGATTGGTGTTCGGCTTCGACGCCACCGCCTCGCGCGAGCCCGCCTGGGCGGCGGCGCGGCAGGTGACGGACGCGCTGGTGCGGGCGTTGCCGGGCGAGCTCGACGTCGCACTCGCGGTGCATGGCGGCTCCCGCTTGCACACTTTTACCGGATTCACCGCCGACCCCAATGCGCTGCGCGACCGTGCCGCCGCGATCTCCTGCATGGCCGGGCACACGCGGCTGCTGCCGATCCTGTCGCGCTCGCTGGCGGCGCCTGGGGTGCGCGTCGTGACGTATATCGGCGACGTGTTCGAGGAATCGCCCGCCCAGGGTCGCCGGCTCGCCGACGACATGGGACGGCGAGGGATCAAGCTGATCGTGCTGCACGACGTCGCCGACTGGAACGCGCGGCGCGACGGAGAAATATTTCTCGATCTGGCGCGGCGCACCGGTGGCTGCGTGCTGCCGTTCGACGCCAACGCGCCGGGGCGGCTGCGGGAGTTGCTCGCGGCCGTCGCGGTCTACGCCGTGGGCGGCGAGGCGCTGCTCGAGGAGCGGCGCGGGGAGATGCCGGGTGCCGTGGTGCTGCTGCGGCATCTCGGCGGCCGCGAGTGAGTTTTTCCGCCGTCGCAGGCGCTGCACGGTCCGCTGCCCGCGCTGGTGCAGGCGTCGCGCAGCGACGTGTCACGCGGCGAGGGACGAGGCTTATGCCAGGAAATGAACGCGGCCGATGGCGGTGCGGGCGCGGAGCTGCGCAAGCGGCTGGCGTGAGATTGTCGCGGCTTATACCAGACGCCGTCTGTGATGACCTTTCCACCCCCTCCGTCATGCTCGGCGAAGGCCGAGCATCCACGCCCTGCCGTAGTGCCGCGGCGAGAAAGTCGTGGATGGTCGGCCTTCGCCGACCATGACAAGGAAGGGTCAGAGCCACGGGCCGCTGGTATTATTTCGCGGCGCCCGCGCCGGCTTTGACGCTGCCGTCGGACTGCGGGACGGTGATGGGGGCGACCTCGACCGGGGCGACGCCCTGCTTGTGGGTGATGCCGAGATCGGCGGCGGTGGCCGAGGAGAGATCGACCACCCGCCCATCGACGAACGGGCCGCGATCCTCGACCTTCACGTTGGCGCTTTTGCCGTTGTCGAGATTGGTCACGCGCGCGTCGGTGCCGAGCGGCAGGATCTTGCTCGCCGCCGCGTTCGACTTGGGGTTGTAGCGGTTCTCGTCCGCCATGCGCCTTCCGGTGAAGCGCGGGTGGTAGACGCTCGCTTTCCCCCGCACCCGCCGCCCCGAGTGGTCCACATGCTTCGGTTGGCCGCGCAGCACGATCGGCGGCCGATCCAGCGCCTGCTGCGCCTCGGCCTGGGCGGCCGGGCTGTCCGTCGCGGGGGCGGCGTGGGCGCTCCAGGCACAGCCGATCAGGCAGGCGAGGGCGGCGAGGGGGCGAAGCATGGGTTTTTCCGGGCGCTGTTGGTCTCGGGGGTGAGACGCAGCGGGGGCCGGATGGTTCAGTGGCCGCTCTCCTACGCCGCCAGGATCTGGACGCTCGCGGGAGCCCCGACCGGATACTCGGTGGACCCCGCAAGGTGGATTTCGACCATGCGAGCGCCGGCCGGCAGCGGAAGTTGGGCGTCGCCGTCCGTCCAGCGCCACAGCCTTTCGCCGTCGCGCTCGACATCGTGCCAGCCGTCGGTGAGCGATGGATGGTCGGGCGGGATTGCCGTGGGTCGCGTTCCGTCGTCCAGCACGATCCGCCTAACCGAGACGCCGAGGTGACGCCGATCGTCAAGCCAGGGCCGCAAGCCCGAAGGAGCGGCCGCTCGGGAGATGAGCCGAGCCGATTGCGCATGAGGTGGCAGGATGAAGACGAACCGATCGTCCGTCGCCGTGATCGGCTGGATGTCGCGTCCGGCCACCGAGAGCCGTAGCTGCGGGTTTTTCGTCACGGCTGGGAGGGATGCAGGATGCCCCAATGTCGCCGCGCGTGCCGCGAGGCGCTGCCAGATCGGCTCGACTTCGTTGGGCGCTACCGCGAGCGGCGCGCAGGTGTTGCGTTCACGGCTTCTAATCCGCTCACTCCCGGAGAAATCGGGGTGGAGGACCATCGGGATTCCGGCATTCTCGAATGCGGCGCGATTGCCGGTGTCGAGGTAGCTCTCGGCTGGCAGTCCCTCTGCTAGCAGGACGTCGTGCGTTTCCAATTCGATGTGAAAATAGACGATGTGCTTCCTGGGCTCCTGCGCGATCGTGCCATTGTTGATGAGCAGCCTGATAGGGATTAGCACACCGTCTGTGTAGATCGCGTGGTCGGGGGAAAGCCACAAGAGTCGGTGGGGCAGTCCGGGGCCAAAGGCATCGACATGAATTTGTACCGGCCATACGTCTTGCGAACGATGCTGGCTGCAATCGAGACGGCGATAGCCGATCCATTTGATTGTGGCCAACCCGCCGCTTTCGGTGCGAACAAGATCCCCGGCCGTCAAAAATTCCACGGGAACTTCGCCGTGATCCGTCGTGATGCTGGTGCCTTTGACAAAGCAGGCAAGATTTTCGTCGAGTGTTCCTTGAAAGCGACCCGATGAAAGAAAGCCTACCTGGAAGATGGCCGGGTCGGCGATCGTGGTCGCGCGCCCGCTGGCGTCCACAGCGGAGACCCGAAATCCCTCGAAGCCTGATAATTCACTTAGAGGAACGCCCGGCTGCAGAATCTGATCTGGAGACCAGATGCCCCCCATATCGAGAACTCACCTCATACGCGTTTATGCCGACCTCATAAGGTAAGGTCAGTGAACCGAACAGAGGCGAACCAACAGTCTCGGTCATTTGATAGCTGATTGCGGTATTAGGATCGAGGGGATATATATTCATTTCAGTGACGTTAAGGTCAAAGTAGAAATGCTGTAAGTATTGGTGAAAGGATAGTTGTGAGCGTCGCCGTAATGATCTGGGGAAGGATGTTGTCAGGAATTCCTGGACTTATGGACGAATTGGGAACGCCAGGTTCGGTGTCGGCTGGGAGCTGCGTTACAAGGTTATCGAGGCTGTGGTTTGTTAACCAACTCGACCATCCCGCGTCGCCCTGGTTCAATAGAATTCTCGACTGTCCCGAATTGGGTACCAACAAGTGAGATCTGGTCGCCTTCCAGCCGATAATTGTAGTCGAAACCGTTGAGCTCACTGTTTGACTGAAACGCATCCGCCAATGCAGGTGCGAGAAGTGCCTCGAGCTGCGCGCTTCCGGGAGCATCGAAGGTCACGGCATCGTAGCCGGATGCTTGGCTCAGCAGAGCAGCGATCGCGCCGCCCAGAGAGTGCCCGGTTAGTGTGATATCGGCGTTTGGATAAGCCTGCCGAACCGAATAGAGTAGGCTGCTCGCCTCGGCGACGTACTGAATAAGGTCGATGGTAGGCAAGGATATGAACGACGCATCAGCAATCAGATTCTTTGCGAACGAAGGGTCCGCTTGGAAGTTCGTGCCACGAATTGCGATGACGATCTGGTCATTGATGTCGGGATCATCAGTGAACGCTTCTCCCAGAAATCCATTATCCGCCTGGGAAAAATTTGGCAAGACCAAATATCCATCGGTGCTCGTGAAGCTTTTGTATGTCGCGTTCGCAAGATCGGCAAGTTGGTTGACGTTTGGTGGAGAAGTGCCGAGTTTGATATCTGTTCCACCGTTACCGTCATCGGTGAGGTATAGCGCGTCGCCTGTTACGGAAGAGAGCCCAGATAGTGAGATGGTCCCGAGCGTCTTGATGCTCTGGCCATAGGTAGTATCGTACAACGTTAGATCGCCCGTTGACGGATCGAAATCCGCCTCGTTCGCAGTGATATTCACGAGGTCGATCGTATCGCCTTTTTGAAACGAAATCACCTTGCCTGAAAAGCTGCTTAGGTCGTGAAGGCTAAGGGTGCCGGTGCCGTCCGTGAAGCTGACCGCCTGATCGCTGCCGACCGCGTCGTCCAACTCCAGTTCACTCGACGGGTCCACGAACAGAGCGCCTATCCCAGAGATCGCTCCCTCGATGGTCAAGGTGCCATCTTTGGCAGTGAGGACACCGCTGTTTGTGACCCCTGAAGCCAGGGTACCAGCACCGGATAACGATCCGTCGCCATCTATCTGAAGCGTTCCAGCGGTTACGTTGCCGGAGGAGCCCGCCACAATCGTTGAGCTGGGATCAACGCTGATGGTTGATCCCGCGGATAACGTGATCGCCGCCGCTGACGCGGAGCCGCCGTTCTGGACGGCCAATGTACCTGCGCCGCCGCTTCCGACGGTCAGCGTTCCCGTTGTATCGAATGACGATCCACTGCCGTCCACTGTCACTGTTCCGATGGCCGGGCCAGATCCGAACAAAGCCTGGCCGATCGTTGTCGACCCGGCTGTTACGTTGCCGCCAGAACTGATACTTAGGCCCCCTGTCTCGCCTAGACCAACAGTTAGCAAGCCGCTGATATCCCAAGAGGAACTAGCGCCGTCCACGGTGACGTCGCCCACTCCAGTCATTCCTCCGAACTCACTACCCACGCGTGCGGCGGCAGCTGAGACCGACTCCGCCATTCGTGAGGCGTAGGGATCCCTTGCCTGCTTCGCCAACTACCAAAAGATCATTTAGAATCCAGGTCGAGCCGGCACCATCGACAGTAACCAAACTTGAACTACCAGAAAATTCGCCAATGTATCCATCTCCGGTTGGTTCACTGTTACCGAAATTCGAGGCTGTACCGCTGTTGACGACCTGGCCTCCGTTGCTGATCATAAGCGATCCGTTTCCCTGGCCACCGACCGCAAGGTAGGCGTTCATCGTCCAGCGTGAGGCCGCGCCGGTTACCGTCACGCTGCCCGAGTTCCCACTGAAAAGAGCCAACAATGCCGTAGCCGTCGTTGGATGCGAACCCTGAGGATATGCTCGACCCCTCGTTGGTCATCTGGCCGCCGTTGGAAACCGTAAGAGATCCACTCGCTCCTTCGCCAAGGGCGATGTACCCCTCTATCGTCCAGGTGGTGTCCCTACCGTCAACGACGGCACTGCTGGCGCCCGATCCGAAGTCCGAGCCCACAATGGCGTAGCCCGAATCTGCTATTGTCCCGCCTGCTGTGAGATTGAGCGAACCGTTCCCTTCCAAGAGAATGGAGCTGCTGGCATTCAGCACTCCTCCGGCCACGACAAGTGACGTGTTGTATACGGTCACTCTTCCGACGTCGGCTATCCCCGAGTTTGGAATTGTGAGCGATCCGCCCGATGGCCCACTTCCGATCGCCAGGTCGCCGTGACTGATCGACCCGGTTAGCACATATGCGCTGCCGTTTTGAATCTGCAAGTTAACGTTGTCTAGGGAGCCTGAGAGGGGGCCCCCCGTCCGATGCCGATGAGGGCTGGGTAATACGAGGGGAATGGGAATCCGGGACCGAAGTAGGAGACAAAATCACCGACCGAGGTAGGTGTTCCGTACACAAGGCCAGTGATTATTCCGTTTACGGTATCGTAATAGTATCCCGTGATCCAGTTCGTCGAGAGGTCACCGGATCCGCCAGCCCAGACAGGTAGAACGCTTCTAAGTACATTTGCCATACCTCTGGTCCCCTAGTTCGGTGCAGTTCTGAGCTCGCACGCAGCTTGAACGGAGAAATCATCATCGGAACCATCCCGAATGCCATCCGACGCGGGCAGTGCGTTCTCGTTCTCCTCGCCTGCGATCCGTCCCCGAACAATGTTTCGTACGAAATCGTAGGCGGAACTTTCCCGATTTGCAACATTTGGACGAATCCAATACGCTTGTATGCGTCGCCCAACGTGCATTCCTGGACGCGGTCAAGGGTTGGAGGCTCAGGAAGGAGAAACTAGCTCCTCACCGAGCATTCGCCGCCGCCCGCACCGGCCACAGATCCGCCCGCCAGCGCAGCGCGATCAGCAGCGTCGCCCCCAGCCCCACGCAGCAGAACAACGTCGCCGTCGCGGCAAATCCCATCGCGTCGATCAGCGCCCCCGCCGCCAGCAGTCCGAGCGGCAACCCGTACACGGCGAGCATCCGCACCCCCATCACGCGGCCGCGGAACTGGGCGGTGGCGCCGTGCAGCAGCATCACCGCCATCGGGATCATGCTGAGGCTCTGGGCGAAGCCGGCCAAGGCGAGCATCGCGCCGCCGCCGCGCGGGCCGGGCATCTGCACGAAACCCAGCAGGATCGCGTACCAGACCACCGCGAAAACGATCATCATGCGGGCGGGGCGGAGCGAGCGCGCGGTGATGCTTACCGCGATGGAGCCGAGCAGGGCGCCGCAGGCGAAGCTCGCGACGAGGTAGCCGAGGCCGGTCTGGTCCACATGATAGATCTCGCGCGCGACGTAGGGCAGCAGGCCGTTGCTCAAGGGAAACGCGGTCAGATTCACCAGGAAGGCGAGCCACATCGCGGCGAGCGAGGCGGGCGTATCCCACACATAGGCGAGCCCCTCGCGCAGATCGCGCAGCACGGAGGGGCGGTGCGCCGCACCGGTCGGGCCCGGTGCGAAATACGGTTTTCCCCGAGGCCCGCCGACGCCGAGGGTCAGCAGGCAGCCGCTCGTGTAGAAGCACGCGATCACCACATAGGCCGGGCCCATGCCGACGGCGGCGAACAGGCCGGCCCCGGCGATCGCGCCGGCGATGCGGGCGCTGTCGGCGGTGGTGCGGGCGAGGCCCATGGCACTCATCAGCCGGTCGGTGGGGATGGTCTCGGCGACCAGGGCGTTGCGCATCGCGAGGTCGGACGGGCGCACCAGGCCGGAGAGGCTGGCAATGACGAAAACATAGGCCGGGGTCAGCACGCCGGCGAAGGCGAGGGTCATCAGGGTGGTCGCGAGGCTGGCGTAGACCACGCGCATCGCGCACAGCACGTTGCGATGCCCGAGCCGGTCGCCCGCCATGCCGTAGACCGGCGCGATCAAGGTGCCGAGATATTGCAGGGACGCAAAGATCGTGAGAAGCAGGACCGAGTTGGTCTCGACCAGGATGTACCAGCCGAGGATCAGCCCCTCCATCTCGAACCCCCAGGAGGTCAGCAGATCGGCCGGCCACTGGAAACGGAAGCTGCGGACCTGGAAGGGCGCGAAGATCGAATGGCGCGCGAGCCGCGCTCACGCGCGGATGCCGTGGTTCATCGCCCTGCCGTCCGGCTCATTGTGCGTCTCCCCCCGCGAGCCTCCCGCAGGCGGCCCGACGCGCGAGGCTAGCCGGCCGGCGAATATCGCTCAACTTTGTCCGCCCCGCATGGAGCGCGGGTCAGCCGGCCGGATAGGCGCGGAATGGGCCGCGCAGGCGGCGCGGCAGCACGGGGAGGGCGTGCGCGGCGGCGAGCAGGATGCGCGCGCTTGAGGCTCGGCTTTCTCCCCCGCCGAGCGGCGCAGCCAGGCGCGGCCCTCGGCGCGCCCGGCCGTGGCGGACCAGCTCGCGGCCGACGATCCAGCGGTTCTCCGCCTCGGCGCGGCGGCGGATCGCGGCGAGGCGCGCCGCACCGAAGCGGGCGAGCGAGGGCGGGGTTGGCGAAGATCGCGTCCATGCAGGGGCGGAACGAATCGGGGTCGCTCGCCATGCGCAGATAGGCGCCGCTCGCGCGCTGGCGGACGAACACAGCACGGGGCACGGGCCGGGCGCGGCGGCGAAGCGGCCGAGCAGGGCGAGGCGGATCCAGTATTCCCAGTCCTCGCCATAGGCGATGCCCGGCCCGAAAGCCGCCCGCGCGGTCGACGGCGCGTCGCGGCGGATCAGCAGATGGCCGCCATTGGCGAACAGGTTGCGCTCGAGCAGCAGGGGGAGCGGATCGCAGCCCGGATCCGGGCAATACGGCGCGGCGACGGAGCCCGGAACCGGGCAAAACGGAGGGCGGGGACAGCCCGGATCCGGGCAAAACCGGGCGGTCCGGGAGCCCGGATCCGGGCGTTGCGATCTCTCGGCGACGGCCCGGAATCGCGGCCGTGGCGGCGACCGCGCCCGGCGCTCGGGTTCGAGGCGTCCCGGCCAGCCGGGCGAGCGCGTCCGGGGCGAGCCAGTCGTCGGCGTCGAGGAACAATAGCGCATCGCCCGTCCACCTGGGCGATGCCCGCGTTGCGCGCGGCGGCGACCCCGGCGTTGGGCTGGCGGACCAGGCGGATGCGCGGGTCGGGGAAGCGGGCGACGACCTCGGCGGTGCCGTCGGTCGAGCCGTCGTCCACAATGGTCATGCGCCCAGTCCGGGTGGGACTGGGCGAGGACGGAGCCGATGGCGTCGCCGATCCAGGGGGCGACGTTGTAGGCCGGGGTGACGATGCCGATGCGCACGAGGCTAGTCGAAGCTCATCGCAACGCGGTCACGGCCGGGCTTGATCCGGCCATCGCCAGACGAGCGCCGCCTTCGCAACCGAGTGGCCCCGGGGCGGCGATGGCCGGGTCAGCCCGGCCATGACGAATCCGCAAGGACGTCAGGCGGCGCTGGCCTGGTGCGGGACGCCCTTCTCCTTCAGCAGGGTCTCGAGCTCGCCCGACTGGAACATCTCGGTGACGATGTCGCAGCCGCCGACGAACTCGCCGCTGACATAGAGCTGCGGAATGGTCGGCCAGTTGGAGAACTGCTTGATGCCCTCGCGCAGCTCCGGGTCCTCCAGCACGTTGGCGGTCTTGAACGGCACGTTGAGGTGCGATGAGGATCTGCACCACGCGGGCCGAGAAGCCGCATTGCGGGAACATCGCGTTGCCCTTCATGTAGAGCATCACGGGGGCTTCGGTGATCTCGGCCTGGATGCGGTCGAAGACGGGATTGTCTGTCATCGGTCGGAAAGTCTCCTATTCGGGGGCGGAGGTTTGCAGGGCGAGGGCGTGCAGCTCGCCGCCCATGCGGCCGCTGCAGCGCGGCATAGACGATCTGGTGCTGCTGGACGCGCGACTTGCCGCGGAATTTTTCGCTGACGACGGTGGCGGCGTAGTGGTCGCCGTCGCCGGCCAGATCCTCGATGGTCACGCGCGCGTCGGGCAGGGCGGATCTTGATCATGGCCTCGATCTCGCCGGCCGTCATGGCCATGCCTGTGATCCCCTCGCGGTTCAGCCGGACGGCGCGTCCATCCAGGCCGGGAAGAAGCGCTCGTGCGCGGCGCGCAACGCCTTGACCGATATGGTTCCGCCGTCGGGCAGTGTCAAATCCTGCCCGCCGCTATGGCCGATGCGCGATCGCCGGCACGCCGGCCGCCTCGGCGGCGCGCGAGCATGGCGGCGGAGTCGGTGACGGCCAGCACGTAGCGGCCCTGGTCCTCGCCGAACCAGAAGCCGTGGCCGGGCATGTCGCGCGGCCCGGCGCGAGAGCCGCACCCCGGTGCCGCCGGCCATCGCCATCTCGGCGACCGCGACCAGCAGCCCGCCATCGGAGACGTCGTGGCAGGCGCGCACCCGGCCCGGCCAGGATCTGCGCCGCGCACGAAATCGCCGTTGCGGCGCTCGGCGGCGAGATCGACCGGCGGCGGCGCGCCCTCCTCCCGGCCGGCGATCTCGCGCAGCCAGAGCGACTGGCCGAGCCAGCCCTTCGTCTCGCCGATCAGCACGAGGTCGAGCCCGGGCGTCAAGCGCGAGGCCGACGCGCCTGCGCCGCGTCGTCCAGCACGCCCAGCCCGCCGATCGCCGGCGTGGGCAGGATCGCGCGGCCCTCGGTCTCGTTGTAGAGCGAGACATTGCCGGACACGACGGGGAAATCGAGCGCCCGGCAGGCCTCCGCCATGCCGCCGATCGCGGCGGCGAACTGGCCCATGATCTCGGGCTTCTCCGGGTTGCCGAAATTCATGTTGTCGGTGATGGCGAGCGGCCTGGCGCCGACGGCGGTGAGGTTGCGCCAGGCCTCGGCCACCGCCTGCGCGCCGCCTGCCTCGGGGTCGGCGGCGCAGTAGCGCGGCGTGCAGTCGGTGGTCAGCGCCAGCGCCCGGTCGCAGCCCGTCGATCCGCACCACGGCGGCATCCGCCGCCCCGGGCCGCTTCACCGTCTGGCCGCCGATCGTGCTGTCGTACTGGTCCCAGACCCAGGCGCGCGAGCAGAGATCGGGGCAGGCGACCAGCCTCAGCAGCGCGTCGCGCCAGCACCACGCGGTTGTCGATCCGGGCCGCGTTCAGGATCGGCGGCTTGGCGGTCTCGGCGGTCGGGCGGTGATAGAGCGGCGCCTGCGTCGGCCAGCGGCGCGAGCGGGATGTCGGCCTCGACCGCGCCCTGATGGCGCACCACGATCCGGCCGGTATCGGTGATCCGGCCGATGACGGCGAAATCCAGCTCCCATTTGGCGAAGATGGCGCGCGCCTGCTCCTCGCGGTCCGGGCGCAGCACCATCAGCATGCGCTCCTGGCTCTCCGACAGCATCATCTCGTAGGCCGTCATGCCGGTCTCGCGCTGCGGCACCGCGTCGAGGTCGAGCTCGATGCCGACGCCGCCCTTGCCGGCCATCTCCACCGAGGAGCAGGTGAGGCCGGCCGCGCCCATGTCCTGGATCGCGACGATGGCGTCGGTCGCCATCAGCTCCAGGCACGCCTCGATCAGCAGCTTTTCGGTGAACGGGTCGCCGACCTGCACCGTCGGGCGCTTCTCCTCGGAGTCCTCGCCGAACTCGGCCGAGGCCATCGTGGCGCCGTGGATGCCGTCGCGCCCGGTCTTGGAGCCGACATAGACCACCGGATTGCCGATCCCGGCGGCGGCGCTGAGGAAGATCCGGTCGGCGCGGCGCGATGCCGACGGTCATGGCGTTGACCAGCGGGTTGCCGTCATAGGCCGGGTGGAAATTGATCTCGCCGCCGACCGTCGGCACGCCCACGCAATTGCCGTAGCCGCCGATGCCGCGCACCACGCCGTCGACGACGCGCTTGGTGCGGGGATTGTCCGGGCTGCCGAAGCGCAGCGCGTTGAGGTTGGCGATCGGCCGCGCGCCCATGGTGAACACGTCGCGCAGGATGCCGCCGACGCCGGTCGCCGCGCCCTGGTAGGGCTCGATGAAGCTCGGGTGGTTGTGGCTCTCCATCTTGAAGATGGCGGCCAGCCCGTCGCCGATATCCACCACGCCGGCGTTCTCGCCCGGGCCCGTGGATCACCCACGGCGCCTTGGTCGGCAATTGCTTGAGCCAGACTCTTGAGGATTTGTAGGAGCAGTGCTCCGACCACATCACGCTGAACATGCCGAGCTCGGTGAAGCTCGGCGTGCGGCCCATGATCGTCAGGACCTTGGCGTATTCCTCGCCGCTGAGCCCGAATTCGCTGGGCCAGCGCCTCGTTGACCGCGCGCGCGCTCAAGCCGCGAGCGCCGAGCAGAGGCCGTCGAACAGCGGCAGGCCGTCGGTGCCGCCCATCAGCGGATCGACCAGATCCTCGGGATGCGGCATCAGGCCGAGCACGCGCAGATTCGGGCTGTAGATGCCGGCGATGTTGCGCGCGCTGCCGTTGTGGTTGGCGGCCTCGGTCGATCTCGCCGGCCGGGGCTGGCATAGCGGAACGCGACCAGCCTCTCGCCTTCCAGCCGGTCGAGCGTCGCCTCGTCGGCGAAGTAGTTGCCGTCGCCATGCGCCATCGGCGCGCGGAACACCTCGCCCCGCTGGTAGCGCGAGGCGAACACCGTGTCGGCGCGCTCGACGCGCAGGTGGCAGTCGCGCGAGAGGAAGCGCAGCGCGGCGTTGCGCAGCAGCGCGCCGGGCAGCAGGCCGGCCTCGGTGAGGATCTGGAAGCCGTTGCACACGCCGAGCACGTAGCCGCCGCGCGCGGCGAAATCGCCGCACCGCGCCCATGACCGGCGACTGCGCCGCCATCGCGCCGCAGCGCAGGTAGTCGCCGTAGGAGAAGCCGCCGGGCAGGACGACGAGGTCGAGCCCGGCGAGGTCGGTCTCGGTATGCCAGAGCATGCGCGGGCTTGTGGCCGGTGATGCGCTCCAGCGCGATCGCCATGTCGCGCTCGCGGTTGATGCCGGGAAACAGGACGATGGCGGCGTTCATCGCGACTGCCTCGCTGCGGCCTTGCGCGGCGCGATCACTGACGCAACCCTCTCCCGCGGGAGAGGGTTGCGGTGAGGGGTTCAGCCCGCCGTCGAGGGGACCGCATCACTCGCCCACGTCACCCGGAAACTCTCGATCACCGTGTTGGCGAGCAGCTTGCGCGCCATCTCCTCGGCCTCGGCGCGGGCGCGGTCGGGGTCGCTCTCGGCGAGCTCGAGCTCGATCACCTTGCCGCGCGCACCTCGCCCACGCCGGCGAAGCCGAGCGTGCCGAGCGCGTGGCCGATCGCCTTGCCCTGCGGGTCGAGCACGCCGTCCTTCAGCATGACGGTGACGGTTGCTTTCACCTTGCGCCTTCACTGCATCAGCTCCGGCCCCTTGAGGTCGCGGATGCCGGCTTCGGGCAGGATGCCGAGGCGCTTGGCGACCTCCTGGTAGGCCTCCTCGACCTTGCCGAGGTCGCGGCGGAAGCGGTCCTTGTCCATCTTCTCGTTGGTCTTGCTGTCCCACAGCCGGCAATTGTCCGGGCTGATCTCGTCGGCCAGCACGATGCGCATCTCCTCGTTCTCCCACAGCCGGCCGAATTCCAGCTTGAAGTCGACCAGCGTGATGCCGACGCCGAGGAACAGGCCGGTGAGGAAGTCGTTGATCCGCAGGGTCAGTGCGACGATGTCGTCCATGTCCTGCGTGGTCGCCCAGCCGAACGCGGTGATGTGCTCCTCGCTCACCATCGGGTCGTCGAGCTCGTCGTTCTTGTAATAGTATTCGATGATCGAGCGCGGCAGGCGGGTGCCTTCCGGGATGCCGAGCCGCTCCGACAGGCTGCCGGCGGCGACGTTGCGGACCACCACCTCGAGCGGGATGATCTCAACCTCGCGAATGAGTTGCTCGCGCATGTTCAGGCGGCGGACGAAATGGGTGGGGATGCCGATCTCGTGCAGCCGCA
Organism: uncultured Alphaproteobacteria bacterium; assembly: GCA_963799825.1. GTDB lineage: Bacteria > Pseudomonadota > Alphaproteobacteria > Acetobacterales > Acetobacteraceae > JAFKFI01. The sequence continues at coordinate 381,931 of CAWCYL010000003.1, forward strand.
TCATCAGGTATTCGCTGATGCGGTTGTTCAGCACGCCCTTGCCGGTGATGACGCCCTTCTTGCGGGCGTTGAAGGCCGTCGCGTCGTCCTTGAAATACTGGACGAGGGTGCCGGGCTCCGGGCCCTCGAACAGGATCTTGGCTTTGCCTTCGTAGAGCTGGCGGCGGCGGGCCATTTTGGGTTCCCTTTGGCAGACCCCCGGTAACTCGGCGGGGGCGCGGGTCGCGGCGCCGCGCGAGGCGGCGGCGCGGGCCGGTATAGCAGCGGGCGTCCGGCGCCGCCACGTGGCCGCGGGACAGGGTCGGCTGCCCGCTAGCCGGGCAGCGGAACCGGCTCGAACGGCGCCTCGTCCGGCGCTCCGGCGGCGAACAGCCAGCTCGGCGGGCCCTCGGCCGGGCAGCGCCAGCAGGGCGGAGGAGGCCGTGCCGAAGCCGGCGCGCGGTGCGACGTTGATCTGCTCGCCGGCCTGCCCCGACCGGTCCGACAGGATGCCGCGCCAGCTCTTCCAGTCCTCCGGGCCCGGGCGGCGCGGCGGCCCGGAAGCGGGGCAGGTGGCGCGCGACCCGGGGGCTGTCGAGAGTCGTCCGGGTCGTGCGCCGTGACCATGTGGACGCCCGGCGGCAAGGCCCAGGCCTCGCGGCCGGCCGTGGCCGAGGCCGCGGACGAAAATCGCGCCGCGCCGATCCGCGAGCACCATGTTGAAGCTGCGCCACAGGCCGGCATCCAGCGCGGCGATGGCCTCGGCGGCGGCCTGCGGCCGAGGCGTGGTCGAGCGCGATGCAGCGGCAGCTCGCCCCGGCTGCGCTTGCCCGGCGCGGGGCCGAGCGTGCCCTGCCGGTTCAGCACGGCGGCGACGACGCCCGGCGCGGTTCAGCCCCATCCAGGTGCCGCCGCCCGATCCGGTCGCGCCCGGCCACCACGCCGGGCCGCTCCGGCCAGTGCGCCGCCGGCGGGTCCCAGGCGCGGTCCAGCCGTCTCGTCGCGATTGGCGGCGAGCAGCACGGGCCAGGCGTGGCCGGGCCGGATCAGCAGGACGACGGTGCACACGACCCCGTTATGCCGCCGCACGCCGATCCGGACCAGCCAGCCTACCGATCAGTAGCGGTGATCGTAATCGTGTCAGTAGCGGCGATCGTAGTCGTGGTGATGGTACGATGGTGATGGTGATCGGCGGTCGGTACCGTAATGGTCGCGATCGTGCCGCCACCGTAGTACTGCACCTGCGTCGACCGCATCCCGGTCCGGCGTCTCGGCGAGCGGCCGGGCGCGGGCTGGCCTGGGCGCCGCCGAGCGCGGCCGTCGCCAGCAGGGCGGCGAGCGCGGTGGCGGAACGAGATTTGGTCTTCATGGGCTTTGCTCCTTCAGCGGCGACCAGCCTGGCCGCTGAAGCGGGCCGGCTTATGGTGCCTTCGTGGCGGGATTGAGGGCGGCACCGGCCTCCCCGAACACCCGCGCGAACAGCCCGTCGAGCTCCCGCAGATGCAGCTGCGGGTCCATCGCGCGGTCGAGCGCCTCCGGTCGGCACCTGGCGCTGCAACGTCGGGATCGGCTCGCAGGTTCGCGCGGAAACCGCGAGCGTCCGGGCGGCCCAGCGCCTCCCACGTCGCCATCGCGTTGCGCTGCACGATGCGATAGGCGTCCTCGCGCGAGATGCCGGCGCGGGTCAGCGCCAGCAGCACCTCGCCGCTATGCACCACGCCGCCGAGGCTCTCGAGGTTCGCCGCCATGCGCTCCGGGTAGACGGCCAGCCGCTCGATCATCCCGGCGAGGCGGGCCAGGGCGAAATCGAGCGCGATGGTGGCGTCCGGGCCGATCACCCGCTCGACGCTGGAGTGGCTGATGTCGCGCTCGTGCCAGAGGGCGACGTTCTCCAGCGCCGGCACCACGGCCGCGCGCACCACGCGGGCGAGCCCGGTCAGGTTCTCGCTGAGCACCGGGTTGCGCTTGTGGGGCATGGCACTCGACCCCTTCTGGCCGGGGTGGAAGAACTCCTCCGCCTCCCGCACCTCGGAGCGCTGCAGGTGGCGCACCTCGGTCGCCAGCCGCTCGATCGCCGCTGGCGACCACGGCGAGGGCGCAGAAATACGCGGCGTGCCGGTCGCGCGGGATCACCTGGGTGGAGACCGGCTCGACGGCGCAGGCCGAGCTTCTCCGCGACATGCGCTTCGACGCGCGGGATCGACATGCGCGAACGTGCCGACCGCCCCGCTGAGCGCCGCGACGGCGATCTCGGCCCGCGCCGCGCGCAGCCGCTCCCGGTTGCGGGCGAACTCGGCAAAGTGCCCGGCGAGCTTGAGGCCGAAGGTGGTCGGCTCGGCGTGGATGCCGTGGCTGCGGCCGATGGTGAGGGTGAATTTGTGCTCGAAGGCGCGCGCCTTCAGCGCGGCCAGCACCGCGTCGAGGTCGCGCAGCAAGCAGGTCCGTGGCCTGGGTGAGCTGGACCGACAGGCAGGTGTCCAGCACGTCGCTGCTGGTCAGGCCCTGGTGGACGAAGCGGCTGTCCGGCCCGATCCCCTCGGCGAGCCAGGTGAGGAAGGCGATCACGTCGTGGCGGGTCTCGCGCTCGATCGCGTCGATCCGCGTCGAGGTCGGCCGGTGTGATGTCGGCGACCTTGGCGGCGCCCTTCAGCGGATGTTGCGCGCGGCCTGCTCAGGGATGGCGCCGATCGCGGCCATCGCCCTCGGCGGCCAGCGCCTCGATCTCGAACCAGATGCGGAACCGGTTCTCCGGCGCCCAGATGGCGGCCATTTCCGGTCTCGTGTAGCGGGGAACCATGATCCGCGTTTCCACTTGTCTGACGCGGCCCGCATGCCGCCGCAAGGGCAGCTAGACCCCACGCCGCGCCTTGACAAGCGCCGCAAGCGCCCGCCCGACAGGCCCGCAAGGATCTCGCTGCCGCTGATCCCGCCTGAGCTGACCGCGCTCGCTGCAGGTGCATCCTGATCGACGTCGCGCTGGCCGGCGACAACGCCGTCGTGGTGGGCATGGCGGTGGCCGGCCTGCCGGCGCACCAGAAGCGGCGGGCCATCGTCGCCGGCATCGCCGGGGCGACGCTGATCCGCATCGGCTTCGGCGCGATCACCTTGCAGCTGCTCGCGATCATCGGCCTGATGCTGGCCGGCGGGCTGCTGCTGCTGTGGGTCTGCTGGAGGATGTTTCGCGAGCTGCGCCGAGGCCGCCACGCCGAGCACGCTGCGGTCGGCCCGCGCCAAGACGCTGCGCCAGGCGATGCTGCAGATCATGCTCGCCGACATCTCGATGAGCCTCGACAACGTGCTGGCCGTGGCGGGGGCGGCGAAGGGCAGCACCTGGGTGCTGGCCGCCGGGCTGGTGCTCTCGGTGGCGCTGATGGGGGTTGCCGCCGGGGCTGATCGCCAATCTGCTGGAGCGCTATCCGCTGGATCGCCTGGATCGGCCTGCTGATCGTGCTCTACGTCGCGCTGCACATGATCTGGGAGGGCTCGCACGAGGTCGCGGCCCACACGACCTTGGATGAGCGGGCGATCGAGGGCGTGTCAAATTTCATCGGGCACGTAACGCACTAGCCGCTACAGCAGGCCCTTGTCGCGAAAACTCAGCCAGCTTCCGTTGCCGACGATGACATGGTCGTGCAGCACGATCGAAAGCGCCTCGGCGGCCCGCTTGATCTCCTGCGTCATCTCCAGATCGGCGCCCGACGGCGTGGGGTCGCCGCTCGGATGGTTGTGCACCAGGATCAGCGCCGTCGCGTGCAGTTCGAGCGCGCGCTTGACCACCTCGCGCGGATAGACCGGCGTGTGGTTCACCGTGCCGCGCGCCTGCGCCTCGTCGGCCACCAGCCGGTTGCGGTTGTCGAGGAACAGCACGCGGAACTGCTCGACCCGCTCGCGCGCCAGCACCGCGTTGAGGTAGTCCATCAGCCGGTCCCAGTTGTCCAGCACCGGCCGGTTCATCACCTCGGCGCGCGCCAGCCGCAGCGCGGCGGCCTGCACCGCCTTCAGCGCGGCGACACCGGCCTCGCCCAGGCCCTCGGTGGCGCGCAGATCCTGCAAGGGCGCGGCGATCGCGGCGGCGAAGCTGCCGAAGCGGGTCATCAGCGCGCGCGCGATCGGCTTGGTGTCGCGCCGGGGCAGGGCGAGGAACAGGATCATCTCCAGCATTTCGTGGTCGGCGAGCGCGTCCGGCCCGGCGCTCAGCAGCCGGGCGCGCATCCGGCCCGATGGCCCTCCGTCCCGCCGCATCGGGGCGAGGCGGTCGGGGCTCCAGCAGGTCGAGGGTTTCGCCCAGTCCGGCCGGGTGCGGTGACTTCGCCATGCCACCGCAGGTTGCCAGATCGGGCCGGCCGATGGAAAGGATCAGGCGAGCTGCGTAGGGCGGCTTGTGCAGCCCGGCCGGGGAAATGGTGAAAATCTCGCAGCCGTCCTCGGTCACGCCGACCATGTGCTCGAACTGGGCCGACAGGCTGCGGTCGCGGGTCACGGCGGTCCAGCCGTCGTCCAGCACCTTCACCTCGGGGCGGCCGGCGTTCACCATCGGCTCGATGGTGAAGAACATGCCCGGCCGCAGCACCGGGCCTTCGCCGGCGCGGCCGAAATGCAGCACGTTGGGCGCCTCGTGGAAGCGCCGGCCGATGCCGTGGCCGCAGAAATCGCGCACCACGCTGAACCGCTTGCCCTCCACATAGGTCTGGATCGCGTGGCCGATATCGCCCAGCGTCGCGCCGGGGCGCACCGCTTCGACGCCGCGCATCAGCGCCTCGTAGGTCACGTCCATCAGGTTGCGCGCGCGGGTGGAGGGCGTGCCGGCCACGTACATGCGCGAGCTGTCGCCGTGCCAGCCGTCCAGGATCACCGTCACGTCGATGTTCAGCACGTCGCCGTCCTCGAGCTTCCGCTCGCCCGGAATGCCGTGGCAGACGACGTGGTTGATCGAGGTGCAGATCGATTTCGGAAAGCCGCGATAGTTCAGCGGCGCCGGCACCGCGCCGCGCTCGGCCATGAAGTCGTGGCAGAGCTGGTCCAGCGTGCCGCGTGGCGACGCCCGGCACGACATGCGGCGCGATCATGTCCAGGGTCTCCGCCGCCAGCCGGCCGGCGGCGCGCATGCCGGCGAAATCCTCGGGCGTGTGGATCGTGATGCGTCGTGCGTCGGCCCCGCCGTCCATATCCGTGCTCCGTCATCCTGCCGACCCTGGACCCGGCCAGCCTCGCCGCAAAGGATGGAAGATGCGCAACCGCATCCCCCGGCGCAAGGGCGGCCGCCCCGGCCGAGGTCAGGGCAGGCCTGCGGAAGAAAGCCCTACGCCTCCGCGGCCGCCTTGCGCGCCGCCGCTTCCGCCTGGCTCGCGATCCCGCCATGCGCGGCGGACCAGGCCACGGGATCCTCCAGGAAGCGGCGGACCTCGGCCAGCGCCGGCTCCTCGAAATAGGGCCGCTCGCGGCAGGCCTCCAGCACGTCCCACCAGGTGCAGAGATGGTGCAGGGTGATGTCCATGCTCGCCAATGTCTCGAAGCTGCCGGGGAACACGCCGTAGAAGAACACCACGAAGGTGTGGTTGACGATCGCCCCGGCGTCGCGCAGCGCCTGGCAGAACTGGATCTTCGATCCGCCGTCGGTGGTCAGATCCTCCACCAGCAAGGTGCGCTTGCCCTCCGGCACGTCGCCCTCGATCAGCGCGTTGCGGCCGAAGCCCTTGGGTTTCTTGCGCACATAGGCCATCGGCGCGAGCATCCTGTCGGCGATCCAGGCGGCGAAGGGGATGCCCGCCGTCTCGCCGCCGGCCACCGCCTCGATGCTCTCGTAGCCGACGTGGCGGCCGATCTTCTCGACGCCGAGTTCGCAGATCTTGGCGCGGGCGCGGGGGAAGTAGATGATCCGCCGGCAGTCGATGTAGACGGGCGACTTCCAGCCCGACGTGAAGGTATAGGGTTCCTGGGGGCGGAAGTTGACGGCTTTGATCTCCAGCAGGATGCGCGCGGTCGTCAGCGCGGCATCGCGGTCCCAGTCCGACATGTGGCCCCTTGCCTTCGGTATCGTCGCCTTCGGTGTCGCCGACTTCTGGATCGGAGCAGGATTGGCCATCGCTCGCATCCCTTGCGCTGTCCCGCGCTGTCCTAGCTTTCCGGCGTGAGCGCGGCAACGCCGGTCTGGGTGTTGGACGACCCGCGGCCGGGCACGGCGGGCCAGGCGATCGGGATCGCCGAGCGGCTGGACGTGCCGTTCCGTCTGCTGCCGATGTCATGGAACCGGCTGGCGCACATGGCCGTGCTGGCGCCGCGCGGCTCGCCGATCGGCTGGGCGTCATCGGCGGGCGGGGACGCCGAGGGGCTGGCGATGGTGCGCGGCACGACCGAGCCGCCGGTCCTGACAATCTCGGCCGGCAGCCGCTCGGCCGCCGCTTCCCTCTGGCTGCGCCGGCGGCTCGGCTGCCGCAGCGTGCATTGCATGAGACCGCCGCTTGTCGGCGACCGCTTCGACCTCCTGGTGGTGCCGCAGCACGATCGCGGGCCGAGCGGGCCGAACGTGATGCCGGTGCTGGGAGTGCCGAACCGTGTCTCCCCCGACGCACTGCGCCGGGCGGGCGCGATCTGGTCGGAGCGGCTCGGCCACCTGCCGCGGCCGCGCGTGGCCCTCCTGGTGGGGGGTCCGGTCCACGGCGCCGATCTCCAGCCGTCCCTGGCGCACCGCCTGGCGCGGCAGGTGGCGCGGCTGGCGAATACGCAGCGCGGCTCGGTGATGGCGACGACCAGCCGGCGCACCGGCGCGGAGGCCACCGAGGCACTGGCCGCCGGCCTCGACGCCGCCATGCACCTGATGTTCCGCTGGGGCGAGCCGGGGGAGAATCCCGTATCTCGGTTTCCTCGCGATGGCCGACGCCATCGTGGTGTCGGCGGATTCCGTCTCGATGGTCAGCGAGGCGTGCGGCACCGAGGCGCCGGTGTTCGTCGCGCTGCCGGAGCTTGCCGGCGGCCGTCACCGCCGCCTGCATCGCAGTCTCGTCGAGGCCGGGCAGGTCAGGATGTTCGGCGACAGCCTGTCGCCCTGGAGCCGCGAGCCGCTGGACGAGGCGGGCCATGTCGCCGACGCGATCCGGCGCCTGGTGAAGCTGGATTGACGGCCCTGGATTGGACGACCGGGCGTCGCGGTCTACACCGGGGGGCGGACAGCGGGAGAGGCGGACATGGCGGAGGCAAAATACCGGATCGCGGTGATCCCCGGCGACGGGATCGGCAAGGAGACCGTGCCGGAATCGCTGCGCGTGCTGGACGCCGCGTCGCGCCGCTTCGGCTTCGGGCTGGTGCTCGACGAATACGACTGGTCCTGCGAGACCTACAAGCAGACCGGCGCGATGATGCCGGCGGACGGCATGGACCGGCTCGCCGAGGCCGACAGTATCCTGCTCGGCGCGGTCGGCTGGCCGGGCGTGCCGGACCACATCTCGCTGTGGGGCCTGCTGATCCCCATCCGGCGCGGCTTCGACCAGTACGTGAACCTGCGGCCGTGCAAGCTGATGCCGGGCGTCCGGACGCCGCTGGCCGGGCGCAGCGAGGCGGATATCGATTTCTACGTGGTGCGCGAGAACACCGAGGGCGAATACAGCAGCGTCGGGGGAAAACTGTTCGAGGGAACCGACCGCGAGTTCGTCAGCCAGCAGAGCGTATTCACCCGCAAGGGCGTCGACCGCATCCTGCGCTATGCGTTCGAGCTGGCGATGACGCGGCCGAAGAAGCACCTGACCTCGGCCACCAAGTCGAACGGCATCACCTTCACCATGCCCTACTGGGACGAGCGTTTCGCCGAGATCGGCCGGGCCTATCCGGGCATCCGCACCGACCAGTTCCACATCGACATCCTGTGCGCGCATTTCGTGCAGCACCCGGACTGGTTCGACGTCGTGGTCGGCTCCAATTTGTTCGGCGACATATCTGAGCGATCTCGGCCCGGCGGTGGCGGGCTCGCATCGGCATCGCGCCGTCCGCCAATATCAACCCCGAGCGGGTGTTTCCCTCGATGTTCGAGCCGGTGCACGGCTCGGCGCCCGACATCGCCGGCAAGCACATCTGCAACCCGATCGGCCAGATCTGGTCGGCGGCGATGATGCTGGAGCATCTCGGGCAGAAGGACGCGGCGGACGCGATCGTCGCGGCGATCGAAACCCTGCTGCGCGGTAGCGGCCCCAAGACGCGCGACATGGGCGGGCAGGCGGGCACGGAGGATGTCGGGCGGGCGCTCGCGGAGATCGTGGCCGGAGCTTGAGGAGCGGTACGATGCGCTACGAGCTGTATTACTGGCCGACCATCCAGGGCCGCGGCGAGTTCATCCGGCTCACACTGGAAGAGGCTGGGGCCGAGTATGTCGATGTCGCGCGGGGCGACGAGGCGGCGGGCGCGGGCGTGCCGGCGATGCTGCGGCTGCTGAACGGCGAGACCGTGGAGCGGCCGCCGTTTGCGCCGCCCTTCCTCAAGGCGGGCGAGCTGCTGATCGGTCAGACGGCCAACATCCTGCTCTATCTCGGCGCGCATCATGGCCTGGCACCTGCCGACGAGGCCGGTCGGCTCTGGGCGCACCAGCTCGAGCTGACGATCACGGATTTCGTCGTCGAGATCCACGATACGCACCATCCGATCGCGAGCCGCCTCTATTTCGAGGATCAGCGCGAGGAGGCGCAGCGGCGCGCGGCCGATTTCGTGGCCGTGCGGCTCGGCAAATACCTCGGCTATTTCGAGCGCGTGCTGGAGCGCAACCCGGCCGCTCCCGGCCTTGTCGGCGCGTCACTGACCTATCCGGACCTCTCGCTGTTCCAGGTCGTCGCCGGATTGCGCTACGCATTCCCGCGCGCGATGGCGCGGCTCGAAGCCGACATTCCCCGCGTCATCGCGCTGCACGACGCGGTGGCGCGGCGTCCTCGGATCGCCGCCTATCTGGCCTCCGATCGGCGCATCCCGTTCACCACGCAGGGCATCTTCCGCCGCTACCCGGAACTCGACGCCGAACCCTGAGCGGGGCCGGAGCGGCGAGAACGCACCAATCTCACTGCGCGTTCCTGCGGCGCGCGAGCCCAAGGCCCGCCAGTCCGACGCCGAACAACAGAAGCGTCGCGGGCTCCGGCACCGCCGCGATCAGCCCCTCCGACCACAGCGCTTGCTGGTGCGCGGTCGGGTGGATCTGATCCCAGAACAGGAAATGGTCGATGTTGGTGGCGGCGCCGGTGATGGGGTCGGCCGGGCCGCAGGATGGTGTCGCGATCACCGGTGCGGGCGGGAAGCCGGTATTGTAGCAGGGGTCTGTCGTGTTGGTGAACCCGAGCTGGGCCGCATCGGCAAGGATGTGGTTGGCGAAGCCGAACAGGTCGAAATAGTCGAACGCGACGCCCGGATTGCTGGTCTCCAGCGTCGATACGCCCTGCGCCAGCTTGCTGTCGTAGAGCAGGCTGTAGGCACGGGCGGCGGCGTCCTGCGAGGGCGGGCTGTTCTGCGTGAACTCGGGGATCGCGCCGACATCGGGCACGTTCGATACGAGCAGGGTCTTGGCGCCATTGTCGATCAGCTTCTGGATCTGCGCCAGCTCGGAGGCAACGCCGGTCAGAACGAAGGTCGGGTCGAGGGCGTGCGCCGCCGTGCGGACGTCATTGCCGCCAATGAGCATGGCGTAGAGTGCGCTCGCCGGTGCGTTGCGCGCGCCGACATGGTTGATGAAGGCACTCACCTGTTCGGGCAGATCGAGGAAGGAAAAGGCCGCGCCGCGATCGGTCGCGGTCGCCCCGCCCACCGCGTAGTTGGTGCCGGGAACGAAGCCGGGGCCGAACAGATTGTGGATATCGGTGAAGCCGGTCGCCCAGAGCGACGGATCGGCCCGCTTGCCGAAATGCTCGGCCAGGAGCTCCATTGCCACAGGGCCGTTGGTGAAGCTGTCGTGGAAGCTCGGCGGATTGGCGAAGTTCGTGCCGACCGCCTCGGCAAGATTTCCTGTGTCGGAGAGACTGTCGCCGAAGACGTAGACATTGCTGAACGCGCCAGCGCTGGCCGCTGCCGGCGCCAGCAAGGTCGCGACCAGCCCGGCCGCCGCGACGCGTGAAACAGCTAGGTGCATTGGCGCGATCTCCCCTTTTGGTGCGGACCTCTATCGGGTTCGGCACGCGAAGCGTAGCGCGTGGGAAGGTTGCGGCAAACTGCTATGTTTGTCTGCGGCACTCAGGCGGCGCGGGACCGTCGGCCGCGGAACCAGACGCCGGCCGCGACCGCCGTGGCGAGGGTCGCCCCGTAGGTGACAAGCGCGAACGCGAGGGCGGCGAATACCCAGACGACCGAGCCGGTCAGCCGCAGCGCGAGCCAGCCGCAGGCGATCGCCAGGCACAGCCGCAGGAAGCCGGCGAACAGCGGCCAGCCCAGCCGGCCCGCCCCCTGCGAGGCGAAATAGAGCGCCAAGCCCAGGCCGAAGAACCCGTAGGCCGGCCCGACGAGGCGCAGATAGGCCGTCCCGGTGGCAATCATGCGGGGCTCGGCGCCGAACAGGCCGAGCCAGGCGTGCGGCCAAATCGCCGCCGCGACGCCGACCGTCTCGGCCATCGCAAAGCCCAGCGCGCCGCCGATCAGGGCCACGCGCAAGGCACGGGCCTGCTGGCCGGCGCCGACATTGGTGCCGACCAGGGCGACCAGCGGCGCGCCGAGCCCGAAGACCAGCGGGATCAGCAGATATTCCAGCCGGCTGCCGGTGCCGTAGCCCGCGATGGCGTCGGGGCCGCCCGCCGCACCGACCAGCGCCGTCGTCAACGCAACGGTCAGCGTCGTCTGCAAGGTGCTGACCGAGGCGACCGCGCCGACCCGGAGGATGTCAGCGAACATCGCCCAGCGCAGCCGCGCGAGCCGCGGTCGCGCGACGTTGCGCCCCGACAACACGTACCAGCCGAGTACCAGCGTGGTCAGCGCCGTGGTGAACACCACCGCGACGCCGCCGCCGGCGATGCCGAGCGCCGGGAACGGACCCACGCCGAAGATCAGGCAAGGGGAGAGCGGGATCAGCAGGACCACGCTAAGGCAGATCGCGAGCGAGGGGACCAGCATGTTGCCGCTGCCGCGGATCGCGCTCGCCAGGGCGTTCATCAGCCAGACCAGCACGGTGCCGGCGAACACCACGTTGGAGGTACTGCAGGGCGGCCTCCAGCGAGGCTCCCTCGCCGCCGAGCGCGCGGTAGAGCGTGGGGCCGAATGCCAGTACCAGGGCCGAGAACAGCAGGCCCAACGCGACATTGATGACGACGGCGTGGAGCACGAGCGCGTCCGCATCGTCGCGCCGGCGGGCGCCGAGCGCGCGGGCAATCGCCGAGGAGATGCCGCCGCCCATCGCGCCGCCCGACAGCATCTGCATCATCATGAAGCCGGGAAACACCAGCGCCATGCCGGCCAGCGCCGGGCTGCCCAAGCGGGACACCCACCAGGTCTCGATTAGTCCCGTGGAGGCTTGCGCCAGCATCACCAGGATGTTGGGCCAGGCCATGCGGAGCAGGGTCGGCAGGATCGGCCCGCTCAGGAGCAGTTGCGTGCGGGGGTTGATCGTCGTCGGCTGGGCGGGAACGGCCGCCGGCATCGGGCGCGCCAGGGTCATGGACGGCACGCCAAGCGTGGGCGCGGTCGGATCGAGATGCATGGAAGCAATCTCCGGGACTAACTATCGTCTTGATAGTCAATCCCGGAGGCGACGTCAAGCGGCCAGGGGAGGCGGCGCTACTCCGCCGCGACCGCCGGCTGCTTGAGATCCTTCGAGTAGCGCAGATGCACCGGCGCATCGATCTCGAACGGGTCGGTGAGGCCGAGCTCGCGGCCGTACTCCTTCAGCGCCGGCATCACCTCCTGGCCGAGGAGGCGGATGCAGGTGCGGCTATCCTCGGGGGAGACCGAGCCGTCATTGCCCCACAGCGCCATGATGCCGGGGCGCGTCTCCTCCATGATGTATTTCAGCTTGGCGATCACCTGATCGGGCGTGCCGGCGATGATCATCATGCTGTCGAGCTGATTCTCGAAGGTTGGGTTGCCGCGCGGGCTCACGGCGCGTCCGGTGGCGAACTCGACGAAGCCGCGGCGCTGGCTCGGTGAGAAATAGCCCGATGGGCTCGACCACACGGGATGTGCCAAGCCGGTGAACTCGCCCTGCATCCACATGAACTGGCGCGCGTTCTGCTTGGCCTTCTCCTCGGTGTCGGAGACGTGGCAGCGGATCAGGTAGCCGCGGTTCTCCGGCCCCGGCTCGTAGCCGACCTCGGCCGCCGCGGCGTCGTAGGTCTCCCAGATCTTCTTGGTCGCCTCGATCGAGGTGTTGAGGCAGATGTACGGGTAGCGCTGCTGGGCACTCCAGATCACCGTCTCGCGGCTCAGCACGCCGGGGATCCACACGCGCGGATAGGGCTTCTGCAGCGGCACCGCCCAGGGGTTCACCACGCGATGCTGGTAGTGCGTGCCTTCCCAGCGGAACGGGCCGGGCGTCGTCCACGCCTTGGTGACCAGGTCGTGCGCCTCGATGAAGCGCTCGCGGTTGAAAGCGGGGTTCACGCCGGTCGCCAGCTGCTCCTGGCCGCCGCCGCGCACGAAGCCGGAGACCAGCCGGCCCTTCGAGATCATGTCGATCATCGACAATTCCTCGGCGAGGCGCACCGGGTTCTCGGAGAGCGGCAGCGGATTGCCGAGTATGACGATCTTCGCCTTCTTGGTAACGGCGGCAAGGATCGAGGCGAACACGTTGGTCTTGGACTGCATGCAGAACGGCGCATTGTGGTGCTCGTTCAGCATGATGCCTTCGATGCCGCACTCCTCGGCGTAGATGTAGTCCTCGAGATACTGGTTGTACAGCCGGCTGCCGGCGACGGGATCGTAATGCTTGTTCGAGAACATCAGCGCGGTCGCGCCGAACTCGCGTCCCGCGTCCGCCGAGTAGGCCGACATCGGCTGCTCGGTGAAGTACATCAGATGCATCGAAATTCCTCCCTCTTTCGGGTTGATCTCAGTCCGCGTTCACGAAGCTCGAGACGAGATGGGCGAGCTCGGCCGGCTGCTCCATCTCCACGGCGTGCCCGCTGTTGCGGACGATCTCGCGCCGGGCGTGGCCTAGCGCGGCGACGTACTGCTCGGCCGTCGAGGCCGGGACGACCTTGTCCTGCTCGCCCCACACCACCAGCGCGGGGCTTTTCACGCCGCCCAGCAGGTGCGGCAGCGTCTGGCTGTACATGTAGGGCTTCCAGGCGATGCGGAAGTTCATCTCGCGGCAGATGTCCCATTGCTCCAGCTGATCGGTGGAGACGTCGCCGTAGATCCGCTTGAACGCCGCCTCATCGTTGAAGAACGCGCGTGCGTAGTCGATGTAGCTGATGATCGCCTGATCGAGGATGTCGCCGCTCGCTGGCTTGATGCCCATCGGCCCGACTAGCACGAGGCGGTGGAAATCGGTGGGCGCCAGGCTCGCCATCTCGGCGGCGACCCAGCCGCCGAAGCCGAGGCCGACCAGCGAGGCGCCGTTGACGCCGAGATCGGCGAGCAGCCACTGGTACATCGCCGCGATGTCGCGCGGGTGGCGCAGCCACACCGGGCCGCTCCGACTTGCCGTAGCCGGGATGGTGCGGCACCAGCACGTCGAAGCTCCGCGCCAGCTCGTCGTAGAACGGCAGCCGATCGACGGTGCCGATGTCGTGGTGCAGCACCAGCACGGGACGCCCGCTGCCGGCGCGCGAAAGGTGCAGCTTGGTGCCGGCCACTTCGACAGTGGATTCGGTCCAGGAGAGTGTGGTCGACATTCTTCCTCCTCGTGCGCGCCCTTCGGCGCTTCGTTGCCCTGCGGAGCCGGCGTGCCCCAGCCGGGCAATCCCCGATCGCTAGCCCCTACCCGATGGCATGAGGTTACTCGCGAGTAGCCACCCTGTCCAATGCGCGCTCCCGCGCACGGCCGCCGTCGCGAAAGGATTTGATTTTCGCACGCTGAGCGGCTAGGGCTGCACGCGGGTCACGCCCCCCCACCGGGGCGCTTCTCTTCTGAAAGGGAGAGCCGCAATGGCAATCGCCACCAAGCCGGAGCTGCGTCCGGCCAATCCCGATTTTTCCTCCGGCCCCTGCGCCAAGCGTCCCGGCTTCACGCTGGACGCGCTCTCCGGCGCCATGCTCGGCCGCAGCCATCGCGCCGGCGAGCCGAAGGCGCGGCTCGCCGAGGTGATCGAGCGTTCGCGCGCGATCCTCGGGATGCCGGCGCGACTGGAAGCTCGGCATCGTCCCCGCGTCGGATACCGGCGCGGTCGAGATGGCGCTGTGGTCGCTGCTCGGCGCGCGCGGCGTCGATGTGCTGGCCTATGAGAGTTTTGGCCAGGGCTGGGCGACCGACATCGCGAAGCAGCTCAAGCTCGCCGACGCGCGGGTGCTCGCGGCAGAATACGGCGCGCTGCCCGATCTTGCGCAGGTCGATTTCTCGCGCGACGTGGTGTTCCCGTGGAACGGCACCACGTCGGGCGTGCGAGTGCGCAACGGCGACTGGATCGCCGCGGACCGCACCGGGCTGACCATCTGCGACGCGACCAGTGCGGCGTTCGCGATGGCGCTGGATTGGCAAAAACTCGATGTCGTCACTTGGTCCTGGCAGAAGGTGTTGGGCGGCGAGGCGGCGCACGGGATGCTGGCGCTGTCGCCGCGTGCGGTGGAGCGGTTGCTGACCTACAAGCCGGATCGACCGCTGCCCAAGATTTTTCGCCTGACATCCGGCGGCAAGCTGATCGACGGGATCTTCAAGGGCGAGACGATCAACACGCCGTCGATGCTCTGCGTCGAGGACGCGCTGGACGGGCTGCGCTGGGCGGAAAGCGTTGGCGGGCTCGCCGGCTTGATCGCGCGCAGCGAGGCCAATCTCCGCGCCGTCGCCGAATGGGTGGACCGCACGCCGTGGGTGGATTTCCTCGCGGAAGATCCGGCGACGCGCTCCTGCACGTCGATCTGCCTGAAGATCACCGCACCGTGGTTCATGGTGCTGGCCCCCGAAGGGCAGGCGAAGGCGGCCAAGCAACTCGCCACGTTGCTCGAGAAGGAAGGTGTGGCGTACGACATCGGCGCCTATCGCGACGCGCCGCCCGGCTTGCGCATCTGGGGCGGCGCCACGGTGGAGACCGCCGACATCGCGGCGCTGCTGCCCTGGCTCGGCTGGGCGTTCGATGCGGTGGCCCGTGAATTCGCACCCGCGCAGGCGGCGGAGTGAGCGCAATGGTCAAAGTCCTCATCAGCGACAAGCTGTCGCCCGCCGCCGTCGAGATCTTCCGCCGGCGCGGGATCGAGGTCGATGTGAAGCCCGGCCTCACGCCGGCCGATCTGCGCGCGATCATCGCGCCGTATGACGGGCTGGCGGTGCGCTCCGCCACCAAGGTGACGAAGGAACTGCTGGACGCGGCGACCAATCTCAAGGTGGTCGGCCGCGCCGGCATCGGCGTCGACAACGTCGATCTCAAATCGGCCACCACGCGCGGCGTCGTGGTGATGAACACGCCGCACGGCAACTCCATCACCACGGCCGAGCACGCCATCGCCATGATGTTCGCGCTGGCCCGGCAGATCCCCGAGGCGAGCACATCGACCAAATCCGCGAAGTGGGAAAAAAACCGCTTCATGGGCGTCGAGCTGACCGCCAAGACGCTCGGCCTGATCGGCTGCGGCAATATCGGCTCGATCGTCGCGGAGCGCGCGCTCGGGCTCAAGATGCGGGTGATCGCGTTCGACCCGTTCCTCGGCGAGAAGCGCGCGCTGGAGCTCGGCGTCGAGAAGGTGGAGCTCGACGCGCTGCTGGAGCGCGCCGACTTCATCACGCTGCACACGCCGCTGACCGAGGCGACGCGCAACATCCTCTCGCGCGACGCGCTGGCGCGGACCCGCAAGGGCGTGCGGATCATCAACTGCGCGCGCGGCGGGCTGGTGGACGAGGCGGCACTGGCGGACGCGATCAAGTCCGGCCACGTCGCGGGCGCGGCACTTGACGTGTTCGAGACCGAGCCCGCCACCGACAGCCCGCTCTTCGCGCTGGAGAACGTGGTCTGCACGCCGCATCTCGGGGCGGCGACGGCGGAGGCGCAGGAGAACGTCGCCCTTCAGGTCGCCGAGCAGATGAGCGATTTCCTGCTCAATGGCGCTGTGACCAACGCGATCAACATGCCGTCGGTCTCCGCCGAGGAGGCGCCGCGCCTCAAGCCGTACATGGAGCTGTGCCGGCTGCTCGGCGGCTTCGCGGGCCAGCTCACGCAGGCGCGCGAGGGGGTGATCCGGCGCGTGACCATCGAGTACCAGGGCCAGGCCGCGGCGCTCAACCATCGACCGCTCAGCGCGGCGGTGCTGTCCGGGCTGATGGCGCCGATGATGGAGGGCGTGAACATGGTCAACGCGCCGGTCGCCGCACGCGAGCACGGCATCGACGTCGCCGAGACGGTGCTCGACCGGCCGAGCGAGTACCAGACCCTGGTGCGCGTCACGGTGCAAATCGGACCAGCAGACCCGCGCCGTGGCCGGCACGCTGTTCGCGGGCGCGCGGCCGCGGCTGGTGGAGATCAAGGGCATCCCGGTCGAGGCCGATTTCGCGCGCCACATGCTGTACGTGACGAACCAGGACAAGCCCGGCTTCATCGGCCGCTTCGGCGCGACGCTGGCGGACGCGGGCATCAACATCGCGACCTTCCATCTCGGCCGCGCGGCACCCGGCGGCGACGCGATCTGCCTGGTGTCGGTGGACGAGCCGGTGTCGGAGGAGGTGCTGGCGCTGGTACGCACCTTGCCGCTGGTGATGCAGGCCACACCGCTCGCGTTCTGAGCGATGCGCGCGACCGCGCCGGACCAGATGACCTCCGGCGCCGCTCGCGCGCGGTCGGCGTTAGGGCAGATCGCGGGGATCCAGGTGCTGCGCGCCATCGCGGCGCTATCGGTGGCGTTCCTGCATATCGAGCAATCCGCCGGCGTGTTCGTCGGCCGACCGGGCGAGAGCCCCTGGCCGTGGCTGCGGATGCTGCCCTGGGAAGCCGGAGTGGACATCTTCTTCGTCGTCTCAGGCTTCGTGATGGTCTACGCATCGAGCGCGCTGTTCCGCGCGGCCGGCGCGCCACGCACCTTCCTCGGCCGCCGCATCGCGCGCGTCGTGCCGCTCTATTGGCTGTTCACGACGCTGACCGTGCTGGTCGCCCTGGTGCGACCGGGCCTGCTGAACGAACCGCTCGGCAGCGGCTGGGACGCGGTTGTGGCGAGCTACCTGTTCATCCCCTGGCCGCGCCCGGATGGTTTCGTGCAGCCGGTATTCCGCCTGGGCTGGACGCTGAACTACGAGATGCTCTTCTACGCGATCTTCACGCCGTTCCTGATCCTGCGGCGCCGGTGGGCGGTGCTGGGGGTCGTCGCGGCGATCGGGGCACTCGTCGCGATCGGCCAGCTGACGTGGACGGGCAACCCGCAGATCGGTTTCTGGACCGACCCGATCGTCGGCGAGTTCGCATTCGGCGTGCTGCTGGGCGCGCTGCGGCTCGAAGGGGCCCAACTATCGCGGCCGGTCCGTCTCGGCATGATCGCGGCGGGGCTTGCGATCATGCTGGCGATCGGCGTCGATGACACCCAGAGTCGCGCGCTTTCCTACGGTATCCCGGCGGCGTGTTTCGTTGCCGCCGTATCGTTCGGGTCCGGCCGGCCGGGAACCTCGCTGGCCGTCCGGGCAGGTCTGCTCCTGGGCGATGCCTCCTATGCGCTGTATCTCGTTCACCTGTTCCCGACGCGGTTGCTGCGCGAGATCTGGTGGCGCCTGCATCTTGTCGGGACCGCCGGGATCATCTCGTTCATCGTGGTGAGCATGATTGCCTCCTGCGTGATCGCGGTCGCGGTCCATGTCTGGATGGAGCGCCCCCTGGTGCGGGCCGCGCGGCGCCTGCTGCGCGCCTGAACACCGGCTCCCGCGCGTGCCATGCGCTGGCGCATAGCTATGTGGCGGGTTTCGCCAATTTTCATTTGTCCCCCCCAGGCCGATGTTCCGCGTCGACGACGGGCACGCGCATTCCAGGTCAATCGGGCCGGAGCGACGCGAAGCCGGGCCGCCGAACAAGAACAGAAACGATCAACGAACTTCCCGCGCGATGCGGACAGGAGAATGACTATGCGAGTTACGATGATTGCCGCCGCGGCTGCTTTCGGTCTACTGGGAATGCAGGCAGCCCATGCCGACGCGGTGCAGCGCTACCAAGGTGGCGCGATGATCCAGCACATGGCCTCGCCGCAGAAGGCGCAGCCCTATGCCCAGGGCGAGGGACCGCGCGGTGGGGAGTTGATGTACAACCGCCGTCAGGCTGCCGCCGAGCAGACCGGCGTGGACAACGGCTCCTACCGCCAGGCCGCCGCCGAGCAGACGGGCACCGACAATGGCGCCTTCCATCAGGCTGCTGCGGAGCAGACCGGCGTGGACAACGGCTCCTACCACCAGGCCGCTGCCGAGCAGACGGGCACCGACAATGGCGCCTTCCACCAGGCTGCCGCCGAGCAGACCGGCGTGGACAACGCTCACGTCTGAGCCGGAGCGCATCGCGATAAGCTCCTCGCGAGCCTGATCGGCGACAGACCAGCGACAATGACCGCGACGCCGGGACACCCGGCGTCGCGGTTTGCATTTCAATCGCCGAGCAGTCGGTGGGTCTGCTCCTTGAGCCCCGCGGTGAGGG
The DNA here is from genome assembly GCA_963799825.1 of uncultured Alphaproteobacteria bacterium. GTDB lineage: Bacteria > Pseudomonadota > Alphaproteobacteria > Acetobacterales > Acetobacteraceae > JAFKFI01. The sequence goes on from CAWCYL010000003.1 coordinate 400,599, forward strand.
CTTCCATCAGGGCGCGGATGCGCGGCGTGTGGCGCGTGTCCTCATGGACTGCGAGCCATACCTCGCGGCGGGGCGTGGGCATCGGTGTGGCCAGCCGCACCAGGTCACGGCCCTCGGCCAGATAGTGCGACAGTCCGGCAATGCCCACGCCGGCCTCGGCCGCCGCCGCATGGGCGTAACGGCTGTTGGTGCGCAACGCGACGTGTGCCTGGGCGAGCGTGTTGCGCACCCAACCCATGTCCGCGACCCCGGCCAGCTCGTCGAGGGTGAGGAGCATCCGGTGGCCGGGCGCCCCCGCCTGCAGATCGGGCATCCCCATCTGTTCCAGATAGCCGGGACTCGCATACAGGCCGAAGCCGACCTCGCCGACCTTCCGCGCCACCAGTTCATGTCCCTCAGGCCGCGCCAAGCGCAACGCCACGTCCGCCTCGCGCCGGGAGAGGCTCAAGGTGCGCGTATCGGTGACGACGTCCAGCGTGATGCCTGGGTAGCGCGCGAGGAACGCCGTGAGGATCGGCGTCAGGACGTCCACCGCCATCGTCTCGACCGTGGTGAGCCGCACGTTGCCCTCCAGCCGTACGTCGCGTCCCGTGATGGTCCGCTCGATGGCGTGCGCCTCCTGCTCGATGCGCTCGACATGACCGAGCACGGCTTCCCCCGCGGCGGTCAGCAGATAGCCGCCCGGCGTCTTCTGCAGCAGGACGACGCCGGCACGCTCCTCCAGCGCGTCCAGCCGTCGTCCCATCGTGGATTGCTGGACGCTGAGGGCGCGCGCGGCGCCCGACAGGGTGCGGTGGCGGGCGATCGCCAGGAATGAGCGCAGGTCATCCCAATCAAGCATCGTCGGCTCCAGTGCGTGTGTGCATGATGGCTGTGCGAGGTTTCCGTCTCGCCACGCCGCCACAACGTCCTTACGTCGGGAGCAAAGTGGTGCCGTGGCGCCGAACGCCAAAGGCCCCACTGCATGAGGAGGCGACAATGTTCCCGAGTGTCTTCATCAGTCACGGCTCGCCGATGCTCGGCGTCACCGACAGCCCGGCGCGGAGTTTCCTGATGGGGCTTGGCGAGCAACTCGGCCGACCGCGCGCGATCCTCGTCGCCTCGGCCCACTGGGAGACCCCGACAGCGAGCCTCAACGCAGTGGCGACGAACGACACGATCCATGATTTTCAGGGTTTCCCGCCGGAACCTTACGCGATGCGCTACCCCGCTCCGGGCGCTCCGGAGCTTGCCGAGCAGGCGTCGGACCTGCTGTGCGAGGCCGGACTGGCGAGCCGGATCGACCGGGCGCGGGGGCTCGACCACGGCGCCTGGGTGCCGCTGTCGCTGATGTATCCCGAGGCCGACATCCCGGTGCTGCAGGTCTCGCTGCAGAGCCGGCTCGGCCCGGCGCACCATTTCCAGCTCGGCCGTGCCCTCGCGCCGCTGCGCGAACAGGACGTGCTGGTGATCGGCAGCGGCAGCTTCACCCACGACCTCTCGCGCATCCGGCGCGGCAGCCTCGATAACCCCGAGCCGCCTGATGTCGTCGCGTTCGGCAACTGGTTCGATGCGGCGATCGCCGAGGGCCGCACCTGCGACCTGCTGACGTACCGCACTCTCGCGCCGCACGCGGCGCTGAACCATCCGACCGAGGAGCACCTGCTTCCGTTGCACGTCGCGCTGGGCGCCGCCGGTCCGGGCGCGCGTGGGGAGCGGCTGCATTCGAGTGCCATGTACAGCGTGCTGCGGATGGACGCGTACGCGTTCCACTGACGCGGCGCGGCCTATCATCACCTGTGGCGCCGCCTGCGCTTGGAGTGACGGTGTGACGCATGAGAGATGGACAGTGCGGGCGGCAACTACTGGAGACGTGGAGGCCGTTGCCACGGTCTTCCTCGCCGCGCGTCGGGCCGCCATGCCCGTATTTGCCGACGCTCCATACCGATGAGGAGGTCCGTCGCTGGATAGAGAGCGTCATGCTGATCCAGTGTCGCGTCATTCTGGCGGAGGGTGGCACTCGGTCGGTGGGCTTCGCGGCCATCCGGCCCGGAATCCTCGACCATCTCTATGTCTCGCCCGACGCGCAGGGAGGAGGGGCGTCGGTGGCCGCCTGATCGCTGCCGCCAAGGCGGCCAGCCCGCGCGGACTGTCGCTACGCGTCTTCCAGCGCAACACGCGGGCACGCTCGTTCTATACGCAGCACGGATTCAGGCTCGTGGAATTGCGCGACGGCTCGCAGAACGAGGAACGCGAACCTGATGCCGTCTATGCGTGGCGTATCTGACGCCGTCACGTGGTATTCCGGTGCAGCTGCGGATCGCCGGCGGGCGTAGGCTTTCTGTGCCTTCGGGCGGGTGCTATAGGCGCTCGGCCCGTTCCCTTGGATGCGATGACCGACGATCCGCCCAGCAACAATCCGGCCCTGCTGCCCGCCGGCCTGCGCGACCTGCTGCCCCCCGAGGCCGAGACCGAGGCGGGGGCGGTGGAGTCGCTCATGGACGTGTTCGCGGCGCACGGCTATCAGCGGGTCAAGCCGCCGCTGCTGGAGTTCGAGGACAATCTGCTCGCCGGGTCGGGGGCCGCAGTCGCCGAGCAGACGTTCCGGCTGATGGATCCCGACAGCCAGCGAATGATGGGGCTGCGGGCCGACACCACCCCGCAGGTCGCGCGGATCGCCACAACGCGGCTAGCCAACGCGCCGCGCCCGCTGCGGCTCTCCTATGCCGGCCAGTGCCTGCGCGTGCGCGGCACCCAGCTCGACCCGGACCGGCAGGTGGCGCAGGCGGGGATCGAGCTGATCGGCCCCGACGCTCCGGCGGCGGACGCGGAGATCGTCCTGGTCGGCGCCGAGGCGCTGGCCTCCGTCGGCCTCGATCGGGTGAGCTTCGATCTGACGATCCCCACGCTGGCGCAGGCATTGCTGGATGATGCCGGGATCGAGGGGCCGCAGCGCCTCGCACTGGCGCGCGGGCTCGACCGCAAGGACGTGGCGGCCGTGATGCGGCATGGCGGGCCGCTCGCTGACGTGCTGACCGATCTGTTGCGCGCGGCCGGCCCGGCTGATCGCGCGCTCGTGGCCCTGTCCGAGGCGCGCTTTGCCGGAACCCGCGCGCGCTCTGGCCGCACGGGTGGCCGAGACCGTCGCCGCCATTCGCGCCCGCGCGCCGGGGTTGCGTCTCACGATCGACCCGGTGGAGTTTCGCGGCTTCCGCTATCACACCGGGATATGCGTGACCGTCTATGCGCCCGGACGTCACGAGGAGCTGGGGCGTGGCGGGCGCTACGTGTGCGGCGAGACCGAGCCGGCCACGGGGCTCACATTGTTCCCTGACGCGGTGCTGCGTGCCGCTCCCGCCCGCCTCCCGCGCGCCCGGCTTTTCGTGCCGGCAGGCGTCGATCCGGCGCGGGCGGCCGCGCTGCGAGCGCAGGGTTTCGCCACGGTGGCGGCACTCGGCGCATCGGGCAACGACCGGCGTGAGGCGCGCCGCCTGCTTTGCACGCATATCCTCGTGGACGGCGGGGCGGTCCCCCTGAAGACTGACGGCTGATTTCTGAAAGCTGAATCATGGCCAATGTCGCGGTGATCGGCGCCCAGTGGGGCGACGAGGGCAAGGGGAAGGTGGTGGACTGGCTCGCCAGCCGCGCCGAGATCGTCGTCCGCTTCCAGGGGGGCCACAACGCCGGCCACACGCTGGTGGTCGGCAACGAGACCTACAAGCTGTCGCTGCTGCCAAGCGGGCTGGTCCGGGGGAAACTCGGGATCATCGGCAACGGCGTGGTGGTCGACCCCGAGGCGTTCCTCGCCGAGATCGACCGGGTGCGGGCGCAGGGGCTGCGCGTGACGCCCGAGACGCTGCGGGTCGCGGACAACGCCATCCTGATCCTGCCGCTGCACGCGGCGATCGACCGGGCGCGGGAGGCGGCACGCGGCGACCGCAGGATCGGCACCACAGGGCGAGGGATCGGGCCGGCCTACGAGGACAAGGTGGCGCGACGGGCGATCCGCGTCTGCGACCTCGCGGAGCCGGAAACCGTGTCGGACAAGCTCGACGAGCTGCTGCTGCACCACAACACGCTGCTCAAGGGCCTCGGCGCGGCGATCTTCGACAAGGCGGCGCTGCTCGCGCAACTGATGGCGCTGGCGCCGCGCATCCTGCCCTTCGCCGAACCGGTCTGGGAGCGGCTGGACGAGGCGCGGCGGGCCGGCACCCGCATCCTGTTCGAGGGTGCCCAGGCGGTGATGCTCGACGTCGATCACGGCACCTACCCGTTCGTGACCAGCAGCAACACGGTCGCCGCGACGGCTGCGTCGGGCTCCGGGCTCGGTCCGTCGGCGGTGGGCACGGTGCTCGGAATCGCCAAGGCCTACACGACGCGGGTGGGCTCCGGCCCGTTCCCGACCGAGCTGCACGACGCGATCGGCGAGCTGCTCGGCGATCGCGGCCACGAGTTCGGCACCAACACCGGCCGGCGCCGGCGCTGCGGCTGGTTCGACGCGGTGCTGGTGCGCCAGGCGGTCAAGGTGGGCGGCATCCAGGGCCTCGCGCTGACCAAGCTCGACGTGCTCGACGGGTTGGCGGAGCTGAAGATCTGCACCGGCTACCGCATCCGTGGCGAGGCGATACCGGCACCTGCCCGCCGCGCCCGGCGCGCAGGCGGCCGCCGAGCCGGAATACGAGGTCATGGAGGGTGGACCGGTTCCACGCGGGGGGCGCGGTCGTGGGCCGATCTGCCGGCGCAGGCGGTGAAATACGTCCGTCGCATCGAGGAGCTGGTGGAGGCGCCCGTAACCCTGCTCTCGACCAGCCCCGAGAGGGACGACACGATCCTGGTGAAGGATCCGTTCGAGGGCTGATCGCCCCGGTTCGCTCTTTGTCAACCATTGTCGCCGAGCATCCTGCGCCCCTTCCGGTTGCGCATGAATGGCCGCGTCAGACCCCGCCGCATCTCCCGAGAGCCTGATCGCCGGCCAGTACGCCGTCGACGCCACACGGCCGCTGGCGGGCGCGGGCGGCGGGCTGCCGGCTTTCGCGGTGCGGGACCGGCGCGGCCGCGACGACCTGATGGCGGTGCAGGTGCAGCCCGGACGCCCGCCCCGTGCGCAAGCCCTCGCCGCCCTCATGGGCGCGCCGGCGGAGGGCGTGCTGGCCCCGATGGCGCACGGGCCGGCACGGCTGGCAAGCGGCCAGGAGGCATATTTCGTGATCGGCCAGGCGCCCCCCGGACCGGCGCTCGCCGCCGTGCCGCGGCCGTGGTCCGAAGGAGAACTGCTCGATTGTCTGTTGCGTCCTGTGGCGCAGGCGCTTGACCGGCTGCACCAGCGTGGGGTGACGCACCGCGCGATCCGGCCGGACAACCTGTTCCGCCTCGGTCCGGGGCAGCCAGTGGTCCTGGGGAGCGCTTGGGCAGCCCCGCCGGCGAGCCTGCAGCCCGCGGTGTTCGAGCCGCCCTATTCGGCGATGTGTCTGCCGGGCGGGCGCGGGAACGGCGGCATCGCGGACGACGTCTATGCGCTTGGCGTGACCATGCTGGTGCTGGCGCTCGGCCGCGTGCCGCTGGCCGGGCTCGACGACCCGGCCATCCTGCGCCGCAAGCTGGATCGCGGCAGTTTCGCGGCTCTGGCTGGCGAGGAGCGGCTGCCTGGCATGATCGGCGATCTGGTGCGGGGCATGTTGGCGGAGGATCCTGATCACCGGCCGCCGCTTGGGCTGCTCGCCGATCCACCGGCCGCTCGCGCGCGGCGCGTCGCCGCCAGGCCGCCGCGACGCGCCCAGCGCGCGCTGGAGTTGGCGGGCGAAGAGGTCTGGGACGCACGGGCCCTGGCCCACGCGGTGGCCAGCCATCCGTCCGAGGCGTCTGCAGGTGTTGCGCGACGGGAGTGGCGACCGCTGGTTGCGCCGAGGGGTCGGTGATGCGGCCACCGCCACGCGCATCGAGGAGCGCGTCCGGACCCTGGGCGGCGAGCCGGGCGGCCAAAACGCGCAAACCGATGCCAGCCTGCTGATGCAGGCGGTCAGCGTGCTCGATCCGCTGGCGCCGCTGTGCTGGCGCGGCATCGCGCTGTGGCCGGACGGCCTTGGTCCGGCTCTGGCGGTCGCGCAAGTCGGAGGCGACCCGAGGTCGCGGATCGGATCGAGGAGATCGTCGAGATCGAGGCCGCGCGGGTCTGGGCGGGGGCGCGGCCGGAGCGGTGCGACGTGACGATGCTGCGGGTGGAGGCGCGCCAGCAGCGCGCGATGCTTGAAGATGCGGGGCGGCGGCGGACCGCGTCTGCTGCTACGTGCTCAACCCCCTGCTGCCCTGTGCCAGCCCGCTGCTGGGCGAGCGCTGCGTGGCGCGGATGCAGGATCTCCTGCCGGCGCTCGAGGCGGCATCCGCCCGGCCCGGCCACGCCAGCACGTCACCCGTCGATCTGCATGTGGCCGCCTTCGTTGCGGTCCGGTCGGAAGAGCAGGCCGGACCCGAGTTGCTCGGGTCAGGGCCAGGGGTCATTGCCGCCAGTTGCGTCTCCTCGCGAAGCTGCAGGCGCGGTTCCACCCGCATCCGCTGCCCGGCCTCGCGTCATGGCTGGTCGCCGGAGCCGGGCCGCTGGTCTCCACCTGGCGCAACAAGAACCGCCGGGACGACCTGGAGGAGCGGCTGCGAGCCCTCGCGGGCGCCGGGCAGCTCGGGCCCGATGCTGGCATTGATCGACGATCCTGGCGCGCGAGCCCGCGACGCTCAGGGGGCGGCGCAGGCCGCCCAGGTGCTGGCGCGGATCGACGCGGAGCTGCACCGCCTCGCGACCGGCGCGGGCGAGCGGGCCGAGCTCGCCCGCAGGCTCGGCCAGGAGATCGCCGCCGGCGCTGGGCCTCGCGGCGCTCGTCGCCGTGCTCGGCCTCGCGGCGCTGGGCTGATCCGGTGGCGAAAGCCGGGCCAAAGCGATCGCGAATGCGCCTCGACCCCGGCACCAGGCGATCGGCCGTTCCGTGTTTTGGGTCAGGGCCTGCTATGCGGGGTGCTGGCGGCTCTCGCCACGCCGACCGCCTTGCTGCTCGGCGTCCTGCTGCTGGGCCTGCGCTGCTCGCGCTGATGCTGGACCGGGCGCCGGCGGCGACCCACCGGCGCGGACCATGCTGCTATTCGGGCTGAGCGCCACGGTGTTGCCGTTGCTGGCGCTGTGGAAGGCAGGCCACACGATGGAGGCGGCCGCGTCCTGGCAGGCGACCCGCACGGTGGCGCTCGCCTGGGCGGCTGCCGGGGGCGGATGGCTGCTCGCTCGAGCTCGCGCCGCTGCTGGTCCGGCTGGCGCTGGAAGCGGTCGCGCTGTCACGCCGACGCCGCGCCGGCTGCACTGCGGGCGCTTAGCGCGGAGGAATGGGGGTTCCCGGCAGCCGGAAGAGACGCGGCGCGGTCTGAGCGCGGAGAGGCTGCCTCTCCCTGATCCGGAGAGGGCAGCTCGTCGTTGCGGGCCATCGGCTGGGCGCGCCAGCCGGCGCTCGGCGATCTGCGCCTTCATCGCCTTCTGCAGCTTCTCGAAGGCGCGGACCTCGATCTGGCGCACCCGCTCGCGGGAGATGCCGTATTGCTGGGACAGCTCCTCGAGCGTGGTCGGATTGTCCTTCAGCCGGCGCTCGATCAGGATGTGCCGCTCGCGCTCGTTCAGCGTCTTCAGCGCGCCGCTGAGCAGGGCCTTGCGCCCGGTCAGCTCCTCGCGCTCGGCGATCGCGGTTTCCTGGCTCTCGGTCTCGTCGACCAGCCAATCCTGCCACTCGCCCTCGCTGTCGGTGCGGACCGGCGCGTTCAGGCTGTGGTCGGGCGCCGCCAGCCGGCGGTTCATGCTGACCACGTCCTGCTCGGGCACGTCCAGCATGCGTGGCGATCTTGGCCACCTGCTCGGGCTTGAGGTCGCCGTCGTCGATCGCCTGCATCTGGCCCTTCAGCCGGCGCAGGTTGAAGAACAGCTTCTTCTGCGCGGCCGTGGTGCCCATCTTCACCAGCGACCAGCTGTGCAGGATGTATTCCTGGATCGCGGCGCGGATCCACCACATCGCGTAGGTGGCCAGGCGGAAGCCGCGGTCCGGATCGAACCGCTTCACCGCCTGCATCATGCCGACATTGCCCTCGCTGATCAGCTCGCCGACCGGCAGGCCATAGCCGCGATAGCCCATGGCGATTTTCGCGACGAGGCGCAGATGGGAGGTGACAAGCTTGTGCGCCGCCTCCATATCCTGCGTTGTCGCGCCAGCGATGGGAGAGCGACAGCTCCTCCTCGGGCGTGAGCATGGGAAACTTGCGGATCTCCTGGAGATACCGCGAGAGGTTGCCCTCGGGGGCGACATTGAGGACGGCAGAGGCCACGGGAAGGCTCCTTTCGTCTGGACGGCGGTCAGACCCTACCCATTTACGGCGCAGGGCCGTCGGCCGGTTTCGACTTGGACGAAATCATGGGCGCGGGAGGGATCATCACGTCCCGGAGACCTGCCCCGTCGCGGCGACGGCGTCTCCGGACGAGCCCGCCGGCAGCGATGCACGCCGCTCGCTCCGGCACGGCGATTAATACAGGACCGGATCGGTCCTGTCAAGAATCCTGACCTCGACGCGGGTCAGGCTTGCTGCCAGCGGCGTCAGGCCAGCGCATCCAGCTGATCGAGCAGCGCCGCATGTCGGCCGGCGGCGGCGTTGCGAAGGCAAGCGGCTCGCCGGTGCGCGGATGCGCGAAGCCCAGCCGGGCGGCGTGCAGCGCCTGGCGCGGGAAAGTCGAGCAAAGCGCGCCGCGGCCGGCTCGGGCAGCGCGCGCGCGGCCGCCGGGATGCGCCGCGAGATAGACCGGGTCGCCGACCAGCGGGTGGCCGCGCTGGCGAGATGGACGCGGATCTGGTGGGTGCGCCCGGTGGCCAGCCGGCATTCCAGCAGCGCGCCGCGGCCGCGCCAGGCGCGCAGCGTGCGGTAGCGGGTCAGCGCCGGCCTTGCCGCCCGGCGCGACCACCGCCATGCGCTTGCGGTCGCGCGGGTCGCGGCCGATCGGCGCCTTCGATCTCGCCGGCGGCGGGCGCGGGCAGCGCCCCAGCACGAGCGCGAGATAGGCGCGGTCGAGGTCGCGCGCGGCGAAGGCGGCGGACAGCGCCGGCAAGCGCCAGCTCGGTCTTGGCCACGACCATGACGCCGGACGTGTCCTTGTCCAGCCGGTGGACGATGCCGGGCCGCCGCTCGCCGCCGATGCCGGGCAGGCTGTCGCCGCAATGGGCGAGCAGCGCGTTGACCAGCGTGCCGTCCTCGTTGCCGGGCGCGGGATGCACCACCAGCCCGGCCGGCTTGTCGAGCACGATCAGGTCGGCGTCCTCGTAGAGGATCGGCGAACGGGATCGCCTGCGTGCGGGCGGGCCGGCGCCGGCGCGGGCAGGTCGAGCGTGTAGCGGCGCCGGCGCGCACCGGCTCGGCCGGCTCGCTCAGCGGCATGCCGTCGCGGCTGACGTGGCCCGCCTCGATCAGCGACTTGACGCGTGAGCGCGAGAGCGTGCCGATGGCGTCGGCGAGAAAGCGGTCGACGCGCTCGCCCGCCGCGTCCGCGTCCGGCGACGACACGGAATCGGCGGCGACCGGCCGGGTCTCGGTCGGACATGGTGCATCCGATACCCGGATCGGCCGGCGAGGGGAGGCAGAGGGTTGGCGGCATGCATGCGGCGTTGAAGATCGCCGTGACGATCGTGATGGGGGTGTTGATCGTCGCCGGGACCACGGTGCTGTGCGTACGATCGTCAAGCGGCTGTCCGAGCCGGCGCGCGGCCGCGATCGCCGCGCGCGCGCGCGCTGCTGGAGGAGCCGCGGGCACGCGCATCGCCGGCATCGCCGCGACGCAGCGACCGGCTGGCCGTGCAGTTGCAGGGCGGCGGGCCGGACCGGGTGGTGCTGCTGGACCCCGGACCGGCGCGCGTGCCGGATCGCGCTGGCTCGCGCACTGAGCGAGCGGCGCCGTCGGGCCGGCTTGAACTCGGCCGCCGGCTGTCCTAGAAGCCCGGCGCCGGCCGCGTCCCGTTCGTCTAGAGGCCCAGGACACCGCCCTCTCACGGCGGTAACAGGGGTTCGAATCCCCTACGGGACGCCAGCAATTCCGACGCAACCAGTTCTTCACGACATGAAGCGCCCCGGCGCCTTCCCCCGCGACGTCCTCCCATTGTATAATCTGCGTGGGGTATAATCTGCGTGGGCTTGTCGGTCTGCCACTCCCACTTCATTTGGCCATAAAGACGGACTCTCAGGATGACTGCCGGTCATCGGGATATATTGGATCGCTTTCTATTTGCTGCGAACTGCGCGGCAGTCGTATCTTTCGATCTCTTCGATACACTTTTGGTCAGGATATTCGGCCGGCCCGTGGATTTGTTTTCGGTGATATCCGACCGACTGGCCGCGCTGGATCTTGTTTTCGCTCGGCGCTTTGCCCAGGAGCGGATACAGGCGGAAATTCGCGCCAGGGAGAGTGCCAGGCGCTGCGGTGATAACGAGGTCACGCTCGCGAGCATCTATGCTGAATTGGCTGCCGCATTGGATCCCGATCCGCACGCCCCGACCGTGGATTTGCAGAGTATCCTGGAACTGGAATGCGAACTCGAAATTGCGTCGGTTCGCGCGGACGAACAGGTCAAGGCCGCGTTCGACGATCTGATCGCGCGGGGCGCTCGCGTCGTCATCGTCTCCGACATGTATCTGCCACTTCCGTGCATTCAATCGATGCTCACCCGATTGGCCATCCGCGGTCATGAGCGGCTCTATCTTTCGAACGAATGCGGTGCTGCCAAGGCCAACGGATCGGTTTGGCCGCATTTGAGGGCGGACCTGGCGTTGGCGCCGGACGACGTCGTGGTGCATCTCGGCGACAACGCCGAGGCGGATGGTGCCGCCGCCGCGCGTTTCGGCGTGCGCCCCTTCCTGCTGACGGAGCCGCAGGGTCGCCGTCTTCCTCGGCCATATCCCGCAAAAGGGCAGTGGTTTCACGATTGCTGCCTGGCCTTGCTGCAGCAGAGCCTGGTTCGGCACCCGGACAACCCGCGCGTCGATCCCTTCTGGCTTGCCATCGCCCATCTCATCGTGTTGCCCGCAGCACTGGGCATGGCGGCGTTCGTCAGGGATCTCGCAGACCAGGAAAAGACGGACCGCATCTTCTTTCTCGCGCGCGACGGGCTGATCTTCCAGAAGGCGTTCGAGGCGGCGTGGCGACGGCCGGGGGATGCGCGATCGCGGTATGTCTGGGCGTCCCGGCGATGCCTGAATGTCGCGATGATCGAGGAGCTGGATGCAGGGGTGCTCGATTTCCTCGTGTCCGGAACTTCGTCGCTGACGGTAGCCGACTTCGTCCGCCGAATTGATCTCGACCCGGCGGAGCCCAGCGTCCATTCGGCAATGCGGCGTCATTTCCCTGAGCCTGCGCATGGCATTGCGACGGAGCAGGATCGCGAGACGCTGCGTGCCATGTTTCGTGACCTTGAACCGGCCATCCGCGGGCGCGCCAGCCAAGAGCGCGCGCCTCTTGTCACTCATCTCGATGAACTCGGTTTGTTCGACGGGCCGGGTATCGTCGTCGATCTGGGTTGGCATGGCACGATGCAGCGATCCCTGATCACGCTGGGACAGCGTCGAACCGGCAGGATACCCTGCCTCGTCGGCGCGTATCTGGGGACGTTCGAGAGGCGTGTGCGTACCGCCGCCGGGCGAGACCTGCGCAGCTCTGGCTGGCTGTTCAACGGCGAGGAACCGCGTGCCCATGCTGCCGTGATCCGCAGATCCGTCGAAGTGGTCGAGTTGCTGTTTTCCGCGCCGGAGAGCGGCATCAAGCACCTGCAAACCCGCGGCGGGCAGATCGAGCCGGTGCGGATCGTCGAAGCCGAGGAGGGTCACAGGATCGAGATAGCGTCGATCATCCACGACGCTGTCAAATCCGCTTGCACCGCGCTGCGGCCCTTCGTCGAAGGTATTCCTCGCGAAGTGTTCAAGGCGATGGCGCTCGAGAACCTGGAGGCGCTGTTGGCGACGCCGTCCTCAGGCGATGCCGCGATGTTCCGTGACATCGCCCATGCCGAGGGGTTCGGTATCGCGCGCTACCGGCCGATCATTCAGCCGCGACCTGTCGTGCCGCACCGCTGGGCGTTGTTCAATGCGCAGAACAGCTCGTTTTGGCCGGCCGGATTTCGCGCTAGCATGGGTCGCAGGGACAAGATCACTCTCGAAATGGTGGAGCGGCTGCACCGGCTGCGCCGGCATGTGAGACGCCTCAAGGGGCGCAGAAGCTAAAAAGGGTCTTGAGTGTCATCTCGGCGAGGTCCGGCCACGCAATCGGAGGCAGTCCGTGACTCGAACTCCCTCGCACATGGACGATGCAGTGCGCCCGGAACGGGAGGCGGCGCGAGAGCAGCGCGAGCGTGACCTGCCGCCGGTCCGCGACGATTACAGGCGGTATTACAGCCGTTGGCATGACGAGAGCGACCAGCATTTCGACCACATGGCTCGCTATTACGAGCGCAAGCTGGCTCCCTTTCTGGGTGACAGGCGCACACTCAGCGTCCTGGAAATCGGCTGCGGACCTGGTTTCTGCCTTGGCGGCCTGCAACGTCTCGGCGTGTCCGCATTCGAGGGGATCGACGCGGATGCGGGGCAGATCGAGTTGGCTCGCGCGCGATCCTTCGCCGCCCACCATGTTCCGATCCAGCAATTCCCAGCCTATATGGCGGCGCATCGGGGCGAGTTCGACTTCGTCCTGATATTCGACGTGCTGGAGCACGTGCCGGGTGACGGGCGGCTGCAATTCCTGCAGGAAATATGGCGCGCGTTGAAGCCGGGCGGCCGCATCGTCTGCCAGGTTCCCAATGCGAATTCATTCGTAGCGTCCCGGTACCGCTACAACGACGCAACGCACCACACGACCTTCACCGAGGACTCGCTGGACTTCGAGCTGTACCGGGCGGGGTTTGACGACATATCGGTCGAGGAGGCGGATCCAATTCGACGTCCGTGGTGGCGCAAGCCCCGGGAGGTCGTGCGATGGGCGATGCACAAGGCGCTTCGGCACGCGATCAGGCGTTGCTACGAGCTCGAGATCGGCCGCCACGACGCCTGGAGGATCCCCCTCTCGCCCAACATCATCGCGACGGCCATCCGTCGGTCGGACGGCCATTCGTGAGAGGCCGAGCTTGCGCGAATTGCACCGGCGGAAGCGGTCATCCGGGGTTATGGGGTCGACACGCCGTCATAGGCCCCCCTGAGAGCGCCGATATCGAGCTTGACCATCTTCAGCATCGCCCGCATGACGCGCTCGGCGCGGACCGGATCGGGATCGTTCAGCATCTCGCCGAGCGCTGTCGGCACAATCTGCCAGGAGACGCCGAACCGGTCCTTGAGCCAGCCGCATTGCACCGTTTCCCCGCCATCCGACAGCCTGTCCCAAAACCCATCCACCTCGGCCTGGTCGGCGCATTTCACGGAGAGCGAGATTGCCGGAGAGAAGGTGAAGTGAGGGCCGCCGTTCAGCGCGATGAACTCGTGATCCGCCAGCGTGAAGGCGACGGTCATCACCATCCCCTTCGGCCGCGGTCCCACATCGCCGTAGCGCATGACGTTGCCGATCGCGGCGTCCTGGCCGCACGCGCGGAAGCTTGAGACGTAGAAATCCGCCGCCTGTTCGGCCTGATCATCGAACCATAGGCATGACGTTATCTTGGACATGGGATCGTCCTCCGTCGGACTTGATTGAAGGTGTCGGCGTCCGTCGCGGATCAGCGCGCGTTCACGGCGGCCTGCGCGGCCGCGACGTCCATCCACATCACTTCCCAGATTTGCCCGTCGTCACGGCTGTACGAGAGCGGTCGTCACGGGTCGTGTGCCGCCCGACCAGAGCGGGAGATAGGTCATCTTGACGCCAGCGCCACCAGCCAGGACGGGATGGACTGCGTCGGCGGAACGAGCAATGCCATAGCCGTCGGCCAGCTCGTCCTTGGAGTCAGGCATTCGCCCCTGCCGGAACAGGTAGTCCTGGACATCGGCCAGCCCCCAGCCCGCCTTGGGAAAGAACTGTGCGACTTCGGGAGGCAGCAGGAAGAACTGCTCGCCCGCGCAGCGCAGCCGGCCGGCACTGCTGGCCTCCCTCGCGCCGCGCATGGCGGCGAGCATCGGACGGAGTGCCGCCGGCGGCGTGGTGTCCCCGCCGATGGGCAGCACCTCCATCGTGCCGGACACGCCGAGCACGGTCACGGCACCCTGGTCGGCGGCGAAGCCGCGGCGAGCGGGCAGCGAAGGCCAGCTCGCGTCCTCGCGTTCGGCGAAGCAGAAAGTGTACTTACCGGGCTGACCCATCGTGGCCATGTCGCCGATGCCGGGCCGCGCTCCCCCCACATTGGTCAGCACCAGGCGCACCGCCCGGCCGATGCAGGCGTTCGCCCGGTTGCCGGGCCCGAGGCAGTTGGTCTCGGCGTTCATGCCGAGCGTCCGGGCGATCGGTCCGTGCACGATGACCGCGACCGTCGGCGTCCCGGTCGTGGTCTGGATCCCGAGCAGATTGAATTGCGGCTCCAGGCAAGCGGCAACCGCCGTCAGCACGACGGCTAGCTCGGCCGGAACGCAGCCCGCCAAGACGCATTGATACGCGGCGGCGGCGGCGGTCAGGTCGCCGAACAGCGGCGGCACCAGGCCGTAGGACCGCTCGGGTGCGCTCACGGCGGCGAGCATGTGGTCCATGCGACGGGCGGTGGGTGGCACAAGCGGCAGGCCGTCGCCGAGCCCCAGAGCCTCCAGCCGCTGCTGCGCGTCCTCCCAAGGCGTCGCCTCGGCTAAGAGCGGCGCGTCCTCGGTGTCGATCGCCATCGCCGGTCAGTCGGGCAATCGTACGCGCACCGAGCACACCGCAGTTCCGCCGAACGAGGGGATCCAGGCGGAGTGCTTGCCGGGGCCGCCAGCGACCAGGATGTGGATGTCCTCGGCGGTGGGCGAGAGGGGGTAGCGGCCATCGACCGGGAGATGGCCGGAATTCTGCGTATTGCGCCTGATTCTCCTGCGAGACCTCCGCTACGGGCACACGGGCGCGCTCGAACAGCGCCTGCTGCAACGCCGGGATCGTCCAGCCGTCCCGGTGCAAGGTCGCGGCGTGCTCCGGCCCGATCACCACCACGTAAGGGCCCTTGCCGTAGACGATATTCGCGCCGGGCTGAGCGATTGAGGCGGCCATCGTCGTGAGCAGTCCTTCGCCGCTCGTGCTGCCGTGGTCGTTGATGTTGTGCGGCCCTTCGCCGGACATCACCGTCACGACGCTTTCGCCTGCGTCGAAGCCACGGCGCACGTGATAGGGCTGCCAGGGGCTCACCTCCTCGTTCTCGCCGAAACAGAAGGCGAATTTCGCCGGCGAGCCCTGGGTGGAGCGATCCATGATGCCGGGCCTGGCGCCGCCGACGTTCAGCAGGATCAGTCCGAGCGCCCGGCCGATGGTGGCGTTCGCCCGCCATCCCTGGCCGAAGCAATTGCCAGCGCAATTGATGCCGAGCCGCTCGCGCAGCGGGCCGTTCACCAGGATCATCGGTGCGCAGGGATGGGTCGTCGCAAGCGTGCCGTGCAGGTTGTAGTCGGGCGCGAGCACGCCGCGAAGTGCTGCCAGCACCACCGGGAAATACTCGGGCCGGCAGCCCGCCATGACGGCATTGGCGGCGAGGCTGCGCAGGCTGGGGACGACCTGGCGCGGCGAGATCGGCGAGAAGGGTTCGTTGTCGCCGCGGCAGACCGACACGAAGGCCTCGACTGCCGCTTCGGTGGGAGCGACCAGCGGGAAGCCGTCGCTCCAACCCTGCTCGATGGCGTATTCGGTCCATGCCTCCGGGCCGCGTTCGCCGACCTCGATGATTTCGGCCTCGGATGGCTCCGTCATTCCGCTTGCATTTCCTTCACGAGCCCGTCGAATGCGGCCTCAATCCGCTCCGCCAACTCCTCGGCGTTGAGACCGCCGACCGGGTGCCTGACCACGATCAGATGCGGTTCCACCTTGCGCGCCTTGGCCTGCGCCAGCACGAGCGGGCGGAACGTCTCGGTGGCGATCACCAGGCTGGCGATGCCGCGCTTCCTCAGTTCGACACTGTCGTGGAAACTCCACGACGAACAGGAGCCTCAGTCGCCCAGCGCGAGCAGCGCGGCCCGGTACTTCTGCGCCACGGCCTCGATCATCGCCGGCGGCGCCGGCTGGCTGGCGCTGTTCTTGTGGATGTAATCGACGTTGTCGATGCGCCGCACCGCGCCGAGCTTGGCGCGGACGCCCTCCAGCAGCTCCCGCGCGTTCGGCTTGTTGTTGGAGAACAGGACGATCGGGTCGCCGCTCCAGTCCACCTTGCGGATGACGGTCTGCTCGGCACCCGCCGGCGCCACGCCGAAGCTCGGATTGACGATACGCATCACTCAGCGTCCTCCTTGCTGCCCGCCCTTTCGCGCGACGGGCTCGACCCTGATCCGTCGAGCAGGCGTACCACGGCCATTCCGGCACGGTGCCCGTCCGCGATTGCCGCGGACACCTGTTCCGGCGCCCCGGCACGGACATCGCCCGCAGCGTACGCCCGCTTGTCGCTGGTGCACAAGTCGCCATCGACGCGCGCGCGGCCGTCCGCATCCACGGCCAGCAGACCACCGGCGAAGCCCAGGGCCGCGCGTCGGTTGGACAGCACGAATACCGCGCGTGCCGGTCGCCTTTCCTGGACCGAGCCGCGCTCGACGACGATTGCGTCGAGTCCGTGCGCGCCTTCGAGGCCGACAATGCGGCCGGCCGCCACCGTGACATTTGCCAGCCCGGCAAGCTGTCCGGCCTGCCCATCAGACGGCCGCGCCGCTTCGTCCGGGCAGATCAGCGTCACGTGCCCGGCCAGGCCGGCGAGGTCGATCGCGTCCTGGATCGCCCACCGGCCGGCGCCGGCGACCACGACGCAATCGCCCTTGTAGAGCGGCCCGTCACAGGAAGCGCAATGGGACAGGCCAAGTCCCTCGAAACCATCCTCCCCAGGGACGCCGAGCCTGCCCGGCGTCAGTCCGGTCGCGAGGATGACTGCCCGAGCTTGGTAGGTCTCCTCCGCGGTCACGACCCGCCAGGGCTCTTCACGGTGGAGTTCGCGGACCTCGCCGAAGGCCAGTTCGACACCGGCGGCAGTCGCCGCGTCCACCAGTCCGGCCACCAGATCCGCGCCGGTCGCCTCCGTCGGGAGGTCGGGGCAGTCGTGCAGGCGGCCGAGATTGACGAGCTCGCCGCCAGGGCCGAGCCGGTCGATGCAAAGGCAGCTCAGCCCCCGCGCGCCCGCGACCTGCGCCGCCGTCAGCCCGGCCGGACCGCCGCCGATCACCACAACGTCCCAGCATTCCGGCATCGACATCCTCCAGAGCCCACCGGAACTATGAGCGCGGGCATCGGGCGCGACAAGAAAGCGGACCCTTCATCCTGGCGCCCGATGCTGTCCGGCCACGATCTCAAGCTGGGTCGCGACTTGCAACGCGGCCGCGCGATCCCCTCGGCGCTGGGCCGCCGGCACCTCGATCTCGGCGACGATCCGGGCCGGGCGCGCCGAAAGCACCAGGATCCGATCGGCGAGCGCCGCGGCTCCGACCGGATCGTGCGTCACGATCAGTACCGAGGTTGCGCGTTGCCGCCACGCCTCCAGCAGCACGTCCCGGCTGCGCTGCGCCATCTCCGGGTCGAGCGAGACGAAGGGTTCGTCCAGCAGCACGAGCTCCGGCGCGATGGCGAAGGCCCGCGCGATCGCGACGCGACGCGCCATCCCGAGCGACAATGTCGGCGGGAAATTGTCGCGGAACGGCCACAGGCCGAGATGCCGCAGCAGCTCGTCGGCGGCGGCATGGGCATCCGGCGGCAGGACGAGGGTGAGGTTCTGCCGCACGCTCCGCCACGGCAGCAGCCGAGGCTCCTGGAATATGGTGCCGATACGCGGAGGGCGAGCACCGGGCCAGGCGATCGTGCCGTCATAGTCGGCGTCGAGTCCGCCGATGATCTTGAGCAGCGTGGTCTTGCCGCAGCCCGAGGGGCCGACCAACGCCACGATCTCGCGTTCGCCGAGATCGAAGTCAAGTCCCTGCAGCACCGCGTTGCCGTCATATGCCTTGCGATGAATGCGGACCCGCAGGCTCATCGGCGCCACCGCGCAGCCCGCCGTTCGAGCGGCTGCAGCAGCCCCCACTCGATCAGCTGCACGACCAGGATGAAGGCCAGCGTGTAAGCCAGGATGCCGGTCACGTCGAACAGCTGGAAATAGACCTGGATCTGGAAGCCAACGCCGTTGCTGCGGCCGAGCAGTTCGACGACCAGCACGATCTTCCAGATGATGGCGAGCCCGGATCGCGCGGCCGCGAAGAGATAGGGGTAGATTTGCGGCAGGACGACGTGCCGGACCACCGGCCAGCGCCGCATCCCGAAGCTGTGCGCCATTTCCAGCAGGTCGCGGTCGAGTGCCCGCGCGCCTTCCCGCACCGTCACCGCGGTACTCGGCAGCTTGTTCAGCGCGACCGCCGCGACCGCCGCCACCTCGTTCATGCCGAACCAGACATACATGAGAACGATCACGACGACCGCCGGGAGGTTCAGCAGCACGGTGAGCCAACTATCCAGGGCGACATCCACGCGCCGCCAGACGCCCATCGCCAGGCCGAGCGCGGTGCCTAGCACCATCGAGACGACGAATGCGACGATGACGCGGGCCATCGTTATGGCGAGGTTCTCCGGCAGCGCGCCCGACACGGTCTCCCGCGCGATCGCCGCCAGGACGGCGCTGGCCGGCGGCAGCAGAGGGTTGCCGATGAGCCGCGCCACCACTTCCCACAGTGCGAAGAAGCCGAGCAGCGAGAGCAGCCGGCCGGGCGCCGTCCAGGCCTGGGATCGGGCTCGCCGATCGCGCACGAAGCGGCTCAGAGAGAGGCTGCCGGCCAAAACGTCCCCGGTGCGATCGTGCTGGCCGAGCCGACGAGCGTTGGGCCGCCGATCTTCGCCAAAACCCCATAAAGCCGTGCGGCGGCGTCCTGCTCGGCCGGCCCCCAGTCCTTCGGGATGCCGCGACGGTAATAGCTGCGCAGCCGGTCGAGCTCGGCCTGATCGGCGGCGCCGGTCAGCGGCATGAGCGATTGCCACTCGGCATCGGAGGTCGCCAGCACATCGCGCGCCTTGCGCGACGCCGCGAGGAAGCCGGCCACCGCGGCCCGGTGGCGGTCCGCCCAGGCTTGCGAGAAGACATAACCTATGAAGGGCACGTCGGCTTTTATCCCGAGGCCGCGTACCGCGTCCGCGACCGGCAGGATCATGCGCATACCGTTGGCCTCGGCCTTGGCCGCGAACGGCCAGAAATTGAGCATCGCGTCCAGGCGTCCGAGCTTGGCCTCCTCCAGCAGCAGCGAGGGTGCGCCGAAGCTCTTCTGGGTAGCCTCGTCCGGATCGAAGCCGTAGCGCTCCTTCGCGTAGGCGCGAAGGATGAGCCAGCTCTTGTCGAGTGGACTTCCCGCGACGCCGAGTCGGCGGCCCTTGAGATCCGGCAGATCGCGCACCGGGGATCCGGCTGGCGCGACCAGCGCGCCCGTCGCGGTGGAGAACGGCACGAACGTCCAGTCGGCACCCTCGCCGCGTTGGCGCGACACCCACAGCCAGTCGAGCACCACCATGTCGACCCGTCCAGCCTGCAACGCCGTCTGGGTGGCCTGGGCGGTGGCGAACTGCACCGGCTCGATCGCGACGGCCGCTTCCGCGTCGAAGCCATGCCGACGAATGACGTCGAGCTCCCACGACACCGTGCCGAACCGCAGCAGCCCGACGCGCACGATCGGGCGCGCCGCGGCCCGTGCCGACGCTGCGACGGTGCCGGAGACGGCGGCAAGCAGCAACGCGCGGCGCGCGATCGTCATGGTGCCTCCCCGTGGCGTCCGTTGCCGCGAACCCGGCATCCGGTGGCCGGGCCGCAGTATCCCCCATGCTGCCGATCGCACAAGGCAGCCGCCCTACTTGGAAGGTTGGTAGCCTCAGGTCGCGCCGAGCATCCCGTGCGGATCGAGCACGAATATGTGCGCCGCCCCCGAGGGGAGCGGCGCACTAACGACCGCGGGCGGTCTGGTCTTCTATGGAACGATGGACGGCTGGTTCAAGGCGATCGACGCCCGCACCGGCGAGCTCAAGTGGCGATCAAGACCGGCTCCGGCATCGTGGGTCAGCCGGTCGCCTATCGCGGCCCGGACGGGCACGAATACGTCGCCATCCTTTCCGGGGTAGGCGGATGGGCCGGGGCGATCGTGTCCGGCAATCTCGATCCCCGCGACCCGGCGGGCGCGCTCGGCAGGGGTTGCTTGAGGAGATGATACGCGAAATCCGAAAGCCCATGAGCGCGGTCCAAAGGGAAAGCGCGGGAGCGCTCCTCAATCGCCCGGCCGAGTTATCTGAAGGGTGCCAGGGCAAGAGCCGGAGTGTCTACCGGGCGGGCGATCACTACATCAGCGGTGACGACGTAGTTTTGGACAGGGACATGAACATGAACATGAACGTGGGGCTCGACGCACCCGGCGCAACTCGCGTGGCGCGGATCGACTGGAGCCGCACCGCCCATGAATTGGGCGAACAAGGTGCCGCTGTGTTGGAAAAGCTGCTCGCGCCCGAGGAGTGCAGGGCAATTGCCTCGCTCTATGCGCGCGAGGAGCACTTCCGCAGCCGCGTCGTCATGAGCAGCCACGGCTTCGGGAAAGGTGAGTACCGCTATTTCAAATATCCGCTGCCCGGCCTGATCGGCGGATTGCGCACGGCGCTCTATCCGCGCCTGGCGCCGATCGCCAACGAATGGAATGGGCGGATGGGCATCGAGACGCGCTATCCGGCCAGTCATAAGGATTTTCTCGATCTCTGCCATCAGGCAGGTCAGGAACGCCCGACGCCATTACTGCTGCAATACGGCCCCGGCGACTATAACTGCCTGCATCAGGATCTTTACGGGGAGCTGGCGTTTCCGCTTCAGGTGGCGATCCTGCTGTCGGAGCCGGGCAAGGATTTCACCGGGGGTGAATTCGTGCTGACCGAGCAGCGTCCGAGAATGCAGACCCGGCCCGAGGTGGTACCCTTGCGTCAGGGCGATGCCGTCGCCTTCGCGGTACACCACAGGCCGGTCGCCGGCACGCGCGGCACCTATCGTGTCAACCTGCGCCACGGGGTCAGCCGGCTCCGGTCAGGCCAGCGGCACACCGTCGGCATCATCTTCCACGACGCGAAGTGATCGGACACGTGACGCGCCGGTTCGGCGTCTACCCGAGCTGTCCCCAGCGCACCGTTCCCCAGGCACGCTCATGCAGATAGAACAGACCGACCTTGGTGAAGACCTCGATCCCCGCGATGCTGCCGGCGACCACCGGATGGCCGGTAATCAGCCAGCTCACGAGGAACGTGTCCAGCGAGCCGGTACCACGCCAGGTTGCCGCCTTGAGCAGGCTGCGCCAGTGCCGGTCCCGTGTGCCGCGCCTTGACTGCGGCGTCTCGGCGGGGAATTCCCGAACGAAGCCGATCGCGGCGGTCTGGTTGGTCATCCGGTCGATCAGGATGAAACCCCCGAGCTCCCGATTATCCTCGTAGCGGGTCGCGACGACCGGCCTGTCCAGGCTCAGCGTGACAAGACCGATCTCGTTGACGGAAAGGCCATCCGATTGCCGGGGCGCGAAATCGTCGACGCCGATCGCATGGTGCAGGGTTTCCACCCGAGCGCCGGCCGAAGCCGAACCGATGTGCAAAAGATAAGTGGCACCAGGCCGAAGTGCCGGATCGGTCATCCATAGCAGTCGGGCTTCGAGACGCCGGCGCGGAGCGATCGCGTCGGTCGCCGCGACAATGACATCGCCGCGCGAGACATCCAGTTCGTCGGCGAGGGTCAAGGTGATCGCCTCACCTGCCGACGCCTCCCGAGGATCGCCATCCCCGGTGACGACGCGCGCGACCGCGCTGTGCGCCCCGCCGGGCAGGACGGTCACGCGATCGCCCGGTCGGACAGCGCCGCTGGCGATGGTGCCGGCGAAGCCACGGAAGCGATGGTCGGGCCGGTTGACCCATTGGACCGGGAGCCGGAACGGCGTAGCCGCCACGCTCTCGGTCTCGGCGTCGATCGTTTCGAGATGCTCGAGCAAGGATGGCCCCTGATACCACGGCATCCGCTTCGATCGCGCCGCGACGTTGTCGCCCTCGCGCGCGCAAAGAGGGATGCCGATCACGGAGGTGAAATCGAGCGTCGCCGCCAAGCTGCGATATTCGGCGAGGATGGCTTCGAACCGTGCTCGGTCGAAGTCGATCAGGTCCATCTTGTTGACCGCCAGTACGACATGGCGGACGCGCAGCATGGCCACGATGAAGGAGTGACGCCTCGTCTGCGGCAGGATGCCCTTGCTGGCGTCGATCAGGATCACCGCGAGATCGGCGGTCGACGCGCCGGTTGCCATGTTGCGCGTGTACTGTTCGTGCCCCGGCGTGTCGGCCACGATGAACGCGCGGCGCGGCGTGGAGAAGAACCGGTAGGAGACGTCGATCGTGATGCCCTGCTCCCGCTCGGCGGTCAGCCCGTCGAGCAGCAAGGCGAAGTCGAGCCCCTTCGCGACGGTGCCGAACCTCCGGGAATCTCGCGCCAGCGCGGCAAGCTGGTCGGTCGGGACGGCGGCGGCATCGTAGAGAAGCCTTCCCATGAGGGTGGACTTGCCGTCGTCCACCGAACCGCAGGTGAGAAAGCGGAGCAGGGACCGCTGCCCCGCCGGCTGGAAGCCGGCGTGCGTCGCGCTGGCCGGTTGCGTCTCCAGCGCGGTGTCGAAAGCCATCAGAAATACCCTTCCTGCTTCTTCTGCTCCATCGAGCCCGCGCCGTCGTGATCAATGATGCGGCCCTCGCGCTCGGAGGAGCGTGATGCACGCATCTCGGCGATGATCCCGGCCAGCGTGGTGGCCTCGCTCTCGATCGCACCGGTCAGGGGATAGCAGCCGAGCGTGCGGAACCGCACCATGCGAGTCTCCAGTACCTCGCCGGCGCGCAGCTGCATCCGCTCGTCGTCGCGCATGATCCACGCGCCGTCGCGCCGCACCACCGGGCGCGGTGCGGCGAAATAGAGCGGCACGACAGGGATGCTTTCGATCTGGATGTAGTCCCACACATCCAACTCGGTCCAGTTGGACAGCGGGAAGACGCGGAAGCTCTCGCCGGGTCGCTTGCGCGTGTTGAAGCGGCGCCAAGGCTCGGGTCGCTGGCTCTTCGGATCCCAGCGATGTTCGGCCGAGCGGAGCGAAAAGATGCGCTCCTTGGCGCGCGACTTCTCCTCGTCGCGCCGGGCGCCGCCGATCGCCGCGTCGAACCGGTGCTTGTCGAGCGCCTGGCGCAGCGCGGCGGTCTTCATCACGTCCGTGTGCAGGCGTGATCCCGAGCCGAACGGGTCGATAGCCGCGCGCCGCCCCTCCTCGTTGATATGCACGATCAGCTCGCAGCCGACCGAAGCGACGTAACGGTCGCGAAATTCGATCATCTCGCGGAACTTCCACGTCGTGTCGACATGGAGGAGCGGAAAGGGAAGCGGCGCGGGATAGAACGCCTTGGTCGCGAGGTGCAGGAGTACGCCGGAATCCTTGCCGATCGAGTACAGCATCACCGGATTGTCCGACGTGGCGACCACCTCGCGCAGGATGTGGATGCTTTCGGCCTCCAATTTCTTCAGGTGACTGAGTGACGTCATGGTGCGACCGGCTCGGATCGTGCGGTGGGCACCAGCCGTCCGTCCGGCGCGACATGCAGGCCGCATTCCTTGCGCCCTTCGTCCTCCCACCACCAGCGCCCGGCCCGCTCCGGCTCGCCGGGCTCGACCGCGCGCGTGCAAGGAGCGCAGCCGATGGAGAGAAAGCCCCTTGCGTGCAGGCGGTTCACCGGAATGCCATGTGCGGCCACGAACTCCGCCACATCCTGTCGCGTGTGGTCGAACAGCGGGTTCGCCTTCACCACGGCGCGGACCGGATCGTGGCTGACGAAGGCCAAACCCTGCCGATGGTCGGACTGGTCGGCGCGCAGGCCGGTGATCCACCCGTTCGCGCCAGCCAGCGCGCGGTGGAGCGGCGCCGTTTTGCGCAAATCGCAGCAGGATCGGCGCGATGCGACGTCGCGATAGAACCCGTCTATGCCCGTCCTTTCGACGAGTGATTCGAGCGCGGCGGCGTCGGGATAGTAGGCCGCGATCCGCAGCCCATAGAGCCGCTCGGTTTCCGCCCAGACCTCGTAGGTCTCCGGGAACAGCCGCCCGGTATCCAGCGTGACCAGCGCGATGTCCAGCCCCGCTGCGGCGATCAGATGCGTGATGAGCTGGTCCTCGATTCCGAAGCTGGTACTGAAAGCGATGCGGCCGGGCACGCGACGACGCAGCCGTGCCAGTCGGCCAGCCGGGCTCAATGAGGGAAAGACGTCGTTCAGCGACGCCGCGAGTTCGCGGGGCAGGGATGGCATGGTTCGGTCCTCACCCCGCGACCAATCGGAGGACCAGCAGTGCCAGCGCGAGCAATCCGAGTTCAGCTGGACGCACTGGCCAGAGTTCCGGCGGGTCGGGCGTATCGCAAGCGGGTGTCTGCTCGTCCGACGGCACGATCGGGATTTCGATGAGGCTGTCCACGGGCAAACTCCTGGCGGGGCGCATTGCGGCACCGGGGGCGAGCAAAACACGCGTCAATGGCGTTGTTAAGGTCGAAATCGCGATTGCTCATACGACTCCATAAAAGCGGGTTTACACTGATCACGCAATAGGTCACTGTGGATACATGATGTTTAACTATCCTGAGTGCGAAATACGGGTTCCCACTTTCCTCGTCGGCTGGCGACGAGCGTGATTGCCCTCGCGCTCGATCCCGCTGCCGTGGCGGTCGCCGTTGCCGGGCGCGGGGCTGCGGCCTGGCGCCGGCTCTCCGTGCTACGCGCCGGCGGTGCGCACCCGTTGTTCTTCTGCGATCTTCCGGGCCGCGACTTTCGGGACGACTCTGATCGCGGGCTGCGCGAGCGTCTGCCGAACGAGGCCGATCTCGCTGCACTCGGGGCGCTTTGGATTGTCGGCCTGCCGTATGAGGACGCAGCGGCATTGGCGGCGCGAGCGCGGGCGCGGCGCGTGCTGGTGAACGTCGAGGACGTCCGCCCGCTCTGCGACTTCCACAACGTCGCCGAGGTGCGTCGGGGAGACCTGCTGCTGACGGTCTCCACCGGCGGCCGGAGTCCGGGCCTCGCCGCGCGCATCCGCGTCGGGCTTGCCCGGCAGTTCGGCCAGGAATGGACTGAGCGCCTGGCCGCACTCGACGCGCGCCGACAAGTCTGGCGCGCGGATGGCCGCTCCGCCGCAGAGGTGGCACGCCTGACCGATGAGGCGCTGCTGCAGGCAGGTTGGTCGATATGATACTCGCCGCCGGGTTCGCCGCGGCCGCCGGTCGCCTCGTCGCGCCGAGATTCGCCCCAGGTTCGGTGTGGCTCGTCGGCGCCGGGCCGGGCGATCCCGGGCTGCTGACCTTGCACGCGGTGCACGCTCTCGGCGCGGCCGACGTGGTCCTGCACGATGCGCTGGTTTCGCCCGAGATCCTGCTGCTCGCGGAGGGGGCGCGGCTCGAGAGCGTGGGCAAGCGCGCCGGCCGGCCGAGCCCGCCGCAGATGCGGGTCAGCGAGCGGATGATCCGGCTCGCCGGCCAGGGGCTCCGCGTGGTGCGGCTGAAGGGCGGCGACCCGATGGTGTTCGGGCGCGGCGGCGAGGAGGCGCTGGCCCTGGCGGCGGCGGCCGTGCCGTTCCGCATCGTGCCCGGCATCAGCGCCGGCATCGGCGGGCTGGCCGGCGCCGCCATCCCGCTCACTCACCGGACACTGAGCCGCAGCATCGTCTTCACCACGGGCTACGACGCGCGTGGTGGCCTGCCGGAGGAGACGGACTGGGCGGCGCTGGCTCGGGGCGGGGACGTGCTCGTTCTGTACATGGCGCTCCGCCAGGCCGGCGCCATCGCCGATCGGCTCATCGCGGCCGGACGGCAACCGAGCGAGCCGCTCGCCTTCATCACCGATGCGACCACGCCGCGCCAGCAGGTGCGTCTCGCCACGCTCGACACCGCGGCGGCGGTGGCGGAGCGGATTTCGCGCGCGGCGGCCACGCTGATCGTCGTGGGGCCCGTGGTGGCGCTGCGCGAGATGCTGGCCGCCTGGCAGGACACCACACCCATGATCCCTCGCGCTGGCGAGCGCCGCGCTCCGGCGCGGGCCTAGGAGAGCCGCGATGCAGAGCCTGCCCCTGTTGCCGGAGACGGCGCCCTTTCCGGCCGAGCAGATTGCCGTCCTGAACCGCATCATGACGGCCGCGAGCGCCGAGCAACGCGCCTGGCTCGGCGGGTTCCTCGCGGGGCATCAGGCGGCGCACACCGCCCAGCCGGCGACGGAGCCGGCGCAAAAGACCCCGCTCACGATCCTCTACGCCACGGAATCCGGCAACGCCGAGGCGCTGGCGGGTGCGGCACGCAAGGCCGCCCTGCGCCTGGGCTTCGCCGCGCGGGTGGTCGATATGGCGGATACGACGCCCGCCGAAATCGCTGCGGCAAAGAACCTGCTGGTGATCGCCAGCACCTGGGGCGAGGGCGAGCCGCCCCAGCGCTCCGCCGATTTCATCCGCGCGTTGTTGGCGGAGGACGCGCCGCGCCTGCAGGGCACCCGCTTCGCGGTGCTGGCGCTGGGCGACCGCGCCTACGTCAATTTCTGCCACACCGGACGCCAGATCGACGAGCGCATCGCTGCTCTCGGCGGCACGCGCATCGCGGAGCGGGTCGAGTGCGACCTCGACTACGACGCCGACGCCGCCGCTTGGGTGGATCGTGCGCTCGGCGAGCTCGCGCCGGAGCCGGACGGAGCGGCCGTCATCCACGTGGACTTCGCCCGCCCGACCGTCGAGGCGCCGAGCCGGCAGAAGCCGTTCGAGGCGGAGATCACCGAGCACGTCAACCTGAATGGCAGCCGATCCACCACGCGCACCTTCCATGTCGAGCTGTCCATCGCCGGATCGGGCATCGCCTACGAGCCGGGCGACGCGATCGGCGTCGTGCCGTCGAACGATCCCGCGCTGGTCGAGCAAGTGCTGCACGCGTCCGGGTTGGACGGCGACGATGCGCTCCATGTCGCGCTGCGCGATCGCTACGACATCACCACGCTGACCCGGCCGCAGCTTGCCGCCTATGCCGAGCTGACCCAGGATTCGGCGCTCGGCGCGTTGGCGACCGACGAGCCGTGCCTGACTGAGTTCATGGCAGGCCGGCAGGTGATCGACCTGCTGGCAGCCGCGCCGCACCGGCTGACCGGCTCCCAGCTCGTTGGTCTGCTGCGTCCCCTGCCGCCGCGCCTGTTCTCGATCGCGTCCAGCCGGAAGGCAGCATCGGACGAGGCGCATCTGCTGGTTGCCGCGGTGGAGTACCGACAGCCATGGCCGGCGGCGGAAGGGGGTCGCGTCTCTCGATATCGGCGAGCGGCAGAAGCAGGGCGACCGCTTGAAAGTATACTTGAAGCCGAACCCACACTTCCGCCTGCCAGCGGACCAGGATCGGTCGGTGATCATGGTCGGACCGGGGACGGGGGTGGCACCGTTCCGCGCCTTCATGCAGGAGCGGGACGCGACCGGAGCCAAAGGCCGCAACTGGCTGTTCTTCGGCAGCCGAAGCTTCACGCAGGATTTTCTCTACCAGCTCGAATGGCAGGATCTGCTGAAGCGCGGCGTGCTGACGCGGCTCGATCTTGCGTTCTCGCGCGATCAGACCCGGAAGATCTATGTGCAGCACCGGATGTGGGAATCGCGCCGCGACCTGTTCGGCTGGCTGCGGGACGGCGCGGCACTCTACGTCTGCGGCGACGCCCAGGCGATGGCGAAGGACGTGCACGCCACCTTGCTGCGGATCGCGGCGGACCAGGGCGGCATGACGCCGACGGCGGCTGAGACCTGGCTCGACGAGCTGCGGCGTGCCGGTCGCTACCTGCGCGACGTCTACTGACTGGCGAAGGATAGCGACATGACCAAGCACCCGGCACGCCCCCTGTCGCGCAACGAGGAGATCAAGGAGGGCAGTCGCTTGCTGCGCGGCACGCTCGCGGAGGGCCTCGCGCGCGCGGAGACCGGGGCCTTGTCCGAGGACGACACGCAGCTCACGAAATTCCACGGCATCTATCAGCAGGACGACCGCGATTTGCGGCCCGAGCGCACCAAGAAGCGGATGGAGAAGGCGTTCATCTTCATGGCCCGCCTGCGCATCCCCGGCGGCGTGCTGACACCCGGACAATGGCTCGCTCTGGACGCGGTCGCAGGCGAGAGGGCCAACGGCACGATCCGGTTGACCACGCGAGAGACGATTCAGTTTCACGGCATCATCAAGAGCAATCTTCGTCGTGCGATCCAGGAGATCAACGGCGCGCTGCTCGACACAGTCGCCGCCTGCGGCGATGTCAACCGCAACGTCATCGCCAGCGCGATGCCGTATCGGCCGGCGGTGCATGGCACGGTGGCGGCGCTGGCGCGCGAGATCAGCGCGTATCTGCGGCCGCGCAGCCGCGCCTATCACGAAGTCTGGCTGGACGGCGAGAAGGTGGCAGGAGGCGAGGAGGAGGCCGAGCCGATCTACGGTCACACTTATCTGCCGCGCAAGTTCAAGATCGCCATCGCGGTCCCGCCGTTGAACGACGTCGACGTCTTCGCGCACGATCTCGGCTTCATCGCGATCGAGCAGGACGGACGGATCATCGGCTACAACGTCGTGGTCGGCGGCGGCATGGGCATGACGCATGGCGAGCCCGACACCTTCCCGCGCACCGGCGACGTGATCGGCTTCTGCCGGCCGGACCGGGTGGTCGAGGTGGCGGAGAAGGTTGTCGCCATCCAGCGGGACTGGGGCAACCGGTCTAGCCGCAAGCACGCGCGCCTGAAATACACGATCGAGGAATTCGGTCTCGACTGGTTTCGGACGGAACTGGCGAGCGCGCTCGGTCATGCGCTTGAGCCTGCCCGCCCGTACCGGTTCGAGAGGTCAGGCGACCCGCGCGGCTGGATCGAGGGAGAGGACGGCCAATGGCACTACGTGCTGTTCGTCGAGAACGGCCGGGTGAGCGATGTGTCCGGCCGACTGCTGCTGAGCGGGCTGCGCGCGATCGCGGAGGCGCATGACGGGAATTTCGTCATCACCGCGAACCAGAACCTGATCGTCTCCGGCGTCACGCCAGAGCGGAAGCCGGCGATTGCCGGGCTTCTCGCACTGCACGGGCTGGACGACGCGACGAGCGGCCTGAGGCGCAACGCGATGGCTTGCGTGGCGCTGCCGACATGCGGGCTCGCGCTGGCCGAGAGCGAGCGGTACCTACCGGACCTGCTGACGGAGTTGGAGGACGTGCTGGCGAGCAACGGGCTCGCCCACGATGAGATCACCATCCGCATGACCGGCTGCCCGAACGGCTGCGCGCGCCCTTACCTCGCCGAGATCGGCCTGGTCGGACGCGGGCCGGGTTCGTACAATCTCTATCTCGGGGGCGCCTTCGACGGCACACGGCTGAATAAGCTGTACGCGCGGGATCTGACGCATCCCAGGATCATCGCCGCGCTGTCGCCGCTTCTGACGACCTATGCGCGAGAACGCGCGGACGGCGAGCGGTTCTCGGATTTCCTGATCCGCGCCGGACATGTGCGCCCCACCACGGCCGGCAATCGCTTCCATGCTGATTTGGCGCCGGAATTGGGGTGACTGGCTCCCGGAGTAGGACTCGAACCTACGACCCAGCGGTTAACAGCCGCTTGCTCTACCAACTGAGCTATCCGGGATCAGCGGGCGCTCCGTATAACGAAGCTCCGGCCGCCGTGCAAACCACTTCCTGCTGCCCATACCCCACTGGCGACGCGGCCGGTATATTGTATTGTCGCGACAGGGCGAGAGTGGCGGAACGGTAGACGCAGTCGAACTCAAAATCGACCGACGCAAGTCTTGTGGGTTCGAATCCCTCCTCTCGCACCAAGCCTAGCGCGCCGGTCCTGCCCGCCAATCCGGGCACCTCAGCCGATCGGACGGTGATCCGGTGGCCTGACCCCGCGCAGATACTCCAGCATCAGGTAGAGTTCCCTGACGCTCATCTCCAGGATCTCCTGGCTGTCCAGGAGTTTGCATCTGGTCAGGAACTCTATGATTTCGCCCGGGCCCATGCCAAAAACGCCATCGACGGAATACGACATGGTAGATCGGCGGTGCCAATTCTTCAACCATGAAGCAACGGTCAACCGGCGGGGGCAGCCCTGTCGCGTATAATGAGGGGAGATCATGGCATGGCGGAACGAAGTCTGCGCGGCAAGGTGGCCGTCGTCGGAGTGGGCGAGACCACGTATTACAAGCACAGCCAATCGCCGGACCCGGAGTTCATCCTGGCACTAAAGGCGATCCTGGCAGCGTGCGAGGACGCCGGGATCAATCCGCAGGAGATCGACAGTTTCGCCTCCTACAGCAACGACCGCAACGACCCGTCGCGGATCTCGGCGGCGCTGGGCTGCAAGGAGCTGCGGCTGTCCAACATGCAGTGGGGCGGCGGCGGCGGCGGCGGCGCGGCGGCGGTCGGCAACGCGGCGGCGGCCATCGCGACGGGGCAGGCGGAGATCGCCGTCGTGTATCGCGCGCTGGCGCAAGGCCAGTTCCAGCGGTTCGGCCAGGCCCAGGCGGGCGGCACGGTCGCCGGCGACAACGCCCTGATCAACCCCTACGGAATCTTCGTCCCGGCGCAGCGCTTCGCGCTCAAGATCATGCGCTACATGCACGATCACGGCATCAAACAGGAGGCGCTGCGGGCGCTGGCGCTGGCGTCCTACCATCACGCGCAATCCAATCCCCGCGCCGTGATGTATGGCAGGCCGCTCACCGAGGAGGCGTACGACGCCTCGCGCTGGATTTCCGAGCCGTATCATCTGTTCGATTGCTGCCAGGAGAATGACGGTGCGGCGGCGCTCATCCTGGTCGCGGCGGAGCGGGCGAAGGATTTCAAGAGCAAGCCGGCCTACGTGCTGGCCGTGGCGCAGGGCTCGGACCACCGCAACGCGGCGCGCTCGTTCAACGCGCCCGAGTTCGCTTCCTCGAGCTTCGGCCCGGTCGCGCCGCATCTGTGGGAGATGGCGAAGCTCGGCCCGCAGGACGTCGACGTGCTGCAAAGCTATGAGAACTTCACCGGCGGCGTGCTGATGAGCCTGACCGAGCACGGCTTCGTCAAGCCGGAGGAGTGCAACGAGTTCCTCAAGCTCGAGAACTTGCTGGCGCCCACTGGCAAGTTGCCGCTCAACACCTCGGGCGGCAATTTGGCTGAATGCTACATGCACGGGCTCGAACTGCAGATCGAGGCAGTGCGCCAGCTGCGCGGCACCGCGACTTCGCAGGTGCGCGGCGCCAAGGTCGCCGGTGTGATTGCGGGGCCGATGGTGACGCCTGTATCGACGATGGTTCTCGGTTCCGAGGAGACGCTCTGATGACGTATCTGCCGAAGGGGCTCCCCGCGCCCGTCACCGAGACCGACAAGCTGGACGCGCCATATTGGGCCGGCACGCGGGCGGGCGTGCTGCGGGTGCAGCGCTGCGCGGCGTGCGGCACATGGCAGTGGGGCCCGGAGTGGCTGTGCCACAACTGTCGCTCATGGGACATGCGCTGGGTCGAGGTCGAGGGACGAGGCAAGATCTGGACCTGGACGCGCTGCTGGCATCCGGTGCACCCCGCGCTCAAGGGGCATGCACCCTATATTGCGGTGCTCGTCGAGTTGCCGCACGCCGGCAATATCCGGATGCTCGGCAATTTGCTCGGCGATCCCGAGCAGCCCGTGACGATCGGCGCCCCCGTGGAGGCGGTGTTCGAGCCGCACGACGACGCGACGACGCCCTACACGCTGGTCCAGTGGAAGGTCGCTTCCTAGCGCGACCTCATGAAGCAGGCCGCGCGGTCGTCGAGAGGAGATCGCGCGGCAGCCCTACCGGGCCTGCTCGATGCGGTGGAGGTCCGGGCGGGAATCGAACCCACATTCGCGGATTTGCAGTCCGCTGCATCACCACTCTGCCACCGGACCGACCTCGGACGCCGCTCCGCACGTTGGATCGGCCGCCGCGTTATCACGCCGGCTTGCAGTGCGGGTCAAGCCCAGGTTGGCGTTGGGTTGGCGTCCGAGCCGACACGCATCTATAAGACGCGCCTCTCCTTCCCGCGAGCCGAGTGCATGGACGCTGCCCTATTCGACTTTGAAGACGCTCGGAACCGGATGGTTGACAGCCAGATCCGCCCCAACAAGGTCATAGACCCGCGCATCCTGCGCGCCATGCGCGAACTGCCGCGCGAGCGGTTCGTGCCGGCCCGCCTGCGATCACTGGCCTATGCCGACGAGGATGTTCCGCTCGACAACGGACGTGCGCTGATGGAGCCGATGGTTCTTGCCCGGCTGATACAGATGGCAGCCCCTGTCGCCGGGGAGCGTGCGCTCGTCGTCGGGGCGGGCGCGGGCTACGGCGCCGCGGTACTCTGCAGCGTGCGGTGCAAACGTCACCGCGCTGGAGGAGGACGACGCCTTGCTCGGGCTGGCAAAGCAGGTGCTGCCGGAGATTGCGCCCGCGGTCCAGGTCGTGCATGGCAAGCTTGCTGACGGATGGGCGCAGGGCGCTCCATGGGACATCATCCTGTTGGAAGGTGCCGTGAGGGACATCCCGGCCGCGCTGGGGGTGCAACTGCGCCCGGACGGAGGGCGGCTCGTCACGGTTTGCGTCGGGCGCGGCGCCAGCGGCAAGGCGGTGCTCGCCGAACCGACGCCGGCTGGCCTCAGAGCGCAGCCAGTATTCGATTGCGCCACCCCTCTCATTCCAAACCTGCTGCCCGAGCCCGGATTCGTGTTTTGAGCGGCCCAGCTTCGCCTTGCCCGATCCGCAATGAAGGGAGCGCCAATCCAGCAAAGCGTTGGCGTCGCGTGGGATCATGTGGCACATCTTGGACAATCAGCGGCTTGGCGCGGCTTGCGCGGCGCCGTGCCAGCCCGGATCGACGCCGACTGGACGGGAAATGCGACGAATGGCTCTGCGTCAGGGATTGATTTTCGGCCTCAGCGCGGTCTTGGCGGGCAACCCGGCACTGGCGCAGCCGCCGCAGCCGAAGGCCCCCCCGCCGCCGCGCGCGACGCCGGCCGCCATACGGGCGCAAGAGCGGTCGCCGGCGATGGGCCCGCGGACCCTGGCCGAGGCGTTGGCCGCCTCCTACGCGAATAATCCGACGCTGCAGGCGTCCAGGGCGCAGTTGCGCGCGACTGACGAGAACGTGCCCCAGGCGCTCGCCGGCTGGCGTCCCACCGTCGTACTCAGCGGCACCGGCGGCGTCGGCGATGGCTATTCCAGAACCTATATCGCCACCCCGACGGTCGATCCGATCACTGGCCAGACGATCCAGGGCGGCCGCAACAGCAACTCGCGCGCGGACCGACTGCTCGGGACGGCGCAGGCGACCATCACCCAGCCGATCTATCGCGGCGGCCGCACGCGCGCGTCGACCAATCGGGCCGAGAGCCAGGTGATGGCGCAGCGGGGCCTGCTGATCGCGCAGGAACAGCAGACCTTCACGGACACGGTGAACGCCTATGTCGGCGTGATCCAGTCGCAGCAGATCCTGGCGCTGAACATCAACAACGAGCAGGTTCTGAGCCGCCAGCTGCAGGCCACCAACGACCGGTTCCGGGTCGGCGAGATCACCCGGACGGACGTGGCGCAGGCCGAGGCGGCGCTGGCCGGCGCCACCGCGCAGCGGGAGACCTCCGAGGGCAACGTCGCGACCGCGCGGGCGACCTATCTGCGTGTCGTGGGTTTCCTGCCGCCCGCCGATCTGGTGGATCCCCAGCCGTTGAAGCTGCCGGTGCGCAATCAGCAGGAAGCGAACACGCTCGCCGCGGCGAACAACCCGAACGTCGTGTCGGCGCAGTTCAACGACGCGGCCGCACGGGACGCGGTCGACGTGGCCTACAGCAACCTGATGCCGCAGGTCAGCCTGCAGGGCCAGGCCTTCCAGCAGAACAACGCCTCCCTCCCGCGCAACACCAACAACGGGGCGCAGCTCGTCGCGACCCTCTCGGTGCCGCTCTATCAGGGCGGTTCGGAGTATTCGGCGGTGCGCCAGGCGCGCCAGCAGGAGCAGCAGACCCGCAAGCAGCTCGACGACGCGCGGCGCACGGCGATCCAGCAGGCGACGCAGGCCTGGGAGACGCTGGTCGCGGCCCGCTCGACGGCCGACAGCACGCGGGCGCAGATCCGCGCCAACAGCATCGCGCTCGAGGGTGTCGAGCGGGAGGCGATCGTCGGCAGCCGGACCACGCTCGACGTGCTGAACGCTCAGCAGGCGCTGCTCAATTCGCAGGTCACGCTGGTGCAGAACCTGGCCAACCTGGTCACTGCGTCGTACACGGTTGCGGCGGCGATCGGCCGGCTGACGGCGCGCGACCTGAACCTGCCGGTGCCGATCTACGACGAGACGGCCTACTACAATGCCGTGCGGGACAAGTGGTTCGGGCTCGGCGACTACGCCACCGACCAGCCCGGGCGCTGAATGATCTGTCGCTGTATGATCCCCTGCGGGCGAACGGAACCATGACTGCGCCAACCAACCCACCTCCGGCCGGCGGCGATCCTTCGATGGAGGACATCCTCGCCTCCATCCGCCGCATCCTGAGCGAGGACGAGCCGTTGCCGCAGGCGACGGGGAGCCCCGAGACAGGGCAGCCCCGAGAAAGACCCGCTCGAGAAAGACGGCAAGGACCAGGACTCGGGCGTCCTCGTCCTCGATCCCTCCATGATGGTCGAAGAGCCAACCCACAACGCCCCGGCGGAGCATCCGATGACCCCAGCACAGACCGAACCGGTGCACTCGGCCGAGCCGGCCCCCCATGCCGTCAACTCCGATCCGCACGGTGCCGGGTTGGTGGCGCCCGAGGCGGCTGCCGCGGCGGCATCGTCGGTCGGAAGCCTGGTGCGCGCGCTTACCGAGCGAACGACCCAGGTCCACGGCGGCGGCCCGACGATCGAGGACGTGGTGCGCGACGAGATCCGGCCGATCCTGAAGCAATGGCTTGACGTGAACTTGCCGCCGCTGGTGGAGCGGCTGGTGCGGGTCGAGATCGAGCGCGTCGTGGGCCGCGCGGAACTCTGATCCGACCCGTCGCCGCTGGCCGTCGCGGCGCTCGCGTGGCGCCGCCTCCGAGTTTCATGCCAATGCTGAGCAAGACCTACAGGCCTGCCGAGATCGAACCGCGCCTGTACGAGGGCTGGGAGCGTGAAGGCGCGTTCGCCGCACACCCCGAGTCCAACGCGGCGCCGTTCACCATCATGATCCCGCCGCCGAACGTGACCGGCAGCCTGCATATGGGTCATGCGCTGACCTTCACCATCCAGGACATGCTGATCCGCTGGCGGCGCATGCAGGGGCGCGACGCGCTGTGGCAGCCGGGCACCGACCATGCCGGCATCGCGACCCAGATGGTGGTCGAGCGGCTGCTCGCCGAGCAGGGGTCCTCGCGCCAGGCGCTCGGGCGCGAGGGCTTCGTCGAGCGCGTCTGGCAGTGGAAGGCGGAGTCGGGCGGCACGCATCACCCGCCAGCTGCGCCGGCTCGGCGCCTCGCTCGACTGGCCGCGCGAGCGCTTCACGATGGATGACGGGCCTCTCGGCGGCGGTGCGCGAGGTGTTCGTCACGCTGTACCGCCAGGGGCTGATCTACCGCGACCGGCGGCTGGTGAACTGGGACCCGAAATTCCAGTCGGCGATCTCCGACCTCGAGGTCGAGAACGCCGAGGTGAAGGGCAGCCTCTGGCACATCCGCTATCCCGATCGCGGGCGAGCCGGGCCGGTTCATCACGCGTCGCCACCACGCGGCCGGAGACGATGCTGGGCGATACCGGCGTCGCCGTGCATCCCGACGATCCGCGCTATTCCGATCTGGTCGGCAAGCACGCGATCCTGCCGCTGGTCGGGCGGCGCATTCCGATCGTCGCCGACAGCTACTCCGATCCCGAGAAGGGCACCGGCGCGGTCAAGATCACGCCGGCGCACGATTTCAACGATTTTGGCGTGGGCCAGCGGCACGGTCTGCCGATGCCCTCGATGCTCGACCGCGAGGCGCGCGTCATGCTGGACGAGATCGCCGACGTGATCGCGCCGGTGGACGGCGTGGCCGATCCGGCATTCCTGCGCGGCCTGGCAGGGCCAGGACCGCTTCGCGGCGCGCCGGCGATCGTCGCCGAGCTGGAGCGGCTCGGGCTGCTGGACAAGATCGAGCCGCACACGCATCAGGTGCCGCACGGCGACCGCTCCGGCGTGCCGATCGAGCCGCTGCCTGACCACGCAGTGGTACTGCCAACGCGGCCGAACTCGCGAAGCCGGCGATCGCGGCGGTGGAGAGCGGGCGCACGGTGTTCGTGCCGAAGCAGTGGGAGAACACGTTCTTCGCCTGGATGCGCGACATCCAGCCCTGGTGCATCAGCCGCCAGCTCTGGTGGGGCCATCGCATCCCCGCCTGGTACGGGCCGGACGGCGCGGTGTTCGTCGAGCGCACCGAGGAGGAGGCGCGGGCGGCGGCGCGCGCGCATTACGGGCGCGACGAGGCGCTGGCGCGGGACGAGGACGTGCTGGACACCTGGTTCAGCTCCGGCGCTGTGGCCGTTCTCGACGCTCGGCTGGCCGGAGCAGACGCCGGAACTCGCGCGCTACTATCCGACCGACGTGCTGGTCACCGGCTTCGACATCATCTTCTTCTGGGTCGCCCGGATGATGATGATGGGGCTGCATTTCATGGGCGATGTGCCGTTCCGCACGGTCTACATCCACGGCCTGGTGCGCGACGAGCGCGGCCAGAAGATGTCGAAATCCAAGGGCAACGTCATCGATCCGCTGGAGCTGATCGACCGCTACGGCGCCGACGCGCTGCGCTTCACCATCTGCGCGCTGACCGGGCCGGGGCGGGACGTGAAGCTCGGCCCGGCGCGGGTCGAGAGCCAGCGCAGCTTCGTCACCAAGATTGTGGAACGCGGCGCGGTTCTGCGAGATGAACGGCATCCGGCCGGACCCGGCGTTCGATCCCTCCGCCGTGACCCTGCCGCTGACGCGCTGGATTCTCGACGCGGCGAACCGCGCGGTGGCGGAGGCGGACGCGGCGCTCGAAGCCTACCGCATGGACGACTACGCGGCCGCCTGCTATCGTTTCACCTGGAACCTGTTCTGCGACTGGTTCCTCGAATTCGCCAAGCCGGTGCTGGCGGGCGGCGAGACGAACGGCGGCGGCCGAGGTGCGCGGCACGGCGGCGCATGTGCTCGGCATCATCCTGCGCCTGCTGCATCCCGGCGATGCCGTTCGTCACCGAGGAGCTTGTGGGACCGTTTCGGCTACGGCCCGGATTGCAGCCTGATCCGCGCGCCCTGGCCGCGAGCCCGTCGCGGTTCCGAATGCCGAGGCGGCGCGGGCGGAGCTCGACTGGGTGGTGCGGCTGATCGGCGAGGTGCGCACGGTGCGCGCCGAGATGAACGTGCCGCCCGCGACGCTCACGCCGGTCCTGCTGCGCGATGCCGCGGCCGGAGACGCTGGCGCGCGGCGAGCGCTGGATCGAGGCGATCCGGCGGATGGCGCGCGCGTCGGAGTTCGGGCCGCTCGCCGGCGAGATGCCGAAGGGCGCGGCGCAGGCGGTGCTCGACGAGGCGACGATCGTGCTGCCGCTCGCCGGGCGTGATCGACCTCGACGCCGAGCGCGCGCGGCTCGCGCGCGAGCGGGCCAAGGCGGAGCAGGAAGCCGAGAAAAGTCGCGAAGCAAGCTGGACAACGCCGATTTCGTCCGCCGCGCGCCGGCGGAGGTCGTCGAGGAGAATCGCGAGCGGCTGCAAGCGGCGCGCGACGAGATCGCGCGGCTCGACGCGGCGCTGCGGCGGATCGGCTGAGATCGAGGGAGAAGACAGGCCATGCTAGAGAAGCGCTGGGATCGGTCGAAGCTGCCGTCGCGGCACGTCACGGAGGGACCGGACCGCGCGCCGCATCGCAGCTACTATTACGCGATGGGGCTGACCGAGGACGAGATCAACCAGCCTTTCGTCGGCGTCGCGACCTGCTGGAACGAGGCGGCGCCCTGCAACATCGCGCTGTCGCGTCAGGCGCAGTCGGTCAAGAAGGGTGTCGCCGAGCAGGGCGGCACGCCGCGCGAGTTCACCACCATCACCGTCACCGACGGCATCGCGATGGGCCACCAGGGGATGAAATCCTCGCTGGTGTCGCGCGACCTGATCGCGGACTCGGTCGAGCTGACCGTGCGCGGCCATTGCTATGACGCGCTGGTCGGGCTGGCGGGATGCGACAAGTCGCTGCCGGGCATGATGATGGCGATGCTGCGGCTGAACGTGCCGAGCGTGTTCATGTACGGCGGCTCGATCCTGCCCGGCCGGTTCCATGACCGCGACGTGACCGTGGTGGACGTGTTCGAGGCGGTCGGCCAGCACGCCGCCGGCAACATGTCGGACGAGGAGCTGCACGAGCTGGAATGCGTCGCCTGCCCGTCGGCGGGCGCGTGCGGCGGGCAGTTCACCGCCAACACGATGGCGACGGTGAGCGAGGCGATCGGGCTCGCGCTGCCGGGCTCGGCGGGCGCGCCGGCGCCGTACGAGGATCGCGACCGCTGGGCGGTGGAATCCGGCCGCGCGGTGATGCAGCTCATCGAGCAGAACATCCGCCCGCGCGACATCGTGACGCGCCGCGCGCTGGAGAACGCCGCCGTCGTGGTGGGCGCGACCGGCGGCTCGACCAATGCGGGGCTGCACCTGCCGGCGATGGCGCACGAGGCGGGCATCCGCTTCACGATGGACGACGTGGTGGAGATCATGCGCCGCACGCCGTACATCGCCGACCTCAAGCCCGGCGGAAAGTACGTTGCGTTCGACGTGCTACAAGGTCGGCGGCATCCAGGTGATCCTGAAGGCGCTGCTCGACGGCGGATTGCTGCACGGCGACTGCCTCACCGTCACCGGCAAGACGCTGGCCGAGAGCCTCGAAGGACGTGGTGTTCCCGACCGATCAGGACGTGATCTATCCGGTGTCGCGGCCGATCTCGCCGACCGGCGGCGTGGTCGGGCTGAAGGGCAATCTGGCACCCGACGGGGCGATCGTGAAGGTTGCCGGCATGGAGAAGCTGCGCTTCGAGGGCACCGCGCTGTGCTTCGACAGCGAGGAGGAGGCGTTCCGCGCCGTGCAGGATCGCGCCTACAAGCCGGGCGACGTGATCGTGGTGCGCTACGAAGGCCCCAAGGGCGGGCCGGGGATGCGCGAGATGCTGTCGACCACGGCGGCGATCTACGGGCAGGGCATGGGCGATCAGGTGGCGCTGATCACCGACGGCCGCTTCTCGGGCGCGACGCGCGGCTTCTGCGTCGGCCATGTCGGGCCGGAGGCGGCGGTCGGCGGCCCGATCGCGCTGCTGCAGGAACGGCGACCGCATCGTGATCGACGCGGAGAAGGGCACGATGGACGTGCAGCTCAGCGATGCCGAACTCGCCTCGCGCCGCGCTGCCTGGCAGCCGCGCAAGACCGACTACAACAGCGGTGCGATCTGGAAATACGCGCAGCTCGTCGGCCCCGCCCATCTCGGCGCGGTGACGCATCCGGGCACCGAGGCGGAGACGCATTGCTACGCCGACATCTGACCGCGCGTTGACGGGGTGAAAGCTCGCTCCTAGCCTTTCCCCGCCTGCGCGCGCGGGCGGGGAGGGGTGGCATGGAGATACGCACGCTTGGGCGGACCGGCCTGAAGGTCTCCGTCCTCGGCTTCGGTTGCGGCGCGGTGGGCGGGCTGATGGTCCGTGGCGAACCCGCCGATCAGCGGCGCGCGGTGGCGCGGGCCATCGAGCTCGGCATCAACTATTTCGACACGGCGCCGCAATATGGCGACGGCGCATCCGAGCGCAATCTCGGGCGCGTGCTGCACGAGCTCACTCTCACTGCCGACGTTCTCGTCGGCACCAAGATCCGTGTGCAGCGTGGCGACTACGACCGGCTCGCGCAGGCGATCCCGGAAGGGTTGGAGGCCAGCCTCAAGCGGCTGGGTCGCGAGAGTGTGGACCTGTTTCAGCTGCACAACGCGATCGCGCCGGAGAGCGGCGATGAGGCGCTGAGCCTGCGCGCGGTGTTCGGTGAAGTGGTGCCTGCGTTCGAGCGTCTGCGCACGCAAGGGAAAACACGGTTCCTCGGTATCACCGCCGTCGGCGACACTGCCTCATTGCAGCAGGTGATCGCAGCGCAAGCGTTCGATACGGCGCAAATCAGCTACAACATGCTGAACCCCAGTGCCGGCGCCGCCGTTCCGGCGGGCTATCCGGCGCAGGATTACGGCGATCTGATCGGCCGCGCGCAGACGGCGGGGATGGGCGTCATCAATATCCGCGTGCTCGCCGGCGGGGCGCTGTCGGGCAGCGATGCGCGACATCCGATCGCCTCGCCGCCGCCGGCGCCGATCGGCTCGGGCCATGATTACGGTATCGACGTCGAGCGCGCGCGGCGGCTCGCGCCGTTGGTCGAGCAGGGTTTTGCCGCCGATCTGGTCGAGGCGTCGCTGCGCTTTTCCATCGCCAATCCCGGCGTGAGCACGGTGCTGATCGGCATGTCGCGGATCGAGGAACTGGAACACGCGGCGGCGGCGGTGAACAAGGGGCCGCTCTCGCCCGACGCATTGCGGCAGCTGGCGACGTTGCAGAGCGGCTTTGTCGGCGAGGGGCGGTAGCCCGTTAAAGGATGATCGCAGTCACGTCTTCATGCTCGTCATTGCCGGGCATGACCCGGCAATCAGCCGCGACACCGACAAGAGAACGGGCCGTGGTACTGATGGCCGGATCAAGTCCGGCCATGACGGGGGTGGACTGGATGCGGCCTGCCTAACGCCTTTGTAAGAAGGAGAAACGACATGCCCAAGCTTCCGGCGGAGCGGATCAAGGAGATCGGCGAGGGGCTGCTGATCGCGAGCGGCGCGCCGCCCGTGGAGGCTGAGACGGTCATGCGGCATTGCGTGAACGCCAATCTCGCCGGCCATGATTCGCACGGCATCATCATGATCCCGAACTACATCGAGCGCGTGAAGGTCGGCCACATCGTGCCGGGCGCGCCGTGGAAGATCGTGCAGGAGAGTGCGACGACGACCGTGGTGGACGGTCATTGGGGCTTCGGCTACGTGGTCAACGAGCGCGCCATGAAATACACCATCGAGAAGGCGCGGACATCGAACGTCGCCGCCGCCACCGTGTTCCGTCAGGGCCATATCGGGCGCCTCGCGAGCTATCCGCTGATGGCGGTCGAGGCCGGCATGATCGGCCTCATCACTGCCGATTCCGGCCGGTCGCCCAAGCATGTGGCGCCGTACGGTGGCGCGGAACCCCGCCTTGGCACCAACCCGCTGTCGATCGCGGTGCCGTCCGATCTCGGC
This sequence comes from uncultured Alphaproteobacteria bacterium, assembly GCA_963799825.1. Taxonomy (GTDB): domain Bacteria; phylum Pseudomonadota; class Alphaproteobacteria; order Acetobacterales; family Acetobacteraceae; genus JAFKFI01. The sequence continues at coordinate 442,064 of CAWCYL010000003.1, forward strand.
GGACCGCTGTTCCTCGACATGGCGACCTCCGCCGTCGCGGCGGGGAAGATCTCGCTCGCGGTGGCGCGCAAGCAGGAGGTTCCGCTCGGCTGGATCATCGACAAGGACGGCAAGCAGACCACTGATCCCACGCAGCACCGCATGGGCGGCGCGCTACTGCCGCTCGGTGGCTCGGAAGGTTACAAGGGATACGGCCTCGCCGTGATGGTGGAGATCCTGTGCGGCTTGCTCACCGGTCTCGGCTTCGGCGTGGAGCCGACCGGGCGGCACAATGACGGCTGCTTCATGGCGGTGTTCAAAGTGGATGCGTTCCGCCCGCTGGCGCAGTTCAAGCAGGAAGTGACGGAATTCGCCCGCTACCTGCAGGACACAAAACCCGCAGAAGGTTTCAGCCGGGTCTATTATCCCGGCGAGATCGAGTACCAGAAGGAGAAGGACCGCCGCGCCAACGGCGTCGAGGTCGAGGATGCCACCTGGCAGAAGCTGCGCGAGATGGCCGCCGGCTACGGCATCGCGGACAAGCTCGGCCTCGGTTGACACTCGCTGGGGCGGTCAACATCATCGGCCAAAACCGGGGGAAGCCGATGACCACCGCTGACGCGACCAGGCGCGATCTGTCCACCATGCTGCGGCCACGCTCGATCGCGCTGGTCGGCGCCACGGACCGTTCCAGCTGGTCGCGCAACACGTTCGACAATCTCACCAAGCGCGCTTATGCGGGCGAGGTCCATCTGGTCGCGCGGCGTGGCGGCACCGTGCATGGGCGCGCGGCGGCGACTTCTTGCGTCGCACTCGGCCAGGAGGTCGATCTCGGTTTGCTGATGGTGCCGATGGCGGCGACCGAGGAGGCTATGGCCGATCTTGCCGCGTCGGGCGCGCGCAACGCGGTGATTCTTACCTCGGGCTTTGCCGAGACCGGGCACGGCGGGGCGGCCGAGCAGGACAAGCTCGCGGCGATGGCGCGGCGGCACGGCATCTCGGTGCTCGGCCCGAACTGCCTGGGCTTCGTCAACTTCCTCGACGACGTGCCGTTGTGGACCGGGGCATTCCGCGCGCCGAGCCAGACCGGGCCGATCGCGATTATTTCCCAAAGCGGCGCCACGGCCGCGTTCATCGCGAGCCTCGCGCACCAGCAGGACATCGGCCTGAGCCACATGATCTCGACCGGCAACGAGGCCGATCTCGACAGCGCCGCGTTCGTCGATCATCTGCTGGACGATGAGCGCGTGCGGGCGATCGTCATGTTCACGGAGACGATCCGCGACGCTCACCGCTTCGCCGCGGCGGCGCAGCGGGCGCGCGCCGCGGGCAAGCCGATCATCGTGCTGAAGATCGGACTGTCGGATGTCACTGCGCGCTCGGCGCAGGCGCATACCGGCGCGCTGGTCGGCGACAACCGGGTGTTCGACGGCGTGTGCAAGCAGTTCGGCGTGGTGCGGGTCAATTCGGTCGAGGATCTGCTGTTCACCGCCGACGTGATCGCGCGGACCGGCGTGCTCAAGCCGAAGGGGCTCGGCATCGTCTCGGTCTCCGGCGGCGCCTGCGAGATCGCCGCCGATCGCGCGCAGCTCGAAGGCGTGAGCCTGCCGCCGCTCTCGGACGGCGCGGCGCGGGCGCTCACCGAGATGCTGCCGAGTTTCGGCACGGCGCACAACCCGCTCGACATCACCGGCGGCGCGGTGCTGGAGCCCGATCTGTTCGAGAAGGCGCTGCGCATCATGACGGGCCAGCCGGAATTCGCCGCACTTGCCTGCCTGTTCGACGTGCCGGTGTCCGACGAGCAGGCGACCGAGTTCTACATGAACTCGCTGCGCCACATCGCCGCCGGACTGAAAGATCCACCCATCCCGGCTTTCGTGCTGAGCCATACCTTGAAGCCGGTCACTGACACCGGGCGACGGATCATCGCGGAACTCGGTTTGCCGTACGTATCGGGCGGCATCGCGCATGGCGTCACCGCGCTGGGTCATGCCTGGTGGTGGTCGGAGCAGCAGCGCCGCGGTGCGTCGCCCTGGTCCCCGGCGGCGACCACGAGCCCGTCCGAGCGGCCGCGCACCGAACGCGCGGCACTCGACCATCTGGCGCGGCACGGCGTTCCGATCGTGCCGGCCACCCTGGCCACCGACGAAGCCTCCGCGATCGCGGCGGCGCGGGCGCTCGGCGGCCCGGTGGTGCTGAAGATCGCCAGCGCCGATATCCAGCACAAAAGCGACATCGGCGGCGTGGCACTCAACGTCGATGGCGACGAGGCGGTCGCGGCGGCGTTCCGTCGCGTCATGGCGGCGGCGCCGGCGGGCGCAAAGATCGACGGCGTGCTGGTCTCGCCGATGCGCGAGCGCGGGCTCGAACTGTTCGTCGGCTGCGCGCGCGACCCGCAATGGGGGCCGGTCCTCGCGGTCGGGCTCGGCGGCATTTTTGTCGAGGTGCTGCAGGATGTCTCGTTGCGCGTGTTGCCCGTTCCGCCCGAGGAAGTGCGGCGGATGCTCGGCGAATTGAAGGGGGCCAAGCTGCTGGACGGCCAGCGCGGCATTCCCGCGGCTGATCTCGACGCGGTCGCGACAGCGATCGCGCGGATCGGCGACGCGGCGGTCGCACTCGGCCCGACCCTGGACGCGCTCGACGTCAACCCGCTCTGGGTGCGTGGTGCGAAGGTCGAGGCACTGGACGCGCTCGCCGTCTGGCATGGTTGAGCGATCGCGCCTATCGAGAGGTGTGTGCCGCGCTGAGACGGCCGCTGATCCGAGGGATGAGAGAATGACGAAAACTGACATCGGCCGTCGGGCCGTGCTGGGAGGTGCCGCGCTCGCGACTCCCGCGTTGCTGCTGCGCGGCCTCGCCAGGGCGGAGGATGCGACCTATCGCATCGGCCTGCTCAACGACCAGAGCGGCACGTATGCGGCGGGCGACGGGCCGGGCTCGTTCTTCACGGCGAAGCTCGCGGTGGAGGATTTCAAGAAGACGCATCCCGACTTCAAGGCCGAGGTGATCGTCGGCGACATGTCCACCAGCGTCGATACGGCGACGACCCTCGCGAGAGGTTGGTACGATCAGAACGGCGTGGACGCGATCATCGGGTTGCCGCAATCGGCGGCGGCGATCTCGGTCGGCTCGATCGCCAAGCAGAAGGACAAGCTGGTCGTCTTCACCGGCGCCGGCGTGCCCGACCTCACCGGCAAGTGGTGCAACGAGAACCAGATCCACTGGACCTACGATCTGTGGGTGAATGCCCATGCGACGTGCGATTACGTGACGCGGCATGGCGGCGAGACGTGGTACTTCATCACCGCCGACTACATCAGCGGCCATTCGATGCAGGACTACGCGACGGAGACGATCAAGGCGGCCGGCGGCAAGGTGGTGGGCGGCACGTTCTACGCCTTCCCGGGCACCACGGATTTTTCCAGCGCGCTGGTGTCCGCGCAGGCGAGTGGGGCCAAGGTCGTCTGCCTGGGCAACGCCGGCGACGATACCACCAACTGCATCAAGCAGGCGGCGGAGTTCGGACTGATCGGCAGCGGCACGAAGCTCGCAGGGCTGGTGTTCTCCATCAGCAACATCGAGGCGCTCGGATTGCAGGCGTGCCAGGGCGTGGTGTTCACCGAGGCCTTCTACTGGGATCAGAACGACGGCACGCGGGCATTCTCCGATCGCTTCTCGACGCAGTTCAAGGGCAAGAAGCCGACGATGTTTCATGCCGGCGCCTACTCGGCGACGCTGCACATCCTCAAGGCGGCGGCGGCGGCCGGCATGGATAAGGCTAAGGCCTCGGGGCGGACGGTCGCCGATCAGATGAAGGCGATCCCGACCGAGGACCCTGTGTTCGGCAAGGGATACGTGCGCAAGGACGGCAAGTTCATCCACGACACGTTCGTCTTCGAGGTCAAGTCCCCGTCCGAAGTCGAAGCATCCGTACGATTGGTACAAGCAGCTCGCGCGCATTCCGGGCGACCAGGCTTTCCTGTCGATGGAGCGGCTTGGCTGTCCGTTCGTGAAGGCATAAGGCCGGAGGATCGCTGCCATGACCGATGCTTCGCCCCGTCCGTTCGCCGGCCGTACCGCACTCGTGACCGGGTCCGGCCAGAACATCGGGCGGGCCATCGCGCTGGCGTTTGCACGGGGCGGGGCGAACGTCGTCATCAACGGCCATCGCAACCAGGCGGCGATCGAGGGCGTCGCGGAGGAGGCGCGCGCGGCGGGGGCGGGGGCGCTCGCCGTGCTCGCGGATGTCGGCAATCCGGCGGCGGTGCAGGCGATGGTGGACCGCGCGGTGGAAGAATTCGGCGGCGTGGACATCGCGGTGTCAAACGTCTCGACGCGGCTGCACACGCCGTTCCTCGACATCTCGATCGAAGAATGGCAGCGCATCATCAATTCCAACCTCAGCGCGTCATTCTATCTGGCGCGCGCGGTGCTGCCGGAGATGAAGCAGCGCGGCTGGGGGCGCGTCATCCATATATCGGGTACTGATGGATTCGCGGTCATTCCCAACCGGGCGCACAACGTGAGCTGCAAGGCGGCGGTGTTCGCGCTGTCCAAGGCGATCGCGGTGGAGTTCGGGCCGTTCGGCATCACCGCCAATACCGTCGCGCCGGGTGTGATCGACACCACGCGGGATCTGACCCAATACCCGCATTTCCGCGACGGCTACGGCGAGCGGGTGAAGACGATCCCGGTGCGGCGCGTTGGGCAGGTCGACGAGATCGCGGCGGCTTGCACCTATCTCGCGAGCGATGTCGCCGGGTTCGTCACCGGCCAGGTGCTGCACGTCAATGGGGGTGCTGGATTGTTCTGAGGCCTTCGTTTTCGGCGCGCTCTTCCGGAGGTGGCGGGGCGAGTGCCGGTCAGACCCGCTCGAAGATCGCCGCGATGCCCTGGCCGCCGCCGATGCACATGGTGACCAGCGCGTAGCGTCCGCCGATTCGCTCCAGCTCGTAGAGCGCCTTGACCGTGATGATCGCGCCTGTGGCGCCGACCGGATGGCCGAGCGAGATGCCGGAGCCGTTCGGGTTGACCTTCGCCGGGTCGAAGCCGAGTTCCTTGCTCACCGCGCAGGCCTGGGCGGCGAAGGCCTCGTTGGCCTCGATCACGTCCATGTCGGCGATCTTGAGCCCGGCCTTCTCCAGCACCTTGCGCGAGGCCGGCACCGGGCCGATGCCCATGACCTTCGGATCGACCCCGGCATGGGCGTAGGCGATCAGCCGGCCGAGCGGCTTGAGGCCGCGACGAGCGGCCTCGGCGCCCTCCATCAGCACCACCGCGGCCGCGCCGTCATTGATGCCCGATGCGTTGCCGGCCGTCACCGTGCCGTCCTTCTGGAACACCGGCCGCAGCTTCGCCATGTCCTCGGCGGAGGCGTCCGCGCGGGGATGCTCGTCGGTGTCGAACACCGTCTCGCCCTTGCGGGTCTTGAGCGTGACCGGGAGGATCTGCTGCTTGAAGCGGCCCGTCTTGATCGCGCTCGAAGCGCGGCGGTGCGATTCCACCGCCAGCGCGTCCTGGTCGGCGCGGGTGATCTGGTGCTGGGCGGCGACGTTCTCGGCGGTGACGCCCATGTGGATGTTGTGGAACGGGTCGTGCAGGGCGGCGACCATCATGTCGACCATCGCGGTGTCGCCCATGCGGGTGCCCCAGCGCATCCCCTGGGCGATGTAGGCGGAGCGGCTCATGCTCTCGGCACCGCCGCCGATCGCGATGTCGGTGTCGCCGAGCGTGATGCTCTGGGCCGCCGAGACGATGGCCTGCAGGCCCGAGCCGCACAGCCGGTTGAGGGTGAGTGCGGGCGCATCCTGCGAGACGCCGCCGTTCATCGCCGCGACGCGGGCCAGGTACATGTCCTTGGCCTCGGTGTGGATCACGTTGCCCATCACGACGTGGCCGACCTCGTCGCCGCTCACGTCGGCGCGGGAGAGCGCCTCGCGGATCACCTGGGCGCCGAGCTCAGTCGGCGGCACGTCCTTGAGCCCGCCCCCGAAATCGCCGATAGCGGTGCGGACGCCCGAGACGATGACGACTTCACGCTGCATGACGGCATTCCTTCTATCCGATCGACAGACCATATTCCGACTCGGTCGCCCTGCCTATTGTCGCCGGCCGAGCTTGAAAGAACGCCCATGAACGGTATCGCCCCTTCCGCCGACGAGCACCCCGTCCGGTTCGACCTGCTCACGGAGAACCCGGTCTACAAGCCGTTCCGCTATCCGTGGGCCTACGAGGCGTGGCTGACCCAGCAGCGGGTGCATTGGCTGCCCGAGGAGGTGCCGCTCGCGGACGACGTGAAGGACTGGCACCGCAATCTCACGGACGGCGAGCGCAACCTGCTGACGCAGATTTTCCGCTTCTTCACCCAGGCGGATGTCGAGGTGAACAACTGCTACATGAAGCACTACAGCCAGGTGTTCAAACCCACCGAAGTGCTGATGATGCTGTCGGCGTTCTCCAACACCGAGACGATCCACATCGCCGCCTACAGCCATCTGCTGGACACGATCGGAATGCCGGAGATCGAGTACCAGGCCTTCCTCCGCTACAAGGAGATGAAGGACAAGTACGACTACATGCATTCCTTCCGGATCGACAGCAAGCACGAGATCGCCAAGACGCTGGCGGCGTTCGGGGCGTTCACCGAGGGGCTGCAGCTCTTCGCCTCGTTCGCGATCCTGCTGAACTTCCCGCGTTTCGGAAAGATGAAGGGGATGGGTCAGATCATCTCCTGGTCGGTGCGCGACGAGACGCTGCACTGCCTGTCCATCATCCGGCTGTTCCGCACGTTTGTGCAGGAGAATCCAGAAATATGGACGGTGGAGCTGAAGCGGGAGATCTATATCAGCTGTGCGACGATCATGGACCATGAGGACGCGTTCATCGACCTCGCCTTCGAGCAGGGCGCGGTGGAAGGCCTCAATGCGCGGACGCTGAAGGAATACATCCGCTACATCGCCGACCGCCGCCTGGTGCAGCTCGGGCTTAACCCGCTTTATCACGTCTCGGGAAACCCCCTGCCGTGGCTCGACGACATGCTGAACGCGGTCGAGCACACGAATTTCTTCGAGAACCGGGCAACGGAATACAGCAAGGCGTCGACCGCTGGGACGTGGGAGGAAGCCTTCGATACCGCGGTGTTCGAGGCGTCGCCCGCCGCAGGGACCATCATTCCGGCCGAATGAAGGGGTCAGCGCCTTCGCCATTGGGCGGCATCCGCGCGAGAGCGACTTTATTCGCAAAAATAACGCTGGCTTACCGCTTCGATTACGCCCCACCCGCTTCAAATGGTGCATGAACTGAGACGACAGACGAAGTTTGGTTTACGATTGACGAATTGGCGGGTCCGGAACACGGATGCGTTGATGCTATCCCGGCCGCTTCAGGGTGAGGCGGCACCGGGGAACCTCGCGGAAACGGGATACGGGCAGATGAACCCGCAGGGGCTCGAGAACATGGACAAGATGATGATGTCGCTGGGCCATGTCGAGGACGAACCCGGCCGGGAACACGGTATCGGCGGGGCACCGCGCTATAGCCGCCGGCTCTCCGACAAGATCCTTATCGCATTCCACCATGCCTGCGATCAGGCCGACTATGAAGTCGCCGAGCAGCTTCTTCAGGTGCTGGAGAAGATGCTCACTCGCCGCCCGATGACCCCCGACGGGACTCGCCGGCGCAACATGGAAAGCCTGGTCGCGGCCTACGAGCGTCTCTGGTATTTGCGGCATCCCGATCTGGGCGACGCTTGACAGCCTCGGCGAGGGCTAGATCGGCAACGCCGCCGCGTCCCTGAGAACGGCTTCCGCCTCTGCCGTGTAGCCGCAGCCATCCTGGTGCAGGACGAGTCCAGGCAGGATACGGAACTGCCCTCGTCCGAGTCTCGACCCCCTGCAGCAGCGCGCGCTTTGCCGCTCGCCCGTGTCGTGGCCAGAGCGGCAGTAGTGCGATCGAACCGCATTGGGCGACGGCGAATGCCTCGATGCACGCCGGCACATCGGCGGCCGACGCGATAAAGGTTAGTGTCCCTCGCGGTCGCAGGTAGGAGGCCAGGGATTTGGCCCAGATCGCCAACAGATCGGGGTCGGCGTGCTTGGCCTCGACACGGTTCCGCACTGGCGAGGGCGTCCCGGCGGCGATGTGGAAGGGCGGGTTGGCGAAGGCGTGGTCGAACCGGCCTGTCTCCGGCATCACCTCCACCGAGGCCGACAGAAAGGTCAGACTCGTCCAGCCGTTCGCGACGGCGTTCAGCTGGGCCAAGGCGGCAAGGGACGGATCGCGCTCTATTCCGAATCCTGTGATCCCGGAGACGCGCGCCGCGAGGCAGAGCAGTCCGGCGCCGGCGCCGCTGCCCCCTTCCAGCACGCGATCCCCCTCGCGTGCTGGGATCGCCGCGGCGAGCAGGACCGGCTCGACGCCGCTGCGGAATCCCTGAGCCGGCTGCACATACCTCACCCGACCACCCAAGAGATGCCCGTCGGTGGTCTCCATCGCCTAAAGCTCGCCGGCCTCGATCAGCACCCGGCGGGCCTGCGCCTCATCTTCCGGCGCCACGCTGAGGCGGCGCTGGATCGCCCCTATGCTGCCTTCGACGATGCTCGCATGAGTGTCGAAGACGAATCGTACCGATCCCGGCATCGGCCAGCAGCGCCGCCAGGAAGCTCAGCCGCACCGGGTCGTTCGATGTCGCGATCACCCGCATGTCCGCCTCCCGCCTCCCTGCCGAACATGCAGGTTTGACCGGGACGTGAATGCAATGTCAAAGCCTTGAATCAGCTTGGCTTGACCCTGTTTCGAGCCGGCCGATATGGTGCCGCGGATCATCACCACACCAGCATGCCGGGAGAGCCATTTGGGCGTCGTCGCAAGCCTGCCCGCGTCCAGCGGGCCAGGTCCCGAGCAAAGGCCCGGGTTCGAGCAGGGGGAGACGGGCGTGGGCGACGCCGCTCAGGTTGCAGGCAGCGAGGACGCGCTTTCTCACCTGGCGGGGCTGCTCCATCGTGACCTGGAAGCCTGCAATCGCGCGATCGTCGCCCGGATGGACAGCCCGGTCGCTCTGATCCCGCAGCTCGCGGCCCACATCGTGGCGGCGGGCGGCAAGCGGATCCGGCCGCTGCTGACCCTGGCGGCCGCGCGTATGTGCGGATATCCCGGCGTCGGCGGCGGAATGCGGCACGTCCATCTCGCAACCTGCGTCGAATTCATCCACACCGCGACCCTGCTGCACGACGACGTGGTGGACGAGAGCCTGCTCCGCCGCGGCCTCGCCAGCGCCAACGCGGTGTTCGGCAACAAGGCCTCGGTCCTGGTCGGGGACTTCCTGTTCGCCCGCTCCTTCCAGCTCATGGTGGACGACGGCTCGCTGAAGGTGCTCGCCATCCTGTCGCGCGCGGCCGCGACCATCGCCGAGGGGGAGGTGCTGCAGCTGGTGACGCAGAACGATCTCTCCACCTCCGAGTCCCGGTATCTCGAGGTCGTCAAGGGCAAGACCGCGGCCCTGTTCTCGGCGGCCTGCCAGGTCGGGCGCGGTGGTCGCCGAGCAGCCGTCGCGCGAGGAGCAGGCCCTTGCGGAGTTCGGCATGAATCTTGGCGTCGCCTTCCAGTTGGTGGACGACGCGCTCGACTACGCGGCCGACCAGGCAACGCTCGGCAAGACGGTCGGCGACGATTTCCGCGAAGGCAAGATCACTTTGCCGGTGCTTGCGGCGTTCCAGGCCGGCGATTCCGCCGAGCGCGATTTCTGGCGGCGCACGATCGAGAGCAGCGATCAGCGCGACGACGACCTCGACCATGCGCTGCAACTGATGGAGCGCCGAGGTGCGATTCAGGCGACGCTGGAACGCGCCGCTGAGTTCGCCACTGGCGCCCAGCGTGCGCTCGCGCCGTTCCCGGACACGAAACTGCGCCGGTCCCTCGCCGCCGTCGCTGACTACACGCTCAGCCGGGGACGCTAGCTGTCATCGCGATGAGGGTTGCCCCTCCAGGGCCGCACTTCACGCAGGAGGAAGGCGGACGGCCTGTGGTTTCGCAGCCGGCGAGCTGATTACGGCCGCCGCGATCCAGGGCTGCATCGCATCGTTGCTTCCGGTTACGGGAGGAACGCTGACCGGGCCACTGACCCTGGCAGCGCCGGCGGGGGATGTGGTGCGCAACGGCAGGCTGTTCGTCGGCGACAGCGACTTCTTCCGCAGCAGCTTCCAGACGCGCGGGCCGCAGGTGGCGATTTTCAGCCGGGTTGGCTCCGCCACGACGGACAAGGCCGTGGTGCAGAGCTTCTATCTCGTCAATCATCCGGGGGGCGTCGGCCACGTAATCCCGAACATGCTGGTCGAAACCTCGGTCAACTCTTCGCCGGCCGACAGGATCTGGGGGTTTCTGTCGACGCTGTCCAGCAACGTCGCGGGTGGCAATGGCGGCGCGACGGGACACGTCGCGGGATACTGGCAGACGGTCCGGACCGACGTGCCGATCCCGCGGACCACGCTCGCGGCACCGCCAAATGATCGACGGGTCCATGTGGCGGATATCCGCAATTTCTCCGTCGGGTACGCGCGCGGTCGGCTATCCGGTATCTCCGGAGCATCCGCTGGCGGTCACGATCGGCGCAGGTCAGCACGACGTGACCGGCGTGAGCCCGGACACGAAGGGAGCGACCAGCGGACCAGGTGTCCTGATCCTGAGCCGGCCGCTGGGGGCCGCCGAGGCACGGGCCGGCGGTCCGGTGCAGGGCGCGGTGGTCGGTGCCAATTTGTGGGGCGGGTGTCATCGAGTATCACGAGCAGGTCGATCTGCCGTCGTCGCGCAGCGGCATGGGCCAAACCTTGGAACTCGACTGGGTCGGCAACAACGTCGATGACGCGAATGCGCGTACCTTCGTCTCGGCTGTGCTGGGCAAGAACGCCAAGGATGGCGCCGATGTCGAAATCGGCAACGTGATCGGCGTCTGGCCCGGCGCGAACGCCACGGCAACCGGTGGTGCGTCAATCCGGCGCGGCTTCTGGGTCGGCCTGCCCTTCAGCGAGGCGGTCATCGACACGCGCAACGCAACCCAAAGAAACGGCGCGAACGCGATCTGGCTCGCGGAAGGGCACCGCATCGCGATGGACGCGTCCGGCAAGCACTTCTTCGAACTCGCAGAATGGGGTGCTCGCCTACCGGACCGATGGCGGCACGGCGTTGCGTATCGCGCGATCCGGCGACGCCGATTTCGGCGGCCGTGTCGCCGCAAAATCGTTCCGGATCGGTCCGGATCAGGTCGTCGGCGCGCGCCAGGCCGGGTGGCCCTTGCCGGTCGGAACGGTCGCGCGGGAAAAGTTGAACGCGGACTGGAGCCCAGACGTGTCGAGCGGCGACGGTCGCGAGGAGATGCGGGCAATGGCCACCCAGCTTGGCACCGTGACCCGAACGCTTGCGGCATTGATCACGGACCTGTCGCGCCACGGACTGATCGGGCCATGACGCGACGGATCGCCGTTGGGCTTTTGGCCATGCTGTGCGCCTGGCCCGGTGCAGGCCCAGCAGCCGTCGGCATCGCCACAAAGCAGCGCTGCCGCCAACCATCATCCTGCCGTCGGAGCTGGTGACTGAGATCGCGCTCTGTCTTCAGGAGCGGCCGTATCGGGAGGTGGCCGGCCTGCTCGGCGCGCTGCAGCAAGCCGTCGCCGAGACGCGCGAGGCGGGCCAGGCACCGGCGCCCAGCCCGCCCGCGCGTTAGGCGGCCACGTCTCAGGCAATCACCCCGATCTGCTCGCGGCGCAGCTGCACGCTGAGTTCGTCGAACGCACGGCCGATCCGGTCGAGCATCTCGTCGATCTCGGGCTCGGTGATGATGAGGGGCGGGCTGAAGCAGAGCGAGTCGCCCGCGACCACGCGGCCGATCACGCCGTGCTCCTCCATCAGCTTGTTGAGCCGCGCGCCGACCTTGGCCTTCGGGTCGAAATTGGTGTGCGTCGCCTTGTCCGCCACCAGCTCGACGGCGGCGATCAGGCCGACGCCGCGCACCTCGCCCACCAGCGGATGGTCGGCGAAGCGACGGCGCAGCGCGTTCTGCATGTAGGGGCCGACCTGGCCGACATGGTCGAGCATGTTCAGCTCGTCATAGATCTTCAGCGTCTCCACTGCGACGGCGGCCGGTACAGGGTGGCCGGAATAGGTGAAGCCGTGGCCGAACGTGCCGATCTCGTGGCTCTCCTTGGCGAGCGCCTGGAACACCCGGTCATTCACCATCACCGCGCTGATCGGTAGGAAGGACGAGGATAACGCCTTGGCGCAGGTGAGGATGTCGGGCTCGATGTTGAGCGTCTGGCTGCCCCAATAGGCGCCGGTGCGGAAGAAGCCGCAGATCACCTCGTCGGCCACCAGCAGCACGTCGTATTTCCGTAACACCGCCTGGATCTTCTCGAAATAGCCACGCGGCGGCACGATCACGCCGCCCGCGCCCATGATCGGTTCGGCCCACATCGCGGCGACCGTGTCGGGGCCTTCCGCCAGGATGAGCTTTTCCAGTTCGTCGGCGCAGCGCGCGGCGAACGCCTCCTCGGTCTCGCCGGGCGCGGCCTGGTGATAGTGGTGCGGGGTCATCGTGTGAACGAAGCCGGGCAGCGGCACGTCGAACGAGCGATGGTTTGCGGGCAGGCCGGTGATCGAGGCGGAGGCGAGGGTGATACCGTGGTAGCCCTTGATCCGGCCGATGATCTTCTTCTTCGTTGTCCGGCCCAAGGCGTTGTTGAAGTACCAGACCATCTTGATCGCGCTGTCGTTCGCCTCCGAGCCGGAGTTGGCGAAGAACACCTTGCTCATCGGCACCGGCGCGCGCTGGATCAGCATCTCGGCCAGCTCGATCATCGGCTCGTGCGATTTGGCGGTGAAGGCGTGATAGAAGGGCAGCTTGCGCATCTGCGCCGCCGCCGCCTGCACCAGTCGCTCGTTGTCGAAGCCGAGCGCGGCGCACCAGAGCCCGGCGACGCTTTCGATATACTCCTTGCCGCTCTCGTCCCACACGCGCACGCCCTTCCCGCGCGTGATCACCAGCGGCCCGACCTCCTGATGGGCGTGCAGATCGGTGTATGGGTGCAGGACGTTGGCGATGTCGCGGGCTGCGGCTGAGTTGGCGCGCGGCGGGGTCATCGGGCTGCCTCCTTGAAGTACGAATTCCTGGGTGCGCCCAGTCTACGGCGTTCGGGCGCCGAGGGAACACATTATGTCAGCGAGGCTGCGGCGATAGCTGTCGAGGGCGGCGAGACGCATCGCCTCGGACAGCGGCGGTGTCGGGTCGGGACGCGGGGCGTCCGCAACCGTGGATGTTATGCCGGCGTAGGCGGCGCGCTGCGGCGCGGTCCAAGGGTTCGCCGCGACGGACGGCGCTCCGGCCTCCAGAACGGGGGCGGATGGGGAGCCGGGCTGCGATGCCGTTCCAATGCCCATCCAGGCGAGCAGGTTGTGGCCGATCGCTTCGGGGTCAATGCCAGTGGCTTTCTCGGCGATCACCGTCGCGGCGTTCAGGACCATCCCGATCGGCCCGCCGGTCAACGCACTGAACACGAACGAGCCGGCGACCCGCAGCGCCTCGGGGATCGTGTCGCCGGTAATCGCCCGGTAGATCGTGCCGACTACCGGCACATATTGCAGCGGGTTGAGGGCCGACAGGATGTCGTGGAAGCTCAGGCCGTCATGCGCCGGCGCGGCTTTCGCGGCAGGCGCGGCAATCGCCGCGTTCGTGCCGGAGATCGAGACGGGTTGAGCGTCCATGCTGGGGCCTATGCGTGGCGTGACCCCTCGGCCCTCGCAGCAATCGTGCCAGGTGCGGCAACGCTGCGGGGGTAGTCCGTGGCGGGTTCAGCGGCTGGCCAGCTGGCCGCCTTCGGGATGGACGACAAAGCAAGCGGATTTCCGCTTGGCGTGACCGCCACAGGCCGACTGTGCCTCGCGCGCCGTGAGCCCCGTGAGCTGCGCGCGCCACGCTGGCTTGCCGCGGAGCGTGGTCCGCTCGACCCGCGCGTCTCCGCCGTCGGTGACATGTTGGGCCGCCGTCGCCGCTTGGCGGGCGGCCCTCTCGCTGCCGAAGGTGCCGACCTGGATGCCCCAGCGCGCCGTTGCCGAGGCGGACATCCGCGTCGCAGCGGGAAGCACGCTGGCCCCACGGGGAACCTGCCGGATGCTGGCCGGCATCGTCATCGACGCCGCCTGGGCGGTGGCGATCAGGCTGGGCGCCCGATTGCTGGCGACCACGGTGCCGCGCCGGCCGCCGGGGACATCGAGTTGCTCGAAGCTTTGATCGAGCAGCGCGGTCATGTGGTAGTCGCGCTCCGGGTTCGAGGCCGCACCGAGCACGACGCCGACCAGCCGCACGCCGCTGCGCTCGGCACTGGTGATGAGGTTGTGGCCTGACGCCTCGGTGTAGCCGGTCTTCATCCCGTCGGCCCCAGGATAGGTCTGCAGCATCCGGTCATGATTGTAGATCGTGCGACCGTGAAACACGAAGTTCGGGGTGCTGAAATAGCCGTAATATCCGGGGAAATCCGTGATGAGGTGCCTTGCCAGAATGGCCAGGTCGCGCGCCGTGGTCACCTGCTCGGGGTCGGGCAGGCCGGAGGCGTTGCGGAAGACCGTCCGGTTCATGCCGAGCGCGCGAGCCCGCAATGTCATCATCTGCGCGAACCGGTCCTCGTCGCCGCCGAGCAACTCCCCTAGCGCCGCGGCTGCGTCGTTGGCGGATTTGGTCACCAATCCGAGGATCGCCTCTTCCACGGTGATACGCGTCGCCGGCGTGATGCCAAGCTTGGAGGGCACCTGGGACGCGGCATGATAGGAGACCGGGACGAGCTGGCTGAGCGTCAGCCGCCGGTCGCGCAGCGCCTCGAACAGCATGTACAGGGTCATCAGCTTCGTCAGGCTGGCAGGATGACGCAGTTCGTCGGCGTTGACCGCCTCCAGCACCGAGCCCGAATTCGCGTCGATCACCATCGAGCTGTAGCGGGCCGACCCGATCTGCGCATGGGCGACGCGCGGCAACGCGCACCCGACGGCGACGGATCCGAGGGTGGCGCAAATCAACGCAAATACCCGGCGTCCACGCCCCGGCCCACGTGCCATCCGTGCTTTCCTTCTGTCCAGCCAGCGCGACTGTAACCGCACACGGACGTGCCTGTCCAGAAAAAATCCGCACAAGATTTGAAGTGTTTGAAAGGGTTAACGGGCGATCTTGGACTTGCGTTCCGGGTTCGCGGAAATCGCTTCCGAAGAAATTGTGCAGTGCACAAAAGTTTCGCTTGAAGCGGGCCGGGCGGGCGCCTAGGTTTCGTGTGTGCTGCGGTGCAGCAAGGGGCATGGTGACGCGGCAGCGCGGCGCTTCGCCACTGCAGCCGCCACGAATTTGGCCGTCTGGGCCTAACACAGCGAAGGAAGACAGAACATGAGCACAAGCACGAGCACAAGCACCCCCACGAACGTCAAGTCGAAGGTCGCCGAAGTGGTGGCCGCCGCGAGCGAGGCGACGACCAAGGGCTACGATCAGGCCGCCGGCGCGTTCGACGCCAGCGTCGCCCAGGGCGCGGCGGGCTTCGAGAAGACGCAGACCAAGATGAAGGAAGGCGTGGAGAAGGCCATGAAGACCGCCGAGGAGTTCGTCACGTTCAGCCAGGGCAATCTCGACGCCTTCGTGAGGTCCGGCCAGATCTGGGCCGCCGGGGTGCAGGACATCTCGAAGCAGGTTGCCGCGACCGCGCAGGCGTCGTTCGAGGAGACGCTGTCGATGTTCCGCGCGCTGACCGGCGTGAAGTCGCTGAAGGATGCGGTCGACCTGCAGACGAACCTCGCCCGCGCGACGCTCGAGAAGACCGTGACCGAGTTCGAGCCGCCTGACCGATGCCTCGATGAAGCTGGCCGAGCAGACCATCGCGCCGCTGACCGCCCGCGTCACGCTGGCCGTCGAGAAGTTCGCCCGGACCGCCTGATCCGTCCGGTGACAGGGTAGGGGCCGCCGTCCTCCCTCCCCCGAAAGGCGGCTCCGAAGCAGGGCCCGGGCGCACAGCCCGGGCCCTAGTCCTGTTCGAGCCATGCTGCCCGGCGGCATCCGCCGGCGGATCTCCGTCGGCATTGCCCTTTTATCAGGACGGCAGCTTCCGATATGGTCTGGACCTTACAAGCGGACGGCAAGGCGGGATCCCCGGCGCGCCGGGGGAAGGCGAAAGATGAGCGACAACGACAAGCGCGGAAACGGAGAGGGACCGAACACGGGCGTCGTGGTCAAGGCACGACCGAAGACCCGCAAGCCCGCTATGTACAAAGTCTTGATGCTGAACGACGACTACACGCCGATGGAGTTCGTCGTCCATGTGCTGGAGCGCTTCTTCCAGAAGAACCGGGAGGAGGCGACGCGGATCATGCTGCATGTCCATCGCCGCGGTGTCGGCGTGTGCGGCGTCTACACCTACGAGGTCGCGGAAACCAAGGTGACGCAGGTGATGGACCTTGCCAGGCAGAACCAGCACCCGCTGCAATGCACAATCGAAAAAGAGTGATCTCGCAGGAATGGGCGGGAGGCGCCACATACGGCGTTGGAAGCGGCGGCTACCTTGGCTGGCCAATGGTTGAATACCGATAGGGCGAAGGCCGAGTATGGTCCCAGCCCGGACTTCAGCGCGTAGGAGCGTCGATCATCATGCTGTCCCGTAACCTCGAACAGACGCTGCATCGCGCCCTGTCCCTCGCCAGCGATCGTCGGCACGAATACGCCACGCTCGAACATCTGCTGCTGGGACTTGCGGAGGATGGCGATGCGGCGACCGTGCTGCGTGCCTGCGGCGTCGATCTCGACAAGCTGCGCACGGACCTGTCGGAATTCCTCGACAAGGACCTCTCCGGCCTGACCACGGACCGGCCGGGGGATCCGAAGCCAACCGCCGGGTTCCAACGCGTGGTGCAACGCGCTGCCATCCACGTCCAGTCCTCCGGGCGCGACGAGGTGACGGGTGCCAACGTGCTCGTGGCGCTGTTCAGCGAGCGCGAGAGCCACGCGGTCTACTTCCTGCAGCTGCAGGACATGACGCGGCTGGACGCGGTGAATTTCATCAGCCACGGCATCGCCAAGGCGCCCGGCCGCTCACAGCAGCGCCCGGTGGCGGGCTCGAGCAACTCCTCGGACAATAACCACGAGCAGGAGCGCGAGGAGAAGCCGAACCGGCGCAACCAGGACGCGCTGTCGAACTATTGCGTGAACCTCAACAAGAAGGCGATGGCGGGCAAGATCGACCCGCTGATCGGCCGCGAGCCCGAGATCGAGCGGACGATCCAGATCCTCTGCCGTCGCACCAAGAACAACCCGCTCTATGTCGGCGATCCCGGCGTCGGCAAGACGGCGATCGCCGAGGGCCTCGCCAAGCGCATCGTCGAGGGCGACGTGCCGGAGGTGCTGGCCAAATCGACGATTTACGCGCTCGACATGGGCGCGCTGCTGGCCGGCACGCGCTATCGCGGCGATTTCGAGGAGCGGCTGAAGGCCGTCGTCTCGGAGCTCGAGAACCAGACAGGTGCCATCCTGTTCATCGACGAGATCCACACCGTGATCGGCGCGGGTGCGACCAGCGGCGGGGCGATGGACGCCTCGAACCTGCTGAAGCCGGCGCTCGCATCGGGCACGCTGCGCTGTATCGGCAGTACGACGTACAAGGAATTCCGCAACTACTTCGAGAAGGACCGCGCGTTGGTGCGCCGATTCCAGAAGATCGACGTCAACGAGCCGAGCCTGGAAGACGCGGTGAAGATCCTGCGCGGGCTGAAGGCGAACTACGAGAAGCACCACAAGGTGCGCTACACCGACGAGGCGATCCGCGCCGCGGTCGATCTGTCGGCGAAATACATCAACGATCGCAAGCTGCCGGACAAGGCGATCGACGTGATCGACGAGGTTGGTGCCTCGCGGATGCTGCTGCCGGAGAACAAGCGCCGGAAAACCGTCACGTTGCGCGACGTCGAGGAGATCGTCGCCAAGATTGCGCGTATCCCGCCCAAATCGGTCTCGGCCGACGACAAGGAGACGCTGCGGAACCTGGAGCGCGATCTCAAGGCGATGGTGTTCGGCCAGGACAGGGCGATCGACGCCCTGGCCGCGGCGATCAAGCTCTCCCGCGCCGGGCTGCGCGAGCCGGAGAAGCCGATCGGCAACTACCTGTTCAGCGGCCCCACCGGCGTCGGCAAGACCGAGGTGGCGCGGCAGCTCGCCGCCACCTTGGGGATCGAGCTGATCCGCTTCGACATGTCGGAATACATGGAGCGCCACTCCGTCTCGCGGCTGATCGGCGCGCCGCCGGGCTATGTCGGCTTCGACCAGGGCGGCCTGCTGACCGACGCGATCGACCAGCATCCGCACGCGGTACTGTTGCTGGACGAGGTCGAGAAGGCGCATCCCGACCTGTTCAACATCCTGCTGCAGGTGATGGACCACGGGAAGCTGACCGACCACAACGGCAAGACGGTCGACTTCCGCAACATCATCCTCATCATGACGACGAATGCCGGCGCGTCCGACATGGCCAGGGAGGCGATCGGCTTCGGCCGCGAGGCGCGCGTTGGCGAGGACGAGGAGGCGATCAAGCGGCTGTTCACCCCCGAGTTCCGCAACCGGCTCGATGCGGTCATCACCTTCGCCGGGCTGACGCCCGAGATCGTCGGGCGCGTCGTCGAGAAATTCGTCATGCAGCTGGAGGCGCAGCTCGCCGACCGCAATGTGACGATCGAGCTCAGTTCGGCGGCGAAGGAGTGGCTCGCCGAGCGCGGCTATGATCGGCTGTATGGCGCAAGGCCGCTGGCGCGCGTCATCCAGGAGTTCATCAAGAAGCCCCTCGCGGAGGAACTGCTGTTCGGCAAGCTGGTGAAGGGCGGGGCGGTGAAGGTGACGCTGAAGGACAACAAGCTCGACTTCGAGATCGTTGAAGCCTCGGTGCCGGCACTGCCCAAATCCGACGACGAGGAAGGTGGCTCCGATAAGGAGCAGGAAATCGTCGAGTGACGCAACGGGGCCGGCGCAAGCCGGCCCGTTCCGCAGCCGCCCTTCGTCATCGTCGCGTCAGTCGCGGGTGAGGCTGCGCTCCACATACATCTCCGCCCAGTCAAGTTCTTCCTCGACGGCATGAAAAGCGTCGTCGCCGATCTCCCCGGTCTGGCGCAGTTCGACGATGACGTGCCGCTCCGTGCGCAGCGCCGCGACACGGTGCTCCCGAAGCAGGTGCATCGCCTGTCGCGGTCGTCCGTCGCCAGCCAGGCGCGCGTCTGTACTCCGCCCGTAGCGCGATCGCCTGCTCTCCGGCGTCGTGCTCAAGAACGGCAATCGCCGCCTCTGCCGCTCGCCGCCGCGCGTGCCGCACTTCGCGCCCGACCTGGTCGTCATCCGGCAATCGGAGCGCGCGCATCAGCGGACGCAGCGTGATGCCCTGGACCACGAGCGTCCCCAGCACCACCGTGAACGCGGCGAACAGGATCAGGCTGCGGAAGGGAAAGCCCGAGGCGGTGCCGTCCGGGAGGGCCAGGGCGGTCGCGAGCGTGACCACCCCGCGCATCCCGCACCAGGAAATGAGCAGGCCCGTGCCCACGGTCGGCAACATCATGGGGCGGCGCAGGTGCGTGCCGAAGCGGCGGATCTTCCAGCGGATCACGGTATTGTAGCTCATCACCCAGGCAACACGGACGAGGACGCACACCGCCAGCACGCTCGCGCCGAATGTTGCGAAGCTTCGCCAATCCTCCCTGGGAAGTGCGGCGAGGATCGGGCGGAGCTGCAAGCCCATCAGGATGAAGGCGAGCACGTTGAGCACGAAGACGGCCACGTCCCATACCGCATAGGATTGAATCCGCAATCGCGCGTTCGTGCGCTGCGGCGTGCGTCGTGCGATCGTCATTGCGAAGCAGAGCAGGGTGAGGATCGGGGAGAGCTCCAGGCGGCTCGCGACGATCCAGAGGGCGAAGGTGTTGACGAATTGCACGATCACCGCGGTTGGCCCGTCCTCGATCCGCGCCGTCAACAGCGGGAGCGCGCGTCCGAGTGCGATACCCAGCACGGCGCCTCCGGCGAGCGACAGCGCGAGGGACGGCGTCTCGCTCCAGCCTGACCAGCTGCCAAGGGCGACGCCGAGAGCGACGCGATAGATCAGCAGCGCCATTGCGTCGTTGAACAGGCTCTCGCCCTCGAGGATCACCATGACGCGGTGCGGCGGGCGCAGCGCGCGCAAAACGGCCGTGGCCGCGGATGCGTCCGGCGGCGCGACGATGGCGCCGAGCACGACCGCCGCGGCCCAGGGCATGTCGGGCCGCAGCCACCGCGCCGCGCAGGCGACGGCGGCCACGGTCAGCACCACGGCGACAACCGCGCTGCCGGCGATCGGCAGCCAGTTGTCGCGCATGTCGCGCGGGGAGGCATCGTACGCGGCATCCAGCAGGCTGGGTGCCACGAACAGGGTCAGCACCAGATCGGGCGAGAGCTCCAGGGTCGGCGTGCCGGGGATCATCGCGAGTACCGCCCCGGCGACGGCGAGGAAGGCGGGGTAGGGCGCCTGAAGCCGGCGGGCGATCGCGGCCAGCAGCGCGCCGATCATCAGAAGGGCGATAGTAATTTCGAAGAGAGCCATCCGAAACTCCTCGATACGCTGACGTCGCGCTTGCACCCGGTGCAATCGCGGCTAGTTTGATCCTGACATGATCGACATCACGCAAGCTCCCGGAACGTTGCCGCAAGGCCGACGGGTCTACGCCATCGGCGACGTGCATGGCTGCGCCGATCGCCTGACCGAACTGCATCACCTCATAGCCGACGATCTGGCGCGGCGGCCGGTCGACGCGCCGCTGCTAGTCCATATCGGCGACTACGTCGATCGTGGGCCGGACAGCGCGGCCATAGTCCGGCGGCTTGCGGCCGGTCCGCCGTTGCCCGGCGTGCCGACGGTCAACCTGATCGGGAACCATGAGGACACGATGCTGCGCGCGCTTGACGGCGAGCGCGCGTCCGCCACCGACTGGCTGTTCACCGGCGGGCGCGAGGCGCTGGCGAGTTGGGACGTCGACCCGGATTCTCCGCGCGAGGGTTGGCTCGCGGCCATTCCGTCCTCGGACGTCGCGTTCGTGCGCGGCCTCAGCCTGTGGCACCGGGAGGGCGGGTACCTGTTCGTGCACGCAGGCATCCGGGCCGGTGTGCCGTTGGAGCGGCAGGAGCGGCAGGATCTGCTGACGATCCGTCAGCCCTTTCTCACCCACGAGTTGCCGTTCGGCTTCGTCGTGGTGCATGGCCACACGCCCACCTCGAACCCCGTGGTGAAGCCGAACCGGATCGGCATCGACACCGGCGCGGTGTTCGGCGGGCGGCTCACCTGCGTCGTCCTGGAAGGCGACACGCTCGGCTTCCTGCGCGCCTGACGCTCCTCACCAGGGGATCGCGTTGCCCTGGTAGTCGAGATATTTGTGTTGATGGCTGGCTCGCTCGCGCTCCAGCACGTTCGCGATGCCGCGTGCGCTGTCCTCGATGGAGACGGCCGCGTTCGGGCCGCCCATGTCGGTCCGCACCCAGCCGGGATGCAGCGACAGCACGGTGAATTTGCCGGGTTTCAAACCGGCGACGAAGCAGCGGGTCAGGGCGTTCAGTGCCGCCTTGCTCGCGCGGTAGATCGCGCTGTTGCCGGCATCCATCTCCGCGATGCTGCCCATCCGCGAGGACATGAAGGCGATCGTGCCGCCGTCGCGCATCCGGTCCCGCAGCGCCAGCGCGATCTGCACCGGGGAGAGCGCGTTGGTGATCATGATCGCGGCGAAAGCCTGCTGCGAGACCTGCGCCAGTTCGGCTCGCTCGGTGATGCCGGCGTTGACCAGCAACAGGTCCAGCGTCGTGCTGCCAAGCCGGTCTTTCAGCGTGCCGACCTGCGCCTGATCGTCCACGTCGAGCCTCTCGACGCGCAGCCGCTCCGGGTGGGTGCGTGTCAGCTTCGCAAGCTCCGGCGCGTTCTCGTCGCGCGCGGTGGCGATCACGCTCCAGTCCCGGCCAAGCAGCTCGCGCACAAGGCCGAGGCCGAGGCCGCGGCTCGCTCCGACGATGAGGGCAGTCTGTCCGGTCATTCGAGGCTCCTGATCAGAGGTCGCCGCAGCATAGCCCAGCAACGCGGGAGGGTGCAGGCGGCGGTCAGTCGCCGCGCGCGCTGAGCTGGCTGCGTGCGTCCTTCACGTCGCCGGCGCTGACGGCCTTCGCCGCGTTCCCCCAGGTGTTGCGGATATAGGTCACGACGGCGGCGACCTGGGCGTCGCTCAGCTTCCAGCCGAGCGCCGGCATCGCGGGCGCGGTCGGCGCCTGATCCGTCGCCGCGCTGCGGGAACCTTCGAGGATGACGCGGATCAGGCTGGCCGGAGAGTCGGACTGCACCAGCGGGCTCGCGTTCAGCGCCGGGAACATGTGCGGCACGCCGGTCCCGGCGCGCGCGTGGCAGGCCGCGCAATTGTCGACATAGAGCGCCTGGCCAGCCTTCATCGTCGCGTCCTGCTCGGCGACCGAGCTCGGCTTCTCACTGCCGCTCGCCGGGAGGTCCTTGATGTAGACCGCCATCGCCTTGAGGTCGGCATCCGTCAGCTGCGACGGTGGAATCCATCACCGCCTCGGCCATCGGACCGGATGCAGCGGTGAAGCGGTTGTGACCGCTGCGCAGATACTCGACGAGATCCTGCGCCGACCAGCTTCCGAGCCCGATGCGCGGATCCGCGGTGAGGTTCGGCGCGTACCAGCCCTGCAACACGCCGCCAGTATACGCCTTGCTGGTCTCGTCGCCGCCCAGCACGTTCTTCGGCGTGTGGCACATGCCGCAATGCTCCGGCCCTTCCACCAGATAGGCGCCGCGGTTCCATTCGGCGGATTTGTCGGCGCGAGGCGCGAAATCGCCTTTGCTGAAGAACAGCGCGTCCCAGGCCGCCATCGAGGCGCGGATGTTGAACGGGAACGGCAGCTGGTTCGAGTGCACCTCGTTCTTCACCGGCGGCAGCGTCGCGAGATAGGCGCGGATCGCCAACACGTCCTCGCGCGTCATCCGCGTGTAGTAGGTGTACGGCATCGCCGGATAGAGATGCCCGCCGGCGCCGACGCCCTCCTTGACCGAGCTGACGAAATCGTCGTTGCTCATGCTGCCGATGCCGGTCTGCGGGTCCGGCGTGAGATTGGGTGCTATGAGCGTGCCGAACGGCGTCTCGATCCCGCGACCGCCGGCGTACATCGCGCCGCCGGGCACGGTGTGGCAGGCCATGCAGTCGCCGGCGATCGCGAGGTATCGCCCACGTTCGATCTGGTCGAAGGATTGCGGGTCGGTCTGCGCCTGGGCTGCGGTCGTGCCGAGCACCAGGAACAGGCCGGCGGCGACGGCGCGCTGCATGGCCGACACTCCCTCAGCTATGCACCAGCGGACCGGGGTTCTTCAGGTATTTGGTGCGGATCGCGTCCGCCGCCATGAAGGCGAGCGCGCCGACCGTGCCGGTCGGGATTGTAGCCGGCGTTCTGCGGGAACGCCGTGGCACCCAGGACGAACAGGTTCGCCACGTCCCAGCTTTGCAGGTAGCGATTGAGCGCGCTGGTCGTCGGATCGGTGCCCATCACCGCGCCGCCGCAGAGATGCGTGGTCTGGTACTTCGTGACGTCATAGGTGCCGGTTCGCGGCTGCTTGACGATCTGGCGCGGACCCATCTTCTGCACGATCTCCGCCAGCCGGTCGGTCAGGAAGGCCGACATCTTGTGCTCGTTGTCGTGGAAGTCGAACGTCATGCGCAGCAGCGGACGCCCGAGCCGGTCCTTGTAGGTCGGGTCGATATCGAGATAGCAGTCGCGGTAGCTGTAGCAGCTCCCGTGCGTGGCCGGCAGGATCGCGCTCAAGATAGTTGTCGGCGACCGCCTTCTTCCACGCAGGCCCCCATGACGGCGTGCCGGGCGGCGTCGGCGTCGTGGTGATCGGCCGGCCGTTGGTCTGCACCATCCCCATGTAGCCGCCGCCCACGAAGCCGTGCGGGCCGTGATCGAAATTGTCGCCGTTGAACTCGTCGATGCACATGCCGATCGCGCCCGATGCGATGAACGGATTGAACACCTTGTCGTCGAAGAAGGCCTGCACCGACGACGTGACCTGATAGGAGAAGTTGCGTCCGATCACGCCCTGTCCCGTCGAGGGGTCATACGGCTTGCCGATGCCCGAGAGCAGCAGCAGGCGGACATTGAACATCTGGAAGGCGCAGAGCAGCACGAGATCGGCCGGCTGCTCCCATTCCTCGCCCTCGACATCGACATAGGTGACGCCGGTGGCGCGCTTGCCGGTGCTGTCGAGATTGATCTTGGTCACTTCGCACAGGGTGCGCGCCTCGAAATTCGGCCGCCGCACCAGCGCGGGCAGGATCGTGGTCTGCGGGCTGGCCTTCGAGTAGTTGCCGCACCCGAACCATTCGCAGAAGCCGCAGAACGTGCAGGGCGCGATGGTGACGCCCATGAAGTTCTTGTACGCCTCGGAGAGATTGCCGGAGGGTTGCGGGAACGGATGGTAGCCCATCTCCTTCGCTGCCTGGCCGAACAAGGTCGCGCCATAGGGCTGCTTCTGCGCGGGCGTCGGGTAGGGACGCGAGCGCGGACCCTCGAACGGGTTGCCGCCCTCCTGCTTGGCGCCCTTCAGATTGCCGGCGGTTCCCGAGGTGCCGCAGAGATACTCGAACTTGCCGTAGAACGGCTCGAGATCGCTGTAGGTGATGCCCCAGTCCTGGATCGTCATGTCGGCGGGAAGAAAGTTCGCGCCGTAGCGTTGCGCGAGATGGCTACGCAGCACGAAGTCGCTTTCAAGGAAGCGCCAGGTCTCGGCGTTCCAGTGGACGCCGCCGCCGCCCACGCCGTCGGGCAGCATGAATGACCCCCAGGTGCGCACCGGCAGCGCGGTCTGGCCCTGGTTGTTGCGGAACGTGACCGTCTCCTGCGCGGGACGCAGGAACAGGTCGTGGCGAATGTGGTAGCGCAGCTCGTCGGGCGCGTAGGTGGTCGGGAAGTCGGTCGCCGTGTCGCGCCAGGGACCGCGCTCGATCGCGACGACGTCGAGCCCGGCTTCGGTGAGCTCGTGCGCCAGGATCGAGCCGGTCCAGCCGAGGCCGACGATGACCACATCCTTGGCGGGCAGCTTGCGGGCCATGCCGATCTCCGATCACGTACCTTTGGCGTTCCATTCGGGCCGCCCGACGATGCTGACCGGCGGCAGCGGATAGCGTTCGTTATGTCGGTCGATCCAGTCCCGGTAGTCGTAGCGCGCGCCGGGGAAGCCGATCATTCGCCAGCCCGCCATGCTCGCGGTTGCCGCCATAGACCGGATCGGCGAAGAAGCCTTCCTTGGCGTTCTGCAGCAGCAGGTCGAAGAACGCTTTCCCGCTGGTCCCGTCGAGCTGCAGCTCGCCTTTTTCGAGGGCGGTCAGCAGCTTGTCCTTCTGCGCGTCGGGCAATTGCGCGAAGGTCTTTCCCGCGAAGCTGTCCTTGCAGTGCTTGTCGAGGCCGGCGAGGGCCTTGCGGTAGCGTTGCGCGGGCGTCAGCGGCGACTGGTTGCCCTGCTCCTTGCGTGCCCTCGTGGAAGGGCGGCCGCATGTAGAGGCCCCGCGAGCTGCCGAACGGTCCATCGAGCTGGCGGTCGATGAACACCGCGCAGCCCGCATCCTTGCCGCCGGGCGTGCGTGGATCGGGCGGGATCAGCCGATCGACCAGCGCCTCCACCGCCGACCCTTCCTCGCGCGGTGAAATAGGTCCAGGGGCCGGGCTAGCACCTTGCGCGGCGGCGAGCCGGCATCGGGCTTCCAGGGCAGCGCCCCGCTGACCGTCGTGGCCTTCGCGCCGGGGAGGGACAACAGCAACGCCGCGGCGGTGGAGGCGAGGAGATCACGACGACGAAGACGGGAGGAAGGGAGCGGACATGCATGCAATTCCCGGAGGCGCCCCCGGCCAACGCGCGCCAATGGCCGAGGTTTCGCCGACCGCTGGAGATCGTTTCGCCTAACGTTCCGCCTCCAGCTTCGCGCGCGCGGTGGCGAGGGACGAACGCTGTTCGTCGGTGACTTTCGGGAAGGCGAGGTCCAGGCGGTTCAGGGCGTCGTTCATCGCGGCGACCACGACGAGCCTGGTGAACCATTTGTTGTCGGCGGGCACGACGAACCACGGCGCGTGCGGCGCGGCGGTAGCGGCGATCGCGTCCTCATAGGCCGTCATGTAGTCGTCCCAGTAGGCCCGTTCGGCGAGGTCGCTGGCGCTGAACTTCCAGTTCTTCTCCGGCTCGTCCAGCCGAGCGAGGAAGCGCTTCTTCTGCTCGTCCTTCGAGAGATGGAGAAAAAATTTCAGGATGACGGTGCCTTGTCGCGCGAGATACTCCTCCATCGCCGCGATGGATTGCAGGCGCTCCTTCCAGATCCGCTTGCCGACCAGCCCGATTGGCAGTCGTTGCTTGTCGAGGAGTTCCGGATGCACGCGGACGACGAGCACGTCCTCATAGTGGCTGCGGTTGAAGATGCCGATGCGTCCACGCTCGGGCAGGGCACGCCAGACGCGCCACAGGAAGTCGTGCCCGAGATCCTCCGGGCCAGGCGCCTTGAACGAAGTGACCTGCACGCCCTGCGGGTTTATCCCCGACATGACGTGCTTGATCGTGCCGTCCTTGCCGGCGGCGTCCATCGCCTGAAAGACGCAGAGCACCGCCCAGCGATTCTCGCGCATAGAGCTTCTCCTGCAACGCGGCGAGGCTCGCGGTGCCGACCTCCAGCAAGTCCTGCGCCTGCGTCCTCGACATCATGTGTCCGCCAATGTCGCCGGGATCATGGTCCGTCAGGCGGAATTTCCTGCCGTCCGTGACCCTGTAGCGGTCGACGATGGCGCGGACCTGCTTGCGGCTGACCTTGTATGGGGGCTCTGCGCCCGCCTGCTGATCCATACGCGATGCGCTCCGTTGTCGTTTGCCGAACCAGCCTCTTGCCAGCGGGCGGATTCGGGCAACTATGGCCAGTCCCAGCAACAACTGAAAGGAGGTGATCCAGTGTCTCATTGTTTAGTGTCGGCACCGACTGCCGCGGCCTGGATCTCCGACGCGACGCTTCGCATCTCGGAGTAGCCTGTCCGCATCTGACAGCGGATGTCCACGAACAATGCCGAAGGCTCCGGAGGAAACTCCGGGGCCTTCTCCATTTCGGGGATCCCTGCCCGGCGCTAGGATCGGCCGGCCGTCAATGGGAGAAACGCCAATGCCCAGCCTGCTCGAGGAGAAGGACGCGATCCGCGACGTCCTCGCCGAATATTGCTTTTGCATCGACACCAATCGGTTTGCCGACATGGCGGCGCTGTTTGCCGAGGATGGCACCTGGGACACTGCGTTCGGCAAGGCCACCGGCCGCGCGGACATCGAGGCCCTGATACGCCGGATCGCCGGCCCGTCCGCCCCGCGCGCGCGGCCGATCCACGCGGTGAGCAACATCGTTATCCGCATGGACGGCGACCGCGCGCAGGTCCAGTCCAACTGGATCCTGGTGCAGAACAGCGCGCAGGGTCCGAAAGTCGGCTCGGGCGGGAGCTATGCCGACGAGATGGTCAAGCAGAACGGAAGCTGGCTGTTCCGGTATCGCAAGATCGACCGGTTCATCCACGATTGAGCGGGATCACCGCGCGACCTGCACGACCAGCTTGCCGGTGTTCTCGCCGCGAAACAGCATCCCAAGCCCCTCGGGCGCGCGCGCCAAGTCCTCAATGACGTGCAGCCGCTGCTGGATGCGTCCGGCCTTTTGCTGCGCCGAGAGCCAATGCCGCGCCTCGGCGTAGCGGTCGTGGTAGTCGAACACGACGAACCCCTGGATACGCGCGCGCTTGCCGATCAGCAGGCCGAGATTGCGAACGCCGTATAGCGCCTCGCTCGCGGTCTGCGAGATGCGGCCGCAGATCACCACGCGCGCGCCGATGCGCAGATTGGCGAGTGCCGCATCCAATGTCGGGCCGCCGACATTGTCGTAGAACGCGTCCACGCCACCCGGACACGTGCGCGCGATCGCGGCGGCGAGATCCGGCTCCGCCTTGTAGTCGATCGCCGCGTCGAACCCGAGTTCCCCCGTGAGGAACGCGCATTTCGCCGCGCCGCCCGCGATGCCCACCACGCGGCACGCCTCGATGCGAGCAACCTGGCCGGCCACCTGCCCGACGCCCCCGGCGGCACCTGAGACGAGCACCGTCTCGCCGGGGCGGATCGCGCCGATTTCGCGCATCCCGAAATACGCGGTCACTCCCGTCATGCCGAGCAGGCCGATCCAATCGAGCGGCACGCCGAGGCTCAGATCGAGCTTTTCCAGTTCCGCACCCGGCAATGTCGGATGCGACTGCCAGCCGAGCCGCGCCTGCACCAGATCGCTGGGCGCGAAGCCCTCCGCGCGACTGTCGATGACGCGCGCGATGCCACCGGCGCGCATCACCTCGCCGATCTCGACGCGCGGCACGTATCCGGGATTCTCGCTGATCCACACGCGCATCGCCGGGTCGATCGAGAGGTACAACGTCTCCAGCAGCACCTCTCCGTCAGCGGGTGCGCTGACCGGCACCACCTCCTCGGTGAAGTGTTCTGGCCCGGCGAGACCGGACGGGCGGGATCTCAGCGTGACGCGGCGATTGGCGTTGCGCATTGATGCGCTCCCGGCTGTGCTTGTTGGAATGCTACTCGATGACGCCCGCATCTTGCAGTACGCTGTTCGCCGGAAACCTGGGGAGATGGATCGATGCCGGAAGTGACCGTGACCGAGGACGTGCCGATGGGTGCCGACGCCGTGTGGAACGTTATCGGGGATTTCTCCGGCATCCGCAAATGGGCGGTGTTGGTGAAAGAGGAATCGACGGAGCAGACGCCGAAGGGGAAGGTGCGCAGCCTGACCATGCCGGACGGCCGCGTCGTGCGCGAGCTTTTGGTGAAGCAGGACGCGCATTCCTACACGTACACGCTCGATCGGCCCGACATGAAGGAGTATTTTTCCACCGTGCGGGTGGCACCGGTGAGCGGGGACGCCTCGCGCATCGAATTGTCCATCCAATTCGTGCCGATGGACGAGGGCGCCACGGCCGAGATCAGCGAACGGCTGACCAAGAACGGGCGCGGCAACATCAAGGCGATGAAGCGGGCGCTCGGACTGCCCGTCTGAGGGCGTCGGGATGGCGCGTTGATCCCGGTCCGCTGCCTCTCTACCATCGGGGCAACGGACCGGGAGGGAAGACCATGCGGCCACGGATTGCGATCGTCGGGACTGGTGCTGTCGGCGGATACGCCGGAGCACACATGGCGCAGGCGGGCGAGGACATCGTCTTCATCGACTTCTGGCCGGAGAACGTGGAGACGATGCGGGCCAAGGGCCTGCGCATCTCCCATCTGCGAGACGTGCCGGAATTCACCGTGAAGGTGGACGCGCTGCACGTTACCGACGTCCAGCGCCTCGCCAAGCAGGCGCCGATCGACATCGCCTTCGTCTGCGTGAAATCCTACGACACCGCCTGGGCGACGACGATGATCGCGCAATATCTCGCGCCGAACGGCTTCGTCGTCTCGCTGCAGAACTGCATGAACGAGGAGACGGTCGCCTCGATCGTCGGCTGGGGCCGGACACTGGGCTCGATCGCCAGCTCGATCACCGTCGATCTGTGCGAGCCGGGCCATGTCCGCCGCGCGGCGGGCAAGAGCGGAACGCGGCACACGGTGTTCCGCGTGGGCGAGGTGCATGGCCGCATCACCGACCGCGTGAAGGAGGTGCATCGGCTCGTGGCATACGCCGACAGCGCGCAGATGACGTCGAACCTCTGGGGCGAGCGGTGGTCGAAGCTGGTGACCAACGTGATGGGCAACGGCCTGTCCGCCTGCACCGGGCTCATCAGCAAGGACATCATCCAGGACGACACGCTGCGCCACTTCTCGTCGCGGCTCGGCAGCGAGGCGATCCGCGTCGGGCAGGCGCTCGGCTACGAGCTGGAGGAGATCCTGCATCTGCCGCCGGAGACCATCGCGCGCGCCGGCGAGGGCGACGCGGAGGCGACGCGGGCGGTCGACGATCATCGGCTCGCCGAGACGCGGAAGGCGGGCGGCGGCGAGCATCGCCCGTCGATGGGCCAGGACATGGTGAAGGGCCGCCGCACGGAGATCCAGTTCCTCAACGGCTTCATCGTGCGCAAGGGGCAGGAGATCGGGTTCGCTACGCCGGCGAACGCCGCGCTGACCGACATCGTCACGCGCGTCGAAAAGGGCGAACTGCAGCCCGACAAGCGGCACATCATCGACCTGCGGCTGAACTGAGCGAGGTAGCGCGGCGGCTTTCCGCGGCGCGAGGAGGGCAGGACAATGAACGTCATACGGAACTCGAAATACCAGCGGATCGAGACGCACAAGATCGCCGGCGCGCTGGGCGCGGAGGTCGAGGGCGTCGATCTCTCGCAGGAGCTGGACGAGGAGATGCTGGGCGAGATCCGCAGCGCGTTGCTGGAGAACTGCGTGATCTTCTTCCGCGACCAGTCGTTCACGCCGGATCAGCAGCTCGCCTTCGCGCGGCGCTGGGGCGAGATCCATCTTCATCCGTTCATGGAGGGAATGCCGTCGCACCCGGAGATCCTGGAGATCGTCAAGACGCCTTCCGACAAGAAGAATTTCGGCGGCTCATGGCACACCGACCAGATGTTCTCGCCGCAGCCGGCGATGGGCACGATGCTGTACGCCAAGGAAGTGCCCTCGGCCGGCGGCGACACGATGTTCACCAACCAGTATCTCGCCTACGAGAGCCTGTCGGATGGCATGAAGCGGATGATCGCGGATCTCCGCACGGTCTGCGTCGGCGATCACTTCAAGGGCCACGGCGGCAAGTCGCGCAAGGAGATGTACGCGGGAAAGACCACCATGCGCGTCAAGGATCCGGGCGACGTGCAGACCACCTCGGTGCATCCGCTGGTCCGCACGCATCCCGAGACCGGCCGCAAGTCCCTCTATATCGGCGGCCACGTGCAGTATTTCGAGGGCATGACGGACGAGGAGAGCCAGCCGCTGATCGACTTCCTGATGCAGCACTCGGTCCGGCCGGAATTCACCTGCCGGTTCCGCTGGCAGACCGGCTCGATGGCGTTCTGGGACAATCGCTGCGTCCAGCATTTCGCCATCAACGACTACCCGGCCGAGACGCGGATCATGCATCGCATCACGGTGTGCGGCGACACGCCGTTCTGAGCGCGCATCATGCGGGTTTTCACCAGCCTGCCGTTGCGCGAATGGCGCGAGGTCGGCCCGGCGGCGCGTGACGCGGAGGCGGCTGGGTTCGACGCGCTGATGACGGTCGAGCTGGGGCACGACGTGTTCGCCCCGCTCGCCTTCGCAGCACTTGCCACCGAGCGCGTCGAGCTGACGCCCTCGATCGCGGTCGCCTTCCCGCGCAGCCCGACCGTGCTGGCGAGCCAGGCCTGGGACCTGCAGGCGAACTCGCGCGGCCGCTTCGTGCTCGGCCTCGGCAGCCAGGTGAAGGGGCACAACGAGCGCCGCTTCGGCATTCCGTGGAGCCCGCCGGCGCCACGCTTGCGCGAATACGTCCAGGCACTGCGCGCGATCTGGCGTTGCTGGGAGACGCGGGGAAAGCTCGACTTTCAGGGCGAGCACTACAAGCTCACCCTGATGACGCCGGATTTTTCCCCGGAGCCGACCGGGCTGCCGATGGTGCCGGTGACGATTTCCGCCGTCGGCGAGGCGATGCTGCGGGTCGCGGGGCAGGTGTGCGACGGCGTGCGGCTGCATCCGCTGTGCTCGCGGCGCTACCTGGAGGAAATCTGCCTGCCGCGGATCATGGAGGGGATGCGGCGCGAGCGGCCGCTCGCGCGCGCATTTCGACGTGCACGGCGGCGGCTTCGTCGCGACCGGCCCCGACGAGGCGTCGGTCGCGGCCGCGATGGATGTCGTGCGGCGGCGGATCGGCTTCTACGGATCGACGCGCACCTATCTGCCGATCTTGGCGCTGCACGGATTGGAGGAGTTGGGGTTCAAGCTGCATCGAGCTGTCGGTGCAGGGCCGCTGGGGCGAGATGGCGGCGGAGGTGTCGGACGACGTGGTGCGGATTTTCGCCGCGTGCGGCACCTACGCGGAAATCGCGGCGTCGATCGAACGGCGGTTCGGTGGCGCGGCGGATTCCATCGACGTGAATTTTCCCGCCGGGACGCCGGCCCGGACTGCGGCGCGAGCTGGTGAGCGACATCCGCCGCATCCCGCACAGCTTCGCCGGCTTCGACACGAACTGGTAGGGCGACATGGACCTTCCGCTCGACGACAGGCTGCGCATCGGCGTGCAGACCATCCATCGGCGCACCGAGCCGGCGACCGGGCCGTGGCTGCCGAAAATCGACGAGCTGGTCGAGCTGGTAGCAGCTCGTCGATCGCTGCGGCTACAACTCGCTCTGGGTCGGCGATCACGTCTCGTTCCCGCTGCCGATCCTCGATCCGCTGCTGCAACTCGCGCAGGCGGCGGTGGTGAGCCGGCGGCTGACGCTCGGCACGTCGGTTTACCTGCTGCCGCTGCGCCATCCCGCGCCGGTCGCCAAGCAGGTCGCCACGCTCGATCATATGACGGAGGGGCGGCTGATCTTCGGCGTCGGCGTCGGCGGGGAGTTTCCGAAGGAATACGAGGTCTGCGGCGTGCCGCATGGCGAGCGCGGCGCGCGCTTGGCCGAAGGCGTGGGCGTGCTGCGCAAGCTCTGGACCGGCGAGAAGGTCAGCCATGCCGGAAAATTCTATGCCGGCTTCAGCGACGTTGCGATGCAGCCGCCCCCGCGCCAGAGCGGCGGGCCGCCGATCTGGTTCGCCGGACGCTCCGATGCCGCGCTGCGACGGATCGGCCGCATCGGCGATGGCTGGCTGTCCTATGTCATCACGCCCGACATGTATCGCGCCGGCCTCGACAAGATCGCGCAGGCTGCCGACGTGGCGGGGCGAAACGTGCCGCGCTTCGGCACCGGCCACCTGCTGTTCACGCGCGTCGATGACACCTACGAGAAGGCGCTGGATGCGGCGACCGAGACGCTGAGCGTGCGGTACGCGATGGATTTCCGCAAGGCGGCGCAACGCTACTGCGCGCTCGGCCGGCCGGAGCAGATCGTCGAGACCATTCGCCAATTCCACGCGGCGGGCCTGCGGCATGTCATCCTCGACCTGCTCGGCCCCTACGAGGAGCGCCATCGGCAGATCGAATGGTTCGCGTCCGAGGCGATGCCGCTGCTGCGGGATCTGACGGGTCAGGCGGCGTGATCGTCCGCTGACAGCAATTCCTGCACGCCGCGCTTGCTGATCTTGCCGGTGTCGGTGAGCGGCACCTCCACCGGTGTCGACGAGCACGATCCGGCGCGGCACCTTGAAGGCGGCGCCCTGGGCGCGGCAATGCCGGATCAACTCCTGCGGCGTGGCGCTCGCCCCATCGCGCAGCACGATCAGCGCGGCGAGGATTTCCTCGCGCTCGGGGTCGGGCAGCCCGACCACCACGGCCTGCCGCACCGCCGGATGCGCGTGCAGGATTTCTTCGACTTCCGCTGGTGCCACATTGATGCCGCCGGTCTTTACCAGCTCCTTGATCCGGCTGACGAAGCGCAGCCCGCCCGCCTCGTCGAGCACCGCGAGATCGCCGGTATAGAACCAGCCCGCGTCATCAGTGGCGGTGCGGGTGGTTGCCTCGTCCTTGTAGTAGCCAGGCGTGACGAAGCCGCGGATGCGGACCTCGCCGGTTTCTCCAGGCGCAAGCTTCGTGCGTTTCGCCGGGTCGACGATCTCGATCTCCGTGCCGGGCAGCGCGATGCCGCTGATGCGCGCGCGCATTTCGAGCGATGCCTTGCAGTCCGTCACCATGCTGTTGCCGTAACCCTCGGTGAGCCCGTAGCAGGAGGTCATTTCGGGTACGCCGATGCTGGCCATCAGCTTCACCGATTGCGGCATGGTGATGCCGGTACGCAGCGAGGAGAGGTCGCGGCTGCGCGCGGTCGGGGTGCGCCTGCATGGCGAGAGCCATGTTCGGCATGGCGTAGAGCACGGTGCAGCGTTCGCGCTCGATCAGTTCCAGGCTGCGCGCAGTATCAAAGCTGTCCTGCAGCACGACGCTGCCGCCGTGCGTCATCATCGCGAGCAGCGCGTTGGCGCAGCCGAAACTCCAGAACAGCGAGACGACCATGAGCAGTCGGTCTTTCTCGGTGAGGTGCAGCCGTTCGCCGATGCCGTGCATGTTGCGGATCAGGCCCTCGTGCAGCAGCGGCACCGCCTTGGAGCGTGCGGTCGAGCCCGAGGTGAACAGCAGATACGCCATGTCGTCTGGGCGCACGGACGCACAGGCGGCGTCGAGCACGGTGTCCGGCACGTCATCGCCCAGCTCGCGAAGTGCGGCATAGCTGAGCGCGCCCGGTGGCTGCCGCTCGCCCAGGCAGACGACATGCCGCAGTTCCGGGAGTTCGGCCATGCCGGCCAGTTCGGCGATGTAGTCGTGCTTGAGGTAGCGGTCGGCCATGACCAGCACGGCGGTATCGCTGAGATGCAGGGCGTGGTGTAGCTCGCGCTGTCGCCACCAGGTGTTCAGCGCGACGAGCGCAGCGCCGAGCATGGTCACGGCGAAATCGACCAGCAACCATTCGGCGCGGTTACCCATCAGGATCGCGACCTTGTCGCCCCGGCGGACGCCGAGTGCGTGGAAGCTCCGCGCGAGGCGTCGTGCCTCGGCGCGGAACTCCGCGTAGGTGACGCGTCGGTCTCCGTCGATCAGGAAGACGCGGTCGGGATAGCGGCCTGCCATCTCGGCGAGCAAGTCGGGCAGCGTGCGGCCGGCGGGCATCTGCATGGAAGCGTACCGGCCGCCGCGCGTCAGCCGCGGCCCGAGGGGACTTGGTTGAACGGCTTGTCCTTGTCGACGCGGATGTCGCCGGGCAATCCGAGCACGCGCTCGGCAATGATGTTGCGCAGGATCTCGTCCGAGCCGCCGGCGATGCGGCCGGCGGGGGAGGAGAGCAAGGCCTGCTCGAACAGCGCGTGGGCGGGTACCAGTTCGGGGTCCATCACCGCGCCAGCCGCGTCCATCAAATCCATGCCGTACGAGGCGATGTCCTGCGTCATGCTCGCCTTCACCAGCTTGCCGATCGAGTTCTCCGGCCCCGGGTCCTTGCCCTTGCTCATCGCCGTGAGGGTGCGGAACTGCGTGAGCTTGAGCCCCTGCGCGCGGGTCCACCACTCGGCGATCTTCTCGCGCGCGGCGCTGTCGCGGAGCGCGGGCGCGCCGTTCACGGTGAGGTTGCGGGCCAGATCGACAAGATCATTGGCGTCCGGGCGATACTCGTAGCTGCCGACCGAAAGGCGCTCGTTCATCAGCGTGGTCAGCGACACACGCCAGCCCTGGCCGACGCCGCCGAGGCGCTGGCTGTCGGGGATGCGGACGTCGGTGAAGAAGACCTCGTTGAAGTGGCTCGCACCGGAGATCTGATGGATCGGCCGGATCTCGATGCCCGGCGATTTCATGTTCAGGAAGAAGAACGTCAGGCCGGCGTGCTTGGGCACGTTCGGGTCGGTGCGCGTGACGAGGATGCCCCAATCGGAGAGATGCGCGCCCGAGGTCCAAATCTTTTGCCCGTTGACGACCCAGTCATCGCCGTCCTTCACCGCGCGGGTGCGCAGTGCGGCGAGATCGGAGCCGCCGGCGGGCTCGGAAAAGAGCTGGCACCAGACGTCTTCGCCGCGCAGCGCCGGGCGGACGTGGCGCTCGAGTTGTTCCGGCTTGGCGTAGGCCATCAGCGTCGGGATGCACATGCCGAGGCCGATCTCGAACACCCCAGCCGGCACCACGTAGTTTGACTCTTCCTGCTGATAGATCACCTGCATCATCGGCGAGACCTCGCGGCCGCCGAACTTCTTGGGCCAGGTGAGCCCGGCGAAACCGGCGTCCGCCTTCTTGGCCTGCCACGCCTTCGCGCGCTTCACCTCCTCGGGGCCGATATGACCGCGAAAGGTGATCGGCTTGGAGCGGTTCTTCGGCTGGGCGTTTGCGGAGAGAAAGGCGCGCGCCTCGGCGCGGAAGGCGGCTTCCTCGGGAGTGTCGTTGAAGTCCATCGTGCTGCCTCCTACGCCGCGTTGCGCGTTTCGAGCTGATCGACCAGCCGGTTCTTCCAGTACGGCGCCGCACCCAAAATCAACGCAAGATGCTTGGAGCGGCGGTAGAACAGGTGGCAATCGAAATCCCAGGTGAAGCCGACGCCGCCATGCGTCTGGATGTTTTCTTTCGACGCGAGATGGAACGCCTCGGTGGCGGAGACGCCGCGCGGCCGCGGCAGCGAGCGGCAGCTCCGCTTCGCCGTCCGCCAGCGCCCAGGCCCCGTAATACGCATTCGAGCGCGCCAGTTCGAGGGCCACGTAGACGTCCGCGAGCTTGTGCTTGATCGCCTGGAAGGAGCCAATCGGGCGGCCGAACGCGAACCGCTGCATGGCATAGTCGCGCGCCATGTCGAGCGATGCCTCCGCCCCGCCCACCTGCTCGAAGGCGACGAGGATCGCGGCGCGTTCGAGTAGACGTTCCACGAGAGGCCAGGCGTCGCCCGGCGGCCCGAGCTTTTCCGCCTTTGCGCCGATGAGGTCGAGCCTGGCCTGATCGCGGGTCGGGTCCACCGTGCGCAGCGCCTCGCGCTTGATGCCGGGGCCGGTCAGGTCGGCGCGGTAGAGTCCGATGCCGCCCTCATCGCGCGCGACGACCACGGCGAAATCGGCGATCGTGCCGTCCGGCACCGGCCATTTGGTGCCGCTCAGCACGCCGCCCGTGGCGCGCACCTCGACGGCGTCCGGGCTCGGCTGGCCCGGCCCCTCGGCAAGGGCAAAAGTGCCGATCTGCGAGCCGTCCGCGAGCTTGGGCAGCATGTCGCGCTTCTGCGTCTCGCTGCCCGCCGCTAGGATCGCCTCGGTGGCGATATAGACCGAGGAGGTGAAGGGGATCGGTGCCGCGGCGCGTCCGATCTCCTCGGCCAGCACGCACAATCCCTCGTAGCCGAGGCCGGCGCCGCCGTATTCCTCGGGGATCGCAGCGCCGAGCCAGCCCATGCCGGCGATCTCCTGCCAAAGCGCGCGCGCGTAGGGCTCCTCGCCGTCCAGCACGCGGCGGACCACCTTCGTGCTGCACTTGTCCTGCAGGAAGCTGCGCGCCTGGTCGCGCAGCAGCCGGGAATCTTCGGAGAACTCGAAATTCATCTGCGTCCCGTCCCTCCCGCGCGATTGCACCCATGCCGCGCGCTTGACGGCAAGCGTATCGTGACCGCCTCCGCCAATGCAAACCGGCCCGGCGTTGTGCGGCGGAGCCTTTCGTGCTGCGCTCGTCCAGTGCGGGTGGAGGGAAACGGGGGGATGACCGACAAAAATCCGTTCTCGGGCGCGTCGGATGCGGACTGGCTGGGCAAGCGATCGGAGGAGATCATCGAGCCGGAGCTGCCGATCATCGACCCGCACCATCATCTATGGGTGCGCGAGGGCAACACGTATTTGCTGCCGGAGCTGCTGGCCGACCTCGCCTCCGGGCACAACGTCACCGCCACGGTGTTCGCCGAGTGCCACTCGATGTATCGCCCGGACGGACCCGAGGAACTGCGATCGCTGGGCGAGACCGAGTTCGTCACCGGCGTCTCGGCGATGAGCGCCAGCGGCACGTTCGGCCCCGCGCGGGCCTGCGCGGCGATGTTCGGCAACGCCGACCTGACGCTCGGCGCGCGGGTCAAGCCGGTGCTGGAGGCGCACCTCACGGCGAGTGGCGGTCGGTTCCGCGGCATCCGCTTCTCGACCGCCTGGGACGAGCACGCCCGCTCCATTGCACCACGGAAGGGGATGCTGGCGGAGACGCAGTGGCGCGAGGGATTTGCGTGCCTCGGCGCGCTCGGGCTGTCGTTCGACGCTTGGGTGTATCACCCGCAGCTGCGCGAGGTGGCCGATCTCGCCGGCGCGTTCCCGGGCACGACGATCATCCTCAACCATGTCGGCAGCCCGATCCTCGGCGGCCCCTACGCCTCCCGGCGGGACGAGGTTTTTGCCGACTGGCGACAGGGCATCGCCGAGGTGGCGCGGCATCCCAACGTGTTCGTCAAGCTGGGCGCGCTGCCCATTCGTCTGCCGGGACATGGCGGGGGTGCGCGCGACCTGCCGCCCTCCTCGGAGGAGGTGGCCGCGGCGTGGAAACCCTACATCGACGTTTGCATCGATAGTTTCGGACCGGAGCGATCGATGTTCGAGAGCAATTTTCCGGTGCAGAAGCGCTGGTGCAGCTATCAGGTGGTCTGGAATGCGTTCAAGCGCCTTGCCTCGGGTGCGTCGGCGGATGAAAAGGCGGCCCTGTTCAGCGGCGCCGCCCGGCGGGCCTACCGGATGTCCTGAATCGCGGCGCTTTCCGACAATTCAGCACTCAAGGACAAAATGAACGCTCGTTTCCCGACACGCCGTGCCGCCACGTTGGCAGCCGCGGCTTTTTGCCTTGTCGCGACCCATCGCGCGGTCGCGGCGGGGCCGCCCGGCGTGACCGATACCGAGATCAAGATCGGCCAGACCATGCCCTATTCCGGTCCGGCCTCGGCCTACGGCACGATCGGCAAGGTCGAGCAGGCCTATTTCAAGATGGTCAACGAGCAGGGCGGGGTGAACGGCCGCAAGATCAACCTGATAAGCCTCGACGACGGCTACAGCCCGCCCAAGACAGTCGAGCAAACGCGCAAGAGCTACGAGGCCGAGGCATACGATTTCGGTGCCTTCAATCCTGAAGAACCGGCCGTCGGCGAAGATCGCGATCCTCTATCAGAACGACGACATCGGGAAGGATTACATCCACGGCGTCGAGCGCGCGTTCGGCGACAAGTCCGGGAAAATGATCGTCGCCAAGGCGAGCTACGAGGTGACGGCCCCGACGGTCGAGAGCCAGATCGTCACCTTGCAGGGCTCCGGCGCTGACACGCTCATCAGCGTGGCCACGCCGAAATTCGCCGCCCAGGCGATCCGCAAGATCCACGACATCGGCTGGAAGCCGCTGCACCTCACGAGCGACGTCGGATCCTCGATCGGCGCCGTGCTCAAGCCTGCCGGAGTCGAGAAGGCGGTCGGCATGATAACCGGCGCCTATGTGCGCGACCCGACCGACCCGGCGACCCAGGCGACCGACGGCTACAAGGCATGGCTTGCCTTCATGAAGCAGTATTTCCCGGAGGGCGCACGGCCGACCTCAACAACGTGATCGGCTACTCGATCGCGCAGACGCCCTTGTGCACACGCTCAAGCAGTGCGGTAACGATCTGTCGCGCGAGAACGTGATGCGCCAAGCCGCCAGCCTGCACGATCTGGTGCTGCCGATGGTCATGCCGGGCCTCGTCATCAACACCAGCCCGACCGACTACCAGCCGCTCAAATCGGTGCGGCTGATGCGCTTCGATGGCGAGCATTGGGTCGTGCTCAAAGGCAAAAGCTGACACGCGGCCAGCGGCGCGCTGGTCCGAGCGTGCCGCCGCTTCTTCCTGCCGACTCTCTGTGCCCGACATTCTCGCGACAGATGCTTGTCGCCCAGGGCAGCACGGCCCATACTCACCAGTAAGGACAACCACCAGTAGCGACCGAGCCCTGTGCAAACGGGCGAGCGCGCTTCGGTCCAAGTGTCGAGTTTGGCAAGCTGCAACGGAGGGATCCATGAACGAAGTCGCCATCAACGCCCCGAATCTCTGGCGATTGGATACGCCCGGCCATTCCGGCTGGGCACGCACTGCGCGGGCGGGAGACCCGAAGAAATACTTCATGGTCTCCACCGACAGCCACGCCAACGAGCCGCCGGATCTGTGGGAGAAGCGGATCGACGCGAAATATCGCGAGCGCGTCCCCCGGATCATCACCGATGAGCAGGGCGTGCAGTGGCGCTATTGCGAGGGCTACCGGCCGGACCGCGTGCGGGTGATGAGCTTCGAAGGCGAGGACTGGGTGCGCTCCAAGGCCGGCGCCGATGTGCAGGACCGCATTCGCGACAACCGCGCCGACGGGATCGACGTCGAGATCATCTTCCCCAACAAGGGGCTCGCGATGTGGGCAACGCCGGATGCGGTGTTCGCCAACGCGCAGTGCCGGGTGTGGAACGACTGGGCATGGGAGCAGTTCGGCCCGCATCCCGACGCCATGCTGCCGGTCGCCTCGATCGCGACGGGCGATCTCGAAGGCTCGATGGCCGAGATCGAGCGGGTCGCCAAGATCGGCTTCCGCGCGCTGTCGTTGCCGTGCAAGCCGGTGTGGGGCGGCCATGACGTCGAGCACGTCAACTACAATCTGCCGCATTTCGACCCGATGTGGCGGCTGATCGAGGAAACCGGGCTGCCGATCACCTTCCACATCTCGACCGGGCGCGATCCGCGCGCGTCGCGCGGCAATGGCGGGGCGGTGATCAACTACGTCACGCACTCGCTGTCGCCGACCATCGAGCCGGTCGCCAATATGTGTGCTTCCGGCGTGCTGGAGCGCTTCAAGGGCCTGCGCTTCGCGACCATCGAGGCCGGCATCGGCTGGATCCCCTGGCTGTTGGAGGCGATGGACGAGGGCTATCGCAAGCACCACATGTTCGTCCGCCCGAAGCTGCAGGGCCTGCCGAGCGACTACTACCGCGCTCATGCCCTGGCGACGTTCCAGGAGGATCCGGTCGGCCTGTCGCTCGCCGAGAAGCACAATTTGGTCGACAATTTCGCCTGGGCCAACGACTACCCGCACCACGAGGGCACCTGGCCGCACTCGGCGGAGGCGATCGAGCGCACCATGCCGAACTTGACCGAGCCGCAGCGCGCCAAGATCCTCGGGCTGAATGCCGCCCGGTTCTTCAACCTTGAGGTTCCGGCGCACCAGCGTCTCGCCGCCTGATCGCCCGACAAAGCGAGCGGGACCGGCCGGCGCGAGCGGGCCGGCCCTTTTCGTGTGCTGATGTCCGCAGTTCGGCATCGGTGCGGTCACGGGCACGGTGGAGCCCGTCGCGCCTGTGCCGCCCAGAAGCGCCGAGGGTGCCCTTACCCGCCTCTGATCACGCTCGGCGTCCGCAGCGCAGCCAAGAGGGGGCGGGGCGCGCGGAACGTGAATGCGACCGCTACCGCTCCGAGGCCGATCCCGAACGAGGCGATGTAGAGCCAGGAGTAGCTGGCGAATCGGTCGTAGAGCCAGCCACCGGCCCACGGACCAATGGCCATGCCGAGCGTCGACGCCATTGCGACCGCGCCAAAGACCGAGCCCATGATGCGGGCGCCAAAATACCCGCGCACGAGGATCGCGTAGAGGGGCATCACGCCGCCATAGGCGAGGCCGAACACCAGCGAGAGTGCATAGAAGCTCGATGGGCCGCGCGCGAAGACGTAGAGATAAATGGCGACCGCCTGAATGGTCAGCCCAACGAGCATGGTGGGTTTCGCACCGACCCGGTCCGCCGCCAGCCCGAACACGATACGGCCACAGAGCGCCGCCAACCCGGCCGCACCGAACACGACGGCGGCGGTCATCGCGCCCACGCCGCAGTCGATCGCATAGGTGACCATGTGGAAGATCGGGCCCGAGTGCGCGGCACAGCACGCGAAGAACGTCAGCGCGATGGCAGCGAATTGCGGCGTGCGCAGCGCCTGCGCTACGGTGAACCCGCTGTCATCGGCGCTCGCCTGGGCTCCCGCGCCGGCAGAGGGCGATGCCGGGGGCGGGTTGCGCACCAGAAACGCAACAGGAACTATCACGATCCAGGCGAGAGCGCCGATCGCGAGCATCGCAGTCCGCCAGTCGTAGCTCGTGATGAGCCAGCGCGCGAGAGGTGCCACCGTCGTCGAGCCGATGCCGGTCCCCGCCGTGACAAGTGCCACGGCCAGGCTGCGATGCCGCGTGAACCAGCGCGTCGCGGTCGCCGTCAGCGGTGCGTAGAAGCTCCCAGCCGCCAGGCCGGCGATTGCGCCGAACGAGACCTGGAATTGCACGAGGCTGCCCGCCTGGCTCGCCGTCATCAGGCCGACGCCAAGCAGGATGCCGCCGCAGAGCACGACCGCGCGGGTGCCGAACCGGTCGGACAGGGCTCCCCAGAGGAACGATCCGGCGCCCATGCAGAGGAAATTGAGCAGCGCCGCCGTGGAGATCCCGGTGCGCGACCAACCCATCGCATTCGACATCGGCTGCAGGAACACGCCGAGCGCGAATATCGTACCCAGCCCGATACAGGTGATCACGACGCCCGCGCCGACGATGACCCAGCCGTAGAAGAATTTCATTGCGGAGCTTTCCGGTGGCCTGATAGTTCACCATCAGGTTAAGTATCGGACGGGCGACCCGGCTGTGTCAACTCTCTTCGATACACCATCGGGCGGCCCGTCGTCCCGGCCAGGTCGAGGGAGACGAGGCGGTCGAGGCCGATCAACCCTTCGCACCGCCGCAGCGCATCGAATTGCGCCGGGATGCGCGCGGCACTCATCAGGTGCGCCCCCATGAGTGCTGCGAGGTGAGAAGGGCCGAGGGACAAAAGGCAGATCATGCTGACGCCTCCCTGGATGGACGGGAGGCGTCATACGCTAATGCGACTGATTCGCAAGTCTGACGTCTAGCGGCGGAATGTCTGCAGGCGCGGAGAGGTCTGCAGATGACCCCGTGTCGGGGTGGCCTACCTGAGCAATGAACCTATTGCGTCGGCAACAGCGTCGGCTGCGGCTGCCTTCATCACCGGCGGCGGATTCCACTTCCCGGTCAGAGCATCGCTCTTCGGCGCATAGAGCCGCATCGTGAGATTGAACGGCCCCTTCGGCGCCGGCAGCCAGTTCGCCTCCTTGTCGGCACCAGGGCTGGCGTTCTGGAAGTAGAGGTCGAGCGAGCCGTCCGGGTTGTATTTGAACGGCATCCAACTGCTGACCGCGAACCGGTTGAGGCTGTTCGCCACCTGGAAGCCCTCGCTGTCATACAGCGTGACCGACCAGAAGGCATTCACCGGCGGCGTGGCGTCCTTCGTCGAAATGCAGGACATAGGCGTTCGCGCCATCCAGCGGCTTGCCGGTCTCGTCCGCGAGGTTGAGCGGATAGATCGCGTCTTCCGGCAGGTTCGCGCCGAGGCCGAACTGGGTGACGATCGCGCGCTTCAGGTAGTAGTTGCCGTAGACGCCCATCGTGTCGGTGTTCATCGACCAGCCGTTCACGACGCGGGCGAGGCTGGCCACTTTCCACGCCATCAACTTCAAGGCGTCCTCGGGCGCGGTCTCCAGCCCGGCCTTGATCGCCGGATCGACCTTGTCGATGTCGAAACTCTTGCCGCGCTCGATGCCGATCCGCTTCATCTGCGCGAGGATCGGTTGATCGGTGATGTGTGGCGGCTGCAGCTTGAGAATTTCGGCGGCGTAGGCGAAGAACTTGCCGGCCGGCATCGTATCGACCGTGATCTTCGGCGGCGTCTTCATGTCAACGCCGGGATCGACGGTGCCGACCACTGGCTCGGCGGCTTGCCCCAGCTGCGAGAGCGGCGTGATCTTGTAACCGGCCTGGATCTTGTGCACGGCGTCGTAGTCGGCGGCCCGTCGGTCTTGGTGCGGCCGATGATCCAGACATACGGCGTCGGCGCGTCGATGCGAACCACGCCCGCCGGCAGCGAGCCGCTCCAGCCCGGCGGCACCACGGCGTAATCGCCGGCCTGGGTTCCGGTGGTGCGCCAGCCCGGGGAGGCGAACACGTCGGTCCACATGTCAAGCATCGGCAGCAGGTAGTAGCGCCCATGCGTATCCGGGACCGAGACGATCATCGGCTCCTTGGTCAGGTCGAGCCATGCGCTGGAATACAGCGTGTCGAAGTTCGGCCGGACCACGACCTTCATGTCCGCCGGCGGGAATGCGCGGAGGTTGGCGAACGTATTCATCGGCGTGTGGATGCCCTCGGGCTTGGCGACGTTGGTCAGTTGCTTGCGCGTCACGTCCATCGTGACGAGGGAGTAGAAATACAGGTAGGCCGCCACGCCGATCGCATGTGCGTCCTGCTCGCTGATCGCGTCGGCCGCGCGCGCCCGGGAGACGGGCCGCCGCGCGAGCGCTCGCGCCGAGCAGGGCGGGAAGAGCGAAGCGAGCGATCAGCGTCGGCATCACGGTCATGCGTCCA
The DNA here is from genome assembly GCA_963799825.1 of uncultured Alphaproteobacteria bacterium. Taxonomy (GTDB): domain Bacteria; phylum Pseudomonadota; class Alphaproteobacteria; order Acetobacterales; family Acetobacteraceae; genus JAFKFI01. The sequence goes on from CAWCYL010000003.1 coordinate 486,185, forward strand.
ATCCCCTGGTGCGGCCCGATGGCCGTTGGTTCACTCGAAGATCGAAACCTTAGTCGAACGGGGGCATCCCCGCAGCACAAAACGCAAGCAGTGCGCCTGAACCGGATTGTCGATCGACGCAGCAACCGCGCATAAATCAAGGACAACGTTGAAAGCACGATCGACGACAAGCCTGCAACGATGTAACGAATCAGTCCGCGGTGCTGGCGCGGAGGCGCCGTCCACGATCACGGGGCCTACTCGGCCGCTTCCATCGCCCCCGTCCGGCCCGGCGCCCCGTCCGCCCGATAACTCTCCTCGATGTGCGTCGCCAATGCGTCCGTCACCGGCTGGTGCGGATGTGGGCCTTTCAGCAAAAAGAATCCCGAAATCCGGCAGCCGGGGCAGGCCCTCGTCGGCGCGCATCGGCCGGAGGCCGGGCGGCAGCCAACTGAGTGCCGAGACGGTCACCGCCAGCCCCGCCATGACCGGGGCGTGCGTGCCCACCTGGCTCGCCGAGGAGTAGGCGAGCCGGTACTCGCGTCCATCCGCCTCCAGCGCCGCGATCGCCGCGCGCGCCCAGGCGCAGTCCCGTCGGGCGACCGCCAGCGGCAGCGGGTTTTTCCGATGGGGTGCATGGCGGGTCGAGGTGATCCACACCAAAGGGCCGCGCCACAGCGGTGTCGCCGGCCAGTCCGCCGGCTGATGGCCTTCCGACAGCAAGGTCAAGTCGAGATCGCCCGCCATCAGCCGTCCGGGTAACTCGCCCGACGGCGCGCACAGCACCTCCACCTCGACCGCCGGGTGCGTCTCGGCGAAGCGCGCGAGCACCGGCGGCAGATGACTGAGCGCGTAGTCGTCGGGCGTGCCGAGCCGCACCCGTCCGGTGATCGCCGGGGCCCGAAACGTGCCCATCACCTCGTCGTTGAGCGCCAGGATGGACCGCGCGCGGGTCAGCAGATAGTCACCGTGCGGGGTCAGCTCCACCTTGCCGCCGCGTCCGCGCTCCAGGACCGGCTGGCCAAGCAGCTCCTCCAATCGCTTCACCTGCATGGAAATCGCCGACTGCGTGCGTCCGACCAGGGCAGCAGCGCGCGTGAAGCTGCGCCCCTCGGCGATCAGCACGAAGGCGCGCAGCAGGTCAGGGTCGAGCGACAGCGGCGTCGGCATGGTCATCACTATCGCTGATTTTCCACATCAGGACAATTCGTTTCCGTGATCCAGCGGAAAGGCCCAGATTGCTTGCGGCATCAGATCGTCGATGCAGGAGGTAGCCATGTCCACCCGCCTTTCGTCGAGCGTCACCTGGCAGACACCAACCTTGGCGGCCCGCGCCGCAACGGGCCGAGTGCGGACGCCGCTGCGCCGGGTGCTGGCGGATGCTTGGCGTCGCTGGCGTACCCGGCGGATGATCGTTGAGCTCGACGCTCGGATGCTCAAGGACATCGGCGCGACCCGATCCGAGGCCCGCGAGGAGGCCAACAAGCCGTTCTGGCGCGTCTGAGCAAGAACCCCTCACCCAATCCTCTCCCAGAGGGAGAGGGCTTTTCTGCTCCCTCTCCTTGGGAGAGGGCCGCGGTGAGGGGCGCTTACTCTGCGGCTGCCTTCCGCCGAACCGTCGCCTTCTTCTTCGGCGCGGCTTTCTTCTTCTTGGCGGCCGCCTTCTTCGGCACCGCCCGCTTCGCCGGGGCGGGCGCGGGCTTCGCCGCCGCCTTGGGCTCGCGCTTGGCCGTCGGCGCCGGCTTGGCGGTGGCACCCTTGCGCCGCGCGCCACCCTTCGGCTTGAGCTGCTTGCCCTTCTCCGCGAGCAGCTTGACCGCCTCGTCGAGCGTCAGATCCTCCATCACCACTCCGCGCGGCAGGTTGGCGACCGTCTTCCCGTGCTGGGCGTAGGGGCCGAACCGTCCCTTCTTGACCGAGATCAGTTCCTTGTCGCCGGGGTGCGGGCCAAGGGTCCGCACGCTCGCCAGCTTCTTGGCCAGCACGTCCACCGCCCGGTTGAGCCCGACCGCCAACACGTCGTCGTCGCGGTCGAGCGAGCCGAACACGGCACCCATCCGCACATACGGGCCGAACCGGCCGATCCCGGCCTCGATCGGCTCATGCGTCTCTGGGTGGACGCCGATCACGCGCGGCAGCGATAGCAGCCCGATCGCCTGCTCCAGCGTGATCTGCTCGCCGTCCATGCCGCGGGGCAGGGAGGTGCGACGCGGCTTTTTCTTCTTGTCCTCGCCGTTCTCGCCCTGCTGCACGTAGAGCCCGTAGGGGCCGCGCCGCACGGTGATCTCCTCGCCGGTCTCGGGGTCCGGCCCCAGCGCGCGCAGGCCCTCCTTCAGCGTCTCGCCGCCCTCCTCGCCGTTGCCGATGGCGAGGCGGCGCGTGTACTGGCAGGCGGGGTAGTTCGAGCAGCCGATGAAACTGCCGTAGCGGCCGAGCTTGAGGCCGAGTCGCCCGGTGCCGCAGGCCTGGCAGACCCGCGGGTCGCTGCCGTCCTCGCGCGCGGGGAAGAAATGCGCCCCGAGATCCTGGTCGAGCGCGTTGATGACGTCGGAGATCTTGAGATCCTTGGTCTGATCAACCGCGCGGGAGAACTCCTCCCAGAAGACGTGCATCACCTCCCGCCAGTCGGCCCGCCCGTCCGAGATGTCGTCGAGCTTTTCCTCCAGATTGGCGGTGAAGCCGGTGTCCACGTAGCGCTCGAAGAAGCTCGTGAGGAACGCCGTCACAAGCCGGCCGCGGTCCTCCGGGATGAAACGCTTCTTGTCGAGCCGCACGTAATTGCGGTCCTGCAAGACAGAAAGAATTGACGCGTAGGTGGAGGGCCGGCCGATGCCGAGTTCCTCCATCTTCTTGACCAGGCTGGCCTCCGAGAAGCGCGGCGGCGGCTGGGTGAAGTGCTGGTTGGCGGCGACGTCGCCGCGCCTGACCGGGTCGCGCTCGGCCATCGGCGGCAGCATCCGGCCTTCCTCGGCGTCCTCGGCGTCGTCCTGGTCCTCGCGATACAGCTTGAGGAAGCCATCAAACGCCACGATCGAGCCGGTGGCGCGCAGCTTCACGCCGCGTCCGTCCGTCACCTCGACGCTCACCTGGTCGAGCTCGGCTGACTGCATCTGCGACGCCACTGCGCGCTTCCACACCAGATCGTAGAGCCGCCGCTGATCCCAATTCAGCGCATGGGCGACGCTGTCCGGCGTGCGGACCACGTCGGTCGCCCGGATCGCCTCGTGCGCCTCCTGCGCGTTCTTCGCCCGGCTGGTGTATTCGCGCGGCGCCACCGGCAGGTAGTCGCGGCCATAGGTGCCATCGACGTGCTGGCGAATGGCGGAAATGGCCTCGCCGGCCATCTGCACGCCGTCGGTCCGCATGTAGGTGATGAGCCCGACCGTGTCGCCCTCCAGCTCGACGCCCTCGTAGAGCTGCTGCGCCAGCCGCATCGTCTGCTGCGCGCCGAAGCCGAGCTTTCGCGAGGCTTCCTGCTGCAGGGTGGAGGTGGTGAAGGGCGGCGGCGGGTTGCGCTTGACCCGCTTGCGTTCGACCGAGCCGACGGTGAACGACCCGGCCTCGACCGCCGCGCGGGCGCGCATCGCCAGCGCCTCGTTGTTGAGGTCGAACTGGTCGAGCCGGCGGCCGTCGAGATGGGTCAGCCGGGCGGTGAACGGCGCCCCGCCGGGGGTGGTGAATAGCGCCTCGACGGTCCAGTACTCGCGCGGCCGGAACGCCTCGATCTCGGCTTCGCGCTCGCAGATCAGGCGCAGCGCGACCGACTGCACGCGCCCCGCGCTGCGGCTGCCCGGCAGCTTGCGCCAGAGCACCGGCGAGAGGGTGAAGCCGACCAGATAGTCGAGCGCCCGCCGCGCGAGGTAGGCTTCGATCAGCGGCTGGTCAAGGTCGCGCGGATGCGCCATCGCGCCGCGGATGGCGGTGCGGGTGATCTCGTTGAAGGTGATGCGCCGGACCTTTATCCCCTTCAGCGCGTGCTTGTCCTCCAGCATCGCCCGCACGTGCCAGGAGATCGCCTCGCCCTCGCGGTCTGGGTCGGTCGCCAGATAGAGGGTGCTGGCGCCCTTCAGCGCCTTGATGATGGCCGCGACCTGCCGGTTGCCGCGCTCGTCGGCCTCCCAGTCCATCGCGAAATCCTGCTCCGGGCGCACCGACCCGTCCTTCGGCGGCAGATCGCGCACATGCCCGAAGCTCGCAAGAACCGTGAAGCCGCCACCCAGGTACTTGTTGATGGTCTTGGCTTTGGCGGGGGATTTGACGACGACGACGTCCGACATTTTATCCTTTGGGGCCCTATTGTCCGTGATCGGCGACGAGGGTGACGCGGTTCCCGGGAAGGGTCTCGACGCGGCCGGCAAGTTCCAGTTCCAGCAGCGTCGCCATCACGGCGGCGGGAGAGAACTGGCAGCCACGGATCAGATCGTCAACCAAGGTTGGCGAAGGGCCAAGCAGATCAAGCACATGGCTTCGCACGGCAGGCATGTCCCGCGGCGCCTCGGACGACTCAACAGGCGCAGGCGACGGCTCACCGAGCCTGGGCGGCGGGCCACGGGCAAACAATGGCGCACGCGCCAATCCTTCCCGCAGCGGATGGTCGGGCAGGTTGTCGAGCACGTCCGCGAGCGTCTCGGTGAGTTGCGCGCCCTGGCGGATCAGGTCGTTCGAGCCGCGGCAGCGCGGATCGAGGGGCGAGCCCGGCACCGCGAACAGCTCCCGTCCATATTCCTGCGCCATTCGCGCGGTGATCAGGCTGCCTGACCGCGGGGCCGCCTCCACCACGATCACGCCCAGCGCCAACCCGGCGATGATCCGGTTGCGTCGGGGGAAGTGCCTCGCCTGGGGGGCGGTGCCGAGCGGCGCCTCGGCGATCACCGCCCCGCTGGCGGCGATCTCGGCCTGGAGCCCGGCATTCTCCGACGGATAGGGGTGATCGAGGCCGCCCGCGATCGCCGCGACCGTCCGCCCGGCCGCCAGCGCGCCGCGATGCGCCGCCGCGTCCACCCCCCGTGCCATGCCCGACACTACGGAAAACCCCGCCTGCGCCAGTTCCCGCGCCAACCCCTCCGCGACGCGCCGGCCGTTCGCCGAGGCGTTCCGCCCGCCGACGATCGCCACGGTCCGCGTAGAGAGTGCCTCCAGGCTGCCCAGCACCGCCATGACCGGTGGTGCGTCCTCGATCAGCGCCAGCAATGGCGGATAGTCCGGCTGATCCAACACCAGTATCCGCGCGCCGATCCGCTCCAGCGCCGCGATCTCGCGCTCCGCCCGCGCGATGCTCGGCACCGTCGGCGCGCCCCGCCGCCCGCCCGCCCGCGCCAACCCTGGCAGCGCATCGAGTGCGGCCGCGGGCGAGCCATAGCGTTGCAGCAACCGCCGATACGTGACCGGCCCGACCCTCTCGGCTCGGGCCAGCCGCAAATGCTCGACGGCAAGGCGCGCGTTCAAATGCCTCGTTCCAATCAACCTCGTCGGGATCGGCTTGCGAACCCTACGGTCCGCCGACTTCTCCAAACCTAAGTTCGTGCCAGCATGGTCCGGCGATGTCTACAATTCAGTTGCGTTCGTAGTCACGACAACGCCCGCAGATCGGCGCGCAGGCCGTTGGGGTCGGAGCCGGGGATCAGGCGCTCAATTGCCAGCTGGGTCCGCTCCCACAGCGGGATCGCGGCGGCGAGCAGCGCACGTCCGGCCGGGGTCAGCGCCAGGCGGCGGCCGCGCCTGTCCGCCGCATCGACTGGCACTGTCACCAGGCCCCGTCGTTCGAGCGGCTTGAGGTTGGCGGTGAGCGTCGTGCGATCCATCCCAAGCAGGGCGGACACCGGGCCGAAGCCCGACGGCTCGGGGCGGTTGAGCGACATCAGCAAGGAGAACTGGCCGCTGCTCAGCCCGAGCGGCCGCAGCGCCTCGTCATAGCGTCGCGCCACCGCCCGCGCCGCCCGTTGCACATGCAGGCACAGGCAGGTGTCGCGGACCATGAGGGTCGTCGCGAAAGGAAGCGCGTCCCGGTTTGACAT
>CAWCYL010000004.1:0-1127871 GCA_963799825.1 uncultured Alphaproteobacteria bacterium
TTCGGCGAGAAGGCGTCGGACGTGCGCGACACCTCGCTGAAGCTGCCGCCCGGCGTCACCGGCACGATCGTCGACGTGCGCGTGTTCAGCCGCCGCGGCGTCGACAAGGACGAGCGCGCCATGGCGATCGAGCGCGCCGAGATCGAGCGGCTGGCCAAGGACCGCGACGACGAGAAGGCGATCCAGGAGCGCAGCTTCCTCAACCGGCTGCGCGAGAAGCTGCTGGGCCGCAAGGCCGCCGGCGGCTTCAAGGGCATCAAGGCCGGCACCGTGATCACCGAGGAGGTGCTGGCCGAGCATCCGCGCGGCGCCTGGCGCCATATCGGCGTGCAGGACGACGCGGTGATGGCCGAGATCGAGACGCTGAAGCGGGAGTTCGACGCCGCGGTCGGCCGCCTGCAGGCGCGCTTCGACAGCAAGGTGGAGAAGCTGCAGCGCGGCGACGAGCTGCCGCCCGGCGTGATGAAGATGGTCAAGGTGTTCGTCGCGGTGAAGCGCAAGCTGCAGCCCGGCGACAAGATGGCCGGCCGGCACGGCAACAAGGGCGTGGTGTCGCGCGTGGTGCCGGTGGAGGACATGCCGTTCCTCGAGGACGGCACGCCGGTCGACATCGTGCTCAATCCGCTCGGCGTGCCGAGCCGGATGAACGTGGGCCAGATCCTGGAGACCCATCTCGGCTGGGCCTGCGCCCGCTCGGCCGGCAGATCGGCGAGCTGGTGGAGGAGTACCGGCGCACCGGCGCGCGAGCGCGAGGCGCTGCTGGAGCGGCTGCGCGACGTCTACGGCGAGGACGTGTTCAGCCGAGCAGATCGCCAATCTGGACACCGAGCAGCTGGTGGAGCTGGCGAGAATTTGCGCAAGGGCGTGCCGATCGCGACCCCGGTGTTCGACGGCGCGCGCATGTCGGACATCGAGGACATGCTGGTGCAGGCCGGGCTGGACACGTCCGGGCAGGTGGTGCTGGTCGACGGGCGCACCGGCGAGCCGTTCGAGCGCAAGGTGACGGTCGGCTACATCTACATGCTGAAGCTGCACCACCTGGTGGACGACAAGATCCACGCCCGCTCGATCGGGCCGTACAGCCTGGTCACCCAGCAGCCGCTGGGCGGCAAGGCGCAGTTCGGCGGCCAGCGCTTCGGCGAGATGGAGGTCTGGGCGCTGGAGGCCTACGGCGCGGCCTACACGCTGCAGGAGATGCTGACGGTGAAATCGGACGACGTGTCCGGCCGCACCAAGGTCTACGAGGCGATCGTGCGCGAGCAGGACAATTTCGAGGCCGGCATTCCGGAGAGCTTCAACGTGCTGGTGAAGGAGCTGAAATCGCTGGGCCTGAACGTCGATCTCGACAACAGGGCGGCCTGAGCGGTTGCCACTGATCCGACAATGCCGCGTTTCACCATGGCGCGTCGGGCGCGGCCGGGGCTGATCCGGTCCGCGCCCACGGGGAGATAGACGCATGAACGAACTGATGAAGATTCTCGGTCAGGCCGGTCAGGCCATGACCTTCGACCAGATCAAGATCCAGATGGCCTCGCCGGAGCAGATCCGCACCTGGTCGTACGGCGAGATCAAGAAGCCCGAGACCATCAACTACCGCACCTTCAAGCCGGAGCGGGACGGGCTGTTCTGCGCCCGCATCTTCGGCCCGATCAAGGACTACGAGTGCCTGTGCGGCAAGTACAAGCGGATGAAGTTCCGCGGCATCATCTGCGAGAAATGCGGCGTCGAGGTGACGCTCGCCAAGGTGCGGCGCGAGCGCATGGGCCATATCGAGCTGGCCTCGCCGGTGGCGCATATCTGGTTCCTGAAGTCGCTGCCGAGCCGGATCGGCCTGATGGTCGATCTGACGCTGAAGGAGCTCGAGAAGATCCTGTATTTCGAGAGCTACGTCGTGCTGGAGCCGGGCATGACCGACCTCAAGCTGCATCAGCTGCTGACCGAGGATCAGCTGATGCGCCAAGCAGGACGAGTTCGGCGACGACGCGTTCCGGGTCGGCATCGGCGCCGAGGCGATCAAGCAGGTGCTGCAGGGCATCGACCCCGACGAGGAGAAGGTGCGGCTGCGCGCCGATCTGAAGGAGACCACCAGCGAGGCCAAGCGCAAGAAGCTGGTCAAGCGCCTCAAGCTGATCGAGGCGTTCGGCGAGTAGCGGCGCGCGGCCGCACTGGATGATCCTGGACGTGGTGCCGGTGATCCCGCCCGAGCTGCGCCCGCTGGTGCCGCTCGACGGCGGCCGCTTCGCCGACCTCCGACCTGAACGACCTGTATCGCCGCGTCATCAACCGCAACAACCGCCTGAAGCGGCTGATCGAGCTGCGCGCGCCCGACATCATCGTGCGCAACGAGAAGCGCATGCTGCAGGAGAGCGTCGACGCGCTGTTCGACAACGGCCGCCGCGGCCGCGCCATCACCGGCGCCAACAAGCGGCCGCTGAAGTCGCTGTCCGACATGCTGAAGGGCAAGCAGGGCCGCTTCCGGCAGAACCTGCTCGGCAAGCGCGTGGATTATTCCGGCCGCTCGGTGATCGTGGTCGGGCCGGAGCTCAAGCTGCACCAGTGCGGCCTGCCGAAGAAGATGGCGCTCGAGCTGTTCAAGCCGTTCATCTACACCAAGCTGGAGAAATACGGCCACGCCACCACCATCAAGGCGGCCAAGCGGATGGTGGAGAAGGAGCGGCCGGAGGTGTGGGACATCCTCGAGGAGGTGATCCGCGAGCATCCGGTGATGCTGAACCGCGCGCCGACCCTGCACCGGCTCGGCATCCAGGCCTTCGAGCCGGTGCTGATCGAGGGCAAGGCGATCCAGCTGCATCCGCTGGTCTGCACCGCGTTCAACGCCGATTTCGACGGCGACCAGATGGCGGTGCACGTGCCGCTGTGCCTGGAGGCGCAGCTCGAAGCCCGCGTGCTGATGATGTCGACCAACAACATCCTCAGCCCGGCGAACGGCAAGCCGATCATCGTGCCGAGCCAGGACATCGTGCTCGGGCTGTACTATCTCTCGCTGGAGACCCCGGAGTTCCGCGACGTCGCGGACAAGGACGCGCCGGCGCTCGGCACGATCGGCGAGATCGAGCACGCGCTGTAGGCCCGCGCGATCAGCCTGCACGACAAGATCAAGGCGCGCTTCGAGACGGTCGACGCCGAACGGCAATCCGATGCGCCAGGTGGTCGTGACCACGCCCGGGCGGATGCTGATCGCGCAGATCCTGCCGAAGCACCCGAACGTGCCGTTCGGCCTGATCAACAAGCAGCTCACCAAGAAGAACGTCTCCGACGTGATCGACGCGGTGTATCGCCACTGCGGCCAGAAGGAGTGCGTGATCTTCGCCGACCGGCTGATGGGGCTGGGCTTCGGCCAGGCCTGCAAGGCCGGCATCTCCTTCGGCAAGGACGACCTGATCATCCCGGCCGAGAAGGACGAGATGATCCGCAAGACCCAGGCCGAGGTGAAGGAGTTCGAGCAGCAGTACCAGGACGGCCTGATCACCGCCGGCGAGCGCTACAACAAGGTGGTCGACGCGTGGTCGCGCTGCACCGACGAGGTCGCCGGCGCGATGATGAAGGAGATCAGCAAGCAGGAGCCCGGCGGTCCCACCAACTCGGTGTGGATGATGAGCCACTCCGGCGCGCGCGGCTCGCCGGCGCAGATGCGCCAGCTCGCCGGCATGCGCGGGCTGATGGCCAAGCCCTCGGGCGAGATCATCGAGCAGCCGATCATCGCCAACTTCAAGGAAGGCCTGTCGGTGCTCGAGTACTTCAACTCCACCCACGGCGCCCGCAAGGGCCTCGCGGACACGGCGCTGAAGACCGCGAACTCCGGCTACCTGACCCGCCGCCTGGTCGACGTGGCGCAGGACTGCATCATCGTCGAGGAGGATTGCGGCACCGAGCGCGGCCTGACCGTGCGCGCGGTGATGGATGGCGGCGAGGTGGTCGCCAGCCTGTCCGAGCGCATCCTGGGCCGCACCACCGCCGAGGACGTGCTCGATCCGGCCACCAGCGAGATGATCCTGCCGGGCAACACGCTGATCGAGGAGGAGCAGGCCGAGCTGATCGAGCGGGCCGGCGTGGAGGCGATGAAGATCCGCTCGGTGCTGACCTGCGACAGCCGGGTCGGCGTCTGCGCGCATTGCTACGGGCGCGACCTCGCGCGCGGCACGCCGGTCAACATCGGCGAGGCGGTCGGCGTGATCGCCGCGCAGTCGATCGGCGAGCCGGGCACGCAGCTCACCATGCGCACCTTCCACATCGGCGGCGCGGCGCAGCGCGGCGCCGAGCAGTCGAGCGTGGAGGCCAGCCACGAAGGCGCGGTGACGATCAAGAACCGCAACGTGGTGCTGAACAGCCAGGGCGTGCCGGTGGTGATGTCGCGCAATTGCGAGATCGTGCTGGTGGACGACAAGCAGCGCGAGCGCGCCCGCTTCCGCGTGCCGTACGGCGCGCGGCTGCTGGCCGACGAAGGGCAGGGTGGCGCGGGCGCAGAAGCTGGCGGAGTGGGATCCGTACACCCTGCCGATCATCACCGAGCGCGCCGGCAGGGTGGAGTATCTCGACCTGATCGAGGGCGTCACCCTGGTCGAGCGGATGGACGAGGTGACCGGCCTCACCTCGAAGGTCGTGGTCGACTACAAGCAGGGCGCCAAGGCGTCGATCTGCGTCCGCGGTTGCAGCTGAAGGACGAGAAGGGCGAGGTGGTGCGGCTGCCGAACGGCATCGACGCGCGCTACTTCCTGGCCCCGGATTCGATCCTCTCGGTCGAGAACGGGGCGAGGTGCCTGCCGGCGACGTGCTGGCGCGCATCCCGCGCGAGGGCAGCAAGACCCGCGACATCACCGGCGGTCTGCCGCGCGTGGCCGAGCTGTTCGAGGCGCGCCGGCCGAAGGACCACGCGGTGATCGCCGAGACCGACGGTCGCGTCGAGTTCGGCAAGGACTACAAGGCCAAGCGCCGCGTCATCGTGAAGAACGACGAGACCAGCGAGGAGACCGAGTACCTGATCCCGAAGGGCAAGCACGTCTCGGTGCAGGAGGGCGACTTCGTGCTCCGCGGCGATCCGCTGGTCGACGGCCCGCGGGTGCCGCACGACATCCTCAAGGTGCTCGGGGTGGAGGCGCTGTCGGACTACCTGGTGAACGAGATCCAGGACGTCTATCGGCTGCAGGGCGTGAAGATCAACGACAAGCATATCGAGGTGATCGTCCGCCAGATGCTGCAGAAGGTGGAGATCCTCGATCCGGGCGACACGACGTTCCTGGCCGGCGAGCAGGTCGACCGGATGGAGTTCGAGGCGGAGAACGCGAAGCTCGCCAAGGACGAGCGGCCGGCGGCGGCGATGCCGGTGCTGCAGGGCATCACCAAGGCGAGCCTGCAGACCCACAGCTTCATCAGCGCGGCCTCGTTCCAGGAGACGACGCGCGTGCTGACCGAGGCGGCGACCGCCGGCAAGGTGGATAAGCTGATGGGGCTGAAGGAGAACGTGATCGTCGGGCGGCTGATCCCGGCGGGCACCGGCAGCGTGATGAACCGGCTGCGCGCCGTCGCGGCCGGGCGCGATCAGCGCACTCGGTCGCGAGCAGGAGACGCCGGCGATCACGGAAGTGAAGGCTGCCGAGTAAATCGCGCAGCCCTGCGATACTCGAATGGAAGGCCGGTGATGCTTGCATCGCCGGCCTTCATCTTATGCGGCGCGGCGCGGGTTGGTGCGCTTGACTTGGCTGCACCCCGCTGCTTAGGTTCCGCGCCCTCGGCCGACCCCGGAAGATTGATCGGGAGGCGGTCGTTTTGCAGGCACCACAGCGTGCGGCGCCGCTCCGGCTTCCGCCGGTGCCCAGGCCGCAGGCCAGTCGGACCCCGCAGGGTGGCATGTTCCACGCTTGCGGGCTTTGCCTGTTAGACGACGGTCTTCCGTCTCGATGGGGCGGGCCGGGGAAAGCGCCAACGTACGGCGCCGGGCAACAGCCCGGATCGGCCGGGCGCGGCAAGTCAGGGATTCGAGAAAGAGGGTCAATGCCGACCATCAACCAGCTGATCGCCAAGGGGCGCGAGCCGCGCGGCGCCCGCAACAAGGTGCCGGCGCTGCAGGGCTGCCCGCAGAAGCGCGGCGTCTGCACGCGCGTCTACACCACCACGCCGAAGAAGCCGAACTCGGCGCTGCGCAAGGTGGCGAAGGTGCGCCTGACCAACGGCTACGAGGTGGTGAGCTACATCCCGGGCGAGGGGCACAATCTGCAGGAGCACAGCGTCGTGCTGATCCGCGGTGGCCGCGTGAAGGATCTGCCGGGCGTGCGCTACCACATCCTGCGCGGCGTGCTCGACACGCAGGGCATCGCCAAGCGCCGCCAGCGCCGCTCGCTGTACGGCGCGAAGCGGCCGAAGTAAGGAGCGGGGCATGAGCAGGCGCCGCCGCGCGGTCAAGCGCGAGATCCTGCCGGACGCGAAGTTCGGCGACGTCGTCATCACGCGTTTCATGAACGCGCTGATGTACGACGGCAAGAAATCCGCCGCCGAGGGCATCGTCTACGGCGCGCTCGACGTGATGAAGAAGCGCGGCGGCAGCGCCGCCGATCCGGTGCGCATGTTCCACGAGGCGCTGGACAACGTGAAGCCGGCCGTCGAGGTGCGCTCGCGCCGCGTCGGCGGCGCGACCTACCAGGTGCCGGTCGAGGTCCGCACCGAGCGGCGGCAGGCGCTGGCGATCCGCTGGATCATCGACGCGGCCCGCAAGCGGGGCGAGCACACGATGGAGGAGCGGCTGTCCAACGAGCTGTCGGACGCGGTGAACAACCGCGGCTCGGCGGTGAAGAAGCGCGAAGACACCCACCGGATGGCCGAGGCCAACAAGGCCTTCAGCCACTACCGCTGGTAACAGCAACAACTCAGATCCCCCCAACGGACCAAAGCGGTTCCACGGAGAAGACGACGATGGCCAAGGCGAAATTCCAGCGCAACAAGCCGCACTGCAACATCGGCACGATCGGCCATGTTGACCATGGGAAGACGTCGCTGACGGCCGCGATCACCAAGGTGCTGGCGAAGTCCGGCGGCGCGACGTTCACCGCGTACGACCAGATCGACAAGGCGCCGGAGGAGAAGGCGCGCGGCATCACGATCTCCACGGCGCATGTCGAGTACGAGACCGCGAACCGCCACTACGCGCATGTCGATTGCCCGGGCCACGCCGACTACGTGAAGAACATGATCACCGGCGCGGCGCAGATGGACGGCGCGATCCTGGTGGTGTCCGCCGCCGACGGCCCGATGCCGCAGACCCGCGAGCACATCCTGCTGGCCCGCCAGGTCGGCGTGCCGGCGCTGGTGGTGTACCTGAACAAGGTCGACATGGTGGACGACCCCGAGCTGCTCGAGCTCGTGGAGATGGAGGTGCGCGAGCTGCTCTCCTCCTACCAGTTCCCCGGCGACGACATCCCGATCATCAAGGGCTCGGCGCTGTGCGCGCTCGAGGACCGCGACCCGGAGCTCGGCGAGCAGTCGGTGCTGGCGCTGATGGACGCGGTGGACAAGTACATCCCGCAGCCGGAGCGCCCGATGGATCGGCCGTTCCTGATGCCGATCGAGGACGTGTTCTCGATCTCCGGCCGCGGCACGGTGGTCACCGGGCGCATCGAGCGCGGCATCGTCAAGGTGGGCGACGAGGTCGAGATCGTCGGCCTGCGCGACACGCAGAAGACCATCGTCACCGGCGTCGAGATGTTCCGCAAGCTGCTCGATCGCGGCGAGGCGGGCGACAACATCGGCGCGCTGCTGCGCGGCACCAAGCGCGAGGACGTGGAGCGCGGCCAGGTGCTGGCCGCGCCCGGCTCGATCACGCCGCACACCAAGTTCAAGGCCGAGGCCTACATCCTGACCAAGGAGGAGGGCGGCCGCCACACGCCGTTCTTCACCAACTACCGGCCGCAGTTCTACTTCCGCACCACCGACGTGACCGGCGTGGTGCAGCTGCCCGAGGGCACCGAGATGGTGATGCCGGGCGACAACGTGTCGATGGACGTCGAGCTGATCGCGCCGATCGCCATGGATGACGGGCTGCGCTTCGCGATCCGCGAGGGCGGCCGGACGGTCGGCGCCGGCGTCGTGGCCAAGATCTCGGCCTGAGACCGGGATGCGATCCGGCGCCGGGCCGGCCCGATAAGGGCCGGTTGCGTCGGGCGCGTCTCCAAGAGCTCGGGATACGGGCGAATCGGAAGACGGGAATATGGACAACCAGAACATCCGCATCCGCCTGAAGGCGTACGATCACCGCGTGCTGGACAACAGCACGAAGGAGATCGTGAACACGGCGAAGCGCACGGGTGCGCGGGTCCGCGGACCGATCCCGCTGCCGACGCATATCGAGCGGTTCACCGTGAACCGCTCGCCGCATGTCGACAAGAAGAGCCGCGAGCAGTTCGAGATCCGCACGCATCGCCGGCTGCTCGACATCGTCGAGCCCACGCCGCAGACGGTGGACGCGCTGATGAAGCTCGACCTCGCCGCCGGCGTGGACGTCGAGATCAAGATCTAGGCCCGGAAGACGACCATGCGCACCGGATTGCTGGCCAAGAAGCTGGGGATGACCCGGCTGTTCAGGGACGACGGGACGCCATGTGCCCGTGACCGTCCTGCATCTCGACCAGGTGCAGGTGGTCGCCGCGCGCACCCAGGAGAGGGACGGCTACACCGCGGTCCAGCTCGGCTGGGGCCGCGCCAAGGTGAAGAACGTCACCAAGCCGAATCGCGGCCATTTCGCGAAGCGAAGGTGGAGCCGAAGGCGAAGCTCGTCGAGTTCCGGGTCGCCGCGGACGCGCTGCTGGAGCCGGGTGCGGCGCTGTGGGCCGCGCATTTCCTGGCCGGCCAGAAGGTCGACGTGTGCGGCACCTCGAAGGGCAAGGGTTTTGCCGGCGGCATGAAGCGCTGGAATTTCTCCGGGCTGGAAGCCAGCCACGGCGTGTCGATCAGCCATCGCAGCCACGGCTCGACCGGCAACCGCCAGGACCCCGGCAAGACATTCAAGAACAAGAAGATGGCCGGCCATCTCGGCGTCGAGCGGGTGACGACGCTCAATCTGGAGGTCGCCGCGGTCGACGCGGACAAGGGCCTGCTGATGATCAGGGGCGCGGTGCCGGGCGCGAAGGGCGGCTGCGTGCTGGTGCGCGACGCGGTGAAGCGCGCGCGGCCGGCCGATGCGCCGTATCCGGCCGCGCTGGCGGGCGCGGCGGCTGCGTCGGAAACGCCGGGTGGCGAGACGGCCGCAGCGGCGGCCGCGAAACGCCGGGCGAGGGCTGAGGAACGGGTGATGCAGATCGAGATCACGACCCTCGACAACGGCAGCGCCGGCACCGCCGAGCTGCCGGACGAGATTTTCGCGCAGGCGCCGCGCGCCGACATCATGGCGCGCGTGGTGCACTGGCAGCTCGCCAGGCGCCGCGCCGGCACGCACAAGACCAAGGGCATGTGGGAGGTGTCGGGCACCACGAAGAAGCCGTACCGGCAGAAGGGCACCGGCAACGCGCGCCAGGGCAGCCTGCGGGCGCCGCAGTTCCGCACCGGCGGCGTGGTGCACGGGCCGGTGGTGCGCGACCACGGCTACAACCTGCCGAAGAAGGTGCGCCGGCTCGGCCTGATCTCGGCGCTGTCGCAGAAGCAGGCCGAGGGCAAGCTGGTGGTGCTGGACGCCGCGAGCGGCAGCGGCAAGACGAGCGAGCTGGTGGCCAAGCTCAAGGCGCTCGGCTGGAGCTCGGCGCTGATCGTCGATCGCGCGGTGGATGACGGGTTCCTGCGCGCCAGCCGCAACATCCCGCATGTCGACGTGCTGCCGACCGTCGGCGCCAACGTCTACGACATCCTCAAGCACGACATGCTGGTGATCACCACGGCCGGCGTCGAGGGGCTGAAGGAGCGCCTGGCATGAGCGAGACGCGAGACCAAGACGCCGCAAGCGCAAGCCGCAGCTGTCGCGCGAGGCGATGTACCAGATCATCCGCAGCCCGGTGATCACCGAGAAGGCGACCATGCTCACCGAGAAGGGCCAGATCGTGTTCCGCGTGTCGCTGGAGGCGACCAAGCCGGAGATCAAGGCGGCGGTCGAGGGCCTGTTCGGCGTGACGGTGGTGGGGGTGAACACGCTGGTGCAGAAGGGCAAGACCAAGCGGTTCCGCGGCCGTCCCGGCCTGCGGTCCGACGTGAAGAAGGCGTTCGTCAAGCTGGCCGAGGGTCAGACGATCGACCTGACCACGGGCCTGGCATAGACGGGGACACGGTTCATGGCACTGAGACAATTCAATCCCGTCACGGCGAGCCTGCGCGGCACCGTGCTGATCGACCGCAGCGAGCTGTGGAAGGGCAAGCCGGTCAAGGGGCTGACCGAGGGCAAGAACCACTCGGGCGGGCGCAACAATCACGGCCGCACCACGATGCGGTTCCGCGGCGGCGGGCACAAGCAGTCGTACCGCGCGGTCGATTTCAAGCGGCGCAAGTTCGACGTGCCCGCGAAGGTGGAGCGGCTGGAATACGACCCGAACCGCACCGCGTTCATCGCGCTGATCAAGTACCAGGACGGCGAGCTCGCCTACATCCTCGCGCCGCAGCGGCTGCGCGCGGGCGATACCGTGGTGGCCGGCGCGCGCGTCGACATCAAGCCGGGCAACGCGATGCCGCTGGCGGCGATCCCGGTCGGCACGATCGTGCACAACATCGAGATGAAGCCCGGCGCCGGCGGCAAGATCGCGCGCGCCGCCGGCAACTATGCCCAGCTCGTCGGCAAGGATGCCGGCTACGCGCAGATCAAGCTGATGTGCGGCGAGCTGCGCGTGGTGCGGGCGGAGTGCATGGCGTCGATCGGCGCGGTGTCGAACCCCGACAACATGAACCAGAGCCTCGGCAAGGCCGGCCGCAAGCGCTGGCTCGGGCGCCGGCCGCACAATCGCGGCGTGGCGATGAACCCGGTGGACCATCCGCTGGGCGGCGGCGAGGGCCGCAGCTCGGGCGGGCGGCATCCGGTCACGCCCTGGGGCAAGCCGACCAAGGGATACAAGACGCGGGTGAACAAGCGCACCGACCGGCTGATCATCCGCAGCCGCAACAAGGGCAAGTAGAGATGGCTCGTTCCGTCTGGAAGGGCCCGTTCGTCGACGGGTATCTGCTCAACAAGGCGGACGCCTCGCGGGCGTCGGGCCGCAACGAGATCATCCAGATCTGGTCGCGCCGCTCGACCATCCTGCCGCAGTTCGTCGGCCTGACGTTCGGCGTCTACAACGGCCACAAATTCCTGCCGGTGCAGGTGACGGAGAACATGGTGGGCCACAAGTTCGGCGAGTTCTCGCCGACGCGCACCTTCACCGGCCACGCGGCCGACAAGAAGGCGAGGCGGGGTTGAGATGAGCAAGCCGAAGCATCCGCGCAGGCTGGCCGACACCGAGGCGCAGGCGGTGGTGCGCAACATGCGGGTGAGCCCGCGCAAGCTGAACCTGGTGGCCGGGCTGATCCGCAACCAGCCGGCCTCGTCCGCGGTCGCGACCCTGACGTTCAGCAAGCGGCGGATCGCGCAGGAGGTCCGCAAGGCGCTGGAGAGCGCGATCGCCAACGCCGAGAACAACCACCAGCTCGACGTCGACCGGCTGTTCGTCTCGCGCGCCGAGGTCGGCCGCTCCGTGGTGATGCGGCGCTTCCATGCGCGCGGCCGCGGGCGCGCGGCGCGCGTCGAGAAGTGGTTCAGCCATCTCAAGATCGTGGTGGCGGAGCGTGCCCAGGACGCCGAGCGGGAGGCCGCATAGACGATGGGTCACAAAGTCAATCCGATCGGGCTCCGGCTCGGCATCAACCGCACCTGGGACAGCCGCTGGTTCGCCGGCGCCGACTATTCCAAGCTGCTGCACGAGGATCTGAAGCTGCGCGGCCATCTGCGCAAGAAGCTGCACGGCGCCGGCGTGTCGCGCGTGGTGATCGAGCGTCCGGCGAAGAAGCCGCGCGTCACGATCTACGCGGCGCGGCCCGGCGTGGTGATCGGCAAGAAGGGCCAGGACATCGAGGTGCTGCGCCGCGACCTCGCCAAGATGGCGAAGGCCGACGTGGCGCTGAACATCGTCGAGATCCGCAAGCCGGAGATCGACGCGCAGCTGGTGGCGGAGAACATCGCCCAGCAGCTCGAGCGTCGCGTGGCGTTCCGCCGCGCGATGAAGCGCGCGGTGCAGTCGGCGATGCGGCTCGGCGCGCAGGGCATCCGCATCAATTGCGGCGGCCGGCTGGGCGGCGCCGAGATCGCGCGGGTCGAGTGGTATCGCGAGGGGCGGGTGCCGCTGCACACGCTGCGCGCCGACATCGATTTCGGCATCGCGACGGCCAAGACGACGTACGGCACGTGCGGCGTGAAGGTGTGGATCTTCAAGGGCGAGATCCTGGCGCAGGACCCGATGGCGCAGGACCGCCGCGCCGCCGAGCAGGCGCCGCAGCGGTAAGGATACGGAACGATGCTTCAACCAAAGCGGACGAACTACCGCAAGGCGCACAAGGGCCGCATCCACGGCCTCGCCAAGGGCGGCACCGCGCTGAATTTCGGCGCGTTCGGCCTGAAGGCGCTGGAGCCGGAGCGGGTCACGGCGCGCCAGATCGAGGCGGCGCGGCGCGCGATCACCCGCGCGATGAAGCGCGCCGGGCGGGTGTGGATCCGCATCTTTCCGGACGTGCCGGTCTCCCGCAAGCCGGCCGAGGTCCGCATGGGCTCCGGCAAGGGCAGCCCGGAGTTCTGGGTGTGCCGGGTCAAGCCGGGCCGGATCATGTTCGAGATCGACGGCGTGACGCCCGATCTGGCGCGCGAGGCGCTGACGCTCGGCGCGGCCAAGCTGCCGATCAAGACGAAGTTCGTCACCCGGATCGGGGAAGGCTGAGATGGCGAAGACGGTCGTGAACAAGATCGGCGACGTCCGCGCCAAGACGCCGGACGAGCTGTCCGGGCTGCTGCTCGATCTGCGCAAGGAGCAGTTCAACCTGCGCTTCCAGCGCGCGACCGGCCAGCAGGAGGGCACCGGGCGCGTGCGCCAGGTGCGGCGCGAGATCGCGCGCGTGAAGACCATCCAGGCGGAGCAGCAGCGCTCCGCCGCCAAATCGTAAGGAGACCCGCGCGATGCCGAGGCGCGTCCTGACGGGGCGGGTGACCAGCGACAAGATGGACAAGACCGTGACGGTCCTGGTCGATCGTCGCGTCATGCATCCGCTCTACAAGAAGTTCATCCGCCGCTCGAAGAAATACGCGGCGCATGACGAGGCCAATCTGTGCAAGACCGGCGACATGGTGCGCATCGAGGAATGCCCGCCGATCAGCAAGCGCAAGACCTGGATGGTGATCGAGCGCAACGGCGCGCCGCTCGGCGAGCCCGGCGCCGTCGCGCGCAGCCGAGCCGGCGTCGCCCGCGGCGCAGGGCTGAGGGGGTAGAGAATGATCATTGTCGAGACCAACCTCGAAGTCGCCGACAATTCCGGCGCGCGGCGGGTGCAGTGCATCAAGGTGCTGGGCGGCTCCAAGCGGCAGACGGCCTCGGTCGGCGACGTGATCGTGGTCTCCGTCAAGGAGGCGATCCCGCGCGGCAAGGTGAAGAAGGGCGACGTGCACCAGGCGGTGATCGTGCGCACCTCGTTTCCCGTGCGCCGGCCGGACGGCAGCGCGATCCGCTTCGACCGCAACGCCGCGGTGCTGATCAACAAGCAGCAGGAGCCGATCGGCACCCGCATCTTCGGCCCGGTGGTGCGCGAGCTGCGCGGCAAGCGGTTCATGAAGATCATCTCGCTCGCGCCGGAGGTGCATGTGATGGCCGCCAGAATTCGCAAGGGCGACACGGGTCGTCGTGATCAGCGGCGCCGACAAGGGCAAGCGCGGCGAGATCGTGCGCGTGCTGCCGAAGGCGGACCGCGCCGTGGTGCAGGGCGTGAATGTCGCCACCAAGCACACCAAGCCGCGCGGCATCGGCCAGCCCGGCGGCATCGTGCAGCAGGAGGCGAGCATCCACCTGTCCAACCTGATGCTGGTCGATCCGATATCCGACAAGCCGACGCGCGTCGGTTTCCGCGTGCTGGACGACGGCCGCAAGGTGCGCGTCGCCCGCGCGACCGGCGGCGTGATCGAGGGTTGAGCAGATGAGCGACGACACAGGAAACCCCGCGCGAGGCGCCGCGCCTGCTGCGGCGCTACCTCGAGGAGGTGCGGCCGCAGCTGCAGAAGGAGTTCGGCTACACGAACCCGATGCAGGTGCCGAAGCTCGAGAAGATCGTCATCAACATGGGCGTGGGCGAGGCCGCCGGCGACCAGAAGAAGCTCGACGCCGCGGTGGCCGAGCTGATGGTGATCGCCGGCCAGAAGCCGATCAAGACGGTGGCGAAGAAGGCGATCGCCGCGTTCAAGATCCGCGAGGGCCTGCCGATCGGCTGCAAGGTGACGCTGCGCAAGACGCGGATGTACGAGTTCCTCGACCGGCTGGTGACCATCGCCATGCCGCGCGTGCGCGATTTCCGCGGCATCCCGGCGGGCAAGGGCTTCGACGGGCGCGGCAATTTCGCGCTCGGCATGAAGGAGCAGATCGTGTTCCCCGAGATCAACTACGACCGGGTGGACGCGGTCCGCGGCATGGACATCGTGTTCGTCACCACGGCGAAGACCGACGCCGAGGCGAAGGCGCTGCTGAAGGGCTTCGATATGCCGTTCGCCGGTTGAGACGGACGCGAACGGCACGTTGGCAGCCAGTTTGGAAAACCGCCGGGTCGGATCACCGATGCCCGGGACAGGTTCCGGAGGTAAAGACAGAATGGCGAAGACTTCTCAGGTCAACCGGAACGCGAAGCGCGAGCGCATGGCCGCCCGCGACAGGGCCAAGCGTGCCGCGCTGAAGGACATCGTGATGGATCGCACGCTGCCGGTCGAGGACCGCTTCGAGGCGACCATGCGGCTGGCGCAGCTGCCGCGCAACGGCGCCAAGGTGCGGGTGCGGCTGCGCTGCGCGCTGACCGGCCGCTCGCGCGCCAACTACCGCAAGTTCAAGCTGTGGCGCATCGCGCTGCGTGACCTGGCGAGCTCCGGGCAGATCCCCGGCATGGTCAAGGCGAGCTGGTAAGGAAGGGACAGGAGATGTCGGTTTCCGATCCCCTGGGCGATATGCTGACCCGCATCCGCAATGCGCAGCGGTCGCGCCATTCGATGTGCGTGGCGCCGGCCTCGAAGCTGCGCGCCAACGTGCTGGACGTGCTGAAGCGCGAGGGCTTCATCCGCGGCTTCGCGGCCGAGGAGCTGCGGCCCGGCATCGCGCAGCTGCGCATCGAGCTGAAGTACACCGAGGGCGAGCCGGTCATCAAGGAGATCAACCGGGTCTCCAAGCCCGGCCGGCGCGTCTACTCGAAGATCAAGGAGCTGCCGCGGGTCTATGCCGGCCTCGGCATCTCCATCCTGTCCACGCCGCGCGGCGTGATGAGCGATGCCGAGGCCCGCGCCGCCAATGTCGGCGGCGAGGTCCTGTGCCGCGTGTTCTGAGGAGGATGCAGCTGATGTCGCGCGTAGGCAAATATCCCGTCGAGATCCCGGCGGGCGTGCAGGTGGCGATCGCCGGCGGCCGGCTGACCGCGAAGGGCCGGCTCGGCGAGCTGTAGCTGCCGCTCACCGAGTCACGTCGACGCCGAGGTCGAGGGCAACAAGGTCACGGTGACGCCGCGCGGCAACGAGCGGCAGGCGCGCATGATGTGGGGCACCACGCGCGCGCTGGTCGCCAACATGGTGCAGCGGCGTCTCCACCGGCTATACGCAAGTCGATGGAGATCACCGGCACCGGCTTTCGCGCCGCGGTGCAGGGCAGGAACCTGGTGATGAACCTCGGCTACTCGCACGACGTGGTGTATCCGGTGCCGGACGGCATCAAGATCACCTGCGAGCGGCCGACGGCGGTGAAGGTCGAGGGCGTGGACAAGCGGCTGGTCGGTCAGGTGGCCGCGGAGATCCGCGGCTTCCGCCCGCCCGAGCCCTACAAGGGCAAGGGCGTGCGCTACGGCGACGAGACCATCCGCCGGAAGGAAGGCAAGAAGAAGTAATGAGCGGCAATGTCAGGAATTGCGGGAGCGGCGGCGCGACCGCCTGCGCTTCCAGCTGCGGCGCAAGGCCGGCGGACGGCCGCGGCTGTCGGTGTTCCGCTCCGGCAAGCACATCTACGCCCAGGTGATCGACGATGCGGCGGGCCGCACGCTCGCCGCGGCGTCCAGCCTCGACAAGGGCCTGCGCGACGGCCTGCGCACCGGCGCCGACAAGGACGCCGCCGCGGCGGTGGGCAAGCTGGTGGCCGAGCGCGCGGTCGCCGCCGGGGTGACCGCGGTGGTGTTCGATCGCGGCGCCTATCTGTATCACGGCCGCGTCAAGGCGCTGGCCGATGCCGCCCGCGAAGGCGGGCTGGCGTTCTGAGGGATTGAGCGATGGCACGTGAAGCGAGGGAGGCGGCCGGGGCCGCGATCGCGAGCGGGACCGCGACGGCGACGAGATCATCGACAAGCTGGTCACCATCAACCGCGTCGCCAAGGTGGTGAAGGGCGGCCGGCGCTTCGCCTTCGCCGCCCTGGTCGTGGTGGGCGACCAGAAGGGCCGCGTCGGCTACGGCGCCGGCAAGGCGCGCGAGGTGCCGGAGGCGATCCGCAAGGCGACCGAGCGGGCCAAGCGCGGCATGATCCGCGTGCCGATGAAGGAGGGCCGCACCCTGCACCACGACGTGCACGGCCGCTTCGGCGCGGGCGACGTGGTGCTGCGCAGCGCCTCGGCCGGCACCGGCATCATCGCCGGCGGCCCGCTGCGCGCGGTGTTCGAGACGCTGGGCATCGGCGACGTGGTGGCCAAAAGCCTCGGCAGCCGCAATCCGCACAACATGGTCAAGGCGACGTTCGCCGCGCTGCAGCGATGCGCCAGCCCGCGCTCGGTCGCGTCGCGGCGCGGCAAGAAGGTCTCCGACCTGCTCGGCCGGCGCGACGCGGCCGCCCGTCGCACCGGCGCAGGAGGCGCAGGCCGATGTCTGAGCGGCTGAGGGCCGAGCTGGAAAGATGGTCAAGGTGACCCAGATCGCCTCGGCGACGGGTCGCAAGCCCGGCCAGCGGGAGACGCTGATCGGCCTCGGGCTGAACAAGCTGCGCAGCACGCGCGAGCTGGAGGACACGCCTTCGGTGCGCGGGATGATCCGCAAGGTGGCGCATCTGGTGCGCGTCGAGGAGCGATCCTGACATGAAGCTCAACGAACTGCGCGACAATGCCGGCTCGCGCCTGAAGTCCAAGCGGCTCGGCCGCGGCATCGGCTCGGGCAAGGGCAAGACGTCGGGCAAGGGCGTGAAGGGCCAGAAGGCGCGCGAGGGCGTGGCGCTGAACGGCTTCGAGGGCGGCCAGCTGCCGATCTACCGCCGCCTGCCGAAGCGCGGCTTCGTCAACATCTTCCGCAAGGTGTACGCGCCGGTCAACCTCGGCGCGCTGGAGGCCGCGATCGGCGCCGGCCGGCTCGACGCGGGCCAGCCGATCACCGAGGCGAGCCTGCGCGCCGCCGGCCTGGTGCGCGGCGGCAAGATCGCCGGCGTGCGCCTGCTGGCGGATGGCGAGATCACCCGGGCGCTGACCATCACCGTGTCCGGCGCCTCCGCCGCGGCGGTGGACGCGGTGCAGAAGGCGGGCGGCAGCGTGACCACGACCGTCACAAAGGCGGAACGACCCGAGGCGGCCGGCTGACACGGGAGACCTGTGACTCGGGGGACCGGCGGCGCGCTTCCTGATCGAGCCTCGGGGGACTATATGCGGCGAGCGGACGGCCCTCACCCCGGCCCTCTCCCGAGGGGAGAGGGAGAAGCGGTGAGGGGAGCGCGGCCCTAACTCGACGGGGATGACCCTATGGCCTCAGCGGCCGAACAGCTCGCGGCAAACCTCAATCTCGGCGTGCTCTCGAAGGCGACCGAGCTCAAGAAGCGCATCTGGTTCACCCTCGGCGCGCTGATCGTCTTCCGCGTCGGCACCTACATCCCGGTGCCGGGCGTCGACGCCTCGGTGATGGGCGAGATGCTGCGCCAGCACGGCGGCGGCATCCTCGGCATGTTCGACATGTTCACCGGCGGCGCGCTCGGCCGGATGACCGTGTTCGCGCTCAACATCATGCCCTACATCAGCGCCAGCATCATCGTGCAGCTGATGTCGGCGGCGGTGCCCTCGCTCGAGGCCCTGAAGAAGGAGGGCGAGAGCGGGGCGCAAGAAGCTCAACCAGTACACCCGCTACCTGACGGTGCTGATCGCGATGTTCCAGTCCTACGGCATCGCCGTCGGGCTCGAGAGCATGCACGGCAGCTTCGGCGCCGCGGTGATCGACCCCGGCTGGTTCTTCCGCCTGTCCTGCATGATCACGCTGGTCGGCGGCACCATGTTCCTGATGTGGGTCGGCGAGCAGATCACCGCGCGCGGGGTGGGCAACGGCACGTCGCTGATCATCTTGGCCGGCATCGTCGCCAACCTGCCGCACGCGCTCGGCCAACCTGCTGGAGCTGGGCCGCACCGGCGCGCTCTCGCCGTTCTTCATCCTGGCGTTCCTGGTCATCGCCGTCGGCGGTGATCGCCTTCATCGTGTTCATGGAGCGGGCGCAGCGGCGGATCGTGATGCAGTATCCGAAGCGCCAGGTCGGCACCCGCATGTTCGGCGGCAATTCGACGCACATGCCGCTGAAGATCAACACCTCGGGCGTGATCCCGCCGATCTTCGCCAGCTCCATCCTGCTGATCCCGGCGACCATCTCGGGCTTCTCGGCCGGCGGCAGCGGCTGGCTGTCGGTGATCGCCGGCCAGCTCGCGCACGGCCAGCCGCTCTACATGGTGCTCTATGCGGCCATGATCATCTTCTTCTCGTATTTCTACACCGCCGTGGTGTTCAACCCGCAGGAGACGGCGGACAACCTGAAGAAATACGGCGGCTTCATCCCGGGCATCCGGCCGGGCACCACCACGGCGGAGTATTTCGACTACGTGCTGACCCGGCTGACCACGGTCGGCGCGCTCTACCTGGTCGCCGTCTGCCTGTTGCCGGAGATCCTGATCAGCCGCTACGGCGTGCCGTTCTATTTCGGCGGCACCAGCCTGATGATCATCGTCTCGGTCACGATGGACACTGTGACGCAGATCCAGTCCCATCTGCTGGCGCACCAGTACGAGGGGCTGATCCGCAAGGCTCGCGTAAAGGGACGACGGTGAAGCTGATCCTTCTGGGACCGCCGGGGGCGGGCAAGGGCACGCAGGCGAAGCGGCTGCAGGACCGCTACGGCATCGCCCAGATCTCCACCGGCGACATGCTGCGCGCCGAGGTGGCGGCCGGCGCGACGATCGGGCGCGAGGCCCGGGCGGTGATGGAGTCGGGCGCGCTGGTCTCGGACGACATCATCATGCGCATGCTTGCGTCCCGCGTGGAGCAGCCGGATTGCGCCAAGGGCTTCATCCTGGACGGTTTCCCGCGCACCGTGCCGCAGGCCGAGGCGCTGGACCGGATGCTGGCCGACAAGGGGATGCGGCTCGACGCGGTGATCGAGCTGCAGGTGGACGACGCGGCGCTGGTCGAGCGCATCGCCGGCCGCTTCACCTGCGCGAAATGCGGCGCCGGCTATCACGACAGCTTCAAGCCGACCCGCATGGCGGGGGTATGCGACGTCTGCGGCGCCACCGAGTTCATCCGCCGCGCCGACGACAACCGCGAGACCGTAGCGGCCCGGCTGGACGCCTACCACACGCAGACCGCGCCGATCCTGCCGCACTACGCGGCACGGGGCGTGCTCCGCTCGGTGGACGGCATGGCCGAGATCGACGAGGTGACGCGGCAGATCGAGGCGGTGCTGGACAGGCTCCCGACATCCGCCTGACCAGCAGGTACCGTCGCGCGAATTTGATCCACGCCGCGTTGACAGGGGAGCGGCAGACACTATAGTGCGCGCCTCAAACCCGACCCATGTGGCGGGCCATCCTTGCTGACATGTTGAGCTTGGTGGGTGTTTCGCCCTCACGGCTCGTTTTGGCCCTGCGGGGCAGACCAAGACCCGGCGTGCCGGGCGGAGGAGTGACAGGCGTGGCGCGTATTGCCGGCGTGAACATCCCGACCAACAAGCGGGTGACTATCAGCCTGCGCTACATCTACGGCATCGGCCCGACCAAGGCGCAGGACATCTGCTCGAAGCTGAGCATCCCGGACGATCGCCGGGTGAACCAGCTCACCGACGAGGAGGTGCTGCGCATCCGCGAGCTGATCGACCGCGAGTACCGCGTCGAGGGCGATCTGCGGCGCGAAGTGGCGATGAACATCAAGCGGCTGATGGATCTCGGCTGCTATCGCGGCCTGCGCCATCGGCGCGGCCTGCCGGTGCGCGGCCAGCGCACCCACACCAACGCGCGCACCCGCAAGGGCAAGGCGGTGCCGATCGCCGGCAAGAAGAAGGTGACGAAGTAAGGCGCGCTCGCCCGCAACCCGCTCCGCGGCGATCGGCCCGCCGCTTCCGGCCCGCGCGGCCACTGACCGAGACAGGACACGAGAAATGGCGAAACCCGCCACCACCACGCGCCCCCGCAAGAAGGAGCGCAAGAACATCACGTCCGGCGTGGCGCATGTCGCGGCGACGTTCAACAACACGATGATCACCATCACCGACGCGCAGGGCAACACGATCGCCTGGTCGTCGTCGCGGCAGCCAGGGGTTCAAGGGCAGCCGCAAGTCGACGCCCTATGCCGCGCAGGTCGCCGCCGAGGATGCCGGCAAGAAGGCGCGCGAGCACGGCATGGAGACGCTGGAGATCGAGGTGAGCGGGCCCGGCTCGGGCCGCGAGAGCGCGCTGCGCGCGCTGCAGGCGGTCGGCTTCGCCATCACCGCGATCCGCGACATGACGCCGATCCCGCACAACGGCTGCCGCCCGCGCAAGCGCCGGCGCGTCTGAACAGAAAGGAGAGGGTTCACGCCCGGCGCGTCGGCGCGGCCAGGCCGCGCCCGTCCGGGACGATCCCCATTGGCATGAGGCAAGCGTGGTCATCCAGAGGAACTGGGAGTCGCTGATCAAGCCGGAGAAGCTCGGAGTCGAGCCCGGCGCCGACCCGTCGCGCATCGGCGACCGTCGTGGCCGAGCCGCTGGAGCGCGGCTTCGGCATGACGCTCGGCAACGCCATCCGGCGCATCCTGCTCTCCTCGCTGCAGGGCGCGGCGGTCACGGCGGTGCAGATCGACGGCGTGCTGCACGAGTTCAGCAGCATCGCCGGCGTGCGCGAGGACGTCACCGACATCGTGCTGAACATCAAGCAGCTGGCGCTGCGGATGCACGGCGAGGGGCCGAAGCGCATGGTGCTGACGGCGACCGGCCCGGGCGAGGTGCGCGCCGGGCAGATCCAGGCCGGCCACGACATCGACATCATGAACCCCGACCTGGTGCTCTGCACGCTCGACGACGGCGTGAAGCTCGGCATGGAGTTCACCGTCAATCTCGGCAAGGGCTACGTGCCGGCGAGCGCCGAACCGGCCGGAGGACGCGCCGATCGGGCTGATCCCGGTGGACGCGATCTACTCGCCGGTGCGCCGCGTCTCCTACAAGGTGGAGCCGACCCGCGTCGGCCAGGTGACCGACTACGACAAGCTGCTGCTGACGCGTGGAGACCAACGGCGCGGTGACGCCGGAGGACGCGGTGGCGCTGGCCGCGCGCATCCTGCAGGACCAGCTGCAGCTGTTCATCAATTTCGAGGAGCCGCAGCAGGTCCGCGCCGAGGAGCCGCAGGACGACCTGCCGTTCAACCGCAACCTGCTGCGCAAGGTGGACGAGCTGGAGCTGTCGGTGCGCAGCGCGAACTGCCTGAAGAACGACAACATCGTCTATATCGGCGACCTGGTGCAGAAGTCCGAGCAGGAGATGCTGCGCACGCCGAATTTCGGCCGCAAGTCGCTGAACGAGATCAAGGAGGTGCTGACCTCCATGGGCCTGTCGCTCGGCATGACGGTGCCGGGCTGGCCGCCGGAGAACATCGAGGATCTGGCGAAGCGGCTGGAAGAGCCGTTCTGATCCGGCGCACTAGGAGGAGACGGTTCATGCGTCACGGGGTTGCCGGCCGGAAGCTCGGCGTCACGTCCAGCCACCGGCTGGCGATGTTCCGCAACATGGCGGTGGCGCTGATCAAGCACGAGCAGATCACCACCACCTTGCCGAAGGCCAAGGAGCTGCGGCCGGTCGCCGAGAAGCTGATCACGCTCGGCAAGCGCGGCGGGCTGCATGCGCGGCGGCTGGCGCATGCGCAGCTGCGCGACGACGTGATCGTGACCAAGCTGTTCGGCAGCCTGGCCGAGCGCTATCGCGGCCGCGCCGGCGGCTATACGCGGGTGCTGAAGGCCGGCATCCGCTACGGCGACGCGGCCGAGCATGGCGGTGATCGAGCTGGTGGACCGCGACCTGGCGGCGAAGGGCCAGGATAGCGGGCCGAAGCCGGAGGCGGACCAGGAGGAAGAGGGCGTCGAACGCGGCGTAAGGCCACTCGGGCAGCTGCTGCACGGCCTGGACCGCCGCTCAAGGGCGAGCCATCCTCGCCCTGTGGAATCGACGTGCTTCACGTTCAAGGCGAATGAGGGTCCAGGCTCGTACGACATCGGGCGGCCGACTTGGGCGGGCATCCGGCAGGGCGAGAGCGCCGGGCTGGCCGTTCCGCTTCCGCCTCGGCGTCTGGTGCCGGCCGCGCCGCGAGTCATGGTCATCGAGCCACGACTGCGTCCACCTCATGCAGTGGCCCGTCTGCGCTGGGCGAATCCAGCGGCCGATCGACCTCGGCGGCGGAGACGGCTCTATCCATGTCTACGCCGGCCGGACCTGGAAGATCTGTTCGAGCCGTGACGAGCAACGGCCGGAGCTGCGTGCGACTGCCCGCTGGCCGACCGGCTGCGGCCGCGCACGCTCGACGAGGTGGTCGGCCAGGATCACCTGGTCGGCCCCGAGGGCACGCATCACCCGGATGCTGGCGCATGGCTCGCTGGCCTCGCTGATCCTGTGGGGGCCGCCCGGCGTGGGCAAGACCACCATCGCCCGGCTGCTCGCGGAACGGGCCGGGCTGCACTTCGTCCAGCTCTCGGCGGTGTTCTCCGGGGTCGCCGACCTCAAGCGGGCCTTCGAGGAGGCGGGCCGGCGCCGGCGGGCCGGGCAGGGGACGCTGCTGTTCGTCGACGAGATCCACCGCTTCAACCGCGCCCAGCAGGACGGTTTTCTGCCCGTGGTCGAGGACGGCACCGTCATGCTGGTCGGCGCCACCACGGAGAACCCCTCCTTCGCGCTGAACGGCGCGCTGCTGTCGCGCTGCCAGGTGCTGGTGCTGCGCCGGCTGGACGACGCGGCGCTGGAGCTGCTGCTGGGCCGCGCCGAGGCGGAGGCCGGCCGCGCCCCTGCCGCTGCAGCCCGGAAGCGCGCGCCGCGCTGCGCGCGATGGCGGACGGCGACGGGCGCTATGTGCTCAACATGGCCGAGCAGGTGCTCGCGCTGCCGGCCGACACCGCGCCGCTCGACGCGCCGGCGCTGTCCGACCTGCTCGCGCGCCGCGCGGCGCTGTACGACAAGGACCGCGAGGAGCACTACAACCTGATCTCCGCGCTGCACAAATCGCTGCGCGGCTCGGACCCGGACGCGGCGCTCTACTGGTTCGCCCGGATGCTGGACGGCGGCGAGGATCCGCGCTACATCGCCCGCCGGCTGGTGCGCTTCGCCGCCGAGGATGTCGGCATGGCCGACCCGCAGGCGCTGCCGCAGGCGCTGGCCGCCTGGGAGACCTATGAGCGGCTGGGCAGCCCGGAGGGCGAGCTGGCGATCGCCCAGGCCGTGGTCTATCTCGGCACCGCGCCCAAATCGAACGCGCTCTACGCCGCGCTCGGCGAGGCGCTGGCGGCGGCGAAATCCACCGGCAGCCTGATGCCGCCGGCGCACATCCTGAACGCGCCGACGCGGCTGATGAAGGATCTCGGCTACGGCGCGCGGCTACGCCTACGACCACGCGGCGGAGGACGCCTTCTCCGGCCAGAACTACTTTCCCGACGGGATGCGCGCGGCAGAGCTTCTACCGCCCGCGCGAGCGCGGCTTCGAGCGCGAGGTCGGCAAGCGCCTGGCGACTGGGCGAAGCTGCGCGAGGCATCGCGAGGATCGGCGAGTGAGCGTGCCAGATGCGGACGGTGACCGAGGACGAGGCCGACATCCGGCTGGATCGCTGGTTCCGCCGGCATTTCCCGGCCGTGACCCAGGGCGCGATCCAGAAGCTCTGCCGCACCGGGCAGGTGCGCGTGGACGGCCAGCGCGCCGAGGCGGCGACGCGGCTGGCGCCCGGCCAGGCGGTGCGCATCCCGCCGCTCCCCGGCGCGCCCGCGCCGGCGCCGCGCTGCTCGATGCGGCTCGACGCCCAGGCGCCGGCAGGAGCTCGGAGCGGATGGTGCTCTATCGCGACGAGCAGCTGATCGTGCTGAACAAGCCGCACGGCCTGCCGGTGCAGGGCGGCCCGGGCATCACCCGCCATCTCGACGGGATGCTCGACGGGCTGCGCTTCGGCGCCGAGCGGCCGCGGCTGGTGCACCGGCTGGACCGCGACACCTCGGGCGTGCTGGTGCTGGCGCGCACGCCGGGCAGCGCCGCCAAGCTGGCCGCCGCGTTCCGCGGCCGGGACGTGGAGAAGACCTACTGGGCGGTGGTCGCCGGCCGGCCGGTGCCGGTCGGAGGGCCGCATCGACCTGCCGCTGGTGCGCATCGGCGGCGCGCGCGGCGAGCGCACCGTGCCGGCCGAGCGCGACGACCCCGAGGCGGCGCGCGCGATCACCGACTACCGCACGCTCGACCACGCCGCGCCGCAAGCTCGCCTGGCTGGAGCTGCAGCCGCTGACCGGGCGCACCCACCAGCTCCGGGTGCATTGCGTGGCGATCGGCGCGCCGATCCTGGGCGACGTGAAATACGCCGAGCCGGACCAGAACGACGCCGGCTCGCGCGCTGGTGGAGGGCCTGTCCGAGCAGCTGCATCTGCACGCCCGCGCGCTGCGCCTGCCGCATCCCGCCGGCGGCACGGTGATGGTCGAGGCCGAGCTGCCGCCGCATATGCGCGAGACGTTCCACACGCTGGGGTTCGCGGCACCCGCCGCACGCGGCGCCGCGGCGGTCGCGCTGATCGCGAGGGGGCATACCGAGAGCATGGCGGATGCGCAAGCCGCGGCGTCGCGGGCGAGCGCTGCGTGTCCTGCTCGATCGTCCTCGCCGTCTCATCCTGGTGCCGCTCGCCGGGCTGGCGGTGTTCGCCGGCGACCTTCGACCCGGACAGCCTACAAGCCGCGCATCGAGCAGGCGGTGAAGCGCGCCACCGGCCGCGACCTCGCGCTGAACGGACGCGCTCGGGCTGAAAGCGTCGCTCTGGCCGACCATCGAGGCGCGGGACGTGCGCTGCGCCAATGTCGCCGGGCGGATCGCGCCCGCAGATGGCGACGCTGCAGCGGCTGGAGGCGCAGGTCGCTCTGCTGCCGCTGCTGCAGCGGCGGCTGGAGATCGACCGGCTGGTGCTGGTCCGTCCCGACATCCTGCTGGAGACCGACGCGCAGGGCCGTCCCAACTGGCGGTTCGTGCCGGAGGTGCCGGGCCAGCCCCTGCCCGGCCGACGGCGACCTCCCAGCAACCCGCTGCGCCGCTCGCGCTCGACCGTGCAGGAGTGCGAGGTCGAGGACGGCACCGTCACCTAGCGCGACGGCCGGACCGGGCACAGCACGTCGCTCGATTCACGCGGCTCGCGGCCGAGACGAAATCCGCCGACGCGCCCGTGACGCTCGCGCACGGAGGCGTCGCTATCGCGGCACGCCGTTCCGGCTCGACGGCGACATCGGCCCGATCGCGCGGCTGCGGGATCCCGGCCGCGAGCACGCCCTGGCCGGTGCGGCTCACGCTCAGCGGCGGCCGGCGCGAAGCTCGCCGTGGACGGCACGCTGACCCAGCCGATCCAGGGCCGCGGCTACAAGGGCAAGCTGGACGGCCGCGGTGCCGGACCTCGCCGCGCTCGCGCCGTTCTTGCCGCGCGCCAAACTGCCGCCGCTGCGCGACGTGAGCCTGCTCGGCGGAGATCGCCGATAGCGGCGGCAAGCTGCCGGAGGTCAGCGCGCTGGCGGCCCATGCCGGGGCGTCCGATCTCGGCGCTTTGGTCGCCGGGCCTCAAGCTCGCCGCGGCTCGATCTGGCGGCGCCGGCGATGGACCAGCCGGTGAAGCTCGCCGGCGAGGGCACGCTCGGCGGCGCGCCGGTGACGCTCGCGGGCTCGCTCGGCGCGCCGGAGCTGCTCATCTCCGAGCGGCAAGGCCGGCACTTATCCCATTGACGTGACAGCTTCTGCGGGCGCAGGCGCGCTTCTCGGCCAAGGGTGGCGTCGCCGATCCGCGCGCGTTCTCCGGCGTCGATCTCGCGCTGGCTGCGCAGGTGCCGGACCTGGCGTCGTTGTCGCCCCTGGCGCACCGCCCCTGCCGGCGCTCCGCAACGTCGCTTTCCAGGGGCGACTGTCCGACGGGCAAGGCGGTCTGGCGAAGGCGGCTGGTCCTGCGCGACGCGAGGCTGGCCTTGCCGCAGGCCGATCTCGCCGGCGACGCCACACTGGGCTACGGCGGACGTCCCTCGCTGCGCGCCACGCTGGCGGCGCAACGGATCGACGCGGACGCCCTGCTGGGCGCGCTGGCCGGACCGACGCCCGGCCCGCGCGCAGACCGCCGCCGCGCCACCGCCGCCAGCCGCGCCGCCGTGACCAAGCCAGCCGCGCCTGCGCGGGACAACAGCGGAAGCATGTTCTCCGACAGGCCGCTGCCCTTTGCTGCGCTCCGCGAGGCGGACGCCGATCTGCACCTGAAGATCGGCACGCTGCACACCGGTGGCGTCGATTACCGCGACATCGCCGGCCATCTGACGCTCGCGGCAGGGCGGCTGAGCGTCGATCCGGTCGGCGGCCAGCTTCCGGCCGGACGGCTGGAGGGGCGCCTGACCGCGGATGCCGGACAGGCCAGCCCGCCCGTCAGCTTGGTCCTGCGCGGGCCGGGCCTCCAGCTCGGTCCGCTGCTGGTCCTGCTGGGCCTGCCCGCCGAGGCGCGCGGGGAGCGTGGACATCGACGCCGATCTGCACGGGGTGGGCCAGTCGGCGCACGCGCTCGCGGCCAGTGCGGACGGGCATCTCGGGGTCGCGCTGGTCAACGGCGAGATCGACAACCGGCTGCTCTCGGCCACGCTCGGCCAGGTGTTGCAGCACGCGCGCCTGCCCGACCTCACGGCGCGGCCCGGCACCACGCCGGTACGCTGCTTCGCCCTCCGGCTCGACGCCAAGCAGGGCGTCGCAGATGTGCGCGCCCTGCTGCTGGATACCAGCCTGTTCTATCTGGAAGGCAACGGATCGCTGAACCTCGGCGACGAGACGCTGGCCCTGCGCCTGCGCCCGCTCGCACGGCTGGGTGGGACCGGCGTGATCGTGCCGCTCAAGGTGCAGGGTCCGTTCCGCAACCCGAAGGTCGAGGTGGACGCGACGGGTGCGGCCAGCGAGGCCGCCGGGATCGCCGCGCAGGCATCCCGCAACCCGCAGCTCGGCATCATCATCGGCGCGCTTGGCGGGGATCGGATGGTGCGCGGCGCGGGTGCCGACGATTGCGCGCGTGACCTTGCCGTCGCCCGGGGCGGCCGGGCCGGGCCGGTGCCGGCCGCCGCCCCTGTCGCCCCGGCCGCCGAAAAGCCCAAGGCGCCCAAGCCGGCCGATCTGCTGCGCCAGCTTCTGCGCTGACCGACCGGAGAGGGATCGTGAAACGCTTTTGGGACCACGCCAGCATAGCGCCCGCCGGGCCGGGATTTGCCATCCTGCTGGACGGCAAGCCGATGCATCTGCCCGGCGGCGCGACGCTGCGTGTTGGCGCCGAGAGACTGGCGCTGGCGATCGCGGCGGAATGGCAGGCGGCGGGCGGCGCCAAGGGCAGGGAGATGTCGTTCGCCGACACGCCGCTCACCCGGCTCGCCGGCACCGCGCAGGAGCGGGTGGCGCCCGATCCCGCGCCGATCGTGGACGCACTGGCCCGCTACGCCGAGAGCGATCTGCTCTGCTATCGCGCCAACAGCCCGCCCGACGCTGGTGCATCGGCAGGCGCGCGAGTGGCAGCCCTGGCTCGATTGGGCGGCGCTGACCTATGACGCGCCCCTCAAGGTGACAACCGGGGTGGTCCGCGTCGGGCAGGAGCCGCAATCGCTGCGGGCGCTGCATCGCGCGGTAGCGATGCTGGATTCAGACACGCTGGCTGCTCTCGGGGTGGCGGTGCCGGCGTTGGGCAGCATCGTGCTCGGCCTCGCGCTGGCCGAGCGACGGCTGGACGCCGGCAACGGCGCACGCTCTGGCCTCGCTCGACGAGTTGTTCCAGGCTGGGCTCTGGGGTGTCGACGAGGAGGCCGATCGCCGCCGTCGAGCGATCGGCGCCGACATCGCCGCCGCCGCCCGCTTCATGGAGCTCGCGCGCGAATGAAAGCCAAGCGCCTCATCATCGCCGGCCGGGTGCAGGCCGTCGGATTTCGCCAATGGATGATCGAGGCGGCGGCGAAGCTCGGCGTGGCGGGCTGGGTCCGCAACCGCGCGGACGGCACGGTCGAGGCGGTGCTCGACGGCGACACCGCCTCGGTCGAGGAACTGGTCCGCGCCTGCCGCCGCGGCCCACGTCTCGCGCAGGTCGACCGCATCGACGAAGAACTCGTGGACCCGCCGGAGGGGCCGGGGTTTCGCGCGCTGCCGGACGGCTAGGCCGCTGCCCGGACTCATGGGAGCGGGCACATTTCCAGCTCCGTCCCGAACACTTCCGCCCACGCCGCCCGCAGCGCCGCGTCCGCCTCCGCCATCGTGACGCGAACGCCGAGCGCGTGCAGGCTGGTGACGCCGTGGTCGCTGATGCCGCAGGGGACGATGCCGGCGTAGTGCGACAGGTCCGGCTCGACGTTCAGCGCGACGCCGTGCCAGCTGACCCAGCGGGAGACGCGCACGCCGATGGCGGCGATCTTCGCCTCGGTGCCGAGGGCGCGGTCGGCGACCCAGACGCCGACCCGGCCGTCGCGCCGCTCGCCGCGCACGTTGAAGCGGTCGAGCGTGCGGATCAGCCACTCCTCGAGCCCCCAGACGAAGCAGCGCACGTCGCGCGGCCTCACCCGCCCGTGCGGCCGCTCGAGGTCCAGCATCACGTAGGCGGTGCGCTGGCCGGGGCCGTGATAGGTCCACTGGCCGCCGCGCCCGGCGGCGAAGGTGGGGAAGCGGGTCGGCTCGGTCAGCTCCTCGGGGCGCGCCGAAGTGCCGGCGGTGTAGAGCGGCGGGTGCTCGACCAGCCAGACCAGCTCATCGGCCGTTCCGGCGCGGATTGCCGCCACCCTCGCCTGCATCGCCGCGAGGGCCGGCGGGTAATGGGTCAGCCCGTCCGTGATCCGCCACTCCGGCGTGTCGCGGGTGATTGATGCCGCCCCGCTCATCCGCTATACCCCGCCGCCTTGAGCCCCACGGTGCGGTCGTGGCGGAATGGTAGACGCGCAAGCTTGAGGTGCTTGTGGGGGAAACCCCGTGGAAGTTCGAGTCTTCTCGACCGCATTCCCTGATCCGATGCCTCCTCGTTGCAAGCCGGCGATCGCCCGCCCATCCTGCGGCCAGCGGGAGGAACATGGCGATGGACGAGGATTTCCGGAAGGCGGCGCTCGACTACCACCGCCTGCCCCGGCCGGGAAAGCTGCAGATCGAGCCGACCAAGCGCATGGCGACCCAGCGCGACCTCGCGCTCGCCTACTCGCCGGGCGTCGCCGCCGCCTGCGAGGCGATCGTCGCCGACCCGTTCGCCGCCTACGACTACACCGCGCGCGGCAATCTGGTGGCGGTGATCTCCAACGGCACCGCCGTGCTCGGCCTCGGGAATATCGGGCCGCTCGCCGGCAAGCCGGTGATGGAGGGCAAGGCGGTCCTGTTCAAGAAATTCGCCGGCATCGACGTGTTCGACATCGAGGTGGACGCGCAGGACCCCGACCGGTTCTGCGACGTGGTGGCGGCGCTGGAGCCGACCTTCGGCGCGATCAACCTCGAGGACATCAAGGCGCCCGAGTGCTTCTCGATCGAAGCCCAGCTGCGCGCCCGCATGAAGATCCCGGTGTTCCACGACGACCAGCACGGCACCGCGATCATCGTCGCCGCCGCCGTGCGCAACGGGCTGCATGCTGCAGGGCAAGGCGCTGGAGCAGGTGCGCGTCGTCACCTCCGGCGCCGGCGCGGCGGCGCTGGCCTGCGTCGATCTGCTGGTGCGCATGGGCCTGCCGGCCGAGAACGTGACGCTCACCGACATCAACGGCGTGGTCTACGCCGGCCGTCCCGACATGGACCCGCACCTGGCCCGCTACGCCCGCCCGACCGAGGCGCGCACGCTGCGCGAGGTGCTGGCCGGGCGCGGACGTCTTCCTCGGCCTCTCGGCGCCGCGCGTGCTGAAGGCCGAATGGCTCCGCCTGTTCGCCGAGCAGCCGCTGATCCTGGCGCTGGCCAATCCCGAGCCGGAGATCCTGCCGGAAGCGGTGCGCGCGGTGCGGCCCGGACGCGATCGTCGCCACCGGGCGCAGCGACTACCCCAACCAGGTCAACAACGTGCTCTGCTTCCCGTTCATCTTCCGCGGCGCGCTGGACGTGGGCGCCACCGAGATCAACGAGGCGATGAAGCTCGCCGCCGTGGAGGCGATCGCGGAGCTGGCGCGCGTCGAGGCGAGCGAGGTGGTCGCCGCCGCCTATGGCGGATCGGCGCCGGTGTTCGGCCCCGACTACATCATCCCCAAGCCGTTCGATCCGCGCCTGATCCTGCAGATCGCGCCGGCGGTGGCGCGCGCCGCGATGGACAGCGGCGTCGCGCGCCGGCCGATCGCGCGATTTCGCGGCCTACCGGCGAGGATCTGGAGCGCTTCGTCTTCCGCTCCGGCCAGCTCATGCGCCCGGTGTTCGAGGCGGCCAAGAAGGCGCCGAAGCGCATCGTCTACGCCGAGGGCGAGGACGAGCGGGTGCTGCGCGCGGTGCAGACCCTGGTGGACGACAGCATCGCCGAGCCCATCCTGCTCGGCCGCCGCGCGGTGATCGAGCAGCGGGTGCGCGAGATGGGGCTGCGCATGGACCTGCACGAGACGGTGCGCGTGCTCGACCCGACGCAGGACCAGGCGGTGTTCTCCTCGCTGATCGCCGATTACCAGCTGCTCGTCGGCCGGCGGGGCGCGCCGCCCGACGCGGCGGCACGGCGCGTCGGCACCCGCAGCTCGGTGGCCGCCGCGATGCTGCTGCACGCCGGCGTGGCGGACGCGGCGATCTGCGGCGGCAGCGGCAATTGGTGGCGGCAGATGCAGTACGTGCTGCCGATCATCCCGCGCTGCGCGGAGGCGTCGCGGGTCTACGCGCTGTCCTGCCTGATCCTGCAGGGCGGCGCGCTGTTCGTCTGCGACACCCACATGAACGTCGATCCGACGGCCGAGCAGATCGGCGAGATGACGATGCTCGCGGCCGAGGCGGTGCGCGGCTTCGGCATCATGCCCAAGGCGGCGCTGCTGTCGCATTCGAGCTTCGGCGCGAGCGACACCGATAGCGCCCGCAAGATGCGCCCGGCGCTGGCGCTGATCCGCGCCCAGGCACCCGAGCTCGAGATCGACGGCGAGATGCACGCCGACGCCGCGCTGTCCGAGGCGATCCGCGACCGCGCGGTGCCCGACAGCCGGCTGACCGGCACCGCCAACCTGCTGGTCATGCCCACCCTCGACGCGGCCAACATCGCCTTCAACCTGCTGAAGGCGGCGGCGGACGGACTGCCGATCGGGCCGA
The DNA here is from genome assembly GCA_963799825.1 of uncultured Alphaproteobacteria bacterium. Taxonomy (GTDB): domain Bacteria; phylum Pseudomonadota; class Alphaproteobacteria; order Acetobacterales; family Acetobacteraceae; genus JAFKFI01. Next base: position 31,857 of record CAWCYL010000004.1, read on the forward strand.
TGCTGCTCGGCATGTCCAAGCCGATCCACGTGCTGGTGCCGAGCGTGACGGCGCGCGGCATCGTCAATCTCAGCGCGTTGTCGGTGCTCGCCGCGCAGGCCCTGGACGCGCCGCGCGCCAAGGCGCCGGAGGCGGCGGCGAAGGGGCTGGCGGCGGTCTGATGGCCAAATGATCAGGCTACCATGATCTGGCTGCTGCTCGGCGCGCTGGCGCTGTTCCTGTTGGTGGGCGGGCTGCGGGCGTTCGAGCGTGCCTCGGTCACCAGCATCAAGTCCTTGCTGGCCTGGATCGCGGCGCTGGGCGGGCTGAGCCTGACCCTGCTGCTGATCCTCTCCGGGCGCGGCCCGCTGGCCTTCTTCGCGCTCAGCTTGCTCTACCCGTTGGTTCGTGAACGCTGGCTCGCTCGGCGGCCGAGGGTGAACGCGGGCGCTCCCCCTCCGGGCTCCGCTGGCCCGCGTCCGGGCGGCCCGATGACTTCGGCGGAAGCCTACGAAGTGCTTGGCCTGAAGCCCGGGGCGGGCGAAGCTGAGATCCAGGAGGCATACCGCCGCCTGATGCGCGCCGCCCACCCGGACAGCGGCGGGTCCGACTGGCTGGCGGCGCGGATCAATCAGGCGCGCGATATTCTCATCGGCAAAAGCGGCCGGCGGCGGTGAACGACAGGGTTCAAGCAGGCGTTTGTTGTTGAACTCGCTGCGGCATGGCAGGGATGCGGGACAGTAGGGCCGTCTCGCGGCACCGGATTGATCGAAGGGGAAAGTTGAACGTGATCAAGCCTTTGCGAAAGGCCGTCCTGCCCGTCGCGGGTCTCGGCACGCGTTTCCTGCCGGCCACCAAGGCAACGGCCAAGGAGATGCTGCCCGTCGTGGACAAGCCGCTGATCCAGTACGCGGTCGAGGAGGCGCGGGCGGCCGGGATCGAGCAGTTCTGCTTCGTCACCGGACGCGGCAAGACCGCCCTGGTCGAGCATTTCGACATCGCGTTCGAGCTGGAGCAGACGCTGAAGGAGCGCGGCAAGCAGGCCGAGCTCGACATGCTGCGCGAGATGGCGATCGAGCCCGGCTCCATCGTCACGGTGCGCCAGCAGGTGCCGCATGGGCTCGGCCACGCGATCTGGTGCGCCCGCGCCTTCATCGGCGAGGATCCGTTCGCCATCCTGCTGCCCGACGACCTCGTGCTGGCCGACACGCCCTGCCTGGAGCAGCTCGCCGAAGCCTACCGGCAGACCGGCGGCAACATCGTCGCGGTCACCGAGGTGCCGCACGAGCAGACCAACCGCTACGGCATCCTGAAGGTGGGCAAGGATGACGGCCGGCTCGTGGAAATCACTGGGCTGGTGGAGAAGCCCGCGCCGCAGGACGCGCCGTCGAACCTGTCGATCATCGGCCGCTACGTGCTGCTGCCGGAGGTCATCGGCCATCTCGCGCGGATGGAGCGCGGCGCCGGCAACGAGGTGCAGCTCACCGACGGGATGGCCCGGATGATCGGCCACTCGCCGTTCCACGGCCTGCGCTACGAGGGCCGGCGATTCGACTGCGGCGACAAGGTCGGCTTCCTGGAGGCGCAGATCGCCTTCGCCCTGAAGCGCCCGGACATGGCGCCGGCGGTGCGCGCCTTCCTCAAGACCTACATCCAAGATTGCATCTGAGAGCGGGAGCGCGATGCCCTTCACCCATCAATTCGACCCGACGGTGCTGCGCGAATACGACATTCGCGGCATCGTCGGCCGCACCTTGCATCCGGCGGACGCCTTCGCCATCGGCCGCTGCTTCGGCAGCGTCGTGGCGCGCCGAGGGCGGGCGGACCGTGGCGGTCGGCTATGACGGCCGCCTGTCCAGCCCGGAGCTGGAGCCGCCGCTGGTCGAGGGGCTGAAGGCGAGCGGCATGGAGGTGGTGCGGGTCGGGCGCGGGCCGACGCCGATGCTGTATTTCGCCGCGACCACGCTGAAGACCGACGGCGCGGTGATGGTGACCGGCAGCCACAATCCGCCGGACTATAACGGCTTCAAGATGATGCTCGGCCGCAAGCCGTTCTTCGGCGCACAGATCCGCGCCATCGGCGAGATGGCGGCGAGCGGCGTCGTGGTGCCGGAGGCCGCCGGCTCCGACCGCGCGGTGGACGTGACGCACAACTACGTCGCCCGCCTCGCCTCCGACTGGGACGGCGGCGACCGGCTGCTGAAGGTGGTCTGGGACAACGGCAATGGTGCTGCGGGCGAGGTGCTGCAGCAGCTCGTCGCGGGCCTGCCGGGCGAGCACTTCGTCCTCAACGCCGCGATCGACGGGCATTTTCCGGCGCACCATCCCGATCCGACGGTGGCGAAGAACCTCGAACAGCTCATCACCGAGGTTCACGCGCAGAAGGCCGATCTCGGCATCGCGCTCGACGGCGACGCGGATCGCATCGGCGTGGTGGACGACAAGGGACAGATCATGTTCGGCGACCAGCTGATGGTCGTGCTGGCGCGCGACGTGCTGCGCGAGTTTCCGGGTGCCACGATCGTCGCGGACGTGAAGGCCAGCCAGGTGCTGTTCGACGAGATCGCGCGGGCTGGTGGCAAGCCGCTGATGTGCAAGACCGGCCACAGCCTCATCAAGGCGAAGATGGCCGAGATCGGCTCGCCGCTCGCCGGCGAGATGTCGGGCCACATCTTCTTCGCCGACCGCTGGTACGGCTTCGACGACGCGCTCTACGCCGCGGTGCGCCTGCTCGGCATCGTCGCGCGCATGGACGGCGCGCTCTCGGCGGTGCGCGACGCGCTGCCGCACGTCGTCAATACGCCCGAGCTGCGCTTCGACTGCGACGACACGCGCAAGTTCCAGGTGATCGAGGAGGTCGCCGCAAGGCTCAAGGCGGCGGGTGCCAAGATCGCGGACATCGACGGGGTGCGCGTGCTGACCGACGACGGCTGGTGGCTGCTGCGCGCCTCCAACACCCAGGCCGTGCTGGTGGCACGCGCCGAGGCGAAGGACGCGGCGGGACTGGAACGGCTGAAGGGGGCGCTGGTGGCGCAGCTCGAAGCGTCGGGCCTCGCGGCGCCGGATTTCTCCGGGAGCCATGCCGGGCACTGATCAGTCCCCTCTCCCTCCGGGGAGGGAGAGAACTGCCCGCGTTGACAGCCCCCGGCCGGTGCGCCGCTAATTGCCCGCATCACTGCCGCGGGGCGCAGCATGGACCAGATCTCCCGGCCAGATGTCGTCGGACAGGCACGCGACGTCGCGCCGATCATCGCCGCCGAGGCCGACGCGATCGAGCGCGCTGGGCGCCTGACGTCCCCGGTGCTCGACGCGCTGCACGAGGCGCGGCTGTTCCGCATGTTGCTGCCGCGTGCCTTCGGCGGCGACGAGGTGCATCCTGTCGACTACGCGCGGGCGATCGAAGAAATCAGCCGGCATGACGGCTCGACCGGCTGGTGCGTGTTCGTGGGGTGCAGCAGCTCGCTGCTCGCGGCGTTCATGGAACCCGCGGCGGCGCGGGAGGTGTTCGGCGATCCGCGCGCGACAGTTGCCTGGGGCCCGCCAGGCCCGCCGATCGCCAGCGCCGTGCCTGGTGGCTACCGGGTGAGCGGAACCTGGCACTTCGCGTCGGGCTGCCGTCACGCGGCGTGGATGGGCGCGCATTGCCAGGTGCGCGAGCCGGACGGAACGCTGCGGCCTCACCCGTCCGGGCGTCCTCTCATCCGCTCGCTGCTGTTCCCGGCCGATCGCGCGCGCATCATCGACGATTGGGACGTCATGGGCCTGCGCGGCACGGCGAGCAGCAGCTACGTCGTCGAGGATGTGTTCGTGCCCGAGGAATTCAGCGCCACGCGCGAGGACATGCGCGCGGTCCGCACGCCGGGCAAGCTGTACAGCTTCAGCCAGATGGGGCTTTACTCGGTCGGCTGCGCCGCTGTGGCACTCGGCATCGCGCGCGCCATGCTCGACGCGTTCGTCGCCGTGGCGTCCAGCAAGACCCCGCGCGGCATCGCCCCGATGGCGCAAAATCCCGTCGTGCAGTTGCAGCTCGCTCAGACCGAGGCGCGACTCGCGGCGGCGCGCGCCTTCCTCGCCGAGGCTCTCGGGGAAGCCTGGGCAATGGCCGACCCGTCGGAGCCGCTTGGCCTCGCGACACGTGCCCGGGTGCGGCTCGCGGCGATCCATGCCTTGCAGACCGCGGCGGAGGTCGGGGATTACGCCTACAAGGCTGCCGGTACGGACGGGATCTTCATCGGCAGCGCCCTCGAGCGCCGCTTCCGCGACCTGCACACGGTAAGCCAGCAGATCCAGGCGCGGCTCGCCAATTTCGAGCCGATCGGGCAGGTGCTGCTGGGCCGCGAGCCAAACGGACCCATTCTGTAGCTTCGCCGGCCTTCATGCGAGCCGCGGGTCGGGCACCCGGGCGGCGACCAGCACGTCGACGCCGATCGCACCGGCGTCCCTGAGCGCGGCGGCGCAGGCGTTCGCGGTGGCGCCGGAAGTCAGCACGTCGTCGATCAGCAGGATCCGCCGGCCGGCGACATGCGTGGTCCGCCGCGGTCGGACCGCGAAGGCGTCGTTCACCTCCGCAGCCCGCTCCGTGGCCGTCTTGGCTCCGAGCGATGCGGTCGCGCGGAGCCGGCGCAATCCGTCGGGGATCACCGGAAGCCGGGCGGCGCGGCCGACCGCGAAGGCCAGCAGCGCGGCCTGATTATAGCGTCGGCGGAACAGCCGGGCGCGGTGCAGCGGCACCGGGACGAGCACCTCCGCATCTCGCAGCAGCGCGGCTCCCGCGCGGGCCATGTGCACCGCGAGCACCACGGCCAGCTCGGTCCGGTCGGAATATTTGAGCGGCAGGATCATCCGGCGGGCTTGCGCGTCGTAGCGCAGCGCGGCGCGGGCGCGGTCGAAGCCGGGCGGCCGCAGCCAGCAGGTCGGGCAGAGCCGGTCGGGGCCGCCTTGCGCCGGGTGGGAGAACGGCACCCCGCAGCGGGCGCAGCAGGGTTCGGTCACGAAGCCGGTGCGGCCGAAGCAATCCGCGCAAAGCCGTCCCGGTGCGTCGACCGGCACGTCGCAGGTGACGCAGGTGGGCGGCAGCAGGACGTCGAGCGCCGCCCGCCCGAAATCGCGCGCGGCGGCGATCAGGCGAAACCCGTCAGGCAGCGTCGCCCACTCCGAAACGAATGGTGCCGTCCCGCCCGATCTCGCGCACGAGGTCGATCTCCCAGGACAGATATGCCTGCATCGCCTGTTCGACGCCGCTGTTGCGGTCGTAGGGACGCAGGTAGAAATCCACGCACGCCTCGTCGGGCGGGTTGGTCTTGTCCTTCACCAGCGGACGGCCGAAGGCGTGCCATGCATCCGTGCCGCCCTCCAGCACGCGGATCTCCGCGTCGGTGAGCCCGCGAACCTCATGCACGGCCAGTCGCGCCAACACGCCGTCGGGCGAGGTGAGCACGACGTGGCGCGCGCCCGCGAGCAACCCACGCAACTGATCCAATCGGGTGCGGATGCCCCAATGCGCACCGGGGATGTGGCCCTCGCGATAGTCGATACTGCGGCCGAGATCGACCACCACGGTCCGATCGCCGGCATCCAGCTGATGCGTGAGGCCGAGCACGTCGATCGTCGGCGCAACGGCGCGCAGCTCGGGCACCGGAACGATGGCGGTGCCCGACTCGCGCACCTCCTCGAGGCCGCCCTCCACGACGAACACGTCGCGATGTCCCATCTGTCGGAGCCACGCGGCGGACATGCGGGCCCGCACGCCGGTATCATCCAGCAGCACGATCCTGGCGCCGCGGACCGCGATCCACTGGTCGGTCGCCTGGACCAGCTGGCCGCCCGGCGCGCTGCGGCTGCCGGGCCGGTGGCCGGCGCGGAATTCGGCCGGATCGCGCACGTCGAGAACGTACAGCGTCCGGTCCGGGTCGTCCTCGAAGCGCGCGAGGTCGATCGCCCCGATCACGCCGACGCCGGATTGCTCGGCGAAGGCCTTGGCCCGGCCCAGCGCGAGCGGCGCGGATTTCGGCGTGCCGGGGGCGTAGCGTTCCGTGCGGCCCCGCTCGCAGCGCAGCCCGGCCAGCTCCCAGCCCATCGTGCCGTTGCGCAGCGCCACAACCTTGTTCGGCACCCCGGCGCGACGCAGGCTCTCGGCGCCCAGGATGCTGCGGGTCCGCCCGGCGCAGTTCACCACGATGAGCGTCTTCGGGTCGGGGGCAAGGTCGCCGACGCGGTAGGCGAGCTCGCCGCCCGGCACGCTGATCCCGGTGGGGATCGACATGCGGGTGAACTCTTCCGCCGTGCGGCTGTCGAGCACCACCATGTCGCGCCTGCTGGCGATCCAGGACTTCAGCTCGGGCGCATCGACGCTCTCGGTGCCGAAATGGTGCTCCACCCACTCGCCGAACGCCTTGGAGGGCACATTCACGCCGCTGAACAGCACGTATCCGGCACTTGCCCACGCTACCGTGCCGCCGTCGAGGACCGCGACATCGGTAAAACCGATTCCTTCGAGATAGGCGGCCAGCCGCTCCGCGACGCCCCGTCCGTCATCGACGCAGGCGATCCGCACGCCGGGGCACGGCAGCAATCCGCGGGCCCGCAGCTCGCACTTCGACAGCGGGCAGGGCACCGCCCAAAACAGGTGGCCAGTGCCGAATTCGCCCTCCTCGCGCGCGTCCAGGATCGCGAGCTCATGGCCATCCTCGATCCAGCCGTGCAGTGTGTGTGCGTCGATCCGCTTCATGATGATGCCCTCGGCGCGTTCGGGCGGGAGGGTAGGCACGCGCGCCGAGCGTTGGCAACGAACGCGTGGGGAAAGGGCTTGGAAAGCGGGTGCATGGCGCGCACATCGCCGGCATGAGCGATCCGATGCAGGTGTTCGACCGGCGCGCCGTCCGATTGCACCGGGACCGGGCGGCGGCGACGGTTGCGGAGGTATCCGTCGTGCTGCGGGACGCGGCGGAGCGGCTGGTCGACCGCTTGGACGACATGACGCGGCATTTCACGCACGCGCTGGATGTCGGCGGCCGTGGCGTGGTCGCGCCGCTGCTGCGTGCGCGTGGGATGGCGGTCGTGAGCTGCGATCTCTCGCCGGCGATGGCGGCCGGCAACGGCGGCCCGGCGGTGGCGGCGGACGAGGAATGGCTGCCCTTCGCGCCGGCGAGCTTCGACCTCGTGGTCGCCAGCCTGGCACTGCATTGGGTGAACGACCTGCCCGGCGCGCTCATCCAGCTCCGCCAGGCCCTGCGCCCCGACGGGCTGCTGTTGGCGAGTCTGCCGGCGCTCGGCACCTTGGCCGAACTGCGCCGCGCGTTGACCGAGGCGGAGGCCGCGCTGACCGGCGGTGCCGCCCCGCGCGTCTCCCCCTTCCCGGAGCTTCGCGACTGCGCCGGCCTGCTGCAGCGCGCGGGCTTCGCGTTGCCGGTGGCGGATTTGGAGGAGATTCGGCTGCTCTACGCCGATCCCCTTGCGCTGCTGCGCGACCTGCGCGCGGCGGGCGAGACCAGCGCGATCCGGCTGCGCGACCGTCGGGTGCCGGGTCGGGCCCTGTTCCCCCTCGCGCTGTCGAGCTTGCCAATTGAGACCGGCCGGGTTCCCGTGACCCTGCGGCTGGCGATGCTGACCGGTTGGGCGCCCGGACCTGGGCAGCCCCAGCCACTCCGGCCGGGCAGCGCGCGCACCAGCCTGGCCGATGCTCTGCGGTCACATCCTGGGGCGAACTGAGGCTGCTCTCCAGCACGGCCGTGAAACTCTGGACCGTTGCGCGCGTAGAAGTCGATCGAACCGCTTCCGGTTCATCTTTCGGGAAGGGCAGAGGAAAACATGATGGGTCTCTCGGCACGCGCATTGATCGGTGCGACGCTTGCGGTGCTCTCGCTCGCTGCCTGCACGTACAACCCGCCTCCGCCGGCAGTCGCCGCGCCGTCGCCGGTCGTCGTGCAGCAACCCGCTCCGCCGCCTCCCGGTGGGACAGTCGTGGTGCAGCCCCGCACCTACTGAGTCGCGTTCCACGTCGGTCGCCGGGTCGCAGCATCCGGCGGCCGACCGGGGTTGCTCAGCCGCCGGTAACGCTCATGTGGCGCGCGACCGCCGGGCGCTCCTGGCGGCGGTCAATGATGAAGTCGTGCCCCTTGGGCTTGCGCCCGATGGCCTCCAGGATCGCGGCCTCGAGTGCGTCGTCGGAGTCGCCGGACCGCATCACGCGGCGCAAGTCGGCCTGGTCATCCTGGCCGAGACACATGTAGAGGGTGCCCGTGCATGTCAGCCGCACCCGGTTGCAGCTCTCGCAGAAATTGTGGGTCATCGGGGTGATGAAGCCAATCCGCCGCCCGGTCTCCTCCACCGTGAAGTAGCGGGCCGGACCGCCTGTCCGATAGTCGGTCTCGGTCAGGCGCCAGTGCTTGCGCAAGCGACCGCGCACGATCGAGAGGGGCAGGTACTGGTCCGTCCGGTCGCCGGCGATGTCGCCCATCGGCATGGTCTCGATCAGGCAGAGATCGAAGCCGTGCTCGCCACACCAGGCGAGCATTGCGTCGAACTCGTCCTCGTTCACGCCCTTCATCGCCACCGCGTTGATCTTGACCGCCAGCCCCGCGGCCTTCGCGGCAAAGATGCCGTCGAGCGTCTGCTCCATCCGCCCTAGTCGCGTGATCGCCTTGAATTTCGCTCCGTCCAGCGTGTCGAGCGAGACGTTCACCCGGCGCACCCCGGCCTCACGGAGCGCGACCGCGTGCTTGGCAAGCTGCGTGCCATTGGTCGTGACGGTGAGTTCGTCCAGGCCCGTGCCGATCCGCCGGCCGAGCGAGCCGAACAGGGTCATCACGTCACGCCGAACCAATGGCTCGCCGCCAGTGATGCGGATCTTCTTGGTGCCGAGCCGGATGAATGCGCTACATACCCGGTCAAGCTCCTCCAGGGACAGGACCTCCGCCTTCGGCAGGAAGGTCATGTCCTCCGCCATGCAATAGACGCAGCGAAGGTCGCATCGATCGGTGACCGATACGCGGAGGTATGTGATGGACCGGCCGAACGGGTCGATCATGGCGCGTCGATTATCACAGGCTATGGCACTCCCAGCTCCTACTTCAGGTGCGCCATTCCGGGCTCCGCTTCAAGGGCCAGTCGCCAGGTCGGCCGGCTGGGGCGCTGGCTCCCCGGATGATCACTCGGCGGATGATCACTCCTCGGTCGGCCCATCGAGCACTACGAGCTGGACCACCCCGGCGTTCACCAAAACTTTACCGACGTTCTCGAAATTCACCGTGATGCGGTCCCCGATGGCCGACTGCACTTGGCCGAGACCCCAATCCGGCCGATCCGGGTGACGGACGAACTGCCCGGGTTCGATCGCGGACATTGTCATGTCGAAAGGCCCCGGTTCATGCAGGCAACTGCGTGTTTTTGTTACGGATAGAGTTCGACGCTCGACCGACCGGCGGTTTTGCGCGTAATCGCATCGTGATTCTGACGAGAAACGGTCGCTAATTTGATCTTCAGCGGAATAGAGGGGCAGCGCCGCGTCATGCAAGATCCACTGCATCTGGCCGAGCTCCTGTGCGCCCGGCTCTGCCACGACCTTAGCGGTCCGCTCGGATCCCTGATGGGGGCGACCGAGCTGGCGGCAGAGGACGAGCAGGACCGCGGCGAGGCGCTGGCCGTGGCGGCCGAGTCCGCGGCCGCGCTGGGTCGCCGGCTGCGGCTGCTCCGGGCGGCCTGGGGCGGCGACGCCGGTCCGCTGGACGTGGACGGCTTCCAGGAGCTGGCCGAGGGGCTGTCGGTCGGCCGGCGGGTCAGCGTCGATCTCTCGGGCCTCGATCCGGCGACCGTGTTCGCCCCGGCCGGAGCGCGACTGGCGCTGAACTCGCTGCTTCTCGCGGCGGAGGGGCTGGCCGGCAACGGCCGGCTCTCGATGGCCGGGTCGGCGAACGCGGACGTGCTGGTCACCATCGCGGGCCCGCGCGCGTCCTGGCCGGCCGGGCTCGCCACCTGCCTTGCCGACGAGGAGGCGGCGTGGCAGGCGATCACCACCGCGCGCTCCCTGCAGGCGCCGCTGACCGCGCTGATCGCGCGTCGGAGCGGGCTGCGCGCATCGCTGCTGATGCCGGTCGGATCGCCCGCGGGCACGCCGCCGCCCCTGCTGCTGGCCCTCGCCCCGCCGCCCTGACGGGCGCCTTTACCGTTTGTTCGCCGGCGGCGGGCCAGGATGGCCCCGCCCGCTGATGTGGCGGACGAGCGGAGCCTGACATGGACGATCTCCTCGCCGAATTCCTCACCGAGACCAACGAAAGCCTGGCCGAACTGGATGTCGCCCTGCTCAAGCTGGAGCGGACACCCGATGATCGGGAAACGCTGTCGCAGATCTTCCGCCTCGTACACACGATCAAGGGCACCTGCGGCTTCCTCGGCCTGCCCCGGCTGGAGCGCGTGGCGCACGCCGGCGAGAGCGTGCTCGGCCGCGTGCGGGATGGCGTCCTGACGGTCACGCCCGACATCGTCAGCCTGATCCTGCGGGCGCTCGACCGCATCAAGGCGATCGTCACCGGGCTGGGCGCCACCGGCGGCGAGCCGGGCGGCGACGACGCCCCGCTCATCGCGGCACTCGACGAGGTCGCGGAGGGTCCGGCCGAACCGACGACTGGGACGGCATCGCGTCTTGCGTCCTCGCCATTCCACGCCAGCGAGCCGGCGCCGGCGCACCTGCCCGCGGAAACCCCGCCCTCTGCCGCCGAGCCGGTCGCGCAGACCATCCGGGTCGCGGTGGACGTGCTCGAAGACCTGATGACCCTGGTGAGCGAGCTGGTGCTGACCCGCAATCAGCTCCTGCAGCTCGCCCGCACCCAGGAAGACAGCGCCTTCACCGTGCCGCTGCAGCGCCTCTCGCAGATCACGTCGGACCTGCAGGAGGGCGTGATGAAGACGCGGATGCAGCCGATCGGCAACGCGTGGAACAAGCTGCCGAGATTGGTGCGCGACCTCGCGCGCGATCTCGACAAGAAGATCGACCTCACCATGCACGGCCAGGACACCGAGCTCGACCGGCAGGTGCTCGAACTCATCAAGGATCCGCTGACGCACATGGTGCGCAACAGCGGCGATCACGGGCTGGAACTCCCTGCCGAGCGCCGTGCTGCGGGCAAGCCGGAGACCGGCCGGATCAGCCTCAAGGCGTACCACGAGGGCGGTCACATCATCATCGAGATCGCCGATGACGGGCGCGGTCTCGCGGTGGAGCGCATCCGCGCCAAGGCGATCGCCAACGGATTGGCCACCGAGGCCGAGCTTGCCGGGATGAGCGAGAGCCAGATCCAGCGCTTCATCTTCCGGGCGGGCTTCTCCACCGCGGCACAGGTCACGGCCGTCTCGGGGCGCGGTGTCGGCATGGACGTGGTGAAGACCAACATCGAGCGGATCGGCGGCACCATCGACCTCAAGAGCATGGCCGGCGCCGGCAGCACCTTCACTATCAAGATCCCGCTGACCCTCGCAATCGTCTCCGCCCTGATCGTCGAGGCTGGCGGCGAGCGTTTCGCCATCCCGCAGCTCAGCGTCGTCGAGTTGGTGCGCGCCGGCGGCGGCTCGGGGGCGGTGATCGAGCGGATCAACGCGACGCCCGTGCTGCGGCTGCGCGACCGGCTGCTGCCGCTGGTCAACCTCAACGAGCTGCTGCGGCTCCGACCGGCGCCCGAGGCGGTCGGGTCAGCTGCTGCGGCCGAGGCGGCCGACGCGGGCGCTTACATCGTCGTCGCGCAGGTCGGCGCGACGATGCTCGGCATCATGGTCGACCAGGTGTTCGACACCGAAGAGATCGTGGTCAAGCCGGTGGCTCCGATCCTGCGTCACATCACGATGTTCAGCGGCAACACGATCCTGGGCGACGGGTCGGTCATCATGATCCTCGATCCGAACGGGATCGCCCGCGCCACCGCGATCGGCGGCGGCGAGCACCGGGCCGCCATGCCGGCCGCCGCGGGCGCGCACCGTACCGGAGGACCGCACGGCGATCCTCATCTTCCGCGCTGGCGGCCAGCAGCCCTTCGCGGTGCCGCTCGGGCTGGTGGCGCGGCTCGAGGACATCCCGCGCGAGCGGATCGAGGCCTCGGCCGGCGCGCTGGTCACCCAGTACCGCGGTAGGCTGATGCCGCTGGTGCCGGTCTCGGGCAGCGTCGACGAGCAGCGCGAGCGTCATCCCGTGCTGGTGTTCGCCGACGGCGAGCGCAGCATGGGGCTGCTGGTGGACGAGATCGTCGACGTGGTCGAGGAGCGGCTCGACATCGAGCTGTCCGCCACGCGTCCCGGCCTGCTGGGCAGCGCCGTCGTGGCGGGGCACGCGACCGATGTGATCGACACCGCCTACTGGCTGTCACGGGCCTGGCGCGACTGGTTCGGCGGCCGTCCGGGCGCTGCGGCGCAGCGACGCATCCTGCTGGTGGACGACAGCGACTTCCTGCGCCAGCTGCTCGTCCCTTGGCTTTCGGCGGCCGGCTATCGGGTGACTGCCACGGCGAGCGCGGCCGCGGCCCTCAAGCTGCGCGACGCCGGCGTCGTGTTCGACGCCATCGTGTCCGACATCGAGATGCCGGACATGGACGGGCTGGCCTTTGCCCGGGCGGTGCGCGGCGATGGCGCCTGGTCCGGCCTGCCGATGCTGGCGTTGTCGGCCCGCGAGGAGCCGCGCGCGATGGAGGCTGCCCGCGCCGCCGGCTTCACCGGGTTCGTCGGCAAGTCCGATCGCGACGCGCTGACCGTCGCGCTGCGGCGCTGCGTCGCCGAGCCGGCCGACGCTTGAAACTCGGACGCTGGAACCGCGGGCACTTGCACCGCGCGCGCCTGAACCAAGGGAGCGAGCAATGACGATGGATCTGCTGGACAGGCCAGCTCGTGCGAACGGAGCCGCCGAAGCCGAGAGCGACGAGCAGGTCCTCGTGACCTTGACCGTCGCCGACCAGCTTTGCGGCATCCCCGTGCTCGGGGTGCGCGACGTGCTGGGCGAGCAGGTGATCACGCGGATCCCGCTGGCGCCGCCGGAGATCGCCGGCAGCCTCAACCTGCGCGGACGCATCGTCACCGCGGTCGATCTGCGTCGCCGCCTCTGCCTGCCGCCGGCACCGGCGGGTGCGGCGTGCATGTCGGTGGTGGCCGAGCAGGGCGGCGAACTCTACGCGCTGCTGGTCGACCAGGTCGCCGAGGTGATGACGCTCAAGGCGAGCGCGTTCGAGCGCAATCCGCCGACCTTGCCGCCGCCATGGGCGGAGTTCAGCAACGGCATCTACCGGCTCGAGGGCCGGCTCCTGCTGGTGCTCGACGTCGCGCGGCTGCTGGCGATCGGGGAAGGGAGTTGAGCGGGGCCATGTCACGTACCTGCCTGGTGGTGGACGACAGCCGCGTCGTGCGCAAGGTCGCGCGGCGCATCCTCGAGGCCAATGGCTTCGCCGTGGAGGAGGCCGAGGACGGCCAGAAGGCGCTGGAGGCGTGCCATCGCCGGCTGCCCGACTGCGTGCTGCTCGACTGGAACATGCCGGTGATGAACGGGCTCGAGTTCCTCAAGGCGGTGCGCGCGGAGTTCGGCGCGGAGAACCCGCCGGTGGTGTTCTGCACCACCGAGACCGACATGGACTTCATCGAGAAGGCGATCGAGAGCGGCGCCCAGGAATACGTCATGAAGCCGTTCGACGAGGAGATCCTGCTCGGCAAGCTGGCCCAGGTCGGCTTGCTGTGAGCACGCTCGTGGAACACAAGCGGCCTGAGACGGACGCGCCGCCGCCCGCGCGCGTGATGATCTGCGACGAATCCGCCGTGATCCGCGCGGCACTCGCACGAATGCTGGAGGCCGATCCGGCGATCCGCGTGGTGGCGCGCGTCGCCAACGGCAAGCTCGCGGTCGAGGAGCTGCGTCGCGCAGCCGGTCGACGTCGTGGTGCTCGACATCGAGATGCCGGTGATGGACGGCATGGCGGCGCTGCCGCTGCTGCTGCAGGCGGATCCCGGCGGTGCGCGTGGTGATGGCCTCGACCCTGACCACGCGCGGCGCCGACATCGCCATCCGGCGCACTCCGGCTCGGCGCCGCCGACTACGTGCCGAAGCCCGGCACCTCGGCGATCGCCGACGACACGTTCCGCCGCGAGCTGGTCGCCAAGGTGAAGGGCCTGGCCCGCCTGCGCCGCCGCGCGTCGCTGCCGGCACGCGGCGGGACGCCGCCCAGCCCTTCGCCCGGCGCCGCGCGTCGCACCCCGGCTCGTCGCTGTCGGCAGCTCGACCGGCGGTCCGCAGGCGCTGTTCACCTTGGTGGAGGCGCTGGGGCGGGACGTGCGGCTGCCGGTGGTGCTGACGCAGCACATGCCGGCGACCTTCATGCCGATCCTCGCCGAGCACATCACCCGGCTGGGCGGGATGCCGTGCGCCGAGGCGCAGGAGGGCGAACGCCTGCAGCCCGGCCGGATCTATCTGGCACCCGGCGACCGGCATCTGCTGGTCAGGAGCAGCGGCGCGGCGCTTCACGCCGAGCTCTCGTCGGAGCCGCCGGAGAATTTCTGCCGGCCCTCGGTCGATCCGATGCTGCGCAGCGCGGCCGAGGCGTGCGGCGGGCGCGTGCTGACCGTGATGCTGACCGGCATGGGTCACGACGGCCTGGCCGGCACGCGCCAGGTGGTGGACGCGGGCGGCGGGGCCATCGCGCAGGACGAGGCGACCAGCGTGGTCTGGGGGATGCCCGGCGCCATCGCCCAGGCCGGTCTCTGCCACGCCGTCCTGCCCCTGCCGCGGATCGGCCCGCGCGTGCTCGAGATCCTGCGGACGGCCCAGGCATGAGCGCAGTTGGCATGAGCGCAGTTGGCATGAGCGCGGTCGGCATGAACCCGGCAGCGTTCGAGATCCTTGCAGCACTGCTCAAGGCTCGTTCCGGCCTGGTGATCGGGCCGGACAAGCTCTACTGCTCGAAGTGCGCCTGGCGCCGATCCTCAAGACTGAGGCGCTCCGCGACCTCGATGCACTGGCCGACCGCGTCCGCCGTCCCGGCAACGAGACGCTGGCCCATGCGGTCGTCGAGGCGATGACGACCAACGAAAGCTTCTTCTTCCGCGACGAGAAGCCGTTCGTGCACTTCCGCGCGCGTGCCTTGCCGCGAGCTGCTGGCGGCGCGGCCGACGGGGGCCGCGCTGCGGATCTGGTCCGCAGCGAGCTCCTCGGGTCAGGAGGCCTATTCGCTCGCGATGATCGCCGCCGAATGCCGCGCGCAGCTCGGCGACCGGCGCGTGGAGATCGTCGGCACCGATCTGTCGGGCGAGCAGGTCGCCCGCGCGCGCGCCGGCCTCTACAACCAGTTCGAGATCCAGCGCGGCCTGCCGATGCAGATGCTGGTGAAGCACTTCCGCAAGGAGGCGACGCGGCTGGCGCGATCACCGACGCCCTGCGCGAGCGCGTGCAGTTCCGCGAGTGGAACCTGCTGGCCGATCTGCGGCCGCTCGGCCGGTTCGACATCGTGTTCTGCCGCAACGTGCTGATCTATTTCGACCAGCCGACCAAGCGTCGCGTGCTGGAAGCGATCGCCCAGCAGATGCCGCCGGACGGGTTTCTCTATCTGGGCGGCGCGGAGACGGTGCTCGGTATCACCGATCGCTTCGTTCCTTTGAACGGGGAGCGCGGCGTCTACGGGCTGGCGGCGCCCGGCCGCCCGGACCGCCGCTCCGTTGCTCGCGGCGATGGCGAAGTGATCGCCGCCCGATCCGCCACGGGGCTCAGCTCATGCCGCCGCGCGCCGCGATCGGCCACAGGCACTCCACCCGGCCGCGACGGACGCCGACATACCAGTCGTAGCGGTCCACCGTCGGGTCGCAATGGCCGGGCACCAGGCGCAGCTTCTCGCCGAGCTTCGGGCGCTGTCGCGTCCCGGACGCGACGGTGAGCTTGCCGTGCTCGTCCGAGGCGCCGGCATAGCGCGATCTCCGGCCGGCTGCCAGACCAGCGGCAGGCCGGAATCCACCGCCAGCGCCTTGAGCCCGGCATCGAGCACCGCGATCCCCGGCCGCGGCGCGCTCATCACGGTGGCCAGCACGAACAGCGCGTGGCGGAAGGTGGCGACCGGCGCGCCCGTCGCGTCCAGGTTGCGGGCGTAGTCGGCGTCCATGAAGACATAGCTGCCGGCCTGGATCTCGGTGTAGACGCCCGACCCGGCTTCCAGCGCGAACGTGCCGGTGCCGCCGCCGCCGACGATCGGGCAATCCAGGCCCTGCTGGCGCAACTGCTCCACGGTGCGCCGCGGTGCCCTCGACCGCCGCCGCGATCAGCGCCTGGCGCTCCGGCCGGCGTGCGCATGTGCTGGGCGCTGCCCTGATAGGCCTGCAGCCCGCCGAAGATCAGGTGGCGCGAGCGCGGCGATCATGCTTGGCCAGCGCCACCGCGTCCGGCCCGGGTGCCACGCCGCAGCGGCCGGCGCCGACGTCGATCTCCACCAGCACCGACAGCCGCGACCCGGCGTCGGCCGCCGCGCCCTCGATCGCCCGCACCTGCGCCGCGTCGTCGGCGCAGACCGCGACCCGGGCGATCGGCGCCAGCGCCGCCAGCCGAGCGAGCTTGGCGGCACCCACCACCTCGTTGCTGACCAGGATGTCCGGCACGCCGCCCCAGGCGAGCGCCTCCGCCTCGGCGACCTTCTGCACGCACTGCCCGACCGCGCCGCGCGCCATCTGCAGATGCGCGATCACCGGCGATTTATGCGTCTTGGCGTGGGCCCGCAGCTTCGCGCCGGTCGGCGCGAGCAGGCCCGCCATCGCGTCGAGATTGGCCTCGAACGCGTCGAGGTCGATCAGCAGGGCGGGGGTGTCGACCTCGTCCTCGCGCATTCCCGGCCGGGCCGGCGGCGGCTGGAGCATCGGTTTTCCTTCCACGGCGGGCGTGATCCATGTCGGCGCGGCAGTCTTGCCCCGCCGCACGGCGACAGCAACCCGGACCGGCTCAGGACTTGCGGGCCAGGCAAAAAATCCCGAAATGGCTCAGGTTGAGGAGATGACGATGCCCGAGATCGAGATCTACACCCAGCCCTGGTGCGGCTACTGCGCGCGCGCCAAGCGCATCCTGGACCAGAAGGGCGCCGCCTATCGTGAGATCGACGCCCCCAACGGGACGGCCCAGCGTGTCGAATCGGTCCGCCGATCCGGTGGCCGCACCACGGTCCCGCAGATCTTCGTGGGCGGCGAGCATGTCGGCGGCTGCGACGACCTGGAGGCGCTGGATCGGGCGGGCAAGTTGGACGCGCTGCTGCGGGCCGCGTGATAGGGGGCAGTTGCGCAAGATAGTGGCACTCGCTTGCGAAGAGTGCCAAGCTCCGGCATCTCGAAGCTTGAGATCGGTATCAGCAGGTTAGGGAATGATCCACTACCAGTTGCGGTGCAGCCAGGACCACGAGTTCGACGGCTGGTTCAAGGACAGCGCCGCATTCGGGAAGCAGGCCGCCCGCGGGCTGGTCGAGTGCCCCGAATGCGGGGACATCAAGGTCGAGCGGGCGCTGATGGCGCCGGCCGTGCCGAAGAAGGGCCGCGCGGTGCCTCCGCTCGCCGAGCCGACGAGCCCGCCGCCCGCCAGTGCGTCGGCGGCGGCGCCCAAAGCCACGGCCGGCCCGATGCCGGCGCAGGTCTTTGCCATGCTGCAGCGGATGCGCTCGGAGGTGGAGAAGAACTGCGACTACGTGGGCGGGCAGTTCGCCGACGAGGCGCGGAAGATCCATCGCGGCGAGAGCGAGAAGCGCGGCATCTACGGCGAGGCGACGCCGGAGCAGGCCGAGGCGCTGGCCGAGGACGGGATCGAGGTCTCACAGATCCCTTGGGTGCCGCGCGCGGACGGATAGGCAATTGCGGCATCAGCCCAGAGCACGGCTCCACAGCACGTCCACCGGAGGGAAACGCACCAGCTCCAGCCGGTCGCCTCGTCCGGAAATCGGCCCTGTCCAGAGCGGCGTGATCACCCGCAGCGCGTCGGCAGGTGACGGATGGCCGCCCTCCGTCAAGGTGACATGCGGCATCCACAACCCCGGCCGGTAGTCGGGCCGACAGCGCAGGTCGGCCAGGGCAGCATGTATTCGGGCGTGCCGATCGAGGAGGATGCTGGTCACGATGGGTGCCGCCGATACCACGCCGCTGGCGGGAAAGACCCCGTAGCCCGCCACCACGATCGGAACGGGCTCCCACGCCTCCGCCAAAGCGGGCAGGGCGGCAAGTAGACCGTCTGTCGCGATGTCGTCCTGATAGATCGCCAGGGTCAGATGGGGTGGATAGATCGGACGGATCGGGCGAGCGGATGCGTCCAATGCCCGCCACATCTCTTCGATACGGGACGCGATGGTGTCATCGAGACGGAGTGTGATGGCGTAAGACGTCGGCTTCAGCCCTCTGCGGCCACGATATAGTTCACCGACAGATCTCGACTGGTCCGCCACCGCCCGGAAGCCGGGTCCATCACCATCCCAGCGATGTCGCTTACCCGCAGTCCAGCGCGGCGCAGCATCGCGCCGAGCTCTGCCGGGCGGACGAATTTGCGCCAGTCATGCGTGCCGCGCGGCAGCCAGCGGAGGACGTATTCGGCGCCGAGCTTGGCCGTGAGGAAGGCGGCCGCCGTGCGGTTCAAGGTCGAGAGGAACAGCAGGCCGCCAGGTTCGAGCAGATCGGCGAGCATCGCCACGAAGCGGGCCGGGTCGGGCACGTGCTCGATCACCTCGAGCGCGGTGATCACGGCAAACCGCCCCCCCGCCAGTTCCTCCGCTTCCCCTACACGATACGCCAGGCGCAATTCCTCGCCCTCCGCGTGGGCGATGGCCGCCTCGATCGGCTCGCCCGCCGCGTCGATGCCGAGCACGTCGTAGCCCCGCCGCGCCAACGCCTCGGCGGCGAGGCCGGCGCCGCAGCCGACATCGAGCAGCCGCACGGCGCCGGATCCGCGAAACGGGCGGCGATCCGGTCGCCGATCCAGCCGATCCGCAGCGGATTCATCCGATGCAGCGGCCGCATCGGCCCGTCGGGATCCCACCAGCTTGAGGCCAGCGCGTCGAACCGCGCCACCTCGTCCGGCGAGGCGTTGCGCGTCCCGCTCGCTTCAGCGTCGCCCACCTGCATGGTTGCCGCTCCTTGGAGGGGCAAGTATGTGTGCGCCCGCCGGCCGGTGCGCAATCCATCCACGGAGGGACAGTCCACCGATGCCGGGAAAAAGCACGGCTCGAGGATCATGGCCCGCATCGTGATGAAGTTCGGCGGCACGTCGATGGGCGACCTCGACCGCATCCGCAACGCGGCCGGCCGGGTCAGGCGGGAGGTCGAGGCCGGCAACGAGGTCGCCGTCGTGGTCTCCGCCATGTCGGGCGCCACCAACCGGCTGGTCGGCTGGTGTCAGGAGTTGTCGCCGCTGCACGACGCGCGGGAATACGATACAGTGGTCGCGACCGGCGAGCAGATCACCACCGGTCTGCTGGCGATCGCGCTGCAGCACGCGGGGGTGGACGCGCGCTCCTGGCAGGGCTGGCAGGTACCGATCCGCACCGACGGCGCACACGGCAAGGCGCGCATCGCGGACATCGAGGGCGCCGAGCTCATCCGCCGGATGCAGTCCGGCCAGGTGCCGGTGGTCGCCGGCTTCCAGGGCCTCGGCCCGGACAACCGGGTGACGACCTTGGGCCGCGGCGGCTCGGACACCTCTGCCGTCGCTCTCGCCGCGGCGCTGAAAGCCGAACGGTGCGACATCTATACCGACGTGGACGGCGTCTACACCACCGATCCGCGCATTGTCCCGAAGGCGCGAAAACTCGATAAGATAAGCTACGAGGAGATGCTCGAACTGGCCTCGGTGGGCGCCAAGGTGCTGCAGACCCGCAGCGTCGAGCTGGCGATGAACGAGAGGGTGCGCGTGCAGGTGCTGTCCAGCTTCGCGGACGCGCCGGGCACCCTCGTGGTGGACGAGGACGAGATCGTGGAAAAGGAAATCGTGTCCGGGATCGCCTATTCCCGCGACGAGGCGAAGATCACCGTCCGCCGGGTGCCGGACCGGCCGGGCATCGCCGCGGCGATGTTCGGTGCGCTGGCGGCGCACAATGTGAACGTCGACATGATCGTGCAGAACATCTCGGCCGACGGCATGACCGACATGACCTTCACCGTCGGCAC
The DNA here is from genome assembly GCA_963799825.1 of uncultured Alphaproteobacteria bacterium. Lineage (GTDB taxonomy): Bacteria > Pseudomonadota > Alphaproteobacteria > Acetobacterales > Acetobacteraceae > JAFKFI01. Next base: position 51,957 of record CAWCYL010000004.1, read on the forward strand.
CGCCGACCTGCCGCGCGCGCGTGCGACCCTGGCCGACGTGCAGCCGCAGCTGGGCTATGCCGAGATCCTGGCGGACCCGAACGTCGCCAAGATCAGCGTGGTCGGCGTCGGGATGCGCAGCCACGCCGGGGTGGCGAACACGATGTTCCAGGCATTGGCGGACAAGGCCATCAACATCCAGGTGATCTCGACCAGCGAGATCAAGATCAGCGTGCTGATCGCGGCCGACTACACGGAACTGGCGGTGCGCGCGCTGCACACCGCCTACGGTCTCGATGGCGCCTGACATCACCCCACCAGACGCCGGACGCGGCCTCGCGCGGGCCGAGCTCGATCGGCTCTGGTCGCGCGGCACGGCCTTCCTCGGCTGTGACGTCGCCATCATGGGCGGGGCGATGAGCTGGGTCAGCGAGCGCCATCTGGTGTCGGCGATCTCGAATGCCGGCGGCTTCGGGGTGATCGCCTGCGGCTCGATGGATCCAAGCCAGCTCGCCGCCGAGATCGCCGCCACCCAGGCGCTGACCGACCGGCCGTTCGGCGTCAACCTGATCACCATGCACCCCGAGCTCGACGATCTGATCCGGGTGTGCCTGGAGGGCAGGGTCGGGCACATCGTGCTGGCCGGCGGCATCCCGCCGGGGGGCGCGGTGCGCGCGGTGAAGGACGGCGGCGCCAAATTAATCGCGTTCGCCCCCGCGCTGGTGCTCGCCCGCCGGCTGCTCCGGTCGGGGGTCGACGCGCTGGTGATCGAGGGCTCCGAGGCGGGCGGCCATATCGGGCCGGTGAGCCTGACCGTGCTCGCCCAGGAGGTGCTGCCGCATGTCCGGGACGTGCCGGTGTTCGTCGCCGGCGGCCTTGGGCGCGGCGAGGCGATTCTCGCTTTTCTGGAAATGGGCGCGTCCGGCGCCCAGCTCGGCACCATGTTTGCCGCCGCGACCGAGTCGATCGCCCACCCGCGCTTCAAGCAGGCTTTCATCCGGGCGGCCGCGCGCGACGCGCTGCCGTCGGTGCAGCTCGACGCGCGCTTCCCAGTGATCCCGGTACGCGGTCTCGCCAATGAGGGCACCAGGCTTTTTCTTGACCATCAGGCGGAGACGCTGCGCCGTTTCCAGTCGGGCGAGCTTACCAAGGAAGCGGCCCAGCTCGCGATCGAGCATTTCTGGGCGGGCTCCTTACGTCGCGCGGTGATCGACGGCGAGGTGGAGACCGGGTCGGTGATGGCCGGCCAGTCGGTCGGCATGGTGAGCGTGGAGCAGCCAGTCGCGGCGATCATCGCCGATCTGGTCGCGCAGGCAGTCGCCGCGCTGATGGGCCGCGATCGGATCGCGGCCCTCGCCGCGGGGCCGCCCAGCGGCACGGGCTGACCGCATGTCCGCGCCCCGCCGGCTGCTCGCCCGTCTGCGCGTGATCATGGCACGCGGCGCCGCGCCGCTCGGCGACCTGGTGGACGTGGTCGCAGGCGAGATGGTGGCCGAGGTCTGCTCGGTCTACGCCATGCGTCCTGGCGACCTACTGGAGCTCGCCGCGACCTGCGGGCTCAATCCCGACGCGATCGGCCGGACGCGACTGCGGGTGGGCGAGGGGATCGTCGGCCTGTGCGCCGCGACCGGCTCGGTGATGAACCTCCCCGACGCGCAGAACCACCCCGCCTTCGCCTACCGTCCCGAGACCGGCGAGGAGCCTTACGCGTCGCTGGTCGCCGTGCCGCTGCGTCGTGCCGATCGGACGGTGGGGGTTCTGACGGTGCAGAACCGGTCGCCTCGGAATTACGACGACGACGAGGTGGAGGTGCTGGAGACGGTGGCCATGCTGCTGGCCGAGGTGCTCGCGACCTCCGGCGCCTCCGACGGGGCCGAGGAGGGCGTGGCGTCGACGATTCCGCGGGTTTTCACCGGCAAGACGCTGGCCCCCGGCATCGTCATCGGCCCGGTCGTGTTGCACGGGCGGCGCTTTGTCGCACGACGGCTCCTGGCCGACGATCCGGATGCCGAGCTCGACCGGCTGCACCAGGCGGCCGACCGGATGCAGCGTCGGCTCGACGAGCTGATCGCCGCCCGGATGCCGGATGGCGACGCCCCGCGCGAGGTTCTGGAGGCATACCGCCTGATCGCGGCCGATGCCGGCTGGCTGCGCCGGGTAGGCGCGGTGATCCGCGGCGGCCTGTCGGCCGAAGCCGCCGTGCAGCGCGTCGCGAGCGAGCTGCGCGACCGGATGCGCCGCATCGCCGACCCCTACCTGCGTGAGCGCCTGTCGGACCTCGAGGATCTGGCCGGCCGGCTGCTCTCCGAGCTCGACGGCAACGCCGTGGTTTCGCCGGTGGTCCCCGGCGCGATCCTGCTGGCCCGCCGCCTCGGCCCGGCGGAACTGCTCGACTGGCACGCGCGCGGCATCGCCGGGGTGGTGATCGAGGAGGGCAGCCCTGCCGGGCACGCTGCCATCATGGCAAGGGCACTCGGCCTGCCGACCTTGGGCGGCGCACGGGGGGTAGTCGACGCCGCCGAGCCCGAGGACGAGGCGGTGCTGGATTCCGACGAGAGCCAGCTGATCCTGCGCCCCGAGAGCGACGTGAAGCAGGTCTACCTCCGTGCCCTGGAGGCGCGGACCGCGATGCAGGCCGGATGGGCGGTGCTGCGCGACAAGCCGGCCGTCACGGCCGACGGCGAGAAGGTCCGGCTGATGCTGAATGTCGGGTTGAGCCTGGAGCTCGACCAGCTCGACATCACCGGCGCCGAGGGGATCGGGCTGTTCCGCACCGAGATCGCCATGCTGGCGCGTGGCGCGATCGCCGACACCGCGGACCAGGCGGCGATCTATGCGCGCGTGCTCGATGCGGCGGGCGACCGGCCGGTGCTGTTCCGCACGCTCGACTTGGGTGGCGACAAGCTGCTGCCCGGCGCCGCGGTGCCGGAGGAGGAGAACCCGGCGATGGGCTGGCGCAGCCTGCGGATCGGGCTCGACCGTCCCGCCCTGCTGCGCCGGCAGATGCGCGCGCTGCTGCTGGCGGCGGGCGGACGGAAGCTGTCGGTGATGTTCCCGATGGTGGCGACCGTCGCCGAGTTCCGCGCCGCCCGCGCGCTCATGGAAGCGGAGGCGAGGCGGGTTCGCCCCGCGCCGGAGCGGCTGGCCATCGGGACCATGCTCGAGGTGCCGGCGCTGATGTGGCAGCTCCCGGCGCTGCTGCGCGAAGCGGATTTCATCTCGGTTGGCTCGAACGACCTGCTGCAATTCCTGTTCGCCGCCGATCGCGGCAATCCGGCGCTGTCCGGCCGCTACGACCTGCTGTCGGCCCCGGTGCTCGACCTGCTCGAACAACTGCTCGTCGCCGCGCGGGCGGCGGAGGTTCCCGTGTCGCTGTGCGGCGAGGCCGCTTCGCGCCCGATCGAGGCGCTGGTGCTCGTCGGGCTGGGTTTTCCGACCTTGTCGATGCCGGCGCCGGGCATCCTGCCCGTCAAGGCGATGCTCTCGGAGCTGGACCTCGCGGAATTCCGCCACCTGCTGGCCTCGGTCCGGCGCAACGCGGTTGGCGAGGCCAGCCTGCGTGAGGCGATCGCGTCCTGGGCGCGCGAGCGGGAGTTGCCGCTGTGACCGATGCGCCACATCGGGCTGGCGGGTGTGCAACACGCGGCGCTATTCGGCGGCCGAGTGCAACCACACCGGGCAATGCCCGTTGGCAAAGCTCAGGCACTCGGCTTAGATGCGGCCGTCCATTGGCTGGACGGCTCAATCTTAACCGATGGTTCTACGGGTCGGTGTCACCGTGCTGCAAAATCGCAGGTCAATTCCGGTGAAGGAGCGGTCCGGCAGCTTGGACGTCAGCCCGGACGGCGATCCGGCGTCGGGCCCGGCGCGGGTTGGCGCGGAGCTACGCGCCGCACGCGAGCGGCTGGGCTGGGAGCTGCCCGCCGTGGCCACTTGGTTGCGCATCCGGCTGGCGTTCCTGGAGGCGCTCGAAGCCGGGCAGGTACGCGACCTTCCGGCCGCCGCCTACGCGCTGGGCTTTCTTCGCACGTATGCTGTTGCACTCGGTCTGGACGCCAACGAGCTGGCACGCCGGTTCAAGGCCGGCACCACCGAGGTCAGTCGAAGGACCGAGCTCGATTTCCCCATCCCGGTGCCCGATCGTGGCGTGCCGGCCGGTGCGGCGGTGCTGCTGGCGGCGATCCTCGCCGTTGGCGCCTATGTCGGCTGGTATCGGCTCTCGGGTGAGGGAAAGCTGCCCGCCGAGGTCGTCCAGCCGGTGCCGGAGCGGCTGGCGCCGCTTGCCCAGCAAGCGATCCCTCTGCCGCCGCCCCCGGCGGCCGTGCCGGCGCCCCCGGTCGCCGTGGCCGCGAAGCCCGAGCCGCTGCCGGAAATGCCTTCCGTGCCGCCCAGCTCCGCCGCCGCCGCGATGCCGATGCCGCCGCTCGCCTTGCCAGCAAATCCGACCGCCGCCCCGGCGAACCCCGACGAGCCGAGGATCGTGCTGCGCGCCCGCGCCGACAGCTGGTTGCAGGTGCGGGACCGTGGCGGCCAGGTGCTCCTGAACCGGATCCTGCGGGCCGGGGAGACCTGGCCGGTGCCGGTCCGGGCGAACCTGCTGCTGACGACTGGCAACGCGGGAGGCACGGAGGTGCTCGTCGACGGGGTCGTGGCCCCGGCGCTGGGCGGCGCGGGCGCCGTCCGGCGCGATCTCCCGCTGGACGCCGACACGATCAAGGACGGCAAGCTGCCGACCCAGATGCAGGCCGCCGCCGTCACCCCACCCTCAATCGGTGGCCAGGCTCCCCCGGCCCAGCCCGCGGCGACGCGCAATCCCCCCTCGCAGTAGCGAAGCGCCGCTGGAAACCCCATTGTCAGGCTCGTCCCCTTGGGCCAAGCCTGCGCAAGCGTCCGAATAACCCGGAGCCGCCACCGTATGAACTATCGCCCATATCAGCAGATCACCCGCCGCGTCTCCCGGCGCATCCATGTGGGATCCGTCCCGGTGGGCGGCGACGCGCCGGTCACGGTGCAGACCATGACCAACACGCTGACCACCGACGTCGCCGGCACGGTCGCGCAAATCAGGCGGGCGGAAGCAGCGGGCGTCGATATCGTCCGCGTCTCCTGCCCCGACCAGGAGAGCGCGCTGGCGCTGAAGGACATCGTCCGCCAGGTGAGCGTGCCGGTCGTGGCCGACATCCATTTCCACTACAAGCGGGCGATCGAGGCGGCCGAGAGCGGTGCCGCGTGCCTGCGGATCAACCCCGGCAACATCGGCAGCCAGGAGCGGGTGCGCGAGGTCGTCAAGGCGGCGCGCGACCACGGCTGCTCCATGCGGATCGGCGTGAACGCCGGTTCGCTCGAGAAGCACCTGCTGGAGAAATACGGCGAGCCCAACCCCGAGGCGCTGGTCGAATCCGCACTGGAACACGCCAAGATCCTACAGGACCACGATTTCCACGAGTTCAAGATCAGCGTGAAGGCGTCGGACGTGTTCCTCGCGGTCGCCGCCTACCAGCAGCTCGCCGAGGTCTGCGACCATCCGCTGCATATCGGCATCACCGAGGCGGGCGGCCGGCGGATGGGCACGGTGAAGTCCGCCGTCGGGCTCGGCTCGCTGCTCTGGGCGGGGATCGGCGACACACTGCGCGTCTCGCTTTCGGACGAGCCGGAGGAGGAGGTGCGCGTCGGCTGGGACCTGCTCAAGACCCTCGGCATCCGCCATCGCGGCGTGAAGGTGATCTCCTGCCCGTCCTGCGCGCGGCAGGGCTTCAACGTGATCGAGACGGTGCGGACCCTCGAGGACCGGCTCGGCCACATCGAGACGCCGCTCACGCTGTCGATCATCGGCTGCGTGGTGAACGGCCCCGGCGAGGCCCTGATGACCGATATCGGCCTGACCGGCGGCGGCAACGGCCGCCACATGGTCTACGCGGCCGGCAAGACCGACCACACCATCGACCAGGCCAGCATGGTCGAGCACATCGTCGAGCTGGTCGAAGCCAAGGCAGCCGCGCTGAAGGCCGCCGCGCAAGCCGAGAAGGTCGCGGCGGAGTAGGCGCGACCCCGAGATCATCCAAGCACCCGGCGCGAGATCGGTCGCGGGTCGAATTGTGGTCTATCGAGGCACGAATATCGTCGCATCGAAATTGATCGCTTGTCTCTCGGCGAGATGAGGCTAGTGTCGACGGCAGGTTCGTCTCTCGCCTTTCCCATCGCCGACAGGTGGTACGGCCATGCTTGCCCCGAAGGCCGCGAAGCAGCAGACAAGGACCGCCGCAAGTTCGACCAAACACCTGGCCCACCAGCGATACGATGCTTGCGGCCCGTCGACTCGGCCACGGCGCCATCGAACCGGAACATGGGCTCCAAAGCGTCAGATCATGGGATTTCGGCGAGATCCCCGTGTTCCCGCCCGACCGGCCGCACTCGTTGCCGGATGCCATACAGCCGAAGCTCGTGATCGGAGGGGTCGATGATCCTCTCGAGCATGAGGCGGACCGCGTCGCTGACCGGGTGATGCGTGCACGCCCTGCCGGGGGGCCTCCATCGCTCCCGCGGCACCGCAGATCAGCCGCAAATGTGCCGACTGCCAAGCCGACGAGCTCGCGACGGTGCAGACCAAGTCTGCCGGGCCGCCACGAGCGGGGGACGCACGCGCCGGGCATGGTCCACGCGACACTTGCCGCTCCGGGCCGCGCCCTGGATCGGCCCCACGCGCACGTTTCTGGAGCGCGCGGTTCGGCCGCAGCTTCGCCGACCTCCGCATTCACGACGATGCACAGGCCTTCGCGCTCGGCCGCTGCCGTCGGGGCACGTGCCTACACGGTGGGGCGGGACATCGTGTTTGGCGCCACGGAGTACCGGCCACGCGAGCCCGGCGGGATGTGGCTGCTGGCACACGAGGTCGCGCATAGCGTCACAGCAATCCGGTGGCGCCGGACAACTCGCGCGCGGCCTGCCTGCCTGACGCGACGTGCAAGGCCCCGGACGCCAAGAAGGGCTCGCTCGACGAGTTCGTGAAGACCACCGAGGCGAAGCCGGAAAACAAATCCAAGGCGGCGGCCCGCGCAACCGCGTGCACGGCGCCGCTGGACCACGCCTGCACCGCGGGCGGTCACGGCCGCCGGGCGGCCGAGCTGACCTAAATTCCTCGCCGCGCAGGTGCCAACGCGCGTCGCCGCGATCTACGGGGTGTTCGTCGACATGGACATCCCGAGCGACTTCGGCGCGTACACGTCCGATTGCGGCAGCTTCACGCCGCCAGTCGCCGCCGGCGCTGGCAAGCGACTGCACCTTCGTTCCGAACTCAGTTGCGAGACCGAGGCGGGACAGTACAATGCTGGTGCCCGCACGATCGGTGGGATGGACCGCCGCACCTGGTCGCAGGGAGCTGAGCGGACGCTGACGCACGCAAACGCAACATGCGCTGTTCGCGGCGGCCGGCGGGTCGTTCTGGCGCCCACAATCCCTGCAGCTTCGATGCCGTCAGGGGCGCGCTTGACTGAACTCGCCGCCATCGTCAGCGAGTTCAAGCCGGTGCACCACAAGGCGCTCGGACTTGCGGGAAAGGCCCGCGCCGCGGAGCTAGGCGGGTGGTTTCAATTCTGGGTTAAGAATGGGGGCGAGGACATTACCGGCAATCTTCGGCATATCCGCTGCGAATGCGACTGCGGCCCCGCCAATTCGCTAACATTGCGGAAATGTTCAACTTCGCCAGCAAGGATTGGAACACCTACGAGAAGCTGGCTGTACAGGCGACGACCTTGCGGGATCCGAAATGGAAGCTGGACTGGCCGGTGGTGCGCCCGGCGTCGGTGCCGGTGGACGAATTCCCGCTGCCAGTCCCACCGCGGATGTCGCCGACCTGCCGGTGGCGAAAACGAATATTTAGCATCCCTGTCGTCCGGTGATCTCGATCCACTTCAGTAGATCAGCCGGCCCGCGGCAGGTAGAGCCGGACGATCGTGCCGCCGCCCGGCTTCGCTCTCGATCCGCATCGCCCCGCCGGATTGCCGGGCGATGCCGTAGACCTGGCTCAGCCCGAGGCCGGATCCCTGGCCGGGTTCCTTGGTGGTGTAGAACGGCTCCACGGCGCGCGCGAGGACGTCCGCCGCCATCCCCGCGCCGGTGTCGGCCACCGATAGCTCGACATAGTCGCCCGGTGCCAGATCGGCCGCGACCTCCGGCGGCACGGTCAGCCGGTTCGCGGTCCCGATCGTGACGGTCCCGCCATCGGGCATCGCGTCCCGCGCATTGAGTGCGAGGTTCAGGACCGCGTGCTCGATCTGGCCGGGATCGACGAACACGGCCCAGACCTGCTCGCCCGGCTGGAGAACGACCTTGATCCGGCTTCCCAGCATACTGCCCAGCAGCCGGACCGTGTCGTGCAGCACGACGTTCGGATCGACGATCTGCGGCGTCAGCTGCTGCCGTCGCCCGAAGGCGAGGAGCTGGCGGGTCAATAGCGAGCCCCGCTCGACCGCGCCCCGCATCGCCTCGAGCCTCCTGGCCGTCTCGGGGCCGTCCGAGCGGTTGCGCAGCAGTTCGACATTGCCGCCGATCGACATCAGCAGATTGTTGAAATCATGCGCGATGCCCGCCGTCAGCCGGCCGATCGCCTCCAGCTTCTGTGATTTGCGCAACGACTCGCCTGTCGCCCGATGCTCCTCGATCTCCGCGCGCAGCATCCGGTTGGCCTCGTTCAGCCGCGACTGCAAGAGCGCGCGCTCGCCGAAGGACTGGCTGAAGCGCCGGCCGGTGACGAGCAGCGCGGCGGCGAAGACCAGGCCCATGACGCCCATCACCAGATCGGGGCCGGCGCCATCGGCGAGGAAACGGCCGGCCAGCGGCAGGGTCGCGGCAAGCACGAAGCTCGCCAGCGTCGGGAAATGGGCGGCACTGGTGGTGACGCTGCCCGCGCACATGCCGCCCACCACGAATGCGACGAACAGCTGGTAGGCCGGCCACTCGGGCAGCAGGATCGCGGCTCCGATCCCCAGGCCAGCCCCGACGCGAGCGAACCGAGCACGGAGATCGCCGCGCGGGTCGGGCGCGAGCGCGGCGCGCCGGTCGAGCCGCCACAGCAGAAGCCGGGCCGCCGCGACCAGCCAGATCGCGCCGAGCCAGCAGGCGGGGCCGGGCCAGGGCGGCTGCACGCGCGACAGAACCCAGCAGGTCGCGCCGGCGTTCAAGACGTTCACGCCGAAGGCGAGCGGCACCGTGCGGAGCACCTCGGAGACGGGTTCACCCGCGAGGACGTCGAGGTCGCGAGACGGCGCTTCGGGTGGCATGAGCGATACGGCGGCCATTGATCGGAAATCATCATAGCATAGCCGGATCGCGCCGCCCGCTCCCCGGCGTCGGGCTTCCCTGTCGCTTCGGGCGTTTATCATCGTCGCGTTCCGCCCTAGATGGAGCTTCAGGCCGCGATGTACTCGGCGGCAAAAGCGATCGAAGGCGGGCAGACTGCATGATGGGACGCACGAACGGCGGGCCGGCGCACGGCGAGGGCACGAATGAGCGATCTCCAGCCCGTCCGCGGGATGCGGGACCTGATCGGCGAGGACCAGCGGCGCCATCAGCACGTCGTCGACACCGCGCGCCGCATCGCCGCGACCTACGGCTTCGACGAATGGGCGACGCCGATCCTGGAGGACACGCGGGTGTTCTCGCGCAGCCTGGGCGAGACCTCCGACGTGGTGATGAAGGAGATGTACAGCTTCGAGGATCGCGGCGGCGACAGCGTGACCTTGCGCCCCGAGGCCACCGCCGGCGTGTGCCGCGCGCTGGTCAGCAACGGGCTCACCCAGTCGCTGCCGCAGAAAGTGTTCTGTGCCGGGCCGATGTTCCGCTACGAGCGACCGCAGAAGGGCCGCTACCGGCAGTTCCACCAGATCGACATCGAGCTGATCGGCCCCGCCGAGCCGCTGGCGGACGCCGAGGTGATCGCCTGCGGCTGGGATGTCCTCCGGGCGCTCGGCGTCGCGGACGAAACCGTGCTGGAACTGAACACGCTGGGCGACCGCGAGAGCCGGGCGGCCTATCGCGAGGCGCTGGTCGGCTATTTCACCGCGCATCAGGGCGCGCTGTCGGAGGACAGCCTGGCCCGGCTGGAGCGCAACCCGATGCGCATCCTCGACAGCAAGGACGAGGGCGACCGGCGCATCGTAGCCGACGCGCCGACCATCCAGCCGTACCTCACCGAGCCGGCCGCCGCCTTCTACGCGCAGCTCCAGGCGCATCTCGCGTCGCTTCGGCGTGCCGTTCCGGGAAAACCCGCGCATCGTGCGCGGGCTCGACTATTACGGCCACACCGCCTTCGAGTTCGTCACCGAGCAAGCTCGGCGCGCAGGGCACCGTGCTGGCCGGCGGGCGGTATGACGGGCTGGTGGCCGAGATGGGCGGCCCGCCGACCCCGGCGGTCGGCTGGGCGGCGGGGATCGAGCGGCTGGCGATGCTGCTGCGCGAACCGCCTGCCGCGCCGGCGCCGGTCGCGGTGATCCCGGTGGGCGAGGCGGCTGAGGCGGCGCGGTGGACGTGCTCCAGGCGCTGCGCCGCGCCGGCATCCGCGCGGAGATCGGCTATCGCGGCAACCTCAAGCGCCGGATGGAGCGCGCCAACCGCGGCGGCGCGCGTGCCGTGGTGATTCTCGGCGACGCCGAGCTGGCGCGCGGCGTGGCACAGGTGAAGGACCTGGCCTCGGGCGCGCAGCAGGAGGTGGCGCTCGCGGAGCTGCCCCGGTTCCTGGCGTGATCGAACGGCTGCGATGAACCTCGCGCTCAAGCTCGACCGCATCGCCGCCCGCGCCGACGAGCTGCGCGCGATGCTGAGCGAGAGCATCTCCGGCGAGAACTATGTCCGCGCCTCGAAGGAGCTGTCCGAGATCGAGCCGGTCGTCGCGCGCATCGGCGAGCTGCGCGAGGCGGAGCGCGCCCAGGCCGAGGCCGAGGCGCTGCTGGCGGATGCCGAGATGCGCGAGCTGGCCGAGACCGAGCTGCGCGCGCTGAAGGAGCAGCATTCCGCGGCTGGAGCACGAGATCCGTATCGCGCTGCTGCCGCGCGACGAGGCGGACGAGCGGTCCGCGATCCTGGAGCTGCGCCCGGCCGCCGGCGGCGACGAGGCGGCGCTGTTCGCCGCCGAGCTGTTCGCCATGTACCAGAAATACGCCGCCCTGCGCGGCTGGCGCTTCGAGATCCTGGAATACGGCGACACCGGCCTGGGCGGGCTCAAGGAGGGCATCGCGGAAATCACCGGTCGAAACGTGTTCGCCCGGCTGAAATACGAATCGGGCGTCCATCGCGTCCAGCGCGTGCCGGCCACCGAGAGCCAGGGGCGCATCCACACCTCGACGGTCACGGTGGCCGTGCTGCCCGAGGCCGAGGAGGTGGACGTCGAGGTGGACGAGGGCGATCTGCGCATCGACGTCTATCGCGCCTCGGGCGCCGGCGGGCAGCACGTCAACAAGACCGAGAGCGCGGTACGGATCACGCATCTGCCGAGCGGGATCGTGGTGGCGATGCAGGAGGAGAAGAGCCAGCACAAGAACCGCGCCAAGGCGATGAAGATCCTGCGCGCCCGCCTCTACGAGCAGCAGCGCGCCGCCCTGCACGCGACGCGCGCCGCCGACCGCAAGTCCCAGGTCGGCACCGGCGACCGCAGCGAGCGCATCCGCACCTACAATTTCCCCCAAGGCCGCGTGTCGGACCACCGGATCAACCTGACGCTCTACAAGATCGACCGCGTCATGCAGGGCGAGCTCGACGAGTTCATCGACGCGCTGACCGCCGAGGACCAGGCGGCGCGGCTGGCGGCGGAGGAGTGAGGGCGAGCCCGCCCTCTCAAGCTCGTCCGCGAACCGTCCCACAATTGCAACTATTCCGATTGCGCTTTGGACGACTACTCGATACGATCGTGCTCAGACGGTCGGAAGTCGCAACATGGCACAGAACCCTCCCGCTCCCTCCTCCTGCCGCCAAATCGGCGATTGATCCGGAAATACTCATCCCGGAGATCAGCCTGCTGCTGGAGTTCGTATCTGGTCGCCCCACGACCTCTTGAGCGGGGGATCGCAGGCCCTGTTGCCGAAGGATATGGACTATGACGCGGCCCTGAATGAGTATTTTCGCATCCGCGGGGTCCACAATCAGGGCGGTTTGCTGAGCGGCGGGGACATCAAGTTTCTTCTCGAATTCCGCGACTACCTGAACTCCCGTTCGTATCCGGCGATGGGATCGACCATCTCGTTCACGACGCTGGTGATCGGCGAGGGTAGCGAAGAAAAGGCCGCCGTTCTCGACGCCGCAGAAGGCCTACCCGGAGTACCGCGTACCGGCGAGAGATCTGAGCAGGTCAATTGCGAGAGGCCAAGGGGTCGCGGTCGCGGCGACGATCATCGTCGCGTTCGTAGCGGCGTATGTCTACTGGGGCAATCTGATCGTGACCAACATCGCGCAGGTCGCCGAGAAAAAAGAGGCGATCGAAAGTATCATAGCGTCTCAGGAAGTAACCAAAGCTATTAAACGGCAAGATGGAGGGTATATTCACTATTGCGAAGACACCAGGAAGGAATTATCTTCTAGACGGGAGACCGAGTTGGTCGTCTTCCAATCCACGGAACAATATCATATCTGCGATAAGAGGAGCGATCTTGGCGGGAAGATGGACCGAGACTACCATGATCTCACGTTCTGGTGGGACGTGGCGACGTTCGGAAATGCGCCGGCCGATGGAATCCCCGACCAAACCGCAGCCGGGTTCCTCGCCGTATTGAACGGCTACCTGATCCCGTTGCTCATGGGCTTCCTGGGGTCCACGGCCTACGTTCTGCGGCTGTATCTGACCAGTATGCGGGACCGGTTGCTCAATCCCTACTTCCTCCGCAGCGCCAGGGTTCGGGTGGCGCTGGGCACGCTGTCGGGCTTGGCGATCGGGTTCTTCCTGAGCCCTGGGGGCACCGCCGCCAAATCGCCCGCCGAGCTCGCCACCGTGGTCACGCTCTCGACGCCGGCCCTCGCGTTTCTGGCCGGCTACGCCGTGGAGGTGCTGTTCAAGTTCATCGACCTCATCGCCGAGCAGGTGTTTCAGTCCAAGCCGTCCTGAACCGCGTCGCTCGCCCGGTTCAGGTTCTCGCTTGAGCCGTGCCAGACTGCTCCGATGATCTGTTCCCGTGCAGAGGCCCTGCGGCGCGGCGCCTCGGTGCTGGAAGGCGCCGGCATCGAGCGGCCGCAGCTGGAGGCGCGGCTCCTGCTCGCCCACGCGCTTGGGACCAGCCAGGAGGCCCTGCTGGGCGATCCGCGGAGGCCGGTGGACATGGCGCTCTATGAGCCTCTGCTGGCCCGCCGCGCGGAGCATGAGCCGCTGGCGCTGATCACCGGGCGGCGGGAGTTCTGGAGCCTGCCCTTCGCCGTCTCCCCCGCCACCCTGATCCCCCGCGCGGACACCGAAACCTTGCTGGAAGCCGCCCTGGCCCTGTTTCCGGATCGGGGCGGGGTGGCGTCCATCCTCGATCTCGGCACCGGCACCGGCTGCCTGCTGTTGGCGGCCCTGACGGAGTTTCCCGCCGCCTTCGGGGTGGGGGTGGACGTGGCCCTCGGCGCCGCGCGGCTCGCAGCCGACAACGCACGGGCGCTCGGGCTGGCGGGGCGAGCCGCCTTCCTCGTGGGGGACTGGGCCGCGTCGCTGGTCGGACGGTTCGACCTGATTCTGTGCAACCCCCCCTACATCGAGGCCGCCGCGATCCCCACCTTGATGCCGGACGTGCGGCAATACGAGCCGGCGAGCGCCCTCGATGGCGGGCCGGACGGCCTTGACGCCTATCGCCGGATCACTCCCACCCTGCCGGATTTGCTGAGCTCGATCGGGGCGGCCGTGCTGGAACTGGGCGAAGGGCAGGGGGCATTCGTGGCGGGGCTGGCGCGAGACGCCGGCCTAGCCTTTGAGGCACGCGCAGACCTCGCCGGCATTCCGCGGGCACTTGTTCTGCGCCAGCCTTGTTCTTGAAGCCGGGCTTGTTCTCGAAGCGGGGCTCGCTCTTGAAAAAACCGTTTGGCAGGGCAGCGTCGGGGGGTTAGCTTTCGGTCGGCAGGGATAGTCGCACTGCGGCGGATCCCAGGCGCCTTGGCCGAATCGGTCGATCTGTCCTCCTCTGGGCATGACCGAGGGATAGGGCGCTCGCCAGCACCAACGTCGATGGGATGAGCCTTCACCGGGGACACCGCGCGGCGCACATGCGCCCCGCCCCTCCGCGCTGGGCCACAACAGGAAAGCGCGACGGCAGACGAATGAACATGAAACGTATGCGTGGACGGAATCACCGGACGGCGGCGGGGGTGGCGGCGGCGGCGGTGGGCTGCGGCACCACGGCGGCGGCGTCCCGCTCAACCGGAACCACGTGTTCGACAGCAACGGGCCTGACCTGCGCATCCGCGGGACGGCGCAGCAGCTGTTCGAGAAATACCTCCAGCTCGGCCGCGACGCGACCAGCGGCGGCGACCGGGTGATGGCGGAGGGCTATTTCCAGCACGCCGAGCATTATTTCCGCATCCTGAACGCGATGAACCAGGCGGCGCAGCAGAGCCAACCGCAAAACGGCCAACAGCAGCAGCAACGCCGGCCCTACGCCGGCGAGGACGGGCAAGGCGGCCTCAACGGCGAAGGCAACGAGGAAGACGGCGGCGCACCGGGCACCGGCGACCAGCCGGAAGCGCGCGAGATCCCGATCGCCGCGGCACCTCCCGAGAGCTGATCTCGGGCCGCCGAACCGGCCATTCAGCCTTCATCCTGGTCGAGCGCGCGCCTGAGCGCGCTCGCCTCCGCTCCGGCGATCAGGCCCATGCGGAGGAAAAGGTCGATCAGCACCAGGTTCACGTTGAACTTGAACGCGTCCGTGTCGCGCACCGCCTCCAGCACGCGGTGGATCGGCCAGAGTTCGAAGCTTTCCACCTCGCCGTCCGCCGCCTGCGGAATGAAATCCTGCGGCAAGTCCAGGTCGTAGCAGTGGATCCGGTCCCGCCGCAGCCCTTCCGGCCGCTCCATCGCATAGACGATCCGCGCGGCCGGGATGGCGCGTGACGCCAGGGCGGGCGGGATCGCGGCTTCCTCCTCGGCTTCCTTTATCAGCGTCTGCCAGGGCGTAAGCCCGGCCGGGACGCCGCCCGCCGTGATGTGGTCGAGCTTGCCGGGGTCGAGCGCCTTGTCGGCGGCCCGGCGGGCGACCCATAGGTGCGACCCGTCCGACCGGCGCACCAGGCCGTTGAGATGCGCGCCAGCCGCCTCGATGCCGAAAGCGGGCAGGGCGCCCCGGTCGATCCGCGCGAGCGCCGGCCCGTCCGGGTCCGCCCGCACGTCGAACGCCTCGCCGCGCCAGCGATGGAAGCCCCTGGCCGAAAGCGTGCGGGCGATCGCCGGCAGCGCCGCGCCGTCCGTCAGCACGATGGCAGCCTCGCCCCGCCGGACCCCAGGGAACTCCGCGAGCGCGTCCGCCAGCTTTCGGCCCACCCAGCCCACCGGCGACGAGCCGATGTGGAACGCCAGCCGCTCGCCCGGCAGCACGGCATTGTGGCAGGCCCGCACGTGGCGCATGTATCCGGTCAGCACGCTTCCCCCCATCTTTCCATCGCTCGCCTTTCCAATCGGTAAGCGACATGCCACATGCGGTTCATGTCCTATACGCCTTCGGTTCATGCGTCCGGAACCGCGCGCCGGCAACGATCCGGCCTGCACACCGTCGCCTCGCTGCTCCCCTATCTCTGGCCCCGCGCCGAACCGGCCGCGCGGGTGCGTCTGCTGGTCTCCGTCGTGCTGCTGGTGCTCGCCAAGGTCGCGACGGTCTACGTGCCGGTGGTCTACAGCCGCGCCGTGGATGCGCTCTCGCCGAAAGGGCCGACCACGCTGGTGGTGATCCCGGCGGCGCTGATCGTGGCGTACGGGCTGCTGCGGGTCGCCTCCTCCGGTTTCGCCGAGATGCGCGACGCGGTGTTCGCCGCGGTGCAGCAGCGCATCGCCCGCAAGCTGGCGCTGCAGACCTTCGAGCATCTGCACCGGCTCTCGCTGCGCTTCCACATGGACCGGCAGACCGGCGGCCTGTCGCGCGTCATCGAGCGCGGACAGCTCGGCATCCAGTCCGTGCTGCGGCTCGCGGTGTTCAACATCATCCCGACCCTGCTCGAGATGGTGATGGTCGTGGCCATCCTGTGGGCGATGTTCGACTGGCGCTTCGCGCTGGCCACGTTCCTCGCGGTCGCGATCTATCTTGGCTTCACGCTTTCCTTCACCAACATGCGCGTGCGGATCCGTCGTACCATGAACGACAGCGACACCGAGGCGCAGACCAAGGCGGTCGATAGCCTGCTCAATTACGAGACCGTCAAGTATTTCGGCAATGAGGCGCACGAGTCGCGGCGCTACGACGATGCGCTATCGCGCTACGAGCGCGCCGCCGTGCGCTCGCAGGTGTCGCTCAACATGATCAATCTCGGGCAGGCCTCGATCATCGCGCTGGGGCTCGCGGCGGTGATGCTGATGGCGGCCGAGGGGGTGCGCGCCGGCGAGATGACGGTGGGAAAATTCGTGCTGGTGAACACCTACCTCATGCAACTCTACCAGCCGCTCAATTTCCTCGGCTTCGTCTATCGCGAGATCAAGCAGAGCCTGGTCGATATGGAATCCATGTTCCGCCTGATGCATGTCGGCCAGGAGGTCGCGGATCGGCCGGGCGCGGTGGCGCTGGCGGCACACCTGTCCGACGGTCCGGCCGGCTCCGTCGCGTTCGACGGCGTGCATTTCGGCTATCGGCCGGACCGCGAGATCCTCAAGGGCGTGAGCTTCGAGGTTCGCGCCGGCAGCAAGCTCGCCATCGTCGGCTCGACCGGCGCGGGCAAGTCCACCATCGGCCGGCTGATGTTCCGCTTCTACGACGCGACCGAGGGACGGGTGCTGATCGACGGGCAGGACATCCGCGACGTGACGCAGGACAGCCTGCGCGCCGCGATCGGCGTGGTGCCGCAGGATACGGTGCTGTTCAATGACACGATCCGCTACAACATCGCCTACGGCCGTCCGGGAGCGACGCAGGCGGAGGTCGAGCAGGCGGCGCGGGCGGCGCAGGTGCACGACTTCGTCCTGCATCTGCCGGACGGCTACGACACGCGGGTCGGCGAGCGCGGCCTCAAGCTGTCGGGCGGCGAGAAGCAGCGCGTCGCCATCGCGCGCACCCTGCTGAAGGATCCCCGCATCCTGATCCTCGACGAGGCGACGAGCGCGCTCGACACGCGCACCGAGCAGGACATCCAGTCCGCCCTGCGCACGGTCGCGCGGCATCGCACCACGCTGGTCATCGCGCATCGCCTCTCCACCGTGGTCGATGCGGACGAAATCATCGTGCTCGAGGGCGGTCGGGTGGCCGAGCGTGGCACCCACGCGGCGCTGCTGGCACGCGGCGGCCGTTACGCAAGGATGTGGAACTTGCAGGCGGAGCAGTCGGGGGAGGCGGAGCAGGCGCGGCAAGCGGAGCAGTCGGGCGCAGTCGAGCTTGCGGCGAACTGACAAGGAGAGTGCCAGGATGACGAGCGAGAACCACGCCGATCCGCTCCCGGCCGATCTCGGCCATGCGGGCGCGGTGATCGACAAGGCGATCGAATACATGATGGGCCAGAATATCGGCTCGCTGGCAATCGCCTCCGCGCTGCTCGGTGGCGCGCTCGCTCTGCTGGCCCGCAGCATGGAGGAGGAAGCGATCATCCGCATCCTGGACAACGCGATCGCCAGCGTGCGCGCCGGCGATCTGCGGCGGATGGCCGATCCGGCGCCCTGACCGGCGGCGCGCGGCGGGCGACCTTGACCTACGGCGACCATTTGGCCATAACCCCGCCTCCGATCTCCCAGTATTCCCCCTTGGACCGAGGTTCTCCTGCGATGTCCCGCCGCTGCCAGATCACGGGCAAGGGCGTCCTGACGGGCAACAACGTCAGCCACGCCAACAACAAGACCCGTCGCCGCTTCCTGCCCAACCTGCAGGAGACCTCGCTGCTGTCCGACATCCTGGGCGCCAGTGTGCGGATGCGCATCTCCACCCGCGCAATTCGCACCGTGGAGCACAACGGCGGGATCGACGCCTACCTGCTCGGCACCCCGAACAGCCGGTTGCCGGAAGAGGCACGGGTGATCAAGCGGCGGATCCTGCGGGCGCGGGTCAAGCGCGGAGCCGCGGCTTCGGCCGGCTGATCCGGCTTCTCGCGAAGCCGTGACATCCAAGGCCCGCTTCGGCGGGCCTTTTTGCTGGGTGCAACATTTGGATCGGCGTTAACCTCCGGTTTGAATACAGAGCATAGTCTCTGCGGATGGGACCGATCACGCTATTCCTCGCCGGCCTTGCCGTGCTCTCCTGCGGAGCGACGACGGCGCTTCTGTTGCGCCAACGCGGCCAGCGTCGCGCCTTGGGGGCGGTCGCCGCGCAGCGGGACCGCGCACTCGCCGCTGAAGCCGCGAGCACGCGTCTCCTGCGCCTATCCGCGACCGAGCTGCGCGAGACCGCGCTGACCTTGCTCGGCCACACCGACCGGCTGCGCGCGCAGGATTGCGGCTCCACGGCGGCCGATGCCGCGGCGATCGGCGCCGTCACCGCGCGGGTTCTGAACCTTGCCGACGATCTGCAGGACAGCGCGGTTCCCGGTGCGGACACCCGCGTGATCCGTGACGAGCCGCTGGTCGCGGGGCCATTGCTGCGGGACGCGATCGCCGCCGTCTCCGCGACGCTCGACCCGAGCCGACGCCACTGGCGCGTGGCCCCGGAACTGCTCGAACTGACCCTGCTCGCCGATCGCCGGGCGCTGTCGCAGATCCTGTTGCGCGTGCTGGGCAACGCGGCGCGGTTCACCCGCGACGGGGACTGGATCGACCTCGCCCTCGAACGGCACGAGGACGGCGTGGCCCTGGTGATCGCCGACGAGGGCGCGGGACTCGCGGCGATGGCAGGCGTGCCGGAACCCGCGCCGAGCAACAGCCGCGGCATCGGCCTTGGGTTGTCCCTGGCGCGCGTCTTGATGGAGGCGCATGGCGGTGCGCTGACCATCGAGACGGCGGCACGGATCGGCACGCGGGTGGCGCTGACCTTCCCCGTCGAGCGGGTCCCGGCGCAGAGGCTCGATGCGTAGATGGGGGCTACTCCGCGTCGGGCTGGTTGGCCGGCAACGCCCGCTCGAAAGCCGGAAGCGCCATCGCCGCATCGAACACGCGCCGCACGGTCGGGTAAGGCGCGAGATCGAGCTGGTAGTTCCGGGAGTTCACCACCTGCGGGACGAGGCACGCGTCGGCCAGCGAGGGGCTGTCGCCGTGGCAGAACCGCCCGGTCTCAGCACTCCCGGCCAGCATCGCCTCCAGCGCGGCGAAGCCCTCGACGATCCAGTGATTGTACCAGAGCTGCACCGCCGCCTGATCCTGGCCCATCGGGTCGCGCAGGTATCGCAGCACGCGCAGGTTGTCGATCGGATGGATGTCGCAGGCGGGGATTTGCGCCAGCGCGCGCACCCGCGCCCGGCCCGTCGGATCCGGGGGCAGCAGCTTCGGTCCGGGCCGCATCTCGTCCAGATACTCGATGATGGCAAGCGACTGGTGCAATACCCGCCCGTCGATCTCCAGCGTCGGCACCAGCCCCTGCGGATTGAGACGAAGGTAGTCCGGCGCGCGCTGTTCGTCCCGGCGTAGGTGATGCGCGACGCTGGTGTAGGCGATGCCCTTGACGTTGAGGGCGATCCGCACCCGGAAAGCGGCGGAAGAACGAAAATACCCGTGCAGCGTTACGGTATCGGTCATGGGCGCCTCCTGCTTGCATGTGGGCGGCGCCGCGATCTTGGCCCTCACGCCCCCGACGGGACAACGGCCGAGCGCAGCCGGGCGTTCTCCGCCTCGAGATCGGCGACGCGCAACTCCAGGCGCTGCACCACCGCCGCGACATCCGCCGCGTCGAGCTTTTGTGGGATGTGCTGGCGGCAGTTGCTGTCCCACGCCTCCACCGTGAACAGCACGGCCCGCTCGGGGCGCGCCTGGTAGCCCTGCGGCATCAGCCGGGCGATCAGGGCCGGGTCGTCCGCGACGTGGGCGCGGCCCCAAAGCTTGATGCGGCGCTGATGCGCGTAGTCCATCAGGAACAGGAAGGCCCGTTCGTTCTCGGCCAGGTTCCCAGCCGTGATGTACTGCCGGTTGCCGGCGAAATCCGCAAAGCCCAGGGTCTGTTCGTCCAGGGCGCGGATGAAGCCCTTCGGGCCGCCGCGGTGCTGCGCGTAGGGCTGGCCGGCGGCGCTGGCAGTGGCGAGATAGGCCGTGTCCACCTCGGCGAGAAAGCCGACGAGATCGGGCGTCAGGACGGTGCGAAAGCCGCCCCGCGCCTCGAACCGGACGTGTGCCGGCACGCCGCCCCGGCGGTGCTGTTCGGCTTTGATCGAGGCGCTGAAGGCGATGTCGCTGGACGGCGGGGGCGCGAGCTCGGGGATAGTGGTGGAGTTCATGGGCTGCTCTCCTTGCTGTGCGCATAACCTGGTTCCGGTCGGGTTCGGAGAGAATTGCCGAAGTTGACAACTGATTATTGCTGCGGCTGCAATAGCCGATGGACCGGATCGAGGCCATCACCGCATTCGTCGCGGTATGCGACGCATCGGGCTTCGCCCCCGCGGCTCGCCGGCTCGGGCTATCGCCCTCGGCGGTCACGCGGCTGGTTGCTGGGCTCGAGGCGCAGCTCGGCGTGCGCCTGCTCCAGCGCACGACCCGCGCCGTCCGACTGACCGATGCCGGGGCGCGCTACCTCGACCGCGTGCGCCGGGTGCTCGCAGATTTGCGGGATGCCGAGACCATCGCCCAGCAGTCGGATGCGCAGCCGAGGGGGAGGCTGGTGGTTGGCGCGCCGTTAATGTTCGGCCGCCTGCACGTCGCCCCCCTTCTGTCGCGCTACTTGCAGGAGTTTCCGGAGGTTACTGCGGAGCTGCTGCTGTCGGATCGGTTCGCCAACCTGGTCGAGGATGGCATCGACGTCGCGATCCGTATCGGCGAACTCCCCGATTCCGGCCTCATCGTCCGGCGCTTCGGCGCGACCCGGCGGATCGTCGTCGCAAGCCCGCGCTATCTCGCGGAGTCCGGCGGGCCGCCGCGACACCCCGACGACCTTGCCCGCTACAGCCTCGCCGCCTCCACGGGCCTCTCCGCTGATCCCGCCTGGCGCTTCGCCGGTTCCAACGGGACGCCGATCATGATCCGCGTCGAGCCGCGCTACGTCTCCAACAGCAACGACGTCGCGATCGGCCATGCGACGGCGGGCGGCGGACTGGCCCGCGTTCTGTCCTACCAGGCCGCCGACGCGCTCGCGGCCGGAACGCTCGTCGAAGTGCTGCGCGAGTTCGCCCTCCCGGCGCAGCCCATTCAGGCGGTGTATCCGAGCGCCCGCCTGCTGTCGCCCAAGGTGCGCGGTCTGCTGGACCTGATCGAGCGCGAGGCGGCGTGGCGGTTCCCTTGAGCGGCCACGCCTCTTCACGCGGCATCGTCGTAATGTTAGCGTAATCTTGATCAGGTTCAGCCGGGCAAACAAGGCCCTGTCCAGGAGGAGTGGAGCCGATGGGTATCAAAATGGGCGAGGACGACATTTTCATCGGCAGCTTCCTGGAACTGATGAACCTGCGCTTTGCTCCCACGCAGGGGACCGGAGACGACTGGAACGGCGGGATCGACGAGATTGCCGCGCTGCAGCGGGAGTTCGGGATCTTCAAGAAGGGACGGCCGTTCCACGCAAGCGTCGCGGCGATGAATCTGGGAGGGTTCTGGAATGTCCGCACCAAGAACAAGTGGCTCGCCAATCTGAAGGATTTTGCGAAATGGGAATCCGACAAATCCGGCGAGAACGGCGATGAGCGGATCGTCAACGCGCTGATCGGCAATCTCGGCGCGGCGCGGCCCTTGCCGGTGTATTTCACGACGCATGACGGCAGGGATCGGAATCTCGGGCCGCGCATCCTGGTCGGCCAGCAAGCCCGGCCGCTGTTCTACATGGATCAGGACTATCTGACGATATCGCTGCCGACGAGGCCGCGTCGCCAGACGTCGCGCAGGCAAGCAAGGGCGCCGACGACACCGACTCCGACGCCGGCGCGGACACGCCGACAAACCCGGTCCTGAGCGATCGGGAGAGGGAGCGCGGGCGCGATGCAGCCGGACGCTGGGGCAAGCCTGTCTTGTGTTCACGACAGCATCGGCTCGGTACTATTCCGAGCGCGCGGGACGTTACGGCGCAACCCCGCTTGGCGTCGACTGGACTTGCGCGCTGACCCAGCAGCTGCGTTTCGCGAAACTGCTGAAGGTGTGCGACTTCGCGCGGGCGTTTTCGCTGAACGATCTTGGCTGTGGCTATGGCGCGCTGCTGGATTTCCTCGCCCAGCGTCACCCCGAAACGGATGTGGATTACCTTGGCGTGGATCTGTCGGAGGCGATGATCGGCCACGCCAAGCGACGCCGCCGGTACAGCGGGAAAGGCAGCTTCCGCGTCGGGAACCGCAGTCCGCGCGTCGCCGACTACTCGGTCGCGAGCGGCGGCTTCAATGTCATGCTCGAACATCCGGTGCCGGTGTGGGAGTGTTTCGTCGCCGAGACGCTGCGCGGGATGCACGCGAGCAGCAGGCGTGGGTTTGCCGTCAATTTCCTCGCCCCTCGACCGGGCGGCGGCGCGTTCCGGTCGGGCCTATATCGTGTCGCGCCTGATCGCTGGATCGACTATTGCGAGCGCGAGTTCGGGTGGCGGGCCGAACTCGTTGCGGGCTACGGCCTGCGCGAGTTCACGCTCCTCGTCCGGGCGGGCCAGTCAGGCCGTGTCCAGCAGTAGCGCCCGTGCTTCGGCGAGCAGCGGCGCATAGATCTCGGCGGAGGTGAGCCGGATCATCTGTTCGGCGCGCAGAAACCATCCCTCCGCCTCAGGCCTGCTCGCGCGCGTGCGTCGGGCGGCGATCGTCGCTCCGCGGATGATCATCGCTCGACATTCGGGCATCCGGGAATTTCGCAGGCGTGCGACCTTCAGGCATTCGTCCGAAGCCGCGATCGCCTGCGGATGGTCCTCCAGCCGGTAGTAGCAATCGGCGAGACCCGCCAGGATCTCGGCCTCGAAATCGACGGCGGCCCTGGCGACGCGTACCCTGTCCAATGCGGCGGCGAAATCCGATCGCGCTCCAGAATAATCCCGCACAACGCTCTTCGCCATGCCGGCGCTGATCAGGGCAAAGACGCGCAAATAGGGGCTGCCATGCCGTTCGGCGATCTCCGCCACCCGCCGGGAATGGGCCGCGGCCAGTCGGGCGCCCCGGAAATGGCAGGCGATCTCCAGCGTCGCGAAATGGGCGATGAACTGCACGGTCGGGTCGACCATGGTTGGGTCCAGGTTCCGTATCCCTTCCAACCACGGCTCCGCTTCCGCGAAGCGCCCCATCAGGGCCAGGAAACGCCCGCGCAGGCTGGCGATCCAGTGCTCGACCCGATAGCCCAAGAACCGGTCGTCGAAACGATCGACCTCGGACAGTTCGCGCAGAGCTGCGTCGTTCGCGGCAAGGGCCTCCCTCAGCAATCCGGCCCAGCCATACGCCTGGCTGAGCGAGGCATGGAGCGTGGCCGCCCGTCCCGCCTTCTGGCCGGGCTTCAGCAGCGACAAGGCCTGCTTGATATGGGCGACGTAGGCGTCGGCCGGCCCGCCACTCGCCCCGGTGATGCGGGCCGCGACGAACAACAGGAGCGGCACCATCGTGTCATCGGCCTCCCGCGCCCAGCCCAGTGCCTCTGCAATGAATGGCTGCGCTTGTTCCGTCGTCATTCCCTCGCGCCACCCGAGCCAGGAGATCTGGCTGCTCGCCATGATGCGGAGGTGATCGGTCTCCCGATCGCGCAGACTCGTCTTGCAGCAGCCGTCTGACCTTGTGCCATTGCTTGATCGCGAGTGCCGAACTGGTGATCCCGATCCACTGGGCGGCGCGCGCACCATAGCGGGCCGCGGCGAGGGACTGCCCGGCCAGCTCGCAGTGATAGGCGAGCAGTCCGGCAAACTCGTCGAGCCGATCACCGTGTACACGCTCCATCGCCTTGGCGACGCGGGCATGGAGTTCGCCCCGGCGCGCTTTCAGTTGCGTCCCGTAGGCGACCTCCTGCGTCAACGGATGACGAAAAGCGTAGAGAGAGCCCTCTGGCCCGGAGTGGAACTGGATGAGTTCGGCGGCGCAAAGCCGGTCCAGGATTGTGGCAACGTCGTTCATCGGAACGCCCGCAACCTCCGCGACGACATCCACGGGAATGTCCTTGCCGATGATCGCAGCGATCTGGAGGATCGCCCTCTCGGTTTCGCTGAGGTGGTCTATGCGGGCCCCGATGACGGCCTGGACGGTTGCCGGGAGTGCCCCCGTCGTCCCGTTCTTCCCGACATCGTAGTCCCCCGGCTGCCCCTGGAGAACGCCGCTCTGCACGAGCGAGCGCACGAGTTCTTCCGCGAAGAACGGATTGCCCGCGCTTCGCTCGGCAACGCGGTCGCGGACGTCCTGCAATCCGGCACGTTTGCCGAGCAGCCCATCCAAGAGCGCCTCGCTGTCGGACGGGCTGAGATCGGCCAGGGAAACCTGCTGGAAGTGTGACCGCTGCATCCATGCGGCGGCATACGAGGAACGATAAGTCAGGATCAGCATCGTCCTCGTTCCCGACACGGCGTCCACCAGCATGTTCACGAACCCGTGGCTCATTTCGTCGAGCCAGTGGAGATCCTCGATGACCGTCACCGAGAGCTCCGTTCCGCCATGTCTCACCAGGTCGCGCACGACATCCAGCAGCCTCTGGTGCCGGGTCTTGGACAGGAGTTGCGGCACAGAGCCTGAATCGTCGGAGACGCCGAGGAACTCGTAGACGAGGCCGAGATCAGCCGCGAAGGTCGGATTTACCCTCAGCAAGCGCCTGGCGATCCGATCCCGCGCGATCGTTGCGTCGTCGCCAGGAGAGAAGAGAAAGAGCGAACGCAAGAATTGCATCACGGGCTGCAATGGCGTCGCGTGCCCATAGGGATGGGCGCGCGCTTCGAACACCGGGATCAATCTTCCCCGGCACCATTCGGTGAACTCATAGGTGAGCCGGCTCTTGCCCGTTCCTGGCGCTCCCGCAATCCCGACCACGCGGGCTCCGCCGTCCTCGGTTTCCTGCAGGGTTCGCCGGAGGAGGTCGATTTCATGCTGGCGGCCGCGGAACGGCGTCAGGTTGACGCCCCGGAATGCCGCGCTCGCGACCGCTGGCTTCAGCCCGACCAGCGTGTAAATCTCGAGGGATTCGGAAACGCCCCTCAATGTGCGGCGTCCGATCGAGGTGACGTCGCAATACGGGCGGACCAGCCGATAGCAATCTTCGGTCAGGCAGATCCCGGCAGGGTCGGCGAGTGCTGCAACCCGGTTCGCGATGTGCACGGCGACGCCATGCGCGCCGCGTTCCTTGAACGGTTCGACCATCGGCGGATCGGCAACGATCTCGCCTGAGTGGAGCCCGACGCGAACTTGCATCTGGTTGTCGAAGAGCGCGAATTTCTCCTGCATCCAGATGGCGGCCTCGCACGCCAGCAGCGCGTGCCCCTCCTGCGCCTGCGGAGCGCCAAAGAGGGCCATGATGCCGTCGCCAAGCGTTCGGACGATGGTACCTCCGAAGCGATTGACCGCATCGCACATTGCGTCGATCGCCGGCCGCAGGCGCTCCATCGCTTGCTCGGCAGTGAGATTTGCCACGATCTCCGTCGAACTGACCACGTCGGCGAACAGGATCGTCGCCTGCTTCAGTTCGCCCCAGGCGGAGACCTCGTCGAGAGCGACGGCGTGGCGCGGTCGCTGAACTGGGCCGAGGAATTCACCGCAGGCGCCGCAGAAGCTCGCGGCCGGCGAGTTACGATGTCCGCACTTACGGCATGCAACGACGAAGGGAGCCCCGCACCCTTCGCAGAACCGGTTCGCAACGGCATTTTCCCTGCTACATGCCGGGCACTGCATCGATCACGTCCCGTGGCCATGTTCTCCGTGTGAACCGAATCGGCGGACGACAGCGCCCCTAGACCACCACCGCCGATCGCTCCGCCGCCGCCATGCGCCAGGCGAGGTCGGAATCCTCGTCGAACAGCTCGGTGAGCTTCTTCAGCATCGTGCCGCCGAGTTCCTCGGCGTCCACGATGGTGACGGCGCGGCGGTAGTAGCGGGTCACGTCGTGGCCGATGCCGATGGCGATCAACTCGACCAACTCGCGGCCCTCGATGTCGCGGATCACCTCGCGCAGGTGTTTTTCCAGGTAGTTGCCGGGGTTCACCGAGAGCGTGGAATCATCCACCGGCGCGCCGTCGCTGATCACCATCAGGATGCGGCGGTGCTCGGAGCGCATCAGGAGGCGGCGATAGGCCCAGAGCAGCGCCTCGCCGTCGATGTTCTCCTTGAGCAGCCCCTCGCGCAGCATCAGGCCGAGATTCTTGCGCGCGCGGCGCCACGGCGCGTCGGCCGCCTTGTAGATGATGTGGCGCAGATCGTTGAGCCGGCCGGGCGTGCGCGGCTTGCCGTCCTGCACCCATTTCTCGCGGCTCTGCCCGCCCTTCCAGGCGCGCGTGGTGAAGCCGAGCACCTCCACCTTCACCGCGCAGCGCTCCAGCGTGCGGGCGAGAATGTCGCCGCACATCGCCGCCACCGTGATCGGCCGGCCGCGCATCGAGCCGGAATTGTCGATCAGCAGCGTCACCACCGTGTCGCGGAAATCCATCTCCAGCTCGCGCTTGTACGACAGCGCCAGCAGCGGATTGACCACGACGCGGGAAAGCCGCCCCGCGTCGAGCATTCCCTCCTCGAGATCGAACTCCCAGGCGCGCGTCTGCTGCGCCATCAGCCGCCGCTGCAGCCGGTTGGCGAGCTTGCGAGATCACACCTTGCAGGTGTTGCAATTGTTGATCGAGCTGCTGGCGGAGGCGGTTGAGTTCCTCCGGGTCGCAGAGATCTTCGGCCGAGATTTCTTCGTCGAACAGGCGCGTGTACGGGCGATAGGCGCCCTCGGCGTCCGGCCTGGTTGCGGTCGCGGCGGGGCTGCGGGCCGCCGGGGCGGTCGTCGCCCTCGGCCGCGGCGGCGTTCTCGTCGGCGTCGTCGGAGCCGTCGTCGTCGGCCGCCTCGCCCTCCATCTCCTCGGGCTGCGCGCCGAGCATGGAGTTGGTGTCGGACTGGCTCTCGCTCGAGCCTTCCTGGGAATTGTCCTGCGCGCCGGACTGCTCGCCGCCCTCCTCGCCGTCCTCGTCCTGGTTGTCGGGCTCGGCGTCCGCCTCGGCTTCGGCGAGATCGAGCACGGCGAGCAGCTTGCGGGCGGCGCGGGCGAAGGCGGCCTGGTTATCCTGGCTGCGGCCAGCTCCTCGAGCGCGCCGTCGGCCTCCTCGCCAAGCTTTCGCGCCAGAGGTCGAGCACGCGCCGCGCCGGGGCGGGGACCGGTTCGCCGGACATCCGCTCGCGCGCGAGCAGGGCGAGCGCGTGCTGGATCGGCAGCTGGTCCCTCCGCGTCATGCGGTCGAACCCCTCGGCCTCGCATTCCTCGGTGAGACGCGCGCGCAGATTGGCCGCGAAACGCCAGCCATATGGCGGGAGCCGACCGTCTCGACGCGCGCCTGTTCCAGCGCGTCGTAGACGTCCCGCGCCTCGCGCCGCGCCGGGCTGCGGGCGGCATGGACCGCGTCGTCGTGATGGCGCAGCCGCAGCGCGATCGCATCCGAGGCGCCGCGCAGCTTGGCCATCTCGGCGGGCGGCAGCGCCCGCGTCGGCAGCGGCAGGCGTGCGCGCTTGCCGGCCAGTCCGGACGGGCCGGGTTGAAAATTGACCTGCACGTCGGGCACTTCGGCGATCGCCCGCAGCACGCCGGCGGTGGCGCGCTTGAACTCCTCCGCCCGCGTGTTGTCCTTCGACCCGCTCGCGCCCGATCCGCTCACCCCTTACGCCTCAGCTCGCCTTGCGGGCCATCATGCCGGTCGGGATGTCCTCGTTGAAGCAGCGCTGGTAGTACTCCGCCACCGTGGACCGCTCGGCCTCGTCGCACTTGTTGAGGAAGGTTACGCGGAAAGCGAAGCCGATATCGCCGAAGATGCGCGCGTTCTCCGCCCAGGTGATGACGGTGCGCGGCGACATGACCGTCGATATGTCGCCGTTGATGAAGCCGGCGCGGGTCAGGTCGGCGAGCGCCACCATGCTCTCGACCCGCTTCCTCGTCGCGGCGTCTTTGCGGGTCGATCTGCATCTTGGCGAGCACGATCGCAGTTTCCTGCCCGTGCGGCAGATAGTTCAGGGTCGCGACGATGTTCCAGCGGTCCATCTGGCCCTGATTGATCTGCTGGGTGCCGTGATAGAGGCCGGTGGTGTCGCCAAGGCCGACCGTGTTGGCGGTGGAGAACAGCCGGAAGGACGGGTGCGGGCGGATCACGCGGTTCTGGTCGAGCAGGGTCAGCTTGCCCTCGACTTCCAGCACGCGCTGGATGACGAACATCACGTCCGGTCGGCCGGCGTCGTACTCGTCGAACACCAGCGCGCAGGCGTGCTGCAAGGTCCAGGGCAGGATGCCCTCGCGGAACTCGGTGACCTGCTTGCCGTCCTTCAGAACGATCGCATCCTTGCCGATCAGGTCGATGCGGCTGATGTGGCTGTCGAGATTGACCCGGATGCAAGGCCAGTTCAGCCGTGCCGCGACCTGCTCGATATGGGTCGACTTTGCCGGTGCCGTGGTAGCCCTGGATCATCGTGCGCCGGTTGAAGGCGAACCCCGCGCAGATCGCCAGCGTGGTTTCCTTGTCGAACTGGTACGCGGTGTCGATATCCGGCACGTGCTCGGTGCGCACGGAAAAGGCCGGCACCTCCATGTCCGCGTCGATCCCGAATGTCTCGCGCGCCTGGATCTTGGTGTCCGGAAGGTCGATCGCGGAGGTCGGGCGGACCTCGGAGAGTGCGGCAATCTTGTTCATGGACCAGCGTGTCCCGTGTGTTCTGGTGAATAGTAACCCCGGCACGGCGGCGGAGGAAGCGGTCCCTCCTGCATGTCCGATCTCAGCCCGGCGGCGGCCAGTCGAGGTTCGGTCGCCAGCCTCGAGCGCACGGCGGCGTAGGCGAGGTTGATCGTCTTCAGCCGCTCCTCCGCCGCCCGATCACCGCCATTCGCGTCCGGATGGTGGCGCTTGGCAAGCTCCTTCCACCGGGATTTCGCCTGGTCGAGCGTGGTCGGCCAGGACAGGCCCAACGTGGCGAGCGGCTCGCGCAGCTCCGAAGGGGCTTGGTCCGGCCGCTCGTTCGGATCCCCGCTTGATCCGGCCGGCATCGAGCACGTGCAGCGGGTCGCGATGGAGCAAGTCCCCTTCCCACGCCGCGGCGCCGAGCCGGCCGAGCGGCCAGCTCGGCCGCTGCCAGGCGGTGTCGGCACGCAGCTGCGCCTCGATCTCGCCTGGGGTCATGCCTTTGTAGAAATCCCAGCGCGGCGTTGTAGGCGCGCACGTGCTCCAGGCAGAACCACCAATAGTCCTGCAGGGTCGTGCGTGACTTCGGCGCCCGGTATTCGCCGGGCGCGCAGCAATCGGGCATCTCGCAGGGCCGCCCCGGTGCGGCCGGGTCAGGCGCGTAGGCCCGGGGTCTCGTGCCGCGTCGGGTCATCGTGTCTCTTATGTGCGCCGCGCCGCGACAATGGCAACTGGCGCTTGGCGCCTGCCGCCGATTATCCGATATGACTGCCATGCAGTCCCGCGCACATCGCCTCGAAACCATCCTGGACCGCGCATTCGCGCCGTCGCTGCTGCGCGTCGTGGATGACAGCGCGCGTCACGCCGGCCATGCCGGGGCGCGGCCGGGCGGCGAGACGCACTACAGCGTGCTGCTGGTCAGCGAGGCGTTCCGCGGCCAGACCCGGGTGGCGCGCCACCGGCTGGTCCACGATGCGCTCGCCGCGGAGTTCGCGGACGGACTTCACGCACTCGCGCTGACGTTGCGCAATCCCGAGGAGCAGGCCGCCCGCCCGCCAGGGGAGACCTGAGGGCCGGCCGAATCGTCTCGTATCGCGGCTGTCCCGAATTCCGTTGCAACGAATGATCCTTCCGTGGAACAAACTCTCTTTTAACGCAAGGATGCTCTTATCGAGCACAACCTTGGGTTGGAGAGACGTCAGTGGCAAGTCGGTTGGTCAATCGGAACGTGGTAGCAGGGCGCGGTCGCACGAGCATGCGATTGGAGCCGGAGCTTTGGGATGCGCTGTATGAGATCTGCCAGCGCGAGCAAGTCCCGGTCGGCGAGATCGTGCGTCGGGTCGAGGCGCGAGGTGGTCCGGGCGGTCGCACCAGCGCCGTTCGAGTGTTCGTGATGCAGTATTTCCGGGTGGCGGCGACCGAGCAGGGCCACAAGGACGCCGGCCACGGGTCCAAGGCCGGGCTGATCGAGCCAGATTTCTCCGATTCGGCGGCGGCCTGAGCAGGCAGCGAGGATCGGCTCGTCGCGCCGGATCACGCGCCCAGGATCAGGGCCCGGCGGAGGAAACGGCGGCGACTTCGGCTGGACCCGGTGTCGTGCTCTTGTCCCCCTTGTACAGAGAGGGCCAGCGGCGCTGCACGATCGGGCCGGCTTCGTCGTAGGCGATGCAGGTGTTCACGATCTTGGCCGAGCCGCCGAACTTGGCGGCGACGTGGGCATCGACCTCTTCCGGGGTCAGCGCGGTGCCGGTCTCGGCCCGGATCGCCTCCGCCTCGCGATCGCCCCTGGCGGAGAACACCGTCTGATGCGCCGTGGTGCCCATCTGCTGCAGCAACTCGCGCAGATGGGTGCAGCCGGCGGTGCCGCCGATCCGAACGGTCGCCTCCCGCAGGAAGCCCGCCTTGATCCGCAGCCCGGCCAGTCGGGCGAAATTGGGCGCTGCGAGCTCGCAGATCGCATATGGCGTGTGATCGCTCGCCGCCTCGCAGGCGACGATGCTCAGCCGGTCGTCCACGGTCATCCGCATCCACATGCCGTGCAGCGGCTCCCCCGCCTCGACGTAGCCGCGATGCTCGTTCAGGAAGCCGCGCGCCTTGCTGTCGGTGAGCTGCGCCTCGATGTCATACAGTCCATCGCTCCGGCGATAGCCGCGGATCACGATGCTCCGCGTGTGCAGCGGTTCACGGTCCTGCGGCTCGCTCAACGGCATTGCGGAATCTCCGGTCTGTTGCGGTGCAACAGGTCCATATGGCACCGGCCCACCGCATCGGCAAACCCGCGAGTAAGCATGGCTACCACGCGGCAATGCATCCTAGCGGCACGTCTCAGGCCGTGCAGCCCTCCTCGCGCAAGAGGTCGATCACCTCCTGCGCCGGCACCTCCGCCGAGGTGAAGGCCTGGCCGATGCCGCGGGCGAGGACGAAGGTGAGCTTGCCGTCGCGCATCTTCTTGTCGCGCCGCATGTGCCCCGTCAGCGTTGCCGCCGAGAACCGCCGGTTCAGCGTCCGCAGTTCCGCCGGCAGGCCCATCGCGCCGACATGGGCCACTACCCGCGCCGCGTCGGCCGGGTCGCAGAGGCCAAGCCGGGCCGAGAGCCGGAATGCCAGACCGAGGCCGACCGCGACCGCCTCGCCGTGCAGCAGGCCGCCGCCATAGCGGTATTCGGCCTCCAGCGCGTGCCCGAAGGTGTGCCCAAGGTTGAGCAGGGCGCGCCCGTCGTTCGGCTTCTCCTCGTGCTCGTCGTCGCCCACCACCGCGGCCTTGAAGGCGCAGGCCCGCCGGATCGCCTCGGCCTGCAACTCGCGATTGCCACCGATCACGCCAGAGCCGTGGCGCTCGCACCACTCGAAGAACGCGGCGTCGCCGATCAGCCCGGCCTTGGCGATCTCGGCGTAGCCGGCGCGCAGCTCGCGGATCGGCAGGGTGGCCAGCGTCGCGGTATCGGCCAGCACCATGCGCGGCTGGTGGAACGCACCCACGAGATTTTTCCCGCGCGCGGTGTTCACGCCGGTCTTGCCGCCGACGCTCGAATCGACCTGCGAGAGCAGCGTCGTCGGCACCTGGATGAAGGGCAGCCCGCGCAGGGTCGTGGCCGCCGCGAAGCCCGCGAGATCGCCCACCACGCCGCCGCCGAGCGCGATCACCGCCGTCTTGCGCTCCACCCCGGCCTCAAGCAGCCCGTCCACCACCCGGCCGTAGGTCTCGAGGGTCTTGGAGGTCTCGCCCGCCGGCACGACGATCTGCCGCGCCTCGATCGCGGTCGCCGCCAGCCCGTCGAGCAGCGACTGAAGATGCAGCCGGGCCACGCTGGCGTCCGTCACCACCACGGCGCGCTTCTGCGGCAGGCGCGGCGCGAGCAGCGCGCCGGCGCGCGCCGAGCAGGCCCTCGCCGATCACCACGTCGTAGCTGGCGCTGGCCAGCGTGATCGAGAGCCGGCGCGGCGCCCGCCAGTCGAGCAGCGCGTTCAGCACGTGGCCGGTGGTGGTGTCCGGGCTCTCGTCGCCGCAATCGACCGTGAGGTCGGCTTCGGCGTACAGCGGATGCCGCGTCTCCATCAGCCGGCGCAGGATGTCCGACGCGTCGCCGTCCTGCAGCAGCGGGCGGTTGTCGCGCCCCGCAACCCGGCGGACCAGCGTGGGCAGCTTGCAACGGAGCCAGATCGACACCGCCTCCTCGCGCACGGCGGCGCGGGTCTCGGGGTCCATGAAGGCGCCGCCGCCGGTCGCGAGCACCAGCGGATCGCCCGAGAGCAGGCGGCGGATCACCCGGCGCTCGCCGTCGCGGAACTCGCGCTCGCCGTAGCGGGCGAACAGCTCGGGGACGGTGCAGCCGGCGGCCAGCTCGATCTCGGCGTCGGCATCGCGGAACGGCAGGCCGAGCCGGGCCGCCAGCCGGCGCCCGATCGAGGTCTTGCCGGCGCCCATCAGCCCGATCAGCACGATGCTGCGCCCGGCCAGCGCGTCCGGCAATGTGACCGTATCCTTGAGGCCAGTATCTTTGAGCGCGGTGTTGCGTGTCATCGCCGCGAACGGTAGCACACGCAGAAGCGCCAAGGCCAAGCCGCCCCTCGCCAACAGCCCGGACCCGTCGTGACCATAATGAGCCGCATCTTCCTTCTTGTCGTCGCGATCGGGCTGGCGGTGATCGTGGTCGGCGTGCTGGTCCTGGGCGCCTTCCCGCCCGAGCCGAACCCACACCCGGTGCAGCGGGTGCTGCCCAACGACAAGTTCCAGAGCCACTAGGCGGCGGGTGGATCGGCCAGTGGATCGCCATACCGAGGCGTTCCTGGAGATGCTGGCCGCCGAGCGCGGCGCCGCCCGCAACACGCTGGCCGCCTACCAGGCCGACCTGACCGATTTTTCCGCGTTTGCCGCCGGGCGCGGCGTGGCCTGCAGCGGTGCGGATGCCGGGCTGCTGCAATCCTACATGGCCGGTCTGCAGACTGCGGGGCTGACCGCCCGCACCGCGGCGCGGCGGCTCTCGGCGATCAGGCAATTCCACCGCTTCCTGCTGCGCGAGGGGGTACGGTCGGACGATCCCACGCAACTCCTGGACGCCCCGACGCTGCCCCGATCGCTGCCGAAATACCTCAGCGAGCAGGAGGTGGACGCGCTGCTCGCCGCTGCCGGGCGCTGGCCGGGACGTACCGGCACGCTCGCGCGCGCGGCGCTGGAAATACTCTATGCTAGCGGCCTGCGAATCTCGGAGCTGTTGGGCCTGCCCCGCGCGGCGCTCGCGGGCGACTCGGCGGTGCTGCTGGTGCGGGGGAAAGGCGGCAAGGAACGCATGGTTCCGCTGTCGGACGAGGCGAAGCGGGCGGCGGCCGAGTTGGTGTCGGCCGATGCGGCCGACGGGCGTTGGCTGTTCCCAGGCCGCGACCCGCGCCGCCCGATGACCCGGCAGGGGTTCGCGTTGCTGCTGAAGCAGGTGGCGCTCGACGCCGGGCTCGACCCCTCGCGGGTCTCGCCGCACGTGCTGCGGCACTCCTTCGCCTCGCACCTGCTGGCCCGCGGGGCCGATCTGCGCAGCCTGCAGCTCCTGCTGGGCCACGCCGATCTCGCGACCACGCAGATCTACACCCATGTCCTCGCCGAACGGCTGCAGCGGCTGGTCGAGATGCATCACCCGCTGGCGCGAGACGCCTGACCGCTACTCCGCCGCGACGGCCACCGGGTTCTGCCGGGCGATCCGCATGACCAGGACGGAGGCCAGCAGGCAGGCGAGGCCGGAGGCGAAGAAGGCGCCGAAGTAGCTGCCCGTGGCGCTGCGGACCATGCCGGCGCCAAGTGCGGCGACCGCCGCGCCGATCTGGTGGCCGCAGAAGATCCAGGAGACGATCACCGGCGCCGCCGCGCGGCCGAACACTTGGTTGGTCAGCGCCACGGTGGGCGGCACGGTGGCGATGAAGTCGAGGCCGTAGAACACCGTGAACAGGCTGAGGCTGACCCAGTCAAACCCGGTGAACGGCAGCACGATCAGCGAGAGGCCGCGCAGGCCATAATACCAGAACAGCAGCATTCGCGAGTCATAGCGATCGGTGAGCCAGCCGGACATCGTCGTGCCGAACAGGTCGAACACGCCCATCCCGGCCAGCAATCCGGCCGCGGCGACCTCGGTGATCCCGTTGTCCATGCAGTAGGAGATCAGGTGCGTGCCGACCAGGCCGTTCGCCGAGAAGCCGCAAATGAAGAAGCTGCCGGACAGCAGCCAGAAATCGGCCGAGCGAACGCCGCGCGCCAGACCCGCCGAACGCGACGGTAATCGGGTTGCCGCTGGCCGGCGCGGGCGGAGGCGCGATCCTCGTCGGGCGGTGCGCCGAACGCGGTCAGCCCGACCTGGCGCGGCGTCTCCGGCAGTAGCAGCAGCACCAGCGGGATCAGCACCGCGATGGCGCCGCCGAGCAGGAACGAGATGGTGCGCCAATGGCCGCCCTCGGCGATCCGCGCCATCAGCGGCAGGAAGACGAGCTGGCCGCTGGCGTTCGCCGCCATGAGGATGCCGACCACGAGCCCACGGCGCGCGACGAACCAGCGATTGGCGATGGTCGCCGCAAGGCCGCCGCCGCCGAGGCCGGAGGTCAGGCCGACCAGCACGCCCCAGGTGGCGAAGAGGTGCCAGGGCTCGGTGATGAAGCCGCTGAGGATGGTTGCCACGCACAGGATCGAGAGGGCGAGCAGCACCGTCCGCTTCACCCCGAGCGTCTGCAGCAGCGCCGTCACGAACGGCCCGACCGCGCCCATCAGCAGGATGTTGAGCGAGATCGCGCCGGAGATCGTGCTGCGGCTCCAGCCGAAGGTATGTTCGAGCGGAACGATGAGCACACTCGGCGCGGCACGCACGCCGACCACGCTGATCATCACCACGAACATCACGATGGCAACGACCCAGGCATAGTGCACGCGGCCGCCGAGCGAGGCGGCGATGCGGGTCGGTCCCATGCGCGCTATCCTTCCGTGTGCGAGGCGTGATAAATGACGTTCGTCATGTCGCCGTCAAGTGAATACATGATGATCGTCATGCAAGACGGGAAATGCCGATGCGCGGAACGAACGAACAGAAGGCCGAGACGCGGCGCCGGATCATGGAGTCGGCGAGCCGGCTGTTCCGCCGCGAGGGGATCGACGGCGTGGGCGTGGACGCCGTCATGCGGCAGGTCGGCCTCACGCATGGCGGATTTTACGGGCATTTCGCGTCGAAGGAGGCTCTGGCGGCGGAAGTCTGCGCCAATTCCCTCGCCCGCGCGGCATCCAGCTGGGAGGCGATGCGGATCGAGCACGGCCCGGAGGAGGCGCTGCGCCGGATCGTCGACAATTATCTCAGCGCGGCGCATGTCGAGGAGAGCGAGCGGAGCTGCGTCGTGCCCACGCTCGGCGCGGAGCTCGCCCGCCGCCCCGGCGCGCATCCGCCGCTGACCGCCGCGATCCAGGCGATGGTCGAGACCCTGGCCCGCTGCCTGCCGCGCCGCCGTGCCTCGGCGCGCGAGCGGGCGCTGGCCGGGCTCTCCTGCATGGTCGGCGCCGTGGTGCTGGCACGGCTGTCGAGCGATCCGACGCTGTCCGACGAGATCCTGGCGGCGGCTCGCAGCACCGTTGGCCGCACCCCCTCGCCATGACGGATTTCTGACGCCCTGCCTTGCGGCGGCGCGCCTTCCGCCGCCGGGCAAGTGTGCTAAGTCGCGCGCCATGCCCCATTTCCTGGATTTCGAGAAGCCGGTCGCCGAGCTCGAGAGCAAGATCGAGGAGCTCCGGCGGATGTCGGAGCCGGACGGCATCAACATCGCCGAGGAGGTCGCCAGGCTTACCGAGAAAGCGGACCGGCAACTGCGTGCGACCTTCGCCAAGCTGACCCCCTGGCAGAAGGCGCAGGTCGCCCGCCATCCCGAGCGACCGAAGGTGCTCGACTACATCGCCGGCCTCATCGCCGATTTCACGCCGCTCGCCGGCGACCGCGCCTTCGCCGACGACGCCGCCGTGGTGGGCGGCATGGGCCGGTTCCACGGCCGGTCCGTCGTGGTGCTGGGCACGGAAAAAGGCACCGACACCGAGAGCCGGGTGAAGCACAGCTTCGGCATGGCCCGGCCGGAGGGCTACCGCAAGGCGCGCCGGCTGATCGAGCTCGCCGGCCGGTTCGGCTTGCCGGTGCTGACCTTCGTGGACACCTCGGGCGCCTTTCCGGGCATCGAGGCCGAGGCGCGCGGCCAGGCGGAGGCGATCGCCCGGTCGATCGAGGCGTGCCTCGAAGCGCCGGTCCCGCTGGTCGCGACCATCATCGGCGAGGGCGGCTCGGGCGGCGCGATCGCGCTCGCCGCCGGCGACCGGGTGCTCATGCTGGAGCACGCGATCTATTCGGTGATCTCGCCCGAGGGCTGTGCGACGATCCTGTGGCGCGACGCGGCGCAGGCGCCGCTGGCCGCCGAGGCGCTGCGGCTGACCGCCGAGGATCTGACCCGCCTGCGGCTGGTGGACGCCATCATCGCCGAGCCGCTCGGCGGGGCGCATCGCGACCGGGAGGCGACGCTGCACGCGGTGGACGGGGCGGTGCAGTCGGCGCTGTCGCCGCTCCTCGCGCTCGATGGCGCGACATTGAAGGCGCGCCGACGGGAAAAGTACCTGGCGATGGGCCGCGAGGCGCTGGTCTGACACAGCTTCATTCGGGGTAGGGTCGGCAAGGCATGGTGGCGACGGGTCGGGCGGTGGCGGTCGGGGCAGGCGGCGGGCAGGGCGCGCCCTCGACGCGCACGCTGTTCCTCTCGGTGTTTCCCTCGATCATGATGCCGATGTTCCTGGCCGCGGTGGACCAGACCATCGTTGCCACCGCCCTGCCGGCCATCGCGGGGTCACTCGGCGAGGTGGAGCGCATCTCCTGGGTGGTGGTCTCTTATCTGGTCGCCAACACGATCGCCGCGCCGGTCTACGGCAGGCTCGGCGACAGCCTGGGACGGCGGCGGATGATGCTGGTGGCACTCGCGGTGTTCATCGCGGCCTCCGTGCTGTGCGCCGTCTCGACCGGCATCCTGATGCTGACCTTTGCGCGGGTGATCCAGGGCATCGGCGGCGGTGGGCTGATGACCCTGTCGCAGGCGCTGATCGGCGAGAGCGTGCCGCCGCGCGAGCGGGGCCGGTTCCAGGGCTACCTGTCCGCGACCTTCGTGTGCGCCAGCACGTTCGGCCCGGTCGCCGGCGGCTATCTGACGCAGCATTTCGGCTGGCAGTCGGTGTTCCTGGTCAACGTGCCGGTGGGTCTGGTGGCAATGCTGCTGGCGCTGCGGCTGCCGGCGCATCCCGGCGGCGGCGGGCGGCTGCAGTTCGATTTCTGGGGCGTGCTGTTCTTCTCGACCTTCATCACGCCCGCCCTGCTGGCGCTGGAGAAGGCCCAGCATTTCGATCCCGCCGCGCTGCCGGGCGTGATCGCCTTCGCGGCCATTGCCGCCGTCTCGCTGGCGATGCTGCTGCGTCAGGAGCGCCGGGCACCGTCGCCGCTGCTGCCGCTGAAGCTATTGCGCCAGGCGGCGATCTGGCGGACCGACACGATGGCGTCCCTGCTCGCCGCGGTGACGGTCGCCACGGTGAGTTTCCTGCCGATGTACTATCAGGTGGTGCGCGGCGCGACGCCGGCCGAGACCGGGCTGCTGATGCTGCCGATGACGGCGGGGATCGGCATCGGCTCGCTGTTCACCGGGCGGATGATCGCCCGCACCGGGCGCACCACGATCTTCCCCTCGTTCGGGCTGGCAGTCACCGCCGGCGGGATGGCGTGCCTGGCCGTTCTCGCGCCGCATCTGACCACCGGCCAGCTTCCCTGGGCCTTTCTGGTGGTGTCGCTCAGCGTCGGCACCGGGATGCCGGTGGCGCAGATCACGGTGCAGTCGGTCGCCGGGCCGAAGCTGCTCGGCGCCGCCTCCGCCTCGGTGCAGTTCTCGCGGTCGGTGGGTGCCGCGTTCGGCACCGCGATCGTCGGCGCGGTGCTGTTCGCGCTGCTCGCCATCCAGGACCCGGACACGGCGGCCCGCTTCGCCGAACTGGTGCAGCAGGGGCCACGGGTGCTGGCGGCCCTTCCCGAGGCGCACCGCGTGCTGGTGCAGGGCGAGATCGCCTTCGCGTTCCGCGGCGCGTTCCTCACCATCGCCTTGTTCGCCGCGATCGCCTGGGGCCTCGCCCGGTGGATCCCGGTGAGGCGGATTTAGCCCGGCGGCGCTGTCACGTCACCGTATCGTCACTATCTTTCCGCGCGCGGCTCGGCCTGATTGCCGGCGCGAATGGGGAGGGGCGGGATGCGATTGATTGCCTGGTTGCTCGGGTCCGCGATGACATTGGGCGTGGCCGCGCAGGCGCTGGCGCAGCAGCCGGCGCCCCCACCTCAGGCATCTGATCCGCGGGCGAAGATCGGCCACATCGTGGTGATCTTCGAGGAGAACCGCAGCTTCGACACACTGTTCGGCGATTTCCCCGGCGCCAACGGTCGCGCCGATGCGGGCGACAAGGCGATCCAGATCGGCGCGGATGGCAAGCCCTACGCGTTCCTGCCCCCGGTGATCGACACCAGCGAGAAGCCGTCCGCCGTCGATCCGCGATTCCCGGCACAGCTCGCCAACGCGCCGTTCGACATCGGCAAATACGTCCCGGAGAACCAGAAGACCGGCGATCTCGTGCATCGCTTCTATCAGGAGCAGATGCAGATCAATGGCGGCGCCATGAACCGCTACGCGCAGGTGTCGGACGCGGCCGGGCTGACGATGGGCTATTACGACATGAGCGGGACTCATCTCTGGAAACTCGCGCGCGAGTTCACGCTGGGCGACGCCATGTTCCATTCGGCGTTCGGCGGTTCCTTCCTGAACCACACCTTCCTCGTCTGCTCCTGCGCGTTCCGCTGGCCGGAGGCGCCGGACAAGATCGTGGCCCAGGTGGATGCGGCGGGACGGATGGTGAAGGACGGTCAGGTCACGCCCGACGGCTACGCGGTGAACACCAGCCAGTCGGTCTACCTGCACAATCCGAAATACACCGATCCGGCGCTGCTGGTGCCGCCGCAGACCATGCCGCATATCGGCGACCGGCTGGATGCCAAGGGGGTCGGCTGGAAATGGTATTCCGGCGGCTACGACAACGCGATGGCCGGCCATCCCGACAGGCTGTTCCAGTACCATCACCAACCACTGGCGTATTTCCGCGATCTCGCCCCCGGCACGCCGGCGCAGCGCGCGCATCTGCAGGACTACACGGACCTGCTGCGCGACATCGCGCAGAACACCTTGCCGCCGGTCGTGTTCTACAAGCCGATCGGCGAGTTCGACCTGCATCCGGGCTACGCCGACGTCACCGACGGCGACGACCATCTCGGCGCGATCGTCGCCAAGCTGCAGGCGAGCCCGGCGTACGCCGACATGCTCATCATCGTCACGTCGGACGAGAACGGCGGATTATGGGATCACGTCGCGCCGCCGCGGCGGGACAAGTGGGGGCCGGGCACGCGAATTCCGCTGGTCGTGGTCGGCCCGACGGTCAAGCGCGGCTACGTGGACCACACGCCGTACGATTTCGGCTCGATCCTGCGCACCATCGAGGTCCGGTTCGGCGTCGATCCGGTAGCCGAGCCGGACGCCAACGCCTACCCGATGCGGAACCTGCTCCAGTAGAACCGACCGGTTGCAGACAGCGGGCTCTGCCGCGTTGACAACGGGACGGATACGGCGCGAACGCTGACGACCGCCTTCACGACGCTCTCGATGGGCGGCGGCAGCTTGACAATCGTTCTGGTGTCGAACCTAGATTCCCTGAACCAAACGGGCGGGACTTGCGGCACGCGCCGAGGCGAGTGGCTACAGGTGGCCTGGGATCGCCACGACAACGGACACCGATCTGCGGCTCGTGGCGGCGGAGCGGGAGATCCGGCCAGTCGATGTGTCCGGAGGCCGACATGGGTTCGCGCTGCCGGTCGGTGCGGAAACGATCCGTCTGGTCTCCCGTGCGGCCTCGCCCGCTTCGGTGCGGCCCTGGCACGACGACAGGCGACAGCTTGGGGTCGCAGTCTCGCGGCTTGTCTGCCAGACCGGCGCTGGACAGGAGGATCTTCCCCTCGACGGTCCCATGCCGTCCGCGGGCTGGTGGGAAACGGAGCACAACGGGCCGGCGCGGTGGCGTTGGACCGACGGCGACGCGTCACTCGGGCTGCCGGCCGAATGCCGCGTCGTCGAAGTCCACCTGCGCGACGCGAGGCGCTATCCGCTCGACGCCGATCGGGAGGTCCGCATCCGCCGTCGCGCCTGATCCGGGATCGCGCCGGGGAGGATGAGCGCGCCTATCCGATGCGCCCGTGGCAGTGCTTGTACTTCTTCCCGGACCCGCACGGGCAGGGCGCGTTGCGCGGGGTGCTGTGCCACGTGCTCGGGTCGTTCGGGTTCACCGCCTCGCTGCGCATCGGCTGGGCGTAGACCTGCACTGGCGCGGGCGCCGCCGCCATCTCGAGCGCCATGTCGGGGCCGCCGGCGCCGACCAACATGGGCTCGGGCTCGGGATGGCTCTCGAACATCGCCTGCTGGAGCGGCTGGAACAGCGGCTCAGGCGGGCGCTCCGGCTGCACGCTCGACGCGGGAGAGCATCGCGGTGACGCGTTCCTTCAGCTCGTCCAGCATGGCGTTGAACAGCGCGAACGCCTCGGTCTTGTACTCGTTCAGCGGATCGCGCTGGCCGTAGGCGCGCAGGCCGATGCCCTGGCGCAGATGGTCGAGCGCATAGAGATGCTCTTTCCAGACCGCGTCCAGCACCTGCAGCAGCAGCGACTTCTCGATGAAGCGCATCAGGTCGGGGCCGAGATTGGCCGCCTTCGCCGCCATCATGCTGTCCGACGCGCGCTCGATGCGCTCGCGCAGCGTGGTCTCGTCGATGCCTTCCTCGCGGCCCCACTCCTGCACCGGCAGATCGAGGTTGAGCGTGCGGCGCACGTCCTCGGCGAGTTCGGCCAGCTCCCACTGCTCGGCGAACGCCTTTTCGGGAATGCGGCGCGCGACCATCGCGTGGATGATCTCGGCGCGCATCTCGGCGACCGTCTCGAACACGTCGTTCGCCATCATGAACTCGCGGCGCTGCGCGTACACCTCGCGGCGCTGGTCGTTCATCACGTCGTCGTATTTCAGCACGTTCTTCCGCGTATCGAAGTTGCGCGCCTCGACCTTTTTCTGCGCCTTCTCCAGCGCCTTGTTGATCCAGGGATGGACGATCGCCTCGCCTTCCTTGAGGCCGAGCCGCTGCAGCATCCCGCCCATCCGGTCGGAACCGAAGATGCGCATCAGGTCGTCTTCGAGCGAGAGGAAGAAGCGCGAGCGGCCGGGGTCGCCCTGGCGGCCGGAGCGGCCGCGCAGCTGGTTGTCGATGCGCCGGCTCTCGTGCCGCTCGGTGCCGATCACGAACAGGCCGCCCGCTTCCTTCACCCGCTCGTGCGCCGCGGCGATCTCGTCTTGAATCTCCGCCTCGCGGGCTGCGTGCAGCGCCGGGTCGTCGATCTTGGCGAGCTCGGTCTTGACCCGCATCTCGAGGTTGCCGCCGAGTTTGATGTCGGTGCCGCGGCCGGCCATGTTGGTCGCGATGGTCACGGCGCCTGGCGCGCCCGCCTGCGAGACGATGGTGGCCTCCTGCTCGTGGAAGCGCGCGTTCAGCACCTGGTGCGGGATGCGCTTGTGCTTGAGGATGCGGCTGATCTCC
The DNA here is from genome assembly GCA_963799825.1 of uncultured Alphaproteobacteria bacterium. Lineage (GTDB taxonomy): Bacteria > Pseudomonadota > Alphaproteobacteria > Acetobacterales > Acetobacteraceae > JAFKFI01. The sequence continues at coordinate 94,099 of CAWCYL010000004.1, forward strand.
TCGCTCTTTTCGATGCTGGTGGTGCCGACCAGCACCGGCTGCCCGTGTCCGCGGGCCTCGTCGATCAGCTTCGCCACCGCCTCGTATTTCTCGCCGGCGCTGCGATACACCTCGTCGTCCTCGTCCTTGCGCGCGACATCGACGTTGGTGGGGATCTCGACCACTTCCAGCTTGTAGATCTCGGCGAACTCGTCGGCCTCGGTCATCGCCGTGCCGGTCATGCCGGCGAGCTTGGGATACAGTCGAAAATAGTTCTGGAAAGTGATCGAGGCGAGCGTCTGGTTCTCCGCCTGGACGGTGACGTGCTCCTTGGCCTCCAGCGCCTGGTGCAGCCCGTCCGAGTAGCGCCGGCCTTCCATCATGCGGCCGGTGAACTCGTCGATGATGATGACCTTGTCCTGGCGCACCATGTAGTCGACGTCGCGTGCGAACAGCGTGTGCGCGCGCACCGATTGCTGCACGTGATGCACGACGGAGACGTTGAAGATGTCGTAGAGGTTGCCCTCGGTGATGATGCCGGCCTCGCGCAGCATGTCCTCGACGCGCTCGGAGCCGGGTTCGGTCAGCGAGACGGTCTTGAATTTTTCGTCCTTGTCGTAGGTCTCCGGATCCTTCACCAGCTCGCACACCACCGCGTCGACCTGGCGGTAGAGGTCGGAGGAATCCTCGGCCGGGCCGGAAATGATGAGCGGCGTGCGCGCCTCGTCGATCAGGATGCTGTCGACCTCGTCGACGATGGCGTAGGAGAAATCCCGCTGGGCCATGTCCTCCAGCCGGTACTTCATGTTGTCGCGCAGATAGTCGAAGCCGAACTCGTTGTTGGTGCCGTAGGTGATGTCGGCGGCGTAGGCGTCGCGCCGCTGGCCGTCGTCCAGCCCGTGCACGATCACGCCGACGGTCATGCCGAGGAAGCCGTAGATCTGCCCCATCCACTCCGCGTCGCGCCGGGCCAGGTAGTCGTTGACCGTCACGACGTGCACGCCCTTGCCGGCCAGCGCGTTGAGATAGACGGGCAGGGTGGCGACCAGGGTCTTGCCCTCGCCGGTCTTCATCTCGGCGATCTTGCCGTCGTGCAGCACCATGCCGCCGATGAGCTGCACGTCGAAATGGCGCTGGCCAAGCGTGCGCTTGCTGGCCTCGCGCACCACCGCGAAGGCTTCCGGCAGGATGTCGTCGAGGGTCGCGCCGGCGGCCAGCCGCTCCTTGAACTCGGCGGTCTTGGCGCGCAGCGCCTCGTCCGACAGCGCCTCCATCGCCGGCTCCAGCGCATTGATCTGCGGCACCCGCCGCTGGTATGCCTTGAGCGACCGGTCGTTGGTGGTGCCGAAGATGGCGCGGGCGATGCTGGCGAACATGCAGACCTTCTGGAGCAGGGCGGCGCGGCCGAGGTCTGGCCGGCCGGGCGGAGGCAGCGTTCAGATAGGACCGCGGGGGGGTTCCGGTCAATTACGCGGTGGGGGTGGACCGCGCGCTGGCGGCGCGGCCTGCCGTTCGCCGGCGCGCGTCCTTGTACGCCGCGGCCGCATCGGCCATGATCCGGCTGGCCTGAAACAGGGGTTACGATGTCGGCTTTTACCGGGCCTTAGCGGCCGTCTGAGCTGCTTGCCGCGATCGCGGCGCTGTCCTGCGGCCCGGCGCTGGCCCAGGCGCCGGCCTCGCCGCCCCGCCGCTCCGCCGCGCCGGCCCCCCCGGGCCCGGCCGCCTCGGCGACGGCTCCGGCCGACCCGGTGGTGGCCAAGGTGAACGGCCAGCCGATCCATCTCAGCGAGCTCAACCAGGCGGCCCAGACGCTGCCGCCGGAGTTGCGCAGCATCCCGCCGCAGACCCTGTTCCCGATGCTGCTGGACCAGCAGATCGACCGCAAGGCGCTGGTGCAGGAGGCGCGCAAGACCGGGCTCGACAAGGATCCGGCGGTGCAGCGCCAGATCGCGCTCGCCGAGGATTCCGCGCTGCAGAGCGCGCTGCTGAGCAAGCAGGTCGGCCCCACCGTGACCGAGGCAGGCGGTCCGTGCCCGCTACGACAAGGACATCGCCGGCAAGCCGGGCGAGGAGGAGGTGCACGCGCGCCACATCCTGGTGCCCACCGAGGACGAGGCCAAGAAGGTCATCGCCGAACTGAAGAAGGGCGCGGATTTCGCCACGCTCGCGAAGCAGTACAGCAAGGACCCCGGCGCGGCCCAGGGCGGCGATCTCGGCTGGTTCAAGAAGGACGAGATGGTGCCGGCCTTCTCCGCCGCCGCGTTCGCGCTGCAACCCGGGCAGATCTCCGACAAGCCGGTGAAGACCGAGTTCGGCTGGCACGTCATCAAGCTCGAGGAGAAGCGCCGACGCCGAGCCGCCGAGCTTCGAGCAGGCGCACGACGGGCTGCGCCAGAAGATGATCCAGGAGGGCGTGCAGAAGGCGGTGCAGCAGGCCCGCGCCGACGTGACGGTGGAGAAGTTCAACATGGACGGCTCGCCGCAGCGCCCGACCGACGCCGCCCAGCCGCCGCCGGCCGCCGCCGGCGAAGAAGTAGCCCGCTCCCGAGGGCGAGCCTGTCCGGGGGAACAGGATGGACGTGCAGGTCTCGCCGCTGGCCGTCGCGATGGCGGAGCTGCCGCCCTTGGCCGGCGTCCGCCTGGGCTCGGCCGCGGCGGGCATCCGCTATCAGGGGCGCACCGACCTGGTGATGGCCGAGCTGGCGCCCGGCACCACGGTCGCGGGCGTGTTCACCCGCAGCCAGTGCCCCGGCGCGCCGGTGGACTGGTGCCGCGCGGCGCTGCGCAGCGGCCGGGCGCGCGCCGTGGTGGTGAATGCCGGCAATGCCAACGTGTTTACCGGCCGCGCCGGGCGCGAGGCCTGCGCCGCGACGGCGGAGGCGGCCGCCGCGCTGGTCGGCTGCAAGCCGCGCGAGGTGTTCATCGCCTCCACCGGCGTGATCGGCGAGGTGCTGGCGCATGAGCGCCTGACCGCCGCGCTGCCCGGCCTGCACGCGCCAGCTGCGCGAGGACGGCTGGGAGGATGCGGCGCGCGGCATCATGACCACCGACACCTTCCCCAAGGCGGCGACCCGGACGGCCCGGATCGGCGGCGAGGAGGTGCGGATTTCCGGCATCGCCAAGGGCAGCGGCATGATCGCGCCGGACATGGCGACCATGCTGAGCTTCGTGTTCACCGACGCGAAGATCCCGGCCGCCCTGCTCGATACCATGCTGCGCAAGGGCGTCGAGGGCAGCTTCAACTGCACCACGGTCGACAGCGACACCTCGACCTCCGACACCGTGCTGCTGTTCGCGACCGGGCAGGCACGGCATCCGCGCATTCCGGCCGAAGCCGCCGGCCGGATGCTGGCGCGATTTTCGCGCCAAGCTCGACGACCTGCTGCTCGACCTCGCGCTGCAGGTGGTGCGCGACGGCGAGGGGGCGCAGAAGCTGGTGCGCATCGACGTGACCGGCGCGGTGTCGGCCAAGTCGGCCAAGCGGGTGGCGATGGCGGTGGCCAACTCGCCGCTGGTCAAGACCGCGATCGCCGGCGAGGACGCCAATTGGGGCCGCATCGTCATGGCGGTGGGCAAGGCCGGCGAGCCGGCCGACCGCGACCGGCTCTCGGTCGCCGTCGGCGGCACCTGGATGGCGCGCGACGGCGGCGTGGTGCCGGGCTACGACGAGACGCCGGTGGTCGCGCACATGAAGGGCCGCGAGGTGGAGATCGCCATCGACCTCGGCCTGGGCCGCGGCAAGTGCGACGGTGTGGACCTGCGATCTGACGCACGGCTACATCGACATCAACGGGTCGTATCGTTCCTGAACCAGCGCGGGGTGCCTCGCGCCTACACCGTCATGCCCGCGCTTGTCGCGGGCATCCACGGCTTTCGCGGGCGGCCAAGCCGTGGATCATCGGGACAAGCCCGACGATGACGAGTTGGCCTGCCCGTTAGGCTTCGCTTCACCCATTTCTCGCCACACTGGATTTCGTCACCGATCGAGACGAACCGTGAAGCCGCGACACGGCTTCAGTCAGGCGGGGTATGCAGGCGACGCATTCGCATGTCCGGGTCCGCAGGCCCGTCTCCTTCGCGGAGCGCGGGGCGGTCGTGCCGTTCGAGGCGCCGGCGCTGTTTGCCGCGCGGGTGCGGGCGGACGACCGGCGTGGGCTGGTGATGCTGCTCAGCAATTTTGCCGAGAATGGGTCGGTCTACGTGGTGCCGTGGCGCGAGGCGCCGCGCGTGCTGGCGGTGCATGGCTTCGACAAGCTGCTGCACGGCGCGATCGACGAGGCGCGGGCGAGCACGCCGCAGGCCGTGCGCGCGGTGGTCCGGCAGATCACCGGCCGGGTGGACGGGGAGGGCGAGCAGGCGCTGCGGCGGGATATCCAGACCCGCCTGCTCGGCTGCGTTCTGCGCGACGTCGGATTGGACCTCGCCCTGCTCGGCGGCGGCGGCCACGACGCGCGGATCGCGGCCCTGTTGCGCATGGCGGCCTCGCGCATCGGTCCGGCGGCGGTGGACCTCCTGCGGCGCACCGAGGCGGTGGCGGGGGATCTGCTCCCGCTTGGCCTGCCGGGAACCGTGGGGCCGATGCGCCAGCTGCATCAGGACGTCGTTGCGTTCGAGCGGCATCTCAGGCGTTGCGGCGAGACGGCGTCGGCGGAGGCGCGGCCGTATTACCAGAGCATGACGGTGGCCGCCGCCGACGCGATCGAACTCGTCGGAGGCCTGGCTTTCGCTGATCGACCGGTCGGTGTCGGGCCTCGGGGTGTCGGCCGCCGGCTGGACGGAGGAGCGGTGCCGCATCCGCGACGGCGTGGACCGGCTCGCCTGGATCCTGGACGGGTGGGAGCCGATGCTGGACCGCTACGCCGCCTATCTGGAGCGGCGCGATCAGGTGTTCCACGAACGGGAGCTGGCGCTGGTCGCGGCCCTCGCGCCGCTCCTCCCGGCGGACGCGCTGCCCGGCCGGTAAGCGCCTTGCGTCCAGGCGGGAAGCTGCGCCACCTTGCCGGGAACGTCCGCACGGATTCTCCCGCCCGAATTGCCCCATGATGACGACATGACCACTCCAGCAGCCGAGGCACCGCCGCGCCAGGCCCGCCGCAGGCGGGCGCGTCCGGCCGAGCGGTTGGCGGATGATCCGCCGCCGGCCGGCTTCCCGCCGCTTTCCACCGAGCGCCTGAGCCTGCGCCCGCTCGAGCCGGAGGACGCCGAGGCGCTGCACCGGCTGGTCAACGACTGGGAGGTGACACGCACGCTCGCCGTGGTGCCGTTCCCCTACCCGCGCCCGCTGGCCGACGAGTGGATCGCCTCGACCCGCAAGGAACTGGCGCGGGGCGACGCCTACCACCTGGCCGTGACCGGGCGGGAGGGCGAGCAGGAGGTGCTGGTCGGCGTCGTCGGCCTGCGGGTCGCGGCGGCGTCGCGGCAGGGCACGCTGGGCTACTGGGTGGGACGGCGGTTCTGGGGCCACGGCGTCGCCAGCGAGGCGGCCGGGAAGCTGGCGCGCTGGGCGTTCGCCAATCTCGATCTCGACCGCATCGGCGCGAGCGTCGCGGCCGACAACCCGGCCTCCGCCGCCGTGCTGCGCCGGATCGGCTTCCGCCAGATCGGGGAGGGGCGCGAGACCTTCCGCGCGCGGGGTGGCGACGTCGCCGTCCACCTGTTCGAGGCGACGCGCGACGACCTGTTCGGCGCCCCGGAGATCGCCCCCGCGACCTCCGCCGAGGCGATGCTCGCCCCGGCCGGCAGCAAGCCCGTGCTGCTGGTCGCCGCCTGCGCGCTGATCGACAGCGACGGGCGGGTGCTGCTCGCGCGACGGCCGGAGGGCAAGACGATGGCCGGGCTGTGGGAGTTCCCCGGCGGCAAGCTGGCGCCCGGCGAGACGCCGGAGCAGGCCCTGATCCGCGAGCTGAAGGAGGAGCTGGGCATCGACGTCGCCAGCGCCTGCCTCGCGCCGTTCGCCTTCGCCTCCCACGCCTACGAGCGGTTCCATCTGCTGATGCCGCTGTATCTGTGCCGTCGTTGGCGCGGCCGGCCGCAATCGCGCGAGGGCCAGACGCTGGCCTGGGTGCGGCCCGAGAAGCTCGCCGGATACCCGATGCCGCCCGCCGACAAGCCGCTCGTCCCGCTGTTGCGCGACTTCCTGTGACGGAGACCCGAATGTCCGCGACCAACCCGACCGCCTGCCTGCTGGTGATCGGCAACGAGGTGTTGTCCGGGCGCACGCAGGATCTCAACATCAAGTTCCTGGCGACAAGGCTGGGCGAGCTCGGCATTCCGGTGCGCGAGGTGCGGGTGATCCCGGATGTCGCGGAGACGATTATCGCTACGGTTAACGAGGCGCGCGCCAGGTTCGACCACGTGTTCACCACTGGCGGCATCGGTCCGACGCATGACGACATCACCAGCGAATGCGTCGCCGCCGCGTTCGGCGTGCCGTGGGAGCCGCATCCCGAGGCGTGGAAGCGCATGGCGGCGACCTACAAGGACCGGCCCGGCGAGTTCAACGCCGCCCGCCAGCGCATGGCGACGATGCCGCGCGGCGCGGTCCTGATTAACAACGAGGTCTCGGTCGCACCCGGCTTCACCATCGGCAACGTGCACGTCATGGCCGGCGTGCCGCGCATCATGCAGGTGATGTTCGAGTGGCTCGCCCCCTCGCTGCACGGTGGGTTGCCGGTGATCTCGCGCGCGGTGCACGCGACCGGGCTGCCGGAGGGCGCCGTCGCCGAGGGCCTGGGCGCCATCCAGGCGCGCTATCCGGCGCTCGATATCGGCAGCTATCCCTATTACCGCTCGGAAGGCAACGGCGTCGCCATCGTCGCCAAGGGCACCGACCCGGGTGCAGCCGAGCGGGCGATCGCGGAGGTGGCGGAGCTCATCGCGGAGCTGGGCCGGGTGCCGATCCCCGGTGAGCCGGAGGCGTGACGCGGACTTGCTTCGACAACTCGTCGTGGCGCGCGACGCCGGCTACAAGCCGACCGCCTGGGCCGCCCCGGCCGCCAGGAGCTGTGTGGTGCAGGCGCCTGACCCGGCCGGCATCGGTGCCGCGAACCGTTTCGCCTCGATCTTGCCGCCGGATTTGTGACTGTCGTCGAGCGCATCGACAAACGCGGCGGCGACCTCCTGGGACGATGGAATGACGTGCTTCGCCGCGGCTTTGGCGTCCGCCACGGTGACGTGCTTGTCCTTCACGCGCGAGGCCAGGTAGTTGCACGCGAATTCCTGGATCTTCGGCGCGAACGCGCCGATCAGCGCGGCGCGGTTGGTCAATGCCCCCGCGGCGTCGAAGGTGGCGCCGTTCATGGTCAGGAAGGTGGTGGCGCGGTTGGTCCAGGCCGCGCCCGGCGCGGCTGGCGAAAGATAGTCCTGCAGCGCGTCCGACAGTCGCTTGCCCGGTGCGAAGCTGGGCGCCGTGACCGCCGTCGGACTTGCGGTGGCGACGACGGAACCAGCGATATCACCCTCGAGATTGATCGAACCGCCGTAGTCGGAGCCGGTGAAGACCGTGCTGGCGCTGGTCCCGGGCGCGGCGACACGTCTGGTCGCCAGGCTGGCCGCGCCACCGCCGAGATCGCCGAGCCAGGTGACGAGCTCGGTGCCCGTGCCGCCCAGGCTCACGTCGATGTCCATGATCGGCGTCTTGACGGGATACTTGATGTTGCTTGCGAGGGCGGGGTCGTTGCGGGCGTCCACGGCGATGACGAGATGGCCGAAATCGACCTGCCGCCCGCTGGGGTCGATGATGTCCTGGCTGTCCTTGAGGGCCTCGAACAGACCGCAATCGAGGGCGGTGCGTACATCGGGGGGTACCGACTTGGCCGGATCCTCCGAGGGACGGGTGAACCGCTGGAACCCCTCGTTGCGCGTCGTACTCTTCTCGACAGCGTAGTCGAGGCTCCAGGCAGTCCCGTAGTAGATGCCGCGGAGCGCGTGAATCTGATCCTTCGGCGTCGCGATGCCGGCGGCAGCGAGCTTTGTCTCGGCCGCGCGCACGAGATCGATAAGTTCTCGGAATGAGCCGGCCTTCTTGTACCGGGTCGGGCACGCCGTCGTCGCAGCGCTCGCGGCCGCGGTGGCCGGCGAGCCGCTCCGGGATGCAAGGACTTGCGTGGCGACGTCGGCGACGTTCGACTTCGCGCCGCCGATATCCGGGTTGGTGACCGCGCCGTCGCGGACTTTCTGCACCTGATCGTCACCGAGCTTCAGCAGTCGCGACCGGATGTCGTCGCGGTTGAACCCGTTGAGGAATTTCGCGACCTCGTTCCACGCCTGGCGTTTCAGCTCGTTCTCGTAGTTGATGTCGAGATAGGCGGCACGGGTTGCCTGCGCCACGGGCGCATCGGGGCCGATCTGGGGATTGGCGATCGCCGCCCCGTAGATCGACGCGATCTCGCCGCGATGCAGCTTCGCGAGCGCGTTGGCGATCTCCGGCGCGCCGAGATTGTTCAGGATCTCGGCGAGCTTCGGCCAGTCGCGGGCGGTGAGCGCGACATCGAGATCGGGCTGGCGGCGGAGCGGCGCTGCGCCGACTTGTTGCTGGACGACATGGACAAGCTCATGGGCCAGGAGACGTCGGCCGGAACGGCTGCTCGGGCTATAGCGCCCGGCCGCGAACGCGATGTGCCGCCCGACCGCGTAGGCTGCCGCGCCGATCGCCGCGGCGGATTGCGCGGCGCGGGTGTCGGCGTGCACGCGCACGCTGCTGAAATCGTGCCCGAACCGCGGCTCCATGAACGCGCGGGCGCCCGCGTCCAGGGGCACACCCGGCGAGCGCAGGACGTCGTGCACGTTGGCCGGCACTTGCGGTGACGCCGCCGCGCCATCGGCGCTCCGGCGCACCGTGCCCTCGTCCGGCTCCTCCTCGCAGTTCGCGCATTTGCGGCTGATCCGTGCCGGCGCGGCAGAGATGGACGGCTCCGGCGAAGGGATGCGCATCACCTGATCGGCGATGCGGTCGGCCTCGTGCTCGGCCGGATCGTCGATCGAGCCGACGGCAAGCTTGGGATACAGCCTGCCGGATGCCCGTGGCGCGGCCGGAACGATCGCCAGCGTCGCGAAATTCCGCGGCGCGGCCGACGGGCCCCGTTGCTCGTCGGTGCCCGGCCGGTCCTGGATTGCTGGGATCGAGCCGTGACGCGCCTGGGACTTCGCGGGATTTGCGGCGGCCCTGGTCTGTGCGGTCCTGATCGGCAAGGCGAGCATGATGCCACCGTCCCCGCGATTTAGATGAGCATGGGATCAAACCGGAATGACACTAGGCCGCACGGATCGGGATCAACAACCAAACAATCGTGCGAAGCGCGCCCCGATTCCCGGCTAGCTCCCCACGAAGCGCGCCAGCCGCACCGCCGTGTGTCCGCGGCTCGGGCGCAGGCTCGGCATGACGAGGAGGCAATCGTCGTGCGGGGTGCGGACCTCCGTTGCGCCGTCGAGCGCCAGCAGCGTGTTGCGCCGGGGGATCACGTCGCCGCCGCGGAACGGCTGCACGAAGGCGAAGGTCGGGGTGCCGGCAGTGACCACCTGCGTCACTTCGGCGAACCGGGAGGTGCCGCGCCGAGCAGGCGGGGGTGGCGGCCGGCTCGCCAGGGCCAAGTGCCGGAGCAGGCCGGCGACGCTGGCCTCCGACGTCGCCACCGTCTCCGGCTGCCAGTGCTGGCCCGCCTCGACCAGGGCCGCCGCGGCGGTGCTGTCGGGGTCGGCGAAGCGGCCGTAGTCGATGATCCGCCGGCCGCTGGCGTGGCCGTGGTCGGCCACCACCAGTTCCGGCACGCCGATGCCGAGCGCAAGCCGGCGCCCCTTGTCCGAGCCGCCGCTGAGGATCAGCGGGTCCGACGGCCACAGCATCGAGTGCAGGTCGAGCAGCACGTCGACGGTCTCCAGCAGCGGCCGGATCTCGCGGGCGCGGTCGAGCTCGATCGAATGGCGCGCGCCATCCAGCAGCGGGGTGTCCCAGAGGCGGTTGATGTCCTCGTCGACGAAGCGCGACAGCGTCGGCTGGCGCGGATCGAAGCGCGCGAAGGCGGCGAGGTTGACGAAGCCGAAGGTCAGCTTGCCGCGCGGGATCCGCGGCCCTTCGCGCAGGAGCCGGTCGAGCACGATCGCGCCGCCGATCTCGTTGCCGTGGGTGAGCGCCAGCAGCGCGACGTGCGGACCGGGCGTGCCGCCGTCGAAGGTGGTGAAGCCGGGGATCCCGGTATTGCCGTTGAGCCAGGGCGCCAGATCGGGCGCGGTGATCCGCACCTCGAACGGCGGCAGGGGCGGCTGGGCCATCGTCGATCCCGTCACGGGCAGTTCTTCCTGAGTGCCGTTCCGTTCGTTTTGGTCGGAACGGCATCTGACATCGCGGCAGTCTATATCACGGCAGTCTATACGGACCGGCCGAACCGGCAACCGCGCGCCCTGGTACGCGTCGGACGTGCCACGTCAAACTGGCCGATTGCGAGCCGCGCCGGTATAGATCGCGCGGCGAGTGGAGGGACCATCATGCGATTGCGTGGCGCGTTCGGCGTGGCGGCCCTGCTTACATCTCTTGCCACGAGCGGGGTGGCCCAGACGCTGACGCTCGCGGTCGGCGCGCCGGTGACTAGCATCGACCCGCATTATCACAACCTCACGCCGAACAACGCGCTGGCGGCGCACATCTTCGACCGGCTGGTGGACCGCGACGCGGATTCGCGGCCGATCCCTGGCCTCGCCGAGAGCTGGAAGCTGGTCGACGACCGTACCTGGGAGTTTCGGCTGCGCGACGTGAAATTCCACGACGGCTCGCCGTTCACCGCGGAGGACGTGGCCTACACGTTGCAACGGGTGCCGCGCGTGAAGAACAGCCCGAGCTCGTTCGCCGCGTATACGAGTGCCGTGACCGGGGTGGAGATCGTCGATCCGCACACCATCCGGCTGCGCACCGCGAACGTCTATCCGTTGCTGCCGGTCGATCTCACGCAGGTCGCGATCATCAGCCATCGCCTCGGGCCCGATCCGGCGACGGAGGATTTCAACAGCGGCAAGGACGCGATCGGCACCGGGCCGTTCCGCTTCGTCTCCTATCAGCCGGGCGACCGGATCGAGCTTGCGCGCAACGACGGCTGGTGGGGCGGCAAGCCGGCCTGGCAGCACGTCAGCTATCGGATCGTTACCAACGACGCGGCGCGCGCCGCCGCCCTGCTCTCGGGCGACGTGCAGTTCATCGACGCGGTGCCGACGAGCGATGTCGGCGTGCTGCGCCGGAACGCGGCTGTGGCGCTGGCGGAGAAGGTGAGCGAGCGGCTGGTGTTCCTCTCGCTCGACCAGTCGCGCGACGGGCCGACACCCTTCGTCACCGGACCCAACGGCGAGACGCTCGACCGCAACCCGCTGAAGGATCGGCGCGTGCGCGAGGCGCTGTCGCTGGCGATCAACCGCGCCGCCATCGTCGAGCGGGTGATGCAGGGTGCCGCGATCCCCTCCGGCCAGTTCCTGGCGCCCGGCAGCTACAGCTACGTGCCGGATCTCGCGCCGCCGCCGTTCGATGCCGCGCGCGCCAAGCGGCTGCTCGCCGAGGCGGGGTATCCGAACGGGCTGCGCATCACATTGCACGGTCCCGACGACCGTTATGTGAACGACGCGAAGATCATCCAGGCAATCGGCCAGCTATGGAGCCGCATCGGGGTGCAGACCACGGTGGACGCGCTGCCCTGGACGAGCTTCATCGGGCACGCCAACCGGCAGGAGTATTCCGCCTTCCTGCTCGGCTGGGGGAGTGCGACCGGCGAGGCGTCGAACCCGCTGCGCGCGCTGGTCGCGACCTACGACGCGGCGAAGGGGTTCGGCGCGGCGAATCGCGGGCGCTACAGCAACCCGGCACTGGACGCGCTGCTCGGTCAGGCGATGCAAACCCCGGACGACGCGGCGCGCGAGCAGAAGCTGGAACAGGCGACGCGGATGGCGATGGACGACGTCGCGCTGATCCCGCTGCACATGCAGAAGAGCATCTGGGCGATGCGGGCCGGGCTGCACTACACCGCGCGCGCCGACGAGGAGACGCGCGCGTGGGATCTGCGACCCGCGCCGTAGGCTGACGCCGGACGTGAAGGAGGCGGAATGAATTCCGCCACCGGACGAGCAACCGCTACTCCGGTCTGGGCAGTTGCCCGCACATGCTGTACGGGGCGCCGGATGGCCGAATCCTGCACCGCGACCGCGTTGCATCCCCTGCACAGCCTCTGGCGCCTGTTTCCGGCCCAGGAGCGGCGGCGGCTGCTCACGCGCGCGACGTCCATGCTGGCACCGCGACCCGACGCCGTGCCGCCGCCGGCAACCGCCGGCGTGGCGGTGGCGGGCGAGCTGTCCAGGGCCTCCGGGCTGGGCGAGGTGGCGCGGCTGATGCTGCGCGGCCTGGAGCGGCTTGGCGTGCCGAGTTGGGCGCTGGATGTGGGGACGGCGGTGAGCGGGACCGCCTCGGCACCGGTCCCGCCGCGTGGCGCGCCGTTGCTGCTGCACGTCAATGCGCCGTTCCTGCCGCTCGCCCTGCTGCGCATGTCGCGCACGGTGCTGCGCGGGCGGCGGGTGATCGGCTACTGGGCCTGGGAGCTGCCGGTGGTGCCGCCGGACTGGCGCGCGGGAGCGCCGTTCGTGCACGAGGCCTGGGTGCTGTCGCGGTTCACCGCTGGCGCGATCGAGCCACTGCTGCCGGGCCGGGTCCGCGTGGTCACGCCGCCGGTCGCGGTGGCGCCGCCGCAGCCCTCGGCGCTGGACCGCTCCGCGTTCGGCCTGCCGGATGCGGCCGTGGTGGTGCTGGTCTCGTTCAGCCTCGCCTCCTCGTTCGAGCGGAAGAACCCGCTGCAGGCCGTCGCCGCGTTCCGCGCCGCGTTCGGGGCGCGCGCCGACCGGGTGCTGGTGCTCAAGATCGGCAACCCCGGCGACTTTCCCAAGGATTTCGAGCGGCTGCGCGCCGCCATCGCCGATGCCCCCAACATCCGGCTGGAGACCCGCATCCTGCCGCCGCGCGACAGCCACGCGCTGACCCGTGCCGCCGACATCGTGCTCTCGCTGCACCGGAGCGAGGGGTTCGGGCTGGTCCCCGCCGAGGCGATGCTGCTGGGCAAGCCGGTGATCGCGACCGGCTGGTCGGGCAATATGGATTTCATGGAGAGCGACACCGGCGCCCTGGTCGGCTACCGCCTGGTTCCGGCGCGCGACCCGCGGGGCGTGTTCGAGGCGCCCGGCGCGGTCTGGGCGGAGCCCGATCTCGCCGAGGCGGTCGCGCAGCTGCGCCGGCTCGCGGACGATGCCGAGGCCCGCGCGACACTCGGCGCCCGCGCCCGCGAGGGGGCCACGCGGCGGCTTGGGCCGGAATCGCTGGCCGCGGCGCTGCGGTCCATCGGTCTGACTCGCGCCATGAGGGCACTCGTCCGGTGAGGATACTCGTCTGGTGAGGATACTCGTCTGGTACTGGGGCAAGCGCGGCGCCGGGCCGCGCGTGGCGGTGGAGCTCGCCGCGGGCTTGCGGCTTGTGCCGGGTGTGGAGGCCGTCCTGTCGCTGTCGACCGGCGCCGAAATCCTGCGCGGACACGCGCCGCCCGCCTGCGAACTCCCGGTTCCGACATACGCAGGCGCAGGTGGGTTCCTGCGCCGTCTGATGACCGTGCCGTTCGCGGTGGGGGCGCTGAGCCGTCGGGTCCGCGCGCTTGGCGCCGACGTGGCGCTCTGCGCGATGCCCGCGCCGCTCGATCTGCTGATGATGCGTGCGCTGCGTCGGGCCGGGGTGCCCGCGATCGTCGTGGTGCACGATGCCGACCCGCATCCCGGCGACGGGCTGCCCTTCCAGATGGCGTTGCAACGCAAGCAGACGCGTGACGCGGATGCGCTGGTGGCGCTCACCTCGCACGTCGCGGCGCGGCTGCGCGAGCAGGGGCTGACCGGCCACGGAGACAGCAGCAAGAGGCTGTTCATGGCGTCGCTGCCGCCGCTGGTGTTCGGTCCGCCGGCGCCGCCACCCGGTAGCCACGGGGGAACCCTGCGGCTGCTCTCCTTCGGGCGGCTGCTGCCGTACAAGGGGCTCGACCTGCTCGCCGAGGCGTTGCGCCTCCTTGGTTCCGCGCCGGGCATGGAGGTTCGCATCGTCGGCAGCGGGCCGGAGAGCGCGACCTTGGACGCGCTCCGGGCGCTGCCTTGGGTCTCGGTCGAGAATCGCTGGGTGCCGGAGGAGGAGGTCGGGTCGCTGCTTGCGTGGGCCGATGCGCTGGTGCTGTCCCACCGGGAAGCGAGCCAGAGCGGGGTAGCGGCGGCGGCGGTGGCGGCGCGGCGCTGGGTGGTCGCTACCCGCGTCGGCGGGCTTGCCGAGCAACTCGAAGGCGAGCCCCTGGCGCGATTGTGCGAGCCGGAGCCGGCGAGCCTGGCCGCCGCCCTGCGTGGGCTGATCGACTGCCCGCCGAATGCCGACGCGATGTCGTGCGACCCCCGCGCGGCGTGGCGCGAGGTGGCGGAAAGCCTGGTGCGGCAGATCGAGTGGGATCTGCTCGGGCGCCCCCGAGCTGCCCCGGCGCTGAGCGCGGCGACCGCCTGAGCGATGCGCTCCTGGATCCTCAGCGAGGGCTATGCCGGGCTGCAGGCGCAGGCACTCGGGCTCGCCGAGGCGGCCGGGCTCGCGCCCGAGCCGCACGTGCTGGCGCCGCGCCTGCCCTGGCGGCTCGTCCCGGCGGCGTATTGGCCCGCGCCGCTCTCCGCCGTCGCGCTGCCACGCGGCCGGCCGGATCTGGTGATCGGCTGCGGCGGCGTGGCGGCGGCGGTCGGCGCGGCGCTGCGCCGGCGGGGCTCCTGGGCGGTGCAGGTGCAGAACCCGCGCATGGATCCTGCCCGGTTCGACCTTGTGGTGGTCAACCGCCACGACGAGATGACCGGGCCGAATGTGGTCGTCACCCGCACGGCGCTGCATCGCGTCACGTCGGAGCGGCTGGCGGCTGCCGCCGTCGCCTGGGGGCCGCACCTCGCGCATCTGCCACGCCCGCTGGTCGCGGTGCTGGTGGGCGGCACCAACGGGCGGTTCCGGCTGGACGCGGCGGTGGGCGCGGACCTCGCGGCCCGGCTCGCCGGAATGATGCGGGCCGACCGGGTCGGCGTCGGCCTGACGCCCTCGCGGCGCACCGACCCGGCGGTGACGCGCGCACTCACCGACACGCTGGGCCCGCTCGGCGGCTGGGTCTGGGACGGGGCGGGCGAGAACCCATATTTCGGCCTCCTCGCCCTGGCCGACGCGATCGTCGTCACGGTGGACAGCGTCTCGATGGTGTCGGAGGCGGTGGCCACGCGGGCCCCCGTCATGCTAGCCGGTCTGCCCGGCAGCAGCCGGCGGATCGGCCTGTTCACGCAGGGGCTGATCGCGGACGGGCGGGTGCGCGATTTCGCCGGACGCTGCGAGATCTGGCCGGTCGAGCCGGTGAACGACACGCCTGCGGCGGCGGCCGAGATGCGCCGGCGCCTGGATTTCTGACTCAGGAGAGCCATGCTGCAGATCCAGACCTTCGACCAGCGCGCGGGCGGCAACGTCTACTACAAGGCGCTGTCCCATCCGCTCGCCGCCGAGGCGCTCGGCCCGATGCTGGCGCGGCTGCGCGAGGCGGTGCCGTTCGCGCTCTACGATCCCGACGGCATTGCCGAGGCGCTGTTCGCCCTCTACCCGGACGCACCCCGGCCGGCCGCGCTGTTCGTGCATGACGTGCTCGCCGTCGGGCACACGCGCGCCGGCCTCGTCGCGCGGGCGCTGACCGAACTGCCGCGCGCGGCGGTCGGCACGGTCCTGATCGCCGCCTTCGATGCCGACCGGATCGCCGCCCGCGTCGCTCACCTGCTGCCTGCTGGCGCCGAGACGCTGACCCTGGACGAGGCCCGGCTGCCGGCGTCGATGCTGACCAATCGGGCCCGCTACCTCGACCGGCTCAACTTCGCGACCAATTTTGCTTTCCTCCGCGACGCCGACGGCCTCTCCACCCGGCTGACCACGGCGAATTACTGGTCGGGCTACGGTGCGGGTGAGATCCGCCTGTGGCTGCGGCTGTTCGACGAGGCGGGCGCGCCCCTCGCCACCTGGGAGCAGCCGGTGCCGCGCGGCCCCGGCGGCATCGTGATCGACAGCCGCGCGGTGCGGGCGCGCTTCGGCCTGCCGCCGTTCACCGGACAGTTGCTGATCCACGCGATCGGGGTCGCCGGGCACGACGTGGTGAAATACGCGCTCGACACCTACGCCAGCGACAACGGCGCCAGCCTGTCCTGCACGCACGACGCCAACGCCTGGCCGTCCGACCGCTACGCCGGGTTGCCTGCTCCGCGCGAGGACGAGCAGGTGATGCTGTGGGTGCAGAACAGCCACGCCGCGCCGATCCCGGCCGGCGCGTTGGCCCTGGATCGAATGGGCGCCGAGCGGCCGGTGGCGCTCGACCGGGAGGTCGGCCCCTTCGCGACGCTGCCGCTGGACGTCTCGACGCTGCTGCCGGATGTGCGCTGGCCGGCGCAGATCGAGCTGCGCGCCGGGCGGCATGTGGTGCGGCCGCGCTACGAAATCACCCGTGGCGAGCGGACGCGCATCGCGCATGTCAACGTCGAGCGCGCCGACCTCATCGCGGATCCGGCGATTCCCGCTCTCCCCGTGCAGCTTGGTCGGGGCTTTCTGCTGCCCTTCCCGGTGCTGGATCGCGCGCGGTTTCGCACCATCGTGCAGCCGACGCCGATGGCCGAGACCCAGAAGAACTTGCCGCTGCGGCTCGACGTGTTTGCGGAGACCGGGGAGAAGATCGCCGAGCGGTTTCTTGGTTGTCTGCCGCGTGACCATGATCTGGCGCTCGATCTCGACGATTTGCCGGGCGCCGGCCAAGGCCACGCCGAGCTGGTCTACGATTTCCGCGACGGCGGCCAGGCCGACGGCTGGATGCACACGCTGGTGCGCTTCGAGGACCGGCGCTCCGGCCACGCCGCCGAGACGAGCTTTGGCGCGCACATCTTCAATACCGCGATGACCTACAAGGACGAGCCGCAATCCTACTCCGGCCCGCCGCCGGGGCTGACCACGCGGCTGTTCCTCAAGCTGGGCGACGCGCGGCGCCGGAGTTTTGCGGTGCTGATCTATCCCGCCTCGGCGCCCTGGCACGCAAAGTCGCGCACCAGCTTGCTGCTGCACGACACGGAAGGGAACGTGATCGCGGAGGAACCGGTCGCGGTCGCCTGCTCGGGCTCGGCGACGATCTGGCCGGACGCGGTGTTCGGCGCGCCGGCGCTGGAGCGGGCCGGGCCGGGCGGCTACGTGCTGATCCGCGACCCGAGCTGCCGCCTATTCGGCTATCACGGGTTGATGGACGACGCGGGTGGCTTCTCGCTCGATCACATGTTCGGGTTTTAGGGCGCTCGGCTCTCCGCGCGAAGACTCAGGAGGGCTTCTTCTTTACCGCGACGGCGCCTGGCTTCGAGCCGTGATAGCCCGCCTGGTCGGCGTCCTTCTGGCACATGTAGGCGCCGTGCTTGGTCTTGCCGTAGTACTTCGTTCCGCTCATGTGGTACGCCTTGGAGGTCGTGTTGGCCCACACCACGGTGTCCGTCGGGCAGTGCGCCTTCGCCTCCAACTCGACCGCGTAGCCACCGGCCGGCATCGCCGTCGTGGCCGGCGCGGCGGTCCGCGTGGCGTGCGTGCCTCGCGCGGCGGCGGGCGGGGCGGTCATCGGCTTGGTCGTGCTGCTGCTCGGCGGCGTCGAGGTGCTGCCGGGCGCGGTGCCGGGGGTCTGGGACCAGGCGAGGCCCGGACCCGCGAGCAGGACGGCGAGGTAGGCGGCGGTGGCGATGCGCATCGAATTCGACTCCCGAAGAGAATTCAGCCGTGCAGGCAGGTGCTCATGAACTTCTTGCGTTCGTCGCCCATGATCTTTTGCGCCGAGGCCTGCGTGTTGCAACTCTTCATCCGCTCCTGCGGCGTCTGCGGCGCGGCCATCGGCGTGGCGGCGGCCGGCTTGCCCGAGAGGCAGTCGCTCATGAAGCTCTTGCGCGCGTCACCCGCGAGCTTCTGCGTCCCGGCCTGAGCGTTGCAGGACTTCATCCGGTCCTGCTGCGGCGTCTGTGCGAGACCGTGATGCGGCACGACAGCCCCGGCCAGTAGCGCGGAGAGGGCGAGCGATGCGGCGATGACCTTCACGACGGATCTCCTTGCCTGCCAGTTCAAGCCTGCCGAACTGCTCAGGAACTAGCACACGTCTCAGCCGCGGCACCAGCCTGAGCAAGAAAAGAATGTCTCTGCCGTGGCGATGCCCGAATCCCGATTGGGGCCCGCGCGAACTCCCGGCCGGCCGGTTTAGGGCGCGTCGGGGCGCTTCTTCTTCCAGGCCTCGAAGTCCCGCTTGGCCTCCTCGCCGGGGTTGGGGAACAGCCCGACCAAGGTGCGGCCGCGGGCGACCTCCTCCTCGGCGAACTCGTCGTAGAGCGTGGTCGCGAGCGCCTCCTCCGCGACCTCATCGACGATGCCGGGCGGAATGACGATCACCGCGTCGCGGTCGCCCACGATGATATCGCCGGGATAGACCGCGACGCCGCCGCACGCGATCGGCAGGTTGAGGTCGCACGGATGATGCGCGACGGGGCTCGGCGGCGAGGAGGGCTGGCGGCAATAGGCCGGCAGGCCGACCTTGTGGACGCCGTCGGTGTCGCGCAGGCCGCCATCGGTGACGATGCCGGCGCAGCCGCGCGCCTTGAGGCGGCCGACGAACAGATCCCCCGCCGAGGCGGCGCGCGCGTCGCCCCTCGCGTCGACCACCAGCACGTGGCCGGGCGGGCACTCCTCCATCGCCTGCCGCTGGATCGGCGCGCGGCCCGGCGCGCCCGGCGCGTCCTTGTCGTCGCGCGCCGGAATGAAGCGCATGGTGTACGCGATGCCGGCCAGGCGCGGCAGGTCGGGACGCATCGGCCTCACGTCCTGCATCACCATGTTGCGCAGTCCACGCCTGAACAGCGCCCCCGACAACGTCGATGTTCCCACTTGCAACAGGGCCTCGCGCGTCTTTGGCAGCAACTCCGTCATTCAAGCCTCCCCTTGGTCGAAGCTCCGCAGCGCTCGGAAAATCGCCTGTTGCGCTCTTAGCGTGCGTGTGCCGATCTCGCAATGGAGTGCCATCAGGCGACGCGGGCCGCCGCGCGGGCGAGGAGGTCGCGGCACCAGGCATGTCCGCGCCGGCTGCTGGCCGCCAGGCTCCAATAGGCGTCGATCGCCAGGTGCTTGTTGGCGAACGACAGCTCGACGATCCTGAGCGCGCGCGAGCGGACCAGTTCCGCGGCGAGCTTGCGCGGCACGAGCGCGACGCAATCGGTCTTCTCCACGATCGCGCCGAGAACGAGGTAATCCGGCACGGAGCAGACCCGCGCCGTCTCCAGCACGGAGGTGGGTTGCAGCAGCGTCCTGATCCGCTCCGGCATGGAAGGGTTGGTCTGGTAGCCGACCTGCCGCAGACGGCGGAAGTTTTCGCCCGTGATGCCGGCGGGAACGGCGGCGTTCCTCGTCGCCGCGATGCACACGACGTCGTCCTGCCAGAGCGGCAGGGTGCCGATCCGCTTGCCGAGCGTGTGGCCGAATGCCCTGGGCGCGATCAGGAAATCCACCCGCGCGAGGTCGTCGGCGGTGCGCACCCCGCTCGCGGTGAAGTCGAACACCACGTCCGGCGCCTCGACGGCGCTGAGCTGCGCCAGGATCGGCGCCAGCAGCACGCTGACGTAGTCGGCGGTCGCGATCATCACTTGCAGCGGTTCCGCCTGCGGATCGAACGCGCTTGCTGGCGTCAGCAGCGCCTGCACCTCGCCGAGCACGGCGTGGAGCGGGCCCGCCAGGGCCTCGGCGCGAGCCGTCAATTGCAGGTCGCGACCGAGCGGGACGAGCAGATCGTCGCCGAAGGTCTTCCTGAGCCGCTGGAGGGCCTGGCTGACCGCGGGCTGCGTGATGCCGAGCGAACGCGCGGTCCGGGTCACGCTGCGGGTGCGCAGGAGCTCGTGCAGGATGGGCAGAAGGTCGAGCTTGGCGTGCCTGAGCCGGGAGCCCAGGTGGCGTCTCGCGGCGGCGCGCGGCTCCTCGTTCGGCGGCTGCCTCATAAGTCGTGCTTATAGATGAAATTAGCGGCCGGCCGGTTCTAATATCCGGCAGCGGCTTCTATTCTGGCCCGGCCCGGTGCAGTGTCGAGCCGAAACGGCCGAACGGAACGGCCGCAATGCCATGAAACGGCGCAACAGGAGGGAAAGATGCCCAACGACCAATCGCCCGTATCCGGTCCCGTCACCCCGGCCGGGCTCAATCATCTGGTGCTGAACGTCCGCGACCTTGAGGAGAGCCATCGGTTCTGGACGGAGACCATCGGCTTCCGCCAGGTGGGCGAGCTGAAGGCCACGCCGCAGCGGCCCAACCCGCCGAAGATGCGCTTCTACAGCGGCGACCATTCCGGCCAGATGAACCATCACGACGTGGCGCTGGTCGAGAACAAGGAGTTGCCGGCGCCGCCGGCCGAGTGGGGCATGTTCGGGATGCCCTGCGCGATCAACCACATCGCCATCGCGCTGCCGAACCGCGAGGCGTGGCTGCGCCAGCTCGAATATCTGCAGAGCCGCGGCGTGAAGTTCGACCGGCGCGTCGAGCATGGCATGACGCACAGCCTCTACATCCACGACCCGAACGGGTACGGCGTGGAACTGCTGTACGAACTGCCGCGCGAGGTGTGGGAAGGCGACATCGACGCCGCGCTGAATTTTGCCGTGACGGTGCCGACCGAGGGCGCCGAGGCGCTCGCCGACCGCACGAGGACGTGCCGGTGTTCCGCGCTCCGCAACCGCAGCCAGCGTGAGTCCGAGCGATGGCAAAGCGTCAGAGCGTCAATGGCTCCCGTGCGCGGCACGAGAACCCGATCCCGAATGCCAGCCGGATCGGCAACATCGTCATGTCGAGCGTGATCGGCGGCGCCAAACCCGGCACGCGCGAGCTGCCGGCGGCGCTGGAGCAGCAGGTCGCCAACGTGTTCGCCCATATCCGCCACGACATCGAGGCGGCGGGCGGCAGCGTGGACGACATCATCAAGGTGACGTTCTGGGTGAAGGATCCGGTGACGCAGCGCGCCGCGCTCAATGCCGAGTGGGTGAAGATGTTCCCCGACGCCGAGGCGCGCCCGGCGCGTCACACGCTGACCCTGCCGCCCGACAGCCGTGCGCAGGTGCAGGCCGACTTCACCGCCGTCATCACCTGAGGCGAGCGACAGCCATGCTGGACAGCACCACGGTCGATACCATCGCCCGGGCCTATCACGCTGCCGAGAAGGAGCGGCGGCGCATCCGGCCGCCCTCCGTGCAATATCCCGGCTTCACCACCGAGGACGCCTACGCCGTCCAGCGCCGCTGGGTCGAGATCAAGGTGGCCGAGGGCAACGTCATCAAGGGGCACAAGATCGGCCTGACCTCGCGGGCGATGCAGCGGCAGGCCAACATCACCGAGCCCGACTACGGCGCGCTGATGGCGGACATGTTCTATGAGAGCGGGGCGGAGATCCCGATGGACCGCTTCATCCAGCCGCGCCTCGAATGCGAGCTGGGCTTCGTCATCGGCCGGCGGCTGAAAGGACCGAACTGCACGATCTTCGACGTGCTCGGCGCGACCGACTACATCGTGCCGGCGGCCGAGATCGTGGACGGGCGCACGCACCGCGTCGACCCGGACACCGACAAGCCGCGCAGCGTGCTCGACAGCATCGCCGACAATGCCGGCAACGCGGCACTCATCGTCGGCGGCCGACCGATCCGGCCGATGGAGGTCGATCTCCGCTGGGTTTCCGTCCTCTGCTATCGCAACAACGTGATCGAGGAATCCGGCGTTGCCGCCGCGGTGCTGAACCATCCGGCGAACGGCGTCGCCTGGCTTGCCAACAAGCTGGCGCCGTTCGACATCGCGCTCGAACCCGGCCAGTTCGTGCTTGGCGGCTCGTTCACCAGCACGGTGGAAGCGCACGCGGGGGACGTGTTCCACGTCGACTACGGACCGCTCGGCTCGATCACCTGCCGGTTCGTCTGACCGGCCGCTTCGCCGGCGCCAAGCAAGAAGAATGGGGAGGACGCGTGCGCAATCGAACGAAGCTGGCTGCCCTCGCCATGCTGGCGCTCGTGGCGTCGCGGCCGCCGCCCGCCGCTGCGGAGACGGGAGTGACCGACAAGGAGATCACGCTCGGTCAGACGATCGCCTATAGCGGCCCGGCCTCCGCGTACGGGAATTTCGGCAAGGCCGAGGTTGCCTATATGCGGATGGTCAACGACAAGGGCGGCGTGAACGGCCGCAAGATCAACCTCATCTCGGTCGACGACGGCTACCTGCCGCCGCGCAGCCTGGAGCAGACACGCAAGCTGGTCGAGCAGGACAAGGTGTTCTTCATCTTCGCCCCGCTCGGCACCGCGCCGAACGTCGTCATCCGCAAATACCTCAACGACCATCACGTGCCGCAGATCTTCGCGACCAGCGGCATCGCGACGTTCGGCGACTACAAGCGCTTCCCGTGGACGATCGGCTGGCAACCGACCTACGAGATCGAGGGCCAGATTTTTACCAAGTACATCCTGCAGGAGCGTCCGAACGCCAGGATCGCCATCCTCTACCAGAACGACGATCTCGGTAAGGACTACGTGCGCGGCATCCAACGCGAGCTCGGCGACCGCGCCAAGACGATGATCGTCGGGATGCAGAGCTACGAGGTGACGGACCCGACGGTGGACTCGCAGATCGTCGCGTTGCAGGCGACCGGCGCGGATACCTTCGTCGATGTCTCCACGCCGAAATTCGCGGCACAAGCCATCCGCAAGGCGTACGACATCGGATGGCGACCGCTGCACGTGCTGTCCTACGCCTCGGCGGCGGTGAACGCGGTGATGAAGCCGGCCGGCGTCGACAAGGCGTTGGGCATCATCTCCAGCACGTATTTCAAGGATCCGACCGACCCGCGCTGGGCCGGCGACCCGGACTTCCTCGAATACACCGCGTTCATGGAGAAGTACCTGCCCGGCGCCGACAAATCCGACATCTTCTACACCGTCGGCTACATGATGGCCGCGAGCGTGGTCAAGCTGCTCGAGCAATGCGGCAACGACCTGACGCGGGAGAACGTCATGCGCCAGGTCGCGCATCTCGACGTGCGCGTGCCGATGCTGCTGCCGGGCATCAAGCTGCAGACCAGCCCGACGGATTTCTACCCGATGAAGTCGCTGCAGCTCGAACGGTTCGACGGCAAGTCCTTCGTGCTGTTCGGCGAGCCAATGCAAGGGACGCCCAACCCGCAATAGACGCCTTGGATGGAGTTCTCGCGAGCATGAAATTCGGTGTCGGTCAGCCGCTGCGGCGGTTCGAGGATGTCAGGCTGCTGACGGGAAGGGGCCGCTACCAGGAAGACGTAACGATCGCGCGGCAGGCATACGCGATCTTCCTTCGCTCGCCGCACGCCCATGCGCGGATCCGCGCGATCGACACATCCGCCGCGTCGAGCGGGCCGGGCGTGCTGGCGGTGTACACCGGGACCGACTATGCGAATGATGGCTTGGGGATGCCGAAGGCCAACATGCCGCGCAAGAAGGCGGACGGCTCGCCAATGTTCGCGCCGCAGCGCCCCGCGCTGGTGATCGACCGCGTGCGCTATGTCGGCGATCCGGTGGCGATGGTGATTGCCGAGACGCTCGTGCAGGCCAAGGATGCCGCCGAGCGGATCGAGGTGGATTACGACCCGCTGCCCTCGGTGACGTCGACCGAGGAAGCGGCGCGGCCGGGCTCGCCGCGCGTGTGGGACGAGAATCCCGACAACATTTCCCACACCTACGAGCGGGGCGACAAGGCGGCGACCGAGGCGGCGTTCGCGCGGGCCGCGCGCGTCGTGCAGCGCCGCTACGTCATCACGCGGGTTCATGCGCAGTACATGGAGCCGCGCGGCGCGCTCGGCACCTACGAGGAGGCGGAGGACCGCTACACGCTCTATGCCGACGTGAACTATCCGCACCGCGTGCGCAACATGCTCGCCAATCAGGTGTTCAAGGTGCCGGAAAGCCAGGTGCGCGTGGTCTGCCGTGACGTGGGCGGCGGGTTCGGCGCGAAGGGCTGGCAGTATGTCGAGCACCGGCTGACCTTGTGGGCGGCGCGCAAGCTCGGGCGCCCGGTGAAGTGGACCTGCGAACGCTCCGAGGTCGTGATGGCGGACGAGCACGGCCGCGACAACATCGGCACGATCGAACTTGCCTTTGACGACAACGCCAGGATCACCGGGCTGCGCCTGCACATGCAGGCCAGCATCGGCGCCTACATCGCGTCGGACCGGCAGCTGCTCACGCCGTTCGGGATGATCGGCACGGTGATCGGTGTCTACGACATCCCGACGGCGTATGTCAGCATCGACGCCGTGCTGTCGAACATGAACCCGACCGCACCGTATCGCGGCGCCGGGCGACCGGAGGCGATCTACCTGATCGAGCGCGTCATCGAGGACGCGGCACGCGAGCTCAACCTCGATCCGATCGAGCTCCGGCGGCGCAACGTCATCCAGCCGTCGGCGATGCCGTTCAAGAGTCCGCTCGGTCCGTTCTACGATTGCGGCGAGTTTGCGAAGAACATGGACATCGCGCTCAAGGCCTCCGACTACGCGGGCTTTCGCGGCGCGGCGCGACGAGTTCACGCTCGCGCGGCAAGCTGCGCGGCATCGGGCTGGCCAACGCGATCGAGCAGGCGGCGGGCATGGTGCCGGAATACGCCGAGATCCGCTTCAACCCGAGCGGCAGCGCAATCCTGCTGATGGGCACCAAGACGCACGGGCAGGGCCACGAGACGTCGTACAAGCAGATCCTGCACGAGCGGCTCGGGATCGACCCGAACGAGGTGATGTTCATCGACGGCGACACCGATCGCGTCGCGTTCGGCATGGGCTCCAACGGCTCGCGCTCGATGGTGACGGGCGGATCGGCGCTGACGATGGCGGCGGACCGGGTGATCGAGAAGGGCAAGAAGATCGCGGCGCATCTGCTGGAGGCGGCGGTCGAGGATATCGGCTTCGAGAACGCCGAATTCAGCGTGCTCGGCACCGATCGCAAGGTCACGCTCAAGCAGGTGGCGACGACCGCGTTCCAGCCGGCCCGATTGCCGCCGGGGCTGGAACCGGGATTCTACGAGAACGCGACCTACGTGCCCAAGCGCGAGACGTTTCCCAACGGCTGTCACGTCGCCGAGGTCGAGATCGACCCCGACACCGGCGCGGTGCAGCTCGTCGCCTATCTCGTCGTCGACGATGTGGGCACGGTGATAAACCCGCTGACCCTCGCGGGGCAGATCCACGGCGGGGTGGCGCAGGGCGTCGGACAGATCCTCATGGAGCAGGTGGTCTACGACCAACAATCCGGGCAGCTGCTGACGGCGAGCTTCATGGATTATTCCATGCCGCGCGCGGACACGATGTGTCAGATGAAGATCGTCAGCAATCCGATCCCGACCGAGAACAATTTGCTCGGTGCGAAGGGCGCGGGCGAGGCCGGCTGCGTCGGCGCGCTGCCCGCGGTGATGATCGCGGTGATGCACGCGCTCGAACCGCTCGGCGTGCGGGAGCTCGACATGCCGGCCACCAGCGAGCGCGTGTGGCGCGCGCTCCAGGACGCACGCCGATGAGAACCGGCGCGGAATACCGGCAGGCGTTGCGCGACGGGCGGCGGATCTGGGTCGTCGGCGAGGGGTTGATCGAGGACGTCACGACGCATCCCGCGACGCGCGCGATGGTCGAGGAATACGTCGCTTGGTACGACCGGCATTTCGATCCGGCGTGGCAGGACGTCGTGCTGACCGAGCCCGACGCGAACGGTGAACGAACGCCAGTTGGCTTCATCCTGCCGAGGAGTGCCGGCGATCTGCGGGTCATGGGCAAATGTTTCTCCGCGACCACGTTCCTCAGCGCGGGAAACATCACGCACACGCCGGCTTACGGACACCTGATCGCGCTCGGCGTGCTGCACGCGGTCGGGCTGCGCAACGCCTCGCCGCGGCAGGTCGAGAACGCTGAAGCCTATCGCGCGGAGATCGTGCGTACCGGGCGCTTTCTTACCTTTGCCGCCGGCGCCGCGACGATCGGCTACCGTCTGCGGTCGGACCCGGCGGAGCGCGCGGCGCTGCGCATCGTGAAGGAGACCGACGCCGGCGTGGTGGTGCGGGGGAAGATCGGGATGCACACCAGCCCGGCCTTCGCCGAGGACGTGTATATCGGCGCGCAATTGCGGCGTCGACATCGAGGGCCACCGCGCGACGTTCGTGGTCGCGGTGAATTCGCCCGGCGTCACGGTGATCTGCCGCAAGATGGCGGCGCGCGATCCCGACCCGTTCGCCGCCCCGCTCAGCAATCGCTTCGACGAGCTCGACGGCCAGATGTGGCTGGATGACGTGTTCATCCCGTGGGAGCGCGTGTTCCTCACCGACCCGACGGCGGAACCCGTCGCGCGCTGGCTATTCTGGCACCAGCTGTATTGCTGGTTGTCGAAGGCGGAGTTCACGCTCGGCCTCGCGCTGGCCTGCACACACGCGATGGGGCTGATCTCGCACGATCCCAGCATCGAGTACCTGATCGACCTCATCGCCGACGTGCAGACCGTGCGCAGCTGCCAGCTCGCCACCGAGCTCGACCCCGAGATGACCACGGAAGGCTACGCTGCGCCCAATCACGCCCATCTCTCGGCGGGCAGCCTGGCGATGCTGCGGGCGCGGCCGCGCATGGGGGAGATCCTGCGCATCCTGCCCGGCTCGTCGCTGGTGGTGGCGCCGTCCGACCGCGAGCTCGGCGATCCGGCGCTGGCGGCGGGGCTCGAGGAATCGTTCTCCGGCGGCGGCTACACGGCGCGGCAGCGCGCCGCACTGCTCAACATGGCGTGGGACCATGTCGGCTCGGCGCTCGACCATCGCGAGTCGGTCTACGAGCTGCACGCCAATGGCGGCGCGCTGGCGTGGCGCGGCCGGTTGCGGCGGAGCTACAATCGCTACAACGAGCTGGCCAACGCGGTGCTGCGCGAGCTCGGCGTGGAGATGCCGAAGGTCGATCTCAGCGCCATTCGCGAGGCGCCGATGGCGGCGCGACGGCCGGTCACGCCGCCCACGACTGGGAGCAAGGCATGACGGGTCGAGAGTGGACGCACCCCTCGCCGCCGCGCTGATCCCGGTCGGCCAGGCGCTGCTCAGCGGCGTGCTGGTCGGCGGCGTCTATGGGCTGATCTCCATTGGCTTCAGCCTCGCGTTCGGTGTCATGCGCATCGTGAATTTCGCGCATGGCGACCTGGTGATGTACGGCATGTATGTCGGCGTCGTCGCGTCGACCGGCTTCGGCGTCGATCCGCTCTATGCCATCCCGCTGAGTTTCCTGCTGATGGCGCTGCTCGGCGCGGCGCAATACCAGCTCGTGTTCAAGCGCTTCGTCGGCGCCGCCACCTTGCAGCAATTGCTGGCGGCGATCGGGCTCGGGCTGGTGCTGCAGATGATCGCGCAGGTGGTATTCGGCGCCGATGCGCGCGCGGCGCCTTCCATGTTCGGCGGCCAGTTCGTGCTGATCGGGCCGCTGTTCGTCTCCGCGGCGCAGATCGTCGCGTTCATCGTCGCCGTGCTCTGCACGATCGCGGTCGAGGCGCTGCTGCTCGGCACACGCTGGGGCAAATCGGTGCGCGCCGTGGCCGACGACATCGAGGCGGCGGAGCTGGTCGGGCTCAGCGCGCAAACCATCAACATTACCGCGTTCGCGCTGGCCTGCGGGCTGGCCGGGATCGCCGGGACCATCATGGTCACGTACTACCCGACCGATCCCTCGAAGGGACTTTCCCTCATGCCGATCGCCATCATCGCGACCACGATCGGCGGCTTGGGCAGCATCCGGGGTTCGTTCTTTGGCGGGCTGTTCTGCGGCGTCATCCAGCAGCTTACCGCGATGCTGTGGAACTCGGCGTTGCAGGACGTGCCGCTCTACGTGCTGCTGCTGGTCTTCATCGCCTACAAGCCGACCGGCATGTTCGGCTTCAGGACCGAGTAGCGATGCACCGGCGGGCGCGACATGCAGGCCGCATCGCGTTCCCGCTCCTGGCACTTGTCGTCATCGCCATCCTGCCGGCGCTGCCCTTCGTCAACAACTACATCCTCGCCGCGATCGTGCGGGCGCTGATCTTCATCAGCCTGGGACAGGCGTGGAACATCGTGGCCGGCATCGGCGGGCTGCTGTCGCTCGGGCACGGCGTGTTCCTGGGCCTCGGCGGCTACGTCACCGGGCTGCTGTTCAACCTGCTCGGCCTGCCGCCGTGGCTCGGCGTGTGGGTCGGCGTGTTGGTCTCGCTGGCCGTCGCATTGGTGATGGGCGGCATGACCTTGCGGATGCGCGGCATCTTCTTCGCGCTCGCGACCGTCGCGGTGTCGCTCGCCTTCGATCAGCTGGCGCGCCACTATGTCGACCTGACCGGCGGCGACAACGGGCTGGCGCTGAAGTTCGAGGGCAACTCGCTGTGGGCGATGCAGTCGCGCTCGCCGGCGCCGTTCGTCCATGCCGGGCTGGTGTTCGTCGTGATCTATTACGCGATCACGCGATGGATCCTGGCGAGCAAGCTCGGGCTGGAGATGCGGGCGGTGCGCGACGACGAAATCGCCGCCGCTGCCGCCGGCGTCGCCGGTGTTCCGCACCAAGCTGCTGGGCTTCTTGGTGAGTGCCGCGATGACCGCGCTGGCGGGCGGGCTGTACATGCAGTTCTACCAGGCGATCGACCCGGAATCCGCGTTCGGTCTCGGTCAGGCGATCCAGCTGCAATTGCCGGCGCTGATCGGCGGGCTCGGCACCGCGTCGGGGCCGATCCTCGGCGGCGCGCTGATGATCGTCCTCTCCGAGATCACCAATTGGGCGGCCGCCAAGCTCGGTTTGGTCGGCGTCGATATTCTTGTCTATGGGCTGGTGCTGCTGCTGGTCGTGCTGTGGGCGCCGAAGGGCATCGTCGGCGTCCTGCCCAAGCGGGGGAGACGGCAATGAGCGATGCCGTGCCGGCGCTGGAGGTCAGAAACATCGGCCGCCGGTTCGGCGGGCTGGTGGCGCTGCGCGACGTCTCGTTCAAGGTGATGGAAGGCGAGGTGATCGGCCTGATCGGCCCCAACGGCGCAGGCAAATCGACCCTGTTCGAGATCGTCAGCGGCAATCTGCCGCCGAGCAGCGGCGCCATCTTCTACTTCGGCGACGAGTGCACCCGGCTGCCGGTGCATCGGCGACGGCGTGCCGGGTTGTGCCGGACGTTCCAGAAGGTGCGGCTGTTCGAGAGCATGACGGTGCGCGAGAACATCGCCGTCGCCGCCCGCCAGTCGCTACCGCCCGATCGCGCGTGGCAGGATGAAGTGAAGCTGGTGCTCGAGCGGCTGCGGCTCGGCGCGCAGGCCGATCGCCTGCCGTCGGAGATCACCTTGGCCGATCGCAAAAAGGTAGAAATCGGCCGCGCCATCGCCGGGCATTGCCGCGTGCTGATGCTCGACGAGAGCCTGTCCGGCCTGACGCACGAGGAAGCGGAGGAATTGATCGGCGAAATCCTGACACTCAACCGCGCCAGCGGCATCACGGTGATTGTGGTGGAGCACGTGCTCTCGGTGCTGGCCGCGATGGTCAAGCGCCTCGTCGTGCTGCACAACGCGACGGTCATCGCCGACGGCGCGCCGGTGGACGTGGCGCACGATCCGGCCGTGATCGAGGCGTATCTCGGCACCAGGCGGACGGGGTTCGCATGAGCCTGCTCGCCGTCGACGGGCTGAGCGTCGCGTACGGTGACATGCTGGCCGTGCGTGACGTGTCCTTCGCGTTCGACGAGGGCGAGGTGTTCGTGCTGCTCGGTGCGAACGGCGCCGGCAAGACGAGCATCCTGCGCTGCATCTCCGGCATGGTGCCGGCGCGGGGCGGCGGTGTTACGTCCGGCGGGCGGCGGCTGAACGGGCTTCGGCCGCACCAGGTCGCGCGGGCGGGAATCTCGCACGTCCCGGAGGGCCGGCGCATCTTTCCCAATCTGACGGTCGAGGAGAACCTCGCGGTGAGCTTC
Organism: uncultured Alphaproteobacteria bacterium; assembly: GCA_963799825.1. Classification (GTDB taxonomy): domain Bacteria; phylum Pseudomonadota; class Alphaproteobacteria; order Acetobacterales; family Acetobacteraceae; genus JAFKFI01. The sequence goes on from CAWCYL010000004.1 coordinate 124,138, forward strand.
ATCCGCGGTCGTGCCGGAGACAACGCGGCTGCGGCACTTGCGGGTGTGTACGAGCTGTTTCCGCGCCTCGCCGAACGCGCGGCGGCAGTTCGGCGGCACGCTGTCGGGCGGCGAGCAGCAGATGCTGGCGATCGGGCGGGCGATGATGAACGGGCCGAAGCTGCTGATGCTGGACGAGCCCTCGCTCGGGCTGTCGCCGGTGATGTCGGAGCTGGTGTTCGAGCGGCTGGCGGCGATCCGCGCGCAGGATACGACGATCCTGCTGGTCGAGCAGAACGCCACCTGCCTGGAACTCGCGACGCGGGGGGTCATTCTGCAGAACGGCCGCGTGCTGCTGTCGGGCGGTCGCGACGTGCTGCAGGATTCCGAGTTCGTCCGTCGTGCGTATCTTGGGGTCTAGGGCAGTTTCGTTTGCTACTACGACATCGTCATGGTCGGCGCAGGCCGGCCATCCACGACTTTGTCGTGACCGTGAAGTCGTGGATGCCCGGCCTTCGCCGGGCATGACGGTGGAGGATGGCGTAAGATAACAAACGGGGAGGAAACAATCATGCCGGTTTCACGCAGGGAAAGTATTGCGGCATTAATGGCGGCGGCGGCGATGGTCGGCGCGCCGCGTGTCGGGCGCGCGGACGAGAAGGAGATCGTGCTTGGCGCGCCGAACTCGCTGACCGGCGGGTTCGGCGAAGGCGGCCAGCGCGGCGTGTGGGGTTTTCTCATTGCCGCCGACCAGATCAACCGCCAGGGCGGCATCAAGTCCCTGGGCGGTGCCAAGCTCAGGGTGGTGGTGGCCGACACCACGACGGACAACCCGACGCAAGGTGCCAGCGTCACGCGGCGGATGCTCGATCAGGACGGCGCGGTGGTGCTGTACGGCGCGACCGCCAGCGCCATCACGCTGTCGGCGCAGGTGGAAGCCGAGAAGTCGCGCGTGCCGATCCTCACCAGTTCCTATGTCGACGCGCTGGTGCAGCGCGGCATGAAATACACGTTCAAGCTTACCGCGCCCGGCAGCGAGATCTGGAACTTCGCGATGGACGGGCTGTTCGAGATGATGAAGGCGGAGCGCGGCTCGCCGCCGAAATCCTGCGGCATCTACATGGGCTCCGACGCGGTCAGCATGTCGGTGGCGAAAACGCTGCCGATCGAGGCGCGGAAGATCGGGCTCGCCGTCGTCTCGCAGGTGAACTTCCAGGGCAATTTGACTGATCCTTCGGTGGTGATCTCGCCGATCCTGCAGAAGAAGCCCGACACCATCTTCCTGAGCTCCTTCCTCACCGACGCGATCCTGATCCTCAAGACGTTGCGCGGCCTCGGGATCAAGACGCCGGTTGCGGCGGCGGGCGGAATTTCCGCCGACTCGGCCGGCAAGGCGCTTGGCGCCGCCGCCGATCGCGTGTTCATGCCGTGGAGCTGGAACTGGGATCTGAAGGTGTCGGGCGAGAGCGAGCTGGTCGAGGCGTACAAGAAGGCGCACGCCGACGCGCCGTACCCGCCGAACAACGAGCAGCTTGGCCTCGGCTACGCCGGCGGCATGATCGCCGCGCAGGCGCTGGAGAAGGCCGCGAGCCGTGAAGGACCGAAGCTGAGGGACGTGCTCGCCGGCACCGAGTTCACCGGCCTGCCGCTGCCGGCGCCGAACGTGGCGTTCGATGGTACCGGGCTCAACAAGCACGCGGCGCTCATTCTCACGGAGTGGAGCGACGGCAACGCGCATACCGTGTGGCCGAAGGAGTTGCAGGCGATCAAGCCTGTTCTTTGAGCGGCGCCCTCACCCCGGCCCTCTCCCGCAAGCGGGAGAGGGAGAAGAAAACGATCAGCCGCGGCCGGGGGCGATGAACTCCCAAGGCTGCGCTTCTTGCGTGATGTCGGTCATCACCTCGATCAGCGCGGGGCTGTTGGACGCGAGGGCTTCGCCGAGTGCCGAGCGCAGGCCGTCGGGATCGGTGACGCGCCAGGAGGGGACGCCGAAACTCTTCGCATAGGTCTGGAAATCCGGGTTGCGCAGCACGGAGCCGGAATCGCGGCCCTCGAACATGCGGCGCTGGTCGCGCAGCACGTTGCCGTAGGCGGAGTTGTTGAACAGCACGGTGACGAGATTGATGCCGTGCTGCACGGCCGTCGCCAGTTCGGCGCCGCCGAACAGGAAGCCGCCGTCGCCGGTGACGGCGACCACCGCGCGGTCCGGCTGCGCCACCTTGACGCCGAGCGCCATCGGGAACCCGGCGCCGAGCGTGCCCGAGAAGCCGGAGGTGATGAGCGTGCGCGGCGCGTGGAAGGGAAAGCCGAACCAGGAGACGTAGCCAACCTGCGTCATCTCGTCGCAGAAGATACCGTCCTCCGGCAGCACGTCGCGGATCGCCGCGAGATACGACATCTGCGGCTGGATCTTCTGGATCGCGGCGGCGGTGTCGGACTTAGCGCGTGCGATGGCGTCGGCCCGCGCCGCGTCCGTGCGCGGGGCGACGGCCTGCATCAGCATCCGCGCCGCATCCACCGTGTCGGCGACGATGCCGATATCCACCTTGAGGCGGCGCATCTCGGCGGGATCGAGGTCGATGCGCACGATCTTGAGCCCGGCGGGGATCGTGCCCCAGCGCGCCATCGGCACGTCGAGCCGCGTGCCGAACGCAAGCAGCAGGTCGGTGTCCGGCCATAGGCGATAGCCGGCCGGAATGGTGAGGCCGAGCGGATGGCGGTCATCGACGATCCCCCGTCCGCCACGAAACGAGACCACCGGCGCGCCGATGCGCTCGGCAAGGGTCGAGAATCTCGGCCGGGGCGTGAAGCGCGCCGCCGCCGACCCAGATCATCGGCGCCTTTGCGTTTGCAACCAGTTTGACGACGGCGGCGATCTGCTCGGCGTCGGGCGTCGGGTTGGGTGCCAGGGGCAGCGGATCGTGCGACGTGACATCCGCCGAGGCGGACATCTGGTCGAGCGGCATCTCGATCGCGACGGGACCGCGACGGCCGCTCAGCATTTCCTGGAAGGCGCGGGCGACCTGGTAGGGGGCCTGCGTCGGGTGCTCGATGCGCTCGGCCCATTTCAGCAGGCTGCGCAGCGTGTCGAGCTGGTCCGGCAGTTCGTGCAGCTGGCCGCGCCCGCGCCCGATCATCGCACTCGGCACCTGGCCGGTGATGCAGAGCACCGGCGCGTTGAGGCCCCAGGCGGTGGCGAGGGCGGCGGTGGTGTTGAGCACGCCGGGGCCGGGCACGACGGCGTAGGCGGCAGGCCGCCCGGTCGCGCAGGCATAGCCGAGCGCCATGTAGGCGGTGGTCTGCTCGTGCCGCGCGTTGATCAGCCGCAGCCGGTTCGACGCGCGCGCGAAGCCGTCGAACAGGCCATAGACCTGCACGCCCGGAAGGCCGAACACCGTGTCGATGCCGTGTCGCAGCAGACCGTCCACGATCGCCTCGCCGCCCGTCATTCTTGCCATCGTGCCGCTCTCCCCTCGCTATCGCTCGCGACGCTGGCACGCGGCGCGGTGGCAATCAATGACGACCGGCCTCCGCCGGATCAATGGCGGCTGGCATCCGGCCAGAAGCGCACGCCGTCTCGTGCCAGTCCGCCGCCGATGCCGACCGGCGTGCCGTCCGCGCGCCAGCAGGCCGCGCCGGTGAGCATTTCGTCAGCGCCGAAGCCGACCGCGCACATGCCGCCGCCAACGTGCGGCACCGCCAGCACCTCGTGGCCGCGCTCGCGCAACGCCGCGCGGACGGGTTCGGGGAAGCCGGTCTCCATCTCGATGGCAAAGCCCTGGGTCCAGAGCCGGGGCGCCTCGACCGCTTCCTGCAGCGACATGCCGTGGTCGATCAGGTTGATGACCGCCTGCATCGCCGAGCCGAAGATGCGCAGGCCGCCCGGCAGGCCGAGCGCGAATGCGGGCTTTCCCGCGCGCAACGCGATGAGCGGCGCCATCGAGGTGGTGACGCGCTTGCCGGGTGCGACGGATAGCGCGCGGCCGGGGCGGGGGTCGAACAGATACATGTAGTTGTTCGGGATCATGCCGGTGCCGGGCACGACGAAGCGCGCGCCGAACAGGCTGTTGATTGTCTGCGTGCTGGCGACGATGTTGCCGGCGCGCGTCGGCGACCGTGATGTGGGTGGTGTTGGCGGACTCTCCGGCGGCGACGCCGGCACCCCAATTGCGGGCGCGCCGCATGTCGATCTCGGCGCGGCGTGCGTCGGCGTAGGCGCGGTCGATCAGGCGCGCGACCGGCACGTCGACGAAGGCGGGATCGGCGGTGGCGACGGCGCGGTCGGCGAAGGCGATCTTCAGCGCCTCGGCCAGCAGGTGCAGCGCGTCGGGCGAGCCGAAGCCCATGCCGCGCAGGTCGAAGCCCTCCAGGATGTTGAGCATCTGCGTCACATGCACGCCGGAGGAGGCGGGCGGCGGCGGGCCGACGATCTCGTAGCCGCGATACGCGCCACGGATCACGTCGCGGTCGATGATGCGGACCCCGGCGAGGTCGGCCTGCGTGATGTAGGCCCCGGCGCGCGCCATGTGGTCGGCGAGCGCCCGGCCGAGCGCGCCGCCGTAGAGCAGGCCCGGTCCCTCCGCGGCGATCGCGCGCAGCGTCTCGGCGTAGGCGCCCTGCACGAGCCGCGTGCCCGGCGCGATCGGCGCGCCGCCGGGCAGGAACAGGCGGGCGATCTCGGCGTCGCGCGCGAGGTCGGCGGCACTCTCGGCGGCGCACTCGCTGAGATAGGGCGTGGCGCGAAAGCCGCGCGAAGCGTGGCGGATGGCGGGTTCGAGGACGTCGGAGAGGGGAAAAGTGCCGAAGCGGGCCAGGGTGTCGCACCACGCCTTGAGCGTGCCGGGGACGGCGACGGCGGTGGGGCCGAGCGCGTTCTTGCGCCCGACGGCGTTCATCGTGCCGGGCGGCGCCTTGGGGTCGGGCGTGTAGGTCTCGGGGCCGGTGGCGAGCGGGGCGGTGCCGAGGCCGTCGATCACCAGATGGCGCCCGTCGGCCAGCCGCAGATGCGCCATGCCGCCGCCGAGGATGCCGACCATCATCGGCTCGACCACGGTGAGGGTGAACAGCGCGGCGATCGCGGCGTCGATCGCGTTGCCGCCTGCCGCGAGCATCTCGGCACCGGCGGCGGAGGCGAGCGGGTGATTGGTCACGACCATGCCGCGCGCACCGCTGGCGGGCTGCTTCTCGCAGGTGAATTGCGTGGCGGCGCGGCTTCGCCAGTCGGTGTCGGTCATCGTGCTCGTTCCCCGTTCGCGATGCGATCGGGGCAGACTGCCCCAGGACGACGCAGGGGAGAACCTTCGGGCTCGCGGGTCATTGCTCCATAATGATGACCCGGGTATGATCGTTGCGGAGCCCGCCGGGAAGCCGATGGCTGACCCGACCGACGCTGCCGATACGCTGACGTGCCGACCGTTCCGCGCGCCCTCGCGCCAGTTCACGGGAGACGCCGATGCCGACCCTCAAAACCCTAGTCAGCTTCACCGGCACGAACGGATCGCAGCCGAGGGCCGGTCTGACCATTGATGCCACGGGCGATCTGTTCGGCACGACGGCGTCGGGCGGCACGCCCGGCAATGGCACGGTGTTCGAGGTTGCCAACACCGCCCAGGGCTACGCCATCACGCCGACCATACTGGTCAACTTCGACATCACGAACGGTTCACTCCCGAGCGCTGGCCTCTTGATCGACGCCGCCGGGAACCTGTTTGGCACGACGCAGAACGGTGGGTCGTCGGGTGGCGGCACAGTATTCGAACTCGCGAAGAGCGGCGGCAGTTACATCCTGAACACGCTGGTCAGTTTCGCCGGGACCAACGGATCGTACCCGACCAGCGCCGGTGTGATCGCCGACGCCGCCGGGAACCTGTTCGGCACGACAGCGGGCGGCCCGGTCAATCTTGGCGGCGGCACCGTGTTCGAGGTCGCCAAGACCGGCAGCGGCTACGCCAGCGCGCCAACCGTCCTGGTTGGCTTCAGCGGCCACCCCGACGGGTTTGAACCGACGGCCGGCCTGGTCGCCGACGCCGCCGGAGATCTGTTCGGCACGACGTACCTGGGCGGAGTGGAGAACTCCGGCACGGTGTTCGAGGTCGCCAAGACCGGCGGTGGCTACGCCAGCACGGCGACCATACTGGTGAACTTCAACTTCGCGAACGGAGCGGGCCCAGACGCCGGTCTGATCATCGACAAGGCCGGGGACCTGTTCGGCACGACGCAGTTGGGCGGGGCGAACGGCTTTGGGACGGTCTTCGAGCTGGTGAACAACAGCGGCAGCTACACACTGACCACGCTGGTCAGCTTCAATGGTGCCGATGGCGGGGGTCCGCTCGCTGGCCTGATCGCCGATGCCGCGGGGAACCTGTTCGGCACGACAGCGGCCGGCGGGGCGAGCGGCGAAGGCACGGTGTTCGAGATCGCCAAGACTGCGGGTGGCTATGCGAGCACGCCGACCACCGTGGTCAGCTTCGGAGTCGACGGGATTACCCCGGAAGCCGGTCTGATCGCCGACGCCGCCGGGAACCTGTTCGGCACGACAACTGGCGGTGGCATCGGCCATGGCACCGTATTCGAAGTGACCGACAGCGGGTTCCAGGTGACTTGCTACGTGCTCGGCACGCGGATCGCCACGCCGACCGGCGAGCGCGGCATCGAGTTGCTGGCGCCGGGCGACCTTGTGCTGACGGCGTCGGGCGAGGCGCGGCCGGTCGCTTGGATCGGCCATCGCCGGATCGACTGCCTGTGGCACCCCGATCCATGCAAGATCCGGCCGGTGCGGGTGCGCGCCGGCGCTGTCTCGGACGGCGTGCCGCATCGCGATCTGTGGCTCTCGCCGGATCACGCCGTGTTCGTCGACGATCTGCTGATCCCGATCAGGCGCCTGATGAACGGCAGCAGCATTGCCCAGGTGGAGACCGACGACGTCAGCTATTTCCATCTCGAACTGGACCGACACGACATCGTGCTCGCCGAGGGACTGCCCGCGGAAACCTATCTCGACACCGGAAACCGCGGGATGTTCGCGAATGGCGGCGCGGCTCTCGTGCTGCATCCGGAACTTATCGAGGCGAGCGGGCAAGTCCGCCGGGAAGCGGGTTCCTGCGCGCCGCTGGCGACCCGCACCGATCAGGTCGAGCCGGTATGGCGGCGGCTGGCGATGCGCGCCATCGCGCTGTGCGGTACCGCGTCCCTGCCCGCCTCGATCACGGGGCCCCAGTTGCGGCTCTCGGCGGGCGGGCGTGAGATCAAGCCTGTCGTGGCGACCGACGATCGGTATGTATTCGTCCCGCCGCCTGCGACCGACGCGGTCAGCATCGTCTCGCGCGCGGGCGCGCCGGCGGACCTGCGGCCCTGGCTCGACGACCGCCGCCGCCTTGGCGTCTCCGTCCGCTCGATCGTTCTGCACGGCGAGCGCGGGGTGAGTGAGATTCCGACGGATCATCCGTCGCTCACCGATGGCTGGCACGATGTTGAGCGCGAGGGCGAACGGCAGTGCCGCTGGACCAATGGCCGCGCCCGACTGCCGGTGCCGGCTGGCACGCACATGATCGAACTGCATCTCGCCGGTTCGGCCGAATACCGGATGGAGGCGGCTGCAGGCGCGCGGGAGTTGGCGGCGTAACCGGATTGCCCAAGCGGCGCGGCCTGCACGACAATGCGCCGCACGGGAACCGGGGAGAGCCGACATGGAGCTGAACGGACAGGCCGCGATCGTCACCGGCGGGGCGTCGGGGCTGGGCGCGGCGACCGCCACGGCGCTGGCGGGGGCGGGGTGCAGGGTGACGGTCGTGGACCTCAACGAGGCCGCCGCGCAGGGCGTCGCCGGACGCATCGGCGGGCTGGCGGTGGGCTGCGACGTGGCGGACGCGGCGTCGGCCGAAGCGGCGTTCGCCCGCGCGCGGGCGGCGCATGGCGGGGCGCGGGTGCTGGTCAACTGCGCGGGGATCGGCGTCGCGGGGCGGATCGTCGGCAAGGAGGGGCCGATGAAGCTCGCCGATTTCGAGCGGGTGATCCGGGTCAACCTCGTCGGCACGTTCAACATGCTGCGGCTGGCGGCGGCGGAGATGGGCGCGCTCGACCCTGGCGCGGACGGCGAACGCGGGCTGATCGTCAACACCGCCTCGATCGCCGGCTATGAGGGGCAGATCGGGCAGGCGGCCTATGCCGCCTCCAAGGCCGGGGTGATCGGGCTGACCATCCAGGCCGCGCGCGAACTGGCGCGCTCCGGGGTGCGGGTGATGACGATCGCGCCGGGGCTGATCCAGACGCCGATGTTCGGCGGGCTGTCGCAGGAGGTGCAGGACGGCCTCGCCGCCTCCGTGCCGTTCCCGGCGCGGCTCGGGATGCCGCAGGAGTATGCGGCCCTGGTGCTGCACATCGCGGCCAACCGGTTCCTCAACGGCGAGACCATCCGGCTGGACGGCGCGCTCAGGATGGCGCCGCGATAATTTCCCCCGGTCAGGCGAACCGCGAGCTGTCGATCCCGGTTGCACCGCCGGCGTCCGACACGTTCTCGCCGGGCTCGGCGGCCCTGGTGTGGTCGATCTGGGACAGTCCGGCAGGTTGTTTCGCGAGCTGGAGGGAAGCGGGAGTGTATCCCGTCTGGCAGGCCGCGAGGCCGAAGCCGGCGATGATGGCGAGGATGGCCGTACGCATCGTGCGCTCTCCCGTGCGTCGGGACGGTTGTTCGTCCCGCGCCCGTTATGAGCGCACGCGCGGCGCTGCGCGGTGAAGCGGTTCACAACGGCGGCGGATTTTATGCCGCCTTCGCCTCGCGCCGGCGGGCATGGAGGATGAACTCGGTGTAGCCGTTGGGCTGCGCGCGGCCCTTGAAGATGAGGTCGCAGGCGGCGGCGAAGGCCGGCCCCTGGAAGGCCGGCGCCATCGGCCGGTACAGCTTGTCGGCGGCGTTCTGCCGGTCGACCACCTCGGCCATGCGCTTGAGCGTTGCCATCACCTGCTCCTCGGTGACGATGCCGTGGTGCAGCCAGTTGGCGATGTGCTGGCTCGAAATGCGCAAGGTGGCCCGGTCCTCCATCAGTCCGACATCGTGGATGTCCGGCACCTTGGAGCAGCCGACCCCCTGGTCGATCCAGCGCACCACGTAGCCGAGAATGCCCTGGCAGTTGTTGTCGAGCTCCTGGGCGATCTCCTCGGGGAAAAATTCGGCCGGTCGGCGAGCGGGATGGTCAGCAGGTCGGCGAGTTTCGCGCGCGGGCGCTTGGCCAGCTCCTCCTGGCGTTGCGCGACGTCGACCTGATGGTAATGCAGCGCGTGCAGGGTGGCGGCGGTGGGCGAGGGGACCCAGGCGGTGTTGGCGCCGGCCTGCGGGTGGCCGATCTTCTGCGCCAGCATGTCGGCCATCCGGTCGGGGGCGGCCCACATGCCCTTGCCGATCTGCGCCCGGCCGCGCAGGCCGCAGGCGAGGCCGATATCGACGTTCTGGTCCTCGTAGGTCTTGATCCACACCGAGTTCTTCATCTCGTTCTTGCGGATCATCGCCCCGGCCTCCATGGACGTGTGGATCTCGTCGCCAGTGCGGTCGAGGAAGCCGGTGTTGATGAACACAACGCGCTCGCGGACGGCGTGGATGCACGCCTTGAGGTTGGCCGAGGTCCGCCGCTCCTCATCCATGATGCCGACCTTGAGCGTATTGCGCGGCAGCCCGAGGAGCGCCTCGACGCGGGCGAACAGCGTGTCGGTAAAGGCGGCCTCCTCGGGCCCGTGCATCTTCGGCTTGACGATGTAGACCGAGCCGGTGCGGCTGTTGTGGATCGGCCCGCCGCCGCGGATGTCGTGCAGCGCGATGAGCGAGGTCAGCGCCGCGTCGAGCATCCCCTCGGGGATTTCCGCGCCGTCCCGGTCGCGCACCATGTCGGTGAACATGTGGTGGCCGACATTTCGCACCAGCATCAGGCTGCGGCCGGGTAGCACGATGGTTCCGGTGCCCGAGGCTGCATTATAGGTCCGGTCGGTGTGCAACCGGCGGGTCAGCACCGCGCCGCCCTTCTCGAAGGTGTCCTCGAGCGTGCCCTTCATCAGGCCGAGCCAGTTGCGATAGGCGAGCACCTTGTCGGCGGCGTCCACCGTCGCGACCGAGTCCTCGCAGTCCTGGATGGTGGTGACGGCGGCCTCCATCACCACGTCGGCGACCCCCGCCGGATCGTCGCGGCCGATCGGGTGGGCGCGGTCGATCACCAGTTCTATGTGCAGCCCGTTGTGCTTGAGCAGCACCGCCGAGAGCTCGGTCACGTCGCCCCGATAGCCGACGAACCTTTCCGCATTGGCCAGCCCGGTCTTGCCGCCCCCCTTGAGCTTGACAGCAAGCTTCCCGCCCTCCAGCGCGTAGCCCGTTGCATCGGCATGGCTGCCGGAGGCGAGCGGGGCAGCCTCGTCGAGCACCGCGCGGGCGCGCGCGATCACTTTTTCCCCGCGCACCTTGTTGTAGCCGCCGCCGCGTGTGGCGCCGCCGTCCTCGGGAATGGCGTCGGTGCCGTACAGCGCGTCGTAAAGGCTGCCCCAGCGCGCGTTGGCGGCGTTCAGCGCGTAGCGCGCGTTGGTCACGGGCACGACGAGCTGCGGTCCGGCGATGCTGGCGATCTCGGGATCGACATTCGCCGTGGTCACGGCGAAATCCGCCGGCTCGGCGACCAAATAGCCGATCTCGCGCAGGAACGCCTCGTAGGCCGCCTGATCGACCGGCCGGGCGCGGTTGGCGCGGTGCCAGGCGTCTATCTGGCCCTGCAGCGCGTCGCGCTTGGCCAGCAGCGCGCGGTTGATCGGGGCGAGGTCGTGGACCAGGTCGGCAAAACCCTGCCAGAACGCGGCGGGCGCGATGCCGGTGCCGGGGATTGCCTCGTTCACCACGAAATCATGCAGGGTCCGGGCGATCTTCAGTCCGCCGGCTTCGATCAGGTCCATCGCGCGTGTCCTCGGCTCGTGGGTCTGCCTCTACTAGGACCGGTGCCGGCCCTTCCGCCAGCCCTCGTAAGCCGCCTTGGTGGCCGCGTCGGGCGGATAGGTGCCGGACAGGGGGGCGCCGGCGGCGACGCGCTCGAGCACGAATTCCTCCAGCTCCTCCTGTTCGGCCGCATCGCGCGCCACCTCGTCGGCGATCCCGGCCGGGATCACCACCACGCCGTCGCGGTCGCCGACCACCAGATCGCCCGGATAGACCGCGACCCCGCCGCAGCCGATCGGCACGTTGCTCTCCACCGCATGATGCGCGGCGAGGTTGAGCGGCGCGCTCGGCCCGGCGCAGAACACCGGGAAATCCTTCTCCGAGATCGGCCCGGCGTCGCGGATGCCGCCATCGGCGACCAGGCCGGCCACGCCCCGCATCATCAGGCGCGTCACCAGGATTTCGCCGGCACACGCGGCCCGTCCGTCGCCCCGGCAGTCGATCACCAGCACATGCCCCGCCGGCGTGATCTCGATGGCGCGGCGCTGCGGATGTCCGGGGTCGGAGAACACCCCCACATGGTCGAGATCCTCCCGCGCGGGGATGTTGCGCAGCGTGAAGGCGGGGCCGACCAAATTCGCCGCCACCCGGCCGAGCGGCCGGACGCCCTGCAGGAACGCGTTGCGCAGGCCGCGCTTGAACAGCTGCGTGGTCAAGGTCGCGGTGCTGGCGAGGCCCAGCCGGACCAGCGTGTCGCGCGCGAGCGTCGTCATGGCGAACCCCTCCCGGATCGGACCGGCCGACCCTGCCGCAGGCGCGGTTGCCGATCAACGCGCGTTGTGGCCGGCGGGCCAGCTGATTACACTCCCGAGTCGAGACAGGGAGGAACAATCGGTGACAATGATCCGCACCACCCGGCGCGGCCTGCTGGGCGGGCTCGCCGCGACCGCGGCCTTCGCGACGGCCAGGGCGCAGGCCCCGGCGCTGCCCTCCTCGCCCGTGGCACTCAACGTCGTCGATGTCGGCGGCCAGCTCCAGCTCGTCCAGCAGGCGATCGAGGAATACCGCCGCACCCATCCCAAGCTCGTCTCCCGCATCGCCTTCAGCCAGGCGCCCGCGCCGGAGCTGCCCGGCAAGCTCAGCGCCCAGCAGGCGGCGGGCCGCGTCGACATCGACCTCGTGCTCACCGGCACCGACGCGCTCTCGGCGGGCATCGAACAGAATCTGTGGGAGCCGCTACTCACCAGCCACGCGGCCGGCTTGCCGAAGCTCGAGGAGATCTATCAGCCGGCGGCCTGGGCGATGCAGCAACTGGCGCAGGGGCAGGCGGTCTGCACCGTGTTCTGCCCGGCCGGCCCGCTGCTCGAATACATGCCGGACCGGGTGAAGCAGCCGCCCACCACCGTGGAGGATCTGCTGGCCTGGGCAAAGGCGCATCCCAAGCGGTTCCTCTACGCCCGCCCGGCCAATTCCGGCCCCGGCCGCACCTGGCTGCAAGGGTTGCCCTACCTGCTCGGCGACAAGGATCCCAAGGATCCGAAGGGCGGCTGGGACAAGACCTGGAGCTATCTCGCGGAGCTCGGCAAGAACATCGAGTACTACCCCTCCGGCACCACGGTCACGATGAAGGAGCTGGCCGAGGGCTCGCGCGACATGATCGTCACGATGACCGGCTGGGACATCAATCCGCGCGCCCTCGGCGTGGTGCCGAAGGAGGCCGAGGTCGGCACGCTCAAGGGCTTCCATTGGGTGACGGACGCGCAGTATTTCGCCGTGCCGAAAGGCGTGTCGCCCGACAAGCTCGCAGTGCTGCTCGACCTCACCAGCTTCATGCTGACCAAAAAGGCGCAGGCCTACACTTACGACAAGGGCTATTTCTATCCCGGCCCGGCGGTGAAGGACGTGCCGCTCACGCTGGCGCCGCAGGAGAGCCAGGATATCATCACCGAATACACGCGACCGTTCTACGACAAGCTGATCGCCGAGGTGCCGAAGGAGACGCCGCTGCCGGCCGACAAGCTGGTCTACGCCTTCCAGCGCTGGGACCAGCAGATCGGGGCCAAGGTCGGGAAGTAGATGGCGATTGCCTCGCGCGACTTCCGCGAATTGCGGCTGGAACGCATCAGCCGCGATTTCGGTACGCTGAACGCGCTGAAGGACGTGAGCCTGACGGTGCGGCGGGGCGAGTTCATCGCCCTGCTCGGCCCGTCGGGCTGCGGCAAGTCCACCGCGCTGAACTGCCTCGCCGGGTTGCTGCCGCTGACCGGGGGGACGATCTGGCTCGACGAGCAGCGCATCGACCCGCTGGGGCCGGAGCAGCGCGGCTTCGGCATGGTGTTCCAGAACTACGCGCTGTTTCCGCACATGAGCGTGCGGAGGAACATCGCGTTCGGCTTGCAGATGCAGCGCCGGCCGCGCGACGAGATCGCGCGCCGGGTGGAGGAGGCGCTGCAACTGGTGCGGCTGTCCGAACAGGGGGAAAACTGCCCGGCCAGATCTCCGGCGGCCAGCAGCAGCGCGTGGCGATCGCGCGCGCCATCGTGGTCGAGCCGCCGCTCGTGCTGATGGACGAGCCGCTGTCCAACCTCGACGCCAAGCTGCGCCTCGAGATGCGCGCCGAGATCCGCCGCATCCACAACCTGCTCGGCTGCTCCACCATCTACGTCACGCACGACCAGGACGAGGCGATGTCGCTCGCCGACCGCATCGTGGTGCTGCGCGACGGCCAGGTGCGCCAGATCGGCACGCCGGAGGAGCTGTACGCGCGCCCCGCCCATGCCGACGTCGCCGAGTTCATGGGCTACCGCAACATCGTCCCCACCGACGCCGCACCCTCCGATGGCGGCACGGTCGCGGTGACGGTGGGCGGCGCGCGTCTGCTCGGCACGCCCGTCGAGCGGCTCGGCGCGGGGCGTGCGTTCGCCGCGATCCGGCCGGAGGATTTTACTCCGTCGCCGGACGGGCCGATCGCGGTTACGGTCGAAACCATCGAGTACCGCGGCCGCGACTTCTACGGCGTCGGGCGGACGGCGGACGGCACCGAGCTGTTCTTCCGCTCCGAGCAGCGCGTCGCGGAGGGCGAGGCGCTGCGGCTTGGCGTCGCGCCGGAGCGCGTGCTGGTGTACGGGACAGGCGGGTGATCGCTTACCCCTCCCCCAACCCCCTCCCGCAAGGGGAGGGGGCCAGATTCTGCTCCCCCTCCCCTTGCGGGAGGGGGCCGGGGAGCGGGGCATTCGGAGGCACCCACCGATGAAAGACCGACCCAACCTCCGCCTCCGCCTCGCGCAACGCGGCCTCGACGGTGCGACACTGCTGGTGCTGCCGGCCGTCGGCTTCGTGATCGCGCTGTTCGTCTACCCGTTCCTCTACGGCCTGTTCCTCTCCTTCACACCGAAGCAGGGCGGCGCGCTCGCCAACTACGCCCGCTTCTTCGCCGATCCGTACCTCTACGACACGATCGGCACCACCCTGCTGATCGCGGTGCCGGTCACGCTGCTGAACGTCATCATCTCCGTCCCGGTTGCGCTGCGCGTGCGCCTGCTGCGACGCCAGCGCCTGCTGACGACCATCCTGGTCATCCCGATCACGCTCGGCACCGTGCTGGTCGCCGAAGGTTTGCTCAACTATCTCGGCCCGCGCGGCTGGCTCAACCGCGTGCTGCTGGAATTCGGCCTCGCCGAGCACCCGATCCGCCTCGTCCACAATTACTGGGGCGTGTTTCTCTCGCTGGTCATCACCGGGTTTCCGTTCACCTTCCTGCTGACGCTCTCGTACGTCACCGGCGTCGATCCGTCGCTGGAGCAGGCGGGTGCGATGCTCGGCGCGCGGGCCCGCGCGCGGTTTTCGCGCATCCTGCTGCCGCTGCTGGTGCCGGGCCTGACCATCACGCTCTGCCTGTCCTTCGTGCAGGCGTTCTCGGTGTTTCCCTCGGCGGTGCTGCTGGGCGCCCCCGCCGGCCCGACGCGCGTGATCTCGATCGCGGCCTATCAGGCGGCGTTCGAGCAGTACGACTACAGCATGGCCTCGGCCATCGCGATGATCATGGCCTTGGTGCAAGTGCTGATCGTGGTGGCGCTGCTCGGCCTCAAGGGCCTCGCCTATCGCGGGCCGGCCGGCGGCGGCAAGGGCATGAGACGCGGCAGATGACCCGTGAGCGCGGAGACCGCGTGGGCGCAGCGGCCGCCTCTGGGCCTTCTCCGTCTGGACCCTGGTGGGGTTCTTCGTGCTGAACCTGCTGGCGATGATCGCCACGGTGCTGGTGAACTCGTTCTCGACGCGCTGGTTCACCACCTGGCTGCCGGCCGGCTACACCGGCCAGTGGTACGCTGAGGCGTGGGACGAGTTCCAGCTGCCCGACATCCTCGTCGTCACGCTGGAGGTGGTCGGCGCGGTGGTGCTGATTTCCGGCCTGCTCGGCGTGCCGGCCGCGTACGTGATGGCGCGACGGGATTTTCCCGGCAAGCGCGCGGTGATGCTGCTGTTCCTGCTGCCGCTGCTGGTGCCGCCGATCACCTACGGCATCCCGCTCGCGACCGTGCTCTATCAGGCGGGGCTGGCCGGCAACATCTGGGGCGTGATCCTCGCCAATCTGGTGCCGACCGTGCCGTTCGTCGTGCTCATCATGATCCCGTTCATCGAGCAGATCGACCCGCGCATCGAGGCCGCCGCGCGGGTGTTCGGCGCCGGTCTCGGCCAGATGTTCGTCCGCGTGCTGGTGCCGCTGCTGATGCCCGGCATCCTCGCGGCACTCCTGCTGGTGCTGGTCCGCACCATCGCGATGTTCGAGCTGACCTTCCTCACCGCCGGCCCGACCAGCCAGACGCTGGTGGTGGCGCTCTACTACGCCGTGTTCGCCGCGGGCGTGCGCGCCGGCCAGTCGATCGACGCGATGGCGGTCGTCTACATGGTCACCACGCTGGTCTGGCTGCTGATCGCGCTGCGCTTCGTCAACCCGACGCAGATCGTGGGGCGGGCGAAGCGCAGCTGAGCGGCCGCTCTACTGCGGCTGCTTGGCGACCAGCGCCTTCACCTCGTCGATCGCCTCGACGAAGCGGTGGTTGAGCAGCCCCATCGCCTCGGCGTTGGATTTCTGGATGAGGTCGCCGATCTCCTTCATGTTCGCCACCGCGCTCTCGTAGGCGAGCTTCAGCATCTCGGCCTGCTTCGCGGCCTTCGCCTGCGGCGGCTCGGGGCTCGCGAAGGAGCGCAGATTCTCGGTCAGCTCGGACATGGTCTTCTGCATGATCTCCATGTTCCGCCGAGCCACCGCCTGGACGCCCTCGATCGCCACGCGGTTGGCCGCCGTCAGCGTCTCGATGTTCTTGCGGTGAGCGGCCAGGACCGCGTCCATGTCCGGCATCCCCGGCAGCTGCATCCGCGCGAGCAAGCCGCTGAAATCCGGCCCTTGATCCGGGGCGGCGGTGGCTGACCTGTTCTCCGGTTTGCTGGCCATGATCGGATCCTTTCCTGAACGGACGCGCGCGCAGACTAGACCACGCCCGGCGGCGGTGGGGGAGGTTCCGGCGGAGTATCGAGCGGTGCTGCCGGCAGCTCCGGCTCGCCGTCGCGCCCCGGTTCATCCTTCTCGGCAGCCGGCTCGCTCCCGGCCGAACGCCCGTCGAGCCACCCGGCCGCCTGCTCGGCGCGACGGAGCGCGTGGTCGAGGGCGGCCATCGTGGCGGAGAGGTCCGCGCTCTCATCGGTGCGCCAGGCACGCAACGTCCAGAGCCATACGGCGACCAGCCCTCGGACGCGCAGCTCGCCGCGCAGCCCTCGGGCCGAAACCCCGGCGGCCTCCAGGAGCCAGCGCATACTGCGTCGCGTCGCCAGCGCCAGCAGGATCGCCAGCGGCGGATCGGTGGGCAGCACGCGAAGCAGCGCGAGCAGGCCGTCGCGGTGCGCTTGCAGCACGTCGATCCGCCGCATCAGCATGTCGAACAGCCGGTCGCGAGTGCTGCTGTCCGGCGAGGTGTCGACGAGTGCTGCCTGGTCCGCCAGCACGCCGAAGCGCAGCAGCACCGAATGACGCCCCGGAAATCGGGCGCGGGCGCGGGCCAGCGGCAGGCTGGCTTGGTGGCGGCGGCGGCCACACTCAGCCTGCCCCAGCCGATCCGGCCGGCGAGGTCGAAGGCGGCGGCGATCAGGGCCTTGTCGAAGGCTTGCGCTGTCGTCCATCTTCGGCACATGGGCTCCGACTGGCGGTATTTCAGCCCGCCAACTCGCGCGAGCGTGCCGTCGCGGCGGCGATGGCGCGGCTCACCGCCTGGGGCCAAGCGTCGGCGGCCATCAGCACGCCGAGCGCGCGCTCGGTGGTGCCGCCGGGGCTGGTGACGGCGCGGCGCAGGTCGGCCGAGGACTTCGGGGCTGGCGGCGAGCAGCGCGCCGGAGCCCGAGACGGTCTGGCGCGCCAGTTGGCGGGCGAGGTCGGGCGGGATGCCCTGCTCGATCGCGGCTTGCTCCATCAGCTCGGCCAGCAGGAACACGTAGGCCGGCCCGCTGCCCGAGACGGCGGTGACGGGATCGAGCAGCGCCTCCTCCGCGACCCAGGCGACCGTGCCGATCGCCTGCAGCAGCGTGTCGCACAGGGCCCGCTGCGGCTCGGCCACGCCGGGGCTCGGGCAGGCGACGGTGATCCCCTGGCGCACCGCCGCCGGCGTGTTCGGCATGGCGCGCACGATCGCCGCCGCCGGGCCGAGCAGGTCGCTTATGCCCGCGATGGTCCGCCCAGCCATGATCGAGAGGAACACCGCGGAGCCGGCGAAGCGGGCATAGGCGGGCAGCGTCTCGGCCGCGTTCTGCGGCTTGACCGCCAGCACCACCGCCGCCGGCGCGAAATCCGCCGGGATGGCCTTCGGGCCGGAAAGGACACGCAGGTCGGGGCCGGCGAGCGTGGCGGCCGTCGGCACCGGGTCCACCGCGACGGAGGCGGCCAGCCCGCGCTCCCGCCAGCCGGCCAGCATGGCCCCGCCCATCCGGCCGCAGCCGACCAGCAGGATCGGCGGGATGATGCCAGCGGGGGCGGTCATGCCTCGCCCACGCACTCCAGCATCGCCGCCTGCAAGGCGTCGGTCGGCGACTTGCCGCCCCACAGCACGAACTGGAAGGCGGGGAAGAAGCGCTCGCATTCGGTGATGGCGATGTCCACCATGTCCTCCAGGCTCTCGGCCGAGGCGCCGGGGGTGCCGCGCAGCAGCACCGCGTGGCGGAACACCGGCATCCCGTCGTCGCTGTCCATGCCGAAATGGCCGATCCACAGCCGCTCGTTGGCCAGCGCCAGCAGCTCGTACAGCGCGGCGCGGCGCTTCTCGGGAACCTTGAGGTCGAAGGCGCAGGTGAAGTGCATGGCGCTGATCTCGTGCGACCAGCTGAAATAGAGGCCGTAGTCGCACCACTTGCCCGGCGCTTCCGCGGCCATCTCGGACTCGCTGCGTCGGTCGAAGGCCCAGTCGTTGGCGGTGACGATCTGCTCCATGACATCGAGGGGGTTGGCGGCGCGTTCCTGCGTGGAGGTGGCCAGGGCTGACATACGGGGTCTCCCGTCTTGAGGAAGGCCGGCGGCGTCTCAGGCCCGAAATCTTGGGCTCCGGGGCCCGAGACAGCACGATTCCTAGCCTAACGATCCGGCTTGCCGCGCCGCAAGGGCTGTGGACGCGGGCCGGGGGCGTATTTGCCGCAGTGCGGCATAAAGCGCGATCAGGCGATCCCCTGCAAGGGCGCGTCAGGCGGGCCGCCCGTTGGCTTGATTTCTGGCGGCTGACCGCCGGGGGGCTTGGGTTCGGGCGGCTGGCCGCCTGCGGGCCGGGCTTCGAGCGCGGCGCAGCGCGATTCCAGCGCCGCGACCCTTGCCTCCAGCGCCGTCACCAGCAACTCGGCGGCTTCCTGGCCGGCGCGCGCGTTGGCCGCCAGCTCCTGCACGGCGTCGAGCTCGGCGCGGCGGACCAGGTCGAGCGCGCGGATCGCCTCGTCCATCCTGGAGCGGACCAGCGCCTCGGCCTCCTCGCGCAGTCCGGTCAGCGCCGAGAAGGCCCCGCCGGCCACGCCGGCCAGATCGTCGAAGAACCGGGGGCGGTCGCTCATGTCGCGGTCTCCCAAAATGGTCGGGCAGATTGGTCGGGCCGGGCGCCTTTCATGGCCACCGGCCTCTCCTTATAACGTCGCGCCATGATCATCGTCACCGGCGGCGCCGGCTTCATCGGGTCCGTCCTCCACGCTGACCTTGCCCGCCGCGGGCTGGAGACGGTGGTGGTCGACCGGCTGGGCGGCGCGGGCAAATGGCGCAACCTCGCCAAGCACCCGCCCGCTCGGCTGATCGGGCCGGATGCGCTGGACGATTTCCTCGCCAGCCGGCCGCCCGTGGAGCTCATCTTCCACCTCGGCGCGGTCAGCGAGACCACCGCGACGGACGCCGACCTCGCCTGGGCCACCAATGTCGAGCTGCCGCTCCGCCTGTGGCACTGGTGCGCGCAGCGCGGCGTGCGGCTGATCTACGCCTCCTCCGCCGCGACCTACGGGGACGGCTCGGCCGGCTTCGAGGACGGGCTGGAGGGTCTCGATCGGCTGCGGCCGCTCAATCTCTACGGCTGGACCAAGCACGCCTTCGACCTCGGCGTCGCCCGGATGCTGGCGGCCGGCGAGCCTCGCCCGCCGCAATGGGCCGGGCTCAAGTTCTTCAACGTGTTCGGGCCGAACGAGTACCACAAGGGCTCGATGATCTCCGTGGTGAAGGTCAAGCACGACGAGATCGCCGCCGGGAACCCGGCCCGGCTATTCCGCTCGGACCGGCCCGGACTGCCCGACGGCGAGCAGCGGCGCGACTTCATCTGGGTGGGGGACGTGGTGAGAGCGATGCTGTGGCTGCTCGATACGCCGCAGGCGAGCGGGCTGTTCAATGTCGGCACCGGCGCGGCGCGGAGCTATCTCGACCTCGCCCATGCCATCTGCGACGCGGCCGGGGTGGAGCGCCGGGTCGAGTTCATCGAGTTGCCCGCCAAGCTGCGCGGGCAGTACCAGTCCTTCACCGAGGCGAGCACGGCGCGGCTGCGCGCCGCCGGCTACGCCGCCCCGTTCACCCCGCTCGAGGAAGGCATACGGCGCTATGTCCAGGACCATCTGACGCAGCCGGACCCGTATCTCTGATGCTGCCCGTCCTGCTGTTCCCCCAGTTCGACCCGGTGCTGGTCCAGGTCGGGCCGTTCGCCATCCGCTGGTACGCGCTGGCCTATATCGGCGGGCTCGTGCTCGGCTGGCGGCTGCTGCGGCGGCTGGTGCAGCGCCCGCCGGTGGTGGCGACCACCCTGCAGGCCGACGATTTCCTCACCTGGGCGACGCTCGGCGTCGTGCTCGGCGGCCGGCTCGGCTACGTGCTGTTCTATCAGCCGTCGCAGTACATCGAGTATCCGCTGCGGATCCTCGAGGTCTGGCAGGGCGGCATGAGCTTCCACGGCGGGGCGCTCGGCGTCGCGGTCGCGATCGTGGTGTTTTGCCGGCGCAACCGAATTCCGCTGCTTGGCTTCGCCGACCGGATCGCGGTCTGCGCCCCGATCGGGCTCGGCTTCGGGCGGATCGCCAATTTCATCAACGGCGAGCTGTGGGGCCGCCCGGCGCCCGACTGGCTGCCCTGGGCGATGATCTTTCCCAATGCCGGCCCGGTGCCGCGCCATCCCAGCCAAATCTACCAGGCGATCCTGGAAGGGCTGGTGCTCTTCGTGGTGATGCTGGCGCTGGCACAGCGGGATCGCTTGCGGGCGCGGTTCGGCTTCCTCACGGGCGCGTTCCTCGCGGGCTACGCGGTGGCGCGGATCATCGGCGAGTTCTTCCGCCAGCCCGACGCGTTCCTCGGGTTCCTCTATGCCGGTGCGACGATGGGCCAGCTCCTGTCGGTGCCGATGCTGATCGTCGGGGTCTGGCTGATGGCACGCAGCCGTCCCGTCGCGGTGCCCGATGGAGCGGCTTGACGTCTTCATGGCCCGCGCCAACGCGGCATACTACGCGACGCGCGATCCTTATGCCGACTTCACCACCGCGCCCGAGATCAGCCAGGCGTTCGGCGAGATTCTGGGCGCCTGGGCCGCCGTGGTCTGGGCCGAGATGGGCCGGCCGGACCCGGTGCTGCTGGCGGAAGCCGGGCCGGGCCGCGGCACCATGATGACCGACGCGCTGCGTGCCATCGGCCGCACCGCGCCCGATTTCGCCGCCGCGCTGCGCCTGCATCTCGTCGAGACTTCCCCCCGACTGCGCGAGTTGCAGGCGCGGGCGCTGCCGGGCGCCACCTGGCACGCATCGCTCGACGAGCTTCCGCCGGGGCCGTTGCTGCTGCTCGCCAACGAATTCCTCGACGCCCTGCCGGTTCGCCATTTCGTGCGGGGTCGCGCCGGGTGGGCGGAGCGGTTCGTCGCGGAGGGGCGCTTTGTCGAGCGACCGACGGCCGGACCGGAGGTCGCGACGTCGGAGGGCATGGTCGTCGAAGTCTGCGAGCCGGCGCTGACGATCGCGCGCCGGCTCGGCGCCCGATTGAGTGAGCAAGGCGGGGCGGCGCTGTTCCTCGACTATGGCTCGGAGCACAGCACCACGGGCGAGAGCCTGCAGGCATTGCGCGCCGGCCGGCCGGCCGATCCGCTGTCGGAGCCCGGCTCGGCCGACCTCACCGCGCATGTGGATTTTTCCGCCATTCGCCGACGCGGCGCGCGAGGCGGGCGCGGCAGTCCACGGGCCGATCCCGCAAGGAAAATTCCTCGCCGGCCCTCGGCCTGTTCCAGCGCACCGACCGGCTGGCGCGCGGCCAGAGCCCGGCGCGCGCGGCGGCGATGATCGAGGCGGCGCGGCGTCTGGCCGAGCCCGACCGGATGGGGCGGCTGTTCAAGGCGCTGGCACTTTGCCACCCTGGCGCGCCGGCCCCGCCGGGGTTCGAGTCGTGAGCAGACCCATGCCATCCCCCGCCAAAACCGAATCCCTCCGCTCCGCCGCGCTGCCCGCCGGGCACGGGTTCTTCACCCGTCGCGGCGGCGTCTCGCAGGGCGCCTATGCCAGCCTCAATTGCAACCTCTCCGGCCAGGATGCGCGCGAGGCGGTGCTGGAGAACCGTGCCCGCGCCGCCTTGGCACTCGGAGCCGATCCCGCCTGCCTGGTCGGCCTGCACCAGGTCCACGGCTCGGAGGTGGTACGCGTGACGGAGCCGTGGCGGCCGGGGGAGGGCTCTCGGGCCGACGCGATGGCGACGGACCGGCCGGGCATCGCCCTCGGCATCATCACCGCCGACTGCGCGCCGGTGCTGTTCGCCGACGCCGAGGCGGGCGTGGTCGGCGCCGCCCATGCCGGCTGGCGCGGCGCGGTCGCCGGCGTGCTGGAGGCGACGATCGCCGCGATGGTGGCGCTCGGCGCCGACGCGCGCCGCATCGCCGCCGCCGTCGGTCCGTGCATCGCCCAGGGCTCCTACGAGGTGGCCGCCGACCTGCGCGACGTCGTCGTGTCGCACGCCGCCGAAGGAGAAAAATTCTTCGCGCCTGGCCGCCGGTCCGACCGCTGGCAGTTCGACCTGTCCGGCTACTGCGCCGCCCGGCTCGCCGCCGCCGGGATCGGCGCGATCGACGTGCTGGCGGTTGACACGCTCGCCGACGAGGCGCGTTTCTTCAGCCATCGACGCCGCACCCTGGCGGGCGGCGGCCCGATCGGGCACCAGATCTCCGTCATCCTCCGTCCGGGCTGATGCCGTACCTGCTGTTCTTCATCTTCCTGATCCTCCTGACCGCATTGGTAAGCTGTGTCCTGTAGAGCCCGCCTCGCCGTGCTGTTGCTGTTCTCGCTGGCCGCCTGCGGCGATCTGCCGCGGCCGTTCCAGGGCGATCCGGGGGCCACCGCCATGCGGCTCGCCCAGCCTCCGCCGGCGCGGCTCGCGGTGCCCGCGCCTGGCGACGCGCTGCTGCCCGACGCGGCGAGCCGGCAACTCGCCGACGCGGTGGCCGAGGGGCTGCAAGAGCAGGAAGTGCCGGCCATCGCCACCGATCCGCGCAAGGGCGACTGGCGGCTTCTCGTCACCGCCGAGCAGCACGCCGGCGCGGTGATCCCGGTGTTCACCGTCGAGAACCCCAAGGGCGAGGCGCAAGGCAAGTCGGAGGGCAAGCCGGTGCCGATCGAGGCCTGGGCCGCCGCCGAGCCCGCGACGCTGAAGCAGGCCGCGACCGACGCCGCACCGGGGATCGCCGCCCTGCTCACCCGCATCGAGGCGGCGCGCCAGCACAGCGACCCCAACAGCCTGCTCAACCGCCCGGCCCGCGTGCAAGTGACCGACGTGGAGGGCGCGCCCGGCGACGGCAACCAGGCGCTCACCAAGCAGATGCGCGACAAGCTCAGCAAGCTCGGCCCGGTGGTGCAGGACACCGCGAACGGCGCCGATTTCATCCTGGAGGGCCACGTCCGCATGGTGCCGGAGGCGGGCAACCAGCAACGGGTGGAAATCCAGTGGGTGCTGAAGAACGCCGCCGGCGACGAGCGCGGCCGCATCGTGCAGCTCAACGAGGTGCCGGCCGGCTCGCTGAACGGCTACTGGGGCGACGTCGCCGTGGTGGTGGCGCAGGAGGCCTCGGGCGGCGTGCGCGACGCGCTGCTCACCCAGACGGGCCGGCGCTGAGGGCGCGGCGCCGAGCCGACCGGGGCGCGTTCATGGACACGTCATCATACGGTTGCTAGAAGGCGCGCGGCCGGAGCGCGCGTCGCGTGTGGCCGGCGCTCCAGGGGACCAGCCCGCATGATGATCGTTGCCTGCAACAGCAACCGTCCCCTCGCGGAAGCCGTCGCCGCCAAGCTCGGCCTGCCGCTCACCCGCGCCTCCGTCCGCCGCTTCGCCGACATGGAGGTGTTCGTCGAGATCCACGAGAACGTCCGCGGCGAGGACGTTTTCGTCATCCAGTCCACCTCCTATCCCGCGAACGACAATCTGCTGGAGCTGCTGATCACGATGGACGCGCTGCGGCGCGCCTCGGCGCGGCGGGCGACGGCGGTGATCCCGTATTTCGGCTACGCGCGGCAGGACCGCAAGACCGGCTCGCGCACGCCGATCAGCGCGAAATTGGTCGCCAACCTGATTACCCAGGCGGGGGCGAACCGGGTGCTGACGATGGATCTGCACGCGGCCCAGATCCAGGGCTTCTTCGACATCCCGGTGGACAATCTCTACGCCGCGCCGTTGTTCAGCCGCGACATCCAGGAGAACTACAAGGGCCGCGACATCATGATCGTGAGCCCCGACGTCGGCGGCGTGCTGCGCGCCCGCGCCATCGCGACCCGCCTGAACTGCGACCTCGCCATCATCGACAAGCGCCGCGAGCGCGCCGGCACGTCCGAGGTGATGAACGTGATCGGCGACGTGCACGGCCGCGACTGCATCCTGGTGGACGACATTGTTGATAGCGGCGGCACGCTGTGCAACGCCGCCGCCGCCCTGATCGACAACGGCGCCCGCTCGGCGAGCGTGTACGTGACGCACGGGGTGCTGTCGGGTGGCGCGGTGGCGCGGATCGCGTCGAGCCCGATCGAGATGATGACGCTGACGGATTCCATTCTCGCCACCGAGGCGGTGCGGCTGGCGCACAACATCCGGCAGGCGACGATTGCTCCGTTGTTGGCCGAGGCGATGCGGCGGATCAGCGAGGAGAGTTCGGTTAGTTCGTTGTTTGATTAAGGGACGATGGAGCTATCGGCGGTGGACTGTCACCGACATTCGCGTCTGTTCGCGCTGACGACCAGCCGTGATATGATCCTGAATGG
The DNA here is from genome assembly GCA_963799825.1 of uncultured Alphaproteobacteria bacterium. Classification (GTDB taxonomy): domain Bacteria; phylum Pseudomonadota; class Alphaproteobacteria; order Acetobacterales; family Acetobacteraceae; genus JAFKFI01. Next base: position 148,775 of record CAWCYL010000004.1, read on the forward strand.
CTGATAACCGGATGCGTTGTGACACGAAAGGCGGCGAGCATCCTTTGCGGATAAGCGTGGTTCCCAGGGGATTTCTGAACGACACGGAAATCTTTGTACCACTGCAGGTGAGGCGCGAGATATGCAACTGAGCAGTTTTCGGATCTCTGGATTTCGCGCGTTTAATGAGCTAACCTTTAGAGGCTTTTCGAATGTTAACCTGTTAGTTGGCAGGAATAATGTAGGTAAAACGACGGTTCTGGAGGCGCTTAGACTATATTTATCCCAAGACTGGCTGCGAATAGCTGATCTCCTTACATCTCGGGATGAATTTTCATTGAGAAAACGTCGTCGGCGAGCGGAAAGTAGCTTCGACAGCGCGCCGCTTGCTTTCAAGTCGCTCTTTTACGGGCGGCCCGCCCTCGAGGGTCACCCTAGTTTCAGCGTGGGTCCGCTCGATAGCGCTCCACTGGAAATCAGCTTTGCGTGGGTGCGTCGCGTCGAGGATGAAGCTACCGCGTCCGTCCGATATGTTCCGGGAGTGGGTGCTGACCCCGACGTCGATCCCGACTTGCTGCCAGGCTTTATCATTGACTTCCAAGGCCGCACATTGGTGCCTCTCGATCGGATCGAAAGGGTCGTTCGACGGCGACAGCCTCGCCCGACGGAGCAGTCCATAGTTTACCTTCCCTCCTCCGGCATGTCTGCCGACGACCTTGGAAGGACATGGGATAGCGTTGCACTGACCGAGGACGAAGATGTTGTTATAGCCACATTGAAGGCGATTGTACCGACGCTGGATAAGTTAGTTTTAGTGCAATCACCTAGTCGAAGTTCCGAGCGTTTGCTGATGGCGAAGCTCTCGGAATTTTCCGAACCTGTCCCTTTCAGAAGTCTGGGCGATGGCGCGTTGCATCTTCTCGAAGTCGTCTTGGGTCTCGCGAACGCGCGCGGCGGTGTTCTTCTAACGGATGAGATCGAAAACGGTTTACATTTTTCAAATTCAGGAGAAATTCTGGGCGATTGTCTTGAAACAAGCAAGAGCGTGGAATGTTCAAGTATTTTCCACGACGCACAGCTGGGACTGCGTCCGTGGCCTCCAGGAGGCCAGCAGTTCGAGAGACTACGGTGAACTGGCGTCAGCTTCGTTGTTTCGGATAGAGAGAACCGAAGACCGGTTCAAGAGCATCGCATTTTCCGCAGAGGAGTTACGGATCGCTCAGCGCGGGGATATTGAGGTACAGATGAGGTCAAATACCCGCGTCCTTTTAGTTGAAGGACGTGATGATCAGCATGTAATTTTTAGCCTTGCTGAGCACCACAGAATACCAGAAATGTTTAACGTCAAAGATGAAGGCGGCCTCGAAAATCTTCTCCAAACTCTTCCGGTTCAGCTTAAAGGAACTGGCGTCGAATGTGTGGCGTCTCCTGGACGCCGACGTCGCCATCGAAAGCCGCTGGGAAGCATTGAAGAACGTGCTCCACACATCCGGTTATATATCTATCCCCGACGTCCCGGATGTAAATGGGACCGTGCTCTTTGAGGAAGGCCTACCGAAATTTGGTGCTTGGATAATGCCGAATAATCTGCTTTCCGGGATGCTGGAGGACTTCATCGCGTTTCTCGTCCCCAAAGGTGACCAGCAATACCGATGGCCCGGAAGATAATCGACAGCTTTTCGGAAGAGGAGTGCCGTTTTTCCAAGCAGCATGCCTCAAAGGCTTGCATCCATACTTGGTTAGCTTGGCAGGAGGATCCGGGTACCCCGCTCGGCCTTGCAATCACTAAAAGGTACTTTGACGCAGGTGCAACCGAGGCCGTTGGGCTAGTCTCGTGGCTAACCCGCTTGTTCGTCAGCTAAATCAAGTCGGGTTCCGCGTTCCGCAGCCCGGTACAAAGCAGACGGGTCGCCCCACTGACTTTTAGGCTACAAACCTCGGCGGTTAAGCAATCAAGGACGAAGCCGGTCACCGGCGGCCCTCGTCGCGCAACTCCTTCCAGGAGAGCCCGCCGAGCGTGGTGCCGCGACGCAGCGCCTTGAGCTTGGCGATCACCTCGTCCACCTGCTCGCGGCTGGCGGTGGACGCGGGGACGAGCCGAGCCACCGCCTTGCCGTGCTTGGTGATGGTGACCTCCTCGCCGCCCGCGACGCGGTCGAGCAGGGTCGAGAGATGCGCTTGGCCTCGAAAGCCCCAACGGTAATCATGGCCGCCTCTGTTCCAACAGAACTTCAATCCAGTCCGAATTTCTGGTCTGTAAAGGCCGTCCAATCGCTCGCGGCTACATCAGCGGCTTCACCCCGTCCTTCTCCGCCTGCACCGATCGCGCCGTCAGCTTGCCGTCCTCCGCTTTCACGGCGAACACCAGCACCGCCGCACCAGGCTTGAGCAAGCTCCGATCCCCCGGAATGAGGGCGACGATGCGCGCGTCCGGGCCGACCTCGATGGTCTGCTCGCCGCCCTGGTATTTCAGCGTGAGGACGCGGCCCTGGGGCGCCGCGGCGATGCCGGCGACGGCGGCGTTGGTCATGGATTCCTGGGGGCCGGACATCGGGCGGTGGCCCTCGCCGGTGCCGCGCAAATTCTCGGGGAAGATGTGAACCTCCTCGGCGTGCAGCTTGCCGTCGGCGCCGCGCACGGCGGCGGAGCCCACGAAGTCGCCGGGCTTGATGTCGGCCAAAGTCCGGTTGGCCAGCGCCCCGATCCGCACGCCGTCGGGCAAGGCGATGGACAAATCCCGCCCGTCCCGCGCCCGGACTTCGAGCGTCTCGCCGGCGAGTTTTTCGACCGTCCCCGAGATCCGCGCCGGCGTGCCGCCGGGAGCGGCCGGCTGGGCGACGGCGGGCACGCCAAGCAGCGCGACCGCGCCGACCACCAGCGCCCGCGTGACGGCATGTGTGACAGTGCTCATGGCCCGCTCCTCCGCCGATCGGAATGCCACGCCACTCTGGGCGCTCCCTCCGTCGACGGCCAGGGCCGGGCAAAATCCTCCGCATCGCAGCGGCTTGATCCCTTCGGACCAATCGCCCAAGCTCGCCGCGTCCAAGAAACGGCTGCACGGGGGAGAAAACCGGATGCCCGCGCGAACGCGCCGCTGAGCCATGCCTGCCGACGATCCGGCCGCGACCCCGGGGAAAATTCCGCATCTCGCGGTGGTCACCACCTGCGCGATCGGCGCCACCTTGCTGCAATCGCTCGACCAGACCATCGCCAACGTGGCACTGCCCTACATGCAGGGCAGCTTCTCGTCGAGCTACGACGAGATCACCTGGGTCGTCACCTCCTACATCACCGCCGCCGCGATCATGACGGCGCCGGTCGGCTGGCTCGCCGCGCGGTTCGGGCGCAAGGCGCTGTACATCGTCTCCATCGTCGGCTTCACGCTCACCTCCATGCTGTGCGGTGCGGCGCAGTCGCTCGAGCAGATCGTGCTGTTCCGGCTGCTCCAGGGCATGTTCAGCGCCTCGCTGGTGCCGCTGTCGCAGGCGACGCTGTTCGACCTCTACCCGCACGAGCGACGCGGCTTCGCGATGGCGATCTGGGGGATGGGCGTGATGATCGGCCCGATCATGGGGCCGACGCTCGGCGGCTACCTCACCGAATGGTACAACTGGCGCTGGGTGTTCTACATCAACCTCCCGTTCGGCACGCTCGCCGCCGCCGGGTTGCTCGCCTTCCTGCCGAACACCGAGCCGCAAGGCAATTTGCGCTTCGACTGGCTCGGCTTCTCCGTGTTCTCGATCGGCATCGGCGCGCTGCAGCTCATGCTGGACCGCGGCAACAATCAGGATTGGTTCAACTCGCGCGAGATCATCGTTACGGCGGTGCTGGCCGGGCTCGGCCTCTATTTGTTCGTGGTCCACATGATCTGGGCGCCGCGCCCGCTGATCCGGCGGGAGCTGTTCCACGACCTGAACTTCACCGTGGGCCTGGTGATGATGTTCGCGGTCGGCACCATCCTGGTCTCCAGCCTCACCCTGATGACGCCGTGGCTCGAAGTGATGAGCAACTACCCGGTGGCGACCGCCGGGCTGGTGATGGCGCCGCGCGGCTTCGGCAATCTCGCCACCATCCTGCTGAGCGGACGGCTCGCGACGCGGATGGACCCGCGCTACCTGGTCGCCTCCGGCATCGTGCTGATGTGCTACTCGTTCTGGCTGATGACCGGCTGGACGCCGGACGTGTCGCAGCACGAGATCGTCGTCGCCATCGTCATCCAGGGGGCCGGGCTCGGCTTCGTGTTCACCTCGCTCCAGCTGCTCGCCTTCGCCACCTTGCCGGTGGCGCTGCGCACCGAGGGCGCGTCGCTGTTCAGCCTGTCGCGCAACGTCGGCGCCGCGATCGGCGTGTCCGTGACGTCCTCGGTGCTGGCGCACAACTCCCAGGCGCTGCACGAGATCATCGGCGCCGCCGTGACGCCGTTCAACCGCGCGCTTCAGGCGGTGCCGCTGCTCGATCCGGCGACGCCGCAGGGTGTCGCCACACTCGACGGCATCGTCAACCAGCAGGCGCAGATCATCGCCTACAGCAACGATTATGTACTAATGATCGGCGCCACCCTGCCGGCGCTGCTGCTGCTCCTGTTCATGCGGCACAAGCGCCACGCGGGCGCGCCGGCGGACGGCGCGGGATCGGCCGCGCTCGGCGAGTGAGCCGACGGCTTCAGGCCCTGAGCTGGTCCGGCATGGCGGGCGGCTCGTTGGGGTCCACGATCGCCTCGACGAGTGCCGTCTTGGGCGAGCGCAGCGCCGCCTCTAGCGTCGGGCGCACCTCCTCGGGACGCGCGCAGCGATAGCCGTCGGCGCCACACGCCTCGGCGAACTTGACGAAGTCGATCGGCCCCAGCTCGCAGCCAAAACTCGGGTTGCCGAGATCCTTCTGCTCGAACTGCACCTCCGAGAGCGTGTCGTTGCGCAGCAGCACGATTTTGACGGGCAGCCCGAGCCGCACCGCCGTGCTGAGCTCGGCCATCAGCATCGCGAAGCCGCCGTCGCCCACCACGGCGACCGATTGGCGGCCGGGAAAGGCGAGGGCGGCGGCGATGGCGAAGGAGAGGCCCGGCGCCATGCTGGCGAGCTGGCCGCTGACCGTGATCTTCTGGTCGGGACGGATCTGGATCATGCGCGCGGCGAAATGCGTGTTCGCGCCGGTATCCAGCGAAACGATCGCGTCGGGCGCCAGCAGGTCGCTGAGCTGGCGCGTCACCATCTGCGGGCGCAGCGGCGCGCGCTCTGTCGCGGCCACCCGGTCGAGCAGGGCGTTCCAGTTCCGCATCCGCCCCTGCGCCGTCTGCAGGAAGCCGCGGTCGGGATTGGCCCGCAACAGCGGCAACAGCGCCCGCAGGGTGGCACCCGCGTCGCCCACGAGGCCGATCTCGGCCGGGTAGCGCAGGCCGATGCGGGCGGCATCGCGGTCGATCTGCACGGCGCGCGCGTCGCCGGGCTTCGGGTAGAAGTCGATCCACGGCATCGTGGAGCCCACGATCAGCAAGGTGTCGCATTCGTGCATCGCCTGCTCCGACGGCACGGTGCCGAGATGGCCGATGCCGCCGGTGGTGAACGGGCTGTCGTCCGGCAGCACCGCCCGGCCGAGCAGCGCCTTGGCGACCGGTGCCGCCAGCCGGTCCGCCACCTGTTCGAGCTCGGCGCGCGCGGCGAGCGCGCCCTGGCCGGCCAGGATCGCGACCTTGCGGCCGGAGTTCAGCAGCTCGGCGGCCATCCGCAGCTGATCGGCCTGCGGCACCTCGATCGGCGGCAGCCAGGACGACGAGGTGCGCAGGCCGTGGTACTCCTGCGAGGGCTTGTCCTGCGACAGCCGCATCATCTGCAAATCCTTCGGCACGCTGATATGCGCGACGCCGCGACCGCCGAGTGCGGAGCGGCAGGCAATGTCGCTCACCGCGAGCGCGTGGAGCGGCCCGGAAATAGCGGTGTTGTAGAGTGCCACGCTCTCCATCAGCTTGATCGTGTCCACGTCCTGCATGAAGTGCGTGCCGATCAGGTCGTGGAACGTGAGCCCGGTGATCGCCAGCACCGGCGCGCCGTCGCCGCGCGCGTCATAGAGCCCGTTCATCAGGTGGATCGCGCCCGGCCCGGTGGTCGCGAGGCATACGCCGAGGCGGCCGGTGTGCTTGGCGTAGCCGGACGCCATGAACGCGGCGGCCTCCTCGTGGCGGACGCCGATGTAGCGGATGCGGTCCTGCCGGGTGCGCAGCGCCTCGATGATCGAGTTGATCCCGTCGCCCACCATGCCGAACACGAACGGCACCTGCCAGGCGATCAGCGTCTCGACGATGACGTCGCCCGTCGTCCAGTCGGGCCGCGGGCGAAGGAGCGGGCTGCGGGCGCACGGCAGCGGATTGCTCGCCGGGCGCGGCGGCGGCGGTCGCGGCGGGGGAGAGGATGCGGCCGGCCACGAGGCCCGCGCCGGCGGCGCCGGTCAGGCGGAACAGGTCGCGCCGCGGCGTCGGGTGAGACATGGGAAGCCCTCCTGGGCGGAAGCTTCGCCAGCAACGTGCCGGGGTGGTCGCGGGGTTCGTGCCGGCGCCGGCTTTCCACGGGCGCGGGAACCGGGCAGAGTCGGCCGCCCCGCCGCGAACGACCAATCCAGGAGGGAGGAACGCCATGAAACTCTTATACGGACCCGGCACCTGCGCGCTCGGCATCCATGTGCTGCTCGAGGAGATCGGCAAGCCCTACGAGGCGCAGTCGGTCAATCTGCGCGAGGGCGAGCACATGAAGCCGCCGTTCACCGATGTGAACCCGAAATCCAAGGTGCCGACCCTGGTGCGCGACGACGGCTCGGTGCTGACCGAGTTCCCCGCCATCGCCTATTGGCTGGCCCGCACCAATCCCGGCCAGAAGCTGCTGCCCGACGGGTTCGACGATCAGGCGCGGGTGATGGAGGCGATGGACTACGTGGTCGCCACCGTCCACATGCAGGGGTTTTCCCGGCTGTTCCGCCCCTCCAACTTCGCGCCCAACGCGAGCCGACGAGGACGCGGTGAAGGCGCGCGGCAAGGAGATCGTCGAGAAGGCGTTCGCGCTGCTCGACAAGCAGCTCGCCGGCAAGCAGTTCGTCGCCGGCACATTCTCCGTGGCCGACGCCGCGCTGTTCTACGTCGAGTTCTGGGCCGGCCGGCTCGGCATCGCCCTGCCGCCGAACCTCGCCGCGCATTTCGAGCGCATGAAGTCCCGCCCCGCGGTGCAGAGCGCGCTGAAGGCGGAAGGGCTCGCCTGAGACGTGACGGACGGCACTCCCCCGGCTCGCCGCCCCGCCGTCACGCTCACCCGTGTCGGCTTCTGGTTCCTCCGGCACGGCCAGACGGACTGGAATGCCCGGGATCTCTCCCAGGGCAACGTCGACATTCCGCTGAACGAGACGGGGCTCGCGCAGGCCCACGCGGCGGCGGCGCGGCTGCGCGGGCGGGGGATCGCCAGCATCCTCTCCTCGCCGCTCTCCCGCGCCCGCGTCACCGCCGAGATCGCCGCCGAAGTGCTCGGGCTGCCGGTGGTGATCGAGGAGGGGCTGCGGGAGGTCGCCTTCGGCGTGCAGGAGGGCCAGCCGATGTCCGAATGGTTCAAGGAATGGGTGGCCGGCCGCTTCACGCCGGAGGGGGCGGAGAGTTTTTTATCGTTGCGCAATCGCAGCGTGCTGGCGATCAACCGCGCGCTCGCCTACCCGCCCGCCGTGCTGGTCGTGGCGCATGGCGCGCTGTTCCGCGCCTTGCGCGCCGCGATGGGCATGGAACCCAACATCCGCACGCAGAACGCGGTGCCGATCTTCTGCCATCCGCCCGCGGCCGAGGGCGGGGCGTGGACCTTGGAGCCGGTGTCCTGAAGGAGAGGCCCCAATGACCGAGCCACGTCCCTTCTACCACGACGGGATGCGTGCGCTGCAGGATCGCTTCGACGGTCGACGGGTCGCCGACCGGCTCGCCGAGCGGCGGCGGCGCTACGATTTCTGGGATGACGATCGCGCGCTGATCGAGGCGGCGCCGTTCTTCTTCATCGCCACGTCATACGGCGACTACGTCGATTGCAGCATGCGCTCGGGCGTGCCCGGCTTCGTCAAGATCGTCGGGCCCGGCGTGCTGGAATTTCCCGAGTACGACGGCAACTCGATGTACCGGACGCTCGGGAACATCAGCCGCAATCCCACGGTCGGACTGCTCTTCGTGAAATTCGACGGCAAGAGCTACCGCATCCGGATCAACGGCCGCGCGACGATCCTCGACGATGCCGCCGCACGCGGCCGCCATCTCGCGGCCAAGCTCGTGGTCCGGGTCGAGTGCGAATTGTACTCGAACTGCCCGCGCGCGGTACACGACCTGGAGCACGGCCAGCTGTCGATCTACATGCCGCATGCCGGATACGATCCGCCGGCGCCGGAATGGAAGAGCCGCGACTACATCCGCGACGTGCTGCCGGGCGGCGATCCGCACCGGGAAAAGCTGCCTTAGCAGGCCGCTGAAATACCCCGGCAAGAGGGAAGCCGGAGCGCGACTCCGGAACCCGTATCCCGAATCGAGGGCAATATATAAAAAGACGCCCAAGATCAGGATTGACGCCACAGTGTAGATTGTCCATTATTATGGACATGAACCACGAGGCGGTCCCCTATCTCGACCTTGTCCCAGCTTTCGCCGCCTGGCCGGCGGGCATCCGTCGCGCCTCCGATCAGCACCTGATGGGTGGGCTGCATTGGGTGGCCGGTGCAGGTTCAAAAAAGCAGCCGGGCAGCGCGCCGCCGCCCGGCTTCCATCAATTCAGGGTCTTGCTTGGATCAGGCCTTGCGGCGCTGCCGGCGAAGGAATCCCAGCCCGGCGAGGCCGGCGCCCAGCAGAGCCAGCGAGGCGGGTTCGGGCACCGGCGCGAAATTCACGTCGGCGCTGAAGGTGAGCTGCGATTGGACAGTGTGACGGTCGGCATAGAACACGCTCAGCGTGTGAGTGCCCGCGGTCAGGGAGGACGTCACGGTCGGGACCACGATGTCGGCATGGACGCCGCCATTGTCGTCGACAAGCTTGCCGTCGACGAACACCCAGGCGTCGTCGTCCGAGCCGAGATTGAGGGTGATCGAGCCAGCCGACGGCAGGCTGAACGTGCCATCGAGCCGGGCCGAGGTGTAGCCGACGCCCGGACCATCGGACGAGCCGTTCGGGAACAGGTGTTGATCGTAGGGCAGCGTCACCGTGTTCGAGGTGACGAACGAGACGATCCCGCCATGCGGGGTCCACCACTGCAGCTCGCCGGCGCCGTTCACGTCGGTGATCGGCCCGGATGGTCCGCTATAGCTCGCGCCAAACGCCGAGACGGTCGGCAGGCCGCCCGCCGACAGGGTCGGATTGACCAGCCCGGTCACGGTGCCGCCGTCGATGCCGTGCTCGACGTCGGGGTGGTTCGGGGCAAGCGTGTAGAAACTCGCGGTGAGACTGCTCACCGGACCGGCTTCGGCCGGGGTAACGGTCGCAAGCGCGCCGATCGAGGCCGCAGCAACCACCGACGCCAGAGCTCTGCTCCACGCAATCATGTGAGCTCGGTCTCCCAAAAATGATGATGACGAGCTTTGCAATTTCCGTGCCGATGTGTGAACTTATTGAATCTGTTGGGCTCGCCTGGGCGGATTTTTGCGATGTGTAAAGTTTTCTTTACACATTGGCGGAGGTCGCGGGTCATGGTGCAAGGCGGTCGGCGCGTCTTGGCGGGGTAGCTGCGTCCTTGCCCGATCCGCCCCGATCGGCTAAACCGCGCGCCGCCGGCACCCCTGGAGGCCGGCTTTTCGCATTGCAGGAGCGGTTCATGGCCAATTTCGTCACGATCGAGGCCGAGGCGCGCCCGCGGGCCGGTAAGGGGGCGGCGCGGGCGACCCGGCGGGCAGGCAAGGTGCCGGCCGTCATCTATGGCGCGCGTCAGGCGCCGACCCTCATCGCGCTCGATCCGCGCGTCGTGCTGCGCGAGGTCCACCAGAGCGGCTGGCGCTCGCGGCTGTTCGAGATCAAGGTGGACGGCGACGCGGCGCGCGCGCTGATCCGCGACGTGCAGTATCACCCCGTCACCGACGCGCCGGAGCATGTGGATTTCCAGCGCCTGGCACCCGGTGAGACGATCCGCGTGGCGGTCGCGGTGCATTTCGACAATGAGGGCATCAGTCCCGGCCTCAAGCGCGGCGGCGTGCTCAACGTCGTGCGCCACGCCGTCGAGGTCTGACCGCGACCCGGAGAACATCCCCGAGCGGTTCAACGCCGATCTCGGCGCGCTCGACTTCAACGACAACGTGCGCTGGCACGACCTCACGGGCACGGAGGGCACTCGCCCGGTGATCACCGACCGGGATTTCGTGATCGCGACCGTGGCGCCGCCGACCAAGATGGCCGAGGTTGCCGCCGAGGCGCAGCCCCGGCCGCCGCTGCCGCCCCGGCCGCCCGCCGCCGCCGGCACCCGCCAAGTCGAGCGGCAAGCGGGGCTGACGGCCGCCCCGGCGAGCCAGGCCATGCAGCTCTGGGTCGGGCTCGGCAATCCGGAGCCGGGCATGGCCCGGCAGCGGCACAATATCGGCTTCATGGCGATCGACGTGATCGCCCAACGCCACGGATTCACCCGTGGCGGCAGCGTTTCAAGGGCGTCGTCGCGGAGGGCAGCCTGGCGGGGGAGAAGATCCTTGCCCTCAAGCCGCTCACCTACATGAACGGCTCGGGCGAGAGCGTGCAGGCCGCCGCGGCGTTCTACAAGCTCGCGCCGGAGGCGATCACGGCGTTCCACGACGAGCTCGACCTCGTGCCCGGCAAGGTGCGGGTCAAGCGCGGCGGCGGGGCTGCCGGCCATAACGGGCTGCGCAGCATGGACCGGATGCTGGGCACGCCGGAATACTGGCGGGTGCGCCTCGGCATCGGCCATCCCGGCATCAAGGAGCGGGTGATGGGTCACGTGCTCGGCGATTTCGCCAGCGTGGACAAGGACTGGCTGGTGCCGCTGCTCGACGCGGTGGCCGAGGCGGCGCCGCTGCTCGCCGAGGGCAAGCCGGAGGAGTTCATGACCAAGGTCGCGCTGCTGACCCAGGAAGAGACGTAGATGGGATTCAATTGCGGCATCGTCGGACTGCCCAACGTGGGCAAGTCGACGCTGTTCAACGCGCTGACCGCGACGGCGGCGGCGCAGGCGGCGAACTATCCGTTTTGCACCATCGAGCCGAATGTCGGCCGCGTCGCGGTGCCCGATCCGCGCCTCGGCGCGCTCGCGGCGATCGGCAAGTCGGCCAAGATCGTGCCGACCAGCCTCGAGTTCGTCGACATCGCCGGGCTGGTGCGCGGCGCCTCGAAGGGCGAGGGGCTGGGCAACCAGTTCCTCGCCAACATCCGCGAGGTGGACGCGATCATCCACGTGCTGCGCTGCTTCGAGGACGCCGACGTCACCCATGTCGAGGGCAGCATCGACCCGATCCGCGACGCCGAGACGGTCGAGACCGAGCTGATGCTGGCCGATCTCGACGGCCTGGAGAAGCGCGCGGTCAACCTGCAGAAGCGCGCGCGCGGCGGCGACAAGGAAAGTGCGGCGCAGCTCGCGCTGATCGAGCCGATCCTGGCGGCGCTGCAGGCGGGCCGCCCGGCGCGCACGGCGATCCCGCCCGGCCAGGAGGAGGCCGCCCGCCGGCTGCAGCTGCTGACCTCGAAACCCGTCCTCTACATCTGCAACGTCGAGGAGGGATCGGTCGCCGACCGGCAACGCGCAGTCCGAGCGCGTCGAGGCGCGGGCGCGCGAGGAGGGGGCTCGCCTGGTGATCGTCTCGGCGGCGATCGAGGCCGAGGTGAGCCAGCTCCCCGAGGCCGACCGCGCCGAGTTCCTCGAAGGCCTCGGCCTGCACGACAGCGGGCTCGATCGCGTGATCCGCGCCGGCTACGGCCTGCTCGGGCTGATCACCTACTTCACCGTCGGCCCCAAGGAGACGCGCGCCTGGACCATCGTGACGGGCACCCAGCGCGCCGCAGGCCGCCGGCGTCATCCACGGCGATTTCGAGCGCGGCTTCATCGCCTGCGAGACCATCGCCTATGACGACTACATCGCCTGCAAGGGCGAGGTCGGCGCCAAGGAGGCGGGCCGGATGCGGGTCGAGGGCAAGGAGTACGTCGTGAAGGACGGCGACGTGCTGCTGTTCCGGTTCAACGTGTAGCAGCCGGCGGCCGAGCGGGGCGCGTGAGCACCGTCGCGCTGCTGTTCGGCGCGGGCTTGCTCGCCGGCGTCATGAACGCGGTGGCCGGCGGCGGGTCGTTCGTGAGTTTTCCCGCGCTCGTCTTCGCAGGCCTGCCGCCGGTCGCGGCCAATGCCTCCAGCACGGTCGCGTTGTTTCCTGGCGCGTTGACCAGCATCTGGGCGTTCCGGGGCGATCTCGTCCGGGTCGGCGAGGTGCATCTCGGCGCGATGCTGGCGGTGAGCATGGCGGGCGGCCTCGCCGGCGCGGTGCTGCTGCTCGTCACGTCGGACGCGACCTTCCGCATCGTGGTGCCCTGGCTGCTGCTGCTTGCCTCGCTGGCCTTCGCGTTCGGCCGCCCGGTGGGTGCCGCGTTGCGCCGACGGCTGCGGATCGGGCCGGCGCTGGTGCTCTCGGTGCAGTTCCTGCTGGCGATCTACGGCGGCTATTTCGGCGGCGCGGTCGGCATCATGATGATGGCGGTCTGGGGCCTGCTGAGCAGCGCCGAGCTCAAGGTGATGAACCCCGCCAAGGTGCTGCTGGTGGGTGCCATGAACGCGGTCGCCGTGATCTGCTTCGTGGTGGCGGGCGCGGTGTGGTGGCCGGAGACGCTGGTGATGCTGGTCGCCGCCGCGCTCGGCGGCTACGCCGGCGCCACGCTCGGCCGCCGCTTGCCGCCCGCCATCGTGCGTTGGGGCATCACCGGCTTCAGCTTCGCGATGACCCTGGTGTTTTTCCGCCGCGCCGGTTGGCTGTAACGGAACTGCCGTGCTGCCGAAGCGTCATTGGTGACGTGAAACAGGGAGAGTCGTCAATGATCCGTTCCAGCCTGCTGGCCGCCGTCGCCGCGGTGGCATTATTCTCGTTCGCCGCGCACGCCGAGATGGTGAAGTTCCACACCACCATGAACGGCGCCAGCGAGGTGCCGCCGACCAATTCCAAGGGGACGGGAACCGTGGAGGCCACCTTGGACACCAGCACGAAGAAGCTGGACTACACCGCCGACTGGAAGGATCTGACCGGGCCGGCGACGATGGCGCATTTCCACGGACCGGCCGCGCCGGGCGCCAATGCCGGGGTGGTGGTATCCTGGGGCAACGACCCGACCAGCCCGCACAAGGGCAGCGCCACGCTGACCGACGCGCAGGAAGCCGACCTCATGGCCGGCAAGTGGTACGCCAACGTTCACACGAAGGAGCATCCGGGCGGCGAGATTCGCGGCCAGATGATGAAGCAGTAGTCGTGTAGTCAGCGGCGCGGCGTCAGGCCGGCAGGAGCGGGGGCGGCCAGGGGTCCAGCCGAGGCGGCGGCTCGGCCGGAGCGGCCAGACGTCGCCAGGGCGGGGCGTCAGGGTGGCGTTCGGGGAGCGTGGCCGGGGCGGCGCTCGCCTCCTCGGGTTCGGCCGCCGATCGGGGCGGCTTGCCCGGCAGGCGCAGCGGCTCGGGCAGCGGATCGGTGGTCAGCTTGCGCCACAGCGGCCGCAGCAGGCGCCCTGCCTGGGGTGACGCCTCCAGCAGCGCCCGCATCTCCGGCTCTTCCACCAGCGCTCGCAGCTGGGGGACGAAATGTATCAGATAATACTGCAAGAGCACCGGCCCGCGCGGAATACGCGGGGGCCGGCGCATCGTGGTCGGGCGGTCGGATGGCCGGCGTGGTGCCGCGCTCCGACGCGGCGCGGCGGCGAGCGTCCCGTCCGCGAAGCCGGCGTGCAGTGCCGCGAGACGCCGCAGCGTGCGCCCGAGGTAGTGCCAGAGCAGCACCGCGAGCGGCCCCAGTGTGTCGTGTCGCCGCCCGATGCCCTCGGCCATCGCCCGCTTCAGCCCCTCGATGAAGAGACCGAAGCGGTGGATCACGTTGGTTGGTGGTGGGGCATCGGGAGGCATGGGCGAAGGATAGCGTTAGTTATAGGGAGTGTCAAGTGGAAGCGGGTTCGGGCGGTGTCTCAGCTTGAATTCCGGCTCATGATCCGTTGCCGGCGTCCGGAGGCTAGGCGATGAACGGTCCCACCGAACCCAATGCAGGACATAGCTGAGCTTGGAGAGAAATTGATGGAAGACAGCGTAAGGAAGCTCTTTGAGCGATACGAGTCCGTCTTCGGACAGGCCCTACGCGGCGACGTGGACATGGATGAGGTGGCATCGCTGTATGCCTCAGAGTTCCTGGCGGCCTCGCCAGCAGGGGTGATGACCGGAAAGAACGACGATCAGCTCAAGCAAGTTATGGCGCAGGGTTACGCGCGTTATCGGGCGATAGGGACGAAGGGAATGCGGATACGCAGTGTTGCTCTCTCCCCGGTAGACGAACGTCATTGCGTGGCCCATGTCGCTTGGACGGCAATCTACGCCCGACAGGATCAGGCGGACTTAGCAATAGATTTCGATGTCCACTACCTCGTTCAGAAGTTGGAAGGGGAGCCGAAGGTTTTCGGCTGGGTATCGGGCGATGAGCAGGCGCTGTTAAGGAAGCACGGCATCATCTGAAGTCCGCTTCCCACGCTGTCTGTGTGGACGGTGGTTCCCCAAACGTCGGCTAGCACTCGAAGCTGAAATTCAAACTGAGACACTGCCCAGGTTCGCTGTGACTGTCGTCAAGTCGGATCGCGCATGCGGCGGTACGAAGCCTTGCGGGGCGGATGACGATGAGTTTCCGCATCACGGCGCGGAGGGCGACGATGGGCTTTTGCCCCTGACATCCGGCGGCCAGTGGTCGGCCACGCGCACCGCCTCCTCGGCGCCGGGCCACGGCGGCGTCGTCGCGATGACGAAGATGAGCGCCTCCTTGCCGGTTGCGCGGAACTGGAACTCGGCGCCGAGCGGGATCGTGAGGCTGGTGCCCGGACCGACCCCGAGCACCTCTTCGCCGGAGTCGTCGCGCCGCCAGACCTCGCCCGTGCCGCCGAGGATGAACCAGATTTCCTCCACGGTCCTATGGCGGACCGCGAGCGTGGTCCGGCCGGCCGGTAAGGTGCAGTGACACATGCTGGCCCGCCCAGTCGCGAGCAGCAGCCGGATTTCCGACCCGTCGGGGGCGATCACATCGGGCTCGCGGCCGGGCGTCGCGGCCGGAAATCGGCTGGTCACTCGATGTCCTCCAGGCTGAACAGATCGGCCTCCTCGTCGTAGCCGTACAGCTCGGCGAAGCGGCCCCAGCCGATGACGGTGCGCAGCGTGTCCTCCGCGTAGTCGGGCGACATGTGATCCTCCAGTTCGTCGCGGAAGCGCAGCGCGGGCGCGCGATGGCTCGGGCGCTCGTCGAGCACCTGGCGGATCATCCGGGCGAGCGGCACGTAGGCACGTAGTGCTGCGGCGAATTGCTGCTTGCGCGGCTCGATGTCCGCATCGACGAACCGCCGGCCGGCCTCGGTCAACCGGATGTCGCCTTCCTCCAGCACGGCGAAATGCAGCAGTTGCAGCGCCTCGCCCAGCGGGAACAGCTCGTCGAGCTCCATCTGCAGCGAGCCGGCGAGTGCCGGCAGGTCGGCGCGTCCGCTGTACGGGGCGGCGGCCAAGGCTTCCAGCAGACCGGCCATCTCGTTGGACCCGACGCGCGGCAGCGAGCTGGCGGCGGTGATCGCGGCCGGACCCGGCGTGCGCCCGTCGGCCGGGGCGGCGCGGCGGGTCATCAGCGCGTAGATGTCGTCCACCATCTGCCGGAACGCGGGCGCCAGCCGGTCGCGTGGATGGGGAAAAGCCACGCGCAACTCGGTCGCGACGCGGCCAGGGTTGGAGGAGAAGACAAGAATGCGGTCGGCCATCAGCACCGCCTCCTCGATGTTGTGCGTCACCATCAGCACCGATTTGAGCGGCAGCTTGCCCTCCGACCACAGGTCGATCAGGTCGGTGCGCAACGTCTCGGCGGTCAGCACGTCGAGCGCGCTGAACGGCTCGTCCATCAGCAGCAGGTCGGGATGCACCACCAGCGCGCGCGCCAGCCCGACGCGCTGGCGCATCCCGCCGGACAGCTCCTTCGGATAGGCGCTCTCGTAGCCGCCGAGGCCGATCAGGTCGATCGCCGCCTCGGCCCGCTTGTCCCGCTCGGCGCGCGCCACACCTTGCGCCTCGAGGCCGAGCTCGACGTTCTCCTGCACGGTCAGCCACGGGAACAGGGCAAAGCTCTGGAACACCATCGCGACACCCTCGGCCGGCCCGCGCAGCGCCTTGCCGCGCCACAGCACCTCGCCCGAGGTCGGGCTGAGCAGGCCCGCGACGATGCGCAGCAAGGTGGACTTGCCGGAACCCGAGCGGCCGAGCAGGGCGACGATCTCGCCCTGCTTGATGGTCAGGTTCACGTCGTCCAGCACGATCAGGTCGACGATCGTGTCCTTGTGGTATGCCTGCCGGCATCCGCGCACCTCGAGCAGGGCTTCGGTGACGCGGTTGGTGTCCATCGCGATCCCTTTCAGGCGAGCGTGAGGCGGCGGCTGGCGTAGGCGTAGAGCGGGCGCCAGAGCAGGCGGTTGAACAGCAGCACGAAGCCCGACATCACCGCGACCCCAAGCACGACGCGCGCCATGTCGCCGGCATCGGTCGCGTGCGCGATATAGCTGCCGAGGCCGTAGGCGGTCAGCTTGGTGTCGCCCCAGGCCGCCACCTCGGCGACGATCGCCGCGTTCCACGCGCCGCCCGAGGCAGTGATCGCCCCGGTGATGTAGTACGACGCGATCCCCGGCAGCATGATCCGGCGCCACCACAACCAGCCGCCGACGCGAAAGTTCTTCGCCGCCTCCTGCAGGTCTCCGGGAAACGCGGCGGCGCCGGCGATGACGTTGAACAGGATGTACCACTGGGTGCCGAGCACCATCAGCGGCGTCAGCCAGACGTTGGCGCTGAGATCGAAATGCACGATGAACAG
This sequence comes from uncultured Alphaproteobacteria bacterium, assembly GCA_963799825.1. Lineage (GTDB taxonomy): Bacteria > Pseudomonadota > Alphaproteobacteria > Acetobacterales > Acetobacteraceae > JAFKFI01. Next base: position 165,789 of record CAWCYL010000004.1, read on the forward strand.
CACGAAGGGCGGGAACAGCAGATTGGCCGGGAACGCCGCGAGGAACTGCGCGACCGGCTGCGCGCGCCGCGCCCAGACCGGGCGCAGGCCGAGCCAGACGCCGATCGGCACCCAGACAAGGCTCGCCACGATCATCAGCACGACGACCCGCAGCATGGTCGCGCAGCCCATCTTGAACACGGTCCACAATTCGGCCCAGGTGACGGCGCCCTGCGATGAAGCCGACGATGCGCCAGGCCGCCCAGACCAGCACGATCGCCAGCACGATCGACCACGCGACATCGCCCACGCGCGAGGGCCTGCGCTCGGCGGCGGCGCGGCGGGGCAGGAGGGTCAGACGCATACCACCGACCGCGCCGAGGGCGGCGCCCACGGCGTCCCCGGCGAGATGCAGCAGCCGCGTGCGCCGCACCAGCTTCAGCACCCAGGGGTCGCTCGCCGTCGCCCCGGCCGTCACCTCGAAACGGAACTTGGCCGACCAGGCGACCAGCGGGCGGAACAGCAGCTGGTCGTAGAGCAGGATCACCACCAGCATCGCGGCGATGGCGTAGATCACCGACGCGATGTCGCGCCGCTCCAGCGCGAGCGCGACATAGGAGCCGATGCCCGGCAGCTTCCACGTGTTGTCGCCGACCGAGATCGCCTCCGACGCGACGACGAAGAACCAGCCGCCCGACATCGACATCATGGTGTTCCACACCAGACCGGGGATCGCGAACGGCACCTCCAGCCGCCAGAATCGCTGCCACGCGGTGAGATGGAAGCTGGTCGAGGCCTCCTCCAGGTCGCGCGGCACGGTCTTGAGCGATTGATACAGGCTGAACGCCATGTTCCACGCCTGACTGGTGAAGATGGCGAAGATCGCGGCGAGCTCCAGCCCCAGCACCCGGCCGGGGAACAGGCTCATGAAGAACACCACGGTGAAGGTGAGGAAGCCGAGGATCGGCACCGATTGCAGGATGTCGAGCAGCGGGATCAGCACCACCCCGGCGCGGCGGCTCTTCGCGGCGGCGGTGGCGAAGGTGAAGGTGAACAGCAGCGAGGCCAGCAGGGCCGCGAACATGCGCAGCGTGGTCCGCACCGCGTAGCCCGGCAGATAGACCGGATCGAGATGGACCGCGACCGCCTCCGGGGCCGAGAGCGGCGCGAAGGTGTTGCTCGCGACATGGGCGACGCCGACCAGCACGCCGAACACGCACACGATCGCCGCGAGATCCCAGGCGTTCGGCAGGCGCCGGCCGATGGCCAGTGCCGAAGGAGCGATGGACATGCTGGCATTCACCCGGAGCTGGCTTCCCTGCGGGGAAGCGCCACGGGTGTTAGCCCGCTGCCGCCTCGCTTGTCACGGTCCGGCGTGGTTGCGGTTCGATGACAGGAAATCCTGTAGGGTCGCCGCTTGCTCGCCGGACAGGCGCAACCCGAGCTTGCTGCGACGCCACAGGATGTCGTCCGCCGAGCGCGCCCACTCGTGCTCGACCAGCCACGCGACCTCGCGCTCGGTCAGCGAATGGCCGAACTCGCGTCCGAGATCGCCCGGCCCGCGCGCGTCGCCCAGCACCGCGGCGGCCCGCGTGCCGTAGCTGCGGGCCAGCCGGCGAACCGCCGCGTCCGGCAGGAAGCCGTACCGCGCCTGCAGATCCCGAGCGAGCGTCGCGGCGCCGTCCCACGGGAAATCCCCGCCCGGCAGCGCGGCGCCCGCCGTCCATGACGGACCCAGCCGGGGGAGGAACGGTGCCAGCCGCGCCAGCGCCGCCTCGGCGAGCCGGCGGAACGTGGTGATCTTGCCGCCGAACACCGACAGCAGCGGCGGCCCGCCGTCGGGTGCGTCCAGCTCCAGCACGTAGTCCCGCGTCGCCTCCTGCGCCGCGTCCGCGCCGTCGTCGCGCAGCGGACGCACCCCCGAATAGCGCCACACGATGTCGGATCGTGACACCGGGGTTTGGAAATAGTCGTTCACCGCCGCGCAGAGATACGCTTCCTCGTCGGGCGTGATCGCCACCGACGCCGGATCGCCCGCGTAGTCCTCGTCGGTGGTGCCGATCAAAGTGAAGTCGCCCTCGTATGGGATCGCGAAGCAGACGCGACCGTCGGAATTCTGGAAGATGTAGCAGCGATCGTGGGCGAACAGCCGGGGCACGACGATGTGGCTGCCCTTGACCATGCGGATCCGCGTCGGCACGACGGCGCCCACGACATCGCTCAGCACGCGCGAGACCCACGGGCCGCCGGCGTTCACCAGCGTGCGCGCGGCGATCTCGCTCGCGCCGTCGAGGGTGAGCCGCCACAGGCCGTTCTCCCGCCGCGCATCGGTGCAGCGCGTGCGCGTGCGGATATCGGCGGAGCGGTCCGCTGCGTCGCGCGCGTTCAGCACGACGAGGCGCGCATCGTCCACCCAGCAATCGGAATACTCGAACGCCCGCGTGTAGCGCGCCTGCAGCGGCGCCCCGGCCGGATCCTTGCGCAGATCGAGCGTGCGCGTCGGCGGCAGGATGCGTCGGCCGCCGAGATGGTCGTAGATGAAAAGGCCCAGCCGGATCAGCGGCCAGGGCCGCAGCCCCTTGTGATGCGGCAGCACGAAGCGCAGCGGCCAGGCGATGTGTGGCGCGGCGCGCAGCAGCACCTCGCGCTCGGCCAGCGCCTCGCGCACCAGCCGGAACTCGTACTGCTCCAGGTAGCGCAGGCCGCCGTGGATCAGCTTGGTCGAGGCGGAGGAGGTGCCCCCGGCGAGATCGCCCTGCTCCAGCAGCACCACGGACAGGCCGCGCCCCGCCGCGTCGCGCGCGATGCCGCAGCCGTTGATGCCGCCGCCGATCACCGCGAGGTCGAAGATCGCCGTCACGGGGGCAGCGTCACGTGGGCAACATCAAGCCTGGGCGAACTTGCCCAGCAGCCGGACATGCGAACGGATGCCGTGGTGGAAGCACCGCAGCTCGAACTTCTCGTTGGGGCTGTGCACCTGATCGTCGTCCAGCCCGAACCCCATCAGCAGGCTGTCGATGCCGAGCGTCCTGCGAAACGACTCCACCACCGGGATCGAGCCGCCGCTGCCCATGAGCAGCGCCGGCCGGCCGTATTCTTCCCCGAGCGCCGCCTCCGCCGCGCGTACCCAGGGGGAATCCGTCGCGATCTCGATGCCGGGCGAGGCGCCGAACACCTCCAGCTCCACCTTGGCACCCGGCGGTGCGCGTTCGGCGAGAAAGCGGCGGAAGCCGTCGGCGACCAGCATGCGGGTCTTGTCCCGGCACCAGCCGGAACGAGACTTTCGCGGATGCCTCCGCCGCGATCACCGTCTTGCTGCCCGGCCCGGTGTAGCCGCCCCAGATGCCGTTGATGTCCGCCGTCGGCCGCGCCCACAGCCGCTGCAATGGCGGGAGACCCCGCTCGCCGCCCGGCGCCGAGAGGCCGATCTCGCCAAGGAACGCCGCCTCGTCGAAGCCGAGCGCGTCCCACTGGCGCGCCTGCTCGGGCGCCACGGGCTTCACGCCGTCATAGAAGCCGGGCACCTGCACCCGCCCGTCGGCGTCGTGCAGCTCGCCCAGGATGCGGGTCAGCGCGTTGATCGGGTTGAGCGCCGAGCCGCCGAACAACCCCGAATGCAGATCACGCGTCGGCCCCTTCAGCGTGACCTGCGTGTAGACCAGGCCGCGCAGCCGCGTGGTGATCGCCGGGGTGTCGACGTCCCACATGCCGGTGTCGCTGATCAGTGCCAAGTCCGATTTCAGGGCGTCCCGGTTGGCTTCGAGGAAGGCGTCGAGATTGACGCTGCCGACTTCCTCCTCGCCCTCGATCAGCACCGTGATCCGCGCCGGGATGCCGCCGCCCGCGACGTGCCATGCGCGCAGCGCCTCGATGAACATCATCACCTGGCCCTTGTCGTCCACCGCGCCGCGCGCGACGATCCGCTTGCCGCGCGGCCCCTCGATCAGCTGCGGCTCGAATGGCGGGCTGGTCCAGAGATCGAGCGGGTCCGCCGGCTGCACGTCGTAATGGCCGTAGAACAGGATATGCGGCCCGCCATACCCCGGCGGCCCGGCGTGGTGGGCCAGCATCACCGGATGCCCCGCCGTCGGGCGCAGCGACGCCTCGAACCCGAGCACAGCGAACTGGTCGCGCATCCACTCGGCGGCGCGCAGGCAGTCCGCCGCGTGCGCCGGCTGGGCGCTGATGCTCGGGATGCGGAGCAGCGCGAACAGGGTCTCGCGCGAACGGTCCAGATGATCGTCCACGTGGCGAAGAATCTGGTCGATGGCTCCTTGGTCGATGGTCCCTGGGGCCGAGGCTGACATGGCACTTCTCCGATCCGGGCTGGCAGCACAAGTCGCAAGGCGTTGTACTCAGGTCAAATAGTTGCTGGTTCCGCTCTTTCGACCAGCAGCAGCACCGAGCGACCCGCCGCCGCGATCTCCTGCTCGACGGTGCCTTGCCGAGCCGGCTGCTGGCTGTCGATGACGAGATGCCAGCGATGGCCCGGACGCGGCGCGGGCAGCACCAGCGGCGTCGGCTGGTTGCCGGCGTGCAGCAGCACCACGGCCCGGCCGCCCGCTTCGTACAGGACCGCGACCAGCGAGCGGTTGTCCGATGCCTGCCAGTCCGCGACCGCCATCGCGCGCCCGTCCGGCGTCAACCACGCCACGTCGGGAATGCCGCTCTCGTCCACCGCCCGGCCAGTGAGCGGGCGCGTGCTGGTCAGCGCGTCGCAAGCGCGGCGTGCCGCGATCAGCCGTGCGGTGAAGCCGACCAGCGCCTGATCCGCGCCGGCCCAGTCGAGCCAGGAAATCGGACAATCCTGCGAATAGGCGTTGTTGTTGCCCTGCTGGGTGCGGCCGCACTCGTCGCCCATCGACAGCATCGGCGTACCGCGCGCGAGCAGCAGCGTGGCAAGCAGCGCCCGGACATCGCTCGCGCGCGCCGCCTCGATCGCGGGATCGCCGGTGGCACCCTCGGCGGCGTGGTTCCACGAAAAGTTCTCGTCCGTGCCGTCGCGGTTGTGCTCGCCGTTCGCCTCGTTGTGCTTGCGCTCGTGGGCGACGAGGTCGGCCAGGGTGAACCCGTCATGCGCCGTGACGAAGTTGACGCTGCGCGAGACCGGCCGGTGCCGCGCGCCGAAGATGTCCGCCGAACCCGCGAGCCGCGTCGCCAGTTCGCCGACCATTCCCGCGTCGCCGCGCCAGAACCGCCGCGCGGTGTCGCGGAACCGGTCGTTCCACTCGCCCCAGCCGTCGGGAAAGGCGCCCAGCCGGTAGCCGCCCTCGCCGACATCCCAGGGTTCGGCGATCAGCACGCGGTCCCGCAGCAACGGATCCTGGTCGATCGCCTCGAACAGCGGCGCGTCGGGATCGAAGCCGCCGGCGCGGCGTCCGAGCGTGGTGGCGAGGTCGAAGCGGAACCCGTCGATCCCGCGCCCGCGACACCCAGCCGCGCAGCGCCTCCATCGCCAGGCGCAGCATCGGCGGCCGATCCAGCGCGAGCGTGTGACCGCATCCCGTGTCGTTGACGTACCGGGAAGGATCGTCGGGCAGCAGGCGGTAGTAGCTGGCGTTGTCCAGCCCGCGCAGCGAGACGGTCGGCCCCAGATGGTCGCCCTCGCCGGTGTGGTTGAGCACCACGTCCAGCAGCACGGCGATGCCCGCACCTTGCAGGGCGGCCACGGCGGCGCGGATCTCGGCCCAGCCGCCCGGCGCCAGTCGCGGGTCGGGGGCGAGGAACGCCACCGGGTTGTAGCCCCAGTAATTGGTGAGCCCGAGCGGCGCCAGGTGCCGCTCGTCGAGCCAGGCGGCGGCCGGCATCAGCTCGACCGCGGTGACGCCGAGGCGTCGCAGATGCTCGATCGCGGCCGGGTGCGCGAGCCCGGCGAAGGTGCCGCGGAGCGCGGCCGGAATGTCGGGATGGCGCTGGGTGAAGCCGCGTACGTGCAGCTCGTAGATGATCTGCCCGTCGAGACCGACCGGCGGACGGCTCGGCGTAAGGGCCTCGGGCACGCCGACGATCCCCTTCGGCATCGCCGACGCACTGTCGGCCGGATTCGGCGCATCCGCGTCGAACATCGCCGGATCGAGCTGGAACGGCCGGTCGATCTCGGTCGCGAACGGATCGACGAGCAGCTTGGCGGGATTGAAGCGATGGCCGCGCGCCGGATCCCAGGGGCCGTGCGCGCGCAACCCGTATCGCGCGCCTGGCGCCACGTCCGCGATGTGGCCGTGGAACACGTCGCCGCTGCGCTCCGGCAGTCGGATGCGCGCGATCTCTCGATCGCCGCTTGCGTCGAACAGGCAGAACTCGATCGCCTCGGCGTGCGCCGACCACACGGCCACGTTCACGCCGCGCGCGTCCGCGACGACGCCCAGCGGCTCGGCGGTGCCATGCGTGACGAGGAACCCGCTCACGCGGCGCGCTCGGCGAGGATCTCGCGGTACAGCGCGGCGTAGCGTGCGGCGGGTCGTCGCCACGACACGTCGGTCCGCATGGCGTTGCGTTGCACCTTCCGCCACTGTTTCGGCGTCGCGCCATAGCTCGGCGGTGCGTTGGATCGCGGCGGCGAGCGCGTCGCGCGTGACCGGCGCGAATTGCAGGCCGGTGCCGATGCCGTCGGCCAGGGCCACCTCGTTGGCGTCGATCACGCTGTCCGCCAGGCCGCCGACACGCGCCACCACCGGCAGTGCGCCGTAGCGCAGCGCGCAGAGCTGCGTCAGCCCGCATGGCTCGAACCGCGACGGCACCAGGATCGCGTCCGCGCCCGCCTGGATCAGGTGGGCAAGGGTTTCGTCGTAGCCGATGACGCAGCCCACCTGTCCGGCATGGGCGGCGGCCGACGGCGGCGAAACCCTCGTTCCAGCGCGGCGTCGCCCGAGCCGAGCAGCGCGAGCTGCGCGCCACGCGCCAGCAGTTCCGGCATGCGCTTCGAGCAGCAGGTCGAGCCCCTTCTGCCAGGTGAGTCGGCTGATCACGCCGAACAGCAGCGCTGTCCGGCTCCGTCGCCAGTCCGAGCCGCGCCTGCAACGCCGCCTTGTTCTCCCGCCGCTCCGCCAGGCGCGCGGCATCGAAGGGTCCGCGCGATCAGCGCGTCGGTCGCCGGATTCCACACCGCATCGTCGATGCCGTTGAGGATGCCGCGCGTGGCGGTCGCGCGCGCGCGCAGCAGCCCGTCCATTCCCATGCCTCCATCGCTCGTGCGGATCTCGGCGGCGTAGCTCGGCGAGACCGTGGTGATCCGGTCGGACAGCGCCAGCCCCGCCTTCAGGAAGCCGATCGCGCCGTAATACTCGACGCCCTCCGGCGTGTAGGCGCTCCAGGGCAGTCCGAGCACGGGCATCAGCGCGCGCGGGAACTGGCCCTGGAAGGCGAGGTTGTGCACCGTCATCACCGTGCCGGGGCGGCCGCCATCGCCTCCGCCATAGCGCAGATAGGCCGCCGTCAGGCCGGCCTGCCAGTCATGCGCGTGCACGATGTCCGGCACGAAGTCGGCGATCGCTCCCGTGCCGACGTCGCGCGCCACGGCGCCCAGGGCCGCGAAGCGGATCGCGTTGTCCGGCCAGTCCCGCCCGTCCGGACCGACATACGGGTTGCCCGGCCGGTGCGTAGAGATGCGGCGCGTCGATCGCCAGCAGCTCCAGCCCCGCCGCGTGGCCCCGCAGCAGCCGCGCCGGGCCGCCGAACAGGTCATCGTAGACATGCACCACAACGGCGTCGGCGAGCGCGTCCGTCACCGCCGGATAGCCCGGCACCAGCGTTGCGACGCTGCACGCCGAGCGGCGCCAGCGCGAGCGGCAGCGCGCCGGCCACGTCGGCGAGGCCGCCGGTCTTCACCAGCGGAAAGATTTCCGAGACGACGGCGAGAACCTTCACGGCGTCATGCGGTCAGGCGGTCGATCATCGGCTGCGTGATCAGGCAGATGCCCTTCGCGGTGCGGCGGAACCGCGCGAGATCGAGCTGCCGGGTCCTCGCCCACCACCAGTCCGGGCGGGATGCGGACCCCCTTGTCGACGACCACGTTGGTCAGCCGCGCGAACCGGCCGATATCCACGTCGGGCAGGATCACCGCGTTCTCGATATGCGCATAGGAATGCACGTGCACGCCGGTGAACAGCAGCGTGCGCTTGAGGCTGGCGCCCGAGACGATGCAGCCGCCGGAGACCAGGGACGAGACGGCGGAGCCGCGCCGGCCGTCCTCGTCGTGCACGAACTTGGCCGGCGGCGTGATCTCGGCATAGGTCCAGATCGGCCAGTCGCGGTCGAACAGGTCGAGCGCGGGCACCACGTCGGTGAGGTCGATATTGGCCTCCCAATACGCATCGACGGTGCCGGCGTCCCGCCAGTACGCCTCGGATTCCGCGCTGGAGCGGACGCAGGATTGCGAGAACCGGTGCGCGACCGCCTTGCCGTGCGTCACGAGATGCGGAATGATGTCGCGGCCGAAATCACGGCTGGATCCGGGTTCCGCCGCGTCGCGCTGCAGCTGCTCGATGAGGAACTGTGTGGCGAACACGTAGATGCCCATGCTGGCCAGCGCGGCGTCGGGCCGCCCCGGCATGGCGGGCGGATCGGCCGGCTTCTCGACGAAGGCGATGATGCGGTCGGTCTCGTCGACATGCATCACGCCGAAGCCGGTCGCCTCCATGCGCGGCACCTCGATGCAGCCCACGGTCACGTCGGCCCGCTGGTCGACGTGCTGCAGCAGCATCTGCTCGTAGTCCATCTTGTAGACGTGGTCGCCGGCCAGCACGACGATGTGCTCGGGGTCGTAGTCCTCGATGATGTCGATGTTCTGGTAGACGGCGTCGGCGGTGCCCGCGTACCAGTCGGCCCCTGGCACCCGCTGGCTGGCCGGCAGGATGTCGAAACTCTCGTTGCGTTCGGGGCGGAAGAAGTTCCAGCCGCGCTGCAGGTGGCGGATCAGGCTGTGCGCCTTGTACTGCGTCGCGACGCCGATGCGGCGGATGCCGGAGTTGAGCGCGTTCGACAGGGCGAAGTCGATGATGCGCGACTTGCCGCCGAACTGGACCGCCGGCTTGGCGCGCCGGTCGGTGAGCTCCTCGAGCCGCGTGCCGCGCCCGCCGGCCAGCACGTAGGCCATCGCCGTCCGCGCGATCGGGGCACTCAGCGTCGATCTCGGCGGCATGATGCGTCGGTCCCCCCGGTGCTCCTCCCGGCTTGTCGCCGGGCTGGCCTCGTTACGCCTCAGGCCATGCAGGCACGTTCCACAGCTCCCGAGCATAGTCGCGAATGCATCGGTCCGACGAGAACCAGGCGACGCCGGCGGTGTTCAGGATGCTCGCTTTCCACCACGCCGGCGGGTCGCGCCACAGCGCGTCCGCCTTGCGCTGGGTTGCGAAATAGGCGTCGAAATCCGCGCAGACCAGGAAGTGGTCGTGGTGGCGCAACGCGTTGACCAGCCCGTGGTAGCGGTCCCGCTCGTCGGGCGAGAACACGCCGGCCTCGATCGCGGCCAACGCCCCCGACAGCGCGCCGCTGCCGGCGATCGCCTCCGTCGCGTCGACACCGCTCGGCGCGCCGTTGCCTCGACCTCGGCGGCCTGCAGGCCGAAGATGAACATGTTCTCGGCGCCGACATGCTCGCGGATCTCGATATTGGCGCCGTCCAGCGTGCCGATGGTGAGCGCGCCGTTCAGCGCGAGCTTCATGTTGCCGGTGCCGGACGCTTCCATCCCGGCGGTCGAGATCTGCTCGGAGAGGTCGGCCGCCGGAATGATCGTCTCGGCCAGGCTGACGCAGTAATTGGGCAGGAACACGACCTTCAGCCGATCGCCGACGACCGGGTCGGCGTTGATCGACGCGGGCGACGTCGTGGGCGAGCTTGATGATCAGCTTCGCCTGATGATACCCGGCCGCCGCCTTGCCGGCGAAGATCTTCACCCGCGGCGTCCAGTCCTGCATCGGATCGGCGCGGATCGCGTCGTAGAGCGCGATGGTCTCCAGGATGTTGAGCAGCTGGCGCTTGTATTCGTGGATGCGCTTGATCTGCACGTCGAACAGCGCGGCGGGATCGACGACGATGTCGAGCTGCTCGCGGATCAGCGCGGCCAGGACCAGCTTGTTGGCGTGGCGCATCTTGGCGAAACGCTGCTGGAACGCGGCATCGCCGGCGAGCGGCCGCAGCGCCTCGAGCGCCGTCTCGTCGTCCAGCACGCGCGGGCCGACCGCCTCGACCAGCAAGCCCGTCAGGCCGACATTCGCCTGGTGCAGCCAGCGGCGGAAGGTGATGCCGTTGGTCTTGTTGACGATGCGGTCGGGGAACAGCGCGTGCAGGTCGCTGAACACGGTCTCGCGCATCAGCCCGGTGTGCAGCGCCGAGACGCCGTTCACGCCGTGCGAGCCGATGAAGGCGAGATTGCCCATGCGCACCGCGCGGCCGTGATACTCGTCGATCAGCGACACGCTGGACAGCAGGCGGTGATCGTCGGGGCGCGCGGCCCGCACCTCGTGCCAGGTGGCGGGCGTTGATCAGGTAGATGATCTGCATGTGGCGCGGCAGCAGCTGCTCCATCACCGGCACCGGCCAGCGCTCCAGCGCCTCGGGCAGCAGGGTGTGGTTGGTGTAGCAGAACGTCCCCTGGGTGATGCGCCACGCCTCCTCCCAGGGCACGTGATGCAGGTCGATCAGGATGCGCATCATCTCGGGGATGGCGATGGCGGGGTGCGTGTCGTTGAGCTGGATCGCCGCCTTGTCCGGCAGGGTGCCGAGATCCTTGAACGCCCGGATGTGCCGGCGCACCAGGTCCTGCAGCGAGGCGGAGGCGAAGAAATACTCCTGCCGCAGCCGCAGTTCCTGGCCGGCGGGCGTCGCGTCGCTCGGGTAGAGCACCTTGGTGATCGCCTCGGCCCGCACCCGCTCGGTGAGCGCGCCGACATGGTCGCCGCGATTGAACGTGTCGAGCCGCAGCGGGTCGGCGGGCCGGGCGGACCACAGGCGCAGCGTGTTCACCCGCCGGCCGCGCCAGCCGACCACCGGCGTGTCGTAGGCCAGCGCCTCGACGATCTCCGCCGGTCGCCAGGCATAGCCGGGCATCGCCGTCCATCGCCGCGGACTTCCTCGACCGAGCCGCCGAAGCCGATGTCGTAGACCAGCTCCGCCCGCTCGAATTCCCAAGGGTTGCCGAGCGACAGCCATTCCTCGGGGTATTCCTGCTGCCAGCCGTTCTTCACGACCTGCTGGAACAGGCCGTGATCGTAGCGGATGCCGTAGCCGTGCGCCGGCACGCCGACCGAGGCCATGCTCTCCATGTAGCAGGCGGCGAGCCGGCCGAGGCCGCCATTGCCGAGCGCCGCGTCCGGCTCAAGCGTGCGCAGCGCGTCGAGATCGACGTCGAGCGAGCGCAGCGCGGCGCGGGCGGTCTCGGTCAGACCGAGATTGTTGAGCACGTCGAACAGCAGGCGGCCGATCAGGAATTCGAGCGACAGGTAATAGACGCGCTTGGATTTCTGCTGGTAGGCGAGGTTGGTGCTGGCCATCCAGCGATCGACCACCCGGTCGCGCACCGCCAGCGCGGTCGCCACGAACCAGTCCCGCTCGGTCGCCACCACCCGCGCCTTGCCGACGTGGTAGGTCAGCTTGTCCAGGATGCTGGATCGCAGCGCGGCGACGCCTTCGTTCCTCGGGACTCGCCTCGACCGCGCCGTGGGAATGATCGGGCGGCGCCCCAGTCTTCGTCCTTGGGTCGAAATCCACCGGCTGGCCTCTCCTTTCACGCATCGCGATCCGCCAATCCTTTCCCGAATACCGATTGGGCCGGCGTCGCGCGACGGTCATAACGAGGTTCTAGCGATCCATACAAGGATAGGTTGAGCTGGTCCGGCAAAATCCCCGTTCCAGGCGTACGCTCACATTGCCGGCGCCGGCCGTGGCGCCGGCGCGGGAGTTGTGGCATCAGCGGCGGGCCGTCGCCTTCCGCGCCGGCCGAATCAATCGACCATCAGGCTGCCCTAACTGACCGCGAGCGACCTGTCCATTGCCGCCGACCTGATCGCCGTGGTGGTGGCCGTCACCGACGGCGAGCCCCTGGTGCTGACCATCGCCGGCGCCCGTGCGCTGCCGTCCGGACCATTCGAGTCCGGCCACCGCTCCCTCCAGGGCGGGCTGCGGGCCTGGGTGGAGCAGCAGACGCATCACCCGGTCGGCTATGTCGAGCAGCTCTACACCTTCGCCGATCGCGACCGGACCGAGGCGGCCGCCCGGGTGATCTCGATCAGCTATCTCGGCCTGACCCGCCAGGCGCGGCCGGCCGGTCGACGCGGCGGCGAGCTGGCAGAGCTGGTACCGCTACTTCCCCTGGGAGGATCATCGCGCCGGCGCACCCGCGTCGGTGGAGCGGCTGATCGCGCCCGGCGCTGCGCAGCTGGGCCAGATCGGCGCCGAGCCTCGCGGTCCGGCGCGAGCGGCGCCAGCGGGCCGGGGTCAATTTCGGTCTCGACGGCCACGCCTGGAACGAGGAGCTGGTGCTGCAGCGCTACGAGCTGCTGTACGAGGTCGGCCTGGTGGCCGAGGCCACGCGCGGCTCCGACCGCGCCTGCGCGGCGCCCGCGCCCGGCGAGCCGATGCTGCACGACCATCGCCGCATCCTCGCCACCGGCATCGCGCGGCTGCGCGCCAAGATCAAGTATCGCCCCGTCGTGTTCGAGCTGATGCCGCCGAGCTTCACCCTCCTGCAGCTGCAGCAATCGGTCGAGGCGCTGGCCGGCCAGCGGATGCACAAGCAGAATTTCCGCCGCCTCATCGAGCAGCAGGAACTCGTCGAGGAGACCGGCCGGATCGCCACCGAGACCGGCGGCCGCCCGGCCAAGCTGTTCCGCTTCCGCCGCGCGGTGCAGCAGGAGCGCGCCTTCGCCGGCACCAAGCTGCCGGTCACGCGCGGCCCGTAGTTCAACGTCGTGCCCGCGCTTGTCGCGGGCATCCACGACTTTGCCGGCACGCGGGAAGTCGTGGATGGCCGGCCTCCGCCGGCGATGACGGGCTCGCCGCTTGACACGGGCGCGGGTTATGCTCAACTCCAGCATATGTGGCGGCTGGGACCGCCTCTTTTTGGCACCTGGAAATGCTCGACATGAGCATAAGGAGCGGCACGATGGGTATGTCCGAACTCGTCTCGCGCACCGCCTATCTCTACGACCGGGTCAGCGGCTTCATCCCGCCGATGGAATGGCCGGTGTTCGCCGAGGACATCGAGGCGATCCTGGCGCTCAAGCGCGAGCGCAACGCGGTGATCCTCGCGCACAATTATCAGACGCCGGAGATCTTCCATTGTGTCGCCGACATCGTGGGCGACAGCCTGGCGCTTGCGCGCGAGGCGATGCGTGCCGAGGCCGACGTGATCGTGCTCGCCGGCGTGCATTTCATGGCCGAGACGGCGAAGCTGCTCAATCCCGACAAGACGGTGCTGATCCCCGACACGCGCGCCGGCTGCTCGCTCGCGGAATCGATCACCGCCGCCGACGTGCGGCTGATGCGCGCGCGCTATCCCGGCGTGCCGGTGGTGACCTACGTGAATACCTCCGCCGCGGTGAAGGCGGAGTCCGACATCTGCTGCACCTCGGGCAACGCGCGCAAGGTGATCGAATCGCTCGGCGTCGAGCGCGTCATCATGCTGCCCGACGAATACCTCGCGCGGAACGTCGCCGCCGAGACCGGCGTGAAGATCATCGCCTGGGCCGGCCATTGCGAGGTGCACGAAAGATTTACCGCCGACGAGGTGCGCACGCTGCGCGCCGAGAACCCCGGCGTGGTCGTGCTGGCGCATCCCGAATGCCCGCCCGAGGTCGTCGCGGAGGCGGATTTCGCCGGCTCGACCGCGGCGATGGCGGACTACGTGACGAACCGCAAGCCGCCGCGCGTGGTGCTGCTGACCGAGTGCTCGATGAGCGACAACATCGCGCTCAAGAACCCCGATGTCTCCTTCGTGCGCCCGTGCAATCTCTGCCCGCACATGAAGCGCATCACGCTGCCGAATATCCGCACCGCGCTGGAGGAGATGCGGCACGAGGTCACCATCGACCCCGAGGTCGCGGATCGCGCGCGGCGCGCCGTCGAGCGCATGTTGGCGGTGTGAGGCGGCAGAAATGCGCGACCTGATCGGCTGCCCGGTCATCATCGGCGGCGGCCTCGCCGGGCTGATGATCGCCCTGCATCTGGCGCCGGAGCCGGTGGTGGTGCTGTCGAAGGCGCCGCTCGGCGCGGAGGCGTCGAGCGCGTGGTCGCAGGGCGGCGTCGCCGCCGCGATCGGCGACGACGACGATCCTGGCCTGCATTGCGCCGACACGCTCGCGGCCGGCAACGGGATGGTCGACGAGGTGCCGCGCGGCGCATCGTCGACGCGGCGCCCGCGCGTGATCGACGAGCTGATCCGGCGCGGCGCGCGCTTCGATCGTGCGCCGGACGGCGCGTTGCTCCTGGGCCGCGAGGCCGCGCACAGCCGGCGCCGCATCGTCCATGCGACGGGCGACGGCACCGGGCGCGAGATCATGCGGGCGCTCGTCGCGGCGGTGCGCGCGACGCCCTCCGTCACGATCCACGAGGGGGTCGAGGCGCGGCGGCTGATCGTGACCGACAACACCGTCGCGGGCGTGCTCGCGGCGGGCAGTGCCGGACCGGTGCTGCTGCCCACCGGGCGCGTGGTGATCGCCACGGGCGGCGTCGGCGGGCTCTATCTGCACACCACCAATCCGCGCGGCTGCTTCGGCCAGGGCCTCGCGCTGGCCGCGCGCGCCGGCGCGGCACTCGCCGATCTGGAATTCGTGCAGTTCCATCCCACGGCGCTCGCCACGAGCAGGGGGCAGGCCGGCGACCCGCTGCCGCTCATCAGCGAGGCGGTGCGCGGCGAGGGCGCGGTGCTGGTGGACGAACGCGGCACGCGGTTCATGGCCGACACGCCCGGCGCGGAACTGGCGCCGCGCGATGTCGTCGCGCGCGCGATCTGGCGCCATCGGGCGGACGGCCACGACGTGTTTCTCGACGCGCGCGTCGCACTCGGCGACGGGTTCGCCCGTCGCTTCCCTGGCATCGCCGCGATCTGTGCGGCCGCCGGGATCGACCCCGCGCGCCAGCTCATCCCGGTGCGCCCGGCGGCGCACTACCACATGGGCGGCATCGCGGTGGACGCCGCCGGACGCAGCACGGTGAGCGGGCTCTGGGCGTGCGGCGAGGTCGCCCGCACCGGGCTGCACGGCGCCAATCGGCTGGCCAGCAACTCGCTGCTGGAGGCGGCGGCCTGCGCGCGCTGGGTCGCCGAGAGTGTCGCTGGCGCGGTGCCGCCGTCGGTCCGGATGCCGTCCTCGCTCTCGCTGCCGCCTTCGCCCGATCCGTCGCCGATGCGTCCCGTCCTGTCGCGCGCGGCCGGCGTGCTGCGCCATGCCGACGAACTGGGCGACGCGGCGGCCGCGCTCCTTCCGCTGGCGTGCTCCGCCGGACCGGCTGCCGATCCCGCCGCTGTCGCGCTGATGATCGCGGTCGCCGCGCTGCACCGGCAGGAAAGTCGCGGCGCGCATTTCCGCACCGATTTTCCGGACACGGACGACACGCTCGCGCACCCGGTCGCCTGGCGGCTCGACGAAGCCCTGCGGGCGGCGCGCGAGATTGCGCCCTCCACGTTCCCACTCGCCCGGAAGGCCTGAGCCATGACCGTACCGCCCCTGCCGCGGATCATGCTGGAACCCATCGTCCGCGCCGCGCTGCTGGAGGATCTCGGCCGCGCCGGCGACATCACCACCGACGCCATCGTGCCGCCCGGCCAGCGCGCGACGACCGCGCTCGTCGCGCGCCAGCCGGGCGTGGTCGCCGGGCTCGATCTGGCGATCCTCGCGTTCCGCCTCATCGAGCCGGCCATCGAGATCAGGGTGGAGCGGCCGGACGGCAGCGCGATCCAGCCCGGCGACGTGATCGCCGAGATCAGCGGCCCGGCGCGCGGCGTGCTGACCGGCGAGCGCGTGGCACTCAACTTCCTCGGCCATCTCAGCGGCATCGCCTCGGCGACGGCCGGCGATCGTGGCGGCCGTGCGGCCGCATCCGGCAAGGATCACCTGCACGCGCAAGACCATGCCGGGGATGCGCAGCCTGCAGAAATACGCCCTGCGCGTCGGCGGCGGCAGCAATCACCGCTTCGGCCTCGACGACGCGGTGCTCATCAAGGACAACCACGTCGCGATCGCCGGCGGCATCCGTCCCGCCCTGGAGCGCGCCCGCGCCGCGATCGGCCATCTGGTGAAAATCGAGCTCGAGGTCGATACGCTGGCGCAGCTCGAGGAGGCGTTGAGCATCGGCGTCGATGCGGTGCTGCTCGACAATATGGCCCCGCCCATGCTGCGCGAAGCGGTCGGCATGGTCGCCGGTCGAGCCATCACTGAGGCATCTGGTCGCGTCACGCCTGCCACGGCTCCAGCCATCGCCGCGAGCGGCGTCGATCTCATCTCGATCGGCTGGCTCACGCACAGTGCGGCGGTGCTCGATGTCGGCCTCGACTACCGGGGCTGAGGCGTTGGTGCGGAACGAATGCCGCCCTACGGAGCTATCTATTACCCCTCCCAGCCATCGTCATGCCCGCCCCCGGACGTGATCTGGGTTTGTCACGAACATTCACGCCTAACTAAAGCTGGCGAACTGCGCGCGGACCTCGCGAAGAGCCGGAACGGCTCGCTTTCGGTCATATCTTACGGGAGCCGCAAACCTTCGAAGCGCGCGGGCCAAGCGGAGGGCCACGAGTGGGGCTGACGATCTGATAGAGGAGTGCGCCGCCGGGCTGCGCGATTTTTGCGGGTGACCCGGTTGACGTCGCTCGGTAATTTCCACTATACTGGAACCATGGAAAAGTCGGATGCCCTCGCTGCCTTGGCGGCCCTGGCCCAGGAATCCCGCCTCGATGTGTTCCGACTGCTGGTGCAGGCCGGTGCTGACGGGATGGCGGCCGGGCAAATCGGGGAGCGGTTGGGCCTGCCATCCGCCACGCTCTCCTTTCACCTGAATCACCTCAAGCAATCCGGTCTGGTGAAGTGCCGTCGCGAAAGCCGCTCGCTCATCTACACGGCGGAATACGCAGCGATGAACGGGCTGCTCGCCTACCTCACCGAAAACTGCTGCCAAGGCGACGCGTCGACTTGCGGCGTCGCTTTCTGTGATCCCGCAACCTCGGCCAAAGGGGAACAATGCCATGAAACGCCTGCACGTGCACGTCTCCGTCGATGATCTCGCGCATTCGATCCGCTTCTACAGCGCGCTTTTCGCGGTTCAACCGACGGTCACGAAGTCGGACTATGCCAAATGGATGCTCGATGATCCGCGCGTAAATTTTGCGATCTCGACCCGCAGCGCGCAAACGGGCCTCGATCATCTCGGCATTCAGGTCGAGACGCCGGACGAACTGCACGAGGTTTACGGGCGGCTGCAACAGGCAGACCGGCCCGTGTTGGAGGAAGGCGCGACCACCTGCTGCTACGCGCAATCGGAAAAGTCGTGGATCACCGATCCGCAGGGGCTTTCGTGGGAAACGTTCCTCACGACCGGCGAAAGCACGGTTTATGGCGATAGCGTCGATCTCGGCCCGATCCGCACCGTCTCGACGGCCTGCTGCACCCCGGACACGTCGCAAGGTGCCTGCTGTGCGCCGAAACCAGAGCTTACGGCCAGCGCCGCGTGCTGCGGCCCGAAGCAAGAGGCCGCCGCATGACGCGTCCGCCGTTCAATGTCCTCTTTCTCTGCACGGGTAACTCGGCCCGCAGCATTCTCGCGGAATCGCTGTTGAACCATTGGGGCCAGGGCCGCTTCCGGGGCTATAGCGCCGGGAGTTTTCCGAAGGGCGCGGTTCATCCCTGCGCCTTCGAACTGCTGCGCTCGCTCGATCTTCCGGTCGAAGGTCTGCGTAGCAAAAGCTGGGACGATTTTGCTGCGCCGGGCGCGCCCGTGATGGATTTCGTGTTCACCGTCTGCGACCAGGCGGCGGGGGAAGCTTGCCCGATCTGGCCGGGACAACCAATCACGGCGCATTGGGGCCTGCCCGATCCGGCTGCGGTCGAAGGACCGGACATTGAACAGTGGCAGGCGTTCCGCGACACGCTCCGTGCCCTCGAAAACCGCATCAAGCTTTTTGTAGCGCTCCCGGTTTCCTCGCTTGATCGCCTGTCGCTCAAGCGGCGGCTCGATGCCATCGGCCGCATGCGTCCCGATGCGACGGAAGGCGAGGCATCCTAATGAGTGAAGCGGTCGTCTCACCGGGCAAAGCGCCCTCGATGGGGACATTCGAGCGTTACCTGACGCTATGGGTCGCGCTCTGCATTGTCGTCGGCATCGCACTCGGCCAAGCGATGCCGGGCGTGTTTCATGCCCTCGGTGCGGCGACGGTGGCGGAGGTCAATCTGCCGGTCGCGGTGCTGGTGTGGCTGATGATTATCCCCATGCTGCTGAAAATCGATCTCGCCGCCCTCGGGCAGGTGAAGGAGCATTGGCGCGGCATCGCATCTACGGTCGGCATCAACTGGTTGGTGAAGCCGTTCTCGATGGCGCTGCTCGGCTGGCTGTTCGTCGCGCATCTGTTCCGGCCGTATCTCCCGGCCGATCAGATTGACGGCTACATCGCCGGGCTGATCCTGCTGGCGGCGGCTCCCTGCACGGCCATGGTGTTCGTCTGGTCGAACCTTGTGGACGGCGAGCCGCATTTCACACTGTCGCAAGTGGCGCTCAACGACACGATCATGGTCTTTGCCTTCGCGCCGATTGTGGCGCTGCTGCTGGGCCTGTCCTCGATCACGGTGCCTTGGAACACGCTCATCCTTTCGGTCGTGCTTTACATCATCGTGCCGGTGATCGCCGCACAGCTTTGGCGGCGCGCCCTGCTGATGCAGGGCGGACCGGCGGCACTTGCCCGCACGCTCCGCAGACTTGCGCCACTGTCTCTGTCTGCGCTGCTACTCACGCTCGTGCTGCTGTTCGGCCTGCAAGGCGAGCAGATCATGCGCCAGCCGGTCGTGATCGCGCTGTTGGCGGTGCCGATCATCATACAGGTCTATTTCAACGCGGGGCTGGCCTACTGGCTGAACCGCCGCCTTGGCGTCGAGTGGTGCGTGGCCGGGCCTTCGGCCCTGATCGGGGCGAGCAATTTCTTCGAGCTGGCGGTGGCGACAGCAATCGCCTTGTTTGGTTTCCAGTCGGGCGCGGCGCTCTCAACGGTCGTCGGCGTGCTGGTGGAAGTGCCGGTGATGCTCTCGGTCGTGCACATCGTCCGGCGCTCGCGCGGGTGGTATGAGCGGGGCGGCTCTCGCGTCGCATAATTCCCTATTATGCAAAGCCGTTTTGAATACCTACTAAATTGCTGCGCGAGTTTGGAAGTAGAAGCACGGGCCGCCCTGTGGAGGTCGTGGATGGTCGGCCATGACGTGAGCGCTCCTACGGCCGCTCGGCGTCCGACAAGATCTGCACCGCGCGATCGAGCTGCGGGTCCGCACCGGCGGCATGGCGCCGATCGAACGCCACCGGGACGGTCGGCTTGACGCCAACCCCTTCCAGCCGCCGGCCGTCCACCCGGACGTCGTCGACGGCGAGCAGCAGCAAGCTGTCGTCGCTGATCAGGAAGGCGGTGGCGGCCAGCACGGCACCTTCCGTGCGCGTGCCGATCACCGGCCCCATGTCGTAGGTCTCGAAGCCCTGGGCGAGCACTTCCTTGCCGCTACGGGTGTCTTCGTTCACCAGCATGGCCACCGGCTTGCGCCAGCGGAAATTGGCGAGCCCCGGCTTGCCGTCGTGTCCGGTGAGCGTCAGCGTCGGCGAGCGCCCGTTGAACAGGTCGAGATACTCCGGCTGCGCGCCGCCCCAGCCGTCGCGCAGGTCCCAGACCAGCGCATCGGCGTCCTTCAGCTTGCCCGAGCCGAGCAGGTTTTCCAGCGCGGATTGATAGCGCCAGCTCGCGTACGACCAGACATGCACGTAACCGATCCGCCGGCCATTGGCGGTAATGGTGCGGGCGCCGTCCTCCAGTCCCTTGAGGAACATGGCGGCCGGATTGAGCTCCTCCGGGACCACGCCAATGGCGAGGGTCGGTCCCTCCGGCGTGCGCCGGACGGTGAGTTGCACCGGCACGCCGACTTTCCCCCGGAACGAGCCAACCGGCTGGAACATCGCACCATCCGCCGCGACGATCTCGTCGCCCACGAGCAGCCCGCCGCGCGCCGCCGGGGCTCCCGCGATCACGCCGGTGACGAACACCCGCCCTTTGGCGTCGGTTTCGGTAAAGATGCCGATGGCGGGGTAGGTCACTTGTCCCGACGGCCAGATCCGCGAGAAACCCTGCCTTTGCAGCGGGCGCTCGAAGATGTCGGCGAGCTGGTAGTAGGCGGGCTCGTCGGGAGTGAACAACCGCGTGTGCGAGGCGCCGAGCTCGTCCAGCATCCGGTTGACGATGACGGCCCGTGCGTCCCGGTCTCCGGCCTCGGCGGCCCGCGTGCGATAGCGTTGTCCCACCGCGCTCCAGTCCAGCCCGTGCAAGCGAGGGTCGTAGAAGCGGTCCCGGACGATGCGCCACACCTCGTCGAACGCCGCCGACGCGTCGTGCGACGGCTGGGTGGTCGCGGTCTGCCCGGTCGCGTTCTCCGCCCGGACGGCGCGACCCGAAGCGGCGAGCCACGCCAGCAGGCAGAACGCGCAAAGCGAAAACCAGGGTCGCGGGCGCATGGCTTCGGCCTCCGCCGATTGGCGCGGGGAGGATCGGCTTCGGGGCGGCCGGAGGCAACCTTGGCAGCGACGGCGGCGTAAGCACGGCGCCTTCCATCGTGTTTTCCCTCGGAGCTTTGCCGATGGCCGTCCCGCGCATAGCCGCCCTGGGAATGCTGCTGATCCTGACGAGCTGCGCCGTCGGACCGGATTTCAAGGAGCCGCCCTGGTACTCGCCCGCCTCCTGGTTCGGCGGCGGCCATCGCGAGACCCCGCCCGCGCGCAGCCAGCTCGTCGCCGAACCGGTGGACCCGCGTTGGTGGAGCCTGTTCGGCGACCCCGAGCTGACCTCGCTCGAGGAGCGGGTCGCGCGGGACAATTTCGACGTGCGGGTCGCGACGATCCAGCTTGCCGAATTGCGCTCCCAGCGCGGCATCACCGCCGCGAGCCTGTATCCGTCGATCAACGGCAATGCGTCCTACGAGCGCGAGAAGGCGAGCAATCGCGGCATCTTCAGCGCCTTCGGCAGCGGCTCCGGCGGCGGCGGTGCGACGCAGGCCAACGGCACTGGCTTCGGCGCCGGCGGCATCCCGGCCTCGGGCAAGATCCCGCCCTTCGACCTCTACCAGTACGGCTTCGACGCCTCCTGGGAGATCGACCTGTGGGGCCGGGTGCGCCGCTCGATCGAGGCGGCCGACGCCTCCATCAACTCGTCGGCCGAGGCGCGGCGCAACACGCTGCTGAGCACGCTCGCCGAGGTGGCGCGCGACTACATCCAGTTGCGCGGCGTGCAGCGGCAGATCGACATCGCGAACGAGAACGTGAACGTGCAGCAGCAGAGCGTGCAGCTGACGCGTGAGCGCGCGGCGGGCGGCCTCGGCAGCGATCTCGACGTCGCCAACGCCACTGCGCAGCTGCGCGCGACCACGGCGCAGCTGCCGCAGCTGCAGCAGCAGGAGGCGCAGCTCGTCAACGCGATCAGCCTGTTGCTGGGGCAGCAGCCGAACGCGCTGCGGGCGGAGCTCGACGCGCCGCGTCCGGTGCCTCCGGTGCCGCCGCGCGTGCCGGTGGGCGTGCCCTCCGAACTCGCCCGCCGACGCCCGGACGTCCGGCAGGCGGAGGCGCAGCTGCACGCGGCGACCGCCGATGTCGGCGTGGCGGTCGCCGATTTCTATCCGCAGGTGACGCTCTCGGCCAGTCTCGGCATCCAGGCCTTGCAGCCGAAGAACCTGTTCACCTGGGACGCGCGCCAGTACCGGCTTCGGCCCGACCGTCAGCCTGCCGATCTTCCAGGGCGGCCAGCTCCGCGCCACGCTGCAACTGCGCAAGGAGCAGCAGCAGGAGGCCGCGGTGAACTACGAGCGGATCGTGCTGAACGCCTGGCACGAGGTCGACAACGCGCTCACCGCCTACGACACCGAGCAGCAGCGGCGGGACGAGTTGGTGCAGGCGGTGGCGCAGAACCGGCGCGCGCTCGGCCTGGCGCAATTGCGCTACCGACAGGGGCTGATCGACTTCCTCACCGTGCTCGACGCGCAGCGCAGCCTGCTGCAGACCGAGCAGCAGCTCGCCGACAGCACGACGACGGTGTCGAACAATCTGGTGGCCCTCTACAAGGCGCTCGGCGGCGGCTGGGAAGGCGCGTTCCCGGTCACGATGGCGAACGAGTCCGCCCTGCGGCATGTAGGGCGGACTTCGGTCCGCCACTCGCTCAGATGACGTAATCGGGCGCCCGGACCATCTGGTCCATCGTCAGCGCCGCCATGCCGGTGTGGCGCGCGACTGGGCGGGCGGGCACGCCGACCACCGTGGTGTAGGGCTCCACGGGCGCCAGCACGATGCTGCCGGCGCCGACCTTCGCCCCTTCGCCGATCTCGATGTTGCCGAGGATCTTGGCCCCCGCGCCGATCAGCACGCCGCGCCGGACCTTGGGATGGCGCTCGCCGTGCTCCTTGCCCGTGCCGCCGAGCGTGACCTCCTGCAGGATCGAGACGTCGTCCTCCACCTCCGCGGTCTCGCCGATGACGAGGCCGGTGCCGTGGTCGAGCAGGATGCGCCGGCCGAGCCTTGCCGCCGGGTGGATGTCGATGGCGAACACCTCGGACATGCGGCTCTGCAGGTGCTTGGCGAGATGCGGCCGGTCGTGGGTCCAGAGATAGTGTGCGACCCGGTGGGCCTGCAGCGCCTGGAAGCCCTTGAAGTGCAGCAGCGGGGTCAGCAGGTCGGGGCAGGCCGGATCACGGTCGCGGATCGCCTGCAGGTCGCCCGCCGCCGCCTCGACGATATCGGGCTCGGCGTCGAAGGTGTGGCCAAGAACGTCGATCAGCGCCCCCGCTTCCAAATCGGGCGAGGCCAGTTTCTGCGCCAGCCGGTTGCCCATCGAGGAGGCGAAGCAGTCGTGTTGCAGGATCGCGCCGTCGATCATCCGCCCCAGCGTCGGCTCCTTGCGCAGCAGCGCGGCGGCCTCGAGCTGGATGGTGGACCAGGCGAGTTGCACGATCGGCGAGGAATCCCGCCCAGGGCGGCAGAGAACCAGATGCGGCTGCGCCATCGAAGAACCTCGTCCTTAGGGGCCCGGCGCGGGCCGGGGTAGTCAACAGGGAGGAGAGTTGGGCATCCGTGCGTCCGACGCAACCACCCCCGGTTTCGGGACACTCTCCGTCCCCCCTCGGCCTTGTCATAATCCGCGTCAGCGCAATGTAAGCTAGGCCGATCACAGCTTGCGGTCGCACAACTCGCCAGATACCGGGAGCCCTGAGAATGAGCAGCAGCACGCCCGATTACACGCCGCCGAAGGTTTGGACCTGGGACAAGGCGAGCGGCGGCCGGTTCGCGAACATCAACCGCCCGATCTCGGGGCCGACGCACGACAAGGATCTCCCGGTCGGCCGCCATCCCCTCCAGCTCTACTCGCTCGGCACGCCGAACGGCGTGAAGGTGACGGTGATGCTCGAGGAGCTGCTGGCGCTCGGCCATCGCGGCGCGGAATACGACGCCTGGCTCATCAGGATCGGCGAGGGCGATCAGTTCGGCAGCGGCTTCGTGGCGATCAATCCCAACTCGAAGATACCGGCCCTGGTGGATCGCAGCGGCCCGACGCCGATCCGGGTGTTCGAGACCGGCGCGATCCTCATGTACCTCGCCGAGAAGTTCGGGGCTTTCCTGCCGACCGAGGCCGGGGCGCGCGCCGAATGTCTCTCCTGGCTGTTCTGGCAGATGGGCAGCGCGCCCTATCTCGGCGGCGGCTTCGGCCACTTCTATGCCTATGCGCCGACCAAGATCGAGTACGCGATCGACCGTTTCGCGATGGAGGCGAAACGCCTGCTCCACGTGCTCGACCGCCGGCTCGCGGAGAGCGAATACGTGGCGGGCGGCGACTACACGATTGCCGACATGGCCATCTGGCCCTGGTATGGCGGTCTGGTGAAAGGCGCGCTGTATGACGCGGCCGAGTTCCTGAACGTCGAGGAATACAAGAACGTTCGGCGCTGGGCCGACGCGGTCGGGCAGCGTCCGGCGGTGCGGCGGGGACGGATGGTCAACCGCGTCTCGGGGGACCCCTCGAGCCAGTTGCACGAGCGCCACGACGCCGGCGATTTCGAGACGAAAACGCAGGACAAGTCCGCTGCCATTTAGTTGCGAATAAGCAACATTATGGGCGTGCGAGGGCGGCGCGGCGTCAGGCTCGCAAAAGTCGCGGTGGCCAGGCGGGCAGCGAAGGCGGCGGCTTGGCCGGAACGGCGGGACGGCCGGCCAGCGCGTCGGGCGGCGCGTCGGGCGGGCTCGCCGCCTCCGGTCGCGCCAAGCGCGGTCGCGGCGACCGGGGCGGCTTCGGCGGCAGGCGCAGCACCTCGGGCAGCGGATCGGGGGTCAGCTTGCGCCACAGCGGCCGCAGCAACCGCCCCGCCTGCGGGCACGCTGCCAGCAGCGCCCGCATCTCGGGATCGTCCACCAGCTCGCGCAGCGGGGCGACAAAATGCACCAGATAATACCGCAGCAGCACCGGCCCGCGCGGAATGCTGGGCGGCCGGCGCACTGTCCTCGGGCGGTCCGATACCGGCGTCCGCGCGGCGCCGCGGTTCGAGGCCGGGGCGAGCGCCCCGGCCTCGAAGCGCGCATGGAGCGCCGCGAGACGCCGCAGCGTGCGCCCGAGATAGTTCCACAGCGGCAGCGCCATCGTCGCCAGCGCGTGCTCCCTCGGCCGGATGCCCTCGGTCATCGCCCGCTTCAGCGCCTCGATGAAGCGAGCGAAGCGGTGGATCACGCCGATCGGGGGCGGGGCATCGGGCGGCATGGGAGGTCTATAGCGTTAGTTAGAAATAATGTCAAGTCCATTCAGGTCCGTGCCCCCCGTCATGGTCGGCGAAGGCCGACCATCCACGGCTTGAGCGCGGTTCAGGCAAGCCGGTCGCAGAAATCCACCCAATCGGGGTTCTGCCCGCGAATGAGGCGGATCTTCCAGGCTCTATGCCAACCCTTCGCGATGCTCCCACGCGCGTCGGGCAATATCGCTGGTGACACCGATGTAGAGCGCGCCGTTCGGCTTATTCGTAACGATATAGACCCATCCGCCTTGCACCGGCCGAGTGATTCCACTTCCGCACCGTCATGGTCGGCGAAGGCCGACCATCCACGACTTCGGCAGCCCGCGTGACCAACCGTTCGTCGCAACAGGCGAGACTAACCGGCCCCGCTCGGCCTCGGCCGCTGAATGGCCTCCCAGACCCTGAGCGGCGTCGCCGGCATGTCGATGTGGCGGATGCCGAGCTCCGACAGCGCGTCGACCAGGGCGTTCATCACCGAGGGCAGGGCGCCCGCGCAGCCGGCCTCGCCGCAGCCCTTGGCGCCGAGCAGGTTGGTCTTGGCCGGCACCGGATGGCTGCCATAGGCGAAGAAGGGCGCGTCGCCCGCGCGGGGCAGGGCGTAGTCCATGTACGAGCCGGTCATCAGCTGCCCGTCCTCGTCGTAGCGCACCGACTCCCGCAGCGCCTGGCCGATGCCCTGGACGATGCCGCCATGCGCCTGGCCCTCGACCAGCAGCGGATTGATGACCACGCCGAAATCGTTGACCATCGTGTAGCGCACCACGTCCACCTCGCCGGTGTCGGGGTCGACCTCCACCTCGCAGACATGGCAGCCATTGGGGAAGGCCGAGGGCGCGCTCTTGTGGATGTGGCGCACGTCCAGCGTCGACGGCACACCCTCGGGCAGCTTGAGCCCCTCTCGCAGTTGCTCCGCCAGCTCCATGATGCCGACCGCGCGGTCGGTGCCGGCGATGGTGAACCGGCCGTTCGCGAATTCAATGTCGGCGACGGCCGCTTCGAGCGCGTGGGCGGCGATCTGCTTGCCGTTCTCGATCACCTGCTCGCCCGCCTCGATGATCGCGGCACCGCTCGCCATGATGGATTTGGAGCCGCCGGTGCCGCCGCCGGCGATCAGCTGGTCGCTGTCGCCCTGCAGCAGGTTGATTTTCTCGAACGGGATGCCGAGCCGGCTGGTCAGCACCTGCGCGAAGGGCGAGGCGTGGCCCTGGCCGTAATCGAGCGTGCCGGTGATGATCGTCACCGTGCCGTCCGGCTCGAAGCGGATGCCGCCCATCTCGTTCTGCGGCGGCGCGGTGACTTCGAGATACTGCCCGATGCCGCGCCCCCGTAGCTTCCCGCGCTCGCGGCTCTCGATCTTGCGCCGGGGGAAATTGTCCCAGTCGGCCAGCGCCAGCGCCTTGTCGAGCACCGTCGGAAAATCGCCGCTGTCATAGGTCGTGCCGGCGGGGGTCTTGAACGGCATCTCCTCGGGGCGGATGTGGTTCAGCCTGCGGATTTCCACCCGGTCGATGCCCATCTCCGCCGCCGCCGTGTCGAGCAGCCGCTCGATGTAGTAGTTGCCCTCCGGCCGCCCGGCGCCGCGATACGGCCCCACCGGGGTCGTGTTGGTGAACATCACGCGCGTGTTCACCTCCTGCGCCGGGGTGCGGTAGACGCCGATGCTGTTGCGCACCGCGTTCATGGTCGGCGGCTGCGCGGTGGCGTTGCTCTGGTAGGCGCCGAGATTGCCGTAGCCCTCGACCCGCAGCGCCAGGATTTTTCCCTCGGCGTCGAGCGCGATCGACGGCGTCATGTCGTGATCGCGCCCGTGGCTGTCGGACAGGAAACTGTCGGAGCGCTCGTCGGTCCATTTCACCGGCCGGCCAAGGGCGCGGGCGGCGTGCAGCAGGCAAACATATTCGGGGTAGCAGGACGCCTTCATGCCGAACGAGCCGCCGACATTGCCGGTCAGCACGCGGACCTTCTCGACCGGCACGTTGAGCACGTTGCGGATCAGGTTGCGCATCCCGAACACGCCCTGGCAGCCGAGGCGCAGGGTCCAGTGGTCCTGCGCGGGATCGTATTCGCCGATCGCCGAGCGCGGCTCCATCGGCGAGACCACGATCCGGCTGTTGCGGATCGGCAGCTTGGTGACGTGCGCGGCGCGCGCGAAGGCCGCCGCGACCGCATCGGTGTCCCCGTAGTGGAAGTCGAGCACCAGGTTGCCCGGCACCTCGTCATGCACCAGCGGCGCCCCCGGCGCGTCGGCCGCGCGCGCGGTGGTCACTGCGGGTAATGCGTCGATGTCGGGCATCACCGCCTCGGCGGCATCCTTGGCCTGCTTGATGGTCTCGGCCACGACGAAGGCGATCGGGTCGCCGACGAAGCGGACCTTGTCGGTGGTCAGCGGCAGCTGCGCCGGCTGCTGCATGGGCGAGCCGTCGCGGTTCTTGAACACCACGCCGCCGGTCGGCATCCGGTTGTAGCCGGCCGTCGCGAGGTCCGTGCCGGTGTAGACGCCGAGCACGCCCGGCATGGATCGCGCCGCCTCGGTGTCGATGCCGAGCAGCCGGCCATGCGCGACCCGGCTGCGCACGATCACCGCGTAGACCTGGTTCGGCAGGTTGAGGTCGTCGCTGTAGCGCCCCTCGCCGCGCAGCAGCTTGGGATCCTCCTTGCGCGGCACCGGCTGCCCGACGGCGAATTTTTCCAAGCCCAGCACGTCCACGGGTGCGTTCATGCGCCGTGCATCCTTCCAAACCGATAGATTGTCCGCCCGGAACCTGGGGCGCGCGGCCGCGTGGAGAAGAAGCCGTCCACCGGAGGCCGGTCACATCCAGAATGGCGCTGGACCGGCCCTACGGCAACCCAGGCTCCTGCCGGGGTGGGTCGCGCCAGAACAC
This sequence comes from uncultured Alphaproteobacteria bacterium, assembly GCA_963799825.1. Classification (GTDB taxonomy): domain Bacteria; phylum Pseudomonadota; class Alphaproteobacteria; order Acetobacterales; family Acetobacteraceae; genus JAFKFI01. The sequence goes on from CAWCYL010000004.1 coordinate 193,631, forward strand.
AAGCGCGATGGCGAGCATGAGGATCTGCACGGCGGCCGACAGCGCCACGCAGCCCGGCCAGCCGGCCCAGTGCCAGATCCCCGCCGGCAGGATGCCGCCCAGGCTGCCGCCCACGTAGTACGAGGTGACGTAGAGCCCGACGGCGGTGGATTTCGCCCGTTGGGCGGCGACCCCGATGTAGCTGATGGTCAGCGATTGCTCGACGAACACCGCGCCCGCCAGCATCGCCAGGCCGCCGATGATCGCCCAGAGCGAGGGCGCCAAGGTGAGAAGCAGGCCGCCAACGGCGAGGGCCGCCGCCAGCGCCAGCGTCGGCAGGCGGCCGATGCGCAGCGCCAGCCTGGTCGCGACCGGGGTGGAGACCATGCCGAACAGGTAGACGGCGAAGATCGAGCCGAGTGCGGCCGGGCCGAGGCCGTAGGGCGGCGCGGCGAGGACGAAGTTGGCGAAGGTGAAAGCGGCGATGATCGAGAACAGCACGGAAAAGCCGACCGCGCAGATCGCCAGCAGGCGCGGGTTCGTCAGGTGGTCGCGGAAGCTGGCGATGGTGGTGCGCAGTCCGCGCACCGGGCGGAAATTCGCCTCGCGCGGCAGCAGCAGGCCGACCGCCAGCGCGGAGGCGACCGTCAGCGCACCGAGCAGCAGGAACGAGGCGCGCCAGCCGAGGAAGTCGGTGGCGTAGCCCGAGACGAACCGGCTGGCGAAGCCGCCGAAGATGGTGCCCATCGAGTAGGTGCCGGCGAGCCGGATGCCGTCCGCGCCGGGCGCCTCGTCGCCGATATAGGCCACCGCGACGGTGAAGATGAACGGCAGCATCAGCCCCTGCACGAAGCGCCAGAGCACCAGCGCCTGCAAGCTGGCGGCGCCGGCCGCCAGCAGGGTCGGGATCACCAGAACCCAGGTGGCGCCGACGATCAGCCGCTTGCGCCCGAGCATGTCGGAGATGACCCCCACGAACGGCGCCACCAAGGAGACCGCGAGCAGGGTCGCGGTCACGGTGAGGCCGGTGCTGGCGGGCGGCGCGTGGAAATCGTCTGCCAGGGTCGGGAGCAGCGCCTGGACCCAGTAGAGGTTGAGGAAATTGATCATCCCGGCGATCGAGATGCCGAGACGGCGCCGGTTCTGCGTGGTCAATGCCGCGCCGGCGCCGCGGGCGCATCCATGATCGCCCGGCACGCCGCCGGCAGCGGCGGCGGCGGACGAGGCGGAGAGGGCGGCTTGGCAGGCTGATCGAGCTGGTCGAACCACCAGCGCAGCGTCGCGTCGCAGCCGTCGCCGGGCGGGACGCGGCGGCCCCTGCACGCATTCCGGCTGGCCGGCGGGGCAGCGGAAACGGATGTGGAAATGCGCGGCGTGGCCCCACCAGGGGCGGATCAGGCGCAGCCATGCCCGGTCGCCGGTGGTGGTCTCGCAGAGCTGCTGCTTGATCGCCGGGTTGACGAAGATGCGGTCCACGTCGGGCAGCAGGGCGGCGAGCCGCAGCAGCCGCGCGTGGTCCTCGGTCCAGATCGCGGGATCGACCGCGCGGCCGTCGGGGCGCACCACGCTCGGCACCTCGATCTCCTCGCGCTGGTCCCGCGTCAGGAGCGGCTTCGGGCTCACATCCAGCCAGACATCCGCCTCGAGTCCAAGCTCATGGCCGGCGTGACCCGGGATCGGTCCGCCGCGCGGGGTGGAGATGTCGTTCATGTAGAGATCGGGCAGCCCGGCCGCTCGGGCGCGCTGGCCGAGCAGCTCCAGCAGCGCGATGGTGCGCGGGTGGCCCCAGAAGACGCTGTGCCGGAAGCGGATTTCCTGGAAGCCCGGCCCCTCCGGCGGGAGCTCGACCGCGCCGGCGATGCAGCCCGCGGCGTTGCTGCCGATCACCCGGACCGGCCCGGGGGCCGGACCTGGCTCGGCGCCGCCCGGACGGCGAACGCCGCCGCGCAACGCGCAGGCAAGGGCGAGCGTCCTCAGGCCATCCATGAACCCGTTGCTACCCGCTTCGCGCCGGTTCGGCTACCGGCGAAGGCCCGAGAGAAACTGACCGAGTGTAAGCAACTCAGGGTTGACAAAATGCAGCTGTACTCGCCATTTGGCGAGAGCGGTTGCAGGGGTGCTCTGCTGCCCGATTGCAGGACAGGCCATGCTCGATCGACCTGCCGAAGCGAATGCCGCAACCGGGCCGCCTCGCGTATGCCTCGGCGCGCCGGCGCGCTCCGGTCCGCGAGCGGCCCGAGCCTCGGGAGATCCCCGGCATCCTGCGGCGGCGGAAATGGGCGTTCCTTCTCGCCGTGGTGCTGACCCCGCTGCTGGCGCTCGTCGGGACTCGGCCAGATCACTCCCCGCTACACCGCGACAGGCACGCTGATCTACGATCCGAGCGAGTATTCGCGCGCGCGAGCTGCAAAGCATCCTGCGGGTCGACCCGACCACCGACGCGGTGATGGCGAGCCAGGCCGAGATCGTCCGCAGCCTGCCCGCCGCCGGGCGGGTGGCCGAGCGGTTCGTCCTCGATCGCAGCCCGGAGTTCAACTGGCGGCTGCGCCCGCCCTCGCTGGCCGGCCGGCTGCGGACCGCGCTGGTGTCATGTGGCAGGACTGGTTCGGGCGCGGACGCCCACGCCCGCCGAGCCGACCCCGGAGGCGGTGCGGCACGCCGTCGCGCAGGCGGTGCAGACCGCGATCACGGTGCGCAACCTGAAGCAGACGCGGCTGATGGAGGTCTCGTTCACCACGGAGGATCCGGCGCTCGCGGCGCTGGCGGCCAACATGGTGATGGACGTCTACGTCACCAGCCAGCTCGACGCGAAGTTCGACGCCGTGCGGCGGGCGAGCGAGTGGCTGCGCGGCCGGGTCGCCGATCTGCGCCGCGAGGTGCAGGACGGGGAGGACCGGATCGCCGCGTACCGGGCGCGGCAAGGGCTGGTGCAGGGCGTGCAGGCCGGGCTCGACACCGAGCAGATCAGCCGGCTGAACAGCGATCTGCTGCAGGCGCGCGGCGAGCTCGCCCAGTCGCAGGCCCGGCTGGACGTCGCGCGCGGCCGCAACGGCGCGCGGCGGCCCAGGCGGCGATCTCGCCGAGCGTCGTGCAGTTGCGCGCCCAGCAGGAGCAGCTCGGCGGGCAGCTGCAACGGCCTGCTCACCCGGCTCGGCCCGAACCATCCCGACGTGATCGACGCTGCGCAACCAGGTGGACGCGGTGCAGCGCGGGGTGGCGGCCGAGACCGGGCGCGTGGTGGCGGCGACCGAGGCGGAGGTGCGGGCGGGGCGCGAGCGGGTCGCGGCGCTGGAGCGGAGCCTGGCGGACGCGCAGTCGCAGATCGACCGCAACGCGCAGGCGCAGATCCCGCTCAATGCCATGCAGCGCGACGTCGAGGCTTCGCGGACCCTGCTGAACACCGTGCTGGAGCGCATCCAGCAGACCGCGCAGCAGACCGCGATCGAGCAGCCGGACGCGCGGGTGATCTCGCCCGCGCTGCCGCCGGGCGAGCCGAGCTTCCCGCGAACCAAGCTGATGCTCGCCGCCGCGGCCGCGTTCGGCGTGTTCTTCGGCCTGCTGCTGGTCTGGCTGCTGGAACTGGCGGACAGCAGCTTCCGCAGCGGCGACGAGGTGCGGGCGCGGCTCGGCCTGCCCTGCTTCGCCTTGGTGCCGCAGGTCTCGCGCCGCAGCCTCGGCTGGGTGCGCGTGTCGGAATACGGCACCTACAAGCCGCTCTCGCCCTTCGCGGAGCAGTTGCGCGCCTTGCGGGCCGGGCTGTGGCTCCGCGCGCGCCAGCCGAAGATCGTGGCGATCACCGCGGCGCGCCCGTCGGAGGGCAAGACCACGGTTGCGGTGGCGCTGGGGCGCTCGGCGGCGATCAACGGCGAGCGCGTCGTGGTGGTGGATTGCGACATCCGCCAGCCCTCGCTCGCCCAGCTGCTGGACGCCGAGGGCAAGCCGGGCCTGGTCGACTGCCTGCTCGGCCACGCGACGCTCGCCGAGATCATCCAGCCCGACGAGCTGACCAGCGCCGCCTTCGTCGCGGCGGGTTCGGCCGAGATCGACGTCGCCGGCCTGTTCACCTCCGACGCGATGGGCCGGGTGCTCGAACAGCTCCGCGCGGAATACGACCTCGTGCTGCTCGACGCGCCGCCGGCGCTGGCGATGACCGACGCGCGGCTGCTGGCGCGGCTGGCCGATGCCACGGTGCTGTGCGTGCGCTGGCGCCACACGCCGCTCGGCGTGGTGCGCAAGGCGCTCGACCTGCTGGAGGAAGCCCAGGCGCAGATCGCCGGCGTCGCGCTCACGCGGGTGGACGCCCGCGCCCACGTCCGCGCCGGGTTTGCCGATTCGGAGGTCTATCATCCCCGCTACGGCGGCTATTTCCGGGAGTAGCGGGATGCAGCGACGATACCTCGTGACCGGCGGCGCGGGCTACGTGGGCAGCCACGTGGTCGCCGCCCTGACCGATCGCGGCGACGCGGTGGTGGTGATCGACAATCTGCGCCAGGGGCACCGGCAGGCGGTGCTCGGCGGCGCGCGGCTGATCGAGGCCGATCTCGTCCGACGCGGCGACGCTCGACGCGGTGCTGGCCGACGGACCGTGGGACGGCGTGCTGCACTTCGCCTCCCTCTCGCTGGTCGGCGAGAGCATGAGGGTGCCGTTCCGCTACCTGATCGAGAACGCGATGACCGGCATCGGGCTGATCGACGCCTGCGTGCGTCACGGCGTGACCCGGTTCGTGCTCTCCTCGACCGCCAATCTGTTCGGTGCTGCGACCGGCGCGCCGATCGCCGAGGATGCCGAGATCGACCCCGGCTCGCCCTATGGCGAGAGCAAGTGGATGATCGAGCGCGCGCTGCACTGGGCCGACCGGCTGCACGGGCTGCGCAGCGCGCGGCTGCGCTACTTCAACGCCGCCGGCGCCGACCCGGCCGGCCGGCTCGGCGAGGACCACCGGCCGGAGACCCATCTGATCCCGCTGGTCATCGACGCCGCCCTCGGCCGCCGCCCGCCGCTCGAGGTGTTCGGCGGCGACTACCCCACGCCGGACGGCACCTGCATCCGCGATTACGTCCACGTGACGGATCTCGCGGACGCGCATCTGCGCGCGCTCGACCAGCTCGACGCGCGCAGCGTCACCTACAATCTCGGCAACGGGCTCGGCCATTCCGTGCTGCAGGTGATCGAAGCGGTCGAGCGCGTCGGCGGCCGCGGCGTGCCGTACACCGTCGCATCGCGCCGGCCGGGCGATCCGGCGGTGCTGGTCGCCGCCTCCGACCTGATCCGCCGCGAGACCGGCTGGACCCCGATGCACGCCGATCTCGACCATATCGTGCGCACCGCCTGGGCGTGGCGCGAGGCGCACCCGGACGGCTATGCCGGCTGACGCGCATGTCGTCGAGCGACTGCCGGTCGTCTTCGCCGCATTGCTCATGCTGTGGCCGGCGCTGCTGAACTTCTATCCGCTGGTCTTCGCCGACACCGGCACCTACCTGTCGCAGGCGATCGACCACTCGCTCGGCTGGGACCGGCCGGTCTTCTACAGTTTCTTCCTCCTGGCGTTGCACATGCAACTGACGACCTGGCCGGCGATCGTCGCACAGTCACTGCTGACCGCGTGGCTGCTGCATCTGCTGCGGCGCTGCCTGTTCCCTGGCACCTCCGGCTGGTGGCTGGTCCCGGTCGTCGGCGGTGCTGTGCGTCGCCTCGCCGTTGCCGTGGTTCGTCTCGCAGCTCATGCCCGACGTGTTCACCGGCCTGCTGGTGATCGCGCTGGCGCTGCTGATCGCGGTCCCGAGCGCGTCTGAACGGGCGCGAGCGGATTTTCCTCGACCGGTTTCGGCGCGTTCGCCGTCGCGGTGCACACGTCGCATCTGCCGCTGGCGCTCGGCCTGATCGTCGGTGCTGGTGCCGCTGCGCCGGCTGCTCGGCGCCGACCAGCCGCTTGGCCGCGCCGGGCTCGCGCGCGTGATCGCGGTGCCGGTGCTCGCGGTCTGCGCCCTGGTCGGCGTCAATTTGGTCGGGCATGGCCGCGCCGCGATCGCGCCGTTCGGCAACGTGTTCCTGCTGGCGCGCGTGCTCTATGACGGCCCCGGCCTCGATGCGCTGGACAAGCATTGCCCCGCCGCCGGCTGGCGGCTGTGCGCCTATGTCGGACAGTTTCCCGGCGATTCCGACCGCTTCCTGTGGAGCGCCGGCTCGCCGTTGCAGCGCGCGGGCGGCGCCCGGCTGGTCTCGGCGGAGGCCGACGCCATCATCGCCGCGGCGCTGCGCGACGAACCGGCGCGGGAGGCCAAGGCGTTCGCCGCCAATGCCCTGGCGCAGCTAACCCGCTTCGCCACGGGCGATGGCCTCGAGCCTTGGCCGGCCACCGTGCGCCCGGTGATCGCGCGGGCATTTCCCGCCAGCGAGTTGGCGGCCTATGACGCGGCACGCCAGAGCCGGGGCGAGCTTTCGCGATACCGGCCGGCTTGCAGGCGGCTGCATCGGATCGCCGCCATCGTCGGGATGATCGCGCTGTGCGCGCTGGTGCTCGTCAGGCGGCGGGATCCGTCGCGCTGGTCGCGGTCGCGATCCTGCTGGCGCTGCTGGGCAACGCGGCGATCACCGGCGGGCTGTCGGCGCCGCACGACCGCTACCAGGCGCGGCTGATCTGGCTGGCGATCTGCCTGCCCGTGGTGGCCGGTCCGGCGCTGGTGCGGGACTGGCTGGGCGCGCGCGCACGGTCGCGGTGGCCCAACCTTGATGCGCGTGGCTCCCTGATGCGCGGCAACGTCTTCTGGTCGGGGCTGGAGGCCGGGGTCTCCGCCGGCCTGTCCTTCGCCTCGGCCTTCATCGTCGCCCGCCTGATCGGCCCGGCGGAGGTCGGCATCGGCGCCGCGGCGGTGGCGATGCACGTGCTGCTCTGGGTGGGCGTGAACGCCCTGTTCGCCGACGCGCTGGTGCAGGCCGCGAGCCTCGACGAGACCGCCGCGTCGAGCGCGTTCTGGGCCTCGTCGGGCGTGGGCGTGGCGGGCGCCGCGATCCAGGCCGCGTCCGGCTGGCTCCTGGCCGCTGCGTTCGCCGACCCCCGGCTGATCGCCATGTCGCTGCTGCTCGCCGCGCCGCTGCCCTCTGGTGGGCGCCGGCGGCGCGGTGCAGGGCATCCTGACGCGGGATCGCGCCTACAAGGTGCTGGCCGGGCGCGCGGTGATCGGACAGGGCCTCGGCACGCTGGCCGGGATCGCCGCGGCGATGGCCGGTGCCGGGGCCTGGGCGCTGGTGCTGCAGCAATGCGTCACCTCGCTCGCCGGCGCGCTCTCGCTCATCGTTCGCGCCACCTGGAAACCCCGGCTGGTGATGCGTTGGGCAGCGATCCGGGCGCTGCTGCGCACCGGCTTGCCGCTCGCCGCCAGCACGCTCGTGCAGCAGAGCCGCTATCGGGTGTTCGCCGTGCTGATCGGCGGCACGGCGGGGCCGGCGGCACTCGGCGTGGTGCATCTCGCCTTCCGGCTGGTCGACACCGTGCGCGACCTCGCGCTGACCGCGCTGTGGCGGCTGATGCTGCCCGCCGATGTCGGAGCGCCAGGACGATCTCGTCGCGCTGCAGGCCAACGTGGACCGCTGCGCCTTCCTCGCCGGCCTCGTCATGTTCCCGGTGGTCGGCGCCATGCTCGTCACGGTCCGGCCGCTGGTGCGGCTCGTGCTCGGCCCGGTCTGGGAGCCGGCCGCCCTGGCCGCCGCGCCGCTGCTGCTGCTGATGGCCTGGGTGTTCCTGGCTTTCGCTGGCGGCGTCGCCATTATCGCGAGGGGCGGCGCGCGCTACAGCATGGTGGCGCAGATCGCCGTCACCAGCGCGACCATCCTGGGCGTGCTCGTGCTGCGCCCGGCGACCCCGCTGGCGGCCGCGTCCGTCTGGTTCGCCGCCCAGCTTCTCGTCAACCCCTATATGATGATCAAGACGGCGCGGATCATGCACGCGGGATTGTTCCGGCAGTATCGTGCCGGATTGCCCGCACTGGGGCTCGCCTGCATCGCGACGCTGCGCCGCGCTGTCCCTGTCGGCAACGATCGGGCCGATGTCGCCGATCGGGCTGATGGCCGTGCGGCTCGCCCTCATCGCGCTGGTGTACGGCGGCGGCGTCTGGCTGCTGCTGCGCGGCGCGCTCCACGCGGCGATCGCCGGCGCGCCGATCGCGAAGCCGGCCTGATGGTGCCGCAGACGCCGCTGCTCGGGCTGCTTCTGGCGGATATGGACGCCGTCACGGCCGCCGCCGCCCTTGCCGGCCGACCGGCCGCGGCGCCGTTCGCAATTCGTGATGACGCCGAACGCCGACAATTTCGTGCGCATCAGCCGCGACCCGGCGCTGCGGGCGATCTACGAGCGCGCGCTGCTGCGGCTGCTGGACTCCCGCGTGGTGGCGCGGGCCGGCCGGCTGCTCGGGCTGTCGCCGCCCGCCGTGGCGCCGGGCAGCGATCTGACCGCCGAGCTGCTACGCCATCACCTCGCTCCGGGCGAGCGCGTCACCATCATCGGCTTGGCGCCCGCCTATCTGGACCCGCTCGTCGCCGCGTGCGGGCTCGCGCCGCCGTTCCACCACGATCCCGCCGATGGGCTTCGAGCGGCGACCCGCGCGCGATGCGCGACGCGGTGGATTTCGTGCTGGCGCACCCTTCGCGCTTCGTGTTCCTCGCGGTCGGCTCGCCCCGTCAGGAGATGCTGGCCGACGCGATCCGGGCGACCGGCCAAGCCACCGGCCTTGGCCTCTGCATCGGCGCGAGCCTCGAGTTCCTGGCCGGTGCCAGCCGGCGGGCGCCGCGCTGGATGCAGCGTGCCGGGCTCGAATGGCTGCACCGGCTGGGATCGGACCCGCGACGGCTGGCGCGGCGCTACCTGGTCGAGGATCCGCCCATCTTCAGGCTGCTGCTGCGCGAGCGACTGGCCCGCCGCGCCTGATCGAGCGCGGTCAGGGCGGGGGCGGGCAGGGCGGCCATCACCTCGTCGCGCAGGCGGCCCGCCAAGGTGCCGCGATGCGCCCGGTCGGTGCGGGCGAGATAGGCGCGGGCGTGCAGCGGCAGCGCCTGCGGCCGCACCGTCCGATCCATCCGGGCGGACGCGGCGACACCGCGAAGCATCTGCCAGCCGACGCCGTTGCGCAGGCTGCGGAGGAAATATCCCGCGATCCTCGGCGCGAGCGAGGGCCAGCTCGCGGCGTATTTGCGCTCGATGTAGAGGCGGTTGCGGACGAAATAGAACCACCTTGTCGCGGACCACGCGACGCGCTGCTGCGGGCTCACCTTGTGCAGCACGGCGATGTCGCCGCGGTAGCGGATGGTCCAGCCGAGCGCGATGGCGCGCAGGCAGAAATCGAACTCCTCCCAGCAGAAGAACAGCGCCTCGTCGTAACCGCCGGCCTGCTCCCACGCGGTGCGGCGGATCGCGTGCCCGGCGCCCACGAAGGTCGCGCTGTCGAACGAGCCGGCGGCCTGTGGCTTGAGGCGCGGCGGATAGCCCCACGAGGATTGATCGTCCTCGCCGTTGGCATGGGCGAGGATGCGAAAGCCGATGGCGCCGAGCCCGGCGTCGTCGTCCAGCGCGGCCACCGCCTCGGCGACCGTGTGGGCCGTCGCGAACTCGGCGTCGTTGTCGAGCGCCACGATCGCCCGGCCGTGGCCGATCGCGCTCGCCCGATTGCGCCCGCCGGCCACGCCCAAATTCTCCGGCAGGCGCACCAGGGTCGCGTCCGGCCGATCCCGCAGCAGCGCGGCCAGACGGGCGAGGTTCTCGGGGCGGGAGCCCTGGTCGACCACGATGACGTGCCGGGAGACGCCGTGCTGGGCGAGGGCGGAGCGCACCGCCGCCTCGGTCTCGTCCGGCCGGTCGAGCGAGAGGATGATGACGTCGGCGTCGTACTCGCCGGCGGGCGGGGCGATGGCGCCGGCCACATGCAGGTCTGTCATGCGCGGCTCAGTAGGCGTTCTTCATCCGCAGCACGGCGACCGCCGTGCGCAGGACGATGAGCAGGTCCAGCGCGACCGACCAGCGTTCGATGTATTCGAGATCGCTCTGCACGCGCCGCACCAGTTTTTCCTCGGTATCGGTCTCGCCGCGCAGCCCGCGCACCTGGGCGAGCCCGGTCAGTCCGGGGCGCACCCGATGGCGCGCGGCGTAATATGGCACCACGTCATGGAACAGCCGCCCGGCGGCGCGCGTGCCGGGGGCGTGCGGTCGCGGACCGACCAGCGCCATGTCGCCGCGCAACACGTTGAAAAGCTGCGGCAGCTCGTCGAGGGAGGTCCGGCGCAACATCGCGCCGAGCCGGGTCACTCGCTGATCGTCGCGCGTGGTCTGCTGCCGGACGTCGAGATCCTGCAGTTCGTGGCGCATGGTGCGGAACTTCAGCATCTCGAACGACCGCTCGTGGCGACCGGTGCGTGGCTGGCGGAACAGGATCGGTCCCGGACTGTCCAGCCGGATCGCCAGCGCGATCAGCAGCATGGGCAGCGCGAATGCGATCAGCGCGAGCACCGCGAGCACGATGTCCTCCGCGCGTTTGGCGGCACTCCGCCAGGCGGCGGTCGGATCGGAGCGAAGCGCATGTGCAGGTGTCGAGCATCTGCGCCTCCCGCTCTCGCGGCATCGCGAAGGTGTGCGCGTTCATTCGCCCCCGGTCCTCTGCCTCCCCGCGCGTGCGGTCGAGCGGCTCACACCTGCGGGCGTATGACAGAGGGTTAACACAACCATTTGGGGAATTGAACCGCGGATGTGCGCCCTGCGAAAGATGGCCGCGAAAAATTCAACTAAAGGTTACTGAGGCCTCGCCCTGAACACATAGCTGCGGCTAAGCGCGAAATTCAGGAACATGCCGGCCCCGGCGCCGGCGGCGACCGCAAGCACCGGTTGTGATCTGCACAATGGCACAAGCGCCACGAGGGCGACGAACGTTCCGCGATTCAGGATGAATCCCACGAAATTGGCGGCAAGGAACGTCGCCCATTGACGGTGCGCCGGGCCGGCGTTGCGCCCCCGGAAGGTCCAGGCGCGGTTCAGCGCCCAGGTGACGGTCGCCGCGACCCCGTAGGCGAGGAGGCCGGCGGCATAGATGCCAAGGCTCGACCGCAGCGCGTAGACCGTCGCGGTGTCGAAGACGAACCCGATCGCCCCGACCACTCCGAATTTGAGGAACTCGACCCCGATCCCGCGCATCCCGGGGCGTTACCCGAGCGATGGCGTCACCGCAACCGTCGAACCGCTTGCGGGCCGGGCTCGCCGCTGTCATCGTCCGGCGCAAATGCATAAGACGGCTGGGGGCTGTATGCGGCGAAGGACGTTCCTGGCGGCGGCCACGGCGGCCGGATTGGCCGTGCCTGCCGTCTCGCGAGGACAGGACAAAAAGGTGCTGCGGTTCGTCCCGCAGGCCAATCTGGCCAATCTCGACCCGATCTGGACCACGCTCTACGTCGTGCGCAACGCCAGCGTGCTGTTCTTCGACACGCTCTACGGCGTCGACAGCCAGCTTCGCCCGCAGCCGCAGATGTGCGAGGGCCACGAGGTCGCCTCCGACGGCCTGACCTGGAATTTCAAGCTCCGCCGCGGCCTCAAATGGCACGACGGCGAGCCGGTCCGCGCCAGCGACTGCGTCGCCAGCCTGCAGCGCTGGATGGTGCGCGACAACATGGGCCAGATGATCCGCTCGCGGCTGAACGAGATCGCGGCGGTGGACGACCTCGGCTTCCGCATCAGCCTCAAGCAGCCGTTCAGCAAGATGCTTTACGCGCTGGGAAAAGTCGGCACGCCCTGTGCCTTCATGATGCCGGAGCGCATGGCCAAGACCGATCCGTTCAAGCAGATCGGCGAGTACGTCGGCTCCGGCCCGTTCCGCTTCAGGCGCGACGAGTGGGTGCCGGGCTCGCAGGCGGTGTTCGAGAAGTTCGACGGATATTCACCGCGCGAGGAGCCGGCTGATTGGCTCGCCGGCGGCAAGCGGGTGTCCTTCGACCGGGTGGAGTGGCGGGTGATCCCGGACGCCGCCACCGCCGCCGCCGCGCTGCAGAGCGGCGAGGTGGATTGGTGGGAGACGCCGATCCCCGACCTCGTGCCGATCCTGCGGCGCAATTCCGGGATCGCGCTCGACATCGCCGATCCGCTCGGCAACATCGGCGACTGCCGGTTCAACCATCTGTTCCCGCCGTTCAACGACGTGCGCGTGCGCCGCGCCGCGCTGATGGCGGCCAACCAGGCGGACTACATGCAGGCGCTGGTCGGCAGCGACCGCAATCTCTGGCAGGAATCCGCCAGCTTCTTCACCCCCGGCACGCCGCTCTACTCCGAGTACGGCGGCGAGGTGCTGAAGCAGAAGAACGTCGAGGCCGCGCGCAAGCTGGTCGCCGAGGCGGGGCAGCAGGGCGCGAAAGTGGTGATGATCGTCGGCACCGACGTGCCGATCGCCAAGGCGCAGAGCGACGTCACCGCCGACATGCTGACCAAGATCGGGCTCAACGTCGATTACGTGGCGACCGACTGGGGCACCGTGGGCGCCCGGCGGACCAGCAAGGAGCCGATCGACAAGGGCGGCTGGAACGTCTTTCACACGTGGCACGCGGGCGTCGATTGCGTGAACCCGGGGCGCAGCCGGCCTACTACACGACCGGCGACCGCGCCTGGTTCGGCTGGCCCAAATCCGACGAGGTGCAGGGGCGCATCGACGCCTGGTTCGCCGCCACCGATCAGGAGGGCGAGAAAGCGGCCGTCCGTGAGTTGAACAAGGCAGAAATGGATTTCGCGACGTTCCTGCCGACCGGCTTCTTCAAGGGCTACCAGGCGTGGCGCAAGGGCGTCACCGGCGTCGTGCGCGCGCCGTTCCCGGTGGTCTGGGGCGTGACGAAGGCCTGATGCTCGCCTACGCCGCCCGGCGGGTGCTCTCGACCATCCCGGTGATGCTGATCGTCGCGCTGTTCGTGTTCAGCCTGCTCTACATCGCACCGGGCGACCCCGCCGCGATCATCGCCGGCGACCAGGCCTCGGTCGCCGATGTCGAGCGCATCCGCGCCTCGCTCGGGCTCGACCAGCCGTTCCTGGTGCGCTTCGGCGAGTGGCTGTGGCGCATCCTGCATGGCGACCTCGGCACCTCGATATTCACCAACCTGCCGGTCACCCACATGATCGCGCAGCGCATCGAGCCCACCCTGTCGCTGATGGTGGCGACCCTCATCCTGTCGCTGGTCTGCGCCATCCCGATGGGGGTGATCGCGGCGTGGAAGCACGGCACCTGGATCGACCGGGGCGTGATGATCCTCGCCGTGTTCGGCTTCTCCGTGCCGGTGTTCGTCGTGGGCTACCTGCTCGCCTACGTGTTCGCGCTGCAGCTCAACTGGCTGCCGGTGCAGGGCTACACGCCGTGGTCGCACGGGTTCTGGCCGTTCCTGTCGAACCTCATCCTGCCGACCGTCACCCTGGGCGGGGTGTATATCGCGCTGATCGCCCGCATCACGCGGGCGACCATGCTGGAGGTGCTGTCGCAGGACTATATCCGCACCGCGCGCGCCAAGGGCGTCGGCCAGCACGCCATCCTGTTCGTCCACGCCCTGAAGAACGCGGCGGTGCCGATCGTCACCGTGGTCGGCCTCGGCGTCGCCCTGCTGATCGGCGGCGCGGTCGTGACCGAGAGCGTGTTCGCCATCCCCGGCCTCGGCCGCCTGACGGTCGATGCCATCCTGCGACGCGACTATCCGGTGATCCAGGGCGTCGTGCTGCTGTTCAGCTTCATGTACGTCCTGGTCAATTTGGTGGTCGATCTTCTCTACACCCTGTTCGACCCGAGGATCCGCTATTGAGCGTCACCTCGCCTGTCCTGCCGGACGTGCTGCCGCCGATCCGCCGCCGCGGCCGGTTTCGTACGCTCGTCCGGCGGCATCCCACCATCGCGATGGGCGCCGGGTTGCTGGGCATCGTGGTGTTCATCGCGGTGTTCGCGCCCTGGCTCGGCACGGTCGATCCCACGGCGCTGGCGCCGGCCAAGCGCATCCGCCCGCCCTCCGAGCTCTACTGGTTCGGCACCGACATGCTGGGGCGCGACGTCTACTCGCGGGTGATGTACGGCGCGCGCGTGTCGCTGATCGTCGGCTTCGCGGTGGCCCTGCTGTCGTCGGTCGTCGGCACCTTCATCGGGGTGGTGTCCGGCTACGTGCGCTGGCTCGACTGCGTCATCATGCGGATCATGGACGGGCTGATGTCGATCCCGCCGATCCTGCTGGCGATCGCGCTGATGGCGTTGACGCGGGGCTCGGTGCAGAACGTCATCATCGCGATCAGCGTGGCCGAGGTGCCGCGCGTCGCCCGCCTGATCCGCGGCGTGGTGCTGTCCTTGCGCGAGCAACCTTACGTGGAGGCGGCGATCGCCTCGGGCACGCGGGTGCCGAAGATCATCCTGCGCCACATCCTGCCCAACACCATCGCGCCGCTCACCGTGCAGGCGACCTATATCTGTGCTTCCGCCATGATCACCGAGGCCATCCTGTCCTTCATCGGCGCCGGCACGCCGCCGACCGTGCCGAGCTGGGGCAACATCATGGCCGAGGGCCGCGCGCTCTGGCAGGTCAAGCCGTACATCGTGTTCTTCCCCGCCGTGTTCCTCTCCGTCACCGTGCTCGCGGTGAACCTGCTCGGCGACGGCCTGCGCGACGCGCTCGACCCGCGGCTCGCGAAGCGGCTGTGACTTGATCGGCGCTCCCCCAGCCCCGGTCGTCATCACCGGGCTTGTCCCGGTGATCCACGCCTTGACGCGCGCGGTCGAAGTCGTGGATGCCCGGCCTGCGCCGGGCATGACGGTGCTGGGACTGGCACGGTCGAGCTGGCCCAGCAGCAAGCGCCATGAGCCTCCTCGAAGTCGAAAACCTGCAGACCCATTTCGGCACGATCGACGGCACCGTGCGTGCCGTCGAGGGCCTGTCCTTCGCGATCGGCGCGGGCGAGACCGTGGCCATCGTCGGCGAGTCCGGCTGCGGCAAGTCGGTCACGTCGATGTCGATCCTGCGGCTGATCCAGGAGCCGCCCGGCAAGGTCGCGGGCACCGTCCGCTTCGACGGGCGCGATCTGCTCAAATTGTCCGAGCCCGAGATGCGCCAGATCCGCGGCAACGACATCAGCATGATCTTCCAGGAGCCGATGACCAGCCTCAACCCGGTGCTGACCGTCGGAAAACAGATCGGCGAGACGCTGCGGCTGCACCAGGGATTGTCGGCGCGCGAGGCCGAGCGGCGCGTGGTGCAGGCGCTGATGCTGGTCGGCATCTCCGAGCCGCAGCGCCGGGTGCGCGAGTATCCGCACCAGCTCTCGGGCGGGATGCGCCAGCGGGTGATGATCGCGATGGCGCTGGCCTGCAACCCGAAGCTGCTGATCGCCGACGAGCCGACAACGGCGCTCGACGTCACCATCCAGGCGCAGATTCTCGACCTGATGCGCGACCTCAAGCGCCGGCTCGGCTCGGCGATCATGCTCATCACCCACGATCTCGGCGTGGTGGCGGAAATGGCCGAGCGCGTGGTGGTGATGTACGCCGGGCGGAAGGTGGAGGAGGCGTCGGTGCGCGACATCTTCGCCCGCCCGCTGCATCCCTACACGCGCGGGCTGCTCGGCGCGGTGCCGAAGCTCGGTTCTTCCCTCGTGTCGGGCGGGCGAACCAAACTGACAGAAATTCCCGGCCTGGTGCCGAGCCTGCGGCAGCCGATCGTCGGCTGCCCGTTCGCTGGGCGCTGCCCGATGGTCACTGATCTGTGCCGCCGGGTGGCACCCGCCATCGAACCCAAAGCGCCGGCGCATCTCGTCGCCTGCCACTACGCCGAAGCGCGGGCGGCGGCGTGAGCGGCACCCGGCCCTTGCTGGAAGTGAGCGGGCTCAAGAAGCATTTTCCCATCCGCAGCGGCGTGCTCGGCGGCGTGACCGCGAATGTCTACGCGGTGGATGGGGTGAGCTTCGACATCCGCCGCGGCGAGACGCTGTCGCTGGTGGGCGAATCCGGCTGCGGCAAGTCCACCGTGGGCAAGAGCATCCTGCGGCTGATCGAGCCGACCGCCGGAGAAGTCTGGCTCGACGGCCAGCGCATCGACAACCTGCCCGCGAGCCAGCTGCGGCCGCTGCGGCGGCGGGTGCAGGTGGTGTTCCAGGACCCGTTCAGCAGCCTCAACCCGCGGATGCGCGTGCGCGACATCCTGGCCGAGCCGCTGCGCAATTTCGGCCTCGCGCGCGGGCGCGGCGAGATCGAGGACCGGGTGGCGGCGCTGATGGACAAGGTGCGGCTGCCGCGCGACGCGATCGGCCGCTTCCCGCACGAGTTCTCCGGCGGCCAGCGCCAGCGCATCGGCATCGCGCGCGCCCTGGCGCCCGGCGCCGACCTCATCATCTGCGACGAGGCGGTCTCGGCGCTCGACGTGTCGGTGAAGGCGCAGATCGTCAACCTGCTCTCCGACCTGCAGGACGAGCTTGGCCTCGCGCTTGCTGTTCATCAGCCACGATCTCGCCATCGTCGAGCATCTGACGCATCGCGTCGCGGTGATGTATCTCGGCAAGATCGTCGAACTGGCCGACCGGCGCACCCTGTTCGCCCGGTCGCACCACCCCTACACGCGGGCACTGCTCTCTGCGGTGCCGGTGCCCGACCCCGACGCGCAGCGCCAGCGCATCATCCTCACCGGCGACGTGCCGAGCCCGATCAACCCGCCCTCAGGCTGCCGCTTCCACACGCGCTGCCCGTTCGTGTTCGACCGATGCCTCGTCGAGGAGCCGCTGCTGCGCCCGGTGGGCGAGGCGGGGCATCTGTCGGCCTGCCACCTCGACCACGTGCCCGGCGGCGAGGTGGTGCCGGTTTGAGCTGAGAGATCGCACTGAGGAGGCTGTCAGTTTAAGCATTTCGCACGATGATCCAGGAAGCAACGTTAATGCCTGCCTACCGAAGAAAACTCCTCAACAGCGCCGTTGTACACATCCTAAACTGTCCCAGACTGGGCCATTGCGGTTGGCTTGGTGTTGGCACGCTTACATGAGAACTCACATCAATGTCCCCAGGATTCCTTTGGAAAGCAATTGTGAACCCTCGGTCCAGATTTTTTGCAAGGGCCTGAAACACGGTCTGATCGTTGTAGGCGGCGCAGAAGCCCCCGTTGTCGCATTGCATCGGCGTGAAACTCCTGCTCGCCGTGGAAACATCGCCAAAACGTGCATACGCTAAATGTGGAGTGAAGACCGGCCCATGTGGGTCGTCGGCTGTCCCGCTCGTAACGTCCCTCGGCACAAATTTGAAAAACAGCACTAACGTCTTTGGATGAGGCTTCACCCAGGCGAGCGTGCCTTCAACAAAAACGGGATGCGGGTTAACCCCCGTCGAATCTAACAGGAGCTGGTTGAAATCGAGCTCACATCCAGTCAGCTCATCTCCAACGCGGACCTCATTGAGAGGACATGACTCCTTGGGTACCCCAACCTTGCCGAACGATTTGAGCTTGGGCTGGGAAATGCCGAGATGAGGACACCGAGCACCGCGATGGTGATAGTAGTTTCTGCGAAGGTCATCTCATATTTTCCTAAAGCGCTTTTATTAGCTGAAATGGTTACGCGGCTTCGTCAATCGGTAGATGGGTGGTCAGGAGTTACACCGATTATGGCACGCGGACTTGCGACTCGGAACTGCCGAATAGCCGGTCAGGCTGAAGCCTCTCGACGTTGATACCTGAGCATCCTCCCGGGCTGCCCCGGCGCAATCGACAGGCCCCCAGGCGCTTGACCGTGAACCGTGCCCGCGACCACACTCCGGCCGAACGCACGGCCCGGCCTGGATGATCGCGGGACAAGGGGCCGGCGCACAGGTGAGACAGCTTAGCAGGGGGATGACGATGCCTCAGGTGACCCTGACGGTGAACGGCAAGCAGCATACGGCCGAGGTCGAGGGCCGCACGTTGCTGGTCGAGCTGCTGCGCGAGAAGCTGGGGCTCACGGGCACCCATGTCGGCTGCGACACCAGCCAGTGCGGCGCCTGCGTCGTGCATGTGGATGGCCGCTCGCTGAAATCCTGCACCATGCTGGCGCTGCAGGCTGACGGCAGCTCGGTGACGACCATCGAGGGGCTCGCCGCGGCGGACGGCACCCTGCATCCGATGCAGGAGATGTTCCGCGAGCACCACGCGCTGCAATGCGGCTTCTGCACGCCGGGCATGGTGATGAGCGCCGTCGACCTCGTGCAGATGCATCCCGAGGGGCTGACCGAGGCGGAGATCCGCGAGGGGCTGGAGGGCAATCTCTGCCGCTGCACGGGCTACCACAACATCGTCAAGGCGGTCGCCGCGGCGTGGCCGCTGATGCACGGCAAGCCGGCGCAGGCGGCGGCGGAGTAGGGCCTCACCCCAGCCCTCTCCCATGGGGAGAGGGAAAAGAAAACCCTCTCCCTGCGGAGAGGGTTGGGCGAGGGGAAACGCGTCACGCAACGAGATGATGCGGCGCCGTTGCAAGAGTGCCGCACTCCAGGGGAGATCGGTTGATGGGCTTCGAAGGTATCGGCGCCTCGGTCAAGCGCAAGGAGGATCTGCGGTTCCTCAGCGGGCGCGGCCACTACACCGACGACATCAACCGTCCCGGCCAGCTCTACGCCTTCATGAAGCGGTCGGACCGGCCGCACGCGCGGATCAACGGCATCGATACGGCGGCGGCGAAAGCCTCGCCCGGCGTGGTCGCGGTGTTCACCGGCGCGGACATGCAGGCGGACAATGTCGGCGGCATCCCGTGCGGCTGGCAGATCCACAGCAAGGACGGCTCGCCGATGGCCGAGCCGATGCACCCGGTTCTGGCGGTGGACAAGGTGCGCCATGTCGGCGACCCGGTGGCGGTGGTGATCGCGGAGAGCCGGCAGCAGGCCAAGGACGCCGCCGAGGCGCTGGTCATCGACTATCAGGACCTGCCGCCGGTCGCGACCGTGCTGGACGCGGTGAAGCCGGGTGCCGCGACGGTGCATGACGAGGTGCCGGGCAACCAGTGCTACGACTGGCATATCGGCGACAAGGCGATGGTCGACGCGGCCTTCGCCGGCGCGGCGAAAGTGGTAAAACTCGAGCTGATCAACAACCGGCTGATCCCGAACGCGATGGAGCCGCGCGCGGCGATCGGCGATTTCGACCCGTCGAGCGGCGACTTCACGCTCTACACCACCAGCCAGAACCCGCACGTCATCCGGCTGCTGATGGGCGCCTTCGTGCTGCACATCCCGGAGCACCAGCTGCGCGTGGTGGCTCCCGACGTCGGCGGCGGCTTCGGCTCGAAGATCTTTCATTATGCCGAGGAGGCGATCGTCACCTGGGCGGCGGGCAAGGTGAAGCGCCCGGTGAAGTGGACGGCCGAGCGCGCCGAGAGCTTCATGTCGGACGCGCACGGCCGCGACCATGTGAGCACCGCCGAGATGGCGCTCGACGCCGCAGGGGAATTTCCTCGCGCTGCGGGTCAGCACGATCTGCAACATGGGGGCCTATCTCTCCACCTTCGCGCCGAGCGTGCCGACCTATCTCTACGCGACCCTGCTCGCCGGCACCTACAAGACGCCGGCGATCTATGCCGAGGTGAAGGCGGTGTTCACCAACACGGTGCCGGTGGACGCCTATCGCGGCGCCGGGCGGCCCGAGGCGACCTTCCTGCTCGAGCGGCTGATGGACGTGATCGCGCATGATACCGGCATCGACCGGGTCGAGCTGCGGCGCCGGAACTTCATTCCGACCGACGCCTTCCCGTACCAGACGCCGGTGGCGCTGCAGTACGACAGCGGCAACTACTTCGCGACCTTGGACGCGGCGCAGAAGGCGGCCGATATCGCCGGCTTCGAGGCGCGCCGGACCGCCGCCGCCGCCAAGGGCAAGCTGCGCGGGCATCGGCTATTCCACCTATGTCGAGGCGTGCGGCATCGCGCCGTCGGCGGTGGTGGGCTCGCTCGGCGCGCGCGCCGGCCTGTACGAGGTCGCCAACATCCGCGTGCATCCGACCGGCAGCGTGACGGTGTTCACCGGCACGCACAGCCACGGCCAGGGCCACGAGACGACCTTGGCGCAGTTGGTCGTCGAGCAGCTCGGCATCCCGATCTCGCAGGTCGAGGTGGTGCACGGCGATACGGCGAAAATCCCGTTCGGCATGGGCACCTACGGCAGCCGCAGCCTCGCGGTCGGCGGCTCGGCGATGGTCAAGGCGATGGACAAGATCGTCACCAAGGGAAAAAAGATCGCCGCGCATCTGATGGAAGCCTCGGTCGAGGACATCGAGTTCAAGGACGGCAAGTTCACCGTCGCGGGCACCGATCGGTCGAAGGCGCTGGCGGAGATCTCGCTCGCCGCCTACGTGCCGCACAACTACCCGATCGAGGAGCTGGAGCCGGGCCTCGACGAGACGGCGTTCTACGACCCCAAGAACTTCACCTTTCCCGGCGGCTGCCACATCTGCGAGGTGGAGATCGACGCCGATACCGGTGTCGTGCAGGTGGTGAACTTCACCGCCGTCGATGACATCGGCCGGGTGATCAACCCGATGATCGTCGAGGGTCAGGTCCAGGGCGGCGTGGCCCAGGGCATCGGGCAGGCGCTGTATGAGACGGCGGTGTACGACGCCGACGCCCAGCTGCTCACCGGCTCGATGATGGACTACGTGGTGCCGCACGCCGACCAGGTGCCGAACATCACCGTGGGCAACGAGGTCACGCTCTGCACGCACAACCCGCTCGGCGCGAAGGGCGTGGGCGAGGTGGGCGCGATCGGCAGCCCGCCGGCGGTGGTCAACGCGGTGGTGGACGCGCTGCGCGAATACGGCGTGCGCCACATCGACATGCCGGCCAGCCCGCAGAAGATATGGTCGATCATCCAGGCCGGTCGGCCGCGGGTGGCGGCGGAATAGCAGCAGACGGACGAGAGGACAGCGCGATGTACGATTTCGCCTATCAGAAACCCGGCAGCGTCGCCGATGCCGTCAACCTGCTCAAGGGCGACGCGGAGGCCAAGGCGCTCGCCGGCGGCATGACCTTCATCCCGGTGCTGAAGCAGCGCCTCAACAAGCCGTCGGCGGTGGTCGATCTCGCCAAGGTCGGCATGTCCGGCATCACCGCGTCGGGCAACGCGATCACCATCGGCGCGATGACCACGCATGAGACGATCGCGACCAACGCCGACATCAAGGCCAAGATCCCCGGCCTGTCGGAGATGGCGTCCTGGATCGGCGACACGCAGGTGCGCCATCGCGGCACGATGGGCGGCTCGCTCGCCAACAACGATCCGTCGGCCTGCTACCCCGCCGCGGTGCTGGCCTGCGACGCGACGATCAAGACCGATCGGCGCTCGATCAAGGCGGACGATTTTTTCCAGGGCATGTTCACCACCGCGCTGGAACCGGACGAGTTGATTACCTCCATCGAGTTCCCGGTGCCGGAGAAGTCGGCCTACGAGAAGTTCCGCAATCCGGCGTCGCGCTACGCCATCGTCGGCGTGTTCGTCGCCAAGGGGCCGGCCGGGGTGCGCGCGGCGATCACCGGCGCCGGGCAGGGCGGCGTGTTCCGGCACAAGGAGATGGAGGCGGCGCTCGCGTCCAATTTCTCCGCCGACGCGATCGCCGGGATCACCACGCCGGCCGACGGGCTGAACGGCGACATCCACGCCAGCTCGGAGTATCGCGCGCACCTGATCGGCGTCATGGCGAAGCGCGCCGTCGCGAAGGCGGCGGGGCGGTGGTACCGCCCCCCAGCTACGGCACGCCGAACGTCGCGATCCGGTCAATCCGGCAGACGAACAGTACGCGCTTCTCGTCGATCGCGGGATCGCGCAGGCCGTATGGCGGCGGGTTGCCGGTATATTTGGTCCAGATGCGGTCCAGCTGTTGCGTCACGCGCTCGCCGCCCGGTTCCCACTCGCGCAGCTCCTGCTCGACGGTGCATTTGATCTGCATCCAGTGATACGGGTTCTCCGGGTTGACCAGCAGCGCGGTGAGCCGCGGGCTCCTGCGGATCCACTCGCATTTCGGCCGGTGCGAGGCGGTGTTGATCAGGATCTTGTCGCCCTCGCAGTCGAACCACATGGGCGTCAGGCTCGGCCTGCCGTCGGGGCCGATCAGCCCGAGCGTGGCGGTGACGGGTCTGTCGAGCAGCGCCCGATAGGCCGGGTCGAGATCGGCGAGGTGTGCCGCGCGCTGGCGCTCGCCGACGGCGAACTGGCCCTCCTGCAATCCGTTTGCGACATGCTTGAAGTTGGCGATGATGAATCCGCCGGCCATGCCGTTTCCCCCCTGTGTCGTCCGGTGCATGGTAGCCCCCGGTTGCCACTTCGGGGAACAGCCGCATGGCTCTGCACGTCGTCGTCATCGGGGCCGGCATTGCCGGCGCGGCCAGCGCGGTCGAGCTGCTGCGCGACGGGCATCGGGTGACGATCCTGGAGCCCGGCGAACCCGGAGGCGAGCAGGCCGCGAGCTATGGCAACGGCGCGTGGCTCAGCACCGCGTCCGTCGTGCCGGTGTCGATGCCGGGGCTGTGGCGGCGGGTGCCGGATTATCTGCGCGATCCGCTCGGGCCGTTGGCGATACGCTGGACCTATCTGCCGCGCCTGCTGCCGTGGCTCACGCGCTTCCTGCGCGCCGGATCGACCATCGCGAAGGTCGAAGCGACCGCGCGTGCGCTGCGCCCGCTGATCGCCGATGCGCCCGAGCGGCACCGGCGACTGGCCGACGAGGCCGGCGTGCCGGAGCTGATCGAGCGCAAGGGGCTGCTCTACGTCTATCCCTCGCGCGCCGATTTCGAGGCCGAGGCGCTGGCGTGGCGGCTGCGCGGCGACAACGGCGTGCGCTGGATCGAGCTCTCCGAGGACGAGCTGCGCCAGCGCGAACCCGCGCTCGACCGCCGCTATGGTTTCGCCGTGATGGTGGAGGATGGCGGGCATTGTACCGATCCGGGCGGCTACGTCGCCGCCCTCGTGCGACATGCGCGCGGGCAGGGTGGGGTGCTGCGGCGGGAGCGCGCGGTGGGATTCCGCATCGAGGCCGGGCGCCTCAAGGCGGTCCGCACGGAGGGCGGCGGAGAGATCGCCTGCGACAAGGCGGTGATCTCTGCCGGCGCGTGGTCGAAGTCGCTCGCGCGTGCCGCCGGCGATCGCGTGTATCTGGAGACCGAGCGCGGCTACCACGTCATGATCGCCGACCCCGGCACGGGCCCGCGCCACCCGATCATGCCGAGCGACACGCACACCGCGACCACGATGACGCGCGGCGGGCTGCGCATCGCCGGGCAGGTGGAGCTGGCCGGGCTCGACGCCGCGCCGAACTGGAAGCGCGCGGAGATCCTGCGCGAGTACGCGCTCACCGCCTGGCCCGATCTGCCGCGCGACCTGCCGGCCGGGCGGATAAAATACTGGATGGGGCATCGCCCCTCGACGCCGGACGGGCTGCCCTGCATCGGCCCGGCATCGGGGAGTGCCGACATCGTGCACGCGTACGGGCACGGCCATATCGGGCTGGCGTCCGGCGCGATGACGGGCCGTCTCGCCGCCGACCTGGTGAGCGGCAAGCCGCCGGTGATCGACCCCGCACCCTACGCGCCGACCCGCTTCCGGCGCGCGTAGGCGCCCGAAGTTCGACACCAAGCACGCGAATTTGCGCATGACGTGAGCGCGGATTTCGTGCTCTGTTCGATCTACGCCCTGCGGATCAGCCGGCGCGAAGTCCGGCGGCCGGGGTTGGACGTGTCCACGCGACCTCGGGAGGGAACGGTGGAAGCAACTGGTGCGCGCGCCGGCTGGCTGTCCTTGCTCAGTCAGATCGACCGCTATCGCTGGCTCGTGTTCTTCGTCACATGGCTCGGCTGGGCGCTCAATTCGACGGATTTCGGTCTGTTCTCGCTCGTGCTGCGCCCCGCCGTCACCGAACTGCTCGGCGGCCAGGTGACGCTCGCCCAGATCGGCCGGGTGGGCGGCTATCTCAGCATGGCCGGGCTGCTCGGCTGGGCCATCGGCGGGTTTCTGTTTGGTATCGTGGCGGATTACATCGGGCGGGTCCGGGCGCTGGCGCTGAGCATCGTGGTGTTCAGCGTGTTCACCGCGTGCCAGGGTTTTGCGCAGTCGATTTTCCAGCTCGGCCTGTTCCGCTTCCTTGGCGGCATCGGCACCGGTGCCGAGGTGGTGGTCGGCATCACGCTGGTCGCCGAGGCATTCGCCGACACGCATCGCGCCAAGGTCTGCGGCGTGATGATGACGGGCGGCGCGTTCGGCGCGCTGATCGGCGGACAGGTCTACGCGCTGGTCGGGCCGTACGGCTGGCGCGCGGTGTTCTTCGTCGGCATCGCCCCCGCGCTGCTGCTGCTGCTGCTGCGCAGCGGGATGGGCGAGACCGCGCATTTCCAGAACGTGAGCGCGCGGCGCGCGACCGTGCGATCGGCCGGCGCGAGTGCCGCGGCGCACGACCGCGAGTTCATGCGCTTCGTCCCGCTGCAGCTGTTCTCGCGGCAGAACCGCTACGCCACGCTGGTCGGCCTGCTGTTCTGCGTCGGCACGCTGCTGTCGATCTGGACCAGCGTGATCTGGCTGCCGACCATCCAGTCGCTGATGCTGGAGAAGGAAGGCATCAAGGGTGCGGCGGCGATCGGCAAGATCGGCCACGGCATGATGCTGTGGGGCGTCGGCGGGATTTTCGGGTATGCCACGTTCGGTTTCCTGGCCGACTGGTTCGGGCGCCGGTGGACCGTGATGTTCTACAATGTCGGCGCGCTGGCGTCCGGCCTGTTCCTCTATCTCGGCTTGCAGACCTACGAGTTCTATCCGCTGATGCTGGTGGTGTTCGGCTACTTCGTGTTCGGCGTGTTCTCGGGCCATGCGGTCTATCTGCCCGAGCTGTTCCCGACCCACGTGCGCGCCACCGCCGT
Organism: uncultured Alphaproteobacteria bacterium; assembly: GCA_963799825.1. Classification (GTDB taxonomy): domain Bacteria; phylum Pseudomonadota; class Alphaproteobacteria; order Acetobacterales; family Acetobacteraceae; genus JAFKFI01. Next base: position 218,480 of record CAWCYL010000004.1, read on the forward strand.
CTCGTTCTGCAACGGCTCGGGCCGGATCATCACGAGTTTCGGGCCGCTGGTCGCCGGCCTGCTGGTCGTGCCGTTCGGCGGCAACTTCAACAAGGCCGCGGCGGTGATGACCGGCTTCGTCGTGCTCAGCATCATCGCGATGCTGATGGGCCGCGAAACCCGCGACGACGCGCTGCCGCGATGATGACCAGCGAAAGCGTCCACGGGATTTCGCTCGAGGTGCTGCGCGCTGGCAAGGGGCGGCCGGTCCTGCTGCTGCACGGCTTCCAGCAGATCGACCCCGATGCTCCGTTCGTCGAATTGCTCGCGCGCCAGGCGGCGATCATCGCGCCCTCGCATCCCGGTTTTGGCCGCTCGGCCCGGCCAGATGGGTTCGAGACGGTCTACGATCTCGTGCATCTCTATCTCGCGCTGATCGAGCGCCTGCCGCACGAGAAGGTCAGCCTGGTCGGATTCTCGTTCGGCGGCTGGCTCGCGGCGGAGATCGCGGCGGCGTGCGCGCACCGCGTGGACAAGCTCGTGCTGGTCGATGCGCTCGGCATCAAGGTGAGCGACCGCGAGACACCCGACATCCTCGACGTGTTCAACACCCATCCCGACGAGGTGCGACGGCGGAGCTGGCACGATCCCGCGCGGTTCGCGCCCGATCCCGACGCGATGAGCGACGAGGCGCTGACCATTCGCGCGCGCAACTGGGACTCCCTCTGCCTCTACGGCTGGCAGCCCTACATGTACAATCCGCAACTATCGCGCTGGCTGTCGCGCATCGCGGTGCCGTCGCTGGTGCTGTGGGGTGCGAGCGACGGCATCGTGAAGCCGTCGTACGGCGAGGCGTACGCGGCGCGCATACCGGGCGCGCGCTTCCAGTCGATCGCGGACGCCGGCCACCATCCCGAGATCGAGCAGCCGGCCGTGTTCACCGACCACGTGCTCGGCTTCCTCGGCCGGTAGCGTCACGAAGGATCGCGAGATGGAAGCCTGGTGGCAGTGCGAGATCCCCTATCCCTTCGTGCCGCAGGACGTGCTGGACGCGGCGGACAGCGTGCGGGCCAGCCTGCCCAATCGCTACTGCGATCCGCGCATCGCCGCCGACCTGTTCGAGGAGGTGATCGACGAGTTCCTGCTGTGCGACGACCTCGGGATGAACGTGCTCGCCATCGAGCACCACGCCGGCATCAACTCGCTGATCGGCTCCAACCCGATGCTGGTCGGCATCCTGGCGCGGCAGACGCGCAAGGTGCGCATCCTGACCCTCGGCACTCTGGTCTCGCTGCGCCGCGATCCGGTGCGGATCGCCGAGGAATACGCCACCGCCGATGTCGTTTCGCGCGGGCGGTTGGAGATCGGCTTCGTCAAATCGGGCGGCACCGAGATGGCGTCCGCCAATGTCAGCCCGGTCAACAACGTCGAACGCTACTGGGAAGCGATCGACCTGATCCAGAAGGCGCTCACCCACCAGGATGGGCCGTTCAGCTGGGAGGGCAAGCACTTCACCCATCGGCACGTGAACATCTGGCCGCGCCCGTGGCAGCAGCCGCATCCGCGCCTGTGGTCGGCGACGGGCGACCCCGAGACGGCGGCCGAGGTCGGGCGGCGCGGCATGGTGCATGTGCTGGTGCTGCGCGGGCCGGATGGCACCAAGCGCGCCTACGCCGCGCATCGTCGGGCGCGCGTCGAGGCCGGGCTGCCGCCGGTGACGACCGACAACTTCGCCTATGCCGCGCTGGTCTATGTCGGCGACACCGACGAGGAGGGCATTCGCGTCGGCGGCAAGCTGCTGTGGTTCCTCAACACCAGCCTGAAATCGGCGCCGCAATACGCGAAGTTCCTGCCCGGCACGGTGCCGCCGCAATTCGCGCCGCAAATCTACCGCACGCGTCCCAAGCCCGTGCCGGCCGGCGCCGACCTGGTCAACGCCGAGAAGGGTGTCGCGCCAGCCAGCCAGAACGCCGCGCGGCTCACCACCATGACGCCCGAACAGGCGATGGCCGACGGCATCCTGTTCGCTGGCAGCCCGGACAGCGTCTATCGCCAGATCATGGATTTCCACGACAAGGTCGGCGGCTTCGGGCATCTCGCGATGATCGGGCGATCCGGTTTCATGACGCACGCGGAGTCGGAGAAGGGCATCCGGCTGTTCGCCCGCGAGGTCATGCCGCGACTGCGCGAGGTCAAGCCGGTGCTGGCCGTCTGAACGCCTCAGATCCCGAACAGCGCCCGCGCGTTCCCGCCGGCTACTGCCGCCTTTCCCGCGGCGTCCAGCGTCGTCGCCGTTTCGAGATGTTCGAGCGGATCGTACTCGCCCATGTCATAGGGATAGTCGGTCCCCAGCATGATTTTCCCCGCGACCGAACGTACGCACCAGCCCGTCGAGCTGGAGCGGCGTGAACACCACGGTGTCGAACCAGATGCGTTTCAGATATGTGGTCGGCGATTGCGGTAGGTCGCCATGCGCGTCGCTGCGCGCTCCCCAGGCGTGGTCGATGCGGCCGGAATAGCCGCCGAGGAAGCCGCCGCCGTGCACGGCGAGCAGCTTGAGATTGGGATGCCGCTCCAGCACGCCGTCGAGGATCAGGTAGTGCAGCGCGATGGTGGTCTCGAGCGGGTTGCCGATGGTGTTGTTGAGGTAGAAGCGCCCCAGCCGGTCGGCATGGGTGAAGCCGCCGGGATGGATCATCACCACCGCGCCGAGCTGTTCCGCACGCGCCCAGAACGGCGCGAACGCGAGCTCCGACAGCTCGCGTCCGGCGACGTTGGTGAGCACCTCGACGCCCTTGAAGCGCAGCGCGCCCATGCAGCGTTCGAGCTCGTCCACCGCTTCTGTGCCGGCCTGTAGCGGCACCGTGCCCATCGGGACGAACCGCTCGGGCTTGCGCGCGGCGAATTCCGCCATGCCGTCATTGACCATCCGCGTCGCCTGCATGGCGACGGCCGGTTCCAGCGTGGTGTAGATCTGCGGCGGCGCGGGGGTCACGACCTGGATGTCGATGCCCATCTTGTCCATGTCGGCGAGCCGCAGCGCCATGTCGGTGGAGGTGCGCGCGCGCTCGCTCTCCTGCTTGCGGTTCAGCGCCGCGGTGGCCGGCGTGGCGAAGCGCCCGAGCGGGGTCTTGCTCGCGTCGAGATGCGATGCCGCGAAGGCGGCGGCCTCGGGGCTGTAGACGTGCGCGTGGATGTCGATCGTGGTGCTGGTCGGCCGGGTCTCGCGCCCCGGCTTGCCGCGCGGGCGCGCGGCGGTCAGGTCGTAGCGGTTGCTCTCCTCGGCCATCGTCTCCTCCTCATCGGTTATGCGCCAGCGAGCGGCGCGAAGTCGCGCGGGCGCAGGCCCGCGTGCAGCCAGGTGACGAGCGAGTAGATGTCGAACACCGGCAATCCGAACGCCTCGCGCAGCAGATGGGCGTAGGGCGGCATGTTGGTGCATTCCAGCACGATGGCGCCAATGTCGCGATGCCGGGCGAGCAGGTCTCGCCCGGCATCGAGGATGTCCTGCGCGGCCAGCGCCACGTCCATGTCCTGCTTCTCGGCGCGGATCAGCACGCGGAAGAACTCGCGGCCGTGCTCGGTGCCCGCGACGGGCGTGTCCGCCGGCACGCCGACCGCTTCGAGATGGCGCGGCGTCAGCGTGGCGGCGGAGACGGTGATCACGCCGACGCGCTGCCCCGGCGGCAGCATCGCCTGCACCCACGGCACCTGCATCAGCGCGCTGGTCGCCACTGGCACGTTCACATGCGCGGCCAACTCGCGCTGGAACACGGACAGAAATCCGCAATTGGTGGTGATGGCTTCCGCTCCGTCCGCGACGAGGCCAGCGGCGGCGCGCAGGAAATCGTCGAGCAGTCCCGCCGCCGCGTCGAGCACCACGCGCTCAGGGCTCGCGCCGCGCACCACGCGGTACAGCACGGGGAACGGCCAGGTGCCCGCGTTGCCCATGTCGCCGCGGATGCGGGGAAACCGCGCGTCGAGCATGAGGATGCCGAGCGGCGCGCCGTAGATCGCCTTGCCGCCCTTCGCGACGGTCATCCCACTGGCCCTCCCGCGTGCATTGCGTGCTCCATGCGCTCGGGCGAGACTGCCCGCCGCATCCTCCACGGGAGACTATCATGGCAGAGCGGCCGTTTACGCTGTCCGATCTCGAAATCCTGACGAAGTGGGACACGCCCACGATCTGCAACGCTCTTGAAGTGGCGGCGCCGGAGCGCCGCGCTGTCGGCTTCACGGTCGAGCCGATGGTGGCGGTCGATCCGAAGGCGCCGCCGATCGTCGGCCTCGCGCGCGTCGGCATGATCCGCGCCAAGGAGGCGCCGCGCGGCCCGGTGGCGAAGCGGGAGGACTGGTACGACTACGTGGGCAAGTCCGACCTGCCGACCGTCGTGGTGATCCAGGATCTCGACGACCGGCCCGGCTACGGCGCGTTCTGGGGCGAGGTGAACTCGACGGTGCACAAGGCGCTCGGCGCGCTCGGCTGCGTGACGAACGGGTCGTTCCGCGATCTCGGCGCCTGGGCGCAGGGTTTCCAGATGATCGGCGGCCGCGTCGGGCCGAGCCACGCGCACGTCCACATGGTGGATTTCGGCAAGCCGGTGAACGTGTTCGGGATGCAGGTCGGGCACGACGACGTGGTGCACGCCGACTATCACGGCGCGGTGGTGATCCCGGCCGATTGCGTGAAGAAGCTGCCGGCGGCGATCGATCTGATCGCGCGCCGCGAGAAGGTCATTCTCGACGTGTGCCTGGCGAAGGATTTTACCCCCGCCAAGCTGCGCGACGCGCTCAAGCGGTCGGGCGAGATCCACTGATTTCTTCTCCCTCTCCCCTTGTGGGAGAGGGTCGGGGTGAGGGGTTGCTGCCAACGCGGGCGGCGACCCGTCCTGAACCCCTCCCCCCAGCCCCCCCCGCAAGGGGAGGGGGAGACTACCGCGCCAGCCCGCGCATCGAGGCGGGCTGGCCGGGCAGGGCCAGCGTCTTGCCGGTGTCGGTCAGCTTGCCGCCGGCGATGCGGTAGACCTGCAGGTTCTTGTCGATGTAGTTGCCAACGTAAACGTAGTGGCTGTCGGGGCTGAACGTGATCCCCTCGGGCACGCCGCCGGTCGGCAGCTCGTTGACCGCCTGCAACTTGCCGCCGGAGCTCAGGCTGAGCAGCACGAGGCTGCCGTCCTTGGTGTAGGACCACCGGTCGTGCTTGGAGGCCGACCCTTTCAGCAGCGGCACGGCGACCCAGACCCCGTTCGACCCGATGGCCATGCCCTCGGGCGAATCGCCCACGGCGGTCTGGTCGATGACGCGCGGCGGATTGGCGGCGGCGTCGATCGTGACCATCGTGTCGACATTGCCGGACAGCCCGCCACCCTGGTTGATCGAGAGGGCGTATCGTCCGTCCGGCGTCACCTCGATGTTGTAGGGCGTGTAGCCGTCCGGGATGTCCTGCGACTTGTCGTACGTCACCTTCTGGCCGTCGATCGCCAGCACGCCGATCCGGTTGGCGAGGTTCTTGACGGCGAAGCCGCGCTTGCCGTCCGGCGTGATGGCGACCGCCGCGACCTCGTCGTCCATCGGCACCTCGGCCACCTGGCGGACCTTGGTGCCGTCGATCGAGATGACGGAAACGCTCTTGCCGGCGCGGTTGGCGATCAGCGCCAGCTTGCCGTCATGCGAGATCGCGAATCCCGAGGGCTGCTTGCCCACCGTCACGGTGTCGATCAGCTTGGGTGGATCGGCGTCGAGATCGACCACGAACAGCTTGTCGTCGGGTGCCGTGCTCCATTTTCCGTCGGTCTCCTTCGTGACGACCGAGTTGGCGAGCAGGGCCAGCCGTCCGTCCGGCGTGATCTGCAGGTTGGTGGGTGGCCCGAGCACGGAGTTGGCGAGCTTCAGGTTCGCCCGGATGCGCGGGTTCGCCGGATCGCTCACGTCGACGACCACGAGCTGATCCTCGCCGCCAGCGCCGAAGCGGATGCCGTCCGCCTCGAACACCGCTTTCTGATCGAGCCCGATCAGGATGTCGTTCTTGCCGGCTTGCGCGAGCGCCGGCGCAAGCACGAGCACGCTGGCCAGGAGCACGGATTTCAGGGTCATGCGTTTCTTCCCATCGCAGCTTGTGATGCCGGCTTGTTCTGGGACCGTACGGCACCGTGGGCCGACGTTCAACGGCGGCGGCGAGTTCAGGGCGTGCGCTTGACCCGGTTCCGGCCGGCGTCGATCATCCGGCTGCCCGCGAAGTGCCAACTTCACACGACAGTCGCGAGCCGGAGGCGTCCATGAGCATCGTCAATATCGCTTCGCCGCGCATGATGCTGGTGGGAGGTGGGGCGGTCCGGCAGTTGCCGGAGGTGCTGGCGAAATTCGACCTGTCGCGGCCGTTGGTCGTGACCGATCCGTTCATGGTCTCGTCGGGCATGGTGCGGCACTGCCTCGATCCGCTGGCCGACGCTGGCATCGCGGTCTCGGTGTTCAGCGATACCGTCTCCGACCCGACCGACACGGTGATCGAGGCGGGGGTCGCGGAGCTGGGACGCGGCTCGTTCGACTGCCTGATCGGCTTCGGCGGCGGCTCTCCGATGGACACCGCGAAGGCGATCGCGATCCTGGCCGCGGGCGGCGGCAAGATGCGCGACTACAAGGCGCCCGCGCAGGCCGATCGCGGCGCGCTGCCGATCATCGCCATCCCGACCACCGCGGGGACGGGTAGCGAGTGCACCCGCTTCACCGTCATCACCGATGTCGAGCGCGACGAGAAGATGCTGATATCCGGCCTCGGTGCATTGCCGCTGGCGGCGATCGTCGATCACGAGCTGACCGTCTCGGTGCCGCCGCGCACCACCGCCGACACCGGTATCGACAGCCTGACCCATGCGTTGGAGGCCTATGTGTCGCGGCGCGCCAATCCGTTCTCCGACGCGCTGGCGCTCGCGGCGATGGGGTTGATCGGGCGCCATCTGCGGACCGCCTATCACGAGCCTGCCAATCCGGCTGGGCGGGAGGGCATGATGCTCGGCGCGACCACGGCCGGCCTAGCCTTCTCCAACAGTTCGGTCGCCCTGGTGCATGGAATGTCGCGGCCGATCGGGGCGCATTTTCACGTGCCGCACGGGCTGTCCAACGCAATGCTGTTGCCGGCGATCACGCGGTTCAGCGTGGTGGGCGCCGAGGCGCGCTACGCGGAAGCCGCGCGGCGGATCGGCTTCGCCCAGCCCGGCGATTCGGATGCGATCGCGGCGGGCAAACTGGTCACTGGGCTGGCCGAGCTGAACGCGGAACTCGGCGTGCCGACGCCCGGCGCTTACGGCATCGACGAGGCGGGCTGGAACGCCAAGATGGCTCTGATGGCCGAGCAGGCGCTGGCCTCGGGCAGTCCGGGGAACAATCCTCGCATCCCCGACAAGGCGGAGATCGTCGGACTGTATCAGGAGGTGTGGTCGGGCTCGCCGCGCAACGCCTGAGCCAGTTGCGCGCGCCGGCCCGTCCACGCGTCGAGCCAGATCGGCAGGGCGGCGGCGGGCAGCGGGCGGGAGATGAGAAAACCTTGCGCGTGGTCCACGCCGCGCGCCTCCAGCCGGCGCCACGTATCGCGGTCCTCGACGCCTTCGGCGATGATCGTCATGCCTTGTGATTTGGCGGTGTCGATCGTGTCGAGCAGGAAGGTGCTGCCATCGTCGGCGTGCATGTCCCGGATCACGTCGATGTCGAGCTTCACCGCGGTGAACGGCATGTGCAGGAGGGCCGCCTGGTGCGGCACGGACGGGCCGAGATCGTCGATCGCCAGGCCATAGCCGCCCTGCCGCACGCGCTCGATCGCGCGGCGCAGCGCCGCCAGATCCTCGACCGGCCGGCTCTCGGTGAGTTCGACGATGATCTGCTCGGGGCGAACCCCGGCGGCGGCGCATTGCGCGTCGAGACGGGCCATCGTCTCGGGCACGAGCACGATGTCGAGCGGGAAATTCAGCGCGATGGTCAGATCGCGGCCGTCGAGCGCAGGGCGGGACAGTTCGGCCAGCGCGTGGTGCGCGACGGCGTCGGTCAGTTGACCGGCCAGGCCGGCATCCTCCACCTGCGGCACGAAATGGGTCGGGGCAAGCATCCCGTACGCCGGGTGCCTGAGGCGGGCCAGCGCCTCCAGGCCGACACAGGCGCCGTCGCTCATGCGCGCGACGGGCTGGTATCGGGTTTCGATCATGGAGCCCGCGAGCGCGTCCCGCAGATCCTGCGGTCGCATTCCGGGTGGTCCGCCATCCGGCCATTCGACGGCAGCGTCGGTCAGCGCCGCGCCGACCGAGTGCGGACTGGCCCGCGCGATCACCTGAATGCGCGGCGCCGGCGTGGCCGGGGCGCCGAGCAGCAGCAGCCTGGTGTCGGACCCGACCTCACCCGAGGCGAGGCCGTGGAGATCCTCGATCAGCCCGTCGGAACAGCTCGGCTGGACGAGGACGTGCGAGTACGGCCGGGGCGTGTTGACCAGCCTGGCCAGCGCCTCCCGGCCGGACCCGGTCGCCTCCACCGCGCCCGCGCCGATCCTTGCCGCGGCCGTTTGCACGGCGCGGGTCCATTCTCGGCTGGTGCTGACCAGCAGAAGGTGGAGGCCAGTCGACCGCATCAGGATTCCCGTTGCCTACACCGGAGCGAACAGCCCGGAGGGTATATCAACGTATTGCGAGTCGTCTTGCGTTACGAGAACTATCTGCGGGAAAAGTATGCGGCGGATCACAGGCCGAACATCACATTGCCTTCGTTTCAGCCCGCACCAGTGGGCAGCCAGGGATCGGCATCCCAGAGTGCCGCCAGATCACCACGCTCCTTGGTCGCCAGCGCCGCCCAGTCGGGGCCGGCCAGCCAGTCTACGAAGAAGCCGCACTGCTCGGCCTGTGCGGTGAATTCGGGATCGGCCACCACGGCTCGCATCGCGTCGGCGAAGCGGGCTTCGACGCCGGGCGGCAGGGCGGCGGGTGCCGCGAGACCGCGGCGAATGGTCATCGAGACCGGCAATCCGATGTCGTGCAGCGAGGGCAGATCGGGAAAAGCCTCGCTGCGGTTCTTCGAGGCGACGCCCAGCCCGACCAGCTTGCCGTCGCGCAATCCGCCGATGGCATCGCCGAGGCCGAGCGCCGCGGCGGCAACATTGCCTGCCAGCACCGCCTGGCGGGCGGCGGACGAGGAGGGGAATGCCACGACGTTCAGCTTCGTGTCGGCGACGGCTTGCAGCCGCAATGCCGCCAGATGAGGCGGGCTGCCCGCCGGCGGGGTTCCGAGCGGCACCGCCTCGCGCTCGGAGGCGGAGCGGTGGATCAGTTCCTGTGCCGTGGAGACCGGGCTGCTGGCGGGCGAGACGAACGCGATCGGCTCCTTCTGGACCGCCCCGATCAGGCGCAGCCGGTCGATCAGCCCGCTCTCGGCGTGATCGACCATGCGGGCGGGCAGCGCGGGGGTGCCGGCCCAGCCGAGGACGGCGCCCTGGGCCGTCGCCTCGGTTAGCGCGTGATAGGCCGCGAGCCCGGCCTCGCCCGGCACGTTGCGGATCTCGATCGACGTGCCCGGCAGGTGCCGCTCCAGGAACGGGGCGAAGGCGCGGGCCACCCGATCGGAGTTGGAGCCCGGCTTGGCCCCGACGATGAGGATCAGCGGCGCGGCCGCACGAGTGGCGCGCGAGGCGGCGAGGACGCCAGCCCCGGCCAGCAGCGCGCGCCGGGCGATCACGGCCGCGCCGCCGTGGGTGCCTTGGTCTTGGGGGCATGGGCCGGGGCGTTGTCGCGGCGCAGCCGGTTCTCGCCGAGGAACAGCAGGATCGGGGCGGCGATGAAGATGGAGGACGAGGTGCCGACGACGATGCCGAACAGCATCGCCCAGGCGAACCCGGCGATCGAGGCGCCGCCGAACAGCGCCAGCGGCAGCGCCGCGAGGAACACCGTGAACGAGGTGCCGAGGGTCCGGTTGAGCGTCTCGTTGATCGACAGGTCGATCAGGTCGCGCAGCGGCATCGTCTTGTACTTGCGAAGGTTCTCGCGCACCCGGTCATAGACGACGACCTTATCGTTGGTGGAATAGCCGATGATCGTCAGGATCGACGCGACCATCACGAGGTCGAAGTCGATCCGGGTGATTGCGAGGAAGCCGATCGCCTTGGTCACGTCGAGGATCAGGGTCGCCACCGCGCCGACGGCGAACTGCCACTCGAAGCGGAACCAGATGTAGACCAGGATGATCAACAAACTGATACCGAGGGCGAGCAATCCGTCGCGGAACAGCTCGGCCGACACGCTGGCGCCCACCGCGTCGGTGCGCAGGATGCGGGTGCCCGGCATCGCCTGCTCGAGCCCCGCGCGCACCCGGTTGACCTCCTGCTGCGTCGCTGCCTCGCTGGGCGCGGTGGGCAGTCGGATGAGCACCTGATCATCGGCGCCGAAGCGCTGGACGCCCTGCTCGCCGACGTGCTCGCCCGCGATCGACGCGCGGATCTTGTTGAAATCGGCCGGTCCCGGCGTGCGTACCTCCATCACGATGCCGCCCGAGAAGTCGATCCCGAGATTGAGGCCGGGGTGGAAGAACAGGATGATCGACGCGGTGGACAGCACGGCCGAGACGATAAGGCCCATGAAGCGGCCGCGCATGAAGTGGATGCGCGTGCCGTCGGGGACCAGGCGGAAGAACGGGCGGATGAACATGCGGATAAGACCCGAAGCGGCTAATAGACGGGAAGGGCCTGGGGTCGCGTCGAAGCATACCAGCGCGAGATCAGGAGGCGGGTGAGCAGCCAGGCGGTGAACATGGTCGTGGCGATGCCGACGGTGATGGTGACGGCAAACCCGCGCACCGGCCCGGTGCCGAACACGAACAGCATCACATGGGCGAGGAAGGCGGTCGTGTTGGTGTCGAAGATCGTCGAGTAGGCGCGCGAGAAGCCGGCCTCCAGCGCCGCCAGCGGCGGGCGCCCGAGCTTGTACTCCTCGCGGATGCGCTCGTTGATCAGGATGTTGGCATCGACCGCCATGCCGAGCGTCAGCAGGATCCCCGCCATGCCCGGCAGGGTCAGCGTCGCCTCCAGCAGCGACAGGACGGCCATCATCAGGACCAGGTTGACCACCAGGGCGAGGTTCGCGAACCAGCCGAACAGCCCATAGAACGTGCCCATGAAGCCGATCACCAGCAGGAAGCCGACGGCCAGCGAGAAGGCGCCGGCGCGGATCGAGTCGGCACCGAGCTCGGGCCCGACGCTGCGCTCCTCGATGACGGTGAGCGGCGCGGGCAGCGCGCCGGCGCGCAGCAGCACCGCCAGATCGTTGGCCGATTGCGCGTTGAAGTTGCCGCTGATCTGACCGCGCCCGGCGGTGATCGGTTCGCGGATCACCGGCGCGCTGATCACCTGGTTGTCCAGCACGATGGCGAAGCGGCGGTTGACGTTCGCGCGCGTGATGTCGGCGAAGCGCCGCGCGCCCACCGAGTTGAAGGTGAAATTCACCACCCAGTCGCCGGTCTGCGGGTTGGAGCCGGCGCGCGCGTCGGTCAGGTCGCCGCCGTCCACGTCGACGCGGCGGCGCACCGCGATCTTCTGGTTGGGCTGGTTCTGCATCGGCAGGAACTCGTCGCCCGGCGGCGGCGGACCGCCGGTGGCCGGATTGGCGTTCTCGTCGACCAGCTGGAAGGTCATGTGCGCGGTCTTGCCGAGCAGCTCCTTGATCCGGTTCGGGATCCTCGATGCCGGGGAGCTGGACCACGATCCGCTGCTCGCCCTGCCGCGTGATCTGCGGGTCGGCCACGCCGGTCTCGTCGATGCGCCGGCGCACGATCTCGATGGATTGCTGCACCGCGGAGGTCGCCCGTTCATTGAGCGCGACCGGCGACAGGGTCAGCGTGATCTGCCCGTCGGGGGTGGAGGCGAGGTCGATGTCCGGCCGGTTCGTCGGGCCCTCCGACGCCGCCAGGGGGCGGATCGCGGCGAGCGCGTCCTCGAGCCGGCCGGGGTCGCGCAGGCGCAGCAGGATGCGGTTCTGGTCGGGCTGCGCGGTGAGCGTCTGATAGAAGATGTTGCCCGGCCGCAGCGCCTGCCGCACCGCGTCGAGCAGCCCGTTCAGCCGTTCCTTGACCACCGCCTTCATGTCCACCTCGAGCAGCAGGTAGCTGCCGCCGCGCAGATCGAGGCCGAGATGCACGGTGCGCCACGGCAGCCAGGAGGCCGGTGCGGCGACGAGGTTCGGGATGCAGAGCAGGAAGCCAAGCAGGCAGGCGCCGAGAACGAGCGCGGTCTTCAGGCGGCTGAAGAACATCATGACGGGCAGGCAGCTCCCAGCGGCGCGATCGGGCCGCGTGTCGTCCCGGCGCCAGCGGATGGGCTGGCGGCCGAGTGGGCGCGGAGAATGGCGATCCGCCCCCCGCCTTGCAAGCCGGGCGTCGCAACCCCGTGCTCGAGCGTGTGGCGGAATCGGCCGGCGGCTGATAACTCTCGCCGCGAAGGAGAGCGGCCATGCCGCAGCGAACGATTGCGCATCGGGATCGCCGGCGCCGGGCATTTCGGGCGATACCACGCGCTCAAGGTCGCGGCCTCGGCGCGGGCCGAGCTGGTCGGCGTCCACGATCCCGACGAGGAGCGGGCCAAGACGGTCGGCTGGGAGGCCGGCGCGCCGTCGATGAGCTTCGCGCCGCTGCTGGCCGCGTGCGACGCGCTGGTGGTGGCGGCGCCTGCCGAGCAGCATCACGCACTCGCCGCCGCCGCGTTGCGGGCGGGGCGGCACGTGCTCGTCGAGAAGCCGATCGCCGCGACCTTGGCGCAGGCGGACGAGCTCGCGGCGCTGGCGGCCGAGCGGCGGCTGGTGCTGCAGGTGGGCCATCTCGAACGCTTCTCGGCGGCGCACGGCGTGGTCGAGGGCCGGATGGGCCGGCCGCTCTACATCGAGGCCACCCGGATCGCGCCCTTCAAGCAGCGCGGCACCGACGTCTCGGTAATCCTCGACCTGATGATCCACGACCTCGACCTGATCCTTTCGCTGGTGGACAGCCCGATCGAGAGCGTGGACGCGGTGGGCGCCGCGGTGGCGAGCTCGCACGAGGACATCGCCAACGCCCGCGTGCGTTTCGCCAATGGCTGCGTGACGACCATCACGGCCAGCCGCATCTCCTTCCGCACCGAGCGGCGGATGCGGATTTTTGCCGCGGAAGGCTATCTGGCGGTGGATTTCGCCGCGCGGCGGCTGACGTTGATCGGCCGCGGGCGCGGCAAGCCGATCCCCGGCATCGGCGATTTCGGCGCGGAGGACGTCTCCTGGGAGGACCGGGACGCGCTGGCGGCCGAGCACGCGGCGTTCGTCGCCTCGGTGCTGGACGGCGCGCCGGTGCTGGTCGATGCCGCGGCCGGACGCCGGGCGCTGGCGGCGGCGCTGGCGGTGATGGACTCGATGGAAGCGAGCCGCGCGCGGGCGGTGGCGTCAGGGCTGATCCAGCAACGCGAGGACGGCACGCGCGGCGGCGCCTGACGGCGTGCCCGCCGGCGGGCGCAGCGCGTCAAGCACCGGGCGGAAACCCTGGCGCTGGGCGTCGGCGGCGGCCTCGCCGCGAAGTAGCGGCTCCAATGTGGCGGCCAGCCGGTCCGGCGTGCAGTCCTGCTGCAGCAGCTCGGGAACGATCTCCTCCCCGGAGAGCAGGTTGAGCAGCGAGGCGTAGCGCACCTTCAGCAGCCGCCGCGCCACCATCGCGGTCAGCGGGTTGACCCGGTAGGCGACCACCATCGGCACCCCGGCCAGGGCGAGTTCCAGGGTAGAGGTGCCCGATTTGGTGAGCGCGGCGGTGCTGGCGGCGAAGGCGTCGTGCTTTTCCGCCAGTCTCGGTCACGATCACCGGCCGCACCGGCCAGCCGGAGGTCGCGGCGAGCACGCTGCGTGCGACGGGGGCTGCGACGGGCACCACGGGAACCAGGCCGGGGATCCTGGGGGCAAGACGCTGCAACGTCGCTCCGAGGATCGGCAGCAGGCGGCTCACCTCGGTGCGGCGGCTGCCCGGCATGACGGTCAGTAGTCTTGGCCTCGGGCGGAATGCCGTGCGTGGCACGGAACCGTGCGCCGTCGCCCCGGTCAGCGCCGCTTTCCAGCACCGGGTGGCCGACGAAGGTGGCGGGCAGGTCGTGGCGGGCGAAGAAGGCCGGCTCGAAGGGCAGCAGGCATAGCAGCGTCTCCCACGTCCCGGATAGTGCTTCACCCGCCCCTCCCGCCAGGCCCAGACCTGCGGGGCGACGTAGTGGGCGCGCAGGATGCCGAGCGGGCGGATCGCCTGCAGCACGCGCAGCGTGAAACCGGGGCTGTCGATCGTCACCACCACCGCCGGGCGCTGCCGGGCAATGTCCTCGCTTGTCTCGCGCAGGCGGCGGTTGAGGTGGCGCAGGCGCGGGACGACCTCCAGCAGGCCCATCAGCGCCAGCTCCTGCATCGGGAACAGGCTCGCAAGGCCGCGCCGCGCCATCTCCGTCGCCGCCGATCCCGGCGAAGCGCAGCTCCGGCCGCAGCGTGGAGAGCGCATCCATCAGGCGTGCGCCGAGCACGTCGCCGCTGGCCTCCCCGGCGACCAGGTAGATCAGCGTCAGGAGCGTGCCCCGTACAGCGCCTCGGGTGCGATCTCGGGCGCGGCGATCTCCACCAGCGCGCCGTCGCGCGCCGCGCGGAAGAAGCAGGAGCGGCGCCCGGTGTGGCAGGCGACGCCGGTCTGCTCGACCAGCAGCAGCAGCGTGTCGCCGTCGCAATCGACGCGCAGCTCGACCAGCCGCTGCACCTGGCCGGAGGTCTCGCCCTTGCGCCACAACCGGCCCCGGCTGCGGCTGAAGTAGCAGACCCGGCCGGTGGCCAGGGTCTCGGCCACGGCCTCGCGGTTCATCCAGGCCAGCATCAGCACCTCGCCGGTGTCGTGCTGCTGGGCGATGGCGGGCACCAGGCCGTCGGCGTCGAACGCGATGCGCGGCCAAGCGCGGTGCGTTGGCCGGCTCTGTGGCATGTTCGCTCATGGATGCTATTTTGGGGTGTGAGACATGATCGCTAAAAGGAGAGAGGGATGGAGGCGGGCCGGTTCTCGCCTCAGACCGAGACATTGCTGGACCGCGCCGGCCGCATCTGCGGGCGCGCGGCGCGCGGCTGACCGATCTGCGCCGCCAGGTGCTGGGCCTGATCCTGGAGACGCCGGCGGCCCGCGGGCGCCTACGAGCTGCTCGATCGGCTGCGCCCGACCCGCCGCGGCGCCGCGCCGCCGACGGTCTATCGCGCGCTCGATTTCCTGCTGGAGCACGGGCTGATCCACCGCCTGGAACGCCTGTCGGCCTTCGTCGGCTGCGTCGCCCATGAGCACGAGGCCACGCCGCGCAGTTCCTGATCTGCCGCGGCTGCGGGCGGGTGACCGAAATCGAGGATCGCGGCACCGCCGACGCGCTGGCCGAGGCGGCGCGGCGGGCCGGGTTTAGCGTGAGCCGGCGCGACGATCGAGGCGGAGGGCTTGTGCGACGCCTGCGCCCGCGCCGGACTCAGTCCCGGTGCGTCGCGGAGCGCCACTAGGCCCTGCTCCAGGTCGGCGATCAGGTCGGCGGGATCCTCCAGCCCGATATGCAGCGCGCACCGCCGGGCCGCCGAAATTCGCCCGACCGCCGCCGATGCGGGTGACGAGCCGGTGGTCGGCAGCGCGAGGCTCTCAAAGCCGCCCCAGGACGCGCCGATGCCGAACAGCTCCAGCGCCGTCGATCATGGCGATCGGTCGGCCTCGGTGCTGAATTCGGGCCGGAACACCACGCCGAACAGGCTGCACGGCGCCGGTGAAATCGCGCTTCCAGAGCGCGTGGCCGGGCGCGCCGGGCAGCGCCGGGTGCAGCACCTGCTTCACCTCCGGCCGCGTCGGCGAGCCAGCGCGCCACGTGAGCCCGGCCTGCATCTGCTGCGTCCAGCCGCACGCCGAGCGTGCGCAGCCCGCGCAGCGCCAGCCAGCAATCGTCGGGACTGGCGTACTGGCCGAGCGCAGCGCCGGTGCCGCGCACCCGCTCCCAATCCGTCGTCGCTGTTGGTGGTGACGCTGCCGAGCAGCACGTCCGAATGGCCGCCGACGTATTTCGTCAGCGCCTGGATCGACACGTCGACGCCGTGCGCGGAACGGCTGGAAGAAATGGATGCCCCAGGTGTTGTCCATCAGCACCTTGGCGCCGCGCGCATGCGCGACGCGCGGCGAGGGCGGGCACGTCCTGCACCTCGAAGGTGTGGCTGCCGGGGCTCTCCGGTATAGACCACCTTGGTGTTCGGCCGCATCAGCGCGGCCAGCCGGGCTCGTCGATGGTCGGGCCGGTAGTAGGTCGTCTCGACGCCGAGCCGCGCAGCATGCGCGTCGCAGAAATTGCGCGCCGGGCCATAGACGCTGTCCGGCATCAGGCAGTGGTCGCCGGCCTTGAGAAAGGCGAGCAGCGGCGCGGTGACGGCGGCGAGGCCCGAGGAGACGATCTGGCAGCGCGTGCCGCCCTCGATCTCGGCGACCATGTCCTCCAGCGCGAAATGCGTCTGCGTGCCCATGATGCCGTAGACCAGCGCCTGGTCGAGCCGCTTGGTCTGCCGAGGCGCGGCGCTCGGCCAGGACGGGTAGCAGCACCGTGGAGCCGCGCAGCAGCGGCGGATTGACGAAGCCCATGCACGCGCGTGCCGGCGCGGCCGGCATGCGACAGGCGGGTGTCGGAAGTGCCGCGGCTTCGTCTGTGCGGTATCGTCGGCCATCCGCTCAGCTCTCCACCGGCGTGTCGGCGCGGCCGCCCCATTCGGTCCAGGACCCGTCGTACACCGCGCCCGGCGGCAGGCCGGCGAGGGCCAGGCCGAGCGTGAGGATGCAGGCGGTGACGCCGGAGCCGCAGCTGGTCACCACCGGGCGGGTGCCGTCCACGCCTGCGCCGGGCGAACCGGGCGCGCAGCGCGTCGGGCGGCAGGAAGGTCTGGTCCGGCGGCGAGCAGCTCGGTGTAGGGCAGGTTGCGGCTAGCCGGGGATGTGGCCGCCGCGCATGCCCGGCCGCGGCTCCGGCGCTGTGCCGGTGAAGCGGCCGGCGGCGCGGGCGTCCAGCACCAGTTCCGCGCGGGACGTTCGAGATTGCGCAGCATGTCGCCGATGCCGCGCAGCCGGGCGGCGCGGAAATCTGGGCGTGAACGTCGGCCGGGCTGCGGCGGCGGCGGCTCGCCGGTCTCGGTCGGGCCGGCCCTCGCGCAGCCATTTCGGCAGCCCGCCATCCAGCACCGCCGCGCGGTCGTGGCCGAACAGCCCCATCAGCCACCAGCCGCGCGCCGCCGAGGACAGGCCCTTCTGGTCGTAGAACACCACGCGCGCTGTCGTTGGAGACGCCCATCGCGCCGATCAGCCGGGCGAAGCGGCCGGGGGCGGGGACCATGTGCGGCAGGTCGGTGTCCGGGTCGGCGATCTCGTCGATGTCGAAGAAGCGCGCGCCGGGAATGTGGGCCGCGCAGGAATTCCGTGCGGCCGTCCTTGGCTCGTTCGGCAGGTATATCGTGGCGTCGAACACCACCAGGTCCGGCTTGCCCAGCTCGGCGGCCAGCCAGTCCGTGCTGACCAGCGGTTCCATGCATCGCCTCTCCTCAGTCGGCCTGAGTCGGCCGCGATGGCGATGCGCCGGTTCTGCCGGCCCTTGTTCTCGATCTTCAGCACGCGCATGCGGCCGATCTCGCCGGTGCGCGCGACATGCGTGCCGCCGCAGGGCTGCAGGTCGACCGGCGCGCTCGCCCGCGCCGATGCGGACCAGCCGGACGCGCCCGGCGCCGCGCGGCGGCTTGACCGAGAGCGTGCGCACCAGGCCGGGATTGGCGTCCAGCACCGCCTCGTCCACCCATTCGGCGCTGACCGGATGGTCCGCCGCGATCAGCGCGTTCAGCCCGGTCCTCGAGCGTCTCGCTTGCGCCGGCGGGTCGGGCAGGTCGAAATCGAGCCGCGAGCGGTCCGCGCCGATCTGGCCGCCGGTGACGGCGGCGCCGGGGATCAGGCTGCACAGCAGATGCAGCGCTGGTGTGCATGCGCATCAGCCGCTCGCCGGCGCGGCCAGTCGAGCGCCGCCTCCACCGTCGTCGCCCGGCGGCGGCAGCGCGGCGTCCGGCGCCGGCACGTGCAGGATCGCCTCGCCCTCGCCCTTGAGCGTGTCGGCGATCGGCATCTCGCCGCCGTCCCAGCGCAGCACGCCGGTATCGCCCGGCTGGCCGCCGCGAGCGGGCATAGAACACGGTGCGGTCGAGCACGACGCCCTCCGGGTCCGCTGGCGAGCACCGTCGCGGCGACGCTCGCGCGAGCCGGGCTCGCTGCAGGAACAGCCGTTCGGTCATGCGCCGCTCCAGTGCGCGCGCAGCCAGTCGCGGCGGGCGGCCAGCCAGAGCAGCGCGATGCGCGGTGACCGAGTTCGGGAAGCCGCCCGCCAGCGCCGCCTCGATGGCCGCGTCGGCGGGCCAGACGCGCACCCGGATGTCCTCGTGCTCGGCGGCCAGCCCGGCGTAGCCGGCGAGCCCGTCCGCGTCGGCCGCCGGCGCGCGCACCTCGGCCGGCGAAGATCGCGCCGCGCTCGTCGCAGCCGCCCGGCGTGAGCAGGAAATCGCCGATCCGCTCCAGCGCGGTCGAGCTCCAGCCCCATCTCCTCGCGCGCCTCGCGGACGCGATGGTCGCCGGCCGGGTCCTCGCCGGCGTCGCACAGGCCGGCCGGCACCTCGACCATGCACCGGATCGAGGCCGGCGGCCAGGGCGGGCAGGCGGAACTGCTCGATCAGCACCACGGCGTCGGCGATCGGATCGTAGGGCAGCACCGCCGCGGCGCGCCCGCGCCGCCACAGCTCCCAGGTGCGCTCGCCGGACAGCGCGCCGTCGAACCGGCGGTGGCGGAAGCGGACCAGCTGGAGCGGAAAGCGGCCGTTCCAGACGCGTCGCTCGGATCGAGCGAGGTCGAGGTCGGGATGGCGTGCGGCAGCGGCGCAGGATCGTCCGGCGGAGCCATCGCGGCCCGGAATCGAGGGCCGCGCCCCGGCGGGCCAAGGGCGCGCCTCGGCCGTGCGGCTACGCCTCGCCGCGCAGCTGCGCAGAAGCTGGCGGAGCCGGGCCGCGCCGGCGGCGCCCTTGATCGCCTCCCGCCAGTTCGCCTCGGCCACGCGCTGGTGCGCGGCGATCGCCTCGTCGGCGCCGGTGATCATGGCGACGCCGGTCTGTCCGCTCGGGTGCGTGTCGGGCTGGAACGGGTTGATCGCCAGGCTCGCCCGGTCGCGCGCGCGCAGGATCTGTGAACGACGCGGCTGGGCTCGGCGGCCGGTCAGCAGGCCGAATTGCAGGCCCATCGGCTCGGCTTCCATCAGGTCGGCGATGTTCTCCACCTCGGTCGCCGCCACCTGGCGGCAGATCCGCCGCAGCCGGTCGGACAGCGGCAGCGCGCCGGCCACGCCGGCCTCCAGGAAGCGCTGGATCGCGGAGGCCGGCGATCATGGCGATGATGCCCGGCCGCCGCATGGCGTACATGCGCTTGCGGGCGGCCAGGATGCCCAGCACCTGCTCGGCCATCGCCGCGCATCGCTGGCGCGCTCGCGCCGGCCTGCTCGGCGGCCTCC
The DNA here is from genome assembly GCA_963799825.1 of uncultured Alphaproteobacteria bacterium. Taxonomy (GTDB): domain Bacteria; phylum Pseudomonadota; class Alphaproteobacteria; order Acetobacterales; family Acetobacteraceae; genus JAFKFI01. The sequence continues at coordinate 238,039 of CAWCYL010000004.1, forward strand.
TCGAACGCCTCGGCCGAGCGCCGCGTCGTAGGCGTCCGAGGTGGTGAGGTAGCAGAGCGGGCCGTGCGACCTGCAGGATCTGGTCGGCGGTCTCCTCGACCTGGCGCAGCCGCTCGAAATAGCCGATCGGGCGGTTGTAGTATTCGACGCCGATGCCGAGCAGCGACAGCGGCGAGATCTTCAGCAGCTCGGCCAGCCGCTTGATCGTGTCGAGCTTGATCACCTCGCCCTTCTCGTAGCGATACAGCGCGGCGCGCGAGACGCCGAGCCGCGCCGCGATCTCCTCCGCGCGCAGGCCGGATTCGAGCCGGTAGGCCCGCAGCTGCTGGCCGATTTCGGTGAAGCGCATCGTGTCGTCAGCCCTATTGCCTCGTCCGGTGCGGCTACGGACAGCGCACGCTCCTCAGGGCCGAGTTCCTGCGCGATGTCTCAGAATCGCGAGCTAAGATCGTTCAACTCATGGCAGTCATCGCCGCGCAATTCCGGAATCCCGCGACGGAGATCGTGATGCCCGCGACTCTGCTCGGAGTCGGCGCTCGGACCTCGCCTTCTTCGCGGATCTCGGTACAGCCGGCCAGCCCCTCGATCGCCTGGACCAGCGCCGAGTGGTCGAGCTCCGCCCCGCCATGCGCCGCGCAGGAGGCGAACATCTGCTGCGCGATCGCGGTGTTCGGCAGCGCCACGCCGAGCTCGCGCGCCGCGGACAGCGCGAGGTTGAGGTCCTTCTGGTGCAGCCGGATGCGGAAGCCGGGATCGAAGGTGCGCTTGAGCATCCGCTCGCCATGCACCTCCAGGACGCGCGAGGAGGCGAAGCCGCCCATCAGCGCGCTGGCGCACCTTGCGCCGGATCGGCGCCGGCCTTGGCGGCGAACACCAGCGCCTCGGCCACCGCCTGGATGTTCAGCGCCACGATGATCTGGTTGGCGACCTTGCAGGTCTGGCCGGCGCCGTTCGCCTCGCCGACATGGGTGATGTTCTTGCCCATCGTCTCGAACAGCGGCTGCGCGCGCGCGAAGGCCGCGGCGGGGCCGCCGACCATGATGGTCAGCGTCGCCTGCTTGGCGCCGACCTCGCCGCCGGAGACCGGCGCGTCGAGGTAGTCGCAGCCCAGCGCGTTGATCCGCTTGGCGAACTCCTTGGTGGCGATCGGGCTGATCGAGGACATGTCGATCACCAGCGTGCCCCTTGCGTCAGCCCCGCGGCGACGCCCGTGCGCGCCGAACAGCACCTGCTCGACGTCGGGCGTGTCGGGCACCATCAGGATCACGATCTCGGCCTTTGCGGCGACCGCTCTGCGGGTCGGCCAGCACCTCGGCGGCGGCGCGGATCTCGTCGGTGAGGCTGTTGCGCTCGGGCACGATCAGCTCGTGCCCGGCCTTCTTGAGGTTCAGCGCCATCGGGCGGCCCATGATGCCGAGGCCGACGAAATCCGATCTTCATGTCGCTTTCCCCTATCTCTCGCGTCAGACGCCGAACCGCTCGACGCCAGGCCAGCCCTGCGACGCGTGTCCGCCGGCGGGGCGGTACTCGCAGCCGACCCAGCCCTGGTAGCCGAGCTCGTCGATCCGGCGGAACACGAACTCCCAGCCGATCTCGCCGGTGCCGGGCTCGTTGCGCGCGGGCACGTCGGCGATCTGCATGTGCGCGATCACCGGCATGAACGCCTCCATGCGCTTGGTGACGTCGCCCTCGGTGATCTGGCAGTGGTAGACGTCGAACTGCAGCCCGAGCCGGTCGCGCCCGATCGCCTCGACGACGGCCGCGCCCTGCGCCTCGGTGTGCAGGAGGAAGCCGGGCATGTCGCGGTGGTTGATCGGCTCGATCACCGAGCTTCACGCCGGCCGCCTTCGCCTGCTCGCCGGCCCAGGCGAGGTTGGCGGCGTAGCAGGCTGGCCGCGGTCACCACGAGCGACGCCCGCGGGCGCGATCCCGGCCATGCAGTGGACCAGCTTGCAGTCGAGGGCGGCGGCGTAGTCGAGCGCCTGCTTGATGCCGTCGCGGAACTCCTGCGGTGCGGCCGGGCAGGCTGGCGAGGCCGCGCTCGCCGGCCGCCCAGTCGCCGGGCGGGCATGTTGAACAGCGCCTGGGTCAGCCCGTTGGCGTCCAGCCGCTTGCGGATGTCGGCGGCGGGAAAATCGTAGGGAAACAGGAACTCGACCGCCTCGAACCCGGCCTTGCCGCGCTGCGGCGAAGCGATCGAGGAACGGCACCTCGTTGAACATCATCGACAGGTTGGCGGCACAGGCGCGGCATCGGCGGTTCCTCCCCTGCGGCTCGGCCGGAGGCTACAGTCGAGGGGTGCGCTTGACCAGCCGCGGCCGGCAAGGCACGGCAGGCGACCGGCGGCCGCGGTCAGCGCGAGGGATGCCGAGCCGGACATGCGCGGACCGGGCGATGCTCGCCGAACGCATCCTGATGGGGCTGCTGCTGGGCGGCATCGCCGTCGGCTGCGTGCTGGTGCTGTATCCGTTCTTCTCGGCGATCCTGTGGGCCGGCATCCTGGTGTTCACCACCTGGCCGCTGTTCGAGTGGCTGCGCCTGCGGCTGCGCGTCGGCCAGCCGGCGGCGGCCGCGATCATGGTGCTGCTGACCGCGGTGGTGATCGTGCTGCCGCTGGCGCTCGCCGCGCCCGAGCAGCGCCGAGCGACGTGGACCACCTCGCGCAGCCTGGTCGCAGAGCGCGCTGCAGGCCGGCCTGCCGGCAGCGCCCGGCTGGCTCGTACGCGATCCCGCTGTTCGGCCCGATGCTCGGCGACCTGTGGAACCACTGGGCCGCCGACATCACGGCGATGTCGAGGCGTCTTCCGGCCCTATTTCGGCATGCTGGCCGAGGGCGGCTTCAGCCTGCTGCTCGGCATCGCCAACGGCGTGGTGCTGTTCCTGCTGGCGCTGTTCATCGCCTTCTTCTTCTATCTCTACGGCGAGCCGATCGCCGAGCGGCTGCAGGCGTCATGCGGCGCATCGCCGGCGACCAGGCCGAGCGGCTGATCGAGGTGACCGGGCGCGACCGTGCGCGGCACCGTCTACGGCATCCTGGGCACCGCGATCGTGCAGGGCGTGCTGACCGCCTTCGGCCTGTGGGTCGTGCGGCGTGCCGCGGCGCCGTGCTGCTGGCGGTGGTGGCCGGCTTCCTCTCGGTGCTGCCGATCGGCGCGCCGCTGGTGTGGATCCCGGCGGGTATCTGGCTGCTGAGCATCGGCGCCACCGGCAAGGGGATCTTCCTCGCCGTCTACGGCGTCGTGGTGATCACCGGCACCGACCACGTGATGCAGCCCTGGATCCTCGCGCGCGGCGCGCAAGCTGCCGTTCCTGCTCACCGTGCTCGGCGTGCTGGGCGGGGTGCTGGCCTTCGGGCTGCTCGGGATCTTTCTCGGCCCGGTGCTGCTCGGGGTCGGCTTCAGCCCTGGTGAACGAGTGGGCGCGCCCCCCGGCGGCGCCAGCGGGGGAGCCCCATCCCTGACGGCAAGCACTTGTCCCTGAACGGCAAGCACTGAACGGCAAGCACTTGGCGGCGGCCATGCGCCTGCCGTAAAGCTGTTCGCGACGACATGGGCGCTTTCATCCTCTCCCGCATCCTGCAGGCCGTCCCGGTCCTGCTGGTGGTCGGGTTCATCGCCTTCGCGATGTTCGCCTTCGTGGGCGATCCGGTCGTGACCATGCTCGGCCAGGACTACACCGAGGCGCAGCGCCAGGCGCTGATCCACTCGCTCGGCCTCGACCAGCCCTTCTTCGTGCAGTACGCGCATTTCATCTGGGCGGCGCTGCATGGCGATTTCGGCATCAGCTACCGCCTCGCCCGCCCGGTCGCCGGGCTGATCGCCGAGCGGCTGCCGGCCACGCTGGAACTCTCGGCGACCGCCTCGGTGCTGGCGCTGCTGGTCGGGGTGCCGATGGGCGTCTACACCGGGATCTATCGCAACGCCGTCTCGTCGCGGCTGTTCCTCGCGTTCAGCCTGGTCGGCGTGTCGCTGCCGACCTTCCTCATCGGCATCCTGCTGATCCTGGTGTTCAGCGTGATGCTGGGCTGGCTGCCGAGCTTCGGGCGCGGCGACGTGGTGCATCTCGGCTGGTGGAGCACCGGCTTCCTCACGGTCTCCGGCCTCAAGGCGCTGATCCTGCCGGCGATCACGCTCGGGCTGTTCCAGATGACGCTGATCATGCGCCTGGTGCGCGCCGAGATGCTGGAGGTGCTGCGCACCGACTACATCAAGTTCGCCCGCGCGCGCGGCCTCTCCGACCGGGCGGTGAATTTCGGCCACGCGCTGCGCAACACGCTGGTGCCCGTCATCACCATCGTCGGATTGCAGTTCGGCCTCGTCGTGGCGTTCTCGATCGTCACCGAGACGGTGTTCCAGTGGCCCGGCGTGGGGCTGCTGCTGATCCAGTCGATCGCGGTCGCCGACATCCCGGTGATGTCCGCCTATCTGCTGCTGATCGCGGTGCTGTTCGTCGCCATCAATCTGGTCGTCGATCTGCTGTACTACGCGGTCGATCCCCGCCTGCGCATCGAGCGGCGCGCGGCGCCGCTGCCACGCGATGACGAGCTGCGCCGCGAGCCCTGGCGCGCTTCGCCGACAGCGATTTCGTGCTATCGTTCAGCCGCTCGCCGGTGGCCGTCGTCTCGTTGCTGGTCGTCGCCATCTGCATCCTCGCCGCCGCCTTGGCGCCGCTGATCGCGCCGCATAATCCGTTCGATCTCGCCAGCCTCAACCTGATGGACAGCTTCCGCCCGCCGCTGCTCGCCGCCCGACGGGGAGTGGACCTATCCGCTCGGCACCGACGACCAGGGGCGCGACGTGCTGTCGGGCATCATGTACGGGATGCGGATCAGCCTGCTGGTCGGCGTCGCGTCCATCGTGTTCGCCAGCGTCGTCGGCGTCGCGATCGGACTGGTCGCGGGCTACGCCGGCGGCACGGTCGATGCGGTGCTGATGCGCATCGCCGACGTCCAGCTCACCTTCCCGGCCATCCTGATCGCGCTGCTGGTGGACGGCGTGGTCCGCGCGGCCTTGCCCAAGGGCATGCACGAGCAGCTCGAGATCTACGTCATCATCCTCGCCATCGGCATCGCCCGCTGGCCGCAATTCGCCCGCACCGTGCGCGGCTCCACCCTGGTCGAGCGCAACCGCGACTACGTGATGGCGGCGCGCGTCATCGGGCTTTCGCGGCTGCGGATCATGGCGACGCACATCCTGCCGAACGTGCTCGGCCCGGTGCTGGTGATCGCCACGCTCACGCTCGGCCTCGCGATCCTCGACGAGGCGACGTTGTCCTTCCTCGGCGTCGGCCTGCCGGTGACGCAGCCCTCGCTCGGCACGCTCATCCGCATCGGCAACGACTTCCTGTTCAGCGGCGAGTGGTGGGTGACGATCTTTCCGGGCGTCGCGCTGGTGCTGATGGTGCTGTCGATCAATCTGCTGGGCGACTGGCTGCGCGACGCCCTCAATCCGCGGCTGCGCTGATGGCGCTGCTGGAGGTCGAGGAGCTGAGCGTCGAGTTCCCGACGCGGCGCGGCGTGCTGCGCGCGCTCGACCAGATCTCCTTCGCCATCGAGCCGGGCGAGGTGCTGGGCGTGGTCGGCGAGAGCGGCGCCGGCAAGTCGCTGACCGGGGCGGCGATCATCGGCCTGCTGGAGCCGCCCGGCCGCATCGCCGGCGGCCGCGTGCTGCTCGACGGCAAGCGGATCGACAATCTCTCGCCGGCGCGGATGCGGCGAGATCCGCGGCCGGCAGATCGGCGCGATCTTCCAGGACCCGCTGACCACGCTCGATCCGGTCTATCCCGTGGGCCGCCAACTGACCGAGACGATGCAGACGCATCTGCGCCTGAGCGACGCCGATGCGCGCCGCCGCGCCGTCGCGTGGCTCGAACGGGTCGGCATTCCGGCGGCGGCGCAGCGGGTCGACGCCTATCCGCACGAGTTCTCCGGCGGGATGCGCCAGCGCGTGGTGATCGCGCTCGCCCTCTGCGCCGAGCCGCGCCTGGTGATCGCCGACGAGCCGACCACGGCGCTCGACGTCTCGATCCAGGCGCAGATCATCGAGCTGCTGAAGCGGCTCACCCGCGACCACGGCACGGCGGTGATGCTGGTGACGCACGACATGGGCGTGATCGCCGAGACCGCCGACCGGGTCGCGGTGATGTATGCCGGGCGCATCGCCGAGATCGGCCCGGTGCGCGCCGTGGTGAAGCAGCCGGCGCATCCCTACACGGAAGGGCTGATGGGCAGCATTCCGTGGATCGAGCGCAGGGTGGAGCGGCTGCGGCAGATCGACGGGGCGATGCCGCGCCTGACCGCTATCCCGCCGGGCTGCGCCTTCAACCCGCGCTGCCCGCACGTTTTCGCGCGGTGCCGGATCGAGCGGCCGGAGCTGCTGGACGCCGGCGCGACGCGCGCCGCGTGCTGGCTGCACGACAGGGCCGCGCATGTCTGACGCGCCGATGCTCGAAGCGCAGCGCGGTGTCGCGGGTGTTCGACGTGTCGCGCCCGTGGCTGCAACGGGTGCTGGCGCGCGAGCCGCGCCTGAGCCTGCGCGCGGTGGACGAGGTTTCATTCGCAATCACGCGCGGCGCCACGCTGTCGCTGGTCGGCGAGAGCGGCTGCGGCAAGTCCACCGTGGCGCGTCTCGTGGTCGGGCTGTTCCCGCCGACTGCGGGAGAAATCCGCTTCGAGGGGCAGAGCCTGTCGGCCGCGCGCGCGCAGCCGGCGCTGCGGCGGCGGATGAACATGATCTTCCAGGACCCGTACGCCTCGCTCAACCCGCGCTGGCGGGTGCGCGACATCGTGGCCGAGCCGCTGCGCGCCTTCGGCCTGCTGTCCGGGACGCGACGACATCGGCGACCGGGTGGGCGAGCTGCTGCGCCAGGTCGGGCTCGGCGCCGGCCGACGGGGAAAAATTCCCGCACGAGTTCAGCGGCGGCCAGCGCCAGCGCATCTCGATCGCGCGCGCGCTGTCGAGCGAGCCCGAGTTCCTGGTCTGCGACGAGCCGACCAGCGCGCTCGACGTCTCGGTGCAGGCGCAGATCCTCAACCTGATGAAGGATTTGCAGCAGCGGCTTGGGCTGACCTACCTGTTCATCAGCCACAACCTCGCCGTGGTGCGGCACATGTCGGACCGGCTCGGCGGTGATGTATCTCGGCCGCATCGTCGAGAGCGGTCCCGCCGAGGCGATCTTTTCCACGCCGCGCCACCCCTACACGCGGATGCTGCTCGCCGCGATCCCCGATCTCGACATGGTGGGACAGCGGAGGATCCCCGTCGCCGGCGAGGTGCCAAGCCCGATCGACCCGCCGCCCGGCTGCCCATTCCATCCCCGCTGCCCGCTCGCCAACGCGCGCTGCCGCGAGGAACGACCGGAGTATACGCGGGCGGCCGACGTGCTGGTCGCCTGCCACGCGGTCGAGGAAGGGCGCGAGGCTCCATGAGCGACGACCCCGAACCGAGCTCGCGCCGCAGCGCGCTGGCCGCCCTCGTCGTGGTCGTGCTGATCATCGTCGTGGTGGTGTTCGTGATTGGCCGGCTGCGCCAGTCCGCACAGATGCAGGACTGCCTGGCTTCGGGCCGCACCAATTGCGCGCCGATCGAGGCGCCGCCGCGTGGGAGGTAAGATGGCGGACTGAAGTCCGCCCTACGCGGGCCGAGTGGGGAGGGCGTTGAGGGAAACGCATTCGACAAGTGGACAAGCGAGTCTCTACGCTCTCTGCCGGACAGCACACAGCCCCGGCGGATCGCGCCGCGACGGGCAGGCACGGAGGGTTTCATGCGGTTGGAAGGCGGATGCTATTGCGGCGGCGTGCGTTACGAGGCGGAGGGCGAGCCGATGATGAAGGGGCAATGCCATTGCCGGGAATGCCAATACATCACCGGCGGCTCGCCCAACGTGTTCATTGCGATGCCGGTCGCGGGCTTCACCTACACCAAGGGCACGCCGAAGGAATTCGCGCGCAAAGACCTCGAACGGCCCGTGACACGGGAATTCTGCCCCGAGTGCGGCACGCATGTCGTGACCCGTCCACAACGATTCCCTGCCGTCATCGTCAAGGTGGGCACGCTCGACGAACCATCCCTCTTCGGCGGCCCCGACATGGCGATCTATACGATCGACAAGCAAAGCTTCCATCAGATCGCGGATGGCCTACGAACCTTCGAGCGGCTTCCCGGATAGGCTGGCGGATAGATCGGAACAATTCGCTACTCCCCGAGGGCGACGCCCTCGCGTCGTGGGTCGGCAGCGCCCGCTAGGCCCTCCGGCGTGATCGCGATTGCCGCCGAGCCGGACAGGAGCGGCCGGACAACGACTTTCTGGCCACGCGCTGCCAGCGCCGAGCCGAGCAGCGCGGCCGGCGTATCGGCCTCAAGCTCCACCGCGTCGCCCGTGCTGAGCACGTGCGGTGCGGCGAGCGCCTGCGCCGGGGTGCGATGCCAGTCGAGCATCTGCACCAGCGCCTGCGCCACATAGTCGATGATGCGGGCTCCGCCGGCCGAGCCGAGCACGAGTTCGAGTTTTCCCCGGTGATCGAACACCAGGGTCGGCGCCATCGCGCTGCGCGGGCGCTTGCCGGGCTGCACCCGGTTCGCCACCAGCCGCCCGTCGATCTCGGGACGGAAGGAGAAATCGGTCAGCTCGTTGTTGAGCACGAAGCCGCGCACCATCAGGCCGGTGCCGAATTCGCCCTCGATGGTCGTCGTCAGCGAAACGGCGTTGCCCGCCGCGTCGACGATCGCCACGTCGCTGGTGCCGTGCTCCGCCTGGGCCGGTTGCGGGGCGAGGGCGGGCGGCGCCGAGGACCAGAGCGGGTTGCCGGCGCGCGGCAGCGGGATCGCGTGGTCGAGGTCGATCGCCTGGGCGCGGATGGCGAGGTAGTCGGACGCGATGAGGCCGGCCACGGGCACCGGCACGAAGTCGGTGTCCGCGAGGTAGCGGGCCCGGTCGGCATAGGCCAGCCGCTCGGCCTCCACGAGCGCCTGTGCCGCGTCGGCGCCGGCCGGCGGCATGTGCGGCAGGTCGAAATGCGCGAGCACGCCGAGGATCTGCAGCACGGCGACCCCGCCGGAGGAGGGCGGCCCCATGCCGCAGATCGTGTGCCCGCGATACGGGCCGCATACCGGCGGGCGCTGCTTCGGCGCGTATCGGGCAAGATCGTCCGGGGTCATCGAGCCTGGGTTGGGATCGGCGCGAACGGCGGCGGAAATATCGGCGGCGATGGCGCCCCGGTTCAGCGCGTCGGCGCCCTCGGCGGCCACCGCGCGCAGCGTGTCGGCGAGCGGCTGGTTGCGCAGCATCGTGCCGGCGGCGAGCGGCGCCCCGTCCGGGGCGAGGAAATAGGCCCGCGCCGCCGGCTGGCGTCGCACCCGGTCCGTGTTGGCGGCGATGTCGTGGGCGAGGCGCTGGGAAACGGGAAAGCCCTCGTCCGCGAGCCGGATCGCGGGCGCGATCAGGTCCGCCCACGGCAGCTTGCCATGCGCCCGGTGCGCCGCCTCGAGCATCCGCGCGGTGCCGGGGACGCCCACGGCACGGCCGCCGAGCACCGCCTCGCGGAACGGCATCGGATTGCCGTCGGGGTCGAGGAACAGGTCGGGGCGCGCGGCGGCGGGCGCGGTCTCCCGCCCGTCCCAGCTCGTCACCCGGCCGCTCGCGGCATCGTAGTGGAGCAGGAAGGCGCCACCGCCGAGCCCGGAGGATTGCGGCTCCACCACGCCGAGCACCATCTGCACGGCGACCGCCGCGTCCATCGCGTTGCCGCCGGCCTTGAGGATGGCGAGCCCCGCCGAGACCGCCAGCGGATCGGCCGCCGCGACCATCGCGACGGGCGGTGCGGTCTCCGCCGCGACGCGATGGGGCAGGGCCGGCAGGAGCAGGAGCAGCAGGACGACGAGGCGGGACATGCGGCGCTCTCCGGGTCGCCGCCATGTTGCAGCGGCGCGACGGATCGGTGAACCTCGGGGATGGCAACAAGGCGGCAACTCGGCGGCCTTTCGTACGGGCGCGGCATCGACGCCGAGGCGGTGGCCTGTGCGGCGCTGGAGGCGGATGGCTGGACCGTGCTCGGCCGCCGGCTGCGCACCAAAGCCGGCGAGGTGGACGCGGTGGCCGAGAAGGCGGGCCTGCTCGCCATCGTCGAGGTGAAGGCCCGCCCGACGCTCGGCGAGGCGGCCGAGGCGCTCTCCGCCCGGCAGCGAGCGCGGCTGATCGCCGCCGCCGGGTGCCTGCTGGCCGACCATCCCGGCTGGGGTGCCGCCGGCGTGCGGTTTGACGTGCTGGTGGTCGATGCGGCGGGTGCGGTCAGGCGGATCGCCGACGCATTCCGCGATGAAGGCTGACATTCGCCGGAACCGGGGTTGCCGCCCGACGTCATTCGGTGCGTTCCTGTGTGCGACCACCAACCGGAGACCGCCATGAGCCAGTCCCCCACCACGGGCAAGACGCCCGCCAAGCCGTTCTTGACCGACGTGAAGACGCTGCGAGAGCGGGCGCGCCAGAACCTGGAGAAGGGCGCGGTGACGCAGGACTATGGCGGGGACGTCAAGCAGACGATCGACATCCTGCAATCCGTGCTGGCGACCGAGATCGTCTGCGTGCTGCGCTACACGATGCATTCCGTCGCCGCGACCGGCATTTCGAGCGACAGCGTGAGGGCGGAGTTCGCCGAGCACGCGGCCGAGGAGCAGCAGCACGTGATGGAGGTGGCCGAGCGGATCAACCAGCTGGGCGGCAAGCCCAACTTCAATCCCGAGGGCCTCGCGACCCGCTCCGCCTCGCAATACGCGGAGGGCGAGAACCTGGTCGACATGATCCGCGAGAACCTGGTCGCCGAGCGCATCGCGGTCGAGCACTATCGCGAGCTGATCCGCTTCTTCGACGAGCACGATCCCTCCACTCGGGTGATGATCGAAGGGATCCTGCGCAAGGAGGAGGAGCACGCCAACGACATGCACGATCTGCTGGTCGCGCATGAAGGCCGGCCGATGCTGCCGAAGGATTGAGGCGCGCAACCCTCACCCCGGCCTTGATCCGCTTCGCGGCCCAAGCCCAGAGGGAGAGGAAGAAGAAAGCCCTCCCTTGGGGGAGAGGGTTGGCGAGGGGGTTGCCGGCTAACCCGAGCGCCCCGGCATCCGGTGGCGAAACGCCAATGCCTCGGCGACATCCTGACGCCGCACGGTGTCCGCGCCGGCGAGGTCGGCGATGGTGCGGGCGACGCGGAGGGTGCGGGTGTAGCCGCGCGGGGACAGGCGCAGACGCTCCATCGCCTTTTCGGCGAGATCCTGCGCCTCGCCCGCGACGGCGAGGTCGCGGGCCTCGGCCTCGGCGTTGCTTGCCGGCCCGTCGTCGCCGTAGCGGCCGCGCTGGGCTTCGCGCGCGCGGCGGACGCGAGCGGCGACGACCTCGCTGCACTCGCCGGGCGGCGCGCGGGCGAGTTCGGCCGCCGAGGCCGGCTGGACTTCCACGGTGAGATCGATGCGATCCAGCAGCGGCCCGCTGATGCGGTTCTGATAGTCCTCGCCGCAGCGGGGCGCGCGGCCGCACTCGCGCGCCGCGTCGCCGAGATAGCCGCAGCGGCACGGGTTCATCGCGGCGATGAGCTGGAAGCGCGCCGGGTAGGTGACGTGCGCGGTGGCGCGCGAGACGGTGGTGCGGCCGGACTCCATCGGCTGGCGCAACGCCTCCAGCGCCTGCTTGGGGAACTCCGGCAGCTCGTCGAGGAACAGCACGCCGCGATGCGCCAGCGACACCTCCCCCGGCCGCGCCCGCTGGCCGCCGCCGGTGAGCGCCGCCTGGGAGGCGCTGTGGTGCGGCTCGCGATAGGGCGGGCGCATCACCAGCCGGCCGCCGTCGAGCATCCCGGCGACGCTGTGGATCATGCTGACCTCCAGCGCCTCGCGCGGCGTGAGGTCGGGCAGCAGCGCGGGCAGGCGGGCGGCGAGCATCGACTTGCCGGCGCCCGGCGGGCCGATCAGCAGCAGGTTGTGGCCGCCGGCCGCGGCGATCTCCAGCGCGCGGCGGGCGGTCTCCATGCCCTTCACCTCGGCGAGGTCGGGACCGGCGGGAACCTCGGCGGCGCCCGCCGGCTCGGGCGAGGCGAGCACCTGGGTGCCGCGGAAATGGTTGATGAGCGACAGCAGGTCGGTTGGCGCCAGCACCTCGATGCGTCCCGCCCAAGTGGCTCAAACTAATAATCTCGGTCACTTGGGATTAATCTCCGTCACTTGGGATCAATCTTGGTCACTAAGGAATATAGTCGGTCACTAGGGAATAGACTCGTCACCACCCCTCGGGGAATAGAGTTGATCACTGCTTCGGTGGACGGCGGCGGTGCATGGCTCATCTCGGCCATCGGGCGTCTCCCGGCACGGGTTGAGGTGCAGCACCCCGAACCCTCGCAGACCGAAGACATCACGCCCCCGCTAGCGCAGACCGCCTTGCCGCGCCAGCGCTCCTCCTCAAGATCTTCGCCTTCTGCCCAGATTACGTCGCCGCAGACGAGCAGGAGTTCGGGAGCGATGGAGTTCGTCTCCGACGCACTCGCCAGCGCACCGGGTAAAGCCGAAGCAGAACGGGTTTTGTCGAGAGCTTCAACGGCGGTTCAGCGACAAATGCGCTCGAACGAGCACCTGTTGGCCAGCTTGGTGGCGGCTCGCCGGATTATCGGGTTTCTTGAGCGCGGGCCAGGCCGGTTTGCAGCACTTGAAATCTTTGATGCGGCTGTGTAAGCCCGGTTCGGTGACCGATCGCCAAATGACTCGGATGACGACATTAGGAAGATCGAATGGGTTCGGTGCCTGATGAACAAAGAGACCGTATATGGTCTGTGCTTCTTGATTCTGTGCAATTCCACCCAAGCGGTGTTGGTTCGCCAGAGGACCGAGCGGTTATTTGTTAGGCGGCTATGGGACCGATGATGAGGCGCTAGATGCGGTAGACGATGACACGTCGGAATACAACGCGGCAGTAAACAAAAGTCGAGATCAAGGTGGTAAGTCGTTGCCACCTTTATGGCCTGCTGGGAAGCCAAGCCCAGACGATCCGATCGATCGAGTAGGGGATGAGGATTCTGCGCTTGGCACTCACGACCACCAGGACATGATACCGCCGGTCAACTCGACAATCTGGCCTGTCCGTCGCCGGGATGGTACGATCGCTTACATTGTCGAGGACGCCGACGGGAGCTTCTCGCCACCGCTGGCAGCGGAAGACGTCTGGAGTGAGATCAAACCGGATAGCCCGACCGCTCCGGGCGGCGGCCCTTAAGCCAATGCTGGTTGTCGCAGGTTCGCCCTAATTTTCTCCAGGTGCGCTTTGTGCTTTCGCCTGTAGACGTAGGCGGGATGGCTATGCAGTAAGAGGCTGCCTGTGCCATGCTGTTCCTCATGGATGTCCGCACAGGCGAGGCGCTCGCGGACGCATCTCAAGTGCTCGAGCAGAGAGTCTGTTCTTGACATTTCCATGACGCGGAAGATCGGGTGCTCAACCCAAGATCGGACACCGCTCCAGTTGCCACGTTCCTCATTCATGTCGATGGCGTTAAGGGTGCGCAAATGGGCCTTGGTCAGTTCCGGCCACTGCACTCCATACCGCGCCAAATGCGCGTCCAGGCGCCGGGTGACGTCACTGACGTGAGCATTGATCCAGTCTCCGGACCGGAGCGCAATCGCGCCCGCATAAGTCCTCAACTCGCTGAGTTGGACCGCGACAGCGCACCACCGCCCTTCGCCTTCGGCCTGCTCTATGGCGAGCAAGAGGCTGACTTGCTCCGAAGACAAGTTGGCCTGTCGTATTGACCGATCCATCCTAGCACCTCCATTCTGAATTTTCGTGATCTTCTTAACTTTCAGTCCACATAAAATAGAAATCAAGCAATATTACTAGGAATGCTTGTGGTCACGCAAAATTCAACTCTCGAGCGTGCAGTGATCTGGGACCGTCAAGCCTAAGCGTCGGATTAGCCTTGTTGTTGATGCCTCTTGAAACGGAGCACCGCGCCGTCCTCTGATCGTTTCACGAGGAGGGCTTCATCCCTTGGGCGAGATCCAGCGAACCGGTTTTCCTGAAGACCTGCGAGAGGAGTTCAAGGAGATGGCGGTTTTCTCCGACCAATACGACTTCGTCGCTGCTCATCCTGGGCGACGCGCCGGATCGCTGGTTCGGTCACTTCGATGAGGACGCGTTCCGGTCGACACGAAATTTTGGTGAGCGGACGAGGAGGCGAGAACGGGCGCCGAGCCGAAGAGAGGCAGTGGACCCTATATGGGCCAGCATGAGCATATATCCCGGCCTTCCGATCCCCACCGACCCCGACGGGGTCGATCATCCCGACAGCCCGCTCTCGATGGCCATTCTGGTTCGTCCGCGAGACTAAAGGATGGACATCGGGGCCACATCCTTCCCGAGACCGGGCTCTTGCCGTCCTGGCGAGCGACGACGTAATCCCTCGTGCGGCCGGTCTCCTAACGGCTCCGGACGAATTCCCTTTCGGGATGCCCGCGCAGCGTGAGGAGTCCTTGGATGGCGATGAGGGGTGGTCCGTGTGGTCCCTGTCTTGTGGGGCCTCAAGCACCCCCACCGCAGGGGGACAGCAGAAACGAGTTTTCTTTTTCAAAGCCAAAGGCAAATTCCGTCCGTGTCTCTTCAAAGACAAGGATGAAGCAGTTGCCCCGCTCGAAGCGTCGAAGAGAAATTACACAAGAACTATAGCTCGTCCTTAGCGATTTCATCCATAAGGAAGGCGGCGACGATGTTGAGTGGGTGATCTTCCTTCAAGAGGCTCTCCCCTGTTTGGGCCTGGAACTCCAGCGCCTTGGAGGTTTTTCCACGGTAATTTGCAAGCAGCTCAGCCTCGTGTGAGCCCGGCTCGGGTAGGTTCCCCGCCTCGTCGAGGTCGGCAATGACGTCGGCCATGAATTCGTAGTCGCCCATCTCCTCTCCCAGGGACAAGGCTTTCAAACTGCGAGGGAGATCTTTGGCTCGGTTGGCGATCCGCATTACTTTCTTCCGGCTTCTCAGCAAGTTGGACTCCTGATCAGCATGAGGATCCTTTATGCAAGACAGAAGACGTAATTGCGCACGGCAGCTGGAGATTGGGCCTATTATAACCTTAGCGCGACGACATGATATGGCTCCAGGGCGACGGCTATTGGAGTACATGGCTTAAATCTGTGACTGCCTATGGTCGGATCCGGGCCGCCAAGCCCTTAATCTCCCGTGTGAGGCGGTGACACGGCTGTCCAGGAACCGACAGACAGCACTCGGTGACGGGCGACCCCGAGCTCACAACCCCGGCGTCTCCGCCCCCTGCTCCAACTCCGCCACCCGATGTCGAATTCCTTGGCTGCCCACGGCGTCATGGACAACAACTCCTTGTAGAGCTCGAGAGCGCCTCGTTGTCGCCCTGAGCCGCGTGCCAGTCGCCGAGTGCGGCCAAGGCTCGCATGTAGGGCCGGGTGGCCGTGACGCCCCAGTATGCGAAGGCATCCTGCGCAGCGGCCACGGGCACCCAGATCCGGTAATGCGGTTTATCCTCGGCCACCGCCCAGCCCCTTGGCAAGATGGGTGAGCAGCCAGGCAGCCACCTGCGCCTTGCTCCAGATACCGATCTCGTCGCCTACCCAGCCGATCAGCAACACTGCTCCCGCAACACCGAGGGTCCCCGTGAACTTGGTGAACAAGTTATTCACTTGGGTGAGAATGCCATTGCCGAGTTTGACCATGATCGGCTTGATGACATCCAGAGCCCAGCTTGGATACCCATCTGATCCTTGGAGAGCACCGCCAACTTGGCATCCTCCGTAGCCCGTAGGATGCTGACGCGGTCACTGGGGATCAGGGTGGCATTTTCGTGAGGAGGCCCGTTGTGCCCGATACCGCCGTGCTCAGGTGCCCGCTTCCGGACCTCCGCCGCCAAGTCTTCTAGAGCCGCCACGGCCATCTCGTCGGAGACGATAACGGGCACATTCAGGTCGGTGCCCGGCCCGTCCGGCTTCACCTCCCAGAGGCCTTCGAATATCGCGGCGACCTCTTCGATGGGTGCGGGCCCCACGCCCGCATCGAAGACCTTCCGGAGCAGCTCCGTCGACCGCCCGCCGTTGAACACCAGGTGCCTTCGTCAATTCCGCCTATCCGTGGACCTTGATCCAGCGGGAGACGCCCAAGCGGCGAGGTTCTCAGGACTTACCGGACTGTGGGGCAGCTTCCCCGAAACCGAAGTAGGTTTCCGTGGCAGGGACATGGTGCGCCAGGAACCACACGGTCATGGTTTCCTTCTGCACAGGCAAGGATTGCTTCCTCAGCTCGGCTACGGTGATCCCGTCAGCGAACCGCGGCGTCTTGATGACCTTCAGTGCTGGCGGCTGGTCTGACAATGGTTTTGGCCCGTTAATCATCAGAAACCGGGCTCTGCCCCATCTCTCGCTTCGCGGCGATGGGCCTGACGGGAACGTCACAAAGGCGGCATCGGCCGCCCAGGATTGCCGACATGGCTGATGGTATGCCTGCGGCTTGCTCAAGTCCATGGACGTGTTGCCGGACGAGGGGCCTGTGCACGCGATCTCGACAACCGCATGCGCAGCTGTTCTGCGGCCCGACCCACTTCAATTTACCGCCTGCCCTTCGGTCGTTCGTCGCTGACGCTCGTGCTCGACAGACGATTGGGCTGTCGGGCAAATGGCGGTGCCGGTCGTCCTGGCAAAAACAGGGTCGGTTGCCGTGGGGTCCGGACACAGTCGGTGAGCCTCAGGGTGGCTAGCGAGCGCTTCTCACCGCCGCCTGGTGTGCGGATCTCCAATCCGCCAAGCTCAGCCAAGCTGATTACCGCCTGCTTGAGCACCTCTGCGTCACCGGGTAAATCATTGGCCGTGTCCTCAAACAATCGCCAGAGCTCAACCCCATCAGGATACCCATGGACAATCGGAGGCAAATCGTTTTGCATCTGCCACAGGGCCGAGTCAGAGCGTCATCATCGAAACAGTAGGCTTGCATGCCGTTCGGCGGGTCGTCCGGGTCGTAGCCGAGCATGTTGTATCCAGGGCCGCCAAAATGCGCAAAGCTGTTCTGCAACTCCCAATGAAGTCTCGTCATGACATGCCGCGCCTTGGCGTGAACCGAAAGGTGGACGAGCCAATAGGCCATGTTGCTGCCGCGGCTCATAACGAAGAATGGCGTGAAATATTTCGCGAATGACAAAAAAGTTCTGTGCAGTGTTCGCTCTATAAAAAACTCACGGCCGCCCGGAAGGGCCATCGCCGCCTCGTATTCATCCCTGTGCACTCCGCCAACACCAAGCTTGCCGAGGGCATCGTTTAATCGATCATACTGCTAAATCCAGGTCGACTAGCTGGTCGTACACGAACGTCAGAATGACTTCCGGCTTGGAGAGCGTGGCAAAAATCTGTCTCAACAGGTCGAACGGAACAGCCGTGTAGCCGAACTGGTCGAGCGCGAAGATGGTCGATCCATGCCCTTTCACGTCTTTCAGCAATGACGGAAGCGCATCTTCGAACGTCCGCTGGTGGAGGAACACCCGCTCTCCGACGAGGTGGCCGAAGCCCCTCTCGGCGAGAGTTCGGGCGAGCGTCTCGTGCGCTCCGAGGTTCGGATCGACTAAGTGGACGCGGTAGTCGAGCAAGAACGGGCTTGTCCGGCGGCTTGTCCTTCGGCCTGCATGTCCCGCATGACCTCGAGAAAAATAATAGGGGAGCCATAGTATGGCTCAGTCCCCCGCTCGGGCATGTAGATGCCCCCTCCGGCGAACCCGTCGACGACATTGAGCCGCAGGTGGCATATCCGGATGTCCTGGGTGAGTTCGCGCACATACCGCTTCAGGTATTCACGATAGATCCCGTGCTTCGCCTTGCTGTGGTCGAGGAGCATTGGAAGAGGTGCTTGAGTGCCCCATTCATACCGGCCGTTGCTCATCTGTCCTCGTAACGTGAACCGGCTTGTTGCCTTTGTGGCTTGGTAGCTGATCCCATGTGCGGCCGTCCAGCAATCGGCCATTCCCCTTTTTTGACCGTCGTTGGCCGTCGGCTCCGTAAGCGCCCCACTGCTTAAAGAAGAAGGGCACGTGTTGGGCAACGCACATGTCGCGAATTTGTGCTGCCCACTCGGGCTTCATCGGCCTGGCCGCGGGTCCGGACTCGCCGCCCGCGATGACCCAGTGGATCCCCTCCAGTGAAAACTTGCCCACGTCGCCAATTAGGGGTTCAACAGACAAGAACCGGATCCCCGCGTTCGTGGATTGCAGGTGTTTCACCGCGAGACCGCCTGGCCTGTGCTCAACGGAGACGCCTAGCCAGATGTGGGCAGGGACTGGCTTCAGCCTATAGCGGTGGTTGACGAAGTCGCGCATTTTAGCGAACTCCGCTTGGTCAGCACCTGGAACGTGTGCCAGTCCGCCAACTCGCATCACGTCGAAAACGCGGCCGACCAAGTCGGGCGGGACATCCTTGTGGAACAGGTCGCTCATCGAGTTCACGAAGATCACTGCGCGGCTTTCGCCACCGCAGCGGCTCGGCCGGCTTCCGGCCGCAGGCGCAGGTCGAAGCCCTGCTCGTAGGGGTGGCCGGGCACGCCGCGGAACCGCTCGGCGAAGGTCTCGGCGTAGCAGTTGTCGCAGCCTGGGCTGATCTTCGTGCAGCCCGCGTACAGGGTTCCACGTAGCGTCGGTCCATTCGATATCGGAAGTTTGAGCCAATGCGGCACCTCAGTGAACGAACAGGGAACATAGAGCATCGGCACCTATCTGCCAAGGCCGCATCTCCGATCAGCGGAATTCATCTCCTGAGGATCGTTCGTGTCGAACCGTCGAACGCAATGTGGTGAGGCGTAACGCACAGATTAAAATGCTCCAAGCTCGTCCTAGGCAAACCTCGAGTATATGGCAGCGGGCGAGATCGACCGAGGCGCCATGCTCGAAGTCCGAGTTCTTTCGGCCACGCACGGGGTCGGGGTCATCCGGCTCGACCGCGACAACCCCGCAGAGTGAGATTTTGATCCGAGCGCGCGAGCGGCCCTGCATTGACTGGGTTGCCGCGAATCAACTCGGCATGGCAAGCCCGGATTTCGTAGAGTTCCTTCTCGCCTCAAGTCATTCCCGCGAGTCACTCGCTTCTGTGCGCGGTCCGCGCGTGGCCGTCGCATAGTGGGGTCAGGAAGGCGAGGCGCCTAGAATCTCTCCCGCGACCTTCGGAGCGTCGCTACCCTCCGGCTCCGGACTCTCAGCGGAATCACCTCGCCATCCTCCCCACGGGAACGACGCGGCATCCGCCTTGTCAGGTGGAAACTTGAACTCCTCTCCTCATGCGGCGGCCATGGGTGCTACGGGCTGCTTACCTCAGCGGAACTCGCTGCTATCGGCCCACATGCGATGCAGGATCACCGACAGCTTGCGGGCCACCGCGACGCGAGCGCGCGCCATGCCTCGCCGTTTGGCGACGTTCATGCCCCAGACTCGCAGAGACGACGATTATTCGTGCTGCGGATCAGCAGCGAGTGAGCCGCTTCGTAGAGTGCGGTGTGGGCGAGCTTGTCGCCCGCACCGGCTGATGCGGCCCTGCACGTCGCTCTCGCCAGACTGATAGCACCGCGGCGTCAGGCCGAGATGGGCGCCGAGATCGCGCGACCTTCGAAACGGCTCGGCTGGTCGATCGTGGACGGAATGCCAATGCGGTGAGCGGGCCAACGCCGGGCACCGTTATCAGGCGGGGCTCGTCGGCTCGACCGGCACCTCGTCGAGCAGGCGCTTGGTGAGCCTCTCGATCTTCCCAGCCGTCACGTCAACAACGGTTAGCACGACTCAGCCAGCTCGCCAGCATACAAGCCGCGAGTTCCGATGTCTCCTTCCCGAAGCCCTGAAGTCGAGGCTTTGTGAACGCCATGGACGGTCGGCGTCATGCGGCAACCCACCCCACACCAGGAGTAATGGTGATCAAACGCATGATGTCGCACCGGCTCAAGACCATATGCTCCGCTCTGCTCTCCCGCTCGAATGTATTCCTGACCGGCGTCGTCCTGCTCGTCGCCGTGATCTGGATACAACTCAACCCTATTGATCGTCGTGTTGTCCAAGCTGGGGCAGCTTTGCAGCTCGCTGGTGTGGCCACTGTGGCGCTGGGTATTCGGCAGACCCGAAAGGAGTTCGGTCTCCCAGGTCTGCTGGATCATGGA
Source organism: uncultured Alphaproteobacteria bacterium (assembly GCA_963799825.1). GTDB lineage: Bacteria > Pseudomonadota > Alphaproteobacteria > Acetobacterales > Acetobacteraceae > JAFKFI01. Next base: position 258,196 of record CAWCYL010000004.1, read on the forward strand.
CGAGCTTGGGTCCGGGAAATCGTCGCGGGCCTACCGACACAAACGATCCATTTAACTGGAATATCGTCAAGCACTTCTGTAGGCAGCGGATCACTGACGATCGAGGGCCACGCGCCAATGCTCACTCTCGAAGATCGGATCGCTGCGCTGGAGGGCAACCAGAAGAAGTTAAAGGAACGGGTGGAGCATGTTGCATCGGACAGCCAGCGAATGTTTTCGGAGCAAGCCGACAAGCTTTCCGCTGAGATCGGAGCCCGGGAAAGAGGAGACCGCGAGCAGGCCGAACAACTCAAACTTGCGCATACTGGGGGTCTGACCTTGTCTGTCATGGGGACCACCTGAATTCTCGCAGGCACGGTCCTCAGTGGATTGCCCGACGCGATCTCAAACCTCGTCGCACATTGAAATCACGGGCCAGGTTCACCGCCCCCCTTGAGGCAGCATCTGGTGCCGCTAATTCGTGCTGCTGACGGCGAACCTCCACGCATTGCCGTCAGTTGCGGAATAGATTGCAAGTGATGAAGGTGCTGACATCGCCGTCTCTTCAACCGCGAATAGTTTAGTTTATTGTCGGCCGAGCCGCCGTGTTCGGGACAACCTTGACGACGAATCTGACCCCGTCCCATACCTCAGCACTGGGATTGTGAACGAGCAGGTCAGCGGCCCGGGCGAGCGCCTCTTCATCCGTGACGCACGGCAAATCGTCACAGGCGACGAACCCGTTCCGAATGTCTAACAGGTAGACACGGTATTGTGGCACCGATGCTTCTTTGACCAACCGACAAGGTTTCACGTGCCTGATCGCCTGCGATGTTGGATTGGGACTTCAAGAGAAATCGCAGAGGGGCTCCTCTCGCGAATAGCCCTCTGACACAGACCGCTTCGGAGCGGACGACCCTCTCCTCGCACCCAACGTCGTGAGAGCCGGGGTTCGTCTTCCGGGGTTCCAGGCGGCCATGGAAAGAGTAGCCGCCAAATGTGACCGAACCTTAAATCTAAATTTCGCTGGCCCGCTGGCGCCCTGCGAACTTTTAGGCTCTGAACCGCGCTTCGTTAGGGGTTCAGCAATGCGACGTGGCCTATCTCAGACATATGTCTGCTCGGAAGAAAAGCTCCATCATGTCTGCTTCCATCAATGGCTCGGAGTTGCTCGCGAGCCCGCTCGTGCTGTCGGACAGGCTTATCGCATTGGCGATTGACGCTGACCGATCCGGGTTTCCGGCAGCCGCGCGGGGACTGATTGCCATGGCGCACTCCGTGTTGGATCGCCCCAATTCTCAGCCATCGCGCTCGAGGCTGCTGGCGGGCACCACCGGAATGAGGCGGGCTAACCTCCGGCGGAAGTGACCGGACTGGCGACGCCGCCACTGGGCTTCGCGACTTGCGGTTCGGTGCTGACGGTTAGAAAAGGTGCGCGCAGCCTGGGCTTGGCAAATTCGAGCGGTTTGCACTTCGCTGAAACGAAAAGTTGTTGGAATGTCACTCCGGCGGTTCGGTCGCCGCACCCGCAGCCTCCTCGCGATGACCTCGTGTAGAAGCGCGTTTACCTTCCAGCCCTCCTCCCGCTTCATCTCCTCGGTCAACTCGCCGCTTCACGCGATCTCGCACCACTCGCAGTCATCATCACGGTTCACGTGCGCGACATGGTGGCTCGGACCTCGCTCCTGTTTCGGCCGCGGGATCCTCCGGAGTTCTGCGTTCAATGGCGGTTCCGTCCGCCGCTGCTCCCAAGAGCGAGGGACGGGGCACGAGAAAGGATAGGACCGACGACCTGATTGGCGACGAACCGCGTTCAGACCGCGCCTGCGCCGCCTCGGCGCGGGCAGAAGACTTGGAAGGGCGTGGCAATTCCTGGCGCGGGGCACCGATCCCGTGCTGACTAGACGCCGCCTGCCGGTTGATCCATCGGACACCCAGAGCCGAGATATCGGAGCGCGGTCGAGGGATTGCTGATCACTGCATTTACCTGCCGAATGGCAATCCGCGGCCAGGCCCGAAGTTCGCCTACGAGTTGGCCCGGTTCGAGCGTCTGATCGAGCAAGCATCCGGACTGCTAGGGATGGGCATTCCTGTCGTGCTTGCAGGCCACTGCAACGTTGTGCCACGGAGGCCGACATCTACCCGACGAAGTCGTGGGCGAAGGACGCGCTCTTGCAGCCCGCGAGTTGGGCCGCCTTTCGTCGGCTGCTCGACCAGGGCTGGACGGACGCGATCCGCGCCCGCCACCCGACCGGCCCGGTTTACACATTCTGGGACTACAAACGGGAAGCATTTCTTTTCCGGGCCGCCGGTGCACGGTTGTGCTGCTTGACGACCTCTCTTCTGCGGAGAATGACCTTCAGCTGCACTCAATACCGCATGGAGTCGTCCGCCGCACTATGGGCCCTGATATCGCGCTCGAGATAGTCACCGCGGGCGGGCTATGGAGTTCGCTGGTCGACCCAAACCAGCTCGAGAACGCGCTGCTCAACCTGGCCGTAACGCCGACGTAGGATAAGTCACCTTGCAGTGGCCTCGGGCTTATGAACGCCCGCCACGCCGACTGAAAAGCCCGCTAAGCGTGGTTGGCAGTCTCCCGAATAGCAGACCTTCGAGCCTTGACTTGACCAGAGATCATGCCCCGTCGTGGGACGAAGGTATCCTGGCTTGGCAGGGACTTTTGTCAACGAGTGCCGGACGTCTCCTGGAAGCTGGTCACGATTCTCCAGCAGTTACGCCTTGTGGAACTCGCCCATCCAGTCAACGGTCGCCCTCCGATCTAGCTTTACTCCGCCCCGAGCACGCTGGTGAACGACAAAGGGCAGAAGCCCCCGAGAATACGACGGAGATTGGTCTCCTGAGCATTCGGCAAGCGATTGTCGAGAGCGTCGCGCAGCGCCTCTACTGCCGCAGCGTGGTCCCGTTGGTTCGTGCGTCCCGCATAGGTCGCCGTCAGGGCGTCAGTGAACGCGATCGCCGCGTTGACGATCTGCGATATCGCAGGGTTGCCGATGTCCCCGGGGGCCGTCAGCAAGACCTCGTTTCCGGCTGCATTCAGGTATGCCCGCCCGAACTTCAGGCGCCTGACCGCGAACGTGGCATCGACTCTCTTCGCCGTTCCTTTCCTGGTCACGCGGCGACTGCCGTGCCCGCCGCGCGCGTAAGCCTGGAAGCCAAATCCTCGGGACACGCACCAATCAGAGGGACGGCGTCCCTGATGACGGCGATCCACCACGGGTCGCGCTCGGCCGCTAGCCTGACGACATCATCGGTTCCCAACGCCACCACCGAGGGGGTGAAACCCATCTTCTCGCCTGGCGCAACCAGCCCGTCCCGGAGTTTGTCGGCCACCGAAGGCAATGCCTGAGGCTCGGCCACGAGCGCCAAGTCGAGGTCGCTATCGGCCCGGTCTTGGCCACGTGCCACGCTGCCGAACAGCCAGAGCGCCACCATGCCAGATCCAGCGGCCGCCGCCGCGCTTTTCGCGCTGTCCAGAATGGCCCGAAAGCGCTCCTCCTCCGCGTCGAACAGCGCGGAGAGAGCCGGAGCCAACGGGTGGGCCTGCCGCACGCGGTAAAGCACGCTCCGGCCTGTTCCAGCTGTCTCGATGATGCCGACTTCCTTCAGCACTTCCAAACCCCGCGCGACGCTCGCCTTGGCAAGACCGGTGCGGCGGACGAGATCCGGAGCAGAAAGCTGGCCGCCATGACGCGCCAACTCCCTCACGATCCGAACCCCGGCATCCGTGCTAAGGATGGACGTCAGGGGGTATCGGTGTGCGCTCTGACAAGCTGCTCTGGCCATGGCTCGGCTTTCCTCACTCCCAAGCACATTAGCCCCATAGGTTCGGATATCAAGGCGTAAGTCTCGATATCGGAACCTGTGGCTCGGTGCATGCCACATCTGCGTCCGGCCAGCTGGTCTACTCGGGATAGAGGTGTGACTGCCGCATGGCGGTTGCGAGAGCCGAATAGCCTTGCCCAGCCGCTGCAAGGGTGTGATGGGTCCGGCTGCCGCTTCGCCCGGCGCAGGTGACACCTGCTGGAACGGCGAGGTGGAGCGCGCCGTGTTCGCGATCGACACCTGCGGCCGGGAAAACGTCGCGTAGCAGGCCAGCACCGGCGACATCAGTGGCGAGAGGGTGCTTGTCCGGTTTAACGGGGCAACTCCACTGACTCCAATGGTAAAGACTTATCCTTTCACGGGAATGATGACGACCTCCTCGGCTAGGAAATCAATTTCGCGGCCGATGAACGTGGTACCATCGGCGAGCAGCTGTTTCGTCGCAGGCGACTCGGCAAATTGGTCACGTGCCGCCTGGTTCTCGAACCAGAGCTCGGCGATGCCATCGACCTCGACCTCAAGACCCTTGACCCCGTCCGTTCTGGTGCTTGATGACCTGATGATGGTGAGCGTGTAGCGGCTGATCCCGGGACAGGCATGGGCTAGGGGAGCATGAATATCACGCCAATGCCTGACAAACTCTTCGTGGCTGATGCCTTCCTTCCGGACGAGCAGTGAAGCCGATTTGATCATTGGTCCGCTTTCTTGCGCTTCCCCGGCCTGTTCGCTTTGTGGACCTACGACCGCCGATATCTTTCAGGCGATGACCGGTGGGTGCCTTGAGGGAACTCTGGCCGTCGGCGGTCACGGCGATGATAGCACCAACTGCTCCCGCGGCGGTTTTTATATCGGCTTCGTCAACACTGTATGCGCTCCTTTGGGAGGATGCGGTGCATCTCCGCCGAGTCTTGACGATAGACCACACTGAAGATCGTGTTGTTCACGGCCAACTAGCGACCATCGCGCTGAAGCATGGACGGCGGGCAACTTCTCCCGCCATCCAGCTACATGCCTACGCCGCCGTAGTTTCCAGGAAGAAGCGCACCATCTCCCGTGTTGCATCGGGTCCGCGCGGATCCGTGTACGAGCCTGCGGGGCTGCCGCCCGCCCAGGCGTGCGGTGCCCCATGGATGACCCATTGCTCGATTACTGCCCGCCCGGCAGCGTCGGCACGAATGGTGCGCGTGTAGGAGTGACCGCCGGGCACCTGACCTTCTTCGACCCGCGTTCCAAGCAGGGCACCGCCCACCGATTGCGCGGCCACGGCGTCGCCGTTGCGCGGGTTGACGGTCGTGTCCCGGTCTCCATGGAACACGATGGCTGGAACGATCGTCCGTCGCTGCGAGCCGGATGCTGACCCGACCGCTCCCTGGCGCATCGCGTTGAAGGCCGAGGGCATGTCCCGCGCGGCTCCGCAGGCAAGACCCGAGTGGACGCCGATAGCAGCGTAAACGTCGGGGTAGGTGTTGCCCATGATCGCGGCGGCCGCACCACCCGCCGACAGCCCGGCGACAAAGACTCGCTTCCGATCGATAGAGTAGTCGGCCATGACCTTCCGGGTGATGCCCGCAATCAGCGACGGCTCGCCTTCACCTCGCCTCTGGTCGCCTTCGTTGAACCAATTCCAGCATTTCTGCATGTTCGCCGAGCCGGTCTGCCCGGGGTAGACGACCAGGAAGTTACGTTCTTCCGCGATCTCGTTCATGCGTGTGCCCGCGGCGAAATCGTCCGGAGATTGCGTGCAGCCGTGCAGCATCACGACGAGCGGGACTTCCTGCCCGGCGCGGTAGCCGCTGGGCACATAGAGCTTGTAGGGGCGGGTTCCGGCGTCATTGGTGAACGTGTTCGCCAAAAACTGCGCGCCGTCGGGCACGGTCACCGATGCTGACGGGAAATTGGCTTTGACGCGAACCAAATCCCGCAGATTCACCTTGCCGAGAAAGGCTGGCGATCTCTCCCGCGCCCGAAAGGCCATCTTGGCTGACGGTGTGCCTGCACGTTCAGCTACGCCGTCGATGGTCGGCGGCTGTTGCCCGCGCGGCAGATCAGCGGCGGCTGATTTGTCCGCCAATCCACCGAGTGCTCGTTGAATGGCGGCGGTTGCTTCCATCAGGTGCCCAGCACCGATGAGTTTGGTGGCCTTGCCGAGGCCGCTGGGCAGGTCGTGGAACATGTCTTGATACCTTTTCGGGGAACCCCATTGGGCATTCCCGTTCGGAACCGAGGATCGGCTTCCGTCGTGACGTCACTCCGGGCGGTGTAGGGCAGTGGTGCCGATGGGCTCACCGCATGCGATCGGCCAGAGCCTTCTTAACTTCGGGGCTGGCGTGCAGAGCGCCGAGCACGGTGACTGACGCGATAGCCGAACGGGCCAGGTCGGGTGTCACGTCCGCTGCGATCGTCGCCAGCCCGAGCACGTTGATGTGCAAGCGCTCTCCGGCGGACACCGCGTCCTCCAGGGTTTGTCGTCCGTAATGTCGCAGCCCGAGATCCAAACCCTGTCGACTGACCGAGTTGCGGACGACGTCCGTATGTCGCTCGAGTTGGTTCCGGATGGCGGTCCGAATGAAGTCGGTCCTGTTCGAGTAGAAGCCCTCGGCCACCATCAGGTCGATGTGGCCAAGATCGACGTAGCCCAGATTGATGGTGATCTTCTCGCTATCGACCGCCTTCGCTCGCAGTTCGGGTCCCTCGCCATCATGATCTGCCATCCTGCACCATCCACATGGATGGTATATGGAAGTTGTTCTCAAACTTGCAAGCGGGGAAAATCGACGGGCCCGAGCGGGTGCGCAGGGCGGTGGCGAACACGGCCAGATCGTGGCCCTGATCCGCCAAGCTGGACGCCGAGCGGGCTCTCTCAGCCCTGCCCTACGGCATGCATTGGAAGACGGTGTCGGGCCGCGAATACCTCTACCAGACCATCGACCGGGCCGGGAACGCGAAGAGCCCGGGGGCGCGTTCCGAAATTAACGAGGATGCATTGGCTCGCTATCGACGAGCGAAGGAAGACTTGGTCAGCCGCATCGGCGGTGCTCGGGCGAAACTTACGGAGGAATTCGCGGCTCTATCGGGCACTCCGGCTTCCTCGCATCGCCTCGTCAGCTGCCGCAATCTTGCGCGAGGCGGACCGTCGTGGCCTGCTTGGCACGATGGTGATGGTGATTGGAACCAACGCGATGCCAGCCTACGCGCTGGAAGCGGGCGGACGGATCGGAGATGCACCGGACACCACGGACGATTTCGACCTCGGCGATGACACCCAGCACGAGGGCCGACCACTATGGGCGATGCTGAATGCTGTGGACTTCGACCTACACCGTGAACACGGAAAGGCCCTTCCAAGCGCGTAACCGCGAAGCCTACGAGGTCGAGATTCTCGTAGCACCGTCGAGGTCCGCGGCAATGCCGCGGCGGGACCAGCCCAGGCCGGTGCCACTGCCCGAGGAAGAATGGCTGCTCCAAGGAAAGCAGGTCGACCATGTGGTGGTTGGCCAGGACGGCTCACCGGCACGTCTTGTCGCTCCGGACCCGCGCTGGTTCGCACTCCAAAAGCTGTGGATGTCCGAGCAGCCCGGGCGAAACCCAGTCAAGCGGCCGAAGGACCTGCGCCAAGGCTCGGCACTTCTGAACGCGATTGACTCTGCTATGCCCCAGTACCCGCTGGATGCCGCCTTCGAGGCTGAGTTGCCGTCCGAATTGGTCGCACATTTCGAGCGGTGGAGAGCACAGAGAATAGTGCCCATCGGCCCCCAATGGTGACGTCGCTGCCGTGCCGTCAACCGACGTGATTCGCGCCCCGCCGACACCTCGCGGCCTCCCCCAAAACCCGGCCAGATCGTGCGGCAGTTGCTTGCTACTAGTTGTGTTGTGTCTCGCCCTCGTTCCAGGGGCTCTTGTAGTTGGGATCGGCGGACCGCCGACGTGTGTCATAGGCACCCTGGCTTTGGAGGTCCTCCTGGCGCAGTCGATGCTTGTGCCACTCATGCCCGGCTATGCATCCGCCGACGGCACCTAAAACCCCGTGACCGGCCATGTGCCCCGCCACGGCACCGGCAGCACCGCCCGACAGGCAGCCGATCGCGAGCGCCTTGGGGCTAGCTGCGGCAAGGCTCAGCATCGCGAGGATGGCGAAAAAGGTCGTGCGCATCTATGGCTGCTCCTAGTCCGCATACGGTTGCTTGTGAAAGACCATCACATCCTTGCCGGAGCCGAGGCGTAAAGTCTTCCCACTGTTTTCGAGCCTGTATGTGTCCGTCTCCACCGTTGCGCCGCCGTGCTGCCCGCTGGTTTTGGCGGTCACCGGCTTGAACACGAGTGTGCCGGACGTGTCGTCTTGCCTCTTCTGGTCGTACGTTCCGGCCATCTCCGCGACAACCTTGTTGTTCTGCACGGTCTGGCTGGACCAATGCCCGTCGCTCAGCACATCCATTGCGATTAGGACGTGGTGGCCGAGATTAGCCTGCCATTGCCCTGATACGCTTTCATCGGCCATCGCCATCATTGGCGCAGCTGTAAGAACGGCAGCGAGGAGTAGCCCGCGCATCTTGCCCCATTCCTTCGAAGGTTTCGCGGAAAACGCCGGGAGAGCGGCGCAGTTTCGGCCTCACTCAGGCGGCGAAAACAGACGCGAGCCATCAACCTGGGCCATGCCTCGACGCTGTTATCGAATCGAGCTCGGCTACCGAGGCGGCTCTCCAGCAACCGTTCCGGCGAGACGGTCAAGCAATGCCCGCAGATCTCCGCAAATGGTTTCAACGTGCACTCGCTCCACCAGTATGCTTCGTCCTGATAGGGACAGCACAGCAATCAGCACGGGGTCCGAGTGTTGGAGCAAGGAGATCAGATGGCAGCCGCTGGGCCCGTTCTTGGCTTCGAACCAGTTCCGGACGGCGCGCTCGTTGGCACCGGTCACGCGGGCCACGACCTTGATCGCGGATCGGCTGTCGCCAAACGCATCGCGAAGCGCAGCCGCGATGGCCATGCCATACTCGGCATTTGTTAGCCGAACCTTTCGGTCGTTTTTCTGAAAGGACATCCCCTGGTCTCCCCCGCAAAATGCCACGAGAGGAGCGTCGGCCTTATTTCTGCGAACGGCGCGCTCACATACTCACCGGAAACAGCGACGTGGGACCGAGGAAAGGCAGAACGCAGCAAGCCCCAAGCGAACCCGCAGCCCTACAAGGGCGGCGCAGTACGTTCGAATGTCCACCGAACACCAAAAATATTCGACCGAGAACCAGGCCGCGGTCATTGCCGCCTACGCTGAGCGGCGCGGGTTCGAGATCGTCCGGACCTACGCTGACGCGGGCAAGAGCGGCCTCAACCTGGACGGCCGCAAAGAACTTCAACGGCTGCTGGACGACGTTCCGAGCGGCCGAGCCGACTTCAATGCGATCCTGGTGTACGATGTCAGCCGATGGGGCCGCTTCCAGGACGTGGATGAGCCTGCCGCCTACGAGTACGCATGCCGGAAGGCAGACATCGCCGTGTGCTATTGCGCCGAAGAGTTCGAGAACGACGGCAGCATGCCCGCCAACGTGATCAAGGTCATGAAGCGGGCGATGGCAGGAGAGTATAGCCGCGAGCTTTCGACCAAGGTCTTCCTGGGCCAGTGCCGTCTGGTCGAACTCGGTTTCCGGCAGGGCGGACCACTCGGATACGGGCTCCGGCGGCTCCTAATCAACGAGCACCGGGAGCCGAAGGGCCAACTGCGCCGGGGCGAGCAGAAGAGCATCCAGACCGATCGCGTGATCCTTGTACCCGGCCCGGAGGATGAGGTCGCCACGGTCCGGCGCATCTACGACATGTTTATCTCCGGTGCGCAGAACGGAGACCGAGATCGCCTGCCGTCCTGAACGCCGACGGCGCGTGCTCGCTGATCACGAACATCCATGGTCCCGCGGCACGATCCACCAGATCCTGACCAACGAGAAATACGTGGGCCACAACGTGTTCAATCGCGTATCCTTCAAGCTCAAGAAGCGGAGGGTCATAAACCCGCCAGAGGAGTGGGTTCGCGCCGACAACGTTTTCGAGGCCATCATTGCTCCCGAGGCATTTCTTGCCGCCAAACTCCTCATCGAGGAGCGCGGCAAACGATTTCAGACACCGAGATGCTCGCCCTGCTGGGCGGCCTGCTCGAACAGGACAGGCTGGCTATCCGGCATTCGTCATCGACGAGGCGGAGGACATGCCCTCAAGCTCTGCCTATCAGCATCGGTTCGGTAGCCTGCTCCGGGCTTACTCGCTCGTCGGCTATACGCCTTCGCGCGACTACCAATACGTCCAGATCAATCGTCAGCTGCGAGTGCTGCATCCCGGCGTGGTCGAGGACACGATTGCACGAATCGAGGCTATCGGGGGCGCGGTAACGCGCGATCCGGCAACCGACCTGCTGGCCATCAACGACGAGTTCACCGTTTCAGTGGTGATCGCCCGCTGCCTATGCACCCCGGGCGGCTCCCTTCGGTGGAAGGTAAGGCTGGATGCCGGGCTGCTTCCCGACATCACGGTCGCCCTCCGAATGAACGAAGCCAACGACGGAGTCCGGGACTATTACCTATTGCCCCGGATCGACATGTCGGCTCCCTATACTCAGATTGGCCGAGGAGAATGGCGTGCTTCTCGACGCATACAGATTTGACACTCTTGACTTCCTCGTTTCGCTCGCCGCTCGTGTGAAATCAGGAGCGCCGCATGAGCGACGCTGTCCCCGACATCCGGCTGATCCCTGTCAACTCCATCACGGTCCTAAACCCGCGGGCCAGGAACAGGAGAAGTTCAGCGAACTCGTGACAAGCATCAGAAATCTCGGCTTGAAGAAGCCAATCACGGTCAGCATACGTCCGGACGGCTCGAGCTACGATCTGGTTTGCGGCCAGGGGCGACTCGAAGCCTTCATCGAGTTGCGGCAGGACGAGATCCCGGCCGTGATCATCGAAGCGACGACTCAAGATTGCTTTTTGATGAGCCTCGTCGAGAATCTCGCGCGAAGGCAGCACTCGCCGCTGGAGCTAATCCACCAGATCGGCGGGCTTCGGGAACGTGGCTACTCCTTCGCGGAGATTGCCGCGAAAACAGATCTCAGCGTGGAATATCTGTGGTCAATTTGTCACCTGCTCGATCACGGCGAGGAGCGCCTGTTGAAAGCCGTTGAGCGAGGCGAGATCCCGCATAGCATCGCCGCCGAGATCGCACGCGCCAAGCACGGCGACGTGCAGCAAGCTCTGATGGATGCCTACGAGAATAAGAGCATGCCGGGCAACCAAGTGGTAGCCATCCGCCGGATAATCGGGCAGCGCAACCGCTTCGGAAAGACAATGGCGAAGGGCGCTGGGCTTACCGAGACCAGGAAGCGGGTGACGGCCGACAGTTTGATCCGAGCCTATCGCAAGGAGACGGATCGTCAGAAGCTTCTCATAAGGAAGGCGACGGTTGCCCGGGAGCGCCTCGACTTCGTGGTGCAGGCTTTTGTCAATCTCCTTGCGGACGACTTGTTCCCCGTGTTGCTGCGGGCCGAAGCTCTCCAGACAATGCCGCAGCCTCTCGCAGAGCGCGTCGCAGCAGCGAGGCACTGAAGATGGCAGACGAAGTCCACTTGGCTTTTGAGCGGCACATTGCCGTCCTGCCGCTTACCGCTATCCTGCCGGGGCGTATCGTGCCAGAGGCCGCAATGCGGACGGTCGAAATTTAAGCGCATCGAGCGCTCGATTGCGGAACTCGGCATTGTCGAACCTCTGGTAGTTGCCCCACCCCGGGAAGGCATTTACCTGCTGCTCGACGGGCATCTCCGGTACATGGTGTTGAAGTCCACGGGAGCCACAGAAGTGCGATGCCTGGTCGCCACCGACGACGAGGCATTCACTTACAACAAGCGGGTAAACCATCTGGCTACCGTTCAGGAGCATTTCATGATCGTCCAGGCGATCGCAAAAGGCGTCTCCGAGGAAAAGCTCGCCAAGGTGCTCAACGCCGACATCAAGCATATCCGCATCCGTCGCACTATGCTTGAGGGGATTTGCCCTGAAGTCGTAGACCTACTGAAGGACAAGTCGGTCAGCCCACAAGCCTTTCAGGACATTGCGCAAGATGAAACCAGTTCGCCAGATCGAGGTGGCCGAGCTAATGATATCGGCAAGCAACTATACGGCCAGCTATGCTGACCTTCTCCTCGCCGGCACGCCGAAGGGTGATCTACTCCATCCTGACAGGCCAAAGAAGGTCGGCGGAATGACGCCTGAACAGACGGCAAAGATGGAACAGGAGATGGAATCGCTTCATAGAAACTTCAAAGAACTCGGAGGCGAGCTTTCGGAACGACGGCTTCCATCTCGTTCTTGCAAGTGGCTACGTGGCCAAGCTCCTGAGGAATCCGGAGATCGAGCGATTTCTGGAGCAACGGTATCCGGAAATGCTTGAAGGCTTCAGGACGGTGATCGCTGCGACATCCCTCGATCATGCGAGGACCGCGGCGTAGATGGACAGGCGCGTCAACTCCGAGGAGCGCACCGAATGGGTCGCGCGGCCCGTCATCGACGTCCTGCCCGGCATCTCGGGAACCTCCGATATGCGTGCGTTCGCCGTATCGGTCGCGCGCCCTCTTCGAAAATCGCAACGAGCGATCTCAGCTGAAGATCGAGGCTGCCGGTATCGTCACTCCAGGAAGCCCGCCAACTTCGAGCACCCCGGAGGGGCGAATCTCGGTGACTGTCGTGTATGTGCCACCGCTGGGGTTGCGATGAACGTGCACAAGGTCCGCCGTCAAATCAACGAGCCAGAATTCGGGAATTCCTGAGCTCGCATACAACTTCAATTTCGCACCGCTGTCGGTTTCCATGCTCGTATCGGCCACCTCGATCAGCAATTGGATGTCCTTGGCCCCCGGGTGAGTGCCTGGGTAACCTTGCCAGGGCCGTCTAACCACGGCGATGTCGGGATGAGGTTCCGGTCCCGTCATCAAGCACCACAGGATTTTGCGGTCTCACGCCTACTCGTCCTGCCACGGCTACGATAAGGAGCTCGGTCAGGACGTCCACCGCGAGCGCGTGTCGTGGCCCAATTGGCGACATGTCGACAATCTGCCCTTCGAGAAGCTCGACCCGATCACTCGGGCTGAGAATTCCTGCCTCGCCCAGACGATGAAAGTCGGCCACCGTTAGGCGATGGCGACGGACCGGATAGCGGATCAGAATATCGACGTCGCCGGTGTCCATCGTAAGCCTCCCAACCGCGCGAGGCCGCACGGTAGCCATTGGCCAGTCTCCCAGCAAGCGATTGGGACGCGGGTTCGCCCTAATCTGCCGAAGCTCGGGGTCAGATCGAAGCTTGGGGTAGATTAGATATGGAGCGGTCCTTTCGCCCGGTGTTGCGGACGAGGCCGGATGTCCACAAAGGGACCATGCAGGCGGCCAGGAGGGTCGCCAGCGGATCGATCCAAAACCAGCCAAAGATACGGTTCAGCGGCAATCTTCGTTTGGTTGGGCGGCTTCGGGCGCCGATACTGATGGTCAGGGCATAGGGGCTGAGGCTTTAGGGATTGCCCGCCGAACCTTTTCTGCGCGTTCATTCAAAGTGATGATCTGGCCTTGGGTCCGAACCAACATAGGTTCGCCGTGTTGTTCAGGAATTCCACTCGATCGCGTCCGCCCAGCGCGCGACTGGGCGGAGCGTCGGTGTATGTAGTCGGTTTCCACCAACGATTGAGCACCACGGCAGACATCGGCGGCGGATTGATCCTCATTCTTTTATTGAAGGGGAGCCGCAAAAAGAATGCCGTCATCCACTCCACGATGTCGAGATGCGGATCGGTTCGCTTGGCCCGTCTGCCGGGGATGCCCGCTGTCCCCGATCTCACCAAGCCAGAGGCTGGTAAGAGAAAGCTTGCTCAGAGCGTGATGGTCCCGCACAAGTCTTGTGTAGAGATCCCCCCCGATGCCGACATAAAGGAGTGTCCGGGGACCCGACGTGGCTCTTCGCCATGACCGACGGCACGTAAAGGCCGGGCCCATAATCCGCCCGCGCCGCCAACTGCGCGCATGCGATGGGCGATACGGCCGCTCCTTGGTCCGGCCCGTACCAATCCACCACGGTCGCCATGCTCTCTGCCATCCAATACTCCGCGTGAGCGCTGCTCTTGAGCTGGTCCAATGTATCCTCCGGGGGTGGACCCTGACGAGGTCCAGCACCGACGCCCAGTCCTCAACGGGTCTCATTCATGCGCCGAGTCTCTCGCCGGTATGTCCCTAAGTCGGGCGGGTCGCCGGGAGGACGACTTTGATCGTCGTTCCAGCCTCGCGGGTGACGATGATCTTGGCCTCGAGTTGGCGCGCGAGGTTCTTCACGATGGTAGCCCCTGCGGACCTCTTGCAGTCTGAATGTCGAAGCTGTCCGGCAGTCCGATCCCGTTATCCTGAATTTCGAGCTCAAGGCCATGCTCCTTGGCGAAGCCCGCAGCGCTATGCGGAACTGGCCTTTCTTCTCGCCAGGGAAGGCATGCTTGAGAGCATTCACCACGAGCTCGTTGATGATGAGGCCAAGCGGCACTGCGACGGTCAGGGGCATCCGAACAGGCTGCAAAACATCGATCGCGATGCCGACCCGCTCACCCGTAACCCCGTCCATCCCTCGTACTAGATTCCGGACGTAAGTCGGGAGATCGAAGTCGGCCACGTTTCCGGCATCATGGATCTGCTCCTGCGCTATTGCCATGGCGGCCGCCCGGCAAGCGGCGGTCCTGAGCGCATCCTTCGTGGCGGGGTCCGCTGTTCGCGATGCTTGGACGAGTGAGCAAAGACATAAAAATCTGAGCGTTGTTCTTCACCCGATGATGCAGCTCCTGAAGAAGGGCCGTCTTCTCGACTAGTTCGCGTTGGCGCTGCTGTTCGGCCGTCTTCAGTTCGGTGATATCAATGCACGATCCGATGTAGCCCAGGAACATGCCGTCCGGCACTCGCCGAGGGACGCCCGTATCCAAGATCCACCGCCACGCCCCGTCCCAGCGATGCAGGCGGTACTCCATCCTGAATGGCTCGCGGCGATCGAAGTGGCTGATGTAAGTCTCAAGGCGGCGGTCCAAATCGTCAGGATGAACTCCCTCCGCCCAGCCGTTTCCGTATTCCTGCTCCATCGTTCGTCCAGTAAAGTCGAGCCACACCTTATTGAAGTAGGTATATAGCTTATCGGTCGTTTGATAACCAGATCAAAACGGGCACCGTGTCCATCAGGTGAAATGAGACCCGGCCTTGCTCTCTTCCGCACGGTGCGGGGTCGGGATTAGGTCGCTCACGGTCTCTCCTGATAAACACCAGTCGGAAAAATCCCCGCGGGACGGCGACCGGGTCGCCTGCCATTGAGGCGGCATACTGGACAAGCCGGACTGCTGCAACCAGAGAGCCGGGTTGGAATGGTTTGGAGAGGCAGCCAAAACCGACCCGCGCACGTGATTTCACGTCTCCAGGGTTGCCGGTAGCGTAGAGGATAACAATGGGCCGTTGCGCCATCAGCATCTCGGCAAGGGCGATGCCGTCACCGCCGCGCGCCAACCGCACGTCCACGACGGCCAGATCCGGCGCATGCTCAGCGGCAAGGGCGAGTGCTTCCTCCGGTCCGGCAGCGATCCCGCAGACCTGGAATCCGGCCTCGACCAAGATTTCCTCCACAACCAGCGCGACTAGGGCTTCATCCTCCACGATCAGTATGTTTGCCATTTCTAGACATCTCGTTTTCAGTTCACCTGATGCGGCTTCACGGCGTGAAACAACTGCGAAATGGCATCTGTTCGTGGCGGGCACCGCAGCGCTTTCTCTTCGGGATAACCGGACGCGAGCGAGAATGCCGCCTCTACAATGAACGACGCATGAGATGGAAAGGTTGCGCTCTAGTTGTGGTTCCTCTCAGTTTCGTGGATAAGAACAATCGCAAGGAGGTTGTTGACGGGTGAAAGCCGCCTGCCGGAGTGACGGCTACTCGGGACACAAATTTTGCCGTTAATCCGTCGTGAACTTCGACTGGCGATTATTGTTGCGTCCTTCACGCCATCTTCCCATACCAAGCCTAGTCCTATGCCAGCGCAGGAGGTCGCGGCCGTTGGACCTTCGCTATTTGGGCTGGCCGCTTCCGCAGGAACTGAAACGGAGATCGGCTGTCAACACGAGTGGAATCATGGCCATCGGGACTCCCACCGCATGCTGCCGAACGAAGCCGACGTCCTCCTGATCAAACTGGGAGGATCTATTCCGGGAGCAGAGGCATGATTCGTCGGAGATTTCCGGGGTACTCGGCGTCGGTTCTGCTCGGGATCACAATTCGCGAAAGAGCTATGAACGACGGCATTGGCGGTAACTCGACTCGATGCGCGCGACCTTCAGCCAAATGCCAGCAGGTCGGGGGAGGCAGATGCTTTACCTGCTTCCATCACGACGCATCGGGGCGCGGAACCACGATACGCACAATGGTGCCCTGGCCGGGTTCGGTCTCAATGAGCAGTCGTCCGCCGGATTGTTCGGCGAAGCTCAGGGCGAGGAACAGACCGAGGCCGGTGCCCTTGTTGCGGTCTTTGGTGGTAAAAAAGGGTTCCGTGGCTCGCGCCACGATGTCGGAAGACATCCCCTCTCCGTCATCGACAACGGAAATTTCGAGGGCATTTGGCAGGCCCAGGATCTCTACGGCTTCGACAGGGGACGGTAGGCGTGTGCGAACGGTGAGACGTCCGCCTTTTGGCATGGCGTCACATGCATTCCGTAGCAGATTGAGCAAAACGAGATCTAGCTGCACGGCGTCCAAGCGGGCCCATGCAGGACTCCTCGACAAGATCGAGTGACACGCGGACGCCTTCCGTGGCGACCTGGGCAAGCGTGCCCTGGAACTCCCTATGACCTCGTTCACATCGATGGGGACTTCATCGATTGCCTGCTTCCGAGCCATCGCGAGCAGTTGGGTGGCAAGTTCGCCTGCTCGCCGGGCCCCCCAGTCAGCACGTTTCAGTTGCTCTGCCTGGCGGTGATCGGCTGCACGCGCGGCAGCCAGCTCGATGCTGCCCACGACCACGGTCATCAAATTGTTGAACTCGTGAGCGATACCGGAGGCCAGGGCACCTAGACTCTCCATGCGCTGGCTCTGCCGAAGGGCCGCTTCCTTCCGGCGGGTCACATCCTCCTGGCTTGCGAAGAAGTAGCGGAGGGTGCCCTCCACATCCACGATCGCGTTGATCTGGAGGGCGTTCCAGAAGTGAGTGCCGTCCTTGCGGTAGTTCAGGATTTCCTCTCGCACGTCATCCCGGGAGGCCAGTGACTGAGCGATGCGCCGAACCACCTCAGGATCCGTGTCCGGGCCCTGAAGAAAACGGCAATTTCGGCCGAGAATTTCCTCCAGATCATATCCCGTCAAGTCGCAGAATGCCTGGTTGCAATACACGATCGGGCAGTCTTCTTGATTGGGATCCGCTACAACCATGGGCATCCGGGTCTTCTGAACAGCAACCGCGAACACCTCTTCGTTGATCCCACCCCTCGGTGAGCGGCCGTCGTCGTTTAGCGAATGCAGTCTTCCGTGCTCATCGTACCTCGGTCTGCTCATTTTTTAGACTGCGCACATTGCCCCGGTCCTCTTCGGGATGCAAGCCAATTCTGGCAGGACTAGGACGAGAGAACTCGGTCAAGGTAACCGGCGCTGTTGCAGGCAGCTTTCCTTATTGGCCCACGTTACAGACGCGGCCGATTTCGTCGGAGGCGACGTGCCCAGCATCCGGGTTCTTCTGGTCGAGGACGAGTTCTTGGTCCGCTTGATCCTGGCCGAGGCTATGGGCGATGCCGGATTTGCTGTGACCGAAGCCGCCGATGGCGCGGAAGCAATTGCCCTGCTTGAACAGAACAATGACTATGATCGTCCTGATCACCGACATTCAGATGCCCGGCGCGGCGGATGGGATCGCCGTCGCGCGGCACGCGCGCAACCGCTTCCCCAACCTTCCAATCGTGTTTCGCGACCGCGCGCCTCGATAGCATTCGCGCGTTTGGAAAGCTTCGCGAGCGCGAAGCCTTTGTTCAAAAGCCATACGGACCTGAGCAAATGATCGCCGTTGTCCGCCGAATGGTGATCTCGGGATAGAATGACATGGCAGCGAGGGCACCGCCGGGCTGAGACATGCGCTCGTTTGGCCCACCAGGAACGAAGAATGGCTGCACAACACCGGTTGGCCCGCCAGCTTTCCGGTGGTTCGTCTCATCCCGTTAGCCGCGACATTTGGTCTCGAACGTGCCATAAGTTGCGAATGTATGATCGAGAAGGCGACCGGACGCAGGAACTCCTACGACAGCGTGCTGCTCTGGCCGGTTTCGGAGAACTCGCTCTGAGGTCGGAGAGCCTCGATGAGATCCTGACTGTGGCTTGCGCGCGGTAGCCGAGGCGTTCGGAACGGATCTGGCCAAAGTGATGGAATGCCGTGACAACGGCGACGGAACTCCTGGTGCGTGCGGGGGTAGGTTGGAACCCGGGGATAGTGGGCATGGTCACTGTGCCGACAGGCCGATTTTCTGCGGCTGGCCATGCGCTGCTGACTGGCCAGCCGGTTATTTCGTCCGACGTCGAGCAGGAGGATCGCTTCGAGCTTCCCGACTTTGTCCGGGATCACGGCGTCAAAGCGATGGCGAACGTCATCATCCTCGGTGCAGACGGTAAGCCGACTTACGGGGTCCTCGAGGTGGACAGCCGTGTTCAGCGGCAGTTCACGGAAGATGATAGCATATTCTTGCAAAGCTACGCCCATCTCCTCGCCTCGGCCGTCGAGCGATTCAGGGTAACGGGCGAACTGCGCAGGCGCGCCGATGAGAAGGACCGCTTGCTCCACGAGCTCCAGCACCGCGTCAAGAACAACCTTCAGGTGATCACGAGTCTGGTCCGGCTCCAGGCAAGCCGCGCAAAGCATCCCGAGGCCGAGCAGGAACTGACCTCGTTCGGGCACCGCGTCGAGACCTTGCGTATCGTTCACGATCAGCTACATGCGGTCGGCGGTGTGGATCGCGTCGATCTGGGCAAGTACCTGGGTGAACTGACCGCCAGCCTGCTCAAATTTCATGGAGAAGGGGCTAGGGCCTGTCATCAAATGGCCGATCTCGGTCGGTGAGGGGTGCCCGCGCACCGTATTGGTCCGGTGAGTCCCGATTGCCACATACAGCCGTCAATCTGCGCCGGGTGATACGTGACCAATTCCGGCGCGACGGTTTCTTCAATTCATAGGCGGTCAGCTTTTAGGGGGGCTGACCGATGCGGCGGTTCGGATTGCGTGACGACCAGTGGGAGCGGATCAAGCACCTGTTGCCCGGACGTGAAGGTTCGGTGGGGGCGACCGCGGCCGACAATCGATTGTTCGTCGAGGCCGTGCTCTATCGCTATCGTACCGGGATGCCATGGCGCGATCTGCCGGAGCGGTTCGGCGACGGGACAAAGGTCCACCTGCGGTTCAGCCGTTGGGCCAAAAGCGGTGTGTGGGAGCGGGTATTTCAACATCTCGCCGCAGACGCCGACAACGAATATGCGATGATCGACAGCACCATTGTGCGCGCCCACCAGCATAGCGCCGGCGCCCAAAAAAAGCTGGCGAGGACCAAGCAATCGGGCGCTCGCGCGGCGGACTGAGCACCAAGATCCATGCCCTGGTCGACGCGCTGGGCAACCCGATCGGCTTCTTCCTGACCGGCGGCGAGGCACATGACCTGGTCGGGGCCGACCACCTGCTGCCCACGATGGAGGCCGACACGCTGATCGCCGACAAGGCGTTCGACGCCGACGCACGCGTCCTTGAGCCGCTGGCGGCCGCTGGCAAGGCCGCGGTGATCCCGCCGCGGGCCAACCGGTCCTCGCCGCACGACTATGACCGAGAGCTTTACGCGGCGCGCCATCTGATCGAGAACTTCTTCGCCAAGATCAAGCAGTTTCGCGCGATCGCCACGCGCTACGAGAAGACCGCGCGGAACTTCCTGGCTGCCGTCCAGCTCGTCGCCACCGTCGTTTGGCTCAATTGAGGACAGGCCCTAGTGGGATCCGGCTTGTATCAGAACTCAGCAGGTTGACCGTTCCGTCGTCAGTTGCGGTGCCGCTCGGGATTGTTGCCACGGAGTTCATAACCAACAGCCTGAAACACGCGTTCGACGGCAATCACGGAACGATCGGGATACGTTTGGAGGAGTTGGCCCCGGGCACCGCGCGCCTCACTTTGTGGGACGATGGCCAGGGACTGGCCGAGAACCGTCCGAGCGGTACTGGCATGCAGCTGATCGCGGGATTCGCTCGCCAACTTCACGCTGACGCGGATTGGGCCAGCGACAATGGGACAAAGCTGTGCCTTACGGTGCCATTCGCGTCGGAGCCTGAGGCGACACGAAACGAACGTCACGTCCGAAGTCGGCCATCCACTACGATCCGAATATCAGCGTGACCAGTGGATCTCGACATCCCTTCTGATGTGTCAGGCATGGATGCCATCGGGAGCAGATTTGGCAATCCTCATGCCCCGAGGGCTTCCACTGTAAGAGCGGCCACATGTGACATCAGCGGGATCCCGTCCACAGGTCGACCGCTCTTGAACTCCTTTGCGGAGACGAAGAACTCTTCCCATGGCTCGCCCTCCTCGCCATGGCGCAACGTCAACGCGGTCCAGGCGAGCCGCTCCACCCATTTTTCGGCGCGCTGCGGCAGCAACTCGTTCTGCACGAGCGCGACCTGCTTGGGTCGCGTCAGCCTTTTGTTATCGAGCAGTCGCTCGACCTCCGAGTCCGCCTCGAACCAGGAATCGAGGAACCCGCACGCGTCTGGGAGATCGCGGCTGCGCGCCAGAACGTCTGCCACCACCTCCGTTCGCGACAGAGTTGGATCGGCTTCAGCCTCGAGCAGGCCCAGCACGGCGTCCACGGATAGTGGTTCGGGCTGGATACCTTGCAGACCCGCGGTCTCCATGAAGTCGAGAATAGCGAAGGGCGGCATGACCCCCGATGTCGAATTGACGGCTAGCGCATGGGCAGTCGCAACTCGGACGTAATCCAGGCTGCTCGGCAAGAGGTCAATCTCTTGAACCTGGGCCAGAAACTCGTCCAACTCGGACCCGCGTCAAACTATGGCGTGCCCAGGCGTCTCGGACCCCAATGCCATGCTTGAGCAACAGGCAAGCGACGGCATTTCGTCGCCCCTCGCGCACGAGAATGAAGACGCTCTGGGCCCCTGCGCCGTCAATCCCGGAGGCAAGCACCTCACGCACCTGAGGCTGCGGCCAGGCACCGATATCCACGCCCTTTCGGCGGCACGTCTGGATCGCCCGGTCCAGCGACACGCGATCGGCCTCAGGAAGCCAGTTACGGATCGCGATCAGCCGCCGCAGCATCACGCCTGATACACTGCCCATCGCTGCTGCCTGCTCGATGTCGGACGCGGTTGAGTTGCGCACTGACGCGGACGGATCCAGCAGCGAAGCCAAGAGCAGCTTCCCGCGCGACCAATTCGGAGACTGGAGCAGCCACGCACCCATTGCTGCGCGGTGGTCCTCTGGGAAGGCGTCAGCCATCTCGTACATCTGCGCGTAGAGCTCGAACGGATCGCCGCCGACCTCACGGACGAGGTCTTCGATGTGTGTATCGAGTGCAAGGTTCGTCTCTGGGGCATTCGGCCCGCTCGCGGCCATCCCCTCCATCAAGTGCTCCATCAGCTTTCTGAGCTCCGGGCCGGGGTCGAGCTTAGCGATGGAGAACTCGCGCAGGATCATCAGCACCAGCGCTGGCTCGACCTGCCCAGCCCCGCCGATCGCCAACAGGCGCTGGCGCACCGCGTCAACCAACTGCGGCCGCATCCGCCTGTCCGCCCTCGACGGCATAACGGATGAACTCGAGCGCCTGGCCGACCATGTAGGCGTAGGCGGTGATCAGCTTCCCGTTCCGACGCTTTTTACCGGCTTCGGACCCGAGCATGTCGAGAATATCGAGCACAGCGTCGGGTTGCGCTTCCAGGGTGCGGGACACCGCCTGCGAATTTGGCCCCGGCTGCCCGGCAGCAACATCGGCGACCACGAGACGTCCGAGACGAGCGAGGGTGGTACGGTCAGGCATTGCGGAGATCCCAAGACATCCCGTTCCCCCATAGCATGGGTAGAACGGCTGGTCAGCGGCTAACGACGACGTCTGGCCTTCTTCCTTTTCAATGAGGGCGGCGTCACGGCGCCGTCCAGAAGCTCGCTACCTGCTTTGCACCCGCGCTCATGGCCGCCGCATGACCACGCCGGGCCTCCTTTGTCCAGAGACCGCGCGTTGCCCCTGACCACGCATTGGCTCCACTCAGGAACATACTCATTGCCGGGTTTTCTTCGTCCACGGATTTGCCATGCATACTCCGGGCTAATGGGTCATCCCTGTAAGTGGCGATGCCGGTATGCCGTTCCCAGGGAAGGGTGCCGCTTCCTTTTTGGGCAACCGTCTCCTCAAGATGGCAGTATAGGGAGAGAGCCAGAGCCGGGGTGAAGAGAACATGGTTCTGACCCTTGTATCCTCCAGCGACGACCGCGCGCTTGCAATTCGAGATCATCTTCTGCCGCTCGTCCGGGAACACGGCTGCGGTCGAGGTTCAGCGCGGCTCCGTGCGGCTAACCGCCCTTAAGATCGGAGCCTGGCTGCTCTATCACTGGACGCCCTTCAACGACCTATCGCCCGACGAGGCATCCTCGCCCGGATACCGCCACGCAGTCGAACGCCAGAACATGGGGCCGGACCTGCCTTACGGTTTCGAAGTCTGGCACGGCACGAAACTGCTCTGCGTCCTGTGGGCGGACAGTGGCGCATTCGAGGTGGCCAGGTTCATTCGCGGCTCCTGGGAGGATAAGGTGCTTGCTCTTTGAAGGATCTGCGACCTGCCGCTTCCATCAAGGGTCGACGATATCGTAGCTTGTGCAACCGAGCCGACGGCGTTCAAGACGGCGTTCAACGAGAACGTGGGCAGGTCGCACGGGAGAAGCCGGAGGCCGAGCCGATTGAACGAGTGAACCGCAAGGAATGGTGAACGTGAGCGACAACCCAGAGCACCACCATCGCCCCCGAACGATCAGAAACAGGAGAACAGATTATCGAACGAGATGATGGGCCGACTGCTGGATATGCGAAGATGTGTTTAGGCGCCGGACACAAACGAAGCGGCACCGCGCCAAGTGTAATCGAGGATTTTGTGAAGGGTGGCACGGCAGTCTTTCTCGCGGCTACGGGACCTGCATCATTTGCGAGAAGGGTGGTTAGAATGTCCAGCGGCGACGTTTTAGACGGCGGAATGGTTTTGCGCGCCCATGACGCATTGAGTGTTCCTTGCATCCTCTGCGCCGCACCGTGGATCCGGAATGAGCTGTCATCCGGGCTAGCGACGTTCACGTAAGTCGCTCATCACCAGCGCAGCAACGCAGGAGAACGTCATGTCGGTCGCTCTCAGGGAGCTTTATCGCAGCTCAAATGGAGACCGATGGTCAATCGGACGGGAACCCAACTCGGAACGGGTGTTTATTCGCCATGAGCCCAATGCCCCATCAGGCGGGCAGCCAATCGACATTTCCATCGCAGAGTTCTTGGCCCAGGACGTTCATGGGCCGGAGCACATGGAACTCTTGCGCCTGATCGGAACGTTGGTGGAGGGATCAACCCGGGCTCCAGGGCTCTCGGGTTGAGAATGGCCTCCCCGAGACACTCGACCCGACGTAAGAGATGCCTCCACCCCGCACAGGCTGGCGGACGGTCGCGGTTGCCCTGCTCGAGGACCCGTTCTCGTTGAACTCGCGCTGATCGCGAGCGCCGACGGGTTGTAGCTCGGATTTCACACCTCATCCTGCTCACCATGAAATCCCTCAGGGACCAGCAGAATCCACGAGAGTTCTCCGGAACGCGAAATGATAGGGCGTTACAGCGATCATGCTGCCAACGAGCGAACTTTTCTGGCGTGGGTCCGGACAGGTATCGCCGTCATGGCCTTCGGCTTCCTGGTCGAGAAGTTTGACCTATTCCTGGAGATCGCCGCGCGGTCCCTTGCTGGGTGGCCACCATCCGCAGAGAACCGGCTGGTGGGCGACCTCGCCGGGCTCCTGCTTGGCCTGCTAGGTGGCCAATGATCGTTGTAGCTGCCGTCCGATTCCGCCGTATCGGCAGGGACATCGATGGTCCAGACGTTCATGATGCGCGAGGCACTCGGATGGACATCGTCCTGATGGTGCTGCTTCTCGGCCTCGGCGTATCTTGTTCGCCTACCTGTTGATCGCGTGTTCCATCAATTCACATGACCACGCGAAAATTTGCCATCCGTTCGCGTGTTTTGGAAGGCAGTGATCAGGGCGCGCGCAAGGCGATGATCGGCTCCGGCGGTGACTTCGGCGGGTTTGGCATTGGCTCGCCTGGTGCCTCAGGCGGAAGGCCGGGAACGGGAACCGGCTCCTCTAGTGGGCCACCGGGAGCGGGATCCGGAGGCGGTGAGTCCGGCGGGGTATTCGGTGGAATGGGCATTGCGTCCTCCGTATCTCAGACGCTAACGCACATGGCCAGACGGGGATGCGCGGCGGGGCGGCCCGCCGCGCAGGCGGTTCCGGTCTGATGGTGCCGACCTCTCTTGCGCACGATCCAGACGGTGCGCCCCAGGATGTTCGCCTCAAGCACCTCGTTTTACTCGCGGCGCAATTCCTCGTCTTCTTTCGTAGAGGCACAATTTCTAGGGATCCAGCAAGCTAGAGTGTAGATTTACGACGCAGAAGCGGATCTGGATCGCGTGTCCTCGGGTCCGCAAAGGAGTCCCAGCGTAGATGAGCCCTTGCACATTCGCTGCCGAGACCTTCCATGGAGTGCGCCGCCCATGAGCCCCGTGGAACCTCGCGCAGGCCCTAGCGACAACCGCCCACGGACAAACCCACATGCCGAATGGCTGAGCCCTACGGAGTTCGGCAAGCTTGTGAAGAGTTTCTACGGCACGCGGACCTTGATGTTTGATAAGCCGATGGCCGAGGCGGTTCTGGCCTACAACACCAACAATCGCCGGATTAACCGGCGAAAGATCGAGTCCCTCGCTCTCCAGATATCCAATGGACAATTCGAGAACACGGGCGAGCCGATCATCATTTCCGCCGAGGGCGTTCTTAACAACGGCCAGCACAGGCTGCTCGCGGTGGTCGAGGCCGACGTCGAAGTGGATATGGACGTACGTTTCGGTATCCCCCGCCGTGCATTCACAAAGACTGACACGGGTGCTCCTCGAACCGGGGGCGATGTTCTGACCATCAAAGGCGTGGCGCACGGAGGCGTCGTGTCTTCGGCCGTGCGGTTGCTCATCCTTTATAGGCGCGGGCTGCCGGAACTCGATTCCGGGAGTTCGTGAGCAATGACGAGATCGCGCAGGCTTACGAGCGCTGGTCCGGGATTGGGGAAGTTGCCCAGCGGGTGCTGGGCTACAATTTTCCCAAAGGTGTCCGGAGCACGCCCCTGCTCGCGACAGCATATCTGGGCTCCCGCTCGCCGGGAAAGGCAAAATTGGATCCCTGGCTCTACATGCTGGCAACCGGCCTGGATACAACCAGAGACAATCCTGCTTGGCAACTACGGGAACGTCTAATGCGCGGGGTCGAGGCACCTATCGGCACCCGGGAGGGCTTGCTTGAGAGGTTCGCTCTCATGATCAAGTCGTGGAATCTCTACGCGGTCGGCGCGACCGTCTCCATGCGGGAATTCCGGTGGCGGGCGACTGGAAAAGCCGCCGAAGCGTTTCCTCACGTCGAGGGCGCGCGACTTCCCGTCGCCGATGGCGGAGCCTGAGCCCCGATCGACTTGGCGCTGGGATGGCACATCCCCCGCATTGGTGCTTAACGTAAATGCAACAATCCCATGAACCGCTGTACGGCTGCATTCTGATGATGCGGGGCCTCATCGGCAACGTCGCTGGCGGATGGCAATGCACCGAAGATACTCGGCGGTCGTCGCGAGCTGCTGAACAAGGGTCTCGATCGCGGTTCGATCGTTGGGCGGGAGCCGACGGACCAACTCCACGACGACCAGCCGAAGCACGTCGATATCGGCTTCCAGCGATGCTGTGTCCTGCGGCGCGTCGCTCATGTTCGCTCGCCAACAGGAGCCCGGATCGGGGTGAAAAGCCCGCTAGCCGGAGAATATCGATTGTCGGCCGAGACACTCGCGTCGGCGTCAGCTAGAAGCTCGCACCATTGGCCTTGGTCAAGCTCTGCGGCGCGCTTGCGGCGTTCCCCGGGCCCCACGATGTCCATCGGGTTGTAGACGAGGAATTGATCACCCATGGCTATGTCACTCCCAAACGTTTAACGCGGCTGGAAGATCGCCGTTGCGCCAGAGTGCCGCATTTCCAACAGCGTCGCCGTTTCAGGCCAATGACATTCGGCGAAGTAGCTGTTTGCCTCCGCGGTCGGTGGGTGAGGGATGAAAGGGCGGTCCTTCAAACCACCCAATTTGGCGACGCAGAATGTAAGGAACACCGACGCGGGTTCATCCGGACGGCTCCTCGAAGCAGAGTATGGATGCCCCGAGCAATCGTTCCTATCGCCAGGCTCGGACAGGGACACTGATGGCATCAGAGTTTTTCGCGGATGACGGTCTAGCATGGGAACCGACCGAGTTTAGGAAGGATTGCGCAGCAAGGTGGCAGGCAGGCGGCGGCTTATCGGCGACTTCAGGAGAACCTAGGCTGTTAGCGACCGACGTATGGCGATCTGGAGTTTGAGGTCCAGCCGCACCGAGCCCGAATGCCTGTTTCGCGAAGCAGTGCGACGAAGCGGATTAACCAGGGTTTGTTGTTTCCCCAGCACGTGCTACCCTTATTGCTTGCAGAGCCCTTTGGAGTTGCAGCCCTTGGTAGCGGTCAGCGTTCACAATCCGGACCGTTTCGTGGCCGATCTGCGGACCATTGTGGCGCAGGGACGAAAGCGGATCGGTTTCTTGATCGGCGCGGGGGCAGCTGCTGGTCTGCTGTCGCACGACGGTTCGGGTCCGCTTATCCCGGCGGTCGATGGCCTCACTGTTCGCGTTCTCGATAGACTGAAAAGTGACTACTCGTCGGTCCTAGGGTCATCCAGAGACGGACTCCAATGGCCAATATCGAGACAATCCTGTCGCGAGTGCGGTCACTGGCTGGAGTGATCGGCGACGGGGAGATCGATAGCTTGGACGGCTCCGGCTACGCGGAACTCGGCCGCCGCATTTGCCATGAGATCGGTATAGCGGTGGACGTCCGCCTGCCCAAAGGCGAAAATGCCTACAGGCACATCGTGAACTGGATCGTGGGCGCCGATCGCGATCATCCCGTCGAACTGTTCACGACAAACTACGATCTCCTCTTCGAGGAAGCCTTCGAGGATGTTCGGGCGGCTTATTTCGACGGGTTTACCGGCGCCCGGGCACCATTTTTTGACCCCGTGACAGTGGCGAGCAATGATCTCCCGGCTCGCTGGACGCGTTTGTGGAAGCTGCACGGGTCGCTTGGCTGGAAGGTCAACGGTGCGGACGAGGTCATCAGGACTGGGGAACTCAAACTCCACGCACCTCATTTACCCGGAACATCTGAAGTACGATCAGACGCAGAAGGCACCGTACGCGGCCTTCTTCGATCGGCTTCGCGCCTTCCTCACAACGAAGGACACACTCCTGATCGCTGTAGGGTTCTCCTTCGCCGATGCGCACGTGTCGTCCCGAGTGGACGAGAGCCTGGCCGCGAATCCGTCCGCCAGTGTGTTCGCGTTCCAGTTCCGGGAGATGGCGAAGGAGGCCTGCGCTTGCGCGCTTGCCGCGAAGCGACCGAATTTCAGCGTCTACGCCCGGGACAGGGCTATGATCAACGGTGTTGATGGCGAGTGGCGCACCGGGGATCCGCTAAGCCGAGACTGGGAACCGATCCGCTCGACTTACCTGAGCACGGTGGATCCCAACAAGCCCGAGTTCCTGCTGGGCGACTTCACTGGTTTGGCCCGCTTCCTGGCACTGTCCCGTTCCGGCCAGGCGTTCAGCCCGCCAGTTTCTCCTTCTGCGACACCCGTCCCGTTGCCGTCGTCATGACTCCCACAATGCTCGGCTGCGTCGGCGCGGTGGCTGGAGCTGCCATCAGCGTCCGACTCGCCTCCAGCGTCGCCTCGGGAATCGCCATCATAGGCGGGCGCAGCTACCGCATCGGCCAGGTTGGAAGCTTCGTTAGAATCCCGCAAGGGTACCACGACCTATTCGGCATCATTTCGGAGGTCGGCGCGAGTGCCACCCCCGCAGCCTTGCTTGACGCCCGCGATCATGGCGAGCGGTGGATGACGGTCCAGCTCGTGGGCGAGATCGTCGAGGCATCGTTCGAGAGGGAAATCAGCCAGTATCCGAACGTCAACGACGAGGTGCATCTCGTCACCGAAGACGATTTGGCGAAGATCTACGGGACGGAGGAGGCTGGCCACGTGGTGGTAGGCCGCCTAGCAAATGCCGAGAGCATCCCGGTCCGTCTTGATCTCGACAAACTGGTCACTAGGCATAGCGCGGTTTTGGGATCAACCGGCTCCGGTAAGTCAACCACGGTCGCGAGCCTCCTGCGCTCGATTTCGCTGCCGATGGAAACGGGGTTTCCCAGCGCCCGCATACTCCTGCTGGACATTCACGGCGAGTATGCCCGCGCGCTGAACGGCATTGCCGAGGTTTTCCGTGTTGCGCCAACGGGCGATGAAAAGCCTCTAGTGATCCCATTCTGGGCCCTCCCGCCAGCGGACATCATTACCTTCCTCATGGGCAAGGTCGACGAACGGGCAACCACGGCCATCCTAGACAAGGTGTTCGCCGCGAAAGCCGCGCTGGTCGCCGCTAAACCGATGGCAGGAGTCAATCCGGACTCCATGACCGTGGACAGCCCGGTCCCGTCACAGTCTTCGACATCTCTGGTTCGAATTGATCGATCCAGAGGTAAAGACCTCGGTCGGATTAGCCAAAAGTATCCGCGCAATTGCCGAGGAGGGGGACGCCAACACACTTCGGCAACCCCATTATCAACCGCACACGACTACCAACTCCGCGCCATACCAGAACAATGCTGGAGTCCTCGGCGTCCGGCGGCAGCTCGACCGGATGCGCTCGCGGCTTCTCGACAGGCAATTCGACTTCCTCCTGAAGCCGGGTGACTGGGCCCCCGATTTGACCGGGGCTACGAGCGACGACCTACCAGAACTGCTCGAGAGCTGGATTGGCCACGAAAAGCCAATCACGATACTCGACTTGTCTGGGGTTCCAAGCTCGGTCCTGATCGAGTTGATCGGCGCAATCCTGACGCTCATATACGAAGCACTGTTCTGGGGACGTCACAGCCCCGAGGGCGGTCGGCAGCGCCCGCAACTCATCGTCATGGAGGAGGCTCACCGCTACCTCGGGAAGGATACAGCCAACCCCGCGCGCGAAATGGTGCAGCGGATCGTCAAGGAAGGCCGCAAATTCGGGATAGGTGCCATGATTGTAAGCCAGAGGCCCTCGGAGATCGACGAGACCATCCTTTCACAGTGCGGGACGTTCATCACCCTTCGCCTGTCCAATGCCGCCGACCGCTCGAAGGTGCAGGGTGCGCTGCCCGACAATCTCAGCGGCGTCGTCGACAGCTTGCCCGTGCTCCGGACCGGGGAGGCCCTGATTATCGGGGAGGCAACGCGGCTGCCGGTGCGCTGCCGGGTCAGTCTCCCGCCATCGGATCGGCGTCCCGACAGCGAGGACCCGCTCGTGGCCGAGAGCTGGCGCAAGCAGCGCAGTCCCGAGGATTACAGTCGCCTGGTGGCCTACTGGCGCGCGCAGGACCCGCACTGGAAACCGGTGCTGACAACCGATGGGGGAAGCTGATCGTGGACAGGGTGTCCGTATCGTCCAGCAACTTGGCCGAAGATCGGCTACGACCCGGGTTCCGAAACGCTCGAAATCATGTTCCGGCACGGGGCAGTCTATCACGTACCTCAACCTAGCCGCCTTCGTGTACGAACGCCTGATGCAAGCCGATTCCCCGGGGGCATTTTTCAATGCGAACATTAAGGGGCAATATCCGGAAGCGCGCGTATGACCGGAAAGCATCAGCCCGCCGCTGACGGGAGAGCTCGGCGGCCAAATGAATTGACGGCTTAACTCGTGGTGGCCTTAGGCGGGCTGCCGAAGACATGCCCATCGATGTAAACGTGGTGACACGGGCCTGCGAGGATTTCAGCCATGATCTACTGTCGCTCGCGTTTCTGTCGCAACCGCCGAGGAATTCAGGTTCCGTTAGCCAGACCGCTCGTCAGCTGGGTTCCTGCCCGCGTGAGTGGAGCCGGTTGGGCGACACGCCAACTCTGCGGCACCTCGGAGAAGTGAGCACCCCGAAACGCGCTATGGTTGTGTCTCAGTTCAGGGCCAACCGCATTCCTACAATTAACGGTTGCCTCACGATACCGTGATACGCTACGACTGTAGGCACTCACAAGGAATGAGGCCACCCATGAGCTCGACATTCTCCCGAGCTGTCGCCGCAGCGATGGACGGGCATACCGCCCAATCCTGGCACGCACTGCCGCAGAGCGAGCGCGCGGCCTTGATCTACGCCGAGATGCGGAAGATCGACGCTGACAGCGTGAAGGGATGGCTAGTCACGGGAACTGAGAAGCGAGCTGCGTAAGCAATAAGGGCCGGGTGTGGGTTCCTCCTTGGTCGAGCATCGAAGAGTCTGGACACGGCGTGGCACGGGATCGGATTGGGCAAGAGCGGCTCGATGCGAATGCGGCCGCCGGGCGGCTCATGGCTCACCGCTCGCCCACGGGCCGAAGGCAGCGATCGGCTTCGTGCGGCCGCCACAGAGCTGTCATGGACCGGCCCGTGCGCGCTGTGCCGTTGATTGCGACGCCTTTTGAGGGATGCGCAGCCCGAGGGAGGCGTGACGGCCGCGAACTCGCCTACTTTGCCTGATCTAACTGCTTGTTCATCTTACGCAAACTGAGTTCCATTCCTGCCTTTTCGGCGTTGACGCAATCTGGGTTGAGCGAGAGATGTCCGGGATCGTCCTGGCACCATGCTTTGATCGCTGGCAGTACTTCAGGATGGGCGGTGTACCACGAAACCGTTCGCTTGGTCTCTGGGGGAGAACCCGCCGGAAGAGGTTGTGCGAGTGCCGACAATGTTACGGCTCCCATGAGAGTCGCCATAACTATTATCGCTTTCATGCTCATGTGCCCTTCCTAGAACCCTCGACTGCCTGCTTCGTGCGATGCGCTGCCGATTCGCTGTCGCTCCAAAGCCGCCAATCAGTAACACGAAGCCCTTGAGGTGCCAGCCCTTCATTGCTGGGCTATGCAAGGCCTCGAAGCCGAACAGACTACCCCCACCCGGTCGCCCTCAGGGCGGCAACTTCGCAACAGGCACTGGGCGCGCTCGTGCACGAACCGGTTGTCGTGGATGTTGTCGCTTTGATCGATGCCGATCATGTAGGCGTAAGGTCTCCGCCAGATCACGCGCGCCGTTCGGGGCGGAAGGAAACGCCCGGTGCTCGCATCCCGTCGAGCCAGACGATCTCGCGGCCGATCAGGTGGAATAGCGTCCCCTCATACCAATCGCCCGGGCTGCCGTAGCCAAAGCGCTCATGCAGGAGAGGGGTCCACCCTCGATGTGCTGGGGTTCTATAATTGAAGTGCTTGATATCGGCCATGTGCGGAGCGGGAGGTCGGAGTCAAGCTGATCTCCACAGGGACGGCTGAAGGCACCCTCACAACGGCCGGGGCGGGCTGGTAATAATCGAAGGCCATGGGTCAGACAACATTCTCCTCCTACAGTGGTTAACGGAAGGTGACCGGGTGCCACAACTAACGATAAAATCACGGAACATCACGGCGTACTCACCGGCCTGCCTCTTCTTCTCCGGCGCCATTCCGGGCAAAACTGTCCCCATCGAGACGCACGCAGCAACAAGGGATTGGTGGATGGGAATCGTGACGACGCTGGAGCGCCCGATCACGCCTATTGAAGCCACGGAGCGGCTGATCGGGAATGGCCAACTGGTGTTGGTGGTGGAAGACCGGCCGCGCCTGTCGCGCACCGTCTCCTATATCTGCGAATTCCTCAGCCTGCCGATGGAGCGCGTCGGCAGCGGCGAGGATCTGAGCACGCTGCTCGAGACCAAGCAGCCGATGGCGGTGATCTGCGAGCTCGACGGCGGCGGCCAGGACGGCTGCCACGTGATGAAGACGGTGGCGATGCACGACCCGCGCTTGCCCATCATGCTGGTGACGGGTACCGACCATACGCTGATCGGCGCGGCCGACGCGGTGGAGGAGATCTGGGGTCTGTCCAGCGTGCTGAAGCTACGCGACGCGCCAGGGCTCGGCGACGTGGTGGATTTCCTGTTCCGCACCGGCCGCGTCGGCGGCGGCGGCTGACCTGAGGGATCCGGATCCACGAAGGCATTTCGATTATCGTCGAGCGTCGGGGCGTGGCACTCGACGCCTACGGCGCAGAGGACGCAGCCCGCTGCTCCGGCTTCGATGTCACTGGTAGGGCGTAGCGTCGATGGGGCTAATGATCATATCACCGCTGGTCCATGCGATGACCGTCCCACCTTTGCCGTCCGATACGGGAGCCTTTTGCACCCCATCTGAAGCACCTTGTGACACAGCGAAGTCAAGGAATGCCGTAGGTGTGACAAAGAAGTTTTCTTCTCCCGAAGCAGGGATTACACTAAGCGTCTCGACGGCATCGAGGTCGTGCTGATTGACTGAGCCATAATATCCTAGCTGAATTGCTGGGCGTGATTGTGCTTTCAGATCTAGTGCACCGCTGGCGAGAACGTATCCGGGATCACCTTCTCCGGTGTAAGCCAACGAACCATCTTTATTTATGGTTGTCTTAGTTGCATCGCCCTTTGGCAAAGCGATGAACTGCCACGAGCCGCGTGTGATGAGACCGTCCATCTCCGCAGAGGGTTTATAGCCTCCGGTTACGAAGGTGCCGCTCAAGGTCATGACTATGGCAACATCTGCTACGCCACCCATTACCACCTGAGCATTCTCAGTCTGACCTTGAGTGTTGCTATAAGCTCCCCCGTAGACAAAGGAGTGCTCGACAAAACTTCCATTGGCCGCGATATCGAACGACACGGTTTCATAACTATTCTGATTGTTCCACTGATAACATCCACCCGTGAATGCTACGTGTCCTGCGGGAGGAACGGCGGCAATGGGATTTACGCGATCTGCTCAGCGCGACCAGGTGTACCGACCGGGCCTGGTAAGCAGGCCACAGGACTCGGTGCCGGAGCTGGCACGGGAACTGGGGCGGGTGCCGGAGCTGGGACGGGAACCGGAGCAGGTGCTGGAGCGGGCACAGGCGTTGGCGCGGGAGCAGGAACAGGAACCGGCACGGGCGTGGGTGTCGGAGCAGGCACAGGAACCGGTGCGGGTGCCGGTGCGGGCACGGGAACCGGAGCAGGTGCCGGAGCAGGCACAGGCGTTGGTGCGGGAGCAGGCACAGGAACCGGCACGGGCGGCACAACGGCACCTCCCGGGGCTCCTGCGGCTGCCACAACGATGGGGGTACCTACGGTGGCCGCGGTATCCCCGAACACCCAGGTAATCTCCGAGGTCCCACCGACTCGGGCTGGTTTGCATGCAGCCTGGGCCCGTTCAGCACTGAGTGCCGCGCTATTCGTGAGCACCTGCTCGCCATTCTGAGTGAAGAGATAGGTCAGCTCCGGGCCGTAGTCCGTAGTCAACATTTTCACACAGGAAGCGAGAGGAATATTGGAGAAGGAGACGGAGGTACGCGAGATCGGTATATTTGGCGACGGTGACGGGTCCCTTGAAGGAATTTACCATATCACCACCGGTGACCCACTTCGACGCGATGCCTTTGTTTTTGGCGAGCGTGGAGGTGCTCAGTCCTGTGTAATCTCCTTGAGAAGAAAAGAAGGACGCCACGTTCGAGCGGATATCATTGAGCTCACGTAGGGAATCGTTTGTACCGTTAAACTCATTCGTCTCAGAGAATATGACCAGGCCAGCCCCTAGCGCCAGGGCGGACACTGCCAGAACCGCAGACGCCTCGATCAACGTTACACCCTGGTTTCGGACGTAACGGATCGACCGGCTGGACCGGGTTTTCATTTTCTGTGACATTCGCCCCCCCCCATATTCTGGGCCATGATTTATATATTATGTTTGAGCTTGCTCAGGAACAATGGTCAGCGGAATTGACCCATTTGTATTTTCACAGTGAAATTTGAGCGAGTTCGCAGTAGGCTCACCAAGGTACGTTCCCGAGATCGACACGATCCACTCTGCCAAGCGCATGTCTTCGATCGTGGAACAGCCGCAATGTCTGCTACACAGGGGCGAACGAGGTCAGTTTACGCCTTGGATCGAGTGAGATCGCACCCGGACGTCGTAGAGCACCAGATTGATCATGCTCTCTAGCATGGGATGCGGAGCTCGGGATTGCCTGACACCTCGGGCGGCGGCTCCGACAGGGACTGTTGCGGATCCACGTCATGCCCCAGCGCCGAGATTGAGACGGTCCAGCATGAGGCATAACTACCGTGTCCGAGGCGGAGTTGTCCTTGGCTGCCGGGGCCTCCGTTTTTGGCCTTGGCCCGCGGGCTGCCGCGCTGCTTCCAGCTCGTACTCTCTGGCCAAGGTGTCAATGACCGCAGCCGCGATCCGTAGGCCGGGCACAGCCATGGTGCCTGCGGTGGCCGCGATTCGGGCACGCAGCAGCCCGAGCTCGTCCGGCTCCAGTTGGGGCGGGTCGGTCCCAAGGACAGCGTTAGGCGTCGTGTTCAAGGCCCGGCATATCCGGAGCAGGGTCTCGTAATCCGGTTCCGTAGCGTCGCTGACGTAGTTGAAGTAGCGCTGCTGGCTGAGGCCGAGCCGTTCCGCGACGGTGGCATCCGCCAGCCCAAGCTCCCTGGCCCTGTCGCGCAGCCTTTGCCCGAACCCCTTCATGTCCCGGGTTGTCGACAACCCGCAGCCTCAAGGGTAACAAGGATTCCTTGTTAACACTCACAAGGAATGCTATCGCGGGCGCCGCCCTGCCAAACCGCCCTTGTTCGAAGGCCACCACATGCGCCTGCCTCTCCTCGCCGCCGCTGCGGCGTGCGCCCTCCTGCTCGGCTCCGCGTCGCCTGGCATTGCCGCCGACCAACAGCGGACCGGGCCGTCTTTGGATCCCGCCAGCCTCTACCAGCAGCCGCCGCTCGATGGCGAAGCGATGGCCTTCGCCTACGAACGCATGAATGGCATCACGCCTGACTTCCGGCCCTATGCGGAGCGCTCGACAGCCTATACGAGCGCGACCGCCTTTGACCGCGACGCGGTGCTCGCGCGCGAAATCGCCCGCTTTCGGCAGCAATTCCAAGGCTTCGACCTAGGCAAGGTCTATGACGTACGCCTCAGGACGGAACTGCGGCAGTACCAGGCCGCGCGCGGCGGCTACGCGCTTGCGCTCAGCGAGGATTCCTTCATCCCGATCCGTGACCCGGCCACGTTCCGGGACTACGGCCTCCAGTTTCGCAATCGGGGCGACGTAAACCTCATCCCTGTGGGCGATACGGCCGCGGCTCGCGCTTTCGCCGAGCGGACCAAGCTCAACACCCAGGGGCCGCTGGCAGGCACGTCGTGCTCCAGATGGCGTTCCGCCTGGTGGAAGCGCCGCCCGCCCTGGACAACGGCGGCCCGCTCATGGTCCGCGCCGACATTCTGGCCGCCCGTGTGCTGAGCAGCACTGGAGCCATCATTCACGACTTTGGGCTTACCCCGGCGGCGAGCGGTCGCCTGCGGATCTGGCACGGCGAGCGACCACCGGGCAGGCGGTGCTGAAGGCGGTTGACGTGCAAGGCCTCCGGCTAGGCATGCCGAAGTCCGAGGCCGAAGCCATTGCTGCCCGGGGATGGACCACGAAGAAGGGCTCACAGGAGGTTGGTCAGGTGCTCTGGTTCAACGATCTTCAGGCTCGCCAGGGGGACTGGGCCGTATGCGGCGATCTCACGAACGGCTTCCCGCCGCCGATGGAACTCGCGGTGGGCGCACCGGCACCGTCGTACAAGGACTGCATCGGCTATGGCTTCGCGCGCATCGGCGCCACGAACGGGCCCTTCGGAGACCGCGTGGGCCATGTCGCCGCGGAGCAGTTTCTCGAGGGCGGTGATGCGACACCGTGCGCGAGGCGCTGGAAAAGAAGTACGGCAAGCCGACCTATGTCCGCAACGGCGGTGGCGATCTGGTGTGGGTGGGCCGCGACCCGGCCGAACCCAAGCGGGAGCCGGTGAAGATTGAGGCGAAGCTGGGCGTCGAGAACGGCCAGGCCGCTCCGGGCCGCGTCGTGCTCCAGATCAGCATGGAACCGTATGTGGATCCGCACAGGCCAAAGTCGGTCGCGGTTCCACCCGCGGTAACGGGTGGACCGAGGCTGTGATGCTGCCCACACGAACCGGCCCATGCGCTTCGACCACGAAAACTCAGGGCCGATGACGGCCGTCGTCCCGCAGACGAACAACGGGTGACGGCCCGATGAGAGCTATTTGTCTTCTGGCCGCGCTGCCCCTACTCCTGGGCGCCTACCAGGTCGCCGCGTTCCCATACGGGCGCACAGTGATGCACGCTCCCGCGCTACGCGGACGGGCGCTGGCGGTCGCAGCACCCGGAAATGGACGAGAACAGCGGGTGGTCGCGGGCAGGACGGTCAAGATCACAGCAGCAGGGAACGGTCATCAGAT
Source organism: uncultured Alphaproteobacteria bacterium (assembly GCA_963799825.1). Classification (GTDB taxonomy): domain Bacteria; phylum Pseudomonadota; class Alphaproteobacteria; order Acetobacterales; family Acetobacteraceae; genus JAFKFI01. The sequence goes on from CAWCYL010000004.1 coordinate 294,757, forward strand.
CCTCGTGGACGGTCGCGTCATCGCCACCGACCTGGATGACGACCGCGTCCTGATCCAGGGCACATACCAGGGTGGTGGAAAGACCTACGTGGTGGTCGCCGAGCAATCAGGCGGGACAGCTTGTCCGTCCATGTACCAGGCCCTTGACCTGACGGATGGCACGTCCGTGATTTCGCCCCAGTTTGGGAATTGCAGCGACGTCCCCCGCGTGTCCATCACCAACGGGGAATTGCGGGTGTCCGTTCCAGCATTCAGGGCTGCACCAGCTGCGATGTTCGTGTTCGGGGATGGCCGCTTGAGGCGCTGAGCGCGGTCACCGCAACTCCGGCGAAGCAACTCGTGGCAGAGATCGTGTCGGGTTCATCCGAAGCTTCGATCCCCGGCGTGAGCGTTGCTGGGTCGCCGAGCGCGAGGGCGCAGTCGTGAGTTCCGTGTTCCTCGGACGGGCGCCAAGCCCCAGGCTGCTGCGCGTGCGGTGAATGGACGTAAGCAGTTGCATTGGGTGCGCCAGCAGTTGCGTTGAGGGCGTACCATTGTCGGTATGGTTGCGGACCCCCAGATAGCATGCAGCGGCTGGCACAGCGGCGAAGTCAGCGGGAGCAACTCGCTCCGCGCATCCCGATGGGGCTAGGCGGAAGCAGGGGCTGCTTTGCTGGGCCGTCATTGTGGGACGAGGAGGTTCGTCACATGCACCTGCGGTTGCCTAGCACCTCGTTCGTGGGGGCTGTGAACGAGATCTTCCGGCGGCTGGACTCCACAATTCCTGAGAATGTCCGGGACATCGTGGATGTATTCTTCTTGGGCGGTGTGGCGGTCCATATCTACACCCAACATCGAGTGTCAGCGGACTTGAACGTCGTGTTCTCCCGTCCCCTCGCGGTTCCCGACATTCTGATAATGCCCTACACGGAAGCTGGTTCTCGGAAAGTCGTGCGCCTGGCCACCGGAAACATCGGTGTCCTAACCTTCATGCACCGGGACTGGCAGGACGACGCATTCGAAGCCGATAAGATCGGGAGGATTCAGATCAAGGTCATTTCACCTCTCGACCTCGCGGTGTCGATGGTGTCGAGATTCACCGAGAGGGATCGTGCGGACATCCAAGAGCTTGCCTTGGTCGGCTTGCTCAAAGCCGATGCTCTGGAGCAGAGATGTAACGAGGCGCTCGAATATTACGTTGGCGACAGCACCGTGATCAGGCACAATATCAACGCTGCCGTGAAGACGGTGAGGACATGTTTAGCCGGTCCGTGATGGGTCGATATTTCGGTGAATAGGGCCAATTTCCGCTCAAACAAGTCCGCACCAAACCCGGGGATCCGATCCGTACGCCGGTCGAGCCCGCGTTGCGGGGGCCTAGCCCCATTTCCAGCCGGATCCCGGCACCCTGCGACAGGCCCTGGTCGATCAATCGGCCTCACGTAGCGAGCCCGTCGATGGCGGGGGTGTAGAGTTAGTTACCCTTTCCCCCAGCGGGACCATCATCCCACTTCAGCTGACGTGATCGGCGCGAGCAGGTCGGTAGCGTCGGTCTTCGGCGGACCGACCCGTAGTCTGACGGTCTGACGCGCCAGGCTTTGAGGACGTCTTCGGTTGTCGGGCCAACGCGCTTCGATCCCCAAGCCATACCGACGAGCCGACTTCGTCGATCACCACCGGCATGGCCATCGTCCGGGTACGTTGGGCTGCTCGTTCGACCACCGGCCTGTGAACATCGGACGAATGCCCAACCTTTGCCAAGATTACACACCAGCGCGATGGCACCCATTGCCTATTTTTGAACAAGCGACTGAGGAATTTTGAACCATCACGTCAGCTGCGACAGGGCCACGGGGATGCGCCCGCGAGGGTTCAACGTGAGCGCGATCGCTTCTGGATCGCACCTGGGCGGCTTCGTGCTGCTGACTGACGCGGACGGGATCCGGCATGCCCTCCGCCTTGGCGCCGTGCTCGCGCTCAGTGACGGCGACCCCTGCCATGACAGCACCATGGTGCAGATGCCTGCTGGCCGGACGCTGCTCATCCATACCCCGCTCGAAAAGGTCATCACATGGTTCAGCTGATGCAAGCCCCGGCGGGCCCCAAGGACAAGCGACTGCTCACAAAAAAGAGAGTCGACAACTCGCGACGCTCCGAGTATCAGCGGCCGCGAAATGAGTTCTGACCCAGCACATATCTTTAGCCGCAAGAAGCTAGGTACGCCTGTGGGCGCCTCAGCGCCCGCTATGTTCGCGGTTTGTTGGGTTTTCAAATGTCATTCAAATCCGTGTTCCCTATCGTGCGGCCCGCTCATGTTCGAGAGGTTACGTCGCACGAACTCCGAATAAGCATCGGCCAAGCTGCTTGAAGCTCCGGATCCCTCGCTAAGCGAGGGTTCCGGTCAGGTCCGATTACTCTCGTTCGGAGTAAGTCATGTTTCGTTTGCTTTTGGACGCTTTCCCGCAGCGGGAAAGCACATACCCCCGGCTGTTCCGAAACCTCGCTCTGAACGCGTGGCCAGCGTGGACATCCTGCAACGAGAGCCGCACTCGGTCGGCCGCCGTCGCGGAGGCGTCCCCATGCGTGTGATGACGCGAGAGCAAGTCCTGCGCCGATACGAGGAGGATGGTCGTGGCCGAGGCGAGGGGTTGACATACCGACCCTGGCTGCAAGCTCACGACGTGCCATCCCAGGGTGTCACCGTCCGGATGAACGGGCGGAAGCACCGGCGCGAGCACGTGTTCTTCAGCACGATCGAGCGGAACGCCTTCCTTGTCGCCCAGTGGCTCGACGATGTGGTGGACATCCGTGAACAGTTCCCGCTCTGGCCCTACGAGGAGACTGAGGCCGTCGCCGCCAAGCTTGGCGTGAACCATCCCGCCAATCCGAAAGGCGGCGTGTTCGTGATGACCACAGACCTCCTGATCACCAATGCCGACGGGACCCTGGCCGCGATCGCGATCAAACCGGCGGGCAAGCTGAATGAGGAACGTGTGCTGGAGAAGCTCGAGATCGAGCGTTTGTATTGGGAGCAGCATAACGTTTCGTGGTCCATCGTGACCGAGCGTGATCTGCCCGAAGGGTTGGTTTCGAATCTTAACTGGATCGACGACTACTACGAGATTACTCCCGAAACTCTGGATCCGGCACAGATCAGCCGCATCGAGGCCCACCTCTTCGATCGACTGGTGAGGGCGGAGAACATCGCTCTCAATATCATCTGCAACGAGGCAGACGAGCGCATGGGCGAAGAATTCGGCACCGGCCTCGGAGTGGTTCGCCATGCGCTCGCTCGCAAGCACTGGCGGCTTCCGCTGGACCAGAAGATCAATCCTGGGGAGCCGCTCCGGAACCCTCCCGTACTCGCCGACGCGAGCGGCGGGCCCGCAAGCCTTGCAGCGTGAGGTCGAGCCATGGATTTGAACCTCTTTGAGAATCAGTGCATCGCGGACGTCGGGGAAGTCGAGGGCGCGCGGATTCGCCGAATTCTGTGGGTGCCGCCGGTGCGGCAGGTTGTCTGCGTCATCGAACTTGGTGAGGCACGTGCGCTCCCTATTTGGTACTCCTACGAAGAGCTCCTGAAAGGCATCGAGGACCATGAATTCTCGGTGCTCGAAGTGGACCCGGCTGCGGCGAGTTGGAGGCCCGACAGTAAACTGAGTCCGGCAGAGCGAGCCATCCGGGACAAGCGAAGCGAAATTATCGCGCCGCTCGTGAGCGATCCAGAGCGCTCCATCCTTGACGAGAACTTACGCGGCAGGCTTATCAAGGAGCGCTCGCGGGAAACGCGGGTATCAGCTTCGCACATCTACACCTTCCTGCGTCTGTGGTGGCAGCTGGGCCAACTGCCGAACGCGCTCGTTCCCGACGTTCCGCCGCTGCGGCGCGCGGGGCGAGGAGCGCGGGGCCGGTACAGCGAAGCGCGGCCGTCCGCGCTACGGCAGCGGTACAGAAGTGCCGGTCGGGATTAACGTCGTCGGAGACGTAGCGGAGAAGCTCCAGGACGGGGCACGCTTCCTCAAGAAGGGGATGTCGCTCCAGCAGGCGTATGACCGGACCCTGACGGCGCACTTTAGCGAGCAGGTCATCGAGGACGGGCTTCGTCGTAACCAACACCTACCTGCGGCGCAGCTTCCGAGCCTGGAGCAGTTCAGATACTGGACCCAGAAAGTGCTTCGACGCGGCGATATCCAGCGCGCCATGTTGGGAGAAGCCGGGTTCGCAAGGAAGAATAGGCCGCGTACAGGGACCGCTAAGGACCTGTCGTTTGGGCCAGGTTCGATTTACCAGATCGACGCTACGATCGCCAATATCTATTTGCGCAGCCACCTGGATCCCTCGGGCCTCATCGGCAGGCCGGTCCTCTACATCATCATCGACCACTACAGCCGAATGATTGTCGGCTTCTCGGTGGGTCTGTCCGGGCCCTCATGGGAAGTAGGCAAGCTCGCGCTTGAGAACGCGTTCTCGTGCAAGATGCGGTTCTGCGCTAAGCACGGGATCGTCATTGAAGAGCAGGCGTGGCCAGCGAGGCACCTGTGCGGCACCCTCACTGGTGACCGCGGGTGGAGCGAACTCGGCAAGAGCGCAGGCGCAGCCAAAGGTCTTCTCAACTACAGGCTTGCTAACCTGCCCCCCTACAGGCCGGACCTCAAAGGTTTGGTCGAGAGTCGCTTCGAGTTCCTCGATCACATGGACATCAAGTGGGCACCGGGCGCCAGCCATGGCCGCCGCGAGCGCGGCGACCCAAAGCACGAGCTCGACGGCATCTATACAATCAGCACATTTACAGCGTTCATGATCCGCTGCATTCTTCGCTACAATTCAAACTTCGTCGTCGAAAAGCCGCCCAGCAGCTACAAGGCGGTGGACGGTCGCGTGCCGACCCCGATCGAGCTCTGGAAGTATGGGCTCCTGGCGTGCGGGGCTCCCCAGGTCGCCGATCCCGAGCGCGTTCGCAGAAGTCTGCTCCACCCCGGTTTTGCCCGGGAGAGTGGGGAAGGATTGCGGTTCCGTGGCCTTGTCTATCTCCCGGAGGACCCCGCCAAATTCGACTGGTTCGTCCGTGTGCCGGGTCGCAAGTGGCACGAGCATGAGATCCGCTATGACCACCGCGATGCGGCTTCGGTCTTCCTGGTGCTGGACGGCGGCACCGCGTTCGAACGCTGCACCCTGGCCAAAGGCTATCACGAGTACGCAGGGCGCACTTTCGACGAAGCAGCCGACCATTTCGCTCGTAAGCGGATCGCAAAAAGGCTCGATGAAGACCGCCGTTTGCTTGTCAACTCAAAGCACGAGGCGCACATCGCGGCACTTGAGCAGCGGGCCTGGGCAGAGGTCGCGGACACGCCCCTGGTGAATCCAACAGCCGCTGGTGACAAGGAACTCCGGGCGAGGGAGTTGCGAGAGATCCGCCGCACCGGCGCATGGACCTCGGGTCCGGCTGCCCCCGTCGAACTGCCCACCGCCGCACCGCCTCCGGAGCATGCCTCGAATTCCGCACCCAGCTCCGAGCCCTCTCGTTCGGCCGAGGTGGTGCCCCTGAAACCGGACTTCATGGGAATGCTGCGCGCCCGCCGGGACGCGGCTCTCGACCACAAGTCAAAGGAGTGATCATGGACCTGCAATCCCTGTTCCCTGAGGCCGTCTACCGCGAGCAGCTGGTGCCCATTTACCGTGGCAACCGATGGATCGAGGCATTGCCGCCGATCATCGACGAGAAGGAGGCCGTGGGCCAGATGATGCGTCTGGTGACGGCGGATGACTCCGCACGTGCCGCCTCAGCGCAGGTCCGGTTGCACATGGTGGAGGCCATCGCGAACTCCTTCCTACAGCCGCTCGGGCAGCATCTCACTCTCTTTTCAAGCTTATCCGTGCTTCTGCGGGGTGGTTACGTGCATCGTGATCCTGGACGTCCCGAGTTCCTGCGCACCTTGCTGCAAGGAGCGAGCCAACTCAGCTTGCCAAAGCACGTTCCGCCTCGACAGAACCTCGGCCCGGGGTCCGGGCACGCTCTGACCGGCATGAGCGGAGTTGGCAAGACGACTGCGGTCGAGGCCGTTCTCAAGTGCTACCCGCAGGTGATCTGGCATCCCTGCCTGCACGGCTCGTTGAAATCGGTCCATCAGCTCGTGTGGTTGAAGCTCTCTTGTCCGCACGACGGTTCGACGCCGGGACTTTGCAGGATGTTCTTCGATCTCGTGGACCGCCTCCTGGGGACAGACTACACCGGATTATACTGCAAGGGAGGGTCTACCGTAGACTTCATGAGGTCCGCCATGGCACGCGTGGCTTTCCTCCACGGCCTAGGCCTCCTCGTTGTGGACGAGATCCAGAACTTGAACGCGGCCAAGTCAGGCGGCGGTCCGACTCATGATAAATTTCTTCAAGCTTCTTCGCGACGTCATGAAGGTTCCCATGCTGCTCGTCGGCACCGAGGCGGCCGAGAACGTTCTGGGCGGTGACTTTCAAGTGGCGCGCCGCCATGCCGGGATCCCGGCGTTCGAGCCCATGAAGAATGACGAGGACTTTGAGTTCTTCCTCCAGAGCTTGTTCGCGGCCCAATACCTGCGATCCCCGATTGCGCTTACGCAATCCCTGATCGATCTACTGTTACGACTTGAGTCAGGGCATCGCGGACCTGGTCGTCCAGCTGTTCGTCCGCGCTCAGGCGCGCGCCCTGATGTGCGGTGTCGAGGAACTCTCAGAGGAGCTCTTCAGAGGGGTCTACCAGGACAGCTTCGGCCTGCTGCACGTCTTCCTCGAGATGATGCGGCGCGGCATCAAGGTCCGGCACGGTCGATGGGACACGGCGATGCTGGCCGCCAAGCTCGCGGCTTCCGGTCCCGACATTAGCCCGCAGTTCGGCGAGGTCGGCCGCAACAGTCGTCGGGTCGAAACATGTCAGCTAGGACCGAGACGGCACCTGCCACTCCCGCGGGAACGACCGGCAGGGCCATTGTGGGTGTCAAGAAGCGCGTGTGCGCCGGGTCAAGGGGGCGGACTCGCATTGCTTGCTCGTCGCGGCCGTCCAGCAGGGCAAGGACAAGCAGGTAGCGCCATACGAGGCTCTTCTGAAGGCGGGTTTCATCCGCAGCCTGGGGGCCGAGGCGCTCGTGGCGTAGATGCTCGGCTTCGCGCTCGAGCCGCGCAAGGGCGAGCTCGCTCTACAGCGTGCTCGCCCGGTACGCCGCCTTGATCGGGCGAGCCGAGGGCAGGGTCCTGGTTCGTCAAGTTCTTGGGTGTGTCCGCAAACGTGGCCCCCATCGATCTTCCGGCAGGCATACGGTGGTTTGCAAATCGTCCGGGCGAGCGCGCCAATGCGGCAGATCTGATTCAAAACCACACCTTGTTTCCATACCTTTACCGTTTTGCGCCGCAGAACCAGTTTGCCCGCGCGCGCGAGTGGCTCATGGACGGTGGCTCCAGGCGGCCAGCGAGGATCGGAGTTTCTGCCAACGCGTTCGAGTTACCGCAGCATCTGATGTTCTGTCCGTCGTGCCTGCGATGCGATGCTCGCTCCGGTATCTCAGCGTGGCTGCGTGCACATCAGTTGCCAGGAGTTTTCGTTTGTCCTTTACACGGCGTGCCATTGATCCCAAGCCGGGTCGGACGAAAGAACCGGCGGGGGTTGGACGCTTTCGTGGCGCTCACGCCGGAAGTCGCGGCCGGAGCCGCCGCGCCCGTCTTCAGCAGGCGTGAGCGTCAGCACCTTCTTGGCTTCGCACAGGACAGCTCGAGGCTGCTCGATGCATCGGCGGAACCATGCCGCGTGTCCGATCTTCAGCAGCGCCTGCGCGACCTGCTGGGAAGTTACCGTTGGAGCCGGGCTCCCAGCCTCATCGCGTCGGCGGAGTTGGTGGCCGCCTTCAAGCGGCACGCCGCGGTCAAGACCCTCCTGTCTGCAATGGACATGCGTTGGACGGACTCCCAGGTTGGCACCGCACTGAACCGTCTTCTGTACCATGGCGAGACCGCCAAACATCCCCTGATGATCTTGATCTTGCTCAGAATTGCGGGGGCCGACCTTGACGACCTGTTTGCCTCCGAGCCGCCGTTGGATGCGCATGAGAGGCGACCAACGCCCGCGCGGACGCGGACCTCGGTTCAGACAGACCTCCCGTGCGGCAACCCCGCCTGTCATCGGTATCCCCACGCCTCGACAGCGTTCAGGGATCTTGGTCTGCCCGCCCGTACGCGGGGCCGTTGTCCGCTGTGCGGTTTCACATATATCTGGGATCCCCTCCGTCCCGAGGCGACCGTCGTCGTGGATACAGCACCCTCTTGGGACGCCATGCTCCTTGAGCATCTGTCGAATTCCGAGGCCAGCGTCCGCGAGGTCGGCCGACGCCTTGGTGTCGCGCCTAACACGGTTATGCGCCACGCGCGGCGCCTGGGAGTGTGGCGGCCTGAATGGAAGGACCGTCCCAAGGTGCAGCTGCGGCAAGCTGCCAGGCCCGCTCGGTTGCTCGCTCGGCATCGGGCGGCATGGCTTGCTCACCGGGCATCCGGAAAATCAGTGCCAGTCAAACGGATGCCCCGGCCAGCCTTCGCTGCCTACCGATATCTGATGAGGCATGACCGGGACTGGCTGCGGGAGAACGGGCCTCCGCGGAGGTGAGCAGGTGAGCGGCGCGGGTGGACAGCGTAACCTGGAAGAGAGCGGTCACCCGGGCGAGCCGCCCCCTCGCGCTAGGACGAAACAGGCGTTTGTGGTTCAGGTGCGCGCCTTCGCGCGCAAGCAGGATTTGCAGACGTGGATAGTCGAACCGAGACCGCTCCGTGGCCAGAGTACGCAGACGGGTCCTGGCGGCCGTCGTCCGACGTTGGGACGAGTAGCGGTAGGTCTTCGGCCCGATCCGACGAGGCGGGGGGAGATGCATGCGCGCGATCTCAAGGACATCACACGACGAAGATCACCCACAGCCAGTGACGGACATAATTCCCGATCTCTCTTGTCAGCCTATCCTCGGCAATAGGGGCTGGTACCGAGATTATTTTCCAGCCCCGGGGTCACTGCTTGGCTTCAACTCAGTGAATCCAGGCTTCGGTGGTGATCGACTCTATCAGTCCGATCCGCTAATAAGTTGGTCACTCGGGAATGAAGTTGGTCATTATGGAATAATGTGGATGACTCGCTCTGCGGGAACAATATCCGTAAGCCCGCTCCCTCGGGACGGCTGCATTTAAGATCGAGTTGTTCACGCGCACCCCAGCCTGCTGAAGGCCAGCTGCGCTCCGGGAAGTTGCCCGCTTTGCGGAGCTCAACCGGTTGTCGCATATCAAGGACCGAACGTATGGTCGCGGCAACATACCGTCCTTGCTCGCCCGGTGAGTTGTGGTCCAGGAAAATGCACAGTGTCCTTGCCCAGTTCTGCATCCCTCCTACGGTCGTTAGACCGACGGGGGCGAGGCTTGACGCATGACGCTTGGCTTCGTGCTGCGCGCAGTGAATGATGAGCCTCTTTACAGCCTCCTTGCTCGTCTTCGTTCGATCTTGGGTAATCCCTCCATCCTAGCGTTTACCAAAATCATTTTGAAACAACCGCGCCCATTGAGAATAGATCCGTTTTTTCCAACCGATCTTGACAACTTATCGGAACAAATAATTTCAGCCGTGCCGGGCGGTATCGCGGGCATAATCAGAAGCCATAGCGCGCTTCCGTACGTGGCTAGGTTCGTTGATGCTGGCCGATTTCGTAATATATCTGAGACAATGAAAAAGGACACCGGACGGACAAACCTTGCCTACCAGCTTATCGCTATGGCCCGAGACAGAATGAGGTTCTGTCCACGTTGCATAGTCGAGGATCTTGATCTTCAGGGAGTCTCGACTTTCAAGAGAGTTCACCAAATGCCGTTCGTTTCTGTCTGTCCTGTCCATGAACAACGATTGCGTCAGAGTGAAGCTTCCCAGCGGCGCGGATTTGAGCTGATTGCGTGCCCTATGGATCCTGAAGCTGGTCCCAGAAGTTTTTGACCTGGTGGGTCCGGAACTCTCGCTCTGGATCGCGAAAGGCTCGCAGTGGTTGCTAAGTGAGGCGAGTCTTACTCCGCAAAAAGAACGAGTGACATTGAGTTTGGAGGCTTTACTCGCTTCCAAGGATTGGATCCGGGGTGACGGAACACTGAATAGAAATTTCCAAGACACTCTCCAAGAACGGATAGGATTTGCAGGTTATTCAGCACTCCACAGGAGCAGAAAGCTAAGTTTCTATTTTCAAGGTCGCAGGAAGCTATCCGAGGACATCAGAGGATTCCCACTAAGCATCCTCATAATGCTTTTTCTGCTGGACATAACTCCTGCTAATTTTTTCACAATCGAGATATTTAGGTCGCCTTACTAAATTTTCAGGCGGGATGGTCCTATTTCTGGCACTCAGCTCCTTCCTCTCATTCTGCTCAAGCTTAATCTAAGGCCTCCCACGTCTCCACCCACTTTTGGGTCCACTCAGGACAGCAGCATGACCTCAGGTGGATATGGCGTCCCGCACAGAGTATACCAAACTTCTCGGGTCTCACTCCGGTGTCCTCTCGATCCTGGTTCGAGGCGATCCATGCGGCCATTCCGGCCGGAAAGGCGAAGGGAGTTCGCAGATGTTAAGCGGAGGTCATCGAGACGGGTGGAGCGAGCAGTGTCGAAAGTGTCTGGTCGTAGCCGCCGTTCGCAAGGCAAGAGAAACAACTTTTCCATCAGGCGCTTCTCACAGCGGGGCTGCATCCGCTGCCTTGGAGAGAGGCTTCTCGCCTCAGGTTAGACTGAACCTGGTGAGCTGGCAGCCATAGCCGAGCGCTGCCTTGACAGGACGATGCCATTTCCGACGCTGAACTCGGACCCGCTTCACATCGTTGTTCGGGGTCACGGCAACGTCCCGGCACCTTTGCTCAAGTCACCGACATTATTCCGGATGATTTAGACGCGGTTGCAATCCACGGCTGGACCGGTGACGGAGTTTATTTTTGTCAGAGGGAGAGCGTGAGCCAAAAAGCCAATGATTCCGACCTTCGGCGGTGACCGAGTTTATTAGTTTGAGCCACCAAGCCGCTTCACCACCTTGGGCGCCGGGGCAGATCAGTCCGAGATCCCGCGCCGAGGCGCCGATCGCCGCCGGCAGAACGCCCGCGACCGGGTTCAGCGAGCCGTCGAGCGAAAGTTCGCCAAGGGCGGCGAACCCGCCGACCTCCTCGCGCGGCAGCACGTCCATCGCGGCGAGCACGCAGAGCGCGATGGGCAGGTCGAAATGGCTGCCCTCCTTCAGCAGATCGGCGGGGGCGAGGTTGATCAGCACTCGCTTGGGCGGCAGCGCCAACCCCATCGCGGTGAGCGCCGCCCGCACCCGCTCGCGCGCTTCGCCCACCGCCTTGTCCGGCAGCCCCACCACCAGGAAGGCAGGCAGCCCGGAGGAGATCTGCACCTGCACCTCGACCGGCATCGCCTCGATGCCGGAGAAGGCGAAGGACTGGATTCGGGCGATGGTCATGCGGGACGGTCTCTGCAACCATAAGGATTACAGACTACCGTATTTTTCGCGCCACAGTCGAGTTCAGCCTGTGCCGAACCCTTTGAGGAACCAGCCCAGCAGCTGCCGATCACGTCCACATTGTAGCCGCCTTCCTGCACGATCGCCGTCGGCAGGCGCAGCGCGCCGATCGCCTCGCCGGCACGGGAAAAACCGTCCGCCGTGACCGAGAGCGCGTTCAGCGGCTCGTCCTTGGAGGCGTCGAAGCCGAGACTGACCACCAGCGCGTCGGCGCCGAAATCGCGGGCGGCGTTGACGCCCTGGGTCACGGCTTCGAGCCAGCCGGGATCGCCGGTGCCGAGTGCCAGGGGCAAATTCAGGTTGCGGCCGGCGCCGGCGCCCTCGCCGCGCTCCCCGGCATGGCCGGTGAACCACGGGTAGTAGTGGCCAGGATCGCCGTGGACCGAGACGAACAGCACGTCGCCGCGCTGCCAGAAGATGCCCTGCGTGCCGTTGCCGTGGTGGCTGTCGATGTCGAGGATCGCGACCCGGCTGGCGCCGCGGGCGCGCAGCCGCTCGGCGGCGAGGGCGGCGTTGTTGACGTAGCAATGTCCGCCGGCGCGGGCCGGATAGGCGTGGTGCCCGGCGGGCGGGCGAGCGCGTAGGCGTTGCGGCCCGCCGCTGCCTCGTCGGCCGCGGCCAGCGCGCAACCCGCCGCCGCTGCGATCGCCGGCCAACTGTCCTTGCCGATCGGGCAGGCCGCATCGGAGGCATACCAGCCCGCCTGGCCGGCGATGCCCTCGGGCCGGCGGGCGCCGTTGGCGATCATCTCGGGGCTCGGATGGCTGTTGGCGACGATCTCCGGCCCGGCGTCGGGCTGCGCCGCCCAGGCGGCGTGGCCGCCCGCGAGGAAGTCGAGATAGTCGGGCGTGTGCACCGTCAGCATCGCGGCGCGCTCGGCCGGCTGCGCGTCGGTGATGTCGAGACCCAGCGACCGGCAGCCCCGCAGCAGGGCCTCGGCGCGTGCCGGGATCTCGAAATTGGCTCTGGGCTGGCCGCGCAGCAGGAAGAATCGCGGCGTGTGCGCCAGTTGCACCGGGTTCCAGAATGCCTTCATCGTCGCCTCGCCAGTTCCATGCTGTAGGCTTACCCCGGAAACGGGGAGAACGGCATGAGCCTGCGCATCGCCATCGGCGGCTTTCTGCACGAGAGCCATTCATTCGCGCCGCGACCCGCGACCTGGGCCGATTTCGTGCGGCCCGGCGGCTTCCCGCCGCTGCAGGAGGCGAACCTCGTCGCCGCGCTGCGCCCCACCTCGGCGGCGAGCGCCGGGGCGATCCGGGTGGCGGAGGAGGCCGATGCAACGCTGGTGCCGCTGGCCTGGGCAATCGCCAATCCCTCCGGGCCGGTGCAGGACGCGGCGTTCGAGCGGATCGCCGCGCTGATCGGCGCTGCCCTGTCGCGTGCATTGGAGCAGGGACCGCTCGACGGGGTGTATCTCGATCTGCACGGCGCCGCACTCGCCGAGAGTTTTCCCGATGCGGAGGGCGAGCTGCTGCGCCGGGTGCGCGCGATCGTCGGGCCGGAGCTGCCGCTCACCATCAGCCTCGACCCGCACGCCAACCTGACCGCGCGGATGGTGGCGCTGGTGGACGCCGCGGTGCCGTACCGGACCTACCCGCATGTCGACATGAAGGACACCGGCGCGCAGGCGATGCGGCTGCTGCTCGCGCGCATCCGGCGCGGCGCACCCTGGGCGCGGGCCTTCCGGCAGCTCGACTTCTGGATCCCGATCACCAGCCAGTGTACCGCTGGTCGATCCGATGCGGGCGGTGCTGCGGGAGCGGGCGGCGCTCGCCGAGCGCGCGGGTCTGGCCGAGCTCGCCTTCTGCTTCGGCTTCCCCTACGCCGACTTTGCCGATTGCGGCGTCGCGCTGGCGGCCTTCGCCGACACGCCAGGAGCCAGGCCGATGCCGCCGCCGACGCCTTCGCCCAGCACGTCGCGAGCCAGGAACACGCGTTCGATCTCGGCGTGATGCAAGCCGAGCAGGCGGTCGCCGAGGCGATCGGCGTCGCGGCCGGGGCGCGGCGCCCCGTGGTGATCGCCGACACGCAGGACAATCCCGGCGGCGGCGGTCACGGCGACACCACCGGGCTGCTCGCCGAGCTGGTGCGCCAGGGCGCCAGGGGCGCGGTGCTGTGCCTGATCAACGACGCCGAGAGTGCCGCCGCATGTCACGCGGCGGGCGAGGGCGGCGAGGTGGCGCTGGCGCTGGGCGGCAAGTCCGACGGCGTGCCGCTGCAATGCACCGCGCGTGTCGAGCGGACCACCGATGGCCGCTTCACCCTCACCGGGCCGATGGGCGCGGGCAATCCCGCCGATCTCGGGCCGACCGCGCTGATCGCGATCGAACCCGGCATTCGCGTGATGGTGGTCAGCCGCAAGACCCAGGCCTACGACCAGGCGATCCTGCGCCATGTCGGCGTCGAGCCGGCGGAATGCCGTATCCTCGCGCTGAAATCCTCGGTGCATTTCCGCGCCGATTTCGGCCCCATCGCCGAGCGGATCATCGTCGCCGCCTCGCCCGGCCCGGTGGTGGCGGACTCTTCCGGGTTGCCGTTCCGCCATCTCCGTCCGGGCCTGAGATTGCGGCCGGGCGACAACCGGGCGTGGACGGCATGACGGACGGGAGCGGCAAGATGGATGCGGAGAATCTGAAGCGCCGGGATAAAAGTGTGCATGTTCGACCAGTACGGCACGGTCGTGGACATGCAGATGGGGCTGTGGGAGGTCGCGGTCGATTTCCTCAAGGCGAAGGGGTGGACGGGCAACGCGTACTCGTTCGTCACCTGGTGGCGGCGGACGCATTTCGAGAACTCGATGATCGACGCGCTGCTCGGCCAGAGCCACACCTCCTATCGCGAGATCGGCCATTTGTCGGTTCGCCAGGTGATGCAGCGCGCCGGCATCCGCCACACCGAGGAGGAGGTGCGCTTTCTCGTCGGCTGCATCGAGCGGCTCAAGCCGTTCCCGGAAGTGCCAGCGGCACTCGACCGGCTGCGGACCCGCTACCGGCTGGTGGTGCTGTCGAACGGCGACCCCGACATGCTGGAGGCCGCGAAGACACATCATGGGGTGGCGTTCGACGCGGTGATCTCGGCGGCGGCGGGGAATGCCTTCAAGCCGCATGTCGCGACCTACACCAAGGCGGCCGAGATCTGCGGCGTGGCGCTGGATGAAGCGCTGTTCGTCGCCAACCACGAGTTCGACTGCGTGGGCGCCAAGGCGGCGGGGATGCGCACCGCGTTCATCGACCGCCGCCGCCGGCCGTTCGCCGCATGGCCGCACCAGCCCGACCTGATCGTGGCGAGCATGACCGAGCTCGCCGAGCTGATCGCGTAGCCCTGCTTGACAAGGCCCGACGGGTTGGAGCGCGATGCCGGTCCGCAACGCGGGAGAAGGTAAAATGCCGGAAGGTGTCGCCGTGGCGCGCAGGCGCCTGCTCGCCGACGAACCCTCGCCGCCCTCGGTCTATCTCAAGGTGGGCGAGATGCCGTGGGAGGAGACGAAGTTTCCCGGCATCCGCATGAAAATGCTCTACGCCGAGCCCGAATTCGGGCATGTCCACCATCCTGTTCAAGCTGGAGCCTGGCGCGGAAATCCCGCTGCACGAGCATCGGGCGGTGGAGCAGACCTACGTGCTCGAAGGCCGCTTCGTCGACGATGAGGGCGAGGCGCTGCCCGGCGAATTCGTCTGGCGCCCGGCCGGCAACACGCACGTCGCGCGGGCGCCGGAGGGCGCGCTGATCCTCGGCATCTTCCTCAAGCCCAACCATTTCGCGGCGGGGGAAAAATTCTTTACCGACGACCAGCGGACTTAGTACTGCGAAGCGATACACCCGTCATGACCGGCGAAGGCCGGTCATCCACGGCTTCCTTGAGCGCCCGCAAAGTCGTGGATGCCCGTGACAAGCACGGGCATGACGGTGAGGCAACGGCTTTAGGCTCACTCCGGCGTGGAGCGGCAGTGCGTCTCCGCCCAGTCGCGCAGCCGGCTCGATTGCTGGTGCAGGCCGATCAGCCCGGTCTGTAGAGCGCCGAGCCGCGAGCGGTAGCGGTCGAGACTGGATTCGATCGAGCGAGTCGCGCCGCCGAGCTCGTCCATCGAGCCGCGCCAGGCGGCGATCGCGTCGCGTTGGATCTCCAGCGCCGCGTGCAGTCCGGCGAGGGCCTCGCCCAGCCGCGCGTCCGGCGATGGCTCGCTGCGGCGCCGGCCGGGAAAGGCTATGATCTCGGCGCCTGATTGCGGCATCTTGGAAGCTCCCGGCTCATTGCGATCTGGTTAACAGACCATGAATTGCGACCGGAGGCGAGCGCAAAGTCCCAAAAATAGTGCATTGTCCATAATGCCTTCCGATCAGTCGCCGGCGCCGCTGCGCACCACCATGCCGGCGACCTCGCTCGGCACCGGCGCGGCTTGTGATGGGAGGATGGCCCGGCGAGTGGCGGGGTGGGCGGCGACGACCGAGGTGAACACCGCAGCCAGATAGGGCAGGGACTGGGTGAGCAGCACGACGCACCAGAGCGTCGCCTCCCAGGTCGCCAGCCGGTGCGCGATGGCGACCCCGACCAGCGCCGCCCAGGTGAGCGTCAACAGCGCCAGCTCCTCGCGCGCCATCACCAGGCCCTGCACCAGCGCCGGTGCGTTCTCCATTTTGGGCGTGCGCAGGAAGGGCGCGCCCCGTGTCGCGAGCCCCAGCCAGACCGCTTTGCCGATGGTGTGGCTCAGTGCCAGCCCGGCGACCGCCGCGCCGAGCCGGTCGGCGAAGCCGCAGGGCACCCGCTTGCCGTAAAGCGCAAGAATCTGCGCCAGCTTGAAGACGAACAGGCCGATCGAGGGCAGCATGAACAGCACGATGGGGAACTCGAAGCGCATCGGCGCCACGATCAGCCCGACCGACCAGGCGAGGCCCATCAGCAGGAACAGCAGCCCGAGCGCGTCGCCGGCCCAGGGCAGCCAGCCGGTGACGAAGTGCCAGCGCTGGCCCCAGGTGAGGTCGCGGTTCAGCGGCGAGAACAGCGCGCCCCGGTGCGCCCGGCAGATCTGCATGGCGCCGTAGGCCCAGCGGAAGCGTTGCTTGCGAAAAGCGGAAAAGTCGTCCGGCATCACGCCGCGGCCGAAGCTGCGCGTGGCGTAAACGGCTTTCCAGCCGTGGCGGAACAGCCGCAGGCCGAGTTCGGCGTCCTCGGTGATCGTCCACTCCGCCCAGCCGCCGGCGCCCTCCAGCGCGGTGCGGCGGATCAGTGTCATGGTGCCGTGCTGGATGATCGCGTTGCGCTCGTTGCGCGTCACCATGCCGAGGTGGAAGAACCCGGCATATTCCCAGAACATCAGCCGCTTGAAGAACGATGCCGCGCGGTCGCGATAGTCCTGCGGCGACTGCACGAAGCCCACCTCGGGGTCGGCGAAGCCCGGCGCCATGCAGCGCAGCCAGTCCGGCGAGACGATGTAGTCGCTGTCCAGCACGCCGACGATCTCGGCGTCGGGCGCGGTCTCGCGCAGCGCGAAGTTGAGCGCGCCCGCCTTGTAGCCGGGCCATTTGCCGAGATGGAAGAAGCGGAACCGGGCGCCGAGCCGGGCGCAGTGCTCGGCCACCGGCTCCCACAGCGCCGGATCGGTGGTGTTGTTGTCGATCACCAACACCTCGAAATCCGGGTAGTCGAGCTCGGCGAGCGCGTCCAGGGTGTGGCGCACCATCTGCGGCGGCTCGTTGCAGACCGGCACGTGGATCGACACTTTTGGCAGCCGCGCGCCCACAGGTGCCGAGATCGGCTCGAAGCGGCGCTGCCATACCCGTCCCCAAAGCGTCTCGGCCAGCTCGAAGCTGTCGGCCAGCAGCAGCAGGAGAAGCAGCGCCTGCCCGGCGGCTAGCAGGCCCCACATGAGTGCCGCCGGACCGCTGAGATACTTGCCGCTCATCGCCAGCAGGACGCAGGTGAGCGTGGCGACGAAGCCCTGCGCCAGCCCGGCCAGCACGAGCTTGCCGGGCAGGCGGATATCGGGCCGGCGGGACAGCAGGAGCAGGGCGAGGGTCGCGGCCACGGCGATGCCGCCGCCGGCCCAGGCCGGCCAGTTCGGCGTCTCCACGACCGGGCCGGTCATCGCCCATTTGGCGTGGCGGTCGAGGTCCATGATGCCCCAGTAGCCGGCGGCACGACCCTCGAAGCTGGTCTTCCAGGGCTGGTCGAACGCCTCGATGACGAAATAGTCGAGCCCGCGCTGCCGGGCGATGTTGAAGAAGCCGCGCAGGAAGGCGGCTTGGTTCACCCGGCTGGCCCGTGCGCCGCCGATGTCGACGCCGTTGGAGGGCCAGCCCACCTCGCCGATGACGATGTGCTTGCCGGGATAGGCGGCCTGCACCTGGTCGAACTTCTCCATGATGAAGCGCAGCGACTGGTCGACCGGCAGGCCCTCCCAGTAGGGCAGCAGGTGGATGGTGATGTAATCGACCGCCGCCGCGAGCTCGGGATGGGCGAGCCAGACATGCCATGGCTCGGCGGTGGAGACCGGCACGCGGACCGACCGCTTGACCTCGCGGATCGCGGCGATGAGCTGCGCGGGGGTGAGATCGCCACGCAGCACCGCCTCGTTGCCGACCAGCACGCGGTCCACGTTGCGGTGCGCCTGCGCGGCGGCCACGAGCCGGTGCAGCTCGGCGGTGTTGGTCGCCGCGTTGCGGTCGAGCCATGCGCCGAGCGTGACGTGCAGCGGCAGGTCGCTGGCGAGGCCGGGAATGTCGCCGAGCACGCCCTGCACCGTGTAGGTCCGCACCCGGCCGGTGAGCTCGGCGGCCTCGACGAGATCGGCGCGGATCTGCTGGCGCGAGGGATAGGTGTCGCGCTCGGGGCTCTGTCCGCGCTGGAAGGGCGAGAAGGCGAGGCCGCCGATCTCGCCGGTGAAGTCGGGCACCGCGACGGGCCGTTCGAGGAGCGTCCAGGTGCCGAGTGCGGCGAGTGCGCAGAACAGGACGGCGAGCAGGGTCGTGGCGTGCAGCAACGTGCGCCGGGGTTGCTTCCGGGCCGCCCTGGGCAGCGAAGCGGTGATCGTCATCGAATTCTTTTCCAGCTCCGTGCGGGACGTCCGAAGCCCGCCTTCCGGGCCAGTCAACCCTCCCAGTGCGGCGCACCGCCGGCCTCAATATGGCGGAAGCTGGGCAGTGCCAAGCTGGCATGGGCGGGCGGTGTCGCGCGAGGAATGGCGCGCCTATGCTGACGCCCCGCTTAATGGAGCCGGACACGGCATGGCCATCGGTTTCGAGATCGTCGTCATCCTGCTGCTGATCGTGCTGAACGGGGTGTTCGCGATGAGCGAGCTGGCCCTCGTCTCGGTGCGGCGCGCGCGGCTCGCCGTGCTGGAGCGCAAGGGTGTGGCGGGCGCGCGCACCGCGATGATGCTGGCCGAGGATCCGCAGCGCTTCCTGCCGACGGTGCAGGTCGGCATCACTTTGGTCGGCATCCTGGCGGGCGTGTTCGGCGGCGCGCGGCTGGCGACCAATGTGGGCGAGTGGATGGCGCAGTTCGGCGTCAGCCGAACCCTGGCCGACACGCTCTCGCTCGCCATCGTCGTGGTGGTGATCACCTACCTGACGATGGTGATCGGCGAGCTGGTGCCGAAGCAGCTCGCGTTGCGGCGTCCCGAGACGATCGCCGCCAGGGTGGCCCGCCCGATCGTCTGGATCGCGCGGGTGGCGGGGCCGGCGGTGTGGGGGCTCAACAAGTCCTCCGCTTTTGTGCTGTGGCTGTTCGGCCTCAACCGCGCGCCGCAGCAGACCGTCACCGAGGAGGAGCTGAAGGCGCTGCTCGCCGAGGGCACGCAGGCCGGCGTACTCGAGATGGAGGAGCGCGACATGATCGAGCGCGTGCTCCGCCTCGCCGACAAGCCGGTGCGCGCGATCATGACGCCGCGCACCGAGCTCGCCTGGATCGACCGCACCGACCCGGCCCGCGAGATTGCCGCGACCCTGAAATCGGCGCCGCACTCGCGCTTCGTGGTGTGCGACGGCTCGGTGGACAACGTGGTCGGCGTGGTCCAGGCGAAGGACTTGCTCGACCGCATCCTGGGCGGCGGCGAGCTCTCGCTCGCGGCGGCGCTGCGCCAGCCGATGGTGATGCCGGACACCGTGACCGCGCTGGACGCACTGGAGCGGCTGCGCACCGACCCGCTCGGCATGGCGCTGGTGATGGACGAGTACGGCAGCTTCGAGGGCGTGGTGACGGCCGCCGATGTGCTGGAGGCGATCGTCGGCGAGCCGGGCGGGGTTTCGCCGCAGCCGGACGGCGCCGAGCCCGACGGCGAGGCCGGGATGGTGATGGACGGCCTGATGCCGGTGGACGAGCTGAAGGCGCGGCTGCTGCTGCCCGATCTGCCGGCGGAGGGCAGCTATCACACGCTGGCCGGCCTGCTGCTCGCGCTGATGCGCCGGCTGCCCAAGGTCGGCGACCGGATCGTGTTCGGCGGCTGGCGCTTCGAGGTGCTGGAGATGGACGAGCGCCGCGTCGACCGCGTGCGGATCAGCCGCGAGCCCGCCGCCGAGGCGTGATCCCCGGCGACCCGATCAGTCCTCGGCACGCACGCCGGTGCGGTGCCGCTTGACGGTCGATCGCTGGCTCTTGGCGTCGAGCCGCCGCTGCTTCGAGGCGAGCGTCGGCCGCGTCTTGCGGCGCGGCACCGGCGGCGCCTCGGCGCGGCGGATCAGCTCGGCCAGCGTCTCCATCGCGTCCTGGCGGTTGCGGTCCTGGCTGCGATGGCGGCGCGCGGCGAGCACCAGGACGCCGTCGAGCGTGAGCCGCCGACCCGCGAGGCGCGCGAGCCGTGCCTTCACGCCGTCGGGCAGCGACGGCGAGTTGCGCACGTCGAAGCGCAGCTGCACCGCCGTCGATACCTTGTTGACGTTCTGCCCGCCGGGCCCCGAGGCGCGGATGAAGCTTTCCGTGATCTCGCTCTCGTCGATGCTGATGCGGTCGGTGATCGGGATCACGGCGGCTTTCCGGCTTCCGGCATGGTGGCCCGACACCCTAGAGTAAAGACGCCGTTGAAGGCGACATTGGGAGGGCTCGCGAATGATGAAGGTTCTGATGGAGCGGGATCTGCCGGCCAGCTTCGATGTCACCGACGATATCCAGGCGGCATGGCACGCCCGCATCGCCGTGAACGCGGTGATCGCGTCGCAGGGCCGGATGCATTGGCTCCATACCTATGCGACCGAGGATCGCAAGCTGTTCGGCCTCGTGGTGGTCGAGAACGAGGCGGTCGTTCGCGACTACGTCCGGCGCGCCGGGATCCAGGGAGAGGTGAAGCTCCACACCGTCATCCGCACGCTGGACCCGTCGCTCGCCGCTCCGGCGCCGCAACTGTGATACCGGCCGCCTAAGCTCGGCTCCCATTGGACACGCGTTCGGGCGGGTCGATCGCGCCGACCGTTTCCTCGCGCTTCGTCATGTCCAGCGATCCGGGGCGCGGCGTCGGCCGAGCCGGACCTGTCAAGGAGCGGACCATTTGAAGTCGCAGGGGACGGGAGTGAGCCGGTATGGCCAGGAAGCGCATCGTCATCATCGGAGCCGGCTTTGGCGGTATGGCGGCGGTGAAGGCATTGAAGCGGGCCGATGCCGATGTGACGCTCATCGACCGGACCAACCACCACCTGTTCCAGCCCCTGCTCTACCAGGTCGCGACAGCGGCGCTTTCACCGGCCGATATCGCGACGGCGAGCCGCGCGCTGCTACGACGTCAGAAGAACGTCACCGTCATCATGGGTGAGGTGATCGGCGTCGATACCGAAGGCGGCTCAGTGAAAGTCGTGAACACGCCCGACGTTCCGTTCGACTACCTTGTGCTCGCGACGGGGGCCGCCTACAGCTTCTTCGGCAAGGATCAGTGGGCATCGGATGCCGCGGTCCTGAAATCGCTCGCCGACGCGCTGGCGATCCGGGAGCGTCTGCTCGGTGCCTTTGAATGGGCGGAGAGCCACACCGACCAGCATGAGATCGGTCGGATGCTAACCTTCGTCGTGGTTGGCGGCGGCCCCACCGGGGTCGAGCTGGCAGGCACGATCGCCGAACTCTCCCGCTCGACGCTCGCCCGCGACTTCCACAACGTTGACCCTGCATCGGCGCGGATCATCCTCTTCGAAGCCGGTCCCCGCCTGCTTTCGGCCTTTCCGGAACGTCTGTCGGCCTATGCGAGGACGGCGTTGCAGAAGCTCGGCGTGGAAGTGCGGACCGGCACCCCGGTGGATGAGATCGACAGCGAGGGTCTTGTCGCCGGAACCGAGCGGATCGAGACGACCAACATCCTGTGGTGCGCCGGCACGGCGGCCCGTCCCGCCGCCGAGTGGCTCGGAGCCGAGGCGGCAAGGAACGGAGCGATCAAGGTCGGCCGCGACTGCTCGGTCCCGGCACACTCGAACATCTTCGCACTCGGGGATGTATCGAGCCTTGACGCGGGGGACGGGAGGCCGCTTGCCGGACTCGCTCCCGTCGCCAAGCAGCAAGGCGCCTATGTCGGCCGTCTGCTGAAGGCCCGGATCGCGGGAAAGTCGGATCCTGCCCCGTTCCGCTACCGCGATCTCGGCACCATGGCGGTGATCGGTCGGTCCCGCGCCGTCGCCGACTTCGGCTGGTGCCGACTGACCGGCTTCCCGGCCTGGCTCACCTGGTCGCTGGTGCATTTGATGCTGCTGGTCGATTTCCGCAGCCGGCTGATGGTCTACATCAACTGGTCATGGGCTTGGTTCACGCATGGGCGCGGCGCCCGGCTCATCACCCGAGCGGAGCATGGCGTCGCGGCGACACCTCGCGAGCGAGTACGAGGCAGCGACAGGAACAGTGATCGAGGGCTTGGCTGATGTAAGCCACACCGCGCACGCCAGTGGCAGCTCTCAGGCCGCCGGCGCCGGCCGGGCCCGCTGGTTGTAGAGCATCTGCGCCCGGCGCTCCTGCTCCTCGGGCGACAGCTTGGAGGCATCCTCGGCGAGGTCGCTGCCGACCGCCATGCCCTTCTGCACCGCCGGGCGGCTGCCGATCTCCTCGGACCAGCGGCGGAAATACTTGAACTCCTCGACGTCCTGGCCCTGGGACTTCCAGTTCACCGTCCAGGGATAAGCGATCATGTCGGCGATGGTGTACTGGTCGCCCGCCAGATAGCGCCGGTCGTACAGCCGGTTGTTCAGCACGCCGTACAGCCGGTTGGCCTCGTCGGTGAAGCGGCGGACGGCGTAGGACTGGTCGCCCTGCTTGTCGCCGAGCCGGCGGAAATGGCCGCACTCGCCGAGCTTCGGCCCCTGGTTGGCCATCTGCCAGATCAGCCATTGCGTGACCTCGGTTTTCCCCCGGACGTCCTGGGGAAAGAATTTCCCGACCTTCTCCGCCACGTACATCATGATCGCGCCGGACTCGAACACGCTGATCGGCGCCCCGCCGCCCGCCGGGTCGTGGTCCACCAGCACCGGCATCCGGTGGTTCGGGTTGAGCCGCAGGAACTCCTCGGTGAACTGGTCGCCACGGCCGATGTTGCACGGCACGACCCGATACGGCAGGCCGCACTCCTCGAGCAGGATCGTCACCTTCTTGCCGTTCGGCGTCGGCCAGAAATGGAGGTCTAGCATCGCGGCGTCTCCCTCTTGTGTGCCGCGAGCGTAGGCGGGTTCCGGGGTGGCTGCCAACGCGGCGGCTTCCAGCCTATAAGGCCAGGATGGGGGAGAGTGCCGAGGAGGTCGGTCGGGACCGGCCGCCGAGCGGCCTGTTCCTCACCGTGGTGCCGCCGATCGTGCTGCCGGTGTTCATGGCGGCGGCCGACAGCACGGCGGTCGCGACGGCGCTGCCGGCGATCGGTGCCGCGTTCGGCCATGTCGAGCAGCTGCAATGGGTGGTGATCGCCAATTTGATCGCCGCCACCATCGCCTCCCCGGTCTACGGCCGTCTCGGCGACCTGGTGGGACGGCGACGGCTGCTGCTGGTCTCGCTCGTGGTCTATGCCTTGGCCTCGCTGTTCTGTGCCTCGGCACCCGGCCTGCATTGGCTGCTGGCTGGGCGCGTGCTCCAGGGCCTCGGCAGCGGCGGACTGGTCACGCTGTCCCAGGCGCTGCTCGGCGAGCACGTGCCGGCGCGGCTGCTCGGCAAGTACCAGGGCTATTTCGCCGCCTGCATCGTCGCCGGCTCCTCGTTCGGCCCGGTCGGCGGCGGGGTGCTGACCGAGTGGCTGGGCTGGCAATCGGTGTTCCTCGCCAACGTGCCGCTCAGCCTGGTGGCCCTGGTCCTTGCGCTGCGGCTGCCGAGTGTCGCGCATCGCCACGGCAAGCTGGCGTTCGACGTCTGGGGCGTGGTGCTGCTCACCCTGCTCATCGTGCCGCTGCTGCTGGCGCTGGCCCGGCTGCGCTACCTCGACGCCGACGAGGCGCCGGCCATCGTCGGCCTGCTCGCCATCGCCGCCGTCGCGCTGCCGACCCTGCTGTGGCAGCAGCGGCGCTCCCCGGTGCCGCTGCTGCCGCTCGCCCTGCTGCGCGAGCCGGCGATCTGGCGGGCGAACATCATGTCGGCCTGCTCGGGCGCCTCGCTGGTCGCGATGGTGACGTTCCTGCCGATCTATTTCCAGGTGGTGAGCGGCGCCAGCCCCGCGGTGTCCGGCCTGCTGCTGCTGCCGCTCACGGCCGGCGTCAGCGGCGGCTCGGTGCTGACCGGGTGGCTGGTGTCGATCACCGGGCGCACCGCGATCCTTCCCACCATCGGGCTGGTCGTCACCGCGATCACGCTGGTCGCGCTGGCGCTGTGGGCGCCGCGGATGAGCCGCGTGGAGCTCTCGGTCGTGCTGGCGGTCGGCGGCGTGTGCCAGGGCACCTCGATGCTGGTGGCGCAGGTGACGGGCCAGGTCGTCGCCGGCCCGCGGCGGCTCGGCGTGGTGGCCGGTGCCATCCAGCTCTCCCGCTCGCTCGGCTCGGCGTTCGGCGTCGCGCTGGCCGGCTCGGTGCTGTTCGGCGTGCTCGCCGCCCTCGACCCGCACACCGCCGCGCTGTTCGTCGAGATGGTCCGCCAGGGGCCGCGCCTGCTGGCCTCGCTGCCGCCCGACCAGCAGGCGCTCGTCCAGGGCGAGATCGCGGCCGCGTTTCGCGGCGTGTTCCTCACCGTGGCGTGCTTCTCCTGCACCACCGTGGCGGTGGCCTGGACCATGCCGTTGCGGCAACTCTAGCCCGGCGGCATTGAATGGCCGGTCATGCGGCCGTATCCTCGACGGGAAGGGAGTAGCGTCCGTGCCCGTCCCCGCGCCTGGAGCGATCGACTGCGACGTCCATGTCGCCCTGCCGGGCACGCACGTGCTGGTGCCCTTTCTCGACGACTATTGGCGCGAGCACGTCCTCACGCGCGGGCTCGATCGCGACAATCTCGACCTCGGCGCCTATCCGCCGGGATCCCCGCTCAGCAGCCGGCCCGACTGGCGCCCGCCGAAGGGCAATCCGGGCACCGACCTCGCGCTGCTCCAGACGCAGCTGCTCGACGGCTTCGCGACTAAATTCGCCATCCTGAACTGCCTGCACGGCGCGCAGGTGATTTTCGGCGAGGATCTTTCCGCCGCCCTGTGCCGGGCGATCAATGACTGGATCGCCGCCGAGTGGCTCGACCGCGACCCCCGCCTGCGCGCCTCCATCGTCATCCCGGCGCACAGCCCCGAGCTGTCGGTCGCCGAGATCGAGCGCGTGGCGCCGGACCGGCGGTTCGTGCAGGTGCTGATGCTGGTGATGGGCGAGCTGCCGCTTGGCCGCCGGCAGCACTGGCCGATCTACCAGGCGGCGGAGCGTCACGGCCTGCCGATCGGTGTCCATGCCGGCAGCAGCTTCCGCCACGCCCCGACCTCGCTCGGCTGGCCGTCCTACTACCTCGAGGACTACATCGCGCAGTCCTCGGGCTTCGCCGGCGCGCTCAACTCGCTCATCACCGAGGGCGTGTTCGTGCAGTTCCCGCGCCTCAAAGTCGTGCTGCTGGAATCCGGCGTGAGCTGGCTGCCGAACTACATGTGGCGCGCCACCAAGACCTGGCGGGCGGCGCGCATCGAGGTGCCGTGGAACAAGCGCTCGCCGGCCGAGTTGGTGCGCCAGCATGTCCGCCTCACCACGCAGCCGTTCGACGCGCCGAGTGCGGCCGAGGTCGCGCGCATCGTCGAGGAGATCGGCTCGGACGAGATCCTGCTCCATTCCACCGACTACCCGCACTGGCAGTTCGACGGCGAGGAGGCGGTGCCCGAAGGCATCTCCGATGCGTTGACCAAGAAAATCCTGGTGGACAACCCGCTCGCCACCTACCCGCGGCTCTCGTGAACCGGAGGAAAAGCCGATGAACGTCACGGTCCTGGATCGCGCCCCCGAAATCTCGACGCCCATCGAGCTCTCTACACAGAGCCAGCTCGGCTTCGTCGATTGCGACGTGCACCCTTACGTGAAGTCGGGCGCCGATCTCGACCCGTTCCTTTCCGAGCGGTGGCGCAAGCATCGGGCGATGATCGGCGGGCGCGGGCGGCAGGCGCTGTCGAACTCGCCGCAGTATTTCCGCCTCTCGCCCGGCACCGGGATGCGGCGCGACGCGTGGCCGCCCGGCGGCGGGCATCCCGGCTCCGATCTCGGCTTCATGCGCGAGCAGCTGCTCGACAAGTTCGGCGTGACGCACGGCATGATGCTGCCGCTGATCGGTCGCTGCTCCGACGAGCGCAACGTCGAGTTCGGCGCCGCCCTCTGCACCGCCGTCAACGATTGGCAGGCGCATGTGTGGTCGGACCCGGAGCCGCGCCTCAAGGGCTCCGTCCAGGTCACGGCGGAATACGCCGAGGCGGCGATCGCCGAGATCGAGCGGCGCGCCGGCGACCGGCGGTTCTCCCAGGTGATGATCCCGCCGCGCGGCCTGGAGCCGCTGGGCCGGCGCCGCTACTGGCCGATCCTCGAAGCCGCCGCCGCCAACGGCTTTCCCGTCGCACTGCATCTCGGCGGCACCAGCGGCCATGCGTCCACGGGCGGCGGCTGGCCGTCGTTCTATCACGAGGAGCACCACTCCTATGTGCAGAGCATGGAGGCGCTGGTGACGAGCCTCGTCATCGAGGGCGTGTTCGAGCGCATCCCGAACCTGCGCGTCGTGCTGGTCGAGGGCGGCTTCGCGTGGCTGCCGTCGCTGTGCTGGCGGCTCGACAAGCACTGGAAGCGGCTGCGTGAGGAGGTGCCGCATGTGAAGCGCCTGCCATCCGAGTATGTGCGAGAGCACATCTGGGTGACGACGCAGCCGATCGAGGAGCCGGAGCGGCCCGAGGATCTGTTGCAGACCTTCGAGTGGATCGGCTGGGACCGCGTCATGTTCTCGACCGATTATCCGCACTGGGACCAGGACGATCCGCGCTACGCGATCAAGACGGCGTTGCCGGAGGAGTTCAGGAAGAAGCTGTTCCGCGACAACGCGATGTCGCTGTACGGCCTCGCCTGAGCGATGGCCCGGCACGTCGTCGCCAGCGTGGGCGAGATCGCGCCGGGCAGCGTCAAGATCGTCACCGTGCAGGGCCGCGAGATCGGCGTGTTCAACGTTGGCGGCGAGCATTTCGCGCTGATCAACCGCTGCCCGCACGAGGGCGCGCCGCTGTGCCGCGGCGTGCTCGTCGGCCTCGCCGAGTCGGATCGTCCCGGCCAGTTCCGCCTCGTGCGACAGGGCGAGATGCTGCGCTGCCCGTGGCATGGTTGGGAGTTCGACGTCCGCACCGGCCAGTCCTGGTGCGACCCGGACACGGTGCGCGCGCGCAGCTATGCGGTGACGGTCGAGCCGGGCGAGACGCTGGCGAGGGGGCCGTTCGTCGCGGAGACCGTGCCGGTCAGCGTCGAGCGGCAGTACGTCGTGGTGGAGCTGTAGTTCATCGAGCCTGTGGAATTGGCGAAAGGGAGAACCAAGATGGCAAGCCGGACATCCGAAGCCGAATGGCAAGGCGATCTCAAGAGCGGCCGGGGCACGGTCAAGCTGGGCAGCGGTGCCTTCGAGGGTCAGTACTCGTTCAATTCGCGCTTTGCCGAAGGCAACGGCACGAACCCCGAGGAGTTGATCGCGGCGGCGCACGCGGGCTGCTTCTCGATGGCGCTGTCCGCGGCGCTCACCGAAGCAGGACATCCTCCATCCAGGATCCACACGACGGCGAACGTGCATTTCGGCCCGGTGCCGGGCGGCTTCGCGATCTCGCGGATCGACCTGCGAACCGAGGGATCGGTGCCCGGCATCGACGCCGCCACATTCGAGAAGACCGCCGAGGGCGCCAAGCAGAACTGCCCGGTGTCGAAGGCGCTGAAGGCGGTCGAGATCACGCTCGCGACAAAGTTCGTCTGACGCCACGATCAGAGACATAATTCATCGGCAACGGACAGTCACCGTGCTCTTGCGGCCAGGTACCGGGAGAGTGGCAGGGTCGTGGAAACACAAAGGTAGCCCCCTGCAGGATTGTACCTTTTGCTGCGAGGCAACCTTCCATAAGAAGGGGGAGAGATGTCCGCAGCGAATTCGACTGCCGGCGAATTCACGGTCGATGATCCGGAACTTGAACGGAGCACCATCCGCAAGGTGGTGTTCCGTCTCGTTCCGATCTTTCTTCTCTGCAATTTCGCGAACTACCTCGATCGCACGAATGTCGAATTCGCCGCGCTCACGATGAACCGCGACATGCATTTCGACGGGACGACATTCGGCATCGGCGCCGGCATCTTCTCGCTCGGCTATGTGCTGTTCCAGGTGCCAAGCAATGTGGTCATGGAGCGGGTGGGCGCGCGCTTCTGGCTCGCGCTCATCATGATGACCTGGGGCGTTGTGTCGGCCCTGAACGCGGT
The DNA here is from genome assembly GCA_963799825.1 of uncultured Alphaproteobacteria bacterium. GTDB lineage: Bacteria > Pseudomonadota > Alphaproteobacteria > Acetobacterales > Acetobacteraceae > JAFKFI01. Next base: position 323,082 of record CAWCYL010000004.1, read on the forward strand.
GATCTGGAACGAGGCCAGCTTCTACGTGGTCCGCATCCTGCTCGGCGCCGCCGAGGCGGGCTTCGCGCCGGCGATGATCGTCTATCTGACCTACTGGGTTCCTCATCGTCAGCGTTCGCGGATGCTGGCGCTGGCCGGCACCGCGTCGATCCTCTCGGCGCTGATCGGCTCGCCGCTGTCGGGCTGGCTGCTCGGGGCGATGGATGGCGTGTCCGGCCTCGCCGGCTGGCGCTGGCTGTTTCTCGTCGAGGCGCTCCCGGCACTGGCGATGGGCGTCGTCGTCGCGCTGCTGCTCAATTCCAGGCTGGACGATGCCCGCTGGCTGACCGCGCCCGAACGCGGCTGGCTCGCCCGGACCATCGCCGCCGAGCGGGTGGAGCGGGAAGCGGCGGGGCGCCACAGCCTCGGCCAGGCGTTGGCGCATCCGCGCGTGCTCATGCTCGCCTTGATCTATTTCTGCATGATCCTCAGCCTCGCCGGCATGGGGATGTGGATGCCCCTGATGATCAAGCAGTTCGGGCTGAGCAACGCGCAGGTCGGCTGGGCGCTGATGCTGCCGAACGCCGTCGCGGTGGTGGGCTTGCAGCTCTGGACGCGCCACTCGGACCGCACCGGCGAACGCACCTGGCACATCATCGCGGCGTGCCTGCTGGTCGCGGTCGGCGTGCTGCTGAGCGCCAACACGGTCTCGGCGGCGCTGGCGCTCACCGGGCTGGCCTGCGTCATCCTCGGCTCATGGTCGGCGATCGCGATCTTCTGGACGCTGCCGACCATGTTCCTCACCGGCGTGGCGGCGGCCGGCGCGGTGGCGCTGATCAACTCGGTGGGCAATCTCAGCGGCTTCTTCGGGCCGTACCTGATCGGCTTGCTGCGCGACCATACCGGCTCGTTCACCATCAGCCTGTTCGCACTCGCCGCATCGAGCGTGATCGCCGCCCTGTTGGTCGGGCTGACGTCGGGCAGCTCGCCTTCGAGGGCGCCGGCCCAATACGGCGAGGTGCCGTAGAACCCCCGAACCGGGCCTCTCGTCGGCCGCGCGGTCGAGCGCGTCGCGCGGCAAACCCTATGCGGCGTGGCTCGTGGGCCCCTACACTCCTGCCGCAAGGCCAGTGGGAGCCGCGCGTGTCGCCCTTCGATCTCGGCGCTCTGTTGCTGCTCGCGGCCGCGATCATCGGCGTGGTGAACGATCGCTGGATCGGGCTGCCGCAGCCGGTGAGCCTGCTGATCGGCGCGCTGGGCTTCTCGCTGGCGATCATGGCGATCGACCCGCTGTTCCCGCATCACGACCTCACGGGGATGGCGCGGGAGGCGGTGTCGGGGGCGTTGCTGCCGCATGTGCTGCTCGACGGGGTGCTGGCCTTCCTGCTGTTCGCCGCCAGCCTGCATGTCAGCCTCGACGAGCTCAGGACCAACAAATGGACCATCCTCGGCCTCGCGACCGGCGGGGTGATCCTCTCGACCGTCATCTTCGGCGGGCTGATCTGGCTGGCCTTCCAGGCCGGCCCCGCGCCGGTGCCGCTGAAATGGTGCTTCGTGCTGGGCGCGATCCTGGCACCGACCGATGCCGTGGTGCTCGACGGGCTGCTGCGCCGCGTGAGCCTGCCGGCCTCGCTCAAGGCGGCGATCTCGGGCGAGAGCCTGTTCAACGACGGGGTTGGCGTGGTGATCTTCCTGGTGGCGCTGTCCGCCGCCCAGGGTGCGACCGGCGTGCTCGGGCACGGCGTGGTCGCGGCACAACTCATTGTCGAGAGCGCGGGCGGCGGGCTGATCGGGATCGTCACCGGGCTTGTCGCCGCCGCCGCGACGCGCCGGGTGCACAGCTACAACGTCGAGCTCACCGTCTCCCTGGCGCTGGTGCTGGTCACCTATCGCCTGGCGCAGACGCTCGGGGTGTCCGGCCCGATCGCGGTGGTCGCGGCGGGGCTGCTGGTCGGCAACCAGAAGCGCCGGCCATCCGCGGCCGGAGCCGAGGGCGCCGACATCGCCGCCTTCTGGGGCTTGGTGGACGAGCTGCTGAACGCCATGCTGTTCCTGCTGATCGGCTTCCAGATGCTGGTCGTCGAGGTGGACCGGGTACAGCTCGTCGCCATCGTCGCCTCGATCCCGCTGGCGCTGATCGCCCGCGCCGCCAGCATCAGCGTGCCGATGCTGGTGTTGAGCATCCGCACGCATGACCGGGGCAGGGGTGTCGCGATCCTGACCTGGGCGGGGATGCGCGGCGGGATCTCCGTCGCACTCGCCCTGACCCTGCCCGAGACGCCCTATCGCGAGGCGCTGCTCACCGTCTGCTACGCGGTCGTGGTGTTCTCGATCATCGTCCAGGGGCTGACGATGCCGCGCTTCATTCGTTGGCTCGCCGCCCCGGTGCCGCGCACGTGACTAATGCCAAACCGAGTTCAATGCCTGTCATATTGCTTGAACATCGAACCGGTAGTGGCTAACGTGATTGGCAGTCGAAGGTATTCAACCGCGTGCCGGCTGATCTTGGCCGCCGTGAGCCCCTGGGTAACAGACAATGCGGCACCACGGACCGGGGCATGATCGCCTGGTTGGCCGGCCCGGTCGGGCCGTCGCATTCGCCGTGCCGCTGCTGGTCGCGGCGTTGCTGGGCGGCTGCAAGCAGGAAAACAAGTTCGCCGCGCCGCCGCCGCCGCAGGTCGGCGTCGCGCATCCGGTGCAGCAGCCCGTGCTGAATTATCTCGAAGGGACCGGCAACACGGTCGCCGTCAATCAGATCGACCTCGTCGCGCGCGTGAAGGGCTTCCTGTCCGCGATCAATTACCAGGACGGCGCGGCGGCCAAGACGGGCGAGACCCTGTTCGTGATCGAGCAGGCGCCGTATCAGGCGCAGCTGCAGCAGGCCCAGGCGGCGCTGGCCATCGCGCAGGCGAAACTGGTGCAGTCGCAGGCCGAGTTCGAGCGGCAGCAGACCTTGCTGCGCCAGAACGTCACCGCGCAATCGACGCTCGACCAGGCGCGCGCCAAGCGGGACAGCGACCAGGGCGATGTGACCAACGCGCAGGCCGGCGTGACCATCGCGGCGATCAATCTCGGCTACACCCACGTCTCGGCACCGTTCGACGGCGTGGTCACGCAGCACCTCGCCTCGGTCGGCGCGCTGGTCGGCTCCTCGGGGGACACCAAGCTCGCGACGCTGGTGCAGCTCAACCCGATCTACGCCACGTTCAACGTCAGCGAGCAGGACGTGCTGCGCATCCGGGCGAGCCGGGCGGGCGACAAGATCACCCAGGCGACCTTCGACAAGATCCCGATCGAGATCGGCCTGATGGACGAGCAGGGCTATCCGCACAAGGGCGTCATCCAGTACATCGCCCCCGAGCTCGACCCGGCGACCGGCACGATCCTGGTGCGCGGCGTGTTCGAGAACGCGGACCGCGCGCTGCTGCCGGGGTTCTTCGTGCATATCCGCGTGCCGACGTCGGACAAGGCGGTGGCCTCGCTGCTGGTGCCGAACCGCGCGATCGGCACCAGCCAGCAAGGCAGCTACCTGCTGGTGGTCAACGGCCAGGACGAGGTGGAGCAGCGCTTCGTCAAGACCGGCGCCGCGGTCGGCGAACTGCGCGTCATCGAGACCGGCCTGAAGCCCGACGATCGCGTCATCGTCTCCGGCGCCGGCCGCGCGGTTCCCGGCCGCAAGGTCGCGACGACCAACGCGACGATCGCGTCGAATGGGGGTGCGTCGGCCGGGAGCGCATCGCCGGGGACGGTGGCGGCGGCGAAGTGACGGCGGGGAGGTCCGCCCATGATCTCGAAGTTTTTCCCATGATCTCGAAATTCTTCATCGAGCGGCCGGTGCTGGCGAACGTGCTGGCCATCGTGCTGGTGCTGATCGGCGCGGTGGCGGTGTTCGACCTGCCGGTCGCGCAATATCCCAACGTCGTGCCGCCCACCGTGTCGGTCACGACGCGCTATCCCGGCGCCAGCGCGCAGACCGTCATCGACACCGTCGCCCTGCCGATCGAGCTGCAGGTCAACGGCGTCGAGCACATGATCTACATGCAGTCGACCAGCGCGAGCGACGGCACCTATAACCTGACGGTCACCTTCGACATCGGCACCGACCTGAACTTCGCGCAGGTTCTGGTGCAGAACAAGGTGTCGGCGGCCCTCGCCTCGCTGCCGCAGGCGGTGCAGGCGCAGGGCGTGGTGGTGCAGAAGAAATCCACAGCGATCCTGCAGATCGTCGCGCTGAACTCGCCGGACGGGCGGTTCGACAGCCTGTTCATGAGCAACTACGCCAGCATCAACCTGGTCAACGAGCTGGCGCGCCTGCCCGGCGTGGGCAACGTGACGGTGTTCGGCGTCGGCCAGTACGCGATGCGGATCTGGATGGACCCGAAGAAGCTGTTTTCCTACGGCCTGGTGCCGCAGGACGTCATCAACGCGGTGCAGCAGCAGAACCAGCAGGTCGCCGCCGGCCAGGTCGGCATCCCGCCGGTGCCGAAGGGGCAGGACTTCCAGTACACGGTGGACTTGCAGGGACGCCTCGACGATCCCGCGCAGTTCGGCAACATCGTCGTCAAGGCGCAGAGCGCCAATGGCGGACGCATCGTGCGGTTGAAGGATGTCGGGCGGGTCGAGCTCGGCGCGCAGACCTACTCGCAGAGCTTCCAGCTGAGCGGCAAGCCGGGAGCCGGCATCGCGATCTACCAGTCGCCCGGCGCCAACGCGCTCGACGTCGAGAAGCGAGGTCGACGCCAAGATGACGGAGCTGGCGCGGACCTTCCCGCAGGGCCTCGCCTACAGCGTGCCGTTCGATACGACGAAGTTCGTCAGCGCCTCGATCCACGAGGTATGGGTCACGCTGATCGAGGCCGGGGTGCTCGTGCTGATCGTCATCCTGGTGTTCCTGCAGGACTGGCGCGCCACGCTTGGTGCCGGCGACGACGGTTCCCGTGACCATCATCGGCTCGTTCGCGGCGATGGCGGCCCTCGGTTTCACCATCAACATCTCGACCTTGTTCGGCATCGTGCTCGCCATCGGCATCGTGGTGGACGACGCGATCGTCATCGTGGAAGGGGTCGGCGCGCTATATCCAGCGCGGCATGACCGGCCACGACGCCGCGATCAAGGCGATGGACGAGCTGTTCGGCCCGATCATCGGCATCACGCTGGTGCTGATGTCGGTGTTCATCCCGGCGGCGTTCCTGCCCGGCCTGATCGGCAACATGTTCGCGCAGTTCGCCCTGGTGATCGCCGCGACGGCGCTGATCAGCGCGATCAACGCCGCGACCCTCAAGCCGACCCAGTGCGCCTGTGGCTGCGCCCGGCGGTGGCGCCGGAGAAGCGCAACTTCTTCTCTCGCGGCTTCAACCACGTCTACGACCGGTTCGAGAACGGCTACGCCCGCGTGATCGGCTGGATGGTGCGGCGGGCAGGGATCATGGTGCTGATCGCGCTGGTGCTGGCCGGTGTCGGCTTCTGGGGGATCGCGCGCCTGCCGACCGGCTTCATCCCGAACGAGGACCAGGGCTACGCGCTGGTCGGCGTGCAGCTGCCCGACGGCGCCTCGCTGGAGCGCACGCAGGCGACACTCGGCGAGGCGACGAAGATCGCGCTCGCGACCCCCGGCGTCGATCAGGTGGTGGCAGATCGCCGGCATCTCGGTGCTCGACAACAGCGCGTCGCTGGCCAACGCGGGCGTCGCCTACGTGATCCTCAAGGACTGGGGCGTGCGCGGCAAGGCCAAGGGCCAGGATCTCCGCTCCATCCTGACGCACATCCAGGCGGCGCTGGACAGGCTGTCGGACGGCGTCGGCTTCGTCATCGTGCCGCCGCCGATCCAGGGCATCGGCAATTCCGGCGGCTTCGCCATGCAGCTCGAGCAGCGCGACGGCAGCTTCGACTACGGCAAGCTGCTGACCACGACGCAAAGCGTCGTCCAGGCGGCGAACGACCAGTCCGCGCTGCAGCACGTCATCACGTCGTTCCGCACCGACGTGCCGCAGCTGCGCCTGCACATCGACCGCACCAAGGCGGAGACGCTGCGGGTCTCGGTGGGCGACGTGTTCGCCACACTCTCCGCCTATATCGGGTCGAGCTACGTCAACCAGTTCAACAAGTTCGGCCTCGCGTTGCAGGTCTACGTGCAGGCGGACTCGCCGTACCGGGCGCATCCCGAGGACATCCTGAAGCTGTACGTGCGCAGCCAGGACGGCAACATGGTCCCGCTCGGCGCGCTGATGCAGATCGAGCCGGTGGTCGGGCCGTCGCTGATCAGCCTCTACAACCTCTATCTCTCCTCCAACGTCGTGGGCTCGCCGGCGCAAGGGATACAGCTCCGGTCAGGCGATGGCGCTGATGGGGCAGATCGCCGACGCGCACCTTGCCGCCGGGCACCGCCTATGAGTGGACCGGCATGTCCTACCAGGAGAAGGTGGTCGGCAATCAGCTCTATTACGCGTTCGGCCTGGCGATCCTGCTGGTCTATCTCGTGCCTCGCCGGCCAGTACGAGAGCTGGATCCTGCCGCTCTCCGTGATCCTCGCGGTGCCGCTGGCGCTGCTCGGTCCGGTGATCGCGCTCGGCGCCGTGGGGCTCGACAACAATCTCTACACCCAGATCGGGCTGATGCTGCTGATCGCCCTGTCGGCGAAGAACGGCATCCTGATCGTCGAGGTCGCGCGGGAGCGTCGGATGCTCGACGGCGAGCCGATCCTGCAAGCCGCCGTCGAGGCGTCGCGCACCCGGTTCCGGCCGATCCTGATGACTTCGTTCGCCTTCATCCTCGGCGTCGTGCCGCTGGTGACGGCGACCGGCGCGGGGGCCGCCGCGCGCGTGTCGCTCGGCCTGTCGGTGTTCAGCGGGATGATCGCCTCGACCTGCCTCGCGGTGCTGTTCGTGCCGTCGTTCTTCACGCTGCTGCAGGGCTTCGAGGAGCGGCGCCGCGCGCGCAAGCTGCCCGCGGCGCCCGTCGTCAGGCCGACCGCATTGACCGGGGCCGCGCCCCGCCTGATCGCCGCGGCCGGCCTGCTGGCGATGGTCGGCGGCCCGGCCGGGTTCGCCCAGACCGGTTTCCCGCTGCCGTCCGAGCCGCCGGCCAAGATACCGTCCGCCACCACCCTGCCGAGCTACCGCACGCATCCGTCGCTCGGCCCCGAGGCGCCGATGCCCGCGCCACCAGGGGCGGCGCTTCCGTCGATGCGCGGCTCCGGCCTTGGCCCGGAATCGGCGTTGCCGCGACCACCCACGGCGACGCTGCCCAGCTTCCGCCAGGAACGCTTACCCGCAACCGATCCCGCCCGAGCGCCCGGCCGGGCCGGCGCGTGACGGTGCCGAACGGCAACGGCACCAGCACGATCATCAACCCGGACGGCACTGTCATCACCGTGCCGACGCCGCCTCGCTGAACCCCGATCTGGACCCGCTCATGCGCACCGGCCTGAAGCGATCGAGCCCCATGCGTGCCCTTGGCGCCGCCTCCCGCCCCTTGGGCGCGCTGTTGCTGGTGCTCGCGGTTGCCGCCTGCAACCCGGCGCGGGTCGCGGCGACGCGCGACTACGCCGGACCGGCGCTGCCGCGCCCCGAGCGGGTGCTGGTGCGGGACTTCGCGATCACGCCGCAGGACGTGCGCCTCGATCAGGGCATTCGCGCGCGCCTCACGCGGGCGACGAGCGACCAGCCGCTGAACACCCAGCAGATGCAGGTCGCGCGGCAGGCCAACGCGACCCTGAGCGAGACGCTGGTGACGCAGCTGCGCCAGGCCGGCATCCCGGCCGAGCGCGTCGGGCGCGATGGCGGGTCGGAGCGCGGCAACGCGGTGCTGATCGAGGGGCAGGTCGTCTCGGTGGACGAAGGCAACAAAACGCGGCGCACCCTGATCGGCCTTGGCGCCGGCCGCAGCAGCATCACCGCCGACGCGCAACTGTTCTACCGCGAAGGCTCGGCCGCGCCGCGTCTGCTGGAGAGCTTCGAGAGCAGCGCGGATAGCGGCCACGCGCCGGGAGCGGCCGAGACGATGGGGGCGGGCGGGGCGGCCGGCTCGGGGATCGCCGCCTCGGCGGCCGCGAGTGCCGGGATGCACGGCGTCTCGGAACGGCGGGCATCCTCGCCGGACGATCTCGCGCGCAAGATCGCCGAGGGGCTCGCGCCGCGCATCGCGCAGTATTTCGCGTCGCAGGGCTGGACCGCGCCCGCGACGAATCGCTGAACGGAGGGAGCTGGCGTGATGGGCAATACCGAGGAGGCCAGGGTTTTTGTTGGGGCTTTCGCTGGCGCTGCTGCTGCTCACGTGCGGCGCGACGGCGGCGCTGGCGCAACAGCCGAGCAAGGCGCAGACCGACGCGATCCGCCAGTCCTGCCGCGCCGACTACCAGTCGCACTGCGCCGACGTGCCGACCGGCGGCAAGGAGGCGCTCGCCTGCTTGCAGCAGAACGCCGCCAGCCTGTCGCCCGGCGTGTCAGCACGCGGTGGCGGCGGTCGGCGGCGGCGGTGCCGCTGCAAAGCCGGCGCCCTCGGCGGCGCCATCGCGGGCCGCGCGCGAACCGGGAGCGGCGCGGGAGAAGGCGGCGCAGGTGCGCGAGGCCTGCGGCATGGACTACCGTGAGCATTGCCGCGGCATTCGGCCGGGCGGCGGGCGCGCGATGTCCTGTCTCGCCGAGCACGAGGCCTCGCTTGTCGCCCGGCTGCCAGCGGGCGATGAGCGCCATGCGGCAAGCGCGATAGTCAACGACGAGGGTGCAATGAGCGTTTCGAGGAAACTGCTGGGCGCCATGCTGCTCGCCGCGTCGATTGGGCTGGCGCCGGCGCTGCACGCGCAGCAAGCCGCCGCGCCGGCGGCCGCGTGGCCGCATACCCTGACCGAGAACGGCGCCACGGTGGAGGTGTACCAGCCGCAGGCGATCTCCTGGCCGGATCACGGCACGCTCAACACGCGCGCGGCCATGTCGATCACCCGGCCGGGCAGCAAGACGCCGATCCTCGGCACGGTGGACGTGGCATTCGCGACGCAGACCGACATGGCGACGCGCGAGGTCACGCTGTCCGACCCGAAGCTGGTCGCCTCGCACTTCCCCTCGCTCGACACCGGCCAGGCGGTGCAGCTCGATCAGCGCATCAAGGCCGCACTCGGCGGGGTCGCGGCCAAGCAGGTGCCGCTCGACGCCATCGTGCTGAGCCTCAAGGACACCGCACAGCCCGCGCCGGTCGCGGTGAACAACGACCCGCCGGAGATTTTTCATAGCGCGCGGCCGGCCAGCCTCGTGGTGTTCGACGGCGATCCGGTGCTGGCGCCGGTCGGCAGCATCGGCCTCGAATACGCCGTCAACACCAACTGGGACGTGTTCTTCGACGCGGCGGGCAGCGGCACCTGGTACCTGCTGAACAACGGCGCCTGGTTCTCCGGCCCGGCCGCGAAGGGCCCCTACAAGCCGATCGACAGATTGCCGGCGGCGTTCAACGCGATCCCGAACGACCCGAATTTCGCGGAGGTGCGCAAGAGCATCCCGGCGCGCCCGATCAAGCCAGCGGACGCGCCAACCATCTTCGTCAGCACCAAGCCCGCCGAGATCATCGTCACCGCCGGCCCGCCCGCCTTCGCGCCGGTGCCGGGGACGGCGCTGCAGCAGGTGAGGAACAGCAACGCCACGCTGTTCCTCGATACCAGCAGCGGCCGCTTCTACTATCTCGTCTCCGGCCGCTGGTTCGCCTCGACCGGGCTGGACGGGCCGTGGAGCTTCGCAACTCCCGACCTGCCGGCCGATTTCGCGATGATCCCGCCGGACAGCACGGCTGGCGGCGTGCTCGCCTCGGTGCCCGGCACCGCCGAGGCGCAGCAAGCGCTGATCGAGGCGCAGATCCCGCACCAGGCGACGCTCAAGCGCGATGCGGCGAAGCTCGCCGTCGCCTATGTCGGCGAGCCCGACTTCAAGCCGATCCCCGGCACCAGCGTCGCCTACGCGGTCAACACCACGGAGCAGGTGCTGGAGGTCGGCGGCAAATATTTTGCCTGTTTCCAGGGTGCCTGGTTCGTCGGGCGCGTCGCCCAACGGACCGTGGGCGCTGGCCGAGAGCGTGCCGGCGGCGATCTACACGATTCCGCCCAGTTCTCCCGTATACAACGTGACATACGTGAAGGTGTACGGATCGACCCCGGAGACCGTCACCTACGGCTACACGGCGGGCTACGCGATGGGCTTCGTCACCGCCGGCGTGCTGGCCTACGGGACCGGCTATTACTACCCGCCGGTGGTCGTGGCGGGCCGGGTGCCGGCCTATCTGCCATATCCCTACTCCTACGCCGGCGGGGTCTACTACAATCCCGCCAACGGCGCCTGGGCGCGCGGCGGGGCGGTGTACGGGCCGTATGGCGGGGCGGCGAAGGGCGGCGCCTACTACAATCCGGCGACCGGCGGCTACGCGCGCGGCGGCGCGGTCTATGGCCCCAATGGCGGCGCCGGGGCGTGGTCCGCCTACAACCCGAGCACCGGCACGTACTCGCATGGCAGCGCGGCCTGGGGACCGAACGGCGGCGCCGCGCACGCCAGCTTCGACAATCCGCGCTACGGCGTCGCCGGCAGCACGACGCAGAACGCCAACGCCTACGGGCGCTGGGGGTCGAGCGTGGTCTCCGGGCCGAACCAGACGGTCCACACCGAGAGCGGCAGCAACGCGCGCGGCTCGGCGGGCGCGATCTCCTCCAGCACGGGTGCCGCGGCGGCCGGCGTGCATGGCAGGGGCGGCAACAATGCCGGCGTGGCGAAGGGGGCGGGCGGCAACGTCTATGCCGGTGCTGACGGCAACGTCTACAAGCACACCGACAGCGGCTGGTCGAAATGGGACAATGGCTCATGGAACCAGGCGCAGAAACCCGCCAACGCGACCACCAACCGCGGCGCCGGCCAGACGCGCACACAGGCGCCAACGCGGACCCAGACGCCAACGCGGACGCAGCCGGGCACGCTCGGCGCCACGCAGTCCGGCCAGGCCGGCCGTCGCACCGGCGCGTCGGGCGGCCAGTTCGGGCAGCTCGATCAGGACCGCCAGGCGCGCGAGTTCGGCGCGTCCCGTCAGGAGCAGTTCGGCGGTGGACGTGGCCAGTTCGGCGGCGGCGCCCGCTCAGGGGGGAGCGGCGGTTCCGCTGACAAATCGCCCCATGACGTGACGCGCGCGATGCGCAGCGCGATGACCGGCAGGCCAGCGAGGTCCATCGCGCGATATTGCGGATAGCGCGCGCGCAGCGCCGCCTGGGCGCGGTCGTGCTCGGCGCCGGCATCGAGGATCTCGGCGCGGCCGCGCAGCATCACCCAGCCGAGACGCGACCAGTCCTCGTCATAGCGATCCGCCACGAAGGCGACGCTCGGGTTGGCCGCGATGTTGCGCAGCCGCTTGAGCGGGCCGCCCGCGACCTGCTTGGGCTTGGCGTCGATCGTGACATAGAGGAATTCGTCCAGCACGGCGAAGCACACCGGCACGACGTGCGGCGCGCCCGCCGCGTCGGCGGTGGCGAGGCGGCCGACGCGCTGGGCTTCGACAAAGCCGCGTTGGCGCGCGGAGAGGGGTGGGCTACTCGGCATCCTTCACCTATACTGCGCGGTAGCAGCGGGAGAGAACGGGCATGTCGGCAAAGCTGGACCTGGTGATCCGTGGCGGCACCATCGTCGACGGGACGGGACGGGCCGAATTCGAGGCCGATGTCGGGGTCGCGGACGACCGGATCGTGGAGATCGGCGCGATCGCCGGCAAGGGCACGGAAGAGATCGACGCGCGCGGTAAGCTGGTGACGCCCGGCTTCGTCGACATCCACACGCATTACGACGGCCAGGCGGTGTGGGACAGCCATCTCGCGCCCTCGTCCTGGCACGGCGTCACCACCGTGGTGATGGGCAATTGCGGCGTCGGCTTCGCGCCCTGCAAGCCGACCGATCGGGAGAAGCTGGTCGAGCTCATGGAGGGCGTCGAGGACATCCCCGGCGCGGTGATGCACGAGGGCCTGAGCTGGGAGTGGGAGAGTTTTTCCGACTATCTCGGCGCGCTGGAGCGCCGCACGCGCGATGTGGACGTGTGCGCGCTGCTGCCGCACGCCGCGGTGCGGGTGTTCGTGATGGGCGACCGCGCGGTGCGCCTCGAGAACGCCAACCAGGGCGACATCGCGCAGATGCGCGAGATCGCGGCGGACGCGATGAAGGCGGGCGCGTTCGGCTTTTCGACGTCGCGCACCACCAGCCACAAGAGCCTGCACGGCGACTACACGCCGACCCTGCGGGCGCAGGAGGAGGAACTCACCGGCATCGCGATGGGGCTGCGCGACGCGGGCACCGGCTTCATCGAGATGGTGTCCGAGTGGACCCAGCCGACGGTGAAGGACGAGTTCGCCATGTTCCGCCGGGTGGTGGAGAAGTCCGGCCGGCCGGCGGTGTTCTCGCTGGCGCAGCGCACCAGCCAGCCGGACACCTGGAAGGAGCTGCTGGGCTACGCCGACGCGGCGATCGCCGACGGCGTGTCGATCCGTCCCGTGGTGCCGCCGCGCGGCATCGGCGTGCTGCTCGGGCTGGAGGGCAGCCAGAACCCGTTCTCCGGCACGCCGTCCTACAGGGCGATCGCGCATTTGCCGGTGGCGGAACGCGCGCGGCTGATGGGCGACCCGGCGCTGCGGACGAAAATCCTCTCCGAGGACCCCAAGACCGGCAGCACCTTCCCGCTGTTCCACCGCCTGTCCTTCGCGCACATGTTCCGCTTCGGCAACCCGCCGAACTACGAGCCGAAGCGCGAGGACAGCATCGAGGCGATGGCGGTGCGCGAGGGGCGGGCGCCGCAGGAGGTCGCCTACGACATCCTGCTCGAGGATGACGGGCGCGGGCTGATCTACACGCCGATCTCCAACTACGCGAACTACGACCTCTCGGCTTCCGAGGGAATGTTGTCAAACCGCAACACGATCATGGGCCTGGGCGACGGCGGGGCGCATGTCGGGTTCATCCTGGACGCCGGCTACCCGACCTGGCTCATCACCCACTGGAACAAGAAGCGCCAGCGTTTCAGCCTGCCCGAGACGATCCGCCGCCTCACCTCCGACACGGCGGGTGCCGCCGGCCTGCACGATCGGGGCGTGATCGCGCGCGGCAAGAAGGCCGACCTCAACGTGATCGACTACGACCGGATCGGCTTCGGCCGACCCTACGTGGTGCACGACCTGCCGGCCGGCGGAAAGCGGCTGATGCAGAAGGCGCAGGGCTACAGCGCGACCGTCGTGTCGGGACAGGTGACGTTCCGCGAGGGCGAGGCCACGGAAAAGCTGCCGGGCAAGCTGGTGCGCGGGCAGCGGGCGGAGTAGGCGCAAGCGCCCCTCGCCAGACCAAGGGTTGGGCGAGGGGCGCTCGGCCGCCTCTTGAACCCGGCGCGCGAACGCGGCACGCTCGCGGAAATGCCCGAATTCATTCGCCGCGTTCCGGACGGCGACAACCGCGAGCGGCTCGTCTGCCCGGATTGCGGTCACGTGGCCTACGAGAACCCCAAGGTGGTGGTCGGCTCGGTGGTCGTGGCGGATGGCGCGGTGCTGATGTGCCGCCGGGCGATCGACCCGCGCATGGGCTTCTGGACGCTGCCCGCCGGCTATCTCGAACTCGGCGAGACGGTGGAGGAGGGCGCCCGGCGGGAGGCGTGGGAGGAGGCGCGGGCGGAGATCGCGCTCGACGGCATCCTCGGCGTGTTCAGCATCAGCCGCATCGGCCAGGTCCAGGTGATCTTCCGCGCCCGCTTCAAGGGTACGCCCGCTTACGCGGTCGGCGAGGAAAGCCTCGACGTCCGGCTGTTCCGGCCCGAGGAAATCCCGTGGCCCGAGATTGCGTTTCCCTCGGTGCATTGGGCGCTCGACGCCTGGCGGCAGGCCGGCGCGGGCGCGCTCGTGGCCCCGGCCCGCAACCCCGCACAGGATCCCCGCGGGGTGAACGGGCTGCCGGGGTCGCTCGCGGAGGGGCTATGAGGCGACGAGCCTTGCTGGCGGCGGCGTTCGGGTTGGCGGCGATGGGCGCCTCGCCGCGCCGATCCGCCCCGTTGGTCCTGTCGCCGGACGAGAACTTCCCGCTGCCGCCGGTCCCGCCGGCAACCCCGCCGGCCTACCAGGCCGCTCCCGTGCCGGACACCGACCTCAGCGCCCCTGCGCAGGCCGAGCGCAACGGCGGCCCGCAGTTCAGCCCCGATCTGTTCAATCAGCGCGGCTATAACGGCGGACAGGGCTACACGCCGGGGTCCACCATCGAGAACCAGCAGCGCCAGCGCCAACTGCCGGTGCCGGGCTTCAACCTCAAGATGCCGCTGCAGTAGCCACCAACACCCTTTCCCCCCCCCTATTCCGCAGCGCCCCCTTATTCCGCAGCGCCCCCTTATTCCGCAGCGACCGGCACCGCCTCGCCGTGGCGCGCCGCCGAGCGGGCGCTGCCGGCGCAGAGCAGGCTCAGCAGCAGGATGACCGAGACCAGCACCAGCACGAGCTCGGGGTGGCCGCGGTCGATCAGGAAGCCGAACGGCACCGGCGTGATCGCCGAGCCGAGCGGCAGCCCGGCGCTGACGAAGCCGAACACCTTGCCGATTTGTCCGGGCGGTGCGGCGTCCTTCACCATCACGTCGCGCGGCGTGCGGCTCGCCCCGAGTGCCAGCCCCGAGAGGAACACCAACCCTATGGCGACCACGCCGGGGACCGGCAGCACGCCGACCGCAAGGATCAGCCCGGCGGAGAAGATCGTGAGCACCACCGCGAAGCTCAGGATGTGCGCCTTGTAGCGGTCGGCGAACCAGCCGCCGACCAGCGTGCCGCAGGTCGAGCCCGCCATGTAGGCGAACAGCGCGGTCGAGGCGACCCGCAGGTCGAGGCCCTTGACCGTGTGCAGCACGGTGATCAGCCAGGCCTGCACGCCGGCGCCGGCGCAGGCGCCGAGCATGAAGAAGCCGAAGAACAGCAGCATCGGCCGCGTCATCAGGAGCTGCCGGCCGCTGATCGGGGCGCTCGCGTGGTGCGGCTGCTCGCGCGCCTGGTCGGCCAGGATGCGGCTCTGCAGCAGGATCGCGCCGACGATCGGCACGCCGACCAGCCCGACCAGCAGCAGGCTGGCGCGCCAGCCGATCGCGACCATCAGCAGCGCGATCACCGGCGCGCCGGCGGAGAAGCCGAGATTGCCGCTGAACGTGTGCAGCGCGAAGGAGCGGCCCATGCGATCCTTGTCCACCGAGCCGCTGAGGATCGCGTAGTCGGCCGGGTGGATCACCGAGTTGCCGACCCCGGACAGCACGGCCAGGACAAGGATCTGCCAGAACGCCGTCGCCAGCCCCATCGCGGCGATCGACAGCGACATCAGCAGCGCCCCGCCGACCAGGAACCGCCGCGCGCCGTGGCGGTCCACCAGGAAGCCCACCGGGGTCTGCAGGATCGCGGTGGTGCCCGACATCAGCGCCACGCTGAGGCCGAGCTGCGCGAAGCTCACGTCGAACACCTTCTGCCAGACGAGGAACATCGGCGGCAGGCAGAGCACGTAGAAATGCGACATGAAATGGCCGGTGCCGATCAGCAGATTGACCCGTGTGCTGCGGCTGAGCGCCATCGCTCGTCATCCTTCCGGTGGCGGAAGGGCAACAATGCGGCTGGCGGTATGCCGCGTCAACGGATCGCGGCGCAATGATTGCCGCCCTACAATGCCGTGGCGTCCCCCGTCATGGTCGGCGAAGGCCGACCATCCACGCCTTCCTTCCCGGCCCGCAAAGTCGTGGATGGTCCGCCTTCGCGGACCATGACGGCAGGAGGGCGGCCTACTGGTGAAAAGTCATGCTGAAATGATCCGCACGCATCTGCCCGTCTGGACCTGGCTCGCCCCCCTCGCGGGATGGCTGCTGCTCGCCGCCTCGTCGGCACTCTCTCACCCCGCCGTCGATGCCGCTCTCGGCGCCGGGCTGATCGCCTGCGTGCTGGCGGCGGTGCATCACGCCGAGATCGTGGCGCACCGCGTCGGCGAGCCGTTCGGCACCCTGGTCCTGGCACTCGCCGTGACCGTGATCGAGGTGGCGCTGATCGTCTCGCTGATGCTGGCCGGCGGCGAGGCGACGGCGCCGCTGGCGCGCGACACCGTGTTCGCGGCGGTGATGATCATCCTCAACGGCATGGTCGGCGTCTGCCTGCTCGCCGGCAGCTCGCGGCATGGCGAGCAGGCGTTCGGGCTCTACGGCGTCAACGCCACGCTGGCGACGCTCGCGACCATGTCCGTGATCACCTTCATCCTGCCCAACGCGACGACCAGCGTGGCCGGCCCGATCTACTCCGTCGAGCCAGCTCGAGCTCATCGCCGTCGCGTCGCTGGTGCTCTACGGCGCCTTCGTGCTGGTGCAGACCGTGCGCCACCGCGACTATTTCCTGCCCCAGGGTGCGGCGGCGCACGACGGCGAGGCGCACGCCGCGCCGCCGAGCGCGCGAGACGCCCTGGTGAGCGCCGCCCTGCTGCTCGGCTGCCTCGGCGCGGTGGTGCTGCTCGCCAAGGCGCTGGCCCCGACCATCGAGGCGGCGGTCGATGCGGCGGGCGCGCCCAAGGCGGTGGTGGGTGTCATCATCGCCGCGATCGTGCTGCTGCCGGAGAGCCTCGCGGCGTTGCAGGCCGCGCGCGCCGACCGGCTGCAGACCAGCCTCAACCTGGCACTCGGCTCGGCGCTGGCCTCGATCGGGCTGACCATCCCGGCCGTCGCCGTCGTCTCGCTCGTCACCGGCTGGACGCTCGTGCTGGGGCTCGATCTCAAGGCGATGGTGCTGCTGGTCCTGTCGCTGCTGGTCGCCACGCTGTCGCTCGGCACCGGCCGCACGACCGTCCTGCAAGGCACCGTCCATCTCGTGATCTTCGCGGTCTACCTGTTCACGACGGTAGTGCCGTAAGGCCCCTCACCCCGACCCTCTCCCGCACGCGGGAGAGGGAGAAGAAAGCCCTCTCCCCTTGCGGGAGAGGGTTGGGTGAGGGGTCTACGCCCTCCGCGTCACCGCCAGAATGGCCGGTGCGTCCGCGTCCAGCGCGATCCGCAGCCGGTCCGACCGGCCCAGCGCGGCGCCGGTGCGGATGTCGGTAACGGTGGCGGGTTCGGGCAGGATGAGCGTGGCCTCGGCGGGGCCGGTGGCGTCCGCGTCACGGTGCAGCGCCACCAGCCGCCCGCCATCGGGCTCGTCGTAGACGCGGACCTCCACCGCCGCACCCTCGACGCGCACCGGCCCGTGCGCGAGTTCGGCGAGCCGGGCCGGCGGGTCGCGGTCGGCGGCGAGCACGTCCGCCAGCGCGGCGCGGGCGCGGCGCTTGCCGTGGCCGTCGAACTGGCCGGGCGTGCCGTCCGCCACCACCGCGCCGCCGCGCGCGACGAAGGCGCCAACGGCGGCGGTCTCGGCGTCCGACAAGGCGATCGACTGCGGCAGCACCAGCACGCGCACGCCGTCGAGCCCGCCGGACGCAAGCGTCGCCGGGGTGAGGAAGCGCGGCGTCACCGCGCGGTGCGCGAGCGCGCTCACCGCGCGGTGGAAGGCGGCGCGCACCGGCCCCTCCTCGGTGAATTCCACCCCCGCGCCGCGCTTGGTCCAGTCGCCACCCTCGGCGCGGCGGTCGAGCAGCCAGCGGATGCGGAAGCTCGCCGGCGAGTAGAGCACCGCCACCGGATCGCGATGCGGGGTCGCCACGATGAGCCGCGCGCCGAGCCCCGCGCGCCCTCCGGCGCGCAACGCCCGGCAGGCGTCGAGCACGCCGCGCCACTCGGCACCGTCCGGCAAGGTGCGCTTATCGTCCCACAGGATGACGCCGCGCGACCCCTGCAGCGCCGCCCGCCAGACCGCGTGCGCCGAGCGCGCGCCGCCGGCATCGGAGCCGACGCTGGTGAGCAGCACGAGCGACGGGGCCAGTCCGCGCACCAGGTCGATATTGCCGCCGGCCTCGTAGATCTCCATCACGTCCACCGCCTGCGGCAGCCGCGTGTAGTCGTAGCCGCCCCAGCCGGGGATCTGCGCGCCCTCGATGCCGGCGAGCGCGCCCGGATCGGCGGCGTGCACCGCGTCGGTCCCGGCGCGCACGGCGCGGGCAAACGCCTCGTCCATCCACGCCTTGAAGTCGGACCAGGGTGCGAGGCTGCCGCGCGTGCGAAGCGCCTCGGCCGTGGTCATCGGCCGGATGTCGTCCCAATGGGCAAAACCGCTCTCCCACTCGGCGTTGAGCGCGTCGAGGCTGGGATACGCCCCGTGCAGCCAGTCGCGAAACCCGGCGAGCGAGGCGGGGGCAAAATCGAAATCCCAGTTGGCGGCAAGGTCGGCGATCCCCGCCTCGTCGGCGAGCGTGTAGTAGAGCGGGCGATAGGGCGCGTGGGCGCGCACCACGCGGTCGAGCCTGGTGCGCTACGCGGGCGAGCCAGTCGGGGTCGGACAGGCCGGGCTCGCGGATCAGCGCCGCGGGATTTTCCGGGTCGGCGCGGTAGAGCCGCTTTGTCTCGGCGAAGCGCCAGTTCACCGCGCGGCCGGGGGTGAAGCGGTGGTAGGACGCGTAGAAATCGGTGGCGATGTTCTCGACCAGCCAGCGCAGCCCGGCCTCGCGCAGCGCCGCGATGCGCGGGCCAAGCGGCGCCGGCGCGGCGTCGTTGCGGTCGGCGATCACCACGCCGGCGGTGATCCCGGCGCGCCGCATCGCCGCGTAGGCCGCTGCGTCGCGCGAGTGCCAGGCGATCACCTCGTAGTCGCGCCAATTTTTGTCCCCGGTGGTTTCGGCGGCGGCCGGCGCGGCGAGGGAGGCGAGCGTGGCGGCGAGCAGCGTGCGTCGCTTCATCACTCGCCGTGCCCGCATCTGTCGCGCACGTCATCGCCACCCGCGTCATCACCACTCGCGCCATCACCGGGCTTGTCCCGGTGATCCACGACTTTGCTCGCCCCGGCCGAAGTCGTGGATGGCCGGAACAAGTCCGGCCATGACGACGGAGGGGCGGAACCGACAGAGGAAGGCATTCTACCCACGTTGGCCCGCGAGGCGGTGGGCCATGCGCAGCAGCATCTGCCGGTCGGCCGGCTGGCACTCGCGATAGAGCCGCAGCAAAGCGAGCTCGTCGCCGGTGTCGGCCTGCAGCGGCACGTGCTTGTCGGCGCCGTGCAGCAGGAACTCGACGCCGGTGCCGAGCACCGCGGCGATGCGCGAGAGGTTGGCCGAGAGCTGGCCGGAGCGCCCGGTCTCCCACTGCGCCACCGCGCTGCGGCTCACGCCCACGGCGACGGCCAGCTCGTCCTGCGTCCAGCGGCGCTCGCGACGTACGGCGCGGATGCGCTCGCCGATGTCCTTCGCCGCGATGTCTTTCGTCGGGTCCATCGCGCGCAAGATATGTCACTCGCGCTAACGGCGCCAGCCTATTCCTACAGGAGCCTGGGCACCCAGCCGGTCGCGCTCAGCGTCTGCCAGCCCGCCGCGGCGAGAACCGCGAACAGCAGCAGGGCGGCAACCAAGGCGGCGCAGAGCAGCGCCCCGTCCTCCTCCAGATAGGCGAAGGCGATCAGCACGATCAGCAGGGCGGGCGGGACATTGCTCAGCGGGATCGGCGCGAGCAGGCTCACCCCGAGGAGCAGGATCACGCAGCCGACCACCCGCTTGGTCGCCTCGAACGGTGTCGGCCAGCGCGGGCGAATGAGCCGTTCCATAAAGCGCAGCACCGGCACGGTGCGGCGAATTACACTGGCCAGCCGCCGCGTCTCGAACTGGCGGGCGGCGACCCGGCGCGGAAAGACCGGGCCGGGGCGCGCGAGGATCATCTGGCAGGCGGGGACCGTGAGCATCACGCCGGCGAGGGCCGACACGCCGGGCAGGAGGCCGAGCAGCCCGAGCAGCAGCAGGACGACGCCGAACGAGCGCCCCCCCAGCCGGCCCAGCAGCCAGCCCAAGGTCACACGCTCCGCCGGCGCGTCGCCGAGCAGGTCGTGCAGCACCACCGAGGTCGGCGAGCGCGCGGTCATGTTCGCGACCATACAGCCGCCACTCGCTTCCCGGCCACGATGGCACTCTACCACTTGGCAGGGCGTGCGCGCGCCACTCATCGCGCGTGGCGTCGTCCGCATCCATCAGAATCCCGACCTATCGGACGACGCCGTTCCCCCTGGATGTGAGGCTTTCATGGTCGATCCAGCCACCCCCCGGACCAGCGAGCGCAGCGTCGCGCGGCTGCTGCGCCAGCAGGCGTCGCTCGCCGCCTTCGGCAGCTTCGCGTTCCGCCAGACCGATCTGCTGGCGATCCTCAACGAGGCGGCGCGGCTCTGCGCCGAGGGGCTCGACGTGGGCCACGCCAAGGTCTGCCGATACCGGCCGGAGGAGAACGACATGCTGGTCGTCGCGGGCTTCGGCTGGCACGCGGGCATCGTCGGCCAGGTGGTGTCGCGGGCGGACGAAAGCTCGCCGCAAGGCCGCGCCTTCATCACCGGCGAGCCGGTGATCTGCCACGATGTCGAGGGCAACAACAGCTTCGTCCTGCCGGCGTTCTACGGCGAGCACAAGATCGTCTCGACCGTCGATGTCATCGTCAAGGGTCGCGAGGGACCGCCCTTCGGCATCCTCGAGATCGACAGCGTCACGCCGCAATCCTACGACGAGCACGACGTCAATTTCCTCACCGGCTTCGCCAACGTGCTGGCCGAGGCGGTGGCGACAGCGTCGCGCGCTGAGGTGCTGCGCCAGACGGTGGCGCAGATGCGTGTGCTGGTCGCTGAGAAGGACCAGCTCCTCGCCGACAAGGGCGTGCTGGCCCAGGAGCTGCAGCACCGCGTCCGCAACAACCTGCAGCTCGTCAACGGGATGCTGAGCGAGCAGCTCCGCCGCACGGCGGACGAGCCCGGCAAGAGCGGGCTTCGCGGCATCCTGCGCCGCATCACCACGCTCTCCAAGGTGTACGACCAGCTGCTTGGTGTCGGGTTGAGCAACACGCTCGATTTCTCGGAATACGCGCGGCTGCTGTGCGGTGGCCTCCCCGAGCTGCAGGGCAGCTCCGGCGAGCGGGTCCGGCTGACCTGCGTGGTGGCGCCAATGACGCTCGACCTCGGCGCCACCACCGCACTCGGCCTGGTCCTCACGGAACTCGTGGCGAACAGTTACGAGCACGCCTTCCCGTCGGGCTCCGGCACCATCGCGATCACCGGCGGTCCGATTCTCGGCGCGCCCGGCGCGCCTGGCTGGGGCGAGGTCCGGGTCAGCGACGACGGCGTGGGCTACGTGACCACGGGCGAGGGCAAGCGACACGGGCTCGGCCTGGTGCGTCGGCTGATGGACCAGGCGCTCGGCCGCATCGAGGTCGAGGCGACCAGCGGCACAACCTGGGTGCTGACGTTCCCGTTGTTCGCCGGCGACGAGCCAGCCGATCGCGTGGCGCTGCCGGCGTAATCTTCTCGGTCGAATACGTGTCCGGCTTCACGGCACCCGCATGGGCGCAGTGAGGGGGCGTCAGGCTTCGCCGCCGAGCTCCTTCGCAGCCAAGTGGAGCTCATATCAGCGTATTCTATAAATGTCAGCTCATCAGCCTGCAGCTCGGCAGCGGCGCAGATGCCCGGCAACTCGCCGGCGAATTGCGCGGTACCGCCTGCTGATCGCGACGGCGCCGGCGGGCCTGCCGATTCCGGCCCGCGATGTGGACAGCCAGTCGCGCACCGCGTTGATCGCCTGCGGGGGGTCGTCGTCGTGCGCCGCGATGTCCTGTCCGGCGATGTCGCTGATGAATTCGTGCTAGCGATATCTCTCGCGGTCGAGGACAAGGCAGGATTTCCTCGTTTGCGGGCCGGACCCAAATCGCGCCGCCCCGAGGAACAGGCCGAGTTCAAGCGGCATATTGAAGCGGGGCAGGCCGCGAGGATTTAGGTCCGTTCGCGATATGTCGTGGATGCCCCAGCGGCAGTCCCTGATGAGGCTGGCGATCTTCTCGATTCGCACCTGTCCGGCATCGTAGATTTCTTGCGCGCAGCGTGGAATGAGGCCGCACTCGAAGACGGCAAAGACCAGCGCCCGGAAAAGCGGAAGGTAGGGTTCGTCGAACGGACAATTGATGAATACATTCTGATCGTAATCGACAGCCACGCCGCGGACGGGGTGGCTAGGCATCCGCGTGGGCGCGATCCCGGAAGACCTTCTCCACGGCTGCCTTGATCCGCTGGTGGGACACGGTTCGCGGCCCCTTGGGCGCCGGCATGATATGGGTCGCACCGCTCTTGTGCGCGCTCGACCGTTTCACGTCGGGCGAGCGCGCCGCCTTGCGAGGGCCGGCTGTCCGGCTGGATGTCTTGACTGCCATATCAACCACTCTCCGGTTGGCAATATAGCTGGTCGCAAGCCCATCCACAACGTGACTGCGCGGATTCGACCCGGCGACGGAGCGGTCACACAGCGAGCACCGGGCCTTCGCCCACGATGGTCGTGCGGTGCATCACGCGGCGCTCGCCGGGGTCGTAGGGCGTCACCTGGTGCATGGTGCAGCGGTTGTCCCACATCAGCACGTCGTCGGTCTCCCAACGATGCGGGTAGACGAAGCGTTGCTGTCCCGCGAACTCCGCGAGGTCGGCGATCAGCTGCTTCGCGTCCGCCTCCGTCACGCCCTCCACCGCGTCGTTGTAGATTGGGCTGATGTAGAGCGACTTCTTCCCGGTGGCGGGATGCGTGCGCACCATCGGCTGCCACACCGGCGGCATCGCCGCGCGCTCGGCGTCGGTCAGCGGGCGCAGTTCGCGCAAGGTGTGCAGATGCGCGAAATCGTGCCGCGCGCGGCGGCCCTCCACCTGGCGGCGCAGCGTCTCGGGCAGCGCCTCGTAGACCGCGTACATATTGGTGAAATGCGTCTCGCCGCCGGTGCGGCTCACCTCGATGCCATGCAGCAGCGAGCCCATGCAGGGGTTCGGCCGGTAGCTACTGTCGGTGTGCCAGAGCTCGGCGAGCGAAATCTGCTGCATGGTCGGGTCCGAGCGCGGCATCAGGTTGCCCGCCTCGTCCACGTTGGAGACGCGGAATATCTCGCGCACGCGGGCGGACTTGATGATGTCCTGATGGAAGATCTCAGGCTCGCCGAAATGCCGCGTGAAGGCGACGTGCTCGGCGTCCGTGACGTGCTGCTCGGGGAACACCAGCACGAGATGCGCCATCCATGCGTCATGCACCGCGCGGCGCGTCGCGGCGTCGAGCGGCCGGCGCATGTCGATCCCGCGCACCTCCGCGCCGAGTGCCGCGCCGAGCGGCCGGACGGCGATGGTCGTCTGCTGCGTGGTCGCGAGCGGCATGATGGCGTTCCTCCCGGCTCATTGCTGTCGAACCCTACGACGCTTCGCGGCGTCGCGCGTGCGTCACCTCGCCTCCGCCGCACCTTCGAGCGGCATCGTGATGTCGCAGACCAGCCCGCTCGCCGCCCAGTCGAGCGTCAGCGCACCGCCGAGCTGGTCGCGCACCGTGGCTTCGAGCACCCGCGAGCCGAACCCGCGGCGCGCCGCCGGCGCGGCCACCGGCGGCCCACCGGTCTCGGCCCAGCGCAGCCGCAGCGCACCATCCGCGACGTGCCCCGTCACGTGCCCCGTGAGGTGCCAGGATACCGCGACGCGCCCTTCGGGCACCGACAGCGCCCCGTGCTTCACCGCGTTGGTCGCCAGCTCGTGGACCGCCATCGCGAGGGGCTGCACCGCGCCGGTCGGCAGCGTCACCGGAGGTCCGTCCACCGTCGCGTGCTGGCCGGCGCCGAGGAAGGGCGCGAGCTCGCCCTCGAGCAGCGCCTTGAGGTCGGCGCCGCTCCAATGCCCGCCGGCGAGCAGCGACAGCGAGCGCGCCAGTGCCGCCACGCGGCCTTCCATCGCCCGGACATAGGAGGGCAGGTCCGGCGCGCGGGTCAGTCGCAGCGCCGACTGCACCACCATGAGCACGTTCCGCGCCCGGTGATCCACCTCGTGCGCCAGCAGCGCCTGGCGCGCCTCGGCCTCGCGGCGCGCGGTCACGTCGGAGACCACGCCGCTGATGCGGGCCGGGCGCCCCTCGGCGTCGCGATGGGTCTGACCCTGGGCCGCGATCCAATGCACGCTGCCGTCCGGCCAGCGCACGCGCACCTCGAAGCACAGCGCGCCGGTCTCCAGTGCGCGCGCGAAGGCGGCGCGGAAGGCGGGCCGGTCCTCGTCCAGCACGTGGCGCTCGGCGATCGCCCGGCCCCATTCCGGCTGCGGTTCGGCGTGGCCGAATATCCGGTCGTGGCTCGGCGAGCGCATCGCGGTGTCGCTCGCCAGGTCGAGGGTCCAGGTGCCGAGCTCGGCCGCCGCGAGCGCCACCCGCAGCCGCTCCTCGCTCACTCGCAGGGCCTCGCGCCGGACGTGGTCCGCCGTGACGTCGTTGCAGACCACCAGCACGCCGCCGACGCCGTTGGGCTGGCTGTCGTCGTTGATCGGGCTGTAGCCGTAGGTCCACCAGACGTCCTCGCGCCGGCCGTGGCGCGTCACCGGCACCAGCTGGTCCTCGTGCCAGGTGGCACCCCGCCCGGCCATGACGAACTCGATCTGCGGGCCGATGATGTCCCAGACCTCGGCCCAGCATTCCCGCCCGCGCTGCCCCAGCGCCGAGGGGTGGCGCTCGGGGCCCATCGTCTGCCGGTAGGCGTCGTTGTAGAACTGGATCAGCTCGGGGCCCCACCAGACGAACATCGGATGGCGGCTGCACAGCAGCAGCCGGACCACGGTGCGGAGCGCCTGGGGCCATGTTCCGGGCGGGCCGAGCGGGGTCGCGGACCAGTCGAAGTCGCGCACCCGGGCACCCATCTCGCCGCCGTTGGCGAGGAAGCCAAGCGCCTCGGCCGTGACCGCGCCGCCGCCGGCCGCCGCACTGGCCTGGCGGGACGTCTCATTCGTCTCGTCGTGCGTCATCTGGGGCGGCATCGCGTCATTTCGCACACCGCGCCCGGACGGCGTCAACCGGCGATTCATTCCGCCGTGCTACGGCCGCCGCATCCCGTGGCGGACGCGCAGGATCAGCACCTCGTCGTCGCTGATCTCGTAGCGGATGATGTAGGGGTAGATCGTGGTGAGTTCGCGAACCTGTTCCGTTGCCCGACGATCCCGGCTCGGGAAATGTTCGAGGCCTTGCCCGCGGCAAGAAGCGCCTCGACCAGTCGGCTGGCAGCAGACGGGTTTACATCGGCCACGTAGCCGTAGATCCGCCGGACTTCGTTCAGCGCCGACGGCGACCAGGTGACCCGCACGCGTTACGCGGTCGGCGGGGGGACGTTCTCGCCTCTCGCGAGCCTGAGCAGCCATTCGCGGACGCGCCCGTGCGGCACGCCCTTGCCGGCGGCGATCTCGGCCCGCGCCCGCGCAATGGCCTGCGCTTCCACTTCCTCGTCGATCTCGTCGAATATCGAAACCGGCTGATCCATGTCGCCCTCGTTGATCGCGCGCTATCCTACCCGAGCTGGTGTCCGCCCGGAAGCGGATCAACCGGCCCGCCTCACTCGTCCGCGAAGGCGAACCCCATCGCGCGGGCGTGGTAGTAGAGGCCGCCGTCCTGCACGATGAGGAACAGCGCCTGCCGCTCGCCGCCGTTGTGGTGCGAGTGGGCCGCGACCGGCGGGGTGATGGTGGTCGCCCAGGCTGACCAGTCCTTGCGCCGGCCGTCCACCATCGAGTGGCAATGCTCGCCCTGCACGACGAGGCTCACCGCCACCGAGTTGTGCCGGTGCGCGCGCTGCGATGCGCCCGGCGGCAGCGTGTTCATCGCGACCGTGAGCGTGGGCAGGATGTTGCGGCTGGCCTCCTGGCGCTCCGACGAGAAGATCAGCGCCGAGCCCGCCATACGCCTGTCGCGCCCCACCGCGTCGATCAGCGCGATCTGGCGCGCGATCTCGGCGGCCGGGACGTGCACGAGGTCGGTCGGCGCGGCGCCGGGGGCGGGCGGGCGCAAATTCTCGAAGGCGAGCAGCGGCTCGTTGCTGACGATCCAGAGCACCGCGTCGGCCGCCCCCGCCGTGTGCTCGTGCGGCACGCCGCCGGGCAGGATCAGCAGGTCGCCGGCGTCCCACGCCACGCGCTCGGTGCCGCACTCGGTGGTGCCGCTGCCGGCGATCACGTAGGCGACCACGCCGCTCGCCGCGAGATCGGTGCGCAGCGTCTCGCCGGCGCGGATGCGGGCGTAGCGGGCGAGCACCAGCGGCGTCGTCGCGGGAAAGCCGCAGCCGAGTTCGGCCGAGAGATCGCAGGCGATCAGCCCCGTCGCGGCGGCTCGATCGAGGGCCTGCGCCGGCTCGGCGGTGAAGCTGCGGTCCGGCACCGGCGGCAGCCGCACGTCGAAGGCATTGCCGGTGTTGAAGAAGCGCGCGCGGGCCTCCGCCTCGGTGCGCGGCGCGGCGGGGCGCTGCACCGACAGCGCGGCGATGCTCCCAGGGGACGCAGCTTGATTGGGGGCATGGCGGACGTCGTCGGGCATGGCGGGGCTCCTCGTCGCACGGCGGGGTCGCACGGGGAGCGAGGCTACAGCGCGGCCGGGGCGACGCAACCCGCCGCCGGTGCGTCAGGACGAGTGACACACGATGGTTATTTTGATTGACAAGTGCCAGTCACCGAAACTAACGTCCGTTTGTCACCGACCGGACCCCCAAGATGCCCCGTGCTCTCCTCTGGACCGACGCCCAGGACACCACGCTCCGTCGCCTCCGCGCCGAGGGCGAGACCTGGGAGGTCATCGCCGACGCGCTCGGCGTCGCCCGTTTCACCGCCATCGAGCGCGGCCGGCGCATCGGCGCGCCGCGTCCGGCACCTAGCCCGCGCGCCGCGGCGGAAGACCCCAACCGCGAGCCGCTGCCCGCCGGCCACCCGCGCTCCTGGGGGGCGCTGGTCGCGGGCACGGCACTCGACGGCACGGCCTATCCGTTGCCGGTGTTCGCCCGATGAGGCGCCATCCGCTCGACCCCGCGGCGCAGCATCGCGCCGCCGCCGCGTTCGGCCGGCTGATCGCCGCCGGGCTGATGACGCGGGAAGAGTGCCTGCCGCATCTGGTCCGCGCCGGGCTGCGCACCTCGCGGGTCGATCCCGCCGGCCTGCGCGCTCGCCTCGCCCACACGCTGCACGACGCGGCGGCGGCGCACGCAAGCCGCCGGCGTCGCGCGGCGCGGGCGGTGCGCGAGGCGATCGCGCCGCTGCTCGCCCGCTGGGCAACGCCCGAGGCGATCCGGGGGGCGGCGCGCGACACTAACGCTGTCCTGGGCGCCCCACTGCTGGCGCACGAAGCGGAGGAGATCGCGGCGGACGAGGCCGCGCGGGTGCTCGCCCGTGGCTGACGTGTGGGAAGCCTGGGCGGAACGTCGCATCCCGGCGGCCTTCGTCGCCGCGCCGGCGGCCTTGCCCGACCCGGCCGCCATCGCGCCGCGCGAATGGCTGTACGGCACCGCGCTGGTCCGCCGCTTCGTCTCGGTGCTGGTCGCACCCGGCGGCGTCGGCAAATCCGCCCTGGCGCTCGCCCAGGCGCTGGCGCTGGCCACCGGCGAGCCGTTCCTCGGCGAGCGCGTGCACCACTCGGTGCCGGTCTGGGTGCTCAACCTCGAAGACCCGCTGGAGGAACTGAACCGCCGGCTGGCCGCGCTGATGATCCACCACGCCATCCCGCCCGCCCGCGTCGCCGGCCGCTTGTTCCTCCATTCCGGCCGCTCGCGGCGGGTGACGATGGCCGCCGTCGGGGCGGACGGCGTGACCGTCGTGCATCCCGACAAGGCGGCGCTGACGGACGCGGTGCGCGCGCAGGCGATCGGCCTCGTGGTGGTCGATCCGTTCGTCAAGTCGCATCGCCTGGAGGAAAACTCCAACCCGCACATGGACGCCGCCGCCACCGCCTGGGCGGAGCTCGCGGAGGAGACCGGGGCGGCGGTGCTGCTGGTGCATCACGTCCGCAAGGGCGCCGTCGAGGACATCGACGCGGCGCGCGGCGGCAAGGCGCTGACCGACGCGGCGCGCGCCGGGCGGCTGCTGACGCCGATGAGCGAGGCCGACGCCGAGCGGCTCGGCGTCGCCCCGGCGGAACGCTGGCGCTACGTGCGGCTCGACGACGCCAAGGCCAACATGGCGCCGCGCGCCGAGCGGGCGCTGTGGTTCCGCCTGGAGACGGTCAATCTCGGCAACGCCAGCGAGGCCTACCCGCACGGCGACAACGTCGCCGCCATCGCCCCCTGGAAGCCCGAGACGGTGTGGGCGCTGCTCACCCCCGCCGCCTGCAACCAGGCCCTCGACACGATCGCCGCCGGGCCGGCCGAGGGCGAGCTCTACGCCAGCCATCGTCGCGGCCGCGCCAATGACCGCTGGGCCGGGCGCGTGCTGGTCGATCGGCACCGGCTCACCGAGGTGCAGGCCGGCGAGGTGATCGCGGCGTGGCTGCGCTCCGGCCTGCTCGTCGAGACCCCCTATCGCGACATCGCCCAGCGCAAGACGCGCACCGGTGTCGCGGTGACGGACGCGTTGCGTCCCACCGATGCTCATCCATTTTCACAAGGAAACGAAGCATGACGTATTCGAGCAATCCGATTTCGAGCAAGACGGCGCGAATTGGCGCGACGTTCGGCGCGGCAATTGACGCGCGAAATTGGCGCGAGACCGGGGCGAAATGCGCTCCGTGGCGCCGGCCGCGCCGGCCGCGCCATATCCCCCGGCGAAGCCGGGGGTATATGGCGAGCAGCCGCCACGGCGGAGGGCTGGCGCCACGCCCCGAATTGGCGCGCGAATTGGCGCGGGAGCACGGCGCGGCGGTCAGCGGCGCCGAGCTCGACGCGCGGCGCGCCGCCCGCCGCGCGATGGCGACGCCGGACGGCGCGGCCTACGACGCGGAGCTGGTGATCTATCGGCTGGAGGAGGCCGGCACCACGCTGCTCAGCATCCCCGACCGCGGCTACACGACCAAGCTGCGCAGCTCCTCGCTCGACATCGTGCGCAGCGCGTTGGAGGCGTATGGCTGGGCCGAGCGCGCCATCCGCCCCGCCGTGCCGAGTGCCGCGAAGATCGACCGCATGGACGAGGCGCTGTCCTGGATCCCGCTGATCCCGGTGGACAAGTACGTGCTGCGCCGCATCGTCGGCGCGCGCTGCCTGGTGAGCCCGCTCACCGAGCGCAACCTCTACCCCTGGCGCCGCCTCGCCGCCGCCCTCGGCGCCGACCACAAGGCGATCCAGCGCTGGCACGCCCAGGGCATCGACCTGATCGTCGACGGCTCTCAATCGGGAGAGCGGGCGTGAGCGACTCGGCCCATTGCCGCGCGGCCGAGATCGCCGCCAGCCCCGAACGGCGGGGGATGTCCGGCTGCGGCGGCGGGTTCGACGGGGAACCATGTTGCTCGCTGAACTTCGCCGGGCCGGCCCGCAAGTCGGCAACCTGTGGCGGAAATATATCCGGGGCGAGGAGCCTTATGCCCGACACCAACGTCGCCCCGCAGCCGGACCCTGACGCCCAGCAGGGCCGTCCCGCCGAGCCGATGCGCGCCGAACCGCCGGGCGCTGGCTGCATCGCGTCCGCGCTCGCCGGCCACCCGGCACGGCGCCAGTCCTGTGCGCGCTGCGGCAGCGTGTTCGACCAGGACTGGATGCCGCTCTCCGAGCTCAGGCTTGGCGAGAACGACAAGCTCGGCTACCGCGTCGTGGAGATCTACGGCCGCGCCGACGACTCGCCGTGTATCGCTCGACCCTCGGGGTCCACGTCCATTTCGCCGACTGCCGCGCCCGCGAGCGCGAGCAGCGGGGAAACCTGCTCCCGATCCCGCCGCGCGTTTGCCGGCTGCGCTACCTGTCGAACCAAATGCTGTGGGACATGGTGCGGCGGCGCCGGAGCGGCGGCTTCTACGACCACGAGATCGCCGAGGCCATCGCACTCGCGATACAGGGCCGGCCGACGATGCCGACGCATCCTCGCCAACGGCGAGGCGCTGGCGGCCGAGCGGCTGCGGAACGAGAACCGCGTCGCCTATTTCCTGGCCTGCCTGCTCGCCACTGCTCATCATCGGCGTGCTCGTGACGCTCGGGCTGGGTGCGGATAGCGGCGACCGCTATGGCGGGCCTACGCGGCGGCGGCGGCGTTCGGCGCGGTCGGCGCCACGTTCTCCATCGGCGCCGGGTCGACGATCTGTCGCTGGCGCCCTATCAGCGATCCGTGATGAACAACGCGATGGGCGCGATGCGCGTGCTGATCGGCGCGACCGCGGGGGCGATGATCCTGCTGATCTGCACCGGCTCGATGATCGGCGAGCCGGTGGTCAAGGTGCTGGAGAAATTCTCGGGCGAACTCAACACGCTCGGCTCGCTCGATGGCGCAACTGGGTGTGGATCGGAATGCTCGGTGTGCTCGGCGGCTTCGCCGAACGGCTGGTGCCCAACCTGCTGGGCACCGCGGCCGCCAAGGCGTCGCCGCAGCCTGCGCCGGACCGCATCCGCGGGCGGCATGGATCGCTTCGTCGCAAGGGCTCCTCGCGATACGAGCCGGGATCAGCTTGTCCGGTCAGACGCCGCGACCGCCGTCGCCACTCACACCCCGTCGGCCGGCGCCGGCAACAGACGTAGCCGGCGCAGCAGCAGGAAGAGCGGGCGGCTGCGGAAGCTGAGGGCGAGCAGGGCGGCGAGGCTCGCGGGGCCGACCACGGCGCGGATCGGCATACTCTCCTCCAAGCTCATGCTCCCGGCCATCCAGTAGTACAGCGCCGCTTTGGCGAGGAAATACGTGACCCAGATGAAGGTAAGAACCTGGAAGAAGCGCCGTATCTCCGCCCCCTCCGGGAAGCTGCGCCCGCGCGCCTCGGCGAGCAGCTGGATCACCGGCTTGTCGCCGAACGCGCCGGCCGCGAACACCAGGCCGGTGAGCGCGTTCGTCACCACCGGCTCGTAGCGCAGCATGAAGGGCGTCGCGGCGAACAGGTCCACCCCGCCGAACACCACCACCAGCCCGTTGGCGAACAGCCACACCTGGGGGAAGCCGAGACGCCGCACCGCGCGCTGGATGGCGTCGCCGGCGATCCAGGCGATGGTGGCGACGATCGCCGGCTTGATGCCGAAGCCGTACAGCCCGATCACGAAGACGATCATCGAGCCGAACTCGGCGAAGGCGTAGCGGATCAGCCCGAGCAGGCGGGCGATGCCCGCCGACCTGTCGGGCGGCTGATCTCCTTCCATTCGGATTACAGGGGCGGCCCGGCGAAGGGCCGCGCCTCCGGTTGCAGGCGATGGCTCAGGTCGCGCCGATAGGCCTCCGCCACGATCCGCAGATGGTCGCGGAAATGCGGCCGCATCCGCTCGGTCCAGGGGGTGCTCGCCGCGCGCCGCCACGCCGCCGAGGACTGCACCTCGGCCGAGGCGAGGTGATAGAGGGCGACGTAGCGCGGCGAGCCCGCATGTGCGCGGAACCGCCGCGCGGCGAGCGTGCCGGGAACCGCGGCGAGGGCCGGGATGTGCTCGTTGTCGTACCACTCGTTGAACTCGGTGGCGTGCGCCGGGTCCACGCTCATCGCGTTGATCAGCAGCGCCCCCGCATTTTTCGGCGCGTCCTGGTCGCCCGGCAGGATCTGCTCGCCCTCGAAGCGCAGCAGCCGCTGGCACATGCCGGTGACGCGCTTCGACCATACCGAGAGATTGTCGTAGCCGATCGCGCGATAGGCCGGGCTTTTCAGCACGTCGAGGCCGTCGAGCTCGTAGGTGGCGACCGCCTGCTTGGGATGCGCCGCCCCGATCCAGCGGTCGCAGGCGCCGAAGCCCGGCACGCGCTGGCGCTCGGGCAGGTGTTCGAGGTCGTACCAGTCGTGGAACTCGTCCTCATGCGCGCGGGAAAAATCGAATGCCGCGATCAGGATGCCCTTGGCCATCATGTCCCTCCCCGAAAGCCCGCCATCATCGCCCAACCGGCCGGGCCGTGGTAGCCCGTTCCGGTGAGCCGCCGGAGGAAAACCGTCATGCGCCTGAAACGTCTCGTGCCGGCGCTCGCGCTGCTGCTGGCCGCCGCCCTGTCGGCCGCCGCCCTGTCGGCCGCCGCCCTGGCGCCCGCCTCGGCGCGCGCGGCGGTGCCCGAGGGCGTGTGGATGGTCGCCGAGAAGGTCGCGGTGCGGGTGTTCGAGTGCAGCGGCAAGCTGTGCGGCCAGATCGTGTGGCTGCGCAAGCCGTCGCTGCGCACGCCGGCGATGTGCGGGCGGACGATCATCTGGAACCTGGAGCCCAGCGGTGACGCCACCTGGGACGACGGCTGGTTCTACGACCCCGAGGACGACAAGACGTACAACGTCAACGCCCATCAGGACGGCCCCGACCTCATCATCGCCCGCGTCTATCTCGGCGCCCCGTTCTTCGGCCGCACCGAAACGCTGCGCCGCGTGTCGCTCGGCGAGCTCGACGGGCGCTGCTGATGCTCAGGCGAGCAGGGATTGAGCCTTGGTGAATCGCTTGGCGGTGTCGCCCGGAATGTCCGCAGGTTGCTCTACGTCGCGCACGAACGCCAAGACCGCATCGTGCAGCGAGCCGGCGGAGGTGAACGCGGCGGAACGTTTCTTTGCCTTGGCGATGATGAGGCGGATGTTCGTGTCGGGATCCTTGAGCTCTACTTCGGTGTGGTCGGTTCCAACCCCGTTGATCATGTTGAGTTGAAACAACCCGACGCTGTGTTCCTTCGGCGTAGTCTTCACCTGCTTCGGGTCCAGGCCTGATTCCCCGATGGCACTGGCGAGCGCCGCCGCCTGCTGCAATTTCCCGTATCCCGCTGCGGCGAAGCCATCGACGATGCGCTGCGCCATCGGCCGGCGCTCAAGCGGGATCGTGCTGAAATCGAGCTTTGCGGCCGACCCGTCGCTCTGCTTCACGGCCTCCGTGGCATCACCCAGCACGTCCGCCCCGGTCTGCAGCATCAACGGCCGCATGGCGTCGAGGGCGGTCTGCAGGGCGGCCGCGATTAGGCCATTCGCCGCAGCGCCCGATACTGGCGAGCCAGCTTTGGCAAGTAGCGCGGCGTGACGCTGGATGAGCGGGGCCGCCGTGAGCCCGCCAGGGGGTAGGTCGGCTGACGCGACGCCGGCCAGCGCGGCGTCGATCATCAAAGCGGGATTGGTCGCGAGAGCGGCGGCCGCCTTGGCGCCCACGAGCTGCGCGAGGTACAGCTCTGCCGCCGACGGCCGCGCCGCGGCCGCCGGTCTGGCGGCGATCAGCTGATCGCACGCCCGCCGTGCCATCAGCCCGAACACGGCGCACTGCATCCGCCAGTTCTCGATGTCCTGGGGCTGATAGTCGAACCCGAAATCCGCGTTCGTGCGGCTTGCGTCCCACTCGGCCTGGCGCAGTCGATAAGGCCCCTCCTCCTCGCCTTGCTGCCCGCTGGTGACCCGGGAGCGAAGTTCCGCGACTGCCGCAAGATAGTGCGCGTTCACCCCGAGCAGCAGCGACTGGTTCCAGCACTCGCGTGCAAAATTGACCTTGTTGATAGGATTGTCGTCGGCCGGCGCGTCGCCAACCGCATTCGAGGAGACCCAGCCGACGGGCTGGCCGAATGCGCCGACCAGCTTGATCTTGGTGGACGCCTCTTGGGTCTCGATCACTTCAACTCTGTCGCCCAGGTTGGCGAAAACCCCGGTGGGCTCGCCACCCGGCGTGAGCCGCAAGTTCCGTGACGCAAGCATTTCGGGCATCTCGATCCTCCCTGCCTTCGGCTACTGCGTGATCTTGGCCACCAGCGCCGCGTCGACCTGGCCATCATCCGCAGCGAGGCCATTGCCGAGCCGCGCCGTCACGATCGCTTTGCGCGTGGCGGCGTCGAAGGTGCCGCTTTCCTGGACATCCATTCCGGTCGCCGTGTGCAAGCTTCTTTGCAGCTCCTGGATCCTCTTGGCCTTGAGGGCCGCCGGGACGCCGTAGCGGCCAACTTCGTAGGCGTTCTTGAATCCCGCAGCAGCACAGTTGCGGACGTCGTCCACGGCTTCGTCCAGCAAGGTCGTGATACGGGAATCGAGAAGGTCGGAAGTGCTCCGTGGATCGAGCTTGCCGCGCGCGGCGAGGTAGTCCCGTACTGCGCTACGGGTGGGCGAGCCGCGCGGGCCAAGATCGTCGTTCGTGGGGACGCACAGCGCAGCCTGGTAGCTCGCGACCGCTTGGCGCCGGAGAGTGCGCTCGAACGGGGAAAGTCCGCCCGTCGCGAAGGCCGAAGGCGGCAGGACCACCGGCCCTGGCAGCGGGTTCGTCGCCGACGCGATCATCTGGCCCGTCACCATCGCCGGCGGCTTCCGCGCCGGGGCTGCTTCCGGGGCACCGCCCGGGGTTTGCGCGCCTTGCGCCGCCGGTGGCGTGCGGCCCGCGTCGGGCGCGGTCTCTTTCAGCGAGGCGCGGATTTGTTGCAGCGCCGTCTCCAGGCTGCACATGTTGTGGTAGTCGATGACGTCGCGCTCAGCGCGAAAGATGCTGTAGCGGTCGATGCCGTAGGTGAGATTGATCTCGATCTGGTTGGCCTGATTCTCGCGTGCCGTCTGGATCGCCGAGGCGATGATCTCGCCACTCTGTGCGGCGAAGGTGTCGTTCTGCGCCGCGACGCTGACGCCGGAGACGATCGTCGCGGCGCCGGCCAGCGGGTGGATCGTGCCGACGGCCGTGAAGATGGTTGCCAGCCCTGACAACACGGTGGAGGTGACATCCCCCGCCAGTCGCGTGTCGCGCGAGACGTGGATGATGTGGTCCTTGAACTCTCGGCAGAGATAATCCGATCGCGCCATCCACTCTTCGGCGAAGCGGTTGCGCGTGGCGACGCTGTTGACCGCGTAATCAGCGGATGTGGCCGCCGCCGCCGCCCCGAGCGGCGTCGGTGGCGGTGGGTTCGTGTGCGGATCGGGGATCAGGCCGAGATCGTCCGCCCGTTCGAGGTCGCTGTCGTTCATCAGCCGCCGGACCGGGCCGCAACCGGCACTCGCCAGAACAACGGCGGCAAGCGCTATCGTCAGGACTGTTCGCGCCACCCGTACTGTCGCCACGCCGTCCTCTCTTCGCCTTGCGAGCGAGAGTAGAGGGCGGCGATATTATATGGCAACATATCTGTGCCGAAAAAATATGGCTTAGGAAACGGCGGCTCCTACTCTGCCGCCCTCACCGCCGGCGCGCCCGCCATCTGCCAGGATTGCAGCACGGGCAACACCTCCTTGGCGAACAGGCGCATCGACTTCTCGGCCACCTCGTAGGGAATGCCGCCGAAGCGGAACGAAGTGGCGAGCTCGAAATCGCCGACCACCTGCCGCCGCGTCTCGAGCTCGCGCAGGATGCGGTCGGGCGGGCCCCAGACGGCCGCCTTGAGGAAGCCCTCGGTCATCCCTTCGAGCCCGGTCTTGCGCACGATCTCGGATTTCTGCGCGTAGGCGTTGTAGCCCTTGATCGTGGAGAAATGGTCGCTCATCAGCTCGTAGTGCTCGACGTTGCTTTGCAGGAACGAGCCCATGTGCTTGCGCGACAGCACCTCCGCCTCCGCGAGGTCGGGCCAGCAGACGGAGAAATCGGCGATCAGCATCGGCAGCGACGGGCGGCCGTGATATTGCTGCGTGAGGTCGCGATGCCGCTTGATCGCGTCCATCCGCATCGGCCACGGGCGGTCGGCGAACATCACCATCCGCGCGCCGAGCTGGCGCAGGCATCGACCAAATTGTCGCTCGACGCGACCGCGTAGATGCGCCCGGTGAAGTCGTATTCCGGCCGTGGCCGCAGCTCGATGCGGGGCTGCGGATAGTATTTGCCGCGGCCCTCGATCCAGCCGGTGCGAAGGGCTTCGAGGATCATCGCGGCACTTTCGTCGAACCGCTCGCGGCTCTGCTCCATCGTCTGGTTGAAGGCGGCGAACTCGCGCCGCGCCAGGCCGCGCCCGATGCCGAAGCGCAGCCGCCCCTTGCTCAGCATGTCGAGCACGATGGCCTTCTCGGCGACGCGCAGCGGGTCGTTCCACGGCAGGATCACCGCCGCCGTGCCGAGGTCGATGTTCGGACAGACCGCGGCGAGATAGGCCATGAGCTGCAGGTTGTCGGGGCAGAACGAATAATCGTTGAAATGGTGCTCGACCGCCCACAGCGCGTTGAAGCCGAGGTCGTCGGCCAGCCGCGCCAGCCGGATCTCCTCGTCCCACGCCTGGTCGTCGCTCATGCCCGTCCAGCCGTAGGTCGCGAACACCATCTGGATGCCGACGTCCATCGTACCCTCCCGTTGAATGCCCGTGTTGCGATCGCGCACGCTTACTGGTGAGTATGGTTTCACGATCGCCGCCCGCTGGCAATCGGCGGCGGTCGGCCGGTGACGGCGGCCAGGGCCAGTCGGCAAACTTTACAGGTGCAGACCGCACGACAGCCGCAATCGTTGCCAAGCTGCTGATACAACGCGCTTTGTGCGATTGGCACCGGGATTGCTTGAGCCTGGAAAAGGACTTTCCGGCGAAGACCGCCTCAAGAAATGAGCACGTCCCGTCAGTTACCAGAAAAGGCGCAACAGTGAAGACCATCCCTTGCTTGGTCGCCGCCCTCGGGTTCGGGCTGTCGGCCGGAGCCGCTGGCGCTGCCCCGGTCGTCTACACCGCGGCCGATCCCGGCGCCGGTCCCGGCGATCCGTTCCCCAACTCGTCCGCCGCCGCGACCAGCTTCGCATCGGCCGCCACCGGGACGCACACCCTCATCGACTTCGAGAGTGCGCCCGTCGGCTTCTTCACCAATCTGACGATCGCGCCGGGCGTGACCATCGACGGCACGGACGTGAACGGCGATCCGCAGCAGATCCTGGATGCGCCGGGATGCACCGGCAACATATGCGGCTTCAACACGACGCCCGGCGGCGCCCGCTACGTGCAGCTCTACGGCGGCTCGCTCACCTTCAGCTTCGCCAATCCCGTGAGCGCGTTCGGCGCCTTCTTCACCGGCGTCGAACTCACCGGCGAGACGCTGGAGTTCAGCGACGGCAGCTCGCAGGTGCTGACCCTGCCCAATCCCGGCGGCGGCGTGGAGTTCTTCGGCTTCACCGACCCCGGCGGGCTGGTCTCCAGCATCCTGGTCAACGTGCAGTTCCCGGACATCGGCGACATCGTCGGCATCGACGACGTGCTGCTCGCGGCGCCGACCGCCGCGCTGCCGGAGCCCGCAAGCCTGGCGTTGCTTGGCGCCGGCCTGGCCGGCCTCGGCCTGATCCGCCGGAAGCGGGGTTAGCTCGCCGGAGACCCTTCGGCCCGGTTGCCCGGACCGAAGGGATGCCTTACCGTTTCACGCGCGGTGTTGATGGATTGGCCGGCGGGCCGAGCCCCTTCACGTCGGTCAGGGTGGCGCTCTCGAATGTCGCCCGTGACGTTTTCGCCCCGGTGAAATCGGCGCCGTTGAGATAGGCGCCGGTGAAGTCGGCGTCGCTGAGGTCGGCCCCGCGGAAGTCGGCGCCGCGCAGCTTGGCGAAGCGGAACGTGACGTGTCCGAGGCCGGCGTCGGCGAAATCCGCGCCGTCGAGATTGGCGGCGATGAACTCGGTGCGCAGCAGGCCCATCGACTGGTTGGCCATCACCACAGTCATCTTGGCGTGCGAGAAATTGGCGCCGCGCATGTCGTAGAAGCTGAAATGCACGGTGATGCTGGCGTCCGACAGATCGGCGCCGACGAAGCTCGCCGCCTGGTCCGCCGTGTTGTCCATGCCGCTCGACGTGACGACGGTTTGCAGCGTGGCGCCGGCGAGGTCCGCGTGGTCGAAATTGGCGCGGATGAACCAGGCGAAGGTGAGGTCCGCGCGGCGCAGGTTGGCGCGCGTGAGATCGGCACCCACCAGTTTCACGCCGTGCAGATTGGCGCCGGCGAGATCGGTCCCGATCAGCTTGGCGCCGGAGAGATCGAGGCCGGCGAGGTCGTCGCCCGCCAGGTCCTTGCCGGAGAGATCGACTTCTCCCACCGGCGCGGCGGCCACCATCGCGCGTACCTCGGCGGCGCCCAGGTGTTCGGCGCGGGCCGCCGGGGCGGCGAGAAGCGCGGCGCACAGCAGCAGCATGGTCCCGCCGGGGCGGCTCGGGCTGCGCATGGCGATCCTCAGAACTGCGTTGTCAGGCGGGTGAGCCAGGGTGGCGACCCCGCGACGAGACGCGCTTCGATCGTGTGGTCGGCACCGGTCAGAATGAGGAGCGCCACAGCCAGCACCGTCGCGCCCAAGACTTGCTTGCCGATCCGCCCGGCTCCCAGCATCCGCCCCCGCCAGCGGCGCAGCGCGGTGCGCGACAGGCTGCCGACGACGAGCAGCGGCAGGGCGGTGCCGAGCGCGAACGCCACCATGACCAGCGCCACCTGCACCAGATCCCTGCCCTCGGCTGCCAGCACCGACGCGGCGCCGAGCGTCGGGCCGACGCACGGGCTCCAGATCGCCCCCAGCAGCAGCCCGACCAGGAACTGGCCCGCGAGCCCCGACACCGACAATTGCCCGGCGAGGCGGTTGCCGGCGTTGCCGACACCGGCCATCGCCACGGCCGCCCGTTGCTGCAACACGCCGCTGAGCAGCACGACCCCGAGCAGCGCCAGCACCACGGCGGAGACCGTGCGGAACAGATCCCCGGTCAGCCCAAGGGAGAAGCCGACGGTCGCGACGAACAGGCCGATGGCGACGAAGGACAGCACCAGCCCGGCGCTGAGTGCCGCGACGCCCCAGCGATGCGCCGACGCGGCTCCCGTCAGCACCAGCGGCAGCAGCGGCAGCACGCAAGGCGACAGCGTCGACAGCGTCCCCGCCGCGAAGCCCAGGCCGAGTGTGGCGATGCCGGCCGGCATCGGATCAGCCGAGCGTCTTCCCGACCAGCGCGGCGATCGAGGCCGGATTGGTGTCGCCGGTGGAGCGGCCTTCCTCTGTCTTGCCGTGGAAGGCGATCAGGGTGCTCTGCATCTGCGCCCCGAAGGCCCGCACGACGTCCTTCTGATGGTCGAAATCGACCTTGTAGATGACCAGGGCGTCATATTTCGGATCAGCGGCGAGCTTGGCGAGGATCGGCCGCTGCTGCGCGCAGGTCGGGCACCAGGGCGCCTCGATATGCACGAGGATGGGACGGCCGGCCTGTTCCGAGGCCGCGAACGCGGCCTGCGTGAACGGCGCCTCGCTGGCGGCTAGCGCCGGGGCGGCGAGCCCGGCCGAGAGGCAGAGCGCGAAGGCGGCGGCGACGAGGCTCCTGGCGGGACGATGCATGGTCGATCTCCGATATGCGCCGCAATCCGGCACCGAGAGTTCGCCCCGCGCGGCGCCGCGGTTACGCCGTCCGCCCGGCGCCAAGCGATGCGTCAGGCGATGGATGCGTCAGGCGGACGGCGTGATGTGCGTGACCTTGGAACCTTCGATGCCGATCCCCGCCATCAGCCCCTTCTGGCCGAACGGCACGGCGTAGACATCCTGGCTGAGCGTGGTCGAGGTGAGGCTGGCGGCGAGGCTCTGGTC
This sequence comes from uncultured Alphaproteobacteria bacterium, assembly GCA_963799825.1. GTDB lineage: Bacteria > Pseudomonadota > Alphaproteobacteria > Acetobacterales > Acetobacteraceae > JAFKFI01. Next base: position 362,449 of record CAWCYL010000004.1, read on the forward strand.
CACTACGACCACGGATGGGCCGGTGCCGATCGCCCAGCCGTCGCTCTTGTTGAGGTAGTCGAGCGCCGCGTCGTTCATGAAGAACAGCGCGTAGCTGAACACCTGGCCGCCGACCTGGGGGGCCGAACGAGGCGGCGGAGAGATTGAAATAGGCGCTCGGCCGTCCGCGCACGAGCAGCACGCCGTCGCCGCTCTGGCCGCCGGCGAGCAGCACGCCGACCTTGACGATGCGCGGGAACACCAGGATCGCGTGCGCCCGCGTGCCCAACGTGCGCAGGCGCGGCTGGGCGGCGTAGAGGCGACGCAGCGCGGCCTCGCCGTCGCGGGCGATGGTCCGGGCGGAGGCGGCCTCGGCCTCGGGCGTTGCGAGCGCGAGATCGGCCAGCGCGAAGCCGGCGAGCGAAGCGGGCAGCAGCGCGAGCGTGCGGCGTCGGGTCGGGTGCATCCTGGCTCCTTGCGGGCACGGTTTGACGGGACGGGTCATACGCCCGCCGGGCGAACCCCGTCCAGGCGGCGCGCGTGCGGGCGGCGCCGCTCGACAGGCCCGGCCCGCTCGACAGGCGTTGGCGCGGCGGCGACAATCGCCGGACACCACCGAGAGAGACCTGTGACCCGCGAAATCCTGCTTGCCCACAGCTCCGACCTGCACGTCGACGAAGGCTTCACCGCGCGCCAGTACGACGGCGACGGCACCGCGGGGCTCGGCCGCGTGCTGGCGACGGCGCGGGCGGCCGGGGCCGACATCCTGCTGCTCGCCGGCGACACGTTCGACAACAACCGGGTCGGGGCCGCGACGCTCGACCGCGTCGCCGGGATGCTGGCCGATGCCGGGATGCCGGTCGTGCTGCTGCCGGGCAATCACGATCCGGCATTGCCAGCGGCGGGGAGCGTGTTCCATCGCGGCGGCCTCACGGAAATCGCCAACGTCCACGTGCTCGGCCTCACGCACGACGTGGCGGTGCTGTTTCCCGAGCACGGGCTCGAAGTGTTCGGCCACGCGCATCTCGACTACGAGGACATGACGCCGCTGCGCGGCCCGCGCCCGCGCACGACGCGCTGGCAGGTCGCGATGGGCCACGGCCATTTCGAGTGGCGCCGCGACCGCGCCAATCCGCTGCGCCCGTCCTGGCTCATCAGCGAGGACGAGATTTCCGCCACGGCCGCCGACTATCTCGCCCTCGGCCACTGGGACCGCGCGGTCGCGGTCGGCGACGGCGACGTGCCGGCGTATTATTCGGGCTCTCCGGAGCTGGCGAAGACGGTCAACCTGGTGCGGCTCGGCGCGGATGGTCGCGTGTCGGTCGGCCGGGAGGCGCTGCATCCCCACTGAGACATGATTGGCTTGCCAGCCGAGCGGGGCCGCGAGCATCTTGTTGCGTGTGCTTCTGGGGAGGAGCCGCGATGCCCACCCGACCGCTCAGGCTCAAGGTGATGCCGCCTCAGGCTGCGTCGCAAGAAGGGCTCGCACGGCTGCGCGTCATCGCCGCGACGCAGTCGGCGCGGCCGCTGCGGATTGACGACGCCGCCGAACGCGAGGCGGATCGCGAAGCGGTGCGGATGATGCGCGACGCGCCATCGGGCGTGGGCGCGTCGATGCCGGGGAAGCCCGTCACCGGGGCGGGCGGAGAGGCGCTGGATGCGCCGACGCGTGGCTTTTTCGAGCGCGGCTTCGGCCACAGCTTCGCGCGGGTCCACGTGCATCACGACGCGGCGGCGAACGCGGCGGCCGGCCGGCTCGGCGCGCGCGCCTACACGAGCGGCCGCGACGTGACGTTCGGCGCGGGCGAGTACCGAGCCGCATTCGCGAGCGGGACGGATGCTCCTCGCGCACGAGCTCACGCACGTCGTCCAGCAGGAGCGCGGGGCCCACGCGGGGCTGGCGCAGCCGAAGCTGGTCGCCACCGGCGATGCGGCCGGCTTCGCCGCCTTCGCCAATGGCGTCATTGCGGTGCAGTTCGAGGTCGTCGTCGCCGCGTCCGGCGAGGTGTCGCTCAAGAGCACCAATGTTGCCGGACCGCCGACGCGCGAGGCGGTGGCGCTCGTCGAGGCGCTCAGGACCTCGATTAACGACCCGCATCTCATCACGATGGAGTTCATCCACGGCACCACCTCGATGCGCGCCGACGATGCGAGCGTGCTCGGCGGCAACTACGCTCTCTCGCGAGTGGACCTCGACGATCTCGGCGCCCTCGGCACGCAGGAGGCCGGTGTGAGCCAGGGCCGCACCGGCGGCTCGGTGCTCGTCCACGAAGTGACGGAGCAGTTCCGCAAGCAGGTGAGCGGCGAGGCGTTCCCGGCCGCGCACGCGAAGGCGACCGCGGCCGAGGAACAGGCCATCGGGGCGACCCGCGGCGCCGAGCGGTTCCGCCAGGTCGATCCGACCACGCTGGAAGTGACGATCCCTTACACCTATCCCGACGGGCACATCGTCGAGGTGACGTGGGACATTGTGAACGGCAATTACGGCAACGTCCGGCGCAAGGTGATCCCGGCGCCAGCGCCGGCCAGGAAAGCCGGGCCGTGACCGATCCGCGTCTCGCGGGGCTGCTCAGCGGCGTCGCGATCCGCTGGTCGGGCACCGAGACCGGCCTCTATCCGGCGACCTCGGCGGCGGATACGCAACGCCTCGCCGGCCTTTCCACGGATGATTTGCCGGCATTGCTGGACGCGCTGGCCGACCCGGCGCTGTTCGTCGCCGCGCATGTGGCGCTCACGCGCCTCACTGGGATCATTCACGAGGCGATGCCGGGCTGGAACGGCCTCGCCGTCGAGATCGGGCCAGACGGCTCGGCGGCCATCGAGCCGGGGCAGCGCGCCGGGCTCGAACGGCGCTGGCGACGCTGGGCCGCTGGCGTGCCACACCCCGCCCGCCTGCCGCCGGCGGACTGAGCGGGCGGCCTTGACGGGGCGGGTCGCTTGCCGCAACTCGATCCGACGCAACGGAGAAAGAACGTCATGCGCTTCGGTCTGCTCTACGAGCTCCAGCTGCCGCGTCCGTGGGACGAGCTTGCGGAGCATCGCATGATCCACGAGGCGCTGGCCGAGGTGGCGGTCGCGGACCGGCTGGGCTTCGACTATCTGTGGGCCAACGAGCATCATTTCCTCGAGGAATACTCGCACAGCTCCGCCCCCGAGGTGTTCCTCGCCGCCGCCGCCGCGCGCACCGATCAGATCCATGTCGGGCACGCCGTCGTGCTCTCCCCGCCCGGCTACAACCCGCCGGCGCGCGTCGCCGAGCGGATTGCGACGCTTGATCTGGTGTCAAGCGGGCGCTGCGAGTGGGGCACCGGCGCCTCCTCCTCGCGGACCGAGCTCGAGGGCTTCGGCGTGGATATGACGCAGAAGAAGGCGATGTGGGCGGAGGCCACCGAGCAGACCGCCAACATGCTGGCGATGACGCCCTATCCCGGCTTCGAGGGACAGTTCTTCTCGATGCCGACGCGCAACGTGATCCCCAAGCCGTACCAGAAGCCGCACCCGCCGATCTGGGTCGCCTGCTCCAACCGCGAGACCATCCACACCGCGGCGCGCAACGGCATCGGCGCGCTGGCCTTCGCCTTCGTCGATCCGGCCGAGGCGGCGAAATGGGCGGGCGAATACTACGAGATCATCAAGTCGGAAGAATGCGTGCCGATCGGGCACAGCGTGAACGCCAACATCGCGATGGCGACCGGCTTCTCGGTACACCCGGACGAGGCGGAGGCGAAGGCGCGCGGCGGCGAGGGCTTCCAGTATTTCGGCTTCGCGCTCGGGCATTTCTACGTCTACGGCCAACACAAGCCGGGCGTGACGAATGTGTGGGAGCGGTTCGAGATGGCGCGCCCGGCGTTGCCCGAGGCGGGTTCGGGCAACGGCATCGGCACGCCGGCGCAGCTCGTGGAGCGCATGAAGCAATACCAGGACGCCGGCATCGACCAGGTGATCTTCATCCAGCAGGCGGGGCGCAACAAGCACGCGCACATCATCGACGCGCTCGAACTGTTCGCCGCCGAGGTGATGCCGGCGCTGAAGGCCGACCAGGCCGCGCGCGACGCGCAGAAGCAGGTGGAGCTGGCGCCGTTCATCGCCGCGGCGATGAAGCGCAAGAAGTGGATGCAGCCTTGCCGGCGGAGCAGGTGCCGAGCATCGCCGCCTATGGCCGCACGGTGGTCGCCGGCGGGCCGGTGGGCAACGCCCTGGCCGCGCGCCGGGGCGGCGGCATCGAGATCCCGACCGAGGATCTCGTCGAGAAGGCGCGCGCGGCGGGGGATTGAGCCTAAGGGCGGGGCGCGCGTTTCAATTCGTCGCACTTCGCAAACGGGAAGGGGGCGCGGCGAGGGCTCCCCGTGCCCAGCTTCTCCGCATCGACCACAATGGAGGCTTTCCGATGCGTAGATGGCTCAAAGTGGCGGGCATGGCGACAGTGGTGCTGGCGGGCGGCGGCGTCGCGGCGACACACAGCGCCCTCTCCCAGCCGGCGCCCCCGCCGATGCACGACGAGGCGGGGCATGACGAGGCGGGTCCGCCGCCGCCCCAGGCGGCGGGATGATGCGGCGGGATGATGGAGCGTCCCGGCGGCCACGAGGCGATGATGCGCCGGATGCGCGAGTTCGCGCTGGTCTGGCGGGCGCCCGACCGCAACCTGAGCGGTGCGGACGTGCAGAAGATCGCCGAGGGCTTCCTGCTCTGGCACGGCAATCACACCTGGAAAGTGACCAACGTGCAGGAGCTGGGCGACCGTGTCGCCTTCTCCCTCGCCACCCCCGACGGCGGCACCATCGCCAGCTTCACGATGGACCGCCACACCGGCCGGCTCGAACGCACCGGCTGAGCGGAAGGACACCGACTAAGGACATAAGCTATCGGGGGACGTGCCGGGCTATGTCCATCGCCGCATGGAGGATGCGGATGATCTCCAAGTGATCGCCCGATATCGCGCGATAGACCAGGACATGCCTGCCGCGCCGGCCGCGTGGCGTGCCCGGCACCCTGCGCTAATCCCGCCGTCCCCCGCCGATGACGTCCTCGGTAAGTTCGGAGAGGTGAGCCTGGAGCGCCTCGATCCCCTCGAAGGTGATCACGCGACCATGATCGAGATCGTCGAGACCGACCTGGACCGCCTCACGCAAACCCTTCAGCCGGGCAGCCTCCTCGGCCCCGCGACTCTCGATGAGCCTCAGACCGGCACGAAGCACGTCGCCGCATTCTGGTACCGGCCGGACTGGACCAGCGCGTCGATCAGCGCGTTCTGGCGTTCGGTGAAAACGACGGTCCAATTCGGCATGGTGCCCTTCCTGCCCCTTCCTAACGCGTGCCGGCACGTCATGCCAGCACGCGCGGTCTCGGTCATGCAGAGTTCGGTAGCTGATCGCGCTCAGTAGCTGACCGCGCCCTCCAGCGCCGGCACCCATTTGCCGTTGCGCACCTGCACGAGGAAGCTCTCGTTCGATCCCTGCCGCTTGTGCGGGCCGAAGCTCATCTTGGGCGAGCCGAAGATGTCCTCGTAGTCCTTGATGCTCTCCATCCCGGCGATGAAGCTGTCCACCGTCAGGTCGCGCCCGCCGCGCTGCAAGCCGTCGATCAGCAGGTTGGCCGCGGTCCAGCCCACCTGAGCGGCGAAGTTCGGGTCGTGGCCGAACGTGGCCTTGAAGTTCTTGACGAACTCCTGCACCGCCGGGCGCGGATCGTTCGAGCCGACGTACAGGATCGGCGTCACCCCGTAGAGCCCCTCGTTGGCGTCGCCCGGCACCTCCGCCACCGCGTTGTCATACACCGCCGCCGAGCCGAGCATGTCGGGCTTCCAGCCGATCTTGCGCGCGGCGGCGACGATCTGGTTGGTGTCGCGCGTAATGGTGCCGAGTGTGACGAGATCGCAATTGGCGTCGCGCAGCTTGGCCACCTGGGCGCTGAAATCCATGTCGGTCGGCTTGTGCGTGGTCTCGGCGATCAGCGACAGGTTGGATGCCTTGAGCTGTGCGCGCACCCCGTCCATCACGTCGCGGCCGAAATCGGTGTCCTGGTACATCGCGCAGACGCGCTTCTTGCCCTTCTGCTCGACGAAATACTTCACCCCCGAGCGGAGCTGGTCGTAGTAGCTCGCCGCCAGGCCGAATTTCAGCCGGTTGAACGGCTCGTACATGGACCGCGCCGAGGTCAGCGGGAACATGTTGGGCACGCCCTTCTCGAGCTGCTCCGGCATGGTCGCGTTGTTCATCGGCGTGCCGGCGTTGGAGATCATCAGGAACACGCGGTCGCGGTTGATCAGCTTGTTGGCCGCCTGCACCGAGCGCGGCACCTGGTACTGGTTGTCCTCGACGATGTACTTGATCTTGCGCCCGTTGATGCCGCCCTTGGCATTCTGCGCGTCGAACGCCATGCGGATCGCGTCGGAGTTGTTCACGCCCCACATCGCCGTCACGCCCGAGAGGTCGGTGTAGGTGCCGATGACGATCTCGCTGTCCGTCACCCCGCGCGCCGGCTCGGCCGAGCAGGCGATGCCGGCCGAGGCGAGCAGTGCTGCACCCAGGAACAGGCCCTTGAGAACGTGCCTGCGGCGAAGGCCGCCGCTGCATATGGGCCTGCGCACGATCGGGCATGGTGTCGCCATCGCGAATCGCTCCCTGTCGCGGCCGGGTCGTGCCCGGACGTCGTGTTGCGTGGATCGGTGCGGGCGAGTGCCCGCGAGGCGTCGCACAGGAGCCAGCGACGAGAGGATCCAACCAACTTCAGGCAACCCGACGGGCGCTGGCCCGTGGCATCGCCCGAACAGGGTAGCGCATGGCAGCACTGCATTTCCAGCAAACATTGCGGCGGCGGCGTCAGTGCGCTCATATCCTCCAGGCAACACTGTGTCCGCCGGGCCACAGTATGCGGCCAGATACCCGGTGATCACGGCGGGGCGGTTGCAAGGGTGGTGACAGTCCGCCCCGCGATCTCATAGATTTCTCGTATCGGTCCGGGCACGGACCGGCGGGAGGCAAGCTTGTCCAAGGCCGCTTCGCCCATGCGGCGACGAGGCGGCCGCGGCACGGGACCGGCCTGATCCTGGTCGTGAGCAACGAAACCAAGAGGGACACCAACATGAAGCTGGCAAAGACTTTGGGCGTTCTGTTCGCCTCGGCGGCGATGGCGAGCGTTTCCGTCCCGGCGGTCTACGCCCAGGGCGAAAGCGGCGGCGGCGGCGGCACTCTACGGCGCCGGCAGCGTCGGCGCGACCTGGATGCGGGCCGGCATGGCGCCGCGCAGGGCCGGCAACGAGAACTGCCCCGGCGTGATGTGGGACATCGTCCGTTCCGCCGGGCCGGACAAGAATACCATCATTCTGAGCGGGCCGGTCTGGAACCTGGACGGCAGCGGCACCAGCATGGCCAAGGGCGAGGGGCATCCGGACGGCAGCTTCACGATGACCCTCACCTCGATCCAGGGCAACGGTCCCGCGGGTCAGGTGACCGGCACGCGGAACCGGAACGGCGCGGCCATGCCACGCTGACCGGCTCGGGCACCTGCAACAACATGACGATCCCGCTCAGGGCGGGCCAGACCTCGACCAAGGGCTGAACGCCGCGCACCCCTGACCGACCCTCTCCCAAAGGGAGAGCGCTTTTCGTGCCCTCTCGGCCCTTGGGAGCGGTCGGGTGAGGGGTGGCCGCCCGGGCTAATACCCGAGCGGGTGATCCACCGCGGCCACCCACTTGCCGTTCTTGACCACCGCGAGCAGGCCTGCGACGAGCCGTGGTGCTGCGTGGCACTCAACGTCAGCGGCGGCGAGCCGAAGATGTCGTGGTAGTCCTTGATGCTCTCCATCGCCTTGATGAAGCTGTCGAGCGTCAGGTCGCGGCCGGCGCGGTCCAGCGCCAGCAAGGTGATCTGCGCCGCGCTGTAGCCCATCTCGCCCAGGAAGTTCGGCGCGATGCCGAACCGCTCCTTGTACTTGCGCGCTGAACTCCTGCACCGCCGGGCGCGGGTCGTCGGGGTAGGCGATCAGCGACGGCGTGACCGCGTAGTAGCCCTCGCCGATGCCGCCCGGCGCTTCCGCGACCGCCGTGTCGTAGGAGGCGAACTGGCCGAGGAAGTCGACATCCCAGCCCATCTTGTGCGCGGTCGACAGGATCAGCGTGGTGTCGCGCACGATCGTCCCGGTGGCATCAGGTCGCACTTGGCCTCGCGCAGCCGTTGGAGATAGGCGCTGAAATCGGTGTCGGTCGGCTTGTGCGCGGTCTCGCCGGCCATCTCCAGGCCCATCGCCTTGGTCTGCTCGACCACGCCGGCCAGCACGTCGCGGCCGAAATCGGTGTCCTGGTACATCGCGCAGATGCGCTTCTTGCCCTTGTTCTCGACGAAGTATTTCACCCCCGCCCGCATCTGGTCGTAGTACGAGGCGAACTGGCCGAATTTCAGCCGGTTGAACGGCTCGTACATCGAGCGCGCGGCGGTCAGCGGGAACACGTTGGGCACGCCGTGTTCGAGCTGGGTCGGCATGTTGGCGTTGTTCATCGGCGTGCCGCCGTTGTTCACCATGATGAACACGTCGTCGCGGTTCAGCATCTTGTTCATCGCCTGCACCGCGCGCGGCACCTGGTACTGATTGTCCTCGACGATGTACTTGATCTTGCGTCCGTGGACGCCGCCCTTCTCGTTCGCCTCGTCGAACGCCATGCGGATCGCCTGGCTGTTGTTCACGCCCTGGATCGCGGTGACGCCCGAGAGATCGGTGATGGTGCCGATGACGATCTCGGTGTCGGTCACACCGCGCACCGGGTCGGCGGCGCGCGCGCCGGTCACGAGTACCGGGCCGCAGATCGCGGCGAGGAGCAAGGCCTTCAGCGCGGACCGTCGCGCGCTGCCTGGATGGTTCGGCATCGGTGGACATCTCCCTTCGCCGGACGTTGCCGGCGTTCTTGCGTGTACGCACGGACGGCGCCCGCGCACGTTACGCTAGCGCGGCTGTCCGGCCCCTCCAAGCGCCCTTCCGTCGCCGGGCGCCCGGACCTACCCTGTGCGGCGGACGTTTCTGCGGAGCAAGCCATGCCGACGCCCAGCCGTGCCGCGGACCGGACGTCGGCGTTCTGCGCCCGATACGGTTTGCGCGTGCCGATCCTGCAGGCGCCGATGGCGGGCGCCTGTCCCGCGCCGCTCGCCGCCGCCGTGGCCAACGCGGGCGGCATGGGCGGTCTCGGCGCGCTGACCAGCGATCCCGCCGCGATCGCCGCCTGGGCCGCCGCCTTCCGCGTCCAGAGCAACGGCGCCTTCCAGATCAATCTGTGGGTGCCCGACCCGCCGCCGCCGCGCGATCCGGTGGCCGAGACGCGGGTGCGCGATTTTCTCGGCGAATGGGGTCCGCCGGTGCCGGAGGCGGCGGGCGACGCCGTGCCGCTCGACTTCGCCACCCAGTGCGACGCGCTGCTCGCCGCCGCGCCGCCGGTGGTGTCGTCCATCATGGGCCTGTTCCCGCCGGAGTTCGTTTCCGCCTTGGCGGCGCGCGGCATCGCCTGGTTCGCCTGCGTCACGACCTTGGCCGAGGCACTGGAAGCCGAGCGCGCCGGCGCCGCCGCCGTGGTCGCACAGGGCTTCGAGGCCGGCGGCCATCGCGGCGCGTTCGACGCGCCGCCGCCGCCGCCGAGCGTCAGGGCGTTGGCCTGTTCGCCCTGCTGCCGCGTCTCGCCGACCGCCTCTCGGTGCCGATCGTCGCGACGGGCGGGATCGCCGACGGGCGCGGCGTCGCGGCGGCGCTGACCTTGGGCGCGAGTGCGGTGCAGCTCGGCACCGCCTTCCTGCGCTGCCCGGAGGCCGCCACCAACCCGGCCTGGGCGGACGCGCTCGCCGACCTCGAACCCGAGGCGACCATCCCGACGCGCGCCTTCTCCGGCCGCCTCGGCCGCGCCGTCGCCACCGACTACGCGCGCGCCGCCGCCGACCCCAGCGCCCCGTCGCCCGCGCCCTATCCGGTGCAGCGCGGCCTCACCGCGCCGATGCGTGCGGCGGCGGGCCGCGCGGGCGACGTGCAGCGGATGCAGGCCTGGGCGGGACAGTCCGCCTCACTCGCCCGCGCCGAGCCGGCCGGCGAGACGGTCGCGCGCCTCTGGGCGGAGGCGCGGAGCCTGCTCCCCTAGCGGGAGAATGCGAGACACGCCTCTCGTATCGGATGCGGCGGGTTGATACCGTGCAACCCGTATTGCCGGGAGGGCTCATGACGCGCTACGCGTGGTTCCCGCTCGATACGGGCGTGGTCTCTTATGTCTGGAACGCCGCCGCCGACCTACACGACGACGCTGCTGCTGACCGTCGGCAGCCAGACGGTCGGCACGCTCGGCCTCGGCTTCGCCGACGCCCCGGCCCGCACTTCCCGCCGACCATCTCGGTGCAAGGCGCCGAACTGCATGTCCTCGGCGCCGTCGTGGACAATTTCTCGATCGACGTGCGGCACGCGCATCACCACACTGCTCCACCTGCCCGTCGAGGCGAGCCTGCTGGAGATATCTGCGACCCGCCCCCGATCCCCGCCGCCGCGCGCCGGATCGCGGCGGCTGTCGCGTAGCGCGGAATTCATTCCGCCGCGTAACGCTACCCCGCAACCGGTGTGAACCGGAAGCCCTCGCCCCAGCGCGTGACGCGGCCCATCGAGGGCGAGGGAAAATGCGCCGTGCAGATCAGCGCCTCGGTGTCGCAATGCTGTTCGAGGAACTTGCGTCGCGTGACCGCCGACTGTGCCTGGTCGGTGTCGGCGCGCATCGACATTTCCGGGTAGCGCGCCTGCAGCGGCGAGTGGATCAGGTCGCCGCTCATCACCGCGTGCTCGGCGCCGCGGCCGATGCGCACCGCGAAATGGTCCGGCGTGTGGCCCGGCGTCGGCATCAGCCGCACCTCGTCGTTCAGCGCGTGGTCGCTGCGCACCAGATCGGCGCGCTTGGCCTCGACGATCGGCAGCACGCTGTCGGCGATGCACTCGATCGGGGTGCGGGCGTGCTGCTCGGTCCAGTAGGCCAGCTCGCGCTCGGAGAACACGTAGCGCGCCTTGGGGAAGGTCGGAACCCAGCGCCCGTCGTCGAGCCGCGTGTTCCAGCCGACGTGATCGACGTGCAGGTGGGTGCACATCACGAAGTCGATGTCCTCCACGCGCAATCCCTCGCTCGCGAGGCCGCGCATGTAGGCGTCCGACGTCTTCATGTGCCAGAACGGCCGCCCTGGGCGCGGCTTGTGGTTGCCGACGCAACTATCGATCAGGATGGTGTGGCGCGGCGTGCGCACGACGTAGGACTGGATGCACAGCACGATCTGCTTGCTCGCCGCGTCGTAGGCGCCGGCCTGCTCCAGCCAAGGGCGGTTCTCCTCCAGCGTCTCGGGCGTCAAGGTCGGGAAGAAGGTCATCGGGTCGAACAGCGGATCCTCCTGCTCGATGATCCGGTGGATCGTCGCGTCGCCAAGATTGAATTTGGTGGTCATGTGCCCCGCTCCCTCTCCGCGCGCGCCGGTGTCGCGCTCCCGCGTCGATGGTGCGGGTGAGGCGGGCCGCCGGTCAACGCCGCCCCGCTCTGCATCAGCACCGCTCAGCACGCTGGCGTGCTGAGCTCGTCGATCCGTTCCGGGCTCGCCCGCTCGAGGCCGAACACGTCGGGGAACTCGTCGAACAGCGGCCGGCCGCGCGGGATGACCGCCCGCATCTCCAGTGCCGCGCCGCAGCGCCGGCAGGTGAGCAGGGTCCAGCAATTGCGCCGGTCGCCCTTGTGGCCGCTCGGCTTCAGACAGGCCGGGCAGCGCACCGTCCAGGAATCGTCGGTGATCATGGATCTCCGGCCGGCGAATAAGTGCCCTGAACGTACGGGGCATCCCGCATTGCGTCAAACCATGCCGCAGCGCATCAAATCGACCCTGGAAAGAACGATTTGACGAAAGATTAATGATAATCGTATGACCTAAATTTAATCGCTGTGTTGTGATCGGTTGCCGTCAAAGGTCCGGAATAAACCAGAATGGTTCTAATCCAAGCGATCCAGTGGGGGGTGGTCTGGCTAGGCGCCGGGCTTCTTATCGTTCCCCTGTTCTGGGTCAACCAGGAGTGCCCCGAGGCCGACTAGGTCTCGATCGAGGCGGGCTGGGGTCCAGCGGACCGCCGCCCGGCGGATGGCGATCGCATCCGGTCGGCCGGCGCTGCCACGCCGGCTCGGCCGGGCCGACCGCCCCCGCACCCTGATTGAACGGGATGCCGCGCCCCGCTACTCTCGCTCGCCCGCCGGCCCGAAGCACGGGCCGGCGGGCGACCGAGACCGACAGGGAACCTCCATGACCTTCACCCGACGCGCGCTGCTCGGCGCGGCCGCGACCGCCGCCGCGCTGCCCGCCATTCCCGCCCGCGCCCAGACCCCGTCGCCCGGTGCGCGGCCAAAGATCCGCATCGGCGTGATGACCGATCTGTCCGGCACCTATCGCGACAACACCGGCCCCACCTCGGTCGCCGCCTCGGCGCTCGCGGTGCAGGAATTCGCCGCCCATGCCGGGTTCGACGTCGAGCTGCTCAGCGCCGACCATCAGAACAAGCCCGACATCGGCGCCTCGATCGCGCGCCAGTGGTTCGACAGCGGCGTCGACGTGGCGGCCGACGTGCCGACCTCCTCGGTGGCGCTGGCGGTGGCGGAGGTCGCGCGGCAGAAGGACAAGATCATGCTGAACGCGTCGGCGACCGTCTCGGCGCTGACCGGGGAGCAGTGCTCGCCCAACACCATCGTCTGGAGTTTCGACACCTACGAGAACGCCCATTCCACCGGCGGCGCGGTCACGCGGGGAGGCGGCGACAGCTGGTTCTTCATCACCGCCGACTACGCGTTCGGCCACTCGCTCGAGGATTTCACCGCGGTCGAGGTCAAGAAGGCGGGCGGCAAGGTGCTCGGCCACGTGGCCTACCCGTTCCCCGACACCACCGATTTCTCCGCCTTCCTGCAGCAGGCGGGGGCGAGCGGGGCCAAGGTGCTCGGCCTCGCCAATGCCGGCACCGACACGGCGAACTGCATCAAGACGGCCAACGAGTTCGGTCTCAACAAGCAGATGAAGATCGCGCCGTTGCTGCTGTTCATCCAGAACGTCCACTCGGTCGGGCTCGATCTCTGCAAGGGCCTGATCTGCACCGAGACGTTCTACTGGGACATGAACGACCGGACCCGCGCCTTCACCAAGCGGCTGCTGCCGACCTCGCCCAACCAGAACTATCCGAACGAGGCCCACGCCAGCTCGTATTCCTCGGTGCTGCACTACCTCAAGGCGGTGCAGGACATGGGCGCCGCCGAGGCCAAGAAGAGCGGTGCGGCGACCGTCGCGCGCATGAAGGCGATGCCCACCGACGACGACGCCTTGGGAAAGGGCCGCATCCGCATCGACGGGCGCGGCGAGTTCCCCGCCTATCTGTTCGAGGTCAAGGCCCCGGCCGAGAGCAAGTACCCGTGGGACTACTACAAGCTCCTCGCCACCACGCCCGGCCCCGAGGCGATCCGGCCGCTGGCCGAGGAGCATTGCAGCCTGGTCAAGAGCTGAGCGTCGGGGCGGCGACGGCCTGCCGCAAGGCCGCCTCAAGCTCGCCCGGTCCGAGCGGCTTGCGCAGCACGCCGCCTCGTCCGCCGTGCCGCCATCTCTCCGCCGCCTCGCCGTAGCCGGTGGCGACGATCATTGGCACGCCGCGCTCCGCGAGCAGGTCGGCGGCGGGATAGGACGGGCAGCCGGCCAGGTTGACGTCGAGCACCGCCGCGTCGATCCGGCCCGCCGTCTCGATCAGCCGCAGCGCCTCGCCCAGCGTGCCGGCCGGCCCGATCACCTCGTAGCCGAGACCACGCAGCGTCGCCTCGAACTCCATCGCGACGATGGCCTCGTCCTCGACCACCAGGATCCGGCCACCGCCCGGTGCGGCACGGCCGCCGGGCGGTTCCGCGTCGCGTCGCGCCTCGGCCGGCGCCGCCGATCCGGCCGGCTCCGCGCCGCCGCCCGACAGCAGCCAACGCGCGGCGATGACGATCTCGCATCGCAGCCCTCGCGCCCGCCACTCCCGCACCACCGTGCCGCCGAGCTGCGAGCAGACCGTCGAATTCGACCAGCTTCGAGCCGAAGCCCGGCAGCCCAGGCGGCGTGGCGGGAGGACCGCCGCTCTCCTCCCAGGTCAGCAGCAGCGCGCCGTCGGCCCGCACCGTCCAGCCCAGCTCGAGATGGCCGCCCGGCTGCGACAGCGCGCCGAACTTCGCGGCGTTGGTGGCAAGCTCGTGCAGCACCATCGACACCGGCTGCACCGCGCCCGGTGCCAGAAACACCGGCGGGCCACCCGACTCGGCGCTGCGGGCGCCCAGATAGGGGGCGAGCTCGGTCTCCGCCACCGACCGCAGCTCGGCCCCGGCCCAGTGCTCATTGGCAAGCATCGTGTGGGCACGGGCGAGGGCGGCGATGCGGCCCTCCACCGCCTGGGCGAAGCGGCGCGGATCCTCCGCACGCGTCAGCCGGATCACCGATAGTGCGACCGCGAGCACGTTCTTGGCGCGATGGTCGACCTCGCTCGCCAGCAGCGCCTGGCGCTGCTCCGCCTCGCGCCGCGCCGTCACGTCGCGGGTGATCGCGAGCTGCGCGGTGCGGCCGTCGGGCAGCGGCAGCGGAGCGGCGCGGGTCTCCATCCGCCGGCGGCCGCCGCGCAGGCCGACCATGTCGAACTCCCAGCTCATCGCCTCGCCGCGGCACACGCGGGCGTGGTTCGCCTGCCAGGCCGCCAGGTCTTCCGGGGCGATCAGCGAGAAAACCGAGCGGCCCTCGACCTCGTCCGGTCCCTCGGCCTCGATCATGCGGAGGCCGGCTGGGTTCATCCGCAGCAAGGTGCCGTCCGATGCCACCACCTTGATGCATTCCGGGGTGGTCTCGAACAGCGCGCGCAGTCGCGCCTCGCTGTCGGCGAGCGCCGCCTCGGCCGCCTTGCGCCCGCTGATGTCGACCAGGACGTTGACGGCGCCGATGACGCTGCCCGCCGTGTCGCGCAGCGGCGTCGGATAGGCGGCGAACGGCACGCGCGTGCCGTCCGGCCGCTCGGCCACCGCCTCGCCGCCGCGCACCGCGCGCGCCTCGCGCACCGCCACCGCCATCGGGCACTCGTCATGTCGCATCGGCGCACCGTCCGGCCAGAACAGCCGCCACGAGCCGCAGAATTGCGCGTCTCCGAGCACGGGACGGCAGCCCCAGAGGGCGGCGGCGGCCTCGTTGAAGGAGGTGATCCGTCCCTCGAGGTCCGTGGTGTAGACCGCGACGCCCAGCGCATCGAGCACCGCGTGGTTGCCCTGCGCGTCGTGCGCCGGTCCATTTGCGGGCCGCCTGCTTCCGAGCTCCGCCTGGAAAGTCCGCAGCGCCGCCCGCGCTGCAGCCGTCCAGCGCCGCGGCGGTTGCGGTCGGGCGAGCGGGGCGTTTCGGGCAATAGCGCGATCTGAACCCAACCGAGGATCCTTGGGTGACGGAGGCGTAACCGGCGAGTCGGGTTCGCGTGCCTCGAAACGAAGTCCGCGAAATATAGTCAAGTCAACGTCGATGGGTCAGTCGTCAAGGAACACAAGGCAGTGACAGATCGGCCTACGCCAGGAACACTGAGGCCAGCACGGGAAGGAAAACGGAAATATGCCGCTCACCGGCACCAAGGTCATCGAGGCCTGCTCCAATCTCGCGGGTCCGGTCGCGGGCACCATCTTCGGCGATCTCGGCGCCGACGTGATCAAGGTGGAGAAACCGAACGGCGGGGACGACGCGCGCGGCTGGGCGCCGCCCTACTGGAACGGCCAGGGCGCCAGCTTCCAGGCGATCAACCGCAACAAGCGGTCGGTGGCACTCGACCTCAAGCGCCCCGAGCACGTCGCCGCCCTCAAGCGCCTCGTCGCGGAGGCCGACGTGTTCATCCACAACATGCGTCCTGGTGCGGCCGAGGCGATCGGCCTCGGCGGGGCGGAGGCGCTGGCGCTCAATCCCCGCCTGATCTACTGCGCGATCGGCGCCTACGGCTCGCGCGGGCCATGGCGCGGCTGGAGCGCCTATGACGGGCTCGCCCAGGCGCTCTCGTCGCAGATGAGCGGCAACGGCGAGCCCGACGGCGGCCCGCTGCTGGTGCCCGGCGGCATCGTCGACAAGGGCGCCGGCATGTGGGCGGCGATCGCCACGCTCGGCGCCCTGCTGCGTCGCGCCAGCACCGGCAAGGGTGCGGTGGTCGAGACCTCGCTGCTGGAAACCTCGCTGTTCTGGCGCGACGGCGGTTTCGCCAATACCAGGCAACCGGCCGCGTCGCGCCGCGCGCGGGCAATTCCGCGGCGACCATCGTGCCGTACGGCGTGTTTTCCACCGGCACGGGCCCGATGATGATCGGCTGCGCCGGTGACGCGCTGTTCGCCGGCCTCGCCCGCCTGCTCGGCCGGCCGGAATGGATCGAGGATCCGCGCTTCTCCAGCAACCCCGCGCGCATCGAGAACCGCGCCGTGCTGATCCCGCTGATCGAGGCGGTGCTCGCCACCCGCCCGCGCGACGAATGGGTCGAGCTGCTCGGCGCCAATCGCATCCCCTGCGCGCCGATCCTCGACGCCGCCGAGGCTCTGGCGCATCCGCAAATCCAGGCACTCGGCATCTTCCAGTCCCCGCCCGGAATGGACATGCCGCTGGTCTCCGCCGCGTGGACCATCGACGGCGTCCGCCCGCCGATCCGCCGCCCCGCGCCGAAGCTCGGCGAGGACAACGACGCGGTGCTCGGCGAGGGCTGACGGCGCCGGCTACCCAGCCGCCTCACGCAACCGGACCGGCTTGCCGGGCGGAAGTGCCAGGGCAGCGAAGCGCTCCTGCCGGGTGAACGAGAACCGCGCGACCACCCGCGCCTGTGCCGCCAGCGCCGCGATCATGTCGCCGCCCACTGGCTCCGCGCCGATCGCATCGAGGATGGCGAGGCAGCCCCGGCCGACCGCGTCGCTGGCATAGGCTGGGGCAGCGCCCAGCGCCGTCCGCAGCTTCGGCCAATCGTCGCCGCGAGCGCGCGCCTCGGCCAGCGCCGTGGCAAACTCCTCGAACCGCTCGGGCGCGCGCGTCGCCATCGCCAGCGCGCCCATCGCCGCCCGCCACGGCAGGGCGGCACCGTTCTCGCCCAGGAACAGGGTCTCGGCGCCGGCCGGCTGGCTCGCCTTGATGACGCGGTAGATGTTGAAGAACCGCTTGAGCTGGCTCGGCGACCGTCCGGCGTGCGGTGCCAGCGTCGCCAACAGCGTCTCCTCCGCCTCGGTGATCTCAATGGGTCCGGTCTGGATGAGCGGCGCGACCCGCGCCTTGGCCTCCCCGGGCGGCTCGTCGGCCGGGACCGCCTCGTTCACGCCGGCCGCCGGTCCGCCAGCGACCTCTCCCGGCGCGGACTGAGCGACCATTTCGGGATCGGCGCGCGGCGCGACCGGCGCCCCGGCAAGCTGCTCCGGTGCGGCGGGAGGCGCCTGTTGCGCCTTGCGGGCGGACGCCACCAGTTCGCGCACGAAGGCCTGGCTCGTGGTCTGCTCGACCGGTCGGGTCCAATAGGGGATCTGGAAGATCTTCTCCAGATAGTCCCCCGGACTGGCGGCCGCCATCGGCTGCTCGCCGCGCGCGTCCGCCGGTCCGGTGAGCAGGCTCGGATACGCCTCGCGCAAGAAGGCCGCGACCCAGCGGTAGTCGACCGCCACCACCACGACGAACAGCGGAAACGCCAGCAGGAGATGCACCGCCTGGAGCACCTCGACTACGTTGCCATGCGGGCAGCGGTCGAGGTCGTCGATGAACAGCACGATCCGGTCGAACATGCGTGGCGCGCCGCCCGTGGCCGTCGCGTCCTCCTGTTGGCCCGCCGCCATCATGCGCGCCAGCGTCTGGAAGTCGCGCCGGATCGTCGCCACCAGCCCGAGATGGCGCGCGTAGTCGCCGCCCGTCGCCTTCTCCCGGATGAACCGGTCCAGCCGTTCGAGCGGCGTGGTCTCCCGCCACTCGGTCCTGGCCGCGAGCAGGTCGCGCTGCGCCGCCGCCAGCTCCCGCTCCGCCGCCGCGAGCTCCGCCTTGCGCGCGTCCTCCGTCGCCTCGCCGGTGCGCCGGTCGAACTCGCGCGCCGCGCGGATCGCCTGGTTGCCCTGCGCGAGATAAGCGTGCGCGTGCGTCGCGAGGTTGAGCAGCGACACCGACCCGCCGCCGAGCGCCACCGCGAGAGCGCTGACCCAGCCGAACACCCTGTGCGCCGCGTAGCGGGCGAGCACCAAGGTGAGCGGCAGCGCCAGCCCAGAGCAGCAGCGAATAGTCCCCCGAGCGGATGCGGTCGCGCATCGAGATCGCCAGCAGCCGCGCCTGGCTGGCGAGCGAGCGCGATTCCTCGGCCGCGCGCCGCGCCGCCTGCCACGCCTCCTTGCCGCGCCCGATCTCGACCCCGAGACCCTTTGCCGCCTGCTCGAAACGCTCGCGGTCGTCGGGGTCGAGATTGGCGAGATAGGTCTCCGACACGGTCTTGAGCAGCGGCCCCAGATTGGTGCCCGCCTTACCGGGATCGGCCGCCAAGGTTTGTGCCAGCGCGGTGCGCGCGTCCCGCACCTTCTGCTTCGCCGCCGCCACCTGTGCGTCGGCCTTGTCGTGCATCTCGCGCGCGGTGCCCAGACCGTCGTATAGCTTGGTGACATCCGCGTCCTTGATGTCGGGATCGTCGCGCAGCGCCCGGTCGAGCTCGACGAAGATCTGCGACACCAGGCTCGCCCACAGATTGGTCTCGATGTAGTGCCAGGCGTTGAAGCGGATCGGCACGATCTTGCGGCAATACGCCGGCTCGCTCCCCTGGAGTGCCGCGATCTCGCCGGCCATCCGCTCCATGAACGACGTCTTGCCGGTTCCCCAGTCGCCGAACACGCCGATCGCGAGCGGTGCGACCGTGTCCCGCCCGGCCACCACCTTCGCCAGCCTCGTGCTGCATCTCCAGCACGTTCCCGGTCGCATCCGGATTGTCGTTCAGCACGCTGGTCCGATCGCCCCGCACGGTCGGCCGCGCGGGGGTTTCCGGTACCGTTTCACCCGAAAATGCCTGCACCGTGTCCCGCAAGACGCACAGCGGCGCCAGTTCGCTCCGGGTTAGTCCCAGATCGGTCAACGTCTGATCGAGCCGGGGCGACCTGTGCTTCATCAGGGCGGCCATGACGTGCGAGATTTCGGTTAGCGTCCCTTCGGCCTGCGCGGCACCGGCGGCGAGGTCGAGGACGCCCTCACAGTGCCGCTGAAGATCACCGGCCGCCGCAGCGGCTCGCTCTCGATCCTCGCCAGGCTCTCGGCGTTTGCCAGATAGTCGTTGCGCACCCCCTCGTAGCGATCCTCGGCCGCCGCCTGGACCCGCTCGGCGAATGCGGCCGCCGGACGCAGATTCGGGAAGGCCCGCCCCAACTCCATCGCGGCGAAGAACAGCAACCGGGCCGAGAGAAGCCCGCTGTCGCGGCGACGCAAGTAGCCGAGCCTGGCCGCGACGCCCAGCAACCGCATCGCGCTGACACCGAGCGTCAGGCCGAGGGACGCCACCGCCTCGTCGAGATCGAGCGGGCGGCGGCCCGAGGCGACCTCGGCCGTCTCCCGCAGATGTGCCAGCTTTCCCTGCGCAATATCCGCGGGAACCGCGATCGTGACGCGCGCGTCGTCTCCGGCTCCCCAGCCTGAACCACGTAGCTCCTCGATGATGGTGGTCAGACTCGGCGGTTCGATCACCCGCTCTTGTGAGACAAGCGGAGAAAACGGGAACCACAGATGCCTGCCGTGCGGGACGCGAGCCCCGGCCAGCGCGGCCCGGAGACCGATGCGGAAGCCAACATCTACTAGGTCGATCGCAAGAAAGCAGACGGCCCGGTCGGCCGACCACCAATAAAACTCGAGGCTTATGTCTTTGGCGGACGGGAGATCGCATTCTTTGCGCCTCAAACGCGGCGGCAATGTATCGAGCGGCGGCTCGAACGCGCTTGCGTTCACATCCGCCAGGACGAACACGACCTCGCCGGCCGGGGGCGCCCCCGGGACCACCCGTGCCGATACCGCCCAGCCCGCGTCGTCCATCGCGCAGCCCCCGTCGCAGAGAGAGCGAGGCTAGCGCGGTCGGCGATTGGTTGCCACAGCGTTCCGGCCGGTTGTGCGGCTACTCCGGCAGCCCGCCAAGCCGCAATCCCTCGGCGAACCGCGCCAAATCCGCCGGACGCAGCAGCGGGGAACGCCGGATGGCCTCGCTCACCGAGAAGCCCGGCTCCAGCGCCAGCAGTCGCGCACGCGCCTCCGCCGCCTCCGCGACGCGGCCTAGATGGCCGAGCGCCGACAGGAGCACTTTCCAGCTCGAGGAGAAGCCGGGCTTGAGCTGGACGGTGAGCCGGCCCAGCAGGCAGGCCCGGTCGTACTCGCCGAGCGCCAGATGCGGCTGCATCAACGCCATGTCGAAGAAGAAGGCGTGCGGATCGAATGGCGAGAGGCGGCGCGCCCGCTCGATCCGGCGGATCGCCTCGAGATGCTCGCCGCGATAGCACAGCGCCAGGCCCGACATCATCCAGGCGATGGGCAGCGCCGGATTGAGCGCCAGGGCGCGCTCGTGCAACACCAGCGCCTCGTCCGCCTGCCGGTCGAGGAAGCTGCGCACGTGCCCGGCGATGGTCAGCGCGCGGGCGTCCGACGGATCGAGCGTCACCGCGCGCTCGGCCAGGGTTCCGGCCTTCGCCATCGCCGCCCCTGCGTCCGCGCCCCAGCCTTGGCCGACCGCGAGGACGTGCCAGTAGGCCGACCAGGCGTGCGCCGGCACGTTGTCGGGCGCCAGCCTCACCGCTTCGGCGAGCATCCTGCCGGCGCGCTCGAAGCCGTCCCGCTCCATGCGGAACACGCCTGGAATGGCCGCCAGCGTCAGATCGTCGGGGTTGGGCGGGTGCGTCACCCGGTTGGCCGCGCGCGCGCCTTCCCGCAGCAGCAGTTCGGGTTCGACTTGCGCCGCCGTCTCCGCCGCGATCCCGTCCTGCAGCGCCAGCAGGTCGATCGCCGCGTGGTCGAAATTGCGCGCCCACACCACCTCGCCGCCGGCCCGCATGTCCTGCACGCGCAGCGCCACGCGTACCTGCTCGCCGGCGATCCGCACCGTGCCATCCAGCAGATACTCGGCATCGACCGCCTCGGGCTCGCGGTGCCCCGTCTCCCACGACGTCGGGGGGGAGAGGCAGCCGATCCAACGAAAGCGCGACAGCGCGGCGGCAATCTCGTGGCCGAGCCCGTCGGCGAGCGCGCGATCCTCCGGAGTGCCGTCCTCCAAGCCCAGCACCCGCAGCGGCCGCACCCTCAGCCGTACGGCGCGGGTCGTCGGGGCGAGCGGCGAGGCGGGGGAGGCGAGCAACGCCTGCTCGGTCTCCAGCCAGGCGTCGAAGGCGGGGTCGAGGCCGCCGAGATCCTCCAGCAACACGCCGCCGGTCGCGTCGGCCTCGCGCAAGTCGATCCAGATCGCGTCGTCCATCAGGCGCAGCTGCTCGCGGTCCGCCTCCATGACGCCGGGCCCGAGCGATTGGAGCAGGCCCTGCAGCTCATGGATGCACTGGCGCAGCGAGCCCCGCGCCTGCTCCCGCTCCCGCCGGCTCCACAGCAGGGCGGTGATGCGGGCGCGCGACACGGCCTTCGGCGAGGCTAGCGCCAGGATCGCAAGCACCGCCCGCGCCTTGCGCGTCCGCGGTAGCAGACTGTTCCCATGCGCGTCCACCGCCTGCATCGAGCCGATCAGGTGCAACCATAGGCGAGGTCCGGCCCGCCGATGGAGCGCGAGGGACATGAATTGCTCCTGTATGCGGGTCACAAACTAGTGACAATGCCCCTGCGCGGCAAGCGGAGGTTGTCAGGAAAATAATCCTTGACTGGGTTGGAAAATCCTCCTAGAGATCGCTCCGTCAACGGGCAAATTGCGTCCGATTGACGATCTCCTCCCGGTTCTGTCTGATCTGTCCAACGGCCCAGCTCGCCATGCGCGAGCCGGGCCGTTGGCATTTTGGCAACCTGGGGGGTCCATGTTGACCACGATCACACACGATCAGACAGGAGTTTCAAAATGAACCAGTCCGCTCTCCCGCCCGTCGCTCGCCCCGAGATCGCCGATGCCGGCCGCATCCGCACCGGCGCGGGCGCCAGGATCCTGCCGCCGGCCGCGCCGGCTTCGGTGAAGGATACCGGCCGCATCCGCCTGGGCGCCGGCGCCCGTCAGCCGCGCACGGCGGGCTGATCTTCGGGCGAACCTCGCGGCCGGCGTCCCCCTCCGCCCGGCCGCGAGGTCGCTACCCGGTCCTTTGCTCGCGCCGCGTCAATCGCCCGAAAAACGGGACAAATTCATGATCTCGCCAGCCATTTCACCAGCCATTTCAGCGCCCGGCGTGCGTTTCCATCGCCTCATCGACGCCGCCCGGCCGCCGGTCCGTGCCGATCGCTCCGCCGCCGGCACCCTGCCCACCCGCGCGACCCGCTACTGCGACGCCGTGACTTCCGCCGCCGGCTTCGGCTGGCACGTCTTTCCGCCGATGGATTTTTCCCTGTACTGGGATGGCGAGGCGATCTTCTGGACGTTTGGCGAAGTCGGCGAGTGGCTACCGCTCGGTGCCGCGCAATTCCCGCATTTCGCCGCTCGTTTCGACGGCGTCGCCCCGCCCGAGGCGCAGGGCTGCTCGCCGCCCTTCCTCACCGCGCTGCCCGAGCCGGGCGTCGTGCAGGTCTGGACCGGCCTGATCGCCCGCAGCGCGCCCGGCTGGAGCCTGCTGATCCGTCCGCCGGCCAATCTGCCGCCGGTCGCCGGCGTGTCGCTCTACGAGGGCATCGTCGAGACCGACCGCTGGTTCGGCCCGCTCTTCACCAACCTGCGCCTCACCCGCACCCATTCGCCGATCGCGCTCAGCGCCGATGTGCCGCTCGCCCAGGTCCAGCCGCTGCCGCGCGCCGCCTATGCCGACCAGACGCTCGACGCCACCACCTTGCTCGACACCCTCGCCCCCGAGGATTGGGCGGATTACGTGGACACCATCGTCCGCCCCAATGACGACCCCGACCGCAAGCAGGGCAGCTACGCCGTCGCCGCCCGCAAGCGCCGCCGCGGCGAGTGCCCGTTCAGCGGCGCGAAGACGAGGGAAGGGGCGGCGGCGCTCGTCGCGTAGTCAGGTCGGGGCTAGTCAGATCGGGGCTAGTCAGACCGGGGCTAGTCAGACCGGGGATAGTCAGACCGGCCGCAGCCGCGGGCTGCCACCGAGGCGGCCGGTGCGGAAGAGGAAATCCACCACGTCGCCAAGCCCGGGGGCGTCGCGCAGCTTCAGCACGCTCGACAGGCCCCAGATCTCCTCCACCGCGTCGGCCGCGCCGATCAGCGTCTGGTCGCTGCCCGTCACCAGCATGATGGGCAGGCTCGGGTCGTGCATCGCCACGGTCTTCATCACGTGGCAGCCGTCCTGCCCGCCGCCGTCGAGCTCGCAGATCACCGCCATCGGCTGCTTCTGCTCGAGCAGCGTGCCGAGATCGGCGCCGCTGCTCACCCGCTCCATCGGCAGGCTGAGGAACTCGCAGATGTAGGAGACGGTGCGCGACAGGCGCGGCCGGTCTTCCACAACCAGCACGAGCTGGCCCTTGCCGATCAGCCGCTCCGTGGCTTCAATAGGCTTGGTCTCGCGCTCCAGCATCATCACCGTTCCCATCCGCCGCTCCCCTTGTTCCCGCGTGCGTCTCGATGGCGACAGTCTTGCCGGGAATGGCGCCGGACCATAAGAGACGGGGCGGTGAGTACGCCGTGAGGCGCCGTGATTTTCGCGTTAGTCGCCGCCCTGGTGACGTTCCGTTAACCAGCGCGGCAGGAAAACGTTGTCCGATTCGGGGTCTTCGGTTACTGCCAGCGCCCGCCGGCGGCCGCCACGAGGCCTTCGGAGATGCCTCCAGGGAGATCAGCTTGAGTCCGGACCTCGCGTTGCGCCACATGGCCGATGTCAAGCGCTTCAAATACGGCGTGCCGGCCCATCGCGGCTGGACCCCGCTCCTGCGGGCGCGCTTTGGCTACAGCAGCCCGGACGATTGGTACGAGGCGACGCTGTTCCACTTGATCGGCGCGGGAACCGACTGGCTGGATGTGGGCTGCGGGCATCGCGTATTCCCCTCCAACCCGGAGGGCGCGCGCCACCTCGCCGAGACCTGCCGCCTCCTGGTCGGCATCGACCCGAGCGACAACATCCGCGACAACCAGATCGTCCACGAGCGCGCCCAGTGCCTGCTGCAGGACTACCGGACCGATCGCCAGTTCGATCTCGTCACCATGCGAATGGTCGCCGAGCATATCGAGCATCCGGCCGAGGCGATGGCCGCCCTGTCCCGCCTGGTCCGCCCTGGCGGGCTGGTGGTGGTCTACACCGTCGCCAAGTTCTCGCCCGCTTCCCTGGTCGCCGCCATGACGCCGATGCGGGTCCACCATCTCGCCAAGCGCGTGCTCTGGGAAGGCAGCGAGAAGGACAATTTTCCGGTCGCCTATCGCATGAACACGCGCCGCGACCTGCGCCGGCTGTTCGGGCCGGCGGGCTTTCGCGAGGAGAGCTTCGCGTATCTCGACGATTGCCGCGCCTTCGGCCGGTGGAAGTCCCTCGCGACGGTCGAGCTCGCGCTGTGGAAGGCGCTGCGGTCGGTGGGGCTGCGCTATCCCGAGGGCTGCCTGCTCGGCCTCTATCGGAAGGACGGCTCACCCAGTCCACCCCGACCTGATTGACCTCCCGCCAACCGGTGGCGCCGCGCTCGTCACCGCCGCGTAGGGCGGAATTCATTCCGCTATACGAAAATTATGCGGCGGGGGACTGTTGGCGGACCAGCTTTGACACCTCGGTGATCTCGTCCTGCGGCGCCGCGGCCACCACGGCGTAGCCCAGACCGCCGGCGATCCAGGCCGAGCCGTTCACCGCGCCGCCCATGAGCTGCGGCTTGGGCGTGGCGAGGTCCGGCGCCATCGGGCGCATCACGATGGACAGCCGCTGGCCCTGCGGGTTGTCGTACATGAACAGCGCCGCCGCACCGCCCCGCTCGGTGGCCAGCAGCCGGCCGCCCAGCAGATGCCAGCCCGCGGCGCTGAGGTCCGGCGGCGTGACCCGGCGGTTGAGGCGGTTGGACAGCCATTGCGTGAGATGCTCGCGCTCCGCCGCGCCGACCTCGATCGGATGGCGCTTGTCCACCGAATAGACCGCGTGCGTCGCGAACGCCTCCTGCTCCAGCACGGACAGCGCCGCCGCCTGCCGATCCGCGGCCGGTTCGCCGCGCAGCATCCAGCCCGCCGCACCGCCCAGACCGAGTGCCAGCACCGCCGCCGCCGCCGCCCCGCCGACCGCCCAGGGCAGCATCCGACGCCGCCGCATCCTGGTCTCGACGATCCGCATGAGATCGAGGCCGGGGGCGGGCGGGGCGGGCTCGGCGAACGCGGCGCGCAGCGCGTCCCGCTGGGCCTGCCAGGCGCGCACCCGCGCGGCCGCCTCGGCATCGGTCGCGAGCCACGCCGCGACGGCTTCCCGTCGCTCCGGCGCCAGCTGCCCGTCGACGAAGGCGTGCAGCTCCTGCTCCGGGATCACGGTGCCCGGCGCGCTCATTTGACTCTCCGCAGCGGGATGGCCGGTTCTCCTTCGGTGATCCGCCGCAGCCGTTCACGGGCGCGCGACAGACGGGACATCACGGTGCCGATCGGAACGCCGAGCACCCGCGCCGCCTCGGCGTACGACAGGTCCTCCACCGAGACCAGCAGCAGCACGGCGCGCTGCTCCTCCGGCAGCTCGCCGACCGCGCGCACGAGGTCCTTCCAGCGCAGCTGATCCTCCTGGGTCGGCGCATGGCCGAGCGTCGCCTCGTGCCATGCGTCCAGCCGCTCGGTGCCGGACCTCACGCGGGCGCGACGGGTGCGGCTCACGAACAGGTTGTGCATGATGGCGAACAGCCAGGGACGCAGCTCGGCATCGCTCCGGCGCGTATGCAGCCGGTCCAGCGCCCTCAACAGGCAATCATGCACCAGATCGTCGGCCTCCTGACGATCGCGCAGCAGAGCCCAGGCGTAGCGCCGCAGCGCCGGAATGCAGGCCTCCATGCCGGCCATCGCGCTGGGTCCCACCATTCCGTCCGTTCCGCTCCCTCGCAAGGACGTGCCGCAGGCCGTTTTATTCCCTCTACGGTCCGGGGTGAAAATCCGCAGGTTCGCGGAATATCAGCTCGGCAAACACGTCCGTGTGGCCAGACCGATTTGGGGGAGGGCATTCGTCGTGACCAGACGTCGCGCCAGTGGATACGTGACCAGACGTCGCGCCAGTCGATACGTGACCAGAAGCCGCGCGCATCTATATCAAGCGGTGGGAGCCGCCGCGCTCCTGCTCGGCCTTGCCGCCACACCCGCGCACGCCGTCGTGCTGTTCCAGGAGACCTCGCTGGTCTCGGACGGCTTTGTCCCGGCCAAGACGATCGACCCGGACCTGATCAACCCGTGGGGGGTTTCCTTCGGGCCGAGCAGCCCGTTTTGGGTTTCCGACAACAATGCCGGCGTCGCCACGCTCTACAACGGCGCGGGCGGCAAGATTCCCATCAACCCCCCTGCCGGGAACGTCATCATTCCGTCGTCGTCCGGGTCCGGGTCGGGTGCTCCCACGGGCCAGGTGTTCAACGGCGTCTCCGGTGGGTTCGTGCTCAGCAACGGCTCCGCCGCGCGGTTCATCTTCGCCTCCGAGGATGGCGCGATCAGCGGCTGGAACGGCGGCACGACCGCGCTGATCGCGGTGAACAATTCGGTCAGCGGCGCGGTCTACAAGGGGCTCGCCATCGACAATGCCGGCGGCAACATCTTCGCGGCAAACTTCCATGCCGGCGTGGTCGAAGAATACAACAAGAGTTTCGGCCTGGTGAGGTCGTTCACCGACACCACGCTGCCGGCCGGCTATGCGCCGTTCAACGTGCGCGCGCTGAACGGCCAGCTCTACGTCACCTTCGCCCTGCAGAACGCGGCCATGCACGACGACGTGGCCGGCCCCGGACACGGCTTCGTCGACGTGTTCGATCTCAGCGGCAATTTCGTCAAGCGCCTGGTCTCCAACGGCGACCTGAACTCGCCGTGGGGCCTGGAGATCGCTCCGTCGAGCTTTGGTCAGTTGGCCGGCTCGCTGCTGATCGGCAATTTCGGCGACGGCACGATCGGCGCCTACGATCCGACCACCGGCGCCTTCCTGGGCCTGCTACGGGACACCCACTCCAACCCGCTGCATTTCGGCGACCTGTGGGCATTGACGCTGGGCAGCGGCGCCGGGGCAACCGGGGCCGGAAGCCTCAACACGCTCTATTTCACCGCTGGACTGCAGAGCGAGTTCGCATGGCCTGTTCGGCAGCCTCGATCCCGTCAACGCGCCGGAGCCCGCGACCGCCCTCGTCCTACTGGCCGGCCTCGGCGGCCTCGCCCTAGCCCGCCGCCGCACTTGACCGCTTCTCCCTCTCCCCCCTCGGGGGAGAGGGCCGGGGTGAGGGCACTCCTAAACCCGCCCCAGCGTCACCTGCCAGGTGCATTTGCCGGAGGTAAGCACCCCCTCGATCGTCTGTGTCCCGGCGGCGTCCTGTCGCGCATGGCCGGTAAAGCCGATCGACAGCGTCTGATGGCCGCCGCCCGGCCGGGTCAGCGTGCCGCTGAGCGCGTCCTTCTCGACGGTCCCGTTAATCACGGTCGTCGACTTCGAACGGGTCGAACGCGAACGTCCCGCTGCCCACCCGCATCAGCCCGTGCCGCTCCGGCCCGCAAGACGCGTCGTTGGGGCGCACCGACCCGCCCCAGCGCCCCTCGAACCCCTCCAGCGCCAGCACCTTGCCGCTGCCGATCGTCTCCGAGGCGCGTTTCGGCAACTCGCCGATGCCGCACCCTCCAAGCAGGATCGGCATCAGCAGGAGCGGCGGCAGCAGGACCGGAAGGCGGCTCAGCCTGCCATGCCGGACGGCGGGTCGCACACCTTGGTGCCCATGTCGGCCGGGACGGAGACTTCCAGGATCTCGAAATCCTCGGACATCGCCGTCTCGTTGTGCTTGAGCCCGCCGGGGATGAACAGCGATTCGCCGGCCTTGACGCGGATCTTGCGGCCGTCCTCGAACTCGAGATCGACCCAGCCCTTGAGCCCGTAGACCAGCTGGCTGTCGCACACATGATAGTGCCAGCCGGTCTTCTGCATCTTGCCGGTAGCGACAGTGACCTGGGCGCGCATCCGGCCCTGGCTCGCCCTGGTCACGCCAAGGTCGCGGTATTTCAGGAAGTCCCGTCGCCCCTGCACCAGCGGCGCGCTGTCCGGCGTGGCGTGGGCAAGTTCGGTGCCCGGATTGACGAGGGTGGATTTCGCCGAGGTCGCTGCATCCGACATGTCTCAACTCCCGGTTCGTGGTTTCTGGACATCAGCGTGGTTGCCCGACGCTATCACCCGAACACACTCGCGGGCCAGCCATGCCGGCCCTCAGCGACACAGCAAAGAAAACTCAGAAAAAATTCCTAAACCTCTTGCCCAACCGCCCCAGAAAATCGTAGAAAACTGTGCATGATGACGAACTGTGCGCAGCGCGGTCATCGAACTCCCCGGATAAAATTCCCATGCCGAGCCGACCCCGCCAGCCGCCGAGCGACGCGGGGCAGGGGGTCGCGCGCACGGTTGTCGAGCGCACGCTCGGCGAATGGGCCGAGCACGCGCTCGACCCGCTCGGGCTGAAGCCGGCTGCCCATCATCGCCTGCTGCTCGCCGAGCTGGAGGCGCTGAGCCGGGGCGAGGCCGATCGGCTGATGGTGCTGATGCCGCCAGGCTCCGCGAAATCCACCTATGCCTCAGTGCTGTTCCCCGCCTGGTGGTTCACCCGCCATCCCGCGAGCAACGTCATCGCCGCCTCCCACACCGCCGACCTCGCCGAGCATTTCGGCCGCCAGGTCCGCAACCTCATCGCCGAGCACGCGTCCGATCTCGGCTACGGCCTCGCCGCCGACAACCGCGCCGCTGCGCGCTGGCAGACCACCGAGCGCGGCACCTACTTCGCCGCCGGCGTGCGCGGCCCGATCACCGGCCGCCGCGCCGACCTCGCCATCATCGACGATCCGGTGAAATCCCACGCCGAGGCCGACAGCCCGACCTTCCGCGAGAACGTGTGGAACTGGTTCCGCGCCGATCTCGCCACGCGCCTCAAGCCCGGCGGTCGCATCGTGCTCATCATGACGCGCTGGCACGAGGACGATCTCGGCGGCCGCCTGCTCGCGCAGAACCAAGCCGAGTGGCGCCTGCTCCGTCTGCCGGCCCTCGCCGAGGCCGACGACCCGCTCGGCCGTCCCGAGGGCGCGCCGCTCTGGCCGGACTGGGAGGACGCCGCGGCACTCGCCCGCAAGCGCGACACGGTGGGCGACCGCGTGTGGTCGGCCCTGTTCCAGCAGACCCCGCGCCCGCCCGCGGGCAGCCTGTTCCGCGTCAACGACATCGCCGTGCTTGACGAGGTGCCGGCGAGCTCCGGCCGAGTCGTCCGCGCCTGGGATCTCGCCGCCACGGCAGAGACCGGCAGCAACGACCCGGACTGGACGGTCGGCCTCAAACTCCAGCGCGACCTCGCCGGCCGCTTCGTCGTGCTCGATGTGGTCCGACTGCGCGGCAGCTTCGGCGCGGTGCTGGCCGCCATCGCCCGCGCCGCCGAGCTCGACGGGAAAGCCGTGACGATCGGCATGCCCGAGGATCCCGGCGCAGGCGGCAAGTATTCCGTCTCCGCCATCGCCGCGGCGCTCGCCGGCTATCGCATCGCGAGCTCGCGCGAGGTCGGCAGCAAGATCGGTCGCGCCAATCCCGTCGCGGCGCAGGCGGAGGCGGGCAACCTCGCCATCCTCCGCGCATCGTGGAACCAGAACTTCCTCGAGGAGCTCCGCGACTTCCCGCACGGCCGCAAGGACGACCAGGTCGACGCGCTTTCGCGTGCCTTCTCGATGCTGCTCGGCGCCGCCGCCACCCCCGCCCGCCGCCTCGCCGTGCCGCTGCTGGCGAGATAGCCCGCGCGGGCTCCGCCCTTCTTCATCGGCTTCCCGGGATCCCGCATGTTCGAAACGATCTGCGACCTCATCCCCAGGGATGCGGACTACCCGGCGCGCGCCCGCACGCTGGACATCCTGCGCCGCGTGCTGGACGGCACGCTCTACGACGCGCTGCCCTACCAGTTCCACGAGGAGCGCGAGCGCCGGCGGCGAGTACATCCCGCTGCGCTCGCGTCGTCCCTCGGTGCGCTACGCGCTCTGCCGCATCGTGGTGGAGGACAGCGTGGCGCTGCTGTTCAGCGAGGGCCATTTCCCCACCATCGACTGCGCCGACCGAACCACGCGCGCGGTGCTTGCCGACATCGCCAAGGAAGCCCGGCTCAACGAGGTGATGACCGAGGCGGCGATGCGCGGCTCGGTCGGGTCGGTGGCCGTCCTGATGCGCGTGCTGCGCGGCCGCGTGTTCTTCGGCGTGCTGGACACCACCTATCTCACGCCGGCGTGGGATGCCGAGGCGCCGGACACGCTCGTCAGCGTCACCGAGAAATACAAGGTCGCCGGCCGCCTGCTCGCCGCCAAGGGCTACGCGATCGCCGATCCCGCCGGGGAATACTGGTTCATGCGTCGCTGGGACGCGCAGGCCGAGACCTGGTTCCTCCCCTGGCCGGCCGGCAGCGACGACGTGCCGGAGATCGACGACGCGCGCACCGTGCATCACGGCCTCGGCTTCGTGCCGATCGTCTGGGTGCGCAACCTGCCGGGCCTGTCCGCCACCGGCGACGACAACGACGGCGCCTGCACCTTCCGCGCCGGCGATCGAGACGCAGATCGAGATCGACTACCAGCTCAGCCAGGCGGGACGCGGGCTGAAATACAGCTCCGATCCGACCCTGCTGATCAAGGAGCCGGCGACCACCGACAACGAGATCATCAAGGGCGCCGGCAACGCGCTGGTGGTCAGCGAGAAGGGCGACGCCAAGCTGCTGGAGATCGGCGGCACCGCCTCGGCCGCGGTGATCGAGTATGTGCGCACCTTGCGCGAGTTCGCGCTGGAGAGCGTGCACGGCAACCGCGCCAGCGCCGACCGGCTGACCGCTGCGCAGTCGGGCCGCGCGCTCGAACTGATGAACCAGGGGCTGATCTGGCTCGCCGACAATCTGCGCATCAGCTACGGCGAGGGCGCGCTGCTCGAGCTCGCGCGCATGGTGCTGCGCGCCGCCCAGGTCTATCCGCTGCGCGTGCTCGGCGCCGAGATCGCCCCGCTCGATCCGGCGGCGCGGCTGACCCTGAAGTGGCCGCGCTGGTACCCGTCGAGCGCGGACGACCGGCAGAAGGACGCGCAGACGCTCGCCACCCTGGCGAGCGCCGGGCAGATCAGGCGCGAGACCGCGGTGAAGTCGATCGCCGACACCTACGACATCGAGGACGTCCCGGCCGAGCTCGCGCGCATCGGCTCCGACCGCAGGAACAGGAAATCGTGATGACCGAAACCGAACCGCCCCAGGACGACCGGCTCGCCGAACTGCGCGCGCGCGCCGAGGCACTGGAGCAGCAGCTCCGCCAGGTGAGACAAGGCGCCGAGGCGCGGCTGATCCGCGCCGAGCTGAAGGCCGAGGCGCTGCGCGCCGGCATGGTCGATCTGGACGGGCTGAAGCTGCTCGATCTCTCCACCGCGCAAGCTGAACGAGCAGCGGCGAGGTCGAGGGCGCCGCGCGCTGATGGCGCAGCTCAAGCGCGACAAGCCGTGGCTGTTCGGCGGCGCCTCCTCCTCCGCCCGGCCACGCCGCCGCCCGCGCAGCCGCCGCGCCAGAAGCTCGCGACCGAGATGACCGACGACGAATACCGCGCCGCGCGCGCGGACCTGCTGACGCCGCTTCTAACCACGGGAATCACGCCGCATGGGTATCCAGAATTTCCCGGCGGCGCTGCAGCCGATCATCCAGCAGGGCTTCCTGGAGCGCGAGTTCGAGCAGGCGCTGCATCTCGCGGCTCGGCTACCGCGCCTGCGCGGACCGCGAGGAGATCGCGGTCGGCATCGGCGAGACGCTGACCAAGACCCGCGCCGGCCTGAAGCCGTCCGTGACCACGCCGGTGGCGCCGGCCACCAACACCAATCTCGACAACGGCCTGACGCCGCAGGCAACTGGGGCGTCGAGCAGTACACGATCACCATCAACCACTACGCGGCGACCACCGACCTGAACATGGTGACCAGCCGCGTCGGCATCGCCAGGCAGTTCCTGCAGAACGCCTACGTCAACGGCGAGCAGGCGGCGCGCAGCCTCGACGAGCTGGCGCGCAACGCGCTGTTCAACGCCTATTTCGGCGGCAACACCCGGGTCCGCACGCACGCTCGGGGCGGCCGGCCACGAGCCTCGCCGTCGATGACGTGCGCGGCTTTCAGACCAGCTTCGTCAACGGCGTGCAGACGCCGGTCGGCGGCGGCGCGCCGCTCACCGTCACCGTGGGCGCAACGCCTACACGCTGGTCGGCGCCGCCGTGGACAGCCACGAACGTGTCCACCGCGGCGCCGCGGCGGCATTTCCGGCGTGCTGACCTTCTCGACCAACGTCGCGGTCGTCGGACGGCACGGCGGGCAACGCGGTGCAGGCGGCCAACGCCTCCGTCATCGTCCGGCCGTCGCAGCGCGGCAACACCAGCGCTGCTGATCGCCGCCGACACGCTGACCATGGCGTGCCTGCTGGACGCGGTGGCGAAGCTGCGGCTGAACGCGGTGCCGGAGATCGACGGCGTCTACAACTGCTATCTCGATCCGGTCTCGCGCGCGCCAGCTGTTCGCCGATCCGGACTTCAAGCAGCTGTTCCAGGGCGCCACCTCGGCCAACCAGGTGTTCCGTCAGGGCATGGTCAACGACTTCCTCGGGCTGCGCTTCATCCCGACCACCGAGGCCTACGTGCAGCCGCATCCGACGCGTGCCGGGCCTGCTGGTCCGCCGGCCGATCGTCTGCGGCCAGGGCGCGCTGATCGAGGGCGACTTCGCCGGCATGGCGGCCGACGACGTGGCGCCGAAGGACAGCATCGTCACCGTCGTCGACGGCGTCGCGATGGTCACGCGCGAGCCGATCGACCGGCTGCAGCAGATCATCGCCCAGTCCTGGTACTGGATCGGCGGGTTCTGCGCGCCGTCGGACACGACCACCAACCCGACCACCATCCCGACCGCCACCAACGCCGCCTTCAAGCGCGCGGTGATGGTCGAGCACATCGGCTAGCGACCGACCGCGAACCGCCGGGGTCGCTGCGATCCCGGCGGTTTCGTCCGCAACCGTCGCCACAAGAGGTTCGGCATGGCTTTCACCGATGCGGAGAAGACCGACATCCGCCGCTTCTGCGGCTATCCGGCCTACGGCGCGGGCGCGGCCGGGTTCCAGAGCTGGCGCTTCTACCAGGCGTACGGGATGCTCGAATACCGCATGAACAATCTCTCGGCCGCCGAGCACGGTGGTGCGCCGCCAGCTCGGCACGCTGTCGGCGCTGGAGGCCGCGATCCCCGAGGCGTCGGGGCAACCTCGACACCGACGGCGCCGCGTCTGGGAGCGCAACCCCAACGAGCCGCGCGACCGCCAGCGGCTGTTCGACGACATGCGGCGCCGGCTGTGCGGCTTTTTCGGCGTCCCGCCGGGCGCCGCGCTCGGCGATGGCGGCATGACGCTGGTGGTCTGATGGACGGCGCGAGCCTGCAGGACCGGATCAGCCGCGGCATCGGCACCGCGGCGCGGCGCGATCGGCGCACGCACGACGCCTATCGTCCGCGCGGCACGGCGGATCCGCTCGCGCCGGCCAACCGCTTCCTCCGCCTGAACGCCGCGTTCACCGCGGCCGGACGGCAAGTTCGCCAAGCCCAACGGCTACGGCGACGCGCTGTGGTACGGCGTGTTCGACGCCGCCTATACGCGGCCGGGCGACTATCTCGTGCAGGACAGCGGGCACCTGGTTCATCGCGGCACAGCAGCCGCTGCTGCCGGTGCTTTGCGTGCTGGCCAACCGGATCGTCACGTTCGCGCGTCCGGCGGCGCCAGGCGGCGCGGGGTCAACGGCTATGGCGGCGTCGCGCTGAGCACCGCGACGCCGCTGCTCACCGGCTGGCCGGCGAGCGTGCTCACCGCCTCGGCCGGCAGCAGGCCGAGCGCCAACTGCCCGGCGACGCCCTGGCCGGCACTGGACCGTGCTGCTGCCGGCGGTCGCGGGCGTGGTCCTGCGGCCGGCCGATCTGATGACCGACGATCTCGGCCGCACCGGCATCGTCGCGTCGGCGGAGCTCAGCGAGCTCGGCTGGCGTCTCACCGTCAAGCAGGCGAGCACCTGATGGCCGACCAATCCGACGTGGAGGCAGCGCTGGTCGCACTCGCCTCGGCCGCGCTCTATCCGCAGGGCGTCGATGCCGACAGCGTGTGCGGCCAGCCGTGCCGCGTCTATCGCGGCTGGCCGAACCCGCTGGCGCTGGACGCCGATCTGGCCGCCGGCTGCGTCAACGTCACGGTGTTCCCGGTGGACGGTGCGACGCGCAACACGACGCGCTACGTCGACGACTGGGTCGCCGGCGCCGCCGACCGCCACGCTCACCGTCGCGTGGCGGGCAACACCGTGACCTTCGGCGGCACGGCGGACCCGGAGCAGCTCGCCGGCATCGCGATCAACGGTCAGAGCTACGTCTACCGCACCCAGGCCAGCGACACGCCGGCGCTGGTCGCGGCCAATCTCGCCGCGCTGGCGCGCGCCGACTCGTCGTGCAGCTCGCGGGTGCCACGCTCACCGTGCCCGGCGCCTACGACCTGATCGGCCGCGTCGTCGCCGACGCCGCGTCGCTGAAGCAGATGCGCCGGCAGAGCAGCGGTTCCGCGTCATCTGCTGGTGCCCCGATCCGACGGTCCGCGACACGCGTCGCCGCCGCGATCGACGCGGCGCTCGCGTCGCTGCGCTTCATCGCACTCGCCGACGGCACGCGGGGCGGCTGATCTGTGCCGGCGCAGCCACGCTCGACCAGTCGCAGGACGCGGCGCTGTACCGCCGCGACCTGCTCTACGACGTCGAATACGCCACGACCGATCCTTGCCGTGCAGCCGCTGATGCTGTTCGGCACCGGCACGGTGAACACCGCCGACATCCTCGGCTGAACCCCCCATCGGCTGAATTTCTGGGAGCTTTCATGGACATGCATCTTGTCGTGGTGAGGCCGTTCGCCGGCTCGCCCGCGGCGACGTCGTCGCCGATCCGGCGCGTATCGCCGAGATCCTCAAGGGCGAGCACGCGGCCGCTGTCGTGCGTGTCGTCGCGTCGGTGCGCGAAACGCACGACGTCACCTCCGCGCAGGACGCGCGCTCCACGCCCGCAGCGAAGGAGGGCTGAGCCATGCCGATCGTTCAGCAGGGCAGCATCAACACCACCGCGCTGGTGGTGCCCGATCTCTACGTCCAGATCGTGCCGCCGCAGAACCTGGTGCTCAACGGCGTGCCGACCAACGTGATCGGCATGGTCGGCACCGCGGCCTGGGGGCCGGTCGGCCAGCCGGTCATCGTCGGCACGATGGCGGACTACGCGCGCATCTTCGGCCCGGTCATGCCGCGCCGATTCGACATGGGCACGCAGGTCGCGACCGCCGTGCAGCAGGGCGCGCAGGCGTTCCGCTGCGTGCGCGTCACCGACGGCACCGACGCGGCCGCACAGGTGCAGCTCGCGGGCAGCACGTTCACCTTCACGGCGCTCTACACCGGCGCGCTCGGCAACCAGATCGCGCTGGCGCTCACGCCGGGCAGCGCCGCGGGCACCTGGCGGCTCACCGTCTCGCTGCCCGGCCTCGCGCCGGAAGTGTTCGACAACGTCGGCGGCACCGGCGCCGGGTTCTGGGCGGAACCTGGCAACGCGGTGAACACCGGCATCGGTCCGCAGCGCGGGCCCTCGCAGCTCGTCGTCGCCAACGCCAACGGCGCGACCAACGCGGTCGCCGCGTTCTCCACCACGCTCGGGGCCGGCACGCCCGGCACCGACGGCGCGAGCGGCGTCAACGCGGCCACCCTGGTCGGCTCCGATACCGCGCCGCGCACCGGCATGTACGCGCTGCGCGGCCAGGGCTGCAGCATCGGCGTGCTGGCCGACAGCGACGACGCACGCAATGGACCACGCAGGCGGGCTTCGGCCTCTCCGAGGGCGTCTACATGGTCCTCTGCCGGCCCGGCCGGCGACACGATCAAGCGCGCGGTCGCCATGAAGCGCGCCGCCGGCCTCGACAGCTACGCCGCCAAGCTGATGTTCGGCGACTGGATGTGGTGGTCCGACCAGGTGAACGGCTCGGTCCGCCTGGTCTCGCCGCAGGGCTTCGTCGCGGGCCGGCTGGCCAATCTCTCGCCCGAGCAGTCGAGCCTGAACAAGCCGCTCTACGGCGTCATCGGCAGCCAGAAATCCGGCACGCCGGGCTCCGGCCAGAGCACGTCCTATTCCTCCGCCGAACTGCGACCCTGCTCGGCGCCGGCATCGACGTGATCGCCAATCCGCAGCCCGGCGGCAGCTTCTGGGGCGTGCGCGGCGGCCACAATTCCTCGTCGAACGCGGCGACCAACGGCGACAACTACACGCGGCTGACCAACTACATCGCGGCGACGCTCGCCTCCGGCATGGGCCAGTATGTCGGCCAGGTGATCAACGCCGACCTGTTCCGCCGCGTGCGCGCGACCCAGCTCAGCTTCCTGCAGAACATGCTGAGCCAGGGCCTGCTCGGCAGCACCGACGGCACGCTGCCGTTCGGCGTGATCTGCGACACCACCAACAACCCGAACAGCCGCACCAGTCTCGGCTACGTCCAGTCGGATGCGCAGGTGCAATACCAGGCGATCAACGAGAAGTTCATCGTCAACATGGAGGGCGGCCAGACCGTGCAGGTCAGCCGCCAGACCCTGCCCACCGGGCAGCCGGCGTAAGGAGCGAACATGGCCACCACCACATTCTCCGTCGGCCGCGACTGCCAGCTCGTGGTCATGGGGCCGACCGGGCGCGTCGACCTCACCCATGTCACCGGCTTCGAGAGCCGGCAGATCACGCACCCGATCCGCGTCGACCGGCTCGACGGCACGCAGATGGCCGCCGAGCTGCCGAAGGGCTGGGAAGGCAGCTTCGAGATCGAGCGCGGCAACTCCGCCGTGGACGATTTCATCGCCGCCGCCGAGGACCTCTACTTCGTCAACGGCCGCGTGCCGCCCGGCACGCTCTACCAGTACGTCACCGAGACGGACGGCAGCACCTCGACCTATCAGTACGACAGCGCGGTGTTCAAGCTGTCCAGCTCCGGCGCGTGGAAGGGCGATTCCAGCGTCAAGCAGAAGCTCGAATTCTTCGCCACCCGCCGCAAGCGCATCTGATGCTTCCATCCGAAACCATCATCGCCTCGTCCGCCGCGGCGCACAGATCGTCGACGGACGGGCAGGGGCGGCGGATCGCGCTCCGTCGCATGACGGTGCTCGACAAGCTGCGGCTGTTCAAGGCGGCGGGTCCGGTGCTGTCGCAGAACGGCCCGTGGCTCGGCGTGGCACTGCTCGCCTGCTCGGTCACGGCGATCGACGACGTCCCCGTGCCGATGCCGGCCAACGAGCAGCAGATCGAGGCGCTGGTCGCGCGCCTCGGTGATCCCGGCATCGCCGCCGCCGCCGACGGCGCTGTCCGCCGAGCCCGAGCCCGCGCTCGAGACGATGAGGCAAGACGCGGGAAACTGAGCAGGCACCCCGATCTGATCGACTGCCTCTATCTGGTCAAGAACGGGGTGCCCTTCGACGTCGCCTTCAGCCTGCCGGCCGACGAGCGCCTCGCCTGGGTGGTCGTCATCGGCACGCTCGACGGCCGCAGCTTCGACTGGCAGGCGCATTGCTGGAAGGACACGCCGTGATCGGCATCGACGGGCTGCAGCACTTCCTCGACGCGCTCGCGCGCATCGACCTCGCCCCGGCACAGCTCGGCGCGCTGGCCGCGGAAGCGGATCAGCTCGCCGGCGTGGTGCGAAGCTCGCTCTCCCATCCGCCCGGTGCCGACCACGCGACGCCGTGGCTGCGCACCGGCGCGCTGCAAGCGAGCATCGCGTCGCAGGCGAGCGAGGAGCGAGGCGGTGGTCGGCTCCGCCGATCCGGTCGCGGTCTACCAGGAGCGCGGCACGAGCACGATCCCGCCGCGCCCGTTCCTCGCCCCGGCGGGCGCCGCCGGCGCCGAGGACGCCGCGCGCCGCATCGGCCGCGCCATCGTCGACGCGATCAAGGAGGCGCTGCGATGATCGACGCCTACGAGATCGGCATCCGCCTCGCCCTCGACAACGGCGTCTCCGCCGGCCTCGCGGTGGTCCGGCGCGACCTCGCGGCCCTCGACGCCGCGATCGCCCACTCGGCCGCCGGCCTGGTCGCGCTGCAGAAGCTCGCCGGCGGCCTGGTCGATGCCCGGCCGCCCGCCGCCCAGCCGCCCGCTCCGCGCCCCGCGCCGCCGCCCGCCCCCGAGGCCCCGGCCGCCGAACCCGCGCCCCCGCCCGCATCGCCCGCCGCGCCGGCTCCGCCCGCACCGGCCGCGCCGCCGCCCCGGCGCGAGGAGCCGGCGCCCGCGCCGCCGTCACCGGCTGCCCCTCGCGCTGAGCCAGCGAACGACGCCGGCGCCCCGTCCGATCGCACCCCCGGCCGCGCCACCGGAGCCGCGCCCGTCATCCGCGCCGGCGCCCGCCATCGCGCCCCAGTCGCCTCCGGCCCCACGGCCGACCACGCCAGCCCCGCCGGCCGCGCCTTCGCCACCCCCGGCGGCGCCCGCGCCGGCCGCAGCCTCGCCACGGCCAGTCGCGCCGGCGCTCCAGACTGCGCCGCTCAACCCACCGCCGAACACCTCGCGTCCAGCCGCACCCGCGCCGCTGCCACAAGCTCCGCGCGAGGTCCGAGCGGCCGCACCGCTGCCACCTCCGCCACTGACACCGTCGCGTCCGGCCGCTCCAACCGCATCGCCGACATCCGCTGCGCCAGTGGGCCCCGCCACCCTCGCCGGCATTCCCCTTCACGATCCCGCCGGCCGTCGCTCCGACGTCGCCGGCCATCCGCCACTCGTCCCACGCGCCGGCCGCTCCGACTGCACCTCATCGCGCCTCGGTGCCGGCCACACCGGATCACGTTTCAGCCCCGCATGGCACACCGGCCCGACAGCAGGAAACGTCAGAGAAGAAGCGCGATGGCGGGAACATCATCATGAACGGGCGCGTCCTTGGCCGCTGGGTGGCCGACCATCTGGCGCAAGCCGCCACCCGCCCGCCGGCAGGCGCGCACGGCCTTCGATCCTCGCCTCAGTCCCGCCTGGCCTGGGCCTCCGACCGGAAGCTGATCGTGAGCGATCTGGTCATCCCATACGTCATCCATTGGGACGGCGAGCCGGAACCGGATCTGTCGGGCATCGACGATCCCATCCGGGTGCCGTTCCGGTTTGTGCCCGCATATACCGGGGGCAGTGAAAGACTCGCGACGCCTAGAGCGGAATCCGATCACTCTGGCTCGTATCCGGCGGCGGTGAAATAGTTGGCGCACTCCTGGGGCGTGAACTTTGGGAGCAGCTCGGCGATCGCGTCCCAGAGTTCGTCGATGGTGCGTGCGGCGACCTTGCGCAAGAGCGCCTTGAGTTTCGCAAAGGCGTTCTCGATCGGGTTGAAGTCCGGCGAGTAGGGCGGCAGGTAGCGCAGCCGAGCGCCCGCCGCCTCGATTGCCGCGCGGACGCCGACGCAGCGGTGTGCCGGCAGATTGTCCATCACGACGAGATCGCCCGGTCGCAGCGTCGGCGCCAGCACTTGTTCGACATCGGTGAGGAACGCCTCGCGGTTCATCGGGCCGTCGAGCACCATCGGCGCTGTCAGGCCGCTCAGGCGCAAGGCTCCGGTGAAGGTGGTGGTCTTCCAATGGCCGTGCGGGACGGGCGCACGGCAGCGCTGGCCCCGTGGCGCGCGGCCACGCAGGCGGGCCATCTTGGTGGACGCTCCGGTCTCGTCGATGAACACCAGACGCTCGGGATCGAGGTCAGGCTGCGCGTCGAACCACGCCCTGCGCCGCGCGGCGACGTCGGGCCGCTCCTGCTCGCTGGCGTGCGCGGTTTTTTTTAACGGTCATCGCGTGGCGGTCGAGGAAGCGCCATACGGAGCTCGGCGCGAAGCGTTCGCCATGCTCGCGGTGGAGCAGGTCGGCCAGTTCGGTGAGCGTGATGTCCACCTGCGCCTCGACGGCGGCCAGGATGGTGTCGCGATACGCCTCGATGCGATGCGAGCGCTTGTCGCCGCCTTGCGGCTTGGCGCGCGTCGTGCCGCTTGTGCGCCATGCCCGCACCCAGCGGACCGCGCTCGCAGCTGCCACGCCGAACCGCTTGGCCGCCGCGCGACGTGACATGCCGCCATCGACCACCGCAATCAGCCGGGATCGCAGATCTTCGGACAGAGGTCGTGCCATACCTGCTGGCCTCCCAGTCCAGCAGGTATGGTGAATCAGACCTCGCCCGCGTCGGGGAACCCCTTTCGATTCACAAGGCTCGGATTGCGCTCTAGCAGTTCGCTGAAAAACTGCGAAAGCGGGTAGCAGATTGTGCGACGTTGGCGCGGGTTCCTGGTTTGTGCGGCTCTCTCGCCAGCAGTCCGGTTTCTGAGCTGGCCTGAGGGGCGAATTCGCACGTCGGTAGACAGACTTCCCCCTCACGCGCTCACCAGTTTGGGAATGCGGATCAGATTATAGCCGATCAGATTGAGCAGGAAGTCAGCGCCGACCCGAGCATCCCGCGATGCTTGGTTCTGCGCATCGTGCCGTGTTGCTTGCCCCAGCCGAAGATGCACTCGATCATGGCCGTCGCGTTGGCGACATACGGTAGCCCGGATGCCGCGTCGTGCGCCCATCGATGGCACTGCGCCGCCGCTTGCCGGTCTTGGTCACCGCATCGTTGCACGCCACGTGCGGTTTCACTCCATGTCGCGCAGCGCCGCCACGTGTTCGGCCGTGTCGTAGGCCTTGTCCTCGCCCACGGTGATGCGATGAAGGTTCTCCTTCTGCCTGGCCATAAGCATCGCTTTTGAGGCTCGGAGTTCGGACGTGCATCGGATTGCATACCAGGCCAGCGACCGCCAGCCCATGCCGGTACTCTATGACGGCGGGGCCCAGATAGGATAGAATCGCCTCGCGACCGGCGGCCTTGAGTTAAAGTCGACTTTCCGAATCGGTGACGCTGGCATGGGTATCGGTCATGCGCTGCTGGACGAGGAAGTTGGTGCCGTCCGTGTTATCGCTGCCATCCTTGGGGTGAAAGCTCTTTTGCGATGCCCACGCCTCAATCAGGGTGCCGTCCACCGAGAAGGCTCGTCCGAGAGCAGCGGCTGGACCTGTGGAGGCGGCGGCAGCCTAGTCATGAACTTCTGGAAGATGTCGCCGCGCTGCAACCGCTCGCGGTTCTTGGTGAAGGTCGTGGGCTGCCACGCGGGGTCATCGGGCGACAGGCCGACGAACCAGCGATACAGCAGGTTGTAATCCAACTGCTCCATCAGCTGGCGCTCCGAGCGGATGCCGTAAAAGACCTGCAGCAGCAACGCACTTAGCAATTGCTCGGGCGGGATGGAGGGACGACCGTCGGCGCGCATACAGCCGGCCGAGGCTTGGGCTTAGCTCTGTGAGAACGTCCCGAACCAGCTGTCGCACCTGTCGTAGCGGATGTTCGGCCGGAACGCGGCTCTCAGGCGAAAGATAGGAGAACAGCTTCCCCTGGTCCCGGAACCTGCCGCGCATGACGCCTCCGTTCGACCACAGATCTGGGGGACGATTCGCAGCGCATCGGAGAGGGTGATGCAGGAGCTAGAAGACTGGACCACGATAGTATTGAAATCCTCGCCACGCGAGCGGAGTTGGACATTCTACGTCAATGCCCGAACGAGGTTTGCAATGGGATTGCGATACCGGAGTTCAAACCCGAATAGGCGTGGGCATCGATGATGTGCGCGCGATGCTCCGGGCACTTCGAGAAGCAGTCACATAGCCGGCCTCAATGGAGTACGTATACGAACTCTGGCACTTCAAGATCGGCGCCGAGGATGAGCCGGATACCGAAGATCCAGCCCCGACAGGTTCTGGCGAGTAGCCACAAACGGGGCGGAGCTGACAAGGTCATTATTCACCTTCCTTCAGGAGACGTGATCTATAACGGTACGAACGTGGGTAACTTGCGCGGTGAACGAGATCAAATGTCCAACCTGGTAACGTCCCTCTGTCCTGCTCGGCATCCTGGTCTTTTGCCGGAGACGACCTCGATCCCGATGAGCCGAGGAGGGTTGTTCCGATCGAGGCAAAGCGATGGAACCGCAAGGGCGATCTTCCGCACGGAACAAGAAGGACCAGCGCGCCCCTGCGGGCCGCCCGAGTTGGCACCTGTTTTTTCGATTTAGACCGTTACGTTGTAAGTGACGATATCAATGATCACGTCGAATCCTTGCTTAGGGTCGTTGAAAGCAATTTGGCTTCGCTCGGGAAAATCGTCAGACGGCGTAGTCTGAAGTGCGAAATTCCGTGCTTCTTCGACATAGACATTCCGCACCTCGACCCAAAGCCATTCCTGCGGATGGAGGTGCTGCTCCTCGCCGAGAAGCTTGGCATCGAGATCGTTCCCTCGCTGGCTTGAAGCGTATCGATTGTGCACCATGCATTTTGCCATAGCAGATGAACCGGCCTGACTTTGAGCAGCAAGCGCGCCGGAGGTAGATCCTTTGATACGACGCGCGATCACGAGGCAGGATCTCGCATCATTGCATGCTTGCGAGCTGAACCGCGTGGTCATGGACCGGCGTATGCAAACCCTTGTCATCGGCTTTGCGACTCCGAGAGGGGTCAAGCCGGGATATCGTCTTTCGTGAAGCTCAAGTGTACAGAATTGACAACGTGCGAGGCCAAAACGTCGTCTCTAGGGGTCTTTTTGACGAGCCTCGATCCGCCGGCCCAGGTCCAACTCGACCGGATGGTGGAATGGATCTTGGGGGACGCTTCAGGAAGCTTGCTCGTTCCACCTCATGCCTGCGACCGGGCGATCGCAGCGGTTCGGGATGGCTCGGCTTGCTATTTCACGTCGGCCCGTCTTGGGGCACCGAAATCGGCGTGATCGCGAAGGAGGTCGCGATCACAGATGACCGAGACTGAGGCGCCGAGCGCCGGACAAAGTTGGCTTGTTACGCCGCTACCCACCTTCCGACTGAATTGCTTGCGGGCAACGTAAGCCGCCTCCGCGTTGCCTACGAACCGCTGCGCGCAGGCGCTCCCATTCGCACGGAACCACCAATGTCCGATATCGCCTTCATCCTCGGCCCCGTCGTGTTCCAGGATTTCGAGGTCTCC
Source organism: uncultured Alphaproteobacteria bacterium (assembly GCA_963799825.1). Lineage (GTDB taxonomy): Bacteria > Pseudomonadota > Alphaproteobacteria > Acetobacterales > Acetobacteraceae > JAFKFI01. The sequence continues at coordinate 405,800 of CAWCYL010000004.1, forward strand.
GCCGGCATCGGCTTCGGCGGCGAGCAGCGGCTCGCGGTGCACAAGCTGCCGGGCGGCGTGCGCGTGATCGACGCGCTCGGCCGCGACGACGCCGAGATCACCGTGCGCGGCATCTTCTCCGGCGAGGACGCGACGTTGCGCGCGCGCCTGCTCGACGAGCTGCGCGCCTCGGGTGCGGCGCTGCCGCTCACCTGGGACGTGTTCTTCTATACCGTAATCATCCGCGACTTCCAGGCGGACTACCAGAACGGCTGGTGGATCCCCTACCGCCTCGCCTGCACCGTGCTGCGCGACGAGGCCTCGGCGCTCATCGAGACCGCGATCTCGCTCGCGGGATCGGTGCTGTCCGATATCGGCGCCGCGGCGATGTCCGGCTTCGACTTGGGCGGGGTCGATCTCGGCGGCGCGCAATCGGCGCTCGCCGCGCCGCAGGCGATGACGCGCGGCACCGGCGCGTACGGCCTGGCGAGCAGCAGCCTCGCCGCCGCGCAATCGGCGATCGGCGGCGGCATCGCCAGCGCCGGGAGCTCGCTCGGCGCGGCATCGTCCACGCTGTCCGCGACGTCGGACCCGCTCGCCGGCGCCGGCGCGCTCGCGGGCGCGACGCAGCGCCGCCGGCCAGCTCGGCGCGCTGTCCGCCGCGCGTGGCTATGTCGGCCGCGCCGCCGTCAACCTCGCCAACGCGGGAACCTGAGCGATGCGCAACATCACCGTCGCCGGCGGCAATCTGTTCCAGATCGCCGCCGAGCAGCTCGGCGACGCGACGCAATGGATCCGCATCGCCCAGCTCAACGACCTGTCGGACCCGATGCTCGCCGGCGTCGTCACCCTGCTGATCCCCGATAGCGACCCGAGCGCCGGAGGCGGCATTGCTGCCCAGTAGCATCCGTTTCCCGCGCCTCGCGGTGCTCGCCAACGGCACGCCGGTTGCGGGCGCCATCGAGGCGCAGGTGTTCTCCAACAACCACTACGCCGCCGACCGCTTCAGCGTCACCGTCGCGCTCAACGCCGATCCGTCGAGCGCCGCGTTCTGGTCGGCGCACCTCCGACATTCTGCTCGACGTGCGGATGAGCCTCGACGGCATCGGCTTCACCAGCGTGGTGCAGGGCGCGGTCGATCTCGTCGACATCGATCCCGATGCAGGGCGTGATCCGTGCCGAGGGGCGCGACCTCACCGCCGCGCTGATCGAGGCGCGCACGCAGGAGACCTTCGCCAACCGCACCGCGAGCGAGATCGCGCAGCTCTTCGCCGGCCGCCACAACCTCGCCGCCGAGGTGACCGAGACCCGCACGCCGGTCGGCCGCTATTACCAGGACGAGCACGACCGCATCACGCTCGACCAGTTCAGCCGCGCCACGACCGAATGGGATCTGCTGGTGTTCCTCGCCCAGCAGGAAGGCTTCGACGTGTTCGTCAGCGGCACCACGCTGTATTTCCAGCCGCCCGCCGGCGCCGACGTCGCGCTCACGCTGTCGCCGGACACGGTGCTCGACCTTCGCCTCGAGCGCTCGCTCACCCTGGCGCGCGACATCGAGGTGACGGTGAAGAGCTGGAACAGCCGCCAGCAAAGCGCCTTCACGCAGACCGCCCGCGCGCGCGGCCGCGGCCAAGGGGCAGGGCTGGCGGGCGGCCTTGGGCTGGCCGCTCCGGCCCGCCACAGCGTTACGTGATCGTCCGTCCCAATCTGACGTCCGACCAGGCGCTGCAAGCTCGCCCAGCAGAAGCTCGCCGAGCTGACCCGCCATGAGCGCGTCATCAGCGCGGCGATGCCCGGCGAGCTCACCCTCACGCCGCGCAGCCTGGTCACGCTCCAGGGCACCGGCACCGATTTCGACCAGACCTACTACGTGGACACGATCGAGCGGCACCTGCACGTGGAGGGCGGCTTCACCCAGCATCTCCGCTGCAAGAACATGAACCCCGGCACGCAGGCCACTCCGCCGGCCGACATCGTTGCAAGCGTAACGGGCATAGCACGGGCCCATCGCAATGGAACGATTCCTCAACGCGCTCAAGGCGCAAGCCGGCGCGCTCGACCAGGCGGCCGGGCAGCCGCGCTTCGGCATCGTCACCTCGGTCGATCCCGATGCGGCCACCGCGCGCGTGCAGCTCCAGCCGGAGAGGCGTGCTGACCGGCTGGCTGCCGGTGCTGTCCGCCTGGGTCGGCGCGGGCTGGGGCATGGCCTGCCCGCCGGCGCCGGGCGACCAGGTGCTGGTGCTGGCGCAGGAGGGCGACGCGGAGCACGGCGTCATCGTCGGCCGCGCCTTCAGCGACACGCAGCGCCCGCCCGCCGCACCGGTCGGCGAGCTGTGGCTCGTGCACAAGAGCGGCAGCTTCCTGAAGCTCACCAATGACGGCACGGTGCAGGTGAAGGGCGACCTGCACGTCGATGGCGACGTGTACGACCGCCACGGCTCGCTCGATCGCCTGCGCCAGCACTACGACGCGCACACCCACGGCGGCGGCGCGACACCCTCACCGCAGGACTGACACCCGAAGGGCGTCGGTGCGCGGGGTTGGTGGGGCGGCCGCGCACGAGCAAAGGACCAAGATGCCCGATCTTTCGCACCAATGGGGCTCGGACCTGACGACCGGGCCGACCGGCGACCTCGCGACCGCGTCCGGGCCGCTGCTCGGCCAGCAGCGCGTGCTGCGCCGGCTGCTCACCAGTCCCGGCGAGTATATCTGGCAGCCCGATTACGGCGCCGGGCTCGCGCAGTTCATCGGCCAGCCCGGCAACGCGCTGCAGATCCGCGCCGTCGTGCGCAGCCAGATCTTCAAGGAGGCCGCCGTCGCGCGCACGCCCGAGCCGGTGATCGACGTGCAGCTCTCGCCCGCCGGCGCCGCAGGCACCGTCTACGTCCACATCCGCTACGTGGACGCGCCGAGCGGCCAGACGCAGATCCTTTCATTTCCAGTGAGCGCCTGACCCGTCATGCCCGCGCTTGTCACGGGCATCCACGCCTTCCCGAGCCTGCAAGTCGTGGATAGCCGGATCGAGTCCGGCCATGACGGCGGCTGGCTCGGCGAAACCGAAGATGGTGCCAATGCAACTCTCGCTGCAGAACTTCTCCTCGCTGGTGCAGACGATGGCCGCCTCGGTGCAGGCCGCGTCGCGCCAGCTGCTCGACCTCACCGTCGGCTCGGTGCTGCGCGCCGTGCTGGAGGCCAACGCCTCGATCGCGCTGTGGATGCAGTGGCTGATCCTGCAGGTGCTGCAGATGACGCGCGCCGCGACCAGCACCGGTGCCGACCTCGACAGCTGGATGGCGGATTTCGCGCTTGTCCCGGCTGCCGGCGGTCCCGGCGACCGGCATCGTGACGTTCTCGCGCTTCACGCCGTCCAACGCGGCGCTGGTGCCGGTCGGCGCGCTGGTGCGCACCGCCGACGGCACGCAGACCTTCGTGGTGACCGCGGACCCGGCCAACCCGGCCTTCTCGGCGTCGCAGAACGGCTACGTGCTGGCGAGCGGCGTCGCCGCGCTGGATGTGCCGGTGCAGGCGCAGCTCGCCGGCAGCGCTGGCAACGTGCAGGCGGGCAGCGTCACGCAGCTCGCCACCGCGATGCCGGGCGTCGACGCGGTGTCGAACGCGGCGCCGTTCCAGAACGGGCTCGACGCCGAGGCCGACAGCGCCTTCCGCGCCCGGTTCGCCAACTATCTCGACAGCCGCTCCCGCGCCACGCCGCTCGCGGTCGGCTACGCGATCACCTCGATCCAGCAGGGCCTGCAGTACACCATCCAGGAGAACCAGGACACCACCGGCGCCTGGCAGCCCGGCAGTTTCGTGGTCACGGTCGATGACGGGTCGGGCTCGCCGTCCGCCAGCCCTGCTCGCGACGGTCGCCGCGGCGATCGAGGCGGTGCGGCCGGTCGGCTCGATCTACGCCGTGCAGCCGCCGACCGTGGTTCAGGCCGCCATCTCGCTCACCATCGCGGTCGCCGGCACCGCGCAGAAGCCGCCGGTCGCCGCCGCGGTGGGCAATGCGATCACCGCGTTCGTCAACACGCTGCCGATCGGCGCGCCGCTGCCGCTCACCCGCATCGCGCAGGTCGCCTACGCGGCGCATCCGGCGGTGACGAATGTCAGCCAGGTGCTGATCAACGGCGCCGCGTCCGACCTCGTGCCGGCCGCGTCCGGCGTCGTCAAGGCCGGCCTGGTCGCGGTGAACTGAGATGGACCTCGATCAGCAGACTGGCGATCAGCAGACTGGCGATCAGCAGGACATGCTCCGCCGCATCAAGGCGGTGCTGCCCGCGCGCTGGTTCGCCGATACGACGCCCGGTGCTCGACGGCGTGCTCAGCGGCCTCGCCGCCGGCTGGGCCTGGGTCTACGGCCTGCTCGGCTTCGTCGTCGCGCAGACGCGCATCGCCACCGCGACCGGCGTGTGGCTCGACATGATCGCGCAGGACTGCTTCGGCAGCGCGGCTGTCCCGCCGCGGCGCGCAAGCCGACGATGCGTTCCGCGCGCGCATCCAGCGCGAGCTGCTGCGCGAGCGCGGCACGCGCGGCGCGATCAGCGCGGTGCTGCAGGACCTGACCGGCCGCGCGCCGTCATCTTCGAGCCCGCGCGTCCCGCCGACACCGGCGCCTACGGCCTCGCCACCGGCTACGGCGTGGCGGGCGCCTGGGGCAGCCTGAACCTGCCCTACCAGTGCTTCGTCACCGCCTTCCGCCCGCACGGCAACGGCATCGCGCAGGTCTCCGGCTGGGGCGCGGCCGCCGGCGGCTACGGGCGCGGCGCGCTGGAATACGCGAGCCTCGGCGATGGTGCAGGGCCAGGTGACGGACGCCGACATCGACGCCGCGATCGCCGGCGTGCTGCCGGTCGCGACGGTCGCCTGGACGCGCATCACCAACTGAATTTCGCTCAACGAGCTTTGGGAAGAATACATGGACAGGAACCTGGTCTATCCGGGCAGCATTCCGCTCGACTCCGACCTGCTCGCCGTCAATCGCAACGCGATGGTCGCGATCGGCGCGCTGGCGCAGGCGGTGCTCGGCACCGGCACGGTCGCCGACGGCCTCGCCTGCACGCCGACCTCGCCCGCCTCGATGAGCGTCACGGTGGCGCCGGGCAGCATCGCGCAGCTCTCCGTGGTCGACACGCTCGCCTACGGCACGCTGCCGGCGGACATCACCGATCCGCTGGTGAAGATGGGCATCAATCTGGCGCCGACCAGCTTCACGCTGACCGCGCCGACCACCTCGGGACAGGCGGTGAACTACCTGATCCAGGCGGCGCTGCAGGAGAGCGACACCGGGCCGGTGGTGCTGCCGTACTACAACGCCGCCAATCCGGCGCAGCCCTATAGCGGGCCGAACAACAGCGGCGTGGCGCAGAACACCCAGCGCATCCAGCGCGTGCAGCTCCAGCTCAAGGCCGGCGCGCCCGCGCCCGCGGCTCGCAGACGACGCCGCCGGTCGATAACGGCTGGGTCGGGCTCTACGTCATCACCGTCAGCTACGGCCAGAACCGCCGTCACCGCCGCGAACATCGTGACGCTGCCGACCGCGCCGTTCCTTGCCTGGAAATTGCCGGCGCTCCGGCCGGGCTTCGCGTCCGGCGTGCAGGGCTTCACTGCGTCCGGCAATTTCATCGTGCCCGCGGGCGTGACCACCGTGGAGGTCGAGGTCTGGGGCGCCGGTTCGGGGAGCTACGCCTCCGTCTCCGGCGTGCCGAGCGGCGGCGGCTCGGGCGGCGGCTACGCGCGCAGGCGCATCGCCGGGCTCACGCCGGGGCAGGCGATCCCGGTGACGGTCGGCGCCGGGGGCGCCGGCGGCACGACCGGCGGCGTCGCGCCCACCGGCGGCGGCACGTCGAGCTTCGGCGCCTATGTCAGCGCCACGGGCGGCAGCCTCAACGGGCTCGCGAACGCCTCCTATCCGCTGAACGGCGCCACGCCCGGCGGCACTTGGGTATAGCGGCGACCTGAACTCCAGGGCTCCGCCGGACAGGCGGGGATCCTGACCGCCGGCGGTCATCGGCGGGGGCGCCGCGATGCGGCGGATGCAGAACAGCGGCAGCTACGGCGTGGGCGGGATGTTTCCCGGGCGGCGGCGCCTCCGGCGCCGGAACCGGACTTCCGGCACGACGCCCAGAACGGCGCCTGGGGCGCCAACGGCTTCGTGATCGTGAGGTGGTAACGATGACAACGAAAACATATGCTCGCATCCAGGACGGCGCGGTGGCCGAGCTGTTCGCGACCGACGGCGACATAACCCAGCTGTTCAACCCGGCGCTGGTCTGGCTGGACGTGACCGGCATCCCAGGCGTCGCCCAGGGCTGGCTCTACGACGGCTCGGCCTTCACGCCGCCGAAGCCGGTCGCCGCGCCGCCGGCACCCTCGCTCGCCGAACTGCAGGCGCAGCTGCAGGCGCTCGCCGCGCAGATCGCGGCGCTCACCAAGGCCTGAGCCGACGGCCTGAGTGCGTCGCCCGGCGTCCGGCTCCGCGCCGGTCGCCGACCTCCCCCGAACTCCCGTCCCGAGAGGCAAACATGCCGACAGCAGCCAGCCATGTCTGGCGGCCGAGCAGCGCGCGCGCCGTGGTGCTCGACAGCTTCGTCCCCGTCCCGCGCGGCTCGACCGCCGCGACGCCGCGTCCGCTCGCCTGGCCCGTCAAGGATCCGGCCGACGTGCTCGACTATCTGTTCGACATCTCCGCCGCGCTCGACCGGCAACGACGGCGACAGCATCGCCGAGCTCGACGTCGAGATCGGCCCGAACAATCCGGGCGACCTCACGCTCGACAGCGCGGCGGCGGACGGCGCCGCGGCCGTGCTGTGGCTGTCGGCGGCCAGGCGGGAACCACGTACATGGTCACGATCTCCATCGTGACCACCAACGGGCGCACGCTCAGCCGCACCGTGCTGCTTCCCGTGGTGACGCTGTCCTCGCCGCCGGTGCCGCCCGGCGCGATCGAGACCAACACGGGTGCGACCCTCACCGATCAGAACGGCAACCCGGTGCTGATCCTCTGAGCTCGGATCCACGACCCGCCAGGTCGTCGCCGACCGCACCGGCCGCCCCATCCTTCTCGGAGCTTGATAGATCAATGCCGACCATCGACCAGCTGGCGCCGGCCGCCGCGGCCGCCGACACCGACGAGCTGATGATCAGCCAGAACGGCGTGTCGCGGAAGATCACCCGCGCGCTGCTGATCGCCGGGCTTGCAGCCGGAGATCGCCGCCGCGTCGGGCACCCTCCTGGGCAATCCGGCCAACAGCCGTCGGCGGCCCGGCGCCGATCGCGGTCGGCGCCAATCTCACGCTCGCGGGCGGCACGCTGTCCGCGAGTGCCACGCCGTTCGTCGTGGGCGCGCTGCCCTCCGGCACCGTGCCGGCGATCACCGACGTGGTGCCGCTCGGCCAGAACGGCGCCAACGCTGCGGTGTCCTACGCGCAGTTCATGAGCGGCCTTCCGGGTGTTGCGAACGTCGACGCGTCGAAGATGATCGTGAAGCCGACCGGCTCGCAAGCGACCTTGAAGCTCGCCGATCTCGCCGCCAGCACGGCGCTCACGACCGGTGCGGCGATGACCGGCCCGCTCGTGCTCGCGGCCGATCCCGCGCAGCCGTTGCAGGCCGCGACGAAGCAGTACGTGGACACCGTCTCGGCGGGCAACGTCGGCAAGATCCGGCGGCACGCTCACCGGGCCCCTGACGCTCTCGTCCAATCCCACCCAGCCGCTGCAGGCGGCGACCAAGCTCTACGTGGACGGGCAGGCGAGCGCCATGCTTCCGAAGAGCGGCGGCACGCTCAACGGCGCGCTGACGCTGCCCGCCGATCCTTCGCAGCCGCTGCAGGCGGCGACCAAGCAGTATGTCGATGGCCGCGTGCAACGCACCGGTGACGCCATGACCGGCGCGCTGACCTTGCCGTCCGATCCGGCGCAGCCGCTGCACGCGGCGACCAAGCAATACGTCGATGGTCGCGTGCAGCGCGCCGGCGACGCGATGACCGGCGCATTGACGCTTGGCGTCCGATCCGGCGCAGCCGCTGCACGCGGCGACCAAGCAGTACGTCGATGGCCGCGTGCAGCGCACCGGCGACGCGATGACCGGCGCGTTGACGCTGTCCGCCGATCCGGCGCAGCCGCTGCACGCGGCGACCAAGCAATACGTCGACGCACAGGCCGGCACTCGGCTGAACGCGGCGGGCGGCACGATGACCGGGCCGCTGACGTTGGCCGCCGATCCCACACAGACCTTGCACGCTGCCACCAAGCAGTATGTCGACGCGCAAGCCGCCGCACGGTTCAGCACGGCCGGCGGCACGCTGAACGGCACCCTGACGGTCGCCGGCGCCGGCCAGAGCACGGTGCAGAACGGCTCGCTCTACGTCGGCAACTCGGATTTCCAGCACACCGTCCTCAGCACCTCCGGCCCGCAGACCGCGCTGTTCAACAAGGTCGGCTCCGCGACCACGGATGCGAGCGTCGTCGAATCCTACTACCTGGTGAACCATACGGGCGGCACCGGGCACGTCATCAACAACCTCTTCGTGGGCACCTCCGTCACCAGCACGCCGGCTGACGGGATCTGGGGGTTTCTCAGCAGCCTCACGTCGAGTTCGGGCGGCGGCAATGGCGGCGCCACCGGCCATGTCGCCGGCTATCTGCAGACCGTGCGCAGCGCGGTTCCGATGCCCACACGACGATCACCGCCACCGCGACCGGCGAACACCGTCCGCGTGGCGGACGTGACCAACTTCTTCACCGGCTACACGGCCGGCGTCGGCTTTCCGCTTTCGGCGGCGCACCCGCTGCCGGTGCTGATCAACGGCAATTCCTACAGCGTCACCGGCTGCACACCGGACAGCGCGGGGCGCGACCAGCGGCCCTGGCACGCTGACGCTCGGCACAGCGATCGCCGCGGCGGACGGCGCGGCCGGCACAGACGCGTGATCGGCCTGGTCAACGGCGCCAATCTCTGGGGCGGCGTGATCGAGTACCACGAGCAGGTGGACCTGCCCTCGTCGAAATCCGGCTTCGGCCAGACCCTCGAGCTCGACTGGGTCGGCAACAACCTCGACGATGCGGACACGCGCTGCTTCATCTCCGCCGTGGTCGGCAAGAACGCGGCGACCGGCACGGATGTCGAGGTCGGCAACGTCATCGGCGTCTGGCCCGGCAACGGATCGACCCGCACCAGCGGCGCGTCGATCAAGCGCGGGATGCAGGTCAACGTCACGTTCAGCCAGGCGATCATCGACGCCCGCAACGCGACGCAGCGACCGGGCGCCAATGCGGTCTGGCTGGCGGACGGCCAGACGATGGCGTTCAGCACCGACGGCAAATGGGCGGTGCACTACAACTCCGGCCGCCCCGGTCTCGAATTCCTGTTCAACGGCGGCGTGCTGGGAGGGATCGACCTGCAAAGCCGCTACAACGCGCCGGGCGGCTTCGCCTCGTCGGGCGCCTACACCTCCACCGCGACGGTGCGGTCGGGCCAATCGGCGTTCGATGCTCGCGGCGCGGTCCAGAATGCCGGCGGCAACGTCGTGTGGCTGGCCGACGGGCAGCGGATCGCGCTGAGCACGGATGGCACGCACACGATCGCCTACGACAACACGACCGGCGCGATCCTGCTGGGCGGCCCGGTGCGCTTCACCGCCGCCCCGGTCCTGCCGAGCTTCACCGTGGCCGCGCTGCCCATCGTCACGGTCGCCGGCGCCAAGGCGTACGCCAGCAACGGCCGCAAGGTCGGCGAGGCGGCCGGCGGCGCGGAAGCGGCGTCGAGCTGTTCGCCGACAGCTCCGGGCGGTGGATCTCCGTCCTCAGCGGCACGCCTGTCCAGGCCTAGTTCCGCTTGGCCTGAACCCGCCCCAGCCGACACCGCGATTAGGAACCGACACATGCCGACGATTCCGCAGCTTCCCGCGGCGGGCCAGATCACCGCGGCCGACGAGCTCCCCCTCAGCCAGGACGGCGTCACCCGGGGCGCGACCGTGGGCGAGCTGCTGGCCGGAACCCAGCCCACGATCATCACCGCGACCGGCACGCTGCTCGGCCGCATCAGCATCGGCCCCGGCGGTCCGGAGCAGGTCGGGGTCGGCACCGGGCTGGCGCTGGCCGGCGGCGCACTCGCCGCGACGGGTGTGGACCACGCCGCCTTCCCGCCGCAGACGGTCCTGCAGCCCACCGACGAGGTGGTGCTGAACAGTGCCGGCGCGCCGCGCCGGATGCCGCTCGCAATGCTGCGCGGCCTGTTCTCGGCCGGCGCCAACGTGACGATCGACCCGACGGGCACGATCGCGGCGACCGGCGGCACCGGTCGGGCGCGCCCGGCCCGCAAGGCCCGGTCGGTGCGGACGGCCCGGCCGGTCCGGCCGGTCCGACGGGGCCGTCGGTCCCGTCGGTCCCGTCGGCCCGATCGGCCCCGTGGGGTCCGGCCGGCCTGCCGGGCGACACGGGCGCCGATGGTCCCGCCGGCCCGCAGGTGCGGTCGGCCCGGCCGGCCCGATGGGACTGATGGGTCCGGTGGGATCCCCCGGCCCCGCCGGACCATTCGGGCCCGATCGGGCCACAGGGCCCCTTGGGTCCGGCCGGTCCGACCGGGCTTACCGGTCCTGCCGGCCCGATCGGTCTGACCGGGCCCGCCGGCCCCACCGGGGCCGCTGGACCCACCGGCGTCCAGGGGCCGATCGGCCCCGCAGGTGCGAGCGGCCTGCCGGCGTTCAGGGGCCAGCGGCCCGGCCGGCGCGACCGGGCCGGCGGGCGCCACCGGCCCCGCCGGTGCGGCCGGCGCGGTTGGCCCGGTCGGGCCGCAGGGGCCCGTGGGGTCCGCCGGCTCATCCACCTCTATCACCGGGGCGCCGCTGGCGACCAGCGTGGGTGCCTCCGACCTCGTCGGCATCAGCCAGGGCGGCACCGATCGCGCGATCAGCTACGCGAGCTTTCTCAACGGCCGCCTGATCACCGACGCCGGCAATCCCGTGGCGGCCGCGATGAGCGACGGGGACAGCTTCTGGCTGGGCCAGGGCAGCGCGACGATGGTGGTCGGCACCTTGCAGAAGGTCGCCGACTACATCAACGCCAAGCTCCCCAGCTACGCGCGCCGCCGGGTGGAGGAGGCCGCGTCCGTAGCGTTGACGCTGTCGCGCCATAACCGCGCCATCGTCACCCTGCCGAACGGCGGCACCGTGTCCGTCGGCGCAGTTCAGCGATTGCGGCGACGGGTTCGAGTGCGTGGTGATGAACACCTCCGCCGCCGGCACCGTGACGTTCGGCGGCGGCATCACCTGCACCGGCCTGACCAGCCTGTCGCCCGGCCAGTCCGCGCCGGTGCTCGCCATCCGCAACTCGAACAACGCCCAGGGCGTCTACGCGCAGACGCAGAGCAGCGGCTCGGTGCCGACCATCGCCATCGGCGCGATCGCCAACGTACCGGCGAACGCCAGCTTCGGCGTCTCCGGCTCGCTGCTGAACTACGGCACGGCGCCAACGCTGCAATACTCCGATAACGGCGGCAGCACCTGGAACGCGCTGCCCGCCGGCGCCACCGTGTCCGCCACCGCGTTCTCGTTCCTGCACCCCGGCATGGCGGCGCAGGCCGGGCAGACGATCCTGGTCTCGGACGGCGCGAACACGCCGCGCCAGTCGAACAGCTTCAACGTCGAGGCCGCAACGCTCGTGACGCCCACCGGCGTCACCGGCGGTCAGTCCACCACCATCGGCTTCACCCTGGCGGGCCTGACCACCGGCTATCTCGTCTGGATGAGCGGCGCGACCGAGATCGGCGCGCGCGTCGCGGTGACGGGTACATCCGGCGCCATCACCGCGCCGCTCGAGCGCAGGGAGCTATGCGCTCGCGCTGTGGGACAGCGCGATCGCCGGCACGGGCAACAAGCTCGCCGCCATCGCCGGCATCCCGGTCGCGGCGCCGCCGTCCGAGACGATCACGGTCAATGCGGTGAGCACCGTGCGGCGGGCACGACGATCGCCGTGTCGGGCAGCTACGCGAACGGCACGCCCGCCGGGCTCGCCTGGAGCATCGACGGCACGACCTACACCACGGCCGCCTCGCCGACGCATCGCCGTGGGCAATTTCTCCTTCACCATCCCGGCCGGGGCGATCGGCGCGGGTGGCCCGTACACGCTGCGGGTGCGCGACACCGCGATCCCCGCCGTGGTCGGCGCCGCGCCGGGCACGTTCAACGTCGAGAGCGGCACGCTCGGCACGCTGCCCGCCTTCGTCGCCAACCAGACGGCGAGCGTGCCGTTCACGCTGGGCGGCATCGTTACCGCCTACATCGCGTGGTGGAACGGGTCGAGCGACGTGGGCGGCCGCGTTGCCGTCGCGGGCAGCTCCGCCGCGATCACCGCGCCGGCGGCGGGAACCTACACGCTGCGTCTCTATGACAGCGCCGCTGGCACCACGCTGCTCGACGCAAGGACCAGCGTGACCATCGCCGCGCAGACGATCGGCGTCACCACACCGGCGAACACGCCCCTGGCGAACGCGATCTCCGTCGCCGGCACCTACGGCAACGGCACGCCGACCGCGCTCGACTGGAGCACCGACGGCGGGACGACGTGGCACGTGGCGAGCACGCCGAGCATCGCGGGCGGGGCGTTCTCGTTCACGATCCCGGCGGGCGGCGTGGCCGCCGGGACCGGCTACACGCTCAAGGTGCGCGACCACACGACGGGTACTTCGGGCAGCAGCAGCGGCACGTTCAGCGTCTACACCGCAACGATCACCAACACCCCGTCGGGCTCGGCCGGTTCCGCGATCACCGTCGCCTTCGCCCTGACCGGCATCGCGACCGTCTACCTGGTGTGGATGCAGGGTACGACCGAGGTGAGCGCGCGCTTCGCGGCGAGCGGCACGACGGCCACCATCACCGCACCGGGGTCGGGCGGCTACGTGCTGGCGATCTACGATACTTCGGCGGCCGGGACGGGCACGCAGCTCGCCTCGCAGGTCGTCACCATCACGTCCACCGGCCCGGCGGCCGACAGCTCGCTCCTGTCGGTCGGCGTTCCCAACCCGGTCGTGATGTTCGACGCCAGCAACGCGCAATCGCTCTACGCCGACGCCGCCTTCACCACCTTGCAGGCGACCGGCGGCGGCACCGTGCGGGGAATGCGCGACACGTCGGGCAACGGTTTCGATCTCAACCAGACCGGCAACGCGCCGACGCTGACGCTCGCGGCGGCGAACGGCCGCAACGGCCTGACCTTCGCCAAATCCGCCTCGCAGTTCCTCCAGCAGGTTTCGAGCAGCTGGGTCGCCGGCCTGCAGAGCGGGCCGCTGACCGCGCTGCTGGTGTTCAAGATCACCAGCGACGCCAACAGCGGCACGCCCTACCTGGCCGCCAGCTTGTCGAACAGCAACACGACTGGGACGAGCAACGTCTTCAACGTCAGCGTCTCGAGCACGGGCTCGCCCAAGATTCAGGCGGCGCGCAACTCCGCGACCTCGGCGGGGGCCAACGAGGCGTTCTATGGCACGGGCGTCAAGAACACGCTGCTCAAGGTCATCGCCCGCTTCGACCCGACTGGCAATCAGGTTCATCTCAGCGTCAACGGCCGCGCCGACATTTCCTTTCCAACCACCGGTCCGTACAGCGGCGGCACCCTGGTGGCGTGGGACAGCTTCCTGCTCGGCAAGCAGCCCTTCGGCGGCACGCCGTTCTTCTTCGACGGCGTCATTTGTGAAGTGAACCTCTGGAACACCTACCTGACCGACGCGACGAAGCTCGCCAATCTCGGCAGTTACGCGACCACCAAATGGGGAAGCTGATCGGTGTCCTACAGCGGCAGCCTCACGCTTGCCCAGCCGGCCGCGTATCGCATCTATCAGCGCGACACGCGAAGCGGCGGCACGTTCGGCAAGGGGGCGGGCGCTGTCGCGCTCACCCTCTCGCCCACCGCGCCGGTCACGCTGCTCGAGGTGCAACTGCGTGACGCGGGCAATCCCGGCACGGTGCTGGTGCCCTGGTTCCCCGCGGGGGCGAACCTCGCGGCGGGCGCCCAGACGGTCACGCTCAGCGTGCCCGCGAACGCCGCCTGGTATCTGCTGGACCTGCGCGCCAACGGCGATCCCGCGAGCGTCGTCAGCACGACGAACCAGATCGGCGTGGGCGAGGTGATCGCCGCCGCGGGCCAGTCGCTGGCGACGGATTTCTGGGACACCAACGCCTCGGGCGACACCGCGACGCTGGCCAGCCTCGGCGTGGTGCCGAGCGCCTACAGCTCCGGGTTTGCCGCCTGGAACGGCAACGCCACGTTGCCGAGTTGGGCGATCCCGGCGGATGGCGGCGCGTACCGATCGAGCTTCGCGGCCGAATTCCTGCGCCGCGTCGTCGCTGGCTCCGGGGTGAACGCGGCGCTGGTCGGCTACGCGGTCAACGGCACGACGATCGCCACCTGGCAGCCGGGGCAGCCGAACGATACCGCGCTACTGGCCATCCTGAACGCGGCGGGCGGCAAATTTTCCTCCTTTATCTGGTGCCAGGGACATCAGGACGCCAAGGCGGGAGCGAGCGGCGCCGTGTATCTCGCCGCGCTCCAGCAAGTCCTCGGCAGCTTGGCGAGCGCTTATGCCGGGCCGTTCCGCCGCATCCTCTGCTCGATCCCCGCGATCGGCGCCGCCGCCGCCGCGAAATTCGATGTCGGCGCGGTGGCGACGATCCGCGCCGCGCACCTGCAATATGTCGGTGCCGATCCGCTCGCGAGCTACGTCGCCGGGCTCGACGTCGCGTGGTTCTCGGACGGCATCCACCCGAGCCAACGCGGCAACATCGCCTTCGCGGACCATTTCTACCGCGCCTTCATGGCCGGCATCGGCGGCAATGCGGCGGGCGATTCCGGTCCTCGCCTCGCTGGCGCCACGCGCGCGCCCGGCTCGGCGCGGGTCGTGCTCTCGGTTGCGCCGGCGGTGTCGCTCACCGCGTCGGGCGGCAGCGCCGCGACGCAGTTCCAGGTGTTCCCCGCCGGCCAGACCAGCGGCGCGCTGCCGATCGCCTCGGTGGACCTGTCCCAGCCAGGGTCGGTCGCGATCACGCTCGCCGCCACGCCGCTCGACAGCCAGGCGCTCGACGTCTGGTACCGCCTGCCGTGGGACAGTAGCGCCGCCGTCGCCGCCGGTATCTACGACGGCGACACCGACGCGGACGGGCTCGCGACGGGGCGCCAGCTGAGCCTGACAGCCTCCCCGCTCACCGCCCCTCCCGCCATCTGGCATCGGCCCGTGCTGATCGGTCCTGGCCTGCCGATGCTGATCGCGCCGGGCACCATCATCGGCTTCGCGCTGTGACCCTTTCGAAAGGACCGAGAATGCGGCCCAACGTGTCGCCCAATGCCGGCCTCGTCGCAGTGGCGGACGAGGTCGTGGACCGCCTTGCGCGATTGGAGGAACAGATGCGCCAGGTCGTCGTCGCCGTGGACAAGCTCGCCAATCGCGACGCCGAACTCGACGCGAGTTTCCGCGCCATGTCCGACCGGTTCACCGCGGGAATGACGGCACAGGCCGAGATGTTCCGCGCCAGCCTCGAGGAGACGACGAAGAAATTCGTCAGTCGGGAGGACTGGGCGTTCTGGAAGACCCTGCTCACCGCCGCACTTCTGGCACTGGTCGCCTATGGTTGGAGCAACCTTACCGGGGTGCCGCACCGATGAACCGCAACCGCGAAAGGCTGCACCTGCGGCTCACCGCGGTCGCCTTCGTCGCCGCAATCGGGCTGCCGCTGCTGCTCCACAAACCCGCCGATCCCGACCTCGAACGTGCTCTGGAATTGCGTTCCCTGGCGCGCTGCGTCGCCACGGTTCTGGCGATCGGCGATCTCGGTCCTCACGCGCGCGTCGCCGTCGTGACCTGGCTTTGTCCGCCGTCGCCCAATCCCGATCGCTGGACCGACGCGCTCCGCTAGGCGGAGGCCGATTTTTCGCGATCCGCTGACCATCACCGCCCGACCTCGAAAGGCCCATCATGCGCGCCGATCTGCTGCACGTCGTCACCGCCATCGCCAACCCGATCCGCTGGGAGAGCCGCATCAGGCTCTATCGGGAGTTCGAGCGACACATGCTTGAATCCGGCGTGCATCTCACCACCGTCGAATGCGCCTACGGCGACCGCCCGTTCGAGTTGGCCGGCGACCCGCGCGTCAATCATGTGCCGGTGCGCGCACGCTCGCTCGTCTGGACCAAGGAGAACCTGCTCAACATCGGTATTTCCCGGTTGCCGCAGGACTGGAAATACGTCGCCTGGATCGACGCCGACATCGCGTTCCGCCGCACCGACTGGGCGGCCGAGACGGTACACGCGCTGCAACAATACGACGTCGTGCAGCCCTGGACCGACTGCTACGACCTCGGGCCGCGCGACGAGCACCTGCAGGCGCATCGCAGCTTCTGCAGGCAGTGGATGGACCAGCAGCCGGTCGGCCCCGGACCGTACCGCTTCGCCCATCCCGGCTACGCCTGGGCGGCGACGCGCGGCGCGCTTGAGCATCTCGGCGGACTGATCGAGACTGCCGCACTCGGTGCGGCCGATCACCACATGGCGCTGGCGCTCGCCGGCAAGATGGAACAGAGCCTGCCGGGCGGCATCGAGCCGGGCTACGTGCGCTTGATCGCGCAGTGGCAGGCGCGGGCGACGGCGCATATCGGCGGCAATCTGGGCTGCATTCCCGGCACGATCGAGCATTCATGGCACGGCGCCAAGACGCGGCGGCGCTACGTGGATCGCTGGCAGGTGCTGATCCGCCACCGCTTCGACCCGTTCACCGATCTCAAGCGCAACGTCTGGGGCGTGCTGGAGCTGGCCGGCAACAAGCCGGGCCTGCGTCGCGACATCGACGCCTACATGCGCGGGCGCGACGAGGACGGCAATACGATGGAGGACTGAGGCGTGACCCCAATGTGCCCTGCCTGACAGGCAAGCCGCGTTGGCCTGCAACATACCGGCGGCCCATCGGGAAAAGCCGGCGAGAAGGCGTTCGGCGTTGGCCGCCTTCTCGCCGGCATGTGCCGTCAGGCGGTGCGGCGGCGGGCGAAGGCGAACCCGACCAGGCCCACGCCCAACACTGCGATCGAAGTCGGCTCCGGGACGCCCGTGAACTGTGTCAGCGTCACCGTACCGCCAACGAAGGATTGGCTGTCGTAGTTGGACGCCACGGCCTGGAACACCAGACGATCGCCGGCGGAGACCGCCAGCGAGCCGGTGCCACTCGCGCTGAACACGCCGTTATAGGAATTGAGGCGATCGTCGGTTCCTGCGGTCGTGTCGATCAGATCGAGGGAGCCTTGTGTGTGGTAATAGGCGTAGTTGGCGCTTTGCGCCCAGGCAAAGCCCAGCACGCCGGTCGAGGCCGCCGTGATGGTGAAGTCCCAAGTCGGGCCGTAGCAGCCGCCACAAAATCCGGGCGCGTAGTCGTACGACAGCAGGACCTTGCCAGGCGACGCGACCACCGTGGTACTTCCAGGTCCGCCCGACGACCAATCGACCGCATTGAAGTAGTTCGCCTTGGCCGCCGGGGCCAGGAGCAGGCTGGCCCCGGCCGCGAAGCCGAAAATCGCGAGGCGGGCGGTCACGGAGGCTCGCGTCGAGGGCGCGCCGGAACGAAGGCTCATGCGTGGCTCCTGAGAATGGTTCGCTTTTTACGAGATTTTTAACTGATCAACCCAACTTATACGCGAAAGTTGGATGGCGCAAATTAAATCCGGCAACGAGTTCGAATATTTTCCGCCTTGCTCCATTGCGCCGCCCGTCGCCGTAACGACTTCGGTGCGGCGGCCGACATATCGGGGTTCGTCCTAGAGCGGAATCCGATCACTCTGGCTCGTATCCGGCGGCGGTGAAATAGTTGGCGCACTCCTGGGGCGTGAACTTTGGGAGCAGCTCGGCGATCGCGTCCCAGAGTTCGTCGATGGTGCGTGCGGCGACCTTGCGCAAGAGCGCCTTGAGTTTCGCAAAGGCGTTCTCGATCGGGTTGAAGTCCGGCGAGTAGGGCGGCAGGTAGCGCAGCCGAGCGCCCGCCGCCTCGATTGCCGCGCGGACGCCGACGCAGCGGTGTGCCGGCAGATTGTCCATCACGACGAGATCGCCCGGTCGCAGCGTCGGCGCCAGCACTTGTTCGACATCGGTGAGGAACGCCTCGCGGTTCATCGGGCCGTCGAGCACCATCGGCGCTGTCAGGCCGCTCAGGCGCAAAGCTCCGGTGAAGGTGGTGGTCTTCCAATGGCCGTGCGGGACGGGCGCACGGCAGCGCTGGCCCCGTGGCGCGCGGCCACGCAGGCGGGCCATCTTGGTGGACGCTCCGGTCTCGTCGATGAACACCAGACGCTCGGGATCGAGGTCAGGCTGCGCGTCGAACCACGCCCTGCGCCGCGCGGCGACGTCGGGCCGCTCCTGCTCGCTGGCGTGCGCGGTTTTTTTTAACGGTCATCGCGTGGCGGTCGAGGAAGCGCCATACGGAGCTCGGCGCGAAGCGTTCGCCATGCTCGCGGTGGAGCAGGTCGGCCAGTTCGGTGAGCGTGATGTCCACCTGCGCCTCGACGGCGGCCAGGATGGTGTCGCGATACGCCTCGATGCGATGCGAGCGCTTGTCGCCGCCTTGCGGCTTGGCGCGCGTCGTGCCGCTTGTGCGCCATGCCCGCACCCAGCGGACCGCGCTCGCAGCTGCCACGCCGAACCGCTTGGCCGCCGCGCGACGTGACATGCCGCCATCGACCACCGCAATCAGCCGGGATCGCAGATCTTCGGACAGAGGTCGTGCCATACCTGCTGGCCTCCCAGTCCAGCAGGTATGGTGAATCAGACCTCGCCCGCGTCGGGGAACCCCTTTCGATTCACAAGGCTCGGATTGCGCTCTAGGATGTCGGTGGCACGCTCCGTGACGCGGCGGCGGCAAAGTCGGATTTGATGCGCGCCGTGATGGTGCCCTTCATTTCGTCGTCAACGGGCATGACACGTAACAGTGCGGCAAGCGTTCTTCGACCCACGCATCCGCCACGGATGAGAGCTTGATTGAACTCCTTGTCCTGCTCGCGCCCTGCTGCATATTTCGACAAAACAAGGTCGTGAATGTCGAGACAGAGCCCGGTCGCGCCGCCCGTGTTCGGATTGCTGATGCGAATGATACCAACCGCCTCGGTCGCTGACTCTGATGTGATCTGACTGGGGTGGCGGAAGGTGATTTGCTGTTCCTGCTGCTCGATTCGGGGCGGCTGGGATGGCGGTGGCGATCAGGCGGCGGGATTTGTCGGCTGCAGACCTGCGGCGAGAGGCGGCTCGCAGTCGGGATGCGAACGCGACGCGCCGAATGCTGGCGATGGCGTTGGTGCTGGAGGGACACTCGCGCGAGGACGCCGGCGAAATGTGCGGCATGGACCGGCAGACCCTGCGCGACTGGGTGCACCGCTACAATGCCGAGGGTCTTGCCGGGCGGTCGAACCGGCGTGCGCCCGGCCCTGCGCCACGGCTCTCGGCCGAGCAGGAAGCCGCGTTGGCCGGATGGATCGAGAGCGGCCCGGAGCTGGAGCGAGACGGTGTCGTGCGCTGGCGCTGCCAGGATCTGCAGGATCGCATCGAACGCGAATTCCAGATCAGCTTTCACGAGCGGACCATTGGCAAGCTGCTGACCAAGCTCCGCTTCCGGCGTCGGTCGGTGCGTCCGCAGCATCCCGAGAGCGAGGTGGCGGCACAGGCGGCTTTTAAGGGGGCTTCGCTGATCTGGTAGAGGACGCGATCGGCACCCTCGCCGACGGCGCGCCGATCGAGATCTGGTTCGGCGACGGTTGAGCGCCAGAGGCGATCAACCGCGTCGGCCAGCAGGGCACCCTGACGCGGATCTGGGCCAAGCGAGGCTCGCGCCCGCGTGCCCCGCGGGATCGGGGCTACACGTCGGCCTACATCTTCGGCGCGCTCTGTCCGGACCGCTGCATCGGCGCCGCGGTTGTGATGCCGGAGGTGAACCTCGAGGCGATGGAAGCGCACCTCGCTGAGATCAGCCGACGCGTGACCGCGGGCGCGCATGCTGTGCTCGGGTTGGACGGTGCCGCTTGGCACACCTCGCCAAGACTGCGCGTCCCGGACGACATCAGTTTGCTCCCGCTCCCGCGCTATTCTCCGGAATTGAACCCGGTCGAGAACGTCTGGGAATTTCTCCGAGCCAACTTTCTCTGCCACCGTGTGTGGGACGGCTACGATGCCATCGTGGACGCATGCTGCGATGCTTGGAACAAGCTCATGCGCATGCCCGAGCAAATCGCTTCCATCACCACCCGCGCATGGGCCCAGGTCAGAATCTAGAGCGGCTGGTATGAGTGCGCGGCAGGCGGCGGACCGGTTCGGTGTCAGCGTCTCGTATGTGATCAAAGCGCGGCAGCGCCGCGACCGACGTGGCGATCCGAGGCCGGGTCCGCAGCGTTCGTGGACGCCGCGCAAGCTGGCCGAGCACCACGCGGCGATCGACGCCCATGTGCGCACCCACCCGGATGCCACGCTGGCCGAACTCTGCGCCTGGGTGTTGGCCGAGTTCGGCGTGTCGGCGAGCATCGGCACGATGTGGAACACGCTGCGCCGGCGCGGCCTGACGCTCAAAAAAAGTGCCTCGAAGCGGCCGAGCGGGGGCGCGCCGGTATCGCCGAGGCGCGTCGCCTGTGGGACGAGCTGACATCCAAACTGGACGTGCGGCGCTTGGTCTTTCTCGACGGTTGAGCTCCGAAGGAGATCAACGGGACCAAGACCAACGTGACACGGCTCCACGGCCGCGCTCCACGTGGCCAGCGCGTGATCGGCCGAGTGCCGCACGGGCATTGGCAGACCACCACCTTTCTGGCCGGCCTGCGGCACGATCGGATCGTGGCCCCGCTGGTGCTCGATGGTCCCATCGACGGCACCACCTTGCGCGCCTGGGTCGAGCAGTTCCTCGCCCCCACGTTGGATCCCGATGACATCGTTGGGGCCGACAACCTCCCCAGCCACAAAGTGGCCGGCGTTCACCAGGCAATCGAAGCCCGCGGGGCCAGCATGATGTTCCTGCCGGCCTACTCTGCGGACCTCAATCCGATCGAGCAGCTGTTCGCCAAGCTCAAAGCGGTGATCCGACGTCTGGCCCCGCGTTCGCGCGAAGCGCTGTTCGAGGTGATCGGTTACGCCCTCCATCAGGTCAGCTCGGCCGAATGCGCCAACTACCTGGCCCACGGAGGATACGGACGGTCAGCCTGAAGATGCTCTAGACTAACTGTGCCGGCCCCGAGCAGCGTCCCCGCTCGCCGGCGATTCACGTTCCGACCAAGGCTCCGGCGGTTCGATGCCGGACAGTGGAAAGGTCACGGCGATCATGGCGCCGCCGTTCCGCTCGCTCCGCATCCTGCCGCCGATCTGGCGGGCGAGCGACTGCATGATGCTCTGGCCGAGGCTGGGTTCCTTGTCCGCCTTGGCCTCCACCGGCTGGTCCGGCCCGTCGTCGCGGATCATCAGCGCCATGAGTTCGCCCTCCTGCGACGTGAGGCGCACCGTGAGCGCGCTGCCCTGGCCGCCGGCGAACACGTGCTTGATCGCGTTGGTCGTCGCCTCGGCCGCGATCATCACCAGCACCGACACGGTCTCGAGCGGTAGCTCGCGCGGATCGGCTTCGATGTCGAGCCGGATGCGCCCGCAGCCGGCGGCTTGCAGCAATCCGCCCACCACATCGCGCGCCATCGGCCCGAAGCCTTGCCGCACGGCGTCGCTGTCGTGCAGCCGGCGATGGATCTGAGCCATCATCGCCAGCCGTCGCGCGCCCTCCTGCAGCGCCAGCTTGCCGCCTTGGTCGTTCTGCAGGCGACGGGCCTGCAGCATCATCATGCTGGCGACGAATTGCATCATGTTGGCGACCCGGTGGCGCAGCTCGCGGAACATCACCGCGCGCTCCTCCAGCAGCGCTTCGTTGCGCTCCAGCAGCCGCTCCATCTCACGCTGACGCATCTGCAGCCGGTGCGCGGCGATCCCGGCCATCTCGACCAGCGCGATCTCGATCGCCGCACCCACCGAGAACATCGCGATCAGGATGACGCCGCCATATTCGAGATGGAAGCTGAAGCCCGGTGGCACCCAGAGGAACACCGCCACCAGGATCGAGAGCACCGCCGCGAGGCAGGCCGACGGCCAGCCGCCGACAAAGGCGGTGACGATGACGGCGGGATGGAACGGGGTGAACGCGGCGCCCAGCGCGAGGCCGTGCAGCGCGAGGCGGATCGCGGCGGCCAGCGCGACGGAGGCGAACGCGGCCGGAACGCCCCGCCGCGCATTGCGCCTCAGAAGCCACCGCAGGACCGTGTCGACCACGCCGCCGCTCCGGGGAACTGATGAGCGGCGATCCTGCGCTGCTACGGGGGGAACCTCAACAGCAACGTTGCACGGCGCGACGGATCATCCCGCGCAGCGCGAGGGCGCCGAGCATCAGCACGCCGCCAGCGAGCGCGTTGCGGTGTCGGCTGGTGAACATCTCGGAGCTGGTGTCGCGCGCCAGCGCGTCGAAGCGCCCATGCGCGCCCGGATCGCCCGGCAGCGGATCGAACAGGTTGCCCGGCTCGGACGGATCGTGCGGCTCGGGGCCGAGCTGGGTGTCGTAGCCCTTGCGCGCCAGGTATTGGTCGAGCAGCCCAGGGGCGATCTTGTTGGCCAGGATCGCCTTCACGGTGGGCCAGCCGAGCCATATCTCGCGCCGTCGATGCGTCGCGGCGAACACGATGGCCCGCGCCGGCACCTCGGGCTGGAAGATCGGCGGCACCGGCTGCGCGCGCTTGGTCATGTGGTTGCGCGCCCAGTCGAATTGCGGCGTGTTGATCGCCGGCAGATGCACCATCGTGAGGTGGATCTTGAGCCGGTCGTGGATCAGCTCGCAGCGCAGGCTGTCGGTGAAACCGCGGATCGCGTATTTGGCGCCGCAATAGGCCGCCTGCAGCGGGATCGCACGGTAGCTGAGCGCCGAGCCCACCTGCACGATGGTGCCGCGGTTGCGCGCCGCCATCCGCTTGAGCGCGGCCATCGTGCCGTTGACGGTGCCGAGATAGGTCGCTTCGGTGGCGCGGCGGAATTCCGCCGGCGAGGTCTCGCGCACCGGCGCGAACACCGTCGCCATCGCGTTGTTGACCCAGATGTCGATCGGGCCGAGAGCGGTCTCGATCCGCTCCGCCGCGCGCTCCACCGCGTCGGCGTCGGCCATGTCGGCGGCGACCGTGCAGACTTCCGTGCCCATGTCGCGCAGTTCCGCCGCCGTGGCGTCGAGCTGATCCTGCCCACGGGCGATGAGGCCCAGCCGACAGCCCCTTCGGGCGAATTCCCGCGCGGTCGCGCGGCCTACCCCGGCGGTCGCGCCGGTCACGACGACGATGCTGTTCATACCCCTCCGAACGGGCGGGGCGCGTGATCAGTTCCGCCCCTTCGGGCGGATGGGATCAGTTCCGCCCCTTCGGGCGGATGGGGTTTAGTTCCGGCGGTAGATGCGCCGCGCCTCCTCGACGATCGCCTCCTCGCTGGCCGGGCGCATATCCACCATCGCGAGGATCTGGTCGGGCGGCGCGAGCGTGCGGCCGAACAGCTCGTCGATGCGCGGATCGTGCGACAGCGTGGGCGGGATCGGCCCGCCGCCCGCCGCCAGCAGCCCGCCGCGCAGCGCGCCGGTTCCGGGCTCGAAGCGCGTCCCCCTGGCGACCTGACGGGCGATCCGTTGCGCCAGACCCGCGGCGGGCAGGCTCACCGGACCGGCTTCGAGATCGGGATAGACCACGACCTCGGGGATGCGCGCGCCAAAATCGTGCAGGACGCGATAGAACTGGCGGCTGCTGGTGCGGGCGGCGATGATCCTCGGCATGGCGTCGTTGCCGGCCGCGCGCAGCAGGGTCAGTGCGATCATGCGTCGCATGAGGCCCTTGCCGCGGGCGCGCTCGGCCACGAAGCCGGTGTGGATGAACAGGAATTCCTCGTCCCGCTCGGTCACTCCGTCGCGCGCGCCCATCACGCCCAGGCAACGCCCGCTGCGCCGGTCGCTGGCCAGCACCACATGATCGTATTCGGTGAGCGGCGTATGCCCCACCCAGAGGCTGGGGGTGCTGCCTGGGCTCCCCTCGGCCAGCTCCTGGACGATCTGGTCAACATCGATGGTCTCGATCGCGAACGGATCGCGGATGTAGTGGGTTCGCAGGTCGGATTGGGCGAGCGAGATGGCCATTGATTTCGTCCCCCGATGTATTCTTGATCAATCCGTATCCCACTGGGGGCAGGCGCACATGTGAGCTAGGTCACAGGTTGCGTCGGCTCATTGGAAATCCCGCGAACGGGGAAACACCCGCTCGTTGCGCGGGTGTCCGTGCGAGCGGGCGCGCGACGTCTCCCCGATGACCATCTCTCCGATACCCGCCATCAAGGTGCTGCGGTCCTCCAGCCGTTCGGCCACGACATGGACGATCGGCACCTCGGCACCCGCCACCTCCACCCGCTGCACGTGCCCCTCCACCAGCAGCAGGGAGCTGCCGACCACCGCCCGGCGGAAGCGCTCGGCGAGGCTGGCCCAGACCACGATGTTGGCCGTGCCGGTCTCATCCTCGATGGTGCAGAACACGACGTTGCCGTTGCCCGGACGCTGGCGCACCAGCACCACGCCGGCGAGCCGCACCCGCGCGCCCTCCGGCCGCAGCACCGCTTCGGCGCAGCTCAGCACGCCCTCGCGCGCCAAGCCGGCCCGCAGGAAGCCCAGCGGGTGCGCCTTCAGCGACAGGCCGGTGGTCTGGTAGTCGGCGATCACGTGCTCGCCCTTCGCCATCACGGGAAGCGGCGCCTCGCGCACCGACACCGGCTGCTCGGCGAACAGCGGCAGGTCCGCCTCATCGCGCAGCCCGCGCACCTGCCAGAGCGCGCGCCCGCCGATCGAGCCCCAGCCCGCGCATCGCATCCGCGTCCGCCAGCGCCTCCAGCGCCGGCCTCGGGAGCCCGACCCGCACCAGGTCGGGGAAGCTCCGCAAGCCGCCGGCTGCGGCTCGGGCCTGCACCAGCCGCTCCGCCCAGTCCTCGCGAAATCCGCCGATCAGCCGCAAGCCCAGCCTCAGCGTGGCACCGGGCTCGATCGTGCAGTCCCATTCGCTCGCGGTGACGTCGACGCCGCGCACCATCACGCCGTGCTCGCGCGCGTCGCGCACGATCTGCGCCGGCGCGTAGAAGCCCATCGGCTGCGAGTTCAGCAGCGCCGCGGCGAAGTGCGCCGGGTGATGGCATTTCAGCCAGGACGAGACGTAGACCAGCTGCGCGAAGCTCGCCGCGTGGCTCTCCGGGAAGCCGTAGGTGCCGAACCCCTCGATCTGGCGGAAGCAGCGTTCCGCGAAGTCGCGTTCGTAGCCACGCGCCACCATGCCGTCGACCATCTTGCTGAAGAAGCTGTGGATGGTGCCGACGTTGCGGAACGTCGCCATCGAGCGGCGCAGCCGGTTGGCCTCCTCCGGCGTGAAGCGCGCCGCCTCGATGGCGATCCGCATCGCCTGCTCCTGGAACAGCGGCACGCCGAGCGTCCTGCCCAGCACGCGCTCCAACTCGTCCGGTTGGCCGTGCGCGGGGGAAGGCGAGGGGAAGAACACTTCCTCCAGCCCCTGTCGCCGGCGCAGATAGGGATGCACCATGTCGCCCTGGATCGGCCCCGGTCGGACGATCGCCACCTCGATCACCAGGTCGTAGAATTCGCGCGGCTGCAATCGCGGCAGCATGTTCATCTGGGCGCGGCTTCCACCTGGAACACGCCGATGCTATCGCCGCGCGACAGCATCCGGTACACCGTCGGATCTTCGCGCGGAATGTCGGCGAGATCCTTCACGCCGAGCATGTCGAAGGCCTTGCGGATGCAGGTGAGCATCCCGAGCGCCAGCACATCGACCTTCATGATGCCGAGCGTGTCGATATCGTCCTTGTCCCACTCGATGAAGGTGCGCTCGTCCATCGCCGCGCGGCCGATCGGCACCGTCTCGTCGAGCCGCCCGCGCGTCAGCACGAAGCCGCCGACATGCTGCGAGAGATGGCGCGGGAAGCCGACCAGCTCGCGCGCCAGCGCGACGGTGCGGCGGATCACGGGGCTCGCGGGATCGAGCCCGATCTCGGCGATGCGCTCGTCCGGCCACAGCTCGTCGCCGGAGTTCCACGATTGCGCGGAGAGGGCGGCGGTCGCGTCCTCGGCGAGCCCCATCGCCTTGCCCACCTCGCGCATCGCCCTCTTCGGCCGGTAGTGGATCACCGTCGCGGCGATGCCGGCGCGGTGGCGGCCGTAGCGTTGGTAGATGTACTGGATCACCTCCTCGCGCCGCTCGTGCTCGAAATCGACGTCGATATCGGGCGGCTCGCGCCGCTCGGCGGAGACGAAGCGCTCGAACAGCAGGTCGATCTCGGCCGGGTTCACGGCGGTGACGCCGAGGCAGTAGCACACCGCCGAATTGGCCGCCGAGCCGCGCCCCTGGCACAAGATGCCCTGTTCGCGCGCATAGGCGACGATGTCGTGCACGGTAAGGAAGTATCGCGCGTAACCGAGATTGCGCGATCAGCCGCAGCTCCTTCGCCAAGGTGGCGCGCAGCTGCGACGAGACGCCATCGGGGAATCGCGAAGCGGCACCCTGCCAGGTGAGGTTTGCGAGGTGCTCGTCGGGCGTCAGGCCGGGCGGCACCGGCTCGTCGGGGTATTCGTAGGAAAGCTCGTCGAGCGAGAAGCGGCAGCGGTCGACGATCTCCGTGGTGCGCGCGAGCGCGTCGGGGTGCGCGCGGAACAGTCGCGCCATCTCCGCCGGCGATTTCAGATGGCGCTCGCCGTTCGGCTCCAGCGCGCGCCCCGCTTCGTCGACGTGGCAGCCGAGCCGGATCGCGGTCAGCACGTCCTGCAGCGGCCGGCGGTCCGGCGCGTGATAGAGCACGTCGTTGGTTGCGACCATCGGCAACTTCAGCGTGGCGAGCGTGCGCAGCCGGCGCGCGTCGTCGGCGCGATGGCGGCGCGTGCCGGCGATATAGGCGTGCTCGGGAAAATCCGCTGCGACCCGCTCGACATGCGCGGCGAACGCGGCGTCCAGCCGCTGCGGCGGCACCACGATCAGCACCTGGCCTTCGCCATGCGCCAGCAGATCGGCGTAATCGAGAAAGCAGCGGTTGGTGGCCTTCGCCTGATCGCTGGCGTCGCCGTGCCTGGCGCGCAGCTTGCCCACGCTGAGCAGCCGCGTGAGCCGTCCCCAGGCGGCGCGGTCGCGCGGATAGCAGAGCATGTCCGGCTTGCCGTCGCGAAAGACCAGCCGCGCGCCCGCCAGCAGGCGTAGCTTTGCTTGCACCTGTTTCTCTACCTGCTTGACGGCATCGTGCATCCGCACCACGCCGGCCACCGTGTTGCGGTCGGCCACGCCGATGGCGGCGAGCCCGAGCACCGACGCCGCCACCGCCAGCTCCTCGGGCCGCGATGCGCCACGCAGGAAGGAGAACGCGCTTGCGACCTGCAGCTCGGCGTAGATCATGCAGGAGACTGGCCGCACTGATCGCGTCTCGGTGATCCGCAACGTTGCTGCCCCCAGCCGAAGTCGTGGATGGTCGGCCTTCGCCGACCATGACGAATGGGAGAGGAGAGATCACCCTTGGCCGTCATGCCCGGCGAAGGCCGGGCATCCACGCCTTTGGCGCAGTTCAGGAAAGCCGGTCGTAAAGATCCTCCCAATCCGGGTTCTGCGCGCGAATGAGGCGGATTTCCCAGGCGCGGGGCCAGTGTTTCATGGTTTTCTCGCGCTGGATCGCGGTCGACGACACCCTCGCGATGCTCCCAGGCACGCCGAGCAATATTGCTGGTGACGCCGATGTAGAGCGTGTCGTCCGGCCTGTTCGTGACGATGTACACCCATCCGCCCTGCATAAGCCGCCTGATGCCATGCGGCGGCCGGATCGGCAATCGAACCATTTCTGTAAATCACGCGAACAGCCCGTGCAGGTACCAGCGCGGCATAAGCTGCGCTTTCAGCCCGGCGCGAAAGACCCAGAAGCGTGCGCCGCTAGTGTCCTCCACCCGGTAGTAATCGCGGATCAAATCAGTTTCCGGGCGCTCACTTTTTGGCTCTCCGCGCCGCCACCACTCGGCGCCGATACGCTCCGGGCCGCTGGCCGCGCGGACGCGGTGCAGGGCGCCGCGCCAGCGGAACAGGATGGGGGGGTCGTCCGGCACCGGGGCCGTCGCCTCGATCGGCTCCGGGCGGCGCAGCAGGCGGATCGGGCGCGGCGCGGAGAGGTCCGTCACCCAGGATGGGGCAGCGGCGAGCGGCGGGGCAGGGCGCACCGCGCGTTCGGGGACGTGGCTTTCCTGCGGCGCGGGACGCCAGATGCGGTCCTGGCCGATGCGGTTGGCGAGGGTGTCCACTATTTCGGCCAGGGC
This sequence comes from uncultured Alphaproteobacteria bacterium, assembly GCA_963799825.1. GTDB lineage: Bacteria > Pseudomonadota > Alphaproteobacteria > Acetobacterales > Acetobacteraceae > JAFKFI01. The sequence goes on from CAWCYL010000004.1 coordinate 434,164, forward strand.
GCGGCCGGGCTCGGGCGCCGCCAGGAGTTTTCCCTGCGGCGTGCCGAGCGGCGCCGTCTCCGCCGCCACCAGCGCCACCGCCTCGACGCCGAAGCCGGGATCGACCTTCTCCAGCCTCTCGCGCAGGAGCTTGGTCAGGTGCGCCGGCTCGCGCGCCGGCAGGGCGGTGGCGACGGTGATGAACTGGTCCTCGCCGTCCACGCGGAAGAAGCGGGCGACGAAGCGGTGCCCCCCCTGGCGCTGCTCGGCCAATCGCCGGCACAGGCGCGCGGCCAGCAGCTCCAGCGCCCGGCCGAGATCCTCGGGCGTGCCGATCGGCTCGGCGGGGGAAAATCGCTCCGCGAAGGGCGCGGGCGGGCGTGGCCAGGCGATCGCCTCCTCCGCCGCCCCGAGCGCCTGGTCGAGCCGCAGCACTGGCAGGGCGCCGAACCGGGCGGTGATCTCGGCGCGCGGCAGGCGGGCGAGCTCGCCCACGCTGCGCAGGCCGAGCCGGCGCAGCCCGGCGACGGTGCGCGGATCGAGCCGCAGCCCGGCCACCGGCAGATGCCGGAGCGCCGCGCGCTCCCCGCCCGGCGGGACATTGATGAAATCCTGGCCGAGCGGCGAGCGGGCCAGCGCCCACGCGGTCCCGGTGGTGCCGGCGATGGCGAGCCGGAGCCGGCAGGGGATCGCGTCGCGCGCCAGCCGCGTGGCAAGGGCACCGGCCAGCCGCTCCTCGCCGCCGAACAGATGGCCGCAGCCGGTGATGTCGAGCCACAGCCCATCCGGCGGATCGGCGGCGGCGAGGGGGGTATAGCGTTCGCACCAGCCGGCGAGTGCCGCCAATGCCGCCGCGTCACCGTTCGGGTCGGCGTCGTGCGGCACGAGCGCCGGGCAGATGGCGCGGGCGTCGGTCAGGGTCTGGCCGGGGCGCAACCCCGCTTCCAGCCCCTCTGCTCCCACCACCGCGAGGCGGCGGACGCCGTGTGTCGCCTCTACCGTCACCCGAATCTCACCCGGCGCGGGCGTGCAGCGGCGGTCCAGCCGCGTGATCGGCCAGTTCGGCAACCACACGGAAAGGATGCGTCGGGTCATTTTCGACCTCCTTCATGGGCAATTCGAGGAGCCATGCGCCGGGCCGACCGCCGCGCGCATGGGTCAGCGCCACGCGCCAGCGCGGCGAGCCGGGCTCCCGGTCGTCCAGCTCCGAGGGCGCCGGGGCGAGCTGCCAGCGAGTGACCGCGGCCGTCGCCTCCCGGTCCGGCCGGTGGCGTCCATGCGGCCAGCGGCGCAATGCAAAGCCGGTGACGCCGCTGCCGAGACAGGCGAATTGCAGCCGGCGAGAGCCAGTGCGATCGAGCCGCCCGACCTCGCCCACCACCGCCGCCAGCCCGCCGGCGCGCAACGCCGTCTCCATCGCCCCCAGGGTGCCGGCGTCGTCGCGTGGGCGGACCAGCACCAGCCTGCCGGGATCGAGCCCGTAGGCCAGCAGCCCCGGGGGATGCAGATCATCGCAGGGCGCGACCCATAGGATGGGCCGGCCGGCCGGCAATCGCGCCAGCAATCCCGCGACGAACCCTGCCGTCAGAACCCCGGTCTCCGCCTCCAGCCCCGCCGCGCCGACCTCGTGCAGCTGCCCGAGCGGCAGGCCGTTGCCAGGCATACAGGCATCCACGCGCGCATCGCCGAACGGCAGCATCCCCCGGTCACAGTCAGGTGTGCGCAGGCGATCCCGCAGCGCCGCCAGATGCGCCGGCAGTGGCCGCGCGCGGCTCGGCGGCGCAATCCGGGGCGCCGGGAAGGGGGGTGATTCGCCAGGACGACGTCCGACGATGTAAAGAGAAGGGGACATGGGGAACAGCTTATGTTCCCTATTTGTTTCCATCCATCAGGGCAGAGTCAAACGCTTAATAGGAATTTTATCTGTCGAAAACGGTATATCAACGGTATTTCCGAGTCTATTTCCGACAGAATTCCCAGCCTTGCCGCTGCAATCTCACGGACTTAGCCCGCGCCGATGACCCAGCCTCTGATCTCCCGCGACCCTCCGCCCATCCTTGAGGGCATCGTCACCGCGGTGAGCCGCAATCCGCGACACACCTTCAGCAAGCCGAACCAAGGCAGCATCCGTCTCCTGGCCGGGCTCGGCGTCGAGGGCGACGCGCACATGGGCGAGACCGTCAAGCACCGCTCCCGCGTGGCGCGCGACCCGAGCCAGCCGAACCTGCGCCAGGTGCATCTGATCCACGCCGAATTGCTCGACGAGTTGCGGGACGCCGGCTTTGCCGTCGCGGCCGGGGAGATGGGCGAGAACGTCACCATGCGCAGGGTCGATCTGCTTGGGCTGCCCACCGGCACCAGGCTGCATCTCGGCGAGGCGGCGATGGTCGAAGTCACCGGTCTGCGCAATCCCTGCGTTCAACTCGACCGCTTCCGGGCCGGCCTTATGGCGGCGGTGCTGGGGCGCGACGCACAGGGCGGCCTCGTCCTCAAGGCCGGGATCATGGCGATCGTGCTGGCCGGCGGCGAGTTGCGCCCCGGCGATCCGGTCCGTGTCGCGCTGCCGCCGGAGCCCTACCGCCCGCTTGTCCGCGTCTGAGACGTGTCAGCCTCGGGCGCGGCGTACCAGGCCGAGCCCGAGCAGGGCTGCCGCGAGCAGGGCCAAGGAGGCCGGCTCAGGCACCACTTGCCCGCGGATTTCGCCCTTCCGGGAACAGGGTCGTGTGGATGTTGATGTATGACAGCCCGGACTGAACATCCGTCACCAGGGTCGGGGTAAGGCCGGTGAATAGGTGCGAGAAGCTGCCCGACGTGTTGCCCGTCATGAAACCGGCGGGGATGAACGGGATGATGACCGGGCCGTTTGCTCCGGGCGGCGCGCAGCAATGGATATGCGCATTGGTCGTCGGCGCGAGCAGGCCCGAATAGCTCAGATTGACGTCGAGCGTGTCAGCGAGCGTGTCCAGCATCAAGGTCGCATTGCCGATGGCCGGCGTGGAGACCTGGTCCTGAGCGCCGTCGAGGTGGACCTTGTAGGTGATGACGGTGGCGTTTGCTTGCGGTGCGAGCAACGCCATCGCGCCCATCAGGGCTCCGGCAACGGCCAGACCTTTCATGCAAGCCTCCCTGCGTACGTCGCGATCCGGCAGCATAGGTTCGCTGCCTCGGATTGTTCCAGGGCTGGTGTGATCACCTTTCCCGGAGCGCATCAATGGCCTGGGCTTGAGGCAGGGGAACGGCGGGCGCACATTCGGGCCATCCAGGGATCCGGAGTGCCAACCGATGAGCCACGATCGCCCGCATAGTCACGACGCGCCCCCCGCTCCCGGCAGCGTGGACTGGCGGCACAACGGGGTGCGGGTGATCAAGGGCGACCAACTCGACACCAACACGCCGCAATCCCCCGGCATGAACCGCGCCGCCGCGATCAACGCCGCCCGCGTCGGCGCGCAGAAGATCTGGGCCGGCACGGTGCATATCCACGCCAACGCCAAGACCGGCGCGCACCATCACGGGGCGCTGGAGAGCGTGATCTACGTGCTCAAGGGAAAAGCCCGGATGCGCTGGGGCGAGCGGCTGGAATTCGTCGCCGAGGCCGAGCCGGGCGACTTCATCTTCGTGCCGCCCTACGTGCCGCACCAGGAGATCAACGCGAGTTCCGACGAGACGCTGGAATGCGTGCTGGTCCGCAGCGACAACGAGGCCGTGGTGGTGAACCTGGCGATCGAGCCGGTGGAGAAGCCGGAGGCAGTCTACTGGGTCGATCCGATCCACAAGCATCCGTGAGCCGCCGCTAGCCTCTTTCGGTCTTATGTTGCGTCGCAGCAATCCACATATGGGATAGCTGCGTTAAAGACCGGCAGAGGCATTGGAGGCTTTCCCACCCATGAAGTTGACACGCGCGTTGCGCCTCGGGCGCCACGGGATCGAGGACGCCATGCGGACGGCGTCCGAGGTTCTGCACGCCAAGCTGCCGGGCTCCACGCCGTTCGCGGCCCCCACGCCCTTCGCAGCCCGGGCGGCGAAGGTGCCGGGGGTGATGGAGGTGCCAGCCTTCGGCGCCAACCCTGGCGGGCTGAAGATGATGCTCTATGCGCCGACCTCGGCACCGCGTCCGGGCGCGCCACTGATCGTGGTGCTGCATGGCTGCGGGCAGGATGCGGCGGGTTTCGCGCGGGAGGCCGGCTGGCTCGCGCTGGCCGACCGGCTGAGCCTGCCGGTGGTGATCCCCGCGCAGACGCGCGAGAACAACCAGGGTGGCTGCTTCAACTGGTTCCACCCCGCCGATACGCGGCGGGGCGAGGGCGAGACCGTCTCGATCCGCCAGATGGTGACTGAGGCGGCGTCGGGCTTCCGCTCCGATCCCAGGCGCATCTTCGTCGCGGGCCTCTCCGCCGGCGGCAGCATGGCCGCCGCCCTGCTGGCCTCCTACCCGGACGTGTTCGCCGCCGGCGCCGTGGTATCGGGGCTGCCGGTCGGGTGCGCCGACGACATGGGACAGGCTTTCGCGCGCATGTCGCGTGCCGGCCCGACCCTGTCCGGCCCGGAATGGGCCGCGAAGGCCCGCGAGCGAGGCCCGGCGGGCTACGCCGGCCCCTGGCCGCGCCTGTCGATCTGGCGCAGCACCGGCGATCACACGGTGGACCCCGCCAACGCCGAATTCCTGGCGCAGCAATGGACCGCGCTGCACCGCCTGTCGCACCCATCCTGGACCGAGACCGAGCCGGTGTCGGGCGTGCGCCGCCGCATCTGGGGTCTTCCCGAGGCGCCGGTGGTCGAGAGGTGGACGCTGGCCGACCTGCCGCACGCCTGGCCGATCGGCGACGGCGACCAGGGCAGGGCCGGGCAATGGGTGCGCGAGGCGCCGGTCTCCGCGACCAACGAGATCGCGCGCTTCTGGGGGCTGGCGGAGGGCTGAGGCTTACGCGGGCGCGAGGGCGCTGGGCGCGGCGTATTGGGCGCCCAGCCAATGCACCAGCGGGTTGTCTCGCTCGGGGTGCAGCAGGTGGCGGAAATGCCGGCTGCGCCGCCCCAGCACCCGCTTGCGATAGGCCGCCGCGTCGAAATCCGGCGACGGATCGCGGTCGCCATAGGTGCCGGCGCGCAGGAAATGGGCGAACGGATCGCGGTTCGGGCCCGAGCGGGTTGCGCGCCAGGTACCACGCGACGTCGAAATGCGGATTGGGGCTGACGCGCTGGCTGCGGCGATGCGCAAGATAATGCGCGAGCGCGCTCATTCCGGCGGGCACGTCGTAGGTCCGGCGGTACCAGGCCGGGTCGAAGAACACCACCGGCCGGCGCCCCGCCGCCTCGCCCTCCAGGAGATAATGCGCGAGCGGGTTGATCCCGAGCCGGTCGGGATCGGGATTGGTGCGGCGGTAGAACGCGGTGTCGAAGTAGAGGCAGGGCTTGCGGTTCTCCCGCCAGCCGTGCCGGCAGAAATGCACCACCGGATCGAGCGCTCGCTCGTGCACGTCGGTGCTGTTGATGAAATAGTGGTTCGGGTCGAACACGCGCGACGCCGCGATCACCGCCGCGTCCGGCAGCGGCGCGTGGCCGTCGCGCAGCGCGTCGGCAATATAGTGCAGGAACGGATCTTCGCCCTGCGCCGCGTCGTCGCGATAGGGCGCGATGTGGCGCACCGCGTAGAGCTCGGGGATCGGCAGGACGGTGCCGTCGAGGCGGTGCGCGAGGAAGTGGCGCAGCGCCCCCTGCCGCGTCACGCCGTGCGCCTCCGCGTACCACGCAGGGTCGAACAGCGGCGCCGGCCGGCGGCCCTCGGCCTCGCCGTGACGGCTGTAGTGCAGCAGCGGGTTGAGGCCCGACTTCTGCACGTCGGCGTTGGTGGCGAGATACCAGGCGGGCTCGAACCACGGGTTCGGCCGGCGCCCCTCGCGCCAGCCGAACCGGCAGAAATGCGCCAGCTTGTCGGTGGCGGCCGGTATGTCGGGATGGGCGGCGGTGTAGAAAATCCGGTCGAACAGGCAAGTGGCGTCGAGTTCGGCGACTTCCTTGCTCACGGCGCGGAACAGGGTCCGCGCCCCGCCTTCAGCCGCGCGAGCTGGGCGGGCGGAGCGGCGGTAGCATGAAGCGCGACGGCTGGGATTGCGCGGTCGGCGTCTGAGCGCTGGGAGCTCGGCCGCGACTGGCGCGGCGGCGGGGGCGACGTGCCGGTCCTGCTGCCAGATCAGGACGCCGACGATCACGGCGAGCGCCGTCACCGCGACGGCGGGGGCGGCGAGGATGATCGCGCCGAGACGCGACATCCCCGGCGCGATGCGCTGCATCCGGTGCAGTTTCGCGTGCAGCGGCCGCAACAGGCCGTGCAGTTCCTCGATGCGCGCCTCCTGCGCCTCCAGCCTTGCGCGGAGGCGGTCGAGTTCCAGCGCCGTGAGCAGCGGCGGCGGGTCGGTCCTCTCGGTCATGCGTGTCTCCCGTTGACGGGTGCAGCATGGGCCGGAGTTTGCGTCGGCATTCTGTCCATCGTGTGACCGAAACGTAACGCATCATGGCGGGCGATCAGAACACCAGGATCTTGGCGATGTCCTTGCCCCGCTCGGCGGGCTGGTCGAGGTCGAGCGCGGGGCCGACCGGGACGATGCCGGTCGGGTTTATGGTCCGGTGGCTCATGTAGTAGTGCCGCTTGATGTGCGTGAAGTTCACCGTCGCCCGCGACGCCGGGAAGCTGGTAGATGTCGCGCGCGTAGCCCCACAGGTTGGGGTAGTCCACGATGCGGCGGATGTTGCATTTGAAATGACCGTGGTACACCGCGTCGAACCGGATCAGCGTGGTGAACAGCCGGATGTCGGCCAGCGTCAGCCTGCTCGCCGAGCAGGAAGCGATTGTGCGCCAGCCGCTCCTCGAGGAAATCCAGCGTGTCGAACAGCGGCAGCACCGCCTCCTCGTAGGCCTCCTGCGTGGTGGCGAAGCCCGCCTTGTAGACGCCGTTGTTCAGCGTGTCGTAGATGCGCGTGTTGAGCTCCTCGATCTCGGGGCGCAGTTCCTGCGGGTAGTAGTCGCCCGGCTTGGCGCCCACTCCATCGAAGGCGCGGTTGAGCATCCGGATGATCTCGGAAGATTCGTTGTTGACGATCGCCTGGGTGTGCTTGTCCCACAGCACCGGCACGCTGACCCGGCCGGAGTAGTGGCCGTCGGCGCTGGTGTAGATTTCGTACAGATACTGCGCGCCGAACAGCGGGTCGGCGATCACGCCCTCGCCGGGCGCGAAGGTCCAGCCGTTCTCTGCCATCAGCCAGTGCGTGACCGAGACCGGGATCAGCGCCTCGAGCCCCTTCAGGGCGCGCATGATCAGCACGCGATGCGCCCACGGACAGGCGAGCGAGACGTAGAGATGATAGCGCCCAGGCTGGGCGGCGAAGCCGTTCTGGCCGGTGGGGCCGGGGCGCCCGTCCGGGGTGATCCAGTTGCGGAACGCGCTCTCGGTGCGGACGAAGCGGCCCGCGGGACCGCTCTCCCGCGGCTTGTCGTGCCAGACACCATCAATCAGCAGGCCCATCCGTCACCTCCCGGCTGTGGTCGAGCGGTCCTCATGCATGGACCGGCGCCGCTGCGTATCCGAAATCTCAGCGCACGACCAGCCGGCCGGCCGGTGCTACGCCGGCGATCTCGCTGATCAGCTTGCGCGTCATCGCCTCACCGAAGGTGCGGAAGTCGTGCACCTCCAGCACGAAGCTGCCGGGGCCGCCCGTGACGTTCTCCCGGTAGTAGTTGGCGAGCCCGCCCGGCGGCTGGACGTGCGCGTAGGTCCAGGAGACCGGGTGGTCGTTGATGATGGCGAGCCCGTTTACCGTGATGCCGGCGGCCACCGCGTCGTCGCGTGCCTCGGTGACCTCGCGCCCCGCGTTGTTGGTGCCGTCGCCGCACACGTCGATCACCCGGCGCGACGCCTCGAAGCCACTCTCGCCGAGCGCCTGCACCGCGCGGTCCACCCCGGCGCTGATCGCGGTGCGGCCCCAGAAGGAGCGCGCGGCGTGGGTCAGCTTGTCGGCGAAATCGGCGGCGGTCGGCTGGTCGCTGATCACCGTCCAGTCGAGCACGGTTCGCACTTCGTAGTTGCTGGCGAACTCGACATAGCTGACCGCGATCCGCCCCACCGGGCCGCCCCGGATGGCGGCAATCACGTCCTTGTCGGTGAAGGCGGTGGCATAGCCCCGCTTCTCGAGGTCGAACTCGGTGTCGTCGATGCTGCGCGAGACGTCGCTGACCAGCACGAGCGCGAGGTCCACCGCCGCGGGTCGCCCCGCGTCGGCGGCGCGGGCGGCGGGTGCGAGGGCGAGCAGGAACGCCGTCAGGCACAGGATGGCGCGCATGGACCGAGACCTCCGGCACATCGACGCATTGGTCAGCCCGGCATGGTCAGCGGGCGCGGGCCGGCCGTCAAAACAAAAACCGGCTGGTAGCAGACTGCTATCTACTGGCTGGCCCACACGATGCGGTGGATCCAGGCGACTTCGGCGAGATCGAAGCTGTAGTCGGGATGGGCCGGGTTGAGGCTGCGCAGCTCGACGCGGCGGGCGGAGCGGCGGGCGAGCTGCTTGGCCATCACCTCGCCATCCCCGGTGCGGACCACCACGCGGTCGCCGCGGCGGATCGGCGCGGCCGGCGAGACGATGACCATGTCGCCGTCGCGGAACACCGGCTCCATCGAATCGCCGCTGATCTCCAGCGCATAGGCGTTGGCGTCGCCGATCTCGGGCAGGCTCACCTCGTCCCAGCCGCCGCCCACCGGATAGCCGCCATCGTCGAAGAACCCCTCGCCGCCGGCCTGGGCGAGCCCGATCAGCGGGATGCGCCGCGTGACCGAGCGGATCGTCGCGGCACTGGCGAGCGCGCGCGCGCCGGAGACCAGCTCGCTGAACGCGTCGAGGCTCGCCCCGGTGGCGTCCAGCACCTTGGCGAGGCTCTCGGTGCTCGGCCAGCGCGGTCGCCCGTCCGGCATCCGGCGCTTGGAGGGGTTGAAGGTGGTGGGGTCGAGCCCGGCCCGGCGCGCCAGCCCGGAGGCGGACAGCCCGGTCTCGGCCGCGAGCGTGTCGAGGGCGCGCCAGATGTCTTCATGCTTCATGCCGGCAAGCTCCTCCCTCGCTCGATCCCAACGCCAGATGCCGTGCCGCTTCATCAACGCCCGGCAAGTCACACGAATCCATCGGGATTTCAAGTTTTCTAGGAAATTCCGCCGAAAGGAATAGGAAAAAATGCAGAGAATCCCTTGCCTGCGGCTTCAACCTTTGGTTCTATGTTCACGTTCTGTTCATTTGACCCGTCGCCCAGGAGATTACCGATGGCCGCTGCTCTCCGGCAAAACGCCGCCGCCCGCCACACCGTCGCCCGTGATACCGTCGCCCGTGCGCCGAGCCCGCGCATGACGCGTCACACCGAGGCGTTCCGCAGCGCCGAGGAGGCGTGGTTCTGGACGATGGCGGCGCTGGCGGCGCGGCGCGAGGGTGCCCGCTTCACCGCCGGTCTCGGCAAGATCGAGCGCCCGTGCGAGCCGGACGACGTGGTGAAGTGCCTCGACACCCTGTATCGCCGCCGCCGCATCGACCTGGTCCACGCCCGCATCCTGCGCATCTGGGGCGAGCGGCAATCGTCGCCGAACCCCGCCTATGTCGCCGAGAAAGGCGACTGGAAGCTGTGGCGCGAGGCGCTGGACCGCCTGGAGTGGCCGCTGCGGGTGAAGGGGATCGTCGGTTAGCTGCTGATTTTGGCTGACCCGACATAGGGAGGAATTCGTCTCCCTTGACCCGAACGCGCGGCTGCGGTGGCTTTGCCATCAAACGCCGCGCCAGTTCACCAGCGCGCCGGTCCACTTCCTCTTTGATAAGTTCTTCATCTGCTGCGGGGGAAAGACTCTCACCTCGTCTTTCCGCTACCCTTGGAAGCATCAACAAACCGACGAGCGAACGCATGGGCAGGATAGATTTATCAGATGCTTACCGGAAACTAACTCGCGCACGCGATCACATTATCGACGTAGATACCAGGATCACTAGCTTTGCTGCTGTAGCCCTGGTCTCGCCAGTCACAGGCAAACCAGAAAGCATCAGGTTCCCCTTTGCCGACAATGTAAAGGGTTTTGTCGGCGAAGCACCAAAGGTCCGTTGGGCCGATGCAACCAGACCGTCAGAGACCATTTCATCAATGGAGTGCAGGCATACGATCGTGGGAGCGGGTATTCTCTCTGGGTTCTGAACAAGCTCCGGAACATCGATAAGCATAGGTTTCTGATTGCGCGGTGCAAATAGCGGGGGTAAGGGCCTCATTCCGAGATGCCGCTGGAATGTCTTTATTGATTGCGAATTCTCGATAATGGCAGGCCAAAAGGGCGCGCTTATTGACGCCCCGATCAACCACATCCAGTTCACAACCCAACCCACACCTATTTTCGGGCCGCATTCATGAGCCTCCTTATGTCCCAGATGCGCCCGCTGGCGGCTTCCTGAATGGCATCGCCGGCAATGTGGAACATTTTTTGAACAGGCTGAAAATAGTCATTTAGTTCGATCCCCTTCAGTAGAGGCGCCTCTGTCGCCTTCTATCCAAGAACTAGGAAAGAATTCCTTGACATGATCTGATCCCGGCGCATACAAATCCCTCGTCAACGGGCGAGGTGCGCCCTTCCAGCAAGCTCCGAAGAACTGACCCGGCCGCCGGTGTGGATCCTTCCACCCGGCGGCTTTTTGCGTTTCCGCCATTCCGTTTCGTTTGCAAGGATCCTTTCTCATGGCATTCGCTGTCCGCAATCTCTCCGTGCTCGCCTACGCCAACGGTTTTACCCTCTGGCATTACAAGGCCGGCGACGACGTGCTGGCGTCGGTGGGCACGTCCGGGTTCTTCGACAATGCCGCGGACATGCTGGCGACCGGCGACATGATGATGGTGTCCGCCGCCGACGGTGCGCGGGTGCTGGCGATGGCGCAGGTCGCGGGAAAAATCGTCGCCGCGCCGCTGGGCTGAGCGGTCACGTGCGCACCAGCGCGAGATGGGTCTGCTGGCCGGCCTCGGTGATCTCGAACCGGCCGTCGGGCCTCGTTTGCGCCAATCCCATCCCGGCGAGGCGCTCAAGGCACGGCCCGTCCTTCAGCGCCGGCGGGCGGCCGATCGGGCCGGCGAGGCTGAGGCGGTGCAGCGCCGAGCGGCAGCAGGTCTCGAGATAAGGGTCGCTCCACATCCGGCGCAGTCTACATTCGCCGCAGACTGGGGCATAACCGCCCCCCAATGTCCCCCGCCCTTGCGTCCGCCCTTCTTCCCGTGCTGCGCCGGATCGACCCCGAGCGGGCGCATCGTGCCGCACTCGCGGGATTGCGCCTGGGCCTCGCCGGGCGGGCGGATGGCGCGGACGACCCGGCGCTGGGCGTCACCGCGTTCGGGCTCGCGTTCAGCAACCCGATCGGGCTCGCCGCCGGCTTCGACAAGGACGCCGTCGCGGTCGCGGGGCTGAGCCGGCTCGGCTTCGGCTTCGTCGAGACCGGCACCGTCACGCCCCGGCCGCAGCCGGGCAACCCGCGCCCGCGGCTGTTCCGGCTGGAGGCGGACCGGGCGGTGGTCAACCGCATGGGTTTCAACAATGGTGGGCTCGACGCCTATCTCGCCCGGCTCGACGCCCTGCCGCGTGGGGCCGTGCCGGTCGGCGCCAATGTCGGCATCAACAAGGAGGGTGCCGAACCCGAGCGGGATTATTCTACCCTTGTCGCCGCCGTTGCGCGGCGGGCCGATTACGTGGTGATCAACGTCTCCTCGCCGAATACGCCCGGCTTGCGCGATCTGCAGGGCGAGGCGCGGCTGCGGGCCATTCTGCACGCCGTGGCCGAGCGCGTGCCGCGGCGCCCGCCGCTGCTGGTGAAGCTCGCCCCCGACCTGTCGGACGATGGGCTCGCCGCATTGGTGGAGGCCTGCGCGGAGGCCGGGGTCGACGGGCTCGTTATCTCCAACACGACGATCGCCCGGCCGGCCAGCCTGCGCTCGTCGCTGGCCCGCGAGGCCGGCGGGCTGTCGGGGCCGCCGCTGTTCGCGCGCTCGACCGCGATGCTCGCCCGCGCCCATCTCCTCGCGCGCGGCCGGCTGGTGCTGATCGGGGTAGGCGGGGTGTCGTCGGGGCGGGACGCTCTGACAAAGATCCAGGCCGGCGCGCGGCTGGTGCAGCTCTACACCGCCTTCGCCTATGACGGCCCGGCGCTGCTCCCGCGCCTCAAGGCGGAACTCGCCGCCGCGATGCGCGAGGCCGGCTTCGCGCGCGTCGAGGACGCGGTCGGCGCCGACGCTTCCCACCTCGCAGGACTGACCTGATGGAATTCCTCACCGGCTTCGCCCCGCTCGCCGGGCGCTTCGACGGCCTCATTCTCGACCTCTGGGGCGTCGTGCATGACGGCGTGCGGCCCTATCCCGGTGCGGTCGATTGCCTGGCGCGGCTGCGCGACGCCGGCAAGCGCGTGGTGATGCTGTCGAACGCGCCGCGCCGCGCGGCACCCGCGCAGGCCGCGATGCGCCGCATGGGCATCCACGACGCGCTCTACACCGGCATCATGACCAGTGGCGAGGCGGTGCATCTCGCGCTGCGCGACCGGCCGGACGCCTGGTGGGCGGCGTTGGGCCCTCGCGTGTTCCATCTCGGGCCGGAGCGCGACCTCAACGTGCTGGAGGGGTTGGCGCTGGAGCGCGTGGCGCATCCGGGCGAGGCGGATTTCGTGCTCAACACCGGCCCCGACGACCACCGCAGTCCGACCGACATGGTCGAGTTCGAGCCGGTGCTGCTTGACTGCGCGGCGGCACGGCTCCCGATGATCTGCGCCAACCCCGATCTCGAGGTGATCCGCGACGGCCAGCGCGTGCTGTGCGCCGGCGCATTGGCGATCCGCTACGCCGAGCTGGGCGGCGATGTGCGCTCGCTGGGCAAGCCCGATCCGGCGATCTACGGCCCGGTGCTTGACCTCCTCGACCTTCCGAGGAGCGGTGTGCTGGCGGTGGGCGACGCGCTGCGGACCGACATTGCCGGCGCCGCGGCGATCGGGGTCGCGTCCTGCTGGGTGCTGGGCGGGCTGCATGGCGAGACGTTGGACACTGGGCCCGACGCGGCGGTGCGGGCAGCGGGCCTGGCGCCGATCGCCTGCATTCCGGGGTTTGCCTGGTAGAGGCGAGAAGGGCGGCACCACCGGCGCCGCCCCGCTCCCAGTCTCCTCCATTCCGCCGATCAGCGCGTCATCGTGCCGGTCGTGTTCGAGTTGGTCGTGGCCCCTGAGCCGTTCATGCCGCCGGCGGTGCCGTTCATGCCGTTGGTGGCGCTGCCGGGCCCGCTCGACGGGGCGGGATGCGTGCTGTTCATGCTGCTGCTGGAGCCGAGGCTCTTGGCGCCGCCGCCGTAGGTGCCGCCCATGCTGGTGCCCTGAGTGCCGCTCGGGCCGTTCATGTTGGCGCCACCACCCCCGGCACCCCCGCCGGCGCCGCCAGCCCCGCCACCGGCGCCCCCGCCAGCTCCGCCACCCGCTTGAGCAAAGGCCGCACCCGATAGACCGAAGGCAAGGGCGGCAGCCAGAAGAAGCGTCTTCTTCATGCGTGATCTCCTGTGATGTCGGCCTGAAACGCCAAGCCGCTGGCCGGAAGCCCGACCGATACCGGGAGCAACGACGGGCTTGTGCTAAGGTTCGGAAAAATTTGGTAACGAATGAGGCATGAGACCCGCCGGGCAGGAACGATCCGCCCCCGACCGAATGCTCAGGCGTGTCCGGCGGCGCTGGAGAGTTGCAGCGGGTCGATATGCAGCATCGCGAGGGCGCGCTGCCATTTGGTGTCGTGCTCGGCGTCGAACACCAGGGTTTCGTCGGAGGGTGCCGAGAGCCAGACGTTGTTGGTCAGCTCCGCGTCGAGTTGGCCGGGGCCCCATCCGGCGTAGCCGAGGGCGAGGATCCCCTCGCGCGGACCGCCGCCGCCGGCGATCGCCTTCAGCACGTCGAGACTGGCGGTCAGCGCCAGACCGTCATCCACCTGCAGGCTGGCGTCGCTGGTCCAATCCGCCGTGTGCAGCACGAAGCCGCGCGCATTCTCGACCGGGCCGCCCGAGCAGAGCCGGATGCGCCGGGCCGGCGGGACCGGGGCGACGTCGAGCTGTTTCAGCAGATCATCGAAGCTCGGCGCGTCCAGCGGGCGGTTGACGACGATGCCCATCGCGCCGTCGACGGTGTGCGCGCAGAGATAGATCACGCACTGGGCGAAGCGGGCGTCGCCGATCGCGGGCATCGCGATCAGCAGCTTGCCGGTCAGGAACGGATCGACGGGGTCACTTTTGGCCATGTTGCGGGATTTGGGGTGATCGCGCCTGCTCCGCAAGCATCGCGGCGGGTAGACGTGACACTGGCCGCCGGGAAGGCTAGGAGTCCTCGCATCGGCAACGAGACAGCGAGGCGGCACATGACGATCAAGGTCGGCGACACCATCCCGTCCATGAAGCTGATGCAGGGCACGGCGGAGGGTCCGAAGGAGATCTCCACCGACGAGATCTTCAAGGGCAAGAAGGTGGTGATGTTCGCCGTTCCCGGCGCCTTCACCCCGACCTGCAGCGCCAAGCACCTGCCCGGCTTCGTGCAGAACGCCGGCGCGATCAAGGCGAAGGGCGTGGACAGCGTGGTCTGCCTCGCGGTCAACGACGCGTTCGTCATGGCGGCCTGGGCGAAGGACCAGGGCGTGGACGGCAACATCATCATGCTGGCCGACGGTGCCGGCCAATTCACCAAGGCGCTCGGCCTCGAGCTCGACCTGATGGGCCGCGGCATGGGCGTCCGCGCCCAACGTTTTGCGCTGGTGGCCGAGGACGGCAAGGTAACGCACCTCGCCGTGGAGCCGCCCGGTGGCTTCGAGGTGAGCAAGGCCGAGTCGATCATGGCGAACCTGTAGGCCGGAGCGCCCCTTCCCCTCTCGCTCTTGGGAGAGGGCCGGGGCGGGGGGTCGCGTCGCTCGGCAGATGCTTATTCCGCGGCCTGGGCATAGGCCTCCAGCGGCGCGCAGGTGCAGACGAGATTGCGGTCGCCGTAGACGTTGTCCACGCGCTTGACCGGCGGCCAATATTTCGCCGCCGCGACGAAGGGCAGCGGGAACGCGGCGAGCCGGCGCGAATAGGCGTGGCTCCAGGCATCCGCCATCACCTCGCCGGCGGTGTGCGGCGCGCCCTTCAGCGGGTTATCGGCGCGGTCCAGGCGGCCGGCGGCGATGTCGGCGATCTCGCGGCGGATGGCGATCATCGCGTCGCAGAAGCGGTCGAGCTCGGCGCGGCCCTCGCTCTCGGTGGGCTCGATCATCAGCGTCCCCGCGACTGGCCAGGACATCGTCGGCGCGTGATAGCCGTAGTCCTGCAGCCGCTTGGCGATGTCCTCCACCATCACGTCCGCCTCCTGCTGGAAGCCGCGGCAGTCGATGATGCACTCATGCGCGACCATGCCGTTCTGACCCGCGTACAGCACCGGGTAGTGCCCGCGCAGCCGGGCCGCGACGTAGTTGGCGTTGAGGATCGCAACCTCGGTGGCGCGCGTCAGGCCGGCCGCACCCATCATGCGGATATAGGCGTAGCTGATCGACAGGATCAGCGCGCTGCCGAACGGCGCCGCCGAGACCGGCCCGATGCCGCTCGCCGGCCCGGCATCCGCGCGCAGCGGATGGTTGGGCAGGAACGGCGCGAGATGCGCGGCGACGCCGATCGGCCCGATGCCGGGGCCGCCGCCGCCATGCGGGATGCAGAACGTCTTGTGCAGGTTGAGATGGCACACATCCGCGCCGATCGCGGCCGGGTTGGTGAGCCCGACCTGCGCGTTCATGTTGGCGCCGTCCATGTAGACCTGCCCGCCGTGCGAATGCACGAGCGCGCAGATGTCGCGGATCTCCGCCTCGAACACGCCATGCGTGCTGGGATACGTCACCATCAGCGCGGCAAGCCGGTCGCCGTGCTTTTCCGCTTTCGCGCGCAGATCGGCGAGATCGACGTTGCCGTCGCGGTCGCAGCCGACCACCACCACCTGCAATCCCGCCATCGCGGCGCTCGCCGGATTGGTGCCGTGCGCGCTTGACGGGATCAGGCAGACGTCGCGATGCGCCTCGCCGCGCGACTCGTGGTAGGCGCGGATCGCCAGCAATCCGGCGTACTCGCCCTGCGACCCGGCATTCGGTTGCAGCGACACGGCGGCAAAGCCCGTCGCCTCGCGCAGCCACTCGGAGAGACGCGCGATGACCGTGGCATAGCCTGCCGTCTGATCGGCCGGCGCGAACGGGTGGATGTCGGAGAAGCCCGGCAGAGAAATTGCAATCATCTCCGCCGTCGCGTTCAGCTTCATGGTGCAGGAGCCGAGCGGGATCATGCTGCGGTTCAGCGCGACGTCCTTGTCCTCCAGCCGCTTGAGGTAGCGGAGCATCTCGTGCTCCGAGTGGTGGGTGTTGAACACCGCCTGTCCGAGGAAGGCGCTGCCGCGCAGCAGCGGCGCGGGGATGCTGGCCGGCGCCGCCGCGAGAGGTGCGCCGAGCACCTCGGCGAGCCGTTCCAGATCGGCGCGCGTCACCGTCTCGTCCAGCGCGATGCCGACCCCCGTGGCGTCGATCCGCCGCAGGTTGAAGCCCGCCGCCAGCGCCGCCGCCATCAGCGCGTCGGCGCGATCAGTTTCGAGCGCAACCGTGTCGAAGAACGCCTCGTGGCGCAGCCGCATCCCGGCGCGCGCCGCGCAACCGGCCAGCAGCCGCGCCTGGAGATTGACCCGCCGCGCGATGCGCTTGAGCCCTTCCGGCCCGTGCCACACCGCGTACATCGACGCCATCACCGCCAGCAGCACCTGCGCGGTGCAGATGTTCGAGGTCGCCTTCTCGCGGCGGATGTGCTGCTCGCGGGTCTGCAGGGCGAGGCGCATGGCGGGCTGGCCGGCGGCATCGACGCTGACGCCGACCAGCCGGCCGGGCATCGCGCGGCGGAACGCGTCGCGCGTGGCGAAGAACCCCGCGTGCGGGCCGCCGAAGCCCATCGGCACGCCGAAACGCTGCGCCGAGCCGACCACCACGTCGGCGCCCATCTCGCCCGGCGGGGTCAGCAGCGCGAGCGCCAGCGGATCGGCCGCGACGATGGCGAGCGCGCCCGGCTCTCGTGCGCGGTGCCGATCTCCGCCTCCAGCGGCCGGATCGCGCCGGTCGGTGCCGGGATATTGCAGCAGCACCGCGAACGGATTGGCCGCGCCGATCGCGGAAATATCGCCGGGCGCAAAATCGACCAGCCGCCAGCCGAGCGGGCGCGCCCGCGTCGCCAGCACCGCGCGGGTCTGCGGATGCACGTCCGAGCACACCGCGATCACGTCGGACTTGGACTTGGCGAGCGCGTGCGCCATCGCCATCGCCTCGGCGGCGGCGGTGGCCTCGTCGAGCAGCGAGGCGTTGGCGATCGGCATTCCGGTGAGCTCGGAGATCATCGTCTGGAAGTTGAGCAGCGCCTCCAGCCGCCCCTGCGCGATCTCCGCCTGGTAGGGCGTGTAGGCGGTGTACCAGCCGGGTGCTCCAGCACGTTGCGCTGGATCACCGGCGGCGTGTGGGTGCCGTGATAGCCCAGTCCAATGAGCGACTTTTTGGCAATGTTGCGCGCTGCGAGCTCGCGTAGTTCGGCGATCACGCCGGCCTCGTCGATCGGCGGCGGCAGGTCGAGCGCGCGATTACTGCGGATCGCGCCGGGCACCGCCCTGGCCGCGAGGTCGTCGAGCGTCGCCGCGCCGACCACCGGCAGCATCCCGGCGATGTCGGCCTCGGAGGGGCCGATGTGGCGGGCGACGAAGCCGTCGGATGCTTCGAGCGCCGCGAGATCGGCCAGCGCGTCCATCACAGCGTCTCCAGATGGGCCTGGTAAGCCGCGTGATCCATCAGCGCGTCGAACTCCGCCTCCGTCACGCCGTCCATGCGGAAGAACCAGCCGCCGCTCGCGGCCTCGCGGTTGACCAGCGAGGGATCGTCGACGATCGCCTGGTTGGCGTCGCTGATGCGGCCGCTGATCGGCGCGTAGACGTCGCTCGCCGCCTTGACGCTCTCCACCACGGCGCAGGCCTCGGCGGCCTCGACGCGGCGACCGGGCTCGGGGAGCTCCACGAACACCACGTCGCCCAGCGCCTCCTGCGCGTGGTCGGTGATGCCGATGGTCGCCACGTCGCCGTCCAGCGTCACCCATTCATGGTCGCTGGTGTAGCGGGTCTCGGCGTTCAGCTTGGGCATGAAACTTGTCCTTCAGCGGGCGTAGCGGTGGGGGACGAAGGGGAGCGGGGCGACGCGGGCGGGCAGCGGCTTGCCGCGCACCATGAGGTGCAGCGCGGTGCCGTCGGCGGCGAGGTCGCCGCGGACGTAGCCCATCGCGATCGGCGCGTTCAGGCTGGGCGAGAAGCCGCCCGAGGTGACGGTTCCCGCGCCGGTGCCGTCGGCCGCGACGATCAGCGTGCCGGCGCGCGCCGGCGCCCGCCCGTCGGGGCGGATGCCGACGCGGCGGCGGTGCGGGCCGTTCTCGAGCTGGTCGCGGATGGCGAGCGCGCCAGGAAAATCCCACGCCACGCGCCGGCGTTTTCCGATCGTCCAGGTGAGCCCCGCCTCGACCGGCGAGGTCAGCTCGTCGATGTCGTTGCCGTAGAGCGGCAGCCCGGCCTCGAGCCGCAGCGAATCGCGCGCGCCCAGGCCGGCCGGCAGCACCTCGCCCTCGCGTAGCAGCCGTCGGGCAAGCGCCTCGGCGTGCTCGGAGGGAACGGAAATCTCGAACCCGTCCTCCCCGGTGTAGCCGGAGCGGCTGATGGTGCACGGGATGCCGTCGATCGTCATCGAGGCAAGCGCCATGAAGCCCAGCGCGCCGGCTTGGGCGTTCAGCCGCGTCATCACGGCGCCCGCCTCGGGGCCTTGCAATGCGAGCAGCGCGCGGTCCTCGTGCGGGATGAGCCGCACGCCGCCGGGCAGCGCGGCCTCGATGTGCAGGAAGTCGTCCGACTTGCGCGAGGCGTTGACGACGAGAAGGAAGCGGTCCTCGGCCAGCCGCGCGACCATCAAGTCGTCGAGGATGCCGCCGGCCTCGTTGGTCAGCAGCGTGTAGCGCTGGCGCCCCGGCTTGAGCCCGGCGATGTCGCCCGGCACGAGCCGTTCGAGCGCCGCCGCGGCATCTGGGCCTTGCAGCGTCGCCTGGCCCATGTGCGAGACGTCGAACAGGGCGGCGTGGCCCCGGCAGTGCAGATGCTCGGCGATGATGCCGGACGGGTACTGGACCGGCATGGCGTAGCCGGCGAACGGCACCATCCGCGCGCCCAGCTCGCGATGCAGCGCGTCGAGCGGGGTGGTCGCCAGCGTCGTCCGCTGAGGGGTCGTCGGGCAGGGCATTCTCGACCATCGGCCGCTCCGCAACAGGGTCGCCTCCCGGCCCATCGCCGGCAGGTGGGCCCCACCGAAACGCGCCGATGGCGCCCGTCGACCCCCCTCTGTCGCGGAACCTGAGAGATTCGGGTCACGATCCCGCCAGATCGTCCGATCGGGCGGCGCGCGTCCCTTACTCCGTCGGTGCGGCGAGGCCCTGCGGCCCCTCCGGCTTTCCAGAGGTCCTCGATCCCGGCGCGGTCCTTTTGCCTGAGCGTTTCCGGGGGCCGGTTGCGCCTTCGGCGGCGGGCCCGGATCGGACCCGCTCTCTCCCGCGCCGGATGCACGGGACCCGCCCACCATGCCGCAGCGCGGCATCCCGCGCAACGGAAACAGGTCGCGCGGCTACCGCGGCCCGCGGCGGCGGTTGAGCGCGACCTCGTCCGGGGTGAGCTGGAAGCCGACCACGAGGTCGTAGGCCGAGCCGGGCTTGTCCGGGCTGATCGGCAGATTGAGGCTCACCTTGTCGCTGGTCAGCCGCACCGTGTCGGCATTGGCGGCGAAGCCGGGGGCGACGTGGTAGATCTGCTTGTCCAGCACCTGCCCGTTCTCGGTCACGGCGACGAAGAACGGCACGTCGCTCACTGGCCCGCGCGCCGCCGGGCCGCGGGTGAGCCGCATCGAGACCGCGACGGTGACATCGAGTTCGCGGCGGGAGGCGCGGGTGCAGGCGCCGGAGACGCCTGTGATCTGGCCGTCCAGCACCATATCGGTCAGGTCGCGCCCTGCCGTGCCCGGACCGCCGGCGTCCTGCCCAACGGACCGGTAGCGCGTCAGGTCGGCCGCGTCGGCCAGGACGCCGGCATGGGGACAGTCGGGCGGAAAGGTGGTCGTGACCGGCCCGGCGCAGCCGGCCAGCGCGGTCAGGAGCGTGACCACAGGCAGCATTGGGGCGATCCGCCAGGCCCCAGGGATCAGAGACGCGAGGAAGGGCTGGATGACGGGTGAGACGGATGGCATCGCTGCGGGCATCGGACACTCCGGGGGCGAGGAGGCGGGCATATCCTCTGCGTCTGGAATGGACAACCGCCAGTCGAGCTTGACGCGGCCCGCGAAAGGGGCGATGCGGCCTCACGCCACGATCGAGTCCATGCAAGCCAAGCCCTCCATCGCCAAACCCGAGCCCCCCAGGCCCAAGCTCAGGGTTCTGCTCGCCGGGCCGCGCGGCTTCTGCGCCGGGGTGGACCGCGCCATCCGGGTGGTCGAGGAGTCGCTGCGCCGCTATGGCGCGCCGGTCTATGTCCGCCACGAGATCGTCCACAACCGCACCGTGGTCGAGCAGCTCGAGGCGCAGGGCGCGATCTTCGTCGAGAGCCTCGACGAGGTGCCGGCCGAGGCGCCGGTGGTATTCTCCGCCCACGGCGTGCCCAAATCGGTGCCGGCCGAGGCGCAGAGACGCAATCTCACCTATCTGGACGCGACCTGTCCGCTGGTCAGCAAGGTGCATCGCGAGGCCGAGCGCCACTTCGGCGCGGGCCGCCACATCCTGATGATCGGCCATGCCGGCCACCCGGAGGTGGAGGGCACGATGGGCCAGCTCCCGCCTGGCGCCATGACCTTGGTGCAGGATGCCGAGGAGGCGCGGGCGGTCACGCCCCCGAAGGGAGACGCGCCGGGTGCGGTGCCGCTCGCCTTCATCACCCAGACCACGCTCTCGGTGGACGACACCGCCGAGATCGTCGCCATCCTGCGCGGCCGCTTTCCCGCGATCGTCGGCCCGACGCGCGAGGACATCTGCTATGCCACCACCAACCGCCAGGCGGCGGTGAAGGCGGTGGCGCCCGACAGCGACCTGGTGATCGTGATCGGCAGCCCGAACTCCTCCAACTCCCAGCGACTGCGCGAAGTGGCCGAGCGGGCCGGCGCGCGCGCCGCGGTGCTGCTGCCGCGCGTCGAGGATCTCGACTGGGCGGTGCTCGCGGGCGTTCGCACCCTCGGCGTGACGGCCGGCGCGTCGGCCCCGGAATTGCTGGTCGACCAGCTGATCGCCCGGCTGCGCGACCGCTTCGTGCTCTCGGTCGAGGAGCGGCGGGTGACGCAGGAGAACCTGGTGTTCAAGCTGCCCGCGCCGCTCGCCTGATTCGTGCCCCGGGGAGCGCGATGGCGGTCTACACCGAGGTTTCCGACGAGGCGCTCGCGCTGTTCCTGGCCGACTACGAGATCGGCGGCCTGGTGGCGTTCCGCGGCATCGCCGAGGGCGTCGAGAACAGCAATTTTTCCCTGCGCACCACCGCCGGCGACTTCATCCTGACACTCTACGAGAAGCGGGTCGATCCGGCGGATCTGCCCTGGTTCCTCGGGCTCATGGAGCATCTCGCGCGGCACGGCATCGACTGCCCGCTGCCGGTGCGTGGGCGTGACGGCGCGGCGCTGCGCCAGCTCTGCGGCCGGCACGCCGCGATCACCACCTTCCTCCCCGGCATCTGGCCGCGCCGCGTGCGCCCGGAGCACTGCGCCCCGCTCGGCGCCGCGCTCGCCGCGCTGCATCGGGCAGGGCAGGACTACGCGCCGACGCGGCCCAACGCGCTCGGCCCGGAAGGCTGGCCGCTGCTGCTGGAGCGTGCCTGGGGGCGCGCCGACGAGGTGCAGCACGGCCTCGCCGCCGAGCTCGACGCGGCGCTGGCGGCGATCCAGAAGGGCTGGCCCGCCGGGCTGCCGGTCGGCCACATCCACGCCGACCTGTTCCCCGACAACGTGTTCTTCCTCGAAGGTCGCGTCTCCGGCCTGATCGACTTCTACTTCGCCGCGACCGACCTCCTGGCCTACGACGTCGCGGTCTGCGTCAACGCCTGGTGCTTCGAGCCGGACTTTTCCCTCAACGTCACCAAGGCGAGGCAGCTGCTGGCGGCCTATGACGCGGTGCGCCCGCTCTCGGCCGGGGAGCGCGCGGCGCTGCCGGTGCTGTGCCAGGGGGCGGCGCTGCGCTTCCTGCTTACCCGGCTGTTCGACTGGCTGAACACGCCGCCGGGGGCGATGGTCACGCGCAAGGATCCCGATCGAGTTCCTCCGCCGCCTGCGCTTCCACATGACCGCGCGCGACGAGCACGCCTATGGCCTCTGACACCTTCCTCGAAGGCGAGCCGCCGGTCGAGATCTGGACCGACGGCGGCTGCAAGCCCAATCCCGGCCCCGGCGGCTGGGGTGCGGTGCTGCGCTTCCGCGGCCACGAGCGGGAGCTGTCGGGCGCCGAGCCGGCCACCACCAACAACCGCATGGAGCTCACCGCCGCCGCCGCTGCGCTGGAGGCGCTGAGCCGGCCGTGCCGCGTGAGCCTGCACACCGACAGCGAATACGTCCGCAACGGCATCACCCGCTGGCACACCGGCTGGGTCCGCCGCAACTGGCGCAACGCCGCTGGCGACCCGGTCGCCAACATGGATTTGTGGCGCCGGCTGCTGGACGCCAGCGCCAAGCACGAGATCGAGTGGCATTGGGTGCGCGGCCACTCGGGGGACCCGATGAACGAGCGCGCCGACCGGCTGGCGACGGCAGCGCGCGAGGGACTGCCGCGTTGATCGCGTGGTCCTGACGAGAAACGCCCATGTCCCTGTCCCTCGCCAAGCTGTTCATCGGCCGTCCCCTCGGCAACCGGGAGGCGGAGGGCAGCAAGCTCGGCGTGCTGACCGGGTTGCCGGCGATGGGGCTCGACGGGCTCGGCTCCGCCGCCTATGGCCCGGAGGCGGCGCTGACCATCCTGGCGGCCACGGGCGCGGCGGGGCTCGGCGCCATCGGGCCGATCACCTGGGTGATCCTGGTGCTGCTGGCAATCCTGTTCCTGTCTTACTGGCAGACCATCGCCGCCTACCCGAACAACGGCGGCTCCTACATCGGTCGCCAAGGAGAACCTTGGCACCAATGTCGGCCTGCTCGCCGCTGCGGCGCTGATGATCGACTACCTGCTCAACGTCGCGGTCGGCATCTCGGCCGGGGTCGGCGCGCTGACCTCCGCCATCCCGGCGCTGCACGCCTACACGGTCTGGCTCTGCCTCGGCGTGCTGGCCGCGCTCACGCTGGTGAATCTGCGCGGCACCCGCGAATCCGGGATCGCCTGGGCGGTGCCGACTTATCTCTTCGTCGCCAGCCTGGGCTTCGTCCTCGCCTGGGGAACCTACCAGGCGCTGGCCGCCGGCGGGCGGCCCGAGCCCGTGGTCGCGCCGCCGCGCCTGCCGCCGGCCGCCGGGGCGCTGACGCTGTGGCTGCTGCTGCGCGCCTTCGCCAGCGGCTGCACCGCCATGACGGGCGTGGAGGCGGTCAGCAACGGCGTCAGTGCCTTTTGCGAGCCGCGTGTGCGGCACGCCCACGGCACGCTGACCGCGATCGTGGTGATCCTGGGCCTGCTCCTGCTCGGCATCGCCCACGTCGCGCGGGCCTACGGCATCATGGCGATGGACCAGACGCGGGACGGCTACCAGAGCGTGCTCTCCCAGCTGGTGGGCGCGATCTACGGCCGCGGCTGGCTCTATTACGTGACGATCGGCAGCGTGCTGGCGGTGCTCTGCCTCTCGGCGAACACCTCGTTCGTGGGCTTCCCGCGGCTGTGTCACCTGGTCGCCGAGGACGGCTTCCTGCCGCGACCCTTCGCGGTGCCGGGGCGGCGGCTGGTCTACTCGGTCGGCATCCTGTTCCTCGCGATCGGGGCAGGCGGCTTGCTCGCGGCATTCGACGGCATCACCGACCGGCTGATCCCGCTGTTCGCGGTCGGCGCGTTCCTCTCCTTCACGCTCTCCCAGGCGGGCATGGCCGTGCATTGGCGACGCGTCTTGCGCGACGCTCCGGCGGGCTCGCCCGGCCCTGGTCATGCTCGCCATGGTCATGCCCATCGGGCCAAGCTCGCCATCAACGGTTTCGGCGCGCTCGCCACCGGCACGGCGCTGGCGGTCATCCTGGCCGCGAAGTTCCTCGAGGGCGCGTGGCTGACGGTGATCGTCATTCCGTGCACGATCCTGCTGCTGCGCGCGGTGCGCCGCTATTACGACGACCTCGATCGGCACATCCTGCGCGGCAGCCATCGGCGGATCGCGCTCGACATCCGCGCGCCGCCGGTCGCGATCGTGCCGATCAAGCGATGGGACCGGCTCGCCCGCAAGGCGCTGGAGCACGCGATGCGGCTCTCGCCCGACGTCACCGCCCTGCACGTCATTTCGGTCGAGGGACCGGACGCTGAGGACACGGAGGACGCCTTGCGGCGGGAGTGGCGGGAGTTCGTCGAGCAACCGGCCGTCCGCGCCGGCCTCGTGCCGCCGCGGCTCGAGCTCGTCTCCTCCGAGTTCCGCAGCGTGGTCGCGCCGCTGTTGCGCGCCGTGGAGGACGTGCAGCGTCGTTTCCCCGGCCGTCCGGTTTCCGTCGTCCTGCCCGAACTGGTCGAGGGCCGCTGGTGGGGCTATCTGATGCACACGAACCGGGAGCGCCGCCTGCGGGCCCGGCTGCTGCGCTACGGCGGCCCGCGCGTCGCGGTCACCTCGGTCCCCTGGCAGCTCAGGAGAGCCGGTCCCGAGGAGGGCATCGAGGAGGAGGAGCCGACCCCGACGCCGGAGGGATCGCATCGTTGAACGCCATCATCGTCGCCCTGATCGTCTCCGCCTGCATCTTCGCCGGCGGGTTGTTCGGGTTGCTGCTGCACCGGGTGCTGCCCGAGCGGCATCTGACCAAGGAGACGGCCGACGTGGTGCGGCTCGCCACCGGGATGCTGTCGGTGCTCGCCTCGCTGGTGCTCGGCCTGCTGGTCGCGACGGTCAAGACCTCCTACGACACGACCGACCATTCGATGCGCGCCTACTCGGCCGACCTGATCCTGCTGCACGAGACGTTGCGGGATTACGGGCAGGGCGCCGCCCAGCCGAGCGAGCTGCTGCGCCGCTACACCGAGCGGGTGATGGCGGACAACTGGCCGCCATCGGGAGAGCGCCTGCCGTTCCAGGAGGACCGCGCGGCGGGCGCGATGCTGGAGCGTGTGCGCGAGGCGATCCGCGCGCTGCAGCCGGTCGACGCGGGCCAGAAATGGCTGCAGGACCAGGCGCTGCAGATCAACAACTCGCTGCTGCAGCAACGCTGGCTGCTGATCGAGCAGTCGGGTCCGAGCGTGCGCCCGATCGTCCTGGTGATCCTCGTCTCCTGGATCACGCTGATCTTCGCGAGTTTCGGACTGAACGCGCCGCGCAACGCCCTGGTGGTGACGGCGCTGCTGGTGTCCGCACTGGCGATCGGCGGCGCCATCTTCCTGATCCTGGAGATGGACAGCCCGTTCGAGGGCGTCCTGAAGATCTCCAGCCGGCCGATGGCCAGCGCGCTCGAGCATATGCGCGAGTAGCCGGACTCGGATCAGAAGATCATCCACGCGTAGGCATACAGCGTGTTGTTGCCGCTGGCGTTGCGCCCGAAGCCGTCGTAGTTGCGCGTGCCGCCATTGAAGCGGGTGTAGAGCGTGTACTGCAGGCCGAGTTTCAGGTTCACCCAGGGAGCGGCCCACGAATCCTGCTTGCCGAACGGGATCCAGTCCGCCTCGACGATGAAGGCGTTGCTGTCGGGCTTGCCGTTGGCGCTGCCGGTCACGGGTGCGGGCGCGTAGAGCACCGGGTCGGGCGTGCCCCAGGTATTCTCGATGCCCAAGGTCAGCCCGTAGGTATCCTTGTAGAAGAACGACAGGTTGGCGCGCGCCTGGTTCAGCGAATGGCCGGGCTTCGCGGCGCCGCCCATGCCGAACGTGCCGCGCAGGTTCTGCTCCTCATGCGCGAGGATCGCGTAGCCGGTCACGACGTAGGTGCGATTGCCCAGGAACTGATAGCCGGCGTCGATCGCGTAGTCGGTGAAATCGTCATGGCCGAACGATCCGTCCGAGCTGAACGGCGCGACCGCCGGATTGATGTTTGAGCGCAGGAACAGCCCGCCGACCTGCGCGGACTGGCCGGACCAGTTCCATTCGTACGCGACCCGCACATAGGGCGCCGGGTTGGCCGTGCTGCCCGGACCATAGGCTTGCCCGGCGGCGCTCAGCAGGCTCGGGCCGTAGGTGTTGTAGAGCCCGGCTTCGAGATACAGGCTGTGGTCGTACCACGCATAGGCGGTGGTGCCGATCGAGTTGCCGATCAGGCCGCCCGCGAGCAGCGGCTGCGCCGTGGGCGTGACCGTCAGTGCCGACGAGGCGAAGGGAAAGATCCAGGCGTAGGTCGAGTTGAATGGATCCTGCACGGTGGGGCCGTTGTTGACCGACAGGCCGAGCCGCAATTCGCTGTCGCCGAGGTCGAGCGGCGTCGTCAGCCGGAGATCGGTGTTGTCGAGCTTGAAGCTGCCGTCGATGCCGGAATAGGTGCCCTGCACGAAGCCGCCCGCGTAGTCCGTCACCCGCCCCGCGAGGAACAGGCTGATCTGATCCACCGCCGCGTTGTTGTTTCGTCCGAAATGAACCGCGGCGGGATCGGGCTGACTCTGGCCGGTGTCGGTGAAGGAGCCGAGGATCATCGCGGCAAGCGGGAAGTGCGACTGCCATCCCTCGCCGCCGGTCTGCGTATAGCCGCCGATCTTGAACGCCCGCCCGAGCGGTGTGAGCTGCGGGCCGAAGCCGCCGATATGGCAGGCGGTGCAAGGCTGGCCGGTCTGCGTAGCGAAAGGCGGCACCGCGCCGGCCTTGCCGCCGAGCAGCAGCATCGCCAGGAACACGACGGCGCCAGGGGCGCGGTCGGAGAGGCGCATGGGTGCGGACCTTCAATGCAGGCCGTTGAGGAAGGCGATGACGTCGGCGCGCTGCTCCGGGTCGTGCAGGCCGGGAAATGTCATCAGTGTTCCCGGCACGACCTGTTGCGGCTTGGTGAGATAGCGGTCGAGCGTCGACCGATCCCACGTCAGCCCCGACCGCCGGTTGGCCTCCGAATAATGGAAGCCCGGCACCGACCCGGAATGCCGCCCCACCACGCCGAACAGGCTCGGCCCGATGACGGTGCGGCCGGGCTTCGCCGAATGGCAGATGCTGCATTGCGTGCGAAAGACCCGTTCTCCCGCGTGGACGTCCTGTGCGCGAGCCGGCGGACCGAGTGCCAGCACGAGAACGGCGACCAGCGCCGCCCCGGCATGTTGCAAATGCGCAACACAATGGGGTGCGACGTGGCCGTTGCTGCCGCCCGTGGGCGACGCGGAGGCGCGTTCGATCCGGGGCAAGTTATTTCCTCACGCTGCGGATGAGTGATGCCGGTGGTTCACTTGCTCGGACGCACGCGGCGGGCAGATATTCCGGTTGCAACCGGAGAAGCGGCCCGATGCGCGGTAGGCTAGAGGGCGACACGGGCGCGATGCATGGAATGACGCGGCGGCCAAGGCTGGTCGTCATCGCCAGCATCGGCGTCTCGCAGATCCTCGTCTGGGGTTCCTCGGTACTACCTGCCCGCCGTGCTCGCGCGGCCGACCAGCGCCGCGACCGGCTGGCCGCTCGCGTGGGTGATCGGGTCGCTGTCGCTTGGCCTGCTGGTCTCTGGCCTCGTCTCGCCGATGGTCGGGCGGCTGATCGAGCGTCACGGCGGCCGTCCGGTCCTCGCATGCAGCGCCGTGCTGCTCGCGTGCGGGCTGCTCGTGACCGGCCTCGCGCCGCGACTGCCGGTGTTTGTCGCGGGCTGGGTGATCATCGGCCTGGCGATGGGTGCCGGGCTGTACGATCCAGCATTTTCCGCACTCGGTCGGATCTACGGCGAGCAGGCGCGCGGGGCGATCACCCAGGTCACGCTGTTCGGCGGCTTCGCGAGCACCGTGTGCTGGCCGCTCAGCGCCGCCCTCGTGGACCATGCCGGCTGGCGCGGCGCCTGCCTTGCATACGCGGCGATCGCCCTCATCGTCGTGCTGCCGCTCTACATGTTCGGCCTGCCTCGCGAAGAGACGCGGCAGCCCGCCCCCGCGACGGATCGGCGGCCCGGCCGGGTGCGGCCGGACCAGCGCGTCGCCTTCCTGCTCCTCGCCGCCGGCCTGACCCTCGCCTCGATGATCATGACGGTGATCTCGGTGCAGCTCCTGACGCTGCTGCAGACGCGCGGGCTCACGCTCGCCGCCGCCGTGGGGCTCGGCGCGCTGATCGGGCCGAGCCAAGTGGGCGCCCGAGTGCTCGAGATGGCGCTGGGGCGGGGACGCCACCCGATCTGGAGCCTCGTGGCGTCGGCGGTGCTGGTGGCCATCGGCCTCGGCACCCTGGCGGCCGGAGTGGGCGCGATCGCGGTCGGGCTGATCCTGTATGGCACCGGCAGCGGCATCCGCTCCATCGCGCAGGGCACCGTGCCGCTCGCCCTGTTCGGGCGCGAGGGCTACGCGGTGCTGATGGGCCGCCTCGCGCTGCCCAAGCTCGTGGCCCAGGCGGCGTCCCCGTCGCTCGGCGGATTGCTGATGGGGGCGTTCGGCACCGAAGCGACCGTCGCGATCCTCTGCGTCGCCGCCGTGGTCAATGTCGGGTTGGCGCTGGCGCTGGTGCCGATCGCGCTGCGTGACCGCTAGGCGAGGCTCACCCCGAACGCCTCCGCGAAGCCGGCGCGTCCCGCTTCGGTGATCGCCAGCGCGCGGGTGTCGCGCATCCGCGCCACCCAGCCGAGCTCGAAGCACCGGCAGGCCAGCGCCGAACCCACGGTCCCGGCCAGATGCGGGCGGCGCTCGCTCCAGTCGAGACAGGGGCGGCAGAACACGCGGCCCCGGCGAGGTGCCGCGATGATGCCGAGCGCGCCCAGCGCCTCCTGCCCGGATGGCGAAAGCTCGCCGCCGTCGTCGCTCAACCGCACGTCGCCGCGCGCGGTCAGCGCGTCGGCCAGCGCCACGCCGAGCCGCCCGGCGAGGTGATCGTAGCAGGTCCGTGCATTCCGCAGCGCCTCGCCGCCGCGCCATGCCAGAGGTCGCGGATCGGGTGTCGCGTTGGCGACGGCCATGATGCTCTCGACCATCTGCCCGATCAGCGGCGTGGCGATGCGGTGATAGCGGTGGCGCCCCTGCCGCTCCACGCTCACCAGCCCGGCCTGCGCGAGTTGCGCGAGATGGCCGCTGGCGGTCGGCGCCGAGACATGCGCGGCGTAGGCCAGCTCCTTGGCGGTGAGCGCGCGCCCATCCATCAGCGCCGCCATCATGTTCGCCCGTGCCGGCTCACCCAGCAGCGAGGCGATCAGCGCCATGCCTCCGGTCCCGCTCATGCGGCGTCTCCTCTTCCGCTTGCACCCAACGTATGACCGGGCATCGGCCGGCGCAGCCCCTGATGCTTCGGCCGGTGCCGAAGCGTTCCGTGCCGTTTGACAGCATCGCGGCGACCGGCCCATTGTTCGACCATCCGAGGGGTGTCCCGACAGGGGGCTGAGATACCGCCATACGCGCGGTGACCCTTGAACCTGAACCGGGTCATGCCGGCGGAGGGACGGGATCAGCGCGACACCGCCCGACCCTCCTCCGCTCCGATCCAGAACGCGAGGAGAGGTCCATGACGGTCCAGACGAAACCCGCCACCGCCCGCCCCGACACGGTCACCACCGGCCCGATCGCCGGCTCGCGCAAGATCTACACGAGCCCGGAGGGCCGCGCCGACATCCTCGTGCCGTTCCGCGAGATCGCGCTCGACCCGACAGCGCGCGAGGAGCCGTTCCGCACCTACGACACGTCCGGCCCCTATACCGATCCCGCCGTCACGATCGACCTTGAGGCGGGGCTGCCGCCGGTGCGGCGCGAATGGATCGCCAAGCGGGGGTTCGCGACGATCGCGCCGCGCGCGGTCAAGCCCGAGGATAACGGCCACGTCTCGGCGGAGCGGATGGTGCCGCCCTGCCCGGCGGAGCGGCAGATCCTCGGTGGCAAGCCCGGCCAGCACGTGACGCAGATCGAATTCGCGCGCGCCGGGATCGTCACGGAAGAAATGATTTACGTGGCGCATCGGGAGAACCTGGGCCGCGCCAAGATGCTCGCGGGTGCCGAGGAGCGTCGCGCCGACGGCGAGGATTTCGGCGCGTCGATCCCCGCCTTCGTCACCCCGGAATTCGTCCGCCAGGAGATCGCCTCGGGCCGCGCGATCATTCCCGCCAACATCAACCACCCGGAGCTCGAGCCGGTCATCATCGGCCGCAACTTCCTGGTCAAGATCAACGCCAACATCGGCAACTCCGCCGTGACCTCGGGTGCGGCCGAGGAAGTCGAAAAACTCGTGTGGTCGATCCGCTGGGGCGGCGACACGGTGATGGACCTCTCGACGGGGCGCAACATCCACAACATCCGCGGCTGGATCCTGCGCAATTCGCCGGTGCCGATCGGTACCGTGCCGATCTATCAGGCGCTCGAAAAAGTCGACGGCGAGCCCGACAAGCTCGATTGGGAGGTGTTCAAGGACACGCTGATCGAGCAGGCCGAGCAGGGCGTGGACTACTTCACCATCCATGCCGGCGTGCGGCTGCCCTACGTGCCGCTGACCGCCAAGCGCGTTACCGGCATCGTCTCGCGCGGCGGCTCGATCATGGCGCGTTGGTGCCTGGCACACCACAAGGAGAGCTTTCTCTACGAGCGCTTCGACGAGATCTGCGACATCATGCGCAAGTATGATGTTTCGTTCTCCCTGGGCGACGGCCTGCGTCCCGGCTCGAACGCGGACGCCAACGACGCCGCGCAGTTCGCCGAGCTGGAGACCCTCGGCGAGCTGACAAAAATCGCGTGGGAAAAAGGCTGCCAGGTGATGATCGAGGGCCCCGGCCACGTGCCGATGCACAAGATCAAGGTCAACATGGACAAGCAGCTGCGCGAATGCGGCGAGGCGCCGTTCTACACCCTCGGCCCGCTCACCACCGACATCGCCCCCGGCTATGATCACATCACCTCGGCGATCGGCGCGGCGATGATCGGCTGGTTCGGCACGGCGATGCTTTGCTACGTCACGCCGAAGGAGCATCTCGGCCTGCCCAACCGCGACGACGTGAAGGTGGGCGTGATCACCTACCGCATCGCGGCCCACGCCGCCGATCTCGCCAAGGGCCATCCGTCGGCCCGGCTGCGCGACGACGCGGTGAGCCGGGCGCGGTTCGAGTTCCGTTGGCAGGACCAGTTCAACCTCTCGCTCGACCCCGACACGGCGCGCCAGTTCCACGACGAGACTTTGCCCAAGGACGCCCACAAGGTGGCGCATTTCTGCTCGATGTGCGGGCCGAAATTCTGCTCGATGAAGATCACGCAGGACATCCGCGCGGATGCCGAGCGCATGGCGGGAATGGCGGCCAAGAGCGAGGAATTCCGCGACAAGGGCAAGGCGCTCTATCTCCCGGAAACGGCGGCCGAATGAGGCTTGGGGCGGGAGGCTCGCCGGCCTTCCGCCCCGTTATTCCGCTCCCGCTGTCGGAAAATCTTACACAGCACCTGGCGGATTCCCGATAACTCACTGAAAACTCTAGCTGGCACATCGCTTGCGTCTCATTCCTTAGACACCCGCCGCTGCAATCGTCGCGGGAAGCTGAGGAGCAAACTGATGAGCATTCTGTCCAACCCGGCCACTCGCTCGGCCAAGCTGATCGCGGGAGCCATGCTTGGGGCGCTCCTGATCGGCCATGCCGCGAAGGCGGACGTCTTCGCTGTGACCTATGGCGCGCCGACCGTGCAGACCCCGGCGGCGATCGTCGTGGGCAACGCGAACGTCCTGGGGACCGAGACCTTCAACGCTCTGCCGCTGGGCTCGGGCGGCTTCACCACCGACTACGGGACTGGCGGCAAGATCACCGGGACGTATTCGTCCGGTGCGGTGATCAGCCCGGCCGACCAGTACGGCGGTGCCGGTGGCATCGGCAAATACGCCAACGCGATCGGCGGCTCCGCCGGCTACACGATCAGCCTGGCGACCAACGGCGTGCCGGGCGTCAACTACTTCGGCTACTGGTTGTCGGCACTCGATGGCGGCAACCAGGCAGTGTTCTATCGCGGCGGCGTCCAGGTCGGCACCTACACGCCGGCCGACCTCGTGGCCGCCCTTGGCCCGTGCAGCGGCGCGAACCCTTATTGCGGCAACCCGAACGCGGCCTTCCTGGCATGACGACGCCGGGGAGCCGTTCGCTTTCGTTAACTTCGTCGACACCAGCGGCTATTTCGACCAGGTGCGGATCTCCGAGAACCCCAACGTCGGCAACTA
Source organism: uncultured Alphaproteobacteria bacterium (assembly GCA_963799825.1). Taxonomy (GTDB): domain Bacteria; phylum Pseudomonadota; class Alphaproteobacteria; order Acetobacterales; family Acetobacteraceae; genus JAFKFI01. The sequence goes on from CAWCYL010000004.1 coordinate 466,638, forward strand.
CGAATCCGACAACCATACGGTGGCCTACTGCTCCAACGCCACCGCCTGCATCTCCGGCCACCCCGTCCCGGAGCCGATCTCGCTGGCGCTGCTCGGCACCGGCCTGTTCGGCCTGGGCCTGGCCCGTCGCCGGAAGGCTTGATTTCCCCACAACTCGCCACGGCTTGATCGCGGCGCCTTCGGGCGCCGCTTTCCGTTTGGCCGTCGTCGAACGCGGCGGCGAGTCGGTCTTGCGGCCGGACGAGGCGAGGCCCAAGTTCCGCGGGTCCGACGGAAGACTTGCATGAGTGATCCGGCTTGAGCGACCCGCGCGCAGCACTCGATGCGATCGGGCTGCTGCCCGACATCGAGATCGACATCGCCGACGCGGCGTTGCAGCTCGCGCGCGTTGACGCGCCCGACGCCGACTGGCGCGCTGCCCGCACGCACCTGTCCGACCTCGCGCGTGACGCCGTGGCCCTGGCGTCCGAGGTCGCCGAGGGGGATCTGTCGGCGCGGGCGGATGCGCTGGCGCATCTGCTGGCGAGCCGGTATCGCTATCGTGGCGACACGGACACCTACGAGGACGTCGCCAACGCCAACCTGATCCGCGTCGCCGAACGCCGGCGCGGCCTGCCGGTGGCGCTTGGCGTGCTCTGGCTGCACTGCGCCCGCGCCGCCGGCTGGGGCGCCCACGGGGTGGATTTTCCCGGCCACTTCCTCGTCGCGCTCGAGGGCAAGGGCACCAAGGCGGTGATCGACGTGTTCGGCGGCGGGGCCGTGCTGGACGCCCGCGAGCTGCGCGCGCTGCTCAAGCGGGTGGAGGGCGAGGCCGCGGAGCTGCGCCCCGGCGTGTTGCAGCCGATGAGCGCGCGCGCAGTATTGCTCCGGCTGCAGAACAACATCAAGATCCGCCGCCTCCGCGCCGGCGATCTGCGCGCCGCGCTGGCCTGCACCGAGGACATGCTGCGGATCGCCCCGGACCAGGCGTCGTTGTGGCGGGAGGCCGCGCTGATGAACCAGCGACTCGACCAGGTGAGCGCCGCGCTGCGCTGCTTCGAGCGGTTTCTTGTCCTGGTGCCGCAGGGCGAGGCGGCCGACCGCGCCCGCGCCGTGATGGAGGAACTGCGCGCCCGATTGAACTGAGGCTCTCTCCGTGAGACGCAACTTTTTGGTTGCGCTTCTCTGCAACTCGATGCCAAAAATAGGCAACTAAGAGGTTGCCATTGTGGTCGATCGCATCGAGAAGAGCATCACGCTGAACGCACCTATCGAGCGGGTCTGGCGCGCACTGACCGACGCCACCGAATTCGGCGCATGGTTCAGGGTGAAGCTGGAGGGCCCTTTCGTGCTCGGGGAGGTGTCACGTGGGCGCGTCACCTATCCCGGCTACGGGCACCTCGTGTGGGAGGCCAGGATCGTGAAGATGGAGCGCCCGCGATTGTTCTGCTTTACGTGGCACCCTTATGCCGTCGATCCCGGCAAGGATTACTCCGGCGAGCCGCCCACCCTAGTCGAATTCCGGCTGGAGCCGATTTCGCGCGGGACGCGGCTGTTCGTCGTCGAATCCGGCTTCGATGCCTTGCCGGCCGACCGCCGGGCGGACGCATTCCGCATGAACGACGGCGGGTGGGGCGAGCAGATCAAGAACATCAAGGCCCATGTCGAGTCCTAGCGTCCAGGCTCCCGCCGCGAACCCGGCGCCGGTATTCGCGGCCCTTGGCGATCGGACCCGCCTCTCGCTGCTAATGAAGCTGAGCGACGGGCAAACGCGGTCGATCGCCAAGCTCTCGGTGGACGCCAAGCTTACGCGGCAAGCCATCACCAAGCACCTTCACGTGCTGGAAAGCGCCGGCCTGGTGAGCAGCGTCCGCGCCGGCCGCGAAAGCCACTTCGCCTACCGGCCCGAGCCGATCGCGGACGCGAAGTCGTACCTCGACACGGTTTCGGCGCAATGGGACGACGCCTTGTCGCGGCTCCGCTCGTTCGTGGAGGGCTGACCGTCCCGTTGCACCGAAAAGGCGCGTACCCCCTTGCCATTTCCGTGCGCTCCGCCGATGTAGCGGCTTAGTGGACCACGCCGGTCCACTTTGTCGCAGACCCATTTTGGAGCCCGGCAGCCGCCATGTTCATCGAGACCGAAGGCACTCCCAACCCCGCGACCTTGAAGTTCCTGCCCGGCCGCGAGGTGATGGGCCTGGCGACCGCGGATTTCGCGAGCCCCGCCTCGGCCGGGCGCAGCCCGCTGGCCGGCGCGCTGTTCGATCTGCCGGGCGTGGCGCGGGTGTTCCTGGGCGGCGACTTCGTCACCGTCACCAAGACCGACGAAATCGACTGGCCGGCGCTCAAGCCGCAGGTGCTCGGCGCCATCATGGAGCATTTCGTCGCCGGCCGGCCGGTGGTCGAGGGCGACGACGATATGTTCGCGGGCGAGGAGGACACCGACCCCGAGGATGAGGAGATCGTCTCCCAGATCAAGGAGCTGCTCGACACGCGCGTCCGTCCGGCGGTGGCCGGCGACGGCGGCGACATCGTGTTCCGCGGCTATCGCGACGGCATCGTGCGGCTGCACATGCAGGGCGCCTGCAGCGGCTGCCCGTCCTCGCGCGCCACGTTGAAGCACGGCATCGAGAACATGCTGCGCCACTACGTGCCGGAAGTGGTCGCCGTCGAGCAGGTCGAGATCTGAGGGATGCCGGCGATCGACGACGCTGCCCTCGACCAGCTGTTCCGCACCGCCCGCACCCACAACAAATGGACCGACGAGCCGGTCTCCGACGAGACGCTGCGGGAGCTCTACGACATGCTGAAGCAGGGTCCGACCTCGGCGAACAATTCGGCCGGCGCGCTTCCTGTTCCTCCGCACCCGCGAGGCCAAGGAGCGGCTGCGGCCGGCGCTGTCGGCCGGCAACACGGACAAGACGATGGCCGCCCCGGTGACGGCGATCGTCGCCTACGACCCGAAATTCTACGACCATCTGCCGCGGCTGTTCCCGCACACCGACGCCCGCGCCTGGTACGCCGAGAACGAGGCGCTGGCGGAGGCGACCGCGTTCCGCAACGGCACCCTGCAGGGCGCCTACCTCATCATGGCCGCCCGCGCGCTCGGCCTCGATTGCGGCGGGATGTCGGGCTTCGACAATGCCAAGGTGGACGCGGAGTTCCTCACCGATCGCGGCTGGAAATCCAATTTCCTGGTCAATATCGGCCACGGCGACCCCGCGGGCGTCCGCCCCAAGGGTCCGCGCTTCGCCTTCGACGAAGCCTGCCTGCTGCTCTGATGCCTTGCGGTGGAACCGCTGAATGCCAGTTGCCCTTCTACCGTGACGGGCGCTATACCCCGCGCCGGCCGCCGACGTAGCTCAGTGGTAGAGCAACTGATTCGTAATCAGTAGGTCCACAGTTCAAATCTGTGCGTCGGCACCATCCTGGCCGTGAGGAACGCTGCGCGAGACTTCGGGGCATCCATCGTAGACAGGCGGCCCGTCTGTCATCGGATAGCCTCGTGAGCAGCTTCCGTTTCCTGCATCTTGCCGATCTGCACCTGGACAGTCCGTTGCGCGGCCTGGAGGCCGATCCGGACGCGCCGGCCGAGCGCATCCGCACGGCCTCGCGGCTGGCGCTGCGCAATGCGGTGGATTTCGCGCTTGCCCAGAAGCTTGAGCTTGTGGTCATCGCCGGCGACCTGTTCGACGGAGACTGGCAGGATTGGCGCACCGGGCATTTCTTGGTGGGGCAGATCGGCCGGCTGACCCGCGCCGGCGTCCGGGTGGTCGCCATCCGGGGCAACCACGACGCCGCCTCGGTGCTGACCCGACATATCGCCTGGGGCGACGGCGCCCGACTGCTCTCCCCTGTCAAACCCGAGACCGTCGAACTGCCGGAGATCGGCGCCGCGGTGCATGGGCAGAGCTTTCACGACAGAAAGGCGTTGGAGAATCTCGCGCGCGACTACCCGCCGCCGCGCTCTGGCCTGTTCAACATTGGCCTGCTGCACACCGCCGCCACCGGCCGGGACGGTCACGACAATTATGCGCCGTGCACCGTCGAGCAGCTGGTGGCGCACGGTTACGACTATTGGGCGCTGGGCCACGTCCATGCCCGCGAGGAGCTGCACCCCGATCCGTGGATCGTGTTCCCGGCAATCTGCAGGGGCGGCACATCAACGAGGCGGGCGCCAAGGGCGGCACGCTGGTGACGGTCAAGGACCGCCGTGCGACCGTCGCGCACGTGCCGTTCGACGTGGTGCGCTGGCGGCGGCTGGAGATCGACCTCACCGGCTCGCCCGACCTGGAAAGTGCCCTCGTGACCGTGCGCCGCGGGCTGATGTGCGTGGCGGGTGAGGCGGATGGGCGGCTGCTGGCCCTGCGCGTGGTGCTGATTGGCGGCTCGCCCGCTCACGCCGCTCTCGCCGGCGATCTTGGCGAGACGTCGCAGCGCGTGCGGTCCGAGCTGCTGGCGGTGGCGGACGCGGATCAGGTCTGGCTGGAATTGGTGCAGGTGGCGACGCGGCCGGCGCTGGAGCGCGCGGCGATGCGGGCGCAACCCGGCGCCCCTGGCGATCTGGTCCGCGCCATCGAGACGGCCGACGCGGCGACACTTGGCGCGGCGCTGCGAACCTACGCGGGGGCGATGCTGGACAAGGCGAGCGGCCTGCGCGAGGCGCTGGGCGCCCGCCATCCGGCGGTGCGGCTCGCGGCGGGCGAGATGCCGGAGGAATTGCTGGAGCAGGCGCGCGACCTGCTGCTCGGCCGCCTGGCGGAGCATTAGCGGATGCGCCTGACCTCGCTCACCCTGGAGCGCTACGGCAATTTCGAGCGGGAGAAAATCCCGTTCGATCCCGGTCCGGGCCGGCTCAACCTCGTGGTGGCGCCGAACGGGGCGGGCAAGTCGGTGTTGCGGCGGCGCGTTCGGGGATTTGCTGTTCGGCATCGGCGGGCAGACCCCGATGGGTTTTCGTTTTGGCTACAAGGGGATGCAGATCCGCGCCGAGGCGGTCGGCGCGACGGGCGCCCCGATCCGGCTGGTCCGCCGCAAGGGCCAGGGCCGGACGCTGGTGGACGGGGATGGCGCCGAGCTGGCGCCGGCGCTGCTCGACCGCCTGCTCGGCGGGACGGATTTCGCGCGGCTGGAGCGGCTGTTCGCGCTCGACACCGAGCGGCTGCGCGCCGGCGGCACGGTGCTGCTGGAGACCGGCGGCGAATTGGCCGAGGCGCTGCTGTCGGCGAGTTCCGGGCTGCCCAAGCTGCGCGACCTGCGCGGGCGACTCGAAGCCGCGCGCGACGCCGTGGCGCCGCAGCGCAAATCCGCCGCGCGGCCGTTCTACCGGGGGCTCGACGCCTTCGTGGAGGCGCGAAAGCTGAAGCGCCAGGAGGCGCTGCGGCCCGAGGCATGGCAGCAGCAGGCCGCCGAACTGGCGGAGCTGGAAAAACTGCAGGCCGAGGCGGGGCGCGCCCTGCCGGGCCTGTCGGCGGAGCTAGGGCGGCTGGATCGCGTCAGGCTGACCAAGCCGCTGCTGCTGCGGCTCGACGCGGCTCTCGAATGGCTCGCCGCCAACCCGGACGCGCCGGTGCTGCCCGCCGAGCTCGGCGGCGCGCCTCGCGACCGCCCGCGAGGCGCTGCATCGCGCGACTGACGCCGAGCGCGGCGGGGCGCAGCGACGCCAGCGCGTAGAGCAGGCGCTGGCCGAGATGGTGCCCGACGCGGCGCTGCTTGACCGCGCGGCGGCGATCGACGCGCTGGCGGGCGAGGCGGCGACGGCGCGGCAGGCCCTGGGCGACCTGCCCGTGGTGCGTGAGCGACATGCCGAGACCTTGCACGAGATCGAGCGCCTGCTGCGCGACCTCCGCGCGCCGGTCGGGCGAGCGGGGGCCGGCGAGCTGCTGCCCGATGCCGCGTTGCAGGTGCGGGCCCGAACACTGTTGACCCGCCGGACGGCGATCGACGGGCGGCTGGACGGGCTGCCGGAGATCCTGGCCGGTCACGCCGCCGACCGCGCGCAGCAGGCAGCACTTCTGGACAGCCTGCCACCGCCGCCCGAAGCCGCCGGGCTCGTGGCGCTGCTGCGCGAGATCCGCGCGGAGGGCGTTCCGGCGCAGCTCGCGGACGATGCGGCGGCGGACGCGACGGCACGGGGCGAGGCCGCCGCCACGGCGCTGGCGCTGGTGCCGGGCAGCGAGGGGGGCCGGGCGACACTCGCCGCGCTCACGCCCGACCTGCCGGCGCACTACGACCGCGCCTACGAGGCGTTGGTCGATGCGCGGCGTGACGCCGACGCGCGTTCGACGGCGACCCGCACGGCGCGAGAAGCGGTGGCGGCGGCCGGCGCGGAGATTGCGCGCCTGCTGGCGGGCGAGGTGCCGGCCGACGCGGCGGAACTTGCGCGCGCGCGGGCGCACCGGGATCGCGGCTGGGATCTCGTGTTCCGCACCGCTTTTTCCGACGAGGCCGTATCCGAGGCCGAGATCGCCGACTGGACCGGCGGGGTGCCCTTGCCGGTCGCCTATGGGCGCGCAGTCGCGGCGGCCGACGGGGTGGCCGACCGCAGGGTGCTCGAGGCGGCGATGCTGGCCCGTCTCGCGCAGGCGCGGCTGCGCCTCGCGGCGGCAGAGGCCGATCTCGCCCAGGCGGAGGCGCTTGAAGCCGCCGCTCGCCTTGCTCTCGGCGGAGGCCGAAGCGGCCTGGGCATCCGCCATCGCACCGCTCGGCTTCCCGACAGAGGCCACCGCGTCGGAAATCCGCGAATTCCTGCTTCTGCGAACGCGGGCGTTGGCCGCCGCCGAGGACGCCGCCCTGGCCGACGCGCGGGAACGCCGGCTCGCCGAGCGGCACGCCGCCTGGTCCGGCCGCCTCGCCGAGGCCCTGGGCCGCCCGGAGCGCGGCGCCGCCGATCTGCCAGCGCTGCTGCACGACGCGGAGCACCGGATCGAGCAGGCGCGCGCGGCCGAGACGCGGCGGAGCACGGTTCTCGCCCGGCTGGACGCCATCGAGCGGCAGATCGTCCAGGCGGAGGCGAAGCAGGCGGCGGGCCAGCGGGAGCAGGCGGCGTGGCAATCCGATTGGGCCGCCTGCCTCGGCGCACTCCGCCGCCCCGCCGAGGAGACGCCGGCCGAACTGCAGAAGCGTACTCGACCTGCTGGCCCGCTTGCGCGAAGCGTTGCGTGACGCAGACGGGTTGGAGGACCGCGTGCGCGGCATGGAAGGTCGGATTGCCGCGTTCGAGACCCGCGCCAGCGCCCTCGCATCCGCGGTGGCACCGTCTCTCGCGTCACTGACGCCGCTCGACGCGGCCGGGCGTCTGCGTGCGCTGCTGGCGGCCGCGCGCACGGCGGCGACCCAGCGCGAGGCACTGACGCCGGCAGCTTCACGCCGTTGTGGCCGAGCAGGAGCAGGCAACGGAGGCGCTGCGCGAGGCGCGCGCCACGGCCGACGCGCTGGTCGCCGCCATCGGGGCCGCCGATCTCGACGCGGCCGGGGCGCGACTTCGGCTCGCCGCCGAGGGGGCGCGACAGGCCGCGCTGCGCGACGAGCTTGAGGCGCAGCTATTGAGCGCGGGCGGCGGCCAGACGCTCGGCGATTTGCGCGCCGAGGCGGACGCGATCGCCCCGGACGCGCTGGACGCCGCCCTCGACGCGATGCGCGATCGCCAGCAGCAGGCGATCGCCCGCTTGCAGACCACGGCGGCCGAGGCCGAGCGGCGCCGGAGCGAGATGGAACAGCTCGCCGCCGCCGACACGACCGCGCGCGCCGCCGCCCAGGGCGAGGCCGCGCTCGCGACACTCGGGCGGGCGCTGGAGGAGGCGCTGGTGATGCAGGCGGCCGCCCTGCTCCTCGAACAGGGTCTTGCCCAAGTCGAGGCAGGCGGCGACAACCGGCTTGTCGCCCGCATCGGCGAGACATTCCGCCGACTGACCTGCGGCACCTATGCCGGGCTGCGCGTCTCCGATGGCGAGTTCTGGGCCGCGCCACCTGGTGGCGCTGGAGCGCGCCTTCCCCGACGAGGAGCGGCGCATCGACGACCTCTCGGACGGCACGCGGGACCAGCTGTTCCTCGCCCTCCGGCTGGTGGCGATCGAGCAGCACGTCGCGACCGCGCCGCCGCTGCCCTTCGTCGCCGACGACATCCTGCAGACCTTCGACGATGCCCGCGCCGTGGCGGCGCTGGAGGCGCTGCTGGCCCTCAGCGAGCTGACGCAGGTGATCGTGCTGACGCATCATCCGCATCTGCTCGATCTGTCCCGCCGCCTGCCGCCCGACCGGCTCCACGTGCACCGTCTCGCGAGGGCAGGATCCGGCGGCGCCGATAAATCGTGGGAGGCGACGTTCGAGGCCCACCTCCAGCCAGCCTGATCGCCCGGCGCCGCGCTGTCCGGTCCCCCTGGTTTCGGCGGCCCGCAACTCATAGAGTGCCGGGCAGCACGCCGCGACGAGCGTGCGCATCCAGGGAGCCACGAGTGACGTCCTTCACTTCGACGATCGCGCGCGCATTCTTGTCCGTTGTCTTCGCGGCCGGCTGCACGGCGATGCTCGCCGGCCCGGCCCAGGCGCAGAAACCGGGCGGCACCATCACCGTCGGCCTGGAACTCGACATTCCCGGCTTCGACCCGCTGAAGGTCGGCGTGTTCGACACGTCGGCCGAATCCGCGGCGGTGCTGATCTTCGACACGCTCACCACGCTCGATGCCAAGGGCCAGCCCAAGGGCAAGCTGGCGCAGTCGTGGACCCATTCGGACGACTACAAGACCTGGACGTTCAAGCTGCGGCCGGGCGTCACGTTCCAGGACGGCACGCCGTTCAACGCGCAGGCGGTGGCGTGGAACTTCGCCCGCCAGAAGGATCCGGCCAACCACTGCCGCTGCGCCTTCTACATCCAGGCTATCATCAGCGTGGAGGCGGCCGACGACCTGACGGTGGTGTTCCACCTGCGCGACCCGTCGGTGATCCTGCCGTCGCTGCTGTCGCTGCCGTCCTCCAACAACGTCGTGCAGTCGCCGACCGCGATCCAGAAGCAGGGCGACGACTACAACCGCAATCCGGTCGGCACCGGCCCGTTCATCGTGAAGTCCTGGACCGCCGGGGACCGCATGGTGCTGGAGCGCAACCCGAACTACTGGAACAAGGGCCACCCCTATCTCGACCGCGTCGTGCTGCGGCCGCTGCCCGATGCGCAGTCGCGCTTCGCCAGCCTGCTATCGGGCGAGGCCGATCTCGTCTGGGCCGACGAGTTCGAGGCCGACAATATCGAGAAGGCGAAAAAGGATCCGGCGCTGAAGGTGCTCACCTATGCGGGCTCCGGCGCGGCGGTGTATGCGTTCAACACCAAGGTGGCGCCGTTCGACGATGTGCGGGTCCGCCAGGCGCTGGTGATGGCGCTCGACCGCAAGCTGATGTCGCAGGCGCTCACCAACGGGCTGGCGCGGCCGGCGACCAATCCGTATGGCGACGGCTCCTGGGTGAAGTGCAAGGATGACGGCGCGCTGCCGTACGATCCGGCAAAGGCGAAGGCGCTGATCGCCGACTACGGCAAGCCGGTGGATTTCAAGATGCTGTTCACCGCGACGCCGCGTGGACGGGCCAACGGGCAGGTGCTGCAGCAATTGTGGAAGCGGGTCGGCGCCGAGATGGAGATCGACCAGGTCGATCAGGCGACCATCGTGCCGCGCGCCTTCACGCACCAGTTCCAGTTGACGCCCTGGCGGATCATCGATCTCGCCGATCCCGACCCGCAGATGTATGCGAATTTCCACACCGGCAGCCCGGTCAACCTGGCGCAATACTCCAATCCCGAGCTCGACCAGCTGCTGGAGCACGCCCGCGTCACCGCCGATCAGAGCGAGCGCAGCGCCGATTATTGCGCCATCAGCCGGCTCATCAACCACGAGGCGACCTGGTTCTGGACGTTCCAGAACACCTACTACGCGATGGCCAAGGCGAAGCTGCAAGGCGTGCCCAAGATGTACAGCGGCGTGATCGACGTGTCGAACGCCTGGATGGAATAGCGGCGTGCTCGGCTTCGTCGGCAGGCGGCTGCTGCACCTGATCCCGGTGCTGCTGGCCGTCACCGTGCTGACCTTCCTGATCGCCTCGCTGCTGCCGGGCGATCTGGCCTACGTGATGCTCGGCGACCAGGCGACGCCCGAGAAGGTCGCGGCGCTGCGCCACACGATGGGCCTCGACCTGCCGATCTGGTAGCGCTACCTGCACTGGCTGGCAACGTGCTGCAGGGCGATCTCGGCCGCTCGTTCCGCACCGGCGAGACCGTGCTCGGCGCGATCGCCGACCGGCTGCCGGTGTCGCTTGCAGCTGATGGTGATGGCCGAGGTCACCGGGCTGGTGATCGGCATTCCGCTGGCGATCGTCTGCGCGGTGCGCCAGGCGGGCAGGTCGATCGCGCGCTGACACGGTGGCGTTCGGCAAACTCTCGCTGCCGTCGTTCATGGTGGCGATCCTGATGATCTACCTGTTCGCCGTGGAACTGCACTGGCTGCCCGCGACCGGCTACGTGCCGTTCGCCGAGGACCCGCTCGGCAATCTGCGCTGCTTCGTGCTGCCGGCGCTGACCCTGGCGTTCGGCGAATGGCCGGTGCTGATGCGGGTGCTGCGCTCCGACATGATCGCGACCTTGCAGGAGGACTATATCGCGATGGCGCGCGCCAAGGGCCTGCGCCCGGCGCGCATCCTGCTGGTGCATGCGTTGAAGCCGTCGTCGCTGACGCTGGTGACGGTGACGGGCATCAATATCGGCCGGCTGATCGGCGGCGCGCTGATCGTCGAGACGATCTTTGCGCTGCCCGGCATCGGCCGGCTGCTGGTCGGCGCGATCTACGCGCGCGACTTCATCATCCTGCAGGGCGTGGTGCTGTTCGTCGCCGCCGGCTTCGTGATCATCAATTTCATCGTCGACATGCTGTACGCGCTGCTCGATCCCAGGATCCGACATGGACACGCTTGAGATCGCCGATCCGGTGGCGCCGGAGGCGTCGCTCCGGTGCGGCGGCGCGGCGGCCGGGCGGGCGTCGGTTTCGTGCTCGCCGCCGGCTGGATCGTGCTGGTCCTCGCTGCCGCGGTGTTCGCCGACGTGCTGCCGATCCCGAGCCCGACCGACATGGACTTGCTGGCAAGCGCGCGCCGCCGAGTGCGGAGCATTGGCTCGGCACCGACAAGCTCGGCCGCGACGAGCTGTCCCGCCTGATCCACGGCGCGCGCATCTCGCTCACGGTGGGCCTGTGCGCGCCGGTGATCGGCGTCACCGTCGGCGGCGTGCTCGGCATGCTCGCGGGCTATTTCCGCGGCCGGTTCGAGGCGCTGGTGGTCGGCAGCATGGACGTGCTGCTGGCGTTTCCGCCGCTGGTGCTGGCGCTCGCGGTGACGGCTTATCTCGGCCAGACGATCCTCAATCTCGTCCTGGTCCTCGGCGTGCTCGGCATTCCCGCCTTCACCCGGGTCGCGCGCGCCGCGACGCTGTCGCTGGCGCGGCGCGAGTTCGTCGTCGCCGCGCAGGCGCTGGGCGCGACGCATGCGCGCATCCTGCTCCGCGAGCTGCTGCCCAACGTGGCGCTGCCGCTGCTCGCCTTCTTCCTGCTCGGCGTCGCCGTGACCATCGTGGTCGAGGGCGCGCTGAGCTTCCTCGGTCTCGGCGTGCCGCCGCCGACCCCGAGCTGGGGCATCATGATCGGCGAGGGGCGCGAGAGCCTGGACATCGCGCCGCGGCTCGCTTTCATTCCGGCGGCGGCGATGTTCCTGACCGTGCTGGCGTTCAACATGGTCGGCGACACCTTGCGCGCGCTGACCGATCCGCGTCCGGGCGCGCTGTGACGGGCGACGGCGCTGCTCTCGGTCGAGGGCGTCGCGGTCGAGCTGCCGACGCCGCGCGGCGATCTGCGCGCGGTCGACGGGGTCGATCTCGCGCTGGCGCCGGGGCGCACGCTCGGCGTTGTCGGCGAATCCGGCTGCGGCAAGACCATGCTGTCGCGCGCCATCCTGCAATTGCTGCCGAAGAGGGCGCAGCTGGGCGGGCGCGTGATGTTCGACGGGCAGGATCTGGCGCGCCTGTCGCCCGCCGCGCTGCGCCGACTGCGCGGCCCGTCGCTCGCGGTGGTGTTCCAGGACCCGATGACCTCGCTCAATCCGGTGCTGACCATCGGCACGCAGTTGATCGAGACGCTGCAGGAGCATCTCGGCATCGGGCAGGCGGCCGCCACGCGACGCGCCGTCGAGCTGCTCGCGTCGGTGGGCATTCCCGCGCCGGAGCAGCGGCTGAGGCAATATCCGCATCAGCTCTCCGGCGGGATGCGCCAGCGCGTCGCGATCGCCATCGCGCTGTCCTGCGAGCCGAGGCTGCTGATCGCCGACGAGCCGACCACCGCGCTCGACGTCACCATCCAGGCGCAGATCCTCGATCTTCTGGCGCGCGAGCAGCGGCGGCGGCACATGGCGATGATCCTGATCACCCACGATCTCGGCGTGGTCGCCGGCCGCACCGACGAGGTGGCGGTGATGTATGCCGGCCGCGTGGTCGAGCGGGCGCCGACGCCGGAATTGTTCGACGGGATGCGGATGCCCTACACCGAGGCGCTGCTGGCGGCGCTGCCGAAGCTCGATGCCGCCGCCGCACACGCCGCTGCCCGCGATCGGCGGCCGGCCGCCGGATCCGACCCGCCGGTTGCCCGGCTGCTCCTTCGCGCCGCGCTGCGCTCGCGCCGAGGCGCATGCCGCGCCGCGAGAGCCGCCGCTGACGCGCGGACGCGTCACCAGTTCGCCTGCTTCCGCCCGCTGCACAGTTCGGGCGGCGTGAGGCGGACGTCGCATGCGACGCCGCTGCTCGACGTGCAGAATCTCGTCGTCGAATACTCGGTCGGCGGCAAGACCATCCACGCGGTGTCCGACGTCAGCTTGCGGATCGCGCGCGGCGAGACGCTCGGGCTGGTCGGCGAATCCGGCTGCGGCAAGTCCACGCTGGGCCGCGCGGTGCTGCAACTGCGGCCGCCGGTATCCGGCCACGTGCTGTTCGACGGCGACGAGCTCACCGGCTCGGCAGCGCGGCGTTGCGAAAGATGCGCCGGCGCATGCAGCTGATCTTCCAGGACCCGATCGCCTCGCTCAACCCGCGCCGGCGCATCGGCGACATCGTGGCCGAGCCGCTGGTCATCGCCGGCGTCAACGACCGGCGCGAGCGCGAGCGCCGGGTGCGCGACGTGCTCGCGGCCGTCGGGCTCGACGCGGCGCTGGTGATCGGCCGGCTGCCGCACGAGTTCTCCGGCGGCCAGTGCCAGCGCATCTGCATCGCGCGCGCGCTGGTGCTCGAGCCGGAATTGGTGATCTGCGACGAGCCGGTCTCCGCGCTCGACGTCTCGATCCGCGCGCAGATCCTCAATCTGCTGGAGGAGATGAAGGCGCGCTACGCGCTGACCCTGCTGTTCATCGCCCACGACCTCGCCGTGGTGAAGGCGGTCAGCGACCGGGTCGCGGTGATGTATCTCGGGCGGCTCTGCGAGGTCGGCCCGACCGAGCGGCTCTTCGCCACGGCCGCGCATCCCTATACCGGCTGCTGCTGGACGCGATCCCGGTGCCCGATCCCGACGTGCGGCCGGCGGAGAACGTGCCGTTCGGCGAGCCGCCGTCGCCGATCGCGCCGCCCTCGGGCTGCCGCTTCCGCACCCGTTGCCCGCGCGCCGACCGCGCTGCGCGGAGGAGACGCCGTTGCTGCGCGAGGTCGCGCCTGGGCAGTTCGTCGCGTGCCATCACGACCTGATCGCGTCAGGGGCCTGATCGCTTCACGACGCCATCCTACTCTCCGAGCCCGAGCAAACCGCGTTTCAGCCCCTCGGTCGGCGGGTGAGGGCCGATGAAGGTGGCGAGCACGGCCGTTGCGAACATCGGGTTCGCGATCGTGCCGACGCTCTGCCCGTTCAGCGTGATCGTGACGCCGGCCGGGGTGAACGCCAGCGTGCTGCGGTCGCCGCTCCGCATCGCTGGCACGGCGGCGAGGAACCGCGCGACGTCGGCGGGTGCGAGGTGGCAGGGCGCGCGGCAATTGTCGTCGAAGCCCTCGCGCCACGCCTTTTGCGCGTCCTCGACCCCGACGTCGTGGATGAAGCGCACGACCAGCAGCTTCTTCTCCGGCGAGCGGAGGATCGCCTCGGCGTCGCGGGCGGGATGTTCCAGGTACAGCCCGGCGACGTAGATGCGGATGCGCAGCCATGAGTAGGTGCGCAGCGCGATGCCGTTCAGGCGCAGCTCCGTGCCGCCCAGGATGGCGGTGTCGGGCAGGCTCACGCCGTCCAAGCCGGCCGCTCCGGCGGAGATGGCCAGCACCGCGAGCACGGCGACCAGCGCCGCGATACGAGTTGGGCGCCGGCCGCGAACACGCTCGCCGCTTGCCACTGGGTCCGCTCTCCTCGCTGTTCCCGGTCATCTTCGGTCGCGCCGCGGTTTCCTGCAACAATCGAGTCGAGTCGTGCCGGCTTGACGGATTTCGGGCCGCGCCCAACACTCGCAGCCGCCGTGAGCGGGGGCACCGCCCGCGGTATCGGGGGTGAGCGATGCATCTCTTCAAGCAGCACGCGGTGCGGGACTACGCGGAGGCGGCGGCGAAGATCCCGGTGATCGATTTCGGGCCGCCTTCGCGGGCGAGCCCGGCGCGCTGGCTCGGGTGGCGGTCGAGGTGCGGGACGCCTGCGAGCATGTCGGTTTCTTCTACGCGCTCAATCATGGCGTGGCGGAGGAGGTCATCGACCGGGGCTTCGCCGCGTCGCGCCGCTTCCACGCGCTGCCGCTCGAGGACAAAGCTCGCGCTGCGGCTGAACGGGAACAATATCGGCTATCTGCCGATGAACGCCTCGGTGCAGGGCGCCTCGACCGTGCACAAGGCGACGCGGCCGAACCAGAACGAGAGCTTCTTCATCAGCCACGATCGCGGTGCGGACCATCCCGACGTGCGCGCCGGGATCGAGCTGCGCGGCCGCAACCAGTGGCCCGACGGCGTGCCGGGGATGCGCCAGAATAGACATGATGGCGTATTTCCACGCGCTCGGCGCGATGTGCGACCGAATACTGCCCGCCTTCGCCGTCGCGCTCGACCTGCCGTCCGACTATTTTGCGCGGTTTTTCGCCAACGAGGCGCACGCCACCTGCCGCTTCCTGCACTACCCACCGCAGGACGCCGACGAGGAAAACCTGTTCGGGCAGGCGCCGCACACCGACAACAGCTTCATGACCGCGCTGGCGCGCACCGACGTGCCGGGCCTGGCGGTGCGGCTGCCGTCGGGCGAGTGGTTCCCGCCGCCGATCATCCCTGGGACGTTCCTCATCAATCTCGGCAACATCATGCGGCGCTGGTCGAACGACCGGTTCCTCTCGACGCCGCACGGCGTCATCAACGAGAGTGGCACCGACCGCTATTCCATCGCGTATTTCCACAGCCCGAACCCGGACAGCGTGATCGAGTGCCTGCCGAGCTGCACATCGGAGGAGAATCCGCCGCGCTACGAGCCGGCGGTGTATCGCGACCTCGTGCTGGCGTTCTATCGCGCCAATTATTTCCACCAGAAGGGCCACGCCTCGGAAGCCGCCGCAGTTGGCCGGCGCGGCCGGCCGGGGGGAGAGCTGAGCTACGAAAAGCCGTTCGCCGGACTGAAGGTCGTCGATCTGAGCCAGGGCGTCGCCGGCCCGTACGCGGCGATGATGCTGGCGCAGTACGGCGCCAACGTCATCAAGGTGGAGCCGACGGGCGAGAGCGGCGACTGGAGCCGCGGGCTCGGCACGCGCTACGACGACCAGACCGCCTATTCGATCCCCGCCAATCTCGGCAAGCGCAGCATCGCACTCGATCTGAAGCACGAGGACGGGCGCGCGGTGCTGTGGCGGCTCGTGCAGGGAGCGGACGTGTTCATGCAGGGCTTCCGCCCCGGCGTGATCGAGCGGCTCGGCTTCGGCTATCGCGATGTGTCCGAGCGCGAGCCGCGCATCATCTATCTGTCGGTCTCCGGCTTCGGCCAGACCGGCCCGCTCGCCGAGCGGCCGGCGATGGACCCGGTGCTGCAGGCCTTACACGGGCCTCACCTTGGAGAACAAGGGCGAGGACGGCCTGCCGCACCGCATCCCGATCATCGCGATCGACATGAGCACGGCGATCTACGCCTACTCCGCCATCGCGACGGCGTTGTTCGCGCGCCAGCACGAGCCGCGCGGGCGGCACATCGAGGCGAGCCTGCTGCAGGCGGCGGCCTCGTTGCAGGTGGTGCGGATGATGTCGTCCTATCTGGAAGGCGGCGCCACGCCGCCCTCGGCGCCGCCCTCCGGCATCCACGAGACGCGCGACGGCTGGATCAATGTCACTCTCGCGCGCGAGCACGAATGGGTCGGCTTCTGCACGGCGATGGATGTTGCCGTCGTTGCCGGCCGATCCGCGTTTTCGCGATCGCGACGGGCGGCGCGAGAACGAGGCGGCGCTGCTGGACGATCGTGCGTCCGCTGCTCGCGATCGCTGACGTTACGGGAATGCTCGGAAAAGCTCGCGGCGCACCGGATCATGCACGAGCAGCTCAACACCTACACCGAGTTCCTCAAGCAGCCGCAGGTCGCGGCCTGCGGCGCGGTGGCCTGGGTGAGCCATCCCGGCGTCCGCAGCCGGTGCCGATGCCAAACCTGATCGGCGCCGCGCCGTTCGAGAGCGGCGCGCCGACCGCCGACGGCGCCGGCGCTCGGGCAGCACAGCGCGGCGATCCTGCGCGAGCACGGTTTCGACGAGCGGGAGATCGCGCGGCTGACGAAAGCGGTGTCGTGCAGCAGGGCTAGGCCATCACGCCAGCCCTCTCCCGGAGGGAGACGGGTGGGTGAGCGCGCCTTACTTACGCGCCGCCGCCTTCGCCAGCGGCGAGGTGATATCGGCGAACGTGATGTCGTGCAGCGACGTCACCACGTCGATCACCGTCGGCCGGCGCGACGCGATCGCCTCCTTGAGTGCGGGACCGAGCTGGTTCGGGATCGCTCACCCGCACGCCGCCGCAGCCCATCGCGCGGGCGATGGCGGAAAAATCGAAGTCGCGGAACTCGGCGGCGAACGGGCCGCCGCCGTGCAGCACCCAGCCGAGCGCCTTGTTGTTGAACACCACCGTCACGATCGGGATGTCCTGCTCGAGCGCCGTCATCATGCCGTTCATCGACATGCCGAAGCCGCCGTCGCCGCAGATCGCCAGCACCGGGCGGTCGGGATGCACCAGCTTGGCGCCGAGCGCCGCCGGCACCGCGAAGCCCATCGGGCCGGAGCCCGCCGCCTGCAGGAAGCCGCCGGCCCGCTGCGTCTGATAGAGATGCGTCATCAGGATGCGGTTCTCGCCCGCGTCGCAGGTGACGATGGCGTCCGCCGGCAGGTTGCGGCGCAGCTCGCCGATGATGCGCTGCGGATGGATCGGCGTGCCGGGCGCCTCGTAGGCGTCGCGCGTCGAAATAGCCGTGCCGCTTGCGATGCGCGGCGACGCGCTGCACGCCCGCCTCGCGCCGGTCCCGGCGCTTGGTCCGACACCGCCGCGCGCAGCTGCTCCAGCACGAGGGCGGCGTCGCCGATCAGCACGTGCTCGGCGGGGAACGTCCAGGAGGCGTTGCGCGGCTCGATCTCGATCTGGATGAAGGTCTGCCGCGCCGGGTTGAGCAGCTCGGGGTTCTCGCGCGCCGTGTCGGACGCGCCGAGCTTGGAGCCGACGACCAGCACGAGATCGGCTTCTGCCACCGCCGCGTTGGCCGCGGCGAGGCCGAACGTGCCGAACACGCCGAGCGCCAGCGGGTGGGTTTCGGCGAACACGCCCTTGCCCGACGGCGGTGGTGACGACCGGGATGCCGAGCGTTTCCGCCAAGCTGTTCGAGCGGCTCGTAGGCCTGCGCGATCCGCACGCCGTTGCCGGCGATGATGACGGGATTTTTCGCCGCCGCCAGCGCGCGCGCGGCGGCAGCGACGAGCGACGCATCCGCCGCCTGCGGCGCGGGCGGCAAGTAGAGCGAGGTGGCGTAGAGGCGCGGCTCCGATTCAGCGTCCACATTGCCGGACAGCGAGGCGAGGCTGTACAGCACCGCCACCGGACCCGGCTGGCCGGCCAGCGCGTGCTTGATCGCGAGCTGCGTCGCTTGCACCGCCGAGGCCGGTTCGAGCGCCTGGAACACCTGCTTCGTGACGCCCCGGAACGCGGTGCGCGCGTCCCATGCGCCGTAGTCGCCGGTGCCGGACTGGTAGGGCCCGTGCAGCGCCAGGTTCGCCGGATCGCTGAAATCGGTGAGCAGCAGCATCGGCGAGCTGGACAGATGCGCCTCCAACGTGCCGAGCAGCCCGTTGCCGAGCACCCACGGCCCTTGCCCGATCAGCACGCCCGGCTTGCGCTTGAGCCGGCCGTAGACCTCCGCCATCACGCCGCCGAGGCTTTCCTCGCGCACCAGCACGGTGCGGATGCCGTTCTGCTGCTTCTCCAGGCCCGCGGAAGATCCGCCCGGTGTGGCCGCCGGAGATGCCGAACACCATGTCGATGCCGGCTTCGCCGCAGCACTCGCGCGACCATGTCGGCGGCATTGGTTTCTTCTGTCAGCAATCTCTCGGCGGCCATGCCGTTCCCTCCCGTCGTTCTGTCGTTCAAACTGGCGGTACGCTGCAGCGTCGCACACCGAACGCCGGCATCACCTGCTCGGCGACCCACTGGAACTGCTCCAGCATCACCGATTTCGGCGTGGCCATCGGCGTGCTGAGATTGATGTGCTGCATCCCCGGATAGCGCGTCTCCAGCGATCTTCAGATGCGCGATCAGGTCGTCCGGCGTACCGGCGAACCACGCGCCGAGCTTCATGAAATGCTCGACCGTCGGCACGTCCGCCGCCGCCCAGCCGCCGCGCCGCCCGACCGCCTCGACCTGCGGCGGCGTGAGGCCGGGGACGAAGCCGAGCGGGGCGAACATCTTCACGTGCTCCTCGTAGAGCGGCGTGATCTCGCGCAACGCCTGCTCGCGCGTCTTGGCGAGATGGAAGAAGATGCCGATGGCGAGGTTTTCGCCGAGCTGCCAGTTCTTGCCGGCGCGATGCGCGGCGTCCTGATACGCCTTGATCGGGCCCTCCGCCATCGTCGCCGCACCGCCGCCGACCGCGCCCTTGATGTCGTGACGCACCATGAAATCCATCGCGCGCTGGCTCGCGCTGACGATCGGCTGCCAGCACTCGCGGCGGTGGATCGGCCGCGGCACCAGCGTGATCTCCTTCAGATCGTAGCCGCGATACGGCACGTCCGGCGGCAGCATGTAGTGCTTGCCCCGTGTGCGAAAAGCTCTCCTGGTCGAACGCCTTGAAGATGATCTCCGCCTGCTCCTCGAACAACTCGCGGTTGGCGGGCTGGTCGCGCAGCGGGCGCCGAAGGTCTCGACCTCGCGCGTGTGATAGCCGCGCCCAAGGCCGAACACCGTGCGTCCCTTGGTGAGGATGTCGGCGACCGCGTAGTCCTCGGCGAGCCGCAGCGGATGCCACATCGGCGCGATGTTGAAGCCGCAGCCGATCTTGAGCCGCTTGGTGACATGCGCGAGATGCACCGCGACCATCAGCAGGTTGGGAATGACCTCGTAGCCCTCGTGCTGGAAATGATGCTCGGCGAGCCACAGCGTGTCGTAGCCCAGCCGATCCATCGTCTTGGCGACCGCCTCGGTCTTGTCGAACACGCCGGCGAGCTGCTCGTTGGAGAAGCGGCGCTCGTTCGCCGGGGTCGCGTCCTGGCCGCGATCGGGCATGTCGATATGGCCGGGATAGACGGTGACGAATTTGGTGATCATCGCTTCGCTCCATTCGCTCGGTGGTGCGGCCAGTCTGGCGCAGTCGCGCCCGGCGCGCCAGCATGGGCGGAACCGCTGACGGAGCCCGCAACCGATGCGAACGGCGATCCTGCACGTGGATGACCTCGGCAGCAGCCACGGCGCGAACCAGGCGTTCCTGGAACTGGCGCGTCGCGGCCGCGTGACGTGCGGCTCGGTCATGGCGCCGTGCCCGTGGTTCCGCGAAATCGCCGAGCTTGCGGCGGGCGACCTGTCGCTCGATCTCGGCGTGCATCTCACCTTGACCAGCGAATGGCGGCACTATCGCTGGTCGCCGGTCTCGACGACGAGCCAGCACCTCCGGCCTGATCGACGCGGACGGCTACATGTGGCGCGACGTGGCGAGCCTGCGCCGCCATCTCGTGCCCGAGGCGGCGGAGATCGAGCTCAGGGCGCAGATCGAGCGCTGCCTCGCGGCGGGCATGGCGCCCACGCATATCGACGCGCATATGGGTGCCGCCATGCTGGCCGCGCTGCTGCCCGCACATCTGGCGCTGGCGCGCGAGATACGGGCTGTTCCCCGTGCTGCCGCGCTCGATCACCTGGGCACCCGACCTCGACGCCTACCGCGCGACGGTCGCGGCGCTGGACACCGCCGGGCTGCCGGTGATCGACCATTGCCGAGGCACGCTGCCCGTGCCGCGCGACGAACTTGCGTCTCGCTGGGAGCGGATGATCCGCGAGCTTCCGGACGGCATCACGCATTTCGCGCTGCACGCGACCACGGCAGGCGAGATCGAGGCGATCGCGCCGGACCACGCGGAATGGCGCACGGCCGAATATGCGCTGCTCGCCAGCGGCGCCGTTGCGGATCGCCTCGCCGCTTCCGGCGTTGCCGCGACCGGCTACCGTGCGCTCGCTGCCGCGTGGCGCGCGGCCTCGGCGCGATGAGCCGCGTCTACGCCTTCCACATCGCCGGCGCCGTGGCCATGTCGGTGGGATAGATCGTCACCGGCTTGCCGTTCTGCCACTGGATCATCACCATCTGCGCGCCGACGCGCCGGCCCTTGTCGTCGAACTGCAGGTGATGGCCGGGGAACAGCAGGGCGGGCCCGTCGGTCATGTCGAGCTTGCGGATCGCGTCGGCGACCTTGTTGCGGTCGGCTGAACCGGCGTGCTCCAGCGCCTCCTTCAGGATCATCACGTGCGCGTAGGCGAACAGCGAGTCGTGGCCGAACCACGGCTCCTTGGTGCGTTCCTCGAAACGCTTCGACAGTGCCGCCTGATCCTTGCCCGGCCAGTTCGCCAGCCCGACCAGCACGCCCTGCAGCAGGTCCGGTCCCGTCACCTTCAGCAGCTCGGGCGTGCCCCAATGCCCGCCGTTGCCAACCAGCGGCAGCCGCGTCGCGCCGAGATTGAACTCGTTGAACTTCTCGACCAGCAGCTTGTCGTCCGGCACGCTGGTCGAGCCCAGCAACATGAAATCCGGCCGCGCGCTGCGCACCGCCTGCACCAGCGTCGTCGCGTCCGACAGCGGCGGCGTGTAGGTCTCATTGACGACAAGCGGAGAGCTTCTGGTCCTTGATGACATGGTCGTCGAGCGCCTTGCGGAAGCTCACGGTCGCGGCGGTGCTGTCGCCGATCATGCCCACCTTGGTCGGCCGCTTGCCGGTGGTCTTCTCGGCCAGCGCCATGACGATCGGCACCGTGTCGTCGGCCTGCTGCAGAGCGGTCGGCGAGGTCTGGAACACGTAGCGAAAGCCGCGCCCGGTGATGAGGTCGGAATAGGAGAGGGTCAGCCATGGCAGCGAAGCGCGCTCCGTCACCTCGGTTGCCGCGAGCGTGAACGTGCTGAGCCAGCAGCCGAAGCCGCCGACCAGGTCGGGCTCCTGTGCCACCATGCGCTGTGCCGCGTTCTTCGCCTTCTCGGCGCTGTCGCCGGTGTCGTACTGGACCAGCTTCAGCTTGGCGCCGCCGAGCGACTTGATGCCTCCCGCGCGGTTGACGTCGTCGATCGCCAGCTCGGCGCCCATGCGTTCGAGAATGCCCTGCCGCGCCCACGGTCCGGACAGCGGCACCAGCATGGCGATCTTCATCTCGCTCGGCTGCTGCGCGCGGGCACGCGTCGCGGCCGCTGCCGCCAGGCCGAGCGCCAGCGCGCCACGGCGGCCGAGCTTGGTTTCGTTGGTCATCGTCGTGTCCTCCCCGTTGCATCGCGGCCCCTCACCCAATCCTCTCCCATGGGGAGAGGGCTTTTTCTTATCCCTCTCGCACTGGGAGAGGGCCGGGTGAGGGGAACTCAGTTACCCTTGAGCAACATCGCGACGATCGCCTCGAGGTGCTCGTCGGCGAGGCGGCGCAGCTCCCCGTCGGTGCGGTCCTGCACCGGGTGCGGGATGAACACATAGGCCGGGTCGAAGCCGAGCGATTTCGCCTGCACGTCGGCGGCGTCGACGAACTCCGTGGTGGCGACGCCGACCGAGGGGATGCCGCGAATTTCCAGATCCGACATGTCATGCGTACAGCACGACGTGCAGGAGCCTCAATCCGCCAGCCCTTCGATGACGAGGTTCACCTCGGTGCCGATCTGCTGGCGCAGCTGCAGCGGGGCGGGGCGCGTCATGGTCGGCTTCATGTAGCGCCGCACCGCGACGCCACGCTCGGCGAGCCGCTCGTGCAGCCGGTCGAGGAACACGTCGCCGCGCGGCTTCGATATGTCGAGAATGCCGATTGTCAGCCCGTCCAGCCGATCCGGCCGGGGCAGGCGGGGCCGCACCGTCGGACTTCGCTCCGCGGTGGGATCGAGAAGCACCGTCAAGGTTTTACCTCCTTGGTTACAGGCATACTGCCGCGCTCGCCGCTGGCGGCCCAGCCGCCGATGATGCCGGAGAACATCCCCGCACCGCCGCCGGCACGGACGATCAACAGACCGCCCGGCCGGATTTTTCCCACGGTCTTCCCCGCGAGCGAGGACGGGCCACCCTCGGCGATGCCCTTGGCGCCCGCGACCAGCTCGTCGCCGGGGATCTCCGTCAGGCGATAGAGTTCGTCATACAGCCGGCGCTTGCTCCACCCGGCCTCGCGGAAGGTGCGCTCGTGCTCCGGGCAGACCACCAGGATCGCGTCGCAGCCGGGCGCGAGCTTGACGTTCTGCAGCGCCTTGAGGCTCTCGGCGAAACTGCGCGACAGGCTCTCCGGCGTGCGCGACTTCTGGTCGACGATGCCTTGCAAGCCGTAGCCCGCGAACACCGTCACCGCCGAGACGCCGCGCGCCAGGCCGCGCTCCACCGAGAGCGGTTCCCAGGACGAGTTTTCCTCGTCCTCGGCGAAGCAGTAGGTGTATTTTCCGGGGTTGCCGAGCGTCGCGCGGTCCACTTCCTGCGGCCGGCCGCCGCCGACGTTGCGGATCACCAGTTGCAGCGCGCGGCCGATCGTCGCGTTGGCGCGGTTGCCCTGGCCGAGCGCGTTGCCGCGCGCGTTCATGCCGATCTGTCGCCGCACCGCGCCGTTCACCACCACGACGGGGCCGACATACATCGTCGTCGCGAGCACGCCGTGCATGGCGAAGGGCTCGTCGAGCACCGCCTCCACCGCCGCGAGCACCACGGGAAGATATTCCGGCTTGCAACCGGCCATCACCGCGTTGATCGCGATCTTCTCCACGGTGGCCGGCGCGAGGTCGGGCGGGCACAGGCCGACGACCTCGCCGGGGTCGCGCGCGGTGCCGGACAGCATCCGCATCACGCGTTCTTCCGTCGGCGGCACCAGCGGCAGGCCGTCGGACCAGCCGCGATCGAACATCGCCTCGATCTCGTCCTCGCCGTCGCCGATCGTCACGTGGCGCGCGGTAAGCCCGGTCTCGCCGAAGCGGATCCTGAGCCGCTCGATCATGCCGGGCTCGATGTTCTTCGCACCGCACCCAGGTCGGAACGCGCGGCAGCTCCGTGCCGAGCGCGTCGAGGCCGGCGACGCGCTGCCACTCGGCGCGATCCCAGCCATAGGTGCGCTCCACCTCGCGCCCGTCGCGCAGGCGGATCAGTGTCGGCACGATCTCGATGCGCAACCGGTGCGAGACGTCGAGTGCCGTGTCGTCCATCCGCTCCGCCACCGTCTCGGGAAAGGTCGGGTCATCCTGGGTGAACACGGCAAGCCCGACGCGGCGCGCCAGATCGCCCAGCACCGGCGCGGTCAGCACGCAGGTCGGGCAGTCGCGCTTGACCACCGCGATAAGGCCATCCTGCGGGAGTGCGGTGACGCCGTCGGGCATTCTCGGACCTGCTATTTCCCGCATTGACGCTAGCACCGGCGCGTCGCGCGGTCCAAGAGCGCGCCGATTGACCCGCCCGGCGGGCTGGCCTCGAATGGCGAGAGGGCAGGGGAGGCGAGGATGCACGCAGAAGCCGAGACCACCAACGGACGGATCAGCGGCCTAGTGGCCGACGGCGTGGCCGCGTTCAAGGGCGTGCCGTACGGCGCGGACACCTCCGGAGAAAACCGCTTCATGCCGCCGCGCAAGCCCGCGCCCTGGGCTGGCGTGCGCGACGCGCTCGCCTACGTCGCGCAGTCGCCGCAATCGCGCGTCGGCTTCAGTCGCCGCCGCGAGCTCGAGCATTTCGCCAGCCCGCCCGACACCACGCCGGAGAGCGAGGACTGTCTGACGCTGAGCGTGTGGACACCCAAACTTCCGAACTCGGGCGTCGGGGATGGCGCGAAGCGGCCGGTGATGGTGTGGCTGCACGGCGGCGCGTTCTCGTTCGGCTCGGCCAACAGCGCGCGGCTGGACGGCACCAATCTGGCGCGGCGCGGCGACGTCGTGGTCGTGACCGTCAACCAGCGGCTCAACATCTTCGGCCATCTCGATTTGTCGCCGTTCGGCGGTGCTGAGTTCGCGGCGTCTGGCAATGCCGGCACGCTCGACATGATCGCCGCCCTCGAATGGGTGCGCGACAACGTGGAAAAATTTGGCGGTGATCCGGGGAACGTGACGATCTTCGGCGAGTCGGGCGGCGGAGGAAAAGTCAGCACCTTGATGGCGATGCCGCTGGCGCGCGGACTGTTCCATCGCGCCGTCGTGCAGAGCGGCGCGGTGATCCGGCTGCGCGAGCGCGAGCGCGCCGCGTCGCTCACCGACGCCGTGCTCAAGGAACTCGGACTTGGCCGCACTCAGCTCCTGGACCTGCAACGCCTGCCGATGGCCCGCCTGCTCGCCGCGGTCGAGCCCGCGACGAAGGCGCTCGGGCCGTCGCCCTGGCCGCTGTTCGACCGCTATCCGTTCGGCCCGGTGGTGGACGGGACGATCGTGCCGCGCCACCCGTTCGCGCCGGACGCGCCCGACCTGTCGGACGACATTCCCCTGCTGGTTGGCGACACCAAGGACGAAGCGTCGCTGTTCCTGTCGCAGGACGACAAGGTGTGGGAGGACACGCTCACCGAGAGCGAGCTGCGCGAGCGCGTTGAAGCCGTCGCGGGGGTGCACACGGACCGCGTCATCGAGACGTATCGGCGCGTCCATCCGGGCATGAGTCCCGGCGGAGCGGCTGATCGCCACGCTGACGGATTGCAACTTCCGCATCCGCTCGCTGACGATGGCGGAGCGTCGCGCGCGCAAATCCCGTGCTGCGACCTACATGTATTCCTTCGCCTGGGAGACGCCGGCGTTCGGCGGCCGGCTGAAATCGCCGCACGCGATGGACGTGCCGTTTACCTTCGAGACGGTGCATCTGCTGGCGCCGACCGACCGCAACGAGCAGGCTCTTGTCCTCGCGGGGCAGATGGCCGGCACCTGGGCGGCCTTCGCGCGCACCGGCAAGCCGGATCACTCGGGCATCCCGCACTGGCCGGCGTACACAGTGGAGCGGCGCGCGACGTTGATTCTCAATGAGAATTGCCGCGTCGAGGACGATCCCGGTGGCGCGACGCGGGCATTGTGGCAGGAGATCGCACGAAGCTAGTCGCCGATACCCGCCAATGTGAGCGATCAATCCACTCGGTTTGGACTATAAGTATACACGCATCATCCGTCCGGACAGCATGCCGGGTCGGAGCGAGCGATGGGGGTTGGCCATGTACGAACTTCGCCTCAACGGCAGGCCGGTCGGGCGGTACGACGACGCGGAGACGGCGCTCGAACGCGTGCGCCTGTTCGCCGCGATCGACCCCGACGTGGAACCCGAGATCATGGACACGCGCACCGGCCGCGCCTTCGAGGTCGCCGCCTCGCTGCGCTGGCGCGAAGAACTGATGGCCAAGATGCGCTGACGCGCAGGGGCGCGAATCACCCGCGCGCGAGATAGGCGAACGCGTTGTCGCGGCCGATCTTGCGGTTGAGCGCCATGTGGATCCACAACATGGCGAACGGCTCGATCAGGCGAGACAGCGCGATCCCGCCCGCGTCGACCGCGCGGAAACCGAGATCCTCTACCAGCGCCATGACGGTCGGCTTGCGGCTCTCGTCGTCGCCGGCGACGAACATGACCGGCCGATCCGCGTAGCCGCTGCTGTCGGCCATCACCTCGAAGCCGACCTGGTTCAGCGTCTTGTAGACCGACGCGCCGGGCGCCCTCTGCGCGACCTGCTCACCGCCCGAGCTGGTGAAGCCGAGCGACAGCTCGAGCCCGTTCGGACCCATCCTGAGCGGGTTCGTGGCGTCTATGACAATGCGGCCGACGAGATCCCCGCACGCTGCCAGCGCGGCTTCCACCGCCTCGAACGGGACGGCCAGCACGACCGCGTCGGCGCCGCTCACCGCCTCGGCGACGGTGGTGACGCGCGCCCCGCCGGCCGCGGCGGTGATGGCGGCGTATTTTGTGCCGGACGGGTCCGGCACACCGTACGTGATGTCATGTCCCGCTCGCGCCCAGGACCTGCCCAGCGCGCCACCGACATTGCCGGCGCCAAGGATCGCGATCTTCATGGCTCAGTCTCCAGTGCCTACGCGTGATCCTGGCGGCGCGGATGGCCGGGTTCAAGCATCCGGCGCACCGCCGTCTTGAGGTGTGAGACGGCTGACGTGGGTGGGGGGAGCAAGATGCACTCCGACCGCGTCGGAGGCCGGCCGGTTTCATTGACGCGGGTTGCGCCGCTACCTACGTTCGGCGGTGAAGCCCGATGGACAAGCCCTTGAACACGCCGAACGCGACACGCGGCCTGGGGCGCGGTGCCGGGGTGCCTCCGCCGCTGGATGCGCGCTCGGCGGCCGTGCTCCGCGAGATCGTGGAGCAGTATGTCGAAACCGGCGAGCCGGTCGGCAGCCGCACGCTGTCGCGCCGACTGCCGATGGCGCTGTCGCCCGCGACCATCCGCAACGTGATGGCGGACCTCACCGACGCCGGCCTCTTGTTCGCGCCGCACACCTCGGCCGGAAGGCTGCCCACCGAGTTCGGCCTGCGGCTCTTCGTGGACGGGCTGCTACAGTTCGGCGAGCTGGCCGAGGAGGACCGCGAGACCATCGGCGCGGCGCTGGCCGCCAGTGGACGCAGCCTAGAGGACACGCTCGCCGAGGCCAGTCTCATGCTGTCCGGCCTGTCCGCGGCCGCCGGGCTGGTGCTAGCGCCGAAATCCGAGGGCGCGGTGCGGCACATCGAATTCGTCCCGCTCGGGCCGGGGCGGGCGCTGGTGATCCTGGTCAACGCCGACGGGCACGTGGAGAACCGGGTGATCGAGACGCCGCCCGGCCTGCCGCCCTCGGCCCTGCAGCAGGCGAGCAATTTCCTCAACGCGAGACTGTCCGGCCGGCCGCTGACCGAGCTGCGCCGCATCGTCGCCGAGGAGATGGCCGAGGACCGCACCCAGCTCGACGCGCTGTCCGCGCTGGTGGTCGAGGCGGGGCTCGCCACCTGGACCGGCGAGGGCCGTGGCGGCAGCCTGATCGTGCGCGGCCAGGCGCGGCTGCTCTCGGACGTGACGCAGATCGAGCGCCTCGCCGCGATCCAGTCGCTGTTCGAGCGGCTGGAGACGCACGAGACCATGCTCCGCCTGCTGGAGCTCGCGGAGCAATCCGACGGCGTGCGCATCTTCATCGGCGCCGAGAGCGGGTTGTTCGGCAACACCGGCGTCTCGATGGTGGTCGCCCCGGCCCGCAGCGAGGGCGGCCGCATCGTCGGCGCCATCGGCGTGATCGGCCCGACTCGGATCAATTACGGCCGGATCATTCCCGTGGTGGACTACACGGCGCGGGTGATCGGGCGGCTGCTCGGGTAGCCTCTGGTGCCAATCCCCCGGCTACCCGGCAACCGGGGGATCAAAGTCATCGCCCACCGCGCTAACGAGGCGAGGAAAACAATGCCGTATACGCAGGATCATCACAGCCTGATGGACAGCGTCCGCCGCTTCGTGAGGGAGGAGATCGACCCCCATGTGGACGACTGGGAGGAGGCCGAGGGCTTCCCGTCGCGCGAACTGTTTCGCAAGGCCGCGGCGCTCGGCCTGTTCGGCATCACCAAGCCCGAGGCTTATGGCGGCAGCGGCCTCGACTTTTCCTATGCGCTCGCCGCCGGCGAGGCGCTCGGCTACATGAAGGCGCAGGGCGTCGGCATGGCGCTTTCGGTGCAGAGCGACATGGCGACGCCTGCGCTCGCAGCCTTTGGCAGCGATGCGTTGCGGCGCGAATACCTCACCCCCGCCATCGCCGGCGAGGTGGTGGTCTCGATCGGTGTGTCGGAAACTGGGGCGGGATCCGACGTCGCCTCAATCAAGACGCGTGCGCGCTCCAACGGCGATGACTACGTGATCCAGGGCGGCAAGATGTGGATTACCAACGGCGTGGAGGCCGACTGGGTCTGTTTGCTTGCCAATACCTCGGACGATCAGGCGCACCGCAACAAGAGCCTCATCATCGTGCCGTTGCGCGAGACGCCTGGAGGGCGCGACCGGCTGGGAGTGGAGCGCCAGAAGATCCGCAAATTCGGTATGTGGTCCAGCGATACCGCACAACTCTTCCTCGACGAGGTGCGCGTGCCCAAGCGCAACCGCATCGGTGAGGAGGGCAGGGGGTTCACCTACCAGATGCGGCAGTTCCAGGAGGAACGGCTGAACGCTGCGGCTCGCCGCCTGGCGATGGGCCAGCTCATCGAACATGTCGCGGACTACCTGCGGGATCGCATCGCCTTCGGCAAGCCGCTGCTCGACAACCAGTTCATCCAGTTCAAGCTGGCCGAGCTCAAGACCGAGGTGGAGGCTCTGCGGGCGTTGACCTACCGCGCGACAGAGCTCTACGTCGCGGGCGAGGACGTCACCGAGCTCGCCTCGATGGCTAAGCTCAAGGCGGGCCGCCTGTCGCGTGAAGTGGCCGATTGGTGCATGCAGTTCATGGGCGGCATGGGCTACACTTGGGAGAACTGGGTGAGCCGCGCTTACCGTGACTATCGCCTCGGCTCGATTGGCGGCGGCGCGGACGAGATCATGCTACAGATCATCGCCCGCCGCATGGGCCTCGGCGGGAAGGCCCGACGGGGATGAGTGAGCCCCGGTCTGTGGTGATTGAGCAGCAGGAGCGTCCATGATCGTCGTCCACCACCTCAACGATAGCCGCTCGCAGCGCATTCTCTGGCTGCTGGAGGAACTTGGCCTGCCGTACGAGATCAAGAAATACCAGCGGGACGCCCAGACCCGACTGGCGCCGCCCGGGCTGAAGGCGGTGCATCCGCTCGGCAAGTCGCCGGTGATCACGGACGAAGGCCGCACGATCATCGAGTTCGGGTGCGATCATCGACTACGTCATCCGCCGGCACGGGGGCGGGCGGCTGCAGCCCGATCCGGCGACGCCGGCCTATGACGACTATGTGCAATGGCTGCATTTCGCCGAGGGCTCGGCCATGCTGCCGCTGCTGCTCAAGCTCTACGTCTCGCGGCTGGGCGAGGCGGGGGCGCCGCTCGCCCCACGGATCGAGAGCGAGATCGCCAATCACCTCGGCTACCTGAACGACGCCCTCACCGGGCGGGACTATCTGCTCGGCCAGGAGCTCACGGGGGCTGACGTGCAGGTGAGCTTCGTCGGCGAGATCGCCGGGGCGCGGGCGGATCGGGCGGCCTATCCGGCCCTCGATGCCTGGGTGAAGCGGTTCCAGGCGCGGCCGGCCTACCGGGCGGCGCTGGCCCGCGGCGGCCCCTACGCCTTCGCCTGACCTTCTCAGCCCCGGATCCGCTCGAACCCCCAGAGCAGGCCCGCCATCCCGGCCATCCCGATCACGAAGCCGCCGCCCACGCCCCACCAGATCGGCGCCTGGCCGCCGCCGCCCAGCCAGGCGCCGAGCAGCCCGCCCAGGATCATCAGCACCAGCGGCAGAAGGCAGCCGATCGCCAGCATCGCGTCACTCCCGGATTTTCCCGCCGATCGTTAGCCATTTCGATGCGGCCCGCGTGTATAAGCCGGTCGCGGCTTGTCCGCCGCATCCGTCCGCCCTAACTCATCCGCGCCATGAACAGCCATACAGAAAACACCAATCCCTTCCCCGACATCCCCGCCGGCGAGGCGCAGGACGACGAACTTCCCCGCACGCCCGAGCAACTCATGCAGGCTGCTACCGCCCGCATTGCCGCACTGGAGGCGGAGCGGGACGAGATGCGCGACCGCTGGATGCGCTCGGAGGCGGAGATCGCCAATGTCCGCGCCCGTGCCAAGCGCGAGGTCGACGAGACGCGCCAGTACGCGGTGCAGAAATTCGCCGCCGACGTGGTCGAGGCGGCCGAGAACCTGCGCCGCGGCCTCGACAGCCTGCCCCAAGCCGCCGGTGGCGAGCCCGAGATGGTGGCCCGCCTGCGCGACGGCTTCGAGGGCATCGAGCGCGGCTTCGTCGGCCTGCTGGAGCGCAACGGCATCAAGCGGGAGGATCCGACGGGCGCCCCCTTCGACCCCAATCTGCACCAGGCGATGGCCGAGCAGGAATCCGCCGCGCACCCGCCCGGCACCGTGCTGCAGGCCTGGACCCCGGCCTGGACCCTCAACGGCCGGCTGATCCGCCCGGCGATGGTCGTGGTCTCCAAGGCGCCGACGCCGGACCTCCCGGCCGGGGCCGCGCGGTTCGACCAGACGGTTTAAGCGGTGGCGGAAATGCCATTTTCTGCCCAACAAACATGCAGCCCGCCCTTGCCGCGGCGCTTGGCGGTCAATACATCCAATCCATCTCACCATAGGGACGCGAGCGGTGCTTCGGGCCGTGCGCGTCCGCTGACAGGAGCGTCTTCATGAGCAAAGTCATCGGAATCGATCTCGGGACCACGAACTCCTGCGTCGCCATCATGGAAGGCAAGGACGTCCGGGTCATCGAGAACAGCGAGGGGGCGCGCACCACGCCCAGCATGGTCGCCTTCGCCGATAACGGCGAGCGGCTGGTCGGCCAGTCGGCCAAGCGCCAGGCCGTGACCAACCCGAACAACACCATCTACGCGGTCAAGCGCCTGATCGGCCGCCGCTACGACGATCCGCTGGTGGCCAAGGACAAGGGCCTGGTGCCCTACGGCATCGCGCGCGGCGACAACGGCGACGCCTGGGTCGAGGCCAAGGGCCAGAAATACCCGCCCTCGCAGATCAGCGCCTTCATCCTCGGCAAGATGAAGGAGACCGCCGAGGCGTTCCTCGGCGAGCCGGTCAGCCAGGCCGTCATCACCGTCCCGGCCTACTTCAACGACGCCCAGCGCCAGGCGACCAAGGACGCCGGCCGCATCGCCGGGCTCGAGGTGCTGCGCATCATCAACGAGCCGACGGCCGCCGCCCTCGCCTACGGCATGGACAAGAAGCACGCCGGCACCATCGCGGTGTACGACCTCGGCGGCGGCACGTTCGACATCTCCATCCTCGAGATCGGCGACGGCGTGTTCGAGGTCAAAAGCACCAACGGCGACACCTTCCTGGGCGGTGAGGATTTCGACGCCCGCATCATCGACTATTTCGCCGACGAGTTCCGCAAGGAGCAGGGCATTGATCTCCGGAAGGACCGCCTCGCGCTGCAGCGGCTGAAGGAAGCCGCCGAGAAGGCAAAGATCGAGCTGTCCTCCTCGAAGGAGACCGAGATCAACCTGCCCTTCATCACCGCCGACGCCTCGGGGCCGAAGCATCTGGTGATGAAGCTCACCCGTGCCAAGCTCGAGAGCCTGGTCGACGACCTGATCCAGCGCACCCTGGAGCCGTGCAAGGCCGCGCTCAAGGATGCCGGCGTGACGGCGGGCGAGATCCAGGACGTGATCCTGGTCGGCGGCATGACCCGGATGCCGAAGGTCATCGACGCGGTGAAGACCTTCTTCGGCAAGGATCCCGCGCGCAACGTCAACCCCGACGAGGTGGTGGCGATCGGTGCGGCGGTGCAGGGGGCGGTGCTCAAGGGCGACGTCAAGGACGTCCTGCTGCTCGACGTCACACCGCTGTCGCTCGGCATCGAAACCTTGGGCGGGGTGTTCACCCGGCTGATCGAGCGCAACACCACGATCCCGACCAAGAAGAGCCAGACCTTCTCGACCGCCGACGACAACCAGACCGCGGTGACGATCAAGGTCTACCAGGGCGAGCGCGAGATGGCGGCCGACAACAAGCTGCTCGGCCAATTCGACCTCGTGGGCATCCCGCCGGCGCCGCGCGGCGTGCCGCAGGTCGAGGTCACGTTCGACATCGACGCCAACGGCATCGTCTCGGTGCAGGCGAAGGACAAGGCGACCGGCAAGGAGCAGCAGATCCGCATCCAGGCCTCGGGCGGCCTCAACGACGCCGACATCGAGCGCATGGTCAAGGAGGCCGAGGCCAACGCCGAATCCGACAAGAAGCGCCGCGAGTTCGTCGAGGCCAAGAACCAGGCCGAGGCGCTGGTCCATCAGGTGGAGAAGAACCTCTCCGAGCACGGCGACAAGCTCGGTGCCCAGGAGAAGGGCGAGGCCGAGGCGGCGGTCGCCGCCGCGCGCTCCGCGATGGAGGGCAGCGACAGCGACGCGCTGAAGCAGGCGAGCGAGCGCCTGAGCCAGGCGGCGATGAAGATCGGCGAGGCGATGTACAAATCGCAGGCGGAAGCCGGCGCGGCTCCCGGTGGCGGCGCGGGCGAGGGATCGACCGGCGGCGGCACCTCCTCGGGCCAGGCGGACGACAAGGTGGTCGACGCCGAATTCGAGGAAGTGGACGACAAGAAGAAGAAATCCGCCTGATATTGATGGGCGGAGTGACGTGACCGAGTTGCGCCCGCGCTTCGAGAGGAGGCGGGCGCGATCTCTTGTTGGCGAACGGTTGATGTCTGGTGCCGGCCCCTCACCCCGGCCCTCTTCCTTCGGGAGAGGGTTGGGTGAGGGGTGGACTGCCACCCAGGTGAAAGACTGAGATGGCGAAGCAGGACTACTATGCCACGTTGGGCGTGGCGCGGGACGCGGGTGCGGACGACCTCAAGAAGGCGTATCGCAAGCTCGCGATGCAGTTCCACCCGGACCGCAATCCCAACGACAAGAAGGCCGAGGCGCGGTTCAAGGAGGTCAGCGAGGCCTACGAAATCCTCAAGGACGAGCAGAAGCGCGCGGCCTACGACCGGTTCGGCCACGCCGCCTTCGAGAATGGCGGCGGCGCACCTGGCGGGTTCTCCGGCGGCTTCGACTTCTCGAGCGGCGGTGGCGGCCTCGGCGACATCTTCGACCAGATGTTCGGCGACTTCATGGGCAACCGAAGGGGCGGCGGCGGTCGCACGCGCGCCGGCGCCGATCTGCGCCAGGCCGTCGAGATCGACCTCGCCGAGGCCTTCACCGGCACCAAGGTCAATTTGCGCGTGCCGACGCGCGTGGCGTGCGAGGCCTGTTCCGGCACCGGTTCGGAGGACAAGAAGGCGTCGGCCGACACCTGTGCCACCTGCGGCGGCGCCGGCAAGGTGCGGGCACAGCAGGGCTTCTTCCTCATCGAGCGCACCTGCCCGACCTGCGGCGGCGCCGGCCGGGTGATCCGCAATCCCTGCCGCGTCTGCCAGGGCGCCGGAACGGTGCAACGCGAACGCTCCTTGCAGGTGGCGATCCCGGCGGGCGTGGAGGACGGCACGCGCATCCGGCTCGCCGGCGAGGGCGAGGCGGGCGGCCAGGGCGCGCCGCCGGGCGACCTCTACGTGCATGTCGGCATCCGCCCGCATCCGATCTTCCAGCGCGACAGCGCCAATCTCCTGATGCGCGTGCCGCTGCGCATGTCGCAAGCCGCCCTCGGCGGTGACGTCGAGGTGCCGTCGATCGACGGCAGCAAGGCTCGGGTGAAGATCCCGCCCGGCACCCAGACCGGCGATCAGTTCCGCTTGCGCGGGAAAGGATTTTCCGTGCTGCGCAGCGTCGCGCGCGGCGATCTGTACATCCAGGTCGCCGTCGAGACGCCGCAGAACCTCACCCGCCGCCAGCGCGAGCTCATGGAGGAGTTCGAGGCGGAGGCGGCATCCAACGACAAGGGCCATCCCGAGAACGAGGGCTTCTTCGCCAAGGTGAAGGAGTTCTTCGAGGGACCGCGCGGCTAGACCAACCGCCGGCGCGTCGTCGCCTCGACAATCATCCTGTCCGGCGGCGCGACCGCGATGTGACCTGGCTCACATCGGTTCGTATGCAGCTCGTTCACACTCGGCAAAGGTTGCCCAGCCGGGCGCCGGCCCATCGAGCGTTGCTCGGACAGAAAATCGTGATCTATGCTGCCTCTGCGAAGAACCCGTCCCGCGATCCCGTCGCGCGTCGCGCCTGCGCAAGCAAGCGTTCGTCGCGACGAATCGCCGTGCCGGATTCAGGCCGGGAGCAGCATGATCCGAGGCGACTACAAGCCGGCGGTCCCCGCGCGATCCGGCCGCGGACGCAAGATCGAACGGCGGCTCGCCGCGATCCTTGGCGCCGACATCATGGGCTACAGCGCACTGATGGCACGCGCCGAGGAGGAGACGCATCGGCGCGTCGGCGCGGAGCTCGACCGAGTGTTCCGCGAGATCGAGAAATCGCACGGGCGGGTGTTCTCCTTCGCGGGGGATGGCCTGATGGCTGAGTTCCCGAGCGCGGTCGAGGCGCTGAAATGCGCAATGCGCGTCCAGGCCGAAGCCGGCAAGCGCAACGCGCGGTTGCCGCCGGAACAGCGGATCCAGTTCCGCATCGGGATCAATTCCGGCGAGATCATGTTGCAGAAGGACCGCACCGGCGGCAACGCGGTGAATATCGCCGCCCGCCTGGAGGCGCTCGCCGAGCCCGGCGGGGTGAGCCTGTCGGCCGCGGTGTTCGAGCAGGTGCGCCGCGTCGTCGCCGCGCCCTACGAGCCGACCGGCGAGCAGCGCCTCAAGAACATCCGCGATCCGGTCATGGTCTACGCGATCCGCGCATCGGCCTGCTCGTCCTGGATCAACATGCCCGCGCTGCCGCGTCAGAGCGAGCCCGAGGGTGCCGTGGCCGAGGCTGGCGGCGAATACCGCCCGTCGCTCGCCGTGCTGCCGTTCCGCACGCTGCAGAAGGACCAGTCCGACGCGTATTTCGCCGAGGGCATGATCGACGACATCATCCGCGCCCTCGGCGGGCTGAAGGACCTGCTGGTCATCTCGCGCAGCTCCACGATCGGCTTCGCACGGCTGCCGCTCGACGTGCGCCGGGTAGGCCACGAGCTCGACGTGCGCTACGTGCTGCACGGCAGCGTGCGCCGCGCGGGCAGCGCGTTGCGCATCGCGGTGGAGCTGAGCGAGGCGCAGACCGGCAGCGTCATCTGGGCCGACCGCTTCGACGGCGAGCTGGCCGACCTGTTCGACCTGCAGGACCGCATCGCGATGCGCGTCGCGACCGCCATCGCCCCGCAACTGCGCGAGCGCGAGCTGAGCCGCGCGCTGCGCAAGCACCCCGACAGCATGACCGCGTACGATCTTACCTTGCAGGCGCTCGACCTGTTCTATCGCATGGATCGCACTTCCATTCTCCAGGCGCGGGATCTGCTGGAGCAAGCGTCGGCGCACGACCCGGATTATGCGCCGGCGTATTCGCACATGGCCTCGCTGCGTATGCGATGGATCGGCCAGGGATGGTCCGATGACGAGATGGCGGACCGGGCAATGGCGGCCAGCGCCGCGCGGATGGCGATCGAGCGGGATCGCAACGACGCGCTCGGCCTCGCGATCCACGGCCACAT
This sequence comes from uncultured Alphaproteobacteria bacterium, assembly GCA_963799825.1. Taxonomy (GTDB): domain Bacteria; phylum Pseudomonadota; class Alphaproteobacteria; order Acetobacterales; family Acetobacteraceae; genus JAFKFI01. The sequence goes on from CAWCYL010000004.1 coordinate 502,461, forward strand.
GCAATCCTACTTGCTGAAGGATTATAGCCTCGCGCAGGACTACCTCGAACGCGCGATGGCGGCCGGGCCGAGCTGTGCTGCGGCTTGGGCGTATAGCAGCCTCACTTGCGGCTATCTAGGCGACTACGCGACGGGCGTCGCTCGGGCGGAGCGCGCAGTGCGGCTTTCGCCGCTCGGCGCGGATGCCTTCTGGCTCGAGCACTATCTGTCCCAGGCGTACTATCTCGGCGGACGCTACGAGGACGCCGTCGCGTGGGGGCAGATGTCGGCGGCTCATGCGGGTGCCAACACATCCAACCTGCGCTGCCTGATCGCGAGCCTCGTCGCGATCGACAAGTTGGACGAGGCGCGCAAGATCGCGCAGCACCTGTTGCAACTCGTGCCGACATTCCGCCTCTCGACGTTCCGCGCCCGGACGCCACTGCGAGGCGAGGTCCGCGACCTGTTCGCCGAACGACTCGGATCGGCCGGCTTGCCCGATTGAAGGACGCTCCGGCTGACGTGCCTCGTCCCGTACCAGTCACAGGAGACCGAGGATGCCCGCCAGTTTCGATGGCAACGACGGCAACGACGGCAACGCCGCAAATGCCGGCGGCGGCGGCAACTCCAGCAGCACCAGCGCCGGCTGGTTCTTCGCCGACCGGGTGAACCTGCCCTTCGTCACGGTGCTCGACACGACGCCACAACCCCCGCGTACCGTGGCGGCGAACCAGCCGATCGCGAAATTGCGCATCGACATTCCGCATTTCCCGGACCGCAACTGGTCGGCGGAGTGGTATTCCTGGCTGGCGCTGCTCGATTTCGCGCAGACCCCAGGCTGGAACGCCATCCCCGCCACGCAGCCGAACTGGCCGGCCTTCGCGCCGGCAAACGGCGACTGGTCGACGGTGAACAGCGGGCTCATCGTGCAGAAGGAGATCGACGATCTCGTCACGGCGGCGCAGAACGAGCGGGCCGACGCGTTGAGCGAGATCCTGTCGCAGTCCGACGAGTTCATCAGCTACTTCCTGAACCTGATGACCGCGCGGCCGGGCGCCTATCCGCACACCACCAAAGTTCTGGGCATCGCCAGCCTCGTCGGCACGTTCGTGGTGATGTACTACAAGGGGCTCTACCGGCGCCCGCGCCCGTCGCAGCTCTGCCCGGCGCTGCTGCCGCCCATCGAGGTGCCGGGACACGCCTCCTTCCCGAGCGGCCACTCGACGCAGGCGCATCTGATGGCGCTGTGCATGAACGACGTGCTCAGCGGGCTGCCGCAGCAGGCGACGATCGTGGACGATCTGTGGACGCTCGCCGACCGCATCGCGCGCAACCGCGAGATCGCCGGGCTGCACTACGCAAGCGACACGGCGGCGGGCGTCTGCCTGGCGCAGGGCATCATGCCGTTGCTGAACACGCCCTTGGCCGGCAACCAGACGCGATATCAGCTGGCCCGCGACAGCGCGGCGAAGGAATGGCAATGAGCGGCCATTACCCCGGCAGGGAAGAGCGGGCGGCCGTCGAAAGAGATGTCGTCGATGACCTGGCGAAGCGCTTCACCGGCTTCCCGGTGCCCGGCGAGCCGTTCGATCCCTCGAAGGCGTCCCCGTCGCTGCTGCGGAAATACGGATTGCCGCCGAGGCCCGATCCCGAGCGGCAGCCGCTGCTGCGGCGGATCTGGGACAGGGGGTTCGGCGCGACGATGACCCTGAAGCAATTCGAGTTTCGGCGAGAATTGGTGGAGAAGGCGCAGTACCGCCTGTTCTCCCGGCAGGTTGACGAGATGTCCTTCTCGGGAACCCGGTTCGAGACCAGCCGCAACTGGTCGGGCGGCTATATCACCGCGAACCAGGACAGGCGGTTCTTGCAAGTGTGGGGGATCTGGACGATCCCGAACAATCTCCAGACGCCGCCGGCGCCGCAGCAGGGGCCGCCGGACATTCCATATGTCTGCTCCAACTGGATCGGTCTCGACGGGCAACGTCTCTATCTGGACAGCACGCTGCCGCAGATCGGCACCGTGTCGATGCGCCAGGCGGACGGGACCACCACGGCGCAGGCGTGGACCCAGTGGTGGGCGAGGGACAGCAGCGGCAATCCCCCGGTGCCGATCCCGCTGACGGTCAACCCCGGCAACGAGGTGCTGTGCGTCCTGACGGCATGGGATCCGCAGACGGTGATCTGGGTCATGGTCAATCTGGACACCGGCCCTACCGGGATGGCGGTCCAGGGCACCGCGCCGACGGTGACGCTGCCCGATGGGAGCACGGTCCTGCCGGATATCGCCGGCGCAACCGCCGAATGGATCCTTGAGCGCCCCGAGGTGCTGGACACGCCAACCCGCTACAATTTCCCGAACTACGGCCAGACCGATTTCAGTACCTGCGTCGCCGTCGAGGGCGATCACGTGGACATCTGGTCCTGGTTCGGTGGATTGGCGCAGGAGCTGCAGGGCGCACGCCGCATCCGGATGTTCGACGTGTTCCCCGATCCCGAGCGCACCGCGTTCATCTCGATGCCGCACAAGGAGAGCGAGACGTCCATCCGCGTGACCTACGGCGGGTTCTGACCCGCCCCTATTTCGCGCCGCCTTCGCAGTAGCACTGCCGGAACGCCGCCGGATCGACCGCCGATTCGGTGCAGAGATAGTCGCGGAACACCGGCTCGGGCGGGCTGTGCTCACCGGGCTTGAGGTGCCAGAGGCCGGGGTTCGCCACAGGGAAGATCGAGGTCCACAGCGCGCGATCCGCCGGATCGGAGGCGAGGCGGTGGTTCAGCTCGGTGAGGCTCAGCAGGTCGATGCCGTGCAGGTGCCACGTCGAATTGAAGCCGGTACTCGACCTTCCAGTCCGGCAACTCCTTCGCACCTGCCGTTGCCAGGTTCGCGAGGTAGTACGTGCTTCGGTCGAGCAGCCGGCCGGCGGCGTTGTGCTCGATGATCTCGAAAGCCGGGTTCTGGCCGAAGATCGGACTGATCGCCGGCGTGACCAGGGTAAACGCGTCGTAAGCATCGGCGGGGCCGATCAGGCGGAACTCGTCCATATGCGTATGCCCGGCGAAATTCGCGAGCACCGTCGTTGCGTAGCGATGCATCAGCGCGTCGAACGCCGCCTGGTATTCCGGGCGCCACATCATCACCGGGCCGTCAGGACAGGAGCCGTTGTGCAGGGTGGCGTAGGCGTCCGCACCCGGCGGGATGTGATAGATCAGCCAGACCTTCTCCCCCGCCGCCTGCGCTGCCGCGAGTTGCGCGGTGAGAAAGCGCATCGTCGCATCCGCCGGATCGGCGCCCGCTGCGTGGCCGTCGCATGTATTGCGATACTCGCGCGAGAAATAGATCGAGTTGACGAACACGATGCGCAGGTCCGGCACCGTGGGATGCCGCACGCCGTAGTTGCCGGTGGCGGTCCAGCCGGCATCGAACCCGTCGGGGACGTTGCCGTCCAGCATCCGGCGAATGATCGGCAGCATGTCGTGCAGGAACGGGCCGTCCGGTTCGAGCTGGTAGTCGCCGCAATCCGCGTCATTGTTGCCGATCGCGGCAAGGATCGGCGTCGCGGGAAACCGGCGCAGCATCTCTTGGGCGATGAACGCCATCGTCTTGCGCACGAAATCGCGGTATGCGGCGTCGGAATGGTCGGTGGCACTCGCGTCGAATTGCCGGCGAAAGCGGTGCGCGAGGAAATCGCCGAGCACCATAAGCAGGCCGGGATGCGGTTCGGCGCTCTGCATCGCATCCAGCGCCGAGCGGAGCAGCGCCCAGCCGGGATCCTTGCCGTAATGGCCGGTCATGCGGTCGGTCGTGCGTTCGAGGATGGCGGGCCATTGCTCGGGATCGGCGTGCGCGAGCGTATCGACCAGCGACGGGTCGTCCATCGGATTGAAATGCGGGTCGCTGAACAGGACGATGCGGGATGTGCCCGGCATGTCGGCGGCGCGCACCGTCGCGCGCGGCAACATCGTCGCGAGCAGCGCGCACGCCAAAACGGCCAGCCATCGCATCGGCCTCAGTCCCCCGTCAGCGCGCGCGGTCTCGTCTGCTGTCCGACGAGGCGCGCGTAGGCGCCACGCCGCGCGAACAGTTCGGCGTGGCCGCCGCGCTCGACGATGCGGCCGCGATCGAGCACCAGGATGACATCGGCGTCGCGGATGGTCGACAGACGATGCGCGATCACCAGCGTCGTGCGGTGGCGCATGAGCTGGTCGAGGGCCGCGCGTACCTGCGCCTCGCTGATCGCGTCGAGATGCGAGGTCGCCTCGTCGAGCACCAGGACCGGCGCATCCTTGAGGAACGCGCGGGCGATGGCGACGCGCTGGCGCTGGCCGCCCGAAAGCTGCACGCCGCGCTCGCCCACGCGCGTTGCGAGCCCGTCGGGCAGGCCGGCGACAAACTCCGCCAACGCCGCCTGCTCGACTGCTCGCGCCAGGGCCTCGGGCGACGCGTCGGGACGAGCTAGACGAATATTCGCGTCCAGCGTGTCGTTGAACAGATAGGTGTCCTGCGCCACCAGTGCGACGCGGCCGCGCAGCGTGTCGAGCTGCAGGCGGCGCAGGTCGATCCCGTCGAGCGTCACCGCGCCGTCGTCGGGATCCCAGAAGCGCAGGAGCAGGCTGGCGACTGTGCTCTTGCCCGCCCCGGACGCGCCAACCAGGGCGACGGTGGCGCCCGCTCGCGCGTGGAACGAGACGCCGTCGAGCGCGCGCGCGGCGGTGCCGGGATAGGCGAAGCGCACCGCGTCGAAGCGGATCTCGGAGCCGCCGCGCGGCGCCGGCGGGGCGAGCGGGCCATCGACGATCCGCACTGGTTCGCTCTCCACGACATGCAGGCGGCGGGTCGAGGCGATGGTGTCGGCGAGCTGGCGGCTGACCTGGGCGATCTCCGAGACCGGCAGGAAGGCCGCGATGCCGATCAGCACGAGCAGCGGCAGAAGGCCGGCGGCGAGCTGGCCGGACAGCACGAGCTGCGCGCCGGCCGCCGCGATGGCGAGGCCGCCGAGGCTGGTCGCCGCCTCCAGGGCGACGGACTGGCGGGAGAGGTCGCCGAGCAGCGCCAGCCGGGCCGCGCCGGCGCGATGGGCGACCGCCATGAAGGCGGCGGCGCGGCGCCCGGCAGCCTGGAAGGCGAGCAGCTCGGAGAGGCCCTGTATGGTCTCGGTGACGTGCGCGCCGAGCTGGCCGAGCGCGTCGCGCGCCTCCGCCCCGAGCCGGTCGATCCGCGCCCGGCCCCGCAGCGGCGCGAGCAGCGCGTAGCCCAGGAAGGGCAGAAGGACGAGGGCGAGCGGCCAGGAGATCGCGGCGAGCACGCCGAGCACCGAGGCCGGCACCAGCACCGCGACGAACGCCGGGGCGACGGTGTGGGCGTAGAAGTATTCGATCGTCTCGATGTCCTGCGTCGCCAGCGCCACGAGGTCGCCGGAGCGGCGGCGCAGCAGATAGGCGGGAGCCAATCGGTCGAGTGTCGCGAACAGCGCGATCCGCATCTCCGCCAGCAGGCGATAGGCCATGTCGTGCGCCAGCCAGGATTCCAGCCAGTGGCACAGCGCTGCGAGCGGGGCGGCGACGAGCAGCGCGACCGCGAGGCCGCCGAACGGATTTCCCCCCGGATCGCGGCGACGATCAGCGCGCCGAGCGCGCCAACGGCGATGAACGCCGCGACCCTGCCGATGCCGAGCCCGACGGTGAGCGCCAATCGACCGCGCCAGGGGTGGATGAAACGGGCGAGCGTCGCGAGGGTCTGCGGCCAGCCAATCGCAGCGGCGTCGGCGTCGATCTCCTGGGTTGGCAGGTCCGTCGCGGGAGAGCCCGGATCCGGGTCGAACCGGGAAGGCAGATCGCCCGGAACAGGGCTGAACGAGATGGTGGAAGTGCCCGGATCCGGGCTTTGTCCGCCCATCAGGCGGCGGTAGAGGCCGCCTCCGCGCATCAGCTCGGCGTGCCGGCCGCTCTCGACGACGCGGCCCTGGTCCAGCACGAGGATGCGATCGGCGTCGATCACGCTGGACAGCCGGTGCGCCAGGATGAGCGTCGTGCGGCCCTGCATCAGCCGGTCAAGCGCCTGCTGGATCACCGCCTCGTTCTCCGCGTCCACCGCCGACAGCGCCTCGTCGAGGATCAGGATCGGCGCGTCGCGCAGCAGGGCGCGGGCGATGGCGAGGCGCTGGCGCTGGCCGCCCGAAAGTCGCGCGCCGCGCTCGCCGATCACCGTGCGATAGCCGTCGGGGAGCGCCATGATGAAATCGTGCGCGTTGGCGGCCCGCGCCGCGTCGTGCAGTTCGGCGTCGCTGGCGTCGGGCCGGCCGAGGCGCAGGTTTTCTTCAATGGTGCCGTGGAACAGCGTGGCATCCTGCGCGACGACGGCGATGCGGGTGCGCAGCGCGTCCGGGTCGAGCTCGCTGATCTCGGTGCCGCCGACGCGGATGGCGCCCGATTGCGCCGCGTGCTCGCGCAGCAACAGCCGCACGATGGAGGATTTGCCTGCCCCGCTCGCGCCGACGACGCCGACCCGCTCGCCGGCGGCCACGGCGAAGCTCAGCCCCTCATGCGCCGGCCGGCGGGTGCCGGGATAGGCGAAGCGGACGTCCTTAAACGCGATGGTTGGCGAGAGTGCGGCCGGGGCCAGTGTGCCGCCCGACGGCAGCGAGGGCGTGGCGTCGAGCAGCGAATGAATGCCGGCCGCCGCGGATTGTCCGAGCAGGCCCTGGTGCAGGATGCTGCGCAGATCGCGCAAGGGGCGGAAAATTTCCGTCCCCGCCATCAGCACGATCAGCACAGCGGAAAAACTCATTTCGCCGTGCGTGACGCGCCAGGCGCCGAGCAGCAGGGCGAGTGCGGCGCCGAGGGCGGTGCCGAGATCGACGATGCCGCGCGTCGCGACACTGGTTCCGAGCACCCAGAAGGTCTGGTCCGACAGCGCCCGCGCGCGCGCCGCGAGCCGGCGTCCGTAGGCACCGCTCTGGCCGAACGCCTTCAAGGTCGGCAGGCCCTGCACGGCGTCGAGGAATTCCTCGCCGAACGACTTGAACGCGCCGGAGCGGGCAAGGCTGGCGCGCCGCTCGGCCATGTGCACCGCCATCGGCCCGGCCAACGCCAGCAGCGCGGCGGCGAGCAGCACCGTGGCGACCGGCAGATCCCAGATCGCCACGAAGCCGAAGATGGCAAACGGGGCGCAGACCGAGATCGTGAGCTGCGGGATGTACTGGCCGAAAAAGCTCTGCAATTGCTCCACGCCGTCGGCCATCGCCAGCATCACGCCGCCGGTGCGCTCGGCGGCGAACCAGGCCGGACCGAGGGCGACGATGCGCTCGTGCAGCCGCGCACGCAGCACCGCCTGCACCCGTGCGGCGGTGCGATGCGCCACCATCGCGCGCGCGTGGTCGAGGGCGGCGCGCAACAGGATGGCGCCGATCGCGCCGAGGATCGGGGCAAGCTGCTCGCGCAACGGCGCCCCCCGGAACGCCAGGGCGAGGAGCAGGCCGAGGAAGGCGAAGCGGGCGATGCCGGCGGCAAGTGCGAGCAGCCCGAGCGCCACCCCCAGCACCATCCGGCCGCGCAACCCGCGCGTCAGCACCCAGAGGCGGTGGTCGAAATACATTCTTCGAGCGCTCCCGACGGCCGGGAGGGATCATCCACGCTTGGGCGCGATTGGGGAACCGCCGGCGACCGGATCAGCCGTGCGCGGCACGCTCGCTGTCGAGCTGGGCCATCTGGGCCGGGGCGTAGCGCTCCCCGGCGGCGGCTCCCTTGGGCACGGCGCTTTCGATCTCCGCCAGCTCCGCCCTCGTCAGCGTGACGTCGAGCGCGCCGAGCGCCTCCGTCAGCCGGTCGCGCCGGCGGGAACCGACGAGCGGCACGATGTCCTCGCCCTGCGCCGCCACCCAGGCGATCGCGAGCTGGGCGACGCTGACGCCCTTGGCCTCCGCGATCCGCCGCAGCGCCGCGACGAGGCCGAGGTTCCGGTCGACGTTCTCGCCCTGGAAGCGGGGGCTATGCGTGCGGAAATCGCCTGGACCGGCGCCCTCTTTCCGCCAGTGCCCGCTGATCAGGCCGCGCGACAGCACGCCATAGGCCGTGATGCCGATGCCGAGCGCGCGGCAGGTCGCCAGGATGCCGTCCTCGATATTGCGCGAGATCAGCGAATACTCGATCTGCAGGTCGCTGATCGGATGCACGGCAGCCGCCCGGCGGATCGTCTCCGGGCCGACTTCCGAAAGTCCGATGTGCCGCACATGGCCCGCCTGCACCATCTCGGCGATCGCGCCGATCGTCTCCTCGATCGGGACGCCCGGATCGAGGCGGGCGGGGCGATAGATGTCGATGTGATCGAGCCCGAGCCGCTGGAGCGAATAGGCGAGGAAGTTCTTCACCGCGGCGGGCCTCGCATCGACGCCCGACCAGCCGCCGGCCGCATCGCGCAGCGCGCCGAACTTGACGCTGACGAGTGCCGCGTCCCGCTTCGCGCCTTTCAGCGCCTCGCCGATCAGCATCTCGTTATGACCCATGCCGTAGAAGTCGCCGGTGTCGAGCAACGTGACGCCGGCCTCGAGCGCGGCCTGGATCGTGGCGATGCTCTCCGCCCGGTCGGCCGGCCCGTACATGCCCGACATCCCCATGCAACCGAGGCCGAGGGCCGAGACGCGCGGCCCAGCCGCGCCGAGTTGACGATATTCCATGTCCCGAACTCCCTGCTGCCGCAGAACGCGGCGCCTGCGATCGAAGCGGGATATGGGTGCAGGACCGCCGATCGCCACGGGCGACCGGCGCAGTCCCCGACGTCGCTTGCCGGTCTCTCAGTTCGTCAGATTGTAGAACTTGGCCGCGTTCTCGCAGGTGATCTTGTGGACGTCGTCTTTCGACAAACCCTTGAACTGCTCGTCGATGTATTTCGTCGACTCCGGCCAGATGCCGTCGGTGTGCGGGTAGTCGGAGCCCCACATCAGCGTGTCGGTCGTCATCAGGTTGTTGACGTTGAGCAGCTTCGGCCCGATCGGGTCGAACTGGAACGTCGCCTTGCACTGGCGCTGCCAGTACTCGCTCGGCTTCAGCTTCATCAGGTCGCGGAAGCGGTCCTCGAACTCGAAATCCATGCGGTCGAGCGCGTAGGGGATCCAGCCGATGCCGCTCTCGCCGAACGAGACGCGCAGGCGCGGGTAGCGCTCGAACACGCCGGCGCCGATCATCGCCGCGAGAATGTGGATCAGGCCCATCTGGAACGCCGAGACGCCGGTGAACATCGCGGCGCGCCGGAGGCGGGGCTCCGCCATGTCCTTCGCGCGGGGCGGCGTGGTGGGGAAGGTGTGGAAATGCAGCGGCAGCTGCACGTCGTCCACCGCCTTCCACAGCGGCTCCCAGCACGGGTGCCACATCGGCTCCATGTCCCACGAGCAGGACAACTCGAGGCCGCGCAGGCCCATCTTGGCGCAGCGGTAGATCTCGGCCACCGCCCAGTCCACGTCGCCGTAGGGCAGGCAGGCGAGGCCGATGTGGCGGTCGGGATAGTGGCTGCAGAAATCCTTCAGCCAGTCATTATAAATCCGGAACATCTCCGCCGCCGCCTCGTGGTCCTGCAGCTTCGAGGCGGAGCCGAGGATGCCGAAGATCACCTCGGCGTCCACGCCGTCGCGATCCATGTCCTTGATGCGCAGGTCTGGATCGCTGACCCGGCGGATGTCCTTCTGACCGTCGGAAAAGAGGCCGGTCTCGGCCATGATGTCGACGCGGCGGTTCTGTCCCGGCACCAGCTTGGCGCCGCTCGGCCCGACGCCGTTCTTGAGGCCGAAGCTGGCGCCGCCCTTGGTGACCCACACCGGCCCGTCCGGGCCATCCGTCACATACGGCATCCGATCCTTCAGCTCGCGCGACGCTTGCGACACGAACAGGTCCGGCGGCATCCACGGCATGTCGAGATGGCAGTCGGCCGAAATTCTCGTGTAGCGCATCGCGATTCTCCCTTTTGCGTCGGTTCGTCTGTGCGGGCTTGGCTCGCTTGGGACGAAGCTTCCCTCCGACGCGGGCGACTGGCAAGCGCGCGCTGCCATGCCGGCCCGCAGGGCGCGGGGCGAAAACTCAGAAGACGATGTTGGTTCGCATTCCGAACACCGCCTCGTTGCCGACGCGCCGAGAGGGGTCGTTGGGGTTGGGGATGCCGCCGCTCGGCATGAACACGTACTGGAAGTCGGGCTGCACCTGCAGCCACGGCGCCACCTGGTACTGGTACGTGACCTCGATGAAGGTCTCGGCCCCGCGCACCGGGTAGGGCGTCCCGGTGAAGAACGCGGTATCCTTGTCGAGCCCGCGCGCGCCGCCGCTGATGTTGGCGATGCCGAAGCCGACGCCGAACGAATCGTTGTCGCGGCCGGGCAGCGGCGCCTTGAGGACGACGCCGGCGTTGACGCTGAAATCGACGAGGTTGCGGTCGCCGGGCGCGCCCATGAGGCGGGCGAACACGCCGACCGATTGCGGGCTCTCCGGGCCGGCCCGCCACACCATCTGATCGACCACGCCGTAGATGCTGAAATTGTGGCGCCGCATGAAAGGATTGCCGGTGCTCAGCGGATCGGCGAGCGAGAGGTGAGCCTCGTCGAATCGCTGGTCCGGGAAGGAGGCGGTGTCGAACCAGGCGCCGAGCTTGTAGGTGCCGGGCAGTCCCGCCGGGGCGCTGCCGTGGTCCTTGTCGCCAGCGGAGGGCTGGTAGATCGCGTACTGCATCTCGGCGATGAACAGCGCGCCGGTTCCGAGATTGAACTTGGTGCCCGATTGCGCGGCGCCGCGCACCTGGGAATCGTCGTTGAACGGGCCGCCGGGCGGATTGTCGTCGAACACGCCGGCCAGGATGGTCAGCTGGTCGCTCGGCCGCGCACGGAAGCGGACGCCGAGCGAGGAGAGCGGATAGGCCGGGCCGCCGGCGTAGAGATCGACCGACGGCACCACCGGCCAGCCGGTCATCGTGTTGATGAACAGGCTCGAGTAGATGCTGGTGATGAACTCCTGGTCGAGGCTCTGCTGGCCGAGCTTCACGTCGAAGCGTCCGTCGAGGAATGCCTGCTGGTACCACAACTCCCACAGCCGCGTCGCGCGGGTCGCCTCGATGCCGCTCGCGGTCTGCAGGGTGAGCAGGTTGTCGGTGCTGAGGTTGCGGCCGTGGATCTGCAGGGCGCTGACGTTGAACGTGCCGCCCGCCCAGCCGAACGCCTTCTCGGTGTCGAGGCCCAGGCCCATCAACAGCAGCCCGTCATACGCGACGCCCCTGTGAACGCCGCCGGTGGCGTTGCCGAACACCTCGCTGGTCTCCAGCAGCCCGATCGTGACGCCGTGATCGCCGAGAAAACTCCGCAAGCCGCCCATGTCGCCAAGCAGGTTGCTCCGACGCATCAGACCACCCATGAAATTCTCGGGTGGGGGGTTGGTCTGTTCGGCCGGGCCGGGCGTCGGCGACTGCCGTTCGGCGGGTGCGCCCGAGGAGCCGGCGGACTGTGCATCCGCTTCCCTCCACAGGAACGGGCTGACGCAGAGCCCGGTCAGCAGGAGCATCGCGCGGGGTAGTCGTCCGCGGCGCGGTGTCGGCCCAGGCACTCCTGCCGGGTCAGGTCGGTTGATCCGTGGCCGCATCGGCGCCGCTCCTTCGCAAGCTGGGCTGTGTTCTGCCCGCTCCCTAGCCGGCCGGGGCAGCCCGGTCAATGCAAATGAGAACGATTCGCATAATCGGCGCTGGTGAAGCGGTCATCGTTGCAGATGTTGCAGCGCGATCTCGACCGGCGCGCTGGAAATACGAATCCATCCGTCGAACGGCGTATCGAGATCGACGATCAAGAAGATCGCACCGGCGATCGACGCGGAGCTGAGGAACAGCACCGCCGCGACGACCGGATTGCGCGGCGCGTTGTAGCCGAAGCTGGCGAAGCACAGGGTCAGCCAGAACACCAGGATGATGAGGAACGGCCGCGAGATCTGGCCGGTGGATTCGCCGATGATGGTCCACCGCAGGACGAACAGCGTGCGCATCTCGGAGGCAGCCTGCGCCGCGAGACGCTGCTGTTCGCGCGTGTCGGTTGGCAGGATCTGGATCGCGCGATCGGCGTCGTCGAGGATGTCGGCCGCGCGATCATCGTCGATCACCGGTGTCGCGTCGCCCTTCGGCCAGTTCCGTTCGAGGACGAACGCGGTGTAGTCGCGCAGCCTGGCGCGCGCGTCGCCGGCCTCGGGGCCGTATTTCGACAGGGTGCGGTCGAGCAGCAGCAGTTGCGTGCCGAATTTGTGGACGTCGGAATCCACCGTGTCGAAGGTGCGCTTCAGCGAGGCGGTCAGCAGGCCCAGCACCAGCGAGGACATCACCACGATCATGCCCATGCTGAGCTTGACCATGTCGTGCGTCCGCTGGTCGCGGTAGTCGGACCGCAGCCTCGGATGCAGCAGCAACGCCAGCATCGCCGCGCTGTAGAGGCAGCCGAACGTGATGAGGCCGAGCTTGATTTCGCCCATTCGTCTTTCCCGCGAAGCGATCAGCCCGGTTCGCAGGTCCGACCGTTTGCGAGAGTCAGGCGGGACGGTTACGTTTTCGTCAAGCACGCAGGAGGCGTCATGCTCGCGAACATCCCGCCGACCCAGACGGTGATCGAGATCAAGGCGCCGGGCGGGCCGGAGATGCTGGTGCCGGCGACCCGGCCCGTGCCGGAACCGAAGCCGGGCGAGGTGCTGATCCGCATCGCGGCCGCCGGGATCAACCGCGCCGACACGTTGCAGCGCATGGGCCGCTATCCGATGCCGCCGGGTGCGACGGATATTCCGGGCCTGGAATGCGCCGGCACGGTGGTGAAGCTCGGCGAGGGTGTGGCCGCGTGGCAAGCGGGCGATCAGGTCTGCGCGCTGATGGTGGGCGACGGCTACGGCGAATACGCCGCCGTTCCCGCGACGCAGTGCCTGCCGGTGCCAAAGGGCATGAGCCTGATCGACGCGGGAGGCTTGCCCGAGACGTTCTGCACCGTCTGGACCAATTTGTTCGAGCGGCTGCGCCTCCAGCCCGGCGAGGTGTTCCTCATGCAGGGCGGCAGCAGCGGGATCGGCGTCACCGCGATCCAGCTCGCGAAGGCGTTTGGCGCCAAAGTGCTGGCGACCGCGGGCTCGGACGAGAAATGCCAGGCGTGTCGCGAGTTCGGCGCCGACGTTGCGATCAACTACCGCACGCAGGATTTCGTCGAAATCGGCAAGCGGTTCACCGAGGGGCGCGGCGTTGACGTGATCCTCGACATGGTGGGCGGCGACTACATCCCGCGCCAGATCGAGCTGCTGGCGCGCGAGGGGCGGCTCGGCTTCGTCGCATTGATGCACGGCAGCGTCGTCGAGGCCGATTTCGGCGCGATCCAGCGCAAGCACCTCACCGTGACGGGCTCGACCTTGCGCTCGCGGACGGTGGCGCAGAAATCCGCGATCGTCGCGGCGCTGCGGGAAAAAGTCTGGCCGCTATGGGCGGCGGGCAAGCTGCGCCCGTTCACCTACAAGACGTTCCCGTTGGCCCAGGCGACCGAGGCGCACCGGCTGATGGAGAGCAGCGCGCATATCGGCAAGATCGTGCTGGTGCCGTAGCGGCTACTCAGGCCGGTTGCTGCGCCTTGGGCGGAAGCGGAAACAGGGTCACGAACCGTTCGGCGAGCGTCCGGTCGCCCTCGACACGCAAGGCGCCCGCTTCCTCCAGCGCGTCGAGCGTCTGACCGCCATAGATCGCGCCGGCAAGGACCGGCGGGGTTCCAGTGAAGATCACGTCGGCCTCGTCCAGGGCGACCCTGGCGATCTCGATGCGGCTGTCGGCGATATGGCCGAGGAAGGTTTCCGCGCCGAGACGGAAGCCGATCCGAGCGTCGATGCCTCCGGCTCGTCGCGGATCGAGCATGGTGCGGAGCGACAGCAGGAGTGAGGCGGCGCTGAACGGCAAGGTCGGATCGTGCGCCGGCGACCGCGCCGCCCAGCGTCCGAGCGCCTGAAAGATCGGCTCGCTCTCGTAGCCCCACGCGGTCAGCTCATAGACCTGGGTTCCGGCCGGTGGGGGCAGCCTGCGCCGCACCAGCACGCCGGCGGCCTCGAGCCCTGCGAGGCGCTGGGTCAGGACGTTCGCGCTGATCCCGGGGAGCCCGCTGCGCAGATCGCTGAACCTTTTTGGTCCCCACATGAGCTCGCGCACCACCAGCAGCGCCCAGCGCTCGCCCACCAGATCGAGCGCGTGAGCGGCCCCGCAGGCATCCTCGTACCAGCGATGATGGCGGCGCTCCGGCTCGATAGTTATTTTTCTTAATTTCATAGTTGCTTTTCATAACTCAATCGGGCATCAGTGTCAAACCACGACCCGCAAGGAGAGAGCGATGTCCAAGCTGATCTTCGTGAACCTGCCCGTCGGCGACCTGGCGCGCGCCACCGCTTTCTATGAAGCCGTCGGCGCCGAGAAGAACGAGCAATTCTGCGACGGCACGGCGTCGTGCATGGTGTTTTCCGACACCATCCACGCGATGCTCCTGACCCACGACAAGTTCCGCCAGTTCACGCCGAAGAAGATCGCCGACGCGCGGGAGACCAGCGAGGTGCTGATCTGCATCTCCGCCGACAGCCGCGCGGGTGTCGATGACATGGTGGGCAAGGCCGGCGCCGCCGGCGGGCGTGTCGATCCCTGCCCGAAGCAGGATCATGGCTTCATGTACGGCCGCAGCTTCGAGGATCCCGACGGGCATATCTGGGAGGTGATGTGGATGGACCTCGCGGCGGCACAGGCCGCGATGGCGGACCCCACGAAACGGGCCAGCGCCTGACCCGCCGGCCGGCACCAACAAGGAGCAACATCATGAGCTACATCGACGGCTTCATCGTTCCCGTGCCCGCGAACAGAAAGGCCGCCTATCGCGAGATGGCCGCCAAGGCGGCGCCGATCTTCAAGGAGCACGGCGCGACCCGCATGGTGGAGTGCTGGGGCGACGATCTGCCCGACGGCAAGCTCACCGATTTCAAGCGCGCCGTACAGGCCGAGCCAGGTGAAAATGTCGTCTTCTCGTGGATCATCTGGCCCTCGAAGGCGGCGCGTGACGCGGGCAACAAGAAGGTCATGGAGGATCCGCGCATGAAGATGGGCGACGACATGCCCTTTGACGGCAAGCGCCTCGTCTATGGCGGGTTCGATCTCCTGCTCGACACCGCCGAGGACTGATAGCGATCCGCAAAAGGCAGGCCTCGAAGGAGAACGACGATGCAATATGCCGCGGCGACGCTGGCGACTGACGGGAGGGCGGCCGGTCGGACCGTCTGGGCCGGACGGATCTTGAGCGGCCTCGTCGTTCTCTTTCTCCTGCTGGACGGGGCGATGAAACTGGTGCCGCTCCAGCCCGTGATCAACTCCGGCAGCCAACTCGGCTGGCCCACCGATTTCGGCACCTTGCGCACTCTGGGCGTGGTGCTCATCGCATCGGCGCTGCTCTACGCATATCCGCGCACCGCGATGGTTGGGGCGATCCTGATAACCGGCTATCTGGGTGGCGCGGTCGCCACCCATGCCCGGATCGGTAGTCCGCTGTTCAGCCACACACTATTCGGCGTCTATATCGGCGTGACGGCGTGGGGCGGCTTGTGGTTCCGTGACCGTGCGCTGAGGGCGTTGCTGCCGATAAGGCGCTGATGCCACGAAGCGGCGGCTCCTCGTCAGTCCTATCCGGGCGGCTCGTGGACCGGGCAGCCGAGCCAGTGGATGCCGCGGGCGCACAGGAACACAGAAGCGTTGTTCATCCCGGTGACGAAGCCGCCGAGGCCGCCGAGGATAGCGCACACCGTCACCACGACGGCGACGCTCTTCTGAAATCCGGTCAGCACCAGCGGCCGCCGGACCTCGACCCGTCGGCCGTCCCAGAACAACTGGTTGTCGCGATTGATGCCGAGGCGGCGCAGATCGTCGACGCCGATCGGTTCGACTCCAGACGGCCAATCTCTCATGTCGGGTTGACGGCCGGCCCGGATTCGAGGATGGCGAGGCGCCGTTCGATCAGGTCCAGCTTGTCGGCGATCTGCTCGATCGCCGTGTCGTGCTTACGAACCGCCTCGCGCAGGAACTCGACAGCGTCGATGGCGGCCAGCAGTTCGTCGATCGTCCGTTTCGGCACGGCTCACGACAGGCGGGCGAGCAGGCGATTGGCGCTCTCGGCGAGTTCCTGGGCTTCCTGACGGAGCTTGCGCACCTTCTCGGAAAAGAGGCGGTGCTTCGCTTCGTCGGCGCTCGGCGCACGTTTCCTGGCGGGGGTGCCCGCTTTCCGCGCCGGTGCGGCCGGGGCATTCTTTGCCGCCGGGCGATGCTCCGTCTTCGCCTTGCCGACAGCCATCCGAGATGCAGCCATGTCGATCGTCTCCCTGCTCGCCATTCTAACTCAATTTCCGAGCATGTGACAGATATGGTTCCTGGCGCCCGGCTTGCAGCGTGCCCGCCCCGCTATTGCGCCCCTGGGCCGGGGATGCGAGATGCTACCTGCCGGTAGATGGGCGGGGGAGACGCATGAACCTGGATTTTTCCGAGGACCAGAAGCAGCTCAAGGAGCAGGCGCGGCGGCTGTTCGCCGACAAATGCCCGCCTGCCGTGGTGCGCTCGGTGCTCGACGGCAAGGACAGCTACGACCGCGCCCTGTGGAAGAACATGGCGGAGCTCGGCTTCCTCGGCACCGCGATCCCGGAGGAGTTCGGCGGTCTCGGGATCGGGCATCTGGAACTGTGCGTGGTCGCCGAGGAGCTGGGACGTTCGCTGGCGCCCGTGCCGATGTCCTCCTCGATCTATCTCGCCGCCGAATTTCTTGTCCGCGCCGGGACCGACGCACAGAAAAGAAAATACCTGCCGAAGCTGGCCGCGGGCGAGCTGATCGGCACCTTTGCCCATGCCGAGCGCGCCGGGGCGGTGACGCCGCGGGCGATCGAGGCGACGGTCGCGCGCGGCGTGCTGACCGGGGACAAGGTGCCGGTGCCGGATGGCGGGATCACCGATTTCGCCGTGGTCTCGGCTCGCACCGGCGCCGGTGACGACGCGGTCGGGCTGTTCCTGGTCGATCTCAAGGGGCCCGGCGTGCAACGCGAGGCGGTACGCACCATCGACCCGACGCGTGAGCACGCCCGCATCCGCTTCGACAACGCACCGGCCGAACCGCTCGGCGCGCCCGGCGAGGGCTGGCGCATCCTGACGGACGTGATGAACCGCGCGGCGGTGCTGGTCGCGTTCGAGCAGATCGGCGGCGCCGACCGGGCGCTGGAGATGGCGCGGGACTATGCGCTGGAGCGATTCGCGTTCGGTCGGCAGATCGGCACGTTCCAGGCGATCAAGCACATGCTGGCCGACATGTACGTCGCCGCCACGCTGGCGCGCTCCAATGCCTACTACGCCGCCTGGGCGCTCTCGACGGATGCGGGGGAACTGGCGGAGGCCGCCGCGACGGCGCGGGTCAGCGCCACGCAGGCGTTCCAGCTCTGTGCCAAGAACAACATCCAGGTGCATGGCGGCATGGGCTTCACTTGGGAATACGATTGCCACCTATATTACCGTCGGTCGAACCTGCTGGCGCTGTCGCTCGGCGGCCTGTCCACCTGGGAGGACAAGCTGATCGACAGCCTGCGCCGCAAGAACGCCGCCTGATCGGGGAAATGCCATGAACTTCGACGACACGCCGCAGGAAGCGGCCTTCCGCGCCGAGGCCCGCGCCTGGCTCGACGCCAACGCCCCCCACGAGCTGCGCCAGGAGATCGAGGACGCCCCGTTCGGCCGGCTGCAGCTCAAGAGCGTCGACATGGTCCAGGCGTCCAGGGCTTGGCAGAAGAAGAAATTCGACGCCGGCTGGGCCGTGCTGCACTGGCCGAAGGAGTATGGCGGCCGGGGTGCGACGCCGATCGAGCGGGTGATCTGGCAGCAGGAGGAGGGGCCCTACGCCAAGCTCTCCAGCCTGTTCGGCATCGGTCACGGCATGTGCGGCCCGACCATGATGGCCTTCGCCACCGAGGAGCAGAAACGCGAGCGGCTGCCCAGGCTCGCCGCCGGGGTGGAGAACTGGTGCCAGCTGTTCTCCGAGCCCTCGGGCGGCTCCGATGTGGCGGGCCTGCGCACCCGGGCCGAGCGGGACGGCGACGAGTGGGTGGTGAACGGTCAGAAGATCTGGACCTCGGTGGCGCATCTCGCCGATTGGGGCCTGCTGATCCTGCGCACCGACCCGACCGTGGCGAAGCATTCCGGGCTGACCATGTTCTTCCTCGACATGAAATCGCCGGGCATCGAGATCCGGCCGATCAAGCAGGCCAACGGCCAGTCCGACTTCAACGAGGTGTTCTTCACCGACGTCCGCATCCCCGACAGCCAGCGCCTCGGCGCGGTCGGCCAGGGCTGGAAGGTGTCGCTCACCACCTTGATGAACGAGCGCGCCTCGATCGGCGCCCGCGCCGTCACCGGCTTTCCCGAGCTGTTCGAGTTCGTCTCGGGGGTGGACACGGCCGACGGCCCCGCCCTCGACAACCCGGCGGTGCGCTCCAAGCTCGCCAACTGGGCGGCGCGGGCGAGCGGGCTGAAATACACGTCCTATCGCGCCATCTCCGCCCTCTCCAAGGGCAGACACGCCGGGGCCGGAGAACTCCATCGGCAAGCTGGTGTCGGGCTCGATGCTGCAGGAGATCGCGATGTTCGCGCTCGACCTGCAGGGCGAGGCGGGCATCCTGCTCGATCCCGGCGCAGGCCGAGGCGGCGGCGCGGTTCCAGGGCATCCTGCTGCGCTCGCCCGCGGTGCGGATCGAGGGCGGCACCGACGAGATTCTGCGCAACATCATCGCCGAGCGGGTGCTCGGCCTGCCGCCCGACATCCGCGCCGACAAGGGCATCCCGTTCAACAAGATCCCGACCAAGGCGGGATAACATCTTCGGTGCGTGCCGACCCTCACCCAACCCTCTCCCAGAGGGAGAGGGCTTCTCTTCTCCCTCTCCCTTCGGGAGAGGGCCGGGGTGAGGGGACAAGCCGCACCCTGGTCCTCGCCGCCTGCCTCATCGCCACCTTCATGGCGGCGGTGGAAAGCACCATCATCGCCACCGCGATGCCGACCATCGTGGGCGAGCTCGGCGGGTTCAGCCTGTTCAGCTGGGCGTTCACCATCTACCTGCTGACCCAGGCGGTCAGCATCCCGATCTACGGCCGGCTGTCCGACATCTACGGCCGCAAGCCGGTGTTCTTCGCCGGCGCCGGGCTGTTCCTGGTCGGCTCGGCGCTGTGCGGCTTCGCCTGGGGCATGGTGCCGCTGATCGGTTTCCGCGCGCTCCAGGGCTTCGGCGCGGGCGGCGTGCAGACCATCGCCTCCACGATCCTCGGCGACATCTACACTCCCGTCGAGCGCGGCCGGGTGCAGGGCATGGTCTCCAGCGTGTTCGGCGTCTCCGCCGTGGTCGGCCCCTCGCTCGGCGCCTTCCTCATCGAGCATGTCAGCTGGCAGGCGGTGTTCTGGGTCAACCTGCCGATCGGCGCCGCCGCGATCGCCATGCTGGCGGTCTTTCTCCATGAGCGGATCGAGCGCCGGCAGCACCGGATCGACCTGCTGGGCTCGGTCCTGCTGCTGGTCGCGATTGGCGCGCTGATGCTGGCGATGGTGCAGGCCGGCGGGCTGTCGCGCCCGGCCCTGTTCTCGCTGGCCGGCCTTGGCGTGGTGGCGGCGGTGATGCTGCTGCTGCACGAGTGGCGCACCCCCGAGCCGATGTTGCCGCTCGAGCTCTGGCGCAACCGCATCATCGTGCTCGGCAGCCTGGGCAATTGCGCGGCCGGCGCGCTGATGATGGGGGTCAGCGCCTTCCTGCCGGCCTATGTGCAGGGCGCGATGGGCTATAGCGCGATGGCCGGCGGGCTCGTGCTGGGGGCGATGTCGGTGAGCTGGGCGCTGGCGAGCATCGCCGCCGCGCGGATCATGGCGCGCACCAGCTACCGGACCACCGCCGTGCTCGGCGCGCTGGCCCTGATCGCCGGCAGCGCGGTGCTGCTGACGCTCGACCCGGCGCGCGGGCCGCTCTGGGCCGCGACGGGCTCGTTCATCATCGGCATCGGCATGGGCCTGGGCAGCACCACCTTCATCGTCTCGATCCAGGCCTCGGTGCCGTGGCGGCAGCGTGGCGCCGCGACCTCCTCGGCGATGTTCCTGCGCTTCGTCGGCCAGGCGGTCGGCGCGGCCCTTTGCGGCGCCGTGCTCAACGCCAGCATCCGCGCCCGCGACCCGGCCGCGATGCACGTCGCCGACCAATTGCTGGACCCGACCCTGCGCGAGCGGCTCGGCGCGGTCGAGGCGGCGCGGCTCGGCGAGCTGCTGGCCTCGTCGCTGCACAACGCCTACCTCCTGACGATGGCCTTCGCCGTGATCGCGTTGTTTCTCGCTCTGCTGATGCCGGCCAGGCTCAACCCGACGCGCCACGGCAAGCGCGAAGCCGACGCATAGTGGAGAAAAGACCGCCATGACGGGCACGCTGGAGCAGCGGCTGCGCCGCATCGAGGACATCGAGGCGATCCGCGCGCTGAAGGCATTCTACGCGCGCTGCGCCGACCAGAAATACACCGACGATCACCGCCGCCGCCCGCAGCCCGAGATCGACGCCATCGTCCGCCGGCAGGTCTCGGTGTTCACCGAGGACGCGGTGTGGGATGGCGGCGCGCAGTTCGGCGTCTGCGACGGGCGGGAGGCGATCTACGACCATCTGCGGTCGGGCGGCTGGAGCTTCGCCCTGCACTATTTCGTCAGCCCGGTGATCGAACTCGACGGCGACACCGCGCGCGGCGCCTGGATGCTGTGGCAGCCCTGCACGCTGGAGAAGGGCAACCGCTCCGTGCTGATGTCGGCGACCACGGACGACGAGTATCGGCGCACCGCCGAGGGCTGGAAGATGACGCGGATGCGCTTCACCCTGAAATTCATCACCCCGTTCGACCGTCCCTGGTCGCTGAACCGCAACGCCAAGCTGACTGATTGACGCAATCAGCGCCGTGTTGACCCGGCCTTAACCGGGCTGTCGGCAAGCTGCTCGTGGCAATTCCGCCGGGGAGCGAAGCGTGCGCCCGCTCGCGATGATCTGCCTGCTGCTCGCGGCCGGTGTGCTCGGCGCCTGCGCGTGCCAGTGCGTTGGGCCGCCGGTCGCCTTTTCCAGCGGACCGACCCGGCTGGCGGAGCGATGGCTGATCGGGATCGAACGGGTGCGCGGCGACGTGTTGCCGGTGCTGCCCTACACCAACCGGTTCCTCGCCGATCTCGCTGCGATGCCGAACACCCAGGTGGTCTATCTCGGCACCGAGCGGAACGGCTTCCTGTTCGACGCCGACCGCTTCCGCAAGCTGCGCGTCGCCCCTTGGCTGCATGGCGAGGGGAATTGCATGACCCTGACCTACACGGTCTATCGCGCGGGCCAGCAGCAGGGGACATTCGGCCTGGCGGTGCCGGCGCTCGCGGCCGGCAACGAGCCCGACTCCGCCTGCGTCGATCGCGCGGCAAGCAATTTCTACTGGTCGCTGGTGCGGCAAGGGCTTTGAAACGTCGCGAGAGCAAGTCCTGACGCGAGCCGCATCGCGATCAAGGCATTCTCCTGGATTCGCCCGACCGTTCGGAAATGTCTTGCCATTGTCTCACGGTTTTGGTTGCTTCACGGTCCCGTGATAGATGGGAACGTGAATGCTGCGAGTTGCGTTTTGCCTCTTCGTCCTTTTCTCGGCCGCCATTCTGACATCCCCGGCTGGGGCCGATCCTCCTCCTCTGCGGCGCGACCAATGGACCGTCACGATCCAGCTCAATCCCGATCTCACCTATGTCGAGACGATCGAGCAGGAATACACCTTCCTCACCAACGCGGGCATCTCGTTGGCCGATCGGGACTATGTTCCGTTCCATCCCAAGTCCCAGTCCCTCGAGCTGGTCGAGGCATACGTCATCCAGCCCGACGGAAGCCGGGTGGACGCGCCGCCGGGCGCGCGCTTCACCCGGCCGAGCCAGGCGGCGCAGGACACCCCCGGCTTCACCGGCGGGGAGACCACCACCGTCCTGTTCCCGCAGCTGCGCGAAGGCAGCCGCACGCATGTCACCTGGCGGCTGACGCAGAAGACCCCGCCGGTGCTCGGCTTCAACCTCGCCATCCGCCCGCTCCTGGAGTGGCCGACCACGCACATGACCGTGCGGATCGACGCCCCGCCGGGGCTTGCGTTGCGCTGGGCGCAGCGGGGCGGTTTCGTGGTCGGCGACACGGTGGCTGACGGCACCCGCCATATCACCGCGCGGCTGGACGACGTGCCGGGCCAGGAGGCGGAGCGCGAGATGGTCTCGCCGAGCGACTTCCTGCCGATGTTCGCCGCCACCACGCTCCCGTCCGCGGAAGAACTGGGCGCGATCTATCACCGCCAGGCCGCCGACCGCGCAGAGGTGACGCCCGAGATCGCCGCGCTCGCTGCGCGCATCGCCGGGGACCGCACCGGGCTCGACGCGGCCCGCGCGATCCACGACTGGATCGCCACGAACATCCGCTACGTCGCGGTCTATCTCGACCCCGACGACGGCTGGGTGCCGCACCCGGCCTCGGAGGTGCTGGCCGACGGTTATGGCGACTGCAAGGACCACGTGGTGCTGCTCCAGGCGCTGCTCGCCGCCCGCGGCATCCGTGCCGAGGCCGCGCTGGTCGATTGGGGCGCCCGCTACGAGCCGTACCCGCTCGGGGTGCCGCAGGAGTTCAACCACGTCATCGCCTGGCTGCCCGATTTCGGCCTGTTCGCCAACCCGACCAACCCCTACGCCCGCCTCGGCACGCTCGACCGGCGGCTGTCGGGCAAGACGGTGGTGATCGCGACCGAGCACGGTCAGGTCGCCCGCACCCCGGATTCGCGCCCCGCGGCCAACCGCTATCGGCTCGATAGCGACGTTACCTTGAACGCCGACGGCAGGATCGACGGCGAGAGCCGTTTCTCGATGGACGCCAACATCGAGATCGGCGCCCGCGAGGACGTCGCCGCCGCCTCATCCACAAGGGAGCTCGCCGAGCGGATGCTGGCCGCCACCCCCGAGGGCGGCTACGGCGAGCTCGACGCCAGCGACCCCAAGGATCTCGCGCACCCCTTCGCGGTGGAGGCGAGCTGGTCGAGCCCGCACGGCGTCGCCTTCCAGGACGGCGAGGCCTATTTCAGCACCCCCACCGGCGTCGATTTCGAGCAGCCGGCCAGCCTGCTGCGGCCGTATCTCTCCACCGGCGAGCCGCGCCGCCATGCCGTGCAGGTCGGCGCGATGGAGCTGGAGTGGCACTACCACGCTGCATTTGCCGCAGGGCTACGCGATCGTCCGATTGCCCAAGGAGGTCAGCTTCGCCAACGACACTGGCCGCTACGCATCCCGCTACGAGCGCGCTGGCTCCGAAATTCATGTCACGCGGACGCTGCTTGTGGACCGGGATGTTTACCAGCCTGGGGAGTACGACAGCTTGCAGCGGCTATTTTTCACCGCGCTCGATGATGTGCGCGGCGTATTTGTGGTCTCGCGAATGGAGGCGCGGAATTGATCGGTAAGTCCGACCCTGGAGTTCCTACTCGCGTGGGCTGATGTTAACTTCATAGTCACCCGATGAGCTATCCCAGAGGCGGCGGTGCAAGAGCTGCCACTCGCCGCTGCCGATTTACCTTCTGCGGCCTGCGCACAAGTGCATCGATGCTGGTCGTTCCACAGCTTCGGATCGTTGAGGCTCCAAGTTTGGCGATCAGGGCGGCCTCCCGTTCGGCAAGCAGCTCAATCCGGTGGGTTTTCCAGGACGGTGAGGACGATCCGACGTCCATCTACGACCGCGTCCGCCAGAGCCTGAGCACAAACCGAGATAAAGCATTCTCCGGATGTGGTACGGAAGGCCGTTCAGCAAACTGTTTTTTGCATGCCGGGCCGCAAACGGCGACGGGCTTGTATTGTCCGACCTATCGTCACCGCCACCTTAATCGCTTTGGACAGGAAGGGGATGCTCAGACCCTCCAATACGAAGGGCCCGCGATGAAATTTCCGATCAGGTAGGCTCCCACCATATCCCCGCCGATGGCCATCACCAGATTATTGTTGGTCGAGCTCCCCATGTTGTCGACTTTAAGCTGGTCGGAGCTTGAAGCGGCTTCGTTGTTGAATTGGCCGGGCACGTTATGAAAACATTGACTATCGCTTACACTTCGCCGTATTGGCGGCGCTTCATCGCGGCCTGATGGCAGACTTGGACGCTGCCACCCTGTGCCCCACCTACTCCGAACAACCAACGGGAAGGAGGCGAGGCCATGCCGTTCGATCCCCCAGGCGAGGGCGGTGGGGCCGGCCGGGCGCGGAACGTGCTCGGGGGGCTGCTGGAGACGTGCTCGATCGCGCCGATGACCGGCTTCTTCCGCGATGGCTGCTGCAATACCGGGCCGGAAGACCTCGGCAGCCACACGGTCTGCGTGGTGATGACGGCGGAGTTCCTGGCGTTCAGCCGCGCGTGCGGCAACGATCTCTCGACACCGCGCCCCGAGTTCGGCTTTGCCGGGCTCAATCCGGGCGATCGCTGGTGCCTCTGCGCGCCGCGCTGGCAGGAGGCGCTGGAGGCGGGGAGTGCGGCGCGGGTCGTGCTGCGGGCAACGCACGAGGAGGCGCTGGCGTTCTGCGATCTCGCGGACCTCAAGCGATACGCCGTGGACCTGTCGTAGGACAACCTCACGCCGACAATGGATGCCACCATCGCCCGTCATGCCCGTGCTTGTCACGGCCATCCACGCCTTCGGTGCGGGCACGCAAGGCGTGGATGGCCGCGACAAGCGCGGCCATGACGGTTGTTGCACACGGTTCGGCCGATAGGAATGAACGATCCCGATCAGGAGGAGACTGGCCATGTACCTTGCCCGGTTCTCGTATGACGTGCTGCCGATCAACCGCCAGCGCGCGATCGACTTCATCCGCGGCGAGGCGGCGGCCGCCAGCGGTCGCGGGCTCAATGCCCGGCTGCTGGTGCCTCTCACGCGCGGCCCAGGGGGTGCCGCGCTGCAATTCGAGATCGAGCTGACCGATCTCGACCAGCTCGAGCAGTTCCGCCAGAGCGCGGCCGGTTCGGGTCAGGCGACATCCGGCCAGACTGGGGCGAACTGGATGCACGCGTTCAGCGAGATCCTGACCCGTCCGCCCGAGGTGGAGATCCTGCGGGTCGATGAAGCCAAAGCGCCGTAGCCGCCGCTACCCGCCGCGCCGCGCCAATGGCGGAACGAATTGCGGCTCGGTGTCCCAGGGGAAAAGGATCCAGGTGTCCTGGGACACTTCGGTGATGAAGCTGTCCACCATCGCCCGTCCGGCCGGCTTGGCGTAGACGGCGGCGAAATGCGCGCGCGGCAGCAGGGCGCGCACGACGCGGGCGGTGGCGCCGGTGTCCACCAGGTCGTCGACGATCGAGATACCCGGTCCCGTCGCCGGCCACCGCCGGGTGCTTGATGACGACCGGGGTGCCGCGGTCCTCCTCCTCGTAGGTCAGGATGGAGACGCTCTCGATCAGCCGGCACTCCAGCTCGCGGGCGATGATCGCGGCCGGGATCAGCCCGCCGCGCGTCACCGCGACGATGCCGGTGAACGGCCCGCGCTCGATCAGCCGCCAGGCCAGCGCGCGGGCGTCGCGGTGCAGCTGGTCCCAGGTGACGGTGTAGTAGTGGGTCGCCATCAGAACAGGCGGCCGCCGTCCGGCACCTTGAAGTCGGGCTTGATGAGCACGACCGCGCCGTCCTCGTCGGGCATCCCGAGGGTCAGCACCTCGCTCATGAACGGGCCGATCTGGCGCGGCGGAAAATTCACCACCGCACAGACCTGTCGGCCGATGAGCTGATCCGTCTTGTAGTGCACCGTGATCTGCGCCGCCGAGCGCTTCACCCCGATCTCGTCGCCGAAGTCGATCGAGAGCTTGATCGACGGCTTGCGCGCCTCGGGGAAGGCCTGGGCGTCCACGATCGTGCCGACGCGGATGTCGACCCGCTCGAAATCCGCGAAAGCGATCGTCTCGGTCATCCGCGTCGCCCCCCTGCGGCATTGTCCGCGCCGCGATGATGGCCATGCCCGCGTTGGTTGCCAAGCCGCCACCCTCATGC
Source organism: uncultured Alphaproteobacteria bacterium (assembly GCA_963799825.1). Classification (GTDB taxonomy): domain Bacteria; phylum Pseudomonadota; class Alphaproteobacteria; order Acetobacterales; family Acetobacteraceae; genus JAFKFI01. Next base: position 528,539 of record CAWCYL010000004.1, read on the forward strand.
AAAGACGCGAGGAGGCAGGATGGAGGGGCGGATGCGCGACTTTCACCTGGCGGGCCGCAGCCCGGTCTTCGCCACGCACGGCATGGCCGCGACCTCGATGCCCGCCGCGACCCTCACGGCGCTCGACGTGCTGCGCGAGGGCGGCAACGCGCTCGACGCGGCGGTGGCCGCGGCGGCCGTGCTGGCGGTGATCGAGCCGCAATCCACCGGCATCGGCGGCGACTGTTTTTGCCTATACGCGCCGGCCGGGACCGGACGCGTCATCGCGCTCAACGGCTCGGGCCGGGCCGCCGCGGCCAGCACGATCGACTGGTACGAGCAGCACGGCATCGCCGCCCTCGACAACACCTCGCCGCACACCGTCACCATCCCCGGCGCGATCTCAGCCTGGGAGACGCTGCTCGCGGGCGCACGGCACGAAGGGACTCGACGAGCTGCTGCGGCCGGCGATCGGCTTCGCGGCCGATGGTTGGCCGGTGCATCACCGCGTCGCCTGGGACTGGCAGCGCGCCGCGGACAAGCTGCGCCGGACGGGTGCCGTCGCGTTCCTGCCCGGCGGCGAAGCGCCGCGCGCGGGCGACCGCTTCGCCAACCCGCCGCTCGCCGAGACCTTGCGCGCGATCGCGGCACGGGGCGCGCGGGCGTTCTACGAGGGTCCGATCGCCGCCGACATGATCTCCGCTTTGCGCGCCAAAGGCGGGCTGCAGACCGAGGCGGATTTTGCCGCCGGGCTGAACGGCGCCGAGTTCGTCGAGCCGATCCGCATCGCCTGGCGCGGCCACGAGGTCTACCAATGCCCGCCGAACGGCTCCGGCCTGTTCGTGCTGATGATGCTCGGCATCCTCGGCGGCATCGAGACCGCGCCCGACGGGCCGCTCGGCGCGACGCGGCTGCACCGTCACATCGAGGCGGCGCGGCTCGCCTACCGGGACCGCGACGCCTTCCTCGCCGACCCCGCGCAGGCCGACGTGCCGGTGGCGCGGCTGACCAGCCCCGACTACCTCGCGGGACTGCGCGGCCTGATCGACGACGCGCGCGCCATGCGGCACATGCCGGCGCCCGGCGAGGCGCTGCTGCCGCGTCATCGCGACACGGTGTATCTCTGCGTCGTCGATCGCGACGGCAACGCGTGCAGCTTCATCAACTCGCTGTTCGAGAGCTTCGGCTCCGCGATCCTCGCCGAGGGCAGCGGCGTGATGCTGCAGAATCGCGGCTTCGGCTTCCGCGTCGAGCGCGGCCACCCCAACTGCATCGCGCCGGGCAAGCGGCCGATGCACACGATCATTCCGGGCATGGTGATGAAGGGCGGCCGAGGCGGTGATGCCGTTCGGCGTGATGGGCGGGCATTTCCAGCCGATGGGCCAGACGCTGTTCCTCACCAACCTGCTGGAATACGGCCTCGACATCCAGGAGGCGCTCGACCTGCCGCGCCTGTTCCCATACCAGGGCAAGGTGCAGGTGGAGCGCGGCATCCCGCTCGAGGTGATCGACCGGCTCTCGCGCCTCGGCCACGCGGTCGAGGGCGTCGAGCGTCCGCATGGCGGCGGCCAGGCGATCTGGATCGACCGCGCGCGCGGCTGCCTGATCGGCGGCTCCGACCCGCGCAAGGACGGCATGGCGCTCGGCTACTAGGCGCGTCCGCCGGTGAAGGCGTTGAAGGTGATGAGGGTATAAGTGTCCTTCACGCCGCGCAGGGTCTGCACTTTCTCCGTGATGAACCGGCCGATGTCCTGCTCCGCGTCGAGATAGAATTTTCCCAGCAGATCGTACTGGCCGGAGGTGGAATACATCTCCGACATCTGCTCGATGCTGTCGGCGGCCTCCTGCGCGACCGTGTAGGCCATGCCCATCTCGCATTTGATCATCACGAAGATCGCTCGCATCCCGATCCCTCCGGCTGACCCGCGCACCATCGCACGCGACGAGGTGACGGGCGAGGGCCGACGCCGTATGGTTCGCGCAATGAGGCGGGAGACCAGGATGGACCTCGGACAGGCACGCAAGGCCCGCATCGTCGCGCGGCCGGGAGGGCGCATCCTGGCCGACGCGCTCGTCGCACAGGGTATCGACCACGTCTTTTCCGTGCCGGGCGAGAGCTTCCTCGACACGCTCGACGGCCTCTATGCGGTGCGCCAGAAGCTCAAGCTCGTGACCTGCCGGTTCGAGGCGGGTGCGGTCCACATGGCCGAGGCGCACGGCAAGCTCACCGGGCGGCCGGCGGCGGCGTTCGTCACGCGCGGCCCCGGCGCCTGCCACGGCGCGATCGGCGTGCATGTCGCGATGCAGGACAGCACGCCCTTGCTGTTGTTCGTCGGCCAGATCCCGTTCGCGGAGACCGATCGCGAGAGCTTCCAGGAGATCGACTATCGCCGGATGTTTTCGCCCGTTGCCAAATGGGTAACACAGATCGACGACGCCAAGCGCATCCCGGAAATCGTCGCGCACGCGGTGGACGTCGCGACCTCCGGCCGCCCCGGCCCGGTGGTGGTGGCGCTGTCCGAGGAGATGCAGAAGCACGTCGCCGAGGTGGCGGACCTGCACCGCGTCAATGTGGCCGTGCCGCATCCCGATCCGGCGGCGCTCGAACGGATGCTCGCGATGCTGACCCGCGCGCGCCGGCCGTTGGCGATCCTCGGCGGCTCCTCCTGGACACCAGAGGGGCGCGCCGCGATCCGCGAGTTCCTGCTCGGCAACCATCTGCCCGTCACCGTCGGCTTCCGCCGCCAGGCGCTCTACGACGGCACGCTGCCGAATTTCGCCGGCGATCTCGGCGTCGGCTCCGATCCCGCGCTGGTCGCGAAGGCAAGGGAAGCCGACCTGATCCTCGCGATCGGCACCCGTCTCGGCGAGCCGGTGACGCAGGGCTACACGCTGCTCGACATGGCCGGCGGCGTGCCGATCGTGCATGTCTACCCGGAAGCGGGAGAAATCGGCCGCGTGTTCCGCCCCGCTCTCGGCATCGTCTCGGACCTCAACGCCTTCGCGACGGCGGTGGCGGCGAAGGAGCCGCTGCGGGCGAGCTGGAACGGCTGGACCGACGAACTGCGCCGCCTGCGCGAGGCGCAGCGGGAGGTGTCCGACTACGCGGGGCCGCTCAACGTCGCCCAGGCGATGCGCGATCTGGAGGGGCTGCTGACAACAGATGCGATCCTGACCACGGACGCCGGCAACTTCGCCGGCTGGCCCTCGCGCTTCATGAATTTCTCCGAGCACCAGCGCTATATCGGCCCGACCAACGGCGCGATGGGCTACAGCGTGCCCGCCGCGATCGGCGCGAGCATCGCGTTCCCCGAGCGCATGGTGGTGAGCCTGGTCGGCGACGGCGGTTTCCTGATGACCGGCCAGGAGATCGCGACGGCATTCCACCACGGCGTCGCGCCGATCGTGCTGGTGTTCAACAACGAGATGTACGGCACCATCCGCATGTACCAGGAGCGCACCTATCCCGGCCGCGTCTCCGGCACCGCGCTGACCAACCCCGATTTCGCCAAATACATCGAGGCGTTCGGCGGCCACGGCGAAGTGGTGAGCGCCACGGAGGAATTCGCCCCCGCCTTTCGCCGCGCGGTGGAGAGCGGCAAGCCGGCGGTGATCGAGCTGCGCACCAATCCCGACCAGATCACCTCGCGCGCGACCATCGCCGATCTGCGCGCCGGCGGGACGGCGAAACCGAAGCGAGCGGCGGCGCGGCGCGCGAAGCCGGCCACGAGGACGAGCGGCAAGCCGAAGAAGCGGTGAGCCCCCGACAAGGTGGTCGTCGAGAACGGCGGATGCGAGATGCGCGGCGCCGTGGCATCATTGCGGCGGCGGATTCTCTCCGCGGAGCCCGCTGGTCGCCATGCGGACTTGCCGCTCGCGATGACAAGTCCGTCAGAAACATCAGGGGCCAGCCGCGCGCCGTCAGTCCGGCGAAAGCGGCGGTGGCCAGGCGGGCAGCGCAGGCCGCGGCTTGGGTGGTCGCCGGGGCGGGGTCCGGCCATAGCGGCGCGGGGAGCGGCGATGCGGGCGGCCATGCGGGGCGCGAGGCCGGAGTGGCCCTCGCCGGCTTCGGTGGCGCCGGGCAGGGTGGCTTCGGCTGTCGCGGCTTGGGCGGCAGGCGCAGCGGCTCGGGCAGCGGATCGGTGATCAGCTTGCGCCACAGCGGCCGCAGCAACCGCCCCGCCTGCGGCGACGCGGCCAGCAGCGCGCGCATCTCGGGATCGTCCAGCAACTCGCGCAGCGGGGCGACAAAATGCACCAGTCGGTATCGCAACAGCACCGGCCCAGGCGGAATGCAGGGCGGCCGGCGCACCGGCGTCGGGCGATCGGATGCCGGGCGCGGCCCGTCGCTACGGTTCGAGGCCGGGGCGAGCGTCCCGGCCGCGAAGCGCGCATGAAGGGCGGCGAGCCGCCGCAGCGTGCGCCCGAGATAGTTCCACAGCGGCACCGCCATCGCCGCCAGCGTGTCCTCCCTCGGCCGGATGCCCTCGGTCATCGCCCGCTTCAGCCCCTCGATGAAGCGGGAGAAGCGGTGCATCACGCCGGTCAGGGGCGGGGCGTTGCCAGACATGCCTCGGTGTATAATGTCAGTTAGTATAAATGTCAAGCGATCACGCGGGCTCGAGGACCAGCTCGAAGGTGATGCACACGGGATTTTCCCCGCGTGCCAATCTGCCCTGACGCACCTCGCCCCGCATGTCGACCACCGCCATGTCGATGAGCGCGCGCGGCGGGCCTGCGGCGTCCGGCGATACGCTGCCCGACAGCACCAACACCTCGGTCGCGATGTCGGGCACCATGTCGCCGTTGTCGAACACGGCGCCGATCAGGCTGCCGAGGCTGCCGCGGATCGTCGCCGCCGCGAGGCCGTGCGTGCGGCAGACGGCCTCGACGGCGGTGCAGAGATCCTCGTTCGGCCGGATGCGCGCGACCACCGCGCGCCGGCCGCCCGGCCGGGCTGGCAGCGCGACCGGGGAAAACAGGGAAAAATTCGTCTCGGGGTCAGGCTCGACGCGGATCGCGACGTCCGGCAGCGCCCAGGCGCGCGCGAGGCCGGGTTCCGCGATGATCGTTTCATGCGGCATCATGTGGCCGCCGCGCCGGCTGCCGTCCGCCTCGGTCCACACGCCGTGGCAATGCACGAATGGCGCGCTATCGCGCCAGCCGAAGGTCGCGTTGGCGATTTCTACCTGTGTCCGGCCGGGTGGCGTGCGCGGCGGGCTGAAATAGGCGACGTGGGATGCATCGGGTGCGGGGTGCGGCACCACGTACGTGAACGGCCCGAGCACGGCGTCGGCGAATACCAGCGTGCCGCCGGCGAGGCCGGAAGCGACCAGCTCGCGGGTCAGCGCCTCGTTCAAGGTCAGGCCTGGCTCGAGCGCGATTTCCAGCGCGACGCAGTTGCCCGCGCAGGTCTCGATCCGCTCGGGCGGGGCGGGGCCGGGCTGGCGCAGGCGGCGCATCACCGCCCGACCGCGTAGCCCTGCATCCCGCGCGCATTGGCGCCGGCGTGCATCTGGCCATCATCCTCCAGTCGTGCCGCGGAGAGCCGGCCCTCCGACCAGTCCTCGCCCTTCTCCGCGCGATGGCCGCGCCGCGCGAGTTCGGGGAGCACGGCGTCGTCGAATCGTCCTTCGAGGACGAGCTTGCCGGGTCGCGCGAGGCGCGGCCAGAAGCTGCTCGGCCAGTGCTCGCAATGAAAACTCGGTGCGTCTATCGCCTGCTGAATGTTGAGGCCGTGATGCACCATGCGGAGGAAGAAGATCAGCGACCACTGATCCTGCTGCTCGCCGCCGGGCGTGCCGAACGCCATCCACGGCTTTCCCGCGCGCAACGCGAAACTCGGCGAGAGCGTGGTGCGCGGGCGCTTGCCGGGTTCGAGGCTGTTCGGCAGGCCCGGCCGGAGCCAGAACATCTGCCCGCGCGTGCCGAGGCAGAAGCCGAGCTCCGGGATCACCGGCGAGGATTGCAGCCAGCCGCCCGACGGCGTGGCACTGACCATGTTGCCCCAGCGGTCGATCACGTCGACATGGCAGGTATCGGCGCCGATCACGCCGAGGCGCGAGACGGTCGGCTCGCCCGCGCCGGCTTCACGCGACGCCAACGACGCGCGCCCCGAGGCCTCGTGATCCACCCAGGGCGTGCGCCCGTCCACCGCTCCGGGCCGCAGCGCCAGCGAGGCGGTGTCGCCCACCAGGCGCCGTCGTTCCGCGTTGTATGCGTCGGACAGCAACGTGGCGAGCGGCACGCTCACATGAACCGGATCGCCGTAGTACGCCTCGCGGTCGGCGTAGGCGAGCTTGGCGCACTCGGTCACGGCATGGACGAAATCGGCGCCGAGCGGGTCCATCGCGCCGATGTCGAAGCCGCGCAACAGCGCGAGTTGCTGCAAGAACACCGGCCCCTGGCTCCAGGGTCCGCATTTCAGCACGGTGTGACTGTGATAGTCGTAGGCGACGGGATCCTCGACCGTCGCCGACCAGCGGGAAAAATCGTCGGCGGTCGAGCAGGCCGCGATGATGCGTGCCGGTCACGTCCAGCACATCGGTGTCGCGGCAGAACTTGTCCACCGCCTCGGCGACGAAGCCGCGGTACCAGGCGGCCCGCACCGCGTCGATGCGCGCCTCGCGCGACGGCCCCGTCGCGGCTCGGCAGAGGCGCTCGTAGGTTTCGGCGAGCGCCGGACGGGCGAACAGGCTGCCGGGCGCGGGGACCTTGCCGCCGGGCAGGAACACCGCGGCGCTTGACCGCCATTCCGCCTCGAACAGCGGGCGGACGCTTTCGATCGTGGCGCTCGACGCGCGGCACCAGATGCACGCCGTTGCGCGCATAGCCGATGGCGTAGGAGAGCACTTCGGAAAACTCCCAGGTGCCCCAGTCGCGCAGCATGAGGCACCAGGCGTCGAACGCGCCGGGCACCACCGCCGGCAGCAGGCCGGTCGCCGGGATGAGATCGACGCCGAGCTGCGCGAATTTTTCCAGGCTCGCCGCCGCGGGCGCGACGCCCTGGCCGCAGATCACGTGCTGCTTGCCGGTGCGCGCGCTGTGAATGATGATCGGCGCGTCGCCGCCCGGTCCGTTGAGATGCGGCTCCGCGACGTGCAGGGTGAAGCCGGCCGCAACGGCGGCGTCGAAGGCGTTGCCGCCGCGCTCCAGCACCGCCATGCCCACCTGGCTCGCCAGCCAGTGCGTGCTGCCAACCACACCGAACGTGCCGGCGATCTCGGGGCGGGTGGTGAACATCTTTCTTCTCCGCGTTGCGCGGCAGCGAGGCTAGCGGCAAGGTCCGGCGCGTCAATCGCGGAGGAAGAATGCTGGTGCTGATCGTCGGGCCGTCGGGGGCGGGCAAGGACACGCTGCTGGACGCAGCGCGGCAGAGGCTGGCCGACGATCCCCGCGTGGTGTTCGCCCGTCGCTGCATCACCCGCCCGGCCGATGCCGGCGGCGAGGCGCACGAGGCGATGGACGAGGCCGGCGTTCGAGGCGCGGCGCGCGGCCGGCGGCTTCGCGCTGTGGTGGCGCGCGCATGGACTGTCCTACGGCATTCCAATCGCCGTGAAGGCAGAGCTCGCGGCGGGGCGCGTGGTGATCGCCAGCGTGTCGCGCGCCGTCATCGCCGAGGCGGCCCGACGCTATCCCGTGCGGGTCGTCGAGATCACGGCGCCTCCGGCGGTTCTCGCGAGCCGGCTGGCGCAGCGGCGGCGCGAGGAGGCGGACGGGATCACCGAGCGTCTGGCGCGCCACGTCGCGCTGCCCGACGACGTGGACGGTGGTGCGGGTGGTGAACGACGGCAGCGTCGGAGCAGGGTGCGGCACGCCTGCTCGACGCGATCAGCCGCGCAAGCGCAGCCGCTCCGCGATGACGAAGCTCTCGCCCGGTGTGGGCTGGACGAACAGGCACAGGTCGGCGACGCGGCGCGGCAGCGACAGGGTGCGCGCGAAATGCGCCTCGGCGGCGGGAAGCCAGATTGATTTTTCCGCTTCGCTCAGCCGGCGCGTCAGCGTCATGTGGAAGAACCACGTGCCGAACACGTACGGGTAGCCCCAGCGCGTCAGCATCGCGTCCTCGGCGGCGGTCAGCCGGCCGTTTCGGCGACGGGCCAGCTCGGCGTCGGACGGAGGTGCGCGGAACGGATCAAGCCGCTCGACGCAGGCATCCGCGAACGCTTGCAATGCCGGGCACGGCTCCGTCTCGCGCAGCGCCAGGAAGCCGTGGACGTCGGCGACGGCGAGCGTCGGCAAATCGAACGGCGCGATCCGGCCGGCAAGCATGGTCGCCGCGCTCACCAACTCGGACCAGGAACGTTCCGCGGCGACAGCGCATCGGCGGCTTCAGCGTCGCGTGGAAGCCGTAGACGCGCGGCTCGGCGGTGATCGCGTCGATGCCGGCGATCTCGGGTTGCGGCGCGGGCGCGGTGCTCTCCGGGTCGCGGCCGAGCCATGTCGCGCCGGCGGCGAATAGCGGATCGTCGGGCTCGGGCGCGTAGTAGACCGCGACGCGGGCGCCGGGCCGCACGATCAGGCGACCCGCTCCCCGGCGCGCCAGACCTGACGGACGATGGGCAGCCCGTCATGCACCCGCACGCGCACCAGATCGGCGCGCAGCCCTTCCTCCAGCCGCCCGCGATCGCTGAGATGTGCCATTCGCGCCGGACGGTCCGTCACCAGGGCGACGGCTTGCGGCAGGGTGATCGCGGTCTCGGTGACGCACTGGAACGCGGCTTCCACCAGGCTCGCCGGCACGTAGTCCGAGGCGAACGCGTCCACCGCCTCGGCGCGGACCAGCTCGGCGGCCGAGACGTTGCCGGAATGCGAGCCGCCGCGCACGATGTTGGGCGCGCCGGCGATCACCTCCATGCCGACCGCCTTGGCGGCGCGCGCGGCGAGCATCGTCACCGGGAATTCGCTGAGCCGGATGCCCTCGGCGTGGTTCTCCGCGATCTCCTCCTCGGTGCGGTCGTCGTGGCTGGCGAGCGCGATGTCGAGCCCGGCGACCCGCGCGAGCAGCGCCCGGCGGTTCGGCCCGCGCAGGCGCTCGCGCTGCTCCTGCATGGCGACGAGAAGGCGTTCGACATCGTCGACCGACGCGCCATCCTTCATCTTCAGTGCGCGCCAGAAATCGAGGTTGGCGTATTGCCCGACACCGGGGCTGTGGTCCATCAGGCTGATCATGCGCACGAGCGGATGGTCGGCGACCGGGTCCAGCAGATCGAGCATGTCGGAGGCCGGCAGCTCGCAGCGCAGATGCAGGAAGTGCTCGGCCTTGAGCAATCCCGTGTCGCCCAGCGCGTCGAGGTCGGCGACACCTTCGCGGAACGTCCGCATACGGTCCTTCTCGAGTCCGAGATCGCCGAGACAGAGGGCGTCGAGCACCGTCGTCACGCCTGCGGCGGCGCATTGCGCATCGTGCGAGACCAGCGCCGAGCGGGACGGCCAGCGCGCGTTGCTGCGTGGCTGAACCTGGCGTTCCAGATTGTCGGTGTGCACGTCCACCACGCCGGGGATGAGATAGTCGCCATCCATGTCAAGCGCGGCAGGGCTCGACGAACGGCCCGTGCCGATCGCCGCGATCACGCCGTCGCGCAGAACCACGCTGCCCTCGATCACAGCGCTGGGCAGCACCACGCGGGCGTTGGTCAGAAGGACGTCCTCGATCATGCGGCTTCCTGCAATGGCACCACCTCGAATAGCCGGTCGGCGACGGCGTTTCGCACCTCGATGTCGTGACATATCCCGACGATCGCCGTGCCGCGCGCCTTCGCCTCGCGGACCATCTCTACCACGACCGCCTGGTTCAGGGGATCCAGCGACGCCGTGGGCTCGTCGAGCAGCAGGATGGGATGGCCGCCGATGAAGCCGCGCGCGAGGTTCACCCGCTGCTGCTCGCCGCCCGAGAACGTCGCCGGCGGCAGACCATGCAGCCGGGACGGGATGTTGAGCCGCAGCAGGAGTTCGGCCGCGGCGCGCCGCGCCTGCTCCACTGCGGCGCCGCGACGAACGAGCACCTCCGCCACCACGTCCACCGCCGGCACGCGCGGCACGACCCGCAGGAACTGGCTGACATAGCCCAGCGTCGCGTCGCGAACCGCGAGGATCGTGCGCGGATCGGCGGCCGCGAGATCGACCATCTCGCCGCGATGGCGCACCAGGATGCTGCCGGCGCTCGCGCGGTAATTGCCGTAGAGGCTGCGCATCAGGGTCGTCTTCCCCGCACCCGACGGTCCGCTCAGCGCCACGCATTCGCCGGCGTGCAGTTCGAGATCGAGCTGGGCCAGGACAGGGATATAGACGCCGCCTTGCAGATGCAGCGTGAAGCCCTTGCTCAGACCTTTCGCGCACAGCACGATCATGCGTGCAGCACCGAGCTGACCAGAAGCTGCGTGTAGGCGTGCTGCGGGTCGTCCAGCACCTGATCGGTCAGCCCGGTCTCCACCACCCGGCCGCCCTGCATGACGACGATGCGGTGGGCAAGCAAACGCGCGACCGCGACGTCGTGCGTGACCAGCATCACGGCGATATCGAGGCGCGCGACCAGCGTGCGGATGAGGTCGAGCAGCCGTGCCTGCACCGAGACATCGAGCCCGCCGGTCGGCTCGTCCATGAACACGAGGCGCGGGTGCGTCACCAGGGTGCGGGCGATCTGCAGGCGTTGCAGCATCCCGCCGCTGAAGGTGCGCGGGAAATCGTCGATGCGGCCGGGGTCGATTTCCACCTGTTCCAGCCAGTCGATCGCCGCTTCGCGGATGCTGCCGTAGTGGCGCGCGCCCTGCGCCATCAGCCGCTCGCCGACATTGCCGCCGGCGGTGACGCCCATGCGCAGGTTCTCGCGCGGGTTCTGGTCGACGAAGCCCCAATCCGAGCGGTGCAGCCGGCGCAGCGCCGGGTCGGGCATCGCGTGCACGTCGTGCAGCGCGCCGTCCGGGTCGCGATACCAGACCGCACCCGCGTCGGGTCGCAGCCGGCCGGAGACGACGTTGAGCAAGGTCGTCTTGCCGGACCCCGAATTCGCCGACGATCGCCAGCACCTCGCCGGGCCAGAGGTCGAGCTCAACATCGCGCAGCGCGTGGATCGTGCCGAACGCCAGCGATACACCGCGCGCGGAGAGCAGGGTTTCCTGGTTCATTGCGCCGCCACCTGTGCGGTTTCGCGGCGTGAGGCGCAGTAATCCGTGTCGGAACAGACAAAAAGCCGGCCGCCGCGATCGTCGGTGACGACCTCGTCGAGATAGCTGTCGGTCGCGCCGCACAAGCCGCAGGCGTGCGGGGCGCGCGTCGCGCGGAACGGGTGGTCGTCGAAATCCAGCGAGCGCACGTCGGTATAGGGCGGGATGGCGTAGATGCGCTTCTCGCGCCCGGCGCCGAACAGCTGCAAGGCCGGCATCCGGTGCAGCTTCGGATTGTCGAACGCGGGGATCGGGCTCGGCGACATGAGATAGCGATGGTTCACCATCACCGGATAGTCGTAGCTGATCGACACCTGGCCGAGCCGAGCGATGTCCTCGTAGAGCTTGACCTGCATCAGCCCGTAATCCGCCAGCGCGTGCAGGCGTCTGGTCTCCGCCCGGCTCGGCTCCAGCCGGGACAGCGGCTCGGGCTGCGGCACCTGATAGACAAGGATCTGGTCCTCGCGCAGCGGTCGTTCGGGAATGCGGTGGCGGGTCTGGATGACGCTCGCCTCCTCGGTGCGCGTGGTCGTCCGCACGCCGGCGGTGCGGGCGAAGAAGCGGCGGATCGAGACCGCGTTGGTGGTGTCGTCCGCCCCCTGGTCGATGACCTTCAGCGTGTCGTCCGGCCCGAGCACCGAGGCCGTGACCTGGATGCCGCCGGTGCCCCAGCCATAGGGCAGCGGCATCTCGCGCGAGCCGAACGGGATCTGATGGCCGGGGATCGCCACCGCCTTGAGGATGGCGCGGCGGATCATCCGCTTGGTCTGCTCGTCGAGATAGCCGAAATTGTAGCCTTTCATTCCGCCGCCTCCGCGACCGGCTGGGCCGCCGCCGCGCGCATCCGGCGCACCGCCTCGAGCTCGCTCTGAAAATCCACGTAATGCGGCAGCTTGAGGTGCTCGACAAAGCCGGTCGCCTCGATGTTGTCGCAGTGGGACAGCACGAATTCCACCCGCTGCGCCGGCGCGGTCGCTTCCTCGCCGAGCTCCTCGGCGCGCATCGCCCGGTCCACCAGCGCCATCGCCATCGCCTTGCGCTCCGCGTGGCCGAAGGCGAGCCCGTAGCCGCGGGTGAATTGCGGCGGCACGGTCTTCGAGCCGCGGAACTGGTTGACCATCTGGCATTCGGTGACGGTGATGTCGCCGATGTCGATGGCGAAGCCGAGCTCGGGCGGGACGATCTCGACCGCGACCTCGCCCACGCGGATTTCGCCCACGAAGGGATGCGTCCCGCCCCAGCCGCGTTGCGTGGAGTAGCCGAGTGCGAGCAGGAACCCTTCGTCGCCGCGCGCCAGCGCCTGCAGCCGCAGGTCGCGACCGGCGGGAAACGCCAGCGGTTCGCGCGTCAGGTCGCCGGGTTCTTCCCCCGTCGGCACCATCGCCCTCGATCAGCGCCTCATGGCCGAGAATGTCCGACGCGCGCGGCACATTTTCGCGCGTCGGCACTCGCCTGGGCGGCCGCAGGCGGCGCCTCGCCGGCCGCGAGGGAAAAATCAAGCAGCCGATGGGTATAATCGTAGGTCGGGCCGAGCACCTGACCGCCGGGCAGATCCTTGAAGATCGCCGAGACCCGGCGGCGCAGCTGCATCCGCGCGGTATCCACCGGCTCGGCATGGCCGAAGCGGGGCAGGGTGGTGCGGTAGGCGCGCAGCAGGAACGCCGCCTCGATCAGATCGCCCTGCGCCTGCTTGATCGCCAGCGCCGCCAGCTCGCGGTCGTACAGCGAGCCCTCGCCCATCGCCCGGTCGACCGCGCGGCCGAGCTGCCCGGCGATCTGGTCGAGCCCGAGCTCGGGCGTCGACGCCGCGCCGCGCCGTTCCTCGGCCATCCAGGCGTGGGCGTTGTCGATCGCCCGCTCGCCGCCCTTGACCGCGACATAGGCCATTCTCTCACGCCTCCTCGATGGCGACGGTGCGGGGCAGCGCCGCGAGTGTGGTCCCCGCGCACAGCACGAGGTCGATGCCGCAGGGGAAGCCCGCGCGGTTGCTCGCCCAGGCATCGGCGAACCCGGACGGCAGGCCGTCCACGGCGAGCACGCACGGCACGCGCAGGCCGGGACCGGACAGCCGGTATTCCCGGCCACGGCCGAGCGAGGCAACCTGCAGGATCAACGTGGTGGCTTCTTCCGGGGCCTCATGCGTGCCGGGCGACAGGGAAGCAAAATCGGGCAGCGACAGGGCCAGCGCGAACGCGGCGTCCCGTGCCTCGCCCGCGATTGGCGCGCCGGAATGGAACAGGACCCACTCGCGCGCCGCCGAGGCCGCCGGGTCCAGCCAGACCGGCGCGTCGCCATCCGCCAGGGTCAGCAGCATCGCGGCGGTCGCCGGGTCGAGCGGCGCGGGCGGCGTGAGCCCGATGCCGGCCTGGCGCAGCCGGCCGGGCCGCGCCATCGCGTCCAGCACGGCGCGAAAGCAGGATTGCGCGTCCAGCACCGGGTCGGCGAAGCCGGGCAGGTCCACGCCGCTCATGCGCGCATGTTCGTCATGGTGAAGAACTCGACGCGCGTGGCCGCCGCTTTTCCCGCTGTCTCCGCGCGCTGGGCTTCCTGGGCGGCGGCCAGCGGCTCGATCACGGCCTTCCGAAGCATGTTCTGCCGCGCGGGATCCTGCAGTACCGCGTCGACCAGCGCGGCGAGCTCGGCCTGGCGCGCATCGCGTCCCGCGACATAGGCGTGGCCGACACGGCCGCAATTCGTCCGCACCGTGCAGCGCGTCACCGACATCTCGCCGAGATTGAACGCTGCCCCGCCGCCACCCATCCGGCCGCGTACCATCACGAGCCCGGTCTCCGGGCCGCGCAGGCGCTGGTAGTCCGGCAATTCCCCGCACGCGCGTAGCCGCGCCTCGATGTCCGCCGCCGCCGCGCGCGCGAGGACCGCCATCCAGCTTCGTCGTGCATCATGGGGCGAGGCAGGCGCCGGGTCCGGCATGGCTGATCGGCTCTCGTTCAGACGTCTAGACAGCTAGACGTCTCCGAGCCTATCGTCAAGCCGGTGTGGCATGTGCAATCCAGTCCCATGAATGAAATTCCCATGACGCACGATGCGGGGGCCCGCTTGGTGTCTCGCCAGGACGGGGTGGCGCTGTGGCGCCAGATCGCCGGCAGCCTGCAGCGCGACATCGGCGAGGGCATCTATCCGCCGGCCTCGCGCCTGCCGACCGAGGCGCAGCTCTCGGCCGCGTTCGGCGTCAATCGCCACACCGTCCGCCGCGCGCTGGAGGAGCTGTCGCGCGCCGGGCTGGTGCGGGTGGAGCAAGGCCGCGGCTCGTTCGTCGCGGAGGACGTGATCGACTACACGGTGGAGCCTCGGACGCGGTTCTCCGAGTGGATCCGCCGGCAGAACAAGGAGCCCTCCGGGCGCGCCCTGCAGCTCAAGGAGACCGCCGCCGACGCCCAGATCGCCGCCGGCCTCGGCGTCCGGGCCGGCGCACGGGTGATCCTGTTCGAGCGGCTGGGTCTCGCCGATGGTCGGCCGGTCAGTCTCACGCGGCACTATTTCGCGGCGTCCCGGTTCCGTGGCCTGCTTGACCTGCTGCGCCACTCGCCGAGCATCACCGAGGCCTTGAAGCAGGCCGGCGTTCCCGACTATCTGCGCCAGACGACGCGCGTGACCGCGCGGATGCCGAACGCCGACGAGGCGGAATTGCTGCGCGCCCCGCGCAGCCGGCCGGTGCTGGTGGCGGAAAACATCAACGTCGAGCGCGGCGGCGCGATCGTCGAATTCGCCGTCGGGCTCTACCCGACGCCGCGTGTGCAGATCGTCTTCGAGCCCTGAAGGAACCCGGATTTGAGCCGATTGCACATTGCCGGCGGGCAGGTCCTGCTCCCTGGGATTGGTCTGGAAACGGCAGAACTGTCGCTCGACGAGGGGCACATCGCCGCGATCGGCGGCGGCGCCGGCGGGCGCGTGCTCGATGCAAGCGGGCTGCTGGTGCTGCCCGGCATCGTCGATATCCACGGCGACGCGTTCGAGCGGCAGGTGCAGCCGCGTCCCGGCGTGGATTTCGCGCCCGACATCGCGTTGCGCGATACCGAGGCGCAGCTGCTCGCCAACGGCATCACCACGGCGTTCCACGGCATCACGCTTTCCTGGGAGCCGGGGCTGCGCAGCCTGGAGGCGTGGCGGGCGCTGGTCGACGCGCTGGGCGCGAACCGCTTCGTGTGCGACATGCGGGTGCATCTGCGCTGGGAGGCGTTCAATCTCGCGGCACTCGACACGGCGCTGTCCGACATCGCCGCCGGGCGGGTGCATCTGCTGGCGTTCAACGATCACACGCCAGCGATCCTGCGCCGCGTCGCCGACCCCGTGACCGCCGCCAAGTACAGCGACCGCGCGGGCATGAGCCTCGCGGAGTTTCGCGACCTGGCCGGACGCATCGGCGCGCAGGCGGACGCGGTGCCGGCGGCACTCGACCGGATCGGCGCGGCGGCGCGCGCGGCCGGCCTGCGCGATGGCGAGCCACGACGACGAGAGCGTCGCCATGCGCGAGGCGCATCGCCGTCGCGGCGCGGCGATCTGCGAGTTCCCCGTGGCGGAGGAGGTCGCGGTCGCGGCGCGCGAGGCGGGCGACTGGGTGGTGATGGGCAGCCCCAACGTGGTGCGCGGCCGCTCGCATCTCGGCTGGGCGTCGGCGGCACGCATGGCGGAGGCGGGGATCTGCACCATCCTGTGCAGCGACTATTACTATCCCGCGATGCTCCGGGCGGCGCTGATCCTGGCGGCGCGCGGCGTGCTTGACCTGCCGCGCGCCTGGGATCTGATCTCGGCCAATCCCGCCGAGGCGGCCGGGCTCGCCGACCGGGGCCGGATCGCGCCCGGCCTGCGCGCGGATCTCGTGTTGATCGACCCGCAGGACGCGCGCGTCGTCGCCACCCTGGTCGGCGGCCGCGTGGCGTATCTGGGCCGCGAGGGTGCCGCGCGGCTCGCGTGATCGGCGAGGCTTGCTTTGCTCCCGCGCCGTTCTGCGCCATCATCGGATCGCCACGCCGGAATGGTCGAGCCGCACCGACCGCCGCCGCGCAAGGGAGGCTGGGGATGGCCGGAATGCGAAACGCGCGCTTTCGCCATATCGAGGCGAACCGGATCGCCGGGTCGCTCGGCGCGGAGATCGCCGGCGTCGATCTCGGGCAGGACATCGGCGACGAAGCGATGGCCGAGATCCGCGCCGCGCTGCACGACAACCTGGTGATCTTCTTCCGCGACCAGGAGCTGACGCCGGAGCGGCAACTTGCGTTCGCGCGACGCTGGGGCGAGATCCACCTGCATCCGTTCATCGAGGGATTGGCGGATCATCCCGAGATCATCGAGATCAGGAAGGCGGAGACCGACAAGCGGAATTTCGGCGGCACCTGGCACTCTGACCAGATGTTCGCCCCGCAGCCGGCGATGGGCACCATGCTGTACGCGCGCCAGGTGCCGGAGGCCGGCGGGGACACGATGTTCACCAACCAGTATCTCGCCTACGAGACGCTGTCCGACGGGATGCGGCGGATGCTGGATCCGCTGCGGGCGGTGAGCGTCGGCGAGGGCGGCAAGAAATACGGCGGCAAGTCGCGCCGCGAGTTCTACGCGGACCGGCTGACCACGGTGAAGGTGCGCGACACCGGCGATCTGCAGACCACCTCGGCGCATCCGCTGGTCCGCACGCACCCGGAGACCGGCCGCAAGCGCGCTCTACATCGGCAGCCACGTGCAATATTTCGAGGGCATGACGGAGGAGGAGAGCCAGCCGCTGATCGACTTCCTCACGCGCCACTCGACGCGGCCGGAGTTCACCTGCCGTTTTGCGTGGCGGACCGGCTCGCTGGCGTTCTGGGACAATCGCTGCACCCAGCATTTCGCGATCAACGACTATCCCGCCGGAACTCGCCTCATGCACCGGATCACCATTCGCGGCGACACGCCGTATCTGAGGTGGCGCGCGATGGAATTCGGCATCTTCCACGAGTTCCCGTCGCTGCCGGGCCGGCCCGACGAGGACGCGTTCGACGAGGCATTCGATCTGGTCGACGTGGCGGAGCAGGGCGGGCTCGACGCGATATGGCTCGCCGAGCTGCATTTCGATCCCGGCTCGTTCGGTGCTGTCGGCGCCGCTCTGTGTCGCCAGCGCCATCGCCGCGCGCACGCGGCGGATGAGGATCGGCATCGCCGTGCAGGTGCTTCCGCTGTGCCATCCGCTGCGGCTCGCCGAAGAGGCCGCGACGGTGGACCAGATCAGCCGCGGCCGCCTGATCCTCGGCGTCGGCCGCAGCGGGGTTGCGCAGACCTACGAGGCCTATGGCGTTCCCTATGCCGAGAGCCGCGACCGGTTCAACGAGGTGCTGGACATCGTGCGGCGCGCCTGGAGCGAGGCCGGGTTTTCCTACAGCGGGACCTATCACCGGTTCCAGGACGTCACCACGACGCCGCGGCCCTACCGGCAGACGCCGCCCGACATCCGCATGGCGGCGACCAGCGCCGACACGTTTCCCGGCGATCGGCGCGCTCGGCCTGCCGATCTTCGTCGGCATCCGCCACGAGCCGTCCTCCGCCGTCGCGCGGCAACATCCGGCGCTACCGCGAGGCGTATCGCGAGGCCGGTCACGCCGGCGAGCCGCGGGTGTTCCTGCGCTTTCCCGCCTATCTCGCCGAGACCGAGGCGCGGGCGCGGGAGGAGGCCGAGCCGAGCCTGATGCACTACTACCGGGCGCAGGCGGCGCTGCTGACCGAGTCCGCGCGCCGCGCCGGCGGGCCGGCGGGCGAGCTCGGCGGCTCGAGCAGGCGCGCCGGCTGGAGCGGATCACGTTCGAGGAGGCGCTGCGCGGCATGGTGCTGATCGGCACGCCCGCGACGGTGGGCGAGCGGCTGCTCGGGTTGCGCGAGGAGCTTGGCCTCACCGGCGTGCTGATGGAATTGAACGCGGGCGGCCTCACGCCCCACGCCGCAGGTGAAGCGGGCGCTTCGGCTGCTGTGCGCGAGGTGATGCCGCGCTTTCACTGATACCAGCGACGGTAATCCGGTTCATATGAGCTCGCGGAAACCGCGATGCTCAGGGCGCGCCGAGCATCGCCATCGCCTGGTCGGAGCCAGCAAGGACCTCGACCATGCGTACCTTGTCGGCGCGACTGAGGCCGGGCCGTTCGTCCAGACGCTTCACCTGATCCGCGGTGCTCTGCAGCAGCGTGTCGTACGCCTTCGCGCTGCCGATCCGCCGGCCGGCCGCCTCGATCTGCCGCAGGCTGCGTGCGGCGGCTTCGAGGCCGTCGACGTCGATCGGTCCCGCCGCTTGCAACTGCTCCTGCAGCGGAGCGACGAACTCGGACGCCATTCCTTCCTCGAAACGCGATCGGCTGCTCGCATCCAGGTCGCGGCGGAGTTCCTGCACCCGGCGGCGGCGCTGCGATGTGGCGCTGGACCCTTCGACCGCGTCGAGCAGGGCCGCGATCCGTCGCACCTCGGTGCCGACCGCCGCCAATTCGGCGTCGGCGACCGGGCCGCCCGCGCCGTGTTGGCCGAGCCCGTCCAGCACGGCGTCGGCGACGCGCTCCGCCCTGGCGCGGCTTGCCGGATCGGCGCCACCAGCGGCGTTGGTCGCGATCCGTTGCAGCAGCGTCGCGGCGTCCGGCAGTCGTGCCAGCAGCATGGCGAAGGTCATGTTCCAGGCCTCCGGTCCGCGCTTCGTCGCAGTATTGAGTACCGTGTCGATGATCTCCGGCCGAACGTCGAGGCCCTCGCGGGCCTCCGCCACGGCGCGCTGGATGGAAGCGGCATTCTCGAGCGCCCCCGCCACGCCGCGTGCGATCGGCGCGAACTCCGCCGGCTTCAGGCCGCTTTGGGACCAGCTTTCCGGCGGCGCGGCGTCCCGGAGCGCGTGTGCGGCATCGGGCCAGAGCAGGGCGCCGGCGTCGGCGACGGCTTGCGTGTCGCCGCAATTGAGCCCGACGAGCGACGCCTCCACCTGGGCCGCAACGGCGCCCGAGGCCCTGACCAATTCGGCGAGCGGGGCCAGCGCGGTGCGTGGCACCATCGGATCGCCGGGACGCCAGCGCGGCGCGGGCACAATGAGCGGATCGAGCGGCAGGAACAGCAGCCGCGCGAGGCGCATCGGCCGTGGCGGGCGGAGCTGCAGCAGGCGGGGCCGCAGCGGGGCGATGAGCGCGTCCGCCGCACTGCGATCGGCCAGCGCATCGACGACGGCGACGACGCGCGCGATCTGCTCGTCACGCGCGGCGGTCAGCGTGCGCTGCATCTCGCGGATCTTCGGACCGCCTGCGGGTCTGTCGCTACGATCAGACATGGTCATTGCCCTATCCGTTCAGGCGGCGAGCGCGCGCAGGTGTTCGTTGCGCGCGATCAGGTCGAACACGGCGCTGCCGGTCCGCCAGTCCTCGTTCAGGGTGACGGTGCGGCGGAAGCGCATCGCCCCGTCCATGTCGATCGGCAACCCGACCCAGTCCGACGCCTCGCGCGGGATGATCGGGACGAGCAGGGCCATCTCCCCCAGCACCGCCCGCCGCGCCGCGTCCGCCTCGGTGTTCTGCCAGAGCAGGCAGACCTGCTCCCAACCATCGAGCAGCCATTCCGGACGCACCGCCAGTTTGCGGATGTCGGCGGCCTCGCTCCCCCATCGGCCCAGCATACCGGCCATGTTCGCGGTCAGCGCATGGGCCTCCTCAAGCGTCGCCTCGGTACAGGAGATGGTCAGTTCCGCCACTCGCGCGACCATGTCGGCCTGCGCGCCGCTCTCGTCGCGATGCAGCTGGCTCCAGGCCGTCGTCTCGGCGTGCAGCCGGCGCAGCGCGTCGAGCGCGCGCGTGCATCTCGCGTGGCCGGTCTGGCGGCCGACGCCGATCGCGGCGAACACCGGCGCCATTTCCTCCAGCATGGCCGCGATCACCTCCGGCGTGCGTCCGACGCGCGGTGCCATCCGGGCGATGGCGCGCTTGGCGCGCGCCTCCAGCACCGTCTTCTCCTCCGGCTGGAGGCCGCCGGCGCGCGTCTCGCCGGGCTCCATCTGCTCCACCAGCGCGAGGAGAAGCAGGAAGTTGGTCAGCAGCGTCTCCTCCTGCTCGGTGTCCCGACCGACCTGCGCGGCCTCCAGGGCGTCGCGGCCGGCGAGCCCCTCGGCGGCGACCTCGCGGGCCGCCTTCCGGATCGAGTTCGGCGTGACGCTGGCCAGGGCAGTGACCTTCTGGTTCAGCCGGCTGTCATGCACCGTCGGGCGGCACAATTCCCGCACGCCGGTCCAGGCGAGGATGTAGACCCCGCGCCCGCCCGACGGGCTGGGCACCAGGAGTTCCGGGCCGCCCCGCTCGGCCGGGCGCGCCCGTGCGCCGCCGAGCAGCGGCGTGGTGAACGGCACGGCGACCCCGCGTTCGAGGAACGTCGTGGGATGATACGACTGGACCAGCGGCATGTTGGCGATCGACATTGGCGGAGCGGGCCATTGCAGTGATCGCCGCATCGTGCAACGGAAACGTCAACGGATCGTTCGGACCCGTCTCATAAATCGCTTATGTGCCCGGCATGTCGTCCATCGCCGGCCGCCCGGTCAGATGACGCCAGTGATGCCACAGCAGCCGCGCCGCGAGCGCCCGGTGGGGCCGCCATGTCTCCGCCAACGCGCGCAGGCCGCGCGGATCCGGCCGGCCAGGCAGCCCCTTGAGCGCCGCCGCCGCCGCCGCGAGGGCGATGTCGCCCGCCGGAAACACGTCGTGGCGGCCGAGCGCGAACAGCAGGTAGACCTCGGCGGTCCAGCGGCCGAGCCCGCGCACCGCGGCGATGGCGGCGACCGCCGCCTCGTCGTCCATCAGCGCGATCGCCACGGGATCGAGCCGCCCGTCGAGGAACGCCGCGGCGAGCGAGCGCGCATGAGCAGCCTTCGGGCGCGACAGGCCGACCGTCCGCAATGCCTCGTCCGGGAGCGCCAGCAGCCCCTCCGGGGTCAGCGCGCCAGGTGCCGCGCGCAGCCGCCCCCAGATCGCGGCGGCCGCCTGGTTGCTGATCTGCTGCGCCACGATCGCCTGCAGCAGGCCGGGGAAGCCCGGCGGGCGGCTGCGCCACGGCAGCGGACCGGCCGCCGCCTCGATCACGGCGAGGTCGGGATCCTGCTCGGTCAGGCGCGCGATGGCGGCGCGGGCGGCAGGGGGCGGCTGGGGGAAGCTCACGCGCGGCTTGTAGGGGCGGATCGCGCCAAAGGGAAATGCCCCAAGGGAAATGCCCCAAGGGAAATGCAACGGAGTGCAACACGCCCTGACGCCTGGCCGCGTCATTGCCTATGGTCGGCGAATGGAGCAGATGCCGCACATCCTGGTGGTGGACGACGACCGCGAGATCCGCGACCTGCTGGCGCGGTTCCTCGAACGCCACCGGCTGCGCGTGACCGCGGCGCGCGACGGCCGCGAGGCGCGACGGCTCTGGCCCAACGGGCACTACCACCTCGTCGTGCTCGATCTCATGCTGCCTGGCGAGAGCGGCCTCGACCTCGCGCGCTGGATGCGCGGCCAGTCAGACGTGCCGATCGTCATGCTGACCGCGATGGGCGACGAGACCGACCGGATCATCGGCCTCGAGCTGGGGGCCGACGACTATGTGCCGAAGCCGTTCAATCCGCGCGAACTGCTGGCGCGCATCCGCGCGGTGCTGCGTCGCGCCGGCGATCCGCTGGCGCAGCGCGTCGAGCGAGGTGCGCGGCCGATGCTGTTCGGCGGCTGGACCCTGGAGCCCGCGCGCCGCCGCTTGCTGAACCCGGAGGGCGTCGAGGTCGCGCTGACCGGCGGGGAATACGACCTGCTGGTGGCGCTGGTGGAGCGTGCCAACCGCGTGCTGACCCGCGACATGCTGCTGGACCTGCTGCGCGGCCGACAGGCTGGCCCGTTCGACCGCGCGATCGACGTCGCGATCAGCCGGCTGCGCCGCAAGCTCGAGGATGACGGGCGCCACGCGCAGCTCATCAAGACGGTGCGCGGCGGCGGCTACGTGCTGGCCGCGACCGTGGAGCGCATGTGAGGCTGCGTCAGTGGCCGCCCCGTCAGTGGCCGCCCCCTCTCTGGCCGCCCCCTTCTGGCCGCCCCCTCTCTGGCCGCGCAGCCTCGCGGCGCGCACCGCGCTTGTTCTGCTGCTCAGCCTCGCCGTGGTGCAGGTCGCCGGGCTGACCATCCATGCGCTCGATCGGATGGACCTGCAGCGGCTCGGTGTGGCGCGCGACGTGGCCGTGCGGACGATGAACATCTATCGTGTCGTCTCGACGACGCCGCCCTCGGATCGCGCGGCGGTGCTGCGGGAGCTCGGGCGCACGCCGGGGCTTCGCGCCAGCCTGTCTGACGAGCCGCCATCACCCGGCAGTCTCGAACCCTCGCCGCCGCCCTGGCATCGCCTCGTGCGCGTGAACATGAACCTGGTGCCGCTGCCGGGGATGACGCGGATGACGCGCCCGCACGAGTTCGTCTTTTTCGGCGGCCCGTATCAGCATCGCATGATCGTCGGCGTTCGCCTGCCCGACGGTCCCTGGCTCGATGTCGCCTCCGAGATCCCGCCGCTGCGCCCGTGGCATTCCCGCACGTTCCTCGTCGCCTTCGTGCTGATGACGCTTGCCGCCGCCGGGCTCACGATCTGGGCGGTGCGCCGGCTCACGGCACCGGTGCGCACCCTCGCCGCCGCCGCCGAGGCGCTTGGGCGCGACGTCAACGCGCCGCCGCTGCCGGAGGATGGGCCGACCGAGATCGCCACCGCCGCCGCGGCGTTCAACACGATGGCCGGTCGCATCCGGCGCTTCGTGCACGACCGCACGGAGATGCTGACGGCGATCGGCCATGACCTGCGCACGCCGATCACCCGGATGAAGCTGCGCGCCGAGTTCATGGAGGACGACGAGCAACGGAGAAAGATGCTGGCGGACCTCGAGGAGATGGAGGGAATGGTCGCCGCCACGCTCGCCTTCGGCCGCGATGCGACGAGTGCCGAGCCGGTGGCGGCACTCGACCTGCCCGAGCTGCTCCGCACGCTGCTCGACGAAGCCGGCGACGCGCGGCCGGGCTGCGCGGATGCGCTCCGCTACGAGGGTCCGCAACGGCTGACGATCCGCGCCCGTCCGCTGGCGCTCAAGCGCGCGCTGGCGAACCTCGTGGCCAACGCGCTGAACTACGGCGGCAGTGCGCGCATCCGTCTCGCGCCCCCGACGCGCGGTTTCGTCGTCATCGAGGTCGAGGACGACGGCCCCGGCATTCCGCCGCAGGAGCTCGACCGCGTGTTCGAACCGTTCCATCGCGTCGAGGCCAGCCGCAACCGCGAGACCGGCGGCGTCGGCCTCGGGCTGCCGATCGCGCGCAACATCCTGCGCGCGCATGGTGGCGACGTGACGCTGGCCAACAAGCCGATGGGCGGGGCGAGGGCAACGGTGCAGCTGCCGGCGTGACCTTCGCGAGGCCCGTCAGGCCGGCTGCATCACGGTTCCGAGTTCGGCCGACGTGATCGGCTGCTGGCGGATCAGCACCAGGTAGATCAGCGCCGAGACCAGCCCGATGGCGGCGCTGACCAGCAGCGCGGGCACGAAGCTGCCGGTCGCCTGCACGATGAAGCCGGTGATCGTCGGGGCCAATGCGCCGCCGAGATAGCCGCCGAAATTCTGGATCGAGCCGAGCGAGGCGGTGCAGTTCGAGGGCGCCGCCACGCTCGCCAGCGCCCAGGACATGCCGCTCGCGCAGGCACCGAACATGAGGGCCGCGGAGATGGCGGCGACGGCGAGCGTGTCGCTCGCGGCTTCCGCCGCGACCGCCGTGAATGCCGCCATGCCGAGCAGCCCGACGATCACCGGCAGCTTGCGGCTGTTGACCGGCGAGAAGCCGGCCCGCATCAGCCGGTCCGCGATCCAGCCGCCGCCGACGCTGCCGACCACGCCGAAGGCGAACGGAATGGCCGCGACGAGGCCGGTCTTGGGGATCGACATGTGGCGCTGGATCTCGAGGTAGCCGGGCAGCCAGGCGAGGTAGAGCCAGCCCATGTAGACGATGCCGAAGAAGCCCAGCACCAGCCCCCAGGTGGTGCGAAACCGGAACAACCCGCCCCATTCCCGCAAGGTGATGCGGTGCGTCACCGGCGCTTCCTCGCTTTCCGTCAAATATTGCCGCTCCTCGGGAGTGAATTGCGCCTCGGCGGCGTCGCGATAGACCAGGAGCCACACCGCGGCGACCACGATCCCGACGATCCCCATCGCGATGAACATCCAGCGCCAGCCGAGTGCGATCATCAGGCCGGTGAGGATGGGCGGGGCGATCGCCGGCCCCAGCGAGGAGGTGCAGTTCCAGATCCCGGTGGGAAGCCCGCGGTCGCGCACGTTGTACCAGTCCCGCACCACCCTGACAGCGGAGGAGAACATCGGCGCCTCGCCGAGGCCGAGGAACACCCGCGCGATGGAGAACTGCCAGATACTGGTGACGAAGCCGGCGGCGGCCTGGGCGATCGACCACAGGGCGAGGCCGGCGCTGAGCAGCCGATGCGGCCCCACCCGGTCCACCAGGGCGCCCCCCGGCAGTTGCGCGAAGGCGTAGGCCCACAGGAAGGCCGACAGCAGCAGGCCCATGTCCGCGATGGACAGGCCGAGCTCCTGGCGGATGAGGGGATTGGCGATGGAGAGGGTGGAGCGGTCGAGATAGTTCAGGGTGCCGGCGACCACCAGCATGGTCAGCGCCGATCGCTGCGCACGCCCGACGCGGGCTGGTGCCTGGGTTCTGGCCATCCGATGTCCTTCCGAAACGCGAGTGCTTGCATATGCAGGATCGGTCAGGATTTCGGTCAGGACAACCCGCCGCTTGCTGGCCGCGCGGAATGGGATGCCGCGCGACGCGTTTGGGTACGCGCCGGAACGGACTAGCGGCCGTTTCCCAAGGGCACCGTCACCCAGTGCTGGCCATCCTTCTTCTGGACCAGCAGGAGCGCGTTGCGGTGGCCGCGCGCGGCGGCAGCGACAAGTCCTTTGGCCACCTCGTCGGCCGTGGCAACCCGCGTGTCGAGAATCCTGAGGACGACGTTGCCGGCCGCGAGCCCGCGACCCGCGCCCACGCTGTTCGGCGTCACGTCCTCGACCAGCACGCCGGAAAGATCCGGTGCAAGCTTGTATTTGACGCGCGCCTCCTTGCTGATCGGACCGAGGCGCAGGCCGAGCGCCACCGGATCGGTGCTGCCCGTCGGCGCGGCAGCGGCTTGCGCCGCGCCTTTGGCGGTTGCCGGGGGCTCCTGCGGCCATTCCTGCACCGTCACCAGGACAGTCCGCTCCCGCCCATCGCGCCACACCGTGAGCGATACCGGCTCCCCGGTCGGCGCCTCGGCGATCATGCGCGCCAACGCGCGGTTGTCCTTCGGCACTTGGCCGCCGAGGCGCAGCACCACGTCGCCTTCCGCGAGACCCGCCTTGGCGGCGGGTCCGCCGGGCTCGGTGCCGGCGACGATGACGCCGCGCGCCGGAGCCAGCCCGATTGCCTCGGCGATTTCCGGTATGACGTCCTGCGTGCGCACGCCGATCCAGCCCGGCCGCAGCTGGCCGAACCGGCGCAGCCGATCAATCGCGAACTGCACGTCGCGCGCCGGGATTGCGAAGCCGATGCCGATCGAGCCGCCGGTCTCCGTGGGCGAGTAGATCGCGGTGTTGACCCCGATCACCTCGCCGCGCGAATCGAACAGCGGGCCACCGGAATTGCCGTGGTTGATCGCCGCGTCGGTCTGGATGAAGTCGTCATAGGGCGAGATCAGGATGTCGCGGTTGAGCGCGCTGATGATGCCCGAGGTGACGGTTTCTCCCACCCCGAGCGGATTGCCGATCGCGAACACCTCGTCCCCGACGCGCAGCTTGTCGCTGTCGCCCCAGCGGACCGTCGGCAGCGGCTTGTCGAGGTCGACCTTGAGCAGCGCGATGTCGATGCTGGTCGCGCTCCCGATGATCCGGGCCGGCAGCGTCAGGCCGCCCTGCAATGTGACCGCGACCTGCAGCGCACCGTCGACCACGTGGCGATTGGTGACAATTATTCCGGACGGATCGACGACGAAGCCGGAGCCGTAGTACTGCGTCAGATGCGGCTGGGGCGGGGCGGTCTGGCCCTGGGCCGGTGCTTCGGTCTTCATCTTGGTCATCGAGATGTTGACCACGGTGGGCAGGACGCGACTGAGGCGGTGGGTCCGGCTGAACGGCAGCAGGTCGAGGAGGCGCTCCGCCCGCGCGGCATCCGGCACGCCGACCAGCGGGACGACCAGCACGGCGCAAAGCAGCAGCACGCGGCTCACGGTCAGACGCATGGGCAGGCACTTCCGAACAGCGGGCCGAGCCGAGCGGAGC
The DNA here is from genome assembly GCA_963799825.1 of uncultured Alphaproteobacteria bacterium. Lineage (GTDB taxonomy): Bacteria > Pseudomonadota > Alphaproteobacteria > Acetobacterales > Acetobacteraceae > JAFKFI01. The sequence goes on from CAWCYL010000004.1 coordinate 554,984, forward strand.
GTGTGGCCCAGTAAGCGTGCGGCCCAGTACGAGCCAGCAGCCGCACGGTTGACCTGTGGCCAAGCCGCGCGGCCGCCGCGTCCCGTCCCGTCACGTTGGGTCGCTTGCCTCGTCAGCGCCGAGGCGAGTTACTTGCACGGGTCCGCGATGCCCGCGACCTGCTGAGGCGCCCCGCGAGCCTCGGCCTGCGCCAGTTGCGGCCGCCCCGCCTCGGCCTGCGCCAGTTGCGGTCGACTCGCCTCGGCTTGCGCCAGCTGCGGACGACCCGCCTCGGCCTGCGCCAGCTGCGGACGACCCGCCTCGGCCTGCGCCAGCTGCGGGCGTCCCGCTTCGGCCTGCGCCAGCTGCGGACGTCCCGCCTCGGCTTGCGCCAGTTGCGGACGCCCTGCCTCGGCCTGCGCGTTCTTGGCGCATCCGGCGGTGGTCTGGGCCATCGTCGGCATGGACAGGATGGTGCCCAAGGCCAATCCGACTGTCAGAAGTCTCGCATTCACGGGCTTTCTCCCTGGTGATGAGACGTATCGGCAGCGATCGTCTGGGCCCGTTTCGGCCCGTACCCGGAACGCTATTGTGACATACGAACTTTGTATCACATAGTAGATATTGATTGAGCCCGTCTCGACCAATGACCGCCGGTTCGCGTGGCGAACCGCCGGGCGCGGCCCCTGACCGTGCGGTCGCCCGCGACGGGCCATATCGGGGGATGACAAGCATGACCATGATCGAGGCGCTGGGATATATCGGCGTGATCCTGGTTGTCGCGACCAACCTCATGAAGACGATGATCCCGCTGCGGGGCCTCGCGATCGCGGCCAACCTCGCGTTCGCGGGGTATTTCTACATGCGGCAGATCTATCCGAGCTGCCTGCTTGCAGCTCTTGCTGCTGCCGATCAACGGGTATCGGCTGAGGGAGATGATCCAGTTGACCCGCCGCGTCTCGCAGGCCTCTCGCGGCGACGCCATGACCTGGCTGCAGCCCTTCATGCGCCGCCGCCGCTACCGGCGGGGCGACGTGCTGTTCGCCAAGGGCGACATTGCCAACGAGATGTTCTTCGCCGTGAGTGGCCGCTATCGCGTGACGGGGCTGGGGGTCGACCTTCAGCAAGGCGAGGTGTTCGGCGAACTCGGCCTGCTGGCGCCCGACCACCTTCGCACGCAGACCGTGGAATGCGTGGAGGACGGCGATCTGCTGGTCATCAGCTACCCGCAGGTCAAGGAACTCTACTACCAGAACCCGGAATTCGGCTTCTACTTCCTCCGCCTCGTCGCGGGGCGGCTGTTCACCAACCTTGAGGGCTTGGAGCGCCGGCTCGCCGCGGTTTCCCAATCGGAATCGAAATCGGCGCTCACCTGACTTCCGCCGCCACGCCTATCATGCGACGACAGGCGGTGCCCTACTCGAGGACAGGCGAAATGAGATGCCGGATGCTGCTCGCCGCGATCACGCTGGTCGCGTTCCCTGTCGTGTCGGTCCTGGCGGAGCGATGCCCCAGCCCAGAAGCGTACCACGCGCCGCAGCCGGTGCTGCCGAAGGAAGAGCTCGTCATCGTCGGCCCGAACGGCAAGGAGCACGTCTTTTCGGTCGAGATGGCGCTGACGCCGGCGCAGCAGGAGATCGGCCTGATGGCCCGCAAATCCGTGCCTGCCGAGGGCGGGATGCTGTTCGACATGGGCAGCCCTCCCGAGCGGTCGCGGTTCTGGATGTGCAACACCGTGGTTCCGCTCGACATGGTGTTCATCAAGCCCGATGGAACGATCGACTCGATCGCCCAGAACGCGGTCCCGTTCAGCCTCGCCGAGGTCGCCAGCGACGGGCCGGTGCGGGCCACCCTGGAGTTGGCGGCCGGAACCGTCGGGCGGCTCGGCATCCGCGTCGGGGACACGGTGCGCCAGCGGATCTTCGGCAACGCCCGCTGAGCCGTCCGCGACCGCGCGACGATCAGAACGCTGCGCAGGTCGGGCTGAGCAGGATGCCGACCGATTGCTGGTGGAATTTTTTCCGATAGTCGTCGGCGACTTCGTGGAGCCTGTCGGGAGCGCTCGCAGCATCCCTTGTCGCGATGATGACGACGCGGGATGGCGCGGCGGCGATCCGACCGGTCGCCGGGTCGCGCCATTGCCCGTTGCCGTCGAGCACGGTGAGCCCGTCGGGGAAGCGCGGGGTCACGGTGTCGCGCATGAACCCGGCCCACTCGGTGTCCGTAACCGCGCCGCGCCCCGGCACGTCGAGACCGAACAGCAGCGTGGCGACGAGAGCCTGTTGCGCGCCCGCGTCGCGGCACGGATCAGGCGCGGTGCAAGCCGCGAGCCAGGCCAACGCGGACAGCGCCAGCCAGCGCCTCACAGCAACGCGCGGGCGAGCAAGTCCCATTCCGCGTCGAGCGAGCCCTCCGCCGGCTGCTTGCCGGCGCGGGCGTACCAGTGGCCGGCGTTGGCGAGATCGCCCTCCTTGCGGTGCAGGTAGGCGTGCACCGCCGAGCCGTCCGGGCTGGTATCCGCCATCGCGCATTTGTGGGCGCGATCCCAATTGCCCTTGGCGTCCCACCACAGCGTCTGCAGCGCGAGGCTCAGCCCGGCCGGCGGCTCGGCGCCGTCTTTCGTCGCGCGGAATGCGGCGATGTCCATGCCTGATCTCCCGTTCCGATCGGTCCCCGTCACCGCACGAGCCTGCCACGGGGCCGTCGCGCCGTCGACCGCTCCGATCGGGCGAAAATCTCGTCCGATCCGCTAACGAACAGTTGTCCTGGGCAAGCTCGGCGCCTGCGAACTAAGCTCGCCTCGCTGTCGCTGGGGAGGCCGTGCGGTGTCTGTAACCTCCAGGCTGGATGATCGGCTCAACGAGGATCCGGTCAGCAATTTTCTCAAATGGGTGCTGCTCGCGGTCGCGATCGGAACCTTCGCGCTGATGGCGTGGGCGACGGTCGTGACCTACATCACCGCGCCGCCGCAGCCCGACCGCTTCGTCACCAGCACGGGCGAGACGCTAATGACGAGCGACGACATCCTGGCGGGCAAGGCGGGGTTCCAGAAAGCCGACCTGATGGATTACGGCAGCCTGTACGGCATGGGCTCGTATTTCGGCCAGGACTACACGGCCTGGGCGCTGGTGCGCCTCGCCCACCTCACCGAGGACGGTCTGGCCGGGACGCGCTACGGCAAGCCGTTCGACCGACTGGACGCGCGAGCAGCAGGCGGCGGTGCGGACAGCGATGCGCGAGAGCTGCAGCGCGTCGATCTGACGCTCGACGGAGGTGGCGATCCCCGATGCGCTGGCGCGACGCGATCGCCAGCGCTGCGCGGCGAGATCGCCGACAGCCTCGCCACCGGCGATCTCGTCACCGGCTGGACGCCCGGCCTACAGCCTGGATCGGCAGGCAAGGTCTGCGACCGCCGATTTCCTGATCTATTCCGCGCTGACCACGGTCGCCCGGCGGCCCAACGTGGCCTGGTCGTGGACCGAGAACTGGCCGTACGAGCCGGAGGTCGGCAACACGCCGACCACGAACACCTTCCGTTGGACCTGGATCAGCTTCTGCTTCACCTTCTTCACCTTCGGCCTGGTGCTGTTCATCTACCAGTTCTGGCTCAACGGCCCGGACGACGCGCCGATGGACCCGGTGCTGGCGGGCTTCGGCGCGCTGACGCCGAGCCAGCGCAAGGTGGGCAAGTATTTCCTCGTCGTCGCGGCGGTGCTGCTGTTGCAGATCGCCGCCGGCACGATCATGGCGCACGCCTATTACGACCGCCGCAGCTTCTACGGCGTCACGTTGCAGAACATCCTGCCGTTCAATTTCCTGCGCGATGTGCACATCCAGGCGCCGATCATCTGGATCGGCGTGTCGTGGATCGGCGCGGGGCTGTTCCTCGCGCCCGCGATCGCCGGCGGGCGGGAGGCGCGCGGGCAGGGCTTGCTGGTGGACGTGCTGTTCTGGGCGACCGTGGTGATCGTCGCCGGCGCGCTGATCGGCAATTGGCTCGGCATCATGGGCTACATCGACGGAACCCTGGGCGGCCCGTGGTTCTGGTTCGGCAATCAGGGACTGTCCTACCTCCAGCTCGGGCGGTTCTGGCAGATCGGCTTCTTTCTCGGCCTGCTGATCTGGAGCGTGCTGGTGTTCCGCGCGCTGTGGCCGACCAGCACGATGCTGTGGCAGGCGACCCGGCAGTTCTGGTCGGGCCGCATCCGGCTCGAACATCTGATCTGGGCCGGCACCATCAACATCGCCATCCTTTATGTGTTCGGCATGATCCCGCTCACCGGGATCGAGAAATCGTTCACCATCGCCGATTTCTGGCGCTGGTGGGTGGTGCATCTCTGGGTCGAGCAGTCCTTCGAGTTCTTCGCCGCCAGCATGAGCGCCTATCTGCTGATGGCGGTCGGGCTGGTCTCGCGCAAGCTCGCCGAGCGGGCGACGTATTTCGAGCTGATCCTGATCTTCCTCGGCGGCGTGATCGGCACCGGGCACCATCTGTACTGGGCCGGCGGCCCGAGCCTGTGGGTGCCGATGGGCAGCATGTTCTCGTTCATCGAGGTGCTGCCGCTGGTGCTGCTGATCATCGAGGCGATCCAGAACTATCGGCTGATCCGCTCGCAGGCGATGTTCAACTACCGCGTCGCCTACATGTACATCATCGGCGCGGCGTTCTGGAATTTCGTCGGCGCCGGCGTGTTTGGCGGCGGCACGCTGAACGCGCCGCTGGTCAACTACTACGAGCACGGCACGTTCCTCACGCTCAACCATGCCCACACGGCGCTGTTCGGCGCGTTCGGGCTGCTGGCGATCGGGCTGATGTATTTCTGCCTGCGCTACATCGCCGCCGACCGCGTGCCGTTCGGCGAGCGCGCCGGCATCTGGGCGTTCTGGCTGTACAATGCCGGGCTGGTGCTGTGGATCGTGCTGAACTTCTTCCCGATCGGCTGGGCGCAGCTCGACGCCGTATTCGAGCACGGCCTCGCCTACGCGCGCAGCCAGGAGTTCTATGACAAGACGCTGTTCTGGCAATGGATGCGCATGCCCGGCGACGTGGTGTTCGCGATCGCCGCCCTGCTGATGGCGTGGGATTTCATCATCAAGCTACGACCGATTTTTCCGAGATTGCTGGGCGAGCCGGGTTCCATCGCGCCGGGCGCGGCAAGCGCACCGCTCGCGCCCGGCCAGAACGACTGACTGACCGGCCGCCTCCGCGGCTCAATGCGCGGCGAGCTTGAGCCCGGCGATGCCGACGACGATCAGGCCGATGCAGGCAAGTCGGAGAAGATCGGCGGATTCGTGGAACAGCGCGATGCCGAGCAGCGCCGTGCCGACGGTGCCGATCCCTGTCCACACCGCATAGGCGGTGCCGAGCGGCAATGTACGGAGTGCCAGGCCGAGCAGCACGACGCTGAGCACCATCGACGCCGCCGTGCCGAGCGACGGCCACAGCCGGGTGAAGCCCTCGGTGTATTTCAGGCCGACGGCCCAGCCGATCTCGAATAGACCGGCGACGATCAGGACAAGCCAGGGCATCGCTCATCTCCATTGCTGGTGATGAGGCCGTCCCCATCGCACCGTCGGGAAAACGGGGTCGTCCCCGCCGGCCGTGACATGATCTCGGGGCGCGCGAAGTGCAAGATCAAGGATCCCTGCCACGGTGATCGGTGTGATGCCCGGTTCGGCCCTAGCCGATCCCGACATTTCGGCGTGGCGGCGGCGGGGCGGTTGGATCGACCACGGCCTGCGAGTCGCGGTACGGCGGCGTTGAACACGCCCTTCGCCATCAGCGTTCGCTCGCTCTCCGAGCGCTGCTTGTTCACCTCGATGCGCGGCGCGATGGGCGTCTGCGTTATCCGGTTCTGCGTGCACGGCGAATTCGGCGAGATGGCCGGCAAGGCGAAGTTCGCCCTTGCGCCGCGGCGCGCGGACGACGCGCTGCCGTATGGCGGCACCACCAACGAGGCTTGCGAGTTCGGCGGCAAGATCCTTGCGCGGGTCGCCGGCGGATGAGATGGGCCGGATCGCCGTCCCGCCAGCCGCCGTTGAGGCGCCAGATGTTCGCGGAACCAGGAATGTCGAGGATCAGCGTCGGTCGGCTGCAGGTAAGGATCGCTGAGCGAAGAGATCGGCCGGGAACTTCACCGCATTGACGAATCTGCGTCGAGCGTCTTGCCCTCGTTCATCATCGCCATCACCTGGTCGTGGATCGTATCCAGCAACGCCGCGCCGTCGGCGAGCAGGGTGGCGACGCGATCGGCGCCGAAGATCGCCGACCGTGCCCCGGATCAGTGCGTCCGCCTCCTTCGCCGGCCATGCGCGAAAGGCCTCGGCCCAGTCCTTGGTGTAGCGCTGAACCTTCTGCGGATTGCCGCTGTTCGGCGCCGCCCAGATCACGAAGTCGCCTGCCACGATCACCTTGCGATGGGGCATCCAGGTCCACGTGTGATCGTCGGTCTCGCCCCTCGCATGATTGAGTTCGAAGGCGACGCCGCCGACCTTGATCTCGAGTTTGTCGTCGTAGATCACGTCGGGCGGTGCGGAACAGGGTCGGCCAGCGAAAGCCGGGCACGCCGAACTGGCGCGCGTTGATGTTGCTGTTGAAGCCGCGGTCGCGACGTAGCGGGCGAAGCGCGCCGGCATGTTGCGCTGGCCGATGGAAGCGAGGATTTGCGGCTCACTTCGCTTCTCCTTCCGCGGGGTCTCATCGCCTTCCTGAACAGCTCCGCCGCCCATGAGCGTGATCGACTTGTCCGTAGGAAACAGCCGGGTACCTGGTGTGCGCCACTCGGTTGCGAGAGTTCCGCAAGGCCAGGCTGCAGGCATCAGCTGTCGACGCGGATATCGCGCTGCCGGCATGGAAGAGCGTGGACGAGGATTCAACGTCGATGCCTGGAGCACGGCGGTTTTCCCTGACGTATTGCCGACAACGCCGGTCGCGTGGACGAGGATGTAGGCAACGTGTCCTCGGCAACGCGGTGATTCGTGACCCTCGCACGCTCGATCCTCCTGAATCCGGTTCCATAACTCTCGCCTATTTGATAATGGACAACAGCCACGCGTAATCTCCGAAACAGGTTTTCACCGCCCCGGCCTGCTCCGCCTCCGCCACGCGCTGATCTGCTCGGTCGAGGTATGGACATGCACCACCACCGGCCGGTCCTTCACCGCGAACGCCCGCGCGATGCCGTCCTCGACCTCGCGCTCCTCGCGGATGGTGATGCCCTCGGCGCCGAACGCTGCGGCCCAGAGGGAAAAATCCGGGTTGGTGAGCTTGGTCGCGGCCTCCGAGGGGCGGCCGGGGTAGCGCATGTCGTGGTGCATCATGATGGTGCCGTAATGCGCGTTGTCGGAGATGATGAGGATCGGGTTGACGCCGTACTGGCGCGCGGTGGCGATCTCGTTGCCGGTCATCAGCGCGCCGCCGTCGCCGGCGAAGGCCACCACCTGAGTACCGGGCCGGCGTAGCGAAGCCGCGACCGCCATCGGCATCGCCGAGCCCATCGCGCCGACGATCGAGGCGAGGAACATCTGTCCCGGCCGGAAGCGCAGATGGCGATGGATAAAACTGCTGAAATTGCCGGCGTCCGAGGTCACGGTCGCGTCGGGCGCCAGATGCCGCGCCACGGCGGCGGTGACGGCGGAGAAATTCACCCCGTCCTCGGTCCTGTCCCACACCGGCTCCAGCAGCCGGTTGTGGATCGCGTTGAGGCCGCCGACCCAGCCCGCCGCGCCTCCACGCCGCGCGGCGTGCCGCGCGCGAGCAGCGCCTGGATCACCGCTTGCGGGTCGCAGGCCATGCCGAGCTCGGGGCGGAACACGCGGCCGACCTCGTTGGGGTCCGGCCAGATATGGACCAGCGGCAGTTGCGGCTCGGGGGCGCGTGGGAAAGCTGTACGGACTGGCTGACCGAATCCGACAGCCGCTCGCCGAGTGCCACCAGCAGGTCGGCGCGCTTCATCGCGTCGAGCAGCTCGCGCGGCACGCGGGTGCCCATGTAGCCGCCGTAGTTCGGATGGTCGGCGTCGAACAGATGCGGCCGGCGGTGCGTCGGCGAGATCGGCAGCATCCAGCGTTCCGCCAGTTGCACCAGTTCCGGCACCGCCGCGTCGCGCAGCGCGCCGCCGACCCAGACGAGCGGCCGCTCGGCGCGTTCCAGCATTCCGGCGAGCTGGTCCAGATCGGCCGCGCGCGGACCGGCGAGCGCTGCCGGACGGGGCCGGTCGAGCGGCGCCTCGGTCTGCTCCTCGAACAGGTCTTCCGGCAGGATGACCGCGACCGGGCCCGGCGTGCCGCTCTCGGCGATGTGGAAGGCGCGCGCGATCGCCTCGCTCGCCATCTCCGGCTCGTTGACCTCGATGACCAGCTTGGTGATGTCGGACAGCAGGCGGGAATAATTCTGCTCCTGCAGCGCGAGGCGGCCGAAATCGCGCCGCTCCACCTGGCCGATCAGCATCACCATCGGCGTTGCGTCGTGATAGGCGGTGTGCAGCCCGATCAGTCCGTTCGACAGGCCGGGGCCGCGCGAGACCACGCAGACGCCGGCGCGCCCGCCGCGCATCCGCCCGTCGGCGGCGGCCATGAAGCTGGCGCCGCTCTCGTGGCGGCAGACGATGAGGCGGAGGCGGTTGTTGTCGACCAGCGCGTTGGTCAGGCCGAGATAGCTCTCGCCGGGCACGCAGTAGATCAGGTCGATGTCGTGCGCTTCCAGGCTGTCGACCAGCAGGCGGGCTACGGTCTGGCTCATGGATCGTTCCTCGGAGTTTTTTCTCAGCGGCCGGGACAGCGGATCAGCGGATAGGGGAAGTCCGAGCAGCCGGGGAAGGTGATCTGGTTGTCGGTGCGGCGCTCCACGTCGAGCAGGTCGGGGTTCTCGCAGCCGAACCCCATGCCGGGCGCCGTCGCCACCGCCGGTCCGAGCAGCGACATCGAGGGGGCGGCGGCAGCTGAACTGGAACTGGGTGCCGCGCGGCGTGGTCAGCGCCGTGGCGACCAGGCGCTGGATGTAGAACTGGTCGGTGAGCGTCGCGCGCAGCACCACGTCGCGGGTGAAGATCACCACCGGTTGCGACAGGCACGCCTCGGCGGTCACGTGGCTCGGCGGAGGAAAGATGCCGCCGGTCCAGGTGCCGAACAGCCAAGCGTGCGGCGGCTGGCCGGGCGCACCCTGGGCCGGCGCGGCGGCCGGCGCCGCCGCCTTCTTGCCGGCGGCCTGGGCCAAGGCCGGAGGAGGCAGCGCGCCGACCAGGATGGCGAGGGCGGCGAGACGAAGGGCGAGACGTCGCATACGGATCCTCGAACTGGGGCCGCGCGACGATAGGGCGGGCCGCCCGATGAGGCCAGCCATGCTGGCGGACCTCAGCGCCCCAGCGCCGTGCCCGATCTCCGCCAGCACCGCAGGATCCTCGATCGTCGCCGGGGCGACGTAGTCCTCGCCGTCGGCGATCTTGCGGATGGTGGCGCGCAGGATCTTGCCGGAGCGCGTCTTGGGCAGGCGCGCGACCACGCGGGCGTCGCGGAACGACGCGACCGGGCCGATGCGCTCGCGCACGAGCCCGACCAGCTCGCCGGCGATGTCCGCCTCGGGTCGGTTCACGCCAGCCTTCAGCACCACCAGCCCGATCGGGCGTCTGGCCCTTCAACGCGTCCTTCGCGCCGATCACCGCGCACTCGGCGACGTCGGGGTGCGAGGCGAGGACTTCCTCCATCGCCCCGGTGGAGAGCCGGTGGCCGGCGACGTTGATGATGTCGTCGGTGCGGCCCATCACCCACACGTCGCCGTCCGCGTCGATCGTGCCCGCGTCGCCGGTGCGGTACCAGCCGGGGAAGTCGCTGAGATAGGCGGCGCGGTAGCCCGCATCGTCCTGCCACAGGGTCGGCGCGCAGCCGGGCGGCAGCGGCAGCTTGACGCAGAGATTGCCGGTCTGTCCCGCCGCCGCCGCAGCGCCCTGGTCGTCCAGCACGGCCAGCGTGTAGCCGGGGGCGGGCCGACCGCCGGAGCCGGGCTTGAACGGGAAACAGGCCGAGATCGCGGAAGCCCGCCGTGATCGTCCAGCCGGTCTCGGTCTGCCACCAGTGATCGACGACGGGCTTGCCCAGCACCGAGGCCGCCCAGCTCGCCGTCGGCGGGTCGCAACGCTCGCCCGCGAGATACAGCGCCTCCAGCCGCGACAGGTCGTAGCGCCGCAGCAGCGCGCCTTCGGGATCCTGCTGCTTGATCGCGCGCAACGCCGTGGGGGCGGTGAACAGCACGCGCACCTTGTGCTGCTCGCACACCCGCCAGAACGCGCCGGCGTCGGGCGTGCCGACGGGCTTGCCCTCGTACATGACCGTGGTGCAGCCGCGCAGCAGCGGCGCGTAGACGATGTAGCTGTGCCCGACCACCCAGCCGACGTCGGAGGCCGCCCAGTACACGTCGCCCGCGTCGACGCCGTAGACCATGCGCATCGAGTTCCACAGCGCGACCGCGTGCCCGCCATTGTCGCGTACCACGCCTTTCGGGCCGCCCGGTGGTGCCGGAGGTGTAGAGGATATACAGCGGGTCGGTCGCCGCGACCGATACCGGCGGGTGCGGCGTGCCCGCCGCTTCCAGCTCGGCGTAGTCGTGGTCGCGGCCCGCGATCATGGCGGCGGGCGACTGCTCGCGCTGCAGGATGAGGCAGGCGGCGGGCTTGTGCGGCGACATTGCGATCGCCGCGTCGAGCAGTGGCTTGTATTGCACCACGCGGCCCGGTTCGAGGCCGCAGGAAGCGGAGACGATCACCTTCGGTCGCGCGTCGGCGATGCGCGCGGCGAGCTCGGAGGCGGCGAACCCGCCGAACACCACGGAATGGATCGCACCGAGCCGGGCGCAGGCGAGCATCGCGATGGCGGCCTCGGGCACCATCGGCAGGTAGATCACCACCCGGTCGCCGCGCGCGACGCCGAGCCCGGCGAGCGCGCCCGCCAGCTTGGCGGTGCGTTCCAGCAGGCGCGCGTAGGTGAAGGTCTCGATGCGCCCGGTCATCGGGCTGTCCCAGATCAGCGCCGGCTGCTCGCCGCGCCCCGCGGCGACGTGCCGGTCGAGGCAGTTGAAGCTGGTGTTAAGCCGCGCGCCCGCGAACCACTGGCCGAACGCGCCGAGCGACGCGTCGAACACCCGGTCCCACCGCTTGTCCCAGGCGACGCCCTCGGCGGCCTCGGCCCACCAGGCCTCGGGGTCGGTCTGCCAGGCTTCGTAGGTACGAGCGTAGCCGTCCATCCGCGCCTCCTTCGTCATCGTGCATCGCTAGACGCCGAGATAGCGGTGCAGCACCTCCGGGCGGGCACGCGCGTCGGCGGCGGTCAGCTCCTCGACGATATGGCCATTGTTGATGATATAGACGCGATCCGCCAGCGACAGCGCGGCGTGGAAGTTCTGCTCCACCAGCACGATCGTCTGCCCGCCATCCGCCAGCGTGCGGCAGACGCCAGCAGATCGCGCACGATGATCGGCGCCAGGCCCTCGAACGGCTCGTCGAGCAGCATGATCTTCGGGTTGCGCGCCAGCGCCCGGGCGATCGCCAGCATCTGCTGCTCGCCGCCGGAGAGGTCGGTACCACGGCTGCGCCGGCGCTCCTTGAGGCGGGGGAACATCTCGTAGATGCGTTCGAGCGGCCAGCGCGCCTTGGCGGTCAGGCCCGCCAGGACCAGGTTCTCCTCGACGCTGAGGCTGCCGAACACCCGGCGATCCTCGGGCACCAGCTGCATCCCGCGGCCGGCGATGGCGTAGGCCGGCAGCGCCTCGGTCGCGGTGCCGTCGAACACGATCCGGCCGGAGCGCGGCCGCACCGCGCCGATCAGGCTTTTCAATGTCGTGCTCTTGCCGGCGCCGTTGCGTCCCAGCAACGCGACCACCTCGCCCTGGCCGACATGCAGCGACACGTCGAACAGGATGTGGCTGTCGCCGTAGAAGCTGTTGATCCGCTCGACGTCCAGCAGAACGGTCATTCGGCGGCGCCACGCCGCCCAGATAGGCGTCCTGCACGAAGCCGTTGCGCTGGATCTCGGCCGGCGTTCCCTCGGCGAGCAGACGGCCCTCGTGCAGCACCGTGATGCGCTCGGCGAGCTCGAAGATCGCGTCCATGTCGTGATCCACCACGATCAGGGTCCGGCCGCGCCGGATGTTCTTCAGGAGCTGCACCGTCTCCGCCCGCTCGCGCGGGCTCATGCCGGCGAGCGGCTCGTCGAGCAGCAGCAGCGAGGGCGAGGCGGCGAGCGCCAGGCCGATCTCCAGCCGGCGCTTCTCGCCATAGGCGAGGTCGGAGACCGGCACATGCGCCCGCCCGCTCAGCCCGACCAGTGCCAGGGTCTGCTCCACCTGCGTCTCGAGGCCCGGCACGCGGTCGATGCGGCGCAGCAGGTCGAGGCGGAACAGCCCGCGCCGCTCGGCCAGTGCGGCGATCATCACGTTCTGCCAGACCGTCTGGCGCGCGAACAGCTGGTTGACCTGATAGCTCTTGGTCAGCCCGAGCTGGCAGACGCGCGCGACGCCGAAGCCGGTGATGTCGCGGCCGTGGAACAGGATGTGCCCCGACGTGGGCACCACCTCGCAGGTCAGCATCTTGAAGAACGTGCTCTTGCCGGCGCCGTTCGGCCCGATGATGCCGCGCAGCTCGCCGTCGGCCACGGAGAAATCGATGTCGCGGTTGGCGAACAAGCCGCCGTAGCGCTTGGTCAGCCCTCGCGCCTCCAGCACCGGGCCGCTGAACGCCGGTTCGCTGCGGCGCCGGTGCGCGATGCTGGCGAGCGCCGGCGGCTCGGTCGCGATCGGCGGCGCTTCCTCGGCGGGCTCGCCGTGCGGCTGCCGCCGCCGCGACAAGGCGACGAGGTCGCGCAATCCGCCGATCAGGCCGCGCCGGAGGAAGCAGACCAGCAGCACGAACACCAGCCCCAGCACCAGCTTCCAAGTCGTGCCGAGCCCCAGCCCCTGCTGCAGGAAGTCGCGCAAATAGAGCCAGACCGTGGCGCCGAGCAGCGGGCCGAACAGCGTGGCACCGCCGCCGATCACCGTCTGCATCACCAGCTGGCCGGAGGTGTCGAAGGTGAACGCCTCGGGCGGCATGTAGCCCTGCAGCACGCCGAGCAGGCCGCCGGCGATGCCGGCATAGGCCGCCGCGATGACGAAGGCGGCGAGCTTGTAGCGCGCCACGCCATGCCCCACCGCCAGGGCGCGCTGCGGATTGTCGCGGATCGCGGTGAGGATCGCGCCGACCGGCGAGCGCACGATGCGCAGCGCGACGACGATGCCGATGAAGTAGCAGGCCGCCAGGAACCAGTACATCGACCAGCCGGTGCCGACCTGCCACACCAGCGGCCCGAGCCCGAAGCTGGGCGACGGCACGCCGGGCAGCCCGTTCTCGCCGCCGGTGTAGGCCGAGAGCGGCGAGTTCTCCAGGAAGAAGAACATCTCGGCGATCGCGACGGTGATCATCGCGAAGTAGATGCCGGTCCGCCGCAGCGCCACGACGCCGACCAGGATCCCGAGCACGGCCGCGCCCACCATGCCGATCAGCAGCGCGCCGATCACGCTGCTCATGATGTTCTGGGTCAGCAGATAGGCGGCGATGAAGCCGCCGGTGCCGTAGAACGCCGCCTGCCCGAACGACAGCAGCCCGGTGTAGCCGAACAGCAGGTCAAAGCCGATGCCGAGCAGGCCCCAGAGCAGGATGTGGTTGACCGTGTCGGGCGCGAAGCCGAGATGCGGCAGCACGAACGGCGCCGCGATCAGCCCGGCGGCGGTCAGCGCAACGATCAGCAGGAGAGGTGTGCGTCGCATCCCGACCGGCTACGCGCGGCCTGGGAGACCGAGCAGCCCCTGCGGTCGGAGGAACAGCACGAGCGTCATCACCGCGAACAGCATGACCTCGGAATAGGCCGGATTGACCATCGAGGTCAGGCTGAGGATCTCGCCGGCGATGAGCCCGCCGAGGATCGCGCCGGGAAACGAGCCGACCCCGCCGATCACCACCACGACGAAGGTCTGCACCAGGATCGAATCGCCCACGTTGGGGGTGAGCGAGACCACCGGCGCGTTGATGATGCCGGCGAACCCCGCCGCCATCGCGCCGATGCCGAACACCAGCATGAACACCCGGTAGACGTTGATCCCGAGCAGACCGACCATGCCGGAATCCTCGATCCCCGCCCGCACGATCAGGCCGATGCGGGTGCGGTACAGCACGACGTAGAGCACCGCCAGCGCGACCGCGGCGATCGCCAGCACGACGAGGCGGTAGGTCGGATAGATCATGAAGCCGAGCGAGGTGACGCCGGCCGCCCAGGACGGCGGCGGGATGGTCGCTGAGAGGCTGCCGAAGACGAAGCGCACCAGCTCCACGAGCACGATGCCGATGCCGAACGTGACCAGGATCTGGTCCTCCGGCGGGCGGTCGTAGAAGCGGCGGATGATGACCAGCTCGATGAAGGCGCCGGCCATCATCAGGAACAGCGAGCCGGCGATCACCGCGACGGCGAACGAGCCGGTCGCCTGGAATGCGACGAAGCCGGCATAGCCGCCGAGCATGAACATCGCGCCGTGCGCGAGGTTGAGCACGCCGAGCGTGCCGTAGATGATGGTCAGCCCCGAGCTGATGAGCGCCAGCAGCGTGCCCGCCGCCAGCCCGTTGACGAGCTGGGAGACGAAGTTCGGCCAGGTGATCATGCGCGCCGGCCGGCCGGCGCGCGGATGATAACAGCGGCCCGGCGCTCCGACCCTTCCTCGTCATGGTCGGCGGAGGCCGACCATCCACGACTTCCTTGCCGCGGCACTACGGCAAGTCGTGGATGCTCGGCCTTCGCCGAGCATGACGGAGGGGGCGGAAGGGTCATAGCAACGGCGTCTAATATCAGGTGTACGGACCGAGATTGCAGCCGAACGCGTCGGGCGCCTGCATCAGTCCCTCGCCGGGCACGACGTCGATGACATCCCAATAGTCGTCGGCCGATTTCATGTCGGACGGCTTCTTGCCGCGCACCAGGATGACCGGCCGCACCAGCTGGTGGTCGGCGGCGCGGAACCACACCTCGCCCACGGTGGACGGCGTCTTCTTGCCTTCCTCGTAGGTCTTGATGACCGCGGGCGGGTAGAACGTGCCGGTCACGTTCCACCGCATCGGCCCACAGCGCGAACTCCATGTAGGAGTTGTTGGCCCCCCATTCCGGCTTGTAGCCGTATTTCTTCTCGAACGAGGCGACGAACATCTTGGCCAGCGGGTATTTGTCCTCGAGCGTCCACCAGAAATCGGTCGCCGCCAGTACGCCCTGCATGACCTCCGGCCCGACTTCCTTGCTGATGAACGGCACCTGATAGGGGACCACCAGCTTCTGCTTGCTGAGGATGCCGAATTGCTGCGCCTGCTGGGTCGACAGCACCGCGTCATGGCCCCAGTTGATGTTGAGCAGCACCTCGGCGCCCGAATTGGCGACGTTGAGCAGGTACGAGCTGTAGTCGCGGGCCCCGAGCGGTGCGACCTGGTTGGTCACGGTGGTCCAGCCGGACTTGGCGAGATAGTCCTCGAACGACTTCTGCACCGTATGACCGTACGTGTAGTCGGGCGTGAGGTAGGCCGCCTTGCGGTTCTTGCCCATCTCCTGCACGAGCTTCGGCGCCAGCGCGGCGGCGGCGGTCTGGCCGTAGAAGCACTGGCGGAAGCCGTAGCGCACGCAGTCCTTGCCGGTGGTGTCGTTGGAGCCGGAGACGCCCGCGACGAACAGCACCTTCTCGCGCTGGGCGAGCTTGTTGAGCGCCACCGCGACCGCGCTCGAGGTGCCGCCGGTGATGAGCACCGCCTTGTTCTGGGTGATGAAGCGCGACTGCGCCTCCACCGCGGTGTTCGGCTTGGCCTCGGAATCGGCGACCCCGTAGGTGACCTTCTTGCCGAGCACGCCTTGCTTGGTCTTGGGCGAGATCGCGCGGATCAGCGGGTCGCCGGCATTGATGTGCTCGATCGCCAGCAGGTAGCCCTTGAGCTCGTCCTCGCCCGGAACGGCATAGGTGCCGGTGCGGGGCACCGAAATGCCGATGAAGACCGAATCGCCCTCGCTGCCGGCCGGGTAGGTGCCGATCGGAGAATGTCTCGGCGGCGCGCGCGGCGGCGGGCAGCGTGGCCGCGGCGAGCAGGCCTCCGCCGGCGGCGACACCCGCCTTCAGCACGGCGCGGCGCGTGGCCGCCGGTTTGGTGGGCCGGTCCATTCGTATCCTCCTGGGCGTCAGCGTCCCCGAATATCCGCATCTTGCACGAGTCACGCGGATTTAGACGCTGTATACTGGTGAAACGGTTGAAACTGCAAGAGATCGTGAGTTTCGGCATGTCTGGCACGCCTTCGCGTGGGCTGTCGCCGCTTGACCCGCGACCCGGCCGACCCGATACACCGGATACCCAACCTGGGCGGTATCCTGCGCCGGAAGCCGGCCCCTGGGCTGGTCTCTGCGACCGGCCGCCCTGTTTCGTGAGACGCAATCGCGATGGACGTTTCCTCGGCCGACCCCAAGCTGGGCCTCGGCTTCAGCTTCGACGACCTCGGCTCGCGCGACGGGCTGATCCCGCTCGACCGCGCGTTCCTGGATCGCCTCGCCGCCGAGGACGACGCGCTGCACGCCCGCCTGTTGGCCGCCCGCGCGGCGCCCGATGCCGTGGCCGGCAAGGAGGAGAGCGAGCTCATCGTCGCGCTCGGGCCGCATCTCGACGCCTTCGTGGCAGCGCTGTTCGGGATCGAGGCAGAGACCCTCGCGCTCACGCGCCAGACCTTGGCGCTCGACCCGATCCACGCCTGCAAGCGGCTGTTCGTCCAGCGCCAGGCGGTGAAGAAATACCCCGATCCGTCCGACTTCGATGGTCGCCGCCCTGGGCGCGGCGATCGTGGCGCGCATCGGCCGGCCGCTCACCGAGCGCGCTTTCGCCGACGCGGTGGCGGAATGGGAGGCGGCGAAGGACGCGGACGCGCTCGATCTCGCGCTGCGCTACGCCGCCTGGGCGACGCTCACCGAGGCGGGGGCGGCGGCGCATCCCGCCAACACGCTGTTCCGCGTGCCGCATCGGCTGGATTTCCAGCATCTCGTGCCGGTGGAGACGATCGAGCGCGATGGCGTGACGATGCTGCGCCTGCCGGAGCACGATTGGCGCCCGCGCGACGGCTTCGCGCTCACCGATCCCGGCATGAACGAGCAACAGGCGCTCGACCAGATGAACTACTGCATCTGGTGCCACACGCAGGGCAAGGATTCCTGCAGCACCGGCCTCAAGGACCGCAAGACCGGCGCGTTCCAGAAATCGCCGTTCGGCATCACGCTCGCCGGCTGCCCGCTCGACGAGAAGATCAGCGAGATGCACGCGCTGCGGGCTGGCGGGCATGTGCTGGGCGCGTTCGCCACCATCGCTGTCGACAACCCGATGATGGCGGCGACCGGCCACCGCATCTGCAATGATTGCATGAAGGCCTGCATCTATCAGAAGCAGGATCCGGTCGACATCCCGCAGGCCGAGACCAGCATCCTGCGCGAGGTGCTGGCGCTGCCCTGGGGCTTCGAGATTTATGCGTTGTTGACGCGCTGGAATCCGCTCGACATCCGCCGCCCGCTGCCGCGCCCGGAGAGCGGTCGAAAAGTGCTGATCGTCGGGCTCGGTCCCGCCGGGTTCACCTTGGCGCACCATCTGATGAATGACGGGCACACCGTCGTCGCGATCGACGGGCTCAAGATCGAGCCGCTCGGCCTCGATCCCGCCGCACCGGTGCGCGACGTCGAGGTTTTGTTCGAGAATCTCGACGACCGGGTAATGGCCGGGTTTGGCGGCGTCGCCGAGTACGGCATCACGGTGCGCTGGAACAAAAATTACCTGAAACTCGTGCGCCTGCTGCTGGAGCGGCGCGGCGAGCAATTCGCGATGTTCGGTGGTATCCGCTTTGGCGGCGGTGCCACGGTGACGATGGACGACGCCTGGGCGATGGGCTTCGACCACGTCGCGCTGTGCATGGGTGCCGGCAAGCCGACGGTGATCGACATTCCGAACGGTCTGGCGCGCGGCGTGCGTCAGGCCTCGGATTTCCTCATGGCGCTGCAGCTCACCGGTGCGGCGAAGATGTCGTCCATCGCCAATCTGCAGGTGCGGCTGCCGGTGGTGGTGGTCGGCGGCGGGCTCACCGCGATCGACACCGCGACGGAAAGCCTCGCCTACTACGTGCGCCAGGTGGAAAAATTCGCCGCGCGCTACCGCATCCTGACGGCGGAACGCGGCGAGCACGCGGTGCGAGCCGGCTGGACCGAGGAGGAGGCGGAGATCGCCGCCGAGTTTTTGGCCCATGCCGAGGCGATCGGTGCAGAGCGTGCAACCGCAGCGGCCGAGGGCAGGGCGCCACGCTTCGCGCCGATGCTCGATAGCTGGGGTGGTGCCACGATTGCGTATCGCAGAAGGCTCGTCGATGCGCCTTCGTACACGCTGAACCACGAGGAGGTGGCGAAGGCGCTGGAGGAGGGCGTGCGCTTCGCCGAGGGGCTTGCCCCGCTGGCGGTGGAGGTGGACCGCTTCGGCCACGCCAGCGCGCTGCGCTTGTCGCGCGCGGACGGCACGGAGGCGGTGCTGCCGGCGCGCGCTATCATCGTCGCGGCGGGCACGCAGCCCAACACGGTGCTGGCGCGCGAGGACGGACGCATCGAGCTCGACGGGCGGTATTTTCAGGCGGTGGACGAGAGCGGCAACAAGGTCACGCCCGAGCGCGGGCTGGCCAAGCCGGCACGCGCCGAGGTGCTGATGCACCGCGCGGAAAACGGCCGCTTCATCAGCTTCTTCGGCGATCTGCACCCGAGCTTCTTCGGCAACGTCGTCAAGGCGATGGGCAGCGCCAAGAAGGGTTTTCCGGTTGTGACGCGCGCGCTCGCCGCACTTCCCGCGACGGACATCGCCGGCTCGGACGTGATCGCGCGCTGCCGCGACGAGCTGGCCGCGACGGTCGACGCGGTGAACCGCCTCACGCCGACCATCGTGGAGGTGGTGCTGCGCGCCCCCGCCGCCGCGCGCGCCTTCCGTCCGGGCCAGTTCTACCGGCTGCAGAACTACGAGATGCACGCGGTGCGCGTGGAAGAACCCGGCATCGGTGCGACATTGCTGTCGATGGAAGGTCTGGCGATGACCGGCGCCTGGACCGATCCCGAGCGCGGCCTCGTGTCGGTGATCGTGCTCGAGATGGGCGGCAGTTCCGATCTCTGCGCGCTGCTCAAGCCCGGCGAGCCGGTGGTGCTGATGGGGCCGACCGGCACGCCGACCGAGATCCACGAGAACACCACCGTGGCACTGGTCGGCGGCGGTCTCGGCAACGCGGTGCTGTTCAGCATCGGCGCGGCGCTGCGCGCGGCGGGTTCGCGGGTGATCTACTTCGCCGGCTACAAGAAAATGCGTGACCGCTACAAGGTGGAAGAAATCGAGCGCGCGGCGGACGCGATCGTCTGGTGCTGCGACGAGGCGCCGGGATTTTCTCCGCGCCGTCCGCAGGATCGCGCGTTCGTCGGCAACATCGTGCAGGCGATGGCGGCGTACGGCGCCGGCCGCCTGGGCGAGCAGCCCGTTCCACTGAACGAGGCCGAGCACATGATCGTCATCGGCTCGGACCGCATGATGCAGGCGGTCGGCGCGGCGCGGTATGGCGTGCTTGCGCCGTATCTGCGCGCCGGCCACACGGCGATCGGCTCGATCAACAGCCCGATGCAGTGCATGATGAAGGAGGTCTGCGCGCAATGCCTCCAGCCGCAGGTCGATCCCGCGACCGGCGAGCGCAGCGTGGTGTTCAGCTGCTTCAACCAGGACCAGGCGCTCGACCGCGTGGATTTTGCAGCACTTCACGAGCGGCTGTACCAGAACAGCCTGCAGGAGAAGCTGACCGCGCAATGGGTCGACCGCGCGCTGCATCGCCTGCAGGCGCGCCCGGCGGTCGCGGCGGAGTAGCCGGTCAGCCTTCCGGCTTGTGGCAGACGGCTTCGATGTTGTGGCCGTTCAAGTCGATGACGAACGCGCCGAAATAATTTGGGTGATACTGCGGACGCAGGCCGGGGCCGCCGTTGTCCTTGCCGCCCGCCGCGAGCGCCGCTGCATGGAAGGCGCGAACCTGCGCGCGGTCGTCGGCAGCGAAGGCGATGTGCGTTCCGCCCGAAGACGGCGTGCCGGCGTTGAACCAGAACTGCGCCCGTCCGTCCCGGCCCATGCCGGCGTAGCCGTCGCCGCCCATCACGACAACGATGCCGAGCGGCGCCAGTGCCTTGGTGTAGAAGTCCTGGCTTTTCGCGAAATCGGCAACCGCGAAACCGACGTGGTCGAGGGTCATGTCAGCCTCCGTTGGAGCGCCACGAGCCTAGCAGATCAAGGCGGGGTTTGTGCGAGCCGCCACGGTTGCGGCATGATCGAGGCATGACATCCCTCCCGGTCGGACCCGAAGTCGATCCCACGCCACGCCCGCTCCCGGTGCGTGCGCCGATGCGCGGCCAGTACGTCGTGCTGGAGCCGCTGCATCGCCGCCATGCCGAAGAACTCTGGCAGGCGGCGCAAGGGGCGGACGACAGCTGGGCCTACTTGCCCTACGGCCCGTTCCCCACCCAGGCCGCGATGACGGCGTTCGTCTCGGAGCTGGCCGCGCAGCACGACCCGATGGCCTGGGCGGTGCGGCCGGTCGCCACTGGTGTCGTGTCGGGGTGGCTGACCCTGATGGACATGCAGCCGAAGAATGCGGCGATCGAGCTCGGCGGCATCTGGTTCGCGCCAAGGATGCAGCGCACCCGCGCCTCGACGGAGGCGATGTTCCTGCTGTTGAAGCTCGCCGCCGACGATCTCGGCTATCGGCGGCTGGTGTGGAAGTGCAACGCGCTCAACGCGCCCTCGCGCCACGCCGCGGAACGGCTCGGCTTCACCTACGAAGGGACGCTGCGCGCGCACACAGTGCCGAAGGGGCGGCGGCGCGATTCCGCCTATTTCAGCATCCTCGACGACGAATGGCCGCGCTGCCGCGACGCCCTGATCCGCTGGCTCGACTCCGCGAACTTCGCGCCGGACGGCACCGCGCTGCACGGCCTGGCGGAGTTGCGGCGCTAGACGCCGAGATAGCGGCCGCGCAGGTCCGCGTCGGCGGCGAGCGTCGCGATCTCCCCTGTCCAGACGATCCTTCCCGTCTCGATCACCGCCGCGCGATCCCCGACACGCGCGGCAAAGCGGAAATTCTGCTCGGCGAGCAGCACCGCGATGCCCTCCTCGCGTAACGCGCGGATCGCGACCGCCAGCTGATCGAGGATCACCGGCGCCAACCCCGCGCTCGGCTCGTCGAGCAGCATCGCGCGCGGGTTGCCCATCAGCGTGCGGGCGATGGCGAGCATCTGCTGCTCCCCACCGCTCATCCGCGCGCCGAGCCGGCCGCGCATCTCCGCAAGGTTGGGGAACAGCGCGAACAGCCGCTCCGGCGTCCACTTCGCGATGCCGTCGCGTGGCACGCGCTGGCCGACAAGCAGGTTCTCGGCGACGGTGAGATCGGCGAAGATGCGCCGCTCCTCCGGCACGTAGCCAAGACCCAGCCGCGCGATGCGGTGCGTCTCGACGCGCGTGATGTCGTGCCCGTCGAATACGATGCGTCCCGAGGCCGGGCGGAGCAGCCCGATCAGCGTCTTGAGCGTCGTGCTCTTGCCCGCGCCGTTGCGGCCCAATAGGACAAGAATCTCGCCGCACGCCAGCGAGAAACTCACATCGTGCAGGACATGCGCGCGGCCGTAGAACGTGTTGACGAGCTCGACCGAAAGCATCAGCCCGCGCCGAGATACACGTCGCGGACCCTTGGGTTCTCGCGCACCGACGCGGGATCTCCGGTGGCGATCAGCAAACCCCGGTCCAGCACCAGCACGCGATCGGCGGCGCCGAACACGACGTCCATGTCGTGCTCGGTGAACAGCACGGCGAGCCCGCGCTCGCGCACCAGGCGCCGCGCGAGCGCGATGAGCGCCGAGCGGGCGGCGGCGGCCATGCCCGCGGTCGGCTCGTCCATCAGCAGCAGACACGGCTCGCCGGCGAGCGCGATCGCCAGTTCGACGCGCTTGAGGTCGCCGTAGGCAAGCACGCCGACCGCGCGATCCGCCTGGCGCGCCATCTCCACTTCCGCCAGCAGCGCGTCGGCCTCGTCGCGGAACCGCGCGCCGGCGGGCCGGCCGAAGCGCCAGACCGCGCGATGGCGCGAGATCAGCGCCATCTGCACGTTCTCGCGCACCGTCATGGACGCGAAGATCGCCGGCACCTGGAACGTGCGCGCCACGCCGAGCCGCCAGATGGATTGCGGCTTCAGCGACGCGATGTCGTGCCCGTGCAGCAGCACGCGGCCGGCATCGGGGCGGAGATGGCCGCTCAGCAGGTCGAAGCAGGTCGACTTGCCGGCGCCGTTCGGGCCGATCAATGCCAGCATCTCGCCAGCCTGCAACTGGAAGGATACGTCCGCGACCGCGTGGACGCCGCCGAACGATTTTCGCAAGTTCCGCACATCCAGCAGGCTCATGCCTCGCGGCCCCGCAGCCAGAGGCGGCGCGCCGCGCCCGCGATGCCCTCGGGAAACGCCAGCACGAGCAGGACGATCGCCAGACCAAGGACGAAGCGCCACTGGCTCGTCGCCAACAGCAGAACGTCGTAAAGCCCGGTATAGGCGAGCGCGCCGACGATAGGGCCGGCCATCGCGTCGACGCCGCCGAGCAGCACCATCAACAGCGCGTCCACCGAGCGATCGATGCCCGCGTATCCCGGAAATACGCTGCCCTTGGCGAAGGCGAACATGCCGCCGGCGAGACCGGCCGCCGCGCCCGCGAGCGCGAAGGCGGCGGCGCGGAGCGATTGCGGATCAAGCCCGATCGCCTGGGCGCGCCGTGGCGAATCTCGTGTCGCGCGCAACGCATAGCCGAACGGTGCCAGCAGCGCGCGACGCAGCTGCAGCGTGCCGCCGATGCAGATCGCCAAGGTCAGCCAGTAGAATGCCGACGCGGATCGCAGCCATCCTCCCGGCCACAGTCCGAGGATGCCGTTGTCGCCGCCGGTCAGCGCGTCCCACTGCGATGCGACGGCCCACACGATCTGTGCGAAAGCGAGGGTCAGCATGGCGAGGTAGACACCGGAGAGGCGCACGACGAACCAGCCGAACAACAGCGAAAAAATGCCGGGAACCAGCACGGCGGCGAGCAGCGCCACCGCGATCGTCGCACCGCCAAGCTGCACCGCGAGCGCCGCGCCGTAGGCACCCAGCCCGAACCAGGCGGCGTGGCCGAAGCTCGGCATTCCGCCCGGCCCCATCATCGCATGGAGGCTGGCGGCGAACAGGATCGCGATGGCGCACTCGGTCAGCACCGACAGCACGAATGGTCCCACGAAGAACGGTGCGGCGATGGCGAGCGCGAGGCACGCGAGGCCGAGCAGCTTCAGCGGGGTCGGGGCGCGGCGCAGCACGGGGCGCGTCTCCTGCGCGCCTTGCGTCGGCGCGAGCGGTCGGCCGAGCAAGCCGTTCGGCCGGACCAGCAGCACGGCGGCCATCACGACGAACATCAGCACCAGGGTCATGCGCGGCACGAACACGACGCCGAACGCCTGCAGCAGGCCGATCAGCAGGCTTGCAAGATAGGCGCCCGGCAGGCTGCCCATGCCGCCGACCACGACCACGACGAACGCATCGACGATCACCGACAGGTCCATCTGGGGATTGGCCGATTGGTCGGGCAGCGACAGCGCGCCGCCCAATCCGGCGAGCCCGGCGCCGAGCGCGAACACCGCGCTGAACAGAAGCCGCTGATCGACGCCTAGGGCCGCCGTCATCTCGCGGTCCTGCGTCGCGGCGCGCACCAGCACGCCCCATCGGGTGCGGCGGAGCAGCAGCCAGAGGCACAGGAGCACGATCGGGCCGATGCCGATCAGGAACAGGTCATAGGCGGGAAAGCGTTGCCCAGCGATTTCGACGAACGCTCGGAGCCAGGGCGGGCGCGGGAGCGACAGGTCGTTCGGACCCCAGATCGCCAGCGTGGCGTCCTGTACCATCAGCACCACGCCGAATGTCGCGAGCAACTGGAAGAGCTCGGGCGCGCGATAGATGCGACGCAGCATGACGGCTTCGAGCACCACGCCGAGCAGCGCGATCGCGCCGGCCGCGCCGAGCACGCCAAGCGCGAACCACGCGGGGTCGCGCGGCAGACGAGTGAGAATGCTCCAGCCGATATACGCGCCGAGCATGAACAGGCTGCCATGCGCGAAATTCACCACCCGCGTCACGCCGAAGATCACCGTCAGTCCGGCGGCGACGAGGAACAGCGACGAGGCGGAGGCAAGCCCGGTCAGGAACTGGACGACGAGGAAGCCCACGCTCAGCCAGCGGCGGGCCGCATCTTCCGCACCTCGTCATCCGGCGGCAGGAATCTTCCGCCGTCGTCGTAGCGCCAATCCACCATCATGCCGTGCCCGTCCTTGAGCGCGGTCTTGCCGATGAAGGTGCCGAGCGTGGATTGATGGTCGATCGCGCGGAACGCGGCGCGGCCGAACGGCGTGTCGAACGCCGCACCGGCAAAGCCGTCCGCCATGCGCTCGGTCTCGGTGCCGCCGGATTTCGTGATCCCAGCGGCGATCGCGCGGATCATGGCGAAGCCGACCACCGAGCCCATCATCGGATGCGTGTTGAATTTTTTCCCGTAGGCACCGGCAAAACTCTTGTTGGCTTGTGTGTCGAGCTGCGCCCAGGGGTAGCCGGTGACGATCCAGCCTTCCGGTGTCTCGTCGCCGAGCGGTTCGAGATACTCGGGCTCGCCGGTCAGCATGGAGACGACAGCGCGCTTGTCGAACAGGCCGCGGGTGTTGCCCTGGCGCACGAAATTCGTCAGGTCCGGGCCGAAGGTGATGTTGAGGATCGCCTCCGGCTCCGCCCGGGCAAGCGCGGCGGCGGTCGCCCCCGCGTCGATCTTGCCGAGCGCCGGCCATTGCTCCGCGACGAAGCGCACGTCCGGCCGTTTCGCCAGCAGCAGCTGCTTGAACCATTTCACCGCCGACTGGCCGTACTCGTAATTGGGTGCCACCGACACCCATTTCGTCGCGGGCAGTTTCGCCGCTTCCTCCACCAGCATGGCGGCCTGCATGTAGGTCGACGGGCGCAGCCGGTAGCAGTAGCGGTGCCCCTTCTCCCACACTAGCGCGTCGGCCAGCGGCTCGCTGGCGACGTACAGCTTCTTGTGCTGCAAAGCGTAGTCGGACACCGCGAGGCCGACATTGGAGAGAAAACCGCCGGCCAGCAGATCGACCTTCTGCTCGTCGAGCAATTCGCCCGCGAGGCGCACCGCGTCCTGCGGCTTGCCGGCGTCGTCGCGGCTGATCACCTCGATCGGTCGCCCGAGCACGCCGCCGGCCGCGTTGACCTGCTCGACCGCGAGTTGCCAGCCGTTGCGGTAGGGCAGGGTGAAGGAGGGGATCGCGGTATAGCTGTTGATCTCGCCGATGCGGATGGGCGGGCTGCCTTGCGCGCGCAGGATTGCTGGCGCGGCAAGCGCGGCGGCGCCCGTCAGCAGGACGCGGCGGGTCAGGTTCATCGAAGCTCCCCGGTTGCGGCGCCAAGGCCCTCTCCCTTGACTTACCCTCGGCCCAGGGGACCATCATTCCGTTCGACGCCGAGCGCAAGTAGGATCGGGGCGCAAGTAGGAGAGGTCACGCATGTCCGACATCACGCTGGTCATCCGCAACGGCACCGTCGTCGATGGCAACGGGGGGGATCCGTACGAGGCGGATGTCGCGATCGCCGACGGTCGGATCGTCGCGGTCGGACGCGGGCTGCCGAAGGGTGCGGAGGAGATCGACGCGCGCGGCAAGCTGGTGACGCCGGGCTTCGTCGATCCGCACACGCATTACGACGCGCAGGTGACGTGGGGGAACCACATCAACCCGTCCTCCTGGCACGGTGTCACGACGGTGCTGATCGGCAATTGCGGCGTCGGCTTCGCGCCCTGCCTGCCCGAGCAGCGTGAGATGCTGGTCAAGCTGATGGAGGGTGTCGAGGACATCCCCGAGGTGGTGCTGACGGAAGGGCTGCCGTGGAACTGGCAGACGTTCCCGCAATTCCTCGACGCGCTCGACGCGCGACGCTACGACCTCGATGTGGCGACGCAGGTGCCGCACGCGGCGCTGCGCGTCTACGTCATGGGCGAGCGTGGCGCGGATCGCGAGGACGCGACCGAGGCGGACCGGCAGCGCATGGCGCAGCTCGCGGCCGAGGGGATCGGTGCCGGCGCGCTCGGCTTCTCCACGTCGCGCACGTTGAACCACAAGACACTGGATGGCCGCTCGATCCCGACGTTGACCGCGGCGGAGGACGAGCTTTCGACCATCGCGGGCGCGATCGGCAAGCTCGGGAAAAGGCTGGCTGCAGGTGATCGCCGATTTCGACGAGCAGATCGAGCCCGAGTTCGCCATGCTGCGCCGGCTGTCGGAGCGATCGCGGCCGGCCGGTGAGCATCACCGTGCTGGAGCGCGATTCCAAGCCGCTCGAATGGCGCAATCTGCTCGACCGCATCGAGCGCGCCAACGCGGACGGGCTGCCGATGCTCGGCCAGGTGCTCAACCGGCCGACCGGGATCATGCTGGGCTTCGAGATCTCGCAGAACCCGTTTCTCTCCTGTCCGAGTTTTGCCGCCATCGCGCATCTGCCGTTCGCGCAGAAGATCGCGGCGCTGCGCGATCCCGCGATGCGCGAGCGGCTGATCGCCGAGCGCAACACCGACCGCGCACTCGGCAAGCGCGTCTCCACCTGGGAGCGCATCTTCGAGCTCGGCGACCCGCCGAACTACGAGCCGCCGACCGAGCAGAGCGTGGCGGCGCGGGCGCAGCGGATGGGCGTGGAGCCGGCGGCACTCGCCTACGACCTGCTGATGCAGGACGGCGGCAAGAAGATCCTCTACCGCCCGCTCAGCAACTACGCGCACGGCAATCTCGACACCGTGCGCGAGATGATGACGCACCCCAACACGCTGCTCAGCCTCGGCGACGGCGGCGCGCATGTCGGCGTGCTGTGCGACGCGAGCGCGCCCACCTACCTGCTGACGCATTGGACGCGCGACCGCGGTACGGGTCGGTTCCCGGTGAGCTGGGCGGTGAAGCGGCTGACGCGCGACAACGCGCGCGCATTGGGGCTGCACGATCGAGGCGTGATCGCGCCCGGCTACAAGGCGGACCTCAACGTGATCGACTACGACCGGCTCGGTCTGCACGCGCCGGAGGTGGTGTACGACCTGCCGGCCGGCGGCCGACGCATGGTCCAGCGCAGTCGCGGTTACGAGGCCACGATCGTCTCCGGCGCGGTGGTGCATCGCGACGGCGAGGCGACCGGTGCCCTGCCCGGCCGCCTGATCCGTGGCGCGCAGGACGCGCCCGCGTAGGCGGTCATGCCGGAGAGCGGGGCAGCGGCACTTCCTCTCGAGTACGACTACGAGAAATACGTCGGCCATCCGAGCAACCACGGTCTGCGCGAATTCAGCGAGGCGGAGGCGCGGTTCCACTACCAGGCGCATGGCCGGGCGGAGGGGCGGGTGTGCAGCGCGATCGACGGGCGGGCGGCGTTTCTCGGGCTTGTGCCGCCCGACCGCTCGCTGCTGGAGATCGGCCCGTTCTGCACGCCCGCCTTCCGCGCCCCCGCGCATCGCGTGTGCTATCTGGACGCGTTCACCACCGACGAGCTCCGGGAACTGGCGCGCGGCATGTCGTGGGCCGATCCCGCGCGTGTGCCGGAAATTGATTTCGTCTGGCAAGGAGAAAACTACCGGGAGCTGATGGGGCGCGAGTTCGACGTGGTGTTCTCGTCGCACAATGTCGAGCATCAGCCGTGCCTCGTCACGCATTTGGCGGAGGTTTCTTCCGTTATGCGGCGCGGTGGCCTGTTCCTGCTGGCGATCCCGGACAAGCGGTACTGCTTCGATCACTTCCTGCCGGAGTCCACCATCGCCGAAGTACTCGACGCGTTCCTGAGCGAGCGACGGGACCACGCGGCGAAGAGCATCGTGCAGGGGCGGATGATGCACACACACAACGAGACGCAGCGCCACTGGCACGGCGATCACGGCGACGATCCGTGCCGGCGCGCCGTGGACGAGGGGCTGGTCGCGTCGGTGCGTCAGGTGATCTCCGATTACCGTTCGCGGACCGGCTATCTCGACGCGCACGCCTGGCAGTTCACGCCGGCAAGCTTTCGCCGGATCATGCAAATTCTCATCCGCGCCGGGCTGGTGAACCTGAGCGTCGAGCGGGTGTACGAGACGATCAACGGCAGCAACGAGTTTTATGCGGTGCTCGCAAAGCGCTGACCGCTTGACGGCGGGCGAGGTTACGCGGGAACGTCGCGCATCACGACAGAGCGGGAGTGGGGTGCGATGTCCGAGCTGCGAATTCTGGCGCATGACCTGAAATTTCCGGAAGGTCCGGTCGCGATGGATGACGGCTCGGTCATCCTCGGCGAGATCGCCGGCGGCACCGTCACGCGCATTACGCCGGACGGCAGGGTCGATCGCTTCTCCAACGCGGGCGGCGGGCCGAACGGGCTGGCGATCGGCCCCGATGGCGCGCTCTATTGCTGCAACAATGGCGGCAATGCGTACGCGCATGGCGGCTTTCTCTCGACCGGCCCGTCGGCGGACTACACCGGCGGCTCGATCCAGCGCATCGACCCGCGCAGCGGCGAGGCGCGGACGCTCTACACCCATTGCGGCCGCTTCCGGCTGTCCGCGCCGAACGACATCGTGTTCGACACCAATGGCGGCTTCTACTTCACCGATCTCGGCAAGCGCCGTGCGCGCGACCGCGATCACGGCGGGCTGTACTACGCGACGCCGGACGGCGGGAAGATCGTCGAGATCGCGCATCCGATCGTCACCGCCAACGGCGTGGGCCTGTCGCCGGACGGCAAGATCGTCTATGTCGCGGACACGGAGGCGGCGCGGCTCTGGGCGTTCGATCTCGATGGTCCGGGCGTGCGTACGCAGCGCGCCGTTCCCATCGCCGCACGGTGGGCGGCTGGTCGCCGGGCTCGACGGTTTCCAGCGCTTCGACAGCCTGGCGGTGGACGCCAACGGCAACATCTGTGTCGCGACCTTGCTCACCGGCTGCATCACTGTGATCTCGCCGGGCGGGCAGGTGCTGCGGCAGGTGAAGGTGCCGGACGTGTACCCGACGAATATCTGCTTCGGCGGCAAGGACATGCGGACGGCGTTTATTACGCTGTCGGCGGCCGGGCAGTTGGCGGTAATGCCGTGGCCTGATCCGGGGCTGCGGCTCAATTACAACGCGTGAACCCCTCACCCAACCCTCTCCCCCCAGGGGGAGAGGGTTGCTAGTGCCGCACGAGCGGGCACTCGCTTTCCGACAGCGGACGAAATGCCCGGTCGGCTGGGATCACGGCGAGCTGGCGGAGATAGTCCCATGCGTAACGGGATTCTTCCGGCTTCTTGACCTCGAACAGGTACATGTCGCGCATCAGCTTGCCGTCGGCGCGGATGCGGGCGCCGTGGGTGAAGAAATCCTCGACCGGCATGGCACGCATCGCCGCGGCGATGGCGTCGCCGTTCCGGCTGCCGGCTTTCTGCGCCCCCTTCATGACATGCGTTGCCGCGCTATAGACGAGCGCGTGATTGCGGCTCGGCATCTCTTTCATCTTTTCAAAAAAGCGCTTGGCGAAAGCGCGGGTGGCGTCGGTCTGGTCCCAGTAGAAGTCGAGCGACATCAGCGCGCCTTGCGCCGCCTGCAGTCCGATCGCGTGGATGTCCTGCACGAACGCGACCGGCAGCACGAGCGACTGCCCGCCCGCCGAGATGCGGTATTCGCCCGCCTGCTTCACCGCGTTGACCAGATCGGCGCCGGCGATCAGCACGGCGATGAGGTCGGCACCCGAAGCGTGCGCTTGCAGGAGGAAGGACGAATAATCGGTGGTCCCGAGCGGCGAGCGCACGGTGCCGACGACGGTGCCGCCGGCGCGCGTCACGGCGTCGGTCAGGTCGCGCTGGAAGGCGTAGCCGACCGCGTAGTCCCAGGTAAGGATGAACCATTTTTTCCGAGCGCCGGCCATCGCCGCCTCGGGCGCGCCGTGCGTCATCGAGTAGGTGTCGTAACCCCAGGAGAAACCGTTCGGGGAGCAGGCCTTGCCGGTAAGGTCGGTGGAGGTCGACCCGGTGTGCACCACGATTTTTTTCTTGTCGCGCGCCATCTGCTGCACGGCGAAGGAGATCGAGGAATTGGAGATGTCGAAGATCGCATCGACGCCTTCGTCGTACCACTGGCGGGCGATGGAGACGCCGATGTCGGTCTTGCCCTGGTGGTCGGCGGAGACGAAGGCGACCGGCTGGCCGAGCGCCTGGCCGCCGAAATCGGCGATCGCCATGCGCGCGCCCTCGATCGAGCCGGCGCCACTGATCTCGGAAAAGGCGGAGGTCACGTCGGTGAGCACGCCGAGCTTGAGCGGCGCCTCCGCCGTGCGCGCGCGTCGCGGCACTCCGGCGAGGGCCGCCGCGCCGAGCAGCCCGAGCGCCTGCCTTCGTGCAATCCCCGACGCTGGCATCTTTCCCCGTCCGCGCAACAAACCGGCGGCGAGGCTAGCAGCCGGTGGCGGCGGGCGAAACCGCCCGTCAGTGGCGCGCGGCGGTTCCCGCGTGGGCGAGGCCGGGCATCTCGATGTCGATCTCCAGCGTGGAGACCGCCTTGTCGCGATCGAGCTTGACCTGCACCTTGTCGCGGTCGATCGCCATGTGCTTGGCGATGACGGCGAGAATTTCTTCCTGCAGGATGGCGACGAGATCGCGCTGGCCGTGCACCGCGCGCTCGTGCGAGAGCAGGATCTGCAGCCGTTCGCGCGCAACCGGTGCGGAGCGGCGTCGGTTGAGGAAGCCGAGCAGGCTCATGCCACCCTCCGCCCGAACAGCTTGCCCATGAAGCCTTTCCGGTCGACGGGCACGGTCATGGGAATTTCCTCGCCCCGGAGCCGCCTGGCCGCGTCGAAATAGGCGCGTCCGGCGGCGCTGGCGGGATTGCTCAAGGTGATCGGCGCGCCGAGATTGGAGGCGCGCAGCACCTCCTCGCTCTCCGGGATGATCCCGAGCAGCGGGATGGACAAGATCTCCAGCACGTCCTCGGTCTTGAGCATCTCGCCCCGCGCGGCGCGGCCGGCGTCGTAGCGGGTGAGCAGGAGATGTTTTTCCATGCGCTCGCCGCGCTCGGCGCGCTGCGTCTTGGAATCGAGCAGGCCGATGATGCGGTCCGAGTCGCGCACCGAGGAGACCTCCGGGTTGGTCACGACCACCGCCGCGTCCGCGTGATACATCGCGAGCGTGGCCCCCTTCTCGATGCCGGCGGGGCTGTCGCAGATCACCCAGTCGAACTTCTCCCGCAACTCGGCCAGCACCTTGGCGACGCCGTCCGAGGTCAGCGCGTCCTTATCGCGGGTCTGCGAGGCGGGCAGCAGCGACAGCGTGTCGATGCGCTTGTCGCGGATCAGCGCCTGCGCCAGCTTGGCGTCGCCCTGGACGACGTTGATGAGGTCGAACACGACGCGGCGCTCCGCACCCATCACGAGGTCGAGGTTGCGCAGGCCGACATCGAAGTCGATGACGACCACGCGCTGCCCGCCTTGCGCCAGCGCCGCGCCGAGCGACGCCGTGGAGGTCGTCTTGCCGACGCCGCCCTTTCCGCTAGTCACGACCAAGACCTTGGCCATTCGGATTGTCCTCTACAGCTGCGTCAGTCGAGTGGTGCCATGACTATCGAGTTGCGATCCAGCCAAGCCTGCACGGGACGGCCGCGGAGTGCCGGGTCCATGTCTTCGGCGGTGCGATAGAGCCCGTCGATCGCCAGCAGCTCCGCTTCCAGGCGGCGGCAGAAGATCCGCGCCTGGGGATTGCCCAGCATCCCGGCGATCGCCCGGCCGCGCAGCGCGCCGTAGACGTGGATCGAGCCGCCCGCCATCACCTCCGCACCGGAGCCGACCGAGCCCACGATCGTCACGTCCCCCTTGGGGAACACGATGGACTGGCCGGAGCGGATCGGCTCGCTGACCAGCAGCGAGGCCGGCTCCTCCGGCTCCGGCTCGGGCGGCGGCGGCTCGTCCGGCACGTCGATGACGCCCGCGGCGCGGCCGCCGTTCAGCATCGGCGGCCAGCCGGGCACGTCGAGGCTCTGCACCGACTGGTCGGCGCCCTCCATGCCGATGATGCGGATGTCGCGCGACTGCAGCTCGCGCAGCAGCGCGCGGATGCCGGGCTCGTTGAGCTGCGTGACGGACAGGTCCAGCACCACGGGGCGCTTATGGAAAAAGCCCGGCGAGCGCTCGATCTGCTCGTCCAGACGGGCGAGCCAATCCATCACCGGCGGCTCCGGCACGAGGGCCACCGCGATGAAGGACCGGCCGCGGAGTCGGAGCTGCGAACGGGGAATTTCGGAGTTTGTCACGATCCGACGGGGGGTAACGGCCGCCGCCGCGCGCGTCAACGCGCAATCATAGGGGAGGCCGGCATGGCGGAAGCTGGCTTGACAGCCACGGCGTCCGGTTCCCAGGGTTGCCCCATAGAAAAATACGGAATGTGGGGGAAACGGCGATGAGGTCACTTGCGGCGGACGCGATCCGGCGATGAGACTGTTCGGCACCGTCCGCTGGGCCGTCGTGGGGCTGCTGTTCCTCGGCGGGATGATCAACTATCTCGACCGCGCGGCGCTGTCCGTCGCGGCACCGTTCCTGACCAAGGAGCTGAGCCTGTCGCCGTCCGAGCTCGGGCTGGTGTTCAGCGTGTTCTTCTTCGGTTACGCGGCGTTCTGTTTCGTGGGCGGCTATTTCTCCGACCGCATCGGCGCGAAGAACGTGTTCTCGATCGCATCCGTGGTGTGGTCGGTGTTCTGCGGGCTGACCGCCGCGGTGTTCAGCTTCACCTCGCTGCTGGTCGTGCGAGTGATCTTCGGCATGGGCGAGGGGCCGTACGCCTCGGCGGCCAACAAGCTGGTGAGCAACTGGTTCCCGCGCCGCCAGCAGGCGACAGCAGTGGGCTGGGCCAATGCGGGCACGCCGCTCGGCGGCGCGGTGGCCGGCCCGATCGTCGGGTTCATCGCGCTCTCGTACGGCTGGCGCGTGTCGTTCGTGATCATCGCGGTGATCGGCCTGTGCTGGTCGGCGGTGTGGATGCTGGCCGTGACCGAGCGGCCGGAGCAGAGCCCGCATGTCAGCGCCGAGGAGCGGGCGGAGATCGCGGCGGACCAGGAGGCGCCGCGCACCGGGCCGCCGATGCCGCTCGGCGCGCTGCTGGCGCGCCCGGCCGTGCTGGCCACCGCCTTCGCGTTCTTCGGCTACGCCTACATCCTGTTCTTCTTCCTCTCCTGGTTCCCGAGCTATCTGACCAATGCCAAGCATCTCAGTCTGCAGAGCATGAGTTTCGTCAGCACGATCCCCTGGCTGCTCGGCTTCGTCGGGCTGGCGGCGGGCGGCTCGGTGTCCGACGCGATCTTCCGCCTGACCGGCAACGCGGTGCTGGCGCGCAAGCTGGTGCTGGTGATCGCGCTGCTGATCGCCGCGGTCTGCGTGGCGCTGGCCGGACAGGTGGCGAGCGTGGAGGCGGCGGTGACGCTGATGGCGGTGTCGGTGTTCTTCATGTACCTCACCGGCAACACCTACTGGGCGATCATCCTCGACACGGTGGAGAAGGACCGCGTGGGCGGCGTCGGTGGGTTCGTTCACCTGATCGCCAATCTCGCCGGCATCGTGGCGCCGTCGGTGACTGGGTTCATGATCGAGGCGACCGGCGGCAGCTACGCCGGGGCGTTCGTCCTGGCCGGCGGCATCGCCGTGCTGGGCGCGCTGGCGGTCGCGGTGTTCGTGCGCGCCCCGGCCACGCGCGCGCCGGAGCTGGCGAGGGCCGCGCCGGGGGCCTGACTTCAGCGCCCGGAAAACCGCGCGGGGCGCTTCTCGCGGAAGGCCGTCACGCCTTCGGTGTAGTCCGCACTCAGCCCGGCCTCGGTCTGCAGCCGCGCCTCCAAGGCGAGCTGGCCCTCGTAGGTGTTCTCCAGGCTCTCCCAGTAGAGCCGCCGGATCAGCCCGAGCGAGCGGGGGCCGTCGGCGAGCCGGCGGGCCATCGCGGCGGCTTCGGCCAAGAGTGCGGCGTCGTCCACCACGCGATTGATCAATCCCCAGTCGAGCGCCGTCTCGGCCGGCAGCTTCTCGGCGAGCAGCGACAGCTCCATCGCCCGGCTCATGCCGATCATGCGCGGCAGGACGTAGGAGGAGCCGCAATCCGGGACCAGGCCGATCCGCGCGAAGGCCTGGAGGAAATAGGCCGAGCGCGCCGCGAGCTTGATGTCGGCGGACAGCGCGAGGCTCATCCCAGCCCCCGCCGCCACGCCGTTGACCGCCGCGACGATCGGGATGGGCAAGGCGCGCAGGCGCATGAAAGCGGGGTTGTACCAGCTTTCGAGGTCGCTCTTGGCCTCGCCGCGCGCCTCCGCCTGCCGGTCGCGCGGCGGCTGATCGGGGTCGGCGAGGTTGGCACCCGAGCAGAAGGCGCGACCGGCGCCGGTGATGAGCAGGCAGCGCGCCTCGCTCGCCTCCAGCCGGTCGAGCGCCGCCGACATGTCCTCGCGCAGCTTCTGGCCGAAGGCGTTGAGCACGCCGGGGTCGTTCAGCGTCATCACCGCGACCCCGTCCGCCATTTCGAGCAAGATCCTGCCGTGCTTCACCGGGTGCTTCCCTTGCGTTGTTCCGGCCGAGATTGCCGGAGCGGGCGTGTGGTGCCCAGGGGTGTGGTTCGTACCATTGGTCCCGACGGCGAGGGTCAATTCTGGGCCGACATTCGCACCGGACTTTTGCATCAGGTAAGCGCCTGATTCGGAACAAATCGCGATGCGTTGCATAAACCTTGACTTTCGCACAGGCGCCCGACGCTCAGGCGGCAAATGCGATGGGCAAAGCCCTGGGCGAGACGGCCGATGCCATCGGAAAGCTGGGCGACAGCCTCGCCACGGCCGGGACGCCCCTTCGGCGCGGATAACTCAAACAGGTTGCGAAGCATGTCCGCTCCAACTGATAGTTCCCGCGAGCAGGCACGCAACATCAGGGGTTTTGGAGCCCCTCGGTTGCGCAACGTGAAGCCGAGGGGACAAAGCCATGTCGCGTTTAGCGGGGAAGGTCGCGATTGTCACCGGTGCCGGCTCGCGCGGCGAGGGGGTGGGGAACGGAGCGGCGGCCGCTCTCCTATTCGCGCGCGAGGGCGCGAAGGTCGTGATTGTGAACCGTGGCGCGGAGCGCGCCGAGGGACTTGCAAAGACCATTCGCGAAGACGGCGGCGAGGCGTCGGTCTTTGCGGCCGATGTAACCAAGCCCGAGCAGGCGGAGGCGATGGTTGCGGCCGCCGTTGAGCGCTACGGCGGGCTCGACGTCCTGCACAACAACGTCGGCATTGGCGGCCGCGGCGGCACGCCGGCAACGCTCGACATTGCCGATTGGAACTTCGTTATGGAGACCAATCTTACCTCGGTGATGCTATGCTGCCGCTACGCCATCCCGCGCATGCTGGAAGCAGGGGGTGGGTCGATCATCAACGTCTCCTCCTCGCTGGGCGCGCTCGGCATGGCAGGCAGTGCGGGCGTGGCTCCCTACGCCGCCTCAAAGGCAGGGATGCACGGGCTGACACTTTCCATAGCCGCCGACTACGCAGCCAAAGGCATCCGCGCAAACTGCTTGGTTGTCGGCCCGGTGAACACGCCGATGGTTGCTCAGCTCGGTCCTGAGGCACTTGAACGCCGCCGGCAGATGGTGCCGCTGCAGACAGAAGGAACCGCGTGGGACGTAGCTTACGCCGCAGTCTATCTGGCAAGCGAGGAGTCGCGCTGGATCACGGGCCTGATGCTGCCGATCGATGGTGGATTCGCCGCGATACGTGCTTGGCCGCGCTGAAGAATGCAAGCCACATGGTGCAGAATTCTTGATGGGGTGGACGGCCCCCGCTCCCGGCATTGAAGTGCCACAACGTGGTCGTCAGTGAACGCCACAATGAGAGGAGCCGTCCGCCATGCAGATTACCACGATCGGTCTGGACCTCGCCAAGCACTGGTTCCAGGTCCACGGCATCGACGCTGATGGACAGGTGGTCGCCCGTCGTAAGTTGCGACGCAGCGAAGTGCTTACCTATTTCCAGTCTCTGGCACCGTGCCGGGTCGGCATGGAAGCCTGTGCGACTGCGCATCACTGGGCGCGTGAGCTGACGGCGCTCGGGCATACGGTGAAGCTGATGCCGCCGGCTTACGTGAAGGCTTATGTCAAACGCAACAAGAACGACGCGGCCGACGCTGAAGCAATCTGTGAAGCAGTGACGCGTCCTTCGATGCGCTTCGTGCCGGTGAAAGACGCTGATCAGCAGTCCGTGCTGATGCTGCACCGGGCCCGCAACCTGCTGGTCCGGCAGCGCACCATGCTGGTCAATGCCTTGCGTGCCCACATGGCCGAGTTCGGCATCATCGCGCCTCAGGGCCTCAGGAATGTCGAGCTGCTGACGAAAGAAGTTGCTCATGAACAAAAGCGGCTCCCGGAGCTTGCGCGATCAATCCTGCAACTGATCGTGGACCAACTGCAGGACACGATGGCCCGGGTGCGAGATATCGAGCTGCGTCTGGCGAAGTGGCATCGGCAAAGCAGGGTGAGCCAATTGCTGGCAAGCATCCCTGGCGTCGGCATCATGGGTGCGAGTGCGATTGCCGCGACAGTTACTGACCCGTCGCTGTTCCGATCAGGCCGGGAGTTCGCCGCTTGGCTGGGGATGACACCGCGGCAGAACTCGAGCGGTGGCAAGGAACGGCTGGGGCGCACCAGCAAGCGCGGCGACAAATACATCCGCTGCCTGCTCGTCGCCGGCGCGGTCGCGGTGCTGCGTCACACGCGCAACCGAACCACCAAGGACGCGGCTTGGGTGCGTGGTCTGCTGGCGCGACGTCCGAGCAAGGTCGCGGCGGTGGCCCTGGCCAACAAGAGCGCGCGCATCGCATGGGCGGTCATGGTCCGCGGCGACGCCTATCGGAGCAAACACGAGATCGTGCAGGCGGTGTAGCCGCCGCTTGCACGTATGCGAGGGTGAAGGGGACGTGATGGCGAACGGTCGAGCCGTGGATCGGGAAGACCCGAATAATTCAAGGCGCAACTCAGCGCGTATTCTTGATTGGGACCCGATCAGCGAACTCCATCAGGGCCCGCGGTCATAGGCGCCGCAACGAGAGGCCGGACATATGACTGCACCTGACCAGTTCGCCGGCAGCGCACTCAACCCCTTCGCAGGCGGGGGCAGTCCACATATGATTTATGCACATAATACCAGACGCCGTCTGTGATGACCTTACCACCCCTTCCGTCATGCTCGGCGAAGGCCGAGCATCCACGCCCTGCCGTAGTGCCGCGGCGAGAAAGTCGTGGATGGTCGGCCTTCGCCGACCATGACGGGTCAGAGCCACGGGCCGCTGGTATAAGAGGGGCGGGACAAGCGCTTGCATTGCCAAGCGGATGGAAAAGAGGTTCAGACCGCTCGCTCCGTGCCCGACCAACCCGGCAATGCCAGTGTCAGTCAGAATTCGGCCCTGCCTTCTCCAGTTTCGACATGACCGAGTCAAGGTTGAAGCTCGCGGGCTTCTGCCGCACCGGAAATTCCACAAAGCTCTGTAGCCACTGGGCGGCGAGTGCCTGCATCGGTACCTGGACGAAAGCGCGGTCGATCATCCATTTGTCATAGAGGATGGATTCGTCGCCGCGCTCGAACGGATCGGCGCGCAGATTGAATAGCTTCGGCAAGCGCAATTCGGTGAATTGCCCCGACCATACACCGATGCCCTTGTTGTCCTGCTCGAGGAAAACGCATTTCCATTCCTCGACACGGATCGCGACAAGCTGGCCATCGTCATTCCAGTAGATGAACTCCTTGCGCGGCGCCTCCTTCGCCTCGCCTTTAAAGAACGGGATGAGATTGAAGCCGTCGAGATGAACCTTGAAGGTCTTGTTGCCGATCTGCGCACCTCGTAGGCATTTGTCGACGATGTCAGGGTCGCCGCCGGCTGCGGCAAATGTCGGCAGCAGGTCGTAATGTGAGAACATGTCGTTGTAGATGGTGCCTGACTTGATCGTTCCAGGCCAGCGGATCACCATCGGCACGCGATAGCCGCCTTCCCAGTTCGTAGCCTTTTCGCCCCGGAATGGCGTGGCGCCGCCATCCGGCCAGGATACGATTTCAGCGCCGTTGTCCGAGGTGAACAGGACGATGGTGTTGTCGGCGATACCGAGGTCGTCGAGCTGCTTCAGCAACTGACCGACCAATCCGTCGAGTTCGACCATGCCGTCGGGGTAGACCCCGAGCTTGGTCTTTCCCTGGGACGCGGGCTTCAGATGCGTCCAGACATGCATGCGCGTCGGGTTGAAGTAGCAGAACCAGGGCGTGTTTGCCTTGTTCTTGCGGTCGATAAAATCCATCGCCGCGCCGATGAATTCCTCGTCCACGGTCTCCATCCGCTTGGTGTCGAGCGGCCCGGTATTTTCGATCACCTGCTTGCCGACCCGTCCATAGGCCGGGTCCACGGTCGCATCGTCTGTATCAGTCGCCCTGCACTTGAGCACGCCGCGTGGCCCGAACCTGGTCCGGAATTTCGGGTTCTTGGGGTAATCCGGGTTTTGCGGCTCCTCCTCGGCGTTGAGATGGTAGAGATTGCCAAAAAATTCGTCGAAGCCGTGTACGGTCGGTAGATACTCATTGCGGTCGCCGAGATGGTTCTTGCCGAATTGACCGGTGGCATAGCCGAGCGGCTTCAAGGCTTCCGCGACGCACAGGTCTTCAGCGTGAAGCCCGATGGCAGCACCGGGCAAACCGACCTTGGTCAGGCCGGTCCTAATCGGTGATTGTCCGGTGATGAAGGCAGCACGTCCCGCGGTGCAACTTTGCTCCCCGTACCAGTCGGTGAACAGGGCGCCTTCCTTGGCGACGCGGTCGATGTTGGGTGTCCGGTAGCCCATCACCCCCAGATTGTAGGCACTCACGTTGAACCAGCCGATGTCGTCGGCCATGATCATGAGAATGTTGGGCTTGCGACCGGATGGCGCGGGCTGTTGCGCGCGAGCCGTCTGAACGTCGCTCGTAGCTCCAAGAGCTGCGGTCGCCGCCAAGGTCGAACCCGCGAGAAGCATATTGCGTCGGCTGAGAGAAGCTTCGGCCGCCTTGTTTCGATGCGCGTCATCCACGGCGTGCCCGCTCCCTCTTGGGTTTAGCTGCTCAGACATTTCTCGGTCTGCTCAAGGCCCCACAAGCCTTGGCAGATTCCTCCCGAGCGTGTACCGAGGCCGCTCAGGCGTCTATCCGGGAAACCCTGAAAATGCGAGAACCGATAGCCAACTCTGGAGTTTGGACGTAGCCGATCTCGTCGGCAATTAGGGTTCCCCCCAATGTGGCGGTGCATAAGCGCCAATATGTCAAAGTCGTTGGTGGTGCGTAATTCTTGATGGGGTGGACGGCCCCCGCTCGCGGCATCGGAGTGCCTAAAGTGGTCGTTGCTGAACGCCACATATGAATTTCGCACCATGACCAACCGCCACAGCGACCCCTACGAATTCGCCCCCCGCGCCTTCTGCCTCATCTCGGCCCAATCGGCGTCGGTCCAGTCGAGCAGTCGCTCGGTCTGGCTGCCGCCGTCGCCGAGGTGCTGTTTTCCCCCGTCGATCACCACGCATTCGCCATTGATGAAGCCCGCCCGGTCGGAGACGAGATAGCTGCACAGATCGGCGAACTCGCCGTGCTCGCCGACGCGGCCGAGCGGGATCTCCTTGCTGATCGGCTTCGAACGCTCGCCCGGCGGGCTGAGGCGCTGCGTCGCGCCCGGCGTCGGGAACGGCCCGGGCACCACGGCATTGAGGCGGATACCCTTCGGCCCCCATTCCACCGCGAGGCTCTTGGTCATCGCGTGGACGCCCGCCTTGGCCATCGCCGAGGGCACGCGGAACGCCGCCCCCTTCAGCGCCGAGAGGGTCAGCACGCTGAGCACGGCACCCGGCGCGCCCGCCTCGATCCAGCGCCGACCGGCGGCGATGGTGCAGTAGGCGGCGCCGTGCAGCACGATGCCGAGGATGCTGTCGAGCGCGCGCGGCGACAGCTTGTGGGTCTGCGCGATGAAATTGCCGGCCGCGTTGTTGACCAGCGTGGTGAGCGGACCGTCGTGCCAGATACGCGCCATCATTGCCTCGACCGCCTCGGGGTCACGGATGTCGCAGCGGATCGGCGTGATGGTGCGGTCGAGCTCGCGCCGGAACGCCGCCGCCGTCTCCTCCAGCACCTCCAGCCGGCGACCGCAGATCACCAGCTCGGCGCCGAGTTCCACGAAGCGCCGGCCCATCGCGGCGCCGAGGCCGGTGCCGCCGCCGGTGACGAGGATCTTTTTTCCCGCGAGGAGTCCGGGTTGAAACATCGGGCGTTCCTCCAATTCTCCAGGTCGCAGCCCGGCTTAGCTAAAGCGTATCTAGAACCGCCCAGGGGCAGGGCGCGAGCGCATAAAGGCGGGATTGGACCAGCTTTCGAGGTCGCGCCTGGCCTCGCCGCGCGGATCAGGCCTCCTCGGGACGGGCCCCGAGGGCGCCGGGCAGCGAAGGCTCGTCGGAGGAGTCGAGCGGGTCGTGCGCGAGCGGTGCCGCCTGCGGCGTCAGGATCTCGAAAGGCCGCTCCAGATGCGCCGGCGCCGCCGTGGTCATGCTCCGGGCCACGGCCAGGGCCGCCAAGAGGAGGGTCGCGGCGGCCATAAAGTAGAACACGCCGTCGATATTGAAACGAGCCATGAGGCTCGTGCCGACGAGCGGGCCGACCACCGAGCCGAGCCCGCTCACCAGGATGAGCCGGCCGCTCACCGCCACCACCCGATCGGCCGGCATCCGGTCGTGCGCATGAGCGACGCAGACCGGGTAGAGGGTCGACATAAAGCCGCCGAGCAGGACCGCGGCGGACAGGACCTCCGGCAGGGACCGCGGCAGGAGAACCAGGGCGACGGCGGTGGCCGCGAAGCCGAGGCCGAGTGCCGCCAGCACGATCCGCCGGTCAAAGCGGTCCGAAAGCCGGCCGACCGGCACCTGGAACGCGAGTCCGCCAAGCACGGCTACCAGCATGAACAGCGCGATCGTCTCGCGCTCGATGCCCTCGCCCTGCATCCACGCGGGAACCAGGGCGTAGAACGCGCTGCTGACGAGCCCGCTGATCGCACAGCCGGCGATCGCGACGGGGGCGGCGCGCGAGAGTTGGCCGTAGGGGAGTGTCGCCGCGGCGGTCGTCCGGGGCGGCTCGGCCCGCGTCGTGCTCACCATGACCAGCGCCACGGCGAATAGGGCGACGATCGCATTGAACGGTGCGGCCGTCTCGATCTCCGCCCGGCCGATCAGGAGCTGTCCCACTGCGAGGGCCAGGAACGTGCCGACCATGTAGACCGAGAAGATCCGCCCGCGTTCAGACGGCCGGGCCTTGGCGTTGAGCCAACTCTCGGTCGTGACAAAGAGCCCGGAGCAGCCGAACCCGACGATCGCGCGCAGCACGAGCCAGGACAGCGAGTTGACCAGGAGCGGCATGGCTGCGGTGGCGGCGACGACCAGGCCGGCGAAGGCAGCGTAGGAGCGGATGTGCCCAATCCGCTCGATGATCCGTCCGCAGCGCAATGCACCCAGAGTGAAACCGGCGAAGTAGCTGCTGAGCACCAGACCGGCCATGATCGCGCCGAAGTCTTCGATTCCTACCCGCAATGAAATGAGGGTACCGAAGAAACCGTTGGCGAGCTGGATCACGCTCGTCGCGACAATGAGCGTCCCGATCTGCGCGTGTATCGACCCGGTCAACCGCATCAATGCTTCCCTATCGCAGCCTTGCCACAGCGTTCCGGCGGTCAGTCACCAACCTTCGAGGGGTCTCAGGAGAGAGGAGCTTTGAGGGAGAGACGAGGACGCCTTCCTCACT
The DNA here is from genome assembly GCA_963799825.1 of uncultured Alphaproteobacteria bacterium. Classification (GTDB taxonomy): domain Bacteria; phylum Pseudomonadota; class Alphaproteobacteria; order Acetobacterales; family Acetobacteraceae; genus JAFKFI01. The sequence goes on from CAWCYL010000004.1 coordinate 596,955, forward strand.
CGCATGTGCGTTGGGTCGCGATGCTAGCCATCTCTCGCGCGTCTTGCGCCGGGCGCGATCCTTCGCGCTGCCCTGTCCTAGCGCACGGTCGCCCTGCCCTCAATAGCGCGGGGCGCCGCAGCCGGCTTCTTCTGCTTTCTCGGGCATCACGCCGCCAAACAGTCCAGCGACCCTGACTATTTCGCGTGCTGCAGCGAGCCTGCTTGCGACCGTCCGGGCTGGATGCGCGACAGCACCCGCGCCAAATCGTCCATCGTGAAGGGCTTCTGCAGGATGGCGTCGGGCGGGGCCTCTCCGGGGTGGTCGGGCTCGGCGGGTTCCGAATAGCCGGTCGCGAGTACCACCGGTCCGGCGAAGCCGCGCGACCGCGCGGTCGCGGCCAAGGCGAGGCCGGTCATTCCCGGCATCGCGTAGTCGATCAGCAGCAGGTCCGGCAGGGTCGCGTCGCTCGCGTCGCCGTGCCGCTCCAGCAGGTCGAGCGCCTGCGCGCCGTCCTCGGCCTGCTGCACGTCGCAGCCAAGATCCTTCAGCATGTCGGCCGCGACCTGCCGGACGCTGTCGTCATCGTCCACCAGCAGTACCCGCCAGCGGCGGACGGGCGGGGCGGTGGGCTCGCGCCGGGGGGCCGGCGCCGCGATGGTGGCGCGCGGCAGCAGCAGCGTGACCGAAGTGCCGCCCGACGGCGCCGTCCCGATCCGCACCGTGCCGCCCGATTCCCGTGTCATCCCATAGACCTGGCTGAGCCCGAGGCCCGAGCCGAACGGGCCCTTGGTGGTGAAGAATGGATCGAATGCCCGTCGCGCGACCGCCTCCGTCATGCCCTCGCCGGTATCGCTCACCGTCACCCGGACGTAGCAGCCGGGAGGCGGATCGTCCGGGCCGTCGGCTTCGAGCGTCTCGTTGGCGGTGGCGATGGTGAGCACGCCGCCCTCCGGCATCGCGTCGCGACCGTTCAGCGCGAGATTGAGGATCGCCGCCTCGACTTGGCTCGGTTCGGCCATCGCCGGCCAGAGGGCGTCCTCGAAGCGGGTCTCGATGCGGATGCGCCGGCCCAGCGTGCTAGTGGCGAGCAACGCGCCGAGGTCGGCGATGAGCTTGTTGATGTTGGTCGCCCGAACCGCGAGCCGCTTGCGGCGGGCGAAGGCCAGCAGCCGGCCGGTGAGCTGGGCGCCGCGCTGCACCGCACCCGAGGCGCGCTCGATCATCGCCCGTTGGCGCGCCTGCTCCGGCCCGAGGTCGCGGACGAGCAGTTCGAGGCTGCCGAGAATGGTGGCCAGGAGGTTGTTGAAATCATGCGCGATGCCGCCGGCGAGCTGGCCCACGGTCTGCAGCTTCTGCGACTGCACGAGCGCCGCCTCGGTCTCCTTGCGTTCGGCGATCTCGACCTGAAGGCGGTTGTTGGTCTCCGACAGCTCCTGAGTGCGCTCGGCCACGCGCGCCTCCAGCAGCTGCGCGTGCTGGCGCAGCTCGGCCTCGCGCGCCTCGATGGCGGCGGCCATCTCGTTGTACGCCGCGGCGATCTGGCCGAACTCGGAACTCTCCCCGGAGACCGTCGCGCGGGCGGCGAAATCGCCCTCGCGCCACCGCCGGGCCGCGCTGACCAGCTGGGCGGTCGGGCGGCCGATGAAGCGCCGGCCGGCGAGCAGAGTGAGGACGAACGCCGCCAGCGTGGCGCCCGCGAGCAACAGGGTGCCGATCACGCTCGCCCGGTTGACGTCTCCCATCAGGTCGGGCTCGAAGAACCCGGCGGCCACCATCAGTCCCGATTCCGAATGGGTGGTGGGCACATAGCCGACCAGCCGGACCGTCCCGTCGATGCTGGCGAGCCGGGCGACCCCGGCAAGCGGCGCGTTGGTCAGCTTGAGGGCGGCCGGCGGAAACCGCTTGCCGACGAAATCGGCGTTGCGCGGGTTCCGCGCCAGGACGACGCCGTCGCGATCAGCCACCGACAGAACGCTGTCGTGCGACAGGCGGGCATCGAGCGTCTTGAGTTCGAGCAGATGGGCGGCAAGCCAGGACAGGTCGAGTGCCGCGACCAGGACGCCTCGCTGACCATTCGCGGCCGGCCCGACCGGCAGGAAAAACGGGACGAAGCCGCTGGTCAATCCCCGGCGCCGTGGCGAACCGGCCGACGCCGAAGCCGTCGGCCCGCAGCGCGTCCTGTACCCAGCCCGGAGAGGTCGCGGCGAGCGCGGCGAGATCCGGCGTGGAAGCGCAGACGACGTCGCCGTTGCCGTCGATCACCGCGAGGAAGGCGTAGTTGGGCAGGTTGCGCTTGATGGCGAGAAGCCGGTCGGTGCAGCTCCGGTCCAGCCTGCGGACCTGATCGAACTCGGCGGCGGTGAACAGCAGGCTGCGCGCCCCCTGGGCGATGCTGACGATGTCGCCGTTCAGCAGCTCCGCCTGGCGCAGCACCAGCTCGCTGAGCTGCGCCTTGCGCTCGGCCCGCTCGTCGAGCTGGACGAATATGCCGAGGGTGACTGTCGGCACCAGGCAGACGAGCACCAGCAGCATGAGGCGCGTGGTCAGCCGCATCCCCCTGCTGGCCGGCCCCGCCGCCGTCCCGCCGCCCTCGCGCGTGTTTGGATCGCGATCTCAGCTCCGCCGTCACTGTCGCTCACCGTAATGCCCGGCGTTCATCGTGACCGAGGTAAGTATCCGCTGCACTGCACCGCGCGCAACGGTTGCAACAAGGCGATACACTTATGACGCCGAATTCACCTGGTCGCCGGGAGTTCCGCCGGGTTCTAGGATCGGCTCGCCAAGTCGAAGGCCGCTCAACAGGGAGAAAAGAATGCAGTTCGGCATCGCGATCCCGACCAGTGCCGAATTCGTGGCGCCTGGTGCGCCGGGCCGAGGAGCTCGGCTTCAGCCACGCCTGGTTCTACGACACCCAGATGCTGAGCGCCGACTGCTTCGTCGCGATGGCGGCGGCGGCGATGAAGACCACCCGCATCCGGCTCGGCACCGGGGTGCTGATCCCGTCCAACCGCATCGCCGCCGTCGCCGCCAACGCCTTCGCCTCGCTCAACCAGCTGGCCCCCGGCCGGATCGATTTCGGCGTCGGCACCGGCTTCACCGGCCGTCGCGCGATGGGGCTCGGCGCGATCCGGCTGGCGGAGATGGAGGACTATATCCGCGTGGTGCATGGCGCTGCTGCGCGGCGACGACGTGGAGACCGAGATCGAGGGCAAGCGGCGGATCATCCGGCTGCTCAACCCCGAGGCCGGGCTGATCAACACGCGCGATCCGATCCCGCTGCACATCGCCGCCTCCGGCCCGCGCGCCCGCGCGCTGACCGCCAAGCTGGGCGCCGGCTGGATCGACACCGCCGGGGACGTGGCGAAGGGCGGCGGCCGGGATGGGCCAGATGCGCGAAGGCGTGGCAGGCGGCCGGCCACGCGCCCGAGGCGCTGACCGCGGTGGCCTTCGCCGCCGGCGCGGTGCTGGAGGAGGGCGAGGCGTTCGACAGCCCGCGCGCGATGGCGGTGGCCGGCCCGCGCGCCGCCACGCTGCTGCATCGCGCCGCCGACGAGGCGCTGGCCGGGCTGCCCAACACCGCCGGCGTGGCGCCGGAGCTCGCCGGGACGGTCGCCGCCTATGTCGAGCACGCGCGGAGCTTCCGGCCGCAGGGCGCGCACTACCTGACCAACCATCGCGGCCACCTGATGTTCGTCCGCCCCGACGAACGGCCCTTCGTCACCGCCGAGCTGATCCGGCGCATGACGTTCACCGGCACCGAGCGCGACCTCAAGCAGCGCATCGAGGCGTTCGAGGCCGCCGGCTTCGCCCAGATCGCGTTCTCGATCCCGCCGGGCCAGGAGCACGCGATCGAGGATTGGGGGCGGGTCCGGCGCGCGTTCGGGTGAGGCGCGCCGGCTTGCGAGGGTCAGCGGGTGGGAGCCTCGGCGAGTTTCTGGGCCTCGCTGACCGCGCTCTTGCAGTCGGCGTTGTTTTGGCTGTCGAGCTGCCGGGCGCGGGCCAGGGCAGCTTGCATCCTGGCCGTGCGATCCTCGCCCGACGTCTCACCGGTGGACTGGGCGGCTGTCGGCTGGTTCTGCTGCTGACGGCGCACGTCCTGCGCCGAGGTGGCGGTCTGCGCCGTCGCCTGGTTCATCGCCTGGGTCGGGCCGGTCTTCGCGCCGGTTGAGGTGCCGACCTCGTGCGTGGGTCGCGCATGGCCGGTCTGGCCGCCGATCGAGGCGGCTGGGGAGGCGTTGCCGGTGGAAACCGGACCGGAGCCGGCGTCCTTGCTGCTCATGGTCTTCTCGAGCTGGCTGATCTGCTGGGCGCAGGGTCCGGCATTGGCTGTCGGGACGCCGAGGCCGACGAAAAGCAGCGTGCCGAGCACCGCCGCCGCATGGGTTTGTCGCATGGGTTTCCTCCTCACCCGGCGCTGCGGGGCAGGCGGCGCGGCCGGGAGTGACCGGTTGAACATCCGCGGGCGGTTCGGGTTCCGGGCCGCCGGGAGGGCGGCCCGCTTTCAACCGGACGGTGGGTGACGGTATCCGGGTCGGGCGGCTACGCCATCCAGCTCGGAACCGGGAGGCCCTTCTCGCGGAGGAATTCCACGTTGAACAGCTTGGAGGCATAGCGCGCGCCGCCGTCGGCCAGGATGGTCACGATGGTATGGCCCGGTCCGAGATCGCTGGGCGATCCGCACGGCGGCGGCGATGTTGATGCCGGAGGAGGTGCCGACGGAAAGGCCCTCGTGGATCAGCACGTCGAAGATGTGCTCCAGCGCCTCAGCGTCAGGGATCTTCACCGCGTCGTCGATGACCACGCCGCCGAGGTTGTCGGGCACGCGGGACTGGCCGATGCCCTCGGTGATCGAGCTGCCGGTCACGGTCAGGTCGTTGCTCTTGACCCAGCCATAGAGGGCGCTGCCCTCCGGATCGGCGAGCACGATTCTTACCCGTGGGTTCTTCGCCTTGAGCGCCAGGCTCACGCCAGCGAGAGTGCCGCCGGTGCCGCAGGCGCAGGTGAAGGCGTCCACCTTGCCCTCGGTCTGGTCCCAGATCTCGGGGCCGGTGGTGGCGCGGTGGGCCTCGCGGTTGGCGAGGTTGTCGAACTGGTTGGCCCACACGGCACCGGTCTCCTCGGCCATGCGGCGGGAGACGTGAACGTAGTTGCCCGGATCGCGATAGGGCTTGGCCGGCACCAGACGCAGATCGGCGCCGATCATGCGGAGGAACTCGATCTTCTCGCGGCTCTGCGTCTCCGGCATCACGATCACGCAGCGGTAGCCGCGCGCGTTGCCGACCAGGGTGAGGCCGATGCCGGTGTTGCCGGCGGTGCCCTCGACCACCACGCCGCCGGGCTTGAGCACGCCGCGCGCCTCGGCGTCCTGGATGATGCCGAGCCCGGCGCGGTCCTTGACCGAGCCGCCGGGGTTCATGAACTCGGCCTTGCCGAGAATGGTGCAGCCGGTTGCCTCGGAGGCGCGGCGGAGCTTTATCAATGGCGTGTTGCCGATCGCGGCGGCGAGGTCCGGGCTGGCGCGGTGGCTGAAGTAAGATGCGCTCATGCGTGTCCTCCGTCGTCCGTGTTGCCGGTCGAACCGCCGGGCCCCATGTGCAATGGCCGATAGGCGCGTCAGCCGGAGATGACAAGATGGTCGAGAATGTCCTGCCCGCACAGGCCTGGGAAGCCCTGAACAACGATCCGGAGGCGCGGCTTGTCGATGTCCGCACCGAGGGGGAGTGGAATTCCGTCGGCGTCCCGGACGTCTCGGCGACCGGCCGCGCGACGGTGTTGCTGCCCTGGCAGATCACGCCGGGAGCGCCGGTCAATCCCGGCTTCCTGGACGGGCTGCGCGCGGCCGGGCTGACGCCGGAGAACCATCTCTATTTCATTTGCCGCAGCGGCGCGCGCAGCACCGCCGCCGCGGAGGCGGCGCGACAGGCGGGGTTTTCCGACGTCTACAACGTGGCCAACGGCTACGAGGGCGGCCGCGCCGGGCCGGGCTGGAAGGCGCTGAACCTGCCCTGGCGGCCGGTCTGACGAACCGACTTACCCGATGAGAGCGCGGAGCTTGGCACGGATTTCGGCCAGTTCGGCGGCGGTCGCGCGGCCCTTCCTAGTCGCGCGCCGCGCCTGCCAGTCGATGCTCTTGACCTGATCGGCCAACGCCACGCTGGCGATCTCGCCGGATAGCGCGACCTCGAACGGATAGCCCTTTATCTTGGTGGTCGTCGGGCAGCAGACGATCAGTCGCGCCTTGGCGTTGTAATCGGCCGGGCTGAGGATCACGGCGGGTCGGTGGCCGGCCTGCTCGTGGCCCGACGAGGATCGACTCGATCCAGACGAAGTCGATACTAAGGATCGGCCGGCATTCACACGAGGCTGGCGGTCTCAGCGCCGCCGCAGCAGGAAGGCGGGGGCGCGGTTGGGCTGGGTGGTGATGATCGGCGGTGGGCATCACCGACTGGTCGCCGTCGAGGCCGAGCTCGAACGCCTGGACCATCGCGGCGAGGACCAGCGTGGCCTCGGCCAGCGCGAATTGGGCGCCGACGCAGACGCGCGGGCCGGCGCCGAAGGGCAGGTAGGCGAAGCGCGGCGGCGCGGGCGCGCCGGGCAGGAAGCGCGAGGGATCGAACGCGTCGGGGTCGCGCCACAGCCGGCGGTGGCGGTGCAGCACCCAGGGCGAGATCATCAGCACCGCTCCCTTGGGGATCGCCACGTCGCCGGCCCGGTCCGGCCCGATCGCGGCGCGGACCAGGGTGAAGGCGGGCGGGTAGAGGCGCAGCGCCTCGCTGACCACGGCGCGGGTTTGCACCAGCCGGCCAAGGGCGTCGGCGGCGCCTTCGGGGCCGAGATCGAGGCCCTGGACCTCGGCGGCGATGCGGTCCTGCTCGGCGGGGGCAGTGCGAGCAGATAGAGCGACCAGAACAGCGTGATCGCCGTCGTCTCGTGGCCGGCGACGATCATTGTCGCCACCTGGTCGCGCAGCTGCGGGCGGGTGAAGGCGGCGCCGGTCTCCGGGTCGCGCGCGTCGCGCAGCAGGTCGAACAGGTCGCGCGGGGCGTCCGCCCGCGCGCTCGCCGGGCGGGTGTCGATGATGCGGTCGATCAGCGCCATCCAGTGCGCGTGAAAGCGCCGGCGGCGGAGGTCGCGCGGGGTCGGGATGGCCGGCGGGATCAGCATGTCCAGCAGATGCGGCCGGGCGAGACTGCCCCGTAGCCGGTGAGCAGATCGCGCATGGCCGGGCCGAATTCGCGCATCTCGAGCGAGAACATCGAGCGGCCGGCGATATCGAGGGCGGCGGATTGCATCGCGGCCAGCAGGTTCACCGGCTGTCCTGCCCAGACGCCCAGCGCGGCGATGGCCTCCTGCGTGACGCCCGCCATGTGGCGCGCGAGCAGCGGGATCACGCGTGGCGCCATCGCAGGGGCGATGGTGCGGCGCTGGTGCCGCCACTCCTCGCCTTCGCTCAGCAGCAGGCCCCGGCCGGTGATCGGACGCAGGATGCGGATGGACGCCGGGGTGCGGCGGTAATTGCCGGGGTTCTCGATCAGGATGCGATGGATCGCCTCGGGTGCGTTCAGCAGCATTTGCGTGCGCCCCAGCGTGCGGCTGGCGACGACGTCCCGCTCGTAGGCGTAGTCCGGCCACATCAGCAGCGCGTTGGTGCGGACGGCCGCGAGGAAGCCCGCAGGGACGGCATCTCGCGCGGATAGTCGGGGCGCGGCGGGATGGTCAGGAGTTGGTCGGCCATTCCGAGAACTATACGATGTTTGACAGCCCAAGTCGCTCTATGGTGCCCGCGCCCGCTCGCATGTCCGCGTCCAGGACGCGGAACTCCAGAAGCTTTCCGCCATGAAGAATTCCATCATCATCACCGCCGCCAGACGAACCGATCCAACGGGCAAGGAGGATGAATGAACAAACTCCTCGCAGACCGGGTCCAGAACGTGATCGCGCGAATTTCCAGCGCCACGGAGAGGGCTCTGTTTCGTCCGAAGATGGTTGACATTCTTGGACAAACGCACCTCGCCTCCCTGGACGTGAGGCGCTTCGCGCAGCTTCGTGCCGCCTGGGACGCGGCGGACATCTACAACCGCCACCTGTACCAGGCCGAGTTCTTTCCCGACTACCTGGACCATGTCCAGTGCATGGCGGAACGGGCGGCGGCGTTCGGCGACGGTCTGTTCCTGGAATTCGGCGTCGCGAGCGGAGCCACCATCCGGGCGATCGCGACAACCGGGCGCCCGATCGTCGGCTTCAATTCGTTCGCGGGCCTACCCGAGGATTGGCGGGAAGGCGCGAGGGCCGGCGCGTTCGCGAGCAAGATCTCCGAAGTCCCGCCGAATGTCTCGCTCAAGATCGGCATGATCGAGGATACGCTGCCGGAATTCCTTGCCGCGAACCTGCAGCCGATCCAGTTCATTCATATCGACACCGATTTGTACGGGCCCGCCAAGTTCATCCTTGATACGTGCAGGCCCCGCATGAAGCAGACCATCGTGGTGTTCGATGAATTCTTCGAACTATCCCGGATTCCATGACCACGAGTACAAGGCTTTCAACGAATTCACCTCCGACAATCCGGCGTTCCGGGTGCGCTACCTGGGCCTCGGCGGCACGGTTGCGGTATCGGTCCTGCTTGAGGCGGGATAGCAAGCGAATGCGGACGCGCTGCGCTGGTCCGCGTCACCGGAACGCGCGGATAGTCGAGCGCGGCGGCAGATTGAGGGATCCTGGTTCGGGTCCCGCAAACATGTAAAGAATTTCGACAACAGGCCGTGAACGCATAGGGCGTCGGTGCCGCGGGACGGGAATAGACCAACCGCCAGGAAATTTCGGGGAAAACACAACTATTAGGATCGATATACGACCGGGAGTTGCGTATCTATTTCGATATAATATTGATAAATGGATTTGAGTGGAGAACTTACACTCCGTGCGTTAATTGAGATCGCTTTGTCTTTAACGGCTTGAATTCGCTGTCATTTTCCTTCGGCAGGAGGGTGGCCTGATAATTGCATCCTGAATTCCGGTTTTCTCCAACCGGAAAGAGCGAATACATGAGAATGCTACGTGCTTTGACGTTCGGAGGCGCTCTGCTTGTCGGGGTCTCCGGCGTCGCCGCCGGTGCGGCCCACGCCGGCGTGGTTTCGTTCATGCCCAACACCGATTTTTCCGCCTCCCCGACGACGATCTCCTTCGGCAATCCCGCCGCGGCCAGCTTCACCTTCTCGTATCTCGGCTCCAACCCGAACGACATCACCTATTCGGTGGACGCCGTCGCCACCGGCGGAACCGGGCTGGTGAACACCAGCGGCTTTCCGGGGCCGGGCCAGTTGCCGATCCCGTTCCAGCTGGGTTCGTTGATCGGCGCCAACGGCTACACGACTTTCACGGCGCTGCCGACGCCAACGCCGATCGCCTACTCCATCGCGACCGACACGATCGGGCTCGCCTTCACGCTGCCCGACGGGCTGCACTACGGCTATGCCGAGATCCTTGGCCCGACGCTGGTGAGCTATGGCTACGAGACCACGCCGGGCGCCCCGATCGCGACCGGCGCAATCCCCGAGCCGGCATCGCTGTCGCTGCTCGCGTTCGGCGCCGCGACGCTCGCCGTCCGTCGCCGGCGCGGCCGCCGGGCGGGCTGACACACCCGGCTCCGCCGCGCGCCTGAGCGCCAGAAGGGCCGCGCGCGGCGGAACCGGCACAACGCGTCGTCGAGTTGGCGGACCGCCTGCCTCTCCTGCCTGGCACTCCACTCCGCGAGGCCGGCGAGGGCGGGTGCCAGTTCGACACCCTGCTCGCCGAGCATCGCCTCCGCGAGCCGCGGAGTAACGCGTGCGTCGTTGATGGTGCCAAGCAGTTCCTGCAGCGCCTCGCAGCGTCTGCGGTAGCGCTTCACCGCTTTCTTCCCATACAGCCCGGCGACGAACTCGGTGCTGTAGCGCAATTTCTTCAATGACTTGCGGAGCCCGTGCAGTCCCTCCGGCGTATTGGCCCGCTTGCCGCGCCGCGCGACCTTGCGGGCCATGCGGTCGAGCAGGTCGGGTGCCAACTCCCGGAACCGTTTGCCCATGCGTTTGCGGCCCAGATGCGAGGGATGCTCGACGCCTAGCTCGCACCACGCGGCAAGGCCGAGGGCGAGGCTGGTGAGGCCGGCGCCGTGCAGCGCCGCCTGAACCGGCCCGTCGGCTCTCGCGCGATACGCTTCGGCGGGCGGGCGGAGGCGGTCGATCCAGTCGGTGCCGAGATCCCGCGCGGCGGCGGGGAGCGTTTGCAGACAGAACACGTCGCGATCCCGCCGCTCGCCGAACACCTGGCCGAGCCGTTTCAATTCGCGCTCGAACAGCGCGGCGGCGTGCGGCTCCAGCACGGGAGCGAACAGCACGAGCGCGGAGCGGACGCGGCGCAGGCCGATGCGGAACTGGTGCACGCCCTCCGCATCGGCCGCCTCCGCCGCTGCGATGTTGGCGAGGATCTGGTCGAGGCCGCTCATGGCGATCGCGCGGAACGCCTCATTCGCGCGGATGGCCGGATCGAGGCGAAGCTTTGCCGCGTGCGGCGCGTGCGGCGGCGCGCCGTCGCGGAGGCGGTAGCCGCGCGCCGCCTTGCTCTCGGGTGCCAGCCACATCGGCACCGCCTCGTGCAGGTCGATCGCGAGCCGATACAGCGCGCCGAGCGATCCGGTCTTCAATTCAAGCTCCAGCTCGTCGACCGGTTCGCTGGTGGCGTCGGCCTCGATGGCGCCCTCGTCGAGTGCTGCTTCCACGAGCGTCGCGCCATCGAGGGCGATGCGGCGCGTGCTGCGCTCGATGTCGGTGGCGAACACGGCTTCGAGCCGGCCGTCGAGTGTGGTCGCGAGGTCGCGGGCAGGCGTCTGGGCGAGGGGCGCGAGATCGGGCTGCTCGCGCGCGACCGGCCACTCCCATTCGCCGCGATTGGACGCGACCCCGCCGTCCGAGGCGGCGGATTTCAGCGTCTGGATGCGACGATTGCCGCTGCTTCGCACGCGCAAGGTGAAGCCGTTGGCGGCGAGCGCGCGATCGGGCGTGTCGAAGTAGCGCGTGACCTCGTGGCGAACTTCGGCACGCACCGCACCGAGTGCCGGAACCTGCTCCAGCGCCGCACGACTGCCGGGCGGCAGGCGCAGCTTGAGCTCGATCTCGACGGGGCCGGCGCCGTGCTTGGCCATGCTGCCTCCACGCGCGCCGGGCGCCGCGGTTCCCTTCCGCCGGCCCTGGGGTAGCCGAGCGACTACCGATGGGTATACTTGCGACATCCGGCATGGCGCGCGACGGACGCGGCGGGCCACGCCGGGACACGTGCGCGACCGTCGGGCGGGAACAAAGGAGCAGGGGAATGAGTTTGAAGGGTGCGGGTTACATCGTGGGGGCATGGGAACATCCCACCCGCAAGGCGACGGACAAATCGGTGGCGCAGCTGCACGCCGAATGTGCCAAGGGCGCGCTCGACGACGCGGGACTGACCAAGGACGACGTTGACGGGTATTTCTGTGCCGGCGACGCGCCGGGCATGGGGCCGATCAACATGGTCGACTACATGAACCTCAACGTCCGGCACATCGACAGCACCGATATCGGCGGATCGTCGTACCAGATGCTGGTCGGCCACGCGCTGGAGGCGATCAACGCGGGGCGCTGCAACGTGGCGCTGATCACGCTCGCCGGGCGGCCGCGCAGCGAGGGCCAGGCGACCGGCACCGCGGTGCGCGCCGGCAATCCGGCGCAGCCCGACATGCAGTTCGAGTATCCGTACGGTCCCGTCGTCGCGAACATGTACGCGATGTGCGCGGCGCGGCACATGTACCAGTACGGCACGACGAGCGAGCAGCTCGCCTGGATCAAGGTCGCGGCCTCGCACCACGCGCAGTACAACGAGCACGCGATGCTGCGCAACGTCGTGACGGTCGAGGACGTGGTGAATTCGCCGATGGTCTCGACGCCGCTGCACCGCCTCGATTGCTGCGTCATCAGCGACGGCGGCGGCGCGCTGATCGTCACCAAGCCGGAGATCGCGAAAAGCCTCAAGCGCCCGCTGGTGAAGGTGATCGGCGTCGGCGAGCATCCGAAGGGACAGTTCGCGGGGCAGGTCGACCTGACCTATTCCGGCGCGCGCTGGTCGGGCCCCGCGGCGTTCGAGATGGCGGGGGTCAAGCCGTCCGACATCAAGTACGCGTCGATCTACGACAGCTTCACCATCACGGTGCTGATGCAGATCGAAGACCTCGGCTTCTGCGAGAAGGGCCAGGGCGGCAAATTCGTGCAGGACGGGAACCTGATCTCCGGCCAAGGCAAGCTGCCGTTCAACACCGATGGCGGCGGGTTGTGCAGCAACCATCCGGCCAATCGCGGCGGCATCACCAAGATCATCGAGGCGGTGCGCCAGGCGCGCGGCGAGGCGCATCCGAAGGTGCAGGTGCCGAACGCCAATCTGGTTCTCGCGCACGGCACGGGCGGCTCGCTCGGCACGCGGCACGGCAGCTCAACCGTCATTCTGGAGCGGGAGTGAACACCCATGGCTGAAGCGAAGATCGGCTTCGTCGGCGACGCCGACACCAACCCCGAAACGAAGCCGTACTGGGACGGCTGCAACGCGGGCAAGCTCATGCTCACGCGCTGCAAGGACACCGGCAAGGTGTTCAGCTATCCGCGCGGCGTCTCGCCCTTCACGCTGTCGAACAACGTCGAGTGGTTCGAGGCCAAGGGCACCGGCGTGCTCTATTCCTACAGCACGATGGAGCGCGCCAACCCGCCCTACACGATCGCCTACGTCACGCTGGACGAGGGCACCACGATCATGACCGGCATTGCGGACACGGATGTGTCGAAGCTGAAGATCGGCCAGAAGGTCAAGGTCGTGTTCAAGGCGAGCGAGACCGGCCAGAAGGTGCCGTTCTTCACGCCGGCTTAGGCAACAGCCCTCACCCCGGCCCTCTCCCGGAGGGAGAGGGAGAAGAAAAAGCCCTCTCCCTTCGGGAGAGGGTTGGGTGAGGGGGCCCGCATCGGGGCAGAACCCGGCGGGCTTGCGGACGCGCCGCGATCGGCCGACCCTTCGCAAATCAGCATATAGGAGAGGCGATGGGCGCGTCGGTCGATGTCGCGGTGATCGGGGCGGGAGTCTCCGGCCTCGCCGCCGCCGCGGCCTTGGGTAAAGCGGGCCTCTCCGTCGTCGTGCTCGAAGCGGGCAATCGGATCGGCGGCCGGGCCTGGACCGTCCGCCCGGCGTCGCTCGGAGGCGCCTATTTCGACATGGGCGCGATCTGGCTGCACGCGGCGGAGAGCAACCCGCTGGCGCCGATCGCGCGCGCGTCCGGTGAGCAACTGGTCGATGCCGACGGGCGGCGCGCCCGCCGCACTCTTATCGATGGCCACCTCGCGACGCCTGAAGAACGTGCCGGTTCCGCCGGCGCCTGGGACCGGTTCGAGGCGATGGCGGACCGACTGCTCTGCGACGGGGTGGCGGATACGAGCCTGGCCGAGGTGGCCCAGCACCTCCCCGACGACCCTTGGGCCGTCACCGTCGAGACCTGGGAGGGTCCGATCATCTGCGTCGCCGACGCGGTCGATTTCAGCCTGCGCGACTGGCGGGCGAACCAGTTATCGGGCGGCAACATCCTGGTCGCGGGCGGCCTCGGCGATTTCGTGCAGCGCCGGCTGGCTCCGACGGAGGGTCTGCATCTGGACACTCCCGCAACGCGCATAAGCTGGCAGGAGCCGGGCGGGCGCGTCGTGGTGGAGACGCCGCGAGGCACCGTCGAGGCCGCGTCCTGCATCGTCACCGTCTCAACCGGCGTGCTGGCGTCGGGCCGGATCGGCTTCGACCCGCCCTTGCCCGTCATCGGTGGAGGAGTGCCTGCACGGCCTGCCGATGGGTCTCGCGCTCAGGGTGGTGCTGCGCGCTGCGGGCGCGGACCGGTTGGACTTGCCGGATTTCTGCTCGCTCGACCGGCGGTTCACGCGGGACGATCCGCCGATCGTGTTCAACGCCTGGCCCTGGGGGTTCGATTATCTGAGCGCCTGGATCGGCGGCTCGCTCGCCTGGGAGCTGACCCGCGGCGGGGGCGGAGGCGGCGGAGGATTTCGTGCGCGGCGAGCTGCGCCGCCTGCTCGGCGGCCGGGTCGACCGCGCGCTTGCGGCCGGGCGCCGCGCTGGTCTCGGGATGGGGCACGGATCCGCTGTTCCAGGGCGCCTACGCCTACGCCCGCCCTGGCCACGCCGACGCGCGCCGCCGCTTGGCCGAGCCGCTGGCGGGCGGGCGGTTGCTGATCGCCGGCGAGGCGACGCACGCGACCCTGGCCGGGACGGTCGGCGGCGCCTGGCTCAGCGGCGAGGCGGCCGCCGCGATCGCCCTGCGACGTCGTGCGCGGCGCATGAAGCTCCTGTTCTGGCGCCGTCCCCGGATCGGCGTGATCGAGCTGCATGGCGTGCTCTCGGCGCGCGCCGGCGCGCTCAACGCCCGCGCCTTCGCGCCGCTGATCGAGCGCGCGTTCCGCGCCGCCGGAAAAGGCGGGAACGTGATCCTCGACATCGACAGCCCCGGCGGCTCGCCGGTGCAGTCCGACCTGATCGCCTCCCTGGTCCGCCGCCACGCCGACAAGGCCGGCGCGCGGGTGACGGCGGTGATCGCCGAGGTGGGCGCCTCGGGCGGCTACTGGCTGGCCTGCGCGGCCGACGAGATCCTGGCCAGCCCGATGAGCGTGGTCGGCTCGATCGGCGTGATCGGCGGCGGGTTCGGCTTCACCGAGCTGATCGGCCGGCTCGGCGTGCAGCGGCGGCTCTACACGGCGGGCGAGAACAAGGCGCGGCTCGACCCGTTCAGCCCGGAGCGGCCCGAGGACGTGGCGTTCGTCAAGCAGGTGATGGACGACCTGCACGCGCGCTTCAAGGACTGGGTGCGCGCCCGTCGCGGCGAGCGGCTGCGCGGCGAGGAGGCGGCGCTGTTCGACGGCGGCTGGTTCCTCGGCGCGCGGGCGCGGGAGCTCGGCCTGGTGGACGGGTTCGGCGACCTCGACGGCGTGGTGCGGCGGATCGGCGGCGAGCGGGCCGTGCCGCGCGTGTTCCGCCCCAAGCGGCGCGGATGGTTGCGGCGGCTTCCCAGGCTCGCGGCGGAGGCGGCGCTCGATGCCGGCTTCGAGGCGATCGTGGAGGCCGCCGAGGCGCGGCGCGGCCGGATCAGCCTGCTTGCCGCGCCAGGAGACCGGGTCCGCTGATGCCGGTGCCGGGCGGAGCAGGCGCCGGGTCGATCTCCGCCGCGGCCTGCGCGTCCGCGCCTAGCGCGACGGACAGCCGTGCCGCCGCATCCAGGACGGCCGGGAGTAGCGAGCGGGCGCGATGCGGACGCATCCGCAAGGTCGGCGCGCCGATGAACAGGACGGCGATCACCAGGCCGCTGCCGTCCCGCACCGGGGCGGCGATCGAGACGGCGCCGGCTTCCACCTCCTCGGCGGTGAGCAGCCAGCCGCGCGCGCGGATGCGCTGCATGTCGGCGAGCAGCCAATCGGGGTCGGTCCGCGTGGCGGGGGTGAAGCGCGGCAGCCGCAGCCCGAGCACCTGCTTGCGCACCGAGTCCGGCGCGTAGGCGAGCAGGATGCGGCTGCAACCGGCGTGCAGGGGCCGGCGGCGGCCCACATCGGTATAGAGACGCAGTGCCTTGTCTGGCCGGTAGGCGGCGACCGTTTCGCTCTCCACCCCGTCGCGGATCCGCAGATAGACCGTCTCGCCGCAGGATTGCCCGAGCGCCGTCATGAACGGCATCGCGACGGCCCCCAGGGCGCCCTGGGCGGAGGCCGCCCGGCCGAGCAGACCCCAGCGCGCGCCGAGTCGCCAGGCGCCGCGCGCCTTGTCCTGGATGGCGAAGCCGCGGGCCTCCATCGTCCGCAGCAGCCTGAAGCCGGCGGTGCGGGTGCAGTGCGCCTCCTTGGCGAGATCGGCCAGCGGCGCGGGGCCGATCCGGGCCAGCGCCTCGAGCAGGTCGAGTGCCCGGTCCACCGCGGCGATGCTGTAGCGGCCGGTCTCCGGCTCGGCGGCCTCAACGTCCGACACGGGACGATCCCTCCAACGGAGGAAGGACGCCGACGGGCGGCCCGAATGTGGGCGCCAGAGGAGCGAGCAAGTGTCGAGCCAGGCCGGGCATTCAATTCGATCCCGAGGTCATTAAATTCCTGTGAGAATGTCAGGTTGTGCCCGGTGCGTCAAAGCTTCACTCGCGACGCAAATTCTGGACTGTCGCCGCCGGCCTCGTGAGGCCGCGCCTGTCGCGCCGCTTGTGGTGCCCCTCCGCCTGCGGTAAAGCCCCCGCCTCACGGCCGCGAGGTCGCTTGCGGGCGTGGTGGAATTGGCAGACACGCCAGATTTAGGTTCTGGTGGCGCAAGCCGTGGGGGTTCAAGTCCCTCCGCCCGCACCACGGCCTTCCGGCGCAGCGTTCGTAAGGATTTCCGGGCTGATGCAGGTTACCGAAACCCTCTCCGACGGGCTCAAGCGCGCCTATAGCGTGGTGGTGCCCGCCGCCGACATCGCAAGCCGGCGCACCGCGCGGCTGACCGATCTCGGCAAGACCCTGCGCCTGCCTGGGTTCCGCCCCGGCAAGGTGCCGCTGCCGGTGGTGCGCCAGCGTTACGGCACCGCGGTGATCGCGGAGGTGCTGGAGGAATCGGTCAATCAGGCGACCCAGCAGGTGATCTCGGATCGCGGCCTGCGCCCCGCCATGCAACCGAAGGTAAACGTCACCAGCGAGGACGTCGCGGCGAGCGAGCCAAAGGATCTCGAGTTCAACGTCGAGCTCGAAGTGCTGCCCGAGATCGCCATGCCGGAGTTCTCCGATATTTCCCTGACCCGGCTGAAGGCCGAGGTCGCCCCGGAATCGGTGGACAAGGCGTTGCACGAGCTCGCCGTCCGCAATCGCGACCTGGTGGACGTGGAGGAGGATCGCGGCGCCGCCACGGGCGAGGTGCTGACGGTCGATTTCATCGGCAAGGTGGACGGCACGGCGTTCCCCGGCGGCACGGCGACCGACATGAACGTCGAGGTCGGCGGGACCGGCTTCATCCCGGGCTTCACCGAGCAGCTGGAAGGCCTGAAGGCGGGCGAGGCGCGGACCATCGAGGTGTCCTTCCCGGCCGATTACGGGGTGGCCGACCTGGCCGGCAAGGCGGCGAGCTTCGACGTCACCGCCAAGGCGCTGCGCCGGCCGGTCGAGCCGGTGATGGACGACGAGTTCGGCAAGAAGATCGGCTTCGAGAACCTCGACGAGGTCCGCCAGGCGATCACCGAGCGGATGCAGCGCGAATACGATCAGCTCTCGCGGCTGCGGCTGAAGCGCCAGCTGCTCGACGCGCTGGCCGAGCGGGCCGGCTTCAGCCCGCCCGAGGGCATGGTGCAGGCGGAGTTCGACCAGATCTGGCAGCGCCTGGAGGCCGACCGCAAGGAGGGCCGGCTCGACGACGAGGACAAGGAGAAGGACGAGGAGACGCTGAAGGCCGAGTATCGCGCCATCGCCGACCGGCGGGTGCGGCTCGGCCTGCTGCTGGCCGAGATCGGCCGCGCCAACGGCATCACCGTCACCCCGGACGAGATGACCCGGGCGATGCGGGCCGAGGCGATGCGCTACCCCGGCCAGGAGGCGCAGGTGATGGAGTTCTTCCGCAAGAACCCGCAGGTGACGGACAATCTGCGCGGCCCCATCTTCGAGGAGAAGGTGGTGGACTACGCCGTCGAACTCGCCAAGGTCACTGACGAGACGGTCACGCCGGAGGAGCTGGCGAAGGAGCCGGAGCCGCCGGCCGTGCCGCGGCGGAGACGGGTGCCTGATCCCGGATGGATGGCCGGGGATGGCTGGCTGGCTTTAAGCAGCGGATCGGCAACCTATTTTAGCGGATCATGCCTCGGCGCGCGCCGTGGCTCGGGTGGGCCATAGTTTTGAGGAAGGTGAAGGTTATGAGGGATCGCGATCCCGTCGAGGTCTACGGCAACGCGCTGGTGCCGATGGTGGTCGAGCAGACCGCCCGCGGCGAGCGCGCGTTCGACATCTACTCCCGCCTCCTGAAGGAGCGGATCATCTTCCTGACCGGCGCGGTCTACGACCAGGTCAGCGCGCTGATCTGCGCCCAGCTGCTGTTCCTGGAATCCGAGAATCCGTCCAAGGACATCGCGTTCTACATCAACAGCCCAGGCGGCGTGGTCTCGGCCGGGCTCGCGATCTACGATACGATGCAGTATATCCGCAGCCCCGTCAGCACCGTCTGCGTCGGCCAGGCCGCCTCGATGGGCAGCCTGCTGCTCTGCGCCGGGGCCAAGGGCAAGCGCTATGCCCTGCCCAACGCCCGGGTCATGGTGCACCAGCCCTCGGGCGGCGCGCAGGGCCAGGCGACCGACATCGAGATCCAGGCGCGCGAGATCCTTACCCTCCGCAAGCGGCTGAACGAGATCTATGTCCGCCACACTGGCCAGCCGATCGAGGCGATCGAGCGCAAGCTGGAGCGCGACAGCTATATGTCGGCCGAGGAGTCGCGGGATTTCGGCATCGTGGACGAGGTGGTCGAGAACCGGCCGCTCACCTCCGAGGAAGCCGCGTCTCGCTCCTGACCGCCGCCGCTGGGCCGCTCCGGCCATCCTGGCGTGAATTTTGCTTACCCGGCATGGCGACCGCAGCGGTTGGTTCCGCTTGCGGTCGGCGTCCGGTCGCGGTCCTTGTCGGTTTGCGCCGGCCGGGGCTAATGTGGCCCGTTGGTTCCCGGGAGGCCGGGGCAGGAGTGCGCATGGGCAAGTCCCCTGATTCGAAGAACACCCTGTACTGCTCGTTCTGCGGCAAGTCGCAGCATGAGGTGCGCAAGCTGATCGCCGGGCCGACGGTGTTCATCTGCGACGAGTGCGTCGAGCTGTGCATGGACATCATCCGCGAGGAGCACAAGACGCACCTCGTGAAGTCCCGCGACGGGGTGCCGACCCCGCGCGAGATCTGCAAGGTGCTGGACGACTACGTGATCGGCCAGGACCACGCGAAGAAGGTGCTGAGCGTCGCCGTCCACAATCATTACAAGCGGTTGGCGCACGGCCAGAAGAACAACGACATCGAGATCGCCAAGTCGAATATTCTCCTGGTCGGCCCCACGGGATCGGGCAAGACGCTGCTCGCGCAGACCCTGGCCCGCATCCTCGACGTGCCGTTCACGATGGCCGACGCCACCACGCTGACCGAGGCCGGCTATGTCGGCGAGGACGTGGAGAACATCATCCTCAAGCTGCTGCAATCGGCCGACTACAACGTCGAGCGGGCGCAGCGCGGCATCGTCTATATCGACGAGGTCGACAAGATCAGCCGCAAATCGGACAACCCCTCGATCACCCGCGACGTGAGCGGCGAGGGGGTGCAGCAGGCGCTGCTCAAGATCATGGAGGGCACCGTGGCCTCCGTGCCGCCGCAGGGCGGGCGCAAGCATCCGCAGCAGGAGTTCCTGCAGGTCGACACCACCAACATCCTGTTCATCTGCGGCGGCGCCTTCGCCGGGCTGGAGCGGATCATCGGCTCTCGCGGCAAGGGCTCGGGGATCGGCTTCGGCTCCGAGGTCCGCGCCCCGGACGAGCGGCGGATGGGCGCGATCCTGCGCGAGGTGGAGCCCGAGGATCTGCTGAAGTTCGGCCTGATCCCGGAATTCATCGGCCGCCTGCCGGTGGTCGCGACCCTGGAGGATCTCGACGAGAACGCCCTGGTCGAGATCCTGACGAAGCCGAAGAACGCGCTGGTCAAGCAGTACGGCCGGCTGTTCGAGATGGAGGGCGTGAAGCTCTCCTTTACCGAGGACGCGCTACGCTCCGTGGCGACGCGGGCGATTGCCCGTAAAACCGGGGCGCGCGGCCTGCGCTCCATCATGGAGGCCATCCTGCTGTCCACCATGTTCGAGCTTCCCGGACTAGACGGGGTCGAAGAGGTGGTGATCAATCGCGAAGTTGCCGAATCGCGTGCCAATCCGTTGTATCTCTACGGCAAGGAGCGGGCGGAGACGAGCGCCTGAATTCGGGCGCTGCTCCGGCAATCAGCGCGGCCGCACGGTCCGTGGCCGCGAACCCTGTCAAGATCTTGCGGCCTATCCCGCCCGTGCCGATATCCCGGAGCGATCAGCCGGGAATAGAAACCGGCATGGCGCGGTCCGTGCCGCAAATTGGGCGGAATGCGCGCCGACTGTCCTGAAGGAGGTCACCTATGACAGACTCAGATCACCCGGGCGCGCCGGACCCGGAGCCGGTGAAAGCCGAGCCGGCGAAATCCGGGCCGACGAAGGGCGAGTTGCTGCCGGTCCTGCCGCTGCGCGACATCGTCGTGTTCCCGCACATGATCGTGCCGCTGTTCGTCGGCCGCGAGAAATCCGTTCGCGCGCTGGAAGCGGTGATGAAGGACGACAAGCAGATCCTGCTGGTCGCGCAGAAGAGCGCCGAGCAGAACGACCCCTCGTCCGACGACATCTATCGCGTGGGCACCGTCTCCACGATCCTGCAGCTCCTGAAACTGCCCGACGGCACGGTGAAGGTGCTGGTCGAAGGCGGCAGGCGTGCCAAGATCATCGGCTTCAAGGAGACCGAGAGCTATTTCGAGGCCTTCACCGAGGCGCTGCCCGACAAGGACACCGACGCCAAGGAGCTGGAGGCGCTCGGCCGCACGGTGGTGTCGCAGTTCGAGCAGTACATCAAGCTCAACAAGAAGATCGCGCCCGAGGTGCTGGTCTCGCTGAACCAGATCGAGGAGCCCTCGAAGCTCGGCGACACCGTGGCGAGCCATCTGTCGCTCAAGATCGCCGAGAAGCAGGAGCTGCTGGAGACCACGCAAGGTCGGCGAGCGGCTGGAAAAGGTGTTCGGACACATGGAGTCCGAGATCGGCGTGCTGCAGGTGGAGAAGCGCATCCGCAACCGCGTCAAGCGGCAGATGGAGAAGACGCAGCGCGAGTACTACCTCAACGAGCAGCTCAAGGCGATCCAGAAGGAGCTGGGCGAGGGCGAGGACGGCAAGGACGAGACCGCCGAGCTCGAGGCGCGCATCAAGAAGACCAAGCTGTCGAAGGAAGCGCGCGAGAAGGCGGTCGCGGAGCTGAAGAAGCTGCGCACCATGAGCCCGATGAGCGCCGAGGCGACGGTGGTGCGCAACTATCTCGACTGGATGCTGTCGATCCCCTGGAAGAAGCGCAGCAAGGTCAAGAACGACGTGGTCGAGGCCGAGAAGGTGCTCGACGCCGACCATTACGGCCTGGAGAAGATCAAGGAGCGGATCGTCGAGTACCTGGCCGTGCAGTCGCGCAGCCCGAAGATCCGCGGGCCGATCCTGTGCCTCGTCGGGCCGCCCGGCGTCGGCAAGACCTCGCTCGGCAAGTCGATCGCGCGCGCAACGGGCCGCAATTTCGTCCGCATGTCGCTCGGCGGCGTGCGCGACGAGGCGGAGATCCGCGGCCATCGGCGGACCTATATCGGCTCGATGCCCGGCAAGATCGTGCAGGGCATGAAGAAGGCCAAGACCTCGAACCCGCTGTTCCTGCTCGACGAGATCGACAAGCTCGGCGCCGACTGGCGCGGCGACCCGTCCTCGGCGCTGCTCGAGGTGCTGGACCCGGAGCAGAACGCCACCTTCAACGACCACTACCTGGAGGTGGACTACGACCTGTCGGACGTGATGTTCGTCACCACGGCCAACAGCCTGCGGATGCCGCAGCCGCTGATGGACCGCATGGAGATCATCCGCATCCCCGGCTACACCGAGGATGAGAAGGTGGAGATCGCCAAGCGCCACCTGATCGCCAAGCAGTCCGAGGCCAACGGACTGAAGCCGGAGGAGTGGTCGATCTCGGATGACGCGGTGCGCGATCTGATCCGCTACTTCACGCGCGAGGCCGGCGTGCGCAGCCTGGAGCGGGAGACTCGCCAGCCTGGCGCGCAAGGCGGTCAAGGAGATCGTCACCAAGAAGACCAAGAAGGTCGCGATCACCCGCAAGAACCTCGACAAATACGCCGGCGTGCGCCGCTTCCGCTACGGCGAGGCGGAGGCCGAGGACATGGTCGGCGTGGTCACTGGCCTCGCCTGGACCGAGGTGGGCGGCGAGATCCTGACCATCGAGAGCGTGACTGCTGCCGGGCAAGGGCACCATCAAGAACACCGGCAAGCTCGGCGACGTGATGCAGGAGAGCGTGTCGGCGGCGCTCAGCTACGTCCGCAGCCGCTCGATCCAGTTCGGCATCAAGCCGACCCTGTTCGAGAAGCGCGACATCCACGTCCACGTGCCCGAGGGTGCGACCCCGAAGGACGGACCCTCGGCCGGCATCGCGATGGCGACCAGCATCGTCAGCGTGCTGACCGGCATCCCGATCCGCCGCGACGTGGCGATGACCGGGGAGATCACGCTGCGCGGCCGCGTGCTGCCGATCGGCGGACTGAAGGAGAAACTGCTCGCGGCATTGCGCGCCGGGATCACCACCGTGTTCATCCCGAAGGAGAACGAGAAGGATCTCGCCGAGGTGCCGGACAACGTGAAGAAGCACCTCAAGCTGATCCCGGTGGCCGATGTCGACGACGTGATCGCCCAGGCGCTGGTGCGCAAGCCCGAGCCGATCGAGTGGCACGAGCCGCCAGAGCCCGTGTCACCCGCCGGCGCGGGTCAGGCGGCGTCGCTGCCGCACTGACATAGACATATCATCGCATGATTTGAAATGAGGCTCGCCGGACCATCCGGCGGGCCTCTTCTTTCGACTGCTCTTCTGACTGCGACTTGCGTTGACCGGACAAAATCGCTGCCCCTACTGTGCCGCCCCAACTTCCCCGCTGGGGTGCTGCGCGCGGACGGAGGGCCTTCCCATGAACAAGATGGAATTGATCTCCGCCGTGGCGGAGGAGGCCGATTTGCCGCGCTCCAGGGCGGCCGACCTGGTCGACGCGGTGTTCGGCGCCATCGAGCAGGCGTTGCGCAACGGCGAAGACGTGCGCCTCGTCGGCTTCGGCAGCTTCGCCCGCAGCGAGCGCCGCGCCGCGACGGGCACCAACCCGCGGACTGGCGAGGTGCTGCAGATCCCGTCCTCGGTCTCGGTGCGCTTCAAGGCGGGCAAGGGGCTGCGCGAGGCGGTGAAGTGAGCGCCGTCGTGCCGGGTGCACCGAAAGCTGGCTATCCGAGTTCCAGCAGTATCTGCCGCGCCTCTTGCAGATCGCGCGATGCAAATCCCTCGGTGAACCACGCGTAGACTGGCGTCAACAGATCGCGCGCCTCCGGCCGCCGGCCTTGCCCGGACCACATGCGCGCCAGGCTCGTCGCCGCGCGGAGCTCAAACCGCTTTGCCGATTGGCCGCGGGCTACTTCAATGGCCCGCACAAACGCCGCTTCGGCAGCCTCGGAATTGGCGGCCCGGGATTTGAGGAGGAGTTCGCCATGCACCCTGTGGGCTTCGGCAAGGAACCAGCGCTGTCCGCTCTGGATCATTCCCGCGAGTTCAGCCTCGACAGTCGCTAGTGCTACGTCGTGACGACCTGTCTCTGCCTCCGTTTCAGCGAGGAGCACCCCGAAAAGCGGCATAAAGGTGATTTGGCCTTTCTCACGCATCAGCGCCAGACCTTCGTACATCTGCGTCGTCCCCACCTCGTGATCGCCAGCGTGCCAGCGCAGCCATCCTTCGTGAAAGGCGCCGTACGCAAGCCACAGGGGCATCACGTGCTCGCGGGCGAGATCGAGGTAAGCTCGGATGTAGGGACCGCTCCCCAGGTGGTCACGACGCATCGTTTCGAAAAAAGAAGCGTGGAGGTAGGCGTATGCGACCGTTGAGATATGCTTTGTCCGCAAGGCGTGGGTGATAGTCTTCACGGCAAGACGACGCGCGTAGTCGCCGATGCCGAGTGGCCACAGCGTCATCGCAAGGTAGGCGATGGCAGGGACGGCCAGATCCTGGCCAAAACGAAAGGCCAACGCTTGATCTCGTTCGCCGTCGTAGCAGGTGAGCGCATGTTGGAGATGCAGCCGCGCATCGATGAAATCACCGGCGAACCAGCAGGTCATGCCGCAGATCCGGTGAGCGATCCCGGTTTCGGGCAACTCGGGCCGACTCTCAATATTTCGCAGGAATGCATCCGACAGCGCTCGCATAGCTGTCAGGTCTCCGCCAACGAAGCTTGCGCTCCACAGCCCGTACTCGGCAGAGAATCGCTCGGGCACATCACCCATGGTTCTCGCAAGATCGCGAGCCCGCGCGAATGCTGCTTTCGTCTCCGGCGCACCGAAACCGCGCGCCACTCTCAATACGTTGCCGTAGCTTATTTGCAATCGTAAGCGCGCAAGCCGTCGCTCAGGCGAATTGCCCAGCTCCTGGGACAATTCAAGCGCCTTTTCGAGATGCGCAATCGCCTCGACATTGGCCGAGCGCTGTAACGCCAGGTCACCTGCCTTGGCCCACCACTCAACAGCGGGTTCCCTCAACCCGGCCTGTGCAAAATGGTACGCGACAACCTCCGGCTCGGTCTCTGCCCGTTCCGGAAGCTGATCTCGCACGGCGTCGCCGATCCTACGGTGAAGCTGCTGACGCGAGGTCTTGAGAAGACTGGCGTAGACAACGTCCCGCACCAGCGCGTGCTTGAACGCGTAGACCGCATCGGGTGGCGCACCACGCCGAAACAATAATCCCGAGCCGGCCAGCTCGTTGAGCCCCTCCGTGAGCTGCGCTTCCTGCAGCCCCGCGGCCGCCGCAAGCAGAATGTGGGGAAACTCCCGACCTATCACTGCGCCGATCCGTGCAACCATCTTGGCCGCTGGCAGCCGATCGAGGCGTGCCATCAGGGAGGCTTGCAGCGTATTGGGAACCGCGAGCGTCGCGTCTATCGTGTCGAGTTCCGGCGCCTCGAGCACCGCCCTGGTCAGCTCCTCGATGAAGAGCGGAACACCGTCAGCCTGCATTGCGATACGGTCCAGCAGTGCCGGGGACAGTGCCCGGTTCCTCACGACTTGCGCGGCGAGCGCCGCCGATCGCTGCCGGTCAAGCCGGCTCAGCACCATCAGGCTGACGCTGGCGTGGCCGATCCAGGGGGCCGTGAATTCGGGGCGGAAGGAAACGACCAGAAGCACAGGAAGCTCGGCGATCTGATCCATCAGCATGTCGAGCAATTCGAGCGAGCTTGGATCGGCCCAATGCATATCCTCGAACAGCAATAACGCCGGCCGTGTTCGCGCAAGTGTCGTCAGCCGGCGGATCAGCGCCTCGAAGGTCTTGCGCTTCTTCTGCAGCGGGCTGTAGCTCCAATTTCGGGTAGCGGTCGTCCACCGGCACCGAGAGCAGGTCGGCAATCAGCGCGACATCCTCCATCGGCGTGCCCACTGACGCGAGGACAGCTTCCAGCTTGCCGAGCCTCTCGCCATTCGTGTCGCTGGATGCGAAGCCAACTTCCTGCTCCCAGCGGGCGATGATCGGACGCAGCGCACTGTCCTGATGGTGAGGCGAGCAGAAGTAGCGGAGGCTGACATGCGGCTCGCCGGCCAGGCGTTCTTCCAATGCGGCAAGCAGGCGCGACTTGCCGATGCCCGCCTCGCCGGAGAGCAGCACGACCCGGCTCTCGCCGGCTTTCGCCTGCCGCCATCGTCGCAGCAGCAGATCGAGTTCCTCGTCGCGCCCGACCAGCGGCGTGAGCGCGCCCCCGTAGACCGCCTCGGAGCGGCTCGAAATTCCGGTCTCGCCGCGCACCCGCCAAGGCTTCACCGGCTTCTCGAAACCCTTCAGCGCAACTGGGCCGAGCTCCTCCATCTCGAACATCCGGCCGAGCTGCGATCGGGTGGCCTCGCTCACGACGATCGTGTCGGGCTCGGCCAGCGCCTGCAGCCGCGCGGCGAGGTTGGGCGTCTCGCCAATGGCCGGGTGCTCCTGCGCCGCACCGGCCCCGATCAGGTCGCCCACCACGACGAGGCCGGTGGCGATGCCGATGCGGACCGGGAGCTGGTGCGGGCGGAGCGCCTCGATGGCCGCCAGGCCGGCGCGCACCGCGCTGTCGGCGTGGGCCTCGTCGGCGTTCGGCCAGCCGAAATAGGCCAGCACGCCGTCGCCGAGAAATTTTGCGACGTAGCCGCGCTGGCCCGTTACCGCCGCGACGACGCTTGCCCGGTAGGTGTCCAGAAGCTGGCGGAGGTCTTCGGGATCGAGCCTGGTCGAGAGCGGCGTCGAGCCCACCAGGTCGCAGAACAGGACGGTCAGGTGCCGCCGCTCGGCGCGCGGTTCGGGCGCTCGATCGCT
This sequence comes from uncultured Alphaproteobacteria bacterium, assembly GCA_963799825.1. Taxonomy (GTDB): domain Bacteria; phylum Pseudomonadota; class Alphaproteobacteria; order Acetobacterales; family Acetobacteraceae; genus JAFKFI01. Next base: position 623,174 of record CAWCYL010000004.1, read on the forward strand.
CCCCGCCACTCCGACGGACGGCCCGCTGTCGCCGCGCAGGACCGCGATCGCCTCCAGCAGCCGGCGACGATGGCCGACCGCCGCGACGCCCAGATCCCGCAGGTCTTGCGCGGTCAGCTTCGCCAGGAGGTCGGCGCTGACCTCGTTCTCGCGAAACGCCGCCGCGTAGCGTTCGAGCCCCAGGCTTCGCAGCCAGTCCGTGACGTCCATTGCCGCCCCACGGCGCAATCCCCGCAGACCTGAGCATGTTCCCCCGCACCGATGCTGTCCAGCAATGACTGGCCCGGGCGGCGGGCAAGCACTTGTTCCCTCCGGGCGTGGCGCGATACATCGCCAGCAGGCGGGGGCGGTTAGCTCAGCGGTAGAGCGTCTCGTTTACACCGAGAGGGTCGGCGGTTCGATCCCGTCACCGCCCATTCCGCGTCGCGTGCGCGGCCGCGCTTGACGCCCGCTGCCCGCCGTCCTACACGCTGCCGCCTGCCGCTGCGGGTGTAGCTCAGTTGGTTAGAGCGCCGGCCTGTCACGCCGGAGGTCGCGGGTTCGAGCCCCGTCACTCGCGCCAGCGGCATCCCGCCATCGGCACGTCTGCATCGCCCAATGAGCGAGCCGTCGGGCTATGGCGGCGCGGAAAGGTTGGGTCTAAGGTCCGGCCGCGTGCGGCACCGCGAGGGCCGGGCCGCAAGCTTTGAGGGTGCGCCGCCTCCTCTCTTGGTGCGGCGCGCGAGATCGGATGGGGGACCGTGATGCAGCCAGTGCTCGACAACTATCTTCCCATCCTGGTGTTCATCATCATCGCGGGCGTGATCGCCGTCGCGATGGTGGGCGGCTCGCTGCTGGCCGCGCGGCAGAAGCCCTATGCCGAGAAATTGTCGGCCTACGAGTGCGGCTTCGAGGCGTTCGACGATGCACGCCGGCGGTTCGACGTGCGGTTCTATCTCGTCGCCATCCTGTTCATCATCTTCGACCTCGAAGTGGCCTTCCTGTTCCCCTGGGCGGTGAGCCTGTCGGATATCGGCCTGTTCGGTTTTCTATCCATGGTCGGCTTCCTCGGCGTGCTGACCGTCGGGTTCATCTACGAGTGGTGCAAGGGCGCCCTCGATTGGGAGTAGTGGCATGAGCGCAACCTCAGCGCCGCCGATCGCCTGGAACCGCGACGCGCTGGCGCCCGGGCCGGAGCAGGATGCCGTGGTGAAGGGCATCACCGGCGAGATCACCGACAAGGGCTTCATCGTCGCCAATCTGGACCGCGTGGTGAACTGGGCGCGCACCGGCAGCCTGTGGCCGATGACGTTCGGGCTCGCCTGCTGCGCCGTCGAGATGATCCACGCCTACATGCCGCGCTATGATCTCGACCGGCTCGGCATCATCCCGCGCGCCAGCCCGCGGCAGAGCGACGTGATGATCGTCGCCGGCACGCTGACCAACAAGATGGCGCCGGCGCTGCGCAAGGTCTACGACCAGATGCCGGAGCCGCGCTGGGTGATCAGCATGGGCAGCTGCGCGAACGGCGGCGGCTACTACCATTTCTCCTATTCCGTGGTGCGCGGCTGCGACCGCGTCGTGCCCGTCGATGTGTACGTGCCCGGCTGCCCGCCGACCGCGGAGGCGCTGGTCTACGGCATCATGCAGCTGCAGAAGAAGATCCGCCGCACCGGGACGATCCTCCGTGGCTGAGAGCGCGGAGACGCCGCCCTCCCCCCAACAGGCGTTGGCCCCCGAGCAGGCGCTGGCCGACATCGTCGCGAAGATGCCGGGCGTGACATCGGTGCGGATCGACAAGGGCGAGGTGGTCGCGCTGGCGGGGCGCGACGGCGTGGTCGCGACCTTGACCGCGTTGCGCGACGATCCGCGCTGCGCCTTCGCGCAGATGATGGACCTCTGCGGCGTGGACTGGCCGGAGCGGCCCGAGCGGTTCGACGTGGTCTACAACCTGCTCTCGGTGGCGCTGAACCAGCGCGTGCGCGTGATCGTCACCACCGACGAGAGCACGCCGGTTCCGTCGGTCAACGGCGTCTGGCCCTGCGCGACGTGGTGGGAGCGCGAGGCGTGGGATCTGTTCGGCATCGTGTTCTCGGGCCAGCCGGATTTGCGCCGCATCCTCACCGATTACGGCTTCGACGGGCACCCGATGCGCAAGGATTTTCCTCTCACGGGCTACGTCGAGGTCCGCTACGACGAGGAGCAGAAGGCGGTGGTCTACGCGCCGGTGCAGCTCACGCAGGACTGGCGGAGCTTCGATTTCCTCTCGCCGTGGGAGGGCGTCACGACCTTGCCCGGCGATGAGAAGGTGCACGCCGAGCGCGGGACGCCGACGACGACGACGAAGCCGGCCGAGGTGTCGAAGGGTTGAGCACATGAGCGACATCAATCCCGACGAAACAGTCGTCGTGGAGCCCCAAACTTCAGGAGGGGGCAGGCGGACGGTCGAGTTCGACAGCCATGCGATCAATTTCGGTCCGCAACACCCGGCCGCGCATGGCGTGCTGCGGCTGATCCTGGAGATGGACGGCGAGGTGGTGGAGCGCGCCGATCCGCATATCGGTCTCTTGCATCGCGGCACCGAGAAGCTGATGGAGTACCGCACCTACATCCAGAACGTGCCGTATTTCGACCGGCTCGATTACGTCTCGCCGATGTGCGAGGAGCACACCTTCGTTCTCGCGGTCGAGAAGCTGCTCGGCATCGTCGTGCCGGAGCGGGCGCAGTGGATCCGCACGCTGTTTGCCGAGATCACGCGGGTGCTGAACCACCTGCTGAACGTGACGACGTACGCGCTCGATGTCGGCGCCATCACGCCGTCGCTCTGGGGCTTCGAGCAGCGCGAGATACTGATGGAGTTCCACGAGGCGGCGTCGGGTGCGCGGCTGCACGCGAATTACTACCGCCCCGGCGGCGTGAACCGCGACCTGCCGGCCGGCCTGACGGACCAGATCGCCGCCTGGGCGGAGACGTTTCCGAAATTCGTCGACGATCTGGCCGAGCTGCTCACCACCAACCGCATCTGGAAGCAGCGCCTGGTCGATATCGGCGTCATCAGCGCCGAGGATGCCCTGGCCTGGGGGTTTGCCGGCCCGTGTCTGCGGGCGAGCGGCGTGCCGTGGGATCTGCGGCGCGCGCAGCCCTACGACAAATACGCCGAGGTCGAGTTCGACATCCCGGTCGGCCGCAACGGCGACTGCTACGACCGCTATCTCGTGCGGATGGCGGAGATGCGCGAGAGCGTCAAGATCATCAAGCAGTGCCTGGCGAAGATGCGGCCCGGACCGATCAAGGTGCGGGACAACAAGTTCTCGCCGCCGCCGCGCGCCGAGATGAAGCGCTCGATGGAGGCGCTGATCCATCACTTCAAGCATTTCACCGAGGGCTTCCACGTCCCCGCGGGCGCCACCTACACCGCGACGGAGAGCCCCAAGGGCGAGTTCGGCGTGTACCTGATCGCCGACGGCACCAACCGGCCGTACCGCTGCAAGATCCGCTCGACCGGATTTGCCTTCCTGCAGGCGATGGACAAGCTCTCGAAACGACACATGCTGGCCGACGCGGTGGCGATCATCGGATCGCTCGACATCGTGTTCGGCGAGATCGACAGGTAGAGGCGCATGGCGGAGGACAACGGCGCGGATTTCGTGCAGCCCGCGAGCTTCGCGTTCGACGTGGAGAGCCGGGCGGAACTCGACCGCCACATCGTCAAGTTCCCGACCGGCAAGCAGGCGAGTGCGGTGCTGCCGGCGCTCTATCTCGTGCAGAACCAGATGAAGCGCGAGACCGGCAGCGCCTGGGTGCCGCGCGTGGCGATGGACGAGGTGGCGCGGCTGCTGGAGATGCCGCCGATCCGCGTCTACGAGGTCGCCACGTTCTACCTGATGTTCAACCTGCGGCCGATCGGGAGCTGGCACTTGCAGGTGTGCACCACGACGCCCTGCTGGCTGCGCGGCTCGGACGAGATCACCGCCGCCTGCCGCAAGTTCACCGGGCATCGCGGGCTGGGGCGAGACGAGTGCCGACCGGATGTTCACCATGACCGAGGTGGAATGCATCGGCGCCTGCGTCAACGCGCCGGTTCTGCAGGTGAACGACGATTTCTACGAGGACATGGACGCCGAGCGGACGACCGCGCTGCTGGAGGCGCTGAAGCGCGGCGAGCAGCCGAAGCCGGGGTCGATGATCGGACGGCAGACTTCCGCGCCGGAGGGCGGGCCGACGACGCTGACCACACTCGACAATCTCGGCCCTCCCAACCCCGAGCCAGCGACGCCGGCGGAGTGATGCGATGCTGAGTGACAAGGACCGCATCTTCACCAACCTGTACGGCCAGCACGATTGGCGGCTGGCGGGCGCGCGGGCGCGGGGGGATTGGGACAACACGGCGGCGATGCTCGCGCGCGGGCGGGACGCGATCGTCGACGAGATCAAGGCGTCGGGTTTGCGCGGACGCGGCGGGGCGGGCTTTCCCACCGGCATGAAATGGTCGTTCATGCCGAAGGTGTCGGACGGACGGCCGCACTATCTCGTGGTGAACGCCGACGAGAGCGAACCGGGCACCTGCAAGGACCGCGACATCATCCGCCACGATCCGCACAAGCTGGTGGAAGGCTGTCTGCTCGCCAGCTTCGCGATGGGCGCGCACGCCGCCTACATCTACATCCGCGGCGAGTTCTACAACGAGGCGCTGAACCTCCAGCACGCGATCGACGAGGCGTACGACGCCGGGCTGATCGGCAAGAACGCCTGCGGCTCAGGCTGGGACTGCGACGTGTACCTGCATCGCGGGGCCGGCGCGTATATCTGCGGCGAGGAGACCGGGCTGCTGGAAAGCCTCGAGGGCAAGAAGGGGATGCCACGCCTCAAGCCGCCATTCCCGGCGGCGGTCGGCCTCTACGGCTGCCCGAGCACGGTGAACAACGTCGAGAGCATCGCGGTGACGCCGACCATCATGCGGCGCGGCGGCGCGTGGTTCGAGGCGCTGGGCCGCCCGAAGAACTCGGGCACCAAGGTGTTCTGCATCTCGGGGCACGTGAACAAGCCATGCAATGTCGAGGAAGAGCTCGGCATCCCGCTGAAGGAGCTGATCGACACCTATGCCGGCGGCGTGCGCGGCGGGTGGGACAACCTGCTGGCGGTGATCCCCGGCGGCGCGTCGGTGCCGCTGATCCCGAAGGAGATCTGCGACACGGTGCTGATGGATTTCGACAGCCTGCGCGACGTGAAGAGCGGGCTCGGCACGGCGGCGGTGATCGTGATGGACAAGTCCACCGATCTGATCCGCGCCATCGCCCGCCTGTCGCAGTTCTACAAGCACGAGAGTTGCGGCCAGTGCACGCCCTGCCGCGAGGGCACCGGCTGGATGATGCGGGTGATGTACCGCATGGTGCAGGGCCGCGCGGAGCCGGAGGAGATCGACATCCTCGACCAGGTGACGCGCCAGGTGGAAGGCCACACGATCTGCGCGCTGGGCGACGCGGCGGCGTGGCCGATCCAGGGGCTCATCCGGCACTTCAAGCCGATGATGCTGGAGCGCATCGCGGAGTATAAGAAGCAGCACGGGCGGCCAGTGCTGCCGATGGCGGCGGAGTAGAATATGGCCAAGGTCACGGTCGACGGCATCGAGGTCGAGGTGCCGAACGGATCCACTGTGCTGCAGGCCTGCGAGGCGGCGGGCAAGGAGATCCCGCGCTTCTGCTACCACGAGCGCCTGTCGATCGCCGGCAATTGCCGCATGTGCCTGGTCGAGATCGAGCGCGCGCCGAAGCCGGTGTCGTCCTGCTCGTTCCCGGTCGCCGACAACATGGTGGTCAAGACCGACAGCCCGATGGTGCGCAACGGGCGGCGCGGGGTGATGGAGTTCCTGCTCATCAACCACCCGCTCGACTGCCCGATCTGCGACCAGGGCGGCGAGTGCGATTTGCAGGACCAGGCGCTCGGCTACGGCATGGACCACTCGCGCTACGAAGAAAACAAGCGCGCGGTGAAGGACAAGGATCTCGGCCCGCTGGTCAAGACGGTGATGACGCGCTGCATCCATTGCACGCGCTGCATCCGCTTCATCAGCGAGGTCGCCGGCGTGCCCGATCTCGGCGCGACGTCGCGCGGCGAGAGCATGGAGGTCGGCACCTATGTCGAGAAGGCGCTCGGCTCGGAGCTGTCGGGCAACATCATCGACCTCTGCCCGGTGGGCGCGTTGACCTCCAAGCCGTACGCGTTCACCGCGCGGCCGTGGGAGCTCAAGAAGACCGACAGCATCGACGCGCTGGACGCGGTCGGGACCAACATCCGCATCGACAGTCGCGGGCCGGAGGTGCTGCGCATCCTGCCGCGCATCAACGACGACGTGAACGAGGAATGGCTCGGCGACAAGTCGCGCTTCTTCGTCGACGGACTGAAGCGCCGGCGGCTGGATCGCCCCTGGGTGCGGCGCGACGGCAAGCTGATGCCGGCGAATTGGGCCGAGGCGTTCGCGGCGATCGCCGAGCGCGTCCAGGGCGTGCCGGGCGAGCGGATCGGCGCGGTGGCGGGCGATCTGTGCGACGCCGAGAGCATGTTGGCGCTGAAGGATCTGATGGCGGCGCTGGGCTCGGCCAATCTCGACTGCCGCCAGGACGGCGCGCGGCTCGATGCGTCGCGTCGGGATTTTTATCTGTTCAATTCCACCATCGCGGGCATCGAGGAGGCCGATGCGCTGGTCCTCGTGGGCAGCAATCCGCGGCACGAGGCGCCGGTGCTCAACGCGCGCATCCGCAAGCAGTGGCTGCACACCACCATGCCGATCGGCGTGATCGGCCCGGCGACGGACCTCACCTACGGCGTCACCGCGTTGGGCGACGGGCCCGCCGCGATCTCGGCGCTGCTCGACGGGTCGCACAGCTTCGCGCCGATGCTGCGCGACGCGAAGAAGCCGATGGTCATCGTGGGGCAGGGCGCGCTGCGCCGGCCGGATGGGGCCGCGGTGCTGGCGGCGTGCTGGAGGTTGGCCGCCGGGTTTGGCGCGCTGGGCGCGGGATGGCACGGCTTCAACGTGCTGCACACCGCCGCGGCGCGGGTCGGCGGGCTCGATCTCGGCTTCGTGCCGGGGCCGGGTGGGCGGGGCTTCGAGGCGATGCTCGGCGGGCGCGTGGACGTGCTGTGGCTGCTCGGCGCCGACGAGTTCGACACCGCGCGCATCGGCGCGGACACGTTCGTCGTCTACCAGGGCCATCACGGCGACCGGGGCGCGGCGCGCGCCGACGTGATCCTGCCGGGCTCGGCGTTCACGGAAAAGCCCGGCACCTATGTCAACACCGAGGGGCGGGTGCAGCGCGGCCTGCTGGCGGTCTATCCGCCGGGGCAGGCGCGGGAGGATTGGCGGATCCTGCGCGCGTTCAGTGAGGTCGCTTGGCCGCACCTTGCCGTATGACGATCTTCCCGCGCTGCGGCAGCGGTTGGAGCAGGTGAACCCGGTGTTCGCCCGCATCGGTTTTCTCCCCCGCTTCGCCGCCGGCGACGAGAGCGGCCCGGCCGGTGATCCGGCCGCGATGAGTGCCGCGCCGTTCGTCCCGGCGGTGACAAACTACTACGAGACCGACCCGATCGGCCGCGCCAGCCCGACGATGGCGGCCTGCACGGAAGTCTACGTCGCCCCCGCGCTGCAGGCGGCGGAGTAGCGCGGGATGAACGATTTCTTCTTCGCCACCACCGGCGGACGGGTGATCCTCACCTTCGCGGAGGCGCTGGCGCTGCTGGTGCCGCTGCTCATCATGGTGGCGTATCTCACCTACGCCGAGCGCAAGGTGCTGGCCGCGATCCAGCTGCGTCGCGGCCCGAACGTGGTCGGGCCGTTCGGGCTGCTGCAGCCCTTCGCCGACGCGATCAAGATGCTGATGAAGGAGACGGTGATCCCGTCGGGGTCGAACCGTCTGCTGTTCCTGATGGCGCCGATGCTCACCTTCGGGCTGGCGATGGTCGCCTGGGCGGTGATCCCGGTCGACGAGGGCTGGGCGATCGCCGACATCAACGTCGGCATCCTCTATCTGTTCGCGATCAGCTCGCTCGGCGTCTACGGCATCATCATCGCGGGCTGGGCGAGCAACTCGAAATACGCCTTCCTCGGTGCCATGCGCAGTGCCGCACAGATGGTCAGCTACGAGGTCTCGATCGGCTTCGTGATGGTGAGCGTGCTGCTCTGCGTCGGCAGCCTGAACCTGACGGACATCGTGCTGGCGCAGCGGACCGTGTGGTTCTGCCTGCCGCTGTTCCCGATGTTCATCGTGTTCTTCATCTCGACCCTGGCGGAGACCAACCGCTCGCCGTTCGACCTGCCGGAGGGCGAGAGCGAGATCGTCGCCGGGTTCTTCGTCGAGTACAGCTCGCTCTCCTTCGGGCTGTTCTTCCTCGGCGAATACGCGAACATGATCCTGATGAGCGCGCTGACCACCATCCTGTTCCTCGGCGGTTGGCTGGCGCCGTTCGGCGTCGTGCCGTTCACCTGGGTGCCGGGGCCGATCTGGTTCATCCTCAAGGTCTGCTTCTGCCTGTTCGTGTTCATCTGGGTGCGTGGCACCTTCCCGCGCTACCGCTACGACCAGCTGATGCGGCTCGGCTGGAAGGTTTTTTTACCGCTGTCGCTGCTTTGGCTGGTGCTCACCGCCGGCGCGCTGATGCTGTTCGGCTGGCTGCCCCATGCACCCGCTTGATCCCCCCAATCTTGATTGCCGCTGGCTTGATCGAACTTCGGGCCGGGTCTATCCCGCGTCGCGAGGAGGAGCCTGACCGATGGCGTTCCTGGACCGCGCCGCGCGAAGCATGTTGCTGGGCGAGCTCGCCGCCGGCATGGCGCTCACCTTGCGCTATTTCTTCACGCGCAAGGCGACGATCAACTACCCGTACGAGAAAGGGCCGCTCAGCCCGCGCTTCAAGGGCGAGCACGCGCTGCGGCGCTACCCGAACGGCGAGGAGCGCTGCATCGCCTGCAAGCTGTGCGAGGCGATCTGTCCCGCGCAGGCGATCACCATCGAGGCCGAGCCGCGCGGCGACGGGTCGCGTCGCACCACGCGCTACGACATCGACATGACCAAGTGCATCTATTGCGGGTTGTGCGAGGAATCCTGCCCGGTGGACGCGATCGTCGAGGGGCCGAATTTCGAGTTCGCCACCGAGACGCGCGAGGAGCTGATGTACGATAAGGACAAGCTGCTGGCGAACGGCGACCGGTGGGAGCCGGAACTCGCTCGCCGGCTTGAGCTGGACGCACCGTACCGATGATCGCGACCATCGCCTTCTACGTGTTCGCCGTCATCCTGCTGGCCTCGGCGGCGATGGTGGTGAGCTCGCGCAACCCGGTTCACTCGGTGCTGTTCCTGATCCTCGCCTTCTTCAACGCGGCCGGACTGTTCCTGATCGCGGGGGCCGAGTTCCTGGCGTTGATCCTGCTCATCGTCTATGTCGGCGCCGTCGCGGTGCTGTTCCTGTTCGTGGTGATGATGCTCGACGTGAACTTCGCCGAGCTGCGCAGCGGCTTCCAGCGGTACTTGCCGGTGGGTGCGACGATCGGCGCCGTGCTGCTCATCGAGCTGGTGATGGTGGTGGGCGGCTGGCAGATCGCGCCGGACACCGCCGCGCTGCGCTTCGCGCCGACCCCGGTCGACGTGCACAACACGGCCGCCCTCGGGCGGCTGATCTACACGGACTACGTGTTCCTGTTCCAGGCGGCCGGGCTGGTGCTGCTGGTGGCGATGATCGGCGCCATCGTGCTCACCCTGCGCGACCGCAAATCCTCGCGCCACCAGATCATCCGGCTGCAGAATTCGCGCACCGTCGCCGAGACGCTGGAGATGGTGCCGGTGTCGCTCGGCGCCAACGTCAACACGCTCGGCATCTATCGCCCGAAGGTGTCCGAGCCCGAGGAGGAGCTGGCGGACGAGACCGACAGCGAGGCGCTGCTCGGCCATCACGGTGGCGGAGATCATCATGGCGATGGGCGGGGCGGAGGAGGCGCGCATCACGCGCCGGAGGTGCGCTAGATGCCGCCGGTCAGCACTCTGCCCGTCGGGCTCGGCCACTACCTGACGGTCGCGGCGATCCTGCTGGTGCTCGGCGTGTTCGGGATTTTCCTGAACCGCAAGAACGTCATCATCATCCTGATGTCGATCGAGCTCATTCTCCTGTCGGTCAACCTCAACCTGGTGGCGTTCTCGGCGGCCCTCGGCGATCTGGTGGGCCAGGTGTTCGCGATGTTCGTGCTCACCGTGGCGGCCGCCGAGGCGGCGATCGGGCTGGCGATCGTCGTCGTGTATTTCCGCAACCGCGGCTCGATCCAGGTCGAGGACGTGAACCTGATGAAGGGCTGACGCGATGATCTACGCCGTCGCTGTCTTTGCCCCGCTGCTGGGCGCCATCGTATCGGGGCTGCTCGGCCGCGCCATCGGCGACCGGGCGGCGGAGGCCGTGTCGATCCTGGTCATGGTGGTGGCCGCGATCTGCGGCGTGACGTCCTTCATCTGGATCGGCTTCCTGCACGAGCCGGACGGCACGGTCGATATCGGCTCGTGGATCGAGGCCGGCTCGTTCCGCGCCTCCTGGGCCCTGCGCTACGACACGCTGTCGGCGGTGATGGTCGGCATGGTGACGTTCGTCTCGACGCTGATCCACATCTACAGCGTCGGCTACATGGAGCACGACGCGTTCCCGCGCTACCGGTTCTTCGCCTACCTGAACCTGTTCACCTTCGCCATGCTGATGCTGGTGACGTCCGACAACCTGCTGCAGCTGTTCTTCGGCTGGGAGGGCGTCGGCCTCGCGAGCTACCTGCTGATCGGCTACTGGTACGACCGGCCCTCCGCCAACGCCGCCGCGATCAAGGCGATGATGGTCAACCGCGTCGCCGACTTGCCCTTCGCGGTGGGCATCGCGCTGGTGTTCCTGACGTTCGGCTCGATCGGGTTCCCGGTCATCTTCGGCTGGCATCCAGCAGCACATGAACGACCTGTATCATGTGCTCGGCACCGACTGGCGCGCCTACGAGGTGATCGGGGTGCTGCTGTTCATCGGCGCGATGGGCAAGTCGGCGCAAATCTTCCTGCACACCTGGCTGCCGGACGCGATGGAGGGACCGACGCCGGTTTCCGCGCTGATCCATGCCGCGACGATGGTGACGGCGGGCGTGTTCCTGATGGCGCGGATGTCGCCGATCATGAGCTACGCACCCGGCGCGCTCGCCTTCGTCACGATCATCGGCGGCACCACCTCGCTGTTCGCCGCCACGATCGGCTGCACGCAGTTCGACATCAAGAAGGTGATCGCCTACTCGACCTGCTCGCAGCTCGGCTACATGTTCACCGCCGCCGGGGTCGCGGTGTACCAGGCGTCGATCTTCCATCTGTTCTGCCACGCCTTCTTCAAGGCGCTGCTGTTTCTCGGGCGCGGGTGCGGTGATCCATGCCGTCTCGGGCGAGCAGGACATGCGCAAGATGGGCGCGCTGTGGAAGAAGATCCCGATCACCTACGTGGTGATGTGGGCCGGCTCGCTGGCGCTGGCCGGCATTTTTCCCTTCGCCGGCTACTACTCCAAGGACGCGATCCTGGAAGCGGCGTACGCGTCGGGCGGCGTCGGCTATTACGGCTTCTGGTGCGGCCTGCTGGGCGCCGGCCTGACTGCGTTCTATTCCTGGCGCGTCCTCATCATGACGTTCCACGGCGCGCCGCGGGAGGACCGGCACGTCCTCGATCACATCCACGAATCTCCGTGGGTGATGATGGGGCCGTGCGTCGTGCTGGCGATCGGCGCGCTGTGCGCGGGCTTCCTGCTGCGCCCCGAATTCATCGGCGACGGCTGGCAGGCGTTCTGGCGCGACAGCATCGTCATCACGGCAAGCAATCACGTCCTCGCCGACATGGAGCAGGTGCCGAGCTGGGTGAGCTTCGCGCCGACCGTGGTGGGGCTGATCGGGATCGCGACGGCCTACACCTTCTACATGTTCGTCCCGTCGCTGCCGGAGCAGATGGCGCGCGCGTTCCGGCCGATCTACCTGCTGTTCTACAACAAGTGGTATTTCGACGAGATCTACGATGCGCTGTTCGTCCGCCCCGGCTTCTGGCTGGCCCGCACCTTCTGGCAGGTCGGCGACGAGACGCTGATCGACGGCGTGCCGAACGGCATGGCCGCGCTGACCGCCGACGGGGCGCGAGGGGTATCGAAGGTCCAGACCGGGTCGCTCGCGGTCTATGCCTTCGTCATGCTGATCGGCGTCGTCGTGCTGGTCGCCCTTTACCTGCTGATCCGGTGATAGAATGAACCAGGCGGGCTTCCCCCTGCTCTCGCTGATCACGTGGCTGCCGCTGGTCGGCTGCGTGGTCATCATGTGCGTGCGCGGCGACGAGGAGACGGTGGCGTCCAACGCGCGCTGGACGGCGTTGTGGACCAGCCTGATCGTGTTCGCGCTGTCGCTGCTGCTGTGGGCGAAGTTCGACACCAACGAGCCGGGGTTCCAGTTCGTCGAGAACATCCCGTGGCTGCCGGAATACGGCGTCGGCTACAAGATGGGGGTCGACGGGATCAGCGTGCTGTTCGTGCTGCTCTCCACCCTGCTCACGCCGATCTGCATCCTCTCGGCCTGGGAGGCGATCCGCACCAGCGTGCGCGAGTTCATGCTCGCCTTCCTGATCCTCGAGACGATGATGGTGGGGATGTTCTCGGCCCTCGACTTCGTCGTGTTCTACATGTTCTTCGAGGGCGTGCTGATCCCGATGTATCTCATCATCGGGGTATGGGGCGGCCCGCGCCGGGTCTACGCGGCGATCAAGTTCTTCCTCTACACGCTGACCGGCTCGGTGCTGATGCTGCTGGCGCTGCTGGCGATGTGGTTCCAGGCCGGCACCACCGATATCAGCGTGCTGCTGCACACCCAGTTCGCCCCCGCGCTGCAGACCTGGCTGTTCCTCGCCTTCCTCGCCTCGTTCGCGGTGAAGGTGCCGATGTGGCCGGTGCACACCTGGCTGCCGGACGCGCATGTCGAGGCGCCGACCGCGGGCTCGGTGATCCTGGCCGGCGTGCTGCTGAAGATGGGCGCATACGGCTTCCTGCGCTTCTCGGTGCCGATGCTGCCGCAGGCGAGTGCCATGTTCGCGCCGATGATGTTCGCGCTGTCGGTCGTCGCGGTGATCTACACGGCGCTGGTGGCGCTGGCGCAGGAGGACATGAAGAAGCTGATCGCCTATTCCTCCGTTTCGCACATGGGGGTGGTGACGATCGGCATCTTCACCATCAACGTCCAGGGCGTCTCCGGTGCGATCTTCCAGATGCTGTCGCACGGCATCGTCTCCGCGGCATTGTTCCTCATCGTCGGCGTGATCTACGACCGGATGCACACGCGCGAGATCTCGCGCTATGGCGGGCTGGCGGACCGGATGCCGCGCTACGCGCTGTTCTTCATGCTGTTCAGCATGGCGAGCATCGGCCTGCCGGGCACCTCGGGCTTCGTCGGCGAGTTCCTGGTGATCGTCGGGTCGCTGCAGGTGAATTTCTGGCTGGCCCTGCTGGGCGGCATGGGGATGATCCTCGGCGTCGCCTACACGCTCTATCTGTATCGCCGGGTGATCTTCGGCCGGATCACGCGCGATGACCTGAAGAACATCCTCGACCTCTCGCCGCGCGAGATCGCGGTGTTCGCGCCGCTGGTGGTGCTGACCCTGTGGATGGGCATCGTGCCGTCCAGCTTCACCCGCTTCTGGGACGCGAGCGTGGGTGCGATGGTGGAGCAGCACACGGCGGCGCTGGCCTCCGGGGTCAAGGTCGCGAAGGTCGCGCCAAATGAACTGACGACGGCCGGGGTGGTACGCTGATGAACTGGGCTCTCGCCATTCCCGAGATCGTGCTCAGCGTGTGCGGCATGGGCATCCTGATCGTCGGCGTGCTGCGTCGCCAGGACAGCACGTTCCTGTGCAGCATGTTGACGCTCGGCGCGTTCCTGCTGACCGCGATCCTCAGCGTCTCGACAGTGCACGGCATCGGCTATCACGGGCAGTTCGTGGTCGATCCGTTCAGCGGCTTCGTCAAGCTGCTGATCCTCGCCGGCGCGGCGCTGTGCCTGATCCTGTCGCTCGACTACAACCGCCAGCAGCGCATCGCGCGGTTCGAGTTTCCGGTGCTGATGCTGTTCTCGACCGTCGGCATGATGGTCATGGCGTCGGCCAGCAATCTGATGACGCTTGTATCTCGGGCTCGAACTGCAATCGCTGGCGCTCTACGTGCTGGCGGCGTTCGCGCGCGACGATGTGCGCTCGTCGGAAGCGGGGCTCAAGTATTTCGTGCTCAGCGCGCTCGCCACCGGGCTGCTGCTGTACGGCATCTCGCTGGTCTACGGCTTCGCGGGCACGATGGATTTCGCGCGGATCGCGAGCGCGGTGTCCGATCCGGCGCACGCCTCGCCGGGGCTCGTGGTCGGCATCGTGTTCGTGCTGGTGGGATTGGCGTTCAAGATCTCCGCCGTGCCGTTCCACATGTGGACGCCGGACGTCTACGAGGGCGCGCCGACGCCGGTGACGCTGTTCTTCGGCACCTCGCCCAAGGTGGCGGCGATCGCGGTGATGGTGCGGGTGATGGTGCACGCCGTTCGGCCATCTGACCGGCCAATGGCACACGCTGGTGGTGATCGTGTCGATCGCCTCGATGGTGCTGGGGCGCGGTGGCGGCGATCGGGCAGGCCAACATCAAGCGGATGATGGCGTTCAGCGCGATCGGCCACATGGGCTACGCGCTGATCGGGCTCGCCGCCGGCACCGCCGCGGGCATTCGCGGCCTGCTGGTCTACATGGTGATCTACGTGTTCATGACGGCGGGCGCGTTCGCCTGCATCACCGCGATGCGTCGGAGCGGCCGGTCGGTGGAGCTGATCGCCGACCTCAACGGCCTCGCACGCAACGATCCGGCGCTGGCCGGGGCGATGGCGGTGGCGATGTTCAGCCTCGCCGGCATCCCGATCCTGTCCGGCTTCTTCGCCAAGCTGTACATCTTCCTCGCCGCCGTGCAGGCCGGGCTGTGGACGCTGGCGATCATCGGCGTGCTGACCAGCGTGGTGGGCGCGTTCTATTATCTGCGCGTCATCAAGGTGATGTATTTCGACGCCCCGGCCGAGCGGTTCGACGCCCGCTCGCCCTCGCTCACCTTCGTCGCCGCCGTGACGACCCTGTTCACGACCTTCTTCTTCCTGTTCCCCGCCCCGGTGGTGGGCGCGGCGCAAGCGGCGGCGCGGGCGCTGTTCGGCTAGGCCGATCCAGGCAAGTTCGTGTAGATTTGGGCCATGAGCGACGACACGAACGCCCGGATCCTCGCCGCCCTGGACAGCCTGAGAGCCGGGCAGGCCAAGCTTGAAGAGGGGCAGGCCAAGCTGTGGGTCGAACTCACGGGACGCCTGGACCGACTCCAAGGTGACATCATGGCGCGCGTCGATCGGCTGCAGGACACGCTTACGGCCGAGCAGGAGGCGAATGTCGTCAATTTTGGGGCTGCGGAGCGGGCCGAGAAAATAGCAAAGGGTGCCCAGGGCGAGGTGCGGGCGATTGGCGACCAGGTGAATGCGATGATCAGGCAGATCCAGCGCCTACAGTCCGAGGTCCGCCAGTTGAAGGGCGAGTCATAGCCGGGAGGCCTCCGGCCCATGCTCCTCGTCGTCGATGCCGGCAACACCAACGTCGTGTTCGCGGTCCATGACCAATCCTGGCGCGGCGTGTGGCGGATCGCCACCGAGGCGCAGCGCACCTCCGACGAGTACGCCGTCTGGCTGCTGGCGCTGTTCCAGCATTCCGGCCTGAAGCCGGCCGATGTCGAGCGGGCGGTGATCGGCACGGTGGTGCCGGCCGCCCTCTATCACCTGCGCCGGCTCTGCCGCGACTGGTTCGCCGTCGAGCCGCTGGTCGCGCGGGCGACGCTCGACTGGGGTTTCGACATCCGGATCGACAATCCCGAGGAGGTCGGCGCCGACCGGCTGCTGAACTCGCTCGCGGCGCATCGCCGGTTCGGCGGGCCGCTGGTGATCGTGGATTTCGGCACCGCGACCACGTTCGACGTGGTGGACAAGGACGGCGGCTATCTCGGCGGCGTGATCGCGCCCGGCATCAATTTGTCCATCGAGGCGCTGCACCAGGCGGCGGCGCGGCTGCCGCGGATCGGCATCGGCCGGCCGCAGGCGGTGATCGGCCGGGGCACGGTCGCCGCCATGCAGTCCGGCGTGTATTGGGGCTATGTCGGCCTGGTGGAGGGGCTCATCACCCGCATCAAGGCCGAGTATGGCGGCCCGTTGCGCGTGGTGGCGACCGGCGGGCTCGCACCGCTGTTCTCCGAGGGCACCACGATGATCGAGGTGATCGAGCCCGATCTCACCCTCGACGGGCTGCGGCTGTTGGCGGAGCGCAACCCCGCGCCCACATTACCCCGTGACCGACGGGCCCTGCACGACAGCGATTGAAGGACAACCAGACCAAATATGGACGCGGCAAGCGGTGATCTGGCCTTCCTGCCCTTGGGCGGGACGGGCGAGATCGGCATGAATCTCAACCTGTACCGCTGCGGCGGCAAATGGCTGGCGGTGGATTGCGGGATCGGCTTCGGCGGCTCCGAGATGCCGGAGGTCGACGTGATGATGGCCGATCCCGGCTTCATCGCCGAACGGCGCGACCGGCTGGTCGGGCTCGTCATCACCCACGCGCACGAGGACCATATCGGCGCGGTGGCCTGGCTATGGCCGCAGCTGCGCTGTCCGGTCTACGCGACGCCGTTCGCCGCCGCCGTGCTGCGGCGCAAGCTCGGCGAGGTGCAGCTGCAGCGCGACGTCAAGCTGCACGTCATCGAGCCGGGCGGCGCCGATCGACCTCGCGCCCTTCGCGCTGACCTTCGTGCGGGTGTCGCACTCGATCCCCGAGGCGCAGGCGCTGATCATCCGCACGCCGCACGGCACGATCCTGCACACCGGGGATTTCAAGCTCGACCCGAAGCCGCTGGTCGGCCCGACCACCGACGAGGCGGCGCTGGCGCGGCTCGGCGAGGAGGGCGTGCTGGCGATGGTGTGCGATTCCACCAACGCGATGGTGGAGGGCCATTCCGGGTCGGAGGCGGAGGTGCGGCAGAGCCTGTGCGCGCTGATCCGCGACATCAGGGGCCGGGTGGCGGTGACGTGCTTCGCGAGCAATGTCGCCCGCGTGGAGACGATCGCCTACGCCGCGCGCGACGCGGGGCGCAGCGTCGCCCTGGTCGGACGCAGCCTGCGCAACCTCGACGCCGCGGCGCGCGAGTGCGGCTATCTCCGGGACGTGCCGGAGTTCGTCCCGGAGGACGCGGCGGGCTCGATCCCGGACGACAATTTGCTGATCCTCATTACCGGCAGCCAGGGCGAGCCGCGCAGCGCGCTGGCCCGCGTCGCGATGGACACGCATCCGAACATCGCGCTCGGCGAGGGCGACACGGTGATTTTCAGCAGCCGGATGATCCCCGGCAACGAGCGGGCGATCGGCACGGTGCAGGACAATCTGGTCCGTCGCGGCGTGCGGCTGATGACGGACATGGACCATCTGGTGCATGTCTCCGGCCATCCCGCGCGCGACGAGTTGCGCAAGCTCTATCGGCTGGTCAAGCCGCGCTACGCGGTGCCGGTGCATGGCGAGTGGCGGCATCTGTCGGCGCACGCGGCGCTGGCGCAGGAGGCGGGGGCCACGCCGATGCTGCTCGAGGATGGCGACATCCTGCAATTGGCGCCCGGTCGTGCCGAGGTGATCGACAGCGCGCCGGTCGGTCGGCTGGTGCTGGACGGCGACGCGGCTGGTGCCGCTGACCGGGAAGGTGCTCTCGGCGCGGCGGCGGATGCTGTTC
The DNA here is from genome assembly GCA_963799825.1 of uncultured Alphaproteobacteria bacterium. Taxonomy (GTDB): domain Bacteria; phylum Pseudomonadota; class Alphaproteobacteria; order Acetobacterales; family Acetobacteraceae; genus JAFKFI01. The sequence goes on from CAWCYL010000004.1 coordinate 641,001, forward strand.
AACGGCGTGGTGGTGGCGAGCCTCGCGGTGGACGAGGCCGGGCGCATCCTGGGCCGGCCGCGGATCAGCGCGCCGGGCCTGTTCGACGGCGACGATCCGGAGACCGACAGGATCACCGGCGAGTTCGCCGCCGCCCTCGCCGATCTGCCGGCGCCGCTGCGCCGGGACGACGCGGGGCTGGCGGATGCCGCGCGGGCGGCGCTGCGGCGCGCGATCGGGCGGCGGGTGCAGAAGCGTCCGCTGGTCGATGTTCACCTGCTGCGGGTCTGAGCCGCCGTGAACTGGTTCACCGGCGTCGTCCTGTATCTGCTGATCTGGTGGACGGTGCTGTTCGCGGTGCTGCCGGTCGGCACTCGGCCGATCTCCGAAGCCGACGAGCACACTGGCTGGCGCGGAGCGCCTGCGCGGCCGCGGATCGGGGTCAAGGCGGTCGCCACCACCTTGATCTCGGCGCTCATCTGGTTCGGCGCCTACGTGCTGATCACCAGCGACTGGCTCAGCTTTCGTCATGGCTGGCTGGTGCTGCCGGACTAGGCGATCTGCCCGACTGAGGGCAGATGCTGCTCGATATCGCGCAAATCACGAGATTGCGACTGATTTTTCATCGAAAGAAATGAATTTGGTGCTGGACTGCGACCAGCATGTCAGCAATCATCACGGCTAGGACGAGGAGTTCTTCCTCATCCTGCCGTGTGACTGGCGTTTCCTCCCTAAACTTGGCCCCTCCACGCGCCAGTAGCGTTGGGGGCCTATTTCTTGTTAATGAGTTGCCGCATTCGAGTCACGCGGTTTCGGTCCAACAATGGGCTTTCACGATCAATTTATTGCGCCGAACTATTGTGCGGCGCACAAAAATACAGGATCCGACGGCTCGCCTCGCAATGGACCGGGCGCTGCGGGGACCGGGAGGATCGACGACCTCACCGCCTGCCGGGCGGTGTTCGCCGGGTGGGTGTTTCTGTACCACCTCAACCTGCATCTCGGACCGGGCGGCCTCGCGTGGCTGCGGCCTCTGGTTGGCCGCGGGTATCTCGGGGTGGACGGGTTCTTCGTGCTCTCCGGCCTGGTCCTGGCCTCGCGCATCCGGCCCTGACCTGCCGGCCGGCGGATATGGGCCGGTTCTGGCTGAAGCGGCTGCTGCGCATCTATCCGGTGCATCTGGCGATGATCGTGCTGCTCGGGCTGATGCTGGTCGCCGGGGCCGCCGCCGGGCTGCCGCCGCGCGATCCCGGCCGGTTCGGCGCGGGCGAATTGGTCCGTCATCTGCTGCTGGTCCACGGCTGGGGGCTGAGCGGGCGGTGGGCGTGGAATTATCCGTCATGGTCGATCAGCACGGAATGGGCCGGCTATCTCGCCTTCCCGCTGCTCTGGCTGGCCCTGCGCCGGATGCGTCCCGGCCTGTGCCTGGTGGTGGCCGCAGCCATGCTGGGCCTGCTCGTGGAGGTCGATAGCCGGGCCGGGCTGGTCGGGCTCAACCTGACCTATGAGGGCGCGCTCGGCCGGTTCTTTCCCGAGTTCGTCGCGGGGATGGCGGCGGTGCGGATCGCCGGCCTGGTCGAGCGGCGGGTGAGCGGGCCGGCGCTCGCCGGCGCGGGGGCCGGTCTGTCGGTGTTGGCGCCATTCCTGCTGCGCGATTGGGTGGTGGTCGTCGGCCTGTGGCTCGTGCTCGCCGGATTGCTGATCGCGGCGCGGCAGGGCAGGGGGCCGGTGCTGGCGCGGATTCCTGGGATGCTGTGGCTCGGCAGCGTGTCCTACGCCTTCTACATGAGCTTCGCCGTGGTGGAGACCGGGCAGGCCCTGGTCTGGCGCCGGCTAGGCCTCGCGCCGGCGGACTGGCCGCTCGTGTACGTCGTCGAGACGACGGTCGCTGACGCTGGGGTTGGCGACGCTTGCCTGGTGGTTCGTCGAACGGCCGGCGTTGCGGCTTGGGCGGCATCTGGCGGCGCGCCGTCCGGGCGTCTAGGGTCCGGCCGCGACTGATCCCGAGGATGCGAGATCAATGCGTCTGTCACACGGCTTCGTGCCCACCCTGAAGGAGACCCCGGCCGAGGCGCAGATCGCCTCGCACCGGCTGATGCTGCGCGCCGGGCTGGTGCGGCAGACCTCGGCGGGCATCTATGCGTGGCTGCCGCTGGGCTTGCGCGTGCTGCGCAACATCGAGCGGATCGTGCGCGAGGAGCAGGACGCGGCGGGCGCGCAGGAATTGCTGATGCCGACGATCCAGCCCGCCGAATTGTGGAAGGAGAGCGGGCGCTACGAGGATTACGGCCGCGAGATGCTGCGCATCCGCGATCGCCACGAGCGCGAGATGCTGTACGGTCCGACCAACGAGGAGATGATCACCGACCTGATGCGCCAGTCGGTGAAGTCGTATCGCGAGCTGCCGCAGATCCTCTACCACATCCAGTGGAAATTCCGCGACGAGGTGCGGCCGCGCTTCGGCGTGATGCGCGGGCGCGAGTTCCTGATGAAGGACGCCTACAGCTTCGACCTCGACTATGCCGGCGCCGTCATCAGCTATCGCCGGATGATGCTGGCGTACATGCGAACATTCCAGCGGCTCGGGTTGCAGGCGATCCCGATGGTGGCCGACACCGGCCCGATCGGCGGCGATCTCAGCCACGAGTTCATCATCCTGGCACCGACCGGCGAGAGCCAGGTGTATTACGACGCGGCGTTCGAGGAGATCGACTATTCCTCCGGCGCGTTCAGCCACGAGAGTGCCGCGGATTTGCAGCGTTTCTTCGAGCAGATGACCACGCACTACGCCGCGACCGACGAGAAGCACGACGCGGACGCCTGGGCCGAGGTCGCGGCGGCGCGGCGGCGCGAGGGGCGCGGCATCGAGGTTGGTCACATCTTCTATTTCGGCACCAAATACAGCGAGCCGATGGGCTTCAGGGTCGCCGGACCGGACGGCAGGCAGGTTGCCGCCGGAGATGGGCAGCTACGGGATCGGCGTGAGCCGATTGGTCGGCGCGGTGATCGAGGCGAGCCACGATGCGGACGGCATCGTCTGGCCGGACAGCGTCGCACCGTTCAAGGCGGCGATCCTCAACCTCAAGCGCGGCGACGCGGCGTGCGATCGCATCTGCGAGGCGATCTACGGCAAGCTTGGTGGCGACGTGATGTACGATGATCGCGAGGACCGCGCGGGGGTAAAGTTCGCCGACGCGGATTTGATGGGCCACCCGTGGCAGATCGTGGTGGGGCCGCGCGGCGCGGCGGCCGGGAAGGTGGAACTGAAGCGACGCGCCAGCGGGCAGCGCGAGGAACTCTCGATCGAGGACGCGCTCGCGCGCATCGCCTGAGCATCATTGCAGTGAACATTGCCACACCGTCCTTCCGTCATCCTCGGGCTTGTCCCGAGGATCCACGCCTTCGTCGGCCGCAGCGAAAGGCGTGGATGGTCGGCCTTCGCCGACCATGACGGATGCGGCAGACGAACCCATGAACGAAAGCTAGCAATGTTCAACGCGTTCGAGCGCGCGGTCGCGGGCCGCTATCTGCGCGCCCGGCGGGGCGAGCGGTTCGTCTCGGTGATCGCCGGGTTCTCCCTGGTCGGCATCGCGCTCGGCGTCGCCACGCTGATCATCGTGATGAGCGTGATGGGCGGCTTCAAGGTGGATTTGCTGAACCGCATCCTCGGCTTCAACGGCCATCTCGGCGTGTTCGCCGCGCGCGGCGCGCCGCTGACCGACTACCAAAACATCGTGCAACGTATCCGTGCCGTGCCAGGTGTCGTGTCGGCGATCCCGGTGGTCGATGGGCAGGTGCTGCTGACCGACAATCGCGGCCAGTCAATGGGTGGCCTGGTGCGCGGCATCGGCGAGCAGGATCTCGAAAGTCTGCACGCGGTCAGCAGCCATATTCTCGCAGGCAGCCTCGACGATTTTCACGGCGAGGATGCCATCGCCGTCGGCGTCGGGTCTCGCGCGGCGGTTCAACCTGACCGTCGGCAGTCCGCTCACGCTGATCTCGCCGCAGGGCGCGGCGACCGCGTTCGGCACGGTGCCGCGCGTGCGCGCCTACAAGGTCGTGGCGATCTTCCAGGTGGGGATGAACGAATACGACACGAGCTACGTGTTCCTGCCGCTGAAGGCCGCGCAGATCTTCTTCCAGAAGCCCGACGCGGTGACGCAGATCGAAGTCTCGGTCGCCGACCCCGAGCGGATTTCCACGATCTATCCCGGATTGCGCGCCGCGCTGCACGGGACCGACACCTATTCGGTGGACTGGCGGCAGAGCAACAACAGCTTCTTCGCCGCGGTGCAGGTGGAGCAGAACGTGATGTTCCTGATCCTGACCCTCATCATCCTGGTCGCCGCGTTCAACGTGATTTCCTCGCTCATCATGATGGTGAAGGACAAGACGCGCGACATCGCGGTGCTGCGCACCTTGGGCGCCGGGCGGGGTTCCGTGATGCGCATCTTCCTGATGTGCGGCGCGTCGGTCGGCATCACCGGGACGCTGGTGGGGCTGATCCTCGGCGTGCTCTTTTGCCTGAATATCGAGACCATCCAGCACTGGGTCGAGGCGGTCACGGGGACCAGCGTGTTCAACCCGGAGGTCTACTACCTCACCCATCTGCCGGCGCGGCTCGATTGGCACGAGGTCGGGCAGGTGGTGCTGATGGCGCTGGTGCTGTCGCTGCTGGCGACGCTGTATCCGAGCTGGCGCGCGGCGCGCACCGATCCGGTCGAGGCGCTACGGAATGAGTGACCCCTTGGTGCTGCGCGGCGTCGTGCGGACCTACCGCACCGAGGGCGGCGATCTGCCCGTGCTGCGCGGCGCGGATCTGAGCCTGCGCGCTGGCGAGATCGTCGCCCTCGTGGCGCCGTCGGGCACCGGGAAGTCCACGTTGTTGCATCTGGCGGGATTGCTGGAGCAGCCGGATGGCGGAGCGGTGCTGGTGGATGGGCGGAACGCCGGCGCGCTGTCGGATGCCGAGCGCACCGCGATCCGGCGCGACACGATCGGCTTCGTCTACCAGTTCCATCATTTGCTGGCGGAGTTTTCCGCCCTCGAGAACGTCGTATTGCCGCAGATGATCGCGCGGCGCGGCCGGCGGGAGGCCGAGGCGCGCGCGATGACGCTGCTCGCGTCGCTGGGGCTGGAGCCGCGCGCGCGCCATCTTCCCGGAAAGCTGTCGGGCGGCGAGCAGCAGCGCGTGGCGATCGCCCGCGCGCTCGCCAACGCGCCGAAGGTGCTGCTCGCCGACGAGCCGACCGGCAATCTCGACGTCGGCACCGCGGACGTGGTGTTCGATGCGCTGCTCGCGCGGGTGCGCGAGGAGAACGTCGCCGCGCTGATCGCGACGCATAATCCCGCGCTGGCGGCCCGGATGGACCGCACCGTGACCTTGCGGGACGGGCGCGTGGTGCCGCAGGCTTAGGCGCCGCTTATCCGGTGCTGTCGAGGATCAGTCGAACGGTGTCTCCCGGCTGGTCCCAGTGGGGGAAGTGGCCGCAATGCTCGAACCGGTGGATCGTCGCGTCCGGGAACAGCGCCAGCGCCGGCTTCGCCTGGCTTGGTTCCCTTTGCTGGTTGGTCGGGGCCGCGGGAAGCCTTAGATTGGGCTCATGCCGCACGCCGATTTCGTCCATCTCCGCGTCCACTCCGCCTATTCGCTGAGCGAGGGCGCGATCAAGGCGGACAAGATCGCCGCCCTCGCGCGCGACGCCGCGATGCCGGCGGTCGCGATCACCGACACCGGCAATCTGTTCGGCGCGCTGGAGTTCAGCCAGGCCTGCGCCGGCAAGGGCGTGCAGCCGATCATCGGCTGCCAGATCGCACTGGCGCGCACCGACAATCCGCCCGACGCGCCTGCCGCCCGATCCGGTGGTGCTGCTGGCGCAGGACGCGGCGGGGCTCGCCAATCTGCAGCGCCTGTCCTCGCTCGGCTTCCTCGAGACCGAGCCGGGCCTCAAGCCGCAACTGGCGCTCGACGTGATCGCCGCGCACGCCGAGGGTCTCATCCTGTTGACCGGCGGCACGGTGGGGCCGCTCGCGCGGCTATTGGCGGAGGGCCAGAAGACCGAGGCCGAGGCGCTGCTGGCGCGGCTGGCCGAGGCGTTCCCCGATCGCGCCGTCGTGGAGTTGCACCGGCACGGCCTGCCGATCGAGCGAGCCATCGAGCCGGGGCTCATCATGCTTGGCCGACGAGGCGGGCTTGCCGCTGGTCGCGACCAACGACTGCTTCTTCGCCAGGCCGAGCATGTACGAGGCGCACGACGCGCTGCTGTGCATCGCCGAGGGGCGGCAGCTCGTCGGAGCGCGAGCGGCGGCGCGTGACGCCGGAGCACTGGTTCAAGCCGGCCGCCGACATGCGCGCGCTGTTCGCCGATCTGCCGGAGGCCTGCGACAACACGCTCGCCATCGCGCGGCGCTGCGCGGTGATGGCGGAGAGCCGCAAGCCGCTGCTGCCCGTCAGCCCGAAGGTGACACCGGGCAGCACCGAGGCGGAGACCTTGCGCGGCATGGCGGTCGCGGGGCTCGAACGGCGGATGGACGCGCTCGGCGCCGATGCGGCGACCCGGACGCGCTATCGCGAGCGGCTGGACTACGAGCTCGGCGTCATCGAGCAGATGGGCTTTCCGGGTTATTTCCTGATCGTCGCCGACTTCATCCAATGGGCGAAGGGCCAGGGCATCCCGGTGGGTCCGGGGCGCGGCTCCGGCGCGGGGTCGGTCGCGGCCTGGGCGCTGACCATCACCGATCTCGACCCGCTGCGCTTCGACCTGCTGTTCGAGCGCTTCCTCAACCCCGAGCGCGTGTCGATGCCGGATTTCGATATCGATTTCTGTCAGGAGGGGCGCGACGCGGTCATCGACTATGTGCGCCGTGAGTATGGCGCCGACCGCGTGGCGCAGATCATTACCTTTGGAAAGCTTCAGGCGCGCGCGGCGGTGCGCGATGTGGGGCGCGTGCTCGGGTTGCCGTTCGGGCAGGTGAACAAGGTCGCCGAGCTGATCCCGAACAACCCGGCCAAGCCGGTGACGTTGCAGCAGGCGATCGACGGCGAGCCGCGGTTGCAACAATTGCGCGAGGACGACGAGGGCATCCGGCGGCTGCTGGAGATCGCGTTGCAGATCGAGGGCCTGTATCGCCACGCCAGCACGCACGCCGCCGGCGTGGTGATCGGCGACCGGCCGCTGATCGAGCTGGTGCCGCTGTACCGCGATCCGAAATCCGACCTGCTCGTCACGCAATACTCGATGAAGCACGTCGAGCAGGCGGGCCTGGTCAAGTTCGATTTCCTCGGGCTGACGACGCTGACGATCCTGCAGCGCGCCGTGGGCTTCCTGCGCGGTCTCGGCATCGAGGTCGATCTCGACCGGCTGCCGCTCGACGACGCGCCTACCTTCGCGATGCTCCAGCGCGGCGATGCGGGAGGGGTTTTCCAGTTCGAAGGCCAGGGGATGCGCGACGTGCTGCGCCAGATGCGCCCCGACCGCTTCGAGGATCTGATCGCCGGCGTCGCGCTGTATCGACCCGGCCCGATGGCCAACATTCCCGACTATTGCCGGCGCAAGCACGGGGAGAAATGGGAGGCGCCGCACCCCGAGCTGCTCGACATCCTGGGCGAGACCTACGGCATCATGGTCTACCAGGAGCAGGTCATGCAGATCGCCCAGAAGATGGGCGGCTACAGCCTGGGCGGCGCCGACCTGCTGCGCCGCGCGATGGGCAAGAAGATCCGCGCCGAGATGGAGGCGCAGCGAAAAATCTTCTGCGACGGCGCGATGGCGCGCGGCATCCCGGAGGCCAAGGCCACCGAGGTTTTCGACCTGATGGCGAAGTTCGCCGATTACGGCTTCAACAAATCGCACGCCGCCGCCTACGCGCTGGTCGCCTATCAGACCGCGTGGATGAAGGCGAACCACCCGGTGGCGTTCATGGCCGCCTGCATGTCGCTCGCGATCAGCAACACCGACCGGCTCGCCGCGCTGAAGCAGGAGGCGGAGCGCATGGGGATTGTTCTGCTGCCGCCCGACATCAACCGCTCCGGCGCGGATTTTTCCGTCGAGAAGCTGGCCGACGGGAGGCTGGCGATCCGTTATGCGCTGGCGGCGGTGAAGAAGGTGGGCTTTTCGGCGATGCAGGCGCTGGTCGACGCGCGCGGCGAGACGCCCTTCACCGACCTTGCGGATTTCGCGGCACGGGTCGATCCGCGACAGCTCAACCGGATGTCGGTCGAAAATCTGGTGCGCGCCGGGGCGTTCGACACGCTGGAGCCGAACCGCGCGCGGCTGTTCGCGGGCGCCGAGACGGTGCTGCGCCGCGCCCAGGCCGAGGCGGAGGAGGCGGCGAGCGGCCAGATCGGCCTGTTCGGCGGCGGCGGCAAACCGGAGACGCTGCGCCTGCCCGACATGCCGGACTGGCCGCCGCTGGAAAAACTCGGCTTCGAGGCCGAGGCGGTGGGTTTCCATCTCACCGCGCATCCGCTCGACGCCTACGCGCACGTGCTGCGCCGGCTCGGCGCGGTGCGCAGCGATCAGATCGAGGCATTGGCCGCGCGCGGGGTCACTCGCGTGAAGCTCGCCGGCAGCGTGATCGGCGTCGAAGGAGCGCATCACCCGCACCGGCAGCCGCATGGCGTGGGTGCGCATCTCCGACGCCGCCGGCTCCTGCGAGGTGACGTTCTTCTCCGAGGTGCTGGCGCGGTCGCGCGAGGTGCTGGCGACGGGCTCGAACGTGCTGGTCACCGCCGATCTGCGGCTGGAGGACGAGACGCTGCGGATCACCGCCAACGATGTCGCGCCGCTCGACCAGGCGGCGTCGGGCGTCGGCGCGGGGATGCGCGTGTGGCTGGAGCGGAGCGAGGCGGTGGAGCACATCCGCGTGCTGCTCGGCCGCGAGGGGCGCGGGAAGGGGCGCGTCGTGCTGGTGCCGCGGCTCGGCGACGGGCAGAGCGTGGAGATCGCGCTGCCGGGCGGTTTCAACGTGTCGCCCCGGCTGGCGCAGGCGTTGAAGGTGGTGCCGGGGGTGGAGCGGATCGAGGAGACGTGAGGTCCGAGCGGCGCGATCCGAGCGGTCGACAGGCTGCGCAGGATTAGCCGAGCAAAGTCGATCACGCTGGTCGGCAACCGGCAGCCATTTGGATGACCAGTTCTCGGCAATCGGGTGACCATGCAGCTTGCCGGCACGGGCCTGTGCCGCCACCGGAAATGCGACCTGACGGTCGGATCGCGCAGACTTACGCCGGCTTCGTCGCGGCGTGGGTGCCTCGGTTGCATCGCTCGCCCTGCAACGGCATGCGAGCCGGTGCGCGCCATCGCGGCTACCCTGACGCCGCGTTCGCGCCAGCACATGCGCGACGGCTCCGTTGCTCGTGAGCCATCGCTCGCGGCGCGTGGCGGCGGGCAACCTGCCGCGCCGGACGACGCGCTATTGATCGCTTGCAGTGGCTGCGTCGTACATGCCGGGCCGATCGACGGCATCTGGCACTCCCTCATAGCGGCACTGCCGCATCCCGGCTCTCAGGCGGCGGTATCTCGGCTACATCACTGGCCGCCGCGCGAGGCGCGAGCGCACGTTGATGCGCGGCCTTCGTCCATCCGCGACCCCGCTCGCTGAACGGCACACCGAGGGCGGCGAATCTCGGGTTCGAGCCAGCCAACCCCGGCGCCGAGGATCAGCCGGCCTTCCGAGAGATTTGCAGGGTCGCAAGCTCCTTGGCCAACGGCAGCGGGTCGGCGCATCGGCAGCACCAGCACGCCGGTGCCGAGCCATCCGTTGCGACCGCGGCGGCCCAGGTCAAGGTCAGCACAGGGTCGTAGAACAGCGGCGAGCGCGGGAATTGCGCGCGCGGCACGATGATGTGCTCGCTGACCCAGACGTCGCTGAAGCCGAGATCCTCGGCCCGCACGGCGAAGCGACGGATCAGCGCGGGGCTGGCCTGCTCCCCGGCGTGCGGCAGATGGATACCGAGCTGCATCGGTTATTCGGGAAGTCGCGTGGACTGCCAGGCCACCATCTGCCACTGACCGCCCCGGTTGACATAGACGTCGGTGAACCGGACGCTGAAGCTTGGGCTTGCCGTTGGACGTGACGCCGATGCGGGCCATGCCCGTCAGGATCACCGCATCGCCGCAATCCTGCGCCTTCACGTCGGACGGCTCGACCGCGGTGTAGACGGTGGCACCCGGACTCCATCGCGCCGATCAGGCTCTGCTTGGTGTCGAGCCGCGCCGATGAGTGCGTGTAGACCAGATCGTCGGCCAGCAGCGCGCGCAACGTGGCGACGTCTTTCTGGGCCATCGCGCTCATGCGCTTGCGATCCAGGTCGATGACCGTCTGTCCGTTCTCAGCCATTGGTCCGTTCTCCCTCTCCGATGACGGCGCCTGCGCATGGCCGCCTTGCTCGGTGCGCAGTCTCCCGTGCTTTCCGCCGGATGTCGACATGGGGCAGAGTTGCACGACGAAACCGGCCTCCGCGAGCCAGGAGACCATCACCGATGCAGCCGGTTGTCGATCGGGCGAGAAGCAGATCAATCCTGATCGGCGCCGCCATGATGATGACGGTCGCGATGGGGATGCGGCAGAGCCTTGGCCTGTTCATCGGGCCGGTGACGCATGACCTGGCGCTGACCACCGCCGACTTCACCTTCGCCGTCGCGATCCAGAATATCAGCTGGGGTGCGTCCCAGGCCCTGGTGGGTGCGTTCGCCGACCGTCGCGGCTCGCGGCCGGTGATGATGGCGGGGGCCGTCGTCTATGCGGCCGGGCTCGCGGTGATGCTGATGGCGCACGGGTTGGCGGCGCTCGCGATCTCCGGCGGCCTGATCGGCATCGCGCTCTCCTGCACCGCGTCCAGCCTGGCGATGAGCGCCACCGCCCGCGCCGTGCCGGAGAGCCGGCGCAGTGCGACGCTCGGCCTGGTCTCCGCTGTGGGATCGCTCGGCACCTTGGTGATCGCGCCGATGGCGCAGGCGACGGTCTCCGGCATGGGTTGGCGTTCGGGATCGCGCTGTTCGTGGTGCTCACTCTCGCGCTGATGCTGCCCGCCGCCTTCATGGCGGGTGGCGCCGACAAGCTGCCGGCCCGCACCGGCGGCGACGTCTCGATGCGGGAGGTGCTGGGGCAGGCGGCGCGCCATCGCGGCTTCCTGGTGATGTCCGGGGCGTATTTCGTCTGCGGGTTGCAGCTGGTGTTCCTCACGACGCATCTGCCGAGCTATCTCGCGCTGTGCGGCATGGACCCGATGCTGAGCGCCGAGGCGCTGGCGACCATCGGCGGGGTCAACTGCATCGGCTCCTGGCTGTTCGGCTGGCTGGGCGGGCACTTACCCGAAGCACATCCTGCTCGGGCTGCTCTACATCCTCCGCTCGATCGCGCTGTTCGCCTTTTTCGTGGTGCCGCCAACGCCGTCGAGCACGCTGATGTTCGCCGCCGCGATGGGGATGCTGTGGATGGGCGTGATGCCGCTGACCAGCGGGCTGGTCGCGGAGATGTTCGGCACCCGCTACATGGCGACCCTGCTCGGGCATCTCCTTCATGACCCACCAGGCCGGCTCGTTCCTTGGCGCCTGGGGCGGCGGGCTGATCTACGACGCGATGGGCTCGTACGATCGCGCCTGGCAGATCGGCGTCGCGGTGGGCGTGGTGGCGGGCGCGGTGCAGATCCTCGCCGGCGGCCCGAACCGGCGGCGCGACGGGATGGCCCGGACGGCCTTCGCCACCGGCTGAGCAGCCCTGGCCTGAGTACTGCGGCTTGCGTCCGGCGGCGAAATCCGGCCATATCCCGCGCGTCGGCTCCGTGGTCCTTCCTGGCCGCCGGCAATTCACACGCAGGGCGCCTTTCCCGTTTTGTTCCACGTGAAACACTCACCTGGGACTTCCGGGTCCGGTGCCATCGCTCCGGCCCATAAAGCCTGGCATGGCCCTGCGGAGGCACAACCGGACACAGGAAAGAGCAACGCCGATGGCGATGCCTGAATTCACCCTGCGCCAGCTGCTCGAGGCCGGCGTCCATTTCGGCCACCACACCCGCCGCTGGAACCCGCAGCATGGGGCCGTACATCTTCGGCGTGCGCAACCAGGTCCACATCATCGACCTGCAGCAGACCGTGCCGATGCTGGACCGGGCGCTGCGGGCGGTGCGCGACGTGGTCGCCGCCGGCGGGCGCGTGCTGTTCGTCGGCACCAAGCGGGCGGCGGCCGAGTATGTGGCGGACAGCGCCAAGCGCTGCGGCCAGTACTACGTCAATCACCGCTGGCTCGGCGGGATGCTGACCAACTGGAAGACCATCACCGGCAGCATCAAGCGGCTGCGCCAGATCGAGGAGATGCTGGGCGGCGACACCCAGGGGCTGACCAAGAAGGAGGTGCTGGAGATCACCCGCGACCGCGACAAGCTGGAGCGCGCGCTGGGCGGCATCAAGGACATGGGCGGCCTGCCGGACATCCTGTTCATCATCGACACCAACAAGGAGAAGCTGGCGGTCGAGGAGGCCAACAAGCTCGGCATCCCGGTGGTCGCGGTGCTCGACAGCAACTCCGACCCGACCGGCGTGACCTACCCGATCCCCGGCAACGACGACGCGATCCGCGCCATCACGCTCTATTGCGACCTGGTCGCCGGGGCGGTGCTGGACGGCATCAGCGCCGAGCTCGGCGCGTCCGGCCGCGACATCGGCGCCTCCGAGGACCTGCCGATCGAGGCGATGCCGGAGGCGCCGATCGAGCCGCCGGCCCCCGAGCAGCCGGCGGCCTGACCGGCGCCGCGGCGAATTCCACGCGCGAGGCCGGGACGCGATCGCGGCCCGGCCCCGACTTTCCTCCTTATGAGGGAGACGATCCGATGGCCGAGATCACGGCTGCACTGGTGAAGGACCTGCGCGAGAAGACCGGCGCGGGCATGATGGACTGCAAGAAGGCGCTGACCGAGACCGGCGGCGACGTCGAGCAGGCGGTGGACTGGCTGCGCAACAAGGGGCTCGCCGCGGCGGCCAAGAAATCCGGCCGGGTCGCGGCCGAGGGGCTGATCGGCGTCGCCTCCGCCACCGCTCAGGCGGCGATGGTCGAGGTGAACGCCGAGACCGACTTCGTGGCCCGCAACGAGACCTTCCAGGCCTTTGTCGCGGCGGTGGCCCGTGCCGCGCTCGAGGTCGGCGAGGATCTCGAGGCGCTGAAGGCGGCGCCCTACCCGGACAGCGCCCGCACGATCGGCGAGGAGCTGACCCATCTGGTCGCGACCATCGGCGAGAACATGACGATCCGCCGCGCCCGCGTGCTGAGCGTGAGCCAGCGGCGTGGTCGCGACCTATGTGCACAGCGCGCTGCGGCCGGGCCTCGGCAAGATCGGCGTGCTGGTCGCGGTCGAGGCGCCCGACGGCGAGGAGGCGGTGCTGACCCTCGGCCGGCAGGTCGGGATGCACGTCGCCGCCGCCCGGCCCGAGGCGCTGGACATCGACGCCGTGGACCCCGCGGCGCTGGAGCGCGAGAAGGCGGTGCTGACCGAGCAGGCCCGCGCCTCCGGCAAGCCCGAGGCGATCATCGAGAAGATGGTCGAGGGCCGCATCCGCAAATACTACGAGGAGGTGGTCCTGCTCGAGCAGGTCTGGGTGCATGACGGCGAGAGCCGGGTGCGCGCGGTCGCCAAGAAGGCCGGCGTGACGCTGACCGGCTTTGCCCGCTTCCAGCTCGGCGAGGGCATCGAAAGGCAGAGCGGCGACTTCGCGGCCGAGGTCGCCGCCGCCGCCGGGGTCGAAGCCGGCGGCCGAGACCACCGACGAGTTGGGCGCCGACGACTCTGAGGACGGCAGCCCGGATCTGCGATCTGGCGTGGTTCGCGGAAGCGGCTCGTTGCGTCGCCTGGCTTGTTCCGGCCGGGCCGGACCAGTAGGGTGCGGCCGCTTCTGTCACATCAACCGGCGGCAGCGCGGCCGGTCCGCGCGCGAGCGTCAGGAAGAAACCGTCCGTATGCCCGACCAGCCCGCCTACAAGCGCGTCCTGCTGAAAGTGTCGGGCGAGGCCCTGATGGGACGGCGCGAGTATGGGCTGGACAACGACGTCGTCACCGCCATCGCGGCCGATATCGGCGACGTCGCGGCGATGGGGGTCGAGGTCTGCCTGGTGATCGGCGGCGGCAACATCTTCCGCGGGGTCTCCGCCGCGGCCGGCCGGCATGGACCGGGCGCAGGCCGACTACATGGGCATGCTGGCCACCGTGATGAACGCGCTGGCGATGCAGAACGCGCTGGAGAAGAAGCGGCGTGCCGACGCGGGTGCAGTCGGCCATCCCGATGTCCAGCGTCTGCGAGCCCTATATCCGCCGGCGGGCCGAGCGGCACATGGAGAAGGGCAGGGTGGTGATCTTCGCCGCCGGCACCGGCAATCCGTTCTTCACCACCGACACCGCCGCGGCGCTGCGGGCGGCCGAGATGGGCTGCGACGCGCTGCTGAAGGGCACCCAGGTCGACGGCGTCTATTCCGCCGATCCGCGCAAGGACCCGAACGCCGAGCGTTACGACGAGCTGACCTATCTCGACGTCCTGTCGCGCGATCTGGCGGTGATGGACGCCGCCGCGATCAGCCTCGCGCGCGAGAACGGGCTGCCGATCATCGTCTTCAACATTCACGCGCCCGGCGCGTTCGCGCAGGTGATGCGGGGCCAGGGGCGCTTCACCCGCATCGTCGAGCAGCGATAACACCGAGCAAGCACCAGTCGGAGCGCGGGAGGGCGTGCGATGGCCGGCCGATCTGAACACGCTGAAGCAGGATCTCGCGCGGCGCATGGACGGCGCGATGGAGACGCTGCGCCGCGAGTTCGCCGGCCTGCGCACCGGCCGCGCCAGTCCGGGACTGCTCGAGCCGGTGCGCGTCGAGGCCTACGGGACCGAGATGCCGATCACCCAGGTCGGCACGATCGGCGTGCCGGAGCCGCGCATGATCACGGTGCAGGTCTGGGACCGCACGATGGTCTCGGCGGTGGAGCGGGCGATCCGCGACTTCGGGCCTCGGGCTCAACCCGTCATCGGACGGCCAGCTCGTCCGCGTGCCGATCCCGCAGCTCACCACCGAGCGCCGCAACGAGCTGGCCAAGACAGCGGGCCGCTACGCCGAGGGCGCCAAGGTCGCGGTGCGCGGCGTGCGGCGCGACGGAATGGAGCAGATCAAGACCCACGAGAAGAAGCACGAGATCAGCGAGGACGACGCCCGGACCTGGCATGACGAGGTGCAGAAGCTGACCGACCAGTACGTCAAGCGGATCGACGAGGGGCTGGTCGAAAAAGAGCGCGACATCCGGCAGGTCTGATCACGCATGTCGGCACGCAGCCAGACCGCCGTCGCGGGCCGCGCCGCGTCGGCACCCGAGAGCGAAACGAAAATCGAGGCCGCCTCGGGTCGGCCCGCCGCCCGGGCACGTCGCGATCATCATGGACGGCAACGGGCGCTGGGCCGCGTCCCGAGGCTTGCCGCGGGTCGCCGGGCATCGCGAAGGCGCCCGCGCGGTGCGCCGCGCCATCGAGGCGGCGATCGCCCAGGGCGTCGGCTGGCTCACGCTCTATGCGTTCAGCAGCGAGAACTGGCGCCGTCCGGCGGGCGAGATCCTGGATCTCACCGGCCTGCTGCGCCACTACCTGCGGACCGAGATCGCCGAGCTGCGGGCCAACGGGGTGCGGCTGCGCGTGATCGGCGACCGCGACCGCTTCGACCCCGACATCAGGACAGCAACTGCTGGCCGCCGAGCGCTCGACCGCCGCCAACACCCGGCTCAATCTGACGATCGCGCTCTCCTATGGCGGGCGCGACGAGATCCTCGCCGCCGCCCGCGCGCTCGCGGCCGCGGCGCGCGACGGGCGGCTCGACCCCGCCGTCGATGGAAGAGACCGACTTCGCCCGCGCGCTGTTCACCGCCGGGATGCCGGACCCCGACCTGGTGATCCGCACCAGCGGCGAGCAGCGGCTGTCGAACTTCCTGCTGTGGCAGTCGGCCTATGCCGAGCTCGTCTTCCAGGACGTGCTCTGGCCCGATTTCGGGGCCGCGCATCTCGCTGACGCGCTCGCCGAGTATGCGCGACGGGAGCGGCGCTTTGGCGCAAGGCCGGGCTGACGAGCGTTCCATCGGTCCTGCCCGGGCGGGCTGGACGGATCTGCGGCTTCGCGTCCTCTCGGCGGTGGTGCTGGCGCCCATCGCGGTCGCGATCGTCTGGCTCGGCGGGCTGTTCTGGAGCGTGCTGATCATCCTGGCCGCGGCCGGGCTCGCCTGCGAGTGGGCGCTGTTGTGCGGCGCCCGGCCGGGCGCGCTGCCCGGCCTCGCCGTGCCGCTGTCGATGATCGCCGTCGGTGCGGTGGCGGCCGGGCCGACGGCGGTGGGCGCTGCCGGTCCTGGCCGCGACCTGTGCGGCGACCTGGGCCATCGCGGCCTGCGTTCCGCGCCTGCGTGCATCGCGCCCGGTCAGCCTGGCGGCGGGGGTGGTCTATATCGGCGTGGCCTGCGTCGCCCTGATCTGGCTGCGCCAGCGACGGCCCGGCGGGCCTGCCGAACATCCTGTTCCTGCTGCTGGTCGTCTGGGCGAGCGATGTCGGCGCCTATCTGGCCGGCCGTCTGCTGGGCGGTCCGCGCCTGGCACCGCGCATTTCGCCCGGCAAGACATGGGCCGGCGCCTTCGGGGGGCTGCTGGCGGCCGTCGCGATGGGATACATTGTCGCGATGTGTTTTAGCGTTCGCGATCGGCAGCGGCGCGCTATCCTGGCGGATCGCCGTGGTGGCGGCGGTCCTGGGCGTCGTCGCGCAGCTTGGCGATCTGCTGGAGAGCGCGATCAAGCGGCACTTCGGCGTCAAGGATTCCGGCCGCCTGATCCCCGGCCACGGCGGCCTGTTCGACCGGCTGGACGGCTTTCTCACCGCCGGCCCGCTCGCCGCGTTGCTGGCCTTGGCCCTGGGACCCGGAGTAGTGCTTTGGCAGTGAATACAGCGCCGACAGGATGACGACGAAGGCCGTGGCGATAAAGACGGTGACGGCCAAGACCGTGACGATCAAGACCGTCACGATTCTGGGCAGCACCGGGCAGCGTCGGCACGCAGACCGTCGACCTGCTGGCCGCGTCGCCCGAGCGGTTCCGGGTGCGCGCGCTGGTCGGCGGCCGCAACGTCGCGCTGCTCGCCGAGCAGGCGAGGCTGCTGGCGGCCGAGCGGGCGGTGATCGCCGACCCGGCACTCGGCCCGGCGCTGCGGCAGGCCCTGGCGGACACCGATTGCGCGGTGGCGGCCGGCCCCGAGGCGGTGCTCGAGGCGGCGTCGCTGCCGGCGGACTGGACGATGGCGGCGATCACCGGGGCGGCCGGCCTGCCGGCGACGCTCGCCGCGATCCGCCGCGGGGCGTTCGTGGCGCTGGCCAACAAGGAGGCGCTGGTCTGCGCCGGCGAGGTGATGCTGCGCGCGGTGCGCGACGCCGGGCGCCACCCTGCTGCCGGTCGATTCCGAGCACAACGCGATCTTCCAATCGCTGGCCGACGGCAATCACGGCGCGCTGGAGAAGATCGTGCTCACCGCGTCCGGCGGCCCGTTCCGCACCGCGACCGTCGAGGAGATGGCCAAGGCCACGCCGGAGGCCGCGCTGCGCCACCCGGTCTGGTCGATGGGCGCCAAGATCAGCATCGATTCCGCCACCCTGATGAACAAGGGGCTGGAGCTCATCGAGGCGGCGCGGCTGTTCAGCCTGCCCGAGGCGCGGATCGGCGTGCTGGTGCATCGCCAGTCGGTGATCCACGGGCTGGTCTACTATCAGGACGGCAGCGTGCTGGCGCAGCTCGGCTCGCCCGACATGCGCATCCCGATCGCCCACACGCTCGCCTGGCCGGAGCGCATGGCGACCGCCTCGCCCCGGCTCGACCTCGCCGCCCTCGGCCGGCTGGATTTCGAGGAGCCCGACGAGGTCCGCTTCCCGGCGCTGCGCCTCGCGCGCGATGCCTTGCGCGCGGGCGGCGGCGTCCCCACCATCCTGAGCGCCGCGAACGAGGTCGCGGTGGAGGCCTTCCTGCAGCGCCGGATCGGCTTCCTCGATATCGTGGATACCGTGAGCCGCGTGCTCGACGCGATGGGCACGCCGCCGGCCGACTCGCTCGAGGAGGTCGTGGCGCTCGACGCCGCCGCCCGCGCGGCCGCCAAGCAGTTCGCCGCCGCCCGCGCGGCATGAGTTCGACGCATCCGGTTCCGAGGCAAGGTTGACCCGTGCTCCACGCAGTTCCTGAGATCGTCCGCACCGTCGTCGCCTTCGTCGTGGTGCTGGGCGTGCTCGTGTTCATCCACGAGTTCGGCCACTACCTCGCGGCGCGCTGGCAGCGCGTGCATGTCGAGACGTTCTCGATCGGCTTCGGTCAGGCGCTGGCGTCCTGGACCGACCGCGTCGGCACCCGCTGGAAGCTCGCCTGGATCCCGCTCGGCGGCTACGTGAAGCTGCACGGCCAGGAGCGGCCGCAGGACGTCCCGCCGGAGGAGCGGGCGAAATGGCTGCCGGGGAAGACCTTCCACGAGAAATCCGTGGGCGTCGCGCGCAATCGTCATCGCCGCCGGCCCGGCGGCGAATTTCCTGCTGGCCGCCGTGCTGTTCACGCTGCTGTTCGCGACCGTCGGCCGGCCGATCGCCACACCCGTGGTCGGCGACGTGATCGCCGACTCGGCCGCGAGCCGCGCCGGCCTGCACGCCGGCGACCGGATCGACGCGATCGACGGCGCGCCGATCAAGAGCTTCGAGGACATCCAGCGCATCATCTCGGCTCGCCCGGCGCAGCACCTCACCATGCAGGTGCATCGCGGCGACGCGGAGACGTCGATCCCCGTGCTCACCGATTCGCGGGACGCCGGTTCGCGGCCACCAGGTCGGCGTGCTCGGCATCCGCGGCGGCAACACCGAATACGAGCGGCTGTCGCTGCCGCAGGCCGTCTGGGGCGGCATCGCGCAGACCTGGAACGTCACGGCGCTGACGTTCCAGGGCGTCTGGCAGATGCTGAGCGGCCAGCGCGGCACCGAGGATCTCGGCGGCCCGCTGCGCATCGCGCAGCTTTCGGGTCAGGTGGCGCAGCTCGGCGTCGCCAGCCTCGTCTCGTTCATCGCCGTGCTGTCGGTCAATCTCGGGCTCATCAACCTGTTCCCGATCCCGATCCTCGATGGCGGGCATCTGCTGTTCTACCTGGCGGAAGCGTTGCGCGGCCGGCCGATTCCGCCGCGCGCGCAGGAATACGGCTTCCGCGCCGGCCTCGCGCTGCTGGTCGGCCTGTTCGTGTTCGCGACCTGGAACGATCTGACCCATATCGGCCTGTTCCGCTGGGTGGCCGGCCTGATCGGCTGAACCCGCTACGCCGCAGCTCACAAATACCCGAATCGCCCCATCATCGCGGCGTGGTCGCGCTCGATGCGGACGCGCTGCTCGCGTGTGAGCACGTCGCGCCACTCGCCCGCGCGGCCTGAACGGAAAAACGGCGCGACCGCTTCTGGCGGGCGCTCGGCGAAACCGTGCTCCTGTTCCTGGCGGCGCAGTTCGTCGAAGGCGCTGAACCGGATCGCGCGCCGCAACCGATCGGCGGGCGGCTCCTCGCCGAGGAACCGGATCACCCCGGCAAACGTCTCGGTCGGGGCCTCGATCATCTCGTCGTAGCGGATCACGTGCAGCAGCGGGCTCGGGTTGCGGGTCCAGAAATGCACATGGATCGACCAGCAGCTGAGGCGCTCGTAGACCTTCACGTCGGTCCCGCCGGTCGCCGCCTCGGGATCGGCCATGAAGGCGATCGTCGCGTCGAGCGAGCGGCCGAGATGGCGGCTGTAGGATACCGCGATGTCGCGCGGGTCGCGCACGATGTAGATCGCCCCGGCCGTCACCTCCGGCGTCATCATCGGCACGCCTTCGACCAGCAGCGAGGCGTTGTGCGTCTTGACGAACACCAGGTTGGGATGCGCGTGCGTCAGCTCGCGATGCACCAGCGGCCGCATTCGCTGGACGTCGGCGATCGAATACTGCGAGGCCGGGCGCGGATCGTGGCGGCGGTAGCGCGCCGCGCCGCTCTCCCCGGTGGAGAGGTCCATCAGGCCGTTGATGTCGTACGGCACGTCGGACGCACGTATGTAGTTGTGCAGGAACGCCCGGAGCCAGGTGCTGCCGGATTTGGGATAGGAGGCGAGCCAGACCAGGTTGCCCATGCGCCGATGTGCCGAAGCGGAAGCGGATCAGGTAAGGATGCGAAGATGCGGGGGACGATTGGCAGCGCGATGCGGTTCGGGCATCAATGCCCGCTCAATCTTGTGGGCGCGGCGCTTCCGGTCAAGCCGCGCTGTCCTGGGTGTCGCCCTCGCCGGTGGTCGGGTAGCGTCCGGCGTGGCGCGTCGCTATCCTCCGCCGCCGGTCACGGGGCGACTTGCAGGCTGCGGGGTTCTTCTTTCGTCGGTGGCTTCAGTGGGAGACCAGATTTTTGACGAGCATCCGTGTCGCCTTGCTGGCCGCCTCCTGCCTGTCCGTCGTGGCGACCGATCCGGCATGGGCGCAGCGGCCGGTCCCGGCGGCCCGCGCGCGCGGCCCGGCGATGCCGGCCGCCGCGCTGCCGGCATCCGGCACGATCCAGGCGATCAAGGTCGAAGGCAATCAACGTATCGAGGAAGGAACGATCCGCTCCTACATGCTGGTGCAGCCGGGCGACCCGTTCGACCCCGAGCGGATCGACCGCAGCCTCAAGACGCTGTACGCCACGGGCCTGTTCCAGGACGTGACGCTGACCCGTCAGGGCGACACGCTCATCGTGAAGGTGGTAGAGAACCCGATCGTCAACCGGATCGCTTTCGAGGGAAACCACAAGCTCACGGACGAGAACCTGCGCGCCGAGCTGCAATTGCGCTCGCGCGCGGTGTTCACGCCGGCGCTGGCGCAGGCCGACCGGCAACGGATCCTGAACGTGTACGCCAAGAAGGGGCGCTACAACGTCCAGGTGGAGCCGCAGATCATCCGGCTCGGCCAGAACCGCGTCGATGTGGTGTTCGACATCCACGAAGGCGAATCGACGCTGATCAGCCGCATCGCCTTCGTCGGCAATCACGCGTTCAGCGAGGACCGGCTGAAGGAAGTGATAACCAGCCGCCAGGGGGTGTGGTGGCGCTTCCTGTCCACCTCGGACACCTACGACCCGGAGCGGCTCAACTTCGACAAGGAGCTGTTGCGGCGCTTCTATCTCAAGAACGGCTACGCCGACGTGGACATCATCGGCGCCTCGGCCGAGCTGTCGCCGGAGCGGGATTCGTTCTTCCTGACCTTCACCGTCAGTGAGGGCGAGCGTTATCGGGTCGGCAAGGTCACGGTGAACTCGACGCTGCGCAACCTGAACGGCGACAGCGTGCTGGGCGACATCGAGGTGTCGCCGGGCGACTGGTACGACGGCGACGCCGTCGAGCGCTCGGTCCAGGCGATCACCGACGACGTGCAGGGGCGCGGCTATGCCTTCGTCGAGGTCAAGCCGCGCATCTCGCGCAACCGGGAGAAGCATACCGTCGATCTGGTGTTCGACGTCGGCGAGGGACCGCGCGTCTATGTCGAGCGGATCGACATCCAGGGCAACACGCGCACCGAGGACAAGGTCATCCGCCGCGAGTTCCGGCTGGCCGAGGGCGACGCGTTCAACGCCTCGGCGGTGCGCAAATCGCGGCAGCGGCTGCAGGATCTCGGCTACTTCAACAACGTGCAGATGACCAACTCGCCCGGCTCGGCGCCGGACAAGGTGATCATCAACACCAACATCGACGAGAAGGCGACCGGCGAGCTGACCTTGGGCGGCGGGTATTCGACCGACGCCGGGTTCCTGATCAACGCCGGCCTGCGCGAGCGCAACCTGCTCGGCACCGGCATCGACGCGGGCCTGAACGGCGTGTTGGCGCAGCGCCGCAGCTCGATCGACCTCTCGGTCACTGACCCCTATTTCCTCGACCGCAACCTGGTCGCGGGCTTCGACCTGTTCGCGTTGCAGACCAATCTGCTGGACGTGTCGCAGTACCAGGAACGGCGCTACGGTGGGGCGTTGCGGATCGGCTACGCCTTCAACGACCATCTGCGGCAGTCCTGGGCCTACACGCTGGTCGATCGCGACGTGTACGACATCGCCACGACGGCGAGCTTCTACATCCAGGACCAGGCCGGCTGGACGCTGCTCTCCCAGATCGGCCAGACGCTCACGCTCGACTACCGCGACAGCACGGTCGATCCGCATTCCGGCTACGTCATCCGCCTGGGAACGGACGTCGCCGGGCTGGGCGGCGACGCGAATTTCGTCCGCACCAAGCTGGACGGGACGTATTTCTATCCGCTCGATCGCTGGACCGGCAACAGCGACTGGGGGCTCGCGATCTCCGGCGGAGCCGGATACCTGTACAATGAGGGCCAGCAGGAGCAGATCATCGACCGGTTCTTCCTGGGCGGCGACAATCTGCGCGGCTTCCAGGCGGGCGGCGCCGGGCCGCATACGGCGAACACGCCGACCCTGCTTGGCGGCGACAGCATCGGCGGCCGGTTCATCTGACACGCAGTCGACCGAGCTGCGCTTCCCGCTGCCGATCTCGGCGGATTTCGGCCTGTCCGGCCGCGCCTTCGTGGATGTCGGCGCCTTGACCCAGGCGAGCTTCGAGTCCGGTTCCTGCACCCGGCGCGCCGGGCGGCGTCTGTCCGCCGATCTACGACAACGCCGCGCCGCGGGTCGGCGCCGGCGTCGGCGTGTCATGGCGGACGCCGTTCGGCCTGATCAATATCGACCTCACGCCCTTCGTCGTGAAATACAAGTACGACCAGACCCAGATCTTCCGATTCGGCTTCGGCACGAGGTTCTAAGTGCATCACATCCGCCTGCTCACCGTGGCCGCCCTGCTGACGGGCGCCGCGTCGCTTTCCTCACCGCCCGCCGTGGCGCAGCAGCAGGGCCAGGACTGGTTCGTCCCTGGCCAGCAGCGCTCCGGCCAGCCAGCCGCCCACGAGCGCCCGCCGGGCGCTCGCAATCGGCGCCGTCCCGCGCGGCGCCGATGCCGCTGCCCTTGCCGCCGCCGCAAGGGGCGGAGGCCGAGCCGCCGTCGCCGCCGATCCAGGTCCAGCTGCCGCCCGCGCCCGACGTTCCGGCGCTGCCCAAGGGCACGTCGCCGCCGGCGCGCGGTGGTGGGCGTGCTCAGCCTGGCCGAGATCAGCCGTGGCGCGGTCGCGGCGCAGCAGGTGGACAAGGCGCTGAGCGAGCGGATGGCCAAGCTGCACGACGACGCGCAGAAGGAGCAGGCGGCTTGGCGCGACGTGCAGCAGCAGCTCGTCTCGCAGCGCGCCAGCCTCAACGCCGAGCAGATCCGGGCGAAGGAGCGCGACCTGCAGGAGCGGGTCACCAACGCCCAACGGCAGTTCCGCGACCGCAACCGGATCATCCAGGAGGCCGCGCAATACGCCCGCGCGCAGATCGAGCGGACCTTGCGCAGCGTGGTGATCCAGGTCTCCGAGAGCCACGGGATCAACCTGGTCCTGCATCAGGAGCAGGTGGTGCTGAACTATCCGGCGTTCGACATCACCCAGCAGGTGGTCGAACAGCTCAACAAGGTGCTGCCATCGGTGGTCGTGCCGCCCGACGGCGTCCCGGTCGCCAAGATGCCGGGCGCGGTGCCGGTCGCCCAAGGACAGCCGACGCCCGGACAGCCGACGCCCGCCGACGCCGACGCCCGCCGCAGCCGACGCCCGGCCGACGCCGGACCCCCGGCCAGCCGAACACGCCGGCACTCGCTAGCACACCGGGGCCCACCCCCGCGCCCGCTCCGGCCGCCACGCCTCCCGCCGCCGCGCCGGCGCCGGCCGCGCCGCCGGCCAGCGCGGGCAAGGCGCCGCAGAGCCCGCAGAAGCATCCCTGACCGATGGAGTGGCCGGCGGTCACCGGGGATTCGCGCTTCTTCGTCCGCGACCGGTCCGCATTCGCTGGCGGCGGTCGCCGAGGCCGCGCAAGGGGAAGCGCCGCCCCGGCGGGTGCGCTTCGCCGGGGTCGCGCCGCTGCAATCGGCAGGGCCGGAGGAGGTCAGCTTCCTCGACAACAAGCGCTACCTGCCGGCGCTGACGGGCACCCGGGCCGGCGCCGTCATCATCCATCCCGACCTCGCGGCGAAGGTTCCCGAGGGCTGCGTCGCGATCGTGACGAGCGAGCCCTACGAGGGCTGGGCGCGGGTCGCGGCGCTGTTCCACCCGCTGCCTCCGGTGGCACCGGGCATCCACCCTTCGGCCGTGGTCGATCCTACCGCCGCGATCGAGCCCAGCGCGGAGATCGGGCCGTTGGCGGTGATCGGACGCGCGCGCGGAGATCGGTGCGCGCTGCCGGATCGGTCCGCTGGCGGTGATCGGCGAAGGGGTCGTCCTCGGCTCTGACTGCCGGATCGGCCCGCAGGTCAGCGTGAGCCACGCGCTGGTCGGCGCACGCGTCTGCCTCTATCCGGGTGCGCGGGTCGGCCAGGACGGCTTCGGCTTCGCGATCACCGGGGAGGGCCTGCTCAGCGTTCCGCAACTCGGCCGCGTGATCCTCGAGGACGACGTGCAGGTCGGCGCCAACTCCACGATCGACCGCGGATCGGCGCAGGATACCGTGATCGGCGCCGGGTCGCGGCTCGACAATCTCGTGCAGATCGGGCACAACGTCCGCCTGGGCCGGTGTTGCGTCGTCGTGGCGCAAGCCGGCATTTCTGGTTCGACCGAGCTTGAGGATTTCGTCGTGGTCGCGGCCCAGGCGGGTCTGACCGGCCATCTGCGGATCGGCCGGCAGGCGCGGATCGGGGCCCAGGCTGGCGTGATGGCGGACGTGCCGCCCGGACAGGACGTGGTCGGAAGCCCCTCCCAGCCGGTCCGCGCATTCTTCCGCCAAGTGGCCATCCTGCGCCGGATGGACCGCGAGCGGTCCTCCGGCAAGGGGCGATCCGCACGCGCCGCGGCGGAGGATGAGACGGGTACGGACTGAACAGCGATGGATGGCACGGCAGCCCAGGAGCAGGCGCACGAACCGACCGCCGCCGCGGTCGGTGTGGTGGACATCGCGCGCATCATGCACGCGATCCCGCATCGCTATCCGTTCCTGCTGATCGACCGGGTGGTGGAGGTGGTGCGCGACCAGTCCGCCGTCGGCATCAAGAACGTCTCGGTCAACGAGTTCTTCTTCCAGGGGCATTTTCCCGGTCATCCGGTGATGCCCGGCGTGCTCATCATCGAGAGCATGGCGCAGACCGCGGCGGTGCTGGTGGTCGAGACCCTTGGCCCCGAGGCGGCCGGCAAGGTGGTCTATTTCATGTCGATCGAGGGAGCCAAGTTCCGCCGCCCGGTGGTGCCGGGCGATCAGCTCCGCATCCACGTCACGAAAGAGCGCAAGCGCGGCAACGTGTGGAAATTCCAGGCCGTGGCGCGGGTTGACGGAATCTCGGTCGCGGAGGCGACATACGCCGCGATGATCATGGAGCGGCGTGCGGAATTCTGAGCCGTTACAACCAGTTACGCGGCGATCATCGAAATATCGGGCAACAATCATTGAGTTGGCCGGGGGCGGGGCAGGGCCTAGCCTGCCGGCCTCCCACCGGGTCGAAGGCAGGTTACATGGACGGGTTGCCCGAACGGGTCTGGATGAACACGGACTCGATGCTTGCCGATGCGCGGATCGCCGACAGCGGCACGATCCATCCCGACCGCGCTGATCGCACGCGGGGCCGAGATCGGTCGCGGGGTGCGGATCGGGCCGTTCTGCACGGTCGGGCCGGACGCCGTGCTGGCAGACGGCGTGCAGCTCATCTCCCACGTGGTCGTGGACGGCTGCACGCGGATCGGACCGGGTGTGGTGGTGTACCCGTTCTGCACCGTCGGCATGGCGCCGCAGGATCTGAAATACAAAGGCGAGCCGACGCGCTGCGAGATCGGCGCGCGCACCCAGATCCGCGAGCACTGCACCATCCACCGCGGCACCGTGACGGGCACCGGGACCACGCGGATCGGGGCCGACTGCATGCTGATGGCGGTGGTGCACGTCGCGCATGATTGCGCGATCGGCGATCAGGTCATCATCGCCAACAACGTCGTCATGGGCGGGCATGTCACGATCGCCGACAATGCGGTGATCGGCGGTGCCTCGGCCCTGCATCAGTTCGTGCGGATCGGCCGCGGCGCGATGATCGGCGGCGCCTCCGGGGTCGAAGGTGACGTGATCCCGTTCGGCAGCGTGCTCGGCAACCGCGCCCGGCTGGCCGGCCTGAACGTGATCGGCCTCAAGCGCCGCGGCTTCGAGAAGTCACAGATCCTGGCATTGCGGGCGGTCTTCCGCGCGCTGTTCCGTCAGGATGGGGTGTTCGCGCAACGGCTGGCGCAGGCTCGTGCGCGCTATGCGGGCGATAAGCTAGTGACCGAGATCCTCGACTTCATCGACGCGCCGAGCCATCGTGGCCTCATCCGTGCCGAGATCGCCGCCGGGGATTCGGGCCCGGCGGCTTGAGCCGGCGGCGCTAGTGGGTCCGCTTCGCCGTCGGTCAGTGGATGACCCGGACGAGGCCCCGCACGACGGTATCGATATCGAACCCGAGCTCGGGCTCGGTCCGCTCGGCCACGCAGGTCTCGATCGCGTCGCGCAGCGCGGTCAGGGTGCGGGTGAGCTGGAGGCTCGCCGCCTCCTCGGCCAACATGCGCAGGCACTGAAGAATGCCGGTGGCAGTCGCGTCGCAGGAGAGACTGTCTTCTTCGTTCATCGAAACCGGGCCTTCTTGGCGGTGATGGACGTTTCCGTGCTTCACGATGTCGTGAGAGCGCATCTCCTATGCCGAGGCGGCGAGCAATTTGCAACGGGAATCATGCCCCATCGCGACCAATCTGCGGTAAGCGGCGATTCGACGGCTTGTAATCGCCAGTTGCGCGATCAGCTTGGCAACTTGCATCGACCGACGGTTTTACGAACCGGAAGTCGGCCATGTCGCTCGGCATAATTGCCGGAGGTGGCGTGCTTCCGGGCCGGGTCGCCGCCGCCGCGACCGCCGCTGGCCGGTGCGTGTTCCTGGTGGGACTTGACGGGGCCGCAGATCGCGCCGTGCTGGCGCCGTATCCGCATGAATTCGCCCGGATCGGCGCGGCGGGGAGGATTTTGCAACTGCTGCGGGCGCATGACTGCAGCGAACTTGTGCTGATCGGTCCGGTGCGCCGCCCTTCCCTGGTCGATCTGCGTCCCGACATGGAGGGCGCTCGGATCCTGGCGCGCATCGGCCGGGCAATTTTCGCCGGGGATGACGGCCTGCTCGCCGCCGTCATCCGGGTTCTCGGCGAGGAAGGGTTTCGCGTCCTGGGCGCCCACGAGATCCTGGCGGAAGCGATCGCGCCAACCGGGCTGCTGTCCCGTGCGGTACCCGACGCCGCAGGCGATGGCCGATATTTCCCGTGCCGCCGAGGTCGCCCGCGCGCTGGGCGGGGCCGATGTCGGACAGGGCTGCGTCGTGCAGCAGGGGATCGTGCTCGCCGTCGAGGCCGTCGAGGGCACCGACGCGATGCTCGCCCGCTGCGCGACGTTGGCGCGCTCGGGTCCGGGCGGCGTGCTGGTCAAGCTGGTCAAACCGGGCCAGGAGCGGCGGGCCGATCTGCCGACCATCGGCCCCGATACGGTGCGCGCCGCGCATCAGGCCGGACTGCGCGGCATCGCCTTCGAGGCGGGCGGGACCATCCTGGCCGATCGCGCGGCGACGATCGCGGCGGCCGACGCGGCGGGGCTTTTCCTGCTCGGCCTGGACCCCGATACTGCGCCGGGGCTGAACGAGCGAAAATCCGGAGAACCGCCATGAGCCGCTTTCTGCATACCATGATCCGCGTGGGTGATCTGCAACGCAGCGTGAATTACTACACCAAACTGCTCGGCATGAAGGAACTGCGCCGGCGGGACGTGCCGGACGGGAAGTACACGCTGGCCTTCGTCGGCTACGACGACGAGGACAGCGGCGCGGTGATCGAGCTCACCTACAATTACGGCGTGACGAGCTACGAGCAGGGCTCCGCCTTCGGCCATCTCGCGGTCGGCGTGCCCGACGTGGCGGCGGCCTGCGAGAAGGTGCGCGGCGCCGGCGGCAAGGTGACGCGCGAGGCCGGGCCGGTGAAATTCGGCACCACGATCATCGCCTTCGTCGAGGATCCGGACGGCTACAAGATCGAGCTGATCCAGCGCGGCTGAGGCAGGTACCGATGAGCGGCGTGACCGGGATCCCGTTCTTTCCCGGCCGCCGCGTCCTGCGCGTCGGCGTGACTGGCCTGGCGCGCGCCGGCAAGACCGCGTTCCTCACCTCGGCCGCCGCCAATCTGCTGGCCCAGGGTGCCGGGATGGCGACGTTCCCCGCGCTCACCGCACGGCTGGCCGGGCGCTCGCTGCGGGTCGCCATCGCGCCGTCCGGCGCGGAGGCGGTGCCGCGTTTCGACTACCGGGCGCATCTCGCGGCGCTCGCCGCCGATCCGCCACGCTGGCCGGAGCGGACCGGAGCGGTCTCGCTGCTGTCGCTCGACCTCGATATCGGCCGGCAGGGGTTCGCTGCCCCCTTGGGATCGCGCGGTATCCGATTGGAGTTCCTCGACTATCCCGGCGAGTGGCTGCTCGACCTGCCGCTGCTGGCGCAGGATTTTCCCCGGTGGTCCGCCGCCGTCGCTGGCCCGGTTGGAGGAGCCGGCGGTCGCGCCGATCGCGCGCGACTTCCTGGCCTTCGCACGCGGCCTGCCGGCCCGCGCCCCGGCCGACGAGACCCTGGCGGCCACCGGCCACCGGCTCTATCGCGCGGCGCTGACCCGGCTGCGCGACGAGGCGGGCCTCTCGTTCCTCCAGCCGGGCCGCTTCCTGATGCCGGCACCCGGACCGGAGCCGCCCTGGACCGGGTTTTTCCCGATGACCGGCGGCTCCGCTCTCGCCGGCCTGCTCGCCTCACGCTACGACGCCTATCGCGAGGCGGTGCGGCGCGACCTGGTTTCGCCCTCCTTCGGCCAGGTGGACCGGCTGGTCGTGCTGGCCGACATCCTCTCCGCCCTGCACGCCGGCCGCGCCGCCTTCGCCGACATGGCGGGGGCGCTCTCCGGGGTGGCCGAGGCGCTGTCCTTCCGCCGGCCCTGGACCGACGCGATCCCCTTCCTGCAATGGCTGCCGCTGCCCGCCTGGCTGACACCGGGCGGCATCCGCCGCGTGGCGTTCGCGGCCACCAAGTCGGACCACGTGGCCGATCGCCAGCGCGGCAACCTCGCCGCCCTGGTGCGCGCGCTCACTCGGTTGCCCGCCGCCGCGGCCTCCGCGACGACCATGAGCTTCGCGATCGCCGCCGTGCGCTGCACCGAGGATTTCGTCTGGACCCTGGACGGACGAAACATCTCCGCCGTGCGCGGCCGGGTGCTGGGCGACGACCGGCTGACCCGCTCCTACCCCGGCGAGGTGCCCGACCGGCTGCCCGACGAAGAATTCTGGGCGCACGACTTCCTCGCCCTGCCGCAATTCGAGCCGCGCCGGCTGCCCGCTGACGGACGCAACGGGGTTCCCCAGATAGGGCTGGACGCATTGCTCGCGTTCCTGCTGGAGGATGTTCTGTGATCGACACCGCGACCGAGGTGAAGCCGCGTCCCCGGATCGAGCTGGAAGCGATGCCGGCGCCGCGCCTGGAAGCCGGGCTGCCGGCGCTCGTGCCGGTCCCGGAACGCGGCGTCGGCACGTTGTCCCTCGTGCTCGGCGGCGTCGCCATCCTGGCCGTCGGGCTGGCCGCACTCGGCACCGCCAATTTCGTCGTCGCCCAGTTCGCCCGCTCGGCAGCACTCGGCTGGGTCACGGCCGCCGTGGCGGTCGCCGGCTTCGGCCTGATCGGCGCCGGGGTGTGGCGCGAGCTGCGCGGGCTGTTCGGCATCGAGACGGTGGATCGCCTGCGCGCCGAGCTCGCCTCCGCCGACGCGCTCCGCGCCCGCCCCTTGCTGCGCCGCTGGCTGGCACGGCTGCCCGAGGGCGAGGCCAGCGCCGGAAATCTTGACGCGCTCGACGATCCCGATGCGCTCCGCGCCCTGCTGCGCGCCGGGCCGATCGCCGAGCTGCGCGGGCAGGCCGACGCGCTGGGGCGTACCGCCGCGGTGCAGATCTTCGCCATCACCGCCGCCGTGCCGTCCCCCGCGTTCGACGGCCTGCTGGTCGCGTGGCGCGGCGCGCGGCTGGTGCGTCAGATCGCGGAGCTGCACGGAATGCGTCCCGGCCTGCTCGGCACGCTCTCTCTGCTGCGTCGCACCGCCCTCAGCGCCGCCGGCGTGATGGCGACCGACATGGCGGCCAACACCCTGACCCACGCGCTGCTGTCCAACCCGCTGCTCGGAAAAGTCGCCGGCGACATGGCCGGCGCCGGCGTCGCCGCCCGCCGCATGATCGTGCTCGCCCGCGCGGCGGCGGCGGCGTGCAGCCCGCTGCCGCCGGGAGGCGGATTGATGCTAAGGGCCGGACGGTGAGCGATCTCTACGACAGCGACATCCTGACCTGGAGCGAGCGTCAGGTCGAACTGCTGCGCCGGATCGCTGCCGGTGAACCTCCGAACGAAATGCCGGACTGGGCGAATATCATCGAGGAGCTGGCCGACGTGGGGCGCAACTCTCTGCGGGCCTGCCGCTCGCTGCTCGTCCAGGCGGTCGCCCATGAGATGAAGGCTCGCGCGTGGCCGACCTCGGAATACGTCGCTCGCTGGCGGCACGACGCGGAGAACTTCAAGCTCGATGCCCGCGAGGTCTACACACAGTCCATGCGTCAGCGCCTTGCTCTCGACTCGATCTATCGTCGCGCGCTGCGCGAGCTCCCGCCCGAGGTCGACGACAAGCAGCCGCTACCCGCGCCAGCGGAGTGCCCGTTCTCTCTGGACGAGCTGCTCGGCAGGAATAACGGCGCCAGGGCCAGGCTACCTGGGGGACGGCTGTCAACGGGGTTTGGCTCGCCGTCCAGCGCCGCCTGCAATATCCACGCCGCCGCCAATCGGTCCACCGCCTCGGCGCGCTTCTTCCGGCTGAGGTCCGCCTCCTCGACCAGAAACCGATTGACCGCCGCCGAGCTCAGCCGCTCGTCCCACAGTGCGGCCGGCAACCCGGTCGCCACGCTCAGCGCCAGGGTCCAGTCGCGCGCCGCCTGGGCGGCGGGGCCGACGGTGCCGTCCATCGACAGCGGCAGGCCGACCACCAGGCCGCCGGCGCCCTCCTTGCGGGCGATGGCGACGATCTCGGCGGCGTTGGCGCGCAGCTTGCCGCGCTTGAGGCTGCCATAGGGCGAGGCCAGCATCAGCCGCACGTCCGACAGCGCGATGCCCACGGTCTTGCTGCCCGGATCGAGCCCGATCAGCCGCTCGCTGGCACCCAGGCCGGCGCGCAGATCCCTCATGTTGAACAGGGCCATGCCCGCGTTTATGGTCCCGCCCCTCATCCCGGCCAAGGATTTCTCCCGCGCATGTCGCTCGATCCCGCGACCGTCCGCCGCATCGCCAGCCTCGCGCGCATCCGCGTCGAGGAACCCGAGATCGCAACCCTGCAATCGGAGCTCAACGCCATCCTCGGCTGGATCGAGCAGCTCAACGAGGTGGACGTGGACGGCGTCGAGCCGCTGACCGGCGCGGCGCAGATGGCGCTGAAGATGCGCGAGGACGCGGTGACGGACGGCGGCTACCCGGACAAGGTGCTGGCCAACGCGCCCGAGCGCGCCGGCGATTTCTACGCGGTGCCCAAGGTGGTCGAATGACGCTCACCGACCTCACTCTGGGCGCGGCGCGCGAGGGGCTGCGCGCGAAGGATTTCACCGCGCGCGAACTGACGCTCGCGCATCTGCGCGCGATCGAGGCGCTGAACCCGCGGCTCAACGCCTACATCACCGTCACGCACGATCTCGCGCTTCATCGCGCCGACGCGGCGGACGTCGCACTGGCGCGCGGCGAGGCGGGACCGCTCGCCGGCATTCCGCTGGCGATCAAGGATCTGTTCTGCACCGAGGGCACGCGCACCACCGCCGGCAGCCGCATCCTCGGCCCGTTCGTGCCGCCCTACGAGAGCAGCGTCACCGCCAATCTGCTGCGCGACGGCGCGGTGTTCCTCGGAAAAGCCAATCTCGACGAGTTCGCGATGGGCTCCTCCAACATCACCTCCGCCTACGGACCGGTGGAAAACCCCTGGCAGCGCGCGGGCGACGCGAACGCCAAGCTGGTGCCGGGCGGCAGCTCCGGCGGCTCGGCGGCGGCGGTGGCGGCGCGGCTGGCGCTCGGCTCCACCGGCACCGACACCGGCGGCTCGATCCGCCAGCCGGCCTCGTTCTGCGGCATTCCCGGCATGAAGCCGACCTACGGGCGATGCAGCCGCTGGGGCATCGTCGCCTTCGCATCGTCGTTGGACCAGGCCGGCCCGTTCGCGCGCACCGTCGATGACTGCGCGATCCTTCTGCGTTCGATGGCCGGGCATGATCCGAAGGATTCCACCAGCGTCGATCGTCCGGTGCCCGACTACGAGGCGGCGTGCCGGCGCGGCGTGAAGGGGCTGCGCATCGGCATCCCGCGCGAATACCATGTGGACGGAATGCCCGCCGAGATCGAGGCGCTGTGGGAGCGGGGCAAAACCTGGCTGCGCGACGCGGGCGCCGAGATCGTCGACGTCTCGCTCCCCCACACCAAATACGGTCTCGCGACCTACTACATCGTCGCTCCCGCCGAGTGCTCGTCCAATCTTGCCCGTTATGACGGCGTGCGCTTCGGGATGCGCGAGCAGGGCGAGGACTTGCGCGACCTCTACGAGCGCACCCGCGCCGCCGGCTTCGGCCCCGAGGTGAAGCGAAGAGTCCTGATCGGCACCTACGTGCTCTCCGCCGGCTATTACGACGCCTATTATCTCCGCGCGCAGAAGGTCCGGGCGCTGATCCTCAAGGATTTCACCGAGGCGTTCTCCCGCGTCGACGCGCTGCTCACGCCGACCACGCCGTCGGCGGCCTTCGCGCAGGGCGAGAACATGGACGATCCGGTGAAGATGTATCTCAACGACGTGTTCACCGTCCCGGCCAGCATGGCGGGCGTGCCCGGCATGTCGGTCCCCGCCGGGCTCGACGCGCAAGGATTGCCGCTCGGCCTGCAGGTGCTCGGCCGGCCGTTCGACGAGGAGACGGTGTTCGCCGTCAGCGCCGCGTTGGAGCGCGCGGCGGATTTCAGCGCGCGGCCGGCGCTGCGCGCGGGAGGCTGAGCATGTCCTACATCATCGAGGGTTCGACCGGTCCCTGGGAAGTCGTCATCGGCCTCGAAGTCCACGCCCAGGTCATCAGCCGGGCCAAGCTGTTCAGCGGCGCCGCCACCGAGTTCGGCGCCGAGCCGAACACGCAGGTGAGCTTCGTCGACGCGGCGTTCCCCGGAATGCTGCCGGTCATCAACCGCGCGTGCGTGGCGCAGGCGGTGCGGACGGGGCTCGGGCTCGACGCGCACATCAACGTGGTCAGCCGCTTCGATCGGAAGAATTATTTCTATGCAGACCTGCCGGCCGGCTACCAGATCAGCCAGTACCAGCACCCGATCGTCGGGGAAGGACGGATAGAAATCGAGCTTGCCGACGGCAGCACGCGGCAGATCGGTGTGACGCGCCTGCATCTCGAGCAGGACGCCGGCAAATCGCTGCACGACCAGCATCCGACCAAGACCTATATCGACCTCAACCGCTCCGGCGTGGCGCTGATGGAGATCGTCAGCGAGCCCGACATGCGCAGCCCCGAGGAGGCCGGCGCCTATCTGCGCAAGCTGCGCACCATCCTGCGTTATCTCGGCACCTGCGACGGCAACATGGAGGAGGGCTCCATGCGCGCCGACGTCAACGTCTCGGTCCGCCGCCACGGCGAGCCGTTCCGCACGCGCTGCGAGGTGAAGAACGTCAACTCCATCCGCTTCGTCATGCTGGCGATCGAGGCCGAGGCGAAGCGGCAGGTCGAAGTATGGGAAGGCGGCGGCGCCGTGTTGCAGGAGACGCGCCTGTTCGACGTGCCGCGCGGCGTCACGCGCAGTATGCGCAGCAAGGAAGACGCGCACGACTATCGCTATTTTCCCGATCCCGACCTTCTCCCCCTCGTGCTCGACGAGGCGTGGATCGAGGAATTGCGGAAGGATCTGCCCGAGCTGCCAGACGCCAAGCGTGCGCGCTTCATGGCGGAGTACGGCCTGCCCGCCTACGACTCCGGCGTGCTGGTCGCCGAGCAGGCGACGGCCGATTTCTACGAGACGGTGGCGAAAGGGCGCGACGCCAAGCTCGCCGCCAATTGGGTGATCGGCGACTTCTTCGCCGCCCTCAACCGCACCGGCCGCGACATCGCGACCAGCCCGGTCTCCGCCGCCGCGCTCGGGCAGCTGCTCGACCTGATGGCCGACGACACGATCAACGGCCGCATCGCCAAAGAGGTGCTGGAGGCGATGGTCGAGACCGGCCAGGACCCGTCCGCCATCGTCGAGGCGAAGGGACTGCGCCAAGTCACCGACACCGGCGCGATCGACGCGGCGGTGGACAGGGTGCTTGCCGCCAACGCCGACAAGCTGGCCGAGTACCGGTCAGGCAAGGAAAAGCTGTTCGGCTTCTTCGTCGGCCAGGTGATGAAGGCGATGGCGGGGAAGGGCAATCCGGCGCTGGTCAACGAGACGCTGAAACGCAAGCTCGCCTGATCGCGCCTATCCCGGCGGCTGGCGGGTGAAGCGGAGCATTCCCGTATCGTAGCCCATCGCGCGGGCGCGCTCGACCAGCGCGTCGCGGGCGGCCTCGCCCGGCACCGGGTCGCGCGACAGGATCCACAAATAGCGTCCCGAGGGCTCGCCCACGATCGACCACGAATAGTCGTCGGCGTGGTCGAGCACCCAGTAGTCGCCCGCGAAGAACGGCCCGAAGAACGCCACCTTCAGCTTGGCGTTGGCGGACCCTGGAACCACGCGCGCGCGGGCGCGGGCCATGCGCGCGCGGCCGTCCGGCGTGCCGCATCGGCACGTGTTGATCACGTCGATCAGGCCGTCCGGCCGGTTGGCGTAATCGGCGGTCACACCCTCGCAGTCCCGCTCGAAGCCGACATCGTAGCGCGCCAGCTCGTACCAGCGGCCGAGATAGCGGGCGAGATCGACCGGCTTGGCCGGTTCGGGCACGCGCTGGTTGCCCACGGCGGGACGGGTCGCGCGCGCAACGACGAAGCCGACCGCCCCCATCGCGAGCACGCCGGGGAGGAGGAGATGCAGGCCGCGGTGCTTGCTCATCGGTGCCACTCAAAAATGATGATCGCGGCCCGAACGCGGGCGGCGGCCCTCCGTTGCACCCCGCGGCGAACTCGGGAACAATCGCGTCGATCCGAGGAGAGCGCCATGAGCATCGAGCTGCACACCTGGAACACGCCCAACGGCCGCAAGATCAGCGTGGCATTGGAGGAGATGGGGCTGCCCTACACGGTGCATCCGGTCGACATCAGCAAGGGCAAGCAGTTCGAGCCCGCCTTTCTCGCCATCAGTCCGAACAATCGCATCCCCGCCATCGTCGACCCGGACGGTCCCGGCGGGAAGCCGATCAGCGTATTCGAGTCGGGTGCGATCCTGCTCTATCTCGGGCGCAGGACGGGGAAATTCCTGCCCGAAGACTTGCGGGAACAAGTTCCGGTGCTGGAATGGCTGATGTGGCAGATGGGCGGCTTCGGCCCGATGCCGGGGCAGGTGCATCATTTCCTCCAGGTGGAGAACGAGCAGGACCGCCGCTACGGGCTGGAGCGCTACTCCAAGGAAACTCGCCGACTGTACGGCGTGCTCGACCGCCGGCTCGCGCAGGTGCCGTATGCCGGCGGCGCGGACGTCTCGGTGGCCGATTTCGCGATCCTCGGCTGGGCCTGGCGGCACGAGCGGCACCAGGTGGACCTCGCCGAGTTCCCCAACGTCAAGCGCTGGTACGAGGCGATGATGGCGCGGCCTGGCACGGCGCGGGGGTTCGCGGTCGCCTTGAGCTGAGGGCCTGCGGAAGCGGGCGATCCGCTACATCCACCCGCCATCGACAACCCACAGCTGGCTCGTGCACATCCGGCTGTCATCGGCGGCGAGCCAGAGCACCATCCGCGCGACGTCGGCCGGCATCACCTTGGACTTCAGCGACTGCGCCTTCATCAGGTCGGCCTCGGCCTCCGGCGTGAGCCAGCGCGTGATCTGCCGCTCGGTCATGATCCAGCCGGGGATGACGCAGTTGACCCTGATGCCGTCGGGGCCGAGGTCGCGCGCCATGCCGCGCGTCAGGCCCTCGACCGCGGCCTTGGCGGTGGTGTAGGCGGGCATCCCGCCCTGACCGACATGCCAGCTGATCGAGCCGAAATTGACGATCGAGCCGCCGCCCGCGTCCCGCATCATCGGCGCGACCGCCTGGATGGCGAAGAACTGATGACGCAGGTTCACCGCCTGCCGCTCGTCCCAATAGGCGGCGGTCACGTCCTGCCATTTGTGGCGCTCGTCGTGCGCGGCGTTGTTCACCAGCACGGTGATCGGCCCGAGCGACCGAGCGGCATCGGCGATGGCGCCCTGCAAGGCCGCCACATCGGTGATGTCGCAGCGCTGGAACCACGGCTCGGGGTGCCCGGCGTCCTTGAGGCGGGCGGCGAGCGCCCGTGCGGGCTCCTCCTGGATATCCACGAAGGCGACGCGCGCGCCCTGCGCGGCGAAGTGCTCCACCTCGGCGCTGCCGATCCCCGTCGCGCCGCCGGTGATGAAGGCGATGCGGTCCCGCAGACTTGGAAAACTGGCGAATTTCTCTGTCACGAGAGACCTCCATAAGCGTTGTCCGGCCGGCCGAGCCCGGTCCGCGGTGCGGGACTTGTCAGTGCGTCGATGCGATAGCTCGATCTCGAAGGAGATCGCTCAGCCATTCAGTCGTCACGGGTCAGCGCCATGATGGCATCGGTGCTCATCGCGACGTCACCACGTCCGCGCAAATGGGCGACAAGGCGAGCGCCATCTTTGTTCCGAGCGTTGGCGCGGACGATCCGAGCGACCTTGCCGTCGAACGCGACTTCCGTGTGCGGCAGCAGACCCGCCCGTTCGCGGATTTCGGGCCGGAATCGTCACTTGGCCCTTCGACGTGATGCGCATCGCGATCCCCTTACCGTGGAAGCGCCATCGTCAAATCCAGTTCGACGGCGACGGCGTGCAGCCGCTTATCGTCTGTCCACAACTTCGCCCCCGCTGTCAGCCGAACCGCGGCGAGGAGATGGACATCGTCATATCCGACGCCACGCCCGAACAAGGCGTAGCGAACGATGAAATGCAGAACTTCCGTGTCGGTTGCGATGACGGCATGGGGCAAGTCCGCCAGGGTGCTCAGCACCACCTCTCGCTGACGCAAATTGCCCAAGGCGAGTTCGCCGATGACAAAAGGATGGCCCAAAACCATTCCGGCATCGAGCAGCCCGATGAGAACCTTGTCGCCGGCGCGCAGATGATCAACCCAGACGGACGTATCGACCAGGATCACGTCGCGCGGTCGCTCGTCGGCGCGGTGGCGCCTTGAGATCAGGTTCGCTGCCGCCCAGACGCGCCAGCCGTCGCGCGCTCTCGCGCTCGATAAGGGCTTTGAGGGCCTCACGTACCAGGCTGGACTTCTCCTTGAGGCCGGTGAAGGCCTGAGCCTTGGCGACAAGCTCGTCATCCAGCGCGATTGTCGTGCGCATCCTTGGAACCTCTCTATGCGGCACGAAAATATCATCGTTTGGTGCCGGCGTGAATGCCGGACCGATAGGGGCCCTCGGCGGGCGACACCCGACGAAGATGAGCGCTATGGATCGCCGAGATACATAAGTTGACGAAACAGTACGGACTTTATCTCCGCGACGTAGGCGTGGCTTAATTCTCTCGTTCCAAGCACTCGCAAAATGGTCTCGCGTCCGGATCTGAAAGATGTGACTTGACCGTATAAACTGAGCGCTGTGACAGTAACCTGGGGATCGTCCTCCGAAAGATCTGAAAGCCT
Source organism: uncultured Alphaproteobacteria bacterium (assembly GCA_963799825.1). Lineage (GTDB taxonomy): Bacteria > Pseudomonadota > Alphaproteobacteria > Acetobacterales > Acetobacteraceae > JAFKFI01. The sequence continues at coordinate 678,954 of CAWCYL010000004.1, forward strand.
GGCGACAAATGCGGCGCACAGCCGGATGACAGGCCCTTGCGTCCTTTCAAAGATTGCGTCGAAAGCAGCCGTTGGATGTGCCTGCTCTCTCATGACAAAGAACGTCCAAGCCTCGGTCATTTCCGATTCGAGTAACATATCTAGAATCGTTGACAGAAGATCGTGTAGTTGCAGCACGAGGTCTTTTCTTGAAGGCTTCTCTCTAGCAAGCGTCTGTTGCGCGTCCGCGATAGTGGAACCCAATCGCGACCCTATGGTGGTTGCGATGAACTCCGCGCAAGCGAGATATAGGCGCTGCTTTCCCCCGAAATAATATTGCAGAGCGGGCGCACTAACGCCGGCCATCTCGGCGATGGTTCGGGTAGGAGCGCCTTCGAAGCCATGCATCCCAAAGGCTTCTATCGCGACGCGGATGATACGCGAACGCGCCTCCTCTCCTCGGGGATATCCGCCGCCCACCGGATGGCGCCGAGGTTTGATTCCCTTATTCATGCGCCCTCCGGAACTCCCCGTAGCATCCCTTGACAATGTCTACCATATGGAAGATGTTGATCGTTCGGTAGACATTGGAGGCGCGCATGTCGAAGCACGATGCGGGTCGCAGTGGTGACGACGGCAGGTCGCTTTCCGTCCTGATCGTCGGCGCGGGTCCGACCGGTCTCTCGCTTGCGCTTGGGCTCGCGCGGTCGGGCGTCAAAAGTACGGTGCTGGAACAAAAAGCCCGACTGGACCCGCACTCGCGCGCGACCGTCATCCTGCCGCGAACTCTGGAGATTTTGGCGCAGTGGGGCGTCCTCGACAGTTTTGTCGATGCGGGAAACCGGGTCGCACACGTCCGGCTGCGCCGCGCCCCGAGAGGCGACCAGATTGTTCATTTCGATTTCACGGATCTGACGAATGACACCGCGACGCCGTTTGCCATAGCGCTACCGCAGGATCGAACGGAGCGTCTTCTGTTGGACGCGATTACCGCCACGGGATTGGTGGATATTCGCTTCGAGACGAAGGTTCTGGGATTTGAACAGGATGCACGCGGGATCAAGCTGCGTGCTCAGTCACCTGAGGGTGAGTACGAACTGGGTGGGGGCTTCCTTGTCGGGGCGGACGGCGCCCATAGTGTCGTGCGCGAGACGCTCGGCCTCGAGCTCGAAGGGAAGACCTATCCGACTCGCGCGCTGCTGGCGGACTTGCGGGTTCCTCCCGAGGTGGACCAAACCGAGTTCTGGCCTGCACTGCTGGACGAGGGGCTCGTCGTCGGCATCCGCTTCGGCGATGGCATCTTCCGGATAGTCGCGGACGCCGTTGACGCGAGCGTCGATGAACAAACCATCGATGAGCATGTCGATGGACTTGCGCGGCGCCTCTTCGGGGTCCCAGCGATCGAGACACTCTGGCAGCAAATCTATCACAAGCATCAACGTTGCGCGCCGCGGTTCAGGGTCGGTCGCGCGGTGTTGGCCGGCGACGCGGCCCATCTCAATAGTCCCGCGGGCGGCCAGGGCATGAATTCGGGGATGCAGGACGCCCACAATCTCGCCTGGAAGCTCGCGCGCGCCGTTACCGATCCTGGCGCGAATGTCGATGCGCTGCTCGATTCCTACGCCGACGAGCGCAGGGGATATGTGAATCGCGTAGTCCAACCGACGACAGACGCGATGGAGCGCTTCGAAAGTGCGCCGACATTCTTGCGGGTCGCGGCGGTATGGTTGGGCGACAAATTGTTGGGCGTCGGCAATTCAGCGCCCGCCGTCACGAGGCGGGTGTCGATGCTCGACGTGGTCTACGATCGATCGGACTTGTTAAAATCTGAAACTCCGGTCGGGTCCCGCGTTCCCGATGTCATCGGCGGTGACGGTCGTAGGCTCTTGGGTGATCAATGGAGCGCCGTAGTCCTTCACGCAGGCTGCGAAGAAGCGGGTCGTCGCCTCGCAGACGCGCTCGAACTTCCTCTTATCGACGGGGATGTGGCGAACCTTGCAAAATTCTTTCGTCACGATCGCTATGTCGCACTCATCCGGCCAGACCGGATTGTCGGCTGGTTGAGCGACGGCGATGCGGTCGACATCGAGGCTTGCAAGGCGGCTCTCGGGATCGGTCACGGATAGGCTGTGTGGAGTGAACTCCTGAGGTGAGAGACGGAAAATGGGGGCACATATCCATTTTCGCTCGATCCCCCAGCCTGATCAGTCGTGGCGTCGGCAGCCATCGGACGTTCCAGCGGACTGTGGCGTAGATTTGGCGGAGGGGATGAGATTCGAACTCACGGTACGGGTTGACCCCGTACAACGGTTTAGCAAACCGCCGCCTTCAGCCACTCGGCCACCCCTCCGCCGGGAGATGCGGACCCGGACCCGAAGGGCCCGGACACGGCGTTTGCACCCGCGCTTCTAGGGCCTCGCAACGGGGGCGTCAAACGCTCCGATCAGCCTTGCGTCTGGCGCGGGGGGCGTGTTTGCTGCGGCAGGGGGCTGAAGCGTCAGGAGGTGCCTGTGGCCTACGCGCTGCAGCAGCTGATCAACGGCATCACGCTCGGCATGATCTATGGCCTGATCGCCGTCGGCTACACGATGGTCTACGGCATCATCGGCATGATCAATTTCGCCCACGGCGACATCTTCATGGTGGGCGCCTTCTTGTCCATGATCGCGCTGCTCGGGCTCGCCGCCCTCGGCATCACCTCGGTGCCGCTGGCCCTCGCACTCACGCTGATCTTCGCCGCCGCGATCGCGGCACTCTATGGCTGGACGGTCGAGCGGCTGGCCTATCGCCCGCTGCGCGGCTCGTTCCGGCTGGCGCCGCTGATCAGCGCCATCGGCATGTCGATCGTGCTGCAGAATTTCGTCCAGGTCAGCCAGGGCGCCAGGGTCAAGCCGATGGAGGCGCTGCTGCCCGGCGGGGTGCAGCTCATGGATACCGGCGGTTTCGCCGTGCAGCTCTCCTGGATGCAGGTCGCCATCGTCGTCACCACGCTGCTGGTGCTCGCGGTGTTCACCTGGCTGGTGACGCGCACCTCGCTCGGCCGCTCCATGCGGGCCTGCGAGCAGGATCTCAAGATGGCCGGGCTGCTCGGCATCGACACCGACCGCACGATCAGCCTGACCTTCGTGATCGGCGCGGCGCTGGCCGCCGTCGCCGGGCTGATGTTCCTGCTCTACTACGGCGTGATCGACTTCTTCATCGGCTTTGTCGCGGGGGTGAAGGCGTTCACCGCGGCGGTGCTCGGCGGCATCGGCTCGCTGCCCGGCGCGGTGCTGGGCGGCCTGCTGATCGGGCTGATCGAGGTGTTCTGGTCGGCCTATTTCAGCGTCCAGGTACAAGGACGTGGCGGCGTTCTCCATCCTGGTCGTCGTGCTGATCTTCATGCCCACCGGCATCCTCGGCCGGGCGGACGTCGAGAAGGTATGAAGGCCGGCCCTCGCGACGCGGTCCTCTCGACCCTTCGCGACGCGGTCCTCTCGGCGCTCGTGGCACTCGGCCTGTTCGCACCGATGATCGGGCTCAAGACCGATAGCGGCGAGCACGGCCTGTATCTCACGTACCGCCCGGTCCCGGTGGCGATCGCGGTGGCGGCGGTGTTCGTCGGGCGGCTGCTGCTGCTCGCCTGGCGCGGCCGGAGCCGCGCGGCCGCGAGGCACGCGAACCGCGCCTTCGCCGAGCGCCTGACGCGGGCGGGCAAATACGTGGCACCGCTGCTGCTGGTCGTGGCGCTCGCGGTGCCGCTGAGCGGGCGAGCGCTACTACCTCGACCTCGGCATCCTGGTGATGACCTACGTGATGCTCGGCTGGGGGCTGAACATCGTGGTCGGGCTCGCCGGGCTGCTCGACCTTGGCTATGTCGCGTTCTACGCGGTCGGCGCCTATTCCTACGCGATCATCTCCACCACCTTCGGCCTCGGCTTCTGGACCTGCCTGCCGATCGCCGGCCTGCTCGCCGCGTTGTGGGGCGTGATGCTCGGCTTCCCGGTGCTGCGGCTGCGCGGCGACTACCTGGCGATCGTGACCCTGGCGTTCGGCGAGATCATCCGCATCGTCATCACCAACTGGGTGTCGCTGACCAACGGGCCGAACGGCATCTCGGGCATCCCGCGCCCCACCCTGTTCGGGCTGGATTTCAGCCCCGCCGGCGGCCCCGGCAGTTTTTCCGACTTCTTCCACCTGCCGCCGAGCCCGACCTGGCGCGCGATCTATCTCTACTACGTCATCCTCGCGCTGGCGCTGCTGACCAACTGGGTGACGTTGCGGCTGCGCCGGCTGCCGCTCGGGCGGGCGTGGGAGGCGCTGCGCGAGGACGAGGTCGCCTGCCGCTCGCTCGGCATCAACGTCACGGTGACGAAACTCACGGCCTTCGCCATCGGCGCGCTGTTCGGCGGCTTCGCGGGCGCCTTCTTCGCGACGCGCCAGGCCTTCGTCAGCCCGGAGAGCTTTACCTTCATCGAGAGCGCCATCGTCCTGTCGATCGTCGTCCTGGGCGGGCTCGGCAGCCAGCTCGGCGTGGCGCTCGCGGCGCTGGTGATGATCGGCGGCTTCGAGGTGTTCCGCGCGCTCGCCGAGTACCGGATGCTGGTGTTCGGCGGCGCGCTGGTCCTCATCATGGTGCTGCGCCCGCGCGGGCTGGTGTCCGGCCGCACGCCGACCGTGGCTCTCGGCCGGAAGCGGGAGATTTCCGCCGAGCTGGTCGCCCAAGGACGTGATGGGCGGATGATGGGACGCGGATGATGGGGTGGGGCTGAGCGATGGCCGACGAACTCCTCGAGGTCGCCGGCCTGACGATGCGCTTCGGCGGGCTGCGCGCGGTGGACGCGCTGTCCTTCACCGCGCGACGGGGCGAGATCACCGCGGTGATCGGCCCGAACGGCGCGGGCAAGACGACGGTGTTCAACTGCATCACCGGCTTCTATCGCCCGGCCGGCGGCGGGCTGTCGCTCACGCACGCCGACGGCTCCCGCTTCGCGTTGCAGCGCCTGCCCGGCCACCGCATCGCGCGCCGCGCGCGGGTCGCGCGCACCTTCCAGAACATCCGCCTGTTCGCCGGCATGACGGTGCTGGAGAACCTGCTGGTGGCACAGCACAACACGCTGATGGCGGCGACCGGCTTCGGCATCCTCGCGGTGCTCGGGCTGAGCCGCTATCCGGCGGCCGAGCGCGCGGCGATCGGCCGCGCGCGGTTCTGGCTCGACGCGATCGGGCTCACCGAGCGCGCCGACGATCCGGCCGGCGCGCTGCCCTACGGGGCGCAGCGGCGGCTCGAGATCGCGCGCGCCATGTGCATCGAGCCGGTGCTGCTGTGCCTCGACGAGCCGGCCGCCGGCCTCAATCCGCGCGAGAGCGAGGAACTGAACCAGTTGCTGCTCCGCATCCGCGCGGATCGCTGCTCGATCCTGCTGATCGAGCACGACATGGGCGTGGTGATGCGGATCAGCGACCACATCGTCGTGCTGGACCACGGCCGGAAGATCAGCGACGGCACGCCTGCCGAGGTGCGCGCCGACCCGCACGTGATCGCCGCCTATCTCGGCGAGGGCGAGGAGGACGAAGTGCCTGCCGAGGTGGTCGCGTGACCTTGCTCAGCCCTCCTTTGCTCCATTTGGCCGGCGTGACGGCGTTCTACGGCGCCATCCAGGCGCTGCGCGGGGTCGATCTGACGGTGAACGAGGGCGAGATCGTCACCCTGATCGGCGCCAACGGCGCGGGAAAATCCACCCTGATGATGACGGTGTGCGGCCAGCCCCAGGCGCGCGACGGCGCGATCGTCTACGACGGCGAGGACATCACCCGCCTGCCGACCCACGCGATCATGCGCAAGCGGATCGCCCAGTCGCCGGAGGGGCGGCGGATTTTCCCGCGCATGACGGTCTACGAAAACCTGCAGATGGGCGCCGAGGTCGCCGGCAATGCCGATTTCGACGCCTTGCTCCAGCAGGTTTTTTCCCTGTTTCCCCGGCTGAAGGAGCGGGTCCATCAGCGCGGCGGCACACTCTCCGGCGGCGAGCAGCAGATGCTCTCGATCGGGCGGGCGCTGATGTCGCGCCCGCGCCTGCTGCTGCTCGACGAGCCGAGCCTCGGCTTGGCACCGCTGGTGGTGCGGCAGATCTTCGGCGCGATCCGCGAGCTGAACCGGACGACGGGGCTCACAGTCCTGCTGGTCGAGCAGAACGCCTTCCAGGCGCTCAGGCTGGCGCATCGCGGCTACGTCCTGGTGAACGGTGCCATCACGATGGCCGGGACGGGGCCCGAGTTGCTGGCCCGCCCGGAGATCCGCGCCGCGTATCTTGAAGGGGCGCATTGATCCGGGCGGTGGTTGACGTACCGCGTGGGCGGCTCCAATACTCATTAGTAGACATGCGTGGGAGGCGGTGATGGGCGCGGAAACGCTGGCCTCACCCTTGAGCAGCACGACGGGACCGAAGGCCACCGTCCTGGCGGACGCCGGCTCCTACGCGCCCAATGCGGGCCTGCTTCGTCTCCCCGCCTTCGCGCGGCCGGACGCGCTGATCGACGCCATCCGGGCCGGCCGGCCGGTGATCCTGTGCGACGACGAGGATCGCGAGAACGAGGGCGACCTCGTGTTCGCCGCCCAGTTCGCGACACCGGCGCTCGTCACCTTCATGATCCGCCAGTGCGGCGGGCTGATCTGCGCCGCCCTCGCGCCCACCCTGGTCGCGCGGTTCGGCCTCGCGCCGATGGTGCGGACCAACCGCGACCCCAAGGGCACCGCCTTCACCGCCTCGGTCGATGCCGCTGTCGGCATCGGCACCGGCATCTCGGCGCGCGACCGCGCCCGCACCATCCGGCTGCTCGGCGACGCCGCGACGACGCCCGACGACCTGGTCTCGCCCGGCCATGTGTTCCCGCTGGCGGCGCGCGCCGGCGGCCTGGCGGAGCGGCAGGGCCATACCGAAGTCGGGCGTCATGCTGGCGGAAGCCGCCGGCCTGGTGCCGGCCGCCGCGATCTGCGAGATCCTCGGCGCGGATGGCGAGGCGCTGCTGCGCGACGAGCTGCTGCCCTTCGCGGCGGCGAACGGTTTCCTCATCGGCACCGTCGCCGCGCTGGCGCGAATGGGCGCGGTCGGACGCCATCCTGACCTGCTGAGCCGACGCCGCTTCGAGACCCGATAACGCTGGAGACGCCGCCATGAAGTTCATGTGGTTTCATCTGATGCCATATACCGAGCTTCCCGACGATTTCCGGGAGAAGAACCCTTCGGTATGGGTCGACATCCACTCCTCGCTGTTCGACCCGCGACGCGCGCACCACATGTACAACGACTTCATGGACGAGATGGAGTTCGCCGCCGAGGTCGGGTTCGACGCGATCTGCTGCAACGAGCATCACTCGAACGGCTACGGCCTGATGCCGTCGCCCAACCTGATCGCCGCGTCGCTGGCGCGCCGCACGACGAACACCGCGATCTGCGTCATGGGCAACTCGCTCGCGCTGTACAACCCGCCGACCCGCGTGGCGGAAGAGTTCGCGATGATCGACTGCATCTCGGGCGGGCGGCTGATCGCCGGCTTCCCGGTCGGCTCGCCGATGGATACCTGCTTCGCGTTCGGGCAGAACCCCTCGATGCTGCGCGATCGCTATCACGAGGCGCATGACCTCATCATGCGGGCGTGGACCGAGCAGCGACACCTTCGCCTTCAACGGCCGCTACAATCAGCAGCGCTACGTCAACATCTGGCCGCGCCCGATCCAGCGGCCGCATCCGCCGGTCTGGGTGCCGGGCGGCGGCTCGGTCGAGACGTGGCGCTGGTGCGCCGAGATGGACTACGTCTACTGCTATCTCTGGTACTACGGCTTCAAGGCCGGGCGCGCGACGATGCAGGGCTTCTGGGACGAGATGGCGAGCATCGGCAAGGACAGGAACCCGTACCGTGCGGGCTTCCTGCAATTCGTCGGCGTGGGCGAGAGCCGGCAGCACGCGTTCGATCTGTACTCCGAGGCCGCGGAATACTTCTACGGCCGCTGCCTGCACGTCGATCCGCGCTTCGCCAGCCCGCCGGGCTACACCACCGAGGCGACGCAGCGCGCCGGCATCCAGGGCATGATGCAGCGCGCGGCGAGCAACACCGTCTCGGGCACGAGCGGCGGCTCGCGCATCGGCAACACGCCGCGCCCCACGGAGATGAAGCAGATCGTGGATGAGGGCTACGTGATTGTCGGCTCGGCGGATGAGGTCGTCGAGCAGCTGCGCGAGGTCGCGACCGACCTCAATGTCGGCCATCTCATGCTGCTGCTGCAGTTCGGCAACATGGGCAAGGATCTCGCCAAGTACAACACCAAGCTGTTCGCCGAGAAGGTGATGCCGAGACTGCACCCGATGTTCTCCGAGTGGGAGGACCGCTGGTGGCCGCAGCCGATGGAGACCGGCCAGCGCGCCGAGGTGCCGGCCTATCTGCCGAAGGTCGCGGCGGAGTAAAGGCCGCTGGGGGCTCGTCATGGCCGGCGCAGGCCGGCCATCCACGACTTCTCGGGCTGCACGAAGTCGTGGATGGCCGTGACAAGCACGGCCATGACGGTAAAGCAATGACGAGTGACACTCAAACGCTGGAGTAGCCTGTGAGCGAACCTGAGACGTTGACCGTGGACGTCAACGGCTTTTCCACCCGCGTCTGGCGCAAGGGCAGCGGCCCCAAGCTCGGCTTCCTCGCCGGGTTCGGCGGGCTGCCGCGCTGGGTGCCCTTCCTCGACAAGCTCGCCGAGAAGCGCACCGTGATCGTGCCCTCGCTGCCCGGCTTTCCCGGTGGCGAGCGCGGCCATTCCGTGCTGGACAGCCAGCTCGACTGGGTGCTGGCGGTTCGCGAGCTGATGGTGAAGGCCGATCTGGTCGGCGCCGACCTCGCCGCGAGTTCGGTCGGCGGGGCGCTGGCCGCCGAGATGGCGGCGATCTGGCCGGACTCGGTGAGGAAGCTCGCCCTGATCGCGCCGTTCGGCCTGTTCGACGAGGCCGATCCGGCGACCGACCCCTGGGCGCAGCGCGCCGACAACGTGGCCGGCCTGATGTGCGCCGATCCTGAGACCTGGAAGGCGCTCAAGGCGATCCCCGAGGGCGCCAACTCGGTCGAGTGGCCGATCGAGCAGACGCGGGCCAGCGAGGCCGCCGCGCGCTATCTCTGGCCGCTGGGCAACACCAAGCTCGAGAAGCGGCTGCCGATGATCAAGGCGCCGACCCTGCTGATCTGGGGCGAGCAGGACCGCGTCATGCCGCGCGGCTACGCCGATCGGTTCGCCAAAGGCATCAGCGGTCCGGCCAAGGTCAAAACCATCCCCGGTGCCGGCCATCTGGCCGAGCTCGACCGCCCGGCCGAGGTCGCTGCGGCGATCCTGGAATGGACGGCGTAGGGGGCACGGGCATGGCAATGGACCCCGGTGCGCAGCGTGTCCTCGATCTGCTCCGCGAAGCCGGCCGGCCGCCGATCGAGCAATCGACGCCCGCCGAGGCGCGCGAGGCGATGGCCAAGAGCCGCGCGATCCTGCAGCCCGATCCGCCCGAGGTCGCGGAGATCCGCGCGCTGGAGGCTCCCGGCCCGGCCGGCACGATCCCGCTGCGCTACTACCGTGGCGTCGGCGCTCCGGCGAGCGGTGCGCCGGCGCTGGTGTATTTCCACGGCGGCGGCTGGGTGATCGGCGACCTCGAAAGCCATGACGGCGCCTGCCGCCGCATCGCCAACGGCGCGCGCTGCGTCGTGGTCTCGGTCCACTACCGGCTGGCACCCGAGCATCGCTTTCCCGCCGCCGTGGATGATTCCGCCGCGGCGACGCGCTGGGTGGTGGAGCAGGCCGGCGCGCTCGGCATCGACCCCGCCCGCGTCGCGGTGGGCGGCGACAGCGCCGGCGGCAATCTCGCCGCCGTCATGGCCCTGATGTCGCGCGACGGGGCGCTGCCGAAGCTCAGCTTCCAGGCGCTGATCTATCCCGCGACCGACATGGCGGGCCGTTACTCGTCCCACGAGCGCACGCCCTCGGGCCTGCTGCTCAATGCGCCCGGAATGCGCTGGTTCATCGACCTCTATCTCAACGACCGCAAGGAGGCGACCGACTGGCGCGCCTCGCCGCTGCGCGCCACCAGCCTCGCCGGCACGCCGCCCGCGCTGGTCATCACCGCCTATCACGACCCGCTGTGCGACGAGGGGGAGGCCTACGCCCAGCGGCTGGAGCGGGAGGGCGTGCACGTCACAAGGATGCGCTTCGCCGACCAGATCCACGGCTTCCTGACAATGGGGCGCTTCGTGCCAGCGGCCGACACGGCGCTCGAAATGGTCTCGGTGGCACTCAGGAACGCCTGGGCGGCCTGATTAGAGCTTTCCCAACCAGGCCAGGATTACCCCGCCGTCATGCCCGTGACGAGCACGGGCATGACGGCGGAGGGCCGGGCGACGACCCGCGCGAAAGGCTTTTCCTCAACAAGCGTGCATGGCGGATTGCGGGCTGACCCCCGCCATCTGCAGCGCGAGTGCCGCCATCCGCGCGCCGAGATCCTCGACGCTGAGCCGTCCGCCCGGCCGGTGCCACGTGTAGGCCCAGCTGATCATGCCGCCCATCGCGAGCGCGGTCAGGTTGACGTCCTGCAGGTGGAACTCGCCCGAGGCGACGCCTTCCTCCAGAAGGCTGGACAGCACGCGGTCGAATTTCTGGCGGAGCGCGTTGATCTCGGCCAGCGCCGCCCGCTCCAGGCTCTTTTCCTCGCGGAAGAACACGGCGATGTTCGGCTGGCGCACCATGACCACTCGGGTGAAGTCCACGATCAACTTGTGCAGCCGCTCGGTGGCCGAGCCGCGGCTCTCGACCGCCGTGGTGGCGGCGTCGAGCGACATCTGGATGGTCGGCAGGCAGATCGCCGCGAGCAGGTCGGTCTTGCTCTTGAAATGCGTGTAGATGAACGGCTTGGTGACGCCGAGCTCGTGCGCGATGTCGTCGAGCGTGGTGCCGGTGAAGCCGCGCTCGTAGAACAGCGTGACCGCCTCCTGCAGGATGCGCTCGCGCTTGTAGGCCAGGATCTCGTCGCGCATCCCCGGCGTCGCGTTCGTGATGGGCGGTCCGTTCGTCATGGCCTGATCGGAGCCCTTTCCTCAGCTTGCCCGTGGGATACACTACCGGCGGGTAGCACCTGAGATCAATGAGGGAGAAATTCATGCCGGGCATTCTCGATGGCAAGACGGCGCTGGTGACTGGCGGCGGCGGCGGGATCGGGCGGGCGACGGCGCTGGCGATGGCCCGCGAGGGCGCGCGGGTCGCGGTGGCGGACGCCGTGGAATCGATTGCGCAGGAAACCATCGGCGCGATCAACGCGGCCGGCGGGCAGGCGATGTTCGTGCAGGCGGACGTGACGCGCGGGGCGGAGGTCGCGGCGATGGTGAGCAAGGTCGTCGCCGCGTACGGGCGGCTCGACTGCGCGTTCAACAACGCCGGCGTCTCCGGCGCCTATGTCGGCGCGTCCGGGCAGAAGACCGCCGAGTGGTCGGAGGACGCGTTCGACAAGGTGATCGCGATCAATCTCACCGGCGTCTGGCTGTGCATGAAGCACGAGCTGGTGCAGATGCAGAAGCAGGGTGGCGGCGCGATCGTCAACACCGGCTCGATCGCCGGGCTGATCGGCCTGCCCACGTCTTCCGCTTACGTCGCGAGCAAGCACGGCGTGATCGGGCTCACCAAGACCGCCGCGCTCGAATATGCGGACGACAAGATCCGCGTGAACGCGGTGTGTCCGGGCTACATCGAGACGAAGATGACCGAGGACACCATGCGTCGGCGCGGCGAGCAGCTCATGGCGCAGGTGCCGTTCCACCGCATGGGCCGGCCGGAGGAGATCGCCGAGATGGTGGTGTGGCTGTGCTCGGAGCGCGCGTCGTTCGTGACGGGTGCGGCGTACAACGTGGATGGCGGGTACATGGCGACCTAAGCGTCCCCCTCCCCCCGACCTTGATCCGCTTCGCGGCTCAAGCCCCCAAGGGGAGGGGGCTTTCTTCAAGCCGCGAGAGCGGAATAGTCCAGCGTCGCCATGACCTGCACGCGGCGCATGTAGCGGGGTTCGTCGTCGCGATAGTCGGCGACCGCGTTGTGCGTCGTGCCGATGTTGTCCCACATCAGCACGTCGCCACGGGTCCAGTGATGCGCGTGGAGGAATTTCTCCTGCGACTGATGGCGGAACAGGAAATCGAGCAGCTCGGCACTCTCGCGCTCCTCCATGCCGTCGATCCGCATCGTGTAGCCGGGGTTGCAGTAGAGTACGCTGCCGTCCGGTGATCGGGTGGACGCGGAAGATCGGCTGCGCGACGGGCGGCTTCTTGGCGCGCTGCGCGTCCGTGAGCGGCGGGCGCGTGTTGCCGGGACGGGCGCGCATCATGTCCCAGAACTTGGCGAAGTCGTGCGTCGCGGTGCGGCCGGCGAGCTTCGTCTTGAGATCGGCGGGCAGATCCTCGTAGGCCGCGTGCATGTTGAGGAACTGCGTGTCGCCGAGCGGCTTGCCGTCGCGCTGCGGCACCTGCTGCGCGTGCAGGATGTTGGCGAGCGCGATGTCGTGGCTGTACGACATGTCGGTGTGCCAGCCCTGGCCGGCATCGCCCGCGCCGAGCGGGCGTCCGTCGCGCTTGATGTTGGAGAGGATCATCATCTCCGGGTGGCCGGGCTCGTGGAAGCGGTTGGCGACGTTGATCTCCAGCTCGCCGAAGCGCCGGCCGAACGCGGCGAATGCGTCCACGCCGAGCGTCTGGCCGGGAAAGCACAGCACGCCGTGCGCGCCGAGGGCGCGAAGGATCGCGCGGAAATCCTGATCGGAGAGGGGTTCGCCGAGGTCGATGCCCTCCAGCCGCGCGCCCAGCGTCCCGCCGGTCGGCCTGATCTCCATTTTCGCTTCTCCTGTGCTCGATCTCCGGTATCTGAGGCCGAAACCCGCGCAAGCGGAAGCGGCTTTGTGCGCGCGGCGGGAGGTGTCGCATGACCAACGCGCTGGGCTGGGACGACATCGCGCTGCGGCTGGCGCTTGCCGTGCTGGCCGGAGCGGCGTTCGGGCTCAACCGCAGCGGCCACGGCCATGAGGCAGGCCTGCGCACCACCCTGCTGGTCTGCGTCGCCGCCGCGCTGGCGATGGTGGAGGCCAACTCGATCCTGGTCGCCACGCAGGGAAGCTGGAATTCGGTGTTCCGGCTGGACGTCATGCGCCTGCCGCTCGGCATCCTGTCGGGCATCGGCTTCATCGGCGCCGGGGCGATCATCCGGCGGGGGGACGTGGTCCGCGGATTGACCACCGCCGCGACGCTGTGGATCGTCACGGTCATCGGGCTGTGCTTCGGCGGCGGCCAGATCGGCCTCGGCCTCGTCGCATCGGCCATCGGCTACGTGGCGCTCTCGGTGCTCGGCTGGGCGGAAGCCTTCATTCCCCAGGAGCGTCGCGGAACCCTGACCGTGGCCGCGACCGCCAGCGGACCGTCGGAGGACGCGGTGCGGGCGATGTTGCGCGGGGCGGGATTGCGGGTTCAGTCGTTCAGGCTGACCCACTGGCTCGACCCCGAGCCGCGGCATCAGATGGAGTACCGACGTGAAGTACCGGACCGGCGGCGGCACCGATGCCGCGCTGCGCCTGGTGAGGGATCTCGTCGAGCGGCCGGGCATCGCCTCCGTGAACTGGCGCTGCTTCGAGGCGTAGCGGCGCTCATCCCAGACGCCGTCTGTGATGACCTTTCCACCCCCTCCGTCATGCTCGGCCCACGGGTCGGGCCAAAGGCCCGCCCGAGGACAGGCTACGGCCGAGCATCCACGCCCTGCCGTAGTGCCGCGGCGAGAAAGTCGTGGATGGTCGGCCTTCGCCGACCATGACGAGGAAGGGTCAGAGCCACGGGCGGCTGGTATCAGCGGTCCAGCAGGTCGAGCAGGTTCTCGGCCACCGCGATGCGCTCGGCCGGGCCGCGGCTCGCGCACGTCAGCACGAGCCGGTCGCCGCGCCGCTCCGGCGGGAGCGGAGGGTTCCCGGCATCCGGCCCGCGCAGGGTCACGGGCGCCGCATCCGGCCCCGCGTCCAGCCGCGCGACGCCCAATCTTCGACACGCGACGTTCAGGCGCGCCAGCGCGATCAGCCCCTGCACGGGGTCGGGCAGGGGGCCGAAGCGATCCTCGATCTCGTCCTCCAGAAGGTCGAGCGCGGACGGACCGCCGCCGCGCATGGCTCGTCTCGCCCTGGTAGGCGAGGCGCAGGCAGTCGCCCTGCTCGATCGTCTCGATGCCGCGCAACGCGCCCATCCCGTGGGCGGCCCCGTCCGCCGTTCCGCGCAACTGTGTGCCGCCCGGCGGGTTGGCGGATCAGGAGGACCGATCATGGGTGCAAACGACAAGGCCGATGCCGAGCCCGGCCCGACCGCCGGCCGGATCCAGGGCGTCGAGGACGAGAACGTGCGGGTGGCGAACCAAGACATGCCGGGCCAGCGCGCGGCTCTGGCGAAGGGCACGCTTCCCAGGTTGTCGCCGCGGCCACAGTCAGACGAGAACCGGGACCAACCGGTCGGGCCGGACGGCAAGCTGACAGTCCCTAGCAAGCCGCCGCTGACGGATTAGTCCTCGAGCGAGTGGTCGCGCAGCAGATCATGCAGACGCTGCGGGTTGAGCACCGTCACGTAGCGGTCCGACAGCGTCACCCAGCCCGAAATCGCGCCAGGTCGCGAGGTGCTTGTTGATGCTCTCGCGGGTAAGCCCGGTCATGCCGCCGAGTTCGCGCTGGGAGAGCTGGAAGTCGATCCGCAGCCCTTCCTTGACCGGGTGCGAGTGCAGCGCCGCCAGCCGCATGAGCGCCTTGGCCAGTCGGGCCGGGGCGGGCAGGTCGAGCCCGTCGGTCATCTGCTCGGTGGCGCTGCGCAGCCGTTCGCTGAGCAGGCGGATGATCTCGAACATCGCTTCCGGCGCGCGCGCCAGGGTGCGGACGAACTGCTTGCCGTCGATCGACAGCAGCCGGCAGGCGGACAGCGCGGCGGCGTCGGCGGCGCGCCGCCACTCGTTCAGGACGGCCAGCTCGCCGAACACGGCACCCGGTCCGGCTACCTCCAGTACCACCTCGCGGCCGCCGAAGGTGCTTGAGGAAAGCTTCACGTAGCCCTCCACCACCACCATCACGGTCCCGCCGGTATCGCCCTGGGCAAACACCATCTCGCGCTCGGCGAAGGCGAGCACCGAGGCCTGGCGGATCAGCGCGTGCAGCTCCTCGCGCGGCAGGCGGCGGAGAAAGCGGTGTCCCTCCAGCAGCCGGAGGATCTCGTCCTCATGCTTGCCGGCGGGCGCGATGGGGGGCGCGGGCTTCGGCATGACGGGCTTCCCTGTGTGATCCCGTTCATACCCCTGTCGACATGGGTGACGCAAAGCTTCCATCCGAGGCTGAAAACCAGCCCGGAGGAGGGGAGCACGATGAACCAGAATCATTCCGAGACAGCCGCTTCGCCCGCACGATGGGTATTCGACCTGCAGGTGCTCGAAGTCGCGGCCTTCGTCGCCGGCGTGCTGATGGTGCTCTGGAACTAGTGGTCAAAATCAGACGCTTGGTACCCGCCGAGACCTATCGTGAACTCGTGAACGACCGGGTCTGGTGGTGAGCGGAAGGGCCGCCCTTGAGCATCTGGTGCTGATAGCGGACATTACGCCTCCGAGTCGGGAGGGGCAAAATGGTCAATTACTTGCGGGAAGGCCGTCACACCGTAACTCCGCGCTTGATTGCGTCCGATGTTGCCGGGCTCGTCGAGTTTATTCGCGTTGTGTTCGATGCGCAGGGTGACCACGTGCCAGACCGGCCGGTCGAGCTGAAGGTAGGCGATTCGATCATAATGGTCAGTGATGGCGGAGGACTGAGACCCTCCATGCCCGGAATGCTCTACGTCTATGTCGCCGATACGGATGCGACATTCCAATCGGCGACCAGGGCGGGCGCTGAGATTGTCGAGCCTCCAAGTGATATGCCGTGGGGAGATCGACGCGCTACGGTTACTGACAGTTGGGGAAACATTTGGCAGATCGCCACCTATCTCGGGGCAGGCCACTGACCCGGATCGCTGGCACCGTTGACGTCCGCTTACCGGTTCCCATTCCGTCGCTGCCGTGTCGGGTACCCAGCGCATGGTTTTTACCACTAGACCATGATTGCGTTTGGCTGGATTTGTGGGCGCGATGGATCGCCACGCCGGCTGCGCCGGCTGCGCCGGCTCGCGATGACGGAGATAGGCCAAATTGAAGCGGCACGGCTCTAACTGTTGACAGTCTGGCTAACTAACGCTATAACCACCCATGCCTGCCGACGCCCCGCCCCCGACCGGCGTGATCCACCGCTTCTCCCGCTTCATCGAGGGATTGAAGCGGGCGATGACCGAGGGCATCCGGCCGAGGGAGGACACGCTGGCGGCGATGGCGGTGCCGCTCTGGAGCTATCTCGGGCGCACGCTGCGGCGGCTCGCCGCCCTTCATGCGCGCTTCGCGGCCGGGACGCTCGCCCCGGCCGCGAACTGCGGCGCCCCGCGCCGGGCATCCGACCGCTCGACCCCGGTGCGCCGGCCGCCGCGCATTCCGCCTGGGCCGGTGCTGTTGCGATACCGACTGGTGCATTTTGTCGCCCCGCTGCGCGAGCTGCTGGACGATCCCGAGATGCGGGCGCTGCTGGCCGCGTCGCCGCGGGCAGGGCGGCTGCTGCGGCCGCTGTGGCGCAAGCTGACCCCCGATCCGCTGCCCGAGGTGCTGCGCCTGCCGCCGAAGCGGCCCAAGCCGCCCCGGTCGCCGCGACCGCGATTGGCGCGACCGGAGCGGGCGAGGCCGCCCGAATCGCCGGCCACCGCGCCGCCCCGGCGGCGCCCGGCCTCCGCCGCCAAGCCGCCGCCCTGCCTGCCCCCCTGGCCGCCGCCGCTTTGGGGCGCCTGACGTCGCGCGGCCCTCGCACGCGCTAAACGTTGCAAATTGACAATTATATACGCCGGACCACATAGGTCTCCGCCAGCGCCGCCACGATCGCGTCGGCATGGACCGGGTCGCGCGCCTCGACCATCACCTCGAGCTCGGCGGCCTGCACGCTGGAGGCGGCGAACAGGCGCTGATGCGACACCTCGATGATGTTGCCGCCGCTCGCGCCGATCTTGCCGGCGATGTCGGCCAGCACGCCGGGGCGGTCGGGGATCTGCAGGTGCAGACGCAGCAGCCTTCCGTCGCGCAGCAGGTTGCGCAGCAGCACGTTGGACAGGATGCGCGCGTCGATGTTGCCGCCCGTGATGGGGAGCCCGACGCGCTTGCCACGGAACCGCGTCGGATCGGCGAGCAGCACCGCGAGCCCTGCCGCGCCGGCGCCCTCGGCGACGATCTTGGCACCCTCGGCGAGCAGGCCGACGGCCTCCTCGATGGCGTGCTCCGAGGCGGTCAGCACCCCCGCCGCGTGCTCGCGGATCGCGGCGAGCGGCGTCTCGCCGATGTCGCGCACGGCAATGCCCTCGGCAATGGTGGCGCCACCGACATCGACCTGCTGGCCGGCGAGGCGTTGCGCCATCGCGGCGTAAGCCTCCACCTCGGCGCCGAACACGGCGATGCCCGGCCGCAGCGACGTCGCGGCGACCGCGCAGCCGGCCAGCAGCCCGCCGCCGCCCACCGGAATGATCAGCGCGTCCAGATCGGGGGCGTCCTGCAGCATTTCGAGCACCAGCGTGCCCTGTCCCGCGATTACCGCGGGATCGTCGTACGGGTGGATGAACACCAGGCCCTGCTCGGCGGCCAACGCGTGCGCGTGCGCGGCGGCCTCGGCGAGGGTCGCGCCGTGCAGCACGATCTCCGCACCCCAGGCGGCGGTGCGCGTCACCTTGGTAGCGGGCGTGAAACGCGGCATCACGATCGTCGCCGCGATGCCGAGCAGGCTTGCGTGGCGCGCGACCGCCTGGGCGTGGTTGCCGGCCGACATGGCGATCACGCCCGACCGGCGCTCGGCGGCGGTGAGCAACGCCAGCCGATTGGCCGCGCCACGCTCCTTGAAGGCTCCGGTTGGCTGCAGGTTCTCGAGCTTGAGCACCACCTCGGCGCCGGTCACGCGCGACAGCGCGTCGCTGTGGATCATGGGAGTGCGGAGCACACGGCCAGCGATGCGCGCGGCGGCGGCCTCGACGTCAGCCAGCACGATCATGGCGCGAGGCGGACCAGGGCGCGCGTGGCTCAGATGAACTTGACGCTGAGGATCTCGTAGGTTCGATCGCCGCCCGGAGCGGGGACGGCGACGCTGTCGCCGGTCTTCTTGCCGATCAGCGCCTTGGCGAGCGGCGAGGACACCGAGAGCCGGCCGAGCTTGATGTCGGCCTCGTGCAGCCCGACGATCTGGTACTCGGCCTCCTTCTCCGTCTCCTCATCCAGCAGGCGGACATGCGCGCCAAACTTGACGTGGTCGCCCGACAGCGCGGACGGGTCGATCACCTCGGCCGAGGAGACGACCTCCTCCAGCTCGGCAATGCGGCCCTCGATGAAGGACTGGCGTTCCCGCGCGGCGTGATACTCCGCGTTCTCGCTGAGGTCGCCGTGGGTGCGCGCCTCCGCGATCGCCAGGATGATCGCCGGGCGCTCCTCGGCCTTGAGCTGGCGGAGCTCGCTCTCCAGCCGCTGCAGGCCAGGGGCGGTCATCGGGAACTTCTGCACGGCAAGATCCTCAGTAATGTCGGACGCAGGCTCGATCGTCCGGGCTGGGGCGCTCAAACGCAACCCGCCGCGGCCGGATTGCGCCGGCCGCGACGGGGCTCAGAACGAACCGCGAAAATAGGACTGCAGCGGCGCGACTTCAAGCGTCCCGGCCTTCAGCGCCGCGATCGCGTGCACGGCGGCCCGCGCGCCGGCCATCGTGGTGTAGTGCGGGATGCCGTGGGTCAGCGCGCTGCGGCGGATATCGAAGCTGTCCGCCACCGATTGCGGCCCCGAGGCGGTGTTGATCACCAGCTGGACTTCGCCGGAGCGGATCGCGTCCACGCAATGCGGCCGGCCCTCCAGCACCTTGTTCACCACCCGCACAGCGAGCCCGCCGTCGCGGATGCGCCCCGCCGTGCCGCGCGTCGCCATGATCGAGAAGCCCATCTCGACCAGCCGCCGCGCCAGCGCGGGCAGCCCCTTCTTGTCGGCGTCCTTGATCGAGAGGAACACCGTGCCGGCATCCGGCAGCCGCACGCCCGCGCCGAGCTGCGATTTGGCGAAGGCGCGCTCGAAGCTGGCGTCGAGCCCCATCACCTCGCCCGTGGACTTCATCTCCGGCCCGAGGATGGTATCGACGCCCTCGAAGCGGCTGAACGGGAACACCGCCTCCTTGACCGCGACGTGCGGCGCGATGGCCTGGTCGTCGAGGCGGAATTCCT
Source organism: uncultured Alphaproteobacteria bacterium (assembly GCA_963799825.1). Lineage (GTDB taxonomy): Bacteria > Pseudomonadota > Alphaproteobacteria > Acetobacterales > Acetobacteraceae > JAFKFI01. Next base: position 698,280 of record CAWCYL010000004.1, read on the forward strand.
CGAGCTTGGCCCCGGCCATGACCCGCGCGCCGATCTTCGCCACCGGCACGCCGGTCGCCTTGGCGACGAACGGCACGGTGCGCGAGGCGCGCGGGTTCACCTCCAGCACGTAGATCACGTCGTCCTTGATCGCGTACTGCACGTTCATCAGCCCGACGACGCCGAGCGCGCGGGCCAGCGCCTCGGTCTCGGCCTTCAGCTCCGTGACCGTCGCGGGGGCGAGGGTGTAGGGCGGCAGGGCGCAGGCGCTGTCGCCGGAATGGATGCCGGCCTCCTCGATATGCTCCATCACCCCGGCCACGTAGACCGTCTCGCCGTCGGCGATGCAGTCCACGTCCACCTCGATCGCGTCGTTGAGGTAGCGGTCGATCAGCACGGGGTTGTCGCCGGAGACCCTCACCGCCTCGCGCATGTAGCGGTGCAGGCCGTGGCGGTCGTAGACGATCTCCATCGCCCGCCCGCCGAGCACGTAGCTCGGCCGGATCACCACGGGATAGCCGACCCGCTCGGCGATCGCCTCCGCCTCCTCGGCGGAGCGGGCGATGCCGTTCTCCGGCTGCAGCAGGCCAAGTCCGTTGAGCAGCTTCTGGAAGCGCTCGCGGTCCTCGGCGACGTCGATCGCGTCGGCGCTGGTGCCGAGGATCGGAATGCCGGCGGCCGACAGCGACTGCGACAGCTTGAGCGGGGTCTGTCCGCCATACTGCACGATGCAGCCGAGCACCGTGCCGCGCTCCTGCTCGCGGCGGACCAGGGCGATGACGTCCTCGGCGGTCAGCGGCTCGAAATACAGCCGGTCCGAGGTGTCGTAGTCGGTGCTGACGGTCTCGGGGTTGCAGTTGACCATGATGGTCTCGAACCCGGCCTCGCGCAGCGCGTAGGCGGCGTGGACGCAGCAATAGTCGAATTCTATTCCTTGGCCGATCCGGTTCGGCCCGCCGCCCAGGATGACGATCTTGTCGCGCGCGGTCGGGTCGGCCTCACAGACCGGCGTGCCGTAGCCGCCCTCGTAGGTGGAGTACATGTAGGGCGTGGCGGAGGCGAACTCGGCCGCACAGGTGTCGATGCGCCGATAGACCGCCCGCACGCCGAGGCGCGCGCGGTGCGCGGCGATGTCGGCCTCGGTGCGGCCGGTGAGCTCGGCGAGGCGGTGATCGGAGAAGCCGAGCGCCTTCAGCCGACGCAGCGCGCCGGGGTCGGCGGGCAGGCCGGTGGCGGCGATCCCGCGCTCGGCATCGACGATCCGCTCGATCTCGCGCAGGAACCAGGGATCGAACTTGCAGGCCTCGTGAATGTCCTCGACCGACAGCCCCGCGCGCAGCGCCTGCCCGGCCATCAGGATGCGATCGGGGCGTGGCGCGGAGAGGGCGGCACGGAAGGCATCCGCTCCGCCGTCGCCAGGCGGCTCGATCTCGTCGAGCCCGGACAGCCCGGTCTCCATGCTGCGCAGACCCTTCTGCAGGGCCTCGGCGAAGCTGCGACCGATCGCCATCGCCTCGCCGACCGACTTCATGCTGGTGGCGAGCATCGCCGGCGTGCCGGGGAATTTCTCGAAGGTGAACCGGGGGATCTTCACCACGACGTAGTCGATGGTCGGCTCGAAGCTCGCCGGGGTGGTGCGGGTGATGTCGTTGGCGAGTTCGTCCAGCGTGTAGCCGACCGCCAGCTTGGCCGCGATCTTGGCGATGGGGAAGCCGGTCGCCTTGGAGGCGAGGGCGGAGCTGCGCGAGACGCGCGGGTTCATCTCGATGACCAGCATCCGCCCGTCGGCCGGGTTGACCGCGAACTGCACGTTGGAGCCGCCGGTATCGACGCCGATCGCGCGCAGGCACGCGATCGAGGCATCGCGCATCCGCTGGTATTCCTTGTCGGTCAGCGTCAGCGCCGGTGCCACGGTCACGCTGTCGCCGGTATGCACGCCCATCGGGTCGACGTTCTCGATGGCACAGACAATGATGCAGTTGTCCGCCCGGTCGCGGACCACCTCCATCTCGTATTCCTTCCAGCCGAGCACGCTCTCCTCGACCAGCACCTCGGTGGTCGGCGACGCCTCCAGCCCGCTCGACACGATCTGCTCGAATTCCTCGCGGTTGTAGGCGATGCCGCCGCCGGTGCCGCCGAGGGTGAAGGAGGGGCGGATCACCGCCGGCAGCCCGACCGCGGCGAGCGCCTCGCGGGCCTCCGCCATGCTGTGGGCGATGGCGCTCTTCGGGCTCTCGATGCCGATGGCGGCCATCGCGTCGCGGAACTTCAGCCGGTCCTCGGCGCGGTCGATGACGTCCGCTTTCGCGCCGATCAGCTCGACGCCGTGCCGCTCCAGCACTCCGGATGAGGCGAGCTTCATCGCGGTGTTGAGCGCGGTCTGGCCGCCCATCGTCGGCAGCAGCGCGTCCGGCTTCTCGCGGGCGATGATCTTCTCGACGATCTCCGGCGTGATCGGCTCGATATAGGTCGCGTCCGCCAATCCAGGATCGGTCATGATGGTGGCCGGGTTGGAGTTCACCAGGATCACCCGGTAGCCCTCCGCCCGCAGCGCCTTGCAGGCCTGCGCGCCCGAGTAGTCGAACTCGCAGGCCTGCCCGATGACGATCGGGCCGGCGCCGATGATGAGGATGGAGTTGATGTCGGTGCGGCGAGGCATGGCAGGACCGTGGGAAATTGCTTCCCATTCCTAGCTCAAGTCAGCGCGCGGCGAAATGGCTTCCGGCCTGCGCCGCCTCGTGGCGGAATTCCGCCCTGCTATGGTGGATAAAGTCCACCCTACACGTTGCGGCGTAGCGCGGAAGTCATTCCGCCACTCAAGTCGGTCCCAGCAACGCCCCGCGGAACCGGTCCCGCACCCACGCCGGTTCCAGGCGCCGCTTGAAGCGGAGCGCCGGGCCTTCCTTGACCCGCAGCAGGATGAAGCTGAGCCCGCCGCCCTCGCTCACCAGGCGCCGGCCCTCCGGCAGATCGGCCGCCGTGTTGACGGTGAACACCACCGGGATGCCGGAGCCCTCGGCGATGGCGTCGAGCCGCACGCCCATGCCGGTATGCGTCTCCTGGTTGCCGGTCTCGCCGTAGCGGCAATTGTCGACGCAGACGATGGTGAGATTGGGCGGGTTCATCGCGGCCACGGTGGCGAGCGCGCCGAGGTTCATCAGCAACTCGCCGTCACCGGTGACGCACAGCACCCGCCGTTTCGGCTGCGCGAGCGCGAGCCCCAGCGCCATCGTCACCGCCGCGCCCATCGCGCCGCCGAGCGGGAAATTCAGCGCGGCGTCCTGGGTGATCGAGGTGAGCTCCTGCGCCGCCCCGGCGAGGCCGGCAATGACAAGAAAATCCTGCGGCCGCTCGATCAGCGCCGGAACCGCCTCGCGCCGGTCCAGCACCGGATCGGGGTGGCCCTGTGTCTGCATCCGCTTCGGTCGTGCCATGACGCGGTCCCCTCAGAACTTCTTGGCGCCGATGAGGCGCTGGCCCAGCAGGACGGCGACGGCGAAGCCCGATTGGAACGCCATCGTCAGCGCCGCCGCGACGGTCGGCGTCACGTCCTCCGGCCGGTCGATCCGCATGACGATGAGGCCCATCGCCTCCAGCACCTTCTGCGTCGCCTGGCCCATCGGGAACTGCCAGGGATTCCCCTCGCCGAAATCGCCGCGCATCGAGACCAGCGTGAGGAACGGGAAGCGGCCGCCGACGGTGAGCGAGAGCATGTTGATGCAGTTGCCGGCGCCGCTCGACTGCATCAGCAGCACGCCCCGCGCGCCGCCAAGATCGGCGCCGGCCAGCATCGCCACGCCCTCCTCCTCGGTGGTCAGTGCGACCGAATGGACGTCCGGGTCAGCGAGCGAGCGGTCGATCAGCACGCGATGCCCGGCGTCGGGCACGTAGGCGAACTGGGTGACGTCGGCGGCCCGCAGCTGGTCGTAGAGGCCGTGCTGCCAACCCTCCAGGCTGTGCCCTTCATCGTCCGCCATGTCGCCCACTCCCCTCGCTGCCGCGCGATGAGGTTAGCGCGTACGGGTCAATGCACAAGCGGGCAGCCGCCCTGGTCCATCGGCCGGAACGCCTGGGCGGGCGGAATGGTGGAAACCAGTTCGTAGACGTCCCAGCGGCTCTTGGACTGCTCCGGCTTCTTGACGCGGAATCCGTACATCGCGTGCACCGCGCGACCGTCCTGGCGCACCGTGACGGTGCCGAACAGCGCGTCCTCGATCGGGGCTGCGCGCATCTGGGCGATCACCTTCTCGCCCTCGATGGTGTTCGCCGCCTTCACCGCGTGCAGATAGGCGAGCACCGAGGAATACACGCCGGCCTGATTGGCGGTCGGCACCCGGCCGCCGAAGCGCTCGGCGAAACGCTTGCTGAAGGCGCGGGTCTTGTCGTTGAGATCCCAGTAGAATGCTTCCGTGACCAGCAGGCCCTGGGCGTCCTTGAGGCCGATGGAATCGACATCGACAATCTGCGTGAACAGCCCCGCGAGCATCTGACGTTTCGTCAGGCCGAACTCCGAGGCCTGCTTCACGCCGTTGACAAGGTCCGATCCGGTATCGGCGAGGGCGACGACCTTGGCGCCGGACGACTGCGCCTCGATGAGATAGGATGAAAAATCCGTCGTGCCGAGCGGGTGCCTGACCGATCCGAGCACCTTGCCGCCGAGGCTCTTGAGCACTTCGGTCGCATCACGCTCCAGCGCGGCGCCGAGCGCGTAGTCGAAGGCGATGAAGAACCAGGTGTTGCCGCCCGCCTGCATCAGCGCGCGCGCCGCCGCATTGCCGAGCGCCCAGGTGTCCATCGTCCACTGCACAGTGGTCGGCGCGCAGAACTTGCCGGTGAGGTCGGAGGTGCCGACATTGGTGGCGATGAAGGTGCGGTGGCGCTCGCGCATCACCTGATTGATCGCCAGTCCGACGCTGGAATTCACCGAATCGGCCACCGCTGCCACGCCCTCGCGGTCCACCCATTCGCGCACGATCTGCGAGCCGACATCCGCCTTGTTCTGATGGTCGGCCGGCGAGGATCTTTACCTGGAACGGCGCGCGGCCCTCGGCGGCGAAATCCTCCGCCGCCATCTGCGCCGCGACCACTGAGCCTTTCCCCGACTGATCGGCGAACGGGCCGTTCATGTCGTTGATGACGCCGATCTTCACCGGGTCGGGAACCTGTGCGTGAGCGCCGCCCGCCACGAAGGGGACCAGCGCCAACAGCAGGATAAACGGATAGTGGCGCATGATACATTATCTCCCTGGGTCGTTGTTTTGACTGCAGCATGATGCGTCCGCTCGCCCCGCGCAACGGGCGCAAGGCGCGCGTCAAACCCGAAAGGCGGCCGGCGCCCCTCAGCCCGAGGTGGTCTCGGGAAATTAACTAATTTGAAACCAATTCAGAAGAAATTTCCGGGATTCGTGAGAAGATCGGATGGACGACAAACCCCGAGCGGTTACGCCCACAGTTCAACCGGGACCGTGGGACATATCCAACATCAGACCAGAACTGGGGGCCGTATCTGCGGCGTGCCCGCACTGCAGGACCGTGATTCCGTTTGATGCTCATGTTTGCACCGGATGCTACGCGGAGCGGCATGACGGGCCGACTGCCGAGGAAACCAAGGGTCTAGCAGGACTCGGCTGCGTGGCCGGATTTCTCCTAGGCTTCTTTGTAATTCATCTTCCATTCGTCCATTCGCTCGCCCTCATGCTGGCGGGCGGCATCGTCGGTGCCGTAGTGGCACAACTGCTCTACCAGAACACCAGATGGCTGCGTGTTTATAAAACTCAGCAATCGCGTAAGTGAATCCAGCTTATATCGCTATGAAAAGAACCAAGGAACAGGAACGTTCCTCTCGGGAAAGCCGCGTCACACTCGGAGCGCGTCCGGTACCTTGAGCCCGAGGCGGGTCGGGACGTTCCACACCTCCTTGACGGCGCGTACCGGGCGGAAGCCGGCGCGGATATAGGTGGGCAGCGCGCGCGGATGATCGGCCGTGCAGGTGTTCACCGTCATCCCACGCGGATGCCGCGCCCATGCCTCGTCGACCGCGCGGCGCAGGAACGGGAACCCGAGGCTGCTGCCGATGGCGTGCGGCATCAGGCCGAAATAGCTGAGATTGACGTCCGGGGATGGCCTCGCGTCGAGCTCGAAGAACCCGGCCGGCTCGCCGCCCCGCATGAGCACGTGGATCGACACCAGCGGATCGCGCAGCAACGTGGCGAGCTCGGCGTCCGGCATGGTGCGGCGCAGCCACCAGACGTAATCCGCCCCCACCGTGTCGTAGAGGAAACGGTAGAACGCGACGGTGGGTGCCGCCAGCCGGACCATCGAGGCGCCCGGCGGAAGGGCAGGAGCGCCGCCAGCGGGCGGCAGGTCCATCCGCAGGAACGTGACCGTGACGGCCACGCGGTCCACGGGCTCCATCGCGGTCTCCGACCCGTCGCGCCCCGAGCCGCCGTCAGTCGTCGAGAAAGCTGCGCAGCTTGCGGCTCCGGCTCGGGTGCTTGAGCTTGCGCAGCGCCTTGGCCTCGATCTGGCGGATGCGCTCGCGCGTCACGTTGAACTGCTGGCCGACCTCTTCGAGCGTGTGGTCGGTGTTCATGCCGATGCCGAAGCGCATCCGGAGCACGCGCTCCTCGCGCGGCGTCAGGCTGGACAGCACACGGGTCGTCGCCTCGCGCAGATTGGCCTGGATCGCCGCGTCGAGCGGGATCACCGCCGCCTTGTCCTCGATGAAGTCGCCGAGATGGCTGTCCTCCTCGTCGCCGATCGGCGTCTCGAGGCTGATCGGCTCCTTGGCGATCTTCAGCACTTTCCGCACCTTTTCGAGCGGCATCCCGAGCTTTTCCGCCAGCTCCTCGGGTGCCGGCTCACGGCCGATCTCGTGCAGCATCTGGCGCGAGGTGCGCACCAGCTTGTTGATCGTCTCGATCATGTGGACCGGGATGCGGATGGTCCGCGCCTGGTCGGCGATGCTGCGGGTGATCGCCTGGCGGATCCACCATGTCGCATAGGTGGAAAACTTGTAGCCGCGGCGATACTCGAACTTGTCCACCGCCTTCATCAGGCCGATGTTGCCCTCCTGGATCAAATCCAGGAACTGCAGGCCGCGATTGGTGTATTTCTTGGCGATCGAGATCACCAGACGCAGGTTCGCCTCGATCATCTCCTTCTTCGCCCGCGCGCTGTCGCGCTCGCCGCGACCCACCGTCATGTAGACGCGGCGGAATTCGGCGATCGGCAGGCCGGCATCGGTCGCCACCGCGGAGATCTGCCCGCGGATGCTGACGATCTCCTCGAAATGCCGCGAGACAAAGAGCTTCCAGCCCTTGCCCGGCAGCGCCGCGACGCGGTCGATCCAGTTGGGATCGAGCTCGTTGCCGCGATAATGCTTGAGGAACTCCTCGCGGTTGACCTTGCTGCCGTCCGCCATGCGCATGAGCTGGCCCTCCAGCGCGGTGAGGCGCTGATTGAGCTGCTTGAGCTGGGTGACAAGCTCCTCGATGCGGTTGTTGTGCAGGCGGACCTGCTCGACCTTGTGGACCAGCTCCTCGCGCTGCTTCTCGTAGCTCTTCTCGGAACGCGCGTTGACCTCCTCGCCCGAGGTCATGCTCTCGAGGCGGCGGTGCTGCATCTTGTACAGCTTCTTGTAGAGCTGCTCGATCTCCTCGAAGGTCGCCAGCACCTCGGGCTTCAGCTTCTCTTCCAGCGCCGAGAGCGACATGCCGGCGCCCTCCGCGTCCTCGCCGTCGTCGGTGTCATCGGCCGCCTCGAACGCGGGCGTCTCGCCCTCGGGCGTCTCGACCGTCGCCTCCGGGGGCGGCGCGCCGCCGCCCTGCGTGGCCTCGAGATCGACGATGTCGCGCAGCAGCATCCGGCCGGCCTTGAGCTGGTCGTGCCAGGTGATGATCGCCTTGAAGGTCAGCGGGCTCTCGCACAGCCCGCCGATCATCATGTCGCGCCCGGCCTCGATGCGCTTGGCGATGGCGATCTCGCCCTCGCGCGACAGCAGCTCGACGCTGCCCATCTCGCGCAGGTACATGCGCACCGGATCGTCGGTGCGGCCGAGGCTCTCCTCGTCGACGTTGCCGGTCGGCTCCGCGCCCTCCTCGGCCTCCCCCTCGGCCTTCTCGACCTTGGCGACCGGGGCCTCACCTTCCTCGTTGTCCTCGCTCTCGACGACCTGGATGCCCATCTCGCTGAGATTGGCCATCACGTCCTCGATCTGCTCCGAGCTGTTCTGGTCGGAGGGCAGGACGGCGTTCAGCTCGTCGAAGGTGATGTAGCCCCGTTCCTTGCCACGGGCGATCAGGCGCTTGACCGCCGCCGCCGAAACGTCGAGCAGCGTCGTCTCCACATCCTGGTCGGCCGTCACGGTGTCGGTGGACGCGGCGGGCTTCGTTGCCATGCTAAAGGCACTCCAAAAATGGGTCGTCCCCCAAACGGGTCAGTCCCCGGCGAGGCTTATCACCCTCGCGGGGCGGGCTCGGTCAATTCGGTCACGCTTCGGCCTCTTCCTGCTCGACACGGCGCACCGCGTCGCGGGCCGCACAGAGGGCGATCAGGCGGCGCTGGGCCGCCTCGTCCGCCCGTTCGGCAAAGGCGCGACTGGCCGCCGCCACCTCCTCCTCCAGCCGGCCGCGATGCACCAATCCGAAAATATGCCACCAGCCCGCCTCGGCCTCCGCCGGCATGGCCTCGGAAGCGGCGCAGGCCGGCAGCGGAAACGGCTCCGACGCCAGCGCCCGCGCGGCTTCCGCCGTCAGGCCAACCGAGGTCAGGTGGTCCATCAATGCTGGTGAGTCAAGCACATCGACGCGATCGGACCAGTCAATCAGCGCATGGCGCAGGCGCTCGAACGGCGTGGCGAGCACGAGGTCGGAAAACGCGTGCCCGACGTCGTGCAGCAGGTCGGGATGGCGCAGCAGGATGGCGACCAGGATGCGTCCGCGCTCGGCCACGGCCGCCTCGCCGTCCAGCGCAGAGCGGGGCGGGGCCGGTCGGATCGGGCCGGAGCGGGCCGCCCCCCGGCGCGGGATGGCCGATCGTCGCCCGGCGAAGAACTTGTCCAGCAGCACGCGGCGGTATTCGCTGGCGAGGGATTTGTCCGCGATGCGGAGTGCCGCCGCCTCCAGGCGCGCGCGGAACGCCGCGCGTTGCTCGGGCAAGTCCTGGCCGGCGCCCTCCCGGAGCAGGTCGAACAGCGCCTCCGACAGCGGGCGCGCGGCGTCCAGGAGGGCTTGAAAAGCGGAAGTACCCTTGCGGTGGATCATCGTGTCCGGATCCTCGCCCGCCGGGAGCGGGGCGAAGCGGAGCGTCCGATCCGGAGCCAGCTTCGGGAGCGCCAGCTCGGCCGCGCGGTGCGCCGCCCGGCCGCCGGCGGCGTCGCCATCGAAACAGAGGATCGGCGCCGGCGTCAGGGTCCAGAGTTCGCCGAGCTGCTCCTCGGTGAGCGAGGTGCCGAGCGGCGCCACCGCGCCGGCGAAGCCCGCCTGGTGCAGCGCGATCACGTCCATGTAGCCCTCGACCACGATCACCGGCGCCCCGCTCCGGGCGGCCTCGCGAGCCGTGTCGGCGCCGTACAGCGTCCGCCGCTTGGAAAAGACGCCGGTTTCCGGCCCGTTGACGTATTTCGGCTGACCCGCGCCCAGGGTCCGGCCGCCGAAGCTGACGACCCGGCCGCGCCGGTCGCGGATCGGGAACATCACCCGGTTGAAGAACAGATCGTTGAACCGGCCGAGCTCCTCGGCGGGGCGGATCAGTCCGGCCTCCGCCAGCATTGGCGGCTCGATCCCCTCGCGGCCGAGCTCCGTCGCGAGCACGCCGCGCCCCTCGCCGGACCAGCCGAGGCCGAAGCGGCGGATGGTGTGCTCGGACAGGCCACGACCGAACAGATAATCGAGCGCGGACCGCCCTTCCGGCAGGAACAGCCGCCGCTGGAACGCGGCTTGCGCGGCTTGCAGCACGCCCTGCACATCGAGCCGGCGCCGCTCGGCCTCCGCCGCCGCCGGCGAGGGTTTTGGCACCTGCAACCCGGCCTCGGCGGCGAGCTGCTCGACGGCCTCGGCGAACCCGGCACCCTGGCTCTGCATGACGAAACTGATCGCGTCGCCATGCGCGCCGCAGCCGAAGCAGTGGAAGTGATCGTCGTAGACGTAGAAGGACGGCGTCTTTTCGCCGTGGAACGGGCAGCAGCCCTTGAGCTGACGGCCGGAGCGCGCCAGCCGCACCTTGCGGCCGATCAGTGCCGGCAGCGGCGTGCGGGCGCGCAGCTCCTCGAGGAACCCGGCGGGCAGCGCCATCAGCCGCCCAGCCGGGCTTTGACCAGCGGCCCGGCCTTCGCCATGTCGAGGCTCGCCGCGTGCTTCTCGCGCAGCGCCGCCATCACCCGGCCCATGTCGCGGATGCTGGCGGCGCCGGTCGCGGCGACGGCGTCGGCGACGGCCCGCTCGATCGCCGCGTCGTCCATCTGGCGCGGGAGAAAACGCTCGATGACCGCGATCTCGGCCTCCTCCTTGTCCACCAGATCCGACCGCTTGCCCTGGCGGTAAAGATCGACGGATTCCCGGCGGGACTTCACCATGCCGCGCAAGGCGCTCACGATCTCCTCGTCCGGCACCAACGGGACGCCCTTCGGCCGGGCCGCGATGTCCGCGTCCTTCACGCGCGCGAGGATCATCCGCAACGTCGAGGTCCGCGCCGAGTCGCCGGCCTTCATCGAGGCTTTCAACTGTTCCGTGAACTGCTCCCGCAGGCTCATCGTCGTCTCCGCGCAAAAAAACGTCCCCTATAATAGGGTGAGTCGTTGGTGTCGGACAAAATTTCCGGGTCGGCTTGTTGTCACTTGCGGCGGGAAGTCTTCTCCCATACGTCTCGCCCCATGCCAGTCACCGTTGACGAGATCGTCGAAAGGCTGGGCGGCGCCGAGGCGGCCGCGCGCCTGACCGGAGTGGGGACGGAGGCCGTGCGCAAATGGCGCCAGGCGCACGCGATCCCGTCCCGCCATTGGCCGGCGGTCATCAGCGCGACCGGCATTTCGCTTGCGGACCTGTCTCGCGCGCCCGGACCGGCCGCCCCGGCGCGCGAGCCGGCCGACCATCGGGCCGGCCCGCCCTTGGGCGCGACCGCCGCGCTGGTGCTGGCCGACGGGTCGGTGTTCTGGGGCCGCGGCTTCGGCGTCCATACGACGGCCGAGTCCGTGGTGGGCGAGGTGTGCTTCAACACCGGCATGAGCGGCTATCAGGAGACGCTGACCGATCCCTCCTACGCCGGGCAGATTATTACCTTTACCTTCCCCCATATCGGCAATGTCGGTGCCAATCCCGAGGATCTGGAGGCGACCAACATCGCGGCCTGCGCCCTCGTGGTGCAGCAGGACGTGACCGAGCCTTCCAGCTGGCGCTCGCATCAGCATCTCGACACCTGGCTGCGGGCGCGCGGCGTCGCCGGGATCGCCGGGGTGGATACCCGCCAGCTCACCATCCGCATCCGCGACGGCGGCGCGCCGAGCGGCGTGCTGTCCTTCCCGGCGGACGGGCGGTTCGACCTCGCCGCGCTGCGCGCGCAGGCGGAGGCCTGGCCGGGGCTGGAAGGGATGGACCTCGCCCGGCGAGTATCCTGCACGCAGAGCTACGAGTGGGACGAGACCGAATGGTCCTTCCCCGCCGGCACCGGCCGGCAGACCGCGCCGCGCCACCACGTCGTCGCCATCGACTACGGCGCCAAGCGCAACATCCTCCGCTGCCTCGCCTCCGCCGGCTGCCGCGTCACCGTGCTGCCGGCCACCGCCACCGCCGATGATATTCTCCGGCACCAGCCGGACGGTGTTTTCCTCTCCAATGGACCGGGCGATCCGGCGGCGACGGCGGAATACGCGGTACCGGCGATCCGCGGCGTGCTCGACGCGAAGCTGCCGCTGTTCGGCATCTGCCTCGGCCACCAGCTTCTCGCGCTGGCGCTCGGGGCGCGGACCTACAAGCTCGATCGCGGCCATCGCGGCGCCAACCAGCCGGTGAAGGAACTCGCCACCGGGCGCGTCGAGATCACCAGCCAGAACCACGGCTTCGCGGTGGACGGAAAGACGCTGCCGGAGGGCGTGCAAGTCACCCATGTCAGCCTGTTCGACGGCAGCAACGAGGGCCTTGCCTGCACCGGCCGCCCGGTGTTCAGCGTGCAGTACCATCCCGAGGCCAGTCCGGGACCGGCGGACAGCCACCATCTGTTCCATCGCTTCGTCGCGATGATGGACGAGCGCCGTGGATGACGCGCGCGTCCGGCTGCTCGCGGTCGCGTTCCGTCACGCGATCTCCGAGCCCAACATCGAAGCCGGCTTCGAGCGGGTCCAGGCGCTGGCCGGCGGGACGATGAGCTACGATGCCTTCCGTGACGCGCTCGACGCCTGCCTCCGCGACGGCCTGATCCGCGAGCCCGTGCGGCTGCCGGAGGGCGCGCTGCAATGCCACTGGCGCCTCGAACTGAGCCCAGCCGGTGTCGCTGTCGCCCGCGGTCTCAAGCCGGCCCGCGGTCTCAAGCCGGCCCGCGGTCTCAAGCCGGCCCGCGGTCTCAAGCCGGACTGAGCCGGCTCGGCAACAAGGAACCATCCTCATGTCCGCATCGACCAGCCGTCCGAGGATCCTCATCGTCGGCGGCGGGGCAGGCGGGTTGACCACGGCGCTGGCGCTGATCGAACGCGGCTATCCGGTCACTGTCTGCGAGCAGGCCGGCGAGCTGCGCGAACTTGGCGCCGGCGTGCAGATCGGCCCGAACGGCGCACGGGTGCTGATCGAACTCGGCCTGCGGGCGGCGCTCGAGCAGGTGGTTTGCGAAGCCGCCGGGAAGGAAGCGCGCATCTGGAACACCGGCGAGACGTTCCCGCTGTTCGATCTCGGCCAGGACTGCATCGCGCGCTTCGGCGCCCCCTATTGGACCGCGCACCGGCGAGACCTGCAGCATGTCCTTGCCGACGCCGTGGAGCGGCGCCGGCCCGGCACGATCCGTCTCGGCGCCCGCGCGATCGGGGTCAAACAGCAGGAAAACCACGTGGGCCTGGTGCTGGCTGACGGCGAGGAGGTCGAAGGCGACGCCCTGATCGGGGCGGATGGCGTTCATTCCGCCATTCGCGAGGCCATGTTCGGTGCCGGGCCGGCCGAATTCACCGGGCTCATGGCTTGGCGCGGCCTGGTTCCGATGGACCGTCTTCCAGTCCATCTGCGCCGTCCCGTGGGCACCAACTGGATGGGACCGGGCGGCCATGTCGTCACCTATCCGGTGCGGCGCGGCGAGCTGCTGAATTTTGTCGGCGTGGTGGAACGGGATGACTGGCGGCTGAAATCCTGGAACGAGCCGGGCACGACGGAGGAATGCGCGGGAGACTTCCCAGGCTGGCACGCGGACGTGCATACGATCATCCGGGCAGTCGGCACGCCGTTCAAATGGGCGCTCCTGGGGCGGCGGCCGATGACGCAATGGACGGAGGGCCGCGTCAGTCTGATGGGGGATGCCTGCCATCCGACGCTGCCCTTCCTCGCGCAGGGCGCCAACATGGCGCTCGAGGACGGGCTGATCATCGCCCGCTGCCTGGACGCCGAGCCGGGCGACCCCGCCGCCGCGTTCCGCCGCTTCGAGCGCGCGCGGATGGAACGCACCGCGCGGGTGGTACGCGGCTCATCGGACAATACCAAGCGTTTCCACAACAGGCTGCTGACCGATCCGGCTTCCGCCGTGGAGTACATGCGCCGGGAGATGGCGCCCGAGAAGCTGCGGAGACGCTACGACTGGGCGTACAGGTACGACGCGCGCAGCGCCCCGGTGTAGGGCCGCGGCTCACGCGATCGGCTGGTCGGTGATCTCCCGCACCAGCTTGCGCCGCATCGCCTCGGCAAACGCGGGATAGTCGGGGCAAGGGAGGGCGAACGCGCCGGGGCCGCCGATCACGTCGCGCGTGTAGCTCTCAAGCAGATCCGCCTCCTCGTGCAGCACGCAGAGCCCGTTGATGGTGATGCCGATGGCGGCCATCCGGTCGCGCACCGGGCCGGGGGCGATGCCCGCATTGGAGCGGCCGTCGCCGATCACGTCCACCACCTGTCGGCGCGCGCGGGCCGGGAGGTGGGCGAGCAGGGTCAATGCGGCGAGCAGCGCCTCGCCGATCGCCGTCTCGCCGGCGCGGACGGCGCGGGGCACGTTTTCGACTTCATCGGCGAATGCCTTCGCCGTGTCCTGCGAGTCGATGCGGGTCCACTCGACCAGCACCTCCTGCGCGCCCGCGCCGGACCACAGCAGCAGCGCGCCGAGGCTCGCCTTGGCCGGGCCGCCCGTCAGTCCGGCAACCACTTCCGCATCCCGCAGCGCGGCGCCCATTGCGCCCGCCATCAGGTTGAACTCGTCGAAGGTGACGCTGGCCGAGCAGTCGAGCGCCAGCACCAGGGCAAGGTCCACCGGGTCCATGCGGCGCATCCTAACGCAGGGGCACCCTTGAGCGCGCGGCGCGACAGGCGGAGTATCAGCTTGTCTTGGGAGGGATCAGGATGCCGGACAGCCCGACGGACCCGAAACGCGCCGAACAGCAGCTCGGGGGCGAGACGCACATGCCGCTCTCGCGCATCACGGTGCTCGACCTCACCCTGGCGCGCGCGGGACCGACCGCGGTGCGCCACCTCGCGGACTGGGGGGCGAAGGTCATCCGCATCGAGCCGCCGGACACGGGCGGGGAGGAGATCAGCGGCGCGCGGCACGGGTTCGACTTCCAGAACCTGCACCGCAACAAGCGGGCGATCCGGCTCAACCTGAAATCGCCCGAGGGCCACGCCGCCTTCATGCGGCTGGTGGAGAAAGCGGATGTCATCGTCGAGAACATGCGCGCCGCGGTGAAGCACCGGCTGCACGTCGCCTGGGAGGATGTGCAGAAGGTCAACCCGCGCATCGTCTACGGCAGCATCTCGGGCTTCGGCCAGACCGGCCCCTACGGCCCGCGCGCCGGGGTGGACCAGATCGCCCAGGGCATGGGCGGGCTCATGTCGATCACCGGCCTGCCCGGCCAGGGGCCGGTCCGCGTCGGCATCCCGATCGCCGACCTCACCGCCGGCAACCTCCTCGCCCTCGGCATCATGACCGCGCTGTTCGACCGCGAGGCGACCGGCGTGGGGCGCTGGGTGCAGACCAGCCTGCTCGAAGCGCAGGTTTTCATGCTGGATTTCCAGGCGTCGCGCTGGCTGATGGCGAAGGAGGTCGCCCCGCAAGCCGGCAACGACCACCCGACCGGCATCCCGACCGGCGTGTTCCCGACCAGCGATGGGCACATCAATATCGCCGCCAGTTCGGCGCGGCTGTGGGAGCGGTTCTGCGACACGATCGAGAAGCCCGAGTGGAAGGCCAACGAGGCGTGGAAAAGCCAGAAGGGCCGCAGCGCGGATAGGAAGGCAATCAACGCGGCGATCGGCGAGGTCACGCGGCACAAGCCGGCGGCGCATTGGATCGAGCTGTTCGAGGGCGCCGGCATCCCGTGCGGGCCGATCTATACGATCGACCAGGTGTTCGCCGATCCCCAGGTAAAGCATCTCGGCATGGCGCGTCCCGTGGCGCATCCGAAGCTCGGGGGCATCGAGCTGGTGCCCTCGGCGATCAACATCAGCGGCTACTCGCGCGACATCCGCACCCCGACGCCGGAGGCCGACGCCGACACCGCCGACGTGCTCCGTTCGGTGGGCTACGGCGACGCGGAGATCGCGGACATGCGCGCGAAGGGAGCGATCTGATGGAGATGGTTGCCACCAAGGACTACGCCGGCGGCAAGATGCTGTCGGCCAAGGATGACGGCGTCGGCCTCATCACCTTCAATCAGCCCGAGAAGCGGAACGCCATATCGGTGGAGATGTGGCAGGGGCTGGGCGACATCCTCGACGAGTTCGCCGAGGACCATTCGGTGCGCGTGGTGGTGCTGACCGGCGCGGGCAACAAGGCGTTCGTCTCGGGTGCGGATATCAGCCAATTCGAGAAGCAGCGTTCCAATTCCGACGCGCAGAAGGAGTACGGCCGGCTCACCAACGCCGGGCGCGACAAGCTGACGGCTTTCCGCAAGCCCACCATCGCGCGCATCCGCGGCTTCTGCCTCGGCGGCGGGCTCGCCATCGCGATGCAGGCGGATCTGCGCATCGCGGCGGAGGACAGCCAATTCGGCATTCCCGCAGCAAGGCTCGGGATCGCCTACGGGTTCGACGGCGTGCAACGCCTGGTCTCGCTGGTGGGGCCGGCGCACGCGCGAATGATCCTTTACACCGGCCAGCGCTTCGACGCGGCGGAGGCGGAGCGGATGGGCCTAGTCAACCGGGTGGTGCCCGACGAGGAACTGTCCGACGCGGTGCTGGAACTCGCCCGCACCATCGCCGACAACGCCCCGCTCTCGCTCGCCGCCTCGAAGCACGCGATCGACCAGGTGCTGCGCGACCCCGACCAGCGCGACACGGCGGGGTTGGCGGCCCACATGGAGGCCGCGTTCAACAGCGCGGACTACCGCGAGGGACGCACGGCGTTCATGGAGAAGCGGCCGCCCCGGTTCCAGGGACGGTAGGGCGGTTTCCAGTATCCTCGGGCTCTACGTCATGGCCGGCGGAGGCCGGCTATCCACGACTTTGACGGGCGACCCCGCAAGGCGTGGATGCCCGTGACAAGCACGGGCATGACGATGTGGGTGGGGGCTCTGTAGCCGATTTTCCCTGAACTCGCCCGGACCGCCATGCTAGCCTGCCCTGGCGCAGCCTGTCGCGCCGAACCTGGACTGCCCTGAAGCGCCTCGCGCTGCGGCATCCGAAAACACGACGGCCGGACCAATCCGGCCGCGACAGGGAGGCTGTGAAAAATGACGTCATCGCGTTCGATCACGCGCAGGCATGTGCTTGCCGGTCACTGCAGGATTGCTGGCCATGCCCGCCATCGCCCGCGGAGCCGCCGCCACGCGCGGGGTCAGCGACACCGAGATCATCGTCGGCTGCATGACCGATCTGTCCGGCGTGACCGCCGTGCAGGGCGTCAACAATGCCAACGCCATGCGGATGGCGTTCGACGAGGCGAACGCGCGCGGCGGCGTGCACGGCCGCAAGGTCCGCTTCATCATCGAGGACAATCAGTACATCGTGCCCAAGGGCGTGCAGGCGATGAACAAGCTGCTCAATCGCGACGACATCTTCTTCGCGCTGGGCAATGGCGGCACGCCGATGAACGACGCGGTGATGCCGGCGATGTTCGAGAAGGACGTGCCGAACGTCTTCCCGCTCACCTGCGCCCGCTCGATGTACGAGCCGTTCAACAAGTACAAATTCGGCCAGTTCGCCTCCTACTACGACCAGATGCGCGCCTGCGTGAAATACTTCGTCGAGCAGCGCGGCAAGAAGACCATCGGCGCGATCTACCAGGACACCGATTACGGCCGCGACGTGCTCGCCGGCGCGGTCGCACAGCTCGGCGTGATGGGCATGAAGATGGCCGCCACGGCCGCCGACAAGCCGACCGACACCGACTTCAACGCCCCGATCGCCAGGCTGCGCGACGCCGGCTGCGATCTCGTCGTCATGGGCACCATCGTCCGGGACACCATCATTCCATTGCAGACCGCGCGACAGATCGGCTGGAAGGGTGTGGATTTCTGCGGCAATTTCGCGACCTACTCGACGGCGGTGGCGGAGGCGCCGGGCGGACCGGCCGAGGGCTTCTATTCGATGTCACCGGCGGTCTACCGCTATCCCGACGATCCCCGGCCCGACGTGCGCGCCTTCGCCGAGCGCTACAAGAAAGCCTGGGGCATCGACCCGAACTATCTCGGCGAGGCTGGCTACACCGCCGTGAACTTCACGCTCGCGGCGCTGGACAAGGCCGGACGCAACCTGACGCTCGAGAGCTTCCTCGCGGGGCTCGAGAGCATGAAGGATTGGGAGGACATGTTCCAGGGACCGCCGCTGTCGCTCAGCCCGACGAACCATCACGCATCGAGCCAGTCCTTCCTGTCCGTGGTGAAGAACGCGCGCTGGGTGCCGGTCGTGCAGAATCCGCTGAGTTTCTGACGAAGGTGCCGGCTGGCGCTCAGAGGTCGAGCGTCAGCCGGTCGCCGATCACCCCCGAGCGGCAGGCGATGATCGCGCGCCCCGCTGCACGCCGCGCCGGCGAAAGGCACTCGTCGCGATGGTCCGGCGTGCCGGTGAGCACGGGAACTTCGCAGCGGCCGCAGAGGCCTTCGAGGCAGGCGTGTGGCACGCTCACGCCGGCTTCGAGCAGCGCGTCCAGAATGGTTTGTCCCGGTGGGACTGCCAGCTCGCGCCTCGATCGTGCCAGCTCCAAAGTGAAGCCGCCGAGCGTCGGCTCGTGTCGCGAAAAGAAATACTCGGTGTGGACGCGCGTGGGGTCGCGCGTGGCGGTCGCGCGCTCGAAGGTTTGCAGCATCGCGCGGGGCCCGCAGCAATAGAGGTGCGCGTCGGGCGATGCGTCAGCGATCGCGGCGGCGAGGTCGAGCGTGGCGTCGTCGGTGTAGAGGCGCACGCGCTCGCCGTGCGCGGTCAGCTCGTCGGCGAACGCGGCCTCGGTCCGGCTACGCGCGGCGTAGTGCAGCCGCCAGTCGCGCCCCAGTGCGTCGAGGCGTAAGATCATGCAGCTTATCGGCGCGATGCCAATGCCGCCCGCGATCAGCACGGAACGGCTCGCGCTCTCGGCGAGCGGAAAGCCGTTCTCCGGCGCGCCGATCAGAAAGCGAAAACCCTCGGGCGCGGCATCGTGCAGCCAGCGCGAGGCGCCGCGTCCCGCGGCCTCGCGCTTCACCGCCACGCGGTACGCTTCGGGCGCGCCGGACGGGTCGAGCAATGAATATTGTCGGACGAAACCTTTCGGCATATGGATCTCGATGTGGCTGCCGGGATCGGCCGTCGGCAGCGCGCGGCCTTGCGGATGACGGAACTCGAACAGCTTCACGCCCTCGGCGGCGTCGGAGACGCGAGCGAGCAGCAGATCAAGCAGGGCGCGCCCCGGCATTATCCGGCGCGCGACCGGATCGCGGCGGCGCGGGCCAGTACCTGCTTGGCGCGTTCGACGACCGGAATGTCGATCATCTTGCCCTCGAACTCGATCGAGCCGCGCCCCGCCGCCAGCGCCTCGTCGTAGGCGGCGACCATGCGCTCGGCCTGGCTCACCTCCTCCGCGTTCGGCGCGAATTCCTCGTTGAGGATCGCGACGTTCGAGGGATGGATGCAGGACGCGCCCATGAAGCCGAGGCGGCGGGAGCGGCGGATCGTGGCGCGGAAGGCGCCGAGATCCTTGTAGTCGGCAACGGTGCCGATGAAGCCGAGCGGCAGGATGCCGGCCGCGCGCGCCGCGATGATGCATTGCTGCTTCGGATAGAACAGGCCCTCCGCCTCGGGCACCATGCCGAGCGACAGCGCCAAGTCCTCCGCGCCGATCGAGACCGCGATCAGGCGCGGATGCGCGCGCGCGATCTGCTCGACGCGGAAGAAGCCGCTCGCGGTTTCCACCAGCGCCTGCAGCTTCACCGTGCCGGGCGCGATGCCGCGCTCGGCCTCCAATTCGTCGACGATCTCGGCGATCGCCTGCACGTGCTCCGCACTCTCGATCTTGGGCAGCGCGAGGGCGGCGATGCCGGGGATCACGGCGGCTTCGAGATCGCGCACCAGCAGCCGCCACGGCCGGTTGACGCGCACCACCACATCGGCGCCGCGGCGCGAGACCTGCTTCGCCGCGTCGGGCAGCAGCGTGCGGGCGCGCTCCTTGTCGGCGGGGGCGACGGAATCCTCGAAATCGAGGATGATCGCGTCGGCGCCGGCGTCGGCACCCTTCTCGACGAAGCGCGGCCGCGTCACTGGCACGAACAGCATCGAGCGCCAGACAGGAAGATCAGCGTGCATCGTCATGCGTCCTTGATGACCCCGTTGGATTCCAGGGCGTCGATCCGCGCCGCGTCGTAGCCGATGCCGGACAAAACCTCGCGCGTGTGCTGGCCGAGCGTGGGTGCCGGGAACCGCAGCTTGCCCGGCGTGTCCGATAGGCGCGGCACGATGTTGTGCATCGGCACGAAGCCCATCTCCGCGTCCGGCACCTCGACGACGATCCCGCGCGCCTGCACGTGCGGGTCGTCAAGGAACTGATCGATGTCGTAGACCGGTGCGGCCGTCACCTCGGCGGCGTTGAACACCGCCATGTTCTCGTCGAGCGTGCGGCCGGCGATGAAGGCGACGACCGGCGCCTCGCACTCCTCGATGTGGCGCAGCCGGTCGGCGTTGGTGCGAAAGCGCGGATCGTCGATCATGTCGGCGCGTCCGACGGCGCGGAACAGCCGCTCGGTCATCGCCTGGATCGAGGCGGAGATGGCGATGTAGCGCCCGTCCCTCGTGCGATACACGTTGCGCGGCGAGGTGGTGGCGGAGCGGCTGCCGGTGCGCGGGGTGAGCTCGCCATTGACCCGGAAGATCGCCGCGTCCGGCCCAAGGATCGACACGATCGGGTCGAGCAAGGGAAGATCAATCACCTGGCCGCGTCCGCCGCGCTCCACCTCGCGCAGCGCGATCATCACCGCGTAGGCGCCGTACAGCCCCGCGATCATGTCGGCGAGTGCGAGCGGCGGTAGCACCGGCTCGCGATCGGCAAAACCGTTCTTCGCCGCGAATCCGCTCATTCCCTCGACCAGCGAGCCGAAGCCCGGCCGCTCGCGATACGGCCCGCTCTGCCCGAAGCCGGAGACGCGCACGATGATGAGGCCGGGATTGCGCGCGTGCAGCGCCTCGGGGGAGAAGCCCATCGCCTCCAGCGTGCCCGGCCGGTAGTTCTCGATCAGCACGTTGCTGGTGGCGAGCAGATCGGCCAACGCCTGCTTGCCTTCGGCCGGGCGCAGGTTGAGTGCCAGACTCTTCTTGTTCCGCGCATAGACTTTCCAATAGAGGCTCAATCCCTTGACGCGCCAGGCGCGCAGCGGATCGCCGCGCTCGGGATCCTCGATCTTGATGACCTCGGCACCCTGGTCCGCGAGCTGCAGGCTGACCATGTTGCCGGCGACGAGGCGGGAGAGGTCGACGACGCGGATGCCGGACAGCGGCGGGCGGGCGTCGGGCTCGAATGCGATACGCGGAATCATCGTTTCCCTCTGTAGCGCGCGAGAAACCATCTTTCTCCGCCGCCCGCTTCCCGGCTACTCTGGGTCCAGACGCAGGTGGCCCGCAAGGGCTGAAACGGGAACGCGCAACGCCGGAGATCGCCGGCCGATCCGCGGCTGCCCCCGCAACTGTAAGCGGCGAGCCCGGTTCCACAAGCCATTGTCCCAACGAACGGGACGAGAAGGCGGAGCCGGGCGACGACCCGCGAGCCAGGAGACCGGCCGGCGTCGAGACTGCGCGCGCGCAACGGGCGGGGAGCACCGGTGCAGTGGGACATCCACAGGCGGCCGTCGTCCCGCAACCGGAGCCGGCCTGTGCCGTGCTCCCGCCCGACGGAGAACCCCGTGCGCCGCGTAGCCCTTGCCTTGCTGCTCATGCCCGCCGCCGCGCTGGCGGAGGAACCATCATCGTCCGTGCCGTTGTCGCAGGACGTCGTCGTCACCGCGACGCGCGTGCCAACGCCGGTGCTGGACATTCCGGCCGGCGTGTCGGTGGTCGATCGCCAGACGATGGAGCGTGCGCAACTACACCAATCTCGTGCAGGCGTTGTCCGCCATTCCGGGCATCCGCGTGAGCCAGTCCGGCTTCGGCAACAGCAGCGTGTTCGTGCGCGGCACCAACTCCAACCAGGTGCTGGTGCTGCGCGACGGGATGCCGCTGAACGACGCGTCGGATTCGTCGGGGCTGTTCAATTTCGGCCTCGACGCGCTCGCCGACGTGGAGCGCATCGAGGTGATCCGCGGGCCGATGGCGGCGCTGTACGGCTCCGGCGCGATCGGCGGCGTGATCAACCTGATCTCCCGCCAGGGGCGCGAGGCGGGGCCGCACGTGAACGCCGAACTGTCCGGCGGCTATCCGCGCGCGATCCTGGGGGACGCGACGCTGTCCGGCGTGAACGGGCCGGTGGACTACGCCGCGACGTTCGAGAGCCAGTCGCAGCTCGGCTACGATCCGACGCCCACGCGCGAGTCGATCTACAGCGGGGTGCCGCAAGGCTTCCGCACCCAGATCGGCACGATCAATCTCGGCGTCACGCCATTCGAGGGCACGCGGCTCTCGGCATTCTTGCGGGCCCGCACCGCGGTGTTCGGCTTCAACGCGCTGGGCTCGCCCACCTTCGACAACGCCAACTCCACCGGGCGCGCCAACTCGCTGCTCGGGCGGCTCGGCGCGACCTCGAAGCTGTTCGGCGGATCGGTCGAGACCGGCCTGTTCGTCGGCCGGCTGCAGGATGATCGGCACTACACCGAACCGCTGAACCCGCTCGACCCCAACCTGGCGAGCAACGATTCACGCTATCACGCCTACCGCACGGACGTGCAGTGGAACAACACGGTTCATCTCGGCGACTATTTCCAATCCTCCGTGCTGTCGGCCACCGACCTGACGTTCGGCTACGAGCATATCGCCGACGAGGCGAAGGTGCGGGTGAACTCGTCCTCCTTCGGCTTTCCCTATTCGCAGAACGCCGACGCGCACATGGACTCCGACGCCGGTTACGCGGGCTTGCAGACGACGCTGTGGAATCGGCTGACCCTCACCGGCCAGTTGCGCCAGGACGCGGTGCTGAACGAGACGCCGTTCACCTGGCGGCTCGGCGGCGTGCTCGACATCCCCGAGATCGCGACGCATCTCAAGGCGGCGTACGGCACGGCATTCCGCGCGCCCTCGCTGTTCGACCGCTACGGCGTTGATTCGGTCGGCTATGTCGGCAATCCGCTGCTCAAGCCGGAGCGGTCGCAGGGCTGGGAGATCGGCTTCACCACCGACCTTCCAGCCTTCGCCCGCAAGGATTTCGCGACGGTCGGCGTGACCTATTTCAACAACCAGGTGCAGAACCTGATCCAGACGGTGTTCGCGCCGGTCTACACGGCGGTCAATATTGGGGCGGCGCACATCCAGGGCTTCGAGACCGAGCTCACCATGCGGCCCGCGCCCTGGCTCACGGCGAACGTCGCCTACACCTACACCGACGCGCGCAACGCCGACACGCAGAGCGCGCTGCTGCGGAGGCCACAAAACACGGTGTCGATCACCGCGACGGTGCAGCCCATCCCCAAGCTGACCATCGCGCCTGAGCTGCTGTATACCGGCCCGTTCCAGGATTTCCTGGTCGATGACAGCGGCTTCGCGACGGCCAATATCGGCACGTCGAAGCAGGGCTTCATCGTCAATCTCACCGTCACCTACCAGCTCACCAAGCAGGTCGCGCTGTTCGCCAACGGACGCAATCTCACCGACGCGCAATTCGAGCCGGTGAACGGCTATCGCACGCCGCCTGCCGGTTTTCTGGCGGGGGTGCGGGCGAGATTCTGAGAAGCCCGGCTGTGAGCTGCGTCACTTGCGGCGGCGAGTGGCGAAGTCGATAACGGGAGATGACCGTGGGAGCCGATCGCCCAGGCAAAGAGCACATTGTCCAGATGACGTCGATCGAGCGGTGGCTGAGCGGTCTCGGCCTCGGCCAGTATGCCGAGCAGTTCGTCGGCGCCGATATCGACCAGGACATCCTCGTGGGCCTGACGGACGACGATCTCCGGACCCTGGGCGTCACTCTCGGGCACCGGAAGAAGCTGCTGCGAGCGATCGCCGACCTTCGGGCTGGTCCGGGGCTGGCTCCTCGGACCCCGGCAAGCCCCGCGGGTGCCGAGCCGAACCCGACTGGCCGCGCGAGCGCGGATGCCGAACGCCGGCAGTTGTCGATCGTGTTTTGCGACCTGGTCGGCTCGACGGCATTGTCGACCCGGCTGGACCCCGAGGATCTTCGGGAGGTGATGCAAGCCTACAATCGCTGCTGCGCCGAGGTGGTCGATCGCTTCACGCGGATTCATGTGCACGGGGTCATTGTGCTGTCACTTGGTGGCGTGGCAATCAAGGGTGGCTGCCAGATTGTCGGCACGATGGATCGTTACGCGGTCTTAGACGGCTCGCGATGACGGAAATAATTTGTGTGAAGTGTTGCAGTCAAGTGTGGCCCTCGTGTTGTCGGCACGAGGGGTCTCCGGCCACACCTGTTATGCTGGCTCGCTGTGGGTCGAGCCGCGAGCGAGAGTGGCGAAGGCCGGCATAGAGGTTCTCGATGAGGCGGCGGAGCGGATCAGCCGCGGCGGGGAGGAGCTGTTCCTGCCCGTCTCCGTCTCACGCGCGCCCGGCTGCTCGATCAGTCCGGCGACGCGACGAACGCCGCGGCATCGTTTCGCGCCGCACTGGAGGTCGCGCACGCGCAGGGTACGAGAGCCCTGGAGCTTCGAGCCGCGACCGAACTGGCGGAACTGCACTGCCGGAACGGCCGCCCGGACGCGGCGTGCGCGGATTTGCGGCGATTGGTCGATGAGTTCCCACAAGACACCGGCTCGGTCGAGTTGCTGCACGCGGCTGAGGCGCTGAGGCGATCGGCCGAGCTGGCCTAGCGGTTCGCGCCGGGCACCCACAGAACGTCCGCGCCTTCGTTCAGCGCGCGGCTCAGCACGAACAGATGGTCCGAGAGCCGGTTGAGATAGCGGACCAGCGCGGGGTTCAGCGTCTCCTCGGCGGCAAGGCGCACGAGCGTGCGTTCGGCGCGACGGGTGACGGTGCGGGCGAGATGCGCGTGCGCCGCCGCCGGGGTGCCGCCGGGGAGGATGAAGCTGGTGAGCGGCGGCAGGTTCGCGTTCATCACCGCGATCTCGGTCTCCAGCCGTGCGCCCGGTACGTCGTTCAGGCGCAGCCGATCGCCCGCCTCGCCGGGCACGCAGAGATCGGCGCCGAGGTCGAACAGATCGTTCTGGATGCGCGCGAGCATGGCGTCCGTCTCGGACCAGTCGCCGGTGTGCAGGCGGAGCAGGCCGATGGCCGCGTTCGCCTCGTCCACGCCGCCGATCGCCTCGACCCGAGCCGCGTCCTTGCGCAGCCGCGTGCCGTCGCCGAGCGAGGTCTCCCCGCCATCGCCGCCGCGCGTCACCACCCGATTGATGCGGACCATATTTTCCTCCTAATCGAGCCTGAACCTGACGCGGATCAGCGTGCGGGATGGGACGGGCAGGCCGTCCTCGTTCTTGGCCTTGAACCGCCAGCGCGCGACGGCGTCACGCGCGGCGCGGTCCAGCAGCATGAAGCCGGAGCTTGAATAGACCTCCACGCCGGTCGCCGCACCATTGGGTGCGACGTTCACCAGCAGCACGACGACGCCCTGCTCGCCCTGCCGCGCCGCGTCGGCCGGATAGCGGGGCGGGATGTTGGGGGCGGAGGGATCGGGACCGACCGGAATGTCCTCGCCCTTGATCTCGGCGGTCGAGCCCGCCTCGTCGCCCAATCTCACCTCCGGCTGCTCGGGCGGCTGCTCTGGCTTGGGCGGGGCAGCGGTTGTCTTGGGAGGCTCGGGCGCGGGCGTTGGCGGCGGCGGCGCGGGTTCCGGTTCGGGTGCGAGAGGCGGGGGCGGTGGAACCGGCGGCGGCGGCGGCGGGGGCTCGGGAACGGGCGGCGCGGGTGGCTTCGGCGGCGCGGGTTGCGGGGCAGGCGGCTGCGCGGGCGCCGGGGTCTGGCCGGGATCCTCGAACACCATCTCGGCCTCGGCCTCGGCCGGTGGCGGCGGAGCACGCGTGAACTCGGGGAACAGTCGCGGGCCGACCAGGAAGGCCAGCGCCAGCAGGACATGCGCGGCGGCCGAGAGGAGGAGCGCCCGGCGCATCACCTAGGCGTCGGCGAGCCGGGCGGCAGCAGCCGGGGCGTGGGATCGGTCCCGTATGGCAGCCCGAACGCCGCCGCCGCAGCCGACAGAGCCTGGTCGGCCGGCCGGTCGGCGACGATCCGCCCGTCGGACAGCACCACCACGCGATCCGCGTAGCGCAAGGCGAGCTCGATCGCGTGCAGCACCACGACGACCGTGCGTCCTTCCCCGGCGGTCCGGCGCAGCAGCGCCATGATCGCGTGCGACGCGGCGGGATCGAGATCGGCGGTGGGTTCGTCGAGCAGGAATATCTCCGGTTCCGTCGCGAAGGCGCGGGCGAGCATCGCGCGCCTGGCCTCGCCGCCGGAGATCCGGTCGATCCGCGCGGCCCGCAGATGGGCGATGCCGCAAGCCTCCAGTGCCCGGTTCACGGCGGCGGGGGCCTCGTCGCGATGCGGGATGCGGCCAAGGGCGGCGACTTGGGCGACGGTGAGCCCCCAGGCGCAACGCGCGCCCTGCGGCACGTAGGCGACGCGGCGCGGGTCGGGTCGGGGACCGCCGGGCAGTAGGCCGGCGAGGGCGCGCAGCAAGGTGGTCTTGCCCGCGCCGTTCGGGCCGCAGAAAGCGACCAACTCGCCTGGCCCGGCGGAAAAATCCACGTCGCGCAGCACGATGCGGGCACCGAGCCGGATCGCGCCCGCCCGGATGGCGATGCCGCTCACGGCGCGATCCGGCGCGCGATCGCCACCAGGAACGGCGCGCCGAGCAGCGCCGTCAGCACGCCGACCGGCGGCTCCTGCGGCAGCGGCGCGATCCGCACGAGCAGGTCGGCGGCCAGCAGCAACGCAGCGCCCATGAGGAAGGAGCCGGGCAGCAGCGCGCCCGGCCGCTCGCCGACGAACGGCCGCAGCAGGTGTGGCACGACCAGCCCCACGAAACCGATCGCGCCCGCCACCGCCGTCCCCGCGCCGACCGCGAGGGCGGTGCCGAATGCCGCCAGCCGCAACGTGCGGGCGACCGGCACGCCGAGCGTCCGGGCGGTCTCCTCGCCCAGGCTGAGCGCGTCGAGGCCGCGCCCGAGCCGCAGCAGCAATGCCGAGCCGAGCAGGATCGGTGGGGCCGCCAGCGCGACGTGGTGCAGCGAGCGGTCGGTGAGCCCGCCCATCAGCCAGAAGGTGATCTCGGCCAGCGCGAACGGATTGGGCGCCAGCACCAGGGCAAGGGCGAGCAGCGCGCCGGCGATGGCGGACAGCGCGACCCCGGCGAGGATCAGCGACGGCCCCGACGGCGCGCGCCCGGCGAAGCCGAGCAGCATCGCGCAGCCGACCGCCGCACCGGCGAGACCGCCGAGCGGCAGCGCAGGGGGAAAGACGCGCGCGACGCCCCAGTAGAAGACGATCACCGCGCCGAGCCCGGCCGTGCCGGTGATGCCGAGCAGTCCGGGATCGGCCAGCGGGTTGCGCAGGGCGCCTTGCAGCACGGCCCCCGACAGGCCGAGGCCGCCGCCGACCAGCACGCGCGAGGACGGCGCGCGGCAGCCGGATCTGCCACAGGATGAGGCTGTGCGGCACGCCGAAGCCGGCATCGCCCACCAGCAGCGCGAGGGTGAACAGCACGACCGTCAGCAGGCACAGCACCCGCATCATCGGTCCAGGATCACGGCCGCGTCCGCCGTCCATGGTCCGGCGCAGATGGTCAGCGCGGGCGGGACGAAGCGGCGTGGGATGCCTTGCGTCGCGGGATGGTCCAGCAGTTCGGTCGCCAGCGAGGGGAATTGCGCGGGAGCGGGGAGCACCAGCAGGTCGGGCCGCAGCCGGACGAGCATCTCGAGCCCGACCTGGCGCCCCGTGCTGATGTTGGTGAGCCCGGCGGCCCGCAGCACCGCGTCGGCGAGGCTGCCCGGTCCCGCAGTGTAGCCGCGCGGCTGCCACACCAGCGCGCGCACCGGATGGGCCGGCGGCTTGAGCGCCGCGAGCTTCGCGTCCATCGCCGCGATCAGCGCCTCGCCCCGCGCGGGAACGCCGAGCAGCGCGGCGAGCTTTCTTGTCTGTGCGCGAATCGCGGGAAAATCGGTCGGGAGGTCGGTGCGGACGACCCGCACGCCTTCCGCCTCCAGCAATCCGAGCGTGGTCTGCGCCCCGTACGGCGCGGCTAGCACGAAATCGGGGCGCAGCCGCAGCACGGCCTCCGCCGAGGCCCGCGTCACCGGCATTCGCTCCGCTTGCTCGGCGACGAACGAGAGCGTCGGATCGCGGGCCAGCGGCGAGAGCGCGGCGACCTGCTCGGGGGCGAGCAGCACCAGCATCTGGTCGGTGCAGAGATTGAGGGAAACTACGCGCTGATGCGCGTAGGCCGGTGCTGCCATTGCGGCGAGAAGGAGCAGCGCGCGAACCGTCCGGATCACAGGACCAGGATGCCTTGGTGCTTCGCCTTGCCCTCCGGCTCGACGTGGATGGTGATCATCAGGTGCTCCATCTCGGCCTTCAGCGCCGCCTCGATGCGGTCGCAGATGGCGTGTGCGTCCGCGACGCTCATGGCGCCCGGCACCACCAGATGGAACTCCAGGAACGTCAGCTTGCCGGCGTGGCGGGTGCGCAGGTCGTGCGCCTCGATGGCACCCTCGGCGTGCGTGCCGACCAGGGTGCGGATACGCTCGACGATCTCGGCGGCGGGGGCCGCGTCCATCAGCCCTCCCACCGAGGACGAGATCATCGTCGTACCGGACCAGAGCACGTGCAGCCCGGTCGCCGCCGCCAGCAGCGGGTCGAGGATCAAATAGCCGGTCAGCACGGCGAGCCCCACGCCGACGATGACGCCGATCGAAGTGACCACGTCCGCGATGAGGTGCTTGCCATCGGCCATCAGGGCGGGAGAGCGGGTCTGGCGGGCCGTGCGGATCAGCAGGGCGGCCCACGCCGCGTTGATCGCCGTCGCCACGGCGTTGAGCGCCAGGCCGACGGCCGGCGTGCTGAGCGGCTCCGGGTGGCGGAACGTGCCCCAGGCGTGCTCGAAGATCATCAGCGCGGCGACGACGATCAGCACGCCCTCGATCACCGCGGCGAAGAACTCCGCCTTGTCGTGGCCGTAGGGATGGTTCTCGTCGGCCGGCTTGCCGGCGAGGCGGATCGCCACCAATGTCACGACGGCCGCCGCGACGTTGACGGTGCTCTCCAGCGCGTCCGAGTAGATCGCCGCACTCCCGGTCAGCCACCACGCGGCCGCCTTGATCGCCAGCACGACGCTGCCGATGCCGATGCTGCCCAGCGCCAGCCGCTCGCCCCGGGTCATACGAGGCCCGTCATACGAGGCCCGTCATACGTGGCCCGTCATGCGAGGCCGGTCATGCGCCGCCCGCCTGTCACCAACCGTCATCCCCTTCTCGTGGACGGCCTGTAGCAGAGGCCGCCCCGATCCGAGAAGCGGTCAGACCGAGAAGTACTTGGCGTGCGGGTTCAGCACGACGATGGCGCTGGTGGATTGCTCGGGATGCAGCTGCCACTCGTCCGACAGCGAAACCCCGATCCGCTCGGCGTCGAGCAGCTTGAGCAGCGGCTCCTGGTCCTCGAGCTTCGGGCACGCCGGATAGCCGAACGAGTAGCGCGAGCCGCGATAGCTCTGCCCGAGCATCTTCTCCATCTCGCGGTCGTCCTCGGCCGCGAAGCCGAGCTCGGCGCGGATGCGCTTGTGGGTGTATTCCGCCATCGCCTCGGCCATCTCCACCGACAGGCCGTGCAGGTAGAGATAGTCCTGGTAGCGGTTGTCCTCGAACCAGGCGCGCGTGACCTCGCTCGCCCGCTGGCCCATCGTGACGACCTGCAATCCGATCACGTCGCGCTCGCCGTCGTCCACGTCGCGGAAGAAATCGGCGATGCACTCGCCGTCCTGGCGCGGCTGGCGCGGCAGGTTGAAGCGGCAGATTTCCGTCTGGCCGTCCTGCTCGAACACGATCAGCTCGTTGCCCTGGCCGGCGGCCTTCCAGTAGCCGTACGCCGCCTGCGGGCGGAGGATGTGCTCGGCCTCGCACAGCGCCAGCATCCGCCGCATCACCGGGCGCAGCTCCTGCTTCGCCCAGCCGATGAAATCGTCGAGGCTGCGGCCCTGCTTCCGGAAGCCCCACTGGAACTGATAGAGGCTGCGCTCATTGACGAACGGCACGATCGCCTTCGGCGCGGCCTCGATCATGCGCGCGCCCCAGAAGGGCGGCGTCGGCACCGGCACGTCGCCCGTCAGGCGCCGACGGCGGGACTGCACGACCGCGACGTCCACCGGGGCGAACGCGCGGGCGTCCGCCTGGCCGAGCGTGCGGCTGTTGTTGCGTGTCTTGCCGACCCGCTTGGCCTGCACGGCTGACAGATAATCGTCGAAACCGTTGCCCGTCACCTTGTCCATCAGGTGCAGCCCGTCGAACGCGTCGCGCGCGTAGGCGACCCGGCCGCACGCATAGGCGCGGACGCAGTCATCCTCGACGTAGTTGCGCGTCAGCGCGGCGCCGCCGAGCATCACCGGGATCTCGATCCCCTGGCGCGACATCTCCTCGAGGTTCTCGCGCATCACGACGGTGGACTTCACCAGCAGGCCCGACATGCCGATGGCGTGCGCTCGGTTCTCCTTCGCCGCCGCCAGGATATCGGCGAGCGGCACCTTGATGCCGAGATTGATGACGCGATAGCCGTTGTTGGTCAGGATGATGTCGACCAGGTTCTTGCCGATGTCATGCACGTCGCCCTTGACCGTGCCGAGCACGATGGTGCCTTTCTCCTGGCCCTCGACGCGCTCCATGAACGGTTCGAGATAGGCGACGGCCGCCTTCATCGTCTCGGCGCTCTGCAGCACGAAGGGGAGCTGCATCTTGCCGGCGCCGAACAGCTCGCCCACCACCTTCATGCCGTCGAGCAGGACGTTGTTGATGATGTCGAGCGCCGGCATTCTTTCCAGCGCCTGATCGAGCTCGTCGGTGAGACCCTTGCGGTCGCCATCGACGATGCGATCCTTCAGCCGTCCCTCGACCGTCTCGGCGCGCTTCTTCACCGTGGCATCCGCCAGCTTGCGGTCCGCGAAGATCTCCAGCAGCTTCTGCAGCGGGTCGTAGCCCTCGCGGCGGCGGTCGAAGATCAGATCCTCCGCGACCTGCACCTCCTCCGGC
Source organism: uncultured Alphaproteobacteria bacterium (assembly GCA_963799825.1). Classification (GTDB taxonomy): domain Bacteria; phylum Pseudomonadota; class Alphaproteobacteria; order Acetobacterales; family Acetobacteraceae; genus JAFKFI01. Next base: position 729,169 of record CAWCYL010000004.1, read on the forward strand.
GCGAGCAGATGCAGCGGGCGGATCTTTGATACGTGCACGATCGCGCCCGACATCCCGGCGCGCACCGCGTGATCCAGGAAGACACTGTTCAGCACGGCGCGTGCCGCCGGGTTGAGGCCGAAGCTGATGTTGGACAGGCCGAGGATGATCTGGATGTCGGGAAACTCGTCCCGGATCATCCTGATCCCCTCCAAGGTCCATTGCCCGAGCTTGCGGTCGTCCTCGTTGCCGGTGGCGATGGTGAAGGTGAGCGGGTCGATCAGCAGGTCCGATTGCGGCAGGCCATGACGGTTGCAGGCGAAATCGACCAGCCGGCGCGCCACCGCGAGCTTGCCCTCGGCGGTCTTTGCCATGCCCTCCTCGTCGATTGTCAGCGCGATCACCGCCGTGCCGAACTTCTTGGCGAGGATCAGCCGGTCGGTGGCGGCGCGTTCGCCGTCCTCGAAGTTGATCGAGTTGATGATCGGCTTGCCGCCGTGCAGCTTCAGCGCCGCCTCGATCACCGGCGTCTCGGTGCTGTCGATCACCAGCGGCGAATTCACCGAGGCGGTGAAGCGGCGGATCACCTCGTTCATCTCGGCAATCTCGTCGCGGCCGACGAAGGCGGTGCAGACGTCGAGGCTGTTGGAGCCTTCGCCGATCTGCTCGCGCCCGATCGCGACGCAGCCGTCCCAGTCGCCCTTCTCCTGCGCCTCGCGCCACTTCTTCGAGCCGTTGGCGTTGCAACGCTCGCCGATGGAGAAATAGCTGTTCTCCTGGCGCAGCGGCACCTGCTGGTAGAGGCTGGCGACCGACGGCATCCACACCGGCTTGCGGGCAACTGGCGCCGGGCGGAACTCGCCGCGCTTCCTCAGCATCGCATCAAGGGCGGCGATGTGGCTCGCATTGGTGCCGCAGCAGCCGCCGATGAGGTTCACCCCGTCCTCGGCGACGAAGCGTTCGAGCCAGCTCGCCATCTCGGCGGCGCCGAGCGGGTAGTGCGTGTGCCCGTCCACCAACTCGGGCAAGCCGGCGTTGGGCTGCACCGAGAGCAATCCCGGCCAGTTCGCGGCGAGCCAGCGGACGTGCTCGGCCATCTCCTGCGGGCCGGTGGCGCAGTTGAGGCCCATCAGCGGCACGTCGAGCGCGTGCACCACGGTCGCGGCGGCGGCGATGTCGGGGCCGACCAGCAGGGTGCCGGTGGTCTCCACCGTGACCTGCACGAAGATCGGTGTTTCCGCCTTCGCCTCGGCACGGGCGAGCTTGGCGCCGTTCACCGCGGCCTTGATCTGCAAGGTGTCCTGGCAGGTTTCTATCAAGATCGCGTCCACCCCGCCGGCGATCAGGCCGCGGCACTGCTCGGCGAGGGCGGCCTCCAGCGGGTCGTAGGCGATGTTGCCGAGGCTCGGCAGCTTGGTGCCGGGGCCGACGCTGCCGATCACCCAGCGGTGGCGGAAATCGGAGAAACTCTCGGCGGCCTCGCGCGCCAGCTCGCCGGCGAGGCGGTTGATCTCGAACGCGCGGTCCTGCAGGCCGAACTCGCCGAGCGTGACCGGCGAACCGCCGAAGCTGTTGGTCTGCACCGCGTCCGCGCCGGCCTCGAAATAGCCGTGATGGATGGCGCGCACGAGGTCGGGGCGGGAGAGGTTCAGCACCTCGGTGCAGTTCTCGTTGCCGAGATAGTCGGCCTCCACGTCCAGGGTCATGCCCTGCACGCGGCTGCCCATCCCGCCGTCGCAGAGCAGCACCTGGTCGCGCAGCGCATCGAGTAGGTGGGGACGGGGCATTCTTTTCTCTTTCAGCGGCAGCCCGAGGCTTCAGAAGCTCGGGGCCTCAGAAGCTGAGGGCGGGGTGGGCGATCTTGACGGCTGCTGGTTGCGGAATGGTGTGCGGCAGCCGGGCGGACCAGAGGCGCACGGTGAGCGGTCCGGCGATGGTGCTCTGGGGGGCCGGGGAAAAACCGGCGCCGGCGAGCAGGTCGCGCATGGTGGCGTCGGAGAAGCCCTGCCAGCGATGCGCGAGACGGGTGGCGATATCCGGGCGGTCATGCGCGGCGAGGTCCACCACGATCAGCGTCCCGCCGGGGCGCAGCACGCGAGCGGCCTCGGCCAGCACGCCGGCGGGTTCCTCGGCGTAGTGCAGCACCATCTGCAGCAGCGCCACGTCGAATCCGGCATCGGCCAGCGGCAGGCGGTACATGTCGGCCTGCCGCACGGCGCAATGCGCGAGGCCGGCGCGCGACAGCCGGGCGCGGGCAAGGGCGAGCATTGCCTTGCTGGCGTCCACCCCCACCCCTTCGTCGGCGCGCGGCCCGAGCAGCTCCAGCAGCCGCCCCGTTCCGGTGCCGATGTCGAGCAGCCGGCCGACCCCGCCCTCGGGCAGCAGGGCGAGCAGCGCCTCCTCCACCGCGGCGGCCGGAAGGTCGAGTGCGCGCATCTCGTCCCAGTCGGCGCCCTGGCGGCGGAAGCTCTCGGAGGCCGCGCGGGCGCGCTCGGCCAGCACGCGGGCGGCCTGGCGACGATCGGTGGCGAGCACCGGGTCGTCCTCCGGCAGTCGGGCCAGCAGATCGCGGACCAGCGCGCCATCCGGCCCGCTGGGCAGGGTGAACCAGGCGTTCGCCCCCTCCCGCACGCGCGCCAGAAGGCCCGACTCGCAAAGCAGCTTGAGGTGGCGCGACAGCCGCGGCTGGGACTGGCCGAGGATCTCGGTGAAGTCGGTTACGCAGAACGCGCCGCGCGCGGCGAGTGCCAGAAGCCGCAGCCGGGTCGGCTCGGCGGCGGCGCGCAGGGCTGTGAGAAGCGCTTCCACCACTTGCCAATGACATAAACATATCCTTATGTCCAGTCATGTCGTGGTCGATCGACGCCCGAATCCCCGTTGTGTTCCGAACCGAGCCGCGATCGGGCCGGAGATCGCGCTCCTGTTGGAAGGCGATCTGTCGCGCCGGACGGCGCGGCGGTCGCGCGTTTCTCGCTCGGGGCGCAACCGCATGGCGCGGACTGCGCTTGCTGCGTCCCGCGCGGCGCCGGTCGGGCGGGCGCTCGGTCAGCTGTTCCTGGCGCGTGCTCGCGGCGAGGTGGGCTTCTTCCGCTCGGTCGTCGCGGTCTGTAGCGAGGCTGGGCGGGCGGCAGTCCTTGCCGCGCTGGCGGCGGACCCTGTCGTCAGTGCCCGGTTCCGGCTGGGGGAGGCGCGGCTGTCCTCTTAGCCTATGAAGGCACGTCCGCGTCTCCCGCGCCGAGGGCGCGCTGCATGAACACCACGTCCAGCCAGCGCCCGAATTTTACCCCCGCGGCGTGCAGCGTCCCGACGATGCGGAAGCCGAGGCTGGAATGCACGCCGATCGAGCCGGCATTCTCCGAAGTTGCCGATCACCGCGATCATCTGGCGGAAGCCGCGGGCCTGCGCGTCCTCGATCAACTGCGCCACCAGCAGCTTGCCGACGCCCTGGCCGCGCACGTCCTGGCGCACGTAGACACTGTTTTCGGCGGCATGGCGGTAGGCGGAGCGGTCGCGGAACTGCGAATAATAGGCGTAGCCCAGCACCCCCGTGGCGTCCGTCGCCACCAGCCAGGCCCAGCCGCGTCCGGTGCCGTGCCGGAAACGCTCAGTCATCTCCTCGACCGAGGGCGGGATCTCCTCGAACGTGCCGGTCCCGGTCAGGACGTGATGGGCGTAGATCGACTGGATCTCGGCGAGATCGGCTTCGTGGGCGTGGCGGATGTTCATGACGTGCCCGTTGGGGATGGAGGAGGGGCGGATGGAGCGGCAGGGTGCGTTGCATAGCGCCACTTCCGCCAGCGGCCAAATCGCGGCTAGTGCTCGCCTGCCGACGGCTCGGGTTTCACCAGCCCTTAACCAGGGCAGGCGCGTAATGATGCGGTTGGCGGCGGATGGACGGCTAGCAATGGCGGGAGCGATGACGGAGATGCTGATTTTCCGCGCGCGAAACATACGGATATTTGATCTCGCCGCTCGTAGCCGCCATACTCGGCTCCGTAATCCGCCACGAGCGGACGGGCCGATTTGAACGGGCCGATTTGATTTGAATTGACAGGGCCGGGACGCTTCCCGTATCCCGACACGCCGCTCAGGGGGATTTTTTGGTGGATATCTCGAACGACGAGTCCCTCGGCGTGGTGAGGTCAGGACCGGATGCCGGCTCGTCCGGCGCCGATGCTCCGACAGGGGCGGCCGCACAGCCGACCGATCCTCGGCTGCAGGCGCTGATCGTCGCGGCGCGGTTCTACGGCATGGAACTTGATCCAGGCGAGTACCCGCGCGCGGCGGGCGAGACGGTGCCCTCCGCGGCATCGCTCTCGGCGTGGGCGCAGAGTTCCGGCATGTGGGCGCGCGCGGTCCGGCTGCGCTGGCGCCAGCTGCTCCGGTTCCAGGACACCGGCCCGGTCGTGCTGCTGTTCGCTGACGGCAGTGCCGGGCTGCTGACCGGGTGAACCAGACCAGAAAGTGGTCTTCCTGAGGATCCGAGCGACCCAGCAGCGAGCCGCCTGTCGCGGTGGACGAATTTCGTTCGCGCAGGTGTGGTCCGGCGAGGCGGTGCTGATCCGCCCGCAGCGCGGCGTGACCGACGACGACGCGCCGTTTAACCTGCGCTGGCTGGCCGGCCTCGTGATGCAGGAGAAGCGCTCGCTGCGCGATATCGGCTTGCCTCGCTCACCCTCAGTTTCCTGACGATCTTTCCGCCGCTGCTGGTGATGGCGGTGGTGGACAGGGTGCTAGCACCACAGCTATGTCCACTCTGGCGATGTCGCGACGCTGCTCGGCATCGCGGCCGGCTATGAGACGCTGCTCGGTTATGCGCGCCGTTTGATCGTGCTGGTGATGGGAATGCGGCTCGACACCCGGCTCGCCTGCACATGTTCGGCCGCCTGCTGCGCCTGCCGCTCGACTATTTCGAGCGTCATCCGGCCGGCGAAACGATGCACAAGATCGGCTCGGTGTACAGGTCCGCGACTTCCTGACCGGGAAGCTGCTGACCACCTTCCTCGACCTGATCACGCTGCTCGTCCTGATGCCGTTCCTGTTCTATCTCAACGCCATGCTGGCCTGGATGGTGCTGGCGGGCTCGATGCGATCGCCCTGGTCATCCTCGACCTATCTCCGCCCGCTGCGCGTGATCTTATGCAAGGTCGTCATGGCGGAGAACAACAAGGCCGCGGCGCTCGGCGAGACGGTCGTCGGCATCAAGACCGTAAAGTCGCTGGCGCTCGAGCCGCAACGCCGGGCGGTGTGGGACGAGTGCGTTGCCGAGGCCGGCAAATGGCGCATCGCGTTCGGCAAGCTGTCGAACTGGCCGCAGACCATCGTGACGCCGATCGAGCGGTTCATGTCGATCGGCATCGTGCTGATCGGCGCCTACATGGCGCTGACGACACCTCGGGCTACGCGGTCGGCGGCCTGTTCGCGTTCATGATGCTGTCGATGCGCGTCGCACAGCCGCTGGTCGGTCTCGCCAAGCTGATCGAGGATTAGAGGAGGTCGGCGCGGCGATCGGCGAGGCCGCGCGGTGCTCAACCGTCCCATGGAGACGAACACCGCGGCGGGCGGCTTGCGGCCGCGGTTCAGCGGCGCGATGGCCTACGATGATGTGACGTTCACCTATGGCGGCACCAAGGTGCCGGCGCTGGACCGGGTTAGCTTCGCCGTGCCCGCCGGCACGATGCTCGGCGTGGTCGGGCGCAGCGGCTCGGGGAAGTCGACTCTGACCCGGCTGCTGCAGGGCATCAACCGCGACTACAGCGGCTTCGTGAAGATCGACGGCAACGATCTGCGCGAAATCAATCTGCGCCATCTGCGCCAGAGCTTCGGCGTGGTGCTGCAGGAGAATTTCCTGTTCCGTGGCACGGTCCGCGACAACATCATCGCCGGCCGCCCCGGCCTGACCCTGGAGGATGCGGTGCGCGCCGCGCGGCTGGCGGGCGCCGAGGAATTCATCGAACGGATGCCGAACGGCTACGAGACCTTCATCGAGGAGGGCTCGCCCAATCTGTCCGGCGGCCAGCGACAGCGTCTGGCGATCGCCCGCGCGCTGATCCCCGATCCGCGCATCCTGATCCTGGACGAGGCGACCAGCGCGCTCGATCCGGAGAGCGAGGCAATCGTCAACGCTAACCTGCTGCGCATCGCGCGCGGCCGGACGATGGTGATCGTCTCGCATCGGCTGTCCTCGCTGACCGAATGCGACCAGATCCTGGTGCTCGACAAGGGCGCCGTGGTCGACATCGCGCCGCACCGCGTGCTGCTCGAGCGGTGCTCGATCTATCGCCAGCTCTGGCTGCAGCAGAACCGTCATCTCGAAACCCAAGGCTCCCGCCATGCAGCGCTCGCTCCGACCCTTGCCCAAGGCGATTAGCCATAGCGGCGGCAGGAACGATCCGACCCTGCCGGCCATCCTGGAATTCCAGTCGCCGTCCGCCGGGATCCTCAACGTGCCGGTGCCGCGATCCGCGCGCGGCACGATCTGGGTAGTCACCAGCCTGTTCTTCGCCTGCCTGCTGACATTGGGCTTGATGCCGATCGACAAGGTGGTCACGGCGCAAGGCAAGGTCGTCGCCCGCTCGCCGACCATCGTGGTCCAGCCGCTCGAGACGGCGATCGTCCGGGCGATCAACGTGACGGAGGGCCAGTCGGTCCATGCCGGGGACGTCCTGGCACGGCTCGATCCGACCTTCGCGGCCGCGGATGTCGGCGCGCTGGCGGTTCAGGTCGCCAGCCTCCAGGCCGAGGTCTCCCGCCTGCAGGCGGAGGCCGAGGGCCAGGCGTTCACCTATACCGGCCTCGACCCCGCGCTTTCGTTGCAGGCGGCGATCTTCGCGCAACGCCAGGCGGAGCGCAGCTTCAAGCTCGAGACCTATCGGCAGAAGATCAGCGGGGTTGCAGGGCGACCGTGCAGCGCAGCATCGCCGACGCATTCGGCATCAGCAGCGCAAATCCGTGGCCGCCCGAAGTGGAGGCCATGCGCAAGGGAGTTGGAGCGGCTGCAGGTCGGCAGCCGGCTCGACTCCCTGGCCGCGACCGACACCGCGCTCGAAGTGGAGCGCGGCCTGTCTCAACGCTCGTCGAGACCGCCGAGACCGCGGCGGCGCGACCTCGACGCGATGCGCGCCGAGCGGGACGGCTACGAGCAGAACTGGAAGTCCGAGGTCTCCCAGAAGCTGTCGGAGCAGACCCAGAAGCTCAGCGACGCGCGCGAGCAGCTCAACAAGGCGCAGCTGCGCCGGCAACTGGTCGAGCTGCGCGCCGACCGCGACGCCACCGTGCTGACGGTCGCAAAAGTGTCGGTCGGGTCCGTGCTGCAATCGGGCGATCAGTTCATCACGCTGGTGCCGTCCGACGCGCCGCTCGAGGTGGAGGCGAACATCGCCGGCCGCGACGACGGCTTCGTGCATGTCGGCGACCCGTCGCGATCAAGTTCGACACGTTTCCCTTCACCCAATATGGCCTGGCCTACGGCACGGTGCGCACGATCAGCGCCGACAGCTTCACCGGCCAGGACGAGCAGCGCAGCAAGTTCGGCGCGACTCGGTTCCGGTGCCGCCGGCAGCACGGAGCCGTTCTACCGCTCCCGCATCGCGATCGACCGGGCGGAGCTGCACGGCGTGCCGGACGGCTTCCGCCTCATGGCGGGAATGCCGGTGACGGCGGACATCAAGGTCGGCAAGCGCACCGTGCTGTCCTACCTGATGGCGAAGGTGCTGCCGGTGGCCTCGGAAGGGATGCGCGAGCCGTGAGCACGGAGGGTGCGACCGGATCGCCGGCGCAGGCGCTGGCCGACATGCTGGTCGGCCGCGCTTCGCCGCGCGGCCGCGCTGCGGCGTGCCAGCAGGCTGCGCCGACCGGGGGCAGGCACCCGGGCCTTTCCGCTGTTCGCCCGCGCCGCCCGGGCCGGCGTTGCCGAGGCGGAGTTCCAGCTGGCCCGCTGCTATCTCGAAAGTGCGGGGGTGCCGGTCAGCCGCGTCGAAGGCGTGCGCTGGCTGGAGCGGGCCGCGGCCCAGGGCTTCGTCGAGGCGCAGGCGATGCTGGCGGCGCTCTACGCCCAGGGTCTCGGCAGTCCGAAGGGCCGGCGCGGCGCGCGAGCGAGCCGGCGCCCGCGCGGCGGCGACCTTGTTCATGGCCAATGAGCCGAGCGACCCCGACTTCGCCGCGCCGAGAAATGGGCGCGCCGGGCTGCCGAGGGCGGCTCGGCCGACGGCCAGGCGATCCTCGGCTTACATCCTGAGCACCGGACCGAGACCCGATCCGCGATCTCGACGAGGCGGCAGCGCTGGTACGAGCGATCGGCCGAAGCCGGCTGCCCGCAAGGCGCTCTCGGTTACGCCTTGTCGCTGGCCAATCGGGCGCGGGACGCAACGGATCACGAGAGGTGGCGCGGCACATGCGCCGCGCCGCCGATGCCGGCCTGCCGACCGCGCGCTACCTGCTCGGCATGATGACCGAGCGCGGTGCCGGCGTGAAGCAGGATCCGGAGGCGGCTGCCCAGCTCTACCGGCAAGCGGCGGAAAAGGGCAATCGCAACGGCCAGGCCCGCTGGGGGTTGGCGCTGCTCGAAGGTCGCGGCGTGGAACGCAATGCGTCCGAGGGCGAATCCTGGCTGCGCCGGGCCGCACTGGCGGGCGATCCGGAAGCGGCCGCGCTGGTCGGCGATCTCTACGCCAAGGGCGGGACGCTGCCGCCGAACTACGCGGAGGCGGCGATCTGGTTCCGCCGCGCCGCCGAGGCGGGTCATCGCGGGGGCGACCCGCACGATGGGTCTCCTGCACCTGACCGGCGCCGGCATCGCGCGCGACCCCATCGAGGCGGCGCGCTGGTTCCGCCGCTCCGCCGAGATGGGCGACCGGCATCCCAGACCGAACTCGGCAACCTGGTGCTCCAGGGTCTCGCCGAGCCGGACGACCAGCTCAAGACCCGCGAATGGTTCGAGCAGGCCGCGGAGGCCGGCGACCTGATCGCGGCTTTCAACTACGGCATCTGCCTGGCCGAGGGCGTCGGCGTCGAGCGCGACGAGCGCCGCGCCGCGCAATGGCTGCGCCGCGCCGCCGACGGGGTGGTCAACGCGCAATACTGGTATGGCCGAATGCTCGCGGAGGGGCGCGGGGTCGATGCCGACCCGGCGGAGGGGCGCGTCTGGATTGCCCGCGCGGCGGAGACGGGAATGGTCGACGCGCGAGGTCACGCTGGCGGAAATGATGGTGAACGGGCGAGGCGGCCCGTGCGATCATGCCGGCAGCACTCGCGCTGTTCGAGAAGGCCGCCGAGAAGGGCCATGCCGGCGCCATGTTCTCGGTCGGCGCGCTCAATGGCGGCGGCCACGACGTGCCGGTGGACGTGCGGCCGCGCAGCGCTGGTTCCGCGCGGCGGCGGAGCGCGGCCACGGCCACGCACAGATGATGCTCGGACGCTATCTCGCGCGCGGCCTCGTCGGGGCAGCGCGATCCGGCGAGGCCGCGGATGTGGCTGGAGCGCGCCGCGGGCCAGGGCCTGGCCGAAGCCCGGGCCGACCTTGCCGCGTTGCCGCCCGCGCCCGATACGGCTGAGCCGTCCCCGGCCCGGGCGGCTGCCGGCGATTGACCCGGCATCGGCGTCCGGCGCGGATCGGGCTCGCGAGCCGCCGGGGCGACCATGATCGACCGCTTCGAGCGCGACGCGACTTTCGCCTGGCAGCGCGGCCAGGCCGCCCTGGCCTCCGGGGAGGGCGATGCGGCGCTGCGCTGGCTCGACCGCGCGGCCCGGATCGCGCCGGACGATCTCACCGTCGCCCTGGCGCTCGCGGCCGTGTGCCTGGACGCGGGACAATGCCCGCGCCGCGATGCTGTTCCGCGAGGTGGCGCGGGCGCGCGATGTGCGGCAGGCGTGGCTCGGCCTCGCGATCGCCCAACTCAACCTCGCTGATCCGGCAGCCGCCGTCGAGGCGCTTGGCGAGGCCCTGTCCCGGCACGTCGGAGCACCGGACGCCGACCTCGCGGCGGCGGCGATCGTCGATGCGGCCGGGGCGCCCGGCTGGTGCTCCATATCAGGCGACGGGCGGGTGAGGATCGTTCTGCGGCAGCCCGTCGGATCGCTCGCCGCCATGCTGGACGGCAGGGCTCTGCGGGTCGGCGGCCACGCGCGAGGGGGCGTGCTGCAACTGCCGGCAAGCTGGGCGACGGCCGTCGGCTACGGGTTTGCGCCGACGGGCGCGATCTCGTCGGCAGCCCGATCGACCTCGCGGCCATCCGCCGGATCGAGGGCTGCGTCGAGTGCCACGCCGGGGGCCTGTCAGGCTGGGCGTGGCGTCCCGCCGACCCCAACGCCGATCCAACCCTCTGGATCTACTCCGTCGGCCGATCACGAAGGACAATCGAAGTCCGCGCCACGGATCGCGGCGTCGCCCTGCCCGCGCCCGCCGTGCTGGCTCGACCACGCGGCTTCCATCTGCCTGCCGCCGGCCTGGCGGACCTCCCGCCCGGACCGTTGCGCGTGACCGGGCAAGACGGGCGCGACCTGCTCGGCAGCCCGCTCGACCCTGGCGCGGAACAACGCGCGGCCGCCGACGCCGCGCGCGCGCTGGCCCGGCGCTTCCCGGCACGGGGGCCGGCGCGCCGGGGTGCCGGGATCGGCTCGACGCCGGCGGATGTCGTCGGCGCGCGACCGACCGGCCGAGTGCCGCACCGACGGGAGGTCGATGTCGTCATCCCCGTCCATGGCGGTCTTCTACTCACGATCGAGTGCCTGGAGAGCGTGCTCGCCACGATCGGGCCCGACACGCGAGTAACGGTGGTGGACGACGCCTCGCCCGCGCCGGAACTGGCCGTGGCGCTCGACCGGCTCGCCGGGGCGCGCCGGATCCGTCTGATCCGCAATCGCGAGAACCAGGGTTTTCCGCGCAGCGCGAATGCCGGCCTGCGGGCGGCGGCGGGCCGCGACCTGGTCGTGCTGAACAGCGACACGCTGACACCCCCGTCCTGGCTGGAGCGGCTGCAAGCGGCGGCTTACGCGGCGCCCGACATCGGCACCGCCTGTCCGCTGTCCAATGATGCGACGATCCTGAGCTACCCCGATCCAGACCGGCCAGGCCCGGCACCCGACCGTGCCGGCACCGCGCGCCTTGCCGCCCTCGCATACCGGGCGAACCGCGACGCGGTGATCGACATCCCGACGGCGGTGGGATTTTGCATGTTCATCCGGCGCGACTGCCTGGATGCGGTCGGGCTGCTGCGGGAAGACGCGTTCGCGCAGGGCTACGGCGAGGAGAACGATTTTTCGCTGCGCGCGCGCCATCTCGGCTGGCGGCACGTGGCCGTGCCGGGCGCCTTCGTGGCGCATCGCGGCGCGGGCTCGTTCGGGGCCGCGCGGGCGTATCTCGCGGCGCGGAACAGCAAGGTGCTGAACCGGCTGCATCCTGGCTACGACGCGCTGATCGCCGAATTCCGAGCGGCCGATCCGCTGGCCCGACCACGGCGCAAGCTCGACGCGCTGCGCTGGCGGCGCCCCGACCGCGCCGAGCGATCGGTCCTGCTGGTCAGCCACGACGAAGGCGGCGGCGTGGAACGCCGGCTCGCCTCGCGCTGCGCCACACTGCGGACCGAGGGTTTCCGCCCGGTCGTGCTGCGCCCCGCGCCGGGTGGCGTCGGGCTGGGCGACGGCGTGGCGGGGGGATTTCCCAATCTGCGCTTCGCCTTGCCCGCCGAGCTGCCGGCCCTGGCACGCTTGCTTGGCCGCGAGCGCCCGGCCTACGTCGAATTCCATCATCTCCAGGGCCACGAGCCGGGCCTGATGGCTCTGCCAGCTCTGCTCGACGTGCCATACCGGGTGTGCGTGCATGACTATGCGTGGTTCTGTCCGCGCCTCGTCCTGGTGGGCGGGAATGGGCGCTATTGCGGCGAGCCGGATGCCGCGGGCTGCGAGGCCTGCGTCGCCGATCACGGGCGGCACATGGCGGAGGACATTTCCGTCGCTTCCCTGCGCGACCGCTCAGCACGGTTCCTCCGCGCCGCCGAGCGGGTCGAGGCCCCGTCGCTCGATGCGGCCTCGCGGCTGCGGCGGCATTTTCCGGGGCTGGTCATCGCGATCGTGCCGCCGGAGCCCGAACCCGAGGCGACGCCCGCGCGCAGGTGCTGGACGGGTGGCTCGGTGCGGGTCTGCATGGTGGGCGCGATCGGCATCGAGAAGGGCTACGACGTGTTGCTCGGCGCGGCACGCGACGCGGCGCGGCGGCGGCTGCCGCTCGATTTCGTCGTGGTCGGCCATACCATCGACGACCAGCGGCTGCTCGCGACCGACCGCGTCTTCGTCACCGGGCCGTACCAGCCGGACGAGGTGGAGCAGCTGATCCGCGCGCAGGGTGCCCATCTCGGGCTGCTCCCCTCGGTCACGCCGGAGACCTGGTGCTTCACGCTCAGCGAGGCCTGGCGCGCCGGGCTGGACGTGATGGCGTTCGATTTCGGCGCGCAGGCCGAGCGGATCCGCCGGACCGGACGGGGCTGGCTGTTGCCGCCCGGCATCAATTCTGCCGCGCTCAACGACGCACTCCTTGCGGCGGCGAAGCAGACCGGCCATGAATGGCTCGACCAGATTGCAACCCAAGATTGCGCCCTCGTCGCCCCCTGATATGCCTCCGACCTAGCCAAAGCGAGTACGAATGTCCGAAGCCGCCACCGCGCCCCCGCCCGGCGCGCCAGCCGCCGGAAGCCCGGCCAGTCGCGTCACCGAACTCAAGGTGTCGGGTCATCTGATGACCTTGGACACTGGGCTGTTCTGCATCCTCCAGACGCCCGCCGCCGCTCCGGCGCGGGATGGGACGGGGCTGCCGGGAGTGCGGATTTCCGCGGCGCCGGGCGACACTGGCGGCGCGGATGCGATCCGCATCACGACCTTCCGCGACGACGGCTGGCTCGCCGGGCCCGACGACGCCGCGCTGGTCCGCGTCACCTCCGGCCAGGCGCAGATCCTCGTGACGATCTATCAGTCGCCGGGACACGCGGCGGAAGCGGCGCCTCGGCTGCAGGTACTGCGGCTCAGCCAGGATCCGGGCCAGGCGACACAGTCCGATGCCGGTGGCGCCGTTGCCGCTGCCGCGCCGGACCCCGCCGGCGCGCCCGAGCTCGTCGCCCATGTGGCGCGTACCGGCGATGTCGCGGTGAAGCTCGGCGACTGGGTCGGCGTGCGCGGCAGCAAGAACTGGATCGAGGGTTTCGGCATCGCGCCGCGCGAGGGCATCGCGCTGAGCGACATCGAATACCAGGCGGTGCTGGGGCGCGGCTGGCTCTCGCCGTGGATCGAGGGCGGCAAGTTCTGCGGCAGCCGCGGCATGGCCCTTCCGGTGCTCGGGCTGCGCGTCCGCCTGCGCGGCGCGGCGGCGGATGGCTACGAGTGCCGCTACAGCGCCACGTTCGTGGACGGCACGGCATGCGGCCCGGTATTCGGAGGGGAGGCCTGCGAGGCCGACAATCTGGCACCGCTCGAGGCATTCCAGCTGGAGTTGCACCGCAAGGACGCGGCGGCCCGCATGGCACGGCGGCCGTCGAACCCGGACCCCGTCTCCCCCGCCCCGCGCACCGCACGGGTGCTGAAATCCGCCGGCCAGTCCCGGCGGCCGCGCTAGCGAGATCGCCCGAATTCCTCCGTTCCCGTTTTCACCAATTTCCCGAGCGCCCGCGTGCGATTCCTTTTCATCCACCAGAATTTCCCCGGCCAGTTCCTGCACCTCGTCCGTCACCTGGTGGCGGCGCGGAAGCACGAGATCGTCTTCATCACCCAGCCGAACGCCAACGAAATCCCAGGCGTGCGCAAGGTGCCCTACCGGCGCCCGGACCCGCCGCCGCAGGACACGCACTGGACGGTCAGGGAGTTCGAGACCGCATCGCGTCGCGCCGAAGCGGTCGCCCGGACCGCCGCCAGCCTGAAGGGCCTCGGGTTCCAGCCCGACATCATCATCGGCCATCACGGCTGGGGCGAGTTGCTGCACATCGGCGACGTGTGGCCTGGCGTGCCGTTGCTGGGATATTATGAGTTCTTCTACCACACGGACGGGATCGACGTCGGCTTCGACCCGGAATTCCCCGCCAACCTCGCCGATTTCCCGCGCATCCGGGCGAAGAACGCGGTCAACCTGCTGGCCCTCAATCTCGGCGCGCACGGCCAGACCCCGACGGCGTGGCAGCTTTCCACCTATCCGGAATGGGCGTACGACCAGATCACCCTTTTGCCGGAAGGCGTGAACCTGGAGCTGTGCAAGCCGCAGCCGGAGCTGCGGCGCGAGCCGTTGCGGATCGGCGAGACGGAGATCGCGCCATCCGACAAGCTCGTCACCTATGTCGCGCGCGATCTGGAGCCCTATCGCGGTTTCCACACCATGATGCGCGCGCTGCCGCCGCTGCTCGGCGCGCGCAAGGACGTGCGGGTGGTGATGGTCGGCGGCGACGGCGTGAGCTACGGCGCCGCACCGCAGGGCACCACCTGGCGCGCCATCATGCAGAAGGAGATGGCGGGGAAATTCGACGCCGACCGCGTGCTGTTCCCTGGGCGGATCGACTACCGCACCTATTTGCGGATGCTGCAGCGGTCGGACGCGCATGTGTACCTGACCTACCCGTTCGTCGCGTCCTGGTCCCTGCGTGAAGCCCTGGCCGGCGGCTGCGCCATCGTCGCCAGCGACACCGAGCCGGTGCGCGAGTTCGTGCGGCACAATCGCAACGGCCTGCTCACCTCGTTCTTCGACCCGAAGGCCCTCGCAAACTCGGTGCTGTCGCTGCTGGAGGACGAGGTGCTCTCGCGCCGGCTGCGTGCCGGTGCGCGGCGCTATGCGGAGAAGAACCTCGGCATGGCGGACTACATCGCCGGCTACGTCGAACTGATCGCCAAGCTCACCGGCCAGTCAGCCCGCCGAGCAGCGGCCCGATAGGAGGGCGAACCCGCTTTCGCCGGAGGAAATGCGAACGGCCCCGAGAGATCTCTCGGGGCCGTTCCTCAACCCTCCGTCGAGTGCTGGTTCAGTGCAGCCAGCCGGCCAGGATCGCCAGCAACAGCAGGGCCACGATGTTGGTGATCTTGATCATCGGGTTCACCGCGGGGCCCGCCGTGTCCTTGTACGGGTCGCCCACCGTGTCGCCTGTCACCGCGGCCTTGTGCGCCTCGGAGCCCTTGCCGCCGTAGTTGCCTTCCTCGATGTACTTCTTGGCGTTGTCCCAGGCGCCGCCGCCCGAGGTCATCGAGATGGCGACGAACAGGCCGGTGACGATGGTGCCGAGCAGCATCGCGCCGAGCGAGCTGAACGCCGCCGTCCGCCCGGCGAAGCCGTCGATGATGAACCACAGGATGAACGGCGCCAGCACCGGCAGCAGCGAGGGGATGATCATCTCGCGGATCGCGGCCTTGGTCAGCATGTCCACCGCGCGGCCGTATTCCGGCTTGGCGCGGCCTTCCATGATGCCGGGGATCTCGCGGAACTGGCGGCGGACCTCCACCACGACCGCGCCGGCCGCGCGGCCCACCGCGGTCATGCCCATCGCGCCGAACAGGTACGGCAGCAGGCCGCCGATGAACAGCCCGATCACCACGAACGGGTCCTGGAGCTGGAACTGCACGTTCAGCGTCGGGAAGTAGTGCCGCAGATCCTGGGTGTAGGCGGCGAACAGCACCACCGAGGCCAGCCCCGCCGAGCAGATCGCGTAGCCCTTGGTCACCGCCTTGGTGGTGTTGCCCACCGCGTCGAGCGCGTCGGTGGTGACGCGCACCTCGCGCGGCAGGTCGGCCATCTCCGCGATGCCGCCGGCGTTGTCCGTGACCGGCCCATAGGCGTCGAGGGCGACGATCATGCCGGCCAGCGCCAGCATGGTGGTGGCCGCGACCGCGATGCCGAACAGGCCGGCGCAGAGGAAGGCGACGATGATGCCGATGCTGATCACGATCACCGGCCCGGCGGTCGCTTCCATCGAGATCGCGAGGCCCTGGATCACGTTGGTGCCGTGGCCCGTCGTGGAACTCTGCGCGATGCTGCGCACCGGGCGGTACTCGGTCGAGGTGTAGTATTCGGTGATCCACACGATCAGCCCGGTGACGACCAGGCCGGTGATCGCGCAGAGGAACAGCGCGCCGCCGTTAACCGTTGCGCCAGAGACCAGCGGCAGCGGCGTGGTAAAGCCGGTGAACCAGAAGATGATGATGGCGATGCCGACGACCGAGAGCGCGCCGGTCACCAGCAGTCCCTTGTAGAGCGCCCTCATGATGTTGTTGTCGGGGCCGAGACGGACGAAGTAGGTACCGACCACCGAGGCCAGGATGCAGATGCCCGCGATCCCCAAGGGCAGCATCAGCAGCCAGTCACGCACCGAGGGAGCGAAGAAGATCGCAGCCAGCAGCATGGTGGCCACGATCGTCACGGCGTAGGTCTCGAACAGATCGGCCGCCATGCCGGCGCAGTCGCCGACGTTGTCGCCCACGTTATCGGCGATCACGGCGGGGTTGCGGGGGTCGTCCTCGGGGATGCCGGCCTCGACCTTGCCCACCAGGTCGGCGCCCACGTCGGCGCCCTTGGTGAAGATGCCGCCGCCGAGCCGGGCGAAGATCGAGATCAGCGAGGCGCCGAACGACAGCGCGATCATCGCCTCCAGCACCGGGCGGAGGTCGTCGCCGACCATGTTGTTGCGCAGGATGATGTAGTAGATCGTCACGCCGAGCAGGCCCGAGCCCGACCACCAGCATCCCGGTGATGGCGCCCGACTTGAAGGCGATGCCGAGGCCCGCCGCCATGCCGGTGCGCGCCGCCTGCGCCGTCCGCACGTTGGCGCGGACCGAGACGTTCATGCCGGCGTAGCCGGCCGCGGCGGACAGGACGGAGCCGATCAGGAAGCCGATCGCCACCTTGATGCCGAGCAGCAGGCCGAGGCCGATCAGGATCACGATCCCCACGATGCCGATCGTCAGGTATTGCCGGTTGAGGTAGGCGCGGGCGCCTTCCTGAACGGCGCCGGCGATCTCCTGCATCCGGGTGGTGCCGGCATCCGCCGCCAGCACCTCTCGGCCGGTGATGAAACCGTAGACCAGCGCCAGCACGCCGCAGGCGATGATCACGACGTAAGCCAATCCCATCCGGAACTTTCCTTTACAGATGCAGCGCCGGACGCGACTTGCCCGGTCCGCGTGCCCGCGAGGGGCGAGGCAGGGTTTGAACGGCGCGGGACCATGCCAGAGTCGGGATCGACAGGCAATCGAACCGGAATCGCGCGCATAGCCGCGGCTTGAGGGCAGGTCGGCAGCCAAATCGCGCATGCCTGCGTCCCGCCGAAACGGCGGCGGAATCGAAAGATGCTATTGCGACCCGTTCGCAGCTAAGTTAGAGGAGGGGGAGCAAAGGCGGGAACATCCCCTTGTATATCTGTCTGTGCAACGCGCTGACCGATCGCAAGCTGAAGCAAGCCGTGGCGGAGACGGGGAGCCGGCGGCCGGGCGAGGTCTACGCCGCCTGCGGCTGCCGCGCCCAGTGCGGCCAGTGCGTCAAGGCCGTGCTGGCACTCGTGCGTGACCATGTGCGCGATCAGGGCGAGGGGCAGCTCCAGGGCGCCGACTGACGCGCTGGCCTCGACCGGCGGCGGATCGGCGGGCAGAATGGCCGCTGGTCCGGCCGGAGGCACGATATGCTGCGCGACCCGAAGGTCATCGAGCTGCTCAACGCCCAGCTCACCAACGAGCTGACCGCCATCAACCAGTATTTCCTGCACGCCCGCACCTTGGAGCACTGGGGGGTCACGAAGCTCGGCAAGTTCGAGTACGGCGAATTGATCGACGAGATGAAGCACGCGGACTGGCTGATCCAGCGCATCCTGTTCCTCGGCGGCCTGCCGAACGTGCAGCGGCTCGACCAGATCGCCGTCGGCGAGACGGTGCTGGAAATCCTGCAATCGGACCAGCGGCTGGAGGAAAAGGCGCTCGGCGATCTGCGCGAGGGCATCGCCTATTGCGAGAGCGTGCGGGACTTCGCCTCCCGCGACCTGCTGTCGCGCATCCTCGAGAGCGAGGAGGAGCACGTCGACTTCCTCGACCGCCAGTTCGACCTCATCAAGCAGATCGGCATCGAGCGCTACATCCTGCTGAACTCGGCCGCGGCGCCGGACCAGGAGGGCGCGAGCTGAGCCAAGCGCCGCGGGGTGCCGTTGGGCCGGAAGTCGTGATTGACGCTGCCAAACTGTCCGCCCACATTCGGCGCATGAGCGAAATCGCCGATATGGATCTGGTCGAGATCGGTCGTAAGGCCGCCCAGCTTGTCGCTGGCCTGGGCACTGTCGAGCGCGTCAAGGTCACGACCAGGCAGGATTCCACGGACCGCCCCGCCTATTTCTTCTCCTTTCTGATCGACCGGGATCGTGACCGCCAGCAGGCAGGAGTGGCCCGTATCCGATTAGCGCAACGACTTCGCGACGAGCTGCTTGCCCGTGACGACGATCGTTATCCTTATGTGGAGGTTCTGAACCGGGAGGAATGGGAGAGCCGGGAGCGTGCCTGACCCGGCCGACCTGCTCGCCGTTGCCCGCCTGCTCCTTTCCGCCGGAACAACTAAGCCGCCTTCCGAGGCTCAGCTTCGGCGTGCCATCTCCACGGCCTACTATGCGCTTTTCCACAAGGTGCTACGGGCAGGCGCCGAGCGCTTCATGGGCGATGGCAAGCAGCGGAGTGGCGGTTACGGCCTGCTGTATCGCGGTTTCAATCATCGACGGATGAAGGATGTTTGCGAGTCCCTCGATGCTCCAACGCTGAAAAGGAAGGTTCAGGAACAGCTCGGCCGACCTGCCGTCAGCAAGGAAATGCGTTTCTTTGCCAGCACTTTCGTGGCTTTGCAGGAGGCGAGGCATCTCGCCGATCATGATCCCTCTATCGTGTTCGTGTTGTCGGACTCGGCCGACCTGGTCGATGTTGCTGGCGCTGCGATGACAGCCTTCGATCTCGTCGCGCCCGACGAAAAAGCGGATGTTCTTGCCTTGATGCTCGTCAATCCGAGGGGATGATGGCGACCGCAAGGAGCAGACCGACCTCGGCCCTGCACCACGCCCGCGCCTCGGCTCTGATCGCGGCGCGATCGGGGCGCCCGTAGCTCAACTGGTCAGAGCGGGCCGCTCATAACGGCTTGGTTGCAGGTTCGAGTCCTGCCGGGCGCATTCCTCCTTCGCCCCGTCCCCCCTTGGTTGCCGGGTGCGCGGTCCACACCTACAACCCGTCCCCATTCCCTCCCGGAGCCCGCGCGCCGATGGCCAGCTACCAGTACGTCTATGTGATGAAAGACCTGACCAAGAATTTTCCTGGGGGTCGCGAGGTCTTCAAGGGCATCACGCTGTCCTTCCTGCCGGGCGTCAAGATCGGCGTGCTCGGTGTCAACGGCGCGGGCAAGTCCACCCTGCTCAAGATCATGGCCGGGATCGAGACCGAATATGGCGGCGAGGCCTGGGCGGCCGAGGGCGTGAAGGTCGGCTATCTGTCGCAGGAGCCGCAGCTCGACGCCGGCAAGACCGTCGGCGAGAACGTCGAGCAGGCGTTCGGCCCGCTGAAGCAGGCGCTCGCCCGCTTCAACGAGATCTCGATGAAATTCGCCGAGCCGATGGGCGACGAGGAGATGAACGCGCTGCTCGCCGAGCAGTCCGAGCTCCAGGAGCAGATCGAGGCGGGGGACGGCTGGGAGCTCGACCGCAAGGTGGAGATCGCGCTCGACGCGCTGCGCTGCCCGCCGGCCGAGGCGGTGGTGGACACGCTCTCGGGCGGCGAGCGGCGCCGGGTGGCGCTCTGCCGGCTGCTGCTGGAGAAGCCCGACCTGCTGCTGCTCGACGAGCCGACCAACCATCTGGACGCGGAGAGCGTGGCCTGGCTCGAACGCACGCTGCGCGACTACGCGGGCACGGTGATGATCGTCACCCATGACCGCTACTTCCTCGACAACGTGACCAACTGGATCCTCGAGATCGAGCGCGGCCGGGGCTACCCGTTCGAGGGCAACTATTCGTCCTGGCTCGAGCAGAAGGGCAAGCGGCTGCGGCAGGAGGAGAAGGAGGAGAGTGCGCGCCAGCGGGCGCTGGCGGCCGAGCGCGAGTGGATCGCCTCGTCGCCGCGCGCGCGCCAGGCGAAGAACCAGGCGCGCATCAGCCGCTACGAGGAGTTGTTGGCCAAGTCGCAGGAGCTGGCGACCGGAGTGGCGGACATCGTCATCACGCCGGGACCGCGGCTGGGCGGGACGGTGATCGAGGCCACGGATCTGCGGAAGGGCTACGGCAACCAGCTGCTGATCGAGGACCTGAACTTCAAGCTGCCGCCCGGCGGCATCGTCGGGGTGATCGGGCCGAACGGCGCGGGCAAGACGACGCTGTTCCGCATGATCATCGGCCAGGAGCAGCCGGACGCCGGCAGCCTCAGGGTCGGCGAGACGGTGGAGCTTGGTTATGTCGACCAGTCGCGCGACAGCCTCAACCCGGACAAGAGCGTTTGGGAGGAGATCAGCGGCGGGACGGACGTGATCTATCTCGGCAAGCGGGCGGTGCCGTCGCGCGCCTATGTCGGCGCGTTCAACTTCAAGGGCTCCGACCAGCAGAAGAAGGTCGGCATCCTGTCGGGCGGCGAGCGCAACCGGGTGCATCTCGCCAAGATGCTGAAGGCCGAGCACAACGTGATCCTGCTCGACGAGCCGACCAACGACCTCGACGTGGAGACGCTGCGGGCGCTGGAGGACGCGCTGGCCGAGTTCGCCGGCTGCGCGGTCATCATCAGCCACGATCGCTGGTTCCTCGACCGGCTCGCGACCCACATCCTCGCCTTCGAGGGCGACAGCCACGTCGAGTGGTTCGAGGGCAACTTCCAGGCCTACGAGGAGGACAAGCGCCGCCGCCTCGGCGCCGACGCCACCGAGCCGCACCGCATCAAGTACCGGCCGCTGGCGCGCTGAGGCGGTGAGGCGACGGACCGTGCCGGACCGCCGAGGTGAACCCGAGCTGGCATTTGCGCACCGCGCGGCTCGCCATGAGCCCGGTCGGCGGGGCTGATTTGGCGGATCTGCAGGCGCTCAAGGCCGACCCACGGGTATTTGCGATCATGCTGGGCGGGGTGCGGACCCCGGTGCGAACAGCGGACGAGCTGGCCGAGGACATCGCCTTCTGGGCGGCGCGCGGCTACGGCATGTGGAGCGTGCGAGAGGCGTCGGACGGCGCGTTTCTCGGTGGCTTCCTGGGCCTGACCGGCTTGATGCAGCGGCCCGATGGGCGCGGCGTGGCGCTGCGCTTCGCGTTCTGGCCCGACGCACAGGGGCGCGGTCTGGCGCGCGAGGCGGCCGGGGCGGCGCTGCGGTTCGGCCATGATCGCGCGCGGCTCGACCGCATCGTCGCGGTGGCGCGGGAGAGCAATTTCGCGTCCCGCACGGTGCTGGGCGGCATCGGCATGAGCGAGGCCGGCGGCTTTGTCCAGGGCGGGCACGCGATGGTATTGTACGAGAGTATCAGGACGCATCTGCACGACGGGTCGTGATCTGTGTCGCTACGCGAGCCTCGAGGCGATGAAGGCGAGAATGGCACGCGGTGTCGGCTCGGAGGTAGCGTGATGGCACCGGCGCGCTCAGGCGTAACGTCGTGGCAAGCTGTCATTCAAGGAGCACGGACTTCATGCCGCAGGGTCGGTCCGAGTTAACGGCGAAACCTCAGCCGCTCTGGAAGATGGCGCTAAAGGCCGTGGTCGACGGCGGCCCCGGAACCTGCCATTTCGCGATTACCAGCGTTTGCAACGCGCGGTGCGACTTCTGCAACTTCGCTGTCGATCGGCTGGCGACCAGTGCGCGGCATACGGTGGCGCTCGCGGATGCCAACCGCGCGGCCGACATTCTTTGCCGCAATGGCGTGCATTTCTTGATCTACACGGGTGGCGAGCCGCTGGCCGATCGGAATTTCACGTCGATGGTCAGCCACGCGTCCGGAATCGGGATGGCGACGACGTTGGTGACGAACGGCTCGCTGTTGACGCCGGATCGCATCGACGCACTGGCGAAAGCGGGGCTGGTCTCCGTCTATATTTCGATCGACGCGGCCAGCGTGGAAGCGCACGAGCGGAACCGGGGCCTGCCCGGAGTGTGCGAGCGCATTCGCGAGGCCAATGCAAGGTTCAAGCAGCGGAACATCTCGACAGCGGCATCCGTCACCATGAGCCGTCTGGTAGAGTACCAGAAGCTGCCGCCATTCCTGAGATCGCTCGGCTTCGACAGCCTCACCTTTTCCTATCCGCTCACCACCTTGGCGTCGCCCTATCTGGCTTATTCCGATTCGAATCTGGTGGCGTACACCGACGAGGAACTACACGAGGCCTTCGAGGCTGCGAAGGCGCTGAAGCGACATTTCAACGTTCTCAATCCGACGGCGTCGATCGAGGACATGCAGCGCCATCTGCGCGGTGAGCCGGAGCAGTTCACCTGCATTGCCGGCTGGAAGTTCTTCTATCTCGACTGGCGCCTGAATCTCTATCGCTGTCACAACTGGAAGGAGCCGTTGTGCCACATCAGCGAATTTGATGGCTCCCAACGCGTCCGCGACGGATGCACGGCGTGCATGATTGATTGCTATCGCGACAACAGCGTGATGCAGCACATCGGTGTCGCCGTCAGCGACGGAGTTGCGGCGGCGGGGCGGGGGCGGTTCGGCGCGGCCGGGAGGCACTGGTTCGATCGAAGGAACCTGACGTCGCTGAAAGCGGTGCTGGAGGATGCTCCCTCCTGGCGACGCCAGATACAGCGGCAGGCGGGAGGCTAGATGCGAGCGCGCCTTGCAGCCCTGGCCAGATCGCTGTCGGCCTCGCGAGCGCCCTCGGCATCCATCCCGCCAGGGGCGGACAGCCGGGTTTTGAAATCGATACTTGGCGCGGCTGTGGGTTTGGGGCTGTTCGTGCTGGTCCTGCTTTTCGACCACGCCGACCTGTCGGGCGCCAAGCAGGCCTTGAGGCAGGCGCCGCAAGGGCTTGCCATTTCATTCCTGGTGCATGTGCCGCAACTCGTGTTGACAGCCCTTGCGTGGCGCAGCCTGCTGCCTGGGCCTGGAATCCCGTCCGTGCGCCGAATGGTCGGACTACGCTGGGTCCGGGAGTCGCTGAACGCGCTGATCCCGGCGGGGGCCATCATCGGGCAGGCGCTCGCTGCCCGCCGGCTTGCCCGCGCCGGAGTGCCGGCCGATCTGGCCGGGGCCACCGCGACCGTGGACATGACCATCGAGGCCGGAACCCAGGCGCTGCTAACGCTTGTGGGCCTTGTGCTCCTGCTCTTTTCTCATGGGGATCGGCATCTCGGATGGATTGCCGTGATCGGCATGGCGCTGGCAGTGACGACCACGGTTGCCATGGTGGCGGTGCAACGCAACCTGCCCGTCCGCGTGGCCGAGGCGACATTGGCCCGACTGGTTCCGCGCTGGTCAGCGCTGCAGTCGGGCTGGCTTGCCGACTTCCAGAGCAGCGTGCTGCGGCTGCACGCCGACTGGCGGACGTTGGCGCGGGCAGCCGTCTGTCATGTGACTGCCTGGACACTCGGCGCGGTCGAGATCTCGGGCATTCTATGGCTCCTGGGCCATCCTGTGTCGCTGGTGGACGGATTTATCGTCGAGACCCTGACCCAGGCGTTGCGCAGCGCCGCGTTCATGGTCCCGGGCGCACTGGGCGTACAGGAAGGCGCCATCATCGCGGCTTGCGCTCTGGTGGGAGCGCCACCGAATGCCGCATTGATGCTGGCTCTGCTGCGGCGAACGCGCGAGGTGGCGCTCGGTGCTCTCGGTCTCTTCGCCGTGCGCGGATGGCGCCTGCGCTATCCGCTTCCAGGTCGCCAACCTATGACCGGGTGATTGGGGTTGCTACCCAACCGCTCCGGCCCGCCAAGGTCAGTGGCACGAGGCGTGCGGAACTCCGATGCCAATGGCCGCTTTCGATCGGCCCCGGCGTTCCATCTGGCGACCTGGCTAGACCCTGCAACGCGGCAGCCAAGCGTCGCCTTCCAATGACCTACCCGTTCTGCGCCGCCTGCTGGCGCATGGCTTCGATCAGGGCGTTCACGTTGTTGCCGTTGCGCGAGAGATAGGAGGCGTAGTCGCTGCGCTGGGTGAGGCGCAGGCTGGTGCCCTCGGCGACCACGTCGATGATCTTGGGACGGCCGCTCGCGTTGCTGACGATCCAGTCCACCTGCGTCGGCGGATTGTTCGGCCGCTCCACCGTGGTGCTGACGACGGCGGTGTCCTCGCGTTCCTGGGTGCGGCCCATAGTGAAGCGGACGCCCTGGTATTCGCCGAGCTTCGCGGTGATGTTGTTGAGCAGCACCTCGTGAAACAGGCCGATATATTGTTGCTGCTGTTCGGGCGTCGCCTGGTGCCAGAAGCGGCCGAGGCAGAAGCGGGCGATCTCGTCGACGTCGACGTTGTTGTCGATCACCTGCTGCAACTGGCGGCGCTTGTCGGCCACGCTGCCAGACCCGTTCACGACGCCGACCAGCGCGTCCCCGGTGCTCTTGACGAAGGCGGCCGCCTGCTGGGCCGACTGGGCCAGCGCGGGGCCAGCGAGGACGGGGCCGAGCAGGGCCAGCATGGATGCGGCGCCGGTCAGCTGGAGGAGGGTGCGGCGTGTCAGCATGGTGGTGTCTCGCTTCCCATCAACGCGCCGCGGCCGGGGCCGGACGCGGGAACCAAACCGGAATGGTCGTGCGCGTGTCGTTGCGGGTCTCCTCGATCTCCGAGGCGCGGTGCTGGCGGTAGAGGCTGCGGAACGTGGCGTAGGGGTCGAGGGCGGTCTTCTTGATCTGGTCCACCGCGTCGAGCACCCGCTCGCGCTGATCGACCGCCGAGACGCCGTAGCGCGACCAGTCGAGCGCCACCACCGCCGCTCCCTGGCCGACCCAGGTGAAGGGGTCCATCGCCGTGTCCACGCCGAAGCCCACCGCGTCCCGCGGGTTGGACGGCCCGAGCACGGGGAGGAACAGGAACGGACCCTCCGGCACACCCCACAGGGCGAGCGTGGTGCCGAAGGAGCTGTCGTGCGCCGGATAGCCCCAACCCTTGGCGACGTCGAACACGCCCACCACGCCGACCGTGGTGTTGATCAGGAAGCGCATCGTGGTGTCGCCGGCCCGGCGGGGCTTGGCCTCCAGGATGTCGTTGCCGAGCAAAACGGGCGTGCTGAGATTGGTCAGCAGGTTATGGACGCCGTTGCGCACCGGCTGGGGGAACACGAAGCGGTAGGCCTGCGCGACCGGGCGCAGCAGCACCGTGTCGATGCCGTTGTTGATGACGTAGAACACGCGGTTGGTCGGTTCGAGCGGATCGTTGGTCTCCTGGTATTCGGCCAGGGCGTCGGGATCGCTGGCCGGCGGGCGCGTGGCGCAAGCGGCCAAGCTCGACGCGATCAGACAGGCGCTCAGCAGCAGCTTGGAGAAGGTCACGGCGCGCATCAGGTTCCTCGATCGGGCGAATGGACGGTACTCTGCCACGCAGCCGTGGCAACAGGCCTGACCGCGGACCAGGCTCACCACCATGATGTCATACAAATTGTTGCGGAGTTCTAGCACGCGCCGCCGCCGGGGCAATGTACCACCTGAGGACGAATTGCGCTCGCGATATACGACGCGCTTGCCCTGATCGGGCGATTCCCGCATTGATTCGCGCCATGAACCACGATCCCCGCTCCGCCGGCGTCTCCGGCGCGTCCTCGCGCACGCTGGAACGCTGGCTTACCGGCCCGCGCGTCTCGGGTCTGCCCGTCCGAGGTGCCGCGCAGCCGCCGCCGCTGCTGTCGTTCGAGTTCTTCCCGCCGCGCACGGAGGCGCTGGAACAGCAGCTCTGGGCTTGCATCCGTCGGCTGGAGCCGCTGTCGCCCCGCTTCGTCTCGGTGACGTACGGCGCCGGGGGCACCACCCAGGAGCGGACCCATGCGACGGTCGCGCGGATCGTGCGCGAGACCACGCTGGTTCCCGCCGCGCACCTGACCTGCGTGGGCGCGGCGTGCGACGAGGTAGATCGGGTGGCGCGGCGCTATTGGGAGGCGGGCATCCGCCACATCGTCGCGCTGCGCGGCGACGCCCCGCCAGGGACCGAATACGCGCCGCATCCCGGCGGCTACCCCTATGCCGTCGATCTCGTGGCCGGGCTGCGGCGGGTGGCCGATTTCGAGATCTCGGTCGCCGCCTACCCGGAGACGCATCCGACGGCGCTCGGCCCGGACCATGATCTCGACAACCTCAAGCGCAAGCTGGACGCGGGTGCGACGCGCGCCATCACCCAGTATTTCTTCGACCCGCATCTGTTCCTGGAATTCCTCAACCGCTGCGTCGCCGCCGGGATCAGCGCGCCGATCGTCCCCGGCATCATGCCCGTGTCGAACTTCGCCCAGGCGATGAAGTTCAGCGCGATGTGCGGCGCCGGCATCCCCGACTGGCTGGCGCGCATGTTCGAGGGGCTGGACGACGACGCTGAGACCCGCCGGCTGGTCGCCTCGGTCGTCGCCGCCGAGCAGGTGCGCGTGTTGCAGGCGAACGGGGTGGACGAGTTCCATTTCTATACGCTGAACCGCCCGGACCTGACCTACGCCATCGCCCATATTCTCGGCGTTCGGCCGGTGCCCGCCCCCGTCCCCTGAGCCTGCGCTATTTGTCGAGCTTGAAACCGACCTTCAGGGTGACTTGGTAGTGCGCCACCTTGCCGTTCTCCAGATGCCCGCGCACCTGCATGACCTCGAACCATCCGAGGTTGCGCAGCGTCTCGCCGGCCTTGCTGACGGCGCGCTCGATCGCCTTCGTCACGCTCTCCTCGGACGAGCCGACGATCTCCACCACCTTGTAGACATGCTCGGTCATCGCGCGCTTCCTTCTATTGCGGCCAAGGCCCGATTGCCAACGCGTCCAGCTTGACGCCGAACCGGGCGGAAGGCGCGGATTGACGGGAATGTGATCGCGCAACCAGCAAGGATCGGAGGGCACATGGACATCTACCATGCCTGGTGCGACCTCAAGCCCGGCGTCCGCGACGTCGTGTTCTGCGAGCAGGTGGCGGGCTACATGGGGCATCTCGAGGCGCAGGGGCTGATCGCGGGATGGCGCCTGATGCGGCGGAAACTTGGCCTCGGCGCACCGGGGCTGGGGGAATTCCACCTGATGATCGAGGTACGGGATCTCGCCCAGCTCGACGCGGCCTTCCAGCGCGTGGCGTCGCGCGGCGAGCCGGTCGAGGGCTTCCATTTCGGGGTCAACTCGCTGGTGCAGAACGCGATTTTCGCGCTCTACCGGGACTTTCCGGATCCCGTCAGGCAGCGCGGGGCGGAGCGCTTCTGAGGGCTTCGGCCACGCGGGCCATCACGCCGGGCCAGTATCCGGGCCGCTCCTGTCGGAACAGGCGCATCGAACCGTACCACGGTGAGAAATCCCGCCCGAGCATCCAGCGCCAATCGGGGGCGAAGGGCAGCATGACCCAGACCGGCCGGCCGAGCGCGCCGGCGAGATGGGCGACCGAGGTGTCCACCGTGACCACCAGGTCGAGTGCCGCGACCAGGGCGGCGGTCGCGGCGTAGTCGGTCAGGCGCGCCGTCGGGTCGATCAGCCCCGGCATCGCCGCCGCCTCGGCCGCGCGCGGGCCGAGCTGGAGGCTGACGAAGCTGACACCCGGCAGCTTCAGCAGCGGCGCCAGGGCGCCCGGCGGCAGCGAGCGCCGCCTGTCGTTGGCGTGCGCCGGGTTGCCGGCCCAGACGAGGCCGACGCGAAAACCCTCCGGCAGCGCGGCACGCCAGGCGGCCGCCCAGGCGGGATCGGCTTGCAGATAGCCCGATGGCGCGGGGATCGTGTCCGGGGTCGTGGCGAACAGCCGGGGCAGGCTCATCTGGTCCACCCAGACGTCGTAGCGCGGCAGGGGTGCCTCGCGCGGCGCGATCTCCGCGGCGCCGGGCAGGGTTCTGAGCAACGGTATGAGCCTTGTGTCGCAGACCAGCCGCACACGCGCACCCAAGTCCGCCAGGCAGGGCAGGTAGCGGCTGAGCTGGATGGCGTCGCCGAGCCCCTGCTCGGCGCGCACCAGGATCGTGCGGCCGGCGAGCTCCTCCCCCATCCAGGGCGGCCCCGGCAGATCGGGGAAGCCGCCGTGGAAGCGGCGGTGCCGCTTGCGCCACTCGCAGCCGGCGAAGCCCGACACGAAATCGCCGGCGAGCAGGCAAGCGACGGCGCGGTTCCAGTGCGCCTCGGCGAAGTCCGGCCGCAATGCGATGGCGGCGTCGCAGGCCGCCACCGCCTCGTCCAGACGGCCGGTCGCGGTGAGCATGAAGCCGAGGCTGGCATGGGCCTCCGCGAGTGCGGGGTCGAGCGCGATGGCCGCCCGGCAGAACCGCTCGGCCTCCTCGAACCGGTCGAGATCCGCCCAGGCGTTGCCGAGATTGAGGTGCGCCGCGGCATGGCGCGGCTGCAGCGCGACCGTCTGGAGCAGCGAGGCGATCGCCTCCTCGGTGCGGCCGAGCGCGTTGAGCGCCGTCCCCAGCAGGAAATGCGCCTCCGCCTGGCCGGGATCGAGTGCGAGTGCCGTCGCGGCGGCATCGAGGGCGCCGCCTTTCTGTCCCGCGTCGAGCCGGGCGCGGGCCAGGGCCATGCGAGCGCCGGCATGGGACGGCCGCGCCTCCACCGCGCGGGCGAGCAGGGCGGCGGCATCGTCGGCGCGACCGGCGGCGAGATCGAGCAGGCCGTGCAAATAGAGCGCCTGCGGCTGGCCGGGTTCCGCTTCCAGCACGTCGCGGTAGATTGCCCCGGCGGCCTCCGCGCGGCCGGCCCGCTGGTGGTCCACGGCGATCAGCAATGCGTCCGCGACACTCGGCATGAGCGAGT
Source organism: uncultured Alphaproteobacteria bacterium (assembly GCA_963799825.1). Classification (GTDB taxonomy): domain Bacteria; phylum Pseudomonadota; class Alphaproteobacteria; order Acetobacterales; family Acetobacteraceae; genus JAFKFI01. Next base: position 757,973 of record CAWCYL010000004.1, read on the forward strand.
ATGGCGGGCTCTGGGTGAAGCAACCGTGAAGGCGAGTTGCCAACTTCTCCCCGCCCGCACACGATCGACGCAAAGTGTGGGGAGAGAGCGATGGCCAAGACGGCGGTTGTCACCGGAGCGGCGTCCGGGATCGGCGCCCACACCGCGATGCGGCTGGTCGAGGACGGCTGGACGGTGTTTGGCCTCGATCTCGCCGGGACGGGATTGCAGGAGCGCGAGGGCTTTGTCCCGCTGCCCTGCGACGTGCGCGACGCCGCGGCGGTTGAACGGGCGTTCGCGAAGGTGGCGGAGCGCGCACCACGGCTCAACGCGCTGATCGCCTGCGCCGGGGTGCTGCGGGTCGGTCCGCTGGAGAGCGTGTCGGTCGAGGAGTTCGACCTGGTGTTCGGCGTCAACACGCGCGGCAGCTGGCTCTGCGCCCGGCACGCGCTGCCGATGCTGAAGCAGGCGGCGGCGGTGGGCGAGGCGGCGCGGGTCGTGTTCCTCTCCTCGGTCGCGGCGATCCGGCCGAAGATCGACAGCGGCGTGTATGCCGCCTCCAAGGCCGCCGTGAGCCAGCTCACCCGCGTCCTCGCGGTGGAGTGCGCCGAGCACGGCGTGCTGGTGAACGCCATCGCGCCGGGGACGGTGGACACGCCGATGGTGCGTCCCGTGACGCAGGCCAATGTCGGTCGCTACCGCACCTCGGGCCCGTCGCCGCTCGGGCGGGTGGCGCAGCCCGAGGACATCGCGCGGGTGATCCGCTTCCTGCTGGGCGAGGACGCCGGCTACGTGACCGGCACGATCATCCCGGTCGACGGCGGCACCTCGGCAGCCTTCGTGCCGCCCGGCTCGGCGGCGCGATAGCGTGGGTCGGGGCGGCACGCGGATCGCGTGTCTTAGCGAGCGGTGATCTTTCTTGCGTGGTGCCGACCGGCGGTCATGTCCAACAGCACCGCCATCGCGACGACTGCACCTCCAATCCAAGTTGCAGGAGGCGGTAGCTGTCCGAATGCCCACCACACCCATAATGGCGCCAGAGGCAGTTCAAGATTTCCTACCAGCGCGGCTTTGGCCGCCGGCATCAAACGGCTTCCGAGGGTGAGGAGAAGCAAGCCAAGTCCGAACTGGGTCGTGCCGAAGAGAGCGAGCCAGATGAATTCCATACCGGTCAGGTTTGCCGGATGGGCAACCGGAGAGACGGCAATCGCGCAGGCGAAGGCCGAGAGGCACGCGGCAGGCAGCATCGAAACATGCCGGTGCCTGCGGATGATGACCATCATCGTGGCAATCAGCACGGTCATCGCCAGGGCGAGCAGGTTTCCGACCAGGTGCCCGGCGGTCAGCGCCGCGCGAAACATCACCAGGTACGCCGAGCAAGGCCAGGATGCTCGCGCCGAGCGTGGTCCAGCTCTCCCGCTCCCTTATCCAGAGCCAAGTCACCGCCGCCGCGATGAGCGGGGCGGTGGCGTAGATGATGGTGACGTCAGCGACCGTGGTTTGGCGCAGTGCATGAACGAAGCAGATCGTGGCGACCGTCGAGCAGGCGCCTGCCACGAGACCGGGCCGGCCGATCGAGCGGAAGGCGCTGACGGTGGCCGCCCGATGGCACCAGACGACATAGGCGCCGATGAACAGGCCACCGAATACGCCTCGCCAGAACAGGATGGTCCAGACATCGGCCGAGATGAGGCCGGTGAACAGTCCGGCGGTGCTGAACGCGACAGCCGATGCGGCGACCAGCAGGGATCCGAGCCATCCCTGGGCGCCCGCTTTCTCCAGCGGCCGCAATGCCACGCGCTCGATCCCGAGTGACGCCGCCATGTCGCGCTGTGTGCTCCCGACCTGTGCACGGTCGAGGAACCGTACTGGCGCCCTCCTGACAGCGTTATGTCAGGAGTGTCGAGCCAGCGGACTGCAGTGGGAGCCGGCGGTCAGCGAGGAACGCCAAGAATGGTCAGGCGACCAGGCCGACCGCGACAGCCTCTAGCGCCGATCCAGGCTGAACCGCCCGGCGCCCCAGGCGGCGAGCTGCAGGAAGCCGCCGGCCATCGCGATGTTCTTCATGAAGTGGATCATCTGCTCGCGGTCGCCGGGGTGATAGTGCGCGACCAGCGCGGTCGCGATGCACCAGACGAACAGCACGGCGCCCGCCCAGCGGGTGCGCCAGCCGACCAGCACCGCGATGCCGCCCAGCAACTCGACCAGCACCGCGACGATGTAGGCGCCGGAGGGGATGGGCAGCGCGTAGTGCGCCATCATCCCGATGGTGGCGGCCGGGGCGAGCGCCTTGTTGATGCCGCTCTGGATGAAGATGGCGCTCATCAGGATGCGCCCGAGCAGGGCGATGGCGTTGCTCATCGTTCGTCCTTGTCCCCGGAGGAGTGAGACGCCTGGATCAGCCGACTATTTCGATCGCGGCGAAAAAGAACGCGATCTCGGCCGCGGCATTCTCCGCGCTGTCCGAGCCGTGCACCGAGTTGGCCTCGATGTCCTCGGCGAACTGCGCGCGGATGGTGCCGGCATCGGCCTTCTTGGGGTCGGTCGCACCCATGATCTCGCGGTTGCGTGCGACGGCGTCGTCGCCTTCCAGCACCTGCAGGACCACCGGCCCGGAGGTCATGAACGCGCACCAGGCCGGCGAAGAACGGGCGCTCCTGGTGCACCGCGTAGAACGCCTCGGCCTGCGCCTTGGTGAGCTGGACGCGCTTCTGCGCCACGATACGCAGCCCCGCTTCCTCGAAGCAGGCGTTGATCTTGCCGGTCAGGTTGCGCCGCGTGGCGTCGGGCTTGATGATCGAAAGGGTGCGCTCGGTCGCCATGACGGAAGCCTCTTTTCTCGGTGCGGGCGGGCTTTAGAGCAGGCATCTTGCCCCGGCAACCCCCGCAGGCCCTTCCCGCGCGGCGCGCGCCACCGTAAATCCCGCGCATGAGCCTGCTCGCCATCTCCGGTGTCACCATCCGCCTCGGCGGACGCACGCTGCTCGATGCCGCCGACCTGACGGTCGAGGGCGGGCGGCGGATCGGCCTCGTGGGGCGCAACGGCGCGGGGAAGTCCACCCTGCTGCGCGCCATCGCCGGCGATCTGGCGGTGGACGGGGGAACCATCCGGCTGGCCTCGCGCGCCCGGCTCGCGCAGGTCAAGCAGGAGGCCCCGTCCGGCCCGGCGAGCCTGCTGGACACCGTGCTGGAGGGCGACACGGAGCGGCTCGGGCTGCTCGCCGAGGCGGAGACCGCCGACCCGGCGCGGCTGGCCGAGGTGCATGACCGCCTGCTCGCGATCGGCGCGGAGGCCGCCCCGGCGCGCGCCGGCGCCATCCTGGCCGGGCTCGGCTTCGAGGCGGCGGCGCAGGCGCGGCCGGTGGAGGAATTCTCCGGCGGCTGGCGGATGCGCGTGGCGCTGGCCACCGCGCTGTTCGCCAACCCCGATCTGCTGCTGCTCGACGAGCCGACCAACCATCTCGACCTGGAGGCGACCCTCTGGCTCGAGAGTTGGCTCGCCCGTTTTCCCGGCGCGGCACTGATCGTCTCGCACGACCGCGGCCTGCTCGATCGCGCGGTGGAGGCGATCGCGCATCTCGACCGGGGCAAGATCAGCCTCACGCCGGGCGGCTTCGACGAGTTCGTCCGCATCCGCACCGAGCGCGCGATGCAGCAGACCCGCGCGGCCGAGCGGATCGTCGCCGAGCGGGCGCATATCCAGTCCTTCATCGACCGCTTCCGCTATAAGGCAAGCAAGGCGCGGCAGGCGCAGGCCCGCATCAAGGCGTTGGCCCGGCTGCCGCAGATCGAGACGGTGATCGAGGACGCGCCGACCCGCTTCGATTTCCCCGAGCCCGCGCGGATCGCGCCGCCGATCCTGGCGCTGGATCGCGTGAGCGTCGGCTACGACGGCGCGCCGGTGCTGCGCGGGTTGCACCTGTCGGTGGACATGGACGACCGCATCGCGCTGCTCGGCGCCAACGGCAACGGCAAGTCCACACTGGCGAAACTGCTCGCGGGGCGATTGGAGCCGATCTCGGGCGAGGTGCGGCGCGGGGGAAAGCTGCGGGTCGGCTATTTCGCGCAGCATCAGGCCGACGAGCTGGTGTCGGATGAAACCCCGATCGACCACATGGCGCGCGCCATGCCGCGGGCATCGCCGTCGCAGGTGCGGGGCCAGTTGGCGCGGTTCGGGCTCGACGCGGACCGGGCGGAGACGACGGTCGAAAAATTGTCGGGCGGCGAGAAGGCGCGGCTGCTGCTGGCGCTGGCGACGCGGGACGCGCCGCAACTGCTGCTGCTCGACGAGCCGACCAACCACCTCGACATCGATGCGCGCGAGGCGCTGGTGAAGGCGCTGGCCGATTTCGAGGGCGCGGTGCTGCTCATCACCCACGACCCGCATCTGGTGGAGCTGGTCGCCGACCGGCTGTGGCTGGTGGCCGACGGCACGGTGCGCCCGTTCGACGGCGACCTCGACGACTACCGCGCCCTGCTCGCCGAGCGTGCCCGTCCGGCCGCGAAGCAGGACGCGCCGACCCGTCGCGACGACCGCCGCGATCGCGCCGAGGCGCGCGCCGCACTCGCCCCGCTGCGCAAGCAGGCTCGCGCGGCGGAGGCACGGTTGGCGAAGCTCGCCGCCGAGCGTGCCGCGATCGAGGCTCGGCTGGCCGATCCCGCGCTCTATGCGCCGGGCCGCGCCGGCGACGTCACCGCCGCCAACACGCGGCTCGCGGCCCTCGCGCGCGAGGCCGCGGCGACCGAGGCGGAATGGCTCGCGGCGGCGGAGGCGCTGGAGGGTGCAGCGGGATAGCGGCCCGCAAGTCGCGCCGGTGCTTGAACGTGCCGTTGTGCTTGAACGTGCCGTGCTTGAACGTCTGGCCGTGACATATATATCGTAATACGAGGAATCGGCGTCCCCCTCCGGCTCGCGGCGTCCTGACGCCGGGTCGTTGAGGCGTGGGAAGCAGCAGGCGACCGCCGGCCCGACCCGCTGCCAGAGGTGCTTGCCTGCCGCTCCCCTGCGTCGGCGAGTGTGACGTGGTGGCTCCGCGGCGCCTCACTGGCATTCTCCGCCTGGCTGCGGCTCGCGGGTCACGACCCTGGAGGTTCGTCATGAGTCAAGCGGTCATGGGTGGCGGCTACCTGGAGCGACGGTCGGTGGGCGGCCGGACGATGTCGGAGGGCGTGTTCGGCGCCGTCGCGATCATTCTCGGCATCGTTGGCCTGGCGTTCGCCGCAACGCACGCGGATGTCATGCTGTATGTGGACGCGGTCGCCGGCATCGCGTTGGGGGTCAGCCTGATCGCCGTTGGTGCGGCGCTGGCCGCATCCTACGGCCGGGTGCTCTCGAAGGTGGAGGGCGCCGACGCCTCGGGCGGCTCGATGGCGGGCACCAGCATGGACGGCTTCCTCGGCGCGGCCGTCGTCATTCTCGGCGTCCTTGCCCTGCTGCGCATCGCTCCCTGGGTGCTGATCCCGGTCCAGGTGATCCTGATCGGCGCTGGCATGATCTTCAACGGCGCCGCGTCCGTACGGCTTGCCAATCTCGAGGCCGAGTTCACCGAGAGTCGCGTGGCGGTCCGCCGCGTCCTCGAGGAGGTCGTGTTCGCGACCGCGAGCGTGCGGATGGTCGCCGGCGTCGCGGTGGTGATCCTGGGCATCCTGAGCGTCGTCGGCACCGAGCAGACGATCCTGACGCTGGTTGCGATGCTCGTAGCCGGGACCGCGCTGCTGCTGAACAGCACGTCCCTTAGCAGCCGGATGCTCGGCGTCCTGGTGCCTCGCCAGCCGTAGCGTCGCCAGCCCTGGCGCCGTGAGCCGGGCGCCCCGTCACGATCGAACGGGCGTGTCCGGCGCGGCGGGGAGGGGGGGCACCCGAGCCGGGCGGCGCGGGTGACGTCACTGCCCGGCAATGACCAATACGGGGGTCGCGACCCCCGCGCGCGAGGCCGCGGCGACCGGGACGGAGTGGCTGGCCGCCGAGGATGCGCCGGAGAAAGAGCGGCCGCGGGTCAGCCGGCATGGTCGGCCGATCCTTCTGTCATCAAGGGGGCGGCGGCGGGGGCGGAGAGACGCCCGGCGCCGGGGCCGGAATTGACCCCGAGCCGAACAGCGCGGCGTGCACGCGGGCCTTTTGCGCGCCGCTGTAGAGGTCGTCCTCGCGCGGTCCGAGCTTGGCCTGCACCGCGGTCCGTTCCGTCGCGGCCGTGATGCCCGTGCAGATCTTCTCGAATGCGGTGACGTCGTCGTCGCTGACGAAGCCGTCGAGCAGACGATTGAGCAGCCGCACCTTTTCCGCCGTCGGCAGCGGTGTGACGTCGGTGGCGGAATGCGTCGAAGCCCAGTTGCGAATGTCAGTATCCGACGTGAGGTGCCGCGTCGGTACGTCCTGGTCGAGATAGCCTGCCTTCAGAGTGTTCGGGTTGTCGGCACTGGTCGTGCCGCCCGCGACCTTGCCCTTCGCCGTAGGCGGCGTCTGACCCGCCTGCTGGGCGATTGCCACCGAGGCAGTCGTACAGTTCCAGTTGAACAAGTCGTAGTTCGGAGGCGCTTTGCAGAGCGACTGGGCGAACTGGAGGGCTTTGGCGTGTTGAGGTTGCGACAGCGTGTATGATTTCGTGTAGTCGATGCAAGGCTTGTGCGCGGAATCGGGATGCACGACGCACCCGAACACCCTGCTCGCGAAGTCGGTCGGCTTGGTCTCGGGGCGCGGATAGAACCCGTACGAATACTGGGCGCCGTTCAATTCCGAGAACACGACATAGGTGTGACCGACATCCGCGGCGGAGGCGATGTCGGTGGACTCCGGCACGTCGGTGTCGATGTTCAGGTCGAGCGTCCAACTCGTGGACGCGGTGCCGTTGCCGGGCGTGTCCGCCTGCTCGCAGGCGGCATCCCTTGCGCAGGTCCAGGCTCCGCCGCAATGCGCGGGCTGCCTCGCCAGGACATCCGGCGATGCGGCCGTGACATCGGGCGGCCGGACGGGCGCGGGGCCGGCGATACTGGCCGCGCGCCTGTCCGGCAGGCCGGGGTTCTGCTGCACCACATGTGCCAGTTCGTGCGCCAGCAGGCGCTTGCCCGCCTCACTCCCGGGCGCATAGGCGTCTGCCGCAAAGACGATGCGGCTGCCTACGGTGTAGGCCCGCGCACCAACCGCGTGCGCCGAGGCCGCTGCCGCCGCCCCGAGATGAATGCGGACGGAGGAGAAATCGCGGCCCATGCGTGGCTCGAAGAAGTCGCGGCTCGCCTGCTCGATTGGCTGGCCAGGCGAGGCGATGACGCCGTGTACGATGTCGGGTGCCACCGCGGGTCCGTGCCCGGCCTCCGCGCGGCGCATCAATGTTTCGTCCTCCTCGCAGGCAGCGCATTCGCGCGAAACCTGCATCGGACCGGCCGCGAGGGAGGAGACCGGATCCGGCATCCGCATCACCCGATCGGCCACGTGGTCCGCCTCATGCTCCAGCGGGTCGTTCACTTGGCCGACCACGAGTTTGGCTTGTACGCCGAACCGCAGAGCCGAACCCCCGAGCGGCCGTGCCGGGTCAGGCCAAGTCTCCCGGTCCGCTGGGGCCACCGCGACGGAGCCGAAATTCCACTCCAGGCGGCGACTGGCGGCGTGCGGAGCCGTATCTCCGGGGGTGGCCCTGCGCTCGCCAAGCCGTCGCGCTGCGATCGTCGAGCCCTGGCGCGCTCGCGTCCGAAGCGGATCGACGGCTGATTTGGAGCGGGCCGCTGCGACCGGCGGAGCGAACATGGCAAGGCCTTCTCGCGTGCGGGAGGCCAGTGACAATAGCCCTATCGTCTGGAAATAGAAACAAATCCGCGATACGCGCCCAGGGATGCGCCGGCGCTGTCGGTCCGGGTCAGCCCGGCGGCATGGGCGAGTCTGTCCGGCCCAGGCGGTGGAACTCCACGTAGAACCGTACTGTCCCAAGCGGGGCCACTTCGTGCGGCACGGTCGGCTCGACCACGCCTGGCGGCCCGCCGGGTTCGAGTACGCGCTCGGTCCCTGAACCGAGCACCCGGTAGAGCAGCCGGCCCTCCAGCACGTGGATCAGCCCCCAGATGCCGGACGCGGTGCTGTGCGAGCGCCGCAGGCCGGCGGGGATGGTCGCCTCGGTGAACACCGGCGTCCGGCGATACGGCGCGACGCCCTCGGGCAGCGCCGCCATTCAGCGGCCCATCCAGGCGGGTGGATCGCTGGCGGGGAAGGACGCGTCCGACGCGCGATCCACCCTGTCCCAGCCTTTCTCCCGATCCGGCGAGAGCAGGGTGCGCTCCGATGCCCGTTGCAGAACCTCGGTCAGCAGCGCGCCGTGGACCGCGGAGAGATGGTGCTCGATCGCGTCCTCGGAGCCGGTGACGCAATTGCAGAATGTCTGCTCGACGGCGGAGAACACCGCCTCCTTCAGCGACCGCGAAGGCGCCTGCGAGCGCAGTTGCAAGGTCAGCGCGACCGCCGCCTCGATCCGCTCGTCGCTGGCTGCGTCGACATATTGGTCTGTCATGGTGCCCGCCTCTCGATGAGGGATATCGAGCGTCGCCCAGCCATTGCAACCGCGAGCCTGGGGGTTGGAAGCTGGCGCGATCGGCGGTAAGCACGGCGCCATCAAAGCAAACAATCGACAGGACGGGCGCATGAAGCGCAGGGAGTTGCTCGCGGCGATCGCGGGCGGAATGGCGGCACCGATGCTTGGAGGCATCTCGACCGTGCGCGCTGCGGCGAGCGGCATCTCGGACGACGTGGTCAAGCTCGGCGTGCTGACCGACATGAGCGGCATGTATGCCGACGGCACCGGTCCGGGCTCCGTGTTGTGCGCCAAGCTGGCCGCCGAGGAATTCAACGGCCGCGTGGCCGGCAAGCCGATCGAGGTGATCTCGGGCGACCACCAGAACAAGCCCGATGTCGGCGGCGAGATCGCGCGCCGCTGGTTCGACGTCGAGAAGGTGGACGTCATCCTCGACGTGCCGGTGTCCTCGATCGCACTGCAGGTGCAGCAGATCGCCCGCGAGCGGAACCGCATGTTCCTGAACTCCGCCGCGGGTGCGACCGTGCTGAGCGGCAAGGCGTGCTCGCCGACCGCGATCCAGTGGACCTACGACACTTACGCGCTCGCGCACGCCGCCGGTTCGGCGCTGCTGAAGCGCGGCGGCGACACCTGGTTCTTCATCACCGCCGACTACGTGTTCGGCCAGTCGCTGGAACACGACGCGACGGAGGTTGTCATCAGCGGCGGCGGCAAGGTGCTGGGCAGCGTCAAGCACCCGATGGGCACGTCGGATTTTTCCTCGTACCTGATCCAGGCGCAGGCCTCGGGCGCCAAGGTGGTGGCGCTGGCGAGTTCGGGTGACGACGCGCGCGCCGCGATCAAGCAGGCGGCCGAGTTCGGCCTCGGCAAATCCGGCCAGCAGATCGTCGGCCTCAACGCGGCGATCACCGACATCCACGCGATCGGATTGCCGACCGCGCAGGGGCTGCTCGTGGCGGAGGGATTCTACTGGAACCGCGACGACCAGACGCGGGCCCTCGCCAAGCGCTTCATGGACAAGATGAAGCGGCCGCCGACGATGGTGCAGGCCGGCGTCTATTCCGCCGCGCTCAACTACCTCAAGGCGATCCAGGCGATCGACACGGACGAGGCGATGGCCGTCATGGCGAAATTGCGCGGCATGGACATCGAGGATGCTTTCGCGCGCAATGGTCGCGTGCGTGTCGATGGGCTGATGGTGCACGACATGGCGCTGATGCAGGTCAAGACGCCGGCGGAGTCGAAGGGCGAGTGGGATCTGTACAACGTGGTGGGCGCGATCCCCGGCGATCAGGCATTCCCGCCGCTGAGCCCGGATTGCCCGCTGGTGACGGGGAAGTAGCGGTATCCGAGGACGGCCACTTTCGGTCTATGCTGGACGAAACAGAGGAGCCGCCGATGAGCGAGAATGCCAATCCGCTGAACCTCGCGCTGTTCGCCGCATCCGCCGTGGCACCCGAGACGCGCGCGCTCAACGACAAGCTCGTCGAGGTGATGACCGGGATGCCGGAGTGGTGGGATGTCGGCGCCGAGCGGGTGCGCGAGGCGCGCCGACGGGGCGAGGGGGCGTTTCCCGCGCCGGTCATGTCCGCGCGCGCGCATACCCGTTCGATCGAGGGACGCGAGGGACACAAGATCCCGCTGCGCGTGCTCGCCCCGGACAATCCGCGTGGCGTCTATCTGCACATCCACGGCGGCGGCTGGGTGCTCGGCAGCGCCGAGGCGCACGACCTGATGATGGAGCGCATCGCCGACAACGCGGGGCTCGCCTGCGTCAGCGTGGAGTACCGTCTCGCCCCCGAGCATCCCTATCCGGCGGGGCCGGACGATTGCGAGGACGCGGCCGTTTGGCTCGTGCGCAACGCGCGCGCGGAGTTCGGCAGCGAGGCGCTGACCATCGGCGGCGAGTCGGCGGGCGGGCATCTCTCGGCGGTGACGCTGCTCAGGATGCGCGATCGGCACGGCTATGCCGGGTTCCGCGGCGCCAACCTCGTCTACGGCGCGTTCGACCTGTCGATGACGCCGAGCCAGCGCGCCTTCGGCAATGCGCGGCGACTGGTGCTGCGCACGATCGACATCGAGAAGTTCTCCGAGGCGTTCCTGGAAGGCGGCTTCGACCGGCGCGACCCGGATATTTCTCCGCTTTATGCCGACCTCAAGGAGCTCTGCCCGGCGCTGTTCAGCGTCGGCACGGAGGACGCGCTGCTGGATGATTCGCTGTTCATGCACGCGCGCTGGATCGCCGCCGGGAACAGCGCCGAGCTGGCGATCCATCCCGGCGGCGCGCACGGCTTTACCTTGTTCGGCGGCGGGCTCGCGGACGCGGCGGCGGTGCGGATGGACGGGTTTCTCAGGCGGGTGACGGGGTAGGGCGTCGCGCACGAGGCGGAATGATTCACGCCTTCTTCTCCCACCCGCGCTCGCCCTGCTGCCAATAGGTCAGCGCGTGACCCGCTTCCTTCGCCGCGCGCCAGCGTGCGCGCGCGGTGTCGAGCGCGGCGGGGTCGTTGCCGTCGAACAGGTCGAAGACGCGGGCGAAGGCGTCGAGCCGCGCGCTCTCCGCGCCGTCGATCAGGAACAGGAAGCGCGCGCCGTTCGGCGTTTCTTCCGCCGTGGTGAGCCAGATCGGCTGCAGATCGGCGTCGCCGTCGCGCGGCGTGCCGTGCGGCAGCCAGGCCGGATCGCGGCTCGTCCATAACGCCTCGTCGAGCGCCGTGACCCGCGCCTCGCTGGCACACAGCACCACGGCACGCTCGCCCGCCTCCAGGGTGCGGCCGAGCAGGCGGGGCAATGCCTCGTCCGGCCCGGTGCGCGTGAGGTGGTAGAAGCCGATCTCGGCCAAATCGGAATCAGTCCTCGTGGTGATCGGCGATTAGCCGGTCGAGCAGCCGCACGCCGAAGGCGGTGGCACCCTTGGGCCGGGTCGGTGCGTCCTTGGACGACCACGCCATGCCGGCGATGTCGAGATGCGCCCAGGGCTTGCCGTTGACGAAACGCTGGATGAACTGCGCCCCGGTGATCGAGCCCGCCGGCCGGCCGCCGACATTCTTCATGTCCGCGATGTCGGACTTGATCTGCCGGTCGTACTCGTCGTTGAGCGGCATCCGCCACAGCTTCTCGCCGCTCTCGACCCCCGCCGCGAGCAGCTTGCCGGCCAGCGCGTCGTCGTTGCTGAACAGCCCGGCGTGCTCGTGGCCGAGGCCGATGATGATCGCGCCGGTGAGCGTCGCGAGATCGACCATGAAGGCCGGATCGAAACGCTGCTGGCAATACCAGAGCACGTCGGCCAGCACGAGGCGGCCCTCGGCGTCGGTGTTGATGACCTCGATGGTCTGGCCGGACAGGCTTTTCACCACGTCGCCGGGACGCTGCGCGGTGGCCGAGGGCATGTTCTCGACCAGGCCCACGACGCCCACCACGTCGGCGCGCGCGTTGCGTCCGGCGAGGGCCGCCATCAGCCCGATCACCGCGCCGGCGCCGGCCATGTCCCACTTCATGTCCTCCATCCCGCCGGCCGACTTGATGCTGATGCCGCCGGTGTCGAAGGTCACGCCCTTGCCGATGAAGGCGAGCGGCTTGTCCCGCGCCTGCTTGCCGTGACCGGACGCGCCGTGCCACTGCATCACCACGACGCGCGGCTCGTTGGCGCTGCCCTGGGAGACGCCGAGCAGGGCGCCGAAGCCGGCCTTGGCCAGCACGTCGGGTCCGAGTACCTCGACCTCGACGCCGAGCTCGCGCAGGGCCTCGCAGCGCCGCGCCATCTCGGCGGGGTTGAGGATATTGGCCGGCTCGCTCACCAGGTCGCGGCTGAGGAACACGCCTTTCGCCACCGCCTCGTGCGGCGCGAAGGCGGCGGTGGCGGCGGCGTTGTCGTCGACCAGCATCGCGAGCTCGGTCAGCTTCGGCTTGTCCTCCGGCTTCTCCCTGGTGCGGTAGCGGTCGAAGCGGTAGCCGCGCAGCACCGCGCCGAGTGCGACGTTCGCCGCCTGCTCCGCGCTGAGCCCGTCGGCGGCGAGCGAGGCGGTGGTGTCGCGGGAGAGCCCAGCGAGCGCGTGGCCGCCGGCTTCCTCCAGCCCGCGCCGGGTCAGCGCATCACGCTTGCCGAGCCCCACCGCGACGACGCGCGAGAGGCCCGCGCCCGGTGCGAGGATGGTGCAGGTCTTGCCCTTGGCCCCGGTGAACCCCGCCGCGTCGAACGCCCGGCTGATCGCGCCGTTGGTCGCACCGTTGGCGTGCTCCCAGACCCCGGACGGAAGATCACTCTCGCCGACCAGCAGCACGAGCGCGCCGGAGCGCGGCAGAACGGGTTTGGCGAAGGCGATGTCGAGCATGACCGGGATCTCTCCGAATGGCTGGCGCGAACTGTAGCAGCGGGCCCGCACTTTGCCAGGGTGGCGCCGCTTGGTTATCACCGGCGGCCATGACGGATGACGCGCCAGGGACCGAGCTGCTCGCCTCCGACCCATCGGGCATCGCGCGTGCCGCCGCATTGCTGCGGGCGGGCGGGCTGGTCGCGTTTGGCACGGAGACGGTCTATGGCCTCGGCGCCGACGCCACCGACGCGCGCGCCGTGGCCGGCGTGTTCGCCGCCAAGGGAAGGCCGCATTTCAACCCGCTGATCTGCCACTATCCCGACGCCGATGCCGCCTTCGCCCACGTGATCGCGAACGGTGCCGCGCGTGCGCTGGCGGCGCGTTGCTGGCCGGGGCCGCTGACGCTCGTGCTGCCGCGGGCGCCCCGATTGCCCGGTGGCACTGCTGGCCGGGGCGGGATTGGAGACGCTGGCGGTGCGCGTCCCGGCGCATCCCGTGGCGCGGGCTCTGCTGCGCGCGGCCGGCGTGCCGATCGCGGCACCCTCGGCCAATCGCTCCGGCGAGGTCAGCCCGACCACCGCGCGGCACGTGCTGGACGGCCTCGGCGGGCGGATCGCGGCGGTGCTGGACAGCGGCCCGTGTCCTGTTGGCGTGGAATTCGACGGTGCTCGACCTCACCGGCGCGCGGCCGTTCCTGCTGCGTCCGGGCGGGACTACGGTGGAGGCGATCGAGGCCATCGTCGGGCCGGTGGCGCGCGGCATCCCGCACGCGACGGCCGAGGCGGCGCGGTCGCTGCGCTCGCCGGGGCTGCTGGTGTCGCACTACGCGCCGCGCCTGCCGGTGCGGCTCGACGCGACGGCGGTGGCGGCGGACGAGGCGCTGCTGGCGTTTGGCCGCGCCCTGCCCGGCGCGGGCGCCACCTTCGACCTCAGCCCCGATGGCGACCTCACTGAAGCGGCGGCGCGGCTGTTCCAGGGGCTGCGCTGGCTCGACGCGGAGGGCGCGCGGCTCGGCCTGCGTCGGATCGCCGCGATGGCGGTGCCCGGGCATCGGCCTCGGCCTCGCGATCGCGGACCGCCTGCAACGGGCGGCGGCGCCGCGCTGAGGCGGCGTTGGCCGGGGCCGGCCGTCGGTCTATATGAGCGGCGTGCCATTTTGTTCCCCCCAATGACCGAGTACCTGACGCGCCTCAACCCCGAGCAGCGCGAGGCGGTGGAGACCGTGGACGGTCCGCTGCTGGTGCTGGCCGGCGCGGGCACCGGCAAGACGCGCGTGCTGACCACCCGCTTCGCCCACATCCTGCTGACCGGCCGCGCCGCCCCCGGCCAGGTGCTCGCGGTGACCTTCACCAACAAGGCGGCGCGCGAGATGCGCGAGCGGGTTTCCGCCATCCTCGGCCGCCCCGCCGAGGGGCTGTGGCTCGGCACCTTCCACGCGCTCTGCGCGCGGATGCTGCGCCGGCACGCCGACCTCGTCGGCCTGACAGCCGGGCTTCGGCATCCTCGATACCGACGACCAGCTCCGGCTGCTGAAGCAGGTGATGGAGGCGGCGCGGCTCGACGCGAAGCGCTGGGCGCCGCCGGCGCTTGATGGCGGTGATCCAGCGCTGGAAGGATCGCGGCCTGACGCCCGATCGCGTCACGCCGGCGGAGGACACCGATTTCGCCAACGGCCGGTCGCGCGAGCTGTACGCCGCCTATCAGGAGCGCCTGCGCACGCTCAACAGCGCCGATTTCGGCGATCTGCTGCTGCATATGACGGAGATCCTGCGCAGCCGGCCGGACGTGCTGGCGCAGTATCACCGCATCTTCCGCTACATCCTGGTCGACGAGTACCAGGACACCAACCTGGTGCAGTATCTCTGGCTGCGGCTGCTCGCCCAGGGGCACCACAACATCTGCTGCGTCGGCGACGACGACCAGTCGATCTATTCCTGGCGCGGCGCGGAGGTGGAAAACATCCTGCGCTTCGAGAAGGATTTTCCCGAGTCGCGCATCGTGCGGCTGGAGGCCAATTACCGCTCGACCAAGCCGATCCTCGCCGCCGCCTCGGCGCTGATCGCGCATAACGAGGGGCGGCTCGGCAAGACGCTGCGCGCCGGCCGCAAGGACGCCGACGGCGAGAAGGTGCGCGTCGTCTCGCTGTGGGATTCCGACGAGGAGGCCCGCATGGTCGGCGAGCGCGTCGAGACGTGGCGCCGCGACGGCGACTCGCTGGCCGAGATGGCGATTTTGGTGCGCGCCGGCTTCCAGACCCGCGCCTTCGAGGAGCGGCTGATCACCCTCGGCGTGCCGTATCGCGTGGTCGGCGGCTTGCGCTTCTACGAGCGCGCCGAGATCCGCGACGCCATCGCCTATATGCGCGTGCTCAACCAGCCGGCGGACGATCTGGCGTTCGAGCGCATCGTCAACGTGCCGCGCCGCGGCGTCGGCGAGGCGGCGTTGCGCACCATGCACCAGACCGCGCGCGAGCAGGGGGTGCCGCTGACGCAAGCGGCGGCGCGGCTGCTCGCCGAGGGCGGCGTGAAGGGGCCGGGTGAAGGAATCGCTCGCCACCCTGCTGCACGGTTTTGCCCGGTGGCGCGAGATGCTGCCGCGCGACGGGCATGTCGTTACATTGGCGACGATGCTCGACGAGAGCGGCTACACGGAGATGTGGAAGCAGGACAAGTCGCCCGAGGCGCCGGGGCGGCTGGAGAACCTGAAGGAGCTGGTGCGCGCGCTGGCCGATTTCGAGACGCTGGCGGGCTTCCTCGATCACGTCGCCCTGGTGATGGAGAACGAGGAGAACGCCGAGGGCGACCGGGTCAGCCTGATGACCCTGCACGGCGCCAAGGGGCTCGAATTCGACACCGTTTTCCTGCCCGGCTGGGAGGAGGGCTTGTTTCCCAATCAGCGGGCGATGGACGAATCCGGGCTGAAGGGCTTGGAGGAGGAGCGGCGGCTCGCCTATGTCGGGCTGACCCGCGCGCGCCGCCGGGCGATCGTCAGCCACGCCGCCAACCGGCGCATCTACGCCAACTGGCAGAGCAGCATCCCCAGCCGCTTCGTCGAGGAATTGCCGGAGGATCAGGTGGAGCGCACCGGCTCGGCGGCGCTGGCGCGCGAGGCGCGGATCGGGCCTCAACTCGGTGTTCAGCGGCCAGTTTCCGCTGGTGGCGCGGCGGCAGAAGGTGATCGAGGCCTGGGAGCAGCCGTCCCGGCCGCCGCGCGAGGACGCGATCCCGGTCGGCGCCCGCGTGTTCCACCAGAAATTCGGCTACGGCACCGTCACCGCGTCGGACGACGACCGGCTGGACATCGCGTTCGACAAGGCCGGCGACAAGCGCGTGCTGGACCGCTTCGTGGAAAAGGCATGAGCCGCCGCCGCGCGACCCCGCTGGAGACCGTCTGGGTCGAGGTGCCGGAGAGCGCGGTCGAGCCCTACGAGGCAGCGTTGCGCAGCGTCGTGCGCGACGGTGGGTTTTTTCCTCGACGACGCGACCGGGCTCTGGCGCATCGAGGGCGTCAAGGCGGTCGGCGAGGCCGAGCCGGAGCTGGTCGGCGCGCTGGCGATCGCGGCGATGGTCAGCGGCGTGGAGGCCGAGCTGGTGCGCGAGGCGACGCCGGCGGAAGGCTGGCTCGCGCGGACCCACGCGGCGTTTCCCGAGCAGCCCGTCGGGCGGCGGTTCGCGGTGCGCGGCACGCATCTGGCGGGGCCGCCGATGCCGGGGCGGATCACGCTGAGCCTGGACGCCGGGCTTGCGTTCGGCTCCGGCGAGCACGGCTCGACGCGCGGCTGCCTGATCGCGTTCGAGCGGGTCGCCTATCGCCGGCCGCGTCGCATCCTCGATCTCGGTACCGGCTCGGGCATCCTGGCGATGGCCGCCGCCCGGCTGCTGCACCGGCGGGTGCTGGCGAGCGACATCGACCCGTGGTCGGTGCGGGTCGCGGCCGAGAACGCCGCGCTCAACGCGTGTCGCGGGGCTGGTTCGCTGCCGTCAGGCGGATGGCTGGAAGAATCCGGCGACTGCGGGCGGCCGGGCCGTACGATCTGGTGTTCGCCAACATCCTGGCTCGGCCGCTCTGCGCGATGGCAAAGGATCTCGCCGCCAATCTCGCGCCGGGCGGGACGGCGATCCTGGCGGGTCTGCTGCAGACCCAGGCCCGCCTGGTGCTGGCGGCGCATCGCCGGCGGGGCCTGGTGCTGGAGGGCAGGGTGCGCGAAGGGACCGTGGACGACGCTTCGGCTGCGTGCCGGTTTCCCTCGCGCCGGAGAGGCGTTGAACCCCGTCCGATCAGCCGCGGGCGCGGTGCTCGGCGGCGAAGGCGGGGTCGAACACGCGGTGAATCTCGCCGCGGCTGATGCCAATATCGGCGAGTTCGCGGTCGGTGAGCGAGTGCAGCTCGTTGAACACCGCCTGACGCGCCGCGAGAGTGCCGCGATGGCCTGGCCCAGCCGCTGGCCGAGGCCGCGCCGGACGGTGCCGGGCGGCTGATGGCTGCTCGGCGGGCGCCAGCGGGCGCTGATGTTGGCGGGAAAGACAGGTGCGAGTTGTGCTTGGAGAGAGATGCGGTCATGGGATTGATCCCCAGTCGTCAGTCAGTCATCCCGGGTCCGGCGCCGGCGTCCGATCGACAAGGGCGTCCCCGGAACTTAACGAGTTGCAAGATGGGAGCTTCGCTGCTGCGGTGCAGCAGCGCCAATGGCCGAGCCTGATATGCGCGTATTTGCATGGATTGTTCCTGATTAATGCGTCTGATGCGTGTCTGGATTGAGAGGACTGGCGAATGAATGCGGCGGAACGGCTGGCGGCCTTGCGCGCGGAACTGGCGCGGCAGGGGCTGGACGGCTTCATCGTGCCCCGGGCCGACGAGCATCTGGGCGAATATGTGCCGGCGGGCGCCGAGCGGCTGGCCTGGCTGACCGGCTTCACCGGCAGCGCCGGGCTGGCCGCAATCCTGCCGGACCGCGCCGCCGTGTTCACCGACGGGCGCTACGTCCTGCAGCTCGCGGCGCAGACCGATGCGGCGCTGTGGGAGCGGCGGCACATCATCGAGGAGCCGCCGCCCGGCTGGCTTGCCGCCCACGCCACGCCGGGTGCCAGGATCGGCTACGACCCGCTGCTGGTCAGCGAGGAGGGGCTGGCGCGCTACGCCGAGGCCGGGCTCGCGATGATCGCGGCGTCGCGCAATCCGGTGGACGCGGTGTGGCCGGACCGCCCGGGGCCGCCGATGGCCCCCGCGCTGCCGCATCCACTGCACTATCGCCGGCCAGAGTGCGGCCGAGAAGCGCGAGCAGGTCGCCGAGACGCTGCGCACCGCGAGGCAGGATGCCGCGATCCTCACCGACCCGGCGTCGATCGCCTGGCTGCTGAACATCCGTGGCTCGGACGTGCCGTTCACGCCATTCGCCCTCGGCTTCGCGCTGGCGCACGCCGATGCACGGGCAGAACTGTTCATGGAACCGGCCAAGCTGCCGGACGCGACGCGCGCCTGGCTCGGCAACGCCGTGACGATCGAGGGGCAGGGAGGCGCTGCTGCCCTCGCTCGCGCGTCTCGCCGGCAAGCGGGTGCGGGTCGATGCCGCGCGGTTCGCCGGTCTGGTTCGCGCAGGTGCTGCGCGAGGCCGGGGCCGAGGTGGTCGCGGCGGCCGATCCCTGCCTGCTGCCGAAAGCCTGCAAGAACCCGGTCGAGCAGCAGGGCGCTCGCGACGCGCACCGGCGCGACGCCGTGGCGGTGTGCCGGTTCCTGCATTTCCTGTCAGAGGCCGGGCCGGCCGGCACGGCGACGGAGATCTCCGCCGCCGAGCGGCTGCTGCGGTATCGCGCGGAGGTCGAGGGCTTTCGCGGCGAAAGCTTTCCGGCGATCTCGGGCGCCGGCGAGCATGGCGCGATCATCCACTACCGCGTCACCGAGGAGACCGACCGGCCGATCCGCCCCGACGAGGTGTATCTAATCGATTCCGGCGGCCAGTTCCTCGACGGCACCACCGACATCACCCGCACGGTCTGGACCGGCAAATCCGTCTGCGCCACAGGCGCTGCGCGAGCGGGCGACCAGGGTGATGCAAGGGGCATATCGCGATCGCGACCCTGGTGTTTCCGCAGGGTGTGGCCGGCGCGCATCTCGACGCCTTCGCCCGTCGCGCGCTGTGGCAGGTGGGGCTCGACTACGACCACGGCACCGGGCACGGCGTCGGCAGCTATTTGTCGGTGCATGAAGGCCCGGTCAGCCTGTCGCGGGCAGCCAAGCCGGTGCCGCTCGCGGCCGGCATGATCCTGTCGAACGAGCCGGGCTTTTATCTGGCGGGCGAATACGGCATCCGCCTGGAGAACCTGCTGCTGGTGCAGCCCGCCGAGCTGCCGGCCGCCACCAAGCCGTTCCTGCGCTTCGAGACCCTGACCCTCGCACCGTTCGATCGGCGGCTGATTGACGGCGCCCTGCTCGAAGGCTGGGAGCGCGAATGGCTCGACGCCTATCACGCACGGGTGCTGGCCGAGGTAGGGCCGCACCTCGACCCCTCCGCCCGAGCCTGGCTGCGGGAGGCTTGCGCCCCCCTGGCTGGGTGAGCCGCGCCTACCGGACGACGACGTTGGCCGCCTGGTTGGCCTGGGCGATCCGCATGGCCTCGGGGCTGGCGCCCTGCACGACGATGCTGCCGATGATTGCGAGAACGCAGATCGCGGCCACCACGAACGTCTGACGCAGGGCCTTGCGTTGCCGGGGGGACAGACCGGATAGATCGGTCAGCTCGCTCGGGTTCAGGTCGAAATTGCGCATCTCGGATCTCCTCTCCCCGCCGAGCGGTCAGTCCCTGCTCGGCATGGGGGGAGTATCGGGCTCGACGTGTCGGTGCCGGTATGAAGCGGATCACACCGTTCACGGTCATGCCCGTGCTCGTCACGGGCATCCACGCCTTCGGTGCCGGCCCGCAAGTCGTGGATGGCCGCGACAAGCGCGGCCATGACGCAATTTACCGGCGGTCCGGGCGAACCAGGTCTACGCGAAGCCGGCGAGCTCCCGCCATTCCGCTTCGGTGACGGTCCGCACGCCGAGTTCCGCCGCGCGGCGCGCCTTGGAGCCGGCGTCGGCGCCGAGCACCACGAGATCGGTCTTCTTCGAGACCGTGTCCGTAACCTTGGCGCCCAGCGCCTCGGCCCGCGCCTTGGCCTCGGGGCGGCTCATGCTTTCGAGGCTGCCCGTGAACACCACGGTCTTGCCGGTGAGCGCGCTCTCCACCGCACCGGCGGCGGCGGCCGGCTCGATCGTCAGGGTGGCGGCGAGCTCGTCGAGGGCGGCGACGTTGCGGGGCTCGGCGAAGAATTCTGCCAGTTCCTCGGCGATGGCTGGGCCGATGCCGAGGATGCTGCCGAGCTCGCTGCGCGCGTCCGACCCGACCGTGGTGGCGGCGAGCATCTGTTCGCGCCAGTTGGCGAAATCATGGAAATGATGCGCGAGCAGCCGCGCGTTCGCCTCGCCGATGCGGCGGATGCCGAGCGCGTAGATGAAGCGGTCGAGCGGAATGCGTCGCCGCGCCTCGATGGCGCGCGCGAGGTTGCGCGTCGAGACGCGGCCCCAGCCTTCGCGCACCGCGATCTCCGCCTCGCGCGCCGGCAGGCGGAACAGGTCGGCGGGGCCGTGCAGCCAGCCCTCGTCGTAGAACTCGCGCACCGTCTTCTCGCCGAGCCCGTCGATGTCGAAGGCGGGGCGCGAGACGAAATGGATCAGCCGCTCGACGCGCTGCGCCGGGCAGATCAGGCCGCCGGTGCAGCGCCGCACCACCTCGCCCGGCGGACGCGCCGCCACGCTGCCGCAGGCCGGGCAATGGTCGGGGAAGGCGTAGGGCGCGGCGCCGTCGGGACGGCGCTCGGGTACGACCGAAACGATCTGCGGGATCACGTCGCCCGCCCGTTGCAGCACCACGGTATCGCCGATGCGAACGTCCTTGCGGGCGATCTCGTCCTCGTTGTGCAGGGTGGCGCGCGCCACCAGCACGCCGCCCACGTTGATCGGCTGCAACTCGGCCACCGGCGTCAGCGCCCCGGTGCGGCCGACCTGGATGCGGATGTCCTGCAGCACGGTCGTCGCCTGCTCGGCGG
The DNA here is from genome assembly GCA_963799825.1 of uncultured Alphaproteobacteria bacterium. Classification (GTDB taxonomy): domain Bacteria; phylum Pseudomonadota; class Alphaproteobacteria; order Acetobacterales; family Acetobacteraceae; genus JAFKFI01. The sequence goes on from CAWCYL010000004.1 coordinate 778,859, forward strand.
GGAATTTCCAGGCGATCGCCCAGCGCGGCGCGCGGCCGACGAAGCCCAATCGTCGTTGCAGGGCGAGATCGTCGATCTTGTAGACCACGCCGTCGATGTCGTAGCCGAGGCCGGCGCGTTCGGTGCCGATGCGCTCCTGGAACGCGGCGGCGTCCTGCTCGCTGGCGATCGGCGCGGAGAGCGGGTTGACCTCGAAGCCCCATTGCTTGAGCCGCGTCAGATAGTCCGAGTGCGTCGCCGCGACCGCCTCGCTGGCCTCGCCCATCGCGTAGGCGAACAGCGACAGCCGCCGGCCGGCGGTGATGCGCACGTCGAGCTGGCGCAGGCTGCCGGCGGCGGCGTTGCGCGGATTGGCGAAGATCTTCTGGCCGGCGGCCGCCTGCGCCTCGTTGAGCGCGAGGAAGTCCGCCTTGGTCATGAACACCTCGCCGCGGATTTCGATCAGTGCCGGCGCGGCGCCGCGCAATTTCTGCGGGAGGGCGCGCATGGTGCGGAGATTGGCCGTGACATCCTCGCCTTCCATGCCGTCGCCGCGCGTCGCACCGCGCACGAAGCGGCCGTTCTCATAGGTAAGATTGATCGACAATCCGTCGATCTTGGGCTCGGCGACGAAGGCGAGCGTCGCGTCGGCGGCGAGGCCGAGGAAGCGGCGGGCGCGGGCGCAGAACTCGGCGAATTCGGCGGCGTCGAACGCGTTGTCGAGCGACAGCATCGGCTGGCGATGGCGCAGCTTGGCGAAGCCGCCCGCGGGCGCCTCACCGACGCGACTGGAGGGAGAATCCGGGCGGATCAGCTCGGGAAAGCGCGCCTCGATCCCGGCATTGCGCCGCCGCAGCGCGTCGTACTCGGCATCGGTGATCGTCGGCGCGTCCTGCTGATGATAGGCGCGATCGTGCGCGGCGATTTCTTTCGCGAGTGCCTCGAGCTCGACGGCGGCATCGCTTTCGGTCAATTCCTCGACCGGGTGCGAATCGGGCGCAACCGAGGCGCGGGGCTTGCGGCTCATGCGGGGGCTCCGAGCAGGTCGTCGGCGGCGGCGCGGGCGGCGTCGGTGATCGTCTCGCCGGCCAACATGCGGGCGATCTCCTCGCGTCGCGAGCTGGGGTCGAGCCGGTCCACCAGGGTCGCGGCGCGGCCGCGCGCGGCGGATTTCGCGACGCGCAGATGCGCGGTGGCACGGGCGGCGACCTGCGGGCTGTGGGTGACGACCAGCACCTGCACGCGCTCGGCCACCCGCGCCAGACGCTCGCCGACGGCGGCGGCCGTGGCGCCGCCGATGCCGGAATCGACCTCGTCGAACACCAAGGTGGGCACCGACGATCCGCTCGACAGCACCACCTTCAGCGCCAGCATCAGGCGCGACAGCTCGCCGCCCGAGGCGATGCGGGCGAGCGGGCCGGGCTCCTGGCCGGGGTTGGTGGCGATCAGGAAGCGCACGGCATCGGCGCCGGTCGGCCCCCAGGCTGGTTCCTCCAGCGGCGCCACCGCGACCACGAAGCGGGCCTTGTCGAGCCGCAGCGGCGGCAGCTCCTTGGCGGCGGCGCGCTCCAGCTTCGCGGCGGCGGCCGTGCGCGCTTGCGAGAGCGCGGCTGCCGCCAACCGGTAGTCCTCCTTGGCGCGCGCGGCGGCGTCTTCCAGCGCGCTCACCTCGGCGGCACCCAATTCCAGCGTCGCCAGCCGGAGCTGGAGCGACGCAAGCAGCTCCGGCAGCTCGACCACCGCGACGCCATGCTTGCGCGCGGCGGCACGCAGCGCGAACAGCCGCTCCTCCGCCTGCTCCAGCATCCGAGGGTCGGCCTCCGCGTCGGTCGCCAGCCGTTCGAGCAGGGACTCCGCCTCGGCCAGCGCTTCTTCTGCGCGCTCCAGCGCGGCCATCGCGGGACCGGCCGGATTCTCCTCGTCCGCCGCGGGTGCCAGGCGTTGCAGCACGCGGGAAGCGGCGCGCAGGGCGGAGGCCGGGCCGGCGCTGCGGCGGTCGCGCGGAGTGAGTTCGGCGAGTGCGGCGGCGATGGCTTCCGCACGGCGCTCGCCCTGTTGCAGACGCTTGCGCTCGGTGGCGAGGCGCTCCTCCTCGTCCTCCTCCGGTGCCAATGCGCCGAGCTCGTGCAGGGCGTGGCGGAGCCATTCCTCGTCGCGCGCCGCCGCCGCGATGGCCTCGCGGGCGGTGGCGAGCGCATCGTCGGCGGCGCGCCACCCGCGCCAGGCGTCGCCGACCGCGCGGCGGAGTGCCACGGGCACGCCGAATGCGTCGAGCAGCGCCGCGTGGCTGGCGGGGTCGGCCAGCCCCATCTGCTCGTGCTGGCCCTGGATCTCGACGAGCAGCGCGCCGACGCGCCGCAGCAGCGCCACGCCCACCGGCTGATCGTTGACGAAGGCGCGCGAGCGGCCGTCCGCCCCGAGCACGCGGCGCAGCACGATCTCGTCCTCGGCGTCGAGACCCTGCTCGCCGAGCAGCGCGGTGGCGGGATGTCCGGCGGGCGGGGCGAAGCTGGCGGTGACGCTGGCCTGGGCGGCGCCGGCGCGCACCAGCCCGGCGTCGGCCCGCGCACCGAGCGCCAGCCCGAGGCTGTCCAGCAGGATCGACTTGCCGGCGCCGGTCTCGCCGGTGAGTGCCGCGAGCCCAGGGCCGAAGGTGAGGTCCAGCCGCTCGATCAGCACCACGTCGCGGATGGACAGCGCGGTGAGCATCGGGCTGGCTCCCGGCGTCTAGGTCAGAAGATCGAATCCCAGGCGCGCGTGAAGAAGCCGGCCTGCTCCTTGGGCCTGGTGCGATCCCCGGTCTGTACCAGGCCGTCGTCGAGCAGCTGGTTGTAGCTGTCCTCGTACCATTCGTTGCCCGGATAGTTGTAGCCGAGCACCGACGCGGTCTTCTTCGCCTGATCGCGCAGACCGAGCAGCAGGTAGATCTCGGTCAGGCGATGCAGCGCCTCGGGCGCGTGGTTGGTGGTCTGGTAGTCGTCCACCACGCGCTGGAAGCGGCCGATCGCGGCTTCGTAGAGATGCTGCTTCTCGTACCAGCGGCCGACCTCCATCTCCTTGCCGGCCAGATGGTCGCGCGCCAGATCGACCTTCAGCCGCGCGTCGCGCGCGTAGGCGCTGTCGGGAAAGCGGTTCACCACCTCCTGCAACGCGGCCATCGCGAGCTCGGTGCCCTTCTGGTCGCGCTGGATGTCGGCGATCTGCTCGTAATAGCTGAGCGCGCGCAGGTAATAGGCGTAGGCGATGTCGCGATGCGCCGGATGCAGCTGGATGAAGCGGTCGAGGGTGCCGATCGACTCGGTGTAGTGGTTCTGCAGGTACTGGGTGTAGCCCTGCATGAGCTGCGCGTTCACCGCCCAGGACGAGTAGGGGTAGTACCTGCTCGACCGCGTCGAACTGGTTGTTGGCGGCGACGTAGCGCTGCTGGCCGAGCGCGTCGACGCCGTCGTTGTAGATCCGCTCGGGCGGGATCTTCGTGTAGTCGACCTTCTCCTCCATGTCCTCGGACTTCCCGGTCCAGGGCATGACGGAGCGCAGCGTCTGGCAGCCGCCGAGGAGCGTGAGCGAGAGGAGGGCTGCGAGGCGGAGTACGGAGCGGCTTGGCATGGGGGCGGGCTGATCCTGTCTCATCGCCGCGCTTATACCACGCAAGGTCGGGCGGCGAAGGGCCCGGCCGCCGCTCAGGCGGCCGGCGGCGACAGGGCGGGACCGGCATCGCCGCCATCCGCCAGGCCGACGCGTCGGCGAACAGCGCGCGCAGCAGGCGGTTGTTCAGCGTGTGGCCGGAGCGGTGCGCGACGAACCGGCCGCGCAACGGCGCGCCCGCGAGCGCGAGGTCGCCCACCGCGTCGAGCAGCTTGTGGCGGACGAACTCGTCCGGCCGCCGCAGGCCGCCGGGGTTCAGCACGCGGGCCGCATCCACCACCACGGCGTTCGCCAGGCTGCCGCCGCGGGCGAGCCCGGCCTTGCGCAGATGCTCGATGTCGGCCGCGTCGGTGAAGGTGCGCGCGTCGGCGATCTCGTGGCGGAAGCTGTCGGGGGTGAGCCGCAGCGTGAGAGCTTGCCGGCCGATCGCCGCGGCGCGGAACTCGATCGACAGCGCCATGCTGGAAGCCGGGACCGCCGGGGCGCAGCTCGGCGAATGCCTCGCCCTCCGTGACCCGGATGGGGCGCAGGATCTCGATCTCCCGGCGCGGCGCGTCCTGCTCGACGATGCCGGCGCAATCAATCAGGAAAACCAGCGGAGCGGCCGAGCCATCGACGATCGGCAGTTCCGGCCCGTCGATCTCGGCGAGGGCATTGTCGATGCCGCAGCCCGCCAGTGCGGCCATCAGGTGCTCGACCGTGCCGAGCCGCAAATTCGGCTGATCGGGCACGCCGAGCACGGTGCATAGCCGCGTGTCGATCACCCGGTCGAAGCGGGCCGGGAATGTCGAGACCGAGATCTGTGCGGCGGAAGACGATGCCGGTTCCTGCCTCGGCCGGGCGCAGGGTCAGCGAGACGCGGCGGCCCGAATGCACCCCGACCCCCACGCAATCGATCGCCGCCTTCAGCGTGCGCTGCGGCGCTGGCGTTTGCATTGCGGGCCCGCGCTGGGCGGGAAACGGGGCGAGAAGGCCGTCCATCGCGGGTTCCGGGTCCATGCAGCGACTCGGTGCGCGGGGGGAACCGCGACCGGGACGGAAGCCTATGCGGCCTCCGCCCCGGTCGCCAGTCAATGATTATTGCTGAATATTTCTGTGTAACACATTGATTCTGCGGTAATCGCCAACGCTCGCGGCTTAGGACGACTGACGCCGCAGGAACGCGGGGATGTCGAGGCCCATCTCCTCGCTCGCGGCGGGGCGAACCGAGGCGCGAACCGGCTCCGGCTTGGCCTCGTGCATCTGCGGCTCGGCGCGTGTCTGCGGCACCTCGGACGGCGCGTTGCCGGCGCCGCTCAGCGTGTTGCGCAGCCGGCCCGTCACTGTCTGGAAGATGCTGCGCCGGGCCTCGGAGCCGTTGACCGCCTGGCCGCTGCCCGCCTGTCCGTTGACCGCCGGATTGCCGGCCGACGGGGCGATGGCGACCGTGGTGCGCGGCGCGTCGGCGAACAGGCCGCCCCGCTGGGGCGGCGGCTGGACAGGTTGCGCGGCAGCGCGGCCGCCGGACGGCTGCGCCGCCGCGACGGGTTGGTGCCGCGCGACCGCATGACCGGATTGGGCGACGGTCGGCTCCGGTGCGCTGCTCGATCACCAGCGGCGCGGCTTGCCGCTGCAGCGCGACCGGGCCGGGGACGAAACCCGGCTGTGCCGCTTCCGCCTGGGCCGCCGCTTGCGCGGCCATCGCGGCCGGCATCGGGATCGGTCCGGGCATCCCGTTGCCGCCCACCGCCACGAGGCGCGGGCGCTGCGCCTCGGTGATCGCCGGGCTGTCGATGCCGGTGGCGACGACGGAGACCCGGACCTTGCCCTGCAGGTCGTCGTCGATCGCCGAGCCGAAGATGATGTTGGCGTCCTCGTCGACCTCCTCGCGGATGCGGTTGGCGGCCTGATCGACCTCGAACAGCGTCATGTCCTCGCCGCCGGTGATGTTGATGAGCAGGCCGCGCGCGCCCGACATGCTGGTGTCCTCCAGCAGCGGATTGCTGATCGCGGCCTCGGCGGCGCGGATGGCGCGGTTCTCGCCCTCCGCCTCGCCGGTGCCCATCATCGCCTTGCCCATCTCCGCCATCACGGTGCGGATGTCGGCGAAGTCGAGGTTGACCAGGCCGGGCGCCATCATCAGGTCGGTGACGCCGCGCACGCCCATGTAGAGCACGTGGTCGGCCATCTTGAAGGCGTCCTTCCAGGTGGTCCGCTCGTTGGCCATGCGGAAAAGATTCTGGTTGGGAATGACGATCAGCGTGTCGACATAGTCCTGCAGCTCCTCGATCCCCTGATCGGCGGCGCGGGCGCGGCGGCTGCCCTCGAAGCTGAACGGCTTGGTGACGACGCCGACGGTGAGGATGTTGCGCTCGCGGGCCATCCGCGCGATCACCGGCGCGGCGCCCGTGCCGGTGCCGCCGCCCATGCCGGCGGTGATGAACACCATGTGCGCGCCGTCGAGATGGCGGTACAGCTCGTCGGCCGCTTCCTCGGCGGCGGCGCGGCCGATCTCCGGCTTGGCGCCGGCGCCGAGGCCCTGCGTGATGTGCGGGCCGAGCTGGATGCGCCGGTCGGCGCGCGAGTGCATGAGCTGCTGCGCGTCGGTGTTGGCGACGACGAACTCCACGCCCTGCAGGTTGAGCGCGATCATGTTGTCGACGGCGTTGGTGCCGCCGCCGCCGACGCCGATCACGGTGATGCGCGGCGTGAAGTCGGTGTGCGTCTGCTGCGGGATGGTCAGGTTCAGGGTCATCGGGATGCTCTCCCCCAGGGACGGGATCGGATGCGATGCGGTGGTGACGGTGCGTGGTGGCGGTTGGCGGCAGAGCGGATCGGCATCACACGCGCTCCTTCAGGAAGTTGACGAAGCGGCGGAACAGCCCGGCGGGCTGTGCCACGTCGAGGTCGATGTCGTGCATCGTGCGGCCCTCGCCGGCGGCCCAGGCGAGCAGGCCGGCGGCGGTGGCGAAGGCCGGGCCGGAGGCGCTGTCCGGCAGGCCGCGCAGGCCGTGCGGCCGGCCGATGCCGCACCTGGCGGCCGAGGATGCGCGCCGCCATCTCGCGCGCGCCGCCGAGCTGGCAGGCGCCGCCGGTGAGCACGACGCGGGTGCCGGCGGCGCGCGACAGGCCGGAGCCGTCGAGGCGTTCCTTCACCAGCTCGAACGTCTCCTCGAGCCGCGGGCGGATGATGTTCACCACCATGCTGCGCGGCACCTTGGCGATCTGGTGCTCCTCCTCGCCGACCAGCGGCACGGGCAGCATCTCGCGCTCGTCGTCGGGGCTGGCCTGCGCGTTGCCGTACAGCGTCTTCAGCCGCTCGGCGTGGGCGACCGGCGTGGAGAGCAGGCGGGCGAGATCGTTGGTGACGTGCACGCCGCCGACCGGCAGCTGCGCGGTGTGCAGCAGCTGGCCCTCGGCGAACACCGCCATGCCCGTGGTGCCGCCGCCCATGTCGATCACGGTGGCGCCGAGTTCGCGCTCGTCGTGCACCAGCGTGGACAGGCCGGCCGCCATCGGCGCGGAGACGAGTTCGGCGATGTCGAGGTCGCAGCGCGCGATGCAGGCGCCGAGGTGCGCAGCGCGGTGGAGGCCGCGTCGATGACGTGCAGCCGCGCGGTCAGCGTCGCGCAATGCAGGCCGCGCGGGTCGGCGACGCCCTGCGTGTCGTCGACGGTGAAAGTGAGCGGCAGCGCGTGGATCGTCTCGCGGCCCTCCGACCGCGGCGCGCGCGCGGCCTTCGTGCACCACGCGGCGCATGTCCGCCTCGTCCACGGCGCGGCCGCCGACCGGCCATTGCACGTTGAACAGCCGGCTCTCCGGCTGGCCGCAGGTGAGGTTGACGGTGACGCGCGCGCAGCCGCGTGTCCGCCATGTCCTCGGCCTGGCCGACGCAGGCGCGGATGGCGCGCTCGGCCTCCTCGAGATCGATGATGCCGCCGCCGCGCACGCCGCGGCCCTTCTGCCAGCCGAAGCCGAGCACGCGCAGCGTGCCGTCGCTCTCGGTGCGGCCGATCAGGCAGGCGATCTTGGTGGTGCCGATGTCGAGCACGCCGAACGGGCCGGTGCGCAGGTTGCGCGGCCGCGACGGTTCGTCCGGGCCGGTCGGCGGCGGGCGGCAGCACGCGGCGCGACATGTCGTTCATCGTCTCGCGTTCCCTCATGTCGGACGGCGCGGCGGGCGGGCTGCGCGGGCGACGGATGCGGCGCGGCGGTCGGGTCGGATCTCTGCGGGTCGGGCTGCGGGCGCACCACCAGCCGGTCGGGCAGGCGCAGGTCGACCGCCGCGAGCGGGCGGTCGAGCAGCGCGTGCGTCGCTGCTGCAAGTTCAGCAGCCGGTCGAGCGCGGCGACCTCGTGCGCCTTCCGGCAGCAGCACGTCGGTGCCGCTGTTCATGCCGCAGGTTCCAGCGCCGCTCGCCGACGCGCACCGCGGCGACGACGTGTGCCTGCAGCGCGGGCCGCTCGGCGAGCGCGTCGAGCAGCGGCGCGGCGGCGGCGGGCGCGCCGGGGCCGACGACCAGCGGCAAGCTGGCGGAACTGCGCGACGTCCTGGTCGGCGACGATCTGGCCGTCGCGGTCGATCAGCACGAACTTGCCCTGGTTCTGCCAGACCGCGAATGGCCGGCGCTCCTGCAGCGACACGACGATCGTGCCGGGCAGCCGGCGTTCGACGGTCGCGTGCTCGACCCAGGCCAGCGTCTCGATGCGCGCGCGCGCGGCGGCGACGGAGAAGCCGAGGATCGGCTCGCCCTTCGCGACCCCGAGTGCGGCGCGCAGCAGCGGCTCGGGCGTGTTGGCGCGGCCCTCGATCGTCGACGTCGCGCACGCGCAGGCCGAACGTCGCGGTCGCGCCGCCGAGCCGCTCGCGCAGGCCGGCGAGCGTGCCGCCCGACGCTGTTCGAGCGGACCAGGCCGACGAGCAGCAGCACGACGGCGACGGCCGAACGCGCTCCAGCCGAGCGGGCGCAGGAAGCGGCGCTGGCGGCGCGCGAGCAGCTTCCAGCCGGCCGGGCCGGTCGTTGATGCTGTTGCGCGGCAGGCGGTTCACGCGCGGCATGCGGCGTTCTCCACCATCCACGCGCAGAGCTGCGGGAAGCTCATGCCGAGATGCGCCGCCTGCTCCGGCAGCAGCGAGGTGGGCGTCAGGCCGGGCTGCGTGTTGACTTCCAGCAGCACCAGCCGGCCCGGCGTTCGCCGCCGTGTCGTCGTAGCGGAAATCGGCGCGCGACGCGCCGCGGCAGCCGAGCGCGCGATGCGCCGCGACCGCGACCTCCATGCGCGCGGTCGTAGGTTGTCGGCGTGCGATCCGCGCCGGGATGACGTGGCGCGAGCCGCCGTCGGCGTATTTCGACTCGTAGTCGTAGAAGCTGTGGCTGGCGACGATCTCCGTCACCGCGAGCGCGCGGTCGCCCATCACGCCGACGGTGAGCTCGCGGCCGGGGATGTACTCTTCCACGAGTGCTGCGTTGCCGTAGCTCCAGCCGCGCGCGATCTCGGCGCGGCGGTTGTCGCCGCTGGCGCACGATCTGCGACGCCGACCGAGGAACCCTCGTTCACCGGCTTGACCACATAGGGCCGCGGCATCGGGTCGGCCGCTTCGAGCTCGGCGCATCTCGACCACGCGGCCGGCGCGCGACCGGCAAGCCGGCGGCGGCGAACACCGCCTTGGCGGCGACCTTGTCCATCGCGAGCGCCGAGGCGCGCACGCCGGAATGGGTGTAGGGGATGCCGAGCCAGTCGAGCACGCCCTGGATCGCGCCGTCCTCGCCGAAGCGGCCGTGCAGCGCGTTGAACACCGCGTCGGGCCTCGGCGTCGAGCGCGGCGATGACCGCGCCGAGATCGGCGCCGACGTCGATCGGCAGCACGTCGAAGCCGGCCTCGCGCAGCGCCGCGATCACCTGCTGCCCGGAGGAGAGGCTGACCTCGCGCTCGGCGGAGATGCCGCCGTACAGCACCGCGACGCGGGTCATGCCGACCGATCTCCGCGCTGGCGCGCCGGGAATGCCGATGCGATGGATTTCCCATTCGAGATCGACACGCCGACGCGGCGCGCACGCGGCGGCGGACTTCCTCGCCGAGACCTTCGAGATCGGCGGCGGTCGCGTCGCCGGTGTTGATCAGGAAGTTGCAGTGCTTCTCGGAGACCTGCGCGCCGCCGCGCACGAGGCCGCGGCAGCCGGCGGCGTCGATCAGCTCCCACGCCTTCATGTGCGGCGGGTTGCGGAAGGTGGAGCCGCCGGTGCGCGCGCGCACCGGCTGGCTCGCCTCGCGGTTGGCGCGGATCTCCGCCATGCGCGCGGCGATCGCGGCTTGCAGTCCTGCGTGGGCGCGGAAGCGGGCGCGCACCACGACGCTGCCGGCGGGCAGGCGCGGCGTGACGATAGGCGAAGGCGAGGTCGGCGCGTGCTGAGCCGGACGATCTCGCCTGAGCGGCGTCACGATCTCCGCCCAGTCGAGGCAGCTCGCGACGTCGCCGCCATAGGCGCCGGCGTTCATCGCCACGGCGCCGCCGATGGTGCCGGGAATGCCGGAGAGGAACTCGATCCCGGCGAGGCCGGCGGCGGCGGCGTGTTCGGCGACCGTCACGTCGAGCGCCGCGGCGCCGGCGACGACGCCGTTCGGCTCCACGGCGATCGTGCCGAAGCCGCGCGCCGAGCCGGATCACCACGCCGCGCAAGCCGCCGTCGCGGATGATGAGGTTGGAGCAGGCGCCGATGACGTGGACCGGCACGGTGTGCGGCAGCGCGCGCAGGAACGCGGCGAGGTCGTCGGCGTCGGCGGGACGCACCAGCGCCTCGGCCGGGCCGCCGACGCGGAACCAGGTGGTCGGGCCGAGCGGCGCGTCGGCCTGCACGCGGCCGCGCAGCGGCGGCAGCGTATCGACCAGGTGCGCGATGGTTTCGGCGGCCATCATGCCGCCGGCGCCCGCGACGCGCCGGCCGCCGCCGGCCTGCAACTCGGACAGCTCGGCGGGCAGGGACTGCGCCCATTGCGTGATGTTGCCGGCGCCGAGGCAGACGACGAAATCGCCCGGCCGGGCGATGGCGTGGACCATCTCGGCGAGATGCTCCGGGCCCGGGCAGCGGCACCACGCTGCGATGGCCGCGCGCGCGCAGGCCCTCCACCAGCGCGTCGCGGTTGACGCCCGGCATCGGCGCCTCGCCGGCGGGATAGACGTCGGCGACGATCACCGTGCCGGCGTCGTTCATGCAGGTGCAGAACTCGGCGAACAGCGATTGCAGCCGCGAGTAGCGGTGCGGCTGCACCACCGCGACCACGTCGCGCGCGCCGGCCTGCCGCGCCGCCTTCAGCACGGCGGCGATCTCCACCGGATGATGGCCGTAATCGTCGATCACGGTGATGCCGCCGGTCTCGCCGGTCTTGGTGAAGCGCCGCTTGACGCCGCGGAAGCCGGCGAAGGCGCTGCGCAAGCGTGGCGTCGTCGATCTCCATCTCGATGCCGACCGCGACCGCGGCGAGCGCGTTCTGCACGTTGTGCTGGCCGAGCATCGGCAGGCGGAACGGCCCCATGCGGCGCGAGCGGTTGCGGAGCCGGTCCGTCACCGTCACCTCGAACGTCGCGCCGAGCCGGTCGGCGACGATGCGCTCGGCGCGCACATCGGCCTGCGGGCTGAAGCCGTAGGTGACGATGCGGCGGTCCGACAGGCGCGGGATCATCTGCTGCACCGCCGGATGGTCGATGCAGAGCACGGCGAAGCCGTAGAACGGGATGTTGCCGACGAACTGGTCGTAGCCCGGCGATCATCGCCTCGGCCGTGCCCCAATGGTCGAGATGCTCGGGGTCCATGTTGGTGACGACCGCGATCACCGCCGGCAGCCGCAGGAAGCTGCCGTCGCTCTCGTCGGCCTCGACCACCATCCACTCGCCGGCGCCGAGCCGCGTGTTGGTGCCGTAGGCGTTGATGATGCCGCCGTTGATGACGGTCGGGATCGAGCTGCGCCGCCTCCAGCACCGCCGCGATCAGGCTGGTGGTGGTGGTCTTGCCGTGCGTGCCGCCGACCGCGATCGACCATTTCAGCCGCATCAGCTCGGCCAGCATCTCGGCGCGGCGCACCACCGGGATCAGCCGCGCGCGCGCCGCCGCGACCTCCGGGTTGTCGCGCTTGACCGCGGTGGAGACGACGACGACCTGCGCCGCGCCGAGATTGCGCGGCGTCGTGGCCGATGGCGACCGGGATGCCGGCCTCGCGCAGGCGGCGGACATTGGCGCTGTCGGCGATGTCGCTGCCCTGCACCGAATAGCCGAGATTGTGCAGCACCTCGGCGATGCCGGACATGCCGATGCCGCCGATGCCGACGAAATGGATCGTGCCGATGGAGAGCGGCAGCGCCCTCATGCGCGCGCCTCCTGGCGCATCGAGTGCTTCGACCAGATCGGCGAGCCGCGCGGCGGCGTCGGGCGGGCCTATGCGCGCGCCGCTTCCGCGGCGCGCGGACCAGCGTGCCGGGATCGGCGAGCAGGGCCGCGAGCCGCGCGCGCAAGCGTCGGCGCGTGAAGCTCGTGTCTGCGGCATCATCCAGGCGCCGCCGGCATTCGCGAGCGCGCGGGCGTTGGCGGTCTGATGGTCGTCGATCGCGCCGGGCAGCGGCACCAGGATCGCGGGCCGGCCGGCGACGCGCGAGTTCGGCGACGGTCGAGGCGCCGGCGCGCGCGATCACCAGATGCGCGGCGGCGAGCCGGTCCGCGATGTCGGGGAAGAAGGGCGCGAGCTCGGCGGCGATGCCGATGCCGGCGTAGGCGGCGCGCACGCGCTCGAGATCCTCGGCGCGGCATTGCTGCGTCACCGCGAGCCGCGCGCGCAGACCGCTCGGGCAACGCGCCGAGCGCGGGCGGCACGACGTCGCTGAACACGCGCGCGCCGAGCGAGCCGCCGAGCACCAGCAAGCCGGACGCGCTCGTCGCCGGCGGCGCGTAGCCGCAGCCGGCGAGCGCGGCGATCGCGGGACGCACCGGGTTGCCGGTCAGCACGGTCTGCGCGCGTCTGCGGGCACGCGCTCCGTCGCCTGCGAAGCTGAGCGCCAGCGCGGTCGGCGTGGCGCGCGAGGAAGCGGTTGGCGCGGCCGAGCACGGCGTTCTGCTCGTGCAGGATCACCGAGGGCCGGCGCGCGCAGCAGCCGCGCGCCCAGCACCGGCGCGACGCAGGGATAGCCGCCGAAGCCGACCACCGCCGCGGCGTCGATGCCGCGCCGAGGATGCGCGCGCGCCTGCGCGACGCCCGGCGGCGAGCGCCAGCGCGGCCGTGCGTCCGCGCAGCACGCCGCGCCCGGCGATGCCGGCGCCGCGCAGCACGAAGCCGCTCGCGCCCGGCGAACACCGGGCTGCTCAGTCCGCCCGAGCGCGCGTCGGTCATCAGCGCGATGCGCTGGCCGCGCGCGACCAGCTCCGCCGCCAGCGCCTCGGCCGGGAAGAAATGTCCGCCGGTGCCGCCGGCGGCGATGACGATGGGTCTGCACCACCGGGCCCCTCACGGCACGTCGCCGTCGATGGCGCCGCCGGGTCAGCGCCAGCAGCATGCCCGATGCCGAGCGCCACCGCCAGCACCGACGATCCGCCATAGGAGATGAACGGCAGCGTCATGCCCTTGGTCGGGATCAGATGCAGCGTGGAGGCCATGTTGACGAACGCCTGCAGGCCGAAGCCGGCGACCAGGCCGGTGGAGGCGAGCACGACGAACAGGTCGTGCTCCTTGCAGCAGCCGCAGCAGGCCGCGCAGCACGATGAAGGCGAACAGCGCCGAGCGATGACGAGGCAGACGATCATGCCGAATTCCTCGCCCGCGACGGCGAAGACGAAATCGGCGTGCGCGTCGGGCAGCACGTCCTTGACGTGGCCCTCGCCGGGGCCGCGACCGAGCAGGCCGCCATTGCCGAACGCCTCGAGCGCCGTCGTCGACCTGGTAGTGGTCGCCCGCCGCCGGGATCGAGGAAGCGCTGCACGCGGCTCTGCACGTGCGGGAACAGCGCGTAGGCGCCGACCGCCGCGCCGCACAGGCCGAGCGACGCCGACGCCGACGAAGGCGAGGTTGAGCCCGGCGACGTAGAGCTGCGCGAAGAACACGGCGGTGACGACCGCGAGCATGCCGATATCGGGCTGCGACTTCAGCAGCAGCACGATCAGCAGCGAACACGCCGATGGCGAGCGCCATGCCGGGGAAGCGCGGCGTGCGGCGTCCCTCGCTGATCAGCCAGGCGGCGACCACGGCGAAGCAGGGCTTGAGGAACTCGCTCGGCTGCAGCGAGATGCCCGGCAGCGCGATCCAGCGCCGCGCGCCCTTGATCTCCACGCCGATCACCAGCGTCGCGGCGGTGAGCAGCCAGGGCAACGACGCAACCGACGATGGCGAGGCGGCGGATCTCGCGCGGCGACAGCAGCGACACCGCGACGACGACCGCGCCGGCCAGCGCCAGGAAGAACACCTGCTTGAGGATGAACACGTCGCGCGACTGGCCGATGCGCTCGGCGACGGCCGGGCTGGCGGCGAGCATCATCACGTAGCCGAAGCCGATCAGCGTGGCGACCGCGACGCAGCGTCCAGCGGTCGACCGTCCACCACCAGCGGCCGAGCATCGACGTGTCGGCGCGCGAAGGGCCGGCATCAGGCCGCCTTCCCGCGCGCGAGCTCGCGCACGAGCGCGGCGAAGCGGTCGCCGCGCGCGTCGAAGCCGGTGAACTGGTCGAAGCTGGCGCAGGCGGGCGACAGCAGCACGACCGGCGCGCGCTCCGCGCGCGGCGGCGGCGAAGGCGGCGGGCACGGCGGCGTCGAGCGTGCCGGCGATCGCGTGCGGCACGCCGTGCGCGGCGAGGGTCGCGGCGAGCGCCGGCGCGTCGCGGCCGATCAGCAGCGCGCGGGCGATGCGCGGGAACAGCGGCGCCAGCGGCTCGATGCCGCCTTCCTTGGCGATGCCGCCGGCGATCCAGACCATGCGCTCGTAGCAGCCGAGCGCGCGCGCGGCGGCGTCGGCGTTGGTCGCCTTGCTGTCGTTGACGAAGCGCGACGCCGTCCATGGTGCCGACGCGCTGCTGGCGGTGCGGCAGGCCGGGGAAGGTGCGATGCCGGCGCTGCGCATGCCGCGTCGCGGTGAGGCCGAGCGCGCGCGCGATGCCGCCGCCGCCGCGGCGTTCTGTGCGTTGTGCGCGCCCGGGAGCGCGGGGCCGGCGATGTCGCAGCCGATCCGCCCGCATGGCCAGAGGGCGTACGAAGCCATGCTCCACGTGCGCACATGCTCGGCTGCCGCGGCAGCCGGAGATGCGAACGGCGCGCGGTCATCGGCCGTGCGCCGCCATTCGCCATCGCGCGCGAGCCGGCGTCGTCGACGCCGATCACCGCGAGGTCGCTCCGCGCCCTGACGCTGCGAAAATGGCGCGCTTCGCCGACGCGTAGCCGGCCATGCCGCCATGGCGGTCCAGGTGGTCGGCGCTGAGGTTGAGCATCGTCGCCACATCGAAGCGAAGCGTCGCGATTCGCTCCAACATGTAAGATGACATCTCCAGCACGTACACGCCGCGAATCGGGCAGCAGCGGCAGCGCGAGCGCCGCCGGGCCGAGATTGCCGCCGGCCGCCGACGATCTCGCCCGCCGTCTGAAGAACATGCGCCAACAGCGCTGTCGTCGTTGACTTCCCGTTGGTGCCGGTGATGCCGACGAAGCGCGCCTTGCGAGCCGGCTGCGGCGCACCGCCTGGAACAGCAGCTCGGCATCGGAAAAGATCGGCACGCCCGGCGGCGAGCGCGCGCGCCGCGGCGGGATGCGGTGCGCGGGAAGCGGTGCGGGATGCCGGGCGAGAGCACCAGCGCGTCGAAGTCGAATGCTGTCCCCGGCGAGCGGATCGCGCACGCGCACGCCAGCGGCGGACCGCCGCGTCGCGGGTCGCCGGCGTGTCGTCCCAGGCCGCCACGTCGGCGCCCATCGCCGCGAGCGCCCGCGCGGCCGGCAGGCCGTTGCGGCCGAGGCCCACCACGGCGTAGCGCCGTGCCGGCGAACAGGTCGGGAGGAAAGCCCCTCATCGGATCTTCAGCGTGGCGAGGCCCGACCAGCGCGAGGATCATCGAGATGATCCAGAAACGGATGACGATGGTCGGCTCGGCCCAGCCCTTCTTCTCGAAATGGTGGTGCAGCGGCGCCATGAGGAACACGCGCCGGCCGGTGCGCTTGTACCAGAACACCTGGATGATGACGGAGACGGTCTCCAGCACGAACAGGCCGCCGACGATCAGCAGCACGATCTCGTGCTTGGTCGCGACCGCCACGGCGCCGAGCGCGCCGCCGAGCGCGAGGCTGCCGGTATCGCCCATGAACACCGCCGCGGGCGGCGCGTTGAACCAGAGGAAGCCCGAGGCCGGCGCCGACCAGCGCGGAGCAGGAACACGCCGAGCTCGCCCGCGCCGGGCACCGGGATTCAATTGCAGGTAGTCGGCGAAGATGCGGTTGCCGACGAGATAGGCGATCAGCGCGAACACGCCGGCGGCGATGATGGTCGGCACGATCGCCAGCCCGTCGAGCCCGTCGGTCAGGTTCACCGCATTGGAGCTGCCGAGCATCACCAGCATCCCGAACACCGGGAAGAACACGCCAAGCGGGATCAGCACCTCCTTGAACACCGGGATCGACAGGCTGGTGCCGAGCGGCTCGCGCGTGGTGTAGGCGATGGCGGCGGAGGCGATCGAGGCCGATCACCGCCTGCGCGATCAGCTTGGTGCGGCCCGAGACGCCGCGATGATTGCGCTTGGCGAGCTTCATGTAGTCGTCGGCGAAGCCGAGCGCGCCGTAGCCGAGCGTGACGAACAGCACCGCCCACACGTAGGGATTGCGCAGATCGGTCCAGAGCAGGGTCGAGGCGGTGAGCGCGAACAGGATCAGCACGCCGCCCATCGTCGGCGTGCCCTTCTTCTCGATGAGGTGGCGCTCCGGTCCGTCGAGGCGGATCGGCTGGCCCTGGCGCTGCACCGATTTCAGCCAGCGGATCACCGCCGGGCCGAACACGAAGCTCACCAGCAGCGCGGTCAGGCAGGCCGCGCCCGAGCGGAAGGTGATGTAGCGGAACAGGTTGAACAGGAAGAACTGGTCGGCCAGCGGCCGGAACAGGTTGTAGAGCATCAGCGCGTCTCCGCGATGGTCTCGATGCGCGGCGACGACGAGCTTCATCCGGCTGCCCAGACTTCCCTTAATCAAGATCGCGTCGCCGGGCTCGACGGCGTCGGCGACGATGGGCGCGAGCGCCGCCGCATCCGGGGCGTGGGCGCCCCGGATGGCCGGCGGGCACCGCGTCGAACAGGCCCTGCGTCAGCGTCCCGCAGGCGAACAGCCGGTCGGCGGCGGCGATGACGTCCGGCGCCAGCGCGGCGTGTTCGGCGGGGCCCTCCGCGCCGAGTTCCAGCATGTCGCCCAGCACGGCGATGCGGCGCGGTGGCGGGCTGGAGGCGCAGCACGGCGAGGGCGGCGCGCACCGAGGCGGCGGAGGCGTTGTAGCTCTCGTCGAGCAGCGTCGCACCGCCGCCGGGCACGGCGATGCTGCGCCGCGCGCCCCGGCCGGCGACGGCGTGAATTCTTCCAGCGCCCGCGGCGCCGGCGCGGGCGTCCGCGCCGAGCGCCGCTGCCGCGGCCAGCGCGGCGACCGCGTTCATCGCCATGTGGCGGCCCGGCGCGGGCGAGGCGGAAACGCAATTCCTGGCCGGCCAGCGCGTGCCGCGACGTCGGTTCCCTCGGCATCCGGCGCGGCGGTCGAGCAGCCGCGCGTCCGCGCTCTCCGCGGCGCCGAAGGTGACGATCGGCCGTCCGGCGGCCGCGGCGCGCAGGCGGGCGAGCAGGGGCGTGTCGGCGGGCAGGACCAGCGACGCCGCCGGGTTCCAGCCCCTCGGCGATCGAGCCCTTCTCGTCGGCGATCGCCTCGATGCTGCCGAGATGGCCGACATGGGCGCGCTCGACCGCCGTGACCAGCGCGACGTGCGGCCGGGCGAGGCGAGCGAGCGGAGCGATCTCGCCGGGATGGTTCATGCCGATCTCGGCGACGCAGAACGCGGCCTCCGGCGGCAGGCGCGCCAGCGTGAGCGGCACGCCCCAATGGTTGTTGTAGGACGCCTCGGCGGCATGGGTGCGGCCCTGCGCGGCGAGGATGCTCCGCAGCATCTCCTTGGTGGTGGTCTTGCCGACGCTGCCGGTGACGGCGACCAGCCGGCCGGCGAAGCGGGCGCGGGCGAAGCGGGCCGAGCGCGCGCAGGCCCTCCAGCGTGTCGCCGACCATCAGCAGCTTCGCGTCGTCCGGCAGGTCCGGCAGGGGCTGGTGCGACCAGGGCGCCCGCGGCGCCGCTGCGCGAGCGCGTCGGCGACGAAGGCGTGACCGTCGCGGTTCTCGCCCGCCAGCGCGACGAACAGGTCGCCGGGCCGCACCGTGCGGGTGTCGATGGACACGCCTCGTCGCGGCGAACGGCGCGCGCAGCGTCCCGCCGGTTGCGCGCGGCCAGGTCGGCGGCGGTCCAGAGCGGCGGTCAGGCGCCTGCCCCGCCAGACCGGCGGATCGAGGCTCGCGTCGTCGAACGGCAGCACCGACGCCGCCGATCGTCTGGCCCTGCTCGTGGCCCTTGCCGGCGACCGCGAGCACGTCGCCGGGGGCGAGCGCGCCGAGCGCCGCCTCGATCGCCCGCGCGCGGTCGCCGATCTCGGTCGGCGCCGGGGCAGGCGGCGAGGATGGCGGCGCGGATCGTGGCGGGATCCTCGCCGCGCGGATTGTCGTCGGTGACGATCGCGCGGTCGGCCAGCCGGGCGGCGATCTCGCCCATCAGCGGACGCTTGCCGCGGTCGCGGTCGCCGCCGGCGCCGAACACGACGTGCAGCCGGCCGGCGGTGTGCGGACGCAGCGCGGCGAGCAGCCGCTCCAGCGCATCCGGCGTGTGGGCGTAGTCGACATAGGCGGCCGCGCCGTTCGGCAGGCGCGCGGCGAGCTCCATGCGGCCGCGCACGCCGGTGAGGCGGGGCAGGGCGTCGAGCACGCCGCGTCCGCCGGTCGCCAGGGCGAGGGCGGCGGCCAGCAGCACGTTGTCGGCCTGGAAGCGGCCGGGCAGGGCGAGCGGGACGACGTGGCGCCGACCCTCAAGCTCGACCTCGATCTCCTGCCCGTCGGGCCGCGGCTCGACGCGCAGGAGGCGGATCGCCGTGCCGGTCTCGCCGACGATGCGCAGATCGAGGCGGCGGCGACGGGCGATCTCGGCCGAGGGCGTCCAGCGTGGCGGCGTCGGCGGTGTCGCTCGCCACGGCGGGGCTGCCGGGCGCCAGCAGATCGGCGAACAGGCGCAGCTTGGCGGCGCGGTAGGCGTCCAGCGTGCCGTGATAGTCGAGATGGTCGCGCGTCAGGTTGGTGAACCCCGCCGCCGCGAGCCGCACGCCGTCAAGGCGGAACTGGTCGAGCCCGTGCGAGGAGGCCTCGATCGCGGCGTGCTCGACCCCAGCGCGAGCCAGGCCGGCGAGGGTTGCGGCCAGGGCGACCGGATCGGGCGTCGTCAGGCCGGGGCCGGCGTCGAAGCCCGGCGCGGTCAGGCCGAGCGTGCCGAGGCTGGCGGCGGGCCGGCCGGCGAGCGCCCAGATCTGGCGCAGGAACTCGACCGTGCTGGTCTTGCCGTTGGTGCCGGTGACGGCAACGACCGTCGCGGGCTGCCGGCCGGCCAGCGTCGCGGCGAGCTGGGCGAGGCGGCGGCGCGGCTCGGGGTCCTCGATCAGCGGGCGGGGCGGCACGCCGGGCGGCCAGCTCGTGCCGACCGGCGCGAGCACGGCGGCGGCACCGCGCGACACCGCCTCGGCGATGAAGGCGCGGCCGTCCCGACCCGATCCCGGCGCGGCGCCGGGCAGCGCGGCGAACAGGAAGCCGGGTGCCACCTGGCGGCTGTCGGCGGTAATCCCGGCGACGTCGAGCGCGCCGGCGCGGCGCCATGCGGCGGCCCGCGATCCGCGACCGGCGAGGTCGGGGATGCCCTGGATCATGTCAGCGAGCCGCAACGGCCGGCACCACGTGCGCGCCGCCGATCGGGGTAATTTCGAGCAGGCGGGCCTCGTGCCGCAGATCGCGGACGGGCCGGACGGGCGGGCGTGGCCGGCACCGGGGCGCCTTGCTTGGCGTTGACCGCGACCGGCGAGCGCGCGGCGCCGGCCGGCCGGCCGGGCTGCAGCGGAATGTAGAGCGCCTGCTGGATCGCGTCCTTGTCGTCGAGGTCGGGCAGCATCCCGAGCATCGGCCCGATGCGGGCGATCACCCGGCCGGCGGCCGGGGCGGCGACCCAGCCGGCGGTCGCGTAGCCGTGCGTGCTGGCGTTGGCGTGCGGCTCGTCGAGCATGGTGTAGACGGCGTAGCGCGGCGCGTTCATCGGGAACACGCTCATGAAGGCCGCGACGTTGGTGTGCTTCTTGTAGCCGTGCGCGCCGACCTTCTCCGCCGTGCCGGTCTTGCCGCCGGGATAGTAGCCGGGCACCTCGGCTGACTTGCCGAAGCCGTCGGTGACGACCAGCCGCATCAGCTTGCGCAGCGTGTCCGACGTGCTCTGCTGCATGATGCGCTCGCCGTGCGGCGGCGCGTCGGGCGGCTCGGCGAGGATGGTCGGCTGGAACATGATCCCGCCATTCGCGATCACCGCCGTGCCGCGCACCACGTGCAGCGGCGAGACCGCGATGCCGTGGCCGAAGCCCACGGTCAACGTCACGATCTCCTTCCAGTTCGCCGCCGCCGGGACGATGGGGCGGCCGGCTTCCGGCAGCTCGATGCCGATGCGGTCGAACATGCCCATGTTGCGCAGCCACGCGCGCTGGCGCTCGCTGCCGATCGTCTGCGCGATGTGCGCCGCGCCGAGATTGGACGAGTAGGCAAGCACCTCCGGCAGATAGAGCCAGCGATGCTTGCCCTCGAAATCGGTGATGGTGAAGCGGCCGATATGGATCGGGCGCGACGCGTCGAACTCGTTCCAGATGTTGACGATGCCGCTGTCGAGCGCCATCGCCGCGGTCTGCAGCTTGAACGTGCTGCCGGGCTCGTACATGCCGGTCACGGCGCGGTTGAACCGATCGTCGGCCGGAGCGGAACCCACGTTGTTGGCGTCGTAGTCGGGCAGGCTGACCATCGCCAGCACCTCGCCGGTGTGGACGTCCATGACGATGCCGCAGGCGCCGATCGCCTTGAAATCGTCCATCGCCTTGGACAGCTCGTCGCGCATCACGGCCTGCACGCGGACGTCGAGCGAGAGGTGCAGCGGGGCCGTGTCGGTGCGCAGCTGCTCGTCGAACTCGCGCTCCACGCCGGCGACGCCGTGGCCGTCCACGTCCACCCCGCCGAGCACCTGGGCGGCGGTGCGGCCCATCGGATAGCGACGGCGCTCGGTCTGCTCGAAATAGACGCCAGGGATGCCGAGGGCGTTGATGCGCAGCTGCTCGCGCGGCGAGAGCTGGCGGGCGAGGTAGACGAACTGCTTCGCCTCGGAGAGCCGGGTGCGCACCTGCTCCTCGTCGAGCCGCGGCAGCACCTGCTTGAGCTTGTGCGCCGCGTCCGCCGTGTCGATCATCTCGCGCGGATTGGCGTAGAGCGCGGCGGTGGGGAGCGAGATCGCCAGGATCTCGCCGTTGCGGTCGGTGATCATCGCGCGCCGCGCCCGCGGGCCGGAATCCTGCAGCTTGGGCGAATCGAAGAGCTGCGCGATCGGCTTCTCCGGCCGGTGCGGCGGCAGCGGCTGGATGATGGTCGCGTCAGCCAGCTTCAGCACCACCGCGAGGAACAGCAGCGCGAAGCCGAGGGCGGAGAACACCAGCCGCGAGCGCGTCTTCTCCATCGCCGCGCGCCGCTTGAGATCGGGAGCAGTGACCCGCACGGTCTCCATGCGGGGCACGGCGGCGTCACGCGGCGCGCCGAAGCGGTGCGCGGGCGCGCCGGGCGGCGGGGCATCCGGCGGCGGGGGAGGATCAGGATCGTCGATCATGGCGCCTCAACCACCGCCGTTGGGGATCGACTGCGGGAGGTACGGCACCGGTGGGGCGATGCTCGAGCGCGCGATGCCGAGGACCGAGGTGACGGCCGGCGTCGAGGCCGCGAAGGGCGTGTAGGACGCGGTGGCGACCGGGGAGACTGGCCGGGGCAGCGTCGCCATCGCCCGGGTGATCACCGAGCGGGTCTCGGCGACGGCCATGCGCGGCGGCGGCGGCACCGGCTCGCGCCGGCGTTCGGGCGGGCGCGGGGCGGCGGTCGCGACCCTGACTTGCGCCGGCGCGGCGGATGGCTGTCGCGGCGCGGCCGCCTCCCGTCGCGGCGGCTCGGGCCGTGACGACTCGGCGCGCGGCGATTCGGCGCGGGGCTCCGGAATGGCGGCCACCTTCGCCGGCTCGGGCTCCGGCACGCTGGCGATCGGGGTGTCCTCGTCCGGCTCGGCCGGCTTGGCCTCCGGCACCCGCACCGGCGGCAGGCGCTTGTCGAGTTCCGCCATCGAGGTGAACTGGCCGGGTGCCACCGTCTTGAGCGTGAGGAACCGATCGGCGAGCTGCGCCAGCCGCTCGGGGTCGTTCTGCAGGGTCCATTCGGCGCGCAGCACGCCGATGCGCTCGCGCGCCGCTTCGGTGGCGTGGATCGTGCTGGTGATATCGCGGTCGAGCAGCTGCACGCGATGCTTGGCCTGATACAGGTAAAGGCCGGACGCGCCCGCCAGGACCATGCAGACACAGGTGAAGGGGCGGATCATGCCGGGGCCTTGATTGCAGCGGACGGGGACGTGGCGAGGCGTTCGAGGGCGCGCAGCCGGGCGCTGCGGGCGCGCGGGTTGGCGGCGGTCTCGGCGGCGCCGGGACGCATGGCCTTCGGGGTGAGCAGCCGGAAGCGCGGTGCGGCGCGGACGCCGAGCCCGCGTGGATCGTGACGCGACGGCGCCGGCGCGCGGCCGGCGGCCTCGCCCATGAAGCGCTTCACGATGCGATCTTCCAGCGAATGGAAGGCGACGACGATGAGCCGCCCGCCGGGCGCGAGCAGATCGGCGGCTTGCGCCAGCGCGCGCTCGATCTCGCCGAGTTCGTCGTTCACCCGGATGCGCAGCGCCTGGAAGCTGCGCGTCGCCGGGTCGATGCCCGAGCGATCCGTCGGCACCACCGAGCGGATGATGGAGGCGAGCCGGCCGGTGGTCTCGATCGGTGCGGCGGCGCGCGCCGCGACGACGGCGCGGGCGATGCGGCGGGAGCGGCGCTCCTCGCCGAACGCGAACAGGACGTCAGCCAGCTCCTGCTCGGCCAGCGTGTTCACGAGGTCGGCCGCGGTCGGCCCGACGCGGCCCATGCGCATGTCCAGCGGGCCGTCCGCGCGGAAGCTGAAACCGCGCGCCGGATCGTCAAGTTGGTAGGAGGAAACGCCAAGGTCGAGCACGACCCCATCGAGCGACGTCACGTCGGATTCGGACAACAGGGAAAGTAGGTTTCCGAAACTTCCGTGCAACAAATGCAGCCGTCCGGGGAAGCGCGCGGCGAGGCTGGCACCCCGCGCGATGGCGTCCGGGTCGCGGTCGATCGCCCAGAGCGTGCAGGCCGCCGCGCCGAGGATCGCCGCCGAATAGCCGCCGCCGCCGAACGTGGCGTCGAGATACGTCCCGCCCGCGCGTGGCGCGAGCGTCTCCACCACCTGCGCCAGCATCACCGGCAGGTGGCCGCGCGGGATTTCGGGGTCGCTCACGGGGCGCTCGGTCATGGTGCGCTCCGGGGCGGGGTGCCGGGCAGGGTCAGGCCGCCGGTGCGGGCACGCTCGCGCGCCTCTGCCAGACGGCGCTCCGCAGCGGCGGGCTCCCAGATCTGGAAGGTCCGGCCAAGGCCCATGAACACGACGGCGTCCTTGAGCCCGGCATGGGCGGTGAGCTGTTCCGGCAGGACGATGCGTCCCTCCTTGTCCAATTCGGCTGGGAAGGCGCCGGCATACAACGCGGCGGCGAGGTCGTCATGGTCCTCGCTGAACAGATCGAGGCGATCGAGCGGTGTCGCCAACGCCTGGAACACGGCGGTCGGCCAGCCCTCGATGCAAGGGTGCTTGTGCGACGGACGCAGCACCAGTTGCGCGCCCGACAGACCGGCAGCTTCGGCATGGGCGCGCAACGCCGTGCGGAAGGGCGCCGGGACCGACACGCGGCCCTTGGCGTCCAACCTGTTCTGGTGCGTGCCCAGGAAGTGGGTCATCCGGCCCGGCTGGTCCCCATCGCTCGCGGTGGCGTCGCTGCTGCACCCGTGGGCGGTCGCCCCGGCCCTTGGGATAACATGGGATAACATGGGATTGCATGGGCGTCAAAGGGAATCGGTCGGAATTACTTGCGGCGAGCCAGAATTTTCCCGGTTGGATCAAAGGGTTAACGGCAACGGCCAGGGTCGGCCAAACACACCGGAGAATACCAAAGTATTCGCGTTTCGTTCTTGTGGAGAACTTGGTGGATTACCCCCGGGGCGGGCGCGGTGGAGCGAATGGGAAAAAGGCGCCAGACGGCCTGTAAGCCGGGTTCTGTCCGCGTCGGTCGTATCGCTACGAACGACGCGAGACGGCCATTCCTCTGGGACGCGCCTCACGGCGCGCCTCGCGCGACCAACCCGGGCGACGGGGCGGGAATGCCCTTGCGACGGTCCGGCCGGTTTGACCCGCCGGGCCTCGCCGGTCGCCCCTATTCGGTCTTGCTCCCGGTGGGGTTTGCCCTGCCGCCCTTGTTGCCAAGGGCGCGGTGCGCTCTTGCCGCACCGTTTCACCCTTGCCGGCGGGGGACGGACCCTTGCGCCGGCGGACTGTTCTCTGTGGCACTTTCCCTGGGGTCGCCCCCGCCGGCCGTTAGCCGGCACCGTATTCCCGTGGAGCCCGGACTTTCCTCCAACGCTTGTCGCGTCAGCGGCCGTCCGGCCGTCTGGCAGGGGTGAGATGCGGAACTCGGCCGCGCGGGTCAAGTAGCCAGCGGCGATCTTGATTTGATCCCCCATGCGCCGATGTGTATGAATCGGGAATAGGATACACAAGGCCGACGCCATGCGGACCAATATCGAGATCGATACCGATTTGATCAATCAGGTTCTCAAGACCACCGGCCTGCCCTCTAAGCGGGCCGCGGTGGACGCCGCGCTCCGATTGATGCTCCGACTCCAGCGTCAGAAGGACATCCTGGCGCTCGCCGGCAAGGTGCGCTGGGAGGGTGATCTCGACGAGAGCCGTCAGGGCCGTCGGTTTGATAAGGAATGATCGCCGTCGACAGTTCGGTTTGGATCAACCACCTTAGCGACCGACCGACCCCGAATGTGCTTCGGCTCCGCTCGCTCGTTGGCGAGGAGCTATTGCTGGTGGGGGACATCGTGCTGATGGAGGTGTTGCAGGGTGTGCGCAACGACCGCGAGGCGGTGCGCGTCGAGCAGGTTCTGCGCCAGTTCGAGGTGCAACCGATGCTCGATGCTCAGATCGCTGTGCGGGCGGCCGCGAATTTCCGGCTGCTGCGCGGCAAGGGAGTGACAGTCCGCAAGTCGATCGACCTTATCATCGGAACATTCTGCATCGAACGCGGCCACGCTCTGTTGCATGAGGACCGCGACTTCGAGCCGATGACACAGCATCTCGGTTTGCAGTCGGCCGGCGACCGGCAGCCGCTTCACTGACCCTGGCACAGCCGCGCCACGCCGAGCAGGCGGGCGAGGGTGCCGGAATCGGCCTGGCCGGTGATCGCCTCGGGGCGCCAGTGGCGCTGGAAGGCGCGGAGCACGGTGGACAAAGCAGGGTCGAGCGCGCCCTCGGGGGCGACGCGGTAGCCGATGTCGGCGAGCGCGCGGCGGACGTCGCGCAGGTTCGCCGCGTCGCGCACCGCGCCGCCGGTGCCGAGGTCGGGCACGCCCTCCGGCCACAGGCCGACGCCGTTCATCGCCAGCTGCTCCCAGTCGAATTTCTCCCCCGGATCCTCCTTGCGGTCGGGGGCGACGTCGCTGTGGCCGACCACGTTGCGCGCCGGGATCGGGTGGCGGGCGAGGATCGACAGGCACAGGTCGCACACCGCCGCGACCTGCAGGATGGGGAATTCGCGGTAGCCCCATTCGTGGCCGGGATTGACGATCTCGATGCCGATCGAGCGGCCGTTGAGCTCGCTCGCACCCCGCCAATGCGAGATGCCGGCGTGGAAGGCGCGGCGCTCCTCGGGCACCAGGCGCCAGATCGCGCCGTCCTCCTCGACGACATAGTGCGAGGAGACCTTGGCCTCCGGGTCGCGCAGCCGCTCGATCGCCTCCCGCGCCGTCTTCATGCCGGTGTAGTGCAGGATCAGCATGTCGATCGGCAGGCCGGCCGGGCGGTCGTCCTGGTTCGGGCTGGGCAGGTCGCGGATGCCGGAGCTCACGGAGGAGTCGGGACTCACAGGCCCCGCTCGCGCTTGATGCGGTCCCACGCGGCGTTGATCCGCGCGACCTTCTCGCCGGCGCGGGCGATGAACTCCTGCGGCACGCCGCGCGAGGCCAGGCTGTCGGGGTGGTTCTCGCGCATCAGCTGCTTCCAGGCGGCGCGCAATTGCTCGTCGGTCGCCGAACGGGCGACGCCGAGCACGCCATAGGCGTCCGGCTCGTCCGATTGCGGCTGGCGCGGGATGGCGCCGCGCGCCCGATCCCACGCCGCCTGGTCGAGGCCGAAGCCGCGATGGGTGCGCGAGAGGAAGTCGAGCTCGGCGCCGTTCACCGGCCCGTCCGCGCGGGCGATCACGAACAGGGCGGCGAGCACGTCCTCGAGCACGCCGCGATTGTCGGCGAACGCCTCGCCGAGCTGGTCGGCATAGGGCACAAAACTGTCGCCGCTCTCGCGCGCCTGGTCGAACAGCCGGCCGATGTCGCGCACCGATTCGGGCGGGATGCGGAACTGGCGCTTGAACGCGTCGATCTCGGGGCGCTTCACCGGCCCGTCGCACTTGGCGAGCTTGGCGGCGAGCACCACCACGCTGATCGCGAAGAGCTGCTCGCGCTGGCCGAGCAGGGCCGCCATCCGCGCCGGGCTGAAGCCGAGCTCGCCCAGGCGCATGTTGGGCATGGCGCCGCCCGTCCGCGGCATGGCCGAGGGCGGCGCCGACCACCGCGCCGAACGGCCCGCCCATCGCGAACCCGGCCACGCCGCCGATGATCTTGCCCCAATAGCTCATGGAAGTCGGTCCATCGGTTCCATCTATCATGCGGAGGTTTACGGCGGCAAAACACCTGCGCATCTTCGGCCGCTTTCTCCGGGGGGTCTGAACGACGATGGCAGGCTGGCAGTTCTGGATCGACCGCGGCGGCACCTTCACGGACATCGTGGCCCGTGATCCCGAGGGGCGGCTGTCCACCAGCAAGCTGCTGAGCGAGAACCCCGGCCGCTACCGGGACGCGGCGATCGCCGGCATCAAGGCGGTGCTCGGCGTGCCGCTCGACGCGCCGATCCCGCCCGGCGTGGTGGACGCGGTAAAGATGGGCACCACGGTCGCCACCAACGCGCTGCTGGAGCGGCGCGGCGAGCGCACGCTGCTGGTGGTCAATCGCGGCTTTCGCCGACGCGCTGCGGATCGGCAACCAGGCCCGCCCGCGCCTGTTCGACCTCGAGGTCCGGCTGCCCGCGCTGCTGCACGAGAGAGTGGTGGAGGTCGGCGGGCGGGTCGGGGTGGACGGGGAGGAGATCGAGCCGCTCGACGAGCCGGCGGCGCGGGCGGCGTTTGCCGAAGCCCGCGCAGCGGGGATCGGCGCCTGCGCGATCGTGCTGATGCACGCCTGGAAATACCCGGATCACGAGCAGCGACTCGCTGCCCTCGCGCGCGAGGCGGGGTTCGCGCAGGTCTCTGCGAGCCACGCGGTCAGCCCGCTGCTGCGGCTGATCCCGCGCGGGGATACCACGGTGGTCGACGCCTATCTCTCGCCGATCCTGCGGCGCTACGTCGATCAGGTGGCCGGCGAGCTCGCAGGGCGTGCGGCTGTTCTTCATGCAGTCGAACGGCGGGCTGGCCGAGGCGCACAGCTTTCAGGGCAAGGACGCGATCCTGTCCGGGCCGGCCGGCGGCATCGTCGGCGCGGCGCGCACGGCGGCGATGGCCGGGCTCGACCGGATCATCGGCTTCGACATGGGCGGCACCTCGACCGACGTGGCGCTGTATGCCGGCGGGTTCGAGCGGGCGTTCGAGACCGAGGTGGCGGGCGTGCGGATGCGCGCGCCGATGATGGCGATCAACACGGTCGCGGCGGGCGGCGGCTCGATCCTGCATTTCGACGGCGCGCGGCTGCGCGTGGGGCCGGACAGCGCGGGTGCCGATCCCGGCCCCGCCTGCTACCGGCGCGGCGGGCCGCTGACGGTGACGGATGCCAATGTGTGCGTGGGCAAGATCCAGCCCGCGCATTTCCCGCCGATCTTCGGCCCCGAAGGCGACCTGCCGCTGGATGCGGAGATCGTTGGGGAAGAATTCGCGGCATTGGCGGAAGAGATCGCGGCGGCGACCGGCGAGCGGCGGGATCTGCGGGCGGTGGCGGAGGGTTTTCTGCGTATCGCGGTGGCCAACATGGCGAACGCGATCAAGCAGGTCTCGGTGCAGAAGGGCCACGACGCGACCCGATTCGCGCTGGACTGCTTCGGCGGCGCGGGCGGCCAGCACGCCTGCCTCGTCGCCGACGCGCTGGGCATGGAGACGGTGTTCATCCACCCGTTCGCCGGCGTGCTGTCGGCCTACGGCATGGGGCTGGCGGATCAGGCGGTGCTGCGCGAGCAGGCGGTGGAGTTGCCGTTCGAGGCGGCGGCGATGCCGACCTTGGAGGGACGGCCGCGCGGCTCGGCGAGGCGGCGGAGGCGGCGCTGGTGGCGCAGGGGGCGGAGCGCGCGCGCATCGCGACGGCGCGCCGGCTGCATCTGCGCTACACGGGCACCGAGGCGGCGCTGACCGTGAAGTTGCGCGGCTTCGATACGATCGGCGCGGCATTCACCGAGGCGCATCGCGCGCGGTTCGGCTTCGCCACGCCGGACGCGGCCGATCGTCGTGGAGGCGGTCGCGGTCGAGGCGATCGCGGCGGGCGAGACGGTGCAGGAGGCGACGCTCGCGCCGCACGCGCGGAGGGCGCGCCGGAGCCGATCGACCGGGTGAGAATCTATAGCGGCGAGGCCGAGCACGCCGCACCGGTGTTCGATCGCGGCGGATTTGCTGGCCGGCGACCGGATCGCGGGACCGGCGCTGATCCGCGAGGCCAACGCGACCACGGTGGTCGAGCCCGAGTGGCAGGCGGAGGTCACCGCGCTCGATCATCTGTGCTGCGCCGCATCGCGCCGCTCGCGACGCGCGTGCCGGCGGGACGGCGAGCGTCCCGATCCGGTGCTGCTGGAGCTGTTCAACAATCTGTTCATGAACGTCGCCGAGCAGACCGGTGCGGTGCTGCAGAACACCTCGATGAGCGTGAACATCAAGGAGCGGCTGGATTTTTGCTGCGCGATCTTCGACGCCGAGGGCGCGCTGGTGGCCAATGCGCCGCATGTGCCGGTGCATCTCGGCGCGATGGGCGAGAGCGTGCGGACGGTGCTGCGCGACCGGCGCGGCACGTTGAAGCCGGGCGACGTGGTGGCGCTCAACAACCCGTTCAACGGCGGCACGCACCTGCCTGACGTGACGGTCATTACGCCGGTGTTCGATGAGGCGGGGAGCAGGATTCTGTTCTTTGTCGGCAGTCGCGGTCATCACGCCGATATCGGCGGCATCACGCCGGGCTCGACGCCGCCCAGATTCGCGCACGCTGGAGGAGGAAGGGGTCGTCATCGACGATTTTCTCCTGGTCGACGGCGGCGCGTTCCGCGAGCGCGAGCTCCGCGCGCTGCTGGCGTCGGCAAAATATCCGGCGCGCAGCCCGGACGTGAACGTGGCCGACATCAAGGCGCAGGTGGCGGCGAACGAGAAGGGCGTGCAGGAACTGCGGCGCGTCGTGGCGCAGTTCGGCTGGGCGACGGTGCGCGCCTACATGCGGCACGTGATGGACAACGCCGAGGAGAGCGTGCGGCGGGTCATCGCGCGCATCGGCGAACGGCGCTTTCGACTACACGATGGACGACGGCGCGCCGCTGCGCGTCGTCGGTCAGCGTGGACCACGCGACGAGCGCAGCGCCGTGGTGGACTTCACCGGCACGGGCGCGCAGCAGAGAAACAACTTCAACGCGCCGCCGGCGGTGACGCGGGCGGCGGTGCTGTATGTGTTCCGCTGCCTGGTCGGCGACGATATTCCCGCTGAACGACGGCTGCCTCAAGCCGATCCGCCTGGTCATCCCGCCCGGCACGTTCCTCTCGCCCGCGCCGGGGGCGGCGGTGGTGGCGGGCAACACCGAGGTGTCGCAGGCGACCTGCAACGCGCTGTTCGGGGCCTTCGGCGCGCTCGCGTGCAGCCAGGCGACGATGAACAATTTTCTGTTCGGTGACGCGACGCGGCAATACTACGAGACGATCTGCGGCGGCATCGGCGCGGGGCCGGGGTTCGACGGCGCCTCGGCGGTGCAGACGCACATGACCAACACGCGCATGACCGACCCCGAGGTGCTGGAGCTGCGCTATCCGGTGCGCCTGGAAAAGTTCGCCATCCGGCGCGGCTCGGGCGGCGCGGGGCGGTGGCGCGGCGGCGACGGCGCGGTGCGGCGCGTGCGTTTCCTCGAACCGATGACCGCGGTGATCGTCGCGTCCCGGCGCAACGTTGCGCCGTTCGGGTTGGCCGGCGGCGCGGACGGCGCCGCCGGGCGGCAATGGGTGGAGCGCGCGGACGGCACGCGCACGGTGCTGCGCGGCACCGACCAGGCGGAACTGGCGCCGGGCGACGTGTTCGTGATCGAGACGCCGGGCGGCGGCGGTCACGGGCCGCCCGGCTGACGTGCGGGCCGCGCGCCTCCTGCTGTTCGGCGTTCATCGGCCTGCTGCTCGTCGCCCTCGCGGCGGTCTGGCTGGTGCCCGGCCGGCTCGACTGGGATCGCTACCGGAGCACGGTCGAGGCGATCGCCTCGTCGGCGCTCGGCCGGCGGGTCACGATCGAGGGACCGATCAGCCTGTCGCTGCTGCCCGAGCCGGTGATCGTCGCCGGCGGCGTCGATGTCGCCGGCGCGACCGACGGGTCGGGCGTCGACCCTGCGCGTGCGGGCGCTGCGGCTGCGCGTGGCGCTGGCGCCGCTGCTGTCGGGCCGGCTCGTGCCGCGCGAGCTGGTGCTGCGCCAGCCGGAGCTGCAGGCTGCCCTGGCCGCTGCCCGACCGGATCGTGTCGCGCGCGCCGGACTGGTCCGAGGCGTTCTCCGCGCGGATCGACGACGGGCGGCTCAGCATCGGCAAGCTCGCCTTCACCGGCGTCGATGCGACGCTCACCGGGTCGGAGACCGGCGCGCTCGGCGTGTCGGGCACCGCGCACACGCCGGGTTTGCGGGCAGCGGGCCTCGGCTGGCACTTCACCGCGCGGCTGACCAGCCCCGGCGGCGATGGCGGCCAGGGGCTCGACGTGGCGCTCGACGGCCAGGGGCGCGAGGCGTCGGGCGTCGGTGCCACGTTCTCCGGCCAGCTCGCGCCGGACGGCACGCTGGCCGGGCGGATCGCCGGGCGTGGGCCGGACCTCTCCCTGCTGATCGCCGGCCCCGCCGGTGCCGTTCAAGGCGGAGGGACGGCTGACCGCGGCCGGCGGGCTGGCCGCCGCCGACGACCTGGCGCTCGACATCGGCGGCTCGCCCGTGCGCGGCGCCGTGGCGCTGCGCGTCTCGCCGGTGGAGCGGCTGGACATCGCCCTCGCGGCGAGCCGGCTCGATCTCGACCGCTGGCTGCCGGCGCTGCGGGCGGATCAGGCGATGTCGATCCCGGTCGGCCTCGACCTGTCGGCGGAGGCGGCGGAGCTCGCGGGGGGCACGGTGCGGCGGCTGCGCGCGGCCGTCGACCTCGGCGGCGACGGTGGTGAGCTTGCGCGAGGCGAGCGGGATCCTGCCGGGCGAGGCCGACTCTGCGGCTTTCGGGCCGGCTGTTGCGGGCCGACCCGGCGCATCCCAGCTTCGACGGCTCGGCGAGCCTCGACGCTCCCGATTTGCGCGCGACCTTGCGCTGGCTCGACCCGGCGGACCGCACCGGCCTCGGCCGTCTGCCGGGCGAGGCGCTGCGCCGCGCGACCTTGCGTGTGTCGGCGGTCTCGGCGACGGCGGGCGAGGTCGCGTTGCATGGGCTGGGGGGGACGGTGGACGGCAGCCCGCTCTCCGGCGCCGTTGCCTGGCACGAAGGCGAGCATCCCTGGTTCGACGCCGATCTCCGCCTCGATCGGCTGGCGCTCGATCCGTGGCTGCCGGAGGCCGCTCCGCCGCTCGCATCCTGGCCGGGGCTGCTCGCCGGCGCGCTGAAAGTGCAGGCCAGGCAGGCCAGCGCGCGAGGACTGACGATCGACGGTTTCGCACTCGACGCCGCGGCGCGGGACGGCACGCTCGTGTTGCACCGCCTGGAAGGCACGGCGCGGGGCGTGCGGGCGAGCCTGACGGGGAGCGTGGGCGCGGGCGGCCGCATCCGCGACGGCAAGCTCAGCTTGGCGACGCAGGACGCCGCGCCGCTCGCCGCCCTGCTGC
The DNA here is from genome assembly GCA_963799825.1 of uncultured Alphaproteobacteria bacterium. Classification (GTDB taxonomy): domain Bacteria; phylum Pseudomonadota; class Alphaproteobacteria; order Acetobacterales; family Acetobacteraceae; genus JAFKFI01. Next base: position 811,026 of record CAWCYL010000004.1, read on the forward strand.
CGCCGGAATGGCGCGGCACGCCGGCGCTGTGGCAGGGCCCGCTCGACCTCGAGGCCGCCGCCGCCGGGCCGCCGACCGCGCTCGCGGTCCGGGTGGCGATGACGCTGGACGATGGCCGGATCGAGGCCCAGCCGGTGCTCGATCTGGCGCGCGGGATGTGGCAGGGGCCGGTGACACTGCGCCATCCCGGCGCAATCCGGCTGCTCGCCGCGACCGGGCTGCTGCCGGGGGCGGACTGGCTCGGCGAGGGCTCGCTGTCGCTGGTGGCGCAGCTCTCGGGCGCGCCCGGCCGGATCGCCGCGGAGCGCATGCAGATCACCGCCGGATCGCTGCGCGGCGGCGGGCGCCTGGCGCTGGAGCGCGACGGCGCCGCGCCGCGACTCGACGGCGAGCTCGATTTCGCGGATTTGCCGCTGCCAGTGCCGTCGCCGACCGCCCCGCTGCCCTTGCAAGGGCTGCGGGCGTGGCACGCATCGGTGCGCGTTACCGCGGAACGGCTGCTGGCCGACCAGCGACCGCTGCTCGATCAGGTTGCCACGACGCTCCTGCTCGATGCCGGGCGGCTGCGGCTCGAACCGTTCGACGCCGCGATCGGCGGGGGCGCCTTGCATGGCTCGGCGACGCTGGACGTGTCAGGGGAGACGCCGACGGTGACGCTCGACGGCACCGTCAAGGGTTTCAGCCTCGACGGAACCGGCGACGGGACTGCCGCTCGATCTGGCCGCCGGGCGGGGCGAGGCGGCGTTCCGGCTGGTCGCGGAGGGCAACAGCCCGGCTGCCATGCTGGCGACCGTCTCCGGCACCGCGAGCCTGTCGGCCACGGACGGCACGCTGACCGGCCTCGATCTTCCGGGCGCCGTCGCCGCGATTGCGGCGGATGCGCCAACGACCGAGGCGCCGCAAACGGCCGATGACGCGCTGCGAACGGCGCTGTCCGGCGGCACCACGCCCTTCCAGACCCTCATGGTGAAGGCTGGTATCGAGCACGGCGTGCTGAGCCTTGACGACGCGCGGCTTGACCGCGCCGGCGGGAGCATCGCGTTTTCCGGCGTCGTCGCGCTGCCGCTCCGCTCCTGCGATCTGCGGGCGGATTTGCGCCCGGCCGGCCCCGATGCGCCGGAGCTCGGCCTGCGCCTGGCCGGGCCGCTCGACGCGCCGCGCCGCATCCCGGAACTTGCCGGGTTCGCCCGATGGCGGGCCGATCACCCGCCCCGGTAGGGACGCGGGGTACGCGACGGGGCGCGTGGTGTCGCGCGTGATTTGGGCCGCGGCGAGCGCCCGACCTTCTCGTCGAGCACGCTGGAGGCGAGCCGGACCAAATGACGCGCGGTGGCGGTGCAGCCGACCTGCTCGGCCTGCTCGGCCAGCGAGATCAGGCGATCCGAGAGGAGCAACGGACTGACCGGCGGTTCGATTGGGTGAAGCTGAGCCATTTGGATGGGTTCCCTCGACGATTTTAGGGGTGGCCTCGGGCAGCTGGGCCGTTTCGGCCTGCGAGGAACCTAAGGGGAACAATCTTGCCGGCGAGTTAATCCGGCGGCGCATTTTCACGCAGCGCCAGCAGCCGCAGCGCATTCCCTGAGGGCGAGCAGCCGCAGCGCCGAGGCCAGCGGGCGGCCGGGCTCGCGTGCCGCGTCGGCCTCTGCCACCAGCGCGGACAGGGTTTTCCCCCGCGCGCCCGCGATCGCGGCCAGGGCCGACCAGAACTCGGTCTCCAGGGCGACGCTGGTGCGGTGGCCGGCCAGCGAGAAGCTGCGCTTGACGAGGCCGCTCAACGATCCGCCCCATCGGCCAACCGCGAGGCCGCCCAATCCGCCGCCTCGGCGACCACCGGATCGGGGTCGCCGGTCAGCTTGGCGGCGACGGGGCGCAGCGTGGCATCGGCGGAATTGCCGATCGCGATCAGCACGTTGCGCACGAACCGGTTTCTCCCCAGCCGCTTGACCGGCGAGCCGGCAAACATCCGCCGGAACCCGGCATCGTCGAGGCCGGCGAGTTCGGCAAGGCGTGGTGCGCTCGAGGTCGGCGCGGGCGCGCAGCTTGTCGTGCGGCGTGGCGCGAGCGAAGCGGTTCCACGGACAGACGGCGAGGCAATCGTCGCAGCCATAGATCCGGTTGCCCATCAGCGGGCGCAGCTCGTGCGGGATCGGGCCGTGATGCTCGATGGTGAGGTAGGAGATGCAGCGCGTCGCATCGAGCCGGTAGGGCGCGGGGAAGGCGTGCGTCGGGCAGACCTCCTGGCAGCGCGTGCAGCTGCCGCAGCGATCGGCGTGCGGCGGGTCGGGCGCGAGTTCCAGGGTGGTGTAGATCTCGCCGAGGAACAGCCAGGAGCCGTGCGCGCGCGAGACGAGGTTGGTGTGCTTGCCCTGCCAGCCGAGCCCAGCGCGCTCGGCGAGCGGCTTTTCCATCACCGGCGCCGTGTCCACGAACACTTTCACCTGTTCGCCGCAGCGCGAGGCGATGAACTGGGCGAGGTGCTTCAACATGCCCTTCACCACGTCGTGGTAGTCCCGGTTGCGCGCATAGACCGAGATGGCGCCGCGATCGGGCCGGCCGAGGACGGCGAGGGGATCGTCCTCGGGCGCGTAGGACAGGCCGAGGGCGACGACGCTGCGCGCCTCGGGCCAGAGCGAGCGCGGGTGGCCGCGCTGCTCGGCGCGCTCGGCGAGCCAGCCCATGTCGCCGTGCTGGCCGGCGCTGAGGAAATCGCGCAGCCGCGCGCGGGCCTCGGGGCCAAGCTCGGCGCGGCAGAAGCCCACGGCGTCGAAGCCGAGGGACAGCGCGCGGGCGCGGATCAGCGATTTGGGATCAGCCCCGGCCACGATACGGCGCGACCTCCTGCGGCGGGATCCAGGCGCCCTCCGGTGGCGCGCCGGTCTGCCAGAACACGTCGATCGGCATCCCCCCGCGCGGATACCAATAGGCGCCGATGCGCAGCCAGACGGGCGACAGCAGCGCGATCAACCTTTCGGCAATCATCATCGTGCAGGCTTCATGGAACGCGCCGTGGTTGCGGAAGCTGCCAAGGAACAGCTTCAGCGATTTGCTCTCGACGATCCACGCGTCGGGAATGGTGTCGATGACGATATGGGCGAAATCCGGTTGCCCGGTGAGCGGGCACAGCGAGGTGAACTCGGGGCAGGTGAAACGCACGACATAGGGCTTTCCGCGCGCCGGGTTTTGCACGCGCTCCAGGCGCGCCTCGTCGGGGCTCGCGGGCTGGGGGACCGCGTGGCCGAGCTGGGTCAGGCCGGCGTAGTTCTCATCGGTCATGCTGCGTGCTCAACCATATGGTCGTGCTCAACATCATCCGCGTCCTCAATCATCGGCGTCCTCAGCCATCCCGTCGGGGGCCGCGCTCCAGCGTGCACGGACCGCTTCGATATGGTCATCGAACCGGCGCTCGAAAATGGCGGCGCGCAGACCGCGCATGAGATCCTGGTAGTAGGTCAGATTGTGCCAGGTCAGCAGCATCGGCCCGAGCATCTCGCCGGCACGGAACAGGTGATGCAGATAGGCGCGCGAATGCCGCGTGCATCCGGGGCAGGCGCATGACGGATCGAGCGGGCTTGCATCGCCGGCGAAGCGCGCATTGCGCAGGTTGAACACGCCTTGCGACGTGTAGGCGCGCGCGGTGCGGCCGGCGCGGGTCGGCATCACGCAGTCGAACATGTCGATCCCGCGTCGCACCGCGCCGATCAGGTCGTCCGGCGTGCCGACGCCCATCAGGTAGCGCGGTCTTTCCGCTGGCAGCGCGGGGATGGTCGCGTCCAGCACGTCGAACATCGTGGCCTGGCCTTCGCCGACCGCGAGGCCGCCGATCGCGTAGCCGTCGAAGCCGATGCCGGTCAGCGCCGCGGCGGAGGCGGCGCGCAGATCGGGGTAGACGCTGCCCTGCACGATGCCGAACAGCCCGTAGCCGGGACGCGGCACGAAGGCCTCCTTCGAGCGATCGGCCCAGCGCATGGAGAGATCGAGCGAGGCGCGGGCCTGCTCCTCGGTGGCGGGGAACGGCGTGCACTCGTCGAGCGCCATCGTGATCGTGGCATCCAGCAGGTGCTGGATCTCGATCGAGCGCGCCGGGGTCAGGCGGTGCCTGGAGCCGTCGAGGTGCGACTGGAACGTCACGCCGTCGGCGTCCATTTTCCGCAGCTGCGCCAGCGACATGACCTGAAAGCCGCCGGAATCGGTCAGGATCGGGCCGGGCCAGTCCATGAAGCGGTGCAGCCCGCCGAGTGCGGCGACCCGCTCGGCGCCTGGCCGGAGCATCAGGTGATAGGTGTTGCCGAGCACGATCCGCGCCCCCGTGGCGCGCACCGCGTCCGCCGTCATCGCCTTGACCGTCCCGGCGGTGCCGACCGGCATGAACACGGGGGTCTCGACCGAACCATGCGCGGTGTGCAGCACGCCGGCGCGGGCGGGACCGTCGCTGGCCGCGAGGGTGAAGGCGAGGGTCATGCGCCGGGCAAATCGCGCGCGGGGTTCGACAGGGCGAAGCTGCTCAACGGGCGGACGGTCCGCGCCTCGCCCTGACCCGTGCCGTGGCCGGGCCCTGGTTGGCGTCACTCGAGCTTGTCCGTCGCATGATGGCCTCCGGCGGCTGATGTAGCACGTCCCTGTCCTGCTTCCAGGTGGAGAACCGGGCGCGTGAACCAAGCCATCCCGGCCCGGCTGCCGGTCGGAATGGCTTGGCAACCGACCGGATTTGATGCAAATGTGGACTGTTCTAGGCGCCGCGCAGAGGGAGCGCGTCGATGCCCGATGACCAGCGCGACATCGTATCGAGCTCGCCGATCGCCGAGCGGCCGTTGGCTGCCGATGCTCCCGGTCCACGTCCCGAGGCCGCGCCCCGGTCTGGCGGGACCACGCCGCGCAGCCGCTGGCTATCGCGGCGGAGGGCGATGCTCTGGGGAAAGCGGCTCTTCGCGCTCTCGGCCACGCTCTCGACCATGCTGGTGGCGGGCTGGTTCATCTTGCTGCTCGGTCAGGCGACGTTCCGTCGGCATACCGTCGATCTTGAGCCGCTCTCGGTGCCGAAGGTGCTGGACGAGGCCGGCTTCAGCAGCAAGGTCGCGACCTACCGCCTGCTGGACGCGATCAGGGCCGTGCAGAGCGGCGGTCGGACGACGATGCATCAGACCGCGGTCGATACCCCGGCCGATCTGTCGGGCGTCGTCATCCCGAAGGCCGGGATATCGGTGGATAGTGTTGCCGCCTCCCTCCGCACCATCCTTCCCGGCGGCTGGCGCCATGAAGTGTCCGGGGAGTTCATCGTCGGCTGGCTCCCGACTCGACCTCCTGTTGCGGCTGAACGGGCGGAAGCTGTTCTCCGCCTCGGCAGCCGGACCTGATGCCGCCGACAGGCTGATCGCGCTGGGCGCCCTCATCGTCGTCGCGAACACCCAGCCATACGTCGCGGCATCGTATCTCTTCGAGACGGACAAGGCCGCTGCCCGTGCTGCCGCTGCCCAGATCATCGCCGCGCTGCCGCCGACCGACGAGAATGTGCCTCGGGCCTACAATCTGGAAGGACTGATCGCGCAGGATCAGGGCAGGGTCGACGACGCAGTTCGCATCTATCAGCATACCATCCACGACTACCCGACCTTTGCGGTTCCGCACAACAATCTCGCCTGCATCTGGGCGGCCCAGCACAAGACCGAGGACGCGATCGCGGAGTATCACGCGGCGATCCGACTCGATCCGAGGTATCTCGCACAACAATCTCGGCAACATCCTGGCTGACAGCACAAGACCGAGGACGCACTCGCGGAGTATCAGGCGGCGATCCGGCTCGACCCGAAACTTGCTTATCCGCACAACAATCTCGGCAACATCGGGCGGACCAGCACAAGACCGAGGACGCGATCGCGGAGTATCGGGCGGCGATCCGGCTCGATCCGAAGCTTGCCTCTCCGCACAACAGTCTCGGCAACATGCGGGCGGCCCAGCACAGGACCGAGGACGCGATCGCGGAGTATCAGGCGGCGATCCGGCTCGATCCGAAGTTTGCCAATCGCAGGCAACATCTGGGCGGACCAGCACAAGGACCGAACAGGCGATCGCGGAGTATCAGGCGGCGATCCTGCTCGATCCGACATAGCTCTCCGCAAACACCGGCAACATGCGCGCCGCGAACCGGATGCATCGCAGCGTCCGGCTCGATCGATCCGAGGTGCGGCGGCTGTCCGACGCTTGCCTCGCGTTCATGGCGGCGGCGCCGATGCAAGCCGCATCGCGGCCGACGATCGCGAGATATCATCCAACGGCAAATACAGTTGACGGACGCGCAGCTTGCGGGCGACGGGCATTGCCCTCCCGAGTGAACAGGGCGGCAACGATGTGCAGCCGGATTCACCTGCTGCGTCGGTGCGAGTTGCTGCGAACCCGCGGATCAGGGTGGGCTCAACCAGGGCCGACGCCGCCCTCGCCTCGGAGTGCGGCGACGCGCGCGAATAGCGGAGCGGCCTGTCGGCGGGCCGTGCCTCGCAGCGGCAGGAGACGCGCCGGCCAGCGCCAGGCCGTGCGGCGGCGCGCGAGGATGCGCTGTTCGAGCCAGGCCGGGTCGAACGGCGCCCATTCCCCCGCCGTCGCGAGCAGGTTCGCGGCACAGGCGGGATGCACCTCGTCGGCCAGGATGGCGCGCAGCTCGGCGAGCGAGTAGGGCGAGGCGGCCAGCCGTTGCGCGTCAGCCTCCAGCATCGCCGGGGTCAGGGTGGTGTCGAGATAGAGGTCCGACAGCGCCGCCCAGACCGGCCGCCGGCTGGCGAGGTCGGAGGCGGCCAGCGCCGGCATCGGGTCAGCGCGTCCCGCCCGCCGCGTCCAGCCGGCGCCAGAAATAGTCGGCGCCCGCGGCGAAGGCGATGCCGCCCACCAGGATGAACACGCCGGCGCAGACCGGCGCGCCGGGGCCGCATACCAGCGACACGCCGACGGCGCCCGCGACGTACGAGCCGCCCACGCCGGCGCCCAGCACGACGCCTTGGTGCAGCGCCTCCTTCGGCCGGTCCGGCGCCTGATACACGTCGTAGATCGCCAGCCCGAGCGACAGCGCCATGACGCCGCGCGACGCCGGGCCCAGGAAGCGCAACATGCCGCTGACCCGCGCGTTGTCGCGCGCGGCGGCGGCGATGATCTCCCGCATGACCGCGCCGCGCTGCGCCTCGGTGAGCGCCTCGGGCGCTTGCTGGAACAGCCGCTCGGCGTAGCGCGCGACCAGCGCCTCGAAGGTCGGGCTCTGCGGCTTCAGTCGCTCCGCCACCGCGCGGCCGAGATCGCTCGAGCGATCCCGGGTCAGCGCCATGATCTCGTCGCGCAGCTGCCGGGCGCGCAGCGCTCCCTGCGCCGGGGTGATCCGGTCCAGGGCGACATCCTGGCGGATTTCCGCGACCGCCTCGCGGATGCTCTGCCGATATTGCTGGCGCGCCCGATCGTCCTGGATGAAGCGGCTGGCGAACGGCAGCGCGGCACCGTCGAGCGCGGTGAGCGCGTCTTCCAGGCGCTGACGCGAGGCGTCGCCCGCCGGCGCGAGAAGCGGGCCGCCGTATGCGTTCAGGGCCTCCGACATGATCTCTCCGAGCTTTGCTGGCCGGACATGATCTTGATCATTTCCGCCGAGCAAAAGCCATCGCTCGCTGTCACGCGGCGCGGCGTTCGCCCTCCAACAGGCACGCATCGCCGTATGAATAGAACCGATACCCCGCCGCGATCGCGTGCGCATAGGCCGCGCGCATCCGCGCGGTGCCGGCGAAGGCGCAGACCAGCATGAACAGGGTCGAGCGCGGCAGGTGGAAGTTGGTCAACAGCAAATCCACGGCGCGGAAACGGTAGCCGGGGAGGATGAACAAATCGGTCTCGCCGCGGAACGGGTGCACCGTGCCGTCCGGCGCGGCGGCGGTCTCCAGCAGGCGCAGGCTCGTGGTGCCGACCGCGACCACCCGCCCGCCGGCGGCGCGGGCGGCGTTGATCGCGGCGGAGGTTTCCTGCGAGACCAACCCGCGCTCGGGGTGCATCCGATGGCCGGCGACCTCGTCGGTGCGGACCGGGAGGAATGTGCCGGCGCCGACATGGAGCGTGACCGTCGCCCGCGCGATGCCTCGTGACGAAAGTGCATCGAGCAGTCCCGGCGTGAAGTGCAGCCCGGCGGTCGGCGCGGCGACGGCGCCCTCGTTGCGGGCGAAGACCGTCTGGTAGTCGTCCGCGTCGGTGGGCTCGGGTCCGGCGGGGCGGGCGATGTAGGGCGGCAGGGCGAGACGGCCGGCGCGGCGGACGGCCTCGGGCAAGCCCGGATCCGGGCAATCCGAGACCGGCGATGAGCCCGGATCCGGGCAATCGGCGGTGGGTGGGGAGCCCGGATCCGGGCGAACCGGGGAGGGGGGAGGGCCCGCATCCGGGGAAACGAAGCGGAGCGTCACGTCGCCCTCGGGGCCGATCGCGACGATTTCGGCGGAGAGCCCGGGCGCCGGGTCGAAGCATAGCAGATCGCCGGGGCGGAGGCGACGGGCGTTGCGGGCGAGGGCGTGCCAGGTGCCATCCGGGAGCGGGCGGTCGAGCGTGATGCCGATGCGGGCGTTGCCGCGCCGGGCGGCGAGCTGCGCCGGGATCACCCGCGTATCGTTGGCCACCAGGATGTCGCCGGGGCGCAGCAGGTCCGGCAGGTCGCGCACGATCCGGTCGGCAAGCCCGTCCGCGCTCACGTGGAGCAGCCGGGCGGCGTCGCGCGGCCGGGCGGGATGCTGCGCGATGCGGCCGGGCGGGAGATAAAAATCGAAGTCGGAGAGGCGCACGCTCAGGCCGGCGTCGGCGCCACGCGGCGCAGCAGGCGGACCAGCGGGATCGCGATCAGCACGGCCCAGCTCTTGCCGACCACCTGGCCGGCGAGGAATTCCAGACTGCCGAACGCCAGGGACAGGAAAATCAGCGAATCGACCACCAGGCCGACCAGCGACGAGGCCACCACCGCGAGAACCAGTCGCTTGCGCTGCAACGGGGTATAGACGGCGAAATCGGCCAGCTCGCTGAGCAGGAACGCCGCCCCCGAGGCGAATGCCAGGGCGGCTGGTGCGACGAGGCCGGAGATCGCGGTGCCGATCAGGATGGCGGCCAGCCCCCAAGCCAGCCCGAGGCAACGCTGCACCACGTCGCGCAACACCAATGCCGCGCCCACGGTGAGCACGCCGGAGGGGGCGAGCAGGCCGGGCGCCACCGGCACGAGGCAGGGTCCGTGCGGCGCGCAGACGGTGCCGACATGGCCGATCATCCAGTTGGCCAGCGGGATCGAGCCGACAAACGCGGCAAAGGCGAGCAGGCCGACGCGCAGGCGCACGCCGCGATCCATCAGCGCCGCGCGTAGGAGGCGATCTCGATCAGGTTGCCGTCCGGATCGCGGCAGTAGACCGAGCGGATCGGGCCAAGCGCGCCGAACGTCTCGATCGGCCCGCGCTCGATGGCGATGCCGCATTCCTGAAGGTGCCGCACCACCTCCTCCGGCCCGACGGCGGTGATGAAGCAGAGATCCTCGGCGCCGGGCGCGATCACCTTGCCGGTGAACCACTCGTCCTGGCTGGTCTCGGCGGGACGCACGTTCATCTTCTGGCCGCCGAACTTCAGCGCGGTGCGCCGGTTCGGGCCGAACTCCTCGCGCTCCATGCCGAGCACGCGCTGGTACCAGGCGGCGGTGATCTCCACGTCGCGCACGTTGAGGACGAGGTGGTCCAGCCGGTCGATGGTGAACCGCATGTCACTCGAGCCCGTCATAGAAATCGTTGCCCTTGTCGTCGATCACGATGAACGCCGGGAAATTCTCGACCGCGATGCGCCACACCGCCTCCATGCCGAGCTCGGGATACTCGAGCACCTCGACGCGGCGGATGCAGTCCTGCGCGAGCCGGGCGGCCGGGCCGCCGACGCTGCCGAGATAGAAGCCGCCATGCGCGCGGCAGGCATCCTTGACCGCCTTCGAGCGGTTGCCCTTGGCGAGCATCACGAGGGAGCCGCCGGCGGCCTGGAACTCCGCGACGTAGCTGTCCATCCGCCCCGCCGTGGTCGGGCCGAAGCTGCCGGTCGCCATGCCCTGCGGCGTCTTGGCCGGACCCGCGTAGTAGACCGGATGCCGCTTGAGATAGTCAGGCAGGCCCTCGCCGCGATCCAGCCGCTCCTTCAGCTTGGCGTGGGCGATGTCGCGCGCGACGACCATCGTTCCCGTGAGCGACAGCCGGGTCTTGACCGGCAGGGCGGACAATTGCCCCCGGATTTCCGTCATTGGGCGGTTCAGATCGACCCGGACGGAGTCGTCGCCGAGATGCGACTCGGTGGCTTCGGGCAGGTATTTCGCCGGGTCGGTCTCGAGCTGTTCGAGGAACACGCCCTCGGGCGTGATTTTCGCCAGCACCTGGCGGTCGGCGCTGCACGAGACGCCGATGCCCACGGGCAGGCTCGCGCCGTGGCGCGGCAGGCGGATCACCCGCACGTCGTGGCAGAAATATTTTCCGCCGAACTGCGCGCCGATGCCCACGGTGCGGGTGAGCTCCAGCACCTTCTCCTCCATCTCCAGGTCGCGGATCGCGTGCCCGGCCTTGCTGCCGGTGGTGGGCAGGGTGTCGAGATAGCGCATCGAGGCAAGCTTCACGCTTTTCAGGGTGAGTTCGGCGCTGGTGCCGCCGATCACGATGGCGAGGTGGTAGGGCGGGCAGGCCGAGGTGCCGAGCGTCTTTATCTTGGTCTCGATGAATTCCAGCAAGCGCTCGGGCGAGAGGATCGCGCGGGTTTCCTGGAACAGGAAGGTCTTGTTGGCCGATCCGCCGCCCTTTGCGACGAAGGCGAGGAAAAACTCGTCGGCGTGGTGCTCTCCCGGTGCCGCCATGATGTCGAACTGAACGGGCAGGTTGTTGCCGGTGTTGACCTCCTCGAACATCGACAGCGGCGCCATCTGCGAATAGCGCAGGTTGGTCTCGGTGTAGGTGCGATGGACGCCCCAGGCCAGCGCCTCCTCCTCGTCGCCCTCGACCCAGACGCGCTGGCCCTTCTTGCCGAACACGATGGCGGTGCCGGTGTCCTGGCACATCGGCAGCACGCCGCCGGCGGCGATGTTGGCGTTCTTCAAGAGGTCGAGTGCCACGAACCGGTCATTGGCCGACGCCTCCGGGTCGTCGAGGATGGCGCGGAGTTGGCGAAGGTGGCCGGGGCGAAGCAGGTGCGAGACATCGCGAAAGGCCTGGAAGGCGAGCTCGCGACAGCGCCTCGGGCTTGATGCGCAGCACGGTCTGGCCGTCGCAGGTGCTGGTGCTGACGCCGGCGATGTCGAGCTTCTTCCAGGGCGTCTGGTCGGGGCCGAGCGGGAACATCGGCGCGTAGGCGAAGCCGGACGGGCGCGGCAACGGGGCGTTCATCGGGCGATCCTGCTTGCGTTCAGGTTTTTGGCGGGGTGCGGCGGCGGAAGGCGTCGAGGCTGACCACCTGCGGCGGCTCCTCGGCAGGCGCGGCTGGGGCCGGCGTCGGGCTCCTCCGTCGCGCCTTCGCTCGGCTCGGCGGCCTCGGGCGCCTCCGGCTCCTCGGCGGGCAGGTCCGGCGTGCGGAACTGCAAGCCAAAGCGCACGTGCGGGTCGGCGAAGGCGCTCACGGCGGCGAGCGGAATGGCGAGGGTGGCGGGGACGCCGCCGAACGAGAGACCGACGGTGATGAGCCCGGCCTCCTCGTCCATGTTGAGATCCCAGAACTGATGCTGCAGTACGATCGTCATCACCTGCGGATATTGCGCGCGTAGCCGCGGCGGGATGACCGTGCCCGGATGGTCGGTGCGGAAGGTGAGGTAGAAATGATGCTCGCCGGGCAGGCCGTGCTGCGAGGCGTGATGGATCGCGCTCACCACGACGTGGCGCAGCGCCTCCTCCGTCCAGTCGTTGTAGGGAAGCAGGCTCTCCGGCCGCTGTTCCTCGTCCTCGGCCATCGGCGTCCTCACGGGTCGGCGCCCTCCCATAGCGCGGGCGGAGCGGGGCGGCAAACCAGCGGATGCCGCACGAAGGAGCGAAGTGGGGGGCTTCTGTTGCCCGGTGCCCCCCGAACCGCGCGTGTCACTGCTGTTTAGGCAGCGATCGCGAGCGCCTCATGATTGTCATTGGCACTTGTCATACGGCCCGATAACGGCGGAACCATGCCGAGCAAAAGATGGGTCTTTACCACGCGTGTCGAGCCTGTTTCGCCCCCATCGGGCCGCGAGGCGGACCAATCCCACGGAGGGAAAGGCCCATTGCGGCTGCATTGGTGGAGGCGCCGGGCACTGCCCCCGGGTCCACAACGTTTATTCCACGCACCGTTTATCGCCATAGCCGGCAAGCCGGCAGGGAGAATATAGGCGTTCCTCGCGAGCGTTGAAAGCCCGGCGTTGCAGATGGAGTCGCGCATGAGCCTCACGGACGAGCAGCTGGCCGAGATCGAGGCCCAGCGCGGGCAACGCCACGGCACCGGCCGCCCGACGGTCCCCGCCCTGGAGGAGATGCTCTATCGCGCCATCCCGGTGCTGGATCACGGTTTCCTCCGGGTGATCGACTACATGGGCGATGACGGGGCGATCGTGCAGGCCGCGCGGGTGTCCTACGGGCGGGGCACGCGGCGGGTCTCCGAGGATGCGGGGCTGATCCGCTACCTGATGCGCCACCGCCACTCGACCCCGTTCGAGATGTGCGAGATCAAGTTTCACGTGAAGCTGCCGATCTTCGTCGCGCGCCAATGGATCCGCCATCGGACGGCGAACGTGAACGAGTATTCCGCCCGCTACTCGATCCTCGACCGCGAGTTCTATCTGCCCGCGCCGGAGCATCTTGCCGCCCAGTCCGCGGTCAACCGCCAGGGGCGCGGCGCGGTGCTGGACGGCGCGGAGGCCGCCGAGGTGCTGGACCTGCTGCGTGATGACGCCGGCCGCACCTACGACCATTACCTCGCGATGCTCAACGAGGATAGCGATGGGAAACCGCGTGATCCGACGCGCAGGGGGCTGGCCCGTGAGCTCGCTCGGATGAACCTGACCCTCAACACCTACACGCAATGGTATTGGAAGGTGGATTTGCAGAACCTGCTGCACTTCCTCTCGCTGCGCGCCGACGCGCACGCCCAGTACGAGATCCGGGTCTATGCCGAGGCGATGATGGAGGTGGTGAAAGCCTGGGTTCCCGCCGCCTTCCAGGCATTCCTCGACTACCGGCTGGGCGCGGTCACGCTGTCGGCGCAGATGCTGGAAGTCGTGCGCCGGATGCTGGCGGGCGAGGCGGTGGCGCAGGCCGAGAGCGGGATGTCGAAGCGGGAATGGGGAGAGTTGATGGGGTATTTGGGTCGGCCGGTTTGACTCCCGATCCGTGATTCGCGTATGGAAAATGCTGGTTGGTCGGTGCTGGAGAACGAGTTTCAGCACGACACCTTCGCGGTCCGGTTCGGCGATGGGACGATCGAGATCGAAGTCTACGCTGACATTGCCGAACTCACAGGCCGCCGAGTGGTTCTCACCGGTTTGCATGTGCAGGGACCGGGGGCGAACCGAGTGGGGCCGCGAATACGCTCGTTGGCCAGGTGGGTGAAGGCACTTCTCGATGTCGACGAACTCCGAATTGAAGGCGCGACTCGAACGTCTGGGGCCGGTCCGGGTCGTAAGCCCGCCCCGCTTGTCTTCTGAGGATCAGCTCGTGCTTTTGTTGCGGCGGACGGGCCCGCTGGACAAGCCTGTCAGCGTCGCTCGAAGATTGGTTGCGGCGAAATCCTCCATGAAGAGCGCACATATCGCGATCAACAGGTTGGCGGAGGTAAGCTGGGCCGTCTGCACGGTCAGCCGGCACGACGATATCACGGCCCTCTCTCAAGACTTGGCCGCGATGAACGTGCAGGTCCGTCGTCGTATCCCTGCTGCCGAGGCGGTACCCGATCTCGCCGAAGCGCGTGGACAGCACGGGCTCTCGCAGCGCGAATATGCCGATCTGCTCGGCGTGGACGTGCGCACGTTGCAAAACTGGGAGCAGGGCCGCAATCGCCCCGATCCGGCGGCCTTGAGCCTGATGCGCGTGTTCGCGCACGCCCCCGAGGTGTTCGAGGAGGCGATTTCCGAGCCGATCACGCCATGATCGTCGTGTTCGGCTCGGTCAATCTCGACCTGATTTTTCCCGTTCCGGTGCTGCCGGGCGCCGGCGACACGGTTTTGACGCCGTCAATGCGCATCGAGCCTGGCGGCAAGGGGGCCAACCAGGCGATCGCGGCGGCGCGGGACGGGGCGCGGGTGCTCATGGCGGGCGCCGTCGGGCGCGACGTGCTGGCGCCGGGGGCGCTCACCCTGCTGCGCGCGGCCGGGGTGGATTTGTCCCGCATGGCGGAGGTGGCCGACGACGTGACCGGCTGTGCCGCGATCTTCGTCGATGGAGACGGCAACAACGCGATCGGGGTGGGATCGGGTGCCAACCGCTTCGCCCGCGCCGCACAGGTCGAGGACGCTGTGCTCGGTCCCGACACCACCCTCGTGATGCAGATGGAGACGGACCCGGCGGAGGTCGCCGCGCTGACCTTGCGCGCGCGGGCGCGTGGGGCACGGGTGATCCTCAACCTGGCCCCGGCGATCGGCCTCGCGCTGGAGGCCCTGCGCGCGGTCGACCTGCTCGTGGTCAACGTGAACGAGGCGGATTGGCTCGGGCGGCATCTGCGGACGGGCGTGAACGCTGCCTCGCTGCGCGCGGCACTCGGGGTCGACGTGGTGCGCACGAGGGGCGGCGAGGGCTCCGAACTGGCCACGGCCTCGGGTTTCGTCCGCATCCCCGAGCACCCGATCGCGGCCCGCGACACCACCGCCGCCGGGGATTGCTTCGTCGGCGTGCTGGCCGCGGCGCTGGACCGGGGCGTGCCGCTGGTCGAGGGGCTGCACCGCGCGTCGGTGGCGGCGGCGGTCTGCTGCACGCGCTGGGGCAGCCAGACCAGCATTCCCGTCGCCGCCGAGACCGACGCCGCGTTCCGGGATTACGACTCCGCCCGACCGGCTTCGGGAAGCGAGGAGGAGTGAGGATTTTCCGTCGATTGCAGCGACCGACGGGTCAGGCCAATGGCGGAAAGCGAACTCCCGTGAGCCGTTCGGACGCCTCCCACAGCCGCTCGGCCGTTGTCTCGTCCCGCGCCTGGCGCGCGATGCGGGCGGAGGCCGGCCTGCCGCGCGTCTCGCCTAGCCGGTTCGGGCCGTAATAGCCGCCGTTGCGCGCCTCGGGCGCGGTCGCCGCGTACAGCGAGGGCAGCGCGCCGGCGGCGGCGGACTGGGCGAAGAACGGTGCGACCAGAAGCGCGAGCCGTGCCTTGAGCGAGCCCGTGAACAGGCCGGTGCGGGCGAAGCCGGGATGTGCCGCGATGCTGGCGATGCGCGAATCCTCGGCGGCACAGCGGCGCGCGAGCGAGAGCGCGAACACGAGGTTGGCGAGCTTCGCCTGGGCGTAGGCGCCGAGCGGGTCGTAGCTCCGCTCACCCTGCAGATCGTCGAAATCGAGGCGGCCGTTGCGGTGCGTCAGGCTTGCCACCGTGACGATGCGGGGCGAGGCGGCGCGCAGCAACGCGGGGACGAGCTGGGCGGTCAGGGCGAAATGGCCGAGATGGTTGGTGCCGAACTGCATCTCGAACCCGTCCGCCGTCGTCCGGCGCGGCCACAGCCCCATCACGCCGGCGTTGTTGACCAGCAGGTCGAGCGGCATTCCCGCCGCGACCACCCCGGCGGCGAAGCGCGCGAGCGAGCCCAGATCAGCTTGGTCGGCAAGGGCGAAGGTGAGCCGGGCGGCGGGATGGCGGCGGCCGATCGCGGCGAGCGCCCGGCCGCCCTTGGCCGGGTCGCGGCCGGTCAGCACCACCTCCGCCCCGGCCCCCGCAAGGGCGGCGGCGGTCTCGAAGCCGATGCCTCCCGTCGCGCCGGTGACGATGGCGCGCTTGCCGCTCAGATCAGGGAGCGAGGCGAGCGTCCAGCCCGGCATCGGTCGCGCTCAGTCGATCACGATGCGCGGGCCGGCGGCGGCGGGCTGGCCCGACACCTTCTGCCAGACGCGCGCGGCGATCGCATCGAAGGCATGGGCGGCCTCGCTGTCCGGTGCGGAGGCGGCAATTGGCGTGCCGGCGTCGGAGGCTTCGCGCACGTCGAGCAGCAGCGGCACCTCGCCGAGGAAGTCGGTGCCCAGCCGGTGGGCCTCCTGGCGCGCGCCGCCGTGGCCGAAGATCTCGGAATGGTGCCCGCAATTGGGGCACGCGAAGAAACTCATGTTCTCGACCAGGCCGAGCACCGGCACCCGCACCCGCTCGAACATTCGCACCCCGCGGCGGGCGTCGATCAGGGCGATGTCCTGCGGCGTCGAGACGATCACGGCCCCGGCGAGTGCCAGGCGCTGCGAGATGGTGAGCTGCGCGTCGCCGGTGCCGGGCGGCATGTCGATGACCATGATGTCGAGCGCGCCCCACTCGACCTGGCCGAGCATCTGCTCGAGCGCGCCCATCACCATCGGGCCGCGCCAGATCATCGGGGTCTCCTCCTCGACGAGGAAGCCGATCGACATCGCCTTCAGCCCCCACGCGTCGAGCGGCAGGATCCGCTGCCCGCGCACCTCCGGCTTGCGCGCCAGGCCAAGCATCCGGGGCAGGCTCGGCCCGTAGATGTCGGCGTCCAGCAGGCCGGTGCGATGCCCCTGGCGGGCCAGCGCGACCGCGAGGTTCACCGCCACGGTGGATTTTCCGACGCCGCCCTTGCCGGACGCCACCGCGACGATCGCGCCCACTCCGGGCAGCAGCAGGTTGGGACGCTGACCCTGTCCCGATTCGGCAGCCGATCCATGCCCGTGGCCGTGGCCGTGGCCGCGGGGTGGTGCTGCGGGAGCGGCGGGCTTGTGCGCGGTCAGCACGGCGGCAGCGTTGGTGACACCCGGCTGCCTCGCCAGCACCGCCTCGGCGGCGCGGGCCACCGGCTCCATCGCCTTCGCGTGCGCGCGATCCGTGAGCAGCGCCACCTGCACCAAGCCGCCCCGGATCTCGATCCCCTCGACCAGCCCCGCCTCCACGATGTCCCGGCCGGAGACCGGATCCTTCACCGTGCGCAGTGCGTCGCGCAGCGTGTCCGGCGTCGGGGCTGGCTGAGCCATGCGCTTGCAAACCTTTTGCTGTACGTTGACAACAGGGCGGGTGAAATCCAGGCGCGCGATCCGCGAGGAGCGATGCCCGCCCCGCCGCATATGGCGCATCGGCCCCGATCCGCCAACGGCGACATCCGACTGCAGGAGACTCTTCCCCCCATGTCTTGGAACAGCGGCTCCGGCCCCGGAGGGTCGAACCCCTGGGGAACACCCGGCGGATCCCAGGGCGGATCGGGCCAGGGCGGCGGCAACGGCAACAACGGCAAGCGGCGGGGCGGCCCGTGGGGCGGCGGAGGCGGCGGACCGGGCGGCTTCCCCGGACCGGGACAGATGCCCGACCTCGACCAGATCATCGCCCGCGTGCAGGCCTTCATCCGCCGGATGCTCCCCGGTGGCGGCTTCGGCGGGCGCGGCGTCGTGCTGCTGGTGCTCGCCGTCGTGGTGGTCTGGCTGGCCAGCGGCTTCTATCGCGTGGAGCCGGACGAGCAGGGCGTGGTGCTCCGCTTCGGCGCCTTCAACCGGACGGCGCTGCCGGGGCTCAACTACCATGTCCCCTGGCCGGTCGAGAGCGTGCTCCGCCCGGCGGTGACGCGGATCAACCGCATCGAGATCGGCTACAGCACCGCCACGCCGCGCGACGGCGGCGTCCGCGATGTCCCCGAGGAAAGCCTGATGCTGACCGGGGACGAGAACATCATCGACATCAACTTCGCCGTGTTCTGGCGCATCCGCGATGCCGTTCCCTATCTGTTCAATGTGCGCAACTCGCCGGCGATCGTCAAGGCGGTGGCGGAGAGCTCCATGCGCGAGGTGATCGGCCGCACGCCGATCCAGCCCGCCCTGACCGAGGCGCGCGCCCAGATCGAGACCGACGTAACCAAGGAGATGCAGACGATCCTCGACTCCTACGGCGCCGGGGTCGAGATCACCCAGGTGCAGCTGCAGAAAGTCGACCCGCCCGAGGCCGTGATCGACAGTTTCCGGGACGTGCAGCGGGCCAACACCGACGCCGAGCGGATGCGCAACGAGGCCGAGGGCTACCGCAACGACATCGTGCCCCGCGCCCGCGGCGACGCCGCCCGTCTCACCGCCGAGGCCGAAGGCGCCCGGCAGGCCAGCATCGTGGAGGCGACCGGCCAGACCCAGCGCTTCCTGAGCGTGCTGACTGCCTACCGGGCCGCCAAGGACGTGACGTTGCGGCGGATGTATCTCGAGACGATGCAGGACATCCTGACCCATTCGCCGACGATGGTGGTGGACGACAATCTGAAAGGCCTGGTGCCCTTCCTGCCGCTCAACCCGCCCGAGCGCGCCGCTCCCGCGCCGCCGCAGGCGCCGCCGGCCGCCAGCTCCTCGCCGAATGGAGCATCGCGATGATGAACCGTGCCGCGATCGTCGGCCTCGCCGCCCTTGTCGTCGCCATCGTCATCGCCGCCGCGACCCTGTTCACCGTGGGCCAGACCGAGCAGGTGCTGGTCACTCAGTTCGGCAAGCCGGTGCGCGTGATCGACAAGCCTGGGCTGCACGCCCGCATCCCGTTCGTCCAGACGGTGATCACCTTCGACCGGCGGCTGCTGAACTACGAGCTGCCTGGCGAGGAGGTGATCCTGGCCGGGCAGCGGCGGCTGATCGTCGACAGCTTCACGATGTTCCGCATCACCGATCCGCTGCGCTACTACCAGGCGGTCGGCCCGAGCCTGGCGGGCATCCGGGCGCGGCTGAACTCCGTCGCCTCCTCCTCGCTGCGCCGGGTGCTCGGCAATCGCAAGCTGCTCGACGTGCTCTCGGCCGATCGCTCCGCGATCGCGGGCAAGATCCGCGACCAGGTGAACCAGGAGATGCAGGGCTTCGGGGTGGCGATCGTGGACGTCCGCATCCGTCGCGCCGATCTGCCGGAGGGGAACACGCAGGCGATCCTGAGCCGGATGCAGTCCGAGCGCCAGCGGGTCGCCAAGCAGGCCCGCGCCGAGGGCGCCGAGGCGTCCTTGCGCATCCGCGCCGATGCCGACCGGGACCGGACGGTGCTGCTGGCCGAGGCCCGCGCCACGGCGGACAAGCTGCGCGGCGAGGGCGAGGAGCAGGCGAGCCGCACCTATGCCAACGCCTACCAGCAGGATCCCGACTTCTTCGCCGCGTGGCGGACCATGCAGGCCTACCGCGACGCGTTCGGCGCCGGCCACGCGCGGCTGGTGCTGACCCCGGACAGCCCGTTCCTCAAGCTATTCCAGACGGCGCCGACGCCGGGCGGCGAGCAGCCGGGGGAGGCCGCGGCGTCCGGATCCCCCAAATAGGGGTTCCGGACCTCCGGCCATCAGTAGGCGCGATCGGCAGCCGTCGTGGGGATCACCGAGGTTTCCCGGCGCGGCGTGCCGAGGCCGCCGCCGAACCAGGCGGCGATCGCGCCGAGGACGAGGGCGATGAACCCATAGATGCCGGCCTGGGCCGCTCGCTTGCGGGCGACCTCCGCGGCGGCGCTCGCCTGCTGCTTCACTCTTTGCGCGGTCTGCTGATACTGCTGCGTGAGTTGGTCCACCCGCCCGCGCGCCTCGTCCGGGCTGATGTTGGCGACCCGCGCAAGACCGTTCACGGCTTCGTCCTTGGATGCCTGCGCCTGCTGCTGGTCGCCGCTCACGATGGCTCGGATGTAGCTGACGATGCTGTTCTGCACGCTCTGCGCGTCGCTGGGGTTGACCAGGCTGCGCACGCGCGCCTCCAGCGCATCGCCGTTGGCGTTCTGCGCGACCCCGCCCACCGCGCTCGCGGCCGCCTTGCCGACCCCACCCAAGGTGCTGCCGAGTGCGCTGAACGTCCCCCCGACGATGCCGCCGATCGCAGTGGTCAGCAGCCAGAAGATCACCAGGGTCGTCCCGCACCACGCGACGAACCCGTGCAGGCGCGCGACGTGCGGCTTGGCCGCGCCGCAGAGCCGGCCCGCGATCATGCCGCCGATGAACGAGGCGATGATGCCGGCCACGATCCACCAGATCGCCGCGGCGAGGGAGAACGTGCCTGCGTCCGGGTTGTCGGCCGTGTTCGAGATGTCGAACGAGGCCAGCCCGACCCCGATCCCGAGGATGTTGAGCACGGCCTGGATGACGAGGGCGGCGGCGATGCCAGCGAAGATGGCTCCCCAGGAGGCCCGGTTCAGGAGGTACGTCCGGCGGTCGTCGGGGATCACCGCCGGCGCGGTGGCGACTCGGTCGGGATAAGCAGCCGGGCCGCCCGAAGACGTGCTCATGGTCAAACAT
This sequence comes from uncultured Alphaproteobacteria bacterium, assembly GCA_963799825.1. Taxonomy (GTDB): domain Bacteria; phylum Pseudomonadota; class Alphaproteobacteria; order Acetobacterales; family Acetobacteraceae; genus JAFKFI01. The sequence goes on from CAWCYL010000004.1 coordinate 831,388, forward strand.
CCTCCACAGCGTCCAGAACCCAACGACGCGGGAACTCTCGAGTTCGCCCGCACGGCATCCTTCCTGGCTCGCTTGCACGTTGCCGGGGAAGCCGGTCGGCCCGGCCCGCACCGCGCCGCAGCCTCGATCGCCGGGCGCGCATTGCCAGCGGAACCGGCCCGAGCCATATGTCGGCGCTGTGGCCGGTACGCCCGCTGATGCCCAAGCGTGATCCGCGCTATACTTCGGCCGAGGTACAGGAAAGCCCCGACCATGCGCCTGATCAAAACCCGCTCGATCCGTGCCGCCGCGCTGGCCGCTTCCGCGCTTATGGCGCTGCCGATCGCCGCCGCCGTTCCGCTCGCGCCGGCCGAGGCCAGGGGCGCGCCGGACAGCTTCGCCGACCTTGCCCAGCAATTGCTGCCGGCGGTGGTGAACATCTCCTCCTCCACCTCGGTGCAGGCGCGCAACGGCGCCGGGCCGGAGATCCCGATGTTCCCGCCGGGCTCGCCGTTCGAGCAGTTCTTCAAGGACTTCCTCGACCGCAACCGGCCGGGCGGCCGGCAGGGGCCGGGCCAAGGTCAACACGACACTCCCGCGCCCGAGCGCAAGATGCAGTCGCTCGGCTCGGGCTTCATCATCGACCCGTCGGGCCTCGTCGTGACCAACAATCACGTGATCGAGGGGGCGGACGAGATCACCGTGACCTTGCAGGACAACACCTCGCTGAAGGCCACCGTGGTCGGGCGCGACGACCGGGTGGACGTGGCGCTGCTGCGGGTGAAATCCGACAAGCCGCTGCCGGCGGTGAAGTTCGGCGACAGCGACGCCGAGCGGGTGGGCGACTGGGTGCTGGCGATCGGCAACCCGTTCGGCCTGGGCGGCTCGGTGACGGCGGGCATCGTCTCGGCGCGCGGGCGCGACATCCGCCAGGGGCCGTACGACGATTTCATCCAGACCGACGCGGCGATCAACCGCGGCAATTCCGGCGGACCGCTGTTCAACATGAACGGCGAGGTGATCGGCATCAACACGGCGATCTACTCGCCCTCCGGCGGCTCGATCGGCATCGGCTTCTCGATCCCGGCGAACATGGCGAAGAACGTGGTCGCCCAGCTCAAGGATTTCGGCCGCACCCGGCGCGGCTGGCTCGGCGTGCGCATCCAGCAGGTGACGCCCGACATCGCCGAGAGCCTCGGCCTCAAGGCCGCCGGCGGGGCGATGGTGGCGGGCGTGAACGACGGCGGGCCGGCCGACCAGGCGAAGATCCGCAACGGCGACATCATCCTGAAATTCAACAACCAGGATGTGAAGGAGATGCACAACCTGCCGCGCATCGTCGCGGAGACGCCGATCGGCCAGGAAGTCCCGGTCACGGTCTGGCGCGACGGGCACGAAACGACCGTGCAGGCCAAGGTGGGCGAGCTGCCGGACGACCAGAAGCAGGTGGCCTCGGTCGACGCCAAGGCGCCCGCCCCGGCGCCGACCGAGATCTCGGCACTCGGGCTCAAGCTGGCCCCGATCGACCAGGAGGCGCGCGACAAGTACCAGCTCGGCGCCGACCAGAAGGGCGTGGTGATCACCGATGTCGCGCCGAGCGGTCCGGCATCGGAGCGCGGCCTGAAGCCGGGCGACGTGATCGTGGAAGTGCAGCAACAATCGGTGAATTCGCCGTCCGACGTGAAGGGCCGGCTGGACAGCGTGCGCAAGCAGAACCGCAAATCCGTGCTGATGCTGATCCAGGGCCAGGATGGCCGCCGCTGGGTGCCGCTGCCGCTGGGCGACACGGATCAGCAGAAGCAGCCGGGCTAGCATCGCCGCCGCGCGTTAACCCGCGGGAAAGCACGCCCGGCGATGCTTGACCGATGCACGATGCATCGGTTCGTCCAGGACACGAACGCGTCCCGCTCCCCGCGGGGGCCCCGGTGGCGCGCGCCAGGTGGCTGTTCTTTCCCGACTATCGCGGCTCGGTTCCGTACCAGGATCTGCTCGCGCGCGCGCTCGCTCCTTGGGTGGCGTACGAGCCGGGGAGCGTGACGGACGCGCTGGAGGCCGCCGCGACCGGGCGGGTCGTATTCCACCTGCACTGGGAGGACGCGGTCGCGGCCGCCCTCTCGGGCGGTGCGGCCCGGCAGGCCGTCGGGCTGTTCCTGGCGGAGCTCGACGTGTTCCGCGCGTGCGGCGGTCGGCTGGTCTGGACCATGCACAATGCCGCGCCGCACGAGGACCGCGACCCCGCGCTGGCGCAGGCATTGCGCGCGGCGCTGGCGACCCGCGCCGACGTCGTTCATGTGCATGGCGAGACGGCGGCGGAACTGGCACGCGCGCTCGGCGCGCCGGAGCCGCGCATCCTGATCGTACCCTGCCCCGATCTCGCCCCCGCCTATCCCGACGACATAACGGACGACGCGGCGCGCCGCTATTTCGGCCTCGGGGCCGAACACACCGTGTTCGCGTTCCTCGGCGCGATGCGCGCCTACAAGGGGGTGGACGCGCTGGCGAATGCGTTCGCCGAACTGTGCGCGACGCGACGCGAGGCGCGGCTGATCCTGGCCGGGCGGCAGGCGGCCTCGGTGGAGGCCCGGTACGTGGTCCCCTCGCCGCAGGTGCTGCTGGTGCCCCGCCATGTCGAGGATGCGACGGTGCAATACGTGCTGCGGGCCGCCGACTTCGTGGTGCTGCCGTATCGCCGCATCCTGACCTCCGGCGCCGCCGCCCTGGCCCTGGGGTTCGGCCGGCCGCTGATCGTGCCGGACCTGCCGCCCCTGCTGGAGGTTGTGCGCCCTGGGCAGGAGGCGATCGTCTATCGCGCCGATGACGCGGATGGGTTGCGCGGCGCGCTGGATCAGGCCTGCGCGATGCCGTCGGCGGACCGGCTCGCGATGCGTGGTGCCGCGCTGGCGCGCGGCCGGTCGGTGGGGTTCGACGATCTTGCCGAAGCGCTGCGGATCGCGGCGGATTTCGCGGCCTGAGGGCCGCACCGGCGGCTGGCGCCCCGCTTTCACGGAGCCTGGTGATCGCGGCCTGAGCCCGGCCCGTCCGGCGCGTGGCCGACCTCCCGCGCAGCTACCGAATGTCCGCTGCCCGGTAGCCCTGCACGAAAAGCAGCGCGCGCAAATCCGCGTGGTCCACGCAGGCCTGCGCCGCCGCGGCGACGATCGGCTTGGCGTGGAACGCGACGCCTAGCCCGGCGGTGGCGATCATGTCGAGATCGTTGGCGCCGTCGCCCACCGCCAGGGTGGCGGTCAGCGGGATGCCGCGCTGTTCGGCCAGCGCGCGCAGGGTGCTCACCTTGGTGTCACGGTCGAGGATCGGCTCGCCGACCGCCCCGGTGAGCGTCGTCCCGTCGTCGAGCAGGGTGTTGGCGTGGTGCAGGTCGAAGCCGAGCTCGGCGGCGACGCGGCCGGTGAAGAAGGTGAAGCCGCCGGAGACCAGCGCCGTGACCGCGCCGTGCGCGCGCATGGTGGCGACCAGCTCGCGGGCGCCGGGGGTGAGGCGGATGCGCTCCCAGGTCTTTTCCAGCGCGTCCACGCCGAGCCCCTTCAGCATCCCGACCCGCTCGCGCAGCGCGTCCTTGAAGTCGAGCTCGCCGTTCATCGCGCGGCGGGTGATCGCCGCGATCTTGTCCTTGATGCCGGCGAAATCGGCCAGCTCGTCCAGCGTCTCGACGGCGACGATGGTGCTGTCCATGTCGGCGATCAGCAGGGATTTCCTGCGCTGCTCCGCCGGCTGCGCGATGGCGTCGATCGGCGCGCCGTCGAGCGCGGCGCGAACCAGGTCGAGATCGGGCGGCCGGCGCAGGCAATGTCGGCGGCCTCGCCGGGCGAGAGCGGGTCCGGCTCGCCGCCCTGGATCGCGTCGCGCACCCGCGCGACGGTGGCCGGGTCGAGCGTGGTCGCGGTGCGGTCGGCGACGAGGGTGAGCATATGGGTCATCGGCGGCGGGTTCCGGCAGGGCGGCGGACGGTGGCAGCGCGGGGCGAAGTCGCAAGCGGGCCGGCCAGGGAACGCGCCAGGGAACGCGGTAGGGAACGCGGCAGGGAACATGGCTGAGCCGGCGGCCCTGATCGTCGCCGGGCCGACCTGCAGCGGCAAGTCGGCGCTGGCGATCGAGCTCGCCGAGCGCCTCGGCGGGACGGTCATCAATGCCGATTCGATGCAGGTCTATCGCGAGCTGCGGGTGCTGACGGCGCGGCCCAGTCCGGCGGAGGAGGCCGCCGTGCCGCACCGGCTGTTCGGCGTCCGCCCGGCGGCGGAGGCCGGCAGCGCGGCATGGTGGCGCGGCGCGGCGCTGGAGGCGATGGCGCGGGCGCGGGAGGCAAAGCGGCTGCCGATCCTGTGCGGCGGCACCGGGCTCTATTTCGCGGCGCTGACCGAAGGGCTCGCGGACATTCCCGATCCCGGCCCAGCGGCGCGCGAGGCGCGCGCGCGGGCTGCTCGCGGAGCTGGGCCCGGCGGCGCTGCACGCGCGGCTGGCCGAGGTCGATCCGGCGACGGCGACGCGCTTGCGGCCGGCCGACGGGCAGCGGGTCGCGCGCGCCTACGAGGTGTGGCTCGGCACCGGGGTACCGCTGTCGGACTGGCAGGCGCGGCCGGGCGAGCCCGCGCCGTGGCGGTTCGCCGCGATCCTGCTCGACCCGCCGCGGGCGGAGTTGCGTGCGGCGATCGCCGGGCGGTTCGCGGCGATGCTGGCGGCGGGCGCACTCGACGAGGTGCGGGCGCTGCTGGCGCTGGGGCTCGATCCGGCGCTGCCGGCGATGCGTGCGCACGGCGTGCCGGAACTGGCCGCGCATCTGCGCGGCGAGATGCCGCTGGCGGAGGCGGCGCGCCGGACGGAACTGGTCACCGGGCAGTACGCCAAGCGCCAGGCCACCTGGTTCCGGCATCACGATCTGGCGCCAGCGGAGCGCACGCATATGATCCATGCGCGATACGCTGGTCTGGCGCAATTTTCGGAAAGAAATCGGGGGAAATGATGAATTTTCTTCAAGGGGTGAGTTGACGCGCCGCAGCATATTCCCTATCGGTGCAGCCCTTCGCCGGGCCGCGTGCCCGGCGGGCATCGACGGAGTGTTGCGTGATGACGGCAGAACCGAGCCAGTCAGGGGCTGAAATCCTGCTCCGCGCCCTCAAGGAACAGGGCGTGGAGGTGATTTTCGGGTATCCCGGCGGCGCCGTATTGCCGATCTACGACGCGCTGTTCCAGCAGAACTCCATCCGCCACGTCCTGGTGCGCCAGGAGGGCGGCGCGGTCCACGCCGCCGAGGGCTACGCGCGCAGCACCGGCAAGGTCGGCGTGGTGCTCGTCACCAGCGGCCCGGGGGCGACCAACGCCGTCACCGGCCTGGTCGACGCGCTGATGGACAGCATCCCGGTGGTGTGCCTCACCGGCCAGGTGCCGACCCATCTGATCGGCAACGACGCCTTCCAGGAAGCCGACACGACGGGCATCACCCGCCCGGCGACCAAGCACAATTATCTCGTCAAGCGGTCCGAGGATCTCGCGCGGGTGGTGCACGAGGCGTTCTACGTGGCGCGCAGCGGCCGGCCCGGCCCGGTGGTGATCGACCTGCCGAAGGACATCGTCATCAACCCGGCCCCCTGGACGCCGCCGCCCGAGACCGCGCACCGCAGCTACCGGCCGCAGACCGAGCCCGATCCCGAGCAGATCCGCCGCGCCGTCGCGCTGCTGAAGGGGGCGAAGCGGCCGGTGATCTACACCGGCGGCGGCGTGATCAACGCGGGCGAGGCGGCGTCGGACGCGCTGGTGCGCTTCGTCCGCGCGACCGGCTTTCCCTGCACCAGCACGCTGATGGGGCTCGGCGCCTATCCGGCCAACGATCCGCAGTTCCTCGGGATGCTGGGGATGCACGGCACCTACGAGGCCAACCTCGCGATGCACGGCTGCGACGTGATGCTGAATATCGGCGCGCGCTTCGACGACCGCGTCACCGGGTCGGCTGAATGCGTTCAGCCCCGGGTCGAAGAAGATCCACGTCGACATCGACCCGTCCAGCATCAACAAGAACGTGCCGGTGGAGGTGCCGATCGTCGGCGACGCCGGGCGCGTGCTGGAGGCGCTGCTCGCGGCGTGGCAGCAGGACGAGCGCCAGGCTCGACACGCAGGCGCTTGCCGAGTGGTGGCGCGAGATCGACGACTGGCGCGCCAAGGACTGCCTGCGCTTCACCCAGGAGACCCGGCGCGGCTCGGTGATCAAGCCGCAATACGCGATCCAGCGGCTCTACGAGATGACCCGCGCGATCGGCCGCGAGACGTTCATCACCACCGAGGTCGGCCAGCATCAGATGTGGGCCGCGCAGCATTTCCGCTTCGAACGGCCGAACCACTGGATGACCTCGGGCGGGCTCGGCACGATGGGCTACGGCCTGCCCGCGGCGATGGGCGTGCAGATGGCGCACCCGGACGCGCTGGTGATCGACATCGCCGGCGAGGCCAGCATCCTGATGAACATCCAGGAGATGGGCACGCTGGCGCAGTACCGCCTGCCGGTGAAGGTCTTCATCCTCAACAACCAGTACATGGGGATGGTGCGCCAGTGGCAGGAATTGCTGCACGGCGCGCGCTATTCCGAGAGCTACTCGGCGGCGCTGCCGGACTTCGTCAAGCTGGCGGACAGCTTCCACGCGGTCGGGCTGCGCGCCGACCAGCGTGGATGAGCTGGACGGGGTGATCGCGCGAGATGCTGGCGGCCGACCGCGCCGGTGATCGCCGACATCGCGGTGGATCCGAAGGAGAATTGCTTCCCGATGATCCCGAGCGGCGCGGCGCACAACGAGATGATCCTCGGCCCCGAGCACGAGGACCGCGCGGCGGGCGATCACCGACGAAGGCTTGGTGCTGGTGTGACGCATCGGCTTTCCGCCGTGACGCGTGACCCCTCTCCACCTTGTCTGCGGCGCAGCCCTAGGGCGGGGTGAGGGGTCGCGTCGCTCCGCCGCAACTCCTTTCGTCTGAAACGGTTTCACGCAATGCCCAGCTCCCGCCGACCCGACCCAGCGCACCGCGACCATCTCCGTGCTGGTGGAGAACGAGGCCGGCGTGCTGGCCCGCGTGATCGGCCTGTTCTCCGGCCGCGGCTATAACATCGACAGCCTGACCGTGGCCCCGGTGGACGACGCGCGCGGCCGCTCGCGCATCAACGTCGTCACGTCGGGCACCGAGATGGTGATCGAGCAGATCAAGGCGCAGCTCGACCGGCTGGTGCCGGTCCACCGCGTCGCTGACCTGACGCTGGAAGGGCCGCACATCGCGCGCGAGATGGCGCTCATCAAGGTGGTCGGCACCGGCGAGAAGCGGGTCGAGGCGCTGCGCATCGCCGACGCATTCCGCGCCCGCGTGGTCGACGCGACGGCGGAGAGCTTCGTGTTCGAGATGACCGGCGGCACCGAGAAGCTCGACGCCTTCCTCGGCCTGATGCGCCCGCTCGGGTCTGGCCGAGGTCTCGCGCACCGGCGTCGCCGCCCTCGCGCGCGGGCCGCGCGTGATCGATGATCTGCACGGAGCACATGCATCTAGCGGCGCGCGTTCGCACAACCCTGACCGCTTCCAAGAGGAGAGAACCAGAATGCGCGTCTACTACGACCGCGACGCCGACGTGAACCTGATCAAGGGCAAGAAGGTGGCCATCATCGGCTACGGCAGCCAGGGCCACGCCCACGCCAACAACCTCAAGGACAGCGGCGCCAAGCGAGCTCGCGGTCGGGCTGCGGCCCGGCTCCGCCGGCGTCGCGAAGGCGGAGGCGGCCGGCCTCAAGGTGATGGACCCGGCCGATTGCGCCAAATGGGCCGACGTCATCATGGTGCTGACGCCCGACGAGGGGCAGGGCGACCTCTATCGCGAGAAGCTCGGGCCGAACATGAAGCCGGGCGCGGCGCTGGCGTTCGCGCACGGGCTCAACGTGCATTTCAACCTGCTCGATCCGCGCCCCGACATCGACGTGTTCATGATCGCGCCAAAGGGCCCCGGCCACACCGTGCGCAGCGAATACCAGCGCGGCGGCGGCGTGCCGTGCCTCGTCGCGGTGGCGCAGAACCCGTCCGGCAACGCGCTGGAGATCGCGCTGTCCTATGCCTCGGCGATCGGCGGCGGCCGCGCCGGCATCATCGAGACGACGTTCAAGGAGGAGTGCGAGACCGACCTGTTCGGCGAGCAGGTGGTGCTGTGCGGCGGGCTGGTGGAGCTCATCAAGGGCGGCTACGAGACCCTGGTGGAGGCCGGCTACGCGCCGGAGATGGCGTATTTCGAGTGCCTGCACGAGGTGAAGCTGATCGTCGACCTGATCTACGAGGGCGGCATCGCCAACATGAACTATTCGATCAGCAACACCGCCGAGTACGGCGAGTACGTCTCCGGCCCGCGCATCATCAACGACGCGACCCGCGCCGAGATGAAGCGGGTGCTGGCCGACATCCAGTCCGGCCGCTTCGCGCGCGACTGGATGCTGGAGAACAAGGTCAACCAGTCGAGCTTCAAGGCGACGCGGCGGCGGCTGTCGGAGCATCCGATCGAGCAGGTCGGCGAGCGGCTGCGCGCCATGATGCCGTGGATCTCCAAGAACGCGCTGGTCGACAAGTCGAAGAACTGAGGCGACGGCGCGGGCGCTCGTCCGGTGATCGTGGCGCTCGCGCCGGCTGCCGGCCGGCTGGCTGAGATCGACGCGGCCGACCGGACCGCGCTCGCCCACGCGGTGTGGATCGACCTCGTCGATCCGACCGACGCCGAGAAGGAGGCGGTCGAGCGCGCCACCGGCCGGCACGTCGCCTCGGCCGCCGAGCTCCAGGAGATCGAGATCGTCGAGCCGGCTGAACGCGGAGGACGGCGTGCTCTAGCTCAGTATGCCGCTGGTGCAGATCTCAGATCGCGGCGGCGCCAGGACGCGCCCGCTCGGCTTCGTGCTGGACCGCGAACGGCTGATCACCGAGCGCTTCGCCCCGAGCACATCGTTCGATGCGGTGCATCAGCGCGCGCCACGCTTCGAGAATGGGCACCGTAGCGGCGCGCATGTGCTGATCACCTTGCTGGAGGTGATCGTCGACCGGCTCGCCGATCAACTCGAGCAGATCCGCGACGAGCTGGACGGTATCTCGCAGCACATCTTCCAGGAGGAGCTCGGCTCCGGTCGCAAGCCGCGCCGCGAGGACAGGATGCTGCGGCGGATGCTGCGCGGCATCGGCAGCGCCGGCGACCGCAGCTCGCGCATCCGCGACAGCCTGCTTGGCGTCGGCCGCATCGTGCCCTTCGTCGGGCAGAACGCGGACTGGCTCCCGCCGATCTGCAACCGCGCCTTGCCACCTTGCGGCAGGACATCGCCTCACTCACCGACTATGACGGGCATCTCGCGAACAAGGTGCAGTTCCTGCTCGACGCGACGCTCGGCTTCATCAACATCGCGCAGAACAACATCATCAAGGTGCTGACCGTGGTGTCGGTCGTCGGCATCCCGCCGACCCTGGTGGCCAGCATCTACGGGATGAACTTCAAGGACATGCCGGAACTGAACTGGGCCTGGGGCTATCCGTACGGGATCGCGCTCATCGTCACCAGCGCCATCCTGCCGCTGGTGGTGTTCCGGCTGCGCGGCTGGCTGTGAGGAGGCGCGGATGACGCAACGGATGGAGATCTCGCGGGCCGACATCACGACGCTCGCGGTGGACGCGATCGTCAATGCGGCGAACGAGGGCCTGCTCGGCGGCGGCGGCGTCGATGGCGCGATCCACCGCGCCGCCGGGCCGGAACTGCTCGCCGAATGCCGCGCCATCGGCGGCTGCCCGACGGGGCAGGCGCGGATCACCAAGGGCTACCGATTGCCCGCCCGGCACGTCATCCACACGGTCGGCCCGATCTGGCACGGCGGCGGTCGCGGCGAGCCCGCGTTGCTGGCAAGCTGCTACCGCGAGAGCCTGCGTCTCGCGGTCGCGAACGGCGTCCGCGCCATTGCTTTCCCGGCAATCAGCTGCGGCATCTACGGCTATCCGATTCCCGACGCCGCACGTATCGCGGTGACGGGGACGGACGCCTTCCTGCGGACTGACAAAACGATCGACCGGGTGATCTTCGTCTGCTTCGGAGCCGAGGTCACTGCACGCCTACGAGGCGGCTCTGCGCGCGCTGCCCGGATCGTAGGAACGCCAGGGCGCTACTTGTTCATGTTCCAGATGTCGGTGTCGAGCTTCCAGCCGTCATGCTCGTGCTGCCAGATCACGACGTATTTGCCTTCGACCTTGACCATGTTCTTCTGCGCATCGGGCGCGTCGAGGCTGAAGCGGCCAATCTCGCGGGCGGCGTTGCCGTGGCGCTCGACGCTCGTGGTCGTCAGCGACATATCCTTGTAGCCGCCTTCGATCGCGCCCTGCCACAAGGTTTGGATCGCCGCCCGCCCGCTGGCGATCGGCGCGCCCGGCGGCAGGGCGTTCGCGTGCTCGGTGTACATCCGGGCGACCGCAGCCGCGTCGCCCTTGTTGAAGGCTTGCGTGAACTTGTCGTTGTCGCGCTGGATCTCGGCCTTGAGATCCTCCGCGAGCGCGGGAACGGACGCCATCAGCAGCACGGCTGCGACGAGAGCGGCTTTCATGCGAGCGTCCTCCCTGTTCAGCGGATAGGGAGATTAGCCACACCGTCTGCAGAATGCAACGATCTCCTGCTTAGGCATTGCGCCTGTTCGGCAGCACCTCCGGGTTGACCACGAAGCCGGGGTCGAGCGTGCCGTCGAACATGTCGATGATGTTCTGCGCGGCGCGGATCGACATCTTCTCGAATGTCTCGACCGGTGCGGCGGCGACATGCGGGCTGAGCACGACATTGGCGAGCTTGAACAGCGGATTTTCCGCCGCTGGCGGCTCCTGCACCAGCACGTCGAGCCCGGCGGCCGCCAGCTTGCCGGTGGCCAGCGCCTCGGCCAGCGCGTCCTCGTCGACCAGCCCGCCGCGCGCCGCGTTGATCAGCCAGGCGTAGGGTTTCAGCAGCGACAGCATCTCGCGATTGACCATCCGCCGCGTGTTGTCGCCGAGCGGGCAATGCAGCGTGAGCACGTCCACCTCGGGAAGGGCGGCGGCGATGTCGGTGACGGGGATGTGGCCGTCGGCGGCGATGCGCGGCGTCGGGAATATCGGGTCGCACACCATCACGCGCATTCCGAACGCGGCGCAGAGCCGCGCCACGCGCGTGCCGATCCGGCCGTAGCCGACCACCAGCACGGTGCGGCCGGCGAGCTCGCCCATCGGCCGGCCGCCGCGCTCGCGCCAGCGGTTTGCCGCGCACCAGCTGGTCCATCTCCACCGTGCGCCGCGCGACCGCGAGCATCAGCCCGAGCGTGTGCTCGGCCACCGCGAGGTCGTTGCCGCCATTGGTCACGCCGACCGCGACGCGATGGCGGGTGCAGGCGGGGATGTCGATCGCGTCGTAGCCGACGCCGAAGCGGGAGATGATCTCGAGCTCGGGCGCGCGGGCGAGCTGCGCCTCGCCGATGCCCTCGAGCGCCACCAGCACGGCATGCGACTTGCCCAGCGCCTCGGCGAACTGCGCTTCGCTCGGTCGGAAGAGATGGCCGAGCTGGATGTCCTTGCGCGCCTGCAGCAGAGCCATGCCGCTTGGGTGCAGGTGGTAGAACAGCGTCACGTTCTTCATCAGGCTGGGCTCCTCGATCCTCGGCCGATGCTGCGTCGGGCGCGGGCGCGAGGCAAGCCGGGTTGCATCGCGCCCCGCCTCGGCCTATAGGGAAGACATGGTTCTCTGTGGCGCCCGTCTGGCCTGCCGGACTGCCCGCACGATGGTGCGGTGCTCCGCGCGCCTGCTCGCCCTCGGACTGCTCCTTCGACTTAGCCGCCCCTGAGCGCACCGCCGCGGCTCGCCGACGGCATCGCTTGGGGGGACCAACGAGGCGGCGAGCCGCCTTGAGGCCAGTGTCGTAACGAGAGCCAGGAATTCATCCCATGTCGATCGACCATCCCAGCTTCGGCAAGCTGGACGCCAACCGCATCATCATCTTCGACACCACGCTGCGCGACGGCGAGCAGTCGCCCGGCTTCTCGATGAACCTCGGCGAGAAGATCCGCATGGCGGAGGCGCTGGCCGAGCTCGGCGTCGACGTGATCGAGGCCGGCTTCGCCATCGCCTCGCCCGGCGATTTCGAGAGCGTCCAGGCGATCTCCGAAACCGTGCGGGGGCCGGTGATCGCCAGCCTGTCGCGCGCCGCCGACGGCGACATCCTGCGCTCGGCCGAGGCGCTGCGGCCGGCCGAGCGCAAGCGCATCCACATCGTCCTCGCCACCTCCGCGCTGCACATGAAGTACAAGCTGCGCCTGGAGCCGGAGGAGGTGATGGACCTCACCGCCCGCTCGGTGCAGCTCGCCCGCAACCACGCCGACGACGTCGAATGGTCGGCCGAGGACGGCAGCCGCAGCGACATGGATTTCCTCTGCCGGTGCGTCGAGACGGCGATCAAGTACGGGCGCGACCACCATCAATATCCCCGACACGGTCGGCTACGCGCTGCCCGAGGACATGGAGCGCATCTTCACCGAACTGCGCGAGCGGGTGCCGGGCGCCGAGAAGGTGATCTTCTCGACGCACAATCACAACGATCTCGGCCTCGCGGTGGCCAACACGATCGCCGCCATCCGGGCCGGCGCGCGACAGGTCGAATGCACCATCAACGGCATCGGCGAACGCGCCGGCAACGCCTCGCTCGAGGAGATCGCCATGGCGGTGCGCACCCGCCAGGACGCGATCCAGCCGCACGACCGGCATCGTCACGCCGAACCTGCTGCGCATCTCGCGCCTGCTCGCGACCATCACCGGCTTCGACGTGCAGCCGAACAAGGCGATCGTCGGGCGCAACGCCTTCGCCCACGAGAGCGGCATCCACCAGGACGGCGTGCTGAAGAACGCCGGCACCTACGAGATCATGACGCCCGGAGAGCGTCGGCTGGACCAAGTCCTCGCTGGTGCTGGGCAAGCATTCCGGCCGCGCGGCGTTCCGCGACAAGCTGCGCACGCTGGGCTACGGCGAGGTGGGCGACAACAAGCTCAACGACGCCTTCCGCCGCTTCAAGGAGCTCGCCGACCTCAAGAAGGTGGTCTACGACGAGGACATCGTGGCGCTGGTGGACGACGAGGTGATGCGCGACCACGAGCGCATCCGCTTCGTCTCGCTCGATCTGCGCGCCGGCTCCAAGTCGCCGCCGCAGGCCGATCTGGAGCTCGAGGTCGACGGCGTGGTGAAGCGGGCGTCAAGCAGCGGCGACGGGCCGGTGGACGCGACCTTCAAGGCGATCCGCGCGCTGTTCCCGCATGAGGCGAAGCTGACGCTGTTCTCGGTCGGCGCCGTGACCGAGGGGACGGACGCGCAGGCGCGCACAACCGTGCGCCTCGAGGAGAACGGCAAGATGGTGGACGGGCAGGGCGCCGATACCGACACGATCGTCGCCTCGGCCCGCGCCTACATGCACGCGCTCAACAAGCTGCTGGTCAAGCGCGTGCGGACCGAGCCGGAGGCGCTCTCAGCCTGACGGCGCGGGCGCTCCTTCAGTTATAGCCGTAGAACCGGCCGTTCTGGCCGTAGGTCGGCACCATCGAGGGCGCATAGCGATCCCCGAAGCCGGCCGCCAGGCCGGGGTCGGGGATGATCGCAGTCCTTCTCGACCTCCGGACGCGTGCGACGGCAGCTCGGTCATGGGCGGTGCCTGGGCCGGTGATGCCGAGTTGCTGCGGGGTATAGCCGCATCCGCCGAGGCAAACGGCGACCGCCATGAGCAGGCCCGGCACGATCAGCGAAATGACAAGCCTGGACGAACCATGCGGACTGCCCGGTGCTGGCGCGGCGGCGATCCTGCCTGCGTTCCGCGCCGCCTCCAAGCCCCGCCGCGCGATCAGCGGTAATAGTAACCTGACGGTGGGGCGCCGTCGGGGTGGTCGCCGCGCCACCGACGGCGCCGAGCGCGCCGCCGCCCAGCGCGCCGATCGCTGCTCCCCGGCCGCCGCCCGCGATGCCGCCGATCGCCGCGCCGGCGCCGGCGCCGAGCAGGCCGCCGCCGACCGCGCGCTGGCCGGGGTCGTAGGGGTTGCAGCCGGCGAGCCCGAGGCCCAGGCCAGCCAGAACGATCGCCGCGGTGGTCTTTCGGTACATGCGAGCTCTCCCTGAACCGACAATGACGAACCACGTAACGCACGAAAAGCGGAATGGTCGTGGCCGGATTGCGGCTGTCTGGGGGCAATCGGGATCCCCGCCCCTTGTCAACCGGAGGCCGGGCCGCTAAGCCCTCGCCTCCCTCCGCCGCATCGCGAAAAGGTTAGGCCGGATGTTTGCACGGCTGCTCGGCTTCATGTCCGCCGACATGGCGATCGACCTCGGCACCGCCAACACGCTGGTCTACGTCAAGGGACGCGGCATCGTGCTGGACGAGCCGAGCGTCGTCGCGATCGCCGACGTGCGCGGCAAGAAGCAGGTGCTCGCGGTGGGCGAGGAGGCCAAGCAGATGCTCGGCCGCACGCCGGGCAACATCTCCGCGATCCGCCCGCTGCGCGACGGCGTGATCGCCGATTTCGAGGTCGCGGAGGAGATGATCAAGCATTTCATCCGCAAGGTTCACAACCGCCGCGGCTTCGCCTCGCCCATGATCATCGTCTGCGTGCCCTCCGGCTCCACCGCGGTCGAGCGGCGGGCCATCCAGGAGAGCGCCGAGAGCGCCGGCGCGCGGCGGGTGCTGCTGATCGAGGAGCCGATGGCGGCGGCGATCGGCGCCGGGCTGCCCGTCACCGAGCCCTCCGGCAGCATGATCGTCGATATCGGCGGCGGCACGACCGAGGTGGCGGTGATCTCGCTCGGCGGCATCGTCTACTCGCGCAGCGTGCGCGTCGGCGGCGACAAGATGGACGAGGCGATCATCAACTACATCCGCCGCAACCATAACCTGCTGATCGGCGAATCCACGGCCGAGCGGATCAAGCTCGACATCGGCGCGGCCAGCGCGCCCGACGACGGCGACGAGGGTCCGTATCGCGAGGTGAAGGGCCGCGACCTGATGAACGGCGTGCCGCGCGAGGTGCTGGTCAGCCAGCGCCAGATCGCCGAGAGCCTGGCCGAGCCGGTCAGCGCAGATCATCGAGGCGGTGAAGGTGGCGCTGGAGAACACGCCTCCGGAGCTTGCCGCCGACATCGTCGACAAGGGGATCGTGCTGACGGGCGGCGGCGCGCTGCTGTATCGTCTGGACCAGGTGCTGCGCGAGGCCACCGGCCTGCCGGTGGTGGTGGCGGAGGACCCGCTGCAATGCGTGGCACTCGGCACCGGGCGCGCGCTGGAGGAGATCGAGGCGGCTGCGCAACGTGCTGACCTCGATGTATTGAGGTCTACCGTCGGGCGAGCATGGCGCCGAGCTCGGCGTTGACATGCGGAGGGGGCTCGGAGAAGAACTTGATCCGGCTGTCCATCCCGGCGCGGCAGGCGCTCGCGAAGCTCACCCTGCCGGTGCTGTTCGTGGCGGCGTTCGGCCTGATGCTGCTCGGCAAGGCCGACGCGCTGCTCGCCGAGCGGGCGCGCATGGCGGTCGCGGACGCGCTGGCGCCGATCTACGCGGTGCTGGCCGAGCCGATCGCCCGGCTGCGCGGCACCCTGGCCGAGGCCGACGATCTGGTCGCGATCCGCGCGGAGAACGCGCGGCTGCGCGACGAGAACGACCGGCTGCGCCGCTGGCAGTCGGTGGCGCTGGCGCTCGACGCGGAGAACCAGCGGCTCAAGGCCAATCTGCACTGGATCCCCGATCCCGCGCCCTCCTACGTCACCGCGCGGGTGGTGAACGAGGCGGGCGGGGTCTATGCGCGGGCGGTGCTGCTCTCGGTCGGACCCAATCACGGCATCACCAAGGGGCAGATCGCGCTGGACGAGCACGGGCTGGTCGGGCGCGTCACCGAGGTGGGGGCGCGGACCGCGCGGGTGCTGCTGATCACCGACCTCAACAGCCGCATCCCGGTGATCCTGGAGAACAGCCGCGCCCGCGCCATCCTGGTCGGCACCAACGGGCCGCGCCCGCGGCTGCAGTACTGGCCGGAAGGCAGCACGCCCGCCGAGGGCGAGCGGGTGGTGACCAGCGCCGAGGCCAACGTCTTTCCGGCCAACCTGCCGGTCGGCGTCGTGCATTACAGTGCATCCAAGGCGCCGGAGGTGGAGCCGGCGGCGCGGCTGGACCAGCTCGAGATCGTCCGCATCTTCGATTACGGCACGCACGGCGGCTCGTCCCGCCGGAGGCGCCGGCGCGGGCGCCGGCGGCCGGGCGCGCTGAGCGCACCGCTGAGTGCACGATCGGGCATGACCCGATCGACCGCAGCCCCGGCATCCGGCCCCGCCCGACGATCGGGCGGCGGCTCGATGCGGCGGCGCGGGCGAGTTTCCCGGCTGCCTGCACGGTGCTGCTGATGCTGCTCGCCGCGGCGCCGTTCGGCGCTGCCGATGCAGGCCGCGCTGCTGCCGGCGCTGACGCTCGGCTGCGTCTGGTTCTGGTCGCTGTTCCGCCCCGCCGCGATGCCGCCGCCGCTGGTGTTCCTGCTCGGCGTGCTGTTCGACCTGCTCGGCCTATCTGCCGCTCGGCGTCGGCGTGCTGACCCTGCTGATCGTCCACGGCGTGGCGCTCCGCGGTGCGCCGGGTGCTGGTGCGGCAGGGTTTCCTGCTCGTCTGGCTCGCCTTCGTCGGCGTGGCGGCCGGCGGCGCGCTGCTCGGCTGGGGGCTGAACTCGCTGCTGCAGTTCCGCCTGCTGCCGTTCGCCCCCGCGGTGTTCCAGTTCGCGCTGACCGTGGCGGTCTATCCCGCGCTCTCCGTGCTGTTCATCCGGCGCGCACGGCTCGATCGCCGACCCGGAGCGCGCCTGACGTGAAGCGCGAGACGGCAAGCAGCAGCGGCGTGTTCACCCGCCGCGCCCTGCTGCTGATGGGCGGCCAGGTCGCGGCGCTCGGCGTGCTCGGCCGCCAAGCTCTACCAGGTCCAGGTGGTCGAGGGCGCCCGCTACGCGACGCTCGCCGACGAGAACCGGATCAGCGCCCGGCTGGTCGCCCCGCCGCGCGGCCGGCTGCTCGACCGCTCCGGCGTGGTGGTCGCCGGCAACCAGCTGAACTGGCGCGCCCTGCTGATCGCCGAGGAGACCGAGGATGTCGGCGCCACGCTCGACGATTTCTCCCGCATCGTGCCGCTGCCGGATCACGAGCGCGCGCGGATCGAGCGCGAGGTGCGCCGGCACCGCCGCTTCATCCCGATCCTGGTCTCCGAATTCCTGAGCTGGGAGGACATGGCGCGGATCGAGGTCAACGCGCCGGACCTGCCGGGCATCATCATCGACGTCGGCACCACGCGGCAGTACCCGTTCAGCGAGAAGCTGGCGCATGTCGTCGGCTACGTCGCGCCGCCGAGCGAGGACGACATGGGCGACGACCCGATGCTGGCGCTTGCCCGGCATCCGCGTCGGCCGCGGCGGGCATGGAGAAGGCCCACGATCTGCGCGCTGCGCGGCCGCGCCGGCGTGGTCCAGCTCGAGGTCAACGCGGTCGGCCGGGTGATCCGCGAGCTCGACCGGCAGGAGGGCGTGCCGGGCCAGGACGTCACGCTGACCATCGACGCCGGCTTGCAGCAGGCGGTGCTGAGCCGGCTGGGCGACGAGAGCGCCAGCGCCGTGGTGATGGACTGCCGCAACGGCGAGGTGCTGGCGATGGTGACCAATCCGTCGTTCGACCCGAGCCTGTTCAATTCCGGCGTGTCGCAGGCGCAGTGGATCGCCTGGACCCGCAACCGGCGCACGCCGCTGATCAACAAGGCGGCCGCCGGCGTCTATGCGCCGGGCTCGACCTTCAAGATGGCGGTCGCCCTCGCCGGCCTGCGATCGCAAGGCGATCACGCCGTTCGACCGGGTGAACTGCCCCGGCTATCTCGATCTCGGCGACACCCGCTTCCATTGCTGGCGCAAGGGCGGCCACGGCTCGCTCGACCTGCGCGGCGGGCTCAAGCACAGCTGCGACGTTTTTTTCTACGAGGTCGCGCGTCGCACCGGGATCGACCATATCGCCGCGATGGCGCACCGGCTCGGCATGGGCGTCGACCTGCCCACCGACCTGCCGGGCGCGCGGCAAGGGCTGATCCCGACCCGCGCCTGGCGGATGGGCAAGGGCAAGGCGTGGAACATCGGCGACACCATCGTCAGCGGCATCGGCCAGGGCTTCATCCAGGTGACGCCGATGCAGCTCGCCACCTACGCGTCGCGCATCGCCACCGGGCGCGCGGTGCGTGCCGCACCTGACCCGCAAGATCGACGGCGTGCTGCAGCCGGAGGCGCGTCCGGAGAACTGGCCGTCGCTCGGCCTGCCGGACAAGGAGCTCGCCGCCGTGCGCCAGGGCATGTGGGCGGTGGTGAACGATGCGGGCGGCACCGCGCCGGTCGCGCGCATCCCGGGCAATCTCGGCGTGCTGGCCGGCAAGACCGGCTCCTCGCAGGTGCGCCGGGTGTCTCGCGAGGCGCGCGAGCACGGCTTCAAGTCGGAGAACCTGCCCTGGGAGTTCCGCCCGCACGCGCTGTTCGTCGCCTACGCGCCGTACGACAATCCGCGCTACGCGCTGTCGGTGGTGGTCGAGCACGGCAACGCCGGCGCCGCTGGCGGCCGCACCCGTCGCGCGCGACATCATGGTCGACGTGCTGACCCGCGACCCGGCGGGCACGGCCGGAGCCGGCGCCGAACCGCGTGGCCGACAAGGGACGCGTTTGATGGGGGGCCGCGTCGATGATGGACCGCCGGCTGATCCGCGAAAACTCGTTCGGCCTGACCGGCAAGCTGTGGAACATCAGCTGGCTCTATGTCCTGCTGCTCTGCGCGCTCGCCGGCGTCGGCTACGCCGCCCTGTACAGCGCCGCCGGCGGCTCGCCGGAGCCGTATGCCTCGCGCCACGTGCTGCGCTTCGCCTTCGGCCTCGTGCTGATGCTCAGCATCGCGCTGGTGGATATCCGCTTCCTCGCCCGGCTCGCCTGGCCGCTGTACGGCGTCTCGATCGCGTTGCTGGTGCTGGTGGAGCGCATGGGCCATGTGGGCAAGGGCGCGCAGCGCTGGATCGAGTTCGGCGGCTTGCAGATCCAGCCGAGCGAGCTGGCCAAGATCGCGCTCGTGCTGGTGCTCGCCTCCTGGTTCCACCGCGCGTCCTGGACGCGCATCGGCAATCCGCTGTTCCTGATCCCGCCGCTCGTCCTGGTGCTGATCCCGGTCGGCCTGATCCTGAAGGAGCCGAACCTCGGCACCGCCGTCATCACCGCGCTGGTCGGCGGCGGCGGTGTTCTTCGCCGCCGGCGTGCGGTGGTGGAAGTTCGCGCTGATCGCGCTGCCGGTGCCGTTCGCCGCCAAGATCGCCTACGGCTACCTGCACGACTACCAGAAGGCGCGCATCGACACGTTCCTCAGCCCGGAGAGCGACCCGCTCGGCGCGGGCTACAACATCATCCAGTCCAAGATCGCGCTCGGCTCGGGCGGGATGTGGGGCAAGGGGTTCCTGCAGGGCACCCAGGGGCATCTGAACTTCCTGCCCGAGAAGCAGACCGACTTCATCTTCACCATGCTGGGCGAGGAATTCGGCTTCGTCGGCGGCGTGGCGCTGATCGGCCTGCTGATGCTGATCGTGCTCGGCGGCATGGTGATGGCGGTGCGCTGCCGCCACCAGTTCGGCCGGCTGGTGGCGCTCGGCATCGCGACGAATTTCTTCATGTACGTGTTCGTCAACATCGCGATGGTGATGGGCGTGATCCCGGTCGGCGGCGTGCCGCTGCCGCTGGTCTCGCATGGCGGCTCGGCGATGATCACGGTGATGCTCGGCTTCGGCATCCTGATGTCGGTCTATGTCCACCGCGACGTGGAGTGGCCCGATCGGCGGGACGCGATCTGAAGGGGGAAGTCCGGTCGCACCCGGATTGACGTCATGGCGAGGAGCGAAGCGACGTGGCCATCCAGGCGGATCGCAGCTCGGCGCGGGCCTGGATTGCCACGCCGCCAAAGCGGCGGCTCGCAATTGTCTCTTGGCGATTTGGTTATGATGTCTGTGTCCCGTGAGAGCGGGGTGCCGTGGTCTGGGTTGCAGCCCGGACCACGGCGCGGGCAGACAGACCGTCTCGCAATAGGGCTTTCGGCCCGTCGTCATCATGGTCGTCTGCCCGCTTTCCTTCAACGCTTGATGAGTTGCCAGGGCCTCTCCGCCGCGCGTCGGACGCCCGCAGACAATCGGAAGCTTGCAGAGAGAGCCGCCATGACACAGGACACCCCCGCGCCGGCGCGCTTCATCGGCTGTGACGTCGGCAAGGCCGGCATCGTCGTGTTCGACAGCCGCGACGGCCGCATCAGAACCATCCCGAACCAGCCAGACGACTTGGCCGCATTCGCCACCGGCCTCGACCACACCTGCCTGGCCGTCTGCGAAGCCACCGGCGGCCACGAGGCGGCCTTGCTCAGCGCCCTGATGCAGGCCGGGCGCGCCGCGCACCGGGCGGACGCCCGCAAGGTCAAGGCGTTCATCCGATCCTTCGGCACGTTGGGCAAGACCGACGCCATCGATGCGCGCGCCCTGGCCCGCTATGGTCAGGAACGCCATCCCCGGCTCGCCCGTTGGCAGCCGCCCGACCAAGAGCGCGATCGGCTGCAGACCCTGGTGCTGACACGCCGCGACCTCGTCGATCAGCGCGTCGCCTGCAAGAACCGGCTGTCCTCTCCGGGTGCGCAAGTCGTGCGATCCTATCTCGATCGCCTTCTGGCCTGCCTCGATGCCCAGATCGCGGCCATCGAGGCCGATACCCAGGCCCTCGTCAACGCCCATCAGACCTTGCACACCGCGACACGCACCGTCAGCAGCCTGATCGGGATCGGCTGCGTGACCGCTGTGTCGCTGGTCGCCCTGATGCCTGAGCTCGGCACGCTGAGCCGGCGCCAGGCCGCGGCACTCGCCGGCCTCGCGCCACATCCTCGTCAAAGCGGCGCCACCGACCGCTATCGCCGCACCAGGGGCGGACGCCCGGAGATCAAGAAGGTGCTGTTCATGGCCGCGCTCACCGCGTCCAAACGGGATCCGAAGATGAGCGTCTTCTATCAACGGCTGATCGCCAACGGCAAGAAGCCGCTCCTGGCCATCACCGCCGTCATGCGCAAGCTCGTCGTCATCTGCAACGCCATGCTGCGCCAAGACGAAGCCACCGCATGAACCGCACGCACCCACCGCAGCGGCCGGTCAGTGGCCCGCCGAAGCGACCGACAAGAGTCTGGCGAAGGCGGGCCACTTATCCGCCGCCACAACAGCACCCCAAACAGCCCCGCGTAGAAGTGAGTTGATGACACGGCTGGTCCAACTTAAGCCGATCACACTCTAGATCTGCGAATAGCCCGAGCCCTTGATCTCGACGCCACGGCCGACGGCGTTCTCGATCAGCCCATACTCCTTGAGGATCTGCTGGCTGTAGGTGACGCGGCCGTTGACCTTCCTCGCCGGTTCGCTGGCGAGCAGCAGAACGGCGCGCGCCATGTAGGACGGCGGCTCGCCCTTCGGATCGTCCAAGCCGCTGACCAGCTTGTGGAACACAGTGCCCGGCGTCGGCACCACGCGCGAGGGCGAGACGGCGGCGACGGTGATGCCGTCGTACTGCGCCACCTCCTGGGCGAGGCCCTGGGTGAAGCGTTCCAGCGCTGCCTTCGTCGCGCCGTACAGCACACCGCCATGCGCCGTCTGGTCCTCGTAGGGGCCGCGCCCAGGGCCGATCGCCGCACCCGAGCTGATGTTGACGATCGCCCCGGCGCGCTTGGCGATCATGTCCGGCAGCACGGTCTTGGAGAGGATGAACGGCCCGTGCACGTTGACCGCGAAGGCGCGGATCCAGCGATTGGTCGGGTAGTCGACCGTCGGGATGTAATAGTTGAGTGCTGCGTTGTTCACCAGCACGTCGATCGGGCCATACGTCGCGCGCGCCTGCTCGATGAGCGACAGGCATCCTGCCTCGGTGGAGACATCCGCCGTAACCGCGGTCGCCTCGCCACCCTTGGTGCGGATGGCCTCGACTGTCCGGTTGAGCGAACCCGCAAGCGGGTGATCGCCTTCGTTCAACGTGCGGGCGGCGCACACCACCTTGGCGCCTTCGGCGGCGAACAGCGTCGCGATCTCCTGGCCGATGCCGCGGCTCGCACCCGTGACCACCGCGACCTTGCCGGCAAGCTTTGGCATGTTCGATCCCCTCCCGCGTTCAGCGCTTCGCCGCGACCGGCGGCGTGATCGGCTCGTAGACGAACGCCATGCGCTCGGGAGCCAGGGCGTCGCTCAGCACCATCGCCTCGGTGCCGGAGCGTTCGGACAAGGTGGCGAGCGTGCTTTTCAGGTCGTTGGTTTCGATCTGGTATAGCGCCAGGTAGCGCCAGGGATGCGGCGGATTGCCGCGCTGCGGGTCGGCGAGCTTGAATCGCTGGGCGGAGACGAAACCGGGGACGTTCAGAACGTCCGGGATGTGGCGGTTGGTGTACCAGTCGTTATAGACATCCTCCTGGCCCTCGACAGGGTTCGTCAGCACCATGAAAGTGTATTTCGGCATCGCTTCCTCCTGTTCCGTCTTGGCCGCGCGGACCGGGGAGCGTAGTCCATCCTTGGGGGAAGGAGAACCATGACCTACGCGCTGGATAAGCTGCGGGTGCTCGATCTCACCACCACCATCGCCGGCCCGCACTGCACCCGCCTGCTCGCCGATCTCGGGGCCGAGGTCATCAAGGTGGAAGCACCTGGCGGCGATCTTATGCGACGCGCGCCGCCCGTGCGGAATGGCGCCAGCAGCAGTTTCGGACAGCTCAACGTCGGGAAGAAAGGCGTTGTGCTGGACCTCAAGACCCGGCCCGGCATCGACATCCTGCGCCGTCTGGTGGAGACCGCCGACGTGCTGGTGGAGAATTTCCGGCCGGGCGTGATGCGGCGGCTTGGCCTCGACTACGAGGCGCTGCGGCTGCTCAAGCCCGACTTGATCTACTGCGCGATCTCCGGCTACGGGCAAACTGGCCCGTCCTCGGAATTGCCGGCCTACGCCCCCGCTATCCACGCGGCTTCCGGCTACGACCTCGCGCATCTCGATTACCAGGACGGCCGCGAGCGGCCGGACAATTGCGGGATCTATATCGCCGACGTTCTGGCCGGCACCTACGCAGTCGGCGCGATCATGACGGCGCTGTTCGTGCGCCAGCAGACCGGCGCGGGACAGATGGTGGACGTCTCGATGCTCGAATCCATGCTCGGCCTGCTGCTGCCCGAGGTGCAGAAGGCGCAGTTCGAGGTGCCGGCAGCGAGACCGCTCTATTCCCCGCTCGTCACGCGCGACGGATACATCATGCCGGCGATGGGCACGGAGCGCATTTTTCACGGGCTCGCGAAAGCGGCCGGACACGAGGAATGGATCACCGATCCCCGCTTCGCGCTGTTCGAGGATAGGCGCAGGCATTGGGGCGAGCTGATGGACGAGCTGGAGGTCTGGACGAAACATCGTAGCGTCGAGGAATGCCGCGCGGCGTTCGATGCGAACGGGGTGCCGTGCTCGCCGTACCGCAGCGTGGAGCAGGCAATGGCCGATCCGCAGATCGCGCATCGTGGGGCCCTGGCGGAAGTACAGGACGCCGGCGGCAACTTCAAGGTGGTCAACCCGCCGTTCCGCATGTCCGCCTCACGCACGGCTGCCGGAGAGCGCGCGCCGGCACTCGGTGAGCATACGCGCGCCGTGCTACTCGACGCCGGCTATTCCGAGCAGGAGGTTGCCGGCTTCATCGCGGGGGGCAGCGCGGCCGTACCGTAACGCCGCGGCTCCGTTCGCTCAGTCGTTCGCGGCCGCCGGTATCGAGGCGAACAGCTCCGCATTGTGCTCGCCGAGACGTGGCGAATTGGCTTGAGGCTGCGGCCGTTCCTTGTCGAACGAGATCGGCAGCCCGACCACTTTCAATCCGCTGCGGGGCAGGGTTCGCAACAGATCCACTGCGCGGAGCTGCTCGGTCTCCGCCAGCTCCGCGATGTTGTTCACAGGGGCGCACGGAACCCCGACCTTCTCGAGCGTCGCCATCCAGTGATCGCGCGACTGGCCGCGCAGGACGGGTTCCATGAGGGCCACGAGCGCTGGCCGGTTTGCCGCGCGCTGCCGCCCGTCCGCAAAGCGCGGGTCGTCGAGCCACTCGGGATGACCGAGTGCCTGGGCGCATCTGACGAACAGGCGATCATTGCCCGCGGCGATGCAGATCGGCCGGTCGGCGGTCTCGAACGTTTGATAGGGAACCAGGATGTTGCTGCCGGTGCCGTGCCGCTCCGACAGCTTGCCGGTGAGATGATAGCTGTTGAGCGGCCCCTCCACCCATGAGACCGCGCTCTCGAACAGCGAGGTGTCGACCACGCAGCCCCTGCCGGTGCGATGCCGCTGCTGCAATGCAGCCAGGGCGCCGATGACGCACCACATGCCGGTCGCCTTGTCGTTGATCGCCGGGGCGCAGAATGTTGGCGGGTCCTCGGGCCGGCCGGTGAGCGTCATCACCGCGGCAAAGGCCTGCAGCAGCGGATCGAAGCCCGGCGCGAGGCGGAGCGGACCCTGGTAGCCGAACGCCCAGATGGAGCAGTAGATCAGGCGCGGATTGACCGCGAGCATCGCGTCGGGCCCGATTCCAACCTCGTCGACAATCCCCGGCCGCAAATTCTGGATCATCACGTCGGCGTCGCGTACCAGCGCCTGGAGCCGGGCGACGTCCACCGCGCTCTTGATGTCGAGCGTCACCGATTTCTTGTTGCGGTTGGTCGAGCGGAACATCACCGAGTCGCCGTCCACGAAGGGCGGTCCCCACAGCCGAGCGTCGTCGCCGCCGTCCGGCTTCTCGACCTTGATCACCTCGGCGCCCATGTCGGCCATGATCACCCCGGCCAGAGGCCCGGCAAGCGCCTGCCCAACTTCGATGACTTTGACGCCCGCGAGTGGTCCCGCCATGCCGTATGTTCCCAAGTTCTGTTGGACGCGTTCCGCGGAACGGGGCTGGTGCTACTCCGCCAAGCCCCGGGCGCGGCGCCGGGCGACGGGGCCTTTCCGCGCGGTGGCACGGGGAGATCGCGCCTTGCCCGCGGTCTCCGGCGGCTCTGCGGGCTCGGCGGTCCGGCGCCGCGTCCCCAGCCCGATCTGTCTCGCGAGCGCCGATCGCTGCTTGGCGTAGCTCGGGGCGACCATCGGATATTCGGCCGGGAGTCCCCATCGCTTGCGATATTCTTCCGGGGACATGTTATAGGCGGTCCTGAGATGCCGCTTCAGCATCTTCAGCCTCTTGCCGTCCTCGAGGCAGATCAAATAGTCGGTGAAGACGGACTTCTTGATCGGGGCCGCCGGTTCGGGTCTGGCCGGCTGGGCCGCGGGCTCGGTGCCGGCGTTTCGCAGGGCCTCGTACACCTTCTCGATCAGCGGCGGGAGTTCCTGGGCCGCGACAGCATTCTTCGAGACATGCGCCGAGACGATCTGAGCGGCGAATCCGAGGAGTCTCGGCCTGTCCTGTTCGTCCGTCATTTCACGATGATCCGCAATGTTGTCGCCATTATAGATCAAACGTAATGCCTGATCGCAATAGCTGAGCGATGCGGTTGCGAGTTTCGCCGACCACAAAGCCGCGCAGCGGGTCCGAAAACCCGCTGGCGGTCAGATGTCCGAATTGCCGGCGTTCCTGCTTCAGGAGCCGGCACCCTGGATCACGGGACCGAACAGCTCCCATGATTTGCCATTCCATTTCTCCAGCTGCATCTGGCGGATCGGGTGGAAATTGGTCGGGCTGGTGTTGACCTTGATGCCCGGCAGCAGAACCGGGATCTCCAAATCCTTCAGGTTCGCCGCCTGCTTCATGATGTTGGCTCGCGAGAAATCGCCGCCGCACTGTTTCAGCACTTGCAGCAACGTCGAGGTCACGCCGTAGGCGAAGACCGGGCCGCCATCGGTGAGATCCGCGTCGGGCATGTATTTCTTCATGAAATTGCGCCATCCGTTCATGCCGGGATCGTCCTTCCACGTCGGGTCGGTCGGATCCTTGAGGTAGGCGGCGCTGACCATGCCGGTGGCGCGCTCCGGCCCGGCGGGCGTGAGCACGGAACCGACGGAGATCGACACGTTGGTCATGAAATGCAGGGGCTTCCAGCCCAGCTCGGCGATCTTCCGAATCATCTGTGCGGCGAATTTCGGAGTGGCCGCGGTGATCAGGACGTCGGCGCCCGACTCCTTCAGCGCCAGCGCCTGGGAGTTGATCGTGGCGTCCGTGACCTCGTATGACGCCGCCGTGACCATCTTGTCGTAGCGGTCGCCGAGCACGTCCTTGACGCCCATAGGGTAGTCTTTGCCGAAATCGTCATTCTGATAGAGGATCGCGATCTTCGCGTTCGGCTTATTCTTGAGCGCGTACTGGGTGTAGATCTGCGCCTCGGTCCGGTAGCTCGGCTGCCAGCCGATCAGCCAGGGGAACTGCTTGTAGTTGCCCCATTTGTCGGCGCCGCTGCCCAGGAACAGCAGCGGTACGCCCTTTTCGTTGACGTATTTCGAGATCGCGGTGTTGCTCGGCGTGCCGATCGTGGCGAACAGGAACGCCACCTGATCCTGCTCGATGAGGCGTCGCGCCTGCTCCACCGCCTTGGGCGGGCTGTAGCCGTCATCCACCGAATCGTAGATGAGCTTGTGGCCGGCGACGCCGCCATTGTCGTTGACCATCTTCATGAACGCGCCCTCGGTGCGGGCGATGATGCCGTAGGCCGAGGCCGGGCCGCTGTATGCCGCGATGTTGCCGATCTTGATTTCCGTCGCCGTGACACCCGGCGTCGGCGCAGGCTCCGCGCCGGCGCGCCAGGCGAACGCGAGCGCCAGTAGCGCGACGCCGGCCACGCCAGCACCCGACCATCCCTTTCGGATCATTCCTACCCCCCGTTGTTGTGTCGGCCGGGGAACCGCGCGCGGCTGGATGGCCATGCGCTGTCCCGGGCACGCTTGGACTTTGGGCGGGAGGAGGATTGCCGCCTACCGCGCGCCAAGCATGGCACGCGGGGGGCGGTCAAGTCAGCAACAACCGCCTGGCAAGCGGCTGACCAGGGCGGGTGCTCAGTCGAGCGCCAGCGGCGTTCCGTCGAGCTCCTCGGCGCGCTCGACCTCGATCAGGACGGCGAAGCCTTTCTTCTCGGGGTCGCGGTCCTTCTCCGGCTGGATCAGCCGTTGCCAGACTTCCTCGGTACACGGCGCCCGATTTGTGCAGTCGCGCGACGCCGTAGAAGCGCGCGATGCCGCCTTTCGGCAAAACCCCGTCCACGCGGAGCTGCGGCTTGCGGAAGTAGATTGTTACCTTTGTGCCGTCCGCGAGATTGTCCGTGGTCGAGCCCCTGCCGCGCTCCCAGAGCGAGAAGTGCTGGTCATCGAACACCTGGGTGCTGCCGCGTGGGCTGACCTGCGCGAAGCCGCTCGGCAGGACCGTCGCCACCAGGCACACGTCGGTCGGGAAGGCGCTGTTGATCGGCTCGTGCAGGGTTTTGGGGATGCGCGTCATGGGCTGCTCCTCGGTGTTCCGGGTCATCGAAGCGCGGCTTGCTTGAGCGCGCCGCCGGGCCGTGCCCTAATCCTTCCGGCCAGTCGTTACAAGCGAGCCGGGGGAGAGCGCCGATGAGCGGGCCAAGGCAGCGGACGCCGTTTGGGCGCATCTTCCCACCCAACGCGGCATGGCTTGCCCGCCAGCCGGAGGAGCCGATCCTCGATCCTGACCTGCCGATCATCGACACGCATCATCATCTGTGGAACCGCGCCGGCGACCGCTACCTGCTGCACGAGTTCCTGGCGGATCTCGCGACCGGTCACAATGTTGTGGCGACGGTCTTCTTGCAATGCCACGCGATGTATCGCGCTTCGGGTGCGCCGGAGATGCGTCCGGTGGGGGAGACCGAGTTCGTCGCCGGCGTGGCGGCGATGAGCGCGAGCGGCGCGTACGGTCCCACGCGCGTCGCCGCCGGCATCGTCGGGTTCGCCGATCTGACTATCGGCGATCGCGTCGAGCCGGTGCTGGAAGCGCATGTCAGGGCCGGGGGCGGGCGGTTCCGCGGCATCCGGCATTCCGCTGGCTGGGACGCGAGCGACGTGATCGGCAATAGCGGGGCGGAGATGCGGCCGCATCTCTACCAGCGACCGGACTTCCGGGCGGGCCTGGCCCGTCTGACCTCGCTTGGCCTCTCGTTCGACGCCTGGCTGTTCCATCCGCAACTTGCCGATATCGTCGATCTGGCCCGTGCTTTCCCCGCGACCAACATCGTTCTCGGCCATGTCGGCGGACCGCTCGGCTATGGCCCATACGCGGGGCAGGGCGACGAGGTGTACGCGTCCTGGAAAACGGCGATGAAGGAGTTGGCCCGTTGCCCGAACGTGGCGGTGAAGCTCGGCGGCATGATGATGCGCCTCGCCGCGTTCGACTATCTCGCAGCACCCCGTCCGCCATCCTCGGCGGAGCTGGCGGCGTTCTGGCGGCCGTACATGGAAGTCTGCATCGAGCTGTTCGGCCCGACGCGCTGCATGTTCGAGAGCAACTTCCCGGTCGAGAAGATGGGAACCGGCTATGCGACCCTGTGGAACGCGTTCAAGCAGATCGCTGGCAGTGCCTCGATGGATGAGAAGCAGGCGCTGTTCAGCCGCACGGCCCGGCGCGTCTACCGGCTGGATTGAGGACGAGCGATTCCCTAGTCAAGCCGGAACGCTTGCAATATGATTAGGGATCTGTTGATACCCTGCGTGTCAGGAGAGCGGCATGGCTTCGGCGGCGACGTCGGGCTGCTCGTCGACGCGGTGACGACCCCGAGGGACGCTCGGCGCGCTGTTCGCTTTCTTCTGCCTGATCGGATGGATAAGGATCTATAAGCGGGTGCCAGAGACGAAGG
This sequence comes from uncultured Alphaproteobacteria bacterium, assembly GCA_963799825.1. Lineage (GTDB taxonomy): Bacteria > Pseudomonadota > Alphaproteobacteria > Acetobacterales > Acetobacteraceae > JAFKFI01. Next base: position 860,306 of record CAWCYL010000004.1, read on the forward strand.
GACGCTCCCTGGAGCAGATCGAGCGGATGTGGTTGCGCGATGATACGGCTGCCTATCTGACGACGACGCGCCGGTCGTGGGGCCGGTCGAAATGCTGATCGCCGGGGACATTGGTGGTACCAAGACCCTGCTGGCCCTTTACACGCCGGACGCCGGCGCGCGGGCGCCGCTGGTGGAAAGGGAGTATCACAGCGCCGCATACCCCGACCTGCAGGAGATGGTGCGCGCGTTCCTCGCCGAAACCGGCCGGACTGCGGAGGTTGCCTGCTTTGACGTCGCCGGTCCCGTCACGTCCGGTCGCGCGCGGCTGACCAATTTGCCCTGGGTGCTCGACGAGGAGGGGCTGCGGCGCGATCTCGGGCTGAAGCGCGTGATCCTCCTCAACGATCTCAAGGCGATCGCCTACGCGGTCCCGCGTCTGCGGCCGGATGAACTGCATATCCTCAATCCGGGACGCCCCGAGCCGCACGGGCCGCTCGCGGTCGTGGCACCCGGAACCGGCCTCGGCGAGGCTTTCCTCGTCTGGAGCGGGAGCGAGTACATCGCCTGCTCGTCCGAGGGTGGCCACGCCGACTTCGCTCCGGGCGACGCGCAGCAGGCCGAGCTTTGGCGCTATCTGTCGAAGCGATATGGGCACGTGGCGTACGAGCGGGTCTGCTCGGGGAGCGGCATTCCGAACATCTATGATTTCCTGCGCGATGCCGGGCACGCGGCAGAGTCGCCGGAATTCGCCACGCGGCTGGCAAGTGCCGCCGACCGGACGCCGCTGATCGTGCAGGCGGGGATGACGGACCCCAATGGCAATCCCCTATCCGCCGCGGCGCTTGATATCTTCGTGTCCGTCCTTGGCGCCGAGGCGGGGAACATGGCGCTGAAGGTGATGGCGACCGGCGGCGTCTATCTGGCCGGCGGAATGCCGCCGCGGGTCCTGGACAGGCTCGGAGAGGGCCGGTTCATGCGTCCGTTCACCGGTAAGGGGCGGCTCGCCGAGCTTCTGCAGGCGATCCCTGTCAGCGTGGTCATCACCCGCGCGGCCCTGATCGGCGCGGCGCTGTATGGCTTGAACCGTTTTGGAGAAGCCTGACCGGGCGCGGTCTCGCACGCACGCAGTCGACATTCAGGACAGGCGCATGGCACGGCACACCGATCTCGATCAATTGGCGATCAACACGGTCAGAACCCTGACCATGGACGCCATCCAGAAATCCCAGTCCGGCCATCCGGGCACGCCGATGGGTGCCGCGCCGACCGCCTATGCCCTCTGGCAACGTATCCTGCGCTACGATCCGGCGGATCCCGGCTGGATCAACCGGGACCGTTTCGTGCTGTCCAGCGGCCACGCCTCGATGCTGCTGTACAGCCTGATCCACCTCGCCGGCATCAAGGCCGTTGCCCCATCCTATGAGGGCGCCGCCAGGGATGCCGTGACCTTGGGGGACATCGAGACGTTCCGCCAGGCGGGCAGCCGCTGTCCGGGACATCCCGAATACGGCTGGACCTCGGGAGTCGAGACGACCACCGGCCCGCTCGGGCAGGGCGTCGCAACCAGCGTCGGCATGGCGGCCGCCGGGCGCTGGCTGGGCGCCACCTACAACCGGCCGGGCTTCGACATCTTCGACTTCAACGTCTACGCGCTATGCGGCGACGGCGACATGATGGAGGGGATCGCCAGCGAGGCGGCGTCGCTCGCCGGGCATCTGCGGCTGGCGAATCTTGTGCTGGATCTACGACAGCAACCGCGTGACCATCGAGGGCCACACCGACATCGCCTTCACCGAGGATGTCGGCGCGCGCTTTCTGGCCTATGGCTGGAACGTCGTCAGCGTCGGCGATCCGAACGATCCCCTGCTGCTGGACCGGGCGTATCAGCGCGTTTCACGAGACCAGCGACCGGCCGACCCTGATCGTCGTGCACAGCCATATCGGCTACGGCGCGCCGCACAAGCAGGATTCGCCGACCGCGCATGGCGAGCCGCTCGGGCGCGGAGGAGGTGCGGCTGACCAAGGAGTTCTTCGGCTTCTCGCCCGACAAGAGCTTCGTGGTTCCTGATGGGGTGCGCGAGCACTTTTCCGCCAACATGGGCGCGCGCGGTGCCAAGGCGCATCGGGCGTGGGACACGACGTTTGCAAAATACCGCGCGCAATATCCGGATCTCGGCGACCAGATCGAGCGCATCCGCGGTCACGGCTTGCCCGAGGGCTGGGAGAAGGCGCTTCCGAGTTTCCCGCCGAGCGCTTCGGGCATGTCGACGCGCGATGCATCGGGAAAGGTGCTGAACGCGCTGGCCGAGCGTATCCCGTGGATCGTGGGCGGCGCGGCCGACCTCTCGCCCAGCACCAAGACGCGCCTCGTCTTCGAGTTCGCCGGCGATTTCCAGCCCGGCGGCAATATCGGCGACTATCGCGGGCGGAACATGCATTTCGGCGTGCGCGAGCACGCGATGTGCGCGATGGTCAATGGCATGACGCTGACCGGGCTGCGCGCGTTCGGCTCCGGCTTCCTGATCTTCACCGACTACGCGCGCGGCGCGATCCGGCTGTCCTCGCTGATGGATCTGCCGGTGATGCATATCTGGACGCATGACTCGATCGGCGTCGGCGAGGACGGGCCGACGCACCAGCCGATCGAGCAGATTCTCTCCCTGCGCGCCATTCCTGGCATGGTGGTGATCCGGCCCGCCGATGCCAACGAGATGGCGGAGGCGTATCGCGTCGTGCTGCAACTCGGCAACCGGCCGGCGGCGCTGATCTGCTCGCGCCAGGCGCTGCCGATCGTCGATCGGCACGCAATGCGCCGCCCGCGAGCGGGCTCGCCCGGGGAGCCTACGTCCTCGTCGATCCGCCGGGCGGCAAGCCGGACGTGATCCTGATCGCCAGCGGCAGCGAGGTATCGCTCTGCATGGCGGCGCGTGACGTGCTGGCGCGAGACAAGATCGCCGCGCGCGTGGTCAGTATGCCGTCCTGGGAGCTGTTCGATGCGCAGGATCAGGCCTATCGCGACAGCGTGTTGCCGCCCAGCCTGAGCGCGCGCGTGACCGTGGAAGAGGGCTCGACGCTCGGCTGGCATCGCTATGCGGGGGACCGTGGCGTCGTGCTCGGGATGCACAGTTTCGGGATGTCGGCGCCGATCAAGGTCGTCGCGGAGCATTTCGGCTTCACGCCCGACCACGTGGTCGCGGCGGCCAAGCGCGCGATGGGCCGTACGGGCTGACCAGCTAATATACGAACCGCCTCGCGGAAGGAGATTTCGATGCAACTCGGCATGATCGGTTTGGGACGGATGGGCGCCAACATGGTGGTGCGCCTCATCAAGGCGGGCCACGACTGCCACGTCTACGACAGCCACAGCGAGCCGGTGCAGGATTTGGTCGGCAAGGGCGCCACCGGCAGCACCAGCCTGCAGGAGTTCGTCAAGGGATTGTCGAAGCCGCGCGCCGTCTGGCTGATGGTGCCGGCCGGCGCGGTCGACGCCGTGCTGGCCTCGGTGACGCCGCTGCTGGAGCCGGGCGACATCGTGGTCGACGGCGGCAATTCCTACTATCACGACGACGTGCGGCGCGCCGGCGAGCTCAAGGCCAAGGGCCTGCACTACGTCGATGTCGGCGTGAGCGGCGGGGTCTGGGGACTGGAGCGCGGCTACTGCCTGATGATCGGCGGCGAGAACGAGGTCGTCGCGCGGCTCGACAGCGTGTTCTCGGCGCTGGCCCCCGGCCTCGGCTCGGCGGAGCGCACGCCGGGCGCCGAGGGCGAGCCCGGCCCGGCCGAGCACGGCTACCTGCATTGCGGCCCGAACGGCGCCGGGCATTTCGTCAAGATGGTGCATAACGGCATCGAATACGGCCTGATGGCCGCCTATGCCGAGGGGCTGAACATCATCAAGCACGCCAATGTTGGGCTGCACAAGCAGGAGACCGACGCGGAGACCACGCCGCTGCGCCATCCCGAGCTGTACAGCTACGACATCGACGTCGCACAGGTCGCCGAGGTGTGGCGGCGCGGCAGCGTGGTCGGCTCGTGGCTGCTCGACCTGACCGCGAGCGCATTGCGGAAAAGCCCGGATCTGGCGAATTTCGCCGGCCGCGTGTCCGATTCCGGCGAGGGGCGCTGGACGTTGCAGGCGGCGATCGACGAGGGCGTGCCGGCGCCGGTCATCAGTTCCGCCCTGTTCTCCCGCTTCAGCTCGCGCGGCGAGACGGAGTATGCCGACAAGCTGCTCTCCGCACTGCGCTTCGAGTTCGGCGGCCATGTCGAGAAGCCGGCGGAGGGCGCATGACGGACGGGAGCTCTGACGCGATCGTCTTCTTCGGCGCGACCGGCGATCTCGCGTACAAGCAGATCTTCCCGTCGCTCCATGCGCTGGTCCGCGACGAGGGGCTCGCCAGCCCGATCATCGGCGTGGCCAAGGCGGGCTGGACGCTCGATCAGCTCAAGGCGCGCGCGCGAGACAGCCTCAAGCACGCCGGCATCGACGTTTCGGCGGATCACGTCGCCCGGCTGATCGGCCTGCTGCGCTACGTCGATGGCGACTACAACGATCCCGCTACCTTCACCGCGCTGCGCAAGGAGCTGGGCGAGGCGAAGCGGCCGCTGCACTACATGGCGGTGCCGCCGAGCCTGTTCGCCACCGTCGCCGAGCGGCTGGCGGAGTCGGGTTGCGCCGAGAACGGCAGGCTGGTGGTGGAGAAGCCGTTCGGGCACGATCGAGCGTCCGCGCGCGAGCTCGATCGCGTGTTGTCGCGGTCCTTTCCCGAGGAGAGCATCTTCCGGATCGACCATTATCTCGGCAAGGAGCCGGTGCAGAACATCGTCTACACGCGCTTCGCCAACCCGATGTTCGAGCCGATCTGGAACCGCAACTACGTGCGCAGCATCCAGATCACGATGGCGGAGAATTTCGGCGTGCAGGATCGCGGCAGCTTCTACGACGCGACCGGCGCGATGCGCGACGTCCTGCAGAACCACATGCTGCAGGTGCTGGCCAACCTGACGATGGACCCGCCGACCGGCGAGGACCACGAGGCCTCGCGCGACCAGAAATCCGCTCTGCTGAAGGCGGTGCGTCCGCTGGACCCCGCGCATGTGGTGCGCGGGCAGTACGCGGGCTATCGCGAGGTGCACGGCGTCAGACCGGATTCCGAGGTCGAGACCTATGTCGCGGTCAAGCTCGAGATCGACACCTGGCGCTGGGCCGGCGTGCCGATCTACATCCGCGCCGGCAAGGAGCTGCCGGTGACGGCGGCCGAAATCGTCGTCGAGTTCAAGCGGCCGCCGCGCGAGACGTTCGGCGAGATCGTGTCCAGCGGGTCGAGCCATCTGCGGATGCGGATCAGCCCCGACGTCAGCATCGGCCTCGGCCTGCGCGTGAAGACCCCCGGCGAGCACATGGTCGGTCACGATGTCGAGCTGATCCTGACCGAGCGCGCCGCCGACGACCGGCCGCCGTATCAGCGGCTGCTGGGCGACGCGATGCACGGGATCGGCGATCTGTTCACCCGGCAGGATCTGGTCGACGCGCAGTGGCGCATCGTCGAGGCGGTGCTGGACAACGCGACGCCGATCTACCCGTACGAGCCCGGCAGCTGGGGTCCCGGCGAGGCGGAGGAGCTGATCGGCGCCGACGGGCCGTGGCTCAATCCCAAGCCGGCGGAGCAAGCCGCATGACGAACGACCAAGGCGCGGGCACGCACGACGTCGTCTTCCTGTTCGACGTGGACAATACGTTGATCGACAACGACCAGGTGCAGGCCGATCTCGGACAGCATCTGCTTGCCGAGTACGGCGTAGTCGCGCGCGACCGCTACTGGGCGCTGTTCGAGGAGCTGCGGAGCGAACTGGGATACGCGGACTATCTCGGCGCGCTGCAACGCTATCGGGCCGAGGATCTGCACGATCCGCGGGTGCTGTGGATCTCCAATTGGCTGGCGGACTACCCGTTCGCCGACCGCCTCTATCCGCGCGCGCTGGATGCGGTGAGGCACGCGCGCCAATGGGGACCGACGGTGATTCTGTCGGACGGCGACGCGGTGTTCCAGCCGCGCAAGGTGGAGCGTTCCGGACTGTGGCGCGCGTTCGACGATCGCGTGCTGATCTACATCCACAAGGAGGTCGAGCTCGACGACGTCGGCCGCTTGTATCCGGCCAAGCACTACGTGCTGATCGACGACAAGGTGCGCATCCTCGATGCGGTCAAGCAGGCGTGGGGCAGCCGGGTGACCACGGTGTTTCCCCGTCAGGGCCATTACGCGCACGACCCGAAGGAGCTGGCCGCGCATCCGCCGGCCGACATCCAGATCGAGGCGATTGGCGATCTTCTCGGTTTGGATCGCGCAGCATTCCAGAAATCCTAGCGGCGGGAGAGCACCATGAAGGCAACCGGACGACTGCACGACATCGGCCAGAGCCTTTGGCTCGACGACATCACCCGCGCGCTGCTCGACAGCGGCACGCTGCAGCACGACATCGACGAATTGTCGGTAACAGGCCTCACCTCGAACCCGACCATCTTCGACAACGCGATCAGCCATAGCGGCGACTACGATGCCGAGATCAGGCGGCTGATGGGTCGCGGCGAGTCGGGCGAGGCGCTGTTCTTCGAGCTCGCGGTGCAGGATCTCTCGCGCGCGGCGCAACTGTTCGCGCCGGTGCACCAGCGGACCTCGGGCGTGGATGGCTGGGTCTCGCTCGAGGTGTCGCCGCTGCTCGCCTACGACACGCAGGCGACGGTCGCGCAGGCCAAGACGCTTCACGGCAAGGCCAACCGGCCGAACCTGTTCATCAAGATCCCCGGCACGCAGCAAGGGCTGCCGGCGATCGAGGAGGCGATCTTCTCGGGCGTGCCGATCAACGTCACGCTGCTGTTCTCCGCCGAGCACTACACGGCGGCGGCGGACGCCTACATGAAGGGTCTGGAGCGCCGGGTCGCGGCGGGGCTCAGCCCCGATATCCGCTCGGTGGCGTCGGTGTTCATCAGCCGCTGGGATCGCGGCGTCGCGGGCAAGGTGCCGGCGACCTTGCAGAACAAGCTGGGCATCGCGGTCGGCCAGCAGGCGTACAAGGCGTACCGGGACGTTCTGGACAGCGACCGCTGGCAGCGGCTGGAGAATTTCGGCGCGCGGCCGCAGCGGCTGCTGTTCGCCAGCACCAGCATGAAGGACCCGAACGCGCCCGACACGCTCTATGTCAGCAAGCTCGCCGCGCCCAACACCGTCAACACGATGCCGGCCGGAACGCTGCGCGCCTTCGGCGATCACGGCGAGGTCGGCGCGGTCCTGCCGCGCGACGGCGGCGATAGCGCGCAGGTCCTCGCCGAATTCGCCAAGGCGGGGATCGACACCGCCGCACTCGCCGCCCAGCTGCAGAGCGAGGGCGCCAAATCCTTCGTGGCCTCCTGGCAGGAATTGCTGGGATCCATCGAGACCAAGAGCCGGGCGCTGGCCTAGCCTGAGCGGGAGGAACGAGCCATGAGCGGCAGCGAGCGATTGACCGAAAGTGCGGCCTGGCGGGCGTTGCAAGCGCATCACGCGGCGATCAAGGACGTGCATCTGCGCACCCTGTTCGCCGACGATCCCGGCCGGGCGGCGCGCTTCACCGTCGAGGGGGCCGGGCTCACGCTCGACTATTCGAAGAACCGCATCACCGAGGAGACGATGCGCCTGTTGGTGCAGCTCGCCCGCGAGCGCGGCGTGGCGGAGCGGCGGGACGCGATGTTCCGCGGCGAGAAGATCAACGTCACGGAAAAACGCGCCGTGCTGCACGTCGCCTTGCGCGCGCCGCGCGGCGCGCGCATCGAGGTGGACGGGCAGGACGTGGTGCCGGAAGTCCACGCGGTGCTGGACCGGATGGCGGCTTTCGCCAGCCAGCTGCGGGACGGCTCCTGGAAGGGCCACACGGGCAAGCGCATCCGCACGATCATCAACATCGGCATCGGCGGCTCGTATCTCGGGCCGGAGATGGCCTATCTCGCGCTGCGACCCTACAGCGATCGCACGCTGGATTTCCGCTTCGTCTCCAACGTGGACGGGGCCAATTTCGCCGAGGCGACGCAAGGGCTCGATCCGGCCGAGACGCTGTTCATCGTCTCGTCCAAGACATTCACGACGCTGGAGACGATGACCAACGCGGCGACGGCGCGCGCCTGGATCGTGGATGCACTGGGCACAGATGACGCGGTCGCCAGACACTTTGTCGCCGTGTCCACCAATCTTCCGGGCGTGGCAAAATTCGGCATCGACCCGGCCAATGCCTTCGGCTTCTGGGACTGGGTGGGCGGCCGCTACTCGATGGACAGCGCGATCGGCCTGTCCACCATGATCGCCATCGGGCCGGAGAATTTCCGCGAGCTGCTCGCCGGTTTTCACGACATGGACGAGCATTTCCGCACGACGCCGCTTGAGCGGAACCTGCCGGCGCTGATGGGCCTGCTCACAGTCTGGTACAACAATTTCTTCGGCGCCCAGACGCTCGGGGTGATGCCGTACTCGGCGCATCTGGCCCGCTTTCCCGCCTACCTCCAGCAATTGCAGATGGAGAGCAACGGCAAGCACGTCGATCTGACCGGTGCGGCGGTCTCCTGGCAGACCGGGCCGGTGATCTGGGGAGAGCCGGGCACGGACGGGCAACACTCGTTCTACCAGCTGATCCACCAGGGCACGAAGCTCATTCCCTGCGATCTGATCGGCTTCCTGCAACCGCTGAGCCCGCTGACGGATCACCACGACCTGCTGATGGCCAACATGTTCGCGCAGGCCGAGGCGCTGGGCTTCGGCAAGACGGCCGGCGAACTGACCGCCGAGGGTTCATCCGCGTTTCAGACGCCGTTCCGCGTGACGGAGGGCAACCGGCCGACCAATGCGATCCTTGCCGATCGGCTCGATCCGAGGACGCTGGGCAGTCTGGTCGCGCTGTACGAGCACAGCGTGTTCACCCAGGGCGCGGTGTGGGGGATCGATTCGTTCGATCAATGGGGCGTGGAGCTCGGCAAGGTGCTGGCCAACCGCATCATCCCGGAGCTGCGCGACAAGACGGCGCCGAAGCTCACGCATGACAGCTCCACGAACGGATTGATCGAGCGGTACCGGCGCGCGCGGAGCAGGTAAATCTTTGCGCGGGTGCATTGAGCCCGCCTGCGGTTTATTCTAGCGTGCGTCCAGGCGAATTGACCTGACCGCGCGCGAGGCATCTGTCGCGTCCGGGCAAGCGATGGGGGCAAGGACATTGTCGTGGAACATCGGCGGAACCCCGCTTCGCTGGCTGGCCGCGCTGGTGCTCGGGGCGATGCTGCCGTCGGCGGCATGGGCGGAGGAGTTGTCGGTCGAGCAGCAGGCGGGGATCTATGTGGAGCGCCTGGCGGACTGCATGTCCTGCCATACCCAGCCGGGCGGCACGCCGTTCGCGGGCGGGCGACAGATCGGCACGCCGTTCGGCTCGCTGAGCTCGCCCAACATCACGCCCGACAAGGACACGGGCATCGGCGCCTGGAGCGACGACGATTTCTATCGGGCGGTGCATGACGGCATCGGGCATCGGGGGCGAATATCTCTATCCGGTGATGCCCTACACCTCCTTCACCAAGATGACCCGCGAGGACGTGCTGGCCGTCAAGGCCTACCTGTTCACGCTCAAGCCGGTGTTCGCGCCGCGCCCGCCGAACGGCCTGGACTTCCCCTTCGATATCCGCTCCAGCCTGTTCGTCTGGCGCGAGCTGTTCTTCCATCCCGGCACGTACCAGCCCAACCCGAAGCATTCGGCGGACTGGAACCGCGGCGCCTATATCGTGGAGGGCCCCGGCCATTGCGGCGAATGCCACTCGCCGCGCAACCTCCTGGGCGGCACCGAGACGCAGGCGAGCCTGTCCGGCGGCGTGGTGCAGCAATGGCTGGCGCCCAACATCTCCTCGGACCCGCTGGCCGGCATCGGTGACCGGAGTGTGGCGGATATCGAGACCTTCCTGCACACCGGCGCTGACCGCCCGATGGGTGTCGCCTTCGGGCCGATGGCGGAGGTGGTGCACAACAGCCTGCGCTACGCGACCAAGGACGATATTCACTCCATCGCGGTGTACTTGAAGGAAGGCCCGGATCGCACGGCGGCGCTGGTGACGGGTCTCGCGACCCCGGCGCAACTGCGGCAGGGCCGGCATCTCTATCTGACGAATTGCGCCGAATGCCATCAGGACAACGGGCGAGGCATTCCGGGTGCCGTCGCCGATCTCGCCGGCAACGCGGCCCTCGCCGCCGACCAGCCGAACGACGTCATCGCCGCGGTGCTGCAAGGGCTGCACGGCACCGGCGGGTACGGCCAGATGCCGAGCTTCGCCGGCGCGCTCACCGACGCCAACATCGTGGACATCGTCAACTACGTGCGGACCGCCTGGAAGGACAAGGCGCCGGCCAACGCGACGCCGCAGCTGGTGGCGAGCGTGCGCGCCCAATCGAACGTGGGGGCCGGCGGCACCGAGGCGGCGCGGGACTTCGATTGCCCGCAGGTCGGGTCCGGCGTGGTGCAGGGCGCGCTGGCGACCGCGGCACAGGCGAATTTCCTGGGCAGCGACGACGGCGCGTTCCTCAACCAGCGGATCACGGAGATGGTGGATGCAGCTGCGCCAGCAGCAACCGGGGATCTCGGACGCGCAGCTGACAAACACGATGAACGCGGCGTTCTGCCCGGCGGTCGCCGACCGCTCGGACCTGTCCATCAGCGCCAAGCGGGCGATGCTGGTGCGGCTGAACACGCTCGTGCAGGACCAGGTCGCCGCCGTGGTTCCGGCGCCGGGGAGCGTGGTGGCGAGCGTCCCGCTGGCACCCACGGTCGCGCAGGACCTCAACAATGCGGCGGCGGCCAAGCACCAGTCGCCCGCCGCCTACATGGCGGACCTGCTCGCGAAGGCGGCGGGCGGAAAGTAGCCATTTCGCGGAACCCGCCTGCCATCCGGCAAGCGGGTCGCGCGAGCCTAGACGCTAGGCCTTCTTGATGCCGAGGCCGGCGAACTTCTTGTTGAACTTCGCCACCTGACCACCGGTGTCCATGATCCGCTGCTGGCCGGTCCAGGCGGGATGCGATTTCGGGTCGATGTCCAGCCGGAGCGTGTCGCCCGCCTTGCCGTAGCAGGACCGTGTCTTGAACTGCGTCCCGTCGGTCATGACGACGGTGATCTCGTGATACTCGGGGTGGATACCGGATTTCATCGGGGGCTGCTCCTCTGGCGCGCCGATCCCGACCGGCCGCGCGAGGGGCGGCGTATACCGCCTCTCGCGGTCGGAACTCAAGGCCGGCTCACGGCGTTGCCGGGGACGTGGTCAGCCGCGATGGTTGCCGGGAGCCCGCTGCTGCGCGCGTTCAGCGTTGCTGCGGAACACCTGATCGGCGGTGTGTTTCTGCTCGGCCGACATCGTGTCATAGAGCGCCTGGAAGGCCGGGACGAGCTTCTGCACGTCCTGCGCGTGGGACTCTGCGATCTGCGCGTAAGATTGCATGTTGTCGACCGCGCTCATCTGCTGCACGCGCTCGAACCGTTCCTGGTAGGTCTTGTCCATCTGCCGGGCATTGTCCCGCATCACCTGGGCGAACTGGTCCCATTGCTGCTCCTGCGCCGGGGTGATCTTCAGCCGCGAATGCAGATCGGCGATGCGTCGCTCGACCCGGTCTTCCCGATGGCCGGTCTTCGTCGCTTCGGCCTTCGGAGCCACGGGATGCGTGGCACCGGTGCCGCTGGTGTCGGCGGGATTGGCGGGAGCGGGGGTGGTGCCCTGCGCCAGGGCGCCGACCGGCAAGGTCAGCGTGGCGGCGAGCAGGACTGAGCGGGAAAGCTGGAATGACGTCATCGTCGGGGGTCTCCCTTCAAGGCTTGGCGGGGGCCGGGCGCAATCCGAACGTCGGGCTTTGCCGGGCGGTTGCGGCTTGTAGGCCCGGTTTGTGGCGGCAAAAGACGCAGGACGTGGAACCATCAAGGCGGCCCGCCTTGGCGACGCCGCAATCCATCGGCGAACCGCGGGTTGCGTGGGCTGGTGGGCGCATCTAGCGTCGCGGCGCATCGTCTCGACGGTTACGGGCATGAACATCCTCTCCATCCAATCCTGGGTCGCCTACGGCCATGTCGGCAACGCGAGCGCCGTGTTCCCCTTGCAGCGTCTGGGGGTCGAGGTCTGGGCGATCAACACCGTGCAGTTCTCCAACCACACCGGCTATGGCTCCTGGACGGGCCAGGTGTTCACCGGCGACGACGTGCGCCGCCTGGTGGACGGGATCGAGCAGCGCGAGGTGCTGGGGCGCTGCGACGCCGTGCTGTCCGGCTACATGGGCGACCAGGAGATCGGCGACGCGATCCTGGACGCGGTGGCGCGGGTGCGCGGCGCCAACCCGCGCGCGGTCTATTGCTGCGATCCGGTGATCGGGGACGAGGATTGCGGCGTCTATGTCCGCCCCGGCATTGCGGAGCTGATGCGCGACCGGGCGCTCCCGCAGGCCGATGTGGCGACCCCCAACCAGTTCGAGCTGGGCCAGTTGACCGGGGGAGGGTGCGCGACCTTGGAGCAGGCCAAGCAGGCGGTTGTCGCGCTGCAGTCGCGGATGCGTCCCGACGGCCCGCGGACCGTGCTGCTGACCAGCCTGCGGACGGAGGAGACGCCCGCCGGCTGCATCGACTTGCTGGTATCGGAGGCCGGTTCGTTCCACCGGCTGCGTACGCCCTTGCTGGCGCTCGACGTGAACGGCGCCGGCGATGCGATCGCCGCCCTGTTCACGTTTCACCGGCTGCGCACCGGCAGCGCGGCCGCGGCGCTGGAGGCGGCGGGCTCCTCGGTGTTCGGCCTGCTGCGGCGGACAGCGGAGGCCAGGTCGCGCGAGATCCTGACCGTCGCCGCGCAGGAGGAATTCGTCGCCCCCTCGACCCGGTTCTCGAGCCAGGTTTGCTGAGCGGCAAGCTGCTACTCGGCGGGATGGATCAGAGCGTTCCTCGTGCTCGCCACTGCTCAGGGGCAGATGTATCCCGTCGCCGCCCGGCGCGCGGAAGCAGCCGACCGATTCCGGGAACGCGATGCGAGGCAGCCAGAGGACGACGCTCGGGAAGAAGATCGTGAAGGCGATCGTGGCGAAGAAGATCAGGTAGATCGGCAGCGACGCCTTCAGCCCGGCGGAGAAGCGCACGCCGATGAACTTGGTCGCCATCAGCAGGGCCAGCCCGTAGGGCGGCGTGATCAGCCCGAAGGCGAGCGTCACGATCAGCACCACGCCCATGTGCACGCCGTTGATCGAGGCGGCGTCGGTGAGCGCGTTCACCACCGGCATGAAGATGATGATCGCCGGGATCGGCTCGATGAAATCGCCGACGATGACGAACACGAGCACCAGCAGGAACATGATGAGGTTGCGAGTCGGTGCCGGCGACGTCGCCGATCCAGCCGGAGACGACGATCGGCCCGCGCAGATAGGCGAGCAGCCAGCCGAACGCCGAGGCGGCGGCGATGGTGATCATCGGCAGCGAATAGATCAGCCCCGCTTGCACGAAATCGCGCGGCACCTGGCGCAAATGGCGCGGGATTGAGCAGCGGGATGACGACCAGCAGGATGTAGGCGATCGCGACCACGCCGGCCTCGGTCGGCGTGAACCAGCCGGTCATGATGCCGCCGAGCAGGATGACGGGGATCATCAGCGGCAGCGCCGCCGCCGCGTGGCGCCGGCAAGCTGCGGAAAGCTCGATCGCGGGCGGCGGAAGCCGACGGGGCCGAAGAAATAGCAATAGAGCATCAGGCCGACGCCGATCATCAGCCCCGGCACGATGCCGCCGAGGAACAGCCCGGCGATCGAGACATTGCCGATCGCGCCATAGACGACCGCCATGATCGAGGGCGGCACCAGGGCGGCGATGGTCGAGGCGGCGGCGATCAGGGCGGCGACGAAGGCGGGGCGGTAGCCCTCGCGCGCCATCGGCTGCGCCATCGTCCGGCTGAGCACCGCGACGTCGGCCGAGGACGAGCCCGACATGCCGGAGAAGAACATGCTGAACACGGTGGTGACCTGCGCCAGCCCGCCGCGGATGTGCCCGACCAGCGCCTGCGACAGCTCGGCGATGCGGATCACCACGTTGGCCGAGGTCATCAGCTCGCCGACCAGGAGGAAGAACGGGATCGCCATCAGCGCTTCGGAATCGATGCCGTTGAACAGCTGGCCGATCATCGATTGCAGCGTGATCGGCGTGAGCATGGTGCCGACCAGCACGCCCGCGATCAGCGCGAACGCGACCGGCACGCCGAGATAGCCGAGCGCGAGGAACAGCACCGTCATGATCGCGAGGACGATGCTGTTCGGCATCGTCTACATGCCAGCGCTGCGGCGCCGGTCGGCTTGCGGCGCCGCGACGAAGCCGTTGCGCAAGCCGTTGACGATCTGCTCGAGGCTGAACAGCGCGACGAGCGCGCCGCAGAGCGGGATCGCGCGCGTAGAGATAGGCGATCGGCAGCATCGAGGGCATGCGGAAGCTGCCGAAGCCGGTGAGGAAGTTCTGCCAGCCGAAGACCACCATGCAGAGCGCCGACGCCGAGGACCACGCAGCCGGTTGAACACCTCGAAGAAGCGCGCGGAGTCGCGCCGCTCATCGACTCGGTGACGGCCGAGAGGAACAGATGGTCGTTGCGCCGCGTCGCGGCCGCGGCTGCCGATGAAAATGCCGTAAATGAAGAAGGTCGACGTCACCTCCTGCGGCCAGAGCAGGGGATGGCCGAGCAGGCGCGCCGTCGACGTCGAGAAGCGTCGAGACGGTGAAGCCGGCGAGGCAGACCCCGCACAGGACCATCAGCACCCGCTCGACGGCGTCGAGCGCCGGCCATTTCAGGTGCCGATCCGCCTGCGAGGACGATGTCGCGTCGCGGCCGCTCATCCGGCGCGGGTCAGGCGCCGGCCGGCATTGCTACTGGATCGAGCGCGCACGACGCTTGCAGGATCTTCACCGCGTGCGGGCCGAGCCCTTCGGCGAGCTTGTCCTGCAGCGGCTCGGCGATCTTGATGAAGCTCGCCTTGTCGACGTCGGTCACGAACTTGACGCCGAGCTTCTGCAGAGCGGCCAGCGATTTGTGCTCGAGCGCGATGGCCTTGCGCCGGCTCCTTCTGCGCCGACCTCGGCGGCGGCCGCCTGCACCCAGCCCTTCTGCTCGTCGTTCAGGCTCTTCCAGACCTTGTCGCTCACCCAGATGACGCTGTTGTTCGCCTCGTGCTCGGTCATCGACAGACCGGCGCGACCTCGTAGTGCTTGTTGGTATCGTAGACGTTGATGCCGTTCTCGGCGAAGTCCACGACGCCCGTCTGCAAGCGAGGTGTAGACGCTGCCGAACGGCATGTGCACGGTCTGCGCGCCATAGGCGGGGAAGATGGTGTCCTCGGTCGGCGTCGCCTGGACGCGCACCTTCACGCCCGTGCAGGTCGGCGACCTTGTGGATCTCCTTCTTGCCGTACATGTCGCGCAAGTCCGAGCGTCGCGAGGGCGAGCACATGGCCGTCCTTCACCGTGTCGGCGAACATTTCCTGCACCGCGGCGACCAGCGCGCGGATCGGCGATCGCGCGGATCAGATGGTCCTCGGAGCGGAACAGGTAGTGGATGCGACAGCACGCCGGATTCCGGCGAGACGGTCGCCGCGTTGGCGGTCGAGCTGATCATGAAGTCGATGTCGCCGGTGCGGATCTTCTGCAGCATCTGCGGCTCCTGGCCGAGCTGCGCGCCGGGAAACTGGTCGATCACCATGCTGCCCTGGCTGAGCTCCGCCAGCTTGGCGGCGAATAGGTCGGCCGGCGATGCCGTAAGCCGTGGTAGTGCGGCTGGTCGTAGCCGAAGCTGTAGTGATGTGCGTCGGCGGCGATGGCTCCAGGGCCGGCCGCCAGGGCAGGCGCCAAGAGGAGCGCCAAGAGCGTGGCCGACCAAACACGAGCGGCGAACATGACCTCTCCTCCCCAGCGGCCGATCCGATTCCCCCGACTCCGCGCCGGCGGTGCGGCCTTGATTTCCCCGGCAAGGTAGCGAGGCTGTGATCCCGCGTCTATCGGAGCGAAACGAACGTGACGTATCTGCAGGTGACGATAGCGGTGATGGCCACCGGGGCGGTCGCCGGGTTCCTGGCCTGGATGACGCGTCGGGTGGTCCGGTTCGAGTCCCTGCGTCGCCACCATGAGATCGGCGGCGCCGTGTTCCTGCAGCTTGGCGTGATCTATGCGGTGCTGCTCGCCTTCGTGTTCAACGAGGTCTGGAGCGAGTACAATACCGCCGCCAACGCCATCAACCAGGAGTGCGGCAGCCTGCATGGGGCATTCGTCCTCGCCAGCTCGCTGCCTGCCGACACCGGCAGGCCGATCGAGGCTAACATCCGGAAATATCTCGGCACCGTGATCGAGAGCGAGTGGCCGGCAATGGAACGGCGACAGGTCAGCGCGCCGGCCCGGCGGGCCTTCGAGGCGATGTGGCACGGCATCGCGACTGCGGACGCGAACAAGGGCATGGACGATCCGACGCGAAGCCAGATAATGGCCGAGCTCGGCACCGCCCATCAGTGGCGGGAGACCCGCCTGTTCCAGATGACGCTGCACGTGCCCGGTCTCATGTGGGTGCTGCTGATCGGGCTGGGTGTGGTCCTGATCGGCTTCCTGCTATGTTTCGGCATCGTGTATGTCGGCTCGCAAGTGATGTTCACCGCGGTGTTCGCGGCCGCGATCGCCCTCGTGCTGGCCCTCGTGCATTGCCTCGACTTCCCGTTCGAGGGCTCGCTCCGGCTGCCGCCGACGGATTTCCAGGCTACCCTCCAGAAGGTCATCGTCGACCAGGGCGACTGAACCACCAATGCAGATCAACCGGGAGACCCATTCATGTCCATGACGAGCGGCAACGTGACTACGCCGGGGCCAGCGGGGGCGGCGCACCGCTGGGGCTGGTTCGTGGTGCTCGGCATCATACTGGTCGCCCTCGGCATTTTTGCTTGGATCGAGGTGGTGGCGACGACCTTGGCCGGCGTCCTCCTGCTCGGGGCGGCGCTGCTGGTCGGCGGCATCTTCCAAATCATCCACGCCTTCTCCGTGCGCGGCTGGAGCGGGTTCCTCCTGCACGTCCTCATGGGGATCCTGTACATCATCGGCGGTCTTCTGATCATGAACGATCCGGTGCCGGGCGTGGTGATTGTCACCGTGTTCATCGCTGTCTGCCTCGTGGTGGCCGGGATCATGCGGATGGTGCTGGCAGTCCAGCATCGGGAGCTGACCGGCTGGTGGATGATGCTTTTCAGTGGCCTCATCACCCTGCTGATCGGACTGCTGATATATGCATCGCTGCCCTGGTCGGGGCTCTGGGTGCTGGGCACACTGATAGCGGTGGAGCTGGTGATCCAGGGGATCACCTGGATCCAGTTCGGGCTGATGCTGCGCCGGATGCCGCAGGTAGGAGTGACGGCATGATCGACCTCGCGGATCGACGATCGGGGCGCCGCCGGCCGGGTCGCCACGGTCACGATCGACAACGCGGCCAAGCTCAACTGCATGAGCGAGCCGGTGCGGACCGGGTTTCTCTCGGCCTTCGCGGAGCTCGCCAAGGACGACCGGCTGCGCGCCGTTGTCGTGACCGGCGCGGGCGAGCGCGCATTCGTCGGCGGGGCGGATGTGCGCGAGCTCGCCGCCTTGCGCGACGAGCCGGAGGCGGAGGCGTTCATCACCGAGGTCCATCGCTGCTGCGACGCGGTGCGCCGCCTGCCCGTGCCGGTGATCGCGCGGGTGCAGGGCTACGTGCTGGGCGCGGGGCTGGAGCTTGCCGCCTGCTGCGACATGCGGGTGGCGAGCAGCGACAGCCATTTCGGGATGCCGGAGGTGCGGATCGGTCTGCCTTCGGTCATCGAGGCGGCGCTGCTGCCGCAGCTCATCGGCTGGGGGCGCACGCGCTATCTCGTGCTCACCGGCGAGACGGTCGCGGCGGCCGACGCGCGCGACTGGGGGCTGTTCGAGTTCGTCGTTCCGCCGGAGGAGCTCGACGCGACGGTCGAACGCATGGTGGCCGCGATCGTGGAGTCCGGGCCGCACGCCGTGCGAGCGCAGAAGGCGCTGGTGAGCGACTGGGAGCGGCTGCCGCTCGACGCGGCGGTGCAACGCGGCATCAAGGTGCTGGCGGCTGCGTGGAGCACCGACGAGCCGCGGCGGATGACAGCGGAGCGGCTGACGGAGATGCGCCGGCGGCGCAAGGGCTGACCCGGCCTTGCATTGCCTCGGACGATTGGCGAGCATGACCCCCGAGAACCCGAGGAGGAAACGATGGCCCTGAGCAAATTCATCATCGAACGCGACATCCCGGCGGTGGGCTCCCTGGAGCGCGAGCAGCTGCGCGGCGCGGCGGCGAAGTCGAATGAGGCGCTGCGCCAGATCGGCCCTGACATCCAGTGGGTCGAGAGCTACGTCGCCAATGACAAGACTTTCTGCGTCTATCTCGCCAAGGACGAGGCGGTGATCCGCAAGCACGCTGAGATCAGCGGCTTTCCCGCGACCAAGATCACCGAAGTCCGCAAGATGATCGACCCGACCACCGAGCAGCCGGGGTAGGCGGGCGCGGTTCCGACCGGCTAGTCTCCCCGGCGTGGAAGGCGGGGGGAACGCGATGAGCCGGGCGGAACCGATCACCGGATACGAGTGGCTGGCCCGCGCCATCGCGGAGTCCGGCATCAGCCACGTGTTCTTCATCGACGCGGTGCTGCGGCACACGCTGGTCGAGCTGGGCACGCTGGGCGTGACCCGCGTGTTGGCGCATTCGGAAAAGGCGGCGGCCTACATGGCGGACGCCTACGCGCGGATCGCGGGACGGCCGGGGATCTGTTTCGCGCAGTCGGTCGGCGCGGCCAATCTCGCGGCGGGTCTGCAGGATGCGTATCTTGGGCGTGCGCCGGTGATCGCCCTTACCGGGCGAAAAGCAACCTCACTGCAGCACCGCAACGCCTACCAGGAGATCGCGCACGCGCCGCTGTTCTCCGCGGTGACGAAGTTCTCCGCCGACGTGGACGCGGCTGGGAACCTGCCGCGACTGTTCCGCCAGGCGTGGCGGGAGGCGGTGTCCGGCACCCCACGGCCGACGCATCTCGATCTCGCCGGCCATACCGCGGACGTGATCGAGAGCGGCACCGTGGCCGAGCCGACCTCGAATCCGACCATGCGGATGCGGATCCCGCCGCATCGCCCCACCCCGCCGGACGCCGACATCGAGCGGGCGGCCGCCGCGCTGACGGGCGCGCGGCGCGTCGCCATCGTCGCCGGGGCGGGCGCCACCCATTCGGGCGCGGGGCCGGAGCTGGTGCGGCTTGCGGAGCTGCTCAATGCGCCGATCGGCACCTCGCTCGGCGCGCGCGAGCTGGTGCCCACGCGACATCGGCTCTGCATCGGCGCGGTGGGCAATTACGGCGCGCCGCCGGCCAACCAGATCGTGCACGAGGCGGAGCTGGTGCTGTTCGTCGGCTGCCATACCGGCGACCAGGTGACGCATACCTGGCGCATCCCGCCGATCGACACACCGGTCGTGCAGATCGACATTGACGGCGCAGAACTGGGGCGGAGCTATCCCGACACGCTCGGGCTGATGGGCGATCCCAAGGCGACGCTGCAAAAACTGATTGCCGCGCTGGGCGGGCCGACGCGCGACAGCGTGTACGCGGATCGTGCCGCCGGCATCATGGCCGCCTGGCGCGAGACGATGGCGCCGCTGTTCGCGTCGAGGGAGGCGCCGATCCGGGTGGAGCGGCTGTGCGCCGAGATCACAAGCGCGCTGCCGGAGGACGGCATCCTGGTGGCCGATACCGGCTACTCGGGGATCTGGTCCAGCACCTGCATCGAAATGAACGGTGCGGGGCAGCAATATCTGCGCGCGGCGGGCTCGCTCGGCTGGTCGTTCCCGGCGTCGCTCGGCGCGAAATGCGCCGCCGGCGCGCGCAAGGTGGTCTGCTTCACCGGCGACGGCGCGCTCTATTATCATCTGCCTGAGCTTGAGACCGCGCGGCGGCGCGGCATCGCCGTCGTGCTGGTGGTGAACAACAATTCCGGTTTTGGCCAGAGCTGGCCGAGCGCCCGTCGCCAGCAGGGCAACAAGCCGGGGGATGCGCGTGAGCTGGTGCTGTTCGGCCCGACCAATTTCGCCGACGTCGCGCGCGATTTCGGTCTGCGGGGCATCCGCGTGGAGCAGCCCGACGGAATTGCACCGGCGCTGCGCGACGCGCTTGCCTCGGACGAAACCGTCGTCGTCGATGTCGCGACTGCCCTGGAGCCGCGCGCACCGGAGCCGTGGACGCCCCCCGTCCTTGAAGGAGGGGCCTGAAGGAGAGACAGGATGATCCGTTACGACCTCACCGGAAAGACCGCGCTGGTCACTGGTGCCGCCTCCGGCATCGGCCTGGCGACTGCGACGATGCTTGCCGGGTGTGGCTGCACGGTCGCGGTGAACCATCTGCCCGACGATGCGCGCGGGCCGGAGGCGGTGGCGATGCTCAACGCGTCCGGCGCGCAGGCGATCGCGGCACCCGGCCATGTCGGGCTGGCGGGCGACGCCGAGCGCATGGTGGGGGCCGCGGTGGACAAGCTCGGCCGGCTGGACCTGCTGGTGAACAACGCCGGCACGCCGGGCACGCGCAGCCGCATCGCCGCCGGCCGAGCTCGACCTCATCACCGAGGAGCTGTGGTCGACCTTGCTGGAGACCAACCTGCTCGGCGTGTTCCGCTGCGCCAAGGCGGCAGCGCCCGCGCTCAAGGCGGCGCACGGCGCGATCGTCAACACCGCCTCGATCGCCGGGCTCGGCCGCGCCGGCAGCAGCCTCGCCTATGGTGCCACCAAGGCCGGCGTGGTCAGCCTGACGCAGAACCTCGCCCGTGCGCTCGGGCCGGAGGTGCGGGTGAATGCCATCGCGCCCGGTGCGGTGGACAGCCCCTGGATGGTGGAGTGGTCGGAGGAGGAGCGCCGCAACACGATTGACCGCGCGGTGCTGAAGCGTCGCTGCACGCCCGAGGATCTGGCCGAGGTAATCCTGTTCCTCGGCTTCGGCGCGGCGATGGTGACGGGACAGACCATCGTGGTCGATGGCGGGCTGACCCTGTAGGAGAGCGCCGACGCAGGGCAGGGTCGCAGTCCCATCGCCCAGGAAGTGCTTGCTTTTTCTGGCTCCACGGCCGATATCCCGCTCTGCAAGCCCGGTCTGCGTGACTGCGGTCCATTTTGACCGCCCGCCGGAACTTCGCTTTCGCAACTGTGTCCGCCTCGACGTCGCGCCGAGTGCTCCGGGCAATCGGGCATCCTTCCTTGTCCACGGCGAGACGCCGAGCGGAGGGGTGCTGGAGTTTTCCCTTCTCTTGACAAATTCGAATTTCGACGAGCTCGGCTTGGCCGAGCCCATCCTGCGTGCCGTGCGTGCGCTGAGCTACACGGTGGCGACACCGATCCAGGCCGCCACCATTCCAAGCCTGCTCGCCGGGCGCGACCTGCTCGGCGTCGCGGCGACCGGAACCGGCAAGACGGCGGCGTTCGGCTTGCCGATCCTTCAGATGCTCGCCGCGCAGCCGGCTCGGGCCGGCGCGTTCGCGACACGGGCGTTGATCCTGGCGCCGACGCGTGAGTTGGCGCTGCAGATCCATGCGGCATTGCGCGGCTTTGCCGCCAACATGCGGGTGAAGTGCGTGACGATCCTCGGCGGCATGAGCCGCTACGCGCAGGAGCAGCAGATGCGCGGCGGCGCCGACATCGTGATCGGCACGCCGGGGCGCATCTGCGACCTGATGAACACGCGGCACCTGCGGCTCGAGCAGGTCGGCTGGTTCGTGCTGGACGAGGCCGACCGGATGCTGGATCTCGGCTTCATCCGCGACATCCGCAAGGTGGTTGCCGCTCTTCCGGCGCAGCGCCAGTCGATGCTGTTCTCGGCGACGATGCCGGCCGAGGTCGGCAAGCTCGCGTCCGGGTTGCTGCGCGATCCGGTGCGCGTCGAGATCGCGCCGCCGCCGCAGGAGCGGCCGAAGATCGTCCAGCAGGTGCAGTTCGTGCCCGCCGCGCAGAAGCAGGCGCGACTGCAAACTCTGCTCGACGACGCGGCGCTGTCGCGGGTGATCGTGTTCACGCGCACCAAGCACGGCGCCAACAAGGTGTGCGAGCGGCTGGAGGCGGCGGGTGTGGGCGCGGTCGCGTTGCACGGCAACAAGAGCCAGGCGCAGCGCGTGAAGTCGCTCGATCGCTTTTCGAGCGGCCGGGCGCGGGTGCTGGTGGCGACCGACATCGCCTCGCGGGGCATCGACGTCTCGGGCGTCTCGCACGTCATCAATTTCGACCTGCCGGTCGAGCCGGAGAGCTACATCCACCGCATCGGCCGCACCGGCCGCGCGGGCGCTTCCGGCATCGCGATCTCGTTCTGCGACGGCGGCGAGCGGGCCGCGCTGCGGGCCATCGAGCGCCTGCAGGGTGAGCCGCTGGCGGTGGTCGGCGACCCGTTGCCTGCGGGCGAGCGGGGATCGTCCGACGCTCCGAAGCCAGGCTTCCAGCGGCGCGGCAGCCCGCGCGGCCGGTACAGCCGGGCGGCTTAGCCCTTCCACCGTCATGCCCGGCGGAGGCCGGGCATCCACGACTTTGCTGGCACGCAAGGAAGTCGTGGATGGTCGGCCTCCGCCGACCATGACGGAGTGGGCGGACGGTTCCGTTTGAAACCGACTAAAAGTTCAACACGAAATCGGTGCCGAACGTGAAGACGCCACGGTCGGCACCGTTGTTGAAGGCCTTCGTGTTGGTCAGTGCGTAGTCGTAGCGCACCTCCGGCCGGATCATCAGGCCGGAGATCGGCGCGGGGAGAGTGGGCTTGTAGGTCAGGCCGAGCGTGATCTCGCTGTAGGTGGCCGGCCCCGCGGTCACCACGCCAGGCGCCGGATTGCCAATTTGCAGATTGTAGAAGTCGCGATAGCCGCGGAAGCCGGCGACGAAGAAGCCATTGTCGTCGCGGTAGATCTCGGCGCGCGCGTTCAGCGCGACGTTGTCGTTGAGCGCATAGGAAACGTACTGCGCGGCGCCGTAGCCGTTGGCCGTAGAACTTGTCGTCGCGGATGAGGTTCAACTCGGTGGTGAACGACAGCTTGTCCGACGCCTTGTATGTCACGACGATGTCGTTCAGGTAGCGATACGCGCCGTTGGCACCCGGTACGGTGCGCGTCGGGTTCTCCGGGCCGAAATGGGTCAAGTGCGAGCACGGTGAGATTGCCGTCGAGGAAGGTCAGCCCGAAGCCGGCGGTGCCCGCCACCGCGCCGTTGTTGTCGCCCGCGCCGAAGGTCGTGTTCACGCCGGTGTCGATCCCGAGATAGACATCGACATTCGACGTGGCGTGCGTAACGGACAGGATGCCGGTCTGCACGAACGGCAGGCCGAAATTGAAAATGTACGAGTGCGAGTAGAACGGGTTGGTCGACGGGTCGATCGTCTCGAAGCCGAGCGGCGTCGCCCATTGGCCGACCTTCACGTCGACGCCGCCCGGAACGATGATCGGCAGATGCGCGGCGAGATTGGCCTCCACGAACGACAGCTGGTACTTGCTGGCGAAGGTGTGATTCAGTTCGCCCATGAAGCTCGTGTAGCGGGCGTCGGTCCCATACAGCGCCTGAAACTTGAATCCGATGTCGAGGTCGCTCGATTTGGGATCGATGTCGCGCTTTACCGTGAACAGCGCCTGGTTCATCACGAACTGGTTTGCCCGGTCAGTGAACAGCTGCCCGAAGTTCAACCCGTTGTCCGGGTTGGCGGGGTTGATG
Source organism: uncultured Alphaproteobacteria bacterium (assembly GCA_963799825.1). GTDB lineage: Bacteria > Pseudomonadota > Alphaproteobacteria > Acetobacterales > Acetobacteraceae > JAFKFI01. The sequence goes on from CAWCYL010000004.1 coordinate 884,069, forward strand.
ATGGCGCCGCCCTCGAACTGCAGGTTGACCTTGATGCCGCCGGCCCATGTGGTCGGTGTCGCGTCGGCCGCCTTCGCCGCCGCGCCGGGCTTCGGTTCGTTGGCGGGAGCGGCCTGCTCGGGCGGCACGGCGCCCGAGGCGGGGGAGGCACCAGCGGCGGGCGCCGCGCCGACCGGTGTTTGCGCTTCCGCGCCGACCGATGTTTGCGCTTCCGCGCCCTGGGTCGACAGGGCCAGGAGAGAGCAGGAGAGCAGCCAAGGCGCCGCCCTTCCGACAATGCGGTTCATGTCGAGATCCGATCAGGATGGTTGGGTACGGTAGCAACGGCGGGGCGCCCCTTGCGGAGCGCCCCGAGATCAAAACACCTGCTCGCCGTGCAGCACGATATCGAGGCCCTCGCGTTCCTCCTCGCGCTCGACCCGCAGGCCCACGACCGCGTCGATGATCTTGAGCAGGATGAACGAGACGACGCCGCTGTAGACCAGGGTGGTGAGCACGCCGACTGCCTGGAGTTGCAACTGGTGCAGGCCGCCGGGGCTGCCGTCGGGGCTCGCGTCCGTTGCCGACAGCGGCCCGTAGGAGAACACGCCGGTGAGCAGCGCGCCGATGATGCCGCCGATGCAGTGCACGCCGAACGCATCCAGGCTGTCATCGTAGCCGAGCATGTGCTTGAGGCTGGTCGCGGACCAGAAGCAGACGACGCCGGCCACGACGCCGATGATGAGCGCCGACCCCGGCAGCACGAAGCCGGAGGCCGGGGTGATCGCCACCAGGCCGGCGACCGCGCCCGAGATCGCGCCGAGGACCGAGGGTTTGCCCTTGGAGACCCACTCGGCGAACATCCAGCCGAGTGCTGCCGCCGCGGTGGCGATCTGTGTCACGGCCATCGCCATGCCGGCGCGGCCGTTGGCACCGACCGCGGAGCCGGCGTTGAAGCCGAACCAGCCGACCCATAGCAACGAAGCGCCGATCACCGCGTAGGCGAGGTTGTACGGCGCCATGTTTTCCTGGCCGTAGCCGAGCCGCTTGCCGAGCACGAGCGCGCTGACCAGGCCGGCGATGCCCGCGTTGATGTGGACCACCGTGCCGCCCGCGAAGTCGAGCACGCCGTAACCGGCGAGCCAGCCGGTCGGCGCCCACACCCAGTGTGCGATCGGCGCGTAGACGATCAGCGACCACAGCACCATGAAGATGCACATCGCCGAGAACTTCATGCGATCGGCGAAGGAGCCGGCGATCAGCGCCGGCGTGATGATCGCGAACGTCATCTGGAACATCATGTAGACGGTCTCGGGCACCGTCTGCGGCGCCGCCGCGTCGGTCCCCGCGCCGAGCACGAAGGCCTGGTCGGCCCCTTGCTGATGTGATCGGCGATGCCGTTGAGAAACAGCCGCGAGAAGTCGCCCATGTAGGCGTTGCCGTTGGTGAACGCGATGCTGTAGCCGGCCACCATCCAGACGACCGTGACGAGGCAGGTGATGGTGAAGGACTGCATCAAGGTCGCAAGAATGTTCTTCTTGCGCACCATGCCGCCGTAGAACAGCGCGAGCCCCGGGATGGTCATCATCAGCACGAGCGCTGTGCTGCACAGCATCCAGGCGGTGTCGCCCGAATCGATCTTGGGCGGCGCGGCGGCAGCCGGTACGGCAGCAGCCGTTGCGGCGGTTGCGGGCGCGTCAGCCGCGAAGCCGTGTGCCGCGAACAGCATCACGCAGGCCGCCGTGGCGAGGCCTCCCAGAATCCAGGGGGAGAAGCGGGGTCGGTTCATTGTCTCGTGTTCCCTGCAAATCGTCACAGCGCTTCGGCGTCCATCTCGCCGGTGCGGATGCGCACGGCGCGCTCGATGTCGATGACGAAGATCTTCCCGTCGCCGATCTTGCCGGTATGCGCGGATTTGGTGATCGCCTCGACCACGGCGTCGGCGAGGTCGTCCGGCACGACCACCTCGATCTTCACCTTCGGCAGGAAGCTGACGTGGTATTCGGCGCCCCGGTATATCTCCGTCTGCCCCTTCTGACGCCCGAAGCCCTTCACTTCGGAAACCGTGAGCCCTTGGACGCCGAGCGGCGTCAGCGCCTCGCGCACGTCGTCGAGCTTGAACGGCTTGATGATGGCCATGATGAGTTTCATGCGACTGCCCCGTGGTTCATTGACCTGTCCGTTCCGCCGTCGCGCATCGGCGCGCGGTCCACGGGAAGTCCTTCAAGAACCGTGCCAGCCGAAACCGGCCAAACTGGGCGACGATCTGCCTAACTGGTGGGCAGCGCAGGCTCGCTGCAGTGCAAAATGTCACTTCCGCGCGAGACGGGCCGAACAAGAGAAAGCCCCGCATCCTGACTGGACGCGGGGTCTTCGCAGGCGCGGCGCCGTCGAGAGAGCGACAGCAAATACGTCATCGGCTCAAGTCGACCGACCTCCGTCATCGCGAGCCGGCGAAGCCGGCGTGGCGATCCATCGTGCCCACCGGCGGGCGGCCGCCTGGATTGCCGCGTCGCTACGCTCCTCGCAATGACTCCGTTGGACGCTGGTGCGGTCAGACCGAGTAGTACATCTCGAACTCGACCGGGTGCGGCGTGTGCTCGAAGCGGTACACCTCGCTCCACTTGAGCTCGATGTAGCTCTCGATCTGATCCATGCTGAACACGTCGCCGGCGAGCAGGAACTCGTGGTCGGCCTCGAGCGCGCCGAGCGCCTCGCGCAGGCTGCCGCAGACCGTGGGAATGCCCTTGAGCTCCTCGGGCGGCAGGTCGTAAAGATCCTTGTCCATCGGGTCGCCCGGATGGATCTTGTTGCGGATGCCGTCGAGCCCGGCCATCAGCATGGCGCTGAACGCGAGATACGGATTGGCCGCGGCGTCGGGGAAGCGGACCTCGACGCGCTTGGCCTTCGGGTTGGTCGCGTACGGGATGCGGCACGAAGCCGAGCGGTTGCGCGCCGAGTAGGCGAGCAGCACCGGTGCCTCGAAGCCGGGGATCAGCCGCTTGTAGCTGTTGGTCGCCGGGTTGGTGAAGGCGTTCATCGCCTTGGCGTGCTTGATGATGCCGCCGATGTAGTAGAGCGCGGTCTCCGACAGGTCGGCGTAGCCGTTGCCCGCGAATAGCGGCTTGCCCGCCTTCCAGATCGACTGGTGGCAATGCATCCCCGAGCCGTTGTCGCCATAGATCGGCTTCGGCATGAAGGTCGCGGTCTTGCCGTAGCTGTGGGCAACGTTGTGGATGCAATATTTGTAGATCTGCAGGTGATCGGCGAGCTGCACCATCGGGCCGAACTTCATGCCGAGCTCGTGCTGGCTCTGCGCCACCTCGTGGTGGTGCTTCTCGATGATGACGCCCATTTCGCCCATCGTGGAGAGCATCTCGGCGCGCAGGTCGCTCTCGCTATCGACCGGCGGGACGGGGAAATAGCCGCCCTTCACGCCGGGGCGGTGGCCCATGTTGCCCTCGGGATAGTCCTTCATCGACGCCTGCGGGCCTTCGATGCTGTCGAGCTGGTACATCCCGTAGTTGATGCCGGTGCCGAACTTCACGCTATCGAAGATGAAGAACTCGGCTTCGGGCCCGAAATAGACCGCATCGCCGACGCCGGACGACTTCACGAAGGCCTCGGCCTTCTTCGCGGTGCTGCGCGGGTCGCGGTTGTAGGCCTGGCCGGTGGACGGCTCCATGATGTCGCAGATCAGGATGAGGCTCGGCTTGGCGGCGAACGGGTCCATGACCGCCGTGTCGGCGTCCGGCATCAGGATCATGTCGCTCTCGTTGATCGCCTTCCAGCCGGCGATCGAGGAGCCGTCGAACATGATGCCGTCGCGGAACGCCTCCTCATCCATCGTGGAGACGTGCTGCGCGGTGTGCTGCCACTTGCCGCGCGGGTCGGTGAACCGCAGGTCCACGTATTCCACCGCGTGTTCCTGGATCATCTCCAGGACCTTGCCCACGCCCTCGCCGGCGCCTGATGCGGGCTTTCTCGCCATACTCGTCCCGTCCTTTCGACAGCCGCCGCGCCGGCGATCGCGGCGATCGCGCTTCGGTCACGGCGGGATCCTGGGGTCGCCCCACGCGACCCCTCATTGGCCGGCCCGTTTAATCCGTTCGTCCACGGGCCGGAAGTGGCTCTGTGCTTGGCCTAGATCGCGTCCTGCCCACGCTCGCCGGTGCGGATGCGGACCACTTCCTCGATCGTGGAGACGAAGATCTTGCCGTCGCCGATGCGGCCGGTGCGGGCGGCGCTGACGATCGCCTCGACCGCCCGCTCCACCACCGCGTCCTCGCAGATGATCTCGATCTTCACCTTGGGCAGGAAGTCGACGACATACTCGGCGCCACGGTACAGCTCCGTGTGGCCCTTCTGCCGGCCGAACCCCTTGGCCTCCAGGACGGTGATCCCTTGCAGTCCCACCTCGTGCAGCGCTTCCTTCACCTCGTCCAGTTTGAAAGGCTTGATGACCGCCTCGATCTTCTTCATGCGCGTCAAAACCCGGGCGATGCCGGGCGTCCTCCAGTTGTCTGGCTGCTCGGGTCGCTAGGTGCTCGACGGCAGCAGCGGAGGGTTGCATGTGGCGTGCCACGCGGCAATCCGGGCTATGGACCGGCGGCGGTGCCACGTCGCCCACGCGCTGGGCGATCTGCCCCGCCGGCTGCTTTCATATTGAGCAAAATCGGCCGCCGGTTGAACCCATTCGGGCCCGGACCCATACTCGTCGCCCCGCCGTTTCAGGAGATCATGCGCGGTGAAGAGTATGAATGCCCTGTTGGCCGCGACCGGTACGACCGTCTTCACGGTGATGTCGGCGCTCGCCACGCAGCACGACAGCATCAATCTGGGCCAGGGCTTCCCGGATACCGACGGCCCGGCCGACATCCTGCGGGCGGCGGCCGACGCGCTGATGGATGGGCGCAACCAGTACCCGCCGATGCCCGGCGTGCCGGAGCTGCGCCGCGCGGTCGCGGAACACAACGCGCGCTTTTACGGCCTGAAGGTCGATCCGATGAGCGAGGTGGTTGTCACCTCCGGGGCGACCGAGGCGATCACGGCGTGCCTGATGGCAGTGCTCGACCCTGGCGACGAGGTGGTGGTCATCGAGCCGTTATACGATACGTACCTGCCGGTGATCCGTCTGCTCGGCGCGGTGCCGCGGATCGTCCGACTGTCGCCGCCGGCCTGGGGGCTGCCGCGCGCCGAGCTGGCCGGCGCGTTCGGCCCGCGCACCAAGGCGATCCTGCTCAACACGCCGATGAACCCGACCGGCAAGGTATTCACGGCGGCCGAGCTCGCCTTCGTCGCCGATCTCGTGACCCGGCACGACGCCTTCGCGATCTGCGACGAAGTCTACGAGCACCTCACCTTCGACGGCTGGCGCCACATCCCCCTGATGACGTTGCCGGGCTTGCGCGAGCGCACCATGCGGATCGGCAGCGCCGGCAAGACGTTTTCCCTGACCGGGTGGAAGATCGGCTACGTGACCGCGCCGGCGGCGCTGGCGACCGTGGTGGCCAAGGCGCATCAGAACCTCACCTTCACGACGCCGCCGAACCTGCAGCGCGCGGTCGCGGTGGGATTGGCCAAGGACGAGGCGTATTTTCGCGGCCTGTCGACCGATCTGGCGGCGCGGCGGGACCAGTTGGCGGCCGGACTGGCCGGGCTCGGGCTGACCGTGCTGGCGAGCCGGGGGACGTACTTTCTCACTGTGGATTTTGCCCCGACCGGCTTCATGGGCGACGACGTGGCGTTCTGCCGGCACATCACGGAGGAGGCCGGCGTCACGGCCATTCCGGTCTCGGCGTTCTACGAGAACGATCCGCCCAGCCACTACGCCCGCTTTGCCTTCTGCAAGCGGCCGGAGGTGCTGGACGAGGCGATCGCGCGGCTCGCCAGGCATTTCGCGGGGCGGCGGGACGTCAAGTTGACGGCGGCCGGGTGATCGTCCTAAGCCCCGTCGCGGGATGGCGGGCGTAGCTCAGGTGGTAGAGCGCCAGGTTGTGGTCTTGGATGCCGTGGGTTCGAGTCCCATCGCTCGCCCCATCCCGACCTTCCGGACCGGTCTGGACCCTGGATGACGCGGATCGCGGGACTTGTGCTGGCCGGCGGCAGAGCCTCGCGCCTCGGCGGCGGGGACAAGCCGCTGCTGCATGTCGGTGGCGCGCCGATCTTGGCGCGGGTGATCGACGCTTTGCGGACCGAGGTGAGATGGCTCGCCATCAGCGCCAACGGCGATCCGGCGCGGTTCGCGGGGTTCGGCTCCCCTGTGCTGCCGGACGGGCCACTGGCGGGCGAGGGGCCGCTGGCCGGGCTCTGCGCGGGGCTGGATTGGGCTGCGGGGCTCGGGGCCGAGTTGCTTCTGACCGCGCCGGGCGACACGCCGTTTCTGCCGCCGGGGCTGGCTGGCAGCCTGGCTCCGCCGCCATCGTTCGCGGCGCGTGCCGGCGTGGATCACCCCCTGGTGGCTCTCTGGCCGGTCGCCGTCGCGGACACGCTGCGCACCATGCTTTCGGCCTCGGGGCCGCGCGCCGTCGCCGCGTTCGCCCGACAGATCGGGATGCGGCGCGTGGATTTTCCGGCGAGCGGGCCGGACCCGTTCATCAACGTCAACACGCCGGATGATCTGTCGACGGCGCGCGCGATGGCGGAGCGACCGCGATGGACATGACGGTCGCGATTGGCGGGCTCGGTGCGATCGGTCTGCCGCTGGCCCGGGCGCTCGACGAAGGGGTTCCCGGCCTGCGGTTGGTCCTGGTCAGCGCCCGCGACGAAGCCAGGGCTGCGCGGCGCATCCAGTCGTTCCGCCGGCCGCCACCCATCGTCAAGTTGGGGCGGCTGGCCGAGGCCGACATCGTCGTGGAGGCGGCGCCGGCGGCGGTGTTCGAGAAGATCGCGATCCCCGCGATCGCGGCCGGCCGCATCCTCGTCGTCGCGTCGGCCGGCGCGTTGCTGCCGCGAATGCATCTCGTCAAGCAGGCCGAGCAGACCGGCGCGCGCATCCTGGTGCCGACCGGCGCGCTGCTCGGCCTCGACGCGGTCCGGGCGGCCGCCGAGGGGCCCATCGAGAGCGTCACGATCGAAAGCCGCAAGCCGCCGCTCGGGCTGGAGGGCGCGCCGCATCTGAAGAAGCACGCCATCGACGTCCGGGCGATCACCGAACCGACCAAGGTATTCGAGGGCAATGCCCTGGAGGCGGCCGCGGGCTTCCCCGCCAATCTCAACGTGGCGGCGGCATTGGCGCTGGCCGGCATCGGCCCGATGCGCACCAAGGTGGAAATCTGGGCCGATCCGAGCGTGACCCGCAACACGCACACCATCCGCGTGGAGGCGGCGTCGGCGCGGCTGACCATGACGGTGGAGAACGTGCCGAGCCGCGAGAACCCGCGCACCGGGCGGATCAGCCCGCTCTCGGTCCTCGCCTGCCTGCGCGGTCTGGTCTCGACGCTGAAGGTCGGATCCTGAGAAGGCGCCGTTTCGATGTGCAGAGGGATCGCTGCGGTGTAGCGTCCGCGGCGGGATGCTTCGGGCGAGGAGAGAATCGGAAATGGTCAGCGGAGTAAGCAGGCGCGGCCTGGCCGGCGCGGCCGTGCTGCCGGCGGCGGCGATGATGGTCGGACCCGCTCACGCGCAAGGCGCCGGAGAGAGCACCTTTGACCGCATCCGGCGAACCAGGACGATGCGGATCGCCGCCTTGCCAGGCGAACTGCCCTATTTCCAGAAGGATCTGGCAACCGGCGAGTGGGGCGGGGCGGCGATCGAGATGGCGCGCGACATCGCCAAGGTGTTCGACGCCAAGCTCGAATACGTCGAGTTCGACATACGGCAATTCGGTGCTGGACCTGCAGGCCAACAAGGTCGACCTGGCGTTCGCGCTCAACCCGACGCCGCAGCGGGCGCTGGCGATCGGGTTCGCCCATCCGATGATCATCCACCCGTTCGGTTGCCTGGCCAAGCACGGCTTCGACCCCAAGACCTGGGACGACATCAACAAGCCCGACATCCGCATCGCCGTCGATCTCGGTTCGCTGCACGAGACGGCGGCCCGCCGCTTCGCGCCCAAGGCGCAGATCACCGGCTTCAAGACGCGCGACGACTGCACCCTTGCGCTGCAGTCGGGCCGCGTCGACGTGCACATCCTGGCGGCGATCCTCGGCCTCTCCACGGTCGGCAAGAACCCGTCGATGGGGCCGTATCACCTGCTGACCGACCCGGTGGTCGCGCTGCCGAGCAATCTCGGGGTGCGGCGGGAGCAGGATACGCGGTTCGTCGACGTCATCAACGCCTGGCTCGACTTCAATCGCGGCATCGGCCAAATACGCGAGTGGCTGCTGAACGGTCTGGCGTTGGTCGGCGTGAAGCGCGAGCAGATCCCCTCCCAGCTCAGCTTCTGACGAGCGACGACCGGACGCGGGCATGGGGTATCAGTGGAGCTTCGGCTTTCTGCTGCGCTACGCCCCGCTGTTCTGGAAGGGGATCGCGGTCACGCTGGCCTACACGGCGGGCACCATCGCGCTGGGCCTCCTCATCGGCCTGCTGATCGGGCTCGGGCGCCTGTCGCGCTCCTGGCTGGTGAACGCGCCGCTGGTGGGGCTGATCGAGATCTTCCGCTGCACGCCGCTGCTGGTGCAGATCGTATGGTTCTACTACGCGCTGCCGGTCATCCTGAACATCCAGATCCCGGCGACCGCCGCGGCGACGGCGGTGCTGTCGCTCTACACCGGCGCGTTCTACGCCGAGATCTTCCGCGGCGGGATCGTCTCGATCGAACAGGGCCAGTGGGACGCGGCGCGGGCGCTCGGCCTGTCGCGCTGGCACGTGATGCGCTTCGTCGTGCTGCCTCAGGCGGTGCGGCGGATGGTGCCGCCGTTCATGAACCAGTCGATCATCCAGCTGAAGAACACCTCGCTGGTCTCGACCATCGCGGTTCCGGACCTGCTGTACCAGGGTACGCTGATCACCGCCGACACCTATCGGCCGCTCGAGGTCTATACCGTGGTCGCGCTGATCTATTTCGCCATGCTGTTCCCGGCGACCCTGCTCGCCCAGGTCTACGAGCGGCGGCTCGCCGTCGGTCGGTAGCGATCCCGCACGGCTCGGCGGCGTTGATGGGGCATGGTCCAGCGCGAGGGAATAGCCCGATGAGCCGCAAATTGCTGCATGGCGTCGTGATGGGACTCCTGGTTGGGGTGACACCGGTGCCCGGGCTGGTACACGCCCAGCCGGTCGCTCCGGATACGAATGTGCCCACGCGGGATGTGCCGGCTCGCAATTGCCAATGTTTGGGACGGCCGGCACCACGAACCTGCGGCGGGTGCCGTGCGGGCGAAGGAGCATTCGGCCGGGATTGCGCCATCTGAGCAGCAACAGGACCAGCAGAACAGCACCCTCGACCGGATCGGCCGCCAGCTGACCGGAAAGGCGGGCAGGGACGCCGCCACCGCGCCGCCCCAGCCGCGTCCGCCCAGCCCGAGCGGGCGCTGAGCCCGACGGTCAGGATTTGCGCGGCAGCAGCTGCTCCGCAAGCGTCGCCCAGTAGGAGGCGCCCAGGGGTAGAATCTCGTCGTTGAAATCGTAGTGCGGGTTGTGCAACTGCGGGTCGTCGTTGGTGCGGCCGGCGCCGAGCATGATGTAGGCGCCCTGCTTCTTCTCCAGCATGAACGCGAAATCCTCGCCGCCCATCGACGGCCGTTCGAGGTGCGACACGCGGGCGTCGCCGGCCACGGACTCGGCGGCGCGCCGGGCCAGTGCCATCGCGTCGGCGTCGTTCACGGTCGGCGGATAGGCGCGCTCGAACAGCACCTCCGCCCTCGCGCCGAAGCTCTCGGCGATGCCGCTGGCGATGCGCCGCACGCCGTTCTCCAGCAGATCGCCCACCTTCGGCGCGAACCAGCGGGCGGTGCCCTTCATGTGCACCATCTCGGGGATGATGTTGTAGATGAACCCGCCGCCGATATGGCCGATCGTCACCACCCCGGCTTCCATCCCGTTGAGGGAGCGCGAGACGATGGTTTGCAGGGCGGTCACGATGTGGCTTGCGACGACGATCGGGTCGATGCCGCGCTCGGGATAGGCGCCGTGTGCGCCCTTGCCGGTCACGGTGATCTCGATGTTGGCGACGGCGGCCATGACGGGGCCGTCGCGCCAGTAGAACGTGCCGGCAGGCATCGAGGGCCAGTTGTGCATCCCGAAAACCTGCTCCATCGGGAAGCGGTCGAACAGGCCGTCCTTCACCATGATCTCGCCGCCGCCGAGATTTTCCTCGGCCGGCTGGAAGATCACGTAGACGGTGCCGTCGAAGTTGCGGGTCTCCGCGAGGTAGCGGGCGGCGCCGAGCAGCATCGTGGTGTGGCCGTCATGGCCGCAGGCGTGCATCTTGCCGGGGTTGCGCGAGGCATAGGGCGCGCCGGTTTCCTCCTGCAGCGGCAGCGCGTCCATGTCGGCCCTGAGGCCGATCGCGCCGCCGGGCCCACGGCCGCGGATGACACCGACCACGCCGGTCGTGGCGAGGCCCGTCACCACCTCGTCCACGCCGAAGGAGCGGAGCTTGTCCTGCACGACCTGGCTGGTGCGGGTCTCCTGCAGGGCGAGCTCGGGATGGGCGTGAAGGTCGCGCCGCCATTCCGTCATGTCAGGGTGGAAATCGGCGATGCGGTTGATGATCGGCATCGGTGCCTCCGTGTTCTCAGCTCTTGTGCTGCGGCGCGAAGGTGCGCGCAAGCCCGTTCTGAAGGGGCATCGGCCGAACGCCCAGCGTCGCGATCATCGGGCCGATGTCGAACGCCTTGTCCTCAAGGAGCCGCCGGATCTCGGACGGCCGGATCGTCGGCACGAACGGCAGAAGCATAGTCGGCAGTGCGGCGGCGATGAGCAGCCCGGCGGGGAGCGGGACGAGGCGGGGCCGCGCGAGCCCGGCGGCAGCGGCGACGGAACGCACGAAATCGGCATAGGCGACGGGCTCGGGGCCAGCGACGACCAGCGCCCGCGGGGCGTTCCAATCCCGATCCAGCGCGGCGCGGATGCAGCGCGTGAGGTCGTCCTGATGGATCGGCTGGACCAGCGCCCGGCCGCCGCCCGGCAACGGCACGAGCGGCAGTCGGCGCAGCAGGGCGGCGAGGCGCTGCACGTTGTCCTCGCCCTCGGCGCCGTAGATCATCGTCGGGTGCAGCATCACCCCGGCGCGGCGGGAGGCGAGGAAGGCCGCCTCGCCGTCCTGGACGCCGCGCCCGTGAGCGTCCGGCCAGCGGGTGAATTTGCGCGTGCTTCCCAGGAACACGACGCGCGCGTCGGCGGGGGCTGCCGCCAGCACCGCCGGCGCGTGTCGCGCGTGGGCGCACGAGACAACCCGCCATGCGCCGCCCAGAGCCGCCGCCAGAGCGGGATGATCGGTCAAGTTCGCGACGCGCGCGGTGCCACGTCCGACGGCCGCCCATTTCGCCGGGTCGCGCACCACCGGGACGACGGCGATGCCATCGGCAAGCAGCGCCCGGCAAAGTGCGGTGCCGGTCCGGCCGGAGGCGCCGATCACGTGGACGCCGGACTCGGGGATCGGGTCAGCCACCCGCGCGCAGGACGGACAGATCGCAGCCCTCATCGGCTTGCAGCACCTGCTCGGCCACCAGCCGGTCCCAACCCCGTTTCGGCGTCGCGGGCGGACGCCAGGCGGCGCGGCGGGACGCGAGGACGTCGTCGGCGACCAGCAGATCGAGCCGGCGCTCGCGCACCGAGAGACGGATGCGGTCGCCGCTCTCGACCAGCGCGAGCGGGCCGCCGGCGGCGGCCTCGGGGGTGACGTGCAGCACGATAGTGCCGAAGGCAGTGCCCGACATGCGGCAGTCGCTGATCCGCACCATGTCCTTTACCCCGGCTCGGGCGAGTTTCTGCGGGATGGGCAGGTAGCCGGCCTCGGGCATCCCGGCCGGGGTCAGCGGGCCGGCATTCTTCAGCACCAGGAGGTCCGATGCCGTCACATCGAGCGCGGGATCGTCGACGCGGGCGGCGAGGTCCTCCAGCCCGTCGAACACCACCGCGCGGGACTCGGTCTCGAACAGGGCTTGTGTGGCCGCGCTGCGCTTGAGAATGGCGCCGCGGGGGGCGAGGCTGCCCGACAGGGCGACCAGCCCGCCTACCTCGGAGACCGGCTCGGCGCGGGTGCGGATGTATCGGCGATCGACGAAGGCGGGCTCCGCGAGGCGATCGCCGAGCGCGGCGCCGGTCACATCGAGCGTGTCGAGATGCAGCAGGTCGCGCAACTCCCACAGCAGCGCCGGCATCCCGCCGGCGGCGTGGAAATCCTCCATGTAGCCTTCGCCGGTGGGCTTGAGGTCGACCAGCACGGGCGTGCCGTCCGACAGCGCGTTGAGCCGGTCGAGGTCGACGCGGATGCCGCGCCGGCCGGCGATGGCGGTGAGGTGGATCAGCGCGTTGGTCGAGCCGCCAAGCGCGAGCAGGACGCGCAGCGCGTTCTCGACGGAGTGCTCGGTGATGATCGCCGAGGGGCGCACCGGGTGCTCGATCAGCTGGACTGCCAGCGCGCCGGCGTCCTCGGCGGCGCGCAGCCGGTCGGCATGGACCGCGGGGATCGAGCCGTGGCCGAGCGGCATCATGCCCAAGGTCTCGGCGAGACAGGCCATCGTGCTCGCCGTGCCCATGACGCCGCAGGTGCCCGCGGTGGTCGCGAGCCGCCCCTCGATCTCGGCGATGCGCTCGCCCGAGACGGCAGCCGGCGCGGGTACTGCGCCCAGTAGCGGCGGCAATCGGTGCAGGCGGCCAGGCGCTCGCCCTGGAAGGGGGTCGCGAGCATCGGGCCGGTGACGAGTTGCACGCAGGGGAGGTCGGCCGACGCCGCGGCCATGAGCTGCGCCGGCACCGTCTTGTCGCAGCCGCCGACCAGCACCGCCGCGTCCATCGGCTGCGCCGTCAGCATCGCCTCGGTGTCGAGGGCGGCGAGGTTGCGGTAGTGCATGGAGGTCGGGAACAGCGACGGCTCGCACAGCGAGATCGTCGGGAAGGGCAGGGGCAGGCCGCCCGGCAGCCAGCACGCCGCGCTTCACCGCCTCGATCAGCTCGGGCATCGTGCGGTGGCAGTTGTTGTAGGCCGAGCCGGTATCGACGATGCCCACCACCGGCCGGTCGAGCATGGCCTGCGAGTAGCCCATCGACTTGGCGAAGGACCGGCGCAGATAAAGCGCGAAGTCGCGGTCGCCGTAATTCGCGGTGTTGCGGGCGAGGCCACGCTTGGGTTGCTCGGTCATGGGGGGAGGCTAGCGCCGTTCGGCGGACCCCCGCAAACTGTGGTATTATTATACCACACCGTGGAAAGCTTGACGCAGCGGGGCTTTCTGGCCATAAGCCGCCACCTGTTCCCGAAGGATGCAGCGATGCTGAAGACCACCCTCTCGCTCAAGCCCGCGGAGGTTCGGAAGGACTGGGTGCTGATCGACGCCGAGGGCCTGGTGCTCGGGCGTCTCGCCGCGATCGTCGCCAACCGGCTGCGTGGCAAGCACAAGCCGCAGTTCACGCCGCATGTCGATTGCGGCGACAACGTCGTGATCGTCAACGCCCGCAAGGTGAAGCTGACCGGCAACAAGGCCGAGCAGTCGGTGTTCTACTACCACACCGGCTACGCGGGCGGCATCAAGGGTCGCACCTTAGGGCAGCGGCTGGACAGCGCGCATCCCGAGCGGGTGGTCGAGAAGGCGGTCGAGCGGATGATCACCCGCGGCCCCCTGCAGCGGAAGCAGATGAAGCACCTTCATGTCTACGCGGGCGCCGAGCACCCGCATGACGGCCAGCAGCCGCGCACGCTCGACGTCGCCGCCATGAACCCCAAGAACAAGAGGGGCTGAGACCATGTCCGGAATCCAGACCCGCACCCTTGCCGACCTCAAGGATCTCGCCATCGCGACGGCCGTGCCGAGTCCCGACGCGCCGCTCAAGCGCGAGCCCAAGCGCGACGCGCTCGGCCGTAGCTACGCCACCGGCCGACGCAAGAACGCGGTGGCGCGCGTGTGGGTCAAACCCGGCAAGGGCGAGATCATGGTGAACGGCAAGCGGGTCGGCCAGTATTTCGCCCGCCCCGTGCTGCGGATGCTGATCACCCAGCCATTCCTGGTCGCCGACCGCTACAATCAGTTCGACGTGTTCTGCACCGTCAACGGCGGCGGGCTGTCCGGCCAGGCCGGCGCGGTGCGGCACGGCATCAGCCGGGCGCTGACCAACTACGAGCCGGAGCTGCGCAGCATCTTGAAGGTCGCCGGCTTCCTCACCCGCGACCCGCGCGTGGTCGAGCGCAAGAAATACGGCCGCGCCAAGGCCCGACGTTCGTTCCAGTTCAGCAAGCGCTGACGGGCTTTTCCCCGCGTTTGCATTGCAGAGGGGCGGCTCCGTCGGGGCCGCCCCTCTTGCGTTCGGGTTCCCGGAGAGGGGACCATGCGTGTTCCTCCGAGGAAGATCGGTCATGGCGAAGGCGAAAGTATTCATCGACGGCGAGGCTGGCACGACAGGGCTCGGCATCCGCGAGCGCTTGCTCGCCGTGCCCGAGGTTGAATTGCTCAGCCTGACCGGCGAGCGCCGCAAGGATCCGGGCGCGCGGCAGGAGTTGATGGCGGAGGTCGATCTGGTCGTGCTCTGCCTGCCGGACGTGGCGGCGAGGGAGTCGACGGCGCTCGCCGACGCGCTGGGCGCGCGGGGGCCCAAGCTGCTCGACGCCAGCACGGCGCACCGGGTGCATCCCGACTGGACCTACGGCTTCGCGGAGATGGAGCCGGGGCAGGCCGAGCGCATCGCGCGGTCGAGGCGGGTCGCCAATCCGGGCTGCTATCCTACCGGTGCGATCGGGCTGATCCGCCCGCTGATCGATGCCGGCGTGATGCCGTCGGATTTTCCCGTGACGATCAACGCGGTCAGCGGCTACTCGGGCGGCGGCCGGTCGATGATCGAGGCGCATGAGGGCGCGGGCGGGTCGGCCTTCGAGTTGTACGCGCTTGGGCTCGAGCACAAGCACGTGCCGGAGACGCAACGCTACGGCGGCCTGACACGGCGGCCGATCTTCGTGCCGTCGGTGTGCCATTTCCGGCAGGGGATGCTGGTCTCGGTGCCGCTGCATCTGGATGCGCTGCCCGGCAAGCCGACCGGCGCCGAGCTTCAGGCGGTGCTGGACGAGCGCTACCGGGGCTGCGCGCTGGTGCAGGTGCGGGACACCGAACCGGGCGGCAAGCTGGAACCGGAGGCGCTGAATGGAACCGACCGGATGGAGCTGCGCGTCTACGCCAACGAGGCGCTGCGGCAGGCGGTACTGGTGGCAAGGCTCGACAATCTCGGCAAGGGCGCGTCGGGTGCTGCGGTGCAGAACATCGGCCTGATGCTCGGTCTCGGCGCGGCGCAGCGCCAGGAGGAGGTGGCGGTCCATGCGTGATCTCGGGTCCGGCCCGCTGTATGAATTCGAGGGCGTGTCGCCGACGATCGACGCCGACGCTTGGGTCGCGCCGACCGCGGCGGTGATCGGCAACGTGACGATCGGGCCACGGTCGGGAATCTGGTTCGGCTGCGTGCTGCGCGGCGATACCAATTTCATCCACGTCGGCACGCGCACCAACATCCAGGATGGCACGATCATCCACGTCAACGGCAGCGAGTTCCCGACCATCATCGGTGACGACGTGACGGTGGGCCATGCCTGCATCATCCACGCCTGCACGCTCAGGAACGGCGCCTTCGTCGGCATGGGGGCGACGGTGCTGGACGGCGCGGTGATCGAGGAGGGCGGGATGCTCGCCGCCGGCGGGCTGCTCACCAACAACAAGGTGATCGGGCCGAACGAGCTGTGGAGCGGCGCTCCCGCCAAGCTCTGGCGCAAGATGTCGGCCGAGGAGCGCATGGGCTTCGACTTCAACGCGAAGCACTACGTGGAGCTCGCTGCGCGCTTCAAGGCAGGGCTGCGCCCTGCCGGCTGAGCCGGCCCGATGCGATCACGCCCGCTCATCCTTTTCGCCTGCCTGCTCGCGGCCGGATGTGCCTCCATCGCGCCGCCGCCGGACACCGCTCGGCTGCCGCCCAACGCGTATGGCCTGTTCGAGGACAACGACGTCGGCGCGATCAATCTGGCGCAATGGGCGTTCGCCGACCCTGCGCGGACGCGCAATGATCCGATCGACGCCGCGCGGGCCGCGGCGGCTGTGGACTATCTGGCCGGGCAACTATCCAGCAGCCCGCGCTGGGTCGCGATGTCGCCGATCACCAAGGGGCAGATGCTGCAGGCGCGCGAGGAGGTGCGGCAGGCGCTCGGCATCGCGCCCGGCGCGCCATCGCAGCTGGTGGTGGACGGCCTGCTCGGGGCGGCGAACGCTCTCGCCGCAGGGGATCGGCCTCTCGCTTTGGCGGCGCTGCGCTCGCCCGTGTTCGTCTGGCCGCCAGATCAGATGCTCGCCCGATTATCGGACATGCCCTTCCTGCCAATTGCGAACGTTGCAAGCCAACGCGCCGCGCTGCAGCGGTTCCCCGAGGACAACGGTACATGCCCGCTGTGCCGGTGAGCGGCGCAAGGTGGCGCTGCTACAGCAACCCGGAGGTTCCGTTGGCCGGTTCCGGGTTTTCCTGGGCAAGGCCGAATAGGTCGCCCACGAGATCATCGGTCAGTCCGAGGTGATCCGCGACCCGATAGATTTCATCCAAGGTCTGATAGGCGCAAACCTTTCGGAAGATCGCACGGGCCTCCTCTGTCTCGCCGCTTCGCAAGTACTCCAGTATCAGAAATATTATACGCCATCCGCTGAAGTGTTCTGGCCTGAGCTGTTCGGCGAGCCACCGCGCCTTGCAGCCTTTGTAATGGTGGTTGAGATGATACAGACCGTGGAATCCGAAGGTCGGTCCCGTGGCTCGGCCGGCCTCGTAGGAAAACCGTTGAGCCAAGTCGGTGTCCGCGAAGCGGAGCCCGTATCTCTGTTCTAGGTGGCCGCGCCACACCTGGCAGATGGCGATGTCCTCCGGTCGGCCATCAAGCTCAACGTCCATATCTCGCAAAGCCATCAAGAGGCGGCGAGAACGCAACGAGAAACCGCCATTGCCGACATTGTGCGTAGCAAACTGCGGCCAAGGGGCGCCGATATAGTCGCAATCAAGAAATATGTGGGACCAACATTCGGGGTTTGATATAAACCCATCATACTGGACGATGAGGACGTGGTCAGTTTCGACGTAATCGGCTAGCTTATTGACGATCAGATAATTGTAATCGTGGATCGATTCGAACCGAGCGACTGGATGAAACGCGAAACCATCGACATCCCAGGGCCGATCCGAGACGTATAATTTGTGCTCGAACTCACAAACTGCATCGCAATGCCGCGCCGCCTCTTCGGATAGAAGGTGGTAGCGCGTATCGATCAAGCAGAGGGTGGTGTTCGGAATCAACATGACGGTCAACCTGCGATTGGCGATAGATCCTTCTCGTAAATATCTATTACGCTTTGCATTTCGGCTATGAGCCGATCCCGCGACCGGAGGGCCTGGGTGAGCGAAACAATGAGTTCTTGATCCTCTGTTCCCTTACGGTAATTTCCTATGGAATCGAATGCGCTGCCACGACGAATATTCATGGCATCAGGAAACAGGTCGGCTAAGTACGCGCTGGGCGCGGAGCTGTCACCTCGGCGAAACACCATGACGAAATCATTCCAAACGTCACGGCGACGGCGGCCGGTGAACGATTCCAAGAGTTCGACGCCATAGCCCTGCCTCCGGCCCCAGTCCTGCAGGCTTACGCCGGCGTCGGGATAGAAGCGCCAATTGTCCATAGGATGCCGATGGTACCATCCGTTGGATGGGACGTTGACGTAGATGTGGCCGCCATCTTTGGTTACGCGCACGATTTCCAGGAACGTGACCCAGAACATCGGGTCATGTTCGAAGCAGGACGTCGTGACCACCGCATCGAAATGCTGATCGGCAAAAGGCAGGACGTGCGGATCCTCCAGTACAACGTCCACCCCTTTCCCGGCCACCATATCGACGCCGACATATACCGCGTCACTCGGTGCGCAGGCACGTAGCGACCCGTTTATGTCTTGCGAGCCGACGTCCAGAATAGAGGGATTTCCCTCCCGGGGCAGATATGTCGCGAAGAAAGCGCGGCCGAACTCGAGGGCGGTATCGTGCATAGGGCCTCCTTGGCACCTGCGTCCGCGCCCAAGCTTGCTCGAAAATCTTAGGAAACGATGAAATCGTCACGCGTGCCCGTCCGTCAGCCGGGCCAGAGCCACAGAACGGTTAGGCGGGCGCCGCTGGTCAGGTCAGCCGCACCGCGACGTAGCTGCCTGGGGCATCCTCGATCGGCTTGAGCTTGCCGTCGCCGGGTTTGCGGGCCTTCACCTGGGTCTTGTCGAGTGCCGTGATCCAGCGCTGCCAGTCCGGCCACCAGGAACCCGCCATCTCGGTCGCACCCTGGAACCAGCTCTCGGCGTCAGGCGGCAGGTCGGTGTTGATCCAGTGGTTGTACTTGCCGCTGTCCGGCGGGTTGACCACGCCGGCGATGTGGCCCGAGGCGGCCAGCACGAAGCGCTTCTCGCCGCCGAGCAGCTGCGTGCCGCGATAGGTGGATTTCCACGGCGCGATGTGGTCCTCGCGCGTGGACAGGAAATAGGACGGCGTCCTGATGCGGCCGAGGTCGATCGCCTCGCCGTTCAGCGTGATGCCGCCGGGCTGTGCCAGCAGGTTCTCCTGGTACATCTTGCGCAGGTAGAAGCTGTGCATCCGTGCCGGCATCCGCGTCGAATCGCTGTTCCAGTACAGCAGGTCGAATGGGAAGGGCTCGTTGCCGAGCAGGTAGTTGTTCACCACGAACGACCAGATCAGGTCGTTGGCGCGCAGCATGTTGAACGTCGTCGCCATCTCGCTGCCTTCGAGATAGCCACGCTGGTTCATCTTGTCCTCGAGCGACTTGAGCTGCTCCTCGTCGATGAACACGCCGAGTTCGCCCGCCTCATGGAAATCCATCATGGTGACGAAGAACGTCGCGGATTTGATGCGATCATCGCCCTTGGCCGCCATCCAGGCCAGCGTGCTGGCGAGCAGGGTGCCGCCCAGGCAGTAGCCGATCGCGTTGACCTCGCGCTCGCCGGTGGCCTGCTCGATCGCGTCGAGGGCGGCGAGATAGCCCTCGGTCATGTAGTCCCCGAAGCTCTTCTCAGCGAGATGTTCGTCGGGGTTGACCCAACTGATGATGAACACGGTGTGGCCCTGCGAGACGGCCCACCTGACGAAGCTGTTCCGCGGGCGGAGATCGAGGATGTAGAACTTGTTGATCCAGGGCGGGCCGATCAGCAGCGGGCGCTTGAGCACCTTGTCGGTGGCGGGCGCGTACTGGATGAGCTGCATCAGGTCGTTCTGGTAGACGACCTTGCCGGGCGTGATGGCGATGTTCTCGCCGAACTTGAACGCCTCCGTATCGGTCATCTTGATGCGCAGCTGGCCCTTGCCGCGCTCGAGGTCGGTGAGCAGGTTGTTCAGCCCCTTGAGCAGGTTCTCGCCGCCGCTCTCGGCCGTCTTGCGCAGCACCTCGGGGTTGGTGAACAGGAAATTGCTCGGGCTCATCGCGTCGACGAACTGGCGCGAGTAGAAGTCGACCTTCTGCGCGGTCTTGGGATCGAGCCCGTCGACATGCGTGACCACGTCCTGCACGTAGCGCGCGGAGAGCAGGTAGGATTGCTTGATGAAATCGAACACCTCGTTCTCACGCCAGGCGTCGTCCTTGAAGCGGCGGTCGCCGGGCGGGGCGTCGATGACCGGCGGCGGATTCCATCCCCATCATCCGCCGGGCGGTGTTCTGCCAGAGCGTCAGGTAGTCCTGCCAGAAGCCGATCTGCGCCTGCATGAGGGTCGCGGGATTGGCCATCAGCCGCGCCGTCATCTCCAGGAAGGCGCTGCCGATGTTGAGCGGGTCCGGGCTCTTCTTCTCCTGCGCCTGCCGTTTCAGCCACTCGCCGACGATGCGCTGCGAGCGTTCGGCGACGTCCGCCATCGAGCGGGTGATCACCGCCGGGTCGGGCAGCTTGAAAGTGGGGGCTTCGGGTTTTTCCGGCTCGGCCATCGGGCATCCTTTCCGTCCGCACCGTCAGCCGCTAAACCGGCGCAACAGAGTGGGAGCGGTTCGACGTATGATAAGCGGAAGCGGGGCGCAACCTCTCGGGGCGCAGCTCCAGGAGGCGCGGCACGAGGGGAGGATCGTCCCCAGAGGTAAGATCAAGGGTGTCGGTTGCCGATTTTCAACGGCGCTGGCAGTGCTCGGGCTGCTCTCGGGGTGCTCGTCCCTGCCGAGTTCGATCAATCCGGTGGAGTGGTGGCACGGGCTGCAGGGCGGCGCCATCGCCGAGCAGCGCCCGCCGCCGCCGGGCGCCGACCAGGCCTACCCAAACCTCGCCACCGTCCCCGCCAAGCCCGCCTCGCCGGACATGAAGCTGCACCAGCAGATCGCCGACGCGCTGGTGGCGGACCGTGCCAACGCACAGTACGCCGCCGCCTCGGCGCCGCTGCCCGATCCATCCTCGCCCACGGCCTCGCCCGGCTTTGTTCGGCCGTGGCTCCGCGCCGCCGCCCGCGCCGGCCGCCTCGGCCGATGCGGCCAGCGCCTCGCTGGACGCGGCGACCGCCCCGCCCGCGCCGCCGCCCCCCAAGAGTGCCACCCCGCCCAACCAGGCGCCGGTCGGGCCGGTGGGCAGCGCACCGCTCGCGCCGCCGCCGGGCTCGGACGTTCCCGGCTCCACGAGCCCGCAAGACGCCGCGGCGGCGCCGGCCTTGCCCACCACGCCGCCCATGCCTCCCACCCTTCCCGGCGCGCCCACCTCGGCGATCGCGCGGCCCAGCCCGCCGCCGACCGCGCCGCCGAAGCCCGCTGCCGTGGCGACAGCCGCCCAAGGAGGTCGGCCAGCCGGTGCCGGTCGCTTTCGAGCCGGGATCGGCGGTGCTGCCGGCCGATTCCGCCGCCGCGCTGAAGGCGCTCGCCGGAAGCCGGAAGAGCGCCACGGTCTTGGTGACGGGATTCGGCGAGGCGGCTTCGGCCGATCCACAAGCGCAGTCGGGGGCGCTCACCCTGGCGCTGAGTCGCGCCCAGGCGATGGCCGCGGCGCTGGCGACGGATGGCGTGCCCGCCGCTTCCGTGCGCGTCGATGCGCAAGCCGCTGGTCGTCGGCGGCGTTGCGCGTCTGATAGAATAGTCAATCGCTGTCGCGAAGAACTCCGATGTCCGACGAATTCCACCGCATCCGCCGCCTGCCCCCCTACGTGTTCGCCGAGGTGAACTCGGCCAAGGCGCGCGCGCGGGGCGCGGGGGAGGACGTCATCGACCTCGGCATGGGCAACCCGGACAGCCCGACGCCGCCGCACATCGTCGCCAAGCTGGTGGAAGCGGTGCAGGACCCGCGCACCCACCGCTACTCCGTGAGCAAGGGCATTCCGGGCCTGCGCCGCGCGCTGGCCGGCTATTACGCGCGCCGCTTCGACGTCGCGGCTCGACCCCGAGACCGAGGTGATCGCGACGCTCGGCTCCAAGGAGGGGCTGGCCAATCTCGCCGCCGCGATCACCAGTCCGGGCGACACGATCCTGGTGCCGAACCCGTCCTACCCGATCCACCAGTTCGGCTTCATCATCGCCGGCGCCTCGGTGCGCAGCGTGCCCGCGACGCCGGACGACGACATGCTGCGCGCGCTCGACCGCGCGGTGCGCCACTCGGTGCCGAAGCCGACCGCGCTGATCGTCAACTTCCCCTCCAACCCGACGGCCTATCTCGCGGACATCGAGTTCTATCGCGAGATCGTCGCGTTCGCGCGCCAGCACGAGATCTGGGTGATGTCGGACCTCGCCTACGCGGAAATCTATTTCGGCGACAAGCCGCCGCCGTCGATCCTGCAGGTGCCGGGGGCGAAGGACATCGCGGTCGAGTTCACCAGCCTGTCCAAGACCTATTCGATGCCGGGCTGGCGGATGGGGTTCGCGGCCGGCAATCCGCGGCTCATCACCGCGCTCACCCGGATGAAGTCGTATCTCGACTACGGCGCCTTCACGCCGATCCAGGTCGCCGCCGTCGCCGCGCTGAACGGGCCGCAGGATTGCGTGCAGCAGATGCGCGATCTCTACCGCGAGCGCCGCGACGTGCTGATCCGCGGGCTGCGATCGGCGGGCTGGGACGTGCCGTGCCCGGAGGGCTCGATGTTCGCCTGGGCGCCGATCCCGCCGCGTTTTTCGCGCATCATGGGCAGCGTCGAGTTCAGCAAGCTGCTGCTCGCACGCGCGAAGGTCGCCGTGGCGCCGGGCATCGGCTTCGGCGAGCACGGCGACGGGCACGTGCGGATCGCGCTGGTCGAGAACACGCACCGGCTGCGCCAGGCCGTGCGCAACATCCGCGCCTTCCTGCAGACGGATAACGGCGCGCCGGCCGAGCCCGTGCTCAGCGCCGTCTCGCGCATGACCCGGCCGCTTTCGGTGGCCGTCGCCGGCCTCGGCACGGTCGGCGCGCGGCGTGCTGAAGCTGCTGCGCGACAACGCGGAGCTGGTCGCGGCGCGCGCCGGACGGCCGATCGCCGTCACCGCCGTCTCCGCCCGCGACCGCACGCGCGACCGCGGCGTGCCGCTCGGCGGGCTGCGCTGGTACGACGATCCGGTGGCGCTCGCCGCCGATCCGGCGGTGGATGTGGTGGTGGAGGTGATCGGCGGCTCGGAGGGACCGGCGCGGGATCTGGTGCGAGGCGGCGCTCGGAGCAGCGCAAGCCGGTCGTCACGGCGAACAAGGCGCTGATCGCGGTGCACGGCGCGGAGCTCGCCGCGCTGGCCGAGCACGACTGGCGTGCCGCTGGCCTTCGAGGCGGCGGTCGCGGGCGGCATCCCGGTCATCAAGGCGCTGCGCGAGGGGCTGGCGGCGCAACCGCATCTCCCGCGTCGCCGGCATCCTCAACGGCACCTGCAACTACATCCTGACGGTGATGCGCGAGCGCGGGCGCGAGTTCGCCGAGGTGCTGGCCGACGCGCAGAAGCTCGGCTACGCGGAGGCCGACCCGTCCTTCGACATCGACGGCATCGACGCCGCGCACAAGCTGGCGATCCTCGCGGCGCTCGCGTTCGGCCGGCCGGTGGCGTTCGAGGCGGTGCATGTCGAGGGCATCCGCGCGATCTCCGCGCTCGACATCGGCTTCGCCGGCGAGTTCGGCTACCGCATCAAGCTGCTCGGCATCGCGCGCCAGACCGAGGACGGCATCGAGGCGCGGGTGCATCCCTGCATGGTGCCGCAAGCCTCGCCGCTGGCCGGCGTCGACGGCGTGTTCAACGCGGTGGTCGCCGAGGGCGATTTCGTCGGCCGCGTGATGCTGGAGGGGCGCGGCGCGGGCGCCGGGCCGACCGCGTCCGCCGTCGTCGCGGACCTGATCGACATCGCGCGCGGCCGCACGACCCCGGTGTGGGGCGCGGCCTCCGGCGCGCTGTCCGACGCGCCGTCGGTGCCGATGTCGGCGCATTGTCGGCGCCTACTACCTGCGGCTGATGGTGGTGGACCGGCCCGGCGTGATCGCCGACGTGACGGCGGTGCTGCGCGACAGCGGCGTCTCGCTCGAATCGATGCTGCAACGCGGCCGCAGCCCGGGCGAGGCGGTGCCGGTGGTGCTGGTGACGCACGAGACCAACGAGGCCGCGATGCGCGCGGCGCTGCAGCGGATCGCGGCGACTCGACGCCGTGCTGGAAGCGCCGACGCTGATCCGCATCGAGCCGGCCTGAACGGTTCCAGGGGAGAGCACGACGATGGACAACGCGGCACCGCCGGACCCGGCCGCGATCACCGATCGCAACCTGGCGCTGGAGCTGGTGCGCGTCACCGAGGCCGCCGCGCTCGCCGCGTCGCGCTGGATCGGGCGCGGCCAGAAGAACGAGGCGGACGGCGCCGCCGTGGAGGCGATGCGCAACGCGTTCGACCAGGTCGCCATCGACGGGCACGGTGGTGATCGGCGAGGGCGAGATGGACGAGGCGCCGATGCTCTATATCGGCGAGAAGGTCGGGCAGGGCGGACCGGCGATGGACATCGCCGTCGATCCGCTGGAGGGCACCACGATCACCGCCAAGGGCGGCCCCAACGCGCTCGCCACGGTGGCGCTCGCCGAGCACGGCAATTTTCTCCACGCGCCCGACATCTACATGGACAAGATCGCCGTCGGCGGCGGGCTGCCGGAGGACGTGGTCGATCTCGACGCCTCGCCGGGGCTCAACCTGCGCAATCTCGCGCAGGCGAAGCGGTGCAGCATCGCCGATCTCGTCGTCTGCATCCTCGAGCGGGATCGGCACAAGGAAATGATCGCCAAGTGCCGCGAGGCGGGCGCGCGGATCATGCTGATCGGCGACGGCGACGTGGCCGGCGTGATCGCCACCGCGATGCCGCAGAGCGGCGTCGATCTCTACCTGGGCTCGGGCGGCGCGCCGGAGGGCGTGCTCGCCGCCGCGGCGCTGCGCTGCATCGGCGGCCAGATGCAGGGCCGGCTGATGTACGAGGATGAGGCGCAGATCGAGCGGGCGCGCGGCATGGGCATCAGCGATCCGCAGCGCAAATACAGCGTCGAGGAAATGGCCAAGGGCGACGTGATGTTCGCCGCGACCGGCGTGACCGGCGGCTCCATCCTGCAGGGCGTGCGCCGCTTCGGCCACGGCGCGATCACGCACTCGATGGTGATGCGCAGCAAGTCCGGCACCGTCCGCTACGTGGAGGCGCACCACAATTTCGATCGGAAGACCTGGTCGCCGTCGTCCTGATGAACGCGCTGCGTGAGCGGAGCCCGCCCTCGGGGTCGGCCGCAGCCTGAGCGGACGGCGCTGGATCTGGCGCGACGCGGAGCACCGCGATCGGCCTCGGCATCGCGCAGCGCCACGGGGTTCCGGAGATCGTCGGCCGGCTGCTCGCGGCGCGCGGCGTCGGCATCGAGGAGGCGGCGCATTTCCTCGAGCCCACCTTGCGCGCGCTGCTGCCCGATCCGTCGCTGATGGCGGACATGGACGTGGCGGCCGAGCGCATCGCGCGCGCCGCGATCCGCGGCGAGACGGTCGCGGTGTTCGGCGACTACGACGTGGACGGCGCGTGCAGCGGCGCCGCTGATGCTGACGCTGCTGCGCGAGCTCGGCTGTCCGGTGCTGTACCATGTGCCGGACCGGATGGCCGAGGGCTACGGCCCGAACGGCCCGGCGCTGCTCTCGCTCGTCGACGCGCGGCGCCAGCCTGGTCGTGTGCGTCGATTGCGGCACCGCCGCCGCCGAGGCGCTGCGCGGCGGTCCACGGCCGGGCCGACGTGGTGGTGCTCGACCACCACAAGGCGGAAGGGCCGCCGCCGCCGATCGTCGCGACGGTCAACCCGAACCGGCTCGATTGCGGCTCCGGGCCTGACCTCGCTCTGCGCCGCGGCGGTCGCGTTCCTCACCGCCGTCGCGACCGTGCGCCATCTGCGCCGCGCGGCTTCTTCGCAGACCCGGCCGGAGCCGGACGCTGCTCGGACCTGCTCGATCTCGTGGCGCTGGCGACGGTGTGCGACGTGATGCCGCTGATCGGCCTCAACCGCGCGCTGGTCTGCCAGGGGCTGAAGGTGATGGCGCGCCGCGCGCGGCCGGGCATCGCGGCGCTGCTGGAAGTGGCGCAGACGAGGGACCGGCCGACCGCCTTCACCTGCGGCTTCGGCCTCGGCCCGCGGATCAACGCCGCCGGGCGGATCAGCGAGGCCGATCTCGGGCTGCGCCTGCTGCTCTGCGAGGATCCGGTCGAGGCGCGCGCGCTGGCCGCCACGCTCGACGCGGTGAACCGGCAGCGCCAGGAGGTGGAGGCGGCGATGCTGGAGGACGCGTTGCGCGCCGCCGCCGAGCAGGCGGAGGCCGGACACGCGGCGCTGCTGGTCTGCCGGCGCGCAATGGCATCCCGGCGTGGTCGGGATCGTGGCGGGGCGGATCAAGGAGCGGTTCAACCGCCCGGCCTGCGTCGCGGCGGTCGCCGACGGGCTGGCGCGCGGGTCGGGCCGCTCGGTGCCGGGGCTCGATCTCGGGGCGGCGGTGATCGCGGCGCGGCAGGCTGGGATTCTCACCACCGGCGGCGGGCACGCGATGGCGGCGGGGTTTTCGCTCCGAGCGCCGAGCGCCTGCGGCGATTTCCACGCGCTCCTCAACGAGCGGCTCGCCGCCGCCTCGGCGCTGCCCTCGCGCCGCCGACCTGACGGTGGAGGGCGCGCTGGCGGTGCCGGGCGCGACGACGGAGCTGGCGCAGCAGATTTCGCGGCTGGCGCCGTTCGGCAACGGCAACGAGGAGCCGATTTTCGTGCTTCAGCGCGCCCGCGTGATGCGGGCCGACCGCGTGGGCCGGGAGGGAACGGCGATCCGCGCCTTCATCGAGGGCGAGGGCGGCGGCGATGCGCCTCAAGGCGATGCTGTTCCGCGCCCGCGAGGGCGGCCTCGCCGAGGCGCTGCTGACCGGGCCGCGTGCCGCTGCATCTCGCCGGCTATCTGCGCGCCGAGGAATGGAACGGCGCGGTCAACGCGGGCTTCGTGATCTCCGACGCCGCACTGGTCTGATACCTGGCGCGGCCCGCTTGGCTTGACCCCTACCAGACCCTCCGCTACCCACGCGCCCGCTGTCCCGTTCGTCTAGAGGCCCAGGACACCAGCCTTTCACGTTGGTAACACGGGTTCGAATCCCGTACGGGACGCCAAGCAATATCAAGTGTTTTGTCAGATGACATTGAACACCAAATCAGGGTTGCGCCTGTAATCGCACTCCGCCCGGTCCGATCAGTCCAGGGTGGGGGGCCTTGAAGCGCCAGACGGTGCCGCTGACCGCGCCTTCCATGTAGATGTATTGATTGTCCGGGCCGCCAAAGGCGAAGTTGGTGGCCGATGCGTCGCCGTTCGGCAGCGGCACGTAGCCGAGAATGATGCCCCTCGGGTCGTATTCGATGATCCCGCCGATGCCCAGCTGGGCCCAAAGATTGCCCTTCACGTCGTAGTGGATGCCGTCCGGGCCGCCGTTGCCGGGATTGAAGCTGCCGCTCGTGGCGAAGAAGAACGTCTGGTGCGCCGGGTCCTTGGCGCATTGGGTGCAGGCCGCGTTCGGACCGTTGAGGAACGAGTAGTAGAGCATCCGATTGGCGGCATAGTCGGCGACGGCCAGCGTGCCGTTATCCGGCGACACGGCGATGCCGTTGGGGAAACGCCCGGTCGAGATGATGCGTCGGAGAACCCCATCGGTGGAATACTGATACACCGCACCCGCCTGGTCCGCCGTCTCCGGTCCAGCGCCGGTCCCCCAGGGATCGGTGAAATACAGATTGCCCTCGGCGTCGAAGTCGAGGTCGTTCGGGCCCTTGAAGAGCTGGTTGCGGTAGGTCGTGACCAGGGGGCTCAGGTGCTTGGTCTGCGGATCATAGACCAGGATGCCGAGATGGCGCGTCGTCAGATAGAGCTTGCCGTTGTGCCAGCGCGTCCCCTGCGGCTCGCACAGGAAGCCGAGATCCCCCGGCGGGTTGCAGTTGAACACGGGAACCAGCTTGGCATCCGGCGTCAGGTAGGACACCCATCCGCTGCCGATGGCGACGAACCAGAAATTGCCCGCCTCGTCGAAGGCGCCGCCTTCCAGGAACTTGCCCTGCGGCGTGTCGTGGATGTCGGCGAACAGCGAAACCGGCCCGATGCCGGGCGGCGGCGGAGGCAGGCCCCACGGCTGCACCCGCTCGGGCGCCGGAGCCCCCGCCAGCCCGGCATCCCCCGACGCGGGAGCGGCGGCCGGGGTCTGCGCTGGTGCGCCGCCGGCCGAGACCAACAGGCCCGACAATGCAATCGACAGAGCATAGGCGGCTTCTCTGAAGCTCGGTGCCATGGCTGTCCTCCCGCGAGACATTTTGCGTCGCGTTCGATGCGTCTGCGACGACATCGGAAGTCAAACCGGGTCTACTGTCAATCGGCCATGCGCGCGTCGAGGAGACACGGATGAGAGGGATCGGCTTGCTTCTTCTGGCGATGCTGCTGATCTCCCCGGCGCTCGCCGAGGAGCGGGTGGTCAACGTCTACAACTGGACCGACTACATCGACCCCGCCGCGATCGAGCGGTTCCAGGCGGAGACCGGCATTCATGTCCGATATGACGTGTTCGACAGCCTGGAGGCTTTGGAGGGCAAGCTGCTGGCCGGCCATTCCGGCTACGACGTGGTGGTGCCGACCAGCGAGCCGACCTTCTCCCGGCTGATCCGCGCCGGCGCCCTGCGGCCGCTCGATCGCGCTCGGCTGCCGCATTGGGCGGGGCTCGATCCGGGGCTGATGCAGCGCGTGGCGACGTCGGATCCGGGAAACCGCTACGGTGCGATCTATCTGTGGGGCACCATCGGGCTCGGGATGATCCCGGACAAGGTCCGCGCGCTGGCGCCTGACGCGCCGCTCGACAGCTGGGATTTGCTGTTCCGCCCGGAGAACGCGCGGCGGATCGCGCCCTGCGGCATCACCATGCTGGACTCCGCCACCGACGTGATCCCGAGCGTGCTGCGCTACGCCGGGCGCGATCCCAACAGCACCGCGACGGCGGACCTCGCCGCGGTGGAGACGGTGCTCATGGGCATCCGTCCGTTCATCCGCAATTTCGCCTCCAGCGCCGCGGTCAACGCCATCGCCGGCGGGGAGACCTGCCTCGTGTTCTCCTACTCCGGAGATATAGTTCAGGCGGCGGCGCGGGCCGACGAGGCAGGGCGCGGGGTGCATGTGCATTATAGTTCACCTCGCGAGGGCGCCCAGCTCTGGTTCGACATGCTGGCGATGCCGGCGGACGCGCCGCATCGGGACGAGGCGCTGGCGTTCATCGACTTCGTGCTGCGCCCGGCGGTGATGGCCGGGATCACCAACCAGGTGCGCTACGCCAACGCGATCCCCGCGAGCCGGCCGGACATTCGCCCGGCGATCGCCGACGACCCCGACATCTATCCGCCGCCGGCGCAGATGGCGGGGTTCTTCACCGTGGGCGCGGTGCCGCCGTCGGCGGAGCGGGCGCGCACGCGCCTGTGGGCGCGCTTCAAGGCCGGGCGCTGAGCGCGTTGCCGCTGCTGCGGGTCGAGGGGCTGGTCAAGCGTTACGGCAGCGTCGCGGCGCTGGCCGGGCTCGATCTTGCCGTCGAGCCTGGCGAAATCTTCGTGCTGTTGGGCGCGTCGGGGTCGGGCAAGACGACGCTGCTGCGCTGCATCGCGGGCTTCGTGCGGCCGGACGCGGGCCGCATCCTGCTCGACGGGCAGGATCTCGGCGGACTGCCGCCGCACCGGCGGCCGGTGAACACGATGTTCCAGTCCTATGCGCTGTTCCCGCACATGAATGTCGCGCGCAATATCGGCTTCGGCCTGCGGCAGGACCGGCTGCCGCGCGCCGAGATCGCGGTGCGGGTGCAGGAGATGCTCGACCTCGTGCAACTCGCCGGGTTCGGGCCGCGCCGACCCGCGCAGCTCTCCGGCGGCCAGGAGCAGCGCGTGGCACTTGCCCGTGCGCTCGCCCGTCGTCCGCGCCTGCTGCTGCTCGATGAACCGCTATCGGCGCTCGATCGGGGCCTGCGCGAGCAGACCCGCACCGAGCTGATGGGGGTGCAGCGAACGCTCGGCACGAGCTTCATCCTGGTCACGCACGACCAGGAGGAGGCGATGAGCATGGGCACGCGCATCGGCGTGATGCACGAGGGGCGGCTGGCGCAGATCGGCGCGCCGGCCGAAATCTACGAAAACCCTGCGAACCGCTTCGTGGCCGAGTTCCTCGGCGCCGCCAACGTGCTGCCCGCCATCGTCCGGCGGAGCGAGGCCGACGGGTCGCTTCTAGAGGTAGCGGGCCTCGGCCTGGTCCGGGCCAGCCATCCCGCGCCGCGCGGAGAGGGCGAGAGCGTGTTCCTGGCGATCCGCCCGGAGCGCATCGCGCTCGGCTCGGCCGCGCCGCCCAACGTCTTCTCCGCGCCAATCGCCGAGACCGCCTATCGCGGCGAAGCGATCTCCTGCACGCTGCGCCTGCCGAACGGCGGCATATTGCGGGTCACGCGGCCTCTGTCCCACGGCGCCCTGATCAATCTCCCGACCGCCGGCGAAATCGTGCGCGTGTCCTTCGCGCCGGAAGCCTGCATCCTGCTGACCGAGTGACCCGACACATGACACGGACCAAGGAGATTCAGCTGTGACCGACAAGACCGTCACCCTGTTCCACACGCCGCACACCCGATCCTCGGGCGCGCTGGCGCTGCTCGAGGAACTCGGCGCGCCGTACACGCTCGAATTGCTCAACCAGACCAAGGGCGAGCACCTGGCGCCCGCCTTTCGCGCGATCAATCCGATGGCCAAGGTGCCGACGCTGCGGGATGCCTCCGGCGCGATCGTCACCGAGCAGGTGGCGATCTTCCTCCACCTCGCCGATCTGTTCCCGGAGGCGGGGCTCACACCGCCTCTCGGCGACGCACGGCGCGGCCCGTATCTGCGCTGGCTGGTGTTCTATGCCGCGAGCTTCGAGCCCGCCGTGGTCGATCGCGCCCTCAACCGCGATCCTGGCCGTCGCGCGATGAGCCCGTACGGCGAATTCGACAGCGTGATCGAGACGATCGCAGCACCCCTCGCGAAGCACCCGTACCTGCTGGGCGATAGCGCCTCGGCGGCCGACATCCTCTGGGGCACCGCACTCGGCTGGACCACCGCGTTCAAACTGGTCCCCGAGCGACCCGAGATCATGGACTACGTGCGCCGCATCGCGGACCGGCCGGCGGTCAAGCGCGCCCAGGAGAAGGACGCGGCGCTCGCGGCCGCGCAGAAGGGCTGACTTCGGCGTCGGGGCGGACGACCGGACGTGCCTGGGTGCTCGTCCTGCCCTGGGCGTGGCTCGCGGTGTTCCTCGTGCTGCCGATGGCGATCGTGCTGGCGATCGCCTTCGCGCGGCCGACGGAGGGCGTCCCGCCGTTCGTCCCCGCCTTCGATCCGGCGAGCTTTCTCGGCCTGATCGCGGACGACTACTACGCCGCCGCCTTCCTGCTCAGCCTCAAGGTGGCGCTGGTCTCCTCGGTCGCCTGCCTGGTGATCGGCTACCCGATGGCGCTCGCCATCGCGCGGGCTCCCGGACGCTGGCGATCCGTGCTGCTGATGCTGGTGATCCTACCGTTCTGGACCGGCTTTCTCCTGCGCATCATCGCCTGGATCGGCCTGCTGAGGGACGAGGGCTGGATCAACGCCGTCCTGCTCCGGGCCGGGCTGATCCGCGCGCCGCTGCATTTGCTCTACACCGACTTCGCGATGTACGTGGGCATCGCCTATTGCTACCTGCCCTTCATGGTCCTGCCCCTCTACGCCCGCCTGTCGAGGCGCGACCCGGCGCTCGAGGAGGCGGCCGCGGATCTCGGCGCCCCGCCCTGGCGCGTGTTCCTTGACGTGGTGCTGCCGCTCTCGCTGCCGGGTGTGTGGGCGGGGTTTCTTCTCGTGTTCATCCCGGCGATGGGCGAGTACGTGATCCCGGAACTGCTCGGCGGGCCGGGCGCCGAAACGGTGGGTCGGGTGCTGTGGGGCGAGTTCTTCCTCAACCACGACTGGCCGACCGCCTCGGCGCTGGCTTGCGTGCTGCTGCTCGTGCTGCTGGTGCCGGCGGCGGTTTGGCAGTGGCGGCAGGGGAGGGCCCTCACCCCGGCTCTCTCCCGCACGCGGGAGAGGGAGAAGAAAGGCCCTCTCCCCCTTGCTTGGGAGAGAGAGGGTTGGGTGAGGGGGTTGTGCCGCGGATTCCTGCCCGCGTGCCTCATCGGCGGCTACGCCTTCCTCTACATCCCGATCGCGCTGCTGGTCGCCTTCAGCTTCAACGACTCCCGGCTGCTGACGGTCTGGAGCGGCTTCTCCTGGCGCTGGTACGTGGCGCTCTGGCATGATGCGCCGCTGGTCTCGGCGGCGCTGCTTTCGCTGAGGATCGCGGCGCTCTCCGCCACCATCGCCACGCTGATCGGCACGGCGGCCGGCTACGCGCTGGCCCGCTTCGGCCGGTTCCGCGGCCGCGCGGCTTTCGCGGCAACTCTCTCCGTACCGCTCGTGCTGCCGGACGTCATCGTCGGCCTCTCGTTGCTCCTGCTGTTCGTGGTCGCGCAACGCCTGATCGGCTGGCCCGCCGAGCGAGGTGCCTCCACCATCGCCATCGCCCATGCCAGCTTCGCGCTCGCCTATGTCGCGGTCGTGGTCCAGGCGCGCCTGGCCGATGCCGGGACGGAACTGGAGGAGGCGGCGATGGATCTCGGCGCCTCGCCCTGGCGAGCCTTTCTCACCGTCACCCTGCCGCTGATGGCGCCTGCCCTGGTCTCGGGCTGGCTGCTCGCCTTCACCCTGTCGCTCGACGACGTGGTGGTGGCGAGCTTCGTCTCCGGGCCGGGCGCATCCACCCTGCCGATGGTGCTGTTCTCTGCCATGCGGCTCGGCATCACGCCCGAGATGAACGCGCTGGCGACGGTCGTGCTCGCGCTCGTGCTGCTGGCGCTGCTCGGCGCATGGCTGGCCCGACGCTTGCCCGTTGCCGCTCGCACGCCGCTTCGCTAGGGTCCGCCGCTTCCCGTCGCACCAGGAATGACCGGCACCGCCATGAGCCTCATCGCTGCCCGCCTGAACCGCATCAGCCCGAGCCAGACAATGGGGGTCGCCGGCAAGGCGCGCGCCCTCAAGGCGGCCGGGCGGGACGTGATCGGGCTCGCCGCCGGCGAGCCCGATTTCGACACGCCGCGCAACATCAAGGACGCGGCGATCCGTGCCATCGAGGCGGGCGAGACGAAATACACCGACGTCGCCGGCACGCCCGCGCTGCGCCGCGCCGTCGCGGCCAAGTTCCAGCGCGAGAACGGCATCGACTGCACCGCCGAGGAGGTCATCATCTCCTCGGGCTGCAAGCAGGTGATCTTCAACTGCATGGTCGCGACCCTCGACCCCGGCGACGAGGTGATCATCCCCTCGCCGTGCTGGGTCAGCTACCCCGACATCGTCTCGCTCGCCGAGGGCACGCCCGTGCTCGTGCCGTGCGGCCAGAACAACGGCTTCAAGCTGCGCGCCGAGGATCTGGAAGCGGCGATCACGCCGCGCACCAAGTGGTTCATGCTGAACAACCCGTGCAATCCGACGGGTGCGGCCTACAACGCCGAGGAGCTGCGGCCGATCTGCGACGTGCTGCTGCGTCACCCGGAGGTCTGGATCGCGACGGACGACATCTACGAGAAGCTCGCCTATGGCGGCTTCAAGCCGGCCACCATCGTGCAGGTCGAGCCGCGCCTGAAGGACCGCACGGTGACGATGAACGGCGTGTCGAAGACCTACGCGATGACCGGCTGGCGCATCGGCTACGCGGCGGCGCCCGCGCATCTCATCAAGGCGATGGACAAGCTGCAGAGCCAGTCCACCGCCTGCGCCTCCTCGATCGGCCAGGCCGCCACCTTGGAGGCGCTGGAAGGCTCGCAGGATTCGATCCCGCCGATGGTCGCGGAGTACGAGCAGCGCCGCGACATGGTGGTGGAGATGCTGAACGCCTCGCCGGGATCAACTGCCACAAGCCGGAGGGCGCGTTCTACGTCTATCCGAGCGTGCACGGCTGCATCGGCAAGACCAGCAAGGGCGGCAAGAAGATCGACGACGACGAGGCGTTCGTCACCGCGCTGCTGGAGGAGGAGGGCGTCGCCGCCGTGCATGGCGCGGCGTTCTGCTATCCCGGGCATTTCCGCATCAGCTACGCGACCGACAAGGAATCGCTCCGCGAGGCCTGCACGCGCATCCAGCGTTTCTGCCAAGCGCTGCACTGAGGACATCATGCCCGCTCTCGCGCAACGGCTGAACCGTACCCAGGTCGCCTCGTCGATCCAGATGTCGATCCGCGCGCGCGAGCTGCGCGCGCAGGGCATCGACGTCATCTCGCTGGCGATCGGCGAGCCCGATTTCGACACGCCGCGCCACGCCATCGAGGCGGGCTATCAGGCGGCGCTCAAGGGCGACACGAAATATCCGCCGCAGGACGGCACCCGCGCGCTGAAGGAGGCGGTCGCGCGCAAGTTCAAGCGCGACAACGATCTCGACTATATCGCCGGACGGCGAGATCATCGTCTGCAACGGCGCCAAGCAGGCGCTGTTCAGCGCCTTCATGGCGACGCTCGACGATGGCGACGAGGTGATCATCCCGTCGCCGTACTGGGTCGCCTATCCGCTGATGGTGCAGCTCATCGGCGGCGAGCCGGTGTTCGTGAACTGCCCGCAGAACAACGGCTTCAAGCCGCGCCCCGAGGACATCGAGGCGGCGATCACGCCGCGCACCAAATGGCTGATGCTCAATCTGCCGAACAACCCGACGGGCGCCGCCTGCACGCGCGAGGAGCTGGCCGCGATCGCTGCGGTGATGCGGCGCCATCCGCATGTGTGGATCATGGCGGACGACATGTACGAGCATCTGGTGTTCGACGGCTTCGAGCACCACACCATCGCCGAGGTCGATCCGTCGCTGAAGGACCGCACGCTGACGATCAGCGGCGTGTCCAAGACCTACGCCATGACCGGCTGGCGCATCGGCTTCGCGGGCGGGCCGAAGCCGCTCATCAAGGCGATGACGAACGTGCAGGGCCAGGCGACGGCCGGCATCTCGACCGTGGGCCAGGCGGCGGCGGCGGCGGCGCTCGACGGGCCGCAGGACGGCGCGCGCGGCGATGGCTGCCGCGTACAAGCGCCGGCGCGATCTGGTGGTGGACGGGTTGAACGCCTGCGCGGGCATCTCCTGCCACAAGCCGGAGGGCGCGTTCTACGTGTTCCCCAACGTCGCCGGCTGCCTCGGCAAGACCTCGGGCGGCGGCCGGGCAATCGCCACCGACCAGGATTTCTGCGCCGCGCTGCTGGAGGAGGCGCATGTCGCGACCGTGCATGGCGGCTCGTTCGGCATGAGCCCCTACGTGCGGATCAGCTACGCGAGCGACGACGCCACCTTGGCCGAGGCGTGCCGCCGCATTCGCGCCTTCTGCGCGGAGCTGCACTGACCGCGCCGCTCGCCCTGCTCCGCGCCGGATGCGACGCGGACGCGGAGGGTTTCATCGCGCTGATCGGCGCCTGCTGGTCCGAGTACCCGGCATCGTGTTCGACGTGGACGGCGAACTGCCGGAGCTGCGCGCGCTCGCCTCGTATTATGTCGGCAAGCGCGGCGCGCTATGGGCGGCGGAGGCGGATGGGCGCGTCGTCGGCATGATCGCCGTGGCGCCGCTCGGCGGTGCGGACGGTTGGGAGATCGGTCGGCTCTACGTCCTTCCGGCGTGGCGCGGCAGCGGCCTCGCCCACCGCCTGCTCGACACCGCCGAGGCGCACGCGAAAGATGCCCACGGCGGGCGGCTGGCGTTGTGGAGCGACACGCGTTTCGACCGGGCGCACCGCTTCTACGAGAAACGCGGCTATCGCCGCGACGGGCCGATCCGGGTGCTCAACGACAAGTCGAACACGCTCGAGTTCGGCTACGCCAAGCCGCTCTCGGGGCTCGCGGTCGAGATGTTGGACGCGGCCGGTTCGGCATCCGCCGAGCGGGCGCTCGCGGACATCCTGCGCGCCTGCGTCGAGGACGGCGCGTCGGTCTCCTTCCTGCCGCCGCTGGCGATGGATGCGGCGCGCGCGTTCTTTCATCGGATCGCGGCCGACGTCGCGGCGGGGCGTCGAGTGTTGCTCGCCGGCTGGGTCGATGGCGTGCTGTCCGGCACCGTGACCCTTGATCTCGCCACGCCGCCCAACCAGCCGCATCGGGCCGAGGTTCAGAAGCTTCTCGTGCATCCCGTCGCGCGCCGCCGGGGGCTCGCTCGCGCGCTGATGGCGCGGGCTGAGCAGGCGGCACGCGAGGCCGGACGGACGCTGCTCACGTTGGACACGCACGCGGGCGATGCCGCCGAGGTGTATCGCGCGCTCGGCTGGACCGAGGCGGGGCGGATTCCTGGTTACGCGATGAACGCGGACGGGACGTTGGGGAGTATGGTGTTCTTCTGGAAGTCGATCGCATGATGGCGCGCGCGACCCCTCACCCCGGCCCTCTCCCGCAAGGGGAGAGGGAGAGGAAAGCCCCCTCCCCTTGCGGGAGGGGGTTGGGGGAGGGGGTCCGCCGCGGATGGTTGCACGCAGTAGCCATCCTCCTCCTCTCCCTCTCAACAGCCCACGCCACCCCACCCCCCGACCGCCTCGCCATCCTCCAACGCGGCGTCAACCTGACCAACTGGTTCCGCTACCCCGCCCGCCAGGACGCGGCCGCGATCCGCACCTACATGAGCGACGCCGCGATGGCCGACCTGCACCGAGCGGGCTTCACCTATGTCCGCCTCCCGGTACAGCCCGAGTTCCTGCTCGGCGCGACGGCCGAGCGCACCGCCCTGCTCGGCGAGGCGGTCGCCCGGCTGCAGCGCCAGGGTCTCGGGGTGGTGGTCGAGCTGCATCCGACGACGTGGCATCTCGAAACCTCCGCCGCCGACCGCGAGCGGCTGGTGAGCACATGGCGCCTCATCGCCCCGGTGCTCGCCAAGCTTGACCCGAAGCTCACCTTCCCCGAGATCGTCAACGAGCCGGTGTTCAGCGACGACATGGCCGGGTGGGAGGCATTGCAGCAGCAGGTGCTGGCGGTGATCCGCCCGGCCCTCCCGGCATACACCATCGTTCTGACAGGCAACGACTGGAGCAGTCTCGATGGCTTGCTGCGCCTGCATCCCGTGGCCGATGCGGACGTGGTCTACGCCTTCCATTTCTACGAGCCGTCGGTGTTGACGACGCTGGCCGAGTTCGATTCCAGCCTCGACAAGTCCGCGCTCGCCACCCTGCCGTTTCCCGTATCCCAGCCTTGCGTCCGGACCAACGCCACCGGCCGGACGCTGGCCGTGATGCGGTACTATTGCAGCCAACCTTCGGACGAGGCCGCGCTCGACGAGCGGATCGCGCTCGCCGCCGACTGGTCGCGGCGCAACCATGCCGTCGTGATCGCGGGCGAGTTCGGCGCGACCAGCCAGCTCAACGCCCCCGCGCGCCTGGCTTGGCTCGGCGCCGTCCGCCGCGCGCTGGAGGGCCAGCATCTCGGCTGGGCTCTCTGGGGCTACGACGATCGGATGGGCTTCGGCGTCGCCCGCCCACCGAGCGGCCGGCCGGTGCTGAACCCGGACGTCCTGCGCGCGCTTGGCCTGCATCCTCCGGGATAGGGAGCTCGCGTATGGAAGCGGACTGGACCGGGCTCGACCCGGCGGACTGGACGGCGCTGCGGGCTCTGGGGCACCGCATGGTCGACGACATGATCGACCATCTCGCCGAAGTCCGTGACCGGCCGGTCTGGCAGCCGATGCCGCCGGCGCTGCGGGCCGAGCTTGCCGCGCCGTTGCCGCGCTCGCCGAGCGAGCCTGAAGTCGTCTATGCGCAATTCCGGCGGCTGATCGAGCCCTACGCCACCGGAAATACCCATCCGCGCTTCATGGGCTGGGTGCATGGCGGCGGCAATCCGGTGGGGATGCTCGCCGAACTGCTTGCCGCTGGCCTCAACGCCAATCTCGGCGGGCGCGACCACGCGCCGATCGAGGTCGAGCGGCAGGTGGTCCGCTGGGCCGCCGAGATGCTGGGCTTGCCCGCCGAGACGTCCGGCCTGCTGGTGACGGGCACCTCGATCGCCAACCTGATCGCCGTGCTGGTCGCGCGCACGGCGGCACTCGGGCCAGAGGTCCGACGGGACGGCGTGGGCGGTGGCAGCCTCGTTGCCTACGCCTCCGCCGCCGCGCATGGCTGCGTGTCGCGCGCGATGGACATGGCGGGGCTCGGCACGAGCGCGTTGCGGCTGATCGCCTGCGACGCGGACGGCCGAATGGTGCTGTCCGCGTTGGCCGACGCAGTCGCGCGCGACCGGGCAGCCGGCCTCGCGCCGTTCATGGTGGTCGGCACCGCCGGCAGCGTCGATATCGGCGCGATCGACGATCTGGCCGGGCTGGCCCGGTTCTGCCGTCGCGAAGGCCTTTGGCTGCACGTCGATGCCGCGTTCGGCGCGATGGCCGCACTCTCGCCGGCGCTACGCCCAT
This sequence comes from uncultured Alphaproteobacteria bacterium, assembly GCA_963799825.1. Classification (GTDB taxonomy): domain Bacteria; phylum Pseudomonadota; class Alphaproteobacteria; order Acetobacterales; family Acetobacteraceae; genus JAFKFI01. Next base: position 922,092 of record CAWCYL010000004.1, read on the forward strand.
TGCTCGCGGGCATCGAGCGGGCGGATTCCGTCGCCTTCGATTTCCACAAATGGGCGCAGGTTCCCTACGATTGCGGCTGCATCCTGGTGCGCGATCCGGCCGCCCAGCTCGCCGCCTTCGCCGCACCCGCCGCCTATCTCCGCCGCGAGAGCCGCGGCCTCGCCGGCGGCCATCCCTGGCCATGCGATCTCGGTCCCGACCTGTCGCGCGGCTTCCGGGCGCTGAAGGTCTGGATGACCCTGCTGGTCTACGGCGCGGACCGGCTCGGCGCGGTGGTCGATCAGTGCTGCGCGCTGGCCCGCGCACTCGCCGCCCGGGTCGACGCCGAGCCGGCACTGGAACGGCTCGCGCCGGTCGCGCTCAACATCGTCTGCTTCCGCTTCGTCGCGCCGGACGGCGAGCTCGATGCCCTGAACGTCGCCATCGTCGCCGACCTGCAGGAGGCCGGCATCGCCGCGCCTTCCACCACGACTATCGGCGACCGGCTCGCGATCCGCGCCGCGATCGTCAATCACCGGACCCGCGATCGAGGACATCGAAATGCTCGTGGCGGCCGTGATCCGCGCTGGCGAGGCCCGCGTCTCGGCCCGGATCTGAGCCTTCCGCCCGCGGAACCAACTCGCCGGCCTTGGGTCGCGTTGTGCGCTGGTCTCCGGGCAAGGAATTCAGGACATGCGGGCACTGGTCTGGCACGGCAAGCATGACATCCGCTGCGACACGGTGCCCGATCCGGCGATCGAGCAGCCGCGCGACGCGATCGTGAAAGTCACCGCCTGCGCGATCTGCGGCTCCGACCTGCACCTCTATGACGGCTTCATGCCCGGCATGGAGAACGGCGACATCATGGGCCACGAGTTCATGGGCGAGGTCGTCGAGGTCGGCGCGGAGAACCACCGGCTGAAGAAGGGCGATCGCGTCGTGGTGCCCTTCACCATCATCTGCGGCGAGTGCGACCAGTGCAAACGCGGTTATTTTTCCGTGTGCGAACGTTCCAACCGCAACAAGGACATGGCCGACAAGGTGTTCGGCCATGCCACGGCCGGGCTGTTCGGCTACACGCATCTCACCGGCGGCTATCCGGGCGGCCAGGCCGAATATGTCCGGGTGCCGTGCGCCGATGCCAGCGCCGTCAAGATCCCCGACGGGCTCAGCGACGAGCAGGTGCTGTTCCTTGGCGACATCTTCCCGACCGGTTGGCAGGCGGCCGTGCAGTGCGACATCGAGCCGACCGACACGGTGGCGATCTGGGGCGCGGGCCCGGTCGGCCAGTTCGCGATCCGCAGCGCCGTGCTGCTCGGCGCCAGGCAGGTGATCGCGATCGACCGCGTCCCCGAGCGCCTCGACATGGCGCGTGCGGGCGGCGCCACTACGATCAATTTCGACGAGGAGAGCGTACTGGAGCGGCTGCAGGAGCTGACCGGCGGCAAGGGGCCGGAGAAGTGCATCGACGCGGTCGGGCTGGAGGCGCACGCGACACGCTCGATCGAACTCGCTCTATGACCGCGCCAAGCAGGCGGTGATGCTGGAGAGCGATCGGCCGCACGTGTTGCGCGAGATGATGTACGTGTGCCGCCCGGCGGGCACGCTTTCGGTGCCCGGCGTCTATGCCGGGCTGATCGACAAAGTTCCGTTCGGGATGTTCATGAACAAGGGCCTCACCATGCGCACGGGCCAAACGCACGTAAACCGTTGGACCGACGACCTGCTGCGCCGCATCCAGGAAGGCCAGATCGATCCGTCCTTCGTCATCACCCATCGGGTCGGGCTCGAGGAGGGACCGGGAATGTACAAGACGTTCCGCGACAAGCAGGACGGCTGCATCAAGGTGGTGCTCCGGCCATGAGGCGGCCGGCAACGTCGTCGGCCGGTTCCGCCGAGGCTCTTGCCCGTGGGCTCGGCTGGTTCAGCATCGCCCTCGGCGTCGCCGAGCTCGCCGCACCGCGGACCCTGGCCCGCACGCTCGGCATGAAGGACAGCGAGCACATTATCGCGGGATACGGCGCGCGCGAGATCGCGACCGGGATCGGCATCTTGGCCGCAACCGATCCTGCTCCGTGGATCTGGGGGCGCGTCGGCGGCGACGTGCTGGATTTCGGCACGCTGGCGACCGGCCTCACCGCCGACAATCCGCGGCGCGGCTCGGTGTTCGCCGCACTCGCGACTGTCGTGGCGGTCACGGGCCTCGACGTGTTCTGTGCCCAGTCCCTCAGCGCAGGCGCGCGGACACGGGCGCAATCGCAGGTCAGGCGGGACTACAGCGGCCGGAGCGGAATGCCCGAGTTGCCCGAGGCAATGCGTGGCGCCGCACGCGATTTCGCGGTGCCTCGCGACATGCGAACGCCGGAGGCGCTGCGGCCCTATCCGGCGAGTTGACCCGCTACGGTCGGAACAGCGCCAGCACGATCTCCAGCGCGATCAGCACGAGGATGGCGATCTCCAGCAATTCCGCGCGGCTGCCGGACGCCTCGTCGTACAGCGCCGCGTAGGTGTCGCGGATGATCGCGAGCTTGCGTTCGACGGCGGCACTCACCGTCGGCACGCGGAACAGCTCGAGTGCGGCGGCGTAGACCCGCGCGAGGTAGACGTCCTCCGTTACCTGCAGCGCGTTGTCGACTTTTTCTGTGAGTTCCGTCACCTCGGCGACCAGCGTGTACAGCCGGCGCGCCAGATTGGCGAAGCGGCGCGACGCGAGCAGGGTCATCGTCCGTCGCGTCGCCTCGACCAGGTCGTACATGCGCGGCAGCTCGGCATCGAGCAGTTCGTCGTAGTAGCGCATCTCGAGCAGCTGCGCGTTGGCCACCTCCAGCACGTCGATCACGTCCGAATCGCCGCGCGGCTCGTAGATGAACGCCCGGTCCCAGGTGAGCGCCACCAAATCGTCCGTGTAGTAGGAAAAGCGCTGGCGCAGCAGCTCCTGCCGCGCGGTCTCCGACAGCGTGCGTTGCTCGCCCGACAGCAGCGGGACGAGATCGACGCGCTCCTGCAACTCGGTCGCGGTCAGGTTCTCGGCGAAGGCGTTGACCACGCCGATGAGAAAATCCTCCTCCAGCGTCGAGGAGGTCGGGCGGACCAACGCGCTGTCGAGGTCGCGCCGCACGCCGTCGAGCAGCCCGGACCACACCGCGCTCCCGGCGCCGGCACCGACACAACGATCGATCGCGTTCAGTCGGGCGGTGAACGCGCTCCACGGCATCGCGCTGGCCGGGATGCGCAGGGCGATGCTGATGACGCCGAAATCATACAGCCGGACGGTTACGGCGGCCTGCACCGGAGCGTCGTCCAGCGTCAGCGTGAGCGGGTCGAGCATCAGCGCCAGCGGCGGCACGCCGAACGCGACGGCCTTGGGCGGCGTCGCGCTCAGCCGTCCACGCGTGCTGGCGCTTCGCGCCCGGCTGGCCCAGATCGTCTCCGCCCGCCCGAGGTCGATCGCGTAGGCCACGTCGAACAGCCGGTAGGCGACGATCGCGCCTGACCTGATCTGAAGCTCAGCCGCTGCCATCGCTCACCCCGGCTTGGCCTGTTGCTCCGCGAGGAATCGCCGCGCGCTGTCCGGCTCGATCAGCGCGTGGATCTCGAACCGGGCGGGAATGATGTCGGCCCAGGCATTCAAGAAGCCGTGAAGCATCTCGTTCGAGTCCACGTCGAACAACGCGACCGCGCCGCGGCCGACCTTGGCATGGATCGAGCGGACGCGGCCCGAGGCGATCAGCGGGTCCACCCAGGTCCAGAAACGTTGACGCGATGCCGCGACGCCAGTGGGCGGCTCGGGGCGCGGTTCGCTGATGACCAGGAAGAGCATCGGGCGACCTCCTTCGTTGTCCGTCCAGAACCACAGACAGTTTGTTACGATTCTCGCAAAAGAGATACAAGTATCCGAATGCGTGACGCCGCATCAATCCGTTCGGAGAAATGACACGCAGCCAAAGAAAAGCCCCCGGGCAAAACCCGGGGGCAAGTAACAGGGAGGCTTCACGTCTGGGAGACGAAGGGGTCATCGACCCCTTTTCCAGCCACTCGGGCAGGAAGACTGGCGGGAGAACCGCCGTATCTGTCATGAGGACGATATGGAGCCGCCGTCGTTCCTGCCAGCAGCAAAAGCCGGACGCGGCCATGTCTCTGCTGCATGACCGGCGAGCTCTCGATTCCCGGTCGATGGGCGGGGGCCTATTGCAGCTCGGCGAGACGGGCGAGCAGGAAATCGCGGAACACCGCCACCCGCTTCGAATTCCGCAGCTCCTCGGGGTAGACGAAATAAACGTCTACCTTGGGCGATTTCAGGTCCGTCAGCAGGCGGACCAGCCCCTCTTCCTCGTTCACCATGAAATCGGGCAGCGCGCCGATGCCGAGGCCGGAGCGGATCGCCAGCAGCATCGCCTGGGTGCTGTTCACCTCGAGCAGCGCGCGGCGCGGATTGCCCGGCCGACGGCCGACCTCGGCCAGCCAGTTGATGTCCTCGACGGGGATGCGGTACTCGCCGAACAGGATCAGCCGGTGCGCGTCCAAATCCTCGGCCCGCTGCGGCACGCCATGCTTCTTGAGGTAGTCGGGCGAGGCGCAGACCACCCATTCCATCGTCAGCAGATGCCGCTGCACGAGGTCGGGTTGCTTCGGGGGATGCATCCGGATCGCCACGTCCGCCTCGCGCATCGCGAGATCGAGGTCGGTGTCGTCCAGCAGCAACGTGACGGAGACATCCGGATAGGCTTCAAGGAAACCCTGTAGCCGCGGTGCCAGCCAGGAGGCGCCGAAACCCACCGTCGTGGTCACTTTCAGCCGTCCGGCGGGCTTTTCCTTGCTCTCGGTGAGCAGGGCCTCGGTCATCGCCAGCTTGGCGAAAACCTCTCGCACCGTGCGGTTGAGCTGCTCGCCCTGCTCGGTCAGGATCAGCCCGCGCGCATGGCGATGGAACAGCGGAACCTGCAGCAACTCCTCGAGCGCCGAGATCTGCCGCGATACGGCCGACTGGCTCAGGTTGAGCGTGTCGCCGGCATGGGTGAAGCTTCCCGCCTCGGCCACCGCGTGGAAGACGCGCAGCTTGTCCCAGTCCATGCCCAGCCACTCCCGTGCCGCTCAGGCCGGCCGGGTCGGCGCGTGTTCGCGCCGGGTGCCGCCGCCGAGCGGATCGTATGAAACCTGCCCTTACTGCTCCGCCGCGCGGAGTCGCTCGAACGGATCTTCCGGGACCAACTCGCGCCCTGGTCCCGCCACGCCGTCTTCTCAGCCGTGCAGTTTTCGGCTTCCCGGTTGTCGATGCAACCACTTACTGACGCAGCCGGTGAGGCAATGGTGTTTCGGCACCCCGCCGTGGCGCAAAATCCGCCTGTTCAGTCCCACGCGCCGATCATTGGCATCTCGTCTGCCGACGCCCGCTCGGCGGGATCGGCCGCGTGCTCGGCGAGGAACTTCTCCGCTTCGAGCGCCGCCATGCAGCCCATGCCGGCGGCCGTGACGGCCTGGCGGAACTTGGCGTCGGCCACGTCGCCGGCCGCGAACACCCCGGGCCGGGATGTCGCCGTGGACCAGGGTGCGATCAGCACATAGCCCTGATCGTCGAGGTCGAGCTGGCCACGGAACAGCGCGGTGGCCGGGTCGTGCCCGATCGCGACGAACAGCCCGTCGGTGCCAATCTCGCTGACAGCGCCGGTGCGTACATTCCTCATGCGAACGCCGGTCACGGCCTTGGCAGGTTCGCTCCGCCCCAGCACCTCCTCGACCGCGCTGTCCCAGACTACCGAGATCTTCGGGTTGCGGAACAGCCGGTCCTGCAGGATCTGCTCGGCCCGCAGTCGGTCGCGACGATGGATCAGCGTGACCTTGGTGGCGTGATTGGTGAGGTAGAGCGCCTCCTCGACCGCGGTGTTGCCGCCGCCGACCACAGCCACCTCCTTGCCGCGAAAGAAGAAGCCGTCGCAGGTGGCGCAGGCCGAGACACCCGCGCCCGAGAACGCCTTCTCCGACGGCAGCCCGAGCCAGCGCGCCTGGGCGCCCGTCGCGATGATCACCGAGTCGGCGAGGAACAAATCGCCCGAATCGGCGACGCAGCGGAACGGCGTTGCCGAGAAATCCACCTCGGTGACGAGGTCGTGGACGACGCGCGTGCCGACATGCACCGCCTGCGCCTCCATCTGTTCCATCAGCCACGGTCCCTGGATCACCTCGGCGAAGCCGGGGTAGTTCTCCACGTCCGTCGTGATCATCAACTGCCCGCCCGGCTGCAGGCCGGCCACGAGCATCGGGGCGAGGCTCGCGCGGGCCGCGTAGATGGCGGCGGTGTAACCGGCGGGGCCCGCGCCGATGATAAGGACGCGGGTGCGGTGGGTTTCGGGCATGGGGAGGACCGGTCCAGGCTGCTTGAGGGCAGGGACCATATCGGGCGTCGCGGGCGCCAGACAAGGAAGCGCAGCTTTCGCCCTTGCGGGCAGGGTTGCGTGCAATATTATTTCGTGACACCGCCTTCCCTGGAAACAGCACAGGCCGGCCTCCCGGCCGTTCCCCGCCGCATGAAGCCTCAGATCGCCGAGCCGCCGCTCCTCGACGCCATCGACCGCCGAATCCTGCTGGAGCTGCAGGCCGACGGGCGCATGACCAACGTTGAGCTGGCGCGTCGGGCCGGCATCTCGGCGCCGCCCTGCCTGCGCCGGGTGCGCCGGCTGGAGGAGGCAGGGGTGATCCGCGGCTATCACGCCGACAGCGACCCACAAAAGCTCGGCTGGGAGATTGTCTTCTTCGCCGTGGTCGGGCTCGACAGCCAGAAGGAGGCCGTCCTGTCTGCCTTCGAGCAGCAGGTCGCCACCTGGCCGGAGGTGCGGGAGTGCCACATGATCCGCGGCGGCGGCGACTTCCTGCTGAAGCTGGTGGCGCGCGATACCGCGCATGAAAACCAGCTCACCCAGAGGCTCACGGGAATGCCGACCGTGAGCCGGGTGCAGACCCTGCAGACCATCCGCACCAGCCGCAGCCTCGCCGGCGTGCCGCTCTGACCTTCTCCCTCTCCCCCTTTTGGGGAGAGGGCCGGGGCGCGGGGGGCGCGTGTCCGGGGCTTTGACCCGCGACCCGCCTGCGCTATCCCCCCTTCGCCCCGACACCATCCGTTTTACCGGTGGGCGATTGGATGCGAATGACCCTGCCTGCCGCCCTTGCCGAGATGCCGCCCACGCAAACGCGCCTCACCACGGTCGAGCTGACCGTCGTGGTGCCGTGCTTCAACGAGCGGGCGAACGTCGCTCCGCTGGTCGCCAAGCTCGCCACGGCGTTGCGCGGCCTGCGCTGGGAGGTGGTGTTCGTGGACGACGACAGCCCCGACCTCACGGCGGCGGAAGCTCGTCGGATCGCCGCGTCCGATCCACGCGTCCGCTGCATCCGTCGCATCGGCCGCCGGGGCCTCGCCTCGGCGGTGATCGAGGGTGCGCTGTCCTCGTCGGCCGCTTTCGTGGCGGTGATGGACGGCGACTTGCAGCACGACGAAGCCCGACTGCCCGATATGCTGGAGGCCCTCCGCACCGGCGCGTTCGACCTCGCGGTGGGCAGCCGCCATGTCGAAGGCGGCGACGCCACGGGATTGTCGTCGCGTTGGCGGCACGCGTTGTCGGATCTCGGCATCCGACTCGCCCAGCGCGTCATGCCGGTCCGGCTCTCCGATCCGATGAGCGGCTTCTTCATGCTGCGACGGGAGCTGTTCGAGGATCTGGCTCCGCGTCTGACGGCAAAGGGCTTCAAGATCCTGCTCGATCTCGTGCTCAGCGCGCCCCAGGACGCTGCGGGTGGTCGAGATCCCCTGCCGTTTCCGCGAGCGGGTGGCCGGGGAGAGCAAGCTCGACGTGCTGGTGCTGGCGCAGTTCGGCGCCCTGCTGCTGGACAAGCTGCTCGGCGGCGTCGTGCCGCTGCGCTTTCTCTCCTTCGCGGCTGTCGGTGCCCTCGGCGTGCTGGTGCATCTCGCGGTGCTGACGATTGGGCAGCAACTGGGGGACCGGTTCGCGGCATCGCAGATCGTGGCGACGGTGGTGGCGATGGCCTTCAACTTCCAGCTCAACAATGAGATCACCTATCGGGACCAGCGCCTGCGTGGCCCCGATCTGTGGCGCGGCTTCGCGTTGTTCATGCTGGTCTGCGGCATCGGCGCGATCGCCAATGTCGGCATCGCCCGGGTGCTCTACCAGGCCCACACCGACTGGACGCTGGCCGGAGGGATGGGTGCGGTGATCGGCGTGGTGTGGAACTACGCGGTCTCGGCAACCCTGGTCTGGCGGGCGCGGTGAGGCGGCGCGAGGCGGGGGCGTGGATCGTCGCCCTCGCCGCGCTCACGCTGATCCGGCTGGCGGTCGCCGCCGCGCTGCCGCTCTCCCCGGACGAGGCGTATTACTGGGTCTGGTCGCGCGCGCTGGCACCCGGCTATCTCGACCATCCGCCGATGGTCGCGCTGTGGATCCGGGCCGGGACGTGGCTCGCCGGAGATATCGCGCTCGGCATCCGGCTGCTGGGGCCGCTTGCGATCGCACTCGGATCGGTGCTGCTGGCCGATGCCGGGGAGCGGCTGTTTCCCGGGCGTCGCGCCGGGCTCGTCGCCGCCGCGCTGCTCAACGCCACCTTGCTGCTCGGCGTCGGCGCCGTGACGATGACGCCCGACACGCCGCTGCTGTTCTTCTGGACCGCCGCTCTCTGGGCGCTTGCCCGGCTGGTGAGCGATCGGCGCGGCGGGTGGCTGCTGGCGGCCGGGTTGTTCGCCGGCCTGGCGCTCGACAGCAAGTACACCGCCGTGTTTCTCGGCGTGGGCGTGCTGCTGTGGCTGCTGCTCGTGCCATCCGCGCGCGCCTGGTTGCGTACCCCTTTCCCCTGGCTGGCCGGCCTGATTGCCGTCATCGCGTTCGCCCCCGTCGTGGTCTGGAACGCCTCGCACGATTGGGTGAGCTTCGCCCGGCAGGGCGGCCGTACCGGCGCCTGGGATCCGGGGCGGGCGGCCCAGTTCCTCGGTGAGCTGATCGGCGGCCAGATCGGGCTCGCCACGCCGCTGGTCTTCCTGATCCTCGCTGGCGGTGTAGCGACGGCGGTGCATCGCGCCTGGCGCGGCCGCGATGCCGGCTGGACCCTGCTCGCCACGCTCACCGTGCCGCCGCTCCTGCTATTTCTCCAGCACGCGCTCGGGGACCGGGTGCAGGGCAACTGGCCCGCCATCCTGTATCCCTCGGCGGCCCTCGCCGGCGGCGGACTGACGGGGCGCTTCTGGCAGCGGCTGCGCGTGCCCGCCGTGGCGCTCGGCGGGGCGATTACCGTGGCGGTTTACGCGCAGGCGACGATCGGCCTGGTGTCGCTGTCGCCGCGCGTCGACCCGACCGCGCTGCGTCTGGCCGGCTGGCCCACGCTTGCCGACGAGGTCGCGGAGATCGCGCGGGACCAGGGTGCGCGCTTCGTCGCCGCGGACGATTACGGCATTGCCGCCGAGCTCGCCCGGATGCTGCCGCCGGGACTGGCGGTGATCGGCGCCGAGGAGCGCTGGCGGTTGTTCGATCTCCCTCCCGCCAATCTGGCCGGCAGATCCGGGCTGCTGGTGCGCAGTATGCGCCGCGACGCCAACGTGAACCGTGCGCCGTGGGCCGAGCTGCGTGAGATCGGTCAGGTCAGCCGCGCGCGCGACGGACAGGTGATCGAGCGGTTCCGGGTATATCGCGTCACCGGCCGCCCGACGCCGCAACCGACCGTCCTGCTCCCCAGACCGATGACGCGCGCGTTCGATTAGGGCCGGGTTAAGCCTCACGCGTCACTCTGGGTTGAGACGCAATGGCTCGGGTCCGATGGCAAGGGACGACGGCAGAGGCAACAAGCGACCGACGATCATCATCCGCAAGGAGGAGGTGATCGAGGGCGGCCACCACGGCGGCGCGTGGAAGGTCGCCTATGCGGATTTCGTCACCGCGATGATGGCGTTCTTCCTGCTGATGTGGCTGCTCAACGCCACCACGGAGGAGCAGCGCAAGGGGCTGGCCGACTATTTCAGCCCGACCAGCGTGCTTAGCCACAACTCGTCCGGCACCGGCCAGCCGTTCGGCGGTCACACCGCATTCGACAAGGGCGCGATGGTCTCCGATCGCGGCGCGGCGCTGGTCACGGTCGGCAAGGCACCGGTGCCGCCGGAGGTCGAGGATGACGACAGCGACACGCCCGCGACCACCGTGACCTTCCGCAAACCGACCCCGCAGGAGAAATCGAACCGCGACGACGAGATGGACGCACCGGCTCCGGGCAGCGGTGGCAAGGCGGCCGTGGCGCCGGTGCCCGCACCGGCCGAACGCATCACGTCTGTCGAACGCCCCCTATCTATCGAACGCAAGGAGGACATGGTCCACGCCCTGTCGGATGCCGAGCTGCGCGCGGAGGAGGAGAAGCGGGAAGGGCAGAAGCTGGAGCAGGCGGCGCAGCAGATCCGCGATGCCGTGCGCGGCGACCCCGCGCTGGCCGATCTCACGCGCCAGCTTGCCATCGACATCACGCCGGAGGGGCTGCGCATCCAGATCCTGGACGAGGACCGCAGCCCGATGTTCACCACCGGCTCGGCCGCGCCGAACGAGCGTGCGCGACTGCTTCTGCAAAAGGTCGCACCCGTCCTGATGCGGCTCAGCGAAAGCATCTCGATCGCCGGGCACACGGACGCAACCCCATATCGCGGCGCCGACAAGTCGAACTGGGAGCTGTCGACGGAGCGGGCGAACGCCACACGCCGGCTGTTGCTGGAACTCCGGGCTGCCGGAGGGCCGGATCCGCAGCGTGACGGGCAACGCCGACCGCGACCCGCTGGTGCCGAACGATCCCACCGCCGCGGCAAATCGGCGCATCGCCATCGTCGTGCTCCGCGCTGCGGCCAAGAGCGCGGGTCCAGCACCGGCAGCGCCCTCGGCAGCCCCGCTAGCGCCCGCGACAGCGCCCCCGACCGCCCAGTGAAGCCACACTCATGCTGACGATCGGCGGATTGGTGTTCCTGCTCGCCTGCGTCTTCGGCAGCTATATCGTGTCGGGCGGCAGCATGGAGCCGCTGATCGAGGCGATGCCTTTCGAGCTGCTGACCATCGGCGGCGCGGCGCTCGGCACCTTCGTGATGTCGAACAGCATGCATGACGTCAAACACACGCTGGGCGGCTTCGGCAAGATCATGAAGGGCGCCAGCTTCAAGAAAGCGGATTACGTCGATCTGCTCAGCCTGCTGTTCCTGCTGGTCCGCCTCGCCAGCACCAAGGGCAACATGGCGCTCGAGCCGCATATCGAGAACCCGGGGGACAGCGCCGCCTTCCAGAAGTTTCCCAAGATCCTGTCCAACCATCATGCCGCGGCGATCATCTGCGACTATCTGCGGATGGTCGGGATGAACGTCGACGATCCCAATCAGATCGAGGACGTGCTGGCCCGCGAGCTGAAGAAGACCTTGCACGAGGAGCTGCACAGCTCGCACGCCCTGCAGACGATCGCTGATGCGCTTCCCGCCCTCGGCATCGTCGCGGCGGTGCTCGGCGTGATCAAGACGATGGCGCATATCGACCAGCCGCCGGCGGTGCTCGGCCAGATGATCGGCGGCGCGCTGGTCGGCACCTTCCTGGGCGTGCTGCTCGCCTACGGCATGGCCGGGCCGTTCGCCGCGCGGATCAAGGGCGTGGTGGAGGAGGAGTTGAAATACTACGAGGTGATCCGCGCCGTCCTGGTCGCGCATCTGCACGGCAATGCGCCGCAGGTCAGCGTCGAGACCGGCCGCAAGATGGCGCCGAACCAGCACATGCCGAGCTTCCAGGAACTCGAGGAGGCGGTTCAGTCGGTGCAGATCTGATTCTGCAACCCGCCGCCGCTCAGGTCGCGATTTGATGCGGCGCGCCAAGCGGCGAATTCCACTCTTGGCAGAACTGGATTAGCGTGCCGGCCTGATCGCGAACGCCGCGCCGGCGGCGGCTCGGGAGTAGGGGAGCGAGGGCCGATGGAGCACGAAGGCGTCGAGATCAGCGTCCAGATCGGCGGCACGAGGCACATCGGCCGCTACACCGCGGACCGGCACGGCGTGATCACCGTCTGGCACGAGGATTTCGGTCAGAAGATCACCCAGCATGGCGGCAGCAACACGCTCTCCGTCGCGCGCTCGCTGCTCAAGCAGCTGGTCCGCGACGGCGCGCGAGGACAGGGCGGCTAGCCGCCGGTGCCGAACGACATGCTCCAGGGATCGCTGCCGGTCCAGGAAATCGGGGTTCCAGAGCGGGGCAGCGAGACCCAGACCAACGGCAAGCGTGAGCAGACCAAGTCGCAGAACCGCGGGGCGATCCTTGCCGCGGCGCGCGAAGTGTTCGCCGAGCTTGGCTACGAGGCGGCCAGCGTGCGCGACATCATCCGGCGCACCGGCCTCGCCTCCGGCACCTTCTACAACTACTACCGTTCCAAGGAGGAGGTCGCCAAGGCGATCGCCACCGACGCCGCACTGCGGCTGCGGCCTATCCTGCGCGCGCACCGCGAGCAGGCGGCGGATTTCGAGAGCTACCTCAACGGCATCGTCCGCGCCTATTTCCAGTTCGTCATCGACGACCAGCGACCGTGGCGTCCCGGCCGCCCGTTGTCGGAGCGCCGCGCACGGGTGCGCTTCCAGACCCCGGCGCACAACGCGGTGTACGACGAGGTGGAGTCCTCGATCGCGCTGGTGCTGCAGCGTGGTCTGTCGCCACGGGTCGACACCGCCTATCTCGCCGCCGCCACGATCGGCGTCGCCCGCGAGATCGGCGAGAAGATGCTGGAGCGCGAGCCGATCGACCCGGAAGGTGCCGCCGCCTTCGCGGTGAGCCTGATCCTCAACGGCTTGCCCGCCGTACCACGGCTGGCCGCGGACTGACGCGCCAGGGCATGATCGCTCGCCCTTGTCTCGGCAAACATCGTCATCGCGAGAAGCGAAGCGACGAAGCGATCCATGCCGCCATCCGCGGCGTCAGCTCTGAAAAAGCGGCGGCGGCCAGGGGGGCGGGGAAGCCGACGGCGCGGCCGGCGGGGCCGGACACCACCAGGCGGGCGTGCGCGCGACGTGCGGCGCGGGAGGCTTGGCCGGCGCGGCGCTTGCTGCCTCCGGTGCAGCCGGCGCCTCCGGTGCGGCCGGCGCCTCCGGCTCGGCCCGCGCCAAACGCGGCTTGCACGGTAGCTGCAGCGGCTCGGGCAGCGGGTCTGTGGTCAGCTTGCGCCACAGTGGCCGCAACAACCGCCCCGCCTGCGGCGAGGCCGCCAGCAGCGCCCGCATCTCGGGGTCTTCCACCAGCGCCCGCAGCTGCGGGACGAAACACCCCAGGCCGTACTGCAGGAACACCGGCCCGCGCGGAATGCCCGGCGGCCGGCGCATCTGTGCCGGCCGGTCGGCGGCCGGGCGGGGTGTGGCGCGCCGGCGCGGCGCGGCGGGCAGCTTGCCGGCCGCGTAGCGGGCGTGCAGTGCTGCGAGGCGCTGCCGGGTATGCCCGAGGGAACGCCACAGCAGCCCGGCGAGCGGCCCCAGCTTCCCCGGCGGGCCGAGCAGCCGCCGGCGGTCGGCGCCGTCGGCCAACGCCCGCCTCATCGCCTCGATGAGGCGGGCGAAGCGGGGGATCATGCCGGTCGGGGGCGGGGCGTCGGCAGACATGGGGAGAGCATAACGTTAGTTAGATAGACTGTCAAGCAAACTTCCGCCCGTTCCACCCCCCGTCATGGTCGGCTCCGGCCGACCATCCACGACTTCACGAGCGGGTGGCAACGTCGTGGATCATCGGGACAAGCCCGATGATGACGATGGAAGGTCGCTACCCCACGCGGGCAAGCAGCGCGCGCCGGTCGGTCATCGCGAGCGCAGCGCGTGAACGATCATCGCGAGCGCAGCGCGTGGACGATCATCGCGAGCGCAGCGGGGAGCTCGGGGAGCGTGAACGATCATCGCGAGCGCAGCGTGGCGATCCAGGCGGCAGCCCGCTTGTGGGCACGATGGATCGCCACGCCGGCTGCGCCGGCTCGCGATGACGGCGTTGGCTCAGCTTGAGCGGATCGCGCATTACCCCGGAATGCGGGCCGGCAGCGATTTGATGCCGTGGATGAAGTTCGAGTAGACGTATTTCGGCTCGCCCGTCACCTCGACGACCGGGTGGCGCGGCAGCAGCTCCTCCCACAAGACCTTGAGCTGCAGCTCGGCGAGCCGGTTGCCGACGCAGCGGTGTATGCCGAAGCCGAACGACAGATGCTCGCGCGGACGAGCACGGTCGACGATGAACTGGTTCGGCGCCTTGATCGCGTCCTCGTCACGATTGCCCGAGATGTACCACATCACCACCTTGTCGCCGCGACGGATCTGCTTGCCGCCGAGCTCGGCATCGGCGAGGGCGGTGCGGCGCATGTGGATCACCGGCGTCTGATAGCGGATGGTCTCGGGCACCATGCCGGTGACCAAAGCTGGATTGTCGCGCAGCTTCCGGTACTGCTCGGGGTGCCGGCTGAGTGCCAGCAGGCCGCCCGACATGGAGTTGCGCGTGGTATCATTGCCGCCGACGATCAGCAGCGCGAGCGTGCCCATGAACTCGCGCGGTGCGAGGTTCCGCGTCGCCTCGCCATGCGCCAGCATTGAGATCAGGTCGAAGCGCGGCGGCGCGTTGACCCGCTCGTTCCACAGCCCGGACATGTACTCCGCCATCTCGCGCAGCTTCTCGAACCGCTCGTCCTCCGAATGCACCGGTGCGTCCGGCGAGTTGACGTTGCAGATCGCGACGTCCGACCAGTAGGTGAGTTTTCTCCGTTCCTCGAACGGGAAGTCGAACAGCGTCGCCAGCATCATCGTCGTCAGCTCGATCGACACCCGTTCCACCCAGTCGAAATCCTCCCCGACCGGCAGTTCGTCCAGCACCGTGCGCGTGCGCTCGCGGATCAGGCTCTCCATGTTCGCGAGGTTCAACGGCGCGACGATCGGGCTGACCACGCGGCGCTGTTCGTCGTGCCGCGGTGGGTCCATGCGGATGAAGCTCGGGCGTGACATGCTCTTCGGCTGGTCCTCGATCTGGATGCCGCCGAGTTCGTTGTCGGACGAATAGACCCCGTGATTCACCTCGACATGCATGATGTCCTTGTACTTTGACACTGCCCAGTACGGGCCGAACGGACTATCGGGCACGTAGTGCACCGGCGCTTCCCGGCGCAGGCGCTCGAAATAGGCCGGCCACGTATTGTCCTCGTACAGCTTCGGGTCACTGACGTCGATCTTGTCGAGTGGCATCGACCAGGCTTCGCTGTGCGGATCGTAGCTGACGGGAGCGTTCATTCCTTGCGTTCCTCCTGTGCCGTTGCGCGTCAGGCGGCGATGCGGACCGGCAGCGCGTTGATCGAGCGCAGCAGGCTGGAATAGGCGCGCTTCGGCTCGCCCAGCACCTCGATCCGCAGGTCGCGCTTGAGGATCTCCTCCCACAGGATCGACAGCTGCATTTCGGCGAGCCGGTTGCCGACGCAGCGATGGATGCCGAAGCCGAAGGAGAGATGCTGACGCGGGCGCGCGCGGTCGATGATGAACTCGTTGGGATTCTCGATCGCCTCCTCGTCGCGATTGCCCGAGATGTACCACATCGCGACCTTCTGGCCCTTGCGGATGGTCTTGCCGCCAAGCTCGGTGTCCTCGAGCGCGGTCCTGCGCATGTGGAGCACCGGCGTCTGATAGCGGATGATCTCCGGCACCATGCTCGGGATCAGCTCGGGGTTTTCCCGCAGCTTGCGGAACTGCTCGGGATGTTTGCTCAGCGCCCAGAGGCCGCCCGAGATCGAGTTGCGCGTGGTGTCGTTGCCGCCGACGATCAGCAGCAACAGGTTGCCCATGAACTCGTGCGGTCGCGACGGCAGATCCCGCGTCGCGTCGCTGTGCGCCAGCATCGAGATGAGGTCCGGCTGCGGCGGCAGCTTCTCCCGCTCGCGCCACAACTCCGTAAAATAGGCGAGCGCCTCCTGCAGCACCTCATCGCGCTTCTCGCGTGAATTGATCTCGCCGCCCGCGCGCGTGTTCACCGTCGCGGCGTTCGACCAGTAGGTGAGTTTGCTCCTTTCCTCGAACGGAAAGTCGAACAGGGTGGCGAGCATTTGCGTCGTCAGCTCGACCGAGACGAGGTCCACCCAGTTGAATTCCTCGCCGCGCGGCAGGCTGTCGAGGATGCGCCCGGCCCGCTCGCGGATCGTGCCCGAGAGCCGTGCGAGGTTCATCGGCGCCACGATCGGCGAGACCACCTTGCGCTGCTCGTCGTGCTTCGGCGGGTCCATCGCGATGAAGCTGGGACGACGGAAATCCATCGGGATGTCGGCGAGCACGACGCCGCCGAACAGCGCGTCGGAGGAGAAGGATTTGTGGCCGGTCTCCACCTGCATGATGTGCTTGTATTTCGTCGCCGACCAATACGAGCCGTAGAGGCCGTCCTCGGTCCAATGCACCGGGTCGTCGCGGCGCAGTCGCTCGAAATACGGGTACCAGGTGTCGTCCTGGTAGAGCTGCGGGTCGCTGACGTCGATCTTGTCGAGCGGCAGCGTCCATGCGTCGGACGCGGGATCGTGATTGACCGGTGCGTTCATGGACTGTCCTCCGTCGGCGCGTTCTTGTTTTACGTCCCGAGCGGCGTCTGCGCGCCGCTTCCGGTTTGCCGGTTTGCTCGGCGGGAGGGCGCGCGCAGTCGCCGTCTGCGCACGCCCTTTCGTCTCAGGCCGGGATGCGCACCGGCAGGGCGGCGATCCCGTGGATGAAGTTCGAGTAGATGCGCTTCGGCTCGCCCATCAGTTCGATCAGCGGGAAGCGCTTCATGATCTCCTCCCACAGGATCGTCAGCTGCAATTCGGCGAGACGGTTGCCGACGCAGCGATGGATGCCGAAGCCGAAGGAGAGATGCTGACGCGGGCGCGCCCGGTCGACGATGAACTCGTTCGGGTTGTCGATCGCATCCTCATCCCGGTTGCCCGAGATGTACCACATGCAGACCTTGTCGCCGCTGCGGATCTGCTTGCCGCCGAGCTCGACATCGGCGACCGCGGTGCGCCGCATGTGCACGATGGGAGACTGCCAACGGATGATCTCGGAGACCATGCTCGGGATCACGCCGGGGTTGGCGCGCAGCTTGGCATATTGGTCCGGGTGCTTGTTCAGCGCCCACACCCCGCCCGACATCGAGTTGCGCGTCGTGTCATTGCCGCCGACGATCAGCAGGGTGAGATTGCCGAGGAACTCCAACGGCCGGGTCGGCAGGTCGCGCGTCGCCTCGCCATGCGCGAGCATGGAGATCAGGTCCGGCCGCTGCGGCTGCGCCTGCCGCTCGTAGAACAGCTTGGTGAAGAACTCGAGCGCCTCGGTGAGGATTTCGAGCCGCTTCTCCTCGGTGTCGATCGGACCGCCCGCGTTCACGTCGACGGTCGCGATATCGGACCAGTAGGTGAGCTTGCGGCGCTCCTCGAACGGGAAGTCGAACAGGGTCGCCAGCATCTGCGTAGTCAGCTCGATGGAGACGCGATCGACGAAATCGAACGTCTCGCCGCGCGGCAGCCCGTCGAGCACCCGGCCGGCGCGCTCGCGGATGGTGGCGGCGAAATTCTGCAGGTTCAGCGGCGCCACGATCGGGCTGACCACCTTGCGCTGCTCGTCATGCTTCGGCGGGTCCATCGAGATGAAGCTCGGCCGCCGGAAGTCCGATGGCCGGTCGGTGACGGAAATGCCGCCGAGCTTGGCGTCGGACGAGTAAATCTGATGGCTCGTCTCGACCTGCATGATCTCCTTGTACTTGGTCACCGACCAGAACGAGCCGTACATGCCGTTATCGCACCAATGTACCGGATCCTCCCGACGCAGCCGCTCGAAATACGGATAATAGACGTCGTCCTGATAGAGCTTCGGATTGGAGACGTCGATCTTGTCGAGCGGCAGCGCGTAGGCGTCCGAACTGGGGTCGAAGTGCACGGGTGCGTTCATTGGTCTCGTTCTCTCTCCGTTATTCTTGTGTCGTCCCGGATCAGGCCGGGATGCGTACCGGCAGCTGCGTGATGCCGTGCACGAAACTCGAGTACAGGCGCTGCGGCGGGCCGACCACCTCGATCGCCGGGAAGCGTCGCAGGATCTCCTCCCAGAGGATCTTGAGCTGCAACTCGGCCAGACGGTTGCCGACGCAGCGATGGATGCCGAAGCCGAACGACAGGTGCTGGCGCGGTCGCGCGCGGTCGATGATGAACTCGTTCGGGCGGTCGATCGCGTCCTCGTCGCGGTTGCCCGAGATGTACCACATCGCGACCTTCTCGCCCTTGCGGATGGTCTTGCCGCCGACCTCGGTGTCGGCGAGCGCGGTGCGCCGCATGTAGGCGAGCGGCGTCTGATACCGGATGATCTCGGGCACCGCGCTGTCGATCAGCGCCGGGTTGTCGCGCAGTTTGCGGAACTCGCCGGGGTTCTGGCTCATGAACAGCAGCCCGCCGCTGATCGAGTTGCGTGTCGTGTCGTTGCCGCCGACGATCAGCAGGATCAGGTTGCCGAGATACTCGCGCGGCGACATGTTCTTGGTCGCCTCGCCATGCGCCAGCATGGAGATCAGATCGGCGCCCGGCGAGTTCACCCGCTCGTTCCACAGCTTGACGAAATAGCCGAGGCATTCGCGGAACACCTCCTCGCGCTTCTCCTCCCAATCGATGTAGCCGCCCGCGCGGATGTCCATCGTCGCGCAATCGGACCAGAAGGTGAGCTTGCGTCGGTCCTCGAACGGGAAGTCGAACAAGGTCGCCAGCATCGAGGTGGTGAGCTCGATGGAGACGCGATCGACCCAGTTGAACGTCTCGTCGCGCGGCAGCCCGTCGAGGATGTTCCCGACGCGCGCGCGGATCGTCTCCTGCAATCGCGCGAGGTTGCCGGGTGCGACAATTGGCTGGACCACCTTGCGCTGCTCGTCGTGCTTCGGCGGGTCCATCGCGATGAACATCGGCAGCTCGAGCTCGGCCGGCCGGTCGCGCAACGTGATGCCGCCGAACGTCGAGGCCGAGGAGAAGACGGCGTGGCTCGTCTCCACCTGCATGATGTCCTTGTATCGCGTCACCGACCAGAACGGGCCGAGCTCGCTGCTGTCATAGAAATGCACCGGCTCGTCGCGGCGCAGGCGCGCGAAATAGGGGTACCAGATGTCGTCCCGATAGAGCTTCGGGTCGCTCACGTCGATCTGGTCGAGCGGCTTGGAGAAGGCGTCCTTCACGGGATCGAAATCGACCGGCGCGTTCATGGTGGTCGCTCCTGTTCCAACGCTCCCGACAATGCGGCGGCTCAGTGCTGCCCCTCGGGCATCCGCACGACCAGGCCGTCCAACTCCTTACGCATCTCAAGCTGGCACGACAGGCGAGAGTTCGGCTGCGTGACGGCAGCGAAACTCAACATGCTGGCCTCCTGGGAGCCGGGCTCCGGCAGGCCGGTCTTGTCCAGCCATTCGGGCTCGACATAGACGTGGCAGGTGGCGCAGGCGCACTCGCCGCCGCAATCGGCGTCGATCCCCGGCACGTTGTTGTCGATCGCGCCGCGCATGACGGAGAGGCCCAGCGGAACCTCGACCTCATGCGCGACGTCGTTGTACTCGATGTATGTCACTTTCGGCATATTGGGCATGTTGCTCCCTTCGGATCGCGGCGAGACGGTCAGGCCGCGAGGTCTTTCATTGATAGTGACATATCCCGGAGCTTGCCGCCGGGAATTTGCTTGCGCTTGCCGATCATCATCCGGCCGCCCATGAACTCCGGGGCGGCGTTGATCGCCTCGACCGCCAGCAGACGCTCATCGGCGGCGAGATGGAAGATCGCGAACTGGGCCGAGCCGGGGTCGCCACGCAGCACGGTCTCGGTCGCGCCGAAGGGCAGCCCGGCGATCTGCAGCCGCAGATCGTACTGGTCGGACCAGAACCACGGCACTTCCGGCGTCGGTGGCGGCCGGCCGCAGAGATCGGCGGCCGCCTGCTTGGCCTGCTCGAGCGCGTTCGGCACGCTCTCCAGCCGGCCCATGCAGTCATAGAGCGGCAGCGGCCGGCGGGTGCAGTCGCCGATCGCGTAGATGCGCGGATCGGCGGTGCGCGCCGCGAGGTCCACGACGATGCCGCCGTCGCAGGCGAGGCCCGCGTCGCGCGCCAGTTCCTCGTTCGCCGCCGCCCCCACGCCCACCAGCACGGCGTCGCACGCGATGAGCCGCCCGTCTGAGAGCCGAACTCCGGTGACATGGCCCTCAGTGCCCTCCAGCGCCTCGATCGCGGCATCGACCACGAGATCGACGCCCTTGGCGCGATGATAGTCCTGGAAGAAGTTCGACAACTCGGGGCAGGCGACGCGGGCGAGCACCCGGTTCTCCCGCTCGATCACCACCGCCTCGGCACCGAGCGCGCGGGCGGAGGCGGCGGCTTCGAGCCCGATATAGCCGCCGCCGATGACCGCCAGCCGCTTGCCCGATCGCAGCGCGGCCTTGAGGTGGTCCGCGTCGGCGACGGTGCGCAGTTCCAGCACGCCAGCCAGCGAAAGCCCCGGCAGGCTCAGCTTCCGCGCCCGCGCGCCAAGTGCCAGGATCAAATGATCGTAAGGGAGGGTCTCGCCCGAGCTCAGCGCGACCGTGCGGGCGCCGCGGTCGATCGCGACCGCGCCGGTCGCCAGCCGCAGCGCCACGTTGTTGGCGGGATAGAAGCTGTCCGGACGCAGCGCCAGGCTCGCCGCGTCGGCCTCGCCCTTCAGCCATGCTTTGGAGAGAGGCGGGCGCTGATAGGGCGCGATCGGCTCCTCGCCGACCAGGGTGATCGGACCCTTCCAGCCATACTGCCGCAACAGGGCCGCCGCCGAACCTCCGGCATGGCCTGCACCGACGATGACGATGCGAGCGTCCGACTGGCTCACGCCTAGCCTCCCTGCCGTTGCTAGCACGAAGCACAAAGTTGACGCAGGCGTCAAGTACAGGCGTGAGCCCTGGTCCGCTCCCGCCGCTCCGATATGCTGGGTATGTCGGGGCGGCGCCATCGTATCGGAAGAGGTGAATGCGGACAGTTTGCGCGTGTCTCGGTCTGGCGCTCGTGATCCCAGGCTTCGCGCCGATCGTCGCGACCGCCGAGGAGGGGCCTCCGGTCCTGGGCGCAGGGGCCGCGCAATGCAGCCAATGGAGCAGCTATCGTACGCGGAACCAGGATGTCCTGGTCGATGTCATTGTGTCTTGGACGTTGGGCTACGTCTCGGGCGTCGCCAGCCGAAGCCGCTCGCGCGGCGTCCGGCATGTGGAGGCGGGTGCGACGAGCGTTCAGGCGTGGCTCGACCGTGACTGCCTCGCGCAACCCTCGGGAACCATCGCGGAAGCGGCCGCGCGCTTCATGGCCGACCTGTCCCACCGGTCCGCAGCGGCGAGGCGGAGGCATGTCGGGCCGGCGAAACCGAAATCGGCGCCCAGGCCTTGAGGCGTCGTCCTGTTGAAGCGTCGCCCCCTTGGCGGAAAGGAGCAGCCAGTGCCTGAGCGGCGGCCCGACCTTTTGCCGATCCTGACCCTGGTGGCGATCGTGGCGCTGATCCTGGTGGGGTTCTGGCTGTTCCCCCGGCTGCAGGACGCGCTGTCATTCCAGGACTGCGTAGCGACCGGGCGGGCCAACTGCGCCCCGCCGGGACGCTAGCCGGTCAGTCGATCGGCTCGTTGAGGAAGCGGTCGAGCAGGGCGGTCGCCCGGTCGCGGCTGGCGAGCATCTGCGCGCGCTGCTGGTTGCGCGCGCCCGAGGTCAGATAGAACCGTTCGTACAGCTCCACGCGGTTGGCCAGCGCCGAGCCGGCATAATCCCAGGCGAGCCGGAACAGCCGCACGCGCCGCTCCGCCGTGGTGTCCTTGGCGCCGCGCAGGTAATGGTCGAACAGCGGCCGCAGGTCCGGGTTCTGCATCAGCGCCCAGCTCGGCGTCGCCAGCAGGTTGTGCGAGCCGAGCAGCTTGATGATCTCGTTGGCGCGCGGCATCCAGGTCGGCATGATCGCGCGCAGCGCCGAGAACGGCGCCTGATCGGGGAACAGCACGCCGTTGCCGTAGTCCGTGGGGTGATCCTCGGCGGCGCGCACGGCGGAGGCGGCGAGCTCGGCGTAGCTCCACAGCTCGCCCAGCATCTGCTGGCTCTGCGGGCTGCGATCGCCGATCGCCTCCGCCATCGCGGTCGCCAGCCCCCAGGCGAATTCCAGCTTGGTCTGCGCCCGGATCATCGTCTGCTGCATGACGTTCGGATTCCAGCTCCGCGTCATCACCTGGTTGTAGACGGCGACGTTGCCGTCGATGAACACGCGGTCATGCGGCACCTCGACGTCGTCGAAGATGACGAACGCGTCCTGCTCGTCGAAGCGCGAGGAGAGCGGGTGGTCGAACCGGTTCGCCGTGCCCGCGACGCTGTCGCGGCAGAAGAAGCGCATCCGGGGTGCCGACATCGGGACGCAGAAGGAGAGCGCGAACTTCTCCCCGCCCTCGGGCAGCGGCCGTCCCGGATAGACCGCGATCTCGTCGGAGAACGGCGCCAGCGTCGCCAGGATGCGCGCGCCGCGCACGATGATGCCGTGCTCCGTCTCGCCCACCTTGCGCAGCACCGCGTCGTTGTCGGGCCGCAGCGGCTCGTCGGTCGCCTTGTCGATGGTCGGATGGATCAGCGTGTGGGTGAGGCAGATGTCCCGCCGGCGCAGCAGCTTCTGGTACTCGACGAGGCGTTCGGCGCCGGCCTCGTTGTCGTGCTCGGCCCATTCGTGGCTGCACGCGGCGAAGCCGGCATAGGTCACGTTCATGTAGTCGGGCGTGCGCCCCATCACACCGACGGTGTGCTCGGCGATGCGTTGCAGCCCGCGATGGCGGCGCTGGATGTCCTCCTTCGAGCGCGGCGCCATGTGGCTGACGTTGATCGGCTCGCCGGTCTCGGGGTCGGGGTAGAGACAATCCTCCGCCGCCGCGTATTGCAGGTCGAACACCGCGGCGAGCCCCTTGGCCGCGCCGGCGAACGCCGGGTGGCCGGCAATGTCGCGCACCCGCTCGTCGCCGACCCAGATCTCCCGATCGTCCCGCAAACCCGCCAGCATCTCGGCGCCTGTTCGTGCGGGCATCTACCGGTCCTCCTGACCCGACTCAGCGCCGCACATTGCGGTTTAGCGCCTCTTCGTACACGCGGATGATCGAGCTCGAATCGTCGCCGCCCATCCCCTTCGCGCGTGCCATCCGCATGAGGTTCATCACCTGCGGGCCGATCATGCCGGGCACGCCGAGCTCGTCCGCCAGCTCCAGCGCGAGACGCAGATCCTTGTGCGCGAGGTCGAGCGCGAAGTTCGCCTTGAAGTCCCCGGCAAACGCCTTCGTAGCGACCGACTTGTAGGCCCAGGAGAAGCCGCTGGCGTTCTCGATCACGTGGTTGAGTTTCCCCAGGTCGATGCCCGACATCGCGCCGATCGCCAGCGCCTCGGCGGCGGCGGCCATGTTGCTGAAGGCGAGCTGGTTGTTGATCAGCTTGGCGACCGAGCCCATGCCCACCTCGCCGACATGCACCACCTCCTTGCTGAACGCGGCGAGCAGCGGGCGCTGCGCCTCGAACACCGCCTCGTCGCCACCCACCATGATGACGATGGTGGCGGCCTCCGCGCCCGACACGCCGCCGCTCACCGGCGCCTCCAGCATCGGGATGCCCTTCTCGGCGAGACCCGCATGGACGCGACGGGCGACCGTCGGAGAGTTGGTGCTGAGGTCGATGTAGACCGTGCCCGGTCGCGCGTTCTCCGCGATCCCGCCCGCGCCGAGCGCCACCTCCTCGACATGGCGCGGCATCGGCAACGAGGTGATGACCACGTCGCAGCGTGCGGCGACGTCGGCGACACTGGTGCCGGGCGTGGCACCCAGGCTGGTGCAGACTTGCACGGCGGCGGGATCGAGATCGAACACGACGACCTCGTGGTTGGTGTTCTTGATGATATTGCGGCACATGGGTCCGCCCATGTTGCCGACGCCGATGAACCCGACCTTCATGCCCGCATCCCCCGATTCTTGCGTCTTGCGCCGAGCATACGGGCTGGGCGCGGGGCTGGGAAAGCCGCCCGTTAGGATCGTGTCGGGTCGATGATGATCTTCGCCTGATCGCCCGGCGTGGCGAGCGCGGCGAAGGCGTCGGCCACCTCCGAGAGGCCGATCTCGCCGGTGACGATCGGAGCGGCGTTGATGCGGCCCTCGGCGATGTTGTGCAGCGTCCGCGCGAACTCCTCCGGCGAGTAGCCGAGCACGAAGCGGAAATCGAGCTCCTTGGCGATGGCGGCGGAAGGCTCGAACCGATCCGTCTGCATACACACGCCGGCCACCACGATCTGGCTGCCGGACGGCGTGGCCTCCATGATCGCCTGCAGCACCCCGGGCACGCCGACGCACTCGAACACCACCGAGCGGCCCGGCTTGCCGCCGCCGGCGATCGCGCGGGCGCGGCCGGCGCGGGTCATCGGCACGCCGTACTCCGCCCAGCTGGCGTGCGGCGATTCCTGCGCCGGATCGACCACCTTGTCGGCGCCCAGCTTCTCGGCGAGCGCACGGCGGCCGGGAGCGAAGTCGGCGGCGATCACCGGGCCGAAGCCGCGTGCCTTAAGAGCTGCGATCACCGCGAGCCCGACCGGCCCGCAGCCGATCACCAGTGCCGCCGCCGCGCCGTCGAGATTGGCGCCGGCGACCGCGTGCTCGCCGACCGCGAAGGGCTCGGTCAGCGCGGCGTGGACAGCGGAAAGCCCGTTCGGCACCTCCAGCAACAGCGCCTCGCTGAGCAGCATCCGCTCGGCGTAGCCACCCGGAAAGTCGTTGGAATAGCCGAGCACGTGCGCGCCAGTGCGGTCCATCAGCCGAGGCACCGAGGTGACGAGCGTGCCGGGCTTGAGCCGGCGCTGGGTCTCCGGCCCGTGGTCGAGAATCTCGCCGCAAAATTCGTGGCCGAACACCACGTCGGCATCGACGCGCATCGGATGCTCGACGCCCGCCTGCTCGTAGACCCGGGCGACCGCCTCGGGAAATTGCAGCGCGTGCAGGTCCGAGCCGCAGATGCCGCAGGCGCGGGTCCGCACCAGTACCTGACCGGGGCCGGGCGTGAGATCCGCGACCTCGTCGCAGACGATCCGAGTGCCGCGCCTGATCGCTGCCCGCATGACTATTCTCCTCCCCAAGGCAGGCCATGACAGCCTGGCCTCGGCGTCAAGGCAAGCGGTGCCGGATGCGCTGCGTCAGTTGCGCCCGCTGGCGCCGCCGCCGCCCTGATCGCCTTGCCGACCGCCCTGTCCGCCGGTCGCGATGTCGTTCGCCGTGCCGGGCGCGCCGCCCATGTTGGTGCTGCCCGCCGTGCTGACGCCGTGGACCTGCGCGCAGGCGGACAGCGCCCCGGCGAGCAGGAGGGCGGCGAGCGAGAGAGCGAGCTTGTGCATGGCGGACCCCGTTCGGTTGTGCCCCGCAGCGGCCGACGACGGGGAAGCTCCAGCGTAACGCGCCATCGCCCGGTTGTCGCGCCAGTCAACCGTCTCTAGGTTCCGCCTCCCGTCACTGGTGAGGCATCGTGGCCGACACGTCCCTGTCCCCGGACCGCCGCCTGGCAGCGGCGCACCGATTGGCCGAGCATCTCGCTGCGGTGTTGCAGGCCGATTTCGCGCTGCGGCTCTGGGATGGCAGCACGGTACCGCTGGGGCCGGCGGCGCGCACCGACCTGGCACTCGCCGTCCGGTCGCCGTCGGCGATCACCCGGCTGCTGCGCCGGCCCCGCCTGAGCACGGTGGTCGAGCTGGCGGCGGCGGGCGCGCTCGACATCGAGGGCGGCACGCTGCTGGACCTGGCGGCGCGCCGTGGGGCCGCGACGCGCGGCCTGGCGCGGCGGCTCGACAAGCGGCTGCTGGTCGGCTCCCTGCTGCCCTTCCTGTTCGCGCGGACCGGCGTGCCCGGCGCCGGGCACGCCTTCGCCGGCAAGCAGCGGGCGCGCGCCGATGCCGGGCGGGAGGACACCGTCCAGGTGCAGTTCCACTACGATCTGTCGAACGCGTTCTACGACCTCTTCCTCGACCCCGAGATGCAGTATTCCTGCGCCTATTTCCCTGACTGGGATGCCTCCCTCGAGGCGGCGCAACAGGCCAAGCTGGCGATGATCTGCCGCAAGCTGCGAATGGAGCCCGGCGACCGCTTCCTCGACATCGGCTGCGGCTGGGGCGGCCTGGTCTGCCACGCGGCACAGCATCATGGCGTGCGGGCGCATGGCGTGACCCTGTCGCAGGCGCAGTTCGAGTTCGCACAGGAAAAAATCGGCCGGCTCGGGTTGCAGGACCGGGTGACGGTGGAGCTGAAGGATTATCGCGCGCTCGACGGGGAATACGACCGGATCGCCTCGATCGGCATGTTCGAGCATGTCGGCCGCGCCAATCACGCCGCGTATTTCGCCAAGATGCGCGCGTTGCTGCGCCCGCGGGGCGTGATGCTGCATCACGCCATCACCCGCCCGGCCAAGCGCACCGAGCGCGACTTCCATCGCAAGCGCCCGGAATACGCGGCGATCGTGAACTACGTGTTCCCCGGCGCCGATCTCGACCATATCGGCAACACGGTTGCCAGCCTGGAGCGGAGCGGGTTCGAGGTGCACGACACCGAGGCGTGGCGCGAGCACTACGCGCGCACGACACGGCTGTGGTGCGTGCGGCTGCACGCGCGGCGTGCCGAGGCCGAGCGGGAGGTCGGCGCCGCGAAGATGCGGCTGTGGCTGCTGTATCTCGCGGGCGTGTCGCTCGCCTTCGAGCGCGGCACGCTCGGCATCTTCCAGACGGTCGCGACGAAGCGCGCGCGCGGTGCGAGTGGCCTGCCGCCGACGCGCGCGGATCTCTACCCGCCGGCCTGATCGCGATGCTGAAGCGCATCCTGCGACATGCCGGCGATGCAGGCGTTGCTGGCGTGGCTGCTCGGCCTCTATCTGTCCTTTGCGCTGCGCACGACGCGGTGGTCGCTGGACGGCGCCGAGAGTTTGGCGCCGCACGCGCTCGGTGCGCCGGCGATCATGACCGCGTGGCACGAGCGACTGCCGCTGATGTCGGCGCAGTGGCTGATGGTGCGCCGCTGGAAGGCTGGCCAGGGACGGCGCGCGAGGGTGCACATCCTGATTAGCCGCTCCCGCGACGGGCGTTTCATTGCCGCCGTGGTGCGCCGGTTCGGCATCGACGTGGCGCCGGGTTCCTCGTCGCGCGGCGGCGTGGCGGCGATGCGCAGCCTGGTCGGGCTGCTCGCCTCGGGC
This sequence comes from uncultured Alphaproteobacteria bacterium, assembly GCA_963799825.1. Classification (GTDB taxonomy): domain Bacteria; phylum Pseudomonadota; class Alphaproteobacteria; order Acetobacterales; family Acetobacteraceae; genus JAFKFI01. The sequence goes on from CAWCYL010000004.1 coordinate 949,331, forward strand.
AGCCATGTCGGCATCACCCCCGACGGCCCGCGCGGCCCGAGCCGGCGCGCCGCGCCCGGGGTGGCGCAGCTCGCCGCGCTGTCGGGCGTGCCGATCCTGCCCTGCGCCGCGCAGACTTCGCGCAAATGGGTGCTGCGGAGCTGGGATCGCATGGTGATCCCGAAGCCCTTCGGGCGCGGGGTGGTGGTGTGCGGCCCGGCCATCCGCGTGCCCCGCGCCGAGTGGCGGGAGGCGCTGCCGGCGATCGAGGCGGCCCTGAACGAGGCCGCCGATCGCGCCGACGCGCTGTGCGGATCGGCGAGCCGGGGTTAGGCCGCTACCGGCGCCCCGATGCCGGCCAGCGCCTCGAAGTTCCCCGGCAGGAGCCAGTGCGGGATCTCGCGGCCGGCGGCCGCCAGGGAGGCGCGCAACGCCGCGGCAAAGCCGATCTCGAACACCTCCTGCGTGAAGCCTTCCAGATGAAGGTCCACCGCCCTCGCCCAAGCATCGACCGGCAGCGGGCCGCGATCGGTGTCGAGCACCGGCATTCGCCCGGCGTCGCGCGCTCCGTGCAGTTCCCGCAGCACGCCGCGCATTGCATCCGCGATCCCGCCCGCGTCACGGACCGGGACCAGCTTGCCCAGCCCGTCGAGGATGAAGGGCAGGTTTCCCGCGTCGGCGGCGAGCACGTGGCAGCCAGCCCAGAGCGCCTCGATCACCGGGATGCAGAATCCCTCGTGATGCGAGGGGATCACGAAACAGTCGGCGGCCCGGTACTGCTCGGTGAGCTCGGCATCGGTGGCACTGGGCATCAGTCGCAGCCACGGCCGCGCCGGCCCGCGCTGCATCCACTCGTCCAGCCAGGCGAGCAGTTTCGGGTCGGAAAACGAGCGATTGAAAACCACCGTCAGTCGGAACGGCGTCGACTCCTCAGCGGCGAGCCGGTCCGCCGCCTCCAGCAACTCGACCACGCCCTTGGCACGCACGAAGCGGCCGACGAACAGGAACTCGATCGGCCCGAGGCGGCGGCTCGCGAGCTTGAGCGGCAGGCGGACCAGCCGCGTTGTCGGCGTAGGGCAGGGCACCACGCTCGTCCGCTCGGCCGGAAAGCCGATGTCCAGCAGGTCACGCCGGTTGAACTCGCTCACGCAGACGACGTGATCCGTCTCGAACAGGTTGTATCTCTGCGCGAACGAGTTCATCACCTGCAGCCGCTGATCCTCCGCCACCAGATCGGGCGGGGTGATGTTGTGGTAGGTGCCGAGCGAGGCGGCGCCCGCGGGCAGCACGAAGACCGAATCGAACAGGTCGTACTGCACGCCGAACTCGAAGGAGTGGAGGTTGGCCGCCTTGAAGAACGGATCGAGCAGCAGGTCCGCGACGCTGTCCAGCACCCGGACGCGCGGGTCGTGGATATCGGACCCCCGGCAGAACACGACGGCCTCGACCGGCACGCCGTTCCGCCGCAGCCGCTCCAGCAGGGCAAGCTTGCACGCGAGCACGCCGCCGATCCCGTCGCGGTTGACGTAGACGCCGGAGTAGAGTGCGACCCTGAACGGCGCGGAACGATCCGTCATCATCGAGGCGTCAGGCCGCGCCCGGACTGGCATCCCGCGCCGGACTGGCATCCCGCGACAGTCGCGCGATCTCCGTCTGCATCGCCCGCACCTCCGCCTCGAGCGAAGCCAGACGGTCGTTCATCTCGATCTCCTTCCGCTTGCCCTCGCGGGCGGCGGTGTTGGAGCAGGAGATCGCGTTCAGCAACGCCGGCACGACCTCGGCGAACGACACCGGCATCGGGCCGGCGGTCGCATCCCGGCTCCAGGCCCGCTTCAGCTGGTCCGACGGATCGCCTCCGGTGCGGATCCGATAGTCGATCCAGGCGAACATCTGCGACCGGACCGGCCCCAGCATCGGCCGCCCGATCCGGGCCGCGATAGCGCGCATCCTGCTGTTCATAGGCGCATCAGTATCCTTGTGGTGACAATCCGGGCCGAAGATAGCGTCCTGTCGCATCAGGGCGGCATCAATTCCGCAGCGCGCGCCGGCGCGTCGCCCGACGCCCGCGCCCCGAAACGCGGCGCAGCACGTCGCGGTAGAACCGGGCCGCGCGACGGGCGGTGGCGGCGCGCGTGAAGGTCTCGCCATAGACTTCCAGGGACCGCCGGCCAAGCCGGTCGCGCAATCCCGCGTCGGTGGCGAGGGCACGGATTGCGTCGGCGAGCGAGCGCGCATCGTCGAGCGGGACCAGCAGGCCGGTCTCGCCGGGGACGACGACCTCCCGCATCCCGCCGATGTCGCAGGCGATGGCCGGCTTGCCGTGGCGCATCGCCTCGACCAGGACCAGTCCGAACGATTCGTAGCGTGACGGAGCCACGAAGATGTCGCACTCGGCATACGCACGGTCGAGCTGCGCTTCCGGGACGGTGCCAGTGAACCGCACGGCGCCGCTCCGCACGAGATCGGCGTGGTTTGCCTCGAACTCCTGGCGATAGGTGCGCCCGCCCGGGCGCGGGATGCTGTCGTCGCCGACGATGGTGAAGCGCAGATCGGGCAGCACCGGGAGCAGCGTCGCGGCGGCCGCCAGCAGCAAGTCGATCCCCTTGCGACGTTCCAGCCGGCCGACGAACAGCACCTCGACGGCCCGGCTTTGCTTCGTGGACGTGCCCGGCGTTTGCGCGACCGGCGCGCCGAAGCCGTGCGGCACGACGCCCAGCTTGGCGCGGTCCAGCCGGATGCCGTGGCCGCGTTCGATCTCCTCGATCACCGCGTCCGAGTTGGCGCGGATGAAGTCGCATCGATCCAGGCAGATCGGCTCCAGGGCCAGCAGCGGGCGGATGTGCCGCTCGTGATAGTCGGGATCCGATTTCCAATGCGGGCTGAATTCCAGTGCCGCCGGGAGGGGCGTGTGCAGGCTGACCACGGTGGGTACGGTGCCATCGAGGATCGCGGCGATGCCCTCCGAATCCCATAGCGGCAGCTCGACGAGGTCGATCGGGCGATGGCGGTGGATGCGCAGCAACTCCTCGGCGAGCGACGCGGAATAGTCCCAGATCGATCGCGGGACGATCGGCGCGCTCGGCAGGGGATGGTATTCGGGCACGATCCGATGGACCCAGACGCCGTCCTCGAGGTCCACCGTGTGGTGGTCCTTGCCCCTCGTGAGCACGTGGATGTCGTGGCCGAGCTCGGCGAGGCCGACGGCCAGCTCACGGCTGAACCGCCCGATCCCGCCCACCGCGCCCGGCGGATATTCCTGGCTGAAAAAGCACAGATGCAGCTTCGCGGCGGCCGGGAGGCGCGTCGGGAAGGGCAGGAACGGAAGCTGGCGGCCGGCGAACCAGTCCGACGGCCGGGTCCGGTCGCCGCCCTCGCGGATGCGCGCCAGCGCCGCGTCGAAGGCGCGGTGCACGTCGGCGTCGAACTGCGCGAGGTCAGCCTCGGTCAGATGTCCGTCATCCACGTGGGCTCGGCACTCGGCCCGATGTTCCTCGACGAAGCGCTGGACGTCCTGGATCACCTCGTAGAACGAGGTCATCACCAGGGCGTGCTTCATCGCGAAATACAGCCGGTTCTTGATGACCGAGAACCGGTCGCGGAGTGCGCGCCGCTCGGTGCGCAGATGGCTCCCCAGGAACTTGTGGTAGACGAAGGCGTCGGCCAGCGTGCGGATCACGTGGCCGCGGTCGACCAGCCGGACGCAGACATCGGTTTCGTCGAGGTAATACTCGAACTCCTCGTCGAACCCGCCGATCTCGACCAGCCGATCGCGGCGGAACGAGGAGTTCGCGCCGAGCAGCGAGGGATAGGCGTTGCTGTAGGGCCGGTTCAGCACCCCGGTCGGGTCGTGCCCGGCGGGCCAGCCGGTCCAGGACGTGCCGAAGCGGTTGCCGATATTGTAGAAGATCTGGAAGGTATAGCCGGTATGGTCGTAGACCGGCCCGCCGGCGCCGGCCACCTCCCCGTCCGCGTAGGCGGCCGCCAGCCGGTCGAGCCATGCGGGGTCCGGGTAGGCGTCGTCGTCGATGAAGGCGACGATCTCGCCCGCCGCGCCGGCGATGCCGAGATTGCGCGACACCGACAGGTTCCGCTCGGGCGTGCTCAGAACCTTGACGCGCCCTTGCCATTCCCGGAGCACGGCGGCGGTGCCGTCCGTCGAGGGGCCGTTCACCACCACCACCTCGAAATCCGGGTAGTCGAGCAAGGTCAACCCGTCCAGGGTCTGCCGCAGGCTGTCGGCGCGGTTGAAGGTGTTGATGACCACCGAGATGCGGGGCTGCGCGCGGGCCATCTACAAAAGTCCAGCTTCGTTGCTCAACTCGGAACGTGCTGCCCCGAGGCGCGGGATTGACGGAATGCGGAGAACCGCGGCTCGCGGTGGGCGGTCCCATACGGGCTGGCAGGTTCGGACGCAACCCCGAAACCGCTTCAGTGGCGCATCAGCACCGGCAGATCCGCGTGGGCCAGCATGTACCGCGTCACCCCGCCCAGCAGCCACCCGCGCAGCGGGTGATGGACATAGGCCCCCATGACCAGCATATCGGCCCCGAGCTTGTGAGCCTCGGCAAGCAGGGCCGCCCCGAATGCGCCGGAGCCGATCGGCAGGACGTGCAGTTCGGCGGCGATCTCGTGCTCGACCAGGATCGCCGGGATTGCGGGCTGGCCGGCCCCCTCGCGCCGGCCCGCGAGCAGGTGGACCCGCTCGGCGCTGGCCAGGCACCGGAGTGCGGCGAGCACGGCCTTGGTCGTGTGCTCGTCCTCCCGCCGGTCGTCCCGCCACGCGATGGCGACGCGGCGGCCGAACGACGGACCCGCCGATGACGGCAGCACCAGAACCGGTCGGTCCGTCGTGAACAACGCGGCGCGGACGCCGTGCCAGCTCGTGCCATAGTCACGGTGCGCCGGCCGCTCGATGACGATCCAGTCGGCGCGGCGGCCCCACTCCCGCACGACATCCTCGACCATGCCCTCAACCTCGATCCATCGAGCCGCCGCCCCCACCTGGGGGGCAGTCGCGGCCCAGGCCTGGAACACGGTTCTCGTTGCAGCCGACCGGGAGGCCTCGAGCGCGCGCACCGCGATTTCGCGACGGAGCGTCAGTACCTCCTCGCTTGCCACGATGGTGGCTTCAGGAGGCGTGCGGACCAGCAATGCGTTGATGCGAGCGCCGCCGACAATGTCGGCGAGGCAGGCCGCCGCGGCCAGCAGACCGCCGCTCGCCGACGGGTGATCGAGCACGGCGAGAATCACACTGGACATCACCGGCATCCTCGCCCGGCCCAGGTCGTCGCCGAGGCGGGCGTCCGTGTAGCCTAGCACCGGCCGGCGAGGAGTTCATCAATTCCCGCCGGCCGCCTTCGGTCGCGCCGCGGTCTGGACCGCTTTTGGGCCGCTCTCCTGGTCCAGCGGACGAAAGACCGGCTGGAACCAGCGCTGGGCGATCAGGGTGGGCACCACGGCGCTGCCGATCACCGCCGTGACGAGGATGGTGTATTGCCGCTGGTCGATGATGTGGTTGGTCAGCCCGAACAGCGCCGAGATGCTGCCGAAGGTGAGCCCGGTCGACATCAGCAGGGTGGTGTACATGCCCTCTCGCGGCACGAAGCGGAATACCCTGGTCAGCGGCAGGATGCCGATGAACTTGGTGGCCATCTTGACCGCGAGGAATGCCAGGATCAGTCCGGCGGCGGCCCAGACGGCATGGGCCTCGACGAGCGAACCGGCCTTGAGGAAGTAGAATGGCGTGAGGATCGTGAAGGCGACGATCCGCATCCGGTTCGCCAGCTCGCGGTCCTTCAGGAATGTCGGCGCCAGCACCATGCCGACCAGATAGGCGGGCAGCACCGCCTCGCTTCCGGCGATGCTGGCAAGGCCGCCGAGGAACAGCAGAACCAGCGTCACGAACTTGGTCTGCGGCTCGCTGACCCGTTCGCCAAGTGCCGCGAGCAGCCAGGGCGCGAACTTCGCCAGCAGCCAGAGCGCCACGACGGTCACGCCGGCGAACAGGGCAAGCCACAGATTGTAGTTCGCGAACACCAACCCGAGCGCCAGCACCGTCCCAAGATCGTTGACGAAGCAGGCGGCCAGGATGATTTTCCCGAGCTCGGTACGGTTGAACCCGGTCTCGACCATCACCGCGTAAACCACGGCCACTGACGTCGTGGACAGGGAGATCCCGGCGATCTGCGCCTGCGGCCACGGCCAGCCGACGACGTAGCGGGCGACGAACAGCACGCCGAGATAGGGTGCGACGAAGCCGGTCACGCCGATGGTCATGCTCGACCAGAAATGCTTGCGGACGACCTGCGGGTCGATCTCCGCGCCGGCCAAAAAGGTGAGCAGGATCGCGCCGAAGCCGGCCAGGAAATTGACCCAGGGTGCCAGCGGCAAGCCGACGAGGTTGCCGGCGACCGCGCCGACGACGATCTCCGTCAACGCCACTGAGATGGCGACCCAGACCGATAGCACCGATGCGATCAGCGCGAGGCCGATCCACAGGGCGGATGCGAGCCAGATGTTGTCCATGACCTCCTCCATGCCGTGCCGCGCAGGCGGTCCGGCGGCTGGCGGATCGCCACCGGCTCAGCAGCACACGGAAGGAGGCAAACACGACCCCACCGCATCCTTCTCGCGCGGTAGGGGTCATCAGCCCGGCTAAGGGCGGTTCTGGGGAACCCCATCCCCAACAAGCCGACGTACGCTAGAGCGGCCGGCAGGGGATGCGCAACGTCGCGTTCGGCCGCTCAATGACACTTGAACGCATCGAACGGCTCGCGGCACGCGCGGCAGCGCCACAGCGCCTTGCAGGCCGTCGAGCCGAACGCGCTGATCTGTTCGGTCTCCGCCGACCCGCAGCGGGGACACGCGACCTGCTCCTCGCCGAACAGCGCGCGGCGCGAGCCCGTCGCCGCCGGCGGTGCTATCCCGAAATCGGCGAGCTTCCGGCGACCCTCGGCGGTAAGCCAGTCGGTCGTCCAGGCCGGCGCGAGCACGGTCCGCACCCGCCCTCCCTCGATGCCGGCGCGGGCCAGGGCGAGTTCGACCTCCAGCGCGATCACGCTCATCGCCGGGCAGCCGGTGTAGGTCGGGGTGATCGTCACCTCCACGATGCCGTCCCGCTCGGCGACGTCCCGCAACACGCCGAGATCGGCGATGGTCAGCACCGGGATCTCCGGGTCCACCACCGCGGCAACCGCCGCGCGGGCGCGACGGCACGCGGTCCGTCACCATGTCGCACCCGGATAGGCGCGCTGGAGGTATTGCAGATCGGCCAGCAGGAACCCGAGATGCTCGGTATGCCGCCAGTGCGGCCGCCGGACTGCATCCAGTTCGCCGCCGGGCGCTTCAGGGTGGCGCGGGCCAGCACGTCGTCGAGCGTCGCCTCCCAGGTTGCGCGCAGTGCGACGGGATCGGGAGCGATGCCGGCGGCGATGAGCGTTTGCTCGGCGTTCGTCGGTCTCGAACAGTTCGTCCGTGTACGGCCAGAGCTCGTCCAGGGCGGCCTCGGAACGGCGGCGGCTCTCCGGCGGTGCCGTCGCCCAGCCGGATCAGCCACTCGGCGCCGTGGCGGAGATGATAGGCGACCTCCTTCTCCGCCTTCGCGGCGATGGCGGCGAGAGTGGCTTCCGTCGAGCGCGTGGTGGCCTGCCAGCATGGCTGCATGAACGCGCTGAACAGCACGATGCGGAGAATGGTTTGCGCGAAATCGCCGTTCGGCAGCTCGACCAGGAGAAGATTCCGCCAGGCGCGCGCGTCGCGCAGATAGGCGAGCTGGTCCTCGTCATGGCCGGTGAGGCTGCCGGCATGGGCGTAGAGCAGGCGGGCCTGGCCGATCAGGTCGAGGGCGATGTTGGCGAGCGCCAGCTCCTCCTCGAGCGTCGGCGCGTGCCCGGTCCATTCCGACAGCCGGTGCCCGAGGATCAGCGCGTCGTCGGCCCGGCGCAGCAGGTGCAGCACCAGCGGCGTCTCGTCGAGGGTGATCGAGGTGGTCGGCACCGCCGTCGCCTCACATGTTCCCGACTTCGTCCGGCACCTCGTAGAAGGTCGGGTGCCGATAGATCTTCGAGGCGGTCGGCTCGAACAGCATCTCCTTGTCCGCCGGGTCCGACGCGGTGATGGCCGACGAGGGCACCACCCAGAGGGAAAGACCTTCGCCTCGCCGCGTGTAGACGTCGCGGGCGGCTTGCAGCGCGAGCGTGGCATCGGCGGCGTGAACCGAGCCCACATGCTTGTGGGCGAGCCCGTTCCTGGACCGGATGAACACTTCCCAGAGCGGCGTGCGGCCCTCCGTCACGGGATCACGCCGCCTGCTCGCGCGGCTGGGCGTGCTGCTTGGCGGCATGGGCGAGGGCGGCTTCGCGGACCCAGGCGCCCTCATCGTGGGCGCGTTGTCTTGCGGCGAGGCGCTCGCGGTTGCAGGGACCGCCGCCGGCCAGCACCCGGCGGAACTCCTCCCAGTCGATCGGGCCGGTCTGCCAATGCCCGCTCGCCTCGTCGAACCGCAGCGCGGCGTCTGGGATCGCGAGGCCGATGTGGTGCGCCTGCGGCACGGTCGCGTCGATGAATTTCTGCCGCAGCGAGTCGTTGGTGAACCGCTTGATCTTCCACGCCATCGACGCATCGGAGTGCTGCAACTCCGTGTCGGGCGGCCCGAACATCATCAGGCATGGCGCCCACCAGCGGTTCAGCGCGTCCTGCGCCATGTCCTTCTGCTCGGGCGTGCCGCGCGCCAGCGTGACCATGATCTCGTAGCCCTGGCGCTGGTGAAAGCTCTCCTCCTTGCAGATGCGGATCATCGCCCGCGCGTAGGGACCGTAGCTGCACCGGCAGAGCGGGATCTGGTTCATGATCGCCGCCCCATCCACCAGCCAGCCGATCGCGCCGATATCGGCCCAAGTCAGCGTCGGATAGTTGAAGATCGAGCTGTAACGCGCTCTTTGTGAAAGTAATTGCTCGACCAATTCCTCGCGCGAGACGCCGAGCGTCTCGGCGGCGGCATAGAGATAAAGGCCGTGGCCGCCCTCGTCCTGCACCTTGGCGAGCAGCGCCGCCTTGCGTCGCAGACTGGGCGCGCGGGTGATCCAGTTGCCCTCCGGCAGCATCCCGACGATCTCGGAATGGGCGTGCTGGGAGATCTGGCGGACCAGGGTGCGGCGGTAGGCCGCCGGCATCCAGTCATTCGCCTCGATCCGCTGCTCGGCGTCGATCCGCTCCTGGAAGCGCGCGGCCTCGGCCGGCGGCTCGGTCGTGGCCGGCGCGTCCTTCGTGTTCAGGGCTTGCGTGTACATCGGCCGCCTCCGCCTCTCTGCTTCACGGACATTGTAGCGCGGCTGGCCGCGCGCAACGATGCCCGGCCTTGTCCACCGGGCCGAGGCCGCGCAACTTGGCCGGTGTCGCGAGCCAGGGAGGGCGCGGGATGGGAGAGCAGCGGACCACGCCCGCGCCCGTGTGGCAGGACTGGCGGGTGCTCGTGGTCGGGCTCGGGACGCTGGCGGTGCCGCTCAACTCCGCGGTCAACGTCGCGTTTCCCGAGATCACCCGCAGCTTCGCCTTGTCGATCCCGCAGATCCAGTGGGTCGTCATCGTCTACATGCTGGCCCAGACCAGCCTGATGCTGGTGTTCGGCCGGCTCGGGCGACATGCTCGGGCATCGCCGGGTGTTCCTCGCGGGCTCCGCCTGGAGCGTGGTCGCCTTCGTGGCCTGCGCGGCGGCGCCGAGCTATGGCTGGCTGCTCGCCGGGCGGGTCGCGCAAGGGGTGGGGGCGGGGTTGCTGCTGAGCTGCGGCGCGGCGCTCGCCATCAGCCTGCAGCCGGAGGCGATGCGCGCCCGCGTGCTCGGGCTCTACACGATGCTCTACAGCCTGGGCTTCGCGCTCGGGCCGGCGATCGCCGGTCTGCTGGTGGCGCGCTACGGCTGGCAGGCGGTGTTCTGGTTCCGCGCGCCGATCGCGCTGGTCGCCTTCGCCGCGAGCTGGGCGCTCCCCGCGCCGCCGCGCCCCGGCGCCGGCGAGCGGTTCGACGCGGCCGGTGCGGCGCTGCTGGTGCTCGGGATCAGCATGGCGGTTCTCGCGATCGACCGCCTCCAGCACCTCGCCGATGGTGCGGTGTGGTCCGTGGCGGCGGCCTGCGTCTCGGCGGCGGCTTTCTTCGCTTTTGCCCGCCAGGAGCGGCGCGCGCCGCAGCCGATCATCGAGCTGCGGTTCTTCGCGGTGCCCGGTTTCGCGCGGCTCAATCTGGCGGCGGCGCTGGTCAATCTCGCCTGCTTCGCGGTGCTGCTGCTGCTGCCCTTCTATCTCGCCCGCGCCGCCGGGCTCGGAGCGCCCGCGATCGGGGTCATGCTCGCCTGCTCGGCCGTCGGCATGGTGATCGCCTCGCCGCTGGCCGGCGTACTGGCCTCTCGCGCCGGCCCCCGCGCGCTGGCGCGCGCCGGCTGCATCGCGATGGCCGCCGGGCTCGGCCGTCATGGCCGCCGCGCCGCCGCTGGCGGTGCTGGTGCCGGCCCTGCTGGTGCAGGGCTTCGGCCAGGGGCTGTTCCAGGTGGCGTTTCTCGACATCGTCACGGGCACCCTGCCGGCGAGCGCGAGAGGGGTCGCTGGCAGCCTCGGAATGCTGACCCGCACCGTCGGTGTCGTGACGGGGGCCTCTGTGCTGACCCTGGCGTTCCAGAGTTTTCTCGCGACCGGCGCGGGCGTGTCCGCCTCGTCGGCGTTCCTGACCGCGTTTCAGGGCGTGTTCGTCCTCGCGGCGATTATTCCTGCAATCTGCGCGGTGGCGCTGATCGGCCGGAAGCCGCGCTACTCCGCGTAGATCATCTTGCGCGTCATCCCGCCGTCGACCACGAACTCGGCGCCGGTGACGAAGCCGCTCTCGGGGCCGAGCAGGAAAGCCACCATCGCCGCGACATCCTCGGTGCGGCCGACGCGCCCGGCGGGGTGCTGCGCATGGTCCTCGGGACGCAGCGCCTCGCCGCGCGTGTCGATCCAGCCGGGGCTGACAGAGTTGACCCGCACCTCCGGGCCGAGGCTGATCGCCAGCGCGTGGGTCAGCGCCAGCAGCCCGCCCTTCGACGCGGCGTAGGATTCGGTGTCCGGCTCCGACATATGCGCGCGGGTGGAGGCAATCGTGACCACCGCCCCGCGCGCCGCCCGCAACAGCGTCTCGGCGGCGCGGGCTAGGAGAAACGTGCTGGTCAGGTTGGTCGCGAGCACGCTGTTGAACTCGGCGAGGCTGAGCTGCGCGATCGGCTTGCGGATCATGAAGCCGGCGTTGCACACCAGCCCGTCGAGCCTTCCCTCGTCGCGCGCGCGATGCTCGTCCACGAGCCGCGCAACCGCGTGCTCGTCGCGACACGTCCGCGGCGACGAAGCGTGCGCCGAGCGGCGGCGAAGCGGGCGGCTGTCGCGGTCGGCGACCACCACGCGCCAGCCATCCCGCGCCAGCCGCGCCGCGATGGCCGCGCCGATGCCCCGCGCGCCGCCCGTGACGAGGGCGACGCGCGCGGGCTCGGTGGCACTCGTGGCGCGCTACTCCGCCGCTTTCGCCGGCGCCTGCCTGCCGGCCGCGTCGAGCGCCTGCGAGAGGTCGGCCAGGATGTCGTCGATATGCTCGATCCCGATCGACAGCCGCACGTATCCGGGCGAAACGCCAGTCGCCAGCTGCTCCTCGGGCGTGAGCTGCGAGTGCGTGGTGCTGGCGGGATGGATCGCCAGGCTGCGGGCGTCGCCGATGTTGGCGACGTGATAGATCATCTGCAGCGCGTCGATGAACGCGCGTCCCGCTTCGACCCCGCCCGCGAGCTCGATTCCGAGCAGGCCGCTCTGGCCGTACGGCAGGTATTTCGCGGTGCGCTCGGCGGCGACGCCCTTGTGGTGCGCCGGATGGATCACGCGCGTGACCTCCGGGCGCCCCGCGAGGAAGTTCGCCACCGCCAGCGCGTTCTCGCTGTGCTGGCGCATCCGCAGCGCCAGGGTCTCGATCCCCTGCAAAATCAGGAAAGCGTTCATCGGCGCGAGCGGCGCGCCGAGGTCACGCAGCAGGGTGACGCGCATCTTGAGGATGTAGGCGATCGGCCCGAGCGGCTTGGCCGCCTCGCTCCACACCGCGCCGTGATAGCTCGGGTCGGGCGTGTTCAGCGCCGGCTGGCGCTCCTTGTGCGCCGCCCAGTCGAAATTGCCGCCGTCCACCACGATGCCGGCGATCGAGTTGCCGTGGCCGCCGAGATACTTGGTGGCCGAATACATCACCACCGCCGCGCCGTGGTCGAACGGGCGCACCAGCAACGGGCAGGAGGTGTTGTCCATGATGAGCGGAATGCCGAGCTTGCGGCCGATCGCGGCGACCTCGGCGATGGGGAACACCGCCAGCTTCGGGTTGGGCAGCGTCTCGGCGTAATAGGCGCGGGTGCGGTCGTCGGTGGCGCGGGCGAAGGCCTCGGGGTCGGTCGGATCGACGAAGCGGGTCTCGATCCCGAGATCCTTCAGCGTGTTGCCGAACAGGTTCCAGGTGCCGCCGTAGAGGTCGGTCGAGCTGACGACGTTGTCGCCGGCGCGGGCGAGGTTGAGCACGCTGTAGGCCGAGGCCGCCTGGCCGGAGCCCAGCGCGAGCGCCGCCACGCCGCCCTCCAGCGCCGCGACCCGCTGCTCCAGCGCGTCCACCGTCGGGTTCATGATGCGGGTGTAGATGTTGCCGAGTTCCTTCAGCGCGAACAGGTTCGCCGCCTGCTCGGTGCTGTCGAACTGGTACGAGGTGGTCTGGTAGATCGGCACCGCCACCGCGTGCGTCGCGCTGTCGCGACGCCAGCCCGCGTGCAGCGCCAGCGTCTCGGGATGCTTGGACGTCATGAATTACGCTCCATGCCCGTTGATTGAATTGATTAGGATCGAGCCGGGGTATATTAGCGGCCGTCTCGTGTCCAGTCAGGCAGCCTCGTCGTCGCGTTGCTTGGCAAGGACCGCGTACGCCCGGCTCAACGCCGCCGCGATCTGCTCGGCAGGCAATGCCCCCGAGAACAGGCCGTAGCCGTCGAGGAAGAACGACGGCACTCCGTTCACCCCAGCCTCGCGTGCCACCCGGTCGGCGTCGCGCACCTCAAGCTCCAGCTCCTCGCCGGCGAGGAAGCCCAGCACCGCATCCCGCTCCATCCCGCCGGCTGCCGCGCAATCGGCCAATAGCTGCCGGTCGCCGAGATCGCCGCCCTCGGTGAAATAGGCGCGGAACACGGCTTCCATCACCGCGTCCTGGACGCCCTCCTCTCCTGCCAGCCAGACCAGCCGATGCGCGTCCACCGTGTTCGGCGTCCGTTGCAGTCTATCGAGCCGGAACGTCGAGACCGACCGCCGACGCGGCCTCCGCGACCCGCGCGTCGAGTTCCTGGGACCGCTCCCAGCTGCCGAACTTGGCCGTGCGGTAGGCGCGGCGATCGACGCCCTCGCGCGGCATCTCGGGGTTGAGCTGGAACGGGTTCCAGTGAACGCTGAAGCGCAGTCCCTCTTGTGCCAGAATCGGCAGCGCGCGTTCGAGCTGGCGCTTGCCGATGTAGCACCACGGGCAGATCGCGTCGGAGACGATGTCGAGCCTGCCCTGGTACATGATGCCGTTCTCGGGGCCGTCCTGGGGTCTGTCGTCCATCGCTTCCTCCGAGTTCCTGTGGACAGGAAGGATGGGGGCGACGAAGCTCCGAATCCAGCACAAACGAGGACATTTGGCCGGCTGGGGCCGGTGAGGGAGGGCAGGGATGCGGCGGAGAACGGTTCTGACTGGATTGGGAGCGGGTGCTGCCCTGATCGGCGCCCGAATCCCCGGACGTGCGGCAAGCCCCATCGACCTAAGCCCGCTACTGCCGGACGGCACCCGCGCCGAGGCGATCATGGACGCCCTGCCCGGCAAGCAGCCCCTCATCAAGCTGGCCTTCCGGGCGCCGAACTACGAGACCCCGATCGACGCCTTCGCCGAGGCGATCACGCCGAACGACCGGTTCTTCGTGCGCTACCACCTGGCCGGCATCCCCGACGTCGCCGATCTGGAGAAGGCCTGGTCGGTCAGGATCGGCGGCGACGCGGCCAGCCAGCCACTCTCACTGAGCCTCGACGAGCTGCAACGGCAATTCTCGGTGGTCGAGATCGAGGCGGTGAACCAGTGCTCCGGCTGCCGGCGCGGCCTGTTCTCGCCGCACGTGCCGGGGGTCCAGTGGGGCTACGGCGCGATGGGCAGCGCCGTCTGGCGCGGCGTGCGGCTCAAGGACGTGCTGGCGCGCGCCGGGGTGCGGGCAGGGGCCGTGGAGGTGGCGTTCGGCGGCGCGGACGGGCCGGTAATGGAAGGCACCCCCGATTTCGCCAAGAGCCTCCCGCTCGAAAAGGCGATGGACGAAAGCGTGCTGATCGCCTTCGCGATGAATGGCGAGAAGCTGCCGCACCTCAATGGCCTGCCGATACGCCTCATCGTGCCGGGCTGGACCGGAACCTACTGGATGAAGCACCTCAACGAGATCGAGGTGCGGAGCAAACCGTTCGACGGCTTCTGGATGCAGAAATCCTACCGTGTACCGAAGGGAATGTTCGCCGTCGATCTGCCGTTCACCACCCAGGCGGAGGCGACAAGCGTGCCGATCACGGAGATGGTGGTGAATTCGGTCATCGGAAACGTGCCCGACGGCTCCCGCCAGCCCGCCGCCGGCTTCACGATCCGGGGCGTCGCCTGGGACCGGGGCCACGGGATCAAGCAGGTCGAGGTCTCGACCGACGGGGGCGCCGGCTGGAAGCCGGCGACGTTGGGCGACGATCACGGCAAGTTCGCCTTCCGGGCGTGGCAATTCGACACCGGGAAGCTGCAACCGGGCAGCGCCACGGTGATGGCGCGGGCGACCAGCAACGCGGGCGAGACCCAGGAAACCCAGCTCAAGCCCAACCCGGCCGGCTACCACAACAACGTGCCGCAGAAGATCGCGATCACGCTGGCCTGAGAGGTAATGCATGAAACCGCTTCTGCTCGTCTCACTGCTCGTCTCACTGCTCCTCGCCGCGGCACCCGCGCTCGCGGACGAATCGACGATCACGCTGAAGCCCGGCGCCGGCCTGGACGCAGTCACGGCCGGCTGCTCCGGCTGCCACAGCCTCGACTACATCCAGATGAACTCGGTGTTCCTGACCCCCGACGGCTGGAAGGCGGAGGTGAACAAGATGCGCCAGGCGTATGGCGCGCCGATCGACCAGCCGATGGCCGACGAGATCCTGCGCTATCTCTCGGCGCAATACGGAGCCGCGCCGAAGTCCTGATTTCCTGCCCTATCGGCCTGACGCAAACCCGGACGGGCTCATGCGTTCTGTCCGGGACCGACACTCGGGAAAGGATGGGACATGGGCGGGGAGCACACGCGCGAGAAGGGGCTGGACAAGACGATCGAGGGGAGCTTTCCGGCCAGCGATCCGCCGGCGAATACGCCGGTGGAGGGCACCCGCAAGGCCGAGCGGAACCGGGACGCGCAGGGAAAGGCGAAGGCCGGGGACGACAAGGCGCATGAGCGCGATCCGCACGGCGTCGCGCCTTCGGAGAAAGCGGCGACCGATCAGCCGTCCGGCGCGCCCACCTCGGACCGCCATGACACCGAGACCTCATCGGGCGAGCACGCGCACCGGGACAAGTGAGGTCGCTTGGCCTGGCGGGCGATCAGGCGCCGGTGAAGTTCGGCCGGCGCTTTTCCATGAATGCGCGTCGCCCCTCCACGTAGTCGGCGCTGGCGAAGCATTCGGCGACCAGGCGATCGCATCGCTCGTAGTCCGTTCCGGGCGAGGATTTCGCCAGCTCGCCGACCGTGCGCTTGAGCGCCAGGATGGTCAGCGGCGCGTTGTCCGCGATGGTGGCGCAATAGTCGCGCACACGGGATTCGAGCTCGGCCTCGGGCACCACCCAGTTGACCAGGCCCATCGTCAGCGCCTCGGCGGCGGTGAAGTGCCGCGCGGTGAAGAAGATGTCCTTGGTGTAGGCGGGACCGACCAGGTCCATCAGCTTCTTGACCCCGCCGGCGCCGTAGCCGAGCCCCAGCCGCGCGGCGGGGATGCCGAATTTCGACGTGTCGTCCGCGATCCGCAGGTCGCAGCCGACCGCGATGCCGAGGCCGCCGCCGATGCAGTAGCCGTGGATCATCGCGATCGTCGGCTTGCTGCAATACGCCAGTCGCTCGCCTGCGATCCCGGATGTCCGATCGTACGCCGCGACCGTCTCGGGCGAGGAGCGCTGCTGCTCGAACTGCGAGATGTCGGCGCCGGAGACGAACGCCTTGTCGCCGGCCCCCCGCAGCACCACGACGCGCACCGACCGGTCCTGCTCGAAGCGGTCGAGCAGGGTCGCCATTCCCTCCCACATGTCGAGTGATACGGCGTTGCGGCGGGCCGGGTTGTTGAAGATCACCCAGCCGATCGGGCCCTCGATCCGGCCAATCATGCGCTCCGTCTTGAGCGGGATCGTCTGCGCCTCGGTCATGCCGCAGCACTCGGTCGCGCCTTCATGCGCTCGAACCACGCGCCGACGTTCTTGAGGTCCGGGTTGAGCTTCTGGCCGACATTGCCGAAGAACTCGACGAACACGAACAGCAGGATGTCGGCCAGGGTCATGCGGCTGCCGCAGATATACTGTTTCCCGGCCATCAGGCCGTCAAGCTTCGCCAGCCATTTCTGTCCGCTGGCCTTCAGGTCGTCGGCGGCCTGGGGAATGCAGTGGATCCTGTCCTGGAACATCTTGAGGCCCTCGGCGTAACGAAAACCGTTCGCCATCGGCTCGAGGATGTTGAGGTCGATCCGGCGCATCCACATGCGGGTCTCCGCCCGCTCCTCGGGGGTGCTGCCGATCAGCGACTGGCCGGGATTCTTCTCGTCCAGGTACTCGCAGATCGCGGTGATCTCGGCCAGCACCATGCCGTTGTCGAGTTCGAGCGCCGGGCTCTGGCCGGCTGGGTTTTTCGCCAGATAGGGCTCCTTGCGGTTCGCGCCGCCCCTGATGTCGATCTCCTCCTTGGGCAACTCGATGCCGCGCTCGGCCATGAACATGCGCACGACCTTCGGATTGGGGCCGACCGACGTGTAGAGTTTCATATGCGTTTCCCCGGTTTGGAACACGGCCATCCTAGAGATTAGGCGGCATCCTGCAACGCGGCCGCGATCCGGTCGGCGAGGACGCCGAGCGCCTGGCTCATCGCCGCGGCGATGGCGCCCGCGTCGCCCGATCCCGCTTCACGCGTGATCGCCTCGCGATGGACCATCGCGGCCCGACCGTGGCCCTTCGATACCGCCCAGTCCGCGTCGAGGATCACGTGGCCGGACGCATCGCCCAGGAATGTGCGGATCGTGACCGTGACGCTGCGCGCGCCGGGCGGGGCAGGGTCGCCCGGCGCCACGACCGCGCCGGTGGGCAGGCGGTGAGACAGATCGGTCGCCAGTACGCGCCGGATCATGCCGTCGAGCGGCGCGGCCCAGCGGTCCTGGTCCGACACGGCGATGCGGTTGGCGCCTTCGCGCGTGACGAAGGAGATCCGGTCCAGCATCGCCGGCAGGGTGATTTGCCCGACCGTGACGGCGCCCGCCGTGGGTGCGACACCGCTGGTCGCCGAGCCGGTCGGGTCCAGCGTGAAGTAGCGCGTCGGCGGCGAACTGCCGCACGCCGCCAGCAGGAGCGGCAACAGCAACAACAGGCAGCGCATCGGCGTCATTCGCCGTTTCCCTTGCCCCGCAACAGCGCCTCGGGATGGCGGTCGAGATAGTCGGACAACTCGCGCAGCGACCGGGCGGCGCGTTTCAGCTCGTAGAGCGTGCCAGGCAGGCCGGCGCTGCCGGGCGCCTCGCCCGCCTGTGCGCCGCTGCCCATGACCGTCTGCGCCGACGCCAGCGTTTGCTGCGCCTCGCGCGCGGTCCGCCCGGATCTCCGCGAGGATCGGCCCGATCTCCGCGCGCGCTTGTGCGGTTACGTGGTCGATATTCGCCATCGAGTGGTCCAGATCGCGCAGGCTTTCCGTTCAGTTCGGGGGATTGGCTGAGGGAGGCGAGCTTCTGCGTCGTCTGATGGATGTCGTCGGCGATCTCGGGAAGCGGCAGGCGGTCGATCTTGTCCATCACGTCGCCGGCCTTGGCGATGATGGCGTCGACGTCGGCGCCCGAACCCGTTGGGATTTCCGGCACCGCGCCATCGCCGAGCGTGGCGGATTTGGCGCCGGGCACGAAGCGCAGCGAAACCATCGTCCCGCCGATCAGCGGGGTCGTCTTGGCCAGCTCCGCGCGCAGCCCGTGCTCGATGAGGTTGCGCATCATGGCGTCCATCGCTTCGCGCGAATGTCCCGCCGCGTCGGTTGCGGGCCGGATCTGCTTCGGATCGAGCGCGATGGTCGCCCGCGTGTCGAGCGTGCCGGTTCCCGGCTCGTACTGGAGGTCGCTGTCGCGGACCGTGCCGACCCGGTTGCCTTCGAGCATGACCGGCGCCCCGGCAACAAGGCCGCCGGATTGGCCGCTGAATGTCACGCGGTAGGGCACGTCCGTGGAGTCGGGCGCGTTCTCGGCGGCGTCCTTGCCATCATACAGCGTGAAATTTGCATTCTCTCCGGCCTTGTCGCCAGCCTGCGCGCTGTCAGGCGTGTCGAACGCGATCGCGCCCTCGAACAGGGCGGGGAGGGATTGGACGTGCAGGCTGGGGCCGCTCCCTTGGGTGGAGAGCTGCACCGCGCTCGCGTTCCAGAACCGGCTGCCGGTGTGGACCAGCTTGTCGAACGGCGCCTCGATGAAGGCGTAGACATC
Source organism: uncultured Alphaproteobacteria bacterium (assembly GCA_963799825.1). GTDB lineage: Bacteria > Pseudomonadota > Alphaproteobacteria > Acetobacterales > Acetobacteraceae > JAFKFI01. The sequence continues at coordinate 968,080 of CAWCYL010000004.1, forward strand.
GAAGCTGCGCGTGTCCTTCGTGAGCTGATAGCCCTGCACTTCGCCGACCTGCAGGTCGAGATAGTAGATCGGCGAACCGCGCGAGACCGAGCGCAGCCGGTCGGCGTGCAGCGTGAAGCGCGTGCCGGGCGGCTCGGCCTTCAGGACGGGCGGCTGGTGGAGACCCTGGAAGTGGCCGGTCTGCTTGCCCGGTCGCGGGTCGACGCCGATGAACGGCCCGGACACCAGCGTCTTGATCGAGGAGAGATTGGCCAGGCTGACATTCTCTCCCTCGATCCAGAACCGCGTGTCCGGGCCGAGATGTCCGCTCATGTCCGAGTTCAGGCGCAGCGTGACGTCGACATGGCTCAGGTCGGGCTTGAGCGTGACCGATTCGACTTCGCCCACGACCATGTCCTTGTATTTGACCTTGGTATCGCTCGGCTTGACCCCGCCGGCGGTTTCAAACGTGACGGTCACGGACGGCCCCTGGTTGGCGAAGCTGCGGAACCCGAGCCAGGCGACGATGGCGAGTGCGGCGATCGGCACCGCCCAGATCCAACCCGGCCACCAGCTCTTCGTCGTAACTTCGCCTCGGGCGGTTGCTGATCGTTCACCGCGGCTCTCCCGCGCGCGTCCCACATCAGCCTTGGGTCGAACCACCGCGCCGCGATCATGGTGACGACGACCACCGCCAGGAACGCGACCGCGCCTGTCGCGGCGCGAATGCTGACGAACTGGCCGAACTGCATCAGCGGCAGGAACACGATGATCGTGTAGATATCGACGTTGGACCAGCGGCCGATCTCATGGATGATCCGGTACAGCGCGCGTCTTGGTGCGCAGCGCCCAGCGCGATTTCCGCCGCACGGAGATGCAGAGCCAGGTGAGGCCGACCAGTTTCAGCAGCGGAATGCCGATGCTCGTCATGAAGATGATCGCCGCCAGCGGCCAGAGGTCCGCGCCGATGAGCTGCCTGCACGCCATCGAAGATCGTGTGCGGCTTGGGGCTGCCGAGTTGCACCGCGATGCTCATGGGGTAGATGTTGGCGACCGGATAGAGCAGATAGCCGGTGGCGAGCAGGGCGGCGGTTCGCATGATGGAAAACGGCTTGCGGGGCCACAGTCGCGCCCGGCAGCGCGGGCAGCGCGTGCCCGGTTCGTGCTGGTCGGTGACGAGATCGCAGCTCGTGCAGGCAAGGCCCGTCGGCGGCACCGCCTGGGGTGCCCCGATCCGTCGCCAGATCGTTCGCCGATCCAGACTGGCCCGCGTCACCATCGTAAGGAACGCCGCACCGATGAGGCACCACCCGCCATCCCCGATGTGGACCGGCAGCGAGTGGCGGACCCGGCCGTAGCCGACGAACAGCCCGATCAGGAACACGTCGGGCATCGCCCAGACATCCAGTCGCTCCGACCAGCGGAAGGCCGTCCCGATCCAGGCCTCCGGCCGCCCGAACCGCAGCGCGGCCAGCACCGAAGCGAGCAGGCCGAAGCGGAAGAACGGCAGGACCACGGCCTGCGCCGCCACCACGAGCGCGATCAGCATGAAATGCTGCTGCCACATCACGACGACGCCGGCGCCAAGCCGGCTGGCGTGCTCGGTTCCGAGGAACGAGACGCTCATCAGCGGCAGAAGGTTGGCGGGAAACAGCAGGAGCAGCGTCGCGATGGCGCAGGCCAGCGCTGCGTCAAGACTGCGGCCGTTCGACCGTTCGAGCGGCGAGCCGCAGCGCCTGCATTCCACCAGGCCGCCCCGGCGCAAATCGGGGAGGCGCTGTATGGCGGCACAATCGGGACAGGCGATGACGTCCGCCATTCCTCGGCTTCGCGCTGGGCGTGCGCAGTTGACTGCGGATTTCGCGACGCTGGAACGTGCGGCGGTGCTTGCCGGTTCCGGCCTGGCACGGCGCACGGGGGCGCCGCATCAGCTATTCGTGACGGCAATCCGCCATGCCATGTCGCACGTTCCCGACGTTAGCATTCGCGAGATGCGGAACACCGATTGGGCGGAGGATGGAATGCGCGCGGCCAAGCGGCGAAACTACCGACGGCTTTCCAGTTTGCTTGCCGCGCCTCCGACCTCTTCCCCTCCCTCGATCCCGCGACCCGCCATTCCGGCGCTATCGACGCGCGCCGCGCGCCGGCTCAACCGGGGCTGCGCACTGCTGTCCGCCTCGGTCCTGGCCGATAGTGCGGTCGAGCATTATCGCGGGATGTTCTTCAACCGCGCGATGTACGTGCCTCTGGTCGCGTCGAGCCTGACGCTCGCGGCGAGCGTGCATGGCGGCAACGACCGTGCCGACAGATCGCATCCGGTGCGGGACGGGATCTATGCGCTGGCCGCCCTGACCGGCCTGGCCGGCACCGGCTTTCACCTCTACAACGTGGGCAAGCGGGAAGGCGGCTTCTCGTTCGAGAACCTGTTCTACAGCGCGCCGGTGGGGGCACCCTTCGCGCTGCTGCTCGCCGGCCTGTTCGGCCGTGCGGCGGAGCGCGTGCGTGACACTGCTCCGGGCGCCGTGCCGCGACTGTTCGGCCTGCCCGCCGGTCGGGCGCTGGCGGGTGCCGCGGCGGCGGGCATGATGGGTACGGTCGGCGAGGTCGGGCTGCTGCATTTTCGTGGTGCCTACCACGACCCGTTCATGTTCCTGCCCGTCTCGCTGCCGCCGGCCGCAGCGGCGACGATGGCGATCGCGGCGATGCAGCCGGCGCGACCGCGATGGGGGCTCGCCCGGCTGCTGCTGCGGCTGGTGCAAGGGCTCGGCTTCGCCGGCGTCGGCTTCCACGCCTATGGGGTGCAGCGGAACATGGGCGGTTGGCGCAACTGGAGCCAGACCATCCTGAACGGCCCGCCGCTGCCGGCGCCCCCGAGCTTTACCGGCCTCGCCCTCGTGGGACTCGCCGCACTCGATCTGCTGGAGCAGCGCGATGACTGAGCGCTTCCCCGGCTACAATGTGCTCGACAAGCGCGACACGCCGTCCTGGAACGAGCAAACCCGCCGAGCGATCGACGATCGGCTGGCATTGCCGCACGAGCCGCGCTTCTTGACGTCCGACGAATGGCGCCTGCTGATCGCCCTGTGCGACCGGATCGTGCCGCAACCGCCCGATCGACCCCGCATCCCGGTCGCGGTCCTGATCGACCGTAAGCTGCGGCACGATCAGGGCGACGGCTACCGGCACGCTTCGATGCCGCCGCTGCGCGAGGCGTGGCGTCAGGGCTTGCGCGCGCTTAACGACGAAGCCCGTCTGCGTTTCGGCGCGGATTTCGAGGGACTGACGACCGGGCGACAGGACACGGTGCTCGAAATTTTGGCGAAGGACGAGGCGCGCAGCACGGCATGGCAAGGGCTCGGCGCCAAGGCGTTCTTCAAGAGCCGCGTACTGCACGACATCGCCAGCAGCTACTATGCGTTCCCCGAATCCTGGAACCAGATCGGTTTCGGCGGCCCGGCCAGTCCGCGCGGCTATGTCCGCATGGACTTCAATCGTCGCGACCCTTGGGAAGCGGTCGAGCGCAAGGATGTCTGAGCACACAGCGCAGACCCCGCGCGCGCGGGGCGGGCGGGCGCCCGATGTGTTCCATGTCGGCGCCTGGGTGCCGATGCGGGAATACGCCGACGCCGACGAGGTGGATTTCGCCATCGTCGGTACCGGCGCGGGCGGCGGCACGCTGGCCTGCCGGCTGGCGGAAGCGGGATTTTCCGTCGTCGCGCTGGATGTCGGCCCGTATTGGCGTCCGCTCGAGGATTTCGCCTCGGACGAGCACGAGCAGTTCAAGCTCTATTGGCGTGACGAACGCATCGTGGACGGCGCGGACGCGCTGACGCTCGGCCGCAACAACAGCGGGCAGGCGGTCGGTGGGCAGCACCGTGCATTTCGCGATGGTGACGCTGCGCTTCCGACCGGAATGGTTCAAGGCGCGCACCACGCTGGGCTACGGCCACGACTGGCCGGTCGATTGGCGGGAGATGTGGCGCTATTACGGCGAGGTCGAGCAGGCGCTCAAGATCGCCGGGCCCGTGCGTTATCCCTGGGGGCCGCACCGGCCGCGCTATCCCTATCGCGCGCACGAGCTGAACGCCGCCGCCCGCGTGCTGGCGCGCGGTTCGGAGGCGCTCGGCATCAAATGGGCGCCGACCCCGCTCGCGACACTTGTCCGCGCCGCGCGGCGACGCGCATCCCTGCGTCTATCGCGGCTTCTGCATCGCCGGCTGCTCGACCAACGCGAAGCAGAGTGCCTTGACCACCTGGATTCCGCGCGCCCTCGCCGCGGGTGCTGAGATCCGCGACCTCGCGATGGTGGGACGGATCGAGCTCGGGAGCAGTGGACGGGTGACGGGCGTGCACTATCACCGCGATGGCGGGTGGCAATTCCAGCGCGCGCGCAACGTGGTCGTGGCCGGCTACGCCATCGAGACGCCGCGACTGCTGCTGAACTCCGCCTGCCCGCAATTTCCAGACGGGCTCGCCAACAGCTCCGGCCTGGTCGGGCGCAATCTGATGGCGCACGCTAACCACGGCGTCTACGGCGTGATGCAGGATGAGATCCGCTGGTACAAGGGACCGCCTTCCCTCGCACTCACCGAGCACTGGAACTACACCGACGAGGGCAAGGACTTCCACGGCGGCTACTCCTACATGAGCACCGGCCCGCTGCCGGTGGAATGGGTCGGCACGATGACCGGCAATCGCGGGCTGTGGGGCGAGGCGTTGCAGCGCGAGATGCAACGCTACATCCATCAGGCCGGCCTCAAGCTCGTGGGCGAGACGCAGGCGCGCGACGAGAACCGGGTGCGGCTGGCCGACGAGAAGGATCGCTTCGGCCTGCCGATCGCGCGCGTGACCTTCTCCTACGGGGAGAACGACCACCGCCTGATCGCGCACGCCAAGCGCTTCATGCGCGAGAGCATGGCCGCCGCCGACGCGCGCGACATCTGGGAGGAGGACACCGAGACCGCGCATCTCATGGGCACCTGCCGCATGGGCGACGATCCGCGCACCAGCGTCACCAACGCCGACGGACGCTGCTGGGACATTGCGAACCTCTGGATCTGCGACGGCTCGCTGTTCCCGACTAGCGGGGGCGTCAATCCCTCGCTCACCATCCAGGCGCTGGCCTGCCGCGCCGCCGATCGCATCAGGACGCTGGCGGCGCGCGGCGATCTATGAGCCGACCGGCTCCGCCTCCGGCTGCACGACGCCGAGCAGCCGCGCCTGCAGCGCCGCATCCGCCTGCAATTCCCGCGCGCTGCCCTCGTACGCGACGCGGCCGTTGACCAGCACGTAGGCGCGATCGACGATCGGCAGCACGGTCTCGGCGTGGTGCTCGACAATCACCATGCTGACCCGCCCGCGCAGTTTTACCAGTGCGTCCGTCACCTCCTTGACCAGCGCCGGCGCCAACCCCTCGAACGGCTCGTCGAGCAGCACAACGCGGCTCGGCACCATCAGCGCCCGCGCGATCGCCACCATCTGCCGCTCGCCGCCCGACAGGCTTTCCGCCTTCGAGCGTTGCAGCACGCGCAGCTTGGGGAATAGCGAAAAAATGTCGTCCATCGACGCGCCGCCGGCGCGCGCGCCGAGGCGCAGATTCTCGGCGACGGTCAGGTTGGGAAACAGCCGCCGGCCTTCGGGCACGAGCGACGCGCCGAGGCGGTTGATCGTGTGCGGCGGTGCCGCCGTGATGGTCTTGCCGTCGAGCACGATCTCCCCGCCGCCGATCTGCACGACGCCCATGATCGCCCGCAACGTGGTGGTCTTGCCGACGCCGTTGCGGCCGAGCAGCGCGACGGCCTCGCCCTCGCGCACGGTGAGATCGACGCCATCGAGGATGCGGCTGCCGCCATAGCCGGCGCTCACGCCCATGAGCTCCAGGACGGGCGCGCCGCCCGCCAACGGTTCGCGCGTGATTGCCTGCGCTGTCGCGTGCTTCGGCGCGCCGAGATAGGCCGTGATGACCGCCGGGTCCGCCGCCACGTCGGCCGGCTTGCCGTCGGCGATCACGCGGCCCTGGTGCAGCACGGTTATCCGGTCCGACAGCGCGAGCACCCGGTCGATGTCGTGTTCGATCAGCAGCACCGCGTGGCTTTGCGCGAGGCGGCGGATCAGCGCGCCCACCGTCTCGCGATCGGCCTCGGCGAGCCCCGCCAGCGGCTCGTCCAGCAGCAGCAGCTTGGCGTCGGTCGCCAGCGAGATGGCGATCTCCAGCAGCCGGCGTTCGCCGTGCGACAGGCTTGCGCAGGGTTCGCCCGCCCGCTCGGCGAGCCCGACCGCGTCGAGCAGCGACCAGCTTCGGCGCGTTCAGCTCCTCCAGCCTGTAGGCGTCACGCCAAAGGCCGTTGCGATAGCGGCTCCGCGCTTGCACCGCGACCCGCACGTTCTCGAACGCGGTCAGGTTGGGGAACACGCTGAGGATCTGGAACGATCGGCTGATCCCGAGACGGGTCCGCCGATGCACCCTCATCCGGGTGATGTCGCGGTCGTCGAAGCGGATTTCTCCGCCATTCGGCGCGATGAGCCCGGTGAGCATGTTGAAGAACGTCGTCTTGCCCGCGCCGTTCGGCCCGATCAGGCTATGGAGCTGGCAGGGCACCACGTCCAGGTTGACGTCGTCGGCGGTGACGAGCGAGCCGAAGCGCTTGTGCAATCCGCGCACCGTGAGGATCGGCGCGGCGGGATCGAGCTTCGGCGCGCGCTCGTGCCACGGCGCGATGGCGGTCGGGCGGGGCGGGATGCCCCGGCGCACCAGCGTCCAGCGCTCCCGTCCGAGGATGCGCTGCACGAGGCCCTGGATGCCCTCGGGCGAGCCGAGCGCGAAGGCCATGATGATCGGCGCGAACAGCAGCCACCAATTCTCGGTGATCGAGCTCAGCTTGTCCTGCAAGGACAGGAAGGCGATCGCGCCCCAGAGCGGGCCGAGGAACTGATGCACGCCGCCAAGCACCGTCATCAGCAGCGCGTCGCCGGCGTGCTGCCAGCTCAGATTGTCGGCGTAAGCGCCGCGCAGCAAAAGCGCGAGCAATCCGCCGGCGTAGCCCACGAGCACCGCCGTGATCGTGAACGCCTCAAGCCTGAGCGCGAAGGTGCTGTAGCCAAGGCATCGCACCCGCTGTTCGTTGTCGCGCAGCGCCTGCAGCGCGCGGCCGAACGGCGCATGGGCGATCCGCCACAGCAGCCACATGGCAAGCAGCACGGTGGCCACGGCGAACCAGTGCAGCGCGCGGGCGTCGCCCAGCAGCGGCACCGGGACGTTTTGCAAGCCGTTCTCGCCGCCGGTGAAATCCGTCCATTTGTAGGCGATCTCGAAGGCGATCTGCGATGCGGCCAGGGTCAGCAGCGAGAAATACAGCCCGCGCCGGCGCAGGATGAGCAACCCCAGCCCAAGCCCGAGCAGCAGCGAAAAGAACAGCGCGGCGGCGAGTGCCGCGATCTCGCTGCCAATGCCGCGCAGCAGGGCGATCGCGACGAAATAGGTGGCGCAGCCGAAGAACACCGAGGCGCCGAACGGCACCAGCCCGGTGTAGCCGACCAGCAGGTTCACCGCCGCGCCGTACAGCGTGTAGATCGCGATCTCGGTGATCTTGCTGAGCGGCAGACCGAGGAACGGTGCGGCGAGCGTGAGCCCGACCAGTACCACGCCGAGCAGCAGGATCGGGTGCAGGCCAGGCCGCAGCCGCCTCACTCGAAGCGCTCCCACCGCTCGCCCAGCAGGCCGCGCGGGCGGACCAGCAGGACCAGCGCCATCAGCACGTACATCGCCGCGTTTGAGGCGGCCGGGGCGAACTGCACCGTCAGCGCGGTGACGATCCCGACCAGCAACCCGGCGATGATCGCGCCGACATAGGAGCCGAGGCCGCCGATCGTCACCACGACGAAGGCGGGCATGATCGCGGCGGTGCCCATCGACGGCGTGACGGTCCAGAGCGGTGCGGCGAGCAGACCGGCGATGCCGGCGAACAGGCAGCCGAGGCCGAAGGTGAAGGTGAGCACGCGCGGCAGGTTGATGCCGAGCAGCCCCACCATCTCGGCGTCGCGCGAGCCCGCCCGCAGGATGCGCCCGAGCGGCGTGAACCGCAGGAACGCCCACATCCCGGCGAGCAGCGCCACCGTGGCGACCAGCACGCCGAGGCGATACTTGGTGATGAGGATCGGCCCCCACAGCAGGATGCCGCGCAGGAACGCGGGCGGGTCGAACGGCCGCCCCGCCGGCCCCCAGATCTCGCGGATCAGCGCCTCGATCAGCAGCGCCAGCGCGAAGGTGGTGATGAGGCTGACCAGCGGATCCTTGCCGTAGAGGCGGCGGATCAGCACGCCTTCCACGAACATCCCGACCACGCCGACGAGGATCACGCCGAGCACCGCGCCGGGCCAGCCGAGCACGCCGAACAATGTCACGGCGAAATAGGCGCCGAGCGCGAAGAACGTGCCGTGGGCGAAGTTCACGATGCCGAGCAGGCCGAAGATGATCGACAGGCCGATCGCGATCAGCACGTAGAGGAAGCCGAGCACCAGGCCGTTGGCGGCCTGCATCGTGACCATGTCAAGCATCGGCGCCAGCCGGCTTCATCGAGGCGACTTGGCGATCAGGCAGGCGGCATCTTGCAGTCGCTGTCCTCCTTGGCGCCGAACGCCTTCTCGAGCCCCGCCTCGCTGTCGGGGGCGGAGGCGAGCACGTCGAAATAGTCCCACTTGTTCGGGATCTGCTTGCGGATGCCGAGGATCAGCATCCGGTGCACCAGCTGGTGGTCCCACGGCCGGAAATACACCGGCAGCTTGCCGTCGGTGCCGCGCCAGGTCTCCATCGCATGGACGATGGCATCGGGCTCGGTGGACTTGGCGGTCTCGATCGCCTGGAACAGCGTGCGCGCCGCGAACCACCCCATCCACGCCTTGTCGGCCGCCGGGCGATTGAATTTCTTCTGGTAGGCGGCGGCGAACGCCTTGTCCTCCGGGCTAGTTGTTCGGGTCCTGATACCACCACAGCGAGGTGTAGATGCCGGTCGCGGTCTCCGGCCCCGACCGCCCACAGATCGGTGTCGCCGATGGCGATCTCGGTGAAGGGGATCTGGTCCTTCATGCCGAGCTCGTTCCATTGCTTGAGGAAGTTCGACAGATCGCCCGAGGTGAGGCCGCCGATCACCAGATCGGGCTTCGCCTGCCGGATCTTGAGGATGAACGAGCTGTAGTCCGACGTCGCCGACCGGCACTTCGTCGGCGCCGACATTGGTGCCGCCGATCTCCTTCAGCAGATCCTTGAACGAGCGCGCGATGTCCTGGCCGAACGCATAGGACGCGGTGAGGAAGTACCAGCGCTTGCCGATCTGCTTGAGGTAGTCGAGCATCGCGCGCGCCTGCACCGGCACCGGCGGATTGAGCCGGAAGGTGTAGCGGTTGCAGCTCGCGCCGGTGATCTCGCGCGCCGCCGCGTTGTTGACGAAGAACGGCACTTTCAGCCGCCCCGCGACCGCCTCCTCGGCGAGCGCGTCGAGCTCAGCGCGCCGCCGAGCAGGGCCACGACCTTCTGCTCCTGGATCAGCTTCTGCGCGTTCTGCGCGGCCCCCTGGGGTGATGCCTCGTCCTCCCAGATGATCTCCGCCGGGCGACCGAGGAGGGTCTTGTTGATGTCGTCGAGCGCCATGAAGGTGCCCTGCTGCAGGTATTCCACCTGCTCGACGATCGGCCCCTGCTTGGCAAGCAGCAGGCCGATGCGGATCGGCTCGGCGGCCGCGGCGTTGCGGATGAACGGCATCGCCAGCGGTGCGGCGGCGACCGACGCAGCGCCCAGCAACGCCCGCCGGCGTGTGGTCGTGGGACCAACCATCCTGGCAATTCCTCCCCCGTTGCGCACGGCCTTGCCGCGTGCTCCCGGCCCGATTCTCGCGCGGGCGACGGCTCGACGACTACCATGCCGGAAAGGGTCAAGCTAGGCTCGCCGCACGATCCGAAAGGGGAAAGCGATGGCGCAGGACAACCTCGACTGGCTGGACCTCAAGGGCCGCGTTTGCGTCGTGACTGGCGCGGGCGGCGGCATCGGCCGCGCGGTCGCGACCGGCATGGCGAAGGCCGGTGCCTCGGTGGTGCTGCTCGACAAGGACCGCGCGACTTGCGACGCGACGGCCGACGCGCTGCGCGCCACCGGCGCGAAGGTCTTGGCGGTGCCGTGCGACATCGCCGATCCCGACAGCGTCGCAGCGGCCGAGCAGGCGTCGCGTGCCATCGGGCCATGCGACGTGCTGGTCAACAACGCCGGCCTGCTGCGCCCCGGCCCGCTTGCGACCTTGCCGCTCGCCGAATGGAATCTTCTGCTGTCGGTGAACCTGACCGGCTACCTGCTTTGCGCGCAGGCGTTCGGCAAGGCCATGATCGAGCGCGGCAAGGGAGCCATCGTGCACACCGCCTCGATCGCGGCGAGCAACGCGCAGGGCTTCTCCGGTGCCTACAGCGTGAGCAAGGCGGGCGTCGTCATGCTGTCGCGACAGCTCGCCGTCGAGTGGGGACCGCTGGGCGTGCGCAGCAACGTGCTGAGCCCAGGGCTGGTCCGCACGCCGATGAGCGAGAGCTTCTACCAGGTGCCCGGCGTCACCGAGCGCCGCGCCGCCGCCATCCCGGTCGGCCGCGTCGCCACGCCCGAAGACATGGCGCAGGTGGTGCTGTTCCTGGCGAGCGATCGCGCGGGCTACGTGACCGGCCAGGAGATCGTCGTCGATGGCGGCTTCGCGCACATGCTGATGAGCCTGGTGCCGCGGCCCGGCTTCGAGCGGGGGAACTGATGCGATGAACGCGCATGGTGAAGTGTCGATCCGCGAGCGGGTGAAGCTGCCGCCGGCGGCGACGATGATCGAGAGCTACTTCAAGCCGAAGATCGCCCGCGAATTCGCGCTGCAGTTCGACCTGGAGATCTGGATCCACCTCGCCCATGCGACGATGCTGGCGAGGCAGGACATCATTCGCCGCGAGGACGCGCGCAAGATCATGCGCGTGCTGCTGGAGCTCGGCGAGCAAGGCCCGGATGCGTTGCGCGTCGACTACACGCTCGAGGATCTCTATTCCTATGTCGAGCGACATCTGACCGCCACGCTCGGGCCGGAGATCGGCGGGCGGCTGCACACCGGCCGCAGCCGCAACGACCTTCACGTGACGACGTGGCGCATGACCTTGCGCGGCCTCATGCTGGAGGTGCTGCAAAGCCTGCTGGCGTTGCGGCGCACCGTGGTCGAGCTGGCCGGGCGGTATGGCGAGACGGTGATGCCGGGCTACACCCATTGGCAGCACGCGCAGCCAGTGACGTTCGGCTACTACCTGCTCGCCTTCGCCGATGTCCTGCAACGCGACTTTCACCGCTGCATCGGCGCCTACAAGCACACCAACCGCAGTCCGCTCGGCGCCGGCGCGCTGACCACGACGGCGTTCCCGCTCGATCGGCAGTACACGGCCGAGGCGCTCGGCTTCGATGGGCTGGTGGAGATCGCCTACGACGCGGTGGCCAGCCGCGACGACGCGCACGAGGCCGCGTCCGCCTTCGCCTTGCTGATGACCGGCCTTTCGCGGCTCGCGGTCGATTTGCAGGCGTGGAGCACGCTCGAATACCGCTTCGTCGAGCTGGGCGACCAGCATTGCGCGGTCAGCAGCATCATGCCGCAGAAGAAGAACCCGGCCTGCCTCGAGCATCTCAAGGCATCATGCGGCATGGTCACCGGTGCGCTGGTGGCGTCCCTCGCCGCATCGAAGAACACCGCCTTCGCCGACGTCAGCGACGGCGTGACCGCGCTCAACGAGCCGGTGACGGAGGCGGCGGCCGAGACCGCGCGGAGCTTGCGCCTGCTGGAGGACGTGCTGCGCGCGCTGGCCGTGTTCCCGGATCGGATGCTCCACATGGCCGAGATCGGCTTCGGCACCGCGACGGAACTCGCCGACGTGATCGTGCGCGAGACCGGCCTTTCCTTCCGCATGGCGCACAACGTCGTCGCGGTCGTGGTCGCGCGGGCGATCGAGGCCGGCAAACCCGCCAACGCGATCGTCTCGGCCGACCTCGACGCGGCCGCCGAGACGCTGTTCAAGCGGCGGCTGGGCCTCTCGGCGGATGCCGTGCGCGCGGCACTCGACCCCGCCGAGAACGTCCGCCGCCGCGTCGTCACCGGCGGTCCCGCGCCCGTCAACATGCGCGCCATGATCGAGGCGCGCATCCACGATCTGTCGACCGACGAACAACAGGTCGCGGCTTTCGGGGAGCATGTGCGGGCGGCACGCGAAAGGGTTGCAACCGACGCGCAAGCGGAGGCCACGCTCGCCTGACCTCCGGTCGGACGCGCGCCCGGTCAGTAGCGGTAGTAGCTGGGCGGCGGCCCCTGATAGTAGCCCGGCGGCGGCGCCTGGTAGTATCCGGGAGGCGGCGCTTGGTAGTAGGCGGGAGGTGCCGCGTAATAGGGCGCCGGTGGCGGAGCTGTCGGGGTGGTGGCCGCGCCACCAATCGCGCCCACCGCGCCGCCGATCAGCGCGCCCGCGGCGGCCCCGCTGCCGCCGCCCGCGAGGCCGCCGATCGCGGCACCGGTCCCGGCGCCGATCAGGCCGCCACCGACCGCGCGCTGCCCCGGATCATACGGGTTCGTGCAGCCGCTCAGGGCCGTCGCCAGCCCCAGGCCCAGCGCGCACACGCCAACAAAACGGTTCATCAATTCAGCCCCCTTGGTAACGGGATCGGGCAGTGGCCCTGACTCAGTTCGGATCGCGATTAGAACACGGGGGGATTCTGCGCAATATTGATGCAAGATCGGGTTAACGGCTCGCGATATTTGGCTGGCAGCCCCGGCGCGGCTCCGCGCTGACGGCGGCCGGCGGGCGCCCCGTGGTGATATCGCGGAGATAGAAGATGGTGAAATCCCCCGCCGCCACCGCGTCGAAATCGCGATTCGCCAGATCGGACAAGGTGCCCGCGCCATTCACCTCGCGCGTGATCGTCGTGCCATCTTCGCGCCGGATCGTCACCCGGCCGCACAGCGCATAGCGATGGCCGTCGGCGCCTGGAACCGTGATCGTCATCTCGGCGTCCTCGCGGTCCGGGCCGAGGCGGAACGTGCCGACCTGTTCGCCGTCGATATACACCCGAGTCATCTCGTCGACCTCGATCGGGTCGCGGTGGTCGTGGATGCGGAAGGTGACGGGCTCGCCGGCCCAGGCCGCCCCGATCGCGAGCGGCAGCATTACCCACGCCGCCAGCGCAAGGCGGATCAGAGAAAGCGCCCGGATGCCTTGAGCCCGAGGAAATGCTGGCCCACCGTCTCGAAATGGGCAGACTTGCCCTGGGCCTGCTGGGTGACGGTGTGAATGTCGCGGAAGCGGCGCTCGAACGGGTTCTTCAGGAAGATCGCCGTGGAGCCGGCCTCCTGCCAGACGAAATCCGCGACGTCGCGCGCCTGGTGGATGGCATAGGTCGAGGCCATGCGGATCGTGATGCGCTGATCGAGCGTCATCGCGCCGCTCTCGGCCACCTCGTCGTAGATGTCGCGCAAACATTGCAGCAGATGCGTCCGGGCGGCGCGCAGCCGTGCCTCCGCCAGCCCGACCTGCGCCTGGATCACCGGATTGTCGCGCAGCGAAACCGCCAGCGCGGTCGGCGTCTTGGCCTGCGCCAGCGTGATGAACGCATCCAGCATGGCGCGCGCGAGCCCGAGTGCCACGCCGCCGAATCCGGCCGCGTACATGTTCAGCGAGGTGAAGCGGTACAGATTGCCCGCCTCCCGCCGGTCGGCGTCGCTGTCCCTGGCCGCGCTGTAAGGCGCCGGAATGAAAAGATCCTTGACCGTGTAGCTGTCGCTGCCGGTGCCGCGCAGCCCCATCACCTGCCAGTCGTCGATGATCGTCGCGCTGGAGCGAGGGAACAGCATGGTGCGCTCGATCGCGTGGCCCTCGGCGTCGCGGCGCGGCGTCCCGTCGGGCGCGCAGACGATGGAGTGTCCGCCAAGCCAGGTCGCGTGACGGCTGCCGCTGGCAAAGCTCCATTTGCCGGTAACGCGATAGCCGTCCTCGCACTCGACCGCGTTGCCGTTCGGACCGTAGCCCCAGGCCAGCACACCGTTCGCCGGCCCGAAGACCTCGCGGGCGATGTTCGGCGCGAGATAGGCGGCGGTCATCGAGCAGCCGGAGCCCTGGCACACGGTCCAGCCGGCGCTGCCGTCGCCCATCGCGATCGCCTCGGTCACTTGTACGAAGTTCGCGGGATGAACTTCTCCCCCGCCGACCGAACGCGGCAGCAGCGTGCGAAAAATTTCCGCGCCGTGCATCGCGTCGAGCAGGTCGCCAGGCAACTCGCGCTCCGCCTCGATCCGCGGCCCTGCCGCGTCGAGTACCGGGATCAGGGCGCGGGCGCGATCGACATATTCGCTGCCGGCAAGCTGGTCGGTCGTCCGGCGCTCCGCCGACATCACGTTCATCGACCATTCCCCTGACCGCTTCGCCCCGCGCACGACGATACCACCTCGATCGGGCCTGTCATGCCCCTACACAACGCCTCGCGCGCGCAAGTCGGCGATCGCCGCCGCGTCATAGCCGAGCTCTCGCAGGACGGCGTCGGTGTGCTCGCCCTGCTCGGGCGTGACGCTGCGAATCTCCCAGGGTGTCCGGCTCAGCTCGATCGGCTGGCCGACCAGTTCCACCTCGCCGAGCACCGGATGCGGCATCCGGCGGGTGATGCCGAGGTGTCGCACCTGCGGGTCGGCGAACACCTCGTCCATCCGGTAGATCGGCCCGCTGGGCACGCCGGCGGCGTTGAGCGCCTCGATCCAGTCGGCGGATGTCCGCCCGCGCGTGATCGTCGCGATCTCCTCGTTGAGCCGGTCGCGGTTCTTCAGCCGGGCGGCGCCGGTGGCGAAGGCGGGGTCTGTCGCGAGATGCTCCGCGCCCAGAGCCTTGCACAGCCGGCGGTAGATGTCGTCGCCCGCCGCCGCGATGTTGATGTGGCCGTCCGCCGTCGCGAACACGCCGGTCGGGATGCTGGTCGGATGGTTGTTGCCGGCCTGGCCGGGCACCTCGTGGCCGATCAGCCAGCGCGCCGCCTGGAAGTCCAGCATCGAGATCTGCGCGCCGAGCAGCGAACTTTGCACCCACTGGCCCTCGCCGGATTCTTCTCGTTCGAGCAATGCCACTAGTATGCCCATCGCGGCGAAGATGCCGGCGGTGAGGTCGGCGACCGGAATGCCGACGCGCACCGGGCCTTGTCCCGGCAAGCCGGTGATCGACATCAATCCGCCCATGCCCTGCGCGATCTGGTCGAAGCCCGGCCGGTCGCGGTACGGGCCGTCCTGGCCGAAGCCCGAGATGCTGGCATAGACCAGTCGCTGGTTGATCGCGCGCAGGCTTTCGTAATCGACGCCCAGGCGAAACTTCACGTCCGGGCGATAATTCTCCACGACGACATCGGCGGTCTCGACGAGCTTCTTGAGGATGGCGAGCCCGTCCGGCTGCTTGAGGTTCAACGTCAGGCTGCGCTTGTTGCGGTGGAGCTGCTGGAAATCCGGCCCGTGCCGCTCGCCGCCGAGACCCGCATCGCCTTCCGGGGCCTCCACCTTGATGACGTCGGCGCCCCAGTCGGCGAGCTGGCGTACCGCGGTCGGCCCGGCGCGCACCCGCGAGAGGTCGATCACCTTGAAACGCGCGAGGGGGAGGGTGCTCATGGAACCTCGTTGTCATTGAAACCGGTTGGGCGATCAGAACCAGTTGGACTTGTCGACGACGTTGCGCAGCGGACGGCCGGCGGCGAAGGCGCGCGCGTTGTGCTCGATGATCTCGAAGCGCCGCTCGTCGAGATGCGGCCCGTAGCCGGCGGTGTGCGGCGTGATGAGCACGTTCGGCGTGCGCCAGAGCGGATGGTCGGACGGCAGCGGCTCCTGCTCGAACACGTCGAGCCCGGCGCCGGCGATTTCCCCCGCATGCAGCGCCGCCGCGAGATCGTCGAGCCGGGTGGTCTTGCCGCGGCCGATGTTGATGAAGAACGCGCTCGGCTTCATCTTCCGGAAGCGCGCGCGGTTCATGAAGCCCTCGGTCGCCGGCGTGTGCGGCACGGTGAGGATCACGAAATCGGCGCGCGGGCAGCAGCGTGTCGAGCGCGTCGGGCGGATGCAGTTCCGCAACCCCCTGCGGCCGGTCGGTCCGCCGCGCGTCGGTGGCGATCACATTCATGCCGAACGCGGCGGCGAGCCGTGCCGCCTCGGCGCCGATGCCGCCCAAGCCGACGATCAACGCGGTCGCGTCCGGCAGATGCACGATGCCGGTGTCGAGCGGCGGCTTGCGCCACTCGCCGCGCAGTTGCTGCGGGATCGCGACTTGCAGGCCGCGCGCGAAGGCCAGCACGAAGGCCATGATGTGCGCGCCGATGTGGTCGTTGTAGATCTCGCGCATGTTGGTAACGATCGCCGGATGCGCGATCAGCTCCGGGTAGTAGAAGCCGGCGGGCGGCGCGGCCTGCGGCGCCTGCAGCCAGCGCAACTTCCCCGCGAGCGGCAACAGGTCCGGCGGCAGCGTGCCGTAGGCGGCTTCGGCCTCGGGCAGAGTGTGCGCCGCCTGCTGCGCGTCCTCCGCCACCACGATGCGCATGTCGGGCAACGCGCGGCGCAGGCGATCCGCCCAGGACCGGGTCGTTTCCGATTGCGGCGGCAGCATCAGCAAGGTGATCGGCATCGCGCCATCCCCGAGGGTCCGCGCCAGGGTGCGATATGCCGCCGCACATCACAAGCGCCGGCAATCGCTCGCTGCGCGCGGCGCTCGCGCGCGCGTGATGCCCGCGATCGCCCCGATGCGAGCTATGGAGAATGGCGAAGGGGACACTCGGCATGGGACGGCGATTGCAGGAAAGCGACACGACAATTCTGGTCGTCGACGACGATCCCGAGGTGCGGGAACTGGTCAGCGAATATCTGCGGGATTTCGGCTACCGAGTGCTCGAAGCCGATAGCGGCAGCAAGGCGCTCGGCGTGGTCGGCGAGCAGAAGGTGCTGCATCTGATCATCACCGATATCCGTATGCCGGAGATGTCCGGGCTCGAACTCGCGGAGCTTGCGGCAGCGCAGAATCGCGACCTCAAGATCATCTTCATGTCCGGCTACTTCTCGCCCCAGCAGATCGGCCAGCGGTTCCTGCACAAGCCGTTCCGATTATCCGAGCTGGAAGCGGCGGTGCGGACCGAGCTGTCCCACTGAGCGGGGTCGGAGCGGTCGCTATCGCAGGAACGGATTGCTCAGCCGTTCCGCCCCGAACGTCGAGCCCGGGCCGTGGCCGCAGATGAAGGCGATCTCGTCGCCGAGCGGCAGCAGCTTGTCATGGATGGCGCGGAGCAGCGCCTCGGTGTCGCCGTACGGGAAGTCGGTCCGGCCGATCGAGCCGCGGAACAGCACGTCGCCCACGATCGCGAACCCGGCGTCGCGGCTCACGAACACCACGTGGCCCGGGCGTGTGGCCTGGGCAATGCAGGACATCGAAGTCGATGGCCGGCGACGTCAATCGTGTCGCCTTCCCGCAGCCAGCGATCCGGCAACACGTCGCGCACGCCGGGGAGGCCGAACTTGGCGGCTTGCCGTTCGAGCCCGTCCAGCAGGAAGCGGTCGCGCTCGTCCGGCCCCTCGATCGGGATCGGCTGGCCGGTCCGCTCGGTCAATCGCTCCCGCAACGCTGCGGCGCCGCCGGCATGGTCGAGATGGCCGTGGGTGAGGAGGATGCGCTCGGGCCGGATCGCCAGCTGATCGACCGCGCCGAGGATGCGTTCGACGTCGCCGCCCGGATCGACGATCGTTGCCCGCTTGGACCCGTCGTCCCAGATCAGGGCGCAGTTCTGCTGGAACGCGGTGACGGGAACGATGGCGGCCTTGAGGTTGGGCACGCCCCGGTCAGTGCAGTCGGGGAGATTTGAGGAACGCGGCGCGATCGGCGGAGCGGATCGTGATCGGCACCGCACCGCGCTCGCGCCCGAGCCGCAGCCGCACGTCCGCCCCGGCGCTGCCCGACGCCCAGATCCGGCGCCAGAGGCCGGCGAGATCGGTGATCTCCTCGTCGGCCACCGAGATGATGCGGTCGCCCGAGCGGATGCCGGCCTTGTCCGCCGGGCCGCCATCGGTCACGCCGCCGACGACGATGTCGTCGTCGTTCTCGGTCGCGTACATGCCGAGCCAGGGCCGCGCCGGGCGATTGACCCGGCCGTAGGTCAGCAACTCGTCGAGGATCGGCGTGAGGTGGCCGATCGGGACGATCATGTTCATGTCGAGCCGCCGGCCCTTGCCGTCGCCCTGCTGCAGGATGAGCGAGCCGACGCCGAGCAGCTTGCCGTCCGAGCCGATGAGCGCGCCGCCGCCCCAGAACGGATGCGCGGGTGCCGTGAAGAACGCGTCGTCGAGCAGGTATTCCCAGTAGCCGGCGAATTCCTGGCGCCCGACCACGCGCGTCTCGATCGCGTGCCGTCGCCCGCCGGCCGCCGCGAAGACCACCGGGTCGCCGACCTTGACGCTCTCCAAATCGCCGATCTCGATCACCGGAAGGTCCAGCCGGCCGAGCGCCTGCACCAGCCCGAAGCCCGTCTCCTGGTCGTAGGCGAGGGCGTGGCCGGGGATCGCGCGGCCGTCGGCGGCGGTCAGCCAGATCGTGTCGGCCTCGGTGACGAGATAGCCGATCGTCGCCACCAGCCCGCTGTCGCGGATCACCACGCCGCTGCCGGCGCGCTCGGTGCCCAGCGTGTTGGCGGTGAACGCATCGCCGGGGACGTAGGATTTGACGCTGACCACCGCCTTGAGGGTGCGTTCCAGGTCATAGCGGTAGTCATCCGGGTCCGGTTGCAGGTTCGTGGGGATCTCCCAATCGGATTTCTTCATCCCTCGGCATTCCTTTAGTCGCGGGGGCGGGCGCCCCGTCGAGTATATCGGCAGTTCGGGGCGGATCGCCAACCACGTCCACCGGATCGGCACGAATTCCCCGCCCGCGACCGTGCCCCGGCGAAGTCAGCCGGGCGCAGGCGCGACCCCTCCGCTCGACTGTTCATCCAGATAGTGCCGGTACTTCGTCCGCAGCGTCGTCTTCTGCAGCTTGCCGGTGGCGGTGTGCGGCAACTCGTCGACGACCAGGACGGCGTCCGGCAGCCACCATTTCGCGACCTTGCCTTCGTAGACGCCGAGCACCGAGGCGGGGTCGATGGTGTGCCCAGGCTTCGGCACCACGAGCAGGACCGGCCGCTCGTCCCATTTCGGATGCAGCGCCGCGACCACGGCGGCCTCGGCGACGTCGGGGTGCGACACGGCGATGTTTTCCAGCGTGATCGAGCTGATCCATTCGCCGCCCGACTTGATGACGTCCTTCGAGCGGTCGGTGATCTCCATGAAGCCGTCGGGGTCGATCGTGGCCACGTCGCCGGTGGCGAACCAGCCATCCGTGTCGAGCGCGCTGCCCGGCGGGTCGCCGTAATAGGCGCTGGCGACAAAATAGCCGCGCACCTTGAGGTCGCCGAACTGCACGCCGTCCCAGGGCAGTTCCTCGCCGGCGTCGTTGACGATCTTCATGTCGACGCCGTAGAGCGCGCGCCCCTGCTTGAGCGTGTGCTGGTAGCGCTCCTCGCGTGCGAGCCCCGCCTGGGCGGGCTTGGGCGTGTTGTAGGTGCCGACCGGGCTCAGCTCGCTCATGCCCCAGCCATGCTGGACCTCGACGCCGTATTCGTCGCCGAACGCCTCGATCAGCAGCGGCGGGCAGGCCGAGCCGCCGGTCATGATGCGCTCCACCGTCGCCAGCCGCTCGCCGCTGGCGCGCAGGTGCTGCAGCAGCCCCATCCAGACGGTCGGCACGCCGGCTGACATCGTCACGCGCTCCTGGTTCATCAGCTCGGCCAGGCTCTTGCCGTCGAGATGCCGGCCCGGCATCACCAGCGCGGTGCCCGCCATCGGCGCGGCGTGCGGGATGCCCCAGGCGTTGACGTGGAACATCGGCACCACCGGCAGCACGCGGTCGATCGAGCGGAAGCCCAGCGCGGTCGCCATGTTGACGGAAAAGGCGTGCAGCAGCGTGGAGCGGTGGCTGTAGAGCACGCCCTTCGGCCGCCCGGTGGTGCCCGAGGTGTAGCAGAGCCCGCTCGCGGTGTTCTCGTCGAACTCGGGCCAGGCGTAGTCCTCGTCCGCCGCCGCGATCAGGTCCTCGTAGCAGAGCAGCCGCATCCCGGCGGGCAAGGCGATATCCGGCATCAGCGCCGGGTCGGTCATCATCACCACCGCGCGCACCGTGCCGGCGATGCGCGGCGCGATCGCGGCGATCAGCGGGGCGAAGCTCGTCTCGGCGAACACCACGCAGTCCTGCGCGTGGTCGATGATGTAGGTGATGTCGTCGGGGTGCAGCCGCGGGTTCACCGTGTGGCAGATCGCCCCCATCCCCGAGGCGGCGTAGTAGACCTCCAGATGGCGATGGCCGTTCCATGCCAGGGTGGCCACTCGGTCCTCTGCCTTGACGCCGAGCCCGAGGAGCACGCGCGCCAGCCGGCGCGACCGGCGTTCGGCGTCCGCGTAGGTGTAGCGGTGGATGGCGCCCTCGACCGTCTTGGACACCACCTCCGTGGTCCCGTGATGCCGGGCCGCGTGGGTGATGAGCGACGAGATCAGCAGCCTCTTCGGCTGCATCAGTCCGAGCATGACGTGCCTCCCAGGGTCTTCGGGCTGCCTTCGGGCGCCTCTGGTTCAAACCCTACTAGGAGTCGTCCGCGGTTTCACCTGCCCCCGCTTTACCTATTCGCCTGGATGAACGTTTTGATCGCGGGCGCGATCTCCTGGAGGAAGCGGCGGCCGTTGAACAGGCCGTAATGGCCGACGCCCTGCTGCTCGCGATGCAGCCGCATGGCATCCGGCAGGTTGGGCGTCAGATGGTGGGCGGCGCGGGTTTGGCCGATGCCGGAGATGTCGTCGCGCTCGCCCTCGATGGTCAGCATCGCGGTGCGCTCGATGGCGGCCGGCTCCACCAGCCGGCCACGCGAGACCAGCAGGCCGCGTGGCAGCAGGTGGTCGTGGAATACCACGGAGACCGTCTGCAGGTAGAACGCGGCGGAGAGGTCCATCACCGAGCGGTATTCCTCGTAGAACCGCCGCTTGGACCCGAGGCTCTCGCCGTCGCCGTCCACCAGATGCTGGAACATCTGCCAGTGCGCTTCCATGTGCCGGTCGAGGTTCATCGCCATGAAGCCGGCGAGCTGCAGGAAGCCGGGGTAGACCTGGCGCATGAAGCCGGGATTGCCGAAGGGCACCAGATGGATGGTATGGCGGCGGAACCAGTCGATGCCGTGGCGCTTGGCGAACTGGTTCACCTGGGTCGGCGCCTCGCGCGTGTCGATCGGGCCGCCGATCAGGGTCATGCTGCGAGGGGTGGCAGGATCACGCGCGGCGTTCATCAGCGCGACCGCCGCGAGCACCGGCACCGCCGGCTGGCATACCGCGATCACATGCGTCTCGGGTCCGAGGAGCTGGATGTATTCGATGACCTGGTCGATGTAGTCGTCGAAGTCGAAATCATCCTCGGTGACGGGCACCTCCCGGGCGTCGCGCCAATCGGTGATGTGGACGTCGTGATCCGGCAGGAAGGCGCTCACCGTGCCGCGCAGCAAGGTGGCGTGATGGCCGGACATCGGTGCGACGATCAGCACCCTGGGATCGTCCGGCCGGTCCGCCATCCGGCGGAACCGCTTCAGCTCGCACCACGGCCCGCTGACGACGGTTTCCTCCTGGATCGGCACGTCCTCGCCGTCGATCCGCACCTGGGTATGGCCGAAGCGCGGCTTGCCGAAGCGGCGGGTGCTGTGCTCGAAGCTGTCGAGCCAGGCGGTGGTGATCCGACCGAGCGCCGTGCTGCGCAGCGGGTTGCTCGGAAGCTCCAGCATCTCCAGCGCATTGGTGGCGAACATCCGCATGGGCGCCAGCGCGAGACGCTGCATCTCATATTGTTGGTAGAGCATGGTTCCTTCCGAGGATCGGTCCACGTCAAATGGGAGTAGAGGGTAAAATCGCTACTGGCCGGTAAATGTTCCTGGCTTGCCTGCGAGACACAGAGTTGCATGATATGTGTGGCATGGCAGCAACAGGGAATCGGACGCCACGGTTGAAATTCCAGTGAACACGTTAAACTGTCATGCTGCAAGGGCCGCCTGCGGAGGCGCTTGCAAGCGAACGGGAGCAAGCTGGCGCACATGAAACCTGTCCTTGTGGTCACTGGCGGAAGCCAAGGCATCGGCGCGGCGGTGGCGCGCCTCGCGGCGCGGCGCGGCTGGGCGGTGGCGCTGACCTACGTGCGATCCAAGGACCTCGCGGAAGGCATCGTCGCCGAGATCAGGGAAGCGGGCGGCCAGGCGATCGCCGCGCGGACCGAGATGGCCGACGAGCAATCGGTGGTGAGCCTGTTCCGCACCGTCGACGCCGAACTCGGCCCGGTCCGCGCGCTGGTCAACAATGCCGGCACGACCGGTCCGATCCGCCGGATCCGCGACGTCACGACCGCCATCGTCGACGAGGTGATGGGCGTCAACGTCCGGGGTGCCTTCATCGCCACGCGGGAGGCGGCGGCGAGGATGGCGACGGATCGCGGCGGCGCCGGCGGGGCGATCGTCAACGTCTCCTCCCGCGCCTCGGAGCTGGGCGGCGCAGGCGAGTGGATCCATTACGCGGCCTCGAAGGGCGCGATGGATTCACTCACCGTGGGGTCGGCTCGCGAGCTCGGCCCGGTCGGCATCCGCGTCAACGCGGTCAATCCGGGGCTGATCGAGACCGATCTCCACGCCCGCGCCGGCGCGCCGGACAGGCTGACGAGGCTGGTCGGCGGCGTGCCGATGGGGCGCACCGGCACCGCCGAGGAAGTCGCGAACGTCGTGCTCTGGCTGCTGTCCGACGAAGCCTCATATGTCAGCGCGGCCCTCATTCCTGTCTCGGGAGGACGTTGAATGGCGAATAACGCGCTGATCGTCGGTGCCGGCAGCGGGCTCAGCGCCTCGCTCGCGCGCCGCTTCATGGCCGACGGCATGAAGGTGGCTCTCGCGGCTCGCGATCCCGGCAAGCTCGCCGCCCTCTGTTCCGCGATGGGCGCGGTCGCGTTCGCCTGCGACGCGACGCAGCCGGATCAGGTGGCGAAGCTGTTCGACGACGCGATCGCCGCCCTGGGGCCGCTCGATGTCGTGGTGTTCAATCCGAGCGCGCGGGCCGGCGGCCCGACCACCGAGCTCGACCCGGCGGCGGTGCTGCGCGCGCTGACCATCTCGGCGTTCGGCGGCTTCCTGGTCGGGCAGGCGGCGGCACGCCACATGCTTCCTCGGCGCGCCGGCGCGATCCTGTTCACCGGCGCCTCGGCCAGCGTCAAGGGCTATCCGCAGTCCGCCGCCTTTGCGATGGGCAAGTTCGCGCTGCGCGGGCTGGCGCAGAGCATGGCGCGCGAGCTGTCGCCGCAGGGCATCCATATCGCGCATTTTGTCATCGACGGCGGCATCCGCAGCGCGGCGCGGCTCGATCCGGCCGACCGGCCGGACAGCATGCTGGACCCGGACGCCATCGCCGAGACCTATCTGCATGTGGTCAAGCAGCACCGCAGCGCCTGGACCTGGGAGGTCGAGCTGCGGCCCTGGGTGGAGCGGTTCTGACCGTCGCTTGCCCTTGGCGGAGACCCGCCTCATGCTCTCCCCTTCGTCATTGGGGAGGACGCGATGATCTACGAGCTGCGCATCTACGACACCATGCCCGGCAAGCTGCCCGACCTGCTGAAGCGGTTCGACACGATCACCCTGAAGCTGTGGGAGAAGCACGGCATCCAGCAGGCCGGCTTCTGGACCACGCTGGTCGGCGAGAACAACGGCCGCCTCACCTACATGCTGAAATGGAACTCGCTCGCCGAGCGCGAGGAGAAGTGGAACAAATTTGCGGCCGACCCAGAGTGGCTGTCGGCGCGCGCGCAAACCGAGGCGGCCGGTCCGATCAATTGGAACGTGCGGAACGAGTTCCTGATGCCGACCTCGTTCTCGTCGGTGAAATAGACCCTCACCCCGGCCCTCTCCCGGACGGAGAGTGATCGCGAGAGGGTCGGGGCACAGCGAAGAGCGTGATCGGCCCATGTCGGTCCACCGGTGTCATCAACTCGGATCAATGCCCTGCGGCGACCGCTTGGATCATTGATTGACATTTTTTCTAACCAATACCAAGTCTCTGAGTATGTGACTCGGCAGGGGCTTCCCCGACGCGGGATGGGTCTGATTCAAGGATGGCGAACACCGGAGGATCGCCATGCCGATCCCACTCCGGGCTGATTTCGATGCAGCGCAGTTGAGATCCGCCGCGCGCGGAACGAAGGATGGGCCGCAGGCGCGTCGGCTTCTGGCGCTGGGCGCAATCTACGACGGCGCGAGCCGCACCGAGGCCGCCCGGATCGGTGGCGTGACGCTGCAGATCGTGCGTGACTGGGTGGTCAAGTTCAACGCGAGCGGCCCCGACGGCTTGATCGACCGCAAGGCGCCCGGTCAGCCGCCCCGGCTGAACGACATGCATCGCGCGGCGCTGGCCCGGGTGATCGAGAGCGGGCCGATCCCTGCGATCCATGGCGTGGTCCGCTGGCGGATCATCGACCTGTGCCAGTGGGTCTGGGACGAGTTCCAGGTCAGCGTGGCCAAGCAGACGCTCAGCCGCGAACTGCGCGCCATGGGATATCGCAAGCTGTCGGCGCGTCCGCGTCACCATGCGCAGGCCGCAGGCGCCATCGAGCATTTTAAAAAAGTCTCCCGGCCATTCTGGACGAGATCGCGCGGGACAAGGGCGTCGATCCGGCCGACATAGAGGTCTGGTTCGGCGACGAAGCCCGCATCGGCCAGAAGAACAAGATCACAAGGCGCTGGGCGCGGCGGGGAACCCGGCCGTCGGCGCCGCAGGATCAGCGCACCGCGTCGACCTACATCTTCGGCGCAATCTGCCCCAAGGAGGGAAAATGCGCCGGCCTGATCCTGCCCCCCGCCTTCGCAGGGGCAGGCTCTGGTGCAACACCGAGGCGATGAGCCTGCACCTGGCGGCGATATCGGCCAAGATCGCGGCCGGCGGGCACCCGGCGCTGCTGGTCGATCAGGCCGGGTGGCATCTGTCAGCCGGGTTGATCGTGCCCGACAACATCAGCATCGTCCCGCTGCTGCCAGCCAAGTGTCCCGAGCTGAACCCGCAGGAGAACGTCTGGCAGTTCATGCGCGACAACTGGCTCTCCAACCGCGTGTTCACCTGCTCCGACAACTGGCTCGATCACTGCTGCGACGCTTGGAACAAGCTCGCCGAACAGCCCTGGATCATCATGTCAATCGGACTGCGCGATTGGGCACATCGGGTTCTGATCAAGGAGTCGTGGTATGACCCGTGCAAACGCAAGCAAAATTGTCATTGCTGTGTGCAGCAGGCGCAGTGGTTACGAGCGTTATCGCAATGAATTCCGCATTCAAGGTCATAGAACAGATAGTAGCCGAATTTAGAAGCGGCAGGATGCCGTCTCATCGAGGATTTAATTCTCTTCCTATTCAAACGATATTTTCGATTGCACTTATGGGAAAACTATCAGAAGCGCTATGGATAGCCACTATCTTCTTTGCTGCCTGGGCCGTTATTAATGCATTTCTCCGTAAAAGAGACTATGCAGCTATCTACGGGAATTATGAGGCCTCAATCTACTACGGATCAGTTGATAGACGGTTTCTTACTGCTAGCGCCGGAGCAACTATATCCGCCGATCATGCAAACATTTCCCAGCAAACAAATACAGAGATTCTCTTAATTTACCGCTTGGTCCGGAGCATTTCGCAGCCGCTGAAGTAGTCGCTGCACATATGGCAAGCGTGGGAAAGAATGCGGTGGAAAGACAGCGAGCACGCCAGATCCAGGCAGACGTGGAAGAGGCACGGAGCCGCGACTATGGGGCCAGAAGTTATCTTCGTCCGAAAGTCGAGGAACTTGTCAGTATGGCGGAGAGAACAGCTCCAGTCGCGAATGCAGTAGTTCGCTCGCTCGAACTCTTGAGATCAACGTTTCTTTCGTGAATCTTCCGAGGAAGCGCTCGATCACGGACGAGGCGCCGAATATAGCGTGAGGCATGATGCAGGCGGTTTGGCTCCTTCGCAGGTTCGAGCGATCATGATCCGCCAGACCACAGGCAGCCCCAAATGAGACAAATTGGGGGCGCGCGGACCTCCTTGCCGCAGCGCAGCACGGCGAGCAGAGTTACCGTATGCTTGATACTCTCTCCATCGACGAACTTGCGCGCGACCTGCTGGCCATCACCGAGGGCGTTGCGGCGCGACGGGCGGAGGATCCGTTCGGCGACCCGGTGCTGTCCATCGCGCTGACCATCACGCGGCGGATGGACAATGGCGAGATCACCGAGGCGCAGCTCGCCGCGCTGGTCCGGCATTTGCGCGACCGGGCCTTCGAGGACCGGGCGCGACGGATCGCCGAGTACGTCGGCGGCACCGACGAGGAGGCCAACGCGGCGTCCCTGGTCGGGCTCGCCGAGCATCTGCACCGGCCGGACCCGGCGGACAGCCCGGTGCGCTGGGCCGAGTATCGCGCGCAAGTCGAACGCACGCGCTTCGCCGCCGTGTTCACCGCGCACCCGACTTTTTCCTTGCCCGTCGAGATCGGCCGCGCGCTCGCCGAGGCGGCGTGCGGGCACGCCGCACCCGGTTTCGCCTCACACCGGCCGGCGCCCGTGTCGTTGCAGGACGAGTTCGCCCAGGCCACGGCTGCGATCGCCAATGGAAGGGACGCGCTCGACCGGCTCAACGCGGCTCTTCCTGACGGTCGCCCGCCGTGCCTGGCCGGATCGCTGGAGCGACCTCACGCCGCGCCCGATGATCCTGGCGAGCTGGGTCGGCTACGACACCGACGGGCGGACCGATATCGGCTGGTGGGACACGCTGCGGCTGCGGCTCGAGATGAAGCGGCTGCAATTGCAGCGGCTGCACGGCCAGTTCGCCGTTCTGGCCGGGGCCGAGGCGCTGGCCGCGCGAACGCAGGAGGCGCTGGACGCGGTGGCCGCGCAGATCGCCGCCTGTCCGGACCAGCCGGAGCCGCTGAGCGTCTCTCGTTTCGCGCACGCCCTGGTCGATCGGCGCGAGGCGGCGCTGGTCTCGCCCGAACCGCTTCTCGTCCTGCTGCGCGAGGCTGTCGCGCGGGCGGACGAACCGGTGAAACTGGCGCTGTGCGTGGCGCGCGCGGGGCTGGCGTCGCACGGGATGTCGCTGGCGCACACGCACACCCGGCTGAATGCCGCGCAGGTGCATAACGTGGTGCGCCAGCGCCTCGGCATCGCCGACCCGCCGGAGGACCGGTCGCATCGCCGCGCGCTGCTCGCGGCGATCAATGGCGCGCTCGACAAGGTGCGTGCCGGTGCCGGTCGATTTCGGCGCGCTGATCGTCGAGCGGGCGTCGGCGGCGCGGCTGATGATGACGGTGGCGCAGATCGTCAAGCACATCGACGGCTCGGCGCCCGTGCGCTTCCTGATCGCCGAGACCGAGAGCGGCTACACGCTGCTCGCCGCGCTGTGGCTGGCGCGGCTGTTCGGCGTGGAGCGGCACATCGAGATCAGCCCGCTGTTCGAGACCGCCGAGGCGCTGGAGCACGGCGCCACGGTCCTGGAGGAGGCGCTGCGCAGCCCGCATTATCGGACCTATCTCCGCCAGACCGGCCGGCTGGCGTTGCAGTTCGGCTATTCCGATAGCGGCCGCTATGTCGGGCAGATCGCCGCCAGCTATCTGATCGAGCGGTTGCGCCTCAAGATCGCCGACACGCTGGCACGGTTCGGCGTGACCGGCGTGGAAGTGGTGCTGTTCGACACGCATGGCGAGAGCATCGGGCGCGGCGGCGCATCCCGGCTCGCTCAACGACCGGCTGAAATATCTCTCGCCCACCGCGAGCCGCCAGGCGCTCAACAAGGCGGGCCTCACGGTGCGCGAGGAGAGTGCGTTCCAGGGCGGCGACGGCTATCTGCTGTTCGGCACGCCGCAACTGGCGCTGGCGACGGTCGCGCGCATCGCCGAGCACAGCTTTTCATCCCGCCGCCGGGCCGATCGAGGATCCGGTCTATGCCGACCCGGATTTCGTCGCGGATTTCTTCGCCACGATCCGACAGGGCATGGAGGCGCTGGTCGATGACGCGGGATACGGCGCGCTGCTCGGCGCGTTCGGCCCGGCGCTGCTCGACAGCACCGGCTCGCGGCCGGCGGCGCGGCAGTCGGAGGGGATGGCGGAGGCGGCGCGCATCCGCCATCCGCGCGAGCTGCGGGCGATCCCCAACAACGCGATCCTGCAGCAGCTCGGCTGGTGCGCCAACACGCTGCAGGGGCTGGGTGCCGCGGCGTCGCGCCACCCGGAGATTTTCGACGAGATGCGCGACCAACAGCCGCCGCTTCCGCCGCGCGCTCGACCTCGCGACGCACGGCCTGGCGCATTCCGATCTCGACGTGCTGCGCGCCGTGGCGGCGACGCTCGATCCGGGCTCCTGGCTCGACCGGGCGGCGCAACACGCGCCGGCCGGGGCGGCGGGAGGCGCTGGTCGCGGTGGCGCGAGCCCTGGAGCGGCTGGACATCTGGGCGGCGGTGCAGTCGATGTTCCGCCGCATCCAGTCCGATCACCTGGCACTCCGCGCGACCTGGCCGGACGCGCCGCACATGCAGGCGCGCGAGGTGCTGCTGCACGCGGTGCGGCTCGCGCTGATCCAGAGGATCTGGCTGCTAGCGACTGAAATTCCCGATTTCTCGCCGCGCCATAACGTGACGCCGGACGATGCTCGACGCGGCCTTCCTGCGGCTCGACGTCGAGTCGGCGCTGGCGGCGCTAGCAGAGATATTCCCGGCCTCGCCCGATCCGTCCGCCGAGTGCGACTACGCCGAGCCGCGCGCGCCGCGCGAGACCGACGCCTACGCGCGCGAGCACGCGGAGATCTTCGATCCGATCCGCCGGCTGTTCGCGCTGGTGCGCGAGATCGCGACGGCGGTGACGCACGAGGTCGGCGCGTTCGGCTGAGCGGCAACCCTCACCCTGGCCCTCTCCCAGAGGTAGAGGGAGAAGAAGGCCCTCTCCCCTTGGGAGAGGGTTGGGTGAGGGCAATCTTAGCCAGCCAGCTCGCGGGCGATCTCCGCGCGGTCCCGGAGTCCGACGGAGAACGGCCGGCCGGTGGTCAGCCCGCCATCGACCGCGATGTCCTGCCCGTTGACGAATGCGGCGGCGTCGCTGGCGAGGAACACGGCGACCCGCGCGACGTCCTCGGGCAGGCCGGGCCGGGGCAGCGGCTGGATCGCCGGCAGCAGGCGGGTGAACACGGCGCGCATCGTCTCGGCGGTGCGGTCGGCCTCGCTGCCCTCCTGGCCGGCGGCCTTGGCGAAGATGCCGGTGAGGATCGGACCGGGAGAAATGCTGTTCACCCGCACCCCGGCCTCGCCGAGTTCCGCCGCGACCGAGCGGGTGAGATGGATCAGCGCCGCCTTTGCCGCCGAGTAGCTGTGCGCCGAGTAGCCGACGCGCAGGCCCGAGGCGCTGGCGATGTTGATCACGCTGCCGGACCGCTGGCGCAGCAGGGCCGGGGCGGCGTGCTTCATGGCGAGCATCGCTCCCCGGACATGCACCGCCATCACCGCGTCGAAATGCGCCGTCTCGGTCTCGGCGATGGGCACCATGTGGCCCGGATTGCCGGCGTTGTTCACCAGGCAGTCCAGCCGGCCGAAGCGATCGAGCGCATGGGCGACCAGGGCGCTCACGTCGGCCTCCTCCGCCACGTCGGCGCGAAAAAAGCAGGCATTCGCGCCGAGCCGCGTCGCCATCGCCTCGCCCTCGGAGGTCGACGGGCGGCAATGGCGACGCGGGCACCCTCGCTCACGAAAAGCTCCGCGATGGCCGCGCCGATGCCGCTGCTGCCGCCCGTGACGATCGCCACCTTGCCGTCGAGCACGCCCATGATCCGGCCTCCTCCCTGTTCGCCCTTGCCGCGAGCGAGGATGCGGAACCACCCGGTTTTGCACAATTACGTCCGAGGTAAGGTTTGCGTCGGGGACCGGCTTCGGGATCATGCTCGGGGCAGGCGGCGGAAGGCGGTGGTGCCATGAAGGCTCACGGACGTCTCGATGCGGCACCGGACGGGCGAGCCGGGCGACAAGATGGATGGCGGACATCCGGACGGCCGGCCGGGCTCGGGATCGGCGCCTGGGTGCTGGCCGTCCTCGTGGTCGCGGTGTTCGCGCTCGGGCTGCACCTGCTCTACGAGTGACGCAGGCGCCGTTGAACCTGCTGATCGACGTGCCCGGCATCGCGGTCGGGCACGCGACCGATCTGGCACTCGGCTCGGGCGTGACGGCGATCCTGTTCGACCGGCCGGCGACCGCCTCGGTCGCGGTGCTCGGCGGCGCGCCGGGCGGGCGGGATACCGGGCTGCTCGACCCGGCGATGACCGTCGAGCAAGTGGATGCGATCGTTTTGTCGGGCGGCTCGGCATTCGGGCTCGACGCGGCGGGCGGCGTGCAGGCGGCGCTGCGCGAGGCGGGCAGGGGGTTCTCGGTGGGCGGCGCGCTGGTGCCGATCGTGCCGCAGGCGATCCTGTTCGACCTATTGAACGGCGGGAACAAGGACTGGGGCCGGGTGCCGCCCTATTGGGAACTCGGCTACGCGGCGGCGCGCGCGGCCTGCGGTGGCGCGTTCGCGCTGGGCACGGTGGGCGCCGGCACCGGGGCGACGACGGCGACCGTGAAGGGCGGCCTCGGCTCGGCCAGCGCGGTGGCGGAGAGCGGGCATGTGGTGGCGGCCATCGTCGCGGTGAACGCGCTGGGCTCGCCGCTGATCGGCGAAGGGCCGCATTTCTGGGCGGCGCCGTTCGAGCATGGCGGGGAATTCGGCGGCCTCGGCTGGCCGGCGCGGATCGGGCCGGAGCACGTCGGATTGCGCGTGAAGGGCGGGCGGGCGACGAGCACGACGATTGGGCTGGTGGCGACCGACGCGGCGCTGAGCAAGGCGCAGGCGCACCGGCTCGCGGTGATGGCGCATCAGGGCCTGGCGCGCGCGCTGCTGCCGGCGCACGCGCCGCTCGACGGGGACACCGTGTTCGCCGCCGCGACCGGCGCGCGGGCACTGTCCGATCCGCTCGCCGATCTCACCGCGCTCGGCCACGCGGCGGCCGTCACGATGGCCCGCGCGGTCGGCCGGGGGGTGTACCTCGCACGGACGCTGCCCGTTGCGAACGCGCAAGTCTCCTGGGTCGACCGGTTCGCTAGGTCAACGGAATGAATTCCGTCCCACGCCGTTCGAGGTAGGGCGGAATTCATTCCGTCGGGAGCGTTGCCGGCACCACACGCCTTCGTATTCGCGGAGACCGAGACTGTACACATTGCGTCGAGTGACCGGACCGACGGTCGCTTCTCGGGTGGAATTATTCATCCTTTCCGCGCAGTAAGGGGGCGATGCGATTGTTCCTCCGGCTTTCCCTCGTCATCCTCGCAACCCCCGCACTCGGCAAGCAGCCGCCACCGGTTGCCTTGCCGTCGCAGCTCTGCATCGCGGCGATCGGGGCGGCCGAGCGGGCACAGCGGACGCCGCCGCGGCTGCTCGCCGCGATCGCGCGGGTCGAGAGCGGCCGGCCGGACGCCCGCGGCGCGGTGCAGCCCTGGCCCTGGACGATCAATGCGGAGGGCACCGGTCGGTTCTTCGAGAGCGAGGCGGAGGCCATCGCGGCGGTCGGGGCGCTGCAAGCGCGCGGCGTCCGCTCGATCGACGTCGGTTGTATGCAGGTGAACCTGATGCACCATCCCCATGCATTCGCCTCGCTCGACGAGGCGTTCGACCCGGAGGCGAACGCGGCCTACGGCGCGCGCTTCCTGAGCGCGCTGCATCACGATCTCGGCGCTTGGCCGGCCGCGACGGCCGCCTACCACTCGCAAACCGAGAAACTAGGAACCGACTACGCGCGAAAAGTGATGGTGGCGTGGGGTCATCCCGAGCTGGCGCCGCTCGACCGGCAACCCGCCTTCGCCGCGCTGGCGGTGTCGACCGAGCAATATCGTGCGTTCGCGCCGCAATCGATGCTGTTCGGCGCGTTTGCCGACCCGGCAACGCTGCGCAACGGTTTGCGCGGCTATAGCGGGCTGCCGGCCGGACCGGCACCCGCGTCCGCCGCCGAGCACAAGCCGATCAGGCGAACCTCCTCATCCTCGCGGCACGTCAGGCGAGGCTCCTAATGGTCGAAATCTGACGCTCGCTACCGTCCGCCCCGTGAGCGCTTACGTCCACCCAGCCGGCGTCATCCGGCGGCCGCACGCTCCAGAGCGGCAATGTCCAGCTTAACCATGCCCTGCATAGCGGCGAAGACACGGCCCGAGACGGCCGGGTCTGGGTCGGCCAGGAGACGCGGCAGAACTTCGGGCACGATTTGCCAGGGAACGCCCCACCTGTCGCGTAGCCAGCCGCACATGATTTCCGACCCTCCGTCGGCGGTGAGCGCCGTCCACAGCCGATCTACCTCCGCCTGGTCGGTGCACTCCACCGAGATGGAGGCGGCGGTTCCGTAGTTGGCTGGCGCGCCACCGCTCAACGCTTGGAAGCTCTGACCGCCGAGGGTGAAGGTCAGCATGATCACGTCGCCCGTTTCCCCGCCGGGCCAAGCGCCTGGCGCGCGCAGAATGTTCTCGAGGCTGGAGCCGGGGACGAGAGAGACATAGAAGCGGACGGCTGCCTCCGCATCTTTGCCAAACCAGAGGCAGGTGCTGACTTTCGACATCGCTACGTCTCCTCTCCGTCCGAGGCTACCGTCGGTATCAAGTGTCAGATTTCAACCACTAGCGTCGCGGCCAATTTGTCCAGCAGCCACCTCGTGCCCTGCTCCCGGCTACCCGCGTCGTCGTAGCCGTCGAGGAACGCGCCCTGCTCGGTGACGACCAGCCGCGTGCCGGCGCCTGTCGGCCGGAACTCGATCGTCGCCAGCGACACCGAAATCCGCGTGTCGTTCATGTGCATTTCGTAGGCGTAGACGATCCGCCGGTTCGGCACGATGTCGAAATAGTGGCTGTGGAAATCGGACGACCGTCCGTCCGGAAAGACGCCTCGGACACGTTCGTGGCCGCCAATGCGGAAATCGAGTTCGCGTATCTCCGCCCGCCACTCGCCGGGCCCGGCGAACCAGCGCGCTTTCGCCTCGGCCGTCGCCCAGGCGGTGAACACCCGCGCCGGTGGGGCCTCGTAGGTCCGGTCGATCGCGAAGGTGGCGTGGACGACGGATGGTTGGGTCATGCCGGTCTCCCTCATGGCTCCTGGCTGTCCGCGGCGAGGTAGTCGCCGAGACGATCGAGACGTCGCGCCCAGGCGGCTTGCCGCGCGGCGATCCATTGCTCGGCGCCGCGCAACGCCGTGGGCTCGATATGGCAGGTGCGCACCCGTCCGATTTTCTTGGACCGAACCAGACCGCTCGCCTCCAGCACCTGCAGGTGCTGGATGACCGCCGGCAGCGACATGGCGAGCGGCTCGGCGAGCGCGCTGACCGAGACCGGCCCGCCGCTCAACCGCTCCACCATGCTCAGCCGGGTCGGGTCCGCGAGCGCCTGGAAGACGCGGTCGAGCGGGGCCGATTGGTTAAGCATTCACTTAAGTATCACGCCGGACCGAGCGGTGCAACGGGCAAGCGAGATTTTCGCGAAGTGCGGTGCTCAGCCGCCGCTGAAATTGGGTTTCCGCTTTTCGCCGAACGCCCAGACGGCTTCCTGGTGGTCCTTCGAGAGATTGGACTGGGTCTCCAGGCTCAGACTCAAATCCATCATCGAGTGGGCGAGCTGGCGGAGCGGGATGTTGACGGTCTGCTTGGTCCAGCGGATCGACTTCATCGGCCCCGAGGCGAGCCGGCGGGCGAGGCCGTACACCTTCTCGTCGAGCTGGTCGGCGGGGACGACGTGATTGACGAGGCCGATGCGCTCGGCCTCGGCGGCGCTCATCAGGTCGCCGGTGAGGAGGTATTCCTTGGCGCGCGCGAAGCCGACGAGCTGCGGCCAGATCAGCGCGCCGCCGTCGCCGGCGACCAGCCCGGCATTGACGTGCGGGTCGCCGATCTTGGCGTGGTCGGCGGCGATGATGATGTCGCAGAGCAGGGCGACGGTCGCACCGAGCCCGACCGCGTGGCCGTTGACCCGCGCGATGATCGGCTTGTCGCATTCCAACATGCGGAAGACGATGCGCTTGGCCTCCGGCATCCCGGCGTCCCACGAGCCGGGGTCGTCGATCTTCTTTTGCATGTTGATGACATTGCCGCCGGCCGAGAAGGCGCGCCCGGCGCCGGTGAGCACGACGACATGCACCTCGGGGTCGTCGTTCACGTCGTCCCAGATGCGCGACATGGAGTTATGCATCCCGCCGGTGAAGGCGTTGAGGCTTTCCGGCGCGTTCAAGGTGATGGTCATCACCTTGTCCTTCTTCTCGACGAGAAGCCCCTCGTATTGGTCGTAGTTGTAGGTCCGGGGCATGGGTTTCCTCCTCCGTTGCGCGAAGGCGGATGGTCGGCCCGGAGCCGCCGTCAGCGCAAGGCTTGCAGCAGGTCCGTCGCGCGCGGGAGTTCCTCGAGGCGGGCGAGGGAGGCGAGCAGGCGATCCACCGCCGCGTCGCCCAGTGGGCGGACGGCGTTGGCCGCGCAGTCGCGGAATTTTGCCGCCGATTGCGCCTCGCTGAGCGGGCGTTCGGGCGCGCCGAGCGGTATTGTGGTCTCGCGCGTGGCGATACGGCCGTCGGTGCGGCGCACCGTGAGGCGCGCCCAGTCGCGCGGCCGTTTTTCCAGCGCCGGCTCGCCGCGCACCCGAGCGGCGAGGGCGAGAGTTTCCGCATCGTCGACACGAGCCACGTCGGCGATGCCGATGCGGCCGCGTAGCAGCGCGATGCTGGCGAGAAAGGGAAAACTGAATTGCGCCTCGACGATCTGCGTCGGCCGGGCGCGGTGCGGGCCGGACTCGAACTGGTCGCGGTGGATCGCCGCGTCGAGGTTTACCGCGACGTCGGCGATCTGGTCCGGCGCGGTGATGCCGAGCTCGTCGCGGATCGCCAGCGCGGCGTCGAGGGCGGCGTGCAGCGGGCGGCCGCAAGGGTACGGTTTGAAACTCACCTCGTCGCCACGGAACGCGCTGCCGAGCGCGTTGCTGAGCGGCGCGAGATCGTAACCGCCGGGCTGGTAGAGCTCGAAGAAGCCGAAGCGGCCGGCGAACGTGCCGCGCGCGCCGGTGAATTCTTCGGCGGCGAGCATGGCAGAGAAAATACCGTCGCGCGCGGCCTGGCCGGCTTGCAGGCGCTTGGTGAGGGCGCCGTCGAGGATGCATTGCCGGCTGCCGGAGGAAAAGCTGAGCGCGATGCCGAGCGCCTGCTCCATCTGGACGGCGTCGAGCCCGATCAGCTTGCCGACCGCGGCGGTCGCGCCGAACACGCCGATCGCGGCGGTGCGGTGCCAGCCGCGATCCACCGTCGCGGCGATGGCGATGCGGCAGGAGACGTCGAGGCCGAGTGCGACGGCGAGCAGCAGGTCGCGCCCCGACACGTTGCCCTGCATCTCGGCCACGGCGAGGCTCGCGGCGAGCACCGAGACGCCGGGGTGGATCGAACCGCCGTGGTCGAGCGTGTCGTCGAAATCGAGCGCGTGGCCCATCGCCGCGTTGAGCAGCGCCGCCTCGGGCGCGGGCAGGCGCAGATCGTGCAGCAGCACGCCGCTTTCCTCGCGTCCGCCCCAGCGCCGTGCGAGCTTGAGCAGCGCCGGGATGCCTGGTGCGCCGGTGCCGCCCAACATGCAGCCGAACGTGTCGACGACGTCGCGTTTGGTCGCGGCGACGGTGGTGGGGGGCAGGTCGGCGAAGGCGGTGCGGTGGATGTGGGCGGCGAGGAGGTTTGCAGGGTCGGCGGCCACAGTGATTTCTCCGGCGCGGTGAAAGTGAGGAAGGCCCTCGTTTCCCGATTGTTCATCGCCGCCGTCATCGAGCGCAAGGTGACGCCAACCGCCCAAGCCGCGACACGCCAGGCGATGCCTTCAAAGGCCGCTGAACCAGTCGTACCCCTTGTCCGCCCAGTAGCCGCCTGGATAGTCGTTGGTCACTTGCATCGCCGTGATGTATTTCGGGTTCTTGAACCCCAGCTTGGTCGGTATGCGCAGGCGCAGCGGCGCACCCCAGGGCGGGGTCAGCGGCTGCCGCTCGAAATCCAGCGTCAGGATCGTCTGCGGGTGCAGCGCGCTCGGCATGTCGATGCCGCACCAGTAATCGTCGAAGCATCGGAAGTTCACGTAGCGCGCTCGCGGGTCCGCCCCCACCCGGCGCAGGAAATGCCGCAGCGGAATGCCACTCCATTGCCCGATCTGGCTCCAGCCCTCCACGCAGACATGTCGCGTGATCTGTTCCTCCTGCGGTAGCTCGCGGAGTTCGGCGAGCGACCATGCGCGTTTCTCGTCAACCAGCCCTCCGACCTCCAGGCGCCACGCCGATGCGTCCACCATCCGCACCTGCCACTCCGGGTAGTACGCGTTGAAGCGGAACGGATGCGTGATGGCACTCGCCGGGTAGGTCTCGGCCAGCCGGTTCGGGTTGAACAGCACGGCCTGGACACCGTCGTCGAAGCGCAGCATCGCCCGGAGCGCGCGGTCCACCAGGTCGTTGCTGCTCAGGTCGCAGCCGGTCAGCATCGACAGCGCGCCCAGCGACAGGCTGCCGCGCAGGAAAAGTCGCCGCTCCACCCGTCTCAGCTCCGGCCTCAGGTCCGCAAGCGGCACAGCCGGACGGCGCTTCGGCATCATCATCATCGGGGGGGCTCCGCGTCGTTGCGCGGCAGGCCGACGACCATCGACACGAGCGTCCGCGGATAAAGCGCGACCAACGTGAGATGGATCAGCAGGAAACCGACGATCAGACACATCAGCGCGAAATGGATGCGTCGGGCGATGTCGTAGCCGCCAAACAGCGAGGTCAACCAGCCGAGTTGCACCGGCTTCCAGATCGAGAGCCCAGTCGCCATGACGAGGAACGCGACTACGATCACGCCGGCATAGAGCAGTCGCTGCACGGCGTTGTAGTACCCGAGCCGGTGCCCGAGGCGGAATCGCAGCGCCTGTCCGAGATCGCGGCCTACCAGGCGAGGCCCGATCGGCAGGAAATCTCGGCGGAAATGCCCGGAGATCACCCCGTAGCACAGGTAGACCAGGCCGTCCGCCAACAGCAGCCAGACCGCGGAGAGGTGCCAGGCGATCCCGCCGGCAAGCCAGCCGCCGAGCGTCATCCATCGGGGGAAGACGAAGGGCAGGATCGGCGAGGCGTTGTATATCTGCCAGCCGCTCAGGATCATGCAGATCAGCGCATAGGCGCCCACCCAGTGCGTGACGCGCACGATGACAGGGTGAGCCGTGACATGCCCGACTTGACGATCACGCGTACTGGTCATGCTCAGGCAATCCCGCGCCCCTGCTGTCGCGTAATATAGGCCGGGACACGCACGCGAGGAGAACCCCATGAAACGGTTTCTTGGCTTGACGCTCGCCGCCACCACCGCTCTCAGCGTGGCGGCTTACGCCGCGCCGCAGCCCGACCGGGTTCGCGGCACGATCGAGTCGGTCGACCAAGACACCATGACGGTCAAGTCGCGCCAGGGCGGAGACGTCAAGGTCACGCTGGACAACGCAACGAAATACGCGAGCGTCGTGAAGTCGAGCCTGTCGGACGTGACCAAGGGCAGCTACATCGGTACCGCCACCAAGGGCTCCGGCGACCTCATGGTGGCCCTCGAGGTGGTGATCTTCCCGGCGTCGATGCGGGGCGCGGGCGAGGGCCACTACGGATGGGACGAATTGCCCGACACGACGCTGTCCGGCAACAGCACCGCTCCCAGCAGCATGACCAACGGCAACGTCCAGAGCGCGTCTCCCGCGGGCAGCGCGATG
This sequence comes from uncultured Alphaproteobacteria bacterium, assembly GCA_963799825.1. Lineage (GTDB taxonomy): Bacteria > Pseudomonadota > Alphaproteobacteria > Acetobacterales > Acetobacteraceae > JAFKFI01. The sequence continues at coordinate 1,005,981 of CAWCYL010000004.1, forward strand.
GAAACCAAAAGCGCGATGACCAACGGCAACGTCCAGTCCTCGTCCGAGAAGTCCGGCGCGAAGCAGATCACCGTGACCTACAAGGGCGGCGAGCAAAAGATCCTGGTGCCGCCCACCACGCCGATCGTCGCGTTCCAGCCCGGCGATCACTCGATCTTGAAGCAGGGCGCACACGTCTTCGTCAGCGCGGTGAGCGACAACGGGACGGTCACGGCGAAGTTCGTTGGCGTCGGCAAGGACGGTGTGGTGCCGCCGATGTAGTCGGCTGAGCGAAGGAGCGGCGCGGGCTCTCAGAGGCCCAGCGCGGCGCGGCCGGCCGTCTGGAGGATCATGTCGTTCTGCGGCGTGTGGACGCGGCTGCACAGCACGTCGCGATAATGGCGTTCCAGCGGATGCGTCCGGCTAAGGCCGGGATTGCCCACGAGCTCCAGCGCCTTCGCCACCGCGTCGATCGCGTTGTTGGTCGCGGTGTATTTGACAAGGTTCGCCTCGGTCGATGCGATCGAGGGGAGGTCGCGGTCGGCCCGCTCGGCGAGCGAATTGATGAGCACGCGGCTGACGCCGAGCAGCGTGTCGATACCGCCGACCGCCTCCTGGAAGCGCGGCAAGGTGGCGAGCGAGGCGCCAAGATTGCTCGGCTTGCGCGCGTGCAGATACGAGATCAGCCAGTCGCGGGCGGCGCGCGCCACGCCGTCATACAGCGCGCCGACGGCGACGTTGTTCCACACCGTGACGATGAGATCGCGCGTGGCCCATTCCTTGGGCGCGCGCAAATCGACGGCGTGATCGGCGGGCACCAGCAAATCCTCGAACACCACGTCGTTGCTGCCCGAGGCGCGCATCCCCATGTGGTCCCAGGTTTCTTCCATGCGGATGCCGGGAAGCTGCATGGGCACGAGGAACAGCCCGACACGCGGAGAAGCGTCCTCGGTGCGCGCCCAGACCATGCCGTAGCGCAGGATCGGGCTGCCGGTGCTGTAGATTTTTCGCCCCGTGATGCGCCAGCCATCCGCTGATTCGCACCGCCGTCGTGGCGGGCAGGCCGCCGCGTGCTGGCGTGCCGAGTTCGGGCTCGACGCGCAGCGCGTTGATGAGCGAGACGCCGTTCAGGGAATCGGTGAGAACCTGCTCGCGCAGATGCGCCGGAATGCGTTCCGAGCGCAGCACGCCGGCGAGCTGGAGGTAGTGCATCAGCAGCACGAGGGCGGTGGAGGCGTCGCCGCCGGCGATGGCGCCGATCACCGTGACGATCTCGCGCAGGCCGCCGCTGAGCCCGCCGCGCTCGACAGGGACGATGAGGTTGAGCAGGCCGGCGCGGTGCAGCGCGTCGAAATTCTCGAACGGAAAGGAGCGGTCGCGGTCGTGCGCGGCGGCGCGCTCGGCGAAATCCGCCGCCAGCTCGCGCGCCGTCGCGGTCAGCCGGTCCGTCGCATGATCGCCGCCGTCCATCCGTCCGCCTCCTCGCGGTGCCGGGTTCCTAGCACAAGAAATCCGTCAGGAAATGGGATATCCGAGTCCCACGTTCCAGATCAGTGTAAAAGGGCGTCACAGCGCGGCATATTTCTCGATCGCGTCGCGCCAGGACAGCAGATCCTGCGGACCGGAAATGCGGCGGCCGAGGCCGAAATTGCCCGTCACCGGGACCAGCACCCGGCTCACCCCGGAGGCGGCGAGGCGGGGCAGGTCGTCGAGATCGTCCGGCAGGCTCGCGGTGATCTCGACGCTCGCGGGGTCGCGGCCGTGCTGCTCGGCGGTGCGGCGCACCAGGTCGATCAGCTCGGGCGAGGCGCCGCGCGCCGGGAAGAAGCCCTCCGCCAGCCGTCCGGCGCGCTTGGCGGCCGCCGTGGAGTGGCCGCCGACGATGATCGGCACGGTGCCGTTCACCGGCTTGGGACGCATGTAGGCGTCCTTGAAGCTGAAGAACTTGCCGCTGAAGGTCGGCCGATCGGCGGACCAGAATTCGCGCATCACCGCGATGTACTCGTCGCAGCGTTTGCCACGCTCCTCGAACACCGCGCCGATCACGTCGAATTCTTCCCTGAGCCAGCCGACGCCGACGCCAAGCAGCACGCGCCCGGCCGACATCGCGTCGAGCGTGGCGACCTGCTTGGCGGTGATCACAGGGTTATGCTGCGACAGGATCAGCACGCCGGTCGCGAGTTTTATCCTTGTCGTCGCGGCGGCGACGTAGGCCATCCAGATCAGCGGATCGGGCAGCACGAAATCACCCTCGCCGCCGGGCAGCTTGCCGCCCGTCGCGTACGGGTAGGTGGATTGGTAGCCGTGCGGCACGACGGTGTGCTCGACCGTCCAGGCGGACTCGAACCCGGCTTCCTCGCCGGCTTGCACAAGCTCGACGGCGAGCGCCGGATCGGTGTAGCGGCCGGTGTTGCAGTAACGAAGTCCGAACTTCATCGTGCTCCTCCCTCGGGCGGCGGCGCGCGCTCCGTCCATCGGAGCGTGCCCGCTTGACGGATCGAGGTCAAAGCCCTCCCCTTGTCGGACCCGCTATCAACGAAAAGGAGGAGGAGGGCACTTGGCGAAGATCACATTCCCCGTCGAGGCGACGCACATCATGATGTTTGCGCGCGCCATCGGCGACGAGAACCCGGTCTATCATGACGCGGAGAAAGCGAAAAAAACCGAGGCGGGCGGCATCATCGCGCCGCCGACCTTCGCGCAGGCCGTGGCGCAGTTCGACCCCGAATATCATTTGCGCCCGAAGGTCGGGCAGAAATGGTTCGGCTCCGGCGCCAAGCCGAGCGGGCTCGACGAGAAGCCGTCATCGAGCGGCGGGCTGCACGCCGAGCAGCATTTCGAGTACCACCGGCCGCTGCGCGCCGGCGACGTGCTGACGGCGGAGACCAAGCCCGGCAAGACCTGGGAACGCGAGAGCAAGCGGGCCGGCAAGCTGATGTTCTCCGAGCGCGTCACCGAGTATCGCGACCAGAAGGGCGAGCTCGTCGTCACCGCGCGCGGCGTCGGCGTGCGCACCGAGCGTCCCGTGGACGCGGGCTGAGGGGGGATCGTCATGGCGCTGAAGGCATCACAGGTCAAAGTCGGCGACACGCATTCCGAGCGCGTCGCCGAGAACATCTCCCGCACCCAGCTCGTGCAGTACGCGGGAGCCTCGGGCGACTACAATCCGCTGCACACTGATGAAGTGTACACCGTGCAGGCGGCGGGCTATAAAAGCGTATTCGCGCACGGGATGCTGACGATGGGGCTGACCGGCAAGATGCTGACCAACTATGTCGGCGACGGCAGGCTCACCAAGTTCGGCGTGCGCTTCACCAACCAGGTCTGGCCGGGCGACACGCTGGAGGCCAAGGCGACGGTCGCCGCGATCCGCGACGAGGGCGGCCACAAGGTCGCCGATTTGACGATCTCGACGACCAACCAGGACGGCAAGGAAGTGGTCAGCGGCACGGCGACGGCGCGGCTCGACTGATTTTTTCCCCCGGCGCGGGACGGGAAGGGGCCTCGGTGCGAACCGGGGCCTTTTTTCTTGAAGGCCGCGCGGAATTAACTCACGCTTGGAAGAATATGGGAGCAGATGATCTTCTCGGGCGCATCGGTCGCCTGAGCACCAGGCGCGGATGGGCGTTCATGGCGAGGCGCGGGAAGGGTAGTCATATCAAGGTGTGGCTCAACGGTCGCAGGACTGTGATCCCGATGCACCGGGGAGATTTGAAGCCTGGGACATTCCGCCAGATTAAGAAGGATTTGGGGATCACGGATGCCGACTTGGAGGAGGTATGACGGTGCGATACGCGTACCTGCCACTCTTGAGCAAGAGGCGGACGGCGGCATTACGGCCTATTTCGACGGCTTGCCCGGAGCGACGTGGGCGCCGACCGAGGCTGAGGTGCTGGTTCAGGCCAAAGATCTTCTCGCTTCCGCATTGGAAATGCTCATCGAGGATGGAGACCCGCTGCCTGCTCCGCCGCCACCGGCCGGCCGGCCGATCGTTGAAGCCGAGATCGATCCGCATTGCTTGCCGTGACCAGCCCCCAATGCCTTCGCCCGTTCCGCTGTGTGATTCCGCTCGACATGATCCGCGATCGGCTGTTCAGGGATCCCATGATCGCAGCGCGCATCCAAAAGGACTATGGCCTGAGAGCGGATCTGTCTGGCGCGGCGCTAGTGTCCTGAATCTGAAGTTCGTCTGACAGGCTTGGACTATCCCGTCGTCGGTGTCACTCTCGGCTTCTTTGCGGGAGTTGGCGATGGGCAGTCCGCGTTTGTGCGCGCCGATCTTGACGGAAGCGGAGCGGTCGGAGCTCACGGCCTTGGCCGGTCGGCGCAGCACGGCGCAGGGATTGGCGGAGCGGGCTCGCATCGTGCTGGCGGCCAGCGAGGGCGGCAGCTGCCCCGCCATCGCGGCACGGCTGGGGCTGCACGCCGACACGGTGCGCAAATGGTGGCACCGCTTCGCGGCCGATCGCCTGGAAGGCCTTCGTGACGAGCCGCGTCCGGGTGCTCCGCGCACGATCGACGACGCCCGCATCGAGGCGGTAATCGCCCGCACGCTGGAGAGCCTACCCGCCGACGGGACGCATTGGAGTTCGCGCGGCATGGCGCGGGCGAGCGGCCTGTCGGTCTCGACGGTGCAGCGGGTGTGGCGGGCCTTCGGTTTGCAGCCGCATCGCGTCGAAACGTTCAAACTTTCCACCGATCCGGACTTCGTCGCCAAGGTGCGCGACATGGTCGGCCTCTACATGGCCCCACCCGAGCGTGCGCTGGTCCTGTGCGTGGACGAGAAGAGCCAAATCCAGGCGCTCGACCGCACGCAGCCGTTGCTGCCGATGCGGCCCGGCCAGATCGAGCGGCGCAGCCACGACTACAAGCGTCATGGCACGACAGCACTATTCGCTGCCCTCGACATCGCGACCGGCCGCGTCATCGGCAAATGCTACGCCCGCCACCGTGCCGCGGAGTTTCGCCGCTTCCTCGACGAGGTCGAGGCGCAACTCCCGCCCGGGCTCGACATTCACCTGGTGATGGACAACTACGCCACCCACAAGGCTCCGACAGTCAAGGCGTGGCTGCTCAAGCGCCCGCACTGGCACGTCCATTTCACACCGACCAGCGCGTCCTGGATGAACCAGGTGGAGCGCTTCTTCGCGCTCCTGACGGAGCGGCAAATCCGACGCGGAGTGCATCGCAGCGTCCAGGCACTCCAGAAAGCCATCACCGCCTTCATCGACGCGCACAATACCGACCCCGAGCCGTTTCGGTGGGCCAAGTCCGCCGACCACATCCTTGCAGCCGTGGAGCGCTTCTGCCTGCGAAACACAGAAAGCGCTTCAGTCTGTCGGACTTCTGGTTCAGGACACTAGAACGCGACCTGCTTACGTCGTTGGGACAAAGGGAGCGGGACATCACGACACATCGCCCGGAGCAGAAGGAGGTGTTCGAGGCCGCTGTACGAGCACTCGGCAGCAATTCGCGGAAATGGATCTCCTTCTTGCGCGCTGAGCCCACTATCCGCGCCGAACTCGCCGGTTTCGATCCGTGCGCCGTTGCGGAGGCACCCAGCGACGTGCGGCTTGAGAAACTTAGGAAGGCATTGAGCGGGCAGACGGGGCGCGGAGACGCGCTCGCAATGCTACGTTGGGCCTCACTGCTCGCCAAGCATGAGGGCTATGGCGCCCTGCTGCACGCCTTGCGATCGCATCTCTTGGAGAGAGCTCAGAAGATCGGGATGCGGCCGTCGAAATCTGACCTAACAGCGTTAACTGCCGCAGTGACTGGGTGCCCTTCGTCGGTCCTTGTCCGCGCATTCCCCCAAATCTCGCTGAAGACGCCCGGAATGGGGCCCACCCTCGCCAGTGAATTTCTGCGGAACCTGGGTTGGCCGGGCTTCAAGCCGGATCGACACGTCAAACGATTGCTCCAATGCTGGTTCGGCACCGAGCATCCGGCGCTCCAGGCCCACGCTCGTGTTATGGCGCAGGTGGTCGGGTCGAAGAGCCGCGAACTCACTGAGTTCTTCTTCTTCTCAGCGCTAGGTGAGTCGCGCAGCCCTCCTGACGAGCCACTCAATCAGGTGGACCAACTCGTGTGGCTATTCGGCGCAATCGTGAACCCGAAGCCGCGCGTGCGTCGTTGCCGCCCTCTTCTGACGTAACACCGCTTCAGAGGCTGCGCAGGGAATTTTTGGGCGGATAAATCATGACCGGAAACGCGCATCTTGTCGTGACCTTGGTGTCGTATCGTCTCGCGCTGCTCGGCCGGATCGCCAGAGTTCTCCCGCTACAATCCCTCCGCCACCAGATGCTCCCGCAGCTTGAACACCGCGCCGAAGAACGGCGCGTCGGGGTTGGCCTGGCAGAACAGCTCCAGCCAGCGGCTGCGCTGGGCGAGGGTGGTGTTGCTGCCGGCGATGCGGTGCAGCAGCTCGTCCTCGTTCTTCGCGGTGACATAGCCGTCGGCCCAGGCGAGCAGGGCGCCGTAGAGCGGGGTGTAGAACTGGTTGGGATCCTCGGCGCCGGGCGGGCGGGCCTGGCGTTCGAGGCTGGCCGCGCGCAGGAAGTCGGCGCAGGAATTGTTGTTGCCGATGCCGACGAAGGCCATCGGCTGGCCCGCCATCGGCGGCGGCGCGACGGGGGCGTCGGGTTGGTCCGCCGGGGCGGCGGCGAGGAGGGCGAGCGCCCCGGCCAGCGCCAGGATGCGCGGCAGGCGCTTTGCGGCGACGCGGCAGCGAGGCGCGAGCAGATCGGGCATTCGGGCGGTATAACCAGTCGGGTGATCCCGGCAAGTGCCCCGTCTTGCCGGAAATTCCCGGCCCTGCATGCGTAACTCTTGATCCATCGGCGCGGAACCGCCGTATACGATGGGAGCGCGCTGGCACAGGGGCCGCCGCGCCCCATCTCTGGGAAAGGGAGAGCGCGATGCTGATAGTGCGACGCCGCGGATGGGAGCTGCCGGAGAGTGCCGCCACGCCGGAAGCGGTGGCACTCGGCCGACGCGCCGTGCTGGCCGGCTCGGCCGCGCTCGGGCTCGGCGGTCCGGCACTGCTCCCGCGTCTGGCGCTGGCGGCGGGTGCCGGCGGGGCGGCGCCGCGCAACCCAAAATACGATGGCGGGCGGCCGCTCTCGGCGGAGAAGGATGCGACGACCTACAACAACTATTACGAGTTCAGCGAGGACAAGGATCTCTGGGAGGCCGCACAGGCGCTGCCGCAGCGGCCCTGGACGATCCGGCTCGACGGCATGGTCAAGCAGCCCCGCACCATCGGCATCGACGACCTGCTGAAGCAGGTCACGCTGGAGGAACGGGTCTACCGGCACCGCTGCGTCGAGGCGTGGGCGATGACGGTGCCGTGGACCGGCTTTCCGCTCGCCAAGCTGGTCGCGCTCGCCGAACCGCTGGGCTCCGCCAAGTTCGTGGTGTTCGAGACCGACGCCGACAAGAAGGCGATGCGCGGGCTGCGCCGGAGTTTTTACCCGTTCCCCTACACCGAGGCGGTGACGCTGGAAGAAGCCGGCAACGAGCTCGCCTTCCTCTCCACCGGCCTCTACGGCAAGCCGGTGCCGCCGCAGAATGGCGGCCCGATCCGGCTGACCCTGCCGTGGAAATACGGCTTCAAATCGGCGAAATCCCTGGTGAAGATCAGCTTCACCGACAAGCGCCCGACCACCTTCTGGGAGGCGCTCGGGCCGAGCGAGTATGGCTTCTGGGCCAACGTGAACCCGGCAGTGCCGCACCCGCGCTGGAGCCAGGCGACCGAGCGGCTGCTGACCTCGGGGGAGCGGGTGCCGACGCAGATCTACAATGGATACGGACCCTTCGTCGCGGCGTTGTATGCGGACAAGAAGTCCGAGAAACTGTTCATGTGATTGCCCAGCGTGTCCTGGCCGTCCTCGCGGCCGTCTTCCTGGTGGGTTCGGCGGCCCTGGCGACCCTGGGGCCGCCGGACCTGCCGCTCGACCAGATGCTGCTGCTGACCGGCAGCGATCTCGTGCGCGGGCTCGAGGTCGTGGACCCGCCAGCACCTCGCCCCGTGGGTGTGGGACAGTATCGAGGTGCCGCTGCTGGCCCGTCCGGCCTGGCTGATCCCGGCCGCACTCGGGATCGTGTTCGCTGGGCTCGCCGTGACCGTCGCGCCGGGCCGGGGCGCGCCGCGGCACCGGCGGCGCTGACCACGGTGAGGCGTGAAGGAGGATCGCTGATGTCCTCTATCGTCATGCCCGCACTTGTTGCGGGCATCCCGGAGAAGGCGTGGATGGCCGGCCTGCGCCGGCCATGACGATACGGAAGTGTCCCGCCCGTGGGTGCAGAGCCAAATTCGATGGCGTGGGGCGATAAGAACTACAAGCCGAGCTGGCGGCGGGCGATGGCGATGACGCGGTGCGCCTCGCTCCACAGGCCGTAGGCATCGAGCGCGTCCAGCCTGGCCCAGATCGCCTCGGAGACGTCCGAGCCGGCGACCGGCTCGCCGTCGAGCCAGGCGGCGGCGAAGTCGATGATGGTGTAGTGGATACTGCACGCGCCCGGCTGCGTCGCGGCGGATGGTGTCGACGTTGGCGGCGAGGGTGAGCGGGCCGACCGTGACGCCGGTTTCCTCCAGCAGCTCGCGCCGCGCCGCGTCCTCCGCCGTCTCGCCGACCTCCTGCGCGCCGCCGGGCAGGCTCCACGCACCCATGCTCGGCGGCTTGCCGCGCCGGACCAGCAGGACCGCGCCGGGCTTGAGGACCACGACCCCGATGCCCACGATGGGACGCGCCGGGTATTCCCGGTCGTCGACGGTCCCACCGTTCAAGATCGGGGCCGCTCACGATTTGGGGGCCGGCGCCTTGAGGTCGTCGAGCGTGGGGGCGAGCGCCTTTTCCTGCCAGGAGCCGAGCTGATACGCCCAGCCGCCGAGCCGCGCCCGCAGGCGGTCGGCCTCCGCGCGGGCCTTGTCGGTGCCGCTCGCATCGAACCGCGCCCAGAGATCCTTGCCCGCGTGCGACAGGGTGACGGTGACGGTCAGCCCGTCATCGGTGGTGAACACCGAGCGCGCCTCCGTCTGCTGGCCCGGCGCGTCCTTGGCCGCCCGCACGTCCTGCAAGGTCAGCGCCTCCAGCGCGTGGCCGACATCGGCCTCCTTGTCGGCGTCCAGCGGGGGGTGATCGGCCGGCGCGCGCAGCACCAGCTTGTCGCCGTCGCGGGCGAACTGGAGGGTCGTCGCGCCGCGCGTCGCGGCGACGGAGGCGATGCGGGCGGGGGCGATCTGCATGATGTCGCGATCAAGCCAGAGCTGCGGATCGGCGTCCACCTCGAGCTTGCCCTCGGCGAGCCAGCTCTGGTTGTCGCCGGGAAGCCGCACATAGACGGTGTCAGGCAGATTGCCCTCGGGGCGGGTGCGCCGATGGCCGACCAGCAGCTGCACGATCGGCTTGCCGGAGCCATCCAGCACGCGCACCAGGTCGGAGCCCGATTTGGCGCCGCCGGCATCCTCGACGCCGAGGCGGGCGAATTGCGCGGGGTCGGCGGTGCGCTTCTCGTCGAGCCGCAGCTCGGTCAGCGCCGGTGAGCAGCGCGTGCAGCTTGGTCGGCTGCACCGGATAGCCGCCGCGGTCCGCCAGGCCCCATTCGTTGCCGTGCTTGGCGATCGCCAGCGTCTTGCCCTGATGCTCGATCTCGACCCGCGCCGCGTCCTGCAGCTTCGGCGCGAGATCCGGGAACATCAGCCGGCCGGCGGCGACGGTCTCGCGCTCGGCCGACTGGCTGGCCGGGCCGAAATACCAGCCGCACGCCAGCACGACCAGGCCGGCGATCAGCAGGGAGAGCCCGGTGCGCGGCCTCATGCGCGGGCTCCCGCCAGGATCGCGCTGTCGCGGGCACGGGTGCGGCGGCGGCGGCGCGACGACGCCGAGCACGATCGCGAGGATGGTCAGCAACGCGGGCACCAGCACGATGCAGAACAGCTGCATTTCCGTCTTCAGCGCGGAGATGTCGCGGTTGAGGTTGAGCTGCACGTCGCGCAGCTGCTGGCGCGTGGCGAGCACGTCGGCACGCGCCGCGTCGATCGCTGCGCGCTGCTGCTGGGTGATGACCGGATTGGCGCCCTCCGCACCCGGCGCGCCGCTGCCCTGGCGCAGCTCGCGGAGCTTTTTCTCCGTGTCGTCGAGGTGCTGTTGCAGCGCGCGCTCGCTCTGGCGGAACTCGCCTCGGCGCGCTTCTGCATCGCACTCACCACCTCGAACGGCCGCAGGCTCGGGCCGCGGCTGCGCAGGCCGATCAGCGCGTCGCCGCCGGCCAGCGTGCCGATCAGGTTGGCGACGAACGGGCCGTTGTCGCTGAATGGCGTCGCCTGCTCCTGGCCGAAGAAATCCTGCGTCCGCACCCAGTAGCGATCGGCCAGGATGTCGCTGTCGGCGACCACAACGAGATTCGCCGGCCCGTCGGTTTGCGCCTTGTACGGCGGGAAAGTTCGCCGGCCGCTTCTGGTCCTTCGGCAGTTCGGGCGGTCCGGTGAAGGCGGATTTCAGCACGCCGCGCACCCGTGCGGCGATCACCCGCGGGCCGCCCTCCGGCTTGAACTCCGCAAGGATGCGCGCGGGATCGGGCATCTTCACCGCGTCGACCGGGAGCAGGCCGGATCGCGGCGAGCTGGTGAGCAGCGGCGTGAACTCGATGTTGGCGCCGGGCTTCTTCGCGAGGAAGCCGGCCGAGGCGACCGTCACCTGCTGCAGATCGGCGGTCGCCGGATCGTTGTGCGAGATGCCGTCGCGGATGTTGAACCAGGCGACGATAGTCCACCGCCTGCACGCGGTCGGACGGGCTGGCGCGCACCCGCCAGGCGCCGTCGAGATCGCCGACCACCTTGCCCGGATCGAACGCGATCCCCCAGGCGTCGAACAGCTTTTTCAGCGACGAGGCAGTGTCCTGCGGCGGCATCCCGCCCGGCCCCGGCGGTCGCGGCCTCGGCCTCGCTGTACGGATCGACCATCACCATCAGCCGGCCGCCGCGCATGACGAACTGGTCGATCGCGTAGAGCGTCGCGTCGGACAGATGCTGCGCCTGCGCGACCAGCAGCACGCTGACGTCGGGGTCGATCGACCTGCGCGTCGAGTCGGCACGGACTTCACCGTGTCGGCCTCGCGCAGTTGCTGGATCGACGCCCAAGGGCCGCGCCGCCGCCGCCCATGCCGCGCATCGCCATCATCATGGCGCGCGGATCGCCGTCCACCGGCAGCGACGACATCACGCCGACCACCGGACGCTTCGGGTTGGACAGCTCGTTGACCAGCTTGGTGAGGTCGTATTCGAGGAACCGCTCGCGCTCGGGCTGGAAGAAGGCGATGCTGCGCTCGTCGTCGAGCAGGTTGGTGCCGACCAGGCCGAAATAGACCTGCTCGCCGGACTGGTCGACCGGCACGCCTTGCAGCCCGTAGCCCATCGCGCGGTCTTCCGTGGCGCTGAACGGCTCGGGGTCGTAGGAATTCCAGCTTGATCTTGTCCGTCCGGACACCGCCGCGTATTGCTCGCAGCAGCTCGCGCACCCGGTCGGCGTAGCTGCCGTAGAGCGGCACGGCGGCGCCGAGGTCGCGCGAGTAGAACAGCCGCAAGCGTGATCGGCTCCTTCAGTCCCTTGAGGATGGTGCGCGTGCCGTCGGACAGCGTGTAGAGGTGCTGCTGCGTGAGATCGAGATGCAGCGTTGGCGAGCCGCGCGTCGGCGAACACGTTGACGCCGACCACCATCGCGGCGACGCCGATGACGCCGAGGATGGCGGCCCAGGTGCGGCGCATCAGTCGGCCTTCCGTGCGTCGACGACCAGCGTGTTCACGAACAGCCAGAAGCCGATGAAGGTGGCGAAGAAGATCACGTCGCGCAGGCTGATGATGCCGCGGGAGAAGTCCTGGAAGCGGTCGATCACGCTGATGCCGCCGCGTGATGTCGGCGAGCGACGGGGCGGCGCGGCTGAGGAAGTCGGTGACGATCGGGTTGGACGCGACGGCGAACACGAAGCACACCGCGACGGCGAGCACGAAGGCGATGACCTGGTTCTTGGTCGCCGCCGACAGCGCCGCGCCGACCGACAGGAAAGCGCCGGCGACCAGCAGCGCGCCGATGTAGCCGGCGGCGATCACGCCGTTATCGGGGCTGCCGAGCAGGTTGACGGCGATGACGAACGGGAAGGTCAGCAGCAGGGCGATGGCGCAGAACGCCCAGGCGGCGAGGAATTTGCCGAGCACCGCCTGGGTCTGCGTGATCGGCAGGGTGAGCAGCAGCTCGATGGTGCCGAGCCGGCGCTCCTCGGCCCAGAGCCGCATGGTGATCGCGGGCACCAGGAGGAGGAACACCCAGGGGATGAAGGTGAAGAACGGCGCGAGATCGGCCTGGTTGCGGGCGAACAGGTTGCCGAGGTTGAAGGTGAGCGCGCCTTGCAGCACGAGGAAGATGACGATGAACACGGTCGCGACCGGCGTGGCGAAATAGCCGGCGAGCTCGCGCCGGGCGACGATCAGGGTGGTGTGCATGGGCTCAAGCGGCCTCGCGTTCGGTCAGCGCGCGGAACACGTCGTCGAGCCGGCCCGAGGGATGGCGCGCTTCGAGCTCGGCGGGCGTCGCGTCGGCGACCACGCGGCCGGCGGCGATGATGATGGCGCGGGTGCAGACCGCGTCGACCTCCTCGAGGATGTGCGTGCTGATGACGATGGCCTTGTCGCGGCGCCATCGCGGCGATCAGCGCGCGCATCTCGTGCTTCTGGTTGGGGTCGAGCCCGTCGGTCGGCTCGTCGAGCACCAGCACCGGCGGATCGTGCAGCAGCGCCTGGGCGAGGCCGACGCGGCGCTTGAAGCCCTTCGACAAGCGTCTCGACCGGTTGCAGCCAGACGCTGTCGAGATGCGTGAGCGTCACGACGCGCTCGATGGCGCGGTGGCAGCTCGGCGCCCGGCGTAGCCGCGCACGGCGGCGACGAAGCGGAGGAACGCGGCGACCGTCATGTCGGGGTAGGTGGGCGCGCCTTCCGGCAGGAAGCCGAGCGCGCGACGGGCGGCAAGCGAGTCCGCCTGGACGTCGTGGCCGCAGATCCGCGCGCGTGCCCTCGCTCGGCGTGACGAAGCCCGCGAGCATCTTCATCGTGGTGGATTTGCCCGCGCCGTTCGGCCCGAGGAAGCCGAGCACCTCGCCGCGCGCGACATGGAAAGAAACATGGTCGACGGCGGTGAAGCGGCCGAAGCGCTTGGTCAGGCGCTCGATCTCGATCAGTGCCGCCGCTTCGTCAGCCGCCAATTCGCTTCTCCCACCCGAGGCTTCGGCGGGAATAGCGCAACGGCCATGCATTGCAAGCGGGCCGGCGCGGGATGACGGAGGATTAATCCACGCGCAACCCGCGTTGACGGGACCCCGCTTCGGCGGCCGATCATTGCAGCCGCAAGCACGAGGAGGCCGACAGGCATGAACTATGTATCGGGCGAGGCGCGCCGCGCCGCCATGAGCGACGCCGAGTGGCAGGCGCGGGTCGATCTCGCGGCGGCGCACCGGCTGGCGGTGATGCACGGGCTGAACGAGGGCATCTTCAACCACTTCACCCTGCGCGTGCCCGGCAAGCCCGGCCGCTACTACCAGATCCCGTTCGGCCTGCATTGGTCGGAGGTGACGGCGAGCTGCTTCATGGAAGTGAGCTTCGACGGCGAGCTTCTGGCGGGCGAGGGCGAGATCGAGCAGTCCTGCTACTGCATCCACGCGCCGATGCACCGCGACATCGCCGAGGGTGCCGCGGTGTTCCACACCCACATGCCCTTCGCCAGCGCGCTGACCCGACTGGAGGACCAGAGCATCCTGCCGATCGGCCAGACCGAGCTCGGCACGCTGATCCACACCGGATATGACGATCACTACGACGGCCCGGCCTTCGACCCGGCCGAGGGCGCGCGGCTGGCCAAGCTGATCGGCGACAAGACGGTGCTGATGATGGCCAATCACGGCGTCGCCGTGGTCGGGCGCGACGTCGCCGAGGCGTATGACCGGCTCTATTACGTGGAGCGCGTCGCCCAGGTGCAGCTCTACGCCATGTGGACCGGCAAGCCGCTCCGGCGTGCTGCCGCAGCCGGTGGTGGACAAGACGCTGCAGGGCTTCAAGAGCGGCCCGAAATACGGCGGCCGGCGCGCCTCGCAATGGCATTTCGACGCGCTGAAGCGGATTCTGGATCGCAAGGAGCCGGATTACCGGGACTGATCCCGCGACCACTCACCCCGGCTCATGGGCCACGACTGGCTGGGTTAGCGGCAAGTCGAATCGCGTGCGTGCCCAAGTACTCCGTCGTCATCCTCGGGCTTGTCCCGAGGATCCACGACTTGCTTGCGGGTGTGCGAAGTCGTGGATGGTCGGCCTGCGCCGACCATGACGGTGCCGGATTGGGAATCCTGGGCTAATCCGAGGGGGCCGGCTCGCGCGTGTGTCAACTGGTAACGGATACAACGAACATTGCTATCAGGTCCATGAGGCGCATAGTGACCGGCGCGGCCGCGCGCCAGCAGCGACATGAGGCATGAATGAGCTCATCGTTGCCAGCCACCAAGAACGATGCCGGGCCCGCCGGCATGACATTCATGCCCGGTGGGACGTTCCGCATGGGTTCGGACCATCATTATCCGGAGGAGGCGCCATCGCACCTGGTGACGGTCGATGGCTTCTGGATCGACACGACGCCGGTAAACAACCGGCAGTTCGCGAGGTTTGTCCGTGCGACCGGTCACGTCACCTTTGCCGAATTGGTGCCGGATCCCAAGGATTATCCCGGATCGCTTCCTCACATGATCTTCGCCGGATCGCTGGTGTTCACGCCGCCGAAGCACCCGGTCGATCTGCGGGATTGGAGCCAATGGTGGACCCTCCTCAAGGGCGCCAACTGGCGGCAGCCGTATGGCCCTGGCAGCAGCATCAAGGGGCTCGACCATCATCCCGTCGTGCATGTGTCGTTCGGCGACGCGCTGGCTTATGCGACATGGGCCGGAAAGGAACTGCCATCTGAGGCCGAATGGGAGTTCGCCGCGCGCGGCGGCATCGAGGGCGCGGAGTTCGCCTGGGGCGACGAGTTCATGCCCGGCGGCCGGGCGATGGCGAACACGTGGCACGGCGATTTTCCGCACCACAGACGGCCCGGCTACAAGCGCACCTCGCCGGTCAAGGCGTTTCCGCCGAACGGCTACGGGCTCTACGACATGATCGGCAATGTGTGGGAATGGACCGCGGATTGGTGGTCGGCGAAACACGCAGCCGACGCGCCCAAGGCGTGCTGCATCCCCGCGAACCCGCGGGGCGGTCCGGAGGCCGCGAGCTACGACCCGCAGATGCCCGACATCAGGATTCCGCGCAAGGTCATCAAAGGCGGCTCTCATCTTTGCGCGCCGAACTACTGCCGCCGCTACCGGCCGGCCGCGCGCCACGCCGAGCCGGTCGATACGTCGACGAGCCATGTCGGTTTTCGTTGCGTCGTACGAGAGAAGGGGACGAACTCATGAGCGATAACAGGGATAGCGGGAAAAAGGGCGGTCTCGGTCGCCGCGGTGTTCTGCTCGGCACGACGACGGCGGCGGCGGCCACGCTCCTGGCATCACCTGCGAATGCGCAGACCACGCCCGCTCAGCCGACCACCACGACGACCGGCAGCCAGCCGGTCACGGCGGCGAGCGGCAACAAGCCAAACATCATCATGATCATGTCCGACGATTTCGGCTATGGCGACGCCGGCGTCTATCTGGGCGGCGAAGCGCGCGGCATGCCGACGCCGAGCATCGATCGCCTGGCGGCGGAAGGCATGATGTTCACGTCGTTCTATGCGCAGCCGAGTTGCACGCCCGGTCGCGCCGCCATGCAGACGGGGCGCATCCCGAATCGCAGCGGCATGACGACGGTCGCCTTCCAGGGACAGGGCGGCGGCTTGCCGGCGGCCGAATGGACGCCCGCGTCCGTGCTGAAGACGGCGGGCTACAAGACCTTCTTCGTCGGCAAATGGCATCTCGGCGAGGCCGATTACGCGCTACCCAACGCGCAGGGCTATGACGAGATGAAGTATTGCGGGCTCTACCACCTCAACGCTTACACGTACGCCGACCCCAACTGGTTCCCGGACATGGACCCGAAGCTGCGGGCGATGTTCCAGAAAGTGACCAAGGGCGCGCTGGAGGGCAAAGCCGGCGAGGCGCCGCGCGAGGTGTTCAAGATCAACGGCGAATACGTCAACACGCCGGACAAGGGCGTCGTCGGAATCCCGTTCTTCGACGAGTATGTCGAGAAGGCCACGATCGACTATCTCGATCAGAACGGGAAGTCGGGCCAGCCGTTCTTCATGAGCATCAACTTCATGAAGGTGCACCAACCCAATCTGCCTGCCCCCGAATTCATCCATAAGTCGATGTCGAAGTCCAAATACGCGGATTCGATCGTCGAGAACGACACGCGGATCGGCCGCATCATGGACAAGGTGCGCGCGCTCGGCCTCGACAAGAACACCTATGTCTTCTGGACCAGCGACAACGGCGCCTGGCAGGACGTCTATCCGGATGCCGGCTATACGCCGTTCCGTGGCACCAAGGGGACGGACCGCGAGGGCGGTTCGCGGGTTCCGTCCATTGCCTGGGGGCCGGGCATCAAGGCCGGAAGCAGGAACTCCGAGATCGTCGGCGGCCTCGACTACATGGCGACGTTTGCCTCGCTCGGCGGGGCGAAGCTGCCGGAGAACGATCGCGAGGGAAAGCCGATCATCTTCGACAGCCACGACATCACGCCGGTCCTGTTCGGCACGGGCAAGTCGCCGAGGGATTCGTGGTTCTACTTCACCGAGAACGAGCTCACTCCCGGCGCCGCTCGGGTCGGCAACTACAAGGCGCTGTTCAATCTCCGTGGCGATGACGGAGTGAAGACAGGTGGCCTCGCCGTCGACTTCAAACCTCGGCTGGAAGGGACCGGAGCAGTATGTCGCGACGGTTCCGCAGGTTTTCGATCTCTGGCAGGACCCTCAGGAACGCTACGACATTTTCATGAACAACTACACCGAACATACGTGGGTCTTGGTCACGATCAATCAGGCGATCAAGGATCTCATGGCAACCTACGTGAAATATCCGCCCCGCAAACTGCAGAGCGAGGGCTATAGCGGGCCGATCACGTTGACGGACTATCAGCGTTTCAAATTCGTCCGGGACGAACTGCAGAAGGAAGGAATCAGCCTTCCGCTCCCGACCGGGAACTGACCGCTCCGTTGAGGCAATGGCCGGCTTGCGATCGCGCAAGCCGGCGACATTCAAGCAAGATTTACCCCGAAACCAGCGTCTTCATTGCCACGTTTCGCTCGAACAATCGCAACAGCACGCGCACCGCGCGCCCGCGTTCGGAGGTGAGCGTCGGGTCGCGGTGCAGCAGGAGGGCGGCGTCGCGGTTGGCCATGTGGAGCAAACCCTCGTGCTCCACGGGTTGCGCGAGGCGGAAGCCGGGTTCGCCGGATTGGCGCGTGCCCATCAGGTCGCCGCCGCCGCGGAGACGAAAATCCTCGTCGGCGATGAGGAAGCCGTCCTCGGTGTCGCGCAGCAACAACAGGCGGCGGCGGGCGGTCTCGTTCAGGCCGTCGTCGTGCAGCAACAGGCAAAAACTCGCGGCCGAGCCACGGCCGACACGGCCGCGCAATTGGTGCAGTTGCGCGAGGCCGAAACGCTCGGCGTGCTCGATCACCATGACGCTCGCTTGCGGCACGTCGACGCCGACCTCGATCACCGTGGTCGCGACCAGCAGGCGGGTGCGGCCGGCGGCAAAATCGGCGAGTGCGGCGTCGCGCAAGCCCGCGTCCTGCTGGCCGTGCGCCAGCCCGACGGCGGCGCCGAAGCGCACGCGGAGATCGGCGAAGCGGGCCTCGGCGGCGGCCACATCCAAGAACTCGCTCTCGGCCACCATCGGACACACCCAGTAGATCTGGCCGCCGCCATCATCTTCCGCATTGGCGTCGAGCTTGCGCGCGAGCGCGTCGAGCAATTCGGGCAGGGTGGCGAGCGAATGCAGCGTGGTGCGGATCGGTTGGCGGCCGGGCGGTTTTTCATCCAATCGGCTGACGTCCATCTCGCCCCATTCCGTGAGCAGAATGGTGCGCGGGATCGGCGTCGCCGTCATCACCAAGACGTCGGTGCGCTCGCCCTTGTCGCCCAGCATGACGCGCTGATGCACGCCGAAGCGATGCTGCTCGTCGATCACCGCAAGCGCCAGATCGCGATACGCGACGGCCTCCTGGAACAACGCGTGGGTGCCGACCACGAGCGGGATCGCGCCGTCGGCGAGGCCGCGCAGGGTGTGGGCGCGGGCGGCCCCCTTCACCGAGCCGGTGAGCAGGGCGACCGGCACGGGCGAGAGGCGGGAGAGGGTGCGATGGTGCTGCTTGGCGAGCACCTCGGTCGGCGCCATCAGTGCGGCCTGCGCGCCGGCCTCGGCGGCGCGGAGCATCGCGAGGACCGCCACGAGCGTCTTGCCCGAGCCGACGTCGCCCTGCAGCAGCCGGAGCATCCGGCGGGGGGCGGCGAGATCGGCCTCGATCTCGCCGAGAGCCCGGATCTGGGCATTGGTGAGGGTGTGACCAGCCCGGTTCCGGGCAATCTCGGTGAGGTCGGGAGCCCGGATCCGGGCAGAACCGGCCGGGTCTTGAGCCCGGATCAGGGCGCGTCCGGGGCGGGCGCGGACCCTGCCGCGGACCAGCGCGAGGGCGACCTGGTCGGCGAGGAGTTCATCATACGCGAGACGGCGCCGAGAGGCTATGCTGGGCGGCTCGGTGGGACACTGGACCGCGCCGAGGGCGGCACGAAACCCCGGCCAATGCTCGCGGCGAAGCAGGGCTGGGTCGTGCCACTCGGGCAGCTCGGGGACGTGCGCCAAAGCCTGCGCCATCGCCGTCGCCACCTGGCGCGGCCACAGCCCGGCGGTGAGCGGCCAGACCGGCTCCAGGCCCGGCAGTCGCTCCGGCCGGTCGGCCGGGACCATGTGATCGGGGTGCGGCATGGTCAGCCGGTCGCCGAATTTCTCGAGTTTGCCCGAGACCAGCAGGCGCGCGCCGGGCGGCATCTGGGCCTGGCGGTTGAACTTGAAAAAGACGAGCTCGGCGAAGCCGGTCGGATCGCGGACCACGATCTTCCAGGGCTGGCGCGGCCTGGCCGGCGGGTCGTGGCGCACCACCTCGACCTCCAGGGTGGCGATCCGGCCGGGAACGGCCCGCGCGATGGACGGCCGCTCCCGCCGGTCGAGGTAGGATTCCGGCAGGTGGAACAGCAGGTCGATCACCCGATCTCCCCCCGCCGCGCGCGCGATCAGGCCCGCCACGGCCGGGCCTATGCCGCGCAGCGAGGTCAGGGGCGCGAAAACGGGGGCGAGCGGATCGTGTTGCAAGGCTGACACCCGAGGAAGCGGCCGCTATATGACACCCCGCCCATGAGCAAGCCAGAACACGCCCCGCTCGACGCGAGGCGACGCCGCCTGTTGTTCCGCGCCACCCATCGCGGAACCCACGAGAACGACCTTCTCGTGGGCGGCTTCGTGTCCGCCCGGATCGCCACCCTGACCGACACCGACCTCGATGCGCTCGAGGAGGTGCTGGAGCTGCCGGACGTGGCGCTGGCGGACTGGCTGTGCGGCCGCGCGCCGATCCCGGCCGAGCTCGACAGCCCGATGCTGCGACGCATCCAGGTGGCGGCGGGACGATGAGCGCGGTCCCACTCTACGGCGCGCCGGAGGGGTTCGACGCGCTGCTGCTGGCGCGCCGCCGCGCCGAGTTCGCCGGCCCCGTGCTGCACGCGACGCGCGACGACGCGCGCATGGCGCGGCTCGCCGAGGCGCTGGCGTTCTTCGCGCCCGAGGCCGAAATCCTCCGGTTCCCGGCCTGGGATTGCCTGCCGTACGACCGCGTCTCGCCCAACCCGGCGCTGGTCTCCGAGCGCATCGCAACCCTGGCACGGCTGCTGGAGAAGCCCGACCGGCCGCGCATCGTGCTCACCACGGTGAACGCCCTGGTCCAGCGCATCCCACCTCGAAAGACCTTCGAGGGCGCCAGCATGGCGCTGAAGGTCAACGGCACCATCCGGCCCGAGGCCCTGGCGGGCTTCCTGGAGGCCAACGGCTATGTCCGCGCCGGGACGGTGATGGAGCCGGGCGAATACGCCATGCGCGGCGGCATCATCGACGTCTTTCCCGCCGGCGAGCCCGACCCGGTGCGGCTCGACCTGTTCGGCGACACGATCGAGAGCATCCGCGCCTTCGACCCCGGCACCCAGCGCAGCGCGGAGCGGCTGACCCGGCTGACCCTGCGCCCGGTCTCCGAGGTGCCGCTGGACAAGGCGTCCACCGGCCGCTTCCGCACCGAATGGCGCGAGAGGTTCGGCCCGAAAGCCGCGGAAGACCCGATCTACCTGTCGATCTCGGAAGGGCGACGGCATCCCGGGATGGAGCATTGGGTGCCGCTGTTCCACGAGGGCATGGAGACGCTGCTCGATTACCTACCGGGCGCCTCGGTCAGCCTCGACCATCAGGGCGAGGAGGTGCTGACGGCGCGGCTCGAGATGATCGCCGATCACTACGCGGCGCGCAAAGCGGTGCCGCGCGAGGGCGAGGTGCCCTACCGGCCACTACCGCCGGACCGGCTGTATCTCAACCGTGCCCAGTGGGACGCGATGCTCGCGGGCGGCCCGCTATTCGCGCTCAGCCCGTTCGCCAAGCCGGACGATGCGGTGGGGGTCGAAGGCGGCGGGCGGCCCGGCCCGATCTTCGCCCAGGCGAGCGCGGCACCGGGGACCAGCGTGTTCGACCAGCTGCGCGGCGCGGCGTCGCGCTGGGCGGACGAGGGCAGACGGCTGGTGATTGCCGCCTGGACGCGCGGCTCGCGCGAGCGGCTGGCGCATCTGCTGCGCGAGCACGGTTTTCACGATGCGGCGCAGGAAGAAAACTGGGCGGCGGTGCGGCGCAAGCCGGCGGGGGCGGTCTCGCTGGTGACGCTCGGCGTGGAGCGCGGCTTCGTCGCCGAGCGCATCGCCCTGGTCGGCGAGCAGGACTTGCTGGGCGAGCGCATCAGCCGCCCGCCGCGCCGGCGCAAGCGGGCGGACCAGTTCATCGCCGAGGCCACCGAGATCGCCGAGGGCGACCTCGTGGTGCATCAGGATCACGGCATTTCCCGGTACGACGGGCTCGTCACCCTCTCGGTGAACGACGCGCCGCACGACTGCCTGCGCCTGCTCTACGACGGCGACGACAAGCTGTTCCTGCCGGTCGAGAATATCGAGATGCTGTCGCGCTTCGGCAGCGAGGGCGGCGGGGTGGCGCTCGACAAGCTCGGCGGCGCTGGCTGGCAGACGCGCAAGGCGCGGATGAAGCAGCGCATCCGCGACATGGCGGGCGAGCTCATCCGCATCGCCGCCGCGCGGCGCATCCGCGACGCCGCCAGCATGGCGCCCGCCGAGGGCAGCTGGGACGAGTTCTGCGCGCGCTTCCCGTTCGCCGAGACCGAGGACCAGTCCCGCGCCATCGCCGACGTGCTGGAGGATCTTTCGTCCGGCCGGCCGATGGACCGGCTGATCTGTGGCGACGTGGGCTTCGGCAAGACCGAGGTGGCGCTGCGGGCCGCCTTCGTCGCCGCCATGTCGGGCGCCCAGGTCGCCGTCGTCGTCCCCACCACGCTGCTCGCCCGCCAGCATTTCCGCACGTTCTCCGCGCGCTTCGCCGGGTTGCCGGTGCGCGTCGCCCAGCTCTCGCGCATGGTGCCGGCCAAGGAAGCGACCGAGATCCGCAAGGGTCTCACCGACGGCAGCGTCAACATCGTCGTTGGCACGCACGCTCTGCTCGCCAAGTCGATCGAGTTCGCCGATCTCGGCCTTCTGGTGGTGGACGAGGAACAGCATTTCGGCGTCGCCCACAAGGAGCGGCTGAAGGCGCTGAAATCCGACGTGCACGTGCTGACGCTCACCGCGACGCCGATCCCGCGCACCTTGCAGCTGGCGCTGACCGGGGTGCGCGAGATGAGCCTGATCGCCACGCCGCCGGTGGACCGGCTCGCGGTCCGCACCTTCATCATGCCGTTCGACAGCGTGGTGGTACGCGAGGCGATCCAGCGCGAGCGGTTCCGCGGCGGGCAGATCTTCTGCGTGGTGCCGCGCATCGAGGATCTCGGCCGGATGGGTGAGCGCTTACGCGAGATCGTGCCCGAGGCGCGGATGGCGCAGGCACATGGCCGCCTGGCGCCCACCGAGCTCGAACGGGTGATGACCGAATTCGGCGACGGCAAGTTCGATATTCTGCTGTCCACCAACATCGTCGAGAGCGGCCTCGACATGCCGGCGGTGAACACCCTGCTCATTCACCGCGCCGACATGTTCGGGCTCGGCCAGCTCTATCAGCTGCGGGGACGGGTGGGGCGCGGCAAGCAGCGCGGCTACGCCTATCTCACCTGGCCGCAGAACCACCGGCTCTCGGTCGCGGCCGAGAAGCGGCTGACCGTGATGCAGACGCTCGACGCCCTGGGCGCCGGCTTTACCCTGGCCTCGCACGACCTCGACATCAGGGGTGCCGGCAATCTGCTGGGCGACGAGCAATCGGGGCACATCCGCGAGGTCGGCATCGAGCTGTACCAGCAGATGCTGGAGGACGCGGTCGCCGAGTTGCGCGCCAGCGAGGGCCGCCGCCGCTCGGAGGACCGCGACTGGACGCCCAACATCAGCCTCGGCCTGCCGGTGCTGATCCCCGAGGCGTATGTGCGCGACCTGCCGGTGCGGCTTGGCCTGTATCGCCGGATCGGCGGACTGGCCTCCGACGCCGAGACCGAGGCGATGGCCGCCGAGCTGGTCGACCGCTTCGGCGAGCTGCCGGGGGAGGTCGACAATCTATTGCAGGTCGTCGCGTTGAAGCGCGCCTGCCGCGACGCCGGAGTGGAGAAGCTGGAGGCCGGGCCGAAAGGCATGGTGCTGAGCTTCCGCGGCAACGCCTTTCGCAACCCCGCCGGGCTGATCGCCTGGCTATCGACCAAGGGCGGGCTGGTGCGGCTGCGGCCGGACCACAAGCTGGCGCTGGTGCGCGAGATGGACGTGGCGACGCGGCTCAAATTCGCCCGCGACATCCTCGGCAGCCTGACGCAGATCGCCGGGCAGGCGAAGGCGGCGTAAGGCGCGGGCGAGGGATGCCCGCCCGAGCCGGTGCGGTTATGCCGCTTGCTGGTCGATCTGTTCCGGCTGCTTCTGCGTGCTGCCGCCGATCTGGATCTGGCGGGGGCGCATGGCCTCCGGAATTTCACGGACGAGATCGACGGTGAGCAGCCCGTTCACCAGGTCGGCGTTCGCCACCTTGACGTAATCCGCAAGGTTGAAGCGGCGCTCGAAGGCGCGGCTCGCGATGCCGTGGTGCAGGTAGAGCGGCTGCTGGCTCGCGTTCCTGCTGCCCGAGATGGCCAGGACGTTTTCCTGCGCCACGATCGACAGGTCGCCTGGACCGAAACCGGCGACCGCGAGCTCGATCCGGTACGAGGTGTCACCGGTCTTGACGATATTGAAGGGCGGATACCCTTCATCGACCTGGGCTGCGGTGAACGCGCTGTCGAGCAGGTCGAAGACCCGGTCGAACCCGACCGTCGAGCGGGTCAGCGGGGAAAAATCGAAGTTCCTCATGGCCACATCCTCTTGCAAGCAACGTGGAAGATGAGGCGCCGGACACCCATCCGGCGCCGGTCCGTCGGCCCCGAGAGGGCGCCGGCGGTGCCGAGGTGGTGCATTCGGGAACGCATTCAAGAGGCGGAAACGACCGGCTCCAGGCGCTGGCGCTGACCTGGCAGTCGCTGCTGGAGCCCGGTCATGAGCATGATTTCGACCACGTGCTGCGCAAGGCCGGCGATTTCGTGACGTTCCGCCGGGAACTCGTGCGGCTGGGCCGCGAGGTCGGCATGGAAGCCGCCCGCACCTATGGCGACAACGATCTGAATCGCGGCAACCGTCAGGCGCTGGGCCGGTCGGTCGCGGCGCTGGCGCAGTCGAACGATCGGACCGTGACCGCGATCCAGACGGAACTCGACGCGCTGGTCAGCGCCCGGCTGCGGCTGCTGATCGGCGGCGCCGCGCTCGGCATCCTGGCCGGACTTTTTCTGGCGCTGCTGGCGACGCGCCGGGCGGTCAGCCGTCCGATCATCCGCTTGGCGGAGATCATGCGATGCCTCGCGTCGGGCGATACGTCGGTGGTCTTGTCCGACGGCGGGCGCGGCGACGAGATCGGCGTCATGGCGCGCGCCGTCGAGGTGTTGCGGGACAACAGGGTCGCGGCCGATCGCCTCGCCGCCGAACAGCAGGCGGAGCGCGCCGCGAAGGAACGCCGGGCCGAGCATCTGGCCGGACTGACCCAGGATTTCGAGCGCAAGGTGGGCGGCATGGTCGGCGCGGTCTCCTCGGCCGCGACCGAGCTGCAGGCGACGGCCGGCTCGATGTCCGACACCGCGACGCTCACGACCGGGCAGGCGGCTTCCGTCGCGATGGCGGCGCGGCAGGCCAGCGAGAACGTGCAGACCGTGGCGGTCGCCGCGGAGGAGCTGACCGCGTCGGTGGCGGAGATCACCCGGCAGGTGTCGCATTCCGCCGAGGTCGCCACCCGTGCGGCGGCGGCGCCTCTCGGCAGGTGCTCGGCGCGGCGTCGGAACTCTCACGGCGGGCAGCGCAGCTGATGGGCGAGGTCGGCGAGTTCGTGACCGGCGTGCGGGCGGCCTGAGCGGACAGCCACCGCGCCGGCGACGTGGCGGATGGCGTCCGCCCGTGGACGTCGCGGCGCGTCCTGCGGCTCAATCCGCGACGGACGGCGACGCCGGGGAGGGGGGCTCCGTGCAGCCTTGCACGCAGCAGCGGCCGGGCTGGCGGTTGCGGGTGATTTTGCGGCTCGGATCGGCCGCCACGCCGCGGTCGAGCAGCCGTTCCACCAGATCGACGCGGTCGCCGAGCGGGTAATTACGAAAGATCTCGCGCTTCATCGCCTCCGGGCTGCCGCCGCCGTGCAGCGAGATCACCGAGTACCAGCCGCCGGTGTGCGAGGCGGTGAGATCCTCCATCATGCGCGCGACCGTCGATGCGCTTGTCGTAGGGGATGTCGGCGCGGCCGCCGAGCAGGGCTGCGAGCGACGCGGCGGTTGCCGGATTGTGGTCCTCGTCCGGCCCCGGCAGCGCCACTATCAGGCCGCCCGAGACGGTGTGCGCGAGACGCTGCATGTCGTAGATCTGCGTTGCCAGCAGCAGTTTTCCGACATTGGCGAACACGGTGTCGGGCATCACCGCGCCGGACGGGTCCGCCTGGCCATACACCGAGGCCGCGACGCCGCAGGCGAAGAAGCCCTCGACGATCTTGATGAGCTCCACCATCGCGTCCCGCAGATGCGCGTGCCGGTCGAAATCAAGCCCGTTGGCCTCGGTCATCAAGGCCCCCGCGCCGATCAGCAGGTCGCCGAACCCGGCGCGCGCGGCGATGCAGCTGTGGCGGTGGTGCGTCGCGTAGGTCTGTGCGAGAAACCCCGCCTGATCGTGCTCGCCGGCGAGGAACACGCGCTCGTGCGGCACGAACACGCGCTCGAAGATCACCACGCCGGTGGACTGGCCGTAGCGACCGCTGAATTTTGCAGCACTCTCGCCGGGCCGTCCGGCCGGTCGCGCAACGATGGTGACGCCCTCGGCGTCGACCGGCACGACGCAGCACACGGAAAAATCCGCGTCGTCCGGCGTCATCGCCCGGCACGGCATGACCAGGAAGCCATGCACGTAAGGTGCTGCGGTGACGATTGCCTTCACGCCGCTGATGACGATGCCGCCCGGTCGGCGCTCGACGATGTGCACGTAGGCATCCACGTTGGCCTGCTCGTGCGGCTTCAGCGAGCGGTCGCCCTTGCCGTCGGTCATCGCCACGGCCAGCGTCAGATCCTGCTCCTGCACCGCCTGCGCATAGGCGAGAAAACGCGCGTGATAGTCAGTGCCATGCTCGGCGTCGGTGCGGAAGGTCGCCTGATGGATGCCGTTCAGCGCGTCATGCGTGAGGTAGCGTTGCGCGCAGCCGCATTCCTGACATAGCAGCCGCACCGCCTCCAGCTTGCTCATCAGGTCGCGCGTGTCGCGGTTGATGTGCAGCATCCGGTTCACCGTGCGGCCGGAGGTCGGATCGGTCGCCGTCATCAGCGGGCGCAATTCGGGACGCCGGGCGAAATCGTAGGTGACGCCGATCGCGGCGATGCCCGGTGCGAGGCGCGGCTCGTCGGCGACGCTCTCGATGCGGTCGCCATCGACGAACACGCGCGGCCGGTGGGCGCGCAGCGAGTCGCGGAACTCCGCCGAGGACATCAACATGCGGGCGAGCCTCCTGCCGACGACTTTCTCGGCGGAGTATGTCGCTCTACGCTTCGGCCGCCAAACGCCGCCCGCCGCAGCCCCGGAGAACGCCGTGTCCCTGTTCCGCACCTTCCTGTTCGCGCCCGGCAACCATCCCCGCCGGGTCGAGAAGGCGCTTACCCTTGGCGCCGACGCGGTGATTCTCGATCTTGAGGACGCGGTCGCGGTCAGCGAGAAGGCGGCGACGCGCGCGACGGTGGTTGCCGCGCTGGGCACGCCGCGCCGCTGTCGCGGCTATGTGCGGGTGAACGCGGTCGGCACCGAATGGGGGTTTGCCGACCTCCTCGCGGTGGTGCGTCCGGGCGTGGACGGGATCGTGCTGCCGAAGGTGGAGGGTGCCGACCAGCTGCGTGCGGTGGAGTGGGCGGTCGGCGCGCTGGAGCGCGAGCACGGGCTGTCGCCGGGCGGGATCGACCTCATCCCGATCATCGAGACCGCGCTCGGCTTTACCACCTGGAGGCCATCGCCCGATCGGGCACCCGCACCCGGCGGATCGCGTTCGGCGCCGGGGATTTTACCCTCGACCTCGGCATGACCTGGTCGCGCGAGGAGACCGAGCTGCTGCCGTTCCGCGCCGGCTTTGTCACCATCTCGCGCGCCGCCGGCCTGGAGCCGCCGCTCGACACGGTGTGGGTCGATCTCAAGGACACGGAGGGGTTCGTCCGCTCGGTCGAGCATGTCCGCGCGCTCGGCTTTCAGGGAAAAATGTGCATCCACCCGGACCAGGTGCCGCTCGCCAACCGCGCCTTCACGCCGACCGAGGCGCAGGTCGCCGACGCGCAGCGTTTGGTCGCCGCGTTCGACGAGGCGGAGGCGAGGGGGCTCGCCTCGATCCAGCTCGAGGGCCGCTTCATCGACTACCCGATCGTCCACGCCGCCCGGCGCGTGCTGGAGAAGGCGGCGGCGATCGCAGCAGCCGCGGGCTGATCTCGTCTCCCTCTCCCCCAGGGGGTAGAGGGAGCGATATCTACCGCGCGGGCCCCGCCTCGGCGGCGGCCTGCGGGATCGTCGCGTCGATGATCTGCATCGCGCGCATCCGGTCGCCGGCGCCGAGGGCGCGGAGTGCTTCCGAGATCTGCGAGACCGCCGGGTTGGCGCTTGGCGCGTTGGTGGCGTTGTAGGGCACCGAGCGGTCGAGCAGCCGGGTCTGCGCCATCTCCAGCGATTGCTGCGCCTCTCCGGTGCGTCCGGCGGCCAGCGAGGCGCGCGCCGCCTGGAGATATTGCACCGGCCCCGCGCCTGGACCCAGGGCAGGCGTCGGCAGGGTCGGCGCGATCACCGAACGGGTGTCAGC
This sequence comes from uncultured Alphaproteobacteria bacterium, assembly GCA_963799825.1. GTDB lineage: Bacteria > Pseudomonadota > Alphaproteobacteria > Acetobacterales > Acetobacteraceae > JAFKFI01. The sequence continues at coordinate 1,033,629 of CAWCYL010000004.1, forward strand.
CGGGCCCGTGTTGCTTGCGCTCCCCGAGAGCGGGTACGAGACGCCTTCGCCGGGCGCGTGGCCGGGGCGTGCCCCGGCCGGCGGGCCGCCATAGGTGGGGGCGGGCGGATAGGCCGGGGCCTGACCGCCATAGGTCGCGGGCGGCGGAGCGACTGGGGCGGGTGCCGCGTAGTTGGCTGGCGGATAGCCGGGCGCAGGCGCGGCGTAGGTCGGCGGCGGAGGATAGCTGGGTGACGGTGCGGCGTAGCCAGCCGGCGGAGGATATCCCTGCGCGGGCGCCGCGTATCCGGCCGGAGGCGGATAGCCGGGCGCCGGCGCGGCGTAGCCGGGAGGCGGCGGCAGCGGGGTCGGCGACGGGTATTGCGCCAGCGCGGGCAGGGCGGCCAGCCCGGCGATGGCCGAGCATGAGAGAGCGAGGAAGCGCATCGCGGTGATCTCCTTGCGGGCGCTCGGAACGCTCCCGCTCTGATCGGATGGCGAACATAACGCCCGAGCTTGGCCGCGGTTCAGCGCCAGCGGCGATGGAACCACAGCCATTGCTCGGGATGCTCACGGATCCAGCCCTCGATGATCGTGGCGATCATCTGCGTCGTCGCCGGCACGTCCACCTGCCCATCGGCCGCGCGGGGCAGCTCCAGCGGGCCGACCGCCGAGAGGTGGAACCGCCGCCCCCCGAGCCGGACCACGCGCACGCCGACCACGGGGCAGTCGTACTGGCGGGCCAGGCGGGCCAGGGTCGGGTTGGCCTTGCAGCGGCGGCCGAAGAAGGTGACGTCCACGCCGCGCGACCAGTGCTGATCGACCACCATCCCGAGGTGCTCGCCTCGGTTGAGTGCGCGCGGCCATCTCGAACACCGCCTCCTTGCGGCTGCGGATGAGGCGGCCCATCAGCCCCTGGCGGATGCGCGCGATCTCGGCCGCAACGGCGCGGTTGTTGGGCATCCGGTAGACCACCGCGGCCGGCAGCCCGTGCGCCGCGGCGGCGACGGCGGGCAGCTCCCAGTTCGCCGAGATGCGAGGCGAAGGCCAGCGCCGGGCGGCCGTCGTCGCGCAGGTCGAGGAACAGTTGCACCCCCGCCGCGTCCGTCTGGATGCGGCCCTCGGCGTCGGGCCGGTCGGGGTCGTAATCCCAGACGTCGCCGAGATGCACGTATTCGCCGGCAACCCGCCCGAGATTCTCCCAGGCGCCGCGCAAGGTGGCCTCGATCCAGGCGCGGTCCTTCTCCGGGAAGGCGGCGCGCAGATTGGCCCGGCCGATCCGGTGCGCCGGCAGGAACGGGCCGATCCGCCGCATGATCGCGCCGCAGATGTCGGAGGCGCGGTCCGGGTCGGTGCGCCGCAGGACGCCGAACAGGAACGAGACGAGGCGGCCGATCAGCCGGTCGCCGAGGCCGGCGAGCGTGGCGGCAAGCGCCATGTCAGAGCGTCACCAGGATCTTGCCGAACACGTCGCGCTGCGCCAGCCGGTCGAGCCCGGCGCGGAAATCGGCGAGACCGTACTGCGTGTCGATCACCGGGCGCACGCCGGCGGCGATCCGCTCGAGCGCGCGGCCGCAGGCTGTGCAGCGGCGAGCCGAACGAGCCGATGATGCGGTACTGCTGCTGAAAAAGCTGCATCAGGTTGATGCTGGCGGACGGTCCTGACGTGGCACCGCAAGTCACCAGCCGGCCGCCCCGCCGCATCGACAGCAGCGAGCCGTTCCAGGTGTCGGCGCCGACATGCTCGAACACCACGTCCACGCCCTTCTTGGCGGTGAGCCGCCGCACCGCGCCCTCGAACCGGTCGGTGCGATAGTTGATGACGTGGTCCGCCCCGAGCGCCCGCGCCTGGTCCGCCTTGGCGTCGCTGCCGACCGTGGTGATGACGGTGCAGCCGAGCGACTTGGCGATGCGGATGGCGATGCTGCCGATGCCGGAGCCGCCGGCATGGACCAGGATGGTCTCGCCGGCCACGAGCTCGGCATTGTCGAACAGCATGTGCTCGACGGTGCCGTAGGCCACCGGCACGCAGGCGGCGTCCTCCAGGCTCACGCCCTCGGGGATGGGCAGGACCAGCCGGGCAGGGTGGTTGACGAGATCCTGCGCGAACCCGTCGATATGGAAGCCGCGCACGCCGGCGACGTTCTCGCACAGATTGTCCCGCCCCGACCGGCAGAACCGGCAGGTGCCGCAAGTGAGTGCCGAGTAGGCGATCACGCGCTGACCGGGCCGCAGTCCGGTCACGTCCGGCCCAACGGCAAAAATCTCGCCCGCCGCCTCGGCGCCGACGGTCAGCGGCAGCTGCCGCTTGGCGAACGCCATGCCGCGAAAACCCCACAGGTCGATATGGTTGAGCGAGACTGTGCGCACGCGGATTTGCACCTCGCCGGGTCCGGGCGGCGGCGGCGCGCTCGCGCTCGACCAGGGCGATCTCGCGCTCGGCGAGCAGTTGCAGCGCACGGATGGTGGGCATGGGTCGAGATCCAGAAGCGAAGGGTCAGGCGCGCTGCACGCCGATCGAGGCGGTCAGGCCGCCATCCACCGGGATGACGGCGCCCGTGACATAGGCCGCTTCGGGGGAGGTCAGGAAGCCCACCAATTCGGCGACCTCGCGGGCATGGGCATAGCGCCCGGCGGGGATGCGCGCCTCGGTCGCGGCGCGGTGGGCGGCGAAGGGGGCCAGCATGTCGGTGTCGACGAAGCCGGGGGCGACGTAGTTGACCGTGACACCGCGCCGCGCCGTCTCGACCGCCAGGGTCCGGACATAGCCGAGCAGGGCGGACTTGCTGGCGGCGTAGGCGGCGTTGCCCTGGGTCGCCTGCTGGCCGATCACCGAGCCGATCGCGACGATGCGCCCATGCCGGGCGCGGGTCATCGGCCGCACCACGGCGCGCGCGATGCGGGCGAAAGACCAGAAATTCACCTGCATGGCCGCCTCGGCCGCGTCCTGGTCCATCAGCGCCGCCAAGGCATCATAGGTCATGCCGCCGGCCTGAACCAAAGTGCCGAAAGGCTCGCGCGCCTCCAGCCCGTGGGCGAAGGCGTCCACCTCCGCGCGGCTGGCGAGGTCGAGCGGGAGGGCGTCGAACGCGGCCTCCGGGTGGGCGGCGCGCAGCGCGTCCAGCTGGGCCGCCACACCGCCGGCGTCCGAGCGGTAGCTGAAGGTGACGTCCGCCCCCCGCCGCGCCAGCACGTCCACCACCGCCGCGCCGATGCCGCGCCGCCCGCCGATGACGAGGGCGCGCGGTCGGGCGGCCATCAGCCGGGCGCCGCGCCCAACACGAGGCAGACGTTCTGGCCGCCGAAGCCGAACGAGCTCGACACCGCCCGCCTCACCCGCGCGTCGCGCGCCACGTTGGGCACGCAGTCGAGCGGCAGCGCCGGGTCGGGCAGGTCGTAGTTGATGGTGGGCGGCAGCCGACCGTGCTTCATCGCAAGCAAGGTGAACACCGCCTCGACCGCGCCGGCCGCCGTCAGGGTGTGGCCGATCATCGACTTGTTGGACGAGATGGGGATCGCGCCTGCGCGCTCGCCGAACACGGCGGAGACGCCGAGCCACTCCATCTTGTCGTTCTCGGGCGTGCCGGTGCCGTGCGCGTTGATGTAGCCCACCGTGTCGGGCGACGCGCCCGCGTCCTCCAGCGCCTCGCGCAGGCAGGCGATGATCGGTCGTCCGTCGGGGCTCGACCGCGTGCGGTGGAAGCCGTCGGCCTTCTCGCCGCAGCCCTCGACCACACCCAGGATGCGCGCGCCCCGCGCGCGGGCGTGCTCCAGGCTCTCCAGCACCAGCGCGCCGGCGCCCTCGGCCATGACGAACCCGTCGCGGTCCTTGGAGAACGGCCGCGCCGCCGCCGCCGGCGGATCGTTGCGGGTGGACAGGGCGGAGAGCAGGGAAAAGCGGATCAGCGCCTCCTGCGTCACCGAGGCGTCGGTGCCGACGCATAGCGCCGCATCGGCCTCGCCCCGGCGGATCGCCTCGACGCCGAGCTGGATCGCCGTCGCGCCGGAGGCGCAGGCGGTGGAGGTGGCGACCGGCGAGCCCTTGGTGCCGAACCGGTCGGCCAGGCTCTCGCCCACCGAGCCGAACAGGAACCGGCGATACCAGCGGCTGAAATCACCGGTAACGGCCGCGCGCAGCAAATCGTCGTAAGTCACTGTTTCGTTGGCGCCGGAGGCGGCGGCGAGCGCGCGGCGCTGCGGCCAGTCCATCTCCACCGGCGGGACCGCGAGGAGCAGCGGCCCAGGGAAATCGCCTTTGCGGCCGATCGCCGCCTCGGCCACGGCCTCCTCGATGACCATCCCGGCGAGCTTTTCCGTGAGCTCCGCCGCGGTCGCGTCCTCCGTGGCGACGAAGTCCACCGTGCCCGCGACCGTCGTGCGCAGACCGTCGGTCGGAAAGCGCGAAATACGCCGAAGCCCCGAGCGTCCGGCCGTCAGCGCCCCCCAATTATCCGCCTGGCCCGCGCCGAGCGAGGTCAGTACGCCCATGCCCGTCACCACGACCACCGGACGGAACTTGGAATCGCGATCCGAACCAGCCATCGCCGCCTCCTACGCCGCCTCGACCAGCGCCATGCCCTCGCCGCGCCAATGACCCCAGGCCGTCACCAGCACCTGGCGCAAATCTCCCGGCATCGGCGCCTCCGCCGCCTCGAGTGGGGCGAACAGCCGCCCGCGCGACAGCGCCATCGCCGCCAGCGCCAGATTGGCCGGCAGCGACGGCTCCATGCTGTGACCCAGCGCCGTTGCCGTGGCGCGCACCGGAAGCCCCAGTTCCTGCAAGAATTTTTCTTCTTCAACAGTCGGAGCCTGGGCGCCCGAGGCGCCGGAGAGCACGGCGCTCGATCCTGGCGCGAGGCGCGCCCGGAGCGGAGCGAGCTGGCGCGCGGCGTTGGCGCTCGCCTGCCCCGGCTCGCGCCGGCACCGGTCGGAGATGATCGCGGCGATGTGCGCCCAGGCGCGGGCGCCACGCGCCGCCGCGTGGGCTCGGCTCTCGATCACCAGGAAGCAGCCGACCGAGCCGAGCACCAGCCCGCCGCCCGCCCCCTGGCGCTCCCATAGCGGAGAATAGTCGCGGCTCCAGAGCAGCCGTCCCATCGCGTATTCGAGCAGGACGTCCGGGCGCTCGGCATTGTAGGAGCCGCCAACAAGGAAAAAGTCTCCCTGACCGGCGGCGATGCGGGCGCAGGCGATCCGCACCGCGTCGGTGCCGCACGCCTCCTCGCCCATGAAGGTGCGCGACGAGCCGACCACCCCATGCACGATCGAGATGTTGCCGGCCAGCAGGTTTGAGAGCTGCGTGAGGAACAGGGTCGGCCGCAGCTCGGTCATCAGCCGCTCGTTGAGCAGCGCCTCGGGGTTCGGCGCATGGGGCAGGGCGGAGAGGATCGAGGCGTCCACCGCGTAGTCGCGCTCGCCGCCGCCCGCCGCGACGATCATGTCCATCCGGGCGAGCAGGTCCGCGTTGCCCTTCAGCCCGGCGTCGTCCAGCGCGAGCCCGGCCGCGTATGTGCCGATCCGCTGCCAAGCCTCCATCTGTCGCTGGTCGCCCTTCTTCGGGATCTGCCGGTCGAGCTCCAGTGCCACCATCGGATGCACCGGGAAGGGCGCGAAGCGCTCGGCATCCACCACCGGGCGAAAGCCGCCTGGCCGGTCCAGCGCCTCCCAATGCGCGTCGAGGCCGGCGCCGAGGCAGGACACCAGCCCGATCCCGGTGATGACCGCGTCCCGCGGCTCCGGCGTTCTCGTCTCAGTCGTTGTGGGGTCGGGCATCGAAGAACTCCGTTGGCACCGCGACGCGGCGGGCCATCTTCAGCAGCTCCTGGCGCAGGGTCTCGTTGGGGAACGGCATGACCCGATAGGTGATCTCCGCCTCCGCGACCGGCTTGTCGCCCGCGAGGATGCGTCCGGTGGCGACGGCATAGCCCGAGCCGTCGTGCAACAGCCGTGCCTCGGTCCGCAGAACCTGGCCGGGGGCGACGAAGGCGCGCATCTTGGCCTCCTTCACCTGGGCGAGGAAGGCCATCCGGGTAAAGCGCAGCAGCCCCATCACCAGCCAGCCGCCGGTCTGCGCCATCGTCTCGATCATCAGCACGCCCGGCAGGATTGGGTAGCCGGGAAAGTGGCCCTCGAACACCGGGCTGGCGTCCGGCACCGTGCACTCCGCACATATGGTCCGGGTGTCAGCGTCCAGTGCGCTGACCCGGTCGACCATCTGGAAATACTCGAGACGCATCGAGCGGCGTCAGGCGGCCTTGGCCGCGACCAGCGCGTCGATATTGGCGCAGAGATGCTGCAGGACGAAATACTGGTCCGAGGAGACCTTTCCCTCGTTGACCTCCTGCGTCCACTGTTCGAGCGGCATCTTGATGCCGAATGCCTTGTCGATGGCGAAGGCCACGTCGAGGAAGTCGAGGCTGTCGATCCCGAGATCGTTGATCGCGTGGCTCTCGGGGGTGATCTTGTCGCGCGGGATGTCGCAGGTCTCCGCGATGATCCCGGCAACGGTGTCGAAGGTGGAGGGCATTCAGCTTGCCTCGTGGAATTGCGGACTGGGCATGGGCGGAGGGGGCGTCGTCGGATGGGGCAAGCTGCCCCGGCCTTCCTCATGGATCGCGCCGGCAGTAACCACAGCCCTCCCCGCGCCGCAAGGGAGGCCGGGGCGCCAAGTGCCTCATTTGTTCGCCAGCCTCTCCCCGGACGGACGATCGTCCCGCGACCGGCCGGCAAGCGGGCAAGTCCCGGCCAGACCGAATGCCTACACCCAATGCCCCGGCTGCCAGGTCCAGCCGCCGCCGGCGGGGGTCCAGAAGCCCGGCTGCCACATCGTCCCGTGGCCCGCCTGCGGCACGTATTCGCCGGGATACCAGACATAGCCGGCGCCGCTCCATTCGTAATGGCCGGGCTGCCAGACCAGCGGCGTCGCCGAGACGGGCGGCTTCGGGATGATCTCGACCTGGGTGGGCGGCGGGGCCGGGTAGGGGTTTTGCGCGGGAACCACGGTGCATCCGGTCAGGGCGACGCCGGCCAGCACCGCTACGATCCTCTTGTCCATTATGCTGCCTCCGCAAGTATCGGACCGGCCATATCCGAGGACCATAACGCACGAGCCACCCTCAAAGCCGCAGCAGCACGGTCACGACCGCCTGGGCGGCGATGCCCTCGCCGCGCCCCGTGAAGCCGAGCCGCTCGGTGGTCGTCGCCTTGACCGAGATCCGGCCCGGCTCGACGCCGAGAATATCCGCCAGCCGCGCGATCATCGCCGGTGCGTGCGGGGTAATCTTGGGCCGCTCGCAGATCAACGTGACGTCGGCGTTGGCGAGGATGCCGCCACGCGCGGCGATCCGTTCGGCCGCGTGGGCGAGGAATCGTGCGCTGTCCGCGTCCTTCCACGCCGCCTCGCTCGGCGGGAAGTGGCGGCCGATGTCGCCCTCGGCCAGCGCCCCGTAGATCGCGTCGCACAGCGCATGGATGCCCACATCCGCGTCCGAATGGCCGGCAAGACCCGTGGCGTGCGGCACCTCGACCCCGCAGAGCACCAGCCGGCGCCCGGCTTGCGTCGCGTGGACGTCGAAGCCCGTCCCGACGCGCGGCGTCATGGCGTGGGAAAGAATCCGTTCCAGTCGCACGCGATCCTCCGGATAGGTCAGCTTGATATTGTCCTCGGAGCCGGCCACCAGCAGCACCGGCTCGCCGGCGGCCTCCAGCAGGGCGGCATCGTCCGTCGCCGTGCCGCCGACGGCCGCGCGGTGCAGTGCCAATAGCCTGAGAAACCGGAACGCCTGCGGCGTCTGCGCCCGGTGCAGCCCCTCGCGGGAGACGGTCGCGGTGATCGCCCCGGCCTCGCCGCGCTTGAGCGTGTCGGCCACCGGCACCGCCGGGATCGCGCCCGGCGCGCGCTGCAGGGCCGTCAGCAGATCGGCCACGGTGCGGGCCGGGATCACCGGGCGGGCGGCGTCATGGACCAGCACGATGTCGGGCCCGTGCGGCGCCAGCGCCTCCAGCCCGGCCCGCACGCTATCCTGTCGCGTGGCGCCGCCCGGCACCGGCGCGAGATGCGGGATGCCCGCGAGCGCCGCCGCGATCGGGCCGGCCTCGCCGATCGGCTGCAGCAGCGTCACATGCTCGGCCAGCGCCTCGGCGGCATGGCGGATCACCGGCTTGCCGGCAACCGAGAGAAACTGCTTCGGCGTCTCCGCGCCGAACCGGCTGCCGGTGCCGGCGGCGACCAGGATGGCTGCTACTCGCATGACGGCAAACTCGCTGGCGTGCCGGTTTGCGTCAACCGCATTGCGCGCGGGCACGGCCGGCAGTAGTTTGCCCAATTCATGGGCAATTCCGATTCCACCCCTCGTCCGGTCCTGGCGCCGATCGACCTTGGCGGCGGCGTTCGCATCGATACGCCGGTCATCCTGGCGCCGATGTCGGGCGTCACCGACCTGCCGTTCCGCCGGCTCGCCAAGGAGCAGGGCGCGGGGATGGTGGTCTCCGAGATGATCGCCTCCTGGGCGATGATCCGCGAGAACCGGACGACCCTGCGCATGGCCGAGGTGGACGGCTGCGGCGGGATCTCCGCCGTGCAGCTCGCCGGCTGCGACCCGCAGGCGATGGCGGAGGCCGCCCGGCTGGCGGCCGACCGGGGTGCCGACCTGATCGACATCAATTTCGGCTGTCCGGTCAAGAAAGTGGCACTCGGCCAGCAGGCCGGCTCGGCGCTGATGCGCGACGAGGCCGCCGCCGCCGCCATCCTTGCGGCGACCGTGGCGGCGGTGAAGGTGCCGGTCACGCTCAAGATGCGGATGGGCTGGGATCACGCCAGCCTCAACGCGCCGCGCATGGCGCGCATCGCCGAGGAGGCCGGCATCCGCATGGTCACGGTGCATGGCCGCACCCGCCAGCAATTCTACACCGGCCGCGCCGATTGGGGCTTCATCGCCGAGGTCAAGCGCGCCGTCGGCATCCCGGTGATCGCCAACGGCGACATCCTCACCGAGGAGGACGCCGCCGAGGCGCTACTTCTGTCGGGTGCCGACGGCGTGATGATCGGGCGCGGCTGCTACGGCCGGCCGTGGTTCCCGGCTCAGGTCGCGCGCTTCCTGCGCACCGGCGAGCGCGCGCCCGAGCCGTCGCTGGCGCGCCAGAAGGACACGCTGCTCGGCCACTACCGCGCGGTGCTGTCGCATTTCGGCGTGGATGCGGGGCTGCGGCTCGCGCGCAAGCACCTCGCCTGGTACTCGCGCGGGCTGCCGGGCTCGGCCGAGTTCCGCGCCACGGTCAACCGGCTCGCCGACGTCGACTCGGTGATCCGGCTGGTGCATGGCCTCTACGATCCGCTGATCGCCCGTGGCGCGACCCGCGACGCCGTGCTGCCGGCGGATGCCATCGAGGCCGAGGCGGCATGAGCAAGGCGGCGTTGCGCAAGCGGCCCCTGGCGGTGTTCGCGCGACCCGCCGAGGCCGCCGCGCGTTCCCGAGGCCGCGCTGATCCTCGGCGCGCTGCCGGTGCCGGTGGTGCTGCTCGACGCGGATAACCGCTTCGTCTACGCCAACCACGCCGCCGAGCAGTTCCTCGGCATCTCGGTGGCACAGCTCGCGCCGCTGCGGCTGAACGATCTGGTGCCGGAGGACAATCCGGTCTTCATGCTGATCGGCTACGCCCGCCGGGGCGAGGCGACGGTGTCCGACCACGATCTCACCCTCGAGAGCCCGCGCCTGCACAAGCCGGGCATCACCGTCCAGATCACGCCGCTGCTCGAGATGCCCGGCGCGGTGCTGCTGGTGATGCAGGACGCCTCCGCCGCCCGCGCGCTCGACCGGCAGCTCTCGTTCCGAGGTGCGGCGCGCAGCGTGACGGGCATGGCGGCGATCCTGGCGCACGAGGTGAAGAACCCGCTCTCCGGCATTCGCGGCGCGGCGCAACTGCTGGAAGCCAGCGTCGCCGAGCCGGATCGCGAGCTGACCTTGCTGATCCGCGACGAGGCCGACCGCATCCGCGACCTGGTGGACCGCATGGAGATGTTCGGCGAGAAGCCGATCGAGCGGTCGGCGGTGAACATCCACCGCGTGCTGGAGCGCGTCCGCAAGCTCGCCCAGACCGGCTTCGCCGCGCATATCCGCTTCACCGAGGTCTACGACCCCTCGCTGCCGCCGGTCTGGGGCAATCGCGACCAGCTCGTGCAGGTGCTGCTCAACCTCGTGAAGAACGCCGCCGAGGCGGTGACGAACGCCGATACGTCGCATGGCGAGATCGTGCTCGCGACCGCCTACCAGCACGGGATGCGCGTCGCCATCCCCGGCTCGCGCACCCGGCTCGACCTGCCGCTGATGGTCAGCGTGCGCGACAACGGCGCCGGCATCCCCGAGGACATCCGGCCGCATCTGTTCGAGCCGTTCGTCACCTCGAAGCCCTCCGGCAACGGCTTGGGTCTGGCGCTGGTCGCCAAGATCGTCGGCGACCACGGCGGCCTGATCGAGGTCGACAGCCGGCCCGGGCGGACGGAATTCCGCCTGCACCTGCCGGTCGTGGTCGACGAGGAATTCGACGCGGCTTGATTTGAGCAACCCCGATCGAAGGTCCGGCAACGACCTGGAGCCGCCATGACGCTTCCCACCGTGCTCGTCGCGGACGACGACCGTTCCATCCGGACCGTGCTGACCCAGGCGCTCGGCCGATCCGGCTACCAGGTCCGCACCACCGGCAACGCGGCGACCCTGTGGCGCTGGGTGGAGGAGGGCGAGGGCGATCTGGTCATCACCGACGTGGTGATGCCGGACGAGAACGGCCTCGACCTGATCCCGCGCATCAAGCGGGCGCGGCCCGATCTGCGCGTGGTGGTGATGAGCGCGCAGTCGACCTTGATGACGGCGGTGAAGGCGGCCCAGCGCGGCGCGTTCGAATACCTGCCGAAGCCGTTCGATCTGCAGGAATTGCTCGCCGTCGTGGCCCGCGCGCTGGCGGCGCCCGACGCCGCCGGTCGCCGCCATCCTCGCCGATGCGCGCGACGCCGACGAGCCGCTGCCGCTGATCGGCCGCAGCCCGGCGATGCAGGAGATCTACCGCACCGTCGCACGGCTCACGACCGCCGACCTGACCGTGATGATCAACGGCGAGTTCGGGCACCGGCAAGGAGCTGGTGGCGCGCGCGCTGCACAATTACGGCAAGCGACGCGGCGGCTCCTTCGTGCCGATCAACATGGCGGCGATCCCGCGCGAACTGATCGAGAGCGAGCTGTTCGGCCACGAGCGCGGCGCCTTCACCGGTGCGACGAACCGCACCGCCGGGCGGTTCGAGCAGGCCAATGGCGGCACGCTGTTCCTCGACGAGATCGGCGACATGCCGCCCGAGGCGCAGACCCGCCTGCTGCGCGTGCTGCAGGAGGGCGAGTTCACCTCGGTCGGCGGCCGCCAGCTCATCAAGGCGAACGTGCGGATCATCGCCGCGACCCACCGCGACCTGCGCCAGGCGATCCGCCAGGGCCAGTTCCGCGAGGATCTGTTCTATCGGCTGAACGTCGTGCCGATCCGTCTGCCGCCGTTGCGCGAGCGGGTGGAGGACATCCCGCCATTGGCCAATCACTTCCTCGAACGCGCCCGCGACGACGGGCTGCCGGCCAAGACGCTGGACCAGGGCGCCGTCGATCGGCTCAAGACGCACCGCTGGCCGGGCAATGTGCGCGAGCTCGAGAACCTGATGCGCCGGCTCGCCGCCCTCTGCCCCGACGAGACGATCGGCGCCGCGGTGATCGCCGCCGAGCTCGCCGAGGCGCTGCCGCACGCCGAGGAGCCGCAGCCGCTACCCGCCGGCGCTTCCGCCGCCGCCCCGGAAGCGCTGGCGCAGGCGGTCGAGCGCCATATAAGACAATTCCTGGCGGCCCATGCCGACGGGCTTACGCCGTCCGATATCTATGACCGGGTGATCGCCGAGGTCGAGCGACCGCTGATCCAGATGACCCTCTCGGCGACCAGGGGCAACCAGATCAAGGCCGCCGCGATGCTGGGACTGAACCGCAACACGCTGCGCAAGAAGATCCGCGATCTCGACATCCCGGTGATACGAGGGCTGGCTTGAACGTCTCGCCTCCCCGGTCGGCGCTGACATCGGCGCCGACGGAGCCCACCCCGGCCGGGGACGGCGTGCCGCCGCCGCCGGCGCAGGGCGTGCGCTCGGTGTTCCGCCGCCTCGGCAACATCCTGTTCGGCAAGGTTGTCACGCTGGTGCTGGCGGCGATCGCGCTGGCGCTCGGCATCGCCACCTTCGTCCTGCTGGCCCGCGGCTCGCCGTTCGGGCTGCAGCCGGTGGTCGGCGTGGGCATGGTGCTGGCCAACCTCTCGGTGCTGCTGCTGCTCGGCGCGGTGCTCGCCGGCCGGCTCACCCGGGTCTGGGTCGAGCGGCGGCGCGGCTCGGCCGGCGCCAAGCTGCATGTGCGGCTGGTGATGCTGTTCAGCGTGGTGACGGTGGCGCCCACCATCGTGATCGCGGTGTTCGCCACCGCGTTCTTCCATTTCGGCATCCAGGCCTGGTTCAACGACCCGGTGCGCGCCGCGCTGAACGAGTCGCTGCAAGCCTCGCGCGGCTATCTGGAGGAGCACGAGAACAACATCCGCGCCGTCGCCCTCGAGATGGCCGCCGACATGACGCGCGCCGGGGCGCTGCTCTCGGCCGATCCCGACACGTTCGGCCAGTTCCTCGCCAACCAGACCGCGCTGCGCGGCCTGACCGAGGCGGTGATCTACGAGCCCGTCACCGGCCAGGTGATGGCCTCGGCCGGCGTGCTGGCGGGGCTCGCCGCCGAGCCGGCGCCGGCCTGGGCCACCGAGCGCGCCCGCACCGGCGACGTCGCCGTGGTGCCCGGCGGCGACCACACGCGGGTCCGCGCCGTGGTCGAGCTCGAATTCCACCCCGTCGCTGATGCTGATGATCGGCCGGCCGATCGACCCGCAGATCCTCGATCACATGGTCAGCACCGAGACGGCGGTGGCCGAGTACCAGCGGCTCGACCAGAACCGATCCTGGCTGCAGATCGCGTTTGCCTGGATTTTTGCGCTTTTGGCGCTGATCATGCTCTCGGCCGCCGTGCTGATCGGCCTCGTGATGGCCAACCAGATCGCCCGCCCGATCGGCCGGCTGATCCACGCCGCCGAGCGGGTGCGCGGCGGCGACCTCGCGACCCGGGTGCCGGAGGCGGCGAGCGAGGACGAGATCGCCGGCCTCTCGCGCGCCTTCAACCGCATGACCGGCCAGCTCTCGGCGCAGCGCGCCGAGCTGATGGAGGCGTATAGCCAGATCGACGAGCGCCGCCGCTTCACCGAGGCCGTGCTGTCCGGCGTCTCGGCCGGCGTGATCGGCCTCGACGCCAAGGGCCGCATCGAGTTGCCCAACCGGGCGGCGGGGGCGCTGCTCGGGATCGACCTGATGGGGGCATTGGAGCGGGATCTCGCCGAGGTGGTGCCCGAATTCGCCGACCTCGTCCGCGGCGCGATGGCGGCGCCCGACCGGGCGCTCACCGAGGAAATCCGCATCGGCCCGCCGAACCATCGGCGCATCCTGCTGGTGCGGGTCGGCGCGGACCGCCAGGGCGGGCGGACCGACGGGTTCGTGGTCACATTCGACGACATCACCGAGCTGCAATCCGCCCAGCGCAAGGCCGCATGGGCGGACGTCGCCCGCCGCATCGCCCACGAGATCAAGAACCCGCTGACGCCGATCCAGCTCTCGGCCGAGCGCCTCAAGCGGCGCTTCGCCAAGGAGATCACCTCCGACCCCGAGACGTTCAGCATGTGCGCCGACACCATCGTCCGCTCGGTCGGCGACATCGGCCGCATGGTCGACGAGTTCTCCGCCTTCGCGCGAATGCCGCAGCCGGTGATCCGCCCCGAGGATGTCGGCCGCATCGCGCGCGAGGCGCTGGTGCTGCAACGCACCGCGCGCCCCGAGATCGCCTGGACCACCGACATTCCGGCACAGGGCCCCGTCGCGCCCTGCGACCGGCGGCTGCTCGGCCAGGCGCTGACCAACCTCTTGCAGAACGCCGCCGACGCGGTGGCGATGCGGCCGGGCGCCGGGCAGATCAGCCTCTCGGTGATGACCGCGGCCGCGGAAGCAGGCGAGGAGGTGGTCATCACGGTGGCCGATGACGGGGTCGGTCTGCCGCAGGAGGAGCGGGCGCTGCTCACGGAACCGTATGTGACGCACAAGGCCAAGGGCACCGGCCTCGGCCTTGCCATCGTGAAAAAGATCATGGAGGACCACGGCGGTCGCATCGCGCTCGACGACCGGCCGGACGGGCCGGGCGCCGTCGCGATGCTCGTCTTGCCGCTGAGGGTGCCTGATGGCGCATGAAATACTGATCGTCGACGACGAGCCCGACATCCGCCTGCTGATCGACGGCATCCTGCGCGACGAGGGCTACGAGACCCGCCAGGCCGCCGACTCGGACGCGGCGATCGCCGCCTTCCGCGCCCGGCGGCCCTCGCTGGTGATCCTCGACGTGTGGCTGCAAGGCTCGCGGCTCGACGGCATCGGCATCCTGCGCGCGCTGCACAGCGAGGAGCCGCAGGTGCCGGCGGTGATGATCTCCGGCCACGGCACCATCGAGACCGCGGTGCAAGCGATCCAGCACGGCGCCTACGACTTCATCGAGAAGCCGTTCCAGTCCGACCGGCTGCTGCTGGTGCTGCGCCGCGCGCTGGAGGCCGCGATGCTGGCCCGCGAGAACGCCGAGCTCCGCCTGCGCGTCGGGCCGGAGACCAGCCTCACCGGCGACAGCCCCGCCATCACCGTCCTGCGGGCCGGCGTCGAGAAGGTCGCGCCGACCGGCTCGCGGGTGCTGATCTCGGGGCCAGCCGGCTCGGGCAAGGAGGTCGCGGCGCGCATGATCCACGCCCGCTCGCGCCGCGCCGACGGGCCGTTCATGGTGCTGAACTGTGCCACGCTCAACCCCGCGCGCTTCGAGGAGGCGCTGTTCGGCGTGGAGACCGGCGCCGACCCGATCGCCGCACCGCGCCGCGCCGGCGTGCTGGAACGCGCCCACGGCGGCACGTTGCTGCTCGACGAGGTGTCCGACATGCCGCTCGAGACGCAGGGCAAGATCGTCCGCGCCCTGCAGGACCAGACGTTCGAGCGCATGGGCGGCTCGGCGCGGGTGAAGGTGGATGTCCGCGTGCTCGCCACCAGCAACAAGGATCTCCAGTCCGAGATCGCCGCCGGGCGGTTCCGCGAGGATCTCTACTACCGTCTGGCCGTGGTGCCGCTGCGCGTCCCCAGCCTCAGGGAGCGCCGGGAGGACGTGCCGCCGCTCGCCCAGCTGTTCATGGCGCGCTCGGCGGAGAATTCCGGGATGCCGGCGCGCGAGCTGTCGGCCGACGCGCTGACGGCGCTGCAGGCCTATGACTGGCCCGGCAACGTCCGCCAGCTCCGCAATCTGATCGACTGGCTGCTCATCATGGCCCCCGGCAGCAGCCTCGAGTTCGATCCGCGCCGACATGCTGCCGCCCGAGATTGGCTCCAACGCGCCGGCGCTGCTCACCATCGACCCGAGTGCCGACATCATGGGCCTGCCGCTGCGCGAGGCGCGCGACCTGTTCGAGACGCAGTACCTCCAGGCGCAGCTGCTGCGCTTCGGCGGCAACATCAGCCGCACCGCGCAGTTCGTCGGCATGGAGCGCAGCGCATTGCACCGCAAGCTCAAGCAGCTTGGCGTCAACTCGGACGACCGCAACAGCTGAGCGGCGCGGCCGTGTTAGCGCCAATTGGGTGCGACTGGGACTACCCGTCATGGTCGGCGAAGGCCGACCATCCACGCCTTTCTTGCCGGCCCGGTAGAGTCGTGGATGGTCCGCCGTCGCGGACCATGACGGCGGAGGACGGACCCGGTGCGAAATTGCGTTAGAAAAAAATCGGCCCGGCCTGTCGAATCCGCGAGACCTTGTTCGACGTGACATTGGAGCCGTCGCTCCGAGCCCGAACCGCAAGGAGACGCAACGATGCGATTCATGATGCTGATGATCCCGAAGGGTTACGAGACCGCCGAGCCGGGCGTGAAGCTGGACCCCGAGCGCGTCGCCGCGATGATGAAGTACAACGAGTCTCTTCAGAAAGCCGGCGTGCTGCTGGCACTCGACGGCCTGCATCCGCCCTCGATGGGCGCCCGCGTCACGTTCGATGGGGAAAAACCCAAAGTGACCGATGGGCCGTTCGCCGAGGCCAAGGAGGTGCTGGGCGGCTACTGGATGATCCAGGTGAAGTCGCGGGAGGAGGCGATCGAGTGGGCGTCGCGCTGCCCCGCCTCGGCCAACGAGATCATCGAAATCCGCCAGGTCCAGGAGATGTCTGATTTTCCCGACGACGTCAAGGAGGCGGCTGGGCGAGTTGCCCGAGATTCAGGCGCGGGTCGGGCAACCGAAAGGCTCGTGACGGCGAGCGATCCCCGTCGCGCCATCGAGGCGGTCTGGCGGATCGAGTCGGCGAAGCTGATCGCCGGCATCGCGCGGATGGTGCGCGACGTCGGGCTGGCCGAGGAACTGGCGCAGGACGCGCTGGTCGCCGCGCTCGAGCAATGGCCGGAGTCAGGGCGTGCCGGACAATCCGGGCGCCTGGCTCATGGCCGCGGCGAAGCACCGCGCGATCGACCTGATGCGCCGCAAGCGGCGGATCGAGCGCAAGCACGAGGAGCTCGGCCGCGAGCTCGAGATCGAGCAGGACACGCCAGCCGGACATCGACGCCGCGCTCGACGACGATATCGGCGACGATCTGCTGCGCCTCGTGTTCACCGCCTGCCATCCGGTGCTGTCCACCGAGGCGCGGGTGGCGCTCACGCTGCGCCTGCTCGGCGGCCTGACCACCGACGAGATCGCGCGCGCCTTCCTCGTCGCCGGAACCGACCATCGCCCAGCGCATCGTCCGCGCCAAGCGGACGCTGGCCGAGGCGCGCGTCCCGTTCGAGGTGCCCCGCGCCGCCGAGCGCGCCGCCCGGCTGGCATCGGTGCTCGAGGTCATCTACCTCATCTTCAACGAGGGCTACGCGGCGACCGCCGGCGACGACTGGATGCGGCCCGCGCTCTGCGAGGAGGCGCTGCGCCTCGGCCGCATCCTGGCCGAGCTCGCGCCGCAGGAGCCGGAGGTCCACGGCCTGGTCGCGCTGATGGAGATCCAGGCGTCGCGCTCGCGCGCGCGGCTCGGCCCCACCGGCGAGCCGGTCCTGCTGCTCGACCAGGACCGCGCGCGGTGGGATCACCTCCTCATCCGCCGCGGCCTCGCCGCGCTCGCGCGCGCCGAGGCGCTGGGCGGCGCGCTCGGCCCCTACGCGCTGCAGGCCGCGATCGCCGCCTGCCACGCGCGGCCGCGCGCCGCCGAGGAGACCGACTGGGCGCGCATCGCGGCACTCTACGACGCGCTCGCCCAGCTCGCGCCGTCGCCGGTGGTGGAGCTCAACCGCGCCGTGGCGCTGGCGATGGCGTTCGGCCCGGCAGCGGGGCTGGAGCTCGTGGACGCGCTGACCTCGGAGCCATCGCTCAAGGCGTATCACCTCCTGCCCAGCGTGCGCGGCGACCTGCTCGCGAAACTCGGTCGGAGCGAGGAGGCCCGAGCAGGAATTCGAGCGCGCCGCCTCGCTCACGCAAAACGCCCGCGAGCGCACGCTGCTCCTCGACCGGGCAGCCGCATGTGCGTCATGCACCTTGCCGCACCGCGCGCCGTCCAGCTAACGACAGTGGATTGAGAGTAGCAGGAGGGGAACATGCGGGAACTCGTCGGCAAGGCAGCATTCGTGACGGGCGGAGCGAGCGGCATCGGGTTCGCGCTCGGCCGGGCCTTTGCGGAGGCGGGCATGAGTGTGATGCTCGCCGATATCGAGACGGACGCATTGGCGGCCGCCGTCGAGGGCCTGCACGATCTCGGGCCGGATGTGCGCGGCGTTAGCTGTGACGTTGCCGATCCTGTCAGCGTCGAGCGCGCGGCCAAGGCGTCGTATGAGGCATTCGGAAATGTCCATGTGGTTTGCAACAACGCCGGCGTCGGCGGCGGCAGCGGCATCGACAACATCTCGCTCGACAACTGGCGATGGGTGCTCGACGTCAACCTCATGGGAGTCCTTCACGGCATCCGAACCTTCCTTCCGCACATCCGCGCCCACGGCGAAGGCGGCCATATCGTCAACACCGCGTCGATGGCCGGGATGAACAGCGGGCTCGGATTCAGTCCCTACTCGGCGAGCAAGTTCGCCGTGGTCAACATGTCGGAGGGACTGGCGATGCAGCTCGCGCCGCTTGGCATTGGAGTGACCGTGCTCTGTCCTGGATTTGTTCGCACGCGCATCAGCGAGAGTGGGCGCAATCGGCCGGAGCGCTATGGTCCGACGCAGACGCCGGAGCCCGCAAGCCCGGCGGGCAAGCTAGCCGCCCAGCTCGCCGAACTCGGGCGGTCAGGGCTCGACCCCGCCGATGTCGCTGCGCAAGTTCTTGCCGCGATCCGTGAGGACGAACTCTACGTGTTCACGCATCACGGCGCCGGACTGGCGCGCCGAGTTGGAGGAGCGGTTTGCCGCCATCCTGGCGGCGATGAACAAAGCGGCGGCGCGCTAGTGGACGCTGCCGCCGGATTGCCGGAGTGTTGAAGCCGCGCCGTGCCCGCCATCACCCGGCGCAGATCGCCCTTCGCCCTGGCCGCCAACCCGATCCGGTCGGGCGACCACCTCGCGACCTGTCGCGCAGGGCCATCGACAGGCTGCGTGTGACGCCGGAACGCGAGCCGAACAGGTGAAGGGCCACGTCGCCGGGACCGGCCGGATCGCGAAGGCAATTCTTTCGCGCCGGCGGCCGAATAGCGCAAAGACGCGGAGCATCTGCTTCCACGGGAAATACTTCCGGTCGAGCAGCCGCATCCCGCGAACCGCCTCCTCGCCGGTGACGATCCGGGCACGCGCGTCGATCCACTTGCCGGTGACGCTGCCCCGCGCATCGCAGGGGGCGATCCTTACGGCACCATTGTTGCGGATACGCTTCGCCTTGCCGGTGTCGGCGGTCGTGTAGACATAGAGCGTGGGAACGGCGGCGCCCGCATCGGTCCGTGCGGCGAACCACACCGGCGTTCGCACGCCCTGACCACCCTTGCGATAGGTCTCGAGGCTCAGATATTTCTGGCCTTCGAACGCGCCAAACTCCGTTCCGGTCGCCGCTTGCTGTGCCATCAGCCGAGCGGCGGCTGGCCGTTGGAGGCGGAGACGCCGCCGTCCACCGGCACGTTCGCGCCGGTCATGAAGCTGGCGTCGTCGCTGGCGAGAAAGGCGATCACGGCGGCGATCTCGTGCGGCTCGCAGATGCGGCCGAGCGGGATGCGCTCCTCGAACTTCGCGATCAGCTCCTTGTCGCCCACCGATTGCGCGGTCATTCCGGTGCGCGTGAAGGTGGGGCAGACGGCGTTGACGCGGATGCCCTTGCGGCCGAGATCGAGGGCCAACGCCCGCGTGAGGTTCACCACCGCGCCCTTGGCGGCGTTGTACGGGCTCATGCCCCAATCGCCGCCCGTGCCGGAAACCGACGCGGTATTGACGATCGAGCCTTTCGTCTTCTCAAGGTGCGGGATCGCGGCGCGGCAACCGTAGAAGACGCTGTCGACGTCGATGCTCATCACGCGACGCCACTGCTCGTCGGTGATCTTTTCCGGATTGCCGGCCACGACCACGCCGGCGTTGTTCACCAGGACGTCAAGACGGCCGAATTTTTCCACGGTCGCCTTCACCATCGTCTCGACCGCGCCCGAGTTGGATACATCCACGACCTGGACCATCGTGCGATCGGCCGGTAGCTTCGCCCCGAGCTGCTTCAGCGCATCCTCCTGG
The DNA here is from genome assembly GCA_963799825.1 of uncultured Alphaproteobacteria bacterium. GTDB lineage: Bacteria > Pseudomonadota > Alphaproteobacteria > Acetobacterales > Acetobacteraceae > JAFKFI01. Next base: position 1,053,441 of record CAWCYL010000004.1, read on the forward strand.
CGATCGACCAGCACCGTCCTGGCGCCCTCCTCGGAGAAGCGCCGCGCAGTCGCCTCGCCGATGCCCGAGCCGGCGCCCGTCACGATGACCACCTTGTCCTTGAACCGCTGCATCGTCCGTCTCCCCGCCTGCTACGTCGCCCCGAACAGCCGCCGCGACGCGATCCGCGCGCCGTCGCTGAGCGCGCGCAGCTTCGCCCACACCACGTCCTCCGCCACTTTTCCGCGCCCCGCCGAGGTGTCGAAGCCGCAATCGGTGCCCGCCATCACGCGGCTCGGGTCGCCCACCGCGCGCGCGGCGAGTTCGATGCGATCGGCGACCACCTCGGGGTGCTCGATGTAGTTCGTCACCGTGTCGATCACCCCGGCGACCACCATCTGATTTTCTGGCATCTGCTTCAGCGCCCGGACCTCATGGGCGTGGCGCGGATTGGCGAAGGGCAGCACCAGCGCGCCGACCCGGGCGTGCTTCAGCACCGGCAAAATATCGTCGAGCGGCACGTCGCAATCGTGCGGGCCTTCGTAGTTGCCCCAGCAGACGTGCAGCCGCACGCGCTCGCGCGGCACGTTGACCAGCGCGTTGTTGATGGTGTCGATCACCCGCTCGGAGAAGCCGAGGAAATCGCCGAGCGGGCGGTCCTGGTAGGTGATGTGGCGCTCCATCGCGAGATCGGGCGCGTCGATCTGCAGCAGGAAGCCGCTGTTGGCGATCGCCTCGTACTCGACTTGCAGCGCGGCGCCGAGGGCGGCGAGATACGCTTCCTCGCTGTCGTAGTGCTCGTTGAGCATCGCGGCGGCGATGATGCCGGGGGAGGGGGCGGTGAGGAACGGCTCGGCGAAGCCCGCGCCGGCCTCGTCCAGGGCGGCGCGGAAATCCTTGCACTCCGTCTCGATCAGCGCGCGGTCGAGATAGCGCACCTCGCCAACCGCCTTGGGCACGCCGTCGCGGTTGCTGACATGCTCCGAAGCATCCGCCTGCGCCTGCATCATGGCGCGATAGCCGGGATAGCGCGCCATGTCGGCGAAGGCGGGGCGGTTCCAGCTGCCGCCGAAGCCGCTCATGCGGTGCTGCACATAGAGGAAAAACGCCTCGCGCTGCTGCTCGCCGTTGTTGCCGATGTCGATCCCCGCCTCGACCTGCTTCGGCACCACCCAGCGCAAAGCGGCCTGCCCGGCGGCCTCGATCGCCGCCGCATCGACCGCCTCGCCACGCGCCCGCTGGACATAGAGATGCGTCAGCGGGGCAGGGCGCGGCAGGCTCCCGGCGTGGGTGGTCAGGATTCTGTTCTCGCTGTGCAGCATGGCGCAGCCCTCCATTCACTTCGTCATCACCGGGCTTGTCCCGGTGATCCACGACTCTCTCGGCTGGGCCGTAAGTCGTGGATGGCCGGCCTTCGCCGACCATGACGATACAAGGCATTTGCCCCATCCTGGCACGCTGTCGCGGTAATAGGCTATCGTCCGCCCCCCGCAGAATCCACCGGAGCCGCCCCGATGAGCCGCGTCGCCTATGTCAACGGAAGATACCTCCCGCAGCGCGAGGCCGCGGTGAACGTGGAGGATCGCGGCTACCAGTTCGGCGACGGCGTCTACGAGGTCGTGCATGTGTATGACGGCCGCTTCATCGACGAGGACCGTCATCTCGCGCGGCTCGAACGGTCGCTCAAGGAGATCCGCCTGACGCAGCCGATGAGCACCACCTCTCTGCGCCGCGTGCTGCGCGAGGTCGTCGCGCGCAACCGCGTGCGGGAAGGGCTGGTCTACATCCAGGTGACGCGCGGCGTGGCGCGGCGCGACCATCCGTTTCCGGCGAAGCCGGTGCCGCCGGCGATCGTCGTCACCACGCGGCGGCTGGCGCCGTTCCCGAAGGACGTCGCGCGGTGGCAGGCCGCCGCGATCACCACGCCCGACCTGCGCTGGGCGCGCTGCGACATCAAATCGGTCGGCTTGCTGCCCAACGTGCTGGCGCGACAGGCGGCGCGCGAGCAGGGCGCGTACGAGGCGATCCTGGTCAACGCCGAGGGCATGGTCACGGAGGGCGCGGCCACCAGCGTCTGGATCGTCGATCAGCACGGCACGTTGCGCACGCGACATCTCGACCATGTCATCCTGCCCGGCTGCACGCGCGGCTCGCTGATAGCGCTGATGCAGGCGGAGGGGATCGCCTTCGAGGAGCGTGCGTTCAGCGCCGAGGAGCTGCGCGCCGCGCGCGAAACGTTCGTCACGAGTGCCACCAGTTATGTCCGTCCGATCGTGCGCCTCGACGACAAGCCGGTCGGGGACGGCGAGGTCGGGCCAGTCACGCGGCGACTGTTCGAGCTGTTCGCGCGGCACGTGCAGGGCGGCTTGCGGAATGCTGCCTGACATGCCGCTCGATCCCTCCTTGGCGCTCGGCTTCCTGGCCGCTGCCCTCGTCATGACGCTGATCCCCGGACCCGACACCCTGTTCGTGCTCGGCAAGGCGATGACGCACCGCGCGCGCGGCGGCGTCGCCGCCGCACTCGGCATCGGCAGCGGCGCGATGGTGCACGCGCTCGGCGCGGCTCTCGGGCTCTCCGCGCTGATCGCGGCGTCGGCGCCGGCATTCGCGGCGGTGCGCTGGGTCGGCGCGCTCTATCTGATCTGGATCGGTATACAATCGTTGCGCGCCGCACTCGCCGGCCATCCCGACGCGAATGCGCTTGTCCCCGCGTCGCTGTCCATGCGCGTGGTGTTCCGCCAGGCGGCACTGACCAACATCTCGAACGTCAAGGTGATCGTGTTCTTCCTCGCCATGCTGCCGCAATTCGTCGATCCGGCGCGCGGCCATGTCGGGCTGCAGCTCTTTCTCCTTGGCTGCATCTTCAACGCGCTGGAGGTCGTCTATCTCATCGGCATCGGCCTGCTCGCCGGGCGGGCGAGCGGTTGGCTGCTCGGCAGGCAGGCGTTCCGACGGGTGCTCGACGCGGTGGCGGGGACGCTGTTCGTCGGCCTCGGCCTGCGTCTCGCGCTGTCGGCGCGCGGGTCGCACTGAATGATCCGCCCGTCGCTCCTGCTATGGGATTGGGACAACACGCTGGTCGATGGCTGGTTCAGCATCGCGGCGGCGCTGAATGCGGCGTTCACGGCGTTCGCCATGCCGCAATGGACGGTCGAGGAAACGCGTCAGCGTGCGGTCCTGTCGCTTCGCGACGTGTTTCCCGTGCTGTTCGGCGACGACTGGCAGCGCGCGCGGGAGATTTTCTATGCCAGGTACAATGATGATCATCTCGATCATGTCCGCCCGATGCCCGGCGCGCTCGACGCGCTGGACGCCGGCCGCTCCTGGCCGCAGGGCGTGGTGTCGAACAAGACCGGCAAATTCCTGCGCGCCGAGGTCGCGCATCTCGGCTGGTCGCCGCTGTTCGGCGCGGTGATCGGCGCGGGCGACGCCGAAGCCGACAAGCCAAGCGCGGCCCCGATCTTGCTTGCTCTTTCGCAACTCCATGCGGAGGCAACGCGGTCGGTATGGTACCTGGGCGACACGGCGAACGACATGCAGGCGGCGCGGGCGGCGGGCGTCACCGCAGTCCTGGTGGGCGACGCGTCGCATGACGGCGGCGTCGAGCTTGCCAGCGCCGATCTGCACTTCAAGCACGCGCATGGGCTTGCCGCACGCCTTCGTGCGCTTGCGCAAGGGAGCGCTGCTGCTAAAATGTGATTGTGCCCGCTTGCGCGCCACGAAGGCGGGTGCTGACAACAAGCAACAACATCAACGAGAAGAAGAAGGATCGCGCCGTGGCCAATGAGAAATCGCAGAACGTTCAGGACGTCTTCCTGAACCATGTGCGGAAGAACAAGACACCCGTGACCGTGTTCCTGGTGAACGGCGTCAAGCTGCAGGGCATCATCACGTGGTTCGACAATTTCTCCGTCCTGCTCCGCCGGGACGGACATACGCAGCTCGTCTACAAGCACGCGATCAGCACCGTGATGCCGGGCGCGCCGATCCAGCTGTTCGACGCCACGAAGGCCGAGGGGAGCGCGGTGCGCGAGCCGGCCGCTGCCGTCGTTGAGTGAACGCGATGGCATGGACGGCACGCTGAACGGGGCCGGTCCCGACGGACCGACGCGGGCTGCAATCATCCTGCCGTGGGAGCGCGCGGACCGGCAGGACGCGTCGCGAGCGGCGGAGGCTCGGCTCGCCGAGGCGGTCGGGCTCGCGGCCTCGATCGGGCTCGTCGTCGTGCACACGGCGATCGTTCCGCTGCGCGGCCGCCGGCCTTCCATGCTGCTGGGCGAGGGTCAGGCGGCGACGCAAGGCCAGGCGCTGCGTGACGCTTCGGTGACGGTCGCCATCGTCGACACCGCGTTGAGCCCCGTGCAGCAGCGCAACCTCGAACGCGAGTGGGGCTGCAAGGTCATCGATCGCACCGGCCTGATCCTCGACATCTTCGGCGAGCGGGCGCAGACGCGAGAGGGCTCGTTGCAGGTCGAGCTCGCGCATCTCGAATACCAGCGTTCGCGCCTGGTGCGGTCCTGGACCCATCTCGAGCGCCAGCGCGGCGGCTTCGGCTTCCTGGGCGGGCCGGGCGAGACGCAGATCGAGGCGGACCGGCGGTTGATCGGGGACCGCATCGTGCGGCTGAAGAAGGATCTCGAGCAGGTGCGCCGCACGCGCGGCCTGCACCGCACCGCGCGCCGTCGCGTGCCGTTCCCGGTGGTCGCACTGGTCGGCTACACCAATGCGGGAAAATCCACGCTGTTCAACGCGCTGACCGGCGCCGAAGTCACCGCGCGGGACCAGCTCTTTGCCACTCTCGATCCCACCATGCGCGGCTTGCGCCTGCCTTCCGGCCGGCGTGCCATCCTGTCCGACACCGTGGGTTTCATCAGCGAGTTGCCGACCGAGCTGGTCGCCGCGTTCCGCGCCACGCTCGAGGAAGTCGCCGAGGCCGACGTGATCCTGCACGTGCGCGACGCCGCGCATCCCGACAGCGCGGCCCAGCGCGCCGACGTGATCGGCGTGCTCGACGGCATGGCGCGCGACGGCACGCTCGATCCCGGCTGGCCCAAGCGCACGATCGAGGTGCTCAACAAGGCCGACCTGCTTGGCGGTGTCGGCAAGGTGGAGGCGCGCGCCGGCGCCGTCGTGGTCTCCGCGATCACCGGCGACGGGCTCGGCGCATTGCTCGGCGCCATCGACGCGCACATCGCCGCCGCGATGGAGACCGCGGATTACAGCATCCCGCCAGCGGACGGCGCCCGGCTGGCCTGGCTCTACCAGCACGGCGAGGTGGTCGGGCGGCAGGATGAGGAAGAAGCGATCCACGTCACGGTCCGCCTGCTCCCCTCCGACCGGGCGCGTTTCGAGCAGCGCACCGCCTCCGGCCGATCTGAATGAGAGCCGACGACCGCTATCGCATGGCGTGGTGGATGCCGTTTCCCACTCTACAACCGTTCGCCGGCGTGGGATCATGCGCGCGGCTGGGTGCATTGCGGCGGATGCTCCTGGAGGAGCGCGATGAAGGACCGGCACGTCCTGGAGAACGGCTACCTCAGCGCCACGATCAAGGCTGACGGCGCCGAGCTGTGCTCGTTGCGCGACGCGGAGGACGAGGAGCTGCTCTGGGGCGCGGAGCCGATCTGGCCGCGCCACTCGCCGGTGCTGTTCCCGATCGTCGGTCGGCTGAAGGGCGACACGCTGCGCCATCGCGGCCATGAATACCGCATGACGCAGCACGGCTTCGCCCGCGACCGCCGCTTCGCCTGGCTGCAGCGAACGGCGACCACCTGCCGGCTGGCGCTGCACGACGACGCGGAGACGCGCGCGCACTACCCGTTCGCGTTCCGCTTCGAGGTCGCCTACGCGCTCTCCGACGACGCGCTGGAGATCACCTACACGATCGGCAATCCCGGCCGCGAGACGCTGCCCGCCTCGGCCGGCGCGCATCCCGCCTTCCGATGGCCGCTCGCCGACGAGGTGGAGAAGCAGGCGCATCTGCTCGAATTCGAGGCAGCGGAGCCTGAGCCGATCCGCCGCCTGCAAGGACGGCCTGCTCACCCCCGAGCCCGCATCCGACGCCGATCGAGGGGCAGACGCTGCACCTCGATCCCTCGCTGTTCGCCGCCGACGCGGTGATCCTGGACCGGCCGGTCAGCCGCTCCGTCCGCTACTGCGCGCCTGGGACGCCGACCATCGAGCTATCCTGGGAAGGTTTTTCCCAGTTCGGCATCTGGTCCCGTCAGGGCGGCGATTTCCTCTGCATCGAGCCCTGGCACGGCACGGCGAGCCCGGAGGATTTCGACGGCGAGTTCGCCGACAAGCCGGGCCTGATGCTCATTCCGCCCGGCGAGAAGCGGGGACTGCTCTACCGCATCAGGATCTGCTGAGCTTTTCCGCCGCCTTCACCGCCTGCCACTCGGCTTCCATCTCGTCGAGGGTCGCGTCGGCCGGCGATTTTCCCGCAAGGGCGAGCCGCTGCTCGACGGCGCCGAAGCGCCGCGCGAATTTGGCGTTGGCTCTGACGCAGACAGGCTTCGGGATCCAGCCTCAGCTTGCGCGCGAGATTGGCGAGCACGAACAGCATGTCGCCCATCTCGTCGGCAAGCCGCTCGGGATCCGGATCGGCTGCGGGCAGCTCGGCGCGCAGCTCCGCAACCTCCTCGTCGAGCTTGTCGAGCACCGCGTCGGCATCCGGCCAGTCGAAGCCGACCTGGGCGGCGCGCGCGGTAAGCTTGAGCGCGCGGGTGAGGGCGGGCAGGGCGCTCGGGATTCCGGCCAGGGTGCCGGCCTCGGATCGCGCCGCGCGCTCCGCCTTCTTCTGGGCTTCCCACGCGGCTGTTTGCGCGGCGGCGTCGCGGGCGGCGGCGTCGCCGAATACGTGCGGGTGCCGACGCACCATCTTGCCGGCGATCGACCTGGCGACCTCGGCGAAGCCGAACAGCCCCGCCTCCTCGGCCATGCGCGCGTGATAGACGACCTGGAACAGCAGATCGCCGAGTTCGTCGGGCAGGGCGGCCAGATCGCGCCGCGCGATCGCGTCGGCCACCTCGTAGGCCTCCTCGATCGTGTACGGCGCGATTGTCGCGAAACTCTGCTCCTTGTCCCACGGGCAGCCGGTCGCCGGGTCACGCAGGGCGGCCATGATGTCGAGCAGGCGGCGAAGCTCGGCCTCGGCGGTGGGGCGCATGGCGGTCTTCGGCTCCGAATGGGGCGCCTCGCGCTTAGCGCCCGGCTCCGGGAGACGCAATGCCCGCTGCGCCGCGAAATGGGCCGGTCGGAACCGAAATCCGGTTCAGGATCGAGGAGGCATAACTCCTTCGATCAGCGCCCGGCCCTCCCCGACCCGTCGGCGACCGCATTCTCCGGCACCGTGAAGACGGCGCATGGCGATGCGATGCCGCGCAGAGCGTGCATTCCGAGCGGGATCAGCGGCATGTCGGTCTCGGCGGCGAATGGGCCGGAGACAAGAACGGTCTGGTCGAGCGGCCGGCAAAGCCCTTCCAACCGGCTGACCAGATTGACGGCGGGACCAATCGCGGTGAAGTCCAGCCGATCGGCCGCGCCGATATTGCCCCACAGAATCTCGCCGAGATGCAGCGCAACGCCGAAGGGCAAAGGCGATAGGCCCTGCTGCCGCCGCGTCTCGTCGAGATGCGCCATTCCGATCCGTGCGGCGGAGGCCGCGCGCAGCGCTGCGTCGCAGGCGCCGCGGCGCGACCCTTCGATGACCGGAAAGATTGCCAGCACACCGTCGCCGATGAATTTCAGCACTTCCCCGCCGAAAGCGTGGACCGAGCCGCCAATGCGGTCGAACCAGGCGTCGAGGGCGGAAATCACCGCCGGCGGGGGATTGCTCTCGGAGAGGGCTGTAAAGCCGCGCAGATCGGCATAGAGCAGCGCCGCCTGAATGGTCTCGCCGATGTCGCGCCGCAAGGGACTTGCCAGCACCCGCACCGCGCTGCGCCGACCGAGATAGGCTTCGAGAGCCGCCGTCAGCGTGGCGCGAGCGGTGAGCGCGGCCAGCGGCGCCGCGGCGAAGCGCGCCGCTTGGCGCAGCCGGTTGGCGTCGTCGGGCGTGAACGGACGCGGCCCGATCCAGCTCAGCGAAGGCCCGCCCGGCCTCGGCCCGACGGCGTCTTCATGCACCAGCCCGGCGGCGAGGCCTGCGAGCCAGCGCTGGCCGGCATCGCCCGGCGGGCTTGCCGGTCCCAAGGCCGCGAGCTCTCCTGCAACGAATCCCAAGGCCTCCATCACCTCTCCGCTCTCGGCCCGCCACAGCCAGGTGCGCCGAGCGATGAGCGGGTGCGGCACGGCCAGCGTGAGGGCGCCGCCGGCGAGCGGCACGCCGTCCTCGATCAGGCGCGTGCCGAGTTTGGCCAGAAACCGGTCGGCGCTTGGCGTCTCGCTGGCAGCGTCGACGAGCCAGGACAGCGTCGGGGACAGCTGCATAGACCGATCATTGGCTTGACGCCTCTCCATTGTCATCTGCTATCCCCGCACGACTTTGCTCTGGCGCTGCCACCTACTTGGCCGCAACCAAGGAGACGCCGATGGCTGAACCTCTCGTGGTCCGGCGTGAGACCCAAATCGCTGCCCCACCCGCCACCGTCTTCGCCTTCCTGACCGATCCGGACAAGATCCTGAGCTGGATGGGCGCCGAGGCGACGACCGAGGTGAATCCCGGCGGACTCTATCTCGTCAAGGGCGTGAGCCCCAGCGGCCGCGTGGCGCGCGGGGCGTTCCGCGAGGTGGTGCCGGTTCATCGGCTCGCGTACAGCTTCGGTTGGGAGGGCGACGAGGAGGTGCCCCCGGCATCGAGCCTCGTCGAGATCGATCTAATCGACCGGGACGGCGGCACCTTGCTGCGCATGACGCATAGCGGCCTGCCCAACCCCGCCCAGTGTGCTGGCCATGATAAAGGTTGGGCGCATTACCTCGGTAGACTGGGCGTGGCTGCCAGCGGCCGAAATCCCGGCGCCGATCGCGGCCCCGCGTGATGCGCAAAGGCATGTACGCGCCGGAGCTCAGAACGTGACGCGCAATCCGCCATACCCCGCGACCGGCGCGCTTGGGCTATAGCTGCGCGGGTTCGTCGCACCGGGCGCCTGCGCGAGAAACACCGAGGAGGTCGGCGAGAACGTGCCGTACGTATAGTATTTTGAATCGAGCACGTTCTCGACCAGCCCGAACAGCTGGATATTCGGCGTCACCTGATAGCTGGTGTTGAGGTTGACAACGAAATAGCCGGGCGTCTTGGCCTGCAGATTGGCCTCGTCGCCGAACAGGTACTGCCCGGTGGCGGCAACCCCGGTCGCGCCGACCGTCCATTGGTCCGTCACCTTGTAGCTGACCCCAAGCTTCAGCAGGTGCTGCGGGATGCCCGGCAGCCGGTCGCCCGGCCGCACCTGGATGTTGCCGTTCGCGTCCGCGCCGGGATTGTTCTGGCTCGATGCGGTGAAGCCGCTCTGGAACGTCGCGTCGATGTAGGAGTAGCCGGCATAGGCGAGCCAGCGTCCGGTGGTCAGCCGCGCGCCGAGATCGACGCCCTGGCGACGCGTCGCGCCGACATTCTGGAAGAACCCGCGGCCCGCGACGGGGCTGTTCACGAACAGGATGTCGTCGTCGAGATCGGTGTGGAAATAGGCGACGTTCCAGGCCAGGGTCGCGTCGTCCCGCGGGCGGAACTGGCCGCGCAGCCCGCTCTCGATCGTGTGCGCGACGACCTGCTTGAGATCGGGATCGCCGATGAAGAAATTTGCCAGGCTGCACGGGCTCGCGGCGCTGGCGCAGGAGAGCTCCGCCGGCGTCGGCGCGCGGTTCGCCTCCGCGTAGCTGGCATAGACGCTCAAGCCGGACAGCACCTTGTAGGTCAGTCCCGCCGAGGGATTGAAGCGGCTGTAGTAATGGTTGCCGGTCAGCGCGGTGCCGTTCTGGTCCTTGAGGTCGATCTCGGCCGCGTTGAAGCGGCCGGCGACGGTGGCCGAGAGACGCGACGTGACGTCCAGCGTGTCGGTGAAGAAGGCGCCGTAATAGGCGTTGCTGATCGCCACCCGGACCGGCGCGATGGAGCCGTCCGCCTGGTCGATGACGATGCCGGGCCCGACAAACGAGCGATCCAGCGGCGATAGGCCGCCGATCGCCGAGTTGGCGCTGAAACCCGTGCTGGCGCCGTCGAAGCTGACCCCGGTGACGAGTTGGTTGGGTCGGCCGAAGATCGTGCCGCGATAGGTGAGTTGCGTCGAGGCGCCGTAGCCGTTGGTGTTCGTCGTCTGCTGGTCGAGCGCGGAGTAGGGGCCGCCATTGAGGAAATCCGGGATCGGATTGCCGGCGCGATCGGTTGCGAACATCCCCGGCGCCGCGCACAGGAAGCTCGAGCCGCTGCCGCACGATGCGACATCGGTGACGTTGCCGTTGACGACGCGCTGCTGGAAGTAGTCGTAATACGCGACCCCCTGCACGGAAACCGTGTCGCTGAAATCGTACGACCCGTTCAGGCTCACCAGGCCGTATTTGTTGGCGATCAGGTTGGGTGACGTGAACTGCGCGCGCGGGTCGGCGGCCAGGAGCTGGACGGGCGAGGTGCCCGGCCCGTTCAGCGCGGTGTCGGCGGCGACGATGTTGAGGTGCAGCTCGGCCCGCTCGCCGCGCCAGCCGACATCGCCGAAGAAATTGTACAGATCGGAGGATTGCAGATCGCGCCAGCCGCCTTCGTGCGCGGCGCTGCCGGCGATGTAGGTGGCGACGTCGCCGATCTGCCTGCCGTACTGGAACTCGCCCTGCACCTTGCCGAACGAGCCGCCCAGCGCGTCGAACTCGGCGCCATGATAGGAAAAGCCGTTCTTGAGCTGCACGGACAGCGCGCCGCCGAGCGCGTTGAGGCCGAACACCGGATTGGACCCGACGAGATTGAGCCGGTCGATGGCGATGTCGGGCAGCAGGTCCCAGTTGACGGTGTCGCCGAACGCCTGGTTGAACCGCACGCCGTTCAGGTAGACGGCCAGCCCCTGGGCGTTGCCCTGCAGCGGCGACGCCTGGAACCCGTGATAGAACAGGTTGGGCTGGTACGGATTGCCCGCGGCGCTGTCGAGCGTCACGCCGGGCACGTTCTCGTTGAGCGCGCGCAACGCGTTCGCATTGCCGTCGCGGCTGATGTCCCGGTCGGTGAGCACGCTGGTCTGGGCCGGCACCTTGGCGCGGTCGACCCCCGAGCCCAGCAGCGGCGTGCTGCCGATGACATCGACCGGCGGCAGCTCGGTCAGCGGCGTGACGGCGGAGGGCGGCGTCTGGGCAATCGACGGTCCCGACACCAGGACCGACGCAGCGGCGGCGAGTGCCAGAGGGACCGGCAAGACACGAGAGAGCAAGACGGAGGTTCCTTCCTTCGCGCTGGCTCAGTTCTCCAGCCGGAACACAATAGGCACCTCCGCCTCCGCGGCAACCGGCTGGCCGAACCGGCGGGCGGGGACGAAACGCCACTGCCGGACCGCCGCGATAGCTGCCTCGTCAAGCGTCGTGTAGCCGCTGCTACGGGCAACGCTCAGCGCCAGCGGCTCGCCATCGGCCGAGACGTTGACGCGCACGATCACCCGCCCCTGGTTGCCCCGCCGGCGCGCGGTCTCCGGGTATGACGGCGGCCGGTTACTCTCCATCCCGGCGACGGGCCGCGGCGGGATGAGCGACATCGTGGCAACCGACGCGGCCGGCGGCCCGGCGGGCAACGGCGCGGCGGGCAACGGCGCGGCGGGAGCGGCTGGCGAGGGGGCAGGGTGCGTCCGTGCGGTCGTGGCGGTCCTGGGACGCGCGGGCGCAGCCCGGGTCGCCGGGCGTGCCGGCTCCGGTGGCGCGGGCGGGATCGGCGGTGGCGGAGCTGGCGCGACGTGCGCCGGCTCCGGCGTCGGCGCCCGCTCCGGTATCGGTGCTGGTTCCGGTACCGGTGTCCGTACCGGTTCCGGTGTCCGTACCGGTTCCGGTACCGGTTCGGAGGGCGCGGCCTCCGGCGGTTCCGCCGACGGCATGGGCGGCTCGGCGGGCGGCGCCGCGGCGGCGGCGGCCGGCTGATCCGGTTGATCGGCAGCCGCCATCGGCGGCGTCGGCACGGCGGCGGGCGGCGGCTCGGTGAAGATCACTGGAATGCTGATCTCGGGGAGGACGGCTCCTGGCCGCGACGCCTGACGGGCCATCAGCAGGAACGCCGCGCAAACCCCGATGTGCAGCAGCGCCGAGGCGAGCGCGCAGACCGGCGTGAGGCCCGGGTGCCAAGACGGAGCGCGTCTCTGGATAAGACGATCCTCGACGTGCGCTTCGACCGGAGCGCGGCCCGGGGGCACCACGGCGCCGATGCTCGATCGGTGTGCTGGTGTGGACCATGCCGGAGACCAGATGCCCAACAGGCGCATATTCCTGGGTTGACCGCCGGGAAGGGCGACCGGCCATCCAAGCGGAACGGCCCAGGATTCCTACGACACATCGCGCCATCGCCCAAATGTCTCGTGCCAGAACGACGCAGATAATGTAGTTTGGCTGCCCGTTGCTGGGCGAGTGACTGAGAATCGCCCGGGCTGCAAAGCTATGTGCCTGCGATCCCTGGAAGGTGGTGTGGCGGTCCGACCAAACGCCGCTGGTGCCGATGAAGCAGGATAGCTCAGCAACACCGGCCACATTCAGCAGATCGCGTAAGGGAAGCCCTGTTGCCATCTGCGGTATTTCAATGGCTTACTGGACGATCTTTAGAAAAGACGACAATGTCACCCAGGAGCAGCATTTCAGCCGACTGATTTCCCATCGATGTGGGCACCGGCGGCGGCTCGCGCGCTCAGCGCACGGCCCGCGCCGAGGCGGCTCCGCCCGCAGCTCGCCCCCGAGGAGGTGGCCAGCTCCCTACGCGCGGCTCGGGGGTGGCGTCGGGCCCGGCACGCCTCAAGCCCGTCGCCGCGCGACCCCCTGCGGGGCTGCGGGGCTTGACCCGCGCCGAGCCCGCCCGCAGCGGCTCGGGATCGCTGCGGCGATTGCCGCGACGTCGGCGCGACGTGCGCCAATCCCGACCGCGCGCAGCGCACCACATGGACCGCGCGGCGCGCGTGATTTTTGCGCGATGACGATATGCAACGAAAGGAAGATGTAGCCGGCGACTGCGGTTTTTCAGCCGCCTTGTGCCAGGCCCGGCTTCCAGCCCCAGGGCAGCAGCGTGCCCGGCGCGTGCAGGCCGAGGCCGCGCAGCTCGGCCTCGCTCAGCGCGCCGGAGAGCGCCCATTGGCACAGCGCGCGGAACTCCGACAGGCGGCGCCAGGCGGCACCCTCGCGCGGCAGCTCGGCGGCGCCGAGCACGTAGATCGCCTCGACCAGCTCGGCGACCCGGCGGGCGTCGTCGCGCGCCCCGAGATCGAGCGCGACGCCCTCGATGACCGGCCGCGCGAGCGGCATCGCCGGCGTCAGGGCCGTGGACGACATCAGGGCAGGGGGGCCGTGGCCATGGTCGAGCTGCTCGCGCGCGGCGCGCAGGCGCACGGAGCCGGGCTCGCGCTTGGAGGTCAGCAGCTCGCGCAGCACGGCGACGGCCTCGGCCGTCGCCTCGCGGCAGGCGTCGCGCAGCTCGACAGGGTAGGCGGGGCGGCCGCCGGGGTTGCCCGATGCGCCGGGGGCGAACTGCCCGAAGGCGGATCGCAGCACCTCCGAGGGGGCGGCTTGCTCCTCGTCATGAGCCACTTCGCTTGGCCTCCCGCCTGGGAAGGGGTTCGACGGGGGTTTGGTGCGCCTCGCCCCCGTCACGCCCGGCCCGGTCCAGTCGCGGCGGCCAGCCAGACCGGGCGCACCGTCCTGCCGAAGCTCGCGAGATGCCCCCCGACGAGGACCGGCATTGGTGCGGGCCGAGGTGCCACCAGGGGCGAGCTATCCGGAGGGCTGGGTGATCGTGTGGGATTCGACCAGGGCTATTCGGCGGCGGATCAGATCGGCCGCGACGTTGCACGTGCTCGACGCACTGCCGGACCATCTCAGCTTCACCGAATGGCGCAAGCTCCACCAGATCCGGCTAGCGACCGAGCTCGGCATCGCACAGGGCTCGGTGTCCAAGGCGATGCAGGAGCTACACGACCTGGCGCTAGTCGAGCGTCGCGGCAGCGGGGCGCACGTCGAATGGCGCATGAGCCTGACCGCCGGCTGGCGCGGCAACGCAACGAGCTACAACGCAGCGCGGCGCGCGCGGGCTACCGCCGATCGACACGCCGCCGCCATATGCCGCAGAAGCGATATTATGGAAACTGGCGGGCGGCCGCGATAGTCTGCGCCAGGAGCGCGATGCCGGACAGGATGGCGCGCAGGGCGTGGGAGTATTCCCAGCGGTCGCGGGCTCGCTCCCAGCCGATCCCGCCGCCATAGGTGAAGCCGGGATAGACGAGAAAGACGCTGATGACCTCGAGCGCGACGAACATTGGGCCGGTCCTTTCGCGGCTGCCAATCGTTGAGCAATCAACGGTCTGGCGCCCAAGGTCGTCCGGCAATCTCAGTCCGGCAGATCCAGCACCAGCCCGTCATGGGCAGGCTCCACGCCGGGCGGCAGGTTCGCCAGCATCCAGGCCCAGTCCAGATCCGAACCCATGTGGGTCAGCACGGTCCGGCGGGCGCCGACCCGGTCGGCCCAGGCCAGCACCCGCTCGAAATGCGCGTGCGTCCGGTGCGGCGCGCGCTGGAAGCAGTCGACCAGCCAGGTGTCCACGCCCGCCAGTGCCGCGAAGGCGGCCTCGTCCAGTTCCACCACGTCAGTCGAATAGCCGAACCCGCCGATGCGCAGGCCGAGCGACTCGCGTAAAGCCGTGGTCCTGGTTGAACAGGCGGATCGCCAGGCCGGCCGCCTCGATCGTCGCGTCGGGCTCGACCCGGCGCTCGGTCAGAACCGGGCGATAGAAACCCGGCGGCTGCCAGGGCCGGAAGGCGTATTCGAAGCGGCGGATGATCTCGTCGAGGGCCTTGGCGGTCCCGTAGGCGTCGAGCGGCCGATCGACGATGCGGTTGAGCACCCGCACGTCGTCGAGCCCGGTGATGTGGTCGGCATGGGCGTGGGTGAACAGCACCGCGTCGATCGAGGGGACACGGCAGGCCAGGAGCTGCGATCGCATGTCGGGCGAGGTATCCACCAGCAGCCGCGACCCCGCCCCGCTCTCGACCACGATGCTCGCCCGCGTGCGCCGGTTGCGCGGCTCGCCGGGATCGCACTCGCCCCAGTCGCCGGTGCCGTCGGGCCCGCCGATCGCCGGCACGCCGGTCGAGCCGCCGCAGCCAAGGATCGTCACCCGCATCCCGGCACCCGCATCCGGCTCAGGCCGCCTTGCGGAACAGGCGGCGGAAATTGGCCGTGGTCAGGTCCGCGATCGCCGCCATCCCGATCCCGCGCACCTGGGCGAGCGTCTTCGCCGTGTGCGCCGTCCAGGCCGGTTCATTGCGCTTGCCGCGAAACGGAACGGGCGCGAGATACGGCGCGTCGGTCTCCACCAGCAGCCGATCCTCCGGCAGATCGCGGGCGATGTCGCGCAGCGTCTCCGAGCGCGGGAAAGTCAGAATGCCCGAAAAGCTCACATACCCGCCCATCGCCACGGCGGCCTCCGCGAGAGCTCGGCCGGAGCTGAAGCAGTGCAGAAGAAAGGCGAACTCACCCCCGGTATCGCGTTCATTCTGCAGAATTTGTGCGATGTCGCCATCGGCGTCGCGGGCGTGGATCGCCAGCGGCAGGCGCGCCAGCCGGGCGGCCCGGATATGGGCGCGAAAGCTCGCCTGCTGCACGTCGCGGGGCGCCTTGTCGTAGAAATAGTCGAGCCCGGAACTCGCCGATGCCGATCACCTTGGGGTGCTCGGTCAATGCGGCGATCGCTTCCGGTGCCGGCACCGCGATCTCGCCCGCATGGTGTGGATGCACGCCCACGGTGCACCAGACCTGCCGATGCGCTTCGGCGAGCGCCTTGGACGCCGGCGCCTGGTCGAGCCGCGTGCCGATGGTCACCATCTCGGCCACGCCCGCCGCGGCGGCCCTTTGCAGAATGCCGGGCAGCTCGGCCTCGCTGAAATAATCCAGATGACAGTGCGAATCGATCAACATCAGAACGCTAGCCGGTTGGCTCGACGTAACGGGGAAACACGCCCTGCGGCTCGGGCAGCTTGGTGCCGTCGGCGAGCGGCGTGGCGAGCGCGGCCAGGTCACGTGCCTCCGGCGGCGCGCCGAGCTGGTCGAGCATCCGCGCCATCGAGCCCGGCATGAACGGCTGGAGGACCGTGGCGACCACGCGAAGCGTATCGGCCAGCACGCGCAGCACGGCCGCCATCCGCGGCGGGTCGGTACGGCGCAAGGCCCAGGGCGCCTGCCGGTCGATATAGCCGTTGGCCGCCCGGATCACTTTCCAGACTTCCTCCAGCGCCTCGTGGAACGCCTGCCGGTCCAGGCGCTCGCGCATTGCTCCGGGCAATGCCTCGGCGGCGGCAAGCAGCGTCGCATCGTCCCCGGTGACGGCCCCCCTGCCCGGCAGCTTGCCGTCGCTGTTGCGTGCGATCAGCGACAGCGAACGCTGGGCGAGATTGCCGAGATCGTTGGCCAGCTCGACATTGATGCGGGTGATCAGCGCTTGCCGGCTGACATTGCCATCGGCGCCGAACGGCTTTTCGCGCAACAGGAAATAGCGCACCTGATCGAGCCCATAGGTCGCCGCCAGCTCGCGCGCCTCCAGGACGTTGCCGAGCGACTTGCTCATCTTCTCGCCCTCGACGACCCACCAACCGTTCGCGCTGACCCGCTTCGGCGTCGGCACGTCCGCCGCCATCAGGAAGGCGGGCCAGTACACCGCATGAAAGCGCGTGATCTCCTTGCCGACGACGTGAACGTCCGCCGGCCAGTAGGGCCAGCGCGGCGCCGCCTGATCGGGGAAGCCGAGGGCGGTGATGTAGTTGATGAGCGCGTCGAGCCACACATACATCACATGCGCCGGATCGCCCGGCACCGGAATGCCCCATTTGAAGCTGGTCCGGCTGATCGAAAGATCACGCAGGCCGCCTCGCACGAAGCTCAGCACCTCGTTGCGGCTGGACTGCGGAGCAATGAAATCAGGGTGATCGTCGTAGAACTTCAGCAGCCGCTCCTGCCAGGCGCCGAGGCGGAAGAAGTAGGAAGGCTCGCGCACCCATTCCACCGGAGCGCCGGAGGGCGCCACCTTGCCGCCGTCCGGCCGCGTCGTCAGTTCGTCCTCATCGTAGAACGCCTCGTCGCGGACGGCGTACCAACCTTCGTAATGACCGAGATAGATCTGTCCGGTCGCCGCCATGCGTTGCCACAGAGCCACGCATCCAGCCTTATGGCGCTCCTCCGTGGTGCGGATGAAATCGTCATAGGAAATTCCCATCCGGTCCGCCATGTCGCGGAAATCGGCGGAGACCTGGTCGGTGTAGGACTGCGGATCGAGCCCCGCCTCGGCCGCGGCCTGTTCCACTTTCTGTCCGTGCTCGTCGGTGCCGGTGAGGAAGAACACGTCGAGCCCGTCGAGCCGCTTCCAGCGCGCCAGGACGTCCGCCGCGATGCTCGTGTAGGCGTGGCCGATATGCGGCGCCCCGTTCACATAGTAGATCGGCGTGGTGATGTAGTAGCGTTGTTTCATTGCATACTCGATGCGGGTCCGCGCAGCAGGGACAGGCTGGAGAGGATCGCCTGGCGTTTGTCGAGGTTGAACCGCTCCGTCTCGTCCTGCAGCCGCGTCAGCGCGTGCCACACGTCGCCCCAGGCATCAAGGGGCCGCGCCGCCACCAGCCGGCCTTGCTCGGTGTCGGCCCGACCGCGCACCGCCTCCCGCACCGCCGCCGAGAGCGACGCGCGCAGCAGGTCCATGAATGTCGAGAACGCGGTTTCGCTCCGCCCGAGCGCGTCGGCCACCTCATAGCCGCGCGTCGGCCGCAGCGCCGGCAATTCTCCCAGGATCTCGTCCACCAGCCCGGCAAGACGCAGCCCCTCCTCCTCGGCCAGCACAAGCGCCCGGCCGGGCGAGCCCTCGCCGAGTGCCGCGAGCCGCCCGCGCTCCTCCGCCGCCATGTCCGGCAGATACGCGGCGAGCAACCGGTCCATGTCGGCCTCTGCGAGAGGCGAGAGGCGCAGCCTCCGGCAGCGGCTGCGGATGGTCGGCAGCAGCCGGCCCGGCGCGTCGCAGACCAGCAGCAGCACCGCGCGGGCGGCGGCTCCTCCAGCACCTTGAGCAGCGCGTTGGCCGCGTTCTGGTTCATGTCCTCGGCACCGTCGACCACCACCACGCGCCAGCCGCCTTCGGCCGGCGTAAGGCCCATGAAGCCGTTGATCTTGCGGATATCGTCTACCGCGATCTGGGTGCGCGTGCGCTTGCGCTTCTCGTCGTAGGCGCGTTCCACCGTCAGCAGGTCGGCGTGCGACCCGGCGGCGACGCGGCGGAACACCGGATGCGCCGGATCGAGCGCCAGCGTCTCGCCCTCGCCCGGCACCCCGGCCAGCAGCCGCCGGGCGAAGCGGAAGGCCAGCGTCGCCTTGCCGATGCCGGAGGGGCCGGCAATCAGCCAGGCATGGTGCATCCGCCCGGAGCGCAGCGCGTCGAGCAACACGGCCTCTTGCGTGGCGTGCCCGACCAGCAGCGGATTGGCGCGCGGCTCAGGCGCCGTCATGCCGGGCCGAACCGCTCTCCGATGGCCGCCATGATGCGCCCATGCACCTCCGCCTCCGTCCCGTCCGCGGCAATGAGCCGGCAGCGCGCCGGTTCGCTCGCGGCAATAGCACGGAAGCCGGCCCGCACGCGCGCGTGGAACGCGGCGTCCAGCCGCTCGTAGTGGTCCGGCCGCGCGCCACGGGCGCGGAGCCGCGCGGCCGCGGCGGGTTCCGAGATGTCGAGCACGAGTGTCAGGTCGGGAGTGAGGCCGACCAGCTCCGTCAGCGTCGCGATCATGTCTCGCGCGGCGCCCTGGCCGTGCCCCTGATAGGCCATCGTGGAGTCGGCAAAGCGGTCGCAGACCACCCAGAGCCCCGCCTCCAGCGCCGGACGGATGGTCCGCTCAACATGGTCGGCGCGGGCGGCGAAATGCAGCAGCGTCTCGGCTTGCGGGGTGAAGCTCGTCTCGCCGGAGAGCAGCAGCGCCCGCAGCCGCTCAGCTCCCGGCGATCCGCCGGGCTCGCGGGTTCCCAGCACGGCGACCCCGCTAGCGGCCAGCGCGTCGGCCAGCAGGCGCGCCTGCGTCGATTTCCCAGCCCCCTCGCCGCCCTCCAGCGTGATGAACCGGCCGGGACTGGCGGGGGTCGCCAGCTCAGCTCCCCGTCACGTAGTGCGACAGCACCGCGATCGCGCGGCCCGGCAGCCCGAGCTTCGGCACGTCGGCGCCGGCGAGCAGGGGCACCTCCATCGCGGGCACGCCCTGGCCGCTGATGGACAGCTTGCCGAGCTGATCGCCCTTGGCGACCGGCGCGCGGATCGGCGTGTCGTACGCGACCGAGATGTTGGCGTTCTTCCGCCAGTTGCGCGGCATCGTCACGACAAGATCGCGCCCGCCGACCAGCGGCACGGACGGCGCACTGCCGAGCCATACCGGCGCCCGCTCGACCACGTCGCCGGCGGTGAACAGCGTGACGTTCTCGAACTCGCGGAACGCCCACTCCATCATCCGCTCGCCTTCCTCGGCGCGCTGGTGCATCGAATTCATGCCGTTCAGCACGACGATCACCCGCCTTCCGTTGCGCTCGCTGGTGGCGCACAGGCCGTAGCCGCCCTCCTCGGTATGGCCCGTCTTGAGACCGTCGGCGGTGCCCTTCTGCACCAGAGGGTTCCGGTTTTCCTGCTCGATATTATTGTATTTGAAGGATTTTTCCGAAATCGTAGTGGAGATACTCGGGAAAGTCCTGGATGATCCGGCGCGCCAAGGTCGCGATGTCGCGGCAGGACATGCGGTGCTCCGGGTCCGGCCAGCCGGTGGCATTCCTGAAATTCGAGTTGCTCAGGCCGAGCTGCTTGGCCTTGGCGTTCATCTGCTCGACGAACTGCTCCTCGGAACCCGCGATCCCTTCCGCCAGCACGATGCAGGCGTCGTTGCCCGACTGCACGATCATGCCACGGATCAGATCCTCGACCTTCACGCTGGTGCCGATCTGCACGAACATCTTGGAGCCGCCCATGCGCCAGGCCTTCTCGCTCACCGGCAGCTCGTCGGTCAGCTTCAGCTTGCCCGATTTCAGCGCGGCGTAGACCAGGTACGCGGTCATCAGCTTGGTCATCGAGGAGGGCGGCATCGAGACGTCGGCGTCCTTGTCGAGCAAGGTCGCGCCGCTGTTGAAATCCAGGATCAGCGCCCAGCGAGCCGCCGTGTCGACCGGGCCGATCGGCGTGTTGGCCGGTGTGCCGGGCGGTATCGGATCCTTCGGCTTGCCCCTGCCGCGGGACGAGCCGGGGCGCGCGGCGGCGGGGAGCGCGACCGTCGCGGCGACGCCCGCCAGAAGCACGGAACGGCGGTTCAGCATGGGCAGGGGCTCCTATTCCACCACGATCCGCGCATCCGGAATGCCCGCGCGAATGACCGCGCTCAACGCTGCGTCGGCCTCCGCCACGGTCGCGAACGGCCCGGCCTGGACACGATACGTCTCCGAGCGGCCGATTCGCGTGCGCTCGATGGAGGCGTTCACCACGGGGGCGCGCGCCCGCTGCCGCTCGGCGAATTCCCGGCGGCTGAAAGTCCCCATCCGCACGTGGAGGGCGCCCGGATCCGGCACGGTCTGGGTCACGGTCTCCGGCAGGCGCGCGGGGACCGAGGGCAGCTCGCGGCGCGAGGCGTCGACGCTTGCCGTGATCGGCCCGGTCGGCGCGACGCGAACCTGGCTCGCCTGCACCGCCCCGACGGGCGGGGCGAGAGCGACCTCGCTCACCTCACCGCGCGGGGCCGCCGTGACCGCGAGCGTCGGCCCGGCGGCGGCGCGCAAGGGATCGGCGACCGCGTGGCTCTCGCCGTCCAGCACCTGCAGGCGCACGCGCGCGACACCCGAGTTGGCGAAGCCCAGCAGTTCGGCCGTGCGCCGGGTCACGGCGATCAGGCGCGCCGGCGAGGCCGGACCGCGCTGGTTGATCCGCACAACGACCTGTCGCCCGTTCTCGAGATTGGTGACACGGGCGATCGCCGGCAGCTGCAATGTCTGGTGCGCGGCGGCGAGCGTGGATTGGTCGAACGCTTCGCCGTCGGTGGTGAGCGCGGGCTCGCCGCCCGTCAGGATGCTCGCGAGTCCGGTCTCGTCGGCGTTGAAGCTTTCGTGCGGATAGTACCAGATGCCGCCAGCCTGATAGGCGCCGCCCAGCACGTAATGCGGGCTCGGCGGGGGTTTTCGTGGCATTCCGCAGCCGACCAGCGCCACCGGAAGCATCAGCAGGGCGCGCCTCACGCCGCGACGAAGTCGCCGAGCAACCCGACCGAGAGGGCGTAGTAGTCGGACGGGTTGTAGCGGCGTATCACGGCGAAATTGGCATAGGTGGCGAACGCCTCGCCGCCCGCGCCGTCGGGCAGCACCAGCGCGGCCGGCACGTCGCCGCGCGAGAACGGCCGTCCGTCCGCGCGCGTCACCCCCATCCGCATCCACTCCCCAAGCGTCCGCCGGTTCTCCCGTCCGGTCCATGAGACCTCGAGGCCAGGCGGCACGCGTACCGGCTGGCCCCAGGGCTCGCCGGCGCGCCAGCCGGATTTCGCGAGGTAGTTGGCGATGGAGGCGAGCACGTCGGGGCGGCTGTCCCAGATGTCGCGCCGGCCGTCGCCGTCGAAATCCACCGCGTAGCGCTGATACGAGCTCGGCATGAACTGCGGCTGGCCCATCGCGCCGGCGTAGCTGCCGGTCATGCGCTGCGGCGTCACGTCGCCGTGCTCGAGGATGCGGAAGGCGGCCAGCAGCTCCGGGCGGAAGAAGCTCGCGCGCCGACCCTCCCAGGCGAGCGTCGCCAGCGCCTCGACCACCCCGAAACCGCCGGTGTAGCCGCCGTAATTCGATTCGAGACCCCAGATGCCGACGATCACGCCGGGATCGACCCCGAATCGACTGGAAATCGCGAGCAGGGTCGGACGCGCCTGGCGGAATGCTTCGCGGCCATTGGCGATCCGCTGGTCGGACAGGCGGGTCGCGCGATAACGGTCCCAGGTCAGGGTGAACTCAGGCTGGTGCCGGTCGAGCTCCAGAACCTTCGCATTGGGCTGCAGGCCGGCCAGCGCCCGGTCGAGAGTGAGCTCCGAAATGCCCGACCGGCGCGCCTCGGCGCGCAGGCCGGCGACAAATCCTGGGAACGAGTCTGTTGCGAAGGCGGGCATGACGGGCAGCGCGGACGCACTGGCGGCAGCAAGCAGGAAGCGGCGGGACAGCATGGCACGCTCTGTGCCACGCCAGCCGAGTCGGCATCAACCGATGTCCCGTGAAGTCCTCTCCATCTTGGAACCTCGCCCGGTTTGATCCAGAGTGCCGGCCATCATTGGAGGGAACCGGCCATGAGCGGCGTCACCGCGGAGCTCGCGCGTTTCAGTGCCGAAATCAGGCTCGACCAACTGCCGCCTGAAGTCGTGCAGCGGGCGCGCTTCCTGGTGCTGGACCTGGTCGGCAACATCGTTCGCGCGCGCCATGACGCGGAGAGCACCCCTGCCCTGCTGGCCGCCGTGCGCGCGCTCGGCCTCGCCGCCGGCAATTCCGGCGTGTTCGGCGATGCCGCGCGCTACACGCCGGCAGGTGCCGCGCTGCTCAACGGCGCGCTCGGCCACTCGCTCGATTTCGACGACACCCATGCGGCGGGCTCGCTGCATCCCGGCGCGCCGGTGATCCCCGCCGCGATCGCCGCCGGCGAGATGGCGGGCGCCTCGGGGGCGGACGTGCTCGCCGGCATCATCGCCGGCTACGAGGTGACGTGCCGCGTCGCGCTGGCGATGCCGGCCAAGGCGCATTACGACCGCGGCTTCCATCCGACCGCCACTTGCGGCGCGTTCGGCGCGGCTGCCGCCGCCGGGAGGGTGTTCGGCCTCGACGCCGAGCAGATCGCCTCGGCCCTCGGCATCGCGCTGAGCCAGGCCGCCGGCAGCCTCGCCTTCCTGCACAACGGCGCCTGGACCAAGCGTTTCCAGGTCGGCTGGGCGGCGACCAACGGCCTGACCGCCGCGACCCTCGCCCGCGAGGGCTTCAAGGGTGCGGCCGAGCCGCTGGAGGGCCGCCACGGCTTCATGCAGGGCTATGCGCCGAACCCGACGCCCGAGCGCGCCGTCGAGGAGCTCGGGCAGGTGTTCGAGCTGATGAACACCGCGGTGAAGCCCTATCCCTCCTGCCGCTACGGCCACGCCAGCATCGACGCGGCATTGGCGATCCGCGCCGAGCTCGGCCTCAAGCCGGAAGAAGTCGAGAGCGTCACGCTGGGTCTGCCCAGGGCCGGGATGATGCTGATCGGCGAGCCCGCCGAGAAGAAGGCGAACCCGTTGAACGTCGTGGACGGCCAGTTCAGCGGCCCGTTCGTCGTGGCGGCCGGCCTCGCCACCGGGGCGATGGGCTGGGACAGCTACCGGCTGCTCAACGACAACACGGTGCGCGCGCTGCTGCCGAAGATCCGTTCGGAGTTCGACCCCGAGATCGAGGCCGAGTTCCCCGCCAATATGTCGGGCAAGGTGACGATCCGCGCGCGTGGCGCGGATCACGTCCGCAAGGTCGTGGTGCCGAAGGGCGAGCCGTCCAACTTCCTCACCGAGGCCGAGCTGCGCGCCAAGTTCGCCGGCCTCGCCGACGCGGTGCTCGGCGCCGAGCGGAGTGCGACATTGGCGGACGCGGTGCTTGCGATCGACACCACGCAGGACGTCTCCACGCTGATGCGTCTCGCCGCCCCGCTGATGCCGGCCCGGCTCGCCGGCGAATAAGGAGATCCCCCGTGCCCCGTTTGTCGTCCCAGGCGCTCCACGCCTTCTCCCATCTCGTCGCCCGCCGCATGGGCAGCGAGGAGCCAGAGGCGCACGAGGTCGCCGATCATCTGATGCGCGCCAATCTCGCCGGGCATGACAGCCACGGCATCGGGATGCTTCCGGCTTATGTCCGGCTGCTGAAGGCCGGGCTGCTGGTGCCGAACCAGACGCCCGAGACGGTGGTGGATTTCGGCGCGCTGCTGGTGCTCGACGCGCGCCGCGGCTTCGGCCAGCGCATGGCGGGCGAGGCGGTGCGCCGGGCGATCGCGCGCGCCCGCGAGACCGGCGCCTGCGTGCTCGGCCTGCGCAACAGCGCGCATATCGGCCGGGTCGGCACCTATGGCGAGATGGCGGTCGCGGCCGGCATGTCGTTCACCGCCTACGTCAACGTCGCGGATCATCATTACGCGCAGGCGCCCTATGCCTGCCGCGACGCGCGGCTCGGCACCAACCCGTTCGTCACCGCCCTGCCCGGCCCGCAAGGTCCGGTGCTGCTCGACATGGCGACGACGGCGGTGGCGGGTGGGAAAGTGCGCGTGGCCTACAACAAGGGCCAGAGTCTGGCCGACGGGATCTTGATCGACGACGAGGGCCAGCCGACCAACGATCCGGCGGTCTACATCCGCGATCACGCCGGCGCGCTGCTGTCCTTCGGCGGCCACAAGGGATCGGGACTCGCGGTGCTGTGCGAGATGATGTCGACCGCGCTGACCGGCGGCCAACGCGCCGAGGAGCCAGGTCAGGAGGGCATCCTCAACAGCATGTTGGCGATCGTGATCGACCTCGGCCGCATCCGCGGCGAGGCCGACGTGCGGGCGGCGGTCGCCTCGTCGGCGGCGCACATCAAGGCCTCCCGCCCCGCCCCCGGCCACGACGCGATCCTGCTGCCCGGCGACCCCGAGCGCCGCGCCGCGGCCAGGCGCGGCGTGGAGGGGGTGGAGATCGACGAGACGAGCTGGCGCGACATCACCGAGGCCGCGCGCGCGGTCGGCGCGACCGATGCCGAGATCGCCGCCGCGATCGGCTAGGGTTCGCCCGCGACGGATGGGTGGCCGAGCGGTTTAAGGCAGCGGTCTTGAAAACCGCCAGGGGTGCAAGCCCCTCGTGGGTTCGAATCCCACCCCATCCGCCACGGTGGCTCATTCGTGTCTCGATCGCGGCCGACAGCGGAACCGGGGCAGGAATCGGATTGAATTCCCGTCTCGGCTCCATGATTTTCAGGGCGGACCGAAATGCGAGGGCCGCGCGATGGGCCAGACAGTGCTCCACTATCTCGTCTTCGAAACCGCGGGCGGCTTCTGCGGGATCGCCTGGAACGGCGTGGGCATCACGCGCTTCCAGTTGCCGACACGAAGCGCCGAAGCGACCGAACGAATTCTGCTCCGCCGAATGCCCGGCGCCGAACCCGGCACGCCGACGCCGGAGGTGATCGAGGCCATCGCTGCCGTGAAGCGCTATTTCGAGGGCGAGGAAACGGATTTCTCGGCCATCAAGCTCGACCTCGGTGGGCAGGACGCTTTCTTCGCCCAGATCTATGCCGCCGCGCGACAGGTCGGATGGGGCCAAATTACCACCTACGGCGCCTTGGCAAGGGAACTCGGCGCAGGGCCGGAAGCCGCGCGCGATGTCGGCCAGGCGATGGCCAAGAATCCGGTGGCGCTGATCATCCCCTGCCACCGGGTCTTGGCGGCCGGCGGCAAGGTTGGCGGCTTTTCCGCGCCGGGCGGCTCGGCGGCAAAGGTCCGGATGCTCGAGCTCGAAGGCGTTCACGTCGAGCCGTCGCGACCGGCTCAGCGATCTTTCGGGTTCTAAGTGTCCGTCCGGGAACAGGTTGCGTCTTCTGAGTCGCTTGTGCTTCCCGTACCGGCTGGGCAATTCGCAGGGAGCGGCCGGATGTGGACGAACGAGAACCGCGGTCGCTACGACCGCGCGGCCAGCTTCGCTATCCGAGCGAGGTGACGGACGAAGAGTGGGCGCTGATCGGTCCGCTGATCCCGCCTGCCAAGCGCGGCGGCAATAAGCGTACGATTGACGAGCGAGCGGCGGTCCACACCATTCACCGACAGCCCCGTTTCCTATCGGTATCCGGACGGGTTGATCATGCCGCTGGTGTACGGCCTCAAGGGCTTGATGCAGATCGAGGACGATCGGGTTACCTAGGCTACTGATCCTTTCCTGTTCCTGGATATGTATTTCGGGGACATTGCCGGTGCATATCGTCTGGTGCTCGACATGGCGCGTTTCGATCCCCAGAAGCTCGCAAAGAACCAGGCCAGCCATGAGTTCGCGGTTGGGGAATTCGAGAAGGCATTGATCAAGCACCGGGCGAAGAAGGCGGGCGGCCCAAGGGAGACAAAGGGCCTTTCCGCCGCTGGTGATTAAGAGCTAAGCGTCTCGTTGCTCGGGGGCGGGCGGCGATCGTCCGCCTCATCAACCGTTGCGGATCGGAGGCGCTGAAATTACGGCGCTTGTTTTGGCCCGACTCGGCTCAACCCCGCAATCCGGATTTGATGAGGCCACCGCCGATGATCCGGTGGCCCGCTATCGGCAAAAAGCCTGGCCGTCCTCAGTCACCGCGGCCACTGTCTCACCGCCAGCAGGCCACCGTCGATCGGCAGCATGACGCCGGTGATCCAGCGCGCCTCGTCGCTCGCCAGGTAGACGGCGGCATAGGCGACGTCCCAGCCGGTTCCCTCGGTCTGCATCGGCACCATCTGGCGGCGTCGCTCGCGCCCCTCCGGGCCAAGGCGCGCGACCAGCGGCGTGTTCACGGTGCCGACGATCAGGGCGTTGGCGCGGATGCCCTTCGCCGCGTAGTCCGCCGCGATCGACAGGGTCAGGCCTTGCAGACCAGCTTTGGACGCCGTGTAGGCGACCGCCCCCTGGCTTCCCGCGAGACCGATGGTGCCCGCCAGCGAGGACACGTTCACGATCGCCCCGCCGCCATTCGCGAGCATCCGCGGGATGCAGAAGCGGCAGCACAGCAGGGCGGAGGTGAGGTTGGTCTCGATGATGCGCCCCCAATCGGCGAGGTCGACGGTCTCCGCCGTGCCGCCGCGCCCGCCGGTGCCGACGTTGTTGTGCAGGATGTCGAGCCGGCCGTAGCGCTCGACGGCGAACGCCGCCATCGCCTCCGCCGCCTCGGGCAGTGCCACGTCGGCGGCGAACGGGGTCGCATCGCCGCCCTCCGAGCGAATCTGCTCGGCAAGTGCCGCGGCCCGCTCCTGGTTGCGGTTGACCAAAACCACCTTGGCGCCTTCGCGGGCGAACAGGATGGCCGTCGCCGCGCCGTTGCCGATGCCCTCCGCCTGCGAAGCGGCTCCCGTGACGATGGCGACCTTGCCGGTCAGGCGTCCCATGCTGCTCTCCTGCGTCGTGTCCGAGCCGACCCTATAGCAACCGCTCCTGACCGCCTCATGGCCGACCGGCGGAATGGTTGTTGAAGCAGGCGTCGATCCGAGGGATTTTGACGTCATGCGCCTCCCGCTGGTCGCTCTCCTGCTGGCTCTTTCCCCCGGCGCCGGCCAGGCGCAGGACGGCGCGCAGACGGTCACGATCCGGCTGTCCAATTTCGCGTTCCAGCCGGAGCACCTGCGCTTGCGAGAAGGCGTGCCGATCCATCTGCGTCTGGTGAACGCCAGCGGCGGCGGCCACGATTTCAGCGCGCCCGCCTTGTTCGCCGCCAGCACCTATTTCGCGGGCTCGGGGGCGCCGCCCGAGGGCAGGATCGACGTGCCCGGCAAGGCGACCGCCGAGATCTCGTTCGTGCCGCGACGGCCCGGCACATACCATGTCGAATGCACGCATTTCCTCCATAGCCTGTTCGGGATGACCGCGACGATCGACGTCGTGGGGGCGTCGCCCTAGCAAGGGACAAAAGAATGGCCGAGCCGAAGACCGTCACCGTCTACAGCGACTACAAGAGCCCGTACGCCTATCTCGCCAAGGATCTCGCCTATGGGCTGGAGGCCGAGTTCCCCGGCCGGCTCGAGTGGCTGCCCTACGTGCTGGACATTCCGAGCTATCTCGGCAGCGCCGAACTCGACGCCGAGGGCCGCGTCACAAGGGCCGAGCGCAACGCGCATCAATGGCGGCGGGTGCGCTACTCCTACATGGACTGCCGACGCGAGGCGCGACGGCGCGGCCTGACCATCCGTCGGCACCCGCAAGATCTGGGATTCTGCCCCGGCGGCGATCGCCATGCTGTTTGCCAAGCGCCAGGGCTGCGACGGTGTTCCGGTTCTATCATGACCGGGTGTTCGATCGGTTCTGGAAGCGTGAGCTCGACATCGAGGACTTCTCCGTGCTCCTCGCCGTGCTCGCCGAAGCGGGCGCGGATACCGGCGGCTTTCAGGAATTTCTCGCCGACGAGGGCCGCCGCGAGCTCGAAACGATCCATGAAGCCGCCCACGAGGCCGGCGTGTTCGGCGTGCCCACCTTCGTCATCGACGGCGAGCTGTTCTGGGGCCGCGAGCATCTTCCCGATGTCCGCGACATCCTCCGCGCCGGCTGAATGCACCGGGTCAGGAGCCGCTGGCCCGCCCGGAACGGCTGAACAGCAATCCGATCACCACGGCCGCGAGGGTGGCGAGCACCGCGATATACAGCAGCCATTTGAACAGGTGCAGGATCGCCCCGAGAATGGCGAAGGCGATCCATACGAGCACGATGAAGGTCAGGATCGAACGGATCGACAAATCGGCCTCCCCGCGAGGCGGCAACGCGCGAGCGGGCGCGACCTCGCCGGTGAAGCCGGTCATGCCGGCGGGTTCCGCATCGAGCGCCAGCAGCGCGAAGCTCGCCAGCCAGTGCTCGCCCATGTAGTCGCCCGTCACGTTCGGCAGGCTGGCATCGAGATGCGCCTGCGCGGAGGTCAGGGCACGGGCGCGGCGCGGATCGTCGGGCGGGAACGTCGTCGCGAGCGAGCGCCAGCACCAGGCGCGGCTCAGGTTGAGCCCGTCGAGATGCACGATCTTGCCGTCGCCGCGATCGCTCACGGTGGCGGGGCGGAACAGCGTCGCGGGCTCGCCGCGCGCGAGATGCGGCAGGAAGCGGTCGAGCCACGGCGCGAACACACCCGGCGCCAGCGCGCGCCTCATGCACTCGGCCTCGATCAGCGCGGAGGACAGGAAGTCCTCGCCGCTCGGCTCCCAGGCCTGGCAGTCCGCGTCCTCGCCATGCCACGCGAGAGCCTTCGCTCGCGCCGCCGCGGCCAGCTCGGCGTGCTGGGTCAGATCGGCGTATTCCAGCGCGAGCGCCAGCGCGAACGCGGTGTTGGCGTGCGTCCCGGCGCGGATCGGGTAGGTCGCCTTGGGCAGGAACGCAAGGAAACGCGCGACGAAAGCCTCGGTCAGCGGCCGCAGCACGGCCGCCTCGCCGGCTCCATCCCGCGACAGCTCCGCCGCCAGCATGAGCAGCCACGCCCAGCCATAGGGTCGCTCGAACCCCTCGCGCATCGCGCCATCCAGATAGGCGCGCTCCCCGGCGATCTTCGGAGCCGTCAGCTGCTCGGCGAACAGCCGCGCGACCGCGCGCGACTCGGGCAGGTCGGGAAAACGCCGGCGGATGCGGGCCAGCAGCCAGTAGCCATGCACGCAGGAGTGCCAGTCGAGGCTGCCATAGAACACGGGATGCAATGCGCGTGGCCCCAGCAGATCCGCGGCTCCCGCGAGGACATGGTCGAGCTTGTTCGGATACTCGCGCGTGACGTGGCCCAGCGCGATGCGCGCGAGGCTGCCGGCAAGCTCTGCGGTCAGGACTTGAGCGGGGGCCATGCGACCGAGATTGCTCGATTCTTCACGGCCCGGCCAGTCTGCCACCAGCAACCCTCGATCCCGAGAGGACGCCGCCCTGTGAACTCTTGCGGGTGTTCCGCCTACAGTCCGGCCGGATATCATGAACCGTCCTGAGGAGGGACGCCGATGTCTCGCGACTCGGACATTTCCGTGGTCATTCCGATGTATAATCGGGCGGACCTGATGGTTGAAACGCTTGAGGCCGTGCTTTCCCAGACGATGCCGGCAGCCGCCGTCATCGTGGTGGACGATGGCTCGACGGACGATGAAGTCGCCAAGCTGCAACGCTTTGCCGACAGGATCCAAATCGTTCGTCAGCGCAATCAGGGTGTCCAGTGTGCACGGAATGTCGGAATTCGGCTCGCCAGCACGTCTTGGGTCGCGCTGTGCGACACCGACGATCTGTGGGAGCCTGACTGGCTCGAGCGGATCGTGGCGCTGAGGAATGCTGCCCCGGAGATTGATTTCATCTTTGGCAATTTCCGCATTCTTCACGACGGCCTGCTCGCCGCGCGCAGCAAATTCGACGATGCACCTGATGGGTATTGGGACGCGGCCGAGCCCGTATTGATGCCGGAGGGCTGGGCTTTCAAGGCATCCTTGGCGGGCTCGTCCTTCCGCTGGCATCCGATGTTCCCGTCGGCGATGGCTTTCTCAAAGGGCCTCATTGAACGAGCCGGCGCTTTCGATCCGAAGCTCAATGGCCGCAGCAATGAGGACGGCGAATTCACCTTGCGGCTGCTATATTACGGCAGAGCCGGAGCGATCCCGCAGCCGCACGTCACGATCCGCAAGCATGGCGAAAACTTTTCGCGCGATCGGCTGCAAAACCTGATCGACGAGGTCTGGAGCCTGGATTTCGTCAAGCGCAACCATCCGGAGGCGCGTCCCTACCATGAGATCATCGACCGGGAGATCGTCAGGCGGAGCATCGCGGCGGCAAATCTTGCCTTCGGCGCCCACGACCATGCGCTCGCACGCCAACTCATCAGGAGCGTCGCCTGGAAGCAGCGACCGATGAAGCTTCACCTCAAACGCCTGGTTGCCGCGTTGCCCGACCCGCTTGCGATTCCCGCGAATGATCTGTTGCAGAGGATCGCCGAACGCGTTTAGCGGCGCAACCATCCCGCAGCCATTTTCTGGCTGGCCCGCGTCACGAGGCAGCATGGTGCGCGCGAATGCGCGATTCAGACGGGTGCGTTCCCTGAACGGACCCCTGGAGTCGTGAGTTGCCGTTCCGCCCCTCACAACCTTGAGTAATCTGGATATCCGATTTATCGCCGTTTGCGGAGCTGGTGCGGGACTTTTTGCATATCCGTCTAAAATATCGTACTATGGACCGGACAATGATACATACTTCGGCATATCGAAGGGTCGCAAATGTCCGCTCCAGGTCAAGGCTTCACGGTCGTGATCCCCCTGTTCAACCGAAAGTTGCTCATCGCCGAGACGCTCGAGTCCATCTTGCGGCAGAGTTTGCCTGCCGCGGAGGTGATCGTGGTCGATGACGGCTCGACGGACGGATCGCGCGATGCGGTCGCCCGGTTCGGCAGCCGGGTCACGTTGATCGCCAACGGAAAGCGGGGCGTGCAGGCGGCCCGAAACGCCGGGATCGCCCGCGCCCAAACCTCGTGGATCGCGCTGTGCGACAGCGACGATCTGTGGGAGCCGACCTGGCTGGAACAGGTCGCGCGCCTCAGGAGCGCCGAGCCGGACGTCGATTTCGTATTCGGCAATTTCCGCCACTTGCGGGACGGGCAACTCGGTCAATCCACGAAGTTCGACGACGCGCCGCCAGGCTACTGGAGCCGGACGCAACGCCGGCAGCGGCCGGAAGGCTGGGTGTTCGATGCCTGCATCGCGGGCGAGACGTTCATCTGGCATCCGATCTTCCCGTCGGCGATGGCCTTCTCGAAGGGTCTGCTGGACCGAGCCGGGGCATTCGATGTCTCGCTGGCGGGCAAGCGCAATGAAGATGGCGAGTTTACCCTGAGGCTGCTGTATCAGGCCAAGGCGGCGGCCATCTCCCAGCCGCTCGTCGCCATTCGCAAGCATGGCGAGAGCGTCTCGTCCGACCAGATGAAGCTGACGATCGACGAGGTCTGGAGCCTCGGCTTCGTCAGGCGGAACCATCCGCAGGCACGCCCCTACCACGAGATCATCGACCGGGAGATCGTCAGGCGGAGCATCGCGGCGGCGAACCTTGCTTTCGGCAGCCGCGACCATGCGCTCACGCGCCGTCTGATCAAGAGCGTGGCCTGGAAGCAGCGCCCGATCAAGCTTCACCTCAAGCGTCTGGTCGCCGCGTTGCCCGATCCGCTCGCGATCCCCGCGAACCACCTCCTGCAGCGGATCGCGGAACGCGGATAACCGCAGGCGACCCGCCGCCGTTCCGATCGCTTTGCCAGGCTGCGCGCCATCGGGTAAGCCTTGTCCCCCCAGGAGGATCCGGAGTGACCCGATACCGGAGCGAGATCCGCGCCTCGGTCTGCCCGCACGACTGCCCGTCCACCTGCGCGCTGGAGGTGGAGGTGGTCGCCGACGCCGAGACAGGACGCGGGCAGATCGGCGCGGTTCATGGCGCGGCGGCGAACAACTACACCGCGGGCGTGGTCTGCGCGAAGGTGGCGCGCTATCGCGAGCGGATCCACCACCCCGACCGGCTCACCCGTCCGTTGCTGCGCAGCGGCCCGAAGGGCTCCGGCGAGTTCCGCGAGATCGGCTGGGACGAGGCGCTCGACCGGGTGGCGGGCGCGTTCGCGGAAGTGGCGGCGCGGCATGGCTCGGAAGCGGTCTGGCCGTTCTATTTCGCCGGCACGATGGGGCTGGTGCAGCGCGACGGGATCAACCGGCTGCGCCACGTGATGCGCTACTCGCGCCAGCGCATGACGATCTGCACCTCGGTTTGCGAGGCGGGCTGGATGGCCGGCGCGGGCCGCTTCACCGGCACCGATCCGCGCGAGATTGCCAAATCCGACCTCGTCATCGTCTGGGGCGGCAACCCGGTCCACACCCAGGTCAACCTGATGACCCACATCACGCGGGCGCGGAAGGAGCGCGGCGCGCGCTTCGTCGTGGTCGATCCCTACCGCACCGCGACCGCCGCCGTCGCCGACGAGCACCTCATGCTGCGCCCCGGCACCGACGGCGCGCTGGCCTGCGCGGTGATGCACGTGGCCTTCCGCGACGGCCATGCCGACCGCGAGTACATGGCGCGCTACACCGATTGTCCGGAGGCGCTGGAGGCGCATCTCAGCACGCGCTCGCCCGCATGGGCCGCCGCGATCACCGGGCTGCCGGTGCAACAGATAGAAGATTTCGCGCGGACCTATGGCACCACGGCGCGCGCCTATATCCGCGTCGGCTACGGCTTCTCGCGGATGCGCAACGGGGCCGCCAACATCCACGCGGTGAGCTGCCTGCCCGCCGTCACCGGCGCGTGGCGGCACGAGGGCGGCGGCGCGTTCTGGAACAATCGCGGCATCTATCGCTGGAACAAGACGCTGATCGAGGGCTGGGACAAGCGCGATCTCCGCACCCGCGAGATGGACATGAGCCGCATCGGCGCGGTGCTGACCGGCGACCGGCGCGAGCTCGGCGACGGCCCCCAGGTCCACGCGATGCTGATCCAGAACCAGAACCCGGCCGTCGTCGCCCCCGACAGCAACCGCGTCCGTCGCGGCTTCCTGCGCGACGACCTGTTCGTCTGCGTGCACGAGCAGTTCATGACCGAGACGGCGCGGATGGCCGACGTGGTGCTGCCGGCGACCATGTTCATGGAGCACGACGATCTCTACCAGGCGGGCGGCCACGGCCACATCCAGATCGGCCCGAAGCTGATCGACCCGCCGGGCGAGTGCCGCTCCAACCACGAGGTGATCCAGGGGCTCGCCGCCCGGCTCGGCGCCGAGCACCGGGGCTTCGAGATGACCGCGATGGAGCTGATCGACGCCACCCTGCTCGCCTCCGGCTGGCCCGATGCCAAGACGGTGCTGGAGCGGCGCTGGGTCGACGTGCAGCCCTCGTTCGAGGATTCGCATTTCCTGAGCGGCTTCGCCCACCCGGACAAGCGCTTCCACTTCGCGCCCGACTGGAGCCGCATCGGCCCCGACCATGCGCGGATGCCGAAGCTGCCGGACCATTTCGCGATCATCGACGAGGCCGGCCCGGACCGCCCGTTCCGGCTGGTCGCGGCCCCCGCGCGTAATTTCCTCAATACGAGCTTCACCGAGACGCCCGGCTCCCGCAAGCGCGAGGGCCGGCCGACGGCGCTGGTGCATCCCGAGGACGCGGCGCGGCTCGGGCTTGTCGAGGGCGCCCGTGTGCGGCTCGGCAACGAGCGCGGCCAGGTGGTGGTCCACGTCAAGCTGTTCGACGGCGTGCAGCCCGGCGTGGTGATCGTCGAGAGCGTCTGGCCGAACGCCGATTTCGAGGGCGGCATCGGCATCAACGCGCTGACCAGCGACGACCCTGCCCCACCCTTCGGCGGCGCGGTGTTCCACGACACGGCGGTGTGGATGCAGGCGGTGGCGGCGGAGAGCGCGCTGCCCGAGGCGGCGGATTAGCCTTCGGATTCAAACGTCGGACAACTTCCACCGGGCGACGTGTGCTGTTACGATCTTATTATGCTGGACGCCTATCTGACCGCCCTCCGCCGCACTCCCCTCGACGAACAGACCGAGATGACCGGCCGGGCCGCGCTCCAGGCGCTCCTCGAATCCGCGGTCGTTGCATTCGGCCCACCCGGCGTCGTTGTCGTTCACGAGCCCAAACGTGTCGTCGAGGGCGCGCCTGACTATAAGCTGACGCAGGCGGCTGGAATCCTCGGCTATGTCGAAAACAAGAGCGTCGGGCACGATCTCGACCGGCTGATCCGTCGCGATCCGCAGATCGTCAAGTACAAGAAGCTGACCCCCAACCTGCTCGTCACCGATTATCTGCGCTTTGTCCTCGTCACGCCGACCGAAATCATCGAGGCATCGCTCGGCCCCTCATCACTGCTGGAGGGCAAGCCGCACCCGCCTCGCCCCGAGCGCGTTATTGAGGTCGAGGCGCTGCTAAAGCGCTTTCTGTCGGCGTCGCCGGTCGGCATTGGCCGGGCGCGCGACCTCGCCGAGGCTTTGGCGGTGCGCGCGCAGCTTCTTCGGGACGGTTTGGCAACCGCGCTCGTTGCGCAGATCGAGACGAAGCGGGGCGGCAAGCTGCTCGGCCTCTACGGCGCGTTTCGCGAACAGGTCAGCCGCGATCTCACCACCTCCGAGTTCGCCGACGCCTTCGCGCAGACTCTCGTCTACGGCCTGTTCCTCGCCAAGCTCAACGCTGGTGCCGCGACAATCACGTTGGAGAACGCGCACCTCCACATTCCCGCCTCGATCGCGCTGCTGCGCGAGTTGGTCGACTTCCTGCCGGAAGTGGACCGCACCGACTATGCTGCCTTCAAATGGGTGGTGAGCGAGGTGCTCGCGGTTGTCAACGGCCTCGATTTGGCAGCAATCCATGAGGATCTCGCATTCCGCAACCGTCGCGCGCCTCGCGGGTCGAGTGCGCGAAGCGAGGAGGAATGGCGCCTCTTTTCGCGCGATCCCTTCATCTATTTCTACGAGGACTTCCTGGCGAAATACGACGCCAAGACTCGCAAGAGCCGGGGAGTCTATTATACGCCACCCCCGATCGTGAACTTCATTATCCGCGCGGTTCACGACACGTTGAAGGACGTATTCGGCATCGCCGAAGGCCTTGCGGACCGCAAGCGCGTCACCGTGCTCGACTTCGCCGCCGGCACCGGCACCTTCATTGTCGAGGTGCTGGAGCGCATCTTCGAGGAGATCGGCGGTCCCACCGCCGGCAAGGCCCCGCTCGTCGTCCGCGACCACATGCTGAGGAACATCTTTGGCTTCGAGTATCTGGTTGCGCCATACACGATCGCGCACCTCAAGCTCGCCAGCTATCTGCGTGAGGTCGGCCATCCACTCGGGGACGCGGAACGGTTCCAGGTTTATCTGACCAACACGGTCGAGCCGATCGCGTCGGTCCGCAATCTGTTCCTGCCAGCGCTGTCCGACGAGACCGAGGCGGCACAGGCGATCAAGGAGCGCCCGATCTTGGTCATCACGGGCAATCCGCCCTACTCCGGGCACAGCAAGAACAATGGGCCGGCCGCCACCAGGTCCGTCGCCGCCTACCGGGCGGGCATCCCAGAACTATCGAAGCCGGGTCAGGCAAAGTGGCTTCAGGACGACTACGTCAAGTTTATCCGTTTCGCGCAGACGAAGATCGACGCCGCAGGAGAGGGCGTCGTGGCGATCATTTCGAATCATAGCTTCCTCGATAACCCCACGTTTCGCGGAATGCGCGCGAGCCTGATGAGGACGTTCGACCAGATCAGGGTGATCGACCTTCACGGCAATTCCAAAATGCGGGAGCGCGCGCCAGATGGCGGAGAAGACAAAAACGTCTTCGACATCGAACAAGGCGTGGCAATCAGCCTGTTTGTGAAGCGAGCGGGTGCAGAGCGCGGCGTATGGCACGCCGACCTGTGGGGCGGACGACAAGCGAAATATGAGTGGGCGGCACGGACCAAGCTCGCGGACGTGCAATGGGAGCGGATTTCAGCGGCCGAACCGTTGCACCTGTTCGTGCCGCGCGACGACGCACAGGAGGCCACTTACCGCGAGTTCTGGGCAATCCCAGCCATCATGGCCGTCAACGGCGATCCCGCGCCCGGCATCGTCACCACACACGATGAGTTCGCAATTTCATTCACAAAGGCAGAGGCGGCTGATAAGGTTAAGCAACTGTTAGCCACGAAGGACGAGGCAGAAGCGCGCAATCTGTTTCAACTTTGCTCACAAAATCAGTGGTCATACGAGGAGGCAAAAAAATGCTTCCGCTCGTTTCTATAAAATGGAAAGATAAACTCGGTGCTGTATCGTCCATTTGACAGAAGATGGACTGTTTGGAACCAGAATGTTGCGGTTCATCGACGCTTGCGTAGCTCACGCCATTTGTTACAGGATAATATTGGATTAATCTTTGTAAGGCAGGTATCCATATCGGAAAGCTCTCTTCCTCTTTACTGTCACGTATCTTCTGACCCGATAGACAACCGCGTTTTCGTAAGCAGCCGAGGCGTGGCATTCGCGTAGCCTCTTTACCTCTATCCACCTCCTGCTGATGCCAAGCCTCGCAAGGCTGGTCTGTTCGGCGACGATGACCCCTTCGCCGGCAAGGAGCGGATCGAGAACATCGCGCCCGCTTTCCGCCAGTGGCTCGACGCGCGGCTCGGACGACATCATCCGCCCGAGGTGCTGCTCGGCTACATCTACGCCGTCCTCCATGCGCCCGCCTATCGCGCCGCCTACGCCGATTTCCTGCGCTCCGACTTCCCGCGCATCCCGTTCCCGGAGGACGGCGCGGCGTTCATAGCACTTGCCGCGCTCGGCTCCGGGCTGGTCGAAGCCCACCTGCTCCGCGCGGTGCCGAAGCGCGGGCTTGGTGGCTTCGTCGGCAAGGGGGACCAGCGAGTTGAGGCGGTGCGCTATTCGCCCATCGACGGCCGCATTCACATCAATGCCACCCAGGGTTTCGCCGACGTCCCGCCCACCGTCTGGGGCTTCACCATCGGCGGCTATCAGGTGCTCGCCAAGTATCTCAAGAGCCGTCGCGGCCGGATTCTCTCCCTCGACGAGATCGAGAACGTCGAGGCGGTCGCCAACGTCCTCGCCTTCACGATCGACCGCATGGCCGAGATAGACGTCGCATACCGTGCCGTCTTTTCCGAAACGCAGGCCTGATCCGGCACGGACACTGGATGGTAGTCGGCGTGCTGTGTTCCACGATACGGCGGTGTGGATGCAGACGGTGGCGGCGGAGCGTGTGCTGCCGGAGGCGGCCGACCAGAAGCGTGATCGCCTTGCGCTGAATCGTCTCGTTGACAATTCTTCTAACTAACTCTACACTTTGCCCATGTCTGGTGACGCCCCGCCCTCGACCGGCCTCATCCCCCGCTTCTCCCTCTTCATCGGGGTGGTGAGGCGGGCGATGGGCGAGGGCATCGGGCGGCGGCACGACACGCTGGGGCCGCTCGCCATCCTGCTGTGGAATTATCTCTCGGCGCACGCTGCGGCGGCTCGCCGCACTCCATGCGCGCTTCGCCGCCGGCAGGCTCGCCCGCCGCGCCGCGCGCGCCGCGTCCGGCCGTCGAGCGCGCGGCAGCCGACCGCCCGAGACCAGAGCGCCGGCCGCCCGGCATTCCGCGCGGGCCGGTGCTGCTGACAGTGTTCCGGGCGCGGTTGGCCGGCCAGTTGCAGGCGCTGCTCGACGATCCCGAGATGCGGGCGCTGCTGGCGGCCGCGCCGCAGGCGGGGCGGCTGCTCGCGGCCGCTGTGGCGCAAGCTCACCTCCGATCCGCTGCCCGAGGTGCTGCGCCTGCCGCCGAGGCCGCCCCGCCCGAAGCGGCCCGCCGTGACCCGAGCGAAGGCGGCACGCGCCACGCCCGCCGCGCGCCCCGCATCGCCGGGTACTACCCGGCACCGCTGTGGCCTGACCCCGCGCCCGCGGCCAAGCCACCGTCCCTGCCTCCCTGGCCACCGCCGTTCTCGCGGGCCTGACGCGCCGTTCGTTCTCTTGGTGTATGTTGGATGGCGGAATCGCAATTCGGCGCTGACGGGCATGTCATCGACCCGCACTTACGACCCGCGTCCCGGCGAGGCATCCTACCTCGGCAATGAGTGAGGCATGGCCATGAGCGACGCGATCGACCCCGACCTTCTCGCCCGCATGAACGCGCTGGTGGCGCGCGGCCAACTACATCTCGGTGGGCCAGGTCTATCTGCTGGACAACCCGCTGCTCCGCGAGCCGCTCCGGATCGAGCACGTCAAGCCGCGGCTGCTCGGGCATTTCGGCACCGTGCCGGGGCTGAATTTCATCTATGTCCACCTCAACCGGCTGATCCGGCAGCACGACCTCAACGTGATGTATGTCTGCGGCCCCGGCCACGGCGCGCCCGGCATCCTCGCCAATACCTGGCTCGAAGGCACCTACAGCGACGTCTACCCGAACGTCAGCGCGGGACGAGGAAGGACTGCGAAAGCTGTTCCGCCAGTTCTCCTTCCCCGGCGGCATCCCGAGCCATTGCGCGCCGGAGACGCCGGGCTCGATCCATGAGGGCGGCGAGCTCGGCTACGCGCTGTCGCACGCCTACGGTGCGGCGTTCGACAACCCCGATCTCATCGTCGCCTGCGTGGTGGGCGACGGCGAGGCCGAGACCGGGCCGATGGCCACGTCCTGGCACTCCAACAAATTCCTCAACCCGAAGACCGACGGCACGGTGCTGCCGATCCTGCACCTCAACGGCTACAAGATCGCCAACCCCACCATCCTCGCCCGCATCAGCCATGAGGAGCTGCAGAAGCTGTTCGAGGGCTACGGCTACACGCCCTATTTCGTCGAGGGCGACGAGCCGGAGGCGATGCACCAGCTGATGGCGCGCGCGCTCGACGAGGTGCTCGACGCAGATCCGCCTGATCCGGCAGAGCCCGGAGGAGCGGCCGCGCTGGCCGATGATCGTGCTGCGCACGCCGAAGGGCTGGACCGGCCCGAAATTCGTCGACGGCAAGAAGACCGAGGGGTTCTGGCGCGCCCATCAGGTGCCGATCGCCGACATGAGCAAGCCGGGGCACCTCGAACTGCTCGAGGAGTGGATGCGCAGCTACCGCCCCGAGGAGCTGTTCGACGAGGCGGGCCGGCCGCGTCCCGAGATCGCGGAACTCGCGCCGGTCGGGCAGCGGCGGATGAGCGCCAACCCGCACACCAACGGCGGCGAGCTGCGGCGCGACCTGCGCCTGCCGGATTTTGCCACCTACGCGGTGCCGGTCGCGCATCCCGGCGGTGCGGATGCCGAGGCCACCTACGTCATGGGCACCTTCCTGCGCGACATGATGCGCATGAACGCGCCGGAAAAGAATTTCCGCCTGTTCGGCCCGGACGAGACCGCGTCGAACCGCCTGCAAGCGGTGTTCGAGGCGACCGACCGGGTGTGGGAGGCCGATCTCGTCCCATACGACGAACACCTCGCCCGCGCAG
The DNA here is from genome assembly GCA_963799825.1 of uncultured Alphaproteobacteria bacterium. GTDB lineage: Bacteria > Pseudomonadota > Alphaproteobacteria > Acetobacterales > Acetobacteraceae > JAFKFI01. The sequence continues at coordinate 1,093,209 of CAWCYL010000004.1, forward strand.
GGTCGGGTGATGGAGATCCTCAGCGAGCACACCTGCCAGGGCTGGCTGGAGGGCTACCTGCTGACCGGCCGGCACGGGCTGTTCAACTGCTACGAGGCGTTCATCCACATCGTCAATTCGATGCTCAACCAGCACGCCAAATGGCTCAAGAGCAGCGACGAGATCCCGTGGCGGCGGCCCCTCGCGTCGCTCAACTACCTGCTCAGCTCGCATGTCTGGCGGCAGGACCATAACGGGTTCAGCCACCAGGATCCGGGCTTCCTCGACTACGTGATGAACAAGAAGGCCGAGACGGTGCGGGTCTACCTGCCGCCGGACGCCAATACGCTGTTGTACGTCACCGACCATTGCCTGCGCGGCTGGAACCGCATCAACGTCATCGTCGCCGGCAAGCAGCCCGCGCCGCAATGGCTCGAGCATGGACGAGGCGATCCGGCATTGCGGCGCCGGCATCGGCATCTGGGAGTGGGCCAGCAACGATCGCGGCGGCGAGCCCGACGTGGTGATGGCCTGCGCCGGCGACGTGCCGACCCTGGAGACGCTGGCCGCAGTCGATTTGCTGCGCCGCGCACCTGCCCGATCTGCGCGTCCGCGTGGTCAACGTGGTCGACCTGATGACCCTGATCCCGAACTACGCGCATCCGCACGGCCTGTCGGACCACGATTTCGACGCGCTGTTCACCCGCGACAAGCACGTGATCTTCGCCTTCCACGGCTACCCGACCCTGATCCACCGGCTCACCTACAAGCGGACCAACCACGACAATTTCCACGTCCACGGCTACCAGGAGGAGGGCACCACGACGACGCCGTTCGACATGGTGGTGCTGAACGAGCTCGACCGGTTCCATCTGGTCGGCGCGGTGATCGACCGCCTGCCCCAGCTCGGCCCAGCGGCGGCCTACGCCAAGCAGGCGATCCGCGACAAGCTGATCGAGCACCGCGGATATATCGCGGCGCACGGCAAGGATCTGCCGGAGGTGGCGGACTGGCGCTGGCCGCACCCCGACTGAGCTCGACGGAACGCACTCCGCGCGGCGGGATACGAGTGGCGAACTTCAGTCCGCCGCTCACCCGACCCGTTTGTCGATGACGATGGCGTCAAGCATCGCGTCGAGCAGCGTGTCGGCGTCGTCGCCCGGCGGCAGCGTGCCGAGCAGGCCGCCCAGCCGGTTGTCGATCAGCAGCACCGCGAAGCCATGCACCAGCGACCATACCCCGGCGATCCTGGCCGCCACCTCAACCGGGGAATGGCTCGCCCTCCGGCGGGCGGGCATCGGCGACGGCAGCGCGCAACGCCTGCCCGGCGGCTGCCGACGCGTCGCGCAGCGCCGGACGCGAATTCGTCGAGCCGCTCGCTGCGGAACATCAGCACGAACAGGCCGGGATAGGCGCGTGCGAACGCCACGTAGGCCTTTCCCATCGCGGTCAGCCGCGCGGACGGCGCACTTCCCGCGCCGTCCATCGCGGCATCGAACGCCGCGCCGAGGCGCATGAAGCCGACCGCGGCCAGTTCGCTGAGCAGGCCCGTCAGGTCGCCGAAATGATGCGCCGGGGCGGCGTGCGACACGCCGGCGGCGCGGGCCACCGCGCGCAAGGTCAGCGCCGGAACGCCACCCTCCTCCAGCAGCGTCTCGGCGGCGGCCAGCAGCGACTCCCGCAAGTCGCCGTGATGATAGCTGGATGCGCGGGGACCAGGCTTGGCAGCGGGGCTCATGCTCAATCTTGACGATGGAAAGATTCGCGTTGACGGAAATTGCAGGTCCGTGATACGCCTTATCTTGTCACTGTCAAGATAACCCTTCGGGAGACGCATGATGGACGACGCCAGCCGCACGCTTGCCGGCAATTTCGCCCCGATCAGCTTCGAGGCCGACGCGCCGCATCTGCCGGTGCGGGGCGAGCTGCCGCGCGGGCTGAACGGGACGCTGTACCGCAACGGCCCGAACCCGCAATTCCAGCCCGCCGACCCGGCGCGGCACCACTGGTTCATTGGCGACGGCATGGTCCACGCCTTCACCATCGAGGATGGCCGCGCATCGTACCGCAACCGCTGGGTCCGCACCGGCAAGTTCGAGGCCGAGGCGGCAGCGGGCCGCTTGCTCGGCGCCGGACTGGGGCCGCCGCCGGAGGGCGTTCCCGACAGCGGCGTCGCCAACACCAATATTCTGTTTCACGCCGGCCGGCTGCTGGCGCTGGAGGAGGGCCACCTGCCCGTCGAGCTCGATCCGCGCTCGCTCGCCACGCGGGGCGTACAGGATTTCGGCAGGCGCGATCGAAGGTCCGTTCACCGCGCATCCCAAGATCGATCCGGTTACTGGCGAGCTGGTGTTCTTCGGCTACTCCTCGGGCGGCCCACTGGTGCCGCGCATGACCTACGGCACGCTCGACCGCACCGGCCGCGTCACCCGCTTCGAGGCGTTCGAGGCCCCCTATTGCAGCATGGTGCACGATTTCGCCGTGACCGAGCGGCACGTGCTGTTCCCCGTGCTGCCGCTCACCGGCAGCCTGCCGCGCGCCATGAATGGCGGGCCGCCCTTCGCCTGGGAGCCGGCGCTTGGCGGGCATATCGGCCTGATCCGCCGCGCCGAGGGCGTGGCCTCGCTGCGCTGGTTCCGCGCCGAGAGCTGCTACGTCTTCCACGTGCTCAATGCCTGGGAAGACGGAGAAAAGATTGTCGCCGACGTGATGCAGTACGACGCGCCGCCGCTGTTCCCGCTGGCCGACGGGAGCGCACCCACGGGCGACCGATCCGCCCGGCTGGTGCGCTGGACGCTCGACCCCGCAGCGGGGACCGACGCCTTCTCGCGCACGCCGCTCGACGACCTCGCCGGCGAGTTCCCCCGCCTCGACGAGCGCCGCGCCGGGCTCAGGAACCGCTACGGCACGATCGTCGCGAAAAGCGCGGCGGACGGGATGGTGGACACCATCGCCTGGTTCGACCTCGCTGCCGGCCGGCGCACGCTGCTACACCCTCCCCGTCGGCGACGCCGCCTCGGAGCCGGTGTTCGTGCCGCGCGGGCTGGACGCCGCGGAGGGCGATGGCTGGCTGCTCGCGGTGGCGTGGCGCGGCGCCGAGCATCGCAGCGACCTCATCGTCCTCGAGACGCAGGGCGTCGATCGCGGGCCGGTCGCGACCGTGCAACTCGCGCATCGCGTCCCGTTCGGCTTCCACGGCAACTTCGTCGGCCAGGAGAGCCTGCCATGAACATCCTGCTTGGCCTCGCGCCGTTCATCGCGTTCTTCGCCCTCGCCCGCTCGATCGGTGCCGCCGCGGGGCTGTGGGCGGCGGCGGCGATCGCGGTGGCGCTTCTGGCGCGCGCCCGCCTGCGCGGCCAGACCGAGGTGAAGGTGCTGGAAGCGGGCGCCGCCGTGCTGTTCGTGGCCCTCGCGGTCGTCGCGTCCTTCGTGCGGCCCGACTGGTCGCTGTTCGAGGTCCGCGTCGTCGTCGACCTTGGCCTGGTCGCGATAACGCTCGGCTCGATCCTCGTCGGCCGGCCCTTCACGCTGCAATATGCGCGCGAGCAGGTGCCCCAGGAGCGATGGACGCATCCGCTGTTCATCGCCGCGAATCGCCGGATCAGCGCGGTTTGGACCCTGGCCTTCGTGGTGGAGACCGTCTGCAGCGCGCTCATCGCCTGGGCGCCGGGCATCCCGCCGATGCTCCCGCTCGTCGCCAACGTGCTGGCGCTCGCGGGTGCGGCGGCCTTCACGGTGGAATATCCGAAACGGCTGCGCACGCGTTACGCGACGGCGAACGGCTGACGCAGAGCCGCGGGCCAAGGGGGATGATCGGGGGTAGTCTGGAAATGGTGCAGGAGTTAACCTGCGCTCCCCCCGGCCGGATTCCTGGCCCCATGCTACTGTGCAAATGTTGCGGCGGTCGCACCGAGTTTCTCGCCCGTCTTGACGCGTCGCGGACCTGCGAGGATCGGCGTCGGCCGCCCTTCGCGCCGAGCGGGCTGGACGTCGACTACGTGCGTTGCGCTGAGTGCGGCTTCATCTTCACGGATTTTCTCGACGGCTTGTCGCACGACGAGATCGCCGCCCGGATCTACAACGCCGAATATATCCAGGCGGATCCCGAGTTCGCCAACGTGCGGCCCTCCCTGTTTGCCGACGAAATGGTGCGGCAGGTCGGACCGGCGCGCGCTGGCGTCGAGGCGCTCGATTATGGCGGGGGCGAAGGCCTACTGGCCGGATTGGCGCGGGACCGTGGCTTCGCGCGGTATGACAGCTTCGACCCGTTCTTCGGCGATCAGGCCCGCCCAGAGCGACGATACGAGCTCGTTACTGCCTTCGAGGTGATGGAGCATAGTCGCGACCCGCTCGCGACCTTTCGGGAAGCTCTGTCCTATGTCCGGCCGGATGGTGTCCTGCTCTTTTCGACCCAACTGCAGCCGCCGAATGTCAGGGCGAATTGGTGGTACATCGCCCCGCGCAACGGTCATGTGTCGCTCCACTCCGACCGCAGCTTGCGAGTCCTCGCGCAGCGTTGCGAGGCTCGCCTGATCTCGCTCTCTGGTGGGGTGCACATCGCGTTCTGGAAGGCACGCTCGCCGATCGTCAGGACGATCCTCCGCAGCAATGCGCGGGCGGCCTTGTATCACGCCTCGCTGCGCGGTCCGGCGGCGTTCTCCGCGACCTTCGAACTGGCGCGATGCGGCTTCCTTGGCGCGGCACTCGATCCCAGGAACGTCGCCAGGATCGCGCTAACGGCGTCCGGGTCCACGGCCTGGGCTCGGGACCGGCAGCGGCGCGCCGATCATGCCAACCGGGGCTGGCAGGCCTGAGCCAAGCGCGGCATCCGCCGGTCACACGTGCTGGCCGCCGTTGATGTGGATTTCGGCGCCGTTGATATAGGATGAAGCATTGGTGCAGAGGAAGAAAATGGTCTCCGCCACTTCGGCGGGCTGACCGAGGCGGCGCATCGGGATCTCGTGGTCGACGATGCTGCTGGTGCCGGGCGACAGGATCGAGGTGTCGATCTCGCCCGGCGCGATGGCGTTCACGCGAACGCCGTACTGGCCGAAATCATGCGCCATCTCCCGCGTCAGCGCCGCCAGCGCCGCCTTTGACGTAGCGTAGGCCATGCCGGCGAAGGGATGCACGCGGGAGCCCGCGATGCTGGTGACGTTGACGATCGAGCCCTTCGCGGCACGCAGCTCGGGAAACAGACCGCGCGCCAGCAGCGCGGTCGAGAACATGTTGACCCGGAAGACGTGCTGCAGCAGCGCGGCATCAGTCTCCAGCGCGCCCAGGCGTGCGCCGTCCTGGCCCTTGGGCGAGATCGCGGCGTTGTTGACCAGCGCGTCGAGCCGACCGTGATCGAGCCGGGAGCGGATATCCTCGACCGAGGCCGGCATGTTCTCGATGTCGGCGAGGTCGATCTGCACGTGGTTGCGCTCGCCGCCCTCCCACGGGCACTCCGCCGGGAAGCCGTGGCGCGAGACGGTCAGCACACGCCAGCCGGCCTGGGCAAACCGCTTGACCGTCGCGTGGCCAATGCCCCGGCTTGCGCCGGTCAGCAGCAATGTCCGCTGATAGTGCTCCATTGCGCGCGATCCCTGATCCTGCCCGGACCATACAGCAAGCCGTGCGATCGGACACGCACCGGCCGAGGCACGTCGTTTCGCCGCCTTGCGGGCATGAGAGGCGCAGCGTAACGAGACGCGGGGATACAACGAACGGGGAGCGATGGCCGAGACGATCCACCAGGTGCTGACCGGATACGTCGCCGGGATCGCGATCGCGGCGGCGTTCCTGCTGGTCGGCCTCGACCGGGTCGATCCGGGAGCCGCGAGAGCCTATGCGTTCCGGCCGCTGCTGGTGCCGGGACTGATCCTCATCTGGCCGCTCGTGCTCGTGCGTTGGCTGGTGCTCGAGCGGCGGCACTGACCGTGCGGCGGTGGCATCGCTGCGCTCATCGGCGGATCTGGCTGGCACTCGCGGCGCTGCTGCCGCTGGCGCTGCTCGCCGCCATCGCCACACGGCTGAACGGTCCCACCGAAATCCTTCCCGTCCGGCTCGCTCCGCCCTGACTGGACCTGCCATGAGCGCCAGCTGTCAGCCGGTCTCCTGGACCCGCGCCAAGATGGTCTAGGGGGGTCCGGTAGCGGCGGAACCAAAATTGCAGTTCAGCGGAGCAAAGAGGCTCGTTAGCTGGCTGGCGGCGCACCGCCGCTGCTTCCGACCAGTAGCTACCGCCGAACGGACACGGAGCGTGCGCCGAAAGCGGACGCTCGATCAGTTCCGCCGGCGGTCATTTACCTCGGTGCAGGTTCCGGCCGAAGAGCGCGAGCATCTCGGTCCAGCCGCGCTCAGCGGCGGCATGATCGTACACGGGGAAATCTGGCTTCATCCAGCCGTGCGCTGCGGGGTAGGTCTTCGCCCGGTAGCGCACGCCGACTTGCGCCAGTGCCTTCTCAAATCGCTCTGCCATCTCAGGTGGGTAGCTGCCGTCGTTCTCGGCAGCGGCAACATAGACCTCGGCTTTCAGGCTCGGCGCGAACAGGTGGGGGCTGGCTGGCGCGTCGGTTGCGAGATTGCCGCCGTGGAAGCTCGCGACCGCCCCGAAGCGATCAGGATAGGTTCCCGCCGCGGCGAGTGCCATGCCGCCGCCCATGCAGAAGCCCACCGCGCCGACCTTGCGGCCAGCGACGTCGCCGCGCGTGTCGAGATAGGCGAGGAAGGCCTCCGTATCCTCGGCGGCCTTGTCGTTGCCGGTTGTGGCCATCATCGGCCCGAGAATCGCGCGGACGTCGCCCGCGAACACCTCCTTGGGCACCAATGGCCCGTACGGGCCATAACGGTAGAATAGATCGGGCAGCAGCACGACGTAGCCGGCGCCCGCAAGCCGCTGCGCCATCTCAACAGCTGCAGGCCGGATGCCGCCTGCGTCCATATAGAAGATGACGGCTGGCCACGGCCCATCGCCCGCCGGCGTCGCGACGTGCAAAGTGCATTCACCGTCGCGCGTTCGGATCGTGATCTGCTCGTTCGGCACAATGCGCTCCTACCCAGCCTGCTCTCAAGCATCTGCTTCCGCTCCATCATGGCCAGAAGGCGACGGACCGCAATCCACCACAAGCGGGCATAGCCCCGTTGGGGCAGACCCTTGCGGAACGGCTGCATGGGACACTTTTTCCGTGCCATTAGGGTTGCTTCTGTCATTCTGGAACGGTAGCGTTCTGGGTCTAGCAGTTCGCTGAAAAACCCCTTGCTCCGACGCGATGCGGAATGATTCCACGGATCTGTTGAGAGCGGGCGGAGGCGTCATGCGCGGCAGGTTCCGGGATCAGGGTAGGCTGTTCTCCTATCTTTCGCCGGAGAGCCGAGTTCCGGCCGAGCATCCGCTGCGGCGGGTGCGACAGCTGGTTCGGGACGTTCTCATGGAGCTCAGCCCGAGCCTCGGCCGGCTGTATGCGCGCGACGGTCGCCCCTCCATCCCGCCCGAGCAATTGCTGAGTGCGTTGCTGCTGCAGGTCTTTTACGGCATTCGCTCGGAGCGTCAGCTGATGGAGCAGTTGGATTACAACCTGCTGTATCGCTGGTTCGTGGGCCTGTCGCCCGATGACCCCGCGTGGGATGCCACGACCTTCACCAAGAACCGCGAGCGGTTGCAGAGCGGCGACATCTTCCAGAAGTTCATGACCAGGCTGCTGGACCATCCACAGGTCAAGCCGCTGCTCTCGGACGAGCACTTCTCGGTGGACGGCACGCTGATCGAGGCGTGGGCATCGCAGAAGAGCTTTCGCCCCAAGGATGGCAGCGATGACACGGACGGCAACAATTTTCGCGGCCAGCAGCGCAAGAACGACACCCATGCCAGCGTCACCGATCCGGAGAGTTGGCTTTACCGCAAGGCCGCCGGTCGCGAGGCGAAGCTCTCCTATATGGGCCACGCCGTCATGGAGAACCGGCATGGGCTGGCGGTCGCTGGCCGGGTAACGCAAGCCGATGGCACGGCCGAACGCCGGGCCTCGGAAGCGATGCTGAAGGCCAGGCAGAGGGCGGCCGGTCGTCGCATCACCGTGGGCGAGGACAAGGCCTACGACACGGCGGAACACGTGGCGGCGCTGCGCGACATGGAGGTGACGCCGCACGTGGCGTGCAACGATGCGGTGACCAAGACTGGCAAGCGGCGGCGCAGCGGCATCGACGGGCGCACGACGCGACATCCAGGCTACCGCATGTCGCAGACGCGACGGGCCAAGATCGAGTGCATCTTCGGCTGGGGCAAGCAACACGGCACGATGCGCAGAACCAAGCATCGCGGGATTGCTCGGGTCGGCGCTGACTTCCTGCTCAATCTGATCGGCTATAATCTGATCCGCATTCCCAAACTGATGAGCGCGTGAGGGAGGAGTCTGTCTGATCGACACGCGAATTCGCCCCTCAGGCCAGCTCAGAAACCGGACTGCGGGCGAGAGAGCCGCACAAACCAGGAACCCGCGCCAACGTCGCACAATCTGCTACCCGCTTTCGCAGTTTTTCAGCGAACTGCTAGACCCTTTCTGAACAAAATGGCCTTCTACGGCTACGCACGCGTCAGCACTCTCGACCAGGATCTTACGATCCAGCGTGCAGCCCTCAAGGCGGCCGGCTGCACTGTCGTTCGCGCTGAGAAGGCCAGCGGTTCCCGCCGCGATGGGCGAACTGAGCTGCAGGTGCTGCTCGACTTCGTGCAGCCCGGAGACACCCTGGTTGTGACCCGCATCGATCGCCTCGTCCGCTCGATGAGAGACCTGCAGGACATCGTACACGAGCTGAAGGGCCGCGGCGTGGCACTGCGCGACCGAGCAGCCCGTGGACACCGGAACCGCGGCTGGCAAGGCGTTCCTCGACATGCTGGGCGTGTTTGCCGAGTTTGAGACCAACCTGCGGCGCGAGCCCCAGCTCGAAGGCATCGCGTTGGCCAAGACGCGCGGTGTCTACAAGGGACGCAAGCCCAGCATTGACGCCGCCGAAGTCAGGCGCCTGCGACACGAGGAGAAGCTGGGATCTGCTGCCATTGCGCGCCGGCTCGGCATCGGCCGAACCAGCGTCTACCGCGCCCTTGAGGTCGCGATGGTCGCCGGCCGCGTGTGATGAATAGCACCCTCACGCGTCTCGGCTGAGCGGGTGCCGGTCTCGTTCCTGACGGCCGAGCAGGAACGGCGATATGGCCGGTATGCCCGGCGAACCGAGCGCGGACCAGCTCGCACGGCACTTCCCCCTGGACGACGCCGATCGCGAGCTGGCTGGCACGAAGCGTTGGGATCACATGCGGCTCGGGTTTGCCGTCCAGCTCGGCACGGTGCGTTTCTTGGGCACGTTCCTGGATGAGCCTGCCGCTGTCCCGGGCGGCGTCGCGGGCCATGTGGCTCAGCAGCTTGGTATCCCTGATGCGGGTTGCCTCACTCGATACGCCACGGCCCGGGGTCGATGGCTGCATTCGGCGGAGATCAAGGAGCGCCACGGCTACCGCGAGTTCACCGATCCTGCCGCCCGCTTTCCTTTGGCCCGTTGGCTCTACGCGCTTTGCTGGACGGGTACGGACCGGCCGAGCGCGTTGTTCGACCGTGCGACCATGTGGCTGGTGACGAAGAAGGTGCTGCTCCCGGGGGCGTCGGCTCTCGAGCGCCTAGTTAGCTCGCATTCGCACGCGGGCCGCCCGCCGCCTCTGGCAGACGCTCGCCCGCAACGTGACGCGCGAACAGCGGGTGCGGCTTGGTGCCTTATTGGTTGCCGGCGACGGAGGCCGACCCAGCCCACTCGACCGTCTGCGTGACGGCCCCTGCCTGCGCAGCGGCACCGAACTGTCCCGCGCCATTGGTCGGCTCGACGAGGTTCGAATGCTGACCCTGGGGCCTGCCGGCCATCGACCACGTGCCGTCCGGCCGGGTCACGGCACTCGCCCGGTTTGCGACGGTCGCCAAGGCGCAAGCCATGGCGCGAATGCCGCTGGAACGGCGCACGGCGACGCTGCTCGCCTTCGTGTGGACGCTGGAAGGGACTGCGCAAGACGATGTGCTGGACCTGTTCGACATCGTGGCCACCACCTTGTTCACGGACGCAGCCAAGGTCGGCAAGAAGGCCCGGCTGCGCACCATCCGCGATCTTGATGCCGCTGCCCTCCAGCTCCGCCGTGCCGGCGGCGTGTTGATGGACGAAGCGGTGAAAGACGATGTCGTGCGCGAGGCGGCATTCGCCATCGTGCCGCGTGCGAGACTGGCGGCGGCGCTGGAGCAGATCGACGCCATCGTCCGACCGCTCGGTGATCTCTATTTCACCGAGCTACGAGCCCAAACCGGCAAGCTGCGTTTCCTGCCCGCCATGCTGCGGTCCGTCGCGCTCGGCGCTGCGCCGGTCGCGCCTGAGCTGGGTGCGGCAGAACTACATCCGTGCCGAACCCTGACGCGGGCCAATGCCGCCCTGGTCGCCGCCCAGAACCGTGTCCCACTCGCACATGTCTGGGGCGGCGGCGACGTGGCCTCTGCCGACGGGCTGCGCTTCGTGGTGCCGGTTCGCACAATCCACTCGGGGCCGAACCCGCGCTACTACGGCCAGGAGCGCGGGGTCACGTTCTACAATCTTGTCTCCGACCAGTTCACCGGGCTCAACGGCATCACCGTGCCCGACACCTTGCGCGATAGCTTGAGCCTGCTCTCGGTCGTGCTGGAGCAGCAAACCGAGCTGCAGCCGACTGAGATCATGTCGGACAGCGGCGCCTACACCGACGGGATCTTCGGCATCTTCCACCTGCTCGGCTACCAGTTCAGCCCTCGCCTGGCCGATATCGGCGGCACGCGCTTCTGGCGCATTGACGTGCGCGCGGAAGACGTGGCCCGACTCTCACCGCTCGGATTCGACCACATCAACATGCTGGGCCGCTACGCCTTCATCTTGCCCGATCTGGTCGCCCGCGGAGAGCTTCGACCGCTCCGCAACCCGGCAGTGGTGGACGATGAGGGCTGAAATGCAGTTTCGGTTCCGGTGCTACCGGACCCCCGTCTACGACGCGGTGCTGCTTGCCGCCATTGCGGCCTATCTCCTGGCATTCTTCCGGCTCGGGCCGTTGTTGCAGACCGTCACCCTGCCGCTCGACGACGCGACCCTGGCGATGCAGGCGTATGGGGCTGCGCATTCATCCTGCTGAGCCTCATCCTCTGCATCGGCCCGCTCGCGCGGCTCGACCGGCGGTTCCTGCCGCTGCTCTACAATCGCCGGCATTTCGGCGTGCTCACCTGCGTCGTCGCGCTGGGCCACGCCTCGCAGGCGCTGGGCTGGTATTTCGCCTACAGCCCGCTGCCGCCGACCCTGGCGGTGCTGCAAGCCGACACCAGTTTTGCCCAATGGCACGGCCTGCCGTTCATCCCGTTCGGGCTGCTGGCGCTGGCGATCCTCTGCGTCCTCGCCGCCACCACCCATGATTTCTGGCTCGCCTTCCTGACCCCGCCGGTCTGGAAGGCGCTGCACATGCTGATCTATCTCGCCTGTGCCTCGGTGGTGTTGCACGTCGCGTTCGGCGTGCTGCAGGATCAGCGCAACCCGCTCCTTGCGACCCTCGTGATGCCAAGTGCCGTCGGTGTGTGTGGCCTGCACGCCATCGCAGGGCGGCGCGAATGCCGGCGCGATTCCAACTGGGCAGCGATCGGGGATGATGGCTGGCTGGACGCGGCCCGGATCGACGGGGTGGAAGAAGGCCGCGCAGTTGTCGTGCATCGGCGCGACGGCGAGCCGGTGGCGATCTTTCGCCACCAGGGAAAGCTTTCGGCGGTGAGCAATCTCTGCGCTCATCAGAACGGCCCGCTCGGCGAGGGCCGCGTGATCGACGGCTGCATCACCTGTCCGTGGCACGGTTTTCAATACCGGCTGGAGGATGGCTGCGCGCCGCCGCCCTACACCGAGCGGATTGCTACGTATCGACTGCGGCTCGACGGCGAGCGCGTCCTGCTCGATCCCCGGCCCAACCCGCCCGGCACGTGGGTCGAGCCGCTGATCGTGGTACAAGCATGAACGACGCGTTCTTCGTCGGCTGGGCGAACCGCATCCCCCGTCGGCTGGCGCTGTTCCTGGTTGCGATCCTTCTGCCAGCGGTGGCCGGGTTCGTGCTGCTCGGGCTCGCGATCGCGGCCAGCGCCGACGATCCGGGCGGTGGCAGTTTCGATTGGGCGGGCGTGCAGACCAGTCGCGGCGTGCTCACCGCGCGCCCCTACCCCCTCCTCCAGCTGGCACCCGATGCGGCGCATCCGCGCGGGCACACCATCCTGCTGTCCGGCATCGGCAAGGAAGGGCTGCCGGTCGATCCCGCCTCGATGGACGGGCGGCTGGTCGAGGCCAGTGGTCTGCTCCTCAGGCGCGGCAGTATCGACGAAATGCAGGTCGATCCGCATGATGGGCTGCGCGTCATCGAGGCGAACGCCCAGGCCGCCGAACCTCCCGTGCCGCTCGGCCGCTCGGCCGCTCGGCCGCTGGCGCATCGCGGGAGAAATCTGCGACGGCAAGTGCTATGTCGGCGCGATGCGGCCTGGCTCCGGTCTGGCGCACAAGGCCTGCGCGAGTCTCTGCCTGATCGGCGGCATCCCGCCGGTGTTCGTCAGCACCGGCCCCGTCGAGGGTTCGTCCTTTTTCCTGCTCGCCGGCCCCGGCGGGACCGCGATGCCGGACGCGCTGCGCCGCCTGGTCGCGGTACGCGTGCGGCTCGACGGCGAGGTCGAGCGGCGCGGCGATCTGCTGGTGTTCCATGCCGATCCCGCGAGTGCGACGGTGCCGTGAGGCCCCTGCCGCGCCCTGTCGCGACCGCTCTCCTTCTGCTCGCCTGCTGGCCGGTCTGGCTGTTCGGCGGCATCGTGCTGGCGTGGGCGGGTCTCGACGAACTCGACCCGCTCGGGCGCGTCTGCCTGGTTTTCCTGTTCCTCTCGCTGGCCGACAAGGCCATCCTGCGCGCCGCGAGACACGCGCCGATCTGAAGGAAGCTTTTATGGCGTTCACCGACAAGACCATCATCGTCACCGGCGCCGCCGGCAATGTGGGTAGCGCGGTCATCCGTCTGCTCGCCGAGCGCGGCGCGCGCGTGGCGGCGGTCGATGCCGTCAAGGCGCCGCTGGAAGCCCTGATCGGCTCCCTGCCCGACGCCGGGCGGCATCTTTCGCTGACCGGCTGCGACCTGTTGGATCCGGCGGTCTGCGCCACCATCGCCGAGCGGGTCGGCCGGGAGCTTGGCCGCATCGACGGGGTGGTGAACACGGTCGGCGGCTTCGCAATGGGCTCACTTGCCGAATCCGGGCCGGAGCTGTGGGACCAGATGTTCGGCCTCAACCTGAAAACCGCGTTGAACCTGTATCGCGCCGTGGTCCCCGCGATGCGGCAAGCTGGAAAGGGCAGCCTCGTCGCGATCGGCGCCGCCGCCGCCCTGCGCGCGCCGGAGGGGCTGGCGGCCTACGCCTCGTCGAAGGGGGCCGTGCTGCGGCTGACCGAGAGCCTCGCCGACGAGCTGAAGCGTGACGGGGTGCGGGTCAACGCCGTGCTGCCCGGCACGATCGACACGCCGCAGAACCGCGCGGCGATGCCCGACGCGGACCCTGCCCTGTGGGTCAAGCCCACCGAGGTCGCCGAGGCGATCCTGTTCCTGCTCTCCGACGCGGCAAGTGGTGTCACCGGCGCGCTGCTGCCGGTCGGTGGACGGAGTTGACGGACGGGGCCGGGCGCATGGCGGATCGAACCGTCACTTGCTGCATCGCCGGTGGCGGCCCGGCGGGCATGATGGCCGGATTCCTGCTGGCCCGCGCCGGGGTCGAGGTGCTGGTGCTGGAGAAACACGCCGACTTCCTGCGCGACTTCCGCGGCGACACGATCCACCCCTCGACGCTGCAGGTGATCGACGAGCTTGGGCTACTGGACGAATTCCTGCGCCTGCCGCACCAGAAGGCGGAAGAACTGATCGGCCAGGTCGGCGACACCGTGCTGCGGATCGCCGATTTCCGCCACCTGCCGACCAGGTGCAAATTCATCGCGTTCATGCCGCAATGGGATTTCCTCGATTTCGTGGCCGATCACGCGCGCCGCCTGCCGAAGTTCGGACTGATGATGCGCGCCGAGGCGCAGGAGCTGATCGAGGAGGGCGGCCGTATTGTCGGGCTGCGCGCGCGGACCGCCGAGGGAGAACTCGACATCCGCGCGGACCTCGTGATCGGCGCGGATGGCCGCCATTCGACCGTGCGGGCGAAGGCGGGGCTCGCCAGCAAGGAGCTGGGCGCACCGATCGACGTGCTGTGGTTCCGCCTGCCGCGCCATGCGACCGACCCGAGCGAGACATTCGGCCGCTTCGACACCGGCAGCCTGATGGTCCTGATCAATCGGGGCGACTATTGGCAGTGCGCCTACGTCATCCCCAAGGATGGGTTCGCGCGGCTTCAGGAGGCCGGGCTTCCCGTCTTGCAAGCGCGTATCGCCACGCTGCTCCCGTTCCTCGCCGACCGGGTGGGTCAGCTCGATGCCTGGGACAAGGTGAGCCTGCTCACCGTGACGGTGGACCGGCTGGAACGATGGCACCGGCCGGGACTGCTGTGCATCGGCGATGCGGCGCACGCCATGTCGCCGGTCGGCGGCGTGGGGATCAACCTGGCGATCCAGGACGCGGTGGCGACCGTCAACCTGCTCGCCGCGCCGCTGCGCGAGCGGCGGCTGAGCGAGACCGATCTCGCGCTGGTGCAGCGGCGACGGGAATTCCCGGCGCGCGCCACGCAGCGGATGCAGATCGCCATCCAGAACCGCGTCATCAGCCGCGTGCTGGGCTCATCGGACAAGCTGTCCGCGCCACTCGCGCTGCGGCTGGCCGCATCCGTGCCGTGGCTGCGCCGCTTCCCGGCGCGGCTTATCGGGATGGGTGTGCGGCCGGAGCATGTCCGCGTGCCGGCGGCGTAGCACGGGCGAACAGCCGGGCGAGCAAGATCGTGGCGAGCCAGGCGAGCAGCTGCAACCCGTTCGGCTGATCCGTGTAGCCGACCAGGACGTGCGCCGCGCGGCCGGGGATGGAGCCATCGGACAGGATCGCGCGGGTGCTCCAGAGCGGCGTGTCGAGGAAGGCCAGATAGCCCGCCTGCTGCAGGAACGCGACCGCCTGGGAGGCCATGCCGGCGGCGAGCAGGACGATCAGCCAGCCAGTGACCGACAGCAGCCGTGACGCCGGGATCACCAGCAGGCCGCGGTAGATCAGCCAGGCGACCGCGACCCCGCCGAGCAGCCCGAGCAATCCGCCAGCGAGCATGGCGGCCGTCGAGCTGCCGCCCCCGGCGGCGACCCCGTAGAGGAACAGCACGATCTCGGAACCCTCGCGCAGCACCGCGACCCCGACCACGATCCCAAGCGCGGCCAGCGGGCGGGCGCCCGCGCCGATCTCGGTGCCAAGGCTGCGGATTTCCTGGCCGATCGCCCGGCCGTGCCTCGCCATCGTCGCATTGTGCCAGAGCAGCATGGCGACGGCGGCCAGCAACACGCAGGAATTGAACAATTCCTGCCCCGAGCCCTCGAACAGCGACCCGATCTCCCCGGCGAATGCCGCCAAGAGGCACGCGCCGGCGATGCCGCCGCCGATGCCGGCGCCGATCATGCGCCAGTGGCCGGGGATGCCGCGCGCGGCAACCAGCACGATGCCGACGATCAGCCCCGCCTCGATGACCTCGCGAAACACGATGAGCAATGCCGGCAGCACGGATCCGCTCTCCTCGCCTGGGCGGCTTGCCGCACGGGCTGGCGTACACTTGCCGCACGGGCTGGCGTACAGAACTATTCTCACGTGCCCCCGCCCCCCCTCCCTGTCAAGCGATCCGGCCGCAACCGACTGCATCGGGGCGCTCGCGGATCAGACTGTCGCAAAATGATGCCTACGCCTCGTTTACGGAAGGCGCGTCAAGCAATTGGATCTCGACCCGGCGTCGAACACGATGGTACCTTGGTCTTGCGATGCAAGAATTTGTCTCGTCGGCGGATGCGCGTGCTGGGGAAACGGTCGGAGCACCCGCTCGCGGCGCTTGGTGGGGACTTGCATTCGTCAAAGAATCGTGAAAAACGCGTAAATTATCCTTGAACGAGACTGTAACTGGGGAATTCCGGGTCATGGCTCACCGCCTCATCAGGCTTGTCGCGGCCCTGACGCTCGCGGCGGTCTCCCTGCCGGGTCACGCCTCCGCGGCCGTGTTCCGCTGGGCCAATGACGGAGACGTATCGTCGATGGACCCATACACGCGCAACGAGACGGTCCAGCTCTCCTTTCTCGCGAACATCTACGAGCCGCTGATACGGCGGAACCGCGCACTCGAACTGGAGCCTTCGCTCGCGGTGAAGTGGGAGCAGACCGCCCCGACGACGTGGCGCTTCCATCTGCGCGAGGGGGTGAAGTTCACGGACGGCACCCCGTTCACCGCCGAGGACGTGGTGTTCTCGGTCGGCCGCGTGAAATCGCAGAATTCGGTGCTGCGTTCGGTCCTCGCCTCGGTGAAGGAGGCGCGCAAGGTCGACGACCTGACGGTCGACCTGGAGACCCGCCTTCCCGACCCGATCCTGCCCCAGGAAGTCACCACCCTCGGGATGATGAGCAAGGCTTGGGCGGAGAAGAACAACGCGCTGGAGCCGGTCAATCTCAGCTCCGGGCAGGAGAACTACGCGATCCGGCACGCGATGGGGACCGGCCCCTACGTGCTGGTGAGCCGCGAGCCCGATCGGCGGACCGTCATCGAGGCCAACCCGAACTGGTGGGACAAGCTCGAGGGCAACGTCACGCGCTCGGAATTCAACGTGATCTCCAACGCGGCCACGCGGGTCGCGGCCCTGCTGTCGGGCGAGATCGACATGATCTACGCCGTCCCGCCGCAGGACATGGACCGGATCAAGAACACC
Organism: uncultured Alphaproteobacteria bacterium; assembly: GCA_963799825.1. GTDB lineage: Bacteria > Pseudomonadota > Alphaproteobacteria > Acetobacterales > Acetobacteraceae > JAFKFI01. Next base: position 1,110,087 of record CAWCYL010000004.1, read on the forward strand.
GACGGGCTGAAGCTGATCACCGGGCCGGAGCTGCGCACCATCTTCCTCGGCATGGACCAGTGGCGCGACGAACTGCTGCGCTCCAACGTCAAGGGCAAGAACCCGCTGAGGGACGCGCGCGTGCGCGAGGCGTTCGCGCTGGCGATCGACGAGGCCGCCATCGCGTCGCGCATCATGCGCGGCCAGGCGCACCCGACCTGGCAGATGTGGGGCCCCGGCGTGAACGGCTACGACAAGGCGCAGGACACCCGCCCGAAGGCCGATCCCGCCAAGGCCAAGCAGCTTCTGGCCGAGGCCGGCTACCCGGACGGCTTCAGCATGAGCATGGACTGCCCGAACGACCGCTACGTGAACGACGAGGCGATCTGCACGGCGGTGGTGGCGATGCTGGCGCGGATCGGCGTCAAGGTGGACCTGACGGCCCAGACAAAGATCCGCTTCTTCAGCAAGATCCAGGCGCCCGCCTACGACACGGATTTCTATCTGCTGGGCTGGACCCCGGCGACCTACGACGCGCACAACGCGCTCTACAACCTCATCGCCACCCGCAAGCTGCCGCAGGGCGAGGTGAACTACGCCGGGTATTCCAACCCCGAGGTCGACGACCTGATCGCGAGCATCGGCATCGAATCGGACTCGACCAAGCGCACCGCAATGATCCATCGGGCGACCGCCATCGTGCAGAAGGATTTCGGCTACATCCCGCTGCACCAGCAGATGATCGCCTGGGCCGCGCGGAAAAACATCGAGCTGGTGCAGATGGCCGACAATTACTTCCCGCTGCGCTTCGTGCGGGTGAAATAGCGCCCTCCCCTTGCCCTGGCGGGGCTGGGCAAGGATGATGCGGGGCTGAGGGAAACGCCGTTCGCGGAGCCGCGCGATGAATGTCCTCGCCCCCGCCAGGGCCAGGCTGTCGATCGAGATCGTGCACGATCTGGTCTGCCCGTGGTGCTTCCTCGGGGTGCGTCGCCTGAGCCGGACCCTGCGCCGCCGGCCCGACCTGCTGTTCGACCTGTCCTGGCGGCCGTTCCTGCTCAATCCCGACATGCCGCGCGCCGGGATGGCGCGTCCGGACTACGTGGTCCGCAAGTTCGGCGGCGAGGATCGGGCGCGCCGGCTCTATGCCTCGATCACCGAGATCGGCCGGGTGGAGGGCGTGCAGTTCCGCTTCGACCGCATCCGCCGCACGCCGAGCAGCGTGGACGCGCACCGGCTGGTGCGCTGGGCCGCCCGCTTCGGCCGGGCGAGCGAGACGGCCGAGGCGCTGTTCTCCGCGCATTTCACCGACGGGCTCGACATCGGCGACATCGAGGTGCTGGCCGCGATCGCCCACGCGCTGGGCCTGGACGCGCCCGCCGCGCGCCGCTACCTCGCCGGGGACGAGGATCTCGACGTGATCCACGCCGACAATCTCCGCGCCCATCGGCTGGGGATCAACGGCGTGCCCTGCTTCGTGATCTCCGGCCGCCACGCGATCGCCGGCGCGCAGGAGCCTGAAGTCATCGAGCGGCTGCTGGACGTGGCAGCGGTGGAGGCGGCGGACATCTGAGTTTCATCCCCGCCGCGCAACGGAGGGAACGATGATCGAGAACGGGATCGCCTGGAATCGTCGCAGCGCCAACCTGGCGCGCCGGCGGGTGCTGAAGGGCACCGCCGGCCTGACATTCGCCGCCGCCACGGCGCCGCTCGCGGCCCTGGCGCAGCAGCCGAGCGCCAGCCGGCCGACGCCGCCGAGCGTCGTCACCACCCCGCCGCGCCAATGGGGGCGCCACGCGCAGCCGGACATCTTTCCCGATCCGGACATCATCGTGGTGGACGACGCCTTCAAGCAATACCTGCTCGGCATCACCGCGATCCACCGGATCTGGACCGGCTTTCTCTGGGCGGAAGGTCCCGCGTGGTCGAGCGAAGGACAGTACCTGGTGTTCAGTGACGTGCAGGCGAACACCCAGTATCGCTATCTCTGGGACGACCGCCGCGTCACGACATTCCGCAAGCCGTCGTACAACAGCAACGGCAACTCGTTCGATTTCCAGGGCCGCCAGCTCTCGACCGAGGATTATCATCGCCGCGTGATCCGCTGGGAGCACGACGGGACGATGACGGTGATTGCCGACAATTTCGAGGGCAAGGGGCTGAACTCGCCCAACGACCTCGTGCCGCACCCGGATGGCAGCATCTGGTTCACCGACCCGCCCTATGGCGACCGTCTCTCCGAGGGCCATCCCGATGACGCCGGCGGTCCGACCAACCCGCAAGGCCTGCTCAATCCGCGCATCGGCCAGCCCGATGCCGGCGTGATCGGCGGCAAGAAGCGGGAGCTGCCGACCAACACCTATCGCTGGGACCCGAGCGGCCGGCTCGACGTGGTGGTGCCCGGCGACCAGGTGCCCGATCCCAACGGGCTCTGCTTCTCGCCGGACTACAAGACGCTCTACCTCATCAGCACCGGCAAGGGGCCGGGCGACACCGGCGACGGCGGCAAGGGCGTGATCTACGCCTTCGACGTCCAGGGCCAGAAACTCGCCAATCAACGGGTGTTCACCGACATGATGGTCGACGGCGTGCATTGCGGCCCGGACGGAATGCGGGCCGACGTGTTCGGCAATCTGTGGTGCGCCTCCAATGCGCCGCTCGGCTACGCGGGCGTGCTGGTGTTCACGCCCCAGGCCAAGCTGCTCGGCCGCATCCGCCTGCCGGAGGTCTGCGCCAACGTCGCGTTCGGCGGGCCGAAGCGGGACCACCTCATCATGTGCGCGAGCCAGTCGCTCTACATGCTGCAGGTGCAGACGCAGGGCGCCTCGCCGGGGTAACGGCTCCCCTCCCCCGCCGAGGCGGGAGAGGGGCTGGGCCTCATAGGCGCGAACTTAAGGCTGGAAGCGACGCGGACGTGTGTGATTCTCGGAGCGGATGCAGGCACCATCGCTCCCCACACCCGGCATAGCCTCTCAATGGACGGACCTGACCGCGCGTCTACCTCCCGGTCTGGATCTCGATCAGTCGGCCCGCCGCAGCAGTGCCCTACGCCGCCGGCGCAACGTGCAGGATGCCGAGACCCTGCTCCGGTTAGCGCTGGCTCATGGCCCGGGTGCGCTGAGTCTCCGTTCGGCAGCGGCCTGGGTATGGCGCTGCAGCCGATGACGCTCGCGTCGGCCCGGTTCCTGATGGTGCTCACCTCATTGCCGGCCGACAAGGCAACTGCTGCGGAAGCCCTGGCGGCCTATCGACTTCGCTGGCAGGTGGAGCTCGCGTTCAAGCGGTTGAAGAGCGGGCTTGGCATCGACCGGCTTATGGCGCGCGACCCGGCCATGGCACGAAGTTGGCTCCTCTCACACCTGATCCTGGCTCTGCTCATCGAGGACGGCGCAAGCGAAGTCCTCGACTCTCCCCCCTGTGCGGGCGCGCTGGCCACGTCCACCCTGTTTCCCTATGGCGCCTGCATGCGGCCTTGCGGTTTGCGCTTCTCGGTGCCGTCTTGAGCCCCTTCGCCGTCGCCGGGCTGCAGCAGGCCGGCAGCTCCATCATACGACACATCTGCGATCCGCCGCGGCGCCGAGCGTGTTAGGCGGTGCTCGCACGATCGCGCGCGCCACTCGCGCCGTTGCCTCTGCGTCTGTAACGTCGGCGTCAGCCATGGGTGGTTAGCGCTACCCGACAGCTATCCGGCGACGAACCTGCAGAAGCGGACGTTAATTCGTTCTTCTAGCGGCCGAGCACGACGTGCGTCGCGAGGTCTGTGGCAGTGGACTCCATCACGCGGTAGCCGAGGGCAGGGAGATCCAAGCCCTCGAACATCGCCTCGCCCCGTCCGAGCAGGACGGGCGAAAGCGCAAAATGCAGTTCATCGATGAGGCCGGCCTGCAGGTATTGGCGAACGGTCGAGACACCACCTCCGATCTTGACGTCACGTGCTCCCGCGGCGTCGCGTGCGCGCTCGAGCGCGGCGTGGATCCCGTCCGTGACGAAGTGGAACGTGGTGCCGCCCTCCATTACGATCGGCTCGCGGGCATGGCGCGTCAGGACGAACGTCGGAGCGTGATAGGGCGGATTGTCTCCCCACCAGCCCTTCCAGCTGTCGTCCAGCCATTCCCCGCGCACAGGACCGAACATGTTCCGGCCAAGGATGAAGGCACCGAAGCCGTCCATCGAGCGGTGGGCGAAGGTCTCGTCCACGCCCGCCGAGCCGCCGCCCTCGCCGATCATGGCCTTGAACGTCTTCGTTCCGAAGAACCAGCTGTGGAGCTCCCTCCCGCGCTTTCCCAGAGGGTCCTGAAGACTTTGATCCGGGCCCGCTCCGAACCCATCTAGAGACACCGAAAACCCCGCGACCCTGACACGTCCCAACCTAGCCTCCTCTACTGCTTTAACATGCTGCCTTGCTGAACTAACGTCTGCAATCAGGAAGCACGAGCGCGGCATTGAACGGCGAGTTTTGGGCGCAGAACAGTCGTTCGGGGTCGCCGGATGAATGTCTGCTTCCGGGATCGCTCGCTCGTCAGACGGCCGACTTGGGTCGACTGCAAACTCAAACCCTCGTCACTCCGCAGAGCGGAGGCTGGTCAGCCAAGTGGAAGTTTGAGCGGGGGCCGGGCGCGTTAAGTTCGCGCCTATGGGGCTGGGCCTCATGGTGCCACGTAGACCATCCACGACACGCCGAAGCGGTCGGCGACCATGCCGAACTGCGAGGAAAAGAAGGTTTTTCCCAATGGCATCTGCACCTGTCCGCCGTCCGAGAGGGCGGCGAACAGCCGCTTGGCTTCGGCCTCGTCGGCCGCGGTGAGCGACAGCGCAAAGCCCTGGAAGCTCGCTTGACCCTGGCAATGACCGTCCGACGCCAGCACCGTCGTCTCGCCGATCTGGATGCTGGCGTGCATCACCTTGTCCTCGGCTCCTGGCGGGATCATGCCAGGCTGCGGGTCGGGCATCTCCTTGAAGCGCATGAGCATCGTCACCTCGGCGCCGAGGGCGCGCCGATAGAATTCGACCGCCTCGTCGCAACGGCCGTCAAAGAACAGGTACGGTTGGATCTGCATGGCGTTCCCCTTTCATGGCTGGACGGGTGCCGAACGGGCGGGCTCGGCATGTGGCGTCGTGCCATTGTGAACAGCGTCCACAATACCATGTCAATGACGATGCACGATGTCCACATCAAGGATCGGTGATGCCCGAGGCAGTTGGTCCGGCCGCCAGAGGTTCGTATCGCCACGGCGATCTGCGACGGGCGCTGGTGGAGGCCGGGATCGAGCTGGCGCGCGGCGGCGGCCCCGACGCGGTGGTGCTGCGCGAGGCCACGCGGCGCGCGGGCGTGGTGCCGAATGCGGCGTATCGCCATTTCGCCAGTCGGCAAGCCCTGCTGCAAGCGGTCCGCTCGGCGGCGCTGTCAGCCCTGGCCGTCGCGATGGAGAGCGAGCTGGCCCGGCTGAGCCGCACGGCGGATCCCGCCGACTTCGCCCGCGCCAGCCTGCGGGCGATTGGGACTGGCTATCTGCGGTTCGCGCAGACGGAGACGGGATTGTTCCGCACCGCGTTCGCGGTTCCCGGCGCCTCGCCGGGCGCCCCGGATCCCGACCAAGCCGGGAGCAGCGGCCTCGATCCGTTTCAGTTGCTGGGCGCGGCTCTCGACCGGCTAATCGCGGCAGGGGTGTTGCCCCAGGAGCGTCGCCCCGGCGCGGAATACCTGGCCTGGTCGGCGGTGCACGGCCTGGCGATGCTCGTTATCGACGGACCGCTGCGCAACCTTCCCCGCACGCAGACCGACCTGCTCGGCCAGCGCCTGCTGGATATGGTGGAAAAGGGGCTGTAGCGGCTATTTCTCGATCAGCACGTCCACCCGACGGTTCTTCTGCCGGCCGGCGGGGTTGTCGGTGCCGTCGGGGTTCTGGTTAGGGGCGACCGGATCATGGAAGCCATCGCCTTTCACCTCCATGCCGGCCACGCGCACGCCGCCATTCGCCATGAGCCAGTTCTCCACCGAGCGGGCGCGCCGCAGCGAGAGGTCCATATTGTAGGGATCGGTGCCGATGTTGTCGGCATTGCCGACGATGCGCAGGCCGGGCGGATGCAGCTGGTCGATGAGCTGGGCAAGCTGCGTCAGCTTGAGCGCCGCGTCTGGGCGGATCGCCGCGCTGTCGAAATTGAACAGCACGTCGTTGGACATCTGCACCAGGGTGCCCTGCTCGGTCTGCACCGCGCCGAGCTGCTGCATGAGTTGCGGCACGCTCGGCATCTCCGTCACCTTGGCGCCCGCGCCGCCAGGAACGGTGATGCCGGCCGCGCCGACCTCGATCCCGCTGTTCGGCGCTTCGCCGAGCCGCTGCACCCGCCACGCCCGGTCGTTGTTGCCCGCCACCGAGACGATCGGGTCGGGGCCGGGCTCGGCGAGCACGAAGGCGACCTGGTTGTCGCTGCCCATCATGGCGATGCGCGTGCCGGGCAGGATCTCGGCGTCGACCACGTTGTTGCTGCCGCGAATGGCGATGGAACGGCAGCCGCCGCGCAACACGTGATGCCCGCCGCTGCCGTCGATCTCCACGTCGCGCCCCGCGCAGTCGGTGGTTTGCCCGACGCCGGAGCCCTGGATGACGATCGGCGGCGGCCCGCCGGGGACGGCCAGCGAGCCGCCGACCGCGACGCTTCCCAACGTCCCCTGCCCCATCGGCCCAGCCGGCGGCATGGCTTGCGGCGGCATGGCTTGCGGCGGCATGGCCGGCGGCGGCGCGGATTGCGGGGTCATCACGACGGGCGGGGGAGCAGCCGGCGCCAGCGGGATTGCCTGGCGTGTCCCGTTCGGCTGGGTGACGACGACGGATTGCGCGGACGCGGACGTGCCCGCGCCCCACGCCAGGATCGCCAGGCTGGCGGACATCAGGAGCAGGGATCGGGCCCGCATGAATTTGCCTCCGTCGTTGCAGGTTCGCGCAGAAAGACGGTTCAGCACGGAAGGGGTTCCTTCCACTGGCGGAATAGTGAGCGCCCGGCTTTCCCCCCGGTACGGATCGGCTAGGCTGATGCCCACAACGCCAGCGGGGGATATCAGGCATGAGCGAGCAGCGTGTCGTGGCCAGGGGGTTGCGGTTTCCCGAGGGACCGATCGCGATGAAGGACGGGTCCGTCATCCTGGTGGAGATCGAGCGGCAGACCATCAGCCGCATCACGCCGGACGGCGCCGTCTCGGTGCTCGCCACGACCGGCGGTGGGCCCAATGGCCTCGCGATCGGTCCCGACGGCGCGATCTATGTCTGCAACAACGGCGGCTTCCAGTGGCGCGAGGAATCCGGTTTCCTGCGACCGGTCCTGCCCGCGCTCGACTACAAGGGCGGCCGGATCGAGCGGGTGGACCCGGCGAGCGGCGATTTGCGCGTGCTGTATGACCGGTGCGGCGATTTCCGGCTGAACGGGCCGAACGACATCGTGTTCGACACAAACGGCGGGTTCTATTTCAGCGATCTCGGCAAGAGCCGCGAGCGAGACCGCGACCACGGCGCGGTCTACTACGCCGCCGCCGACGGGTCGCGCATCGTGCAGGTCGCCTATCCGCTGTTCACTCCCAACGGGGTCGGCCTCTCGCCCGACGGCAAGACGCTGTACGTGGCCGAGACCGAGACCACCCGGCTCTGGGCGTTCGACCTCGCCGGGCCTGGGATGATCCGCAAGCACGGCTTCCCCTCCCCGCATGGTGGACGGCTGGTGCATGGCATCGGCGGCCATGTGCGGTTCGATAGCCTGGCGGTGGACGCCGAGGGCAATATCTGCGTCGCGACACTGCTCACCGGCTGCATCAGCGTGATTGCGCCCGATGGGCGGATGAAGCGGCAGGTCATGACGGGCGACATGTTCACCACCAACATCTGCTTCGGCGGGGCCGATCTCAGGACGGCCTACATCACGCTGTCCGGGCGAGGCGAGCTGGTCGCGATCCCGTGGGAGGAAGCCGGGCTGCGGCTGAACCACGAGGCCTGAGCCTTCCCCGGACGTACGACGGGGCTGCTTCTGCGGCGCGCTCGCTACCGGCTATGTTGCGATGATGGAGCCGGTCCTTGTCTTTCGTCTGATCCTGGTACTGCTGGCGGCGGCCGTGCTGCTCGCCCTGGCGGCGCGGCGGCTGCGGATCCCCCCGTCGGCGGCCTACGTGATGGGCGGAATGGCGCTGGCATTGGTGCCCGGCGCGCCGCACCTGGCGCTCAATCCGGGGCTGATCCTGGCGCTGTTCCTGCCGCCGCTGCTGCAGTCGAGTGCGTTCTTCACCGTCTGGCGGGACTTCCGGGCCAATCTGCGGCCCATCCTGCTGCTGTCGATCGGCTGCGTGGCGTTCACCACGCTGATCGTGGCGGTGGTGCTCAAGCTGCTGGTCCCCGTCCTGCCGTGGGCCGCCTGCTTCGCGCTCGGGGCGATCATCTCGCCGCCCGACGCGGTCTCCGCGGCGTCGGTGCTGGAACACCTGCGGATCCCGCGACGACTGCGGACCATCATCGAGGGCGAGAGCCTGGTGAACGACGCCTCCGGGCTGGTGCTATACCGGTTCGCGGTGGCCGCGGCGCTGACCGGCACCTTCTCCCCGCTCCCGGCGGCGGCCACGTTCGTCTATGTCGCCGTGGCCGGGCTCGGCGATCGGGTTCGTCTTCGGGCGCGTGAGCTCGTGGCTGTTCCGCCGGCTGCACGATCCGAACCTCGAGATCGTCGCCAGCTTCCTGCTGGCCTGGACGAGCTACATGGCGGCCGAGGCGGTGGAGGCGTCCGGCGTCCTCTCGACGGTGGCCTGCGGGCTGACGGTGGGGTGGTATCAGCACGTGGGGATGACCTCCGCCACCCGCGTCAAGGCGCGCGCGACCTGGTCCGTCGCGGTGTTCGTGCTCGAAGCCCTGGTGTTCGTCCTGATCGGCCTGTCGCTGAACGGGGTATTGGAGCGCCTCGGCGCGGCTGGCGCGCTGGAGCTGATCCCACTGGCGCTGCTCATCACGGCGGCCATGACCCTGGCGCGTTTCGCCTGGGTGTTCCCCGCCACCTACCTGCCCCGGCTGCTCTCGCCGCCGGATGCGGACGCGCGATCCCGCCCCGGCGCCGGGGGTCGTGCTGGTGATCGCCTGGGCCGGGATGCGCGGCGTGGTCAGCCTCGCGATCGCGCTGGCGCTGCCGGTGGATTTTCCGGGTCGCGATCTGATCCTGTTCCTGACGTTCTTCGTCATTCTGGTAACAGTGCTGCTGCAGGGCACCACGCTCGGGCTAGTGATCCAGTGGCTCGGCGTCGCACGGCCGACGGACCACGACGGAGTGCCGCCCGTGGCGCAAGCCCGCGCGGAGATGGAGCGCGCGTCGCTCCGGCTCATCGAGGAACGGGGGAACGACGAGATCGTCGGCCCGATCGCCCGCGATCTGATCTCCGAATACCGCGAGCGGGCCGGCCAGGCGGCGCGGACGCACGAGAGCGGCGGCGCGGCACGGGCGGAGCGCGCCGCGCGGCTGTCGCTCAGGCTGGAGGCGCTGGAGGCCGAACGAGCGCGGTTGCTCGCCATGCACCGTGCTGGCGACATCCACGATGAGATCCTGCAATCCCTGGAACAGGAACTCGATCTCGACGAACTGCGCCTGCGCGGACTGATCGCCCATTGAGCATCCGACCTATCAAGGTTGGGGCCGGCGCTCCTCCTGCCGGTTGGGCGGCGCCGCGGGGCGCGGCGGGGGCGCGCGCATGACCGGCGCTGCCGCCGGCGCCGGCGGATGGAAGCTCGGCGGCGCCGGATGAGCGATCTGCACTTGCGGCGGCGGCCGGTTGAACGATGGCGGCGGGCGCACCGGCGCGGGCGCCGCCATCGTCGGCGGATGGAAGCTTGGCGCCGGGACTGGCTTGATGGCCGCCTGCGGCGGCGGCGCCCTGATTGCGGCCTGCGGCGGCACGACCGGGCGGACCGCGGCGGCGGGCGGTGGATGGAAGGCAGGCACCGGCGCGGCCGGGTGCATCGCGGGCGGAGACGCCGGCGCGGCGAGGTGCTCTGGCGGTCGTGCGGCTTCCGGTGGATGGATGCCGAGCGGGGCGGCCGGCCGAAGATTGGCTTGCGGCGTCGGCCCCGGATGCGGTTCGACCGGACCGCGCGGCAACGCCGGGGCGGCGGGATGCACGGTGGCCGGGACGGGTCCGTGCTCGCCGCCGATCGCCGGCGGCTGACTGGGCCGCTGAACCGGGTTCGTGACGGTGCCTGGGGGATGCGGCGCGATGGCCGGCCCAGGGGCCCCGCCCGGTGAGACGACCGCCGCGCGCGAGCCCGGCGCGGCGAGCGGCGGCAATGCGGGCGCCCGATCGCCGCGACGGGCGCCCGATTGGCCGGCCCGGCGTGCGGGATCATCGCCGGCACGGGTACGTTCCCGTTGACGGTGGCCCCCCTGATGGCGGGATTGCGCATCGGCGCGGCGCCGGGACGGAAGGCGCTGGCGGCGATCGCCGGTCCTGGCGCGGCCGGCCGCGCCGGAGCGCGGAACGCCGGCCGGCGGCGGCTGCAGGTGCAGGCGCCCGGCCAGCGCCGGGGAAATCCCCGCCGTGGCCGTGGTCGGCGCCACCGGCACGCGGCCGACGATCGGCCGCGACCTGACCGAGCTGCGTCACCGGGATCGGCCGCGCGACGCCGGCGACCGGCCGGGAGGTCGCCATCGCGGCGGCCGGCATCCCGGTGGCGGCGACGCGGTTGACGTAGTTGTTCACCGTCACGTTGGTAATGCGGGTGTTGGTGATGTTGGTGACGTTCTGCACCTGACGGACGTTGACGCCGCGCAGGTAGTCGGGCTGCAGCGGTACCAGGGCCGGTAGATCTCGCGCGGCCCGAGCGGCAGCCAGCCGACGGCGAGCGCCCCAGCCGCGCCCACCGCGGCGCCGGCGGCGAAGGCGGCGCCGGGATCGAAGAAGCTGACCAGCGCCGGCGCATAGACCGGCGCCGGCGCCTGGCCGCGACGCGTATTCGGCGGGAACCCAGGCCCAGCGCCCGTCGATCGCCGGCCCAGCGGCCGTAGTGGAACGGCGCGAAGCCCCACGGCGCGTCGTCCACCCAGGTCCAGCCCCAGGGCGCGACATAGGCCCAGTGCCCCTCGCGGTACGGCACCCAGCCCGACGCGACCTGCGGGTACCAGACCGTGCCGTACTGGGGCGAGGCCTGCCACGTCGCCGTAGCGCGTCGAGATCCTCGCCGCCCGACATCTCCGCGACCACGGCGGCGGAGGCGCGACGGCCGCCCGGCGCGGCGCGCGGAGGCTCCGCACTGCGCTCGCGCGATCAGCAGGCGGTGACGAAGGCGTCGGGCTGCGTCGGCCCGATCTTGCGCCTGGAAATTGTCGGTCCCGGTGATGAGCGCCGTCTGATTGGCGGCGACATGCAGCGACAGGCTCTACGCCGGCGACATCGGCCGCGCCCTCGATCACGGTGACGCTGGTGGAATGCTCCGTGTCGCCCGCTATGACCGCGTAGCGGCCGGGCGCGCGGATCGTGACCACGCCGCGCGGCGTCTGTCAGCACGTGCTCTCGCCGCTCGCCGAGTGTGCGGACGCGCAGATAGACCTCGCCCTGCGGCTCGGTCGCGGCCAGCGTGTGCGTGTCGAGCGTGCCGATGTCGAACTCGGTCTGACTCGTTCATCACGACGTCGCGTCCCCGAGACCTCGATTTCGGCCTGCGCCGCCGGTTCGGTCCAGAACGCATCGCCCGAGGTGACGGGATAGTTGAGCGTCGCCGGGTCCCAATGGTCCGCGTCGACCGTATGGAACGAGACGGTGCCGGTGATTCGGGCGAGCCGACCCACCCGCGCCGGCGGGTCGCCGCCTGGCGGGACAGCGACGGCGGCGACGCCGGCGAACGATCGGCCGGAGCCAGGGCGAGCGACAGCGGCCACCGCGGACGAAACCAGGCGGAACAGCGGATAGGGTGGCATTTCACGGCAACATCCTCGACCTCGCACGCTCGCGCAGCGTGGGCCGCGAAAATGGCCAAATCGCGTTGGCGACTGTAACGAATTCGCGACCGGGGTTGCCTGCCCGGAGCCTACAGCCCGGCGCTTCTCCAGCCGCAGGATCGCCCGCGCGCAGGCCTGGGCGCGGGGCACCAGGCTGTCGATCCGCATGAACTCGTCCGGGCTGTGCGCCGTGCCGCCGACCGGGCCGACCGAGCAGATGGTCGGCGCGCCGACCGCCGGCGGTGAAGCCGGAATCGGCGCAGCCGCCGCTGAACTCGCCCTTGGTCTGAAAGCCGGCTCGCCGCCGCCGCGTCGAGATAGATCTCGAACAGCCGCTTGGCCGACGCGCTCTGCGTCAGCGGCAGGAACTCGCCCCGGATGGTCAGCTCGGACTTGCGTGCCGGGCACGTAGCTGCGCTCGACGATCGCCTGCAGATTGCGCCATCGCGTCGTCGCGGTCGGCCGGGTCGACGTAGCGCAGGTCGATCTGGCCCTCGGCCCAGGGCGCCACGGTGTTGACGCTCTGCCCGCCGCTGACCAGCCCGACATTCAGCGTGACGCCGCGGTCGAGATCGGTCAGCGCGTGGATCGCCTGGATCTTGCGGGCGAGTTCCTCGATCGCGCTGATGCCCTCGGTGAAGCTGCCGCCGGAATGCGCGGCCTTGCCGGTGATGCGCATGCACCATGAACACGCCGCCCTTGCGCCCGGTCACGATGTTGCCGTTGGCGCGGCCCGGGCTCGCTGTTGAACACCACGCGGGCGCGGCGCGCCTCGGCCTCGATCACCGGCGCGGCCCTCGGGGCTGCCGATCTCCTCGTCGCCGGTGAACAGCGCCGACCAGCGGCGCCGGCGCGCCGCCGAATTTGTGCGAAGGCGGCGAGCACGAAGCAGTTCATCACCAGCCCGGCCTTCATGTCGGCGACGCCCGGGCCCGTAGGCGACGCCGTCGCGGATGGTGAACGGCCGGCGCGCCACCTCGCCGTCGGGGAACACCGTGTCGCGGTGGCCCATCAGCACGACGTTGCCGCCGGCATTGCCCGCCGGACCGTCCCACGGCGACCGAGGCGCGCAGGCAGTCGCCGTGCTGCTGCTGCGGCAGCGTCTCGACGGGGATGCCGTGCGCTCGCCAGGAAGCGCCGCACCACGTCGCCGACCGCGTCGATGCCGGGCTTGTTGTAGCTGCCGCTGTCGATGTCGACCATGTCGCGCAGCAGCGCCACCATCGCGTCCTGCTGCGTGGCGAGCCAGGCGGTGATGCGATCGGTTTCCGGCGGTCATGCGGCGTCTCCATGTCGGTCGGCGATCGGTGATGGCTCGGCGAGCTCGATGGCGCGGGCCGCGCGCAGCACGAGGTCGTCGCGATAGAGGGCGGCGGCGATCTGCACGCGAGCGCGGCAAGCCGCGCCGCGCCGAGGCCCATCGGCACGGTGATCGCCGGCTGCCGGGTCAGGTTGAAGAGCGAAGGTCCAGGGCGCCCAGTTCGGTCCACAGCGCCGTCGACGGGATTCTCCGGTCGGCGCGTCGGCGAGCGGCGGCGGGCCGGGCACGGTGGGGCACAGCACGAGATCGTAGCGCTGGTGCAGGCGCGCCATCGCGTGCGCGGCGGCGATCCGCATGGCCTCGGCGTCCATGAACTGGATCGCCGTCATGCCCTCTCCCACGCGGCGCGACCTCCAGCAGGCCGGCATCGAGCAGCGCCCGCTGCTCCTCGGGGTACGACGGCGACGAGCCGCGCCAGCGCCACGCCCCAGACGCGGCCGAAGATCGCGCGCGTGTCGGGCAGGCCGGGATCGGCCTCCTCCACCTCGGCGCCGGCCTCCTGCAGCAGGCCGGCGGCGTGCTCGACCGCCGCGATGCCGTCGGCGTCCACCGGCGCGTCGAAGCCCGGCCGCGCGAGCACGGCGACGCGCAGGCCGGCGACGCCGTCCTCGATGCCGTCGCGCCAGTCGCGCGGCTCGTCGGGCAGGCAGAACGGGTCGCGCAGGTCGAAGCGCGCCATCGCGGAGAACATCAGCGCCGCGTCGCGCACGCGTGCGGGTCATCGGGCCGGCGCACGGCGACCGACGCGAAGGCGCCGAGCGGCCATTGCGGGATGCGGCCGAAGCTCGGCTTCAGCCCGACCAGCGCCGCACCACGCGGCCGGGATGCGGATCGAGCCGCCGGCGTCGGTGCCGATATGCAGCGGCCCGAAACAGGCCGCCGCCGCCGCGCCGGCGCCGGACGAGGAGCCGCCGGGCGTGTGCGCGGGGTTCCACGGGTTGCGGGTGATGCCGTGCAGCGGGCAGTCGCCCGGCGACTTCCAGCCGAACTCGGTCGTCGTGGTCTTGCCGAGGATCACCGCGCCCTGCGGCCTTGCAGGCCGGCCACCATCGGCGCGTCCTCGGCGACCGGCTCGGGGCTGGTCAGCCGGCTGCCGCGCCGGGTCGGGAAGCCGGCGAGGTCGACCAGATCCTTCACCGTGCAGGGCACGCCGTCGAGCAGGCCGAGCGGCCGGCCGGCGTTCCAGCGCGCCGCGCTCTCGCCGGCCGCGATCGAGGCCTGCGGGTTCATCACCGCGAAGGCGTTGAGCGACGGGTTGAGCCGCGCGACGCGCTCGGTGATCGCCTGCAGCGCCTCGACCGGGCTGAGCGTGCGGCGGGCGTAGTGGCCGAGCAGCGTCTCGGCCGACATCAGGGCGGGATCGGAGGACGGCATCCCGGAGAATGGGCGCTATGCGGCGACAGGGGAACCCTGAACCGGAGCCGCCGGCCCGCGCGCAGGCACGGCGCACCGCCTCGAACACCGTCTCGGGCGCGATCTCGCGCAGGCATCTCTTGTCGAACGGGCATTCGGCGAGTTGGCCGAAGGCGCAGGGCGCGCAGCCGGTCCGCTTGTGCAGCGTGGTCACGGAGGGACCGCGCGCCATCCACTCGTAGGGATTGTGCGACGCGCCGAACACGCAGACGGTCGGCACGCCGAGCCCGGCGGCGAGATGGGCGATCCCCGAATTGTTGGCCACCACGCAGGAGGCGGAGCGGATCAGTTCGGCGGTGTCGGCCCAGGGCATCGTGCCGCACAGGTTGCGCACCCGGTCGGGCGGGAAGCCGCGGACGATCTGGTTGACCGCGACCCGCTGCGCCCGGATGCCGACATAGCTGATCTCGGCGTCCAGCCGGTCCAGGCAGAGCCGGGCCAGCTGCGCGAAATGCGGCAGCGGCCAGTCGCGCAGCGGATCGTTGGACAGCGGCGCGATGACCAGCGCGACGCTCATCGCACGGGCTGCCGGGTCGCGGTGTCCAACGTCTGATACGGGAAGCGCATCCGGTGCGCGACCAGCGAGGCCAGCAGCACCAGCATCTCCTGCTGGTGCAGCGCCGGGAAGGTTCCCCGCTTGGTCGCGCGGCAGCCGAGGAAGCGGTACGGCCGAACCTTCCCGCGACGCGCCGACGGAGACCCGGAACTCGACCCCCTTCAGCGCCTCGTCGAGATGCAGCGCGATCCGCGGCGGCACGCAGCGCCGGACCGGCAGGGTGCCATGGCCGATACGTTGGTCCCGAAATCCCAGCACACGTCGTAGATCCAGGTCGAAGTCGCTCTCGAGCGGCTCGATGATGATTTCGAGGCTCCAGTCGCCAGGCTCGAAATCGGCATACGGGCCGTAGATCAGCCGATCGCCGGCGCGATGGCCCTTTCGACTGCTCCGGGTTGACGATGGCGAAGCCCGTCGTGGCGACCGGCCAGCGCGGTGAAGCGGTCGGGCATGATCAGCCGCTGTTCGGCGCGGCCGCTCAGCGTCGGGTTGATGAAGGGCAAGCGCGATGTCGAGGAACGGAAACCGCTCCGCCGAGCCGAACCCGGCGCGGTGGTCGGCCTCCACCGCGGTCAGCAGCCGGCGCGTGTCCTGGTCGACCCGGAGGTCGATCGCGAGATCGTAGCTCCGCCCCGCCATCTGCCTGGCGAACAGGCCGACCCGCTCCTCCTCGGTGGACGACATGCGTCTCCGTGGCTGGCGACCTCGGGGAAGAACGAGAAGCCGATCACCTCGTCGAACAGGCCGAGCTGCTCGGCCTCGGCCCGGTTCCACGGACCGCAGACCAGCGTCAGCCGGGACGACGGGAACTCGCGGCGCAGCAACTCCATAGCCGGGCGGCCCATGATGAAGTCGCCGCGATGGTCGACCTTCAGCACGAGGATGCGCTCGGGCGGACCGGCCGCCGTCTCGATCGCGACCACCGGCTCGGAGCGCGACCGGCCCTGGCACGCGGAGGAACCGGCCGGTCGCACGGTCCCCGGAGCGTTCGTCCAGCACCGCATCGGCATAGGTGGGGCGAGCGATCCGCTCGAGGATCACGAGATGATCTCGAGCAGCCGCTCGGCGGCTCGTCCGGCGGGGTCGGCATAGTCGAAATCCTGGTCGTTCTCCTCCAGGAACGCGAACGCGGTAGGACAGCGGATCGAGCGCCTCCTCGACCTCGGTGAGCAACAGGCGCTGTGTAGAACCGCCGATGACCGGTCGTCCCATCGCGAGGGCGGGAACAGCTTCCGCTCGAAGAGGAATTGGTGCGGGACCGCTATGACCAGGTGTCCGCCGATCTGCAGCACGCGGAACCAATCGGCGATCGCCGCGCGATAGTCGGCGAAAAGGCCAGACATGGCTCGCGAACACCGCATCCTGGCTGCCCGGCGGCAAGTCCAGCCGAGGCGGCTTGCCCGTTTCGGGATCGCATTCGACGACAGCGGCATCGCCGCCAGATCCGGGAGCTCCTTGCGGCATCCGGGAGGCCCGACCACCACCACACGATCGCCCGCGAGATAGGGCTGCGGAGCATGGCATCGCGGCGGGAAAGCTCGGCCGTCATTCGTCGAGTTGCTGCCGTTGGACACGTGCTCCGGTCGCGATCGGCAGCCATCCCCATTCACTATCGTGGCCTTCGCCCCTCTGCTTGATCTCTGAAGGCGCGAGCCTATACCTGAGCTGGCAACGCGCCGAAAGAGCCGGCCCGCTCCCCACCTAGCCATGCTGCGAACGCAGGATTGGGGTTCACATTCCGAGATCGCGGCGAGCCGCAGGGCATCTGAAGCTTGGAAACCACGCATGGGCCCACCGAAATTGGATCGACACCTCGCGGCGTATCTCGCCGAGGCAGGCTATCTCGTGCGCCCCCCGTACGAGATCCGTGAAATGCCGGATCGCGATGCATACAAGTTCTATGCAAGCGGACTTCCGGTTTACCACCCGTGGCAGAACGATGCCGACATTGCGACGCTGATGGCCGATCTCGCCAAGCTCGGCACCATGACGCTCGTCGACTGGGATCGGATGTGGACCCTGAAATGGGCGTTCCTGCAGACCGCGGCGTACCGGAGAGATCTGGGAAGCTGGCGTGTATCGTGGCGGCTGGCATTGATGCTGAAGCGGTTGATGCTTGCGATGCGCGATCAGGCCTCGATCCAACGGCTGCGGCTGTTCGACAGCTTCGAGGGACTTCCAGCGGTTCAAGCGGGTCTTGATCTGCATGAGCAAGGCAATTCGCGGACACCTCCGTCGAAGCGGTAAAACGGCTGTTGGGCGACGATCGCTTCACGGACTATCGCGTGGGCTCGATTCCGAAAACCTTCGGTGGCCTTGCGAGTTCCAGCGTCCGGCTCGCGCATATCGATCTCGACCTCTACCAGTCCACCGTCGATTGTTGCGAATTCGTGTATTCGGCGAATGGCGCGGGGCGGCTTGATGCTATTCGACGATTACGGCTTCGAAATCCTGCCCCGGCGCGCGCAAGGCGATCGACGAATTCTTTGCCGACAAGCCGGAGTGCCCGCTGGCAATTCCGACCGGCCGGGCTGTGGTGTTCGGTCTCGGCTAGTCCCGGCGAGCGACTG
>CAWCYL010000005.1:0-282861 GCA_963799825.1 uncultured Alphaproteobacteria bacterium
TGCGAGGCGGCGGATCCGCGCCGGCCGGGGAGCAGCCGACAGGACCGCGCAGATCGAGCCAGGCCGGGCGAACGGAGGAGAGGGCGTCGCATGGCCTAGCGGTCAGCATCACGTTGTGCCAGACAACCAGGCGCCGGCCAGTAATGGGTTCCGGCAACTCCGGCAGATTGTTGAGCAGTTTGTCGCATCTGTAGGATCGCGGCGTGGCAGGGAGCGACGGCGCGCCGGCGGCCGCCATGGCACGCAGCGGGGAACCGGCGCGGGCCGCGGGGGGCCCGGCGCGGGGCGCGGGGGGCCCGGCGCGGGGCGCGGGGGGCCCGGAGCGGCACCGCGGCGGGGCGGGGCGACGGGACGGCGGCTGGCGGCTGGCGGCTGCGGCAGGCGATCCTGGCCGGGGACATGGCTCCCGGACAGCGGCTGATCGAGGAGGAACTGGCCGGGATGCTGGCGGTGACCCGGGCCAGCCTGCGCTCGGCCCTGTTCGACCTGACGGCCGAGGGGCTGGTAGAGCGGATTCCGAACCGCGGCGCCCGGGTCCGGGCCGTCACCCGGGACGAGGCGGTCGCCATCACCGAATGCCGATGGCGCTGAGAAGGGCTTGCGCGGCCAAGGCCGCCGAGCGGATACCGGAAACCCAGGCGCGGCGGCTGCGCAGGACCTGGGCGAGCAGATCCGGGCGCCGTGGCCGACGGGAACCGGTGAAGTACTCCACGCTCAACCACGAGCTGCACCGCATGGTCCAGGAGCTCTCCGGGCGAGACAGTGGCGGCCGGGCTGCCGGAGCGGGCGGAACGGGCAGCTGGTCCGGCACCGTTCCAGCTGTGACTGCGCCCGGGCCGGGCGCAGGTCTCGCTGGCCGAGCACCTGGCCATCATCGCCGCGATCACCGCCGGCAGCCCGCCGAGGCCGAACAGGCCACTCGCCGTCATCTGGCGCAGCGTCATCGCCGCCGGCGTCGAGACCGCCGGGCCACCGGCACCGCATCCACGCGGAGTCCGGCTGGAGGACCCCCCGAGGAGGCCGCCCGCGCTGACCGGTCAGATCACCCAACAGGGCTGACCTCGAGTATCACGATATGAAACAGTTGCATAACGTGCGTTGACGAGCGCCGAACGGGCATCCTAGCGTTGCCATACTGTTCTTCATATGTACGTTCGTTCGCAGAGCGCACGAATCCATCGGCGCCGTGGCCGAATGCCGCTCTTCCCGTGATAGGAGCCCGCATATCAGGCATCCCGCACCCGACGCGGTCCCGCGCCCACGGCGCGACCTCGAAGGAGATCGATGGCAAATGAGTGACCAGACTGCGCAACCGAACAGAACGAAGCCCGGGCGGAAAGCGAAGGGGGGCGCGGGAGGCCATCCCGGGGCAGGCGCCGCGGCAGGCCCCCGGAGGGGCCGACGTCACTCAGCAGGCGGGGCTTGCTGCGCACGGCCGCCGCAGGCGCGGTGGTGCTGGGGGGCGGCGGCCTGCTGGAGGCCTGCAGTTCCAGCATCAAGGGCGCAAGCTCGGGCTCGACGGCCGGATCCGCCGGAAAGATCACCATCGGCTGGATCCACCCGCTCACCGGCGCGCTGGCCGGGTTCGGCGCGCCTGATAACTTCGTGCTCTCCAAGATCCGGGAGACCTCACAGTTCAAGAACGGGTTCAAGATCGGCGGCAAGACGCACGAGGTCGCGATCAACTCCTACGACACCCAGTCCAGCCCGACCCCGGCGGCGAGCTGGCCCAGCAGGCCATCAACGCCGACCACGTGGACATGCTGCTGGCCTCGAGCACACCGGAGACCGTAAACGCGGTGGCCAGCACCGCGCAAACCCTCGGCACGCCGCTGGTGTGCTCGAACATCCCGTGGGAGTCGTGGTACCTCAACCTGTTCCCGAAGGGGAACCCGCAGCATGCGACCGAGAAGGCCAGGTACGTCGTGATGTACTTCCTCGGCGCCGAGCACCTGGTGGAGTGCTTCATCCCGATGTGGGACAAGATCCAGCGCAGCTCAATACCAACAAAGTGGTCGCGGCCGCGTTCCCGAACGACTCCGACGGCAACGCGTTCCGCGCGGTGTTCCCGCCTATCGCCAAATCGGCCGGCTACTCGATGGTCCTGTCCGAGCCCTACACCGACGGGACGACGAACTACTCCTCGATGATATCGCAGTTCAAGAACGCCGATGCCCACTTCTTCACCAACGTGCCGCTGCCGCCGGACTTCGCCACGATGTGGAAGCAGTCCGTGCAGCAGGGCTTCAGGCCGAAACTGGCCACCGTGGCCAAGGTGCTGCTCTTCCCGACCGACGCCTACGCGCTCGGCGAGCTGGTGAACAACGTCGCCACCGACGCCTGGTGGGCCCCCTCGCTGCCGTGGACCTCCTCATTCACCGGCGAGACGTGCCAGCAACTGGCCAACGAGTACGAGTCCAGCGGCCACGGGCAATGGAACTCCAACATCAGTAACTACACCCTCTTCGAGATCGCGCACGCCGCGTTCACCTCGGTGAACAACCCACACGACAAGAACGAGGTGGCCGACGCCATCCACAAGGTGAACGTCAACGGCGTGGCCGGCCCGATCGACTTCACTTCGAGCAAGGCGCCCGCGCCCGGCGTGGCGATCACGCCGCCGGTCGGCATCCAATGGCAAAAGGGCACCAAGTACCCGCTCGAAGCCAAGGTGGTCGACAACACCCTGCAGCCGCAGGCGAAGATCACCGGCGACCTCAATCCAACCAACCAGTGACCGGATGACCAGCCCGCTGCTCCAGCTCGGCCGGGTGACCAAACGGTTCGGCCGGGTCGTCATCGCCGAGCAGCTCTCGCTCAGCGTCGACGCCGGCGACACCGTGGGTATCGTGGGGCCGAACGGTGCGGCAAGACCAGCCTATTCGGCCTCATCTCCGGCGACCTGTCTCCAGGCGCCGGGGAGATCACCTTCGCCGGCCGCACGGTCACCAAGCTGGATCGGCGGCGCGGTGCAGGCTGGGCATCGGGCGCAGCTATCAGGTGCCGCGCCCGTTCACGGACATGACCGTGTTCGAGAACCTGCTGGTCGCCGCGCAGCAGGGCGGCGGGCTGCGGCGCCGGGCCAGCTACGCGGCGACCGTGCAAGCACTCGACTGGACCGGCATGACCGGACAGGCCAACCTGCCCGCCGCGCGGCTTGGCCTGCTCCAGCGCAAGCGGCTCGAGCTGGCTCGCGCCCTCGCGTCCCAGCCCAAGCTGCTGCTGCTGGACGAGGTAGCTGGCGGCCTGACCGACCCGGAGGTCGCCCAGCTCGTCGAGATCGTCCGCGCGGTCAACGCCGAGGGCATCGCGGTGATCTGGATCGAGCACGTAGTCCGCGCGCTCACCCCGGTGGTGAGCGGGCTGCTCTGCCTCGCCGGAGGCAGGTTCGTCGGCGACGGCACCCCCGCTGAAGTGCTGGCCACCCCGGCCGTCCGCGAGATCTTCCTCGGCTCGGATGTCACCGCCTCCCTGACCGGGGGAGCCTGGCCGAGGACCTCGGCACCGGAGACCCATCGTGAGCGAGCAGGCGGGCCGCACGAAGCTCGGCCCGGCAGGGAACCGCGAGCCGCCGCTCCTAGAGGTCAGCGACCTCACCGTGCATCACGGCCAGCTGCGGGCCCTGGACCGCGTCTCGCTGCACGTGTTCCCCGGCGAGGTGTACACGATCATCGGCGCGAACGGCGCGGGCAAGTCGACGCTGCTGCGCACGATCGCCGGCCTGCACCAGCCCACCGAGGGCACGATCCGGTACGACGGCAAGGACATGACCAGGGTCAGGCCGGAGCGCCGCGCCACGGCCGGGATCGTCATGGTGCCGGAGGGACGGCGAGACTGTTCGGCTCGCTCACGGTCGAGGAGAACCTGCAGGTCGGCGCCACGTACGCGCGGAAGGGGCCGTGGACGATCGAGCGGGTCTATGAGCTTTTCGGCTGGATGAGGGAGCGCCGGGCGCAGCGCACGGCCCAGCTGTCAGGCGGCGAGCAGCAGTCGGTCGCCATCGGCCGGGCGCTGTGACCAACCCCCGGGTGCTGCTGCTCGACGAGCTCTCCCTGGGCCTGGCTCCCGCTGTCCGACCGGTTCGGGCGCAAGCGCATCTACATCCTCGGCGCGGTCGTCACCGGCGTGTTCGGGTGGCTGTACTTCGCCATGCTGAACACCGTGGTGCCGTTCTGGGTGTTCCTCGCGGTCGTGCTGTCGCTGATCCCGCACGACCTGATGTACGGGCCGCAGGCGGCGCTCATCGCCGAGAGCTTCACGCCGCGGCTGCGCTACAGCGGCGCCTCGATCGGCTATCAGCTCGCCTCGATCATCGCCGGCGGTCCGGCGCCGCTGATCGCCGCGGCGCTGTTCGCCAGCTATCGCTCGCCCTGGCCGATCGCGATCTTCATCAGCATCTGCGCGCTGATCTCGGTGGTCGCCGCGGCGCTGCTCAAGGATTACACCAATCAGGACATCCCCGATGAATACGACGACGACGGTCATCGTGAAGCCGGTGGCGTGATCAGCCGGCCGCTCCGGCGGCGGCGAGGCGCCGTCGGAGATCCCTGACCTCCTCGAAGCGCGTGGTCACGTCGCGCAGGATGGCGCCCATGCCGCTCATCCGGCCCTGCCCGTCATGGAACGGCACAATGGTGAACTCGATCGAGATGCGGCTGCCGTCCTTGCGCATTCCCGGCACGGCAAGCAGCTCGCCCTCGCCGTAGCGGCTCTTGCCCGTTTCCATCACGCGGTTGAACCCCTCCCAGTGCCGCGCGCGGATGCCGGCCGGGACGATGATGTCGAGCGACTGGCCGATCGCCTCGTCCTGCGCGAAACCGAAGATGCGTTCCGCCCCGTGATTCCAGAATTGGATCACGCCGGCTGCGTCGGTCACGACGATCGCGTCGGCGGCACCCTCCACCATCGTCTTATACAGCTTGGCTGTGTCGATCGTCATGAGTTCCTCCATCGTTGCGCGCCGCCGTGGGGTCTGTATCGTCGCTGATCTGACAGGATCGGGACAGGGGCTTGAGCATGGATTTCCGCATCAATCCGCAGCAGCGCGAGATGGTGTCCACCGTCCGGGAGCTGGTTCAGGCGGAGTTCAAGCCCAACGCCAATCGCTGGATGGACGGCAGCTTCCCGTGGGATAACATGCGCAAGCTCGCCGGGCTCGGCGTGCTCGGCATGACCGTGCCGGAGGAGTATGGCGGGCTCGGCTTGCCGGTGTTCGACACCGCACTCATCCTCGAGGAGATCGCCAAGGGCTGCTACATCACCGCGATGGCGGTGCTCGGCGAGGCCGGGGTGCAGACGCGCGTGATCGCGCATTACGCGCCGGCCTCGATCAAGGAGCGGATTCTGCCCCGCGTCGTCACCGGCGACTGCATGTTGGCGATCTGCATGACCGAGCCGCACGCCGGCACCGATGTCGCGAACTTCCGCACCAACGCGCGCGTCGTCGGTGACAAGGTCATCCTGCGCGGCACCAAGACGCTCATCAGCCGCGTGCCGGAGGCCGGCATGTTCATCGTGTTTACCCGTGTCGAGGGCAGGCCGGGGCGGGAAGGGATCGGCTGCATCCTGGTCGAGGGCGGCACCAAGGGGCTGGAGATCACCGGCACCTATCACACGATGGGCGGCGAGAATCTCTACGAGCTGCAGTTCAACGATTGCGAGCTGCCGCTGGAGAATCTTGTCCTCAAGGAGAATGGGTTCAAGCGGCTGCTCACCGCGTTCAACACGCAACGCTGCCTCAACCCGGCGATCTCTCTGGGATTGGCGGAAGCTGCGTTCGAGGAGGCGACGGACTACGTGCGCGAGAGGGAAGTGTTCGGCCGCAAGGTGTCGGACAACCAGGGCATCCGCTGGAAGCTCGCCGACATGTTCAAGGACATCGAGGCGGGGCGCGGCTTGCTCTACCGGGCCTGCGCGACGGCGAACCCGTATCCAGACCCGTTCCTTTCGGCGACGGCAAAAGTGTTCAACAACGAGATGTCGGTGCGCGTCGCGAGCGAGGCGGTGCAGCTGCACGGCGGCTACGGTTTCACCGACGACTATCCCGTCTCGCGCATCTATCGTGCCGCGCGCTACGGTTCGCTCGGCGGCGGCACCGCGGAGACCCTGCGCGACCTCATCGGCAAGAAGCTCGTGGCCGACGTGGGCGAGCAGGGCATCCTTGGGCTCAACACCGTACCTGCGAGCGTCACGCCTTGACGGCGGTGAACGCGCCGCCCGTCGCGGTGCGGCCGCCGTCCGAGACGTAATGCCCGCCGGTCATGTTGGCAGCGGCCTCGGAGCAGAGGAACAGCACGAGACTGGCGATCTCCTCGGCGCGGCCGTAGCGCCCGATCGGGATCATCTGCTGGTAGCCCGCGGCGAAGCCCGCCGGATCGTTCGGCGCGCGGGTCTGCGCGATGGACTGGATCATGCGCGTGTCGATCGGGCCGGGGCAGACCGCGTTGACCCTGACGCCGTTGCGCGCGACCTCGCCGGACGCCGTCTTGGTCAGGCCGATGACGGCGTGCTTGGAAGCGACGTAGGCCGACATGCCCGGCGTTGCGACCAGCCCGGCGACCGACGCCGTGTTCACCACCGCGCCCGAACCCTGCTTTATCATCGCGGGCAACACGTGCTTGAGGCCGAGGAAGACGCCGCGCACGTTGACGGCGATCACCTGGTCGAACGCATCCTCGTCGTAATCGACCGTGTCGGCGAGCTTGCCCTCGATGCCGGCGTTGTTGAAGAAGCAGTCGATCCGTCCGTAGGTATCGAGCGTCGCGCGGACGTAGGCCTGCACGTCGGCGGATTTCGTGACGTCGGCATGAACGAAGGTCGCGTCGCCGCCCTGCTGGCGGAGGATGCCCGCCGTGCCCTCGCCGAGCGACTGGTCGCGGTCGACCACCACCACTTTCGCGCCGCCCTTGGCGAAGCCGAGCGAGGTGGCCCGACCGATACCGCCGCCGCCGCCCGTGACGATCGCCACTTTGCCGGTGAAATCCATCGCGTCTCTCCCCCTTGTCGACTTGCGGCCGATGTTAGCATCCTACGCGGCGACGCAAAGACCGCTCGGGAGGGAACCATGCCGAAGATCCTGCTGGCCGCCAGTCCGCTGAACGACACGCCGATCGCGCAGGATATGGCGCCCTCGGGTTTCGACCTGACGATCGCCCCGCCCGGCAGCGCCGAGTACAACGCGGCACTCGCCGAGGCCGAGTATTTCGTCGGCCTGACCAGCGGCGTGATGAGCGACGATTTCTTCCGCGTCGCACCGAAGCTCAAGCTCGTGCAGCTGGTCAGCGCCGGCTACGACCGGGTGGACATCGAGGCCGCGCGGCGCGCCAAGGTTCCGGTGTCGAACAACGGCGGCGCCAATTCAACCGCGGTAGCCGAGCACGCCATCCTGCTGATGCTCGCGGTGAACCGCCGGCTGATCTGGCAGCACAGCAACGTCGTGGCCGGCCGCTGGCGGGGCAACGATTTTGCCAGCGTGAAGCTGCACGAGCTGCACGGCAAGACGCTCGGCATCATCGGGCTCGGCACCATCGGCAAGAAGGTGGCGCGGCTCGGACGCGCTTTCGGCCTGCAGGTGCAGTACTACGACACGGTGCGTCTGACCGAGGACGCAGAGGACGCGCTCGGCGCGCGGTTCCGCTCGATGCCGGAGGTGCTGCGCTCGTCCGACATCGTTTCGCTGCACGTGCCGCTCACGCCCGCGACGCGCAAGATGATCGGCGCCAAGGAGTTGGGGTTGATGAAGCCGTCCGCCATCCTGGTCAACACCTGCCGCGGTCCAGTGGTTGACGAGGCGGCGCTGTACGAGGCGCTGAGCAATGGAAAAATTACCGCCGCCGGTCTCGACGTGTTCGAGGAGGAGCCCACGTCGCCACGCAATCCGCTATTCGGGCTCGACAACGTGATCCTCACGCCGCACCTCGCCGGCCCGACCTGGGACAACCAGTTCTCCCGGTTCCGCAACGCCTTCGACAACGTGCAGCGCGTGGCGCGCGGCGACAAGCCGCTCTGGGTAATCCCGGAGATGCGGGATCTGTTCTACTGACGCTTTTGCATTGTCATTCGTCATGCCCGGCGAAGGCCGGGCATCCACGCCTTTGGGGCCGCCATTGCAAGTCGTGGATGGCCGGCCTTCGCCGGCCATGACGGGAGATGAAGACGGCGCATTCCCCTACGATTTGAGCCACTTCTCCACTTCGTGGCGCTGGATCTTTCCCGTGGTGCTGCGCGGCAATTCCTCGACGGCGACGAAGAAAAAATCCTTCGGGCGCTTGTAGCCGGCGAGATTGGCGCGGCACGCCGCAACGAGATCGGCCTCGCTCAGCGCCTCGTCGCGGCGCGCGACGAAAGCGACCGGCACCTCGCCCCAGCGCGCGTCGGCGCGGCGCACCACCACCGCGTCGGCGACGCGCGGGTCGCTGAGCAGCACCTGTTCAATTTCCGCGGGGTAGATGTTCTCGCCGCCCGACTTTATCATGTACTTCACCCGATCGACGAAATCGAGCGTGCCGTCCGGGTTGCGGACGAACATGTCGCCCATGTGGAACCAGCCGCCGCGGAAATCCTGCGCGTTGGTCTCGGGCGCGTTCCAATAGCCGCTGAACAAGGTGGGGCCGCGGAACGCGAGCTCGCCCGGCGTGCCGTCCGGCACGTCGCGATCCTCCGCGTCGACCAGCCGGAACGTGCCGATGGCACTCGGGAGCTTCGGCAGCCGCGAAGGTGCCGCGCCGATCGGCACGCGCCCGGCCGACGCCGGCGGCATTCCGGTCTCGGTCGCGCCGAAAGTGTTGGCAAAGGGCGCGCGCAGCAGAGTGGTGATCTCGGCGAGCTGATGGCGGGGCACGAGGTCCGCCATCGCGCCGATCAGCTTGATGCCGAGCGGGATGCTGCCTCGCCGCTGCAACCCGGCGATCATGTCCTCGACCATTCCCGGCATGACGGCGAGCCACCACAAGTGCTCCGTCTCCACCGCGTGCAGGATGCGGGCGAGGTCGTAGCCGGGGATGACGATGACCTTGCCGCCGAGACAGAGCGCGTGGATCGACTGATCGGCGGAGGCCATGTGGAACATCGGCGGCCAGGCGACGAACACGTCGCCCGGTGCCAGGTCGAAATCGACGCAGCTCGCGGCCATGCGCGCGATCTGCGCCCGGTGGCTGATGAGCGCGCCCTTCGGATTGCCGGTGGTACCACTGGTGTAGAGGATGACGTGCCCGTCCTCCGGCTCGGCCATGATCTCCGGTTCGGCGTCGCTGACTGCCGCCAGCCGCTGCTCGTATTCCTCCCCGAGCGCAATGATCCCCGCGAGATCCAGCCGCCGCGCGGTCGCGAGATGGTCGGGCGAGACGAACGCCGCCTTGGGCGTGACCAGCCCGACGCAATGCAGCAGCTCGCGATCGGCCAGCCGCCAGTTGAGCGCGCAGAGAATGGCGCCGAGCTTGCCGGCGGCGAACATCAGCTCGAGATATTCGACGCGATTCTCCGCCAGGATCGCCACCCGGTCGCCCCGGCCGATGTCGAGCGCAAGCAGCACGGCGGCAAGACGGTTCACCCGCGCGTTGAACGAAGCGAAGGTGAACTGGCGCGCGCCGTCGATGATGGCGATGCGATCGGGGTGCAGCCGGGCGCGCTCGCGCAGCAGCGCGCCGATGGTCAGCCCCGCGGCCTGGGATGCCAGCGCCGCATCAATTCCGTCGCTCATGGGCTCCCCGGATCATTCGTGCCGTCTCGGCGTTCCTGGTGGCAACGGTAGGCGCCCCGTTGGCCAGCCAGCAAGCCAGGAAGTGCTTGAGCGCGATCGCCGGCCGGGTTCAACTGCCAGGAGCGGGGCAGGGGAGAGGCATGACCTGGCGGATCGGGATCGACATCGGCGGGACGTTCACCGACGTCGCACTCGTCGATGAGGCGAGCGGACAGATCGGCGTCGCCAAGCTGCTCACCACGCCGCATGATTTCGGCGAGGCGGTGATCGAGGGCATCCGTCAAGGACTGGCGGCGCAACGGATCGACCCGGCCAATGTCGCCCTGCTGTCGCACGCCACCACCGTCGTCACCAATGCGCTGCTGGAGCAGAAAGGCGCACGCGCCGGCTTCGTCTCGACGGGCGGCTTCCGCGACATCCTCGAACTGCGCCGCTCGTCGCGCGTCGATCTGTACGATCTGTTCCAGGACGGCCCGTCGGTCCTCGTGCCGCGCCGCTGGCGCTACGAGATCACCGAGCGGATCGACGCGCAGGGCGAGGTCGTGACGCCGCTCGTCGCTGACGAGATTCCCGCGCTGGTCGAGGCGATCCGGCGGGAGGGGCTGGAGACGGTCGGGGTGTCATTCCTGTTCTCCTTTCTCAACGACGCGCATGAGCGGCGTGTGGGCGAGGCGCTGCGCCGCGCGTTGCCGGACGTGGGCGTGTTCCTTTCCTGCGAGGTGCTGCCCGAGATCCGCGAGTTCGAGCGCGCGAGCACGACCGCGGTGTGCGCCTATGTGGGGCCGCTGCTCGCCGGCTATCTCGACCGGCTGCAGCGCGCGGTCGCGGCACTCGGGCTGCCCGCGTTGCACGTGATGGGGTCGAGCGGCGGCGTGCTCGACATCGCGGAGGCGCTGCGGATGCCGGCCTCGGTGGTGGAATCCGGCCCCGCCGCCGGCGTGGTCGCCGCGTCGGTCGTCGGCCGACAGCTCGGCGTGGCGAACTTGATTTCCTTCGACATGGGCGGCACCACGGCGAAGGCCAGCCTCATCGCCGACGGCGAGGTGGCGGTCACGGCCGAGTACGAGGTGGGCGGCGCGGGCAGCGCGAACCGCTGGCTGCACGGCACCGGCCACCCGATCCGCGTCCCCGTGATCGACTTGGCGGAAGTAAGCGCCGGGGGCGGCAGCATCGCCTGGGTCGATCCCGGCGGCGCGCTGAAAGTGGGACCGCGCAGCGCGGGGGCCGATCCGGGTCCGGCCGCCTACGGGCGTGGCGGGACGCAGCCGACCGTGACCGACGCCAACGTGGTGCTCGGCTATCTCGATCGCGAGTTTCTACTGGGCGGCGATCTCAGGATCGATCTGTCCGCGACGGAGGCGGCGATCGCGACGGTGGGCGAACAGCTTGGATTGGGACTGGCGGAAACCGCCTCGCAAATCATCGAGATCGTCAACGCCAACATGGCGCAGGCGCTACGTATCGTGTCGATCGAGCGCGGACACGATCCGCAGGAATTTTCCTTGATCGCGTTCGGTGGCGCGGGACCGGTCCACGCCGCTTTCCTCGCGGCCGAGCTGCTGGTCCCCGAGGTGATCGTGCCGCCCGCGCCCGGCGCGTTCTCGGCACTCGGACTGGTCGCGACGGATCTGCGGCGCGACTATTCCCGTACGTTGTACGCCGATCTCGCGATACTCGAACCGGAACGCCTCACCGATGCGGTGGGCGGCATGGAACGCGAAGGACAGGCGATGCTGGAGGCGGCCGGCGTGCCGGAACAGCGAAGAGACATGCTGCGTCTCGCCGATGTGCGCTATCGGCGCCAGGCATACGAACTCACCGTGCCGATCCCGCCCGGTGCCATCACGCGCGACAGCATCGACGCGGTGGCCGCCGCTTTTCACGACAAGCACGAACAGACCTACGGCCACGCCAATCGCGAGGAAGCGGTGCAGCTGGTCAATCTGCGGCTGACCGCGCTGGGGCGGCTGCCGGGCATGGCGCTCGTGCAACGCACCGACCCGAGCGCCGCGCGCATTCGCCAGCGCGACGTGTGGTTTCCCGAGATCGGCTTTCTCGCTTGTCCGGTGCATTGGCGCGACGGATTGACGCCTGGCACGAAGCTGGAGGGGCCGGCGATCGTCGAGGCGATGGACAGTACCGCGGTGCTGCCGCCAGGCTGGGCCGCGACTGTGGATGAGCGAGGCTATATCCGAATGCGGAGGAATTGAGCCGTGCCCGACACACAGCCCTTCCGCTTGCGGACGGACCCGGCGCGGTTCGAGGTGGTGAAAAACGCGCTCTACGCGGCGGCCGAGGAAATGAAGATCGTCCTCGCCAAGACGGCGTATTCGCCGCTGCTGAAGGTTGCCGGCGACTATTCCTGCGGCATCTTCGACGTGACGGGGAACATGGTGGCGCAAGGCCCGGACCTGCCGATCCATCTCGGCTCGATGCCCGACGCGGTGCGTGCTGTGGTGCGCGCCTTTCCCGAGGTGTCGCCGGGGGATGTTTTCATCCACAATGATCCGTACCAGGGTGGCTCGCATCTGCCGGACGTCAACGTGGTGGCGCCGGCGTTTGCGGGCGACCGGCTGCTCGGCTTCGGCTGCGTGCGCGCGCATTGGCCCGACATCGGCAGCGCGACGCCGGGCAGCTACGGCGCGGTGACGGAGATCTATGGCGAGGGGCTGCGATTGCCGCCGGTGCGGCTGTATCGCGGGGGAAAGCCGGAGCCGGGCATCGAGGCGATCATTTTCGCCAATGTCCGCACCCCTTCGGAGCGGATGGGCGATCTGCGCGCGCAGGTCGCCGCGTGCTGGCGCGCGGGGCAACGGCTCGCCGCGCTGGCGCAAAAATACGGCGCGGATGAATTGCTCGGCATCATGGACGAGGTGCTCGATTATTCCGAGACGATGATGCGCGCGGCACTCGCCGCGCTGCCGGATGGCGAGGCGTCGTTCGAGGACATACTCGACGGCGACGGCGTGCTCGCACCGGGCGCGACGGAGGACGCGACCTTTCGGATCAAGCTCCGCATCGCCAAGCGGGGCGATGCGATCACGGTCGATTTCGCCGGCTCCGACCCGCAAGTGGCGGGGCCGATGAACGCGCCGCTGACCGTCACCGCGTCGGGCGTGTTCTGCGCGCTCAAGATGATCGCCGACCCGCACAGCCTGATCCCGCCCAATTCCGGCTGCTGGCGCCCGGTGCGGGTGGTGGCGCCGGAGGGCTCGGTGGTCAACGCGCGGCTCCCCGCGCCGGTGGTCTACGCCAATCACGAGATCTCGCATCGCGTCGCCGAGATGGTGATGGCGGCGATGGCGCATATCACGCCGTCGACGGTGATGGCGGGATCGCAGGGCACCTCGGCGATCATGACGTTCGGCGGCGTCGACTATCGCACGGGCGAGCGTTACGTGAGCTACGAATCGGTCAAGGGCGGGTTCGGCGCGCGGCCGACCAAGGACGGCATCAACGGTGTGGCGAGTACCGTGACCAACATGTCGAACACGCCGATCGAGATGATCGAGATGAGTTTTCCCGTGCGCGTCGAGGAATACACGCTGCTGCCCGACAGTGGCGGCGCGGGCACCTGGCGCGGCGGGCTCGGCGTGCGCCGGGTGTGGCGCGTGCTCGAACGCGATTCCCACGCGGCGGTCTGCTGCGAGCGCACCGTCACGCCGCCCTTCGGGCTTGCCGGCGGCCTGACCGGTGCGACGGCGCGGCTCATGCTCGAATTGCCCGATGGCACGTCGAGAAAACTGGTCAGCAAGGGCGGCTTCATCGCGCCGGCCGGCTCGCGCGTGGTGATGGAGGCGCCGGGATCGGGCGGCTACGGACCGCCATCGGGCCGCGACCGCGCGCAGCTCGCGGAGGATGTGCGCGACGGCTACGTCACGGAAGCGGCGGCGCGGCGCGACTACGGCGCATGAAGGAGACGGTGCGTGAAGGAGACCGGCATGACAATCCTTGCTCCCAACTCGGTGCAGGCGCGCGACATCGCTTCGGTGGTGCATCCGCAGACCAATCTCGCGCTGCACCTCACGCAAGGCCCGGCGGTGATCGAGCGCGGCGAGGGGATTTTTATCTATGACGATTCCGGCGAGAGATTCCTCGACGCGGCGGCGGGGCTGTGGTGCGCGTCGCTCGGCTATGCCAACGAGCGGCTGGCGAAGGTCGCCTACGAGCAGATGCGGCGACTCGGCTACTATCATTTCTACCGCCACACCACGAACGAGCCGGGCGTCGATCTCGCCGAGGCGCTGCTGCGGATCGCGCCGGTGCCGATGTCGAAGGTGCTGTTCCAGTGCTCGGGGTCGGAGGCGAACGACACCGCGATCAAGCTCGTCTGGTACTACCACGCGGCGATCGGCAAGCCGGAAAAGCGGAAAATAATCGGGCGGCGGATGGGCTATCACGGCAGCACCTCGGCCTCGATCAGCGCGTCCGGCAAATCCGACATGCACGCCGATTTCGGCCTGCCGTTCCCCGGCTTCCTGCACACCGAGTATCCGCATTTCTACCGCCATCATGTCGAGGGCGAGACCGAGGAGCAGTTCGCGTCGCGCATGGCGGATGCGCTGGAGGCGCTGATCCTCGCGGAAGGGCCGGAGACCTGTGGCGCGTTCATCGCCGAGCCGGTGATGGGCGCGGGCGGCGGGCTCACGCCGCCGCGCGGCTATTGGGAGAAGATGCAGGCGGTGATCCGCAAATACGACATGCTGTTCATCGCCGACGAGGTGATCTGCGGCTTCGGTCGCACCGGCAACATGTGGGGCTCGCAGACCTACGATCTGGCGCCCGACATGATCTCCTGCGCCAAGGCGCTATCGGCGGGGATGCAGCCGATCTCGGCGCTGCTGGTCAACGAACGCGTGTTCCGGGCGATGCTCGACGAGAGCCGCAAGCTGGGGAATTTCGCGCATGGCTTCACCTATGCCGGCCATCCGGTGACGACGGCGGTGGCGATGGAGACGCTGCGCATCTACGAGGAGATGGACATGATCGGCCATGTCCAGCGCGTCGGCCCGCACATGCAACAGGTGCTCGCGCGGTTCGACGAGCATCCGCTGGTCGGCGACGTGCGCGGCGTGGGCTTGCTGACCGGGATCGAACTGGTTGCGGACAAGGCGACGCGCGCGCCGTTCGATCCGGCGCGCAAGGTCGGGCCGACGGTGGACCGGCACGCGCGCGCCAACGGGCTCATCACCCGCTTCATCGGCGACCGGATCGCCTTCTCGCCGCCGCTCATCATCACCGAAGCGGAGGTGGACGACATGGCCGCGCGGCTCGCCCGCGCGCTCGACGGCGCCTGGACGGAGATCCGGGCGAACTGAATCTGGCAGAGGGGAACACGGAATGTCGGCAACCGAAGGTCCGAATATCGCGCAACGCGCACCGTTCCAGATCGAGGTGGTGGAAGGAAAATCCTACTGGTGGTGCGCCTGCGGCAAGAGCGGCAAGCAGCCGTTCTGCGACGGCTCGCACAAGGGCGGCGCGTTCAGCCCGATGGAATACAAGGCGACGCAGACCGGCGCGGTGTGGTTCTGCGGCTGCAAGCACACCGGCAAATCCCCGCTCTGCGACGGCTCCCACAAGCGGGTCTGAGGCCGGGTCCGCTCGCTGGGCGCGGGCAGGATTCCGCTTGTCCGGCCGATTGCCGTTTGCCATGTTCCACGTGGGGAGCGGGTCGGGTCGCGACAGGCGACCGTGAAGCTTCGTAAGGACCAAATCCGATGCCCAGCAGCACCGCGGAGCTGGCGGCCTTTGCCCAGCGGCTTCAGAAGCTCCGGCACGCCTATGCCGGGGCGATCGACCTGCCCGCGCTCAGCGCGGCCGAATTCGCCCAGGTCCTCGGCGTGCCGCTGGCTTCCTACGAGGCATATGAGCGCGGCGATCAGGAGCCGCCGATGTCGGTCCTTGTCCGGCTTCATCGCAAGACGGGCGTGAGCCTCGACTGGCTCATCGCCGATGAGCAAGGCGGCCGCCCGGAGGGCCGCAGCCTCTCGGGACGCGGGCGCCCCACGTCGCTCGCCTCGTAGAGCGTTCGAGCCGGCCGCACGATCGGGCGGAGCAAGTGCAGGCGGTGCCGACGCCGGACCGACACGGCGCCGATGGGCCGACGGTCGGCGCCTTGTTCGCGGGCTTCTTCTCGATCGGCATCTGCGGCTTCGGCGGCGTGCTGCCCTGGGCGCGGCGGATGATCGTGGAGCAGCGACGCTGGCTGACCGCCGCCGAGTTCACCGACCTGCTCGCACTGTGCCAGTTCCTGCCGGGGCCGAACGTGATCAATCTCTCGGTGGCGCTCGGCTCGCGCTTCCGGGGGCCGCGCGGCGCGCTGGCCGCCTTCTTCGGCCTGATGTCGGCGCCGATGGTCATCATCCTGCTGCTCGGGATGGTCTACGAGCGATACGGCGGCTTGCCCGGCGTGCGGCAGATGTTCGCGGGGCTGGCGGCGGCGGCGTCCGGGCTGGTGCTGTCCACCGCGCTGAAGATCGCGGCGCCGCTGCGGCACAAGGCGCTGGACGTGCTGATGGCGGTCGGGAGCTGGGCCGCCATCGTCGCTGCTGCACGCGCCGCTGATCCCGGCGATGCTGGTCCTGGCACCGCTCGGCATCCTGCTTGCGGCGCGCGCGCAGCGATGAGCCAGTTGCCGGCACTGGCCGGGCTGTACGCGCAGCTCTCGCTGCTGGCGGTCGGCGGCGGCAACACCATCCTGCCCGAGATGCAGCGCCAGGTGGTGAACGTGCATGGCTGGATGACCGGCCAGGAATTCGCCGCACTCTACGCGCTCGCGCAGGCCGCACCGGGGCCGAACATGCTGGTCTCGGCACTGGTCGGCTGGCGGGTCGCGGGGCTGCCCGGCGCGCTGGTCGCCACCGGCTCGCTCTGCGCGCCGTCGAGCCTGCTGAGCTATGTCGTCTCCGGCGCCTGGTTCCGCTTCCGCGACGCGCGCTGGCGCCGCGTGGTGCAGGCCGGACTGACGCCGGTGACGGTCGGGCTGGTGATGGCCGGGGCGACGCTGCTGACCGAGGCCACGTCGGTCGACTGGCGGATGGCCGGGCTCACCGCCTGCGTCGCGGTAGTGCTGACCCTGACCCGGCTGAGCCCGCTGCTGCTGCTGGCGGGTGGTGCCGCGCTCGGGGCGTCGGGGCTGCTTTAGCGGCCGCGTGCCGCTAGGATTGCCTCGGTACAACGGGGAGATTGGCATGAGCGAGACCGAGATCGGCGCCTTGCGGGCGATGCTGCTGTCGCGGCCCCGCCCGGACGGGCTGGCGGAGCGGCGTCAGCGCCTGGATGCGCTCGGGCAGGCCTATTCGCTCGCGCCGGACGTGAGCGTCGCGCCGGTCGATGCGAACGGCGTTCCCGCCGAGTGGACCTCGACCCCGGCGGCGGATGTCTCGCGGGTGATCCTGTTCCTGCACGGGGGCGGCTATGTCAGCGGCTCGATCGCGAGCCATCGCCACCTGATCGCCGAAGCGGGGCGGGCGGCGGGGGCACGCACCTTGGCGCTGGAATACCGTCGCGCGCCCGAGCACGCCTTTCCGGCGGCGGTCGACGACGCGATGGCAGGGTACCGGTTCCTGCTCTCCACTGGCGTGGCGCCGAGCCGCATCTGCATCGCGGGCGACAGCGCCGGCGGCGGCGTGACCATCGCGTCCCTGGTGTCGATCCGCGACGCCGGCCTCAAGCTGCCGGGATGCGCCTGGTGCATCTCGCCCTGGGTCGATCTGGAGGGGCTCGGCGAGAGCATGGACAGCAAGGCGGCCAGCGATCCGATGATCCAGCGAGACTACATGCTGGAGATCGCCGCCATGTATCTCAACGGCGCCGATCCGCGCTCGCCTCTCGCGGCGCCGCTATATGCGGAGCTCGCCGGGTTGCCGCCCATGCTGATCCAGGTCGGCACGGCGGAGACGCTGCTGGACGATGCCGTGCGTCTGGCCGGCCGCGCGGCGGCGGCGGACGTCCGGGTCACGCTCGAGACGTGGCCGGGGATGATCCATGTCTGGCACCTGTTCCACCCGCAGCTCGCGGAAGGGCGTCGGGCGATCGCGGCCGCCGGCGCTTTCATCCGCGCCACGATGCCCTGATCGCGCGACGGTGCCACATCGCGCGACCGGTGCCACATCGCGCTACCGGTGGCGGTGGGATTTGCGGTGATGTCTGGGGGCGGGAGCCTCGGCGACCTCGTCGTAGCCGCCATCCGCCTGCTCGCCCGCCGGTCTCAGGTCGCGCGGTGCCGGACCGAGATCGGGCGTCGGTGCCGGAGCCGATTTGGCGGCGACCATCGTGCCACGATCCGGGCGTCCATAGATGAAGCCGTAGGTCGGGTAGATGCTGCCGAAGTCGTCGCCCTGGCCAAGGCCGACCCGCACCGCCGTCCAATCGTTGTTCGCGCTGACATCGACGACCGATATGCCGCGCGCGACCGCGCCCCGATAGCCGCCCCAGTTGGCGTGGTCGATCTCGATCTCCCGCGGGTTGAGCACGCGGCTGACCACCGCGACGTGGCCGAGCCGCATCGTGCCATTGGAGCGGAAGGCAAGCACGCTGCCCGGCTCGGGCGCGCTGCCGCGCTCATAGACCCCGGACGCCTCGTCCCACCAGGTCCAGGCGTTGCCGACCAGTTCGATGCCGGAGGCGTTGCGGGCGAACGGCACGCATTGCACCCCGCCATACGAGCCGGCGTACCAGCCCTTGCTGCCATGCTTGGCGAAGGCGCCACGCCGCCCGGCGTGCCCACGTGCGGCGGCGGAATGAGAACTCCCGTGTCCCGAGGAGGCGCTGTTCTGGGCTCGACTATGGGTCTTGCTGGCCGCCGAGGCCGTGGAAAACGGCAGAGTCACTGTCAGAATTGATCCAAGTAGAAGAAGAGCCCTGCCGCCCCGCCCGCGTGCCCGCATGAAGTCGCCCCTTTTGGTCGTACCCAGACCCATGGTGCGGTAGCAACTGGGTTGCGTAGCTGGCAATCCTTGACACGCTTACAGGCGATTCGGGGTGACCGGATTGTCGTCCGACCCTGTGGACAAGTGGCAGATTGCGGACAATTATCCTATTCACGCGCATTTGATCCGCTAGCCGACAGAAATCCGTTTCGCGACGCGGACAGGTCGACTCCGGCCGGCGAAACGGATTTCAGGGGCCGGTCGGTCGCGGCTACTTGCAGGCAGTGACCATGATCTCCACCAGGATGCGCGGGTCCGCCAGATTGGCTTCCACGCAGGCCCGGGCCGGCGCGCCGTTGGCCGGGAGCCAGGCGGTCCAGACCTCGTTCATCGCGTCGCGGTCGCTGATGTGCTTGACCCAGATCTGCGCCTGCAGGAGGCGGGTCTTGTCGGTGCCGTGGATCTCAAGAACCTGGTCGATCTGCGCCAGTACCTCGGCGGTCTGGCCCTTGATGTCCTTGCCGAGATCCTTGGCCGTCATCCCCTGGAGATAGACGAAGCCGTGATACTCCACGGCCTTGGCCAGGATCTTGTTGGGCTCGGTGCGAACGATCTTGCTCACGAAGCGTCTCCTGCTGCCGGTTTGCACGGAATTTCTGAACGTGGCGGCCGCGGTTGTCCAGGCGACGGGCGGTTGTCCACGCGACGGGCACGGGGCGGCAAGCAATCGCCAAGCCGCATCCGGGGCCGGCGGGATGCGCGGCCGGCCGGACTTCAGGCGGTCATCGCGGGGCGGGCTGCCATGCTTCGCCCGGTGGAGGGCGGCCCGGCGGGCACGGGCGCCGGCGCGGTGTCTGTCGCGGCGCCCTGGTTGCGCACGCAGTTCGCCACCTGGGTGTCCCAGCCGAAGCGTTCGGAGAGGCCCCGTGTGGTGATGCCGGAGACGTAGGAGCCGGAACCGGGCGAATCCCGATTGTCCTGCGTGTAGAGCGAGGCGCGGATTCTGCCGCTGGAACACCTCGTCGGCGCGCTGGCGGCAGGCGCTCAGCGTCGCCTGGTCGGCGCGGCTCTGCCGGTCGGCGCGCGGAGGAGGAGAGCAGGCGGCGAGCGCCGTCAGGGCTGCCAGCCAGAGGGTGGCGCGCTCAAATGTCATGCGGTGGCTCCGGTAAGGCGGACGGGTTCGTGGGGCCGGTCCAGCGCGAACCGGGGAAGGCGGGCCTGAAATCCGGTTTCGTCGAACCGTGCCTCCTTCGTCAACGGCGCGATGGCGGCGGCGCGCAGCAGCGAGGGATGCAGCGCCGCGCCGCCACGATCGAGGCGCAGCAGCCCGGTGGCCCAGCGCGCTCGCGCCAGCAGATCGACGAGCGCCAGCAGGCGCAGGCAGATCGACAGGCCATACCAGGTGTTCATGCCCACCGTGTGGTCGACCGCCCCCGCCCAGCACCGCGCGTCGCGGTCCGACAAGGCGAGATCGGTGACGCTGCCGTCCTGGCGGCGGAAGCGAAAGCCGCGCACCGCGCCCCAGCGCCCCGACAGGGCGGCGTCGCGGGCGGCGTCCCAGGCGAGTTCGAGGTCGCGGCCGCGCACCGCGGGCAGCGCCTCGGGCGGGCGGTCGATCAGATAGGTCAGCACGCCGTCCGGGCTCGTGCCGACCCGCACGGAGGGCGAGCGATCACTGGTGTCCATCGCGGAAAGGATGGACCTGCGGCGCGGGCCGCGCCAGCCTGTATGCGCCCGAGCCAGGAGATCTCACGCCATGCAGGATCCCAACCGCCTCACCGCGACCGAGCTTGTACGCCTCATCCGCGCGGGCTCGCTGAACCCGGTAGACCTCATGGAGGCTTGCCTCGACCGGATCGCCGCCCGCGAGCCGGAGGTCCGGGCGTTTGCCCATTTCGACGCCGAGGCGGCGAGACGCGCCGCGCGATCGGCTCCGCCGGGACCGTTGCACGGGCTGCCGGTGGGCGTGAAGGACGTGCTGGACACCGCCGACATGCCGAGCGGCTACGGCTCGCCGATCTGGGAGGGCTGGCGGCCCCGCGCCGATGCCGCCGCGGTCGCCTGGACCCGCGCCGCCGGCGGCGTGGTGGTCGGCAAGACCGTCACCACCGAGTTTGCCACCCGCAAGCCGGGACCGACCGGCAACCCGCACAATTTGCGGCACACGCCGGGCGGATCGAGCAGCGGCTCGGCGGCCGGGGTGGCGGATTTCTTCTTTCCGCTGGCGTTCGGCTCGCAGACGGCGGGCAGCGTGATCCGCCCGGCGGCGTTCTGCGGCGTGGTGGGCTACAAGCCGAGCTTCGGCATGATCAGCCGGGTCGGCTCCAAGCTCATGTCGGACAGTCTCGACACCGTGGGCGTCATGGCGCGCAGCGTGGCCGACTGCGCGCTGTTCGCCGCCGCCGTCTCGGGGCGGACCGCTGGGCGACCCCGACGTTGCGCCCGGGCGGCCGCCACTTCGTCGGCGTGTGCCGGACGCATCTCTGGGACAAGGCGGACGCGGAGACCCAGGCGCTGCTCGCGCGCGTCGCCGAGACGCTGGCGCGCGCCGGCGCCACGGTGGAGGACCGCGACCTGCCGCCCGAATGCGCCGCGCTCGAGATCGCCCATCCGATCGTGATGAATGCCGAGAGCGCGCGGGCGATGGGCTGGGAACTGGCGACGGCGCGCGAGCGGATCAGCGACCAGCTGCTCGACCGGCTGGATTTCGGTCTGGCACAGACCGACCAGGCGGTGGTCGAGGCTTACGAGGTGTTCGCGCGGCTCCCAGCAGGCGTTTCCGGCGGCGATCGACGGGCTCGACATCCTGCATCACCCCGTCCGCCCCCGGCGAGGCGCCCGAGGGGCTCGACTGGACCGGCGACCCGGTGTTCAACTTCATCTGGACCAGCCTGCACGTCCCCTGCGTGACGGTGCCGGCCGGGACGGGGCGCAACGGCCTGCCGCTCGGCGTGCAGATTGTTTCCCGAATCGGCGAGGACAAGCAGGCGCTGGCCTGGGCGCAATGGGTGGCGGCGGCGATCGGTTAGGCCGCGTGATAGGCTGGACCAAACGCGATGGCGGAACGGGTCCGATGCCGCGCGCGAGCGGTTGACATTTGTTCTAACTAACGCTATACACCGCCCATGCCTGCCCGACGCCCCGCCCCCGATCGGCGTGATCCACCGCTTCGCTCGCTTCATCGAGGGGCTGAAGCGGGCGATGGCCGAGGGCATCCGGCCGAGGGAGCACACGCTGGCGGCGATGGCGGTGCCGCTGTGGAACTATCTCGCGGCGCACGCTGCGGCGTCTCGCGGCGCTTCATGCGCGCTTCGAGGCCGGGACGCTCGCCCCGGCCTCGAACCGCGGCGCCGCGCCGCAGCCGGTATCGGACCGCCCGAGGACAGTGCGCCGGCCGCCCAGCATTCCGCGCGGGCCGGTGCTGCTGCGGTATTATCTGGTGCATTTTGTCGCCCCGCTGCGCGAGCTGCTGGACGATCCCGAGATGCGGGCGCTGCTGGCGGCGGCGCCGCAGGCGGGGCGATTGCTGCGGCCGCTGTGGCGCAAGCTGACCCCCGATCCGCTGCCCGAGGTGCTGCGCCTGCCGCCGAAGCCGCCCCGGTCGGCGCCACCGCGATTGGCCCGACCGGAGGCGGCGAGCCCGCCCGGCGCGCCGCCCGACGCGCTGGCCTGGCCGCGTCCCGCCGTTCCGGCCAAGCCGCCGCCTTCGCTGCCCGCCTGGCCACCGCGACTTTTGCGGGCCTGACGCCGCGCCGCCCTCGCACGGCCTGAACGTTGCATAGATGCAACAAAAAGCGGCTAGAGCATGATCGGTTGGGGCTGAATCGCCGGCGTCATCGCGACTACAAGCGGGTGGCCGCCTGGATCGCTTCGTCGCAAGGGCTCCTCGCGATGACGAAACGGACCAATCTCGGTCGATCAAACCTAGCCAAGCCGTCGGAGAACAAGGAAGCCGACCCCGCGAATTGTAGCGCCAATCAGCCGACGAACGCGGGACGGCAAAAGCTTTGACCCACCTGCGCGACCCGCCTAAGCTCCCAGGCAAAATAAAGCTGGGCTATTGGCCCGGCGCCATAAGCTGTTGCGCCAGGGCGCCGGCACACAGGGAAGGGAAAAGGCCATGAGTTGCATGGGCCGCCGTTCGGTGCTGCGTGGATCGCTCGGACTGGCGGCCGCTGGCCGCCTGAGTATGCCGCACATCGCCCGCGCCGAAGCGACGACGGCGACGCTCTGGCAAACCCAGGGCTTCGTGCCGGCCGAGGACGAGGCGATCCGCAAGGTGGTCGCGGACTACCAGAAGGCGAGCGGCAACAAGCTCGACCTCACCATCACGCCGTTCATGGCGCTGATGCAGAAGACCGTCTCGGCGCTCACCGCCGGCGACGTGCCCGACGTGATCTCGATGGACGCGCCCGACACGCTGCTGTCGCAGAATGCCTGGGACGACAAGCTCGTCGACGTGAGCGACGTGGTCGAGACCCAGAAATCGGCACTGAACCAGTCGGCGCTGCTGTATTCCTACGTCTACAACAACGCGACCAAGAAGCGCGCCTACTACTTCGTCCCGTACAAGATGTCGGCCATCCCGTTCCATGTCTGGGGCAGCCTGGTCGAGAAGGCGGGCTACAAGCTCTCCGACGCGCCCAAGACGTGGGATGCGTTCTGGGACTTCTTCAAGCCGATGCAGGCCAAGCTGCGCGCCAAGGGGATGCGCCGGGTCTATTCGCTCGGGCTGCAGCTCACCACGGTCGGGCCGAACGACGGCAACGGCGTGTTCTACGGCTTCCTGATCGCCAACGGCGGCAAGGACATCGTCACCGCCGACGGCAAGCTGCACACCGACGACCCAAAGGTGCGCCAGGCAGCGATCAAGTCGGTCGCCTACATGACGCAGGCGTTCAAGGACGGCTATGTGCCGCCGGAGGTGCTGAGCTGGAGCGACGCCGACGACAACAACGCCTACCACGAGAAGCTGCTGGTCATGGATTTCGACGGCACGATCTCGACCGAGCTCGCGCTGTACAGCAACAAGGAACTGTATCTCAAGGAAATGGTGACGCTCGGGCTGCCGCTCGGCAATGACGGCAAGCCGGTCCCGGCACAGGTCGGCGCCGGCGGCGGGTTCATCCCGAAGGGTGCGAAGAACGTCGCCGTCGCCAAGGATTTCCTCAAATACATCGTGCAGCCGAAGGTCCAGAGCGATTACCTGAAGAACGGTCTTGGCCGCTGGGTGACGACGGCGCCGGCGATGGTCAAGGAGGATCCGTGGTGGCTCGACCCGTCCGACCCGCACCGCGGCCCGTACGTGACCGAGACGCTGCTCGGGCCGACCATCCCGGTGTACAACGCCTACAATCCGGCCTGGGGCCGCGTCGCCGCCGAGCAGCTCTGGGGACAGGCTTTCGCCGCCGTCGTGAAGGACGGGGCGACGCCGGAGGCGGCGGTGGACAAGGCGTTCAAGCGCGCCGAGGCGATCTTCGCGCAATATCCGATCTCCGTCAGCTGACGAGGCGAGCATGAGCGTCACGCAGCACACCCTCGCGGTCGTCCCGCCCCGGACGGTTCGGCGGGGGGCGCGCGCGTGGTTCGGCGGCGTCCACGGAGCCGAACTCGCCTGGGCGAGCGCCTTCGCGCTGCCCTACGTCGCGGTGTTCCTCGCCTTCGTGGTCTATCCGGTCGCCTACGGCCTCTGGCTCGGCAGCCAGCCGGCGCTCTACAGCGAACTGTTCGACGACCCGGTGTATCTGCGCACCGTGGTCAACACCGTGCTGTTCGTCGGCATCGGCGTGAATGTAAAGATGGCGCTTGCCTTCCTGCTGTCCGGCTTCTTCCTGCGCAAGAGCTGGTGGACCAAGGGCCTGCTGGTCATCTTCATCCTGCCTTGGGCGACACCGTCGCTGCCGGCGTTCCTGTCGATCCACTGGCTGCTGAACGGCCAGTGGGGCTTGCTCAACAACACCCTGTGGGCGCTGTTCGGCATCGACGGGCCGATCTGGCTCAATTCGCGGTGGCTCGCGCTCGGCTCCAACATCGTCGCCTATATCTGGAAATGGATGCCGTTCTGGACGGTGATCTTCCTCGCCGGGCGCATGGCGATCCCGCAGGAGCTCTACGAGGCGGCGGATGTGGACGGTGCGACCGGCTATCGCCGCTTCATGCACGTCACCTGTCCGCTGCTCGCCACGCTCTATCTCGTCTGCACGCTGCTCTCGACCATCTGGACGCTGGGCGATTTCAGCACGGTCTATTTCGTCTCGGGCGGCGGCCCGGCGATGTCGACCGAGGTGCTGGCGACGCTCGGCATCCGCGACGCCTTCGTGCTCGCCCAGCCGCGGCTCGGCGTCGCCGCGGTGATGTCGGCGTTGCCCGTGCTGATCCCGATCGTCGTGCTGCTGATGCACAAGCTGCGCACCTCGGAGGTGCAGCTGTGAGCGCCTCCGTCGCCGCCGTCCGGCCGGCCAGGCGCCCGCGCTACCGGCTGCGGCGGGCGTCTCGGCGAGGCGGCGGCAAGTGCGCTGGCCATCCTGCTCGTGATCTGGTCGATCGGGCCGATCTACAACATGGTGCTGATCGCGGTCAGCGAGCACGGCGACGTGTTCAGCGACGCGATCTGGCCGCCCGCGCCGACGCTCGAGAGCTTCCGCATCGTCGTGACCGAGGGCTATTGGTATCTCGATCATTTCTGGCGCCAGTACGGCAACAGCCTCTATGTCGGCCTCTCGACCATGTTCCTCACGTTGTTCATCGGCTCGCTGGTGAGCTTCACCGTCGGGCGGATGCGGGTGCGCGGGAGCTGGGTGCTGACCAACGCGGCGCTGCTGACCTACGTGATCCCCGCCTCGTTCCTGGCGATCCCGTTCTACCGGATCATGCAGAGCTACGGGCTGGCCAACAACGCCTGGTCGGTGATCGCCGCCGAAGTGACCTTCGCGACGCCGTATGCGATCTTCATCTTCCAGCAATACGGCAAGTCGATCCCGATCGAGCTCGACGAGTTCGCCCGGATCGACGGCGCGACGCCGCTGCAGGTCTATCTGCGGATCTACCTGCCGCTGATGGCGCCGGCGCTGGTCGCGGTCGGCACCTATGCGCTGCTGCTTGCCTGGAACGAGTATCTCTACCAGTTCCTGCTGCTCTCCTCGCCGGAGAGCATGACGGTGCCGGTGGCGCTGGCGCAGTTCCTCAACAGCGACGAGGCGCCGTGGAACTACATGATGGCGACGGCGATCATCTATGCGCTGCCGCCGATCGCGATCTACTACCTGTTCCGCCGCCACATGGCCGCGGGCCTGACGATGGGCGGCGTGAAGGGCTGAGGGCGATCAGCCGAGCAATAGGCCGCGCAGGCGTTCCCGGCCCGCCGTGCCCGCTTCCAGGCTCCAGGCATTCACGATCGCCAGCCGGAACCCGCCCGGCGGCATGGAGTGGTGCGCCGCGTCCTTGTCTTCGTGAAAGGTGATCTGCACGCTCGCCACGCCCGGCATGGCGCGTACTTCGTCGATCAAGGCCGGCGGCGGATGGCGGTACGCCCGGTCGTGCGGGCCGAACAGGACGACGCTGAATCCGTCCGCCCGCGCGCTGTCGTCGAACGCCCAGCGTCCCGTCTGGTAGAGCTGGATCACTGCCTCGACCCAGCCTTGACCATAGATGTCAGGCCATTGGTCGGCGAACCTCAGATGCGCCTCGATGATGCGGCCGCCGATGGTCTCGAAGTTCGCCATGCCGGTGTAGCCGCGCAGGTGCCGCGCGGCCCAGGCGCCGCAATATTCTTCCACGGCGGGCCGGTGTGCCGCCTCGATGTGCCAGTGGTCGAACGTGCCGCCGGGCGCGGTCTCGCCGGTCGCGTGCCGCCACCATTGGGCCTGCCCGTCGACCAGGGCGACGTCCGTGCTGAC
The DNA here is from genome assembly GCA_963799825.1 of uncultured Alphaproteobacteria bacterium. Taxonomy (GTDB): domain Bacteria; phylum Pseudomonadota; class Alphaproteobacteria; order Acetobacterales; family Acetobacteraceae; genus JAFKFI01. Next base: position 26,463 of record CAWCYL010000005.1, read on the forward strand.
ATGGTCGCCGGTGAGCAGGGTGGACCAGAAATGCCCGCCGGCGAGCGCGGCGGCATACTCCGTCGCGTCCGCGATGGGGCGGCTGCCGGCGCCCATGCCGCGCAGATTGATCATCGGCTTGGAGAACACCGGGAAGGCCGACGGCACTACCCCGTGCGGCGCCGCCTCCAGCCCCTGCGACAGCGCGACCGCGAGCTTGTCGTAGATCCAGCGATGTTCGGGATACCAGCACCACGCATCGGCGTCCTCGGTCGGCACGCGCACGTCGTCGGGGCAGGGGATGCCGGCAAAATATTGCATCCGCCACGGATCGGCCTCGCAGACCGGCATCAGCCGGGCTCCGACCGGAACTATATTCCCGGTCTCGATGCCGGCGGGGCGCAGCTTGCCTGGCAGGGTTGCGAGTTGCTCCGTGGTGTCGAAGTCGCGCAGCACCGCATCCTCCGCGACCTCGACCTCGGCGAGCGCGTCGGTGTGGCTGGCGAGCAGGAAGCGCGCGCCGCTATCGCCGGCGATCCGCAGGATTTCCGGGAAGAACCGCTTGTCCCACAGCATCGGGTTGCCTTGCTTGCCGCGGAACGTCGGCAGCACGATCAGCCGTCCCTCGTCCGGGCTGTACGAGGCGAGCAGCCGGTCGATGATCCGCCCCGTCACCAGCGGCATGTCGCCCAGGCAGACGATGGCGGCGGCGCATTCCGGTGGCACGGCGGCGATCCCCGCCTTGAGGCTGGCCGATAGCCCCTCGGCGTAGTCCGCCGCGTGGACAAAGCGCACCGGCTTGCCGGCGAGCGCGTGCTCGACCTGCTCGGCCTGGTGGCCCGTGACCACCAGGATCGGCCGCGCGCGGCTGGAGAGCACGTTGTCCACCACCCGCGCGATCATCGGCTTGCCGGTGCGGTCGGCGACCAGCAGCTTGTTGTGCGGCGCCATCCGCCGCGAGCGGCCGGCGGCCAGCACGATCGCGGCAATGGTCGGCGCGGCGGCCGGAGCGGCGCCGACCCTCGGGGTCGCTGGCGCCTTCTCGCGCGGCAGCGGGCGGGTCTCGATCTCCGTCAGCAATCCGCCGACCCCCATCCGGCCGATCTCGCGCGCCCCGACCGGCAAGCCCGCGAACAGCCGCGGCAGCACGAAGTCAATCCCGTTGAGCTTGGGGCTACGGGCGCAGCCGGGCAGCACCAGCGCGGGGCGAGGCCCGATCCGGCCGAGACAGATGAGATTCCCAGGATCGACCGGCATCCCGAAATGCAGGATCTCTCCCCCGGCCCGCACGATGCCCGCCGGCCCCACGTCGCGCCGGTCCACCACCGCCGAGGCGCCGATCACCAGCAGCAGCTCGGCCCCCTGTGCGACAAGCTTGTCCAGCGCGTCGGCGATCGCCGGCTCCTCGTGCGGCGTGCGCAAGGTCGGCAGCAGCTCGCCGGTCAGCGCCGTCACCCGCGCTTCCGTCACCGCGATGGTCTTCTCGGTGACGCTCTCCTTCAGCCCCGGCAGCTGTGTCGCGACCAGCCCGACCTTCAGCGGCCGGAACGGATGCAGGGTCAGCGCCGCCGGTCCCTGGCGCGCGAGCGCCACCGCCACGTCGAGCAGCGCGCCGGCCACGGCAAAAGGGATGACCTTGATGGTCGCCACCATGTCCCGCGCGGCGACCACGCTGTAGTCGTGCAGGGTGCCGACGGTGAGGCTTTCGTCGACGGCGTTGATGCGCTCGACCTTGTCGCGGGCGACCCGCAGCACGCCCGGCGCCTCGGCGGTCAGGTTGACCCGGCCGGTGCCGGCGCGCGAGCGGGCGAGCAGCGGGCCGACGAACGGCCCGGCCAACCTGTCGGCGCAGATGTCCTCCGGCACGTCGCCGGGTTCGAGCCGTGCGGCGATCACCTCCGTCATGCCCGCGTCGCGCAGCGCGCCGACCGCCGCCTCGTCGAGCACCGAGCCCTTGCGGATCACCCGCTCCGGCAGCCGCGTGGTGTGCGCCATGATGGCGCCCCTGGCTTCGGCCAGGGGCGTGGGGCCGAACCTCATGCCGCCTGCTTGTGCATGTAGGAGAGGGAAGCGCCGCGCCGCACGGCGATCAGCTCGGCGACGATGGAGAGCGCGATCTCCGGCGCCGTCACCGCCTCGATGTCGAGCCCGACCGGTCCCTTGATGCGCGCCAGTGCGGCGTCGCCGTGCCCGAGCTCGCGCAGCCGGCCGAGCCGCGCCGCGTGGGTGCGCCGCGAGCCCAGCGAGCCGATGTAGAAGGCGTTGGATTTCAGCGCCCGGTCGAGTGCCGGGTCGTCGAGTTTCGGGTCGTGCGTCAGCGTCACCACCGCCGTCCGGGCGTCGGGCTTCAGCGCGTCCAGCGCCTCGTCGGGCCAATCGGCCAGGATGGTCACGTTGGGGAACCGCTCGTCGGAAGCGAAGGAGCGGCGCGGGTCCACCACGGTCACGGCAAAGCCGGTCTGCTCGGCGAACGGCACCAGCGCCTGAGCGATATGCACCGCGCCCACGACGATGAGCCGCAGCGGCGTGTTGTGGACCTGGAGGAACACGTCGCCGCTCTCGGTCTTCACCGTGCCGCTCTTGTCGTCGCGCAGCGCCTTGGCCGCCGCCTCGTTGAGCGGGGCGGCCCGCGCCGGGTCGGGCAACAGGAACTGCTCGCCGCCGGGCAGCCGCGTCGCCAGCACCACGGGCCGGCTCTCGCGCTTGGCGGCCTCGATGGCGGCCAGCAGTTCGGGTGTCACGTCAGCTTCTCCACGAACACCTTGACCTTGCCGCCGCAGGCGAGCCCGACCTCCCAGGCGCGCTCGTTGGTCACGCCGAAATCAAGCAGTTGCGGGCTGCCGCTGTCGATCGTCTTCATGGCGGCCTCGGCGACCGCGCCCTCGATGCAGCCGCCGCTGACCGAGCCGGCCATCTTGCCCGATTTCGTCACCGCCATCTGGCTGCCCGCCGGGCGCGGCGAGCTGCCCCAGGCTTCCGTCACCGTGGCCAGCGCCACCTGTTCCCCGGCCGCGCGCCAGTTGGCGGCGACGGACAGGACGTCTTCGGCTTCGTGCAGGCTCATGAGGCGATCCTCCAGGCTTCTCCCGCACGCCGCGGAGGGGCGGGGCGGGAGAGCAGGTCGACCAGCTCGCGCAGGCTGGCCAGATTATGCACGGGGCGGAACTCGTCCACGTACGGCAGCATCGCGCGAATCCCCTGCGATCTTGGCTCGAAACCCGCCCAGCGCAACAGCGGATTGAGCCAGATCAGCCGTGTGCAGGAGCGATGCAGCCGGTCCATGTTGTCCGCGAGGTGCCGCGCCCCGTCGCGGTCGAGCCCGTCGGTGATGAGCAGCACCACCGCCCCCTGGCCCAGCACGCGCCGCGCCCAGTTCTGGTTGAACTGCTCCAGCGCCTCGCCGATCCGCGTGCCGCCGGACCAGTCGGGCACGACATGCGCGACCATCTGGAACGCCACCTCGGGGTCGCGATGGCGCAGCTGGCGGGTGATGTTGGTCAGCCGCGTGCCGAACAGGAACACGCTGACGCGATCCCGGTCGTTCGTCACGGCATGGAGGAAATGCAGCAATATCTGTGCGTAGCGAGACATTGATCCGGAAATGTCGCAGAGCACCACGAGCGGCGGCGGCCGCGTCCGCCGGCGCGAGCGGGCGATGCTGAGGATCTCGCCGCCCTGCCGGCGGTTCTCGCGGATGGTGCGGCGCAGATCGACCCGCGGGCCGAGCGGGTCGGGGCGCAGCCGCCGGGTCGGGCGCCAATCGAGCGGCAGCACCAGCTTGCGGATCTCCGCCTTGGCGCTGGCGATCTCGGCCGCACCCATCGCCTCGAAATCCATGCGCTGCAGGTGCTCCCGGTCACTGACGGTCAGCACCGCGTCGGTCTGCGGCGGCTCGTCGCGCGGCTTCGGGCGGCTATCGCGCGGCTGGGCGAACGCCTCCGCGACGCGCCGTCCGGCCGGCGGCGCGCGCTCCGGCTTCTTTTGTTTCCGTGCCTCCATGAGGCCCATGATGGCGGCCTGCCGCGCCGCGGTCGGGTCGCGCCAGAACAGGGCGAATGCCTGGTCGAACACGTCCTGGTGCTCGTGCCGGTGGATCATCGCCGCTCGCAGCGCGGTGCGCGCCTGCGCCTTGTCGCCGAGATCGACCAGCGATAGCGCCCGCAGCGCCGCGATCGACTCCGACGGTCCGACCGGCAGCCCGGCCCGGCGCAGCAGCCGGGCGAAATGCATCACATTGGCGGCGAGGGTTGAGGGCATGGGTCAGGCGTCGGGATGCCAGCCCAGGACCTGCTCCTCGGAATAGGTCAGCGTGTCCAGATCGACAGTAGAAGTCTCCTCATACAGCTTGAGCTTGATCCCAACTGATCTCCGGACTCGCGGTGTCTGCTTCGCGATGATCTCTGGTACCTCCCGACGCAGGCTTGGACTGCTTTCGAGAACATCCTCGATCTCGCGTTGTGCGTCGACGATCGTGCTAATCCAGCCGCGCCGCGGATCGTGCGCCGGCGAGGCGTCCAACTTCATTAGATGCTCGACAATCCGCGCGATCTGGCTGCTGAGCGCGAGCCGCTCCGAATTGCCCACGCTTTCGATCTCCTCGGCGACATTTTCCCAGTCGATCTGCAAATTTGAGTCGGCGGTCGCGGCCTTGCGCAGCGCGGCCGACTGTTCCCGGCTCCAGAGATAGACATCCTGGCGGTAGAGGCTTCCCATGCGATCCTCGTTGTCCAGCCGGACTTGAACCAGCAACCTCATGCTTGCAAAGCAGCGGCTCTACCGCCGTGCTAGGCGGGAAAGCCATAAACCTCGTCAGGCGAAGGCCTTGATGACCAAAGCCGCGACGCCGGCGATGAGGATGCCGAGCTGGGCGAACAGGAGGTTGATCCGTCCCTCTATCCGCTCCATCCGCACGTCGATCCCGGCCAGCCATGCCTCGTATCCGGCCGGCTCTTCAGCGGCTCGATTCGCCTTCTCGGGCGTCGCGCCGGCATCGATAGGGGCCTCTCTCAGCGCACCAAGTTGCAAAGCCATTTGGTCTCCGTGGCGCAGGATAGGCGCCTATCGCCTGGATCACCATCCCAGCCAGGGCCTCAGGCCGCGTCGGCGGCGGCCTCCGACACCAGGCGGGCTGCCTCGGCGCCGCGGACCTTGGCGATGTCGTCCTGATATTTCAGCAACACGCCCAAGGTCTCGTTGACCGTCTCGGGAGTGAGCTCGTGCGCGTCGAGATAGTTCAACGCATTCGCCCAGTCGATCGTCTCGGCCACGCCGGGCAGCTTGAAGATGTCGGCGGTGCGCAGGCGCTGCACGAAGGCCACCACCTCGGCGGACAATTTGTCCGGCAGGCCCGGCGCCTTGATCGCGAGGATGGCCCGCTCGCGCGCGGCGTTCGGGTAGTCCACCCAATGATACAGGCAACGCCGCCGGATGGCGTCGTGCACCTCGCGCGTGCGGTTCGAGGTCAGCACCACCACCGGTCGGGTCTTGGCGCGGATGGTGCCGTATTCCGGCACGGTGAGCTGGAAATCGGCCAGCACCTCCAGCAGGAACGCCTCGAACGGCTCGTCGGCGCGGTCGAGCTCGTCGATCAGCAGCACGGCGGGCGGCTGGTCGGGGTCGATGGCCGACAGCAGCGGGCGGGTCTGCAGGAACTCGCGGCCGTAGATGTCCTGCGCCAGCACCGCCCGATCGGTCTCGCCCGCCGCCTCGGCCAGCCGGATCGCCATGAGCTGGCGGGCGTGGTCCCACTCGTAGGCGGCCGCCGAGAGATCCATCCCGTCATAGCATTGCAGTCGGACCAGGCGCCGGTTCAGGCCCGACGCCAGCGCCTTGGCGATCTCGGTCTTGCCGGTGCCCGGCTCGCCCTCCAGCAGCAGCGGCCGGCCCATCGACAGCGCGAGATGCACCGTCGTCGCCAGCTCGCGATCGGCGATGTAGCCCTGGCCGGCGAGCAGCGCCGAGGTCTGCTCGACCGAGGAAGGCAGCTCCGTCACTACAGCGAGGTTCCGAACAGCAGCACCAGGATGAAAATGAAGATTGCCAAGCCGACCCAGGCGACGATCGGCAGCCCGAACGGCTCGCGCGGGATCAGCGACAGCGGGCTGATCGCGGCCGGCGGGGGCGGCGCGGGCGGGGCGCCGCATCGGCCGCCAGCGGCGCGACCGGCGGCGTCGACTTCCCCGAGCGTCAACCGCTGGGTAAAGCGGTCGAAGAACTGGTCGGCCATCGATTTCGCGGTGGCGTCGATCAGCCGGGCGCCGAGCTGGGCGATCTTGCCGCCGACCTGCGCCTGCACGGCGTAGCTCAGCGAGCGTCGCGCCCGAATCGTCGGCCAGGTTTACCTTGGCGCCGCCCTTGGCGAAGCCGGCGACGCCGCCCTGGCCCTCGCCACTGATCGTGTAGCCATTCGGCGGATCAAGGTCGGCAAGCTGGACCTTTCCGTTGAAGCGGGCGGCGATCGGCCCGATTTTCACCGAGGCGGTCGCCTTCATCTCGTGCTCCGAGGTCTTTTCGAGCGACTCGCACCCTGGGATGCAGCCTTTCAGAACCTCGGGGTCATTCAGGGCGTTCCAGACCCTCTCGCGCGGCGCCGGAATGCGCCGCTCGCCGGTCATATCCATGAAGCCTGTTCTCCGTTGCGCGCGGCGGACGTTACTTGCAGGGTCCGGGCCATGCAACCAAGCCACCTCCTCGGCCCGTCGCGGCGCGGCGGACCATGACAGCAATGCGCTGGGTTGCGCTGGGTTCCGCCCTGCTGCTGCCGGCGCCGGCCTGGGCCGCTTCGGCCGGGCCGGTGCCGGGCCCCGCCTGGAGCCTGCCGTTCGTCGGCGTGCTGCTCTCGATCGCCTTGATGCCGATCTTCGCGCCGCGATTCTGGCACCGTCGGATGGGGTCGGTGGCGCTGGCCTGGAGTGCCGCGCTGCTGGTGCCGCTCGGCGATCGCGTCCGGCGTCGGCGCGGCGGCGGAAGTCGGCGTGGCACGCGATCCTGATCGAGTATCTGCCTTTCGTGACCCTCCTGCTGGCGCTCTACACCGCCGCGGGCGGCATCCTGGTGCGTGGCGGCCCGATCGGGTCGCCGGCCGGCAACACCGGGCTGCTGGCGATCGGCACGGCGCTCGCCGGCCTGATGGGCACCACCGGTGCCGCGATGGTGCTGATCCACCCGTTGCTGAGCGGCAATGCCCACCGCACCCGCAAGACGCACCTGGTCGTCTTCTTCATCGCCCTGGTCGCCAATGCCGGCGGGGCGACCACGCCGCTGGGCGATCCGCCACTCTATATCGGCTTCCTGCACGGGGTGCCGTTCTTCTGGCCGCTGACGCATCTCACGGCGCCGCTGCTCGTGCTGGCGGTGCCCCTGCTGGCCGCCTTCTTCTGGCTGGACCGGCGGATGGCCGCCGCCGATCCGCCCGCCCCTCGGCCAGAGCGGTTCCACCTCAGGGGCTGGCCGAACATCGTCCTCGTCGCCGTCGTCATCGCGACGGTGCTGCTGGCCGGGGTCTGGCGGCCCGGCGAGGTCGTCCTGTTCGGCCAGCCGGTCGGGATCGCGCGGCTGACCGGCGACGGCGTGTTCCTCGCGGTGACACTCGCCTCCATCGCGGTCACGCCGCGCGCGGTGCGTCAGGGCAACATGTTCTCCTGGCACCCCATGATGGAGGTGGCGACCCTGTTCGCGGCCATCTTCATCACCATCGGCCCGGTGCTGCGGATGCTGGAGGCCGGGCTCGACGGCCCGCTCGCGCCGGTGCTGCGGCTGACCGCCAACGCCGCCGGGGAGCCGGTGCCGCTGGCCTATTTCTGGCTTACCGGCCTGTTGTCCGCCTTCCTCGACAACGCGCCGACTTACCTGGTCTTTTTCGGCCTCGCGGGCGGCGATCCGGCGCATCTGACCGGTCCGCTGAACCATATCCTCACCGCCATTTCGGCGGGCGCGGTGTTCTTCGGCGCGCTCACCTATATCGGCAACGCGCCGAACATGATGCTGCGCGCCATCGCCTCGCATCGGGGCGTGCGGATGCCGGGCTTCTTCGGCTACATGCTGCTCGCGGCGATGCTGCTGCTGCCCGGATTTCTCGCTCCTGAGCTGGGTGTTCTTCCGGTAGCCGTCGGCTTCGGCTATGCCGCACCGCGAGACAGCCAGCACAGCGGAGCCCCGCCATGACCTACCTCGTTGCCGCCGACCTTCCCGCCGCCCCGGCCGGCGAGCGGTTCCGCGCCTTGCTGGCGCGGCCCGGCATCCTGCAGATGCCCGGCGCGCATAACGGCATGGCCGCGTTGCAGGCGCAGCGCGGCCGGCTTCGAGGCGCTGTACCTCTCCGGGGCGGCGATGACCGCCTCGATGGGCATTCCCGATCTCGGCATGATCACCGTCGACGAGGTGTGCTTCTTCATCCGCCAGATCACCCGCGCCACCGGCCTGCCGCTGCTGGTCGACGGCGACACCGGCTACGGCGAGGCGCTGAACGTGATGCACATGGTCCGCTCCTTCGAGGATGCCGGCGCCGGCGCGGTGCATATCGAGGACCAGCTGCTGCCCAAGAAATGCGGCCACCTCAACGACAAGAAGCTCGCCGACGCGCACGACATGGCGGCCAAGATCGCCGCCGCCGCGAAGGCCCGCCGGCACCTCGTCATCGTCGCCCGCACCGACGCCGCGGCGAGCGAGGGGATCGAGGGCGCGGTCGCGCGCGCCAAGCTGTTCGTGCAGGCCGGCGCCGACGCGATCTTCCCCGAGGCGCTGACCACGGCCGAGATGTTCCGCGAGTTCGCCAGCCGGATGCAGGGGGTGCCGCTGCTCGCCAACATGACCGAGTTCGGCCGCACGCCGTTCTTCACCGCCGGCGAGTTCGAGGCGATGGGCTACCGCATGGTGATCTGGCCGGTCAGCAGCCTGCGCGTCGCCAACAAGGCGCAGGAGGAACTCTACCGCGCGCTCCGCCGCGACGGCGGCACACACACGATGGTCGAGCGGATGCAGACCCGCGCCGAGCTCTACGCCGCGATCGGCTACCACGACTACGAGGCGCTGGACGCCTCCATCGTGACGACGATCATCCCCCAGGCGATGCCGCAGCGCTGAGCTTACCGGAACAGCACGAACGCGCTCGACAGCGCGACCCAGGCACCCCAGGCGATCGGGATGCCGACGGCCAGCCAGGCAAGCACCGCCACCGCGCTCAGCCCGCCGCTGCCGACGCCAGAGGCACGGGTCGGCGCGAGTGCTATCGGCGCGGGGGTCGCGTCCTCCGGCATGAACCAGCGGGGGGCGAGGGGACGGACCAGCAGGTTGGCGAAGAAGCCGATCACCAGGAGTCCCGCCAGGATGTACAGCGTCACGTCGTAGAGGCTGGTGCGTGGCACCCCGGCGGCGATCTCGGCCTGGCGGATGTAGTTGACCAGCACCGGCCCGATGATGCCGGCAGTCGACCAGGCGGTCAGCAGCCTGCCGTGGATCGCGCCGACGAAGCGGGTGCCGAAGATGTCGGCGAGATAGGCCGGCACGGTGGAGAAGCTGCCGCCATACATCGACAGGATCACGCACATCATGGCCACGAACAGCCCCCGGCTGCCGAGATGCGCGGCCCAGGGCGCGCCGGCGTAGAGCACGATGCCGATGAGGAAGAAGCAGGCGTAGGTCGCCTTGCGGCTGATCACGTCCGACAGCGAGGCCCAGAAGAACCGCCCGCCGATGTTGAATAGCGACAAAAGCCCGGTGAACCCGGCGGCGATCGCCGCGATCGCGACGCGCTGCCCGGGATCGAGCTGAGTAAAGCCGAGATCCGGCCGGCCGATCAGCTTGCCCCCAAAAATCTCCTGCAGCATCGGCGAGGCCATGCCGATCACGCCGATGCCGGCGCTGACGTTCAAGGTCAGCACCGCCCAGATCAGCCAGAATTGCGGCGTCCGGTGGGCGTCCTCGAGGGCGACGTTGCCGTGGGTGATCATCGCGCGCTTGGCGTCGGGCGGCGTCCAGCCCTCCGGCCGCCAGCCCTCCGGCGGTACCCGGTAGCCGAACGCGCCCGCCAGCATGAACACCAAGTAGATCAGCGCCAGCGCCACGAAGGTCTGCCAGACGCCGACCTGGCCTGGGGCGCGGAACACATTGATCAGGTGATTGGCAAGCGGCGCGCCGATCATCGCCCCGCCGCCGAAGCCCATGATCGCCATGCCCGTCGCCATGCCGCGCCGGTCCGGGAACCATTTTATCAGTGTCGAGACCGGCGAGATGTAGCCAAGACCCAGGCCGATCCCGCCGATGACCCCCGAGCCCAGCCACATCAGCCAGAGCTGATGCACCCAGATCCCGAACGCCGAGATCAGCAGGCCGCCGCACCAGCAGATCGCGGCGACGACGCCGGCCTTGCGCGGCCCCGCGCGCTCCAGCCAGCCGCCCCACACCGCCGCCGCGGCGCCGAGGAACACGAAGAACAGCGTGAACATCCAGCCGAGATCGGCGATGCGCCAGTCGCAGGTCGTGGTGAACAGGGCCGAGAGCAGGGTCTGATCCGGGCAGACGATCGGCTTCTGCACGCCGAGCGCGCGCGACAGCGGCAGCCAGAACACGCTGAACCCGTAGGCCATGCCGATGCAGAGATGGATCGCCAGCGCGGCGGGCGGCACCAACCATCGGTTGAACCCCGGCTCGGCGACGATGCGCTCGCGATCGAGAATGCCAGGCGCCAAGCCGGCACCCGCAATGCTGCTGGCCGTCATCCCAGTCCCTCCGTCGCTCGTCTCGGTGCGAGCGTTGTCGCTATCTTGATACGGGATCCATCAAACGAGCAATGCCGCTCTTGCGTCGGTGCGAGCCTTGCCCACCTGCTTGCGCGATGCATCCCGACCCACGTGTCTCGCCCGTCTACATCGGCAGCGAGATCTATCGCGAACCCGAGCTATGGCCCGAAGCACCCGCTGGCCATCCCGCGCGTCTCCACCTGCACCGATCTCTGCCGCGCGCTCGGCTGGCTGCCCGACGCCCGCTTCATCGAGGCGCCGCTGGCGAGCGACGCGGAACTCGCCCGCTTCCATGATCCCGCCTACATCGCCGCCCTGCGCCACGCCGAGGCGACCCAGTTCGCGTCCGCCGAGGACCGTGCCCGGTTCCGCATCGGCGCCGAGCGGCAATCCCATCTATCGCGAGATGTTCCGTCGCCCCGCGATCTCCGCCGGCGGGGTGATCCTCGCCGCCCGTCTCACGCACGAAGGCGGCGTGGTGCATTGTCCGGGCGGCGGCACGCATCACGGCCGGCCGGGCCGGGCATCCGGCTTCTGCTTCATCAACGACCCGGTGCTCGGTCTCTGCGCCTGGCTCGATGCCGGGCTCGACAACATCGTCTATCTCGACATCGACGCGCATCACGGCGACGGCGTGCAGGACGCGTTCCACGACGATGCGCGGGTGTTCACCATCAGCGTCCACGAGGCCGGCCGCTGGCCGTTCACCGGCGCGGCCGAGGACCGCGCGGGCGGGGCGGCGCGCAATTTTCCCGTGCCGCCGGGCTGCAACGACAGCGAGCTCGATTGGCTGATGGAGCGGGCGATCCTGCCGCTGATCCGCGCCCGCCGGCCGCAGGCGATCATGCTCCAATGCGGCGCCGACGCGCTGGAGGAGGATCCGCTGGCAAAACTCTCGCTGTCCAACAACGCGCACTGGTCGATCGTGCGGGTGGTGCGCGACCTCGCGCCGCGGCTGGTCGTGCTCGGGGGCGGCGGCTACAATCCCTGGACCGTCGGCCGTTGCTGGGCCGGCATCTGGGCCACGCTGAATGATTTCTCCATTCCCGACCGCCTGCCGCCGGCGGCCGAGGCGGTGCTGCGCGGCCTGCGCTTCGATCGCGCGGTCGGCCGCGACCCGCCGACGCACTGGTTCACCACCTTGCGCGACGCGCCCCGCGAGGGTGTGGTGCGCGAGCCGGTCAAAAGCCTCGCCGAGCTGGCCTTGATGGAGACGATGCCCGCATGAACCGCCGCCGCTTCTTCCTCCTGCCGCTGGCCTTCGCGGCGCTTGGCGTGGCGCCGGCCTTCGCCCAGGTCTGCGGCTCCCCCGCGTCGCTCCACGCGCCGCAAGCCGAACTCCCGAAGGAGCCGCTGGTGATCGTCACGCGCGACGGCAAGCAGCACCGCTTCATGGTGGAAATGGCGCTGTCGGCCGCCCAGCAGGAGATCGGGCTGATGTCGCGCCCCAGCGTGCCCGCCGACGGCGGGATGCTGTTCAACTGGCCGACCGTGCAGCGATCGCGCATGTGGATGTGCAACACCCTGGCACCGCTCGACATGGTGTTCATCAAACCGGACGGCACGATCGACTCGATCGGCGAGAACACCGTCCCGCAGAGCCTCGCCGAGGTCGACAGCCACGGTCCGGTGCGCGCCACTTTGGAGCTGGCCGCCGGCACCACGGCGAAGCTCGACATCCGCGTGGGCGACAAGGTGAAGCAGCGCATCTTTGGCAACGCCGGTTAGTTTTCTCCGCCGCGCGGCAGGGCTGGCGCTCGCTTGCTGCCTGCTCGCCGCACCCGCCGGGGCGATGACGGTGCAGCGCATCCCGGTGACCGGGAGCGACGTGCCCGCCCTGCTGCTGCAAGGCCGCATCGTGCCGGGCGACGCCGCGCGGCTGGCGCAGGCGCTGCGCGGCGAGAAGATTTTCCGCTGTTCTGCTGAACAGCCCCGGCGGCAGCGTGCTGGAGGCGCGCGACATGGCCCGCGCCATCCGCGCGCTGCGCGTCCCCGTGGTGGTGCCGGATCGCGCGGTCTGCGCCTCGGCCTGCTTCATGCTGTTCGCCGCCGGGCGCGACAAGGTGGCCGAGCCCGGTGCGATGATCGGCGTGCACAGCGCCTCGGTCTCCGGCGGCAACGAGACGATGGACACGCTCGGCGTGACCACGCTGATGGCGCGCGAGGCCGCGCAATACGGCGTGCCCGCCGCCATCACCGGCCGCATGGTGACGACAGCGCCGGGACAGATGGCGTGGCTCACGCGCGGCGAGCTCGAGCAGATGGGCGTGCGCATCGCGCCGACCCGCGCCGCCGCCAATGGCCGCGTCCTGCCGGGCTCGGGCGCAGGGGAAAAGTCGGATTGGACGCGCGGCTTCGAGCGCGGTCAGGCGGTGGGCGAGGGGGGTGACTGCGCGCCGCCGCAAGGGATCGCCAACAGGGCGGATTTTTCCCTGGGCTGCGCCTCCGGGCAGCGTGCCGGCTCGGCGCGGGTGGCTGGCTCGACGCCGGGTGCGGGGGAAAGATCGGACTGGACGCGCGGCTTCGAGTTCGGCCGCGCGAAGGGCGTGGGCGCGATCTGCGACACGCCCGACAGCTCCGTCGCCGACCGGCGCGACTGGTCGCTCGGCTGCGCCTCGGGCCGGCGCGCGGCGGGCGGCTGAGTGCTTGCCTTGCCCGGTTCTTGCTTTGCCGTGGGCGCGCCAATAGGTTCCGCGCGTCGGGGCGTGGCGCAGCCTGGTTAGCGCGCGTGTTTTGGGTACACGAGGCCGCCGGTTCGAATCCGGCCGCCCCGACCAGTGAGAGAGCGAGGGACTTCCGTATGCGCGCCCGGATCTATCAGCCGCCGAGGAACGCCATGCAGTCCGGCTGGGCCGCGACGGAGGAATGGGTGCTGGAGTTCGAGCCCGCCGCCCCCCGCCGCCCCGACCCGTTGATGGGCTGGATCGGCAGCGCGGACACCCAGGCCCAGGTGATGCTGCGCTTCGCCACGCGCGAGGAGGCGGTCGCCTACGCCGAGAAGCAGGGGCTCGCCTACGACCTCGAACTGCCGCAGACCCGCAAGGTCACGCCGAAGGCCTACGCCGACAATTTCCGCTTCGGCCGCATGGAGAACTGGACCCACTGATTTGCGATAGGACTTCGGTCGGCACGCGCCCTTAGCTCAGATGGATAGAGCAACAGCCTTCTAAGCTGTGGGTCGCTGGTTCGAGTCCAGCAGGGCGCGCCAGATTTTCGCCAGAGCGCGGAAATTCAGATCCCCGAAGTACCACCGAACATACCTCGACTTAGACCCAGCTCTCCGCCCGCAGACCGGGCATCCGGATGAACTCACGCATGTTGTTGGTGACGAGGACCAATCCTTCGCTGCGGGCATGGCCGCCGATCTGCATGTCGTGCGGCCCGCACGGCGTTCCCGCCCGTTCCAGTTCCGCCCGTAACTGGCCGTAATGCGCCGCGGCCTTGTTGCCGAACGGCAGCACCTCCAGGCGCGCCGTGAAATGGTCGATCGCCGCCAGATTTTCGACATGGCGGGCTGACTTCTCCGCTCCATAGTGTAGTTCGCCCAGCGTGATGCTCGACATGCAGAGCTGCTCGGCGAGCGCGTTGAACTTCTCTCGCAGTTGAGGCGGATAGGTCTTCATCACATAGATGCAGATGTTGGTGTCGAGCATATAGGCGAGCATCAGAGTGGCTCGCGCTCCTCGGCCGTAGGCTGCTCTCGCCGGGCCATGAAGTCTGACCTGGCGTGTGGGCCGCGCAAGAACAGATCGTCCCATCGCTTGCCCTGGGGCACGATCACGCGGCTGCGGCCTAGCTTCAGGATGTCGACCTGATGCACGTCGTCGGGGAAGGCGACCGCCTTGGGGAGGCGCACGGCTTGGCTGCGGTTGCTGGTGAATACGGTGGAACTGGTCATGGGCTTCTTGTATATCCAATATGGATATACAAGAAGCCCATGTCTGCCATTGCAAGGGTGTTGTCGGTTTTCTTGCGCGCTGGCCGGCGATCATGCCGGCCCGCCCCCTCGGATGTCAATTCTCGGGCTCGTACAGCTTCTACGTCGAGGATCTGCGCGGTCCTGCACGGCCGCACCGGCCGCAACTTCAGCCAGTACAAGGCCGGCACGCTGATGCGCCGCACCCAGCGCCGGATGCAGGTGCCGCAGACCGCCAAGGTCACGGACTACATCGAGCGGTTGCGGACGTCGCCCGACGAGGCGGAGATGCTGTTCCACGAACTGCTCATCAACGTCACGCAGTTCTTCCGCGACCCCGAGGCGTTCGCGGTGCTGGAGGCCAGGGTCATACCGGAATTGCTGTCCGAATCGCACGGCAGCGACCCCGTGCGCGCGTGGGTGGCCGGCTGCGCCACGGGCGAGGAAGCCTATTCCGTGGCGATGCTCATCAGGGAGGGCATGGCCCGGTCCGGGCGTCGCCGCGCCGTCCAGCTCTTCGCGACCGACGTGGATGGCCGGGCGATCGACGTCGGGCGCCTCGGCCGAGCAGAAGGCCGCTCTCCTGCTCGGCGAGCTCGACCATCGGGTGAAGAACATCCTGGCGATCGTGTCCGCCGTGATCTCGCAGACCCTGAGGACGACGCCGTCGCCGGAGGAATTTGCCGCCGAGATTGGCGGCCGGATCGCCTCGATCGCCCAGGCCTACGGCCTGCTGACGCGGGCGGGCGACGGCGAGATCTCGCTGCGCGCCCTCATCGAGACGGAACTGGCCGCCTATCATAGCGGAGGGGATCTGGTGGCCATTTCCGGCGACGAGGTCACGCTCACTCCCAAGGCCGGGCTGGCGCTCGCGATGGCGGTCCATGAACTGGCCAGCAACGCGATCAAGTACCGGGGCGCTCTCGACCGCTGCGGGCCGCCTCGCCGTATCCTGGGCCACCACCGGGCCGCCCGGCCAGCGGATGTTGCGCATCTCATGGGTCGAGACCGGCGGCCGAGCAGGCGCTCCAGGATCTCGGTTGCGAGGTCTCGGTCCGGTCGGCAAGCTGGATGCCGCGTTGCTCATGGCCAGGGAGGCACCGCTGGACGCCGCGATCCTCGATGTGACGATCCGCGGGGGTCACGTCTATCCCGTCGCCGAGCAGTTGCTCGCCCGCGACATTCCTTTCGTGCTGGCCAGCGGCTATGCCGACTCGGGCACTTCCCGAGAGCCTTCGCGATCAGCCCCGCCTGTCGAAGCCGTCACGGCGCAGGATGTGGAAAGGCAGGTCAGGGCGCTATGCCGGCCGGGACGCGGCTGAGCTGAAGGCCGGGCCGGGTACGCCCTGGATGGCGTCCGGCGATTGTGAGACTATATCGAGGCCATGCGACGCAAGAGCTTCAACGCGATGCAATGCCCGATCGCCCGCAGCCTGGAGCGGGTGGGGGAGTGGTGGAGCATCCTGATCCTGCGCGACGCCTTTCACGGGCTGACCCGCTTCGATCAGTTCCAGAAGAGCCTCGACATCGCGCCCAACATGCTGACCCGCCGGCTCAACGCCCTGGTCGAGGCCGGGCTGCTGGAGCGGCATCGCTACAGCGAGCGGCCGCCGCGCGACGAATACCTGCTGACCGCGCGCGGCCGCGACTTCCGCCCGGTGCTGTGGGCGCTGCTCGCCTGGGGCAACAAGCACTTCGCCCCGGAGGGGGCCAGCGTCATGGTGGTCGATAGCGCCACCGGTACCCCCGCCGAGCCGATGCTGGTGGACCGCAACACCGGCCGCCCGCTCGCCGAGCCGGCGTTCCGCTCGGCCCCCGGACCCGCCGCCGACGAGCGCACCAAGCGAAAGCTCACGGCTCACCCGGCTCGATAGTCCCGCTTGCGTACGATTTGGCAAGAATTTGCGGCGCATACCCTGCGACGAAGATGACGTTGCAGGGGCTTGCCATATGATCCGCAGGGTTCGCGATCTCTCCATCCGCACGAAGGTGTCCGCCGCATTCGGTCTGGTGTTCCTGGTCGTCGTGGCGCTCGGGCTGGTCGCCATCAGCCGGCTTTCGGCGCTCAACGACACCGCGGCGGAGATCCGCGACAATTGGCTGCCGAGCACCGGCCTCGCCGGCGAGATGTCGAGCGCGCTGGAATCCTACGGGGTCTGGCAGGGCCGCTTCATCCTGGCACTCACCGATAATGACGTGGACGCCGCGACGAGCAATCTCAAGCGCGCCATCGAGACGATCGACCGGATGCGTGCGCAATATCAGCCGCTCATCACCCTCGGCACGGACGAGGAGCGTCTGATGGCCGAGTTCGACAAGGCCTGGGCCGAGCAGAAGGCCATCGCCACCAAGTACTTCAAGCGCGAGCACACCGATTCGTGGGAGCTGTTCAACGACGAGAACCACGCGAGCTTCCAGAAGGCGGCGACCGCCCTGCAGAAGGATCTCGAGTTCAACGTCGCCGCCGGCAAGGCGGTGGCCGACAAGGGCACGGAAGTCTACGCCAGCACCCGCCTCGTGCTGATGGGCGCCGTGGGGGGTGCCGGGGTCATCTGCCTGGTGCTCGGCTACGGGCTGGTCAGCGGCGTGTCGGGCCCGATCCGCCGGATGACCGGCACGATGGACCGGCTGGCCGCGCATGACCTCAAGGTCGAGATCGCGGGGGCCGAACGACGCGACGAGATCGGCGCGATGGCCGCGGCGGTGCAGGTGTTCAAGGACAATCTGGTCAACGCCGACCGGCTCGCCGCCGAGCAGGCGGCCGAGCGCGCCGCCAAGGAGCAGCGCGCCACACGCATGGCGGCCCTGGCACACGGGTTCGAGGCGAAGGCCGGCGATCTGGTCGCCGCCCTGGCCGCCGCCTCGACCCAGCTGGAGGCCACCGCGCAGTCGATGTCCTCGACCGCGACCGAGACCAACCAGCAGGCCGCGACCGTGGCCGCCGCCGCCGAGGAGGCGAGTGCCGGGGTGCAGACCGTGGCCTCGGCCGCCGAGCAGCTGACCTCCTCGATCGGCGAGATCAGCCGTCAGGTGGCGCAATCCGCCCGCATGACGGTGAAGGCGGCGGAGGACGCGCGGCATACCGACACCATCGTCCGCGCCCTGGCCCAGGGGGCGGAGAGGATCGGCAACGTGGTCGGCCTCATCACCGACATCGCCGGCCAGACCAACCTGCTGGCGCTGAACGCGACGATCGAGGCCGCCCGCGCCGGGGACGCCGGCAAGGGCTTTGCTGTCGTCGCCTCGGAAGTGAAGAACCTGGCGCAGCAGACCGCCAAGGCCACGGAGGAGATCGGCTCGCAGATCGCCCAGATCCAGGGCGCCACCGGCGAGGCCGTGGAGGCGATCAAGGGCATCACCGGGGTGATCGAGGAGGTCAGCGCGATCGCCGCCTCGATCGCCTCGGCGGTGGAGGAGCAGGGTGCCGCCACCGCCGAGATCGCCCGCAACGTGCAGCAGACCGCCTCCAGCGCCTACGAAGTGACCAGCAACATCGCCGGGGTCAGCCAGGCCGCCAACCAGACCGGGGATGCGGCCAACCAGGTGCTGGGCGCGGCCGGCCAGGTCTCCCGCCAGGCCGAGGACCTCGCCGGCGAGGTCGGCCGGTTCGTCGCGGACGTGCGGGCGGCGTGAGGCTGCCCCTGGGTCCTCGGCGAGCCGGTGTACCGAAAGGGCTCTCTCCGACGTAGTGTGTTTGGCACAGGAACGTGAAAGGCTATACGCTTGGCTGGCAGCGGGTTCGCTGCCAGCCGAGCGGCCGCCGACGATTGTTTTGCGCTCGCATCGTTCCCAGCTAGGCGGGGATGGTCCGAGCCGGTCCTGTCGGAACCACACGGAAGGAGAGCACGATGAAACTTCTATCCCTTGGGGCCAGCGCGGCCCTCGCCCTCGCCCTGGCAGTGCCCGCTTGGGCCCAGTCGCCTGCCGGTCTGACCGCAAGCCCGGTAAACCCGGCAGGCCCCCTGACCGTCGCCCCGCCGATGACCGGCGCCGCGCCGATGTCGGGCATGCCGCACGTGGCCCGTCCGACCGCCGGCGAGCAGACCGGGGTTGGCACCAACTATCGCCCGACGGCGGGCGAGCAGACCGGCGTGGATACGAACTACAGGGCTCGCCCGACCGCTGGCGAGCAGACCGGTGTTCCCACGAACTACAGCGCCCGTCCGACCGCCGGCGAGCAGACCGGCGTGGGGACGAACTATCGCCCGACCGCTGGCGAGCAGACCGGTGTTCCCACGAACTACAGCGCCCGTCCGACCGCCGGCGAGCAGACCGGCGTGGGGACGAACTATCGCCCGACCGCTGGCGAGCAGACTGGGGTTGGCGTGAACTACAGCGCCCGTCCGACCGCCGGCGAACAGACCGGCGTGGGGACGAACTATCAGCCCACCGCCGGCGAGCAGACCGGCGTTGCGACCAACTATCGCCCGACCGCTGGTGAGCAGACCGGCGTTGGCGTGAACTACAGCGCCCGTCCGACCGCCGGCGAACAGACCGGTGTGGGCACGAACTACCGCCCGCAGTGAGCGCTGCCTCTCCCGCCGTCTGGTGGTGAGGCCGGAACACGGCTGAAATGATGGGCGCGGCGCCGGTCCACGGCGCCGCGCCTGTCGTGACGGAAGAGTGTGGCGCCCGGCCCGGTTTGCTCGCTATACCGAACGTATCGGTTCCCCGAGGAGCTCCAGCTTGGCCGCCTCCGCCCCGCGCACCGTCCTCGTGCTGGTCCTCTCGGCCGGGCTGTCCCTCGCCGGCGGACTGGCGTTGTCGGGCGCGTGGTCGCGACCGGCCAGCGCCGACGACGCCGCGATGGACGGCACGCGGCCGAACTGGCTGGCACCGGTCCTGCCGGCCGTGGTCAGCATCACAACGGTAAAATTCGTCCCTGATCCCGAGAATAACGGCGGCGTTCGCCGGGTGGACGGTTTCGGCTCGGGCTTCGTCGTCGAGCCGACCGGCCTCATCGTCACCAACCGGCACGTGATCGAGGATGCGACCGAGCTCAGGGTCGCCTTCCGCGACGGCACGATGGTGCGCGCGACGCCCGTTTTCGCCGGGATGCAGATCGACCTCGCGCT
The DNA here is from genome assembly GCA_963799825.1 of uncultured Alphaproteobacteria bacterium. Classification (GTDB taxonomy): domain Bacteria; phylum Pseudomonadota; class Alphaproteobacteria; order Acetobacterales; family Acetobacteraceae; genus JAFKFI01. Next base: position 46,169 of record CAWCYL010000005.1, read on the forward strand.
GCTCAAGGTGGACGCCGGCAAGCCGCTGCCGATCCTCAAGCTCGCGGACAGCGACAAGGTGCAGATCGGCGATCCGGTCGCGGCGATCGGCAACCCGCTGGGGCTCGGCGGCTCGGTGAGCTCCGGCATCGTGAGCGGGCTCAACCGCGACATCATGTCGAGCGCCTTCGACAATTTCATCCAGACCGACGCCGCGATCAATCACGGCAATTCCGGCGGACCCCTGGTGAACATGCAGGGCCAGGTGATCGGCGTCGATACCGCGATCTACTCGCCCACCGCGACCAGCGGCTCGATCGGCATCGGCTTCGCGCTGCCGTCCAACGATGTCTCGTTCGTGGTCGATCAGGTGCTGCGCTACGGCCAGATCCGCGCCGGCTGGATCGGCCTGAACGCCCAGACCGTGACCCAGGAGATCGCCGTCGCCGTCGGCCTCGCTCCGCCGCGCGGCTCGATCGTCGCGGGCGTGCAGGCCAACAGCCCGGCCGCCGCCGCCGGGCTCAAGGACGGCGACGTCATTCTCAAATTCGCCGCGCGCGAGCCGCCCAATTCCCGCGCGCTGGCCCGCGCCATCGCCGAGAAGGCTCCCGGCGACACCGTCCCGGTGGTGGTCTGGCGCGAGGGCAAGGAACTCACGCTGCCGGTCAAGCTCGGCGAATGGCAGAACCATCCGATGCGCGGGATGCAGCACACGCCGGCGGTCCGCACGGTCCGCGCCGACATGGTCGATTACGGCCTGAGCTTCGGGCCGATCACCGAGGAGGTGCGGCGCAAGCTGCATCTCGACCGCAATCAGGCGGGTGCGGTCGTCACGGAGGTGGCGATCGACAGCCCGTCGGCCGATAGCGGCTTCCGCGCCGGCGATCTCGTGCTGCGCGTCCAGACCGCCGAGGTGACCGGGCCGACCAGCGCACGCAAATCGCTGACCGACGCCGTGCAGGAGAAGCGCCCGGTGATCATCGTGCTGGTGCAGCGCCCGGACGGCTTCCGCTGGCTGCCCCTGGTCGGCAGCTACGCCCGACCGGGTTGATCCCGTTCGGCTGACCCGCTTCTGGCTCGCCCGATGGGCGCCGGTTGCGCTATGCTGCCGCCCGCCTCGATTTCCCGGCCGCGCCGCCCCTGGACTGGCCGAGCGCCGCCCGGATCGGGGTTTCCCTCCGGGTCCGTTTCGCCCGAATCCGGGCTCTCGGGGGCGTCGACATTGCCCGCATCCGGGCCGGCCGGGCACCGGCTTTTGCCCGGATCGGGGCTGCGGCTCAACTCGCGGCGTGATTGAGCCGCAGCCCAGGGCGTGGCCACGTCATCGCCACCAGCTTGCCGGTCCCCGACAGCGTGAGAAACGCGGTCCGGAGGTCGGGCCCGCCAAAGCAGATGTTGGTCGTCAGCCGATCGGGCGCGGGGAAATGCTCGATCCGTCCGCCGTCCGGCGCGATGCTCGTCACGCCCCCGTTCAGGATGGTGGCGACGCAGACATTCCCCTCGGCGTCGACCGCCAGCGAGTCGAAATATTGCAGCCCGCCGGGATTGGCCACGAAGCGTCGCCGCCCGAGCTTGCCCGGCGCGGTGACGGGAAAGGCCCAGAGCCGGCACGGCACCGTCTCGGCGACATAGAGCTCGCTGCCGTCCGGCGACAGCCCGATGCCGTTCGGGCCTTCCAGGGGAAAGCTCGCTTCCTCGATATGCGAGCCGTCGGCGCGCGCGTAATGCACCGCGCCGCGCGCCCGCATCCGCCCGACCGTGGCGCCGTGATCGGTGAACCAGAACCCGCCATGCGCGTCGAACACCAGGTCGTTGGGCGCGCTCAGCCGGTTCCCGCCGCAGCTCTCGTACAGCACCTCGACGGCGCCGGTCCCGAGGTTGATCCGCTCGATCCGTCCGCCCGCGTGGTCCTCGGCGCTGTGCGCCGGCATCAGCCGCCCGTCCTCGCGGCGGGTCCACGCCAGCCCGCCATTGTTGCACACATAGAGCGCCCCGCCCGGACCGAGCGCCGCGCCGTTCGGGCCGCCGCCGGGCCGCGCCACGGTCTCCTTGGTGCCGTCCGGCCGGACGCGCGTGATCGCGCCGGCGGCGATCTCCACCAGGATCACCGAGCCGTCGGCCATCGCCACCGGCCCCTCGGGGAATTGCAGCCCCGAGGCGATCTCCCTGACATCCATGCCGAACACCTTTTTCCAGCGTCGCCGAGTGTCCGATCCCGAGCCGCCCTGTGCAAGCCACCGCCCGGATGCGATACCGGCGGGCGGGCAGGGGAGAGAGGGCAAAAGAATGGATTTCAGCGGCAAGGTCGCACTCGTCACCGGCGGCGGCGGTGGCATCGGGCGTGCTGCGGCGCTCGGTTTCGCGGCGCGGGGCGCCAAGGTCGTGGTGGTCGATCAGGACGCGGCGGCGGGCGAGGCGAGTGCCGGCATCGTGCGCCAGCAGGGCGGCGAGACGCGATTCGTGCGCGCCGACGTCACGCGATCGGCCGACGTGCGCAACTATGTCCAGGAGACGCTCGACGCGTACGGCGCGATCGACTGTTTCTTCAACAACGCCGGCATCGAAGGCAGCGTCACGCCGACGCAGGACTATGACGAAGCGGTGTTCGATCAGGTGATCGCGGTCAACCTCAAGGGCGTGTTCCTCGGCCTGCGCCACGTGCTGCCCGCGATGCTGCGCCAAGGCTCCGGCGCCATCGTCAACACGGCTTCGGTCGCCGGGCTGGGCGGCGCGCCGGGGATGGCGGCCTACGTCGCCTCCAAGCATGGCGTGCTCGGGCTGACCAAGGTGGCCGCCGGCGACGTCGCCCGCGCCGGCATCCGCGTCAACGCGGTCTGCCCCGGCCCGGTCGAGACGCGGATGATGCGCTCGCTGGAGGCGCAGCGGAATCCGTCCGACCCCGAGGCGGTCGCGCACGCCTACCGCGCCGGCATCCCGACCGGGCGCTACACGCTGCCCGAGGAGGTCGCGAACATGGTGCTCTATCTGTGCTCCGACCTAGCCGGCAACGTCACCGGAACCCACGTGGTGATCGACGGCGGCCGCAACGGCTCCGGCCCCGCCGCCCCTGCGAGGAAATGACGGGAGGGCAACGATGGCGCTCAAGGACATCCTCGTGCAGCTCGACGGCAGCACGCGATCCGCCGTCCGGCTCGACGTGGCGGTCGGGCTCGCCCGCCAGCACGCGGCGCACCTGACCGGCCTCTACGTGATCGACCCGATCCTCAACGATCCGATGCTCTACGGCGACGCCTCCGGCCTCGCGCGTACTGATCGACCAGGCTCGCGGCGACGCGCAGCAAGCGGCCAACGGCGTGGAAATCCGCTTCCGCGAGCGGCTGCGCATCGACGGGATCGCGGGCGAATGGCGTCTCGCCGAGGGCCGCACCGCCGACGCGGTCCTGCTGCACGCGCGCTACGTCGATCTCGTCGTGCTCGGCCAGCAGGATCCCGACAATCCGCGCGCCTCCGGCTGGGGAGCGGTGATCGAGCAGACGCTGTTCGCCTCGGGCCGGCCGTTGCTCATCATACCGTATGCCGGGCGGTTCGAGGCGATCGGCCGCAACGTGCTGATCGGCTGGAGTGCGACGCGCGAGTCGGCCCGCGCGGTGGCCGACGCGCTGCCGCTGATCGCGGCGGCCGACAACGCCACGGTGCTGGCGATCGACCCGCGCGGCGGTCTCGCGGGTCACGGCGAGGTTCCGGCCGCCGACATCGCGCTGCATCTCGCGCGGCACGGCATCAAGGTGACGGCGGCGCACACCGCCTCGGGCGGCGTCAGCCCCGGTGACGTGCTGCTCAACTACGCGACCGACAACGGGACGGACCTGCTGGTGATCGGCGGCTACGGGCATTCGCGCGTGCGCGAGCTGGTGATGGGCGGCGTAACCCGCACCATCCTGCAGCGAATGACGATCCCGGTGCTGATGTCGCACTGACGGCACGCCGACCCGCGGAGTGTGACGCATGGCCGACGCGATCCTGACGCTGAACGCGGGCTCCTCCAGCCTGAAATTCGCCGTCTATCTGCGCGGCGCCGACGGCCTCGCCTTGCATAGCAAGGGTCAGGTCGAGGGCATCGGCGCCGCGCCGCACCTCATCGCGCATGACGCCGGCGGCAAGGTGCTCGCCGAGCGGCGCTGGGGCGAGGGCGAGCGGCAGACGCACGAGGATTTCCTCGCCCACTTCCTCGGCGCCGTCGAACCCTATCTCGGCGCCGCCCGGCTGGTCGGCGTCGGCCATCGCATCGTGCATGGCGGCACGCGCTTCACCGAGCCGGTGCGCCTCACGCCCGAAGTGATGACCGCGCTGGACGCCCTGGTGCCGCTGGCGCCGCTCCATCAGCCGCACAATCTCGCCGCCATCCGCGCAGTCGCCGCCCTGCGCCCCGGTCTCGCGCAGATCGCCTGCTTCGACACCGCCTTCCACCATGCCCGGCCGGACCTCACGACCCGCATCGCGCTACCCCGCGCACTCGCCGATGAGGCGGGCATCCGCCGCTACGGTTTCCACGGCCTCTCCTACGAATATCTCTCCGGCGCCCTGCGCGAGCGCGTGCCCAAGCTCGCGCAGCGGCCGGGTGATCGCGGCGCATCTCGGCAACGGCGCCAGCCTCTGCGCCATGCGCGACGGAAGCAGCGTGGACACCACAATGGGTTTTACGGCCCTCGACGGGTTGGTGATGGGCACCCGCCCCGGCGCGCTCGACCCCGGCGTGGTGCTCTACCTGATGCAGCAGCGCGGCATGAGTGCGGCCGCAGGTGGAGACGCTGCTCTACAAGCAATCCGGCCTGCTCGGCGTCTCCGGCCTCTCCAGCGACATGCGCGCGCTGACCGCGAGCGACGATCCCGCGCGCTCGCGAGGCGGTCGCGCTGTTCTGCTTCCGCGCCGCCTGGCAGGCGGGCGGCTTGCGGTCGTCGCTCGGCGGGCTCGACGGCCTGGTGTTCTCCGCCGGCATCGGCGAGCACGCCCCGGAGGTGCGCGCCGGCATCTGCGCCCATCTCGCCTGGATGGGCGTGGCGCTTGACGAGGCCAGCAACCGCGCCGGCGAGGGGCGGATCAGCACGCCCCACAGCCGCGTGCAGGTCTGGGTGATCCCCACCGACGAGGAAATCGTGCTGGCCCGCCACACGGTTCGCCTGCTCGGGGACGCAACCCATGGAGAACCGGAATGAACCGCCTCGCCCTCCTGATCCGGTCGCCCTCCTGCGTCCGCCATCTCCCGGCCGCCGCGCAACCGCCGCACCGTCCGGTCGTGGTGGAGCTGTTCACCTCCCAGGGCTGCTCGTCCTGCCCCCCCGCCGACGCCTTCCTGGCCGAGCTCGCGCGCAGCCGCGCGGACGTGCTGCCGCTCGGCTTCCATGTCACCTATTGGAACGGCCTCGGCTGGCGCGATCCGTTCTCGCTTGACGCCGCCACCGTGCGTCAGCGGCACTACGCGGCCCTGTTTTCGGCGGACGGCGTCTACACGCCGCAGATGGTGGTCGACGGGCGGCGCGATGTGGTCGGGTCCGATCGCACGACCGCCCTGGCCGCGATCCGCGCCGCCGCCGACGCCGCCTCCGCCGGACCGGCGCTGCGCCTCGCGCGGGCCGACGGCGCGGTCACGCTCGACGCCGGCGCCGGCCAGGGCCGCGCGACGCTCTGGCTGATCGGCTTCGATCGCGAGCACCGCACCGCCATCGGCCGCGGCGAGAACGGCGGCCGCACGCTCCTGGAGGCGAACATCGTGCGCGCCATCGTCGAGGTCGGCGTCTGGACCGGCGCGCCGCTGCACCTATCCGTGCCCCCGCCGCAGGGCGAGCGCGTTGCCGCGATCCTGCAGGCCGCCGACGGCAGCATCCTCGCCGCCGCGACCGTCGACGGCTAGGCTCACGGGCGCGCGACGGAAGAATTGGACTCGACCGGGTGGTCCCAGGGCAAGGGGCGACGCATATTTTCGGCTGGTGGAGCAGGGGGGCCGCAGCGACCCGCCTGCGGATACTCATTGAGGAGATGCCGTCATGCCGGTCTCGTCCACCGGGCGTCGTGCCGTTCTGCGCGCGGGCTGGCTCGGCTTGATCACAGCGGCGCTCGCGACGCGGCCCGCATTGGCCCAGGACGGCGGCGACCCCGCCGGCAGCGTGCAGGCGTTCTCGAATGCCTTGCTGGGCGCGATGAAGGCGGGCCGCGGCATGCCGTTCACCCAGCGCTTCGCGATGCTCGCCGGCCCGGTGGACCGCACGTTCGACCTCAACACGATCCTGCGCATCTCCGTCGGCGCGCAGTGGGGCAGCATGTCGCCCGACCAGCAGGCGGCGCTGGAAAAGGCGTTCCGCCGCTACACGATCGCCAATTTCGCGGCGAATTTCGACAGCTACGATGGCGAGACGATCCAGGTGAACCCCGAGCCGCGTAGCCTGCCAAACGGCGATGAGATCGTCACGACGCAGATCGTGCCGCCGAACGGCAGCCCCACGACGCTTTCCTACGTGATGCGGCAGACGCCATCGGGGTGGAAGGCGGTCGACATCCTCGCCAATGGCGCGATCAGCCGGGTCGCGACGCAGCGCTCCGATTTCCGCAGCCTGCTCGCGAGCGGCGGCGGCGCGGCGCTGGTGCGGAGCCTGCAGGACAAGGTCGCCACGCTGTCCGGTAACGCGCCGGTTTGACCCGGCGCGTTGCCTGACGACTCACGCTGCCGCGAACTGGCCGCGGCCGAACACGCGGTCGAGCGTCTGCGGCGTCGGCCTTGTCGAAGCCGGTGGTCTTGCCCCGCACCTCGTCCGCCGCGGCGAGCGCCTTGGCGACCGCCGGCCGCGCGGCGATCTTCTCCACCCAGGCGGTGATCTTCGGGTAGTTCTGCGCCGCCGACGGCGCCGAGCAGCGTCGGGATGTTGCGCGCCCACGGGAAGGTCGCGATGTCGGCGATCGAGTATTCGGCGCCGCCGAGATACTGCGCGCGGCTCAGCCGCTCCTCGACCGCCTCCAGCACGCGCGTCACCTGCGTGCGATAGCGGCTCGTCGAATAGTCGTTGCCCGCCGGCGCGAAGCGCACGAAATGCACGTAGTTGGCCGAACATCGGGCCGACCGTGGTCATCTGCACCATCATCCACTGGATCGCGTCGAACCGCGCCGCGCGGTCGGCGGGCAGCAGCTTGCCGGTCTTTTCCGCGAGATAGAGCAGGATCGCGCCCGACTCGAACACCGTGTACGGCTTGCCGCCCGGCCCGTCCTGGTCGACGATCACCGGCACCTTCGCCATCGGGTTGAGCTTGCGGAACTGCTCGTCGAACTGCTTGCCGCCGAACACGTCGACCGGATGCACCGTGTACGGCACGCCAAGCTCCTCGAGCGCGATGTAGATCTTCACCACGTTCGGGCTGCCCATCGCATAGAAGTCGATCATCGTTCCCTCCTGGTATCGTACCGGTATATGCCATCGTAGCACGGCTCCCGAACGAGGCCATCAGCCGCCGCCGCAGCAGCGCCTCGCCGAGCCGGCTCTGCCGCGCCAGCCGGGCGGTGCGCGCGACGCCGAGCGAGGTGTCGAGGCCCTCGAACAACGCCGCGAGCCGCGTATCGCCGCGCACCGTGCGCGTCATGGAATCGTCGCGCGCGCGCCAGAACCTCCGCCGCCAGCACGCGGATGCCGACCAGCGCCGGTGCGGGCGGCGGCGATCCCTGCGCGGCATCAAGCGCGGCGACCACGGCGTGCGAGCCCTGCCGCCATCAGCGCGACCAGCGCCGCCAGCGCGCCGAGCGAGGCGGCATCGTCCGGAGGTCGCGGCGTCGCCGGGCGAGCGCTGCCCAGCCGGCGCAGCACGGCGCGAGAAGCTGCCGACCAGCCCCGCGCTGCCCACCGCGTCCTCGACGTCGCGGAAGGGCAGGGCCATCGTCTCGTATGCCTCGTGCTCCGGCCCGATCCGGCTCGTCGCCGGCACCTCGCATCCGGTCAGCCGCAAGCCGCAATGCAGCGCCGGCCGCAGCGCCGCGATCTCCGCGCATCGGCACGCGCACCAGCCCCGGCGCGTCCTGCGGCACCAGGAACGCGCTGTAGCGCTTTCTTCCGTTTTCGGTCGCGGTGATCGCCAGCACGACGAAGAAATCGGCGATCGGACCGTTGGTAATGTAAGCCTTCTCGCCATCAAGCACATAGGCGTCGCCCCGCCGCGTCGCCGTGGTGCGCAGATGCTTGGGATGTGCCCCGGCACCCGGCTCGGAGATCGCGACCGACGCGGTGATGCGCCCCGACGCCAGCGCCGGCAGGTAGGCAGCGCGCTGCGCCGCGTCGCCAAACCGCTCCAGGAAATAGCGGGCAACCATCTGGTGCGAGGCCCAGGCGCTGCCGAGCCCCGGCGAGCCGCCGCCGGCGATCAGCGCCGCCTCGGCGCGCGCGATGTCCGCGTAGCCGCCGCCCGAGCCGCCTTGCGCTGGGTCGAGCCCGATGCGGAACAGCCCCGCCTCGGCCATCGCGTGCCAGATGTCGTGCGGGAAGGCCGGCTCGGCGCCGAGGTCGCGGTCGGCCACCTGCGCGCGGGCGAATTGCTCGATGTCCATAGGGTCGATCCAATCGCACCTGCGCCGGAAGTCAATGCCCGATGCTGGACAGGGCCGAGTAAGCCGGCGCGATGCTTGGCCGAAGCCGAGGGAGACCGTCCGCGATGAGCTTCCAAGCCTTCCGCTTCGACCCGCCGGAATTTCCCGACGCCGCGCACGAGCTGCGCCGCGAGGTGCGCGACTTCCTCGATGAGAACAAGGCGCTCATGCGCCCGATGCCGAACGGCTGGAGCCCGGAGTTCAGCCGCAAGGTGGCCGAGCGCGGCTGGCTCGGCATGACCTGGCCGAAGCAGTACGGCGGCAAGGAGCGCACTGCCTACGAGCGCTACGTCATGATCGAGGAGATGCTCGCCGCCGGCGCGCCGGTGGGCGCCCACTGGGTCGCCGACCGCCAGAGCGGCCCCAACCTGCTGCGCTTCGGCACCGAGGAGCAGAAAGAATTCTTTCTCCCCAAGATCGCCGCCGGGGAAATGTACTTCGCCATCGGCATGAGCGAGCCCGATTCCGGCTCCGATCTCGCGGGCACGCGCACCCGCGCGGTGAAGGTGGACGGCGGCTTCCGCGTCAACGGCTCGAAGCTGTGGACCTCGCAACGCGCACCGCGCGCACTACATGATCCTGTTCTGCCGCATGGCCGAGGCCGGCCAGGAGATCGACCGCCACGCCGGCGCGACACAGTTTCTGGTCGATATGAAATCACCGGGCCTGGAAATCCGCCCGGTGCACAACCTGCTTGGCGAGCACCACTTCAACCAGATTTTTATCACCGATCTGTTCGTCCCCGACGACCGCCTGCTCGGCCAGGTCGGCGCCGGCTGGAAGCAGGTCACGGGCGAGCTCGCCTTCGAGCGCAGCGGGCCGGAGCGGTTCCTTTCCACCTTCCGTCTGCTCGTCGAACTGGTGCGCGCCGCCGGCCCCGATCCCGAGCCCGGCGTCGCCGTCGCCATCGGCCGCCTGATCGCGCATCTCGCGATCCTGCGCCGCATGTCGATGTCGATCGCCGGGATGCTGCAACGCGGCGACAACCCCAACGTCGAAGCCGCCATCGTCAAGGATCTCGGCACGTCGTTCGAGCAGGAGACCTCCGCCGTCGCGCGCAACACGGTTCCGGCGGAAGCCACGCTCTCCGCGATGGACGCCTACATTTCTACCTTGGCGCGCACCACGCTCAACGCGCCCCGCTTCTCCATCCAGGGCGGCACGCGCGAGATCCTGCGCGGCATCATCGCCCGTGGCCTGGGATTGCGGTAGCGTTGCCAGTTAGAAAACCATCCACGACTTGCGCGCAGCCAAAGTCGTGGATGCCCGTGACAAGCACGGGCATGACGGTTGATGGCGTGAACGACGCTGGGCCGCGCTACTGAATGACAAACCCCCCATCGATCACCAGCTCCGTCCCCGTCACGAACGAAGCCTCGTCGGACGCAAGAAACAGCACCCCATAAGCAACCTCGATCGGCTCGCCCAGCCGCCGCAGCGGCGTCTTTTCGATTTTGTCCGCGCGCTCCCCGGCATTGGTCGAGTTCAGCATCGCCGGCATGTAGCCGGGATGCACCGAGTTCACCCGCACGCCCTGCGGCCCATAGCGCACCGCCGCCGATTTCGTGTAGCTGCGCACCGCGCCCTTCGACGCGCCGTACGCCGGATGTCCGCCGGTGCTGCCGACCAGGGCGACGATGGACGAGATATTCACGATCGAGCCGCCGCCGGTCTTGATCATCTCCGCCGCCGCGCGCCGCGTGCCGAGGAACACGCTGGTCTGGTTGATCGCGATGATCTTGTCCCAGCCGTCGGTGCCGTCGTGATCGTTGACGATCGAGCCGCTGACGCCGGCATTGTTCACCAGGATGTCGAGCTTTCCGTACGCGGCGAGCGTCGCCTCGATCAGCCGCGCCCACTCCTCGTCCTTGGTCACGTCGATCTGCACGAACCGCGCCTCGCCGCCCGATTTGCGGATGTCGGCGGCGACGCTCTCGCCCATGTCGGCAAGGATGTCGGCGACAACGACCTTCGCTCCCTCCGTTGCGAACAGCCGCGCCTCGGCCTCGCCCATGCCATGCCCGCCGCCGGTGACGATCGCCACCTTGTCCTTGAGACGCATCTGCATTCCTCCCCTATGTAGGGCGGATGCTAATCCGCCTCTTGCGTATTCGCCATCCCGCCCGTCGTCTCGACAAATCGGGAGATCTCCGCGACGCCGACGCCGGCGCGGATATTGGCGAACACGAACGGCCGCTCGCCGCGCATCCGGCGCGCGTCGCGCTCCATCACCTCGAGGCTGGCGCCGACGAACGGCGCGAGGTCGATCTTGTTGATGACCAGCAGGTCGCTGCGCGTGATGCCCGGGCCGCCCTTGCGCGGGATCTTGTCGCCCGCCGAGACGTCGATCACGTAGATCGTCAGATCCGCCAGCTCCGGGCTGAACGTCGCCGCGAGATTGTCGCCGCCGCTCTCGATCAGGATGAGGTCGAGCGCCGGAAACCGCGCGCGCAGCTCCGCTATCGCCGGCGAGATTGATGCTGGCGTCCTCGCGGATCGCGGTGTGCGGGCAGCCGCCGGTCTCGATGCCCATGATCCGCTCCGGCGGCAGCGAGCCCGCGCGCGTCAGGAACTCCGCGTCCTCCTTGGTATAGATATCGTTGGTGATGGCCGCGATCTCGTAGCGGTCGCGCAGATGCCGGCACAGCGCGTCCATCAGCGCCGTCTTGCCGGTGCCGACCGGGCCGCCGATGCCGACGCGCAGCGGGCCGTGCGGGGAGCGTGTCATGAGCGGAACAGCCTCGTGTACTGGGTTTCGTGGCGCAGCGATGCGATGTCGGCGCGAAAGACGCAGCCGCCGATATCGTCCAGCGTCGCCGCGCGCGTCTCGCTCCGCAACGCGCAGCATCGTCGGCTCCAGCGCCGCGAGCACGGCGAGCCCCACGCTCTGCCCGAGCGGCACCAGCCGCACGGCGGCGGAGATCAGGTTCGAGGTGAACGCCTGCAGATACGCGACCGCCGCGTCGTCCTCGGCGATGCCGTGCGCGCCAGCCAGCGCGCCGACCGCGACGGGATAGGGCACTTCGCCCGCAGCGCGCGAGGGCGCGCCCCATCCCACGGCACCGCCGCCAGCATGAACGCCGCTCCCTGCGCCAGCGTCTCGTTCCGCCGCTCCCGTCCCGGCACCGCGGCGGCCGCGAGGGCCGCGATGCGGGCAAGCGCATCCGCGTCCCGGCAGGCGCGATGCGCGTGCCGCAGCAGGATCGCGTCGTTGCGTCCGCTGCCATGCGCGAGCACGTCGCCGAGCCAGTCGCGCAGCGTGTCGCCGTCGCGCACGTCGCCGGCCTCCACCGCCCATTCCAGCCCGTGCGAATAGGCGTAGCCGCCGGTCGGGAAAGCGGGCGAAAGCCATGCCAGCAGGCGCAGGAGGTGGGCCGGCTCAGTCATGGTCGTGCGCGTGCGAATGCCCGCCCGCATAGGCGCCGGCCTCCGGGTCGAACGGCGCCTCGATCCGTTCGACATGCCCGCCGAGCAACGCCACCATCTCCTCGATCACATGATCGGCGCGGATGCGGATGCGCTCGCCGAGAAGCTGCACCGGCAGATGCCGGTTGCCGAGATGCCAGGCGATGCGCGCCAGCTCGCCCTCGTCGTGCGCGTGGATTTCCAGCAGCGCCTCGGCCCGCGCGCAGACGCGCACGATACCCTCGCGCCGTCTCCAGCCCGTCGCCGTCGCGCAGCCGCGCCGCCTGCGGCAGATCGAGCAGCAGCTCGCGACCGCCTTCGGTCCGCAGCGCGATCCGCCGCCGATGCCGATGGTCGAAATCGAGCAGCACGCGATCCACCTCGCGCGCCGCGTCCCAGCTCCCCGCCGGCAGGACGTGCGCGGCGCGCATCAGTAACAGAAAATACCGCTGCGCCATCGGCAGCACCGTGGCCGGCTCGCAGGTCAGCAGCACGCCGTCGGCGCGCACCTCGTAGGTCTCGGCATCGACCTCGATCACCGGCGTCGCGTCGTTGTGGATCATGCTGCGCTTGCCGATGCCGCCGCGCGTGTCCGACACGGCGGCGAGCATCCGTCGCAGCCCGAGCGTGCGGCCGATATCCGCCTCCAGCGCGGCGCCGGAGACGAACGTGATGCAGCTCGCCGCCAGCGCGCCGCCGAACGCGCCGAACATCGGCCGGTAATGCACCGGCTGCGGCGTCGGGATCGAGGCGTTGGGGTCGCCCATCGCGCGCCATCACGATCGATGCCGCCCTTGATCACCAGATCGGGCTTCACGCCGAAGAACGCCGGCGACCACAGCACCAGGTCGGCCAGCTTGCCCGCCTCCATCGAGCCGATCTCGCGCGCGAGGCCCTGCGCGATCGCCGGGTTGATGGTGTATTTGGCGACGTAGCGCTTCACCCGCGCGTTGTCCGCCGCGCCGTCGCCCGGCAGCGCGCCGCGCTGCTGCTTCATCTTGTGCGCGGTCTGCCAGGTGCGGATGATCACCTCGCCGACCCGCCCCATCGCCTGGCTGTCCGACGAGATCATCGAGATCGCGCCGAGATCGTGCAGGATGTCCTCGGCGGCGATCGTCTCGCGGCGGATGCGGCTCTCGGCGAAGGCGACGTCCTCCGGGATCGTCGGGTCGAGATGATGGCACACCATCAGCATGTCGAGATGCTCGTCGAGCGTGTTCGCCGTGTAGGGCCGCGTCGGATTGGTCGAGCTCGGCAGCACGTTGGCCAGGCCCGCCACCTTGATGATGTCGGGCGCGTGCCCGCCGCCCGCGCCCTCGGTGTGGAAGGCGTGGATGGTGCGGCCCTTGAACGCGGCGATGGTGTCCTCGACGAAGCCGCTCTCGTTCAGCGTGTCGGTGTGGATCATCACCTGCACGTCGAAGCGGTCCGCGACCGCGAGGCAGCAATCGATCGCCGCCGGCGTGGTGCCCCAATCCTCGTGCAGCTTCAGGCACGCCGCACCCGCGCGGATCATCTCCTCGAGCGCCGCCGGCCGCGACGCGTTGCCCTTGCCGGCGAAGGCGATGTTGACCGGCAGTCCCTCGGCCGCCTGCAGCATCCGCGCGAGATGCCACGGCCCCGGCGTGCAGGTGGTGGCCGACGTGCCGGTCGCCGGCCCGGTGCCGCCGCCGATCAGCGTGGTGATGCCCGACGCGATCGCGTCCTCCACCTGCTGCGGGCAGATGAAATGGATGTGGCTGTCGATGCCGCCCGCGGTGAGGATCTTTCCCTCGCCGGCGATCACCTCGGTGCCCGGCCCGATGACGATGTCGACGCCCGGCTGAATGTCGGGATTGCCCGCCTTGCCGATCCGCGCGATGCGTCCGCCGATGATCGCCGACATCGGCCTTGACGATGCCCCAGTGATCGACGATCAGCGCGTTGGTGATGACCGTGTCGACCGCACCCTCCGCCCGCGACGCCTGGCTCTGCCCCATGCCGTCGCGGATCACCTTTCCGCCGCCGAACTTCACCTCCTCGCCGTACGATCGTCAGGTCGCGCTCGACCTCGACGAACAGATCGGTGTCGGCGAGCCGCACGCGGTCGCCGGTGGTCGGGCCGTACATGTCGGCATACGCCGCGCGCGGGATGCGCGCCATCAGTCGAGGCCTCCCATGATCTCGCCGCGAAACCCCTGCACGATGCGCCGCCGCGCAACGGGATCAGCGTCACCTCGCGCGCCTGTCCCGGCTCGAAGCGCACCGCCGTTCCCGCCGCGATGTCGAGCCGCTTGCCGCGCGCCAGCTGCGCGGTCGAACAGCAGCGCCGGGTTGGTCTCGGCGAAATGGTAGTGGCTGCCGACCTGGATCGGCCGGTCGCCGGTATTGGCGACGCGCAAGCGGTCTGCGTCGAGCCCGGCGTTGAGCTCGATGTCGCCGTCCAGGGGAAGAATCTCGCCGGGGATCATCGGATCGGCTCGTGCACCGTGACCAGCTTGGTGCCGTCGGGGAAGGTCGCCTCGACCTGCACGTCGTGGATCATCTCGGCCACACCCTCCATCACCTGCGCGCGCGTGAGCACCTCCGCGCCGTGCTCCATCAGATCGGCGACGCTGCGCCCGTCGCGCGCGCCCTCCATCACGAAATCGCGTGATCAGCGCGATCGCCTCCGGGTGGTTGAGCTTCACCCCGCGTTCGAGCCGCCGCCGCGCGACCATCGCGGCCATCGAGATCAGCAGCTTGTCCTTCTCGCGCGGCGTCAGGTTCATGCGTTTCCCCGCTCAGCACAGCCACACGCGCGGCAGCGGGCGCCCGCCGCGCAGCGCCTGGATGCCGGCAATCACCGCCGCACGCAACGCCATGCCGCTCGGCGCCAGGATGCGCGCGACCAGCAGCCCGTCCCACGCGCTGGCTCCCCATTCGGCGTCGCACGGCGCGAGGGCCGCGCGCAGCCCATCGAGCCGCGTCTCGGCGTCCGGCGCGGCGTGAACGATGGTCGCCAGCCCGCGTGCGCCGCGCATCACCGCCGCGCGCCCCAGCAGCGCGCCCATCGCGCCGTCGAGCCGCATCGCGTCGTGCAGCACCAGCGCACCGTCGCGCGTCACGCGAATGGTGTCGCGCACCGACGCGTGATCCACGCGCTCGCCCATCGCCGCCCGGCCGAACACCAGCGCCTCGACGCCGAGGAACCACGCATCGTCCGCCAGTCGATACATCGAGCCGCCGATCGAGCGCGCAGCGGTCGAACAGGATGGTTTCCTGCGGCAGCCATTCCGCGGCCGCGCCCGCGCCGACCTCGACGTGGTTGCGCACCCGCGCCGGCGCGTCCGTCCGGCAGCGCGCGATAGAGCCGCTCCGCCGCCTGCGCCGCCACCGTCGCGCGCGCCGCCGTCGCCCACGCTGATCGTCGTCGCCAGCGCATCGCCGCCGGCGACGCCGCCCGAGCTGTTCAGCATGACCACGCTCGGTCCAGGCGTCACGCTCGGGGCGCGGAAAGCGCGCCTTGAGGCAGCCTTCCTGGCGCAGTCCGGCCAGCACCGTGCGATCCCCGCGCGTGCGGAACGCCGACGCGCAGCTCGCCCCTGCGCGCGCTGATGCCCGGCAGACAGGTCAGACCGAGAGGCGGCGTCGTACATCCTCCTCGTCGAGCTCCTCGCGCCGCCCCGCCAGCACGATGTCGCCGCGATCCATCACCGCGATGGTTTGCGCGAGCTCGCGGGCGAAATCGAAATACTGCTCGACCAGCAGGATGGCCATGTCGCCGCGCGACGCGCAACAGCGCGATCACCCGGCCGATATCCTTGATGATGCTCGGCTGGATGCCCTCGGTCGGCTCGTCGAGCACCAGCAGGCGCGGCCGCGTCACCAGCGCGCGCGCGATCGCGAGCTGCTGCTGCTGGCCGCCGGACAGGTCGCCGCCGCGCCGGCGCGAGCATGGTCTTCAGCACCGGGAACAGCGCGAAGATCTCGTCCGGGATGCGCCGCTGCCGGCGCGGCAGCACGGCGAAGCCGGTCTCCAGGTTCTCCCGCACGGTGAGCAGCGGAAAAATGTCGCGGCCCTGCGGCACCCAGGCGATGCCGCGCCGCGCCCGCTCGTAGATCGGCAGGTTCGTGAGATCCGCACCCTCCCAGCGGATCGCGCCCGCGCGTGATCGGATGCGCGCCGACGATGGCGCGCAGCAGGCTCGTCTTGCCGACGCCGTTGCGCCCGAGCAGGCAGGTGACGGCGCCGATCTCGGCCCGGATGGAAACCTGCCGCAGCGCGATCGCCGCGCCGTAGTGCAGGTCGACGTGATCGACTTCCAGCATCACCGCCCCAGATACACTTCGACCACGCGCGGATCCTCGCTCACGTGGTCGATCGAGCCTTCCGACAGCACCGCGCCCTCGTGCAGCACCGTCACCTTCACGTCGAGCGCGCGCACGAACGCCATGTCGTGCTCCACCACCACCACGCTGCGCGTGCGGTTGATCGCGCGCAGCAGCTCGGCGGTCTGCGCGGTCTCGGCGTCGGTCATGCCGGCGACCGGCTCGTCGACCAGCAGCAGCTTCGGCTCCTGCGCCAGCAGCATGCCGATCTCCAGCCATTGCTTCTGGCCGTGCGACAGCTCGCCCGCCAGCCGGCCGCGCGCGTCGGCGAGGCGGATGGTGGCGAGGATTTCCTCGATGCGCACCCGCTCGGCCGCCGTCTCGCGCGCCCACAACGTGAAGCGCCACGCGCGCTCCCCGGCGAGCGCGAGCAGCAGATTGTCCCAGACGCTGTGCTGCTCGAACACCGTCGGCTTCTGGAACTTGCGCCCGATGCCGAGGCTGGCGATCGCCGGCTCGTCGAGCCGGGTCAGGTCGGTGTCCTCGCCGAACACCACTTTTCCCGTGTCGGGGCGCGTCTTGCCGGTGATGACGTCCATCATCGTGGTCTTGCCGGCGCCGTTCGGGCCGATCACCGCGCGCATCTCGCCCGGCTCCAGCACCAGCGACAGCTCGTTCAGCGCGCGGAACCCGTCGAAGCTCACCGTCACGCCGTCGAGATACAGCAGGCTGCCGCTCATCCGGTGATCTCCTGCGCCGCCGGCGCGATCTCGGGCTGCGGCATGGCGCGGCGCGTGCGGAACAATCCGACGATCCCCTTGGGCAGGAACAGCGTGACCAGCACGAACAGCCCGCCCAGCGCGTAGAGCCAGAGCTCCGGCAGCGCGCCGGTGAACACGGTCTTGCCGAAATTGACCAGCACCGCGCCGAGGATCGCGCCGGCCAGGGTGCCGCGCCCGCCGACCGCGACCCAGATCACCGCCTCGATCGAGTTGGCCGGCGCGAACTCGCCGGGGTTGATGATGCCGACCTGCGGCACATAGAGCGCGCCGCCGATCCCCGCCATCACGGCGGACAGCACGAAGACGAACAGCTTGTAGCTCTCCGGCCGGTAGCCGAGGAAGCGCGTGCGGCTCTCCGCGTCGCGCACCGCGACCAGCACCTTGCCGAAGCGCGAGCCGACCACCCAGCGCGCCAGCAGGAACTGCCCGCACACGAAGCAGCGCCGTCAGCACCAGCAGCGCCGACCGCGTCGCTGTCGAGATGCAGCGGGATGCCGAGCGCGTCCTTGAAGTCGGTCAGGCCGTTGTTGCCGCCGAAGCCCATGTCGTTGCGGAAGAAAGCGAGCAGCAGCGCGTAGGTCAGCGCCTGGGTGATGATCGAGAGATAGACGCCGGTGACGCGCGAGCGGAAGGCGAGCCAGCCGAACACCAGCGCGATCACGCCCGGCACCAGCATCGCCATCAGCACGGCGAACGGGAAGAAGTCGAAGCCCTGCCAATACCAGGGCAGTTCCTTCCAGTTGAGGAACACCATGAAGTCCGGCAGCGTCGCGTTGCCGTAGACGCCGCGCGTGCCGATCTGGCGCATCAGGTACATGCCCATCGCGTAGCCGCCGAGCGCGAAGAACGCCGCGTGGCCGAGGCTCAATATGCCGGCGAAGCCCCAGACGAGATCGACCGCCAGCGCCAGCATCGCGTAGCAGAGATATTTTCCCGCGAGCGACACCGCGTAGGTCGGCACGTGCAGGGCGCGAGCCCGGCGCGGTGCCGAGATTGAGCGCCGCCATCAGCAGCGCGCCGCCGAGCACCAGCGACGATGGTGAGCGTGGTGGAAAGGGCGGGGCGGGCGGCTCACGCCTCCACCGCCCGTCCCTTGAGCGGGAACATGCCGCGCGGCCGGCGCTGGATGAACAGGATCAGCAGCACGAGCACGACGATCTTGCCGAGCACCGCGCCCGCCACCGGCTCGAGGAACTTGTTGACGATCCCGAGGGTCAGCGCGCCGACCGCGGTGCCCCACAGATTGCCGACGCCGCCGAACACCACCACCATGAAGCTGTCGATGATGTAGCCCTGGCCGAGATTGGGGCTCACGTTGTCGATCTGGCTCAGCGCCACGCCCGCCATGCCCGCGACGCCGGAGCCGAGGCCGAACGTCGCCGCGTCGATCCACGGCGTGCGGATGCCCATCGCCGCCGCCATGCGCCGGTTCTGCGTCACCGCGCGCATCCGCAATCCGAGCGAGGTGTAGCGCAGCGCCGCCATCAGCGCGCCGAGCACCAGGATGGCGAAGACGATGATCGCCAGCCGGTTCCAGGTGATCGTGAGCTGCCCGACCTGCACGGCGCCGCTCATCCACGCCGGCGTGCCGACCTCGCGGTTGCTCGGCCCGAAGATCGAGCGCACCGCCTGCTGCAGCAGCAGCGACAAGCCCCAGGTGGCGAGCAGCGTCTCCAGCGGGCGGCCGTAGAGGAAGCGGATCAGCCCGCGCTCGATCGCCATGCCGATCAGCCCGGTGACGACGAAGGCGAGCGGCACCGCGATGAACAGGCTGGCGCCGAACAGGCCCGGTGCGGCGTGCCGGATCGCCTCCTGCACCATGAAGGTCACGTAGGCGCCGATCATCACCATCTCGCCATGCGCCATGTTGATGACGCCCATCACGCCGAAGGTGATGGCGAGCCCCGCCGCGGCGAGCAGCAGCACGGAGCCGAGGCTCAGCCCGTAGAACACGCTCTGCGCGAGGTTCCAGAACTGCAGCGAGAAGTCGATCGCGCGGACCGCCTTCGCGGCCGCCTCCGCGACCGCCGGCGGCTGGCCGGACAGCGACGCAAGCAGCGAGCGGGCGTCGAGATCGCCGCGTCCGCGCGATCACGCCGACCGCCGCCAGCCGGTCCGCCTCCGGTGTACCGGGCGTGGCGAGGATCGCCGCCGCGCGCGCCTGCCGCATCGCCCGCTTCGCGCCGTCGTCGCTCTCCCGCGCGATCGCGCGGTCGAGTGCCGGCAGCGCGGCGGCATCGCGCGACTTGAACACCGCTTCGGCGGCCGTCGCGCGCGTCGCGGCGTCGGGGGCGAACAGCCGCAGGCTGCCGAGCGCCGCATCGATCGACCGGCGCACCGCGTTGTTCACCCGCACTGGCTTGAGCGCGCTTGCCTTCACGTCGGGCGCCGGCGCGCCGGTGGTCGCATCGACCATCGCGCCGCCGTCGTTGCGGATGAAAAGAACATGGTCGGCCCGCGCATACAGCCTCCCCGCCTGAAGCGCCGCGATCACGGCCGCCGCGCGCGGGTTGCCCGGATAGCGCCAGCTCGTCCACCCCGCGCCGGATTTCGTCGAAATTGCCCGAGGCGAGCGGCGCGAAGGCTTGCTCTGCCGTTTGCGCGCGGGCGCCGGAGCCGAGCAGCAGCAGCGAGAGCAAGCAGCAGGCGCAGCCACGGTTCATCGCTTTTGTCTTCCAGGCAGGGACACTTCTCCTCCTCCCCTCGCGGGAGGAGGCCGGGAGGAGGGGGAAGCCGCGCGCCTGAATACCGACGGGCTGCAACCCCTCACCCCATCCCTCTCCCGCAAGGGGAGAGGGGGCTTGGCCTGCGTGCTACTTGCTCGCGCCGCCGCACTTGCCGAGCTTGACGTTGAAGTTGCCGCAGCGACAGCGGCGCGCGCCAATCGGCGATCAGGTCGCGCGAGCCCTCGAGATACGGCGACCATTCATTCGCCACGATCAGGCCCGGCGTCTGCGAGACGATGCTGAACTGCCCGTCATCCTGGATCTCGCCGATCAGCACCGGCTTGGTGATGTGGTGGTTCGGCATCATCGTCGCGTAGCCGCCCGACAGGTTGGGCACGCTCACGCCGATCATCGCGTCGATCACCTTGGAGGGGTCGGTCGTGCCGGCCTTCTCCACCGCCTTCACCCACATGTTGAAGCCGATGTAGTGCGCCTCCATCGGGTCGTTGGTGGTGCGCTTCGGGTTCTTCGTGTAGGCGTGCCATTGGTCGATGAACGCCTTGTTCTCCGGCGTGTCGACGCTCTCGAAATAGTTCCACGCGGCGAGATGGCCGACCAGCGGCTTGGTGTCGATGCCGGCGAGCTCCTCCTCGCCGACGCTGAACGCGACCACGGGGATGTCGGTCGCCTTGATCCCCTGGTTGCCGAGCTCCTTGTAGAACGGCACGTTGGCGTCGCCGTTGATGGTGGACACCACCGCCGTCTTCTTCCCCGCCGAGCCGAATTTTTTGATCTGCGCCACGATGTTCTGCCAGTCGGAATGGCCGAACGGCGTGTAGTTGATCATGATGTCGTCGTCCTTGACGCCCTTCGACTTGAGATAGGCTTCAAGGATCTTGTTGGTGGTGCGCGGATAGACGTAGTCGGTGCCCGCCAGCACCCAGCGTTGCACGCCGTCCTCGCTCATCAGGTAGTCCACCGCCGGGATCGCCTGCTGGTTCGGCGCCGCACCGGTGTAGAACACGTTGCGGCTGCTCTCCTCGCCTTGGTACTGCACGGGATAGAACAGCACCCCGTTCAGCTCCTCGAACACCGGCAGCACGGATTTGCGCGACACGCTGGTCCAGCAGCCGAACACCGCGGCGACCTTGTCCACCGTCAGCAGCTCGCGCGCCTTCTCGGCGAAGAGCGGCCAGTTCGACGCAGGATCGACCACCACCGCCTCGAGCTTCTTGCCGAGCACGCCGCCCTTCTTGTTCTGCTCGTCGATCAGCATCAGCATCACGTCCTTCAGCGTGGTCTCGCTGATGGCCATGGTGCCGGAGAGCGAATGCAGGATGCCGATCTTGATGGTGCCCTGCGCCCGCGCCGATTGCGGCACGAGGCACAGGGCGGCGGCAACGGCAACGCCGAGCCCAGCGAGCCAGCCGCGGACAGATGACATGGTCAGAATTCCCCCGTCTTTCTTGACGATCGACGCAATGCAATGCGTGTGCCAGCCTTTGCATCGGGCAGAGTGACGGGACGGGATGCGCGACGTTCCGCCGACTGCCCAATCGAAGCGCATGTGCCGGAAAAGAGCGCAGGCCCTTTTTGCCGCTGCTTCCATCGTGTGACTTGTGCTACTCGGGCTGTATGCAACCGGAGAGAGTGTTCGCCACCCGCGCGGTTCGGCACGACCTGACCGGGGTGATCGTCGCGAGTGCCGGGGCGCTCGCCCTGGCGGCGCTCGCGGCGGCGCTGCTCCAGCCGATCCTGCTCTGGGCGCTGCTCGCGGCCGTGGCGCTGCTCGGCGCGCTGGCGCTGACCTGCGCCTTTCCGGTCGCGGCCAGCGCGGGCTGGCTGGTACTGGCCGGCAGCACGCCCGAGATGTGGCTCGGAGACCTGGCTGGCGGTGGCTGGGCGGTCATCGTCGGCGTGGTCAAGCTGATCGGCCTGGCACTCGCCGGGGTCTGCGTTCTGCGCTACGGCGCGGCCGCCGACCTGTTCAATCCGGGCCTCGCCTTCCTCGTCATGTTCGCGGCGAGCCTGGCGCACGGGCGCCACGAAAACCTTGACCTCGCCGAGAGCCTGCGCTCGCTGATCGGCTCCTGCGCGCCGTTCGCCTTCTCCTTCAGCCGCCTCTCGCTACCCTGGGCGGACGCCATCATCCGGGTCACGCGCTGGCTGCCGCTGATCCTGATCGCGGCGGGTGCGGCGCTGTGGGCCGCCGGGCTGCGGCCGCTGTTCATCGACGACGGTGGATGGCGCCTCGGCGCGACCGGGCACCCCGCCTTCATGGGCGGCTTCGCGCTGGCGGCGCTCGAGGCCTGCCTGCTCGAATTGCTCCGCGAGGGCAGGCGGGCCGACCTCGCGCTGCTCGGCGTGAACGCGCTCATCCTGGTGCTGACCGGCGCCCGCGCGCCGCTGTTCCTCGGCGCCGGCGTGAGCGCCATCGCCCTTCTTGCCATCCCCTCCGCCGGTTTCGACGCCACGCGCCGGGTGACGCTCGTGCTCGCCGGCGCCTGCCTCCTGCCGCTGCTGCTCGCGGCGGCCGGCTCGCTCGGCGAGGTCCGCCTGTTCAACGTGCTGTCCAGCGAGGCCGGCAGCCTGAGCGGCCGGGATCTCATCTGGCCCTTGTTCCAGGACGCCTGGGACGCATCGCCCTGGGTCGGCTGGGGGGTCGGCGCCGGCAAGGTGCTGGTGCCCGAGGAGTCCACGCTCGCCCGGCTGCTCGGCACCACGGCGGCGCACAACGAGTATCTGCGGATCGGCGTCGATGGCGGCTGGCTCGGCCTGCTGCTGCTGATCGGCCTGTTCGTCGCCTGGACGATCCGTCACACGCGGGCCATGCCGCGCGCCGACCGGCGGCTGATGCGGCTGGTGCTGCTGGCCTTCGCCGTCCACGCCTATACCGACAACACCCTCATCGCGACCACCTCCTCGGTGCTGTTCGCCTGGGTCTCGGCGGTGTTCGCCCGAGGTACGATAGAAGCAGGGGGTTCGATCGAAGCCGAGGGGAGCCGCGCGTTCATCGGTGACGGACTCGCGCCGCGGGTCTAGATAGTCGGGCCGACCGCACGAGAGCTTCGCCGCCATGCGATACCCGCTAGTCATCCTTCTGATACTGCTCAGCTTGGGCCACCCGGCCTGGGCGGCCGGGCTCGCCTTCGTGCTGAACTCCGGCGGCGCCTCGATCAGCGTCGTGGACATGACGTCGGAAAAGGAGCTGCGCCGCATCCCCGTGCTGCGCGAGCCGCACCATCTCGCCCTCAGCCCCAACGGGCGCGAGCTGCTGGTGGGCGATACCGGCGGCAACGAGATGCTGTTCCTCGACCCCGGCACCGGCGCGGTGATGCGGCGGATGCCGGTGGCCGACCCCTACCAGCTCGGCTTCAGCCCGAACGGCAAGTGGTTGACGGTGAACGGCCTCGCGCGCAACCAGGTTGATGTCTACGACGCCACCTCGATGAAGCTCGTCAAGCGCTTCCCCCTGGCCTCCATGCCGAGCCATCTCGCCTATTCGCCGGATTCCTCCGTGGTCTATGTCAGCCTGCAGGGCACCGACCGCCTCGCTGCCATCGACCTCACCCGGATGGTCGTGCTGTGGAACGCTGTGGTCGGCAAGACCCCGGC
Organism: uncultured Alphaproteobacteria bacterium; assembly: GCA_963799825.1. Lineage (GTDB taxonomy): Bacteria > Pseudomonadota > Alphaproteobacteria > Acetobacterales > Acetobacteraceae > JAFKFI01. The sequence goes on from CAWCYL010000005.1 coordinate 69,485, forward strand.
CGGCGTGCTGTGGCACGACGACCACGTGCTGGTCGCCGACATGGGCAGCGACGACATCGCGGTGGTCGATCCGGTGGACGGGCGGGTGGAGCGGCGCATCCACGTGGGGAAGGGCGCGCATCAGATGTTCCTCTCCCCGGACGGCAAGGTGATTTGGGTCAACGCCCGCGTCGCCGGGACCACGACGGCGCTGGATGCGCGCACCCTCGGCGTGCTGCGGGTCTACAAGATCCCCGGCGGCCCCGACTGCATCGACTTCGCCCCCGACGGCCGGCTGTGGATCACCCGGCGCTGGGCCGAGAAGGTCGCCGTGCTCGATCCCGCGACGGGCACCTACCAGACGATTGACGTCGGCCGCTCGCCGCACGGCATTTTTTTCAACGCCCACGCGGAGTGAGGGGCACGATGGTTGCCTCCGATCGACCCGAACCCTCCGTCATGGCCGGCGAAGGCCGGCCATCCACGACTTTCGCCCCGGCAGCAAGGTCGTGGCTCTTGCCCACGTATGACGTCGTCAGCATCGGACTTGTCGCCCGCAGCCAAAGTCGTGGATGGTCGGCCTCCGCCGACCATGACGGTGGGGGACTGAACACCGAGGAAAATTGAACGGGACAGCAGTAGGACAAGCCCGGTGATGACGAGCGAAGAAAAACTGCCGCTCTAGCGATGTTCAACCCGTTCGACCTCTTCGCGGGCTGGCTGCAGGAGCATCTGCTGATCCCGCTGCTCTACCAGCTCGACATGATGGAGTGGGAGGATCTCGCCTTCGGCTGGGCGCTGTTCGCGGTCTACGGCGCGCTGCAGGTGGCGGTCACTTTCGCGGTCTGCCTGCCGCTCGAGCGCTGGCGGCCGGTCGAGCGTTGGCCGGACAATCGCGGCGTGGCGGTGGACGCGCTCTACACGGTGATCTCCCGGGTCGGCATCCTGCCGCTCATTACCTTCGTCGGTTTCTACGAGGCGCAGGTCGCGCTGAACGGCTGGCTGGCCGACCACGGCCTCGTGCCACCCACCCTGGAGCGGTTGTTTCCGGTGCTGCTCGGCCGTCAGGTTCTCACGTTCGTACTGTACGCGATCATCCTGGATTTTTCCGAATACTGGCGCCACCGCCTGTCGCATAGCTTCCGCTGGTGGTGGGCGCTGCACTCGCTGCACCACGCGCAGCGCCGCATGACCTTCTGGTCGGACGACCGCAACCATCTGCTCGACGAGATTCTTTCTTTTCTTTGGTTCACCGCCGTCGCGCTGCTGATCGGTATTCCTCCCTTGCAGTTCCCGTTGCTCGTCCTGGTGCTGCGGTTCCTCGAAAGCCTGTCGCACGCCAACGTGCGGCTGTCCTTCGGCCGGCTCGGCGAGCGGCTGCTGATCTCGCCGCGCTTCCATCGCGCGCATCACGGCGTCCTCGCGGCGGGCCAGCGGAGCTGCAACTACGGCGCCATCCTGCCCTGGTGGGACATGCTGTTCGGCACCGCCGATTTCTCCCGCGCCTATGCCGAGACCGGCGACCCCGGTGCCGAGGAGGCGCTGGCCACCGGCGGCTACCTATCCCAGCAATGGGCCGGGCTGCGGCGGCTCGCGCATAGCCTGCGGGCCTGAGCCTGCCTATAGTCGCAGGCCTATAGTCTTGGTGCCAAGGGGGAGAGCCGCCATGCAGGATCTCGACGAAAACACCGTCACCGACGCCGCGCTCGCGCAAATGGCGACCACGCCGGACGCGCGCCTGCGGGAGATCATGGCGGCGGCGGTCCGCCACCTTCACGCCTTCGCCCGCGAGGTGAACCTCACCCCCGCCGAGTGGATCGCCGGCATCAAGTTCCTCACCGAGGTCGGCCACGCCTGCACCCCGATCCGCCAGGAGTTCATTCTCCTCTCGGACGTGCTCGGCCTCAGCGCCTGCGTGAACGCGCTGCACGACAAGACCGCGCTGGAGCACGGCACGCAGAGCAGCCTGCTCGGCCCGTTCTTCCGCCAGGACGCGCCGGAATATCGCCCTCGGCCAGTCGATCGTCCAGGCGCCGCACGGCGCGGAGATCGTGATGTACGGGCAAGTGACCGACGCGGCGGGCAAGCCGCTCGCCGGTGCGACCGTCGATGTGTGGCAGACCGACGAGAAGGGTGCCTACGACCTGCAGCTCGGCAACGGCGAGGCGGCCGACATGCGCGGCCGGTTCCGCTGCGATGATGGCGGAAAATACCATTTCCGCACGGTCCGGCCGCTCGGCTACTCGATCCCGCTCGACGGGCCCGTGGGCGAGCTGGTGCGCCGGCAGCGCCGCCACGGCCATCGCCCGGCGCATATCCATTTTCTTATCAGTGCGCCGGGTCATCGCGAGCTGGTCACGGCGTTGTATCTGGCCGACGACGAGCACGTCGATTCCGACACGGTGTTTGGTGTGTCGCGCTCGCTCGTGGTGTCCCCGCGTGCAAATGACCCGGACGCGCCGATCTCCGGCCTGCCCGCGATCCGCTACGATTTCACCCTTGGCCGGGCGGCCAACGACGACACCGGGCGGGTCGGCGCGGACCCCTCGCAGATCGTCGCGGCGGCGGACTAGCGCCGCATGGCCGACCCACTCCTGCCGACCACCGTGGTGGGCAGCTATCCGCAGCCGGACTGGCTGGTGGATCGCTCGCGCCTGTCCGGCAAGGTGCCGCGCGTGCGCGCCGCCGATCTCTGGCGCATCCCCGAGGCGCTGCGCGAGCAGGCGCAGGACGACGCCACGATCCTCGCGATCCGCGACATGGAGCGCGCCGGCATCGACATCATCACCGACGGCGAGATCCGCCGGGAGAGCTATTCCAACCGCTTTTCCAACGCGCTCGACGGCATCGACATCGAGACGCCCGGCAAGGTGATGGGGCGCACCGGCGGGACGACGATCGTGCCGCGCGTGGTCGGCAAGGTCAGCCGGCGGCATCCGGTCGAGGTGCGCGACGTCGCGTTCCTGCGCGCCAACACAGGCAAGAAAATAAAAATCACGCTGCCGGGTCCGTTCACGATGGCGCAGCAGGCGCAGAACGATTTCTATGCCGACGAGGCCGACATGGCGATGGACTACGCCATCGCCGTGAACGAGGAATTGCGCGACCTCAAGGCGGCCGGCGCGGACGTGCTGCAGCTCGACGAGCCGTGGCTGCAGGCGCGTCCCGAGGCGGCGCGGCGCTACGCGGTGCAGGTGATCGACCGCGCGCTGCAGGGCATCGCCGGCCCGACCGTGGTGCATCTCTGCTTCGGCTACGCCGACATGGTGCACGACAAGCCGAGCGGCTATTCGTTTCTCCCGCAACTGGCCGACAGCGCCGCCGACCAGATCTCCATCGAGGCGGCGCAGCCCGGCCTCGATCTCGGCGTGCTGCACGATCTCGGGAGCAAGACGATCCTGCTCGGCGTGCTCGACCTGCACGCCTCCGAGGTCGAGACGGCGGAGCAGGTCGCCGGGCGCATCCGCGCCGCGCTGCATCACATGCCGGCCGAGCGGCTGATCCCGGCGCCCGATTGCGGCATGAAATACCTGCCGCGCCAGCGCGCCTTCGGCAAGCTGCTCGCATTGTCGCAGGGTGCCGCGATCGTGCGGCGCGAGCTTGGAGGATAGCCGCAAGATTGGAGAATGAGAATGCCACGCCGCTTCATCGACATCTCCGTGCCCCTCAAGGCCGGCATCGCCAGCGATCCGCCGCAGATGCTGCCGCAGATCGAGTATATCGATCATCACAAGAACGCGCCGCAGATGGCCGCGTATATGGGCATCCGCGTCGACCAGTTCCCCGAGGGCGAGTACGCCGCGGTCGAGCGGGTCAACATCAGCACGCATAACGGCACGCATCTCGACGCGCCGTACCATTATTTCTCGCGCATGAACGAGCGCCTCAAGCCGGGCGGCGAACCATCCTGGCGGATCGACGAGGTGCCGCTGGAATGGTGCTTCCAGCCCGGGGTAAAACTCGATTTCCGCCACTCTCGAGGACGGCTACGTCGTGCAGCCGGACGACATCGAGGCGGAGCTGAAGCGCATCGGCCACACGCTGCGTCCGCTGGAGATCGTCGTCGTCAACACGCGCGCCGGCTCGCGCTACGGCGAGGACGACTTCATCGACGCGGGCTGCGGCATGGGCAAGGCGGCGACGCTCTGGATGCTGGAGCGCGGCATTCGCCTCGTCGGCACCGATGGGTGGAGCTGGGACGCGCCGTTCTCGCACACCAAGCGCAAGATCGCGGAGACCGGCGATGCCAGCCTGTTCTGGGAAGGCCACCGCGCCGGCCGCGAGATCGGCTATTCGCACCTCGAGAAGCTGAGCAATCTGGAGCAGCTTCCCGCGGACGGATTCGAGATCGTGTGCTTCCCGGTGAAGGTGCATCGCGGCTCGGCGGGCTGGACCCGCGCGGTCGCGATCCTGCCGGCGTAGAACGACAAGAAACGCAACGGGAGAAGACGGATGTTCGGATGCGGGTGCGGACTGCACGCGTCGCGTCGCTTGTTCCTGCGGAGTTCCATCGTCGGCGCGGCCACGCTCGCCGCCCCGGCGATCGGGACAAGCCGCGTGCAGGCCGCCACGGGCGACACGGCGCCGGCCGTCCGCCCGGCGCCGGCCGGGGCGCGGGTGATCGACACGCATTGCCACTACTATCCGCAAGGCTATCTCGACCTGATGGCGGCCGACGGCAAGCCGTTCGGCGCGGACTATCGCCCGGCGCCGAACGGCTTCTATTTCACCGCACTCGGCGCGACGTTCGGGCCGCTGCCGAGCAAGTTCATCGACCTCAAGCAGCGCATCGCCGACATGGACGCGCAAGGCGTCACGATACAAGCCATGTCGCTCACCTCGCCGATGGTCTATTTCGGCGACAAGGACTTCAACGCGCGGCTGGCCCGCGCCTGGAACGACGGCGCGGTCGAGGCGCACAAGCAATATCCCGACCGCCTCCTGGTGCTCGCCACCCTGCCAATGCTCGACACCGACGATGCCCTGAAGGAGCTCGATCGCGCGAAGTCGCTGCCTGGCGTGCGCGGGGTCTACATGGGCACCAACATCAACAATCTCGACCTCGACGACAAGCGCTTCCTGCCGGTGTTCAAGGCGGCCGAGCAGCTTGGCCTGCCGGTGTTCCTGCACCCGCAGCAGACGGTCGGCGGCGAACGGATGAAACCGTTCTACCTGTCCAACCTGATCGGCAATCCGCTGGACACCGGGATCGCGGCGGCGCACCTCATCATGGGCGGGGTGATGGATGCCTGCCCCAATCTGAACATCAATCTCGCCCATGCCGGTGGCGTGGTGCCGATCCTGGTCGGGCGCTGGGACCGCGGCCGCGACGTGCGGCCGGAGCTCAAGCACATGACGCGCGCGCCGAGCGACTATCTGCGCCGCTTCACCTACGACACGATCGCGCACTCCGCGCCGATCATGAAGTTCGTGATCTCGATGGTCGGCGCCGACCGCATCACCGTGGGCGACGACTACTGCTTCGACATGGGCTACGAGCACCCGGTCGCGGTGGTCGACCAGCTCAAGCTGTCGGCGCAGGATCGCAAGCTGGTGCTGGGCGGGAATGCAGCACGACTCCTGAAGATCTGACGGAGGGACGGGGATGAAGGTCGGGCTGTTTCTGAACACCCAGTGGCGCGAGGGCGAGCGCGTCTCGGTCGCCGATCTGGTGGCGCAGGTGCGCGCGGCGCGCGACGGCGGCTTCAAGTCGCTATGGCTGCCGCACCACTATCTCGTGGCGCCGATGCAGATGCTGCAGCCGATGGTGCTGCTCGGCTATCTGGTGCCGGAAGCCAAGGGCATGACGCTCGGGATGGATATTCTCCTGTTGCCGCTGCTCAACCCGGTGCATGTCGCCGAAGAGTGGGCGACCCTTGACGTGCTGAGCGAGGGCAACGCGATCCTTGGCGTCGGGCTCGGCTACCGCCCCGAGGAGTTTTCTGCTTTTGACGTGCCGATCCAGGAGCGCGCAGCGCGTACTCGGGAGAGCATCGCGCTGATCCGCCGGCTTTGGACGGAGGATCGCGTGTCCTTTCAGGGAAAGTTCTACTCGGTCGAGAACGCCGGCATCAGCATCCGGCCGGTGCAAAAGAACGGCCCGCCGATCTGGCTCGCCGCCCAGGTCGATGCGGCGATCCAGCGCGCCGCCCGCATCGGCGATGGCTGGTTGATCGTGCCCTCCTCGGAGATCGCGACGGTGGCGCAGCAGGTGAACGTGTATCGCGAGGCGCTGCGTGCGGCGGGCAAGCCGGCGGACACAGAGGCGCCACTGACGCGCGAATGCTACATCGGCACCAGCCACAAGGCGGCGTTCGAGGAATGCCGTGATGCGCTCGAATACAAATATGGCGCCTACGCGGCCTGGGGTCTCGAAAAGGCGGATGTCGGCAAGAAACCGTCCTTCGAGGAATTCGCGCGCGACAAGTTCATCATCGGCGACAAAGTCTCGGTGAAGGAGGAGATCGCGCGCTATCGCGAGATGCTCGGCGTCGAGCACTTCATCATGCGGCCGCACTGGCCGGGCCTGCCCAACGAGCGCGCCGTCCACACGATCAAGGCGCTCGGCGAGATCTTCGGATGAGAACGCCTAGCCGCCGCGCTGGCGGTCAGCCTCTATGTCGGAGGCAACCCGTGCCCCAAGGGCAGTTTGTGACCTAACAGACCCTGAATAGGGCCGAGCACCCATGCGGTCTCCCGTACGTAGGACAGCAGTAGGAACCACAGGACCATGAGGAAGATCGGCAGGGCCAGCGGCAAGCTATGGCCCATCCAGAGCGCGAGCCGGCTGCCGCCTCCGGTAAGCCGAGGAAAATCGCTCTGGTGCGCTCCATGTTTCTTCCAGTTCCCCTCCAGGCGCCGAATTGCGGTCTGAGCGGCAAATATGCCGAGTGCGGATATGAAACTGACACCCATACCGAGAACACAGAAAAATTGGATGAGGTCTTTACATTCATTGCCCCGGTCGAAATCCATTTCCTTCAATGCCTGCATCATCGGAGGGAAAACCCAGCCCACCGCGGCGACCGTGAATCCCTGTATCGCCATCGACCAGGTCGTTCGTTGATGGACCAAATCGTCCTCATGCATCAAATAACTTCTGTAAATCTCGTAAACAGTCTTGGAGTTTGGAGGAGTTTGGATTTCGATGTAGCGTGGCGCACCCTGCGGAGCTGCGACAGCACGCGAACCTCGTGACTTCATGCCGGCAACTCCCCAGGGTGCCCGTTCGCAGAATAACTCGAATTGCCAACGATCGCAACCGATCCGTGAGCGACGGCGTCCATGATCCCGCAAACCGTCGGTGCCGGCACCGGTCATGAAATCCGCGAGTTTCGGAATTTCGACTCACGAGATTGTGTGGCATCAACCCGCCAAAGCGCCTATTTCGGTGTTCAGGGTTTCATCCGGCCGAACACCGCCAACCTCCGCCTGATCCGGCCTCCTGCCGGATCCCCGATTCTGGAGAACTCCGCAACCGTGAACCTGATCCAGGTACCCGAAGCCGCCGACGCACATGCCGACGACTACATCATCTCCGCGCAGGTCTCGCTTCAGGAGCGACGGCCGCGCACCCTCAAGCACGGCGATACGTTCGGCGTGTTCGACCGCAACGGCGATGTCGTGGCGGGCGAGGGCTTCGTCGAGGGGTTGTACCACCGGGACACGCGATACCTGTCGCGCTTCGAGATGGTGTTCGCCGGGGCGCGGCCAATCCTGCTCAGCTCCAGCACGCGCGACGACAACGCCTTGCTCACCTGCGACCTCACCAATCCCGCGCTGCACGAGAACGGCGTCGATCTCGAGCACGACCTGATCCACATTCGCCGCTCGAAATTCCTGTGGAATGGCGCGTGCTACGAGCGTTTCGCCGTGCGCAACTTCTCCGACCGCGACCAGCGCCTCACGCTGCAGATCCGCTTCGGCGCCGATTTCGCCGATCTGTTCGAGGTACGCGGCTCGCATCGCCCGCGCCGGGGCACCGCCCACGGCGCCGACGTTACGGCCGACTCCGTCAAGCTTGCCTATACCGGGCTCGACGACCGGCGGCGCACCACTGCGCTGCGGTTCGAGCCGGCGCCGGATCGGCTGGATGCGCGGCAGGCGAGTTTCACGCTGTCGCTGCCGGCGGGCGGACGCTGCGTGCTGTTCGCGGAGATCCGCTGCGACCAGGAGCTGGCGCGCGAGCGGCTGAGCGAGGTCTATCTCACCGCCATGCTGCAATCGCGTCGCGCGCTGCGCCGCTCTGCCGCGCGTGCCGCGTCCGTCGCGACCTCCAACGAGATCTTCAACGAAGCCGCGCGCCGCTCGGTCTCGGATCTCTACATGCTGGTCACGGACACCGCGCAGGGGCCGTACCCCTATGCCGGCATCCCCTGGTTCAGCACCGCGTTCGGGCGCGACGCGCTGATCACCGCGCTGCAGACCCTGTGGATGGACCCGGCGATCGCGCGCGGCGTGCTGTTCTATCTCGCCGCCCATCAGGCCACCCGCGTCGATCCGGTGGCGGACGCCGAGCCGGGCAAGATCCTGCACGAGGTGCGGCACGGCGAGATGGCGGAACTCGGCGAGGTGCCGTTCCGCCACTATTACGGCAGCGTCGATGCCACGCCGCTCTTCGTCATGCTGGCGGGCGCTTATCTCGCGCGCACCGGCGATGTCGCGATGCTGCGCCGGCTGTGGCGCGCACGTCGACGCCGCCCTGGGCTGGATCGACAACTACGGCGACCGCGACGGCGACGGTTTCGTCGAATACTTCCGCATGACGGACAAGGGGCTCGCCAACCAGGGCTGGAAGGACAGCCACGACTCGGTGTTCCACGCCGACGGCGCCTTTGCCGAAGGCCCGATCGCGCTGTGCGAGGTGCAGGGCTACGTATACGGCGCGAAGCGCGCCGCCGCCGCGATCGCCGCCGCGCTGGACATGCCGGAGCGCGCCGCTTCACTCGTGACCCAGGCCGACGCGCTGCGCCAGCGGATCGAGGACGCCTTCTGGTCCGACGAGCTGGGCACCTACGCGCTCGCGCTGGACGGCGCCAAGCGCCCGTGCCTGGTCCGCTCGTCGAACGCCGGCCACCTGCTGCTCACCGAGCTTGCCGAGCCGGCGCGCGCCCGGCGGGTGGCGGCCGAGCTGATGAACAGCAACTCGTTCTCCGGCTGGGGCGTCCGCACCATCGCCTCCACCGAGGCGCGCTACAATCCGATGTCGTACCATAACGGCTCGGTCTGGCCGCACGACAATGCGCTGATCGGCATGGGCTTCGCGCGCTACGGCCTGCGCCAGGAGGCAGCGCGCATCTTCGAGGGGCTGTTCGGCGCCTGCACCTATATCGACCTGCGCCGCTTGCCGGAGCTGGTCTGCGGCTTCCCGCGCCGGCGCTCGCAGGGGCCGACCTTCTACCCCGTCGCCTGCGCGCCGCAGGCCTGGTCCGCCGCGACACTGCTGAGCCTCGTGCAATCCTGCCTCGGCCTCGGCTTCAACCCGGCGAGCGGCACTGTCGTCTTTGACCGCCCGATCCTGCCGAACTTCCTCGAGGAAGTCGTGCTGCGCGGCTTGTCGATCGGCACCAGCCGCATCGACGTGGCGTTGCGCGGCCGCGGCAGCGACGTGGCAATGACCGTGCTCTCCCGCACCGGGGAGATCCGCGCGACCATGATCAGCTAAGGCGGAAACCAGCCAGGCGGGACCAGCCACGCCGGGCAACCCGGCATCGGCGGGGCCGTTTGAGGAATGAACCTCGCGGGCTCTCCTGACATGATGATCTACAGCGGTCCGGTTTTCGACATGGCGCGCGAGCAGTTCCAGGTCATCGCCGACCATCTGGCGATCCCCGAGGACGAGCGCGACCGGCTGCTCTATCCCAAGCGCGCCATCGCGGTCGCCTGCCCGATCCATCGCGATGACGGCAAGACCGCCGTGTTCATGGGCTTCCGCGTGCAGCACCACCTCACGCTCGGCCCGACCAAGGGGGGCACCCGCTTCGCGCCCAGCGTGGACATCGGCGAGGTCGCCGCGCTGGCGGTGTGGATGAGCTGGAAATGCGCGCTCGCGGGCCTGCCCTATGGCGGCGCCAAGGGCGGCGTGCGGGTCGATCCGCGCAGCCTCTCGCTGCGCGAGCTGGAGGCGCTGTCGCGCCGCTACATGCAGGAGATGATCCCCTTCGTCGGCCCGCAGACCGACGTGATGGCGCCCGACATGGGCACCAACGAGCAGGTCATGGCGTGGTTCATGGATACCTATTCCATGTACCAGGGTCAGACCGTCACCGAGATCGTCACCGGCAAGCCGGTCGCCGTCTGGCGGGACCGAGGGCAGACGGGAGGCCACCGGCCGCGGCATCGCCTTCCTGGTGCAGCGCGCGCTGGAGCGCCTCCAGATGAGCCCGATGGGCGCCACGGCCGTCGTGCAGGGCTTCGGCAATGTCGGCTCGGTCGCCGCCGCGTCGCTCGCCCGGATGGGCGTCAAGATCATCGGCGTGAGCGACCACACCGCCTGCTACGTCGACCCCAAGGGCCTCGACGTGGCGGCGCTGGAGCGCCACGCGGCGCAGCGCGGATCCCTCGCCGGCTTCTCGACCGAGCTGCTGGCCGATCCGCGCGAACTGCTGGTGCAGCAATGCGACATCGCGGTGCCCGCCGCCCTCGAACGGGCGATCGACGCCGACATGGCTGGCCGGCTGCGCTGCCGCATCCTCGCCGAAGGGGCCAACGGCCCGACCACGCCGGACGCCGACCGGGTGCTGAACCAGCGGCGCGGCGAGGTGTTCGTGATCCCGGACATCCTCTGCAACGCCGGCGGCGTGATCGTCAGCTATTTCGAGTGGGTGCAGGATTTGCAGCACTTCTTCTGGAACGAGACGGAGGTGCTGAACCGGCTCAATCAGGTGCTGGACCGCGCCTTTACCCGGGTCATGGCACGCTCCGAGCGGGACGGCGTGCCGCACCGCACCGCCGCGATGGCGATCGGGGTGGAGAAGGTGCGCGATGCCAAGCAGGTGCGTGGGCTATTTCCATGATGGCGTGACGCGATTTTCACTTGGTGCGGCCGTGCGGCTCGAAATCGGTTTCCGGTTCGTCGCGACCGGTATCCGCGTGGAGGAGCTGGACGACACGGTCGGGTCGGGTCTCGCCGACCTGCAACGCCTGGCCGACGGTCTGTACCGGTACCTGACCGTTCTGTCGCTGTCGATCCCCGTCTCGCCAGCACGGCACATCGTTCCCCATTGAACGAAGCCGTCGAACCCATGAGAATGACGCGAATTCACCGTTAATTCTCTGCTGGCGGTTGTGGCGGCAGAATACAGCTTCGGAATCCGTGCTGGATCGCCTATTGCTCCGCATAGACGGGTATTCCAATCGGCAGAGGCTATCGTCGGTTGCGCCACTCGCCACCATGAGGAGCGTCATGATCCCGATCCGTCCCGCCTTGCTGGCAGCTGTCCTGCTCGGGGCACTGCCCGTGTCCAGCGCGCACGGGGCCGTCATCACGTTCGCGCAGTATATCGAGCAGAAGACCGCCGCCGGGGGGAACCTCCAGTTCAGCGTGAGCGGGAGTTCGGCCAATCTGCACGCCTACCAGAAGGCCGCGGGCGACCCCGTGTTCTTTTCGTTCTTCGGCGTGGCCGGCCTGCCCGCCGATCTGCTGATCCCGCAGGACGCCGTGCTGCGCTTCAACGCGGGCACTGGTGCTGCGACGGGGGCGGCGGCCCAGTCGACCGTCATCCCCGGCGCCGGCACCTTTTTGACACAGTCGTTCGACCATCCTTTCACGATGAGCCTCACGCGGACCACCGACTACGTGCTCCACGGGGTCGATTACGGGCGGAACCTGTTGACCGTGAGCGTCGCGGCGGCGATCTCCACGCCAGCGATCGTCACCACCGCCGGCGCGCACTCGGCCGGCATGTCGTTCGACAACAGCAATTATCTCGTCGGCTTCAGCTCGGATTTCCTGACGTTCAAGCCCGGCGCGACCGAGGACGGCTCGCTCGCGTTCTCCGCCGCGACCCCGGCCTTCGCCAAGGGATCAAAATTCCTCAAGGCGTTCCGGGTGGATAGCACCGGAACCTTCGACTCCGATCCGGTGCCGGTCGGCACCATCGTCCCGGTGCCCGAGCCGCTATCGGCGGCGCTGCTCGGCTCCGGCCTGCTCGGCATCGCCCTCGCTCGCCGGGGGCGGGGTTAGGCTGCGGAAAAGCCGGGCCTCCAAAACTATCACGCCCGCTTGCGCGCCCGCAGCGGCTTGGTCCGTGCCAGCAGCGGCGCCAGGAAGCGGCCCGTGTGGCTGTCGAGGTCGGCGGCGATGTCCTCCGGCGTGCCCTGCGCCACGATGCGCCCGCCGCCGTCTCCGCCCTCCGGCCCGAGATCGAGCACCCAGTCGGCGGTCTTGATGACTTCGAGATTGTGCTCGATCACCACCACGCTGTTGCCCTGCTCGACCAGCGCGTGCAGCACTTCCAGCAGCTTGCGCACGTCCTCGAAATGCAGGCCCGTGGTCGGCTCGTCGAGGATGTACAGCGTCCGCCCGGTCGCGCGCCGCGCCAGCTCCTTCGACAGCTTTATCCGCTGCGCCTCGCCGCCCGATAGCGTGGTCGCCTGCTGGCCGAGACGGATGTAGCCGAGCCCGACCTGCTGCAGGATGCGCAGGCGGTCGTGGATGCGCGAGACGGCGGAGAAATACGGCACCGCCTCGTCCACCGTCATGTCGAGCACCTCGGCGATCGACTTGTCGCGGAATTTTATTTCCAGTGTCTCGCGATTGTAGCGGCGGCCCTTGCAGACGTCGCAGGTGACGAACACGTCCGGCAGGAAGTGCATTTCGATCTTGATCAGCCCGTCGCCCTGGCAGGCCTCGCAGCGACCGCCCTTCACGTTGAAGCTGAACCGCCCAGGCTTGTAGCCGCGCGCGCGGCTCTCCGGCATTTCGGCGAACCAGTCGCGGATCGGCGCGAACAGATCGGTGTAGGTGGCGGGGTTGGAGCGCGGCGTGCGGCCGATCGGCGACTGGTCGATGTCGATGATCTTGTCCAATAGCTCCAGCCCGTCGATCCGGTCATGCGCCGCCGGCGATTCCCCGGAGCCCATCAGCCGGCGTGACGCCGCCTTGTAGAGCGTGTCCACCACCAGCGTGGATTTGCCGCCGCCCGATACGCCGGTGACGCAGGTAAACGTGCCGAGCGGGAAAGCGGCGGAAATGTTCTTCAGGTTGTTGGCGCGCGCGCCGACCACGCGCACGACACGATCCTTCTGCACCGGCCGGCGCAGACTCGGCACGTCGATCCGTCGCCGTCCCGACAGATAATCCCCGGTCAGCGATTTCGGGTTGGCGGCGACCTCGGACGGCGTGCCGAGGGCGACAACGTGGCCGCCATTGATCCCGGCCAACGGCCCCATGTCGATGAGGTGGTCGGCGGCGCGGATCGCGTCCTCGTCGTGCTCCACCACCAGCACCGTGTTGCCGAGATCGCGCAGCCGCCGCAGCGTGCCGAGCAGCCGCTCGTTGTCGCGCTGGTGCAGCCCGATCGAGGGCTCGTCGAGCACGTACAGCACGCCGGTCAGCCCGGAGCCGATCTGGCTCGCCAGCCGGATGCGCTGGCTCTCGCCGCCCGACAGGGTCGCCGAGCCGCGCGACAAGGTCAGGTAGTTGAGCCCGACGTCTTTCAGGAACTGCAGCCGCTCGACGATCTCGCGCAGGATGCGCCGGGCGATCTCCTGGCGCTGCGGCGTCAGCGTCTCGCCGGCGCCCTGGAACCATGCTAGAGCGGCGCTGATCGACAGCTCGGACGCCTCGGCGATGTTCTTGCCCGCGACCCGTACCGCCAGCGCCTCGGGCTTGAGCCGCGCGCCGTTGCAGACGTGGCACGGCTTGTCCGCCTGATACCGCGAAAGCTCCTCGCGCACCCAGACGCTGTCGGTCTCCTGCGAGCGGCGTTGCAGGTTGCGCACCACGCCCTCGAACGGCTTGGTTACGGTGTAGGCGCGCACGCCGTCCTTGTAGGTGAACGCGACCGGATCGTCCCCCGTGCCGAACAGGATCGCCTCGCGCACCCGCTCGGGCAGTTGCTCCCACGGCGTGCGGGTCGTCACCTTGAAGTGCCGTGCGAGGCTTTGCAGCGTCTGGTCGTAGTACGGGCTCTTCGCCCCCGCCCACGGCATCACCGCGCCATCCGCGAGCGACAGCCGCTCGTCGGGCACCACCAGCGCGGGGTCGAAGAAGGTCTCCACCCCCAAGCCGTCGCAGGACGGGCAGGCGCCGTGCGGGCTGTTGAAGCTGAACAGCCGGGGCTCGATCTCCTCGATGGTGAAGCCGCTCACCGGGCAGGCGAAGCGGCTCGAAAATACGGTTCTTTCCGACGTGTCGGCGTTCTCGGCGTAGACCACCCCGTCGGACAGGCCGAGGGCGGTTTCAAAACTGTCGGCGAGGCGCGACTGGATGCCGTCGCGCACCACCAGCCGGTCCACCACCGCCTCGATCTCGTGCTTGACCTTGCGGTTCAGCGCCGGCACCTCGGCGATCTCGTACAGCTTGCCGTCCACCTTGGCGCGGGTGAAGCCGCGGCGCTGCAACTCCGCGAGTTCCTTGCGGTACTCGCCCTTGCGGTCGCGCACCACGGGTGCGAGCAGCAGCAGCCGCGTGCCTTCCGGCATCGCCATCACCCGGTCGACCATCTGCGAGACGGTCTGCGCCTCGATCGGTAGCCCGGTCGCGGGCGAGTAGGGGACGCCGACCCGCGCCCACAGCAGCCGCATGTAGTCGTGGATCTCCGTCACTGTGCCGACCGTGCTGCGCGGGTTGCGACTCGTCGTCTTCTGCTCGATGGAGATGGCCGGCGACAGGCCCTCGATGCTGTCCACGTCGGGCTTGCCCATGAGTTCGAGGAACTGGCGGGCATAAGCGGAAAGACTCTCGACGTAGCGTCGCTGGCCCTCGGCGTAGATCGTGTCGAAGGCGAGGGAGGATTTTCCCGAACCCGACAGGCCGGTGATCACGGTCAGGCTGTCGCGCGGGATCTCGACATCCACGTTCTTCAGGTTGTGCTCGCGCGCGCCGCGAACATGGATCGAGCCCGCCATGCGATGGGTCCTGCTCCGGGAAGTGCTGGTTGTTCTCGGGATGTTCCTGCCCTATATGGCAGCTTCCGGGGGTTCTGGAAAGGGGCGGCCGCGTGATACGGTCGCATTCTTGTCCCCGGATTCGCCCGGGGGTCGAACCGCCCGGATCAGGGTAGCGCAAGGATCGAGACATGGCTGGCAGCGTCAACAAGGTGATCCTGGTGGGCAATCTGGGGAAGGATCCGGAGGTGCGGAACACCCAGGCCGGCCAGAAGATCGTGAATTTCACGATGGCGACCAGCGACACCTGGAACGACAAGGCGAGCGGCGAGCGCAAGGAGCGCACCGAGTGGCACCGCGTCGTGATCTTCAACGAGCGGCTGGCCGACGTCGCCGAGCGGTTCCTCCGCAAGGGCCGCAAGGTCTATGTCGAGGGCTCCCTGCAGACGCGTAAATGGACCGATCAGTCCGGCCAGGAGAAATACACCACCGAGGTCGTCATCGACCGCTTTCGCGGCGAGCTGACCCTGCTCGACAGCAACCGGGGCGAGGAAGGCGGAGCGGGCGAGGGCGGCGGCTACAGCGGCGGCGGCCGCGCCGCCAGCGGCCCGGCGCGCAGCGGCGGCGGCGGCGCGGAAATCGTGGCGGCTCCGGCTGGGACGCGCCGAAGGGCGGCGATCTGGACGACGAGATCCCGTTCTAGGAGCGCGCGCCGGGTCACGCCGGCTTGGCGCGCTGCTCGCCCTTCGGGCTGCGCCACTCAGAGCTCTGGTCGTCGAGGCGCCAGGCCAGGGCCACGGACCCCACCACGAGAATCATACCGAGCAGCGTCGGCAGGCCAGGCCGCTCGCCAAGCGCCGCCCATCCGAGGGCGACGGCGATCACGGGGTTGACGAAGGTGTAGGTCGCGACGATCGGACCCGGCGCATGATCCAGGAGCCAGACATAGGCGGTGAACGCGATCACCGACCCGGCGAGCGCCAGGTAGGCGAGCGCCGCCCAGGACATCGCCGATACCTCGGCCGGCGAAAAATTGTCGAGTTCGCCGGTCAGTGCGCTTGCAGCGAGCAGGACCAGCCCGCCGCAGAGGAGTTGTATCCCCGATAGCGCGATTGCTGGCGTGGCGACCGCGTGGCGCTGGCAAACAACCGAGCCGGCCGCCCAGGAGAACGCCGCCGCGAGGAGCAGCCCGACCATCGCCGGCTGAATGGCGCCGCCGCCGGCGGCTCCGCGCCAGCCGATGAGCGCCACACCGGCGAGGCCCGGCAGAAGCCCCGCGACACTCCCCACCTTGGGGCGCCGGCCCGCGCCCGGCACCAGGAAGTTCAGCGTGGCGATCCAGAACGGGATCGTCGCAAGCACCACCGCGGCCAGGCCAGAGGGCACATACTGCTCGGCATAGGCCAGTGTGCCGTGACACCCGGCGAACAGCAGCAGGCCGCCGATCGCCGCCAACAGCCACTCTCGGGCCGGCGGACATCCAGGGTTCCGAAGCTGCGAGAAGCCGAGAAGCACGAGGGCCGCCAGCACTGAGCGACCTCCCATCAGCAGCAATGGCGGCACCGACCGCAGCCCGAGGGCGATGGCCAAGTATGTCGAGCCCCAGAGAATGTAGATCGCCGCGAACGCCGCGACGAAGCGCACCCGTCGGCCGGGAAGATCCATCGCACTCTCTCCAGATCGAGATATCACCCCATAAGGGGTTATAATCGAGCATGGCTTGATAACCGCCTACCCAGTCACAAGTTCCCGTTATGAAATGTGTGATGAGCGGCCCGGCCGACGGGCTCTGCCTGGAGTTCGTCAATACGGTTGCGTGGCGAAAGTCAGAAGCACCCGAGGAGAGGCTGTCTTCGCCGCTGGCCCTGCTCGACTGGTGCGCGGGTTTTGGGCTCCTGGACGCTGGATCCGCCTCGCGACTGAGAGCGCGGTGGGAGGAGCGCCGGCAAGAGGCCGACGTCTTCCATTGTCAGGCCCTCGCGCTGCGCGAGGCCATCTACGAAACCTTCCGGTGCAGAATTCACTCGGAGAAAGTGCCTGCGGAGGCGCTGCGGGTCGTGAATGCGATGCTGGCGGACGCGCCGCCCCGCGTGCGCCTCGCGCCGGGCGACGATGCGATCGGCTGGTGGGTCGGATCGGCCACGCCAGCATCCCAGGGGCTCCTTGCGCCGATCCTGTGGTCGACTGCGGACCTGCTCACCGGCCCGCGGGTGCACCGGGTGCGGCAGTGCGCCGATGAGCGGGGGTGCGGGTGGCTGTTCCTCGACGAGAGCCGTGCCGGCACGCGTCGCTGGTGTTCGATGGGCGAGTGCGGAAATCGGGCCAAGGCACACCGCCACTATCGCCGCAGCCGGAAGCGCCAGGACCGAACCCGGCGGATAGCGCACGCTTTCAGCGAGCGCGCGCCGTCAGCGAAAACGCCAGCGGCAGCCACGGCTTGTCGGGCCAGCGATAGCCGCCGCGGCCATCGTCGACGAGCGTATCGAACATGCGCCACGTGATCGACGCGTGCTCGTGGAGGTATTCGAGCGAAAGCCCCGCGTCGATCAGGCTCGATATGATCTTCCCCAGCGGGTGGATCCAGACGTGCTCCGTCGCGTTCCGCAGCGTCGCGCTCGGGTTGGCATAGTCGCGCGGGTTGGCGAGGGCGAGCGGCTCGGTCGAGAAATACGGCACGAAATGGCCGGGCAGCCCGTCCGCGGTCGGCGTCGCATCATCGAACACGAAGGCGGCCGGGTGCTGCTCGGCGAGGTAGAGAAAGCCGCCCGGTTTGAGGAAATGCGCGACGATGCGCGCCCAGCCCGCGATGTCGGGCAGCCAGTTGATCGCGCCCCAGGTGACGTAGACGCAATCGAACGTGTGCGGCTCCGCGATGGCGGCGGGAGCGTCGTAGAGATCCGCCTCGACGAAGCGCGACCTGCCGCTGAGGCCGAGTTCGTCGGCCAGCGACCGTGCGGCGACGATGGCAGCCGGAGAAAAATCCAGCCCGACGACCTCCGCGCCGCGTTGCGCCAGGATCAGCGTGTCCCTGCCGAAATGGCACTGCAGATGCAGCACGCGCAGCCCGCGCACGTCGCCGAGCTCGTCCTCCTCGATCCAGTTCAGGCGGCCGCGCCCGGCGCGCAGATCGGATAGATCGTAGCCGCCCGGCGCAAGATGCACGCCGACCGCCTCGTCCCAGCGTGCGCGGTTGGACGCACGCCAATCAGGCTTGCCGTCATCCCCGCTCAATGGCTGAGCGCCAGCATCTCGCGCACATCGTCGAGCACGTCGAGCCGGTTCGCGGCGTCGGCCAACGGCGCGGCACGCGCACCAAGCAGCGGCTCGACGAGCGCGGAAAACTTCTGCCCGAGCCGGCGGCCCTGGTCGGCGATGTCGGCGCTCGGGATGCCGGCGTCGTGGCGCGCCTCGACGCGCGATCCGTCGGTGAGCTCCAGCTCGATCTCGGCCAGCGTGTGCGGCCAGCCCGACTGGAAATCGAGTTCTACCCGGTCGCGCAGCGAGACCAGCGCCGGATTGGCGGCGTTCTGCTCGCTGTAGCTGCCGAGCGCGCCGGTCTCGATCCCGGCGAGCGCCATCGCGGTGGTCAGGCGCAGGCTGAACTTGGCTTCGAGGCCGGTGCGCGGAGCGGCGATGTTGCACACCCGATCGCACGCGCCGTCCACTCGCAAGCGCACTTTCGCCACGCGCTCCGGCGCCAGCGCGTGCTTCGTGCGCAATGCTCGCGCCGCCTCGATCGGCCCGTGCGTCAGGTAGCAGGCGGCGTGATACTTGAAGAGATTGTCGAACAGATACATCCCGCGCGGCGGCGGCGCGAGGGCGCGCTCGGGGTGGAAGTCCGGGCTGTGCGTGCCGGCAAACCCCTGCGCGCATTCCAGCACGTCGTCGCGGCTGGTGAAGCCGCGCCGCGCCAGCTTCGCCGCGAGCAGCCCGTGATAGGACGCCTTGCCCGCGTGCAGCGGCTTGCACATCGTGCCGAACATCGACTTGAGCCCGGCCGCCTGGGTGCCCGCGATGCCGAGCGCCACCGCCGTCGTCGCCGCGTCGAGCCCGAGCAGATGCGCGCACGCCGCCGCCGCGCCGAAGCTGCCGACCGTGGCGGTCGCGTGGAAGCCGAGCCCGTCGTAATGCCCCGGCGCGATCGCCCGGCCGATGCGGCATTGCAGCTCGTATCCCGCGACGAAGGCGGTCAGTACATCGGCGCCGCGCGATTGGCACTCCTCCGCCAGCGCCAGCAGCGCCGGCAGGATGGCGACCGAGGGATGGCCCGGCATCGCCATGTTGACGTCGTCGAAATCGAGCGCGTGCGCCGCCGTGCCGTTGACCAGCGCGGCCGAGAGCGGCGGCAGGCGCGCGTCGCGGCCGAGCACCGTCGCGGCATCATTGCCGCCTTGCTCCTGCATCTCGGCCAGCAGCATCCGCGTCAACGCGTCATCCGCGCCCGCCAGCGCGCAGCCGAGATAGTCGAGCACGCATTGCCGCGCGAGCGATCGCGCGTCGGGCGACAGATCGGCGTAGGTGAGCGTCGCCGACTGTTCCGCGAGCGAGCGTGTCAGGCCGGTATCTGTCTGGTCATCACGTTCATGGCGATCACCGTCCCTGGAAATTCGGCTTGCGCTTCTCGTTGAAGGCCAGCACGCCCTCGCGGCGATCCTCGCTCGGCACCAGGCGGTTGTACGCCTCGATCTCGAACATCATCGCGCTGGCGAGATCCATGTTGAGGCCGCAATTGACCGACTGCTTGATCTGCCGCGTCGAGAGCGGCGCGTTGCCGGCGATCACGCGCGCGGTGTCGAGCGCCTGCGCGATCGAGCGATTCCGGCGGGCACAGCCGATTGACCACGCCCCACTCGACCGCCTCGCGCGCCGTGAACGGCTTGCCGGTCAGCAGGATCTCCTTGGCGCGCCGCGCACCGGCGGCGCGTGGCAGGTTCTGCGTGCCGCCCGCGCCCGGCATGATGCCGAGCGTCACCTCGGTGAGCGCGAAGCGCGCGGTCTCGCTGGCGTAGATGAAGTCGCAGCACAGCGAAATCTCGCAGCCGCCGGCATAGGCCGCGCCGTTGACCGCCGCGATGACCGGCACCGGGCAGGCGAGCAGCGCACGGATGCCGCGCTCGAAGATCAGGTGCTGCGCCTGCCATTGCGCATCGGTCATGCCGTTGCGCTCCTTGAGGTCGCCGCCGGCGCAGAAGATGCGCTCGCCCGCGCCGGTGAGCACGATGCAGCGATGGCGCGCGGGATCGGCGTTGATGCCGTCCCAGAGATCGAGCAGTTCGATGCCCATCCGCGTGTTCATCGCGTTGCCGACTTCCGGCCGGTTCAGCGTGACGAGCAGCGTGTCGGCTTGCGGCTCGTCCAGGCGGAGGGTTTCAAAGGTCTTCGCCATGCGCGCATCCGGTTCGGGAAATATGCCTGGACGCTAACAAAGTGGTCCCGAGGGGTCAAACGCACGGCTGGAATGCATGTAGCTGGTATGTTTCAATCCTGCCGGGTCCGGAATATAAAAGAATGGCGATTGGGGTGAGGCTTGAGAGGGACGCACGGCGCGCGGCCCTTTTGGCGAGTCCGCTGTTTCAGGCAATGCGACCTGTGGAGCTGGATGAGATCCTGAAGTTCTCCACGGAACGTCAGTGTCCGCGCGGCGCGATCATCGTCCAGCAGGGAGACGAGGGATCGAGCATGATGGCGGTGCTGCGCGGCCGCGTGCGCGTCAGCGTGGTGTCGTCCGAAGGCAAGGAAATCACGCTCAACATGATCGGCGCGGGCGAGGTGTTCGGCGAGATCGCCCTGCTCGACGGCAAGCCGCGCAGCGCCGACGTGACCGCGGCCGAGGACACGTTGCTGCTGGTGGTCGAGCGGCGCCATTTCCTGCCGTTCCTGCGGAAGAACGAGGACCTGTTCCTCCGGCTGCTCGTCGTGCTGTGCGAGCGGCTGCGGCGCACCAGCCTCGCGCTCGAGGAACTGGCGCTGTTCGAGCTGCCGGCGCGGCTGGCGCGGCTGCTGCTCAAGCTGGCGGATGATTACGGCCGGCCGACCGAAGGCGGGGTGCGGATCGACCTCAAGCTGTCGCAGCGCGATCTCGCCAACCAGGTCGCATCGTCGCGCGAGACGGTGAACAAGCAGCTCCGCATCTGGCGTGAGGACGGGGTGGTCGGCACCGATAGCGGCTATATCGTTGTGCGCCGCATCGACGAACTGAAGAAGCTGGTCGGATGAAGCCGCTGCGCGCGCGCGAACACGGTTGACAT
Source organism: uncultured Alphaproteobacteria bacterium (assembly GCA_963799825.1). Lineage (GTDB taxonomy): Bacteria > Pseudomonadota > Alphaproteobacteria > Acetobacterales > Acetobacteraceae > JAFKFI01. The sequence continues at coordinate 90,763 of CAWCYL010000005.1, forward strand.
GGGACGGTGCGGGCCGGCCATAAGGACGGATGCGGCTCCGCTCCGTTCCTGCCGATTCTCTGCCTGCTTGCTGGTCAGTCTCGGCATCGCCGGCGCGCAGCCGGCCACGGCCGTGCAAAGCCGCTTCTTCACCACCAGCGACGGCGTGCGCCTGCACTACATCGAGGCGGGGCCGCCGCGTGCCCACACCGTCGTGCTGGTGCCGGGCTGGACCATGCCGGGCTGGATCTGGGGGCCGCAGATCCGCGATCTCTCCGCGCGCTATCACGTCGTGGCGTTCGATCCGCGCGGCCAGGGCGAGTCCGAGGTGGCGGTCTCTGGTTACGAGCCCGGCCGGCGCGGGCAGGACATCGCGGAGCTGATCGCCCGGCTGGGCGAGCGAGCCGGTGCTGCTGGTCGGCTGGTCGCTTGGCGTGCTCGACACGCTCGCCTATGTCCACGCGCAGGGCGACCGGCGCATCGCCGGGCTGGTGCTGGTGGACAACTCGATCGGCGAGGAGCCGGCGCCGCTGCCGTCGCGCGCCCGCCCGCATCGCGGCCCGAGGCCGCCGCTCGAGGTGCGCATGAGCCGCTTCGTCCGCAGCATGTTCCGCAAGCCGCAGAGCGAGGCGTATCTGGAGACGCTGACCGAGGCGACGCTTGCGCACGCCGGAATATGCTTCCAACGCCCTGCTCGCCTACCCGGTGCCGCGCACCTACTGGCGCGACGCGGTGTACTCCACCGGCAAGCCGATCCTCTACGCCGTCCGGCCGGTCTGGATGGCGCAGGCGGAGAACCTCGCACGCCGCCATCCCGCGGCGGAGATCGCGGTGTTCCCGGACGCCGGCCACGCCCTGTTCGTCGACGACGCGACGCGCTTCGACGCGCTGCTGCGGGACTTCATCCATCGGCGGATCTGGCCGTGACGGCGGGCCCGCCGGGCCGCGCTGATGCCGCTGTTCCTGATCTCGGCGTCGGCGGTCGGGTTCGAGATCGCGCTGACCCGCTACTTCGCCGTCGCGAAATGGTCCGAATACGGCTACTGGGTCATCTCGATCGTCATGGTCGGGTTCGCCCTCAGCGGCGTGGTGCTGGCGCTGTTCCGCGACGCGTTCGCCCGCAACGGCGCCTGGCTGCTGGCCGCGCTGCCCGCGCTGCTGATCGCCACGGCGGCGGCGGGCTTTCATCTGACCACCACGAACCCGTTCAACCCGCTGCAATTGCAGAACCAGGCGACCTGGGCGCCGCAGCTCGCCAACATCGCGGGCTTACTACGCCTGCCTGCTGCCGTTCTTCTTCCTGGCCGGCCTCTACATCAGTCTGAACTTCGTGCTGAACGCCGAGCATCATCGGCCGGGTCTACGGGTTCGACCTGACCGGCGCCGGGGCAGGGGCGTTCGCGACGCTGCTGCTGATGCTGGTGCTGCACCCGTTCATGCTGGTGCCCGCGCTGCTGCTGCCGATCGCCGCGAGCGCGCTCCTCGTGCGCGGGCGCTGGCGCTGGGCGGGTGTCGGCGGGCGCGCTGGCGGCGCTTGCTCGCGGGCGAGGCGCTGCTGCTGCTCGACAACCGCGCGGAAATCAACGATTTCAAGGCGATCTACGCGCCACTTCATACGCCGGATGCGAAAGTTCTGGCGGAGCGGCGGTCGCCGCGCGGCTTCTACCAGTTGCTCGACGACTTCACCGAGCGGGTGGACACCGACGTCTCGAACAACGCCGGGATGCTCGGGGTGGCCGGGCCGCCGCCGAGCTACGGCCTGTATCGCGACGGCACGCGCATCGCGGCGCTGCCGAAGCCCGGCCCGGTCGATGCCGGCTATGCGGCGCGCCGCCTTGGACGCGCTGCCCTACTCGCTGATCCGCCAGCCGCGCGTGCTGCTGGCCGGCGCGTCCGGCGGGTTCCGCGTCGCCGAGCTGCTGGCGCTCGGCGCGGGCTCGGTGGAGGCGCTGGAGCCGGAGCCGGTGCTGCGCGGAGGCGCTGCGCGCACGGGCATCGGCCCGTCACCCGCGCTTGCCCGCCGACCAGCGGGTGCATGTCTCGGGCAGCTCGCCGGTCGCGCGGCGGCGCGGGCGGGCGGCGCCGTTCGACATCGTCGACATCTCGGCGGATTTCCTCGACGCCGCCGAGGCCAACGGCACCGGCATTCACCGCCGAGGCGATCGCCGCGCTATCTGCGGGCGCTCGCCCCGGACGGCATCGTCTCGATCCCGGCCTCGATCCGCGATTTTCCGGTCTACGCGCTGCGGATGCTCGCCACCGCGCGCGCAGGGGCTGCTCGACGCCGGGGTGCGCGACCCGGCGGCGCATGTGGTGGTGTACCGCTCGGCCTGGAGCGTGCGGCTCCTGCTCTCCCGCAGCCCTGGAGCGCCGCCCGGATCGCCGCGGTCCGGCGGTTCTGCGACGACCGCTCGTTCGACGTCTCCTACTATCCCGGCATCGACGTCCAGGCGGCGCGGGCCAAACCTCTACAACGACCTGCCGGCGGTGTCCTTCGACGCCGGCGAGGTGGAAGCGGGCGGCCCGGACGATGCCATCGCCGACGAGGCGCGCGCGGTGCTCGACGACGCGCCGACCGCCTCGGCCCGGGTGTTCAACCTGGCGCCCATCACCTTCGACCGGCCGTTCTTCTATGCCGTGCTGCGGCTCGGCCATCTCGACACGCTGCTGCGGCGGCTGGAAATCCTGCCGCAGGCGGAGATCGGCGCGCTGGTCAACCTGGCCGTGCTGGTGCAGGCCGTGGTGATCGCCGCCCTGGTCCTGCTGGTGCCGCTGCTGGCGCCGGGCCGGGTGCGCGGCGAGGACGGGGGCTGCTGCGGACGATGCTCTACTTTCCCGCGCTCGGGCTCGGCTTCCTGTTCATCGAGATCTTCCTCATCGAGCAAGCGTCGTTCTACCTGAACGACCGCACGACGGCGTTCGCGCTGGTGCTGACCGGAATGCTGATCTTCTCCGGCCTCGGCAGCATGGCCGCCGAGCGGATCAAGGCGGACCCGAGACGCAGGCATCGCGCTCGCCTGCGTGGTGATCCTGGCGTGGTGCGGCCTGCTGGCCGTCGGGCTGCAGCCGCTCATGCTCGCCACCCTCGGCCTGCCGTGGATGGCGCGCGCGCTGTCCTGGTGCTGCTGCTGCTGGCGCCGGTCTCGCTGGCGCTCGGCGTGCCGTTCCCGCTCGGCCTCGTCGCGCGCCGGCAGCGGCGGGATGCTGCCCTGGGCGTGGGCGCTGAACGGCGCGTTCTCTGTGGTCGCGACGCCACTGGCGAACCTGATTGCGCGAGAGTTGGGCTTCAGCAGGGTTCTTCTGTCGGCGGCGCTGCTATATGGCGTCGCGTGGCTGGCATTCCCGTGGCGAGGAAGAAGCGTACAGTGGCAGGACATCCCGGAAGCATCACACGTCGCGGAGTGATCGCGGCCGCCGCGGCGACCGCCTTCGCCGGTCCGGCGCGTGCGGCACACGCCGGCGGCTGGACGCGGGACGCCTACGAGCAGGCGATGCAGCGCTCCGGCCGCCCGGTCAGCCTGACGGACGCGCAGTTCCAGGCGATCCAGAGCCCGCAAGCCGGCGGCGATGCAGCGCGATCGACCACTATCTGACGGAGCATCTCGGCGCGGCCGACCCGAAGGTGATCGCCGCGTTCCAGGCGGTGCCGCGCGAGTATTTCCACTACCTCTATTCCGAGCACCGCGCGACGCCGGGCGATGCCTACGAGGACACGCCGAAGCCCTGGGCGCTCGGCTACGGCTCGGCGCTGTCGGACTATCTCGGCCAGGCCTACATGACCCAGGTGGCCAAGCCCGGCCCGAACGACGTGACCCTCGAGATCGGCACCGGCAGCGGCTTCCAGAGCGCGCTGTTGTCGCGCATCGTCAAGCAGGCCTACTCGATCGAGATCATCGAGCCGCTGGGCCACGCGGTATCGAAGATCTTCACCCCGCTCGGCTACGACAACGTTCATACCCGCGTCGGCGACGGCTATTACGGCTGGCCGGAGGTGCAGGGCGGGTTCGACATCATCATCGTGACCTGCGCCGCGCAATACGCGCCGCCCGAGCTGTTCAAGCAGATGAAGCCGGGCGGGCGGATGATCATTCCCATCGGCCAGCCCTTCAAGCGCGGCCAGGTGCTCTACGTCTACACCAAGGACGCGGAGGGCAAGATCCATTCGCACCGCGACGTCGGCGTGTTCTTCATCCCGATGACCGGGGCGATGATGAAGAACCCGCCGCCGCACGGCACCCCGGTCGCCGCCACGGCACGGCCGATGCCCGCCGCCGCCGAGAAGCCCGCGCCGGACGCCGAGACGGAGAAGCCGGCAAGCCAGTAGACGCCCGGTCGGCGACCCAGCCCAGCGTTACGCGCTGCCCTTCTGGACCGCCGGGTTGAAGCTGGTGTCAAAGCCGCTCGCGGCGTCGAAGGGTTTCTGCAGCATCCCGGCGCTGGCGTAGAGGTCGATCACCTTCTGCTCGTCGGCGATCACCCGCGCGTCGGTCGGCACCACTTCTTCCGTGGTCCGCGCGAACCAGTGGTGCGGCACCTCGACGGGGAAGCCCATCAGCTTCGCCCAGATCGCCGCGTACTGGTCGACGTGCGCGTTCGCCCAGCGGCGCGCGGCGGTGAGGCGGGTGATGAAATCCGCCAGCTGCCGCGTGCTTGCCCGCGATGGCGTCCACCGAGGCGATCTGGAAGCCCTGGCCCGGCGTGAGGCCCTGGCCGTTGATGACCTGCCGGCCGCCTTCGACCACTTCGACCTGCGAGGTGTAGGGCTCCCAGGTGGACCAGGCGTCGATCGAGCCGGAGGCCAGCGCCGCCTTGGCGTCGGCCGGCTGGAGGAACACGATCTTCACCGCGTCATCCGGCAGGCCGGCGCGGCGCAGCGCGGCAAGGACAAGAAAATGGCCGATCGAGCCGCGGCCGGTGGCGATCTTCTTGCCCTTGAGGTCGGCGAAACGCGTGCGCCGGCGAGTCGCCGCGCACCACGATCGCGGTGCCCTCCTGGGTCGAGCGGCGGGCGGCGATGGCGCGCATCGGCACGCCGGAGGCAAAGCCGAAGGTGAACGGCGCGTCGCCGACTACGCCGGCGTCGATCGCGCCCGCGTTCAGCGCCTCGATCAGCGGCGCGGCGGCGACGAACTCGCTCCAGGCGATGCGATAGGGCACATCCTTCAGCACGCCGGCGGCTTCCATCACCGCGCGGTTGTTGCCCCGCTGGTCGCCGGCGCGCAGCGTGACCTCGGCGCGGGCAGGGCGGATGGCGAACACCGAGGCGGCGGCAGCGCTCCCGCCAGGATCGTGCGGCGACGCAGCAGCATCATTCGGCGGCCTGCGCCGGCGCCGGCCGGCCCACTCGTCGCGCGATCAGCTCGCGCGTGATCGGCAGCAGCGAGCGGCCGTACTCGATGGTGTCGTCGAGCGGGTCGAAGCCGCGGATCAGGAAGGTGGTGACGCCGAGATCGTAATAGTCGAGGAACGCCTCGGCGACCTGCTCGGGGGTGCCGACCAGGCTGGTCGAATTGCCGCGGCCTCCCGTGGCGGCGGCGGCTCCGGTCCACAGCCGCTTGTCCAGCCGCTCGCCATGCGCGGCGGCGGCGAGCAGCCGGCGCGAGCCCTCGTTCGCCGGGCTGTGCCCCTCGGTCGGCAGCCCGGCCTTCTCGCGTAGGGAAAGGATGGTCTGCTTGATCCGCTCGGCGCGCGCCCAGGCTTCCTCCTCAGTGGCGGCGAGGATCGGTCGCAGCGACAGGCTGAACCGCACGTCGCGCCCGTGCCGCGCGGCGGCGGCGCGCACGCGGGCGATCAGTTCGCGCACCTGTTCCTGCGTTTCGCCCCATAGCGCATAAACGTCGGCGTGCTTGCCGGCGACCTCGATCGCCGCCTCGGACGCGCCGCCGAAATAGATCGGGATGCGCGGCTGCTGGAAGGTGCGGAACGCGGTCGAGGCGCCCTTGAACTGGTAGTATTCGCCGGCGTGGTCGAGCGGGCCGGTCTCGGTCCAGACGCGCTTGAGGATGCCGACATACTCGTCGGTGCGGGCGTAGCGCGCCTCCTTGCCGATCCAGTCGCCGTCGCGCTGCTGGTCGGTATCGTCGCCGCCGGAGATCACGTGCATCGCCGCGCGGCCGCCGGTGATCTGGTCGAGCGTGGCGAATTTGCGCGCCGCCAGGGTGGGTGCGACGAAGCCCGGCCGATGGGCGACGAGAAAGCCCAGCCGCTCGGTGTGCGCGGCGGCGGACGCGGCGAGCAGGAAGCTGTCCGGCCCGTCGGAGAAATAGCCGACCAGGACGCGGTCGAACCCGCCTGCCTCGGCGGCCTGGGCGAAGTCTCGGATATAGCCGCGATCGAGGATGGCGGCGCCGGGCGGCCGGATCTCCGAGGCCTCCCGGTGGTGGATCATGCCGATGAATTCGACGTCTTGGGCGTGGGTCATCGCTTGTCCTCTCAGGCGGCGTCGCGCAATTCTGGGGGCGGCCGGCTCGTGCACGCCGAGCGCCTCCAGCAGCATAGTGCGGATCGCCGCAAAACCGGCAGTCCCCGGACGGCGCGGGCGCGGCAGGTCGATCCGCGTCTCGACCGCGATACGGCCGTGCTCCAGCACCAGCGCGCGATCGGCGAGCAGCACCGCCTCGTCCACGTCATGCGTCACCAGCAGCACCGCCGGCTTGTGCGTGGCCCACAGGTGAGACACCAGCTCCTGCATCCTGAGCCGGGTCAGCGCGTCCAGCGCGGCGAACGGCTCGTCCAGCAACAGCAGCTCCGGCGAGCGGACCAGCGCGCGCGCCAGCCCGGCCCGCTGCGCCTCGCCGCCCGACAACGTGAGCGGCCAGGCGTCAACGCGATGCGCCAATTCCACTTCGCTGAGGGCCGCGAGCGCGCGGGCCTTCGGATCGGCGTCGTCGAGCCCGAGGGCGACGTTGCGCCACACCCGCTTCCACGGCAGCAGGCGCGGGTCCTGGAACACCACGGCGCGGCGCGAGGGCACGTCCACCTCGCCCTGTTCCACCGGATCGAGCCCGGCCAGGGTGCGCAGCAGCGTGGACTTGCCCGAACCGCTGCGCCCCAACAGCGCGACAAACTCGCCGGGTGCGATGTCGAGGTTGAGCCGGTCGAGCACCGTGTTCTCGCCGAACCGGCGGGTCAGATCGGCGATGCGGACGCCGCTCATGTGCGGCCTCCGATCACCGAGGGTCGCCAGACCAGCGCCGCCCGCTCGACGCTGCGGACCAGCTGGTCGGCGGCGAGGCCGAGCAGGGCGTAGACCAGCAGCCCGACCATGATGATGTCGGTGCGCAGGAACTCGCGGGCGTTCATCATCATGTAGCCGATGCCGCTATCGGCGTTGATCTGCTCGCCGACCACGAGGCTGAGCCACGCCACGCCCACGGCGTAGCGCAGCCCGACCAGCGCGGAGGGCAGGGCGCCCGGCAGGATGACATGGCGGATCAGTCCGGCGCGCGACAGGCCGAGGGTGCGTGCCGCCTCCACCAGCTTGGGATCGACGCCGCGGATGCCGGCATAGAGATTGAGATAGATCGGAAACATCGCGCCGAGTGCGACCAGCGCGATCTTCGGCGTCTCGCCGATGCCGAACCACAGGATGAACAGCGGCACCAGCGCCAGATGCGGCATGGTGCGGATCATCTGCAGCGGCGCGTCGATCGCCTCCTCGCCGATGCGCGACAGCCCGGCGATCAGCGCCGCGCCGGTGCCGATCACAATGGCGATGCCAAGCCCGATGCCGACGCGGCCGAGCGAGACCAGAAGGTTCTGTTGCAACTCGCCCGAGCCCAGCAGGGTGACCAGGCTGGCCAGGATGGCACTCGGCGCGGCGACGGTGCGCGTCGGGATCAGGCCCAGCATGGAGCCGGCCTGCCACGCGAGGATCAGCAGGCGGCGGTGGCGAAGCGGCGCAGCTGGCGGACCTGCACGCGCCGCCAGCCGAGGCGGACGCGGCCCGGCCAGGGAAGCGCCCGCGCGGTGAGTGATTGCGACATGGATTACTCCTGGCGCCCGGAGAATGGGGCGCGGCTTGCGGCGCAATTTTGTACGTCCTTCGCGCCGCGTCAATAGAAAATACAAAATAATACCGTGCATAAGTTGGATTACCACATACATGCAATGTGTAATACATACATCCCGCCCGCGCGGCCCTTGTTGTCGGCCATCGCCGAGGGCAAACTCGGCCGGTCGTCGGTCCCGCGCGAGCGGGTGAAAAGGGAACGCCGTGCGCCCTGGCTGGATCTCGGTCCGGGGGCAAGTCGGCGGCTGCCCCCGCAACTGTCAGCGGCGAGCCGCTGGCCCGTCCGCCCCTTGATCGGGGCGGGCCACTGAGCCCAGGGGGCTCGGGAAGGCAGGGCCGGAGGTGTCGACCCGCGAGCCAGGAGACCTGCCGGCGTCGCGCTGACCAACGCTGCCGGGCGGGGCGCACCGGGAGCAGGAGACGACCCATGCCAACCATCACACGCGGCCTCGCGCGCGCACGTCCGCGCGCCATCCGCTCGCCGTCCCCAATCCTCTCCGCCACGCGTGGCGGGAGGCTCGCATGACCATCGCCAGCAATCTCGGCTTTCCCCGCATCGGGCGGCGGCGCGAGCTGAAATTCGCCCTCGATCGCCATTTCGCCGGCGAACTGGACGCGGCGGGCCTGCTCGCCGAAGCGGCCCGGCTGCGCGCGACGCACTGGCGGCTGCAGCAGGGGCTCGGCGTCAGCCACGTGCCCTCGGGAGATTTTTCCCTGTACGACGGCGTGCTCGACACCGCTTGCATGATCGGCGCGGTCCCGCCGGGCTACGGCTGGAGCGGCGGCCCGGTGTCGCTACCGACCTATTTCGCGCTTGCCCGTGGCGCGCGCGGCAGCGACGCGGAGCGGGCGGCGGGCATCGTGCCCGGCCTCCCCGCGCTCGAGATGACCAAGTGGTTCGATACCAACTATCACTATCTCGCACCGCGCCTCGCCGCCGGGCAGCTTTTCGCGCTCACGGAGAACCGCCCGCTCGCGCTTTTCCGCGAGGCGCAGGCGGCCGGCGCGCGCACGCGGCCTGTGCTGCTCGGCCCGGTCTCCTTCCTGCTGCTGTGCAAGCCAGCGGACGACTCCGATCCGCTCGACCTGCTCGGCGGCATCCTTCCCGTCTACGCGCAGGTGCTGCGCGAGCTGGCGGAGGCGGGCTGCACCTGGGTGCAGATCGACGAGCCCTGCTTGGCACTCGATATCCCGGAGAAGGCAAGGGTCGCCCTGACACTCGCCTACGGGACGCTCGCCCAAGGCCGCGAGCCCGCGCCGGACATCCTGCTGGCCAGCTATTTCGGCGCGATGGGCGACAATCTCGCCACCGCCGTCCGGCTGCCGGTAGCCGGGCTGCATCTCGATCTGATACGGGGCGCCGCCGACCTCGATGGCCTCCTGGAAGGGGTTCTGCCGGAGCAATGGCTGTCGCTGGGACTGGTGGATGGCCGCAACGTCTGGCGGACCGATCTGCGGGCCGCGCTGGCAACCGCGCAGCGCGTCGCGGCGGCACGCGGCGGGGCGCGGCGGCTGATGGTCGCTCCCTCGTGCAGCCTGCTGCATGTGCCCGTCGATCTGGCGCAGGAGGACCGGCTCGACCCGGACGTGAAGGGCTGGCTCGCTTTCGCGACGCAGAAGCTCGGCGAGGTGGCCGCCTTGGCGCGCGGCCTCGACGAGGGCGAGGCGGCGATCCGGGTGGCGCTGGAGGCAAGCGACGCGGCCCTGCATTCGCGCCGGACGAGTGCTCGCGTGCATCGACCGGAGATCGCGGCGCGCGAGGCGGCCGCCACGCCCGGCATGGAACGCCGCGCCAGTCCTTTCGCGGTCCGCCGCGCCGGGCAGCAGACCCGACTCGCCCTGCCGGTCTTTCCCACGACCACCATCGGCTCCTTTCCGCAAACGGCGGAGGTGCGCCGCGCACGCGCCGCTCTCGGACGTGGCGAAATGACCGAGGCCGCCTACGACCAGGCGATCGAGGGCTGGATCGCCGAGGCGGTGCGCTGGCAGGAGGGCCTCGATCTCGACGTCCTGGTGCACGGCGAATTCGAGCGCAACGACATGGTCAAGTATTTCGGCGAGCAACTCGAAGGCTACGCTTTCACCCGGCACGGCTGGGTGCAGAGCTACGGCAGCCGGTGCGTGGCCCCGCCGATCATCTGGGGCGACGTCTCGCGTCCCGCGCCGATGACGGTGCGCTGGTCCACCTACGCGCAATCGCTCACGTCGCGGCCGATGAAGGGGATGCTGACGGGGCCGGTGACGATGCTGTTCTGGTCCTTCGTGCGCGACGACGTCTCGCGCGAGCAGGTCTGCCGGCAGATCGCGCTGGCGCTGCGCGACGAGGTGGGCGATCTGGAGCGGGCCGGCATCGCCGTGATCCAGGTGGACGAACCCGCCTTCCGCGAGGGCCTGCCGCTGCGCCGCGTGGCGTGGGCCGAGTATCTGCGCTGGGCGGTCGCGTGCTTCCGTCTGGCGACCGCCGGGGTGCGCGACGAGACCGCGATCCACACCCACATGTGCTACTCGGAGTTCAACGACATCATGGGCGCCATCGCGTCGATGGATGCCGACGCGATCTCGATCGAGACCACTCGTAGCCGCATGGACCTGCTCGACGCATTTGCCGCGAATCGCGGCGGCAGCTCCTACCCCGCCGAGATCGGGCCGGGCATCTGGGACATCCACAGCCCGCGCGTGCCCAGTGCTGCGGAGATGGCGGACTTGCTCGCCCTGGCGCGCCGGCGCCTCGATGATTGGCAGATCTGGGTCAATCCCGATTGCGGGCTCAAGACGCGGCGCTGGGAGGAGGTCAGGCCGGCGCTCGAAAACCTTGTCGCGGCCGCCCGACGGCTGCGCAAGGAGGTCGCCGCGAGCACCTGACCGCACGGCGGGGGCGCCTCGTCATACGGGCGCCCCCCTGAAGCGCTGATGAACCTGTCCTTTTCAGAAGGACTTCGGTATTCACGTCCTGAACATGTGCGTGGTCGTCGTGTCAATTCCTTTACCCCGAGCTTCCTACTTCCGACCGCTACCAAGCCATTGATCGGACTCACAATATCATGAGAAATCGGCCCAGAACGTAGCCATGTATTCCAGAATTTGGGACTTGTACACCAGTCGGCGGTGCTCATGATCTGCCATGTATATCGAAGCCGTCCCCAACCGGAACTCGCCCCCTGCCATTCTCCTGCGCGAGAGCTACCGCGAGGCTGACAAGGTCGGTAAGCGCACACTCTGCAACCTCTCCGACTGGCCGGCCGCCCACATCGAAGGGCTGCGCGGCGTGCTCAAAGGCGGCACCGTCATCCCCGCCGAGCGCGAAGCCTTCACCGTTGAGCGCAGCTTGCCGCACGGCCACGTCGCCGCCGCTCTCGGCATCGCCCGCAGGATCGGCCTTGACCGGATCCTCGGCCCTGACGGCAATCGCTGCCGGGATCTCGTTATTGCGCTGCTCATCGGACGGATCCTCGAACCCGCATCGAAGCTTGCCGCCGCCCGCGCACTCTCCCCGGCAACGGCCGCCTCGAGCCTTGGCGAGGTGCTCGGCCTCGGCGAGGTCGACGAGGACGAACTCTACACCGCGCTTGACTGGCTGCTGGAGCGCCGGCCCGCCATCGAGACCGCACTGGCCAAACGCCATCTGACCAACGGCACGCTCGTGCTGTACGACGTTTCGTCGAGCTACATGGAAGGGCGCTGCTGCCCGCTTGCCCAGCGGGGCTACAGCCGAGACGGCCGCAAGGGCACGCTGCAGATCATCCATGGCCTGCTCTGTGCCCCGGACGGCTGCCCGGTCGCCATCGAGGTCTTTGATGGCAACACAGCCGATCCGATGACGCTGGCGACGCAGGTCGAGAAGTTCAAGCAGCGCTTCCGCCTCGACCATGTGGTCCTAGTCGGCGACCGCGGCATGATCAGCCAGGCGCGCATCACCGAGGACATCAAATCGGCAGGTCTCGATTGGATCACCGCGCTGCGCGCGCCGGCCATCAGGACGCTGCTGGAGACCGGCGCCGTGCAGCTCTCGCTGTTCGACCAGCGCGACATGGCCAGCATCACCGCGCCGGACTTCCCCGGCGAGCGTCTGGTCGTCTGCCGCAACCCCGATCTCGCCGCCGAGCGCGCCCGCAAGCGTGAAGACCTGCTCGCCGCCACCGAGCGTGACCTCGCCCGTATCCAGGCGGCCGTCACCCGCAAGCGCGATCCGCTGCGCGGCACCACCGAGATCGCGCTTGCGGTCGGCGCGGTGATCAACAAGCACAAGATGGCCAAGCACTTCGATCTTGAGATCGCCGATACCGTCTTCAACTTCGCGCGCAAGACCGCCGAGATCACCGCCGAGGCCGTCACGGATGGCATCTACGTCGTGCGCACCAGCCTGCCTGCCGAGACGCTCGACGACGCGGCGACGGTGCGAAGTTACAAATCATTGAGCCTGGTGGAGCGGGCGTTTCGTTGCATAAAGACGGTCGATCTGCAGGTGCGGCCGGTGCGCATCACTGGCTGGCCGATCGGGTGCGTGCGCAGGTCTGCTTGTGTATGCTGGCCTATTACCTGGAATGGCACATGCGTCAGCGCCTGGCGCCGATGTTGTTCGACGCGCCGACCATGACGAGGAAGGGTCAGAGCCACGGGTCGCTGGTATCAGGTGCCACAACGTGTAGTTAGATTAATACCAAGTCTCTGAGTATCGGGTCTGAATTCAAGGATGGCGAACACCGGAGGATCGCCATGCCGATCCCACTCCGGGCTGATTTCGATGCAGCGCAGTTGAGATCCGCCGCGCGCGGAACGAAGGATGGGCCGCAGGCGCATCGGCTTCTGGCGCTGGGCGCAATCTACGACGGCGCGAGCCGCACCGAGGCCGCCCGGATCGGTGGCGTGACGCTGCAGATCGTGCGTGACTGGGTGGTCAAGTTCAACGCGAGCGGCCCCGACGGCTTGATCGACCGCAAGGCGCCCGGTCAGCCGCCCCGGCTGAACGACATGCATCGCGCGGCGCTGGCCCGGGTGATCGAGAGCGGGCCGATCCCTGCGATCCATGGCGTGGTCCGCTGGCGGATCATCGACCTGTGCCAGTGGGTCCGGGACGAGTTCCAGGTCAGCGTGGCCAAGCAGACGCTCAGCCGCGAACTGCGCGCCATGGGATATCGCAAGCTGTCGGCGCGTCCGCGTCACCATGCGCAGGCCGCAGGCGCCATCGAGCATTTTAAAAAAGTCTCCCCGCCATTCTGGACGAGATCGCGCGGGACAAGGGCGTCGATCCGGCCGACATAGAGGTCTGGTTCGGCGACGAAGCCCGCATCGGCCAGAAGAACAAGATCACAAGGCGCTGGGCGCGGCGGGGAACCCGGCCGTCGGCGCCGCAGGATCAGCGCACCGCGTCGACCTACATCTTCGGCGCAATCTGCCCCAAGGAGGGAAAATGCGCCGGCCTGATCCTGCCCCCCGCCTTCGCAGGGGCAGGCTCTGGTGCAACACCGAGGCGATGAGCCTGCACCTGGCGGCGATATCGGCCAAGATCGCGGCCGGCGGGCACCCGGCGCTGCTGGTCGATCAGGCCGGGTGGCATCTGTCAGCCGGGTTGATCGTGCCCGACAACATCAGCATCGTCCCGCTGCTGCCAGCCAAGTGTCCCGAGCTGAACCCGCAGGAGAACGTCTGGCAGTTCATGCGCGACAACTGGCTCTCCAACCGCGTGTTCACCTGCTCCGACAACTTGCTCGATCACTGCTGCGACGCTTGGAACAAGCTCGCCGAACAGCCCTGGATCATCATGTCAATCGGACTGCGCGATTGGGCACATGGGTTCTGATCAAGGAGTCGTGGTATAAGGCGTCTCCTCGAAAATGACGGAGTCCGTTACTGGAATTGGCTCAGGCTTCGCCAGCTTCTTGGGTTTCATTTGCCTATCATTTTGAAAATACTTTCTTCTACCACATATTGTGCCATAGCGGGAAAAATTAGCAAGGCTAGCAAGCTGGCAAAGTGCGGGGAGGTGACGCGCGGGCCGAGTCCTGCTTGGCTGGCCCGGATGCACTGCTGGTTCTGCGAAAGCCCGCTGTCCTCTGGCCCTGCCGGGCTTTACTGCCCGTTCGGGCCGTGCCCGGCCTGCAAGGATGAGGCCGGGGCCGGTCCCTTCGATGGGCTGGAAACTGAACGATGGCGGCGGATGCGTGAAGCTGGATCGCTTGCCCTAGCCGCTCCTCGGCATGGCGACTGCCCTTTCCTGCTGGCTGAGGCGGCGGAAACATCACTCCCTCGCCAAGCCCCTTTCTTTCTTTTCTTACCCATGTTCGTCCGCGCCTGGTCCGTCTTATGCGGGCATGTCCCGGCAATCTTGATCAAGGTCCGGATTGATCGGCGAAGAAGCGCTCGGCGCCTGAGGCAGTCGGAAGGTGAATTGGTGCCAGACCGATCTGGCGATGTCGCGCAGCTTGCCGATCCCGGTCGGAGGTCGGGTGCTTGCGAGTTGGTCGTATATCTCGGTGAACTCGTGGAGGAATCGTCCGACCGAGAGGTCGGCATGAAGCCGCTGTTCCGCGGCTGCTCCGTACCGCTGCCGCAAGCGCGGGTCGCGGGCAAGCCTCGCGATGGCGGCCGCGAGTGCGTCGGCGTCACCCGCCGGCACCAGCACCCCGTCGACGCCATCCGTGATGGCCTCGCGAATTCCGCCGATATTGCTGCCGATGCGGGGCAGACCGGCGGCGGCGGCTTCTAGCAACACGACCCCAAACGCCTCTGATTCCGAAGGCAGGATGACCAAGTCGATTTCGTTCAACAGCAAATCGTGCACGTCGCTCCGGTGCCCGATGAACGTCACGGGGAGCCCTGCGGCCTGCTTCTCCAGATGCGCGCGCTGCGGACCCTCAACCACCACGAGAAGCCTCGTTCGTGGCGCTACATCTGGCGGCAACCGACGTATCGCCTCGATGGCCACATCGATCCGCTTGATGCGCTGCAAGGCGGCTATTGCGCTGACGATGATCCCGTCCGGTCCATCAGCGAGGCCCGCGCGCCCCTGAGATCGGTCCTGCCTCGCCCCCGAAAGACGATCGAGGCCGCTGTAAATGACACTAAGTCGGCGCAGGGCGACGGGATCGCTTCGGAACCCCGCGACAACGCTGTCGGAAACTCCGACAATTCGGTCCGCGAAATGCAGCCCTAGAATGAAGCGCATCCTGCGCGACCAGTGCGTGTGAACATGCACGACCGCCGGAATTCCGCAGAGCCAGGCAGCCGGCGTCATCCAGGAACACGCGCCGCCGTTGCTGAGGTGAACCAGCGTTATATTCCTGTCCCGGAGCAGCCGGACACCCGACATGCCGAGCCGGACGAGGTCGGCGAGATCACCGAAGCGGAAACCGTCGGTGAACAGCATCCGAAAGGACCGGAACTCGGTGGGGATTCCGCGGGCCTCGCAGGCTGCGGCGAATTCGGGATGGTTGGTGAGGACGATCCGCTGATACCGCTGCCGGTCGATGCCGTCGAGAAGAGCGAATGCAACGGCTTCGCTCCCGCGCAGCTGGCCACTGCCGTCGTGAACGAGCAGAATTGTCCTTGGGTTCCAGTCCGGCATAAGCTCTTGTGGTTGCGGCCGAACTCTGACCTCGAAGCGCGAGGCGCTTCCGAGCACTTCTACTTCAGTAATCTCAGCAGTCGGTTAAGGGCGTCCGATGTGCGCGCTGCAGCGGAGGCGCTCTGGTACGGTCTGGTTGGCTCGCTGGCGCCGATGCAGCGTCAGGTCGCGCGCGCGGCGTTCTCCGTGTTCGCGCTGCGCACCGGAACCCCCGTCTGCTCGAAGCACACGCGCGCCAGCGCCGCCACCCCGTCGCGGATCTGCTCCTTGGAGGCCAGCCCGAAGCACAGGCGCATGTGCGAGCGCGTGCCGTCGGGGTCGCAGGACCATTCGGGGCCTGGGTTGAACGCGATCCCCGCGTCGGCGGCCGGCTTCACCAGCCGGCGCACGTCCACCGCATCGGGCAGCTTCAGCCACAGGAAGATACCGCCCTTCGGCTTCCAGAGCTCGACGGAGGTGCCGAACTCGCGCTCGAGCGCCTCCACCATCGTGTCGAGCTTGCCCTGCAATGTGTCGGCGAGCGCACGGACATGCGGCTCGAAATGCTGCGAGAAATATTCGGCGATGACCATCTGGTCGAGCGCGCCGGTGCCGCCGTCGGCCTTGCACGCGAGCATCCGGCTCAGCACCGGCCATTGCGCAACGGCGTAGCCCACGCGCAGCGCGGGGGCGAGCGATTTCGAGAACGAGCCGATATGGATCACCTGCGCCGGATCGAGGCTGTACAGCGCCGGCGGCGCGCTCTGCCCGCTCCACAGCAGGTCGGCGTAGCACTCGTCCTCGAAGATCGGCACGCCGAATTGCCGGGCGACGGCCACGAGCTCATGGCGGCGGTCGAGCGGCAGGATCGAGCCGGTCGGGTTCTGGATGGTCGGGATCGTGTAGATGAATTTCGGCGTGATGCCGCGGCCCTTGAGGTCGGCGAGCTGCGCGGCGAGCGCGTCGATGCGCAGACCGTCATCGTCCAGCTTGGCGCCGAGGATGTTCGCACCGAGCTTGCGGAACCGGGTGATTGCGCCGCCGTACGAGTGCTCCTCCAGGATCACGGTGTCGCCCGGCTCGACCAGCAGGCGGCTGACCAGGTCGATCCCCTGGCCGGAGCCCGAGGTAATCAGTACATCGTCGGGCGTGCCCGCGATGCCGCGATGGCGGGCCAGCTTGCGGCTGACGAACTCGCGCAAGCCGCGGTAGCCGAGCGGGCCGTGCGAGAGGTTGTACATGGCGAGATTGGTGCCCTCGCGTCGCAGCACGGCGGTCGGCGGCGCTCACCAGCGCCTCGACCGGGATCTGGGTCGGGTCGTTGTGGCCGCCGACGAAATTATAGGTCGGAAAACCCGTCCAGCGTGGCGCCGGCTCGGGCAGGCCTTTGCCGAACAGTTTTGTCACATCGAAGCCAGCGGCGGTCGTGGCATCGCTCATGGCGCAATCCCCCTCAGAATGTCTGCACCCACGGCTCGGGCACCAGCGTGTAGCCTTCGCCGCGCCGCGCGAGTCGGGCGAGGCCGGGGAAATGCACGTGCATCCCCGCGATCAGCAGCCGGTCGGTCGCCACCATGTCGAACATCCGCCGCCGCGTGGCTTCGGCCTGCGCGGGATCGACGTCGAACGCGACCGTGACCTCCGGCCGCGGCACCTGGATCTCGGGGACGTGCACGATGTCGCCCCAGATCAGCAGGGTTTCGCCCCCCGAGGTGATCAGATAGCCGGTGTGCCCCGGCGTGTGGCCGGGCAGCGGCATGGCGGTGACACCAGGAAAAACCTCGCCGCCCTGGATCAGCCGCGCGCGGCCGCGATAGGGCGCGAGCTGGCGGCGGGCGGCCATGAAGTTGCGTTCGCGCGACTGCTGGTTGGCGCGGCCCATCTCGGCGTCGTCGTGCCAGTGCGCCATCTCGGCCTCGTGCAACACGAGGTCGGCGTTGGGGAACCACAGCCGGCCGTTGTCGTCGACCAGCCCGTTCGAGTGGTCCGGGTGCACGTGCGTCAGGATCACCGTGTCGATATCGCCGCGGTCGATCCCCGCCGCTGCGAGGTGCGCCGGCAGCTTGCCTACCGTCGGCCCGAGCGCGGTGCCCGAGCCGGTGTCGACCAGCGCGGTGCGGTCGCCGCTGCGGATGACGAAGGTGTTGATCGAGGTGAAGCGCGGCAGCGGACGGAACGCGTCGGTCAGGATGCGACCGGCCTCGTCGACGGAGATGTTCTGCAGGATCTCGAGGCTGCCCTGCAGCACGCCGTCGCTCACCGCGCTGACGACGACATCGCCGATGCGCCGGTGATAGACGCCCGGAATCTGCTGCGCCGGCATGGCGGTCATGGCCGTCTCCTTCCCCTGGTCCGCGTCAGTGAAGCAGAGAGCCGGGCAGGGGAGAAGGTGTGGCGTCCAAATGGGCGGCGAGGTTTCCCTGCCACAGCCTGCGACCTATAACCGTGCGGTGCTTCCGAGGAGAGCCGCATGACCGAGGCGACAGGACCGTTGAAGGGCTTGCGGGTATTCGACATGACCCGTGTGCTGGCAGGGCCGACCTGCGTGCAGATGCTGGGCGATCTCGGCGCCGACGTCATCAAGATCGAGCGGCCCGGCGCCGGCGACGACACGCGCGGCTTCGCCCCGCCGGTGATGCCGGGGACCAGCGAGAGCGCCTATTTCGTCGGCGTGAACCGCAACAAGCAGTCGGTCACGCTCGACATCAGCAAGACCGAGGGTCAGGCGCTGGCGATGCGGCTGATCGCGCAGAGCGACATCCTGGTGGAGAACTTCAAGGTCGGCGCGCTCGCCAAGTACGGCCTCGGCTACGAGCAGCTGCGGAAGGAGTTTCCCGGGACTGATCTACTGCTCGATCACCGGCTTCGGCCAGACCGGCCCCTATGCGCCGAGGCCGGGATACGACAGCCTGATCCAGGCGATGGGCGGGGTGATGAGCCTGACCGGCGAGCCCGACGGCCTGCCGCAGAAGGTCGGCGTGCCGGTCGCCGATCTGTTCGCCGGCCTCTACGGCTGCATCGGCGTGCTCGCCGCGCTCCGCCATCGCGAGCTGACCGGGCAGGGCCAGCAGGTCGATATCGGGATGCTCGACACGCACGTCGCGTGGCTTGCCAACCAGGGCATGAACTATCTTGCCACCGGGGAAAATCCGCCCCGGCTCGGCAATCAGCACCCCAACATCGTGCCGTATCAGGTGTTCCCGACCGCGGACGGCTACATGGTGCTGTCGGTCGGCAACGATCCGACGTTCCAGCGATTCTGCAACGAATTCGGGCTGGAGCACCTGCTCACCGACGACCGCTTCGCGACCAACGCGGCACGGGTGCGGAACCGCCAACTCGTCACCGACACGCTGACGCCCGTGCTGCAGCAGCACCCGACCGGATGGTGGATCGACCGGCTGGAGGCGCTGAAGGTCGGCTGCGGCCCGATCAACACATTGGAGGAAGTATTCGCCGATCCGCACGTGCAGGCGCGCGGCGTGGTGGTCGAGATGGCGCACAGCGCATTGGAGGGCGGCGGCACGGTCAAGACGATCGCCAACCCGGTACGCCTGTCGGAGACGCCGGCCGACTACCGGCTCGCCCCTCCGACGCTCGGCGAGCACACCGAGGCGGTGCTGCGCGATCGCCTCGGCCTTGGCCACGCCGAGATCGCGGAACTGCGCGCCAAGGGCATCATCTGAGGGGGAGGCGACCATGCCGGAGGGATTGCCGGTCTACGAGCTCTACGCGATCCGCTACGCGCGGCGGGACGCCCGCCGTGCCGACCATTTCATCGGTGGCGACCCGCATGACGGGCCGATGCCGATGGACTATTTCGTCTGGGTCGCGGTCGGCGCGGAGCGCAACGTGGTCATCGACATCGGCTTCACCGCCGAGGTGGCGGCCCAGCGCAAGCGCGAGTTCCTGCGTTGCCCGATCGAGGCTCTGAAGCTGGTCGGGGTCGATCCGAACGCCGTGCGCGACGTGATCCTGACCCACATGCACTACGATCACGTGGGCAATTTCGCGAAATTCCCGCGCGCCGAGTTCCATCTCCAGGAACCGGAGATGCAGTTCGCGACGGGTCGCTACATGCGCTACGACAAGCTCGCGCATTCCTTCGAGGTGGAGGACGTGGTCGGGCTCGTGCGGCTCAATTTCGGCAAGCGGGTGCGCTTCCACACCGGCGACGCGGAGCTCGCGCCGGGCATCACCTTGCACGCCGCGTACGGCCATTCCGCCGGGCTGCAGTTCGTTCGGGTGAACACCGCGCGCGGCTGGGTGGTGGTCGCCTCGGACGTGACGCATTTCTACGAGAACATGGAAACCGGGCGGCCGTTCACGACTGCTTTCCACATTGGCGGGATGCTGGAGGGGTTCGACAAGCTGTATGCCGCCGCGCCGACGCCACGGCACATCGTGCCGGGACACGACCCGGAGGTGATGCGCCGCTACCGGGCGCCGCGGCCGGAGCTGGAGGGGATCGTGGTGCGGCTGGACGAAGCACCCAGGGAGTAGTCGATGCGAAACCGACGCGCGTTCCTGCTGGCCGGCCTCGCGGCTCTGGCCTTTCCGCTTCGTCGCGGCCTCGCCCAGCCGCCGCCACCGGGGGCGTATCCTCCCGGCGCGTACCCGCCGGGGCCGTATCCGGGCCACCCACCTGGCCCGCCGCCGCCACATTCGTCCGCCGCCGCCGCCATACGGCCGGCCGCCGATGCCGCCGCCGCGCTACGAGGCGAGGCCGCCTCCGCCCCCTGGGCACTACCGGTGGCACTGGGTTCCCGGCCACTGGCGCTGGAACGGGCATCGCTGGGTGTGGGTGTCGGGCCGCTGGCGCTATTGAACCGCGATTGATGGATCGTTCCGGTTCGTCGTAATATCCGTCAGCAACCCGGTGGCCAGAAAGGCCGCAACCCTGATGGCGGCCTCGGGGGCGAGGCGGAAATTCACCAAGGATGCTCCCGATGGGCGCGCTGGCGACCCCGCTGCAGCAGTGGGTGATATCGGACGCGGTCGCCGGTTGGTCGCAGAACGTCACCTTCGCCCAGTTCGACCCGACGCTTGGCACGCTGCTCGACGTGCGCGTCGGGTTGACCGGCGACGTTTCGGGCAGCATCGCCATCGAGAGCCTGGAGGACGCAGCCAGCGTGCTGGCGGCGTCGCTGCCCGGGCGCCTCACGGTGTTCGGGCCGGGCGGCGGCGTCATCACGAGCGTCGCGCCCTCGATCTTCGTCTCCGGCAACCTCGGCGCGTTCGATGGCGGCTGGGACTATGCCGGCACCTCCGGCGAGACCTTCGCCGGGCTCTCAGACCAGCAGAGCGCGGTCGCGGCCTACCGTCCTGACGCGAACGACCTGCCGCAATTCATCGGCACCGGCTCGGTCACGCTGTCGGTCGGCTCCTGGGCAGGGCTGAACGCGACGGGACCGGCCAACCTGCAAATGCTGGCGACGGCCGACGCGGGTGCCACGATCACCCTGCAATACGATTATCTCGCGCCGGGCGACAGCGTCCCCGGAAGCGGCGGCGGAAGCTTTGGCGGTGTTGTCGACGCGGCAACGAATATTCCGATCCCGATCTATTTCAATGGGGCCGTGACCACCGCGCCGCAGGTGTTCACCGTGGCGGACAGCACCACCGGCTGGAGCAATGGTCTGACGGTCAATCGGTTCGATCCTTCGCTCGGAACGATCGAGGCCGTCAACGTCACGCTGGCCGGCGACATCGTTGGAAACATCGCGGTCGAGAATGGGGCGGCCTGCCGGCGGCGTTTTCGATCGGGCAGGCCGCGACGCTCAGCCTGTCGGTTCCCGGCGGTTCCGATCCGCTCTCATTGCCGCTCGCTGTCACCGCTTCGGGCTCGCTCGGCGCGTTTGACGGCAGCGGGGATTTCGCCGGAAGCTCGGGATCGCAAGATCCGCTTCTGACCAAGACCGACAGTACCTCGCTCATGCTGACCGATCCCGCGGAGCTCGCGGCGTTCGCCGGGGCGGGCACGGTTGATCTGACGCTATCGGCGAGCGGCGCGTCCACGATCAACGGGCCGGGCAATCTGCTGACCCGGCTGCTCGCCCAAGCGGGGGCGCAGGTGCAGATCAGCTACACCTACCTCCCGAGCGGCCCCGCCGATCTCGCCTGCTTCGCGGCCGGCACGCGCATCGCGACGGAGGAGGGCGAAACGCCGGTCGAGCTCCTTCAGGTCGGGCAACGCGTGCGGTCGGCGCGGCGCGACGGCAGTGCGCCGATCGTGTGGATCGGCCACCGACGGGTGGCGTGCGATCGCCACCCACAGCCGAGCAAGGTGTGGCCCATCCGCATCTTGGCCGGGGCGTTCGGACCTGGGATGCCCGCGCGCGACCTGTTCCTCTCGCCCGATCATGCCCTCTTGGTGGACGACGTGCTGATCCCGGTGCGCCATCTCGCGAATGGCAGCACGATCAGGCAGTTCCTGGTCGATCATCTCACCTACTATCATGTGGAGCTCGACGAACACGACGTTCTGCTGGCGGAGGGGCTGCCGGCCGAGAGCTTCCTCAATGGCGGGGATCGCAGCGCCTTCAGCAATGGCGGGAGCGTGGTCCAGGCGCATCCCGATTTCAACGTGCTGACCTGGGAGGCGGAGGGTTGCGCGCCGCTCGTCGTCACGGGTCCGATCCTGGATGCGGTGCGGTCAAGGCTTGCGCGGCGCGCTCGGATGCTTCTCAGGCGACGGGCCGGGCGATCCCGCCAAACGCCCCGCTCGGGCTAACCGCGCCCGCGCAGGAACCGGCTGAACGCCGCGAGGGTCGTGTCGGAGACGTGGTGCTCGATGCCCTCCGCATCCTGCTCGGCGGCCTCGGCGGGGACGCCGACGGCGACCAGCAGGTCCACCACGAGCCGATGGCGCAGCCGGACGCGCTCGGCCAGCGTCTCGCCGGACTCGGTCAGGAACACGCCGCGATAGGGTTTTGCCATCGCCAGCCCCTCGCGCTTCAGCCGGCCGATCGACTTGATCGCCGTGGCGTGGGAGACGCCGAGGCGGCGCGCGATGTCGGTGGGCCGCGCTTCGCCGCCCGAGCCCAGCAGGTCGGAGATCAGCTCGACGTAATCCTCCAGCAGGGCGGTGGACTGCGCCGTCCGCGCCTTGCCGAACCGCTTCGCCTGGGTGGGCTCCGCCGGCAGGGCAGAGGATGGCGGGCGCGGGGTCGCGGTGGGGCCGCCACGGAAGCCGCTCCTTGTTTTGACGATCGGGGTTTTTGGCGATCGGGCGACCTTGGCTCGCCCGCAGCGCGGGATCAAGCGTCGCGAGGTTCCGGCTCAGTTCGCCCAGATCGGTCCGCCCGGATCAACTCGCGAGGAACGGGACCGGAATGCCGGCGACCTGGAACAGCAGGACAAGGTTGAGCGCCAGCACCAGCGTCGCGGCCACGATCGCGGCGATCCGGGTGAGCCGGCGTGTGGCGAAGCGGCCCATCACCTCGGGGTTTCCGGTGAGCTTGAGCAGCGCGATCATCGGCACCGGCAGCACCAGGCTGAGCACCACCTGGCTGAGGACCAGCGCCTCGGTCGCGCCGACGCCCATCGCCACGACCACGAGGGCAGGGATCATCGTGACCAGGCGGCGCAGCCAGAGCGGGATCCGGAAATGCACGAAATCCTGCATGATCACCTGCCCAGCCATCGTTCCTACCACCGAGCTCGAAAAGCCGGAGGCCAGCAGCGAAAGCATGAACAGCGCCCCGGCGCCGATGCCCATCAGCGGGATCAGGGTCTGGTAGGCGGTCTCGATGCTGGCGACATCGGCGTGGCCTTGATGGAACATCACCGCCGCCATCGTCATCATCGCCATGTTCACCAGCCCGGCGAAGCCGAGTGCGATGAGCACCTCGCGGTTCGAGAAGGCGATGATGCGCCGGCGCTCGGCGTCGTCGCGGGCGGGCATCCGGCCCGGCATCAGGCTGGAGTGCAGGTAGATCGCGTGCGGCATCACCGTGGCGCCGATCACGCCCACCGCGAGCGTGATGCTCTCCGGCCCCGCCAGATGCGGCACCACGGAATGATAGCCGACCGCGGCCCAATCGGGCGGGGCGATCAGCAGTTCGGCCAGGTAGCTGACGCCGATCACCGCGACGAAAACACCGATCAGCAGCTCCATTGGCCGGAAGCCGCGCCGCTGGATCAGCAGCATCGCGTAGGTCGCGACGAAGGTGATGAGCAGGCTGACGATCAGCGGCAGCCCGAACAGCAGGCTCAGGCCGATGGCGGCGCCCAGGCTCTCGGCGAGGTCCGTCGCCATCGCCGCGACCTCGCTCGCGACCCACATCGCGTAGACGACGGGACGGGGATAACGCTCGCGGCACAGCGCCGCCAGGCTCTGCCCGGTGACGATGCCGAGCCGCGCGGACAGGCTCTGGAACAGCATCGCGACGAGGTTCGCCGCGACCACGACCCAGAGCAGCATGTAGCCGAACTGCGCGCCGCCCTGGATGTTGGTCGCGAAATTGCCGGGGTCCATGTAGGCGACCGAGGCGATCACCGCCGGCCCGGCGAAGGGCAGGAAGCGCGCGCAGCCCGCGCCGGCGACCGGCCAGCGCCTCCTGCCCGGCGAAGACGGTGCGGGCCGACAGGCTTCTCGAGGGCAGGGCGATGTCGCTCATCCGGGTCGATACCACAACCTAGGGCAGCTACCACAAAGTGTAGCCTAGACTACATTTCCATTGCCAGAGATTTGGTGCCGGGCGTCGCCGGTCAAGTCCCGATCCGATATTTCCACGGCGGGATTGACGCTGGTGGCCGCGCGTCGGGCGGTCGGCCGCCAGTGGTCGCGCCCGGCAGTGCCTAGGCCGTGCCGTCGCGCTCGCGGATCAGCCGGGCCGCGACAGGCGCGAAATAGGTCAGCACGCCGTTGCAGCCGGCGCGCTTGAAGGCGGTCAGCGCCTCGATCACCACGCGGTCATGGTCGAGCCAGCCGTTGTTCACCGCCGCCATCAGCATCGCGTATTCGCCGGACACCTGATAGGCGAAGGTCGGCACGCCGAACCGGTCGCGCACCCGGCGGATGATGTCGAGATAGGGCATTCCCGGCTTGACCATCACCATGTCGGCGCCCTCCTGAAGGTCGAGCTCGACCTCGCGCAGCGCCTCGTCGGTGTTGGCCGGGTCCATCTGATAGGTCTTCTTGTCGCCCTTCAGCGACTTGCCGGAGCCGAGCGCGTCGCGGAACGGGCCGTAGAACGCCGAGGCATATTTCGCCGCATAGCTCATGATCCGGGTGTGGATCAGGCCCTCGGCGTCGAGTGCGGCGCGGATCGCGCCGACCCGTGCCGTCCATCATGTCGGACGGCGCGATCACGTCGATCCCGGCCTCGGCCTGGACCAGCGCCTGGCGCGTGATGATGGTCAGCGTCTCGTCGTTGGCCACGTAGCCGTCGCGGATCACGCCGTCATGGCCGTGATCGGTGTAGGGATCGAGTGCCACGTCGCCGACCAGCCCGACCTCGGGAAACTCGCGCTTGAGCAGCCGCGCCGCCTGGCACATCAGGTTGTCGGGGTTGGTCGCCTCGGTGCCCTCCGAGTCCTTCTTGCCCGTAGGGGTCGCCGGGAACAGGGCGATGGCCGGGATGCCGAGCCTCGCCTGCGGCTCGACATGCGCCGCCAGCCGGTCGATCGTGACGCGCACCACGCCGGGCATCGAGCCGACCTCGGTGGTCTCGGCCCGGCCCTCGATGAGGAAGATCGGCCAGATCAGGTCGTCGACCGACAGCCGGTGCTCGGCGACCAGCCGGCGCGTCCAGGCGTCGTGCCGGTTGCGCCGCATCCGCGTGGTGGGAAACGCCGACGCCCGACGCTCTCGATCGTGGCGCGGACATGCTCCATGCAACGCGGCCAGGCCAGGCTCCGACCTCACGGAGCGTCGGTCGACGCTGGAAGCTTCCTCGATGATGCCAGAGCGGCTGATATCGCCCGTCCGCCGCAGCGCGCCGCGGCAGTGCGCACGGGCGCGGTCGCCGCTCCAGCTATCGTTTGAGCGCCGCGCGCGCCCATGTTAGAGCTTTGCCGCATCCGCACCAGAGTCCAGGGTCTCCGCATGAACGAGCAGTCGCCGCCCGCCAGCCTGTCCCGCTTCTTCGCGGCGCCGCTGGCCGAGACCGATCCCGAGCTGGCCGCCGCGATCGGCGCCGAGCTGCATCGCCAGCAGGACGGCATCGAGCTGATCGCCAGCGAGAACATCGTCTCCGCCGCGGTGCTGGAGGCGCAGGGCAGCGTGCTCACCAACAAATACGCCGAGGGCTATCCGGGGCGGCGCTATTACGGCGGCTGCGTCTATGTCGATGTCGCCGAGCAGCTCGCCATCGACCGCGCCAAGCAGCTGTTTGACTGTGCCTTCGCCAACGTGCAGCCGCATTCGGGCGCGCAGGCCAATCAGGCGGTGTTCCTCGCCCTGCTCAAGCCCGGCGACACGTTTCTGGGCATGAGCCTCGATGCCGGCGGGCACCTGACGCACGGCGCGCCCGCCAACCTGTCCGGCAAATGGTTCCGCCCGCTGCATTACGGCGTGCGGCCCGAGGACGGGCTGCTCGACTACGAGGGGCTGGAGCGGACCGCGCGGGCGGAAAAGCCGAAGCTCATCATCGCCGGCGGCTCGGCCTATTCGCGCTTCATCGACTTTCGCGCGCATCCGCGCCGTGGCCGACGAGATCGGCGCGTTCTTCATGGTGGACATGGCGCATTTCGCCGGCCTGGTCGCCGCCGGGCTGTTCCCGAGCCCGCTGCCGCACGCCCATGTCGTGACCACGACGACGCACAAGACGCTGCGCGGCCCGCGCGGCGGCATGGTGCTGTCGAACGACCTCGACATCGGCAAGAAGATCAACTCGGCGGTGTTCCCCGGCCTGCAGGGCGGCCCGCTGATGCACGTCATCGCCGGCAAGGCCGCGGCCTTCGCCGAGGCGCTGCGGCCGGAGTTCCGCGCCTATCAGAAAGCGGTGCAGGACAATGCCCGCGTGCTGGCCGAGACGCTGATCGGGCAGGGCCTCGCCATCGTCAGCGGCGGCACCGACAGCCATCTCATGCTGGTCGATCTCCGCCCCAAGCGCGTCACCGGCAAGGCGACGGAGGCGAGCCTGGAGCGCGCCCACATCACCGCCAACAAGAACGCCATCCCGTCCGACCCGGAGAAGCCCGCCATCACCTCCGGCATCCGCCTCGGCAGCCCCGCCGCCACCACGCGCGGCTTCGGCGCGGCCGAGTTCCGCGAGGTCGGGCTGATGATCGACGAGGTGCTGGAGGGGCTGGCGCGCTCCAACGACGGGTCCAACCAGGCCGCCGAGCAGGCGGTCGGCGCGCGGGTGAAGGCGCTCTGCGCGCGGTTCCCGATCTACACCCGCTAGAGGGCAGGCAGGGGGATGCGCTGCCCGTTCTGCGGCCATGACGACACGCAGGTGAAGGACAGCCGTCCGACCGAGGACAGTTCCGCGATCCGCCGCCGCCGCTTCTGCGGCACCTGCGGCCAGCGCTTCACCACGATCGAGCGGGTCCAGCTGCGCGAGCTGACCGTGGTGAAGTCCGACCAGCGGCGGGTGCCGTTCGACCGCGACAAGCTCGCCCGCTCGATCCGCGTCGCGCTGCGCAAGCGGCCGATCCAGGAGGAGCGGATCGAGCGCATCGTCAACGGCATCGTCCGCCAGCTCGAGGCCAGCGGGGAGAGCGACATCGCCAGCAAGCAGATCGGCGAGCTGGTGATGGACACGCTGAAGGAGCTGGACCCGGTCGCCTATGTCCGCTTCGCCAGCGTCTACCGCAATTTCCGTGAAGCCAAGGACTTCGAGGAGTTCCTTGGCGCCCTGGGCGAGACGACGTAGATGCGCCCGCATGGCAGGCGACCCGCCCGATCTGCGAGAGTCGCGGCCGACGCCGTCCCACATGCGCGCCGCCCTCGCGCTGGCGCGGCGCGGCATCGGCAGCACCGCGCCCAACCCGTCGGTCGGCTGCGTCGTGGTGAGGGACGGAAGGGTGGTCGGCCGCGCGCGTGACCGCGCCGGGCGGGCGGCCGCACGCCGAGCCGGCGGCGCTGGCGATGGCGGGCGAGGCGGCGCGCGGGGCGACGGTCTATGTCACGCTCGAACCCTGCTGCCACTGGGGCCGCACGCCACCCTGCACCGATGCGCTGATCGCCGCCGGCGTCGCCCGCGTGGTCGATCGCCGCCCGCGACCCGGACCCGCGCGTGGACGGCGAGGGCATCGCTCGGCTGCGCGCGGCGGGGATCGCGGTGACGGAGGGGCTGCTGGCCGCGGAGGCGGCGGAGACCATCGCCGGCTTCGCCACCAGGGTCCGGCTCGGACGGCCGCTGGTCACGCTGAAGCTCGCCTCCACCCTGGACGGGCGGATCGCGACCCATGCCGGCGAGAGCCAGTGGATCACCGGCGAGGCCGCGCGCAAGGCGGCGCACGGGCTGCGCGGGCGCAACGACGCGGTGATGGTCGGCGTCGGCACGGTGCTCGCCGACGACCCGGACCTCACCTGCCGCATCCCGGGCTTCCGCGCCGGCGCCGAACGTGCGCGTCGTCGCGGACAGCCATTTGCGCACGTCGCTCGACCTCCCGACTGGTCTCCACCGCCGCGCGGGCGCCGGTCTGGTTCCTGCACCGCGGGAGGTGCCGACCCCGACCGGCGGCGGGCGCTGAGCGAGGCCGGAGCGCGGCTGATCGAGGTGCCGGGCTCGGCCGCCGGCGTCGATCTGGCCGCTGGGTTGACCGCACTGGCCGAGGCCGGGATCAATCGCCTGATGGTCGAGGGCGGCGGCCAGCTTGCGGCGGCATTGCTGCGCGCCGATCTGGTGGACCGGATCGCCTGGTTCCACGCGCCGGCCGTGATGGGCGGGGATGGCTGGCCCGCCGCCCAGGCCTTCGGGGTGGAGACGCTCGCCGCGATGCCCCGCTTCCTGCGCCAATCGGCCGTGCCGGTCGGCGCCGACATGCTCACACATCTGCGCAGGGCAGCCTGAATGTTCACCGGCATCATCACCGCCCTCGGCACGATCCGCGAGATTTCTCCCCTGGGCGACGGCCGCGACATGCGCCTGGTGATCGGCGCGCCCTGGCCGGACACCGCCTCGATCGCCATCGGCGCCTCGATCGCCTGCTCGGGCTGCTGCCTGACCGCGGTGGAGGTGGGCGAGGACTGGTTCGCGGTGGACGCCTCGGCCGAAAGTCTTTCGAGAACAACGCTCGGGCGCTGGAAGGTGGGGTCGCGGGTGAACCTGGAACGCTCGCTCCGCGTGGGCGACGAGCTGGGCGGGCATCTCGTCTCCGGCCATGTGGACGGGCTCGGCGAGGCGATTTCGGCGATCCCGGAGAACAGCTCGACGCGCTGGCGCTTCCGCGTGCCCGACGAGCTCGCCCGGTTCATCGCCGCCAAGGGCAGCGTGGCGGTGGACGGCGCCTCGCTCACGGTGAACGATGTGCAAGGCAGCACATTCGGGGTCAACATCATTCCCCACACGGCGTCCGTCACCACATTCGGCACGCTGGCACCGGGCGACGGCGTGAACATCGAGATCGACACGCTGGCCCGCTACGTCGGCCGTTTGGCGGAGTTCGCATGAAAACCAACCTGCTGACCGCCGGCCTCTCGGACTATCTCGCGAGCGCCGCCGAGCTGATCGAGGAGGCGCGCAACGGGCGCATGTTCATCCTGGTCGACGACGAGGACCGGGAGAACGAGGGCGACCTGATCGTGCCGGCGCAGTTCGCCACCCCGGATGCGATCAACTTCATGGCCCGTCACGCGCGCGGCCTGGTGTGCCTCGCGATGACCCGCCAGCGCGTCGAGCAGCTCGGCCTGTCGCTGATGAGCCAGTCGAACGGCACCCGCCATCAGACTGCTTTCACGGTATCCATCGAGGCGCGCGAGGGCGTCACCACGGGCATCTCGGCGGCCGACCGCGCCCACACCGTCGCCGTCGCGGTCAACCCGGAATGCGGCCGCGACGACATCGTCACCCCCGGCCACATCTTTCCGCTCGTCGCGCGCGAGGGCGGCACGCTGGTGCGCGCCGGGCATACCGAGGCGGCGGTGGACATCGCGCGGCTCGCGGGGCTGAACCCGGCCGGCGTGATCTGCGAGATCATGAACGACGACGGCACGATGGCCCGGCTGCCTGGACCTCGTGACCTTCGCCCAGCGCCACAACCTCAAGCTCGGCACCATCGCCGACCTGATCGGCCATCGGCGGCGCACCGAGCGGCTGGTGCGGCGCGTCGAGGAGGGCACCATCGAGCACGTCGCCGGCGGCGACTGGCGGGTGGTGGTCTATGCCAACAAGGTCGAGTACATGGAGCACCTCGCGCTGGTGAAGGGCGACCTCGCCGACGGCGTGCCGCCGCTGGTGCGGATGCACGCGGTCGATCTGCTGGACGACATGACCGGCGGCCCGCACTGGATCCAGCTGCACGGCGCCATGCGGATGATCGCCCAGGAGGGGCGCGGCGTGGTGGTGCTGATCCGCGAGCATCGCCGCACCGCGCTGTCGGAGCGGGTCGGCGGGATGGCCGGGGCGACGAAGCCGCCGCGGCAGTTGCGCGACTACGGGATCGGCGCGCAGATCCTGCTCGATCTCGGGGTGAAGGACATGGTGCTTCTCTCCAACACGCGGCGGACCCTGGTGGGGCTGGAGGGCTACGGCTTGAACATCGTCGATCAGCGTCCGATCACCGACCCGCTCGAGGACGGCAGCGGCCGATGAGCACGGCCGACGCAAAGCTTCCGTCGGCGCCGCGGATCGAGGGGCCGCCGCCGCATCTGCTGCTGGTGCGCGCACCCTATTACCGGGACGTGGTGGACGGCCTCTCCGACGGCGCCGGACGGCTGCTGCGGGAGGCCGGCGGGACATTCGAGATCCTCGACGTGGCGGGCGCCTTCGAGCTGCCGCAGGCGATCCGCATCGCGCTGCGCGGACAGCCGGCGATTCGACGGGTTCGTCGCACTGGGCTGCATCGTCAAGGGCGAGACGGACCACTACGAGTTCATCTCCCAGGCGACGATGTGCGGGCTGATGCAGGTGGCCCTGCAATTCGGCATCGCCCTCGGCGCCGGTCTGCTCACCGTGGACACGATCGAGCAGGCGGAGGCCGCTCGCGGACTCGACGGGTTCAACAAGGGCGCCGAGGCGGCCGCGGCCGCGCTGTTGCAGATCGGCGCCGCCCGGCGGCTTGGTGCGTCATGATGGGCGCCTCTTGATGGGAAAGCCCGCAACCAGGCGGCCCATCCCTCCGGGCCGGCCGCGGACGGCCTCGCGGGTCGCGGCGGTGCAGGCGCTGTTCCAGAGCGAGCAGGCGCAGGACAGCCCGGAATCGGTGATCGACCAGTTCGTCCGCCACCGGCTCGGCGAGCTGCCGGGCACCGGCGGCTTCGAGGAGGGACGGGCGCCCGAGGCGCTGGTGCCGCTGTTCGCGCGGATCGTGCGCGCGGCGGTCGCGCAGCAGGACACGCTCGACCGGATGCTGGCCGAGTCGCTGCCCGCGGACTGGCCACTGGCGCGGATCGACCCGGTGCTGCGGGCGGTGATGCGCGCCGGCGGGGCCGAGCTGCTGATGACCGACGGGCCGCCCGCCAAGGTGGTCATCAACGAATATCTCGACGTGGCGCACGGCTTCTTCACCGGCGACGAGCCGGGCATGGCCAACGGCGTGCTGGACCGGCTGGCCCGGCTGCTGCGGCCCGCCGAGTTCGTGCAATAGATCGCCCCAGTGAACCCAACTCTCCCCGTCATGCCCGTGCTTGTCACGGGCATCCACGAGTTGCGGCGCCGCCCGGCAAGGTGTGGATGGCCGGCCTGCGCCGACCATGACGGCGAGGGTGCGCTGGCCCGAAACAGGGCAGCGCGGTGGCGATAGCCCATAACCTCCCCCCCGAGTTCGCCCTGATAGCCCGGCATTTCCGTCCGCTCGCCGGTCCCGGCAGCCTCGATCTCACGCGACGACGCCGCCGTGCTGAGCCCGCCGCCGGGCCGCGAGCTGGTGCTGACCTGCGACGCGATGGTCGGCGGCGTGCACTTCCTGCCCGACGACCCGGCCGACCTCGTCGCCCGCAAGCTGCTGCGGGTGAACTTGTCCGATCTCGCGGCCAAGGGCGCCGTGCCGCTCGGCTACCTGATGACGGTCTCGGCGCCACGCGGCACGCCGGACGCGTGGTTCGCCGGCTTCGCCGCCGGGTTGGCCGAGGACCAGGCGCGCTTCGGCGTCTCACTGCTCGGCGGCGACACGACCTCCACGCCCGGTCCGATCTCCCTTTCGCTCACCATCCTCGGCCATGTCGCGCCAGGGGCGGCGGTGCGGCGAGCCGGCGCGCGGCCAGGCGACGGCGTGTGGGTGACAGGCACGATCGGCGACGGCGCGCTCGGGCCTCGCCGTCGGCGCGCGGTCGGCTGGCGGACCCGTCGGGCCATCTCGCTCGGCCGCTACCGCCTGCCCGAGCCGCGCCTCGGCCTGGCGATCGCCGGCATCGCCTCGGCCGGCATGGATGTCTCGGACGGGCTGGTGCAGGATCTCGGCCATCTCTGCCGTGCCGGCGGACTGGCCGCCGACGATTGATGCCGCCCTGGTCCCGCTCTCCGACGCCGGCGCGGGCGGCCGGCCCGGCATGGCTGCCCGCCTGCCTCACCGGCGGCGACGACTACGAGCTGCTGCTCGCCGTGCCCCCCGACCGCGAGGCGGCGCTAGTCGCGGCGGCGGGGCGTGCGGGCATGGCGGTCACCCGGATCGGCCACTTCCATAGCGGGCCGCCGCGTGTTTCTGTGCTCGGCCCGGACGGGGCGGAGATGGCCTTGCCGTCCGGCGGCTGGAGTCATTTCTGACCGGCCGTCGTTCCGGCGGAGAGGCATTTACGGCGCGGCCGGGTTCAGGGGAAACGCATGAACCGGAACGTCTGGCTTCTGTTCTGCTGTCAGGCGCTGATGAACGCCATGATGTCCGGCCAGGTGGTGATGGCCTCGCTGATCGGGCACTCGCTGGCGGTGGACAAGACGCTCAACACGC
Organism: uncultured Alphaproteobacteria bacterium; assembly: GCA_963799825.1. GTDB lineage: Bacteria > Pseudomonadota > Alphaproteobacteria > Acetobacterales > Acetobacteraceae > JAFKFI01. Next base: position 123,291 of record CAWCYL010000005.1, read on the forward strand.
TGCCGATGGCGGTGCAGATGGCCGCGACGATGGCCGCCTCGATCCCCGCCGGCATCATCTTTTCCCGTCTCGGCCGCAAGCCGGGCTTCTTGCTCGGCTGCTTCTGCGCGCTCTGCGGCAGCCTGACCTTCGCGCTCGGGGTCTATCGCGGGCAGCTTCCTGATCTACTGCCTCGGCGCGATTCCCGGCGGGCTGGGCTTCGGCATCTCCCAGCATCTGCGCTTCGCCGCCGCCGAGGTGGCCGCGCCGGAGGCACGGCCACGGGCGATCGCCCTGGTGATGGCCGGCGGCGTGCTGGCCGCGATCATCGGCCCGGAGATCGTCAAGCGCACCAACGACCTGCTGCCGCCGCTCACCTTCCTCGGCACCTATTTCAGCCTGACCGTCCTGCCGTTCCTGGCGGCGACTCCTGCTGACCGTCGTGAAGCTGCCGCCGGCGCCGCCGCCGCAGATCGTGCGGGTGAGCTTCCGCGCCATCCTGAGCCGCCCGACCTTCATCGTCGCGGTGGTCGCGGGCATGGCGGCCTATGGCAGCATGAACCTGGTGATGGCCTCGACGCCGTTGCAGATGATGATGTGCGGCTTCGGCGTGAACGCCAGCGCCGACGTGATCCGCGCCCATTCGATCAGCATGTTCCTGCCCGGCTTCGTCACCGGCCGGCTGATCCAGCGCTTCGGCTCCCACCGGATGATCTGCGTCGGCGCGGTGCTCACCCTGGGCTGCGTCGCCGTGAACTGGACGCTCGGGCTCGCTCTATCTCACGTTCTTCCTGGCGCTGATGCTGCTGGGCGTCGGCTGGAACTTCATGTTCGTCGGCGCGACCGCGCTGCTCTCGACCGTCTACGAGCCGCACGAGCGGGTGAAGGTGCAGGCGACCAACGACTTCCTGGTGTTCGGCACGGTGGCCTGCACCGCGTTCGCCTCGGGCGCGATCCACGCCACGGCCGGCTGGGTCGCGCTGAACCTGACGATCGTGCCGCCGGTGATCGCGGCGAGCGCGCTGGTGCTCTGGCATCTGGCGGCGCGCCACCGGCTGGCCCCGGCGGCCGCCGAGCGCGGCACGCTAGTCACCGGTCCGTAACCCCCGGTGCGGTTGAAGCCCGTGGGCGCGCCGCCGCTCCGGCGCTGTGAGCAGGGTGCCGCCGGCCGGCGCCAAGCCCGCCGGGGCTGAACCGGCCGACATTGCCGAGCAGTTGCTGCAGGATCGACGCCTCGCTGCCCGGCGAAGGGGTGGCGCGGGCGACCACGTCGACGGGCAGCGCGTCCTGCTTGTCGAGCTGCTTCACGTCCCTGCAGCACGCCCTGGTCGTTGAAGGTCAGCAGGACGACGTCCTGGCTCAGCACCCCCTGCGTGCGGGCGATCTCCGGGCGGGTCAGCGCGCCGATGTAGATCCACTGATTGTCGTCGAACGTGGCCTTGGCCGTCGGCGAGCCGAGCAGGGCGGTGGCGTCGGCCCGCGTGGAGGTGCCGGGGGTCAGCTCCTTCAGCACGTCCGCCTCGATCCGGTTGCCGCGGGCCTGGGGGGCCGCCTCGAAGAAGCTGCACCCGGCCAGCAGCAGCAGCAGCGGCGCATGCAAGAGCGGACAGCGCCGGCATCGGCTGCGCCGAGATGCGGCGGGAGCGGGCAGGGCAGGGCGGGGTCTGCAAGCGGGCGGTCCTCGGTATTTTTACTGCGCTTGCCACCCGTTCCGGGGCCGCTCGATTGACCCTCATGGCTGTGCGCTATGTGTGAGGGGGTGTCACGCCGGCCCTGCCGTGTCAATCGCGCGGTCGTTCGCGGCCGGCGGGCTAACCGGGGGAGCGTCGCGAAAGCATGGGGTTCATGGGGCTGCTTCGTCGCGGACGGCATGACCGGGCCGGGTTCAGCCTCTATGGCGCCGCGGTGGCGGCGGCGCGGGAGAGCTATTTCTACGCGACGCTCGGCGTTCCCGATACGCTCGACGGCCGCTTCGACATGGTCGGACTGCACGCCGCTCTGCTGATCCGCAGGCTTGCGCGCCTGTCGCCGAGCCGGGGCCGCGATCGCGCAGGCGGTGTTCGACGCAATGTTCAGCGACATGGACAGGAACCTGCGCGAGATGGGGGTCAGCGATCTCGCCGTGGGCAAGCGGGTCCGCGCCATGTGGGAAGCCTTTCACGGTCGCGCCCAGGCCTACGACGCGGCACTCGCCGCCGAGGACCCGGCGGCCTTGGCGGCGGCGATCGGCCGGAACGTCTGGCGCGGCGAGCCGGCCCCGTCCGGCGCCGCCGCGACGCTGGCGCGGATCGCTCTCGCGCAGTCGGCGCATCTGGCCGACCGGTCCGCTGGCGGATTTCGCCGCCGGGGAGGTCCGCTTCCTGCCGGCCTGCGGAGGCGGCAAGGATGAGCCCCGAGCAGCGGATCGGCCCGAGCTGCACCGGCCGGTGGCGCTGGACCGGATCGGCGCGCGCGGCCTCGACGTGGCGCGTGGACGCGACGGTCGGAGGAATGCGCCGCGCTCGCCGAGCGACTTCTGGTGGTCCCGGAGGTACCCTCGCTGCGGTGCGCGTTCGCGCTGGCCGAGGCGCAACGGGGGCGTGGTCGACGGCGCGAGGCCACCTCCAGGCCCGCGTGCTGCAGACCTGCGTGGTGTCGCTCGACGAGTTCGAAGCCGCGGTGGACGAGATCTTCAGCCTGCGCTTCGTCCCGGAGGGCACCGAGACGGACGATCCCGATCCCGAATCGGAGGACGAGATGCCGTACTCCGGCGACGTGCTCGATCTCGGCGAGGCCGCCGCCGAGCAACTGGCGCTTGCCCTGGACCCCTATCCGCGCAAGCCGGACGCCGAGCTGCCCGCCGCCGAGAGGCGACGCGCCCGGCGCATCCGTTCGCCGGTCTGGCGGCATTGCGGCGGTCCGGCTGAGATGCCCGGCGTGCCCCCGAGTGCCAGCGCCGCTTCGCGATCCCTTGCGGGGGGGCACACCCTCTGCTAGACGGCCCGCCTCACGTTATTGCGAGATTGTGACCGTCTCCGCCCCGGATTCGCCGCGGCCGGGCGTCACGCAGACCGGAGGGGCGCAGTCCCATGGCCGTTCCCAAGAGAAAGACCTCGCCGTCGCGGCGCGGGATGCGTCGCGCCCACCAGGCGCTGCCGACCGAGGCGCACGCGGAGTGCCCGAATTGCGGCGAACTGCGCCGTCCGCACCATGTCTGCAGCCATTGCGGCCACTACGACGGTCGCGAGGTGGTCGCTGCGGGCAAGGCGCTGAAGGGCGCCGTCCGGGCCTGACGCCGGGCGCCAGTGTCCCCGTCCGTTTCCGTTGACCGAGCCCGCCCACGCTGGCGCCGTTTGCCCTCGCCATCGACGCGATGGGCGGCGACCGTGCGCCGGAAATGGTGGTCGAAGGGCTGGCGATCGCGGCGGAACGCCATCCCGGCGCGCGGTTCCTGCTGGTCGGCGACGAGGCGCGGATCGAGCCGCTGCTGACGGCGCCACAAGCGCGCGGCGCGCGCGTGCACGATCCGTCATGCGCCCGACGTGATCGGCGACGACATGAAGCCGACCGCCGCGTTGCGCAGCCGGGCCAGCGCCTCCATGCGGGTCGCGATCGACGCCGTGGCGGCCGGGGAGGCCGCGGGCATCGTTTCGGCCGGCAACACCGGTGCGCTGCTCGCGCTGTCCAAGATCGTCATCAAGTCGCTGCCGGGGATCGACCGTCCGGCGATGGCGGCGATCGGCCCCTCGGCGCGCGGCGACGTGGTCATGCTCGACCTCGGCGCCAACGTCTACTGCGACGCGCGCAATCTGGTGGAGTTCGCCGTCATGGGCGACATGTTCGCCCGCACCGTGCTGGGATTGACCGCGCCCAGCATCGGCCTGCTCAACGTCGGCGTCGGAGGAGCTGAAGGGCGACGACCGGGTGCGGCAGGCCGCCGACATCCTGCGCGAGAGCCACATCGCCCCGCAATTCCACGGCTTCGTCGAGGGCCACGACATCGCCGCCGGCACGACCGACGTGGTGGTGACCGACGGGTTCACCGGCAACGTGGCGCTGAAGACGGCCGAGGGCGCGCTGAAGCTGATCGGCGACCTGCTGCGCCAGGTGTTCACCAGCAGCATCGCCTCCCGCTCGCCTACCTGCTCGCCCGTCCGGGGCTGGAGCGGCTGCGCGAGTGGCTGGACCCGCGGCGCTACAACGGCGCGGTCATGCTCGGGCTGAACGGCGTGGTGGTGAAGTCGCACGGCGGCACCGACTCGCAAGGTTTCGCCCACGCGGTCGACGTGGCGATGGACATGGTGGTGCACCGCTTCAACGACCGCATCCGCGAGGGGCTGGCCAAGATGGTCGGGCTGAACCCCGGCCGGCGCTGCGGCCGGGCGCCTGCCACGGAACGGCGGCGACGGTCCGCGTCTCGCCACCGCCCAATAGTCGGACGCTCGGTAGGTCGAACATGCAGATCCGCAGCATCTCGCCGGCGTCGGCGGCTATCTTCCCGACCGCGTGGTGAAGAACGACGAGTCTCGCCGGCACGGCTCGAGACGTCGGACGAGTGGATCCGCGAACGCACCGGCATCCGCCAGCGCCATTTCGCCGGCGAGCACGAGACCTGCGCCTACATGGGCGCCGAGGCCGGCCGCGCCGCGCTGCGCGACGCCGGCGCGGGGCCCGAGGACGTGGACGCCGATCATCCTCGCGACCGCGACGCCGGATCAGGCCTTTCCCTCGACCGCGCTGCACGTCCAGGCGGCGCTCGGCGTGACCAGGGGCTTCGGCTTCGACCTCTCGGCCGCGTGCGCCGGGTTCATCTATGCGCTTGTCCGTCGCCGACGCGATGATCCGCGACGGGCCAGGCCACGCGGCGTGCTGGTGATCGGCAGCGAGGTCTATTCCCGCATCCTCAACTGGCAGGACCGCAGCACCTGCGTCCTGTTCGGCGACGGGGCCGGCGCGGTGTTCCTCACCGCCGGCACCGGCGAGGGCAGACGGCGAGCGCGGGGTGCTGTCGACCCATCTGCGCGCCCAGGGCGATCTGGCGGGCATCCTCTACGTGGACGGCGCGGTCGGGCGTCCCGACCGCCCCGGCCATCTGGTGATGCACGGCCGCGAGGTGTTCCGCCACGCGGTCGCCCGGCTCTCCGAGGCGGTGCGATCTGGCGCTGTCGGCCAACGGGCTGACCGCCGCTGACGTGGACTGGCTGGTGCCGCACCAGGCCAATCTGCGGATCATCGACGCGGTGGGTCGCAAGCTCGGCCTGCCCAAGCGAGCGCGTGGTGGTGACGGTGGACCGGCACGCCAACACCTCGGCCGCCTCGGTGCCGCTGGCGCTGGCCGAGGCGAGCCGCGACGGCCGCATCTGCCGCGGCGATCTCGTGCTGCTGGAGGCGCTGGGCGGCGGGCTCACCTGGGGCTCCGCCCTGGTCCGCATGTAGGAGGGCTCCGCCCCAGATCCGCATATTTGACGGCTCCGCCGTCGTGCGCATGTAAGCCGCCGAAGAGCCTGATCCTTCTGCATTCTTGACGGCGGGTGGCCGGACTGCCTAGCGTGGTGGGATGAATACCGTCACGCGGGCGCATCTGGCCGAGACGATCTACACCCAGGTCGGCTTGTCCCGGAACGAGTTCGGCCGATCTGCTCGAAACCGTGCTTGAGCGCATGAGCGTCGCATTGGAGGCGGGCGAGTTCGTCAAGATCAGCGGCTTCGGCACGTTTTCGGTGCGCCAGAAGGGCCGGCGGGTGGGACGCAATCCCAAGACCGGCGAGGAAGTGCCCATCCTGCCCCGGCGGGTGCTTGGTGTTCCGTCCGAGCCACGTGCTCAAGGCGCATGTCAACGGCGTGCAGCCCGACCCACGGCGAGGACGAATGAGCGTGCCGCCGGCCGCACGGGACGAGGCGACGCACCCGCGCGGCGAGGCCGGCCCGGAGAACGGGCGGGCGAAGCCGAAGAAAGCGCCGAGCGCCTTCCGCACGATCAGCGAGGTAGCGGACGAGCTTCACATCCCGCAGCATGTGCTCCGCTTCTGGGAGACCAAGTTCCCGCAGGTCAAGCCGCTGAAGCGCGGCGGCGGGCGGCGCTATTACCGGCCGGACGACATCGCCCTGCTGCGGCGCATCTCGGATCTGCTCTACATCCAGGGCTATACGATCAAGGGCGTGCAGCGGCTGCTGCGCGAGGGCGGCGGCAAGCTGTCGGACGACATTCCTCCGCCCACCCCCGACGAGCAGGCCGCCGCCGCAGCCGAGCGCGCCGCGCCATCCCATTCGAGCCGGAGCTGCCGATGCCCGGACTGGCGCCGGCCGAGCCCACGCCGACGTCCCGCGCGCGCCCCCAGGGCCCGGTCCGACGCCGAGGTCGAGCGCCTGCGCGCCATGCTGGCCGAGATGTTGCGCGAGCTGGAGGCGCTGCGGCGGCTGCTTCCGTAGGGCGATCGCGTTGCAGCGCCCCGCCGGGGCTGCTAAACGGGCCGGACGGTCGGAGCGTAGCGCAGCCTGGTAGCGCATCAGTCTGGGGGACTGGGGGTCGTGGGTTCGAATCCCGCCGCTCCGACCAGCTCGAAATGCCCGGATCGGGGCTCAACCGGCTCCGAGCTTTACCCGCATCCGGGCTCGACCGACCCCCGCTTTTGCCCAGATCAGGGTTCGACGGAATGGATTTTCGCCCGGATCCGGGCTCGCCATGCCGGGCTATCCGCCAGGCCCCAGCCGGGGGCGATGGACGACCTTGACCCGGCCGCTCCACAACAGGGCCAGCATGTCCGCGGCGTCCTTGTTCTCGAACGCCCACCAGTATTCGTAGCCGCATCGCTTCGCCACCGAGGCGCAGCGCGCGGGCTGGCTCTCCATGTTCATGATGGCGTGCTGGATATTGGGGTTGAAGATGTCGGACGCGATGCCTTGCGGGGTCGACCATTCGTGCCGCGTCTTGACCTCCCACACGATCCGCGGATTGGTCGTGTCCCGGCCGTCGAACGCGCATTTCGGCCCGCCCGGCGCAGAGATCTCGAAATCGCTTTCCGACCCGCTGACCTGCGTGGCGTAGGCAGTGTGGTCCTTGTCGCCGCCCTTGTGGGGAGGGGGGATCGCGCGCTCCCGGCATGGCCCCTGGGAGCGGGCGTTTTCCTCGTCGGTGAGCACCTCCTGCTGCCGCTCGAACTCCACCAGCCCGCGAATGATCGCTTCCAGCGTTTCCGTGGAACCGGTGCTGATTTCACGACCCCGACGGTCCGATGATTGCAGTTCCGTGCCAAGCTTCCTGCGGACCCGGAGCGGAATCGACCGTGCTGGGCGGCGGGCCCGGCCGTCGGTCGGACGCCTCACTCCTCGTCGCGGTTGCGGTGGAGCAGCAGCGCGATCAGCACGGCGGCGAGGGCGAAAGACACCACCACGCCGATCGTCATCGCGATGTAGCCGCTGGGGTGCATGTCCACGTCGCCGGGCGAGTTCCAGGCGAACAGCATGTAGTAGACGGCAAACACGAACACTGCCGCGATCGGAATGATCAGCAGGATATTGCGTAGCATTGCCATGCTCCACGGTCCGCGTGCGCCCGGCGTCAGCGCGCAAGCCCACGCCTTGTACTCAGGTCACATGAGCGGTTGACCTGTCGATTATCAGGTCCAAACTTGGCGCCCCGCCAAGCTTCACAAGGATGGCACCCATGAAAGTCGTCAAGGCATCGGCGCGGCCGACCAAGCTGGCGCCGGCCGAGAATTTCACCGGCACGGTCATGATGGACGAGGTGGTGGTCGGCGTCGCGCCGTCGCGCATGCGCGCCACGTCGGTCTCGTTCACCCCCGGCGCGCGCACCGCCTGGCACTCGCATCCCGTGGGGCAGACGCTCTACGTCCTCTACGGCGTCGGCCGCATCCAAAAGAAGGGCGAAGCGCCAATCGTCATCACCCCCGGCGACACCGTGTTCATCCCGCCCGAAATCGTGCACTGGCATGGCGCGGCGCCGGACCGCCTGATGATCCACCTGGCGATGTCCGAGAACACCGACGCGGGCGCGGGAACCGTCTGGATGGACAAGGTGACGGACGCCGAGTACGCCGCGCCGGCCACCGAGCCATGACAGGCGGGCGAGACACCGGCTAGACCAGCCGAATGGCGTCGGCCTCCAGGTTGATCAGCTTCTTCTTGCGCCGCACGCCCCAGCGATACCCGCGATCGAACCGTCCGCCTTGACCACGCGGTGGCAGGGGATGGCGACCGCGAGCACGTTGGCCGCACAGGCCGCGCCGACATCCTGCGCCGTGGCGGGCAGCGGCAACGCCCTGGCGATCTCGCCATAGGTCACGGTCCGGCCGGCCGGAACCTCGCGCAAGGCCTGCCAGATCGCCTGCTCCAGCGCCGAGCCGCGAATGTCGAGCGGCAGCTCCAATCCCTTGCGCGGCGCGTCGAGGAAGGCGACGACCTGCGCAACCATGTCCTGCAGCCCCGAATCCTCGGGACCGACGCGGGCGTGCGGGAAGGCGTCGGCCAGCTCGCGGCCGAGCGCGTCCCGGTCGTCGCCCAGCAGGATGGCGACGACGCCCTTGGCGCTGGCCGCCACCAGCGCGGTGCCGAGCGAGAATTCCCCGAACCCGACACGGATTTCTTCCGTCGGAGCGTCCGGGCGAGTGATGGCGTTCATGTCGATGCCTTTCACGTTCTGTCAGAACGTACTCTGGCATCGCGTCGGATCGACCGCACTCCGGGCCTTGCTTTCAGACGCTTCGATCAACCCGCCGGCGCGTGGTCCTTGATCGACACCCGCCAATGGATGCGATCCTCCTCCGGCGGGTAGTCGCCGGCCGCCTTGTGGTACGAGCACCGGTTGTCCCAGATCACGATGTCGCCGACCCGCCATTGGTGCCGGTATTCCGCGCCCGGCTGGATCATCGCCGACGTCAGCTCCTCGATCAGCGCATCGCTCTCGCCAGGGGAGGCGCCCTCGATGAAGAGGATCTTGCCCGGATCGAAATAGAGTGCCTTCCGCCCGGTCTCCGGGTGGGTGCGTAGGATTGGATGAAACGCCGGCTCGCGGTGGCGATCCTCCTCGTTGAGCAGCGCGGTCGCCTGGCGCCGGCCGCCATAGGTGAACGCGCCCCGCACGCCCTCCAGGCGATGTTGCAGCCGCTCGGGCAATGCCTCGTACACCGCGTACATGCTGGCGAACAGCGTGTCGCCGCCCCTGCTCGGAATGGCGAGTGCATAGAGCTGCGTCGCCTTGAACGGCTCGGCATCATAGGCGCCGTCGGTGTGCCAGCCCTCGGCACCCCGCCGGTACACGGCCTGGTTCAGCTTGCCGTCCGCGGCGAACTTGCCGACGCCCAGCACTGTGATCTCGGGAACGTCCGGGTGTCGCGTCGTCTTCGAGGGGTGCGGCAGGACGCGGCCGAACCGGCGGCTATAGCGAAGGAATTGCTCGATCGTCAGGGTCTGGTCGGGGACGACGATGACGTTGCAGTCCAGGAACGCCCGATAGATTTTCGCAAACTCTGCGTCGTCCAGCGCATTGACATCGACCCCGCCGATCTCGGCGCCGATCCGCGGTCCCATGCGCCGGATCTCGATCATCGGTCATCTCCCGCGCTCAGCGTCGGTAGTCGGCGCCCTTCCGGTCCACCGTGCGGACCAGGCCTTGCCATTCCATCAGCCCGTAATCCGGGTCGCCGCGCCGCTGACGCATCCGCTCCGCCGCCTTGCGAACGATGGTCTCGGGGATTCGCACCGGCGGCGCGTCCAGCGTGCGGGCGATGAGCTCGACCTCGCAGGCGCGCTCCAGCATGTACATCCGCATCATCGTGCCGTGCACCGACGGGCCGAGCGCCAGCAGGCCATGATTGAGCAACACGACGCAGCCGCCGTTCGCGCAGGTGCGGCCGAGCGCATCGCACTCCTCCTGCGTCGCGGGCAGTCCGTATTCGTGATAGGCAACGTCGTCGAGTATCTGCAAGGCGTCCTGGCTGATCGGGCGCAACCCGTTTTCCAGCAAGGACAGTCCGGCGCCGGCCCGCGTGTGGGTGTGCATCACGCAGTTCGCGTCCGGGCGGGCCCTGTAGACGCCGCTGTGGATGGTGAACCCGGCGTTGTTGAACTTGCCGTCCTCGCCGAGCACGTTGCCGTCCATGTCCATCTTGATCAGGCTCGACGCGGTGATCTCGTCGAACATCTCGCCGTAGCGATTGATCAGGAAGGCGTCCGGCTCGCCGGGAACCCTCGCCGACATGTGCGTATTGATCAGGTCGGTCCAGCCGAGATGATCCACGACGCGGTACAGGGCGGCGAGCTCGCAGCGTGCCTGCCACTCGGCATCGGTCATGCCGGTCCTGGTCTCGTTCCACGCCACTGACATGACCTGCTTCCTCCGCTTTGCCTTCCAGCGGGTCGATAGTGTGGGAGGCGAAGGTCATCCGCAAGCTTGCCGCCGGATGCGCCCCCCGACTGTTGCATGTGCCGACCCTCCCGCTCATGCTCGCCCCGTCGGTCCGCAGAGGCTGCGCGTGGGAGGATTGCTCGTGCTTGGGAGCAGGCTGCGAACGCAAGTGGGTGATCTCGCGCTGGTCAACCCCGTCATCTGCGGCTCGGGCGAGCACGTGATGACGGCGGCCGGCATTCGCGCGGCACTGGCGGCCGGGGCGGCCGGCGTGATCGCGAAATCATGCAACGAGTCGGCACTGGCGGCAGGCCAGCTCGACATCGCCGACTACGCCCTGATCCGCCCCGACAACACGCGTGCCGAATGGGGCGCGGGCGCCGAGGACGTGTCGCTGTTCTGCCGCTCAGGGCTGGTGCAGACAACCGCGGAGAAATGGTTCGCAGAGATCGGCGAGCTCGACCGCGAGGCGATGGCCGCCGATCGCTTCGTCGCGGCCAGCATCATCCCGGCCAGCCTCGACGCCGGGGTGGAGCTGGCCCGCCGCGCCGGCGAGGCGGGCATCCGCGTGCTGGAGCTGAACATCGGCTCGCCGCAATCGCTGGAGGCCGCGCCGGGCACCATCCTGCTGGAATCCGACGAGGCACGGCTCAAGCACGTGGTCGGGCGGGTGCGGGCGGCGTTCGGCGGACAACTCTGGGTGAAGCTGCCGGGGCTCGGCACCAACCTCGCCGAGCTCGGCCGCGCGGCCCGCGCCACCGGCGCCGACGCGGTGGGCATGGTCGGGCGGTTCATGGCGATGCTGCCGGACGTCGAGACGCTCGCGCCGGTGCTGGGCACGTCCGCCGGCTACAGCGGCGGATGGGCGCTGCCGATCACCTGCCGGTGGCTGGCGATGACGCGGCAGGCGGCGGGGCGCGAGGCGCCGCTGATCGGCACCAACGGCGCCCGCTCCGGCCTCGACGTGGCGCGCTTCCTGCTGGCGGGCGCATCGGCGGCGGAGCTGACCTCCGTGATCCTGCAATCCGGTTTTTCCGCGCTGACGCGCATCATCGCCGAGCTCGACGCCTATCTCGCGCGCAAGGGGCTGACCGCGACCGACCTGGTCGGGCGCGCGGCCGACGCCTTGCAGACCTACCAGCAGCAGGAGCCGCACCCTGGGCGATGGCGCGACTTCGTGCCGCCGGAGACGCTTGGCTGAAACCACGCTGGGGGGAACGCCGATGCTGGGCTGGTTCGCCGAACTCACGCCGCGCGAGCGCCGCACGATGGGGGCCTGCTTCGGCGGCTGGACGCTCGATGCGCTCGATGTGCAGATCTTCAGCTTCGTCATCCCAACGTTGCTGTCGCTGTGGCACATCTCGACCGGCCAGGCCGGCCTGCTCGGCACCGTCACGTTGCTCGTCTCGGCGTTCGGCGGCTGGTTCGCCGGCGCGTTGGCGGACCGCGTCGGGCGCGTGCGCGTCCTGCAGATAACCGTTGCCTGGTACGCCCTCTTCACCTTCCTGTGCGGCTTCGCGCAGGACTTCTCGCAGCTCTTTGTCCTGCGCGCGCTGCAGGGCTTCGGCTTCGGCGGCGAGTGGGCGGCCGGCGCGGTGCTGATGGGCGAGGTGATCCGCGACAAGTACCGTGGCCGCGCGGTCGGGCTGGTGCAGACCGGATGGGCGGTCGGCTGGGGTGCCGCGGCGCTGATCTACACCGGGCTGTTCGCCTGGCTGCCGGAGACGCTGGCATGGCGGGCGCTGTTCTGGATCGGCATCCTGCCCGCCGGCCTGGTGTTCTTCATTCGCCGCTATATCGAGGAGCCGGAGATCGCCCGCGACGCGCCGGCGACCTCCCTCGGCCTGGCGCACGTAATCTCGCCGCTGCGACAGCCGCATCTGCCGACTGTGCTGAAGGTCGTGCTCATGGTAACTGGTGCGCAGGGCGGCAGCTACGCGCTGGCGATCTGGCTGCCGACCTATCTCAAGACGGTGCGCCACCTTACCGCGATTGGCACCGGCAGCTATCTGTTCGTGCTCATTCTCGGCTCGTTCTGCGGCTTCGTCGCCGGCGCCTATCTCGCCGATGGGATCGGGCGGAAGGCGACGTTCCTGGTGTCCGCGTTCGGCTCGATCGCGCTGACCTTGATTTATCTGTTCGTGCCGATGAGCAACGAGATGATCCTGTTCGTCGGCTTCCCGCTGGGCTTCATCAGCCTGATGATGTTCTCGCCGATGGGCTCGTTCATGACCGAGCTGTTCCCCACCTCGGTCCGCGGCGCTGCGCAGGGCTTCTGCTACAATTGCGGTCGCGGCATCGGCGCGCTGTTCCCGGCACTGGTCGGCTATCTCGCCGCGCGGTTTGGCCTGGGTCCGGCCATCGCGGCGTTCTCGTTCATCGGCTACGGGCTGATGATCGTCGGGCTGCTGATGCTGCCGGAGACGCGGGGCCGCTCGCTCGTGGAACTCGACGCCGCGCACCGCGCCAGCACACCGTGACAATCCCGCACGAAAGGAGCGAGCGATGCGCTTCGGGCTGATGCTGCCGAGTTTTTCGTTTTCCGACCTCGACTACGCGCGCAGCTTGCGCCTGCGCGACTTCGCCGTGCAGGCCGAGGCGATGGGCTTCGAATCGCTCTGGGTCGCCGAGCACCTGCTGACGGCGCGCGGACTGTACGGCACCGGCTGGCTCTCGCCGCTCGAAACCCTGTCCTTCGTCGCCGGCTGCACGCAGCGCATCAAGCTCGCGACCGGGATCCTCATCCTCGCGATCCGCAATCCGGCGTTCATGGCGAAGGAGATCGCCAGCCTGCAATACCTCTCCGGCGGCCGCTTCGAGCTCGGCGTCGGCGCCGGCTGGGACGCGCACGAGTTCGCCGTCGCCGGCGTGCCGCTGAAGCAGCGCGGCGGGCGGACCGACGAGATCCTCGACATCTTCGCCAAGCTATGGACCGGCGAGCCGGTGACGCATCACGGCAAGTACTACGACTTCGACGACGTGATGATCGAGCCGAGATTGCCGGAGCCGCCGTTCCTGTGGGTCGCCGGCGGGGCGAAGGCAAAAACGTCGCTGTCGCCCGACCCGGAGACGATCGCGCCCTCCGTGCTCGAACGCATCTGCCGTCGCGCCGACGGCTGGATCGCGCGCGCCGCCGGGTCGAACCGCAGCGTGATCGAGGATTGGCAAATCATCACGCGCCGGCTGGACGAGATCGGCCGGGCGCGCACCAGCCTCACCTTCGGCCACCTCAACTTTCTCCATGTCGTGCCGACCGACGACGACGCGGCGGCGCATCGCGAGCAGCGGCCCTTGATCGAGCGCGTGATGGGCACGCATCGCTCGTTCGACCATCTGCGGAGCTGCTATTTCCTCGGCAGCCCCAGGAGCGTGCGCGCGCGGATCGCCGAACTCGCCGATGCCGGCATGGAATACCTGGTCGTGTCGCCGCTCGACTACGATCTCGGTCAGCTCGCGTTGTGGGAAGATCAGATCCTGCGTCACTTCCGCTGAGGAGGGAACGCGTTCCAGCCAATCGCGGAGGGCAAGCCATGAGCGACGACGATCTTATCCAGCTCGAGGATCGCGGCGCCTACGCCTTCCTCCGCATCAATCGCGCCGACAAGCGCAACGCGATGAGCTCCGCGGCGCGCAAGGCGATGATGGCGCGGCTTGAGCAGATCCACGGCACGCACAAGGTCGCCGGTCATCACCGGCAGCGGCGCCGCCTTCTGCAGCGGGATCGACCTCAAGGAACAGGCTGGCGCCGCCGACGCGCGGCAGCGCGAGCTCGGCTCGCGCGAATGGATCGAGGTGCTGCTGGCGATCCGCCGCCATCCCGCGATCTTCATCGCCGCCGTGAACGGCTTCGCGCTGGGCGGCGGAACCTCGCTGATCAACGTCTCCGACCTCGCGATCGCCGCCGACGAGGCGGAGATCGGGATGCCCGAGATGGGCTTCAGCACGTATCCGGGCATGGCCGGCCCGTCCACGCAGCTCATGCTGTCGCCCAAGCGCGCGGCCTGGATGGTGCTGACCACCCGTCGGATCGACGGGCCGACCGCCGAGCGGTGGGGATTGGTCAATCTCAGCGTGCCCCTGGCGCGGCTGGAACAGGAGGCCGATGCGCTGGCGCGGCACGTGGCACAGTTCGACGCCACCGCGCTCGCCGAGAGCAAGCGGGCGCTGGAGGCGATTCCCAACCGCATCGCCGACTGGCCGGGCGCGTTCGAGTTCGGCGCCACGGTGAACGCCGCGATCCGCGCCAAGACGAGCGCGCAAGGCGAGGGCCTGTCGCGTTTCGCTCGCGGCGAGGCCAATCCCGGACAGGGCAGGGCCTGATGCCAAGTCCGCTCGCCGGCGCGACGATTTTGGAAGCGATCGGCGAGACGAGCGCGCTCGAATTGCGGCTCGCCGCCTCGTTCGCCGGACGGATCGCGGCCGATCTCGGGGCGGAGGTGATCAAGCTCGAACCGCCGGGCGGCGATCCGCTGCGCGACCTGGCGCCGCTGGTGGGCGGAACGGGCGCGTTGTTCGCCTTCCTCAACGCCGGCAAGCGATCCGTGGTGCTGCCATCGGACGGTTCACCGGAGGCGCTGCAACGCCTCGCCGCCGGCTGCGTCGGCCTGATCGCGGATGCGGAAACCGGGAATGCGAGCGGCCTGGTGACAGCGGCTGGGCACGGCGAGGGCGGCGACACCGCGGATCACCGTGTTGGTCTCGATGTTGGGGCTGGACACCGCTCCCGGCATCCCGGCCAGCGAATTCACCGTCATGGCGCTTGGCGGGCTGCTCAACGTCATCGGCGAGCCGGACCGCGAGCCGCTGCGTCTCGGCGGGCACCAGGCGGCGTACGCTGCCGGGCTGGCGGCCTTTACAGGGTTGGTGGCCGGGCTGTGCGGCACGAGCACGGAAACCGAGATCGCTCGTGTCAGTATGCTTGAAGCCGTCATCTGGCTGAACTGGAAGAACTTGGCGAGTGCCGCGACAACCGGCACCGCGCCGGGGCGGGCAGGCAAATTCGCCGAATGGCAAGTGCTCCGCTGCGCCGACGGCTGGGTGGCACTCGTCTATCAGGACGGCGACTGGCCGCTGCTCGCCCGCGTGATCGGCGACAAGCGGCTCGATGACCCGGCACTCGCGGACCGCGCGGCACGGCAGGCGTGCGCGGCGGCGATCGGCGAGATCGTGCAAAGACGGTTCGCCGCCCTCACGCGTGCGCAGATCCGCGAGATCGCGCTGCAACGCCGGTTGCCGCTGGGGCCGGTGTGGAGCCCCGAGGAACTCGCGCGCGATCCTCACACACTGGCACGCGACTTCCTCGCCAGCGTGCGGCTCCCCGACGGCCCGACCGTTCCCATGCCGCGTCTGCCCGTGCTCTGGAACGGCCAGGGGTTTCCGCCCGGAGATGTTCCGCCGCTGGCCGGAGTGGTGCAGTGGGTGGCATCATGAGCCGTCCGCTCGACGGCTGCCGGGTGCTCGATCTCGGCATCATCACCGCCGGCGCGGCGACCTCGGCGCTGCTCGCCGATCTCGGCGCCGAGGTGATCAAGGTCGAGGCGCCGGACTATCGCGATCCGTTCCGCGGCTGGGCCTCCGGTGCGGCGTCGGATAGCCCGTTCTTCCGCTTCACCAACCGCAACAAGGCCGGGATCAGCCTCGATCTGAAGCAGGAGCCGGGCCGCAAGGTCTTTCTCGACCTCGTCGCCAAGTCCGACATCGTGCTCGAGAATTTCCGCCGCGGCGTCCTCGCGCGGTTGCGGATCGACTATCCGGTGCTGCGCGAGATCAATCCCGCGATCATCCTGGCCTCGATTTCGAGCCAGGGAGAGACCGGGCCGGACGCGAACTACGTCTCGTTCGGCACCACGCTTGACGCGATGGGCGGCCTGGCATGGCGCACCGGCTATGCCGACGGCGCTCCGGTGGTCAGCGGGCGTGAGGTGAACTACCCGGACCAGGTGGTCGCGATGTTCGGCGCCGGCATGGTGCTGACGGCCTGGCTCGACCGGCGGCGGCACGGCGGAGGCGTGCATCTCGACATCTCGCAGCGCGAGCTCACCAACTTCCTCATCGGGGAGGCGTTCGTGGCCACCGATCTGCTCGCGCGCCAGGGCAATGCCGATCTCTCCTTTGTTTTGCAGGATTGCTTCCGCGCTGCCGACGGCATGTGGCTCGCACTGAGCGTCGATGCCGCACAGGCGACGGCGTTCGATGCGCTCATCGGAAGGACGGACGCCAACCGGCGGGACAGCGCCGCGCGCTGGGTCGGCGCGCATCCCGTACCGGAGGCGCTGCGGGCGCTCGCGGCGATCAAGGTCGCGGCTGCCCCCGTGCTGGACGGCCCGGGCGTGCTCGCGCAGCGCGGCCGAGAATGGAACATGGCGCTCGCGGCACTTCCCAAGGGCGGCTTGGCGAAGGGATTTCCGTTCCAGCTCGATCGGGAACCGCTTGCGATCTCCCGCGCCGCGCCGGCGATCGGTGCCGATACGGCGGACATCCTGCATCGGATCGCCGACTACACGCCCGAGGAAATACGCCAGCTCGCATCCATGCGCGCGGTGGAGCTCGGGAGTGAATAAAATCGGGTCGGTATCATCGGCGCGTGAGCCTTGCCACCGCATAGCCGAGCGCACTGGCGATCAGAACGGCTGCAAGCGGCTGCTGCTCCACGTTCCGGCCGATGGATTGCGTTGCATCGCGCGCGTGGTCGACCGCCTCGCCATAGGCGACCGTCGCATCGCCGGCGACCTGACGGGCCTTCTCTTCGAGCACCAAGGCAACGAATGCCAGCGTCGCCAAAGCAAGAACCGATTTCATGCGGATGCTCCCTGTTCGAGATTGAACGCCTGCGACGTATTATGACTTACGTCGATCCCGAGCATTTGATACCAATGGCAGCCGGGAGCCGCGCTCATCACGCCGGAGATGAGCGCGTCCGTCGTTCAGGCGGCGAGCCGGACCGGCAGCGCCTTGATGCCGCGCAGGAAGTTCGAATACGCGTAGACCGGCTTGCCGAGCACTTCGATCGTGAGGTCGCGGCGGAGGATCTCCTCCCACAAGATCCGCAGCTGCAACTCGGCGAGGCGGTTGCCGAGGCAGCGATGGATGCCGAAGCCGAAGGAGAGGTGTTCGCGCGGACGGCGGCGATCGACGATGAACTCGTCCGGTCGCTCGATGGCGGTGTCGTCCCGGTTGCCCGAGATGTACCAGACCACCACCTTGTCGCCCTTCCTGATAAGCTTGCCGCCGAACTCGACATCCTCCAGCGCCGTGCGCCGCATGTGGATCACCGGCGTCTGCCAGCGGATGATCTCCGGCACCGCGCTCGGCACCAGCTCGGGGTTCCGCCGCAGCTTTTCCAGCCCGTCGGGGAACTGGCTGAGGCCCCACAATCCGCCTGACATCGAGTTGCGCGTCGTGTCGTTGCCGCCGACCAGGAAGAGGATGAGAATGCCCATCCGCTCGCGGATGCTCATCTTGTTCATGCGGTCGCTGTGCGCGAGGATGGAGATGATGTCGAAGGTCGGCGGACGCTTCGCGCGCTCCTCCCACAATTCGTTCATGTGCTCGGTGAACTTCAGCTGGATGTCGAACCGCTCCGCCTCCGAGCGCACCAGCGCGTCCGGCGCGTTGACGTCGGTGATGACCACCTCGGACCAGTAGACCAGCTTGCGACGATCCTCGACCGGGTAGTCGAACAGGGTCGCCAGCATCATCGAGGTGAGCTCGATCGAGACGCGATCGACCCAGTTGAATTCCTCGTCGCGCGGCAGCGCGTCGAGCACCCGGTTGGTGCGCTCGCGGATCGGGCTTTCCATCTTGGCGAGATTGATCGGGTTGACGGTGGGGCTCACCACGAGGCGCTGCTCGTCGTGGTCCGGCGGGTCGAGCAGGATGAAGCTCGGCCGCTCGTATCCCGTCGGGATGTTCTCGATCCTGATGCCGCCCAGCTCCCAGCTCGACGAGAACGCCTTGTGGTTCACTTCGAGCTGCACGATGTCCTTGTAGCGCGTGATCGCCCAATACGGTCCGTATGGACTGTCGGCCACGTAGTGGATCGGATCGTCCCGGCGCAGCCGCTCGAAATAGGGATGCCAAGCGTCGTCGTAATAGAGTTGCGGATCACTCACGTCGATCTTGTCGAGCGGCAGCGACGCCGCGTGCGATCCGTGGTCGAAGCCGACCGGTGCGTTCATCCAGCTCCTCCTCCGCGATGCGGTTCTCGTTGCAACGTCGCGTTCAGCTTCCCTTGAACACCGGCTTGCGCCGTTCGCGCCAGGCACGGTGGCCTTCTGCCTTGTCCTCGGTCGTCTCCAGCGCGGCGAAGCGGTACAGATCGCCGAGCGCCGCCTCGGAGAGCGGCATGTTCAGGCTCGCGTTCAGCGACTCCTTGACCAGCCGCGCGGCCAGCGGCGGCAGCGCGGCGACGTGCTCCGCGACCTGCATCGCGCGCGCCATCAGTTCGGCGTGCGGCACCAGCCACTGCGCCAGCCCGATCCGGTGCGCCTCCTCGGCGGCCAGGGGAAAGCCGAGTGCGGCGCGCATCGCCTGTCCCTTGCCCACCCAGCGCGCCAGCCGGATCGTGCCGCCCTGCGCGGGCAGGATGCCGAGTGCCGCTTGCGGCAGCCGCCACTCCGCGCGATCGGAGGCGACGATCATGTCGCAGCAATAGGTGATGATGCAGCCGATGCCCACGGCGTAGCCGTTCACCGCGGCAACGACCGGCTTGGCGAACTCCGTCATCAAACTGATCGGGCTGGAACGGCGCCGCGTCGCGATCCCCTCCAGGAAGTCGGCCGCCGAATCATGCGTGTGGGTCTTGGGGTTCTTCAGATCGGCCCCGGCACTGAACGCGCCGCCCGCCTCGTCGCCGGTCAGGATCACGCAGCGCACGTCGCGATCATCCTCGAGCGCGGGCAGCAGCTCCTGGAAGCCGGCGTTGAATTCCGGGCACCAGGCGTTGCGCGCCTCCGGCCGGCTCAGGGTGAGGATTGCGACGTGGCCGCGCTTCTCGCAAAGCAGTGGCATCGCGTTTCTTCCTTGCGTCGATTTACCCAGCCGAGGTTACGCGCGCAGCTCCGCATCCCACGGCCCAGGGAAGCGCCCGCGCGCCACCATGTCGTCGGAGAAGACGTGCTCCTGGCGCGGCCATTGCTCGCGCGGCAGCTCGTAGGACACTTCGAGCCCGTTGCCGTCGGGGTCGCGGAAATAGATGCCGAGCGAGATGCCGTGATCGACCACGCGCTCGATCTTCACGCCCTTGTCCTTCAGCCGCCGATACGCGTCCTTGAGGTCGTCGAGGCTGTCCATCATCCAGGCCATGTGGTTGAGCCCCACCTGTCCCTTGTGCTGGCCCGGCGCGTCGTCGCCCACCTGCATCAGCGCGACCTCGTGCGACTGCTCGACATCGGCCGACATGAACGCCGCCCAGCCGGGCCGGAACTCGTAAGTGTGCAGCCCGAGCACGTCCTCGTACCATTGGCGCGAGCGTTCCGCGTTGCGCACGTAGATGTTCACGTGTCCCAGATGCTTCGGTCGATGGCTCATCTCGTCATCCTCCCGCTCCAGCCATTGCTCGTCACGTCACATCACGTCACATCATCGTCGCGCCCCAGGAACGCCAGGACGCGCTCCGTCACCTCGGTCTTGGGGTACATCGCGCCGAGCGCACGGGCGCGTGTCAGCGGATCGCTGGCGAAGAACCGCTCGTACAGCACCTGACGGCTGCCGAAGGCGCTGCCGGCGATGTCCCAGGCGAGGCGGAACAGCTTGACCCGATCGCGGGCGTTGCTCGTGTCGGTCGCCAGATACTGCTCGATATGCCCGGCGAGCGGGCTGCGGAAATCCTCCTCGCTCGGGATCAGCATGAAGCTGCTCGACCCGAGCAGCTGCAGGATCTCCACCATCCGCGGATAGGCGGTCATGAACAGGTTGCGGGTGGTCTCCACGGGCAGCGGCGCCGGGCACATCACGCCCCACTCGTCGAGCTGCGCGTCGGCCTCGCCGGCCCTCATGCACGCGCGCATCAGCTCGGTGTACATCATCAGCTCGCCGATGCGGTCCTCGACATGCGGCAGGTGGGCATTGCCGAGGGTCTGCGTCATCAGCAGCGCCACGCCGAGCACGAGCTCGCACTTCGCCAGGTTCTTGGTCGCTCCCTGATGCGCCGTGTGCACCGCGGAGTGGGTCTTCTCCGACGTGCCGTTGAGCAGCTCGACGTCGCCGAGCTGGAACACCCGCTCCCACGGCACCAGCACGTCGTCGAAGAAGGCGACGCAGTCCATCTCCTCGAAGCGCGAGCCGAGCGGGTGATCGAAATGCGAGCGGCCGAGATCGAAGCTCTCCCGGCAAAGGAATTTCAATCCCGGCGCCCCGCAGGGAATGGCGAAGTTGAGCGCGAAGGGGCTGTGCGGCTCCGAGTAGCGGCCGAGTCGTGGCGAGTAGACCGCGATCTCGTCCGATAGCGGCCCAAGTGTCGCGAGGATGCGCGCACCGCGCACCACGACGCCGGCATCGGTCTCGCGCACGGCGTGGAGCGCGGTATCCTCCGCCAGGTTGAACATGCCCGACACTGTGCGGCTGCGCTGCAGATTGATCAGGCCGTGCGTCGAGCGTGAGGTCGTTGTCGCGGATGTGCTCGTAATAGCGCCGCATGTTGGCGCCGAACTCGGGCCGGCCGCGCGCGAAATAGTCCGACGCGCCGGCCCAGGCGGCGAAGTTCACGTTCATGAAATCGGGCGAGCGCCCCATCATGCCGCAGGTCGAGCGCGCCCAGTTGAGCATCATCGCGCGCCGCCGCTCAAGTTCCTCCCTGGTGCGCGGAATGATGAAGGAGAGCCCGACCCGGTCGCCGCTGCCGGGCGACACGTAGGTCATGTCGTCGCGCAACGCCGGGTCGTGCTGCATGTCGTAGAGCGCGGCGATCGCCCGTGCGCCGCCGCGCAGCCCCGGATGGGCGGTCACGTCCTCGATCCGCTCGCCGCGCAACCAGACCTCTCGGTTCTGCTCCCGCAGCCCTCGGAGATAGTCCTGTCCCGTACGCGCCGGCATGGCGTTCCCCCTTGCGAAGCCCGCTTGTGGGTCGGTCGGGGTCGAGACTGGCACAATTCCCGCCGGACTGCCCAGCCAATTGACGCCCCGCTCAGACCTCCGATCGCGGGTCGAACGCGTGCTGCAGCCCATCACCCAGGAAGTTCACGGCGATGACCGTGAGGAAGATCAGCAGTCCAGGATAGATCGCCAGCGCCGGCGCGGTCGTCACCAGCTCCTGCGCGTTGTTCAGCATGTTGCCCCAGCTCGGCGTCGGCGGGACGATGCCGAAACCGAGGAAGCTCAGCACTGACTTCGGACAGGATCACCCGCCCGATGGTCAGCGTGCCGGCGACGATGATCGGTGTCGCGATGTTCGGCAGGACGTGGGTGAGCATCACGTATCCCGCGCCGCCGCCGCTGGCGCGCGCGGCGCGCACGAAGTCGCGCTCGCGGATCGAGAGGGTCGCGGCGCGCACCAGCCGCGCGATCGAGGTCCAGTCGAACAGCGAGATGATGATGACGACCCGCCAGAACGCCGCCGCCCCGGAATGGGCGAACTCGGCGGAGAAGCCGAGTTTCGTCAGATCCACGGCACCCAGCACGATCAGCAGCGGCAGCAGCGGCAGCGCGATCACGCCGTCGGTGAAGCGCATCAGGAACGCGTCGGCGCGCCCGCCGAAATAGCCGGCGAGGAGTCCGATGCCGACACCCGACCACGCCGCCCGCCGCCGTGGCGAGCACGCCGACGAGGAGAGAAATCTGGCCCCCGAGCATCAGGCGCAGCAGCTCGTCGCGCCCCGCGTCGTCGGTGCCGAGCCAGTGCAGGGCCGAGGGCGGCTCGTAGCGGGAGAGCAGGTCCGTCGCGTTCGGGTCGATGCCGAGTGCCGCCTGCAACGGCCAGGCGGCAAGCACGAACAGCAGCAGCAGGACGAGCACGCACAGGCTCGCCATCCCCGCGCGGTGCCGCCGAAAGCGGCGCCATCGCAGCCGCCAGCTGGCAACGGCGGCATTTGGAGAAACGGCGATCGCGGCGGTGGCGCTCATCGCAGTGCGATCCGCGGATCGAGCCACGCATAGGCGAGGTCGGCGGCGAGGTTGCTCAGCAGCGTCACCAGGGTCGCGAACAGCAGGCCGGTGAGGGCGAGGTTGTAGTCGTTGCCGAGGATCGCGTCGTAGATCATCTTGCCCATGCCGGGCTGCGCGAACATCGTCTCGGTGATGAGCGCGCCGGAGAACAGCCCGCCGAAGCTCAGCGCCATCACCGTCACGACCGGGATCAGCGCGTTGCGGAAGGCGTGAACCAGCACCACGCGCCGCTCGCCCGCGCCCTTGGCGCGCGCGGTGCGGATGTGATCCATGCGCAGCGTCTCGATCATGCTGGCGCGCACGAAGCGGATGAACTGGCCGGTGATCGCCAGCGCCAGGGTCACGACGGGCAGCACCAGATGGCGCAACTGGTCAAAAAAGCCGCCGGCGCCCACGGTGGAAATGCCGCTGGCGGGCAGCCAGTGCAGCCAGACGGCGAAGACAAGAATGAGCACCAGCGCCAGCCAGAACACCGGCACCGAGATGCCGGCAAACGCGAAAAAGCCGATCAGGCTGTCGCGCGCGCTGCCAGGGCGCAGCGCGGCCAGCACGCCGAGCGAAACGGACAGAAAAACGCTCAGGGTGAAGGAGGCGAGCATCAGCCGGCAGGTCTGCGCCAGCGCCGGCCCGAGCACGACCAGCACGGGTTCCGCGTGCAATCGGGAAAAGCCGAAATCGCCGCGCAGCGCCGCTTCGAGCCAGTGCCAGTAGCGCAGCAGCAGCGGCTGATCGAGACCATAGACGTGCCGCAATTGCGCCACCTGCTCGGGGGTGATGTTCGGCATGGTCGAGAGCATCACGTCGATCGGGTCGCCCGGCATCAGGCCGATCAGGCTGTAGATGACGAAGGACATCACCAGCAGCACCAAGAGGGCCTGCGCCGCGCGTCGGAGGATGTAGCCGCCCATCGCGTCAGTCCGGGAAATGGCAGGCGGCGTGCTGCCCGGCGCGGCCCGCGACGGCGGCGAGCGTGGGCGGGTCGGTCCGGCACACCGGCTGCGCCTTGGGGCAGCGGGTGTGGAACACGCAGCCCGGCGGCGGCGCCAGCGCGCTCGGCATCTCGCCGCGGATTTTCTTCTCCGCGCGCCGCCGTCCGATGCGCGGCACCGCGTCGAGCAGCGCCACCGTGTAGGGATGCGCCGGATGCGCGAACAGCGCGGCGCGCGGCGCGGTCTCGACGATGCGGCCCAGGTAAAGAACCGCCACGCGGTCGGCCAGATGGTTCACCACCGCCATGTCATGGCTGATGAACAGGTAGGCGAGTTTTCCGCCGTCCTGCAGCTCCTTCATCAGATTGAGGATCTGGCTCTGGATCGACACGTCGAGCGCCGACAAGCGGCTCGTCCGCGACGATCAGCGCGGGGTCCGGTGCCAGCGCGCGGGCGATGGCGATGCGCTGGCGCTGGCCGCCGGAGAATTCGTGCGGGTAGCGGTTCAGCGCATCCGCCGGCAGCCCGACCTGGCGCACCAGCGCCGCCGCGCGGGCGCGCCGCTCGGCCCTGCTGCCGATCCGGTTGATCCGCAATGGCTCGGCGATGATGGCGGAGACCGGCATTCGCGGATCGAGCGCGCCGAACGGGTCCTGGAACACCATCTGGATCGCGCGGCGCGCGACGCGGTCGCAACGTCCGGCCCTGGAAGCGCACGCTGCCCGCATGTCGGCACCTGCAAGCCGGCGACGACGTTGCCGAGCGTGCTCTTGCCGCTGCCGCTTTCGCCGACGAGCGCCAGCGTCTCGCCCGGCATCATCGCGAGGCTCACATCCTCCACCGCGCGCAACTGCCGTTTCGCCGCCGAACCAGCCGCCGCCCACGGGAAAGCGCACGCTGATCCGGTCGAGCGCGACCAGCGGCGTCATGCGGCGGCCTTGAAGCACGCGACCTCGTGCCCCGGCGCGAGCTCGCGCAACGCCGGTTCCTCGGCGCGGCAGAAGCGATCGGCGCGAGGGCAGCGATCGGCGAACGGGCAGCCGGCGTCGCCCGCGCCGGGATCGGGCACACCGCCTTGGATCACCGGCAGGCGGGCGACGCGCCGGTCCGGGTCGGGCAGGGTGGCGATCAGCCCTTGCGTGTAGGGGTGCAGCGGTGCCGCGAACAGCGCGTCGGCCGGCGCGCGCTCGACGATGCGGCCGGCGTACATGACGATGATTTCATCCGCTATTTCCGACACGACGGCGAGGTTGTGGCTGATGAACTGGATCGCCATGCCGATCTCGTCCTGCAGGTCCAGCATGAGGTCAAGGATCTGCGCCTGGATCGTCACGTCGAGCGCGGTGGTCGGCTCGTCGGCGATCAGCACCGCCGGGCGGCAGGCGAGCGCCATCGCGATCATCGCGCGCTGGCGCATGCCGCCCGAGAGCTGGTGCGGATAGGCGCGCGCCCGCGCTCGCGCCGAAGCGATGCCGACCGCGTCGAGCAGCGCCACCGCGCGCTCCTCCGCCTGCTTCCAGCTGGCTTCCTCGTGCAGCACGATCGCCTCGGCGATCTGATGTCCGACCGGCATCACCGGGTTGAGCGCCGTCATCGGCTCCTGAAACACCATCGCGATGCGATTGCCGCGCACCGCCTGCCACGCTTCCGGCGGCTGGCCGATCAGCTCGCGTCCGTCGAGGCGCACCGAGCCGGTGACCTCGTCCGGGCGGCGGCACCAGGCCCATCAGCGCGAGTGCCGTCATCGACTTGCCGCAGCCGCTCTCGCCGACCACGCCGAGCGTGCGGCCCGGAGTGAGCGCGTAGCTCGAGCGCGCGGACCACGCGGCCGGGCGGCGAAAACTCACCGACAGGCGATCGACCCGCAGCACGGGCGCCGCGTCGGTCGGCATGGGATCAGCCGGGATGCCAGGTCCTCCGCCCATTGCGAGGCGTAGCCGTTATGGCCGGTCGGCGCGTAGCCCTTGAGCCATTTCGGCACGACATGCGCCTCGGCGCGGAAGAACAGCGGCAGCACCGGCAGCTGCTCGGCGTAGACGCGCTGCATCTCCGCCCAGATCGGCTTCTGCTTCGCCGGATCGAGCTCGGTCGCGGCGCGGTCGATATCGGCGTCCATCGTCGGATTGCTGAAGCCGGGATAGTTCGACCCGCCATAGCCGTTCGCCGCCGTCGGGATCTGCGCGCTCGACAGCGTCTGGCGCGGCAGGCCGCCGACCGCGCTGCTCCAGGCGTACATCACCATGCCGGTGAAAATGCGCTTCTTCAGCGTCTCGCCGAACAGCGTGCGCGCCGGCTCGTTCTTGATCGTGACCTCGATGCAGGCCGCCTTCCACTGGCTCTGCAGCACCTGCTGCACCAGCTCGCGCAGCCGGTTGCCTGCCGTGGTCTGGAACTCGACGGACAGCCGCTCGCCCGCCGGATTGCGGCAGATGCCGTCCGGCCCCGGCTTCCAGCCCGCCTCCGCGAGCAGCGACTTCGCCTGCGCGAGATCGTAGCCGTAATGCGGCACGTCCGGCGCGTAGTTCTGCTCGAGCGGGTTCACCCAGGTCGCCGCCACCGGCTGCAAGCCCTCGAACAGCTTGTCGTTCAGCGTCTTGCGGTCGATCGCCAGCAGGAACGCCTTGCGGACGCGCAGATCGGCGAAGATCGGGTTGTCCCGCCGCAGGTCGATGTGCTCGTAGTTGAGGCTCGGCTTGAAGATGTAGTCGAACTGGTCGGGGTGCTGCTTGCGCAGCGCGAGCACCTGGTCGATCGTCAGGCCCACGCCCTCGCCGCCGATCATGTCGACGTCGCCCGACAGCAGGTTGGCCTGCAGCGCCGCGGTGTTCTCGATGGCGCGGATGACGATGCGCTTGAGGCCCGGCTTCGGTCCCGCCCAGTGCGGGTTGGGCTCCAGCACGATCTGCGAACCGGACTGGTAGCTGGTGATGATGAACGGGCCGTTGTACAGCCCCGGCGTGGTCGGCGCGCGGTTGTAGACGGTCTGCTTGCCATAGTCGCCGGGTCCGGCCGCCTTCGCGTAGGCGGCACCCTCGATATGCGCCGGCAGGATGTCGTCCCATTGGTTGTACTGGTAGTCGACGCTTGTCGAGATGCAGCACCGCCGTATGGTCGTCCACCACGTCGACCGCCGTGACCTGGTTCCAGCTATGCGGGTTGGCGATGCCGGAGGCGGGATCTTTCTCCGCTTTCCAGGTGAAGGCGATGTCCTTCGCCGTGACCGGCTCACCGTCGCCCCAGGCGAGATCGGGCTTGAGCTTGAACGTGACCGCCATGCCCCGGCTGCCGTCCGGCCGATCCTCGAACTTCGCGAGCCCATTCTCGATGGTCGGCAGCTCGGTGCAGAGCAGGCAGACGAGCTTCCAATCCTTGTCGAAGCTGGTGAGCGGCCGCGTCGCGAAGTCCAGCACGTAGGCCTTGATGACCTCAGGGTCGATGTCGGGATGCAGGCTGGAGGGAAACTGCGATACGCCGATCACCAGGTCGTCCTTCGCCTGGGCCGATGGGCCGGGGAGCAGGGCGGGGAGGGCGCAAAGCGCGGCGAGCATCGTCCGGCGGAGCATTGGTCTGGTCCCGTTCATCACGCTTCGTGCAGGGAGGAGCGGCTGGCGCGCGGTCAGCCGGTTCGCGCATACTGGTCTGAAACGGGATTTGGTGGAAGGAAACAGTCGCGATGAATGCGCCGGAGAAGATCACCCGCGCCGCCGAAATGCTGGCCAATGCCCGCAGCACCGGGCAGAAGCTGACCGGCCTGCCCGACGAGCTTGCGCCGAGCACCGAGGACGAGGCGTTCGCGGTGCAACGCGAGGTTTTACGCCTGCTCGGCCTTTCGGTCGGCGGGTGGAAATGCGCCGCCCCTCCGGGCCGCCCGCAATCGGGCGCGCCGATGCCGGCCTCAGGCTTTCAGCGCAGCCCGGCGCGCCAGCCCTTCCCGGCGGACCAGCAGATCGGCATCGAGGGCGAGATCGCGCTGCGGCTCGCGGCCGACCTTCCCGGCCGGGCCGACGGCAAGCCCTACACGCGCGACGACGTGCTGGCGGCGGTCGCCGCTGCCATGCCGGCGATCGAGCTGGTGCAGAGCCGCTTCCTCGACCACCGCGCCGTCCCGCCCCTCGTCGGCATGGCGGACAGCATCGCGCATTTCGGCTTCGTCTTCGGCGATGACGCGCCCGGCTGGCGCTCGCTCGACCTTGCGCATCTGCGGGTCCGGCTCGATTTCGCCGGCGAGGTGCAGGTCGAGCAGGTCGGCGGCAACCCGTCGGGCGACCCAATCCTGCCGGTGGTCTGGCTGGCCAACCGGCTGATCGACACCGGCACGCACCTCCGGGCTGGCGAGATCATCACCACGGGCAGCTGCACCGGCCTGATCTTCACCAGCCCGGACAAGCTGGTCACGGTCGAGTTCGAGGGCCTCGGCGCGGCCTCGGCCGAACTGGCCGGCGCCTGCCCGTTTGGCTTCGGCTAGCCGCCCCGAGGGGGCAAGGGGGGGTCAGGTTCCGGGCGGATAGCCGGCTCCGGCGCGGTTCCGCGCGATCATGTGCCAGACAAACAGCACGATCAGCGCGCCGACGATCGAGGCGATGAAGCCGGCGCTGTCGCCCTGGTCGGTACCAGCCGATCGCGCGGCCGATATAGGTTGCGACGACCCCGCCGATGATCCCCAGGATGGTCGTGAAGATGAAGCCCTGCGGGTTATTCGGCGATGGCGAGATGAGGCGGGCGATGAAGCCCACAATCGCGCCGATGATGATGACCCAGATGATCCACATGGTTTCCCTCTACGGCAGTTGTGCGGCACGCAGCTCGAAATCCGGCTAACAATCGCTGACACCGGCCGAGGTTGCACGCCAGTCATCCGGCTGTCGAGCGGGCGGTTGATGGCGGGCGGCTTTCTCCCTAGCTTGCGATCATCTTGGGGATGGGAGAACGATGGTGCTCAAGCTGGGATACAAGGCCTCCGCGGAGCAGTTCGCCCCCGCACCACTGCTCGATTTTTCCGTGCTCGCCGAGCAGGTCGGGTTCGACAGCGTGTTCATCAGCGACCATTTCCAGCCGTGGAAGCACACCGACGGGCACGCGCCCTTCTCGATGGCGTGGCTCGGCGCGCTCGGAGCCCGCACGCAGCGCGTGGTGATGGGCACCAGCGTCCTGACCCCCACCTTCCGCTACCATCCGACGATGGTGGCGCAGGCGTTCGGCACGCTTGGCGCGATGTTCCCCGGCCGCGTGGTGCTGGGCATCGGCACCGGCGAGAGCCTCAACGACGTGCCGGCGACCGGCATGGTCTGGCCCGAGTTCAAGGAACGCTTCGCCCGGCTGCGCGAGTCGGTCACGCTGATGCGCAAGCTGTGGACCGAGCAGCACGTCACCTTCGAGGGCACCTACTACCGGACCAAGGACGCGACGATCTATGATCGGCCGGACCAGCCGGTGCCGATCTATGTCGCCGCCGCCGGCGCGCTGGTGGCGAAATACGCCGGTCGGCAGGCCGACGGCTTCATCTGCACCAGCGGCAAGGCGCGCGAGCTCTACACCGAGACGCTGATCCCGAACGTGAAGCAGGGAATGAGCGATTCCGGCCGCGATCCGGCGAGCTACGACATGATGATCGAGGTGAAGGTCTCGTTCGATACCGACCACGAGCGCGCGCTGGCCGACACCAAGCATTGGGGCGCGCTGGCGCTGACCCCGGAGGAAAAAACCTCGGTCCACGACCCGCGCGAGATGGAGAAGCTGGCCGACGCGCTGCCGATCGAGCGCACGGCGAAGCGCTGGATCGTCTCCACCGACCCCGACGAGCACGTCGAGAAGATCGCCTATTATCACGGGCTCGGCTTCAACCATCTGGTGTTCCACGCGCCGGGGCCGGACCAGCCGCGCTTCCTCAAGCTGTATGGCGAGCAGGTGCTGCCGCGCCTGCGCAAGCGCTTCGGTTAACTTCTAGTGCGCGCCCCCTCACCCCGGCCCTCTCCCCCTCAGGGGGAGAGGGAGCAGAAAGCCCTCTCCCCCTCGGGGGAGAGGGTTGGGTGAGGGGGCGCCGGCCCACATGACCGAATCCCGTTCAGTCGAACTCCTCGCCATCCCTGGCCTGCCCTTCGTCAAGCCGGGCGACGATCTCGCGACGCTGATCGGCTCGGGCGCTCGAGCGGAGCGGCCAGCTTCCACAACCGGGTGACGTCCTGGTGGTCGCGCAGAAGATCGTCTCCAAGGCGGAGGGGCAGTTCGTCGATCTCGCGACCGTGACACCCTCCGAGGAAGCCCGGCGCCTCGCCGCCGAGGTCGGCAAGGATCCGCGCATCGTCGAGGTGGTGCTCTCTGAATTCGACGCGCGTGGTGCGCAGCCGGCCCAACCTGATGATCATGGAGCACCGCCTCGGCATGGTGATGGCCAATGCCGGCGTGGACCATTCCAACGTCACGCCCTCGGGCGGACCCGACCAGCTGCTGCTCCTGCCGCGCGACCCGGACGCGAGCGCCGCGCGGCTGCGGGACGCGCTCTCCGCCCGTTTCGGCGCGGAACTGGCGGTGGTGATCAGCGACAGCTTCGGCCGGGCCTGGCGGCGCGGCACGGTGGGCGTCGCCATCGGCTCGGCCGGGCTGCCCGCGCTGGTCGACATGCGCGGCAAGCCCGACCTGTTCGGCCGCACCCTGGAGGTCACGGTGGTCGGCTTCGGCGACGAGATCGCCGCGGCGGCCGGCTTGCTGATGGGGCAGGCCGACGAGGGGCGCCCGGTCGTGTTGATGCGCGGGTTGCGCTGGTCGGCCCCCGTCGTGCCAGCGAGCGAGCTGGTCCGCCCGCCCGCCGAGGATCTGTTCCGGTGAGCCTGGTCGTGGCACTCTCGGGCGGCATCGGCGGGGCCAAGCTGGCGCTCGGGCTGAGCCGGACCCTTCCCGGCGACGAACTGCTGATCGTCGCCAACACCGGCGACGATTTCGAGCATCTCGGCCTCAGCATCTCGCCCGATCTCGATACGCTGATGTACACGCTGGCCGGCATCGCCAATCCCGAAACGGGCTGGGGACGCCGCGACGAGACGTGGTCGTTCATGGCGGCGCTGGACGGAGTTGGCGGCGAGACCTGGTTCCGGCTGGGCGATCGCGACCTCGCCACGCATGTCGAGCGCACGCGCCGCCTGCGGACCGGCGAGACGCTGTCCGCCGTCACCGCCGATCTCTGCCGCCGGCTCGGCGTGGCGCCGCGCATCCTGCCGATGTCGGACGATGCGGTGCGGACGCGCGTGCTGACCGAGACCGGCTGGATCGACTTCCAGGACTATTTCGTCCGTCAGCAATGCCGGCCCGTGGTGCGCCGGCTGGCCTTCGCGGGAGCGGATGCCGCGCGGCCGCATCCCGAGTTCCTCGCGGCGCTGCGGCGACCGGATCTGCGAGCCGTGGTGATCTGCCCGTCCAACCCGTTCATCAGCGTCGAGCCCATTCTTTCCCTTGGCGGCATCCGCGACGCGCTCGGCTCCTGCGCCGCGCCGGTGATCGCCGTCTCGCCGATCATCGGCGGCCGGGCGATCAAGGGTCCGACCGCGAAGATGATGGCGGAACTCGGAATGGCGGTGAGCGCCGCGACGGTCGCCGAGCGATACGCCGATCTGCTCGACGGCTACGTGGTCGATCATGCGGATGCGGACGTGCTGACCGGCGTTGCTCCGCGCGTGTTCCTTGCTGACACGCTGATGACGACGCTCGACGATCGCGAGGCGCTGGCCCGCGTTGTCCTCGCCGCCGCCGACGAGTTGCGGGCGTGAGCGGCGCGCGCGACGTCTGGGCCGTGGTGCCGATCAAGGAAGTGGACGGCGCCAAGCAGCGTCTGTCCGCGCTGCTCACCGAGGAGCAGCGCCGCGCGTTGGCCGCGACGATGGCCGAGGACGTGCTGGCGGCACTCGCGCGGGTGCGCTCGCTCGCCGGCATCCTCGTCGTCACGCGCGACCCCGCCGCGACCCGGCTCGCCGAGCGGATCGGCGCGCGCGTGGTGACGGACGGCGCGCGGGACGGACACACCGGAGCGGTGACGGCGGCGGCGCGGCTGCTGCGGCGCGAGGGCAAAGGCGGGATGCTGCAGGTGCCCGGCGACATCCCGCGCATCACCGTCGGCGAGGTGGAAGCGGTGCTCGCAGAACATCGAGCGGCACCGTCCTTCACCATCGTGGCGGCGCACGACGAACGCGGCTCCAACGCGGTGCTGCTCACGCCCCCCGACGCGGTGCCGCTGCGGTTCGGCGACGACAGTTTTTTCCCGCATCTCGACACGGCCCGCGCGCGCGGCATCGAACCAACCGTGCTGCATCTGCCGGGCATCGGTATGGACATCGACCATCCCGCCGATCTCGCGATGTTGCTGCGCATGACGCCGCGGGTGCCGACGCGCACGCTGGCTTGGCTGGAGGAAACCGGTCTGGCGCGCATCGTGCTTGAGAGCGGACACTGAGCGGAACGCGTCGCGCGAAGGAGAAAAGCATGAAATTCGGGATCTTCTACGAGCTGCAGCTACCGCGCCCGTGGGAGCCGCATAGCGAGTGGCAGCTCTACAACCGCGCGCTCGACCAGCTCGAACTCGCGGACCGCGCCGGCTACGACTACGCCTGGGAGGTCGAGCATCATTTCCTTGAGGAGTATTCGCACTCCTCCGCGCCCGAGGTGTTCCTTGCCGCAGCGACGCAGCGCACCAAACGCATCCGGCTCGGCCACGGCATCATCCAGCTCACCACCAACCATCCGGCGCGCGTCGCCGAGCGTGTTTCCGCGCTCGACCTGCTGAGCAACGGCCGCGTCGAGTTCGGCATGGGCGAGAGCGCCAGCACGACGGAGCTCGGTCCGTTCGACGTCGACATCGCCGAGAAGCGCGCGATCTGGGAGGACGCGGTGCGCTGCGTGCTGCCGATGTTCAAGGATGGCGGCTGGGAATACGAAGGGCCGTATTTCAAGTTCCCGGCGCGCAACGTGCTGCCCAAGCCGCTGCAGAAGCCGCATCCGCCCCTGTGGGTCGCGTGCTCGCAACTGGAAACGATCGAGATGGCCGGCCGCCGCGGCCTCGGTGCACTCGGCTTCCAGTTCGTCAGCGCCGACGCGGCCCATGCGTGGGTACACGCCTACTACAATTCGTTCACCAAGCGGATGGACAAGCTCGCCGACTACCAGACCAACCCGAACATCGCGCTGGTGACGATGTTCATGTGCGCCCGCACCGATGAGGAGGCGCGGCGTCGCGCGGAGGGCATCACCTTCTTCCAGTTCGCGCTGCGCTTCTACGCGATGGCGAACCGCTCGAAGCCCGGCGAGGCCAATCTCTGGGAGGAATACAACGCCTGGAAGCGCGCCAACCCCGAGGCGGCGGCAAAGGCCGTGTCAGGCGGCCTCGTCGGCTCGCCCGAGACGTTGCGGAAGAAGCTGCGGAAATTCCAGACCTCGCATGTCGATCAGATCATCCTGCTCAACCAGGCGGGCAACAACACGCACGAGCACATTTGCGAAAGCCTGGAGCTGTTCGCCCGCGAGGTGATGCCGGAGTTCCAGGGCAACGAGCCCGCGCACCAGGACTGGAAGCGCCGCGTGCTGGCGCGCGAGATCGAGCTCGAGGAGATCGACACCCAGCCGTTCCGCGACCGCTTCGGCGGCAATTTTGTCCAAGCGCCGGGAAAGGTCGCGGCGGAGTAGTCTTCCCCCCTCCCGCAAGGGAGGGGATCAAAGGCTCAATCCGCGATCGCCGAGTACACCATATCGCGGAACATCACGCGGTAGAACTCGCGCTGCGCCGGCGCCTGGATCATCAGCACCGCGTGCAGCCGTTCGGCGGGATCGACCCAGAACGTCGTGCCCGCGGCGCCGCCCCAATAATACTGGCCGACGGCGCCCGGCATCGGCGCGATGCCCGCGTGCATCCGCACCGCGAAACCGAGCCCGAAGCCGTAACCCGGGATGAGCAGGTCGGCCGGACCCGTCACCGGGCCGAGATGATCCGACGTCATCAGCGCGACCGTCGGGCGGGCGAGCAGTCGCGTGCCGTCCAGCACGCCGCCGTTCAGCATCATCTGCAGGAAGCGCGCGTAGTCGAGCGTGGATGCGACCATGCCGCCGCCGCCCGACTCGAAGCTCGGCTTCTGCCGCACCTCGATGAGCTGCACGTCGGTGCCGCCTTCCGGGTCTTTCGCGAACGCCTCCGCGATGCGGCCCTGCTGCGCCTCGGGCACCGAGAAGCCGCTGTCGGTCATGCCGAGCGGCTTGAGGATGCGCTCGTCGAGGAACGCGCCGAGGCTCTGGCCGGAGATCACCTCGACCAGCCGCCCGAGCACGTCGGTCGAGCGGCTGTACTCCCAGCGCGCACCCGGCTGGTGCAGCAGCGGCAGCTTGCCGAGCATCTCCGCCTGGTCGGCATTGGTCTGGCCGCGACGGTAGATCTTGGCGTCCATGTACGCCTTGTGCACCGCCCCGGTGCCGCGGAACTCGTAGGTCAGGCCGGAGGTGTGGCGCAGCAGGTCCTGGATGGTCGCCTCGCGCTCCACGGCGACGTGATCGGTGGTGCCGTCGCGCTGCACAAGCACCTTCTGCCCGGCAAAGGCAGGAATGTACTTGGACACCGGCTCGTTGAGCAGGATTTTTCCTTCTTCCCACAGCATCATCGTTGCCACGGAAACGATCGCCTTGGTCATCGAGTAGATGCGGAAGATCGCGTCCTTCGGCATCGGCTCGCGGCTGTTCGGATCGCGCACGCCGAAATTCTCGTGATAGGCAAGCTTGCCGTTGCGCGACACGATCGCGACCGCGCCAGGGATGTGGCCGCGCTCGACCTGCGCGCGCAGCACCTCGGACAGCTTGCCGAGCCGGGATGACGAGAGGCCGACTTCTTCCGGTCTCGCGGTCGGCAGCGTGGTCGTGCTCATTGCGGTGCGGGCTCCTTGGGATTGGTCAGGCGTGCGCCAGCTTGCGCGGCGGTGTTTGCACGACGGGTGCGAGTTCGCCCGCGGCGAATGATACCGCCTGGCGCTCCTCGGAAACGGGACGATACAGCGTGTCGCGCTGCTGCGGCGTGCGGCCGATCGAGCGGATCAGCGCCTCCATCGCCTCGGGCGGGAATTCCTGTCCGTGCTGCGTCCCGGCGGCGCGCGAGATGCTTTCGTTCATCAGCGTGCCGCCCATGTCGTTGGCCCCCGCGTTCAGGCACCGCGCCGAGCCCTCCGGCCCCATCTTCACCCAGGAGACCTGGACATTGGTGATGAGCGGATGCAGCGCGAGCCGCGAGACCGCGTGCATCAGCACCGCCTCGCGCACCGTCGGCCCCCGGCGCGACAGGCCGCGCAGATACATCGGCGCTTCCATGTGGACGAAGGGCAGGGGCACGAACTCGGTGATCCCGCCGGTCTCCTGCTGCAGGTCGCGCAGCCGGAGCAGGTGGCGCGCCCAGGAGGCCGGGGTCTCGACATGGCCGAACATGATCGTCGATGTCGTGCGCAGGCCGAGCGCGTGCGCGGCGCGCACGACGCCGAGCCACTGGTCGGTCATGATCTTGTCGGGCGCGATCACCCGGCGCACCTCGTCGTCGAGAATTTCCGCGGCCGTCCCCGGCAAGGTGCCGAGACCGGCTTCCTTCAGCTCGGCGAGGAAGTCCGGGATTGATTTTCCCAGCGTCGCCGCGCCTTGCGTCACTTCCAGCGGGGAGAAGGCGTGCACGTGCATCCCCGGCAGCGCCGCCTTGATGGCCCGCGCGATGCCGATATAGGTCGCACCCGTGTAATCGGGATGGATGCCGCCCTGCAGGCAGACCTCCGTGGCGCCCCGATCCCACGCCTCGCGCGAGCGGCGGACGATTTCCTCCAGATCGAGGTCGTACGGCGTGCCGCGCAGCGCCTCGTGCGTCTTGCCCTTGGAGAAGGCGCAGAACTTGCACTTGTAGTAGCAGATGTTGGTGTAGTTGATGTTGCGGTTGACCACGTAGCGCACCACGTCGCCGCTGACCTGCTGGCGCAGAGCGTCGGCGGCGGCGGTCACATGGTCGAAATCCACGTCGCGCGCGGCGAACAGGCGCACGATCTCCGCCTCGTCGAGCCGGTTGCCGTTCGTTGCCTTGGCAACGATCCGCTCGACGGCGGGATCGGCCGAGGTGAGCCGGGACAGCTGGCCGCGCGGCGGCACCGTCAGTCCCGGCGCCCAGTCATCGTCGCGCGCCAGCCCGTCCGCGTCCATCGCGCGGCGGACCTGCGTGGCGATCTTCGGCGCCAGCCAGCGGTCGGCATCGCGCGCGTATTCGGGATAGACCGGCAGCCGCTGCACCAGCACCTTGCCGACGGCGGCGGTGCGGCGCGCCAGCTCCTCGATCTCGGGCCACGGCGCCTCGGGGTTGACGTGGTCGGGCGTCACCGGCGACACGCCGCCCCAGTCGTTGATCCCGGCTTCGACGATCCGCTCGTAGTTCTCGGGCGTGAGATTGGGCGGCGCCTGGATGTTCATCGCCGGCCCGAACAGCAGCCGCGCGGCGGCGACCGTCCAGAGCAGGTCGTCGAGATCGGGCTCGGGCGCGTTCTCCCGCTTCGTCTTCGGCTTGGCGCGGAAGTTCTGCACGATCACTTCCTGGATGTGACCATGGCGCGCGTGCAGGTCGCGGATCGCGAGCAACGATTCCAGCCGCTCCTCGCGCGTCTCGCCGATGCCGATCAGGATGCCCGTGGTGAACGGCACGGCAAGCTCGCCCGCGAGGCGGATGGTTTCGAGCCGCACCGAAGGGAGCTTGTCGGGCGAGCCGTAATGCACGCCGCCCGGCTCGCATAGGCGCGCGCTGGCGCTCTCCAGCATGATCCCTTGGCTCGCATTCGCCTCGCGCAGACCGGCGATCTCTTCGCGCGTCATCACGCCGGGATTGGCGTGCGGCAGCAGGCCGGTTTCCTTCAGCACGAGCTCGCTCATGGCGCGCAGATAGTCGATCGTCGTCGCGTGGCCGAGTGCCGCCAGCGCCTCGGACGCCGCCCGGTAGCGCGCCTCCGGCTTGTCGCCCAAGGTGAACAGCGCCTCGGTGCAGCCGGCCGCCGCTCCCGCGTGGGCGATCGCCAGCACGTCCTCGGGCGACAGATAGGCCGGCCGGCCGGCGCGCGGACGCTCGGCGAAGGTGCAGTAGTGGCACACGTCCCGGCACAGCTTGGTCAGTGGGATGAACACTTTTCGCGAGTAGGACAGGTTGCGCCCGTGTCCCTCGTCGCGCAGCGCCGCCGCCTGGCGCATCAGCTCGGCGAGCGGGGCGCGGTTGATCCAGTCGATCGTCTGCTCGGTGCTCGTCATGGCGTGATCTTAGCGCGGCTCCGGACCGGCGGCATCGCCGTCCGTCCATCGCCGTTCCCCCTGCCGGTGCTGACCCGGCGGCAGTCTGTACCGGCCGCCGGGGGAAGCCAACGCGAAATCATGTGCTATCCTGTCGGGCAGATATGCAAGGGGAGGGGTTCATGCAATACGGGTTCAACCTGCCAACGGCAGGCGACCTCATCGCGCCGAACATCCTGGCGCGGCTCGCCGTCGAAGGCGAGGCGATGGGCTACGACTCGTTGCAGATCAGCGACCACGTGGTGATCCCGAAGTCGATCGCCGCGAAATACCCGTACGCGGATAGCGGCGAGTTTCCCGCCGGCGCGAGGGCGCAGCGTCACGAGCAATTCATGGAGATGATGTTCGCCGCGGCCAAGACGAAGAAGATCCGCATCCTCTCCTCGGTCACGGTCGTGCCGCACCGCCCGGCCGTGCTGACGGCGAAGATGATCGCGACGATGGACGTGCTCTCCGAGGGACGGATCACCTGGGGCATCGGCGCCGGTTGGATGCGCGAGGAGTTCGAGGCCGTCGATGCCGAGCCGTTCGACCATCGCGGCACCGTGACGGACGAGTATATCCTCGCGTGCAAGGAGCTGTGGACCAACCCCAACCCGAGCTTCGACGGGAAATATGTAAAATTCTCCAATCTGATCTTCGAGCCCAAGCCGGTGCAGAAGCCGATCCCCGTCTGGGTCGGCGGCGAGAGTGGGCCGGCGCTGCGCCGCACCGCGCGGCTTGGCGACGGCTGGTATCCGATCGGCACCAACCCGGAGTTCCGCCTCGACAGCCTGCCGCGCTACAAGGCCGGCATCGAGAAGCTGCACGGCATGATCGCCAAGGCCGGCCGCAAGCCGTCGGACGTGGCACTCGCCTATCGCGTGTCGACGCACGGGGAGAAACTGCCGGCGAAGGCCGATGACGGCGAGCGCCGGCTGTTCTCCGGCAGCAACCAGGACATCATCGCCGATCTGCGGGCGCTGAAGGAGATCGGCGTCGCGGCGGCGGATTTCACGCTGGTCGGGCAGGACGTCGAAGCCTCGCTCGCCGCGATGAAGCGCTTCCGCGAAGACGTTCTCAGCAAGGTGTAACGGACATGCAACTCGGAATCACGCTCAAGCTCGGCGCCGGCAATCCGGTCGACATCGACAAGGTGCTCGAGGCCGAGCGTCTCGGCTATTCGCAGGTCTGGGCCGGCGAGGCCTACGGCACCGACGCGGTGACGCCGATCACCTGGGTGCTGGCGCGCACGACGAAGATCAAGGCCGGCACTGGCATCATGCAGATGCAAGCGCGCACGCCGACCTGTGCGGCGATGACGGCGATGACCTTGCAGATGATGTCGGGCAACCGCTTCCTGTGCGGCGTCGGCCCCTCCGGCCCGCAGGTCATCGAGGGTTGGCACGGCGTCGCGTTCGGCAAGCCGCTGGCGCGCACCAAGGAATATATTTCCATCATTCGCCAGATCCTCCGCCGCGAGGGGCCGCTCACCTTCCAGGGCGAGCACTATCAGATTCCCTACGCGGGCCCGGACGCGACCGGACTGGGAAAGCCGCTCAAGAGCATCGTGCACGGCGACCCATCCATGCCGATCTATACGGCGTCCATCACCCCGGCGGGATTGCGCACGGCGGGCGAGGTGGCGGACGGCACGTTGCCGATCTTCTTCTCGCCCGAGCAGCCGAACCTCATCACCGATGCGATCGAGGAGGGCATGAAGAAATCGGCCAACAGCAAGTCGATGGCCGATTTCGACAACGCGCCCTACGTGCGCATCCGCATGGGCGACGACCTCGACGCCTGCCGCGACGCGCTGCGGCCGGAACTTGCGCTGTATATCGGCGGCATGGGCGCGCGCTCGAAGAATTTCTACAACGATCTCGCCAAGCGGCTCGGCTACGAGGAAGCGGCCGAGACGATCCAGAATTTCTACCTGGATGGCAAGAAGAAGGACGCCGAGGCGGCGGTGCCGGCGGCGCTGATCGACGAGATTTCCCTCGTCGGGTCCGGCGGCGCGGATCAAGGACCGGATGCAGGCGTGGAAGGACTGCGCGAAGAGCCACAAGATCCGCACGATGGTGTTGACCGGCGGGAGTGTGGAGGCGCTGCGGGTGGCGGCGGAGGCGGCGCTGTAGATGGTCACGGCGGAGCCGGCGAGATAGCGGACGAACGACAAGCGCGGCATGATCGAGCACTACAGCGATCACGCGGCGAACGAGCGGACCTTTCTCGCCTGGGTCCGGACTTCGATCGCGGTCATGGCGTTCGGCTTTCTGGTCGAACGCTTCGATCTTTTCCTGGTCGTCGAGGGCGGATCGCTCAACCTTCCGGCAGCATCGCTGAGCGGGCGCGCCGTCGGCACGGTCGCCGGGCTGCTGCTTATCCTGCTCGGCGGCGCGATGATGATCCTCGCGGCGATCCGCTTCCGCAAGACCGCGATCGACATCGACCGCCAGGAGGTGCGGCCCGGAACCGGTGCGCAGATGGACATCGTCCTCATCGGATTGCTCGTGCTGCTCGGCGCGGCGCTGTTCGTGTACCTGACCTACACCGTCATCCGGAGGCTATGAGGCGCAATTCCGTCACACCTCCAGCCATTCCTTCCGCACGTCGTCATTCGCCGCGAGCGCATCCGGCGTGCCGTCGAAGACGATGCGGCCGTGGTCCACGACGTAAAGCCGCTGAGAGATCTTCAGCGCGATGGTGAGCTTCTGCTCGACCAGCAGGATCGCCACGCCGCGCCGCGCGATCTCGGCCAACAAGGGCCGGCGGTCGGCTCGTCGAGCAGGATCACCTGCGCGCCCATCAGCTCGCCCATGCCGAGCGTGATCGTGGCGAAGGCCGTCGCGCGCTGGCGCGTCGGCATGTAGCCGAACACGGCGGCAAAACCGAGCCCGGCGAAGCCCGCGGCCAGCGGCACGAGTTCGACCGGAATTGGCGACACGCCGGCCTTCGCCGTTGAGGATGTGAATCGCGCTGTAGCCGCCCAGCCCGAAGAAGATCGCGTGGCCGAAGGACAGCAGCCCGGCGTGGCATTGCTCCGGGTGCAGGTGGTCATATGCAAAGGGGCTGTGCTAGCATTCGCGCCGTCGTTTGGTCGGCAAGCTGCGATCGCGCCACCGTGCGATTTGCGCGCCAGGTGATACGCTTTGCGGACCGGACGGAACAAGCCAGACGCGATCGGAGGAAGCATGGACGCAACAACGGAAGACAAGGGTGCCGGCAAGTGCCCGGTCCTACATGGGCCCCGCGGCAGGGCCAACCGCGACTGGTGGCCGAGCCG
The DNA here is from genome assembly GCA_963799825.1 of uncultured Alphaproteobacteria bacterium. GTDB lineage: Bacteria > Pseudomonadota > Alphaproteobacteria > Acetobacterales > Acetobacteraceae > JAFKFI01. The sequence goes on from CAWCYL010000005.1 coordinate 163,216, forward strand.
GTTGAGCCTTCAGCCTCTCTACCAGCACTCGGCGCTGTCCAATCCGATGAGCGAGGCGTTCGACTACGCCGAGGAATTCAAGAGCCTCGACCTGAACGCGGTGATCAACGACCTCCACGCCTTGATGACGGATTCGCAGGATTGGTGGCCGGCCGATTTCGGCCATTACGGCGGTCTGTTCATTCGCATGGCATGGCACAGCGCGGGCACCTACCGGATCGCCGACGGCCGCGGCGGCGCCGGCGGCGGCCAGCAACGCTTCGCCCCCCTGAATAGCTGGCCGGACAACGCGAACCTCGACAAGGCGCGCCGGCTGCTCTGGCCGATCAAGCAGAAATACGGCCGGAAGTTATCCTGGGCCGACCTGATACATTCTCGTCGGCAACGTCGCCCTGGAGTCGATGGGCTTCAAGACGTTCGGTTTCGGCGGCGGCCGCGTGGATACGTGGGAACCCGAGGAACTCTATTGGGGTTCCGAGGGAACCTGGCTTGGCGACGAGCGGTACAGCGGCGAACGCGAGCTGCAGAATCCGTTCGGCGCCGTGCAGATGGGACTTATCTACGTCAACCCGGAAGGGCCGAACGGCAAGCCCGATTTCCTGGCAGCCGCGCACGACATCCGGGAAACGTTCAAGCGGATGGCGATGAACGACGAGGAGACGGTCGCGCTGATCGCCGGCGGCCACACCTTCGGCAAAACCCATGGCGCCGGCGATCCGTCATTTGTCGGCCCGGAGCCTGAAGGCGCCAACATCGAGGATCAAGGCCTCGGCTGGAAGAGCACGCATGGCACGCGGCTTCGGGGCGGACGCCATCACCGGCGGCCCGGAGGTCACGTGGTCGCAGACGCCGACGAAGTGGAGCAATCACTTCTTCGACAATCTGTTCAACAACGAATGGGAGCTGACGAAGAGCCCCGCCGGTGTGCATCAGTGGAAGGCGAAGAACGCCGCCGCCACGATCCCGGACGCGCACGATCCGTCGAAGAAGCATGTGCCGACCATGCTGACCACGGACCTGTCGCTGCGGTTCGACCCGATCTACGGGCCGATTTCGCGCCGCTACTTCGAGCATCCGGACGAGTTCGCGGACGCCTTTGCCCGCGCCTGGTTCAAGCTCACGCACCGGGACATGGGCCCGATCCAGCGCTACCTCGGCCCGCTCGTGCCGAAGGAGACGCTGATTTGGCAGGACCCGATTCCGCCCGTCGATCATCCGCTGATCGACGAGCAGGACATCGCGGCTCTGAAGGCCAAGATCCTTGCCTCCGGCCTGTCGGTCTCGCAGCTGGTCTCGACCGCCTGGGCGTCCGCATCGACGTTCCGCGGTTCCGACAAGCGCGGCGGAGCCAACGGCGCGCGCATCCGCCTCGCGCCGCAGAAGGATTGGGAGGTCAACCAGCCCGGCGCAGCTCGCGACGGTGCTGCAGAAGCTCGAAGCGATCCAGAGGGACTTCAACGCCTCGGCCAATGGCGGCAAGAAGGTTTCGCTCGCCGATCTCATCGTTCTCGGCGGCGCGCGCCGCGATCGAGAAGGCGGCGAAGGCAGCGCGGGCTCGACGTGAAGGTTCCTTTCACGCCGGGGCGCATGGACGCAACGCCCGAGCAGACCGACGCCGAGTCCTTTGCTGCCCTCGAGCCGGTCACTGACGGCTTCCGCAACTATCATCGCGGCAAGCAGCTCATGATGCACGAGGAGGCGTTGGTCGATCGGGCGCAGTTGCTGGAACTGACGGCGCCCGAGATGACTGTGCTGATCGGCGGCCTGCGCGTCCTCGGCGCCAATGCCGGGAATTCCAAGCACGGCGTCTTCACCAAGCGGCCCGAGACGCTGACGAACGACTTCTTCGTCAACCTGCTCGACATGGGTACGCAATGGCAGCGGATGGACGGCGCGGACGAGGTGTACGAAGGTCGCGACCGGAAGACGAACGAGCCGAAGTGGACCGGCACCCGTGTCGATCTGATGTTCGGCTCGAACTCTGAACTGCGCGCGTTCGCGGAAGTCTATGCGTGCGCCGACTCGAAGGAGAAGTTTGCCAAGGACTTCGTGGCGGCCTGGAACAAGGTGATGAACCTCGATCGGTTCGATCTCGCCTGATCGCGGCGAGAAGGTCCCCGGTGGCTATGCCGGGGACCGGCTCGCGAACGCACTTCGTCAGTTTCGACAATCCGGTGCGCAGCGTGCGCATCGCGTCCGAAGCGGTGCGATCGGCACTCGCCAAGGATTCGATTGATCGGGAGAGAGCAGAAATGTCATTGCGGGAAGCCGCCGCGATCACCGGCGTGGGCGAGACGGCGTATACGCGCGGCTCGGGCAAGAGCGTGCTGGCGATGCAGCTCGAAGCGGCGCTGAAGGCGATCGAGGATGCCGGGCTGTCGCCCAAGGACATCGACGGGATCCTTCCCTACGGCGCCGGTGTCGTCGCCGAGGATTTCATCACCAATTTCGGCATCCCCGATCTGCGCTTCTCCGCCATCACGCCGATGGGTGGCGCGAGCTGCGTCGCGGCGATCCAGTGCGCGGCGGCGGCGATCGCGGCAGGGATCTGCAACCATGTGCTGCTGGTGATCGGACGCAATGGTTTCTCCGGCAACCGGATCGGCGCGCGCGTCGCCCAGATGCCGCAATTCCGCACCATCGCCGAGTTCGAGATGCCGCTCGGCGCCATCGCGCCGGCACAGCTCTACGCGCCGATGGCACGCCGGCACATGGAGCTCTACGGCACCACCAGCCGGCAATGGGCGGAGATCGCGGTCAGCACGCGGCACAACGCGATCCTCAACGGCAACGCGACGATGACCAAGCCGATCACCGTCGAGGACCACCAGAGCTCGCGCATGATCTCCGACCCATTGCGCCTGCTCGATTGCAGCCTGGAGAGCGACGGCGCCGCCGCCGTGGTGGTGAGCGCGTCCGATCGGGCGAAGGATCTGGCGAAGCGGCCGGTCTTCGTGATGGGCGTCGCCGAGGGCCATCCGGATTCGCCGAGCGCCATCACCCAGCGTCCGGACCTGACGCGGCTCGGGCTCGCCAAGGCGGCGCCCAAGGCGTTCGCGATGGCGGGGGTGACGCATGACGACATCGACGTCGCGGAAATCTACGACTGTTTTACCTATATCGTGATGTGCCAGATCGAGGATCTCGGTTTCTGCAAGAAGGGCGAGGGCGGCCCGTTCGTCGGCGACGGCAACATCAAGCTCGGCGGAAGGCTGCCGATCAACACGCATGGCGGGCTCCTGTCGCAGTCGCACATGGCGGGGATGAACCATATCTGCGAGCTCGCGCGGCAGCTGCGCGGCGAGGCGGGACGGGCGCAGGTCGCGGAAGCGGAGATCGGCCTCGTCACCGGCTACGGCGACATGGGCGACGGCTCCGTCGCCATCATGCGGAGGGGCTGAGATGGCGGACCAGGTGCCCGCGAAACCTCTCCCGGAACCCACGCCGGACACGCAGCCCTATTGGGACGGGCTGCGCGCGCACAAGCTGCTCATCCAGTCCTGCGCGCGCTGCGGCAAGCTGCGCTTCTATCCGCGGCCGATGTGCGACGCCTGCTATTCGATGGAGTGCGCCTGGGTCGAGACGTCGGGACGCGGCACCGTGCATAGCTGGACGGTCACGCATCATCCCTTCCACGCCGGGTTCAAGGGCGAGCTGCCCTACATCCTGGCAACCGTCGATCTCGCCGAAGGCGTGCGGATGAACGCGCAGCTCCGCGGGATCGACGCGGCGGAGCTGCGCGCCGGCCTGCCGGTGCGGGTCGGCTTTGAGGCGGCGGCGGACGGCCTGACCCTGCCGGTGTTGCTCCCGGCGGGCTGATCCGCGGACATTCCGTTCGGCGCCGAACGGAACCGTTAGTGCAGCCTGGTGTTTTATCCTATCAGGCTTTGCCACAGTCGGAGGCACAATGGACCGGCCCCTGGAGATCGCTTTCCACAACCTCGAATTCCTCGCCGTCGCTCGAAGCCGAGATCCGCGAGAGCGTCGCGCGCCTGGAAGCGCGTCACCCGCATCTGATCGGCTGTCGCGTGTCGGTGGAGGCGCAGCACCAGCAGCATCGCACCGGCAATCTGTTCGAGGTTCACGTGGTCCTCTCGGTGCGGGGCGGACGCGATCTCGCGGTGTCGCGTGAGCCGCACAAGGCGAAGCAGCGCTACGCCAATCCTGACGTGCGGTCCGCCATGCGGGATGCGTTTCGCACCGCCGATCGGCAGTTGCAGACCCACAAGGAGCAGTTGCGCGAGGACACGACCCCACCAAGCGGCTCGGCGCTTGCCGGCCAGGTGACGCAATTGCTGCCCGGCGCGGATCACGGCTTCATCCTCGATAACACCGGCACGCAGCTCTATTTTCACCGCGACAGCGTGACCAACGCCGATTTCGCGGCGCTCAAGGAGGGCGATCCGGTGCACTACGTCGAGGAGGAAGGCGACGCCGGGCCTGTCGCCACCAAGGTGCGACTGGCATCCGCGCCGGAGGCGTGATCCCGCCGGCCGCTTGACCAGCCTCCCAGCAGCGCCGAGATTTCTGGCCGCGAGGCGGAGGCAAGGGGGGCGGTGATGCCGGACGTAAGGAACGTGGCGCGGGAGCGGCTGGATCGCGGCGAGCTCTCGCTTGGCGTCGGAGTGCGGCTCACCCGCAGCGTGGAGATCGCGCCGGCGATGCAGGCGGCGGGATTTGATTGGCTGTTCCTCGATCTTGAACACGGCACCATGTCGCTCGACGCTGCGGCGCAGATCGCGGTCGCCGCGCTGGAAGCCGGCATCGCGCCGTTCGTGCGCATTCCGAACGGCGAATACGCGATGGGCACGCGGATGCTCGACAACGGCGCGCTCGGCATCGTCATGCCGCATGTCGACAGCGGCGACGAGGCGCGGGAGATCGTGCAGAAGCTGAAATACCCGCCGATCGGCCATCGCTCGGTCGGCGGCTGGGGACCGCATTACGGGCTGCGCTCGGTGACGGTCGGCGAGGGCGCGCGCATCCTCAATGCGGCGACGATGATCATCGCGATGCTGGAAACGCCAGCGGCGATCGAGAACGCGGCGGCGATCGCGGCGGTGCCGGGGATCGACGTGCTGCTGATCGGCACCAACGATCTGTGCGCCGAGATGGGCATTCCCGGCGAGTTCGGGCACGACCGCGTCGGCGACGGCCTACCGCACGATGATCGCGGCGGCCAAGCAGCACGGCAAGCATCCGGGGATGGCTGGCATCTACGACCATGCGATCATGCCGCGCTACATCGAGATGGGCGCGCGCTTCATCCTGTCCGGCAATGACGCGTCGTTCGTGATGGCGAGCGCCGGCAGCCGCTCCGGCTTTCTGCGCCAGATCACGCTCGCGTAGAGCCGGTTCGCACGGTCAGGTCCGGGTCGCGCCCGGCGGCAGGACAACGTCGAGGTGCGAGCAGCCGGTTCCGTTCATGTGAACCTCGATGCTGCCGTCGGGGTAGCGCCGGCCGCTGACTTGTCCGCGCGGTCCGTTGCCGCTGATCGGCCTCACGGTCATGTCGAAGCGGCCGTCCGGCCCCGCCGCGCCCCGCGCGGAACTGGTGCCCGACCCGTCGGTGAACCAGATCACGCCGCGCAGGCCGATCGTCGCGCCGATATACGTCCCCGCGACGTCCCAGCTCATCGGCGGGCAATCCTTGCCCTGCTCGCGCCGCGCCGCGATGCCGGTATCCGCCCACAGGCGCGACTTGCTGGCCGGCGCGGCCGTGGTCGGTGGCGCCGACGCCACCGGCGTCGGTGCGGCGGGGGGCGGGCCTTGACAGCCGCCGGCGGCGAGCACCAGCGCGCCGAGTGCCGCTCGTCGAACATGCATCGGCATCGTCTACTGCAATCCCGCGATCCCGAATGCCTCGCCGAAGCGTCGGCTGGCCTCGAAGCGGTCGCCGTATTTGCGATGAACGGCGGTGTGCTGCGCGGCGGCGAGGATCAGGCGGTCGCGGTCAGGCGACGTGCTCTTGCCGTAATCCTCCAACATGCATTGGGCGATCTCCTGATTGTGGGGATCGTTGCCGATGCGCGTCGCCATCAGCGCGAGGCGCCGCACCAGAGGCGCACGGTCCGCGCCGCTGTCGAGATAGGCCTGCGTCCACGCCACGCCCTCCGGCCCGTTGAGCTCGCCCACCGCGCTGTCCACCCGTTCGAGCAGTTGCTGGGCCGACAGCTTGCTGGCGCCGCCCGGCGCGCGGATCGTGACGGGGTTGAGGTCGCCGGTGTGCTTCTGGTGGTTGGCGTTGCGGTTGAGGAAGGAAGCAGCGACCCAGAGCAGCTTGAGCCGCTGCGGGTGCTCGAAATTGTCGTAGAACCAGCCGAGCGTGTTGCAGTACTCGTAGCAGTGCTGCGGCATCGAGAAATTGGTGTCGATCTGCGTCTCCAGCACCACCTGCGCCGCCGCGATCTGCAGCACGTCGACGATCCGGCGCGGGCTCTTGCCGGCGAGTAGCAATTTCGCCAGATGCTCGACATAGGCCGGCTCGGGCTGACGGATGATGATATCGATCAGCTCGTTGGCTTCCTGCTGCGTCAGCGCGGCGGTGTTGCCGAGCAGCTCGCGCTCGCGCTCCGTCGTGCCAGCGTAGGGAACAGCGTGCAGGCTCTCGCCCTGGACGAACATGGTCACAGCGTTGCAGGCCATCTCATAGGTCGAATACCAGCGCGGCCCGACGGCGATGTCGAGCGCGCCGGCGTAGACCACGTCGTGCGCGTTGTCCCAGCCGACAAAATTGCCGAGCTCGACGGTGGCGCGGGCGCGGTAGGATTTGTGGCCGGTCGTGTAGGAGCGGTTGTAGAGCATCCGATCCTGCACGTCGATCATGCCGGCGAACACCAGTTCCGCCAGCACCTCCTTCCGGTTCGGCACGTCCTGCATGAGGCCGAGGAAGTGGCGGTAGGCGGGGATCACCTCGCCGCGATGCACCAGCGTGATCCATTGGTCGAGCCGATCGCGCAGCGGACCCGTGCTGGGCTCGGCATGCTGGTCCTGCCAGTAGATTTTCGGCGCGGGCGGGTTCTCGATCGCGCCCTTGAAGCCGCGCGTGTAGTGGCCGGGCGCGCGGCCAACCTTCTGGTTCCAGATGTCGAGCCCGGTCGGGATGTACCAGATGGTCTGCGCCATCGGCAGGCCGGCGAGCTCGGCGGGCAGCATCCGGCTGAGATTGATCCCAGCGCGGGCGCTGAGCAGGCAGTGGTCGTTGTTGACGAAATTGGGATAGCCGTTGTCGATCCGCTCGTGATACGGCACGTGCGTGTAGGGCGCGTGGATGCGGACGGCCTCGGCGACGATCTCCGGCATCGGCCGGCCGGATTTCACCAGCTCGTAATAGGCCTTGCTTGCGCCGACCTGATCGCGTGCGAGGATGCGGTCCTCGAGCCGGTCGTAAAGCCCTGCCGCCTCTCCGGAGCGCTCCTTGAGCGCCGCTTGCTGCGCAACCATCGCTTCCTCCGTCCCACTTCGTACTCGGTCAGGAAACCCTACTCCCCGGTTTCTTGCCGGGCAACGAGGCTTGCGGACAGTGTCGGTCTTGCCCAAGCTTCGGCTTCCGACAGGGGGGCAGGCCATGAAGATCAAGCGCATCGAGCACGTCGCGGTCGCCGTGAAGAACATGCAGGCGAGCATGGAGCTGCTCGAAGAGACGTTCGGGCTCAAGCTCGAATACGAGGAGCAGATCGGCAGCGTGAAGCTCGCCATGTTCCCGGTGGGCGAGACCTATATCGAGCTGCTGGACGGGGTTTCGCGCAACTCCGGCATCGGCGCGCAGATCCCCGAGCAGGGCGAGGGGCTGTTCCACATCTGCTTCGAGGTGGACGACATCGACGGCGCGCTGGCCGAGCTGCGCGAGAAGGGCGTCAAGCTGATCGACGAGACGCCGCGCACCGGACATGGCGGCAGCCGCATCGCCTTCATCGACCCGAGCGCCACCGGCAACCTGCTGATCGAACTGGCGGAAATTCCCGCCGGGCACTGAGACTCGCCGCTAATGGTGCAGCGCACACTGGCGGTTTGCGGCCGCCGGGACGGAGAGCGCAGAGTGCCGGTTGTAGGCGCCCGGCGGGAGAATGCCAGGCCGCGCCACCATCGGAGGAGCAGGCCATGACGGTTGCAGCGATCCTCAAGCACAAGGGCTATCAGGTGCTGTCGGTCAATCCGACGGCCACCATCGCCGAAATGGTGGAGCTGATGTCGCACAAGCGGATCGGCGCGGTGGTGGTGATCGACGCTGCCGACCAGCTTCTCGGCATCGTCAGCGAGCGCGACGTCATGAATTCGCTGGCGGCCAACGGCGCGCGTACGCTGGAGATGTCGGCGGGCCAGCTGATGACCCGCGCGCTCCACACCGTCACGCCGCAGACCACCGAGGTCGAGGCCATGACGATGATGACGGCGAGCCGCGTCCGCCACCTGCCGGTGATCGAGCACGGCGCGCTGATCGGCATGATCAGCATCGGCGACGTGGTCAAGGCGCGCATCATGCAGCAGGATCAGGAGGTGGACAGCCTCAAGGCCTACGTGGCCGGGGCGACCTGAGACCGCCTTCGCACGAGGGCAGGCTCTCGCCGAACCATTGACGGAGGGCCTGCATGGAGCCGGACCTGGTTGCCTATTCGCCGATCATGCATCGCCCGCGGCTGCGCTGGCCGGGCGGGGCGCGCGTGGCACTTTGGGTCGTGCCGAACATCGAGCATTACGAGTTCATGCCGAAATTCGTCCGCACGCGCGACCCCTGGCCGCGCTCGCCGCACCCCGATGTGCTGGGCTATTCGCAGCGCGACTACGGCAACCGGGTCGGGCTGTGGCGCCTGTTCGGGCTGACCGACGATCTCGGCATGAAATGCACGGTCAGCCTCAATCTCGCGGTGATCCAGCACTATCCGGCGATCCTGGAGGCGATGGAGAAGCGCGGCTGGGAGCTGATGTCGCACGGCATCTACAACACCCGCTACCACTGGAACTTCTCCGAGGCGGAGGAGCGCGAGGCGATGCAGGAAGCCGCCGCGATCCACCTGAACCTGACGGGGCGGCGCATCCGCGGCTGGTTCAGCCCGGCGATCACCAACACGCTGCGTACCTTCGACCTCGCCGCCGAGACCGGCTACGACTACACCGCCGACCTCTACCACGACGACCAGCCGTTCCCGCTGAAGGTCAAAAGCGGAAAACTGCTGTCGATGCCCTACTCGGTCGATCTCAACGATGTGATCCTGCACCGGCGCGGCGAGGAGGTTGATTCCTTTGCGCGGCAGATCCGCGACTATTTCGACACGGTGTACGACGAGGGGGCGGAGCAGGGGCGGGTGATGTGCATCGCGCTGCATCCCTACTGGGTCGGCCAGCCGCACCGCATCCGGGCGTTCCGCCGCGCGATGGAATATATTCTCGCGCATCCCGGCGTCTGGCTGACCACCGCCGCTGAGATTGTCGATTGGTACAACGCCAACCATCTGCCGGCGATCGAGGCGCATCTCGCGGCGCGGGAGGCGGCCAATGGCTGAGGGCACGCCGCCACGTGACGAAGCCCGCTCGCCCGGCATGGATCACGCCCTCTATCCGTTTCGCATCCTGGAGCAGGCCCCGCGCTTCGTCTGGCCGGACGGCGCGCGCATCGCCCTGACCGTCACTCTCATGCTCGACCACTGGGAGGTGAACCCGCCGGAGCACGCCAGCCGCGATCCGCGCATCGCCTCGCCGCTCGGCGCCTATTTCCCCGACTGGCTGACCTGGAGCCAGCGCGAGTACGGCAACCGGGTCGGCATCTTCCGCGTGCTGGAGGTGCTGGACCGGTTCGACCTGGTACCGAGCGTGGCACTCGGCTCGGCGGCGGCGAAGCGCTATCCCGAACTCGTGGACGAGTGCAGCCGCCGTCGCGCCTGCTTCATGGCGCACGGCAGCCACGCCACCCGCCGCATCACCAGCCGGATGACCGAGGCCGAGGAGCGCGCCTTCATCGCCGAGAGCCGCGACGCCGTGAAGGCCGCGACGGGCGAGGCGCCGCAAGGCTGGTGCGGCCAGGATTTCAACCAGTCGGTCCGCACGCCCGCGCTGCTCGCGGAGGCCGGCTTCGCCTACACCACGGACTGGGCCAACGACGACCGGCCGTTCCTGCTGGGCGACAGGCTTCTCGCGCTGCCGCCGCAGCCGGAGTGGAACGACCTCGAATGCATGTGGCTGCGGCGCGTCACACCTTCCGTTTGGGCCGATTGCGTGGCGGAGGCATTCGCGTTCCTGCATGAGGAGGGCGGCGGAGTGTTCAATCTGACATTGCACCCGTGGATTTCCGGCCAGGCGCACCGCGTCCGCTGGCTGCGTGAGAGCTTGACACGAATCGTCGGTCGGCCGGGGATTTGGCGAGCCACCACCGACGAGGTGGCGCGCGTCGCGCGTGAGCAGCTATAACGGGTCGGAACGAGCAGGAGAACGAGCCAGATGCAGCCACCGATCACGCTGCCCAAGGCCCCCGGCTGGGTCGAGCGAGTTTCGCGCCTTCATCGCCCGCGGCAACGTGGTGGACCTCGCGGTGGGCATCATCATCGGCGTGGCCTTCACCGCGATCGTGAACAGCCTGGTGAAAGACATCTTCAATCCGCTGATCGGCATGGCGATCGGCGGCATCGACTTCAGCAACATCTTCTTCCCGCTGAACGGGCAGCACTACGACTCGCTGGCCAACGCGCAGAGGGCCGGCGCGCCGACCGTCAACATCGGCGTGTTCATCAACACGGTCATCAACTTCATCATCGTCGCCTTCGCCGTCTTCTGGCTGGTCAAGGGTGTCTCCCGGATGATCAGGAGCCAACAGGCAAAGGTCGAGGCGGTACCGGCGCGCAGCGAGGTTCTGCTCGAGGAAATCCGCGACATCCTGAAGCAGCGCGCCTGACCCAGGCCGTCGTTCGGCAGCGCCTCGGCAAACGGGGTCGACAGGGATAAGCTTGATCGCACGTGGCGCCGCCTTCCTTGCCTTGCTGCTGCTTGGCGCGTGCGCCGGGTCGCTTGGCGGCAATTGCCGCCAAGAGGTCCAGGCGCAGCTGCCGATCGAGATGCGGCGCAACATCCCGGTGGTGCCCGCGAGGATCGACGGCGCACCGGCGACCTTGGTGCTCGATACCGGTGCGGAGCACACGGTCCTGCTGGCCTCCTTCGTCGATCGGATCCATCTCAAGACGGGATTTCCGGCACGCCACGATGATCCGCGGCATGGGCAGCGCGATGGCGACGGCGGTGGCGCGGCCCGACGAGATCGTGCTTGGCCACGTGACGATGGACCGGTGGCCGGTGATCGTCGGCTCCTTCTCGACCGGCGATCTGCCCGGCGGGGTGCCGGACGGATTGCTCGGCGCCGACATCCTGGCCCATTTCGACGTCGATATCGACGTGCCGCACGGCCGGGTGACGCTGTACCCCGCCTGCCCGAACGCCGTCCCGCCCTGGACCGAACCCTATGTCTCGCTGCAAGGCCGGCTGGTGCGCGGCCGGTTCCTGATCCCGGTGAAGCTGGACGGCGTGACGATCTCGCTCGCCGTGGACACCGGGGCGGAATATTCGCTGGTCAGCACCCGCGCGGCCGAGGCGGCCGGCGTGTCCCCGGCGATGCTGGCCCGCGACCCGCCCGCCGCGCTCGCCGTGGTCGGCCCGGACCAGCTGACGGCTCGGGTGCACCGGTTCCGCGAGATCGGTCTCGGGGCGGAGAGCTATCCCAACCCCGTGCTGCCGGTCATCGCGTTTCCCAGCCCGGGCATGGACGGGCTGCTGGGCATGAACTACTTGCGCGGCAACCGGATCTGGCTCTCGTACGCCAGCGGGCAGGTATTCGTGGCGCGCGCGGCACCCTGACGAGGGATCACTCGCCGGACAGCTCCTTGCGCCGGCGGTCGAGTTCCTCGCTGTAGCGGCGCAGCGCGTACTGCTCGGTCAGCAGGCCGATGACGTGCCGGCTCTCCGGGCCGTCGACCACCGCCAGCGCGTCGCTCTCCGCCGTCTCGAACATCGCGACCGCTTCCTTGATCGTCATCTGCGGCAGCAGCACCGCGTCCTGGTAGTGCAGGATGTCGCTCACCCGGGAGATGCCCTCGGTGTCGGCGTGCGCCTCGGCCAGCACGACGACGCCGGCGTAGCGGTCCGCCTCATCGACCGCCACCACGCGTTGGGTGGCGCCGAGGGGAAAATCCCGGCGGAAGGCGACGAGCGGCGTGTCGGCCCGCACCGTACGCACCTCGCGGCGCATCATCCGCCCGACCGTCAGGTTGCGCATCCAGCCGACGTCGACGGCGCTGCGGATGCTCTCGCCGCGCAGATGGAAGCGCCAGGTCGCGAAGGAGTAGCCGAAGGTGCGGCGGACCGTGAGGGCCGAGACCACGCAGGCGGCCAGCACGGCGGCGGTCATCGGCAGGCTGCCGGTGGTCTCCAGGGCAAGGAAGCCCATCGTCAGCGGGCCGCCGACGATCGCCACCGCCATGCCGCTCATGCCCACCAGGGCGCAGACCACCGGAGGGATGGCGTGGGCGGCGGACACAGCGGCCAGCACCCCGGCGAACAGCTTGCCGAGCATCGCGCCGAGAAAGAGGGAGGCGAAGAACAGGCCGCCGCGGAACCCCGAGCCGAGCGAGATTGCCGAAGCCGTGGCCTTCAGCACCAGCAGCAGCGCGACGATGCGCAGCGTGTAGGGCGCGTCGAAGCCCGAGTGCGAGGGCGGCGTGGCCGGACGAGAGCACTTGCGGGCTGACCAGGGCGAGCAGCCCCACGGCCAGGCCGCCGATGCCCGGCCGCAGCCAGGCCGGCACGCGGCTGCGGCGGAACAGCGTCTCGGTCAGGGTGACGCCGCGCATGATCAGGATGCCGACCAGCGCACAGAGCACGCCGAGCAGGACGATGGGGAAATAGTCGATCGCCTCGAGCCGTCCGGGGACCAGCACCTCGAGTCCGGCCGGGCTGCCGTGCAGCGCCTGGACCACCGAGACGCTGACGATCGCGGCGACCACGACGGGGGCCAAGGTGCCGAGCGAGTAGGTGCCGATCACCAGCTCGAAGGCGTAGAACGAGCCGGTCAGAGGGGCGTTGAACGCCCCCGCGATCGCGCCGGCCGCGCCGCACCCGACCAGCACGCGAAGATCGTTCCGCCGCACCCGGAAGCTGCGGCCGAGGCGCGAGGCGACGGCCGAGCCGATCTGCGTGTAGCCCGCCTCCAGCCCGACCGAGGCGCCGAAGCCGTTCGACATCACCGTCTGCAGCACCACGATCAGGCTGTCGTTGAGCGACATCCGCCCGCCATAGAGCGCGTTCGCCTCGATCGGGTCCACCGCGCGGCGCGGCCAGAATCGCGCGACCAGCAGGCCCAACGCGCCAAGCAGCAAGCCGCCGAGCGCGGGGACGGCCACGCAGCGGATCGGGTCCAGCGTGGCGGCGCCGCTGAGCCGCTGGCCCGGCGGCAGATCGAACAGCGCGCTATGGATCGCATAGGTGGTGATCGTCATCACCGAGACCATGATCCCGGCGGCGACGCCCACGGCGGCGGCCACCGCGACGAGCCAGATCTCGTCGGCGCGGACCAGTGCGCGCAGGGTCTGCGGCGCGTGCAGCACCGCCTCGCCGAAGGCGCGGCGATGGCGCAGGCGGGCCGGCCGAGCGGCGGACTGCCGCTCGGCATCGTCGGGCGCCAGAGCCGAATCACCAGGGAGACTTGTCATGGATGGCGTCCAGACCAGGCCAGCGGATCGGAGCGGGCGGCCAGCGTGGCCCGAGACCCATCAGTCATTCATGGAACCTGCGTGCAATTCTATCAACCGCATACAAAGCGATTGTGGCTAAATTCGCGGTAAAGAATTAGATTCTGAAGCGAAATTACGGACGAAGGTATGCGCCACTCAGCCGGAGGACTGCGCGATCGCGTCGCGTCGCTTCCAGATCGTCGGCGACAAAGGCGCGCACCACCTCCACCAGCGACTCGTGCGGGGCGAAACCCAGCGTGTGCGCCCGGACCGGGTCGAACGCCGCCGGCCAGCCGCCGATGATGCCGGCGATGACCGGATCGGCGACGCGCGTGACCAGGCCGGCGGCGCCGGGCCGCACCGTGTCGAGCGCCTGGAGCATGTGGGCGATGGTGGCGCTGATGCCCGGCGGGTTGACGCTGCGGTCGAGCCCCATCGCGGAGGTGTCGAGCGACGCGGCGTGCAGCAGCCAGTCCACGGCGCGGCGCGGACTGCACACCCAGACGGCGAAATCGTCCGGCACCGGCAGCTCGGCGGGTAGGCCGAGCAGCGGCTCGCGGATGATGGCGGAGACGAAGCTGCTCGCCGCCTTGTTCGGCCGGCCGGGGCGGACGATGACGGTCGGCAGGCGGATCGAGACCGCGTCGAGGAAACCCCGCCGGGTCGCGTCGGCCAGCAGCAGCTCGCCGATCGCCTTCTGCGTGCCGTAGCTGTTGCCGGGGATCTGCCGCGCGTCGTCCGCCAGCACCGCGGACTGCCCGCCGCCGAAGCTCGCGACGCTGCTGGTGAACACCACGCGCGGAGGGCGGGCGAGCCGGCGGCAGGCGTCGATCACCGCGTCGGTGCCGCGCAGGTTGACCCGTCGGCCAAGGTCGTAATCCGCCTCCGCCTGGGCGCTGACCACGGCGGCGAGATGGAACACGACATCGGTGCCGGGCGGGATGGCGGCGGCGGGAAGCTCCGCCACATCGCCGGCGACCCGATGGACCGGGAAGGCGGCGCCATCCGGCGGGGGCGGTTCGGCGATGTCGAACAGGGTGAGCGCCGTGACGTCCCGGTCGCCAGCCGGCCGTCGCGTGCCAGCCGAGCCGCGACCTTGCGGCCGAGGAAGCCGCCGCCGCCCAGGATGGAAATCCGCATCGACCGGTCCTCCGCCTCGCCCGCTGCGCGACGACTAGACCCGGTTGCGGCGGCGCGCAACGCGGTCCACCGTCGGGCATGTCCCCGTCGCACATGCCCCCTCGCACATGCCCCCGTCGCACATGATCGGTCCGCTGCCGTTCAGCCTGTTCGCCAATCCCCGCGCCGGCTCGCCGGGGATCGTGGTGCTGCCCGCCGCCGGGTTCCGCCGCGCCAAGGCCGAGATCACAAGCTGGCCCGAGTATGCGCCGACGCCGCTCTGCGACCTGCCGGAGATCGCGCGCGGGGCCGGGCTGGGTGCGGTGCGGCTGAAGGACGAGGCGGGACGCTTCGGGCTCGGCAGCTTCAAGGCGCTGGGCGGCGCCTACGCCGTCGCGGAGCTGCTGCGCGGCAGCCGCGTCGCCGCACGCCGTCACCGTGACCTGTGCCACCGACGGCAATCATGGCCGCGCCGTGGCGTGGGGCGCGCGGCGTTGCGGCTGCCGCTGCGTCGTGTTCCTCCACGAGAGGGTCAGCGCGGCTCGCGCGGCGGCCATCGCCGACCTCGGGGCCGAACTGCGCCGGGTGCCCGGAACCTACGACGACGCGGTGCGCGAGGCCGACCGGGTGGCGCGCGAGACGGGCTGGTCGGTGATCTCCGACACGTCCTGGCCCGGCTATCTCGAGGTGCCGCGCCGGGTGATGCAGGGCTATCGCCTGATGGCGGACGAGGCGCTCGACCAGTGGGAAGGTCCGGCGCCGAGCCATGTGTTCGTGCAGGCCGGGGTGGGTGGGCTGGCGGCGGCGGTCGCCGTGCAGCTGCGCGCCCGGCTCACGCCCGCGCCGGCGTTGATCGTGGTCGAGCCGGATCGCGCCGCCTGCCTGCTGGCCAGCGCCGAACTCGGCGCGCTTGCCGCGGTGCCCGGTGCGCTCGACACGGTGATGGCGGGCTTGGCCTGCGGCGAGCCGAGCCTGCTCGCCTGGCAGGAACTGGACCGCTCGGCCGCCGCGTTCATGGCGGTGCCCGACGAGGCGGCCGGGCCGTCCATGCGACTTTTGGCGGAAGCGGGGGTCGTCACCGGCGAATCGGGTGTCGCCGGGCTGGCCGCGCTGCTGCTGGCGGCGGGTGATCCGGCGGCCCGCGAGACGCTGGGCCTCGGGGCGGAGAGCCGGGTGCTGCTGTTCGGGACCGAGGGGGCGACGGACCCGGCGGTCTACGAGCGGCTGGTCGGCCGCTCGCCCGCGATGGTGGCCGGAAATCCCGGATGACGATCACGCGAAGTATTTGCAAATCCCGAACTCTTTGCGGTTATGCTCGGGCCGGGAATGAGGAACGCACTTCACCGATCCGGCGTTGACGGCCACAAGTTCCAGAACGGAGCAGGGCACAGTGGGCAACAGGAAGCGAATCGTCGCGGCGGTCGTCGTCGTCTGCGCCGCGTATGCGGTCTGGCCGTACGTGACGCTGTTCCGTCTCGGTCAGGCGATCCGGCACGGCAATGCCGCCGCGCTGGAAACGCTGGTCGACTGGAACGGGGTGCGGGAAGGCATCAAGGAAGACATTTGCGACAACGTGTTCGACCAGCCGACGGCGCGCACCGTCAGCGGCGAGAGCCGGCTGCCGCCATTCGGGTTCTCCTTCGTCCAGGGGATCGCGGGCAACGCCGTGGACGAGCACGTGAACCCGCAGGCGCTGGTCTCGGCGGCGCGCGACGCGGGATCCAAAGGGCAGGCCGGCCGGGCGACGGCGGATGCCAATCCTACCATCGCCTGGGCGTTCTTCGATGGGCCGACCAGTTTCTCGGTGCTGCTGCGCCAGCCGGGCGCGGCGGCGGCCGACGAGCCGATCCGCATCGAGTTCCAGCTCCGTCACGGCGCCTGGAAGGTGACGCGCGCCTGGCTGCCGCGCGAGATGCTGATGCAGGCCAACGCCAAGACGTAGTCAGGCGCTCAGCGTCAGCGCGATGTTGCCGAACCCGTCGAGGCCGGCGGTGGTACCGTGCGGGACCAGGCAGGTGGCGTCGTATTCCTGCACGATGAGCGGCCCCTGCCGCGCGCCGGACCCGAGTGCCGCCCGGTCGATCACCGGCAGCGTGGTCCAGCCTGGGCCGTCGAGCCAGGCGCGGCGGGTCGCCGGCGATCGGGTGGGAGCGGGTGCGATCCTCGCCGGCAGCCGCGGCGCGATGGGGATGCCACGGGCGATCACACGAAGACCGACGAGCTCCACCGGCTCGTCCTCCGGCGCGCGGAAGCCATAGACGCGGGCGTGCTCGTCGGCGAACAGGTTTGGGAGCGCCGCGAGCAGCGTCGCCGCGTCGCCGTCGGGCAGCTCGACCGCGAGTTCGGTGGACTGGCCGACATAGCGCGCCGAAGCCGAGCGCCGCACCTGGCGTCGCGCGGGCGGGAAGCCGTCGGCGGCGAGCTGGGTGGCTGCCGCGTCCTCCAATTCGCGGAGGGTATCGCGCAGACGAGCGGGATCGGCGGTGTCCACGCGGGCGCGCAGGCTGCGGCCGGCGTGGTGCTCGGTGTCGGCGACCAGCAGGCCGAACGCGCTGAACAGGCCGGGCAAGGGCGGCACGATCACGCGGCCTATGCCTAGCTCGGCGGCGATGGCGGCGGCGAAGAGCGGCCCATTGCCGCCAAAGGCGAGCAGCGCGAAATCGCGCGGGTCGCGGCCGCGCTCGACCGACACGGCGCGGATCGCGCGCATCATCGTTGCCGCCGCGATCCGCAGCATCCCGTGCGCGGCCTGCTCGACCGACAGGCCCAGCGGTTCCGCAAGATGACGAGCCACCGCCGCTTGGGCCGCCCCGAGATCGACCGGCAGAGTGCCGCCGGCCAACCCCGCCGGATCGAGATAGCCGAGCACCAGGTTGCAGTCGGTGATGGTGGGCAGCGTCCCGCCCTTTCCGTAACAGGCGGGCCCTGGATCGGCGCCGGCGCTGTCCGGCCCGGCCTTCGGCGCGCCCGCCGCGTCCAGCCGGCAGATCGAGCCGCCGCCGGCGCCCACCTCCGCGAGGTCGATCGCCGGCAGCTTGAGCATGTAGCCCGCTCCCACCAGCAGCCGCGCGCCGGTGGTCACGCCGGCGCCGACCTCCATCGCCTCCGAGCGCAGCACCTCGCCGTTCTCCACCAGCCCGGCCTTCGCCGTGGTGCCGCCCATGTCGAAGGTGATGAGGCGCGGCTCGCCCAGCCGTGCGGCGAGGGCCGCGGCGCCGACCACCCCGGCGGCCGGGCCGCTCTCGACGATGTGGGCGGGAAAGCGCGCGGCGAACGCCTCGGTGGCGAGCCCGCCATTCGACTGCATGAGGTGCAGCTTCGCGTCGATCCCGAGTGCGCGCAGCCGCGCGGCGAGGGAGGTGAGATAGGCACGCACGATGGGCTGCACATAGGCGTTGATCACCGTCGTGCTGGTGCGCGGATACTCTTTTATCTCCGGCAGGATCGCATGGCTGAGCGAGATCGGCAGATCGGGGAGCGCCGCGCGCACGGCGTCGGCGACTGCCTGCTCGTGCGCGGGATTGGCGTAGCTGTGCAGCAGGCACACGGCGAGGCTCTCGACCCGCTCGCGTCGCAGGGTTTCCACCGCAGCCGCGAGGCTGGCCCCGTCGAGCGGCACGCGGACGGTGCCGTCGGGGGCGATCTTCTCGCGGATTTCCAGCCGCAGCCGCCGCTCGACCAGCGCGGGCGGCTTGGTCCAGTGCATGTCGTAGAGTCGCGGCATCCTGAGGTCGCGGATCTCCAGCACGTCGCGGAAACCCTCGGTGGTGATCAGCGCGGTGCGCGCGCCCTTGCCCTCGAGGATGGTGTTCGAGCCGACCGTGGTGGCGTGCAGCACCTCGCCGATCTCGCTGCCGGCTTCGGCAAGCAGCGAGGCGAGCCCGGCGACGATGCCGTCGGCATAGTCGTGCGGCGTGGACAGCACCTTGCGCGTCAGCACCCGTCCGTCGGCGGCGAAGGCGACCAGATCGGTGAAGGTGCCACCGATGTCGATGCCGATGCGGAGACTCATTCTCCCGACTCCCACGCGACGGCCTGAAGGGGCGCGCGGGTTGCGCGCAGTCGTGCGCGCAGCGCCTCGGTCGCCGTATGGTCGATCCGCGGCGGGTCGCCTGACGCGACAACGCCGTAGTCGCGCGCGGCACCTTCGATCGTGACCAGACCGTCGCGCAGATCCTTCTCCACAGCGAAAGAATCACGATCCAGCGGATCGCCCCAGCCGCCCGCGCCGGGCAGCTCGTGGCGGAATACTTGTTCGCGATGCAAATTCATGGTCAGTTTCGCGTGCAACTTCTGTTCGGTGGGCAGGCCCGGATCGAGCACGTTGCGCCCGGCCGCACCTGGGCCGCCGCCTTGCAGGCCGTAGGGCCGGTGCGTCTGGCGATCGGCGCGCACCTGAAGGATTCCCTCGTCGGCGAGCATCCGCCAGGTGCGGCGCAGCGACACGCCGCCGCGGAATCGCCCCGCGCCGCCGGTGTCCGGCACCATCGCGTAATCCAGCACTTCCAGCGGGTTCTCCGCCTCGATCACCTCGACGCTGAAGCTTGCCATGTTGGCGAACATGCTGGTGTTGGCGTCGGGTCCGTCCGCCCAGGGCCGCGCACCCCAGGCGCCGGACAGGAAATCGACGTAGATGAACGGCTTTCGCTCCGCGTCGTAGCCGCCGATGGTGATGCCGGTATTGCCGCCCTCGCAGGCGGCGAACACCCGGTCGGGGTACAGCATCGCCAGTGCGCCGAAGCAGCAATCGGCGGCGCGGAACCCGGTAAGGCCGCGCGCCGCGCACGCGGCCGGCGGCAGCGCGTGCATGATGGTGCCCTCGGGCGCGACGACGGTGATCGGGCGGAACACGCCGTCATTGTTCGGCATGTTTACCGAGAGCACCGACTTCGCGGCGGTGAACGAGGCGGCGGCGGTGTAGCTCCAGGTGTTGTTGATCGCACCCTTCACCTGTGGCGCACTGCCGGTCCAGTCGATCTCCATCGCGTCGCGGCACTTGCGCACGGTGCAGACCAGCGGGATCGGGCGCCCCACGTCGATCTGGTCGTCGTCGATCCAGTCGGTGAACGTGGCTTCGCCATCGGGCAGCTCGGCGAGGCAATGGCGGGTGAGGCGTTCGCTGTAGTCCATCGTGTCGGCCATCAACCGCCGCACGCCGTCCGCGCCGTGTCGCGCGACGAGATCGGCCATGCCGCGCGCGGCCATCTCGCAGGCGGCGAGCTGCGAGCGCAGATCACCGAACACACGCGCGGGGAGGCGTACGTTGCGCTCGATCATGCGGAATAGCGTGGCGTTGGGCTGGCCGCGCTCGTACAGCTTCAACGGCGGGATGCGCAGCCCCTCGGCGTAGATCTCCGTGCTGTCGGATGCGTTCGACCCCGGCACGCGGCCGCCGACATCGGTGTGGTGGCAGATCGTCGCGCCATAAGCGATGATGCGAGCGTCAGCGAATATCGGCTTGAAAACGAAAATATCCGGAAGGTGCATCCCGCCGTCATAGGGGTCGTTGAGCACCAGCACGTCGCCTTCGGCGATGTCGGGAGAAAAATGGCGCAGCGCGGCCTGGAGGGCGACGGGGATGCTGCACAGATGGCCGGGCAGGCTGAGCCCCTGGGCGGCGAGGCGGCCTTCGGCGTCGCAGATCGCGGCGGAGAAATCCATGATGTTCTTGAGCACGCCGGAATAGGCGGTGCGGTAGATCGTCAGCGCCATCTCGTCGCCGAGCGCGGTGAGCGTGTTGCGGAACAGTTCGGCGGTGATCGGGTCGGGGCGGGTCATCGGCGCAGGATGCCCGCGAACGGGCAGCTGGGGTAGAGTGCCGCGCCGCAAAGACGAGGAGACGACGCGCGATGACGAAGATCGGATATCTGCTGCCGACCCGCGAGCAGGTGATGCAAGGCCGGCCCGAAGCCGCGCCGCTGCTCGAACTGGCGGCGCGCGCGGAGGCGCTGGGCTACGATTCGATCTGGGTGGGCGACTCGGTGACGGCCCGGCCGCGCCACGATCCCATGACCCTGCTCGCGGCCGTCGCGGTGCGGACGCCGCGGATGGAGCTGGGGACGGCGGTGCTGTTGCCGGCGCTACGCAATCCGGTGCTGCTCGCCCATCAGGTCGCGACCTTGGATCAGATCAGCGAGGGCCGCTTCATCCTCGGTGTCGGCATCGCCAGCGACGTGGCGAACATTCGAGCGGAGTTCGAGGCGTGCGGCGTGCCGTGGGACAAGCGCATCGGGCGCATGATGGAGGGGCTGCGCCTGTGCCGCGCGCTGTGGAGCGGGGAGAAGGTGGATTGGGACGGGCGCTGGCGGGTGCGCGACGCGGTGCTCGGCCCGATGCCGCACCGGCCGGGCGGCCCGCCGATCTGGATCGGCGGCAACGGACCGGCGAGCCTGGAGCGGGTCGGCAAGCACTTCGACGGCTGGTTCCCGAACGGGCCGGATGCGAGCCGGTTCTCCGCGCAGTGGGCGGAGATCCGGGCGACCGCGCGCGCGGCCGGCCGCGATCCCGCGCAGCTGACCGGGGCGATGTATCTGACCCTGGCGATCGACGACGATGCGGCGCGGGCGGACGCGCGCTTGAGCGCGTTCCTGGAGCACTATTACGGCCAACCCGCCGCCGTGATCCGCGCGCGGCAGGTCCACTACGCCGGCTCGGCGGCGGGCGCGGCCGAATGGCTGGCGGGCTACGTCCGCGCGGGGGCGAGCCATCTCGTGCTGCGGTTCGCGGGAGAGCACGAGCGGCACCTGGAGGCGCTGGCCGGAGTACGAGCTTCGCTCGGGGACGGGCCGTCGTGAGCGTCAGCCTCCGAGGTTCAGGACTTGTCGGCGGGCGTGGCCGATCCTGGTGACTTCGCGGGAGCGTGCTTATCGGTCGGCTGCGGCCGCAGGAAGCTTGACGCCGCGGGCGCCACCTTCTTGTTCGCCTTCGGCTTCTTGGGCTCGCGACCCCCGCGATCCCGACTTTTGGCCATCGTCGTCTCTCCTTCGGCTCAGCGTCGCCGGCATGTTCGGCCGGCATTCACGGCGATACGCTACTTCCCCCGCCACTCCGGCGCACGCTTGTTGAGGAACGCGTCCATCCCCTCGCGGAAATCCTCGCTCATATAGCACATCAGGATGAGGTCGCGGCCCTCGTCGGGGGCCATTTTCTCCTTGATGCGGCGCAGCGCCTCCTTGGTGGCCCGCAGGGTGAGCGGCGCCTGGCCGGCGACCAGCCGCGCCAGCGCCTCGCCGCGCGCGAGCAGGCTGGCATGGTCGGGCAGCACCTCGCTCAGCAACCCGAGCGAGCGCGCCTCCTCGGCTTCCACCAGGCGCGACGTGAAGATGATCTCCTTGGTCCGCGCCGGGCCGATCAGGGCGGCGAGGCGGGTGTAGTTGGAGATCGACAGGCAGTTGCCCAGGGTGCGCGCGATCGGGAAGCCGAAGCGCGCGTTGGCGGCGCCGACGCGGATGTCGCAGCACGCGGCGATCGCCGCGCCGCCGCCGGTGCAGGCGCCGGAGATCGCGGCGACGGAGGGGATCGGGCAGCGTTCCAGCGCGCCCAGCACGCGGTCGATCCGCGCCTCGTAGTCGATCGCGTCCTGCGGCTCCTTGAAGGCGCGGAACTGGCTGATGTCGGTCCCCGCCGCGAAGGCTTTTTCGCCCGAGCCCGTGAGCAGCAGCGCGCGCACCGTGCGGTCCTCCCCGACCGAGGCGCAGATCTCGGCCAGCCGCTCGTACATCGCGAAGGTGAGCGCATTGCGCGATTGCGGCCGATTGAAGGTGACGTAGCCGATCCCGTCGCGGATCTCGTAAAGCAGGTCTTCACTCATCTCCCGCACCCTCGCACCTGATGATGCGACCGACATTGGCGGCTCGGCCCGGTGCCCGCAAGCCGGGCGGCGGGCGCCGGACAAGGCCCTCGTCCGGCGCAGATCCGCTCTCCGGGTGGCGCTGTTGATGACCGGGTGTTTTCCGCATAGGGTCCGCCGCGAGGGGGCGACCGGGCGGCGAATCGAGCCAGCTTCCCCCGCGCGCGCCGGACGCTTGAACGCGCATGAACCGTGCCGAAGGAACAGGGTCTCCAGAACCCTCGGAGGGATCGTCTTGCAGCCTACCGACATTCGGAATCCCGACTATTTTCATAAGGTCGTGGATTGCCAATGGGCGTGCCCAGCCCATACGCCAGTCCCCGAGTACATCCGCATGATCTCGGCCGGCCGTTATGCCGACGCCTACATGGTCAACTGGAATTCCAACGTCTTTCCCGGCATCCTCGGCCGCACTTGCGACCGGCCGTGCGAGCCCGCCTGCCGGCGCGGCCGGGTGGAGGACGAGCCGGTGGCGATCTGCCGGCTCAAGCGCGTCGCCGCGGATTACAAAGGGGACATAAAGGACCGGCTACCGACGCCGACAACACAGCGCAACGGCAAGCGAATTGCGCTGATCGGCGCCGGCCCTGCCTCGCTCACCGTGGCGCGCGACCTGGCACCGCTCGGCTACGAGCTCGTGCTGTTCGACAGCGACGCGCGCGCCGGCGGCATGATCCGCAGCCAGATCCCGAAATTCCGCCTGCCCGAAGCGGTGATCGACGAGGAGGTCGGCTACATCACCGGCCTCGGCATGGAGATGCGGCTCGGCGAGCGGGTGGACAGCCTCAAGGCGTTGCTCGGCGAGGGCTACGACGCGGTGTTCGTCGGCTCCGGCGCGCCGCGCGGCCGCGACCTCGACATCCCCGGCCGGCAGGAGGGAGCCGCCAACATCCATATCGGCATCGACTGGCTCTCCTCGGTGTCGTTCGGCCACATCACCAAGATCGGCCGCCGCGTGATCGTGCTCGGCGGCGGCAACACGGCGATGGATTGCTGCCGCTCCGCCCGCCGTCTCGGCGGCGAGGAGGTGAAGGTCATCGTCCGCTCCGGCTTCGAGGAGATGAAGGCGTCCCCCTGGGAGAAGGAGGACGCGATGCACGAGGACATTCCCATCATCAACTTCCTCGTGCCGAAGGAATTCGTCCACGCCGATGGGCGTCTCACCGGCGTCCTGTTCGAGAAGGTGCGCGCCGAGTACGACGACAAGAAGCGACGAAAATTGGTGCCGAGCGGCGAGCCCGACGAGATGATCCCGTGCGACGACGTGCTGGTCGCGGTCGGCCAGGAGAACGCGTTCCCCTGGATCGAGCGCGACATCGGCCTCGAATTCGACCGCTGGAAGATGCCGGTGGTGGACGAGATCACGATGCAGTCGACGCATCCAAAAGTGTTCTTCGGCGGCGACGCGGCGTTCGGGCCGAAGAACATCATCTGGGCCGTGGCGCACGGTCACGAGGCGGCGATCTCCATCCACAAGGCGTGCAACGGCGAGGATCTGCGCGACCGCCCGCCGCCGGATTTCTCGCTGGCCAGCCAGAAGATGGGCATCCACGAGTGGAGCTACGACAACGACGTCTCCAACGATCTGCGCTTCCGCGTGCCGCTGAAGGAGAAGGCGGTCGCGCTGCGCGACATCAAGCAGGAGGTGGAACTCGGCTTCGACGTGGCGCTGGCGTTCAAGGAGGCGCAGCGCTGCCTCAATTGCGACGTGCAGACCGTGTTCACCGAGACGCTCTGCATCGAGTGCGACGCCTGCGTCGACATCTGCCCGGTGGACTGCATCAACTTCACCGACAATGGCGAGGAGGGCGAGTTGCGCGAGCGGCTGATCGCGCCGGCCCGTGACGTCACGCAGGATCTCTACGTCTCCGATGTCCTCAAGACCCATCGGGTGATGGTGAAGGACGAGGACGTCTGCCTGCATTGCGGCCTCTGCGCCGAACGCTGCCCGACCGGTGCGTGGGACATGCAGCGCTTCCTTCTCGACATGGCCCAGGCGGCAAACGGACAGACAGGCCACGCATGCTCCAGACACTAGAAATCGCCCCGATGCAGCGGGTGAACGACTTCGTCGTCCGCTTCGCCAACGTGAACGGCTCAGGCTCGGCCAGCGCCAACACGATGTTCGGCAAGTCGATCCTGCGCATGGGCATCCCCGTGGCACCGCGCAACATCTTCCCATCGAACATTCAGGGTCTGCCCACCTGGTACGAGGTGCGGGTGTCCGAGGCGGGCCATCTCGGCGCGCGCGGCGGGACCGACCTCATGGTGGCGATGAACCCGCAGACCTGGAACCAGGACGTCGCGGGCATCGAGCCGGGCGGCTATCTGTTCTACGATTCGACGAAGCCGCTGCCGGCGTCGAAATTCCGCTCCGACATCACGGTGCTCGGCGTGCCGCTGACCGAGATGTGCAACCGCGAATACAAGGACGCGCGCCAGCGACAGCTGTTCAAGAATATCATCTATATCGGCGCGCTCTCCGCGTTGCTCGACATGGATGTGACCGTGATCGAGACGCTTCTGGCGGAACAATTCAAGGGGCGCGACAAGCTGATCGCGGCCAACATCCACGCGCTGCACATGGGTCGCGACTACGCGCTGGCCAATCTGCAATGCCCGATCGGGCTGCGGCTGCGGCGCGCCGACGCGGTGGGCGACCGCATCTCGATCGACGGCAACGCCGCCGCGGCGCTGGGCGCGGTGTACGGTGGCGCCACGGTGTGCGCCTGGTATCCGATCACGCCGTCCTCATCACTGGCCGAGGCATTCACCAACTACTGCAACCGCCTGCGCGTCGATCCGACGACGAAAGGCAAAAAATTCGGGATCTTGCAGGCGGAGGATGAGCTGTCGTCGATCGGCATGGTGGTCGGTGCCGCGTGGAATGGCGCGCGCGCCTTCACCGCGACCTCCGGCCCCGGCATCTCGCTGATGCAGGAATTCATCGGGCTGGCTTATTTCGCCGAGATCCCGGCGGTGATCTTCGACGTGCAGCGCGGCGGCCCGTCCACCGGGATGCCGACGCGCACCCAGCAATCGGACGTGCTGAGCTGCGCCTACGCCTCGCACGGCGACACCAAGCACGTGCTGCTGTTCCCCGAGGACCCGCACGAATGCTTCGAATTCGGCGCGGCGGCGTTCGACCTCGCGGATCGGCTGCAAACCCCGGTGTTCGTCATGCTCGATCTCGACATCGGGATGAACGAGCGCCTCTGCGCCCCGTTCCAGTGGGACGACAGCCGCCGGATGGATCGCGGCAAGGTGATGACCGCCGAGGAACTGAGCGCCGGCAAGGAATTCGGCCGCTATCGCGACGTGGACGGCGACGGCATCGCCTACCGCACCTATCCGGGGACGCACCCGACACGCGGCGCATTCTTCACCCGCGGCACGACCAAGGACCGCAACGCCCGCTACACCGAGGAGGGCGTGCACTACATCGAAAACATGGAGCGCCTGCTCAGGAAGTTCGACACCGCCAAGCAGATCGTGCCGCATCCGGTGCGGCAGGATGCGGCGGAGCCGACCGCGCTCGGCGTGATCTATTACGGCTCGACCAGCCCGGCGATGAGCGAGGCGGTCGAGCTGCTGGCCGAGCAGGGCGTCGGCGTGGATTTGCTGCGCGTGCGCGCCTTCCCGTTCCACGACGACGTGCTGGATTTCGTGGCCACGCACGAGCAGGTGTTCGTGGTCGAGCAGAACCGCGACGCGCAGCTTCGCACTTTGCTGATCAACGAGGGCGAGATCGACCCGAAGAAGCTCAGCCGCGTGCTGCACTACGAGGGAACGCCGATCACCGCGCGCTTCATCGCCGACGCGATCGCGGAGAAGGCGTCCTCGCTCAAGATCGTTCCGTTCAGGAAGACCGCACCATGACGTTTCTGCCGAAACCGAAGCTGCACCACCCCGACCTGCCGAGGAACGGGCTCGGCTTCACGCGGCGCGACTACGAGGGCGCGGTATCGACGCTCTGCGCCGGCTGCGGGCACGATTCGATCAGCGCGGCCATCGTGTGGGCCTGCTTCTCGATGGACCTGCCGCCGCACCGCATCGCCAAGCTGTCGGGCATCGGCTGCTCGTCCAAGACGCCGACCTACTTCCTCGGCGCCTCGCACGGCTTCAACTCGGTGCATGGACGGATGCCGTCGGTGCTCACCGGGGCCAACCTCGCCAATCGCGACCTGATCTATCTCGGCGTGTCGGGCGACGGCGACAGCGCCTCGATCGGCCTCGGCCAGTTCGCCCACGCGATGCGGCGCGGCGTGAACATGGTCTACATCGTCGAGAACAACGGCGTGTACGGGCTCACCAAGGGCCAGTTCTCCGCCACCGCCGACAAGGGGGCCAAGAGCAAGCGCGGCCTGACCAACAACGACGAGGCGATCGACATGGTCGGCCTCGCCTTGCAACTCGGCGCCACCTACGTCGCGCGCAGCTTCTCGGGCGACAAGGCGCAGCTCGTGCCGCTGATCGAGGGGGCGCTGGCGCACCAGGGCGCCGCGTTCATCGACTGCATCTCGCCCTGTGTCGCGTTCAACAATCACGAAGGCAGCACCAAGAGTTTCGATTATGTGCGCGAGCACAACGAGGCGGTGAACCGGCTCGACTACATCTCTGCGCGTGACGAGATCACGGTGGAGTACGCGCCCGGCTCGGTCGAGACCGTGCGCCAGCACGACGGCTCGATGCTGCGGTTGCGCAAGCTTGCCGACGACTACGACGTTCACGATCGCGTCGCGGCGATGGACTATCTGCAGCAGCACCACGCGGTGGGCGAGATCGTCACCGGGCTGCTCTATGTCGATGCCGAGCCACGCGACCTGCACGCCTATCTCGGCACGGTCGAAACCCCGTTCAACGAGCTGGACGAGGCGGCGCTATGCCCGGGCTCGAAGGCGCTCGACAAGATCAACGCGTCGTTGCGCTGACCGCTCTCTGGCGCATTGGACTCCGTCATGGCCGGGCTTGTCCCATTGGTGTCTGGTTTAAATGTTCTGGCGAGTTCGACAGCTTGGGTGGCTGTTTCCATTCCGCAAAGTCGTGGATCATCGGGACTAGCCCGATGATGACGACGGAGTAGTTGGGCGAGAGCGAGCTTTGACTTGAGGCTAAACCGGACAACAGGGGGTCAAGCCCGGCCATGACGGTGTGACGCGGTGAAGCTGGTCGCTCACCCCACGGTCGGCAGCCCCTCCTGCTTGCGCACCTCGTTGATGATCTGCAGCACCCGCTCGCGGTACGGGCGGTCCTGCACGCCGAATTCCTGCACCAGCCGCGTGTTGTCGATCAGGTAGTTGCCGGAGCTCTCCTTGCCGCCGGTTTCGTGCTGGAAGGTGATCTTCGCGTCGGGCAGGAACTCGCGCACCATCGCGGCGAGGTCGCCGAGGCTGATCGCGGTGCCGCCCGTGTTGTAGACGGCGTGCTTCGGCTTGTCCGTCATCAGCACGCGGGCGAACACTTCCGCGATGTCGTCGACATGGATCGGGCAGCGCATCGCGTCCTTGTGCGGCAACGAGATCGGCTTGCCGCGCGCCGGCTGCGTGATGATGTTCACGTGATCCACCGAGCCGCGCACCTTGTCCGGCCCGGTCACGTTGGCGGGGCGCACGGCGGTGATCGTCATGCCGTATTTGTCGGCGTAGTCCTTCGCCTGCCACTCGTTGAAGATCTTGTGCACGGCGTACTGGTAGTCGCCGTGGCGGAAATCGTCCTCGGTGACGGCGCGCTCGCCGAAATGCCGCTGCTGGCCGTTGACCGCCAGGGAGCTGGCGAACACCACGCGGTTGACGCCGGCCAGCCGCGCCGCCTCGAAGCAATTGTCCATGCCGAGGATGTTGAGCTTGGTCGCGAAATGCGGCGCGTGCTCGCTGCCGAGCAGGTAGGAGAGATTGATCACGCGCGACGGCTTCGCGCCGAGCACCGCGCCCATCACGTCGTCGAACTGCGTGACGTCGCCGCGCGTGACGGAAACCTGCTTGCCGAGATCGGCGAAGGAATGCGCGCCGGGATTGATGTCCATGCAGGCGACCTCCTCGCCCTGCGCGGCGAGCAGGCGGACAAGGCGACTGCCGATGAACCCGGTGCCGCCGATCACGAGTATGGTCATGCTTCGTTTCCCCCGAAATTAGCCTCAGACTGGCTTGTAATTGCGGTCCATCTCCACGTCGATCAGCACCGGCCCGCCTGCGGCCAGCGCGCGCGGTAGCAGCTCGCGCACCTCGGCAACCGTGCTCGCCTGGTGCGCGGCGAGGCCGAGGCTGGTCGCCAGCCCGACAAAGTCGATGCGCGGATCGGTGAGGTCCATGCCGACATAGGTGTCGGTCTGCGCCGCCAGGGACTTCATCGCGTTGGTGCGCAGCTTGAGGATGCGGTACGAGCTGTTGTTGAGGATGACGAAGACCATCGACAGCTTCTCGTGCGCCGCCGTCCACAGCGCCTGGATCGAATACATCGAGCTGCCGTCGCCGATCAGCGCGACCACCGGCCGGTCCGGCAGCGCCAGCTTGACGCCGACCGCGCCGGGCAGCCCCCAGCCGATGCCGCCGCCGCGCAGGCCGAAGAAGCTCTGCGGATCGGTGCTCCGCAGCAGGCGACGCAGCCCGGCACCAGACGAGATCGTCTCGTCGATCACCACCGCGTCGTCCGGCAGCATCTCGCCGATCGCGGCGAGCAGCGCCAGCGGCTGCACCGGCGAGGCGTTCTCCAGTTCCTTCGCGCGCGATCTGAGCTGCGCGAGCTCGGCGAAGTTCTCCGCCTGCACGGTCTCGCCCCGAGCGCGCGCGTGATCGCGCTGTCCCGCTGTCAGGGCGCGGGCGAGCGCGTCGGACAGATCGGGCAGGGTGGTCCGGGGTTCGCCAAGGATCGCGACGGTCGTGGGAAAATTCTTGCCGAGCTCCCACGGGTTGGTGTCGATGTGGATGAGCGGCATCCCTTCCGGCAGCGCCTCGACATTCGCCGGCAGCGACATGGTGAACAGGTCGGCGCCGACCGACAGCACGAGGTCGTGCTGCGAGAGGATGTTTCGCACCGGATGCGCGAGACGCGGCAGGCTGCCGCGATACAGCTTGTGCGTGGTGGGGAAGTTGCACCGGCTCGGCACGGTCTCGTCGTAGACCGGCGCGCCGAGCTGTTCGGCCAATGCGGCGAGCTGGTCGAGTGCGCCACCTTGCGCCACCGCGTCGCCGGCGATGATGACCGGATTGTCGGCGCGCGCCAGCATCGACGCGGCCTGTGCGACGGCCTGCGCGTCGCCGCGCAGCCCCGTTGCGATGCGCGTGCTGGCGCCGAGATCGAGGTCGGCGGACGCGTTCAGCACGTCGCCGGGCAGGCCGATGAACACCGGGCCCATCGGCGGCGCGAGGGCCACCTTGGCGGCGCGGCGGACGATGCGCGGCAGATCCTCGACGCGATGCACCTCGACCGCCCATTTCACCAGCGGCCGCGCCATCTCGACGATGTCGCCCCATAGCAGCGGCTCGGTGAGGGAAAATGTCTGGTCCTGCTGGCCGGCGGTGACGAGGATCGGCGCACCGGCCTTCGCCGCGTCGTACAACATGCCCATCGCGTTGCCGAGGCCGGGGGCGACGTGCAGGTTGCAGAAGGCGAGCTGGCCGGACGCCTGGGCGTAGCCGTCGGCCATGCCCATGACGGTGGCCTCCTGCAGGCCGAGCACGTAGCGCAGCTCGGTCTCGCCGGCGAGCGCGTCCATCAGCGCGAGCTCGGTGGTGCCCGGATTGCCGAACAGCACTTTTACCCCCTCCTGCTTCAGCAGCGCGAGCAGCGCCTGCTTGCCGGTCATCATCGGCATTCGCGTTTCCTCTCCCTCGTGCGCGCAAACCGTAGCAGTCGTGCCGAACGGCGGCCAGCCGGCGCGGCTACTTCCAATCGAGCTTCCAGAGTTCCTCGTTGCACAGCTTGTCGGCGAGCGCCCGCGTCACCGCGTCGAGCAGGCGGTTGCCTTTTTCCGGAGTTGCCGCCTCGGGGTTGCCCAGCACGCCGGAGGCCGAGCGACTGGCGATCGAGCGCCAGCGATAGACGCCGCTTCCCACGACATCGGATACATCCGGCGCGCGGTTCACCTTGGCGAGCGGGATGCGGTCGCGCGCGACGAGTTCGGGACGCAGCGCCATCATCATCGAGGTCTCCGCCTCGCAGGCGTGCGACAGGCCGGTCTGCGTCTCGAGGATCGCGCCGATCGGCTCGGCGGCGGCGTACCAGTAGGTGAACTGGACGATCGGCGCATCGAGTTTCACGCTGAGCTCGTCGGTGCAGTTCCGCAAGGCGTTCTCGTTGCCGCCATGCGCGTTGAGCAGCACGATCCGCCTGAAGCCGTGACGCAGCACCGAGCGGCAGACGCCCTCGATGACGGCGGAGAACGTCGGCAGGTCGAGCGTGATGGTGCCGCCGAAGCTCATGTGGTGCTCGGAGAGGCCGGTCCATAGCATCGGCAGCACCAGCACGGGCTGGCCGCGCTCGGCCATGAGGCGCGCGGTGCGGATCGCGACGGTCTCGCCAAGCAGGCTGTCCACCTCGACCGGCAGATGCGGGCCGTGCTGTTCGAGCGAGCCCACCGGCAGGATCACCATCGCGTCGCGCTGGGCGCGCTCGCGCAACTCGTCGGCGCGCAGCCGGCGCCATTCCACCTCGTCCGCCATCTTCTTTCCTTATGCCCTGACCAGTGGAGGATGGGCGGAAGGGGCTTCCACCAGCAAGAGCCGCGCGGTTAAAGGGAGAAAACCGGGAGCACGCCGCCATGAACCTCCATCGCCTGCTGCAGAAGCGCCTGGACGCCGGGCGGCCCGTGCGGGTCGGGCTGATCGGCGCGGGGAAATTTGGTTCCATGTTCCTGGCACAGGTACCGACGACGCCGGGGCTGGAGGTGGCGGCGATTGCTGACTTGGCACCCGATCGCGCGCGGGCCGCGTGCCGCAACGTCGGCTGGCGCGAGGAGCGCATCGCCGCGACCCGCTTCACCGACGACGCGGCGGCGATGATCGGCGGCGACGACATCGAGGTAGTGGTGGAGGCGACCGGCCACGCCGGCGTCGGCATCGGCCATGCACGCCGGGCGATCGCCGAGGGCAAGCATATCGTCATGGTGAATGTCGAGGCGGATGTGCTGGCCGGTCCGCTGCTGGCGCGGCAGGCGGAGCGGGCGGGCGTGGTCTACAGCCTCGCCTATGGCGACCAGCCGGCGCTGATCTGCGAGATGGTGGACTGGGCGCGCGCCTGCGGCTTTTCGGTGATCGCGGCGGGGAAAGGAACAAAATATCTGCCCGAGTTCCACGCCTCCACGCCGGAGACGGTGTGGGGCTATTACGGCCTCTCGCCGGAGGCCGCGCGCGAGGGCGGGATGAACCCGCAGATGTTTAATTCCTTCCTCGACGGCACGAAGTCCGGCATCGAGATGGCGGCGGTCGCCAACGTGACAGGGCTCACGCCGCCGCCCGATGGACTGGCGTTCCCACCGGTCGGCACCGACGATCTGGCGCGCGTGCTGCGTCCGGCAATCATGACGGCGCGCTGCATCACGCGGGACAGGTGGAGGTGATTTCTTCCGTGCAGCGCGACGGCCGCCCGGTGGAGCGGGATTTGCGCTGGGGCGTGTACGTCGTGTTCGAGACGGAGAACCCGTACACGATGCGCTGCTTCAAGGAATACGGGGTCGTCACGGATGCGTCGGGGCGGGTCTCGGCGCTGTACCGGCCGTTCCATCTGATCGGGCTGGAGCTGAACGTTTCCATCCTGTCGGCGGCGCTGCGCGGCGAGGCGACAGGTGCCGCGACCGGGTTCCGCGGCGATGTGGTGGCGACGGCCAAGCGCGACTTGCGGGCAGGCGAGGTGCTGGATGGCGAGGGCGGCGCCTGCGTCTGGGGGCGGCTGATGCCGGCGGAGGCGAGTCTCGCCGTTGGCGGATTGCCGATCGGGTTGGCGAGCCGGGTGCCGCTGGTGCGCGATGTGCCTGCGGGGCGGTGCGTGACCTGGGACGATGTGCGGGTCGACGCGGCCGATGAGGCGTACCGCTTCCGGCGGGAGATGGAGGCGGCGTTCGCGCACCCCGTGTTGACGCGCCAGAGCGCGTGATCCAGCCTTCCCGCGAGAGCCGGGGAGAATGGACATGAGCAGCGAGTACAATGTCGGCGACCTGATCGCCGAGTTCCTGGCCCATTGCGGCATCTCCACGGCGGTCGGCGTGGTGTCGATCCACAACATCCCGATGCTGGACGGGATCGGGCGGCGCAACGCGATCCGCTTCGTGATGGCGCGGGGCGAGCTGGGCGGCGGCCACATGGCGGACGGTTACGCGCGCGTCACCGGCAAGCTCGGAGCGTTCTTCAGCAGCACCGGGCCGGGGGCGGCGAACGCGGTAGGCAGCCTTGTGGAAGCGCGCTTCGCGGCGACGCCGATGCTGCACCTCACCGGCCAGACCGCGACCAAGTTCGCCGATCGCGGCATCGGCACCGTGCATGACGCGTACGACCAGCTCACCATGCTCGGCGCGGTATCGAAATCCGCCTACCGCATCCGCTCGGCCGACCAGGCGCTTGGCATCCTGACGCGCGCCGCCGTCGATGCGCTGACGCCGCCGATGGGGCCGGTGAGCGTCGAGGTGCCGATCGACATCCAGCGCACGGAGATCGCGCGGCCGTCGTTCGATTCTTTTTCCCTGCCGCTGCCGGCGCCGCTGCCCCCGTCCGAGGCGGCGCTCGACGAGCTCGCCGCGCGAGTGGCGAAGGCCAAGCGGCCGATGCTGTGGCTCGGTGCCGGCGCGCGCCACGCGGGCGGGCCGGCGGCGCGGCTGCTCGACATGGGGTTCGGCATGGTGACGAGCCTGCAAGGGCGCGGCAGCGTGCCGGAGGACCATCCGCTCAACCTCGGTGGTTTCAACGGCAACGGCCAGCCGCGCATCGAGGAGCTGTACCGGACCGCCGATCTTTTACTCGTTGTC
Source organism: uncultured Alphaproteobacteria bacterium (assembly GCA_963799825.1). Taxonomy (GTDB): domain Bacteria; phylum Pseudomonadota; class Alphaproteobacteria; order Acetobacterales; family Acetobacteraceae; genus JAFKFI01. The sequence continues at coordinate 196,841 of CAWCYL010000005.1, forward strand.
GGCTCGCGGTTGCGCGGGCACGAGACCGGCGAGTTCTCGATCAAGTTCCCCGACGAGCTGCTGCAGATCGACAGCCGACCCGCTGGCGAATGGCCGGACCTATGCCAACAAGTTTTTTGTCTGCGGCGACGCGCGGCTGGCGCTGGAGGGATTGGTCAAGCGGCTGCAGGGCAAGACGAAAATCGATCCCGGCTTTACCAATGAGGTGCGCGGGCTGAAGGAGAAGGTGCGCGCCGAGTACGCCGAGAGCCTTGGTCCCTATGGCAGCTTCGCCGAGCAACTGAGAAAAGTGATGCCGCGCGACGCGCTCTGGGTGCGCGACGTGACGATCAGCAACACCACCTGGGGGCATCGGCTGTTCCCGGTGTACGCGCCGGAGACCAACGTCTATCCGGTGGGCGCGGGGATCGGCCAGGGCCTGTCGCTCGGCATTGGTGCCGCGATCGGCGCGAACGGGCGCAAGGTCGTGGTGATGACCGGCGATGGCGGGTTCTTCCTCAATGTCGGCGAGCTGTGGACGGCGGTGCAGGAAAAGCTCGACATGGTGACGATCGTGATGAACGATCGCGGCTATGGCGTCATCAAGCACATCCAGAACGCGCTCTATGGCGGGCGAAACTATTTTGCCGATCTGATGGGGCCGGATCTCGGCGAGCTGGCGAAAGTCGCGGGGATGCCGTTCTGGAAGGTGCAGCGGCCGGAGGAGCTTGGCGCGGCGGTGGAGCAGGCGCTCGCGACCTCGGGACCGACCTTGGTGGAAGTGGACATGAAGGCGATCGGCGAGATCCCGCCGTATCACCCGTTCAACAAGCCCCAGCCCGCGCGCGCCTGATCGGGCGCGGGCGTTGGGCGCGCTGGGCCTGGCGGCGATCTTCTGTCTGGCCTGGGGGCTGAGCGAGGATCGCCGGCGGATCCCGTGGCGCACCGTGATCGGCGGTGTCGCGCTGCAACTGGTGCTGGCGGCGCTGCTGCTCGGCATTCCGCAGGCGCGGCGTGCGCTGTTCGTGGTCAACGACGCGGCGATCGCGTTGCAGAAGGCGACCGACGCGGGCACGGCGTTCGTGTTCGGCTACCTCGCGGGGCCGCCGCTGCCCTTCGTGGAAAACCATCCCGGCGCGAGCTTCATCCTGGCGTTCAACGCGCTGCCGCTGGTGCTGGTGATCAGCGCGCTCGCCGCCGTGCTGTTCCATTGGGGCGTGCTGCAACGGGTGACGGCGGCGTTCGCCTGGCTGCTGCGCCGCGTGCTGGGCATCGGCGGGGCGCTGGCACTCGGCGCGGCGGTGCATATCTTTCTCGGCATGATCGAGGCGCCGCTGCTGGTGCGGCCCTATCTCGCGCGGATGCAGCGGGGCGAATTGTTCGCGCTGATGAGCTGCGGCATGGCCGGCGTCGCTGGCACGGTGATGGTGATCTACGCCTCGTTCCTCGCCCCGGTGATCCCCAACGCGCTCGGCAATATTCTCATCGCGTCGGTGATCTCGACGCCGGCGGCACTCGCCATCGCCGCGCTGATGGTGCCGTTCCGGGCGGACGGCGCGGGGGAGGGGCGGCTTGTCATTGCCGATCCGCCGTTGACCACGATGGACGCGGTGGTGAAGGGCACGATGGACGGCATCCGCCCGCTGGTCGCGATCATCGCGACCTTGCTCGTGGCGGTCGCGCTGGTTGCATTGGTCAACAATTGTCTCGCCGCGCTGCCGGTGCTGGACGGCGCGCCTATCACCTTGCAGCGTGTGTTCGCCTGGCCGTTCCGCCCGGTGATGTGGCTGATCGGCGTGCCGTGGGCGGAGACGGGTGTGGCGGCGGCTTTGATGGGCAGCAAGACGGTGCTCAACGAGTTTGTTGCTTATCTCGATCTCGCGCGGCTGCCGTCGGGCGCGCTGGCGCCGCACTCGCGGCTGATCGTGACCTATGCGCTATGCGGCTTCGCCAATTTCGGCAGTTGCGGCATCCTGATCGGCGGATTGGGCGCGATGATTCCCGAGCGGCGGCATGAGGTGGTGACGCTCGGCGTGCGCTCCATCCTGTCGGGGACGATGGCGACCTGTGCCAGCGGCGCGGTGGCGGGGCTGATCGGATAGTTTCACGGAGGACGGGCGAGACATGAACTGGACCGAGCGGCGCAGGCGTTTCCGGGCGATCCTGGCGGGAGAAAAATGTTATCATCCGGCCTCGGTGTTCGATCCGTTGTCGGCGCGGATCGCGGAGGATTTGGGTTTCGAGGTCGGCATGTTCGCCGGCTCCACCGCCTCGCTGACGGTGCTCGGCGCGCCGGACCTCATCGTGCTCACCCTGACGGAGTTCGCCGCCCAGGCGCTGCGCATCAACCGCGCGTGCAGCGTGCCGCTGCTGGTGGACGCCGACCACGGCTACGGCAACGCGCTCAACGTGATGCGCACGGTGCAGGAGCTGGAGACCGCCGGCGTCGCCGCCCTCACCATCGAGGACACCGTGCTGCCGCGCCCGTACGGCGCGGGCGGCGGCGGGCTGACCTCGATCGAGGAGGGCGTGGGAAAAATGCGCGCGGCGCTGGCGGCGCGGCAGGATGCTGATCTGGTGATCGTCGGGCGGACCATCGCGATGGGGCTGACCAGCACGGAGGACGCCATCGCGCGGGCGAAGGCGTATGCGGCGACGGGGGTGGATGCGTTCTTCTTCGTCGGCCTCAAGGACCGCGCCCAGCTCGACGCCGCGGCGGCGGCGATCGACATCCCGATCATCATTGGTGGCGGGGCGGGCGACCTCGCCGACCGCGACTATCTCGCCAGCCGCCGCGTGCGCGTGGCGCTGCAAGGCCACCAGCCAATCATGGCGGCGGCGCAGGCGGTGCACGACACGATGAAGGCGCTGCGGGATGGGGTGGCGCCGAGGGAGCTCAAGGGGGTGGCTTCGGGGGAGTTTATGGCGCGGGTGACGCGGGATGGGGATTATCGGGGGTGGATGGGGGAGTTTTTGGGTGGGTGAGGCCGGCGGCGGGCGGCTGATCAGTTCGCGTGTAGGAGGAGACGATCGCTGATGCATCGCCACGGCTGGCCCTAGTCTGGTATCCTGTTCGCGCAACCAGCTCTAGGCTCGATTGCGGTGTGCTCAGTGTGGCGGAGTCGGATAATCCATGAACAAGAAACGCATAATCGAGTCGCTGAATTTTGGCTCAGACATAGCAGAGCACGAGGTCAAGGAATTGGCCAAGTTGACTTTGTGGAGACAGACCAGTGGAATAGGATTTTTAATGGAAGTATTGACATCATATTTGGCGCCAAGGGATCTGGGAAGAGTGCTATATATCATCTGATGATGAACAAGGAGGGTGATCTCTTTGACAGAGACATACTTCTTGTCCCCGCCGAGAACCCGGACGAGGATCCGGCCTTCAATGAAATACGCTCAGACTTTCCGCCGACAGAAGACGAATTCATTGGACTATGGAAACTATATCTTTGCTCCGTTGCCGCCGTTAGGGCTCGAGAGGCAGGTGTATCCAATCAGGAACTAAGAGATGTCATCGATTATCTTGGTGAGTTGAAGCTTATTAGCCAAGAGCTGAGTCTTAATACGATATTGAGGAAGATATCTGAATACGTTAAAAGATCATTTAGGCCCAAGGAAGTGCTAGCTACTACGCATTTTGATGCAAATACTGGTATGATCACCGGTGTAACCGGAAGAATTTCCTTTTCAGAGCCTGGTACGGAAGCCCGTGATAAGGGCGTTCGGCCGATTAAGGAGATATTAAGCAAACTAAATGCCTCTCTCAGAGCGTCGGGGCAGACCGTGTGGCTTCTTCTGGATAGACTCGACGTGGCTTTTGCCGGAAATGAAGAGATCGAAGCTCGCGCTCTTAGGGCCCTCTTCAGCGCCTATAAAGACATGGCGGGTCTTGATCGGATAAGGCCGAAGCTGTTCATTCGTTCCGACATTTGGGACAAAATCGTCGCATCCGGTTATCGGGAGGCGACGCACGCTGCGAGTTCAGAACGGACAGCCACCCTACGGTGGGATAATGGCTTGTTATTCAATGTCTTTATCAAAAGGCTACTGCAAAGTGACGCGCTATGTCAGTCGCTCGGGGTTGACCGTGAGGCGGTCCTCAATAATATTGGCGAGCAGGAACGGCTTATTGATCGGATTTTTCCGGACAAGATCGACACGGGGAAGAATCCACGTACTTTTGCTTGGATATGCGGCCGGCTTCAGGATGGTCGTGACCAAGCGACTCCGCGAGAACTGATTCAATTCTGCTCTGCACTGAGAACACACCAACTACAAAGATTTGAAAAAGCAGCCGCTCCTCCGCCGGAGGAGCTCCTGTTCGAGAGGGCATCCTTTAAGGCGGCGCTTGGTCCCGTATCCCAAAACAGACTGACGAACACCATCTTCGCCGAGTACCTCTGCCTATAAGCCCTGGATTGAAGCCTTGCGAGGCAGAAGAGCCTGCAGTCGGCCGAAACGCTAAGCGTTCTCTGGGACGTCGACATCGGCGAAAGTAATTCGCGTGCTGATTTGTTGTCAAAGATAGGCTTATTTCGCCGCTCTGATGCCCCAACCGGCATTTTCTACGAAGTACCCATCTTATATCGTTCGGCACTCCAGATTATCCGAGGTGCCGAAGTAGGCTTACGACCAGAAGCCCGTAAGGGAATCGAGACTGACGCTGATGAGATTGATCCCGAAGAGGTAGTGGCAGAGGCACCGGCCGATTGAGAGCGTTCCGGACGTTAAGGGCGTTTGGTTACACTTGGTTTAGCTACGGTTGGCGCTGAACTGTTCAGCGATCATTCAGCGGCCCAGCCGATTTCATCGCGTCGCGTGCGGCGCGAGCCAGCCCATGTTTGCCTCCGGCTCGGCATCCGTGGTTGGCAGATACGGCTTGATATCGAGCAGCGGCGTCCCGTCCAAGCAATCGAGATACCGCACCTTGAGGCAATCCGGCCCCTCGAAGCCGTCGAACGCCACCACCGAGAGGCCGATCGGGTTGGGGCGGCGGGGGCCGCGGGTGGCGAAGAGGCCGCGGGGCTGGTCGTCGAAGGGCGGGGTGAAGACCAGGGAAAAATCGTGCGCGGGGCGGTCCAGCCAGTAGAGCAGGATCAGGTGGGAAAACCCCTCCAGGCTCGCGAGGCCGGGGACGAACTCGGGCAGCACGCGGGCGCGGCAGAGCGGGGCGGGCTTGAGCTGGCGGCCGTTGCGGGGGCAGTCGGCGATCGTCTTGAAGGGCGTTTCGATCGTGCCGATGGGCTGCACCTGCCAGGTGGGTGACTCCTCCGCCGACGATCTCCCGCGCGACCCCTCCCCCAACCCCCTCCCGCAAGGGGAGGGGGCTATTCTTTCCCACCTCGGCTGTGGCACGCCGGTCGTCGCTCATTCCCCGCCGCCTCCTTCGCCCCCGCGCGGACGCGGCACGGCGATCCGGCGGCCGGCGCCGTCCGGCGTTTCGCGGGCGAGTAGGGCGGCGATGCGCTCGCGGGTCTGTGGGGTGAAGGCGGTCTCGTGCTCGGCCACGATCTCCAGGGTCGCCGCCCGATACCCGTGTTCCGCGTTGAGCATTTCGTGAAACAAGTGCAGCCGCGAGGCGTCGGCGGCGAGCAGGTGGGTGGCGACGCGCAGCCGGTCGCCGAGCGTCACCTCGCGCTGGTAGACCGTGTGCATCTGGGCAACGCGCAGCCGGCCGGGCAGGCTGAGGCGCTGGGCCAGCGCGTCGGTCGCGTTGGAAAAAACCAGCACGTAATAGGCGAGGTTCATGTGATCGTTGTTGTCGATCCACTCGGGGCGGACCGTGTCCTCGTACTGCGCCGCCGCCGCCATGGCGTTCATCGTTCTCCGTCGCCCCGAATTGCCGGCGGGCAGCTTGTTGGGCCGGCGGCGTCGGGTCAAGCGGAGGCGTATCCAAGCAGCACTCGGGCGAGGGCAGGGCGCTGAGCGAGACGGACACACGCGCCGTCAGGCGATCCGAGTTGATGACGGTCCCGGCGAACCCGCTCGGACTTGACAATCTATCTAACTAACACTATGCTCCGACCATGCCTTGCCACACCCCGCCCCCGACCGGCGTGATCCACCGCTTCGGCCTCTTCATCGAGGCGCTGAAGCGGGCGATGGCCGAGGGCATCGGGCGGCGGCACGACACGCTGGGGCCGCTCGCGGTGCTGCTCTGGCGCTATCTCGCACGCACGCAGCGGCGTCTCGCCGCGCTGCACGCCCGCTTCGCGGCCGGGACGCTCGCCGCCGCGCCGCGCCGGAGCACCGGCACCACGCCCGGCAGCCGACCGCCCGACCTCAATGCGCCGGCCGCCGCGTATTCCGCGCGGGCCGGTGTTGCTGCGGTATCATCTGGCGCGTTTCGTCGCCCCGCTGCGGGCGTTGGTGGAGGAGCCGGAGATGCGGGCGCTGCTGCTCGCGGCGCCGCAGGCGGGGCGGCTGCTGCGGCCGCTGTGGCGCAAGCTGACCACCGATCCGCTGCCCGAGCCGCTGCGCCTGCCCCGCAAGCCGCCCCGGTCGGAGGACGAGGCGGAGGCGGCGCACGCCGCGCCGGCCAGGCGTTCCGACCCCCCGCCCGACGCGCTCACCTGGCGGCGTCCGGCCACTCCGGCCAAGCCGCCGGCTTCGCTGCGCCCCTGGCCGCCGCCGTTCTTGCCGACCTGACGCCGCGCCGCTGTCGCTCGCGGTAAAACGTCCGTATATCGCAACAAAAACGCCCGGCGCGAGTGAGGGTCAGACGGCGAGATCGCCCAATCGGATTCCGGTGAGCGCGAGATCGCCGGACCAGATTATTCCGCTATCGGGGAGCGCCTGGCCGTGCGCCGCGAGCGCGGGCCGGAGTGCCTGGGCCGGATAGACCGACGCCATGCGGATCGCCTCGCCCGCCTCGGCGATCCCCCACGCGGTGAGATTGCGCAGCGCCTGGTCTAGTGTCAGGGAAGATCCCGCGAGCACGTTGCCGCCCGGCGCGCGGACCTCGCCCGCTGGGGTGCGCTCGACCGTCATGCCAGCGAAATCGTAGCGCCCGGTGGGAGAGGCCGCGGCGGCCGTGGCGTCGGTGACGAGGATGCTGCGGGAGAAGAATCCCTTGGCGCGGATCATCGCCTTGAGCGCGAAGGGTGGGACGTGCAGGCCGTCGGCGATGAAGCAGGCGGCGAGCCCGTCCTCGGCGAGCTGCGCCATGATGGGATTATCGAATTTGTGCTGGATGCGGGCGGCGGCGTTGCCGAGATGGGTGCTGAGCGTGGCACCGGCGGCGACGGCGTCGGCGATCTCCGCCCGGTTGGCGGCGGTGTGGCCGAGGGCGACGATTTTTCCCCGTGCGCGGCACCAGCGGATCAGCGCCACGGCTCCAGGAAGTTCCGGCGCGAGGGTCAGCAGCAGGATCGGCCGCCGCAGCCCCGCCTCGATCCGCTCCACGAATGCCGCGTCGGGCGGGATCATCGCCTCAGGCGGGTGGCAGCCGGCGTAGCCATCGAGCGGACTGAGGAACGGGCCCTCCAGATGGTAGCCGGGCACCATCAGCGGACCGAGCCGGCTGCCCGCCACCGCCGCGTCGAGGGCGGCGAACCGCGCGGCGAGCACGCTTTCGGGCGCCGTGATGAGGGTGGGGAGGCAGGTCGTGACGCCGGTGCGCAGCATCGCGTGCAGCGCGTGCTCGAGCGCGTCGGCGGTAAGGCCGGTGCTGTTGAAATCGACGCCGGCGAAGCCGTTCACCTGCAGGTCGACGAGGCCGGCGCTGCGCAAGCGCCCTCAGCCCTGGCCCATCGCGCGCAGCACCGAGGCGCGCACGTCCGGCGGCTGCGCCTCGAGCCCGTGCAGCACGCTGCGCAGCTGGCCGCGGATCTCGTAGAGCTGGTCCATCAGCGACAGCACGACCGGCACCGCCTCCTCGCCGAGGGCGAGATCGCGGCGCAGGTCGCGGATCAGCCGGACGCGGGCGACGTCGATCTCCTGGAACACCAGGCGGCCGCCGTCCTGCTCGGGCTGCACCCAGCCGCGCTCGACCCAGCTGGTGATCTCGACCAGCTCCATGTCCGGAAACAGCCCGGCCAGCTTGTCCAGCTCCATCACGTCCCCTCCAGCCCGGACCGCGGATCGAACGCCTGGCGCGGGTTCCAGGTCTTGAGGAACGCCGCCAGCTCCGGCTCGTCGCCCGGCGGCACGACGATCTGCAGCTCGACGTATTGATGCCCGCCGGCGATGCCGCGCCCACGCAGGCGCAGCCGCGTGCCGGTGCCGGAGCCGGCGGGGACGGTGAGGCGCACGGCGCCCTTGATCGTCGGCACCTCCAGTGCCGCGCCGAGCACCGCCTCCTTGAGCGTGACCGGCAACGCGAGGATCACGTCGTTGCCCTCGCGGCGGAACCTGGGGTGAGGGGCCACGGTGATCTCGACCAGCGCGTCGCCCGCCGGCCCGCCGCCGATGCCCGGATGGCCCTTGCCGCGCAGCCGCAGCACGTGGCCGTCACGCAGCCCCGCCGGGATGGTGACGTCAAGCGTCTGGCCGTCCGGCATGGCGAGGCGGCGGACCGTGCCGTTGGCGGCATCGAGAAAACTCACCGTCAGCGCGTACTGGGCGTCCGCGCCGCGCGCCGAGAAGCCGCGTCCGCCCCGGCCGGCGCCGCCGAACGCCTGGGCGAAGATGCCCTCCAGATCCTCGGGGTCGAGTCCGGCATTGGCGCGGTATTTGGTCCGCCCGCCGGCGTCGCCGTATTCGCGGTAGAAGCCGCGCTCGGGCGGCTTCTCGGCACCGCTCGCGTCGATCTCGCCGCGGTCGTAGCGGCCGCGCTTCTCCGGATCGGACAGGATCTCGTTGGCGAGGCTGATCGTCTTGAACCGCTCGGCCGCCTCGGGCTTGCCGGGATTGAGGTCCGGGTGGTGCTTCTTGGCGAGCTTGCGGTAGGCGGCGCGGATCGCCTCGGGCGAGGCGTCGCGTTGCACGCCCAGAACGTCGTAGAGATCTTCCATCGCGTCAGTCTACCGTGCGAGCAAGGCGCGTGCGAGCGGGCTCCCCGACACACGGACGCAGTTTTCGGTTGACACGCCCCGCCGCTGCGTCGACAGTTAACCCCGTAGTTAAGTGTGTATGGCGGGAGATTCGACGATGACCGACCACGCGGTGGTTTCCCAGGACGACTGGCTGCGCGCACGTACGCAATTATTGACGGAGGAGAAGGAATTCACCCGCCTGCGCGACCGGCTCAGCCAGCGGCGTCGCGACCTGCCTTGGGTCAAGGTCGACAAGCCCTACGTGTTCGACGGACCCGACGGGCCGGAGACCCTGGCGGAGCTGTTCGAGGGGCGCCGACAGCTCATCGTCTATCACTTCATGTTCGACCCGGAGTGGGAAGCCGGTTGCCGGGGCTGCTCGTTCTGGGCCGACAATTTCAATGGCATCACGGTGCATCTCAACCAGCGCGACGCGACATTCATCGCCGTCTCGCGTGCGCCGCTGGCGAAGCTGCAAGCGTTCCGTCAACGCATGGGATGGAGCTTCAACTGGGTTTCTTCCATGAGCAACGACTTCAACTTCGACTTCAACGTGTCGTTCACGCCGGACGTGCTGGCGACGGGTGAGATCTTCTACAATTTCGACCGACGGGAAATGTCGGCGTCGGAGCTTCCCGGCATCAGCGTGTTCTACAGGGACGACGACGGCGGCGTGTTCCGCACCTATTCATGCTACGCGCGCGGCCTCGACATGCTGAACGGCGCGTACCACTACCTCGACCTGCTGCCCAGGGGGCGGGACGAGGGCCCTCAGCACCCCAAGATGACCTGGGTGCGCCTGCACGACGAGTACGGCGCGTAGGTCTGGTCAGCTTGGGAGTGAGCTTGGCAATCAGCCTTCGCCTACGCCGGCAATTCGTATCCGATCGCTGCTTCGATCGCGCAGGTTCGTTGCACGGCGGAGCGCGCCATCATCCGGCCGTAGTGGGAAGAGAGGTTCGGGAACTCGCCAGGCCCCGGCTTGAGCGAGTTGCGGAAGCGCCAATACAGGCGGAACAGGTGAATGTCGGCGATCGAGTAGTGCCCGAGCGCCCACTCCCGGTCCCCCAAGCGCCGGTCCGCGATGCCGAACGCCGCGCGAGCGTGGTCGATCCCCTCGCGTCGCGCCGGATGCACGGTCGCGGCGATGAACGACATCCACGAGATGGCCTGCGCTGCCGTTTCGACATCGCCCTGAGGCAGCAGGTTGGCCTCGGGGAAGCGCCGCGCCAGATAGAACAGGATCGCGGCAACTTCGGTCATCGGTCGTCCGTCGATCAGCAGCGTAGGCACTTTCCCCTCGGGATTGATCGCAAGATAGCCGGGCGTGCGGTTCTCCTTCTTTCCAAGCGAAATCGGCCGGCCCTCGAACGGCACGCCGATCTCGTGCAGCGCGATATGCGGCGCCATCGAGCTCGATCCCGGAGCAAAATAGAGCGTGAGCATGGGCGTTCCGCCAAACGAAATACCGAATGGATAGTGTCTCAGTTTGAATTTTGACGTTGGCTGGCGCTCATGGTCAGCGTGCGACCAGGGCTTTGAGCGCCAGCAGGTCGCGCTCCACCCACTCAATATCAGCGAAGAATTTCGCGTCGGACATTCCCGGCTGCCGAAACAAGGTCAGCATCGCCTCCGCGCCATCTGCATTGGCGATGATCCTCATCGGAACGTAGATCTGCGAGCCGCCTCCCACATCGACGTAGTGGTCCATGACACCAAACGGGTTGTGCTCCGTAAAACGTATCCTTATCGGCCCCTCGGGGCCTTCGGCCTTCCAAGCGTCTCCATCCTGCTCCAGGGACGATTTGCTCAAGCCGGACGCCCACTTCTGGAAGCACTCGGGTCTCCAGATGGCTTCGTAGAGCTCCCGCCATGGTAGACCGATACTGACGTTGATCGTTCGGGCTTCGAGCACGTTGCCTCGCTTTGGTCCCAACTGTGACACGACTACCGAATGTGATGGCAAGCGGTGGAATTCATTCCGCCTTGATCTCGGCCGTGCGGATTTCCCGGCAGGGAGCTAAGCTACGTGCCGCTCCACACCGGCGCGCGCTTGGCGAGAAAAGCGTCAATCCCCTCCGCCGCATCGCGCGCCATCATGTTGCGCGTCATCACCTCGGCGGCGTAGCGATAGGCGGCATCGAGATCCAGCTCGGCCTGGCGATAGAACGCCTCCTTGCCGATGGCCAGCGTCAGCGGGCTTTTCCCCGCGATGCGTCCGGCGAGTTCATCGACCGCCGCGTCCAGCGCGGCCTCGGGCACCGCTCGGTTGACGAGCCCGATCGCCGTCGCCCGTGCGGCGTCGATCAGCTCGCCGGTCAGCAGCATCTCCATCGCCGATTTGCGCCCGACGGCGCGCGACAGGGCGACCATCGGCGTCGAGCAGAACAGGCCGATATTCACCCCCGGCGTGGCGAACCGCGCGGTATCCGCAGCGATCGCGAGATCGCAGCTCGCGACCAGCTGGCAGCCGGCGGCGGTGGCGACGCCGTGCACGCGCGCGATCACCGGCTTGCTCAGCCGCACGATCTTCAGCATCAGCCGCGAGCATTGCTCGAACAGCTCCGCGTACGCCGCACGATCCGGGTTCGCCCGCATCTCGCGCAGATCGTGCCCGGCGCAGAAGGCCGGGCCCGCGCCGCCGATCACCACCACATGCACCGAGGGATCGGACCCGATCGCGTCGAGTTCGGCTTCCAGGGCTCCCATGAGCCCGACCGACAGCGCGTTGCGCGCCGCCGGCCGGTTCATCGTCAGCCGCGCCACGCCCGCTTCGTCGCGCCGCAGCAGCAGTTGCGCGTCCGTCGCCAGTGCCACGTTCATCGCGTCACCCTCCCGAGGCTCACTCCTTGCGCACGATCAGCGCGTCCACCGCGGTGATCCGGCTGCCGGCGCAGATCAGCGGATTGACGTCGAGCTCCGCGATCACCTCGCGCTGGTCGGCCATGAACTGCGACACGCGGCAGATCACGTCGGCCAGCCGGTCCATGTCGACCGATGGCAGATTGCGGAAGCCCTCGAGCAGTTTTACGCCCTTGAGCGCACGCAGCATTCCCAGCGCCTCGTCGTGTCCGACCGGCGCCAGCGCCAGTGCCGTGTCCTTCATCAGCTCGACCAGGATGCCGCCGAGCCCGACCACCACGAGCGGGCCGAACAGCGGATCGACGCGACCGCCGACCACCATCTCGACGCCCTGCGGCACCATCGGCTGCACCAGCACGCCGTTGACGCGCGGCTTCGGCATGACCGCGTTGGCGCGCTCCATGATGATGGTGTAGGCGTCGCGCACCTCGGCGGCGCTGCGCAGGTTGAGCCGGATGACGCCCGCCTCGGTCTTGTGCGGCAGGTCCGGGCTCTCCGCCTTCAGCACCACCGGCATCCCGAGCGCCTCGGCGGCGGCGGCGGCCTCGTCGGCGCTGTTCACCAGCTTCTCGCCGACCACCGGGACGCCGTACAGCGCCAGCACCTCCTTGGCCTCGCGCTCGGTCAGCGCGCGGGTGGTCGCGGCTTGCCGATCAGCTCGCCCGCCTTCTGCGCGTCCGCCTCGCCTACCAGACGCTCGGCGGGCTTGCGCGGGGTCTTGCGCAGCCCCTCGCGCCATTGCCACGCCGCAAGGGTAGCAAAGCAATTGTCCATCGAGCGGAAGAAGGCGAGATTGTCCGCCTGCTCGATCTCCGCGACACCGGGTCCGGCGAGATACTCGTTGACCCACACCTGGCAGATCAGTTTTCCCGCTTTCCCGGCGAGCTCGTTGAACACCGCGTAGCGCGGGATGCTCAGCGGGGTGCAGTAGGCGGCCGGCACCACGAGCGCGGCGTACGGGTCGTGCTCGAGCAGGGCGGTGGCGCAGGCGTTGAGCGATTCCGGCTGGTTGATGACCTGCGCGGTCACGTCCACCGGGTTGTTGGCCACGCCAAAATCCGGGATGTGCGATTCGAGCAGCGTCTTCAGCTCGGCGGGCGGCTGCGGCAGCGGCACGTCGTGCTCCTCGGCGCAGTCCGCCGCCATGATCGCCGCACCGCCCGAGCTCGCCAGCACCGCGACGCCGGGGCCGCTCGGCGCGCCGGCCTTGGCGAAGAACGCGGCGGTGTCGATCAGGTCCTCGTAGTCCTCGACCATGATCGCGCCGGCACGCTTCAGCGCCGACTGATACGTCGCGTGCGTGCCGGCGAGCGAGCCGGTGTGCGACATCGCCGCCGCCGCACCCTGCTCGCCCTTGGCGATCTTGAACACGATCAGCGGCTTGTTGGCGGCCCAGGCGATCTCGGCGGCTTCCAGCAGCCGCTCGGGGTTCGAGCTGCCCTCGAACACGCAGGCGATGGTGTTGCAGGCCGGATCGTCGGCGAGATAGGAGACGAAATCCGACATGTCGATGTCGCAGGAATTGCCCGAGGTAAAGCGCGTGGCTGAACGACACGCCGCGCGCCGCCGCCTGCGCCAGCGAGAAGCCGAGCGCGCCCGACTGGCTGATCAGCCCGATGTTGCGATGGCCGAGCTTGGGCGGCGGCGTCAGCGACATGAAGGTGATGACGCAGTCATGCACGCTGTTGCAGATGCCGATGCAGTTCGGTCCGACGATGCGCATCCCGCTCTCGCGCGAGATCGCCGTGAGGCGTTCCTGCTGCGCGATGCGGTCGGGCTGCCCGACCTCGGAGTAGCCGGACGCGAAGATGATCGCGCCGCCCACGCCGGCCGCGGCGCATTGCTCGACGATGTCTCCCACCTGCTCGCGGGCGGCGCAGATCACCGCGCAATCCGGCACCTCGGGCAATGCGGCGACGTTGGGATAGCATTGAGATCCTGCACGGTCTCGTAGCGAGGGTTCACCGGATAGACGCGCCCGTCGAACTGCTTGAGGTTGATCAGCGCGCGCTCGCCGAACGCGCCGGCGCGGGTGGACGCGCCGAGCACCGCGATGCTGGTCGGCGCCAGCACCTTCGACATCTGGGCGTGGCGGTAGACGGATCTCTGGGGGGCGGCTTTCATCGGTGTCCTGACGCTTCCTGGTCGGCGCGCATTCGCGCGGCGCAGCTCGTTGGTTTGACGAAATCGGGTTCGCGAGCATACTCACCGGTATAGGCACCGGCAAGCCGCCGGGACGATCACAGGGGAGGGGCGCATGGCGTCGCTGTTCGATCTCACCGGGAAAGTCGCCGTCGTGACCGGCTCCAGCAAGGGCATCGGCCGAGCCATCGCCGAGCGGATGGCCGAGCACGGCGCCAAGGTGGTGGTCTCCAGCCGCAAGCGCGACGCCTGCGAGGCGGTGGCGAAAATCATCACCGACCAGGGTGGCGAGGCCGTCGTCATCCCCTGCCATGTCGGCCGCAAGGAGGAATTGCAGGCGCTGGTGCACCAGACCGTCGCGCAGTGGGGCGGCATCGACGTGCTGGTGTGCAACGCCGCGGTGAACCCGTATTACGGGCCGTCCCTGGGCATCTCCGACGAGGCGTTCGATCGCGTCATGGGCACCAACGTGCGGAGCAATCTGTGGCTGGCGAACATGGTGGCGCCGCAGATGGCCACGCGCGGCGGCGGCTCGATCACCATCATCTCCTCGATCGGCGGCTATCTCGGCTCGGCGACCTTGGGCACCTACGGACTGTCCAAGGCGGCGGACATGCAGCTCGCCCGCAACCTCGCGGTGGAATGGGGGCCGAAGAACATCCGCGCCAACTGCATCGCCCCCGGCCTGGTGCGAACGGATTTCGCCCGCGCGCTGTGGGAGAACCCGGAGAACTACCGCAAGCGCACCCGCACCACGCCGCTGCAGCGCATCGGCGAGCCGGACGAGATCGCTGGTGCCGCCGTGATGCTGGCCGCGCCGGCGGGCAATTTCATCACCGGCCAGACCATCGTGGTGGATGGCGGCACGATGGCGGGCTCCGTCGCGGCGGACTGGGAGTAGCGCGCGGCTAGCAGGGGCGGCATCGCGATCCGGCCGGTTCCGCCGCCCTGAGCAAGGGCGCGTCCTGACGATCTGACGAACGGCCAGGTCGGCCGGAAGGCGAGGCGCCAGGCAAACGGCGCCTCGTTTTGCGTGCGTGCCTCGCCCAGGAATTGCGATCGGAAACGTCGTCCGCGTTCAGGGATCTTTAAATTCCACAATCCAAAAATGAGACATATCTCAGAGGATATGAACATGTCTCAGATCACCTCGACGCCCTCCAGGAGCTCCGCGAGCGTGCTGCTGGCCCCGACATACGTGAAGCCGGCCGCGACGTTGAAGGGCGGGTCTGGGGTGAGCTGGCTGACGGGCACGGCGGGCGACGACGTGTTCGACCCCGGCACGGGCCCCGGCTCCGTCGCGATGGTCGGGAACGGCGGCGACGACGTCTTCTATGTCCATAACCTCGGAGACTTCGTCGTGGAGGCGGCGGGGCAAGGCAGCGCCACCGTCCTTGTGGACGGTCTCGCCAACTACGTCTTGCCGGCGAACGTCGCCAATCTCGTCGGCCTCGCGAATACGCCGATGAGCCTCACCGGCAACGCGATGGACAACATCATCCGCGCCAACGACCGGGGCGACACGATCAACGGCGGCGCCGGCAACGACACCCTGGTGGGCGGCGCCGGGCGCGACACCTTCATCGTCGCGAAGGGCAACGGCTCCGACCGGATCGTCAATTTTCAAAGCGGCGCCAACGCCGACGTCGTGTCCCTGCTCGGGCTACGGGTTCGCCAATTTCGCCGCCGTGCAGGGCGCCATGACGCAGAGCGGCAGCGATGTCGTCCTGGCACTCGGCGGCGGTGAGACGCTGACCTTCGCGAGCCACGCGGTGAACGATTTCGTCCGCGGCGAATTTCGGAATGCCGGCGCCGGATCTGCATCTGTCCGCGACCTTCAACGCGACGACGCATCAGATCCAGGTCACCGGCAATTTCGTGAACAGCGGCCCGGTGCTGATCTACGGCGCGCTCGCGGGCAAGCCGATCGGGCCGGGCACCGGCACCGGGGTCACCACCATCGCGCGCGGTACCGGGACGTCCTTCCTGTCGAATGTCGCCGGCTGGGCAAATGGCACGTACACGATCGAGGCGATCGAGAACGGCGTCGATCGGCCTGAGCCACCGTGACGGTCGGCCCCCCGCCGGCGCCGCCGCCCGCGCCGGACCTGCATTTCGTCGGCGACCTTCAACGTCACGACGCGCCAGATCGACCTGAGCGGCGATTACGCCAATAGCGGGTCGGTCCTGATCTACGAGGCGCTCGCGGGCAAGCCGATCGGGCCGGGCACGGGCACCGGGGTCAGCACCATCGCGCGGGGCACCGGATCGTCGTTCGCCACGAACTTCGGCGCCTGGGCGGATGGCACCTACGCGATCCAGGCGATCGAGAACGGCGTGGTCAGCCAGGCCACCGTGACGGTCAGGCAGCGCTCCCGCGACCACTCCCGCCCCGTCGCGCCGCCGCACCGCGCCGACCGGCAGGTCTGCAACTTCGCCGCGACGTTCAACGCGGCATTCGCCACGCTCCACATGACCGGCAATTTCATGAATGGCGGGTCCGTCCTGATCTACGAGACTGCTGCCGGCGCAACCGATCGGTCCGGGCACCAACACCGGGGTCACCACGATCGCGGCCGGCACCCGGCGTCCTTCGTCACCACCAGCCCGCGGCGGGGCATCGGCACCTACACGATCGAGGCGATCGAGAACGGCGTGGTCTGCCAGGCCACCGTGACGGTCGACGCGGTCGGCGCCCTCGCCCGCGCCGCCGCCCGGCCAAACCGGCGGCGGCACGTCGTCCGCGCCGGCGCCGCGACGTACACCTACGCGGCGGTTGTTCCGCAGGCGTCCGGGGGCTTCGGACGTGGTCGGGGCTGAACCTGCAGAACCCTGGCGGCGCGGCGCTGGCGGCGCGGGAGATCACCTTCGGGCAGGAGTTCGCGCCGGGGCAGGTGCCCGCGGGGCGGCTGCTGCAGGCGAGTATCAACGGCGTGACCGTCGCGGTGCAGATGGACGTCAAGGCGACCAACCCGGACGGCTCGGTGCGCATGGCGGTGCTCACTTTGCAGCAGCCCGCGCTCGCCGCCGGCGCCTCGGCCGGGGTGATGCTGCAACTGGCGCCGGCCGGCACCAGCCAGGGGCGCGGCGGTCGACCTCGCCGCCCTCGACCCACGGCGGCTACAACCTCGCCGTCGATCTCAGCCTGCACAACGCCAACGGCGGCACCACGCCGGTGCATATCGACGTCGCCCAGGCGCTGGCCGCAGGCGTTGCGCAACGGCACCGCGTCGAGCTGGCTGTCCGGCCCACAGGCGAGCCAGGTGCGCATCGACGTGCCGGTGGCCGGCTCCCTGCACCTCACCTTCGACATCACCGCCTACGCCGACGGCAGCCAATACCACCGACGTGCAGTTCAACAACGACATCGCGATGAGCGGCAGCGGCGGCGAGATCAAATACGACGCCACGATCAGCCAGAACGGCAGCCCGGCGTTCGCCCAGAGCAACATCGACCAATTCCAGTATCAGACCTGGCACCAGGTGATCTCGAGCAACGCCGCCCCGGGGTGCTCAACGGCGGGGTCAACGTGCAGCACGACACCGCCGCCCTGGAGCGCGGCCGGCTTCGTGCAGAACTACGACCTCGACAACCGGGGTCGCGACCTCGGTGATCGCCGGCGACGCCGCCTCGATGAGCGGCGGCGCGGCGGCCGGGTTCGGCGTGCTCGGCAATGCCGGCGTCACGCAGTACATGGCGACCACCGGCGGGCGGGGCGATATCGGCCCGACCACGCAGGCCAACACCATCTGGCTGATGACGCAGAACGCCCAGGCGCAGGCCTTCGCGCTGGCCCAGGCCGACGCCGCCGGCAGCGTGCCCTGGCACCTCTACGGCCAGGCCACCGGCACCTACCTCGCCACCACCCAGTATCCCGCCCTGTGGGCCGATCCGCGCGGCGGCAGCACCTGGGGCACCACCGGGCTGACCCAGCCGGTGCCCGACTATTACTCCGACGCCAACCCCGGCAGCGGCTGGACGGTCGACACCGGCCACCAGCCGGACCTCTCCTACGACGCCTACCTGCTCACCGGCAGCCGCTACTATCTCGACCAGCTCAACGCCCAGGCGAGCTACGACATCCTCGAGGCCGCGCCCTCCTGGCGGCAGGACGGCCAGGATCTGGTGGTCAACGGCGCCTCCCAGGTGCGCGTCCAGGCGTGGGATCTGCGCCAGCTGCAGGAGGCGGCGTTCATCAATCCCGACAACGCGCCGCTCAAGGCCTACTTCATCCAGGCGGTGAACAACAATTTCACCAACCTGCTCGCCGCCATCATCCCGCCCTCCACCGCCGCCGAGGGCCAGGCCGCGGGCTGGCTGCCCGGCACCTATGGCACCGCCAACAGCATGGCGCCGTGGCAGCAGGACTATTTCGGCCAGGTGGTGGCGATGGCCGCCGAGCAGGGCAACGCCCAGGCCCAGCAGGTGCTGCACTGGGAGAGCAACTACCTGGTCGGCCGCTTCCTGCAGGCCAGCAACGGCCTCGACCCGCATGACGGCGTCGCCTACAACATGGTGGTCAGCACCGCCTCGGGATCGCTCTACCAGAGCTGGGCGCAGATCGAGCAGGCCACCACCGCGGCCGGCCTCGGGGCCAATTTCAGCGGCCAGTGGGCCGCCCTCGAATACCCCGGATACCAGGCCTGGGCGCTCGCCACCCTGGCCGGCGACATCACCGTCGAGCAATCCCCCCAGGCGCTCCAGGCCTATGGCTGGCTCGAGGCCAACGACCAGGTCAACGCCGCCTGGCAGGCCGCCTCGCCGCTCTACGACATCGTCCCCCGCCTCGCCGACGGCAACCTGCTGACCTCGCCCAACGTCCACATCCTGACCGGCAGCGCCAGCCAGAACGCCGCCTTCGGCAACGCCGACCAATTGGTCTATGACAACGGCTCCGGCAACACCACGATCTCCGGCGGCGCGGGCATCAACATCCTGTTCGCCGGCAACGGCCAGGATCTGCTGATCGGCGGCGCGGGCGACGATTTCCTGTTCGGCGGCTCAGGCGCCGCCACGCTGTCCGGCGGCGCCGGTCACAACTGGCTGCAGGCCGGCTCCGGCGGCGCCCAGTTCAACCTCGCCACCGCCGATGCGGCGCAGGACGTCATCGCCGGCTTCACCCCGGGGCGCGACCATCTGCACCTCACCGGCTCCGGCGGCGTCCCGCTCACCACCCCGCAGATCCAGTCCCTCATCGCCGGCGCCACATCCAACGCCGGAAACACCACCCTCACCCTCTCCCCAACCCACACCGTCACCATCAACAATCTCGCACCCGCGCAACTGAACCAAGCGGCGTTCGTCGTGACGGGGACGGCAGAGGTGCGCCGCGTTGGTACAGCCAAGGCGGGCCGCCCCCGAGAGGGGCGCCCGTCGAGACTGCGCGGGCCGACCGGTGCGCTGGCTTCAGGCGAGACGAGGCGAGCGTTCAGCGACCCGGATGGCCATGTCGAACGCCGTCAGCACCTGATGGTGCGTGCAGCGATCGTTCATGCCCTCCACGCTCTGGAAGCCCCGCTCGCGCGCGACCTCCCGCAGCAGGTGATGGGCGCGGGCGCGGACCCGGCGCGGATCGGAATGCCGAGCCGCCGCCCGCAGCGCACCCATCGCGCAGCGCCGTCCGTCCGAGGTGGAGTAGTAGCCCTGCACCCATTTCTCGTCCGCCTCGATCAGCAGCCGCGCGCGGCGCAACAGATGCGCGGTCGAGGGTTCGAGGAGCTCGGGCGGATTGCCGGTGAACAGGTACTGAACCTTGCTCACCCGCAGCGCACGCTCACAAAGGGCCTTGGTCGTACCGATCCAGCCGGGCGCGCCGTTCGGGGCAGGAGGCTCGGTGGTTGGCTGGAACGTTGGGGAGAAGTCGCTACCATCAAAGGGCACGGGTTCCTCCAGTCTGACGAGACGCGTTTTCGGAATGTGACGCGGACCGTTGCTGAGAGTGCCAGGCTCAGTCGCGGCACTCACCCAAAGGCCGGCCCCACACGACCTATTTTGCCGCTCGCATCGCATCCGGACCTGATGCCAGCGACCTTTCTGGCCAACGTGCCTGTCTGGGCCAAGTTCCCGCCCCAAGATCGTGAGCCGGCGGGACGAACCCTGTGACCGCTGACCTGACTCCCATCCCGAGGCGCGAGCCCCAGGAAGCCGGGTGCCGAGCCTAGCACGACAAAGGCCATCGCTGCGAAGGCGAATCTGAAGTCCGGCAACGACAATCCGCGCCGCCGGGACCGGACAAGCGGCGGCGCGGCGCCGGGCCCCGATGCGTCACGATCAGACGGCGAGGAAGCCACCGTCTACGTAGAGCTCGATGCCGGTGATGTAGGAGGCCTCGTCGGAGGCGAGGAACAGCACCGCGTTGGCCATCTCGTCCACCTCCCCGGCGCGGCCGAGCGGCACGCCGGAGAGCAGCTTGGCGCGGAACGCGGGGTCGGCGGTAAGGCCCGACGTACGCATCGGCGGCATCACGCCGGGATGGATGCTGTTCACCCGGATCTTGTCGCGGCCCCACTGCACCGCACCCGACTTGCTCATCGTGCGCACGGCGCCCTTCGACGCGTTGTACGCCATGTGGATGCCGTCCTGGCCGACCACGCCGGAAATCGAGGAGAAGTTCACGATCGACCCGCCGCCCGCGCGGCGCATCTCGGGCACCGCGTATTTCATGCCGAGGAACACGCCGGTGGCGTTCACCGCCATCACCGTCTCCCATGCCTGCGTGCTCGTCAGATCCTGATAGCCGCTGCCGCTGATGCCGGCGTTGTTGACCAGGATGTCGAGCTTGCCAAATTCCCGAACCGTCGCATCGACCACTGCCTTCCAGTTGGCCTCGTTCGTCACGTCGAGTTTCGCGAACGCCGCGGTGCCGCCGGCGCCCGCGATGTCGCCGACCACCTTGCGGCCCTCGTCCTCCAAGAGATCGCCGATCATCACCTTGGCACCCTCGCGCGCGAAGCGCCGCGCGGTCGCCGCTCCCATGCCCGACGATCCGCCCGTGACGATCGCAACCTTGTTCGTCAGTCTCATGGCGTTGTCCTCCCTTCCAGCAGCGTTGGCCTTGCAGCAGCGTTGGCCTTGCAGCAGCGTTGGCCTTGCAGCAGCGTTGGGTCGAAAGGCTGCCACGCACAAGCTGTGCTTGGCTACGGGCCCGCTTGGCGACGCGGCGGAAACCCTGCAGCATGACTGCCTGATCGGCGGGAGTAGTGGAATGGCGCGGCGCGGCATGAATTTCGGCATCTTTCTCGCACCCTTCCATCGGGTCGGCGAGAACCCGACGCTCGCACTCGCGCGCGACGTCGAGCTGATCGAGTGGCTCGACCATCTCGGCTACGACGAGGCGTGGATCGGCGAGCACCATTCCGCCGGCTGGGAGCTGATCGCGGCCCCCGAGCTGGTGATCGCCGCCGCCGCCGAGCGCACCCGCCACATCAAGCTCGGCTCCGGCGTGACCAGCCTGCCATACCATCATCCGCTGATGGTCGCGCAGCGCTTCGTGCAGCTCGACCACATGACGCGCGGCCGCGCGATGCTCGGCTGCGGGCCGGGCGCGCTGCCGTCCGACGCCTACATGATGGGGATCGAGCCGGTCGATCAGCGCCGGCGCATGATGGAGAGCCTCGACGCGATCACCCGCCTGCTGCGCTGCGAGGAGCCGGTGACGATGCGCACCGACTGGTTCGAGATGCGCCAGGCGCGGCTGCATCTGGCACCCTATTCCGATCCGCGCTTCGACATCGCCGTGGCGAGCACCATCACGCCGTTCGGCATGATCGCGGCGGGCACCCACGGGCTCGGCGTGCTGTCGATCGGTGCCGGTCTGCCGGGCGGCCCCGAGGCGCTGGCGAAGCAATGGCAGATCGCCGAGGAGACCGCGGCGAAAAGCGGAAAAACGGTGAGCCGGCGCGACTGGCGCATCGTGGTGAACGCGCACGTTGCCGAGGACGACGAGCAGGCGCTGGCCGAGGTCCACGCCGGCGAGCGGATCGAGACGGTCACGTATTTCGAGGACACGCTGGGCCGTCCGCCGGGCCGCGCCGACGACCCGCTGCGCGAGGGGGTGAAAATGGGTTCCACCCTCGTCGGCTCGCCGGAGACGGTGGCGCGCGGGATAGACCGACTGCTGGAGCTGAGCCAGGGCGGCTTCGGCGGCCTGATGTTCCGCGCCCACGAATGGGCCAATCGCGAACGGACGCTTCGCAGCTACGAGCTGTTCGCCCGCCACGTCATGCCGCGCTTCCAGGGCTCGCTCGACCCCATCGTGGCGTCCAACAGCTTCGTCCGCGAGAACCGCAAGCTGGTGGTCGGCGGCGCGGTCGAGGCGGTGAAGCGCGCCTTCACCGATGCCGGGCGCGAGGTGCCGGAGGGCTATCGCGAGCGCACGGTGGGCGCGCGGGACGTGTAGATCGCGATCGCGATTCTCCGTCAAGACGGCGTCGCCGTCATCAATTGCGAGCGCAGCGCGGCAATCCGTCGCGCCCAAGGACGGGAGGCGTCCCGCTTGTGTGTTCGATGGATCGCCACGCCGTTACCGCGTCCCGCGATGACGACGTCGTTGCGAGTATGCGGAACATTATGGGCGTGCGGGAGCGGCGCGGCGTCAGGTCTGAAAAAGCGGCGGCGGCCAGGGGGCGGGCTGAGGCGCGGCCGGCGGGGCCGGGCACCACCAGGCGGGCGTGCGCACGGCTTGCGGAGGCGCGGGGCGCGGGGCCGGCGCGATCCTCGTCTTCTCCGGTTCGGCCGCCGCCTCCGGTGCGGCCTGCGCCAAGCGCGGCTTCGGCGGCAGGCGCAGCACCTCGGGCAGCGGATCGGCGGTGAGCTTGCGCCACAACGGCCGCAGCAGCCGCCCCGCCTGCGGCGAGGCCGCCAGCAGCGCCCGCATCTCGGGATGCTCCACCAGCTCGCGCAGCTGCGGGACGAAACACCCCAGGCCATACTGCAGGAACACCGGTCCGCGCGGAATGCCCGGGCCGGCGCGCTGATCCCGGCCGGTCGGCGGCCGGGCGGGGTGTGGCTCGCCGCGGCGTGGCGGGCAGCCTGCCGGCCGCGTAACGCGCGTGCAGCGCGGCGAGGCGCCGCCGCGTGTGCACCAGGTAGTGCCACAGCAGCCCGGCGAGCGGCGCCAGCTTGCCCAGCGGGCCGAGCAGCCGCCGGCGGTCGGCGCCATCGGACAGCCCCCGCTTCATCGCCTCGATGAGGAGGGCGAAGCGGAGGATCACGCCGGTTGGGGGTGGGGCGTCAGGTGGCATGATCAGAGCATAGTGTTAGTTAGAAAATCTGTCAAGACCGTCATCGCGAGCCGGCGCAGCCGGCGTGGCGATCCATCGCACCCATACCGACGGGCGATAAGGCGGATCGCGGTCGGCCGTGCCCTCCCGAGGGACGACTTGTCGATGTCGGTCGCGTCGATCGTTCCCTGCAGGGGTCGGGGCGAGGGCTGAGTGGCCGGAAATTGCCGTACCGCCTGCCGGTCAGAGATAGCCTCTGAAGCATCATCGCTTCGCGTTGAATCACACACGCAACGGCGTCTCGGTTTTTTTGGTTGGTGAGTTTTTGTGTTGGGGGTGAGGGTGGTGGGTGGTGGTTATGGGTGGCTTGTTTGGCGCGCATGGGTTGAGATGAGAGAGCTTGCGCTGAGGCGGTGATGGCAGGAGCGGCTTTTGCGTTGGCGATAGCGTTGATAGAAGAGCTTCTTGGATCGTTTGGAGCGGTGAGCGCGGCATGAACGCTTCTTGATCTCGGGCGTGCTGGTGCGGCGATAGCGGTCGGTGGCGCGCTTTGACGAGGATGTGGCGCGGGGCCGGCGAGTGCCGCGGCCTGGCGCGGCTCAGCGTGCCGAGCTCAGGCATCAGGGCGACCAGCGACACAGCGGTCACGCAGCCGATCCGATCAGGCTGCTGACGGTGCGTGTCGCGGTGTGCAGGTTGATGGGCGTTGACGAGGGCCTGGGTATCGGCCTCGATGGCCGCGATCTGGGCATCGAGGCAGGCCAGAAGGCGATCGAGATAGGATCGCCGACTTGCGCACCCGGAGAGGACAGCCGGTTCTTGCAGGCGACGCGCTGATCGACGAGGTCGCGGCGTGTCAGCACCAGGGTCTGCAGCCGATCGCGCTCTTGGTTGGGCGGCTGCCAACGGGCGAGCCGGGGATGGCGTTCCTGACCAGAGCGGGCGAGGGCGCGCGCATCGATGGCGTCGGTCTTGCCCAACGTGCCGAAGGATCGGATGAACGCCTTGACCTTGCGGGCGTCCGCCCGGTGCGCGGCGCGCCCGGCCTGCATCAGGGCGCTGAGCAAGGCCGCCTCGTGGCCGCCGGTGGCTTCGCAGACGGCCAGGCAGGTGTGGTCGAGGCCGGTGGCGAATGCGGCCAAGTCGTCTGGCTGGTTCGGGATGGTTCTGATGCGGCCGTCGCGGCTGTCGAACACGACGATGCCGGCCTTGCCGACGTCACAGCCGATGAAGCGCGCCGGCGCGGGGGTGTCCTGTGTCATGGCGCTCTCTCTGCAAGCTTCCGATTGTCTGCGGCGTCCGACGCGCGGCGGAGAGCCCTGGCAACTCATCAAGCGTTGAAAAGCGCAAGACATGATGAGAGCGAAACTATGCGAATTAGCGCGCGTTGTGCAAATATAGGCAGCTTAGGAAAGAATATAAAAATGAAAATTGCGAGCCGCCACTTGGCGGCGTGGCAATCCAGGTGGCTACCCGCCTGTAAGCACGATGGATCGCCGCGCCGCTACGCGGCTCGCGATGACGCGGGTGGGCCAACGTGAGGAGGTCACGCTCTCCAATCCCAGGCTGATGCTGCTCAGCGTTCGGTTTCGCCTGCCGCCGCCGCAGTAGACAAATCGACGGCCTCATAAAATTCCGAGATCGGCACCTCGACGCCGATCTGCGGCATCCGCAGGATGGCATCCGCCCCGAGGATGTGCCCGACCCAATCGCCGCCGATGCGCTCGAACATCGTCCCGCCGATCTCGTCCTCGGCGAGGATGGCGTAGCGCCGGGCCGAGGGGGTCGCGGCGTATTCGTGGTTCTTGGTGACGATATCCGTCTGAGCCGTGCTCTCGCTCAGCACCTCGAAGATCACCACCGGGTCTCGGACGACCGTGCTCTGCATCGGATTGGTGAGCAAACCACGAAGGCGTCTGGATAGCGAATTCGTCCGGCGACCTCGACCTTGAGGCTGCTCCCGACAAACCTGCACGACCGGCCGCGTAGGCGGCCGCCGACCGCGATTGCCAAGTTCCGCTGGATGCCCGCGTGCGCGACAGTTCCGCTCATTCTCTCGATCGGCTGGAAGCCGTCGAACTCGTAGCGCAGTTCCTGGCGTTCCTCCCAGGCGAGGAACTCGGCCTAGCGTCATGGGCCTGCGGAGGGCGAGGTTCATGGCGGGATTCTACCACGGGACGGCATGGGTGCCTCGGATTTCTCAGCGTCATGCCGGTGCGGGCATCGTCGGGGCTAATCGAACTCGGCGTTCGCCATCGGCAGCAATTCGAGCGGCGGGCGGACCTGCCGGTGTTGCGCGATCCGGCCCGCCCACGTGCTGAGACTGGCCCATTGCGCGATGTCGATGTCGCTGCGCACGGCGAACGCCACGTCGCCGTAGCAGGCGATGTCGGCGATGGTCAGCTCGTCGCCGACCAGGAACGTCCGGCCGGCCAGCCTGCCGTCCAGGATGGCGAGCGCCGTGGCCGCCCGGCCGCGATAATTCGCCACCACGGCGGGATCGCCGCTGAGCGGCAGCAGCCCCATCGCGCCGAGCTTGAGGCCGTAGCTGCCGTAGATCGGTGGCCCGAGCCGGTCGGTGTCCCAGAACAGCCACTCCCGGATGTCCTGGCGCTGTCGCGCATCCCGGCCGCCGAACCGGCCGAGGTGATCGCTGAGATATTCGAGGATGGCACCCGCCTGAACCAGCGCGCGGCCGCCATGCTGGAGCACGGGAACCTGCCCGAACCGGCTGATGGCGCGGAACGCCGGGGTGCGGTGCGTGCCGGCGCGGAAACTGACATAGCGGAACGAGAACTTGGCTCCGCACAGCGCCAGCATGAGCGCCACCTTGTAGGTGAATTGCGAATGCGGCGTGCCGTGCAGGATGAAGCGGTCGGTCATCGCGGCTTGCCGGCGGGCGCCCGCAGCACCTCGTCGGTGTGCTCGCCGAGGCGCGGCGCGGGCCGTCGCACGTCGCCCGGCGTGTCCGACAGCTTCACCGGCACGCCCAGCGTGCGGAAGCGCCCCGTGTCGCGGATGCTCGGTTTCCACCACCATGTCGCGCGCCAGGATCTGCGGATCGGTCAGCACCTCGTCGTAGTGCAGCACCGGACCGGCCGGGATCCGCGCCTCGTGCAGCATCGCCAGCCAGTCCGCCGTCGGGCGCGCGCTCAGCTTCTCCTGCAACAGCGCCACGATCGCGTCGTTGTGCTTCACCCGGTCGGCGCCGCGGCGGAAGCGCGGATCGTCCTTCAGCTCCGGCGCGCCGACCAGCGCGCACAACGCCTCGAAGAATTTTTGCTGCGAGCCGCCGATGGTGATGTAGCCGTCCGCCGTCGCGAACACCTGGTAGGGCGCGCTGGCCCGATGCCGCTGCCCGATGCGCGGCGGCCGGGTGCCGGTGGCGAAATAATGCGCCGCCTCATAGACGCCGAGCGAGGTCGCCGATTCCAGCAGCGAGGTTTCCACCAGCTGCCCGCGTCCCGTGCGGTGCCGCGCCTCCAGCGCGGCGACGATGCCAAACGCCAAAAACATGCCGGCGGCGACGTCGGAGATCGCGATCGGCAGGCGGTGCGGCGGTCCGTCCTCCGGGCCGCACACGCTCATCAGGCCCGACATCCCCTGCGTCATCAGGTCGAACCCGCCGCGATCGCGATAGGGTCCGGTCTGGCCGAAGCCGGAGATCGCCGCGTAGATCAGGCGCGGGTTGCGCTCGCGCAGCACGGCCCAGCCGATGCCGAGGCGGTCCATGACACCCGGCCGGTAGTTCTCGATCAGGATGTCGGCCCGATCGACCAGCGCGAGCAGGGCCTCGCGGTCGGCATCCGCCTTGAGGTCGAGCACGACGCTGCGCTTGTTGCGGTTCCAGATCATGAACGGCGCGCTCTCGCCATTCACGAAGGGCGGCATCCCGCGCGCCGAATCGCCCGAGCCGGGCTGCTCGACCTTGATCACGTCGGCGCCGTGATCGGCCAGCATCATGGCCGCATACGGGCCGGAGAGATGGCTGGTCAGGTCGAGGACGGTCAGGCCATCGAGCGATCCGGGCATCATGTTCTCCGTCTGCTGCGACGCTCC
The DNA here is from genome assembly GCA_963799825.1 of uncultured Alphaproteobacteria bacterium. Classification (GTDB taxonomy): domain Bacteria; phylum Pseudomonadota; class Alphaproteobacteria; order Acetobacterales; family Acetobacteraceae; genus JAFKFI01. The sequence continues at coordinate 224,089 of CAWCYL010000005.1, forward strand.
CATGCAGTATGAGCCCCTACTTTTGGGTGGGAAAGGGGCTCGCCTGCCGGGGAAAATCGGGTTAGGCATGGGCGTTCGGCAGTCAGGGTTGGTGGCACGCGTGAATCAGATAATCTCGGATCAGATCGCCTCGATCGAGCGGGTGGAAGCGGGCCTCGTCTCCGCCGGCTACATTCCCTCGCGCCAGATCTGCACCGCCCTGTTCCTGGCGATCCGGCTGCAGAAGCCGATCCTGGTGGAGGGTCCGGCCGGCGTCGGCAAGACCGAGCTGGCCAAGGCGACCTCCCAGTTCCTCGACCTGCCGCTGATCCGGATGCAGTGCTACGACGGGCTCGACGAGAGCAAGGCGCTGTACGAGTGGAAATACGGCAAGCAGCTCCTCTACACCCAGATCCTGCGCGACAAGCTGGCCAGCACCTTCGCCGACACCGACACGATGGACGAGGCGATGGCCCGGCTCGGTGACGTGGGCGAGATGTTCTTCTCCGAGCAGTTCCTCGAGCCCCGCCCGCTGCTGAAGGCGCTGCAGCAGCCGCAGGGCGCCGTGCTGCTGGTCGACGAGATCGACAAGGCGGACGAGGAGTTCGAGGCGTTCCTGCTGGAGATCCTGTCCGATTATCAGGTGACGATCCCCGAGCTCGGCCCGTTCCGCGCCGAGGTGCCGCCGATCGTGCTGCTCACCTCGAACAACACGCGCGACCTCGGCGACGCGATGAAGCGGCGCTGCCTGCACCTGCATATCGGCTACCCGGAGGCCAAGCTCGAGGAGAAGATCATCGAGACCCGCGTGCCGGGCGCGCAGGCCAGCCTGCGCAAGCAGCTTGTCCACTACGTCCAGCAGCTGCGCGGGCTCGACCTGCGCAAGCTGCCCTCGGTCAGCGAGACGATCGACTGGGCGCGCGCGCTGCTGCTGATGCACGCCGACCGAACTGGAGCCGCAGCTGGTGCAGCGACACGCTCAACGTGCTGCTGAAGTTCGAGGGCGACATGGCCTCGGTCGGGCCCAAGGTCGGCGAGCTGACCTACAAGGCGCGCGAAGCCTGACGCGGCTTTCGCCATGAACGACGTCCTGCTCCGCCTGCTGCGCGCCGCCCGCGGCGCCGGCGTGCGTATCTCCGTGGCCGAGGCGATCGACGCCTTCAACGCGGCCGAGGTCGCCGGCTACGCCGATCGCACCATGCTGAAGGACTCGCTGTCGCTCACCCTGGCCAAGACGGTCGAGGAGAAGCAGCTCTTCGAGCGCACGTTCGACCTCTATTTCAGCCGTGACGCGGTCTCCTCGACGGCCGAGGCCGCGCCGCCGCCCGAGGGCGACACGCCGGAACCCGACGGCGAGCCCGGCTCCGGCGGCAGCCCCGGCGAGGGCGGCGGGGGTGGCGGCGGGCAGGCCAGTGGCGCAAGCAATCTGTCCCGCATGATGCAGGAGAACGACCAGGTCGGCCTGACGGCGGCGATGGAGCGGGCCGGCGAGGCGGTCGGCGTCTCCAACATCAGCCTGTTCACCCAGACCAATCTCTACGCAAGGCGCATCCTGGAGCAGATGGGATTGCGCGAGCTCGAACGCGAGATCGAGCAGGCGCGGACGGTCGAGGATTACGCCCTGGTCGATCGGCTGGAGCGCGCGCGGGCCGAGCTGATCGAGCAGGCGCGCGCCTTCGTCGAGCGCCAGCTCGCGCTGTTCGCCGCCGGCTCCACGCGCGAGCTGCGCGAGCGCATCCTGCGCGCCGCCCGCCTGTCCGAGCTGGACCGGCGCGACTTCATCCGGATGCGCGCGCTGGTGCGCGATCTCGCGAAGAAGCTCGCCTCGCGCTACGGGCGCAACCGCAAGCGCGACCGCAAGGGGGTGCTCGACACCCGCCGCACCATGCGGCGGAACATGGCGTTCGACGGCATCCCGTTCCGCACCGTCTGGAAGCGGGAGAAGATCGACAAGCCACGCGTCATGGCGATCTGCGACGTCAGCGGCTCGGTCTCCAGCGTCTCGCGCTTCCTGCTGATGTTCCTCTACTGCCTGACCGACGTGATGTCGGACATCCGCTCCTTCGCCTTCTCGTCCAACCTGGAGGAGGTGAGCCGGATCCTGGAGAAGGAGGACACCGAGGAGGCGATCACCCAGATCCTGGAGAAGATCGGCTTCGGCTCGACCAATTACGGCCTGTCGCTGGCTGATTTCGAGAACCTCGCGATGGGCGATCTCGACCGCAAGACCACGGTGATCATCCTCGGCGACGCGCGCGGCAACCGCACCGAGCCGCGCACCGACCTGATGAAGAGCATTTTCGATCGCGCCGGCCGGGTGGTCTGGCTCAACCCGGAATACCGCTCGTCCTGGGGCACCGGCGATTCGGACATGCTGAAATACCTGCCCTTCTGCCACCAGGCGACGGTCTGCAACACGATCGGCACGCTGGAGCGCGTGGTCACGGACCTCATCAAGGAGCAGGGCTGAGCCTGCCCATCCCAAAGCCGTCATGCCCGGACTTGATTCCGTAACCGTCATGGTCGGCGGAGGCCGACCATCCACGACTTTGCGAGCGGGCGGCAAAGTCGTGGATCATCGGGACAAGCCCCGATGATGACGGCGGAGTATTTGGGCGAGAGCGGGCTTTGACCTGGGGCTGAACCGGACAGCAGTGGGTCGAGCCCGGCCATGACGAAACAAGGGATAATCGGCGGAAAGCGTCAGGCCGCCGCCGCGCGTGTTTGCTGCGTGGCGGCCTCGCCGTCCAAGGTCGCCGCAGTCGCGTGGACCACGGCGGCGATCCGCACGGCGGCCTGCACCTGCTCCTGGGTCAGCAGAGCCGGCTCGACGTGCTGCTCCTGGCGATGCCCTGCGATTGCGCCAGCGCCAGTACGATGGCGGTGGGACGCGACGAGTTCGTCGCCGCGTTGCCGCCCGACCACCCGCTCGCGGGCTGAACGGGAGGGGCAGGACGGGTTCGCCGCGACCAGCCTGCATACGTTGGTGCAGATGGTGGCGGGTCGCAGGGTCAGGGAGCGGAGGTGGCAGGCCGCCGCGCCACGGTGCCGACGACCGCGGCGACGAACACCGCGCCCATCAGGTTCACCACGATCACGAGCCAGCGCAGGCGAAGGGCGGTCGCCTCCTCCTCGGCGAGGAAGCGGGCGCGCATCGCCGCCCGCTCGCGCTGGATGCGGTCCTCCCACGAGCCGGTGCCCTGGGCGAGCGGTGCCGCGCTCTCGCCCAGGCGGGGCGCCAGCGCCGCGATGGCCCGGTCGGGATCGGGGCCGCGCGCCGCGACCAGCGCCTCGTCGAGCGCGGCATCGACCGCGAAGGCCCGCGCCATCGGGATCGGCAGCGCATATGTCGTGAACACGCCGGCCAGGCCCGCGACGATGAACGCCATCGCCGCGAAGGCGATCCAGCCGCCGCCCATCCCTTCGCTCATGTCCCGCGCCATGTCCGGTGCTCCGCCGTTTGCGCCGCGCACATCGCCCGGCACGATCCACGCGTCAACCGCCGCCCCTTAACGGGTTCTCAATCCTTGCCCGACAGGCTGCAGGGCGTGGAGGTGGCAAAAATGCTCCTGGAGAGTGTGCGCAGCTGGTTGGGCGGGGCGCCGTCGGCGCCGGGGACGGGGCCGCCATTCCCTGGCGAGGCGGTGGATTCGCATGATGCGGACATGCCGGCGGCGCCGGAAGGCCCGTGGTCGCCGATGCGCATCGACGTCTGCGAGCAGATCTGGGGCGAGGGCTTCCTCATTCCCGGCGGCCCCGAGGAGGTGATGCGGCTTGCCCGGCCGCTCGGCCTGTCCGCGGCGGCGAGCCTGCTGCTGGTCGGCGCGGGCAGCGGCGGCGCGCCGCGCACCATCGCCTCGCAGCTCGGCGTCTGGGTCAGCGGCTTCGAGTCGGACCCCGACCTCGCGGCGCTGGCGATGGAGCGTTGCACCCGCGCCCGGCTCGGCAGGCGGGCGACCGTGGAGATGTGGTACCCGCAATCCCCGTCCTTCCGCATCCAGGCCTATCACCACGGCCTCGCGCTGGAGCCGCTGCGAAATACCAAGCCGGAGCCGGTGCTCGCGGCGCTCACCGGCGCGCTGCAAGCCGCGCGGGCAGCTGATGTTGGTCGAGATGGTGGCCGACGAGCCGCTGAACGCCGCCGATCCGCTGGTCGCGACATGGTGCCGGCTGGAGCGCCGCTCGGCCGAGTTGCCGACCGAGCGCGGCATCACCCGGATGCTCGGGCGGCTCGCCTTCGAGGTGCGGGTCGCCGAGGACGTGACACAGCGGCATATCCACCTCGCCGTGCTCGGCTGGCGCGCCGCTGTGCGCGACATGAAGGCGGACCGCCCCCCGCCGCCCCGCGCCGCGCGCATCGTCGCGGAGGCCGAGCTGTGGCTGATCCGGCTGCGGATGATGCGCGAGGGGCGGGTGCGGATGGTGCGCTGGCACGCCATCGGCTCACGGCGCGAGCTGGGTTGACCCGGCTGGGTTGACAGGCAAGCTCGGCATCCGTAGGAACCGGCCCTCGATTTGATCGCCAACGCGCGCGCGGCCGCCAGGCCCGTACCGGAAGTCACTCCCATGAAAGTCCGCAACAGCCTCAGATCGGCCAAGGGCCGCGACAAGAACTGCCGCGTGGTGCGCCGCCACGGGCGGGTCTACATCATCAACAAGAAGAACCCCCGGATGAAGGCCCGCCAAGGCTGAGCATCCGTCGCTGATCGTCCGCCGGCGCCGACCATTCGGCGTCGATCCCGTCACCGCCGCCATATCGCCCCGGACCCCGTCCGGGGCTTGCGCGTTCTTGCCCCTGACAGATCGAAGCGCCATCTTCGCCGGATGCAGGGGAACGCCGATGATCAGGCAGCCTGAGCCCAAACCCGAGGTGCTGGCCCGTCGCGACGAGATCGTCGCCGGGTTGCGCGCGCTGCTGCCCGCCGAGGCGGTGATCGCCGAGCCCATCCGCCTCAAGCCCTACGAGACCGACGGCCTGCCCGCCTATCGGCAGCTGCCGCTCGCCGTGGCGCTGCCGAACAGCACCGAGCAGGTCGGCGGCCGTGCTGCGCTTCTGTCACGCCAATGGGGTGCGCGTGGTGCCGCGCGGCGCCGGGACCAGCCTCTCCGGCGGCGCCCTGCCGATGGCCGACGCGGTGGTGCTCGGGCTGATGCGGATGAATCGCATCCTCGACATCGACTACGCCGACCGCTGCGCCCGGGTGCAGGCCGGTGTGACCAATATCGGCATCACCAACGCCGTGCAGGGGCGCGGCTTCTTCTACGCCCCCGACCCGTCGAGCCAGCTCGCCTGCATGATCGGCGGCAACGTCAACATGAACTCGGGCGGCGCGCACTGCCTGAAATACGGCGTCACCGCCAACAACCTGCTCGGCCTGACCGTGGTGACGGTCGAGGGCGAGGTGCTGGAGATCGGCGGCGCGCATCTCGACGCGGCGGGCTACGACTGGCTCGGCCTGCTGACCGGCAGCGAGGGCCAGCTCGCGGTGGTCACGGAAGTCACCGTGCGCATCCTGCGCGGCCCGGAGGGGGCGCGGGCGATGCTCGCCGCGTTCCGCTCCAACGAGGTCGCCGGCGCCTGCGTCGATGCGATCATCGGCTCCGGCATCATCCCGGTCGCGCTGGAATTCATGGACCGCCCGGCGATCCACGCCTGCGAGGCCTTCGCCCATGCCGGCTATCCGCTCGACGCCGAGGCCATGCTCATCATCGAGGTCGAGGGCAGCGACGGCGGAGCAGGACGATCTGCTCGGCCGCATCCGCGCGATCTGCGAGAAGCACGATCCGATCAGCCTCAAGGTGTCGTCCTCGCCCGAGGAGTCGCTGGCGATCTGGAAGGGCCGCAAGGGCGCGTTCGGCGCGGTGGGGCGGATCAGCCCCGATTACATGTGCATGGACGGCGTGATCCCGACCAGCCGGCTGCCCGAGGTGCTGCGGCGCATCGGCGAGATGAGCGAGGCGTACGGGCTCAAAGTGGCCAACATTTTTCATGCCGGCGACGGCAATTTGCATCCGCTCATCATGTTCGACGCCAACGACCCCGCCAGCTTCCACGGTGCGGAAAAGTTCGGCGCCGAGATCCTTACGCTTTGCGTGGAGATGGGCGGCTGCCTCACCGGCGAGCACGGCGTCGGGGTGGAGAAGCGCGACCTGATGGGCGTGCAGTTCAACGGTGGCGAGCTCGACCAGCAGCGCCGCATCAAATCCGCCTTCGACCCGCTCTGGCTGCTCAACCCGAACAAGGTTTTTCCCCTGCTGGACGCGCCCGCGCCCGCCGCGGAATGAGCGACGCGCTCGCGCCGGCCGACGAGGCGGGGATCGCGGCGGCGGTGGCCGAGGCCGCCGCGCGGGGCGAGCCGCTCGCCGTCGCGGGCAACGCCACCAAGGCGCCGATGCTGCGGCCGGTGCAGGCGGCGCGCGGCTTGTCCACGCGCAACCTCGCCGGCATCACGCTCTACTCGCCGACGGAGCTGGTGCTCGCCGCGCGCGCCGGCACCCCGCTCGCCGAGATCGAGGCGGCCTTGGCCGAGCGCGGCCAGCACCTCATCGCAGAGCCGCCGGATTTTTCCGCACTGCTCGGCACCGACGGCGATGCAGACCCTGGGCGGCGTGGTGGCCGCCAACCTGTCCGGCCCGCGCCGCATCGCCTGGGGCGCGACCCGCGACCATGTGCTCGGGCGTGCGGGCGGTGAACGGGGAGGGCGAGGTGATCCGCTCCGGCGGGCGCGTGCTGAAGAACGTCACCGGCCTCGACCTCTGCAAGCTGCTCAGCGGCAGCCACGGCACGCTCGCGGTGCTGACCGAGATCACGCTGAAGGTGCTGCCGGCGCCCGAGCGCGCCGGGACGCTGGTGCTGCCGGGGCTCGATGCCGAGGCCGGGGTGAGGGCGCTGGCCGCCGCCCTGGGCTCGCCCTACGGCGTGACCGGCGCGGCCTGGCTGCCGGCCGAGGCCGCCGCGCGCATCCCGGAGCTGGCCGCGCTTCGGCGCGCCGGTCGCGCTGGCCCGCATCGAGGATTTCGCCGCCAGCGTGAGCTACCGCACGGCGCGGCTGCGCGCGGAACTTGGCGAGCAAACGGAGAAATCTTCGGCGACGCGGCGACCCACGCCGTCTGGCGAGCGGTGCGCGATGCGACGCCGTTGCAACCCGAGCCGCGACGAGGCGGTCTGGCGCGTCTCGGTGCGCCCGTCGGCCGGTCCCGGCGTGCTGCACACGCTCGCCCACGCGATCGGCGCGCGCGGCTTCCTCGATTGGGGCGGCGGGCTGGTGTGGATCGCTGGCGCCGGCAGCGGCGAGACCCACGCCGCCGTCGAGCAGGCCGCACGCCAGGCCGGCGGCACCTGGATGCTGCTGCGCGGGCCGGAGCCGCTGCGCGCCGCGGTCGACGTGATCCCGCGCGAGGCGCCGCCGCTCGCCCGCATCACCAGCCGGGTGAAGGCGGCGCTCGACCCGAAAGGCATCCTCAACCCCGGCCGCATGTACGCAGGCGTATAGGCACCCATGCAGACCAGCTTCACCGCCGAACAGCTCCGCGATCCCGACACCGCGACCTCCAACAAGGTTCTCCGCACTTGCGTGCATTGCGGCCTCTGCACCGCGACGTGCCCGACCTTCCTGCTGCTGGGCGACGAGCTCGACAGCCCGCGCGGGCGCATCTACCTCATCAAGGACATGCTGGAGAGCGGCCGCCCGGCCGACGCGCTGGTGACGCGCCACATCGACCGGTGCCTGTCCTGTCTGGCCTGCATGACCACCTGCCCCTCGGGCGTGAACTACATGCACCTGGTGGATCACGCCCGGACCTATATCGAGCAGCACCTACCGCCGGCCCTGGCCCGAGCGGCTGCTGCGCTCCGTGCTGGCCGCTGTTCTGCCGAGCCCGCGGCGGTTCCGCGCCGCCCTGGTCGGCGCGCGCTTGGCCCGGCCGTTCGCTCGGCTGATCCCCGGCCAGACCATGATGGCGAAGCGCCTCCGCGCCATGCTGTCGCTGGCCCCGGCGCGCGTGCCCGCGCCGCAGCGCGGTGCGAGCGGCCGCGCGTCTACCCCGCCGAGGGCGAGCGCCGCGCCCGCGTCGGCGCTGCTCACCGGCTGCGCGCAGCAGGTGCTGGCGCCGTCGATCAACGAGGCGACGATCCGACTGCTGACGCGGCTCGGCGTCGAGGTGGTGGTGGCGGAGGGCGCCGGCTGCTGCGGCGCGCTGACCCATCACATGGGCCGCCACGACGCGGCGATGGCGAGCGCGCGGGCCAACATCGCCGCCTGGAGCCGCGAGATCGAGGGCGCCGGCCTCGACGCCGTGGTCATCAACGCCTCGGGCTGCGGCACCACGGTGAAGGATTACGGTCACATGTTCCGCGCCGAGCCGGAGCCCTGGCGCGAGCGTGCCGCGACGCGTCTCGGCGCTCGCCTGCGACATCAGCGAGTTGCTCGTCCGGCTCGACTACGCGCCGAGCCGCGCAGAAGCCCGGCCTCACCGTCGCTTACCATTCGGCGTGCAGCCTGCAGCACGGCCAGCAGGTCACGGCCGAGCCCAAGGCGCTGCTGCGCAAGGCGGGGTTCACCGTCGTCGAGCCGGTGGAGCGCGCATATCTGCTGCGGCTCGGCGGGCACCTACAACCTGCTGCAACCCGAGATCGCCGCCCAATTGCGCGCGCGCAAATTGGAGAACCTCGCGGCGACCCGCCCGGACCTGGTCGCCGCCGGCAATATCGGCTGCCTCACCCAGCTCGCCGGCGGCGGGCTGCCGATGGTGCACACGGTGGAACTGCTGGACTGGATGGCGGGCGGTCCGGCGCCGGCTGGGCTCCCGAAGATCCCGGCGGCGGCCTGACGCGCCGCTTGCCGGCGGCGCGGGACGGCGCGACCATGCGCCATGCGGCGGCTTCTCTGCGTCCTCTCTGCTCTGCGCCACGCCCGGCGCTCGCCCAGGCTCCCAGCTCGGGACCGGCGCGCCGGGTGGCGCTCGACCGGATGCTCGATCAGCTCAAGACGGCGCAGACCGAGGCGGACGCCGCGCCGATCGAGGTGCGCATCGAGCATATCTGGCTCGAGCAGGGCTCGCCCGCGGTGACGCTGCTGATGGGCCGCGGACTGCGAAACCTCGAGGCGGGGGCCAACCAGGAGGCGGTTGACGATTTCGACGCCGCCCTGGCACTCGATCCCACGGTTGCCGAGGCCTGGCACCGCCGGGCGCTCGCCCGTTTCGCGCTGGGCGACACGCGGGGCGCGGTCCGCGACATCGAGGAGACGCTGAAGCGCGAGCCACGGCATTTTGCCGCGCTGCGCACCCTCGAACGCATCGCCGCGAGCCGGCAGGACTGGAAGGGCGCCTACGCCGCCTGGCAGAAGCTGCTGGAGATCGACCCGAAAACCCCCGGCGGGGCGGAGAAGCTGAAAGACCTCAAGCGCCGCGCGTTCGGCGACGTGACGTGAGCCAGATCGGGGATGCAAAGACCCCCGGACGCATGGTGCGATCAGCGGGGGTCATGTTGCGAAGATCCTGTCTTCGCGCCCGGCACGGTAGGCCGAGCGAATACGTGGACGTTTGAGTCAATCGCCGATGCCACGCCGGTCGGCAACTCCGAACTTCCCGGTGGATTCATGCGTGTTAGAGCACCCTCCTTCGATGGTGGACCCTTATCGAGGCTCCGCCTCGCGGTCAGGTCGATGTCAAGCGGATGACGTATCGTCCAAAGCACAAGACGGAGAGCCGCACGCGCTCGCGTCGGAGTTCATTCCTCCAGGATGAACGTCAGCTCCATCGTGACCCGGTATTCCGCGATCTGACCGTTGGTCACGCTGGCCTTGTGCTCGACGACGTGCAGGCCGGTGATGCCGCGCAGCGTCTTGCTGGCGCGGGCCAAGCCGTCGGCGACGGCGGCATCGAAGCTCGTGGTCGAGGCCGCGGTGATCTTCGAGACGCTTGCAACAGCCATGCTTGCCTCCCTGATGAATTGGCGACCTCCGCGGCCGCCAACCGCCGCACGTTAGCGCAACTCGCCGCCCGGCTGAACCGAATGCGGCGGCGTCACCACGTGCCAGAAAGCGGCGGGGAAGCCACGCCGATCGACCTTGAGCACCTGCCGCGCGACGGTCGGGCGCTTGCCCGCGCAGCGCCAGGCGAAGACCGTGGCGTGCCCAGTCGCGACCGCCGGAACCACGTCGGCGCCAGGGTTCTCGCGGCAGAACTCGCGCGCACCCGGTCCCGGCACCCGGCTGGTATCGGCCTTGGCGTCGCAGGGGATATTGGCGCCGTAGCTGCACGCCAGCACCCGCGCCGCGATCGCATCGCCACGCCGCGTGCTTGAAGAACGCCGGGTTCGAGTCCGCCGGCGCATCCGTCGCCCGCATCAGCGCCCGCGCGATCCAGTCCGGCACGGCTTCGCCCGTATAGCGCGCGTCCGGCTTGTCGATCGTGCCCACCGCCGCGCAGTAAGGCGCCGGATCGTCGTACGTGACCGCGAGTGCGGGCTGCGTGGTCGCGAAGGTTGTGAACAGGACGACCATGCAGACCGTCGTGCCGCTGGCGCTCGAGAGCATCGTGCGCTTGTCAAGGCGCGGGTCATCCTTCGATCGTCTGACCCTGGCCAATGTTGCGAGCATCACGACGGTCGCGGGAAGGACACCGCCTCGATCTTGTTGCCGTCCAGGTCGTAGACGAACGCGCCGTAATAGGTGGTCTGCGCTCCCTGGCGCGGGCCGGGGTCGCCAGCCGTCGTGCATCCGTGTTCGAGTGCTGCCGCGTGGAACGAGCGCACGGCGTCCTCGTCGGGCGCGCGGAGGCAGACATGGCTGCCGGTGTCGGGCGAGACCGGCAGTAACCCGGCCCGCGAGTTGAGCCAGAACTCCGGGTAGCGCTTGCCGAAGCCGACCGTCGCCGGCCGATCGACGAGCCGGGCGAGCCCGAGCGGCGCCAGCACCCGGTCGTACAGCCCGGCGCTGGCCGCGAGATCGCGGACGGCGATGGAAACATGGTCGATCATGGCGGTTGGCTCCGAATGATGCGCCTCCGTATCAGCGATCCGTCAGCCGCAGCTCGATGCGGCGGTTCTTGGCGTAGGCCTCCGGCGTGTCGGAGGTGTCGAGCGGCTGGTTGTCGCCGAAGCCAGTGGCGGCGAGGTGGTCGGCGGGCACGCCCTCCAGGATCAGCAGTTTTACCACTGTGATCGCGCGCGCGGCCGACAGTTCCCAGTTCGACGCGAAGGTGCTGTGGCCGATCGGCTGCTTGTCGGCGTGGCCGTCCACCCGCAGGATCCATTTGATGTTCGGCGGGATCTCGGCTGCGATGTCCTTGATGGTGTGGGCGATGGCGCGGATCTGGTCGGACCCCGCCTGCGTGATGTCGGCGCTGCCGACCGGGAACAGCACCTCGCTCTGGAACACGAAGCGGTCGCCGACGATCTGGATGCCCGGCCGGTTGGCCAGCACCTCGCGCAGCCGGCCGAAGAACTCGCTGCGGTAGCGCTGCAGCTCCTCCACCTTGGCCGCGAGGGCGGCGTTCAGCTTCTTGCCGAGATTGGCGATCTGCACGTCCTGGTCGCGGCCCTTGGCCTCGGACAGATCGAGCGCGCGGGCCACCCCGGTCAGCTGCGCCTTCAGCTCCTCGACCTGGCGGTTGAGCAGCGCGATCTGCGCCCGGGCGGAATCGCCGAGCTTCTTTTCGTCGGCAAGCTGCGCCTCCACCGCCTGCCGGCGCTGCTGTTCGGTGGTGGCGCGTACCGGCCGCGTCCTGCGCCTGCTTTTCCAGGTCGTCGCGCAGCGCGGTCAGCGCCCTGGTCTGCTCGGCCAGCTTGGCGAGGTCGGACAGCCGCGCCTGGATGGTCGCCTTGTCGGCCTGCACCGTGCGGTCGGCCTCGGCGAGCTGCTTCTGCATGTCCGCGAGCTGGCGCTTGGCGTCCGCCAACTGGCCGGCGACTTTCGCCGCTTCCGTGCCGGCCGCGTCGTTCTTGCTCGCCGCGTCGGCGATCTGCGACTGGAGCTGCGTCGGCGCGCGCGTTGGCCGACTGCACCTGGAGGTTGGCGTCGGTCAGCTGTGCCGCGAGCTTGTCGCGCTCGGCGCGCAGCGTGTCGCGGTCGCTCGCCGCCTGCGCGGCGGCCGCCTGCAACGCGGCGAGCTGCCCGGCCAGGCTGTCGCGGGCCGAGGTCGCGGTCTTGAGGTCGCGGGTGAGCTGGGCGACCGACTGGCTCAGCTCGGACGAGTGGCCGCGTTCCAGGGAGAGCATGTCGGACAGTTCGGCGAGCTGGCGGTTGACCCGGTCGAGCGCCTGGTCGCGTCCCGACAGCGCCACGGACAGGAACGCCTGCGCCAGCACGAACACCAGCAGCACGAAGATGATCACCATCAGCAGCGTGGACAGCGCGTCCACGTAGCCGGGCCATGCCTCCAGGCCGTTGCTGCCGCGCTGGCGGCGGGGCATGGCCATCGCGCGCTACCTCGGGTGTTCTTCGGCCAGGGCGGCGACCGTGCGGGTGAGGATGCGCAGGTCGTTGCGCAGCTCCGCGGTGCTCTGCGCCCGGCCCTGCTCGGCGTCGGTCAGCATACGCTGAAGATAGAGCTCGATGTTGCGCAGATGCGCCCGCGCGGCGTCGTCGAAGCCGCTGTCCATGCGGTGCTCGCCGAGGCGTTGCAGCGCGGGCGCCAGCATCGAATGGGTCTCGGCGATGCGCAGCATGATCTGCTGGCTGGTCCGCATACTGTCCGACAGCGCGCCGACCCGCTCGGTCAGCGACAGGACCGCGTGGTTCGCCTGGGACCGGCCCTCCTCGCCGCGCGCCAGGATGCGCTGCAAATTGTCCATGTTCTCGGCGGTCTGCTCGAGCAGCGCCTGGACGTAGACCGGGATCGAGCCCTCGCCCTCGGCCAGCACGCCGCTCGACAGATGAGTGAGACCGGCCAGCCATTCCTCCAGCTCGTTGAAGAAGCGGTTCTGCGCCTGCCCGGCGGTGAGGTCGAGGAAGCCCAGCACCAGCGCGCCGGCGAGGCCGAACATGCTGGCGGAGAACGCCGTGCCCATGCCGTGCAGCGGCCGGGCGAGGCCGGATTTCAGCTGCTCGAACAGGGCGTTGAGGTCGCCCGAGCCGACCGACATGCCGGCGATCACGTCGGAGACCGCGCTGACGGTCTGCAGCAGGCCCCAGAACGTGCCGAGCAGGCCGAGGAAGATCATCAGGCCGGTCATGTAGCGCGACAGCTCGCGGCTCTCGTCGAGGCGCGAGGCGATGCCGTCGAGCAGGCTGCGCATCGCGGTCGTCGAGAGGGTGAAGCGGTGCGAGCCGTCGCCCCCGCGGGATTCGCGGGCGGCGAGCATACTGGCCATCGGCGCGAGCAGCTTGGGGGCGGGCAGGCCGGCGATCCGCACCCGCGAGCGCTGCCAGGTCTCCAGCCACACCACCTCGGGCGAGAGGCGGATCACCTGACGCAGGTTCCACACGATGCCGAGCAGCAGGACCAGCAGGATAAAACTGTTCAGCATCGGGTTGTTGCCGAACGCGATGACCAGGAAGCCCGACAGCAGGCCAGCGACCACCGCGACGGCGACCAGGAAGATCACCATGCGGATCAGGTAATGGGTCGGGCGTGTCACTTCGGCGGCTCCGCCTCGTTCTTCGCCCCACCGCCGTTCTGGACTTGGCTGCCATTCTGGACTTGGCTGCCATTCTGGGCCTGGCTGCCATTCTGGGCCTGGCTGCCAGTCCTCGGCAGGCCGTTGGTGCCGAGGGCGACCACGTCGACCCGGTCCGCCGGCCCGTCCCCGTGGGCGGCGCCGAGGGCGCGGAGATAGATGCGGACCGACGCGACGCCGTCGGCGAGCATCACGCTGCGGATCGCCAGCGCCCGCGACAGCGACAGCCGGCGCGGGGTCGAGGGATCCTCGGGGCCGCCGGCGGCGTAGGCCGTCACGTCGAAGCTGGTGCTCTCGGTGCGTGGCACGGAGGCGAGGTAGGCCTTGATGGCGGCTTCGGTGCTCGCGGTCAGGTCCGCCCGGCTGGTCGCGAAGAGCACGCGCAGCCCGTCCTTGATCGGCGCCACGCCGCCGCCCGCATCGGCCGCGATCGGCGGCACCGGGGGCGGCTCGGGCTTGGCCGCCGGCGGCGGCACCACGATCGGCGCCAGGGACACGCCGGGCGGCGGCGCCACCGGCAAGGCCGCTGCCGCCGCGGTGCTGCGCCGGTTGCGGCGTGCTGCGGAGGCGCCTTGGCCTGCGGGGTGGGCTCGGGCGACGTTGGGGTTGGTGCCGGCTTGGCCTTGGCGACGGGCCGGCGGGGCGCCGGCCGGGCCGGGTGCCGCGGTCTCGGGTGCTCCGGCTTCGCCTGCTCCGCTTTCGGCGGCGGCGCTTGCCCTTGGTTCTTGTCGAGCGCGTGGAGGTCGAGCGTGACCTGAGCGAGCGCGGTCGGGGCGTAGGCCGCTGGAGCGAGCGCGATCGACGCGGCCAGTCCGACGATCAGCGCCGGCCTCATGCGCGATGCGCCGTGGCGGCCTGCCTTCCGTCCAGGACGATCTCCCCCAGCCGGGCGTGCAGGTGCGGGTTGGCGGCGACCACGTCGCCGGTGTCGCGCGGGTCGGCGCCGCCGGGGTCGGTCGCGTAGCCGCCGGCCTCGCGCACCAGCAGCAACCCGGCCGACATGTCCCACGGCTTGATGCCGAGCTCCCAATAGCCGTCGTAGCGGCCGGCCGCGACCCAGGCGAGGTCGAGGGCTGCCGCGCCGAAGCGGCGGATGCCGGCGACCTGCGGCATCAGCACGCCCAGGGTGCGGGCGAAGGCCAGCCGGCGCGGCGCCGAGACGGCGGCGAACGGGATGCCGGTGGCGAGCACCGCGTCCTTGATCTCGCGCCGCGCCGAGACGCGCAGCCGGCGCTCGTTGACGAAGGCGCCGGCGCCCTTTTCCGCCCAGAACAGCTCGTCCACCACGGGCGCGTAGACCAGTCCCGCCGCCGCTTCGGAGGTGCCGTCAGGCAGCCGCCGCTCCAGCCCGATGCTGATCGCCCAGTGCGGGATGCCGTGCAGGAAGTTCGTGGTGCCGTCGAGCGGGTCGATCACCCAGCGCCACGCCCAGTTCTCCGAGCCCGACGCTCCGGACTCCTCCATCAGGAAGGAATAGCCCGGCCGTGCCTTGGTCAGCTCCTCCTTGAGGATCTGCTCGGCGCGGATGTCGGCCTGCGAGACGAAATCCGACGGGCCCTTCACGCTGACCTGGAGCTGCTCGACTTCGTTGAAGTCGCGCAGCAGGCGCTTCGCCGCCTTCTGGGCCGCGTTCGCCATCACCGTCATGTGGGGAGAGAGGCGAAGGGCCATTCAATCAGTTCCCCAGGGCCATTCCTTGCGGCTCAGCCCTTGGACCGCTCCACGTAGGTGCCGTCCTCGGTGCGGACGACGATTTTCTCCCCCGTCTCGATGAACGGCGGCACCGAGGTCTTTACCCCGTTCGACAGTTTCGCGGGCTTGTAGGAGGAGGCGGCGGTCTGTCCCTTCACCACGGGATCAGCCTCGACCACTTCGAGCACCACCGTCGCGGGCAGGTGGACGGCCACCGGGTCGCCCTCCACCAGATCGACCGTGAGCTTCATGTTGTCTTGCAGGAACGGCGCCGAGTCGCCCATGAGGTCGAGCGGCATGATCGCCTGCTCGAAGCTCTCCGGGTCCATCAGCACCATGTTCCCGCCGTCGGTGTAGGAGTAGGTGTATTCCTTCTCCTCGGTCATCAGCCGCTCGACCGTGTCGGCGGTGCGCCAGCGCTCGTTGGTCTTGTTGCCGGTGCGCAGGTCGCGCATCTCCACCTGGATGAACGCGCCACCCTTGCCGGGCGAGATGATCTGCTGTTTCAGCACGGTCCAGCGGCGACCTTCATGCTCGATCACCTGGCCGGCCCGGATGAGGTTCGCCTGTTGCTTCATCTGGAACTCGCGACGGGAATGGAAAGAATCGGGATTGGGGGGAAGCGGGCTTCTAGACCGATCCACCCCCTCCGGCAAGCGCGTGGCGCCCGCCCAGCGGGTCGCGCACATGATCGTCGGGGTCGAGATAGTCGGGTCCGACCGGCACCTTTCCGTGGCCGCCGGGGATATCGAGCACGTAGATCGGCCAGGCGAGGCCCGTCACCCGACCGCGCAACGCCGCCAGCAGCCGGCGGCCCTCGGCGATCGGCACATGGAAGCGCGACGTGCCGGGGGCCGCGTCGAGTTGGTGCAGGTAATACGGTTTTACCCGCGCCGAAAGCATCGCACGGAACAGTAATTCAAGGGCTTCCGGGCTGTCGTTCACTCCGCGCAGCAGCACCGACTGTCCGAGCACCGGGATCGCGCGAGCCTGTATCCGACGGATCGCGGCCTGCGCGGCCGGGGTGATCTCGCGCGCGTGGTTGGCGTGCAGCACGAGCCACAGCGCCTTTTCCGTCGTCAGCGCCTCGGCCAGCGCCTCGGTCACGCGCTCGGGCTCGGCCACCGGCACGCGGCTGTGGACGCGCAGGATCTCGACATGCGGGATCGCCGACAGCGCGGCGACGATCCCGGCGAGGCGGCGCGGCGAGAGCATCAGCGGGTCGCCGCCGGTGAGAATGACTTCCCGAATTGCCGGGCGGGCGCGCAGCCAGGCATAGGCGGCTTCCAGCTCGGCCTCGCTCAGCAGCCCGCCATCCGGCCCGACATGCTCGCGGCGGAAGCAGAACCGGCAATACACCGGGCAGATCAGCAGCGGCTTGAGCAGCGCCCGATCGGGGTAGCGATGCACGATCCCCTTCACCGGCGAGAGCGCGTCATCGGCGATCGGGTCGGCGCTCTCGTGCGGCGCGGTGACGAGCTCGGCCGGGTCGGGGACGAACTGCCGGCCGATCGGGTCGTCCGGCGCCTCGATCAGCGCGCGGATCGCGGGCGGGATCGCGACGGCGTAACGCTCGGCGACGCGCGCGACACCCTCGCGCGCGTCGTCCGAGATCAGCCCGGCGGCGGCGAGGTCTTCGGTGGTCCTGAGGGTGCGAGTGGCGGCGGTCATTGGCGTCGCGGCGGGTTCTGCGCGCTCGCCCGGCCGTGCGCAAGGCAGCACGCGATGGCCGGATCGCGCTTTGCCGGGACATCGCGGATCGGCTACATCGGAAGGATCCGGGGAGGATCCAGCCATGCGCGAAGCCGTCATCGTCTCCACCGCCCGCACCCCCATCGGTCGGGCGTATCGCGGCGCGTTCAACGACACCCAGGCGCAGACCCTCGGCGGTCACGTGATCGCCCAGGCGGTCGCGCGCGCCCATGTCGATCCCGCCCAGGTCGAGGACGTCGTGATGGGCGCGGCGCTGCAGCAGGGCTCCACCGGGTTCAACATCGGCCGGCAATCCGCCCTGCGCGCCGGCCTGCCTTCCAGCGTCGCCGGCATGAGCATCGACCGGCAATGCGCCTCCGGCCTCATGGCGATCGCCACGGTGGCGAAGGAGATCGTCCAGGACGGCCTGCAGATCGGCGTCGGCGGCGGACTTGAATCCATTTCGCTGGTGCAGAACGAGCACGCCAACCGTTTCCGCGCAACGGACCCGGCGCTGGTCGCCAACGTGCCCGCGCTCTACATGTCGATGCTGGAGACGGCCGAGATCGTCGCCGATCGCTACGGCGTGTCGCGCGAGGCGCAGGACGAATACGCGCTGCAATCGCAGCAGCGCACCGCCGAGGGCCAGGCCGAGGGCCGCTTCGCCGCCGAGATCGTACCGCTCGCAACCAAGATGATCGTGACCGACAAGGCGACGGGTGCCACCTCGCAGCGCGACATCACCCTGAGCCAGGACGAGGGCAACCGGCCGCAGACCCGCCTCGAAGACCTCGCCGGGCTCAAGCCGGTGATGAAGGGCGGCCAGCAGGTCGCGGAGGGAAAATTCATCACGGCCGGCAACGCCTCGCAGCTGTCGGACGGCGCCTCCGCCGCATTGCTGATGGAGGCCAAGGAGGCGGAGCGGCGCGGTCTCGAACCGCTCGGCCTCTATCGCGGCATGGCGGTGGCCGGCTGCGATCCCGACGAGATGGGCATCGGCCCGGTATTCGCCGTGCCGAAGCTGCTGCAGCAGCACGGGCTGTCGATGGACGATATCGGCATCTGGGAACTCAACGAGGCGTTCGCCTGCCAGGTGATCTACTGCCGCGACCGGCTCGGCATCCCCAACGACCGCCTCAACGTCTCGGGCGGCGCGATCTCGATCGGCCATCCCTACGGCATGTCGGGTGCCCGCATGACCGGCCACCTGCTGATCGAGGGCAAGCGGCGCGGCGCGAAATACGGCGTGGTCACGATGTGCGTCGGCGGCGGCATGGGTGCGGCGGGGCTGTTCGAGATCTTCTGAACGGCGACACCGCGCCGTGACGCTGCCGGTCTGGCATCCCGAGGGCCTGGCCGCGCGCCTGCCGTTCCTGCGCCGCCGCGCGCTGCTGACGCAGGCGAACGCGCGCGTTCTTCGCCGCGCGCGGATACGCGGAAGTGGAGACGCCGTATGCGGTGACGGCGCCGGGCGAGGAGGTGCATCTGCGCGCCTTCGCCACCGCCCGCGAGCACCCCGACGGCTCGCGCGAGGCGCTGTGGCTGCACACCAGCCCGGAATTCGCCATGAAGCGCCTGCTGGTCGCCGGCGCGGGACCGATTTTTCAGCTCGCAAGGGTCTGGCGCAACGGCGAGGGCAGCGCGCTGCACGCGCCCGAGTTCACCATGCTGGAATGGTATTCTCCGGGCGCCGACATGGCCGGCCTGATGGACCTGACGGAAACATTCCTGCGCGCCGTGCTGGCGCCGGTGGTGAGCTGTCGCGGCGTGCGCACCGACCTGTCCCGATTCGAGCGATTGAGCGTCGCCGATGCGTTCTTCCAGCACGTCGGCGCCGACGTGCTGGCGAGCGAGGGTGACGCGCCGGCGCTCGCCGCCGCGTCCGGCGCACGGCTGCGCGACGGCGAGAGTTGGGAGGATCTGTTTTTTCGCCTGTTGCTGGAGCGCGTGGAACCCCGCCTCGGCCGGGATTTTCCCACGTTCCTGACCCATTGGCCGGCGTCGCAGGCGGCGCTGGCGCGGCGCGATCCGGCCGATCCGCGCGTCGCCGAGCGGTTCGAGCTGTTTGTCTGTGGCATCGAGCTCGCCAACGCCTTCGTCGAGCTCACCGACCCGGCCGAGCAGCGCGCCCGCTTCCTCGCCGACCGCGCGCGCCGCCACGCGACGAGCGGCGCGGACTGGCCGCTCGACGAGGATTTCCTCGCCGCCCTCGCGCACGGGATGCCGGCGGCGGCGGGCATCGCGCTCGGTTTCGATCGCCTGGCGATGATCGCCTCGGGCGCCGACCGCATCGGCCAGGTGCTCTGGCTGCCCGCCGCCGATCTGGCTTCTCCCTCGCCCCCCTGAGGGGGAGAGGGCCGGGGTGAGGGGGGTGCGCGTTCGCCCGCATTGCCGCGCACCGAGCACTTCGCACTACGATGGCCCGAACGCCCAAGGACCACGAATCATGCGACGATCCATCCTGCTCTTGTTGCTGTTGCTGAGCGCCTGTGTCCTCGGCCCGACGCGCGCGCAGGTGATGACCCAGTACATCGGCGCCGACGAGGCGACACTCGTGCAGGCGTTGGGCGTGCCGAGCCGCACCTACACGACGGGCGGGATAAAATTCCTCGCCTATGACGAGCGCCGCACCGAGGTGATCCCGCCGCCGCCCGGCCCGTTCGGCTGGGGCTACGGCTATGGCTGGTACAGCCCGTTCCCGCCCACGGTCGTGCAGTATGCCTGCGAGACCACGTTCGAGGTGGTGGCGGGTCGCGTGCGCTCGTTCAACCTGCGCGGCAACGCCTGCTGACGGAGCAAGATCAATGATGCGCTTTGAGGACAAAATTGTCATCGTCACCGCGGCGGCCTCCGGCATCGGCCTCGCCATCGCCCGCCGCTTCGCCGCCGAGGGCGCCCGCCTGGCACTCGCCGACATCAACGAGGACGCGCTGCGCGAGCAATCGGCCGCGCTTCGGCATCGCCGCCGACCGGCTGTTGCTGCGCCGCGCCGATGTCAGCGTGATGGAGCAGGTCGAGGCGCTGATCGCCGCGACCGTCGAGCAATTCGGCCGCATCGACGTGCTGGCCAACAACGCCGGAATCGGCTCGTACGGCTATGTGACGGAGCTTCCCATCGAACGCTGGCGCCGCGTCTTTGCGGTGGATGTCGACTTCGATCTTCTACACCGTGCGCTTCGCCTTGCCGCACCTCATCGCCTCGCGCGGCAACGTGGTGAACACGGCGTCGATCTCTGGTTTGTATGGTGACTATGGTTTCGCCGGATACAATGCGGCCAAGGGGGCGGTGGTGAACCTCACGCGCAATCTCGCGATCGACCACGCCCGCGACGGCGTCCGCTTCAACGCGATCTGCCCCGGCCTGACCGAGACGCCGGCGACCCGTTGGATGCGCGAGAACCAGGAGATCGCCGCCGCCTACGCCGACCGCCTGCCAATGGGCCGCCCCGGCAAGCCGGAGGAAATGGCCGCCGCCGTCGCGTTCCTTGCTTCCGACGACGCCTCCTACATCACCGGGCATTGCCTCGTGGTCGATGGCGGGCTGACCGCCGCGACAGGGCAGCCAAATTTCAAGCGGATCATGCCGCAGCGGTAGCGCGGGCGATGGCCCGACCATCTGCTCGGCTCACGGATCGAAGCCGCCCCTGCCAGCGATGGCCTCAACGTCGCGCGAGCCGTGCAGAACGCGAATGGCGATGATCTCGGCCTCGGTCGCCTCGTAATAGGCGACATAGTTTTGGCTGACGACGATGCGCAAACCTGGGCCAATGTGGTCTCGCCGGGCGCCGGACTCCGGAAAATCCCGCAGCTTGTCGAGCCTCGCCAGAATGCCACTCGCGACGCGGCGCGCGATCTCTTCCGACGCTTCGCTGATGAGGTAGGACGCAATTTCAGCCAGGTCAGCCCTGGCGCGGGCCGTCAGACGGAGGGTTCGTTTTTCGCCGATAGCCGCCTTCCCTCCGCCATGATGTCGTCGAGATCGGGATCGACGAGGCGGCCTTCCTCCAAATCCTTCAATCCTTCGCCAACGTCGCGCCGCAGGGCTTCGAGTTTGCGGCGACGGATTTCCGCCTTGATCTCCCAATCGCGTAAAGCCTCGCGCACCACCTCGCTGGTCGAGGCATAGTCGCCTCCGGCGACGGCTCCCTTCACCAGGGCCGCCATGTCCGCGGGGAGGGTGATCGTCAATCGCTCGATGTTCGCCATCAGGCGGCCTCCTTCCAAAAAAGGACTGCCGCTTATCTTATCATACTTAGTAGGATTGTAAGGGGCACCGCCAAGGCGCCCGCTCACAACCCCCGCAGGAACTCCACCAAGGCCGCGTTGACCTCCTCGGGCCGCTCCTGCTGCACCCAGTGGCCGGCACCTTCCAGCATCACCACCTTGCGCAGATTGGGTACCAGTCTGCGGCATCGCCTGCAGCGCCGGGCCGCTGAATTTCGGGTGCAGCACCACGTCCTTGGTGCCGCCGATGAACAGCGCGGGCTGCATGATCCGGGCACCCTGCCACGGCGCGGTCAGCTCCCAATTGCGGTCGATGTTGCGGTAGTAGTTCAGCCCGCCGCGAAAGCCGCTGCGGCGGAAATTCTCGGTCATCACCGCGAGATCCCGCTCGGTGAGCCAGGCGGGCAGCGTCTCGGGATAGGGCAGCAATTCGAGAAAGCCGCCCTCGGGCACGATCATCACCTGATCGGACTTCTCCTGGTTGCCGAAGCCGCCCGCGCCCAGGATGCGGCGCATGGTGGCGGCGACATCGCGCTCGAACTCCGCCTCGGCGACTCCCGGCTCCTGGAAATATTGCTGGTAGAACCGCGTGATCCCCGTGCGGCGCAGCGAAGCGAGCGGCGGCGCCGGGCCTCGCCCGCGATGCGGCACGCTCAGCGCGGCGACGGCGCGGAACAAATCGGGCCGCATCATCGCCGAGACCCAGGCGATCGACGCGCCCCAGTCATGGCCGACGATCACCGCCTGCGTCTCGCCCAGCGCGGCCACCAGCCCGACCATGTCGCCGACCATGTGCAGGATCGTATAGGAATCCACGTCGGGCGGCGCCTCGCTGCTTCCGTAGCCGCGCATGTCGGGGGCGGCGGCGCGAAAGCCGGCGGCGGCGAGGGCGGGCAGTTGGTGGCGCCACGAATAGGCCAGCTCCGGCCAGCCGTGGCACAACAGCACCAGCGGCCCCGTGCCCTGTTCCGTCACGTGCAGCGTGACGCCGTTCACCGCGACGTCGCGTTGCTTCGCCGTATCCGCCATCGTTCCGCCCCCCTTTGCCGGCGCAGCCTGCCCCGCGAGCGTGGGCGTGGCAAGCCGGTTGAACCGCGCGCCCGAAACGGGTCTGATCGGCCGAACGCGGGGGAGGGAACGATCATGCATGATCCGATCGGAGCAGAGCCGTTCCAGGTCGCGGTGCCCGACGCGGTGCTCGCCGATCTGCGCGAGAGGCTGTCCCGCGCGCGCTTTCCGATCGAGCCCGCCGCACCGCCCTGGCACTACGGCACCAGTCTTTCCTACCTGCGCGAGCTCATCCCGTATTGGCGCGATCAGTACCGACTGGCGGAGATCGGAATCAGAAATAAACCGCTTTCCGCAATACCGCGTGCCGATCGGCGGCAAGCGGCTGCACTTCATCTTGGAGCGCGGCTCCGGCCCCGATCCGCTGCCGTTGCTCATCACGCATGGCTGGCCGGGCTCGGTCATCGAGTTCCTCCAGGTGATCGAGCCGCTCGCGCATCCCGAGCGGTTCGGCGGCGATGCGCGCGACGCGTTCACCGTGGTGGCACCCAGCCTGCCCGGCTATGGCTTCTCCGACCCGCCCGATGCGCCGATCACGCCGCGCGACATGGCGGGCACCCTGCACGCGCTGATGACCGACGTGCTCGGCTGCGAGCGGTTCGTCGCGCAGGGCGGCGACTGGGGCGCGATGATCACGTCGTGGCTGGCGCTCGACCATCCCGAGCGTCTGGCGGCGATCCATCTCAACATGGCCGGCCTGCGCCCCGCCTTCTCCTCGGCGGACCTCGACCGGATGAGAAGGCGTGGATGGACGCGCAGGCAGCGCGCGGTGCGCGGGAAACCGGATATCAGCTCATCCAGGCCACCAAGCCGCAGACCCTCAGCTACGGACTGACGGATTCGCCGACCGGCCTTGCGGCATGGATCCTGGAGAAGTTCCACGGCTGGACCATCCCCGGCGTGGATGCGCCGCCGCCGTTCGACCGCGATCACCTGCTGGCAAACATCATGCTGTACTGGCTCGCCGGTCCCAACGCGGCGAGTTGGCTGTATTGCTCGCGATTCGACCCTAGCGTGCGCCAGGTACCGGCGAACAAGCGCGTGGAAATTCCCGTGGGCGTGCTGCTGATGCCGAACGATCTCGCCGTGCCGCCGCCGTCGCGCTGGTTGGAGCGGTCGTACAATATCGTGCATCGGCGGGACGCCCCGGACGGCGGGCATTTTCCCGCATTCGAGAAGCCGGATTTGTTCGTCGAGGAGGTGCGCGGGTTCTTTCGTACGTATCGAACGTAATAATACCAGCGGCCCTGGCTCTGACCCTCCTCTCATGGTCGCCCACGGTCGGGCCTTGGCCGATGGGCCAGCGTGACGGAGGGGTGGAAAGGTCATCACAGACGGCGTCTGGTATAACCCTCACCCCGGCCTTGGGGGAGAGGGTTGGGGTGAGGGGGCGCTACACGAGCAACCGCGCCAGCTCGTCCTTCTTCACCTTGCCCGTCGCGGTCATCGGCAGGCTGTCCATGATGCGGATGCGCGGCACCTTGTAGGTCGCCATGTTCTTGCGGCACCACGCGGCCAACTCGTCGGCGCTCAACGTCGCGCCGGGATTGAGCGTCACACCGGCGACCGGCACCTGGCCGCGGTCGGGGTCGGACTGTCCCACCACGCCGACGCCGAGCACATCCGGGTGCTTGCACAGGATGGCTTCGATTTCGGTGGGGAACACGCTCATGCCGCGCACCTTCAGCATCTCCTTGCGCCGCCCGAGATAGCGGAGAAAACCGCGCTCGTCGAACGCGCCGATGTCGCCGGTACGCAGCCAGTCGCCGATGAACGAGTAGGCGGCGGCCTCGGGCTTCTGCCAGTATCCCTTCGTCACCGACGGCGAGCGGATGGTGATCTCGCCCTCCTGGCCAAGCGGCAGCGGCGCGCCGCTGTCGAAATCGCGGATCAGGATCTCGGTCCCCGGCATCGGCAGCCCGACGAAGGTGGGCTGCGCCTTGAGGTCCATGTCGTCGTCCTGCAGGCCGAGCGTGAAGGTATCGAACGTCTGCGTCTCGGTCATCCCGTAGGCGGGCTCGGTGAGCGTGCCGCCGGTGAGTGCCCGCCAGCGTTCGCGGTACTCGACGCTCATCTTCTTCAGCAGCGAGGACGCCGACACCTTCTGCAGCGAGCGCAGATCGTATCGCGCGACATCGGGGTGATCCAGCACCTCCGCCACGCTGTCGACCAGCATCCACACCTGCGACACCCGGTAGCGCTCCACCGCCTGCATGAAACCGACCGCATCCCAGCGCGCCATCAGCACGCAGGTCGCACCGGCGAAGATCGGCAGGATGATGCCGACGTCCTCGCCGGCGATCCAGAATACCGGCGCGAAGCACAGGCAGACCTCGCCCGCTCGGATCCGCATCGAGCAGGTGGTCGCGGTCGCCGCGGTGTAGATCATGTCGCGCTGCGTGTGCTCGCAGCCCTTCGGCATCCCCGTCGTGCCGCTGGTGTAGTTCAGCGCCGCCAGCGCATCGAGCGTGGCGCGATGCGCTGGCGGCGCGTCCTGCATGTCGCGCAACGCCGGTATCAGGTCGATCGCGCCCGGACATTCAACTCTTGCGCCGATGATCGTCGGATGCACATCGAACGCAGGCCGCTCGGGGATCATCTCGCGGAAACTCGTGACCATCACGGTGGTCAGCCTGGTCTGCCCGCGTACGGTCTCGACCAGCTCCATGAGCTGGTCCTGCACGACGATGATCGCGGCTCCGGTGTCGTTCAGCTCGTAGAGCAGCTCGTGCTCCTTGAACAGCGGATTGACCGGCACGTGGACGCAGCCGGCCCTGAGGATGCCGAAGAACGCGATGAGGAATTGCGGGCAGTTCTGCAGGAACACGGCGATCCGGTCGCCCGACGTCGCCCCGTGCCGCGTTATCAGCGCGGCGAAGGCGTCGCTCAGCCGGTCGAGTTCCGCGTAGCTGATCTCGGTGCCGTAGAACACGATCGCGGAAACGTCCGGCTGCCGGCGCGCCCATTCGCGCAGGATATCGCTGAGCGGGATCTCGCCGAACGGATAGTGCGGCGTCCGCGGAATGCCGGCCGGCCAGTTCTTCTCCCACAGCCCGTGCAGCTCGGACAGGATCGCGGCTTCGTCCATAATCTCTCCCCCGGCCAGTGGTCAGCCGGTGAACGTCGCGAACACTTCCTCGATCGCCCTCATCTGATTGCCCGCCGCCGAGGACGGCACGACGATCGGCGAATGCACGCCCACCGCCCGCCACGCCTCCAGCTCGTCGCGTACCCGCGCGGCGGGGCCAAACAGGGAAACATCGGCGAGCCACTTGTCGGTCATGTGCTTCGGCACGTCGTCCATGCGCTTCTCGGCGACCGCACGCTCGACGCCCTCCATCTCCTCGACGTAGCCGCACTCCTTCCAGTAGTTGCGGTAGTTCGGCAGCAGCAGGTAGCTCGACAATGTCCGCCGATTCACCGCCTTCGCCGCCTCCACGTCGTCCGAGATGCAGGTCGGGATCATGTTGCCGACAAAGAATGCGGGGTCGGCGCGCTTCGCCGCCGGCAGATGGGCCAGCGACGCCGCCATGTGCGAGCGGCTGGCGTTGGCGAATACCACGCCCTCGCTGATCTCGCCGGCCAGCGCCACCATCTTCTGGCGCAGCGCGGCGACGATGATCGGCGGCAGACTGCCCTGTCCCGGTTGTGCGCGGAACTTCTCGACGAAGCCTCGCGTGTCGCTGATCGGCTTGCCGACGACGACCTCCATGCGCGCGTGGCTCGGGGCGTGCGCCACGCCGATGCCGAAGCGGAAGCGACCGCCGGAGACCTCGTGGATGAACGCGGCCGCTTGCGCGAAATCGGGGATGGTGCGGGCATAGATCGGCGCGATGGCGGTGCCGAACACGATGCGCTCGGTGTTCCAGGCCAGCGCCTCGCACAGCGACATGTTGCTGAAGATGCTGGGGACGAAGATGCCGGGGAAGCCGCGCCGCTCCATCTCGCGGGCGACCTCAACCGTGGCGCGTCGGCGGCCGGGAACGGCGATCAGCGTGAGATTGGGCAGGATCTGTGGCATGGCGACCTCGATGTCTCGGTGCCGGAAGCTAGTCCGGATCGCGTGCTCGCGACAGGGGAGTTGGCTCGGACAGGAAGTCGAGCGCCACGGCCGCAAGCTCGTCGGGCACCTGGAGGTGCGGGAAATGCGCGCCGTTCGGGAGTAGGTGAAAACGGGCGCCGGGGATCAGCGCCGCGACGCGCTGGCCGGTCTCCGGCGGCCAGATGAAATCGTGCGCGCCCTGGATCACCAGGGTCGGCGCAACGATGCGGGCGAAGTCCGCGGGCGTGATCCGCATTCGTGTCAAGGCCAAGGAGAGTTCCGCGTATCCGGCGGGGTCGTTGGCCAGGAAGTGCGGCCGGTACGCGCGCCGCGCGGCCTCGTGCGGGTCGGGGAACGCGTTCGCCAGGCTCGCGTCGGCGACGGGGCGCATTCCGCCCTGCCGCACGCGCTCGGCCCGCGCCGCGAGATAGGTCCGGGTCGTGTCGCTGATCTCGGGCGCGCAGGCGCACAGCATCAGCCGGCGAACTCGCGTCGGATGGCGCAGCGCCATGACCACCGCGACGATCGAGCCAAGCGCCGATCCGACGACGTCGGCGGTGTCGAGACGCAGCGCGTCCAGCATCGCGGAAAGATCGTCCGCGAGATGCTCGAGCTCGACGGCGCCGGGCGGCTTTTCCGAGCGCCCGGCGTTGCGCAGATCGGGCGCGATCGTCCGCCGCGCGTCGGCCAGCCTCGGCAGCACGCCGCTCCAGCTCTGCACCGCTGCCGCCGAGCTCGTGGATCAGCAGCACCGGCGGCTGGCCGCTGCCCTGCTCGCGGTAGAACAGGCTGATCGCGCCGCTGTCCACGAACGGCATGGCGATGCCTCAGCCCGCGGCCGTTGCTTCCGGCATCCAGTTCGCACCGGCGGCGGGCAGCGCCTCGCCGGCGAAGAAGCGGCGCGGATTCTCCTCGAGAATGGAGGAGATCTCCTCGTCGCGCAGCCCGCGAGCGCGCAGCATCGGCACGAAGTCGGTGAACATGTAGGTGTAAGGCGGCGGCCAGTCGCCCGCCGCCTTGCGCTGGTCGATATGCGCCTGCTCCTCCGGCGGATAGCTGGCGCGCCATCTTGCCGAGCCAGCCGCAATGCCGGTCCTGGCTCATCATCACATGCGCCCCAAAGCCCGCGCGCACCAGGCGCACCAGATTGTCGGCGCGCACCTCGTCGGGCTGCAGGCGCAGGATGCCGATGCGGTCGAAGCCGATATAGGCGCCGGTCTCGACGACGCGGCGGTGATAGGCGGGGTCGGGATTGCCGCAGCAATGGCCGATCAGGCAGCGATGCGCCGCGACGCCGCCCTCGCCGAACGCCCGCGCCTGCTCGGGGCCGCACACGCCGTCCTGCGTGTGGGTGATGATCGGCACGCCCGTCGCGCGCTGCGCGATGCAGGCGGCATCGAGGAACTTGCGTTCGAGCGGCGTGATCGCCGGCGCGCCGGTCGCCACCTTGATCGCGCCGGCCCGCACGCCGGTGTTGCCGATGCCGTGGGTGATCTCGCGGATGTAGAGCTCCGCAATTTCTTCGGTGGTACGCGCGCGCCAGTAGACCGGCAGGCCCATCGCCTCGAAATAGAAGCCCGTGGTGCACACCACGTTCATCTCGGATTTCTCCGCGATCTCCGCCATCAGCGCGGCGTCGCGGCCGAGCTCGATCGGGCAGGGATCGACGAAGGTGCGGACACCGTGCTCCTCGCGCAGCTGGCGCAGGCGCTTGACCGCCTCGGCGACGAAACCCGCGCGGTCGAAGGTCGCGGCGGGATCATACTCGGCGCCGGGGAACGCGATGAACAGATGCTCGTGCATCAAGGTGCGCCCGAGCCTATCCAGTCCGACCGGGCCGAGAACCGTCTGTACCTGCACTCCGGAACTCCTTCCCGCTTTGGCGCCCCCCGGCTCGGCGCAAGTGTGACCGGCGCCGGCATCATGCTCAAGAGCCGCCCCTTGTGGCGGATTGTAGTCATGGTTATATTCCCCGCCGGAGGACGACCTGATGCGCCATCAGACCCAGCTCGCCGACGCGAAGCGTCCGGGATTGCCGGTGCGGCCGGAGGAGACGTTCGGCTTCCGGCTGTGGCACGTCATCGCACGCGTGGCAGCGCCGGCTCGAAGTCGGCCCTCGCGCCGCTCGATCTGACGCATATGCAGTTCATTTTGCTCGCCGCGACGTCATGGCTGTCGCGTGACGGCGGAATGCCCTCGCAGACGCGTATCGCCGGTTTGCCAAGATGGACCGAATGATGGTCTCCAAGATCCTCCGCCTGCTGGAGGGCAAGGGCTACGTGGCGCGCGCGCCGGCATCCCGACGATCCGCGCGCCAACCGCGTGGATCTGACCCGCGTCGGGTCGTGCGGCCCTGGACAAGGCGATTCCCGCTGGCACTTGGCGACCCAGGAGGCGTTCTTCGGCCGGCTCGGGCCGGAAGGGCGCGACGCGCTTTCGACGCAGCTCGACGCGCTGATGGCGCTTGAAGGCTGCTGCACACGAGATGATCGGGGTCTGAGATGGACGGCTCCCAGCCCGCCGGTCTGTCGACCGTATCGGCGAGGCCGCGCCGGCGCGGCGTGCGTCGCGTGCTGCTCGTCGTGGTCCTGCTGGTCGTCGTCGCCGTCGCGGCGGGCTACGGGTATCAATGGTGGACCACCGGGCGCTTCCTGGAAGCGACCGACGACGCCTACACGCACGCCGACGCGGTGAGCATCGCGCCGCGCGTCGCGGGCACGGTCAGCGAGGTGCTTGTGACCGACAACCAGCTTGTGCGTGCGGGGCAGGTGCTGGCGCGGATCGACGCGCGCGACTTCCGCGTCGCCCTCGGTCAGGCGAAGGCCGACGCGGACTCGGCGCAGGCCGAGATCGGCAGCCTCGACGCGCAGATCACCTTGCAGAGTGCGACCATCGAGCAGGCGCAAGCCGACATCGCCGCCGCGCAGGCGGCGCTCGATTTCGCGCGCTCCGACTACAATCGCTACACCGAGCTGATGCGCTCGGGCAACGGCACCGTGCAGCGTGCACAGCAGGCCGACACCGACACCCGCTCGCGCACCGCGGCCCTCGCGCGCAGCCGCGCCGGATATGCCGCGGCCGGGGAGCAGGTGCAGGTGCTGCGGGCGCAGCGCGCCAAGGCGGTGGCCACACTGGCCCGCGCGCAAGCCGCCGTCGAGCAGGCCACGCTCAACCTGTCCTACACGACCGTCACTGCGCCTATCGACGGCGCGGTCGGCGATCGCAGCCTGCGTCTCGGCCAGTACGTGCAGCCTGGCACGCGGATCATGGACATCGTGCCGATCGGGCGCGACATCTACGTCGTCGCCAACTTCAAGGAGACGCAGCTCGCGCGCATGTGGCGCGGCGAGCGGGTGGCGATCGCCATCGACATGCTGCCGGATGTTTCTCTCAATGGCCATGTCGACAGCCTCGCCCCCGGCTCAGGCGCGCAGTTCGCGTTGCTGCCGCCGGAGAACGCGACAGGCAATTTTACCAAGATCGTGCAGCGCGTACCGGTAAAAATCCTCCTCGACGCGGCGGATGCGGCGACGCTCGCCAAGCTGCGGCCGGGCCTGTCGGTCTACGCCACGGTGGACACGCGCACGCGTCCGCCCGGCCCGCTGCACACTCTGGTGGACGAGGGTTCGCCTCCGGTCGCGAGCGCCAAGTGAGCGCCACGACGTTCGCCGCCGGCGGCGCCGCGCCGGCAAGCCGGGCGGTGCCGCTGCGCAACTGGCTCGCGGTGCTGGGTGCCATGCTCGGCGCGTTCATGGCGATCCTCGACATCCAGATCACCAATTCCTCCCTGGCCAACATCCAGGGCACGCTCGGCGCCTCGCTCGACGAGGGGAGCTGGATCTCCACCGGCTACCTGATCGCGGAGATCATCGTCATCCCGCTGACCGGATGGCTCGCGCTGGTGTTCGGGCTGCGTCGCTACCTGCTGGTCAATTGCACGCTGTTCCTCGGCTTCTCGATGCTGTGCGGCACCGCGACCAGCCTCGAACAGATGGTGCTCTACCGGGTCGGCCAGGGCTTCACCGGCGGCGTGCTGATCCCGCTCGCCTTCACCATCCTGCTGACCAAGCTGCCATTGTCGAAGCGCGCGATCGGCTCGGCGATGTTCGGCTTCACCGCGACCTTCGCCCCGGCGATCGGCCCGACCGTCGGCGGCTGGCTCACGGAAACCTATTCCTGGCACTGGATCTTCTACATCAACGTCGTCCCCGGCGTGCTGATGATCGCGATGATCTGGTACGGCCTCGACGCCGCGCCGGCGCAGCTCGACCGCCTGCGACGCGGCGACTGGAGCGGCATCGTCTGCATGGCGATCGGCCTCGGCTGCCTCGCCTACGTGCTGGAGGAGGGCCAGCGGAAGGACTGGTTCGGCAACGACACCATCTGGCTGTGCAGCTGGATCGCCGTGGTGTTCCTGATCGCGTTCGTGACGATCGAACTCATCCGCCGCGAGCCGTTCATCAATCTGCGGCTGCTGAAGCAGCGTTCGCTCGGCTCGGCGTGCCTGATGAACCTGGCGACGGGGCTCGGGCTGTACGGCACCATCTACATCACTCCCGTCTATCTGACCCAGGTGCAGGGCTACAACGCGCTGCAGATCGGCTACGTGATGATGTGGATGGGGCTGCCGCAGCTCGCGCTGTTCCCGTTCCTGCCGCTCATCCTGCGCTACGTGGACAGCCGGGTGGTCTGCGCGTTCGGCATCGCGCTGTTCGCCGTCAGCTGCTTCATGAACGGCGTGACCATGAGCCATGACACGGCGATCGACCAGCTCAAATGGTCGCAGCTGGTGCGGGCACTTGGCCAGCCGCTGCTGATGTCGCCGCTGTCGCAGATGGCGGCCGTCGGCATTCCCGCCGCGCAGGCGGGCAGCGCGTCGGCGCTGTTCAACATGTTCCGCAATCTCGGCGGCTCGATCGGCATCGCCGTGCTGGCAACCCTCGTCGAGCGGCGCGAGCAGTTCCATTTTTCCATGATCTCCGAGCGGCTGACGCATAATTCCATGCGCGTTGCCGAGGCGCTCGATCGCATGGCACTGGGCCTCTCGCCGCATGGCAGCGATCCGGCCACCCGAGCCGTGGCCGAACTGGCGCAGATGGTGCGACGCGAGGCGCTGGTGATGGCGTACGCGGATGCCTTCTTCTTGATCGGGGTCGCCTTGACGCTGTCGATCGGAGGTGCGTTCTTCCTGGCGCGCGCCCGCTCCGGCGCCGCCGCCGGCGACGCCCACTAGCGACCGCGCAACAGGAGGAGCAACGACGGGAGTGACCCCGTGGCACGGAAGGTGATCTATTTTCTTGCGCTGGTGCTGACGGCGCTCGCGCTGGCGCCCGGTTGCGCGCATCTCTTTGCACTGCCGAACAAGATCGGCCTGGCACAGCAACCGTATTTCGTCGTGCAGGGCATCTATCGCGGCTGGGCGCTGCTCGGCGTGGTGCTGATTGGCGCGCTGATCGCCAACCTCGTGCTGGCGATCCTGCTACGCGGCCGGGGCGCGCCGTTCTGGTTCGCACTCGCCGGCTTCGTGCTGGTCGGCGCGACGCTGGCGATCTTCTTCACCTGGACCTATCCGGCGAACCAGGCGACCGCCAACTGGACGGTCGCACCCAACAACTGGGCCGCGTTGCGCGTGCAGTGGGAGTATTCGCACGCGGTCAACGCGGTGCTGACGTTCTTCGCTCTCTGCGCCATCACGCTATCGGTGCTGACGCGAGATCGAGCCTAGCGCCCGCGGAACACCGGCTTGCGACGCTCGGCGAACGCGGCGACCGCCTCCTTGTGGTCCTCGGTCTGTCCGGTGCGCGCCTGGTGCAGCGCCTCCAATTGCAGCACGTCCGCGAAAGGCTCGGTCTCGGCGGCGAACAGGTTGCGCTTGATGTAGCCGTAGGCGACGCGCGGCCCGTCCGCGATGCGGTGGGCGAGCGCCATCGTCTCGGCGCGCAGCTCGTCGTCGCCCACCACGCGGGTCACGAGCCCGATGCGCTCCGCCTCGTCCGAGCCCACCTCGTCGCCGAGCAGATACATCTCGCGCGCGCGGGCGCTGCCCACCAGCCGGGTGAGCAGCCAGGTGCCGCCGAAATCGCCCGAGTAGCCGATCTTGACGAACGCTGTGCCGAAACGCGCGCTCCGCGCGGCAATCCGGAAATCGCAGGCCATCGCGACGCCGAGCCCGGCGCCAAAGGCCGGGCCGTTGACCATGCCGATCACCACTTTCGGCAACGTGCGGAACAGCAGCGAGAGCTCGTGCATCTTCTCGAGCCCCTGCATCCGCTCCTCGTAGCTGCGCTCGGCCCGCTGGCCCATCGCCTTGACGTCGCCGCCCGCGCAGAAGCCGCGCCCCGCACCGGTGACGACGATCGCGCCCACGCCCGGATCGGCGCCAAGCCGCGGCAGCGCCTCGTGAAAGGCACCCAGCATGTCGGGCGACAGCGCGTTCAGCCGCTCGGGCCGGTTCATCGTCAGCGTCGCGACGCCGCCCTCGATGGTTTCGCTCAGGTCGCTCATCGTCGTCGCTCTCCGGTGCTTGCTGGTGAATGCCGAGTGATTGGGCGATGCTAGCGGATGGGCGCGGGAGAGGGGAGGTGCGAATGTCGTGGATCATCTCGACGGCCGTGGGCACGGGTCGGGCGGGATACTCGGGCGACGGCGGCCCAGCCACGCAGGCCTGCCTGAACGACCCGTTCGACGTGGCGTTCGACCGCGCGGGCAATCTCTACTTTTCCGATACGTTCAACCACTGCATCCGGCGGGTCGATGCGGGCACCGGCATCATCGACACGATCGCGGGGCGCGGCGAGGCGGGATTCTCCGGCGATGGCGGGAAGGCGACCGAGGCGCTGCTGAACGAGCCTTATGGGATTGTTCTCGACACTGACGAGAACCTGTATTTCGCCGACCGACTGAACCGGCGCGTCCGTCGGGTGGACGCAAGCAGCGGCGTCATCACGACGATCGCCGGCACCGGCGAGGCGGCGTCCGGCGGCGATGGCGGCACGGCGGTTCGCGCCGGCCTCGCGGAGCCCAACGGCGTCGCGCTGGACCCGGCAACCGCGCGTTTGTTCATCGCCGATGTCGCCGCCCATCGCGTCCGCGTCGTCGATCTGGCGAGTGGCGCGATCGCCACGTTCGCGGGCACCGGCGAGGCACGCCATGACGGCGACGGCGGCCTGGCAGCGCGGGCGAGCATCTTCGGCGCGCGCGCCGTGCAGGTCGCGCCGGACGGCACCGTGTATATTCTTGAGCGTCAGGGCAGCACCTTGCGCGCGGTCGAACCCCGCTCTGGCGTCATTCGCCATGTCGCCGGCACCGGCGCGCGCGGCTATGATGGCGACGGCGGCGATGCCGCGACCGCGACCTTCAACGCGCCCAAGGAATTCGCCGTCGACGGCGACGGAAACCTGCTGATCGTCGAGACCGAGAACCACGTCATCCGCCGCATCGACGCCCGAACCCGCATCGTCGCGACGATCGCGGGCGACGGCCGGCATGGCGGGGAGGGCGATGGCGGACCTGCGACACGCGCCTCGCTCGCGCGGCCGCACGGGGCGGCGGTCGGTCCCGACGGCACTATCTACATCGGCGACACCGAGAACCATCGCATCCGCAAGCTGGCGCCGGCCTGAGGCGGCGTGCTAGATGCCGGAACGATTTGCGCATGGGGAAAAACCTGTCATGGCAGCCGAGCACAAGCCGCTGGTCCTCGACCGTCCCTTGCGGGGCCGCATCTACGACAGCATCGCCGAGACGATCGGCAACACGCCGCTCGTCCGCATCCCGCGCATCTGCGCGGAGGAGGGCATCACGGCGGACATCTGCCTGAAGCTCGAATTCTTCAACCCGATCGCCAGCGTGAAGGACCGCATCGGGGTCAGCATGGTGCTGGCGCTGGAGCGCGCGGGCAGGATCGCTCCCGGTGCGACGATCATCGAGCCGACCTCGGGCAACACCGGGATCGGCCTCGCCTTCATGTGCGCGTCGCGCGGCTACAAGCTCATCCTCACGATGCCGGAATCGGTCTCCACCGAGCGGCGCAAGATGCTGCTCTATCTCGGCGCGGAGGTGGAGCTGACGCCGCGCGAGAAGGGCATGACGGGCGCCATCGCGCGGGCCGCCGAATTGCTCGCGAGCACGCCGGGTTCGGTGATGCCCAACCAGTTCGCCAATCCCGCCAACCCCGAGATCCACCGCCGCACGACGGCGGAGGAGATCTGGTACGATACCGACGGCCAGGTGGACGCCATCGTCTCCGGCATCGGCACCGGCGGCACGCTGACTGGCTGCGCGCAGGCGCTGAAGCCGCGCAAGCCCGATCTCAGGATGATCGCCGTGGAGCCGGAGGCGAGTGCGATCCTCTCGGGCGGCGCGCCTGGTCCACATCCGATCCAGGGCATCGGCGCCGGCTTCGTCCCCGAAATCCTCGACACGCAGCTCATCGACGAGGTCGTCAAGGTGGGCAATGACGAGGCGTTCGAGGGCGCGCGGCGCCTCGCACGGAGCGAGGGAATTCCCGCCGGCATTTCGTCGGGTGCGGCGCTGGCAGCGACGTTGAAGGTGGCGCGCCGGCCGGCGATGGCGGGAAAGCGGATCGTCACGATCATTCCCTCGTTCGCCGAACGCTACATCACCACGGCGCTGTTCGAGGGACTCTGAGGGGCTATTGCCGCCAGTCGCCGATCGCCGGGCGCTTCATGCCGAGATTCTCGCGCAACGTGGCACCCTCGTACTCCTTGTGGAACAATCCGCGCCGCTGCAATTCCGGCACGGCGAGGCGGACAAAGTCCTCGTAGGCGCCAGGCACGTGCGAGGCGGCGACGACGAAGCCGTCGCAGGCGCGGCCGACGAACCATTCCTCCAGCTGGTCGGCGACGTCCTTGGCGCTGCCGTAGACGCGCGGATGGTCGTGGAACGTGCCGCGGGCACTGACCTGGATGACGTCGCGCACCGTCGGGTTGCGGTTGCCGGTCTCGCGGATCACCCGGTTGCGGATGCCCTGCGCGCCGGTCATCGCGGCGAACTCCGAGTCGGTGAACGGCTCGTCGAGCGGCTTGCTGGCGAAGTCGAAATTGAACACCTCCGACAGCAGCGAGAGCCGGTCGGCGTCGCGCGGCAGCGTGTCGATCAGCGCCAGCTTGTCCTCCGCCTCGGCGCGCGTCTCGGCGACCACGGTGTAGATCTCGGGCGTCACCTTCACGCTCTCCGGGTCGCGGCCGTGCCGCGCGACCTGCTCCTTGAACGCGGCGTATTCCTGCTGGCCTTGCGCGAGGCTGTGGTAGACCACGAACACCACCTCCGCCCAGCGCGCGGCGAAGCGGCGGCCGCGATCGCTCTGGCCCGCCTGGATCAGCACGGGATGGCCCTGGGCCGAGCGTGGCACGGTGAACGGGCCGCGCGAGTTGAGGAATTTTCCCTGGTAATCGAGCCGGTGCACCTTCTCGGGGTGGGCGAACAGGCCGGATTGTTTGTCCAGCACGATCGCGTCGTCCTCCCAGGAATCCCAGTGCCCCAGCACGACTTCCAGGAACTCGTCGGCGCGATCGTAGCGCTGGTCGTGCTCGCCATGCGCCGCGATGCCCATGTTGAGCGCCTCGCCATCATTCATCGAGGTGACGATGTTCCAGGCGGCGCGCCCCTCGGTCATCAGGTCGAGCGTCTGGAACACGCGCGCGACGTGGAACGGCTCGTAGTACGTCGTCGTGTAGGTCGAACCGAGACCGAGGCGCTGGGTCGCCATGCCCATCACGGTGAGGATCGTCACCGGGTCCATCTTCACGCAGCGGATGCCGTTGGCGACGGTGTGCGCGTGGTCGCCGCCGAACCGGTCGGGCATCGCCAGGCGGTCGTCGAAGAACCCCATCTGGAATTTCCCCGCCTCCAGGATGCGGGCGACGCGGCGGTAGTATTCCGGCGAGGTGAAATCGGGATCGGCGTCGGGATGGCGCCAGGATCCCACGAAATTCGTGCAGTTCTGCGCCTGCAGGAAGGCCACCAGGGTCATTTGCCGCATCGTCATCTCCTCCGCCGCCGCTGCCCGTAGCATGGACCGGGCCGGCGCCAAGCCCAAGCCGGGCCCGTGATTGCCACCCATCCCCCCTCTGGCTAGCCTGCGCGCGACCGACAGGCAGGAGAGTAGGGATGGACGCCGCGGCGCATGTCCTGGTGGAAGTGAAGGACGGGATCGGCTGGCTCACGTTGAACCGGCCAGACGAGCTGAACACGCTGTCGCGCGAGATGAAGGACCGGCTGTTCGACGCGACCGCCGATTTCGAGCACGATCCGGCGGTGCGCTGCGTCGTGATCCGCGGCAACGGCCGGCACTTCATGGCCGGCGGCAACATCAAGGAGTTCAACGAGGCTCTGCGCTCCGGCGACCGCGAGACCTACTTCCGTGGCTTCGAGGCCCGCGTGGTCAGCGCGCACCAGGTGATCTACCACCTACGCCGCATGGCCAAGCCGGTGCTGGCCTCGATCCACGGCGCGGTGGCGGGCTTCGGCCTCAGCCTGGTGATGGCCTCCGACCTCGCCATCGCCAGCGACGACGCGATCTTTACCCTCGCCTACCGTCACATCGGCTTGTCCGCCGACGGCGGCGCGAGCTACTTCCTGCCGCGCATCGTCGGCGAGCGGCGGGCACTGGAGATCGCGCTGCTCGGCGAGCGGTTCGACGCGCAGAAAGCGCGCGAGTTCGGGCTGCTCAACTGGGTGGTGCCGCGCGACGAGCTGGCGGACGCCACGGAGAAGATGGCGCGTCGTCTCGCCGACGGGCCGACCCTGGCGCTCGGCCGCGCCAAGCAGCTCATCCGCTCCTCGCTCGACAACAGCTGGGACGAGCAGTCGCACCGCGAGGCCGAGGCGATCGCCGAGATGGTGCGGACAGAAGACCATCAGGAGGGCCTGACCGCGTTCCTCGAAAAGCGCCATCCCCGCTTCCGGGGACGCTGAGTGTCGGGCATCGCTCGGCTGCTGATCGCCAATCGCGGCGAGATCGCGATCCGCATCGCTCGTGCCTCTGCCGAGCTCGGCATCCAGTCCGTCGCCGTCTTCTCCGAAGATGATTCGCGTTCGCTGCATGTCCGTCGCGCGGACGAGACGCGGGCGCTGCGCGGCATCGGCGCGCGGGCCTATCTCGATATCGCGCAGATCGTGGCGGTGGCGAAGGAGGCCGGGTGCGAGGCGGTACATCCAGGCTACGGCTTCCTCAGCGAGATTTCTGCCTTTGCGCGCGCCTGCGCCGCGGCGGGGCTGCTGTTCGTTGGACCTTCCCCCGACACGCTCGACCTGTTCGGCGACAAGACACGGGCGCGCGAGCTGGCGCAGAATTGCGGCGTGCCGGTGCCGCGCGGTACCTTCGAGGCGACGAGTGTTGCGCAGGCGCGCGAATTCCTGGCGGAGCTCGGACCGGGCGGCGCGATCATGGTAAAAGCCGTCGCGGGCGGCGGCGGGCGCGGGATGCGCGTCGTCACGTCGGCAGCGGCGCTCGATGAGGCGTTCGCCCGGTGTCGCTCCGAGGCGCAGGCGGCGTTCGGGCGCGAGGAGCTGTACGTCGAGGAGCTGATCGGGCAGGCGCGGCACATCGAGGTGCAGATCGTCGGCGACGGCACCGGCGATGTATCGCATCTCGGCGAGCGCGAGTGCAGCATCCAGCGGCGGCACCAGAAGCTGGTGGAGATCGCGCCGAGCCCGACGCTCTCGCCCATTTTGCGGGGCCACATCACCGACGCCGCGACCCGCATGGCGGAGAGCGTGCGCTATCGCGGCCTCGGCACGTTCGAGTTCCTGGTGGATGCGCGCGACCCGCACCGCTTCGCCTTCATCGAGGCCAATCCGCGCCTGCAGGTGGAGCACACCGTCACCGAGGAGGTATTCGGCGTCGATCTCGTCAAGGCGCAGCTGCGCATCGCCGGCGGGCAGACGCTCACGGCGCTCGGATTGCGCCAGCCCGACATCGCGCCGCCGCGCGGCTACGCGATCCAGCTTCGCGTCAACATGGAGACGATGCAGCCCGACGGCACGGCGCTGCCTTCGGGCGGCACGATTTCTCGCTATGACCCGCCCTCCGGTCCGGGCGTGCGCGTGGACGGATTCGGCTACGCCGGCTATCGCACCGTCGCGAGCTTTGATTCCCTGCTCGCCAAGCTGATCGTCCACTCGCCGTCGCCGGATTATGCGGATGCGATCGTGCGGGCGCGACGCGCGTTGACGGAATTCCGCATTGACGGCGTGCCGACCAATCTTCCGTTCCTGTCCGCCTTGCTGCGGCACAAGGATGTCGCCGCGAACGCGGTGACGACACGCTGGCTCGACGCGCATGTCGCAAAGCTTGTGCAGAACTCGTCGGAAATGACCGTCGATCCGTTCTTCGGCGAGGGCGCGGCAACGGAGGAAAAATCGGCAGCGACCGCCGCCCCGCCGGGCACCGTCGCGGTCGCGGCACCGATGCAGGGATCGGTCGTGGCGCTCGAGGTGCGCGAGGGCGATCTGGTCCGCCCTGGCCAGCCGGTCGCGGTGCTCGAGGCGATGAAGATGGAGCACATCATTCCCGCCGTCGCGGGTGGCGTGGTGCGGCTGGTGGCGGCTTCGCGCGGCGACGTGCTGATGCCCGGTCAGGCGCTGCTGTTCATCGAGCCGCGCGAGGTCGAGGCCGCGGCCGAGATCGACGCGGGCGATGTGGATCTCGACGCGATCCGCCCCGATCTCGCGGAGAGCGTCGCGCGCCACGCGCTGACCCTCGATGCCGCGCGCAAGCCCGCGGTCGCCAAGCGGCACAAGCAGGGTGGGCGCACCGTGCGCGAGAACGTCGACGACCTCTGCGATTCCGGCAGTTTTATCGAATACGGCGCGCTCGCCCTGGCGGCGCAGCGCACGCGGCGCTCGACCGAGGAGCTGCTTAGGACGACGCCGGCCGACGGCCTGGTCGCCGGCGTCGGCACGGTCAACGGAGAAAAATTCGGGGAGGAGCGGGCTTCCACGGTGGTGGTCGCCTACGACTACATGGTGCTCGCGGGCACGCAGGGCACCATGAACCACAAGAAGCAGGACCGCATCTTTCGCTTGGCGCAGGAGTTTCGCCGGCCGCTGGTGCTGTTCGCGGAGGGCGGCGGCGGGCGGCCGGGCGACACCGACAAGCAGAACACCACCGCCGCCAGCCTGGATATTCCCACGTTCCGCAGCTTCGCCGGATTGTCGGGGCTCATTCCGCTCATCGGCATCGTCCACGGCCGCTGCTTCGCCGGCAATGCCGCGTTGCTCGGCTGCTGCGACGTCATCATCGCGACCGAGAGCACGTCGCTCGGCATGGGCGGCCCGGCGATGATCGAGGGCGGCGGTCTCGGCGTGTTCAAGCCGGAGGAGGTCGGGCCGGTCAGCGTGCAGGCGCCCAACGGCGTCATCGATATTCTTGTCCGTGACGAGGCGGAAGCGGTTGCTGTCGGAAAACAGTACCTTTCGTATTTCCAGGGCGCGGTCGCGGAGTGGAGCTGTCCCGATCAGCGCGAGCTGCGCCGCGCGATCCCGGAGAACCGGCTGCGCGTCTATGACATCCGCGATGTGGTTCGCACGCTCGCCGATACCGGCTCCGTGCTGGAGCTGCGCCCCGCCTTCGGCCTCGGCATGATCACCGCGCTGATCCGCGTCGAGGGGCGGCCGATGGGGCTGATCGCCAACAATCCGATGCACCTCGCCGGCGCCATCGACGCCGAGGCCGCGGACAAGGCGGCGCGCTTCATCCAGCTTTGCGACGCCTACGACATCCCCATCCTGTCGCTGTGTGACACGCCGGGCTTCATGGTCGGGCCGGAGGCGGAGAAATCCGCCCAGGTCCGCCGCGTCTGCCGCATGTTCGTGGGCGGTGCGAGCATCACCGTGCCGTTCTTCACCGTCGTGCTGCGCAAGGGCTACGGCCTCGGCGCGCAGGCGATGGCCGGCGGATCGTTCCACGCCCCCTGGTTCACCATCTCCTGGCCCACCGGCGAGTTCGGCGGCATGGGGCTCGAGGGCGCTGTGCGGCTGGCTTACCGCAACGAACTGGCGGCGATCGCCGATCCCGCCGAGCGCGATGCCACCTATCGCCGGCACGTCGACGAGCTTTACACACGCGGCAAGGCGATCCACGTCGGCTCGATGCTGGAGATCGACGACGTGATCGACCCGGCGGAAACCCGGCGCTGGATCATGCGCGGCCTGCACACCGCCCCGCCGCCGCCGGCACGTCAGGGCAAGAAGCGGCCACACATCGAGACGTGGTGAACCCCTCCGCCCCGGTCGGCCGGGGCGGAGGTTCGATCAGCTCAGCCCAGCTTGCGGACGACCGGCTTGTGGTCGCCGCTCGCGCGTGCTGCCGATTTCCCCAATTTGGCACCACGCTGCATCACCTGCGCCATCTCGCGCAGGAGGTCGGGAATTTGCGCGTGGATATGCTGGTAGGCGAAGCCGCCCATGATGCGGCGGGCGTACTGGTGCACCTCGGACGGCTTGCGCACGATCTTCCCGCCCTGGCGGTAGGTCGGTGGCAGCGGCAGCAGGTGACGGCTTGCGTCCGCCGCGTCGGGAGCCGCGGCCCGGCCCGGCGCGTCCGCCGGCGGCGTGTACGGCGCCGCGGACGACAGCACGCAGATCGGGTTGCCCTGTTCGTCGTCGTACAGGCTGTAGAGCGCCTGTACCGCCCACGTATTGGTCGTCCCGTCCGGGTGGCTCACCTGGAACGAGCCGAAGTTGGTCTCGCAGATGTCGCCGATCTCGTCGCTGGTCTGGGAGAACCAGCCGTTCGGGAAGTCAGGGTCGCTGATCATCTCGCCCAATTCGTGCGAGGCTACGCGCGTCAGGCGATCGAGCTGCGGGACCGGGGACATGTAGGGGTCGCCGGCGACGCAGGCATCCGTCATCGGCGCGATCACGCCGTAGTAGAATGGCGCGCTCAGCAGCGTCGTGTTGAAGAAGTGATAGCCGTAGAGCTGCACGCAGGTGGCGCCCAGGTTCGGGTCGTCGAACTGCACGGTGTCGTCGAGAAACAGCATCGCGACGTGCGCCGAGACGCTGGCCTGGGAGGGACTGGGATCCTCCGGGATCACGCCTTCGGTCTTCAGGTTGGCGACGATCTGCGCGACCGCGGCATCGTCCAGTGTGGCACTGGCCGGCGCTCCCTCGAAATGCGAGCCCGGCGACGCGCCGGCGAGGAACCCGTACTGTTTCAGCGTGGAGACGTAGCTGCTGGTGAACACGTCGTTCATGAACAGCTGAAGGTCGGCGGCAAGCGCCGCCCAGGTCTGATTGTCCTGCCACTTGGTGCCGACGAAGACGGGGTAGACGAAGGCGCACTCGATCACGTTCCCGCCGTTGAACTGCATTCCCTGCGAGCCGCCGGCGGTTGGCAGGCCGCCGAGGGG
Organism: uncultured Alphaproteobacteria bacterium; assembly: GCA_963799825.1. Taxonomy (GTDB): domain Bacteria; phylum Pseudomonadota; class Alphaproteobacteria; order Acetobacterales; family Acetobacteraceae; genus JAFKFI01. The sequence goes on from CAWCYL010000005.1 coordinate 265,784, forward strand.
CGCCTTCGGCCGGTCGCGATGTGTCGCGACGATCCCGGCGTGCCGTTCGATCGTGTCCATTGCATTCTCCTGAGGATTTCTGCGCACGTTCACGCAGCGCAACGAAAATACCGAGCCTCCTGCACCGAAATATGTGACCCGCGTCACACGCCGGAGTGTGCGGACGACGTATGTTGCGTCATAAAAACGTGAGCCTGTCCGCGCCGGGAGCGGCCCGCGTGAGGCCGCCGGCCGGCAGGATCGGTCAGGCGGTCGCGAGCAGCAGCACGCCGAGGGAGATGAGGCCGACGGCGGCGAGATGCACGGTGCCGATCGGCTCGGCGAAGGCGAAATGCCCGATCAGCAGTGCCGCGACGTACGATGCCGCCGTGCAGGGCAGGGCGACCGACATCGGGATGCGGCGCAGGGCGACGATGTAGAGCAGCGCGGCCCCGCCATACAGGCCGAGCCCGAGCAGCGTGCGCCAGTCGAACAGCTGCGACAGGAAATCGGCGGCACCCGCGCCCGCCTTGAGCAGCGCCTGCCCGACCATGCTGGTGGCGATCGCGGCGGCGAGGACGAACCAGTATGGCGTCACGTGCGCGCGCGCTCCACCACGGCGGGGCTGCGCTCGATCAGCCGCACGGTGCCCTGCGGCTTGCCGTTGGCGGAGAGGAACGTCCGCCCGACATACTCGCCCATCACGCCGAGGATCATCGATTGCACCCCCGAGACCAGCAGGATCACCGTCATGGTCGAGGCCCAGCCGGACGGGGTGTCGTTGCGCAACAACGCCTCGACGATCACGAACACGGCGCCGATGCCGCCCAGCAGGGCCAGCATCGCGCCGGTCAGCATCGCGAGGCGCAGCGGTGCCAGGGAAAAACTGGTGACGAGGTTGAGCCAGAGCCGGATGAGGCGCCGCAGATTGTAGTTCGAGCGTCCCTCGGCGCGGGGCAGGTGGCGCACCTCGATGCTGTCGATGCGCCGCGTCACCTGCATGAGCAGCCCGTCGATATACGGGTACGGCCCGCGGTAGCGCGTGACGGCATCCACCATGAGCGCGGACATGCAGCGGAACGAGGAGAGATAGAGGCCGCGCGGCTTGTCGAGCAGCCAGTCGGCCACCTTGTTGGCGAACCGGCTTCCGAGATTGCGCCAGACGGAATGGGCCTTCGCGGCATAGCGCGTGTACACCACGTCCCAGCCGCCGAGCCGGGCGTGATCGTAGAGGCGCACCACCTCCTCGGGCGGGTTCTGCAAATCGTCGTCCATCGTGATGACGAAGGCGCCGCGCACGTGGCGCAGCCCGGTCATCACCGCGTTGTGCTCGCCGAAATTGCGCGCGTGCTCGATGTAGGTGACGGGGATTCCCGCGCTGTGGACCAGCGCGCGGCACACCGCGGCGGAGTCGTCGGGGCTGCCGTCGTTGACCAGCACGACCTCCAGCCCGCCTTCCGGGTGTAAGGTGGCAAGCGCGGCGACGAGCCGGCCGACCGAGCCCGCGCCGTTATAGACCGGCACCACGATCGACAGCCCGACCGGCGCCCCGCTCGCCCGGTCGAAGCCGCCCGCGCCGGGCATGATGACACCGTCCATCGTCTCCTCGCTCATGGCCGTCGCGCCGTCGCCAGCACCGAGCCGCCGACCGGCAGGGAGACCGGCAGATGCCGCTCGATCTCCGCCACTGTGTGCAGGGTGGTGTTAAGCCAAGGCGAAAACCGGGACACATCCGAGGCGGAATCGTGGCGGGCGAAAAATTTGCGCCGCGCCACCATCAGCGGCAGCAGCAGCCCGTTCCAGTAATGAACGCCAATGTCGGCAAACCCCGCGTCGGCGAGCATGGCGCGGACCTGACGGGCCGACTGGCGGCGAGCGTTATGCACGCGCCGATCGTGGCCGGAGAGCAGCCATCCATACGCTGGCATGTTGACCACCAGCCGGCCGCCCGGCCGCAGCACCCGGCGCAGCTCGGCCAGCGCGGCGGCGGGCTCGACCGCGCGATGGCACAGCACGTCGGCCAGGATCGCCGCGTCGAAGCTGGCGTCCGCGAAGGGCAGGGCGTTGACGCTGCCGCACGCGACCGGCGCGCCCGATTTCGCCGCCGCCCGCCGCGCCGCCGCTTCGTCCCATTCGAGGCCGATGCGCGCCAGGCCTGCGCAGGCGCCGAGCCGCCCGAGCAGCCCGCCGGTGCCGCAACCCGCGTCGAGTACTTCGCCGCGCACGTCGCGCAACGCGTCGAGCAGCCGCGCGTGCAGGGCGCGATACCACCACATGCCGGCCTCCTCCGCGTCCATGAGCTGGTATTCGACGGGCTCCATGCCGGCGTCTTTGACAGGAAACCGGCCGGGCCGCGCAAGCCCGGCGCCGACCGTGAAGGCGGATTGATGCTGCATGGCGCCGGCGAGGGCGGTATTTTCCACCGGACGTAGGGAGGCACGCGATGAGTTCGGATGCCGAGCACACATACTGGTCCGATCCGGGTGCGCTGCGCTCCCGGCTGGCGGAGTTGCCGTCCGAACCCCTGATGCTGCCGGATGCGCTGGAGAACTGCGTCATCCATCACGCGATCGCCCGCGCGATAGGCTTCGGCGTGCCGGCGACGGCCGAGTTGGATCGCGATCTGCGCACGGCGGCCCGGCTGCTTGACGCGCTGGTGCGGCGCGACGAACGGGCGCTGTCGCAGCATCGCGCGCTGTCGGACTATCTCTACGGCACCTGCCATGACTTCGCCCTGCTCGCCACGAGCGTGCTGCGCGAGGCCGGTGTCCCGGCGCGACTGCGCGTCGGCTGCGCGAGCTACTTCCGCGCCGGTTACTGGGATGACCACTGGATCTGCGAATACCGGCGCGGCGAGGATTGGGCGGTGCTCGATGCCCAGCTCGGCCCGCGCGCCCGCGCCGGTTTTCGTATCGGCTTCGACGTGAGCGACGTGCCGGCCGAGGGATGGCGCTCCGCCGCCTCGATCTGGCGGGCCATCCGCGCGGGCACGGTCGATGAGAGAGTTTGCGGCCTGACGAATGCCGGGATCGAGGGGCGGTGGTTCGTGGCCTCCGCCGTGCTGCGGGACGCGGCGGCGTTGACCGGGATCGAGGCGCTGCCCTGGGACTATTGGGGACCGGGGCGCGCGTTCCGCGAGACGCGGCAGGTGAGCCCGGACTGGGCAAGGGAGATCGACGCGCTGGCCGCGGCGCTCGATCCCGCGCCGGCCAGCCGCGAGGCGGCCGAGGCGGTGCTCGCCCGCTTCGCCTGGGCACGGCCGACGCCGACGGTGTGGAGCCTGCCGGAAGGGCGGCCGACGGAGCATGTCGCGATCCGGCCCTGAGCACCGCAATCGAAGGTTAACCTCGCCGCTCGATGCTGGCCTGCTCTCGATTGCCTTGCGTCCGCCATTCTCGCGAGGCATCCATCCGGCGCACATGAGCATGGCCCCGACCGATGCACGATCCCTGCCGGATGTCCCGGCCGCCGCCGGCACGCCGCGGCGGGCGTGGCTCGCCCGGCTGCGCCGTCACCCGTTCGTCGCCACCGCGCTGCGCGTCCTGCCGGCGTTGCTGCCGGCGTTGCTGTTCCTGCCGGTGGTGCTGGCTCCGCCGGTCAACCACGACGTCGCCGCCGTGCTGGATTTCTCGCAGCGCTGGCTGGGCGGCGAGCACCTCTATTCCGACCTGATCGACGTCAACCCGCCGCTCATCTTCGTGCTCAACCTGATCCCCGCCTGGATCGCCTCGGCCACACCGCTGGACGCGGTGCAGGCGCTGCATCTCTGCCTGCTCGGCTATGGCGGGTTCTGCTGGTGGCTGGCCTTCCGGGTGCGTGACCGCGCGGCGGAGGGGGCGGTCCAGCGGGCGTTCCTCGACGTGCTGCCGGCGCTGTTCCTGCTCGACGCCGGCTACGATTTCGGCCAACGCGAGCACCTGATGGCGGTCGGCGCCTTGCCCTACGTGCTGTGCGCGGCGCGCCGGTCGCGCGGGGAGCGGCCGCGCGGGCGGATCGCGGTGGCGCTGACGGCGGGAATCGCCTTCGCCCTCAAGCCGCATTTCCTGGGCCTGCCCGCGCTGATCGAGTTTTTCGTGGTGCTCGGCCGCGTGCCGGCCGGCGAACCGGCGCTTGCCGGGTTGCGCGCCGGGCTGCTGGCCTCCCTGCGCGACCCGGTGCCGTGGGTGATGGTGGCGGTCTGGGCGGTCTATCTGGCTTCGCTGCCGCTGGTCTTTCCGGATTATCTCGGCGTGGTGGTGCCGCTGGTCTGGGATTTCTACCTCGATCTCGGCGGGCTGACCGTGGCGCAGATGCTGCTGTTGCCCCGCATGGCGACGGTGCTGTGCCTGCTGCTGCCGCTGCTCTGGCTGGCATTCCGCCGGCTGGAGCCGGAGGCGGCGCTGCCGCGGATGCTGGGCCTCGCGGCACTGGGCGCGCTCGCCTCGGCGCTGGCGCAGCACAAGGGCTGGTCGTACCACATCCTGCCGATCGAGCTGTTCGCCTGCGCGCTCGGCGGGGTGCTGGCCGCGCGCTGGCTGGACCGGCTGAGCGGCGCGCGGTTCCGCCCAGCCGCCTATCCGGTTGCCGCCGTGCTGGCCGGGCTGTTCGCCCTCTACGCGATCTCCAACGGCGAGGCGCCCTGGAAGGAGCTCGAATACGACGGCAGCCAGGTGGACAGGCTCACCCAGCTCCTGCAGCAGGACGCCGCCGGCGAGCGGGTGCTGGTGTTCTCGCCCGGCATCTACCCGATCTACCCGACCCTGAACTATGTCGGCGCCCACAATACCCTGCGCACGATGAACATGTGGCTGCTGCAAGGCGCCTATCGGCACTGCCTGCCGGACGGACGGCGCTACCGCGAGGTGTGGGAGATGGGCCGTCCGGAGTTTTTCATCTATCGCACCGTGGCCGAGGATTTCGCCCGCGCGCCGCCCGCCGCGGTGGTGGTGGACCGCCAGCCCGGCATTCCCTGGTGCGGCGGCGAATTCGACTTCATCGCGTATTTCAAGCGCCATCCGCTGTTCGCCGAGGTGTGGTCGCATTACGAGCTGAGCGCCGAGTGGGGCCGCTACCGGGTTTACACAAGGAAGGACTGAGATCTGGAAAGGATCGGGCCATGAGCTTCGAGGAGTATGTCGGGCAGACGGAAAACCGCACCGACACGGTCTGGCCGACGGTCATCCGTGGCCTCGCCGCGACACTCGACATCCCCGAGCAGGAGGTCGCGCCGGGCGGAAGGCTGCCGCCGTTGTGGCACTGGATGCTGTTCCAGGAATGGGCGCCGGCGCACGGGCTCGGCCCCGACGGGCATCCCAAGCGCGGCGGCTTCCTGCCGCCGGTGCACGACCTGCCGCGCCGCATGTGGGCCGGCGGACGCGTCCGCTTCCTCGCACCGCTGCACGCCGGCGATGCCGTGGAGCGGACCAGCACGATCCTCAAGGTCGAGGAGAAATCCGGCGGCTCGGGCCGGCTGGTGTTCGTCACGGTGCGCCACGTCATCGCGGGCCCGGCCGGGGCGGCGATCGAGGAGGAGCACGACATCGTCTATCGCGGCACCGAGGGCGCCGCCGTGCGCGCCGCCGAGCCGGCACCGCAGCCCGGCGCGGGTTCGTTCGGCCGCGTCGTGCAGCCCGACCCGGTGCTGCTGTTCCGCTATTCCGCGCTCACCGCGAACGGCCACCGCATCCACTACGACCTGGACTACGTGACGCGCGAGGAGGGCTATCCCGGCCTGATCGTGCATGGACCGCTGCAAGCCACGCTGCTCGCCGACCTGGTGCGCCGCCATCGACCGGGTGCCAGCATCGCCCGGTTCTCGTTCCGTGGCCGGCGGCCGGCGTTCCACCAGAACAAGCTACGGCTGGTCGGGTGGGAGCGGGAGGGAAAAATCCGGCTGGAGACCCGCGATCACGAAGATGCCGTCTGCATGTCCGCCGAGGCAGCGCTCGCCTGAGGGTATGGCGCAACCACGATGCCCAGGTAAGCTGCCCCAGGTAAGCTGCGCGGACGAAACAGGACGGAACCGTGAAAAAATGCCATTCCTGACCGAACCGGACCCGCAACGCGGCGCGGTGCTGCCCGTGCTGACGGGCGTGCGCCGCATCGTCGCCGCCAATCCGGGGCCGATGACCTATTTCGGCACCAACACCTATCTGATCGACGGTCCGGACGGCATGGTGGTGCTGGACCCCGGGCCCGAGGGCCATCCCGAGCACGTCGATGCCATCCTGCGCGCGACCGGCGGCAAGGTCGCCCTCATCCTCGTCAGCCATCACCATCACGACCATATCGGCGCGGTGCCGGCGCTGAAGGCGGCCACGGGCGCGCCGACGGCCGGCTTCCGGGAGCAGGCGATCCCGGAGTTCGAGCCCGACATCAAGCTCGACGACGCCAGCCGCATCGCCGGCATGACGGCGCTGCACACGCCCGGTCATGCCGTCGGACCATCTCTGCTTCGCCCTGCCGGGGCGCGACGGAGGAAAAGTGCTGTTCAGCGCGCGATCACGTGATGTCGTGGTCGAGCACCGTCGTCAGCCCGCCCGGCGGCGACATGCGGGCCTATTTCAACAGCCTCGAAATCCTGCTGCGCCGCACGGACGATCTCTATCTGCCCGGCCACGGCCCGGCGCTGCCCGAGCCCCGCCGGCTGGTGGTCGAGCTGCTGCATCACCGCCAGGCGCGCGAGCGGGCGATCCAGGACGCGCTGGCGGACGGCCCGCCGTCCGACACGTTCACCCTGATGAACACGCTCTATTCGCAGGTCGACCCCGCCTCCGCCGCGCCGCCGAGCGCAACGTGCTGGCGCATCTTTTGAAGCTCGAACAGGAAGGCCAAGTGTCCCGCGACGGCGAGCTCTGGCGCGCCGCGTAGCCGTACAGGTGCCCTTCAATCTTGACGCCAAGCCGATCAACGCAGCGCACAGGGTCGGAATGGTCAGCTCTCACCGGCAACGCTGATGGATGCCATGCTTCCCTACCGCGCCATGGCCTACAACAACGCGTGGGCGAATCACCGACTGCTTGCTGCCTGCGCCCGGTTGCGACCGGAAGAGTTCACGGCGCGGCGGACAGGTTTCTTCCCGACTTTGCGCGGCACCCTCAACCACATTTTGATCATTGACCGCTTCTACGTGGACGCGATGGAGGGCGGTACTCTCGGTCCGGCAGCTTGGGCTGATCGAGAGCCTTGCGGCGCAGTCACCGCGCTCCAGGATGCGCAAACCGAGGTTGACCGGCGCTTGATCGCCGTCGTGGAAAGCTTGGACAAGGCCGGCCTGGAGCGCATCGTCCCCGTGCATCGCGGCACTCGCATTCAGCACGAACGAATGGACCGATTGCTGCTGCATCTGTTCCAGCATCAGGTCCATCACCGAGGTCAGGCGCACGCCATGATGAGCGGCACGTCAGTGCAGCCGCCTCAACTGGACGAGTTCTTCTCGGCGGGAGAGGCATCGCTGCGCGCTGAGGAGTTCGTAGAACTTGGTTGGTCAGAAGAGACAGTCTGGCTCGGCCGAGGTGCCGACAAATGATACCAGCCGCCGTGGCTCTGACCCTTCCTTGTCATGGTCGGCGAAGGCCGACCATCCACGACTTTCTCGCCGCGGCACTACGGCAGGGCGTGGATGCTCGGCCTTCGCCGAACATGACGGAGGGGGTGGAAAGGTCATCACAGACGGCGTCTGGTATGAGCCGGCCATTCTGCCAAGATCGAATCGCCGGCTACTCCAAATGCCACCGCGCGGTACGGCGGATGCGGACATGCGGGCGGGCCACTCGCTCCTTCTCGCCGAGTGCCAGCCAGTGCTGCAGCTCACCGAGGATCTCGCGGGTGATGCTGATGAGGTCCATCGCGAGCGCCTCGTCGAGGCCGTAGAAGCGCAGGTTCTCGAGCTCCCCCGAACCGCCGAGCGTGCCCGAGAGGCGCTTGGCGTCGACCACGAGGAAGCGCGCGGAAAAGCGGATCGGCGAGTTGGGCGGGGTGATGGCGCGGCAGAGATAGTGCAGCCCGTCGAGATGCGGCGGATGGCCGAGCGTGAGGCCGGTCTCTTCCTCCAGCTCTCGGGCCGCCGCGATGGCGAGCGCGTGGGCGAGGCGAGGGGGCGCGCCGCGCTGCAGATGGTCGCTGGTGTGCGGCGGCAGCGGCGTCGCGGATTTCGCGCGGTAGTCCGCCCGGTCCACCGCGCCGCCGGGGAACACCAGCCGGTTCGGCATGAAGCGGGCTTTCGACCCGCGCGTGCCCATCAGGATTTCCAGGCCGCCTTGCGCATGACGGAGCACGATGAGGCTGGCGGCGTGGCGCGGCCGCACCGGGCGCTGGCGAGCCTTCGGGGCGAGCAGATCGAGCGTTGAATCAGGCAAGATCGAAACCTCGGGTCTTGAGGTAAGCGGAAAAACCGAACCGCTCGGGGACGGAGAGCTGGCGGGCGGAATTCTCGCTCCAGCCGACGCCCTCGCGCGGCGGATGGACGTCGCGGCTCTTGAGGCTGCCGGGTGCCACCGGCTCGCGCGCGTGCCGGCGCTCGTCATAGCCGCGCACCTCGCTCGCCATCGCGCTGTCGTCGTAGTGCTCGCGATGCACCACGACGGCGGGCGGCAGGCGCATCGAGGTCGGTCGGCGTCCGTCGGGCCAGCCCACCGTGAGGCCGGCGACGGGGAACACGCCCGCCGGCAGCGCGAGCAGCGGCGTCACCTTCTCGATGTGGCTGCGCACGTAGCTGATCGGGCAGGTGCCGAGGCCGATCAGCTCGGCCGCCGCGATGAACTGGCCCATCGCCAGCGCGCAGTCCACCGCGCCGTTGAGGAAGGTGTCGAGATTGTTGTTGGCGTGCGGCATCGCGTGCATGTCGCAGAGGCGCACGCCGCGCCGCATGTCGGCGCACCACACGAGGAACACCGGCGCCGAGGCGATCCACGGCATCGTGCCGATCCAGTCGGCGATCCGCTTGATCCGCGCCGGATCGCGCATCACCACCACGGAGTATTGCTGCAGGTCGGACTTGCTGGGGGCGGATTGCGCGACGGCGAGCAATCCGTCGAGCAGCGCGTCGGACACCGGCTCGGGCCGATAGCGGCGCGCGACGCGACGGTCGAGCAGTGGTGCCACTGTCGAGGGCACGTCCATATGCGACGGCACGAAGCCGAAGCGGGCGTGCAGTAGGCGCGCGATATCGGCCGCGATCTGGTCCATGCGCATCCTCCGGTCGCCAGTTTGCCGAAATGTCGCGGCCGGGCAAGGCCGAGGGCGCGCGAGCCCGCCGTGTGAGAACCGAGCTGGTCCTCCTTTCGACCCAACTCGAAATTATTAGAAAATGCCATTGCTTGTTCGGTCATTGCGGTAGAAAATCGCACCGGCCTGAGAAGAAGATGAGACTAAAGGTTGAAAATCGTTCAATCGCTTTTACACGCGACGGGCGAACCCGGCCGGCAATCGGAGTTCCTTCCGGGGCAGGACGGGCCTGACGTTCTCGCGGAGATTGCGGCCGAGCTGGCCGGCGGAACGCCGGCCATCGCATGGATCAGCGACGTGCCGTGCTCCGAGCGGTCGGGCTTGCTCGAGCGTCTCGAGGCGCATCTCGTCCGCGAGAATATACGGGTCATCGGGGTCGATGACGCCGATGGCGCGCCGATAGGCATCCGCCGCTTTTGCCAGCTTGTCGTCGCCGCTTCTCCCTCGGGCGCGGGCCGCGGCGACTCCGCCGAGCATTTCGCCACGACCTTCACCTCTCCCCGGGCCGGAGAGCGTGGGCTGGCGCTGATCGTCGAGAACGCCGACGCGATGACCGCGGAGGCGCTCGCATTCGCGGAACGTCTGGCAGCGGCGAGCGGTGCGCGACCGTTTCGTGTCCAGGTGCTGCTGGTTGGTTCGCACTCTCTCGAATCTCGCTTGCCCGAGGCCGGGCCGGTCGTGGTCAAGAAGCTGGCCGGCGTCGCCGCCCCGCGAGGTCGGTCGATCGTGGGAACCGGGCGCGGCAGGTGGACGCGACCGGGGCTCGCCGCGCTCGGCGGCGTCGCCGCCCTGATGGTTGTCGCTGCCGTCGCCGCCGGCGATCAGGATCGGGGGCGCGCCTCGGCGCAAGCGCCATTGGCCGCCGGGGAGCTGCCTGCGCGCGGCGCGCCGCTCGCCAGTATTCCCGAGCATGAGGCGATCCCGGCTGCGGAACACTCGGCTGGGCCCGCGCGCGTCCCGCTGATCATCACTGATGCTGAGCACGAGGCGATCGCGGCTGCGGCGCAATCGGCTGAGTCCGCCACGCTGCAGCCGCCGATGGAGAAGGCGGCGCCCCCGGTTGAGCCGGCGCAAGTGGACGCAACAGCGGCCGAGCCGTCGCCGGTGCTTCGCCACGCCTTTGCCTGTCTCCTCGCACCCCGACATCGCCGTCGCACCGCGCGCCGAGAACGATGCCGCGCAGGTTCCTGCGCCGGCTCCGTCCCCCACGCCCACGACCGAGCAAGCGCCCGCCGCGAGCGAGCCTCTGCCCCAATCCGCGCCGGGGGCGCCTCCGTTCGCGGCGCCCGGCGCCGCGTCTCCGCCCTCGCCCGTCCAGCCGGAAGCTGCAGCGCCGAGCGAGGCGGAGACCGCGAATGTGGCATCGCCGGCTCCGTCCCCCACGCCCTCGATCGAGCAAGTGCCCGCCGCCAGCGAGCCTCTCCCCCAATCCGCAGCGGGGGTGGCTCCGGTCGCGGCGACCGGCGCTGCGTCTCCGCCCTCGCCCGTCCAGCCGGAAGCTGCAGCGCCGAGCGAGGCGGAGACCGCGAATGTGGCATCGCCGGCTCCGTCCCCCACGCCCCCGACCGAGCAAGTGCCCGCCGCGAGCGAGCCTCTTCCCCAATCCGCAGCGGGGGGGCCTCCGGTCGCGGCGGCCGGCGCCGCGTCTCCGCCCTCGCCCGTACAGCCGGAAGCTGCAGCGCCGAGCGAGGCGGAGACCGCGAATGTGGCATCGCCGCCCCCGCCCCCGCCCACGCCCCCGACAGTGGCCGCATCCCCGGCGCCGCCCCCCGAGCCGGCGCAGCCGCAAGCCAAGCCGTCGCCAGCCGCGGTCGCCGCGCTGCTTGCGCGGGGCGACGAGTTGATCGCGATCGGCGATGTGGCCACCGCAAGGGTCGTCTATCAGCGGGCGGCGGCGCTCAAGTCCGGACGCGGCGCGACCCTGACGGGACGGACCTACGATCCGCGATTTTTGCACCGGATCGGCGCTGTCGGCGTGGTGCCTGATCCCGAGGCGGCGGCGGCGTGGTACCGGAAAGGCGCGGCGCTGGGCGACGAGGGTGCAGCGCCTCTCCTGGGCGGCATGGAATTAAAGGCGAGCCAATGACACGGACACTCGCGATCGGGCGCTTTTTCGCCATCTTGTTCGCGGGCCTGGCGCTCGCGCTTGTGTCAGCCGCCGCGCAGCCGCGCACCGACCGCCAGATGACCTCGGCCGAGCTGGCGGTCAGGAGCAAGATGAATTCCTGGACGGTCGGCCTCGCCGGGGGGCTGCTGGAAGGCGCGCCGATCCATTTCGCGACCGAGATCGCCCGCGTGGTCGACGATGGCGACGCGTTGCACGTGCTGCCCGTCGTCACGCGTGGCCCGGCGGAGAATGTCGAGGCGTTGCTCTATCTCCGCGGCATCGACGCGGCGATCATCAATTCCGACGCGCTCGACGCATTCCGGACGCTGGTGCCGAACATCGACCAGCGCATCAGTTACATCCTGAACCTGTTCCCCTCGGAGCTGCATATTTTCGTCCGGCCGGAAATCCACTCGCTCGCCGACCTCAACGGCAAGAAGGTCAATTTCAATACGCCCGGCACCACCGCCTCATACTCGGGCCCGCTCATCTTCAAGCGGCTGAACCTGGACGTGGAAAAAACCTTCATCCCGCACCCCGCGGCACTCCAGCAGATGCGCAAGGGTGAGGGCGGCATCGCGGCCGTGGTGTTCATCACCTCGAAGCCGGTCGATGCGTTCCTGCGCAGCCATTGGGATCCCGGCTTCAGGTTCCTGCCCGTCGAGATCGAGGATCCGGGATTTTATACGCCGTCCGTGCTGACCTCGAAGGACTATCCGCAGCTCATCCCGGAGGGACAGGAAATCCCGACGATCTCGGTGCCGACCGTGCTCGTGGCATACAACTGGCCCAAAGGCTCGGACCACTATTTGCGTCTCGCGCGCCTCGTCGATCACCTGTTCAGCCGGCTCGATCAACTCCACGCGCCCGGGTTCCATCCTGCGTGGAAGGACGTGAACATCGCGGCGCAGGTGCCGGGCCTGAGCCGGTTCGTGCCGGCCCAGGAGTGGATCGACCGGAACCGAGGCGAGCAGCGCGCGGCCGTGTCCAGCGGGCCGGCCGCGCCGCAGCGTTGAGCCGACCATTTTTCCCGGAGTAGCCATGAACCTGCACCTCGGTACCTGCCGTCGTTCTGCTCGCGAGCCTCGCGGCGGTACCGGGCTTCGCCGCCCCGGCGAGCACGCAGTCCCCGGCGGCGGCGGCTTCCTCCCATCCCGAGATGAATGCCAAGAAGCGTCATCGCGTGGTGATCCAGGTGAGCGAGAACGACCCGAAGATCATGAATCTCGCGCTGAACAACGCCGAGAACCTGACAAAATTCTACGAGCGGACGGGCGAGACGGTGCAGATAGAGATCGTGGCTTACGGCCCCGGGCTGAACATGGTGCGCAGCGATACGTCCCCGGTAAAGGACCGCCTCGCGGCACTCGGCAGCCACCTCAAGCACGTGACCTTCTCGGGCTGCGGCAACACGATGGAGAACCAGTCGAAGCAGGAAAGTAAGAATATCAGCCTCCTGCCCGAGGCCCGCATCGTGCCCACCGGGATCGCCCGCATCGTGGAGCTTGAGGAGCAGGGCTGGACCTATATCCGCCCTTAGCCCATGCGACGCTCGGCGTGCGCGCTGTGGCTCCTCGCCTGCGTGGCCCAATCGCCGGCCACGGCGCAGCCCGTTCGCGACTGCCCAAGCTGCGCGGCCAGGGCGGATTGCGAGACGAAGCGGCAAGCCTGCACCGCCGAATGCCGCGCGCAGTATTTCGCCATCGACCCGAAACGCGCCGCCTGCACCGCGAACTGCGCCACCGGGCTCGCCCGATGCACGCGCGACCAGGCCGGGCGCTAGACGCGCTACTTCCCCCGCCACTCCGGCGACAGGGCGGAGCTGTTCCCCACTCGGATGCGGGCGCGCACGGTCGGCTTCGTCTGTTCGTGGAGCCGGTTCAGCACGATCTTCAGTAGGTTCGTCATCGCCTTCTCGATGCCGGTCAACACGGCTCGGTCTAGCCCTCTTGCGCGCTTGTAATGCCGGGCGGGCTTGAAGCCGCGCCGGAGCGGGCCACGTCTGCTGGGCCATGCGAAACCGACCGCCGCCCGAGCTCGACATGAATCCCGACGGCAGCTTCCGCGCGCCGCCTCGCCCGCCGCTCGCGTTGCGGATCGGCGCGATCGCGCTGGTGGTCGCGGTGCTGACCGGCGCGCTGGCGGCGGCGGTGCTGGTATTCTGGTTCGCCCTGGCGCTGATCCCGGTCGCCATCGTCGCCGCCGTGATCGCCTGGGTGGCGTTCCGCATCCAGCTCTGGCGTATCAGGCGCTCAGCCCGCGGCCAGCGCGCCGTGTTCCGGCGCGTAGCCCGAACTCCTCGGCGAGCAGCGTGTAGGAGCGCCGGCGGGCGACCGGATCGTGCACCGTGGTGAGCACGGCGATTTCCGACAATTCCTGCTCCTGCGCCAGTGCGCGCAGCCGTGCGCCGACCTCGGGCGCCGTGCCGTGGATCGAGCGTTCGCGTACCCTTGCGATGCGCAACTGCTCGCCCTCGGTGAGCGGCTGGGCGGCGGCTTCCTCGGGGGAGACCAGCGGGGAGAAGATGCCGCGGTCGCGGTTGAGGCGGGCGATGGCGCGCGAGGTGAACAGCCGGGCTGCTTCCTCCTCGGTGTCGGCGGCGAGCGCCCAGACGCAGGCCGCAATGTGCGGCTCGGGGTGGCGGGCACTCGGCCGGTAGGTCTGGCGGTAGACGGAAAACGCCTGCTCGGCGCCGCGCCCGTCGGTGATGAAATGCGCGAAGCAGTAGGGCAGCCCGAAATAGGCGGCGACCTGCGCGCCGTAGTCGGAACTGCCGAGGATCCAGGTCTCCGGCACGGTCGGGCCTTGCGGATTGGCGACGATGTCGCGGAACGGGTGGCCTTCGACCAAGGGCTCGCCCGCCAGCCAGGACAGCAGGTCGCGCACCTGGGCGGGGAAATGGTCGGCCGCCGTCTCGGCCTGCGGGTTCAGCGCATAGGCCGTCCGTCCGTCGGAGCCGGGCGCGCGGCCGAGGCCGAGGTCGATGCGGCCCGGCGCGATCGCCTCCAGCACGCGGAATTGTTCCGCTACTTTCAGGCTGGAATAGTGCGGCAGCATCACCCCGGCGCTGCCGACGCGGATCTGACGCGTGGTCGCGGCGATGGCGCTGATCAGCACTTCCGGCGCGGTGCCGGCGATGCTGGCGGAGTTGTGGTGCTCGGCCAGCCAGTAGCGGTGATAGCCGAGCGCGTCGCAATGCCGGGCGAGTTCCAGGCTCTCGCGGATCGAGGCGTCGGGCGAGCGGCCAGTCACCACGGTGGACTGGTCGAGCACGGAGAGGCGGATCGGGAGCGTCATCTTGGTCCGGTCAGAAAGTGACATGGCCGAATGTCGCGCGGAGCAGCGCATAGACAAGGCCGCCCACCAGGAAACCGACCAGCGTGCCGTTGACCCGGACAAATTGCAGATCCTTGCCGACGTAGAGTTCCAGCTTGTCGGTGATGGTCGCAGCATCCCAGCTGGCGACCGCGCGGGCGATGAAGTCCGAGAGGTGCGATTGCGCGGCGGGGAGCAGGCCGGCGATGATGTGCTCGGCGGCACCCTGGACCCGGCCGCGCACCACCGGGTCGGACTGCAGCATCGAGCCGAGATTGGCGAACGCGCCCTCGATCAGCGCGATGGTGTGTCCATTCGGCTTGGCGGCGTCGAGTTCGAGCGCCATGCGCAGCCGCGCCCAGATGTCCCACAGCCACGCCTGGATGGTCTCGTGCGCCACCACCTTGCGGATCGCGGCGCCGATCTCGGCGGCCCGCTCGGGGTCGGTCTCCATGCGGTCGATCTCGCGCTTGACCCATTCGTCGAAGGCGGCGCGGAGCTCGGAGCCGTCCGGGCTCATCTTATCGAGCTCGCCGTTGACCATGCCGAGCACGCGCTTGGCGATCGAGGCGCCGAGCGCCCAGCCGACCAGCCGGCCGCCCTGCTCGCGCACCCGCTCCTCGATGGCGGCGCGCAGCGCCTCCTCCTGGTTGGCGAGCAGCGTCTTGAACTGGCCGAGGATGAAGCCGAACACCTCCTGGTGGCGGCCGCCCTCCACCATGCCGCGCAGCGCGCGCGCGACGACCGCGCCGGCAGCCGGTCCGCCCAGGATGCGCGGGATGATGCGCGAGGCGAGCCGGCGCGCCCGGCCGTCCTCGACCGTCGCCAGCATCTTCGGGAGCATTCCCGCCAGCGTCTCGGCGGCGGGGCGGGTGGAGGCGGGGTCGGCGAGGAATCGACGAAAAATCCCCGCGAGATCGAGGCCGTGGAGAACGCGCGCCACCTGTCGGAGGTGAACACGTGGTTGGCGACGAAGCGGCCGAGGGCGGCCCCCAGCCGTTCCTTCTGGTTCGGCAGGATGGCGGTGTGCGGGATCGGGATGCCGAGCGGGTGGCGGAACAGGGCGGTGACGGCGAACCAGTCGGCGATGCCGCCGACGAAGCCGGCCTTGGCCGCCGATTGCAGCAGGTCCGACCACCAGCCTTCCGGCAGGGCGTAGGTGCCGAGCGTGATGACGGCCATCAAGATCAGCAGCCCCGTCGCGAACGCACGGTGGTTCGCCAGCGCCCGCCGGCGCTCCGCGTCGGGGTCGGGTTCGATCATGCGGGCCTTTTAGGCGACCGCCGCAGCGCGCCCATAGGGCCCGGCGGGCCGTCCGGCGTTCGCCCGCCCGAGCCCGAATGTTATAAGATAAACATGTCCGACCCGCTCGCCCTTTCGCCGGGGTCCTTGCCCGGCTGGTCCTCGCAGCGGCCGTGCTGGCTGCGGTGTGGCTGTCCGTGCTTGGGCGCTGGCATGACCAGCCTCTGATCCAGCTGGACGACCTCACCTTGAGCCATGAGCGGCATCCGGCGGTGCATCACCTGTCCGGCACGTTTGCCCCTGGCAGCCTGACGGCGGTGGTCGGTCCCAACGGCGCCGGCAAGACGACGCTGCTCCGCGCCATCGCGGGGCTGCATCGGCCCGGTCGGTCGGATCGATCGTGGCGGGCTGCGCGCGGCCGAGATCGCCCTGCTGCCACAGTCGAGCGGGCTCGACCGTCCTTTCCCATCGCCTGCCTCGAGTCGTGGCCCTCGGCGCATTGGGGCCGTGCAGGGGCGTTCCGCGCCCTATCCCGCGCCCAGCGCGACGTCGCGCGAGCGGGCGCTGGGGACGGTCGGGCTGGCCGGTTCGCGGAGCGGCCGGTCGGCAGCCTGTCGGCGGGCCAGTTCCAGCGCGTGCTGTTCGCCCGCGTGCTGGTGCAGGACGCGCCAGTGCTGCTGCTCGACGAGCCGTTCAACGCGGTGGACGAGCGCACCGGGGCCGACTCATGGCGCTGATCCGGGGTTGGCACGCGGCGGGCGCACGGTCATCGCGGTGCTGCACGACTGGAACTGGTGCTCGCGGAATTCCCCGAGGCCCTGCTGATCGCGCGCAAGGCGATCGCCTGGGGGCCGACGGCGCAGTCGCTCTCGCCGGCCAACCGGCAGCGCGCCCGGCTGGCGATCGAGGCCTGGACGGCCGATCTGATTGAAGGTCGGCCTGCCCGTTGCCGGACCGCCGCTTGATCCACGATTTCCTGCTTGCCCCTTTTCGACCTTGGCTTCATGCGCCGCGCACTCGCCGGCTGCCTGGCGCTGTCGGTCGCGGGGCCGCCGCTCGGCGTGTTCCTCGTGCTGCGGCGGATGAGCCTGATGAGCGACGTGCTGCAACACGGCATCCTGCCTGGGATCGCGCTGGGCGCCGTTGCAGGCGGGCCTGTCGTTCTGGGCGATGGGGCTGGGCGGCGTGCTGGCCGGGCTCGCGGTCGCGCTGCTCGCGGGCTGGCTCGCGC
>CAWCYL010000006.1:0-1349887 GCA_963799825.1 uncultured Alphaproteobacteria bacterium
GGCTGCGGCAATCTCAGCAACGACCGCGTCCGCTTCGGCCGCGCGGGTCGCGTAGTTCACGCACACCGCTGCGCCGCGGGCAGCCAGGGCGCGGGCAATCGCCCGGCCAATGCCTCGTGAGCCTCCTGTGACGATTGCTACCTGCCCAGTCCAGTCCATGATGCGTTCCTCCCTGGCTGCTATGACGGCTCTGGCTGCTATGGCGAATTGTAGTCGAATAGCGCCATGAAACCGTAATCCATGTGCAATTGCTGGTGGCAGTGGAACAGGGTCGGCCCAGGATTGTCGGCAACGAAACCCACCTCGGCTTCCTGGTAGCCGCCAAGCGGTGCCGGTGCTATGGATCGGCACTCGCCGAGCGCATCTCCGCCGTGGGTCGAGATGCATTATCCGGGACTTTGGGTGCGAAAAAATTTTTTTTTTTTTAAAAAAAAAAAAAAAAAAAAAAAAAAAAAAAAAAAAAAAAAAAAAAAAAAAAAAAAAAAAAAAAAAAAAAAAAAAAAAAAAAAAAAAAAAAAAAAAAAAAAAAAAAAAAAAAAAAAAAAAAAAAAAAAAAAAAAAAAAAAAAAAAAAAAAAAAAAAAAAAAACAACGGCTGAGATCGCGCCGAGCCTGGTCACACTGCGCCGATCAAGGGTCATGCAAGGCTCCGTCGTCGTGAGCCAAGGGGCAAGACCGGAGCGCATCCCAGGCCGGCAAGGTTCCCATCACCAGCAGGTATCCCCGGCAGCAATATCGCGACCAGCCCTATGGCGGCGCCGATCGACCCTTGGACGGATCGTGTGGCGACCCCAAGATGGCACACACCCTGACAGTGCCGGCCAAAGCAGGAGACCCCCAATGACCCGCGCGCCTGCCACACGCTCCCCGACGCCGCAAGCTCGCCGCTCTCGCCATTGCCTGCGCCCTGGTCGCCCCCGGGACCGCGAAGGCGACCTGTCGCTGGACCTTCGTGAACGGCCAGCAGCAGCAGCTTTGTGACAATCCGACCGACAGACCGGCGAGGAAGCCGTTGTTGGACGTCGTCCCGCCCATGCTGCCGGCCGCCACGCCCCCGATCCGGCCGGCGGTCATCCCGCCGCTCGGCGCCACCTCCTGCAGCCAAGCACAGGTTTGGAACGGCTCGGCGTACCGGTGGCAGACATTGTGTCGGTGAGCGACTTTGCGGGGGCCTGGCTTGACCCAGGCCGGGCAGCGCGCGCGCGACCCAGACCAGCGTGATCCGGCGGCCAAGCTGGCGCAGATTGTGTTCGCGGATGGCCGAGGGCGAGACGGCCGACCCGCACCTTATTCCCGGATTTGCGGCATTAGCTGGAGTTCTTCGACACTCGGCCAATCAGCTCCTCGGTCCGGGAAAGGAATAGTCTAAGCAAGGCCGACTTGTTGGCCCGATGATAGCCTAAGACCAGGTCGATGGAGGGCGCCTCGCCAGCAAGCGGCCGGCTGATGACCGACCAGGTGAGGAAATTGCGGGCGAAGTTGGGTAACAGCGCTACCCCTCGCGTCGAAGCGACAAGGGATATCGCCATGGAAGGATATTCCACTGGGTGCGTCGGGTGCAGGTCGATACCCGATCGCCGAATGTAGCCCGGCTCAGGGAAGGCTGGGCAATATGCAGCCGGCGCTCGGCCGCAACCGTGAGGCTGCCCTCCTCGGCGACGGCAACGAAATACCGCAAGTGCCGGAGTTCCACGTCGGACCATGCCTCACAGGTATGCCCGCCACCCTACAAAGTCTTTTTCGGCGGCCCCACGCGCAATTAGCTCTCCGCCGACGCCAGCGTTCTGCAGCGGTGTAAACACCCGGAGACGCACGGCCCCACTGACCTGACAGGTCGGCCAAAATTTGAGGACCGGCACATGACCACCCCCGTCGTCCTGATCACCGGCGCATTGACTGGAAGCGGGCATGCCGGCGCCCTCGCCTTCGCACAGGAGGGCAGCCGCGTGATGGATCGTCTTGGACGCCCGGAAGAAATCGCCAAGGCCGTTCTCTTTCTTGCTTCTCCAGATGCCAGCTTCATCACCGGCGTCGAGCTCTTCGTCGACGGCGGCTCGGGCCAGGTCTGATGGCGATGCACACGCATAACACCGCGCCGACCCAATTCGTCGACGCTAACGGCATTCGCTTCGCTTATCGCCGCTTCGGCAAAGCGGGCGGCGTACCGCTGGTGTTCAACATCCACTTCACCGGCACGATGGACCACTGGGATCCCGCCGTGACCGATGGCTTTGCCAGCATCGCGAAGTGATCCTGTTCAACAACGCGGGCATCTCGAGCACGTCCGGCGACGTGCCGGAATCGATCGAAGACATGGCGGCCAACGCCGCCGCTTTATCAACGCACTCGGCCTGACGAAAGTCGATGTGCTCGGCTTCTCGATGGGCGGACTCGTCGCGCAGACGCTGGCGCTCGCCGAGCCGGATGGTGCGTCGGCTGATCCTGGTCGGCACCGGCCCGCGCAGCGGTGAAGGCATGACCACCATCACGCCGGAAGCGCAGCGCATCTTCGCCGCCGCCTAAGAGCCGCCCGACGAATGTGGCTCTCCGTCCACTTCACCCCGTCGGAGACAAGTCAGGCGGCAGGTCGTGAAAACCGGCAAGAGCGTTCGCCCGCTTTCACATGCGGCGTGCGAGATGCTGTTGAAGCTGAACCGGACGAGGAACCTTGTATTCCCGCCTACGCGCGGTGAAGGAACGATGTCCGGCTTCCGCAAGCTGTGGAACCGCGCTCTCAAACTTGGCGAGTTGCCACCCGACGTGATGCCGCATGTCTGCGTCACTCGTTCGCGTCTCTAGCGGCGGACCTTGGGTACTCCGAGCCGACGATCGCCGCATTGGTTGGCCACAAGGGCGGGACTATCACGTCGCGATATATCCATTCGGCTGACGCGGGACCGCTCGTGGCTGCTGATGCGGTAGCGGACGAAACCGCGCGACGGATGGGTGAGACGACGGCGGCGGGAAAGGTGATAGAACTACGGCGGGCTGCATCCTGACATGAAGCCGCAAACGCAGATGACCTGGCCGGGACCAAACGCCGATCGGGTGATGCTGGCTGCCGCACTGGCGTGGATCGCCTGGAACGACCCGAGTCGCCCGATAACACCGCCACCGCTCAACTCGTCGGCCTTCAGCGCCCTGGAGGCGTGGCAACATGCGCTGGGCCAGCGACGGGACGCGGAAGCGCGCATATTTGCCGAGATTACGGCAGCGGCCAGGCAACTCCTTCCCGTGCTGCACAGAGTCGAACCCTGCGGGGAGCGCTGGATTGCCGGCTCGCTCCGAGCCGACGCGCAGTTCGACGATATGGATCGTATCCCCGGGGAGCAATTCTACAGCGAGGTCACGCTGGTCGACGAGACCATGTTCGTCGAGGGCGGCGGCCCTTGGATCGCAATCGGCCGCAAAGGCAATCGAGCCGTCTGGTATGCCAATGTCACCATTGATCGGGGCTTGCTGCTGGCAGCGTATCCCGCTGCGTCTGCTGCCGTGATCGATCGAGCGCCCGTAGGCGCCGCCAAAATGAATCTCGGCGGCCGGCCACAACGTGCCGACCGCCGTTCGACCCCCGAGGCGGACGCAACACGATGACGCCCGCGCAAATAGCCGATCGGCTCGGGCTGACCCGCGTACCAGGTCCTGGCGGGGCGACTGCCCCGCTTGCGGCTACTCTGGCGCGTTCGCATTGCAGGCCGTAGGCGGCGACCGTATCCGCCTGCTGGCCGCCTGTGGCTGCGAGCGCGCTGACGTGGACGATGCGCTGCAACGGATCGCCGGGGGCGCCGCGTTGCCGGAGCGGCGGCAGGATACGGGCGATACCAACGAGACGCGCCGACGAAAGCGCGATGCCGCCTGCAAAACATGGGCTGCAGCGTTCCTGCTTCGCTGATCGCTACCTGATCGGCCGTGGCTTGGCGAGGCTGGCAGCCTCACCGACGTTCCGCTTCCGAGCCGACTGCTCCCATCCGGAGGGCGGCAGGCTGCCGGTGCTGGTGGCACTCGTTCAGGATGCAGATGGCGCGTTCCTGGCCGCGCGTCGAACATATCTGCGGCGCGACGGCACCGATAAGGCCGATCTGGAACCGCGGCGCGCGTCGCTGGGATCGCCATGGGGCGGAGCTGTGCGATTGGACCCGGTCGCCAGCGAAATTGTAATCGGTGAGGGCGTCGAAACGAGCGCAAGCGCGGGCCGATTGCTCAACCTGCCCTGCTGGTCGGCAATCTCGGCCGGCAACCTTGCGCAAGGGCTGGTACTGCCGGCCGACGCGCGCGCCGTGGTCATTGCCGCGGATCCCGATCCGGTTGGCGAGCGTGCCGCCCGGCAGGCAGCGCGGCGCTGGCAATCTGAGGGCCGATCCGTGCGCATCGCCCGTCCGGACCGTCTCGGAGCCGACTTCAACGATTTGCTGCGGAGCGCGGAACATGCCTGACGGTGGCGGGGCCTTTACGATCGATCTTGCGACGGGCCAGCATGAATGGGGCGCGCCCGATATGATCGTGCTGCGGCTCGGGCGCCGGCCGCCGCCGCCGCTCCCGCTGCCACTCGACGTGTTCGGGCCGGCTTGGAAGGAATGGATTGAGGCTGCCGCGGAAGCCGCGGCCGCGCCACCCGACTACGTGGCGGCACCATTGCTCGCGACCGCTTCGGCGCTGATCGGTCATGCCCGGTGGGCGCAGGCGACTGCGGGTTGGAAGGAGCCGCCGGATATCTGGGCGGGCACGGTGGGCGACTCGGGTAGCTCGAAAAGCCCTGGGGCTGATTGCCTGCTTCGCGACGTTCTCCCGGCAATTGAGGCACGGATGCTCGGCGATTTCCCCGATCGGCTGCGCGCGTGGCGGGCCGCCGCGGAGGCACGGGCGGCCGAGCAAGAGCGGTGGAAAATAAAGGTCAGGGCGGCGCAGAAAGCCGGATCGACGCCGCCGCTACAGTCGGCTGGAAGATCTCCCGCCAGAGCCGCAGGCTCCCCGCCTGCGCCAGTCCGATGTGACGGTTGAAAGAGTTGCCGTGCTCCTAGAGCATTTTCATCCTCGCTGTCCGTAGCCTGCGTGTGCGAGATAGTTGGCGCATTCGCTGGGTGCGAGTTTGCTGAGCGTGAGTGCCACGTCGCGGTAGAGTGCCTGGCGCGATCGCGGCGCAAGGCGACGCAAAGCGGCTTTGAGTTTGGCGAAGAATTGCTCGATCGGGTTCAGGTCCGGAGAATAGGCCGGCAGGAACATGATGGTCGCGCCGCGGGCCCCGATTGCCTCGCGCACGCCGGCCACCTTGTGGCTGCTGAGATTGTCGGCCACCACGATGTCACCCGGCGCCAGCGTTGGCGCAAGCGCCTGCTCGACCCAGGCGCGGAACATCGCCCCGTCGATCGCGCCATCGACGACCAGGGGCGCGACAATCCGGTCGTGGCGCAGGCCGGCCAGGAAGGTGGTGGTCTGCCAATGGCCGTGCGGCACGCGCCCGACCAACCGCTCGCCACGCGGCGCCCAGCCGACCAGCCGCGCCATGTTGGTCTTCATCCAGGTTTCGTCGAGGAAGATCAGCCGGCGGACATCGAGCTTGGCCTGCAGCTCGGCCCAGAGCTGGCGCGCCGCGGCGATGTCCTGGCGCGCTCGTTCGCTCGCCTCGACGGTCTTTTTTTCAGCGTCAGGCCAAGCCGCCGGACCGTGTTCCACATCATGCCGACACTGACCGAAACACCCACAGACCGCGCCAGCCAGGCGCGCAGGTCTTCCAACGTCCCGTCCGACTGCTCACGCACGCGCCGCCGGATGGCATCGTCATGCTCCGCCAGCCGTCGCGGCCGGGCAAAGCTGACCGGCCGAGCCGTCATCCGGCCATCCCGGTCCCGGCGCTGGCGTGCCTTGACGACATAGGAAACGCTGACATCGAGGCGATCGGCGACCTCGCGCGCGCTCTCGCCGTCGGCCGCCAGCACTCGGTCTCGCAAAGGAATAGTGTCCACGCCGCCACGCCATCACCGCCTCCGGAACTTGCCGGAAGAGGATGAATTTACATCACACGGCCGCGCCGGAAGTCCCTTTCGCGATCCACTCGGAATGAGAGTGCTCTAGCCAACGCCGCCCCAAAAGGATTGTTGATCGTGAGGGACGAACTCGCCGGCTGGCTGCTCGGCTTGCACACGTATAATGACGCGGGCCGGGCGTTCTGGATCGAGGCCTATGGCGGGCGATCCTACACGGTCGAGCACCAGAAGTCGCCCGAACCAATCATCGTAGACCGACTGGCGGTCGCTGTGACTGGCACTACGCAGCCCAACAAGCTGGCGCAAATGTTTCGCGACGCCGACGACGGTTTGCTGGCCCGGTTCGTTTGGGCATGGCCCGACCCGTTGCCTTTCCGGATTGGAACGCAGGCCCCGGCAACGCATTGGGCGATCGAGGCACTGGACCGCCTGCGGCTCCTCGACCTCACCCCGCCCACTCAGGACGAGGCGCTGCGCCCGATCATGGTCCCGCTGGTCCCCAGCGCGCTGGCGATGATGGAGGCGTTCGGCCAAGACATGCAGCGCCGGCAGCAAGAAGCCGGTGGCTTGATGCGCTCCGCGCTGGGCAAGGCCCGGGGGCTGGCGCTGCGGTTGTCGCTAATGCTGCAAATGCTGCGCTGGTGCGGTACCGAGGGGATGGCCCCTCCTCTTGTTGAGATCGGGGAGGATACCTTCGCTGGCGCCTGTAACCTGGTGGCCAACTACTTCATGCCCACGGCCGAGCGGGTGTTTGGTGACGCGGCAGCCTCCGCCGCCGAGCGCAACGCCGCCACGCTCACCGGGTGGATCGTCCGCGAGCGAGCCCGGGAAGTGCATGTGCGGCGGGTGCAACGGGAGGTACGGCTGCCCGGCCTGAACACGGCGGACTTGATCCGCGCCGCCGCCGGAGTGCTGGCCGAGGCCGGCTGGCTGAGGGCCATCGAGGCCGGCGGCAAGCCCGGGCGCCCCCGCGCCGTGTATGAGGTCAACCCCCGGATCCTGAGCCAAATGGCATGAGGCGGTGATCCGCCCGCCTCTCGCGCCAGCGCTCTTGCACCACACGAAGCGCGCCGAGTTTAGCGGTTCTGTCGCTTGTGTCAGTCCCCTTCCCCTAACAGCGCGCGCAAGGAGGAGGCTGCACATTGGGGCGGCGCAGAATGCCAGAGCAGCTGAGGCACAAAGCTCGCCGTTTCTCCGGATCGTACACTGCTCGCTAAGGGTCTCGGTTACATATTGCCGGCTGCCCGGAACCGAGGCACCCTCACGCAATCGCGCGCGGCACCTCGGGTGCCGATCAGAGCAAGAGGCCGGTTTGATCCAGACGATCTTCGATTGCTGTCAGCCGCGTGATGACGTTGAGGCCGGCGCGGTGACGGACGCCGATTATGCGGCCGATCTGGCGCAGGTCATAAATCGTACCGCACCGCAGGACTAACTCGACCCGGTCCGGTTCTTCGCCAACACCTATCCAACGCGCGGGTTGCGCCACCTGCTCGACAATGTTTGCCGGCGCCTCACCGCGAGCCCCGCGGCGGCCTCGGTGTTCCGCCTCGACACCAGCTTCGGCGGCGGCAAGACGCACGCGCTGATCGCGCTGGTCCATGCGGCGCGCGGCATGGTGGGCGTGACCAACCCGGCGGAGTTCGTCGATCCCGCCCTGTTGCCCTCCGGCGTGGTCCGCGTTGCCGAGTTCGATGGGGAAAACTCCGATCCGACCAACGGCCGGCGCATGGGTGAGGGCGTCTTCGCCCGCACGCCGTGGGGCGAGATCGCCTTCCGCCTGGCCGGCAAGGATGGCTACGAGCGCCTGCGCGCGTCGGACGAGGCGATGACCGCGCCCGGCGCCGAGACGCTGCAGGAGCTGTTCGGCGGCGAGCCCAGCCTTGTGCTGCTGGACGAACTGCCCGATTGGCTCCGTCGGGTCCACCACATGTCGGGCGCGCGCGACCAGCTCGCCGCGTTCCTTAAGGCGCTGTTCAAGGCGGTGGACTCCACGCGCAACGCGGCCGTCGTGTTCACCCTCGCACTCGGCAAGTCCGGCGGCGCCGCCGACGCACACGGCGCCGAGGCGCTGTCCGTCGCCGACGCGATGGCCGAGGCGGAGAGCGTCGTCGCACGCAAGGCCACGCTGCTCAATCCCACGGAGGACGACGAGACGGCGCTAGTGCTGCGCCGCCGGCTGTTCAAGTCCATTGACCAGGCGCGCGCCGCGAGCACCATCGACGCCTATCGCCAAACATGGTCCGACCGTCGCGACGACCTGAGCCCGGAAGCGGCCGACGCCGCCACCGCCGAGGCGTTCCGGGCGAGCTATCCGTTCCACCCCGAGCTTCTGGAGGTGCTGACCGCCAAGACCTCGACGCTCGCCACTTTTCAGCGGGTGCGCGGGATGCTGCGCATTCTCGGCCGCACCGTCGCGCATCTGTGGCGGACGCGCCCGGCCGATGCCTGCGCCATCCATGTCCATCACGTCGATCCGGGCTACCCGCCGATCTACCAGGAGATCGTCACCCGGGTCGGCATGGCAATGCTGGTGCCGGCGATCCGTAACGACATCTCGGCCGAGGCGGGCAAGTCCGCACTCGCGCAGGACATCGACCGCGACCACTTCAAGGGGCTGGCGCCCTACGCGCAATACGTGGCGCGGACGGTGTTCCTCCACTCGCTGGCCGACCAGGACACGCTGAAGGGCGTCACGCCCGAGCGACTGCGCTACGCGGTGCTGGCGCCAACCCTGGACATCAGCTTCATCAACAGCGCGCGCACCCGCTTCATCCAGGGATCCGCCTATCTAGCCGACCGGCCGGCGGCGCCGATGCGCTTCATGGCGGCGGCGAACCTGACGCAGCTGATCCGCCGCGAGGAGCGCAACGTCGATCCGGGCGAGGCGCGCCGCCACCTCAAGGACGTCATCCAACACGCTTTCAGGGCGCCAACCCTGGAGGCGGTGCATTTTCCCGGCGGTCCGTTCGACATCCCTGATGATGTCGGCGACGGACGGCCGCGTCTGGCGGTGATGTCGTACGACGCGGTGACGGTGGGCAGCGCGGTGGACGCGGTGCCGGAGCTGGTCGCCCGCTGCTATGAGCGGAAGGGTGCCGAGGGGACAGCGTTCCGCGCGCTGCGCAACAATCTCGCGTTCATCGTCGCCGACGAGGCGCAGGTGGCGGAGATGCGCAAATGCATGACCCGCCCGGGCTCGCCGGGCGCAACCTGGAGCTGGTCGAGCATCGCGTGATGCGCCGGCTCGACGCGGCCGGGTTTCGCGGCGACTACGCGCGGCGAGCCCGCCCGAGCGCCGCACGGCCACGCGCTCGACGAGCAGGCCGCGCTGCGCCTCGCGCTGATGTTCCGCGCGCTCGCGCCGATGCGCCACCGCGACCGGATGCGCGCCGTCGCGGAGGGCGTGGAGACGATGGGACGCGAGGAAGCGGCCTACTGGCTCGGCATGGTCCTGCACCGCAGCAACCCCCGCCGGGTGCTCACCGCACTCCGGCTGCTGCTCACCGACGCCGGCGGCACGCGCTGATCCCGCATTTTTCCCGGGTTCGCGGAACGAGGAACACCGAAAATGCCGAACGAACTGTCACCGCTGCCGCGCGCGCAAGCGGCGCTGCCGACCGACCGCCGGCTGATCGAGACGTGGTTGCCGATCGCGGCGCTGGGCATCGAGAGCCTGCGCGAGCACATGCCGATGACGCCGTTTCCCGCGCCCAACCGCCTGCATGTGTGGTGGGCGCGGCGCCCGCTGGTGGCGTCGCGCGCGGCGATCCTCGCCTCCATCCTGCCGGCCGACGTGGACCATGCGGCGTTCACGCACATGCTCGGCATTCACGGCGATCCGGTGGCCGCGAAAGCGCGTATCGCGATCGCCGATCGGAAGGGTGAGCGGCTGGGCGCCGACGCATACGGATACCCGCGAGCCTTCGGATATGTGCCCTCCGACCAAGAGAAGGCGCGGCTGCTGCGCGCAATGGATCACCTGCCTGTGGTGCTCGATCCGACTGCCGGAGGTGGGAGCATTCCGTTCGAGGCCACACGGCTGGGCCTCTCGGCACTCGCGAACGACCTCAATCCGGTGGCAGCGACGATCCTCAACGCAACGGTGGACTGGCCTGCCCGGTTTGGTCCCGAGTTGCGCTCGCTTTTTCTAGCACTCGGCGCCCGCTTCGTTGCAGCAGTCCGGTCCCGGCTGGAGTGGGCCTATCCACGCGAAATTCCCAGTCATGCGATCGGCGAGGAACCCCCGGAAGTCCGGCCCGACGGCTATCTCTGGGCGCGCAGCATCCGCTGCCCGTATTGCGAGGGGCTGATCCCGCTGTCGCCCAACTGGCGGCTGGCGCCGGATGGGGCTGGGGTTCGGCTGCATCCGCATACCGGCGGTCCGGGCAGCGCGGGGCGGGTGTGCGGGTTCGAGATCGTGCGGTCGGCGCGCGAGCAGTCGGGCGGCACGGTGGCGGATGGCGACGCGAAGTGCCCGTTCCCCGATTGCGGCCGTGGGGTGGACGGCGACGAGGTGAAGCGCCAGGCGCAGGCTGGCGGCATGGGCGAGCAGTTGTACGCCGTCGTCACCAAGACCCGCGTGCCGACCCTCAGCAAATCCGGCAAGCGCGGCCGCGACAAATGGCAACGCGAATACCGCGCCCCCCGCCCCGAGGACGACAACAGCGAGGAAATCGCCAAGGCGCTCGCGGCAAAGCTGCCGGAATGGGAGGCGCTGGGGCTCGTTCCCAGCGAACGATTCCCGCCGGAGACCAATGATGACCGGCCGATCCAATACGGAATGCCGCTCTGGCGCGACCTGTTCTCGCCGCGCCAGCTTCTCGGCCACGGCACCGCGGTCGAAGTGTTCCACGAACTCTGGACAGAGGACACCGCGAAGGGCGAATTGAGCGAGGCGATGCAGGCCGCCTTCGTCTATCTCGCGCTGAGCCTCGACAAACTTCGCGATTACAATTCGCGCATGGCCCGCTGGCACTCGAAGCGCGAGGTCGTCGTCAACACGTTCGACCGGCACGACTTTGCGTTCAAGTGGTCCTACGCCGAGATGGCCCCGCTCATCACCGGCCTGGGCTATGACTGGGCGATCGAGCAGACGGGGAAATGCATCAAGGAAGTGGTCGAGCTGTCCCGCCCCGATGCCGCGCAAGGCGGCTTGCTGCACGGCATGGCGCCGGCCTACACCCCGCCGCCCGTCACCATCACTTGCAAATCCGCCGACGCGCTCGACCATATCGCGGACGCCAGCGTCGACGTGGTGGTGATCGATCCGCCCTATTACGACAACGTGATGTACGCCGAGCTGTCGGACTTTTTCTATGTCTGGCTCAAGCGCACCGCCGGCCTCGTGCTGCCGGAGCTGTTCACCCGTCCGCTCACCGACAAGGAGAACGAGGCGGTCGCCAACCCGGCCAAGTTCGCCGGCCAGAAAGGCGCCAAGGCACTCGCGGGGCGCGACTACCAGGCACGCATGGCACTGATCTTCGCCGAGTGCCGCCGGGTGCTGAAACCCAACGGCATCATGACGGTGATGTTCCCCACAAGGCCACCGGCGCGTGGGACGCGCTGACGATGGGGCTGATGGAGGCCGGCTTCGCCATCACCGCGAGCTGGCCGATCAACACCGAGGCCGAGGGCAGCCTGCACATCAAGGACAAGTCGGCGGCCAACAGCACCATCTTCCTGGTCTGCCGGCCGCGCGCCGCGGCCGTCTCGGATGAAACCACCTACTGGGAGGACATCGAGCCGCTGCTCGCCCGCGCCGTGCGCGCGCGCGTCGCCGAGTTCCAGCAGGCCGGCATCACCGGCGTCGATCTCTACTCGCGAGCTTCGGCCCCGCCCTGCAGGAATTTTCCGCCCATTGGCCGCTGCGGCGCGGCACGCCGCGGCCGGTGCCAGAGGCTCGCAAGCGCCGTCGCCAAGCGGAAATATTCGAGGAAGAATTCGACCCCTACGCGGTGACGCCGGAGGACGCGCTCGACGCCGCGCGGCGCGAGGTGAAGCGGTGGCGGCTGGAACAGCTCACCCGCGTCAAGACGCGCACCGACCTCGACGCGCCATCGGCGTGGTTTGTGCTCGCCTGGGATGCCTTCGAGGCGGTGAGCTTTCCCTACGACGAGGCGCTGCAACTCGCCCGCGCCGTGGGCGTCGATCTCGACAATCAGATCGTCGGCCGCCTCGCCGAGAAGAAGGGGTCTGACCTCTTGCTGTGGGACAGCGCCATGCGCGCCGCGAAAGGCACGCTCGGCCCGTCCGACGGCTCGCGCGGCATGATCGACGCGCTGCACCACGCCGCCCATCTCGGCCGCAGCCGCACCATCGAGAGTGCGAAGGACATGCTGGACCGCGCCGGCCTGACCGCCGACCCGGCCTTCGCCGCCGCCCTCGCCGCACTGCTGGAGGTGCTGCCGGTGCCGCAGGTCTATACCGGCATCGCGCTCGAAGGCGCGGTCGAGGCGGCGGGCAGCGACTTCGAGGCGCTCGACAAGCTGCGCCGCCTGGCCCTCGCCGAGCGGATGCCCGAGCCGTCGCGGCTGCATCAGGCGGAGCTCGATCTCGCGGCGACCATCCCCGCATGAGCCTGCTGACCGATCATGCGTGGCGGCTCAAATACACTCCCGACGACGGCGATCTGGTGCGGTTGCTCTACGTCCCGGCGCTGCGCGCGTCGGTCCGCTATGATCGGCTGACCGGCTACTTCTCCGCCAACGCCCTCGCCCTCGCCGCGCGCGGCGTCGAGGGGCTGGTGGTGAATGGCGGGCGGATGCGCCTGATCGTTGGCTGCACGCTCGATCAGGCGGAGGTCGAGGCGATCAGCCGCGGCGAGGCGCTGCGCGCCGCCGTCGAGCGCCGGATGCACGCGGTGCCGCTCGACCCGGTGCATCCCGAGGCCAGCGACGCGCTCGAATTGCTGGCCTGGATGGTGGCCGAGGGCGTGCTCGACGTGATCCGCGCGAGCCGCTGTTCGGCGCGCACCAGCGCCGCCCCACCGGTGCCCTTGGCGCGCAGCGCCGCGACCGAGCCGCGGAACTCCTGGAGCCGATTGAACGCCTCGACGGCCTTGCCGCGCTCGGCCGCCAGCTTGCGTTCTGAGGCTGCCGCCTTGTCCTCCTGGTATTTCTTGAGCGCCGCCTCCGGGTCCGCCGACAGCATGATCAGCCGCTCGGCGCGCGTCATCGCGCCCTCGGGCGCCAGGTTTTCCACGCGGTCGCCGCCGTTCCACAGCAGGTCCTGCCAGTCCTTCTTCGCCGTGAGGGTCTGCCAGCGATAGCCGTCGAAACTGTGGATGCGCACCCCTCCTTCGTGTTGCCCTGCCGTAGGCCGCGGCCGTTGCGCTGCTGGATGCTCGCCGGCTCCCAGGGCAGGTCGAGATGGTGGATGTCGGTCGTGCGCTTCTGCAGGTTGATGCCCTCGCCATCGTCGCGGTGTTGCCGATCACCACGTCGAGCTTGCCCGCGTTGACCTGGTCGCTGACCCGCTGCCGCGCCGCCCCCGACGGCGTCGCGTCGGCATTGACGATGGCGATGCGCTCGCGGGATGCCTGCGCGGACCAGCTCGGCGGCGATCTTTTCGTGCACGTCGTTGTGGGCGCAGAAAACCACCTGCCCACCCTCGACGGCGCCCTTGACGGTCTCTGCCGCGGCGGCCTCGATCTTGGATGAGCGGGCGCCGGCGTGCTCGGCCGCCGAGCAGCGACAGGTCGACCGAGACCTTGCCCATACGCGACATGATCGAGAAAATGTGGCCGTCGCCGGTCGCGTCGCTTTCCCGCGTCTCCGCCGGCACGCGAAGCGCCTGATAGACCGCCTCCTGCCCAGCGTCATGTCGACCCGGTGCTCGACGTCGGGCCGCTTGGGCAGCGCCAGGCCGACATCCTCCGCCGTCTTGCGGTCAGGGAAGCGGCGCATCGTCAAGATTCTTGAACCCGCAGTGACCAGCACCTCTCTCATCGGGCTGCGCGTTGCCAGTGAAATTTCGCCGATGGGCACTGAGCTCCTGCGCGACGATCAAATTCACGCCTCTGCCCGCGTTTGGTGCTAGCTATGCGCTAGGCTTGCGCCGAAATCGGACCCCAAAGTTTTCGGGCAAGTCTTTGAAAAGATTGGCGGACCCGACACGATTCGAACGTGCGACCTTCGCCTTCGGAGGGCGACGCTCTATCCAGCTGAGCTACGGGTCCCGCTGCCCCCTAGATAGCGTGAAACGGAACCGGACGAAAGGGTCAGTCCTGCCGGGCAAGCCAGGTGGCGGCGGCGGCCTCGGAGCCGGACGGTAGCGGTGCCTTGGGGTCGCGGATCCAGGCGATCACGTCGCCGATCGGCTTCTCGCGGTCGAGGTCGCGCAACAGCAGGTGATAGCCCTCCGGGTAGAACGCCCGCCGCTCGCCGGGCCGCAGCGCCTCCCAGGTCGCCGCCGTGGCGCGGTCCGGCACCAGCTCGTCCTTGCCGCCATAGAGAAACAGGGCCGGAGCATTGAAATGCGGCGCGGAGGCCAGGGCGGCGTCCATGAGATCGACCAGGCCCTTCACCGCATCGACCCGCGTGCTCCGCAAGGTCAGCGGGTCGCGCGACAGGCGGATCAGCGCCGCGCGATTGCTGCTCGCCGTGACCTTCATCGGCGCGCCGGTCAACTCCATGCCGGGAACCAGGGTGTCGGCCAGCCAGAGTGTGGAGCGGAGGAACAGGTTCATCTCCGCCCGGCCCCACACGGCGGGCGCGACCAGCACGTAGCCGTCGGCCGGCGGCGGATGCCGATCGGTCGCGAGGCACATCAGCACGGCCGCCCCCATGCTCTCGCCCATCAGGATCAGCTTGGCGCGGGGATAGCGGGCCCGCAGCTTGCGCGTCATCGCGTCGGCGTCGCTCATCAGGGCCTGCTCGCTGGGCCACCGGCCTCGGGTCGGCGTGCTGCCGAAGCCGCGCTGGTCCGGTGCGAAGACGGCAATCCCCGAGGCCGCCATCTCGGGTGCCGGGATCTCCCAGGCGTCACGGCTGTCGTTCATGCCGTGCAGCGCCAGCACCACGGCCCAAGGCTCGCCCGAGGGCGGCAGCCATTCGCGGTAGGGCAGATGCACGCCGTCCCGCATCACGAACGCGCCGGCCGGCGGCGGCGTCTTTTCGGTGAGCGCCCCAGGTGCGATCATGCGACCGGCGGCGCAGCCGCTCAGAACCACGATCAGGAGCAGGGCCGTCAGGCTCGGATAAGGCCGCATCGGGGCCGTCACGGGTAGTTGAATACGCCAATCGCATCGCTATCATCGGCGCGACTTTTCCGCCATAGAGAACTCATGCTGGACAGCACGAACACCAAGACGCCGGCCGAGATCATCCGTGTGGACGACCGCACCGTCGCCTGCGACGGCGGCGGTGGCGCGCTCGGCCATCCGCGCGTGTTCCTGCGGATCGTGGAGCAGCAGGTGATGTGCCCCTACTGCTCGCGGCTCTACGTGTTGAACGAGGGGGCGGGTCACGTCGGCGAGCACTGATCCGGCGGTGGCCGCTCCGGAGCTGAGCGCGCCGGCGGCCGCCGCCGTCCATCTGATCCTGATCGACGGATCGGGGTACATCTTTCGCGCATTCCACGCGCTGCCGCCGATGACGCGGGGCGACGGCGTACCGGTGAACGCCGTGTTCGGCTTCACCAACATGCTGGCCAAATTCCTCCGCGAGCACACCAGCACCCATCTCGCCGTGATCTTCGACGCCGGTAGCCACACCTTCCGCAATCGGCTCTACGACCACTACAAGGCGAACCGCACCGAGCCGCCGGACGAGCTAAAGCCGCAATTCGCCCTGGTGCGCGACGCGACCGCCGCTTTCGGCGTCCCCTCGATCGAGCTCGACGACTGGGAGGCCGACGACCTCATCGCGTCCTACTGCCGCGAGGTCACGGCACAGGGCGGATCGGCGACCATCATCTCGTCGGACAAGGACTTGATGCAGCTCATCCGGCCGGGCGTCGGGATGCTCGACCCGATCAAGCAGAAGCCGATCGGACCCGCCGAGGTCATGGAGAAATTCGGTGTCGCGCCGGAGAAGCTGATCGACGTGCAGGCGCTGATGGGCGACTCGGTCGACAACGTCCCCGGCGTGCCCGGCATCGGCCCCAAGACCGCCGCGCAGCTGCTGGTCGAGTTCGGCGACCTCGAGACGGTGCTGGCCGCAGCCCCCGCGATGAAGCCCTCGAAGCGGCGCGATATGCTGATCGAACACGCCGCCAACGCGCGCCTGTCGCGCGAGCTCGTCACGCTGCGCCACGACGCGCCGCTGCCGCTGCCGATCGACGCGCTGGAGGCCCGCCAGCCCGACCGCGCCAAGCTCGGCGGCTGGCTCGCCGCGATGGGTTTTCGCAGCACGCTGGCGCGGCTCGGACTGGAGGACGCCAATACGCCCGTGGCGGTCGCGCTGCAGGTGGACCGGCCGCAGAAGCCGGTGGACACCGAGCGTCCGCCGGAGATCGAGGCGGCGCATCCGACCGAGGCGTTCGGCCCGTACGAAACCGTCACCACGCAGGCCGCGCTCGACGCGTGGATCGCCCGCGCGGTGGCGTCCGGCGTGGTCGCGCTCGACGTCGCGACCGACTCCCAGGACGGCACGCGCGGGCGGCTCATCGGCATTTCCCTCGCGGTCGCGCCGGGCCGCGCCTGCTACGTGCCGCTGCTGCACGAGGGACTTGCCGAACAGGTCGGATTGTCGGACGCGGTCGGCGCGCTGGCACCGCTGCTCACCGACCCCGCCGTGCTGAAGGTGATCGAGAACGCCAAGCTCGACATGATGGTGCTGGCACGCGCCGGGTTTCCGCTTGTCACACCCGTCGACGATCCCGAGCTGATCTCCTACGCGCAGGAAGCCGGCCTGCACGGCCACACGCTGGCCGATCTCGCCCCGCTGCATCTCGGCCACAGGCCGCTCGCGCTCGACGACGTGACGGGCACCGGGCGCAACCGGCTGGCGTTCGAGCAGGTGCCGATCGAGCGCGCCACTGCGTACGGCAGCGAGTGCGCCGATCTCGCGCTGCGGCTCTGGCTCACCCTGCGGCCGCGCCTGCGCGCGAGCGGGGCATTGGCACTCTACGAGCAAATGGAGCGGCGGCTGATCCCGGTGCTGCTCGAGATGGAGCGCGCCGGCGTGAAGGTGGACTCCGACGAGCTACGTCGCATGTCGGCCGATTTCGCGCAGCGGATGGCGGGGATGGAGCACGCCATCCACCGCCTCGCCGGACGGGAGTTCAATCTCGGCAGCGCCAAGCAACTGGGCGAAGTGCTGTTCGACGAGATGGGCCTGCCCGGCGGCAAGCGCATGAAGACCGGCGCCTGGGGCACCGATGCCTCCGTGCTGCAAAGCCTTGCCGAGCAGGGCCACGACCTGCCCGCGCGCATCCTCGACTGGCGCCAGCTCGCCAAGCTCAAATCCACCTACGCCGATGCGCTGGTGGAGCAGATCAACCACGAGACCGGGCGCGTCCATACCCGTTTCGCGATGGCCGTCGCGACCACCGGGCGGCTCTCCTCGACCGACCCCAATCTGCAGAACATCCCGATCCGCACCGAGGAGGGCAGTCGCATCCGCCGCGCCTTCATCGCCGAGCCCGGCCATGTTCTGGTGAGTGCCGACTACTCGCAGATCGAGCTGCGCCTGCTCGCGCACGTCGCCGACCTGCCGCAACTGCGCGAGAGCTTCCTGCGCGGCGAGGACATCCACGCGCGCACCGCCGCCGAGGTGTTCGGCATCCCGATCGAGGGAATGGACCCGATGACGCGGCGGCGCGCCAAGGCAATCAATTTCGGCATCATCTACGGCATCAGCGCCTTCGGTCTGGCGCGCCAGCTCGGCATCGCGGCGGGCGAGGCGCGCGGCTACATCGCCGCCTATTTCGACCGCTATCCCGGCATCCGCGCCTACATGGAACGCACCAAGGAGGAGGCACGCATCGCCGGCTACGTCACCACGGCGTTCGGACGACGCTGCTGGATCGCCGGCATCGCCGACCGCAACCCGGCGCGGCGCGCCTATGCCGAGCGCCAGGCGATCAACGCGCCGCTCCAAGGGGGTGCCGCCGACATCATCAAGCGCGCGATGGTGCGCCTGCCGCGCGCCTTGCGCGACGCCGGGCTCAAATCGCGTCTGCTGCTGCAGGTGCATGACGAACTGCTGTTCGAGGCGCCGGACGACGAGGCGGAGGAGCTTGCCGGCATCGCGCAGCGCGTCATGGAAGCCGCCGCCGAGCTGTCCGTGCCGCTGGTGGTGGAGACCGGACGCGGCACGAGCTGGGCCGACGCGCACTGAGAGGGAACAGCCCGATGTCCGACGCCGAGCGTTACGGCCGCTACACACGGCTGACATTCGACCGGCCGCATCCGAAGGTGCTGCGCGTCACCATGTCCAACGGCCGCATGAATTCGGCCGATGCGGCGATGCACAGGGAACTGGCGGAGATCTGGCGCGACATCGACGCCGACCCCACCGTCAACGTCGCGATCCTCACCGGTGCCGGAAAGATGTTCTCGGCGGGCGGCGATTTCGCGCTGGTCGAGGGCATCGCGGATGATTTCGAGACCCGCGCGCGCGTCTGGAAGGAGGCGCGCGACATCGTCTACAACATCGTCAACTGCGGCAAGCCGTTGGTCAGCGCGATGCGCGGCGTGGCGGTGGGCGCGGGCCTGGTCTGCGGGCTGCTCGCCGACGTATCCATCGCGACGCGCGACTGCCGCATCATCGACGGCCACACGCGCTTGGGCGTCGCCGCCGGCGATCACGCGGCGATCGTCTGGCCGCTGCTCTGCGGCATGGCGAAAGCGAAGTACTACCTGCTCACCTGCGACACGCTCGCCGGCGAGGAGGCCGAGCGCATCGGCCTGATTTCCCTCGTCGTCGACGACGCGGAACTCGACGACCGCGCGGTGGCGGTGGCGACGCGCCTCGCGGAGGGCGCACAGAGCGCGATCCGCTGGACGAAATACGCGCTCAACAACTGGCTGCGTCAGATGGGGCCGACCTTCGACACCTCGCTCGCGCTGGAGTTCCTCGGCTTCACCGGCCCGGAGGTGCGCGAAGGGCTCGCGTCGCACCGCGAGAAGCGGGTTCCGTCATTCCCGCCCGACTCGCCGCTCTGATCCTACGATCGCTGTAAGCCTCATCGTCATGCCCGTGCTTGTCACGGGCATCCACGACTTACAGGCTCACCCGCAAATCGTGGATGGCCGGCCTGCGCCGGCCATGACGGCTTCTGGTTCAGCCGGTATCGCGCACCTTCACCATGCGCAGCGGATTGTAGGTGATCGCCACCTTGCCGTCCTGCTTGACCACGCGGTTGAAGGTGCGCACCAGGCCGCGGTTCGGCCGGCTGGCGCTGCGGCGGCTCTCCACCACCTCGCATTCGACATGGATCGTGTCGCCGGCGAAGCACGGGTTCTCGACATTCAGCTCCATGTTGAGGAAGGCGAAGCCGGTGTGCTGCATGGTCGCGCCAATGAGCAGCCCTTCGGCAAACGAATAGACCATCGCGCCGGGCACCACGCGCTGCTTGATGTCGCTCTCGTGCTTGAGGAACTCGACGTTGGAGAACAGCACCTCGGTCATTCCGGTGACGCTGATGAAGTTCACCAGGTCGGCCTCGGTCAGGGTGCGCCCGACGGTGCGGAATTTTCGCCCGACGGGCAGATCCTCGAAGTGCAGCCCGAGCCCGAGCATTTCATAGCCGCCAATTTCCACCATCAAGGCTGTCCTTCCAGAGCGGTATCGTCGTCGGCCAGCAGGGATGCCAGGGTGAGGGCGACGACCTCGGTGGCGCGGTGCAGATCGGCCAGCGGCAACCGCTCGTCGGCGCGATGCGCGTTCGCCTCTTCGATGGTACGCGGCCCCGCGCCGTACAGCACGGTGGGAATGCCCGCGGCGGCGTAGTGCCGCGCGTCGGTGTAGAGCGGGACGCCGTTGCATCCGATCGGCTCGTCGAACACCGCGCCGGCGTGACGACAGAGCAGGGCCGCCAGACGCTCGGCCCCCGGTGACGGCACGAGCGGTTCCGCGAGGAGGATGCGCCGGACCACGACATGCGTGCCCGGCACTACGCGGGCCGCGTCGGCGATCAGCGCGCGCAGCTCGGACTCGACCGTGGCCGCATTCTCCTCGGGGATGATCCGCCGATCGAGCCGGAACGTCACGCGGTCGGGCACGACATTCGTGTTGATGCCGCCCTCGATCAATCCGACCGTCAGTTGCGGCGATCCGATGCCCGGCACGGCGGAGACGCGCTGCGCGAGGGTTTTTCGGGACGCGAACAACGCGGTCAAGGTCCCGTTCGCCGCCTCGAGCGCATCGACGCCGGTGGCCGGCATCGCGGCGTGCGCCGATCGCCCGCGCACCTCGACCTCGAGGTGCAGACAGCCATCATGCGCGGTGACGACGGCGTAGGAAAACCCGGCGCAGATGGCGAAATCCGGCTTGCTCAATCCTGCGTCGAGCAGGAGTTTCGGTCCGATCTCGCCGCCCGCCTCCTCGTCATAGGTAAAATGCAGTTCCACGGTGCCGCGCTTCGGCGCCCCCGCCGCTTCCAGCGCGCGCAAGGCAAAAGTGTAGCTAGCAAAATCGGATTTCGAGACCGCGACACCGCGACCATACATCCAGCCATCGACGATCGCCGCGCCGTACGGATCGTGCAACCAGCCCTCTCCCGGGCGGCACCACGTCGCCGTGAGCGTTGAGCGCGATCACCGGCCCGTCACCGAAGCGCCGGCGCACGATCAGGTTGGTCGCGCTTCGCATCCCCACTTCGCGCACCCGCTCGGCGGGTACCGGATGCCGCTCGACGGCGAAGCCGAGTTCTTCCAGCAGCACCGCCGCGCGTTCGGCCGCCGGCGCGCAGTCGCCGGGCGGGTTGTCCGACGGGACGCGCACGAGCTCGGCGAGGAAACCCTCCCGCGCCGCCCGATCCGCGGCCACAGCGTCGGCGATCGCGTGCTGCATGTCAGGTGATCGTGCCCGCCTCCCGCAACGCCGCGATCTCGGCGTCCGACAGGCCGAGCCAGTCGCCGTAGATTTCCGCGTTGTGCTCGCCGAGGCGCGGGCTCGGGATCGTCGCCACCCGGTCGGCCCCGTGGAACCGCAGCGGCGAATTCGGCACCACGATGCGGCCTAGCTCGGGGTGGTCGATCCACTCCAGCATCCCGCGGCCGTGCATGTGCTTGTCGTTCATCACCTCGATCAGGTCGCGCACCGGCGCGCAGGGCACGCGATGACGCCGCGCGATCTCGAACACCTCGGCGCGCGGCAGGCGCTCGGTCCAGGACTGCACGAGCGCGTCGGTCTCCGCCATGTTGGCGACGCGATGCGCGTTGTCGACGAAGCGCGGATCGTCCTTCAGCTCGGGCCGCCCGATCGCGTCGAGCAGCGCGGTCCAGTGCGCTTCCACCACGCAGATCACCGCGACGTGGCCGTCCTTCGCGGGATAGACGTTGTACGGTGCGGTCGCCAGCCCGCCATGCCGGTTGCCGGTGCGCGGTGGCACCTCGCCGCCGGTCTTGTAGGCAAAGCCGAGATTGGAGGCGAGCGCCGGATACACCGTCTCCTGCATCGCGACCTCCACCAGCCGGCCATGTCCGGTGAAGTGCCGCTCGTACAACGCGGTCAGCACGGCAGCGTAGAGATGAATGCCGCCGAGGAAATCCACCACCGCCGGTCCGGCCTTGGTCGGCGGCCCGTCGGGGAAACCGGTGACGCTCATCACCCCGGACGCGGCTTGTACGGTAAGGTCCATCGCCAGGCTGTCGCGATCCGGCCCGGACAGCCCGTAGCCGGTGCCGGATGCGTAGACGAGACGCGGGTTGACTTCGTGCAGCACCTCCCAGCCGACGCCGAGCCGGTCCATCACGCCGGGCGCGAAATTCTCCAGCAGCACGTCGGCGCGCGCCACCATGCGCTTGAGCAGCGCGCGCCCTTCCTCGGTCTTGAGATTGAGCGTGACCGCGCGTTTGTTGGAGTTGAGCATGGCGAGCGGCAGCGCCGCGTGGCGTCCGACCTTGGTGCGCGCCCGGATCGGCTCGCCGCCGGGCGGCTCCACCTTGATGACGTTCGCACCCGCCTTGGCCATCAGCATCGTTGCGTACGGCCCCTGGTAGATCTGCCCGAGGTCGATCACGGTCACGCCGGCGAGCGGCAGGTTCGGTCTATCCGTCAATTCAGGCCCATCCATCTCAGACGCCGCGAAAGCGCGGCTTGCGTTTTTCCGCGAACGCCGCGGTGCCCTCCCGCACATCCTCGGAGGATTGCAGGATACGGCTGACCAATTGCTCCAGGCGCAGCCCGTCGGCAAGGCTGGTGTCGCGCGAGCGGATCGCCAGCTCCTTCGCCGCCTGCACCGCAAGCGGCGCGTTGGCCGCGATCCGTTCCGCATAGGCGCGCGCGGTAGGCAACAGCTCGGCGGCGGGAACCACCTTGTTGATCAGCCCCCAGCGCGCCGCCTGCTCCGCGTCGATCGCGTCGCCGGTCAGCAGCATCTCCATCGCGATCGGATAGGGAAGCTGCTGCAGGATGCGCTGGGTGCCGCCATTCGCCGCGATGATGCCGCGCTTGACCTCGGACAGCCCGAACGTCGCGTGCGGTGCCGCGAGCCTGATGTCCGTCGCCAGCAGCAGCGTGGTGCCGCCGCCGATGCAGTAGCCGTTCACCGCGGCGATGATCGGCTTCCAGACTTCGAGACCGCGATTGAGGATCTGGTTCTGCTGGGTGAGCCAGAGCTGGCTCAGCTGGTTGGGCCGCCCGACCATCGACTTGAGATCGGCGCCCGCGCTGAACGAAACCTCGCCGGCGCCGGTGACGATGGCACAGCGGATCGCGGGCTCGTCGCGCACGCGGACCCACGCGGCCGAGAGCGCGGCATAATGCTCCGCGTCCATCGCGTTGCGCCGCTCCGGCCGGTTGATCGTGATGGTGGCGATCCCGCCCGCGTCGAGCTCGAAGTCGATCGCCATCTCAGCCCCTCCGCCCGAGCAGATGGCGCGCCACCACCATGCGCTGCACCTCCGACGGCCCCTCGCCGATGCGCTTGATGCGGAGCTCGCGATACCAGCGTTCCAGCGGCATCTCCTGCGACACGCCGAGTCCGCCAAAGATCTGGATCGCGCGGTCCACCACGCGGCCGGCGGTTTCCGTGGCAACCACCTTGGCGATGGAGGATTCGATCTTGAGGTCGCGGCCGAGATCGCCCGCCCATGCGGCCTGATAGACCAGCAGGCGCGCCGCGCGCAGCTCCATCTCGCTGTCGGCGATCATCCACTGGATCGCCTGCTTCTGCGACAGCTTGGAGCCGAAGGTTTCTCGCTGCAGCGCCCAGTCGATCGCCATCTCGATCGCCGCCTGCGCGGTGCCGATGACGTTGGCGGCGTAGGAGACGCGCCCCTCGATCAGCCACTTCTCCGCGACCTTGAAGCCCTGGCCCTCCTCGCCGAGCCGGTTGGCGACCGGGATCGCGGCGTTGTCGAAATGGATCTCGTACGGCGAATAGGAGCGGATGACCGGAATGCGCTTGAAGCTGATCCCCGGCGTGTCGCTGTCGACGATGAAGCAGGTGATCCCGCCGCGTTCGCCCTGCTCGCCGGTGCGGGCGAACAGGATGCCCCAGTCGCAATTGCCCGCGTCGGTGATCCACATTTTTGCGCCGTTGATGATGTAGCGGTCGCCGTCGCGCACCGCCCGGCAGCGGATCGCGCGCGCCGGGTCCGAGCCGCCGGAGGATTCGCTGATCGCGACGAACGCCTTGCGCTTTCCCTCCACGGTCGGCAGCGCGTAGCGGTCGATCTGCTCGCGCGTGCCCATGAAGATGACGTTCGGCGGATCGCGTCCGAACGCGCCGCAGGCCGGGATGTAGGAGCCCATGCGGCAGCGCGCGGCCTCCTCCGCCACCACCGCCTGGCCGAGCAGGTTGAGGCCGGTGCCGCCATGCTCCGCCGGCGTGCGGATGCACCACAGACCCGCCGCGCGCGCCTTCTCCTGCAAGGGCAGCAGCAGCTCCTTGGGCACCGTGAACGCATCGTGCGGCAGCGCGTCGTCGACCGGCTTGACCTCGTGCAGCATGAAGCGCCGCGCGGTCTCCTGCAGCAGCCTGAGCTCCTCGGGGAGTTCCCATGCGCCAAGCGGGTTCATCGGTTCCGGCCTCCTTCCTGCTGCGGGCAGCTCAGCGCGAGATCTCCTCCAGCGCAAGCTGGTTGGTGCGCGGACCGAAGATGCCGATCGACAGCACGACGACACCCATCGCGCCGGCGATGAACACGAACACGCCCGGCACGCCGAAATGGCGCAGGAAGAACGCGATGAAGAAGCCGGTGAAGATCGTGCTGAAGCGGCTCCATGAATACACGAACCCGACCGCGCGGGCCCGCATCCGCGTCGGGAACAGCTCGGTCTGGTAGGTATGGAACGAGAAGGAGAGCCAGGCATTCGACATCGTCTGCAGCACGCCGAGGACGATGAGCGCGATTGCCGCCTGCACCATCGAGAAGGCGACGCCGAACACCGCGATCCCCACCGCGGCGGCGACGATCTGCCATTTGCGCTCCATGCGGTCCGCGAACCGCGTCATGATCATCGGCCAGACCGGGAAGGAGAGCGCGATGATGAAGGTGTACTCGAGGCTTTTCGTGATCGTGATGCCCTTGTTGATCAGCAGGGTCGGCACCCAGTTGACGAAGCCGTAGAAGCCGATGGTCTGGAAGAAGTTGAACACCATCAGCATGATCGTGCGCGACCGGTAGGCCGGGCTGAACACCTCGGCATAGCGGCCGGGTTTGGGATCTTCGATCGCGGGTGGTCCCAGCGGCGGCAGGGGGCGGCCGAGCTCGGCTTCGACCTTGGCCTCGATCGCGCGCATCACCCGGTCGGCCTCGGCGATCCGCCCCTGCTGCGCGAGCCAGCGAGGCGATTCCGGGATGCCCAGCCGCACCCACCAGATCAGCAGCGCGCCGACCGAGCCGATCAGCACCACCCAGCGCCAGCCGTCGAGCCCGAGTGGCCGCGCCGGCACCAGCAGCCAGGCGAACAGGGCGACGATCGGGACCACCATGAAGCCGATGCCCTGCTGGAATGCGAAGGCGCGCCCGCGCACGGATTTCGGCACCAGCTCCGAGACATACGTGCTGATCGTCACCAGCTCCACACCGATGCCGATGCCGCCGATCAGCCGCCAGAGGTTCAGCATGTCGGCCGAATTCTGGAAGGCGAGGATGAACGTGCAGACGCTGTACCAGACCGCCGCCAAGGTGAACACGGTCCGTCGCCCGAACCGGTCCGCGACATAGGCGAAGACGATCGTGCCGATGAACAGCCCGGTGAACAGGGCGGCGATGAACGAGGCGAGCCCCGTCGTGCCGAACAGGCCCGTGGTGGTCGCGGTGAAGATCTTCGCCTCGAACAGGCCGGGTGCGATGTAGCCGGTGAAGAAGATGTCGTAGTTCTCGAACGTGCCGCCCAGCGCGAGCAGCAGCACCATCATCCAGATGTGCCGCGTCATCGGCAGCCGATCGAGCCGGGCCGTGATCTCGGCAGCCGGCGTGATCTGTCCAACGCTCGCGCTCATGGCGACCTCCCCCCATCTGCCGGCGCGTTGTGCGCCTGACGTCCTTGCGACGGCGCTACATCACGCCTGCCGAAGCGGCGGCGCCGCGGTGAGCTTGGCCAAATCCGGCAACGGCCGGGCCAGCGCGGGGTCCGCGGCGAATGCCACCTCCAGCGCGTGCGCTGCGCTGAGCACGGCATGATCGGCGAAGTTCGGCCCGACGATTTGCAGCCCGAACGGCATCCCCTGCGCGTCCCGCCCACAGGGCAGCGCAGTGACCGGATGCCCAACCACGGTCAACGACGCGGTGAGGCCAAGCCATTCCATGTAGGTGCCGATCGCGCGGCCGTCCACGCTCTGCGGGTAAAGTTCGGCCCACGGGAACGGCGAGACCGAGACGGTGGGACAGATCAGCAGGTC
This sequence comes from uncultured Alphaproteobacteria bacterium, assembly GCA_963799825.1. Lineage (GTDB taxonomy): Bacteria > Pseudomonadota > Alphaproteobacteria > Acetobacterales > Acetobacteraceae > JAFKFI01. The sequence goes on from CAWCYL010000006.1 coordinate 25,943, forward strand.
GAACTCGTCGAAGACGCGCTGGAAGCGTTGGCAGAGTTCCATCTGGCGCCGGTGGGCGATCGCGACGTCCTGCATCGGCATCTGGAGCGCCGCCGCGTAGTTGTTCCTGATGTTCGGGTTGAAGTCGGCGTCCCAGCCGTCCACGGCGTCGTGGTACTGCGCGACGAAGATCTCGCTGCGCAGCTTCCAATCCACGTCCGGCGCGGCGCGCAGGTCGATATCGTGCCAGACGCACTCCCGGAACAGGCTGCCGAAGCGCGCCACTCGGTCGCGGAACGTCTGGCGGATTTCCTGCGAGACTAGCAGTCCGCCAAGATCGGCCGAGACCGCGACACGGAGCCGGCCGAGGTCGATCTCGTCGAGCCGAGCGAACTGCGCAGGATCGAGCGGAAAAGCCATCGGGTCGCCTGTTGGCCGCCGGGCAATCACCGAAAGCAGCAGCGCGGCATCCGCGACCGAGCGCGCCATCGGGCCTTGCACGCTGTAGAAGCTCTGCGCCAGCGCGCGCTTCTCGTTCGGCACCGTGCCCGCGCTCGAACGATGCCCGACCACGCCGCAGAAGCTCGCCGGAATGCGCAGGCTGCCGCCGTGGTCCGAGCCGGTGGCGAGCGGCACCATCTCGGAGGCCAGCGCGACGGCGGAACCGCCCGAGGAACCGCCGCAGCTCCGTTGCGGGTCGAACGGATTGCCGGTCGCGCCGAACAGGCGGTTCACCGTGTTGGCGCCGATGCTCAGCTCGGGGATGTTCGTCTTGCCGACGACGATCCCGCCCGCCTGGCGGATCGCGGCGACGATCCCGCTATCGGCTTCAGGCACGTTGTCGCGGAAGTGTGGCGAGCCGTGCGCGGTTCGCACGCCCTTGGTATCCTGATTGTCCTTGATCGCGACCGGAATGCCGTGCAGCGGCCCCAGCGCCTCGCCCGCGATCGCCGCCTGTTCCGCGCGTTTTGCCTCGAGGCGCGCTCGGGGAAAGCAGTTGGTGACGACGGCGTTGACCGCCGGATTGACCCGCTCGATCTGCGCGATGCAGCTCTCCAGCAGCTCCACCGGCGAGAGGCGCTTCGCCCCGATCAGCCGGCGCGCCGCGCGTGCCGAGAGTTCGTACGGGCTGCTCATAGCGTCGCCGCGATGCGGCCGATGCGGCGGATGCTGGCCAGCACCTCCGCTTGCGGCAGGCCAGGCCAGAACACGCGGAAGCGGAACTCGGTGGCGGCGAGCTCGTCGCGGTAGCGTTGCAGCTCGTCGCGCACGAACGCTTCGTCGCCGACCACGAACCGGTCGCGCGCGAACTGCATGAACGCCGCGTCGCCGGCCGATCCGTCGAAGCCGCCGAACCCGTATCCGGCGTAGCGCGTGTACTTGGCCGCGATCGGGCCTTTGGCGACCGCGATCGCCGTCGTCATGTCCGGGCCGCAGAAGCACTCGCGCGACACCTGGCGCGGATAGTCGAGCGGCTTGCCCAGCGCGGCGCGCGTGTCGTGGAACAAGCCCCACCAGTGCTTCATCTCCGCCATGTCCATCGCGCCCGCGCCGGTCCAGGAATCGCCGATCTCGGCGGCGCGCTTCACGCCGCTGTCCACCGTGCTCCCCACCCAGATCGGGATGCCGGCAGGATTCTTCGGCCGCAAGCTCAGGCTGATGTTGTCGAAATGCAAGAACTTGCCGTGGAACGTCACGCGCTCCTCGGACCACAGCCGGCGCATCACCTCGATGTACTCGCGAAAGCGCGGCACGCGCGAGCGACGCTCGACGCCGAGCGCCTGGAATTCGTGATCGCGATAGCCGAGCCCGACGCCGAGGATGAATTTTCCATCCGTCAGATGGTCGATGGTCGCGGCCTCCTCGGCCAGCAGCACCGGGTTGAGCATCGGCAGCAGCATCACGGCCGTGCCCAGCGTCATCCCGTCCGCGATCCCGGCCAGCAGGCCGAGCATCGGCGAGGTCGCGAACTGGCGCATCTCTGGCCCGCTGACGAAGTGCTGCGGCAGCCACAGCGCGGAAAACCCCGCGTCCTTCGCCGTCCGTACCTGCTCGATCAGGTGGCGCAGATGGTGGCCGTCATCGGCCGCCGCCTCCCATTCCAGGGTCACGAACATGCCGATCTTCATGCGCGGCGCCCTCCCGGCTGTCCGCCTATTCCCGGCCCGATCGTTGGGCCTGTCAACCGTGCCCTTGCCGGGACCGCGAGCATCGTCGAGTGTTGCGCGGCACGCAGGAGGAAGGAGCGGAAGCTTGGCCGAGCGTCTGTTCGAGGGGCTGAAGGTGATCGACTGCGCGAGCTACATCGCGGGGCCTGCGGCGGCCACGGTGATGTCGGATTTCGGCGCGGAAGTCATCAAGATCGAACCGCCAGGCAAGGGCGACCCGTACCGCAACCGCGTCCAGACGCCGCCCGGCCACGTTCATCCGGTGAGCCCGAACTGGGTGCTGGACGCGCGCAACAAGAAGAGCCTCGCGCTCAATCTCGCGACCGAGGCGGGACAGGGCGTGCTGCGCCGGCTGGTGCGAGAGGCGGACGTGTTCATCACCAATTTTCCGCCGCCGGTGCGCCGGCAGCTGCGCATCACCTACGACGATCTCGCGCCGCTGAACGAGCGGCTGATCTACGGCTCCTTCACCGGCTACGGCGAGACCGGGCCGGAGGCGGACAAGCCGGGGTTCGACGCGACCGCCTGGTGGGCGCGCTCGGGCTTGATGCATCTCGTGCGCTCGGGCGAGGACGCGACGCCGGCGCGCTCGCTCGCCGGCATGGGGGATCATCCGTCGGCGATGGCGATGTACGCGGCGATCATCACCGCGCTGTACCAGCGCGAGCGCACCGGGCGGGGCGGGCATGTCGGCTCGTCGCTGCTGATGAACGGGCTGTGGGCGAACGGCTGCTCGGTGCAGGCGACCTTGTGCGGCGAGGCGGTCGCGGTGCAGCCTCCGCGCGCGGACTCGACGGGGCCGCTGCGCAACCACTATCGCTGCGGCGACGGGCGCTGGCTGCTGCTCTCCATCGTGCAGGACGACCGGCGCTGGAGCGCGTTCCAGAAGGCGATGGGCTCGGGGCTGCTGCACGATCCGCGCTTCGCCACCATGCCGAGCCGCACCGAGCACGCGCACGATCTCGTCGCGGCGCTCGATGCGATCTTCGGGACGAAGCCACTGGCGGAATGGCGCGCCATCCTCGACGCGAGCGGACTCGTGTTCGGCATCGTCGCCGAGATGGAGGACATTCCGCATGACGAGCAGATGCGCGTGAGCGGCGCGCTGGTGCCGTTCGCCGGGGACGACCTGCTGACGGTCAGCAGCCCGTTCTGGATCGGCGGACAGGAGAAGGTGACGCCGCGCCACGCGCCGAAGGTGGGCGAGCACAGCGATGACGTGCTGCGGGCGGTGGGCTACGATGCCGAGGAAATCCGCTCGCTGCGCGCGGCGGGTGTGATCGGCTGAATGAAGGGGAATGCGATCATGGCCGAGTATGAATACTGCAAGGTGACGGACGAGGGGCGCCTGCGCATCGTCACGCTCAACCGCCCGGAGGTGATGAACGCGCTGCACAGCGACGCGCATCAGGAGTTGGAGAAGGTATGGGACGAGTTCGCCGCGCGCGATGATCTGTGGGTCGGCATCGTCACCGGCGCCGGCGATCGGGCGTTCTCGGCCGGCAACGACCTCAAGGTGCAGGCGGCCGGCCGGCGCGGTCCACCGACGCGCAACGGCTTCGCCGGGCTCACGTCGCGCTTCGATCTCGACAAGCCGGTGATCGCGGCGGTGAACGGTGTCGCGATGGGCGGCGGGTTCGAGATCGCGCTGGCGTGCGACATCATCGTCGCCTCGGAGAACGCCATCTTCGCCCTGCCGGAGCCGCGCGTCGGCCTCATCGCGGGCGCGGGCGGCGTGCATCGGCTGCCGCGCATGATCCCGCGCAAGCAGGCGATGGGCATGATCCTCACCGGACGCCGCGTGCCCGCCGCCGAGGGCAAGGAGCTCGGCTTCGTCAACGAGGTCGTGCCGGCCGGACAGGCGCTGACGGGGGCGAAACGCTGGGCGGCGCTGATCCTCGAATGCTCGCCCAAGGCGGTGCGCGCATCGAAGCAGGCGGCGTATCGCGGGCTGGACGAACCGACGCTCCAGCAGGCGCTGCGCACGGCCTATCCGGCGCAGAAGGAGAACGCCGACAGCCAGGATTACATCGAGGGCCCCAAGGCGTTCGCCGAGAAGCGCAAGCCGAACTGGCAGAACCGGTAGAGGCCGCGTCGATGGCCTTGCACATCGACTACTACGCCTCGCTCAACTCGCCGTGGACGCATCTGGGCGCGGCGCGGATCGAAGCAATGGCGACGAAGCACGGCGCCAGCACCCGCATCTGGCCGGTCGATTTCTCTGCCATCTTTCCCGCTTCCGGCGGACTGCCGCTGCCCAAGCGCGCGCCGCAGCGCCAGGCGTACCGCCTGATGGAGCTGCGGCGCTGGCGCGAGCGCCTGGGCGAGCCGATCCATGTCCAGCCGAAGCATTTTCCCGCGAACGAGCTGCCGGCGGCGTGCTGCGTGATCGCGGTCCGCGAGACGATCGGCGATGCGCCGGCGATCGCGCTGGCGCATCGCGTGCTGCGCGCGCTGTGGCAGGAGGAGCAGGACACCGGCGACCCCGCGACGCTCGCCGCGCTGATCCGCGATGTCGGGCTGGACGCCGGCGCCGTGACGCGGCTCGGCGCCGATCCGCAATGGCTCGCGCGCCGCAAGTCGGACACCGAGGCGGCCCTGGCGCGCGGCGTGTTCGGTGCGCCGAGCTACGTCATCGACGACGAGATCTTCTGGGGCCAGGACCGGCTGGAGTTCGTCGAGCAACGGCTTGCGCGAGGAGGAGAGTGACGATGGCAACAGCGACCCCACCGCTGCCGGCCGCGCTCAACATGCAAGGCCGGCGCGCCCTCGTCACAGGAGCGGCGAGTGGCATCGGTCGAGCCACCGCCAGCGTTCTTGCCCAGCTCGGCGCCGAGCTGGTCATCACCGACCGCGCGCCGCTTGGCGACACGCGCGCCGAGGTGGAGGCGCTCGGCGTGTCCTGCACCGAGATGCAGGGCGACCTCACCGACGATGCGTTCCTCGCCCAGCTTCTCGCCGGCGACCGGCTGCACGCGCTGGCGCATTGCGCCGCCATCCTGGATGGCCGACCGTGGCGCGAGGACGCGAACTGGCGCGACCGCTTCCATCGCGTGATGGACGTCAACGTGCGCGTGCCGCTGCAACTCGCGACCTTGGCGATCGACCACATGGCCGATCATGGCGGCGGCTCCATCGTGCTGATCGGCTCGGTCGCCGGGCGCACCGGCGGCACCTCGCCCAACACGCCGCCGGACTATTCCGCGTCCAAGGGCGCGGTGCACGCGCTGATAAAACTGCTGTCGCGCAACGCGGTGGCGCGCGGCGTGCTGGTGAACGGCGTGGCGCCCGGGCCGGTGCAGACGCCGATGACGACCGGCTTCAATCTCGCTCCGCAACTGCCGATGCAGCGCATGGGCAGGCCCGAGGAACTGGCGTGGGTGATCGCCTTCCTCTGCACGCAGGCCGCGAGCTACATGTCGGGCGCGCTGATCGACGTGAACGGCGGCACCTACGTCGGCTGACAGGGGCTGACAGGAGAGCACGATGCCCAAGACCCCCGACTATTTTCGCGGCAAGACCGTCATCATCACCGGGGCGGCGAGCGGCATCGGCCGCGCGACGGCGCTGATCTTCGCGCGCGAGGGCGCCAACGTGGTCTCCGCCGACATCGACGCCGCGGGCGCGCGTCGCACCGGCGAGCAGGTCGTGCAGCTCGGCGCGAAATCGCTCGTCGTGCCGACCGACGTGACCTCGCGCGAGCAGGTGACGGACATGGTGCGCCGCGCCATCGACGAGTTCGGCACAGTGCATTTCGAGTTCAATTCGGCGGGGGCGGCGCTGCGCCGGTCGAAGTTCCTCGAGATCGACGACGCGCTGTTCGACAAGACGTTCGACCTCAACGTGAAGGGCGTGTTCTACGGGATGCAGGCGATCCTGCCGCACATGCTGGAGAACGGCCACGGCGTGATCGTCAACGTCGCCAGCATGTCGCACAAGCGCGGCGGACCGGGAACCTCGGTGCACTACGCATCCGCGAAGGGTGCCGTGCTGACCATGACGCTCGGCGTCGCGCGCGAGTTCGCCGATCGCGGCATACGCTGCCTGTCGGTCTCGCCCGGCCCGATCAACACGCCGTTCCAGGCCGCCGCGCAGACCGCGCCCGAAGTGGTGCAGCGGTTCCGCGACGACGTGCCGATGAAGCGCTTCGGCGAGCCGGAGGAGATCGGCGAGCTGGTGCTGTTCATGTGCTCCGACGCCTGCCAGTTCATGACGGCGGACACGGTGTACGTGAACGGCGGCGGCGGCTGGCGATAGATCGCCATGCTGAGCAAGGCGCAGAACGAGACGTTGACGCGGACCGGTCCGGGCACGGCGATGGGCGAGCTGTTCCGCCGCTTCTGGGTCCCGGCGTTGCTGTCGCGCGAGCTGCCCGACCGCGACGGGCCGCCGGTGCGCGTGCGGCTGCTCGGCGAGGATCTGATCGCCTTCCGCGACACCGAGGGCCGCGTCGGGCTGGTCGATTCGCGCTGCCCGCATCGCGGCGCCAATCTCTTTTTCGGACGCAACGAGGAATGCGGCATCCGCTGCGCCTATCACGGCTGGAAGTTCGACGTGAACGGCGGCTGCCTCGAGATCCCGACGATGCCGCGCGACCGCCGCCGGCTACGAGAAACTGCGCGAGCAAGGTGCATCTGACCGCGTATCCGACGCGGGAATGGGGCGAGTTCGTCTGGGCCTATCTCGGGCCGCCCGAAGCGATGCCGGAGCTGCCGGAGATGGAGTTCGCGCTGCTGCCGCCGGCGCATCGCTTCGTCGCCAAGAAGCTGCAGGAGTGCAACTGGGCGCAGGCGGCGGAGGGCGGCATCGACACCGCGCATTTCTCGTTCCTGCACGCCCCGGTGGCGCGCGAGGACGCCGCGCTGCGCGACGTGATCGCCGGCATGACCAAGGGCTATTCCGCACGCACGATGGGCAGAACCAGATCCGCTGGATGCAGAACGACGGCGCGCCGCGCTACACGTCGTCAGGCACGACGCCGGGCTTGCTGCTCGGCGCCGCGCGTCACGCCGATGACGGCGCGCTCTACTGGCGCATCGCGCAATACCTCCTGCCCAATCACGGCTACGCACCGGGCACCGCGCGCGGCGAGAACTATCACGGGCAGACCTGGGTGCCGATCGACGACGAGAATTGCTGGGTTTATACCTACACGTGGAACCCCGAGCGGCCGCTGACCGATGCCGAACGCGACTCCTACGCGACACGGCGCTTCGATCCACGCCGAGGTCGATGCGAACTGGAAGCCTATCCGCAACCGCGGCGAACGATTACATGATCGATCGCGAGGTGCAGAAGCGGGAAAACTTCACCGGCATCAAGGGCATCTCCGAGCAGGACGCCGCGATCCAGGACAGCCAGGGCCGCATCGCCGATCGCACACGCGAGCAGCTCGGCCCGACCGACGCCGGTGTCGTGCAGTTCCGCCGGCTGATGCTGCAAGCCGCGCGCGATCTGCATGAGGGTCGCGAGCCGGAGGCGTCACGCCGCCCGGCCGCCTACCGCGTGCGTTCGGGCGCGATCGTCGCTCCGGACTCGCTGCCGTTCGCGCAGGTGATGGTGGAACGGTTCGGGCATCGGCTTGGCTATTTCGATACGCCCAACGAATCGCGAGCCGCGCGCCCGCTCGCGCAGTCCGTGCCGGCGGGCGAGGATTAGACCCGCTTCACGTTCCAGAACAGCACGAACCCGTTCAGCACGCCGGCGATGGAATCGCGGTACGCGGTGGCGATCAGCACCTGGCCGAGCGGCACGTAGGGCACGTCGACGAACGCCTGAAGCTGGATGTCCTCGCAAATCTTTTTCTGCGCGGCGACGTCGGGTGCGTCGAGCCATTGCGTGCGCAGCTCCTCGATGCGCGGGCTCGACGGCCATCCGGGCTGGCCGCCCGCCTCGCCCTGGCCGCGCAGGAAGGCGTGACCCACGGGATTGTACTGGTCGAGCCCCGCCCAGAACGTGTTGAAAACGCTCCAGCCGCCCTGGTCCGTGGGATCCTTCTTGGTGCGGCGCTGCACGACCGAGCCCCAGTCCATCGCCTGGTAGTCGACGTTCAACCCCGCCTTCTGCATCGTGTCGGCGCAGACGTCGGCCAGCGCCTTGAGGACCGGGAAATCGGTCGGCGCCAGCAGCACGACTTTTTCGCCCTTGTAGCCGGCGGCGGCGATCTCCTTCTTCACCGCGTCGTAGTCGCGCTTGCCGCGGAACACATCGAGCCCCGCGTCGGTCGCCATCGGCGTGCCGGGGCAGAACAGGCCGGTGGGCACGTGGTGCATCTTGGGATCGTCGCCGGCCACGGCGATCGCGAAGTCCTCCTGATTGATCGCCTTGAGCAGTGCGCGGCGGATCGCCGGATTGTTGAACGGCGCGGTGAGATGATTGAGCCTCATGCAGCCCATCAATCCCGTCGGGTCCTGGATCTCCACCTTGATGTGGCCGTTCCGACGCAGCAGCGGCAGCAGATCGCCCGTGGGGTTTTCCCACCAATCCACCTCGTTGCTCTCGAGTGCTGCGGCGGCGGTGGCGGGGTCCTGGATGATCTGCCACTCGACCCGATCGAAGTTCACGATCTTCGGCCCCGCCGTCCAAACCGGCGTGCCACCCTCGCGCGGCTTGTAGTCGGCGAACCGCTCGTAGACGATGAGGTGTCCCGGCACGCGCTCCTTCGCATTGAAACGATACGGACCGCTGCCGACCATCTCGGTGACTTGCTTGAACGCGTCGGTCTTGGCCAGCCGCTCCGGCATCATCGCGGGGAAGTTGGTCGGCGATTTGCCCAGCGCCGTCGGCAACAAGGACAAAAGGCTTCTTGAGGCGGAACTGGATGGTCTTGTCGTCGGGCGCGCTCAGCTCGTCGGTGTAGGACATCAGGGTCTGGCCGAACGCGTCGCGCTTGGCCCAGCGCTGGATGCTGGCGACGCAGTCGCGCGCGAGCACGCGCTCGCCGTCATGCCATTTGAGCCCGTCGCGCAGCACGATCCGCGCGAGCTTGCCGTCGTTCTCGACGGTGAGACCTTCCGCCATCTGCGGCGAGGGCTGCAACGCGCCGTCGGTGCCGAACAGCGTGTCGAACACCATGTAGCCGTGGTTGCGGGTGACGTAGGCGGTGGTCCAGATCGGATCGAGCACCGTCAGATCCGATTGCGGGATGAACTTGAGCACGCGGTCCTTCTGCGCCCGCGCGACGCGGGGAGCAGCGAGCACGGCCGCGCCCGCGCCGGCCGACTTTAGGAGCGTGCGTCGCTTCATCATGGGTTCCGTCCTGGCTGGGGGTCGCGCGGCGGCGCGATCCTGACACTTTTCCCCACCGCATCGTCAAGCTATGTCGAGACACTCTCCCGCGCGAGCCGGACCCGCATCCCGCAGAGTGCGGCCATATCCTCCGTCACCACCAACCCGCGCCTCGCCGCCGCCGCGCGGATGGCGTGCCGGTCGGCAGGCCGCACGTCGATGCCGGACAGCCCCTCGCCGCGCCCGTCGGTCGCCGCGACGAAACGGATGAATCCGAGATCGAGGTCGATCCGCGCGGCGCCCGACGGGTTCATGATGCAATCGGGCGGTCGAGAATTTCCGCCCAGCGCGCGGCCAGCGCGGCGGGGTTCTCCGCCTGGATCTCCGCGCCGAGCAGGCTGTCGGTGACGCCGGTGCGCATGGCGGACTGCCAGTTCGGCCCAGCCGGATGGTACGGCCCGTCGAGCGATCGGCCGCCCGGCGTCCAGTTGATCTCGAGCAGCGTGCCGCCGGTATCGCGCGGATGCAGCTGCAACCCACGATACTCCCCGTCATAGTCGAGATCGTTGGCCACCCGCACGCCAAGCGCGTCCACGCGCGCCTGCCACGGCGCAATGTCGTCGCAGTCGAGGATCACCATGTAGCCGCCCGCGCCGCCGCGCCGTTCGAGGTAGCGGCCGGCGGCGGTTCCCTCGCGCACCGGTGCGACGACTTCGAGGAAGCAGCGGCCGACCGGCAGCACCGCGTTCACCAGCCCGTACTTGCCGACCGCGCCGTCGCGATGGCTGATCTCGATGCCCAGCACGTCGCGCAAGGCGGCGGCGGCGGGTTCCAGCTCGGGTGCGACGAGACAGATCTGGCGTAGGCGCAGCGTCATGCTCTCCTCCTGCTCGACAGCATACGAGCACTGAGGATCACACATCCCTCGTGGCCTGTCTCGGGTTTGCATCGGCGCACGGCCGCCGGTACGGTGCGGCGCCAACCGAGCCAGGCTTCCATGCAGTCCAGCCTGCAGCGCACCCGTCCGGGCCTGAACATCTGGATCGTCCTCGCCGCCTCCTTCGCGACCTTCGCGATCAGCGCCGGGATGATGCAGTCCTACACCGTGTTCCTCGTGTCGTTCATCCAGGTGTTCGCGTGGAGCCGCGCCGAGAGCTCCGTCGCCTACTCGGTCTCCCAGCTGGTCAATGGATTGAGCTCGCCGCTGGTCGGCGCGCTGGTGGACCGGCTTGGCTCGCGACGCCTGGTGCTGCTCGGCGGCACGCTGCTCACGCTCGGGCTGATCGGCAGCGCCCATGCGTCGGCGCTGTGGCACGTGATCCTGCTGTATGGCGTGGTGATGACGGTCGGGGCCAACTGCCTCGGCATGGTGGTGTTCGCGCCGCTGATCTCGCGGCATTTCGTGCGCCGGCGCGGCATGGCCGTGGCGGTGCTGCAATCGGCCAACGGCGCCGGGCGGGCGATCTCGGCGCCCGGCGCGCAGCTGCTCATCGGGACGTTCGGCTGGCGCGAGGCGTACCTGGCGCAGGGCGCGCTGATGGGGCTGCTCGTCCTGCCGCTCGCCATGCTGTTCCGTGGCGCCGATCGTCCCGCGACCGATGCGGGGCCGCCGCGCCCGGACCCGCTCGCGGCACCGTCCGTCGCGCCGCCGCGGCAGAACTGGACCTTGGGCGAGGCGATGCGGACGCGGCAGTTCTGGCTGCTGTTCATCGTCTATCTATGCACCGGACTCGGCAGCTTCCTGGTCTCGCTGCACCAGCTCGCCTTCGCCGTCGATCACGGGTTCGACCGGCTGTACGCGGCCGGCGTGCTCGGCATGGGCAGCTTCCTCGCCATCCCCGGCATCATCCTGACCGGCACCAGCTCGGACTATATCGGCCGCGAACTCTCCGCCATCATCGCCTACGGGGTCTCGATCCTCGGCGTGGTGTTCGCACTGTTCATCACCGGCCCTGGCGACACATGGCTGCTCTGGCTGCACGCCTGCTTCTTCGGCCTCACCTGGGGCGCCCGCGGACCGACCATCACGGCCAAGACGGCCGATCTGTTCCCCGGCCCGCGGCTCGGCACCATTCTCGGCGTCATCACCGTGGGGACCGGCATCGGCTCAGCCGCCGGCGCCTGGGCGGCGGGGTGGATCTTCGACCGCACGGGCAGCTACCACGTGGCCTTCGGGCTCTCGATCGCGGCTTACACGATGGGATGCATCGCGTTCTGGGCACTGCGCCAGCCGCCGCGTGCCTGATATGTCCCGGCCGGGATTGAATTGTACTGGCAGGTATTTAAGCTGCCTGGGTCCGCATGACCGCACCCGACTGGAAGCACGTTTGAAAATCGGCATCGTCTCCGACATCCACTGCAATCTCTACGGGCTCGAGCAGGCGTTGGACGCGATGGGGGACGTCGACGAGCTGCTTTGCCTCGGCGACGCCATCTTCCAGTACCGCTTTTCCAACGAGGTCGTGGCGCTGCTGAGGGAGCGTGGCGCGCACGTGATCCTCGGCAACCACGAGGAGGATTTCCTCGCACCCCACGGCATTCGCGCCCGCCAGCAGGACTGGATAGACCAGGCGTTGATGACGTGGCTCGCCGAGCAGCCGTACCGGCGCGAGCTGAGCTTCGCGGGCAAGACGCTGCTGATGGTGCATTCCACGCCGTGGTCGCCGCGCGGCGGCTATGTCTACCCGGAGAGCCCGACCTTGCAGCGCTTCGCCGAGGTCGAGGCGGATTTCGTGCTGTACGGCCACACGCATTCGCAGATCGTCCAGCGCGTCGGGCGCGCCCTGGTCATCAACCCTGGGTCGGCGGGCGACGCGCGCGACCATCGCAACGGACGGCAACTGAGCTGCGCCGTGCTCGACCCGACGACGGACGAGGTGCGGGTCATCGACTATCCCGACCGCCGGCCGTAGGCTCACATCCGACGCGGGTAACGGAGTTCTCGGATGAGCGCGAAAGTGGAGACGCTGCTCGACGGATTGGCCTTCCCCGAAGGGCCACGTTGGCACGACGGAAAATTGTGGTTTTCCGATATTTTCGGCGGCGTGGTGCGCGCCCTCGATCTGTCGGGCCGCGCCGAATTGATCGCCGAGGTCGCCGAGCGGCCATCCGGACTCGGCTGGACGGCCGACAACAAGCTGCTGGTCGTCTCGATGAACGACCGACGGCTGCTGCGGATGGATGACGGCGCGCTGCGCCCCTACGCCGATCTCTCCGCTCTCGCCACAGGGCCGTGCAACGACATGGTGGTGGACGCTCATGGCCGCGCGTGGGTCGGGAATTTCGGGTTCGACATGTTCGGAGGCGCCGAACGTCGGCCGGCCGGCATCGTGCGCGTCGATCCCGACGGCACTTGCACGCTTGCCGCCGACGGGCTGGATTTTCCCAATGGCATGGTGATCACGCCGGATGGCGGCACGCTGATCGCCGCCGAGAGCTACGGCAACCGCCTGACCCGGTTCGACATCGCCGAGGATGGCGCGCTCTCCAACCGCCGCGTGTTCGCGGAACTCCCTGGCGTCGTGCCGGACGGCATCTGCCTCGACGCGGAGGGCGCGGTGTGGGTGGCGCACGCGCGGGCGAACCAGGCGTTGCGCGTGCTGGCCGGCGGCCGCATCACGCAGACGGTGAGCGTCGCCGAGGAACGCGCGGTGTACGCGTGCGCGCTCGGCGGGGCGGATCAGCGCACGCTGTTTCTCTGCACGAGCGCGGTGCGCGGGCCCGAATCGCGCGATGCCAAGCAAGGCCGCATCGAGATCGCCCGCGTCGAGGTGGCGGGCGCGGGCTGGCCGTAGCAGCGGAGGACTTTGACCAATGGGCATCCTGCAAGGGGTCCGCGTGCTGGAGCTTGGCCAGGTGCTGGCGGCGCCATTCGCCGGCTCCATCTTCGCCGACCTTGGCGCCGAGGTGCTGAAGATCGAGCGGGTCGAGGGCGGCGACGACGCGCGGCGGATGGGGCGCGCCTTTCGCCACGACGATTCGCTGACCTTCGCGATCTTCAATCGCGGCAAACGCTCGATCGCGCTCGACCTGAAGAGCGCCGACGGGCTGGCCGCGTTCGAGAAGCTCGCCGCGACCGCTGACATCCTGATCCACAATTTGCGCCCTGGTGTGGCGGAATCCTTCGGCATCGGCGGCGCGGAATTGTGCGCGCGGCATCCGCGCCTGATCTTCTGCGAGCTGTCGGCGTTCGGCCATGTCGGGCCGATGGCGCGCCGCCCCGGCTACGAGCCGCTGATCCAGGCGTTCTCCGGCCTCTCCAGCATCAATGGTGGCCCCGACGATCCGCCGATGCGGCTCGGTGTCGCGGCGTGCGACCAGGGTGCGGGGATGTGGACGGTGATCGGCGCGCTGGCGATGCTGCAACGTCGGGGCGTCACCGGGCGCGGCGGCGTGGTGAACGCCTCGCTGCTGGAGACCGCGCTGGTGTGGTCGGCGCAGAAATCCGAGGCCTGGGTAAACGAGGGAAAGATGCCGCCGCGCCATGCGTCCGGCCATCCCGACCTGGTGCCCTACGAGGCGTTCGACGCGGCCGACGGGCCGTTCCTCATCTGTTGCGGCAACGATCGGCTGTTCGCGCGATTGGCGCGGGAGATGGCGCGGCCGGACTGGGCCGCCGATCCGCGCTACGTCACCAACCGCAAGCGGATGGACAACAAAGCCGCGCTGGTCGCCGAGATGAACGCCATCCTGCGCACGCGGCCGCGCGCCGACTGGATCGCGCAGTTCGAGGCGGCGGGCGTGCCCTGCGCGCCGATCAACTCGCTGCCGGAGGCGCTGGCCGAGCCGCATGTGCAAGCACTCGGGATGCGCCAGGAAGTGCCCGGCGAGGATTATTCGCTGACCGCGCTGCCGCTCTCCTTCGACGGCGAGCGCCCGGCGATCGCGCACGGCGCGCCAAGGCTCGCGGAGGCGAATGACGAGTTCCTTCCCGCGCGTACTCGGGCCGCCGTGTCGGGAGAATGAGCCGGGACGGCTACGGCGAACGGGGCGGCGCCAGCAGCCGGTTCTGCACCAGGTAGCGCAGTCCGCGGCTCCACGTCTCGTCGGTGTTGCCGCGGATATCGACGCTGCCGGCCGCGACCGCCTTGCCGGTGCCCGTATCGCGGATCACCGCGTTGATGTTGAGGATCAGATCCGAGACCTTCTGCACCCAGGCGATCACCGAGACCTGCGCGCCGACTTTCTGGGCGAGCGCGGTCTCGCACCCGTCGCAGTTCCACAAATCGCGCGACGACGCCTCTGCGGCGACCGGCGCGATATCGACGAACGTGTAGCGCCCGGACTTCGCCAGGAGATCACGCAACTCGACGCCGAGCGCCTTGACGCGCGCCTGTTCCGCCGGCGTCGGCGCCGCGGGGCTGGTGTCGACGAACTCGACCGGGAACAGCGCGGCACGCAACGGCGCGTCGGCCGCATGGGCGGCGCCGATTCCCGCAATCAGGAACAGTAGCGCGAGGACGACGCGGATCATGGCCGCATCATCATCGTGCCAGCGCGTCCCGGCGTGCGCAGCGGCTCGGCAAGTCGGGCAAACTCGCAGAGCAGGCGGCGCGTGTCGCGCGGGTCGATGATCTCCTCGACCCAGAAGCTCTCGGCGGTGCGGAACGGCGAGCGCAGCTTGTTGAGCCGGTCCTCGATCTCGGCGCGCTTTCCCGCCGGATCCTCGGCCGCGTCGATGTCCGCGCGGTACGCCGCCTCGATGCCGCCTTCCAGCGGCAGCGAACCCCAATAGGCCGACGGCCAGGCGTAGCGCAGCGAGAGCCGCCCCGGCGGCTGGTGCAACGCGCCGGCGACGCCGAACACGTTGCGGATGATGACGCTGCACCACGGCACCGTCGTCTGGTCGAGCGCCGACATCGCGCGCACGCCGTGGCGGATGGTGGCGGCCTTTTCCGCGTCCAGCCCGACCAGGAAGCCGGGGCAGTCCACCAGATGCACCACGGGCAGATGGAAGGTCTCCGCGAGATCGACGAAGCGCACGATCTTCTGGCAGGCATCGGCAGTCCAGGCGCCGGCGTAGAAATGCGGATCGCCCGCCATCACCGCGACTGGCACGCCGTCGATGCGTGCGAGCCCGGTGATAATCGGCCGCCCGAACATCTTACCCAGCTCGAAGAACGTGCCCTGATCCACCAGCGTCTCGATGATCGGGCGCATCCGGTAGACCTTGCGGCGGTCGCGCGGGATCAATGTCGCCAGTTTCTCGTCGCGCCGGTGCGGATCGTCGGTCGCCGGCAATACCGGGGGCAGGCTGTGGATCGACGACGGCAAGTAGGAAAGGAACCGGCGCGCGGCGGCGAACGCCTCCTCCTCGGTGTCCACCGCGTGATCGACCGCGCCGCTGCGCGTCTGGATCTCCCAGCCGCCCAGCTCCTGCTTGGTAAGCGTTGGGCCGATGCGCGCAGCCACCGGCGGCCCGGCGACGAACATCGCCGACGTCGCCTTCGTCATCACGGAAAAATGGCTCGCCGCCAGCCGCGCCGCACCAAGTCCGGCGACCGAGCCGAGGCCGAGGGCGACGACCGGCACGGTGCCCATGTTGATCGCGGCGAGATGGTATCCCGCGCTGCCGCCGACACGGCCGGGGAGGTTGGAACGGCCGGTGGTCTCGATGGTCTTGACCGAGCCGCCGCCGCCCGAGCCCTCGATGACGCGCAGGATGGGCAGGCGGAACTCGTTCGCCATCTGCTCGGCCATCATGGTCTTCTCCTTGATGGTCGCATCCGCCGAGCCGCCGCGCACGGTGAAGTCATCGCCGACCACCACCACCGGCCGCCCGTCGATCGTGCCGCGCCCGAACACGCAATTCGCAGGCGTGAAGCCGGCGAGGTTGCCGGCGGCGTCGTATTCCGCCTTGCCCGAGATCGCGCCGACCTCGTGGAAGCTGCCGCCGTCGAGCAGCGCGTCGATCCGTTCGCGCACGGTGAGCCGGCCGCCGTCGTGCTGGCGCTGCACCTTGTCGGCCCCGCCCATCTCGCGCCCCAGCGCCTCGCGGCGCCGCAATTCGTCCAGCTCGGGCTGCCAATTCATGCCGTCACTCCTGTCGGGCTCGCGCGGTTCCGCTTCGCATCCTTCAGTCGGCCTCGGCCGGCGCGGACGCTGTTGGCGGGCCGTGACGGTTGGCGCGACGCATGAACAGCAGCAGCAGCAGCGGCGGCACCACAACCAGGGTCATCATGCGATAGTCGTTGTTGTAGGCGATGATCTCGGCCTGGCGGTTGATCATGCGGTCGAGCAGCTCGAGCGCCTGCTGCGGAGGTGACCAGGACGCCGGCCATTGCGCAGATCCATACGCCGATCGAGCCGTAGACCTGCAGCGCGCGGTGGAACGGCGTGACGGTCGCGAGCGAGGTCCGGCGTGCTCGGCCTGCACGCCGCGCGCGAGCATGAACGTCGTCACCGAGATGCCGATGGCGGCGCCGACATTGCGCGCCAGCGCCTGCATCGAGGTCGCGTCGCCGCGCAGCGAGGGCGACAGCGTGGTGAACGCCACGACGGTCATCGGATTGAACACCAGCCCCATGCCGAAGCCCTGCACCACCAGCGTGAGCATCAGCTCCTGGCGCGAGACGTCGGGGGTCCAGCCGCTCATCACGTAGAGCGACCAGCCGAGCATGAGCAGACCGGTCGCCATCACCTTGCGCTGATCGAGGCGCAGCGCGAGGTGGCTGGCCAGGAACATGCCGGCCGCCGTGCCGATGCCGCGTGGCGCCATTGCAAGGCCGGCGGTGGAGACCGGGTAGCCCGCGAGGTTCTGCAGATAGGGAGCCAGCAGCGCCGAGCTCGACATCAGCACCATCTGGACCGAGAACATCAGCGTCATGCAGCACACGAAGTTCCGGTCGCGGAACACCGCGGGGGCCAGGAACGGCTTCTCCGCGGTGAGCATGTGGACGATGAACAGATAGATGCCGAGTGCCGCCAGCACCGCCTCGATGATGATCTCGCGCGTGCTGAACCAGTCCTGATCCTGGCCGCGGTCCAGCATCAGCTGCAGGGCGCCGATACCGAGTGCCAGCACGCCGAAGCCGGTCCAGTCGAAGCGCAGCTCGGTCTTGGGCGAGGTCTTGGGCATGAACAGCGTGAGGCCGACGATGGCGAGGATGCCGAACGGCAGGTTGACGTAGAACACCCAGCGCCAGTTGTACCATTCGGTCAGGTAGCCGCCGAGCGTTGGCCCGAGGATCGGCCCGAGCATCACGCCCATGCCGAAGATCGCCATCGCCTGCGCGCGCCGCTCGAACGGATAGATGTCGAGCATGGTCGCCTGCGACAGCGGCACCAACGCGGCGCCGCACATCCCTTGCAGCAGCCGGAACGCGACGATCTGCTCCAGCGATTGCGCCGCACCGCACAGCATCGAGGTGATGGTGAAGCCGACCAGGCAGGCGATGAACAGCCGCTTGCGGCCGAAGCGCACCGCCATCCAGCCGACCGGGGCGGTCATGATCGCGGCGGCGATGACGTAAGAAGTGAGCACCCAGGTGATCTCGTCGGAACTGGCCGACAGCGATCCCTGCATGTAGGGCAGGGCGACGTTGGCGATGGTCGAGTTCGAGCGCCTGCATCAGCACCGACAGCATCGCCGCCGCGGTGATCAGCGCGCGATGGGGCACCTTCTCGGCGAGACCTACCATCGCGCGCGCTTCTGGGCGCCCGGCCCATCCGCCATCAGGGTTCCTCCCATTCGTCCGTCTTGCCCGACAGGATCGCGCCGGAGAGCCCTCAGGGCAACAGGACCGCCTTTGCCGTCCGTTAACCAGCCCGCCCCATGCTCAGGGCCCGAGCAGGCAGGAACCCGATGGGATCTCGCTCCGCGTCCTACGAAGCCGCCGTTTCATGCGTCCGCAGCCTGCGGCGCGTGCGCCAGTTCGAGCTGGGCACCCGCATCGGCGCGGACTGGCGGCTCGCGCGCGCCTATCTCGACCGGATGGAGCGGGAGGGCGTCGTCGGGCCGATGCGGCCGACCGGCTGGCGGGACGTGGCGGGCCCAGCCAGCCGAGAGGCACCGGAGGGTCAGGAGGCCCCGCGCGCAACACAGGCCGATCCGCGGATCGAGCAGCAGCTGGACGCGATCCGCCGCCTGATCGCCCGCGAGCTGCACCCCAACTCCTCGCCCGGCGACGAGCCGGCACGTGCCGTCAAGGAGGCGCTGTTCAAGCGGGTGTGGCCGCAGATGCAGGCGCTGCTGGCCGAACGCGGCTGAGGCCGTTCGACCGGTAGCTATCCAGGCGGGTTGCACCTCGGCGCGAGCCTGGATTGCCACGCCGCCAAGGGGCGGCTCGCGACGACGAACACAGCGAACCCGTCCCGGCTTGACATTCTTACTAACTAACCTCTATGCTCTCCCCATGTCTGCCGCCGCCTCACTCCAAACCGACATCATCTCCCGCTTCACCCTCTTCATCGAGGCGCTGAAGCGGGCGATGGCCGAGGGCATCCGGCCGCGGGAGCACACGCTGGCGGCGATGGCGCTGCCGCTGTGGAACTATCTCGGCCGCACGCTGCGGCGGCTCGCCGCGTTGCACGCGCGGTTCGCGGCCGGGACGCTCGCCGCCGCGCCGCGCCGGGCACCGCCCCCCGCGCGGCAGCCGACCGCCCGAGGGCGGTGCGCCGGCCGCCGCCCATTCCGCCCGGGCCGGTGCTGCTGCGGTATCATCTGGTGCATTTCGCCGCCCCGCTGCGCGAGCTGGTGGAGCACCCGGAGATGCGGGCGCTGCTGGCGGCGGCGCCGCAGGCGGGGCGGCTGCTGCGCCCACTCTGGCGCAAGCTGACCACCGATCCGCTGCCCGAGCCGCTGCGCCTGCCCAAGAAGCCGCCCCGATCGGCGGCCGAACCGGAGGCGGCGGGCGCCGCGCCGGCGGCACTCCCCGAAGCGCCGCCCGACGCGCGGGCCTCGCGGCCTGCGGCCGCTCCGGCCAAGCCGCCGCCCTCGCTGCGCCCCTGGCCACCGCCGTTCCTGCCGGCCTGACGCCGCGCCGCTCGCACTCGTGGTGTGGGTTGGCGTTTGCAACGAAAGCGGTCATCCGCGATCTGAGTTGATGACGCCCCCGTCAGGCCAGCAGCTTCTCCGGCGTGATCGGCAGCTCGCGGATGCGCTTGCCGGTGGCGTGGAAGACCGCGTTGGCGATCGCCGGGGCGACGCCGCACAGCGCGATCTCGGCCAGCCCCTTCACGCCGAGTGGATTGAAGATCGGATCCTCGCTGGGGACGAAGAGCGCCTCCAGCTCGACCACGTCGGCGTTCACCGGGACCAGGTACTCGGCAAGGTTGGCGTTCATCACCCGCCCATAGCGCGGATCCCACTCCGCCTGCTCCAGCAGCGCCATGCCGACGCCCTGGACCATGCCGCCGATGCATTGACTGCGCGCCGTCTTGGGGTTGACGACGCGGCCGGCGTCGTAGGCGCCGACGATGCGAGGCACGCGGACCGTGCCAAGAGCGGGATCGACGCGGACCTCGACGAACACCGCGCCGAAGGCCGAACTCGAGATACTTCGCCTGCTCGTCGCCGGGTTGCGCTGTCGCCTCCGCCTCGATCCGCTCGAGCTGACGGCTCCGCAGCAGCGCCGGCCAGTCGCTCGCCGCCGCCCCGCCGTCGAGCGCCGCGAGCTTGGCGCGCACCGCTTGGCACGCCGCCTGCACGGCGTTGCCAATGCTCGCCATCGTGATCGAGCCGCCATGCACCGGCGCCATCGGCAAATCCGTGTCGCCGAGCTCGAAGCGCACACGCTCGATCGGCAGCCCGAGCGTGTCGGCAGCAACCTGGGTCATGGACGTGTAGGTGCCCGGCCCCATGTCGCTCGCCGCACTGCGCACCAGCGCCGTGCCGTTGGCGAACAGCGTCGCGGTAGCCGACGCCTTGGAGCGTTCGGCGTGATAGATCGCGCTTGCCATGCCGTAGCCGACCTGCATCCGTCCGTCGCGCATCGAGCCCGGCGCGGGCGAGCGGCGGTCCCAGCCGAACCGCCGCGCCGCCGTCTCGTAGCAGGCGCGCAACTCCTTGCTCGACCAGGGCAGCTTCTTGTCCTCGTCGCGATCCGCATAGTTGCGCAAGCGCAACTCTACCGGGTCGATGCCGAGCGCCACCGCGAGCTCGTCCATGCCGCCCTCCAGCGCGAGCAATCCGGTGGCGATGCCGGGGCCGCGCATCGGGCAGGGCGAGTTGGTGTTCATCGGCGCGAGCCGGTAGCGGGTCAGGACGTTCGCGCAGGAGTAGGTCTTGTGCGGCGGCTCGAGCGTGACCTCGGCGTATTCCTCGTATGTGGCGACCTGGCCGATCGCCTCCTGGATGATCGCGGCGAGCTTGCCGTCGCGGCTGGCGCCGAGTGCGATGCGCTGCTCGGTGTGCGGACGGAAGCCGATCGAGGTGTAACATTCGCGCCGGGTCAGCTCGACGCGCACCGGCCGCCGGACGCGCCGCGCCGCAAGCGCCGCGACGGTGACGTGCGGCCAGGTGCGCAGCGCCGAGCCGAACGCGCCGCCGACATAGGGCGAGATGACGTGGATCTTTTCCTCGGACATGCCGAACACATGCGCGATCTCGGCGCGCACGTTGTCCACCCATTGCGACTTGTCGTACAGCGTGAGCGCGTCGCCGTCCCAGCGCGCGATCGTTGCGTGCGGCTCCATCGCGTTGTGGTGCTCGCGCGGCTGGACGTAGCGCGCGTCGATCCGCACCTCGGCCGCATCGAATGCCGCCTCCGCGTCGCCGCGCGCCTTCTCGCCGGGTCGGCCGGATTTCGCTGTCGGCTCGCTCGGCGGTTGTGCCGCGCCAGGATCGAAATTCGTCTGTGCAGGCTGCGCCGCGTAGCTGATCCGCACCGCCGCCGCCGCGCCCTCCGCCTGCTCCAGCGTCTCGGCGACGACGACGGCGATCGGCTGGCCGCTGAACAGGATTTCCGGGCCTTGGAACACGCGGAGCTGGTCGCCCGATTTCGGATCGACCACCGGGCGCTGCTCCATCTCGTTGTACGGCAGCTTCTCGGCGTTCTCGTGGGTGATGACGGCCAGCACGCCGGGCGCCTGTTCCGCCGCCGCCGTGTCGAGGCCGGCGATGCGGCCGTGCGCGATGGTGCTCATGACCAGCGCGCCGTACGCGAGGCCCGGCAGATCGAACTCCGCCGCGTAATGCGCGCCGACCCGTGACCTTCTCGGGCCCGTCCACGCGGCTGACGGGCTGGCCGATGACGGCGTTCATGCGAGGCCTCCCGCCATCAGCAGAGTGCGTTCAACGGTGCCCTTCAGCAGTGGCACCTTGTAGGCGTTCGCGCCGTGCGCGATCGCGCCATCTGCTGCCGTCGCGGCGGCCTTGCGCGCACAGTTCGGCCGTGAGGCGCTGGCCGGCGAGCACCTGCTCCACCTGCGGCAATCGCCACGGCTTGGTCGCGACCCCGCCGACGGCGACCCGCGCCTGCCGCGACCACGTCGCCGTTTATCTGCGATCGCCACCGCCGCCGAGGCAATCGCCCACTCGAAGCTGGCCCGGTCGCGCACCTTGAAGTAGCGCGACCTCTGCCCGAGCGGCTTCGCCCGGCAGCAGCACGGCGGTAATGATTTCGCGGGCCGCAACACGGTCTCGACGTGTGGTGTGTCGCCAGGCAACCGGTAAAAGTCGCTCGATCGGCACGCTGCGCTCGCCGTCCGGGCCGGTCGACCTCCACCTCGCGTCGAGCACCAGCAGCGCGACGGCGAGATCGCCGGGGTAGGTCGCGATGCAGTGTTCGCTGCCGCCGAGGATTGCGTTGATGCGGTTCTGCCCGTCCATGCGCCGGGCAGCCGGAGCCCGGCGCGCGCTTGTTGCACGGCATCGCGGCGTCGCGGAAATAGAGGCAGCGCGTGCGTTGCAGCAGGTTGCCGCCGACCGTCGCCATGTTGCGCACCTGCGGCGAGGCGGTGGCGAGCAGCGCCTCCGATATTGCGGGAAATCGCTGCCGCACGCGCGCGTCGTTCGCGACATCGGCGAGCCGTGTCAGCGCGCCGATACGCAGGCCATTGCCATCCTCGCCGATGCCCGACAGCGGCAGCGCGTTGAGGTCGATCAGCATGGCGGGCGCGCGCACGTTCTCCTGCATGAGCTGGAGCATGTCGGTGCCACCGGCGATGAACTCGGCGCCGCCCGCCTGCTGCACGCCGCGCGATGGCCGCGCCAAGGTTGGGGGCGGCGGTATAGGCGAACGGGGTCATGGCTCAGCCTCCGTGCCGCGCCGCATCGCGGATCGCGTCGACGATGTTGGTGTAGGCGCCGCAGCGGCAGATGTTGCCGCTCATGTGCTCGCGGATCTCGTCGTCCGAGCCCGCGCGCCCTTCGGACGAGCAGGCCGACCGCGGACATGATCTGCCGGGCGTGCAGTAGCCGCACTGGAAGCCGTCATGCTCGATGAACGCCGCCTGCACCGGATGCAGGGCTGCCGTTCGCCGAGGCCCTCGATGGTGGTGATCGCGCGGCCCTGCTGCATCACCGCGAGAGTGAGGCAGGAATTGATCCGCCGCCCGTCGAGCAGCACGGTGCAGGCGCCGCACTGGCCGAGCGCGCAGCCCTTCTTGGTGCCGGTCAGGTGCAGCCGGTCGCGCAGCGCGTCGAGCAGCGTGGTGCGCGCCTCGACCTCGACCTGGCGGCTCTCGCCGTTGACCGTCAGCGCGATCGTGACGGCGCGAGCCGCGGGCAGGGGAACGGGTTCCATCGGCATCTCCGGTCGGCTGCGGGCGATGCCGTGAGCAACCGCCGGAGCGCCGGGGAGTTCCCGCTCGCCGAAATGTCAGCGCGGCGGCGTCGTCAGCAACACGATCGCGCCCACGAACAGCAGGCCGGCCGTGGCGGCGGGAAGCATCCGGCCGCCCGGCAGCAGCTTCTGCACCAGCACCAGCGCGCCGAGGGCCGCGACCCAGAGCAGGTTCATCACCCCGCCCACGAACAGCAGCAGCATCAGCGCCCAGCAGCAGCCCAGGCAATAGGCCCCGTGCAGCAGGCCCATCGTCAGCGCGCCGTCGAGTCCCAGGGCGCCAGTGCTGCGCCACGAAATCCACCGGTCCGCGGCAGCGTTGCAGGCAACGGTACTTGAACGGGGACAGCTCGTAGGCCGCAGCGCCGATCAGCACCGCGGCACCTCCCCATCGGCTGGTCAGCGACAGATCGGGCGAGAGCGACGCCGCAGAGCGAGAGCGCGACCTGCGCCAGTGCGGCCAGCACCGCGAAGCCGCCCCAGACGATCGCGTAGCCCGACAGGAAGGCGCCCGTCGGCGGCAAGCGGCGAACCCTGGCGGCGGCGCTGCACGGCGGTGAACAGCAGGATCATCGGCATGCGCACCGGGCAGCATCATGCCAGCCATCATCACCGCCCACATCAGGATCGTGAGCAGGACTGCCCGCGGCGTCACCGCCGACGCCGTCGCCATTCCGGACATATTCATTCCGGACATGTCCATGCCCGACATGTCCGCTTACCAATGCGCGTCCGTCACGGTGAACGGCTGTCCCTGGCTCGATCAGCCAGAGCCAGGCCAGGACCGTGGCGGCCAGCAACGCGGCCAGCACGACGTCTGCTCGCGCGTGAGCCGCGGCGCAGCGATCAAGAAGATCGGCCTAGCGATGCGGGCCGGTCGGGCCGATGTCGATCAGGGCGAAATGCGCGTGACGGCCGCTCCAATCGAGCGGAACCTTGCCGCTTCGCCTTGATCGTGCTGGAGCCGAACTCCGCCTCGCTGTACTCGAAGCCTTGCGGGGAGCGCCACTCGTGCCCGGTGCTCCGCGCCGGTCATCGGATTGCGGATCGGCTCGCCCGTCGCCTCGACAAGTTCCGGCACCGAGAAGTGCCCCTGGCGCGCGGCGATGTCGGCCTCGAACGAGATCGGCAGGAACAGCGGCTCATGCACGGTCTCGATCGTGCTGAAGAACACGTCGAAATAGGTCGTGCCCGGCTCGGATTGCTGCCCGCTCAGGATCTGGAGCAGCGCATCGCGCTGTGCCGAACTGGCGCGCTCGTCGATGACGGGCTGGACCTCGCCGTGCCCTTCATGGATTGCGCCGGGCCAGGCGAAGAGCCCGACCCATTTCAATCCATCGAGCGAGAGGTCGCCGAAATGCCCGCGCGTCGACCCGCATCGCCACCGCCGCGCGGCAGTCGCCGTGCGACGGCAGAGCGTTGAATTGGCAGGGGCAGCCCCAATCGCAATTGCATGTGGCAAGCTGCGGTCCCCGCAGCGACCAGTCGACACGAGCCATGACACTTGCTCCAGCATTGAGGAAGGTCTTGCCGTGATCCACCGAGGCATTCGCCTTGGCTCCCGCACAATACCACCGGACGGAGGCAGAGCGATATCCTTTTCATCGCGCAAGGAACATCCGGGCGGTGGCGTAGGACAGCCAGACGTGGCGGCCGGCGAACCAGCTCGCGCCGAGCAGCATCGGCGTCGCCTCGCGCACCGCCGTCACGGTGATCACCGGGTTGCGGATCGTGACATCGCCGATGGCGAGGGAGGCGAAACGGTGCCAATGGAACAGCACCTCGCGCATGTCCACCCCGCCGCTGATGCCGCCAGGATCCCGCGCCAGCGCGGCTGCGCTCACTCCGAGATCGAGCGCCGTCCCGGTGTCGAGCGCGATCGACAGCGCGCCGGTATCGAGCAGCGCGTCCAGCGCGTGTCCGTCGAGCCGCGCGCTCGCGACCAGCCGGTCGCCGGCTCGTCGCAGCGCCACGGTGTCGTGCGCCCAGGATACCGGCGCCTCGCATGTGCCGGAGACGCGATGCAGCGCGAAGCGGCCGTGGCGGAGGTCGATCTCCACGTCGAAGCCGGACAGCACATCGGCCCCCAGCAATCCCGCGACCGGCGGCATGGTCCGCGGCACCGCCGGCAGCGGACCGACCGGCACGCTGCGCGGCGGCAGGTCCAGGCCACCGATCGCGACCCCGCTCAGCACGACATGCGGGATCACCTCGCCCGCGCCGCCGGTGCCTTGCACCTGGGTCAGCCGGCCGGGGTCGAGCGGCAGGCGCAGGCGCAGTGCCGCGTCGGGCGTGACCAGCCCCGCCTCCGCGCCGGTATCGAGCAGCAGCGAGACCGGCTCACCGTCGATGGTCGCCTGGACGGTGAGGAAGCCCGCGACGTCGCGCAGCTTGGCCTCCGCCACGGTCTCCACATCGCAGGCAGCCGACGCGGCGCCGGCCAGCGCCGTCACGGCAACGCACGCCAGCAGCAAGCGGCGGATGGCCGATCCGATCGACCGCCTCGATTTGACAACGCGAATGGCGCCACTCCAAACTCCGCGCTCGCCGCGCGAGACGGGACAGCCGCCATGATCCTCACGAAATCCAGCACCGCGCGCGCGACGCGCCGACGGGTGAGCTCGGACGGCGCGCCGTTCTACCACACGACCTGCATGGGGCAGAACCGCGCGATGCGCGCGGCCTGACCAGGACGGGAACCCCGGCCCGGCCGCGGCTCATGAGGAACCCGCTGGAGGCGCTGTTCCCGCCCGATCCCGGGATGGCTCCGCCTGCTCGTCGCGATCCGCGCGGTGCTGGGCGCGTTGCTGACGTTTGGGCTGGTGGTCCTGCTCGGGCGACGTGCTCGCACTGACGCTGTCGGACCGCGTGCTCGGCTTCGCGCTCAGCCTGTTCATCGCCGCGACGACCCGCGATGCCGGCCGGGGGCAACAAGCGATCACCATGCTGATCGCCCCGGTCCCCGCCATCGCCGCCACCGCGCTCGCGGCGGCGCTCGCCGGGCAGTCCTGGCTCGGCGCGGGCGCGATGGTGCTGCTGGTGTTCGCGGCGATCTACGGCGCGGCGCGCGGGCCGCGCTGGGGATCGCTCGGCATGGTCGGGCTGATCGGCTACGTGATGAGCCTCGTCACGCACGGGACCATCGAGCATCTTCCGGCGGCTTGTCTGGTCGCCGTGCTGGCCGCCGCCGACACGGCGCTGGTCCGCTTCGTCCTGCTGCCGGAGCGGCCGGCGACCGAGCTGGTCCGGCTCCGGCGCGCGGTCCGGCGCGGCGTCGCGCGGGTTCTTTCGCATATCGATCCGGCATTGCGGAGCGGCACATGGGCGGCGGGCGCGCCCGAACGGATGATGGCCGACATGCAGCGGGTGAGCGAGGCGGCGATGATGGCGCAGGCGCGCATCGCCGCGACCGCCGCGACGGACGGCGCGGCCGCCGCCGTCAGCCTGCGTCTCGTGGAACTCGAACTCGCCACCGAGCGCACGGCGCGGATCGCCGCGGTCGATCTGGGGGATCCGGCGGAACGCCCGCGGCTGCACGCGCTGCTGGTCGCGTTGCGCGACGCGCTGCGGGCGGACCACATGCCGTCCGCCGGATCGGCGACCGAGCGGTTCCAGTCGCGCCTCGGCCGGGTGCTGGCCGGGTTCGCCCATCTGCTGGAAACGCCGCTCCTGCCGGTCGCCGCCTTGCCGTCCGCCGCCGCCCCCGCCGCGACGTCCGGCCTGCGCCCGGCGCTCCAGGGCTCGCTCGCCGCCGGGCTCGCCATCGTGGGCGGCGAGCTGCTCTCGCCGAACCGCTGGTACTGGGCGGCGTTCGCGGCCTTCGCGCTGTTCCAGGGCACCCGCTCGCGCGGCGAGTTGATCGCCAAGGCGGTGCAGTTCATGTCGGGAACGCTGGCCGGCGTGGTGGCCGGCGTGTTGCTCGCCACCTTGCTGGCGGGCCAGACCCTGGCGAGCCTGCTGGTGCTGATCGTCGCGGTGCTCCTGGCGTTCGACGCCTTCGCCGCCGCCTACGGGATGATGGTGTTCTGGATCACCATCGCGCTCGGGATGCTGTTCGGGATGCTCGGCTATTTCGCCCCCGAGGTGCTGCTGCTGCGGCTGCAGGAGACGGCGGTGGGGGCGGCCTGCGGCATCGGCGTGGCCTGCCTGGTCCTCGCACGGCCGACCCGCGACGCCACCCTCGCCGCCGCCGAGGCGCTGCTGCCCGCCATCGGGTCGCTGGTGTCGCGCGCCGCCGACGCCCTGCTCGCCGGCACGGCGGACCCGGCGGTGCTCGGCCTCGTGCTGACCATCGAGCAGCGTTTCCAGGATCTGCGCACCGCCGCGCATCCGTCGCTGTACGGCATGGCGGGCCTCGCCAACGAGGCCCTGCGCCGGCGGCTGCTGTTCCTCGCCGTGTGCGTCTTCTGGGCCCGCGAGCTCGGCAATCTCAGCCTCGCCGCGTCGAAGCCGCCGGAGCCGGCGGTGACGCCGACGATCCGCGAGGCGGCCGCCCGCATCGCCGCCACGACCGAGCGGTTGCGCGAGCGGTGGCGGACCGTCGCCGCCGACCCGCCCGAAGGCGGCGACGACGTGCTGGCGAGCCTGCCGACCGGTCTCGACCGGGACGATCCGGGCCACGACGCCGCGCGGCTGCTGCTGCGCATCGACGCGGCCCTGAGCCGGCTCGCGCCGGACGCCCTGAGCCAGCTGGCGCCGGCCGCGCTCAGCGTCGCTGAATTATAATGCCTGCGACTATCAGCAGTATAATGCATATCGCAAGCGGCACGGCGTAGCCGCCGGAGAGGTCGTGCGCCACGCCCAGCAGGGCGGGGCTGAACGCGTAGACGATCTGCCCGACGGCGGTGGACAGCCCGACCACGAGCCCGAACGACGCCGCGGCGAACTCCCGCTGCACGATCACCGCGGGCACCATGATGAGGCTGCCGACGCCGAGCCCGAACAGCAGGGTTCCGCCGGTACAGCGCGGCCTTGTGGTCCGGCAGCGCCAGCATCAGTCCGAGCCCCGCCGCCTCGGTGAGGAATACGGCCGCTGCCGCCGTGCGCTGGTCGAACCGGTCCGCCACCGCGCCGAGGCCGAGCCGGCCGCCCAGCGCCGCGAGGCTGCTGCCGGCGATCGCGAACGAGGTGCCGTCCGGGCCCAGCCGAGGCAGCAGGAAGGCGACCTGGTGGACGATGAAGCCGACCTGGGCGGAGATCGCCAAGGCAAAGGGCGCGGTGAACGACCAGAAATGCCGGTTTCGCAGGGCGTTCGCCTGGCTGCCGATGACGGTCAATGCCCGCTCCTCGCGACCGGGCATCGCGATCCGCCGGGCCAGCGGCGCGCGGCGCCCCCCGACCGCGACGAGGATCAGCGGGATCAGCACCGCCATCAACGTGCCGGCGATGCCAAGCACGGCACGGGAAAAGCCGACGCGCGCGCTCAGCGCGACGAGCGCCGGCGCCACCGCGAAGCCGCCGGCGCTGGCGCCGCACAAC
This sequence comes from uncultured Alphaproteobacteria bacterium, assembly GCA_963799825.1. GTDB lineage: Bacteria > Pseudomonadota > Alphaproteobacteria > Acetobacterales > Acetobacteraceae > JAFKFI01. The sequence goes on from CAWCYL010000006.1 coordinate 54,519, forward strand.
GCGAGGCCGAGGGCGAAGCCGCGCTGCCGGTCGAACCACCCGGCGAGGGTGGTGGCGATCGCCGCCGAGCTCGACCACGCCCAGCCGAACCCCATCACCAGATCGCACGCATAGAGCTGCCAGGGCGCCGCCACCCGGCTCACGCCGATCGCACCGGCACCCAGCGAGAGCACACCGCAGCACAGCACGGTGCGCGGCCCGAGCCGCTCGATCGCCCGGCCGACCCAGGGCAGCACGCCGGCGCCGAACAGGAAGGACAGGGTGGTGCCGCCGCCGATCAGCGAGGTCGACCAGCCGTGCGCCTTCTTCAGTTCGGCAAGGAACACCGCCTGACCGTAGGAGCTGAGCCCCCAGGCCAGCACCGCCGTCCCGAAACACGCCAAGACCACCGGCCAACCGCGGCGGAACTCGCCTGGGGACGCATCCCCGGCGGCCAAGACGACAGGCTTTGGCACCGCGAACCGGCCTTCCGTGCGATTATGCCGACAAGCTAGATTCCCGGCCCGGACCATGTCCACGGCGCGGGATCGAGGGGAGGACAATCCGTGACACGTCGCAAACGCGTGACGCTGGTGCTGGGCGCCCTCCTGGCGGTGTTGGTCGCCTACGAGATCTTCACCGGCACCGTCGCCTACACCGATGACGCCTATGTCCGCTCCGATCTGGTGGGCGTGGCGCCGCAGGTGACAGGGCAGATCGTCGCCGTCCATGTCATCGACAACCAGCCGGTCAAGCGGGGCGACCCGCTGGTCACGATCGACCCGGTGCCGTTCCAGCTCGTGATCGCCCAGCGCCAGGCGGAGATCGACGAAGCGCGCGCGCAGATCGCGGCGGACCAGCAGGAGATCGCCGTCGCGCAGGACAACTACAACGCCACGGTCGCCACGGCGCAGTACGCGCAGGAGACCCAGCGGCGCATGGTCTCGCTGAGCTCCAACCAGGACGTCTCCCGTCAGACGCTCGACCAGTCGAGCGAGCAGCTGCGCGTCGCGCAGGCGGCACTCGAGACTGCAACTTCCAGGATCGTCCGGGCCCGCGCGCAGCTCGCGATGCACCAGGCGGCGCAGGCGCGCGCCGAAGCCGCGATGGGCACCGCGCAATGGCAGCTCGCGCGCACGCATGTCGTCGCCCCCACCGACGGCACGATCAACGCGCTGACCACGCGCGTCGGGGACACCGCGCGCGAGAACGTGCCACTCATCGGCATCGTCGACGCGCACGCCTGGCGGATCATCGCCAACTACAAGCAGGACTACATTCGCGGCTTCCGCGAGGGCGGCACCGCCTGGGTGTGGCTCGATTCCGAACCGTGGCGCATCCATCGCGGCCGCATCGCCAGCGTCGCCCGCGGCATCAGCCGCGATCCGGACGCCGAGAAGCTGCTCCCCTACGTGGCACCCAGCACCGACTGGATCCGCCTTCAACGGCGCTTTCCCGTCACCATCACCCTGGACGACGCGGACGGGCTCACGCTCTACATGGGTGCCGACGCGCGCGCGGTGATCTTCCCATGATCGGGCCATGATCGGAGCGCTGCGAAAGTCGCTGCACGAGCTTGTCGCGTTCGAGGGCCTGCTCGCTTCGCTATGGGCGGAGCTGAACGACGTCCGGCTGGCCGATCCGCGTGTGCGGCAGGCGACGATCACCGCGCTCTCGGTCGGCATCTCGGTCACGTTCGCGCTGCTGGGCCACATGGACATGCCCTGGTGGGCCGGCATCAGCGGCTTCATGTCGGTCCAGGCGACGCGACCCGGCTCGATCCAGCGCGCGGGCCTCAGGATCATCGGCACGGCGGCAGGTGCCGCGATGGCACTGGCGATCACGCCCTTCGTCATCCACGACCACGTCGCGGGCTCGTTGTTCCTGTTCGCCGTGGCGATGGTCGGGATGCTCGGCTCCCTGGTGAGCCCGCACGCCTATGCCTGGCTGTTCTTCGCCATCACCGCCAACCTCGTCGTCCTGCTCTCGATCAACGATCCCACCTCGACCTTGCACTTCGCGCTCTACCGGGTGGGCGAGGTCACGATGGGCTCCCTTTCGGCGCTGCTGGTGGTGACGATCCTGGCGCCCGACACGCCGCCGCCGCCCGCGCCACCCGCGCCGGGCTGGTCGGACCTCTTGGGTGCGCGCTGGCCGGCGGTGATGCACGCCGTCCGCACCGGGATCACGGTGATGCTGCTGCCCTGGGCGTGGAGCTGGTTCGACCTGCCGGGCCTGTCGCAGATGGCGATCACCGTCGCGGCGGTGATGGCGGTGCCGGTGCTGAGCGATCATCCGCTGGACAACGGGCGGCTGATCGCCGGCCGCGCGGTGCAGCGGATGCTTGGCTGCGCTCTCGGCGGCCTCGCGGCGCTGGCGGCCCTCGTGCTCTCGCCGAGTGCCTTTGTGCCCTGGCTTCTCCTGCTCGTCGCCGGCGTGTGGCTCGGCTCGTACCTGCAGACCAGCACGCGTGGCGTCGGCTATGTCGGCACGCAGGCGTCGATCGTGTGGATCATGATGATCGTGCAAGGTTGGGGGCCGCCGGACAGCATCCTGCCCGGCCTCGACCGTTTCGCCGGCATCCTCGCCGGCCTCGCCATCCTGCTCGTCGTGTCGCTGCTGCTCTGGCCCGCCGAGCCGACGCATCAGATCGCGGAATGAATTCCGCCGCCTTCCTAATTCGCGCGGTTCTCGCCGATCCGCACCAGCGCCCCACCATCCACCGGCAATGCGACGCCAGTGACGAAGCCCGCCTCGTCGGACGCGAGGAACAGCGCCGCGTTGGCGACATCCCAGCCGGTCGGATGATGACCCTTCAACGGCACCCGCGCCGCGCGCTCGGCGGCGATCTCGTCGCGCGGCCGCCCGGTGAGCTGCGCGCGGCGGTCCACCCCCATCGGCGTGTCCATGAGCCCAGGCAGGATGGCGTTGGCGCGGATGCCGTACTCCGCGTTGTTGATCGCCTGCTGCTGCGTAAACGCGATCAGCGCCGCCTTGGTCGCCTTGTAGGTGACGAACGGATAGATCTCGAAGGCGGAGATCGAGGAGATCATCAGGATCACGCCCGAGCGCTGCGTGCGCATGATCGGCAGCGCGTGCTTGCACGCCATCACGGCACCCCGCAGGTTGACCGCGCAGATGCGGTCGAACGCCTCCTCGGTGATCTCCGTCACCGGCGCGTCGCGGCCCTCCAGGCTGATGCCGACGTTGTAGTGCAGAATGTCGATGCGGCCGAAACGGCGTTGCGCCTCGTCCATCGTGGCTTTCAACGTCGCCTCCCGCGTCACGTCGGCCTCGAAGGCGACGCACTCCGTCCCCTCGGCGCGCGCGAGTTCCGCCGTCTCTTCGGCCAGATCGGCGCGGCGGTCCACCGCCAGGATGCGGGCACCCTCCTGCGCGAAACGCAGCGTGGTGGCGCGGCCGTTGCCGATGGTCTCGCCGGGGTTCTGTCCCGCGCCGATGATGACCGCGACCTTGTCCTTGAGACGCATGGCGCTCCTCCCGGCGGTTCAGGAATTCATGTGATAGGTGTATGTCTCTCAGGTCTCCGCCGTCGCCGCGCCGGTCCCGAGCGCCATGCCCCCGAGTGCCATGCCAATCACGGCAAGGTTAGACAGCCTGCCGGGATGGCCCGAACATCGACGCTGGCATGGCGATATGGGCCGGTCAAGCGAGCCCTGCCGCGGTCAAAGCTTGCCGCCGGCCTGCGTGCTTGCGGCGGCAACTGGCGGCGGGCTAAGAGGTTGCCGGCTCGCACTGGTCCTCCGCGCCGGCCATCCGGGGCAAATTTCATTGTTTCTTCTTGAGTTTCGGTCAGAGATCGCGAGCCACGGCAGGATCATGCAGGAGCGCGCATTTGACGGCTGAGCCAGCACAGCCAGCACAGCAGTCGGTCGGCCGGAACGTGGCGTCGGCGTCGCTGTTCATGATCGGGCTGCGCATGACGTTCCGAGTGATCGGGGTGTTCAGCTCGCTGCTGCTGATCCGCCTGCTGCTGCCCGCCGATTTCGGCCTGGTCGGGGTTGCGATGGCGGTCGCCAGCAGCCTCGAGACGCTGACGGAGACTTCGTTCGGGCTGGCGCTCATCCGCCTGCCGACCATGACCCGCCAGCATCTCGACACGGTGTGGACCTTCCAGATCATCCGCGGCGTGCTGATCGCCGCCCTCCTCGCCGGGACGGCCGGCCTCGCGGCGGACTGGATGCGCGAACCGAGGATCATCCCGATCATGTGGGTGATCGCCGCGACCTCGTTCGCGCAGGGCTTCGAGAATGTCGGGATGGTGGAGTTCCGCCGCAACCTGCGGTTCGGCCGGATCTTCGAGGTGCGGCTCTACAGCAAGCTGATCGGCCTCCTCGTGATGCTTCCGGCGGCGGCGATCTTCCACTCGGTACTGGGCCCTGGTCGCCGGCATCGTGACCCTTCGGCTATCCAGCGTGCTGCTCGGCTACGTCTGGCATCCGTACCGGCCGTGGCTGTCCCTGGCGTGCTGGCGGGAGCTGTTCCATTTCTCGAAATGGCTGCTGTTCGGCAATGTCCTGTGGGTGATCGAGTCGTTCGCGCCCACCATGCTGTTCGGCCGGATCGTCGGACCAACCGGGGTCGGCCTGTATCAGGTGTCGTACCAGGTGGCGAGCCTGCCCGCGAGCGAGATCGCGGCGCCGATCCGCGAGCCCATCTACTCGGGATACGCCAAGCTGCTGGACCAGGCGGCGAAGCTGCGCAAGCAGTACGTGGACGGCTTCGGGATACTGATGCTGGTGATCGCCCCGATGTCGATCGGCATTGCGCTGACCGGCGAGCTGCTCGCGCCGATCGGCCTCGGCCCGCAATGGACCGCGGCGTCCGCGCTGATCGCGCCCTGCGCCGTGTTCGCGCTGCTCGACGCGATCGCCCATTTCCCCGGCAATCTGTTCATCGTGCTCAACCGCCAGAAGGGCTTCGTGCTCACGCTGACCGCGATGCTGTGCATCCGCTTTCCGCTGTTCATCTGGGTGGGAGCGAGCTGGGGGATGGTGCCGGCCATCTACGTCCTTGCGGCGACCGCCGGCTTAGCCGCCATCGTCTGGACATACTCGGCCATGCGGCTGATCCATCTCAGCGTCCGCGAGCTGTTCGAGCCGATCTGGCGTACCGCGGTCTCCATCCTGGTGATGACGATCGCGCTGCTCGCGTTCGCCGACCTCCACGCGGGGGGAGATCCGTACCGGATCCTGCTACTCCGGCTGCTCGCCATCTCGGCGTGTGGGGCGGGGCTGCAGATCGGCACGCAATGGCTACTCTGGATGGCGAGCGGCGCGCCGGAGGGGCCGGAGACGAAGCTGCTGGAGCTGGCGCGCTCGTTCGCGCGGAAGATGTTGACGCTCCGCTTGCCCCGCCGGAGAGCTCCCGCGGCCTGAACCGGGGCCGCGCTAGAAGCCGCGCCTGAACAGCGCGTGCGCCTCGCGCTCCAGCCGCTCGCGATGGTCGGGATGGGCGATGGCGATGAGCCGCCGCGCGCGTTCACGGATCGGCTGGGCGCGGAGCTCGGCGGCGCCGAACTCCGTCACGATGGCATCGGCATCGGCGCGGGGCGTCGTGACGCTGCCCGAGAGGCGGCTGACGATGCGCCCGCCGCCGCTTCTCACCGTCGCCGGAAGCGCCAGGACGGCGCGTCCCCGCGGCGCGCGCTGGCCGACGCGCATGTAGTCGGCCTGCCCGCCGATGCCGCCCAGGTATTCATCCGCCGTGTGCTCGGCGCCCACCTGGCCGGTGAGATCGACCTCGATCGCCGAGTTCACCGTCACCAGGTTCGGGATGCGCGAGAGCACCGCGTCGCCGTGCGTGTAGAGCGAGTTCCGTATGCCGACCGCGCGGTTCAGGTGCGCGAAACCGTAGAGCCGCCTGGTGCCGGCGAGCGCGCCGGTGATCGACACCCCGACGTCGATCGGCTTCCTCGCATTCGTCACCGCGCCGGCCTCGACGAGGTCGACCAGAACGTCGCTGACGATGCCGGTATGCACGCCAAGGTCGCGCCGGTCGCACAGGGCTTGCAGCACCGCGTCGGGGATGGCGCCGACGCCCATCTGCAGCGTGGCGCCGTCGCCGATGAACGTGGCAGCATGACCGGCGATCGCCCGCTCGACCGGGCCGATGCGCGACGGCACCTCGACCACCGGGCGCGAGCTGGGCACCAGAACGTCGATCCGCTCCGGCGCCAGCGCGGCGTCGCCGAAGGTGTACGGCACCTGGTCGTTGACCTCGGCGATCACCACGCGCGCCCGCTCGACCGCCATCGGGATGAAGTCGCCGGTCACGCCGTAGCTGTGGCGCCCGTCCGGCCCCGGCGGGCTCACCTGAACGAACGCTACGTCGCAGCGCACCGCGCCGGTCTGGATGTAGCCGAGCACCTGGCCGACATGGCAGGGAATGATCTCGACCACCTGCGCCCGCGTCAGCCGCCGCAGCGTGCCGATGCCGCCAATGCCCACCATGCGAATGTGGTCGGCGTGCTCCGGCTGCAGGGTGTCGGAGAAGCCCGCGCCGAGGAACACCGACACGCCGCCGAGCGCGGCGCGCTGTGCCACCAGCGCCTCGGTCAAGGTCTGCGGCTCCCCCGCCGCCTCGCCCCAGATGATCTGGTCGCCAGGGCGGACGAACTCCCGGAGGTCGAGCTCCTCGGGCCGGACGCTTCGCGGCATCAGTAGGACTTCGGCAGGCCCAGCACCCGCTCGGCGATGAAGCTGAGGATGAGCTCGGGGCTGATCGGCGCGATGCGCGGGATCAGGCTTTCGCGCAGGTAGCGCTCCACGTGGTATTCCTGCGCGTAGCCCATGCCGCCATGCGTCATCACCGCGCGCTCGCAGGCGCGGAAGCCGGCCTCGGCGGCGAGATACTTGGCCGCGTTCGCCTCCGCCCCGCACTCGCGCCCGGTGTCATAGAGCTGTGCGGCCTTCAGCATCATCAGGTTGGCGGCTTCGAGATTGGCCCAGCACTCGGCCAGCGGATGCTGGATCGCCTGGTTCTGGCCGATCGGGCGGCCGAACACCACGCGGTCCTTGGCGTATTGCGTCGCACGGGCCAACGCGACGCGCCCGATGCCCACCGCCTCGGCGGCGATCAGGATGCGCTCGGGGTTCATGCCGTGCAGGATGGCGCGGAAGCCGTGGCCCTCCTCGCCGATGCGATCCTCGACCGGGATCTCCAGGTTGTCGATGAACAGCATGTTCGAATCGACCGCGTGGCGCCCCATCTTCTCGATCAGCCGCACCTCGACGCGCGAGCGGTCGAGGTCGGTGTAGAACAGCGTGAGCCCGGCGGTCTTCTTCGCCACCGCATCGAGCGGCGTGGTGCGCGTCAGCAGCAGCACCTTGTTGGCCACCTGCGCCGTCGAGGTCCAGATCTTCTGGCCGTTGACCACGTAGCGGTCGCCGCGCCGTTCGGCCCGCGTCTTGAGCTGCGTGGTGTTGAGCCCGACATTGGGCTCGGTGACGGCGAAGCAGGCCTTGTCCTCGCCGCGCAGCAATGGCGGCAGCATCCGCCGCTTTTGCTCCTCGGTGCCGAACACCACCACCGGATTGAGCCCGAAGATGTTCATGTGGATGGCCGAGGCGCCGCTCATCGCCGCACCCGATTCCGCCACCGCCTGCATCATCACCGCAGCCTCGGCGATGCCGAGCCCGGCGCCGCCGAACTCCTCCGGCATGGCGATGCCGAGCCAGCCGGTCTCGACCATCGCGGCGTAGAACTCGTGCGGAAAGACCGCCTCGCGCTCCTTGGCCAGCCAGTAATCGTCGCCGAACCGGCCGCACTGGCGCAGGATCTCCTGGCGGATCTGCTCCTGCGCGTCTGTCAGCGCAAACTCCATCGCCTCTCTCCATCAGACCGCCCCAGTCTTCGGAGCACCCCCAGTCTGTGGACGCGGCCACCGGGCGCGTCAACCCGCGCCCCTCACGCCGCCAGCGGGCAGCCGCCCTCGGACAGCGGCCGGAACGCCTGCTCTCCCGGCGTGACGGCGAGAACGCGAAAATAGTCCCACGGATATTTGCTGTCCTCGGGCTTCTTCACCTCGCAGAGGAAGGCCGGGCTGATCACCCGACCGTCGGCCCGGACGATCGCCTCGCCGATCGCGTCGTCCTGCAGCTTGTTCGCCTTCATCCACTTGACGGCGGCGAGCCCCGATTTCCTCGCCTCCGCCGGGCCGAGTGCGGCTACCGCCTTGAGGTAGTGCAGCACGGCCGAGTAGTTGGCGGCCTGGCTCATGTTGGGTGGCGCGTCGCCCATCGCGGACCACACGCGCTTGGTGAAGGCGCGCGTCTGGTCGGTGCTGTCCCAATAGAAGGTGTTGGACAGCACCAGCCCCTGGGTCGTCGGCAAGCCGAGCGCGTGCACGTCCTGGATGAACATGATCATGGCCGCGAGCCGCTGGCCGCGCCGGACGATGCCGAACTCGGCGGCCTGCTTCAGGCAGTTTACCAGGTCCGTGCCGGCCTCGGCCAGGCCGATGACCTTGGCCCCCGAGGCCTGCGCCTGCACCAGGGCGGCGGAGAAATCGTCATTGGGAAACGGCACGGCGAGGCTGCCCAGCAGCTTGCCGCCATTGCGCTCGATCACGGCGACGGTATCGGCCTGCATCTGCTTGCCGAACGCATAGTCGGCGCGGATGAAGAACCAGCTGTCGCCGCCCTGCCGGACCAGCGCGCCGCCAGTGGAGTTGGCGAGCATGTAGGTGTCGTGCGCGAAATGCACGGTGTTCGGCGAGCAGCTCTTGCCGTCGAGCTCGGAGGTGGCGACGTTGCACGCGAGCATCACCTTGTCGCGCTCGCGTACCAGATGGTTGAGCGCCAGCCCGATCGCCGAGCCCTGGACGTCGGCGATCGCATCGACGCCCTCCTCGAACCACTGGCGCGTGATCGCGACCGCGATGTCTGGCTTGTTCTGATGGTCGGCGACGCGCAGATCGACCTTCAGGTCGTGCGGCGCCGCGAACTCGGCGATCGCCTGCTTGACGCACACGACGGAGCCTGGGCCGCCCACCGAGCGATAGACGCCCGATTGGTCGTTGAGCACGCCAATGCGGATGGTGTCGTCGGCCTGCGCGCGAGCGCGGCGGACGCCGCCGGCCCCGAACGCTGAGATGGCGGCTCCGAGCGTGGCCCGTCTGGTCAGCATGGTGCAACTCCTCAGGTCACGAGCGGGCAGCCACCCGCGGAGAGCGGGCGCCAGGCGTCTTCCACCGGGATCGTCGCCAGCACGCGGTAGTAATCCCAAGGATGCTTGCTCTCCTCGGGCTTCTTCACCTCGCAGAGATAGCCGGGGCTGACGGTCAATCCGTCCGGGCGGATCGTCGCCTCGCCGTAGGCGTCGTCCTCGATCTTGTTCGCCTTCATCCACTTGATCGCGGCCAGCCCCGACTGCTTGGCCGCCGGCACGCCGATCGCCTTGACCGCCTTCAGGTAGTGCAGCACGGCGGTGTAGTTCGCCGCCTGGGACATGTTGGGCGGCGCGCCGATCGCCTCGCGCACCCGCGCGGTGAACTTGCGCGTGCGGTCGTTGAGATCCCAGTAGAAGGTGTTGGACAGCACCAGCCCCTCCACCGCCCGCAGCCCCAGCGCGTGCACGTCGTTGATGAACAGCAGCAGCGCCGCGAGCCTCTGGCCGCGCTTGGTGATGCCGAACTCGGCCGCCTGCTTGAGGCAGTTGACGAGGTCGGTCCCGGCCTCAGCGAGTCCGATTACCTTGGCGCCGGAGGACTGCGCCGCGATCAGCGCGGCCGAGAAATCGGTGTTGGGGAAGGGCACGGCGATGCTGCCGATCACCTTGCCGCCGCTGCGCTCGATCACCCCCGTCGTGTCGCTCTGCAGCGACTTGCCGAAGGCGTAGTCGGCACGGATGAAGAACCAGGTATCGCCGCCCTGCTTGACCACCGCCGAGCCGGTCGCGCTGCCCACCATGTAGGTGTCGTAGGCGAAATGGATGGTGTTCGGCGAGCACGCCTTGCCGGTGAGGTCCGAGGTGCCGACGTTGCACGCCAGCATCACCTTGTTGGCGTCCTTCACGACGCTCTGCAGCGCGAGCGCGATCGCCGAGCCCTGGATGTCGGTGATGACATCGACGCCCTCCGCGAACCACTGGCGGGCGATGCCGACGCCGATATCCGGCTTGTTCTGCTGATCGGCGACGCGAACCTCGACCTTGAGGCCATGCTGGTTGGCGAATTCCGCGACCGCCTGCTTCACGCAGGCGACCGAGCCGGGGCCGCCCACGTCGCGATAGACGCCGGATTCGTCGTTGAGCACGCCGATGCGGATGGTGCTGTCGGCCTGGGCGCGGGCAGGTCGGATGCCGCCGGCCGCCGTGAGCGCGGCGGCGCCGGCGAGCGCGGTCCGTCTGGTCAGCATCGCGAAGCTCCTCCCGTTCCGCCCGCGCCAGCTGTGCCGGATTGCGCGAGCAATCTTGTTTCTTGGACGGGGTGAGCGTATCCGTCGGCGCCGCGATCGCCAAGCCCTCGGCCGCGGCCTCTATGTCACGCCGCCCGCCCGCTCGGCGGCGCGGGCCGCCCGCTCGTTCGCGGCGGCCTCGGCCTCGTCGGCTGCCTTCCTGACGTCGTCCAGCACGTCCACCTTCGCGCGGCTGGCGCAACGCTGCTTCAGCTCGTTCAGCTCCTCCTCGGTCAGGCTCTCGATGCCGATGTAGCGGTTCTGCGCGGCGCCGGCGCGGATCAGCTCATCGAGCTTCGCCTGGATCGCGGCACCATCGCGGTTCTGGGTGTTCTGGATCAGGAATACCATCAGGAACGTCACGATTGTCGTTCCGGTGTTGATGACGAGCTGCCAGGTGTCGGAGAACTGGAAGAGCGGCCCGGTCAAGGCCCAGACGATGACCAGGACGACGCACAGCGCGAAGGTAATCGGCTGACCGGTCGCGTGTGCGACCTTGGCGGCGAATTCGGTGAATTTCCTGGTCATCGACATGGATCGCCTCCGGTTCGATCGCGGGCTCGTGCTCCGCTCATATGCGCGAGCGCGTCGTTTCGCCAGTGCTTCCAAGAAGTCAGGGTTCCGGGGCGGCTTGACCCTGCCAGGCGGTTCGGCCAGCGTCGCGCGCCAGGGCCATGAAAGGGGTGCGACCGATGAAGGCTGTCCTCTGTCGCGCGTTCGGCGAGCCGGAGGCGCTCAGCTTCGAGGATGTGCCGAGCCCGCCGATCGGTCCGGGTCAGGTGCGCATCCGCATCCGCGCCTGCGGGCTGAATTTCGCCGACACGCTGATGGTCGCCGGACAGTACCAGGTGAAGCCGCCCTTCCCCTTCACCCCCGGCATCGAGATCGCCGGCGAGATTGCCGAGATCGGTCCGGGTGTGTCCACGCTGCGGCCCGGAATGCGCGTCGTCTCCTACCTGCGCGCCGCCGGCGGGTTCGCCGAGGAACTGGTCGTCAGCGACGCGCTGGTGGTGCCGATCCCCGACGCGATGGATTTCGCCGCCGCCGCCGCGTTCCCGGTCGCCTACGGCACGTCGCATTTCGCGCTGACCCATCGCGGCAACCTGCACGCCGGCGAGACGCTGCTGGTGCTCGGTGCGGCCGGCGGCGTCGGGCTGACGGCGGTGGAGATCGGCAAGCATCTCGGCGCGCGGGTGATCGCCGCCGCCGGCGGCGCGAAGAAATGCGCCGTTGCGCGGGAATATGGCGCCGACGAGGTGATCGACTACCGGAGCGAGAGCATCCGTGACCGCGTGCGCGCGCTCACCGGCGGCGCGGGCGTCGATGTCGTCTACGATCCGGTGGGCGGCGACGCCTTCGACCAGGCGCTGCGAGCGGTGAACTGGGAGGCGCGAATGCTGATCGTCGGCTTCGCCTCGGGGCGCGTCCCCGCGATCCCGGCCAACCTCGTGCTGGTCAAGAACGTCTCGATCATCGGTGTGGTCTGGGGCGCGCAATCCGAGCGCGACCCGGCCTTCTCGGCGGGCAAGCTGCGCGAGCTGCTGCGCTGGTGGGAACAGGGCAAGCTACGGCCGCGCGTCGCGACGACTTTCCCGCTGCGCGACGTGGCGGAGGCAATGCGCGCGCTGCTATCGCGGGCGCACGCCGGCAAGATCGTGCTCACCATCTAGTAACAGGAGAGACAATCTTGGATCTGCAACTGCATGGCAAGCGCGTGCTCGTCACCGGCGCGAGCAAGGGGATCGGCCGCGCCGTCGCCGAAGTGCTTGCCGAGGAGGGTTGCCATCTCGACCTGGTCAGCCGCAATCCCACGCCACTGGAAGACCTCGCCGCCGCGCTCCGCGCCGAGCCATCAGGGCGCCGACATCCGCGCCCTGCCCGCCGACCTGTCGGTGCCGGACGAGCGCGCGCGGATCGCCGAGCTGTGCGCCAATGTCGACATCCTGGTGAACAACGCCGGCGCCAACCCCGGCGGCAACCTGCTCGACACGCCGGACGGCACCTGGCGCGCGGGATGGGAGCTGAAGGTGTTCGGCTACATCGACCTCACCCGCGCCCTGTATCGCTCGATGAAGGCGAACGGCGGCGGCGTCATCGTCAACGTGATCGGCGCGGCGGGCGAGCGGCCGCGCGCCGACTACGTGATCGGCTCGACCGGCAACGCCGCGCTGATGGCCTTCACCCGCGCCGTCGGCGGCCGCTCGGCCGATGACGGCATCCGCGTCGTCGCGGTGAACCCCGCACTCACCGCGACCGAGCGGGCCGAGACCATGCTGCGGAGCTGGGCGCTGCAACGCTGGGGCGACGAGGCACGCTGGCGGGAGCTCGAAGCCGAGATGAACCTGCCCTTCGGCCGCATGGCGACCGCCGGCGAGGTGGCCGACCTGGTGGCGTTCCTGGCCTCGCCGCGCGCCGGCTATATCAGCGGCACGGTGGTCACGGTCGACGGCGGGGCCAGCAATCGGAATGACTGACAACAGAATATGAGCCTTGCGCTGCAGCTGCTGGTCAACGGCCTGGTCTCGGGCGGGCTGCTCGGCGTCGCGGCTCTGGGCGTGGCGCTGATCTTCGGCGTGATGCGGGTGGTGAATTTCGCGCATGGCGAGTTTATTACCCTTGGCGCCTACGCCACCTGGCTGCTGGTCTCGCAGCTGCACCTTTCGCCGCTGGTCGGGCTGCCGGTCGCCTTCGTGCTCGGCGGGCTGGTGGGCGTCGTCGTCCAGGCGGTGGTGCTCTCGCGCGTCACCGGGCGGCCGGAGCTCGACGTGCTGATGGTCACGTACGCCCTGTCGGTGCTCGGCCTCGGCCTGTTCGCCCAAGGCTTCGGCGGCGACTTCCGCAGCTACGCGGAGGGGCCGCGCGGCAACCTCGACATCGCCGGCGCGATCATCGGCTGGCGCAGCCTGACCGTGCTGCTCGCCTGCGTCGCGATGAGCGGCGCCACCCTGCTGGTGATCCAGCGCACCCGACTCGGGCTCGGCCTGCGGGCGTTGGCGCAGAACCGGGATTCCGCGGCGACCTGCGGCATCAATGTCATCAGCGCCGAGCGCCTCGCCTTCGGCCTCGCCTCCGGCCTCGCCGCCGCCGCCGGGTGCCTCGTCAGCATGATCGGCACCACCACGCCCAATGTCGGGCACGACCTCGTGCTCGACGCCTTCGTCGTGGTGATCCTGGGCGGCATGGGCAGCATCAGCGGCGCGCTGGTCGGTGCGCTGGCGCTCGGGCTGGTGCAGAGCGTGGTGAGCTACGCGCTCGACGATTCGTGGTCGCGCATGGTCGCCTACCTGCTGCTCTATTGCATCATCCTGCTGCGCCCGCAGGGCTTGTTCGGCCGGGCGGCGGCATGAGCGAAGCGATGATCGAGCGCGCCGCGCCACGCGGCGGCCGGCGCGCCGATACGCTGGGGCTGGTGATCGCGACGATCGCGCTGGCCGCGCTGGGCATCGCGCTGCCGGCGCTGGGCGTGTCCGGCTACGTCCGCACGCTGGTCTATTACGGCGCGTTCTATCTCGCGCTTGGCCAGGCGTGGAACATCATGTCGGGGCTGACCGGTTATTTGTCCTTTGCGCACGGCGCGCTGTCGGGCATCGGCGCCTATGGCGTGGTGATCGCGATGAACGCGGATTGGCCGATGGGCGCCTCGCTCGCCGCCGCCGGTGGGGCGGCAGTGCTTGCCTCGCTGGTGATCGGCGCCACCAGCCTGCGGCTGCGCGGTGCGGCGTTCACCTTCGCCACCCTGTTCTTCCAGCAGCTCATGCTGCTCGCTGTGCGCAAGCTGCCGTTCGCCGGCGGGCCGGGCGGCCTCGTGCTGGAGCAGATCCTGCCCGAATGGATCGCCTATGTCGGCATGATCCTGCTCGCGGCCGTCGCGACAATCGGCTTCGCGCTGATCCGCCGCAGCCGCCTCGGCATCCGCGTGCTGGCGATCAAGGGCGACGAGGACGCGGCGGCCTCCATCGGCATCGCGGCGACGCGGCTCAAGCTCATGCTGTTCTGCGTCAGCGCGCTGGTCGCCGGGCTGGCCGGCGCGGTGCACGCGCTGTTCACCGCCTCGCTCTACCCGGACGTGGCGTTTTCCGTCGATCTGTCGCTGATCGCGCTCGCCGTGCCGCTGATCGGCGGGGTCGCGACGGCGAGCGGCCCGGCGCTCGGCGCGCTGCTCTATGTCGGGCTGCGCGAGGTGCTGCAACTGTTCGCGCCGTCCGCGCATCTCACCATTCTCGGCCTGCTGCTGCTCGCGGTGGTGCTGTTCATGCGCGACGGCATCGGCCCGACGCTCGCACGGCTTGTCCGGCGGGCGCGATGACGGCGGTGCTGCAAGCGCGCGGCGTGGCCAAGCGGTTCGGCGGCGTCATCGCCGTGCGCGGCGTCGATCTCGCGGTGAACGAGGGCGAGCTGCTCGGCCTGTTCGGCCCGAACGGCGCGGGCAAGACGACGATGTTCAACCTGATCGCCGGCGCCATTCTTCCCGACACCGGCCAGGTGCTGCTGCACGGAAGCGACATCACGCGCGAACCGGCCTGGCGGCGCGCGCGCCTCGGCATCGCCCGCAGCTTCCAGATCGTCCGGCCGTTCCGCGCGCTCTCCGTGCTGGAGAACCTGCTCGCCGCGGTGCCGGCCAGCGGCCAGGCGAACGACGCGGCGAGCGCGCTCGCCCTGCTGCGCCGCGTCGGGCTGGAGGCGCGCGCCCGCGACGCGGCGGGCGACCTCACGCTCGGGATGCTCAAGCGCCTCGAAGTGGCGCGCGCCCTCGCGGTCGGCCCGCGCCTGCTGCTGCTCGACGAGCCGCTGGCCGGCCTCGCGGGCCAGGAGGCGACCGACCTGTTGCGCACGGTGCAGGCGCTGAAGGGGCGCATGGCGATCGTGATGGTGGAGCACAACGTCCGCCTCGCGCTGCCGCTGTGCGACCGCGCCGTGGTGATGGACGCGGGCGCGGTGCTGGCCGAGGGCACGCCCGAGCAGATCCGCCGCGACCCGGCCGTGATCCGCGCCTATCTCGGCTCGGAGGCGGCGTGATGCTGGAGCTGGAGCGCGTCGAGGTGCGCTACGGGCAGGCGATCGCGGTTGCGGGCGTCGGGCTGCACGTCGCGCGCGGCGCCTGGGTCGCGCTGATCGGGCCGAACGGTGCCGGAAAGACCTCGCTGCTGCGCGCGGCGGTCGGGCTGGTGCGCCATCGCGGCCATGTCCGGCTGGATGGCGAGGATCTTTCGCCCTTGCCGCCCTGGGAGCGCCAGCGGCGCGGCATCGGCTACGTGCCGGAGGGCCGCCAGGTGTTTCCGCAGATGACCGTCGAGGAAAATCTGCGCGTCGGCGCCTACACCAGGCGCGCCGGCTGAGGTCGCCGACGCGCTGGAGGTGGTGTTCGCGCTGTTCCCGCGCCTCAAGGAGCGCCGGGCGCAGGCCGCCTCCACCCTGTCGGGCGGCGAGCAGCAGATGCTCGCCCTCGGCCGCGCGCTGATGACAAGGCCGCGCCTGCTGCTGGTGGACGAGATTTCCTGGGGTCTCATGCCGATCCTGGTCGAGCAGGTGTTCGCCCGCCTCGCCGAGCTGCACCGCGACGGCATGGCGATCCTGCAGATCGAGCAGAACGCCCGCGAGGTGCTGCGCCACGCCGACCACGCCTACGTCATGGCGGCCGGCGAGCTGGTGCTCGACGGTCCCGCCCGCGACGTGGCGGCGGACCCGCGCGTCATCGAGAGCTACATGGGCTGACGCGGCCGGGCTATGCTCGGGCCGGAGAGACAAGGAAAGGGGGAAGCGATGCGGCTTGCCGGGAAAATAGGAATCGTCACGGCGGCGGCGTCCGGCATGGGGCGCGCCGGCGCATTGCGGTTCGCCAAGGAGGGCGCGTCGGTCGCGGTGGTCGATCTCGACGCCGAGCACGCCGAGGCGGTCGCCAGCGAAATCCGCGCGGCCGGCGGCAAGGCGGTGGCGATCGTCGGCGATCTCACGCAGGACGCATTCGCGAAGGACATCGTCGGCCGCACCGTCGCCGAGTTCGGCAACCTCGATTTCGTCTGGAACCATGTCGGCCATCCCGGCCCCGCCTCGCTGGAGGGGATCGACATGGCCGATTACGCGCTGGCGATGGACCTCAACTGCCGCAGCGTGCTGGTGACGACGGAGGCCGCTATCCCCGTGCTGCGGGCGCGGCGTGGTGGAAGCTTGCTGTTCACCTCGTCGATCTCCGGCCTGACCGGCTCGCCCAACAGCCCGGTCTACTCGATGGCGAAATTCGGTGTCGTGGGTTTCGTCCGCTCGCTGGCGAAGCGGCTCGCGCCGGACCGCATCCGGGTCAACGCCATCTGCCCCGGCCCGATCGACACGCCGATGCTGCGGGCCTTCGTGCTCCGCCCCGACCAGCAGGCGCCGGCCGGCAAGGATGTCGAGGCGCTGGTGACGGAGCGCGCCGGGCGGGTGCCGTTCGGCCGGCCGGGCAAGCCCGAGGAGATCGCCAACGCGGCGCTGTTCCTGATCTCGGACGAGGCCTCCTACGTCTCCGGCGTTGCCATGCCGGTGGACGGCGCGGCCACCGCCTGACGCGGCGCTCAGCGCGGGCCGACCCCGCCCGACACGCCCATCCGGCCGTTCAGCCGCACGGTGATCGAGCCCGGCGGCGCGCTCGGCGGCACGGGATGCGCCATCGGCGCGGGCGTTGTCTCGGCGCGCGCCGGCGGCGGTGGCGGATCGTCGCGCGCGGCCGGCGGCGCCGCCGGCGCTCGAGGCGCGTCCGCCGCCCAGGCGGGACAGCCGAGGCAGAGCAGTGCTGCAAGGCTCGCGGCGGTTCGGCGCATCGTGGTGCTCCCATCAAGGGCTACAGGTCTGCCGTGGTCCGGCCAGTCGGGCAAGCGAATGGCAACCGCCGGCCCAGCCGGGCCGTTACGGGCTGCGATGGCGCAGCACCGATTTCCCCGATGGCTGATCGCGTTGGGCGTGTTCCTGGTCGCCATCGTGCTCATCGTCGTGTTCTGGAACTGGGATTGGTTCATTCCCTTCGTGCAAGGGCGGGCCTCGGCGACGCTCGGCCGGCCGGTGACGATCGCGCATCTGCATGTCCATCCCGGCGGCGTCACGCGCATCGTGGCCGACGAGGTGGAGATCGCCAACCCGGACGGCTTCCCGCCGGACAGCCGCATGGGCCGCATCGACCACCTCGCCGTGGATGTGGACATCGTCGGTCTGCTGCACGACCGCTCCGTCATCCGCGTGCCGCGCGTCGAGCTGCAGCACCCGGTGTTCGACATCGGAACGTCGCCCTCCGGCGAGCCGAACTGGAAGCTCGCCATGTCCTCCTCGTCGGGCGGCCCGTCGGTGAAGATCGGCGACCTGCGGATCGACGACGGCCACGCCAAGGTAGTCATCCCGAAACTCAAGGCCGATTTCGCGCTCGATATCGCCACGCGCGAGCCGGACCAGTCGTCCGATGACGCGGCCAGGAGCCAGGCCGCGCAGCTGCTGGTGGACGCCAAGGGCACCTACGCCGGCCAGCCGATCACCGGCCGCTTCGTGGGCGGCGCCCTGCTCTCGCTGCGCGACAACGCTCACCCTTACCCGATCGACCTGCATGTCGAGAACGGACCCACCCACGTCGCGATCACCGGGACGGTGCAGGATCCGTTAGCCTTCAAGGGCGCCGACGTGAAGCTTGATGTCGCCGGGCCGGACATGGCGCTGCTCTATCACCTCACCGGCATCCCGATCCCCGAGACCCCGCCCTATCGCATCGCGGGAAGCCTCGACTACGCGGACCGGAAAATCCGCTTCGATCACATGGCCGGCCGGGTCGGGCACAGCGATCTCGAAGGCTCGATCGCCGTCGATCCCGGCACCCAGCGACCGCACATGACCGCCGATCTCGCCTCGAAACTGGTGGATCTCACCGATCTGGGCGGGTTCATCGGCGCCAGTCCCGGCCCGGCCGGCGGCGGTCAGACGGCGCAGCAACGGCAGGAAAAGGCGACTGCGGCGCGCAGCCCGAACCTCTTGCCCGATCAGCCGATCAACCTGCCCAAGCTGCAGGCCGCCGACGTCGATCTGCGTTATCGCGGCCATCGCATCCAGGGCCGGTCGATCCCGCTCGACGATCTCGCGGTGGACCTCACCATCCGCGACGGCGCCGTCCGCGTGCATCCGATCAGCTTCGGCGTCGGTCGCGGGCGCATCTCGGGCACCATCGACCTGACGCCCAAGGAGAAGGCGCTGGCGGTCAAGGCGGACGTGGAGTTCCAGCAGGTCGACGTGTCGCGGATCCTGGCCGCGACGCACACGTTCGGCGGCGCCGGCACGATCGGCGGGCGCGCGGTGATCGACGGATCGGGCGACTCGCTGGCGCAGATCATGGGCCGGGGCAACGGCGACCTCAAGCTGTTCATGACCGGCGGCGACCTCAGCAGCCTGCTGGTCGATCTCGCCGGCCTCGAATTCGGCAACGCGCTGCTCTCCGCGCTCGGGCTGCCGACGCGCACGCAGGTGCGCTGCATGATCGCCGACCTGCCGCTGCAGCAAGGCGTGCTGAACACGCACGGTACTGCTGCTCGACACCACCGAGGCCAACATCATCGGCTCCGGCACCATCAACCTGCGCAACGAGACGGTGGACTACCAGCTCAAGGCCGACCCCAAGCATTTCAGCATCGGCTCGCTGCCCGCGCCGATCGACATTCGCGGCCCGCTCAAGGGCCCGAGCATCCTGCCCGATCCGGCGGCACTCGCCGCGCGGGGCGGGGTCGCGGCGGCGCTCGGCGTGCTCCTCACGCCGCTCGCCGCGTTGCTGCCGACCATCCAGCTCGGGCTCGGCAAGGACACCGACTGCAGCCGGACGGTGGCGGCGGTGGGCGAGCAGGGCAAGAACCGCATGACCCCGGCCGACATCAGCCGGCACACCGGCCACGGCGCTGCATCCGGGAGGCCGCCCCGCAAGTAACAGGGACATGATGCCCGCGACCCGCGACGGCCGTGTTTCTTGTTACCGCAGCCGGCGGCGGGCTATCGTCCAGCCGAAGCCCGATGAGGTTCTTCTGAGCGAATCCCCCACCGATCTGGCCAGCGAGCGCGTCGCCGCCCTGCTCAAGCGCAGCGCGGGCGGCGATCGCGCCGCGTTCCGGCGGCTGTACGACCTGCAATCGAGCCGGCTCTATGCCGTGGCGCTGCGCATCACGCGCCAGTCCACGCTCGCGGCCGACGCGGTGCACGACGCCTTCGTCAGCGTCTGGCAGTACGCGGACCGGTTCGATCCGGCGCGCGGCGCGGGCGAGGCGTGGCTCACCAGCATCGTGCGCTACCGCGCACTCGACCTGGTACGCCGCGGCGCGCGCGAAGTAACCGGCCTCGACGTCCCGGAGCGGGAGGACGAGGATCCCGATCCGCTGGCCCGCCTGCTGGGCAGCGCCGAGGGTGCGGCGCTGCATCGCTGCCTCGATGAGCTGGACGCCGAGCGGCGAGCCCTGATCGTGCACGCCTTCATGGACGGGCTGACCCACACCGAGCTGGCCGATCGCTTCGCCATGCCGCTCGGCACGGTGAAGTCCTTGATCCGGCGCGGCCTCGCCGGACTCCGCCGATGCCTGGAGCTGGGGCCAGCGACATGAGCGGCGAGGGGGAGGATTTCGACCTGCTGGCCGGCATCTACGTGCTCGGCGCGCTGGAGGCGGACGAGGCGCACGCGGTGGAGGAACTGGCGGCGCGCGACGCCGAGGTCGCCCGGTCCATCGAGATCTGGCAGAACCGGCTGGCCCCACTCGCCAACGCAGTCCCGCCGCGGCCTGCGCCGGCCGATCTGTGGAGCCGGATCGAGACCAGCATCGGCGACCCCGGCGGACGCCACCGAGCCCGCGCCGACGCTGCCGGCGCAGATGACGCCGATCGGCCGGGCCTGGCGGAGCGTGGCGGTTTGGCGCGGCGTGTCGGCGGCGCTGGCTCTGGCCGCCGCGTTCGCCGGCGTGACCATCCTCTCGCGCCCGGAGCCCGCGACCTACGCCGCGGCACTCGCCCCGGCCGGCGCCCCGGCCCCGGCGTTCCTTGCGCAGATGGCGCCCGACGGCTCGCTCATGGTGCGTCCGCTCGCACCGGTGCAAGTGGCTCAGGGCAAGGATCTGGAACTGTGGGCGTTGCCGGAGGGCGCGAAAGCGCCGGTCTCGCTCGGCGTGCTTCCCGGCATCGGCCGCAGCGTGTCGATGCGCAACCTCCCGACCGGCTCGACGCAGATCCTGGTCAGCCTGGAGCCCACCGGCGGATCACCAACCGGCCAGCCGACCGGACCGGTGATGTATTCGGGGACGCTGAAGCGGCTCTGATCGGCCGATCTCAAAGCCCGCTGAACCAGTTATACCCCTGGTCTTCCCAATAGCCGCCCGGATAGGTGTTGGTGACGCTCATCGCCATGATGTATTTCGGGTTCTTGAAGCCGAGCTTGGTCGGGATGCGCAGCTTCATCGGGAAGCCGTATTTGCGCGGCAGCACCTCGTCGCGCCAGCCGAGCGCCAGCAGAGTCTGCGGGTGCAGCGCGGTCGCCATGTCGATGCTGCTGGTGTAGTCGTCGGCGCAGCGGAACGCGACGTAGCGGGCGGAAAGATCGGCGCCGATCCGGCGCAAAAAATCGCTGAACGTGACGCCGCGCCACTCGCCGATCGCGCTCCATCCCTCGACGCAGACATGGCGCGTGATCTGCGAGGTCTGCGGCAGCGCGCGCAGCCGATCGAGCGTCCAGGGCTTCGTATCGGCAATCAGTCCGCCGAGTTCGAGGCGATACGTGGCGCCGTCCACCTCCGGCGCGCGCCATTCCGGGTAGTAGGCGTTGAACGGGAACGGCTCGGTGATGGCGCTGGCCGGGAAGGTCGCCGCCAGCCGGTGCGAGCTGAACAGCACGGCCTGCAGCCGGTCGTTCAGTCGCGACATCGTCCACAGCACGCGATCCACCGCGTCGCCGTCGGACAGATCGCAGCCGGAGAGCAGCGACAGCGCGCCGACCGAAAACCCGCCGCGCAGGAACATCCGCCGATCGAGACGCGACAGCGCGCGACGATGATCGGCAAGCGAGGGCTTGCTCATTCCGCCGGTTCTCCGCTGGACAGATGACCGCCGGTGATCATCGTCGGCAGCACGCGGGGCACGAGGGCGACCAGTGCCAGATGCACGACGATGAACGCCGCGATCGCCGACATGCAGAAGAAATGGACGTATCGCGCGGTATCATATCCGCCGAGCGCGGCGGTCAGCGGCGCGAACTGCACCGGTTTCCAGATCGCGAAGCCGGACGCCAGGGCGCCGAACAGCGCGACGATCACGCCGAGATAGAACACGCGCTGCACGGCGTTGTACACGCCGCTCCGATGCGGCAGCCGGAAGCGCAGCGCGAGGCCGAGATCGTGCGCCACGTCGCCCGGCCGCACCGGAAACATGCGACGCCGGAAATGGCCGGTGACGATGCCGTAGGCGACATACACGACGAAGCTCGCCACCAGCAGCCACATCGCGGCGAGGTGCCAGGCGATGGCGCCGGCCAGCCAGCCGCCGAGCGTGATCGCGGGCGGGAAGGTGAAGCCGAACAGCGGCGAGGCGTCGTAGATCCGCCAGCCGCTCAGCATCATGCAGATAACGGCGAACGCCGTGGTCCAGTGGACGATACGTACCGTGAGTGGGTGGATACGCACGGATCACTCCTCCGATGGCAGACGTGGCGGCGGGCGGCCGGGAGGAAACCGCCCGCCGCCAGGCGTCACGACGACGGCATCAGCACATGGTCGATCGAGAAGATCTCGCCGTTCGACTGCGCCACGTCGTAGACCACGATGTCGGCGACGTCGCCCTTGCCGTCCTTGACGACGATGTTGTTCGATCCGTTCATCATCAGGGTCAGCGTGCCCCCCTCGACCGTCTTGAGCGTGGCCTGGCCGTGGCCCTCCTGGATCATCTCGCGAAGCTTGTTGGAGGTGTAGCGGCCCGGTACCACGTGATACGTCAGCACCTTGGTCAGCGTTACCTTCTCCTCGGGCTTCAGCAGATTTTCCACCGTGCCGGGCGGCAGCTTGTTGAACGCCGCGTTGGTGGGCGCGAACACTGTGAACGGACCCTTGCCCTGCAAGGTGTCGACCAGCCCGGCCGCCTTCACGGCGGCGACCAGCGTGGTGTGATCCTTCGAGTTCACCGCGTTCTGCACGATGGTCTTGCTCGGATACATCGCCTGCCCGCCGACCATGACCGTCGACTCGGCAAAAGCGGGGCCGGCGAAGGCGACGACCAGGGCGGCGGCGGACAGGATGTGCTTCATCGGGAAACTCCTCGGGTTGCGATCGCGGCCACGCTCGACCGCTGCACTCCCTACTGACGAGTGTTCCCGACGGATGCAGATGCGCGCGAAATTATCCGGCGGCGCGCTCGCCCGCGATCTCCTCGGCAAGCTGCGCCGCCTTGCGCAGATCGTCCAGGAACGCGCGGTATTCGCGCGCGCGGCTGTCCTCGTCCGGCACGCGCAGCAGGAAGGACGGATGCACCGTGACGAACGCCGGCCTGACCGTCGCCGAGGTCGATCCGCCGCCCACGCTCGCGCCCGATGGTGACGGTGCGGCCGAGCATGGCGCGCGCCGCCGTGGCGCCGAGCAGCACCAGCAGGTCGGGCCGCACCTCGCGCAACTCGATGTCGAGCCAGAACTTGCAGGCGGCGATCTCCGGGCTCTCCGGCTTCTGGTGGATGCGTCGCTTGCCGCGCGGGACGAATTTGAAGTGCTTCACCGCATTGGTGACGTAGACGCTCCGCCGGTCGATCCCGGCCTCCTCCAGCGCGCGGTCGAGCAGCTGGCCGGCGGGACCGACGAAGGGGCGCCCGGCGACGTCCTCCTGATCGCCCGGCTGCTCGCCGACGAACATGATGCGCGCGTCCGCCGGGCCCTCGCCGAACACGGTCTGCGTGGCCGGCTCCCATAGGTCGCAGCGGCGGCAGGTCTCCGCCTCGTGCGCGGCGTGGGCGAGCGGCGTGTTGCGCGCCGTCGGTCCGCTTTCGCGCGAGCGGGTGCGGACGGGGCCGAGCGGCAGCTTGTCCGGTGCGCGCAAATCCTGCTCCACGATCTCCTCGGTCCAGCCCGATGCCGACCGGATCGTAACCGGAAGCGCCGCAGCGTCGGGCAGGTTGCGCCAATACGCCTCCAGCGCGTCGTCGTCCGGCACGTCGCCAGGGTCGACGCCGGGGCCGATCCGCAGCGCCTTGCCGTCCCAGTGCGCACTCGCGTCGGGCGTCAGGATCGACCAGCGCCGCGTCGCGAAGCGGCGGGCGAGGAATGCCGCGTTGGCTTCGAGGAATGTATGTTCCGGCTCGAACCATCCGACATAGTGCGTGCCGTCCGGCTCGCTCAACCGCGCGGAAGCGGAGAAAGGCGCGCATCCGGTGCATGTCCCGCCGGACCGAGCGCGCAAGGTTCTGCGCGCGTTGCGCCTCGGGGTCGGTGTCCTGTTCGAGCAAGTGCCGTTCGCCGCCATGCGCGCGCCAGACCAGGCGGTACAGCAGGGCGAACCGCTCCGGCTCGCGCGCCAGGATCGCGATCTCGCAAAGGGCGACCAACGCGCGCGGCACGTTGAAGGTGCCCTCCGCCGGCGCGTGCGGCGGATCATCCGCCAAGGCCCCGTCCATCCCACCGACCGACCAGTGGATCGCCTCGGGCGGCACGCCGCCCAGCACCAGGGCGCGCGTCGCACGGCGCCAGCCGTCCCAGTCCGTCTCGCGGGCTAGCACGACGCTGGGCATCAGCCGAACGGATCGGCGGAGCGGTTCACGTCCACCGGCAAATCTTCCAGGCGGACCACGCCCGCGCAAGTCGGACCCGATGGAGAAATTGTCCGGGGGAATTCAACCCTTCGTCCGACGCGGGGCTCGGATTATGCTCCGCCCGACCGGGGAGAGGGCAACGATGCAGAACTTCGCACGCAGCTACCGACCGCTCATCATGGGACGGCGCGGCGCGGTCGGCGCCAATCACCCGCTGGCGGCGCAGGCCGGGCTCGACGCGCTGCGCGGCGGCGGCAACGCGTTCGACGCCACCGTGGCGGTCGCCGCCACGCTGTTCGTGGTCGAGCCGCATATGTCGGGCCTCGGCGGCGACGCGTTCTATCACGCCCACCTGGCTGGGCGCGGCGCGGCGGAGGTCTATAACGGCACGGGTCCGGCGCCCGCCTCCGCCCTGCCGGAGCGGTTCGCCGCCGGCATGGCGGTGCGCGGGCCGCGCAGCGTCTCGGTGCCTGGCGCGCTCGCGGCGCTCCAGGTGATGCATGCGGCGCATGGCGGCCTGCCCTGGTCGCGGCTGTTCGACGCGGCGATCGGCCACGCGCGCGACGGGTTCGCGGTCACGCACGCCTACCGGTATTTCG
This sequence comes from uncultured Alphaproteobacteria bacterium, assembly GCA_963799825.1. GTDB lineage: Bacteria > Pseudomonadota > Alphaproteobacteria > Acetobacterales > Acetobacteraceae > JAFKFI01. The sequence continues at coordinate 79,268 of CAWCYL010000006.1, forward strand.
CCGGCGAGAGCCTGGCCGTGCTCACTCCCGATCCGCTGAGCCGCGCCGCGTTCCTCGCCGGCGCCGAGGCCGCGCCTCCGCATCGCCGGCCTGATCCGCCAGCCGGCGCTGGCGCACACGCTGGAAGAAATCGCGGCCGACGGCGCCGAGACCTTCTATCGCGGACGCCTCGCCCGCCGCCTCGCCGCCGGCGATGCGCGAGGCCGGGGTGCCGATCACCGAGGCCGACCTCGCCGCCTGCACCGCCGAGCTGCAATCGCCCATCGGCATCGTCTATCGCGGCTTCGAGGTCACGCAGACGCCGCCGAACTCGACCGGCTTCACCTTCCTGCAGATGCTGCGGATCGTGGAGCGGTTCGACCTCGCGCGGCTCGACCCCGTGCAGCGGATCCACGTCATGGTGGAGGCGAAGAAGCTCGCCTTCCTCGACCGCGAGCGGCACGGCACCGATCCGCGCCACGGCGAGGTGCCGATCGAGCGCCTGTTGTCGGACGCCCATGCGGACGAGAGCGCCGCCCGCATCGACCCGCGCCGCGCCGCCGAGCTGCCGCTGGCCGAACCGGAGCGGGCCGGGGACACCACATATTTCTGTGTTGTGGACGAGAGCGGCAATGCGGTATCCGCCATCCAGAGCCTGAACTCGGCGTTCGGCTCGGGTGTCACCGCCGGTGATACCGGGATCCTGCTCAACAACAGGATGGCCTACTGGCATCTGGCGGAGGGCCACGCCAACCGGCTGGCGCCCGGCAAGCGGGTTCGCCACACGATGAACGCGCCGATCGTGCTGAACGGCGGAAATCTTTGGGGCGTGTTCGGCACGCCGGGGGCGGACAACCAGGTGCAGGTCAATCTTCAGGTGCTGACCGCGATGCTCGATCTCGGCGCCGACCCGCAGCAGGCGGTCGAGGCGCCGCGCTGGACCAGTGCCCAGCAGGGCCAGGGCGCCAACTGGCCGCACGAGGGCGACGGCCGGCTCACGGTGGAACCGGGGCTCGGCCACGACGTGCTGCGCGGGCTGGAAGCGCTCGGGCACCGGCTCGATCGCGTGGGTCCGCTGGAGGCGCCGTGCAGCGTGCAGGCGATCCGGGTGGCGGAGAACGGCATGAGGATCGCCGGCTCCGACCCGCGACGCGACGGCTGGGCGGCGGCGTGGTGACGGTGCTCCGTCTGACCGCTTCGACGACCGCTCTCCTCGCCATCCTCGCCGCGGCACCCGCCCCCACTCCCGTGGAGCAGGTCGCGCCCGAGGCGGCCATGTCGATCATGGGTGTCACGGTGCAGGGCCCGGCCGGCAAGGATATCGGCCGGCTGACCGACGTGCTGGTGGGACTGGACGGCAGGCCGGTCGCCGCGGTGATCGACTTCGGCGGCTTCCTCGGCGTCGGCAACCGCAAGGTCGCGGTGGACTGGAAGTCCCTCAAATTCTCCCCAGGCGACAAGACCCATCCGATCACGCTCGAGCTGGCGCCGGACCAGGTCCGCGCGGCACCGGACTACAAGGACCAGCAGCCCGCGCCCGTGGTGAAGCCGGACCTCGTGAAGTCCGAGGCCGCCAAGTCCGAACTCCCCAAGCCGGCCGTCCCGCAGCCGGCCCGTGCCGCAGCCGCCCGAGGCCCAGTCACCCGCCCCGCAGCCGGAGGTGGCCAAGCAGGAGGCGACCAAACCGGAGACGGGCAAGCCGGAGGCGACGACCCAGCCGAACGGACTCCAGCCGAGCGCACCACAGCCGGACTCGACAAAGTCGGATGCGAGCCAGCCCGACGCGCTCCCACCGGACGCGACCCAGCCGGATGCGAGCAAGCCGGACGCGGAGAGACCGGACGCAGGCAAGCCTGATGCGGTGAAGCCGGGCCCCTCCGGGTAGAGCGAGCGCCTCTCTGATGGTCCACGCCCGCAGCGCGCGCGCGCTCGACATGGTGAATTTCTTCGTCGCCGACGTGCAGACCGGCTTCGGACCGTTCATCGCCGTCTACCTGACCGCGAACAAGTGGACGGACGGCCAGATCGGGGTCGCCCTCAGCCTTGGGACCATCGCGGCGCTGATCGGCCAGGTGCCGGCCGGAGCGCTGGTCGACGCACTGTACAACAAGCGCGTGGCGGCGATGGTCGGCGTGGTCGCGGTCAGCTTCAGCGCCCTGCTGTTCGCGCTGTTCCCGCTGGTAGGGCCCGTCTACCTCGCCGAACTGCTGCACGGCGTCGCGAGCTGCGTGCTCACCCCGGCGATCTCGGCGGTCAGCCTGGCCCTGGTCGGGCACGCGGCACTCGGCGAGCGGCTCGGACGCAATGCCCGGTTCGCCTCTGTCGGCAACGGCATCGCCGCCGGCATCATGGGCGTGATCGGCAGCGCCGTCTCGCCGGCAGCGGTGTTCTGGCTCACCGCGGCGCTGGGGGCTCCGGCACTCGTGGCCCTCGCGATGGTCGGCCGGGTGGAACCGGTCGAGCGGCCGCTCAAATCGGACCCGTTCGACTGGCATGGGCTGCGCGACCTCGTCGCCGATCGACGGCTGCTGGCGTTCGGGCTTTGCGCGCTGCTGTTCCACCTGTCGAACGCGGCGATGCTGCCGCTCGCCGCCGCGTCGGTGACCAAGACCGCCGGCGATCTCGCCAGCATGATCGTGGGCGCTTGCATCGTGGTGCCACAGATCGTCGTCGCCCTGATGTCGCCCTGGGTGGGCGCGCGCGCCGAGACCTGGGGCCGGCGGCCGCTGCTGGTGCTGGGCTGGGCCATGCTGGCGGTGCGCGGCGTGCTGATCGCGCTGGTGCCCAACGCCTGGCTGCTGATCGCCCTGCAGGCGCTAAGCGGTGTCAGCGGCGCGGTGTTCGGCGTGATGTTCCCGCTGATCTCGGCGGACCTCACCGTCGGCAGCGGCCGGTTCAATCTGTGCATGGGCGTGGTCGGGCTCGCCGTGTTCGTGGGCGCCTCGCTCAGCACCACGATGGCCGGCTGGACGGCCGACCATTTCGGCGACACGGCGGCGTTCATGGCGCTTGCCGCCGCTGGCCTCCTGGGCGCGCTGGCGTGTCGCTTCGTGATGCCCGAGACGCGGTCCACCGCGCAGCCGGCGAAGCCCCCGCGCGTCCTTACGAGACGCCGACCGGCATCTTAGCGCTGACTTCGGCGGCCTCCTGGGTGTCCCGACCCTCTACCGCGAGCCGCCGGGGAACCCGCGTCCACGCGGCGTAGAGTGCCGGGACGAAGAACAGGGTCAGTGCCGTGGCACTCACCAGGCCGCCCATGATGGCGATCGCCATCGGGCCCCAGAACACCGAGAAGGCCAGCGGGATCAGCGCCAGGATCGCCGCGGCGGCGGTGAGCAGGATCGGGCGCGCCCGCCGCACGGTGGCCTCCACGATGGCCTCCGCCGGCGACAGGCCGCGACGCAAATCCTGCTGGATCTGGTCGACCAGGATCACCGAGTTGCGCATGATGATGCCGGCGAGCGCGATGAACCCGAGCATCGCGACGAAGCCGAACGGCGCGCCGGTGACGAGCAGCGCGCCGGTGACGCCGATCAGCCCGAGCGGCGCGGTGAGCAGCACCATCGCAACCCGGCTGAAGGATTGCAGCTGCACCATCAGCAGCGTCAGCATCACCAGCACCATCAGCGGCATGATGACGTTGATCGAGGCCTGTCCCTTGGCGCTCTCCTCGACCGCGCCCGCGGTCTCGATCCGGTAGCCGGCCGGCAGCTTGGCCTTGATCGCGTCGAGCGCGGGCAGGATCTGCGCGGTCACGTCCGGCGCCTGCATCCCGTCGGCGATGTCGCCGCGCACCGCCAGCTCGGGCGTGCGGTTGCGGCGATACAGGATCGGCTCCTCCAGGCCGTAGCTGACCGTGGCGATCTGCGACAGCGGCACCGCCCGGTCGTTCGGGGCACGGATGGCGATCTGCGACAGGCTGCCGAGATCCTGCCGCTCCGCGTCGGTGGCGCGCGCGACGACCGGGATCAGGTCGGTGCCCTCCCGGTAGTCGGTCACGGCGAACCCGGTCAGCACGGTCTGCAACGCGGCGGAGACGTCCCCGCTGGACAGGCCGAGCATCCGCGCCTTGTCCTGGTCCACCGTCACCTGCACCGATTTCGCCAGATTGCCCCAGCTGTCGCTGACGTTGCGCAGATGCGGGTTGGCGCGCATCACCTGACGAACCTGTCGGGCGATCCGGCGCAGCTCGGTCGGATCGGGGCCGGTCACGCGGAACTGCACCGGGTAGCCGACCGGCGGCCCGAGCTCCAGCCGCGAGCTGCGGATCCGCATGTCGGCGAACCCGCCCGCCTCGCCCTCGTCCGCCAGCTTGGTGAGCTTGGCGAGCAGCGCCTCGCGGGCCGGGATGGAGCGGGTGTTGATGACGAACTGGGCGTAGTTTGGGCTCTGGAGCTGCGGCGAGAAGGCCAGGAAGAAGCGCGGCGTGCCGATGCCGGTATAGGCGGCGTAGGAGGCGACCCCGCCATCCCGCCCGACCACGGCCTCGAGCCGCGCCACCTCGGCCGCCGTGGCGGCGAAGGAGCTGCCCTCGGGAAGCCGCAGGTCGATCAGCACCTCCAGCCGGTCGGAGGCCGGGAAGAATTGCTGCGGCACGCGGGTGAAGCCGACCACCGAGAGCGCGAACGCCAGCACCGTCCCGCCGATCACCAGCCAGCGCCAGCGCACGCACCAGCGGATGATGCGGCGGAAGCGGCGATACAGGCGGCCCTGGTAGATATCATGCCCGACCTCGCCGTGCGCCGCCTTGCGGACGGGCAGCAGCGCCGCGCCGAGGAACGGCACGAACACCACCGCGACGATCCAGGACAGCACCAGCGCCAGGCCGACCACGCGGAAGATGTCGCGGGTGTATTCGCCGGTGGAGGACTGGGCGAGGCCGATCGGCAGGTAGCCCGCCGCCGTCACCAAGGTTCCGGTCAGCATCGGGAAGGCGGTGGCGGTGAAGGCGAAGCTGCCGGCGCGCAGCCGGTCCCAGCCCTGCTCCAGCTTCACCAGCATGGTCTCGACCGCGATGATGGCGTCGTCCACCAGCAGGCCCAGCGCGATGATCATGGCGCCGAGCGAGATCCGCTGCAGGTCGATGCCCAGCAGCTTCATGCCGACCAATGTGCCGGCCAGCACCACCGGCACGCTGATCGCGACCACCAGGCCGGTGCGCCAGCCCAGGGTGACGAAGCTTACAAGCAGGACGATCGCCAGCGCCTCGAGGAAGCTGTCCTGGAACTCGCCGACGTCCTTGGCGACGACGTCGGGCTGGTCGTTCACCCGCACGGCGTTCACCCCGAGCGGCAGGGTCGGCGCGATCTCGGCCATGCGCTGGTCGATCCGCCGGCCGAGATCGAGGATGTTGCCGCCCTTCGCCATCGAGATGCCGAGGGCCAGCGCCGGCCGGCCGTTCACGCGGAATGTCGATTCCGGCGGGTCCACGGTGCCCCGGGTGATGGTCGCGAGGTCGGAGAGCGGCACCAGATGCCCGTGGACGCCGATCGGCAGCTTGCGCAGCATCGCCGGGCCGTCGATCCCGGCGCCGGTGCGGACGAACACGCGGTCGTGCTTGGTGTCGACGAAGCCGCCGGCGACCACGCCGTTCTCGCGACGCATGACGTCGAAGATCGCCTGCGCGTCGAGTCCCAGCTCGGCCAGCTTGCGGTAGGAGAAGTCGACATAGATGCGCTCCTCCTGCTCGCCGAAGATCTGCACCTTGCCAACGCCGGGCACGCTCAGCAGCTGCTCGCGCACGTCCTCCAGCACATGCTTGAGCTGGGGCAGGCTGAAGCCGTCCCCGGTAAAGCCGTAAAGGATGCCGAACACGTCGCCGAACTCGTCGTTGAAATACGGCCCGCGCACGCCGGCCGGGAAGGTGCCCTGGATGTCGCCGATCTTCTTGCGCACCTCGTACCAGAGATTGGGCACGTTGGCCGGCGGCGTGTCATCGCGCAGCGAGATGGTGATGATCGCGCGGCCCGGCTGGGTGGCGCTCTCGGTGTAGTCGAGCGAGGGCAGCTCCTCGAGCTTGCGCTCGATCCGGTCGGTCACTTCGCGCGCCATCTCGGCGGCCGAGGCGCCGGGCCAGTCGGCCTCGACGATCATCTGCTTGATGGTGAAGGGTGGATCCTCGGCCCGCCCGAGCGCCATGTAGGCCCAGACCCCCGCCGCCAGGATCGCCAGCATGGCGTAGAGCGTGATGACACGATGCCGCAGCGCCCAGGCGGACAGGTTCAGGCGCCCCTCGCGGCCCAGTCTTCGCTCGCTCATTGGGGCTCGCTCATCGCAAGCCGTTCATCGGGGCCCGCTCATCGGGTGGGGCCAGTCCAGGCCGTCACCGGCATGTCGGGGTCGAGCTGGAGCTTGCCGGCGGTGACCACCTCGTCGCCGGAGGCAAGCCCCGAGGCGATGGCGACGGTTCCGTCGGCCCGGTAGGCGGCGACCTGCACGAGCCGCAGGGCGGCGCGCTCGCGCTGTGGATCGAGCACCCAGACCGCGGGGTGTCCGCCCTGATCGGCGATCGCGGTGGCCGGCAGAACGGCGACCGGGGACCCGGCCGGATGGGTGAAGCGCACCGCCGCCGTCATGCCCAAGGCGAGGTTGTGCGGCCGGTCGAGCAGGGTGATCCTGACCGCGAAGGTGCGGCTGGCCGGATCGGCGAGCGCGCCGACCTCCCGCAGCTTGCCGCGCAGCATCTCGCCAGGGCTCGACCAGAGCGTCACGGACACGTCCGTGGCGGCCCGAACCTCGGCGAGCCGGTTCTCCGGCACGTCCACCAGCACTTCGGTCTCCGCCGCGTAGGCGATGCTCGCGACGGTCTGGCCGGCCGTCATCACCTGGCCGACCTGCGCCGGAAGCGCGGTGATCAGGCCGTCCGCGTCGGCGGTCAGGGTGGTGTAGGAGAGCTGGTCGCCGGCGAGCGCCAATTGCCGCTCGGCCTGCGCCAGCCGGGCCTCGGCACTCAGCATCGCGGCCTGGCGCTTGTCGAACTCGGAGGGCAGGAAGGCGGCGGATTTGGATCCCATCTTGCCGTACCGCTCGAACTCGGCCCTGGTGTTCACCGCCGCCGCCCTCGCCGCGGCGACCGCCTGCTCGTCGGCCTGGTGGTTGAGGCTGAGATCGGTGGGGTCGAGCTTGGCGATGACCTGCCCGGCCTTGACGAAGTCGCCGATATTGACCGGCCGCTCGATCACCTTGCCGGCGACGCGGAACCCGAGATCGGCCACCACCCGCGCCTGGACCGTGCCGGAATAGGTCAGCGTGACCTCCGAGGGGGTCATCTCGACGGTCTGGACCCGGACGGGTCGCGGCTCCCCGGCCCGGAGTGCCACGGGCACCAGGAGGAGAGCGACGAGGATCGGCAGGACGCGGATGGCACGCGTGGCGAGGTAGGGTTCCAACAGGGGCACCTCTGTCGGGCCTGGATGTCAGGAATTGCCTAACGAGTGGTTAAGCGGACGGGGTGAGCGTGGGTCCGCTCCCGTTGGCGTGACTTTTTGACCCTCCGGCGCGGAGCGTCAAGCAGAGTTTGCATTTTCTAGCAGGAACAAGGTCCTGCCATCCCGTCGAGTCCGCAACGAAAAACGGCGCCCGAGGGCGCCGTTTCCGTCGAGTGGCGTCGAAGCTCAGCTCTTGCGGCGGCGGATCAGCCCGAGGCCGACCAGACCGGCGCCGAGGATCGCCATCGAGGCGGGCTCGGGAACGGCTGTCGACACGAACTGACCGGAACCGGAGCCGCCCTGGCCGGCCGTGGTGCCAATCGTCACCACCTCTCCCACGCCAGGCGGCAAACTCGTCGTGTAGCGGTTCGTCACGAACGAGGTGTTGCTGAACTGGCTCTTGAGATCCACCGAGAACGGAACGGGCGGAGAGGTGAAAAAGCTGCCGTTTGTCGCGTTGAACAGCAGATCGACGAAAGCCGACGGCAGAGGATTGGTGCTGCTGGAAGCGCCGATGATCGCCTGGTTCGTGCCGCCCGGGAACAACGTGCCGCTCGCCAGCGTGATGTCGTTGCCGCAACCCACGCAGGAGACCTGATGCGTCGCACTGAAGTGATTGAAGCTGCTGTCGAACCCAGGGTCACCCATGAAGGTGAAATTGACGCTGGAGAAAGCGCCCGTCAGAATTCCACTGCCAACCGACGTCAGCGAGCCATTCGCCGTGAAGGCGATGTACAGGCCATACGGGTTCGCCCCAGCCGAGCCATTCAGCCCCGGCGGCGTGAAGTTGTTCGGATCGAAGGACGCGATCGGCAGGAATCCCGTCTCTGTGAAAGAGGTGCTGCCGGCCGCCGAACTCAGGTTGATGCTGGAGAAGTCGGACGTGCGAATGCCGTTAAAGCTGAACGGACCCGCGTTCGACAGCCCGGCGCCGGACGGATTGGCCGTGATCGTCACCACCGCCGCCGCGTTGGCGCTGGCGATCATCGACACGCCCAACAGCCCAGCGAGCGCCGTGCCCTTCGCAAGATCGGCCCAGAGTTTTGTGCGCTTCATAGTTCTTGATCCCTTTCCGTCGGCCCAGAGCCCTTCCGTCGTACCGCCGCCCCGTTGGCGACCCGCATGACAGACTACTCACATCGGATGCAAGGGCCGGGCCAACGCGCCGAACCCCTGGCGAATCCTGGGAAAATGGCGCGCCAAACCGATATGAAAGAGAAACGGTGTAAGAATTCCCGACAACTCGGCCAGCAGATCGCGAGTCCGAAGCCAATTTCTCCCGACTTCGTGAGGTCCGGATCGTTTTTCGAGGCGCCTGTCGAATTATGAGATGCCGCATTGGCGGGGTTCAGCGGCATGACCGAGATGACGGCGGTATGCGCCTGATTCTCTCGGTTGTTTGCCTGCGTTCACGGCTCTAGTGCCCAATGGTTGCAAAATCGCCGTGCTTTTTCTCCTGAACGGCGTGTAAAGTTTCCCGACACAGCCAAGTCGGAACCGAGAGTTCGCGGTATCCTGTTCCACTGTCGCGATCGGGGGCGGCCGGAGGCGCCCGACGTGGCAAAATCCTGCACCAGCAGGCCGGGATCACGACGGAGGTGATTTTTTTGGCGACCGGACCCGGCGGATCACTCCGGGTGGTCCTGATTAGCTTGGGGGAATAGATGCCGCGGTTCTCTTACGACCTCGCATTCGACCGCAACATCGGCTGGCTGACCGAGTGGGAACAGCAGGCCCTGCGGTTCAAGCGCGTCGCGATCGCCGGCATGGGCGGGGTGGGCGGCGTCCACCTCCTGACCCTGGCGCGGTTCGGCGTCGGCGCCTTCAGCATCTCCGATTTCGACCGTTTCGACATCGTCAACTTCAACCGGCAGATCGGCGCCAACACCGCGACCATCGGGCGGCCCAAGGCCGAGGTGCTGGAGGAGATGGCGCGCTCGATCAATCCGGAGGTGCTGATCCGGCGGTTCGACCAGGGCATCGACGACAGCAACATCGACGCCTTCCTCGACGGCGTGGACGTGTTCGTCGACGGCTTCGACTATTTCGTGCTCGGCATCCGCCGCAAGGTGTACGCGCGCTGCGCCGAGCTTGGCATCCCGGCATTGTGCGCCGCGCCGATCGGCATGGGCGTGGGCTTCCTCGCCTTCCTGCCGGGCCATATGAGTTTCGAGAGTTATTTTCGCCTCGAGGGCAAGCCGGAGCTCGAGCAGTACTTGCGCTTCCTGGTCGGGCTCGTGCCGCGCGGGCTGCATCGCGCGTACCTGGTGGACCCGTCGCGGCTCGACCTCGCGAACAAACGCGGCCCTTCCACCGGGGCGTCCTGCCAACTCTGCTCGGGGGTCGCCGCCGTCAACGCCGTGAAGCTGATGCTGGGCCGCAGCGGCGTTCTCCCGGTTCCGTATCACCATCATTACGACCCTACGTCGGCAAGCTGGCGGTGACGCGGCTGCGCTGGGGCAATGCGGGGCCGCTGCAGAGCCTCAAGATCGCGCTGGGCAAGCGCGGCCTCGCGGCGCTGGCGCGGCAGACGCCGCCGCCGGCCGAGCCGCCCCCCGTCTCGCCGATCGAGGAGATCCTGCGCGCCGCGCGCTGGGCGCCGAGCGGCGACAACGTGCAGCCCTGGCGCTTCGAGATCCTGGGCGAGAATGGCGTCCGCGTGTGGCTCGACGCCGACCATGCCGACAACGTCTACGAATACCGCGACGGGGAGCCGACGCTGATCGCCGGCGGCGTCCTGCTGGAGAGCCTGCGCGTCGCCGCGACCGGCTGGGGGCGCGCGATGAATTGGTCGTATGAGGGATTGCCGGAAGCCGGCTTGCAGGGCTCGCCTCGCCGCCATGCCGTGCGGGTGGATTTCCCGCCCGATGCGTCGGTCGCGCCGAGTCGCTGGCTGCCGCATCTGATGCAGCGTTCGGTCGATCGGCGGCGATATCGCGCCCGGCCGCTGAGCACGGCGGAGAAACAGTGCCTGGCGGATGCCGCCGGCGCCGATGTCCGACTGGCATGGCATCATTCGCTCGGCGCCCGGCTGCGCCTCGCGCTGCTCGGCGCGCGCGCGACGGACATCCGGCTGCGCACGCCCGAGGCCTACGAAGTGCATCGACGGATGCTGGATTTCGGGCGCAAGCACAGCCCCGTCGGGATTCCCGGCGGCGCGGTCGGCCTCGATCGCGCGACGTTGGCGATCATGCGCTGGGCGATGCGCCGCTGGTCGCGCCTCCGCCTGCTCAATCGCCTCGGCGGCACCTGGAGCACCGCGGCGCAGCTCGACCTGCTGCCGGGACTGGCAAGCGGCGCGTTCTTCACCATGCGGCCGGCCGATCCGGCCATCGAGACGGAGCCGGGGACGGACCGGCGCGTCGAGGCGCTGCTGCGCGTCGGCGAGGGCGTGCAGCGTTTCTGGTTGGAGGCCAGCCGGCTCGGGCTGGCGATGCAGCCGGCACTCGCCATCCTGGCCTTCGCACAGTACGGCGAGGCAAAGACAATTTTCTCCGCCGACCCGGCGGTCGTCCGCAAGGCGGAGGCGTTGGCGACGCGCTTTCGTCATGCGCTGGGCGACAGCGCGGATCGCTTCGTGTTCATCGGCCGGATCGGGCAGCCGCGGCCAAGGCTGCCGGTGACGCGCTCGACCCGCCGCCCGCTGGGCGAGCTGATCGAGCGCGATCATCGGGCCGACGGGCAAGATGCCGAGCGCGTCCTCGCCGTCTCGCAATAGCGGGCCCAACGTTCGGTAGCGGCGGCACAAGCGATTGCGAGCATAGCGCGAACAACTTTCAGCCATTAAGCTCGTTCAAGTTTGGGATCATCCCACCGAAGGCCGCTTTGATGCTCAGTGGCTGGTCAGGCCCGCAGCCATCCGTCGACCTCTTCACGGCCGATGAGCGGCTGGTGCTGCGGGGTTGGTTCAGGGACAGCACCGATCCCTTCATCGAGCGGATTCTGGCCGGATGGGGCCTGGGGACGCCCCCGCCCTTGTCCTCGGCGCTGGACGTGGCCGTCGCGGCCATCCTGCTCGAGCGGGTGCAGCTCCGCCATCCTCGGCTGGGCGCGACCGTGGTGCCGACGCCCGATCCCGTCGCCGGAATGATATTCACGGTCGATCCGGGACAGTCGACGCCGCCCTCCAGCATTGTTCCTCTCTCCCGGCATCTTTTTACTTTGCGCTGGCGCGATCAACCGCAGAAGGGCGCATTCTGGCCATCTACTTACACCGCGACGCCCTTGCCAGGGACCGACAAGATTGTGTTGGCCGTCTCCGATGACGGCGAGAGTGCGTCTCCTCTCGCGAAAGACACGGCGATCGGCTGGGTGACCGGCGCGGCCGACTACCCCGAGGCGATCGGCGCGGTGGTCAGGCGAGAGTGGTCACGCCTGCGCGATCAATTCGGTGAGAGCCGCTGGTCGGCGGTCAGCCAAACCGGACTGCTGGACGAGGCTATTCTCTTGACATGGGCCGACGCTGTGTGGCCCTGAGAGCGGCGGAACGCCTTGAATGCTGAAGTATGTGGGTTCTGGCCGGTGCGCGGTCGCTCGGGTCTGTCGATGAGCGCGTATACCGTTTATCAACCATTTGACTAAATAATCAGTCAGCAATCAATCTTCGGTTGATCGAGATTTAACCTCTTGATCACGGCCCGGTGATGGACGTTCCGACTGCAATCGGGTACATCACTGAACGCGATCGCCGGAAGGTCCCGATCGGAGGCAGACGTTCGATACCAAACCATTGTTGTTATAAAACAATGGCAACGATCCGAGAAAAAACTCGGCCCAGCGACAATCAGCCCAAGCACCGTGCGGCTGATCTACAATCCTTGGAGCCAGGACTGGACGGTTCCGGCTAAAAACCAGCTATTGACGCCCAGTACGCAGGTCACGACAGGCGCCTTTTGGTGAAGCGGGGGAGCTAGAATGAACCAGATGTCATTGACAGAGGCGGTATTTGCCGTCCGCGACGAATACGACGTGGTGGTCGCCGACGAACCGTCGCTGATCCGACAGTCCTTTCAACTCAGACATCAAGTCTATTGCGTCGAACGAGGTTTCCTGAACGGCGTCGGAAATCTGGAATACGACGAATATGACGAGCGCTCCCGTCACGTGGTGCTCATCAGCCGCGACCGTGGGGAGATCGTGGGAACCGTCCGGATGGTGCTCTCGTCCGCCGAGGATCCCGACAGCAGCTTCCCGTTGCAGGCGGTCTGCCAGCCGCGCGTGCTGGGCGACATACCGCTCGAATCGACCGTCGAGATCTCCCGGTTCGCGATCTCGAAGGAGCGCCGGAGCGGGCTTTCGACCGGCCTGATGCGTCTCGGCCTGGTGCAGGGCCTGGTCAGGCTGAGCCACGAACTCGGCACGACGCACTGGTGCGCCGTCATGGAGCGGCCCTTGCTCCGGCTCCTGCAATCGAACTCGATCTATTTCCAGGCCCTGGGTCCGCTGGTCGACTATCACGGACCGCGGCAGCCCTGCTTCAGCGAACTCGGCAGCCTGCTCGACCGGGTCGGCCACGAGCAGCCGGACGTCTGGGACTATCTCACCCAGAATGGCAGGTTCTGCTCGACGGAGCCGTCCTCCCGCAGCCTGGCCGCCTGATTGCGGCCCGATTCCAAGCGGCGTGACGCGGGCGGCTTGCCCGATCCCGCGCGCGCCGCTATATGCCGCGCCTTGGCCGGAGTGTAGCTCAGCCTGGTAGAGCACTGTGTTCGGGACGCAGGGGCCGGAGGTTCGAATCCTCTCACTCCGACCAGCAACCATCACCATCCCGAGCGGTTCCGCGTGCCCGAAGGCGCCCGGCTACAGGGCCGGGCGCGTGCTCCGCGTGCCGGCGGCGCGCTCGAAATGGTGGCCGAGGCGCAGCACGGTCGCGTCGCCCCAGGCCGGCCCCATGATCTCGAGGCCGAGCGGCAGGCCCGCCGCGGTGCGCCCGCCGCACACCACGAGGGCGGGCACCGCGGCGACGTTGGCCACCGTGGTCAGCAGCGGCCGCAGGAAGCCGTCATCGGGTCGCTGCTCGGTCAGCATCGGCGCGGCCCCCGCCGTCGCCGGGTAGACCAGCGCGTCGAACCGCTCGAACACCCGCGCGGTGGCGGCGATGAGATCGGTCCGGCGGCGCTGGGCCGCGATGTAGTCCGCCGCGCGCAGCAATCCCCCGGCCAGCACGCGCTGGCGGAACACCCGCGAAAAATCCGACAGCCGCGTCTTGAGGTTGGCCTCGTGCATCGCATAAGCCTCGGACGAGATGATGATCCGGCCGACCGCGTTGTATTCCTGCACCGGCGGCAAGCTCGCGTCCTCGATCCGGCAGCCGAGGCCGCGCAAGGTGGCGAGGGCGGCCGTCATCATCCGCTGCACGTCGGGCGAGGCGGGGACGTCGCGCTCGTAGAACTGGCGCAGCACGCCGATCCTCATGCCCGAAACCGGGCTCGCGATGGCCCGCGCATAACCCACGTCCGGGCCGGCGACCGAGGCCGGATCGCCCGGATCGGGGCCGGCCAGCGCATCGAGCAGGATCGCGCAATCCTCCGCCGTCCAGGCCATCGGCCCCACCGTGTCGAGGCTCGGCGCCAGCGGGATCACGCCACGGCGGGAGACGAGGCCCGGCGTCGGCTTGAGCCCGGCGATGCCGCAATAGGCCGCCGGCAGCCGGATCGAGCCGCCGGTATCGGAGCCGAGTGCGCCCAGGCACAGCCCCGCCGCCACCGCCGCCCCCGCGCCCGAGCTCGATCCGCCGGTGAAGCGGCGCAGATCCCACGGGTTGCGCGCCGGCGGCCAGGGCAGGTCGAAGGAGGGGCCGCCGATCGCGAATTCATGCGTCGCGAGCTTGCCCAGCATCGGCGCGCCGGCGGCCGAGAGGCGGCGCACGGTCTCCGCGTCGCGCTCCGGCACGTTCTCCGCGAGCAGCCGCGAATACGCCGTGGTCAGCACCCCGGCGGTCTCGAAGATGTCCTTGTAGGCGAGCGGAATGCCGAGCAGCCGCCCCTTGCGTCCCGCCCGGATCGCCCGCTCGGCGGCGCGCGCGGCGGCGAGCGCGCGATCGGGCGTGACGGTGATGAAGGCGTCGAGCTTGGGGTCCACCGCCTCGATCCGCGCCAGCAGCGCGCGGGTCAGCTCGACCGGGGAGAGACGTTTGCTGGCGATCAGCCTGGCGGCTTCGGCGATGGTCGGAAAGGCCGGAACGGTGCCTTTCATCGCCTTTTCGGGGCCGTCTTGCGGCCCGCCGGCCGCTTCGGCGTGCTCGGTTTCTTCGCCCGCGCCTTTGCTGCCCCCGCCTTCGCCAGAGGCGCCGCGCGGGACTTGGCGGCCGCGCGCTTCCTCGGCTGCGGCGGCGGCAATCGGAAGACCACGGAAAAATCGTCGGCGAGCGGCCGGTCGCGGGGGATCAGCGCGCTCAACTGGACCACTTGCCTCCAGGCCAGCACCAGGTCGCCGATCTGGCCGTGGTTGAGCACCAGCCCGGCGCGGGAGATCATCTGATCCATCTCCTCCGGGCTGATCGGGGGAACGGAGGCCGCCGGACGCAGACCCATGCGAGTGAGCCACCCTTTTTGGAACGCCGGCGGAACCCTATCGAGCGGCGTTCGCGCCAGCAAGCCGTTGCAGCGGCTTTTCCCGCGCAATCAACTCGATCCGTTGTCCGGTGTCGCCGTCGAACACATGCAGTCGCGCGGCGGGCAGGATCAGCGGGATGGCGCCGCTGGCCGCGACCGGCCCCGGCAGCTTCACCACCAGCGTTTCGTTTCCAACGGCCCCAGCGCTTCCGGATGAAGCGCCGGCGACCCCAGGGCCGGCGATGCGGCCGTGCACCAGCGATTCCGAGCCGAGACGCTCGACCAGCTCCACGGCTAGGGTCAGCCCGCCCTCGCCGGGCACCAGATCCTCGGGACGGATGCCCACGGTCAGCCGCCGTCCGTCCGGCCCGTCCCAGGTGCCGTCGAGCGGGACCAGCTTCCCGCAATCGAGGCGCAGCGCGGTTCCGCCGTCAGTCAGGGTCGCCGGCAGCAGGTTCATCGCCGGGGCGCCGATGAAGCCGGCCACGTAGGTGTCGGCGGGCCTGGAAAACACCTCCATCGGCGTCGCGAGCTGCGCCGGGCGGCCCTCGTGCAGCACCAGCAGCCGGTCGCCCAGGGTCATCGCCTCGACCTGGTCGTGTGTCACGTACAGGCTGGTGACGCCCATGCGGCGCTGCAATCGCAGGATCTCGGCGCGCATCTGCACCCGCAGCTTGGCGTCGAGGTTGGACAGCGGCTCGTCGAACAAAAACAATTTCGGCTCGCGCACGATCGCCCGGCCCATCGCCACGCGCTGCCGCTGGCCGCCCGAGAGCTGGCGCGGCTTGCGGGCGAGCAGCGCGTCGAGCCCCAGCATCGCGGCGGTCTGCTCGACCCGCCGGCGGATGTCCGCCCGCGAGAGGCCGCGCACCTTGAGCGCGTAGGCCATGTTGTCGAACACGCTCATATGCGGGTAGAGCGCATAATTCTGAAACACCATCGCGATGTCGCGCGCCGACGGATCGAGCGCGGTGATGTCCCGCCCGTCGAGCACGATCCGCCCGGCGCTCGGCGTCTCCAGCCCCGCCACCAGCCGCAGCATGGTCGACTTGCCGCAGCCCGACGCGCCGACGATCACCAGCATCTCGCCGTCGGCCAGGGTGAGATCGACGCCGTGCAGCACCGGCGTCGCGCCGAAGGATTTTTGCAGGCCGGCGATCTCCAGGGTCGCCATTATTTCTCCCCTTCGGTGAGCCCGGCGACGAACCAGCGCTGCATCAGCAGCACCACCGCCACGGGGGGCAGCAGCGCGAGCACCGCGGTCGCCATCACCCGATCCCACGCGGTCTGCGTCTCGACCCCGATCATCTTCACCAGGCCGATATTGATGGTGTCGAGCGAGGGGTCGGTGGCGACCAGCAGCGGCCAGAGATACTGGTTCCAGCCATAGACGAACAGGATCACGAACAGCGCCGCGAGATTGACCGCCGAGACCGGGATCAGCACGTCCCGCAGGAACCGCCACGGCCCCGCCCCGTCCATCCGCGCCGCCTCCACCAGCTCGTCGGGGATGGTGAGGAACACCTGGCGGAACAGCAAGGTCGCGGTGGCCGAGGCGATCAGCGGCAGGGTGAGGCCGGAAAAGCGGTTGATGAGCCCGAAATCGGCCATCACCGCGTAGGTCGGGATGATCCGCACCTCCACGGGCAGCATCAGGGTGATGAAGATGGTCCAGAACGCCGTCATGCGGAACGGGAAGCGGAAGAACGTGACGGCATAGGCCGACAGCAGCGAGATGATGTATTTTTCCGGTGGCGATCGCCAGCGCCATGCCGAGCGAGACCAGCAGCATGTGCCACACCGGCGTCACGCCGGGCACGCCCTCGGTCAGCACTTTTTCATACACGCCGAGGCCGGAGAGGCGCGGCAGCAGGGAAAGCTCGCCGCGCGCGATGGCGTCGGGGTCCTGCGTCGAGCCGGCGAAGGCGAGCCACACGGGGAGCGCGAACAGCGCGATGCCGAGCAGGAGGACGCCGTGCGCGATCCAGTCCGGGCGGGTTCTCATGCGCCGATCTCTCATTCGCCAATGCCTCCGCGAATGGGGTCGGGAGGTCAAGGCCGCTGATTCGCCTGGATTGCCGTGTCGCTCATCGCGGCAAAGGGGCCGGCGCCGCGGCCAAAGCTCGCATAAGATTGCGATACCGTAACATTTAGCGCGTGCCGACGCGCTGTTCGCGTCACGCCGGAAAAGGCGGGCCTGGCCGGAATGTCGGGAGCGGCGGCGGTTCGGCCGGCGCGGCGCGGCGTCGGCCAGGGCGGCATGTCCGGGGGCGGCGCGGCGGGCGTGGCCGGGTTCGCGGGCTCCGTCGTGGACGCGAGGGGTTGCCTCGGCCGGCGTGGCCTGCGCGGCGGGCGCAGCGCCTCGGGAAGCGGATCGGCGGAGAGCATCCGCCAGAGCGGCCGCAGCAGCCGCCCGGCCTGCGGCGCCGCCGCGATCAGCGACCGCATCTCCGGCTCGTCCACCAGCCGCCGAGTGCGGCGCAGAAATGCCCCGCATGAAATTGCGCCAGCACCGCCCCGCGCGGGAGGCGGCCGCCGTGGTGATCCGCCGCCCGCCGGCCGGACGCGGACCGCGACACGGCCAAGCGGGGGCGTGGGGCGAGCGGCGTCCCCGCCTCGAGCCGCGCCTGGAGGGCGGCGAGCCGCCGCAGGGTGCGCCCGAGATAGTTCCAGAGCACCACCGCGAGCGGCCCCAGCGTGTCGTGCTTCCGTCCGATGCCCTGGGCGACCGCCAGCTTGAGCTGCTCGATGAAGCCGCCGAAGCGATGGATCGTGCCGGTTAGGGGCGGGGCGCCGGTGGGCATTGGGGCAGTATAGCCGTTAGTTAGTTATACTGTCAATCGCGATTGTCCAGCCCGTTCGCGGCGCTCCCAGTCGTCATGCCCGCGAGCGATCGGCAGGGCGAGGAGCGGAATGATCGCGCCGATCTTGGCGGCGGAGTCATCAAGCAGCGCATCGCCCGCGCCGGGGGCGGAAGTCGGGCGGGTTTCGCACGATCATCCTGTTCCGGGCGGGCTCGCGGGCCTGCTTCGTCCACGGCTTCACCAAGAACGAGCAGGACAACATCCGCGACGACGCCCTGGCTGCATTCAAGACTGCTCGCGGCCAGCTGCTGTCTTACGACGACGCGGCGCTCGCCAGGGCGGTTGCCGCCGGGGTTCTGATGGAGGTAAGGGCAATGAGTAAGCAGTATCGCGGCCGGGCAATGGCCTCGGTTCACGAAACGGCGGAAAGCCTGCACAACGCGGGGCTGATGGACAAGCAGACCCTGCGGCGTTCGACGCGGCCCGCCTGACGCCCGTGCGGCCCCTGACGCCCGCGCAAATCCGCGCCCTGCGGGAGCGGGAAGGAGCCAGCCAAGCGGTGTTCGCCCGCTATCTCAACGTAACCACGGGGCTTGTGAGCCAGTGGGAGCACGGCGAGAAGCACCCGCAAGGCCCGTCTCTCAAGCTGCTGTCACTCATCGCCAAAAACGGGCTGGCGGCGGTCGCTTAAGCAACTTCGAGTAATTGACGATCTTTCCGATCGCCAGCGCCACGCCGAGCAAAGCGGCGGCATGTGTCAAACCGGCGATCCAGACCAGTCCGATCGGCAGATGGACGAATTGGCATGTTTCGGTCAAACTAGGGACGGAGGCTCGCTAATCTGCAGGAGATTTCACCGCCGGGTCCTTCTCATGCCCTTCCGCCTGGAGAACCGAGGCGCCGTGATCTGCTTGCCCGATCGCGCTCTCGGCATGGCCAAGCGCTGGAAGCCATCGCCTGGCCGTTCATCCTACTCGATGAATCCCTCGCCGACGTCATCGTCGCCGGCCGCCGATTGATATAGGCCTATCGAAGCTGATCCGGCTCGCAGGATCATCGTGCTGTGGCGCGGCCCGCCGATCCTCATCGTCAACCGCACGCCAGACGCGCTGAAAAGCTGCGAACGCCGGTTCTCGTTTCGCTGCTATCAGACCCATCGTCCTCCGTTCATCAGCAGCCGCCTTATGCGGAAAACTGGCATCGATCGGTCCGAGCGACCTACGCGGTGCTGGTCGGGATCTGCACCCACCTTGGTTGCCTGCCGGGATAGATGCCAAAACCCAACCCGGTCTCGCTGGCTACCGAACTGGCTCGGCGGTTATTTTTGCCCGTGCCATGGGTCGAAGTACCGATACTCGCGGGACGCGTCTACAAGGGCGTGCCTGCGCCATACATCTGCCCGTCCCACCTTATGTTTTCGTCAACGACAAGACGTTGCGCATTGGCGAGAACCCGCTCGGGCAGACGTTCCAGCTGTCGTCCGTCGTTCAGATCTAGCAACGCCTCCCCGGCGGATGGTCACGCCCTGCGAGCCGTGCCCCGTATCCGACGGTCGGGCGGGGCTGGACGACGATCCGGCGATCGGCGGCGGCTTCGGGTTCCGCGCTTCGCCGGCTCATCGCTGCGTCGTCGCCCAAGAAACCGGAACTGAACCGCCGTCAGCGCGATCACCGCGACCATCAGCACCACCGATTGCGCGGCCGAGGAGCCGATGTCGGTGTTGAGGTAGCCGTCGCGATACACCTTCACCACCAGGGTCTCGGTCGCCTTGCCGGGGCCGCCCTTGGTCAGCGCCCAGATGGTGCCGAACGTGTCGAACGCGGCGTAGACGAGGTTCACCACCAGCAGAAAAAAGATCGTCGGCGAGAGCAGCGGGAAGGTGATGGTGCGGAAGCGGCGCCAGCCGCGCGCGCCGTCCATGCGGGCGGCCTCGATCACCGCGCGGGGGATGGATTGCAGGCCGGCGACGAAGAAGATGAAATTGTAGCTCACCTGCTTCCAGGCACTCGCCAGTATCACCATCGCCAGCGCCTGGCCGCCGTTGACGTAATAGTTCCAGTCGATGCCCGCCGCGTCCAGCCAACGCCCGAGCAGCCCGATGCGCGGGCTCAGCAGGAACAGCCACAGCACCGCCGCGATGGCGGGGGCGACCGCGTAGGGCCAGATCAGCAGGGTGCGGTAGATCGCGCGGCCCCGTATCTCGCGGTCGGCGAACACCGCCAGCAGCAAAGCCACCCCCATCGAGATCGCGCTGACCGCGACGCAGAAGAACAGGGTCAGCAGCATGGATTGCCGGTACAGCGGGTCGCCCAGCAACAGGGAAAAATTCTCGAACCCGACGAACACGCTGCTCTGGCCGAACGGGTCCTGCAGGGTAAAACTCGACCAGATCGCCTGCGCGGCCGGCCACAGGAAGAAGAACGCCGTCAGCAGCAGCTGCGGCGCCACCAGCAGCACCGGCAGCACCCGGTGCGGGAAGATCGTGCGCCGATCCAATCAGGGCGTTCCCGCGACGACGGCCAGGTCAGGTCCGCACCGACCGCTCGAACTCGCGCAGCACCCTGTTGCCGCGCGCCACCGCGCTGTCCATCGCCGCCTGCGCGCCCTGCTCGCCGGCCAGCGCCTTTTCCAGCTCCTCCTGGATGATGTTGCGGATCTCCGGCAGCCGGCCGAGGCGCAGGCCCTTGGAATTGGCGGTCGGCGTGCCGCGGGTAAGCTGGTGGATCGGCAGGTCGGCGCCGGGGTTCTTCTCGTAGAACCCCTGCTTGCGCGACAGCTCGTAGCCGGCGAGCGTCACCGGAACGTAGCCGGTGTGCTGGTGCCAGGCGGCGGCGTTCTCCGGGGTGGACAGGAACAGCAGGAACGACGCGACGCCCTTGTATTCGGCCGGCGTGCGGCCCGGCGCGGTCATCGGCCACAGGCTCGCGCCGCCGATGATCGAGTTCAGCGGCGTCGCGATCAGCGCCGGGTCATAGGGCAGCATCGCCGGCGCCCAGGCGAATTTCGCGCTCTTCACCAGATCGCCGCGCAGGCCGGACGAGTCGAAAGCTGATCGCCGCCTGGCCGGAGATCAGCAGCGGGTCCGGGGCGTTGTCGCGGCCGGCGTATTTGAAGTGCCCTCCTTGGCCATGTCGATCAGCCGCTGCACGTGCTTCACATGCTTGGCGCTGTTGACCACGAGCTCGGCGTCGAGCCCCTCGAAGCCGTTGGCCTTGGTCGCGAACGGGATGTCGTGCAGGGCGCTGTATTGCTCGAACTGGATCCAGCTCGGCCAGGCGGTGGTCACCGGCACGTCGGCGGCCGCCCTTCGCCTTGATCGGCGCGCCGCCGCCGCGACACCTCCGGCCAGGTGGCGGGCGGCTTGGCGGGATCGAGCCCGGCCTTCTCGAAGGCGTCCTGGTTGATCCACATGATCGCGGTCGAGGAGTTGAACGGCATCGAGGCCATCCGCCCGTCCGGCAGGCTGTAATAGCCGCGCACCGCCGGGATGTAGGCGGCGGGGTCGATCGGCGTCGCGGTCTCCTTCGCCAGCTCCCAGACCTGCTTCACCGCCTTGCCCGCCGCGAGCATCGAGCGCGGTGCCGACCTCGAAGATCTGCACCAGATGCGGCGCCTGGCCGGCGCGGAACGCGGCGATGGTCGCGGTCATGCGTGTCGGGGTAGCTGCCCTTGTAGAGCGCGGTGAGCTCGACCTCGCTCTGGCTGGCGTTGAACGCGGCGGCGAGCCGGTTCACCTCGTCGCCCAGCGCCGCCGTCATGGCGTGCCACCAGACGATCTTGGTCCGCGCCTGCGCCACGCGGCGGCGGGCGAGCGGTGCGGCGGCGAGCGCCACGGTGCCGGCGGCGGCAGCAGGGTGCGACGCTTCATCGGACGGTATTCCTCCAGGTGTGTGGCTCGCGGCGTAGAGCCGCCGCGTTGCGGCGCCATCACGATACCATGACGCTTCGGTGAAGCGAGCAGATGCGCCGGCGGCTGCTGACCTTCAGCGTCGCGCCGCCCAGTACATCAGCCAGCGCGCCGGAATGGTCCACAGCCAGGCCGGCGGCAAGGAAATACAGCGCCTGGACGCTCCAGTGCAGCCGCTCCACCGGGTCGGCCAGGGTCACGGCGGCGGCGACATAGAGAACGAAGCCGGCCAGGCCGGCGAACGGTGGCGATGAGCACGCGGGGCATGGCGCCGGCTTGTAGCCGCTCGCCGGGCCCGGAGAAAACCGGCGAGGTTGCCGACGCGACGGGCGCCCTCTACACCCCGCAGGCAGCAGCCGGAGCCCCGCTCATGGACCTCAAGGATCACATCCGGGGCATCCCCGATTTCCCCAAGCCCGGCATCCTCTTCTACGACATCTCGACCTTGCTGCGGGACGCCGATGCCTGGCAGGTGGCGATGGGGCGGATGGCGCGCGCGGTGCGCGCCTACCACCCCGACCTCGTGGCCGGCGTCGAGAGCCGCGGCTTCCTGATCGCCGCACCGCTGGCGCTCAAGCTCGGTTGCGGCTTCATCATGCTGCGCAAGCGCGGCAAGCTGCCGGGCGAGACGGTCGGGCTCGACTACGCGCTGGAATACGGCTCCGACCGGATCGAGATCCAGGCCGACGCGGTGCAGCCGGGGCAGCGCATCGTGGTGGTGGACGACCTGCTCGCGACCGGCGGCACGATGGCCGCCGGCATCGCCCTGCTGCGCCGGGTGGGCGCCGTGGTGCCCGCCGCCGCCGCGCTGATCGAGCTCGCCTTCCTCAACGGCCGCGAGCGGCTCGACGTGCCCTGCGAGTCGCTGGTCGCCTACGACCGATAGGCACGCCGGCGCGCTGACGGCACGGCTGGTTTGACATCCGGGCGCTTCGGACTAGGAGAGGGCGCGGGGGCTTATCGCCGTGCGCCGTCCCCGCGGGAGGAGCCCTCGATGACCGACGCCCTGGCGCCGCCCCACCTGCCCTTCACGAGGCCGGCGCCGCGCGCTCAGGTTTCTGGCCAGCCTGCCCGCGATCGGGTGGGCCGGCGCCGCTTTGGCGGGCGCCCCGCACGGTCCTCAATTCGCCGTCGCGGCCCAGGCGATGCCCTTCCCGGCCGGAGCGTCGATCCTCGTCGCCGGGCCGGATGGCGGGGAGCTGGACCGCTGGGGCCGGGTGCTGGCACCGGCGCTGGGGCGCTACCTGCCGCAAGGTCCGGCCGTCCGCGTGCTGAGCGCCGGCGGCGCCGACGGCGTGACCGGCGCCAATCAGTTCGATGCGAGAACCGCGCCCGATGGCGCAACGGTGCTGCTGGTGCCGGGAGCCGCCGCCCTCGCCTGGCTCGCCGGCGATCCGCGTGCGCAGTTCGACGCGGCACACTGGGTTCCGGTGATGGCGGGCATGACGCCGGGGATCGTCGCCGGCCTGGTGGGGCCGGCCACGCTGGCGCCCGGCAATCGGCTGCGCATCGCCGCCTCTGGCCCAGGCGGGCCGGAACTCGCGGCACTGCTCGCGATCGACCTGCTGGGCGCCGAGCCGCTGCCGGTTTTCGGATTGTCGGAGCCCGCCGCCATCCGCAACGCATTCCGGCGGCGCGAGCTGGATCTGGTCTTCCTGTCCGGCCCAGATGTGCCCGACCGCCTCGCGATGCTGGCGCCGGCCGGCGTGCGACCGCTGTTCTCGCTCGGCGCCTTTGACGCCGGCGGCAGCTCCGTGCGGGATCCGCTGTTTCCCGACCTGCCGCAGACGACCGAACTCTATGCCAGGCTCCGCCGCGCGCCGCCCGCCGGGCGGCTGTTCGACGCCTATACCGCGGCCGCGTCGGCGGCGCGGCTCGATTTCGGGCTGGTCCTGCCGCAGCTCACGCCGGCTTCGATCGTCGCACTCTGGCGTCGCGCCGGTGCCCAGGCGGCGGGCTCGCCAGAGTTGCAGGCGGCCGCGGATGCCGCCTCGGTCCGCCCGGTGAGCGGCGCGGGTGCCGCGGCGAGCATCGGCGCGGTGGCGGCCGATGCGGGCGACGCTGCTGGAGCTGCGGCATTGGCTCGCCACCCGCTTCAACTGGCGGGCGGGCTGACGCGCTTAACCGTTCGTGCACGAATGTGGCGGATATTGAGATGTATCGCCCGCGCCAGGACGGCGTCAGCAGTAGGTCGCCCGTCATGCCGAACGATCTCGCGGTTCGCCCCGCTTCTGCCGCCGCCCCCGTCGCGGAGGTTTCCGGGAGCAAGGATCCCGCACCCGACGCCGTCCCGTCGCAACTCCCGCCGGTCGATACCGCCCGCCCGAACCCTTCGCTGCGCCTCGACGGGGCGCTCGGCATGGTCATCATCGAGTTCCACGCCGAATTCGGGAGCTGTCACGTCGTCCATTCCGACCGAGCGGCAGCTTGCGGCGTACCGGATCTGGGAGCGGACCGGGACCGACGGCGCGCCGCCTCCGGGCCGCTCGCCACCCGCTTTCACCGCCCCCTCTGCCGACCCTCATCCGGCGGCACCCAAGCGCGCATAGGCGCCGGTCGTTCTGGTTGCTCGGCCGGCGTTCATTGGTGGGCGCCGGTCTGCCGGATGCACCAGTCCCGCCACGCGTGGCGCAGGGCGGCGCCCAGGCCACGGCCGAACCGCCGCGCGTCGCAAAGCGGGCTCGCTTGCACCAAGGGCCGCAGGTCCGTCCGCAACGCCGCGAGCGCGCCGATATCGGCGGCCTTGCGCGCGGCGAGTGCCACATAGTCGTCGACGTCCTCGGCCAACCAGTCGGCGAGCCCGACATTGCACATGTGGCTCGCGCTGTGGCGCGATGCGAAGGTCTCCCCCGGAAGGGTGAGCGTGGGGACGCCCATCCACAGCGCCTCGCACGTCGTGAGCCCGCCGGAATACGGGAAGGGATCGAGCACCAGATCGACACGGTTGTATTCCGCGAGGAACTGCCGGTGTCCCGACGCCCCTTGCAACTCGATGCGCGAGGGCTCGATGCCCTGCTTCGGCGAAGCGCGCATGTACGCGATCGCGCGTGGCCGCGTCGGCGAATTGGTGCGTCTTGAGCACCATCCGGGCGGTCGGCAGATCGCGCAGGATTCTCGCCCAGGCGGCGATCACCGACGGGGTGATCTTGGCGAGGTTGTTAAAGCAGCCGAACGTCACGAAGCCATTGGCCAGCGCCGGCAACGGCGCCACGTCCGGCGCGTGCGCCGGCGGGCTGTAGCAGACGTACCCATCCGGTAGGCGCAGCAGCCGCTCGTCGTAGAAGCGCTCGGATCCCTCCGGGGTCTCCCACCGATCGGTCAGGAACCAGTCCATCTCGGGCAGGCCGGTACCGTGGTTCTGCATCCCGACCCATTTCACCTGCACCGGCGCCAGGCGGAACGCGCAGGCCGGCATCCGCCCCGCCTCGCCGTAGCCACCGAGCTCGATCAGCACGTCGATCGCCAACTCGCGCGCCAGGGCCGCCAGTGAGGGATCATCGAGCCCGCTCACCTCGTGCCAGCCCGAGGCGAGCGCGCGGAAGCGTCGTGCCAGCGGATCGTCCGCGCCGTCCTGTGCCAGGCAGACGATCTCGAAGCCCGCCGGGTCCAGCGCCTCGAAGCCGGCGACCGTGAGCCAGCCGACCGGATGGGTCTTGAGCGAGCCCGACAGCAGGCCGATCCGCAGGCGACGGTCGGGGTCGGGACGGCAGGTCCAGCGCGGCGCCGGCGCGCGCGGCAGGCGTCGGGCGCATTGCCGCAGCACATGGAGCAATTCGTCGCCGCCAATGCCCGCTCGATAGGGCAGCGTGTTGCACAGCGTGCGCCAGGGCAGCACCGCGCCGGGCGCCAGCGCCACCGCCTCCTCGGCGAGGCGTACCGCCTCGGTTTGGTCGCCCAGCGCGACGGTCGCGTTGGCCAGATTGCACAGCGCCGCCGGCTCACGCCCGTGCGTCTCGATCAGGCCCTGCAGCACGTCCCTCGCCTCGGCGTAGCGCTGCATTCGGATCAGCATCACGGCGCGGTCATTGCGCGGCTGCGGGTTGCCCGGATCGAGCTCGATCGCCCGCGCCAGCGCGGCTTCCGCCTCGCGCGGCCGGCTCAGCGCGGCCAGCGCGCGCCCGAGCAGCACCGCCGGAGCAACGGCATCGGGCGCAAGTGCGGCGGCCGCCTCCAGGATGTCGGCGGCTTCGGCGCGACGCCCGAGCCGGTCCAGCAGCAATCCCCGCGCGCAAAGCGACGCGACGTTCAGTGGATCGTCCCCGCTGGCCAATTCCAGGCGCGCCAGTTCCGCCTCGGCCGATCCCGCCGCGAGCGCGGCCTCGGCCCGGTGCAGCGCGTAATCCACCATGAGCGGGGCCAGGCGCTGTGCCTCCGCGAAGGCGGACTCGGCGGTCGGTGCGTCGTCCGTCATCAGCAGCGAGATGCCCAGCGCGTCCCACGCCTCCGCCTGTCCCGGCACGATGCCACAGCAGCGGATCAGCAGCGATTGCGCCCGGACCGCCTCGCCGCGCTGCATGAGCAGCGCCGCGAGGCCGAGCAGCGCCTCCGGGCGCCCTGGGTTGATCTCGAGGACCGCGTCGTACGCGGCCGCGGCCGCGGCGACGTCGCCCGCCTGTCGGAGCCCTTGCGCGAGGCGCAGCAGCGGCTCGTCCCAAGCGGGATAGGCCGCGGCCAAGTTCCGCAGCGCAGCGAAGCCGGGTTCGGGATCGCTGTCACGCGACAGCGCGAGGGCGCGCCTCAGCCGCGCGACCGGCGGCTCCTCGTCGCGCGCAATTATCGGCGACCTGGTCCGCGCCGGAGCCCCGATGGTCATCGCGGACGGGCGAGCACGGCGAGCAGCCCGGGCACCGGCGCGTCCGCCTCGCGGCGCAACGTCTCGCGGTCGAGCGCGCGGATCTCCAGTCCGGCCGACCGGGCCGCCGCCTCGACGTAGCGGTCATCGTGCGCGTACCGGCCCTGCCGCCCCAGGCGCCAATCGCCGTCCGACGCCGACGCGCCCTCGGGCGCGGGCGTACGCTCCTCCAGCGAGAGCACGAACAAGCCGCCAGGAAGCAGTCGGTCGTGCACGCGGGCGAAGGCGACATCGAGGGGACCGAAATAGCAGAACACGTCTCCGGCGAGGATGACCGGCCAGTGCCGCTCCTCGGCCAGGAGGGCCGTCATCAGATCGGCTTCGTGCAGCTCGGCGTAGAACTGCTTGTCGGCGGCTTCGGCCAGCATCCGTGCGGAAATGTCCACGCCCACCCACGGGCCGAGCGGCAGGTCGCAGCTCGCAACCGCAAGCAGCCCCGTGCCGCAGCCCAGATCCAGCACCGGCGGGAGCACCGTGTCCGGCGCCGGGGCGGGGAGATGACGCAATAGCGCGGCGCGGATCAGCCCCGGCACGCGGTAGCCGAGTGCCAGCAGATGGCTCTCGAACCGCTTGGCATAGCCGTCGAACACGGCGCGCACATATGGCTCCGGCGCCCGATCGCCTGACGGCAGCACGCCGGACGACGCGACCATATGCCGCACGTAACTGATCATCGGGCCCCAGCTTCAGCGCCTCGTGGTAGACGGACGCCGCCTCGTCGTGCCGTCCGAGGCTCGACAGCGCGTGGCCGTTCAGCCCGAGCACGCAGGCGTCGACCGCGCCGGCGCGTCGCGCGGCCTCGGCCTCCGCGACCGCATCGGCGAAATCGCCGCGCCGGATCCGCAGCAGGATCGCCGCGTTGCGCAGACCGGTCGCCGCGGGGCACGCGGCAATCCCGGCGGCCAGCACCTCCTTCGCGCCGGCGACGTCGCCGTTCGCCTCGCGCGCCTCGGCCAGGCCCTGGCGGAAGAACGGGTTGGCCGGCGTCATCTGGACCGCCTCGGCGAGGCACGTCGAGGCGTCGGCCGCGCGGCCGAGCCCCAGCAGCGCCATTCCGAGCAGCGCCTTGGCGATCGGGTTGCCGCGGTCGAGGATCACCGCCTCCGCCGCGTCCGCCGCCGCACCGGCTGGGTTGTCGATCTCCAGCCGCAGCTCGGCCCGGAGAACGCGCATCGCGGGCTCCGCCGGGGCCGCCGCGACGGCCAGGTCGAGCTCGTCCAGGGCCTCGAGCGGGCGCCCCTCGCGCATCGCGAGACGGACCGAAAGGCAGGTCAGGTCGGGCGAGGGCGGCGCCATTCGCCGCACCGCCGCAAGCAATGGTCGGGCGGCGCCGGTCCGCCCCGCCTCGATCAGCGCGGCGACGCGGCGGGTGAGCGCGGCCGGGTCGGCCAGGCTGGGCGAAGCGTCCATGTCGGGCTCCTTTTGAGCCAGTTGCAAGGAAATGGCGGGTTCAGACGACGAGGCCCTGGGCCTGGATCGCGAGGCTCATCAGGTCGGGCGTGGTCGTGCTGCTCGATGCCGAATTGGCGGATGCCACGAGATAGCGCTGGGCGAATGTCTCGACGAAATGCGGATCCTGGAGCTGCGTGATGTCGAGCCGCGTGCTGATCGCGTT
Source organism: uncultured Alphaproteobacteria bacterium (assembly GCA_963799825.1). Classification (GTDB taxonomy): domain Bacteria; phylum Pseudomonadota; class Alphaproteobacteria; order Acetobacterales; family Acetobacteraceae; genus JAFKFI01. Next base: position 107,405 of record CAWCYL010000006.1, read on the forward strand.
CTCCTGCGCCGGGAGGTCCTGGAACGCGATCTGCTCGGGGATGCCGAGTGCCGTGGTCACCACCCGGCGCAGCACCGGGTCGCCCAGGATCTGATCGACCGAGGTGACGCTGGCGGCCTGGGCGCGGAAGGTGAGCGCATCGGACAGGCCCGGAGTGGTCGCATCCAGCGACTGTCGCCAGGTCACTTCCGCATAAGCATTGGCGAGCGTGTCCATGACCTTGGGGTTCTGGATCACCGACAATCCCTTGTTGGCGAAGTCGTAGGTTTGCGCGGTCGACTTCCACTGCGTGTTGGTGAGCTGGTTGGCCAGCGCGTTGGTGTCGTTGGTGTTGGACAGCAGCGCCTTCTGGGCCAAGGCCGTGTACTGCAGCTGATCGCCCAATCCGTTGGCGGTGAGCAGCACCTTCATCACCGCCGGATTGGCGAGCAGCGAGGCGGGATCCTTCGCACTCGCGACGCCGGCGCGGAAGGCCGCGATGTCGCGCGCCACCGCGGGCTGGGCCGCCGTCGCGGCGACGCTCTTGGTCTCGTTCAGTTCGGCCGTCTGCAAGGCGGTGACCGGGTTCTGGCCGGACGATGCCGTGGATTGCCCGGCATAGCCGTAGAGCGTGGCAAGCAGATTGCTGCTGTCGGTAGAACTGCCGACGCCGAACAGGGACGGAAGATAGCTGGCGAGTGTGGTGCCCATGGTGAGCCGCCAATCAGGGCGTGCCGGTCAGGCCGGCCGCGATGTTTTCGTTGATCCGAAATCAGGAAGTCGAAATCGGGACGTGGCGCGATCCATCTCGCGCTGCACGGCGAGGCCGACCGAGACCATCGAGGCGCGCAAATCCTCCGGCAGCGCGTTCGTCCCGTCGCGCAGCAGGTCGATCACCGTCATCCACAGGCGGCGGTTGTCGGCGATCGCGCGCACGCGCGGGATCGGGCCCTGATCGCGCGCCGTGCGCAGCGCGCCGTTGGCGCGGCGGAACACGTCCGCTTCCTGCTCGCGCAGGCTGCGATGGGTGGACGATGCCTCGTAGGCGCGCGCCGCGCGCTTCATGGTCTGCATGTTAGTTCTGCGCTCCATAGGAGTTGGCGGATCCCGCGGGCAGCGTCACTCGGCCGAGTGCCGCGTCCTCGTGGCGGATGATCCGTCGAGCCAGCTTCAGCGCCTGGTAGCAATCGTCCGCCTCGGCGTGCGCCAGCGCGCGGTCGAGGATCTCGCGGGCGAGGGCGGAGGTGGTCGCCGCCTTGAACGCCTCGACCAGCTCGCGCGCAGAGACGAGCCCGCGCTCGCGCTCCTCGTCGGTGCCGATATAGGCCGATTGCAGCGCGAAGTAGATCCGCCGCGCCGGGCTGTCCGCCTGGTCGGGCGGCATGATCTGCTTGCCGAACAGGAAGCGCGCCTTGGCGGTGAGTTCGATGCGCGATTTCGTGCGGAAGCGGATGGGCGCGCCGTTGACGATCATCATCTCGCCCTGGCGAAGCTCTAAGACCAGGTTCGACATGCGCCTGTTCCTGTTCGTCCGCGCGGAGCCTCGATCTCGCTCGCGGTCTCGCCGGCGAGCCGGCCGTGTCGGCAGCCCCCGGAAGCGGGCGTCCTGCCCGCCCCGGGATGCCGGGTTACTTGAACAGGCTGAGCAGGCTCTGCGGCGCCTGGTTGGCGATCGACAGCGACTGCGTGCCGAGCTGCTGGCGGATCTGCAGCGCCTGCATCTGCGCCGATTCCTTGGCCAGATCGGCGTCGATCAGCGAGCCGAGGCCGCTGTTCAGCGCATCGATCTTGTCGTTGTTGTAGCTGACCTGGCTGTCGACGTAGTTGGAGGCGGCGCCGTAGTTATTGAGCTGGGTGCCGACCTTGTTGAACTGGTTGACGAAGCTGCCGCCCGCGGTGATCAGCGGCGGCCGCCGCGCCGGCGGTGATGGCCGCCGCGATTGGTGATCGCGGCGTACAACGCCGAGCCGCTGAAGGTCGCGATATTGTAGGTGGAGCCGACTTCGTTGCGAACGACATTGACCGCGCCGAAACCGGCTGCGCCGGCGCCGATATTGCCGATCAGCGTCTTGCCGCTGTACGTCGCGTCGGAGATGTTGCCCTTGAGGTTCGCGAGCAGTGGTTGTAGCTGGCGACGTCCTGGGTGCGGGCGTCGCCCTGCGTGTTGCCGTCGGCCAGCTTGACCAGCAGGTCCTGCATCTAGATCATCGTGTTCGGGACGTCGTTCAGGGCGGAGCTTGTCGTAAGACAGCAGACCCTGCACGTTGCCGAGCTGCTGGTTTGCGCTGGTCAGCGAGCCTACGTCGGAGCGCACGCGCTGGGCGATCGCGAAGGCCGCGCCGTCGTCGGTGGCGTCCGCGACGCGATAGCCGGTGGAGATCTGCTTCTGCACCGAGGCGAGCTGCGAGTTGGTCTGGTCCAGCGAGTTCAGCGCGATCATGGCGCCGGAGTTGGTGTTGACGGAGTTCAGGGACATGGTGTCTTACCTTCTGTGTCCAGAGTGTTTCGCATGCCCCCGCTTTTTTGCGGGCTTGCCGCCATCCTGGCGGCACGTGGTTAAAGGAGCGTGAAGCGCGCAAAAATGCGGCCTCTTTCTCGGTCATGCGACCGCGCGAGGAATTTGACCAGCGACAGGCCGCTCGTACTGGCGATCAGCTGGTAGGAGGCTTGCAGCTGGGTCTGCGTCTGGGTGATCTTCGACAGGGTCGCCGCCATGTCGACGTCCTCGGCGGAGGATACCTGCGTTGTTGAGCGCGGTGGAGGTGTCGCCGAGCTGCGTTTTCATCGTGGCGAGCGGCGTCTGCGTGTTGCCGAGCACGCCGGCATCGTCGCCCATCGCGGAGATGGCGCCGTCAGGCTGGTGCGCGTGTCCTGCACCAGGGCCTGGAAGCCGCCCGCGCTGACCTGCGCGCTGCTGAGCGAGCCGACCGTCGCGAGCGCGCGCAGCACGTCGCGCATGTAGGAGCCGGTGGTCGACGTGCCGGTCGAAATCGCGAAGCCGTTGGCGCTCGCCAGCAGTCCGACTGGCTCCGCTGTGCTTGGCCGGTCTCCACGGTGGCCAGCGGGATCGACGAGGCGGGCTGCGAAAGCGCCACCGAGAACGGCGACGTGCCCGCAGCATTCGAGGTCGCGATCGCCAGCGTCGCGGCGGTGACCTGGGCGCAGTCGCGCCGAGCCCGGCCACGGCCGCGCTGATCTGCGTGTAGAAGCCGCTCGAAGGATCTGGTCGGGGTTCGGCACCGGTGGATTAGCGGTGTCCTGGCCGGCAAAGACGTAGACGTCGCCGTCCTTGGTGTTCAGCAAGCCAGCTACCTGCTGCAGCGACTGCCGTGCCGAGGCGGCGACGCTGTCCAACGCTTTGCGCGCTGAGCCCGTTCAGGTTGTTGAGCTGCGCGTACAGATTCGGACGCTACCTGCTGGATCTGCGTCATGGCGGTCTGCGCCACCTGCATCCGCCCGGTCGCCGCGTCGATATTGCCCTGCCACGTCTGTCTGGTGCGCGATCACCGGGCGCAGATCGAGCGACACCGGGCGCCGCCGCCGAGGCCCGCGTAGGTATCGGCGATCCGGCCGGTCGCGGCCTGCTGGGTCAGGGTGTCGAGCTTCTTGCGCATGCCGGCGCTGTCGCCGATCAGACGGGTCAGCGTGCCGTAGTCGGCGGCCGCTCAGGGCGTAGCTCATGGGCTGGACCTCACTGCACCGCCGTCAGCAACTGGGTCCACATCGCCTGCGCGGCGGAGATCAGCCGGGCGCTGGCGCCGTAGGCGTTCTGCAGCTGCACCATGGTCGACATCTCCGTGTCGATGCTGACGCCGCTCTCGGCGGAGAGCTTGCTCTGCAGCGTGGTCTGCACCGCCTGCTCGGTGCCGAGCTGGCCCGTTGTGGCGGCGCTGTCCTGCGACTGCGCGCCGACCATCGCTGTCGCGAGAGCCCCCAGGGCACCGGCGCCGGCATAGGGCGAGGACAGCGGCCCCGCCGGGCCGAGGCCGGCGGTGTTGAAGGCCGGCTGCGCGACGCCGCTCTGCGCCTGGGTGCCGAGCGCGTAGTCCAGCACCCGGGTGATCAGCGTGGTGAAGCCCGCCGGTCCGCCCGCGGGGTTCGGCGTGAAGGCGCTGGCGCCGGTCGGGCTGCCCGCCACCGCTTGGGTGCCGTCGCGCACCAGCGACGGTGTGGCCTGCACCGCCGGATTGACCCCGATGCTGGCGGCGAAACCCACATAGCCCGACTGCGCCGGCATGCCGCCGCCGCCGGGACGTCGCCCGACGGGTCGCTGAACAGCCGCAGGCCTTGCGCGTCGAACCGCGCGGCGAGCCCCTGCGCGAACTCGTCGAGCTCCGCCTGGTCGGTCGGCAGCGTGGTGTCGCGCAGCGTGAGGTTGGCGCCGAGACTGCCGCCGACCAGCTGCGCGGTCACGTCCGCGCCGCCCAGCGTGATCGGCGGGAATGCCGCCGCTCGGGTAGGAGGAGCCCGCCCCGATGGTGGCCGCGGCCGTCGAGAACGGATCCGGCGTGTCGAGCGACGGGCTGAGGCCGGAGCCGATCACCAGCACCACGTTGCCGTTGTCCTGCGGCAGCACCTTGAGATTGACGATCTGCGAGACGCTCTGCAGCGCCGCGTCGCGCTGGTTCTCGAGATCGGCGGTGCTCTGGCCGGATGCTTTCAGCGTGATGATCTGCTGGGTGAGCGAGCAGACCGTGCCCAACGCGCCGTTCAGCGTGGCCAGATCCGCACGATGGCGTCCTGCGCGGCCTGCCGCTGGCTGGTGTAGGCGCTGCTCAGCGCGTTGATCCCGCTGGCCAGCGTGCCGGCCGCGCTGACCACCGCCTGCTGCTGCGTCTGGCTGTCGGGGCTGCTGGCGAGTGTGGAGAACGCGTCCTGCATCTTGCCGAGCAGGCTCGGCAGGTCGCTCGCCTGCCCGGGCGTGCCCAGCGCCGCGTCGATCGCCTGCAGCGCCGCCTGCCGCGTCTGCAGCCCCGATACCGTGGCGTTCTGCTGCAACATGCTCGCCTGCAGCGCCGCGTCGATGTTGCGCTGTGCCGGGCCGGAGCGCACGCCCATGCCGACGCCGCCCGCGGTGAGGCTCTCCTGCGTCGAGACCTCGCGCGCGTAGCCGGGCGTCGAGGCGTTGGCGACGTTCTGCGACACCAGCGCCAGCTGGCGGTTGATGTTGGCGAGGCTGCCCGACGCGATCGACAGCGCGGCGTCGAGGCTCATGGCGGCCGCCCCGCGCTCAGCGCTTCATGTCGATCGTCTGCTGCAGCATGTCGTCGGCGGTGGTCACCATCTTGGTGTTCGCCGAGTACGCGCGCTGCGCGACGATCAGTTTGCTGAATTCGCTGGCGATGTCCACATTCGAGCTTTCGATCGAGCCGGTGACGAGGTTGCCGGCGCCGTTGGTGCCGGCGTCCTCGGCCAGCGGCGTGCCCGATGCGATGGTGGCCGTGAACGACTGCCCGTCCTGGCGTTGCAGCCCGTCGGGGTTGTTGAACGTCACCACCGGAACGCGGGCGATGTCGCGGGACTGGCCGTTGTCGTAGTTCGCCACGATGTCGCCGGTCGCCCGGGTCGTCAGGCTGCTGAAGCTGCCGGGCGGCACGCCGTTCTGCGTCAGCCCGCGCAGGCTGTAGTCGGTGCCCGCGTATTGCGTGACCCCGTTGGCCTGGCCGTAGGTGCCGAGGTTGAGCTGGATGGTCTGCGGACCCGAGCCGAAATTCGGCGGTGAACGACATGGCCGCCGGGCTGCCGCTGGCATAGCCCGCGCGGTGACGCTGCCGGTCGCGTTCGCGATGTTGCCCACGGTTCCGTCCGGCACGGCGTTGCCGCTGGTCGCGCCGAACGTCACCTCCGCCGTGCCGCGCGCCGGCGCCGCCCGTGTCGTCCGGCACGTTGACCGAGACCGTCCAGTCGTTCGCGGCGTTCTGCGTCCAGTTCAGCGAGACGGTGTGCGCCGTGCCGAGCGCGTCGTAGACCTGGATCTGCGAGGAGATCGGCGTGCCGGCGGTGGGCGTCGCGGGCAGGTTGGCCGACAGCGTGACCTGCGTGCTGGCGACCGGATTGAACACGGTCTGGCTGACCTGGATGGGCGACAGCGCGTTGCGGTTCACCGTGCCCGTGGTGGGGTCGACGGACCAGCCGTTGAGGAAGTCGCCCGCGCGAGTTCACGATGTAGCCGTTCTTGTCCATCGTGAAGTCGCCGGCCCGCGTATAGTATTGCTGCGGGCTGAACGTCGGCTGGTTGTTCGCCTCGCCGTTCTGCTGGCTGACCGCGAAGAAGCCCTGGCCGGCAATGGCGAGGCCGAGCGGGTTGTCGGTCTGCGAGATCGTGCCCTGCACGTTGTTGACGTAGTCGGGCCGCGCCACCACGGCGCCGGAATCGTTGATCGTGGCCGTGCTCGTGGTGAGGTAGTCGATGAAGCTCGTGTCGATCCGCTTGAAGCCGACCGTCTGGCTGTTGGCGACGTTGTCGCTGATGTTGCTGAACGCGCTCGGATTGCGCGGTCAGGCCGCTGATCGCGGTGCTCATGGCGCCGAACAGGGACATCGGTTACTCCTGCAACTTCGCGAGCAAGAGCAGCAGAACCGTGCCAGCCGGCATGCGCCGAATTCGGCCATCCGGAGCAGCGGACGCCCGGCCGTGGCGACCGCCCGGCAATACCAGCCCGGCATTTCCTGCCGGTTAACGGCGGGATCCTGCCGCGGCGCGGCGCGGACTGCCGTCGCGCGGGCTGGCCCGGTTCTTGCGCAAGCGCTGCCGGAAGGAATCCGAATGCCCGCTTCGTCGCCCGTTACCGCAGGTCCTCCCGCGCAGACCGCCGCTCCGCCGCCGGCCGGGGCCGCGAACGCGCGGGCTTCCGGCCGATCCGCCGCGCCCGCCTTCATGGAGCGCCTCGCGGTGGCACTCGGTCAGCCGGCCGGCGCGTCCCAGGATGCGGGTCTTGCGGTGCAGACCCCGGCCGCCACGACCGTCGCGCAGCCGACCGATGGCACGCAGGCCGGAGCGGACGCGGCGACCCCGCCTGCCATCGCGGACGCGCTCGCCATTCTCTCTGCCGCGCCGCCAACGCCGACCGGCGCGGAGCCGGCGAGTGTCGGCAAGCCGGGCGCGGGCGGGCCCGAACCGGCGGCCCCTCCGGCCCGCGCTCCCGGCAAGCCCGCGAACGGCGCGGCACGCGGCGCGCGTTCGGCCGACACCGGATCGAGCCCTGGCAAGGACGCCGCCGGAGCCGTGCTCGCGGCCCCGGCGGCGCAAGCCCCGCCCGCATCCGCCGCACCGCAGCCCACCGCCACGATCCCGTTCACGCCGCCTGGCGACATGTCAGGGACGCCGCGCCCCGCCCACGCGGCCACCGATGACGACACCCCCGCGGCAGGCGCGCGGCGCGACGTCGGCGCCCGTCCGGTCGACGGGCGCGCGGCCCAGGCGGAGCCGCGGGACCAGGCCTCTGTCGCCTCCAAGGCCGAAGCATCGGTTGCCGCGATCGACGCCGCGCCGGCGCAGGGTTCGGCCCAGGCCGCGATCGACGCCGAGAAGGCCGCGCCGGGCGTTGCCCACGACACACTGTCCGGCGACGCCGTGATTAGCGCGCTGACCGAAGCCGCTCCTCCGGCGCGGCCGCACACGGTGGCCGGGCCGGCCGCGACGGAGCCGGCACGAGGCGACATCGCGTCGCCTGCCCAGCAGCTCGCAGCCCCGCTGGTGGCGCTCGGCTCCGGTCCCGACCAGAGCCGGAGCATGACGGTCCGGCTCGATCCCGAGGCGCTCGGCGCCGTGCAGGTCCGTATCGACCGTCCAAAGGACGGTCCTGCGCGGATAGAAGTCACCGTCGAGCGGCCCGAGACCCTTTCTCTCTTGCTGCGCGACCAGCCTCAGCTGCAACGCGCGCTGGACCAGGCCGGCATCCCCCAAGATGGCCGGAGCCTCACCTTCCAGATCGCGACACCGGACCCGCAGGCGCGCAACGACACCGCCTTCCTCGACCATCGGCAGAGCGGCTCCGGTCAGCCGCTCGCGGGCGATGGGGGATCCGACAGAGGCTCCGGGAGCGGCGAAAGCGGCTCCGGGCAGAGCCGGCGGGGCGGGGCGGATGAGGACGGCCCGGCCTTTCGGTTCACCCCATCGGCGACACTGCGCCGGCTGCGCGACGGACTAGACATCACGGCCTGAAGGAGCCTACCCATGAGCCTCGCCTCGGTTGCCGCGCAACAGAACTCCGCCGCGCAAAACGCCGTCGTCGCCGCGAATACCGCCGCCGCGGGAACATCGTCCGCCGGCGCGACGGGTGCGACCACCGGAACAGCCGCCGGGGGTGACGCGCTGAGCTCGCTATCGGGCAATTTCAGCGACTTCCTCAAACTGCTGATGACCCAGTTGCAGAACCAGGACCCGACCAGCCCGCTGGACACCAACCAGTTCACCAGCCAGCTGGTGCAGTTCGCGGGCGTCGAGCAGCAGATCAACACCAATACCAGCCTCACGCAGCTGATCCAGCTCACCCAAGGCAGCGAGCTGATGCAGGCCTCCGCGATGATGGGCAGGCAGGTGTCGGTGCAGTCCGACCACATGCCGCTGCAGAACGGCTCGGGCGCGCTGACCTTCACCGCCCCGGCCGCGGAGCCGGCGGCGATCGCGGTCTACAACGACGCGGGGAGCAAGATCCGCGACGCCCTGGTGACGGCAACCAAGGGGCAGAACACCTGGACCTGGGACGGCACCGACAACAACGGCAACTCGGTGCCGGATGGCGCGTACCGGGTCGCGGTGATCGGCGCGAACACCGACGGCACGACCGCGGCGCTGCCCTTCAATGTGCTCGGCATCGCGACCGGCGTGCAGAAGCAGGGCAACGCGGTCGATCTTCAGCTTGGCGCGCTGACCACCGATTTCACGACGGTCCAGTCGGTCGCGGGATCCTCGACGAGCGGGCAGTAGCCCCGGAAGAAGAGCGGCCCCGGTTAACGGGACGGTAAGCGGTCTCGCGGCAAGTTCCCCGCACGGCAGGATGCCGCGCTGCCAGGGAACAGGCCGCAATATGCAGGACAGAGCACCGCAACCCGCGGGAGGGACCGCGCCGTCACGCCCCGCGCGAGGGACCGCGCCGTCACGCCCCGCGCGAGGGATCGCGCCGCCACGCCCCGCGCGAGGGATCGCGCCATCACGCCCCGCGCGAGAGATCGCGCCATCACGCCCCGCGCGAGAGATCGCGCCATCACGCCCCGCGCGAGGGATCGCGCGATGAAGGCCGCCCTCGACGGGCTGAAGGCGCTGGGACCGGCGCGGCTGGCCGCGATGGGGGCGGTCGCGCTCGGGATGCTCGGGCTGCTCGCCTTCCTGGCGCTGCGCGGCGGCAGCGAGCAGATGGCGCTGCTCTACGGCGACCTCGACCTGCGCGAGGCTGGCCAGGTGGTGGAGCAACTCGGCCGCCAGCACATCGCCTACCGGATCGCCGGGCAGGGCAACCAGATCTTGGTGCCGGCCGACCAGGTGCCGCGCGCGCGCCTGCTGCTGGCGCGCGAGGGCCTGCCGTCGGGCGGCTCGATCGGCTACGAGATCTTCGACCGCGGCGACGGGCTGGCCGCCACCCAGTTCCAGCAGAAGATCAACGAGACCCGCGCGATGGAAGGGGAGCTGGCGCGCACGATCCGCGTGATCGACGGCATCCGCGCCGTCCGGGTGCATCTCGTGCTGCCGCGCCGCGAGCCCTTCGCGCGCGACCGGCAGGACGCGCGGGCGAGCGTGATGCTCACCATGACGGGCGCCGCCCGCCTCGACCGCGAGGGCGTGCAGGCGATCCTCAATCTTGTCTCGGCCGCCGTTCCCGGCCTCAGGCCGCAGAACATCGCCATCGTGGACAGCCGGGGCAGCATGCTGGCCCGCGCCGGCGAGCCGGTGGGCTCGCTCGGGGCCGCGCTGAGCGGCGACGAGATGCGCCGCGCCACGGAGCTGCGCCTGTCGCGCGCGGTGGAGGAGATGCTGGAACGCAGCCTCGGTCCCGGCCACGTCCGCGCCGAAGCCGCCGTGGAGATGGATTTCGACAAGGTGAACGAGACGCAGGAGCGCTACGACCCGGACGGCCAGGTGGTCCGCAGCACCCAGACCGTCAACAACAACAGCCGCACCACGGAGGCGAACGGCAGCGTCTCGGTGCAGAACAACCTGCCGAACGCCGACGCCGGCAACACCGCCGCCGGCAGCCAGGAGGGGCGGCAGGAGGAGACCACCAACTACGAGATCGGCCGCACCGTCCGCACGCTGATCCGCGAACAGCCGCAGATCCACCGGATCAGCCTCGCCGTGATGGTGGATGGAATTGCCGAGCCGGGTGCCGACGGCAAGCCGGCCTGGCAGCCGCGATCGGCCGAGGAACTCGCGCGCATCGCGACGCTGGTACGCGGCGCGATCGGCTACGACGAGAAGCGCGGCGACCACGTCGACGTGGTCAGCATGCGCTTCGCCACCGCCGATGACGGTCCGGCGGCCGAGCGTGGCGGCGTGCTCGGGGTCAAGCTGGAGAAGTCCGACCTGATGCGGCTCGCCGAAACGCTGCTGTTCGGCCTCATCGCGCTGCTCGGGCTGCTGCTGGTGCTGCGTCCGATGGTGCTCCGGCTGACGACGCTGCAGCCCGCCCTGGCCGGCTCCGCCGCCGCGCTGACCTCCGACGTGTCGGCTGCTGCATTTCCCGGCGGGTCCGCCCTCGCGCTGGGAGGGCCGGGCACTCCACCCGCGCTCGGCGCACCGGGCGTCGCCGGGCTGCTCGAGGACGAGAGCATGATGAATATCGCGAACATCGAGGGCCAGATGCGCGCCTCCTCGCTCCGACGGATCGCCGGCCTGGTGGAGAAGCACCCGGAGGAGACGCTGGCGATCGTGCGCGGCTGGATGGCCGAGGAGCCTGCCTGACATGGCAACGCACGAGGATTATCGCGCACTCCGGGGTCCGCACAAGGCGGCGATCCTGATGCTCACGCTCGGCGAGGATCTGTGCGCGCGCCTGTTCGGCATGATGCACGAGGACGAGATCCGCGAGGTCTCGTCGGCGATGGCACAGCTCGGCCAGGTGCGCGCCGACATCGTCGAGCGCCTGTGCGTCGATTTCACCGACAGCATGGGGAGCGCCGGCAATCTGGTCGGCACCTACGAAAGCACCGAGCGGCTGCTGCAGCGCACCCTGCCGCGCGAGCGCGCGGCGCAGATCATGGAGGAGATCCGCGGCCCCGCCGGGCGGACGATGTGGGACAAGCTCGGCAACGTCAACGAGGCGGTGCTCGCCAACTATCTCAAGAACGAATACCCGCAGACCGTCGCCGTGGTGCTCTCCAAGGTGCGGCCGGACCACGCGGCGCGCGTGCTGGCGCTGCTGCCGGAATCCTTCGCAATGGAAGTGGTCATGCGGATGCTGCGCATGGAGAGCGTGCAGAAGGACGTGCTCGACGGCGTGGAGCGGACGTTGCGCGCTGAGTTCATGTCCAACCTCGCGCGCAGCACCCGCCGCGACGCGCACGAGATGATGGCGGAGATCTTCAACAACCTCGACCGTTCGACGGAGACCCGCTTCATCGCGGCCCTCGAGGAGCGCAACCGCGAGGCCGCCGAGCGGATCAAGTCGCTGATGTTCACCTTCAACGACCTGCAGCGCCTCTCGCCGCCCGCGCTGCAGACGCTGATGCGCTCGATCGAGAAGGAGAAGCTGCCGGTCGCCCTCAAGGGCGCATCGGAGAAGATCCGCGACATGTTCCTGAAGAACCTCTCGGAGCGCGCCGGACAGATGCTGCGCGACGAGATCGACGGGCTGGGCCCGGTCAAGCTGCGCGACGTGGACGAGGCGCAGGCCGGGATCGTGCTGGTCGCCAAGGAACTCGCGGCACAGGGCCAGATCGAGATCGGCGAGAGCCAGGACGAGGAGCTTGTGTCTAGCATGGAAGCCCTGATATGAAGGCCCCCATATGAAAGCTCGGGCATGAACGCGCTGCTGAGCCCGCATCGGATCGGCGCGGCGCGCATGCTGTTCGCCGAGGAGTTCGATCCCCTCCCCGGCGTCACGATCATCGAGGCGCCGGCCGAGCCCGAGATCATCGCCCCGGTGTTCACCGTGGAGGACGTCGAGGCGGCGCGTGACGCCGGCTGGTCGGACGGGCGCGAAGCGGGTCTCGCCGAGGCGGAGGCGGCGAGCGCCGTCATCGGCCGCGAGGCGCTCGCCGCGATCGCCGCGCAGCTCGGCGCCGCGTCGCAGGTCGCCGCCGCCCTCGCCGAGCAGGCCGCCGAGGAGATCGCCCGCCTGCTGCTGGATACGCTGGCGACCCTGCTGCCCGCGCTGTGCGCCCGGCACGGCGAAGCGGAGGTACGGGCCGTGATTGGCGCGGTGCTGCCGCCGCTCACGCAGGAGCCCTCGATCACCGTGCGGATCAGCCCGCTGATCGCCGCGTCGGTGGAGCAGGAGATCGCGCGGCTCGACCCCGATCTCGCCGAGCGGGTCCGGCTGGTGCCGACCGAGGCGATGGCGGCAGGCGACATCCGCGTGGCTTGGCGCGACGGCACGGCGGTGCGCGACACGCGAGCGGCGTGGGAGCAGGTCGCGGCGGTGCTGTCCGACGCCGGGCTGCTCATCAACGACACGCTGCCGATGCACGACGACGCGAAGGAGAGCGCCGATGTCCGATGAAATGGATTTCTCCGAGCTGCCCGACCAGGCCGCCGGCCCGGACGGCGGGGCACTCCGCAGCGCGCGCGACCTGGAGGCGGTCTACGACATTCCGGTCACGGTCAGTGCCGTGCTCGGCAAGGCGACGATGCAGGTGAGCCAGCTGCTCAAGCTCGGACGCGGCGCGGTGGTCGAGCTCGACCGCAAGCTGGGCGAGGCGATCGACATCTACGTCAACAACCGCCTCGTCGCGCGCGGCGAGGTGGTGATGGTCGACGACAGCCGGCTCGGCGTGACGATGACCGAGATCGTCAAGGCGGACCGGGCGATTTGAAATTTGGGCGATCTGAGAATTTGGGCGATCTGAGTTTGCAGGAAGGTCCGCCATGCGCGTGCTGATCATCGGATCGCTGGCCGCCGAGCTGGGCCAGGCCGCGCGCATCGCGATGGCGCGCGGCGCCAAGCTCGAGCAGGCCGACGATGTGGAGAGCGGTCTCGCGCGGCTGCGCGCCGATGCCCGGGTCGACCTCGTGCTGTGCGACCTCGCGCACGATGTCGGTGCGCTGGTGCGCGCGATGGTCGCGGAGCGGATCGCGGCACCCGTCGTCGCCTGCGGCACTGGCGACGATCCCGAGGCGGCGGTGCGCGCGATCCGCGACGGTGCGCGCGAGTTCCTGCCGTTGCCGCCCGACCCGGAACTGATCGCCGCGATCCTGGAGGCCGCGTCGGGCGAGAGCCACGCGATGGTGGTGCGCGATCCGGCGATGCAGGCGACGATCCGCCGCGCCGAGCAGGTCGCCGGCTCCGAGGCCTCGGTGCTGATCACCGGCGAATCGGGCACCGGCAAGGAGGTGCTGGCGCGCCACATCCACCGCCGCTCGCGTCGCGCGGCTGGCCCGTTCGTCGCGCTGAATTGCGCCGCGATCCCCGAGAACCTGCTCGAATCGGAACTGTTCGGCCACGAGAAGGGCGCGTTCAGCGGCGCGCTGGCCCGCCGCGTCGGAAAGTTCGAGGCGGCCGACGGCGGCACGCTGCTGCTCGACGAGATCAGCGAGATGGACGTGCGGCTGCAGGCGAAGCTGCTGCGCGTGCTGCAGGAGCGCGAGATCGACCGGCTCGGCGGCAGTGCGCCGGTGAAGGTGAACGTGCGCATCCTCGCCACCACCAACCGCGACCTGCCGACCGAGGTGGCACGCGGCACGTTTCGCGAGGATCTGTATTTCCGCCTCAACGTCGTCACCGTGCGGATCCCGTCGCTCCGCGAGCGGCCGGCCGACATCGCGGCACTCGCGGAGCATTTCGCGCGCCGCTACGCCGACGTGAACGGCCTGCCCCCGCGCCCGCTCAGCGACGCCGCCCATCGGCGCCTCGCCACTCATGCCTGGCGCGGCAACGTGCGCGAGCTCGAGAACACCATCCACCGCGCCGTGCTGCTGGCCGAGGGCGACATCATCGAGGCCGACGCGATCGAGGTCGGCCCGCCAGCCGCGCAAGCCGAGCCGACGCGACCCGGCGGCGCGGAGCCACGGGAGCGCGGCATCGCCGGCCTGGTCGGCCGACGGATGGACGACGTGGAGCGAGACCTGATCCTGGAGACGCTCGGCCACACGCTGGGCAACCGCACCCACGCGGCCACCATCCTCGGCATCTCGATCCGCGCGCTCCGCAACAAGCTGCGCGACTACGCGGCGCAGGGCGCGCCCGTGCCGCCGCCTGTTGCTGGCATCGCGGTCCCATCCGCAATCGTCGCGGCCTGACGCGCGATGGCGGAGATCGCCCTGCCCAGTTTCGTCACCGCGCTGTTGGCCAGGCTGCGCCGCTACGCGCCAGGCACCGACGTCGGCCTCGCGCTCGGCGTCGTGGCGCTGCTCTCCGTGCTCATCCTGCCGCTGCCGACCTTGCTGCTCGATCTCGGGCTGGCGCTGTCGATCACCGGCTCGGTGCTCGTGCTGATGGTGGCGCTGTTCCTGCAGCGGCCGCTCGACTTCACCAGCTTTCCCACGTTGCTGCTGCTCACCACCCTGCTGCGCCTGTCGCTCAACGTCGCGACCACCCGGCTGATCCTGTCGCACGGCAACGAAGGGCCGACGGCCGCCGGCAACGTCGTGGCCGCGTTCGGCGGGTTCCTGATGGGTGGGGACGTGGTGATCGGCCTGATCCTGTTCGCCATCCTGCTGGTGGTGAACTTCATGGTCATCACCAAGGGCTCCGGGCGCATCGCCGAGGTGGCGGCGCGGTTCAGCCTCGACGCGATGCCGGGCAAGCAGATGGCGATCGACGCCGATCTCTCGGCCGGGCTGATCGACGAGAAGGTGGCGCGCCGCCGCCGCCGCGAGCTCGAAGAGGAGAGCGGCTTCTACGGCGCGATGGACGGCGCGGCGAAGTTCGTGCGCGGCGACGCCATCGCCGGCCTCATCATCACCACGATCAACATCTTCGGCGGCTTCGCCATCGGCCTGCTGCGCCACGGGATGCCGTTCGCCGATGCCGCCTCGACCTACACCACCCTGACGGTGGGCGACGGGCTGGTGTCGCAGATCCCCGCGCTGCTGGTCTCCACCGCCGCCGGCATCGTCGTGACCAAGGGCGGCATGGAGGGCACGGCGGACACCGCGCTGATCCGCCAGCTCGGCGGCAGCCCGAAGCCGCTGGCGATGGCGGCGGCGGCGGCGAGCGTGCTCGCGCTGATGCCCGGCATCCCGACCCTGCCGTTCCTCGCCCTCGCGGGACTGGCCGGCGGCGGCGCGTGGCTGCGCCACACCCATCCGCCGGCGCCCGAGCAGGCGGACGGCCCGGCCGCGCCGGCGCTGACGGCCGAGCCGCCGATCAGCGATACCTTGCGCATCGACATGATCCGCCTCGAGCTCGGCTACGGGCTGTTGGCGCTGGCCGGCGGCGACGCGCCGCGGCTGACCGAGCAGATCAAGGGGCTGCGCCGCTCGATCGCCGCCGAGATGGGCTTCGTGCTGCCGCCGGTGCGCATCCAGGACAACATGGCGCTCGAGGCCAACACCTACGCCATCCGCATCAAGGAGATCGAGGCCGGACGCGGCGAGCTGCGTCCCACCATGCTGCTGGCGATGGACCCGCGCGGCGGCCTGCCCGACCTGCCCGGCGAGCAGACCACCGAGCCCGCCTTCGGCCTGCCCGCGCGCTGGATCGACCCGGCCGCCAAGGAGGAGGCGATCTTCCGCGGCTGCACCGTGGTCGATCCGCCGAGCGTGCTCACCACCCACATCACCGAGCTGGTGCGCGAGACGATGGCCGAGCTGCTGTCCTACGCCGAGACTCAGAAGCTGCTCGACGAGCTGCCGCGCGAGCAGCAGAAGCTGGTGGGCGACCTCATCCCCTCGCAGATCACCGCCGGCGGCGTGCAGCGCGTGCTGCAATCGCTGCTCGCCGAGCGGGTCTCGATCCGCGACCTGCCGACCATCCTCGAGGGCATCCAGGAGGCCTGCGGCGGGGCGGCGCGCGCCATCCCGGCGATCGTCGCGCATGTCCGCGCCCGGCTCGCCCGCCAGATCAGCGACGCGCATGTCGGCCCCGCCGGCTACATCCCGCTGATCACGCTGTCGCCCGACTGGGAGCTCGCCTTCTCCGACGCGCTGGTCGGGCCGGCGGAGGACCGGCAGCTCGCGATGGCGCCGTCGAAGCTGCAGGATTTCATGCAGCGGCTGCGCGGCGCGTTCGACGTGGCGGCGTCCTCCGGCGAAGCGCCGGTGCTGCTGACCAGCAGCGCCATCCGCTCGCACGTGCGCGCGATCGTCGAGCGCATCCGCCCGAGCACGCCGGTGCTGGCCCAGACGGAAATATTCCCCCGCGCCCGCATCCGCACGGTGGGCAGCATTTGACCCCGCTCCCGGGCATCTCCGGTGCGAGGTCGCAGCGCGCGGAAACCTCCTGGCAAGCCATGTCGGCTAGGCTCGCCGTATGCGGCTGAAGCTCTATCGCGCCGCCGGCATGGCCGAGGCCATGACCAGCATCCGCGCGGAACTCGGCGTCGACGCGCTGATCCTGGCCACGCGCCGGGTCGGCGCCGGCGTGGAAGTGACAGCCGCGCTGCCCGACGAGGAGGACCACCCGCCGCCCCCGCCACCGCCGGCACCCGACCCCGGACGACTGGCCTCGCTCGCCTTCCACAACGTGCCGGCCGCACTCGCCGATCAGCTGCGGCACGGCTCGCTGGCCGACGCGCTGGGGCAGACGCTACCCTTCGCCCCGCTGCCGCTGAGCCACGGCGCGCGCCCGCTGCTGTTCGCGGGCCCGGCCGGCGCCGGCAAGACGCTCACCGTCGCACGACTGGCGGCGCGGCTGGTGATCGGCGGGATCGCGCCCAGCGTGGTCACGGCGGACGGACGGCGTGCCGGCGCCACCGAACAGCTCGCCGCCTTCACCCGACTGCTCGGGCTCAACCTGCTGGTCGCCAACCATCCGGCCACCCTGGGCCGCGCGATGGCGCACCGACAGGCCGGCGCGCCGGTGCTGATCGACGCGCCGGGCGCCGACCCATTCGACCCGGCGCAGCGCGACGAGGTCGCGGCGCTCGCCGCCACCGCCGACGCCAGCGTGGTGCTGGTGCTGCCGGCCGGGCTCGACCCGGCGGAGGCCGCGGATCTCGCCGGCGCCTTCGCCGCCGCCGGTGCCACCATGCTGGTGGCGACCCGGCTCGACGTGACCCGCCGGCTCGGCGCCGTCCTCGCCGCCGCGCAGGCCGGCGGTCTGGCGCTCGCCGAGGCCGGCATCGGCCCTGGTGCCGCGGACGGCTTGGTGCCGATGACGCCCGCCCTGCTCGCCGAGCGGCTGCTCGCCGCGCCTCCCCACGTTCATCCGGACCGTGCGCCATGACCGTCCCGCCCCAGATTTCCGCGCCCCGCATGGTCGCGATCGCCTCCGGCAAGGGCGGCGTCGGAAAAACCTGGTTCGCGATCACGCTGGCCCACGCCCTCGCGCGCGCGGGCCGGCGCGTGCTGCTGTTCGACGGCGATCTCGGGCTCGCCAACGTGGACATCCAGCTTGGCCTGACACCCACGCGGGATCTCGGCTCGGTAATCGCCGGTCGGGCCTCGATCGCCGAGGCGGCGTTGCGCCATCCCGAGGGCGGCTTCGACATCCTGGCCGGCCGCTCCGGCTCCGGCGCGCTGTCGGCGCTGGACCCGGCGATCCTGGAGCGGATCCTGGCGGCGCTGCGAGCAGGAGGCGGGGCGGCGCGACGTCGTGCTGCTCGACCTCGGCGCCGGGCTCGATCGCGCGACGCGCCGCATGGCCGCCGCCGCCGACCGGCTCCTGGTGATGGCGACCGAGGAGCCGACCAGCCTCACCGACGCCTACGCCGTGCTGAAGCTATATGCCGCGGATCGCGCGGCCGGCGATGCGCGGGTCGTGGTCAACCAGGCGAGCTCCCGCCCCGCCGGGGAGCGCACCCACGCGACCCTGCGCGCGCCTGCGCCACGTTCCTCGGCCACGCGCCGCCGCTCGCCGGCGTGATCCGGCGCGACGACCGGGTGCGCGACGCGATCCGCCGCCAGGCGCTGCTGCTGACCCGCCATCCGGCCAGCGCCGCCGCGAGCGACGTGGAGGCCGTCGCCCGCACGCTGGGACTGGACCCTTCGGGTGAGCCTCCGGCCCAGACGGCGCAGCTTGCCGCTGTGTCCCCGGCCTGATAACGGCACAAGTCATGCGCGCCGCGGCCGCCGCTCTCCTCGTCCTGTGCTGGGTGCCGGCCCTGGCCCGGAGCGAACCGACACCCACCAAACCCGCGACCGCCGAGCGGTGCCCGGCCCCCGCCTCGCGCACTACGCCGGCACGACACCTCGACCGCCTGGCCGCCGCGATCGAAGCGGGCGGCCCGGTGGAGATCCTGGCGGTCGGATCGGCCACCACCAGCGGTCAGGACAGCAGCGGCGACAACGCCTTCCCGCGCCGCACGACAAAATCCTTGCGGGAGGCGCTGCCGGGGGTCTCCCTCGGGCTGACCGTCCGGGGTGGCATCGGCATGTCGGCGGCGGAGATGCTGCCGCTGCTCGACGCCGCGCTGAAGGAGCGCCGGTTCCAGCTGGTGATCTGGCAGACCGGGACGGTGGAGGCCGTGCACGGCATCCCCTCGGCGGAACTGCGCGCGACATTGCAGGCCGGGGCGGCCCAGGTGCACGAGGCCGGCGCGGATTTGGTGCTGATCGGCCCGCAATTCAGCCGCGTCCTGAGCAGCAAGGCCGATCTCGGCCCCTATGAACAGGCGCTGAAGGCCACCGCCAGCCTGCCGGGCGTGGTGCTGTTCGACCGGCTCGATCTCACGCGGGACTGGGTGCGGGATGGGCGGGTCGACCTGGAGCGGGCCGCGAAGGCGGATCGGCCGGCCGTCCTGGAAACCCTGCACGCCTGCGTCGGCGCCTCCCTCGCGCGGTTCATTCTGACTGGCGCGGGACAACCGTGAGCACGATGGCGGCCAAGCTGCGCAACCCGAGCACACCGCGCGCATTACTGCCCCTATGGACTGCGGCATGAGCAACGAGGCGATGGAGGGAACGGTGTCGGACGTTGCATTCGACCGGTGGCTCCGCAACTCCCTGCGCCGGGAGTACGCCGCGATCCAGCGCGAGCCCGTGCCGGATGCGCTGCTGCGGCTGCTCGACACGCATCCCGGCAGGCCCGCGGAGACCGCGGCCAAGAGCCGCTAGAACAGGCCCTCGATCCGCCCCTCGGCGTCAAGGCCGATCGTTTCGGCTGCCGGCGCGCGTGGCAGGCCCGGCATCGTCATGATGTCGCCGCACACCGCCACGACGAACCCCGCCCCGGCGAGCAGGCGCACGTCGCGCACCGGCAGGATGTGCCCCTCGGGCGCGCCCATCATGGTGGGATCGGCGCTGAAGCTGTACTGGGTCTTGGCGATGCAGACGGGCACCGAGCCGAACCCCGCCGCCTCGAACGCCGCGAGCCGGCGGCACGAGCGGAGCGGGCAGCGGATGTCGGAGGCGCGGTAGATCTCGCGCGCGACGGTGCGGAGCTTTTCGGCGAGCGGCATCGCGTCCGGGTAGAGCAGCGCGGGCGCCGGGCGGGAGCCGAGCCGCGCCAGCACCGCGCGCGCGAGCCCGGCAGCACCCGCCGCCCCGTCGGCCCAATGCGTGCACATCACGCCTCGACGTCGACGCTCCGCCATCGCGTCGCGCACCACGGCGAATTCCGCGTCGGTGTCCGAGGTGAACCGGTTGAGCCCGACCACCACCGGCAGGCCGAACTTGCGCATGTTCTCGACATGGCGGGCAAGGTTGGCGACGCCGCGCGCCACCGCGCCGGCGTCCTCGCGGTCGAGCGCGGACTTGGCCACGCCGCCATGCATCTTGAGCGCCCGCAGCGTCGCCACCACCACGCTGCAGGCACGGCCACAGCCCGGCGGAGCGGCACTTGATGTCGAGGAATTTCTCGGCGCCCAAGATCGGCGCCGAACCCCGCCTCCGTCACCACCAACGTCGGCGAGCTTCAGCCCGAGCCGCGTCGCCATCACCGAATTGCAGCCATGCGCGATGTTGGCGAACGGCCCGCCATGCACCAGGGCGGGCGAGCCCTCCAGGGTCTGCACCAGGTTGGGCATCAGCGCGTCGCGCAGCAGCGCCGCCATCGCGCCGTCCGCCTTGAGGTCGCGCGCCGTGACCATCGAGCCGTCGCGCCGCTGGCCGACCACGATGCGTCCCAGCCGCGTCCTGCAGATCGGCCAGGTCGCGCGACAGACAGAAGACCGCCATCACCTCGGAGGCCACGGTGATGTCGAAGCCGTCCTCGCGCGGGGCGCCGTTGGCGCCCCCGCCCAGGCCGTTGACGATGCTCCGCAGCGCCCGGTCGTTCACGTCCAGCGCCCGCCGCCAGCTCACCCGGCGCGGGTCGAGGCCGAGCGCGTTGCCCCAGAACAGGTGGTTGTCGACCATCGCCGCGAGCAGGTTGTTCGCCGCCGTGATGGCGTGGAAATCGCCGGTGAAATGGAGGTTGATCTCCTCCATCGGCGCCACCTGCGCCCGCCCGCCGCCGGTCGCCCCGCCCTTCTGGCCGAAGCAGGGCCCCATGCTCGGCTCGCGCAGGCAGATCATCGTCCGCTGCCCAAGCGCGTTCAGCGCGTCGCCCAAGCCCGATGGTGGTGGTCGTCTTGCCCTCACCGGCGGCGGTGGGGCTGATGCCGGTGACGAGCACCAGCGCGCCGTCGGGCCGCACCTCGGTCGTCGCGGATGAAGTCGAAGCCGATCTTCGCCTTGGTGCGCCCGTACGGCTCCAGCGCGTCCTGCGGGATGCCGGCGCGCGCGGCGATCTCGGCAATCGGGCGCAGCCGCGCCGCGCGGGCAATCTCCAGGTCGCTCGCCACGACGTCTTCCTTCTTCTATGCCGCCAGTGCGCTCGCACGCCGGCGAACGCCGATCTCGTCCAGCGCCGCGTCCATCGCCGCGACGGCCCGCGCCATGTCGTCGGGCGTGACCGCGCCGATGCAGCCGACCCGGAAGCTCGGCTCCGGGGTGTTGTAGAAATTGCTGATGAGCACGCCGCGCGATTTCAGTGCATCGACGAAGGCTTGCAGGTTCCAGGCCGGGTCGGCGGGCGCGCGCACGTTCATCACCACCGGCCCCTGCGCGTCCGCCGGCAGATAGGGGGTCAGGCCCAGCGCGCGCACCCCGTCGTACAGTGTCCGCATGTTCGCGGTGTAGCGGGCGAGCCGCTGCCGGCTGGCCGCCCTCGGCATCGAGCAGGTCGAGCGCCACGGACAGCGCGTTCAGCACCTGCGCCGGCGGGGTGAAGCGGAAGCTGCCCCAACCGTTGCGCAGCGCGTGGGCGTGAACGTCCGCGAGATCGAACGACCAGCTTCCCGCCTGCCCCGGCACCAGCCGGTCGGTGCGGGCCAGCACGAAGGCCAGCCCGGCGATCGCTTCCAGGCATTTGTTGGGGGTGAACACCACGGCGTCGATCTCAGGCTGTGCCGCGAGATCGAGCGGCAGCGCGCCGAACGCGGAGACCGCGTCGAGCAGCAGTCGCCGCCCGGCGCGTCCCACGACCGCGCCGATCGCGCGCGGATCGTGGATCACGCCCGAGCCAGTCTCGCTGTAGACGAGCCCGACATGGCCGATCGCCGGGTCCGCCGCCAGCGCCGCCGCGACCGCCTCGGGGTCGATCCGGGCGCCGAACGGCAGCGCCAGGGGCACCACGACCCGCCCGGCCTCGCGCGCGAGCCGGACCATCCGATCGGCGTAGGCGCCGGTCATCGGCACCAGCAGCTTGCCGCCTCGGGGGAGAAAGCTGCGGACCACCGCCTCCATCGCGAAATGGCCGCAGCCCTGCAGCGGCAGGGTGGCGTGCGTCTCCGGGTTCCCGCCGGCGATCGCCAGCACGCGCTCGCGCAGGCCGGCGTAGAGCGGGCGGAAATCGTTGTCCCAGGGGGCGAAGTCATGCGCCAGCGCGGCGCGGACCTCGGGGCGGGTGACGACGGGGCCGGGGATCAGCAGGAGCATCCGTCGCAATTGACACGGCCGGGCGCAAGAATCCAGCAGAGGTGAGGATGGATCGACGCCGCACGGCAATGCTAGGATCGGGCCATGTCGATGCCCGCGCTGCCCGACTGGCTTCCCTGGTGGGTACCGATCCTGGTCCTGGTGCCGGCGCTGCTCTACACGCTGGCGTTCCTGTTCATGCCCTTCGCGGTGTTCGGGGTGAAGGGTCGCCTGGAGGCGGTCGAGGCACGGCTCGACGAGATCCAGGGCGAGATCCGCAGCCTGGCGCTGCGGATGCCCGAGCCAGTGCACCACGCCCATTACGACGAGGCGATCTACGCAGCACCACCGCCAGGTATCCCGCCGCGCCCCGGCCGCAACGACCCGAGGCCCGAGCCGGTCATCACCCGCCCGCCGATCCCGCCCGCCCCGCACTATCTCGACGACGACCGGCCCGATGACCCGCGCGCCCGCCGCGCCGACCCGGCCCGCACCCCTCGCCCTGGGCGGGGTGGCGAATCCGGGCGCGGCGACCCGCGCGCCGAACCGCGGCTCGACTGGCCACGCTGAGCCCGTCGGCTTGCCCGCGCCGGGCGGGACGTGCTTGATGCGGCCGCACCGCCCAGAGGAGAGCCTGTATGCGCGTCAGTGTCGTGCAGATGAGCCCCGGCCATGACAAGGCGGAGAACATCGCCCAGGCGGGCCGGCTGATCGGCGAGGCCATCGCCGCCGACCGGCCCGAACATCGTGAGCCTGCCGGAGATGTGGACCTGCCTCGGCGGCAATCGCGCGGCCAAGTACGAGCAGGCGGAGGCGCTGCCGGCGCGCGGCTCGAACGAGCCCGGCGGCCCGGCCTACGAGTTCCTACGCTCGGTCGCGCGCAAGGAGCGCATCCACGTCCACGGCGGCTCGCTCGCCGAAAAGGGCGGCGAGAAGCTGTTCAACACCACCGTGGTGTTCGACCCGGACGGGGCCGAGATCGCGCGATATCGCAAAATCCACCTGTTCGACATCGTCGCCCCTGACGGCAAGGGCTACCGCGAAAGCTCCACCTACGGCTCGGGCGACGAAATCGTCACCTACCAGGCGGGCGGCGTGAAGGTAGGCTGCGCGGTCTGCTACGACATTCGCTTTCCCGAGCTGTTCCTCGCCCTGCGTCGGGCCGGGGCGGAGCTGATCTTCCTGCCCTCGGCCTTCACCGTGCCCACCGGACGCGACCACTGGGACGTGCTGATCCGCGCCCGCGCCATCGAGACCCAGTGCTGGTTCGCCGCCCCCGCCACCTGGGGCAAGCACCTCGACGCCGCCGGCGAGCCGCGCTTCACCTACGGCCATTCGCTGCTCTGCGACCCCTGGGGCACCATCGTCGCCAAGGTCTCGGACGGCATCGGCTGGGCCACCGCGCGGATCGACCAGGCCGTCACCGCCCGGGTGCGGCGCGACATGCCGGTGCTGGAGCATCGGAAGCTCGCTTGAGTCCCCTGACCCCGGAATTCCCGCCCGCCGCCGCGATCGCCCCGCTACGGGTCGGACCCGGCGACATCGCCTTCGTCTGCGCCCCCACCCGGCTTGCCGCCGACAGCCGGGCGCGGCTGGTGGCGCGCTACGGCGACTGCCCGTTGCCGGAGGCGGGCTGCGTCGTGGCGCTGGGCGGCGACGGCTTCATGCTGGAGACACTGCATAAGGTACTGGGCACAAGGTGCTTGGCCGCGAGGGGCTCGGGCGCAACACCCCGGTCTACGGGATGAATTGCGGCTCGGTCGGCTTCCTGATGAACCCGTTCGGCGAGGACGACCTACCGAAGCGCCTGATCGCCGCGCAGGCCGCCGTGCTGCATCCGCTCAGGATGCACGCCGTGACCATGAGCGGCACGGTGGAGGAGGCGCTGGCGCTCAACGAGGTCAGCCTGCTGCGCCAGCTCCGTCAGGCGGCGAAGATCCGCATCACCGTCGACGGCCGCGTCCGGCTCGAGGAGCTGATCTGCGACGGCATCCTGGTCTCCACCCCGGCCGGCTCCACCGCCTACAACCTCTCCGCCCACGGCCCGATCGTGCCGTTGTCGGCCAATCTGCTGCCGCTGACGCCGATCAGCGCGTTCCGCCCCCGGCGCTGGCGCGGCGCGCTGCTGCCGAGCACGGCGGAGGTGCTGTTCGAGGTGCTGGAGACCGACAAGCGCCCGGTCGCGGCGGTGGCGGACTTCACCGAGGTGCGCGACGTCGTCTCCGTCGCGGTGAGCGAGGATCGCGGGGTCGAGGTCACGGTCCTGTTCGACCCCGACCAGGGCCTGTCCGAGCGCATCATCGCCGAGCAGTTCACCGCCTGATGCTGCCAGTCGTGGTCATCACCGGCCGGCCGAACGTGGGAAAATCCACGCTGTTCAACCGCCTCGCCGGGCGGCGCTCCGCCCTGGTGTCCGACACGCCCGGCGTCACCCGCGACCGCAAGGAGGCGGAGGCGATGCTGCGCGGGCGCAACGTGCGCCTGGTGGACACGGCGGGGCTGGAGGAGGCGGCGCCCGAAACGCTGCCGGGGAGGATGCGGACCTCGTCGGAGACGGCGGTGGCGACGGCGGACCTCGTGCTGTTCGTGATCGACGCGCGCGCCGGGATCACGCCCGCCGACGAGCATTTCGCCCGCTGGCTGCGCCGCCAGGGCCGGCCCGTGCTGCTGATCGCCAACAAGGCCGAAGGACGCTCGGGCAACTCCGCCGTGCTGGAGTCCTTCTCGCTCGGCCTCGGCGAGCCGCTGGCGGTGTCCGCCGAGCACGGCGAGGGCATTTCCGAACTCATGGGCGAGATCGCCGACCGCGTGCCGCCCGAGGCCGCGGCCGCCCCGGAGGCCGACCGGCCGCTGAAGCTCGCCATCGTCGGGCGGCCGAACGCCGGCAAGAGCACCCTGGTCAACCGGCTGTTCGGCGCCGAGCGGATGATCACCGGCCCTGAGCCTGGCCTCACGCGCGACGCGGTGGCGGTGCGGATCGCCGATGAGGAGGGAGAAATCGAGCTGGTGGACACCGCCGGCCTGCGCCGCCGCGCCCGCATCGAGGCGGCGCTGGAAAAGATGTCGGTCAGCGCCGCGATCGAGGCGCTCAAGATGGCCGAGGTGGTGGTGCTCGTGGTGGACGCGGTCGAGGGCATCCACGACCAGGATTTGCAGATCGCCAAGCTCATCGAGCGCGAGGGCCGCGCCTGCGTGCTGGCGCTGAACAAGTGGGACGCGGTCGCCGACCGCAACGCGACGCGGCGGGCGATCACCGACCGGCTGCAGACCAGCCTCGCCCAGATGCGCGGCATCCCCGTCGTCACCTTCTCGGCGCGCACCGGCGCGGGGCTCGACCGGCTGCTGCCGGCCGTGCGCCGCGCCCATACGGTCTGGAATACCCGCGTGCCGACCGGCGAGCTCAATCGCTGGTTCGAGACCGCGTTGGAGCGCCACGCCCCGCCGCTGGTGGACGGGCGGCGGCTCAAGCTGCGCTACATCACGCAGGCAAAGGCCCGCCCGCCCACCTTCGTCGCGTTCGGCACCCGCGCGGAGCAGATGCCCGAGGACTACCAGCGGTATTTGGTCAACGGCCTGCGCGAGCATTTCGAGCTGCCCGGCACGCCGATCCGCTTGCAGCTGCGCGGCACGAAGAATCCCTACGTCGAGGGCTAATTTGCTCCTCTCCCGTTGGGAGAGGGTTGGGGTGAGGGTTCTCCGGGCCGCAAGTCGCGGTCTCGGCGAGAGTCTTCGACCCGCGCCCCGGCTCGAACCCCTCACCCCGGCCCTCTCCCCGAAAGGGGAGAGGGAGAAGAGAGTTACTCGCCCCAGCGCCCGATCCACGGAGCGTCCCGCCTGTTCGGCCGGCCCCTTCGGCGGGTTCACCGCGTCGCTGAGGTCGCGCCCGCGCGGTCGATGCTCTGGCCGGCGCGCTGCGCCGGTCCGGGCTGCTCGCACGCGGCGAGGCCAAGCGTCGCGACCAGGGCGGCGACGGTGAGGACGGTCCGGATCATTCGAAAACTCCTGCTGTGGGTCGAGCCAGCCGCAACGCCCCCGCAGTGGGACGGTTGCCGAACCGCCCTGCTGCGGGCACGTTGAACCGCCGAGCACGAAAACGGGAGAGAACGCGTCGTGGAACAAGCAACGATTGCGAAGGTCACGCGTCGGATCGTGCCTTTCCTGATGCTCTGCTATTTCGTGGCCTATCTCGACCGGGTGAACGTCGGCTTCGCCGCGCTTGAGATGAACAAGGATCTCGGCCTGTCATCGGTGGCGTACGGCTTCGGCGCCGGCATCTTCTTCTTCAGCTATTTCGTGTTCGAGGTGCCGTCCAACCTGGCGCTGGAGCGGTTCGGCGCGCGAAAGTGGATCGCGCGCATCATGCTCTCCTGGGGCATCCTGTCCGGCGCGATGGCGTTCATTCCGTGGATCGCGCGGGTGACGGGGCTCGGCGGCGAGAATTCGTTCTATCTCGTCCGCGTCCTGCTCGGCGCCGCCGAGGCCGGCTTCTTCCCAGGCATCATCTTCTACCTGACGCTCTGGTTCCCCGCCGTGTACCGCGCGCGCATCGTCGGCTACTTCATGGCGGCGATCCCGCTCTCCTCGGTGATCGGCTCGCCGATCTCCGGCTGGATCCTCTATCTCCACGGCGGCCTTGGCCTCGCCGGGTGGCAGTGGCTGTTCATCCTCGAGGCGGTGCCGGCGATCATCCTGGCGTTCGTGGTGTTCTTCTATCTCACCGACCGGCCCGCCGGCGCCGCGTGGCTGCAGCCCGACGAGCGCGACTGGCTGCAGACGCGGCTCGACGCGGAGCAGGAGGCACGGGTATCGGCGCAAAGCATCAGCGTCGGGCAGGCGCTGATCGAGCCGCGCGTGCTGGCCCTGTCGGTCGTGTATTTCGGCGCCGTCGCAGCGAACTACGGCACCGCGTACTGGCTGCCGCAGATCGTCAAGGCGTTCGGGGTGACGAACTGGCAGACCGGGCTGATCTCCGCCGTCCCCTACATCGTCGGCACGATCGGCATGGTCTGGTACGGCCGGCGCTCGGACCGGCACATGGAGCGCAAGGGTCACGCCGCCGTGGCACTCGCGATCGCCGCGCTGGGGATCGGCGCGTCGGCGCTGGTCAACGAGCCGGTCCTCAAGATGGTCGCCCTGTCGATCGGCGCGTTCGGCGTGTTCGCCGTGCTGCCGGTGTTCTGGACCTTCCCGACGGCTTTTCTGAGCGGTGCGGCCGCGGCGGCGGGGATCGCCGTGATCAACTCGATCGGCAATCTCGCGGGGTTCTTTGGCCCGTTCATCATGGGCTGGCTGCGCGGGGCGACGGGCAATTTCGCGGCGGGCCTGCTCGTCATCGCGGCCTTCGCGCTGTTGGCGATGGTGGTCGTCCTGCTGCTGCGCCACGACGCAGCCCTCGAGCGGGTTCCCTCAGGGTACGCCGAGCGCCGCCGAGTAGGGCGCCGGGGCGAGAGCCGATCAGACCGTCGCCAGATGGGCCGCCAGGTGCGCGGCCAGTTCCCTGATCTTGGCCGAGAGCTGCCGGCTCGCGGGGAAGGCGGCGCTCAGTTCGAGCGGCAGCGCGCTCCACTCGGGCAACAGGCGGACCAGCCGGCCCTCGGCCAGATCGTCCTGGACGCAGAACTCCGGCGCCAGCAACACCCCCGCGCCGTTGGCCGCCGCCTCGCGCAGCACCAGCGCATTGTTGGCCGTCAGCTTGTAGGAGAGGCGCGGCGCGCAGTCACCGTTGACGCCTACGAAGCGCCAGCCCTGGGGGAACAGTTGGCTGTCGAGCAGGCAGACATGGTCCGCCAGATCCTCGGGCGTCGTCGGATCGGCCCGTCCCGCGAGATAGGCGGGTGCCGCGCACAACACGTGGGGTAATGCCGCCAGACGGCGCACGACAAGCCCCGGCACCTCCTCGGAACCCAGCCGGATCGCGACGTCGAACCCGTCTTCCAGCGGATCGACCGGGCGGTCGGTCAGGAGAATATCAAGCGTCACCGCCGAGTGCCTTGCCACGAAGCCGCGCAGGATTGGCCCGAGCTTCGTGCTGCCGAAGCAGACCGGAGCCGCGACGCGCAGCAGCCCCCGCAGGTTCGTCTCGTGCTGGCTCGCGTTCCGCGCGTCGTCGATGTCGTCGAGAATGCGGGTGCATTGGGCATGGAACCGCTCGCCGATCTCGGTCATGCCGACCCGCCGCGTGGTCCGGTTGAGCAGCCGCGCGCCGAGCCATGCCTCGAGCATCTGGACGTGCTTGCTGGCAGTCGCCTGCGAGATCCCAAGCGAACGAGCGGCCGCGGAAAAGCTGTTGGCTTCCACCACCTTCGCGAACACGGTCATGCTCGTGAGCCGATCCATGCAGCCCCCTGGCGGGCTTCCGGCCCGCTCTGTTCCACCCGGTTATCGTTTTCTAACCGGAATCACGGAGCGCATCCAGAACAATACCCACGCACGGCATCCCCTTCGCGAGAGACGCGGACGCGGGATAAGCTATGCCACCACGGGCGGGGAGACACATGAAGCCCAGGTACGCGACCGTTCTGCTCATCATCGGACTGGTGGCGGTCAACGCCGCCGCCTGGATGTGGGCGTGGACGAGCTTCTCGGACCGGCCGACCTTGCTCGGGACCGCGCTGTTGGCCTGGGTGTTCGGGCTGCGGCACGCGGTCGACGCCGACCACGTCGCGGCGATCGACAACGTCGTGCGCAAGCTGATGCACGACGGCGGCCGGCCGATCGCCGTCGGGCTCTGGTTCTCGCTCGGCCACTCCACCGTGGTGATCCTGGCCTGCATCGGTGTGGCCGCGGCCGCGGCGGCGATGCAGGCCAGTCTGGAAGGGGCGAGGGTGATCGGCGGCGCGATCGGCACCTCGCTCTCCGCCGCGTTCCTGCTCGCCATCGCCCTGGTCAATCTCGGCATCCTGCGCGACGTGTGGCGCCGCTTCCGCGGGGCCCGCCAGGGCATCGCACCGGCGGAGGAGGACCTATTCGCCGGCGGCGGCCTGCTCGCTCGGTTGTTCCGTCCGGTGGTGCGCGGGGTACGGACCAGCTGGCACATGTATCCGCTCGGGTTCCTGTTCGGGCTCGGCTTCGACACCGCGACGGAAATCGGGCTGCTCGGCATCTCGGCCACGCAGGTGGCGCAGGGCCTGTCGCCCTGGCGGACGCTGATATTTCCCGCCCTGTTCACCGCCGGCATGGCGCTCGTCGATACCGCCGACAGCGTGATGATGGTCAGCGCCTATGGCTGGGCCGCCGTCAACCCGATCCGCAAGCTCTGGTACAACCTGACGATCACCGCGGCCTCGGTGATCGTGGCTCTCTTGATCGGCGGCATCGAGGCGCTGGGATTGATCGCGGGCAAATTGGGACTGGCGGGAGGGGTCTGGGACGTCGTGTCCGGCCTGAATGACGACCTCGCCGATTTCGGCTTCGTGGTCATCGGCATCTTCGTGCTGTGCTGGATGATCTCGGCGTTGATCTACCGTTGGAAAGGGTACGATCGGATGTTGCCTGATCGTTCTTGATGCACGGTCCCGGCCCTGGCATTACGTCAGACCGTTCGGCTCGCCTCGGACGTGAACCAGCTCGGCACGCG
Organism: uncultured Alphaproteobacteria bacterium; assembly: GCA_963799825.1. Lineage (GTDB taxonomy): Bacteria > Pseudomonadota > Alphaproteobacteria > Acetobacterales > Acetobacteraceae > JAFKFI01. Next base: position 137,053 of record CAWCYL010000006.1, read on the forward strand.
CGGAGACACCGTCGCCCCGGCACAAGCCAACACGCCGTCCAGCGCATCCAGCCGCAACAACGCGAGCCCCAGCCGGTCTCGTCCCGAACGCATCGTGCCCACCTCGGCAGCGCCCTTCGTCACCGGGGCACCGGGCTCCGGCATCGGCCCGTCCACCATCACGGGCACCAGGCGGCGCTTCAGCAACCCGCGATATTTCGTGCGCGCGGTCAGCTCCTGGCCCATGTAGCAGCCCTTGGTCCAGGACACCCCGTTCAGCTCGTCGAACCCGGCCTCCAGCAGAACCGATTTTTCGACCTCCAGATCCCGCGACCCGTCCGGCAGTCCGAGCGCCAGACGATGCCGATCCCAATCGGTCGGCGTCGCGTTCGCGGGCAGCGGCGCCGCGGCGAGAATCCGCCAGCCCGCCTGCGGCAGCCTCGGGTCAGGTGCGGCGATGGTCCCCATCGCGTCGGGCGTGCCGCCCCAGGCGGCGTGGACGGCGAATTCCGTCGAGGCGTCCCGCACCTGCACCTTGGCACGCAATCGGAATCGGCCGAGACGCTGGGCGAGCATGGTGGACTGCGCGCGCTCGCAATCCAGCAGCAGGCGCTCGCCGTCGTAGAGGATGAAAAAATCCGCGAGCCATTTGCCCTGCGGGGTCAGCAGCGCCGCCCAGACGGCGCGACCGGGCGCGGCCTCGGCGACGTCGTTCGACACCAGCCCCTGCAGGAAGGACACCCGATCCTCCCCGCCGATCTCCACCACGCCCCGATCGGGCAGCACGGCCATTTGTGTCATGCCAATCGAAGTGGGCTCTCGCGCGGGATGCGGCAAGGCGTGTAGACATCGCCCCGATGATGATCCGACGGACCGATTCCGCACGCGGCGCGTGCAGCGATGCCCATGCGCGGAGCGTGAATTAACCAATGAGGGTCGCGCAGATCATGGCAGGCGCGCCGACCGGTGGAGCGGAGCTGTTCTTCGAGCGACTGAGCACCGCCCTGCATCGCGCCGGCGACAGCGTCCTGCCGGTGATCCGCCGCAACGAGGCGCGCGCCGCGCGGCTTGCCGGCGCGGGCCTCGTACCATGCCAGCTCGGCTTCGGCGGCCCGGCGGACCTGCTGACCGGCCCGCGACTGCGCGGGCTGCTACGCCGCTTCGGCCCGCGCGTGGTGGTGGCGTGGATGAACCGCGCCGCCAGCTTCACGCCACGCGGGGAATGGGTGCTGGCGGGCCGACTCGGCGGCTACTACGACTTGGACTATTATCGGCGCTGCGACCATCTGGTGGGCAACACGCGCGGTATCGTCCGCTGGATCTCCGGCCAGGGCTGGGCCGACGGGCGGGTGCACTACGTGCCAAATTTCGTCGACGACCTCGCCGGCGCCGCACCGGCGCGGCGCGAATCGCTGGGCGTCCCGCCGGGCCAGAAACTGGTGCTGGCGCTCGGCCGGCTGCACCGCAACAAGGCTTTCGACATGCTCATCCGCGCCCTGCCTCGCCTGACCGGCACGCACGCCGTCATTGCCGGCGAGGGACCGGAGCGGGAGGAGCTGCTGGACCTCGCCCGCCGCGAGGGGGTAGCCGATCGGCTGCACCTTCCCGGCTGGCGGCAAGACACGGGGGCGCTGCTTGCCGCTGCCGACGTGCTGGCCTGCCCCTCCCGCCATGAGCCCCTCGGCAACGTGGTGATCGAAGCGTGGTCCGCCGGCCGCGCGGTCGTCGCCGCCGCGTCGGAGGGTCCGAGCGAGTTGATCACGCCGGAGGACGGCGTGCTGGTCGCGCCCGAAAATCCCGCCGCGCTGGCCGACGCGCTCGGCCGTGTGATGGACGATCCGGCGCGGACCGCGTTGCTGACCGGTGCCGGACGGCGGCGGTTCGAGGCCGAGTTCGCCGAGGCGCCCGTGGTGGCGCGGTGGCGGGAGTTCCTTGGCGCCGTGGAGAAAGCCTGATGTGCGGCATCGCCGGTCTGATCCTCTCGCCGAGCGCACCGCCGCCCGACCCGGCGACCCTCGCCACGATGATCGCGCGCCTCGCCCATCGCGGACCGGACGGCTCCGGCCACACCGTCGTCGGGCGCATCGCGCTGCTGCACAACCGGCTTGCCATCATCGACCTCGCCACCGGCGACCAGCCGCTGTTCGCCGGCCAGGCCGCGCTGGTCTGCAACGGCGAGGTCTACAACTACCGCGAGCTGCGCGCAGCACTCCCCGAAACGAGCTTCACCACCAACAGCGACTGCGAGCCGCCGCTGCATCTCTGGCTGCGCGACGGCCCCGGCGGCTACGCGCGGCATCTGCGCGGCATGTTCGCGATCGCGATGCATGACCGGGTGGGACGCAGCATCACGCTCACGCGCGACCCGTTCGGCATCAAGCCGCTCTACACCGCGCAGATCGCCGGCGGTCTCGCCTTCGCCTCGGAGCCGCAAGCCATGCTGGAGACCGGGCTGGTGCCGCGCCGGCTGCGCCCCGCCGCGCGTTCCGAGCTGCTGCAATTGCAGTTCACCACCGGCACCGAGACGATCTTCGAGGGCATCCACCGCGTGCTGCCCGGCGAGACGCTGACCTGCGCCGACGGACACGTGCTGAGCCGCAACCGGCTGCCCGCGCTGCCCGACACGCCGACCGAGGCGATCGGGGAGGACGAGGCGCTGGCCCGGCTGGATCGCGCGCTGGAGGAGAGCGTCGATCTCCACCAGCGCAGCGACGTGCCGTACGGCATGTTCCTCTCGGGGGGCATCGACAGCGCCACGCTGCTCGCGCTGATGGCGCGGCTGAACAGCCAGCCGGTGCTGGCCTTCACCGCCGGCTGGGACGGCGGCGCGGCCGACGAGCGGGCGCAGGCGGCCGTGGTCGCCCGGGCCGCCGGCGCCCGCCACGAGACCATCGAGATCACCGAGGCGATGGTCTGGCGACATCTGCCGGAGATCGTCGCCTGCATGGACGATCCGACGGCCGACTATGCCATCATCCCGACCTGGTTCCTCGCCCGGCGCGCGCGACAGGACGTCAAGGTCGTGCTGTGCGGCGAAGGCGGCGACGAGATCTTCGGCGGCTACGGGCGCTATCGCAGCGCCATGCGGCCGTGGTGGCTCGGCGGACGCGTGATGCGCGCGCGCGGCTGCTTCGACCGGGTGGACGTCCTGCACACCCCGCCGCTCGGCTGGCGCGACGGCTACGCCGCCTCCGAGGGCCGCGCGTCCGAGGGCGGCCGCTCCCGCCTCGCCGCGGCGCAGGCGACCGACGTCGCGGACTGGCTGCCGCACGACCTGCTGCTGAAGCTCGACCGCTGCCTGATGGCGCACGCGGTCGAGGGCCGCACGCCATTCCTCGATCCCGGCGTCGCCGCCGCCGGCTTCCCGCTGCCCGACGCGCTCAAGGTGCGAAAAGGGCGCGGCAAGTGGATCCTGCGCAAATGGCTGGAGAAGCACCTGCCCGAGGCCAATCCCTGGGCGCCCAAGCAGGGCTTCACGGTCCCGGTCGGCACCTGGATCGCGCGCCAGGGCAGCCGGCTCGGCCCGCTGGTGGCAGCCCAGCCGGGCGTGGCGGAGATCGCCGACCGGGCGAAGGTCGAGGCGCTGTTCCGCAATTGCGGCACCGGCTGGCCGGGCGGTTTCGCCGCCTGGAGCCTGTTGTTCTACGCGCTGTGGCACAACCGCCATATCCTGGGCCGTCCGGCTGGCGGCGACGTGTTCGAGGTGCTGGCGACCCGCTAATCTCGCTCGCCCCGGACCAGACGCGAGGAGCACTGCCATGCCGCCGGCCCATTTCGACCTGCTGATCCGCAATGGCACCTGCGTGCTTCCCTGGGGGGCGGAACAGGCCGATGTCGGCGTGCGGAAGGGAAGGATCGCCGCGCTGGGCGTGTCCGCCGGCGCGACGGCGGACGAGACGATCGACGCGGCCGGACTGCACGTGCTGCCCGGCCTGATCGACCCGCACGTCCATCTGCGCGACCCCGGCGACGCGGCCGTCGAGAGCATCCCGACCGGCACCAGGGCCGCCGTGCTCGGCGGCCTCGCGGCGGTGTTCGACATGCCGAACACCAGCCCCGCAATCGTCGACGCCGAGATGCTGGCCTGGAAGCAGGCCTACGCCGAGCAAAACGCCTGGTGCGACATCGGCCTCTATGTCGGCGCGACCAAGAGCAACGTTTCCGCACTCGCCGAGCTCGAGCTCGGGCGCGGCGTGTGCGCGATCAAGGTATTCGCCGGCAGCTCCACCGGCGACCTGATGGTGGAGGACGACGAGAATCTGGAGCGCGTGATGCGCTCGGGCCGCCGCCGGATCGCCTACCACAGCGAGGACGAGTACCGTCTCCAGGCCCGCAAACCGCTGTTCAGATCGGGCGATCCCTACGCGCGCCACATGGAATGGCGTGACGAGGAGACCGCTTTCCTCGGCACCCGCCGACTGATGGCGCTGGCCACCCGGACGGGTCGCCCGGCGCACATCCTGCACGTCTCGACGGCGGAGGAGCTCGACTACCTCAAGGACTTCCGCGACATCGCCACGGCCGAGGTATTGGTGAACCACCTGACCCAGGTGGCGCCGGAGGTCTACGACAAGCTGGGTGGCTTCGGCGTGATGAACCCGCCGATCCGCGGCCCGCGCCACCGCGACGCCGCCTGGGCGGCGATCCGCGACGGCACGGTGGATACGGTCGGCTCCGATCACGCGCCGCACAGCCGGGCGCGCAAGGAACTCCCCTGGCCCGAATGCGCCGCCGGGCTGACCGGCGTGCAGACCCTGGTGCCGGTGATGCTGGACCACGTCAACGCCGGCCGGCTCAGCCTGTTCCGGCTGGTCGATCTGCTCTGCGCCGGCCCGGCGCGGGTCTACGGCGCGCTCGGCAAGGGACGACTGGCGGCCGGCTACGACGCGGACTTCACCCTGGTCGACATGCGGCGGCGGCGGCGGATCGAGGCATCCTGGATCGTCTCGCCCTGCGGCTGGACCCCGTTCGCCGGCATGGACGTCACCGGCTGGCCGGTCGCCACCATCGTCCGCGGCCGGGCGGTGATGCGCGACGACGAGGTGCTGGGCACCCCGTCGGGGCGGCTCGTCCGCTTCCGCTGACGCTCTACCGTTCGGGCGACTGGGCGGGCTTCTTGTCCTCGACGTTCTCCTGTCCGGTCCGCGTGCCGCCGAAGCGGTCGGCGCCGGCCTTCTCGACTGCGCCGGGCTTCTTGTGGTTGCCGGTGTTCTGCTGATCCTCGGTGTGCTCGACCGACTGCTCGGTGTGCGGCTGCTTCATGCTGGTCCTCCTCCTGCGATGAGGGCCTGAACGCGCCAGCACCGGGCGGTTTTCGTATATGCCCGGTATATGACGGCGCCGGCCGGGCGCCATCGAATCTATATCCCGTCGTCTCTAGCTTCCCCCGCAGTGCAAGGTGCGCTGCCGGGAGCTTCGCCATGCTCGATCTGCTGTACTTGGTCATCGGAGCCGCCTGTCTCGGGCTGTGCGCGCTCTATGCGACGGCCTGCGAACGGCTGTGAGGATCGACCATGACCCTCGATTACATGCTCGGCGCGATCGTGACCGCCGGGCTGCTGGCCTATCTCGTCTACGCGCTGATCCGCCCCGAACGCTTCTAGAAGCGGTTCCGAGGACAACCCATGACCCTCAACGGCTGGCTGCAGATCGCGCTGTTCTGCGTGCTCGTCATCCTCGTCACCAAGCCGCTCGGCGGCTACATGACGCGCGTGTTCTCGGGCGAGCGCACCTTTCTCTCGTCATCCTTCGGCCGGTCGAGCGCGGCCTCTACCGGATCAGCGGCGTCGACGAGACGAGGAGCAGCACTGGGTCACCTACGCCGTCGCCATGCTGGCCTTCAGCCTCGCGGGCTTCGTCGTGCTCTATGCGCTGCAGCGGCTGCAGGCGGTGCTGCCGTTCAATCCGCAGCAGCTCGGCGCGGTTCGCCCGATCTCGCCTTCAACACCTCGGTCAGCTTCGTCACCAACACCAACTGGCAGTCCTACGTGCCGGAAACCACGATGAGCTATCTCGTGCAGATGGCCGGGCTGACGGTGCACAATTTCGTCTCGGCCGCGACCGGCATCGCGCTGGCCATCGCGCTGATCCGCGGCTTCGCGCGCCGCTCGGCGCGGACGCATCGGCAATTTCTGGGTCGATCTGACCCGCTGCACGCTCTACGTGCTGCTGCCGATCTCGATCGTCGTCGGCCTCGTGTTCGTCTGGCAGGGCGTGCCGCAGAATCTCGGCGCCTATACCGAGGCGACGACGCTCGAAGGCGCCAAGCAGATCATCGCGCAGGGGCCGGTCGCCTCGCAGGAAGTGATCAAGATGCTCGGCACCAATGGCGGCGGCTTCTTCAACGCCAACTCGGCGCATCCGTTCGAGAACCCGACGCCGCTGACCAACCTGATCCAGATGCGTGCTGATCTTCTCGCATCGGCGCGGCGCTGACCAACGTGTTCGGCCGCATGGTCGGCGACCAGCGCCAGGGCTGGGCGATCTTCGCGCGTGATGGGCCTGCTGTTCCTGGCCGGCGTCGCCGTCGCCTATTCCGCCGAAGCGCCGGGCAACCCCGCCTTCGCCGCGCTGCATGTCGACAGCGCACCGTCCGCGCTGCAGGCCGGCGGCAACATGGAAGGCAAGGAGGTCCGCTTCGGCATCGCCAACTCGGCGCTGTTCGCCACCGTCACCACCGACGCGTCCTGCGGCGCGGTCAACACCATGCACGACAGCCTGATGCCGCTCGGCGGCATGGTGCCGATGGTCAACATCATGCTCGGCGAGATCATCTTCGGCGGCGTCGGCTCCGGGCCTCTACGGCATGCTGCTGTTCGCCATCGTCGCGGTGTTCATCGCCGGGCTGATGGTCGGGCCGCACGCCGGAATATCTCGGCAAGAAGATCGAGGCGAAGGAGGTGAAGATGGCGATGCTCGCCATCCTGATCCTGCCGCTGTCGATCCTCGGCTTCACCGCGCTCGCGGTGGTGCTCCAGCCGGGCTCGCCGGCTCGGCCAATGCCGGGCCGCACGGCTTCAGCGAGATCGCTCTACGCCTACACCTCGGCGACCGGCAACAACGGCAGCGCCTTCGCCGGGCTCTCCGCCAACACGCCGTTCTACAACACGACGCTCGGCCTCGCGATGTTGATCGGCCGCTTCCTGATGATCGTGCCGATGCTGGCGGTCGCCGGCTCGCTGGCGGCGAAGAAGATCGTGCCCGCCTCGGCCGGCACCTTCCCGACCGATGGCGGCCTGTTCGTCGGCCTGCTCGATCGGCGTGATCCTGATCGTCGGCGGCCTGACCTACTTCCCGGCCCTCGCGCTCGGCCCGGTCGTCGAGCATCTCGCGATGCACGCCGGCACCCTCTACTGATCCGAGCGGACCCATGCCATGCAGACCAGAACCAGCCAGCGCGGCGTCGCGCGACGACGCTGCTCGACCCGGCGATCCTGCTGCCGGCGATCGGCGAATCCTTCCGCAAGCTCGATCCGCGCGCGCTGGTCCGCAACCCGGTGATGTTCGTGGTCGAGGTCGTCGCCGCGCTGACCACGCTCCTCTTCCTGCGCGACCTGCGTCACCGGTCGCGCGGCAGCTCGGCTTCACCTTCCAGATCAATCTCTGGCTGTGGTTCACCGTGCTGTTCGCCAATTTCGCCGAGGCGGTGGCGGAAGGCCGCGGCAAGGCGCAGGCGGCCACCCTGCGGCGGGCGCGCACCGAGACGCATGGCCAAGCGGCTGCTGCCGGGCAGCGGCGGCACGACGATCCGGCCTGTTCGAGTCGCCGCGCACCGCGACCTGCAAGCCGGGCGATATCGTGCTGGTCGAGGCGGGCGACCTCATCCCGAGCGACGGCGAGGTGATCGAAGGCATCGCCTCGGTCGACGAAGTCGGCCATCACCGGCGAGTCCGCGCCGGTGATCCGCGAGAGCGGCGGCGACCGCTCGGCGGTGACCGGCGGCACGCGCGTGCTGTCCGACTGGATCAAGGTGCGGATCACCGCGGCGCAGGGCTCGACCTTCCTCGACCGCATGATCGCGCTGGTCGAAGGCGCGCGAGCGGCAGAAGACGCCGAACGAGATCGCGCTCAACATCCTGCTCGCCGGCATGACGCATCATCTTCGTCTTCGCCGTCGCGACCATCCCGAGCTTCGCCGCCTATGCCGGCGGCGCGATCCCGGTCGTCGTGCTGGTGGCGCTGTTCGTGACGCTGATCCCGACCACCATCGGCGCGCTGCTGTCGGCGATCGGCATCGCCGGCATGGACCGGCTGGTGCGCTTCAACGTGCTGGCGATGTCGGGCCGCGCGGTCGAGGCGGCGGGCGACGTCGACACGCTGCTGCTCGACAAGACCGGCACGATCACGCTCGGCAACCGCCAGGCGACCGAGTTCATGCCGCTCGCCGGCGTCGACCGAAGCAGCGAGCTGGCCGATGCGGCGCAGCTCGCCTCGCTGTCGCGACGAGACGCCGGAGGGCCGCTCCATCGTCGTGCTCGCCAAGGAGAAATACGGCATTCGCGGCCGCGAGATGGCGCCGCTCGACGCGCATTTCATCCCGTTCTCGGCGCAGACGCGGCATCAGCGGCGTCGACATCGAGGGCTGCATCGATCCGCAAGGGCGCGGTCGATGCGGTGCTCGCCTACGTCGCAGGAGCCGGCAGCGTCGCGCGGCGCGCGCGGCGATGTCGCGCTCGCGGTGCGCCCGCGATCGCGGAGGCGGTCCGCGAGCTGACGGCCGATGCCGAGCAGATCGCCAAGGCCGGCGGCACGCCGCTCGCGGTGGCGCGCGACGGCCGGCTGCTCGGCGTCATCCACCTGAAGGACATCGTCAAGGGCGGCATCCGCGAGCGCTTCGCCGAGCTGCGCCAGATGGGCATCCGCACGGTGATGATCACCGGCGACAATCCGCTGACCGCCGCCGCGATCGCCGCCGAGGCCGGGCGTCGACGATTTCCTCGCCCAGGCGACGCCGGAGGCCAAGCTGAAGCTGATCCGCGACGAGCAGGCGCAGGGCAAGCTGGTCGCGATGTGCGGCGACGGCACCAACGACGCGCCGGCGCTGGCGCAGGCCGATGTCGGCGTGGCGATGAACACCGGCACGATGGCGGCGCGCGAGGCCGGCAACATGGTCGATCTCGACAGCGATCCGACCAAGCTCATCGAGATCGTCGAGATCGGCAAGCAGCTGCTGATGACGCGCGGCGCGCTGACCACCTTCTCGATCGCCAACGACGTGGCCAAATATTTCGCCATCATCCCGGCGATGTTCCTCGCCTTCTATCCGCAGCTCGCAGGCGCTCAACGTCATGCGGCTGGCGACGCCCGCAGAGCGCCATCCTGTCGGCGATCATCTTCAACGCGCTGATCATCGTCGCGCTGATCCCGCTGGCGCTGCGCGGCGTGCAGCTACCGCGCCGGTCGGCGCCGCCAGCGATGCTGCGCCGCAACCTGCTGATCTACGGCCTGGGCGGCATCGTCGTGCCCTTCATCGGCATCAAGCTGATCGACCTGCTCGTCACCGCCATCGGCCTCGCCTGAGGACAAGCACCATGCTCAAGCAAATCCGCCCCGCCATCGTGATGATCGTCGTCATGACGATCATCACCGGCCTCGTCTATCCGCTCGGCATGACCGGCATCGCCCAGCTGATCTTCCCGCATCAGGCGAATGGCAGCCTGATCGAGCGGAACGGCAAGGTGATCGGCTCCGAGCTGATCGGCCAGAACTTCACCGCGCGACAAATATTTCCACGGCCGCCCCTCGGCGACCACCGAGCACCGATCCGAAGGACCCGACCAAGACGATCGCCGGCGCCCTACGACGCCGCCAATTCCGGCGGCTCCAATCTCGGCCCGACCTCGAAGGCGCTGATCGACCGCGTCAAGGGCGACGCCGCGACGCTGGCGGCGGAGAATCCCGGCCACGCCGGTGCCGGTCGATCTGGTGACCACCTCGGCGAGCGGGCTCGACCCCGACATCACGCCGGCCGCGCGCGCTGTTCCAGGTGCCGCGCGTCGCCAAGGCGCGCGGCCTGTCGGAGGACGCGGTGCGGCAGCTGGTCGGCGACCAATCACCGAGGCCGCGCTGCTCGGCCTGCTCGGCGAGCCGCGCGTGAATGTGCTCGAAGCTCAACCTGGCGCTGGACGCCGCGTAGCGGAGCTGAGACGCACTACGGAGCCGCACGGACGAAATCGCGAACGGCTTGCGAGCGATGACGGCTTCCGAACGCGATCGCGCCCTCGCCCGAGGCCCTGCTGCAGGAGGCGGCGCAGGAGGGCCGCGGCCGGCTGAAGATCTTCCTCGGCGCCGCGCCCGGCGTCGGCAAGACCTACGAGATGCTGGTCAGACGCGCAGCGCCAGGCGTGCGCGAGGGCGTCGACGTCGTCGTCGGCGTGGTCGAGACCCACGGCCGCGCGGAGACCGAGGCGCTGCTCGACGGCCTCGAGACCATCCCGCGACGCGACGCATCGACTACAAGGGCCGCGTGCTCGACGGAGATGGACCTCGACGCCATCCTCGCGCGCCGGCCGCGGCTCGTGCTGGTCGACGAGCTGGCGCACACCAACGCGCCCGGGCAGCCGCCATCCCAAGCGCTATCTGGATGTCGAGGAGCTGCTCGCCGCCGGCATCGACGTCTACACCACGCTCAACATCCAGCATGTCGAAAGCCTGAACGACGTCGTCGCCCAGATCACCCGCATCCGGGTGCGCGAGACCGTGCCGGACTCGATCCTCGACCGCGCCGACGAGATCGAGCTGGTCGACCTCACGCCGGAAGACCTGATCCAGCGGCTGAAGGAGGGCAAGGTCTATGTGCCGGAGCAGGCCGAGCGCGCGGTGCAGCATTATTTCTCGCCCGGCAATCTGACCGCGCTGCGCGAGCTGGCGCTGCGCCGCACCGCCCAGCGGGTCGACGAGCAGATGGTCGACTTACATGCGCGCCCACGCGATCGCCGGGCCGTGGGCGGCCGGCGAGCGCGTGCTGGTCTGCGTCAGCGACGACCGGCCCGGCGACGCGGCGTCGGTGCGCTATGCGCGGCGGCTGGCCGACCGGCTGCGCGCGCCCTGGACGGCGATCCATGTCGAGACCTCGCGCACGCAGCGGCTCGACGAGGCGGAGCGCGACCGCGTCGCCGAGGCGCTGCGCCTGGCCGAGCGCCTCGGCGGCGAGACCGTCACCGTGCCCGGCCACGACGTGGCCGAGAGCGTCGCTCGACTACGCGCGCGCCAACAACTTCACCCATATCGTCATCGCCAAGATCGCGCGCGCTCGCGCTGGCGCGAGCTGTTGCGCGGCTCGATCGCGCAACGGCTGATCCGCCGCGCCGGCGAGATCAGCGTGCATGTGATCGCCGACAGCGGACGCCGCGCGGCAGGCGAGGATCGCGCGCAGTCGGCGCGGCGACCGCGCGCCGCGCGGCTTGACGCCGCGCGCCTATGCCGGCAGCCTCGGCGCTGGTCGCGGCGGCGCTGGCGCGTCGGGCTCGTGCTGCAGCAGATTCCTGGCGGTCGCCAACGTCGCGCTGGTGTTCCTGACGGCGGTGCTGGCCAGCGCCGTCGCCTACGGGCTGCTGCCCGTCGCTGTTCGCCTGCCTGGTCAGCGTGCTCGCCTACAATTTCTTCTTCCTGCCGCCGCTCTACACCTTCACCATCGCCGATCCCGAAAATGTCGTCGCGCTGTTCTTCTTCGCCGTCGTCGCGGTCATCGCCAGCAACCTGACGGCGCGGGTGCGCGCGCAGGCGATCGCCGCGCGGCAGCGCGCCGCGCACCACCGAGGACCTCTACCTGTTCAGCCGCAAGCTGGCCGGCGCTGTCACGCTCGACGATCTGCTCTGGGCGACCGCGCTATCAGATCGCGCAGATGCTGCAAGTGCGCGTCGTGCTGCTGCTGCCCGACGGGCGAGCGCATCGCGGTGCGCGCCGGCTATCCGCCGGAGGACACGCTCGACGAGGCCGATCTCGCCGCGGCGCAAATGGTGCTGGCGAGCACAGCCGCGCGGCCGGGCGCGGCGCCGACACGCTGCCCGGCGCGCAAGCGCCTGTTCCTGCCGATGCGGACCGGGCGCGGCGCGGTCGGCGTCGTCGGCATCGACCGCGACGAGCCAGGCCCGCTGCTCACGCCCGACCAGCGGCGCCTGCTCGACGCGCTGGCGACCAGGCGGCGCTGGCCATCGAGCGGATGAACCTGGCCGAGGATGTCGACCGCGCGCGGCTGGCGGCCGAGACCGAGCGGCTGCGCACGGCGCTGCTGACCTCGATCTCGCACGATCTGCGCACGCCGCTCGCCTCGATCCTGGGCTCGGCGACGAGCCTCGCTCAGCGGCCGAGCGGCACGCTCGACCCGGCGGACACGGCGAGCTGCTGCGCACCATCCAGGAGGAGGCCGAGCGGCTCAACCGCTTCATCGCCAACCTGCTCGACATGACGCGGCTGGAATCCGGCGCGCTCAAGCCGCGCACCAGTCTCGCCGATCGATCTCGCGACGTGGTCGGCAGCCGTGCTGCGGCGCGCGGACCAGCATCCTCGCCCATCACCGCGTCGAGCTCGACTCGCGCCGGACCTGCCGATGCTCGAGCTCGATCCCGGTGCTGTTCGAGCAGGTGCTGTTCAACCTGCTCGACAATGCCGCCAAATACGCGCCGGCCGGCATCGCTCATCGCATCTCGCCGCGCCGGCGGGACGGCGCGCGTCGTGCGCGTGCAGGTACTGGACGAGGGCGACGGGCATCGCCGCCGGCGATCTCGAGCGCATGTTCGACAAATTCTACCGCGTGCCGGCGGCGCGACCGGCGGCGCGCCGGCACCGGGCTCGGCCTCGCGATCTGCCGCGGCTTCGTCGAGGCGATGGGCGGCACCATCACCGCCGCCAACCGGCGCGGATCGGCGCGGGCGCGGTGTTCACCATCACGCTGCCGATCCGCCGCCGCGGCCGACCAGCACCGCGAGACCGCGCTGTGAACGCCGGTGCCGGGCCGCTGCGCGTGCTGTCGTGGACGACGAGCCGGCGATCCGGCGCTTCCTGCGCACCGGCCTGGCGAGCCAGGGCTATCGTCGTCGCCGAGGCGGCAGACGGCGCGGCGGCGCTCGATGCGGTCGCGCCGCCAGTGCGCGTCGATCTCATGGTGCTCGATCTCGGCCTGCCCGACATCGACGGGCTCGAGGTCATCCGGCGGCTGCGCGACCACGGCTCGGCCGTGCCGATCATCGTGCTGTCGAGCCGCGACGACGAGCGCGGCAAGGTCGAGGCGCTCGATCTCGGCGCCGACGACTACGTCACCAAGCCGTTCGGCATCGACGAGCTGCTGGCGCGCATCCGCGCCGCGCTGCGCCACCGGCTGCAGCAGGAAGGCGAGAAGCCGCTGTTCCGCGGCGGCGACCTGACGCGTCGATCTGGTGCGCCGCATCGTCACGGTGCGCGGCGAGGAGGTGAAGTTGACGCCGCGCGAATACGACCTGCTGCGCCTGCTGGTCGCGCATGCCGGCAAGGTGCTGACCCACAAATTCATCCTGCGCGAGGTCTGGGGCGGCGAGACCGACGTGCAGTATCTGCGCATCTATATCCGCGCGCTGCGCCAGAAGATCGAGGCCGATCCCGAGCGGCCCGGCCATATCCTGACCGAAACCGGCGTCGGCTACCGGCTGCGCGCGCCGGACTGATCGCAACGGGTTCAACCACCCGAATGACCTTGGCCGAGCTGATCGAACCCGAGCGGGTGGTGCTCGGCCTGCGCGTGCGCGACAAGGCGCAGCTGCTGCGAGAACTCGCGCGCGTGCCGCCGCGCTCTGGGCTCGGGGCGCAGCCGTGCTGGGGGCGCTGCGGGCGCGGGAGGAGCTCGGTTCCACCGGGCTGGGCCGCGGCTTCGCCCTGCCTCATGCGCGCCTGGCGGGTCTCGCCCGCTTCTTCGGCCTGTTCGCCCGCCTGGCGCGGCCGATCGAGTTCGAAGCGATCGACGGCGCGCCGGTCGATCTCGTGTTCCTGCTGCTGTCCCGCCCGACGGGCAGGGACCGGATACGCTCGGCGCGCTCGCGACAATTTCCCGAAATCTGCGCGACGCCGATTTCGCGCAGCGATTGCGCGAGGCCCGGAGCTCCGCCGCGCTCTACGACCTGCTGCGGCGCGACGCGAGCGGGAAGCCGTAGAGGAGCGCCAGGAAGCCGAGCGCCGCGGCGACGGCGAGCGATAGCGCGAGTGCGTTGTTCTCGGAGATCATCCGCACGGTCACGTAGGCGCCGCCCACCATCCCGAGCGCGATGAGGCCCTCGGCCGGCAGCATCATCGCGACGGCGCAGCGCAGCACGCCCTCCTCGGCGTTCCCGCCTGCCGCGATGCGATGATGGACCGCGCGCGATACTGGCGGCAGCCGCTCGAAGCTGTCGGTCAGGACCACGGTGAACTGGAAGCCGAACAGCGCCATGGCGAGCCGCGTCTCGTCGAGCAGATCCTTCAGACGTGCCTCGATCGAGGGCATCGCGACATCATTCCTCGTCGGGCGCGCGCCGATTGGTGAAGCGGGCGTTGCCGAGGCCGGTGCCGATCGTCAGCACGCCCCAGTGCTCGACATCGGCCATGAACGGCACCTCGCTCAGCCCCTGCACCACCGCGTCGTTGTGCATCACCACGATCGGTCTCGTGGCCGCCGATCTCGGGGACCTGCTCGCGCACGCGCTCGGGCAGGTTGAAGCGGCTGCTCTCCCAGTTGCCCGGCAGGTTCTGGCCGCCGCGCTTGATCGAGCCGTCCTCGTGGATGATCCCGGGGCAGCCGATGCCGATGAAGGGCGCGAGCTTGTGTCCGTCCTTCTCGGCCCGGCGGATCAGGTCGCGGAGCATGTCGCCGAGCCGCTCGACCGCCTGCCTCGCGGCTCGGCTTGTCGTCGCCGTGCCGCCACAGCTCGAAGCCCATCACGTGCGCCTCGGACAGGTCGCGCGCCTTCTTGAGGTTCAGCTCGACGACGCCGGCGCGGATGTTGGTGCCGCCGATATCGACGGCGAGGATGCTGTCGTGGCCCGAGAAGATCCAGGCGGGCGCCAGATGGATCGCGCCGATCAGCCCGGCCTCGTCGGGGTGATGGCGGATCGGCCGGAGCTCGACCTCGTGGCCGTGCTCGCCCTTGAGCAGCACGCCGGCCCGGCCGATCGCGAGCTCGCCGATGCGGCTGGCGCGCAAGCCGCCGCCGACCGCGATGCGCTGCGTGTCGCGCCAGCCCTTGAGGCGCAGAAAACGGCGGATGACGCCGGCGAGCTCCTGCGCGAACTCCTCGATCGCGCCGTGGACCAGGCCCGCCGCCTCCGGCGTCGCCGTCGACCAGCAGCTTGTCGAGCTTCTTCTTGCCGATCTCGTCGGTCGGCGTCTCGCCGAGCGGATCCTCGCCGACCTTGCGCAGCCGCTCGCGCCAGTCGTCCACGATCGCCTGGAAGGCGCGCTTGCTGGCGCGGTCGCCGATGAAGCCCTCGGTGTCGCGCAGCTCGGCGTTGTAGGTGTCGACGAGAACCGAGGCGAGCTGTGCCGAGCCGTGACCGGCGAGGGGCGTGGAATTCGTGGCTGACTGGTCGGGCATCGGCAATGGGGCTCCTTGCGGTGGCTTGGCACAACGCCGGTCGGTTCGGCCGCGTTCCGGTGCTGCCCGGAAATTCCTGCTCGCGCAAGCGGCGGGGACACGGGGAAGGTATCGCGGCCCTGATCCCCGCTTGAAGCGGGCGAGCCGACCTGCCAGAAGCCGCCATGCTTGGAAACTTGGTCGCGAGCGTCGCCGCCTGGATCGTCGCGGTGATCTCGGCGGGTGGCTATCTCGGGGTGGCGGCGCTGATGGCGATCGAGTCCGCCTGCATCCCGCTGCCCTCCGAGATCATCATGCCGTTCGCCGGTTTCGTCGCCTCGACCGGGCGCTTCTCGCTGCCGCTAGCCGCGACGGCGGGCGCCATCGGCTGCAACATCGGCTCCACCCTCGCCTACGCGGTCGGCATCTATGGCGGGCGACCGTTCGTCGAACGATGGGGCCGCTTCGTGCTGCTCGGCACGGAGGATCTGGCGCGCGCCGAGCGGTTCTTCGCCCGGTTCGGCGGTGCGGCGGTACTCATCGCGCGGCTCCTGCCGGTGATCCGCACCTTCATTGCCTTGCCGGCCGGGATGGCGCGGATGCCGCAACTGCCGTTCCAGCTCTACACCTTCATCGGCTCCTGGCCGTGGTGCTTCGGGCTTGCCTATGTCGGCTACGTGCTCGGGCAGCGATGGGAGAGCGACCCGCGGCTGCGCGCGGTGCTGCACAGCCTGGACGCCGTGGTGATCGGGGCGATCGTGCTCGGGGCGGCGTGGCTGGTCATCGGGCGGCTGCGCGCCCGGCGCCGCTGAGGCTCTGGTGCTGGACAACCGACCGCTGCCGACGCATCCGTTCACCGACAATGGAGCCGAGCCGAGCAGGAGGAGACGCGGGTGAGCGCCGAGACGATGTCAGAAGCGGTGGAAGCCGCGATCCGCACGCCGCCGCAGCGTGCGAGGCTTCCGGCCCGACCCGGTGCCGAAGGCGACGATCCGCCACCTGCTGGAGCTCGCCGCCAACGCGCCGAGCATGACCAACACGCAGCCCTGGCGCGTCTACGTGCTCACCGGCGCGGCGCGCCAGCGGCTGAGCGACGACATCGCGGCCGCCCACGAGCGCGGCGAGCACCCGGATTTCGAGTATCCGTACTATCCCGAAGGCCTGGAACTCGCCCTATCTCGACCGCCGCCGCCAGATCGGCTGGGCGCTGTACGGCATACTCGGCATCCGCAAGGGCGACTATGCCGCGACCAAGGTGCAGCACGGCAAGAACTACGACTTCTTCGGCGCGCCGGTCGGCATGATCTTCACCATCGACCGCGACCTGCAGCTGGGCAGCTGGCTCGATCTCGGCATGTTCCTGGAGAACATCATGGTCGCCGCGCGCGGCTGCGGGCTCGACACCTGCCCGCAGGCGGCGTTCGGCAACTACCACGCCATCATCCGCCGCCACCTGCCGATCCCGGAGAACGAGATCGTCGTCTGCGGCATGGCGCTCGGCCGCAAGGACCCGGACGAGCCGGCCAACGCGCTGGTCCCGCCGCGCGAGCCGGTCGAGGCGTTCGCCACGTTTTTCCGCGACTGAGCGACAGGATCGGCCAGCCGGCAGCTTTCGCCGACAGCGGCCGGCAACTCCGCCGGCTCATACGTCCGCCGTTCACGTCGATCGTCGCGCCGGTGACGTAGGACGCCTCGTCGCTGGCGAGGAAGTTCACCACGTTGGCGATCTCCTCCGGCTCGCCCATCCGGCCGAGCGCGCTGCCGGCGAGGATGCGGGCGCGGTTCGCTTCCGGCACGCGCCGGCCCATCGCCGTGTCGATCACGCCCGGCGCGATGGCGTTGACGCGGATGCCGTGCTTGCCGAGCGCGCGCGCGGCGCTCCTGGTGAAATTGATCAGCGCCGCCTTCGCCGCGCCGTAATCCACGACCCCGCTGCCCGCCTGCCCGGCGAGCGAGGCGGTGTTGACGATCGCGCCCGGCTGGCCCTCCGCGATCAGCCGCTTCGCCACGAGCTGGGTGGCGAAGAACGGCGCGCGCAGGTTGACGTCGAGCGTCTGGTCGAAGCCCTCCGGCGTCGTGTCGAGGAAATTCTCGCCGTCATGGTAGACTCCCGCATTATTGAACAGCACCGAGATCAGCCCGTGCTCGCGCTCGATCGCGGCGAAGGTTTCGCGCATCCGGGCGAGGTCCGCAAATCGCATTGATAGTGCGGCCAGTTGCCCGCGCCGGTCGCGCCGACATCGACGCCGACCGCGACAAAGCCCGCCCGCGCGAGGCGTCGGCAGGAGGCCTGGCCGATCTGGCCGTTGCTTCCGGTGACGACGGCGACCTTTGACACGGCGTTCCTCCCCGATCTGTCCGGTTCCGGACACGTCCCCGCAGCGAACAGGCTGGCAAGACCCGCCGGGGCGGTCAACCCGGCGTTGCTTGACTCTTCTCGCGATCCGCTGGCCACGATCCCGGCAGACCGGAGGAATCGCGCATGAAGTTCGGCATCTTCTACGAGCATCAGCATCCGCAGCCCTGGAGCGAGGGCTCGGAGCTGAAGCTGTATCCAGGACGCGCTCGACCAGGTGGAGCTCGCGGACCGCGTGGGCATCGACTACGTCTGGGAGGTCGAGCACCATTTCCTCGAGGAATACTCGCACTCCTCGGCCCCCGAGGTGTTCCTCGCCGCCTGTTCGCAGCGCACCAAGCGCATCCGGCTCGGCCACGGCATCACCCTGATGCCGCCGCGCTACAACCATCCGGCGCGCGTCGCCGAGCGCATCGCCGCCCTCGATCTCGTCTCGCGCGGGCGCTGCGACTGGGGCACCGGCGAGTTCGCCACCGCGGTCGAGATGGAGGGCTTCGGCGATAGATCCCGACGAAAAGACCGCGATGTGGCAGGAGGCCACCGAGCAGGCGGCGAACATGCTGGCGATGCGGCCCTATCCGGGCTTCGCCGGCCGCTATTTCGACATGCCGACGCGCAACATCGTGCCCAAGCCGGTGCAGAAGCCGCATCCGCCGATGTGGGTGGCCTGCTCCAAGCGCGAGACGATCCATCGCGCCGCGCGGCATGGGCTCGGCGCGCTCACCTTCGCCTTCATCGAGCCCGAGCTCGCGCGCAAATGGGTGGAGGAATACTACGACATCATCCGTTCGCCGGCCTGCGTGCCGATCGGCCACACCGTGCATCCGAACATCGCCATCGTCAGCGGCATGTCCTGCCACCCCGACGAGGACGAGGCGGTGCGGCGCGGCCTCGACGGGTTCCGCTTCTTCGGCTACTCGCTCGGCTATTACGGCATCTTCGGCGCGCACGAGCCGGGGGTGGCGAATGTCTGGGAGAAGTTCCTCGCGGTGAAGGACACGCTGCCGGACAACGCCGGTCGCGGTGGCATCGGCACGCCGGCGCAGGTGCGCGCGCACATCAAGGCGTACGAGGACGTCGGCATCGACCAGGTGATCTTCATCCAGCAATGCGGCACCAACCGGCACGAGGACATCTGCGACTCGCTGCGCGTGTTCGGCGAGCAGGTGCTGCCCGAATTCGCCGAGCGCGACCGGGTCCGCGAGGCGCGGAAGCAACAGGAGCTGGCGCCGTTCATCGCCGCAGCCCTCGCGCGCAAGCCGCGCATGGCGCCGATCGCCCCCGAGGCGGTAGCGACCGTCGAAGGCTACGGGCGCCGATCGGCCGCGGTGCGGGCCACCTTCTCCGACCGGGGCGGCGCCATCTCCATCCCGCAGGTCGACCCGGCGGCGCGGCCCGCGGCCGAGTAGGACCGCGGCGGGTTTCTCGTCGATGGAAACGAGCTGCGAAAGAGCTTGAGTATGTACCCCGGTTGAGATGAAGTCCCCGGCGCTATGATCGTCCGCGTCGGGAATATTGGCATGGCATCTCCGGGCCGTTGCGCCTGCGTCCTGCCGCAGCCAATGCGGATCGTGCTCGGCCGCGCGCTCGGCCTGCTCGTCCTGGCCGGAGCCCTCGCCGCGTGCCAGCCGGCGCCGGTGCTGGTGCGGCTGCCGGCCCACCACGCCATAGTCGCCGAGCCGTCGAGGCCGGAGGCGCAGCCGCACGTCGCGAAGCGTCGCCCCGCCCCGCCACCGTGCGAGCCGGCCGACGAGACCGGGCTCTCCGCCGCGCAGAAGGACGTGCTGTTCCAGCAGTTCGA
Source organism: uncultured Alphaproteobacteria bacterium (assembly GCA_963799825.1). Classification (GTDB taxonomy): domain Bacteria; phylum Pseudomonadota; class Alphaproteobacteria; order Acetobacterales; family Acetobacteraceae; genus JAFKFI01. Next base: position 156,705 of record CAWCYL010000006.1, read on the forward strand.
GGCCTGGCAGGCCCAAGGCGGCAAGACCGAGGGAGGCAAGGCCGAGGGGGGAGCGGCGCCCGCAGCCCCTCGCACGCGCCACGCATCCGCGGCGGCGTGCCGCAGCCGCACCCCATGAGCGCACCGCCCGCCAGCGTGTCGCTTGACCTGCTGACGCGTGCGATACTGGACCGGGAGCCGTTCATCGCGGTGATCGGCGACCAGGCCCACGATCTGGCCGCCGTGCTGGATGCGGCGAGCCGCGCGATGGCGGAGCGGGCGGTGCGCTTTGTCCGCGTCGGCGGCGGCCCATCCACGCCGCTTGCGGTGGGCGAGGTGATCCGCGCGCTCGGCGGCGACGAACCGGCCGATGATGGCGAGGAGGTTGCCGAGCGCGTGCTCCAGGCGCTCACCCGCCGGCTGGATGGCGAGGACCAGGTGGTGCTCGCGGTCGAGCGCGCCGAGACGCTTCAGCCGCAGGTGCTCTCGTTTCTGCAACTGCTGCCGGCGATCCGCAAGAACGGCTCGCCCCTGTTGCAAGTGCTGTTCGCCGGGAGGCCGGACTTCTGGACGCTGCTGGATCAGGAGGCGTTCCGTGCCCTGCGCAATCAACTCGCAACCTGCGTGACGGTCGCGCGGACGGAGCAGCGGGCACTGGTGCCGGTACGAATGGTGCCGGTGAGCGAAGCTCCGCCGCGCGATCGCGCCGTCCGGCGACGTCGGCTGGCGACAGGGCTGGCGTGCGCCGCCGCCGTGGTCGGCCTCGGCTTTGTCGTCTACGGCTTCTTCTACCGAGGGCTTCCCTACGAACTTGCCGCAATTTCCCGCCCGCCCGTGCAAGCCGCGCCCCAGCCGATCCCGTCCGCGTCCCCGACGCCGGCGCCGGCTGCCCCACCGGCTGCCGCGAAACCCGCCGCCTCACCTTCCGACGCCCCGCCTCCCGACTCCAGGCCGGCCCCGGTCCCGGCAACCCAGACGGCCGACGCGGCGGCGTCGACGGCAGCCCCCGCGCCGAGCGAGCCGGCACCGGCACCGGCGGTCGCGGCAAGCCCCGCCGGCGGAGATCGCGAGCGCCTGCGCCACGAGTTCGACGCGTTCCTCGACCAGTCGGGCGCGGCGGCGGGGCTGACCGAGGCGCAGCGTGGGCTGCTGTTCGAGCAATATGTCGCGCGGCGCGGCGCGGCGGCGCCCGCCACCGATCCGTCCGCCGCCCCTCGCGCGCCTCCCGCCACGATCCGTCGCGTGGTGATCCACTATCCGGCGCGCTCGGGGGCGGCGGAAGCCGAGGCCGCGCGCTTGCGGTCCGTGCTGCGGCCGGACGCGGAGAGGACGGAGCTCCGGGCGGTGAGCGCCGCCGCGCGCGAGCCGGTGATCCGCTACTTCTTCGCCGATGATGAGGCGGCGGCGATGCAGGTGGCCGCCGATTTGCGCGGGACCGGCGGAGGCTGGCGTGTGGAGGACTTCACCGCCCACCGGCCGAGGCCATCGCGCGGCACCGTCGAGGTCTGGCTGCCGCAACCCGAATGACGGCGGAATTCATTCCGCCACTTGGTGCACCCGCTACGCCCGCCCCGGCAGTTCCACCGTGCCGCCGCCCACCACCGACAGCTCGCCGTCCTGATTGCGCGCCTCCTGCTCGATGTCGATCAGGCAACGCCCATCCTCGACGCGCTTGCCCACCACGCGCCCGTCGATGAACAGCAGATCCCCTTCCGGGTTGTGCCGCCGGATGCGGCAATGCGCGCGACGCAGGAAGCCTTCGTCGCCCATCCAGTTGGTCAGGTGGTGCGTCAGCCACGAGCAGCGCTCGGGGCCGTAGTCATAGGCGCCGGGCGCGCCGACCATCAGTGCCATCTCCGGCTCCCAATGCACGCGCTCGGGGCAGTCGGGGATGTTGAAGCGGTTGGCGATGCCGAGGCCGGGATGGCGGTCGATCATCTTCCAGGCGAGCTTGTTGGCGCGGATATAGAGGCCACCCCACCCTTGGGCGTAGGCGATGAAGCCGGTGACGGTCATCGGCCCCTTCGCCATCGTCGGCAGCGCCTCGCCGATCTGCACGTCCTCGAACCGTCGGGTCCGCGCGCCGCGCACCTCCTCCGCCGCGTACAGCGCGTAGAGGCGGTCGAGTTCGTCGCGCGTGTAGCGGTGCGGCGGCTTGTCCTTCAGTGCCGCGTATTTGGTGCCCTCCTCGCGCGCGATGTCGCGGTCGGTGCGGAAGCACCAGCTATCCGCCTCGGCCACCTTGTCGCCGCCCGCGCCGAAGAAATCGACGTGGTAGATCTGCTGGATGGCACGGCCGGCGAACTTGGTCTGGTGCTCGACGAGATCCTTCAGCGACGCCTCGGTGGTGATCGCCTCGTTGCGGCGGACCCAGCGGTGCCACTGCCAGTTCGCCCCCGCCCACATCGCATGAACGCCGGCGAGCCCGCCGACATAGCCCGAGATGATGCGGCTGGTCGCGAACAGGAAACTCGGCAGCGCCACCATCCCGCCCAGCGCCGATTTTTCCCCGTAGGCCGGATCGCACCACAGCGGATTGTCGTCACCGATGCCATGCGCGTAATGGCGGATGTTGTCGCGCGTCGCCTCGTGGCACCAGGGCTCCAGGGTGTCGCCGATCGTCACCCCGATGCGCCGGCGCAGATCGTCGAGCGCCGCCTCGGTGATCTTGGGGAACATTTGCGTCGTTGTGGCGGTGGACATCATCTCATCCCCTTACAGGAGTTCCTCGCGAATCGCCGGCCACCCCCACACGTCATGCCCGCGCTTGTCGCGGGCATCCACGACTTGGCGGCGGTGAAGGAAGGCGTGGATGGCCGTGACAAGCACGGCCATGACAACGGGGAAACGAGTTGGCATCACGCGGCGGCTTCGCGGTCGCGTAGGATTTTGCGATTGACCTTGCCGGCCGGCGTCTTGGGCAACTCGGCGACGAAGGCGACCTGGCGCGGATATTCGTGCTGGCTGAGCCGCGAGCGCACGAGGTCTTGCAGCTCGCGCGACGAATGCGTCGTCGCCCGCGCGGTCGCTGACGACGAACGCCTTGACGACCTGCCCGCGCACCGCGTCCGCGACACCGATCGCGGCGGCCTCGCGCACGTCGGCGTGCTTCAGCAGCGCGTCCTCGATCTCGACCGCACTCATCGTCCAGCCGGCGGAGATGATAACGTCGTCGGCGCGGCCGGCATGGAAGAAATACCCGTCCGCGTCGATGCGGCCGAGATCCTTGGTGGGAAACCACGCGCCGCGCCGCAGCACCTTGATCTCGCCGACCTCGCCCGGTTCGCAAGCCGAGCCATCGGCGCGCTGCACCTCGACTTGCACGCCAGGGACCGGCTTGCCGAGCGAGCCCGGCTTGTGCGCGAAATCCGCCGCACCCGGATAGCTCGCCAGGATCACGCCAACCTCGGTGGTGCCGTACATGCTGCACACCGGCACGCCGAAATGCGCCTCGACCGCGGCCTGCGTCGCGCTGTCGATCGGCTCGCCAGTGAAGGAGAGTTGTTCGATGCTGTGGCCGAACTCGCCCGCGCGGCCCGAGTTCATCATCATCCGGTAATGCGTCGCCGCCGCCGACGAGGTTGGTGATCCGATAATCCTCGAGCGCGCGCAGCAGCCGCACCGGATCGAACCGTCCCGCATAGGCGCCGGTCGTCACCCCGAGCGCCAGCGGCGCCAGCGTGCCGTGCCACAATCCATGTCCCCAGGCCGGCGAGGAGGGACAGAGGAAAGCATCGCCCGGACGGATGCCGGTGCCGTACAGCGCGGCGACCATCACCACCACGATGGCGCGATGCGTGTGCTTCACCGCTGCCGGCAGCTCGCGCGTGGTGCCCGAGGTGTACTGGAAGCAGGCGAGATCGTCCGCCGCCGTCGCCACGTCGTAGCGATCCGGGAAACCCTTGATCGCCGCCATCAGCTCGTCCTCGACGATCACGTCGAGACCAGGGATGTCGCGCGCGATCGCCGCTTTCTCCCGCGTGGTGATGAGCAGGCGCGGCGTGCAGTCCAGCACGCGCAGGCGCACGCCGTCGGGGCCGAACAGCGTGAACAGCGGCACCGCGATGGCGCCGCGCTTCATCGCGCCGAACAGGCCGACATAGAACGGCAGCGACGGCTCCAGCATGAACGCCACGCGATCGCCCTTGGCGATGCCGCGCGCCTCCAGCCAATGCGCGAAGCGCGACGACCACGCGGCGATCTCCGCGAAGCTCAGCGCCTCGTCGCGGCCGTCGGCATGGGCGATCCGCACCGCCACGCGGCCGGGGGCGGCGTGGCGGTCGATGCACTCATGCGCGATGTTGAGCGCCGCGCGGTCGCCGTCGAACAGCGCCCATAGCTTCTCCGGCGCGAATTGGCGCTGCGCGTCGTCATAGCGCGTGAGTTCGGTGAGCCCGACCATCCCCGCTCCCTGCACGGCATCCCCGACTGGGATAGCCCGGTCCGCCCGGTTGTCAATCGCGCCACCTTGCGGCGCTGCGCGGCCGGGGCGACAGTGCGGCGGGGGAAGAGAGGAAACAGCCGATGCCGCGCCTATCGAGACGCGTGTTCATGGCCGGAACAGCGGCTGGGCTGGTCGGAGCGCGTCGGGTTCGCGCGGCGGAGCCGATCAAGCTCGGCGCCTCGGTGGGCCTCACCGGGCGATTGTCGGACAGCTCGAAATACACCCAGGAGGGCTATCTGCTCTGGGTGGACGAGCTGAACGCCGCCGGCGGCATCGGCGGGCGCCGTGTCGAACTCACGCTCTATGACGACGAGAGCAACCCCGACACCGGCCGCGTCCTCGCCCAGCGCCTGATCGACCGCGACGGCGTGCTGGCGCTGCTCGGCCCCTACGCGAGCCCGATCACCGACGCCGAGGCGGTGGTCGGCGGAGCGCGCCGAGGTGCCGATGATCGGCACCCTGGCGTCGGACAGCAGCATCTGGTCGCGCCGCAAGCTGCGCTGGAGTTTTCAGGCGTTCCCCTCCTCGACCTACGACCACCAGGGCTTCCTCGAGATCATCAAGGCCAAGGGACAGGGCCTCAAGAAGCTCGCCATCGTGTTCGAGGAGACGCCGTTCTCGGTCGGCGCGAAGGACTGGGCGGTGAAGGCGGCGCAGGGGCAAGGGCTCACGGTCGATGCCTACGGCTACACGCCGGGGGCGCAGGATTTCCGTTCCATCATCGAGCGCATGGTCGGCTTCGGCGCCGAGGCGGTGTCGATGGGCGGCTACTACGAGCCCTCGATCGCGCTCACCCGGCAGATGATCGAGCGCGGCTTCAACCCGGCCGGCTACAATTTCATCCAGGCCGCCGACGGCGTGAGCAAGAACGCGCTCGGCGCCAACATCGAAGGGATCTTCGGCCGCTCCGCCTGGGAGGCGACCGAGGACAACGCCCCGACCCGCGCCTTCGTCGCCGCCTACGAGGCCCGCTACAAGCGCACGCCCTCCTATCACTCCGCCGCCGCGCTACGCCGCCGGTCAGCTGATGGCCGGCGCGATCAAGGCCGCCGGCACCGACCGAGCCAAGATCCGCGACTTCCTCGCCACCCAGAGCTTTCCCACCGTCATGGGCACCTACAAGGTGAACGAGCGCGGCCAGCAGGAGGGCTACCGCTACGTCGCGATCCAGTGGCAGGGCGGGGTGTCGAAGATCGTCGGTGGTAGTTCGCCGACCCCGATCGTGTGGCCGAAGCCGAAATGGACGTAAACCACTTCTCCCTCTTCCAGAAGGAGTGACGTGATGGCCGGCCTGTATTTCGAGCAGTTCACCGAGGGTCAGGTGTTCGACCACGCGATGACGCGCACCGTCACCGAGACCGACAACGTGCTGTTCACCACCATGACGATGAACCCGCAGCCGCTGCATCTCGACGCCGAGTTCGCCAAGACCACCGAGTTCGGCCGGCCGCTGGTCAACTCGATCTTTACCCTTGGGCTGATGATCGGCATCACGGTGGCGGAGACCACGCTCGGCACCACGATCGGCAATCTCGGCATGACCGAGGTGGCGTTCCCCAAGCCGGTGTTCCACGGCGACACGTTGCGGGTGCGCAGCATCGTCAAGAGCAAGCGCCAGAGCAAGTCGCGCCCCGACGCCGGCATCGTCGAGTTCGAGCATCAGGCGTTCAACCAGCGCGGCGAGATGGTGGCGCGCTGCATCCGCGCGGCGTTCATGCGCGCCCAGCCGAAGGCGGGCTGAGCCGATGCGCTCCCTGCTGTTCGTCCCCGCCGACAGCGAGCGCAAGCTCGCCAAAGGTCGGGAGTCTGGCGCGTCCGGCTTGATCCTCGATCTCGAGGACTCGGTCGCCGCGCATAATCGCCCGGCGGCGCGCAAGCTGGCACGCGCCGCGCTCGAAGGCGCGCGCACGCCGGAGCTGTGGGTGCGCATCAACCCGATCGCCAGCGACGACGCGCTGCGCGACCTCGCCGCCGTGATGCCGGGCAAGCCGCGCGGCATCCTGCTGCCCAAATGTACGCCAGACGATCTGCGCCGCCTCGATGACTACCTGTCCGCGCTGGAGATCGAGCACGGCGTCGCGCGGTTCGCGACGAAGGTGATCGCGATCGCGACGGAGACCGGCGCGGGCGTGTTCCGGCTCGGCGAGTATGGCGGCGTCACGCCGCGTCTGGCGGCACTCACCTGGGGGGCGGAGGATCTCGCGGCATTGCTGGGTGCCACCAATCGCCGGCCGGACGGCGTGTACGACGACACGTTCCGGCTGGTGCGCGCGCTATGCGTGATCGGCGCGCAGGCGGCGGGGGTGGAGGCGATCGACACGATCTACGCCGATTTTCGCAACGAGGCGGGCTTGCGCAACGAGTGCCAGGCCGGACGGCGCGCCGGCTTCACCGGCAAGATGGCGATCCACCCCGCGCAGCTCGGCCCGATCAACGAGGCGTTCTCGCCGAACGAGGAAGAACTGACCTGGGCGCGCGACGTGGTCGCCGCCTTCGCGGCCAACCCGGACGCCGGCACCATCGGCCTCGCCGGCAAGATGGTCGACCGGCCGCATCTGGTGCTCGCGCAACGGATCCTGAGCCGCGCCGACTGAGCTCAGGGAACAGCGCCGTACGCGGCCCGCTCCGTGGCGAGAGAAACCGTTCCGCGAAAAATGGAGAGCAATTCGCGTGCCACCAATCAGCGGCCGTGACTACTCGGTCGCTTTATAAACTAATGCGATGGTGCGTCGCGAAACATACCCAAATATTCCGCCCCCTCGCCGAATTCAGAGTTGCACGTCCCTTAACGACTCGTTAACAAGTCCTCATGGAAGCCGGCAAACGGCTCCTCGCGATGGCGGATGTGGGGCGGGTGGCATGGCTGGTGGTTCTGTAACAGTTACGGGCGCTGCCCAGAGCGTGAACTCGATCACGCTCGACAACAGCCAGACCCTCGCGCTGGCCCAGCAGATCGCGATCGCGATCAATGCCGCGGCGGCCAGCGGCACTCTGACGCCATTCAACCTGCCGGGCGCTACCCCGGTGATCCCGCCAGGCAATGTCGGCGAGGCGGTCATTCCGCCTTCGGCGTCGAGCGGCACCTTCAACAGTCCCACGGGCGTTCAATTTCTCGTCGATGCGTCGACCGTCCCCGTCACGATCAACGGGGCGGCGAACCAGACGGTGCTCGGCGGCACGGGCGGGATGACCTATTTCGGCGCGTCCGGCGGCAGCGGCGAGATCGTGGTCGGCGGCGGAGCCAACCTCGTGGCACTCGGCGCCGGCGCGGCCGACCAGGTGGTCACCGGCAACGGCAACGACACGATCTACGCCAACGGCAATTCCACGATCGACGCCGGCGGGGGCGCCAACCTCGTGTTCGGCGGCGGCCTCGGTACCAGCACGACGCTCGATCTCGGCAGCACCGCCAACGGCACGATCATCGGCGGCGCCGGCAACACGACGATCTTCGGCAGCAGCAACGGCAACCTCGAGTATCTCGGCACCGGCAATTCGCTGGTGATCGAGGGCGTCGGAGCCGACACCATCAACGTCGGCGCGGGTGCGGCAACGATCTTCGGCAATACCGGCCCAGACCTGGTCTTCGGCAACACCGGCGCGCTGCTGTTCGTCGCCGGGACCGGCCCGAGCACGATCATCGGCGGAGCCACCAGCCCGACGCTGTTCGGTTCTGCCGGCAGCGACATCATCTACGACAGCAACAAGGCCGGCGCGCTCTACGTCGCCGGTTCGGGCAACGAGACGCTCAACGCGGCCGGCTCGAAGGCACCCGACACCATGTTCGCCGGGACCGGGTCAGACTCGATCGTGGGCGGCTCGGGGAACGAGCTCTTCATTTCCGGCACCGGCGCGATGACCGCGATGGGCGGCTCGGGGAATGACCTCTTCGTGTTCCTCAAGGGCCATGCCGGCGGGGCCGACTTCATCCAGAACTTCAGCTCGAACGATCTGGTGCTGCTCGGGGGCTATGGCCCGAACGGCGTCGCCGCCTCTGTCTCGGGCGGCGGCAACACGATGCTTACCCTGGCCGACAACACCACGATCACCTTCACCGGCGTCAGCAGCCTGAACCCGAACCAGATCATCAAGACCTGATCCGTCATGTGACGGCGGCGGCGGAATTCATTCCGCCGTCCCGTCGCGTACCATTCGGTGATATTCGCGGTTCGGCATCATGTCCGTCCCCGAGGCCATGCGGTTCGACAGGTTGAAGAACGCCGTCGTCTCCGACAGATCGAAGATATCGGCCTCGGTCAGTCCGGCGCGCCGCAGCGCCTCGCGGTCGGCATCGTCGACCAGCCAGGGCGTTGCGGTGAGCTTCCAGGCGTAGTCCAGCATCGCGCGCTGGCGGGCATCGAGCTTTGCCACCCGATAGTTCAACGCCATCATCTCGCCGAGCTCGGCGTCGCCCGACAACGCGCGCACCGCCGCGCCGTGTGCCACCAGGCAGTAGTAGCAGCGGTTCGCGTTGGAGACGACGACGGCGACCATCTCGCGTTCGAGCTTGCTGAGCCCGGATTCGGACAGCATGATCTCATTGTACATCGCCATGAAGTTGCGCAGCCGCTGCGGCCGCAGGCTGTAGGCGCTGAAGACGTTCGGCACGAAGCCGAGCTTGTCGACGCATTTGCGCCAGATCGCCTGCAGATCAGCGTCGAGTTCCGACGGGTCGGGAACGCCGAGCTTGGAGATATGATCGGGCTGCGGCATGACATGCGCTCCGGGGTTGGTCGGCCGACCGGCAGCGTGGCCCGGCGCGTGCGGCGGCGCAAGAACCGGCGGGGCCGGCGCGTGTTGATCTCGGGCCGCCTCAGGGAGCCCGAACGTGTCGTTCTTCTCCGTCCACCATCTGACCGAGCTGCTGCACAGTTACGGCTACGGCCTGGTCGGTCTGGTGGTCGGGCTGGAGGCGATGGGCCTGCCGCTGCCGGGCGAGAGCCTGGTCATCGCCGCGGCACTCTACGCCGGCAGCACCCACGAGCTGTCGATCCCGTTCGTGGTCGCCGCCGCGGCGGCCGGGGCCATCGTCGGCGACAATATCGGCTACCTGATCGGCCGGCTCGTCGGCCTGCGGCTGCTGCGGCGCTACGGACACTACATCCTGCTACCGCCCGAGCGGCTGGAGGTCGGACGGCGACTATTCGCCAAGCATGGCGGCAAGGTCGTGCTGTTCGGCCGCTTCATCGCCATCCTGCGCACCCTGGCCGCGCTGCTGGCGGGCGCCAACGGAATGCCCTGGCCACGCTTCCTCGTCGCCAACGCGGCCGGCGGCATCGCCTGGGCCTGCCTCTACGGCTTCGGCGCCTACGCGCTCGGCCACGAGATCAAGCGCGTGCAGGGACCGCTCGGCATCGCCGGCGCGGTGATCGCGGTCGCGGTGATCGCCGCGACGGTGATCTACACCCGCCGCAAGGAGCGCCGGCTGACGGAGGCCAGCAAAGACGCCAAGGTGGCTAGTCCAGCGCCTCCTTGTTGACCACGTTGTCGCGGTTCGGCTGGCCGTCGATCACGCCCAGCATGTTGCGCGCGGTGGCGACCGCCATGCCGGCGACCAACTCCACCGTGACCCCCGCCATGTGCGGCGCGGCGATCACCCGGTCGAGCTTCAGCAGGCTGTTGGATACCGGCGTCGGCTCCATGTCGAACACGTCGAGCCCGGCGCCGGCGAGCCTGCCGCCCACCAGCGCGTCGTGCAGCGCCGCCTCGTCGATGATGCCACCGCGCGCGGTGTTGATCAGGTAGGCAGTCGGCTTCATGCGGGCGAGCCGGGCGGCGTTGAACAGGCCGATCGTCTCGGGGGTCTTCGGACAGTGGATGGTCACGAAATCCGCGCGCGCCAGCGCGGCGTCGAGATCGCTCGCCGGCTCGTACCCCGCGTCGCGGATGGCAGCTTCCGGCACGTAGGGATCGTGAACCAGCACGGTGAGCTCGAGGGCGGCGAGCCGCTTGGCCGAGCGGGTGCCGATGCGGCCGAAGCCCACCACGAGAGCTGCCTTGCCGGTAATCTCCATCGGGAGGGTGGTGTGGCGATCCTGCCAGCGGCCCTCGCGCACGATGGCGTCGAGTGCCCGGCCGCGCTTGGCGAGCGCGAACACGAAGGCCACCGCCTGCTCGGCCACCGAGGTCGAGTTCGCCGTGCCCGTCACCATCAGCGGGATGCGCCGTGCGGTGAGCGCCGGCACCTCCACCGCGTCGAAGCCCACGCCGATGCGGGCGCAGACCACCAGATTGGGCGCGGCCTCGATCTCGGTCGCGCGGAACGGTGTGCCGGAGAGTGCGATGCCGTGCGCGTCGCGCAGCAGCGGCAGCAAATCCGCCTGGCTGATCGTGGCGGGATAGACCACCACCTCCACGTCGTCGCGCGCGCGGAGCACGTCCATCCCGGCCGGACCCATGCTGTGCGGCACGAGCAGCTTGTGTCGGTTCGTTGCCATGCTTTCGTTCTCTCTCCTCAGAGCCGACGTTGCTGGGCCGCGATGTAGCCGCGATTCCACGGTGGGCGAAACCTGGATCTCGTTGACGCACACCCGCGCCGGCAGCGTGGCGACGTAGCGGATCATCTCGCCGAGATCCTCCGATTGCAGCATCCGCGCGCGCTCTTCCGCGCTTACCGGGTTGGGGCGCTTGTCGAGGATCGGCGTCGCCACCTCGCCCGGCAGGATCACGCAGGAGCGGATGCCGTTCTGGCACTCCTCCATGTTGATCGAATGGCTCATCGCCACCACGCCGTGCTTGGCCGCTGAGTAGGCGGTGCCGCTCATCGGGCTCGGCGTGCGGCCGGACAGCGAGCTGGTGTGGATCAGCAGCCCGTCCTTGCGCGCGCGCATGATCGGCAGCGCCACCGTGACGCAATGATACGCGCTGGTGAGATTGCCGTTGATGAGCAGCGCGGCCCCCTCCGGCGTCAGCTTCGCCCAGCTGCGGTCGAGGATGTTGAGCCCGGCGTTGTTCACCAGGATGTCGAGCCGCCCGAGCGTGCTCTCGATGAACGCGCCGATCCGCTTGACCTGCTCGGCGTCCATCAGGTCGCCTTGCTGCACATGCGCCGTGCCGCGATTGCCCCGGACGCGCGCCGCCACCGCCTCCAGCGGCTCGGCGCGACGGCCGGTGAGCACCACGACGGCCCCCTCCTCCGCCAGGGTCAGCGCCGCCGCCTCGCCGATGCCGCTGCCCGCGCCCGTGACCCAAGCAACCTTGCCTGCAAGCTGTGTCATGTTGTTCCCTCGATCGCCTTGCATTCAACGGGGGTGTCTTCCGCTTCGCAAGAGGGGGCACCTCACTTAGGACAGGGGAACCGCTCGCCCATGAAGCGGAGGAATGCGTCGGTTGGCGGAGCTTTCAGCCGCTCGGGCTGGGCGCGGACCCAGGTAACGAATTCGTCCAAGGTGGCGCTGCGCTTCGGCACCGGATTGGGAAAGCAGATGCTGCGCGGCTGCTTGCTCTCCCGCTCCTGCGTCAACCTCATGTCGACGGCCGCCTGGGTGAAGCCGTGGCAGAAATTCTCGGCCGCAACACCGTCACGTTCGGCAGGTTTCGCGGCGCAGAGATTGGCGAGCTGTCCCGCGTTCTTCACGGCGAAATCCTGCTGTTCCACCGCGCCAGCGAAGCCGGGCAGCAGGCACGCCGAAATCACCGCCGCCGCAAGAGTGGTTCCTCGCATGGTGGTTCAGATCCTTTCGTTGGTAACGGTTTCAGCCTGCCAACGCCGCCATCCGGCGGCCCGCAGCTCGCAGGCCGGACAGCTGCCGCAGCCATAGCCCCATTCGTGGCGATGGGTGCGGTCGCCGAGATAGCAGGTGTGGGTACGCTCGACGATGAGGCGCACCAGCGCGTCGCCGCCGAGCTCCCGCGCGAGCCACCAAATCGCTGCCTTGTCGAGCCACATCAGCGGCGTCTCCAGCACGAAGCGGCGGGCCATCCCGAGGTTGAGCGCGAGCTGCATCGCCTTGATGGTGTCGTCCCGGCAGTCCGGGTAGCCGGAAAAGTCCGTCTCGCACATCCCGCCGACGATGCGGCGCAAGCCGCGCCGGTAGGCCAGCGCGGCAGCGTAGGTGAGAAATAGCAGGTTGCGGCCCGGCACGAAGGTATTGGGCAGGCCCTCCTCGGTCATCGCGATGGCGGCGTCGGAGGTCAGCGCCGTTTCCCCGAGCGCGGCGAGCGAGCGGGCGAGATCAACCGTGTGATCCGCCCCGAGCCGCGCGCCCCAATCGGACATGCCGGCGATGCCCTCGCGCACCGGCGCCCGGCAGTCGAGCTCCACCGCATGGCGCTGGCCGTAGGCGAACCCGACGGTCTCGACACGCGAATAGCGGGCGAGCGCCCAGGCGAGGCACGTGGCAGAGTCCTGGCCGCCCGAGAACAGGACCAGCGCGCCGTCATCAGGCTGTTGCATACGGTCTCCCTGGGCCAATGTTTTGGACAATCTCGGCTTCGCGGCAAAGGGTACTCGCATGGACCTCGAGTTCACGGAAGACGAAATCCACCGCTACTCGCGGCATATCCTGCTCGGCGAGGTGGGCGGCACCGGGCAGGCGAAGCTGAAGGCGGCGCGGGTGCTGGTGATCGGCGCGGGTGGGCTCGGCAGTCCCGTGCTGCTCTATCTCGCCGCCGCCGGGGTGGGCACGATCGGCCTGATCGACGACGATCATGTCGAGCTGTCCAACCTGCAACGCCAGATCGCCCACACCACCGACCGGCTCGGCGTCGCCAAGGCGCGCTCGGCGGCGGCGGCGGCGGTCGCGATCAATCCCGGCGTGCGGATCGAGGCCCATGAGCGCCGGCTTACCGCCGACAACGCGATCGAGCTGATCGAGCGATACGACCTCGTATGCGACGGCAGCGACAATTTTCCCACGCGCTTCCTGGTCGCCGATGCCTGCGTGCTCGCCCGCCGCACCCTGGTCTCGGCCGCCGTGCTGCGCTTCGAGGGGCAGCTCTCCACCTTCAAGCCGCACACCAGACAACCGCAGGATGGGGCGGACGCGCCCTGCTATCGCTGCCTCTATCCCGAGGCCCCGCCGGCCGGGCTGGTGCCGAGTTGCAGCGAAGCCGGCGTGCTCGGCGCGGTGACGGGCGTGATGGGCACGCTGCAAGCGACCGAGACGCTGAAGGAGATCATGGGCATCGGCGACAGCCTGTCCGGGCGGCTGCTGATCTGGGACGCGCTCGCCGCGCGTTTCCAGACCATCCGTCTGCGCAAGGATCCGCATTGTCCGCTGTGCGGGCCGGAGGCGAGCATCACCGACCTGTCGCGTCACGCGGCGGTCGAGGAGCCCGCCTGTGCCGTCTGAACCCTTGGGCGTCCTGCTGCTGTCGGGCGCGCATGACCGGGCGCACTATGCCTTCGTGCTCGCCACCGGCGCGGCGGCGCTGGGTCGGCCGGTGGTGCTGTTCGCGACCAATGCCGGCTGCCGGGCGCTGCTGGCCGACTGGTCGAGCCTGGCGGAGTCCGCGCGTGACGCGCTGGTGCGTCAGCGCGGCGTCGCGGGCATCGGCGAGCTGCGCGAGGCGGCGGTGGAACTCGGTATCCGCATGATCGCCTGCGAGGCCGGGTTGCGCGCCGAGGCGCTGGCGGGCGAGCCGCTCATGGCGGGCGTCGCGGTCGCCGGGGTCGCGACGTTCCTGGCTGAAACGGCCGGCGGCCAGATTGTCGGTATCTGATCGCGCGCATTGCCAAGACTTACCTTGACGCGATTCGCGCCGCCTTGGCACGCATGGGCCATGCCCGCCGCGCGCCTGCTTCTCCTGTCATTGGGCCTCCTGCTGCTCGCCACTCCCGGCGCGTTCGCCGAGCAGTCGGCGCCAGCATCGCCCCAGTCGGGCACGCTGAAACTTGCGCCGAAGAAGGCGCCGGAGGCGCCGCATACCCCGCCAAAGGCCGCGCCGGTGCCACCGGTGCACAAGGCGGGCGAGCGCGGCCACGCGCCGGCGGCGAAGAAGCCGACGCCGGTGGTCAGCCCCAAGAGCACCCCGGCAAAGCATCCGCCGCACGGCAAGCCTCCGCCCGCCGCCGCGGCTGTCGTGCCCACCCCCGCGCCGCCGCCGGCGGAGACCAAGCCGGCCGCTCCCGCCGAGCCGCCCAAGGGCACCGCGACCGGCCTGCCGCTGCCGCGCTTCGCCGCACTGCGCTCCGACGAGGTGAACCTGCGCAGCGGGCCGGGCACGCGCTACCCGATCCAATGGGTCTACAAGCGGCGCGACCTGCCGGTGGAGATCGAGCGCGAGTTCGAGGTCTGGCGGCTGATCGAGGATCCCGAGGGGGTCAAGGGCTGGGTGCACCAGGCGACGCTCACCGGCCGGCGCAGCTTCGTCGTGACCGGGTCCGAGCGGACGCTGCGGCGCGAGGCGAATGACGGCTCGGCGGCGATGGCGATGCTCAAGCCTGGCGTGGTCGGCCGCATCCGCACCTGTCAGGCCGGCGCCGCGTGGTGCCAGATGCAGGTCGGCGAGTATCGCGGCTGGCTGAAACGTGGCGAGTTCTGGGGCAGCTATGCCGGCGAGGCGGTGAACCCGTAGCTCAGGCGCCGTCGATCAAGCCGAGTGCCACCAATTCCGCTCGCAGCGCCTCCGGCCCCGTGAAGTGGATGCCATGCAGGCCGAGCGCGGCGGCGGCCTCGGTATTGCGGGCATTGTCGTCGACATAGACGAGCTCTTCCGGGCGCAGCTCGTAGCGCTCCATCAGCAGCCGATAGATGCGCGGGTCCGGCTTGACCAGCCGCTCCTCGCCGGAGACGACGATGCCGTCGAACCAGCCGAGGAAATCGAACCGGTCACGACCGATCGGGAAGGTCTCGTGCGACCAGTTGGTCAGCCCATAGAGCGGCCGGCCCGCGGCCTTCAGCTCACGAAGTATGTCCACCGCGCCCCCGATCGGGCCGCCAAGCGTTTCCTCCCAGCGCAGATGATAGGCGTCGATCCGTTCGGCCTCGGCCGGGTGCTCGGACTTCAGCAGCGCCGTGGCCTCCGCCCAACTTCGCCCCGCGTCCTGGCCGGAATTCCACTCCATCGTGCAGACCTCCGCGAGGAAGCGCTCCATCCCCTCCGGGTCTCGCGGGAACAGCTTGCGGTAGAGATGGCGCGGATCCCAATCCACCAGCACCCCGCCAATGTCGAACACGACCGTCGTTCGCCGTGGCATCGACATGGTGGGCTCTCCTCGATGGGCATTGGTTTGGAACCCATAGCGCAAGCCGCTCGGGCGGCGCTATCCTTCCCACATGGAACAGGACATCCCACGGGCGCACCACGATCTAGGGGGCGTGTCGAAGTTCATGTGCGACGCGGTGGACACCGAGCCGCACGCGCTGACCGAGTTCGACAAGGAGGTCGACGCGATCCGCCAGATCCTCGGCATGAAGGGCGTGATGTCGGTGGATGAGCTACGGCGCGGGATCGAGGCGATCCCCGAGGCCGAGTATCACCGGCTCTCCTATTATCGCCGCTGGATCCGCTCGATCACCGCGACGCTGATCCGCAAGGGCGTCATTTCCGAGGCCGAGCTGCACGCCGCGCTGGAGGTCTCGTGACAGGGGCCGACTTCGCGCCCGGCGCCACCGTGCGGGTGCGCGACGATTGGCCGGAGGCGCGCGGGCCCGCGCATATCCGCACGCCGCATTACGTGCGCGGCAAACCGGGGCGGGTGGTCCGACGGCTCGGCGATTATCCGAACCCCGAGGATCTGGCCTTCGCGCGTCCTGCTGGCCGGGTGCCGCTGTATCACGTCGCCTTCGACCCCGCCGCGATCTGGCCGGACGCCAAGGGCGGCGACGAGCTGCTGATCGAGATTTACGCGCATTGGCTGGAGGCATCGGCATGACCACGATCCTGGAAACCGACGGCGAGAAGCTGCTGGTGGCGGTCCGTGCGCTGCTCGCCGACAAGGGCATCGCCTCGATGGCCGAGATCGCCGAGCGCATCGCCGTGACCGACCGCGCCTCGCCGGCGCAGGGCGCGCGCATGGTGGCGCGCGCCTGGACCGACCCGGAGTATCGCGCGCTGATGCTGGAGGACGGCGCGCGTGCCGCCGAGGCGATGGGCGTGCCGATGCGCGGCGCCCCACCGCTCGGCGTGCTGGAGAACACGGACGCCGTACACAACCTCGTCGTCTGCACCTTGTGCAGCTGCTACCCGCGCGCGGTGCTGGGCTATCCGCCATTCTGGTTCAAATCCGCCGCCTATCGCGCCCGCGCCGTGCGCGATCCACGCGGCTTGCTCGCCGAATGGGGCACCGTGCTGCCCGCCGCGATGAAGGTCCGCATCGTCGACAGCACCGCCGATTATCGCTGGATGGTGCTGCCCCGCCGGCCCGCGGGCACCGATGGATGGAGCGCGGAACAGCTCGCCGCCATCGTGCGCGAGGGCGACATGATCGGCGTCACCGTTCCGAGCGCATGAGGGAGACGACGATGCCGAAGGGTTACGTGCTTGCTGAGGTCGAAGTCACCGACTCCGCCCTGTTCGAGACCTACCGGCCGCTGGCGAGCGCCAGCATCGCCGCGTTCGGCGGGCGCTATCTGGTGCGCGGCGGCGATCCGCAGGTGTTCGAGGGCGACCGGCCGCCGCGTCGGATGGTGCTGCTGGAGTTCGACAGCCCGGAGCGCGCGACGGAGTGGTATCGCTCGCCGCAATACCAGCAGGCGCTGGCGATCCGCGAGAGGTGCGCGAAGACGCACATGATGCTGCTCAACGGGCACGCGGCGGAGTAATGGCGGACTTCAGTCCGCCAGCTGAGTTCCGGAGCTGGTCAGATCCGGTGGGGCGTCGGTCGACGGAAACCAGTCCGCCGAGGATTTCTGTTCTGCGAAGCGTGAGCGGGATCGAGTCTGCCTCCTTAGGGTGCTTGCTCGCCATCTCCTCGCCCCGCGCATCGAGTTCTCGTGCGACGAGGCGTACGGCCGCCGTCGACGCCGTCGCGACAAGGTCTGGTACGAGACGGTGCAGGCTGGGGCTGTCCTCCAGCACGCGTTCGATTTCCTGGCGCTCCCGTCCGACGGTGGCGATCCATCCTGAACGCGGATCAGTAGCGGGTGAGAATTCGAGCTTCAGAAGATGTTCGATAATGGTGGCGATCCGGCTTGCAAGATCGCGCCGGTCTCTCTTGCCCAAGCTTTCGATCTCCTCGGCAAGATTTTCGTAGTCCATCCGCGCATTCCCGCCAGCGCCGGCAATCCGCAATGCCACCGCCTGCTCCTGCGTCCACTCGAAGAAGTCCCGCTCATACAGGTCCGCTTCGCTCGCGACGTCGGTGTTCGGTCACATCCGCCTCCTGTCGCAGCCTATCACTTCCCGGACAGATCGAGTACTGCGGCAAATCCCGTCTCGGTCCCGAACGCGAGATGCGCGCCGTCCGGGCTCCAGGCCAGCGCCGAGACTGGGCCGTTGCCGGGCGGGGCGATCGGCGCGATGCGGCCCGAGGCGATCTCGGCGACCACCACTAGCCCGTCGTTGAACGCGGCGGCGACGATCTCCTGCGTGGGGTGGCAGGCGACGCGCGTGCAGGTCACGCCGTCGCCGCCGGCGACCTCGGTGGGCGCCTTGCCCATCGGGCCGCCGCCGGTGAACGGCCACAGCACGACCGACTCCGCGCCGCTGCTCGCCAGCCACTTGCCGTTCCGGGTGAACGAGAGGCTGTGCGTCTTGGCCGGGTAGCCGCTCATCCGCATGTGCTGGCCATCGGACAGGCGCCAGCCGTGCAGCGCGTTCTCCTGCATCGCGGTGACGACGCTGTCGCCGTCGGGCGAGATCGCGATGCCGGTGTGGCTGCCCTTCCACTCCAGCCGGCGCGGGTTTTCCGTTTTTGCCGCGACGAACCAGAGCGACGCGCCGTTGTAGTGCGACGCGGCAACCCGTTTCCCGCGCGCGTCGAACACCAGGCCGGTGACGCTCGACGGATGTTCGAGCTGCTTGAGCTTGGCACCCGCCTGATCGAACAGGTGAACGTGCTTGCCCACCGCGCAGGCGAGCAGGCCTTTTCCTTTTTCGGCGGCGAAGCTCGCGACGTGCTCGACCCATTTCATGCCGAACGATGCGATCTCCGCCGTCGTGCCGTCGGTGCCGATGCGACGCAAGCCGCCATCGTCGCCGCCACTGACGAAACCCGCCGGCGCGGCATCAGGCGCAAGCGAGAGCGCCGCGCCGTCATGCACCGGAACGCGCGTCCAGTTCGCCCGGTCGGCAAGCGGCACGAGATGCAGCGTGCCGTCGCCGAGCGCGAAGGCCGCGGTGCGGCCCGCGCGGTCGAAGGCGCAGCCGACCACGAAGGCGTCCAGCGCGCGATGCACGCCGCGCGCGTCGAGCAGGAAGTTGGGCGTGGCGGTCGCGCTCATGCCGCTTGGCAGCTTTCAAAGCCGCGCCGGAGCTGCGGGCGGTTGAGGTTGCGGCCGATGAACACGATGCGGCTGACGCGGGGCTCGCCCTCCTTCCACGGTCCGATGAAGTCGCCGTCGGCGATCATGTGGACCGCCTGGAAGGCGAAGCGGCGGTCCTCGTTCGCGTAGGCGAGAATCCCCTTGGTGCGCAGCAGGTCGGCACCCTTGTCGGCGAGCAGCAAGCCGATCCAGGCGTTGAAGCGTTCCGGGTCGATCGGCTTCTCCACCTCGAAGCTCACGGAGGTGATCTCGTCGCTGTGCTCGTGCTCGTCGTCGGTGAGGAAGGCGGGCTCGCGCTCCAGCACGCGCTGCAGGTCGAACGCGCCCTGGTCGAGCACCTGCGCGATCGGCAGGCTGGCGCGCTCGGTGCGATGGATCACGGCGAAGCGGTTGATCGCGCGGATGCGCTGCTCGACATCGTCGAGCTCCGCCGGCGTGACCAGGTCGGTCTTGTTGAGGACGATCACGTCGGCGAAGGCGATCTGGTCCTCCGCCTCGTGACTGTCCTCGAGGCGCTGCGGCAGGTGCTTGGCGTCCACCACCGTCACGACCGCGTCGAGCCTGGTCTTGGCGCGCACCGTGTCGTCGACGAAGAAGGTCTGCGCGACCGGCGCGGGATTGGCGAGGCCGGTGGTCTCGATGATGATGCCGTCGAACTTGTCGCGCCGCTTCATCAGCCCGCCGACGATGCGGATCAGGTCGCCGCGCACGGTGCAGCACACGCAGCCGTTGTTCATCTCGAACACTTCCTCGTCGGTGTCGACGACGAGGTCGTTGTCCACGCCGAGCTCGCCGAACTCGTTGATGACCACGGCGTATTTCTTGCCGTGGTTCTCGCTGAGGATGCGGTTCAGCAGCGTGGTCTTGCCGGCGCCGAGATAGCCGGTCAGCACCGTCACCGGGATCTGCTCGGCCGTCCGTGAACTCTCCGCCATGTGCGTCTGCTCCCGATTGGTGCGAATTTGTCAGATAGAGGCGGGCGCCAGCCGTTCAATGCGGACCGCCCGCGCGGCCAGTACCTCCCGCCGCAGCGCGGCGAGGCGCGTGGTGGCCAGGGCGACGTCGAACTGCCGCGCCCGGACCGGCCCCGACCGCTCCATGACCTCCCGCCGCGCATCGTCGAGGGCGAGGCCGCGGATGGCCTCGGCCAGCGCAAGCGGATCGTCCGGGTCGGCATAGACCGCGGCGTCGCCGCCGATCTCCGGCAACCCGCCGCGCCGCGAGCAGATCGAGCGCCGCGCCGCACGCCAGCGCCTCGAGCGCGGTCAGCCCGAACGGCTCCTGCCACCGGCTCGGCACCACCACGATCGCCGCCCGCGCCATCGCGGCGAGCACGTCGGGGTGGTCCCGGTAGCCGAGCAGCGCCACCCCGCCCGCCCTCGCGGCGTGCGCGCAAGGAGCGGATGAAGCCGGTATCCGGGCTGTCGGCGCGGAAGCGGTCGGCGCCGATCATCTCCGCCCGCCAGCCCGGCAGCGCCGGCAGGGCGGCGGCGCAGGCCGCGACGAAGGTGTCCGCGCCCTTCTCGGGCACCAGCCGGCCGGCGAACAGGATCAGCTTCTCGCGGGGCGCCGGCGGCGGCAGGCTCGCCATGTCGATGCAGTTGTGCAGCACGAACACCGGCCGTCGCGGTGGGTCGACGCCGTCCAGCAGCCGGGCGCGCAGCCAATCCGACGCGACCAGCACGCGGTCGAGCCGGCGCAGCATCGCCGCGCGCTCGCGGGGTCTGCGCGCGCCGCGCATGGCCTGCGGGTCGTTGTTCAGCAGCACCGTCACCGGCGTGTCGGGAAACCGCGCGGCGAGGGCGAGGGCGATCTCCGGCCGGTTGTGCACCTCGATCATCGCCGGCCGCATCCGGCGCAGCAATCCGGCCACGCTCGCGGCGAAACGGAGGTTGACGTTGCCCGGCCGCCAGATCGCCGGCCGCACGGCATGGAAGGGGGCATCGGCGAACACCGGCCCGGATTGCGGTCCGCCGATCACCTCGCTGGAAAAACCCGGCGTGGCCCGCAGCCGGTGGGCGATCAGGCCCAGGGCGCCGGTGCGTCCAGGCCCGAAACCCTCGCGCGGGGGGAGGATGACGGCGACCAGCGGGGGCGCGCCGCACGGATCGGCGCTGTGTGCTTGCATCCCTGGTACCTACCGGCGGACCTGGCCGCTGTCGAGACGCCGCCGTTTTGCCGTCCGGTCTGCGGAACCGAGGCGGCCAGCCGCCGGTTGGAGCCATCGCGGCCCCGGAGGTCTACCGTCATGGCTCGAACCGACGTCAACCTGTATTGGTCCCGCCCTGGCGAATTGTCGGCCTATCGAGGCCACTCGATCCTCGTGACCGACGCTCACGGCCGGGTCGCCTCCGGCACCGAGGGCTTCTATCTCCACCGGACGCGGTTCATCTCGCGCATGGTGCTGAAGATCGAGAACGCGGAGCCCGAGTTCGTCTCGGCCAACCCGGTCACGGCCCATTCCCTCATCTCCTATCACCTTGCGCCCTCCCCGCCGGTGCCGCCGCCGGCCCGACGCCGGACGAGCCGAGCAACACCGGCGGCGAGATCGCCAAGAAGGGCATCGAGGTGCAGGTCAACCGCTTCGTCGGCGGTGGGCTTCGTCAGGACGTGCATGTCACCAATCACGGCATGGCCGAGACCTCGGTGACGCTCGCCTGGGAGTTGGCGGCCGATTTCGCCGACTTCACGGAGGCGCAGAGCGGCGAGCGCCAGCAGCAGGCGCCGGTCGAGGAGGCGTGGACGCGGCCGACCAGACGGCGGCGAACTGGCATTCAGCTATCGCCATCCCGAGCTCGACCTGCGACCGTCGTGCGGCTCTCGGGGAGCGGCGCGACCGGCTGGGCGTACGCGGGCCGGGGCGGAAGCGTGGTGTCGTGCAAGCTCACGCTGCGGCCGCAGGACACGCGCACGATCTGCATCGAGGTCGCGCCGGTGTTCCGTGGCGAGACGATCGAGCCGATCTACGGCCTCGACGGCGTCGGCATCGGGGATGCGGCGGCCGACCGGGCTGCCGAGGAGTGGATGGGCGGATGCGCCCGGCTGTCGGCGGCGAACCCGACGGTGCAGACGGCCTGGGATCGCGCCGCCGCCGACCTCGGATCGCTTCACCTGCTGGAAGGCGACGGGCCGGAGCGGTTCACCCCGGCGGCCGGCATCCCGAACTATATCGGCCTGTTCGGCCGGGACACGCTGATGTCGTCCTGGCAATCCGCGCTGCTCAACCCGGCGACCTTGCGCGGCACGCTGCGGCTGGTCGGCCGGCTGAACGCCGAGCAGCGCGACGATCGGTATGACGCGCAGCCGGGGAAAGTCGTCCACCAGCGCCAGTTCGGGCCGCTAGCCACCCTCGGCCTCACGCCCTTCCTGCACTATTATGGCGACTATTCCGCCCCCGGCCTGTTCCTGCTCGGGATCGCGACGGATTTCGCGCATACCGGCGACAAGGATTTCTTCCTCGCGATGCGCGACAAGGCGCTCGCCACCCTCGAGTGGATGGACCGCGACGGCGACCTCGACGGCGACGGCTTCTACGAATACCGGACGCGAGCGGGGAAGGCGGGGATCAAGAACCAGGGATGGAAGGACTCCGGCCAGGCCATCCTGCACGAGGACGGCCGCATGGTGCCCGACCCGATCGCCGTCTGCGAGGTGCAGGGTCTCTATTTTGCTGCCAAGCAGGCGATGGCGCTCGCCTTCGCCGCCATCGGCGAGCACGACCGGGCCGCCGACCTCACGGCACAAGCCGCGCAGCTCAAGCAGCGGTTCAACGAGCGGTTCTGGATGCCGGCGGAGCGGTTCCTCGCACTCGCGCTCGACCCGGACAAGCGGGCGGTTACGAGCGTCGCCTCGAACGCCGGGACGGCGCTCGCCTACGGGATCGTCGACGACGACAAGGCGGACGGCGTCGCCGAACGGCTCATGGCGCCTGACATGTTCAGCGGATGGGGCATCCGGACCCTCTCCAGCCGGCATCCCGCCTACAACCCGCTCGCGTACCATCTCGGAACGGTGTGGCCGTTCGCCAACGCGCTGACCGGCTATGGCCTGAAGCGATACGGCTTCGACGCGTCGCTCCATCGGCTCGCCAAGGGATTGTTCGAGGCCAGCGAGCTGTTCCATCTCGGCCGCCTGCCGGAAGTGTTCGGCGGCCATGCGCGCGACCTGCGGCATCCGCATCCCGGCATCTATCCGGGTGCCTGCACGCCGCAGGCGTGGTCGGCCAGCGCGGTCATCTTCCTGGTTCACGCGATGCTGGGGATCACGCCGCTCGCCCCGGCGGGAACGCTGATCGTCGAACCCAACCTGCCGGACTGGCTGCCCGAGGTGACGCTCGAAGGCATTCGCGTCGGGCCGGCGCGCGTCGACCTGCGCTTCCGACGCGACAGTTCGGGTGCCACGAGCCACGAGATCCTCGCCTTGTCGGGCGAGCTGAGGTTGCACAGGCCCGCACGACAGGAGGTACCCCGGCCGGAGCCGGCCGACCGGGTCGCGGCGGCGATCCGGGAGGTTCTGGGCTGAAACCGCCAGACCGGGCCATCTTTCGCCCCAACGCCGCCGGGCGTAGGCTGTCTCGCCCATGCCCCCGGCCCCGCCGTTCTGGAAGACCAAGACGCTGGAGGAGATGTCCCGCGCCGAGTGGGAGTCGCTGTGCGACGGATGCGGGCGGTGCTGCCTGCACAAGCTGCGCGACGACGACACCGGCGCGCTGTCGTTCACCAACGTCGCCTGCCGCCTGCTGGACCTGAAATCCTGCCAGTGCGGCGACTACGCGAACCGCTCGCGCCGGGTGCCCGATTGCGTGAACCTGACCCCGGCGGCGGTGCGTGCGATCGACTGGCTGCCGCCCTCCTGCGGCTACCGGCGCGTCGCCGAGGGCAAGGATCTTGCCTGGTGGCATCCCCTGGTGTCGGGCGACCCGGAAACGGTGCACGAGGCGGGCATCTCGGCGCGGGGGCGGGCGGTCAGCGAGCGCCGCGCGGGACCATACGAGCACTACATCGTCGATTGGCCGGGGCGGCAGCCGCGCACCCGGCGGCCTCCAAGGGAAGAAAAGCCATGATGCGCGATGCCTTGTTCGGCGGGATCAACGCCGCCGTCCTCACGCCGATGCAGGCGGATCTCTCGCCCGACCTCGACCGGATGGCCGGGCATTGCCGCTGGCTGCTGGGCAATGGCTGCAACGGGCTCGCCATCCTCGGCACCACCGGCGAGGCCAACAGCATCGGCATCGCGGAGCGGGTTGCCCTCATGGAAGGACTGGTGGAGCGCGGCGTGCCGGCGGCCAGGCTGCTGCCGGGCACCGGGACGACGGCGATCACCGACACGGTGCTGCTGACCCGCACCGCCGAGCGGCTGGGCTGCCGCGGCGTGCTGGTGCTGCCGCCATTCTTCTACAAGAACCCGTCCGACGACGGGCTGTTCGCCTATTTCAGCGAGGTGATCCAGCGCACCGGCGGCGCGCCGCGCGTCTATCTCTATAACTTCCCGCAGCAATCGGCCGTCCCGTTCAGCCTCGGGCTGATCGCCCGGCTGCTGAAGGCGTATCCCGGCACCATCAAGGGCGCCAAGGACAGCAGCGGCGATTTCGCGAACTCGAGCGCGATGGTCCGCGAGTTCGCCCGCGAGGGGTTCGAGGTCTATGTCGGCTACGATGACGGGCTGCACGAGATCCTCAAGGCGGGCGGCGCCGGCTGCATCACGGCGGCGGCCAACGTGAACAGCGCGGTGGGTGCGCGCGTCTACGCCGGCTGGGACCAGCCGGCGGGGGGCGAGGCCCAGGCCGTGCTCACCGCGACGCGCCGGGCGGTGACGGCCGTGCCGCTGATCCCCGGCCTCAAGGCGCTGATGGCGCGCCACACCGGCGAGCCGTCCTGGCACAACACCCGCCCGCCGCACCTGAAGCTCTCCGCCGAGGAGCAGGCCAGGCTTTTTTCCGTATTCGATGCTTGCGGCGCGGTGCTCGCGAAGGCGGCCTGACCGGCTTATACTAGACGCCGTCTGTGATGACCTTTCGACCCCCTCCGTCATGCTCGGCCCACGGGTCGGGCCAAAGGCCCGCCCGAGGACAGGCTACGGCCGAGCATCCATGCCCTGCCGTGGTGCCGCGGCGAGAAAGCCGTGGATGGTCGGCCTTCGCCGACCATGACGAGGAAGGGTCAGAGCCACGAGCCGCTGGTATTAGTTCGCCGCCATAGCGGCGGCGAACAGCGTGGCGTTGTGGCGGAACAACGCGAGGTACGTGTCGGCCGGGCCGCCCGGCGGAGAGAGAGCGTCGGAATACACCGTCCCGCCCACTACCGCGCCGGCCTCGCGCGCCAGCGTTCGGGCGATGCGCGGATCGGTCATGTTCTCGACGAACACCGCGCGGATGTGCTCGCGCCGGATCTGCGCCGCCAGTCGGGCGATGTCGCGGGCCGACGGCTCGGCGTCGGTGTCGATCCCCTGTGCCGCGTGGAACTCGATCCCGTAGCGGGCGCCGAAATAGCCGAACGCGTCGTGGCTGGTGATGATTTTTCGTTTGGGCGGCGGCACGGGCGCAAGCGTGCGCAGGGTCCAGGCATCCGTCTCGCGGATCGCCGCGATGTAGTGTTCGCCCTGCGCGCGGAACGGCCCGGCGCGGTCCGGGGCGGCGCGGATCAGGCCCTCGATAATCGCGCGAGCGTAGAGCACGCCGTTGCGCGGGTCCTGCCAGGCATGGGGATCGAGCACCTGCCGGCCGCCCTCGCTCATCCGGCGGGGCGTCACCCCGGCGGCGGCGATCACGTGCAGGGCGCTCCCCCCGGCGCTCTGGATCAGCCGGTCCATCCAGGCGTCGAAGCCAAGCCCGTTCGTCACCACCAGCTTGGCCGACCGGATCGCAAGGAGATCGGAGGGTCGAGGGCTGTAGGTATGGGCGTCCCCGTCCGGGGGCACCAGCGCCGTCACCGCGACCCGATCGCCGCCGATCTCGCGGACCATGTCGGCCAGGATCGAGAAGCTCGCGACCACCTTGATCGGCTCGTCCGCGAGCGCCGGGGTCGCAAGAGCCGCCAGGGACGCGATCAACGCTCTTCGCCGCATCGGACGCCTTGGACGTTATACTATAACATGCTAGCTTCAGGCACCGGGGATGACAAGCCGTGCGGGCCGTCTCTCTTGCGCCGCGGCGCAATCGTCGGCATATCGCCGACCCTGGATCCGTCCCAGCGCCACCGAGGGGATTGCCGATGACCTACGTGGTCATAGAGAGCTGCATCCGCTGCAAGTACATGGACTGCGTGGAGGTCTGTCCGGTGGACTGCTTCTACGTCGGCGAGAACATGCTGGTGATCCATCCCGACGAGTGCATCGACTGCGGGGTGTGCGAGCCGGAATGCCCGGTCGAGGCGATCGTGCCCGACAGCGACGACCGCGCCGCGGCCTGGGCGGAGCAGAACCGCACCTACGCGGCCACCTGGCCGAACATCACCCGCAAGGGCGAACCGCCGGCGGATGCCGACGAGTGGAAGGACAAGCCCGACAAGGCGGACCTGTTCTCCGCCGAGCCCGGCAAGCCCTGAGCTCCCGGCGGCTTCCTGTCATGCTTGCAGGCCCATGACGGCGCCCCTATTTCTGTGCTATAGATATTGAGACGGGAGAGACCGGCCAAAGACGGTCGGCGGGCGCCCGAGTCTCAGGAGCCGATCCTGCGGAGCTGAAGGCTGGTCCGGGCGCGTCGCGCCCGCGACGGATGCACGGCCGGGATCAAAACGAAGGATAAGAGGTGTCGAGCATGAAGGCAGCCCCTGCGTCGGCAGTAGCAAGCCGAGGTACCGGCGGCACGACGGCGGCGACCGGAAAGGCCCGTGGCACCAAGGCCCAGAGCGTCAAGATTGGGGGCGCCAAGATTGGGGGAGCCAAAATCGGGGGCGCCAAGGTTGCGGGAACCCGGGCCGGCGCGGCCCAGCCGGCCGGCGTCAAGGCGGGGGCGGCCAAGCAGCGCGCGAAAGCGGCTCCCGTAGCGGCGAGCAAGCCGCCCGCGGCGACGAAGCCGGCGATCAAGGCGCCCAAATCGCCACGGCCCGCCGCCGCCAAGCCGATCGAGACCGCCCGCTCTGCCGAGATCGTCAAGGTTGCCCGTCAGGAGGCCAAGCCCGCGAGCCAAGACGCCCGCGCCTCCGGCAATCAAATCACCAGCGCCTGCGGCCCCCAAATCGACGGCACAAGCTGCCGTCAAGCCGTCCACTCCTGCGATGAAACGGACCTCCGACCCAGTGAACGGCATACCGAACAGCACGACGCGACCGATCGAACACCCGCACGGCGCACCCGCGCCGGCTGCCGCCGCGCCGCGGCCGGAGGTGAAGCCGGCTCCGCCCAGGCCGCCATCGCGCCCCGGATTCTCGGAGGGGCCGCAGGCGTCCGCGCCAATGCCGCCGGCCGATCACGCGCCGCCGCGCCACATGGGGCCGCCGCCGCGCATCGCCTCGAAGGCCGAGACCTTCGTGGAGGGCGACCACGTCGTGTATCCGACGCATGGCGTGGGCAAGGTGGAGCGGATCGCGATCGAGGACATCGCGGGCCACCGGCTCGAGCTGATCCACATCACCTTCGAGGAGAACCGGATGACGTTGCGCGTGCCGGTGGCCAAGGCGCGCAGCGCCGGGCTGCGCAAGCTCGCCACGCGCAAGATGTTCGATGAGGCGCTGGGCGTGCTGAAGGGCCGCGCCCGCGTGAAGCGCACCATGTGGTCTCGCCGCGCCCAGGAATACGAGGCCAAGATCAACTCCGGCGACCCGCTGGCGATCGCCGAAGTGGTGCGCGACCTGCACCGCAACGCCGGCCAGCCCGACCAGAGCTTCTCGGAGCGCCAGATCTACAAATCGGCGATGGACCGCCTGGCCGCCGAACTCGCCGCGCTGGACCAGACCGACAAGAGCGCCGCGGTGGTCAAGCTCGCGGAGTTCCTCAAGACCGTCTAAGCGTCCGACTGCATCAAGTTGACCCGTTCGTCATCGCGAGGAGCCCTTGCGACGAAGCGATCCAGGCGGCCGCGAGCTGGATCGCCACGCCGCCCAAGAGCGGCTCGCGATGACGGGAGAGGGGTCAGGCCGCCCGTGTCAGCCGCTTGACGAAGGCGGAAATGCGATGCCGGCGCAGCTCGGCGCGCGCCAGCTGGTCGGTGGTCATATAGTTGAGCTGCACGCTGTAGCGTTCGCCGACGAAGCGACGGTGCCCGTGCCAACTGGCCGGCCCGTTTGGGAACACCAGCAGCGTCCCGTTCACCGGCGGCACCTCCACGGCGAAATCCTCCAGATCGTCCGGGCCGCGCAGCAGCCGCAGGCAGCCCTGGTGCTCCGCGAAGGCGTCGGTCCGCGGGTTCAGGTACAGCAGCACGGTGACGCGCTTGGCGGTCGAATCGCAGTGGACCCGCCCGTCCTTGTCCCGCGTCCGGCCACGCACCGTCAGCATGGTGGGAGCGTCCCGCAGATCGAGCCCGAACCGCTCGGCGATGGCGTCGCGCATCGTGAGGCCCTCCAGCGCAGCCATCAGCGCCTGCGCCCGTGGCCCGAGCCGCACGGCCTCGGGCGGAAAGGAGCCGCCCTTGGCGATCGGCGGCAGGTCGCGCACCACCTCCGCCAGCGCCGCCGGCGGCACGAAGTTCGGCACCACCAGGTGCGGGAACGGGTCGGGGTTGACCGGGGTAGACTTGAGGGCAGGGAAGTCGAGTTCGATCACGCTGGTTGCACCATGTTTACGGCTTGCCTACCACAGACCAGGTGGACCCTAAAGATCGTCCACCGGCAGATTGGCCCGCACCGACGCCCGCGCATCGAACCCGGCGTGCCAATCGGCCAGCCGCGGATGGCCCTCCCGCCAGCGTTCGTCGGGGAAGCGGAAATCGAGATAGGACAGCGCGACCCCGAGCGCGATATGCCCGAGATCGAACCGCGAGGCGGCCAGCGCCGGCGCCTCCCGCTCCAGCGCGTCCACCGACGCGCGCGTCTTGACCCGCCAGGCGGCGATGTGCGGCGCGGACTGCTTCTCGACGGGGCGGAACCGCTCGCCCAGCCACATCAGCAACGTGTCCAGCATCCCGTCACCCAATGCCTGCCGGCGCAGCGTGACCAGTCGCTCGGGGAACGCCGTCGGGATCAACTTCGCCCCGTCATGCAGGCTGTCGAGGTATTCGCAGACCACGGGAGAATCGTAGACCACCGTGCCGTCCTCCGCCTCCAGGGTCGGCAGCCGGCTCTGCGGGTTGAGCCGCATCAACGCCGCGTGCGGCTGCGTCGCCGCGACGGTCGTGCGCACCGTATGGATGCGGTCGGCGAGCCCGACCTCGTGCGCGGCGATCATCACCTTGCGCACGTAGGGCGAGCGCGGCGACCAGTGCAGCGTCATCATGCGGCGGTTTCCCTCTCCTTGACCGGCCCGGTTCGCCGGCTAGAGTTTCGCACCGGACGGAGGACAGGACAAAGCATGGCGATCGACAAGCGGGTTTCCACGGCGGCCGAGGCATTGGCCGGCGTGCGGGACGGTTCGACCGTGATGCTCTCCGGCTTCGGCGGCGCCGGGTTCGCCAACGTGCTGATCCGTGCATTGCGCGAGCAGGGTGCCAAGGATCTTACCCTCGTCGCCAACTCCGCCACGCACCCGCTGTCGCGCACCCACGAGCTCATCGAGAGCGGCCAGGTGCGGCGCGTGATCTGCACGGCGGCGCGCGGGCGCGGCAAGGAGCTTTCTCCATTTGAGCAACTCTGGAAGGCGGGAAAAATCGAGCTGGTGTGTTTGCCGCAGGGCACCTTCGCGGAGGCGATCCGCGCGGGCGGCGCCGGCATTCCCGCCTTCTACACCCCATCCGGCTTCGGCACGGAGCTTGCCAAGGGCAAGGAGGTCCGCCGCTTCGGCGAGCGCGACTACGTGCTGCAGGAGGCGATCAGCGGCGATGTTGCATTGCTGCGCGCCGAATGCGGCGACCGGTTCGGCAATCTCTCGTTCCGCTACGCGCAGGCGAATTTCGGCCCGATGATGGCGACCGCCGCGAAACTCGCGATCGCCGAGGTGGCCGAGGCGCGGCACGCGGCGATCCCGCATGAGCACGTGCAGCTCCCCGGCGTCTACATCGACCGCGTGTTCGCGGCGGAGGCTTGAGGCGATGGCGAAACTGAACCGGCATCAGATGGCCTGGCGCGCGGCGCAGGACATCGAGGACGGGATGCTGGTCAATCTCGGCCTCGGCATTCCGGTGCTCACGTCGAACTACCTGCCCGAGGGACGCGACGTGTTCTTCCAGTCGGAGAACGGCATCATCGGCGTCGGGCCCGAGGCAGCGAAGGGTCAGGACGATCCGAACCTGGTGGACGCCGGCTCGCGGCGCATCACCCTGCGCGAGGGCGCGTCGCTGATCAATTCGTCGTGGTCCTTCGCGATGATCCGCGGCGGACATATCGACGTCACCATCCTGGGCGGGTTCGAGGTCGCGGAGAACGGCGATTTCGCCAACTGGGATTCGCGCGTGCCCGACAAGGGGCCTTTGGTCGGCGGCGCGATGGACCTCGCCGCCTGCGCCCGCGCGGTGTGGGTGATCATGGAGCACAACACCCGCGACGGACGGCCGCGCCTGCTGGAACGTTGCGACCTGCCGCTGACCGCCGTACGCTGCGCCAAGCGCGTCTACACCGACATCGCGGTGATCGACGTGACACCTTCGGGCTTCGTCGTGGAGGAGATCGCCGACGGCATCGGCCGCGATGAGTTGCAGGCGCGCACCGGCGCGAAACTGGCCTTCGCCGCCGATTGCCGTGTCCTGCACGCGCCGGCGATCGAAGTCACAGGCCAAGTCTAGAAGTCACACGCCAAGTCTAGGAGATTGTCCCGCCCATGACCCTGATCCTGATCGTGATCGTGCTCATCCTTCTGTTCGGTGGTGGCGGCTATTACGGCCGTCGCCGAGGATATTATGGGGGAGGAGGCTTCGGGGGCATCCTGGGCCTCCTCGTGATCATCATTATCCTCCTGTTCCTGTTCGGCGGATTGGGAGGCGGATACTACTACCATTGAGCGAAAGCGCGTTGGACGCCGAACCAGGGCGGCTAACTCGCCGGCGGCGGGGCGGATAGCATCCGCTTGAAGCTCGGCACCGTCGCGGGCAGCGTCGCGAGGTCCAGCGAGGCGACCGCGCCGTTGAAGTAGCGGGTGAAACGATTGACGTGATTGGGCGTGCCGATCGGATACTGCCGCAGCCGCCAGCGGTTCGCCGGCGTGCCTTCGTAGTAGAGGCCGCCCGCGTTGTAGGCGGCGGCGACCAGCGGCGGGTCGAAATGCGTCTGGCGCGCCTGGAGGAAGATGTAGGCGGCGCCGGCGGCGATCGACTTTTGCGGGTCGGCCAGGCTTTGCAGCGGCATGGCGGGGTCGCCGAGGGCGGTGCGCGCGGTGCTGAGCAGTGTCTGCATGAGCCCGAGCGACACCCGGCTGGGCGTGCGCTCGGGGTTGTTCGTGTCGCAGCCCGGCTCGCGTCGCAATGCGCTTGGGTTGCCGCTGCTCTCGGCGCAGATGCACGCGACGATCAGCTCGATCGGCACGTTGGTCAGCTGCGCCGACAGGACCGATGCGAGCGGTTGCGCGAACCGCTCGATGACGCTGGCGGCGAGCTTGCGCTCGGCGTCGGACGGCGTGTCATCGGCCGGCCCGTCGCCCGGCATCTGGATGCGCACGCCTTCGGCCGTGAGGTGCCAGGCGCAGCTGTCCTTGTATCGCTGGTGCGGCTGCGTCAGCTCGTCGAGCACGGCCCGCGTCAGGACCATGTCCGCGTCCATCAGCGGCAGGGTCGTCGCCGGGGCGCCGGGCGACTGGAACAGCCGCCCCCAGGTCGCCTGGCCGACGATGCCGTCCGCCTCCAGGCCGCAACGCTTCTGGAAGTCGACGACGGCGTTGCGCGTTGCGCGCCCGTAGAGCCCATCGGGCTCGATCGCGGCACCGGTCGCGTGCAGCCGTTCCTGCACCGCCAGCACGTCGTCGCCGCGCATCATCGGCGAGACAAGCCAGATCTGCCTGCTCATCTCCGGCATCAGGTGCAGCTCCTCTGTCGCATGGTGCCCTCGATCAGCCCGCGCAACGCCGGGACGCGCGGGGCGAGGTCGGCCGGCAGCGGCGCGCCGGGGAGATCGGCCTGTGCCGCGCGCAGCGCGTCGCACGCGCCCGAGCCGTCGACCTCCTTGGTCAGCACCCGGTTGAGCGCCGCGTCGGCGCGGTAGTAGCCGGCATACGGCGCGCCGCCGGGCAGGGCGGCGAGGGCGGGCAGGAGCTGGTCGAGCTCCGCCTCGTCCTGTTGGCGGGTCGCGGCGTTCATCTCGTTGTCGCGCGCGATCTTCAGGGCGTTGGCGAGCCCGCGCGTGGCGGCGAGCCGGTCGGCGTCACTCGCATTCGTGGGCAGCAGCGCGCGCGCCTGGCGGAACGCGCGCAGCGCGCAGGCGCGCATCGCCGCGCGCTCGGCGGCACTCTGCGCCTCGCTCAGCCGCTCGCAGGCCGCACCCTGCTGCAACTGCAAGCGCACGCAGACCGGATCGGCGGCGTCGCAGGCGATTACGGCGGTGGCGACGGCCCGGTCGTTCGCGGTCTGGAACCCCTGGAGCTGCGTGAGATCGGCGCTGGTCGGATGGCCGCAGCCGACCAGCAGCGCGCCAAGCATCAGCACCGGGAGAAGCCGGAGGAACATGCTCATTGCTGCTGGTCCGCCTGCTGGCGATTGATTTGCGCGAGCTGCGTTCCCTTGGCGAAGGCCGTCT
The DNA here is from genome assembly GCA_963799825.1 of uncultured Alphaproteobacteria bacterium. Lineage (GTDB taxonomy): Bacteria > Pseudomonadota > Alphaproteobacteria > Acetobacterales > Acetobacteraceae > JAFKFI01. The sequence goes on from CAWCYL010000006.1 coordinate 189,245, forward strand.
GCGCCAGGCTCGCCAGCTTGTCGGGGCTGAGCCCGAGCTTGCCCAGCGCCTCGACGACGTAGACCAGACGCTCGACGTCCGAGGCGGAGCGCGGGTCGGTGCCGAGCTTGACGGCGCTGGTCAGGAGCGCCGCCAGATTGATGCTGCTGGCGGCGCGGCCGTCGCTGGCGGGGATCTCGACGGTGTCCGGCAGCTGCGCGCGGGCGTTCACGAACACGATGCCGCTGCGATACTCGTCGATCGCCTCGGCCAGCTCCTTCGCGTCCTTGAACTTGCCAAGCAGGTCCGGTTGCTGATCTGGCGCCAGGAGCTCCGTCGCGAGCTCGGCGGCGGGCAGCGGGTCTCCGGAGGGGCCGGTCTTGAGCATCGCACGCATGAGGTCCGTGGCGAACGCCGGCGGCACGCTGCCGAGCCGCGCCGCCATCAGCGGCGCGATCGTCGGGTCCAGCGCCGCGAGCGCCGCTGTGCCGTCCACGGCGGCGGGCATCAGCGCGCGGTTCATCGGGGTGCGCAGCAGGGCGGCCTTCCAGGCGTCGAACTTCTCCTTCTGCTGCAAGAGCTTGATGCCGCTCATCACGATGCCGAACACGATCCCGGCCGGCCCCCCGGAGATCCCGGAGATGATCGGCGACAGCGCGCCGAGCGTGCCGCCGATCCCGGCGATCGCGTCGCCGAGCACGCCGGGCAGCCCGGCGTTGTTCAAATCCCCGAGCGCCGCCTGCGCCCTGTCCATCACCTGGCCGATCTTCGTCGGATCGGGGCTGCCGCTGAGCAGCGGGTCGATCGCCTCGAGCAGCCCGCCCGCCGTCTTGGTCAGCGCGCCGGCATCCGCGACGATGCCGGTGCCGACGCCGAGACCGCCGAGCACGTCGATCACCTGCGTCGCGGTCTGCAGCCCGTCCTTCACGGTCTGCAGGCCAGACTGCGCCTGGGCGATTTGCGGATCGGGAGCGCCGGCCGCCACGCTGATCTGGCCGGTGATCTGATGCGCCGTGTTGCTGGCCGTCAGCGCCGCGTCGGCGGCACCTTGGGCGTGCGTCGCGGCATCCTTCGCGGCCTGCACCGCATCGCCGACCTGCACCCGGGTCTGCGCAACCGCCGTCGTCACCTGCTCCGTCGCCTGTTTCGCGGCGTCGACGGCGGTGTTGACGGCCTTGTTTGTCTGATCGGTGGTGCGGGAAGTGAAGTAGAACGTGATGACGATGCCGATAAAGCCGGCAATGACCTCGACGTTTTGCAGCCCGAGCTGGTTCTGAAAGATCAGCACCAGCAATCCGAACACGATGACGTAGAACGAAATCAGCCCCCGGATCGAGCCCTCCGGGGCGCCGAGAGGCAGCTGCATCAGGTAGTTGCGCCAGGCGTCCTCGGGCGGAACCCTGCTCGCCGCCGCCGTCCAAAAGACCTTCTGCGTCTGGTACGCCAAGGTGGCGAGCGCGATCGCGCTGAGAATCAGGAAAGCGAGCGTGAGCCCGAGCAGACCCCAAATGGCGTAATTGCGCTCCCATTGATTGTCGGATCGCACCAGTTGGCGGGCCTGGTCGAGCTGGGTGTTCAGACTATTGACCGAAGCCCGCAAACTTTCCGGCAGCGCCTGGTCATCGCGAAGCACGACTCCGGCGGTGTAAGCCTGCTCGAGAAGCGCGCCAAGATTTTGCTTGGCGGGAGCTGCCGGCGGGGCCGCCGATGGCTGGCCCTGTGCGGGACCGAGTGCGCCGAAGGCAAGGAACAGAACCAAGAAAGCCGAGCGCGTCAGTGCTCTCGCGACCATTCTGCTGGACGCCCATCTTCGTTTCTAGCCTGTGACATTCCATCACACGGCTGTATTCGCTTCAACGATTTTCGATGAAACGTGACTGATCCGCCCGCGATCCGACAGGATCAGCGCGATGGCTGGTCCTGTTCGGCCTCGGTCAGGCGGACGACGCCACCGCCGGAGCCAGCGCCGGCATCTTTGCCGCCGGATGGGCGGGATTGCGGAAGCGCAGCTCGCCGTCCTCCGCCGCGTCGGGAGCGGGGAGGCCGAACAGCTCCAGCCGCGACGCACAGGTCACGGCGACCACCGGCCGCGCCTCGGCATGCGTCAGGAACTGCCTCGCCTCGCCCTCCAGCTCCAGCTTCTCGCGCAAGGACCGCCACTCGGCGCGATCCGTGTCCTCGACGAACATCGCCAGGATGCCGGGCCGCGTGCCCGTCAGGCGCGTGGGCGCGATCGCTTCCATGCGCTTGCGGATCGCCACGGCCACCTCGTTCTCGCGCCCCGCGCGGGCCGCCATGACGAACACGCCTTGTCCCGCCGCCGTTACCGAGAGATGCGCCTCGGGTCCGAATTCGCGCCGCAGCGATGAGAGCAATCCCAGCTCGTCCGCCTGCGCCGCCGCGAGCAGCAGTGGGTCGAGCCGCAGCACCAGCGCCTCGTCGTGGTCGGCCCGGCGGTGCTGTGCCAGCATCGCGCGGATCCGCTCATGCAGCGTGGCGAGGGTATCGCCGTCGGCCGCGTCCTGTCGCAGGCCGCCGCGCAGGCCGAGCGGCAGGGTCATCTTCAGGACGTAGCGGCCGGGATGGGCGGCGAGCCAGGTCTGCAACTCGGTGTCGATCTGGTCCGCGAGCCGGAACCAGGCGCCGCGATGCACGTCGCGGCCGGTCTCGGCGGAGACGATGTCGCACGCGACCTCGGCCTCGATCCCGCCGCGCGCGAGCATCAGGTCGAACGGCGCGCCGTCGTCGAACCCGGCGAAGCCGACAGCGAAGCCGCGCGAGCGTTGCAGCGACGCGGTGCGCAGCAGGTGGAATGCGGGGATCAGCGTGCCGTTGGCGTGCAGCGCCGCGCGCAGCATCGCGCGCAGCCGTCCCTTGCCCCGCGACGTCAGATCGTCGGCGAGCGACGCCGCGTCGGCGGCGAGTGCGGCGAGCCGCAATTCCGCCGGCAGCGGCGGCCGGTTCTGGCGGGCGCGGAGACGCTCGATGGCGAGTTCGACGGCGTGGTACTGCTGCAACGCCCGCCCAGCCCGCGACCCCGGCGTGGACCAGGAGCGGATCGCCGCCAGCCGCTCGGCCCACGCCCGCCCGCCCATCTGGTCGACGAAGGCGTCCAGGGCGGCGCTGTCGATCGGTGGGGGCATCGGCGTCATCTCCGGTCAAAGTGCATGGCCCGGGGGGAGCGCGGGAATCAACGGGCCGTGAGCCGCTTGCTGCAACGCAGCATCAGTGCAGTCTGTACACGGCTGCGGCGTTTCGGCAACATACCAGGATTGGCTGCGCCCGGTTGCCGGGCAGCCCGGATCGCAGGCCGGTTGCCTGGCTGAAGCGCGGCCCGGCCGCGCGCCCGCGTGCTCTTGCGCCAGTTCCGGCTTGCCACAATCTCCGCATCCTGCCGCAGGCGCTCGTTAAGCTCGTCGACCGCGGGATGTGCTGCCGATGTCTCTTACGTTCGTTCTCGTCCCAGGCGCGTGGCTCGGCGGCTGGTGCTGGCGGGATGTGGGCACACGCCTCCATGCGGGCGGTCACACGGCGATCGGAGCGACCCTGACCGGCCTTGGCGAGCGCGCGCATCTGCTCAGTCCCGAGATCGGACTGCGCACGCACGTCTCCGACATCGTCTCTTTGCTGCACTATCGGGATCTGCACGGTGTCGTGCTTGTCGGTCACAGCTACGGGGGGACGGTCATCACGGCGGTTGCCGAACAGGCGGCGGACCGCATCGGCTGTTTGGTCTACCTTGATGGCTCCGTACCGCGAGACGGCGAGTCGAACAACGACGTCATCGGCGAGGAGCTGGCCCAACAGATCCGGACGACCGCGACGGCGGACGGCGACGGATGGTGCGTGCCGCCGATCTCCGCCGCCGGATGGGGGCTGCCGGATGCCGTTCGGGCCTGGGTCGAGCCGAGGCTGACACCGCATCCCTTGCGCAGCCTGGAAGAGCCGGTGAACCTCCGCTCGGAAGCGGCGGCGGCCCTGCCGCGAGGCTTCCTGCGCTCGTCCACGCGGTCTGCCGTCTATGGCCGGATGCTGGAACGAGGGCGCGAGGCCGGCTGGTACTGCCGCGATCTCGTGGGCGGCCACTATCCGATGCTCACTGAGCCGGAGGCCGTCGCTGCTGCCCTGGCCGAACTGCCGCGATGATGTCGGAGGAGTGTTGCGCCATGTCTCCCCCTGCCGAACGACAAGAGATCCGCTTCGACGGCCAGGTCGCCATCGTGACCGGAGCCGGGCGAGGCCTCGGCGCCGCCTATGCGCGACTGCTCGCCGCGCGCGGTGGTGCCGTCGTGATCCACGACGCCGGCGTGGCGCAGGACGGGAGCGGCTTCGATCCGTCCGTGGCGGACGCCGTGGCATCGCAGATCGCCGCGGATGGCGGCAGCGCCGCCGTTTGCTACGAGAACCTGGAGGATGCGTCCGCTGGCGGCCGTATCGTGGAATTCGCGCTCGACCGCTTCGGTCGGCTGGACGCATTGGTCCACAACGCCGGACTGGTGCTCTTCGCCAGTCTCGAGGAGACCCAGCCGGCGGTGTGGGAGCGCATGGTTGCCATCGGTATCCATGCCCCGTTCCACCTTGCTCGCGCTGCGGTCCCGCACATGCGGCGGCAGCGCTATGGCCGGATCGTGTTGACCACCTCGGGTCGCGCCATGCGCGTCGAGGATTGCGTGCCGGGCCTGATCGCCTACTCGGCGACGAAGATGGCGCAGGTCGGCCTCATGGTCGGCCTGGCCGCGGAGCTGCGGGACACGGGGATCCAGGTTAACGCCATATCGCCGGTGGCGGCGACCCGCGTGCTGCGCCGGAGCGCGCCGGAATTGCTGCCCGAACTCGTAGCCCCTGGCGTCGCGTTCCTCGCGTCGTCGGCCTGCAGCGTGTCCGGCGTCGTGCTGCGCGCGGCGGGGGGCCGCTTCTCCGCGGCCTGGTGGGACGGCAGCAAGGAACAGGATCTCGGTCCTGGGTCGATTTCTCCCGAAGACATCGCAGACCGCTGGCAGCGGATTGCCGGATCGACGTAGAGCCCAACTGCATCGAGTTGACCCGTTTCGCCATCGCGAGGCGCCCTTGCGACGAAGCGATCCATGCCGCCGGCGCGATGGATTGCCGCGCTGCCCTCGCAATGACAGCCCCGCCGCGCGAGAGCGGCTCGCGACGACGAACACAGCGAACCCGTCCCGGCTTGACATTCTTACTAACTAACCTCTATGCTCTCCCCATGTCTGCCGCCGCCTCACTCCAAACCGACATCATCTCCCGCTTCACCCTCTTCATCGAGGCGCTGAAGCGGGCGATGGCCGAGGGCATCCGGCCGCGGGAGCACACGCTGGCGGCGATGGCGCTGCCGCTGTGGAACTATCTCGGCCGCACGCTGCGGCGGCTCGCCGCGTTGCACGCGCGGTTCGCGGCCGGGACGCTCGCCGCCGCGCCGCGCCGGGCACCGCCCCCCGCGCGGCAGCCGACCGCCCGAGGGCGGTGCGCCGGCCGCCGCCCATTCCGCCCGGGCCGGTGCTGCTGCGGTATCATCTGGTGCATTTCGCCGCCCCGCTGCGCGAGCTGGTGGAGCACCCGGAGATGCGGGCGCTGCTGGCGGCGGCGCCGCAGGCGGGGCGGCTGCTGCGCCCACTCTGGCGCAAGCTGACCACCGATCCGCTGCCCGAGCCGCTGCGCCTGCCCGGAAGCCGCCCCGATCGGCGGCCGAACCGGAGGAGGCGGGCGCCGCGCCGGCGGCACTCCCCGAAGCGCCGCCCGACGCGCGGGCCTCGCGGCCTGCGGCCGCTCCGGCCAAGCCGCCGCCCTCGCTGCGCCCCTGGCCACCGCCGTTTTTGCCGGCCTGACGCCGCGCCGCTCGCACTCCTGGTATAGTTTGGCGTTTGCAACGAAAGCGGTCATCCGCGATCTGAGTAGTCCGCAGTCTGATGACGGGATGACGGTGGAGAGCGTGAAACGATCACACCCTAATTCCTCGGGATGGCGGCCCGGCTCGGCGCGTCGGGGTTCTGCGCCCGGTGGCGCAGCAGGTGGTCCGCGAGCACAGAGGCCAGCATCGCCTCGCCCACCGGCACCGCCCGGATGCCGACGCAGGGGTCGTGGCGGCCCTTGGTGGACACCTCGACCGCCTGACCCTGGCGGTCCACCGAACGGCGCGGGGTCAGGATCGAGCTGGTGGGCTTCACCGCGAACCGGGCGACGATCGGCTGGCCGGTCGAGATGCCGCCCAGGATGCCGCCGGCGTGGTTGGAGGCGAACGCGACGGCGCCCTCGGCCATCGCCATCTCGTCGGCGTTGGCCTCGCCGCTGAGCGCGGCGGCGGCGAAACCCTCGCCGATCTCCACACCCTTCACCGCGTTGATCGACATCAGCGCGCCGGCGAGCTCGGCGTCGAGCTTGGCGTAGATCGGCGCGCCCAGTCCGGGCGGCACGCCGTCGGCGACCACCTCGATCACCGCCCCGGCCGAGGAGCCCGCCTTGCGCACCTCCGCCAGGTACATCTCCCATTCGGCGGCGACGATCGGATCGGGGCAGAAGAACGGATTCTCGTCCGTCTCCTCCCAGTCCCAGCGCGCGCGGTCGATGCGGTGCGGGCCGATCTGCACCAGCGCGCCGCGAATGCGCACGCCCGCGCCCAGCACCCGGCGGGCAACCGCGCCGGCGGCGACCCGCATCGCCGTCTCCCGCGCCGAGGACCGGCCGCCGCCGCGATAGTCGCGGATGCCGTATTTCAGCTCGTAGGTGAGGTCGGCGTGGCCGGGGCGGAACCGCTGGGCGATCTCGCCGTAATCCTTCGAGCGCTGGTCCACGTTGTCGATCAGCAGCGAGATCGGCGTGCCCGGTGGTCATGCCCTCGAACACGCCGGAGAGGATGCGGACCTGGTCCGGCTCCTGGCGCTGCGTGGTGAACTTCGACTGGCCGGGGCGGCGGCGGTCGAGCCAGGGCTGGATGTCCGCCTCGGACAGCGCGAGGCGCGGCGGGCAGCCATCCACCACGCAGCCGATCGCCGGCCCGTGGCTCTCGCCCCAGGTGGTGACGCGGAACAGATGGCCGAAGCTGTTGTGCGACATGCGCCGCTCGCTTTCAGCCCTCGCCCACGATCGCGATGTCGGGCGCGGCGGGGTTCTTCATGCCGACCAGATGGTATCCGCAATCGACGTGGTGAACCTCCCCCGTAACGCCGGTCGAGAGATCGGACAGCAGATAGACGCCGGCGCCCCCCACCTCGTCGGTGGTCACATTGCGCTGCATCGGCGAGTTGAGCTGGTTCCAGCGCATGATGTAGCGGAAATCGCCGATGCCGCTGGCGGCGAGGGTCTTGATCGGGCCGGCGCTGATCGCGTTCACCCGGATGCCGTCGGCGCCGAGATCGGCGGCCAGGTAGCGCACCGACGCCTCCAGCGCCGCTTTCGCGACACCCATGACGTTGTAGTGCGGCATCCACCGCTCGGCGCCGAGATAGGTGAGGGTGAGCAGCGAGCCGCCCTGCTTCATCATCGGCACCGCGCGCTGGCAGACCGCGGTGAAGGAATAGGCGGAAATATCCAGCGCCTGCAGGAAGGCGGCGCGCGGCGTCTCCAGGTAGCGGCCGCGCAGGTACTGCTTGTCGGCGAATCCGATGGCGTGGACGAGGAAATCCAGCCGGTCCCACCGCTCGGCCACGGCGGCGAAGGCGGCGTCGATCGCGGCCTCGTCCGCCACGTCGCACGGCACGACGAGGTCCGAGCCGACGCTCGCGGCCAGCGGGCGGACCCGCCGCTCCAGCGCCTCGCCCTGGAAGGTGAAGGCGAGTTCCGCGCCCTGGGCGGCGCAGGCGGCGGCGATCCCCCAGGCGATGGAGCGATCGTTCGCGACGCCCATGATCAGGCCGCGCTTGCCGGCCATCAGCGTGCCGGTGGGCTGGGTTGCACTGTGCGGCATGAGGTCGATCCTTGGTGGCAGACGGAGCGGAGGGTGGTGACACAGGCGCGCGGACCGGGGCAAGAGCGCCGTCCCTGCCCTTCGCGCGCCCTCTGGCCTTGAAGCGATCGGGACGGCAGATTGCGGCTCGAAGGAGCCCGAGACCATGCCAGAGCCCGACCCGTTCGCGAAATTCCATGAATGGATCGCGGCGGCCGAGCAATCGGAGCCGAGCGATCCCAACGCCATGACGGTGGCGACCGCGACGGCGGACGGCGCCCCCGTCGGCGCGCATCGTGCTGCTCAAGGGGATCGACGCGGCGGACGCCGAGCGGCGCGGCTTCGTCTTCTTCACCAACCGGGAGAGCCGCAAGGGCGAGGAACTGGCGGCCAACCCCCGCGCCGCGCTGCTGTTCCACTGGAAGACGCTCGGCCGGCAAATCCGCATCGAGGGTCGCATCGAGCGCGCCAGCGACGCCGAGGCGGACGCCTACTACGCGACGCGCGTGCGCAATTCGCGGCTCGGCGCGTGGGCGTCGGACCAGTCCCGCCCGCTCGCCTCCCGCGCCGATCTCGAACGCCGGTTGGCCGAATACGAGGCGCGCTATCCCGGAGGAGGAAATTCCCCGCCCGCCGTACTGGGGCGGCTACCGCGTGCTGCCGGCCTATTTCGAGTTCTGGCAGAACATGCCGTTCCGCCTGCACGACCGCACCACCTACACACGCTCCGATGGGGGCTGGACGGTCGGAAAACTCTTTCCGTGAGCGCTCCGGCGGGGCAGGAGGAGGTCTCTGCGTTTCTCCGCGCGCTCGCCGGGGCCGACCCGGTCGAGACGCACATCTCGCTGGTGTTCGTCGGCGCATGACGCGGTGTGGAAGCTCAAGAAGGCCGTGCGGCTGCCGTTTCTCGACTTCTCCTCGCTCGACGCGCGCCGCCGCTTCGCGCTGCGCGAGTTCGAGCTGAACCACGCCGCCGCGCGGGGGCTGTATCGCGACGTGGTGCCGGTGATCCGCGGACCGGACGGCAATCTGTCGTTTGGCAATTCCGCTGACCGCATCCCGCGCGGTCGACTGGGTGTTGCGCATGGCCCGGGTACCGGCGGCGGACTTCCTGGACCGGATCGCGGAGGATGGCGGGCTGACGCCCACGCTGCTTGACGCCACGGCCGACGCGGTGGCGCGGTTCCATCAGGGCTTGCCAGCCGTCCACGGGACCGACCCGGTCGAGACGATGCGCGGCATCGCGGAGGGCAACGTGCCGTCCGCCCGCGCCGCCGGGCTGCCGGCCGACGCGATCGAGGCATGGCGCGCGGCGTGTCTCGCCGCGCTCGACGCGATGGCGGACTGGCAGCGCGAACGCGCCCGCGAGGGCTTCGTCCGCCGCGCGCATGGCGATCTGCATCTCGGCAACATGTGCCTCTGGCACGGCGCGCCGGTGCCGTTCGACGCGCTGGAGTTCGACGAGGCGCTGGCGACGATCGACCTCGGCTACGATCTCGCCTTCCTGCTGATGGACCTCGACCACCGGCTCGGCCGGGCGCCTGCCAACCGGGTGCTCAACCGCTACGTCGCGCGCACCGGCGACGCGGCGCTGACGCGGGGCCTGCCGGCGTTCCTCTCGCTGCGGGCGATGATCCGGGCGCATGTGGAGGCGGCGCGCGACCGGCAGGGCGCGGCGATCGCCTATCTGCGCGTGGCGGAGGCGCATCTGCTTGCCCGTCCGGCGGTGATCGTCGCGGTGGGCGGGCTGCAGGGCACCGGCAAGACCACCCTCGCGCGCGCCCTCGCCCCGGAACTGGGCCGCGCGCCGGGCGCGCTGGTGCTGCGCAGCGACGAGATCCGCAAGCGCCGCTGCGGCGTCGCGCCGGAGCGGCCGCTCCCGGCCGAGGCCTACGCGGAGGATGTCACGGCGGCGGTGTTCGACGAGATCGCGACGACCGCTTGCGCCGTGGCGGCGGGCGGCCATGCGGTGATTGCGGATGCAACCTATCCTCGACGCGCCGCTCCGCGCGCGGATCGCGGCGGCGGCGCGGCAAGCTGGCCTGAAGTTCATCGGACTATGGCTCGACGCGCCGTTGAGCGTGCTGGAGGCGCGCATCGCCGCGCGACACGGCGACGCGTCGGACGCCACCGTCGAGATGCTGCGCGACGCGGCGCGGGCGAATCCCGGCGTCGCCGCGCGGCTCGGGCCGGACTGGATCGTACTCGACGCCGATGCGCCGGGCGCGGCGCTGGCCGGCGCGCGCGAGGCTGTCCGCAGCGGCGCGACGTCGTGCTAGGCTGTCACGGCTTCCGTCACCGGAGAGAACGAGATCATGGAAATCCGCAAGATCCTGCTGCCGCTGACCGGCACCGCGGCAGGGGGGGCCGCGCTGCAGACCGCGCTGATGATCGCCCGCATCTGGAACGCGCACGTGACGGCGCTGCACGTGCGGGTCGACTCGCGCGACGTCGCACCGCTGGCCGGCGAGGGCCTGTCCGGCGCGATGATCGAGGAGATGATGGCGGCCACCGAGAAGGAGAGCAACGACCGCGCCCACGCGGTCCGCTCCATGTTCGACCGCTTCGTGGCCGAGAACCAGGTCACGGTGTCGGACGGCCATTCGGGCACCGAGGGCGCCACCGCCAGCTTCGCCGCCGTGACCGGGCGGGAGGAGGATCTGGTCGCGCAGCAGTCGCGGCTCGCCGATCTGACCGTGGTGCCGCATCCCGAGGCGGGAGAGGACGTCTCCTCCTCCGACGCGCTGCACGCGGTGCTGTTCGATAGCGGACGCCCGGTGCTGATCGCGCCGCAGGTCGCGCCGAGCGACGATCGGCACCCGCATCTGCGTCGCCTGGAACGGCACCGCGGAATCGGCGGCGGCGGTCTACGCGGTGCTGCCCTGGCTGAAGCAGGCCGAGGCGGTGCGCGTGCTGTCGGCCGAGGAATACCAGCGTCGCGGCCCCGGCGCGCAGAATCTCGCCTCGTATCTGGCGTTGCACGACGTTCGCGTGGAGCTGGCGACGTTCCGCCCGCTCGACCGCGACGTGGGCGCGGGAATGCTGGGTGCGGCACGCGAGTTCGGCGCCGACCTGCTCGCGATGGGCGCCTACTCGCATTCGCGCTTACGCCAGCTCATCCTGGGCGGCGTGACCCGGCACGTCCTGGAGCACGCCACCCTGCCGGTGATGATGTGCCGCTGACGACCGGCTAGGGAGCGCGTCGTGCCGCGGCGGCCGGCGGGCAGCGACGATCAGGCGGTCACGGAGTCGCTGCGCGCTTATGTGAAGCTGCTACGGGCCGGGCGCGCGGTGGTGGCGCGGGTGGAGCCGCGCCTGACCGCCCAGCGCCTCACCGTCACCCAGCTCGGCGTGCTGGAGGCTCTCCTCCACAAAGGCCCGCTCACCCAGCGCGAGCTGGGGCGCAAGGTGCTGACCAGCGCGGGCAACATGACCGACGTGATCGACAAGCTGGAAGGCCGCCTCCTGGTCTGCCGCTCCCGTCAGGCGGGCGACCGGCGCAGCGTTCGCGTCGCGCTGACCCCGGCCGGGCGGACCCTGATCGAGGCGCTGTTCCCGCTGCACGCGCAAGACATCGCCGAGGCGATGGGCGGCCTGACGGTCGCGGAACTCGCCGAGCTCGGCCGCCTGCTGCGCAAGCTCGGCATGGCTGCCGCGAGCGAGGACGGGCCGCACCTTGCGCCGGCCGGGGCGCGCGCCCACCTGAACGCTGATCGTTCGATATCGAACGAATAGCCCAGGAGAACCACGATGATCGAGGTGCAGCCCTTCGGCAGCCTTGGCCACTTCCAGAACGACTGGCTCAACGCGCGCCACCATTTCAGCTTCGGCGAGTATCGCGACCCGGCCCGCATGGGCTTCGGCCGCCTGCGCGTGTGGAACGACGACGAGGTGGCGCCGGGCAAGGGGTTCGACCCGCATCCCCACCGCGAGATGGAGATCGTCACCTATGTCCGGCAGGGCGCCATCACCCATCGCGACAGCCTCGGCAACGAGGGCCGCACCGAGGCGGGGGACGTGCAGGTGATGCACGCCGGCACCGGCATCGTCCACGCCGAATACAATCGGGAGACCACGCCCACGCGGCTGTTCCAGATCTGGATCCTGCCCGATCGGCACGGCGTGGCACCGGGCTGGGGCGCCCGCGAATTCCCCAAGGCCAACGATGGGTTGTCGGTGCTCGCGAGCGGCCGGCCGCAGGACGAAGGCAAAAGCGCGCTGCCGCTCCATGCCGACGCCGCGGTGCTCGCCGGCACGTTGCGCGCGGGCGAGACGGTCCGCCACGCGCTGGCGCCGGGACGCGGGGCGTATCTGGTGCCGGCAAGCGGCGCCGTGGAGGTGAACGGGGTTCCCGTCGCGACGCGCGACGGCGTCGCGGTGGCCGACGAGGCCGAGCTCGTCATCAAGGCCGTCGAGGACACCGAGCTCGTCTTGGTCGAGGTTGCCAACTGACACTTAACCCGCGTCGCCCTATGGTCGGCTGAGACGGGTGGAGGAACGAGGTCGTGCGGTTGGCGGTGCGCTGGGCGCTGGGCCTCGTCCTTCTTTTCGCGAGCCTCGGTCATCTCGCAGCCGCGCCGGACCCGTCGCTGGAGGCGCAGTTCCGCTTGTGGCTGTCCGGGCTCACCGGGTTGCCGGCGCCGGAACTGCCGCTGCGGATCACGCCGGAGGGCGATCACTACCGGGCGGCGCTGCCCATCGCCGGGCTGAGCGGCCCCGACGGCTCCGGGGCGCTCACCGCCACCCTGCGCCCGCTCGACGGCGGAAGGTGGGCGGTGGAGGACATCGCGCTGCCGCCCTCGGGGCACTTCGCGATGCGTGTGCCCGCCCCGGACGATCCCTCCCGGACGGTCCCGGCCGAGGCCACGTTGAGTTTGGCCGGCCAGGACGGACGAATGCTGATCGACCCGACGCTCGCGACCCCGTCGAGTTTCGAGGCCCAATTGCGCGGGGTCGTGCTCGATGTCACGGGCGGCGGGCAGCACCAGCGCCAGCAGATGGACCGCTACGAGACGCACGGCACCGCGACACAAGCCGCGGGCGGGCGGCTCGATCTCGTGCAGGACGCGGCCATCGAGGGCTGGCGCGATCGACGCCCAACCCGCTTCGGGGGAGCCGTTCGCGCTACAGGCGCGGACGCTCCGCGCGAACGGCCGGCTCGACGGGCTGAACCCCGACCGGCTGGCGCCGCTGATCCGCGCCATCGTGGCGCTCTCGGCGTCCTGGAAAAGCGACGAGGCGGCGACCCGCGCCGCACTGCATGATCTGGTGGAGGCACTGCGCGACAGCATCCGCTCCGGGCGGATGGAAGAATCATTCGAGCAATTGCAGGTCGCGATGGCGGGGCAGGACGCGACGATCGGCACGCTGCGCCTCACCTTCGAGGCGGACGCGCCGGAGAGCCGGCTCGCCAGCTCGATGGCGGTCGAGCTGGCGGGGCTCGACATTCCTTCGCTGCCATCCGCCTTCGCGCCGTGGATACCTCGGCGGATCGTGCTGCATCCTGTCCTGTCCGGGGTCGGTGTCGCGGAACTGACCGGGATCGCGCTCGTAGCGACGGCGCCGCACCCGGACGAGCAGGCGAGGGACGCCGCGTTGGCGCCCCTGTTCGCCGGCCCCGGCATCACCCTCGGGATCGACCCGCTGACGATCGAGCTGGCCGCCGCGCGGCTCGACGCCTCCGGCAGTCTCGTGCTGCACGGCCCGGACCGCTACGCCGGGCGCGCGAGGCTGGCCCTGACCGGCTTCGACGCCTTGATGGCGCAGGCGCGAGACGACCCGATCCTGCTCGACGCGGCCTCAATCCTCATCCTCGCGCGCGGCCTGGCGCGGCCCGAGGGGGACCGCCTGGTCTGGGACATCGTCGCCGACCAGACGGGGGCGACGGTGAACGGGGTGGATATTTCCGCACTCGCGGGCGGCGGTGCTCCGCCTCAAGACGGGCATACCCGCCCGTCCCGTGCCGCGCCCAAGCGATAGAGCACCACGTCGCGCGCGGTACGGTCCTCGAGCTCGAGAGTGGTCGGGACGCGATACTCGGCAAAACGGGAGAGACCCTCGCGGGGCAGGTAGGCACGTCCCGGATCGGCCAGCCACACCTCCGCCTGCCTCGCCATCCCGCGCAGCCAGGGCAGGATATGGTCGGTCATCGGCGCCTCGTAGCAGACATCGCCGCACAGGATCAGATCCCAGCGGCAATCGGAACCCACCACATCCTCCGCGAGCGCCGTCACCTCGACCTCGTTGGCGCGGGTGTTCAGCCGGATCGCGGCGGCGGCGAGCGCGTCGATCTCAGCGGCTTCCACCAGCGAGGCCCCCGCTCGCGCGCAGGCGATCGCGGCGATCCCGCCACCGGCCGCGAAATCCAGCACCCGGCGGCCGGCGACCAGCGCGGGATGGTCCAGCACGTGCCGCGCCAGCGCCTGACCGCCGGGCCAGGCGAAGGCCCAGAACGGCGGCTCGACGTTGTTGGCGGCGAGCCACTCCTCCGTGGCCTGCCAGATCGGCGTGATCTCGCTCGCCAGATGCAGCGCGATCTCCGGCACCAGCGCAGCGCGGGCGAGCCGCGTGTTGCGGCGGACGAAGTCTTCCGCCTCGCTCACAGCCGCCCGATCAGCAGGGCGAGCGCCACGGCCAGGCCCGCCTCGCGATTGGCGCGGAACTGTCGCAGGCAGTTCGCCGGGTCGCCGATGTCGAGGGCGGCAATCTGCCGCCCGAGAAGCAACGCCGGCAGCAGCAACGCCGGGTAGAACCACTCCGACAATCCGGCAAGCCAGCCGGCGCCAGCGAGTGCCGCCACCGTGCCGGTGTAGCAAAGCGCCAGGAACGGCCGGGTGCGCTCGGCGAACAGGCGCGCGGTGGAGCGCACGCCGACCAACGCGTCGTCCTCGCGGTCCTGGTGCGCGTAGATCGTGTCGAACCCGAGATCCCACAGGATCGCCGCCGCGTAGATCGCCACCCACGCCACATCGAGCCGCATCGCCCCCGCCGCGTAGCCGAGCGGGGCACCGAAGCCGAAGGTGAATCCCATGACGAGCTGCGGCCACCAAGTCACGCGCTTGGCCAGCGGATAGAGCCCGACCAGCAGCAGCGAGGCGACGCCGAGCGCCTGCGCGAGCGGCGGCAGCTGCAGCAGGATCAGCAGCCCGCCGAGCAGCAGAACGACCAGGAACGCAAGGGCATGGCGCGGCCGCACCGCACCGGACGCCAGGGGCCGAGCGGCGGTTCGCGCCACCAGCCGGTCGATGTCGCGATCCCAGAGATCGTTGACCACGCACCCGGCCGCCCGCATCACCACGCTGCCGACGGCGAACAGCGCGATCAGCCATACGCTTCTGGCAACCCCACGGCCGGACAGCAGGATGCCCCACAGGCCGGGCAGGAACAGCAGCCACACGCCGATCGGCCGGTCCAGCCGCGCCAGCAGCACGTAGGGCACCCAGCGCGGCGGGCAGCCGGGCGACCCAGCCTCCGGCGGCGATGTCGGTATGGGCGGTCATGGTGCTAATCTGCCCGGCGGCATGTCCGGGTCAATCCGCCTGTTCGTGAGCGCGCCGCTGGCCGAGGGCGCGACGATCCCGCGACGCCCGGCCAGGCGCATTATCTGGGGACGGTGATGCGGCGCGGACCGGCTGCGCCGCTGCGGCTGTTCAACGGCGCGGACGGCGAGTGGCTGGCCCGCATCGCCACGATGAAGCGTGGATCCGCCGCGCTCACCGTCGAGAGGCGGCTCCGCCCGCAGGCGGCCGAGCCCGATCTGTGGCTCGCCTTCGCGCTGCTGAAGCGCGACGCGACCGATTTCGTGGCGCAGAAGGCGACCGAGCTCGGGGTTTCGGCGCTGCTGCCGGTGACGACCGAGCGGACCAATGCCGAGCGGGTCAACGTG
The DNA here is from genome assembly GCA_963799825.1 of uncultured Alphaproteobacteria bacterium. Lineage (GTDB taxonomy): Bacteria > Pseudomonadota > Alphaproteobacteria > Acetobacterales > Acetobacteraceae > JAFKFI01. Next base: position 205,000 of record CAWCYL010000006.1, read on the forward strand.
GCCAGGCTGACCGCGATCGCCACCGAGGCGGCCGAGCAGTCGGAGCGGCTGAGCGTGCCGCGCATCGCGCCGCGTCCAGCGCCTGCCCGATCTGCTCGCCGGGTGGCCGCCCGGGCGGACGCTCGTTCGCCGCAGTCGAGCGGTCGAACGCGGCGCCGCTCCGCGCCGGCCGGGGTGCAGCCACGGCCGCGCTGCTGGTGGGACCGGAGGGGGGTTTCGCCGAGCCGGGAGCTTGACGCCCTGCGTGCCCGACCCTTTGTTGTGCCGGTCAGCCTGGGGCCGCGCGTCCTGCGGGCCGAGACGGCCAGCATCGCCGGTCTGGCCCTGTTGCAGGCTGTGCGGATAGACGACCGGAAACGCCGAGAAGCTGGGAGCCCGATGTCCAACCCCGGAGATGCCGACGCGACCCCGATCACGTCGATGCGGCAGCTGGCCGACTACATCGCGGCCGGCTGCAAGCCGCCGGAGGCGTTCCGCATCGGCACCGAGCACGAGAAGTTCGGTTTCCGGCTGACCGACCTCGCCCCCCCGCCCTACGAGCCGCGCGGCATCGAGGCGCTGCTCGAAGGCATGGCCGCCGCCGGTGGCGAGCCGATCCTCGACCACGGCCGCATCATCGGGCTGCAAGCAGGGTGCCGCGTCGATCTCGCTCGAACCGGCGGGGCAGCTCGAATTGTCCGGGCGCGCCGCTCGCCACGCTGCACGAGACGCGCGCCGAGTTCGAGGCGCATTTCCGCGCGGTGCGCGCCGTCTCTGGCGGGCTCGGCCTGGGCTTCGCCCCGCTCGGTTTCCACCCGACCGAGACCCGCGCCGCGATGCCCTGGATGCCCAAGAGCCGTTACGCGGTGATGCGCGCCTACATGCCCAAGGTCGGCACGATGGGCCTCGACATGATGACCCGCACCTGCACGGTGCAGGTCAACCTGGATTTCGCCTCCGAGACCGACATGGTGCGCAAGCTCAGGGTCTCGCTCGCCCTGCAGCCGCTCGCCACCGCGCTGTTCGCCAACTCGCCCTTCACCGAAGGGCGTCCTAACGGTTTCTTATCCTTTCGCGCCCAGGTCTGGACGGACACCGACAACGAGCGCTCCGGGATCCCCCGGTGATGTTCGAGGACGGGTTCGGGTTCGAGCGGTATGCGGAATGGCTGGTGGACGACGTGCCGATGTATTTCGTCTACCGCGACGGGCGCTACATCGACGTGGCCGGCCGGCGGTTCCGCGATTTCATGGCCGGCCGGGTGCCGGAACTCGCCGGCGAGGTGGCGACCGTGGGGGATTTCGCGGACCACATGACCACCGCCTTCACCGACGTGCGGCTCAAGCGGTTCCTCGAAATGCGCGGCGCCGACGCCGGCCGGCCGGACATGATGGTGGCGCAATCGGCGTTCTGGGTCGGCCTCCTGTATGACGGTGCGGCCCTCGCCGCGGCCGAGGCGCTGGTGCACCGGCAGACCTGGCAGGACACGATCGCGTTGCGCGCGGCGGTACCGCGTCAAGGGCTCGATGCGCCGCTCGACGGGCAAGCGGGCAAGGCGGGTCGGAACCTGCGCGAGCTGGCGCGCGAGGCGCTCGCGGTGGCGCGCGATGGCTTGCGCGCCCGTCGCCAGCTGGATGCGTCGGGACGCGACGAGACGATCCACCTCGCGCCGCTGGAGGAAATCATTGGCGGCGGCCCGACCCAGGCGGAATACTGGCTTGCGAAGTACCATGGCGAGTGGCGTGGAGATGTGCGTCCGATCTTTGCCGAGGCGGCCGTCTAGCGCCCCGAAATGATCGTCTCCTGGTACGAACCGTGCCGGAGAACTTGCTTATGCAATCGCGTTCCGACCATATGAGCATATGAATGTAGGTGCCGTACAGCGTCTGCAAGGGCAGGTCGTGATGCCTGGCGCCAGTGGGCCCGTCACCGTCCGTCTGCGGCTGATCGGGCAGATGGAAGCGTGGACCTTGACCAGCGAGAGCGTCCTGCCCGCTGGACGGAAGACGCGCGCGTTGCTGGCGGTGATCGCCCTGTCGGCACCGCGGCCGGCGCTGCGCGGCCGCCTGGCCGAGTTGCTCTGGAGCCGGCGGCCGGAGGAGCAGGCGCGCGCCTCGCTGCGCCAGGAGATCCATCGGCTGCTCGACGCGCTGTCGCCCGCCGGCGCCGAGATCCTCGCCATCACCCGCGATCATCTCTCGCTCAAGCCCGGCGCGTTCTGGGTGGACGTCGAGGAGGTCATGCGGGCGACGACCGCCCAGCCGGCCTCGCTCTCGCTGCTCGACGGCGATCTGCTCGAGGATCTGGACGGGGTGGACCCGGCTTTCGACACCTGGCTCACCACCGAGCGGGAGCGGCTGCGCGACCGGGCGCGCAATCTCGCCGAGGCGCTGCTGCGCGAGCAGGTGGAGCCGGAGGCGGCGATCCCCGCCGCCCAGCAGCTGCTGTCGATCGACCGGGCGCATGAGGGCGCTTGGCGCGCGCTGATGCGGGCGCACGCGGCGCGCGGCGAGCGCGGCATGGCGATCCAGGCCTACGAGCGTTGCCGCGGCGTGCTGGCCGACCTGCTCGACGCGGCACCCTCGGCCGAGACGCAACGCCTGCTGGCCGAAATCCGCGGCGGCGGCAGCCGGGCGGCGTTCCGGCCGTCGCGCCCGCCGCCCGATGAACCCGAGCCGCTGGCGCAGTCGGCGTCCGAGCCCCGGCCGGAACCGACGAGCCGCCGCGCGGGGCGGGGCGCGGCTGGGGGTGATGCCGCTCCAGCTGGTCGGCACCGGTGAGGAGGAGGCGCATCTCGCCCCAGGGCTCGCCGAGGAGATCACCACCGCCCTTGCCCGCTTTCGCTGGATGTTCCTGGTGTCCAGCAACTCGCTCGGCCGGTTCGTCGCCGACAGCCGCGACGAGGGCGAGATCCGTCGCACCTTCGGGCTCGACTTCCTGCTCGACGGCACCATCCAGAAGGTCCGTAACCGGCTGCGGATCACCTTGCGCCTGCTCGATCTGCGCGCCGGCAACCAGGTGGTGTGGGCGCGGCGGTTCGACCGCCAGACGCATGACATCCTGACCCTGCAGGACGAGATCGCCGCCGAGGTGGTGGCGCAGATCGACCCCGAGATCCTGCTGATCGAGGCCAAGCGCGTCACCGCCCGCCCGCCGCACGACCCCACCGCCTACGACCTGCTGCTGCGATCCTTGCCGCTGATCGGCCGCATGGAGCGCGCGCCATTCATGCAGGCGGGCGAACTGCTCGCACAGGCGATCGCCGCCGAGCCCGACTACGCCGGCGCCCATGCGTGGTATGCCTACTGGCACATCTTCCTGGTCGGCCAGGGCTGGGCCGAGCACGAGGCGACCGCGCTGACCACGGCCGGGCAGCACGCCGAACAGGCCGTGACGCTCGACCCGTCCGACGCCCGCGCGCTGACCATCGCCGGCCACGTCCGCGCCTTCCTGCACCATCGGCTGCGCGAGGCGATCGCACTGCACGAGCGCGCCCTCTCGGCCAACCCCAACCTGGCGATGGCTTGGAACCTGTCGGGCGTGGCCTACGCCTATCTCGGCGAGTGGGACGAGGCGGAGCGGCGGATCACCCGCTACAAGAAGCTCTCCCCGCTCGATCCGCACGCCTTCTTCTTCGATACCGCGTTCATCATCGTCGCCCTGCTCAAGCGCGACTACGAGAGCGCCGTCGCCTATGGCCGCGCGGTGAGCGAGATGAACCCGTCCTTCTCGGCGGCCTGCAAGCCGTATCTCGCCGCCCTGGGCTATCTCGGCCAGATGCAGGAGGCCGCCGTGGTGTGCCGCCGCCTGCTGGCGATCGAGCCCGACTTCACGGTTGCCCGCTTCCTGGAGACCAGCCCCTTCGAGCGCCCGCAGGATCGCGACCATTTCGCCGCCGGCTTGCGCCTGGCCGGCGTGCCGGACGACGGGGCCAGCCCGAAGCTGGCGGGATGAATTCCGCCCCGACGGCCGAACTCAGTCCGGCTCAGCCGCGCGGCGGTGGGCCGGCGACCGGCTCGGCGTAGTATTCGGCGAGGATGATGCGGATGCAGGCGGCGACCGGCACCGCGAGCAGCAGCCCGATGACGCCGAACAGGATGGCGCCGGCCACGAAGGCGAAGATCACCACGACGGGATGCACCTTCACCGCCTGCCCGAGCACCAGCGGGCCGACCAGGTTGTCGATCGAGAGCCGCAGCCCGATCGCGTAGGCGACCAGCAGCGCCGTGGTGGCGAGCCGCTCCTGTTGCAAGGCGGCGACGGCGACGAGCAGGCCGGAGGCCAGCGGGCCGATCGCCGGGATCATCTCGAGCAGGCCGACGACGATCGAGAGCAGGACGGCATGGGGCAGGTGGAAAATCGCGCCGTAGCCGATCCAGGCGGCGACTGACGTGTAGCAGACCACGGCGACCACGCCGAGGAGGTAGCGGCGGAGCACGGGCACGATGCGCGGCAGGAGATGCTCGACGGACGGGCGGCGCTCCGGCGGGACCAACCGGATGGCGGCCTCGGCGAGCGACGGACCCGAGACCATGAAATACGGGATCAGCACCAGGGTGAGGAACGCGCCGATCATGACCTCCACCACGAGCGCGGCGAGCTGTGCCGCGATGCCGAAGCCCAGCGCGTTGCGCGCCGCGCCAGGATCTCGGCGCTCAGCGCGTCGGCCGTCAGCCGCTGGCCGAACAACTCGATGCCCTGCTGGCCGACCACCTCCTCCAGCAGACGATGGATCATGCCCGGCCCGTTCGCCACCAGCTGCGAGGCATCGCCGATTGCGACCCGGCCGAGCCCATAGCCAGCACCGCCGATCAGCAGGAGCAGCACCAGATAGAGCGCCGCCGCCACCAACCCGCGACGCCATCCCGTGCGCGCTTGCAGGCGGTGGATCAGCGGGTCGGAGACGAAGCCGACGATGGCGCCCAGCACGAAGGGCAGCAGGGCGAGGCGGATCATGTAGAGCAGCACCGCGACGACCGCGAGCACGGCGGCGATCGGCCAGCCTCCGGCCCGCTGGCGGCGGGCGATCACGGCCGGCCCGGCACCGGATGGCAGATGCGGCCCTTCCACGTCGCGCGGCCTCGGGCGCGCAGCCACACGCTGCGCCACGCCAACGCGGCGGCCAGGGAAAAACCCGCCGGGAATAGCGCCACCAGCCCAAGCGGCACGCGGAAATGCCGCGCCGTGCCGATCTCGACCCCGACAACCACGCCCGATGCGGCGAGTGCCAGCAGCAACGCCGGCAGCGCCGCGCGGTCGTGCAGCGCGACGATGGCGAGGGCGAGCGGAAGCAGGGGCGTCGCCCAACCGACGACGAGGCCGACGGCGGCGACCATCAAGGTGCGCCGCGCGTCGCCCATGATGTCGACCGCGTTCTTCGAGAAACCCTCCCACAGCGAGGCGAAGTCCCGATACATGCGGGTCCGCGCCAAATGCTCGGCGCCGAGCACCCGCACCTGCAGACCCACGCGCTTGGCAAGCCGCGCCAGCGCCCGGTCCTCGCAGATTGCCGAGCGGACCGCCGCGTGGCCGCCACTGGCAGAATATGCGTCGCGGCGCATCAGCATGAACTGGCCGTTGGCGTTGGCCTCGGGCGAGGCCGGATCGTCGATGGCGCGCAGATCCTTGGCGCAGGCGACCATCAGCAGCCCCGCCGGCACGACCAGCCGTTCCGCAAGGCTGCCGAGCTCCTGGAACGGCTGGAGCGAGAGCAGGTCGATCGCCTGCGCCTCGGCCGCTCGCACGGCGGAGGCGAGCAGCAGCGGGGCGGCCCGCATGTCGGCGTCGATGAAGCAGAGCCAGTCGGCCGAGGCCCCCTCGGCGCCGCGCCAGCAGGCGTGCGGCTTGCCGAGCCAGCCCGGCGGCAGCGCGCCCGCCGCGCGCAAGGTGATGCGCGGGTCACTGGCAGCCGCATCGCGCACGCGCGCGGCGGTGCCATCGCCCGAATTATCGTCCACCACCAGGATCGCCAACCGGTCGGACGGGTAGGTCTGCGCGGCGAGGGCGGCCAGGCAGTCGCCGATCACCGTCGCCTCGTCGCGCGCCGGGACGATCACCTGGACCGACGCCATCCGTCCCCGCGGCGGCATGGCGGCGACGGCGCCCCCGGCATGGGCACGAAACTGCCGCAGCGCGCGGGCGAGCAGCCACAGGACCAGCGCGCACCACAGCGCCGCGACGGCCAGTGCAGCCACTTCACGGTCCCAGGAACCGCGCCCGCAGCGTCTCGCGCGACATCCACAGCTCGGTGCGGGGGCGACGGAATGGCTGGCGGGTCAGCGCGCCGGGGTTGAACGCGCGCGCGAACGCCCAGAGCAGGAAGTTCTGGCCGAACGCGTGCAGGGCGGCGAGGCCCGCCAGATCGGGCACGGCTGTCTCGAAGCCGTAATGGCTGGCGACGCGGCGCATCTGCGCCGGCCGCAGCCCGCCCGAGAGGGCGGCGTTGCCCCGCAGGGCGCGCACCTCCGCCCAGGCCGGGTTGCCCTCGACATGCGCCGCGAGCAACCGCAGCGAGTGCTCGAACCGCTGCTCGATGCCCTTGGCCCAGCAGATGTCCGGGCCGCGCGGGGGAAACGGCGGCAGGTGCTCGTTCCAGAAATGCAGCACGCCGATCGGCGCGCCGGCGGCCATGACCACGCCCTCCGCCAGCACGACGGGCACGCAGGCGCGCCGCAGGGCCACGCGCAGCAGGCAGTCCGGGTCGTCGGTGAATTCATAGACCCCGTTCCACCGCCGCAGCACGGCGTCCGCGTTGCCGACCAGCGCGACCCAGGCGCGATCGCGCCGCGCCGTGGGCGAAACGGGCAGCCCGCCGGCATCGCTCGGCAGGTCGACGCTGCCGAGCCATCTGGTCGCGAGCGTCCGGACGCCACTCCCCGCACGGGCGCCGACGCGTTCGGAAAACGACATGACCGACGCCTCCTGGCCGCAAGGGAACAAAGCAGCCAGGCTGCGCAAGTTCCTTTCGCGCGGAGGCGTCCGGCAGCGGAATGAGTTCCGCCCTACGCCATTCGATCACGTCGCTCGGGCGGCGGCCCTGGCCTCGATGCGGTCCCAGATCGCGCGCTCAAGGTGCACGCCGTCGAAGCGGGCGATCTCCTGGATGCCGGTGGGCGAGGTGACGTTGATCTCGGTCAGCCAGTCGCCGATCACGTCGATGCCGACGAAGATCATGCCCTGGGCGCGCAGGGTGGGGCCGATCGCCGCGCAGATCTCGCGGTCGCGCGCCGTCATGGCGGATTTTTCCGCCCGCCCGCCGACATGCATGTTGGAGCGCGCCTCGCCCTCGGCGGGGACGCGGTTGATGGCGCCCATCGCCTCGCCGTCCACCAGGATGATGCGCTTGTCGCCCTGGCGCACCGCCGGCTCGTAGCGCTGGAACATCAGCGGCTCGCGCGAGCGGGCGAAGTGCATCTCGAGCAGCGCGCCGAGGTTCTCGTCGTCCGGCTTGATGCGGAACACGCCGGCGCCGCCATTGCCGAACAGCGGCTTGACGATGATGTCGCGGTGCTCGGTGCGGAAGGCGCGGATCGCCTCGATGTCCCAGGTGATCATGGTGGGCGGCATCAGGTCGGGGAAATGCGTGACGAGGATTTTTTCCGGCGCGTTGCGCACCGCCGCCGGGTCGTTGACGATCAGGGTGCCGGGCTGGATGTGCTCCAGCATGTGGGTCGCGGTGATGTAGGCCATGTCGAAGGGCGGATCCTGGCGCATCAGCACGACGTCCATCGTCCCGAGATCGAGCTCTTCCAGGGCGCCGAACTCGAAATGCGCGCCTTGCACCCGCTGAACGCGAACGGGCCTGGCGCGGGCGAACAGCCGTTCCTCGCGTCGGGCACCCTGGCGCGCGACGCCCTCGCGCAGCGCCATGTGGCGCACCTCGTAGTGCCACAGGGAATGGCCGCGCGCCTGCGCCTCCAGCATCAGCGCAAAAGTGGAATCCGCGTCGATGTTGACGGTCTCGATCGGGTCCATCTGGACCGCGACCTTGAGTGCGCGCGGCATGGCGTTCCTCGTCTGCTCTCGGCCGCGACTCTGTAGAGGCTCGCGCCGGCGAGGGGAAGGCGAGCCGCTTAGTGGGGCGGACACCGGGGCGGGTCGGGCCGCCGACCGGGCGGGAACCAGCGGTCGAGATAGTAGACGTGCCCGTAGCGGTCCCACACATCGGCCGGCAGGCAGCCGCCGCCCGCCGCGAGCGCCCGCGCCAGACGGTTCTGCAGCCGGTAGTCCTCGGGCCAGTCCGCGTATCGCTGAAAGTGCAGCCGGTCGAGCCAGATCACCGCGAGCAAGACGCAAAGCGCGGCGCTGCCCAGACGAACCCACGCGACACGGGAGCCGTCGACGCGCGTGCTCAGATCCTCGGCCATCCCGATCAGCGCGAGATTGAACAGCGGCACCCAGGGTACCAGCACGCGCCCGGTGGGCAGCGGTTTGCCGAGAAGCCGGGCGGCAGCCCAGGTGGCGATGAGGCCGACCGCGCAGGCCAGCAGCAACGTCCACGTGCGCCGGCCGAAGCGGCGCAAGCCGAGCAGGCCCAGCGCGGCAAGCCCGGCCAGGCCGAGCGAAGCGACGATCCCGGACCAGGCATTCGGTACGTACGTCCGGGCGATGCTGCGCGGCACGGCATCAAAGAACGAGCCTGTTGCGCCGTACAGTGGCACGCCGTCTCGCGCCACCCACAGCAGCCCCGCCACCGAGACGAGCCCCAGCGCACCGTAGAACGTCGAGACCGCGGCATCTCCGGCAAGCCGGGCGCTCGGCTCCCGCCGGTGCCGGTACGCGTCGAGGATGCAAGCGGCGAGCAGCGCGTACAGTATCACCACGGCCGAAAAGATCGACAGGCTCGCCAGCAGGCAGGCGGCCAGCATGGTTCCGTAGCGCCGGCGTCCCTCGGGGGCGAAGAAATGTGCAACGAGGCCGTACTGCACCAGCGAAGCCGCGATCCCGTAGCCGCGCGCGAGAGCGAAATAGTCGAACAGGTAAGGCTGCAGCACACACAGCCCGAAGGCCAGCGACTTGAGCCGCACGCGGCGGATCAGGAGCGCGCTCGAATACAGATAGAGCCCGGCCGCAAGGAGGTTGGGCACGCGGATGATGAGCTCGGAATTGCCCAGTGCGCGCGTCGCCGCCCAGATAAGGACGCTGTTCAGCGGATGGTCGTTGGCGAGGTCGAGCCGGGTGAAGCCGAGCGGCGTCCGGGCATAGTGGAGATAGGTCCACGCCTCGTCCCACGTGAGATCGGCGGAGGCCGCCTTGATGACGATGAAGGCGAGGACGACGCAGAGGGCGGGGGTGAGGAGGCGGGGCCACCACGCCCTCACCCCAGCCCTCTCCCTTTTGGAGAGGGTTGAGCGAGGGGCTGGCCGCGCGCCGTCGGTCAAGATCACCCCGGCCGACGCGCGGCTGGTTCAGCGTCCGGTGAGGATGCGCTCGACGAGCTGCTTCACCGTCGGGATGAAGCCGTTCGAGTAGAACGGGTCGGAGGCGAAGCGGTAGCCGTTATGGCCGCTGAACATCAGGTTGCGCTCGAGCGTGACGGCGTCGTTGCTCTCGTGGGCGATGTCCTGCAGCGTCTTTTGGATGCAGAAGCTGCGCGGGTCGGCCTTCTTGCCGGTGCTGTGGTCGGCGTCGTGCTGGCTCCAGTTGGAGAAGCGGCACTGGCTCAGGCAGCCCATGCAGGCGACCTGGTCGGCCATGATCTCGCGGGCCTTCTCGGGCGTGACGAAGATCAGGGTGCTGTCGGGCGTGCGCAGCGCCTCGGTGAAGCCCTCCGCCTCCCAACCGCGCAGACGCTGGAGATCGGCCGGCGTCACGTAGACCGGGCGCTTGCGCGGGCCGACGCCGTACTCGGCGACGTGCTCGCCGATCTGCTCGCTGCTGTAGGCGACCTGGTGCTCGTTGCGCTCGCGCAATTCTTGGATGAAGCCGTTGTTCACCGCGCTGGAGTAGAAGCCGGTCGGGCTGAACCGGTTGAGAAAGACGTCGCCTTCCTTCAGGGTCAGCAGCCGCTTCTTCCACGCCGTGCCGATCGGGCTCTCCTTGGTCAGCAGCGGACGGGTGCCGAACTGGAAGGCGACCGGCCCGAGCTCGGGATTGTCGATCCAGTCCTGCCACTCGTCGAGCCACCACACGCCGCCGGCCATGATGATCGGGGTGTTGTCAAGGCCGAACTCGCGCATCTGCTTGCGCAGCGCCAGCACGCGCGGGATAGGGATCCTCCGGCCTGGTCGGATCCTCGCTGTTGGACAGGCCGTTATGCCCGCCCGCGAGCCAGGGATCCTCGTAGACCACGCCGCCGAGCAGCGAGGCGGCGCGGCTGTAGGCGCGCTTCCACAGTGCGTTGAAGGCACGCGCCGAGGAGACGATCGGGTAGTAGTAGACGCCGAACCGGGCGGCGATGTCGGACAGTCGGTAGGGCATCCCGGCGCCGCAGGTGATGCCGTTGATGAGGCCCTTCGCCTGCTCCAGCACCTCGGTGATGATGCGCTCGGCGGCGCCCATCTCCCACAGGATATTGGCGTGGATGCGCCCCTTGCCGCAGGCCATCTCATACGCCTGCCGCGCCTGCGCGACCGCGCCGCGCACCGAATAGGCGACCAGCTCCTCATGCCGCTCGCGCCGGGTGCGGCCGTGATAGACCTGCGGGATGCGCTGCCCGCCGGCGTCGTAGCTGTCGGCGTTGACCGCGCTGAACGTGCCGACCCCGCCGGCCAGCGCCCAGCTCCCCGACGATCTCCCGTTGGAGATCGAGATGCCCTTGCCGCCTTCCACCAGCGGCAGGACGTCCATCCCGCCCATCCGGATCGCGTTGATCGCCTTCATGGACGCAAGTCCTTCGGTCAGGCCGGTTGTTCCGGTGGAAGGTTTCAGACGAACGGCCCCGGATGCAAGAGGGCCTTGCATCCGGGGCAAGCCAAAGGCTACTCGCCCACCGCCGGCTGCGGCTGCCCGATCGGGTGCGGCGGCTCCTCCGCGCGGTCGCGGCGGTCGCGGTCGCGATCGCCGCCACGGCCAGGCTTGGCGCCGACCTGGTCGGTGATGTCGGCACCCGTCGCCTGGTCAACCACGCGCATCGACAGCTTCACCTTGCCGCGCTCGTCGAAGCCGATCACCTTCACCTTCACCTGGTCGCCGACATTGACCACGTCAGCGGTCTTGGCGACCCGGCCCTGGGCGAGCTCGCTGATATGCACGAGACCGTCCTTGGAGCCGAGGAAGTTGACGAAGGCGCCGAAATCGGCGGTCTTCACCACCTTGCCGTTGTAGATCACGCCGATCTCCGGCTCGGCCACGATGCCCCTGATCCAGTCGATGGCGGCCTGCGCCTTCTCCTGCTCGGTGGCGGCGATCTTGATCGTGCCGTCGTCGTCGATGTCGATCTTGCAGCCGGTCTGCTCGACGATCTCGCGGATCACCTTGCCGCCGGTGCCGATCACCTCGCGGATCTTGTCCTTGGGCACGTTGATCACCGTGATGCGCGGCGCCGTCGCGGCCACGTCGCTGCGCGCGCCGGTGATCGCCTTGTTCATCTCGCCCAAAATGTGCATCCGCCCGTCCCGCGCCTGGTCGAGCGCGATCCGCATGATCTCGGGCGTGATCGAGGTGATCTTGATGTCCATCTGCAGGCTGGTGACGCCCTGCTCGGTGCCGGCGACCTTGAAGTCCATGTCGCCGAGATGGTCCTCGTCGCCGAGGATGTCGGACAGCACCGCGAAGCCGCGATCCTCCTTGATCAGCCCCATCGCGATGCCGGCGACGGGCCGCTTCAGCGGCACGCCGGCGTCCATCAGCGCGAGCGAGCTGCCGCACACCGTCGCCATCGAGGAGCTGCCGTTGCTCTCGGTGATCTCGCTGACGATCCGCATCGTGTAGGGGAACTGCTCCTTGCTCGGCAGCAGCGGGTGGATCGCCCGCCAGGCGAGCTTGCCGTGGCCGATCTCGCGCCGGCCCGGCGAGCCCATGCGGCCGGCCTCGCCCACCGAATACGGCGGAAAGTTGTAGTGCAGCATGAAGTGCTCACGGTAGTCGCCCGCGAGCGCGTCGATCATCTGCTCGTCCTGGCCGGTGCCGAGCGTGGCGACGGCCAGCGCCTGGGTCTCGCCGCGGGTGAACAGCGCCGAGCCGTGCGCGCGCGGCAGCACGCCGACCTCGGCGACGATCGGCCGCACCGTGCGGGTGTCGCGGCCGTCGATGCGCAGGCCGGTGTCGAGGATGGCGTTGCGCACGATGTCGGCCTCGAGATCCTTGAGCAGGCCCTTGGCGCGCTCCGGGTCGAGTCCCTCGGCGGCGAGCGCCGTCGCGGCTTCCTTCTTGGCGGCGCCGACCTTCTCCTGGCGCACCAGCTTCTGGCTCTCACGGTAGGCCTCGACCAGCGGGGCCACGGGCCAATCCGTCGACGCGGGCGGCGAGCGCCTGCTGCTCCTCGGAGGGCTCGGGCAGGTTCCACGGCTCCTTGGCGGCGCGTTCGGCGAGCTCGATGATCGCCTGGATCACCGGCTGGAACGCCTGGTGGCCGAAATTGACCGCGCCGAGCATCACCTCCTCGGTGAGCTCCTGCGCCTCGCTCTCGACCATCAGCACGCCCTCGATGGTGCCGGCCACCACGAGGTCGAGCTGCGGCTTGTCGAGCTCGCCGATGGTCGGGTTGAGGATGTACTTGCCGTCGCTGTAGCCGACCCGGGCGGCGGCGACCGGGCCGAAGAACGGGAATGCCCGACAGCGTCAGCGCCGCCGAGCAGCCGATCATCGCGACGATGTCGGGGTCGTTCTCGAGGTCATGGCTCAGCACGGTGGCGACCACCTGGACCTCGTTGCGGAAGCCCTCGGGGAACAGCGGGCGGATCGGCCGGTCGATCAGGCGGCTGGTCAGCACCTCCTTCTCGGACGGGCGCCCCTCGCGCTTGAAGAAGCCGCCGGGGATCTTGCCGGCGGCGAAGGCCTTCTCCTGGTAGTTCACGGTCAGCGGGAAGAAGTCCTGGCCGGGCCGGGTGGACGCGCACGCCGACCGCCGTGCAGAGCACGATCGTGTCGCCGTAGCGGGCCAGCACGGCGCCATCGGCCTGCCGCGCCATCTTGCCGGTCTCCAGGATCAGCTTGCGGCCGCCCCAGTCGAGTTCCTTGCGGAAATAGTTGAACATCGCTTTTCGTCGTTCCTTCGGGATGCGCGACGCGGACGGGCAGCACGAATGCGATCCGTTCGTCCCGGCGGAAGACGGCGTCTCGGGCGGCATGGACCGGGATCGCGGCGCGGCTGCGCCCGAACCCGGGGGCCGCGCCTGGGGCGCAGCCGCGGGCCATGTGGCCGGAAACGCCGTCGCGGCCCCCGCCTTGGGTGCCGGATCGGCGTTCTGTCGTCCGCCGCGGTCGCGGCGCTGGGGCTTTCACACGCCCCCGGGCAATGCCCCGCGCCACCATGACGCGGGGATATCGCCGGCGCCCGTCATATGGGGACGGAGGCCGGCCAGTTCAGCGACTAGCGGCGCAGATTGAGCCGCCCGATCAGGGTGGTGTAGCGGGTGTTGTTCTTCGCCTTGAGATAGTCGAGCAGGCGGCGACGGCGGCCGACCAGCATCAGCAGGCCACGCCGCGAGTGGAAATCCTTCGCGTGGGTCTTGAGGTGCTCGGTGAGGTAGAGGATCCGCTCGGTAATGAGCGCCACCTGGACCTCGGGACTGCCGGTGTCGCCTTGCTTGGCGCCGTATTCGGTGACGAGCGCCGCACGGCGCTCCGCGGTCGTCGACATCGGAATTGTTCTCCGTTCTTGGGTTCCAAGGACGCGCGGGCGCTCGGAGTTTGTGTCTCAGAGGAGCCGTTCGGGTTTCAGCCAGCCATCCTGCAGCCGGCACAGCCCGATCACGCGGCTCCCCGCCATGGCGCGTGCCAACCCGCCATCGGGGTCGGCCGCCCGTGGAATGCGGCCCATCAGCGTGACCAGGCTGATCGCCTGGCCATGCGAAAGGCCGGAGGCCTCCGTCTCGGTCAAGGCCAGCGCCGGGATGTCGGCCAGCGCGGTCGCGACCGGAAGCAGAAGGTCCGGGGAAGCCGGCGGGGTATCCGACGCGACGACGAGTTTGTCCAGCGGAATCGCATTTTCCTCGGTGAACGGCCCGACCCGCAGCCGGCGCAGCGCGGCGACGTTGCCCAACGTGCCGCAGGCGAGTGCCAAGTCGCGCGCCAGGCTGCGCATGTAGACGCCCTTGCCCGACTGCACCTCGAACACCGCTACGTCGGCGCCCCGGCCGCTCGACCAGCTCGAACCGGTCGACCCGCGCCGGGCGCGGCTCCAGCACCGGGGGGCGCCCCTCGCGCGCCATGTCGTAGGCCCGTTCGCCGGCCACCTTCACGGCGGAAAAGGCGGGCGGGATCTGCATGATGTCGCCCCGGAACGCGGGCAGCGCCGCTGCGATTTCGGCGTCCGACGGCCGCGCATCGGAGCGCGCCGTGACCTGCCCGTCGGCGTCATCGGTGTCGCGCGCTTCGCCGAACCGGAGAGAAAAACGGTAGAGCTTGGTGCCGTCCATCACGTAGGGCACGGTCTTGGTCGCCGCCCCGAAGGCAATCGGCAGCACCCCGGTCGCCAGCGGATCGAGCGTGCCGCCATGCCCCGCCTTCTGCGCGTCGAAGGCGCGGCGGACGCGGTTCACCACGTCGGTGCTGGTCAGCCCCGGCGGCTTGTCGACGATGAGCCAGCCGTCCAGCGGCCGGCCGCGTTTGCGGCGCATGGGTCTCCTCTCCCGGCGCTCCTCAGAGCGCCCAGGGATTGATGATCTGAACGCCGGCGTCGGCGAAGTCGGCCACGTTGCGCGTCACGCCGATCTTCGAGTGAATGATAGCGGTCGCCGCAATCAGTCCGTCGGCGAACGGGCGAGGCCGGATGGCCATGAGCCGACCCCAGGCAATTCCCACGGCATCATCTACAGCAAGGATGCGACCCTCGAACTCCGCCCGTAGCTGCTCCAGCCAGCGAGCGAGAGAGGCAGCGGCAGTCGGATCCCTGCGCCCGATCAAGGCGATGCCCTTCATGATTTCGCCCAAGGTCATGACGCTGAGGAAAATCGCGTCGCGGTCCACGGAACTCCAGCCAAGCTCCGGCTTCCGGCGATCGGCGTCTTGCTTCCGCAAGCATGCAGGTATCGAGCAGATACACCGAGACTCAGAATTCTATGTCGCGGCCCGTGTCGGGTGAGCGGTCAAGAATCGCCTCCACCAGGTCGTCGGGCCAAGGAGGCCCCGCTAGGAGAAATTCCACGAGAGACTGCTTCGGCCTAGGACGAAGCGCGTCATACGCCTCAGCCGAAAGCACCACGGCTTCCCGCTTTCCGTCCTGCACGATCGCCTGGGGCCCTTCCCGATGCGCGAGCCGCACGACATCAGACAGCTTCGCCCCCGCGTCCTGCAGCTTCCACTCGTGCATCTCGTCCTGGGTGATGCTCACCGCGGCTTCTCCAGATCCCGCTCGACTTCCGGCTGGTGCAGCAGGCGGTCGATCTTGGTCGCGTATTCCAGCGCGGTGTCGGGCTGGAAGGACAGGTCGGGGACGAATTTCAGCCGCAGCGCGTGGGCAACGTTGGCGCGCAGGAACGGCGTCGCGCGCTTCAGCGCGGGCAGCAGCGCGTCCACGTCGGGACGGCCGAGCCGAGCGACGAAGGCGGTGGCGTGCTTGAGATCAGGGCCGATCCTGACCTCGGTGACGGTGATGTGCTCGCCCACCAGTTCGGGGTCGCGGAAGTCGGTGCGCGCGAACAGGCCCGCCAGCACATGGCGGACCTCCTCGGCGACGCGCAGCTGGCGCTGCGATGGGGCGGCGTCGGCGACCGCGCGCTTCTTCACGTCCCTTTCCTCACCACCTTGCTCTCGTCACCCTGGCACCATCTCGGTCTCGTAGCACTCCACCACGTCGCCTTCCTGCAAATCGTGGAAGTTGGCGAAGGACAGGCCGCACTCGTAGCCGCGCGCCACCTCGCGCACGTCGTCCTTGAAGCGCTTGAGCTGCGACAGCTCGCCGGTGTGGATCACCACGTTGTCGCGCAGCACCCGCACGCCGGCGCCGCGCCGCACCACGCCCTCGGTGATCATGCAGCCGGCCACCTTGCCGGTCTTGGTGATGTTGAACACCTGGCGCACCTCGGCGTAGCCCAGGAACCGCTCGCGCGCCTTCGGGGCGACCTTGCCGCGCACCAGCTTCTCGATGTCGTCGGCGACGTCGTAGATGATCGAGTAGTAGCGAATGTCCACGCCGTCGCGCTGCGCCATGTCGCGCGCCTGGCTGGTGGCGCGCACGTTGAACGCCACCACCACGGCGCTCGACGCCTTCGCGAGCTGGATGTCGCTCTCGGTGATCTGGCCCACCGCGCTGAGCAGCACGCGGACCTTCACCTCCTCGTGCGCGTGCTTGAGCACCGTGGCGGCGAGCGCCTCGGCGCTGCCCTGCACGTCGGCCTTGATGACGACCGCGACCTCTTTCTGCTCGCCGGCGACGATCCGCGACAGCATCTGCTCCAAGGTGCCGCGCGCGGCGACGTTGCCGGCGGCGGCGGTGTCGCGCAGCCGGCGGGCGCGGAACTCGCTGATCTCGCGGGCACGGCTCTCCACGTCCACCACGACCAGCGGCTCGCCGGCGGCGGGCACGCCCGCGAGACCCAGGATCTCGACCGGCGTGGAGGGTCCGGCGTATTTGATCGGGCGCGACTTGTCATCGAGCATCGCGCGCACCCGGCCCCATTCAGCGCCGGCCACCACGATGTCGCCCTGGTACAGCGTGCCCTTCTGCACCAGCACCGTCGCCACCGGGCCGCGGCCCCGATCCAGCCGGCTCTCGATGACGGTGCCCTCGGCGGCGCGCTCCGGGTTGGCCTTGAGGTCGAGGATCTCGGCCTGGAGAAGAATCGCCTCCTCGAGCTTGTCGAGCCCGGTCCTGGCGGTCGCCGAGACCTCCACGTCCTGCGTCTCGCCGCCGAGCTTTTCCACCACGATGTCGTGGCTCAGCAGCTCGTTGCGCACGCGGTCGGGGTTGGCGTCCGGCTTGTCCATCTTGTTGATGGCGATGATGATCGGCGCGGCGGCGGCCTTGGCGTGGCGGATCGCCTCGACGGTCTGCGGCATCACGCCGTCATCGGCGGCGACCACCAGCACCACGATGTCGGTGACGGAGGCGCCGCGCGCGCGCATGGCGGTGAACGCCTCGTGGCCCGGCGTGTCGATGAAGGTGATGCGCTCGCCCGAGTGCATCTCCACCTGATAGGCGCCGATGTGCTGGGTGATGCCGCCGGCCTCGCCGGCCGCGACGTCGGTCGCGCGCAGCGCGTCGAGCAGGCTTGTCTTGCCGTGGTCCACATGGCCCATGATGGTGACGACGGGCGGACGGGTCAGCAGCTCGGCCTCGGTGTCGACCGCGCCTTCCAGCCCGATCTCCACGTCGCTCTCGGATACGCGCCGCGAGCGGTGGCCGAACTCCTGCACCACCAGCTCGGCGGTGTCGGCGTCCAGGGTCTGCGTGACGGTCGCCATCACGCCGAGCTTCATCAGCGCCTTGATCACCTCCGGGGTGCGGGCGGCCATGCGGTTGGCCAGCTCCTGGACCGTGATCGTGTCGGGAAGAATGACGTCGCGCACGACTTTCACCTGATCGGAGCGCAACCGCTCCAGTTCGGCCTGGCGCCGCTCGCGCTCGCGCTGGCGGCGGACGGAAGCCAGGCTGCGGACACGCTCGTCCTCGCCTTCGATGGCGGCCTGCACGTCGATGCGGCCGGCCCGGCGGCGGTCGTCGACGCCCTTCTTGGGCGCGACCACGGCCGGCTTGCGCGGCGGCAGGCCGAGCCCGCCGGGACGACGCACGGGACGCGCCTCGTCCTCCTCCTCGCCGACGCGGCCGGTGCGCAGCCGCAGCGTCTCGCTCGGCACCGGCCCACCCGGAGCGGCGGCCGGCGTGGGGCGACGGCGCGCCTCCTCGGTGCCGCGGCGCGGGCGCCGGCGCCGCCGTGGCGGTGGCGATCGCCGTCTGGCGCTGCTCGTCGTCGGCGGCCTGACGCGCCGCGTCCTGCGGCCTCGACCTTCTGGCGGGCCGCCTCCTCGGCGGCGCGGCGCGCCTCCTCCTCGGCCCGCTTGCGCGCCTCCTCGGCGGCGGAGAGGATCGAGATCGTCTCCTGCTCGCGTCGCTCGGCCTCGCGCCTGGCATTCTCGCGCTGCTGGTCGGCCAGCGCCCGCTGGCGAGCGGCCAGCTCGGTCGCGGTCAGCGCCCGCACCGGCCCCGCCGGAGCCGCCCGGCCGGAACCCGCGGCGCGTGCGCTCGGGGCCGGCGCTCCGCCGCCCGGCCGCGCCTGCTGCGCGCCAGGAGCCGCCCCGCCGGTCGCGGGCGGATTGCCGGGCGCAGGTGCGCGCTTCTTGCGCACCTCGACCTGCACCACCTTCGACCGGCCGTGGCTGAAGCTCTGCCGGACGGAGCCGGCATCCACGGTCCGACCCAGCTCCATGCGCCCCGCGGGTCGCAAGGAAAGCCGGCCCTTGCCCGTGTCCTGATCGTTGCCTTCGCTCATGCACCCGCCCGCTTGTTCAACTCGTCGCCCCCGACGGCGCCGCCGCCGGAAGAATTCAATCCGTCCAGTCTATCCTGGCCGTCCAGTCTATCCTGGCCGTCCAGTCCGTCCTGCCCGACCAACCCGGCCAGCCGTCCCGCCTCGATCGCCAGCGCGTCGGCGAGCCGCCCCGGCGCCACCGCCACATGCACCGCGCGGTCGCGGCCGAATATCCGCCCCAGCGCCTCGGCCGGCAGCGGGGTGAAGACCGTCACGCCCGGCCCGGCCCCCGACAGGAAGCGCGTCCGTTCGTCGGCGCTGCCGTCGGCGGCCTGGATGACCAGCCCGACCTGGCCGGCGCGCAGCCATTCCCGCGCCTTCTGGAAGCCGGCCACCGCCTGGCCCGCGCGACGCGCGAGCCCGAGCAGCTCGCCAATCCGCCGGAGCAAGGCTGCCTGCAGGACGGAGGAGAGGTCGGGGGGCACCGTGACCGGACCGCGGGCCGCCCTGGCGAAGGCTCTCGTCAATGAGCCCTGGGCGCGCGCGGTTTCTAACACATCCCTCCGCGCACTCAACCAGAATTCCCCGCCCGGGCAGGTCTGCGGCAATGTCAGGGACCAGCACGCGCGGCTTGCCGTCCTGTTCCGGGCCGAGCACGAAGCGGATCATCCGCTCCTTGCCCTGCCGCTCGCGCGTGACGATGCAGCGGCGCAGCGGCCCGGTTTCCTCCGGTTCGTCGGCCTCCGTGTCCGGTGCCAGCGTCAGCGTCAGTCGTGATGCGCCTCCTGCACGATCGCGGAGGAGGCGGGGGCACGAGCGGCGCCGGCGGCTTCGTCACCCTCGAACCAGTGCGCGCGAGCCGACATGATGACGGCGTTCGCGGTGTCCTCGTCCATGTTGTCGGCGCCGACGATCTCGATCAGCTCGTCGGAGGCAAGGTCGGCGAGGTCGTCAAGCGTCTTAACGCCCTTCTCGCCGAGTGCCACCAGCATCGCCGGTGTCAGTGTCTCGATGGCGGCGACATCGTCGGTCACGCCCATTTCCATACGCCTTTCGTTCAACTCGTTGTCGCGCTTCTCGAGGAACGCCCCGGCGCGACGGATCAGCTCCGCGGCCACGCTTTCGTCGAAACCCTCGATGGAGGCAAGCTCGTCCTCCGGCACGAAGGCCAGCTCCTCGACGGTGGTGAAGCCCTCGGTGACCAGCAGCCCCGCGATCACGTCGTCCACGTCGAGCGCCTCGACGAACAGCCCGCTGCGCCGGCGGAATTCCTCCTGGCGCCGCTCGCTCTCCTCGGCCTCGGTCAGGATGTCGATGTCCCAGCGGGTGAGCTGGCTCGCCAGGCGGACATTCTGCCCACGGCGGCCGATGGCGAGGCTCAGTTGGTCGTCCGGCACCACCACTTCAACCCGGCCGGCCTCCTCGTCCATCACCACTTTCGTCACCTCGGCGGGTGCCAGCGCGTTGACCACGAAGGTCGCGGCCTGCGGCGACCACGGGATGATGTCGATTTTCTCGCCCTGCAGCTCCTGCACCACCGCCTGCACGCGCGAACCCCTCATGCCGACGCAGGCGCCCACCGGGATCGATCGAGGAATCGCGGGAGATCACCGCCATCTTGGCGCGGCTGCCAGGGTCGCGCGCCACCGCCTTGATCTCGATGATGCCGTCGTAGATTTCCGGCACTTCCTGCGCGAACAGCTTGGCCAGGAAGCCCGGATGCGTGCGGCTGAGAAAAATCTGCGGGCCGCGCGGCTCCTCGCGCACGTCGTAGATGTAGGCGCGCACCCGGTCGCCGTTGCGAAAGCTCTCGCGCGGGATCAGCTCGTCGCGGCGCAGCAGCGCCTCGGCGCGGCCGAGCTCGACCATCAGGTTGCCGTACTCGGTGCGCTTGACCACGCCGTTGATGATCTCGCCGACGCGGTCCTTGTGCTCGTCGTATTGCCGCTTGCGCTCGTACTCGCGCACGCGCTGCACGATCACCTGCTTGGCGGTCTGTGCGGCGATGCGGCCGAAATCGATCGGCGGCAGCGGATCGACGATGAACTCGCCGACATTGATCTCGGGCTGGAACTTGCGCGCGATCCTGACCGGGATCTGCGTCTCCTCGTTCTCCACCGTGTCGCCCTCGGGCGGCTCGACCACCTCGGTCCAGCGCGACAGCCGCACGTCGCCGGTCTTGCGGTCGATGGTCGCGCGGATGTCCTTCTCGTGGCCGTACTTGGCGCGGCCGGCCTTCTGGATGGCCTGCTCCATCGCCTCCAGCACCTCCTCGCGGTCGATGGATTTCTCCCGCGCGACGGCGTCGGCCACCAGGAGCAGTTCGGGGCGGGCGATGGCGGTGTCCATGATCGGGCCTCTCGGTTGGATCGGGCTCAGCGTGTCCGGCTTCAGTTCGGGTCGTGGGTGGGTTGGCGGTGGCGGCGATCAGCGCGTCGGTCAGCACGAGGCGGGCGCGGCGCAGGTGCTCGCGTGGAAGTGATACCTCCGAGCCGTCGTCGAGCCGCAACCGGGCGTGCTCCGCGTCGGCGCCGAGCACGATGCCGGAGAACCGCTTGCGCCCGTCGATCGGCATCTCGGTCTCGGCGCGGGCGCGATGGCCGGCGAAGCGGTTCCAGTCCTTGGCCCGGGTCAGCGGCCGGTCGATGCCGGCGGAGCTGATCTCGAGGTTCCACGCACCCGGCAGCGGATCGGCGACGTCGAGCACGGCGCCGAGCGCGTGGCTGATCGCCGTGCAATCCTCGACGGTGATCTGCGCGCCGTCGGCGCGATCGGCCATCACCTGCACCACCGGCCGATCCTTGCCGGACACGGCGACGCGCACGAGCTCGTAGCCCATGTCGTCGAGGGTCGGCGTGACGATGTCGGCCAGCTTGGCCTCCATCCCGGTGTGGCGTGGTTGGTCAGGGTCCAAAACAAAAAAGGCGGCCCGTGAAGGCCACCCCCCGTCGCTCCGCGGAGAATGATTGATGCTGCTTAGTTAGCGCGGCGGGGGCCGGCGCGCAAGGCCCCGCTAGACGGGATCGAGGAGAGCGGCCGGTGGCGGAATGAATTCCGCCCTATCGTAGGGCGGAATTCATTCCGCCTTCTATGTCGAAACCTGCTCCAGCACCGCACCGCGATTGCCGGATGCCCATGAAGCGGATCAGCACCGCCGGCAGCAGGGCGCCGGGGACGATGATCCACAGGATCCAGCCGAGATGGTTCGGCCCCATGACGTAGAGCGGCCCGAGCAAGGTCACACCCGCCCAGGCGCCGAGATGGCCGACCCCGTCGGTCCAGGCGAAGGCCCGCGAGCGGATGCGCGTCGGGTAGGCGACGGCGGTGTAGTTGTACAGGTTGAACAGATAGAGCCCGGTGCCGATCCGGCTGACGATGTAGGCGAGCGGCGATCACCAGCAGATCCGGGACCGCCCAGGCGACCACCCACGAGGCCGCGAAAAGCACGCCCATCGCGAAGATCACCTCGCGCCGCTCGACGCGCTCGCCAAGCCGCGCATTGACCAGGAAGCCGACGAACAGCGCGGCGTAGGCGATCGCGATGGTGAGGAACACGAAATGCGGCGTGGCGCCATTGTCCACCATGAAGACCGCGGCGAACGCGCCGACGCCGTAGATCAGCCCGGCATAGCCGAGCACCCACACGACGATCAGCAGCAGGGTGCGGCTGCGATACTGCGGGTTGGTGAACAGCTCGCGCCAGCTGCTCTTGCCGGCGTGGATAACCGGATTGCGCGAGGGGTCCGGCGCGGGCAGCGGTGCCGCGCTGTGCCGCTGGCAGCGCCGCTCGTACTCGGTCATCACGCGCTCCGCCTCCTCGTGACGCCCGTGCGCCTCGAGCCAGCGCGGGCTCTCCGGCAGCAGCCACCACAGCAGCGGCAGCAGGATGACGATCTCCACCGCCGCGCTGACCCAGAGGAACAGCTGCCACTGCCCCGGGATCCAGGCGAAGGCCAGCAGGTTGACCCCGACGGCGACCAGCGCGGTGATGCCCTGCGAGGTCAGCAGCACGCGGCCGCGCGCTTCGGGCGAGGTCATCTCGGAGAGGTACACCGAGTGCGTCGCCACGATCCCGCCGACGCCGAGCGTGCTGACCACCGAGAGCGCCACCATCGGCCAGAATTCGGTGACGTAGGCGAACGGCCAGATGCAGATGCCGCCGAGCAGCGTGGACAGCAGGATCGCGGGCCGGCGGCCGTAGCGGTCGGCCACCCAGCTCATGATGAACACGCCGAGCAGCACGCCGAGCCCGACCTGCAGCGCCTGGATCACCGCGTACTGCTCGACGGTGATGATGTGGTTGGGCCGCCAGACGAACGGATAGAGCCGCGCGCCGATCCCGTCGGTATCGAACACGATGAAGCCCCAGGTGACTTCGACAAGGATGGCGAGCTGCCACTGCACGCGCGTGAGCGGCAGCCGATCGACCCGCGCCGCCATGAGGCCGCCGAAGGTGGTGCGGGCGGCAGGTGTGGTCAGCGGCGCGCTCGACCGAGACGTTTCCTCCATCGGCTTCTTGCTCCTCGTTGGCGGCGTCTGCCCCGATAGCGTCCGGCAGCTTAGGCGCGGAGCGTATTGAACCGTCAATGTTTCCGTACGGCGTCCGATCGGCGGCGGGGCATTGACGCATCGCACATAGGCCACAGGTTTGTGTTCGGCCAAAGTCCGAGGATTCAGCTCCGAATCCTTGCTATCGCCCCGTCGGATCCATACAGTCTTGTGCACTGCAGCAATCGGTATTGGGCGCATCTCATTCGGCGGAGCAGCGGCGGAGAGCCGCTGACACTAGGACGTGACGGTGGGATGGATCAGCAGTGCCTGCGGGCGCGCCGGCTGCTATCGCCGACGCAGCGAAGCAACTTAGCCAGGAAAGACACGAAAATGACTTTACGCACCCTGATGCAGGCTGGCCCTGCCAAGGCGAACGAGCTGTTTACGAGGCTGGCCGAGACCTCGGACGGGGCGGTGAAGACCCGCGAGCGCCTGTTCGCGGAACTCAAGGCCGAACTCGAGACCCACACGGACCTCGAGGAGCAGCATCTGTATCCGGTGCTCCGCAAGAACGCGGAGACGAAGGAGCTCGTGGCAGGCGCCATCAAGGACAACAAGGATCTGCGCGCACGGCTCGTCGAGCTGGATTCGCTTCCCAAGAACGACGAGGCGTTCCTCGGCAAGCTTACGGACCTACGCAAGGCATTTCGCCAGCACGCGCGCGACGAGACGAAGGAACTCCTGGCGGCGGTCCAGAAGGCGTTGAGCGAGGAGCAAGTCCAGGGCATCACCGAGCGGATGGAGACCAGCCTGGCCGAAACCGAGCAAGCCAGGCTTGACCAGGACGAGGAGAGGCGCGCGGCTGCCCGGCGCGAGCGCGAGCAGGCCGAGCTGCGGGCGCGCGGAGGAGGATGCGGACGAGCGGGAATCGTGGGAACAGGGCGAGAGCAGGCGCGCCAACTTGAGGCTGCCGAGCGCGAGATCGGCAGGTTGCCGCGCGCCGGACGCGCGAGGCGGCGCTGCACACGGCCGACACGGTGGTGCGGGGAGCCGAGGCCGCCACGGACAGCGCGCGCCAGATCATCCAGGGTGTCGCCGAGAGCGCACAGCGCGTCGCCGCGGCGACGCCGAGCACGGGCTTCATGTTCTGGGACATGTGGCTTGGCATGGCTCGGCTGCAGCCGAGCCGGCCGGCTTCCAGCCGTGGCGCCGACTTCTCGTATGCCGATACGGCCAAGCGGGACACGGCCGGCAACGAACACGTGATCGCGCTCGCCGAGGAGATCCTGACCGTCGGCACGCGGAAAGTGAGTAACGGCACGACGCGCGTCCGCCGCTACGTGGTCGAAACCCCGGTGGAACGGCAGGTGACTTGGTCCGGGAGCGCGTGGTCGTGGAGCGGCGCCGGCCGGTGACCGACAAACTCACCGGCGAGATGCTGACGGAGCTCACCGTCGAGGTGACGGAGACGGACGAGGTTCCGGTAGTGGGCAAGGCCATGCGCCTGAAGGAGGAGATCGTCGTCCGCACGGAGCGTACGGAGCACGTCGAAACCGTGCGGGGCACCGTGCGGCAGGACGAGGTGGAGATCGAGCGGGCCGACGACAGGGGCTCCGTTCGTCGTCTGCGCAATCCTGCACAGGCGTAACTAATCTGGCCTGGATGGGGGCGCGCGCCCCCATCCAGTGCGCCGGTTGCATCCGAGGCGGGCGGTCAGGCCCGGAAGATGAAGTTGTCCAGGGAGGCGTCTGACGGCTCCACCGGCCGCATACGGCCGTTCTCCGCGACATAGCCTCGGTATCCCAGGGGCTCCAGGAACGCCCTGATCGACTCCAGGGCACCGGGCCGGTGTTCGTCGCTGGCTTCGATCAGCAGGGCCGGATGGCACGCGCGGAGCAGCCCCTCGGCACCACGCAGCACCGCCAGCTCGTGGCCCTCCACGTCGATCTTGATGAAGCCCACATCGCCGAGCGTCTCACCGTCCAGCCGCCGCGTCTCGACGTCGACCGGGGATGCCTCCCGGCCGCCGAGTTCGTTGGCTTGCCTCGATCGTGCTGCGGCCGTGATCCGATGGCACGCGCAGCATCGCGACGCCGGGCTTGTCCGACAGGGCGCATCGACGCACCTCGACCGAGCGCGAGCGCCGGAATACGCGCTCCAGCCGCGCCGCGAGATCGGGGTTCGGCTCGTAGGCGATCACCCGCGCGGAATGCTTGCGGAGCAGCAGCGTGTAGCCGCCGAGATTGGCGCCGACATCGACGGAGGGGCGCGTGCGGTCGCAGAGCAGCGGCAGGAACGCGGCCTCCGGCTCGTGGCCGGCCAGCAGGCCGGCGGCGTAGCGGGCGGTCGTCTTGCGTTCCCACCTGCGCTTGCGGAGTTCGGACGGGACGAGGGAGGCCAGGCGCATGCGGGCTATTCTTTCGCGGCGGAATTTCGGAATGGTTTACGGGCGGGCGGATACCCGTGCATACCGGGAATAGGCGGCGAGCCCTAATCCGCCCGCACCAGCCGCACCGGCAGGCTCGCCAGCCCGCGCAGCGTGTTGTTGTAGCGACGGCGGACCGGTCCGGTGATCTCGATCGCCGCGACTTTCCGCGCCAGCGGCGCCGAGCACCATCTCGCCCTCCAGCCGCGCCAGCACCTGACCGACGCAGCCGTGGATGCCGGTGCCGAAGCCGACATGTCCGGCGTTGGGGCGGGCGATGTCGTATTCCTCCGGCCGCTCCCAGCGGCGCGGGTCGCGATTGGCGGCGCCCAGGAACATCAGCACCTTCTCGCCCTCGCCGACCGGCACGCCGGCGATCTCGGTCGGGCGGGTGGTGGTGCGGAAGAACGTCTGCACCGGGCTCTCGTAGCGCACCGCCTCCTCGAACGCGGCGCGCGCCAGCGAGGGGTCGGCGCGCAGCCGGGCGAACTGGTCGGGGAAGCGCGCGAGACAGTAGAGCGCCGCGCCGAGCCCGCTGACAGTGGTGTCCACGCCCGCCGTCAGCACCGAGCGCACCACCAGCGGCGCCTCCTCGGCGGTCAGTTCGCCTGTGTCGGCGGCGGCGTGGATCGCGGCGCCGAAGCCCTCGGGGGCAAGCGCGTCGCGCCGCGACTGCGCCTGCACCCAGGCGATCACCGGGGCGGCGTCCTTGACCGCCTCGTCAAAGAACGCATTGCGCGGCCCGAACGAGTTGAACACCATGTTGCCGTAGGGCAGCAGGTAGCGCCGGTTCTCGCGCGGCATCCCGACCGCGTCGGGGAACACCGCCAGCGGGTAGGCTTCCGCGAGATCGGGGATGGCGTCGAACTCGCCGCGATCGAGCAACTCGTCGATCAGCGCGTCGGCGGCCTGCGCAAATCCGCGCGCGCAGGCCGCGCATGGCGGCGGGAGAGAGCACGCGGTCGAGCACGCGGCGGGTGCGGTCGTGCAGCGGCGGATCGGTTTCCAGCACCAGGCTGGGTAGCCGCCAGGGCTTTTCCTTGGCGAAGTCCGACAGGCCGGCGCCGCGCGCGGAGGAAAATGTCTGCCAATCGTTGAGCACGGCGTGGACCTGCTCGTGGCGCGCCACCGCGAGCACGCCGTAGCGCGACAGCCGCACCACCGGCCCGGCCTCGCGCAGCTCGTCGTGGATCGGGTGCGGGTTCTCGAAGAAGGCGGCGGAGAACGGATCGGCGTCCGACACCGGCACGGCTTGCGTCGATGGAGCCGTCGATGGAGCGTTCATGCGCGCGCCTCCTCCCTGATGCCGGGGAGGCTAGCCGTCCTGACGCGAGGAGGCGAGCTTCGCGCGTCCCGCGTCGGTGAGCGTCACGACGCTGCCCTCGAAGCGCACGAGCCCATCAGCGAGTGCGTCCTCCCAGATCGACAAGCGCGGACAGCTGCTCTGCCAGGCGTCCATCACATCAGCGCGCCGGCGTTCGCCGGCCGATACCCAGGCAAGGAATTGCTGGGTCAAGGCGCGGGCAGGCGGGGAGCAGTGCATCAGGCATTGCTGGTCTCCCTGGTGATCATCCGTCTAGGCGCGGAAGCGAACTATTGCCGATCGCGGATCAGGCCGCCGGGACGAGCTGATCGCCGTTGTCGCCTAGGACGGCCGCGGTCGAGAGCGCGGGCCGAGCCCGATGGTTGATGCTCAGCCCCCCGCCCCCACCTCCCTCGCGACGTTGCGGCAAGCTCGCGGCGCTGCTCGGCTGGATTGAACCCTCAGCGCCGGACGAAGCGCCAGTAGAGCGGCCGCCTACCTTCTCGCAGCGCCTTGGCCTCGTAGCGGGTCGGCGGCCAGCCGTCCGGGCGGTGGTCCGCCGGCGGGGTTGTCATGAACAGCGTCTGCCCGGCCATCACCTCGGCGACCCAGGCCTGGTAGGTCGGGTCGTCGCTCGCCACACGCCACTCCGCGCCTGGATTGAGCACGCGGGCGAGCTCGGGCAGTTGCGCCGGGTGGACGAAGCGGCGCTTGGCGTGGCGGGATTTGGGCCAGGGGTCGGGGAACAGGAGAAACAAGCGGTCGAGGCAGACGTCGGGCAGCAGGCGAAGCAGGCTGCGGGCGTCCTCGGTCCACAGGCGGAGGTTCGGCGGGACGGGCGCGGTGGCCTCGGCGCCCACCGGCACGACGCGGGAGAGCAGCGAGCACACACCGTTCTCGAACACCTCGCAGGCGATCAGGCCCGCCTTGGGGTGTGCGGCGACCTGCGCCAGGGCGTGCTCGCCGCCGCCGAAGCCGACTTCGAGCCATAGTTCGTCCACGGATGCCGCGAACGCGGCGCGCGGGTCGGCGGCCTGCTCGGGGCGCAGCGCGAGGCGGGGCAGCGTGACATCCAGCAGCAGGCGCTGGCGCGGGCGGAGCGCGTGGCCGCGCGCGCGGCCGTAGAGCCGGTCGGGAGGTGGCTTGATCGGGGGCGGCGGCGCGCCGCTCAGCGGTGGAAGGCCGCCTTCAGGCCGGGGACCAGGTCGGTCTTCTCCCAGGAGAAGGTTCCGCGGTCGGAGTCGGGCTCGCGGCCGAAATGGCCGTAGGCGGAGGTCGCGACATAGATCGGCCGGTTGAGCTGCAGATGCTCGCGGATGCCGCGCGGCGAGAGGTCCATCAGCTCGCGCAGGGTGCGCTCCAGCCGCGTCTCGTCCACGTCGTGCCCAGTGCCGTGCAGGTCAACGTAGACCGACAGCGGATGCGACACGCCGATCGCGTAACTGATCTGCAAGGTGCATTTCTCCGCCAGACCGGCGGCGACCACGTTCTTGGCGAGATAGCGGCAGGCATAAGCCGCGCTGCGGTCCACCTTGGTCGGATCCTTGCCGCTGAACGCGCCGCCGCCATGCGGGGCGGCGCCGCCATAGGTGTCGACGATGATCTTGCGTCCGGTCAGGCCGCAATCGCCGTCCGGCCCGCCGATCACGAATTTTCCGGTGGGGTTGACGTAGAACTCGCGCTCGGAGGGCATCCAGCCCTTGGGCAGGCTGCTCTCGACGATCGGCCACAGCAGGCGCTTGATCTCGGCCTGCTCCAGATGGTCCTCGTGCTGGGTCGAGACCACCACGGAGGTGGCGCCGACCGGCTTGCCGTCGACGTAGCGCAGCGTGACCTGGCTCTTGGCGTCGGGCAGCAGGCCCGCCGCGCCCTGGTCGCCGTTGCGGCGCAGCTCGCTCATCCGACGCAGGATCAGGTGGGCGTAGTAGATCGGCGCCGGCATCAGGGTCTCGGTCTCGCGGCAGGCGTAGCCGAACATGATGCCCTGGTCGCCGGCGCCCTCGTCCTTGTTGCCCTCGGCGTCGACGCCCTGGGCGATGTCGGCGGATTGCGCGTGCAGATGGCACTCGACCGCGGCGTTGCGCCACGAGAAGCCGGCCTGGTCGTAGCCGATGTCGTGGATCGCCAGGCGGACGAGGTGGGTCAGCAGCTCCGGCGTCACCGTCTCGGGCCCGCGCACCTCGCCGCCGAGCACCACGCGGTTGGTGGTGACGAGGGTTTCGCAGGCGACGCGGCTATACGGGTCGGCGGTCAGGAAGGCGTCCAGCACCGTGTCGCTGATCCGGTCCGCGACCTTGTCGGGATGGCCCTCGGAGACGGATTCGGAGGTGAACAGGAACTCGCCCGTGTCGCGCATGGGGTCTGGGTCCTCGGGATCGCGGAGCATGGCCCGGCACGTCCGGCCGCCGCCCCGGCCGGCTGCCGGGCGGGGCGTGTGTGACGGAAATCCTTGGCAGAATCAAGCCGCGCCCGTGCTGGAAGCGGATGGGATGTCGGTCTTGGTGAAATCGTCGCCTTCGAATAGCAGGGTCGCCCGATGGTTCTTCGCCATCGCATAGGCAAAGCAGTCGCCAAGGTTGAGCCGGGCGGGATGCCCGCGGCCTTTCCCGTACCGCGCGGACGCATCGAGCGCCGTCTCCGCCTCCATGTCGGCGATCGGAACGATGCGGATGCCGGCCGCGCCGAGGAACTCCCGAACGTCCGCGAGTGCCTCGGTCACGCTCGCATGTCGTTTTCGGCAGAGACCCAACGTTGCCTCGAACACCGCGACCGGCGAGGTGATGGGAGCGCGCGCGCCGTCCAGCTGATCCGCGAGTGTGTCAGCCTCGGGCTCGCCGGTCAGGACGGCAATGATCGCCGAGGCGTCAACGAACATCACAAATCGCCGCTGAGCGCGTCGAAAAATGCCTTGTCGGCTTCATGCCCCGTCGGCGGCCGGGATAGCACGCGCTGCTGCAACGGGCGAAGTCGAACTCTCAGAGGCAGGGCCTCGTCGAGACGGCGCAGCTCGTTCTCCAGAGCCAATTTGACCGCCTCCGTCTTGGTGACATGCACGCGATCGGCCAGTGCCTTGGCGAGCCGGTTGACCTCGTCATTGCGAATATTGAGCGGCATAGGCTTGGCTCCGTGTACACGCGATGACAATAATGCGTTGGCGTGATGGCAGCAAGACCTACCTTGGCATCCCCAGCACGTCCGCCATGCCATAGCGCCCCGGCGGGCGGTCCTTGAGCCAAAGTGCGGCGCGCACCGCGCCGGTCGCGAACACCCTTCGGTCGAAGGCGCGGTGGGTCAGGGAAATGTGCTCGCTGGCGGAGGCGAAGATCAGGGTGTGCTCACCGACCACCTGGCCGGCGCGGAGCGCGGCGAAGCCGATCGCGCCGGTGCGGCGCGGGCCGGTGTGGCCGTCGCGGCCGCTCTGCATCACCTCGGGCAGCGCGACGCCTCGCCCGGCGGCGACCGCGCGGCCCATGCCGATCGCGGTGCCGGAGGGCGCGTCGACCTTCTGACGGTGGTGCATCTCAAGGATCTCGGCGTCGTAGCCCTCGGCCGGCAGGGCGGCGCCCATGCGCTCGGCCAACGCCAGCACGAGGTTCACGCCGGGAGCGAAATTCGACGCATAGACGACGGGAATGCGCCGGGCGGCGGCCTCGACCGCCGCCTCATCCTCGGCCGACAGGCCGGAGGTGCCGAGCACCCAGGGCTTCCCGGCATCGGCCAGCGCCCGGCCGTGCGCCTGCGCCGCGGCGGCATGGGTAAAGTCGATCACCACCTCGGCGGCACGCGCCAGGGCAGCGATATCGGGGAGCAGGTCCGGCGCCGGCACCCGTCCGGCCGATGCCGCCGGCGAGGGTGGCACCCGCCGCGGCGACCTCCTCGACCAGCAGCCGGCCCATCCGGCCGGTGATCCCGGCGATGCCGATGCGCGTGCTCATGCGGCGTTCCCCCCTGGGCGTGCGACCGCGATCCTGCGGGAAGGTCGGCTTCGCCGTCCAGCGCAGACAAAACGGGGCGGACCCCGCAGGATCCGCCCCGCCGTCAACCCGGACTCTTTTTCTATGTCTACGGAATCGCGTTCCAGTACGGCTCGGCCCGGTAGTAGTCGTGCACGCGGCGGCCCCAGGCGGGATCCTCCCAGGCCACCGTCTCGTCGTCGGCATAGGCCGGCGAGCCTTCCAGCATCGAGCGGTCGAGGTTGACCACGTAGCCGCCGAGCCCGGTGTCGTAGCGCAGCGTGGACCACGGCAGCGGATGGTGCTTGTCGCCGATGCCAAGGAAGCCGCCGAAGCTCAGGATGGCGTAGGCGATACGGCCGGATGTCTTGTCGATCATCACGTCATCGACGGTGCCGAGCCGCTCGCCCTGGGGATCGTAGACGGCGGTGCCCGACACCTGGTCGCCGGCGATCAGGCTGCCGGAAGGGTTGGCGGGGTCGTGGATCGAGGCCATCGGGGTCTCCTTTGGCTGAAACAGAGCCGGGCGCCGGAGCGGCGCGGCCATCCACGGTCCAGCTTCCGCCGAACCTCCGGCCGCGCCGCCGGCACCCGGTCCGCGGCGCAGGTGGGGGGGACGGCGCCGCAGATGCCAACCGGAACGCCGCCCCTCCGATCCGGTTGCGTCACGCTTGGGAGAGCAGCTAGAGGAAGGGGACGGGCCAGGCACGACGATTGGGCGGGCACGACGACCGCGGAGGACATGATGGACGGGATCGCCGATCACGAGACGCTGCGGGCGCATTACGGGGCGATCAGCGCGCTCGCCGAGCGCAAGGTGATCCCTCGGCTCGACCGCCATGCCCGTGCCTTCATCGGGCTCTCGCCGTTCCTCGTGCTGGCGACGGTCGACGACCACGGCCGGGCGGACGCCAGCCCGCGCGGCGACGCGCCGGGCTTCGTGCTGGTGCTCGACGACACCACGCTGCTGCTGCCCGACCGGCCCGGCAACAACCGGGTGGATAGCTTCGGCAACGTGGTCGCGCGCTCCGGCGTGGGGCTGATCTTCCTGGTTCCCGGCATCGACGAGACGCTGCGGGTGAACGGCACCGCCCGCGTGACGACCGACCCCGCGCTGCTCGCCCGGGCGGAGGCGCAGGGCAAGCTGCCCAAGGCGGGGCTGGTGATCGACGTGCAGGAGGTGTTCTTCCACTGCGCCAAGGCGCTGAAACGCGCGAAGCTGTGGGACGCCGGGCGCCACGTCGCACGCAGCGGCTTTCCCACGCTCGGCCGCATCATCGCCGACCAGACCGGCGCCTGCGACGCGGCGGAAGCCGACGCGCGGATCGAGGAGAGCTACCGGACGCGGCTGTATTGAGTTCTGCCGGTTGGCATGCGCCGAGAAACGGCGGGTCCAATGCCGACAGGCTCGGGCGTGCCCGCCCGGCCGGTGGTGGCTTATGGGGCGGCGACGAGCCTGAGGATCGTCATCCCCTTGGCCGCCCCCCTTGCAATTGCCCATAGCAGCGGTTCATCCCCGCGCGTGCGGGGAACGCCTACTGACAGACCACAACGATACCGTCGCCCCCAGGTTCATCCCCGCGCGTCCGGGGAACGCTAGCTGGCAGGCGTGATCCGTTGCATGGTTGACGGTTCATCCCCGCGCGTGCGGGGAACGCTGACGCGGCGCGTTGAAGAGCTCGATCGCCCGCGGTTCATCCTCGCGCGTGCGGGGAACGCGGGCCAGCGAACCGGAGGATGCCCGCCCATGTCGGTTTATCCTCGCGCGTGCAGGGAACGCTCGACGTGACGGCGTGGACCGCGCTGGCCGGGCGGTTCATCCCCGCGCGTGCGGGGAACGCGATCGGAGGCGCACCATGAGCTACCCCGACACCGGTTTATCCCCGCGCGTGCGGGGAACGCGAGTGGCGTTTCCAGCTCGCGACCGCCCGCACGCGGTTCATCCCCGCGCGTGCGGGGAACGCGCATGGGCCGTCGTCACGATCGGCGCGGCGGCCGGTTCATCCCCGCGCGTGCGGGGAACGCTGGAAATCGTCGCGCTCGCCGTTGCAGCTGCGACACGGTTCATCCCCGCGCGTGCGGGGAACGCTGCCAGCACAGCACCGCAGCACAGATGCCGATCGGTTCATCCCCGCGCGTGCGGGGAACGCGAGCGCGGCATGTCCGAAGTGCCCGTGGGATGGCGGTTCATCCCCGCGCGTGCGGGGAACGCGGCGCGGATCGGTCATGCAATCCGGTTCATCCCCGCGCGTGCGGGGAACGCGATCGCATTCCGGCACGGTTCTCGGTTCATCCCCGCGCGTGCGGGGAACGCACCATACGTCCGTCACGGGCCGGTAGCTCATTCGGTTCATCCCCGCGCGTGCGGGGAACGCTAGAGTCGCGCGCGTCCTGCAGAAAGTCTGGCGGTTCATCCCGGCGCGTGCGGGGAACGCGCTGGGGTGCAGAGTGGCGAACGCTGCATTACGCGGTTCATCCCCGCGCGTGCGGGGAACGCCTGCTGCTGGTTCCTGCGATCTTTGCTGATGCCGGTTCATCCCCGCGCGTGCGGGGAACGCATGGCCGATCCGACGAACGCGCTTTGGGACGGCGGTTCATCCCCGCGCGTGCGGGGAACGCCTGACGTCGAGCGGAGGCTCCGCGTTGACCTCCGGTTCATCCCCGCGCGTGCGGGGAACGCGTGAACTGGTAGGGCTTGGCGTCCAGGCTCACCGGTTCATCCCCGCGCGTGCGGGGAACGCTTTCTCGCTCACGGTAGGTATCCTTTTCCACGCGGTTCATCCCCGCGCGTGCGGGGAACGCGCCTCGGAGCTGATCTATCGAGTGTCTGAGATCGGTTCATCCCCGCGCGTGCGGGGAACGCCCGCTATTCGGCGCGCCAAGCAGGACGGCAGGCGGTTCATCCCCGCGCGTGCGGGGAACGCACCCGTCACTTGCTCTTGCCGTTCGATGAAGTCGGTTCATCCCCGCGCGTGCGGGGAACGCTTGCTGAGCAGCAACCCGAGCAGCACCAGCATCGGTTCATCCCCGCGCGCGCGTTCCCCGCGCGTGCGGGGAACGCGTCTGGCTTGGCACGTTTGCGGCCCGTTCAGGCGGTTCATCCCCGCGCGTGCGGGGAACGCAGAGCGCGCCGCAGGCCGGCCGGGCTGGCGCGCGGTTCATCCCCGCGCGTGCGGGGAACGCGGATTCCCCAGCGTCGGCATCGGAAATTCCGTCGGTTCATCCCCGCGCGTGCGGGGAACGCAGCTCGGATCGTCTCTGCTTTGGCCCGCGCCGCGGTTCATCCCCGCGCGTGCGGGGAACGCGATCAGCTCCCGGTTGGGCAGGGCGGCGGCGTCGGTTCATCCCCGCGCGTGCGGGGAACGCGACGAGACGTGTCACTGGCCGCCGCCTCGCACCGGTTCATCCCCGCGCGTGCGGGGAACGCAGCGGCGTCGCTCAGCGATCCACTCCGTCAGCCGGTTCATCCCCGCGCGTGCGGGGAACGCGTGGGCGGGATGCGGCCGGTCCGCTACGCCCCGGTTCATCCCCGCGCGTGCGGGGAACGCTCTTCCTGTAGCGGGCTGATATTGCAATCCTATTTGACTGTCAAAGATTTTACCGGCGGAAACGCCCGTTCAGCGGCTTCGCTTGCGGGGGCCGGTTAGCGCCATCGGCCCCGGTTCGCGGGGAAGGGCTGCCTCCGGCCCGAACGCCACGAGACGAAAGCCGTCGAGGTCCACCGGGACGCGACGGTTGGCGCCGCAGGTGTCGAATTCGAACCCCGCCTCGTGCGTCGCGGCCCAGGCGATCACCGCGTTGCCGCCCTCGATCGACCCGAGCACCTGGCCCCAGATCATCTCCCGGACGCGGCGGCCGTAGTTGCCCACATAGACGCCGGCGCGCACCTCCAGCAGCCATACCGCCAACCGTCCGCGCAGGCGGGGCGGGGCGCCCTCAACCACGATGACCATCATCGCCCTGCTTTCCCACATCCTCGAATGCCACCGGAACCGCCTCGGGCGGCGCCTCGGGCAGCGGCAGCCCGCCCGCCGCCAGCACCTCCTCGATCGCCGGGATCAGCCGGCCGAGCAACCCGGTCCGGCGGAACGCGTCGCGGCAGCGCCGGCGCACCTCGCCCACCGGGTCGGAGACCGGACGGCCATCGAGCGGCCGTCCGGCCTGCCCCGCCGCGGCGACCCGGAACGCCTCCGGGACGACGGTGTCGAACTTGAAGATGTCGGCGATGTCGTAAACGAAGCTCTGCGGCTTTCCGGTATGCAGGAAGCCGA
Organism: uncultured Alphaproteobacteria bacterium; assembly: GCA_963799825.1. Taxonomy (GTDB): domain Bacteria; phylum Pseudomonadota; class Alphaproteobacteria; order Acetobacterales; family Acetobacteraceae; genus JAFKFI01. The sequence goes on from CAWCYL010000006.1 coordinate 239,931, forward strand.
TCGCCGGCGCGTAGCCCGCCGCCAGCACCGCCGCTTCGGTGATCCCGTATAGCGCGGCCGTCGCCGCCGAGAGGCAGCGGTTCACGGTGTCCGACGAGCCCCAATCCGTCGGGTCGTAGTCCCGCCCCTCCCAGCGCACGCCGTGGCGCTGCGCCAGCGTCTTGTACATCTCCCGCACCCGCACGCCCTCGATGCCGCGCAGCTGGTCGACCGAGCGCCGCGCCGGCGGCTCCTCGCCGAACCGCAGCGCATACATCTGCCGCACCACCCGCAGCCGCGCGTCGTCGTCGAGCGCCAGCCGCGCCTGGTACAACAGGCGATCGGCCCGCGCACCGCCCGGCTGGCCCGCCGCGTAGAGGCGCACGCCGGCCTCGCCCACCCAGATCAGCAGCGTGCCGGCTCGGGCAGCAAGCGCCACCGCCGCGTGCGAGACGCGCGAGCCCGGCTCGAGCATGAGGCAGGCGACCCCGCCCACCGGGATGTGCACGCGTATGCCGTTGACATCGACCAGCACGAAGGCCCCGTCGATCACGTCGAGCTGCCCCTTCTCGAGGAACAGGATCGACGCGCGTTCCCTGATCGGGATCGGCCGAGGCGGCGCAAGTCCCGGCGGCGTAGGTCCGGCGCTCAAGGTCCGGCATCCAAGCCCGGCGCGGGGCGGATCAGCATCAACCCGCAGCCAAACGCCTTGGCCGCGCCGAAGCCGTGCGCGAGCCGATCGAGGAACATCGCCGGATCGCGCACCGTCAGCAGCCCGTTGAAGTCCACGGCAAGAAAGCTGATCGGCGCGCCGCTCGCGCGGGATGCGTGACCCAGTCCTCCCCGTCGATCCCCAGCCGTTCGGGAGCGGGCGTGAAGCCCGACCGTTCGCCCTGCCGGGTGAACCAACCCGCGGCGGCGGCCTCCGCCGCCAGCGATCGCTGCGCACGCCGCTGCTCGGGACAGGCTTCGGACGGCAGCGCGGCGATTGCCTGCGTCACCACGTCGCGCCGCTTGCCCGCGCTGACCCGCGCCCGCCGGCACGGCGACGGTCGGGTTGGCACGCAGGCTGAAGCCGAGACGCTGCCCCGCCGACAGCGACGGCGCGAACGGCTTCCAGTCGAGATCGAAACAGACCGTGCGGGTCAGCGGGCGGGCGCTGGGCGAGGGCGAGGAACTCGCCGGGGCCGGTCTCGCGCCAGAGGAAGTCGCGCCGCCGATCGGGGTCATCGGCGAACAGCGACCAGACCAGCCGGTGCGCCGCGCCGGTCCGGGCGCCGCGCCTCCGTCGGCAGCAGCAGCGGTGCCAGTGCCGCCGCCGGCCGGTCGCGCCGCAGCCGGGCGCGGACCAGGAAAGGCGCGGTCATGACGGCGCAGCACGGCTTCTTGGCGCAGGCCGAACTGCCAGCGGCGACGGCTGGCGATGCGGTCCCGGCGGACCTCCACCCGCTGCACCGGGAGCGACATGCGTTGCGCATCGGCCGCATCGAGCGTCACCACCGGCGCGTACCGCCGCAGCAGCGGCCACACGCACTCGGCCCGCGCCCAGGCGGCAAGTGCGGCAGCCCGCGCGGCCAGCGCGTCCACGGGGTTCTCGGCTTCGGGCAATTCCGGCGCGAGCGGCAGCATCAGCGGGCAGGATTTGCGGCCGAGATAGGGTGCGAAGTGCGGCGCCCGCAGCGCCGCCGCAAGCTGCGCCAAGCGACCAGCGCGCCGCCTCCAGCCTCGGCCAGAGCGCGGCGAAGGCGAGCAGGTCGGTCCGGTAGTCGCGGCGCGACAGGATCGTGTTGAGCGTCGGGCGCGGCGAGTTCCTCGGCCCGTGTGGCGAAGCGCCGCCCGCGGCGAGCCGGCGGCACCTGCGCGGTGTGGTAGTCGGCCAGCACGCGGGCCCGGCCGCTCGACCCGCAGGGCGAGGCCGTAGCCCTGCTCGAGCGCGGCGATGCGCCTCCTCGTCCGCCCGATCGAGGCCGAGGCAGCCGGCGACCAGGCCGAGCACGGCCGAGCGGCCGGGCCGGTCCCAGCTCCCCCGCCGCTCGCCCGACGGCGAGCTCGCCCATCGCCGCGAGCGGCGCGGCGAGCTGGAAGGTGAGGAACTCAGTCATCGGCCCTTCGGCTACCGCCGCGCGGCAGAAGGCGACGATGTCGGCCAGCGTGCCCTCGCCGGCCGCGACGTCCATCGCGCGCGTGTCGGCCGCCGCGGGGCCGTAGGCGCGATCGAGCTTGCCCCGCCAGTCGCGCAGGGCGGCGACGGAGCTCGCGGCGAGATCATCGCCCGTCGACCGGCTTGAGGAACGCGCCGGCCAAGGTGCGCGGCTGCGCGTCGCCGCGTTCGGCCAGCACGAAATGGGCGCGGGCGCGGGCGGCGAAGGAGGGCTGCTTGCCGCGCGGGGAGACCGTCGCGGCAGCCTCCGCGAGCGCGGCGCAGGCGGTGCCGGCGAGTCGCCGTCTGCCGCCGAGGTTGCGGCCGAGCAGGCCGGTGTCGACGCAGGCGTACAGGTAGAACACGCCCGAGCCGAACCCCAGCTCGCCCACGAACCCGGCCCCGGCATCCTCCTCGGCGGTCTTCAGATCATCGACCGCGGTGTAGTAGTCGTCCTCGACGGTGACGCGATGCGTGGTGATGGCGTGCGCCACCTGCACCGCCGCCTCGCGGTTGAAGTCGGGGTTGTCGGCCAGCATGCGGCCGAACATCGCGATGTCGGCGGCGGTGTCGGCGCGGCGCAGCAGTCGCGTCCGGCGTCAGCTCGATCTTCTCGCCCGCGGCCATGCGCTCGGCGATGTCGAACGCGCCGCGCCACTCCTCGGGCCCGATGAAGGCGAGCTGCTCGGTGCGCGGCGGGCGCCTTGTCCTTCTCGGGCTTGAGCTTGCCGAAATGCCGCGCGATGTCGCGCGCGATCGCCAGCGCGCGGTCGGCCGCCACGCCGCGGCCGTGCAGATGCGCCTCGATCGCCTCGCCGAGCCGCTGCGTGCGGTTGCCCGCGATGATCCGCAAGGTGCTGCGACGAACACCGGCGAGGTGCGCCAGGCCCGCTTCAGCGCCTGGCTGCTGATGCGCAGCCGCGGCACGCCGCCCACCGTCGCCGTCTTCGGCCGTCCGGTGTCGTCGCGGTTGAGGTTGGATGGCGGATAGAAGGTGAGCAGATGGAGTTGCAGGAAGCGGCTCATGCGGTGGTGTCCTCGGCAAGGGGAGCGATCTCGGGCGGTGCTGCGAAGCCGGCGCCGTGATATTCAAAGATCCACCGGCGCCGCCGCGCGTCCGACCAGTCGAGACAGGCGGCGGCGAGTTCGCGCAGGTTCATGGTCCGCTCCGCGAGCGCCACGGCGCGACGCAGCTGCGTCAGGCGATCTTCCAGCGAGCTCGCCTCGATCAGCCGGCGAAAGCGCAGCGGCTTCATCGCCGCACGGCTATCCGGCTCGCCCGGCGGCGGCCCGAGCGCGCGGGCGGGATGCGTGGCCGGCGCGTCGCTCCGCACCGTCGCGAGCACCGCGGCGCAGAGCGCGCTTACGGGCAGGTCGTCCGGCCGGCAATGACCGAGCGCGCGGAACAGACCGAACGTTGCGGGATCGTCCATCGCCGCCAGCAGGTCGGCGCGCCGCAGCCGGGCTAGTGCGGCGCGATCGCCCGGCCGGTGCCGTGCGGATCGGGCTGCAGCCGCCGCCACCACGCGGCGGCGACATCGGTGGCGGAATGGTCGGCGCTCATGCGGGCTCCTTGCTTGACGCGGCGGTCTTTTTCCTGGCGGGCTCGGGCGAGGTCAGCTCCAGCGCCTCGAACAGCGCCCGACCGAACATGCCGTAGCCACGGAGCGTCCCCGCAGGTCGCGGCGGGCACGCACGATGCGCGCGGGATCGAACGAGGCGGCACCGGGGTCGAGCGGCGCGGCCTCGTCGAACAAGGCGAGCGCCGCGCGGCACAGCCGGTCGCGCCAGCCGGGTCCGTGCCGCGTCAGGCGATCGTCCTCGCCCGCGGCGGCGTCCGCCAGGAGGGCGAAGAACGCGTCCTGCGTCGCCGCCCAGAATGCCTCGTAGGCGGTGGCGATCGGGCCGGCGTCGAGGGCGGTGTCGTCGCCGTAGCGCGCACTGAACGGATCGCAATCGCAGCGCCCGCGCGGCCTCCTCGGCCGCGCCGATCAGCCGCGCGCGCAACGTGCGCGATCGCCGCCTGCGGTCTGCGTCGTCGCCGGTGCCGGGCAGCGGCATCTCGCTCTCGACGAAGGCGCGGGCCTTCATGTTGTCCATGTCGTAGCCGGCGGCGAACAGCCGTGTCCGGTCACGCACCGCCGGCGCGACGTCCGACGCGCGCTCGCGCCAAGCGGCGACGCAGGCGGCCGGCTTGCGCGTGCCCGCCTGTCGCCGAGCACGAACGCCGACCCAATGTCGGTAGCCGATGCCGCCCGGCTGCGGATGCACCGGCAGCCAAGTCCGCCGCTCTTGGCGTCCTTGTAGGAGGGCGAGAGCGGATGCTCCCAGGCGACGTATTTCACGCCGTTCGGCCGCTGCCGCCAGCCGGTGACGATCGTCGTCGTCCACGTCGCCGGTGAGGTCGCACGGCGACGCCGCTTCGGGATTGGCCGCGAAGTCGAGCCGGATGCGCCGCGGCATTCCCCAGAACGCCTGCAACGGGTGAGCGCACTCGCCCGGCGTGGTCGCGGGATGGCGGTCGGCGGTGCGGGTCGGCGCGAGCCACGGAAAGACGCGCGGCAGATCGTCGCGGCGGCCGGCGCCTGACCCTGCGGCACGTTCGCCCACAGCATGTGCCAGAGCGGCGACCGGCGCGTCGATCCGTCGGCCGCCGGGCAGCACCAGGGTGGTGAGCGGGCCGCCGCCGCGCAGCGAGGTCAGATTGCCCCGCCCGCCCGCGCGGCGCGTAGGTCTGCAGGGTGAACAACGCCATCGCCGCGGCCGCGCGCGACAGCCGCGCGACGCGGTCGGGCTTGACCAGCAAGGCGGTGTTGTTGCGCCGCGTCTGGCTCGCCCGGCGCCTCGATCAGCAGCGTTTCCGGCAAATCGGGCGTCGCCCGGCAGATCGTCGCAGATCCTGCATGAAGCGCGGCCCGTCGCCGTCCAGGACGAAAGCATGGGCGAGCGGCGCGAAGGCGGCGGCCAGCGCCTCGGGCGACGGCGGCTCGCGCCACCACGCGCGCCAGTCCTTGAGGCTGCCGGGCGGGCAGGCGGTGGCGAGCAGCCCGATCAGGAACTCCAGGGTCGCGACCCGGAAATCGGCGCGCGCCCAGTCGATCGCGACGATCGGGTTCCCGCTCGCGACCCCGTCGGTCATGTCGGAAGGTCGGATCGTCTCCTGCTGCCCGTGCGCGCGCAGCGCGGGCAGCCAGCGATCGGTCAGCAGGTTCAGGGTGCGTCTCCCGGTCTGGCAGCGTCGGGCAACCGGCCGCTGTCGTTACGCGATCATCTAAACCCGATGTCGCTACTGTAGGTAGCGATTTGTGACTGCCCATTCGCGCTTTCGATCATTCCGGTCCAGGCGCCGTGACTTGCCGGACGGAGGACCAGCACCGGGAAATCCCGCTCCCATGCCGGCCAGCCTGCCCGCTCGGCCGCGACTGGCGCCGCCGTCTCGGGGTCGGGTGCCGGGCCGGCTGTGAGGGATTGCCGCACCGACACCTCCGACAGCGCCCAGGCGCGTGCGCGGTCGGCATCGGCGCACCACGGGACCAGCCGGCCCGCCTCGATCCGCGCCAGCCGGACGGTCACTTGCGGGTCGGACAGCCGGGTGGGCGTGTGCACATCGGGCTCCCACAGCCCGGCCTCGCGCGCGTACGGCTCGTCGAAGCGCAGCACGTTCTGGCGTGCGACGCCGCCGTCGCGCAGCGCACGCGCGATCGCGTCGTTGGTGGATCGCGCGAACGCGGCGGGCTCGGCGTCCGGCCGGTCGCGGTCGAAGGCTGCCTCGACCAGCGCCCGCACGTTCTCCGGCGTCTCGATCACGCCCGCGGCAAGCAGCGCCCGCGCGCTGCGCCACAGCATCGCAAGGTCGCGATACACGAAGCCGGTGCCGCGCAACGCCTCGCCCAGCCACGCCGTCGTCGGCCCGGCGACGGGCTCGGGCGCCAGCAGCAGCAGGCGCGGCCCCGCCACCGGGCGCTGCCCACGCTCATGCCGCCATACCCGGCCGGCGCGCTGGATCACCAGGTCGGCGGGCGCCAGATCGCTCACCATCAGGTCGAAATCGAGGTCGAGGGACTGCTCCACCACCTGGGTCGCCACCAGCACCTGGCCGCGCCGTTCCTCGGCCGTCGCCGCCTTGCCGAAACGGCGCAGCACCCGGCGCTCGACGTCCAGCCGGTCGCCCATCGCGAAGCGCGCGTGGAACAGCAGCGGGTCGTGTCCGCGCGCGCGCAGCATCTCCGCCGCCGCGATCGCGTCGTCCACGGTGTTGCGCACCCAGGCCACCGCCGCGCCCTGTCGCGCGGCAGCGTCCAGTGCGTCCACGGCATCGCCGGGCGCGTCGAGCCGCGTCACCGCGACGCGGCGCCGGGAGGCGGCGGGGATCGGCTCGGCGAGGATCGCGGATGCGGACGCGACGGTGCCGAGCGGATAGGCCGCCGCCACCCCCAGCCGGTGCCCGGCGGGCGTCCCGAGCCCGACGCGGAATGCCTCGCACAGCCCGCCGCGCTGGCGCGCGGTCAGCGTGGCCGACAGCACGATCGCGCTGCCGCCCAGCGCCGCGTGGAAGTGCAGCAGCCGCTTCAGCTCCGTTGTCATGTACGCGTCGTAGGCGTGCGCCTCGTCGACGATCAGCACGCGCTGCGCCAGGCCGACCAGCCGCAGCATCGCATGCCGCGCCGGCAGCACCGCCATCAGCGCCTGGTCGATCGTGCCGACGCCAATCTCCGCCAGGAACACCTTGCGCCGGTCGTCGGCGATCCAGGCGGCGCACTGTCCTCCGGCGGGCTGGTCGGCCGGGTCGGCCACCCCATCCTGCGCCGGATCGGCAACCATGTCCCGCGCCGGATCGGCGACGCCGGCAAGGATGCTGTCGGTGAACCGCGGGTTGAGGGCGCGCCGACCATGCGCGAGCACCAGCGAAGGCGTCGTGCCGGGGGCGAACAGCCGCCCATAGGCAGGTGCTAGCCGCTCATGCATCGCGTTCGCCGTCGCCATCGTCGGCAGGGCGAAGAACAGGCCCTGTCCACGTCCCGCCGCCAGCAGCCGATGTGCCAGCACCAGCGCCGCCTCGGTCTTGCCCGCCCCCGTCGCGTCCTCGATGACGAACAGCGCCGGTCCGACCGGCAGCGCCACGCACTCGGCCCAATGCTGCAACGGGCGCGCCACGACGCCGGGGAATAGCCCCGTGATGCCGCCACTTGCACTGTGCGAGGAAACCGACAGGCCAGCCTCGGACACCGCGCGGGCGGCTTTCGCCTGTGCCTCGTGCCAGTAGGCCACGAGATCCGCGTGCGACGCGGCATCGACCGGGGCGAACCAACGCCGGCCCGAGCCGATCCAGTCGGCGAGCGTCGTGAGCCCGGCAAGCCACCAGGCCAATGCCGCGATCGCTCGCTCGTCGAGCACGGGCAGCGGCGGTGGCGCGATCGCCGACAACGCTGCTTCGGTGAACCGGCGGGCCGCCGCAAGGCACGCGCGGCACGCGACTTTCGGGCGCAGCGGACCATCCAACGTCGCCGGCGGGCGGCCATGATGGCCAGCGATCGCGCGGAGGAGCGGCACGCGCTCACCGAGGCCATCCCAGTGCTCGAACAGCGGGCCGACTGTCTCCGCCAGGGGACCACAGAGCATCGCGAAGCCCGCCGCGTCATGCGGCGGACCGGCAACCCGCTCGGTACGGACCGAGCGAGACCGGCCACAGCGCCTCCACCTTTGCCTGGAAGGTGCGGGTGAACTTGCCGATGTCGTGCAGCGCCACCAGTGCCGCGATCGTCTCAGGCGCGATCGCGACTGGCGGCCGCAGTCGCGGCGCCAGGTGCTGCGCGCAGGCCGCCACGTCCAGGCTGTGATGCGCGACGCTGTGCATGAGCACCGCGTCGTCTGGTCGCCCTGACTTAGCCCAGAATTCGAGCATGTCGCGCCGCCGCAGCCGCCGGGTCCGTCACGGCAGCCGCTTGGTCAAAGCAAGAAAGTCGTGGACGGTGGCGATCCTGGTCCCCTCGTGAAGCCTGAGCCCCAGCAGCCCGCGCTTGTCGCCCGTCACGAGGTAGTCGGCCGCACCGGCTCGCGCCATCGCCAGCAGCCGGACAGCAGCGCGCTAACCAGGACGCTGGTGTCGATCACCAGCCGCAACAGTCAGCTGGGCTGGTGTGGCTGGCGCACCGTGGCGATGGGCTCGTCAATCATGCCCTGCAGCTCGTCGGCGGGCATGTCGGCGAACTTGCTCCGGGTTTCGGCGATGGTTCGGTCGAGCACGCGCCACTTCACGGCCTCCTCGACGATTTCGAGAGGTCGCCCTTCTTGAGGCCGCGCTGGGCGAGGAAGCTGCGCACAACAATATCCGTGGTCTTGGACACCGAGACGGTCCAGCGGGTGGTGTCGTCCGGCACGACGCAACTCCATAGACGCTTATACGCCTAACCGTATAGCACGATAAACGCCTATCCGCGCGAATGACGGCCGACCTTCGCGCGGCCCGCCGACGATCGAGCCAGGACGAGCACGAGGAGGGCGGCTCCGATAGTGCCGCCGGTTGGCGGTTCCGGGATGGCCGCCACGTCCACCGATACCGAATCGAGGAACCAGTTCCCGGCATCGCCTGTCGTGAAGGCGCCGAACAGGAGGGTGCTCGTCGAGGAAGCCGCCAGGACGTCGTAAGAGAACGCCTGGTACAATCCTGGCTGGAAGCCGGCGCTGGTGATCGCCGCCGCGGGCTGTCCGCCGAAGCTCACCGTCATGCTCGCCGCGCTATCCTGCAGGACGGCGGGGTCGGCAGCCAGGACGAAGTCGAGGCGATAGTTGAGCCCCGCAACGGTCGCGAGATCCTGCGACAATTGGCCGATGCCGAGAAACGCGAGGAGCTGCGCGATGCGGCCTGAGCGATGACGGCCTGAGCGATGACGGCCTGAGCGACGAGGCTGAGCGACGACGGCGCGACAGCCCCGGGTTCTTCGGATCGGGGGCGTGCTGTGCGCATCTTGGCTCTCATCAGTGATAGGAAACGAATGTATCCGCGCCGCCGCTGGCCGCGAAGCCGGAGGGGTTGAACGACCCCACGAGGTTGATCGCGGTCTTGACGCTGCCGCCGACGCTCACGGCGAGGACGCCACCGGTATTGCTCACGTTGGGCGTGTAGTGGAGGCTGGTCGATCCGGTGGCATACCCAAGGCCCGCGATGTCGATGATGTCCGTCGGGTCGAGGTTCTTGATCGTGTCGCCGTTGAACAGGGCGGCCGAGTTCTCGAAAGTGGTCCCGCTCGCTCCAACCCTCGTCACCTTGCCGGCGGCCCCGCCCATCAGGGTCTGACCGCCGCCGCCGGCCCTCGGCGCGCCCGGTTTGCACACGATCCGCCGCAAGGTCGAGTGCGTCGAGCGGCAGAGCGTGCTGCCCCCGGAACTGTTCGCGCGATTCGAGAACGATATGTTCTGGCGCAGGCCGGAGGCGAACATCCGCTAGGTGCCGATCATACGGCTCGACGCTTGACACGGCTTACCGCGCGCCGCGACCAGCGGTCGCTCAGTTCGGTTGCGTCACGGCCCGATCTCGTCGAGCCGCTTGTCCCATAGCCGCAGGCCGCCGGTGATGCCGGCTTCGTTGGAGACGATCTGCACGCTCTTGGGCAGCTTCAGATCGACGTGCTTGGCGTTGCCGCCGCCGATGTACAGCGTGTCGAACGTCACCAGGGTCTCGAGCGCGGAAATCGCGCGTCTCGACGTGGCGGTTCCATTTCTTGCGGCCAATCCGCTCCAGCACCGCATTGCCGAGATACTCGTCGTAGGTGCGCTTGCCGCGCGCGATGTGCTGGCCGACCTCCAGATGCGGCGCGAGCCGGCCCTCGTCGAACAGGGCGAAGCCGAAGCCGGTGCCGAGCGTGATGACGCATTCGAGGCCGGTATCGGTGATGACCCCGAGCCCCTGGACCGAGGCGTCGTTGAGCAGCCGTACCGGGCGGCCGAGCCGGCGCGCCAGCTCCTGCGCCAGCGGGAAGCCGTGCCACGCCTGGGTGCCGAGATTGGGCGCGGTGTAGACGCGGCCGTGGCGCACCACGCCGGGGAAGCCCATGCTCACGCGGTCGAAGGCGCCGAGCGGGCCGATGATGCCGATGAGCCCGGCGATCACCGCCTCGGGCGTCGCCGGATCGGGGGTGTTGACCCGCGACGGCCCGGCCACGAACACCCCCGCCGTGTTGAGCACGCCGGCCTTGAGGCGCGTCCCTCCGACGTCGATCGCCAGGGTGAGCGGGTCGTCCGACTTGGCTGCCACGCTGGCACCAATCCGGCCGGCCGGGGGAAGTTCCCCGGCCACCTCCCCGCCGCCAGCCTCGCCACCGGGCGCGGGGCGGCTCGACTTCGTCAGCGCGACCGATCCCGGCGGGCCGGCCTTAGGTGACGGCACGCAGTTCGCGGGCCGCGGCGGGAGAGACGACGTGGCGCGCCTGCGCCGCGGCTTCCTTCACGATGCCGCGCAGCTCGCGCAGGAAGCCGAGGCCGGTCTGCGTGCGCTGCACCAGGATGCTGCGCCGGTCCAGCGGATCGTCCTTGCGGCGGACCAGGTCGAACTCCACCAGGCGGTCCAGCGCGCGGGTGACGGCGGGCTTGGAAATGTTGAGCTTGGCGGCGAGGCCGCGCACGGTCTGCGCCTCGCTCTCGAGATAGCAAATGAGGAACGTGGCGAGCTGGCGGGCGGTGAGGTCAGGGCCCTCCCGGCGGACCAGCTCGGTGATGGAATGGCGCAGCATCCCGAGCAGCTGTTCGTTGGATTTCAGAAGCGGCCATGAGATTTCTCCATTGCCCGGGCGGCGGCCATCCGTCGTCGGGCTGAGCCGGAAACTTAACCGAAGTTGTTGCCTACCGCAATCCATTTCGCCATGTGGTTGATAGCGGGCACGAATAGTTTCTGGATCACGCGAACCCACCTGCAACCGGCCGCGGGACCGCCACTCCGCGCATCCGGCGGGGTTTCCCGGCGCTAGCGCGCGATCGGCGCGAAGGCGGCCGGGGTCATCAGCTTATTCTCCTGCTTGATGAGCGCGCCGAGCTCGCCGCTTTTTTGCAGATAGGTCTGCCACTCCGGGTCGGCCATCATCGCGGCGCGCCGCGCGGCGCGGTCGGCGGCGTCCTGGTAGACCCAGATATGGACGTAGGTGTTGAGCTCGCCCGATTCGGTGACGAGATAGGCGAGCGGCTTTCCCAAATGGCGCTGCTGCGGCTTGAGGCCGTACTCCTCGTAGAGCTTGAGGTGCTTGCCCATCGTGCCCGGCTTCAGCGTGTAGGTGCGGTGGTCCAGCAGCATGAGTTCGGTTCCCCTTCGATGAGCGCCGCGACGCTCGCGGCGGGGCAGTTGAGCACGGAACGCGGCGAGCGTCAGCCCAGCAGGGCGCCCCAGGCGGCACCGCCCAGCACCACCAGCCAGGGCGCCACGCGCCATGCCGTCAGCAGGACGAAGGCGGTCAGCGCGAGGGCGAAATCGGCCGGGCGGATGGATCGCGCTGGTCCAGACCGGGGTGTAGAGCGCGGCGAGCAGCAGCCCGACCACGGCGGCGTTGACCCCGCGCAGCGCCGCGCGCACGCCGGCGCGCCGGCGCAGCGCGTCCCAGAACGGCAGCGCGCCGAGCAGCAGCAGGAACGACGGGAGGAAGATCGCCACGAGGCAGACGAGGCCGCCGAGCCAGCCGTTCGGCGCCGGGCGCATCACCGCGCCGAGATAGGCGGCGAAGGTGGAGAGCGGGCCGGGCAGCGCCTGCGCCGCGCCGTAGCCGGCGAGGAACAGATCGTTGGGCACCCAGCCGGGCGGCACCACGGCGCGTTGCAGCAGCGGCAGGATGACGTGGCCGCCGCCGAACACCAGCGCGCCGGCGCGGTAGAAGCCGCTGACCAGAGCGACCAGATGGCTGCCGGTCGCGACGGCGAGCGCCGGCAGGCCGAACAGCAGCGCGAAGAAGCCGCCCAAGGCCGCGATCGACAGGCCGCGCGGGATACGCAGCGCCAGTGCGACGTGCTCCGGCGCCGCCTCGGCGCGGCAGCAGCAGCCGCCCCACGACCGCGCCCAGCACGATCGCGCCGATCTGCCCGGCGGCACTCGGCAGCAGCAGCGCGATCAGGGCGGCGGCGAGGGCGAGGGTGACGCGCGGGCGGTCCGGGCAGAGCGTGCGCGCCATGCTCCACACCGCGCCGGCGACCACCGCGACGGCGACGATCTTGAGCCCGTGCAGCCACCCCGCCTGCCCCGGATCGCCCAGCGCGCCGAGCCCGTAGGCGAACCCGACCATCAGCAGCGCGGAGGGCAGCGGTGAAGCCGAGCCAGGCCGCCGCCGGCACCGGACAGGCCGCCGCGCGTCATGCCGATCGCGATGCCGACCTGGCTGCTGGCGGGGCCGGGGAGGAACTGGCAGAGCGCGACGATGTCGGCGAAGGCGGGCTCGCTCAGCCAGCCCCGGCGCGCGACGAACTCGGCGCGGAAATAGCCGAGATGCGCCACCGGCCCGCCGAAGCTGGTGCAGCCGAGGCGAAGGAAGACCAGGAAAAGTTTCCAACGAAATGGTGGCCGCAGGCACCGGCCGCCGCGCCCGCCTCAGACGAAACCGGCGAGCGTGAGCAGCCGCCAGCCGATCAGGCCCAGCATCAGCGCGAGATGCGCCTGCAGCAGCAGCAGCGAGATCTTCACCGAGCGGGTGAGCGGCATCCGGCCGAGATCGGCGCGGAACAGTTTTTCTTCCGGCGCGTCGTCGAGCGGATGGACCACCGGTGCGGCGCGGGAGCGGAGCAGCCTGGGGTCGAACATGGTGTCGGACATGACGGGACTCCGCTTCGTCAGGACAGCGAGGGAAACAGGCCGGGCAGCAGCACCTGGGCGGCGAGCACCAGGGAGAGGGCGAACAGCACCGCGATCACCGTCCAGTTCACCCGGTTGTTCCAGGGCCGGTTGGCGAAGCGCGGGCCGAGCAGCGCGCGGTCGTTCAGCAGCAATTGCAGGAACACCAGCGCGGAGGGCAGCATCACGCCCGACAGCACCTGCACGCCGATGATGATGCTCTGCAACGGTGCGCTGCGGGATCAGCACCAGCCCGGCGGCGAGCGCGACGGAGGCGGCGTAGATCGCGTAGAACGCCGGCGCCTCGCTGATCCGCGACTGCAGGGTGATGCGCCAGCCCATCACCTCGCCGCAGGCCCAGGCCGAGGAGAGCGAGATCGCGGTGGCGCCGAGCAGGGCGGCGTTGACCATCATCAGCAGGATGAGCGTCCGCCCGAGCCGGCCGATCGACGGCACCAGCGCCTCGGCCATCTGCGCGGGGTCGGTGTAGGCGCCGCCCTGCCGGTGCAGCGCGTCGCCCACCAGCATCATGCAGGCCGGCGAACACCACGACGGCGACGGCGCCAAGGAAGGTGTCGAGCCGGGCCAGTCGCAGATCGGCGAAGCGCAGCCGCTTGTCGGCGACGCAGCTCTGCTGGAAGAACAACTGCCACGGCGCGATGGTGGTGCCGACCAGGGCGATCGCCATGAACACGAACTCGCCGGTGATGCCGCCCGCCGGCACGCTCGGCAGCACCGACCCGCGCACGATGTCGGCGGCACTCGGGCCGACCTGCCAGGCGAGGAACAGCCAGGCGAGGTTGAGGCCGCAGAGTGCGAGGGTCATGCGCTCCCAGCGACGATAGCTGCCGGTGCCGACCAGCACGACCAGGCCGATCGGCGGCGAGCGGCACGGCGAGCTCGGGGGCGATGCCGAGCGGGCGGGCGGCCAGCGCCACGGCGGCGAACTCGGAGACCAGGGTGACGAAGTTCACCACCACCAGGTCGACCAGCGAGAAGCGGCCCCAGAAGCGGCCGAAACGCTGGTAGATCATCGCCGCGTGGCCTTGGCCGGTGGCGATGCCGAGCCGGGCGACCATCTCCTGGACGAGATAGGTGACGGGCAGCAGCAGCACGAGGATCCACAGCAGGCGAGGTGCCGTACTGCGCGCCGGCCTGGGTGTAGGTGGAGACGGCGCCGGCGTCGTTGTCGGCTACCATGACGATCAGGCCCGGCCCGGCGACCACCAGGAAATGCAGCGCGCGGAGCCGCCAGGTGCGGCCCGACCCGATCGCCGGCACGGCGCCGGGCGGCACGGGCACGGCGATCGCGGCCTCGCCCGCCGCCGCGCCGGTCATGGCGGCGGGCGAGACGGCATTCGGGGGGGAGCGGGTCGCGAACTCCATCCGTCATCCTCGTCCGTCGATCCCGGACGGCAAGGAGACGGCTGGGTCTCCTGTTACGTCCGGTCCTGTTTCACGCCTGGTCCGGACCGTGGGGTCCGGCAGCGACTAGGGCCGTCATCCATCAATTCGATTCCATTGTGGTGGGCAGCGGAACGGGTTCCGCCGCACGCAGGGCAAGACGCGCCACGCCAGCGATGGTTGCGGGGGCGGTGGTTGCGGGGCACGCTGGGTTCTCGGTCATCGCGGCACCTCGGGAACTCCCACGACTTCGATCTAGCGTTCCGCGCGAGGCGGATCAAGGGCCGCGTGATGCAACCGCTGGGCAATTTTCCCCACGTCTCGTCACGGGATAAAAAGCTTGACGAGGATCGCCAGCACCAGCGGATGAAGGGTGCCCACCATCCATTTCAGCACCGCCATGTCGGGCTGCAACCCAGACCACGGCACCCCGCGAGGGCGGCGCGGCGTCAGTCCGGCCAGAGCGGGGGCGGCCACGGGGGCAGGCAAGGCGGCCCGGCCGCAATGGTCGTGCGCCGCCGGGGCGGCGCGGTGGCCGGCAATTTGGGCGGCCTCGCCCGCTCCGGTCGCGCCAAGCGCGGTCGCGGCGAGCGGGGCGGCTTGGGCCGCTTGGGCGGCAGGCGCAGCACCTCGGGCAGCGGATCGGGGGTCAGCTTGCGCCACAGCGGCCGCAGCAGCCGCCCCGCCTGCGGCGTCGCCGCCAGCAGCGCCCGCATCTCGGGATCGTCCACCAGCTCGCGCAGCGGGGCGACAAAATGCACCAGATAATACCGCAGCAGCACCGGCCCGCGCGGAATGCCGGGCGGCCGGCGCACTGTCCTCGGGCGGTCCGATACCGGCTGGCGCGTGGCGCCACGGTCCGAGGCCGGGGCGAGCGTCCCGGCCGCGAAGCGCGCATGAAGGATGGCGAGACGCCGCATCGTGCGCCCGAGATAGTTCCACAACGGCACCGCCATCGCCGCCAGCGCGTGCTCCCGCGGCCGGATACCCTCGGTCATCGCCCGCTTCAGCGCCTCGATGAAGCGGGAGAAGCGGTGGATCACGCCGATCGGGGGCGGGGCGTCGTCAGGCATCGTCGGTGTATAGCGTTAGTTAGGAGGAATGTCAATAGATTCTGAGTTGATGACGGCGGGAGGCGGGGGCGAGACTCTGCGCCGCGTCCCGATCGGGCAAGAAAAAGGCGGCGGGGGGAACCCCGCCGCCTTTCCGGCGCGAGCCGGGAGACGGGCGATTACCAGGTCAGCTGCGCGCCGAGCATGATGCCCGAGGCCGTGACCTTGTTGTGCAGGCAGGCCGCCGTCGCGCCGGGGGCACCGCTCGGGCCGCAGCCGAAGGTGTTCGCCGCGTTCGCCGGATAGGAGACCTGGGTGGTCAGGAAGTCGTTGCCGTTCTGCGCCCGCTCGCCCCAGATGTAGGTCAGGTTGAGCGCGAAGCCCGGAGCCACCGAGTAGGTGCCGCCGACCGCGATGCCGGTCTCACGCCGCTGACCGACCGACGGCAGCGCGCCGGAGAGGGTGCCGTCGGGGTTGAAGGCCGGGCCGGAGTTGGCCGCCGACCAGACGCGGAAGATGTGCGCGCCGGCGACGAACGGCCCGTAGGTGTAGGAGCCGCCGAACTCGACCGCGACCTCGTCCGAGCCGCCCTTCGGTGCCTGCGTCCAGCTGCCGGCGCCGTTCTTGCGGCCGCCCTGCGCCATCGCGCCGATGGTCAGGCCGCCATAGGTCACCTGCGCTCCGCCCGCGCCGACGCTCAGGCCGTCGAGCTGCTGGTGCGCGGCCACCATGTTGTCGCCCACCGTGCCGCTGCCGATGTAGTCGACATAGGCCGCGAAGCCGACCGGACCGAACAGGCCACGGTAGCGGGCGCCGATGTCGTAGGTGTTGCGGCGCCGCGCGATGTCGCCAGTGGTCGTCGAGATGAGCTGTGCGCAACCCGCGCCCGCGACGCCCGGACCGTTGGCGATATAGGGGCCGCCGGCGGTGCCGAGGTTCGGCGCGTTGCAGCCCTGGTTGGCCGCGGCGCCGTTGGCGCCGGCGGTGGTCGGCTCGAACGACGCACCGAAGTCGAACCCGGCGAAGGCCGGCGAGAGGTAGACGATCTTCTGGGTCGAGTAGAGGTTGCCGCCGTCGGCGAACGGCCAGTAGATCCAGAGCTGGGTCGGCAGGTAGGCCGCGGCGCTGCCGTTCCAGCCGCCGTCGCCAAAGTTCTCGTTGTTGCCGACCATGAACAGGTCGGACGGGCCGTCGGTCTCGCCGAAGCGGACCATGCCGAGCCTGTCGGCGCCCACATAGCCCCAGGCACGGCGGACGTAGAGGATGCCGTCGCGCGCCGAGTTGGCCGAGATGCTGCCGCCGCTGCCGTTGCCGGCGGGGTAGTTGCCGTCCTGACGGATCTCGACGCCGGCGCCGTATTTCAGGCCGTTCGCGGCGATGCCGTCAAAGCCCGGATACAGGCGGAAATACGAGTAGATGCCGTAATTGCCGTTCTTGTTGGTCTGCGGGTTTCCCACGACGACCGAGACGTTCTGGTTCGGGCCGCTCGGACGGAAGCCGAGCTGCGTCGCCTGCGCCGCGGTGCCGAAGAACTGCGGAAAGATCTGCGGCCCGCCCTGCAGGGTGGAGATGCCGGCGATGGTCACCGCGGTCTGCGAGGGGGAAAAGCCCTGGACGAAAGGAACTTCCGAGGCGGTCCCGGTCTGCGGATTGTAGTAGTAGGTGCCGTTCGCGTTGCCGACGCTGAGGATGCCGCCCTGGCTGTAGACACGGCCGTTGAGGCGGACCACCAAGGTGCCCGGCGCCTGCACCGGGCCCGTCGCGGTGCCGCCGAAGGCGCTGACGGTGGATTGTCCCGAATCGTCGGCTTGCTGCGCGTACGCGGCGCCATAGCCTGTGGTCACGCCAAGTGCCGCCACGGTGGCCAGCAGGAGCTTACGCATCTATTCCTCCTCATATCACCGGGGCGACCCCGGCGGGACGTTTGCAGGCCCCGCCCCGTTGACCCACGGGCGCGCCGCCAACTCGGGCGGACGCGCCCCCCACGGGCGGGAGCAGCCAGACCTGATGAGGAGTATTGCGAGGACGCTCACGATCCCGCAACAGCCAGGACAGGTTCGGCGCGGCATTTCCGAAACACTGTGGCGAACGCGACACAGGGGCGCTGTGGCACCGCTCCCCACCGTCATGGCCGGGCTTGTCCCGGCCATCCACACCTACTCCGGGCGACACCGCGAGGCGTGGATGCCCGGAACAAGTCCGGGCATGACGGTGGATGCACTGCTTGACGCGAGCGGCGCGCGGATCAAGGTCACGCCATGTCCGACGCTCATGACAACGCCATCGCCCAAAACCTGTGCCGCGTCATGGAGCGGATCGGCGCCGCCGCCATCCGGGCGGGGCGGCGGCCGGAGGAGGTGAGCCTGGTCGCGGTCTCCAAGACCAAGCCGGCCGAGGCGGTACGGGCGGCACTCGCCGCCGGGCAGCTGGTGTTCGGGGAGAACCGGGTGCAGGAGGCCGCCGGCAAGTTCCCCCGGCTGCGCGAAGCATTCCCGGCGCTGCGGCTGCACGTCATCGGCGGGCTGCAGACCAACAAGGCGCGCGACGCGGTGCGGCTCGCCGACGTGATCGAGACGCTCGACCGCCCTCGCCTGGCCGACGCGATCGCCGCCGCCGTCGCGCGCGAGGGCCGCGCGCCCACCCTGCTCATCGAGGTCAACACCGGGGCCGAGCCGCAGAAGAGCGGGGTCGCGCGGGACGAGGCAGACCGCTTCATCGAGGATTGCCGCGCCCGCTTCGGCGCCGCCCTGGCCGGGCTGATGTGCGTCCCCCCGGCCGGGGAGGATCCCGCGCCGCACTTCGCCTGGCTCGCCGAGTGCGCCGCGCGGCATGGGCTCGGCGTGCTCTCGATGGGCATGTCCGCCGACTTCGAGACCGCAATCGCCCACGGCGCCACCCATGTCCGCGTCGGCTCGGCGATCTTCGGCGCCCGGTAGGCGAGGGGGCGATCTTCCGCGCCGGGGCGGCGTTCTTGCACCGCGGCAGCCGGGCGCGTAAGGCTCCGGCGCGATGGAAGCCCGGGCGCCGGGCGCAGGCGCAGAGATACCTCGATGAGCGCGACATGAGCGTGGCCGCCTCCGCCGATCCGGTCCGTCGCCCCGCGCCCAATCTCGGCGTGCTGCTCGCCGTGCTCGGCGTGGTCTACGGCGACATCGGCACCAGCCCGCTCTACGCCTTCAAGGCGAGCCTCGGGATGTTCGGCGACGTGCCGGTGAGCACCGTCGAGATCATGGGCATCCTGTCGCTGATCTTCTGGTCGCTCATCCTGATCGTGACGATCAAGTACGTCGTGCTCATCATGCGCGCGGACAACAAGGGCGAGGGCGGCATCCTCGCCCTGATGGCGCTGGCGCAGCGCGTCTCGGTGGGCGCCCTGATCAAGCGCGTGCTGAGCCTCGTCGGCATCGCCGGGGCCTGCCTGTTCTTCGGCGACGGCGTGATCACCCCGGCGATCTCGGTGCTCTCGGCGGTCGAGGGGCTCGAGGTCTCGGCACCCGACCTCCACCAATACGTGCTGCCGATCGCGGCGGTGGTGATCCTGGCGCTGTTCACCTTGCAGTTCCGCGGCACCGCCAGCATCGGGCGGGTGTTCGGCCCGGTGATGGCGCTGTGGTTCCTCGCCATCGGCCTGCTCGGCCTGGTCGAGATCCTGATGCACCCCTTCGTGCTGCTCGCGGTCTCGCCCGGCTACGCCGTGGCGCTGTGCGTCCAGTACAAGATGCTGGCCTTCGTCGTGCTCGGCGCGGTCGTGCTCTGCGTCACCGGCGCCGAGGCGCTGTATGCTGACATGGGGCATTTCGGTGCGCAGCCGATCCGGCTCAGCTGGACGTTCTTCGTGTTGCCTTGCCTGTTGCTCAACTATTTCGGCCAGGGCGCGCTCACGCTCACCGACCCGGCCGCCACGGTGAACCCGTTCTTCCTGCTCACGCCGGGCTGGCTGCAGCTGCCGATGGTCGTGCTGGCGACCGTCGCCGCCGTGATCGCCAGCCAGTCGATGATCTCGGGCGCCTACTCGATGGCGCGGCAATGTATGCAGCTCGGCTTCCTGCCGCGCCTGACGGTGCGCCACACCAGCATCACCGAGGAGGGGCAGATCTATCTGCCGCAGGTGAATGCGGCGCTCCTGGTGGGCGTGCTGGTCCTGGTGTTCGCCTTCAAGACCTCCGACAACCTCGCCGCCGCCTACGGCATCGCCGTCACCGGCACCTTCCTCTGCACCACGGTCCTGGCGGTGGTGGTGTTCCGCCGCCAGTTCGGCTGGCCGCGGGTGGTGGCGCTGGCGGTGTTCGGCTTCTTCTTCATGGTGGACTTCGTGTTCTTCGCGGCCAACGCGCTGAAGGTGCCCGAGGGCGGCTGGGTGCCGCTGATCCTCGGCCTGGCACTGATGGGGCTGATGACCTCGTGGAAGCGCGGGCGCGACCTCTTGCTGGCGCGCTGGAAGCAGGACAGCCTGCCGCTCGCCTCCTTCCTCGCCCGCCTACCGCAGTCGCGCACCGTGCGGGTGCCGGGGATGGCGGTGTTCCTCACCGGCAACCCGGACTACGTGCCCACCGCGCTGCTGCACAACCTCAAGCACAACAAGGTGCTGCACGAGCGGGTGCTGTTCGTCACGGTGGAAAACCTCGACGTGCCGGAGGCCAAGGGCGAGCGGCGCAGCGAGGTGCACGAGCTCGCCCCCGGCATCCACCGCGTGATCCTGCGCTACGGCTTCATGGAGAGCCCCAACATCCCCCGCGCCCTCGAGGGTCTGCGCGAGCGCGGTGTGGCGTTCGACACCATGCAGGCGAGCTATTTCCTCGGCCGCGAGGTGCTGGTCCCGGCGATGGTGCCGAAGATGCCGATCTGGCGGCTGTGGCTGTTCCTGGTGATGGCGCGCAACGCGGTGCCCGCCACCGAGTTCTTCCGCATTCCGGGCGACCGCGTGGTCGAGCTCGGGGTGCGCGTCGCGATCTGACGCCCCGCTACCCCGGCGCGATCCAGCACTCGGCGGCGCCGGCGCACGGCCGAGCTTGGCGGAATCGCAACACTCGGGCTAGACATCGCCGATCGTGCCTCGGCACATTCGCCCTCAGAGGGTCGTCCATGCTCCTGCGCCCGCCTCCGATCGTGTCTCTCCTGCTCGCCTGCGGCTGGCTGGCCGCCTGTGGCGGGGACGCCGCGCCCAAGCTGCCGCAGGGTGCCGGCGGCAACGGCGACTCCGAATACAACACCGACCAGAACCGCGGCGGCGGCCAGGGCCGGCTGTTCAGCGAGCAGGGGCTGGTGCTCGGCGTCGGCAAGAATGCCGGCGGCGGCAGCAAGGACGAGGGCGCGGCGCTCGGGGTCAACGCGTATCTGTGGCGCGGCGCGCTCGACACGCTGTCCTTCATGCCGCTCTCCTCGGCGGACCCGTTCGGCGGCGTGATCATCACCGACTGGTACGAGCCGCCGGCGGCGAACGGCGAGCGCTTCAAGGCGACCGCCTACATCCTGGGCCGCCAGCTCCGCGCCGACGCGATCCGCGTATCCATCTTCCGCCAGGTGCAGCAGAACGGCCAATGGGTCGACGCGCCGGTGAGTGCCGAGACGGTGGGAGAGATCGAGAACAAGGTGCTCGCCCGCGCCCGCGAGCTGCGGACGCAGACGGCGGCGAGCTAACCAGCCCGCCGCCTTACTGAGCGCACCCGACTGGGCGCATCGCTCGCTGCACAAGGACGAAGTTGCCGCTCGCTCGCGAGGTGCGGGGAGCGCGTCGCGCGGTCGGCCTGCGGCCAGCCGCATAAGCCCAAGTTCCGCTCCGGCGGAGAGGCTATCTCTGCCGGAGCGGAGGGTAATCAGGCGGCAGGATTTACCGGTATCGAGAAATGCACCGTGCCGTTGGAGAAAAGCGACGCAGTATCGGCGTAATGGTGGCCGTCATAGCTGATCGAATTGACGTACAAATTGCGGTCCGTCTGCGGCGTGCCGCCGTAGGCGTCGTTGATGAACGAGATTGCCACATCGTGCGGGCCGGCGCCGAAAGTTCCGGCGAAGCTGAAATCCTGCCCCTGGCCGGAACTGTGGGTGGCGGTGACAGCCTGGGCCGCACCCAGTTGCTTGCCGTCCACCGCGACTAGGAACTGCGGAGGACCGCCATAGAGATCGGCGCCCAAGTTCAGGACGAGCGTGTCGTTGGTGGCGATCGGCGTGGGGGTCGGCGTCGGCGTCGGTGTGGGTGTGGGTGTGGGTGGTGGGGGGGTGCTTGACCCGGGAGGCGTGCTTGGCGGGGCGGATGCCCCTTGATACTCGTAAGCTCCGCGGTCGTCCCCAGCCCCAGCTGGGCGAGGATTGCCCGCTACATCGGTCGGGACCGTGAAGGCGGCAGTCGCGCTGTCGATGGCGGGCGACCCGGCCGCCAATGCAAAGTTCCCCGTCCCAGGAGAGACAAACCCCGGATTCGCCACGATGTCGTGGGCGCCTTGGGTACGAACCGTGCCGCCAAAATAGTCGTTATAGTCGTAGGTTACGCCGTTTGAGCCGCCATTCACGACGCCTCCTGGCGAGGAGACCATGATGTTGTTTTCGATGCGGACGCCGGTGCTGCCGTTCGCAAGGATCTGGCCCTCTTGCAGACTGGGAGTTCTGATTGTTGTCGTAGGCAGTGTTGTAAAAGAAGTCGACGTTGTTGCTGGCGATTGCGTGTGCGCCGCTGCCGCCATTGCCATAAGTCAGATTGTTCTCAACCAGGGTCCGGCCATTATAGCCGGTGGAGTTGTTGCTATCGACGATGATGCCGTTGCCGTCGGTTATGGTGCCGGTGGAAGACCACGGGATGTTCTCCCGATTGTCGAATACGGTGTTGCCCGAGACGATGGTCTTGTAACCGGTGTTGCCGTCGGTACTCTGCATCCATCCGATGCTGATCCCGCTATCCGCGTTCGAACTCCAGAACGCGTTGCGATACACCGTGTTGTTGAGGACGGAGATATAGTCTCCATGTCCCGCCCATATCCCCGCTCCTGGCTGATCATGAACGACGTTGTTCTGGACGGTGACGTGGACCGGTGTGCCATTACTCGCCCAGACCGCGATACCCTTGGTGTTTGTAGGGGCTTGGCCGCTGGAGTTGCCGGTCACTTCAAACCCGCTGATCGTAATATAGGACGCACCCTCGTCCACAATGCCAGCGGTGTGACCTGAGGAGTTGATGATGGGATGCTGACCAGGTGCGGCCTGATAGACTATTGGTGCGCCAGCTGTCCCCGACGTGCGAATATCCAGCACATCATATGCAGAAGACGGCGCGGTATAGGTGCCGCTCATGACCTGCACTACATCACCTGGCCGCGTGTGATTGGCCGCTGACTGCAGTGTCGCAAGTGGAGTTGCAGAAGACGTGCCGAGATTGCTGTCGCTTCCTGCGACAGAGCTAACGTAATATGTTGTCAAGGCGGACATATCCTTCATAAAATTGCAATTTGCGTCTATAGACCGCTCGTTTTCCGGCAAGCAACTGAGCAGTGCTCATATTTGGACGACAGCGCGATATAGCCCAGAAACTTGCCCGAGCCACCAATGCATTTAGGCGGCAAATCCTAAAAAAGGGTTAACGGGTTCCTTTCCGGGGATTGGCATTGGCCATCTTTGTAGATCAAGCAGCGATCAAGGCTCGTCGAGCGCAACACTATCCATGATGCGACATCGAGAGTGCCCCAGTAGATCGCCGCGGCGGAGCGGGTTTGTAGGCCGAGTCGCCCGCTGACCGTCAACGCTTCATCGGTCGCAGCGTCTTGCTCTCAGGGATTACATCGGCGCCAATCGCCTGAATCGGATCGTTTCGTCTGCGGCGCAATGGGGAATTCGCGTTGCGCGAGAGATGCCGTGGGATCAAGACTGACACATGAACGGGGCGCGCACGTTCGCCCGACCCATTGGGCTGGGCCATGCGCTCCACGCCCGGAGGAAGGTTGCCTAGATGAAGTCCCCCTCGCTTGCAGCCGCCGCGCTTCTGCTTGCCGCCCAATTGCCGAGCACCCCGGCCGCAGCCGACGTCATGTTCGCATTGACCGCGACCGGGAGCAGCCCGGCGGGCGTGCTCCAGGTTTCGGGCTCCTTGGCGTTGTCCAACGCGGCGTTCGCCAGCGGCGTGACGATCAGTCGGAGGTTCTTCTTTGGGAGCCAATCGACTCCCCCGGACCTCTCTGGGACTGGTGTTACGGCGATCGACTTCAAGGCGGTCGAGGCGGATGCACCGCCCGACGCATCGCTCAACGCAACATACACCGACTTCGCCGCGGGGAATCCTGCGGTTGGGCCATTCTGGGCGGTTGACCTGGAAAGCAGCCCAGGCGGGATCCCGACAGGACAAGTGCTCTTCAACAACACGGCAAGCGATTTCACCTTCGCCTTGGGCAGCCCGGCGAGTTCGGGCTTGTTCAACTCCGACGCCGGCAACCCCGCTTCCTGCGGGAGAACCGGCGTGTGCCAGTTCGCCGGCACTTGGCGTCAGGTCGTTCCAGAGCCCGCGACGATCGCCTTGCTGGGTTTCGGATTTTTGTCACTGCTCGGGATTCGGCAGCGAGCACGGGTCCGGATGGCTGAGTCGCCGTCGCGCGCGTTCAGATGCTCAGATCGAGCAGATTATAGTCCTTGATCCCGGCCTTGGCCGCGGCGTCCCAACGGTAGGTCTCGCCCGCAGCGGCGTGCGGCGCATAGAGGAACGGGCTCTCATCCGGGAACCGGCGCCGCCGCGCGTCGATGGCATAGCCGATGATCCGGGCGCGCTCGCGGATGCGCTCCGCATCGTAGATCGCCGGCGCGCTGTGCAGGCCGCCGCCCCGGACCCCGAGCACCGACCGGCGGCGGTGGAAGCCGAAATTCACCGTTACTCGCCAATCGGGGCTCGTGTTGGCGAAGGAGCCGTGCACCGCCTGACGGTTCGTGATCGCGACATCGCCCGGCTTGCAGATGATCGGCACGGCCTCGGGAAGCCGCTCGGTTCCCGCTGCCGCGGCCATCGCCTTGATGTCGGCCCGGCCGCGCTTGTGGGAGCCGGGGACGACCCAGACGCCGTTGGCGGAGGTGCAGCCATAGAGCTGCGCCATGAAGTTGAAGCCGTGCGAGCCCTCGTCCCAATCGGGGCTGTCCCAGTGCGTCACGCCGTCCTGATGCCAGGCGACCGAGGCGCCGCGGCCCGGCTCCTTGATGAAGAACGCATCAGTGAACGGCACGAAATCCGCGCCGTTGATCGCCGCCGCCACCGCGAGGAGCTGAGGATGGCCGTAGACGCGCAAGGCCGCCTCGGAAAACTGCAGCGATCCGAGGATCAGATAGACGACCTCCTGCGGTGCGTCAGCCGCCGCGTTCGGCTCGAACATCTTTATCGGGTGCCGGCCATTGGCGAGGCTCGTACCGCCGAACGGGTCGCCAAGCGGCTTGGACCAGAACAGCGTCGGCGCGGTGCAGTCCGACCCGAGCGCCGGGCGGCCCTTGCGGTCGACCGGGGAGTTTCGCTCGGTCGGCAGGCGATCCAGGATGTCGAACAGGTCCGTCTCGATCTCGGCGAGTTCCTCGGGACCAAGTACGCCCTCGAAGATGTAGAAGCCGCAGCGCCAATAGGCATCGAGAATCTCCGGGTGCACGGTCCCGTCGACGGTGAACCGGATGGGCCCGCGGTTGCCGAGCTCGTACGCGCGCCGCTCGCCCGCTTGCAGATAGGCCCGCATCGCCGCTTCCTCCGGCCCGTAATCCACTGCGGGTGCTGGCTGAGGATGATTCATTTCGGACATGAACGACGCGCCTCAGTGATGCTTCTTTTCGTATTCCACCAGCTCGCCCATGAACGGGGCGGCGATGGCGGCGTTGATCTTGCAATCGAGAAACACCGGCCCCTCCGGCTTGGCGAGCAGCGGCGCCAGCGCGAGCAGGTCGTCCATCGTGCGGATCGTCGCCGCCTGGAAGCCGAACGCCTCCGCCACAGGCGCGAAATCCACATCGGGAAACACCGACTTCGCCACCGGCAGGTCGCGCATCTTCAGGAAATGCAGCTCGGCGCCATAGGCGCAGTCGTTCATCAGCACGATCACCAGCGGCAGATCCTCGCGCGCCACGGTCTCGAGCTCGCCCATCGTCATCAGGAAGCCGCCGTCGCCGACGAACAGCACCGTCGTCGCGTCGGGGCGCCCCTTCGCGAAGCCGAGTGCCGTGCCGAAGCCGAGCCCGATCGAGGCGAAGTCGCTGCTCATCTTGAAATGCCCCGGATCGGGCACCGCCACGTAGGGCACGACGCCCAGGAAATTGCCCGCGTCGTACACGAGGTTGCGCTTCTCCGGCAGCAGCTTGTTCAGCGCGACGGCGAGCGCGCGCGGGTCGACCGTGCGCGGCGTATGCGCCGCCTGGAAGTCGCCCGCGATGTCGAAGGAAGCGAGCATCCGCCGCGTTTCCTCGTCGTGGAACGGCTTGTCGCTCGCCTTCCGCTCGGGAACCGCTTCGATCAATTGCTCCGCGACCAGCTTCGCATCGCCGACCACCGCGACATCGGCGGTGGTCCAGCGGCCGATATTGCCGCGCACCGCGTCCACCTGGATCACCGGCACGCCCTGCGGCACGGACATCCCGAAACTCATCGTCAGCAGGTTGAGCCCGGCGCCGAACACCAGCACGCAATCCGCCTGGTCGATCATCCGCCGCCCCGCCGAATGCGAGAACGAGCCGATGACGCCGAGGTTGTACGGGCTGCCGCGGAACAGATCCTTGCCCTTGAGCGACGTCACGAGCAGCGCGCCGATCCGCTCGGCGAGCTGCTCCAGCGCTTGGCGCGCGCCCGCGCGATGCGCGCCGAGGCCGGCGATGATGAGCGGCCGGCGCGCCCGCTCCAGCACCGCCGCCGCCGCGGCGATGGATTGCGCCCGCGCGGCGGCGGGCGGGCGCGGCGTGCGCAGACGCGCGCGCGGTCCGTCGCCGTCGCGCAGCGCGACCTCGGCGAGCTGCACGTTGACCGGCAGCAGCAGCATCGCGACCGTGCCGCTCTGCGCCACCGCGACCGCGTCGGCGAGCGCGCTGCGCGCCGCATTGGCGCTGGTGGCGAGGAAGGTACGCAGCCCGGCGGCGGCCAGCACGGCGGCGGCGTTGAACGCCTTGTAGTCCGGGCCAAGCCCGTTCGGGCTACCGCCCGGCGCCGGCGCATCGCCCGAGATGATCAGCACCTGCGAGCCGGTGCGGCTGGCATAGACCGAGGCGTGCAGGCCGTTGGCGGCGGCCGGGCCACGACCGATCACCGCGACGCCAAGCCTGCCGGTCGCGGCGGCGTAGCCTTCGGCCATCGCGACCGCCTGGTTCTCGTGTCGCGCGCCGCAAAAGCGCACGCCGATCGCATCGAGTGAGGTGACGAACACCGCGGTGTCGTCGCTCATCAGCCCGAACACCGTGTCGATGCCGAGGGACTTGATGTCCTCCGCGAGTATCTGATGCACGGGAACACTGCGCGCATCGGTCGCCGTATCGGCTGTGTGCGTGATCGTCGTATCCACGTTTCCCTCCGCTTGCTCGCCAGCGTCAAGATCCCTGCCCAGAGGCAGCGAGTTTGCCGCTTTCCGCCAGTGCACGCCAGCCTGGAGGGAGGCATGGCCTTGTCGCGGTCCCGTTTCGCTCCCCCACAGACCAGAAGTTCAGGGCGAGCGCAACGGCTGCGGATAGAGAACCATCTGGGTGCATCGGAACAACGCAATCGTCTTGCCCATGGTCTCGCCTTTCACCTCGGCGTCCCACACCTGGGTCGTTCGGCCACCATGCACCAGGCGTGCGTCGCAGGTCACTGTCCCGTCCCGCGCCGTGCCGATGAAATTCGCTTTTAGTTCGACTGTCGTGAAGCCTGACGCTCCCTTCGGCAAGGACGATAGGCAGCCGAACCCGCAGGCCGAGTCCGCCAGGGCGACGACCGTGGCGGCATGGAGATAGCCCGTTGGAGCAAGATGCTGCCTGCCGATCTCGAACCGACCTCTGACAAAGCCGTGCCCCGCATCGATCCAGTCCAACCCAGGAGTCCGGGAAGATATCCGAGCTGCGCCTCGCGGAAGCTCGCGGCCAACTCACTCATGTTTCACTCCCACATGATGCTCGACCAATGGCGTCAGAGGGTCGGATGGCGACGATGCCAGGAGGTGACACCCTGGAACGCCGCGGCGGCGCGGATCAATATCGCCTCGCCAAGATCGGCGGCGACGAGCTGGAACGCGATTGGCAGTCCCGCTTCGCTAAATCCGCCAGGCAGCGTGATGGTTGGGCTGCCCGTCATGTCGAACGGGCAAGTGTATCGCTGCAGCTTGGCGATGAGTTCCGGTTGCTCGCCGAGGGTCCGGATCGTGTCGAGGGTCAGGGGTACGAACGGATGCACGGGGATGAGCAGCAGGTCGATCCCTGCGAGCAGAGCAGCGACGCGGCCGCGAAAATCCATGCGCCGCAGCAGGATCCTTTGCAAGTCGGTCCCCGACAATGCACGCCCGGCCTCGAGGACCGAAGCCAGGACGGGACCGTATTCCGCCTTGCGGGCCGGATAGGTCGCCGCATGCGCGACGGCCGCCTCCACCGCGCAATTGGGGGCCCAATCGGCGACGGCCTGCGTCACGTCGGGAAATCGCACCCCGACGATTTGCGCGCCGAGTGCGCGGAACACCTCGATCGCCTCCGATAGTACGGCCTGTGTCGCCGGATCGACGTCGTCGCCGTTCCAGGCGACATCGAGGCCGAGGCGCAAATCCCGCACCCCTTGTCCGGCGACCGCCGGATAGTCGGGCGCCGGATCGGGAATCGCCGTCGGATCGTTCGGATCGCCGCCGGCGATTGCGGCCAACATCACGGCGGCGTCCGCAGCGCTGCGCGCCATCGGCCCCACGTGATCCAGCGACGGCGCCAGCCCGAACACCCCGTGGCGGCTGACGCGACCCCAGGTCGGCTTCAGGCCGGTCAGGCCGTTCGCGGCGGATGGCCAGCGGATCGAGCCGCCAGTGTCGGAGCCGAGGGCGCCGAAGCACAGACCCGCAGCAGTCGCGACGCCAGGGCCGCTGGAGGAGATGCCGGGCCAATAGTCGGCGTTCCAAGGGTTCTTCGGCGGCGTCACGGAGGGATGGTGATCGGAATAGGCGCCTTCGGTGAGTTGCAGCTTGCCCAGCAGCACGGCGCCAGCGGCGTTCAGGCGGCACACCACGGTCCTTGTGGATTGCCATGCCGGCCGCGGTCGGAATGCCCTTTGTCCAGAACAGATCCTTCACCGCGATCGGCACGCCGTGCAGCGGGCCGCGGAAGCGACCGGCGGCAATCTCCGCCTCCGCCGCCTCGGCTTGCGCCAGGGCGAGGTCCGCCATGACCAGGGCGTAACTGGCCAGCGCGCCGTCCAGGGCGGCGATGCGATCGAGCTGCGCGAGGGTGATCGACACCGGCGACACGTCGCGCGTCCGGATGAGCGCCGCCAGCTGCGTGAGTTCGAGATAGTGCAGGTCGTCGGCTCTGGCAGCGGCATCGCGGACAGCGCCGGGTCGAGGGCGGCCCGTCGCTCGTTGCGGCGAGCCGCCCGACTGGATCGCCGTCACGATGCAAGGAGATGCACGCATGGATCCTACGGTCGCGAATGGACCATCCGACGGTGAGGTTTCGCATGCTGAAATCGAGCGCATGTCCCGAGCTTGGGACAGGGCGCTCGCGGAGAAGGATATTTCCGGGTTGCTCGACCTTTATGCTCCGGATGCGGTACTCGAAAGCCCACTGATTCCATACCTCCTGGGCCAAACAAAGGGCGTGTGTCGAGGCCCGGAGGAGACGCGCCCGTTCTACGAAAGAGTGGCAGAAGAATTGGCGCGCGTATCCAACGAAGCACGACCTCTGCATGGCCCGGCCCCCCTCATCCACGGCAACAAGGTCGTGTGGGAGAACCCGCGGATCACGCCCGACGGCCAACGGTCGGAGACCTCATCGTTTGTCGAGGTCTGGGAGGTCAGCGACGGGCTGATCACGCGTCACCACGCCTATTGGGGGTGGGATCGCATGGCCAAGCGGAGCGCTGCGATGAGTTCCCGCAGGTCCAAGCATGCCGTCGGCCGAGTCCGATGGCGCTCGTATCTACGAGTTCTGGGACAAGTATGTGCGCGAACGCGACTTGGACGCCCTGATGGCACTCTACGCTGACGACGCCACCATCCAGAGCCCGCTGGTTCCGACCTTCTTCGGTCCGGAGAAAGGCATCTTGCGCGGCAAGACGGAGGTGCAACTGCTGCTGGCAGAAGCCCTCAAGCGTCGGCCGGACGACGACGTGCATTTTTATCGGGACGGTTTTCAGTGGAACGGGAGGACCCTGTTCTGGGAATATCCGGCTGAAACGCCCAATGGCCACTACCAGGTAGACCTCGCCGAGGCCATGGACATCGAGGGGCTGGTACGGCGTCGAGAGGATCAAGAAATCTGCCCTCGAGAAGGCGCAGGAGAGCCAGGCCACCTCCAGCCCGTGACAAGATCTCCTGTGTCGCGCCCCGACATTGGACCGGACGCCCAGATCGAGCCGGGATTGTCAGCCCGCGTACAAGCGAGTTCTGTTCCGAACAGAGTGTTTGGCGCGCCATGCGCCTGCTGACCTGGAACCTGCGCCATGGCGGCGGCGTGCGGGTTCCAGCCATTCTAGCGGGGCTGGCGCAGCTGGCGGCCGATGTGCTGGTCCTGACCGAGTACCGGGCCGGCGAGGCCGGGTCGCGGCTCCGAGCGGGGCTGGAGGCCATGGGGTATCGATGCGCCGCGCCGGCTGATCTGGGCCACGGCATAACGCCCTCCTGATTGCGGCGCGTGAGCCGGTTGCCTTGCACGGGCCGCTCTGCCTCCTCATGCCGGAGCCCCATCGGATGTTGGATGCCTCGGGCGGCCCGATCCGGCTCGTCGGCGTCTATCTGCCCAACCTGGCGCGCAAACGTCCCTATTGGGAGCGACTCGTCGCCGAGGCGCCAGCGCGATGTGCCGTGCCAGCCGTCTTCGTCGGCGACTTCAACACCACGCGTCACCACGTCGACGAGGCGGGCACGCTTTGTGCCGAGGCGGATTGCATGGAGCGGCTGGAGTTCGGCACGGGCGCCACCTTCCTGGGCGTGGCGGCGGCGCTGCGGGTGCGCAACTCCGCCATCGTCTGCGCCACGGTTGAACCCGCCGGCTGCGAGCCGTTAGCTGGCCGGCCGGTCTCCAAGCCGCAGCATCTCCTGCGAGGGAACAGGGTACGGCGCGGTGCCTCCCCATTGGAACCCGGCCTTCATGGACCTCAGCATCGCCATCAGCGACGTGGAAGCCGAACGATGGCGCCACCTGCTCGCGACGCGCGAGGGGCTGCACGTCGGCTACTCCGCCGCTGCAGACGCCTGCGCGGCGGCTCGGCTGCTCGCCTCTGAGCGTCTGCCGTCTGCCGCTGTGGTGGCGACGGTGCTGTGCGACGCCGGACTGAAGTACTGAGCCCTGACGCGCTCGCCCCGCTGTACGACCCTGGTCCTGCGCGCAGCGCGTGACGCTCGCGTGCGTGGCAATACCATAGCCAAGCGCGGGCAACACCCACACGCTGGGCGACTATACGCGCGCCACTACGCTGCGTGCGCTCTTGAAGACAACTGACGGGACTCTGGGGCTCACCGCCCCTCCCGTCAGGGTTGCCTTTCATCGGCGGGAGCAGGTTCGGCCACACTTGCTGCCGTGTTGTCGGTCCCCAAGTCGCCCAGCGCTGTCTCCGGGCTCGCTGCAGGGCGTCTCCTTACGCGACGAGGATGGGTTCAATGGCATCGCCGTGGCCATCGTCGATTGCGAACTTTATGATTTCATAACCTCGGTCAGCCCAATTCTGCGGAGCATGCGAGGGCTCATGCCAAACACCCCCCGAAACTTGGCATTGAACGTTGAGAGATCGCCAAATCCGGCATCGAACGCAATGGTCGCGACCGCTAACGGAGTTGTGCAAAGCGAGAGCGCTGCCCGGCGCAGTCGCACGCTGAGCAGAAATTGATAGGGAGTGACGCCAACGTCCCGGCGGAATGTCCGCAGGAAGTGGTATTTGCTCATGCGCGCCACATCCGCAAGATCGGCCAAGCTGAGCGGCTGTTCGGCGTTTTCCTCAACATAGCGGAGTACATCGCTGACCCGCCGCTGGTCCCGTGACGAGGGGGCAGCAGCTGCGCCGTGACCACTGGAGAGAGTGAGGAGCACGGCCTCGGCCAATCGAACGACCAACTCCTCCATCGCGACTTGGCTCGTGCCCCTTACGCCGATTTCCGCTTCCACGGCGGGCAACGCCAGTTCTCGAATTGCCGGAAGCATTGCCGCCGGAAACCGGAACCGGTGCGAGCCAGCTATTGTCGCAGCAATCTCTTCGAAGAATGACGATGCGATTGCGACGTGCCCGCACTCAAAGCATGTTCCCGCATTCCCAAGGAGGAACGACCCGGGATAGAGGAGTGCCTTTCCGACGTCACCGCGATATTGGAACGACCCTTCGATAACCGCGGCGATCGTCACCCGTTCGTGCCGTTCTTCGAATGGCCGGTCCGTCGGTCCACGGCGGCATGTTAACTCACTGATGCACCACCCCTCGCCCCATGCAACATCCCGAACCGTCGATGCCCCGCTGGGCGACCCGGCCGCGGTTGCACGACGATCTCCGGTCTCGAGTCCCATAGCGCGGGAGTAGCAACTTTCCCATAGTGGCGCAACCGCCTTGGTGGTTAGAAGACGATCACATGCCTACCAGGGTCGATGGCGGGATCACCGCAGGCCGGCCGGTATCCGAGAATGCTTGATGCGCGCGCGGTGTTCGCCAAGGCGCTCCAGTCGCGTGGTCAAGGTCATCGTGGCGAGGCTTGCGCGGCCGAAAGCTTAGCCGGCGCGACTGGGATTCGTCGCTGCAGCACGGCTCGACGCCTGCGGCTCTGGTCGCGTCGGCTGCCGAACCCGCAAGCGGCGCGGGGGGTCGTTCGGGCAACAGTGTTGAGGACGCGCATCGCGGACCTCTACTGACAGCGTATGTGCGCCGGAATTAACGCTCCTTGATCTTGGAATAGTGTCGGCGCGCTTTGGCACGGTTCCCACAGGACGTCATGTCGCACCACCGCCGACTCGCATTCTTGCTCTCGTCGACAAACAGCCACAGGCAGCGCTCATTTGCGCATCGTCTGACGCGTCGATACTTGGCGTTCAGCACGAGATCCCCGGCGGACCAAAGAATGGACGCCAGGATTGTCGGTGCCGACAATCGGAACCGCTCGACGCGCCAGGCATAGTCGCCGCCCTGTACGCTCAAGCTGGCCGCGCTTGGGTGCGTTTGCCAACGCGCTCTGCAGCGCGACGAAGTCGGAACTCCGAGGCGGTTCGCCAACGGCAATGGCGCTGAAGATTGGAAAGATGACCTCGCGAATTGCAATGGCCTCAGCGAAAACCTTCGCGGCCGTTCGTGGATGGCGATGCGCCAAGCTCCTGATGCCGCGACTGGTTTCCGAGTCCAACCCCGCGGAACGTTCGGTCCAGCCCAGCAGGTCGGCCAGATCATGCAGATTTTCGGTCGGCGCTTCGCTGCCGCGCCAGAGTAATGTGTTTGCGAAATTGAGGCAAAGATCTTCCCGAATGGCAGAAATCAACATGGCCCTCGAGGCCTCGGGTTCTCGATTGGGCCCAATGTAGCCCTCACGGCGGCTGGTTTGCAGTTGTCTATTTGAAAGCTCCCAGCGTCAAGCTCCCTCCAGGGCCGGACTGACACTGGCGCTGCCCGGCGGATCCGCTGATCGGGCCAACTCGGTGCCGGAACGGAGAGCCCTCGGGGCTCGCGGCGGCAAGGCGCCGAGCCTGCCGGATGATCCCGATCTCGCTTCCTCATGGCCTCAGAATAGCAATTTTCCCCAAGCATGGGAACCAGCTTGGAGGTTAGGGGACTTCCAAATGCTTCTCATGGAGGAAATGGCTCGATGATCAACCACGTATCGATCGGGGTTCGCGACCTCGGCAAGGCTAAGCGCTTCTACGATGCTGCCTTGAAACCCCTTGGCTATGAGTGCCTGAGCGAGGGTGCAGGTTCACTCGGGTACGGGCGTCATAGCGTCGCGCTCTGGGTCGGCGAAGCGGTGCGCCCTGTTCCGCCCGACGACAAGTCGAACCTGCACTTCTGCTTCACGGCTCCGACGCGGACGAGCGTGGATGATTTCCATGCCGCAGCCCTCGCCGCGGGTGGGCGCGACAACGGAAAACCCGGCCTGCGCCCGGATTATGGCCCCGACTACTACGCCGCCTTCGCGGTCGATCCCGATGGCTACCGGGTCGAGGCCTATTGCGGAGGATCCGACGCATGATCTCCGTGGCGCCCGATCGAGCAAAGTCGAAGGGAGACTTCGAACCCATGACCGAACAAGACACACCGATGCTGGAAGCCCTTCAGGCAGGCCAGGCGAATTATGAACTGGCGTCCAAGCTGGAGCTGTACGGCCGGTTCGTCGGATCCTGGCAGCTGGACGTCAACTTTCATCAACGCGACGGCTCGATCAGCCGTACGGAAGGCGAATTGCAATTCAGCTGGGTGCTCGATGGACGAGCAATTCAGGATGTGTGGATCTATCCGGCGCGACGGCTGCGCAGCGAGCAGCCGACCGAAGCGTGGCACGCCTACGGCTCGACGTTCCGCTGGTACGACCCGGTGATCGACGCATGGCACATAACGTGGTTCGATCCCAGTCGATCTGTCGAGACGCACCAAATCGGCCGAGCCGTTGGTGTCGATATCGTGCAAATGGGCGAGGACCATAACGGCCTGCTGAACCGTTGGCGATTCGTGGAGATCACGGATCGGTCTTTCACGTGGCTGGGCGAGAGATCCTGGGACAGGGGATCGACCTGGACCCTTCTCGTGGAAATGCGAGCGCGCAGGACGGCGTAGCCAACGCCGGTGGTCGCGTTCGCCTTTGCCGAGGCGCGGAGGCGCAGCGCAGAGCGTTCGGTGGTGACCGCTGGCTCCGAACCGATCGTCGCCGATCGAATGAAGACATTCCTGCAAGTTGGCTCGCGCGCGCTGCCGATCCTGCAAGACATCGCTGGGGGATCTGCCGGGGCGAGCAGGACGATTTCCGATCCGGGCGATGTGCCGCATTCCTGGCTCAGGCGGCGGACGTTGCAAGCGTGGCGGGGCGGCGTCAAGCTGAGACTGTGCATTCGAGGGCGACGGATGAGCGAGACATTGATCCTGCGCGGGCGGCACATGCTGACCGATCCGCGGCTGAAGTCGGCCGGGTTGGTCGCCGGCGGCGCTGTGGCGATCACGGACGGCGTGGTGGCGGACATCGGGCCGTTCCCCGAGATGCACGCGCGGCATCCCGGCGCTCGTGTGCTGGGCGATGGAACCCAATTGCTGCTGCCCGGGCTGGTGGACGCGCACAGCCATGGGCGCGGGCTCTCACCGATCCAGAAGGGCGCGCACAACGACTTCCTGGAGAACGCGCTATTCGACTGGACGTATATGCCGGTGCTGCCGCCGGAGCTGACAGCGGGCGTGTGCGCCTGGCGACACCTGCGCGGCGGCTGCACCACTCTGCACCACAACGGGTTCGACGATGATGGGCCGGAAGGCGCGCGTCGAGCTCACGCGGCGATCCGGACTTATCTACAGTCCGGCATAAGGCTGGCGTTCAGCCCCGGCTTACGCGACGAGAGCAAGTTGGTGATGGGCGGCGAGGCATTCCTAGACACCTTGCCGAGCGAGCTGAGGGAGGACGCCAGCCGCTTCGTGCTGGTGGACCGCGAGGCACTTATGGACGACTACTTCGGGCTGTTCGACAATCTACATGCGACATATGACGGCGCGGACACGCGCATCCTGCTGGCGCCGTGCTGGGCGCATGGCGCCAGCGAGGAGTTCCTGCGCCGGGTACGCGCGGCCAGTGACGCGCATGGCGGGACGATGGTGCACATGCACCTTTTGCAGAGCCCAGTGCAGAAGGCGTGGGGTCTACGCCGCAATGCGAAGCCGACGGTGAGATGGCTGGACGACCTGGGCTTGATGGATCGACGCATGGCGTTCGGCCACGCTATTTGGGTGACCGCGGACGACATTGCCCTGATGGGTGACCGGCGCGTGACGGTGACGACGCACCCGAGCTGCAACTTCCACATGCGTAACGGAATCACTCCCGTGATGGCGATGCGCGCGGCCGGCGTGAATGTCGCGATGGGCATGGACGACAAGACGATCAACGACGACGAAGACGCGGTCATGGAGCTGCGCATGATGCACAAGGTCCACCGGCTCAGCACCTTCGAACTGACGTCGCCGCCAATGGACGCGTACGACGCGCTTGAGACCGCGACGCTGAACGGCGGGCGCGCCAGCGGATTTGAGGGCGAGGTCGGCGCGCTGCTGCCGGGATGGAAGGGCGACGCCATCCTGGTGGATCTGGACCGCGTGGCGCGGGATCCGTGGATCGACCCGGCGTTCGATCCGATCGAGGCATTCGTCGAGCGTGCGATGGGGTCCGACGTGCATACCGTCGTGGTCGGCGGACGGGTGTGTGTCGACAACCACGTGGTAACGTCGATCGACGTGGCGGCGCTGTCCGCTGAGGTGCGCGCCGTGTGTGCCGGCGGCTTGTCGGCGGAGCATCGGGCGCGCGCCGACATATTGGCGCGCATCAAGCCGCACATGCAGGCCTGGTACGCCGGCTGGGTCGACGGCATGACGGACGCTCCGTTTTACGTCGTGAACAGCCGCGTGTAGTGGCGATGGAGCAGGCCGCGAGGGAGCGGCCCCCCGGACGAACGCCTCAAACGTCGATTGTTCAGCGCTTCATCTCAGTCATGTCAGCAAAGCCGTGCCCATCATAGCGGTGATCCCGATGTGACGGGACATATGGATGAACTGCTCCTACACCCCTCCAACGCGCGCAGCCCTGGGAGAGGGTGCGCTTTGGCAGCAGGCCTTCACGGTTCGGCGCCGCACGACTGTCATCCCATGCGCCGGTCGAATTCACGCTGCGCGATGTCGATGTCCTGGAGGTGGCGTTCGACCCAGCGGTCGAGCGCTGTGATGGGTTCGCTCAGCGAGGCGCCGAGCACCGTCAACGAATATTCGACCCGCGGAGGTACTTCGGGATAGGCGCGACGCGTCACGAAGCCATTGCGTTCGAGCCGCCGCAGCGTCTGGATAAGCATCTTGTCCGAGATACCGCCGATCCGCCGTCGCAGCTCCGCCGTGCGCGCCGGGCCACCGGCGAGCAGATGCACCAGCAAGAGCGCCCATTTCTCCGCGAGCACCCCGAGCACGGCGCGGGACGGGCAGCCGGGATCGAAGACGTTCCCCTCGCAGCTCCGCCGGGTGTTGATTGCCTTCGGCATATCTCAAAACTTACCGGAGGGTGGGTACTTGTCCAGCAGAAAGCGGTGTGCAATGTCTCCCCGGCGCGACGATCCGACATGGTAGCCGGACTTTCCAACCGCCACCTGCTGAGGGAGAACCTCCATGAAACTCTTCTATTCGCCGGGCGCGTGCTCGCTCTCGCCGCATATCGCCCTGCTCGAGGCCGGGCTTCCGTTCTCCCTGCAAAAAGTCGATTTGAAGGACAAGAAGCTGGAAACGGGCGGGGACTTCAATGGCGTCAATGGCAAGGGCTACGTGCCGGCGCTCCAGCTCGACAACGGCCAGGTGCTGACCGAAGGGCCTGCCATCGTCCAGTATATCGCCGACCGGAATCCCGCTGCCGGCATCGCGCCCGCCGAGGGCACGATGGAGCGCTACAAGCTCCAAGAATGGCTGAACTTCATCACCTCCGAGCTGCACAAGTCGATGGGCTCGATGTTCAACCCCGCCCAGAGTCCCGAATGGAAGGAAGCGGTCAAGGCAACCCTGTCGAAGCGCCTCGACTGGCTTTCCCAGCAGCTCGAGGGCAAGCAGTACCTCCTGGGCGAAAAGTTCAGCGTCGCCGACGGCTACCTGTTCACGGTTCTCGGCTGGGCGAAACTCGTCAAGTTCGACCTCGGAGAATGGCCCGTCATCGAGCAATACGCTGCACGCGTCGGCCAGCGTCCGAAGGTCGTCGAGGCGATGAAGGCCGAAGGCCTGGTGAAGTAACGCGTCACATCGTCGAGGTCAGTGGCGGCCGGTCGCACCCGTCGAGCACCCCGGCTCACCGCACCAGCGCCTCGGGGAGGATCGGCAGGCTACGGATGCGCTTGCCCGTCGCGTGGAACACCGCATTGGCGACCGCGGCCGCGACGCCGGTTGCACCGAGTTCGCCGATGCCCTTCGCACCGAGCGGGCTCGCATGGCGGTCGAACTCCTCGACGAAATGGACGGCGATGTCGGGAATGTCCGCATTCACCGGCACCGCGACGCCGGACAAGTTCTTCGACAGCCAGCGCCCGAGTCTCGGTTCGTATGGGCTCGCCTCCATGGCCGCCATGCCCCAGCCCCAGATGATGCCGCCGGTCATCTGGCTGCGCGCGGTACGCGGATTGATGATACGGCCCGCGCTGTAGCTTCCGACAGCGCGGCGCAGGCGCATGAGGCCGAGTTCGGGATCGACCGCAACCTCGACGAAGATCGCCCCGAAGGTACGCATCGCATAGGGCGTTGCATGCCCGCTGTCGTCAAACGGCACATTCCCCGGCAGGGTGATTTCGCCGTCGGCGACGATCTCGTGGCGGCCGGCGCGGCGCATCGCCTCCGCAATCGATTCGCCCGCTGCCCGATTGGTGAGCCGTGCAAGCTCCGAGCGCACCCGCTCCGCCGCCTGCATGACCGCCGAGCCCGTGCCCATGGTCGAGGACGAGCCATAGACCGGACCAGCTGGCGGCAGGTCGGTATCGCCCGCACGCAACGTGACCCGCGCAGGCTCGATGCCGAGCACGTCGGCGGCGATCTGCGGAAAGATCGTGTAGGTGCCGGTGCCGATATCGTGGGTGCTCGTCTCCACCACAGCGCTGCCGTCGGCGCGCAGCCGCACGCGTGCCTGCGCCGGGAAGCGGAAGGTCGACATCGCGCAACTCGCCATGCCGGTGCCGAGAATCCAGTCGCCGTCGCGCGCGGCCTCGCGCGGCCGCTCCCACCAGCCGAACAGGCGCGCGCCCTCCTGATAGGCGTCCTTGAGCTTATTCGAGGACCACGGCTTGCCGCTCGCCGGGTCGACCTCGGCATAGTTGCGCAGGCGCAGCTCCAGCGGATCGAGCCCCGTCGCTTGGGCGAGCTCGTCCATCGCGCTTTCCAGCGCCCACATGCCGGGACCTTCGTGCGGCGCGCGCATCGGCGTCGGAATGTTCACGTGGGCGCGCCGGACGTTCTGGCTGAGCCGCATCGCCGACGTCCCATAAGCGCCGTGCGTCGCCGCGGTGGAAAACTCCACGTAGTCCTGGTCGATCGCGGTGATGTTGGTGGAGTCATGCGCGACGGCGAGGAGGCGCCCGTCCGCATCGGCCGCCAGCGTGATCTGCTGTTGGATTTCCGGCTGGTAGCCCACATTGGCGTACATGTCGGCCCGGGTCATCACCAGCTTCACCGGACGGCCAACGACTTTGGCGGCGGCGGCGGCGAGCACCTCATGGGGCCACACATAGCCCTTGCTGCCGAAGCCGCCACCGGTATAAGGCGCCAGAATGCGCACATTCTCCGGCGGCAGTTTGAAGATCGACACCAGCACCGACTTGATGTTAGCTGCGTGCTGGACCGAGTCATGGAGCTCGATCCGGTCACCCGACCAGACGGCGAGCGTCGCGGACGGCTCGACTGCATCGTGGTGGCGCGACGGCTGCGTGTAGGTGGCGCGGATCACGTGGGCAGCACCGGACAGCGCCGCATCGACATCGCCCTTGCGGAACAGGCCGGTGCCGAGGCCGTAATCGACGTCAGGATCGAGCGCGATTGTGGGTGCCTCCGGCACCGCCGTGAAGGGCTGCGCCTCCACCTCGACACGCATCAGGTCGGCGGCGTGGCGCGCCTGATCCCAGGTCTCGGCCAGCACGATCGCGATCGGCTGCCCCTGGAAGCGGATCACATCGTCCTGCATCGGCAGCTCGGCGAGTGCCGACGGAGGCCCGAGCGTGCCGAAGCGCGGCATGTCGGCCGGAAGGAGCACCCGCGCGACGCCGGGCATCGTCAGCGCAGCCTGCATGTCGATGCGCGTGACCCGGCCGGCGGCGACCGGCGCCCGCACGTACGCTGCATGCAGCATGTTCTCGGTGAAATGATCGGCCGCGTAGAGTGCCTGCCCGGTTACTTTCAACGGCGCTTCTACTCGCGGCAATGGCTGGCCGATGCTCATGCGCTCCTCCTGAGATCGCGAATGAGACGCGTCACGGCATTGCGCGCCAGCGCCACCTTGTAGGCGTTGTGAGCAAGCGGACGCGCCTCGGCAAACGCCGAGGCGATCGCCGCACGCGCTTCCTCGCTCGCCGGATCGAGCCCGATCAAGTCCGTCTCGGCCTGCTCCAGCCGCCACGGCCGCAGCGCGACCGAGCCGAGCGCGATGCGCGCCTCACGGATCGACTGGCCCTCGAGGGTCAGCGTGACCGCAGCCGAAACCGTCGCGTACTCGTAGCTCTCGCGCTCCCGGATCTTCAGGTAGGCCGAGCGGGGCGCCGGCGCCGGCAATTGCATTCCGCGATCTCGGGGTCGGTTCTGGCATGGCCTCCGGCGATGCACGCGATCGCCGACATGATCTGCCCTGGCGTGCAGAAGCCGCATTGCATGGCATCATGGTCGATGAAGGCCTGTTGCACTGGATGGAGCGCGCCATCGCGGGCAATCCCCTCGATCGTGGTGACGGCGCGCCCGCCAGCGGCGGCGGCGAGCACCATGCAGGCATTCACCGGCTTGGTGTCGACATGCACCGTGCAGGCCCCGCACTCGCCGCGATCGCAGCCCTTCTTGGTGCCGGTGAGGCGGAGCGCATCACGCAGAAAATCGAGCAGCGAGACGCGCGCCTCGACCTCCG
The DNA here is from genome assembly GCA_963799825.1 of uncultured Alphaproteobacteria bacterium. GTDB lineage: Bacteria > Pseudomonadota > Alphaproteobacteria > Acetobacterales > Acetobacteraceae > JAFKFI01. The sequence goes on from CAWCYL010000006.1 coordinate 280,224, forward strand.
CCTCATGGGTGCTGCCGTTCACCACCAAGGTGATCGGCAGGCGTTCACGGAATACCTCGATATCGGTCATGTCCGCTCTCCTGCATTCCTTATCGAGGACTTTGACCCATAAGGCGACCTGGCCGGATGGGCAGGTCGCGTATGCGTCGGCCCGTGGCATGGAAGATAGCGTTCGCTATCGCGGCCTCCGGCGGGAAGATCACCTCCCCGGAACCGCATGTCGCACGTTGGCCGGTCGAGCACGCTGCCACGGCCCACCAGCCTCCCCTCGCCGCGCACGTGCACAAGCCTGCTCGCGAGAGGCGCCCTGTCGGGCTGGCCACGTGACAGCCGTTGACGACGCGGATCCTCCCGTCAGGCAGTTGGCTGTATTCTGCCGTTACGGCCTCGCATCCGCGCTCGAAGCCCCGCCCCTAGCATTCCAACCGCCGGGTTCCTCATAGTCCACATCCGAGTTGCCACGGGCGCCAAAACTCCTCCAGTTGAACCGCGTATGCCAAACGCGAGATCGACGTCGTCCTGTCCGGCAGGATGAGGTGATCCCCTTCCGGGAAACAGCTTGCCGGCTTTGCTATGACCGTACCCGGCGTGCTACTCGGCCGGCTCCTGGCGGAGCATGATGTCGACCACGATGCGAGGACCGGCGATGTCAAGGACGACTTGATCGAAGCTTGGCGGTCCAAAGCGGCCCTCCGCGTTGCGGCTGACGCCGACGCCATCGATCGGGATGCCGAGCCAGTTGGTATGGACAACGCCATCGCCGGTGCGGTCGTGATGGGCGATGACGGCGTATTGCCCTGGCGGCACGCCGGGCACGGTGACCTCGACCGTTCCCGGGCTAGAAGCGGCGGCGGCATTATGGCCACAATGCCGCCGTGCGTATTCAGGCGGCAAGCATACGCCCACGCGCACGGACCCGGCGCTGCCCACGATGCCAGAGACGCGAACGACGACATCGGTGGCCCGCGCCAGGGGGGACGCGCTCAGCAACGCCGCGATGAGAGCCGCACGTCGGACGGACGCGCTCACGAGGCCGGGTAGGCGCGGCCGCGCCATGTCGATGGCCGGCCGCGGGCGGCGCGCAACAGAGCCGCCCATTGCACGACCAGCAATGCGGCGACGCCGAACGGGTGCAGAGCCGCGCCGAGCAGGCTAGCGCGGAACCGCCAGGCGAGCAGCAGCCGTGTCGCGTAGCTGCAGGCCAGTGCGGCGAGGCCGAAGGCTCCGGGATCGAACAGCACGAGCGCGAGCGGCACTATTTGTCCGATGCCGAGAATGATCGTCCACACGGGCAGGGCGGCTGGGGTGGCCATGCCTTCCGTCGCGTTCTTGGTCAAGCCCTCCCACACTTCCGCGGCGTTGACGTACATGCGGCACGAGGCAAGGCGGGAGGCATCGAACAGGGTGGTCATGACGCCGGCCCGGCGGAAGGCGCGCGGCAAGGCCAGGCCATCATGCCGCGACCCGCGGATCGCGGTATGGCCGCCAGCGCGCGCATAGGCTTCCCGATGCACTGCCATGAGCTGTCCGCAGCCGGCGCCCAGGGACGGCGACACGAACCGGCGCATCAGCCGGATCGGCAGGAATCCGAGCAGGAGAAAATGGATCAATGGCAGAAGCAAGTGCTCCGCCCAGCTTCGCGTCACCTCGCGCGGGAAGCCGCTGGCGAGGCCGATGCCGGGCGCGGTCATGACGTGCGCGATACGCACGAGCGCGTCTGGCGCCAAGCGTACATCGGCATCAAGGAACACCATCAGGTCATGGCGTGCGAGGGTGGCGAGCTCGGCGCAGGCGTGCTGCTTGCCGCTCCAGCCCGCTGGTAGCGGCGGCGCGCTCGCGACGCGCAGACGAGGATCGGGGATCGCGGCGAGGATGGCGCGCGTCGCGTCGGTCGAGTGGTCGTCGAGCACGATCAGCTCGATCTCGACGCCCTCGCTCGCGAGGATGCACCGGGCGGTCTCGCCGATATTGCGCGCCTCATCACGCGCCGGCACGAGCACCGAGAGCACGGGGCGCCCGGAGGCTCGCCTCGGGGTCCGATAGACGCCGAGATTGCCCAGCGTCATCGCGAGCGGCAGGGCGGCGAGCGCCAGGGACATCGCCGCCAGCGTCACGCTCCCTCCCCCTCGTGGCTGGGATCGAAGCGCCGGCCCGCGGCGGCGGCGCGCAGACGTCGCCAGAGATCGTAGGGGCCGCCGATGCCCACCGTGCTCCGCGTCAGCAGCTCGAATAGGGCGTGATCACGCATCACTGCGGCGGCGGCAAGGGCGTCCATCGCTTCGGTCAATGCCGCCTCAAGCCGGTTCGTCCAATCGGCGACGCTGAGCCCTGCATCGGCCGCCATCGGCCGGCCGAACCGCGCGAGGGCCTCGGGCTTGCTCTCGTTCCAAAACGTATATTCGAGCGCGAGCGGCACCAGCACGACGCCGGGAATTCGGCGTGCGAGATGCGCGATGCCGGGCCGCAGGCGCACCGGACGCTTGCGCGCGTCGGTGAAAGCACCTTCGGCGGTGATCCAGAGGACGTTTGCGGGATGCTCCAGCACGCGCGTGGCGACCTCGAGGAAACGGGCAGCGCCGCGCGCGCCCGGCTCGACGCCGAAGACGCCGAGCCGTCTGAGCACTGCGTAGCGTTCCAGCGCCTCGGCATCCATCGGCCCGTAGCCCTTACGGGCGGAGAAGCATCGCTGGTGCAGGACGAAGAACACCGCCGGATCCCACCAGGAGGGATGATTGCTGTAGACGATGGCAGGCCGGTCGGGCGGCAGCACGAGTGGGTCGGCGCGGGCGAGGCGCAGCGCGTGGAACCTGCGCCGCATGTCCCGTCGCACGTAGCGGCAGAACAGCGAGACGAGGAAAGCCGAGCGCGCGGCGATCGGATCGTCGCGCCGCCGCGCCGCCTCTGCCGCCGCGTCCGCGCGGAGGACGGGAGCATGGTCGTCAGGCACGCTGGCGTGCCCTGTCAGACAGGTCGGCGTCGAGGGCGTCGGCGGCGATCCAGCCCGACATGAGCACCATCGGCATTCCTGGGCCCGGATGCGCGGCGCCCCCGGCCAGGTATAGTCCAGCGAGGTCGCGCGAACGGTTGCCTGGCTTGAACGCGCCGAAGAACCGGCCGTGGCTCGCCAGTCCATAAATTGCGCCGTTGAGCACGCGATACCGCTCGTGGATGTCCTGCGGGGTGAGTTGACGCTCGACGACGATGCGGCCCTCGAGATCGGTCAGCCCGGCCGAGCGTGCCAGCTTCTCGAAAATGGTCCGGCGGTAGCGCGGCAGCATCTCCGACCAGTCGTGATGCGGCCGCAGCCACGGCGTGTGCACCAGGATATACAGCGCCTCGCCCCCCGGCCGCGCCACGCCCGGCTCGGTGCGGGCGGGCGCCGCGAGATAGCAGGTGGGATCGGGCGCCGGCTCGCCGCGGCGGTAGATCCAGTCGAACTCCTCCTCGGCATCGCGCGAGAACACGAAGTTATGATGCGCCAGATGGTCGTAGGCGCGATCCAGGCCGAGATAGAGCACGATTCCCGAGCAGGCCGGCTCGCGCGTCCAGCGGCGGCCGAAGGAGGCCGCCGGCGTGCCGCCGACGAGTTCCCGATAGGTGCGCACGCTATCCATGTTCGAGACCACCGCCGCGAGCGGCACCGTCTCGCCCTTGTCCGTCTCGACGCCGGCGACCCGTCCCGCTTCAGTGACGATCCGGCGGACGTCTTGCCCGATGCGGATATCCACGCCCATCTGTTCGGCCAGCGTCTGCAAGGCGCGCGGGACGGCGCGCGTGCCGCCCATCGGATACCAGACGCCTCCATCGGTCTGCATGTGCGCGATGCTGCACAGCACGGCGGGCGCGCCGTAAGGCGAGGAGCCGACATACTGCACGAAGTGGTCGAGCATCTGGGCGACCCGCGCGTTCCTGATCCGGCTGCGGATGGTGGAGGCCACGGTGCGGCCCATGCGCAACGCCAGCACGTCCTTCATCGTGGCGAGGTCGAAGTTCTTGCGCATATCCATCGTGTCGCGCAGATCCTCGACCGACTTCCAGAAGAAGAACCGCTCGGAGATGCCGTGCAGGCGCTTGGACAGGGCAATGAAATCGCGGAAGCCGGCCTCGTCGCCCGGGCTGTATGCGGCGATCGCGCGCGCCGAAGCGGCCACGTCGTCGTGCAGGTCGAGCACGGAGGCGTCGTCAAAGAAGCAGCGCCATTGCGGCTCGATGCGGCGCAGATCGAGACGCTCGCTCATACAAACGCCCGCCTCAGCGAAGATGCGGGCCAGCACGTCGGGAACCGTCAGGATGGTCGGTCCCATATCGAACCGGAAGCCATCTTCCTCGAGCACGGCGGCCTTGCCGCCTAGCCAGTCGTTCTTCTCGAACAGCACGACCTGATGGCCACGAGCGGCAAGCGTGCAGGCGGCGGCAAGGCCGCCGAGGCCGCCGCCAACGACGCCCACCCGGCGGGATGCCGTCATGACGCCGCCGCGGGCTGGTATTGCTCGGACGCGAGCGCCGTCGAGATCGCCGGGCCGCCGGTGATGCCGAGATCCTCGGCCAGCAGACGGCTTGTGATGCGTGCGCTCTCGAAGATCACCGGCAGACCGCTGCCGGGGTGCGTACCGCCGCCCACGAGGTAGACGCCTTCGAGATCCTCGAAGCGGTTCTGCGGTCGCATGTGCAGCATCTGTCCAAGCGTATGGGAAAGATTGAAGGTGGCGCCGTGGTGGATCGCCATGTCGTCGCGCCACCCGGCCGGCGTCAATATCTTCTCGAAGACGATGCGGCGCTCGACATCCTCGACGCCGATCGTCCTCAGCCGGTCGAGTGCCACGCGCCGGAACGCAGCCTGGCTTGCCGCCCAGTCGACGTCGTTGCGCTGCAGGTTGCCGACGGGGATCAGCATGTAGAGGGTCGAGCACCCCGGTGGCGCAAGCGTGTCGTCGGTGACGCAGGCGTTCTGCGCGTAGAACGACGGCGCGGAAATCGGTGCGCCGGACTCGATCTCGGCGATGTTCCTCCGGTAGTCCCGCGCGAGAAAGATCGTGTGGTGCGCAACCTGGTCAAGGCGGCCCTTGAGGCCGAGATAGAGCATGAAGGTCGAACAGGAGAACTTTTTGCGGCGGATCTTGCGGTCGGTCCACCGACGGCGCAGGGCGTCGGGCACCAGTTTCGTCATCACGTCGGCGAAATCGGCGTTCACGACGAGCGCGTCGAACCGCTGCTCGCCGGCGTGAGTTCGCACGCCGACGGCGCGTCGGCCCTCGAACAGGATCTCCTCGACCGGCTCGCGCAGCTGGACCCGCGCGCCCATGCGCCGCGCCACTCGCGCCATCGCCTCCATCACCGCGCCGCACCCGCCGACCGGATGCCAGACGCCGTACTCGTATTCTATGAAGGCCAGGATGGTGAACAGGCTGGGGCAGCGGAACGGCGACATGCCAAGGTATTTGGTCTGGAACGAGAAGGCGAGGCGCACGCGCGGGTCGGCGAAGTGACGCGCGAGATCGCGGTCGACGGACAGAAGCGGGCGCAACAGCGGCAGGGCCCGCAGCATGGACGGTGAGAGCCAGTCAACGAAGCTGGCGAAGTTCCGCTCCAATATCGGACGAAAGGCGGTGAGCTTGGCCCGGTTCTCGGCCATGAATTGCGGCAGATTCTGCGCGTCCCCTGGCGAGAGCCGCGCGATTTCCGCGGTCAGCCGCTCAAGATCGCTGGTGGCGCTTACGCGCCCACCCTCCTCGAACACGAGATCGTATTGCGGGTCGAGGCGGATCATTTCCACCTCGGCGTTCAGGTCGTGGTCGCAATCGGCGAAGATGTCCGCCAGAACGCGCGGATACAGAAAGAAGGTGGGGCCCATGTCGAAGCGGAACGATCCGTCCGGCGACGAGGCGAGAATGGTGCCCGACCGACCGCCGACCCGGCCGAGCCTCTCGAACAGGGTGACATCGGCACCGGCGCGCGCAAGCAGCATCGCGGCGGCCAGCCCGCCGGGACCGGCGCCGATGATGCCGATGCGTCGCCTGACGGGATGACGTGATCTGCTCGGTTCAAGCCGCATGCGCGATGATCGCCTTGATCGGTCTGGTCCGACGGCATGTGGGGGTGTGCGCGGAATTGTCAGGGTGACGGAGATGAATGAGGCAGCGAGGGTGTCGGCCGCCCTGGCACGGGCGAGGGCGGCACAGCCTAGCTGGAGGGCCATGCCGTTGGCGGAACGGCTTGCGATCATGCGCCGGATGCGCCGCGCGGTAGCCCGCGATCCCTGGCCGCTGGTCCGCGCCGTGCCGCCGCCGCGCGATCCGGCCGAGACGCTCGCCGCGGAGATCCTGCCGTTGGCGGATGCCGCGCGATTTCTCGAACGCACCGCACCGCGCCTGCTCGCGCCCCGACGGCCGATCGGCGCTCGGCCTCTCTGGCTCTGGGGCGTGCGCGCGCAGGTGCGCCGGGAGCCGATCGGTGTCGTGCTCATCCTCGGCCCTTCCAATTATCCCTTGATGCTGCCGGGAATACAGGCACTGCAGGCGCTGGCTGCTGGAAATTGCGTGTGCATCAAGCCGGCGCCAGGCTGCGCAGGAGCTGCTGCGGCGCTGGCCCGCGTGCTCGACGAGGCGGGGCTGCCCCAGGGCGTGCTGACGGTGCTCGACGATACTCCCGAGGCCGGAGCGGCCGCGGTAGCGGGCGGCCCCGACCTCATCGTGCTGACGGGGTCGGATGCGACCGCCGCTCGCGTGCTGGCCGCCGCCGCCCAGCGCCTGATCCCGGCAACAATGGAACTGTCGGGCTGCGATGCGGTATTCGTGCTCGAGGGCGCTGATATCTCGCTGGTTGCCGACTGCATCACCTACGGGCTGCGGCTGAATGGTGGTGCAACCTGCATCGCCCCGCGCCGGATTTTCGTGCAACAGGCCCACGCGGCGGCGCTTGAGGCGGCGATCCTCGTGCGCCTGCACGGTGTCCCGCGCGTGACTGTCCCACCGCGCGTCACGGCGCTGCTCGCCGACGTGCTGTCGGAGGCCGAGGCGAACGGAGCGCGGGTGCTCGGTCGCCATGATGGCACGGCGGTCGGACCCCTGCTTGTCACCGGCGCAACCGCCCGAATGCGCGTCGCGCAGGAAGACCTGTTCGCGCCTGTCGCCGCGCTGATTGTCGTCGATGGGATCGAGGCGGCACTGGCGGAAGCGACGGCCTGTCCCTACGCGCTCAGCGCCAGCGTCTTCGGGCCGCGGGGAGCCGCGCTCGCGGTGGCCGCGCAAGTGCGGGCGGGGTCGGTCGTGGTCAACGACATCGTGGTCCCCACCGCCGACCCGCGCGTGCCGTTCGGCGGACGAGGCGCCAGCGGCTTCGGCGTGACAAGAGGTGCGGAGGGACTGCTCGGGATGACTTCCATCAAGGTGGTCAGCGTACGGTACGGCCGCTTTCGTCCTCATCTACGCCCACCGCATGCAGCCGACGCCGAGCGTATTGCCGCGCTGTTGACGCTGACCCATGCCGGCCGGTCGCCGCGCTGGAACACACTGCGAGCTCTGCTCGGTGGCTTACGATGAGCGCACGAAGATAGGCGGGTCGCCGCTGACGTCGCTCACCTGCGGCAAGCGGTTCACGACCGACCGCAACGCGTCGGCGCGCGAGCTGAAGTTCTGGTTGGAGGAGCCGGGACCGTGAGAGCAGATAGAGGAGCCCACCGTCGGCGGCGCCTCGGTTTATAACGCGTCGCGTGGCCGCATCCCATCACCGGGTCGGCGCCGCGAGAACATCGTGAGCCAGCGGCGCGCGTAGGAGGTCACCGTGACGCTCATCGCGATCCGTCGACCGGCTGCACGGGTCGGTAGTGCTGTGGCGCCTCGCGGCAATCCGACATGCCATGATCGCGCATGACGCGGACACGGCGCCAGCTCGAGAGCGACACGACGCGACCTTCGGTGCTGCCAAAGCACCCGTTGCGGATGAAACCGTCGATCTTCTCGAGCTCTGGCTTGAGGAACTTGGCGAGGTTCAGATACTCGTCGAACGGTGCCGCCTTCGGCTGTACAACGAAGATCACGGCGAACATAGGGATTTCTCTTCGGCGGGGCGGTCGTCGCCGCGTAGGAACGTGTCCGCCTCGCGGTAGAGCGCGTGGCGGTTTCTTCGAGGTGCATCAGATGGGTCGCACGGCCGATCTTGATGTCGCGTCGAACCGGGGACGTGCGCGACGAGTTGAAGAGCCATATGTGGACGGCCCCCTCCTCGCAAGGTGCTGGGCGGTGTTTTGATCAGATCGCTTGCGTCCATATGTCCGGCCTGTTGATGCGCTCGCACATGAACGCTGGCCAAGATGGTTTCTGCGACACGAGTTCCAAACATTCGGGCGACCAGCAAGTGGGCCATTGGCTCTATCGGAGTGTTCCGTGTCGTGGATCGATCGATCACACCATCTGCTCATTATCTTGCAAGTTCTGGCATCGGCTCAGCACGGTTGCAGTTCTGTTGCTCCCCGTGTCTGGCTGATCTCTAGACAGCGCCTGCCGAGACGGCGGCCGCGGATTTCAAGATGTATTCTTCACCCGCAAGCATCATCTTCCAGGCGATGCGCGCGGTCTTGTTTGCCAGCGCCACGGCGGCCAACTTCGATGACTTGCGCTTGAGAAGTGCGGCAAGCCAGGGTGACGCTTTCCCGCTGCGCTGAGCTTGTCGGATCACGGCGGTAGCTCCGACCACCAGCACGCTGCGCAGTGTCTCGTCGCCGGCGCGCGTGATAACACCGAGCCTGACCTTGCCCGCGGTCGAATGATCCTTTGGCGTCAGGCCGATCCAGGCCGCGAACTGGCGTCCCGATTCGAATTGTGTTGGATCCGGGGTCTTCATTCTCAGTAGCGTCGCGCCGATTGGTCCAATGCTCGGGATCTTGACGAGACGCTGACTGCACTCGTCGGCCCGGTGCCAGGCCGTCAGCTTGGCGTCGACCTCTTCGATTTGGGCCTGCAACTGCATAAATTCCTTGGCTTGGATGGCAAACAATTCTCGCGCCAGGGCGGGCAAGCTCTCATCGGCTTCAATGCGCTCGAGCAGCGGAACCAGGTGCGCCATCCCTTTAGCGGCGTTCCGGCCGAACTCGGCGGCATAGCCGCGGACGGCGTTGGCCAGCTGCGTGCGATTGCGGATCAGTCGGTCACGGACGCCGACCAGCATCAAGGCCGCTTGCTGCTCAGCGGTCTTCACCGGCACGAAGCGCATCGTCGGCCGGCTCATCGCCTCACACAGCGCTTCGGCGTCTGCCGCATCATTCTTGCTGCGCTTGACGTACGGCTTGACTAACTGAGGCGCGATCAACTTCACCGTATGCCCAAACGATTGCAGCAGCCGCGCTGTATGGTGGCTGGCACCGCAGGCTTCGATCGCGATCACCGTCGGTGCAAGCTTCTCGAACAACGTCACCATATCCTTGCGCCGCAGCTTCTTGCGAAGAACCGGCGCCTCGGCGGCATTTACCCCGTGAAGCTGGAAAATGTGCTTCGACGTATCCATCCCAATTCGGCTAATCTGGTCCACGGACGGTCCCCTTTGTCTGAGATCAACAACGACCTCACTCTGGCACATCGATGCCGTCGGGGGCCGTCCACACCAACATTTGGCGTCTGCATCCGTACACATGCTGTCCCATTCGCCGCGGATGATCGCGACCGGGGCACGAACGAGACCGGGGCCATAGGCAAGCTCGCCGCCCCAGGCGTTAAAGATGTCCCGGAACGCGCCGCTCGGCGTCTTCACCGAAGCTGGGGAGCGGGTTCGGCTCTCGGGATCGACGTCGAGAGAGGCTTCGCCCCATTCTTCGAAATGCCGCTTCAGCAGGACGGGTGGCGCGCCGGGCGGGACGTCCGCAACGAAGCGCTCCGATTGGCCGTCATGATCGCTCGGTTGCGAAAATGCTCCTCGCGGGGCGATCCATTGCACGTCGAGCTCAGTCGACCACGGGCCGTAGCGCACCAGGCCATAGCCGACGATGGCGCGGTGCAGCGAATGCGCCAGATCGGCGATGCTGGGCGGCCCGCTGTCGAAATCGACCTGCCGGCCGAAGCTGCCACCGATGTGCGTCGTTCCGCTGACGGCCGGCAGCCAGCGATACGGCGTCAGTTCCGCCTGAACGCGGGGACTGTCATCGGATTGCTCACCAAACCGTGCCGGGATCGAGCGAACGAGCGCACCGGCCATGTCGAGACCGAAACCGGAACTCGCGAGAACCGTCCTACAGGAACAATGCCAAGCCGCTGTTCGAAGACGCCGTGCAGATCAAGACGGACCCGGAGATGGTCAAGCTGACGGTGCAGCTCATCGAACGGCGAACCGGTCGTTATGACCCTGCCGACATGGAGGATCGCCGCGAGACCCGGCTCCGGGCCATGATCGCGATGCGAAGCTGAAGGGGCAAGGCATGGAACCCGAGGCGGACGAGCCTGAGGTTGGAGCAACGTCATCGATCTGATGGCTGCCTTGAAGAAGAGCATTGGTCAGGAGTTGACTGAGAAGCCGCCGGGGTCGAAGGCAAAAGCGAGCAGACACCGAAGACCAAGACGCTGTCGGCTGCGGCTCAGGCTGCCAAGTCACCCCGCAAACGGGCATGATCGGCATCCAGCTCCATCCAACGATGCAGTGAGATCCGCCGTCCGTCTTCCAGACAGACCTCGCAGTAGATGTCCTCGTCGCCGGCCAAGTGAGCCAGTTCGGCATCGCCAAAGCCGCACTCAGGGCAGTGGAAGTGCCAAAAAGCCGCTCCGCTCTGTGCCATGCCGCCCTCCTCCTATCGCGAGGGCATGTCCCATACGGGAGAGCGCCCGAGTTCGGGCAAGGTCGCCGCATCGTGCACGCGGCGCAACTATACGCCACGGGACTGCCCGTCGCTTTGACCGGTGACTGCAATGTCATTCCGACCGACGCCGACATCTATCCCTCGAAATCGTGGACGAAGGACGCGTTATTGCAGCCGGCGAGTCGAGCTGCATTCCGGCAGCGACTGGATCAAGGATCGGTCGATGCAGTGCGGACGTCCAAGCCAACCGAAACGATCTACACATTTTGGAACTACAAGCGAGATCGATGATCTCGGAACGCCGGCCTGCGGATCAACCACCTGCAGCTCAGTGCTGCCGTACCAACCCCTGTGCTCCGACGAGACGATCAGTGCGAAAGTGGCGGCATTCGTTCGCACCAGACGCAGATCGCAGCGCGACGCCCGGACCAATCGACAGCACCGATGTCGGCGCGACACATGCGGAGACATGGAACGGCACCGAAGCCAGATGCTCGCGCAGAACCTCCGGCATCGCCGCGGCAAGCTTCGTCGGCACGCTTCGCGCCGCTGCCTGCTGCCGCCTTGAGGCATAAGCCGAGCCTGGAGCACGGGGGGTGCAATAGACTGTGAGCAGGGTCACTTCCAGCTCAGCGGCGATAGCGGCCGCAGGAACCGGAGTGCGGGCGAGCCGAAGCACCTGGATAATCTCGAACAGCCGATCCGCACCGCACATTGATCGGCCTGCCGTTGCCCTGCTGACAGAACGCTGTCGGCAGGGCTAGCCTATCATGCCTTCTCAGCACCAAGGAGCTTGCCGTGACGTCGATTTCCTTTCGCGGCTTTTCAGACGAGAGGGTCACGCCGAGTTGGACGCCGGCCGCCGTGGAATCAGGTCGCCGACCACCGGGCCCGCGCCAACCGTCGATGCGGGGGTGGATTCTGGAGGCGTGGGGGCGCCGGAGGTTCCGCGTCTGCCTTTCGCAGCTTGGTGGCCGCCTGCTCAGGGACACCCACGCTGGGGCCGATCGTGAAGCCAATAAGCCGCGCGGGCTCGGCGCCGCGGGCGATGAGCAACGGCTCCTCGGCATCACCCTGTTGGCCGCCTCGGCAACGTCACCACTCGCCGGACATCGCACCATCGACCAGTTCTTGGCCGATATCGCGCAGTTGACCCGCGTTTTCGAGTTCGGGCCGGGCTGCATCTACCTTGAAAATGCCCGCTGAACCGCTTGCTGCCAGGGAGTGCAGAGCATGGAAACGAGATTTGGTGAGATCGCTGCCGAAGGCCGATCAGACCGGCCTGCACATCCGCGTAGAGCGCCGGGGAAGGGCGACGCGACGAACCTGTCACCGACCAGGACGACACGGACGAAACTTGCCGCCGCCGCATTGCTGGCTGCTTGCGTCACGCTGGCCGGATCGTCTTCGCGTGCAGCGGGCCAGCACACCGGCGAAAAGGTGGCGCCGGTGCTCGCCGAGGCGCTGCCGAACGTTCCGGGGAAGCATCTGACCGCCGTCGTCGTCACCTATGCCCCAGGCGGAAAATCGGCCAAGCATCATCACGCAGGAAGCGTCTTTGCCTACGTGCTCTCGGGCGCGATCCGGTCCGAGAGCTCCGGGACCGGTCCAGCCAGGGTCTACAAGACCGGCGAAGGCTTCTTCGAGCCTCCCGGCAGCGAACATCTCGTCAGCGAGAACGCAAGTGCCACGGAGCCGGCGAGCCTGCTTGCGGTGTTCGTTGCCGATGACGGCGCGGAACTGACACATTTCGACCGGTAGGCCGACGCGGCGGCGGCGTTGATGACGGGACAAGGACTGCGTTGTAGGACGCCATCGAGGTGTTCCGCGACCATGGCGCCGCAATTCTTTCCCGACGTGACGCAAACAATCGCCGATTGGGATCCCAATTGGCGGTGAGGGCCGCGGTTCGCGCACGCTGCGACTGATACAGCGCGCCGAGCAGATTATGGCCCCGTGCCGGCGTCGGTCCTCGAGGCCGGACGGACGCTGTCCGGGGCCGCTATCGCAGAATCCCGCTGCGTCGCTTGGCCGTGTGTTGGGCGGCGCACACGACTTGACTTGTGAGGTAATCGACCGCCGGGCAGGCACTCCCTATGGTCGGATCAATGCCACCCCGAGGCGCACATCGTCCATCAGGAGATACGTAAGTGCCCGTGACGTACGTCATCCGCTACGAAGTTCTTCCAGCGGGCGTCGACCGCTTCCTCTCACTCTTCGACGATGTGCTCGACGCCATGCGCGAGGAGCCAGAGTTCCACGAAGCGATGCGGGCAACTCGGGTGGGCCTTTTCAGTGCAAGCGGACATTCCACGGAGTTCAATCCGCACGGGTTTCGCCACCGGTAAGCGCGGGCGCACCGACAGGGCGTTCCCGGCTCAACACCTGAGGAGTAGCTCATGAATGATGCGCAGGAGCTTGCGGACCGCTACGTTGCGGTTTGGAACGAAAAGGATCCGGCAGCGCGTCGGAAAGCCATGGCCGAGTTGTGGGTGCCGGATGGCCTGCACTATGTCGATACCCGCGAGGCTCGCGGCCACGAGGCGCTCGAGCAACGGATCATCGGTTCGCACGAGAAGTGGGTACGGGACGGCGGAAACCGGTTCAAGGCGGCAACGAACGCTCAATTGCTGCGGAATGTGGTCAGCTTCGACTGGCAGATGCTTCCAGCCGGTGGCGATACGGTTCTTGCGGTCGGTCGCGAGTTCCTCGTCGTCGATGAGCAAGGCCACGTCCTGGTCGACTATCAGTTCATCGTGGACCCTCCTTCATCGTGAGGCGGCCAGCACATACCGCGCGCTCTCGTCGAGCCGGAGAATGCCATGATTGCTAATCTGGCAAGACGCCTGCCGTTCTTCTACGGCTGGATCGTCGTCGGCGTCGTCTTCGTGACCATGGCGGTGGGTGTCAATGCGCGCACCGCCTTTTCGCTGCTCTACCCGCCGATCCTCGACGAGTTCGGCTGGGGACGTGGCATAACGGCAGGCGCGTTCTCCTTCGGCTTTCTCGTATCGGCGGCCCTGAGTCCGGCGCTCGGACGGCTAATGGACCGCCGTGGGCCCCGCGTCGTCATGGAGCTGGGCGTCGCCGCCATGGCGGCGGGCCTGTTGCTGGTGACGCTGGCGCGCGAACCCTGGCACCTCTACGCGACTCTCGGCGTGCTCGTGGGTGGCGGCAGCGTCTGCCTGGGGTTTACCGGGCAGGCGCTGTTCCTGCCGAACTGGTTCGTCCGCCGCCGCGGTCTGGCGATGAGCATTGCGTTTTCCGGCGTCGGTGTCGGCTCGATCGTCCTGCTGCCGTGGGTCCAGACGATCATCCAACACGCCGGCTGGCGCAGCGCATGCTGGGCGTTGGGCATCGTCGTGCTTGTCGCCCTGGCGCCGCTCAACCTGCTGCTGCGGGGTCGGCCCGAGGAACTGGGACTCGCGCCCGACGGCGATTACTTGACGGCGGGGTCGTCGGCACTCGGCCAGCCAGCGAACGTCATCGATCGATCCTGGGCGGCGATTGACTGGACGCTCGGCCGTGCGGTGCGGACGGCCCGCTTCTGGTGGATCGCGGTCGGCTACTTCGCGGCCGGTTTCGTATGGTACGCGGTTCAGGTGCATCAGACCAAATACCTGGTCGAGATCGGGTTCAGCGGCAAAGATGCCGCCTGGGCGCTGGGTGCCGTGAGCCTCGCCGGCGTTCCGGGACAGATCGCCCTTGGTCATCTCTCCGACAGGATCGGGCGTGAGCCGGTGTGGGCGATCGGTTGCCTGGGCTTCGGATGCACCTATGGCGCCCTCCTTCTGCTGCGCAACGATCCGAGCCTGTTGATGCTATGCTTGATGATCGGCTCGCAGGGCTTGCTGGGCTATGGCATCACATCCGTCGTTGGCGCCATCCCGGCGGAGATCTTCGAGGGCCGCCACTACGGCACGATTTTCGGCACGCTGATGCTGGCGCTGATCGTAGGTGGTGCGGCGGGACCATGGCTCACCGGGGCGCTGCACGACTGGACCGGCAGCTACACGCTGGCATTCTGGATTTCCATCCTTGCAAGCGTTCTCTCGGCCATTGCCATCTGGCGCGCCGGGCCACGCGAGGTGCGCGCCGTCGCTGGCCGGATCCGTAATCGGGCGGCGCTGGAGGGGCGGCGATGAGGATGGTGGAAATGATGACCTATTTGCCTCGCACTTTGTGACGTCCCTTTTGAATTTTGGAAGGTCGGATGCCGGGGCAACAAACGGAGTGTTCTCTTATGCCTTCGCGGCCTACGCCTCGATCCAGGCCAGCGGACACGCCCTCATCCGCAAAGCCTCGCGCAACAACGGCAGCAAGCGAAGGAACTCATCATGTCCAAGGAACAGGAAAACAAGGCCATCGTAGGCCGGTGGTTCGACGGATTCTGGGGCAATCCCTGGAACCCCAGCATTGTCGACGAGCTCGCCGCGCCCGACATGCTCTTGCAATATTCGCTGCATGCGCCGCGCCGGGGTCGGGAGGATGTGAAGGCGTTCATGATCGGCTTTCGCGAGGCGTTCCCCGATCTCAGTTTCGCGGGTGCGGCGGATCTCATCGCCGAAGGCGACTTCGTGGTCGGTCGCTGGGAAGGCGGCGGTACGCACACCGGCCCCGCCTTCAGTGATTTCCTCATCGGTTCCCTGCCGGCGGCTTCCGGTCGGAAGATGCGGTTCACCGGCACCACCGTGCTTCGTGTCGAAAACGGCAAGATCGCAGAGGAAGTCGGTCTGGACGATGGCGTGACCGCGCTGCAGCAGCTCGGCCTGATGCGCGCGGCCTGATCGAACACAGCGACCCCCGCTGACAATCATCGGCAAGGGCCAACCGGAAATGAACTGGACCCGAGGATCCCCCTCTCGGTCCAGTTCCTCGCCAGCCGCTCATCCGTTGGCTCGCGCGACTATCCTGACCGCCGTTGGCGCCATGCTACAGGCGGTTCCGTGGCCAAGCGGAATTCGACGAACACCCGGGTCTTCGCCGGCGGCACTCGCATCGCCGTCCACACGGGGCGGATGGGGACCGACACGGCGGGACGTGGCGAGTCGTTCGGCCATCAAGCGCAAGTCGGGCATATCGCCAATCCGCACGGCCAGCCGGCTCACCGATTGCAAGGAACGGCCGAGCTGACGGGCGGCTCCCGTCACGCTTCCTTCGTCCACCACGGCGACGAACGCTGCGAACTCCTCGAAGCGTTCCATCGGTATTCTGCCGGCTGGCGGAATAGTGAATTCCACGCGGCGGTCGTTCTCGCAACCAGAAAGCAACCGATTTTGAGGCTCGACAACGGCCGGACCGCACGGGAACGGCCCTTTTCCGCGGGAGAATGAGCATGTCACCCACCACCACGATCCACGAGCCGATCACCGGCCGCGAGGCGCCCGGCGACACGGCTGGTCCGGTGCAGGCGCTCGCGCAGTTCTACCGCGCGTTCAACACCTGCGACCTTGAACTCATGGCGGAGAACTGGGACAACTCGGACGATAGCGCGATGGACAATCCGCTCGGCGGCATCAAGCGCGGCTGGCCAGCAATCCGATCGGTCTATGAGCGCCTGTTCAACGGCGACGCGCGCGTAGTCGTCGAGTTTCACGACTACACGCTCCATCTCTGCGGCGACATGTTCTACGCCGTTGGCCGGGAGCGTGGCGTCCTCGAGACATCCACCACGAAGCTGGATCTTGCGATCCGCACCAGCCGCCTGTTCCGGAAGATCGGCGGGCGCTGGCGCCAAGTGCATCATCACGGCTCGATCGACGACCCGCAACTGCTCGCCGCCTATCAAAGGGCGGTGCGCTGACACGATCAAACGCGGCGGGCTACCTCCTGGGCGCTGTCCTCCCGGCGCGCCTTACGACGAGCTTTGGGCAGCGCCGCATCTTCTTGTGGGGCGTGACACGGACCTGCCGAGCCGCATCGAGAATCAGGCAGCGCAGAGCTCGTTTTGCACGCGTTCGTATGTGTCATATTCAGCCGGCGGGAGATTGGCAAGGCGCGGCAAATCTTCTCATTCCCCCTCCGGCGGAAACTTCGGCATCGGCTTGCGCGTCAGCATCTTTGACTTTAACGTCGTCAGGGTGACGATCGTGCGCTGGTCGGATGATCCCGTCGATCCGCGATCGGACGATGATGAGCTGCCTGAAGATGCTGGATAAGGAGCAGTCTGATGGTCGCCTCGAGTGGGACGGCACCTTACGGTCAGAAGACCCAGCGTGCTCCGCAGATCAAGGAAGTTCATATCCTGTGGATCACCGCCGGCCTCGGCTGTGACGGGGACACGGTCTCCATCACCGCCGCGAGCCTGCCCAGCGTCGAAGACGTCGTCATGGGCGCGATCCCCGGCTTACCGAAGGTTCACCTGCACAACCCGGTCCTCGCCTACGAGGTCGGCGATGATTTCATGCGATACTTCCATCAGGCCGACCGCGGCGAGCTGGAAAACTTCGTGCTCGTGCTGGAAGGCTCCATCCCGAACGAGCATCTAAGCGGCGACGGCTACTGGGCGGCGATGGGAAGCGATCCGAAAACCGGCCAGCCGATCACCACGAACGAATGGCTGGACCGCTTGGCGCCCAAAGCGTTAGCGGTCGTCGGTTGCGGCACCTGCGCGACCTATGGCGGCATCCACGCGATGCAAGGCAACCCCACCGGCTGCATGGGACTGTCCGACTATCTCGGCAAGGACTGGAAATCCAAGGCCGGCCTGCCGATCGTCAACGTCCCCGGCTGCCCGGTCCAGCCCGACAATTTCATGGAGACGCTGCTGTATTTGCTGCGCCAGCTCGCCGGGGTCGCGCCGATGATCCCGGTCGACGATCTCGGGCGTCCCAAGTGGCTGTTCGACAACACGGTGCATAACGGCTGCGACCGCGCCGCCTATTACGAGACGGCCGACTTCACCAAGGAGTACGGCTCGCGCAAGTGCCTGGTCAAGATCGGCTGCTGGGGGCCGGTGGTGCAGTGCAACGTGCCCAAGCGCGGGTGGATGGCGGGGATCGGTGGCTGCCCCAACGTCGGCGGCATCTGCATCGGCTGCACGATGCCGGGTTTCCCCGACAAGTTCATGCCGTTCATGGACGAACCGCCCGGTGCGGTGCTGTCGTCCAACATGATCAGGCCGTACGGCGCGGTCATCCGCCGGCTACGCCGGCTGACCAACTCGACGCTCAACCAGGAACCGAAATGGCGCCATAACGGCCGGGCTCTGACCACCGGCTACCAGCCGCAATAACCGGCCGCGCGGGCCGGCCCGACAAGTCAGGAGCACGATCCCATGGACGACGCAATCCGCGATGTAGAGGGCCGGGCCGGCGGTTCGAGCGAGAAGACATCTGGCCAGCTGATCGAGATGAACTGGGATCCGATCACGCGCATCGTCGGAAGTCTCGGGATCTACACCAAGCTGGACTTCCAGAACCGCCGCGTGGCGGAGTGCCACAGCACGTCGTCGATCTTTCGCGGCTACAGCGTGTTCATGAAGGGCAAGGATCCGCGTGACGCGCATTTCATCACGAGCCGGATCTGCGGCATCTGCGGCGACAACCACGCGACGTGCTCGGTCTATGCGCAGAACATGGCGTACGGGGTGCGGCCCCCCGCGCTCGCCGAGTGGATCGTCAATCTCGGCGAGGCCGCCGAGTACATGTTCGACCACAACATCTTCCAGGATAACCTCGTCGGCGTCGATTTCTGCGAGCAGATGGTGAAGGAGACCAACCCCAGCCTGTGGACGAAGGCGGAAAACACGCCGGCGCCGCACGCCGCCGATCATGGCTACAGGACAATCGGCGACATCATGCGGGCGCTCAATCCGTTCACCGGCGACTTCTACCGCGAAACGCTCGTCGTCAGCCGCTACACGCGCGAGATGTTCTGCCTGATGGAAGGGCGGCACGTGCATCCGTCGACCCTGTATCCCGGCGGCGTCGGCACCGTGCCGACCGTGCAGCTGTTCACCGACTACCTCGTGCGGCTGATGAAATACGTCGAGTTCATGAAGAAGTGCGTGCCGCTGCACGACGACCTGTTCGACTTCTTTTACGACGCGATGCCGGGCTACGAGGAAGTTGGCAAGCGTCGCATCCTGCTCGGTTGCTGGGGGTCGTTCCAAGACCCCGAGAAGTGCGACTACCAGTACAAGAACATGACGCACTGGGGTCGCGCCATGTACGTCACGCCCGGAGTCATCGTCGACGGACAGCTGGTCACGACGGACCTCGTCGACATCAACCTACAAATGCGGATCCTGCTAGGCTCCTCATACTATGAGGGCTGGGAAAACCGCGAGATGTTCGTCACGCACGATCCGCTCGGCAACCCGGTCGACAGGAACCATCCCTGGAACCAGACCACGGCCCCGCGGCCGCAGAAGCGCGATTTCCAGGGCAATTACTCCTGGGTCATGTCGCCGCGCTGGCTGGACAAGCGCACCGGCGATCATCTGGCGCTCGACACCGGAGGCGGCGCGATTGCGCGCCTGTGGTCGACCGCGCTCGCCGGCCTGGTTGACGTCGGCTATGTCAAAGCGACCGGTCACAGTGTCAAGATCTACATGCCCAAGACAGCCCTGAGGCCGGAGGTCGAGTTCGAGTGGAAGGTTCCGCAATGGAGCAACACCATCGAGCGCGACCGCGCACGGACCTATTTCCAGGCCTATTCGGCGGCGATGGCGCTGTATTTCGTCGAGCGCGCGCTGGCCGAGGTGCAGGCTGGGCGGACCAAGACGTGGTCCGAGTTCAAGGTGCCCGACGAGGCGATCGGATGCGGCTTTCACGAGGCGGTCCGCGGCGTGCTGTCGCATCACCTCGTGATCCGCGACGGCAAGATCGCCAATTATCATCCGTACCCGCCGACGCCGTGGAACGCCAGCCCGCGCGATGTCTACGGCACGCCAGGCCCCTACGAGGACGCCGTGCAGAACACGCCGATCTTCGAGGAGAACGGCCCTGACAACTTCAAGGGCATCGACATCATGCGAACGGTGCGCAGCTTCGACCCGTGCCTGCCTTGCGGCGTCCACATGTATCTCGGCAAGGGCAAGACGCTGAAGACCAGTCATTCGCCGATGTTCGGGGTAGGCCGGAAACCGGACGCATGACCGATACCGGGGCGAGCGCTGACACAAATCCGTGGCACCGGGTCGAGGCCCTGATCGGCGCGCTCGACCGCATCGCGGATCCGGTCGCGCGCGAGCCAGCCCGCGAGCTCATCGAACTGCTGCTCGATCTGCACACTCTGGCGCTGACGCGGATTACGGCCGCACTGGCCGATCGCGACCCGGCATTGCTCGATGGCCTGGCCGCGGATGAGCGGGTGAGGGCGGTCCTGCTGCTGCACGGGCTGCATCCCGACGCTCTCGAGAAGCGGGTTTGCGCATCTCTCGAGCGACTGCGCCCTGGTCTGGCCGCGCGCGGCTGGCGGGCGGAGGTGGTGCATGTCAGCGCAACGGCGGCGCGCGTGCGCGCGGAGCAAATCGGGAGCAATGCGAGACCGTCTGAAGCCATCGTGCTCCGGCGCGAGATCGAGGCCGCCATCGTCGAGGCGGCGCCGGATCTCGAGGAACTGGCGATCGACGGGTTCGATGACGGGGCTCTCGCCGAGACGGCGACCGCGCTCGCGGGTTAGCGCGGCCAAAAATCAAGTGCGCCGTGCGGCGGCGCTGATGTGGGCGGACCGTGGCTAGCGATGCACTGTCACACAACTGGGTTCGGACGCTGCGACGATTCGCTCGTCCACCGCCGGCAGCCGAATATTGCGATTTGTGCAGCGCGGAGATTCCCGCCGAACACGCCCACATGGTCGATCTGGAGAGTCGCCGGTTGCTTTGCGCGTGCCGTGGTTGCGCGACCCTGGTTGCACGCCCTGACGGCGCGCGGTATCGCACGGTGCCGCGGCAGGCGCATCGCCTGCGCGATTTCTGTCTCACCGACGCGGAGTGGGACGCGTTCGGGATCCCGATCGACATGGCGTTCCTGTTCCACAGCACGCCGGACGGGCGGCCTGTCGCCCTCTATCCGGGTCCGGCGGGCGCCACCGAGTCCGCGTTGAGCCTGGACGGTTGGTCGCGGCTGATGGCGAACAATCCTGCCCTCGCGGATCTGCAGCCGGACGTGGAGGCCTTGCTGGTCAATCGCACGAACGGCTGCCGAGACTATTACCGGATGCCGATCGACCGGTGCTACCAGCTCGTCGGCCTGATCCGCACGCACTGGCGCGGGCTGTCAGGGGGCGCCGATGTGTGGGACAATATTCGCGACTATTTCGCGCAGCTCCAGACCATCAATCCCACGCCGGGTGAGCGGGGTCCATGATCGACCTCGACTTCGCCGTGGAAGGCGTCACGGTGGAGCGGCACTCGGCCTCACCTCTGCTGCTGCTCGGCCTGCGCGTGACCAACAAGACGCTGACCGTGGCGCCGCAGAACGTCATGCTGCAATGCCAGGTGCGGCTCGAGCCGGCGCGGCGACACTATGGGGCGGCCGAGCACGAACGGCTGATCGAGCTGTTCGGCACCGCCGAACGGTGGGGCGAGACGCTGCACAGTCTTCTGTGGACCCACACGAGCGTCTCCATCCCTTCCTTCGGGACCGACTGTCTGGTCGATCTGCCGGTCCCGTGCAGCTATGATTTCAACATCGCCGCGACGAAATACTTTCACGGGCTCGACGGCGACGAGGCTCCTCTTTCGCTGCTGTTCAGCGGCAGCGTGTTCTACCGCGACCCGGACGACCAACTGCAAATCACCCAGATCCCCTGGAACAAGGAGGCCGCCTACCGGCTGCCGGTGCAGGTTTGGCGGTCGATGATGGATCACTACTATCCCGCCAGCGCCTGGCTGCGCCTCAGCACGGAGGTCTTCGATCAGCTCTATCGCTACAAGCGCCAGAACGGGCTGACCAGCTGGGAGCAAGCCGTGCAGGCGCTGCTGGACGCGGACTCAGGCCGAGATGCGTCCATGAACCTGGAATCGGTCGCGGCGATCGCGCGGGCGGTGCTCTACGAGGGGTACATTCTGTATCCCTACCGGCCGTCCTCCGCCAAGAACCGGCAGCGATGGACGTTCGGCGGCGTGTTCCCGGCCGACTACGTCGCGCACGACGCCAGCGAGCGATGCCTGATGCAGACACAGTGCCTGCTACGCGCCAGCGCGGAAGCGGTGCTCGATGTGCGCGTCCGCTTTCTGCACTCGTTGCTGCGCGAAGTCGGCGAAGCGGTCGAGCCGGCGGGCGGAGCCGCCATGGCGTTCACGAATGTTGCTTCCCTGGAGGTTGATGGCAGGCGTCTCCTCGCCTGGGAGGAGTTGGTCGAGCGCGAGGTCGCGTCGCCGGCTTTGACACTGGCCGGCCTCGCCGATACGCCGGTGCGCATTCCATTCGCCTTCGCGGCGAAGCAGGACAGCGAGCCCGTCGCGGCGTCAGACGGGCGGATTGCCGGTTTGCTGATCCGCACGGCACTGCCCGTCGCCGGATCGGTCCGCATCGCGGCGGAGGCGGTCGGCAACGGTGTATTCCGGCTGACGGTGCGGGTCGAGAACACGACGCCGCTCGGGCCCGCGGCGGCGGCCGACCGCGACACCGCACAGCGGTCCGCGCTCGCCTCGACCCACACGATCCTGGGCGTCCATCACGGAGAATTCCTCTCGCTGCTCGATCCGCCCGGCGACATGGCCGAAGCGGCCTCGGCGTGCGTCAACGAGGGGACCTGGCCCGTGCTGGCCGACGACCCCGACCGGCGGAACGTGATGCTGTCGTCGCCGATCATTCTCTACGACTACCCGCAGGTCGCGCCGGAGAGCCCGGGGATCTGTTCGATGGCACGGAGATCGACGAGATCCTGACCCTTCGGATCCTTGCGATGACCGACGACGAAAAGCGCGACATGGCGGCCACGGACCATCGCGCGCGGGCGCTCCTCGAGCGCACGGAAGCCCTCACGCCGGCGGAACTGGGCCGGCTCCACGGGGCGCTCCGCTATCCCAGCGACGCCTCCACCGGCCTTGCGCGCACGCGACCGACGAAGCCGCCGGCCGATGCTGACGGCGGACGGCGCCGAGATCAAGGTCGGCGATCACGTGCGGCTGCGCCCGAAGCGGCGGGCCGACATCATGGACGTGGTGCTGAAGGACAAGGTCGCCGTGGTCGAGGCGATCGAGCGGGACTTCGAGGACCGTGCCCATATCGCCGTGACGATCCTGGAGGATCCCGGCAGGGACATGGGGCTGCTGCGGATGCCAGGCCACCGTTTCTTCTTTTCGCAAGACGAGATCCAGAGTCTCGGATCGGCGGAACCGCCATGAGCGACATCCTTGTTGCCGGCGTTGGAAACATCTTCCAGGGCGACGACGCGTTCGGCGTCGAGGTCGCGCAGCGCCTCATCCGACGGAAGCTGCCGCCCGGCGTGACCGTTGTCGATTTCGGCATCCGCGGCATCGATCTCACCTACGCGTTGCTCGACGGACATCGTGCCGCCGTGCTGGTGGACACCGTTCGCCGGGGCGATGAGGCGGGGACGCTCTACGTGATCGAACCCGACCAGCCGTCGGCCGGTGAACTGGTCGCCGGGGATCTCGCGTTGTCACCGCACGACCTCGATCCGGCGAAGGTGCTGCGGCTGGTCGCGGCACTCGGCGGAAGCTGCCGGCGCATCGTGCTGGTGGGATGCGAGCCGCTGACGTTCGGTGAGGACGGTGGCGCCATGGGCCTGAGCGCCCCGGTCGCTGCGGCGGTGGAGCGCGCCGTGACGATGATCGAGGAGTTGATCGAGACGCTGCTTGAGCCGGCCGAGACACGCGAAGAATGACACGCGGACAAAGGGAGGACGTACGATGAGCGGATGGCGCATATTCGGCATGGTGGCGGCGGTTCTGGCGGGGATCGCCCTTGCCGCGAATGCGCGTGACGTCGCGCGCTACATCAAGATCCGCTCCATGTGACGACGGGCAAGTCGACCCGAGCCGGCGTTCATACCATGTCCGATCTTTCCACCTCCGACGCGTTGGAGGGAGACACTGGCGAACGCATCCGGGTGCGCGGGCTGGTGCAGGGCGTGGGCTTTCGGCCGACGGTGTGGCGCCTGGCGCGCCATCACGGGCTGCGCGGCTCCGTGGCCAATGACGGCGGCGGGGTCGATATCCACGTCTGCGGGACCGCTGGTGCCATCGGCGCGTTCGTGGACGGCCTGCGGTCGGAGGCTCCGCCGCTCTCGCGCATCGAGCAGGTCGAGCGTACGCCGGCCGCTCTCCTCCCGCGCGATGCACCTTTCGTAATCCTCTCCAGCCGCGCGAGCGAGGTGCAGACCGGGATCGTCCCCGACGCGGCGACCTGCCGGGACTGCCTGCGGGAGATATTCGATCCCAGGGAGCGGCGCTACCGCTATCCGTTCGCCAATTGCACCCACTGCGGGCCGCGGCTGTCGATGATCGAGGCAATTCCCTACGATCGCGCCAACACCACAATGCGGTCGTTCGACCTCTGCGCCGCGTGTGCAGCCGAGTATCGCGACCCCAGCGACCGTCGGTTCCACGCCCAGCCGGTCGCGTGCGCGGCCTGCGGCCCGAGAGCCTGGCTGATGCGCGCGGTCGGCGGCGAGCAGGACGAGGCAACGCTAGACGCGCGCGACGACGTGGAGGCAGCCGCCGTGCTCCTGTCCCGGGGATCCATTGTCGCCGTGAAGGGCCTCGGCGGGTTTCAGCTCGCCTGCGATGCGACGGACGAACGTGCTGTCGCGCGTCTGCGCGCCTTGAAGCGGCGGGCGAGCAAGCCGCTCGCGCTGATGGCGCGCGATCTCGATGTCATCCGCGAGCATTGCGCGGTACCCGGTGAGGCCGCGGTGGTTCTGACCAGCGCGGCGGCCCCCGTCGTGATCCTGGACGCCTTGCCGGGCAACGGGGTGGCGCGGGACGTCGCACCCGGCCTGAGCACGCTCGGCTTCATGTTGCCCAACACGCCGCTCCACCACCTGCTGCTGCACACACTCGGCCGTCCGATCGTGCTGACCAGCGGAAACCTCTCGGATGAGCCGCAGTGCATCGCCAATGACGAGGCGGTGAGCCGGCTCGGCGGCATCGCCGACTACTTCCTGCTGCACGATCGCGACATCGCACGGCGGGTCGACGATTCCGTCGTCCGCATGGTCCGCGGCGCCCCGCTGGTCCTGCGTCGCGCACGCGGGCTTGCGCCCGCCCCGCTGGCAATGCCACCCGGGTTCGAGCCCTGCCCGCCGGTGCTGGCACTCGGCGGCGAACTGAAGAACACGTTCTGCCTGCTGCGCGGCGGCCAAGCCATCCTGTCGCACCATATGGGCGACCTCGAGAATGCCCCCACCTTCGCCGACTACACGCGCTCGCTCGGCCAGTACCGTTCGCTCGTCGAACACACGCCCCGCGTGATCGCGGTCGACCGCCATCCGGAGTACCTGTCGAGCAAGCTGGGCCGGCAAATGGCACGCGACGGCGATGTTCAACTGACCGAAGTGCAGCACCATCACGCGCATATAGCGGCCTGCATGGTCGAGCAGGGAGTGCCGCTCGGAGCGGCACCCGCGATCGGGATAGCGCTCGACGGCCTGGGCTTCGGCGACGACGCGACCTTGTGGGGCGGCGAGTTCCTGTTGGCCGATTACCGGAGTTTCCGGCGATTAGCGACGTTCAAGCCGGTCGCCATGCCCGGCGGGGCGCAGGCGATCCGCGAGCCGTGGCGCAACACTTACGCGCATCTTCTGGCAGCGATGGGATGGGAGGCTTTCGCCGCGGCCTACGGCGGCACGGATCTGCACCGGTTCCTGCTCACCAAGCCGCGCGACCTGCTCGACGGCATGATCGCACGCGCCGTCAACAGCCCGCTCGCCAGCTCGTGCGGCCGGCTGTTCGACGCGGTGGCGGCGGCGGCGGGCGTCTGCCGCGAGCGGGCGCAGGACCAAGGGCAGGCCGCTGCCGAGTTCGAGGCGCTGGTGGACCCGTGCGCGAGGCACGGCGACGCGCAGGCCTATCCGTTCGCCATCGCCCGATGCGAACCGGCAGGGCTGCCTTGCCTCGAGCCGCGGCCGATGTGGCGCGCGCTGCTTGACGACGTCATTGCCGGGACGACGCTGCCGGTGATTGCCGCACGGTTCCACAAGGGTCTTGCCGTGGCGATCACGCGAATGGTCGACAGAGTGCGACGCTGCGACGCCGGCGCGGCCGGCAGCGATGTCGTCGTGCTGTCGGGCGGAGTGTTCCAGAACCGCATCCTTACCGAGCAGCTGACGGCTCGGCTGGAGGATCTCGGATTGCGGGTTCTGACGCATCGCGCGATTCCCGCCAACGATGGCGGCCTCGCACTCGGCCAGGCCGCCATCGCCGCGGCCAATTCGTCGTAGAGGGGAAGCAGCATGTGCCTGGGCATTCCGGGGCAGATCGTCGAGGTGACGGACCCGGCCGCCGATCTGGCCATCGTCAACGTCGCCGGGGTCCGGCGCGAGATCAACATCAGCTTCATCGTCGCCGATGGTTGCCCTGCTTCGTCAACGATCGGCGAATGGGTGCTGGTGCATGTCGGCTTCGCGATGAGCCGGATCGACGAGGCGGAGGCCGCGCGAACGCTGGCGCTGCTGGCTGAAGTGGAGGAGATGCAGGCGGAGATGGAGGCCATGCGCCTATCCGAGGAGGCACCGTTGCAATGACCGATAATTCTGCGCTGCACGGGCTGTATCCCTTTCTACACGGTGATCGACAGGATGCCGGCAAACTGCGGCAAGCCCTGATCGAGTTCGGTGCGTCAGAAGGCGCGCGATAGTGTCGAAACAAAGCAGAAATTCTTCGCGGAGTGCGGCGCAACGGTGGTCGCGACGGCGGAGGCGATCGCCGGGGTCTACCGCGCCAAGGGCCGCATGTTCAGTATGGGCAATGGCGGCTCCAGCTGCGACGCCGCCCATTTCGCCGTGGAATTCCTGCATCCGGTGACCACGGGCCGCCCGGCGCTCACCGCCGTCAATCTCGCCGCCGACATGGCGATGGTGACGGCGGTGGCCAACGATGTCGGGTTCGCCCATATCTTCGTGCGCCAGGTGATCGCGCAGATGAGCCAGGGGGACGGCCTGGTGGGATTCTCGACCAGCGGCAATTCGGAAAACCTGCTGGCGGCGTTCGCGACGGCGAAACAGCGGGGCGCTGTCACAATCGGATTCTCCGGCCATGACGGCGGCCGGATGGCGAGCAGCCCGGATATCGATCACTGCCTGACCGTTCCGAGCGACAGCATCCATCGCATCCAGGAGACCCACGTGGCGATCTACCATATCCTGTGGGATCTCGTGCACACACTCCTGGCCGACAACCGCGGTGGCCTGCGGACCGGAGCGGTGCCATGAAGTTCGTCGACGAGTTCCGCGATCCAGCCAAGGCGCAAGCGCTGCTTGCCGACATCCGCCGCCTGGTCGGCCCGATCGGACGGACGCGGTCGCGGCCGCTGCAGATCATGGAAGTTTGCGGCGGCCATACCCACTCGATCTTCCGCTACGGCATCCAGCAGATGCTGCCCGAGGAGATCGAATTCGTGCATGGGCCCGGTTGCCCGGTCTGCGTGCTGCCGATGGGCCGTGTCGACGATTGCGTGGCCCTTGCCGAGCGGCCCGAAGTGATCTTCACGACGTTTGGCGACGCGATGCGGGTGCCCGGCTCGCGCAAGAGCCTGCTCCGCGCGAAGGCGGACGGGGCCGACGTTCGCATGGTGTATTCGCCGCTCGACGCCCTGGCGATCGCGCGGAAAAACCCGGAGCGGGAAGTCGTCTTCTTCGGCCTGGGGTTCGAGACCACGATGCCGAGCACCGCGATGACGGTGCTTCGGGCCGCGGAGGGGAACATCCGCAACTTTTCGCTGTTCTGCAACCACATCACGATCATCCCCACGATCAAGGCGATCCTCGATTCACCCGACCTCCAGCTCGACGGGTTCCTCGGTCCGGGGCACGTCAGCATGGTGATCGGCACCCGCCCCTACGAGTTCATCGCCAGGCACTACGCCAAGCCGATCACCATCGCCGGGTTTGAGCCGCTCGACGTTTTGCACGCGCTGTGGATGGTTCTCAAGCAGATCGCCGAAGGCCGCTGCGAGGTCGAGAACCAGTACGGGCGCATCGTCCCGAAGGACGGCAATACGCGTGCCCTCGAGGCCATTGCGGAGGTCTACGAGCTGCGCGAATTCTTTGAATGGCGCGGGCTGGGCTCCATCGACCATTCCGGTGTGCGCCTCCGCGAGCGCTACGCGGCGTTCGACGCCGAGCAAAAATTCGGCGTGCCGAACGTCAACATCGCCGACCCGAAATCATGCCAATGCGGCGAGGTGCTGAAGGGTGTCATCAGGCCGCGCGAGTGCAAGGTGTTCGGGACGGCCTGTACGCCGGAGACGCCGCTCGGGTCGCTCATGGTGTCGAGCGAGGGCGCCTGCGCGGCGTACTACAATTACGGGCGGATCACGGCGCTGGAGCCGGACACGCGGAGCGTCGGCGCGTGAGCCCAGGCGAGCCGCACATCAATCTCTCGCACGGCAGCGGCGGCAAGGCGATGCGCCGCCTGATCGAGGAGGAGTTCGTCCGGGCGTTCGACAACCCGGCGCTCTGCCTTCTGGAAGACCAGGCGACCATCCCGCTCGCCGAGCTCGCGCGACATGGCGACCGACTCGCGTTCACCACCGACAGCTATGTCGTGGATCCGCTATTCTTTCCCGGCGGCGATATCGGCTCGCTCGCCGTTGCCGGGACGGTCAACGATCTGGCGATGAGCGGGGCCAGGCCACTTTTCCTCTCGTGCGGGATGGTGCTGGAGGAGGGTCTCGACATGGCGACGCTGCGCCGCGTGGTCGCCAGCATGAAACGGGTGGCGGACAATGCCGGTGTCGCCATCGTGACCGGCGACACGAAGGTGGTCGAGCGCGGGGCGGCCGACAAGCTGTTTATCAACACCAGCGGGATCGGCGTCGTGCCCGCCGGCGTGACGCTCTCCGCCCGCAACGCGCGTCCGGGCGACGTGGTTATTGTCAGCGGGTTGCTGGGCGATCATGGCGCTGCGATCCTGATCGCGCGCAAGCAACTGGCGCTCGACGCCGATATCGCGAGCGACTGCCAGCCACTCGACGGGCTGGTGGTGGCGATGCTCGCGGCCTGTCCCGCGATCCGCTGTCTGCGCGATGCGACGCGCGGCGGCGTAGCAACCGTGCTCAACGAGTTCGCGCAGAGTTCCGGGGTCGCGATCCGTGTTCGCGAGACCGCGCTGCCGGTGCGCGAGCAGGTCAAGGGAGCCTGCGAGATTCTCGGGCTCGACCCGCTGTACCTGGCGAACGAGGGAAAGCTCGTCGCCGTGGTGCCGGAAGGGGATGCCGGGCGCGTGCTGGAAGCAATGCGCTCCCACGCCGCCGGCGCGGACGCGGCGATCATCGGGGAGATCTGCGCGCGGCCCGCGGGCATCGTCGTGCTCCACACCGGGTTCGGTGGCGAGCGGATCGTCGATACGCTGGTCGGCGAACAGCTGCCGAGGATCTGCTGACATGCATGAACTGAGCATCGCCAGCAGCATCGTTGATATCTGCGCGGAGCGCGCCACCGGAGCGCGCGTCCGGTGCGTCACCCTGGAGATCGGCCGGCTTTCGGCGGTGATGCCTGACGCGATTCGGTTCTGTTTCGACGTCTGCGCCCGCGGCACGGTGGTCGAGGATGCCGCACTCGCGATCATCGAAACGCCGGGCCGAGCGATCTGCCGCGACTGCGGTGGCAAGGTGGCGCTGGCCGAGTTGGTGGGACAATGTGGTTGCGGCAGCTACAACCTGCGCATCGTCGCGGGCGAGGAGCTGAGGATCAAGAATATGGAGATCGCTTGATGTGCACGGTATGCGGCTGTTCGGACCCGGGACAGGTCATCGTCACGGACCCGGTAACCGGAGCGCGGCTCGTGGACACGGCTTCGGCCCAACATCGCACGCTACCGCATGATCATTCGCATCCGCACGAGCACGCACACGACCACACGCACGATCACGACGACCACTCGCACGACGACGACCATGATCACTCCCACGATCATTCGCACGACCAGCATGGCGCCGCGCTTCATGCCGGGATGCACGGTCGGACAGTGGCGATGGAACAGGCGATTCTCGGCAAGAGCCAGGCTCTCGCCGAGCGCAACCGCGGGTGGTTTGAGGGACGCAATGTCCTCGCGCTCAACCTGATGAGCTCGCCGGGCTCCGGCAAGACCAGTCTGCTCGAGCGTACGATCCGAATGCTGCGCGCTGAGGTGCCGATCTTCGTGATCGAGGGTGATCAGGCGACCACCAACGACGCCGAGCGCATTCGCGCCGCAGGCTGCCGGGTCGTCCAGATCAACACAGGGTCCGGCTGCCATCTCGAACCGGACATGTTGACGCGCGGCGTCCGGCATCTCGACCCGGTGCCCGGTTCGCTGCTGTTGATCGAGAATGTGGGTAACCTTGTGTGTCCGGCGCTGTTCGATCTCGGAGAAGCCGCCCGTGTGGTGATCCTGTCGGTGACCGAAGGCGACGACAAGCCGATCAAGTACCCGCACATGTTCAGGACCTGCCATCTGATGGTGGTCAACAAAATTGACCTGCTGCCGCATGTGCGGTTCGACCTAGAGCGCTGCATTGGCTATGCGCGCCAGGTTAATCCGGAGATCGAGGTCGTCGTCGTTTCGGCCGAAACGGGCGAAGGCATGGCCGGCTGGTATGATTGGTTGAGGAACAGG
Source organism: uncultured Alphaproteobacteria bacterium (assembly GCA_963799825.1). Lineage (GTDB taxonomy): Bacteria > Pseudomonadota > Alphaproteobacteria > Acetobacterales > Acetobacteraceae > JAFKFI01. The sequence continues at coordinate 310,733 of CAWCYL010000006.1, forward strand.
CTCGCCGGGCAGGATCGGGCGAGGCTGGAAGGGAGCCCTGGCGTGGCAGATCGAGGGATCGCCGACGCGCCATGAGAGGGTCTGTCGCGCGAGATGTCGTCCGACGCAGGTTCGTCGGCGTCTTCTCGCTGCTGATTGCCATCAATCTCGTCGCCTGGGCATAAGCGCTCTGATCTTTCCAGGGTTACCCGCTGGCAATCGGCACCGCGCTGCTGTCCTATGGCTTCGGGCTGCGCCACGCGGTCGACACCGATCATATCGCGGCGATCGACAACGTGACGCGCAATCCATCGCGGTTGCCACGACCGCGACAGCATTTCGGGAGTCGGTGGAGGCGCTGCGATCCTGAGGCGGCATCGTCGGCACACTGATCTCGGCCGGGTTCCTGATCGCGATCGCGATCCGTTAGGCTTTCTGTTCGGCCTCGGCTTCGACACGGCGACCGAGATCGGCCTGCTCGGCATCTCTGCAGCGGAGAGCTCGAAGGGGCTGCCGATCTGGTCGATCCTCGTGTTCCCCGCATTGTTCACTGCCGGCATGGCGCTCGTCGATACCGCCGACAGCGCCGAACCGCGCTCAGTCTGCTTATCGGCGTCACCCATCCCTATCGCTTCGTCGCAATTGCCGATTTTCCACAAACTTGTTAGGTCGCATCGAGTGGCGCGATCAGAGGGATCCCGGGCACCCGGATGCCCGCGGGCCGGCCGCTCGCGGTCGCTCCCTGCCAGACCTGCGTGTAAACCTCCGGGAGCTTCGGACCGTCCTCGCACGCGAGCCAGAGGCGGAACAGATGCCGGCGCTTCTCGGGTTCGGGGAAGTCCTCGAACGCGGTGCGCGAATGCAGGATCCAGTGATTGTTGAGGAACTGGATGTCACCGGGCCGGAACTCCATGTCGAGATGGATCTCCGGGCTTTCGGCCAAACTGTCGAGCAGGTCGCACGCCGCCTCGAGCCGCGGCGTCGATCGGGGCACCCGCGGGAACCGCTGCGCCTTCTTCATGGCGCTGCGGACGTAGGTTGTCACGAGGCCGCCGTCCGGCATGGGATTGAACACCGGCACCGTGTACCAGGGATTGGCGCCGCCCGGCACCTCGTCACGCCGGTCCCGGTACGCGGGCCGGGCAAGTTCGGCGGCAAAGTCGGGACGCCGGCTCAGCATTACGTTGTAGATCGCCCCGGAGCTCGCGATGCTGGACAGGCCGCCGGCCTTCGCGGGCTTCACGCAGAGCAGCGCGACGACGTCCGACGAGTTGCAGTGATAGGGCAGGCGGGCGGCGGTCTGGTAGCCGCGATGGCTGGGCCTGGCGTAGTCGAAGCCGATGTCCTTCACGTGCCCCAGGATGTGCCCCATCGCGTTCTGCGAGACCGGCTCGCCGATCAGCGCGCCGAGACCGAAATAGGCGATGGCGCATTGCCGCATCGTCCACCGATCGACCGGCAGGCCACGCACCAGGATGAACCCGGTCCGGTGCAGCACGGCGCGTTTCACCTGGTCGATCAGCGCCCGCAGGCCGGGCGCCGCCAGATCGGCCGGACGGATCGTCGCCACATCGATACCGCTCGCGTCGAGCGCGCGGACGGCGGCATCGAGTTCGGCGATCTCCGCATCCGTCAAGGGACGCAGCCAGTCCGTCCGCCGCGCCATCTCGGGGCCGTGCCAGACGGCGGGGCCGGAGACCGGTCGGAGTTCGGCGCTCGACGTCGCAGGGGTCATGGCGTTCCTCGCATGGTGATTTCCGGACGGCGGGCGGCCCGAACGCTCGGAGCGATCGGCTCGGAGGCGAGCAGGCGCAGCACCTCGTCGCGACCGGCCAGGATGCGGCGTGCCGCCACCTCCATCGCCGCCGCGCAATCGCCATCGCGGATCGCGGCCAGCGATGCCAGCCACGTCGCGACCGATTGGCGCCGGCGGGCGCGCGACGCGAGCCCGAGCCGGGAATACCGATAGGTCTGCAAGGCCAGCGACGTGATCATGTCGCCGAGCCGCGGATTGCCGGCCGCGCGCGCGCAGGCGAGGCTCATGCGGAATCCCACCTGGGCGTAGCGTTCGCCACCCGCCGGGTCCTCGGCCAGGCGGCGCAGCTCCCTGATCCCGTCCTCGAGCAGCCGGATGGCCTCGGAAGAGCGCGTCTCGGCGAGGCGCCGCGCCGCCGCCTGGTAGAGGCAGGCGCGGATCTCGAAAAGATCGCAGACTTCCTGGGGCGACAATTGCGTCACCCGCGCGCCGCGACGCGGATGGAGGCGGGCCAACCCCTCGCGCTCCAGCACGCGCAGCGCCTCGCGCACCGGTCCGCGCGATGTCTCGAACTCGTCGGCGATCTCCTGCTCGACGATGCGCGCGCCCGGCGCGATGAGCCCGCCAATGATGCGGTCGCCGACCGTCGCCGCAATCTGCTCAGGAAGCGAGAGCGTGGGCGGCAGGGTGGCGCCGAACCAGCGGAACACGACGAGGCCACCCTCCGCCGGAACGGCGGAGCCATCGGCTTCGCCGCGATCTTCGACTCGGCGCAATCGGTTCCTGCCCGCCATCGTGGCTTTCGTCGTCTCCCGTCGGCCCTGCAACGTAGGCGGGCGGCCCGTTTCCAACAAGGCAGATTGTTGACAATAAGACAATCTGGCGTAGGCTTCCCTCAAGGAAACCGACCAGGAGCAGCGCCATGAACGTCATGCGTGGAAATCCGGGGCCCCGATATCGCCACCTCGCCGATGAATCCGCTCCGTTCGGGAGCATCACGGTCGACAAGCTGACGCCGATCATCGGCGCCGAGATCGGCGAGGTCGATCTGGCGCAGCCGCTGGGCAATCGCACGCTCGACGAGATCCACCGCGCGCTGGCCGAGAACTTGGTGATCTTCTTCCGTGACCAGCACCTCACGCCACAGCAGCATCTCGCGTTCGGCCGGTTGTTCGGCGAGCTGCACCGGCACCCGGCCGCGCCGCACGAGCCCGGCGAGCCGGAGCTGATGATCATCCACGCCGACAAGGACAGCCCGCGCGCCAACGGCGAAGGCTGGCATAGCGACGTCTCCTGCGACACCGAGCCGCCGATGGGCAGCATCCTCTATATCCGCACCTGCCCGCCGAAGGGCGGCGACACATTGTTCGCCAGCATGTACGCGGCCTACGAGTCGCTGTCGGACCGGATGAAGCAGTATCTGGAAGGCCTCACCGCGATCCATGACGGCGAGCAGAACTATCGCGGCACCTACGCCAATTTCGGCGTCCAGGACAAGCCGACCTACCCGCGAGCCGAGCATCCGGTGGTGCGTACCCATCCGGTGACCGGACAGAAGGCGCTGTACGTGAACCGCGGCTTCACGCGGCGGATCGTCGGCCTGCCGCGCGACGAGAGCGAGGGTATGCTGAGTTTCCTGTTCGAGCACATGGAGGACCCGCTGTACCAGTGCCGCTTCCGCTGGCGCGCGAACTCCATCGCCTTCTGGGACAATCGCTGCGTCCAGCATCGCGCGATGTGGGACTACTGGCCGCACACGCGCTCCGGCAACCGCGTCACCGTCAAGGGTGACAAGCCGGTGTGACCTGCGGGACGCCGCCAGAGAACCACCGGGCGCCGCCGGAGGGCCAATCGTCAGGAGAAGCGACATGACCTATCAGTCGATCGACGTGCGTAGGCTCACGCCGACCATCGGCGCCGAAATTTTCCGCGTCGATCTCGGCGGCGAGATCAGCAATCAGCAGTTCCAGGAGATTCACGACGCGCTGCTGCGGCACCTCGTCATCTTCTTCCGCGACCAGAAGATGACCCCCGCGCAGCACAAGGATTTCGGTCGCCGATTCGGCAAGCTGCACATCCACCCGGCCTCGCCCGGACTGATCGAGGGCCATCCCGAAATCCTGGTCATCAAGGCCGACGAGAAGTCGAAGCGGGTGGCCGGCGAGGTGTGGCATTCCGACGTTTCCTGCGATGCGGAACCGCCGATGGGCTCGATCCTCTACATGCACCAGCCGCCCACCAATGGCGGAGGCGACACGATGTTCGCCAACATGTACACGGCCTACGAGAAGCTCTCGGAGCCGATGCAACGCTTTCTTGAGGGCATGACCGCCGTGCATGACGGCGAGCACGTCTATCGCGGCCGCTACGGCATCAAGGATTCGGGCAAGATGTTTCCGCGGTCCGAGCATCCGGTCGTCCGCACCCATCCGGAGACCGGACGCAAGGCGCTGTTCGTCAACCGCGGCTTCACCACGCACATCAAGGAGCTGAACCGCAACGAGAGCGACGCGCTGCTCGGGATGCTCTACGACCACGCGGAAACGCCGGAGTATCAGTGCCGCTTCAAGTGGCAGCCGGGCTCGGTGGCGTTCTGGGACAATCGCGCGGTGATGCACCACGCGATGTGGGATTACTTCCCGCTGAGCCGATTGGCGCACCGGGTCACGATCTGCGGCGACAAGCCGTTCCTGCGGGCCTGACCTCGCAATGCGCCTGGGACCGAGGCGGCTCAGCTTCGTCGCCGCCGTTGCCGCCATCGCCGTGCTCCATCCTGGCCGGGGCCGGGCCGCCGAGGCCGGCCCGGTGTCCGGGGGCGAGGCGGTGTTCGGCCTAGCTAGAGGCGGACTGGCATCCGCTGGACCCGCTGCGCGCCGACGCGGTCGACGACGGCGATGTCGGCTACGCGATCTACGACACGCTGCTGAAGGTCACCCCGACCGGCTACACCGTCACGCCGGATGGGCTGACCTACGATCTCGCGCTGCGGCCCGGCATGACCTTCCAGGACGGCACGCCGTTCGACTCCGCCGCGGTCAAGTTCAACCTGGACCGCGAGTTCGATCCGAAGAATGATTGCTGGTGCCGCGCCTTCATCTCGGCGATCAAATCCGTCGAGACGGCGGGCGCGGAGCACGTCATCCTGCATCGCGACAAGCCGTACGCGCCGCTGCCGTACTCGCTGGCCGGCATCTTCGGCGGGCTGGTGGCCTCGCCCACGGCGTTGCAGAAATACGGCAAGGACTACGCCAACCATCCGGTCGGCGCCGGCCCTTTCCGCTTCGTCAGTCAGCAGAGCGGCAACTCCATCACCTTCGAGCGCTGGGACGGCTATCGGGAGAAGGGCCGTCCGTATCTGCAGAAAGTGACGTTCCGGGCGATCGGCGACGCGCAGGCGCACTATGGCAGCGTGCTCTCCGGCTCGATCCAGAGCGACGAGAACGCGGCGTTCCGTCAGGTGGTCGCCGCTCGGGACAACCCGGCGGTCAAGGTGCAATCGATCCCCGGCCTGGGCACGATCTTCGTCATGTTCGACGTCCGCAAGCCGCCGTTCGACAATGTCGAGGCGCGCCGCGCGGTCGGCTTCGCGACGAACTTTCGTGTCCTGCGCGGCGAAATGCTCCGCAACCTCGCGGAGGACTACGTGCTGGCCGCGCGGGCCAAGGGCATCTCGCGGCTGCGGGCCGTGCTGCGCCATGTGCTGCGAAATTCGCTGGTGGCGCTGGTGACCGTCATCGGCATCGGCTTCGGGCCGCTGGTCAGCGGCGCGGTGATCGTGGAGAGGCCTGTTCTCGCTGCCCGGCGCCGGCGACCTGCTCGTCACCTCGATCTACCAGCGCGACGCCGTCATGGTGCAAGGCGTCGTGGTGGTGGTCGCGGTGACCGTCGTGCTGGTCAACCTCGCCGTCGATGTTGTGCACGCGCTGCTCGACCCGAGGGTCCGCTTCGATGCCGCCTAGCGACGCCCCGTCTGATCGCGCCCTGGCGACATTACCCGCAAGGACGCTTCGGCTGCCGGGCGGCGGCGAGGCGTGGTTCTGGGCCACGCTGCTCGGGCTGATCGCGGCGGCGTGCTATCTCGGGCCGTTCGTGCTGCCGCTTGCGGAACCGGAGGCGACCGATTTCGGCAACGCGCTGGCGCCGATCGGCACGCCCGGGCACTGGCTCGGCACCGATTCGCTGGGGCGCGACCTGCTGGCGTGCTGCCTGTTCGGCGGGCGCGTATCGCTGACCGTCAGCCTCGGCGCGACGGCGTTGGGAATGGCGGTCGGTGGCGGCCTCGGCATCCTGGCCGGCTATCGCGGCGGCGCGATCGACGCGGTCATCTCCCGCTGCCTCGACGTGCTGTTCGCGTTCCCCGGCCTCGTGCTGGCGCTGGCCGTGGCGAGCTATCTCGGCCCGAGTGCCCGCAACGTCACGCTGGCGATCGGCTTCTACACCGTGCCGGCCTATGCGCGGACGGCGCGGGCCGGCGCGCTCCGGGTGCGCGAGCAGAACTTCGTCCGCGCCGCGCAGATGTTCGGCGCGCGCGGCTGGTATGTCGGCACGCGCCACATCCTGCCGAACGTGCTGTTCCTGATCCTCACCTACGCTTTCGTGCTGATCGGCGGGGCGATGGTGATCGAGGCGGGCCTGTCGTTCCTCGGGCTCGGCGTGCCGCCACCGCAGCCGAGCTGGGGCCAGCTCATCGCGATGGGCAAGCAGGACATTTCGGACGCGCCGCACATTTCGCTGGTTCCGGGCGCATTCCTGTTCCTCACCATCGCGGCGTTCAACCGCCTCGGAGATATTCTGCAGGCGCGGCGTGGGTGAGCGCCCGCCGTCGCCTCCGCTGCTCGCCGTCCGGCACCTCGGCGTGAGCGTCCGCGTCGCCGGTCGAGAGCTGTCGGCGGTGGACGATGTCTCGTTCGAGATCCTCCCGGGCCGGACGCTGGGGATCGTGGGCGAGTCGGGGTCGGGCAAGTCGCTTGCCGCGCGGGCGATCATGGGGCTGCTGCCGGCGAGCGTGCGCGTGACATCCGGGGAAATCCGCTTCGAGGGCGTCGATCTGCGCCCGCTGCCGGACCGCGAGATGCGCCGCCGGCGCGGCGCGGGCCTCGCGATGATCTTCCAGGACCCGCTGCGTTCGCTGGACCCGACGATGCGGGTCGGCGATCAGATCGGCGAGGCAATCCGGGCGCACCGAAGCTGCGGGCGCGCCGAGACCGGCACGAGGCGCTCGCGCTGCTCGATGCGGTGCGCCTGTCGGCGGCGGGGAAGCGACTGGACGACTACCCGCACCAGCTTTCCGGCGGGATGCGCCAGCGGGTGATGATCGCGATCGCGTTGGCCGGCCGACCCCGGATGCTGATCGCCGACGAGCCTATCACCGCGCTCGACGTGACCACACAGGCTGAGATCCTCGACCTGCTGCGCCAATCGCAGCTGGATCTCGGCATGGCGATGATGCTGATCACGCATGACATGGGCGTGGCCGCCGAATGCACCGACCGGCTCGCCGTGATGTACGCCGGCGGGGTGGTCGAGGAGGGGCCAACCGGCAGCGTCTTCGCCGCTCCGCGGATGCCCTATACGCGCGGCTTGCTGGACAGCGTCGTCGACGTGGAAACCTCGCCGCACGCGCTGCTGCACACAGTCGGTGGACGCCCGCCGACGCTCGCCGAGATGCCCCCCGGCTGCCGCTTCCATCCGCGCTGCTCGCGCATGATCGAACGATGCGCAGTGCGCGCGCCGGCGTTCGACGAAAACCTGACGAGCCAGAGATGGGCCTGCTGGTCTGCCCTCGGAGAATAGACGTCGGGGAGAATAGACGTCGGGGAGAATAGACGTCGGGGAGAATAGACGTTGGGGAGAATAGACGTTGGCTGGAAGACCTTGCATCAAAGCGACACGCGGACGTCCAGACTTTGTCGCGCCAGCGAAGCTGCCGCCTGGCTGGGTGCAGCCATTTTGCACGAGCGCGCGGCGGCGGTGTTGCGGCCCTGAAACCGCTGTTCGGCCTGAACGCCAAGGGTCGTCAGAATACCGAGGTCGGGTGGATTTACGCGAGTTTCCGAGCCGGATAGCGTCACACAATCGGTGACTAAGCCGGATGGAGGAACCATGGCCTTGATTATCGAAGCGGCCGTGATGCGCAAGGTCGCATGGCGGCTCCTGCCATTCGTTGGCCTTGGCTACTTCTTTAACGCACTCGATCGCTCGAACGTCGCGATCGCGGCGCTGACCATGAACAAGAGCCTCGGCTTCACCGCCTCGGAGTACGGACTGGGCGCCGGCGCGTTCTTCTGGAGCTACGTCTTGTTCCAGATTCCCAGCAACATCATGCTGACGAAACTCGGGGCGCGACGCTGGCTGTCCACGATCATGCTTGCTTGGGGCATCTGCTCCGGCGCCACCTCTCTGGTCACGGATGTGACCAGCTTCGTCATCGTGCGCTTCCTTCTGGGCGTTGCGGAGGCAGGGTATTTCGCGGGGGTGGCCTATTTCATGACGCACTGGTTCCCCGGCCGCTTCCGCGGACGCGCCATGGGCGTCTTCTTCGCGTTCTCGGCGATCGCGGTGTCCCTCGGCTCGCCGATCTCGGGCACCATCCTCGGTCTGCATGGCTGGTTAGGCTTGCAGGGCTGGCAGTGGATTTTTCTGATCGAGGCGGTGCCGTCCGTGCTGCTCGCGTTATGCGGCCCGTTTATCCTGTGCGACCGGCCATCCAAAGCCGCATGGCTCACGGCCGATGAGAGCGGCTGGCTGGAGGACGTGCTGGACCGCGAGCAGCGCGACAAGGAGGGACATGCCATTCCGATCCTCCGGGCCCTGCGCAGTCGTCGCCTGATCCTGCTTGCGCTGGCCTATCTGGGCAACGGGTTCGGCGTCTACGGCACCGTCTTCTTCGTGCCTCTGATCATCAAGGATCTCGGGTTCAGCAACCTGGCCACAAGCTGGCTCGCCTCACTGCCGGCTGCGCTGGGTGTGGTGGGCATGATCCTGTTTTCTCGCAGCTCCGACCGGACCGGCGAGCGGGTGTGGCACGTAGTCGTGGCGATGGGACTGGGAGGGGCCGGTTTGCTGTTGACCGGCCTGACGATCGGCAGTGCGCCGCTCGAACTGATCGGGCTTTGCGTCGCGGGGTTTGGCATCGGTGCGGACCTGCCGATCTTCTGGAACCTGCCGACCGCCTATCTGGGTGCGGCAACGGCGGCTGCCGGCATCGCGTTCATCAACTCGTTTGGCAACCTGTCGGGATATATGGCGCCGCAGCTCGTCGGAGTACTCCGCGACCGGACGGGTAACTACGGTGCGGCCATGCTCACCTGCGGCGCCATCATGGTCGTCTCCGCCCTGATGGTTCGTCTCGCCGGCATTCGAGTGCCGGAAGTTCCATTGCATTCGGTGCGAGCTTGAGCGACGGAGCGATGCGATGGAGACAGACGGGCTGCGACGGCGGGCCTGCTGACCTCCTCTGCCCTTGTGTTCCTTGACAGGCGCAGCCGCAAAGGCGTGAGACTTGCGAAAGCACGGGCGCCGATCAAGGCCGCCTCGGGGAGAAGGAAGCGGCGATGACGAGAAAAATGATCCCCGCAGGCGCGCGCCGGCGCGACGTGATCAAGGCTAGCCTGGCCGCGGCCACAGCGGCGATGCTGCCGGCGGGCGTCGCCGACGCGCAGCAATCGGCGATCCCGCGCAATAAGACCATGATCCTGATCGGCATCAACAGCCGTGATGGTCGCTGGGTCGATTACGACCTGTGGAACCCGTACGCGATCGGTGCGAACCACCAGAACGGGCCGAACATGATCTACGAACCACTGGCCTATTACAGCGCCTTCGCCGACAAGACGTATATGTGGCTCGCCGAGAGCTATCAGTTCACGTCGGACTTCAAGCAGCTCACGATCAAGACCCGGCCAAACATCACGTGGAGCGACGGCACGCCGTTCAGCGCCGAGGATGTCGCCTTCACGATGAACAGCCTGCGCGACCTCGGCCCCAAGGTAAAATGGGGAATTGATGTCAACCAGGCGCTCAATGAGGCGACGGCGACCGACCGGAACACCGTGGTGCTGACGTTCAAGATACCCTCGCCGCGGTTCTTCTTCTTCGCCACCTACAAATACGACATCGGCATCTACATCGTGCCGAAGCACATTTATCAGGACCAGGACTGGACGACGTTCAAGCATTTCGACATCACCAAAGGCTGGCCGGTGACGACCGGGCCGTGGAAGGTCGCGGCGTCCTCGCAGCAGCAGAAGGTGTTCGATCGGCGCGACTCTTGGTGGGCGGCGGAGCAGAAGCTGGCACCGATGCCGCAGATCCTGCGCAACATCTGGCTGCCTTACGTGGGCGAGCAGGAGTCCGCCCAGGCGCTGATCACCAATCAAGTGGACTTCGGCGGCAGCCTGCAGCCGGCCACATTCCCTACGGTGATCCGGCAGAACCCGAAGATCATCACCCACTCGGGGCAGCAGCCCCCGTGGGGCTATGTCGACTGGTGGCCACTCTCGCTCTATGTCAACAACGAAGCAAAGCCGTTCGACGACAAGGACGTACGCTGGGCGATCAGTCACTACATCGACCGCCAACAGATCATCGAGGTCGCCTATCTGGGCGCCGAGACCGTCTCCGCGCTGCCGATGCCGCCGTACAAACCGCTGCTGCCGTATTTCGACGCGGTGAAGGATCTGCTGGCGAAGTACGACACCTTGGAGTTTGACGCCAAGAAAGGCGACGGGCTCCTCGAGGCAAAAGGTTTCAAGAAGCGTCAAGGCATGTGGGAGGGGGCGGACGGCAAACCACTTACGCTCGACATCATCGGCTTTGGAGCGTCCGGCCCTGCGATCGGTCCGGTGCTGTCGCAGATGCTCAAGCGGCACGGGGTGACAGCCAGCGTCAGTCTGCCGCCCAACTTTGACGAGCGGTTCCAGAAGGGGCAGTACACCGGCTCGATCTACGGCCACGGCGGCAGCATTCGCGAGCCTTACGACACGCTGCGACTCTACCAGGGCAAGAGCATCGCGGTGCCTGGCGCGCATCTGGTGAATTTCAGCCGCTGGAAGAACCCCGAGTTCGACAAGATCGTGGACGAGGTCTACGTCACCGATCCTGAGAACGTTACCAAGCTAAAGGAGCTGTTCCGGGCGGCAATGGAGATCTGGCTGCCGGACCTGCCGGATATCCAGCTGGTGCAGAATTATCATCGCATCCCGATGAATACGACCTTGTGGAAGAACTGGCCGACCGCGGAGAACCCGTACATCAATGGCGCGTCCTGGCACCTGACCTACAATCTCGTGCTGTGGAACGCGCAATCGGCGTGACGCACGATGCAGGGCATCTACATCGTCAGGCGCTTCGGGGTCTTCCTGCTGATCGTCTGGCTGGCGGCGACGCTTAATTTCTTTCTGCCCAAGCTGTCGGGACAAGATCCGGTGCGCACCAAACTCCTCGCGGAGGCGTCGCTCGGCGGCTACGTCCATGCCGGCATCGAGGACATGGTAAAGGAGTACCAACAGCGATTTGGGCTCGATAGGCCGCTGTGGCGGCAATACGCGTCCTACCTGCGCGAGGTGTCGCGCGGCGACCTCAACTACTCGATCGCCAACTACCCTCGCACCGTCGTCAGCATGATCGCCGAGGCGCTGCCCTGGACGATCGGGCTGCTCGGAACGACGACCCTCTTTTCCTTCGCGATCGGCACGGTCCTTGGTGCGCTGCTCGCCTGGCCGGGCGCGCCGCGCTGGATGCGGTACCTCATGCCCCCCTTATGGGCGTTGCACGCCATCCCGTTCTTTCTCCTTGGGCTCTTGCTGATGTACGCATTCGCGTTCCATTTCCAATGGTTGCCGATCTTCGGCGGCTACAGCGCCGGTGCCAACCCGGCGCTGACCCTGAGCTTCGTGCTCGACGTGCTGCGCCACGCCGTCTTGCCGGCTCTGTCGATCGTGCTGGTGTCCATCGGCGGCTGGGCGCTGGCGATGCGCGGGATGATGGTTACGACGATGGGGGAGGACTACGTGACCTTCGCCGAGGCAAAGGGTCTGTCGAGCCTCACCATTTTTCGCGCCTATTGTATGCGCAACGCGATCCTGCCGCAGACCACGGGGCTCGCGCTCTCGCTCGGGCAGATCCTCTCCGGCGCGGTGCTGGTGGAGGTCATCTTCGGGTATCCCGGGATCGGCGACTTGCTATTTCAGGCAATCAAGGAGAACGACTTCTTTCTGATCCAAGGCATCGTGCTGACCGTGATCGTCGCTCTCGGACTGGCGATGTTCGTGCTCGACGTGATCTATCCGCTGCTCGACCCGCGCATTTTCTACCGGCGGAGCTGAGCGCGATGGGCGGCTACCTGCGGCGCAACGTCTCGCTGCTGGTCGGGATCGTGCTGCTGGGATTACTGGTCCTGTTCATGGTGATCGGCGCGGTGCTGGTGGACACTGGCAATGCCGTGCCGCTTTCCGTGCCGGTGCTGCGGCCGCCCTCGTGGGACTACCCGTTCGGCACCGACCGCCAGGGGCGCGACCTGCTCGCCGTCATGGTCGCCGGCACGCCGCTCACGCTGCGCATCGGCTTCATCGCGGGCTTCATCGGCGTCGGCGTGGGCGCGGTGCTCGCCTTCACCGCCGCCTTCTACCGCGGCCCGGTTGATCTGGTTATTCGCGGCGTGACCGATATCGGACTGACCGTGCCCGGCCTGCTGGTCCTGATCCTCATCGCCGTGTCGCTGAAGGGCAGCCTCACGGTGAACCAGATGGCGATCGTCGTCGCCTCACTCGCCTGGCTCAGCCCGACGCGCACGATCCGCGCCCAGGTGCTGACATTGCGGGAGCGCGGCTATGTCGAGATCGCGCGGCTCAACGGCATGAGCGGCCCGGAGATCATCGTGCGCGAGCTGATGCCAAACCTGCTGCCGTATCTCGCCGCCACGCTGGTCAGCAGCGTCTCCGCCGCGATCCTCGCCTCCGTCGGGCTGGAGGTGCTGGGGCTCGGCCCTGTCGAGGCGCCGACGCTGGGCATGACGCTCTACTGGGTGAACTTCAACGCCGCGATCATCAACGGATGGTGGTGGTGGTGGATGGCGCCGATGGTAGTAATCGTGATCGTGTTCCTCGGCCTGTTCTTCCTGACCGTCGGGCTGGACGAGATCGCCAACCCGCGGCTGCGGCGCGCCGTATGAGCGGCGCCGTCCTGCGGGTCGAGGAATTGCGCGTGGCCTACGACCACCCGCTCGGGGCGGTCCGCGCGGTCGACGAGGTGAGCTTCACGCTGCGACCGCGGGAGCGGTTCGGGCTCGCCGGCGAATCGGGCTCCGGCAAGTCGACGCTGGCGCTCGCCATCCTGCGCCTGATCAAGCCGCCCGGCCGGATCGAGGGCGGCGAGGTCTGGCTGGAGGATATCGCGCTCTCGCACCTGACGGACGATGCGATCCGTCGCCTCCGCCTCGCCGGCATCGCGTTGGTGCCGCAGGGCTCGATGAACTCGCTCAACCCAGTCTCCCGCATACACCAGCAGATCGCCGACGGATTAGCCGATCATGGCAGCCGGCTCGGGAAGGCCGGAGTAACGGCGCGGGTGCGGTCCTTGCTCGCGCAGGTGGGGCTGTCGGCGGACATCGCCGACAAATATCCGCATGAGCTGTCCGGCGGGATGAAGCAGCGCGCCTGCATCGCCATCGCGATCTCTCTGCGCCCGAAGGTAATCATCGCCGACGAGCCGACCAGCGCGCTGGACGTGGTGGTGCAGCGCCAGGTAATGGAGACGCTGGGACGGGTTCAACAGGAGCTGGGCGCGGCGGTGATCCTGGTGGGCCACGACATCGGCCTGATGGCGCAGTTCGTTGACCGGCTCGGGATCATGTACGCGGGCCGGCTGGTGGAGGTGGCGCCGATCCGCGACATCATCACCGCCCCGCGCCATCCTTACACGCGGCTTCTGATCGACAGCCTGCCGTCACTGGAGCGCAAGGGAACGATGCGCGGCATCCCCGGCCTGGCGCCGCTGCTGCGTCTGCTGCCGCCGGGCTGCGCCTTCCATCCGCGCTGCCCCGTGGCGGTCGAACGCTGCCGGACGGACAAGCCTGCCGTCCGTCCGATCGGTGCGGAGGCCAGCGTGGCGTGCCATCTCGCATGATGCCGATTGTCGAGTTGCGCGAGGTCAGCAAGAGCTTCGCCTCCGGCGGGTTGGGACTTGGGCGAAAGCTGGCGTTGGAGCGGTTTTCCTTCGCGATCGACCCGGCCCGGCCGCGGATCACCGCCGTTGTGGGCGAAAGCGGCAGCGGCAAAACCACGCTCGCCCGCCTGTTGCTCGGTCTGATCGAGCCGACCTCCGGCGCGGTGCTGTACAATGGCCACGACCTGCGCGGACTGGCGGCGAGGGAGCGTCGCCGCTTTCGCCGTGACGTGCAGGCGATCTTTCAAGACCCTTACGAAGTGTACAATCCGTTCTACAGGGTCGATCACGTGCTGACGACGCCCGTTGCGCGGTTCCGGCTGGCGCGAACGCGGGCGGCCGGACGCCGGCTGATCGAGGACGCCTTGCGGGCGGTCGGCCTGCGGCCCGAGGAGATTCTCGGTCGCTACCCGCATCAGCTGTCGGGCGGGCAACGGCAGCGGATCATGGTGGCGCGAGCACTGCTGCTGCGCCCGCGCCTGATCGTGGCCGACGAGCCCGTCTCGATGGTGGACGCCTCGCTACGCGCGACGATTCTCGGCAACCTGCGCAAGCTTCAGGAGGAGCTTGGCATTTCGATCCTCTACATCACCCACGACCTCGCGACGGCCTATCAGGTGGCGGACACGATCCTGGTGCTGTATCGCGCGGCGGTGGCCGAGGCCGGCGACGTGGAGCTGGTCGTGAAGCACCCGCGCCACCCCTACACGCAGTTGCTGCTCGGCTCGATCCCGCGTGTGAGCACATCACGTGATTGGGGCGCCGCGGAGACGCCTGCTCTGTCGGGCGCCGCTCCCAGCGGCTGCAATTTCGCGGATCGCTGCCCGGTCGCATTGGAGTGCTGCGCCACCGCTGCACCGCCGCTCTACCGCGTGGACGCGAGGCGCGCGGCCGCCTGCTTTCGGCTGGATGAGGCTCCGGTGATGGCGGGCGCGGATCTGGCGGCCTTGCTTTCACGTACCTGACGATAACGCACAGTGCAGGCGCTCGACGTGGCCAGCGACAATGCCCCGTCAGCTTGCCCGGTACGGCAGCCTGACATGCGACGCAATCCCGCTCAGGAGAACCCGAAAACCCGGCGCTCCCACACCACATGGCGGGATACGTTCACAGGCGAGGCGGTCGCGGGGATTATGGGTCGCCCGCGCCTCGGCCTTGCCGTCACGAGGCTGACATGGTTATGGAGGCGAGCCGAGTGTGGTGAGAGCAGGGATGGCGAGCGAGAGCACGGCCCGTCACGCTGTCAAGGCCGATCCGCAGGTCGCGCGGCGCGGGATATCAGGAGTATACTGGATTTATTCAATATATACAGCATACTCCCATGGTGAGTATTTAAAGTAGACAACGCCTAATGAAGTCTGACTTTACTTTCGAATTGCCGGAAGACGCGGCTTCTGCTAGTGCCAAAGATGCGTGCAGAATTGGTTGGCGGCCCAGAGAGGACCGTCCGCGACGACCGCTGCGGAAGGGGTGACGCGTGAGCAAGGGTCGGCACTTAACGATGCGGCGGATTTGATGCGTCATCCGCGGTCAGACCGCGTGATCTGCATATTGTGCCCGGGTGACACCGAAACCGCCGGAGGCGTGGGCCGTGCCATGTCCTACATGATGGCGCACTGGGCCGCGTTGAATGACGGCCCGCGGATCAGGTTCATTAACACAAGGGGCTCCCATCACATCGTATTTGCGCCTTTTTTCTTCTCGATCGCGCTATTGCAGGTGCTTTGGCTAGGCGTGACCAGACGCGCTGCCGTGCTTCACATCAACGTTTCTGCCAACGGTAGCGCGTTGCGCAAATTTTTCGTCGTTGCTCTGGCATCGCTTCTGCGCTTGCCCATGCTCCTTCATGTTCACGACGGCTCCCTCGACCGCTTCTACCTGCGCTTGCCGAGCGCCCTCCAGGCCGCGCTGCGCTGGATGTTTCAACAGGCTGACTGCGTTGTTGTGCTAGGAGACTTCTGGCACCGGTTCGTGGTCGCCCAGCTAGGCGTGCCGCGGGAGCGCGTCGAAATCATCCGAAACGGTGTTCCGGCGCCATTGCTCGCTCCCTCCAGGCTCGAGGGGACGTGCGGCAGCGTGCACATCGTCTTCCTGGGCCGGCTATGCGAGGCCAAGGGTATTCCCGAGCTTCTCGCAGCCTTCGCTTCCCAGCAGGTCGCGCGGCTCGACTGGCACGCGACCCTGGCCGGCGACGGATGCAGCGACGGCTACAGGAAGAAAGTGCACGACGACGGGCTGGGAGAGCGCATCGCCTTTCCGGGCTGGCTCGGCAGGCCCGAGGTCGATCGCTTGCTCGGCGAGGCCGACATCTTGGTACTTCCATCGCACTTTGAGGGGCTTCCGGTCGCCGTGCTGGAAGCGCTGGCGAACGGGGTTGCCGTGATCTGCACCCCTGTCGGCGGATTGCCCGACTTCCTGCTAGACCGACACTCGGTCTTGTTCGTCGGCCCCGGCGACACTGCGGCGCTGGCAGCGGCGCTGGCGGAACTGATCGCATTCCCGGAACTGCGCGCGCGTCTGGCTGCGGGGGGCCGCGGAGCCTTCCGAGAGCATTTTGACGTGGCAACCGCCGCAGGGAAGTTCTTGCATATTTACCGCCGGCTCGGCGGTGTGCCGGTTCCCTCGGAGCCGGCTTTCCCGGCGCGCATGGCCCCTGGAGAGACAACTGGCGAAGTGCCGGGCCGATGAGGACGAAGGCAAGAGCGCCGCTGCGCCTCGATCGGCCTCGCAACGCGAAAGCCGCCAATTGATGTGCGGGCTTGCGGGATTTCTCTGGGCCGGCCCCCTGCCCGACGCCGAGCGGCGGCTCCAGGCAATGACAGACCGACTTCGCCACCGCGGACCCGATGGCGAGGGTCATTTCGTCCGGCGGTCCGCCGACGGCGGCCATACCGTGGCCCTTGGCCATCGCCGGCTTGCCATCATTGACCTTGCTACCGGCGATCAGCCGATGACTGACGAGGCCCGCGGGGTGACGCTCGTCTTCAATGGCGAGATCTACAACTTTCAGGAGCTTCGTCGCGAACTGGAGGCATTAGGCCATTGCTTCCGGACGCGCTCCGACACCGAGGTCCTGCTGCGGGGTTATCTGCACTGGGGCCCGTCCTGCGTGCGACGACTGCGGGGCATGTTCGCCTTCGCGCTCTGGGATCAGCCCAACGCCCGCCTGATGCTGGCGCGCGATCATTTCGGCAAGAAGCCCCTCTACGTTTATCGCGACACAGAGCGCCTGCTGTTCGCCTCCGAGGTGAAGGCGATCCTCGCCGCCGACGACCTCCACCTATCGCTCGACGAGACGGCCATCGGCGACTATTTGCGCTATCGTTACGTGCCGGCACCGCACACGCTGTTCCGCGGCGTGCGCAAGATCATGCCCGGCAGCTATGCCATCTGGGAAAATGGCCGCTGGCAGGAGACGAGGTTCTACGTCCCGCCCTACGGCACGGAGCCGGCGGCGTTGCGTGATGCGGTCGAAGACCCGGTCAGGGCCTTTGCCGCCACGCTCGAGGAGGCGGTGCGGATCCGGATGATCAGCGACGTCCCGTACGGTGCCTTCCTCTCGGGCGGGCTCGACAGCTCCGCCATCGTTGCCCTGATGAGCCGCCATGCCGAGCGGCCGGTGAACACTTTCTCGGTGGGCTTTCGCGAGGCGCGCTATTCCGAGCTGCCCTATGCGCGTCTGATCGCCCAACAGTTCCGTACCAATCATACCGAGCTGGTGATCTCGGCCGACGAGCTGATGCAGTACCTGCCGCTGCTGATCTATCACAGCGACGCGCCGGTTTCGGAAGCATCCAACATCCCTATCTACCTGATGTCGCGGGAAGCGGCGAAGAGCGTGAAGATGGTGCTGACCGGCGAAGGCTCGGACGAGCTGCTCGGCGGATATCCGAAGCATTCCGCCGAGCGCTTCGTCGGGCTCTATCAGGCTTTGGTGCCCGAAGTCATGCACCGGCGCCTTGTCGAGCCGGCGCTGCGTCGGCTTCCCTACCGTCTGCGGCGCATCAAGATCATGGCTGGTGCGATCGGGTTGCGCGATCCGCAGGAGCGCATGCCGGGCTGGCTTTCGGCCTTGCCGTCTGCCGAGATGGACCGCTTGCTGCGTCTGGCGCCAGGCCGCGGGCGACCCCGATAGCCACGCGTTCAACGTCAGCCCCCGCCGTTCGGCTCTCGAGCGCATCCTCTATTTCGACCAGACCTCCTGGCTGCCGGACAACCTCCTGGAGCGCGGCGACCGCATCACCATGGCCGCCTCGATCGAGGCACGCATGCCGTTCATGGATACCGAGCTTGCCGACCTGCTCGGCGGCCTCAGGGACAAGTGGCGGGTGCGTGGTTTCACCCAGAAGTATATTTTGCGCCGGATGATGCGAGACGTTTTGCCAGCGCCGATCCTGCGACGGCCGAAGGTGGGATTTCGCGTCCCCGTCAACGAGTGGTTTCGCGGTCCGATGCGATCATTCGTCCGCGATCATGTCCTGCGGTCCGCGTTCGCTCTCGCGCCAGATCTTTCGCTCCCGCAGCTCGAGCGGGTGATCGGCGAGCATGAAAGAGGGCGACAAAACCACGAAAAGCTTATCTGGACGCTGGTCAACCTTGAGCTCTTTCAGGAGCAGTTCAACCTTGCCTAGCTAGGCCAGTGTTTGAAGTTACCCTGGGTTCGTGGTAGTGATCGAGCGGCTTGGCTGATTGCGGTTCTGTCGAGGCTGGCCATGTGAGCCTTTTGTTTCGTAGGCGATTGCGCGATGCGGTGGCCCGGGCGGAGTGCAGCCGCACGGAACGGTTCATAGCGACTTGCGAGCACGCCTCCGATGAGAGCGTGAGGATTTCTCCGGCACGCGATGCGCGCCTCGGCCTGCATCTGTAGCGGAGTGGATACCGGCATGGCACCTTGCGCGCTGCGCATGACAGACCTAGCCACCGCAAGCAAAGAGGGAGCGACAACAATGGGCGCCTGTGGCCAATTGCGAAGCCTGCTCGCCGGCGAGCGCATCGTCATTGCGCCGGGCGTGTTCGACGGCATCACCGCCCGGTTCGCCGAGCAGGCCGGTTTCTCCTGCCTCTACATGACGGGCGCGGGCACGTCGCTGTCGCTCGGCTATCCGGATCTTGGCCTGCTCACCATGACGGAGATGGTGGAGAAGGTGCGAGTGCTCACGCGCACCGTCTCCGTTCCCGTCATCGCGGACGCGGATACCGGCTACGGCAACGAGGTCAACGTGACCCGGACGGTGCAGGAGTACGAGCGCGCCGGCGCCGCCGGGCTGCACATCGAGGACCAGGTGTCGCCGAAGCGGTGCGGCCACCTCGACGGCAAGGAGCTGGTGTCGACTGAGGATTTCGTGGCCAAGGTGCGCGCGGCGGTCGCGGCCCGCACCAGCGCCGACTTCCTGGTGATCGCGCGGACGGACGCGCGTGCCGTCACGGGGCTGGACGAAGCCGTTGATCGTGCCAACAGGGCGCTGGCGGCGGGGGCGGACATGGCCTTTGTGGAAGCCATTCCGACATTGGAGGAGTTGGCCGCTGTGCCCCGGCGCGTGAACGGGCCGTGCCTGTTGAACGTGGTGCGGGCCGGCAAGACGCCGGACATCAACCTGAAGGACGCGGAAGCAATGGGCTACCGGCTGGCGATCCTGCCGAGCCTGCTGCTGGGCGCGGTCATGGACGCTTGCGATGAAGCCCTGGCAGCGCTGAAGGCGACGAACCAGCCGCCGGCCTCCGCCGGCGCGCGCCCGGTGCGGGACCGGTTCCGTCGCTTCGGCTCGGACGAATGGGACGCGCTGCGCACGCGCTTTCGCGATGACGGAGCCAACCAGGCGCGGGCGGCTGAATAGCGCGGGTGCGGTTCGCACCGACGGGGCACGCCGGACATCCTGCAGGCAACACATGGAGATCCTGTCCAGCTACGCCGCTCGGACCGTTCCCGGAGCGTGTCTCCCAGGCCGTGCAGGAAAGATTGCGGCAACTCGATATCGAGGTCCGGACGGGGACCAAGGTGGTGGCCGCCGACGAGCGTGGGGTCACAGGCGAGGGACATCGCTTCGGCGAGATTTGCCGCCGCCGCCGCGCAGATGATCACGTTGTCCACGCAGTCGCCTACGATACGGGGCCGCACCCGCCCGATCCACGAATTGTACGGCTGCCGTAGAAGCGGATGCTCACGCTGCTGCCGCTGCCGTCCTCGCGCGGCTGGACACCGTGGACGAGTGGGCAGACAGGGCTCCGGATGTCTCCCAGGAGGAGACCGGGCGGGTCAGGCAGGCGGCGGCCGGCATTGCACCGTCCGAT
Organism: uncultured Alphaproteobacteria bacterium; assembly: GCA_963799825.1. Classification (GTDB taxonomy): domain Bacteria; phylum Pseudomonadota; class Alphaproteobacteria; order Acetobacterales; family Acetobacteraceae; genus JAFKFI01. The sequence continues at coordinate 330,918 of CAWCYL010000006.1, forward strand.
CGGGCACGCAACGAGTGACACGCGATCCTGCGTGTCAGCCTGCGGCGCGTGGTGATCCTGCTGATGGAGAGTTCCTATTGGATGCGCATTGTTTGTCTTCTCGCTTGTGCCGAGGCGGTCCGCCGTCGCTTCATGCGTCTTCCCCGGCCTCGTCGGTAAAGACATATCCTTCCAGGATCCGGCGCGCCGTACGGCCCAGCGTGGCGCGATGAACCGTCAGGCCGCCATTCTCGGCGCCGATTTCGGACTTCGTCTCGATTACGCCGGCCGGGTGTCCAATGCGGACCTCGTTGCTGTTCCGCCGCATCGCGCCGTTCGGCGGGCGCAGAGCCTGCTGGACGATCGTGCCTGGGATGCGGCTGGCGACCCCCGTGCATACCGTACTCGTGCCAGCGTAGGTCTTGTGCATCTGCTGCATGAACATGAGACGGCTGACGAGATCGACGGCCTCCGCGCGGATGGTGCGCTGGTGCAGTTCGTCGCGATAGTCCGCCGCGGGACTTATCATGGCGATCAGCGGTGTGGCCGGGCTTTCGTCGCGCGAGCGGGCGGCATTCGTCACCAGCCCCATTCGAGCCGCACCGGCCCCACGGATGCGCTCCAGCAGGCCGCGCAGTTCGGGCCGGGCGTCGATCTCGGCCGCCGTCTCGATTCCCGCCAGGCCCAGATCGGCGGCGCGGATGAACACATGAGCGTTGCCGATATCCACCAGCGACGCCTCGATCGGGCCGAAGCCCTCCACGTCCAACCGGTCGAGCGGATTTCCCGTAGGCAGCAATGACCCGGTGGCGCCGCCGGCGGTGTCGGCGAAGTCGATCAGGATGCGTGCGCCGGTGCCGGGAACGCCGGCTACCGCGTAATTGCCGGCCTCGACCGGGCGTTGACCCTCCACTGGCACTTCGATCGTCAGGACGCGGCTGAGATTGGTGTTGTAGGCTCGTACGATCGTCATGGGCGCTTGCGGCTGCACCATGCCCTCGTACACCGCGAAGGCACCCACGGCCGCGCTGATGTTGCCGCATAAGCTGTGGTAATCGACATCGGGATGAGCGATCTCCACCTGGCCGAACGTATAGGTCAGGTGGGTGCCCTCGGCGCCGGGCCGGGACAGCGGCGGCCCGATGATGGCGAGCTTGCTGGTGAGCGGATCCGCGCCGCCCAGGCCGTCGATCTGGCGTCTATCGGGCGAGCCGAAGATGCGCAGGATCAGACGACGGCGGGCGGCCTCATCCCGTGGAATGTCGGCTTCCTTCAGGAACACCGCCTTGCTCGTGCCGCCCCGCATGAGCACGCATCGCGTCGCAATCGTCACGGTCTACTGCCTCGCGTTTCTCTAGGGTATCCAGGACGTTTCCTGGAGCGTGTTGCCCGGTGCGGGCGCCGGCGCGACGGACTTGGCCGGGATCGGCGCACCGGGAAGGGAGCGTTTGGCGAGCATCCGGGCGACATCGCGGATGTCGCCCACCTTGTCGAGCGATTCCAGCCGCTCGAACAGGGGCAGAATGTCCTGCTTCGGCAGGGCGCGCCGAGCGCAGTCGTGGAATTTTTCCCACAACTCTTCGCTCGACATGGGATTGTCGCCGCCCCGGCCGACCAGGCCGTCCGATGCGGCGCGAGACCACCCGGCCATCCCGCAGCGTCACGCGCACCTCGGCGCCGAACTGCTCCGTGGCGTCGTCCGGCATGTCCGGATGCGCCCGCGCCGTCATCCTGCCCATGATCTCGCGAACCGTCGGGTTCAGGTGCGACTGGTTCTCGAAATCGCCGAGCCGCACGCTGCCATCCAGCAAGGCGCGCGCGACGGCGTATTGCAGCGAGAACTTGGCCGCCAAGGGCGTGCGCGGGTCCGGATTGTCGGTATGCGGCAGGCGGCGCCGGTGCGGCATGATCTCGATCCGCTCCGCCGTCTCGGCGGTCACGCCCTCCTCTTGGCGCAGCGCCAGCATCATCGAGATGGCCGGGTGCGTGCTGCCGCAACACGGAAACTGCTTGAGCCCCATCGTCGGGCTCGTCACCTCCAGCGGGGTGGCCCAGTTCTCGAAGATGCGTTCGGCCGCGTAGGTGCCGGGGCCGTTGAAGGCGTTCAGGAAGCCCTGCTTGTGCTCCAGCGCCGCCGGGTTCGCGTCGTAGCCCGCCTCGGCCAGCAGCACCGCCAGGACGCCGTTGCGGCACGTCTGGCCGACGTGCAGGGGCTTGACCATGGTGCCGAAATTCGCCTTCACGCCCGACGCGAGGGACGCGGCGATGGCGAGCGCCACGGCCAGCTTCGGCTCGTCAAGCCGGATCATGTGGCCGACCGCGGCGACCGTGCCGAAGATCCCCAACGTGGCGGTTGGATGCCAGCCCTTGTCGTAGTGGTGAAAATTCACCGCACGCGCCAACCGTATCTCGGTCTCGATCCCGACGACGTACGCCTCGATCAGCTGCGCGCCGGACAGGCGCCGCTCCTCCGCCAGGGCGACGAGTGGAGCGACCAGCGGCACGGATTGATGGCCGCCCATCGGCTCGCTGAAATCGTCGTAGTCCAGCGCGTGCGACGCGGTGCCGTTGACGAAGGCCGCGTCCAGCGCCGAGGTTTTGCGGGCAGTCCCGAACACCGTGCAGGGCCCGGCTGCCTCCGCCACGCCCGGCGCGCGCAGCAGGTTGGTCGTGCAAGCCTCGGCCGACCCCGCCAGCGCGACGCCCAGCGTGTCGATGATGGCGGTGCGGGCGAGGGCCACTGCCTGCGGCGTCATGTGCGCCGGCCCGAACGCGCAGACACGCTCCGCCAGGCGCTCGATCAACGTTTCCCCAGTCGCGGCCTCGGTCATGCGCCCGCTCCTTCCAGTGCCACGGCCGGGTTGCCTGATTGCAGCCGCGCTGCCGTGCGCCCGGCGATGCGACCGAAGGTTGCGCCAGAAACCAGGCCGGTGCCGGCCGGGTAATTGTCGTAGAACAGCCCGCCGATCATTTCCCCGCAGGCAAGAAGGCCCGGAATTGGCCGCCAGTCCGTGCCGATGACCCGCGCCTGCTCGTCCACCTTCAACCCGCCGAAGGTGAAGGTGATGCCGCCGGTCGCGCTGTACGCGTAGAACGGCGGCGTCTCCAGCTTGGTCGCCCAGTTGGTCTTCTCGAGCGCGAGCCCGCTGGTGCCGAGCCCGTCCTTTTGCGAGGGGTCGAACCCGTCCGAGGCGTGCTTCGCGGCGGCGTTGTACTCGAGGACGGTGCTCACCGCTTGCGGCTTGTTGTCGATGTCCAGCTGCTCGATCAGCTCCTCGATCGTGTCGGCGGTGATCGGCTCGCTGGTTGAATACCGGGGTTCCAGCAGATGCACGACCTGCTGAGTCGAACAGCTGGTAGGCCTTGGCGCCGGGCTGGGCCAGGATGGCGCGGCCGTATTTCGCGTAGGTGAACATCGCTCCGTCCTCGCCCTCGTTGACGAAGCGGCGGCCGTCGCGGTTGATCATCACGCCGTAGAGATAGCTCAACCGGTTGCTGCGGTCGGTCAGCTCGCGCGGCGCGAAATTGCCCCAGTCGGCGGAGATGGGAGTGGCATGACAGCCGCTCCATTGACCCCACGGCATCGCGCCGATCGCCATTGCCATGCGCAACCCGTCGCCCTGGTTGTGCGGCGTGCCGCGCACCTTGGCCGCACCCACCAGCGGGCCGATGTGCTGCGTCCGCATCTGCACATTCGCCTCGAACCCGCCGCAGCCCAGGATGACCGCGCGGGCGGCGAACTCGGTAATCCCGTCATCGTCGCGCACCCGCACGCCGCTGGCGTGGCCGCGCTGGTCCTGCAGGATCGCCATCGCGCTGGCGCCGTAGCGGATCTCGATCCCCATCCGCTCGGCGGTGGCGAACCAGCTGCGCGACAGGCCCACGCCCTCGTGCTCCGCCCGCACCACCAGCCCGCGCGCCCAGACGATCCGGTTGTCCTTGCGCACGCCGGTCAGGGTGATCGCCGGCTCCATCGACACCCGGCCCACCCGGTTCATCCAGAACACCGTGTCCTTGGAATTGTCCACCAGCACGCGCGACAGCACCGGATCCGTCTGGCCGGAGGTGACGCGCATCAGGTCGCCGTGGAAGTCCTCGCGCGTGTAGGGCTGGATGCCGGCGTAGAAATCCTCGTATTCCTCTTCCACGCCCGGCAGCAGCGGACCGATCTCGCGCGGATCGTCGAAGGCAAAGCGCAGCACGCCGCCGCTCCAGTGCGTGTTGCCGCCTCGCATCTCGCGCGGGGCCTTCTCCAGCACCAGCACCCGCGCCGCGCCGTTCTCCTTCGCCGAGACGGCGGCGGCCAGTGCGGCGTTGCCGGCGCCGACGACGATCACGTCATACTCTGTCATGGGAAACCTCTTGGAAGTGCGGATCGACAAGACGGTCATGTCGCTGGCCTGGCGCTGCGTGGCGCAGCAGGGCCGCGAGTTCGCCGACGGTGTGCTTTTCCAGGTTCAGCACCGCGTCGCGGATGCGCTCGGCCTGGTCGCGGGGCACCGCCATCGTTGCGGAAGCCATGAATTTCGCGCGACACCTCGTCGCCGGTCATGGCCCGCTCGCCCGCCCCGCTGTTGACGCGGACGTGGCGGAACAGCGTGCGGCCGTCGCGCAGCGCCACCCGCACGCCTCCGGAGAAGTAGGCCGGGAACGCCGTGTCCGGGTCGATGGCGCAGGTGACGCGCCCGGCCAAGTTCAGGATGGCCGGGTCGGACAGTGCGCCGGGCCGCAGGTCGGGCAGGCCGAACGCACCCTTCACCAGACACGTGGCGACAACGAATTGCGCGCTGAACTTCGCCTCGTATTCGTTCGCCGGCCGCATCTTGGCCGCCGCTGGCTCAGCCACGATCGGCAACGTGTCGCGCGGCAGAAAGACCTCCACGCGGGCGATGTCCGCGGGACTGATCTGTGAATGCAGGTCGATGGCCGCGTCGGCGCAGCCGTGGATGAAATGGCAGACCGGGTAAGGCTTGATCGCGGTGTTCGCCAGTTCCCAGATCCGTCCCAGGCTCGCCAGTTCCGCTGGCAGATCGACGGGTGCCGCGCGGTGCTGCAGATGGGTCTCGAACAGACCGAAGCGGCCCTCGTATGGCCGCGTGGGGGCCTTGAACCCGCTTTGCACCAGACGCGCCGCCGTGATGCCGGCGACGGCGGCCCAACCGGGATGCATTCGCTTGGTCCAGGCGCCCTCCTCGAGGAACACCTGCACGCCGGAGGCGGTGCTGGCGGCGACGCCTTGCGCCGCGACGATCGCCTCCGCCGGCAGGCCGAGCAGCTTGGCCGCGACGACGCTGGCGCTGAAATGCGCAACGATGCCGGTGGCATGGAATCCGGCGTGATGAAAGCCGCCCTTGGCGGCCGCGCCGACGCGGATGGCGGTCTCCATGCCGGCGACATAGGCCACCAGCAGCGCGCGCCCGTCCACGCCGAGCGATTCGCCGAACGACAGGGCACAGGGCAGCGACGCGGCGGTCGGGTGCACGATGCTGGCCAGGTGCGTGTCGTCGAAATCCAGGCCGTGGATCAGGATGCCGTTCGCCAGCGCGGCATCGCGGACCGGCAACCGGACCGCACGGCCGATGACGCTGCACGGCCCCTCGCCGCCCAGCGCCGTCGCACCCGCCACCGCGGCGTCGGCGAAGTCATGGGCGTTGGCGGCAAGGCCCACGCCCAGCGCATCCAGGATCAGTAGCTTGGCGCGATCGCGCACCGCGGGCGGAATGCGCTCGAACGTCAGCTCTGCCGCGAATTCGGCCAATTGACGGGCGGGCGAGATGGCAACCATCCCGGCGAGCAGGCTATCCGGCATGGCGGCTCCTCGAAGCGTGGAACAGAGTGTCGGCAGCGTGCATATCCCTGCATACATCGCGCCGCAGGAGCGCGAGCGAGGAATTGACATGCCGCGACACAGTGTGAAGGCGAACGGGCGGGCGCGGACCGCGACCGCGGGTGCTTCCGGAGGTCGTGGAAAGCTCGACTCCTCTCCTTCGCAGAGCCTCGCCCACGCGGCCTACGCGCGGCTTCGCGATGCGATCGAGGCAGGGACAATCGAGCCGGGACGCCGCCTGCTCGAAACGCAGGTCAGTTCCTGGTTGCGGATCAGCCGGACCCCGGTGCGCGAGGCGTTGCGGCGACTTGAGACCGAGGGACTGCTCGAGCGCGGTCCGGGCGGCGGTCTGACGGTTGCGGTCCACGACACGACGGCCGTTACCGAACTCTACGACATCCGCGAGTTGCTCGAAGGCGCGGCCGCCGCGCTGGCGGCGCGTCACGCCGATGCGACCGACATCGAGGTGCTTCGGGCGCATGTGCGTGCCCAGCTCGCGTTGCCCGCCGACGCGCGCATCCATGCCCGAGAGAACAAGCTTTTCCACGAATGCATCTATTCGGCCGCGCATAACCGGTTCCTGCTCAAGTCGGTGCAGGCCCTGCAGGACGCGATGGCCTTGCTGGGCGGCACCAACTTCGCGGTTCCCGGCCGGATCGCATCCTCCATCGACGAGCATCGGATGATCGCGGAGGCCATCGCGGCGCACGACCCCGAGCGGGCGGAGGAGGCGGCGCGCCGGCACATCCGACATGGCTACGAGAGTTCGCGTCCGGGCGATGACCGAGGAACTGCACGCGGCCGCTCTCGACCGATCCCGCATCGAGCCGGCCACGCCGCCGCGCTCCACCGCGCGCGGTCGTTCGTGAGCCGTCCAATGCGTCTATCCAGTCTGGACATGCGGCGGTCATCGGACGCCGTCCAGGCGACCTGTGACGGGGGCAACGCCGGCCAGCGTCGCTCGGCTGACGACCTCAAGGGGTTTCGCCCTGGTTCGGGCTCCGAATGCGAATGCGACGATCGCACAGCCGAGCCAGGCCGCGGCGATGTAGGCGAACACCCAAACGTAGCCAAAGCTGCCGTAGATGGCGCTCACGATAAAGGCATTGGCCACGTTCGCGATCCGGCCGCTGCCGTAGGCGAAGCCGGCGCCGGTGTTGCGGATCTCTGTCGGATATTGCTCGGGCGTATAGGCGTAACAGATCGAGGCAAAGGTCTGGATGAGCATCGCCACGCCGAGACCAAACGTCACGATCAGCACGGGCTGGCGGCTGAGCCCGTAGAGCATCCCGCAACACGCGATGAGGACCGCCAGGATCGCGATGAGGTTCTTGCGCTCCATGCGCTCCGCGAGCCACACCGCCAGAAGCGCGCCGGGCACCGCACCGAGGTTGATCAGCGTCGTGTAGGTGAGGCTCGCCGTGATGGTGATGCCATTCTTGACCAACAAGGTCGGCACCCACGCCTGGAACCCGTAGAAGCCCAGGGTCTGGAAGATCCAGATGGCCCAGAGCGTCAGCGTCCGTCCGATGTACAGGCGCGAGAACAGGGTGCTGACCGGAACCCTCGCGACCGGCCCGGCATCGGCTGCGACCGGCTGTGGCGCCGGCAGCGGCCCCTTCTCCGCGCTGACCTCGCGCTCGATCCGCTGAAGCGTCGCGTCGGCATCCGCGAACCTGCCCTGTGCCGCATACCAGCGGGGCGATTTGGGGATCTTCCGGATCAGGAGCAGCGACGGTAGCCCGACCGCTCCCCAGACGAAAATGAACCGCCATCCGTCCGGGCCCATCGGCACGACCATGCGGGCGACCCATCCGCAGATCGGGATGCCCGCCAGCGCGATCACCATCGCCCAGGACTGGAAGCGGCCGCGCTGGTCGGGCGGGAAGAATTCGCTCACGATGGTCATAACCACCACAGTCGCCGACGAGATGCCGATGCCGGTGAGAAACCGCGCGGCGAGCAACAGGGGAAAATTCGGCGCCAGGCCGTTCAGCAGCGAAGCGACGGAGAAGAACGTGACCATCGCCATCAGCGAGCGCTTGCGCCCCAGCCGGTCGGAAATCATGCCGCCGCCGAGCGCGCCGATGAACATCCCGAGGAAGCCGAGCGAGGTCGCCAGCGCGATCTGCGACAGGGACAGTCGCCAGTAGTTCAAGATGGACGGCGCGGCATAGGAGAACGTGAAGATGTCGCTGATGTCGAAGAAGAACGCGATCCCCACGACGATCAGCAGACGACGGTGAAAACCCGCGATGGGCAACCGGTCCAGCCTCGCGGCGATGTCCGCCGCGCCCGTCATCGCCATCTCGTTCGGCTCCCATGAATGTTTGCCGCCTCGGCCGCCGACCTTGCAGCCCAGGCTACGCGGCTATCTCTGTATACAGAGATGTGCAAGTAGTCAACGCGACGGCCTGAAGGAGCGGTCCATGAGCACCACGCGGAAGTTTTGCGAGCGGATCGCAGGCTTGAGCGAGGCCGAGGTCACGGCGCCGGTGAGGGTGCTGGCCCGCCAGCTGGTGCTCGACGGCCTGGCCATCGCGATCGCCGGAACCTCGGAACCGGCCATCAGGATGCTGTCGGCGCATTATCAGGCGCAAGGCGGCGTGCCCGCGGCCTCGGCGATCGGGTTGGGATTCAGGCTGCCTCCCGTCGCGGCGGCCGCGCTCAACGGAGCGGCCATGCACGTGCTGGATTTCGAGCCGATGTGGAGTCCGGCCAATCACGCGCTTTCGACGACCCTGCCGGCGGCGTTGGCGGTGGCCGAACAGCGTGGCGCGACCGGGCTCGATCTGCTGACGGCGCTGGTCAAAGGCTGCGAAGCCCAGGGCTGGCTTCGCGAGGCGTCCGGGCAATACGAGCCGCGCGGCCTGGTGTTTCATCCGCCGGGCGTCGTGGGGCCGATCGGCGCGGCCGTCGCGGCGGGGCATCTTCTCGGGCTCGACGCGGCACGTCTCGCACATGCCGTCGGCATGGCGGCCTCGCGATCGGGGACGCTGCTGGCGAACGTCGGAACCATGACCAAGTCGCTGCATTGCGGCAATGCCGCCGTCGGCCGGACTGGAGGCCGCGCTGCTGGCCGAACGGGGGTTCACGGCAAATCCAAACGTGTTGGAGGCAACGCAAGGCCTGGCGGCCGGATTTTTCCCCGCCAGCTTCCGCCCGGAAGAACTGCTGCGGGTCGGGCCCGCCGTTCCGCATCGCTCAGCCGGGCTTCGCGATCAAGATGTTCCCCTGCCAGTACGGCACCCATTTCGCCATCGACGCGGCGCTGCGGCTGCACGAACGCATTGATGCACCTGACGCGATCCGGCGAGTGACTTTGACGGCGCCGGTGATGCCTTATGTCGATCGCCCCATCCCGTCGAGCGGACTCGAGGGGAAGTTCAGCCTGCAGTACACCGCCTGCGCGGCTCTGCTCGACGGGGCGGTTGGTATCGCAACCTTCACCGACGAGCGGCTTGCCTCTCCCGACATGCGGCTCCTGCTGCCGAAGGCGAGGCTGATCATGTCGGCGGACATCCCTGCCCATTTCGAGGGGATGCACGTGATCCTCTCGGTCGAGATGGTGGACGGCTCGCGGCTGAGCAGCCGATGCGATGGTCCTCCGGGAAGCTGGAGCCGACCGCCGATCTCGGAAGCGGACCACCTCCGCAAGGTGCGGGATTGCCTTGCCGTGCGCCTGAACCCCGAAGCGGCGGAGGCCTGCATCGCCCTGGCGGGCCAGCTGGACGAGCTCGACGAGGACGGTGTCCGCCGGCTGGCCGCGATTGCGCGGGGGTCGATGGACGCGGCTGAAGGGGGAAGCGGCTAGAGAGCCGGGACGTGGACCTGGCCGCTGAAGAGCGGGCGGGCCGTGCGGTAGAACGAACCGCTCCGAGCCTCCCAGGCACCGTCCGGGGCTTGCGCCACCTCGGCCTCGATCGTGAGGACGCCGGATGGCATTCCGAGGCGCAGCCGCCCCTCCTTCGGCGTCGTTGGCGGCAGGACGGCGGCGACCACGGTGCCGCCGATCCGCGCGGCGACCGCGGTGCAGAGCGAGATGGTCAGCGGCAGGGCTCGGTGCGGCTGGCCGTTCGAGATGACCCGCGCGGCGAGGTCGATCTCGTCCTTGCCGACAGGATTGCCGGTCAGCGTCGGCGCCGCCTCGGGAACGCTCACCAGGCCGACAAACGGAACAATGCCGATGGCGCGCGCCTCCGCCTCGGTGTTCGCGATTCCCATCGCCAATGAGGCCCGCACCCGGATTTCGGCGAGCTGGCGCAGCACGTCGGGACGCGCCTCGATCTCGTCGGGCAGCTCGCGACCGGTGAGGCCGACAATCTCGGCGCGGATGAAGACGCAGGCGTTCGCGGCATCCACCATCGAGACCTCGATCGACCCCAATCCGGGGATTTCCAGACGATCCAGCGGATTGCCGGTGGGCAGCAGCTTCCCGGTCGTCGCGCCACCCGGCGACAGGAAATCGAGCCGGATCGGTGCCCCGGTGCCGCTCACGCCAGGGATCGCAAGTTCGCCGCCGTACTGCGCCCGGCCGTCGCGGAGGGGAAAGCTGGCGTGGATCAGCTTGGAGGTGTTCGTGTTGAATATCCGCACGAGCGCGGTGTCGCCTTCCGAATTGTCGCCTTCGGCGCCGACCAAACCCTGGTCCACCGCGAACGGACCGACGGCCGAAGACATGTTCCCGCAATTGCCTCGGTAGTCGACGCGCGCTTCGCGGACCTGGACCTGGGCAAAGGTGTAGTCCACATCCGCGTCGGCTCGCGTGGAAGGGGCGATGACGCAGACCTTCGAGAGCGAGGAGATACCTCCGCCCATGCCGTCGAGCTGGCGGCCGTACGGGTCGGGGCTGCCCATCGCCGAGAGGAACACCGCGTCCCAATCGACCCTGTCGGCGGGAAGGGCGCGTCGATCGAACATGATCGCCTTGCTTGTTCCGCCACGCATGAACACGGCGGGGATCATCGCTTGGGGCATGTGTTCTCCGGATGCAGTCGAACCCCCGCCGTCATCGGCGGGATTTCGAGAACGAGCAAGGGTCGAAGGCGATGCCCGGCAGTCCGTGCCTATCCGCGCAGGCGCGGGAACAGGGTGAGCGCGTTCTCCTGCAACACGCCGCGCCGGGTCGGCTCGTCGAACAGCGTCGTGCCGTCGATCTCGCCCGCGATCCGGGTCACGATGGGCAGCGGCGTGAACGGCCAGTCGCTGCCGTAGAAGATGCGGCCGGGATCGGCGATCTGCAGCAGCGCGGGCGCCAGACGCGGCAGCGGATAGCCGGCGAGGTCGTAGTAGAGCCGTCGCAGCGTCGCGAAGAAGCGGTCGGGCTCGATCGGGTTCGGCAGGTTCAGCGCGGGCGAGAGGCCGACGATGCGATCGGCCAGCACCGGCACAGCCGCTCCGGCGTGGGGCACGATCAGCCGGATGTCGGGGAAGCGGTCGAGCGTGCCGGTCAGCAGCAGGTTCGTCACCGCGCGGGTGGTCTCGAACATGAACTCGATCATCGGCCGCGGATAGCCGAGCGACAGGGCCAGGCAGCCAGGACAGGTGGGCGAGGTCGGGTGCATGAAGACCACGGCGCGCCGGCGGTTCAGCTCGGCGAACAGCGGATCGAGCTTCGGGTCGCCCATGTACAGCCCGTGGTGGTTGGTCTCCACGGTGATGCCATCGGCATGGAGCGTGTCGAAGGCGTAGGCGGTCTCGGCGAGCGCGCCATCGATATCGGGCAGCGGCAGCGAGGCGAACAGGCCGAAGCGCCCCGGATGGTCGGCGACGGCCCTGGCGCCCTCCTCGTTGACCTCGCGGGCGAGTTTGCGCGCGGCTGCGTCGTCGCCGAAATGCACGCCGGGCGAGGAGACCGAGAGCATCGCGGTGCGGATATTCAGCCCATCCATCATCGCAAGCGCGGCGGTGGTGTCCCAGCGCGGCAGACCGGGCATTCCGTCCGGGTGCTCGTGGCCGGCCGCCGCGGCCGCGCGCCGATAGCCGTCGGGCAGGTAGTGCGCGTGCACGTCGATACGGGGCTGGAGAGCGGCGGCGGACGCAGGCTGCGCCCGCGCGCCGGAGGCGGAGAGCGCCGCCGCGCCGAGCAGTCCGCTCATAGTGGCGCGTCGGCCGAGCTGGTGGGCTGGGAACATGGCATGTGAGCTCCGATGCAGTCAGGTGCAGGGCGGCGTCGTCCCCGCGTGATGTTGCTCAGCCGGGCTGGAAGCCCCGTGCCGGGTCGAAATGCTGCGCGGAGACGCCCGCCTGCGTCACCACGAAGCGGTCGAGATCCTTGCCGACGCGCAGATCGCCGGCCCAGTTGGTGCGCGTCCGCTGCTCGATCTCGGCATCGCCCGGCGGCGGGTTCTGCTGGTCCCACAGCTCGACGATGTGGCTGAACACCGCGAGGCGCGGCTTGGTGCGGGCGAACACGGTGCCGGCCTGCTCGGGCGTGGTGTGATGGTTCAGGATCGCCTGGACATAGGCCACGTTCAGCATCGGCTTCGGCGCGACGGCGACCTCATGGACCAGGAGTTCCACGTCCTGCCCGTGGGCGATCAGGTTCTCGTCGAACTTGGTGTCGCCGGAGAGCAGCACCGAGCGTCCGGCATGGTCGATCCGGTAGCCGTAGGCCGGCTTGATCAGCGGGCCGTGATTGACCTCGAAGGCGGTGACGGTCACGCCGTTGCGCTCGAACATCGGGCCGTCGGCGCCGAACTCGTGCGCGGCGACCAGGGTGCTGGCCTCGGGCACGTGCTCGTCTTCCATCGCGGATGCGCACGTCGTCGGCGAAGGTGGCGCGCATTGTCTCGGCGATGCGGCCGATGCCACGGGGGCCACGGATCTCCAGCGGCTCCGCCCGCCTGCCGAAGGTGGGCGGCAGGTAGCTGGTCATCCACAGGTCGGGCAGGCCGTTGAGATGGTCGGAGTGGAAGTGCGTGATGAAAAGCGCGTCCACCTTGCCCAGCGCCACGCCCGCCTGATTGAGCCGCATGGTGCAGCCACGCCCCGCGTCGAACACGAGATTGAGCCCGCCCGCCTGGACCAGGGTGGACATGCCGTATCGCACCGTGCTCGGCACGGGCGAGCCGGTGCCGAGCAGCGTCACGACGATTGCATCCGGCGGCGCGGCGGCGGCGGCGGCGGGCGTCTCCGCCGCGCGGGCCGGCGTCATCCCCCAGCCGATCATCGCGGCACCCGCGCCCAGCATGGCCCGCCGGCCAAGATCGTTCGGTTCATGCGGCATGGCCGGTCTCCTTGCGGTCGGTTGGGATGTGCGGCCGCAGCCCGGCGGCGCGCGCGCTGTCGAGCACGATCGCGGGATCGAGCCCGTCGCAGATGAACACCAGGGTTGAGACGTCGAGCCCCGCCGGCCAGGCGGCCAAGCGGGTCGGCGGATGGAACACATGCTGCACGCCGTGCACCGCGAGCGGCCGTTGCTCGCCGCGCAGCCGCACGATGCCCTTCACGCGAAGCAGCGACGCGCCATGCGCGCCGATCAGATTGCCGAGCCAATCCGCCAGCACGGCGAAGTCCGGCGGCTCCGGCAGGCGAAGTGTCAAGGTGGCGATGCGCCGCGCATGTCCCGCGGTCGCGGCGAAGCGGGACGTGCGGGCGCGCGCGCGCAACAGCGCGAGATCGGCGGCGGCCTCTCGCGTCAGTTCCGCCGGCGCGATGGCGCCTTGCAGGACGGGGATCACGGACGCGCCCGGATTGAGCGCCGAGAGTCGCTCGCGCAACCTCACGCCGTCCGCCAGATCGGGCTTGGTCAGCAGCAGCCGGTCCGCGAGCGCGACCTGTTGCACGGCCTCCGCATGACGTTCGAGCGTCGCCTCGCCATGCACCGCGTCCACCGTCGTGACGACCAGCCCCGGCGTGAAGCCGCGCAGCAGGACGTTGCGGTCGAGCAGGGTCTGCAGCACCGGCGCCGGGTTCGCGAGGCCGGTGGTTTCCACGATCACCCGGTCGAAAGCCGGGATCTCGCCGTTGATCCGCCGGGCATCGAGGCTTTCCAGCGTGTCCGCGATCGTGCCGTTCAACATGCAGCAGACGCAGCCCTGCGGCAGCAGCACCACGTCGCCGTCGAGCCGTTCGAGCAGCGCGTGGTCGAGCCCGACCTCGCCGAACTCGTTGACGATGACGGCGGTGTTGGCGAGCCCCGGCTGGCGCAGCAGGCGCGCGATCAGTGTCGTCTTGCCGCTGCCGAGAAAGCCGGTGACGATCGTCACCGGCGTGAGCGCCGGGCCGTGGGACATCGCCTGCCTCCGTCGCTCCGCCCTAGGCGGCAGCGTGCGCTCTCGCGGCGGGCGCGTTGACGGCGAGCGCCGCGATCAGCTCATCAACCAGCGCCACCATCCCGCTCGCCTGGGACGCGCCGCCAAACAGGTAAAAATCCGGCCGCGTGATCATGCCCACCGCGCCGTGGGCCTTGAGGAAGGCGGCGTACTTGCCCTCCACGTCCACCACCCGGTCGCCGCCGCGTCCGGAGGTGAGGCTCACCACATGGGCGCCGATCTCCGCCAGGGCCCGGAGCTGATCCGGGCGCAGCACCTCCGCCGGATCGGCATTGCGCAGCACGACGCAGAAACCCTGGCCGACCACGTCGTCCCAGCGCCCCTGCCGGTCCCGCCAGCGCACGATCCCGTGCGGCGAGAGCAGCCCCGCCATCGGCGCGGGCGCGCCGTCCGGGCCGTGCGCCAGGAGCCCCGCCGTCAGGTGCGGGAAGGGCGGCAACGGCTCGGCCGTGCCTTGCTTGAACGCCTGGTCGCGCGCCGCCGCCTCCGCCGGGTCGGCGATGCAGATGATCCGGCCGAGATAGATCGAGGCGTCGATGACCGCGCTCACGTGCGGCTTGCGCTCGGCCGTGTAGCTGTCCAGCAACGCGTCCCCGACGCGGCCGCGGAGCACCGCGTCCAGCTTCCAGCTCAGGTTCCAGGCGTCACGGATGCCGGCGCACATGCCCTGGCCCATGAAGGGCGGCATGACGTGCGCGGCGTCGCCGGCGAGCAGCACGCGGCCGCGGCGCCAGGTGTCGGCGACGAGGGAGCGGAACGTGTAGATGGTGTGCCGCACGAGCTCGGCCTGTTCGGGCTTCACCCAGGGTGCCAGAGCAGCGTTCCAGACGTTCGCCTCGCCTTCCAGATCCTCCCGCGTCTCGTTCGGGCAGGCGCATGAACTCCCAGCGGCGGCAGACCCGGCCGTCCTGCACGCCGCCCGGGACGATGGTCGTCGGGCGCTCGGGGTGGCAGTATTGGCCGCAGGCCGGGATGTCGAGCGTGACGCCGGGATTCAGCTTCATGTCCACGACCAGCCAGTCGGCTTCGAAGCCGCGGTCCTCGCGCCCGATCCCAAGCGTCTCGCGCACCAGGCTGTTGGCGCCGTCGGCTCCGATGAGATAGCGCGTCCGCAGGGTGCGCGTCCGGCCGCTGCCCTCGAACTCGTGCAGTTCGACCTCGACATGGTCGCCGCGGTCGGTGAAGCCGGCGAGTTCCCAGCCCAGGTGCAGGGCGACGCCGGGCTGCTTGCGAACCTCGATCCTGAACTCCGCCTCCAGGCTCGGCTGGTGAACGAAATTGACCTCCGGCCCGCCCGAGACCGATCCCGCGCTCCAGTCGATGGAGAGCAGCTCCTCCCAGTCCGCGTTGAACCACTGGTAGAGCGGCGCCGGCTGGGAGACGCGCTCGAGCCCTTCGCCCAGGCCGATGACCCGCAGGATGCGGGCGGCCTCGTGGTCGATGCACACCGCGCGCGGCAACGCGAAGGGCTCGGTCCAACGCTCGATCACCGCGACCCGGTGCCCCTGGCGTCCCAGCATGAGTGCCAAGACCTGGCTGACCGGCCCGTAGCCGATCTGCACGACGTCGTAGAGGGGTTCGTCCTGGTACAGCGGATCGTCCGTCACGTTTTCCTCCAGCTTCCTGTTTTTTCAGGGGCGTAATTCTCGCGCGTGTCCGTCCCTCGCGTTCATCCGCGCGGTGCTAGCGCCGGCGCGCGACGAGCTGGGCCTCCGGCGAGGCTTCGTAGTTGAAGGTGAAATCGAGCGGCGGCTCGGGGCCCCACAGATAGAGGCTGTTCTCGACGCCGTGCGACTGGCCGTTCCAGTCCGCCTCCGCCGAGACGTAGTCGATGTCGCAGGAATACTCGCTGTAGCTGCCCCAAGGGTCGCGCACGTAGTGGAAATAGTTGGAGCCGAGCACATGCCGGCCGAGCCCCCAGCCGGCGCTGAACCCCTGGTCCGCCATCCGCGCCGCGCCCACGCCGATGTCGTTGACCGAGCCCACGTCCCAGCTGCAATGGTGAAAGCCGGGCCCGTCGGACTTCGCGAAGGCGACCATGTGGTGGTCGCTGCCGTGGACGCCGTGCAGGAAGGCGATGACCCCGCCCGCCTCGTCGGACAGGCGCAGACCCAGCACCCGCGTATAGAACGCGACGGTGCGCGGCACGTCGCGGGCGAACAGCAGCACGTGCGCCATGCGCCGCGGCTGCACTGGAGCGGCGTGGCCGCGCACGGGCGCGCCGCGCCGGTTGGCCGGCACGCTGTCGAGCCCGACGACCGACTTCGCGTTCGGCGAGGACTTCTCCGCCGCACGCAGCTCGATCAGCACGCCGTCGGGATCGCGGAACCAGAAGCCGTTGCTCTCCGCGCCGGGCGGCGGGTCCAGGCGCTCGATCTGGCAGCCGTCGAGGTGTGCGTGGAAGCGCTCGACGTCGTCGGCGAAGATGCCGAAGGAGAGGTGCTGCAGCGCCTTGCGCGCACCCTCGGTCAGCACACCCCAGCGGTGCGGGTGGCCGTGGGTGTGAAGATGGAGTGCGGCGCCATGCTCGCGCACGTCGAGGCCGAAGGCCGCGTAATAGCGCCTGGCGTCCTCGAGGTCCGGCACCGCGAGCGCGAAGTGGTCGAGCGAATGGACGCCCAACGCGTCGGGGCGTCGCGAGGGGGCGATGTAGTGTCCGATCTGCGTCATGGTTCCCTCCCTGTGCCGCGCCTTGCTGGCTTTGCGGCTGTCCGGAACGTTCGCTCGCCCATCCGATCTCGGGGCGTGGTTACTCCGCCGTCGGCGCCCGCGCCGTCGCTTGGTCCACGACCGGGTTGCGCAGCACGCCGATCCCCTCCAGCTCGACCTCGCAGACGTCGCCGGGCTTCATCCAGAGCGGCGGCTTGCGCGCGAGGCCGACGCCCGAGGGTGTGCCGGTGACGATGATGTCGCCGGGCTCGAACGTGAACGCCTCGCTCAGCACGGAGACCAGCGTGGCGACGTCGAACACCAGGTCGTCGGTCGAGGCGCTCTGGACGAGTTCGCCGTTCAGCCGAGTCTGCAGCCGCAGCCCCTGGCAGCCAAGCGGCAATTCGTCGGCGGTCACGAGGTAGGGGCCGAAGGCGCCGGTGCCGTCGAAGTTCTTGCCCATCGTCCATTGCGGCGCCTTGAACTGGTAGTCCCGGATCGAGGCGTCGTTGAACAGGGAATAGGCGACCACGTGCTCGAGCGCGCGCGCCTTCGGAATGTCGCGGCCACCGCGACCGATGACGGCGACGAACTCGCCCTCGTAGTCGAGCTGCTCGGAGACCCGTGGGCGGACGATGGGCGCGCCGTGGCCGATCAGGCTGGAGGCGAAGCGGCCGAAGATGGTCGGGTAGGTGGGAAGTTCGTAGCCGCTCTCCGCCGAGTGGTCGGCGTAGTTGAGCCCGACGCAGACGATCTTGCCCGGCGCCGGCAGCGGCGGCAGCAACTCGACCTTGCCGAGATCGACCGCCGGCCCCGCAAGCAGCACGCGGCCGGCCGCGACGATGTGCTCGCTCCCGCCCGCGATGAGGTCGGCCAGGCTGCCGGGATGCTTGCCGTCGGTGGCGAGATAGCCGCGGAAGGGACCGTCGCCATGCAGCGGCGGCCAAGCCCTCGACGGCATTCTGCCGGAATTTCGCGAAACGCATTGCGCGCTCCTCCCTCGCCCTTGTCTCCCGCCGCTCGTCGCGGCGCGCCCGCCGCCTAGATGCCAAAACCAAATCTACGAGTTCAACGAAAAATCTATCATTCGTAAAAGAGTGGTCTTTTCTAGCGGAACACGCTAGATGGGCGCCATGCCCCGGATCGCCCCGCTCAGCTTCAGCCTCACTCAGGATGCTTATGAGCGCCTCCGCGCCGATCTGTTGGCCTGCCGGTTGCGGCCTGGGGCGCGGCTGAAGATCAACGAGCTGTGCCAAACTCTCTCGGTCAGCCTCAGCGCCGTGCGGGAGGCGCTGTCCCGGCTGACGTCCGAGGGACTGGTGGTGGCCGAGCCGCAGCGTGGCTTCCGCGTCGCCCCGATCTCGGCCGAGGAGCTCCGCGACCTCACGGCGGTTCGCGCCGAGATCGAGGGGCTGTGCCTGGGGCGCGCCATCGCCGTCGGCGACGTCGGCTGGGAGTCCCATCTGGTCGCGGCCTTTCATCGCCTGTCCCGCACCCCGGAGCGGGAACCGCAGGATCCGCAACGCATGAACGAAGCGTGGTCCACGGCTCACGCCACCTATCACGAGGCCCTGGTCGCCGCCTGCGACAGCCCGTGGCTGCTGCGGCTGCGCGGGATCCTCTACGCCCAGAGCGAGCGCTACCGGCGCCTCTCGGTGCCGCTCGCGGAGATCGCGCGCGACCTGAACCGCGAGCACCAGGAGATCATGGAGGCCGCCCTCGCCCGCGACGCCGGGCGCGCCAGGGCCCTCATGACGGAGCATCTCGAACTCACGACCCGTGTGCTGCTGGAGCAGTCCTGGCCGGCCGATGACGCGCCCGCTCCGGCCCGACGTGGCTCCCGGCCTCGTGTCCCGGCTGATTTGATGGGAGCGGACGAAGCATCGTAGCCTGCCCTGATCGTGCGGCGTATCGGCCGCCGCATCAATCTCGTCACCCGGACCGCCCTGCTGCACGAGCGGCAATTGTTTCGTTCTCTTCGAGGCGATCGCCCCGCGCATCGCCGGCAGCAAGAGATTGGAACACGCTGCGCTGTATCCGAGCAGCGAGGGATGCGCGAAGGCGAGCGCCGGACGCGAGCGAATTCGCCGAGCCAAAAGCTCGCCGCGCCGCTCGGATCGCGTTCGCGGGCAATGCCGGAGCGGCATGGAGTGGAGGGCGCCCGCACCTGCCTCGTCACCAGCGGCGGCGGCGGCGGCCACAAGAGTGCCGCCATCCTCGGCCGGTAGTCCTTCCGCGTGCGACCGCGGTGCATTGGTCGGCCAGCACAGCCAGGAACGCCACGTTGCGCCCTCCCGGTCTGCGTTCCATAGTCGGGGCGACGCCTTGGACGGCGAGGCGACGGACGTTTTAAAACCGCGAGCCCGGTTGTCTCAGTGAAAACCCGGATCAGCATCGGACCGGAGGAGCTCGAGACCTTCCTCGCGATCGCCGAGCTCGGCAGCTTCAGCAAGGCGGCCGAGCGCCTGTCCCTGGCGCAGCCCTCCATCAGCAACCGCGTGCAGCGGCTTGAGCGGGCGGTCCGTACCCGATTGTTCGAGCGCACCACGCGGGCGGTGGTCCTGACGCCGGCAGGTGAGCGATTGCGGGCGCGCGTCGAGCCGATCATGCGCAGCCTGCACGCCGTGCTCGACGAGTTCTGCACCGAGGCGGACGCCCGCGGCCAGGCCGTCGTGGTCGCGACGACGCCGATGCTCGCCGCCCTGCTATTGCCGCCCATCATCAACCGCTTCTCCAAGGCGCATCCTGCGATCCGGGTCGAACTCCAGGACCAGATCACCGCGCAGCTCGCCTCCGACATCCGCTCCGAGCGTGTCGATTTCGCGGTTCTCGCCCGTCATCTGCCGGGCGAGGGCGTCGCCTTCGAGAAGGTGGCGACGGACAGGTTCATGGTCGTGGGGCCGCACGGCCACCCGGCGCTGTCGAGCGGCGCCGTGTCGGTCGAGGGTCTGACGCGGCATCCCTTTATGCTGCTGGCCGCCTACAGGGCGAAGGTCAGCGCGTTGTCGGCCGAGGCTTCCGCACGCGGGCTGACGCTGTCGCCGGTCCGCACCGTGACCAACGTGTCCACCTTGCTCGGGCTGGTGTCGGCGGGTCTCGGGCTCACCATCCTGCCGAGCCTCATCCTCCGCATCGGCGGCCTCATCGACGACACCCGCTTCAACGTTGGCTTGCTGGAGGGAGTGGTGCTAACGCGCGATTACGGCATTGCCTCGCTCGCCGGGCACGACTGGTCGCCGCCCGCCAGGGCCTTCGCCGCCGCGCTGCGCTCGGAGCTGGTGGCGCATTCCGCCGGCACCGAACGGTAGCCCAGCCCGGTCTTGCTACGGCGCCCCGGCGGTGCAGAGCGCCATGATCTCCTCCAGCGACGCGACAGTCTCGAGCCGCAAGACGCGGTCGATCAGCTGGTCCGCGCTGGCACGGTCGATCGTGCGGGTCGCGAGGGCGAGGAACTTCGCCTCGACCGCGCTCCTCGGCAGCGGCACGTCCGGCGTGCCGAGGCTGGCGGGCTTGCGGCACCGGATGCTGCGGCCGTCGCGCAGGTGGACCACGATCTCACCCGGAAAATGCTTGGGATAGTCGCTGGCGGGATCGTCCAGGCAGAAGGTCCGCTCGGTCAGCGCCAGCAGGTCGGGGGCGTCGAGCGGCTCGTCGTAGAACGCCGCGAGGTCCACCCGGCCCCTTGCCAGACCGAGGGCGACGACGAACGGGACGCTGAACAACGCCTCGTAGGCCGTCGTCGGGCGGATGCGCTTGGCCCTGGGCTCGGCGACCATCTTGTGCAGCGGCGCGGAGAGCAGGCAGTCGATCCGCTCGACATCGTCGAGGGCGAACTGTCCGCGCAACTCCAGGGCGGCGTCGGCAAAGGAATGGATGAAGTGGCAGCAAGGATAGGGCTTCAGCGCGATGCCCAGGGTCTGCCACGCGGTGCCCAGCCCGTGGCTCGGCAGGGATGTGCCTTCGGGGATCTTCTGGATGTGGGCGGCGTAGAAGCCGCGCCGGCCCTCCAGCATGGTCCTCGGGCCGATGAAGCCCGCGCGGGCCAGGGCGACCGCGGCGACGCCGCTATGCGCCGCCCAGCCGGGATGCAGCCGCTTCAGCCAGGACTGATCCTGCTCCAGGATGCCCGCGGCCTGGCTGCCGCACAGCCCGAGCGCCCAGACGAGCGCCTGCCGGCTGGCGCCCGAGAGGCGGCCCGCGGCGGCGGCGGCCGCGAAGGTGCCGCAGAGCGCGGTCGGGTGGAAGGCGCGGTCGTGGAACTCTCCGGCTCCCACCAGCGCCAGCCGGCATCCGATCTCCAGCGCGGCGACGAAGGCGGTCAGCACCTCCCGCCCACTCGCGCCGCTGGCCTGGCCGCTCGCCAGCGAGGCCGCCATCGCCTGCGCGCTGGCGTGATAGATCGCGCCGATATGCGTGTCGTCGAAGTCGAGGCCATGCGCCAGCACGCCGTTCACCAGCGCGGCGGACGCGGCAGGCAGCCTCGCACCACTGCCGATCGCCGTCGCGGCGCCGCCTTCGCCCAGTTCCCTCGCACCTTGCAGCACCGATCGTCCGAAATCGAAGCTCGACGACGCGAGCGCGATGCCGAGGACATCAAGAAAATGCTCCTTGGCGAGATCGACCACGGCCGGCGGCACGGTCGCGAGATCGAGGCTCAGCGCGAAATCGGCGATCGCCTCGCTTTCGGTGCGCTCGCGCTGGCGGCCCGGCGGCGTCGCCGTGCTGAGGGCTTCCTGCGACATGTTCGTGGGCTCCCGCTGCCTGAATGCCGGTGCATTAGGGCGCGCGGCGGCGCGGGGTAAAGCTGATTGCCGCTATGGCCGGATAGCGCCTCCCTATGCGGTGTGCGCGCTCACAATCGCTAGACTGGATCGACCGGCATCGGGCGCGCCTGGGGTCGGCGACACATCACATCCTTGAACAGATACGGGAGACCCGCTCACGATGCGCAGGAGAACACTGCTGACCGCCGCCGCCGCCGGCGTGGTTTCGTTGGCATCGAGGCCGGCGTGGGCGGCCGACACGCCGGGCGTGACCGCGACCGCGATCCGCATCGGCAACACGATGCCGTATTCCGGTCCGACCTCCGCCTATGGCGTCATCGGCAAGATGGACGCCGCCATGTTCGCGGCGGCCAACGAGGCGGGCGGGATCGGCGGGCGGAAGGTCGATTTCATTACATACGACGACACCTCGACCCCGCCCAAGACCGTGGAGCAGACACGACGCCTGATCGAGCAGGACGGGGTCGCGTGCCTGTTCAACACGCTCGGCACCGCGGCCAACTCGGCGATCCTGAAATACTGCAACCAGCGCAAGGTGCCGCAGCTCTTCATCGCGACGGGCGGCGACAAGTGGGGCGACTACAAGCAGCATCCGTGGACCATCGGCTGGCAGCCGAGCTACCGGGTGGAGGCGCAGATCTACGGCAAGACCATCCTCAAGGAAAAGCCCGACGGCAAGGTCGGCCTGCTCTACCAGAACGACGATTTTGGCAAGGACTACATCGCCGGGCTCAAGGACACGCTGGGCGACAAGTTCTCCAAGGTGACGCAGTTCTCCTACGAGATCAGCGACCCCACGATCGACAGCCAGATGGTGTCGCTTCAGGCGGCCGGGGTCGACGTGCTCGTCACCGCCGCGTCGCCAAAATTCGCCGCGCAGGCCATCCGCAAGGTCGCGGCGATGAACTGGAAGCCGCTGCATTTCCTCAGCAACGTGTCGGCCTCGGTGGGCGGGGTGATGCGGCCGGCCGGAATGGAGAACGGCATCGGCATCGTCAGCTCGGCCTACGCCAAGGACCCGACCGACCCGAGCTGGGACAACGATCCCGGCATGGGCAAGTGGCGCGCGTTCATGAAGCAGCACTTCCCCGAAGGCGACATGACGGACGGCGGCTACGTGTTCGGCTATGGCGTCTCGCTGACGATGCTGCAGGTGCTGAAGCAGTGCGGGACCGACCTGTCGCGCGAGAACATCATGCGGCAGGCGACCAACATCAAGGATCTCGAGATCCCGGTGCTGCTGCCGGGGATCAAGGTCAACACGAGCCCGACCAACTACCGGCCGATCCGGCAGCTGCAGCTGATGAAATGGACCGGCAAGACCTGGCAGCGCTTCGGCGAGGTGATCGAGGGCGCCGACGTCTAGCGCGTGATCGGCTCGCGCTGAATCGCGCGTGCGAAGGCGTCATCAACTCATACCAGACGCCGTCTGTGATGATCTTTCCACCCCCTCCGTCATGCTCGGCGAAGGCCGAGCTCCACGCCTGCCGTAGTGCCGCGGCGAGAAAGTCGTGGATGGTCGGCCGGAGCCTGTCCACGGGCGGGCCTTGGCCCGACCCGTGGGCCGACCATGACGAGGAAGGGTCAGAGCCACGGGCGTCTGGTATCAGATCGCGGATGACCGCTTTCGTTGCAAACGCCAAACTATACCAGGAGTGCGAGCGGCGCGGCGTCAGGCCGGCAGGAACGGCGGTGGCCAGGGGCGCAGCGAGGGCGGCGGCTTGGCCGGAGCGGCCGCAGGCCGCGAGGCCCGCGCGTCGGGCGGCGCTTCGGGGAGTGCCGCCGGCGCGGCGCCCGCCTCCTCCGGTTCGGCCGCCGATCGGGGCGGCTTCTTGGGCAGGCGCAGCGGCTCGGGCAGCGGATCGGTGGTCAGCTTGCGCCAGAGTGGGCGCAGCAGCCGCCCCGCCTGCGGCGCCGCCGCCAGCAGCGCCCGCATCTCCGGGTGCTCCACCAGCTCGCGCAGCGGGGCGGCGAAATGCACCAGATGATACCGCAGCAGCACCGGCCCGGGCGGAATGGGCGGCGGCCGGCGCACCGCCCTCGGGCGGTCGGCTGCCGCGCGGGGGTCGGATGCCCGGCGCGGCGCGGCGGCGAGCGTCCCGGCCGCGAACCGCGCGTGCAACGCGGCGAGCCGCCGCAGCGTGCGGCCGAGATAGTTCCACAGCGGCAGCGCCATCGCTGCCAGCGTGTGCTCCCGCGGCCGGATGCCGTCGGCCATCGCCCGCTTCAGCGCCTCGATGAAGAGGGTGAAGCGGGAGATGATGTCGGTTTGGAGTGAGGCGGCGGCAGACATGGGGAGAGCATAGAGGTTAGTTAGTAAGAATGTCAAGCCGGGACGGGTTCGCTGTGTCCGTCGTCGCGAGCCGCCGCTTGGCGGCGGGGCAATCCAGGAGACCACCCGCCGGGGCGCGCGATGGATTGCCGCGCTACGCTCGCAATGGCGGCCACGCCGCTGCGCGGCTCGCGCTGGCGCGGATGATTCGGCGCGAAGCGATCAGGCTCCAAGCCCGGCAGGAGCGGCCGGGCGCAAGGACAGGACATCGACGTTCGATGTCCTGCCCCTCGCACTACCTGACGACGGGCCGCGGCAGTCCGAGATTCTCCCGCAAGGTCGTGCCGGCATAGTCCTCGTGGAACAGGCCGCGGCGCTGGAGCTCGGGCACCACCAGCCGGCCGAAATCCTCGTAGCCGCCGGGACGGTGGGTGGCCGACAGCACGAAACCGTCGCACACCCCGGTGGTGAACCAGTCCTCGAGCTGATCCGCGACGTCCTCCGCCGTGCCGCAGAACACCGGCATCTCGTTGATCGTGCCGCGCTTGCTGAACGTGATGAAGTCGCGTGGCGTCGGGTTGGACTTGCCGCTGCGCTCGATCACCCGCGCCTTCAGGCCGAGGTTGACGCCGACCGACGCGAGCTGGCCGTCACTCAGCGGCTCGTCCAGTCCCACCTTGCTGAAGTCGAAGTTCGTCACCTCGGCGATCAGCGTCAGGCTGTCCTCGGGGGCGGCGAGCAACTCGATGAAGGCGCGCTTCTCCTCGGCGATCGTCCGGGTCTCGCCGACCACGGTGTAGATCGCCGGCGCGAGCTTCACCAGGTCCGGGTTGCGCCCCGCGCGATCGACCGCGTCCTTGAAGGCGCGGTAGCTCGCCCGGCCGGCTTCGGGGGTCTTGACCGAGGCGAAGATCAGCTCGCCCCAGCGCGCGGCGAAGGACTGGCCGCGGCCGCTCTGGCCGGCCTGCATGATGACCGGGTGGCCTTGCGGCGAGCGCGGCACGGTGAACGGGCCGCGCGAGCGGAACCATTTGCCGACGTGATTGAGCGCGCGAACCTTGGCGGGGTCGGCGAAGAACCCGGTGGCTCTGTCCGCGACCACCGCGTCATCCGCCCACGTCGCCCAGTGGCCCATGACGACCTCGATGAACTCGTCCGCTCGGTCGTAGCGCAGATCGTGCTCCAGATGCTGGTCCTGGCCGAAATTGGCCGCCTCGGAGTCGTTCAGCGAGGTGACGACGTTCCACGCCGCCCGGCCGCCGATCATCAGGTCGAGTGTGGCGAAGGTGCGCGCGACGTGGAACGGCTCGTAGTAGGTGGTGGAATAGGTGCCGCCCAGGCCGATGCGGCTGGTCGCCATGCCCATCGCCGTGAGGATCGGGATCAGGTCCATCTTCACGGTGCGGACGCCGTGACGCACCGTGTCGTCGAAATTGCCGCCGAGATCCGGCATCGCCAGGCGGTCGTCGAAGAAGGCGAGATGGAACTTGCTCTCCTCCAGCGTGCGCGCGATGCGCTGGTAGTGCTGCGCGGTGAGGAAGTCCGGCGGCGCGGCGGGATGCCGCCACGATCCCGGATAGTTGCTGCAGTTCTGCGCCTGGAGGAACGCGATCATCGCCATTCCGCCGCGCGGCAGGTCTCGTTTCATCGGGCTCTCCATGCTCGTTGCGTCGCCGCCCAGAGATGGCCAAGCGGGCAATCGCCGCAATTCGATTCCGGCTATCGGCCTGTCGACCGGGGGAATGACTGGGCCATTGATCGGCGGCGGCTATGGGGGCTTAGGCGCGATCCATTCGCCAGGCGGGCCTCCCAGGTGCAAATGTCCTGGGCCAGAACAAGCGGATGGACGTCTCATGCTGACGACCAAGGACGAACTGAAGATCCTGACCCCGGTGGGCATGTTGGGTTACGGCATCCCCGCCGAGCATTTCTGGCGCGGCGTCGATCGTGGCCTGGATGCCATCATCGTCGATTCGGGCTCGACCGATCCCGGTCCCTACCAGCTCGGGCTGGGCGCGATGCTGGTCAGCCGGCAGGCCTACATGAGCGATCTGGCGCTGCTGCTGCGGGCCTGCGCCGAGCGCAAGATCCCGCTGATCCTGAGCTCCGCCGGCGGCCCCGGCATCGACCGCCATGTGGACGACATGGTGGCGATGATCCGCGAGATCGCCGCCGACGAGGGCTATCGCTTCAAGGTCGCGACGATCTATTCGGATCTCGATCGCGATGTCGTGCACCGCCGGCTGGATGCCGGCCGCATCGCCGAATGCGGACCGTCGGGCGAGCTCACCCACGAGGCCGTGGACCAGGCGACGAACCTCGTCGCGCAGATGGGCGCCGAGCCGTTCGCCCGCGTGCTGGCGGAGCGAGCCGACGTGGACATCATCGTCAGCGGCCGATCCTACGACCCGGCGCCCTATGCGGGCCTCTGCATGTTGCACGGCATCGACCCCGGCGTGTTCTGGCACATGGGCAAGATCGTGGAGTGCGGCGCCAATTGCGCCGAGCCCAAGGGGCGCGTCATCCTCGCGACGGTCCGCCGCGACAGCTTCGATCTCGAGCCGATGAACCCGGCGGAGCGATGCACGCCGGCTTCGGTGGCGGCGCACACGCTGTACGAGAAGACGCGGCCCGACCTGCTCGCCGGGCCGGGCGGCGTGCTGGATCTGCGCGAATCACGCTACGAGCCGCTCGACGAGCGCCGCGTACGGGTGAGCGGGAGCGTGTTCCACCCCTCGGAGCGCTACAGCGTGAAGCTCGAAGGTGCCGCCGTGATCGGCCACCGCACCATCTTCATCGGCGGCATCCGCGACCCGATCCTGATCGGCCAGCTCGACAGCTTCCTCGACGGTGTGCGCAAGCGGACCGCGGCGGCGTATCCCGAGCTCGATACGGGGGAGGCGACGATGGTGTTTCACGTCTATGGCCGCAACGCCGTGATGGGCGAGCTCGAGCCGCTGAAGCATGTGGTGCCGCACGAGGTCGGCCTGCTCGGCGAGGTGACGGCGCCGACCCAGGATCTCGCCAACGCGATCTGCAGCAGCGCGCGCATCGCGGTGCTGCACATGCCCTATCCGGGCCAGCTCGCCACCTCGGGCAATTTCGCGATCCCGCTCAACCCGCCGGAGAACCCGATCGGTCCGGTGTGCCGGTTCTCGGTGTACCACCTCATGGAGGTCGACGCGCCCGATGAGCTGTTCCCCGTCCGCTATCTGGAAATCTGACAGCGCATGCCCGCACCCCTGCCCGCACCCCTGCCCGCACCCCTGAAGGATCTGGCCAAGGTTATTCGCAGCAAGAATGCCGGCCCGTTCGAGATCACCTTCGACGTGATCTTCGACGACGACGCCGTATATCGCCGCGTCAAGCAAAGCCAGGCGCTGCACACCGCGCGGCTGGCGGCGATCTATGGCGTGCCCGTGGAGGACGTGATCGTCTGCATGTTCTTCGACCCGGCCCGCGCCTTCAAGCTGACCCTGCGGCGCAACTGGGCGCAAGGCAGCGTCGGCGAGCGCGACACCTTCGGCGCGCAGCAATACGCGCCGCTGCTCGACATCATCATCCCCTAGGCTGCATCCCGAGTGTGTTCCAAGTTCGAGGGCCGGCTGCCAGATGGGATACGGCCACCCCGAACCCCAAGGACACACATGGACCTCTCGAACCGGGATCTCCCGAACTGGCAGGGCGTGCCGCGCCCGGACCGCGTCGCCCTGGATGGCCGCTACGCGCGGCTCGAACCGCTCGACCCGGCGCGGCATGGCCCGGACCTGCTGGCCTCGGCGCGGCAGCCTGGCGCCGACGACCGCTTCCGCTACCTGTTCGAGGAGCCGCCGGCCGACCTCGGGGCCATGACGCCCTGGCTCGAGAACGCCGCCACCTCGACCGACCCGCTGTTCTTCGCCGTGATCGACCGGGAGACGGGGCGGGCTGAGGGTCGGCAGTCCCTGATGCGGATCGAGCCCGCGCACGGCGTGATCGAGATCGGGCATATCCTGTGGGGGCCGGCGATCGCGCGCACCCGCGCCGCCACCGAGGCGCTGTACCTGTTCGCCCGCTACGTCTTCGACACGCTCGGCTACCGGCGCTTCGAGTGGAAGTGCCACAACCTGAACGAACCGTCGAAGCGCGCCGCGCAGCGCTTCGGCTTCACCTTCGAGGGCGTGTTCCGCCAGCACATGGTCACCAAGGGGCGGAACCGCGATACCGCCTGGTTCGCGATGACCGACGGCGATTGGCCGCGCCTGAAGGCCGGCTACGAGGCTTGGCTACGACCGGAGAACTTCGACGCGAACAAGCGGCAAATCAGCCCGCTGAGGTTCTGACGTTCGCCGGGCGACAATCACACGGGGCCGGTGAATGACGGGGAACGCGGCGCCGGACGGATCGTTGAGCAAATCGAGGCCTGGCCGCACTCATGGAGGCGTCCGTCATCAGCGATCCCGATCCCAAGGATCCGACCGCGCCGGCGCTGCCCGACGGTAGCCGCCTCCCTCACGCGCCCTATCACCAAGTACTCTCCGGCCAGCCCGCGCTGGTGACCGGCGCCAATTCCGGCATCGGCCGGGCGGTGGCGCTGGGTTTGGCCCACGCCGGGGCGGACGTGGCGGTGAACTATATCACCCATCCTGAGTCCGCGGACGAGGTTGCCCACGAGATCGAGAACATGGGCCGCCGTGCCATCGCGCTGAGGGCCGACGTCAGCAAGGAGGAGGACGTCGAGCGGATGTTCGCCGCCGCCGTCGCCCATTTCGGCACGCTGCACGTCGCCGTCAGCAACGCCGGCCTGCAGTGCGATGCCGCGTTCGACGAGATGACGCTGGAGCAGTGGAACACCGTCATCGGGGTGAACCTGACCGGCCAGTTCCTCTGCACGCGCGCGGCCGCCCGCGAGTTCAAGCGGCGCGGCGTCGTCGCCGGGGTCTCGCGCGCGGCGGGCAAGATCATCTGCATGAGCTCGGTCCACCAGGAGATCCCGTGGGCGGGCCACGCCAACTACGCCGCCTCGAAGGGCGGGGTCATGCTGCTGATGAAGAGCATCGCGCAGGAACTCGCGCCGCACTTCATCAGGGTCAACAGCATCGCACCGGGCGCCATCCGCACGCCGATCAACACGGCGGCCTGGGAGACGCCGGCGGCCTATGCCGACCTGATGACCCTGGTGCCCTACAAGCGGATCGGCGAGCCGGACGACATCGCTCAGGCCGCCGTCTGGCTCGCCTCCGACGCCGCGGACTATGTGACCGGTGCCACGCTGTTCGTCGATGGCGGGATGACGCTCTATCCCGGCTTCTCCACCGGCGGATGATTCCCGCCGCAGGTCGCGGCAACAAATCGGCCATTGGATCAGGGGCTTGCCGGCGGACGAGACGGATGGTGGAGCTGAGCGGGATCGAACCGCTGACCTCCTCATTGCGAACGAGGCGCTCTCCCAACTGAGCTACAGCCCCGTCCCGTTCGGCGGCGGACAATGCTGATGGCGCTCCGCAGTGTCAAGCACGCCTTGCACGGCAGTTGCGGAGCCGATGAGCCGCCGCTAGCTTCCGCCCACCCAAGGAGGCGGGCCTGTGATCTCGGCGTTGTTCGAACTGATTTTCGTGCTGATCCGACTGTATTTCTGGGCAATCATCCTGTCGGCGGTGTTCAGCATGTTGACCGCCTTCGGGGTGCTCGACACGCGCAACCGGCTGGTCTGGTCGATCGGGGACTTCCTGTATCGCGTGACCGAGCCGGCGCTGCGGCCGATCCGCAACCTCATGCCGAATTTCGGCGGCATCGACATCAGCCCGATGATCGCGCTGCTGCTGATCCAGTTCATCATCGTCCCGCTCGTGGCCGCCCTCGAACGGGGGATCCTGTTCGGGAGCTGGCAGCTTTTCCTGAGCTGAGGGGCATGAGCGCGCGGATCATCGACGGGCGCGCGATCGCCGCCGAGCTTCGCGCCCGCGTCGCCAGCCGGGTCGCCGGGCTCGCCTACCGGCCGGGGCTCGCGGTGGTGCTGGTCGGGGGAGACCACGCGAGCAGCGTCTATGTGCGGAGCAAGAACCGCGCCGCGACCGAGGCCGGATTGGCCACGGACTCGATCCGGCTCCCGGTCGGCACGACAGAGGCCGAGCTGCTATCGGTGGTGGCGCGGCTGAACGCGGACCCGGCGGTGGACGGCATCCTGGTGCAGCTTCCCCTGCCGCCGCAGATCAGCCCGCAGGCGGTGATCGAGGCGATCGACCCCGCGAAGGACGTCGATGGGTTCCATCCGATCAATGTCGGCCGGCTCGCCGACGGGCTGCCCAGCCTGGTGCCCTGCACGCCGCTCGGCATCATGAAGCTGCTCGCCGCCGCGAATGTGCCGCTGGCCGGCGCGCGGGCGCTGGTGCTAGGGCGCTCGGCGATCGTCGGCAAGCCGATGGCCGCGCTGCTGCTGGCCGCCAACGCCACCGTCACCATCGCCCATTCGCGCACGCGCGACCTCGCCGCCGAGTGCCGACGCGCCGAGGTGCTGGTCGCGGCGGTGGGAAAGCTCGGGATGGTCCGTGGCGAGTGGATCGGGAAAGGTGCGACGGTGATCGACGTCGGCATCAATCGCCGGCCCGACGGCAAGCTGGCGGGCGACGTCGCCTTCGACGAGGCCGCACAGGTCGCCGGGGCGATCACCCCGGTCCCCGGCGGCGTCGGCCCGATGACCATCGCCTGCCTGCTGGAGAATACCGTCACGGCCGCCGAGCGGCGACGATCGCCCGCCGCCGGCCCCCCAGCGTAGCGTCAGCCGCGCCTGAAGCCTTCCAGCTCCTCTTGCGCCCAGGCGACCACCTTGTTGATCGGCTGCCCCGTATAGAGTTTCGCCAGCATGTTGGGCATCGTCGCCCGGCTGACGATCTGGGCCGCGACGTCATGCGGCGCGGGCCAGCCGGGGGTGAGCGCGACCGCCTGATGCCACGGCCGCAGCGGGTAGTTGAAGAAGACACCCTTGGGCGGCCCGATCTCGTCCCAGACTGTGGAGTCGAGCATACTGTCGAGCACCGGGTTGTCGAAGCCGTCCACCGCCCTGGCGCGCTCCTCGAAGCGTTCGCGGCCCGACAGGTAGACGTTCAGTTCCTTCGCCGCATTCTTGTTCTTGCTGAACGACCAGATGCCCGAGAAGGCGTGGCCGTACGGCACGAACCGGCCGGCCGGTCCGGCGGGGCAGGGGAAGCTCCACATGTCCTCGGCGAGCTTCGGGTTGTCCCGCTTCGCCACGGCGTAAGGCGACGGAGGATCGTAGATCAGCGCGCTCCGGCCGGCGATCATCACCCGGTTGTCGGAGGCGTCGTCGTAGCTCAAGGCATCTCCCGGCAGGATCTTCACTAGCTTCCGAGCCCATTCGAGGAAGCTCAGCATCTTGTCCGAGTTGACGGTGATCGTGCCGCTGGCATCCACCAGCTCGGCGCCGAACGCGGCGAACCAGGTCGCCGCGTTGCCCACGGAATCGCCCGTGTTGCCGATGCCGAGGCCGAACGGATAGCCCGCCTTCTTGCACGCCTCGCCGGCCTTCAGGAAGGCGTCGTAGGTCCACTCCGGCGCTTCCGGCGGCTCGACCTTGTGCGGCGGATAGAGCGCCTGCACGTCGATGCCGGCGATCTGCTTCATCAGGCTGATGCGCGCAAGCGTCGGCCGGCAGCCGCTATAGGTCGAGGTCGGGATGGCCATCCAGTGGCCCTTGATCTTCCCCAGGTACTCGAAGGACGGGTTGAAGGGCCCCCACTCGTCGGTGATCTCCTTGATCGCGTCGTCGACCGGCTCGAGTTTGCCGGCGTAGGTGTACACGTCGTACTGATTCTGCCCGAATTGCATCGCGTCATGCCCGCTGCCGGCTTGCGCCTCCGCGGCCGCCGTCAGCATCAGCTTGAAGCCGACCGACGTGATGAAATCGACCTTGACGTCCACCTTGTTCTTGTCGCCCCAGGCGTCGATCTGCTTGCGCAGGATTGCGTCGCCCGCGGGCACCCAGTGGTCCCAGAAGCCGATCGACAGCTTTCCGGCGGCGCCCGCGGTGCGGATGTGGACCAGCGGCAGGGCGGACGTCGCTACCCCCAGCTGCAGGGCGCGGCGACGCGTCACACGGCGCGGCTTGCTCATTGGCGTAGACTCCCTATGCGGCGGCGGTGAGGACCGCAGCCGTTCTTGCCTTGTTGGGTAAGCAGGCGACGCCTGCTCCGAAGCCACAAGCGGCGGCTAATCCCAGGGGCAAGGCAGAGAAGCTCGCCACAAGAGCGCGACGGCAATATCCGTCAAGCCAAGCCGGGAAGCGAGGCATTTCTAGAGGTCATGCGGGCGCTGGACCGCTCGACGCGAGCACCGGGGACGATTGATTGAAGCCGACCGCCGCCGCGAGGCCCACCGGAGCTTGCCCGCGCGCGGAAATGCTATTATCGTTTCGCGAAGTTATAGAATACGGCTCGCCATGCCCGAGTTAGCGCGTGATGCCGTCGCGAGGTTGCGCCGCGAGCTGCTGCGCGCGACAGAACCGAGGCACGGTCAGGGAACGGCCGCGTCCGCCCAGGCCCGTCGGCGCGCGGACGCCGGCACGCCGGCGGACGGCGAGCGCCTCGGTTTCGCCGGCCGCATCGTCGGTGTCTGGAAGGGGTTCGTCGCCCTCGTCCTGAGCCTCGGCGGCGTCGTCATCGTGGGCGCTGTGCTCATCCTCCTCGGCCAGCAGCTTCTGCGCCGTACCATCAGCATTGACCCGCTGTCGGTTCCCAAGGCGGTGGCCGAGCGCGGGTACACCGATCAGATCGCCGCCGCCCGCCTGCGCGCTGCGATCATCCGCATAACCGAACAGGCGGCCTTTCCGGTTCCGGGAACGAACGTCTCGTTGCATACGGAAACACCCGAGATCGTCGTTCCCAGACTTGGCATCCCGCTCGACGCGATTGCCGCCGTGGCCCGGACCCTCTTCGGGACGGGACGATGGCGCAGCGTTTCCGGCGAGTTCGTCGAACGGGACAAGCTTCTCTGGCTGCGGCTGCGGATGAACGGGAGAGATTTCTACGCGGCACCGGTTGGGGTCGATCCCGACCGGCCCGATGAAGCCATGAACTCCGCCGCCAAGGCCGTGCTTGGCGCGACGTCTTCCGTCATCGTTGCGGCTTGGTATGCACGATCCGATCCCGATCGCGCCCTCACGCTGGCCGCCCACATCATTCGAGACCTCCCGGAAAGGAATGAGAATGTGCCTTTGGCCTATCTGCTTGCCGGGGTCATCATGATCGAACGCAAGCAGGACGAAGACGCCGGCAAGAGCGTTCCGGGAGGAAATCAGGATCGACCCCCGCAGTGCCTTCGCGCATAACAACCTGGGCTACGTCCTGTGGGATCGGCATAAGCTGGACGGGTCAGTTGCGGAATTCCGTCAAGCCATCCAACTCGATCCGCGCATCGCCGCGTTCCACACCAACATGGGCGTCGCACTACAAGAACAACACAAGCGAGGATGAGGTCGATCGCGGAACAGCATCGCGCTATCAAGCTCGATCCGCGCATGGCGATGGCCCACAACAATCTGGGCCTTGCCCTGTTGGATCAGCATAAGCTGGAAGAGGCAATTTCCGAACTGCCGCCGCGCGATCGAACTCGATCCCCGCCTGGCGCTTGCTCACAACAACCTGGGCGGCGCATTTCACGAGCAACACAAACAGAATGACGCCGTAGCCGAATACCGCCGCGCCACCGAGCTGGATCCGAGCCTGACACAGGCTCACATCAACCTGGGCACGGCACTTCAGGACGAGCATAAGCCGGACGAGGCGATCGCCGAATTCCGCCGCGCCATCGCGCTCGATCCGCGTGACGCCGGCACGCACAATCTGTGGGGCAACGCGCTCCATGACCAACGCAAGCTGGACGAGGCCGTCGCCGAATACCGGGATGCCATCGCGCTCGATCCCGGCAATTCCACGTATCACGACAATCTAGGCAATACCCTCCGCGAGGAGCACAAGCTGAACGAGGCCGCCGCGGAATACCGCCGCGCCATCGCGCTCGATCCGCGTCACGCCGACATGCACAATCTGCTGGGCAACGCGCTCTATGACCAGCGCAAGCTGGACGATGCCGTCGCCGAATACCGGGCTGCCATCGCGCTCGATGCCGGCAATTCCACCTATCATTACAATCTGGGCAACACCCTCCGCGAAGAGCACAAGCTGGACGACGCCGCTGCGGAATACCGTCGCACGACGGAACTCGATCCCGGGAATTCCGCCGCCAGCAACCTTCTCGGCGTCGTGCTCAACGATCAAGGCAAGCTAGACGAGGCAATAGCGGAATACCGCCGCGCCATCACTCTCGATTCGCGCAATCTTACGTTCCATACCAACCTGGGCCAGGCGCTCTACGCGCAACACAGGCTGGACGAGGCGATCGTTGAATTCCGCCGCGCCATCGCGCTTGATCCGCACGACGCCGGCGCACACAACATGCTGGGCAGCGCGCTCCATGACGAGCACAAACTGGACGAGGCGATCGTCGAATACCGCCGCGCCATCGCGCTCGATCCGAACGGTCCCATAGCCCACTCCAATCTTGGGAAGGCGCTCAGCCAGCAGGGCAGGCGGGATGAAGCCATCACGGAACTCAGACGCGCCCTGGACGCCGATCCGGGCAACGCGCGCGCTCACAACAACATCGGCGACGTGCTGTTCGATGAGGGCAAACTCGACGAGGCGATGACCGAATACCGGAAATCCATCGAGCTTGATCCCCACCCGCCTTACCGTTCTTCCTACGGTCTCGACTATCCGTACTTCAACCTTGCCAAGACGCTCAGCGCGCAGGTTCCCGCGGGCCGTCTGGCGGAAACAGACATTGCGCGGCTCAAGGAAGCCTGCGCGCTACTGGCCACCGGACATGACATCGCCGCGGAGAGCCCCGACGTCTCGCCCTGGATGAACGAGATCGACGCGCGGCTTCAGGGCCACGGGCGTTGCGCGCGCGACTGAGAGCTCCGGCCGCTCTCTCTCCGCGGAGGGCAGGTCGGACATCGGCTCTCCGGCACACTCAGGATCGCGCAGGATGTCGGTGCCGTGCGAGCCAATTCGCACGGCACCGGCCGCTGTTAATCGGCGGGATGCGCCGGAGCCCTACACCGCGACCGCCGGGCCGCCGCGCAGCAGCTTGCCGGGTAGCGCGCCGGTCGCCTCGCCGTCCCGGAAGGTGATCGCGCCGGCCTTGATGGTGGCCGTGTAGCCGGTCGCCTTTTGCAGCAGACGCCGGCCGCCAGCCGGCAGGTCGAACACGATGTAGGGGCGCTGCAGCTTCAGATTGGCGAAGTCGATCACGTTGAGGTCGGCCTTCTTGCCCGGCGCGATCACGCCGCGATCGGTGAGGCCGACCGCGTGCGCGGTGTCGGAGGTCTGCCGGCGAACCAGCTCTTCCAGCGCCACGCGGCCGGTGGGCCGGTCGCGGCCCCAATGGGTGAGCATGAAGGTCTGGAAGTTGGCGTCGGAGATGAACCCGACATGCGCGCCGCCGTCGCCGAGGCCCATGATGGAATTCTTGTGCGCGAGGAATTCCTCGACCGGCTGCAGATTGTAGTGCGCGTAGTTCACGATCGTCGCGAGGATGAAGTTTTTTCCGTCGTCGGCGATGAGCAGGTCGTAGGCGACCTCGGGGGCAGTGCGACCCTGGCGCGCGGCCATCTGGGTGATCGCGTTGGCCTTGGCCGGCTCGTAGTTCAGCGGCTCCTCGAAGGGGAACATCCAGTCGTAGCCGAGGCGCTGGATGAGCGGAAAGGTGCTCTCCCTGATCGGGTCTTCCGAGAGGATCTGCCGCCGCAGCTCGGGATCGCGCATCGCCGCGACCCGCTCGGGCACCGGCAGATGAGCGATCTTCTTGTAGCTTGGGCAGCCGGAGAACGGGTTCTGGGTGCCCTGCAGCCCGAGCAGGATGCCGACCGGGCGCGGCGGGAACACCGGGCGCATGGTCAGCCCGTCGGCGGCGGCCTGGTCGGACAGGTTCAGCAGCTCGCGCCATACCTCGGTGCGGTCATGGCGCTGGTTGAGCGTGAACACCATCGGCAGGCCGGTCTTCTCCACCACGCGGCGCGCCATCGCGAACTCGGTCGCCGGGTCCGGCTGGTTCCAGTCGGAGACCAGCTCCAGCATCCCGGCACCCGCCGCGCGCACGCCCATCGCGATGCCGGTGAGCTCTTCCTCCTGCGCCCGCAGGGTCGGGATGTACTCGCCCGCCAGCGTCTTGTGGCTGATCGTGCGCGAGGTGGAGAAGCCGAACGCGCCGGCCTTCATCGCCTCGGTCGCGATCTGGCGCATCTGGGCGATGTCGCCCTGGTTGGCGTTCTCCTGGAAGGTCGCCCGCTCGCCCATCACGAACACCCGCACCGCCGAGTGCGGCAGCAGCGCGCCGACGTCGATGTCGCGCTGCTTGCGGTCGAGCGCGTCGAGGTAGTCGCCGAAGCTCAGCCAGTTCCAGTCGAGCCCTTCGTGCATGACCGGCGCCGGGATGTCCTCGACGCCCTCCATCAGCTCGATCAGCCGCTCGCGGTCGCCTGGCTTGCACGGCGCGAAGCCGACGCCGCAATTGCCCATGATGGCGGTGGTGACGCCGTGCCAGGAGGACGGGGCGAGATGGCTGTCCCACACCGCCTGGCCGTCATAATGGGTGTGGATGTCGACGAAGCCCGGCGTGACGATCTGGCCGCGCGCGTCGATCTCCTCGGCGCCGCTCGCCGAAACCTTGCCGACCTCGACGATCGAGCCGTCCTTCACGGCGACGTCCGCCTCGAAGCCCGGCTTGCCGGTGCCGTCGATTACCGTGCCGCCGCGAATGACGAGATCCACCCCGTGCGCCATTGCCCGTCTCTCCCTGTGCTACTCGCTAGTAAGCCCGAGGCGCCGGGAGAGGGCAACGCAAAACGCGCAGGTCAGAAATCCGTGCAGCGCCCGTTCTGCTCCCAGTCGCCGTAGCGGGTCGGCTCAGGGCCCTTGGGGCCGCCGATCTCCTTGGGCAGCTTGGGCGTCGCCTGGGGCGGCGGAGGCTGATCCTGCTCCGGTCCCGGCGCGGCGTCCTTCGTCTCGGGCATTGCTCGGTCACTCCTTGGTCCCGGCGGAGAAATGGTCATCGACGGCATCAGTTCATCCCGGCCAGCCGCTTCTCCGCCATCGGCCGCCACGGCGCGTCGGGCGGGGCTTCGGCCAGCGCGCGGCGGAACAGGGCGGCGGCCTCGTCGGTGACGCGGCCCTGGCTCTCGGTGATCGCCTCGGCGGTCTCGACCGCGAGCGTGGGGTCGAAGCGGATGCCGAGCGCCGTGCGCCACGCCTCGGCCGCCGCCGGTCATGTCGCGCCGCCGCGCTTCCGCGCCGCCGAGCAGGAGGTAGCCTTGGCGCGCCTGCTCCGAGTGCTGGTCGAGTGTCGCGAGCTTCTGGCGCAGGATCGGGATCAGCGCCGCCTCCTGCCGCGCCTGCTCCTGCGCCGCCGCCAGGCGCGGATCGTCGGCGACCGAGGGCAGCCAGGGCACGCCGCCCACGATGTAGAGGGCGAAGGCGGCCACCGGCACCAGGACCAGCGCGAAGACGAGCGGGCCGCGCGCGGTGGGGGCGGTCGGCGCCTCGCGATCCTCGGCGACGGCGAGGATGCGGCGCTGCACCTCCAGCACGCCGGTCGCGTGCTCGGGTGCCGCGATGCGGCCCTCGGCGAGATCGCGGTCGAGCTCGACGAGCTGGGCGCGGTGCAGCGCCAGCGCCGCCTCCCGCCGGCCGCGCGCGGGCGGCCGAGCGACGCAGGCCGAGGCCGAGCGGCGCCATCGCGATCACCGCCAGCGCCAGGATCGCGAGCCAGATCACGATTTGAGCAGATCGGCGAGCCGCCGCCGCTCCTCGTCCGACAGCGGCGCCGGGGCGGGGTTACGTCGCCGGCGCGGCGAGCACCACCGCGCCGCCGCCGACCAGCAGCGCGAGCACCGGCGCGCCCCAGAGGGCCGCGGTCAGCGCGTTGAACGGCGGGCGCAGCCGGACGAAATCGCCGTAGCGCGCCGTCATCCAGGCGATGATCTCCTCGTTGCTGTCGCCGGCCAGCACGCGGGCGCGGATGATCTTCCGGAGGTCGCGCGCGAGATCGGCCTCGCTCTCCTCGACGCTCTCGTTCTGGCACACCAGGCAGCGGAGCTGGTGCCCGATCGCCTCGGCGCGCGCTTCCTGCTTGGGGTCCGCCATCAGTTCGGCCGGGTTGCTGACGGCGTGGGCGGGAGGGGCGAGGGCGAGGAACAGCGCAACAGAGGCCGTCATGGCCGGGCTTGACCCGGCCATCCGCCGCCAACAAGACCGGTGCCGGGCTGTCCTGATGCCCGGATCAAGTCCGGGCATGACGAGGTCAGGTCGGTCGACGCGCGGCGATCCGACATCACGCGTATTTCCGCAGCAGCGGATCGAGCTGCTGGGCGACGATGTCCTCGGATCAGCGGCCCGGCCCAGCGCCAGCGGACGATGCCGGTGCGGTCCACGAGGTAGCTCTCGGGCACGCCGTAGACGCCGAAATCGATCGCGACGCGGCCGGGTTCGTCGCGCGCGATGCGGGCGTAGGGATCGCCGGTGCGCTTGAGGAAAGCGGCCGTGGCGTCCGGCTTGTCCTTGTAGGCGATGCCCCAGATCGGCGTGTTCGCGGCGCGCAGCTTCATCAGCAGCGGCGCCTCGATGACGCAGGGCACGCACCAGCTGGCGAAGAAGTTGATCAGCACCGGCCGGCCCGCCGCGAGCACGTCGGCGCTGGAGAAACCCGCGCCCGGCGGCTGGCCCGGCAGGGAGAACTCGGGCAGCGCCTTGCCGACCAACATGCTGGGCACGCCGCGCGGGTCGAACGTGCCGTCCTGCATCCGGTTGAGCATCGCCCAGAACCCGACGCCGCCGGCCGCCGCGATGCCGAGCGGGGCGAGCAGGAGGAGGCGGCGGTTCAGCGCCATCGCCGCTCAGGCCGGCACGGCGAGCGCTGCGCTTGGCCGGCGCGCCGACGCGCAGCCGCCGGTCGGCCAGCGACAGTCCGCCGCCCGCCGCCATCACCAGCGCGCCGAGCCAGATCCACGGCGCCAGCGGGTTGTAGTGCAGCCGCAGCACCGCCTCGCCGTCGCGCTCCTCGCCGAGCACGGTGTAGAGGTCGGCGAGCCCGTTGGTGTGGATCGCCGCGTCGGTGACGGTGGTGCGTCTGGGTGGTGAAGGCGCGGCGCGACGGGTGCAGCGTCAGACCACCGCGGCCGTCGCGCGAGACGACGATGTCGGCGACGCGCGCATTGTAGTTCGAGCCGGCTTCGTCGTGCAGCGAGGTGCAGGGTGAAGTCGTAGCCGGCGAGCTGTACCGTGCGCGCCGGGCTTGACCGCGACGATGGTGCTGACCGCGAGCGACATCCCGGCGATCCCGGCGATCGTCACGCCCATGCCGGCATGGGCGATGCTCGACCCCCAGCACCGCGAGCGGCTGGCCGGCGAGGCGCGCGAGGCTGGTGCGGAGCGGCACGCGGAACAGCCGCGTGCGCTCGACGAGTTCGGCGAACGCGCCGACGATCAGCCAGGCCGACGCCGCGAAGGCGAGCGCCGGCAAGCCGCGGCGCAGCCCGAGCGCCGCGATCACGCCGACCACCGCCGGCCGCCAGCGCCGCCCACCACAGCCGGATCAGCGCCGGGCCGAGCCGCGCGCGCTTCCACGGCAGCAACGGCGCGACCGTCATCGCCAGCGAACACCGGTGCGGCAAGCGGCAGAACGGTGGATTGGAAGTACGGCGGCCCGACGCTGATCTTCGCGCCGAACAGCAGGTCGGCGAACAGCGGATAGGTCGTGCCGGTCAGCACCACGGCGGCGATGGAGCACAGAAAGATATTGTTCAGCACCAGCGCGCCCTCGCGCGAGATCGGCGCGAACAGGCCGGACGGCGCCAGCACCGGCGCGCGCAACGCGAACAGCAGCAGCGAGCCGCCGATCACCAGCGCCAGCAGCCCGAGGATGAACACGCCGCGCGCCGGGTCGTTGGCGAAGGAGTGCACCGAGTTGAGGATGCCCGAGCGCACCAGGAAGGTGCCCGACAGGCTCAGCGAGAACGTGCCGATGGCGAGCAGGATGGTCCAGGTCTTCAGCGCCTCGCGCTTCTCCACGACGATCGCCGAGTGCAGCAGCGCGGTGCCGGTGAGCCAGGGCAGCAGCGAGGCGTTCTCCACCGGGTCCCAGAACCAGTAGCCGCCCCAGCCGAGCTCGTAGTACGCCCACCAGGAGCCGAGCGCGATGCCGCCGGTCAGCAAGCACCAGGAGGCCGAGCGTCCACGGCCGCACCCAGCGCCCCCAGGCGGCGTCGACGCGGCCTTCCAGCAGGGCGGCGACGGCGAAGGCGAACGGGATCGCGAAGCCGACATAGCCCGCGTAGAGCACCGGCGGATGGATCGCGAGGCCGGGATCCTGCAGCAGCGGGTTCATGTCCTGCCCGTCGAGCGGCGGCGGCCAGACGCGCAGGAACGGGTTGCTCTCGGTCAGCGCGAACAGCAGGAAGCCCGGCCGAGGCGAAGCCGAGCACGCCGATCACGCGCGCCCGCAGCGCGGAGGGCAGATTGCGGCCGAACAGCCGCGACCGCGCCGCCGCACAGCGCGAGGATCAGGCACCAGAGCAGGATGGAGCCCTCGTGGTTCCCCCAGGTGCCGGTGATCTTGTAGATCAGCGGCTTCAGCGTGTTGCTGTTCTCGACGATGTTCAGCACCGTGAAATCGTCCGTCACCGCGCTCCAGACCAGCGCGCCGTAGGAGGCCGCGAGCGCGATGAGCTGCCCGAGCGCGAGCGCCGGCGCCGCCGCCATCAGCCGCGCGTCGCGCGGCTGCGCGCCCCAGAGCGGGATGACCGCCTGCGCGGCCGCCAGCGCCACGGCGAGCGCCAGCGCGAAATGGCCGAGTTCCGGGATCATCCCTTCTTCTGCCTCGGGTCGAGCGTGTTCCAGGTCGAGGCCGGCGGCGGCGGTCCCGCCTGCGGGTTCCAGTGGCCGGTCTTCTTCAGCGCGTCGGCGACGTCCTTCGGCATGTAGGTTTCGTCATGCTTGGCCAGCACCTCGGAGGCGCGGAAGCTGCCGTCGGGCCGCATCGTGCCGAGCGCCACCACGCCCTGCCCCTCGCGGAACAGGTCGGGCAGGATGCCGACATAGCTCACCTCCACCGTGCCGCGCCCGTCGGTGACGCGGAACTCGCCGTGGGCTGGCCGGCATCGCGTGGTCTGCGCCGCACGCTGCCCTGCTCGACCAGGCCGCCGAGCCGGAAGGTGCGGCCGGGCGCCGGCGCCTTCTCGGCGATCTCGGAGGGGGCGACGAAGAACACCAGATTGTCGCGGAACGCCGAGAGCGCCAGCGCGGTCGCCGAGCCGAGCCCGACGCCGCAGGCCACCAGCAGCCACAGGCGGCGGCGCTTGCGGGTCATCGGGACCGGCGGCCCTGCGCGCGGGTCGATCGCGGCCAGCCGCCGCCGCGCGCGCCGCCATGCGGGTCCAGCGCAGCCACGCGCGAAGCCGACCGGGATCAGCGACGCCGAGCGCGTAGGAGGCGGCGATGAACGGCAGGTGCGTCATCGCGCCCGGCTCTGGGCGGCTCGGCGCGGCCATCAGCAGCGCGCGGATGCGCCGCTCCATCACCGCGGCGCGGGTGCGCGCGACGACGATGGCGGCGAAGCAGAGCGAGTAGCCGAGGGCGGAGACGAACAGCGGCCAGAGCATGGGCAGGTACATGGTGGGCGCGCCGGTCAGCGTGATGCGTCGCCGGCTGGTGCAGCGTGTTCCACCAATCGACGCTGAACTTGATGATCGGCAGGTTGACCACCCCGACCAGCGCCAGGATCGCGCCCGCGCGATAGCCGCGCTGCGGGTCGTCGAACGCGCGCACCAGCGCGACGTGGCCGAGATAGAGGAAGAACAGCACCAGCACCGAGGTCAGCCGCGCGTCCCACACCCACCAGGCGCCCCACATCGGCTTGCCCCACAGGCTGCCGGTGGCGAGGCACAGCGCGGTGAAGCCGGCGCCCACCGGCCCGATCTCGGCCGCCGCCAGGTCGGCCAGCGGATGCCGCCAGACCAGCGAGGCGGCCGAGCAGAGCGCCAGCGCGAGATAGCCCGCCGAGGCGAGCCAGGCCGCCGGCACGTGGACGTAGATGATCCGCACCGCGTCGCCCTGCTGCCAGTCGGCGGGCGCGAAGAACAGGCCCCAGACCAGCCCGGTCGCGGTGAGCAGCAGCGCCGCGAGCGCCAGCCACGGCAGCACCGCGCCCGAAAGCCGCAGGAAGCGGCCGGGATTGGCGAAGCGGTGCAGGTTCGCTCGGTGGCCGGGCGATTCGGGCTGGCGCGAGTGCGGTGCTGGCGTCCACGGCGGCGAACATAGACGCCCGATGCCGGGTATGAAAGGCGTGGCATTGCGGCGGGGTCGGCGCAGGCGGATAATCTCGGCGCATATCAGGCCGGAACC
Organism: uncultured Alphaproteobacteria bacterium; assembly: GCA_963799825.1. Lineage (GTDB taxonomy): Bacteria > Pseudomonadota > Alphaproteobacteria > Acetobacterales > Acetobacteraceae > JAFKFI01. The sequence goes on from CAWCYL010000006.1 coordinate 373,157, forward strand.
GCCATGCTGTTCGCCGTCACCCGCACAAACCCGCCGTGAACCACTGGCTGGTCAAGTCCGAGCCCGACGCGTTCAGCTGGGACCAGCAGGTGGCCAACGGGGTCGAGCCCTGGACCGGGGTGCGCAACCACACAGCGAAGCTCAACCTGAAGGCCATGCGGAAGGGCGACCTGGCGTTCTTCTATCATTCCAACGTCGGCAAGGAGGTGGTCGGCGTGGTGAAGGTGGTGCGCGAGGCCTACCCGGACCCGAGTGCGGAGTCCGGCGACTGGGTGTGCGTGGACATGAAGGCAGTCGGGCCGATGCCGAAGCCGGTCACGCTGGTGGCGATCAAGGCCGAGCCGAAATTCGCCGACTTCGCGCTGGTCCGCCTCTCGCGGCTCTCGGTGGTGCCGGTCTCCAAGCCGCATTGGGATCTGATCTGCCGGATGGGCGGTTGGAAGGGGTGAGGCTCCCACCCCCGTCATGGTCCGCGAAGGCGGACCATCCACGCCTTTCTTCGCGGCTCCGGCAAAGCCGTGGATGCCGGCCTGCGCCGGGCATGACGGAATGGAAGGCACCGGGACAGAGGCCGGCTGACCGTGGAAGAAGCGCCGAGGGCCTTCTCGTTCGCGGACAGCGCGAGAGTGCTCTGCCGACTCGACGACATCCCGGACGGAGGGGCGCGAGGCTTCCCCGGCCCGGCCGGCAGCTTCATCGGCCTGTTCGCGGTCCGGCGCGGCGAACGGGTTTTTGTCTACGTGAATGCCTGCCCGCATATCGGCACCTCGCTCAATCTGCTGCCCGACCGGTTCCTCTCGGCCGATGCCGCGTTGATCGTCTGCGTGACGCACGGCGCGGAATTCCGCATCGAGGACGGCTACTGCCTGCGCGGTCCATGCTCCGGCGATCGGCTCGAAGCGGTGCCCGCCCGGATCGAGAACGGCGCCGTGCTCGTCCCGGTGGATGCGGGCCTGTAGCCTTCCGACCCGCGCTTTTCGTGCCCTGTTTCGCGTCCTATGGTCGTTCCGTCGCGAGGAGCCATGCCGATGACCGAAGCCCGTGAGCCCGACATCATCCCCGTCAAGCCCGAGATCGCCGCCAAGGCGCATGTCAACGCCGCCAAGTACCGGGAGATGTACGAGCGGGCCGAGCGGGCGCCCGACGCGTTCTGGGCGGAGCAGGCCAAGCGCATTCCCTGGATGCGCGCACCGACCAGGATCAAGGACACCAGCTTCACCGGCGAGGTGTCGATCAAGTGGTTCGAGGACGGCGTGCTGAACGCCTCCGCCGTCTGCCTCGACCATCACCTGGAAGCGCGCGGCGATCAGGTCGCGATCATCTGGGAGGGCGACGACCCGAGCGTCTCGGAAAAGATCACCTACCGCGATCTGCACGAGCGGGTGTGCCGCTTTGCCAATGCGCTGAAATCGCTCGGCGCGAAGAAGGGCGACCGGGTGACGATCTACCTGCCGATGGTGATCGAGGCGGCCGTGGCGATGCTCGCCTGCGCGCGGATCGGCGCGGTGCACTCGGTGGTGTTCGGCGGCTTCTCGCCCGACAGCCTCGCCAATCGGCTGCGGGACTGCTCCTCGAACCTGCTCATCACCGCCGACGAGGGCCGCCGCGGCGGGCGGCGCGTGGCGCTGAAGGCCAATGCCGACGAGGCGCTGAAATCCTGTCCCGACGTGAAGACCGTCGTCGTCGTGACCGTCACCGGCGGCAACGTCGCGATGCAGGCGGGGCGCGACCATCGCTACGAGGATCTGGTCGCCCGCGCCTCGCCCGATTGCCCGCCGGAGCCGATGGCGGCGGAGGATCCGCTGTTCATCCTCTACACCTCGGGCAGCACCGGCAAGCCCAAGGGGGCGCTGCACACGATCGGCGGCTACATGGTCTGGGCCGCCTTCACGCACGAGGTGGTGTTCGACTACCAGCCCGGCGAAATCTACTGGTGCACCGCCGATGTCGGCTGGGTGACGGGCCACACCTACATCCTGTACGGCCCGCTGGCCAACGGCGCCACCACGCTGATGTTCGAGGGGATTCCCAACTACCCGGACAGCAGCCGCTTCTGGCAGGTGGTGGACAAGCACCGGGTGAATATCTTCTACACCGCGCCGACCGCCATCCGCGCCCTGATGCGCGACGGCGAGGCGCCGGTGAAGAAAACCTCGCGCAAGTCGCTCCGCATCCTCGGCAGCGTCGGCGAGCCGATCAACCCGGAGGCGTGGCTGTGGTACGACCGGGTGGTCGGCGAGCATCGCTGCCCGATCGTGGATACCTGGTGGCAGACCGAGACCGGCGGCATCCTGATCAGCCCGCTGCCCGGCGCCACCGCGCTCAAGCCCGGCTCGGCGACGTTGCCGCTGCCGGGGGTGAAGCCGCTGATCGTCGATGCCGAAGGGCACGAGCTGCATGGCGTCGCCGAGGGCAATCTTTGCATCGCCGATAGCTGGCCGGGCCAGATGCGCACCGTGTTCGGCGACCACGAGCGGTTCAAGCAGACCTATTTCTCCACCTTCCCCGGCCTCTACTTCACCGGCGACGGCGCGCGGCGGGACGCGGACGGCTACTACTGGATCACCGGCCGGGTGGACGACGTGATCAACGTCTCCGGCCACCGCATGGGCACCGCCGAGGTGGAAAGCGCGCTGGTCGCGCACCCGAAGGTGGCCGAGGCGGCCGTGGTCGGCTTCCCGCACGAACTGAAGGGCCAGGGCATCTACGCCTACGTCACGCTGACCGCCGGCGAGGAGCCGACCGAGGCACTGCGGATGGAGCTGGTCGCCTGGGTGCGCCGCGAGATCGGCCCGATCGCCTCGCCCGACGCGATCCAGTGGGCGCCCGGCCTGCCCAAGACCCGCTCGGGCAAGATCATGCGCCGCATCCTGCGCAAGATCGCCGCCAACGAGACCGACGCGCTGGGCGATACTTCTACCCTGGCCGATCCGGCGGTGGTGGAGGAGCTGGTCGGCAATCGGGTGGGGTGAAAGATGTGTTGGGGCGAGATCGCAGTCCGCGAATAGGCTTCTAACTCTGCCGTCAATTCGGCCTACACTTCCCAGTCTGTACAGTTGGACCGGGCAGGCTGCCGAAATTGTCTGCTACCACGGTATTGGTGACGCTAGACAGCGTTGTCATGCGGCCGCTCGCCTTTTCTATTATGATATAGCTAATAAAAGGCTCAGATATTACGACCGGAGGGCTATTGTTGGGGTATCTTCTCACGTCGCTTAAAAAAGTCATATAATATATTACGTGGTCGGAATCATTCTCAATGATTGTAGAGCTAGCTTTTCCCCGGTTGTGTACGAGAATATTGCCTTCGACCTGATACTCAAAGGAGAACGCCTTTTGGCCAATCAGTTCTGTGCAGACCAACGAGTCGGCCGCATGTCCCTGTAGAGGAATGAGCATCATCGCTAAGTAAATTCCAATTATTCGGCTCACCATGACTAGCGCTCCACCCGCCGTAGCCGCGATTGACGTCTTTTCGCCCTCTCGATTATACATACTTATGGCCCGGCCGTTACCCTCTTCCGTCAATGGCCAAGTCTATCGCAATAATCATACAGACCATATGAGAACGCGGGCACCACACAGCACAGGTAGCGGAGGAGCGAGGCGCATCCCACTCTTCGTCCCGGTCGGTGGTATCCATCGTGCAGGACGGCCTGAGCGGCCAAGCCGCTGGCGGTTGTGTACGTCACCACGGCGGCAATGGCGATCACCCACGCCTTGGGATTGACCCAGTGGAACAGGACGGCCTGCCAAAAGCCGAAAGGACGGCCGCCGGCGTGGCGTGGCTTTTCCGAATCGCCGCCGGCCGGATCAGGTCGGGCCGTCGCGATGCGCCAGGCCAGCCAGAGCAGAGGATAGCCACGGCGTAGGGCGGAAAAGCGAAGCTCATTCCGCCCCCTCACGATCAGTATTGGCCGGGCGCAGGCACGAACCCGGACGAAGGGCGGAATGCGCGTCGCTTTTCCGCCCTACGCCTGCTCAAAGCTCTCCCTTCGCCAGCGCCTCGCGCAGCACCCTCTCGACACGGGCGTTGTAGCCTTTGCCGGTCGCCCGGACGCCTGCCACCACATCGGCCGCAAGGCGGAACCCGATATGCACCTTGCACACTTCGACAGGCGGGCGACCCAGCTTCTTCCAGGCCTTGTATTGCTTGGGGAAAACCTCCTTGAACGGCCGCGCCCGCGCGAAATCCTCCTCGGTCCATTCCGGGTTGTCTTCGTCGTCGATGATGTCCGGGTCCTTATCCATAGCGTCTCACCTCTCTCGAACTGGCCTTTCTGAACGAGATCGCCCGCACGCACGTCGCCGCGCATGGTGAACGCCAGCATGTGCAGCCGTCCGTCGATCCGGCCATAAGCGCGAAATCGGGCTTCGCCGTAGGCATGGCGCTCATCGGGGACCAATGCCGCCGACTCGATGTCCATCCGCGCGGCATCCGCCAATGACAGGCCGTGCTTCTGCCGATTGATCGCATCCTTGGCCGGATCGAACTCGATCTTCACGGGTTATTGTAGCAACAAAAACTCGCCAACGCAAATAGGCGCCAAAGCCGCTACTCGCCCCACAGCAGCGGCAGCAGCGAGGCGACGAGCAGCGCCGCCATCGCGATGTTGAACCCGCGCAGCGCGCGAGGCGTGCGCAGCACGCGGGCGGCGCCGACGCCGATCAGGGTCCAGAGCACGCCCGTGCCCAGGGTGACGACGAGGAACATCACGGCCAGCAGGACGGCCTCGGCGATCAAGGCGCCGCCGCTGGCGGTGGTCTGCGTGAGCACCGCGGCGAAACCGATCACCCACGCCTTCGGATTGACCCATTGGAACAGGACGGCTTGGAAGAACGAGAGCGGTCGGCCGCCGGCCTCCCCCGGCTCGCCGCGATCCTGCGGCGCCGCCGGCCGGGCGGTCGCGATGCGCCAGGCGAGCCACAGCAGATAGGCAGCACCGGCCCAGCGCAGGATCGGCCAGCGCGAGAGGATGCGCCCGCAGCACTTCGCCCGCTCCGAGGGCGACGGCCAACAGCATCGCGGGAAAACCGATCGAGACGCCGAGCATGTGTGGCAAGGTGCGCCGCAGGCCGAAATTGGCACCCGAGGCGGTGAGCATGGTGTTGTTCGGCCCCGGCGTCGCCGACATCGAGACGGCGAAGGCCAGCGCCGAGACGAACCACGCAAGCCCGATATTCTCCACGCCACGGCTCCTCAGCGCGCCGCCAGCATCGGCCCCAGCACGTCCGCAACCCCGCCGATCAGGATCTGCACCCCGATGCAGAGCAGCAGGAAGGCGGCCAAGCGAGTGACGATCCGGCTGCCGGTCGGGCCGAGCATGTCGACGACGCGGTCGGCGAAACGGAAGGTGAGCCAGATCGCCAGCGCCATTGCAACGGCGGCGCCGGTGGTGCCGAGCAGGAACCAGGCGATCTGGGCGTTCTCCGGGCGTCCCGAGCTCAGTGCGATGGCGACCGCGATGGTGCCGGGGCCGGTGGTGATCGGCAATGTCAGGGGGAAAAAGGCAATATCCTCGCTGCCCTCCGAGGCTTGCGCCTGCTCCTGCTTGCGGGCGTCGTGCCGCTCCGGCATCCGCAGCAAATCCCAGGCACTCGCCGCGACCACGAGGCCGCCGGCCACCCGTAGCGCGGCGAGCGTGATGCCGAAGAAGCCCAGCACGTACGAACCGGCCCACAGCGCGCTGACCATCACCAGCAGGGCATAGACCGCGACCCGCCGGGCGATGCTGATCCGCTCCGCGTGGGTCCGATCGGCGGTCACTTCGCGGAAGATGAAGGCAGCACTCGGTGGGTTGACGATGGAGAACAGCGCGGGAAACCCGAGCAGGAAGGCGTGCAGGGCTTCTTGCATGAAGCACAGCTTCGGGCCGCCCCGCGCCGGGCGCAAGCGCGCGATCACGCCGCCGTGTCGTCTTGCTTGTTGGCGGTCGCGCGGCAAGACATAGTGCGCCCGACTCCGCGCCGAGAGGGAACGATGTTGCCGCTGGACAAGCTGATGCTTCGCTTCGAGGCATTGGGCGACAATTGCGAGCTCGGCCTGGTGCAGCGCCGGGCCGGCGCCGAGCCGCTCGGGCTGTTGCGGTTCGCCGGCTTTCACATCCCCATCGAGATCCGGCTCGCCCGGCTGCTGCAGGCGCTCGGCTCGCGCTTCGAGGGCCTGGGGCGGCCCGACACGGTGCGCGTCGAGGCGGCCGGGGCGGAAGGGCGGCGCGAATACCTCATCAAGGAGAGCGCCTACGACCTGATGTATCACAGCTTCCAGGCGGAGGGTTCGATCGACCCCGGCAAGCTGCGCGGCATGGAGGCGAAGAAACTCGAATTCCTGCGCCGCAAGTTCCTCAGCGACCTCGCGGGAGGCGACAAGATCATGGTCTGGAAATCCAACATCCCGCAGGCCGAGGCCGACATGGACCGTCTCGCCGAGGCACTTCGCGGCTTCGGACCCAATATCCTGCTATGGGTCGCCGAGGCGGATGCGGAGCACCGGGCCGGGATGGTCGAGGTCAAGGGCGAGGCGCTGCTGAAGGGGCACGTCGACCGTTTCGCGCCCTACGCCAACGCGACCGACATTTCCTACGAGAGCTGGTTCGAGATGTGCGCCGAGGCGGACCGGCGGGCGCGGGAGATGGCCGGACCATGACCGCCCCGGAGATCGAGGCCGGCCTTACCGAGATCTTCCGCGAGACCTTCGCCGATCCGGCCCTGGTCCTCGCGCCGGAGATGACCGCCAAGGACATCGCGGGCTGGGACTCGCTCGAAGATGGTGATCATCATCCTCGCGGTCGAGGAACGCTTCGGCATCGAACTGCGCACCCGCGAGATGGACGCGCTGGGCTGCGTCGGCGATTTTTTCTCGTTGATCGAGCGGAAGCGGCCTCATTGACGAAAATGCCTCAGCCGCGCAGCGCCAGCCAGGCGAGGAACAGCCCGCCGCCGGCCAGATAGGCGGCCAGCACCACGGCGCGGATGGTCCTCGCGTGCGGCCGCAGGCCCGGAGCGAGGCCGGCCAGGAGCCAGGCCGCCATCGCCGTGCCGGTCAGGATCTGGACTGCCCGGACTTCGTCCCCGCTGGCCGTCACGATCGGTCCTTTCCCCCGTCGCGCCCGGCATCACGCGGCTCCGGCGTGGGGCACGGTTGCGCTATCATAGGGCACGCTGCCAATTTGGCGCACTGGATGGGCTGGTGACAAAATGGGTTGGGCATGAAGCTGTTGCTGACAGGCGGATGCGGGTTCATCGGCTCCGCCGTCATCCGCCATATCTTCCGGCAGACCGGCCATCAGGTCGTCAACATCGACAAGATGACCTACGCCGCCTCGTCGGAGGCACTGGAGGAGGCCGGGCCGCATGGCCGGCACATCCTGGTCCGCGCCGACGTGGCGGATGCCGAGGCGATGCTGCAGGCGTTCGCGACGCACCAGCCGGACGCGGTGATGCACCTCGCGGCCGAAAGTCACGTGGACCGCTCGATCGACGGCCCGGCGGCATTCATCACCACCAACGTGGTCGGCACCTTCACCCTGCTGGAAGCCGCGCGCGGCTACTGGTCGGCGCTGCCGCCCGACCGGCGAGCGGCGTTCCGGTTCCATCATGTCTCCACCGACGAGGTGTTCGGCGCACTCGGCGCGGACGACCAGCCGTTCACCGAGACCACCGCCTACGACCCGCGCAGCCCCTACTCGGCGAGCAAGGCGGCGTCCGACCACCTGGTACGCGCCTGGGGACACACCTACGGCCTGCCGGTGATCGTCAGCAACACGACGAACAATTACGGCCCGTGGCAATTCCCCGAGAAGCTGATCCCGCTGGTCACGCTCAACGCGCTCGAGGGCAAGCCGCTTCCCGTCTACGGCGACGGGGGACACCTGCGCGACTGGCTGTTCGTAGACGATCATGCCGAGGCGCTGGTGCAGGTGCTGGAGCGCGGCGAGCCGGGCGCCACGTACGCCATCGGCGCGCGCCAGCCGCGCAGCAACCTCGACGTGGTGCGGGCGATCTGCGCCCATCTCGACCGGCGGCTGCCCGACCCCGCCGGGCCGCGCAGCCGCCTGATCCGCTTCGTGGCCGACCGTCCCGGCCATGATTTCCGCTACGAGATCGACCCGTCGCGCACGGTCGCGGCCCTCGGCTGGCGGGCGGCGCATGATTTCGAGGCCGGCCTCGCCCGCACCATCGACTGGTACCTCGACAACCGCGCCTGGTGGGAGAGTGTCCGCGCGGGCCGCTACGCCGGGCAGCGGCTGGGGAGCGTGGCATGAAGGGCATCCTGCTCGCCGGCGGCTCGGGCACGCGGCTGCACCCGATGACGCTGGCGGCGTCCAAGCAGCTGCTGCCGATCTACGACAAGCCGATGATCTACTACCCGCTATCCACCCTGATGCTGGCCGGCATCCGCGACCTGCTGGTGATCTCCACGCCCGAGGATTTGCCGCAGTTCCGCCGGCTGCTGGGCGACGGATCGCGCTTCGGCGTGCGGATTGCCTACGCCGAGCAGCCCAGGCCGGAGGGCATCGCGCAAGCCTTCCTGATCGGGCGCGATTGGATCGCCGGCGAGCCCTGCGCGCTGGCGCTCGGCGACAATTTGATCCACGGCGATCACCTTTCTGCGCTGTTGCAGGACGCCGCGGCGCGCGCCCTGGGTGCCACGGTGTTCGCCTACCAGGTGCGCGATCCCGAACGCTACGGGGTGGTCTCGTTCGACGCGGCCGGCCGCGCGGCGGAGATCGTGGAGAAGCCCGCCGCGCCGCATTCCAACTGGGCCGTGACCGGGCTGTATTTCTACGACGCGCGGGTCGCCGACCTGGCGCGCGAGATCCGGCCCTCGGCGCGCGGCGAGCTGGAGATCACCGACCTCAACCGCCTCTACCTCGACGAGGGCACCCTGCACGTCGAGCGGCTGTCGCGCGGCTGCGCCTGGCTCGACGCCGGCACGCCCGACAGCCTGCTGCAGTCGGCGACCTTCGTGCAGACCGTGCAGTCGCGCACCGGGATGCTGGTCGGCTGCCCGGAGGAGGTGGCGTTCCGCATGGGCTACATCGACGCCGGGCAGCTCACCGATCACGCGCGGAGCCTCGGCAAGACCGAGCTGGGTCGCGTGCTGCTCGAACTCGCCGAAGGGGAGCACGCATGAAGGCGGAGCGCCTCGCCATTCCCGACGTGATCCTGGTCCGGCCGGCGCGCCACGCCGACCCGCGCGGCTTCTTCTCCGAGACGTGGAGTGAAGCTGCCTACGCCGAGCTCGGGATCGGGCCGGGCTTCGTGCAGGACAACCACAGCCGCTCGGTGCCGCGCGGCGTGATCCGCGGGCTGCATTTGCAGATCGGCCCCAACGCGCAGGGCAAGCTGGTGCGGGTGGTACGTGGCGCGATCTGGGATGTGGCGGTGGATTTGCGACACGGCTCGCCGAGCTATGGCCGTCATGTCGCCGCCGAGCTGACTGCGGAAAATTGGGCCCAGCTATGGGTCCCGCCGGGGTTTCTGCACGGGTACTGCACGATCGAGCCCGAGACGGAGGTGATCTACAAAGTCACCGCGCCGTACGACCGGCCCGCCGAACGCGGCGTGGTGTGGGACGACCCGGAGCTCGACCTGCCCTGGCCGGTGCGCGGCGAGGAGGCCATCCTCTCGGACAAGGACCGGGCGCTGCCCCGGCTGTCCGAATGTCCCGCCTGGTTCGAGGCCTGAGCGTGGTCGATGCGCCGATCCTGATCACCGGCGGCGGCGGCCAGCTCGCCCGTGCGCTGGGCGCGGCGGCGGGAGCGGCCGGCGTCGCGGCGATACGGGTCGGCCGCCCGGAATTCGACTTCGACCGGCCCGACAGCCTCGACGCGGTGATGCGCGACCATGCCCCCGCGCTGGTGGTCAACACGGCGGCCTACACGGCGGTGGACACGGCCGAGACGGACGAGGCGGCGGCCTACCGCGCGAACCGCGACGGACCCGCCTGGCTCGCCGCCCTGGCCGCGGCGCGAGGCACGCCGCTCATCCACCTCTCGACCGACTACGTGTTCGACGGGCGCAAGGGGGCGCCGTACCGCGAAACCGACCCGACCTCGCCGCAGGGCGTCTACGGGGCCAGCAAGCTGGCGGGCGAGCAGGCCGTCTTGCGCTCCGGCGCGCGTGCCATCGTGTTGCGGACCTCCTGGGTGTACGCGTCGGAGGGCAAGAACTTCGTCCTGACCATGCTGAGCGCTGCCCGACGGACCGATCGACTGCGCGTGGTGGCCGATCAGAAGGGCTGCCCCACCGTGGCGTCCGACCTCGCCGAGGCCATCGTCGCGATCGCGGGCCGGCTGCGGCGGACGGGATGGCAGGACGGATACGGAGGCGTCTTTCACGCGGCCGGCACCGGCTGGACCACCTGGCACGGGTTCGCCGAGGCGATCTTCGCGAATGCGGCGCGGCACGAGGTCGCGGCGCCGGTCGTGGAGCCGATCGCGACGGCCGACTGGCCCACTCCGGCGCGCCGCCCGGCGGATTTGCGGCTGGACTGCACGAAATTGGCGGGGACGTTCGACGTTCGCCTGCCTGACTGGCAAGGCAGCCTCTCGCGCACGATCGACGAAATCCTTGCCCGCAGGGGCTAGACTGGCCTGACATGATCACCGACCTGTCCGGCGGCGCGCGGGTCGCTATCCTGCTGTCCACCTACAATGGCGAGCGGTTCCTGGCGGAGCAGCTCGACAGCCTGGCGGCTCAGACGCATCGCGACTGGGTGTTGTTCTGGCGCGACGACGGCTCGACGGACCGAACGCCGGAAGTGTTGCGAGAATTTGCCGCTTGTGCCGGTTCGGGGCGCGCGGCCCAGGTCAACGGGTGCGGGCGGATCGGTCCTACCGCCAGCTTCCTCCGCGTGCTGCGCGAGGCGGTGGCGGGCGGCTTCGACACGTTCGCCTTCGCGGACCAGGACGACGTATGGCTGCCGGGCAAGCTGACGCGGGGGATGCGCGCGCTCGGGACGGTGCCCGCCGAGACGCCGGCCCTCTACTTCGCGCGCCAGGTCTTCGTCGACGAGGCGCTGGCGCGGATCGGCATCTCGTGCCGGCTGAAACACGCGCCGGGCTTCCCGGCGGCGCTGACGCAGAACGTCGCCACCGGCTGCACCATGATGATGAACCGCCCCGCCGCCGCGCTCATCGCGCGCAGCCGGCCGCCCTCGAGTTCGCATCACGATTGGTGGTGCTACCTGCTGGTGGCCGCCGCCGGCGGGCGAGTACTCGCCGACGAAAAGCCCTCGGTGCTGTATCGCCAGCATCGCGGCAATCTGGTCGGCGCCCCGCTCTCGATGCCACGGCGCGCCGTGGCCGCGCTGCGCCGCGGACCGGGCGTGTTCATGAACGTGTTCCGCCAGCAGCTCCTCGCCCTCGCCGGGCAGCCGCACCTGCTGTCCGACGCCTCCCGCGTACAAGTCCAGGCGATCGCCGCGGCATTGGACGGGAGCGTGCTGGACCGGATGCGCGTGCTGCGCCGGACCAGGGGCCTCCATCGCCAGACCTGGCCCGAGACGCTGGTGTTCAAGGCCTGGTTCCTGATCGGCTGAGCAGATTCCACGCCAGCGGCGGCATGTTCCATCCCCACCGCGCGTCTCAAGCCGGAGCGCGCTCCGCCTTCCGCCTGCGGACGTGCCACGCCTCCATGAGCTGCAGCACCGTGGCGGCGGTTTCCTCGATCGAGCGGCGGGTGACGTCGATCACCGGCCAGCCGCGCCGGTTGCACAGGCGCCTTGCCCAGAGCAGCTCGGCCTTCACCGCGTCCTCGTCGATGTATTCCTGCGCGTCGTGCCGCACGTTGCCCATCGCGGTGCCGGCGCCGATCAGGCGCAGCCGGTGGCGGCGGATTTCCACCAGTGATGCCACATCCAAGGTGAGGCCGATCACCGGGCAGAGCGGCGCGTCGAGGCCCGGCGGGTCCGGCAGGTTGGGCACCAGCGGGATGTTCGCCGCCTTGATGCCGCGATTGGCGAGATAGAAGCAGGTCGGGGTCTTGGAGCTGCGGGAGACGCCGACCAGCACCACGTCGGCCTCGGCGATGCCGGCCTGGGACTGGCCGTCGTCATGCGCGAGCACATAGTGCATGGCGTCGATGCGACGGAAATAATCGGCGTCCAGCACGTATTGCCGGCCCGGCCGGGCGGTCGCCTGCTCGCCGATCTGCTCCTGGAGCAGGCCCATCACCGGGTCCAGCACGTTCACCACCTGCACGTTGAGTCGCTGGCAGGTGGTGTCGAGATCGGCCCGCAGCGCCTTGTCGACCAGGGTGGAGAGCACCGGGCCGGGCTCCGCCTCGATCCCCTCCAGCACGCGATGCAGCTGGAAGCGAGTCCGGATCAGGCTCCAGCGGTGATAGACGATCTGCACGTGCTCGAACTGCGCCGTGGTCGCGCGGGCGATGGAGTTCAGCGTCTCCCCGGTGGCGTCCGAGACCAGATGGAGGTCGATCTGATGCGCTGCCATGATGCGAGGATAGCGGGGATAACCGGCCCTCGCACCGGAAAGCTGGAGGACGCTCAGGAAACGCGGGGATAAGTTAAGCGTTTGCGGGATTCCGGTATATCAACTTATGGTTGCTAACGCAGTTTGTGGATAAGTTCTCCGTTCCTCGGTTTGTCAACGTTCTAGCCAGGGATCGCTGCTGTGGAAATCCTGCGTTCAAATTCCTGGGATCGGGGTACCCCGCTATCCACAGGCCCTACTGTCACCCCATCCTCTTTTCTAAATCTTCTTTCCTGTTAAGCGGAGGGAATGACGAAGCCGCTGCTCCGCGTGTTGGCCGGCGACACCGTGTGGCCGCCGCCGGTCTGGCTGATGCGCCAGGCCGGGCGCTACCTGCCGGAATACCGGGAGGTGCGGGCCAAGGCCGGGGACTTCATCGCGCTCTGCACTGACCCCGCGCTGGCCGCCGAAGTGACCTTGCAGCCGATCCGCCGGTTCGGCTTCGACGCGGCGATCCTGTTCAGCGACATCCTGATGCTGCCCTGGGCGCTCGGCCACGGGCTGCGCTTCGCCGAGGGCGAAGGCCCCGTGCTGCCCCGGCTGCGCGACGAGGCCGGGGTGGACGCGCTGGATCGCGGCCGGCTCGCGGAGGCAATCGCGCCGATCCTGGAGACGGTGCGAGCGAGTGCGCTCGGCGCTCGACGAGCGGACGGCGCTGATCGGCTTCGCCGGCGGGCCGTTCACCGTCGCCTGCTACATGATCGAGGGCGGCGGCTCGAAGGATTTCGCCGCCACCGCGCCAGATGGCCTACGCAGGATCCGGACCTGTTCGGCCGGCTGATGCAGGTGCTGACCGAGGCGACCATCGACTACCTGCTGGCGCAGATCGCTGCCGGAGCGGAGGCGGTGATGCTGTTCGACAGCTGGGCCGGCGTGCTGTCGCCCGGTCTGTTCCGCGCCCACGTGACGGCGCCCGCGCGGCGGATCGTCGGCGCACTGCGGCTGCGCTACCCGAGCGTGCCGATCATCGGCTTTCCCCGGCTGGCCGGCGTCATGCTGGGCGACTACGCGCGTGCTGGCGGGGACCGACGGGGTCGGGATGGACACCGCGATGGACCCCGGCCGCGCCCAGTGGCTGGTGCCGAAGCGGACGGCGCTGCAGGGCAATCTCGATCCGATGGCGCTGCTGGCCGGCGGCCGGGCGATGGCACGACGAGGCGCGGTCCATCCTGCTGGCGATGCGCGGCCGGCCGTTCGTGTTCAATCTCGGCCACGGCATCGTGCCGCAGACGCCGCCCGAGCATGTTGCCGCCCTCGTGGAGCTGGTCCGTGCCGCGTGACGTGACGGCGCGGCCGAAGGTGGCGATCGTGCTGTTCAACCTCGGCGGCCCCGACCGGCCGGAGGCGATCAGGCCGTTCCTGCTCAATTTGTTCCGCGACCGGCGATCCTGCGGGTGCCGTTCTTCGTCCGCCCGTTCCTGGCCCGGATCATCGCCCGGTCCCGGCTGAAGCCGGCGACGGCAAACTACGCGCTGCTCGGCGGGCGCTCGCCGCTGCTGGAGCTGACCCGCGCGCAGGGGCACGCGCTGGAGGCGGCGCTGCCGGAGTTCGACGCGAAATGCTTCGTCGCGATGCGCTACTGGCACCCGTTCAGCACGGAGACGGCGCTTGCGGTGAAGGAGTTCGCGCCCCGACCAGGTGCTGCTGCTGCCGCTCTATCCGCAATATTCCACGACCACGCACCGGCAGCTCGCTGACCGCCTGGCGGGAGGCCGCGGCCGCCGTGGGCCTGGTCGCGCCGACCACCTCGCTATGCTGCTACCACGCGGACCCAGCCTACGTGGCTGCCATCGCCGCGTCGGTACGGGCGGCCTACGCGGAGGCCAGGGCGAAGCTCGACGATGCCGTGCGGCTGCGCGTGCTGTTCTCGGCGCACGGGCTGCCGCGAGGCCATCGTGGCGGCGGGCGACCCCTACCAGTACCAGGTCGAGCCGGACCGTGGCCGCGGTGCTGCAGGCGTGGGGTGAAACAGTGGATCTCCGCCGTCTGCTACCAGTCGCGCGCCACGCCGCAGCAATGGCTGACGCCGAGCACCGAGGCCGAGATCGAGCGCGCGGCGCATGACGGGGTGGCGGTGCTGGTGGTGCCGATCGCCTTCGTCTCCGAGCATTCCGAGACCCTGGTGGAGCTCGATGTGGAGTATCGCGCGCTGGCCGACCGGCTGGGTGTCCCGGCTATTTCCGCGTCCCGGCGCAGAACGATGATCCGGCTTTCATCGCCGCACTGGCCGGATTGGCGCGGCAGGCGCTGAGCCGGGGGCCGGGCCTCGTGCAGCTTCGCCGGCGGGCGGACCTGCCCGGCCGCGCACGGCGATTGCCCGCACGCCCGCGCCGGGGTGGCATCGGCGGCATGACGATCGGGTTCCTTGCCTGGTTCTATCCCTGGACCAAGGCGTTCCACATCATCTCGATGGTCGCCTGGATGGCGGGGATGCTCTATCTGCCGCGGCTCTACGTCTATCATTGCGACGTGGCGCGCGGCTCGGCTGAGAGCGAGCGGTTCAAGGTGATGGAGCGGCGGCTGTTCAAGCAGATCATCAACCCGGCGATGATCGCCACCTGGGCCTTCGGTATTCTCCTGGTGCTGACCCCCGGCATGCTCGACTGGTCGGCCGGCTGGTGGCACGTCAAGCTGGCCTGCGTGATCGCTGCTGGCCGGCTTCCACGGCGTGCTGTCGCGCTGGCGGCGCGACTTCCTGGAGGACCGCAACACCCGGCCGCAGCGATTCTACCGGATCGCCAACGAGGTGCCGACCGTGCTGATGGTGGTGATCGTGATCATGGTGGTGGTGCGGCCGTTCTGATCGGCGAGTGTTCGCGCTCAATCGCGTCATGGCCGTGCTTGTCACGGGCAATCCCGGCAAGGCCTGGATGCCCGGAACAAGTCCGGGCAAGACGATTCGGAGGCGAATCCCTTGAAAAGCCGGGCTGCCTTGCCCAATTGGCCGATTGACGGAATTCGCCGCCCCGCATAATTTGCGGCTTCCCTCCGCCAGGCGGCGCTTTCTGTGCCGCCGCGATTCCCCAGACCAACGGGACAGCAGATCAGTCGGGATCGCCGGGCACCGGCCATCGGTCGCCCGCGTTCATCCAGCGGGATCCTCCTGTTTCCGTCCTGTATTTCCCAGCCATCCGACCACCCGAGGCGTCCATGCATCTCGCCGAACTCAAGGCAAAAACCCCAGCGGACCTGCTGAGCTTTGCCGAATCCCTGCAAATCGAGAACGCGTCGTCCCTGCGCAAGCAGGACATGATGTTCGCGATCCTCAAGAACCTCGCCGAGAACGACCAGGCGATCCACGGCGAAGGCACGCTGGAGATCCTGCCCGACGGTTTCGGCTTCCTCCGCAGCCCCGAGGCCAACTACCTGCCGGGGCCGGACGACATCTACGTCTCGCCCTCCCAGGTGCGGCGCTTCGGGCTGCGCACCGGCGATTCCGTGGAAGGCCAGATCCGCGCGCCGAAGGACGGCGAGCGGTATTTCGCGCTGCTCAAGGTCAACACGATCAACTTCGAGCCGCCCGAGGCGGTGCGCCACCGGATCAACTTCGACAACCTCACGCCGCTCTATCCCGATGAGCGGCTGAAGATGGAGGCGGAGAACTTCCAGTCCGTCGCCAAGGGGCCGGGCAAGGACTTCACCCCGCGGGTGATCGACCTGATCGCGCCGATCGGCAAGGGCCAGCGCGCCCTGATCGTCGCACCGCCGCGCACCGGCAAGACGGTGATGCTGCAGAACATCGCCATCCGCCATCGCGCAGAACCACCCCGAGGTGTTCCTCATCGTGCTGCTGATCGACGAGCGGCCGGAGGAAGTGACCGACATGGCGCGCAGCGTGAAGGGCGAGGTGATCTCCTCGACCTTCGACGAGCCGGCGACGCGGCACGTGCAGGTGACCGAGATGGTGCTGGAAAAGGCCAAGCGCCTGGTCGAGCACAAGCGCGACGTGGTTATCCTGCTGGACAGCATCACCCGCCTGGCGCGCGCCTACAACACCGTGGTGCCGTCGTCCGGCAAGGTGCTGACCGGCGGCGTGGACGCCAACGCGCTGCAGCGGCCGAAGCGGTTCTTCGGCGCCGCGCGCAACATCGAGGAAGGCGGCTCGCTGACCATCATCGCGACGGCGCTGGTCGATACCGGCAGCCGCATGGACGAGGTGATCTTCGAGGAGTTCAAGGGCACCGGCAATTCCGAGGTGATCCTCGACCGCAAGCTGTCCGACAAGCGCAGCTTCCCGGCCATCGACATCACCAAGCGCGGCACCCGCAAGGAGGAGCTGCTGGTCGAGAAGGGCACGCTGTCCAAGATGTGGGTGCTGCGCCGCATCCTGAACCCGATGGGCACCGTGGACGCGATGGAGTTCCTGCTCGAGAAGCTGAAATACAGCAAGACCAACCAGGACTTCTTCGACGCGATGAATACGTGAGGCGGTGGCCTCTGATCTGCTGGAGCGGATGCGGCGAAACCCCGCCGCGGACTGGTCGATGCGGGATGTCGAACGTCTCTGCGCGGAACACGGCATCCGCTGCTCCGCGCCGAGGGGCGGTGGGTCGCACTACAAGGTTTCGCATCCCTCGCAGAAGGAGATCCTGACCATCCCGTATCGTCGCCCAATCAAGGTGGTCTATATCAGAGCCTTGGTGCGGCTTGTGGCCGCCATCGGAGACGGTGATGCCTGACTACCCCGTGGTGATCGAGCCGCTGCCCCAATCCGAAGGGGGAGGCTATCTCGCGCTGGTGCCGGATCTGCCTGGGTGCATGTCGGACGGAGCCACGCGGCCGGAAGCAGCGTCGAACATACAAGACGCGATCGCGGCCTGGATTGACGAGGCCCGAGCGCTCGGGCGCCCGGTGCCGGAACCACGCTGGCGCCCGACTCCGCGGAGCGGTGCGGCATGAGCGAGGGAAACGGCGCGGATCTCGGCCACATTACGGCGATGCTACAGCAACTGATCGTCGGCCAGGATCACCAGGGGCGCCGGATCGACGAGCAGGGCCGACGCATCGACGAGCAGGGGCGCCGGATCGACGGGTTGACGGGCGAGATACGCGGCTTGCGTTCGGACGTCACTGGGCTGAGGCAAGCCGTGGTGGAATACCACTCTGCGGTCATCGGGCACGGCGTGCTGATCAGCGAGCTTGACGCCCGGCTGAGGCGTGTGGAGCAGCATCTCAACCTGCCGCCGACGGTTTGACCCCTACCGCTCGGCAAACCCGCCCGGCAGGAACCCTGCCTTGCCCGGACATCCGGAGTTCTGGCCGAAGCCTACGTGCTCGGCCGGTTCGGGCGAGAAATCCTTGGAGAGGACCAGCCTGATCTCCTGGACGTAGGCGCGCGACGGGCCGCCGTCCTCGCGGGGGAAACGGCAGCTCACCACCATCGCGGCGGCCAGCGAAGCATCCTTGGCGGCGACGGCGGCGAGCAGGTCGTCGACCTTCACTTCGTGTCCCAGCATTCCGCCGTCGCGCAGCACCGCGCCGATGGTGGCGTCGGCCTGCTCGGCCAGGCGGACTACGGCGGAGAAATAGGCCTCGGGCGTCAGACCGGAGCAGGTGCCGTGGCGACGCCACTCGTAGCGGTCGAGCCCGTCGGCGACGCCCGGCATGACATGCGCCAGCTTCTCGCGCAGCGCGGCCGACAGCCGGCCGAGAGGCGGGCCGGCGCAGTATTGCGGCTGCAGGTTGACGCTGACCCGCTCGCGGTTGGGCCACAGGCCATGCACGGTCAGCGGCATCGCGCGGTAGGCGGCGTCGGTCGCCGCGCGGCACTCCTGCTTGTCGGCGTAGCGGGCGGAGAGCGCGCAGAAGCTCGGCGCGATGGTGAAGCTCATCAGGTAGAAATCGAACTTGCCGGGTGCCTCCGGCTCGCGGCCGGTGTCCGGCTGGGCGACGGCGATGCGGGCTGCGAAGCAGAGCGCGGCCAGGCAAAGCCAGAACGGCCTTGGGCAATTTCCGGGAAAAGCCATCCGTGCTACTCGCGTCATGGTTGCGCTGACCATCCTGCCCCAACCCACATCGGTATGCCAGCGTGGCGTTGCGGCACGGCCGCCGTTGCGGGCGGGTGACTTTCCTGGGCGTCTCATGCTACCGGGCGCCAACCCCGAGGAGAGCTTCATGCCCGACGCATCGACCCAGCACGACTACAAGGTGAAGGACATCTCGCTCGCCGAGTGGGGCCGCAAGGAAATCGCGATGGCCGAGGACGAGATGCCCGGCCTGATGGCGACGCGCGCCGAATACGGCGCCTCGAAGCCGCTGAAGGGCGCGCGGATCGCCGGCTGCCTGCACATGACGATCCAGACCGCGGTGCTGATCGAGACGCTGCTGGCCCTCGGCGCCACGGTGCGCTGGTCGTCCTGCAACATCTTTTCCACTCAGGACCACGCGGCGTCCGGCGTCGCGGCGGCCGGCGTGCCGGTGTTCGCCTGGAAGGGCATGTCCGAGGAAGAATTCTGGTGGTGCATCGAGCAGACGGTGCGCGGGCCGGACGGCTGGACGCCGAACATGATCCTCGATGACGGTGGCGACCTCACCCTGCTGATGCACCAGAAATATCCCGAGATGCTGGCCGACGTGCGCGGCATCTCCGAGGAGACCACGACGGGCGTGCATCGGCTGCGCGACATGGCGCGGGACGGCAAGCTGCTGACCCCGGCGATCAACGTCAACGACAGCGTGACCAAGTCGAAGTTCGACAACCTGTACGGCTGCCGCGAGAGCCTGGTGGACGGCATCCGCCGCGGCACCGACGTGATGATGGCCGGCAAGATCGCCGTGGTCGCGGGCTTCGGCGACGTCGGCAAGGGCTCGTCGGCGTCGCTGCGCAACGCCGGCTGCCGGGTGATGGTGACGGAGATCGACCCGATCTGCGCGCTGCAGGCGGCGATGGAGGGCTACGAGGTGGTGACGATGGACGAGGCGGCGCCGCGCGGCGACATCTTCGTCACCGCCACGGGCAATCTCGACGTCATCACGCTCGACCACATGCGCGAGATGAAGCACCGCGCGATCGTGTGCAACATCGGCCATTTCGACAGCGAGATCCAGATCGAGAGCCTGCGCAACTACCGCTGGGAGAACGTCAAGCCGCAGGTCGACGAGGTGGTGTTCCCCGACGGCAAGCGCCTGATCGTGCTCTCCGAGGGGCGGCTGGTGAACCTCGGCAACGCCACCGGCCATCCGAGCTTCGTGATGAGTGCCAGCTTCACCAACCAGGTGCTGGCGCAGATCGAGCTGTACAAGGCCCCGCCGGGCACCTACGAGCGGCAGGTCTACACGCTGCCCAAGCACCTCGACGAGAAGGTCGCGGCGCTGCACCTGGCGAAGGTCGGCGCGCATCTGACCAAGCTGTCGCCCAAGCAGGCGGAGTATATCGGCGTCAACGCGGCCGGCCCGTTCAAGCACGAGCTGTATCGCTACTGAGCGAGCTCGCCGGGACCGATTTCGCCGCGCTGATCAGCCAACAGGGGCGGGAGGGCCAGACGGGCCTTCCCGCCCCTTAACCGTATGTTCATCCCGCTCGCGCCAAGGTGAGCCGCAAATCGGTTTCATCGTTCCTTAATCGCGGTGTGATGGTCGTTCCTAAGGTGGCCCCTTAGGAGAGCGCCAGCCGATTAAGTTCGCTCACGCCTGCGACCCTGGCCGGTCGTCCACGTTGTCCTGCTGGCCGGCGAGCAGTGCTTGAGATGGAACTGGCCTGGGGGGACGAACCGATGACGACGACCGCGACGTACCAACCGCTGCCCCGCACCGCGGCGGTTCGGCGGGAGCTGAGCCGCCTGCGCGACGAGGCGTGCGCCGGCGATCTGCTGTTCCTCGAAGGGTGGGAGCTCGACCCGCTGCCCGGCGCCGGCCCGGCGCTGCGCGTGGGCCAGATCCGCCGCGCCAACCCGGAGCTCGCGGCGGAGATCCGCGCCGAGCTCACCCAGGGCCGGCCGCTGACCCAGGACGAGCGCGCGGCGCTCAACCCGCACGGCTGAACCCGGTCTCGGTTGCCGTGGATGGGCGTCGTCAGCCGGCCAGCCCCTTGGCGTCCTCGGTCAGCTCCTCCGCCCGCGCCTTGGTCATCCGCAGGAAGCAGTCGGACGCGACGACGCGCCCGATCGTGCCCGGACCCGCGCCGAGGTAGTAGCAACGCTGCTTGCGGAATTCGAGCCAGGCGCGCTCGGCCGCCCGCAACGGCGCGACCCCATCCGGGTCGGCGCGCTTCAACGCCACTTGGTAGGCGGCATTCAGCCGCTTGTCCCATTGCGCGGTCAGGCCGTCGAGGCAGCCGACGATGTCGATCGTCGATCCTTTGTTGTGGCAGGCCTCGATGGCGCGGTCGTCCTGCGCGCGGGCGGTGCCGGGCGGCAGGAGCATGATCGCCGAGACGGCGGAAAAAATGGCGAGGCAGCGGAGCGGTATGGACGGCATTGCTGGTCCTCCCTTTTGACACCGCCATCGTGACAGACTTCGCTTGGCCCCGCGCCACGTTGCATCGCGAGGCCGACGATGGCAGCTTCCGCCGGTGGATTGACGCGGGAGGGGCGGCGGGCGCGATGGCGGTGAACAAGGTGTACCCGGACGCCAAGGCGGCTCTCGCCGGGGTGTTGCGCGACGGCATGACGATCATGTCCGGCGGCTTCGGCCTGTGCGGCATCCCCTCGGCGCTGATCGAGGCGATCCGGGAATCCGGGGTGAAGGATCTCACCATCGTCTCGAACAACGCGGGCGTCGATGACGCGGGGCTCGGCCTGCTGCTGCAGACGCGCCAGGTGCGCAAGATGATTTCTTCCTATGTCGGCGAGAACGCGACCTTCGCGCGGCAGTACCTCGCCGGGGAGCTCGAGATCGAATTCAACCCGCAGGGCACCTTGGCCGAACGCATCCGCGCGGGCGGCGCCGGCATTCCCGCGTTCTACACGGCGACGGGCGTTGGCACCCAGGTCGCCGAGGGGAAAGAGACAAAAGTATTCGACGGGCGGACCTACGTGATGGAGCGCGGCCTGTTCGCCGACCTCGCCATCGTCCACGCCTGGAAGGCCGATCCCGAGGGCAATCTCGTCTATCGCAAGACCGCGCGGAACTTCAACCCGATGATGGCGACGGCGGCGAAGGTGACGGTGGCCGAGGTGGAGCACCTGGTTCCACAGGGCAATTTCGACCCCGACCACATCGTGACGCCGGGGATGTTCGTCAAACGCGTCGTCAAGCTGGACCATGTGGAGAAGCGCATCGAGCAGCGCACCGTGCGCAAGCGCGCCGCCTGAGAGGAGGACACATCGTATGCCCTGGACCCGCGATCAGATGGCCGCCCGCGCCGCGCGCGAGCTGCATGACGGCTACTACGTCAATCTCGGCATCGGCATCCCGACCCTGGTGGCGAACCACATCCCCGAGGGCATGTCGATCCAGCTGCACAGCGAGAACGGCATGGTCGGGATGGGCCAGTTCCCCTTCGAGGGCGACGAGGACGCCGACATCATCAATGCCGGCAAGCAGACCGTGACGGAGCTGCCGACCACCTCCTATTCCGACAGCGCCGCCTCCTTCGCGATGGTGCGCGGGGGGCACATCGAGCTGTCCATCCTGGGCGCCTTGCAGGTGGCGGAGAACGGCGATCTCGCCAACTGGATGATCCCCGGCAAGATGGTGAAGGGGATGGGCGGGGCGATGGATCTTGTCGCGGGCGTGCCGCGCGTGGTGGTGCTGATGGAGCACGCGGCGAAGGACGGCTCGCCCAAGATCCTGCATCGCTGCAAGCTGCCGCTGACCGGCGCGGGCGTGGTGAGCCTCATCATCAGCGAGCTCGCGGTGTTCGACGTGACCAAGCAGGGCCTGGTGCTGGTCGACAAGGCGCCGGACGTCACCATCGACGAGATCCGCGCCAAGACCGAGGCGTCGTTCAGCGTCCACCCGGAACTGGCGAAGGCGGCGGCCTGAGCGCCACGCCGAGTGCCGGTTGCGCCGGCGGCGTGCGCAGCACCGGCGAGAGCGGGTCGCCCCACAGCGTGTCGCCGGCGCGGGCGAGCAGCATGAGGTCGGGCTTTACCCAGGTGTAGAAACGGACGCGGACGTTCGCCGCCATCGGGCCGCCGAGGGCGACAACAAGGCGCAAGCGGGAAAGATCGTGCCGCCCCGCCCCGAGGCGGAAGGCCACCCGGTCGAGCCGCGCGGCGGGTGCCACCAGCACCGAGGCGCCGGTATCGGCGGCGGCGTGCAGCAGGTTTTCCGGTGCGCCGGCATGGCGGCCCAGGCTTGCCACATGCCGCGTCGCACCCGGCCAGTCGGAGGCACCCGCGACCAGCAGCATGTCATCCGGCCGCAGGTCGAGATGGAGCAGCAGGCCGGCCGCTTCGCGCAGGCGCCTCGGGTCGTGCTCGTCCGGCAGGGAGCTGAAGGCGCGGAACGCGCTGGCGAAGGCGGGGAATTCGACGGCCGACCATCGTTGCAGCGCCGCCCAGTCCGGCAGGAGGATGCCGCGCGTCGCCGCCAGCCAGCGCAGGAACGCCCAGGCGTTGGTGGCGACCACCCGCTCGCGGGGTGGCGTGTAGAGGATGTTTGGATCGGCCACCGGCCCAGGATGGCGCGGCGGCCGGCGAGAGGAAATGGCGCCCCTGACCTCTTGATCCGCCGGGGCGCGGGGGGCTATATGCCGCCTCCCGTCGCGCCGGGGGTTCCGTGCGGCATGGGGCCATAGCTCAGCTGGGAGAGCGCCTGAATGGCATTCAGGAGGTCAGCGGTTCGATCCCGCTTGGCTCCACCACGGCCCGCCGTTGGCTTGACAAGCCGGCACCCCTCGTAGGATCCCCTTCCCGTCTGAACCGAGTTTTCCCCGCGTGGGAGCCGTTCCGCCTGGCGGGCGTTCCCAGGGGTTGCGAGGCCGTGGTGCGTGCCTCGTCCGCGCGGCGAACCGAATTGCTGAAACCGGGGTCATCGCCTTTGTCATCCAGTACCTCCGCGAGATCCTGGCGCGGCAAGTGGACGCCGGACCGAGAAGCCGTCCTGCTGGTCAACCCTGAGCTGCCCGGCCTCGTTGGGCACCTTGATCGTCTGCGTCGCGCCCTGAAAGGGACGCATCGGCTTCGCGAGCTGGCGATGCCGGCCTTCGATTCCGACTGGACGGATCCGACCGCCGCGGCGGCACTCGACGAGACGGTGCGGACCGCCGATAGCGTCGTCTTCCTCGGCCTGTCGCCCGGACAGCTGGACGTCCTGTTCCGGCTCCGGCTGTCGCAGCTGGTCCGCGGCACCCCGGTCATTCCGGCGCGATCGGTGGTGGTGCTGCACGAGGCGCCGGAAGCATCGCATCTGCCGCGCGGGTTCGCGGCGCGCGCCCGCGCGGCGTGGCCCTTCGCCACCGCCGATTTCGTCACCCTGGGCACGCCGCTGGCGGAGGCCACCGCGTCGGCGATCGGATTCGCCGTGCCGTGCCGCGACCCGGAGCGCGTCGCTTCCCTGGTCCGCGACGGCGAGCCCGCCGCTTGGCGCGCCGACCCCGCCGCGGAGCCCGCCATCGCCCTGATGGTCCAGCCGCTCGGCGGCCGGTGCGGCAGTACGACCGCGTTTGAGAACCAGATCGAGGAGCTGGTCGAAGCCGGCCATCTCGTGCTGCGCGTCTTTC
This sequence comes from uncultured Alphaproteobacteria bacterium, assembly GCA_963799825.1. Taxonomy (GTDB): domain Bacteria; phylum Pseudomonadota; class Alphaproteobacteria; order Acetobacterales; family Acetobacteraceae; genus JAFKFI01. The sequence continues at coordinate 397,259 of CAWCYL010000006.1, forward strand.
TCAACGAGATGGAGTCGGACGGCGCCACGATGGCGCGCAACTGGCGCCGGAACGTCCGCGAGAACAGCGTCAACTCCGGCGCGCATATCGACGCCGCGGCGGTCATGCCGACGCCGCGCGAGACGGAAACCGGGGTCAAGCCGAGCGGCTACGAGCAGTTCGTGAACGCGATCATCGGGCGCTACCGCTGCCGGATCCTCGACCCCGCGGTGGCCGATGCGGCGCGCCATGTCGCGATCGTGGTGATGAACCACGTGATCAGCGCCGGCTTCGTGCTGCGGCATTTTCGCCATGCGAAGATCCTGCTCGACACGCACGACTACTTCACGCGCTGGGCGTTCAAGCACGCGCTGGACGGCACCGGCGACGCGGGGTTCGAGCGGCGCGGCGAGCTGCTGCGCATGGCCCGGCTGGAGGCCGAGCTCTGGCGGACCCCTGACGTCTGCACGAATGTCAGCCTGGGCGAGCGGCTGCGGGTCTCCCGCGCCAATCCGAAATCGGTCATCGTCCTGCCGCGCCCGTACGTCGCGGAGGCGGCCGATCCCGGCCCGGACGCCGAGTGGGACGTGCTGATCAGCGGCGACAGCCACGCGTTCAATGTCGGCTCGCTCCGGTGGTTCCTCGAAACGGTGCTGCCCCGTCACCCGGCGCTTCGGGACAAGCGCATCGCGGTCGCCGGGCGGATCTTCCAGCAATTCGACGCCAAGGCGGTCGAGGCCGCCAGCGGCGTGCGCTTCCTGGGCTTCGTCGACGATCTGGAGGCGCTGCGCGCGCGGAGCCGGGTGACGCTGGTGCCGGACCGGGCGGGTACCGGCATCGCGGTCAAGACGCTCACCGCGCTGGCCGCGTCCCATCCGGTCATCAGCACGGATGTCGGGCTGCGCGGGTTCGACGACGCGGTGCGGCACATCCTGCCGGCCCACGCGGACGGGGATGCGCTGGCGGCGGACCTGCTGGCGCTGCTGGATGACCCGGCCCTGCTCGCCGCAAGGCGCACGGCCAGCGGTGCCGCGTACCGGGCGGTCCTCGGCGGCTGGAGCTACGCGACCGCGCTGGCCGACGCGGAGGCGCCGGACGCGGCCCGGCTGGCGCGGCGGCAGGCGGTTCTGGCGCGCATCGCCGCCCTGGCGGCCGCACGCCAGGGCCAGCCCGAACCGGAGCCGGACACCGACCGGGAGTTCACCTTCCGGCTCGGCGGTTCGGCCACGCCCCTGCTCTCCGCCGGCTGGCATCACGGCGAGGTCTGGGGCCGGTGGATGGATGGGGCGGCCAGCCGGCTCTCCTTCGCGGGCCTCGCCAATCCGGCGAGCCTGACCTCGATCGAGATCGAGGCGCTGTCTCCGGCCGAGCCGGTCGAGCTCGAGCTGACGCTGAACGGGCACTGCCTGGGGCGGCATTTGATACGCGCCCATACCGCCCATGCCTCCTATCCGGTGCCCGATCACGCGCTGGCGCGTGACGAGCCGTGGCAGATCGGCCTGCGCGCGAGCCGGGCGATCTGCGCGGCGGACCAGGATCCGCAAGCCGACGCCCGCGTGCTGGGCGTCGGCATCGTCCGGCTCGGGCTAGAGCCGTCCAGCCACTACGTGCCGGGCACCGAGATCAGGGCGGCCGACGAGGCGACCGACCACCTCCTCAGGAACGGCTGGCACGGCCGCGAGGAGTGGGGGCGCTGGATGGAGGGCGCCGAGGCGGGGCTCGAGCTGTTCCTGCTCAACCCGATGCGGCAGCCCTACGCACTGGTGCTCGACCTCATGCCGTGCAGCGCCGGCGGGTCGCTCGCGCTCATGGTGAACGGCCACGAGCTTGCGGAGCGCCTCGTGACCGACGGAACGTCCCGCTGGGCGCTACCCCGAGCCGCGACCGAGGGGCGCAGTCTCATGCGGATCACGCTGCGCTCGAGCGCCGTCTGGCGGCCGAGCGATCACACCGGTTCGGGCGATTCACGTCTCCTCGGGGTGGGCCTGCGTGGCCTGCGCATCGAGCCGGACGCGGGGCGGGAGGCCGAGCCGGAGATCGCCCCCGCGCTTGCCCCAGGCGCCGTTCCGCTGCGGCTGCGCCTTCGCCGCCGCCTGGCCGGCACATGGGGATTGCGCCGCGCCCGCGCGGTCGTCCGGCGGGTTCGCCGCGGCTCCGCCGGCTGATAGTACCAGCGGCCCGTGGCTCTGACCCTTCCTCGTCATGGTCGGCGAAGGCCGACCATCCACGACTTTCTCGCCGCGGCACTACGGCAGGGCGTGGATGCTCGGCGGCTTCGGGCCGACGTGGGGACATGACGAGGGGGCGGAAAGGTCATCACAGACGGCGTCTGGTATGAGACCCTACTGGGACTGCCCTACTGGGACTGCGACGCAGGATGGTCGCTGCCCTGCGGCGCGGCGGGCTGGCTGTTCGTGCTGGTGGCGTGCTGCTGGGCCGCCTGCTTCTCGGCGGCCTTTTTCTTGGCCTCATGATGGCCGACGGCACAGCCCCCGGCGGCGCCGAGGACGCCGTGATGGCCGGCCATGTGACCGGCGACACCGCCCACCGCCGCGCCGGTGAGACAGCCGGCGCGCGCGGCACCGGGGACAAGGCCGGCGGTGAGCGTCAGGGCAAGGGCAGCGGGGAGGAGCAAGGTTCGCATGGCCGTTCCTTCGCGTGGGTGAGCGGTGTTCCGAACCGGCTCAACGCGCCCGCGCGGGTTTCGATGCATCGGCCGGCAAGGCGGCACGTCCTCGGAGGAACCTGCTAGAAGGAAAAGCGCCGGTCGGGATTGGCCCGACCGACGTTCCGAGGGAGACCTGCGATGTCCAACCATCGAGGCTTCCTGCCTTGGACCATCGTCACCGTGCGCGTGAGCGCGCGGCGCTGGATCGCCATCATCATGGTGTTCTGGGCATCTGTTCGGCGGGCGCCGCGCTGGTCACGGACGCGACGAGCTTCGTCGTCGTGCGCTTCTTGCTTGGCATCGCCGAGGCCGGGTTCTTCCCCGGCGTGGCGTTCTTCATGACGCGCTAGTTCCCCTCGCGCCATCGCGGCCGAGCGATGGCGTGTTCTTTGCGTTCGGCGCGACCGCCGGGGTGATCGGCCGATCTCGGTCCATCTGCTCACGCTGGACGGCTGGCTCGGGATCGCCGGCTGGCAGTGGGTGTTCCTGGTCGGGGCTGCCCGCGGTGGCGCTGGCGGCACTGTGCCCGCTGCTGCTGCGCGACCGGCCAGCCGAGGCCGGCTGGCTCGCCCCGGAGGAGCGCGCCTGGCTGGAACGCACCTTGGAGGCGGAGCGCGCCGCGGCCGGCGGGCGGCACCTCACCTTCGCCCGCGCCATCGCCAGCCCGACCATCGTGATCCTCACATTGGTCTACACGCTCATCGCGTTCGGCGTGTACGGCAAGGCGTTCTTCCTGCCGCTGATGATCAAGGGCCTGGGCTACAGCGATTTGAGCGTCGGCTACATCACCATGCTGCCCGCGCTGACCGGCGTGGTCGGCATGATCGTGTTCTCCCGCAGCTCCGACCGGACGGGGGAGCGGGTGTGGCATCTGATCGTGCCCTGCCTGCTCGGCGGCACCGGCATCGTGCTGGCGGGGCTGAGCCTTGGGCGCAGCCCGCATCTCGCGATCGCGGCGTTCTGCCTGTCGAGCTTCGGCATCTCGGGCGCGCTGGTGCCGCTCGCGATGCGGCGACGCCCGGCCAAGGTTGCGCTAACGTGAAGCGGCGCCGGCGGAGCGCCGGGGGGCGACGGGCTGGTAATTCCGAGCCGGAGCGCCCATATCCTCGCGATCGGCGCTTTTCGGTCCGGGCTGTGCGTGCCTTCCCATGCGACGCTCTCGCATTCGACGCTCCCCACATTGAGAAGTAGTTCGGCCCGCAGCGCGCGGGTCGCCGGTTTGGTTGGAGTGACTTTCGATGGCGACAGGTACGGTCAAGTGGTTCAATGCGCAGAAGGGTTATGGATTCATCCAGCCCGATGACGGTTCCAAGGATGTGTTCGTGCACATCTCGGCCGTCGAACGGGCGGGTCTGGGCGGCCTCAACGAGGGTCAGAAGGTCCGCTACGAGGTCCAGCAGGGCCAGCAGGGCAAGATGTCGGCGGAAAACCTGCAGTCCGCCTGAACAGAACTGAAATCGACGCCGCTTCGGCTTCATCGCCGGGGCGGCGTCGGTCGTCTGGAGGGCACGATGATCCGTCACAAGTTCACGGTCGGCCAGTCGGTCGAGTTCATGCCCGGCCGGCTGGATCATCACATACCTCGCGGCTCCTACACGATCGTCCGGCAGCTCCCGATCGAGCAGCAGGACTGCCAGTACCGGGTGAAGAACGACCGCGACGGCCATGAGCGCATCGTGCGCGAGAGCCAGCTCGCGGCCGGCGCCTCGTTCCGGGATCGCGGGTTGCGCTGAGGTCGCGACCGGCGACATCCACGGCCCGCGTCCACGCCGACGCGGCGGCGGATCGGGTTGTCCATCTGCTCGGCTTGCCGGCGGGGATCGCCGCGGCGGCCTGGCTCATCCTCACCGTCGGGCTGCCCGCCACCGCGAAGGTGAGCGCCACGCTGCTGGTCTATAGCGCGGGGCTGGTCGGGATGCTGGGCGCCTCCGCCGCCTATCACCTCGCCCGGCCGGGACGCGTCAAGGAGCGGCTGCGCCGGCTCGACCACGCGATGATCTTCGTGATGATCGCCGGCACTTATACGCCGTTCGCAGTGAACGTCCTGCCCGGTCGCGAAGGGGTCGTGCTGTGCGGGGCGGCGTGGGCCATCGCGGCCGGGGGCGTCGCCTTGAAACTCCTTTTCCCACGCCGCCTCGAGCGGCTGTCCCTCGTGCTGTATCTCGGCATGGGATGGATGGTGCTGAGCGTCCTGCCCAGCCTGGTCGCCCGCACGGCGCTCGACGTTCTCGCGCTGCTGGTGCTCGGCGGGGTCGTCTACTCGATCGGCTCGGTGATCCATTCGCTGCGGCGCGTCCGGTTCCAGAACGCGATCTGGCATGTGCTGGTGCTGCTCGGCGCCGCGCTGCATCTGGCGGCGCTCAGCCTGCAATTCGCGCCGCCCGCGTAGGTCCGCGCCGCGGCAGCGTCAGCGATATGAGCAGGCCGGCGAGGTTGCCGCAGCCGGCGACCATGATCGCGGTGCGATAGCCGCCGGTCAGGTCGAACAGATGCCCGGCCAGCACGGGCAGGCTGATCGCCGCGACGCCCCACGCGACATAGAGGCGGCTCGCCACCCGGCCGTACTGCGCGATCGGCCAGTAGGTCGCGACGCCGGCGGCGGTCGAGCCGGACACCAGGCCGGCGCCGGTGCCGATCATCGCCAGCGCCAACATGGCGGCGAGCGGCCCCGGCCAGAGCGTCAGGAGAATGGCGCCGGCGAGGGCGATGGCGTGCGCCAGGCCCATCACCACCGGGACCGGCAGGAGATCGACCAGCCAGCCGCCGCCGAGCCGCGCGGCCGCGACCGCGGCGCTGATCGCGGTGGTGGCGGCCAGCGCGCCGGCGACCGATCCGCCATAGGCGGTGATGATCCCGGCGGCCTGGCTGAGCACGGTGAGCCCGGCGGCGGCGGCGAGGAAGAACACCGCGCACATCTGCCAGAACACCAGCCGGTGCGCCTCGGCGGGCGGCTCTGCCGAGCCGGCGGCGGCGAGCGGGCGGAGGCGCATCCCGGCATGGGCGACCAGCGACGCAACCAGCGACGCCCGCCAGCGCGATGGTCACGGCAAGTCCGGCCAGCGTGGCCCGCACGCCCCAGAGGTCGATCGACAGGCCGAACAGCGGTGCCGCGAGCATGGCACCCAGCGGGTAGAGGCTGACGAGGTAGCCGTTGACCAGCCCCGAATGCCCCCGGAGCATCAGGTTCACGCCCTGCTGGAACAGGATGTAGGCCATGCCGCCGCCCAGGCCGAACAGCACGCCGTAGCCGAGGACGAGCCCCGTCAGGCCGCTCGCGACCGCGGCGAGCGCGATCCCGGCGGCGCTGCTCGCGGCGCAGAGGGCCACCAGCACGGGTGCCGATCGCGCGCCGAAGAAGCGCGGCGCGGCGTTCATCCCGGCGGTGAAGCTGATCGTCGCCAGCGCGAACACGAAGGAGAGCTCCGAGCGCGAGACGCCGAGGAGCTGTTCGAGCGGGTGAAGGAAGACGCTGTAGGCGTAGAGCGAGCCGAGCGGCAGGTTGACGCAGGTGGCGGCGGCGATGGCAGCCCAGATGGGCCGATCGGTCTCTCGCCCGGCAACAACGCCGTCGGTCTTCGTGCGCGGCGTCATCGCCTCACTCGGCCGGAAGTTTTCCCGTGCGATACTCGTGCGCCGCCGCGCGGGGGACAAGCGGACACGTTCGTCCCTCTTGCCGGTGTGCGCGTTCCGCGCCAAGTAGCTCTCGGTACCACCAAGGGTTCCGTCATGTCTCCGGCACCGTCCCAGCAGACGACCAGCCTCAAGCTCGATCCCGAGATGCGCGCCCGCGTGCAGCGGCTGGCCGAGGCGCGGCGACGCAGCGCGCACTGGGTGATGCGCGAGGCCATCGCGGAATACGTGGCGCGCGAGGAACGACGCGAGCAGTTCCGGGCCGACGCAGAGGCCGCATGGGCGGAATTCCAGGAGACCGGGCTGCACGCCACCCAGGAGGAGGTCAATTCCTGGCTGGCGCGGCTTGAGGCCGGCGAGGATGTGGACCCGCCGATGTGCCATCGCTGACGTCTCGGTCACGGCGCGCGCTCGCCGATCTGGTGCGCCTGCACGCATTTCTGGCCCCGACGAACCCCGACGCTGCAATTCGCGCGATCCGGCAAGGCGTGGCGCTGCGGTCGGACCATCCCGAGATCGGCCGGCCGGTGGAGGGAATGGACGCGCCTTCCGGGACTGGTGGATCCCGTTCGGTGCGGGCGGTTACGTGGCGCGGTATCGGGTAGACGGTCGCCGGGCGGTCATCCTTGCCGTGCGGCACGGAAGGAAAGCGGGTTCTGAGGGGCTAGGCTAGGCGCGGCAAATGCTCGGCGAGCGCCGTGAAGGCGGCCTCGTCCGTGCGGTCGTAGCGGATCGGGGTGATCGCGATGCGGCCGGCGCGCAGCGTGTCGATGTCGCTCTCGGGGCCTTGCTCGCGCGGGCCGCGGCGGAAGTTGATCCAGTGGTAGATAAGACCGCGCGGGTCGGTGCGGGTCTCGACGTCCATCCCGCGGATCATGCCCACACCCTGGCGGCACAGGGTGGGCTCGCCGGTGTCGGCGGCCGGGCGGTCGGGGAAGTTGATGTTGAGGCAGGTATCGGCACTCCAGCCGATCCCGAGCATCCGGCGCACCACCGAGGCGCCGAGGCTCCGCGCGGTGTCCCACGGCACGTTCGTCCGATCCGTCCATGCCTGGCTGAGGGCGACCGAGGGGACGCCGAGCATCATCCCCGTCATGGCGCCGCCGACGGTGCCGGAGAACACCGTCTCCATGCCGAGATTGGCGCCCCGGTTGACGCCCGAGAGGATGAGCTGCGGCGGTGCGTCGCGCATCAGGTGGCAGACGCCCATCACCGCGCAATCGCCCGGCGTGCCGGTGACGCCGAAGCGGCGCGGGCCGCGCTGGCTGACGCGCAGCGGCTGGTGCAGGCTGACGGCGTGCGACACGCCGCTCTGGTCGTGCTCGGGGGCGACCACCCAGACCTCGCGCGCGAGCTCGGCGGCGATCTGCTCGAGCACGGCGAGGCCCGGCGCGTCGATCCCGTCGTCGTTGGTCAGCATGATGCGATCCAGCACGTAGTCGCTCCCGATGCGGTCAAAGGCTCTTCCTCCTGTTTGGCGTCTCCGGCCGGCCGCGTCCAGGGAGGTCGCGAAACGATCATGCCGTCCCGGCGGAAAGGCTTTGGTGAGGGATCGGGCGCATCTACATACGGATGATGGACCTCGTCAGCATCCCCGCCTCGCGCATCGTCGAGATCAGCCGGCTCGCCTTCGGCCTGCCCGACGTCGAGTTCCTGTGTTTCGGGGAGTCCGACCATCCGAGCCCCGCCTCGGCGCGCGACGCGCTGGTGGCCGCCCTCGACGGCGGGGCGACCACCTACCCTGACGTGCGCGGCTCGCCGCCGTTGCGCGATGCGCTCTCGCGCTACCTGACCGAGCTGCACGCCAAGCCGGTCAGCGAGGAGCGCATCCAGATCACCGCCTCGGGCATGGCGGCGGTGGCGATCGCGCTGGCCGCGACGGTGCGGGCGGGCGAGCGCGTGGTGCTGCATTCGCCGTCCTGGCCCAACATCGCCAACGCGGCGCGGCTGCGCGGCGCGGTGGTGGACGAGCTGGCGCTCGACCCGACGCCGGAGGGCCGCTTCCGGCTCGACCTCGACCGGCTGGAGGGCAAGCTGCGCGGGGCGCGCGCCTTCGTGCTCAATTCGCCCAACAACCCGACCGGCTGGACCGCGACCCGCGCCGAGCTTTCCGCCATTCTCGATCTCACCCGCCGCCACGGCGTCTGGCTGATCTCCGACGAGGTGTATTCGCGCTTGGTGTACGACGGCGCGGCGGCGGCGCCCTCGCTGCTCGACATCGCCGCGCCCGACGACGCGGTGATCGTGTGCAACAGCTTCAGCAAGACCTGGGCGATGACCGGCTGGCGGCTCGGCTGGATGGTGGTGCCGGAGGGTGCGCGGGACACGGTCAGCGACATCGTGGAGGTGACGCATTCCGGGGTGGCGCCCTACACGCAGCACGCCGGCGCGGCGGCATTGGCCGACACGGCGTTCACCGAGGCGTTCCTCGCCCATTGCGCGCGCGGGCGCGACGTGGCGGGCGAGGCGCTCGCCGGGCTGAACGGGGTCCGCTACGCCGCCCCCGACGGCGCGTTCTACGCCTTCATCGGCGTCGATGGCGCGACCGACAGCATGGCGCTGGCCCGCAGGCTCGTTACCGACCACGGCGTCGCGGTGGCGCCGGGCAGCGCGTTTGGCGCGGCGGGCGAGGGGCATCTCAGGGTGTGCTTCGCGCAGCGCCCGGAGCGCATGGCGCGCGCGATGGAACGCCTGCGGGACGGGCTGCGCGCCGCGACGGCGTGAACCGGTAGGGCGGAACTCATTCCGCCGTCGGCGCAGGGAAATGGCGGAATGCGCCGCGCTCCATCCGCCGTACGGCCCTGTCCCTCGACCGCTTTGGGTGTGGGTTCCGGACCTTCCTCGGGTGCCGCGACCTCCTTCCTGGGCGAGCTACAACGGCGGGGCGGATTCCCCGCAACCTACGAACGAAACAGCTGCAAAACAACGCTCGCTCAATCGACGAATGCCCACTCAAGCGCGACGGTGGTGTCGTTCTCGCCCGGAAAGGTGGCACTCCACTCGCCGACGGCCCCTGCCAGATCTCCTGCAACGTATATCTGAACCACCTTCAAGGCGACGTTTGCCTCGCCAGCTTTAATGATCCCGCCTTGCCAACTCTCGATCGCCGCTCGCCCGGATACTATCGGACCGGTCGACAATCACGGCAGCGTCCGCCGCGAACAGTTCCGCAGCAGCGCCGGCGTCCTTCTGCCCGTCAGGTTGGAACACGTATGGCAGCGGTTGCTGGACAAACAGCGCCTCGGCCGCGGCAGTCTCCGCTCAGACCATCGCCACGCTAGGCGACCTGAAACTGACCGGCACCGCCGGCTCGGGCGGTGGCTCGGATTCGACCACCTTGTCGGCGGGCAGCAATCTTTACTCGGCGCAAGGCGACGATGGTTTCCCCGATCTGGCGCAAGGCTGGCAGACCGCCGAGTTCAACGTGTTCGGCGACGGTGGAGATTCCCAGGCCGCTTTCAACACCGGATCAACCATCGTCGTCAGGGTCGGCGTAGACAATGAGACCCTGAGCATTCCTTCCTGCGTCAAGAACGGTTTCACGGGCGAGACGAACAACCTCACCCTGGTGAGCACGCCTGCGGTCGTATCGCGTGGGGCGTTACCGTCGATTGTGATTACCGAAAGCAACGCCGGCAGCCCAACGGCGGCGTCGTGCGCGACGGCAGACAGCGTGAAGACGATTGCTGTCGCGGTTGCCGCCTGGGGCCCCAATCAGCCGGACATCTTCGGCCTCGGCACCGACAACAGCATGTACCACAAGGCGTGGAATGGCAGCGCGTGGCTACCTTCGATGACGGGTTGGGAAGCCCTTGGCGGGGTGTTCAGCATACCAATACAACACCAATAACCATGCCATAGGTGTAGTGAACTGCAATCATAGGCGACCTAGATTGCGATAGGCGACAAGTTCGTGCGCCCATGTTTGTCGTAGCAGGCGGCGTGGGCAGGACGGACAGACATTTCCATTGCCCGATTCAAAACAATTTTTTATAAGTCAAGACTTTCGCGACCGGCGACGTGATATGAAATCTACGACGTGACCCGCGCTTTCCAGTAATCGCGGTCCTGCCGTCGAACGTCATCCTCGGCCAAAGCTTGACGGCATTTCGACTAATCCGGCGCGTTGCGTCAGCTTGCAAATATCAAGACTTTCGGGGTCTCCGCTGAACCCAGCGTGTTCAAGGGGCTACGATTTTCGAAACATACGACCGAAAAGAAGGTCGATGATTCCGGAATTGGGGCTGTCGGGACACTCCCCCTACCGATTCCCGTCGCCGGGTCGAGGTGTCCGGAAGATATGGCCGGAACGGACGTCCAATCGCTCGCCCAGAGCGGGGATCTGGCGACCTCACGGCAGGGACTTCAATCGACCTCCGCAAAGCGTCGGAAGCCGCTGACGGCGGCCCGATTGACCGCCGGCGGGGGATCTTTGGTCAGACATCGTCCGGTTTCAGGGTGGCGATCATCTCGGCTGACCTCTGATGGACCTCAGCTTCCCGCTCCAAATTCTTTGGAAATCGATTGCGCTTCGCCTGGATCAACGTTTTCTTTGCCTGCAACTCATGCCAATCGCGCGCCGCGAGGAGAGCGGCGTCCCAACCCCGTTGGAAGTCGGGGGTGATCTGGGTAACGGGATCGGTCATGGGGAATTTCCACCAGGTGGTCGCTGTGCCGTCAACGTTGCGATCGACGCCTGCGCTGTCCTCTCAGTCAGCTACCACCTATGGCCGCTAGGGCGAGCCACAAGGGCAGCCAGTCCCTGTGCTCGGCATTGCGAATGTCGCCTTTGGGTCGGAAGCGGCCATTGAGCAGGGCGGTTGGTCTTACCCGCCCCCGCGTGCGCTTTCGCTGTAGACGCGCTCCCCGCTTGGCGCTTTGCTGGGGGCAACGACCAATATTGGGGCGGGTCGGGAGATGGACTGTCCGAACTGCGGCGCCGGGCTGGGCGAGCGGAAGGCGTTCTGCACGCGCTGCGGCACCGCGGTCCTGACGACGTGCGATTCCTGTGGCGCGCAAAACCCGCGCGCCGCGCGGTTCTGCGGCGATTGCGGCGCCAAGCTTCAGGACCGTCCCCCGGTGGACGTCGCCCGGCGGCCGGTTCCCCCGGCAGCCCCGGCCGCGCTCCCCTCGCCCGCGCCTCCCGCATCCGTGCCAAGCGTCGAGCGGCGGCAGCTGACCGTGATGTTCTGCGACCTGGTGGGCTCCACCGCGCTCTCCACCCGGCTTGACCTCGAGGATCTGCACGACGCCATCACCGCGTATCAGTCCTGCGTCGACGAGATCGTGGCGCAGTTCGACGGGTTCGTAGCGCGGCATCTCGGCGATGGCATCCTGATCTTCTTCGGCTACCCGCTGGCGCAGGAGGACGACGCGGAGCGCGCGGTGCGGGCGGGCCTGGCGATCGTGGAATCGGTCACGGCGCTGCGTGTGCCCGACGCCGCCATGCAGGTCCGCGTCGGGATCGCCACCGGGACGGTGGTGATCGGCGAGTTCGTCACCGCGGCGGCCACGCAGCGCCCCGACGTGATCGGCGAGGCGCCCAACCTGGCGGCGCGCCTGCAATCCATCGCCGAGCCGGACACGGTGCTGATCGCCGACGCCACGCGCCGGCTGGTGGGCTCGCTGTTCGAGGACCGCGATCTTGGCCGCACCACGCTGAAGGGGTTCGCCGACGACGTGCAGGTCTGGCAGGTGCTGCGGCCGCGGGCGATCCGCAACCGCTTCGAGGCGCTGCGGGCCACGCCGAGCCTGCCGCTGGTCGGCCGCGAGGCGGAGATGGGGCTGCTGCTGGCGCGCTGGCGGCTGGCGGCGAGCGGGGCCGGGCAGGTCGTGCTGCTGAGCGGCGAGCCCGGCATCGGCAAGTCCCGCATCGTCCAGGCGCTGCGGCTCGCGCTGTGCCAGGAGGCGGCGCACACGGCGACCTACTCCTGCGCGCCGAGCGGGCGCAACAGCACGCTCGACCCGTTCATCCACGGGCTCAGGACGGATGCCGGGCTGGAGGCGGGCGAGGCGCCGGCGGCACAGCTCGCCAAGCTGCGCAGCTGGGTCGGCGACCGGGTGGCCGAGCCCGCGCAAGCGGTGCCGCTGCTCGGCGAGCTGCTGTCGATCCCCGGCGCCGCCCTTGCCGTCCCCACCTCGATCAGCCCGCAGCGGCGCAAGGAGATCGCGCTGGAATGCGTGCTCGACCTCATCGTCGCCCCGGCCGGGCGCGGCCCCGCGCTGCTGCTGTGCGAGGATCTGCACTGGGCCGACCCGACCTCGATCGAGCTGATCGGGCTGCTGGTCGAGCGGGTGCGCGCCGCACCGGTGCTGGTGGTCGCCACGTCGCGGGCGGAGTTCATGCCCGACTGGGCGGACCCCGGCTCGACGCAATGGCCGCACGCGACGTTGCTGCCGGTGGGACGGCTCGGCCGGGCGGAGAACGCGGCGCTGATCCGCAACGTGGTTGGCGGCAAGTCGCTGCCGACGGAAGTGACCGAGCTCATCCTGAGCCGCACCGACGGCGTGCCGCTGTTCGTCGAGGAGCTGACCAAGGCGACGCTGGAATTGGGCCTGCTGCGCGAGGAGGCCTCCGGCTACGCGCTGGAGGGCAGTTTTTCCCGCCGGGACATTCCCTCGACGCTGCATGATTCGCTGATGGCCAGGCTCGATCGGCTGGGCAACGTGAAGGCGGTGGCGCAGATCGGGGCGGCGATCGGCCGCAGCTTCTCCTTCCGCCAGCTCTCGGCGGTGGCGGACATGCCCGAGGGCGAGCTCAACACCGCGCTGTCCCGCCTGTCGGACGCCGAACTGGTGCTGCGCGAGCGCGACCTGCCCGACGCCGTCTACACGTTCCGCCATGCGCTGGTGCAGGACGTGGCGTATGCCAGCCTGCTGCGGCGCGACCGGGTGCAGTTGCACGGGCGCATCGTCGGCGCGTTCGAGCGGCTGTTCCCCGACATGCGCGACGCGCAGCCCGAGCTGCTGGCGCAGCACTACGAGGCCGCCGGGCTGATCGTGCAGGCGATCATCTGCTGGCTGCGCGCCGGCGAGAAGGCGCGGCAGCGTTCGGCGCTGCGCGAGGCGGTGGAGCATCTCACGCAGGGGCTCAACGCGGTGGCGAGCCTGCCGCCCTCGCCGGCGCGGGACCGCCACGAGCTCGATCTGCGGGCCGCACTCGGCAGCACCTACATGGCGCTGAAGGGCTGGGCGGCGGCGGAGGTCGAGACGGTGCTGACGCCGGCCCACGCGCTGTGCCACACGCTCGGCGAGACGGCGCGGCTGCCCAACGTGCTGCGCGTGCTGTGGCAGTACCACGCGACGCGCGGCAACGATCGCGCCTCGTCAGCGCTGGTGACGGAGATGCAGGCGGCGGCGGCGGGCAAGAACGATCCGCTGCTGGTGCTGAACGCGGCCTACGCCGCCGCTTCGTCGCATTTCTGGCGCGGCGAGTTCGCCGCCGCCGGGGAGCACGCGAAGAAGCTCGCGGGATACGATTTCGAGCGCGACCGGCACTACGTCGCGATCATCGCGTCGGACGTGAAGACCACGACGATGACATGGGAGTCCTACCGGCTGTGGATCGAGGGTTTCCCCGATCTCGGCGCCGAGGCCGCGGCCGAGCAGGACCATCACGCGCGGCGGCTGGAGCATCCGTTCAATTTGTGCTTCGCGCTCACCGTCGGCTCGGTGGTCCATGCGCTGCGGCGCGATCCGGTGGCGTTGCGGGCGCGCACCGGCGAAGCCGCGCGGATCGCCCGCGAGCAGAGCATCCCGTTCGTCCATTCGGTGCTGGCGCCGATCTTCGAGTCGGCGGCGCTGATCGAGCAGGGCCACTGCGAGGAGGCGGTGGCGCAGAACCGCGCCGGGCTGGCGCGCTGGCGGGCGACCGGCGGACGGCTGATCGGCCCCTACCATCTCGGCGTCACCACCGACGCGCTGCTCCGGCTGGGCCGCCTGGACGAGGGGCTTGCGACGATCGCGGAGGCGCTGGACGAGGCCGCGTCGATGAACGAGCGCTGGGCGGAGGCCGATCTCTGGCGCCTCAAGGGCGACCTGCTGGCGGGCTCGGGCGCGATCGAGGGGGCGGTCGTCGCGTATGAAACCGGTCTTGGCATCGCGCGCGCCCAGGGCGCGCGCTCGTGGGAGCTGCGTGGCGCGATGGGCCTCGCTTCACTCCGCGCGCAAGGCGGCGAGCGGCGGGCTGGCCTCGCGCTGCTCGAGCCGCTGCTGAACTGGTTCCGCGAGGGGCTGGACACGCCCGATTTGCGCCGCGCCGCCCGCATGGTCCGCGAGCTCGCTTGACGGAGCCGCGCGGATAATCCGTTATTGCGACGGAATGGGGGTGTCCGAAGCCGATGTCGCGAGCCTCGTCCGCTGAGCCGGCCGCCGCCCGGCCGCGCATCCTGATCCTCTGCGCGCACCTGCACGAGGACCGCGCCCGCAAGCAGGACCGGGACTACCTGCAACCGATGGCCGGGCTGCACGTCGCCTCGCTGATCGACCGCTCGCGCTACGCGGTGACGCTGTACCACGACATGTGGCACGGGCCGTACGACACGCGCTCCGTCGCGCCGGGCCAGTACGAGCTGGTGATCCTCACCGGGCTCCTGATGGATTTCGACCGGATGCGCCAGCTCGCCTACGTGTTCCGGCGCGCCGGGGCGACGGTGGTGGCGGGGGCAGCTTCTGCACGCTGTTCCCGGAGATGGCGCTGCGGTATTTCGACGCGATCTGCACCGGCGGCGTCGAGGCGATCCGCCAGGTGATGCGCGACCATGAGGCGGGGGCGCTGGGCGGCATCTACCGCTCGGCGCAGGGGGACATCGCGAGCTACACGGTCGACCACTCCCTGTTCGCCGAGCACGGCATCCACATCCCGCTGCACTACATCGAGGCCTCGCGCGGCTGCAATTTCAAGTGCGACTTCTGCTCGATCCCGGCCGAGCGGGCGCGGCACGCGATCTATCCGGGCTCCGACATCGCGCGCAACATCGAGGACTCGATCGACAGCAGCCCGCGGCTCAGCCTGCGCCGGCTGTGGCCGATGGTGTGGTTCATCGACAACAACTTTTCCAACAACCTGCCGCATCTGCGCGAGATCTGCCGCTACCTGAAGTCGCACAAGCGCGTCCGCATGTGGGGTGCGCTGGTGACGCAGGATCTGCTGCGCAACCGCGAGATCATCAGGCTGATGGCGCAGTCGAAGTGTCGCGGCCTGTTCACTGGCATCGAGTCGTTCGATCCAAAGTTCATTGCCGCCCACAACAAGCGGCAGAACGAGCAGCGCGGCGAACGCAACGTCGCCGAGGACATCGCCTACGCGGAGTCGCTGGGCATGATGATCACCTACGGCTACCTGTTCGATCCGCGCATGAGCACCATCGCGGAGATGGAGGCGGAGCTGCGCTCGGTGCTCAACTCCGAGCTGCTGCACCATCCGTATTTTTTGGCTTTTGTCGCCCCGCTCGCGGGGACCAAGCTGTTCTGGGATGCGGCGCGCGGCGGCGAGCTGCTGCCCAACCTGCGGCTGCGCGACCTCGACGGGCGCTGCATCGCCTACCGCAACACGCGCGACGACCCGGAGGCGCTCGGCGAATTCGCGGCCCGCATTTTCGGCGCGCCGCATCTCTACATGAGCCGCCGGAATATTTTCTATCGGTTCGCGCGTCACCTGGTGCGGCACGGCTGGCGCGATCCGGCGTCGATCTACCTGTTCTGGGAGAACCGCTCGCGGCTCGCGCGGCTCGGCCGCAAGCACGCCAAGGACCGCAAGCGGACCTACATGGGCGGCACCGACATCCTCGATCCGCAATACGACGACATTCCGCCCGGCATCACCGAGGCGGACCGGCGCAAGTATTTCGATCCGCTGCTGGTGACGGATGAAACCGGCGCGCTCGCCGAATGGCTGCTGCCCTACGCGCCGCCCGAGCGGACGCGCCCGGCGGCGCGTGCGCGCAGCGTGGCTTAGCACGACGTCCTTCGTCGTCATGGCCGTGCTTGTCACGGCCATCCACGGCTTCACCGGGCGACATCGCAAGACGTGGATGCCCGGAACAAGTCCGGGCATGACGATGGAGGGCGAGGAGGGGGTTGACGGCGCCGCGCGGCGCGCCCACACTTAACTTGATGGTTAAGCATGAAGCCGCCGCTCTGGACCGCACCTTCGCCGCGCTCGCCGATCCGACGCGGCGGGCGCTGCTGGCGCAGCTCGGGGCGGAGCAAAGTCTCTCGGTGAGCGAGCTGGCGCGGCCGTTCGTGATGTCGCTGCCGGCGGTGATGAAGCATCTCGACGTGCTGTCCGACGCCGGGCTGATCACGCGGGCCAAAATGGGCCGCACCGTGACGTGCCGGCTCAACGCGACGCCGATGGAGCAGGCCGTGGACTGGCTGAACCGCTATCAACGCTTCTGGAACGAACAACTCGATCGCCTGGCCGCCTTCGTGGAAGAGGATGAACCATGCTCGACAAACCCAGCCTCACCATCCGACGCCGGCTCCGTGCCCCGCCGTCGAAAGTCTACAAAGCCTGGACCGACCCGCAGCAGGTGATGCGCTGGTGGGGGCCGGCGCAGTTCGAGACCGTGCGGGCCGAGATGGACGTGCGGGTCGGCGGACGTTTCCGCAAGGTCGCACGCGCGCCCGACGGCGAGGAGCATGAGGCCAGCGGGGTCTATCGCGAGGTGGTGCCCGACGAGAAGCTGGTGTTCACCTGGGCCTGGCGCAGCACGCCGGAACGCGAAACGCTGGTGACGGTGGCGTTCAAGCCCGACGGCGACGGGACGGTGCTGACCCTGACGCACGAGCAGTTCGCCGACGAGCCCACCCGCGACCGCCACCACGACGGATGGAGCGGGACACTCGACAAACTCGAACGCTATCTGGCCTGACAGACCGACGCACCCCAAGGGAGCAACGAGATGACCTCACATGGCAGTTTCTATTGGAACGAGCTGATGACGCACGACGTCGAGCGCGCCAAGGCGTTCTATGCGCGCGCCCTCGACTGGAGCTTCGAGGCGAAGCCGATGGACGGCTTTACCTATTGGCTCGCCAATGCTGGTGGCCAGATGGTCGGCGGCATGATCGAGATGAACGGCCCCGAGTTCGCCGCAATACCGGAACACTGGATTGCCTATGTCGCGGTCGACGACGTCGACGCGCGGCTCGGCAAGGCGGTCGCGGCGGGTGCGACGGCGCTGCGCGAGCCGTTCGACATCGCCGGGGTCGGCCGCATCGCCATCCTGCGCGACGCGGCGGGCGCGGTCATCGGCCTCATCACCCCCGTGTCCTGAAGGGAGAACACCAACATGGAACCGCACAAGATCGTCTCTCGCGAGGAGTGGCTGGTCGCGCGCAAGGCGCTGCTGGGCAAGGAGAAGGCGCAGACCCGCGCGCGGGACGCGCTGAGTGCCGAGCGCCGCGCGCTGCCCTGGGTGAAGGTGGAGAAGGAGTATGTGTTCGACGGACCGAACGGGCGCGAGACATTGGCAGAATTGTTCGCCGGGCGCAGCCAGCTCATCGTCAAGCACTTCATGCTCGGCCCCGACTGGGAGGAGGGCTGCGTCGGCTGCTCGTTCCAGACCGACCATTTCGACGGCGCGCTGCCGCATCTCGAGCATCACGACGTGACCCTGATCGCGGTGTCGCGCGCGCCGCTTCCCAAGATCGAGGCGTTCCGCAAACGCATGGGCTGGCGCGTGAAGTGGGTTTCCTCCCACGGCAGCGACTTCAACTTCGACTACCACGTGTCGTTCACCGCGGCGGACGAGGCCAAGGGCGAGGTCTACTACAACTACGAAAAGCGCCCCTTCATGAGCGACGAACTGTCCGGCGAGAGCGTGTTCTTCAAGGACGCGGAGGGAAACATCTTCCACACCTATTCGGCGTATGCGCGGGGCACCGAACAGCTCATCGGCACCTACAACTTCCTCGACCTCACGCCCAAGGGCCGCGACGAGACCGGCGCCGGCAATCTGACCGACTGGGTGCGGCATCACGACCGCTACGATGACGGCGGGCACGTCGATCGCACCGGGCGCTACGTGGCTCCCGAGGGCGCGGAGTGTTGCGGGCCGACGGCGGAGCGTTCGTAGCCGGCGGGGGCCGATGCGGGGAATTCAGCGGTTGCCCGATCGATGAAAGGCGGAACGATGTCGAACGTGTCTCGCGTGACCCTGCATCGATCGGCGGAGATCCCCGCATCGGCGAGCGCGGTCTGGAACCTGGTCAGCGACTGGGCCGGGATGCTGCGCTGGTGGCCCGCCGCCGAGCAGGGCGGCGTCGCGGGGCCGGCGCTGGTCAGGTGCGACCTGATCGGCGAGCACGGCGCCGTGCCGCGCACCCGGCGGATGACGCTCGACAACGGTGCCGTCGTGGAAGAGCAGATCCTCTACCAGAACGACGAAACCCGCCGGATCTACTACGGCAAGAACGCCACATCGGAGGTGGGCGGCTACATCGCCAGCGCCTATGTCGACGAGATCGACGCCGGCCGGTGCACGTTGCACGTATCGTCGCAATTCGACGTGTCGCCCGGGGCCGAAGTGTCGGCGATCGTCGGCCGGTTCGAGGCGATCTACGAGCAGGCGATCTTCAACGGTTTCCGGCGGGTACTTTTCGAGGGCCGAGGGCGGCTTCGTGGCCTGACCGATGATCCTTCGGTTGCTACCCTGGCTGGACGCCGTGCAGAGCGACGGCGGAACGACTTCCGCCCTACGGCGTGGCCGATGAGGGTCGGAAAGGCTTTCTCTCGCGGCGGGCGAGCGCGGCCGCGAGGGCGGCGGGGTCGGTGAGGGGCAGGCCGCAGGCGCCGCGCCGGCAGACATAGGCGGCCGAGCCGGCCTCGCCCGCTTGCTTGCCGTGCGCGGGATGACCCTCCGGCAGGCCGGCCGGGTCGGGGGCGCGGAGCAACGTGACGGCGGGGTCGGATGCGGCAAGGGCGGTCGCCGCCAGGGCGCGCGCCAAGGGGTGCGCGGGGTCGCCCGCGACGACGATGTTCGGTGGCCTCCTCCAGCAGATCGGCGGCGGCGAGCAGCGTGGGCATCGCCGCGAGCTGGTCCTCGACCCCGGTGAAGGCGCGGATGACCGCCTCGGCGCGGCTGCGCCAGACCGGATCGCCGGTGAGGTGGGAGAGGCGGGCGAACACCTCCGCCATGATGCCGTTGCCGGCCGGGGTGGCGTTGTCGCCGGCGGTGCGCGGGCGGGCGAGGGGAATGTCGGTCGCGTCGGCAGCGCTGGTGAAGAAGCCGCCGTGGTCGTCGGAGAAGCTGGCCAGCGCCGCCTCGGCGAGACGGATCGCCTGGGCGAGACGCGCCTGGTCGCCCGTGGCCTCGAACAGGGCGAGGGCGGCGCGGGCCATGGCGGCCTGGTCGTCGAGCAGCCCGGCGGCGGTGACGCGGCCGAGGCGCCAGGCGTGCTGCACGCGGCCGTCCGCACCGGCGAGCTCGGCCATGACGAAATCGAAGGCGCTCTCGGCGCGGGCCAGCCAGTCGGGCCGCTGGAAAACCGCGGCGGCGCGAGCGAGGCCGGCGATTGCGAGGCCGTTCCAGTCGGCCAGCACCTTATCGTCCCGACCGGGACGGGTGCGCGCCGCACGGGCCCCCATTAGTCTTTCCCTTGAGTGGGAGAGGGCGGCTTCTTCCGCTTCGGTGCCTGGGGGCGTGATCCGGCGCAGGATGGTGTTGCCCTCCCAGTTGCCGGAAGGGGTCACGTCGTAGGCGGGGGAAAAAAGGGCGGAAGAATCCGGGCCGAGCAGGCGGTCGATCTCGGCCTGGGTCCAGACGTAGAATTTCCCCTCTTCACCCTCGCTGTCGGCGTCCTCCGAGGCGGCGAAGCCGGCGCGGCCGGCGGCATTGTGCGCGGCGGTCATGTCGCGGTCGAGCCAGCCGACCGTCTCGGCGGCGCGCGCGGCGTAGAGCGGGTCAGGTTTTTCCGCGTGGGCGAGCGCGAGCAGCTCCAGGAGCTGGCCGTTGTCGTAGAGCATTTTTTCGAAATGCGGCACGAGCCATACGGCGTCGGTGGAATAGCGGGAGAAACCGCCGCCGAGATGGTCGTAGATGCCGCCCTGCGACATCTTTGTCAGCATCAGGTGCGTGGCGTCGCGTGCCTCGTCGCGTCCGCTGCGAAAGCTGTCCTGCCAGAGGAAGCGGAAAATCGGCGAATTGGGGAATTTCGGCGCACCCTTGAGGCCGCCCTCCACCGGATCGGCGAGGCGTAGGAGCGCCGTGGCGACGCGCTCGAGATGGGCGGGGGTGAGCAGGGGGCCAGTGCGCGGCGCGGCCATCGCGGCGAGCGACTGTCGCAGTGCGAGGCTGTTGTGGCCGACCATCTCGTGCCCGGTGCGATACGCCTCGGCGACGCCGGTGAGCACCTGGCGGAACGAGGGCCGGCCCCAGCGCGGCTCGGGGGGAAAATAGGTGCCGCCCCAGAACGGCTCGCCCGCCGGGGTGAGGAACATGGTGAGCGGCCAGCCGCCCTGCTCGCCGAGCGCGTGCAGGGCGGCCATGTAGATGGCGTCGATGTCGGGCCGCTCCTCGCGGTCCACCTTGATGTTGACGAAGCCGGCGTTCATCTGGGCGGCGGTGTCGGGATCCTCGAAGGATTCGTGCGCCATGACGTGGCACCAATGGCACGCGGCGTAGCCGATCGAGAGCAGGATCGGCCGGTCCTGCGCGCGTGCCTCGTCGAGGGCCGCTTCGCCCCAGGCGCGCCAGTGCACCGGGTTGTCGGCGTGCTGCAGCAGGTAGGGCGAGGTCTCGCGACGCAGCAGGTTCGCGGACCGAGGATCAACGGACGGGGCCATCGGGTCGTCCTTTGCCGATTTGAGGGCGTTGGCGGTAGATAGGGGGAGGGGCGCCGCCTGCGAGGCGCGCCGCCTTTCATGACATGAAGGATGGGGCATGGGCGACCGGCAGGCCGACGATCCGCCGCAATATTACGAGGCGCACGTCTTCGTGTGCTGCAACCGGCGGCCCGACGGACACAAGCGGGGCTCCTGCGCCGCCAAGGGTTCGGAGAAGCTGCGTGACTACATGAAGGTGCGGGCCAAGGAGATGGGCCTGCCCGGGGTGCGGGTGAACATGGCCGGCTGCCTCGACCGCTGCGAGCTCGGACCCTGCGTGGTGATCTATCCGGAGGGGGTGTGGTACCGGGTCGGCTCCACCGAGGAAGTGGACGCGGTGCTGGCCGCGCATCTGCGGGATGGCGGGCGGGTGAGCCGGCTGATGCTGCCGCCCGAGACCGCCGCCAGTGGGTGAGCCCGCACGGCGAGCACATGGTTGGCGAGCACATGCTCGGCGGGGACACGATCTTCGCATTGGCCTCGGGCGCGGGGCGAGCGGCGATCGCACTCATGCGGATCAGCGGGCCGGCGAGCGGCTTGTTGCTCGATGCGCTGTGCGGCGGCCGGCCCAAGCCGAGGCATGCGGCGCTGCGGCGGCTGCGCGGCGGGTCGGGCGAGGTGTTGGACCAGGCGCTGGTGCTGTGGCTGCCGGGGCCGGGCAGCTATTCGGGCGAGGATTCCGCCGAGCTGCATCTGCACGCCGGCCGGGCGGTAATCGCCGGGGTGGCGGACGCGCTGGTGCGGCTCGGCGCGCGGCCGGCCGAGCCCGGCGAGTTCACCCGGCGGGCCTTCCTCAACGGGCGGATGGACCTGATCGAGGCCGAGGCGGTCGGCGATCTGGTGGCCGCCGAGACGGCGGAACAACGGCGGCAGGCGCTGCGCCAGCTCGACGGCGCGCTCGGCGATCTGTATCGCGGCTGGGCTGGGCGGCTGCGGCTGCTGCTCGCCGAGCAGGAGGCGCTGATCGACTTCCCCGACGAGGATCTGCCGCCCGAGACCGAAGCCGCCATGCTGGCCGAGCTCTCGGCGTTGCAGGCGGCGGTCGGGCGGCATCTCGATGACGGGCGGCGCGGCGAGCGGCTGCGGGAGGGTCTGGTGTTCGCGGTGACGGGGCCGCCGAATGTGGGAAAATCGAGCCTGGTCAATGCGCTGGCCGAGTGCGACGTGGCGATCGTCTCGCCGCTGCCCGGCACCACGCGGGACGCGCTCGAGACCAGGCTGGAGCTGGGCGGCGTGCCTGTGACCTTGGTGGACACCGCGGGATTGCGGGACAGCGGCGACGCGGTGGAGGCGGAGGGGGTGCGGCGCGCGCGGGCGCGGGCGGCCGCGGCCGATCTGGTGATTTTCGTCTGTGATATGTCCACCGGAGGAGAGAATGCGGGGTGGGACGCGGAAGGGGGAGAATTGCGGGCGCGAAATGCGGGTCGCCAACAAGGCCGATCTCGGCGGCTCTGCGCCGGCGGATGCGCTGGCGGTGAGTGCCGTCACCGGGGCGGGGCTCGACGCGCTGCGGGCACGTCTGGCCTCGGAGGCGCGGGCGCTGACGGACGCGGCGGGGCCGCCGCCGCTCACCCGGGCGCGCCACCGCGCCGCCCTGCGGGACGCGGCGGAGCGGCTGGCGGGCGCCCGTGCGGCGGCGTGGCCCGAGCTGCGGGCCGAGGATCTTCGGCTGGCGCTGCGGGCACTCGGCCGCGTGACGGGGGAAGTCGGCGTCGAGGACATACTCGACACGATATTTGCCCGGTTCTGTATCGGCAAGTAATGCGCCGGGCTGCGGCGCTACAGGCGAAATGTAATGGGCACTAATTACGATGTGGTTGTGATCGGCGGCGGCCACGCCGGGTGCGAGGCGGCGGCGGCGGCGGCGCGGATGGGCGCACGGACGCTGCTGCTGACCCATCGGCTCGATACGGTGGGAGAGATGTCCTGCAACCCGGCGATCGGCGGGATCGGCAAGGGGCACCTGGTGCGCGAGATCGACGCGCTGGACGGGCTGATGGGTCGCGCCGCCGACATGGCGGGGATCCATTTCAAGGTGCTCAACCGCAGCAAGGGCCCGGCGGTACGGGGGCCGCGCGCGCAGGCCGATCGGGCGCTATACCGTCGGGCGATCCAGGGGCTGCTAGCGGCAACCGAGGGGCTGGACCTGCGGGCGGGCTCGGTCGAGGATCTCGAGGTGGACACCGCGGGCCGTCTCGCGGCCGTGCTATGCGCCAACGGCGAGCGGATCGCGTGCGGGGCGGCGGTGCTGACGGCGGGGACGTTCCTGCGCGGGGTGATCCATGTCGGCGACCGGCAGGTGCCGGCCGGGCGGGTGGGTGAGGCGCCCTCGATCGGGCTGGCCCATACCCTGGCGCGCCTCGACCTGCCGCTCGGGCGGCTCAAGACCGGCACGCCGCCACGTCTGGATCGGAACAGCATCGACTGGGACGGGCTCGACGCGGATCACGGCGATGCCGAGCCGGAGCCGTTCAGCACGATGACCGAGCGGATCGTCAATCCGCAGATCGCCTGCCGCGTCACCGCGACCACCGAGGCGACGCACGCGCTGATCCGTGCCAACCTGCATCGCTCCGCCGTGTATGGCGGCGCGATCTCCGGCCCCGGCCCGCGCTACTGCCCGTCGATCGAGGACAAGGTGGTGCGCTTCGCCGACCGGGACCGTCACACCATCTTTCTCGAGCCAGAGGGTCTGGCGGACGACACCGTGTATCCCAACGGCATCTCGACCAGCCTGCCCGAGGAGATCCAGGGGGCGATGCTGCGGACCATCCCTGGGCTTGAGCACGCCCGGATGCTCCGGCCGGGCTACGCCGTGGAGTACGATTTCGTCGATCCCCGCGCGCTGGATCCGTCGCTCGCGCTGCGGCGGCTTCCGGGATTGTTCCTCGCCGGCCAGATCAACGGCACGACCGGCTACGAGGAGGCGGGCGCGCAGGGGATCCTGGCCGGGGTCAATGCCGCTCGCCGCGCCGGGGGAGGGGTCCCGGTCAGCGTGGGACGCTCGGACGCCTATATCGGGGTGCTGGTGGATGATCTGGTTACGCAGGGGGTGAGCGAACCTTACCGCATGTTCACCTCGCGCGCGGAGTTCCGGCTGAGCTTGCGGGCAGACAATGCCGATCTGCGGCTGACCGGGATTGGTCTAGTATGGGGGTGCGTCGGGGCGCCCCGCGCGGCGCGGTTCCGGGCGTTCGAGCGCGAGGTCCGCGCCGCGCTGGAGCGGGCTCGGGAGGCCTCCAGCCGATCGGGCAATCCGCGGCCGGATGGGCGGCGGCGCTCCCTGCTGGAGCTGATCGCAGCGGGAGCCGATCAGCTCGAAAGCGGGTTTCCTTGGTTCGCCACCTTGCCGCGGCGGGTTCGCGAGCAGGTCGAAGCCACGGCGCGATACGCCGGGTATTTGCGACGGCAGGATGCCGACATCCGCGGCTTTCGCCGGGAGGAGGGATTGCTGCTGGACGGGGTCGATTTCGCGCGGGTGGGCGGCCTTACCTCCGAGCTGCGGGATAAGCTTGCTTGGCAGCGGCCGGCCTCACTTGGCGCGGCTTCGCGGATCCAGGGGATGACGCCGGCGGCCTTGGCAGCGGTGCTCGCGCACGTCCGCAAGAACGCCCCAGAGGCGCTTGCCGAGTGATGTTTCACGTGAAACACTGGCGCGTGCCGGCGTCAATGTTTCACGTGAAACACTGGCGCGGCTCGAAAGCTTTGCTACGCTGCTGCTGCGATGGAACCGGACCGTCAACCTCATCGCCCGCGCCGACCAGCGCCATCTCTGGGCGCGCCACATCGCCGATTCGGCGCAACTCGCCGCGTTGATCCCTCACGGGACCACGCGCGCCATCGATCTCGGGTCCGGGGCGGGTCTGCCGGGGCTCGTGTTGGCGTTGACCACCGGCGTTTTTTTCGAGTTGATCGAGGCCGACCACCGGAAGGCTGCATTCCTCCGCGAGGCCGTGCGTGCCACCGGCGCGCCCGCCCACGTCCATGCAATCCGCGCCGAACAGGCTGGAATCGAGCCCGCGGCCCTGGTCACGGCGCGCGGCTTCGCGCCGCTCGCGAAGCTGCTCCATCTCGCGGTCCCGATGCTGCGCAGCGGCGGGTTCGCCGTGTTCCCGAAAGGGAGGGCCGCGGAGAACGAATTGACGGAGGCCCGCCGGGAATGGCACATGCAGGTGCGGCGGATCCCGAGCCGCACCGCCCCCGAGGCGACCATCTTCATCATCAGCGAGATCCATCGTGCCGGAGCCCCCGAACGAGGCCCAGGCTGACGCGGCACCACCCGGTGCCCCCAGGACCAGAATTTTCGCCATCGCCAACCAGAAGGGCGGCGTCGGCAAGACGACCACGGCGATCAACCTGGCCACCGCCGTCGCGGCGACCGGCTGGCCGGTGTTGCTGATCGACCTCGACCCGCAAGGGAACGCCTCGACCGGTCTCGGGCTGGCCGGCAATGATCGAGCGGCCGGGAGCTATCGCCTGTTGATGAACGGCGATGTCTTGGCGGATGCGGCGCGCGGTACCCGGGATCCCAGGACTGAGCCTCGTTCCCGCCGAGCCCGATCTCGCGGGGGCCGAGATCGAGCTCGTGGCACTCGCGCGGCGGGAGTTCCGGCTCCGCGATGCCCTCGCGGGCGCTCGCTCGGCCGGCAGCCCCTACCGGCTCGATCCTGATCGACTGCCCGCCCAGCCTGGGCCTGCTCACCCTCAACGCGCTGGTTGCCGCGGACGGCGTGTTGGTGCCCTTGCAATGCGAGTTCTTCGCGCTGGAGGGCATCACGCAGCTGGTCCGCACGATCGACCTCGTTCGGCGCGGGTTGAATCCGTCGCTGCGGCTGCAAGGGATCGTTCTCACGATGCATGATCGACGCAACAATCTGTCCGAACTGGTCGCCGCCGACGCACGAGGGTTTTTCGGCACCAAGGTCTACGACACGGTAATTCCGCGCAACATTCGCATCTCGGAAGCACCGAGCCACGGCAAGCCGGTGCTGCTCTACGATTTCCGCTCTCCGGGAGCGCAGGCCTACATCCGGCTCGCGCACGAATTGCTCGAGCGGGAGCGGAACGGCCAAGGGGGGCAGGCATGAGCGCGCGGGATCCCGGGCCGCGCCTCGGCCGCGGCCTCGCCGCCTTGCTGGGCGAGACCGCCGTCGCGCCGGGCGCGCAGCCGCGGGACGGCATCCAGCCGGTCCCGGTGGAACTGCTGGAACCCGGCCCGTTCCAGCCACGCTCGCGGATGGACGCCGCGTCGCTCGACGAATTGACCGAATCGGTGCGCGCCCGCGGCATTCTGCAGCCGCTGCTTGCCCGGCCGCACCCCGTGGAGCCCGGCCGCTACCAGATCATCGCCGGCGAGCGCCGCTGGCGCGCGGCCCAGGCAGCTGGTCTGCACGAGATCCCGGTGCTGGTCCGCGCCCTGGTGGACGCCGAGGCGATGGCGGCCTCGCTGGTCGAGAATCTGCAGCGACAGGATCTCAACCCGATCGAGGAGGCGGAGGGCTATCAGCGCCTGATCGCGGGAGTTCGGCATGACGCAGGATAGCCTCGCCCAGGCCGTCGGGAAATCGCGCAGCCACATCGCCAACACGCTACGACTGCTCAACCTGCCGGACACGGTGAAGGCGGAGGTGCGCAACGGCGCGCTGTCGGCCGGCCACGCGCGGGCGCTGCTCGGCCATCCCGATCCGCAAAAGGCCGCCCTGGCGGTGATCGCCCGCGGGCTGAACGTCCGCCAGACCGAGGCGCTGTCCGGCCGACCGGAGCCCGCGATCGCCCCGCCGCCCTCGCACGATCCGGCGGACGCGGTCACTCGCGCCGTAGAGCGGGATCTCGCCGAGCGGCTCGGATTGAAGGTGCAAATCTCGTTCGACGGCAAGGCGGGTACCTTGCGCATCCACTATCGCTCGCTCGACCAGCTCGACGGCCTGATCGAATTGCTCAGGCGAGAGTAGCGGAACCGTCGCCCCGCGCCGGGCCGCGGCGGCGCGGCGCGCCACCACCATGCAGGGCGTTGCGACAGATCGTCTCGGCCGGTGCGCCGGTGCGGCGGCAGCTTCGCTCCGCCTCGTTCAGCCCCTCCAGCGCCGCTTCCAGCGCCGCGACCGGCCAGAGCTGCAGCGCGCGGGTGAACGCCGGCTGGCGCTGCCAGAACACCGGCGGGCGCGCGGCCCGCATCGCCTCTTCGGGCCGCGCGCGCCCTCGGCCATCGCGAGACGCGCCCGGTGCAGCCGCTGCAGATGCCCCAGCCCGGCGCGCAGCGCGCGACGACGCGGCCTGCCCCCCGGCGAGGGCCAGCTCCAGCGCGCGATCCAGCCCGCCGACGTCACCCGTCGGTCGCCGCGAACAGCGCGTCGTCGAGCGACAGCCCGGCCACGTCGCCGATGCACGCCATCGCCGCGGCGAGATCGACCACCCCGCCGCGCCCGACGTGGAGCGCCAGTTTTTCCAGCTCCTGGCGGGTCAGCGCCCGATCGGCGCCGAGCTGCGTCGTGACCCAGCCCAGCGCCTCCGCCTCGATCGTCACGCCGGCCTCGGCCAGGGCGGCGCGCACCGTTGCCTCGAGCGCCTTGCCTTCCTCGGGATAGCAGCCGATGGCGGCGCCATCCGGTGCTGCCTCGAGCGCGGCTCGCAGCTTGGAGCGGGACGGCAATCCCGGCCCCTCCAGCACCACCAGCGCCTCGCCGCGGCCGGCCAGCACCGATCTGACCGCGTTCAACGCCCCATCGGTCGCGTCGCGCACCCGCACCACGCGCCGCCCGCCGGTCAGCGACAGCGAGCGCCGCCTCGGCCTCGAGCCGCGATGCCGCGTCGCGATCGAGGTCGGCCACGCGGAACGGGTCGTCGAGCGATCCTGCGACCAGCCGCACCAGCCCGTCGGCCCGCTCGCGGATCAGGCCGCCATCGTCGCCGAACAGCAGCACCACGCGGCAGGCGCCGGGGTCGCGCAGGAAGCCGGCGACGCGGCGCGCATCGACCCGCATCGCGGATCAGCCCGACGCGGCGGTCTGGTCGGCGCGCCGGTTGAAATAGCTCGCCAGCTGCATGACGATCTGGTCGGCCAGACGCTCGGCCAGGCGCTTCTGCACCGCCTCGGTCTCCAGATCGGCGGCGAAGAACTGCTCGTTGAAGATATTGATGGCGTCCACCGCACGGGCGACGTCGCGGGTCAGCACCGTGCGCGCGACGTCCTGCGCCCGCAGCGTCCATTCCGCCCGCCCGATCATGCGGATGCGCGTGACCGAGTTGTCCTGCCGGATCGCGATGCCCTCGCCGGAAATGCCGAACCCGACGGCCAGCTCGTAGCGCCGCGCCACCCCGCTGCCGGCTCCTTCGAGCCGCTCCTGCAGCGCCTGGCGCAGCAGCTGGCCCGGACGGTCGCCGATGATGTCCACCGACACGGCGGCCAGCTCGCGCGACGTGGCGCCGAGCTGGCCCGAGCTCGCGCGCTGATAGAGCGGATGGAATCCGCACCCGCCCAGAGCGTCCCACCAGCCGCGCCCGAGCAGCAGCCTTCGCCTGGAGAACCCTGGGCGCGCGCGCCATCTCAGCCCGCCACCACGAAATTGACGATCCGGTTCGGCACATGGATGCGCTTGACGATCCGCTTGCCCTGCCAGCAGCCGAGCCACGTTCGGCTCCGCCTCGGCGGCGGCCAGCACCACGTCCGCTCGGCGCGTCGGGCGCCATCTCGATCGGTGCCGCGCAGCTTGCCCATCACCTGCACCGCGATCGTCACCGCCTCGGCCGCGACCAGGGCCGGGTCGGCCACCGGCCAGGGCAGCTCGGCGACCAGCGGCGCGCCGCCTCAGACCCGGCCAGGATGCAGCCTTGCATACATCTCCTCGGCCAGATGCGGCATCATCGGCGCGATCAGCCGCGCCAGTCCGTCCACCGCCTCGCGCCGTGCCCAGGCCATGCCCTCGCCGCCGGCAGGCTCCCGCTCCGCGTCGGCGATGGCGTTGGCGAGCTCGTAGAGCCGGGCGACCGCGACATTGAACGCGAATCCCTCCAGCGCCTCGGTCACCGCGGCGATGGCGCGGTGGGTGGCGCGGCGCAGCGCCCGCGCGCGCCGGTGAGAACGATTGCCGGAACAATTGCAGGGCCGTCATGTTCGGCCGCCGCCAGCCTGTTCGGCCAGCCGGTAGACCCGCTGGGTGAAGCGGAACGCGCCGGCGACGCCCGCCTCGGTCCACTCCATGTCGCGCTCGGGCGGGTTGTCCGACAGGATGAACCAGCGCGGCGTGTCGGCGCCGTAGCGCGCGATGATGGCGTCGGGGTCCACCGTGTTGCGGCGGGACTTCGACATCTTCTCGACGCGCCCGACGCTGACCGCCTCGCCGGTCGCCCGATCGACCACGGTGCCGTCGGCGCGCCGCTCCACCTCGGCCGGATACAGCCACTGCCGTCCGCGCCGCGATAGCTTTCGTGCGTCACCATGCCCTGGGTGAACAGGCCGGCGAACGGCTCGGCCACGTCGAGATGGCCGGTCTCGCGCAGCGCGCGGGTGAAGAACCGCGCATAGAGCAGATGCAGGATCGCGTGCTCGATGCCGCCGATATACTGATCGACCGGCATCCAGTGCTCGGCCGCCGCGCGCGACACCGGCTCCGCCGCGTGCGGGCTGCAGAACCGCGCAAAGTACCAGGAGCTGTCGACGAAGGTGTCGAACGTGTCGGTCTCGCGCGTCGCCGCCCCGTTGCAGCGCGGGCAGCGCACGTGCTTCCAGCGTCGGATGATGGTCGAGCGGATTGCCCGGCCGGTCGAACGTCACGTCGTCGGGCAGCACCACCGGCAACTGCCCGTCCGGCACCGGCACCACGCCGCACGCCGGACAATGGATGACCGGGATCGGGCAGCCCCAGTAGCGTTGCCGGCTGACCCCCCAGTCGCGCAGCCGCCAGTTGATCACGCCGTCGCCCGACGCCCTGCCGCGCCAGCGCGTCGATCGCGGCGCGCTTGGCGGCATCGATGTCCAGCCCGTCGAGGAACCCGGAATTGATCACCGTGCCCGGCCCGACATAGGCCTCGTCGCCGATCGTGAACGCCTCGGCCGTCCTCGCCCGGCGGCAGCACCACCGGCACCACCGGAAGCCCATATTTGCGGGCGAATTCGAGGTCGCGCTGGTCGTGCGCCGGGCAGCCGAAGATCGCCCCCGTGCCGTATTCCATCAGCACGAAATTGGCGATCCACACCGGATAGGTGACGTCCGGCAGGAACGGATGGCGCACGCGCAGGCCGGTGTCGAAGCCCTTCTTCTCGGCGGTCTCGATCACCGCCTCGCTGGTGCCCATCGAGCGGCACTCGGCGACGAACGCCGCCGCCGCCGGGTCGCGCGCCGCGACCGCGGCCGCCAGGGGATGCTCCGGCGCGAGCGCGAGGAACGACATGCCGAACAGCGTGTCCGGCCGCGTGGTGTAGACGTCGACTGCGTCGATCCCGTCCGACCGGAGGCGGCGAGCGCGAAGCCGAGCCGCGCGCCCTCGCTGCGGCCGATCCATTTCTCCTGCATCACCCGCACCCGCTCGGGCCAGCGGTCCAGCCCGTCGAGCGCGGCCAGCAGGTCCGGCGCGTAGTCGGTGATCTTGAGGAACCACTGGGAGAGCCGCTTCTTCTCGACCGGCGCGCCGGAGCGCCAGCCGCGCCCGTCGATCACCTGCTCGTTGGCGAGCACGGTGCCGTCCACCGGGTCCCAGTTCACCCAGGCGTCGCGCCGCTCGGCCAGGCCGGCGCGCAGCAGGTCGAGGAACAGCTTCTGCTGCTGGCCGTAATAGGCCGGGTCGCAGGTGGCGAACTCGCGGCTCCAGTCGAGCGACAGGCCCATGCGCTGCAACTCGGCGCGCATCGCCGCGATGTTCTCCCAGGTCCACGCCGCCGGATGCACGCCGCGCTCGCGCGCCGCGTTCTCGGCCGGCAGGCCGAACGCGTCCCAGCCCATCGGATGCAGCACCGAATAGCCGCGCGCCCGCTTGTAGCGCGCCACCACGTCGCCGAGGGTGTAGTTGCGCACGTGCCCCATATGGATCTTGCCGCTGGGATAGGGGAACATCTCGAGCACGTAGTATTTCGGCCGCCCGTCGGTCGGCACGTCCTCGGCGCGGAAGCAGCCGCGCGCGTCCCACGCGCGCTGCCAGCGCGGCTCGGCCTCGCGGAAATCGTAGTGCCGCGGCTCGGCGCTGGTGTCGGCGGCGGATGCGGATGCAGGCACGGTCTGGCTCATCGGTCCCGGCGGTTCACTGTGCGCCGCACTGTATCAGCCAGAACCGCCGACGCGGCAACCGCGCCGGCCCGAACGAGGCAATACGAGCGGTCAGACCGTCCGCTATGGTCCGCCGCGCTACACTGCTGTCGAAACCGCGAGCAGTTCACTCTCCGGCAAGTCTTGCACTTGCAAGCCGGGGGCGCATCGGACCAGGACTTGCTCGAACGCAAGCCAAAGCGGCGCCACCCGGTCGTCGCACGCGAGTGTCCGGCTCAGCGCTCCGTGGCCGTGTTCGGGGTCCGAATCGAACTGGATATGCGCGATCAGGAAGTGCCTGAACGCCTGCAGGCAGGGGCCATCCCAGTGCGGAGCGCCCAGGATGGCGCGAAAGACCTTCTCAAGGCCGCCATCCTCGTAGCTTCCAATGCTGAGGGCGCGAACCGAGGGATCGAGCGACCGGACTTCGCACAGGTACGCCTCTCCGATCTCGTCGAGGGCGGCGCGCTCGCTCGCGTCCATCGGATACAGTTCCAGCGACCGCCGCATGAATTCGTCGTGGTTCAGCGCCTCTCCCGGACCGGAAACCCCTGGCCAGGGCGAAAGGTTCGCCGTGTCGCACTCCTCGACATGCAGCTGGCGAAGCTGCGCATCGTCCGGGTGCAGCATACAGGCAATTTCCAGGTTTTCCCGGAACTGCACCGAGAAGAAGTAATATGCCACGGCTGCTCGTAGCAGATCATGCCGAGACAGGGTTTGCCAACCCAAAGTGCACACATCGTCGATGATGTCTTGGTATTTGCAGTGGAGCGATATATCCAAGGTCGTATACTCCAAGTATGCACTCTGTTGTGGGACGATAGATATTTAGCTTTTGGCGAGCGCCAGCGCAACGACAATCGCAACAGGTCCGTTGCTGCGATCGCGGCCCCCGCCTGCGTCCAGAGCGAGTTCGGACCTCCAGCCTCGCGGTTCCTGCGCAACTGGATCCCCGGAGGAGACGCGCCCAGCCAATAGGCGGCCCAGTATAAGTCGTTCCTGTGCACATTTAGTGACAGAGCGCCAAAATCCTGCCGCCGCGATTGACTAGACGCCCCGCTTCAGGTGTAATGTTTGTCCTTCCAACCTGCGGGACTCCAGTATTATGTCGATGAGGCTCGCCATCATGTCCGAGATCGCGGAGGTCGCCGCCCAGCAAAAGCGGGAGCTCGCGCCGCTGGCGGACGATCTGCCGCTGCAGGATAGCGGCCTTGACTCATTGTGCTGGGCGATCGTCGTGGCTCGCCTCGAGGCGCGCACCGGGCGCGATCCCTTCAGCGACGCCGGCGACGTCGAACTTCCGCTCACGCTCGGTGACATGATCCGGCTGTACGAAGATGCCGCCGCCTAAGCTCGCCTCGCTTTGGCAGGCGGTTCGCGACACCGACCTATCCGCTCGGCGCATCGCGGACGCCCACGAGACGGCGACGCTCGCCGAACTCGCGTCCGGCTCGCGCCTGGGGGCCGCCCTGCCAGGTCTCGCGGGACAGTCGGTGCTGCTCGCCACGACACGGCAACTGGCGACGGCCCTCGCGCTGATCGAACTCGATGGCGTTGTCCGACGGCTGATCATCTGCCCGGCGGATTTGAGCGAGGACATTCTCGCCGCCGCCTGCCGCGATGCCGATGTGGATGCGGTCGTCACGGATCGCGACGTTTCCAACTCTCGCTTCGCCGCTGGTCGGCGCGTGGTTCGGGTCGGCGGGACGTTAGTGCCGATCGGCTTCGACCGGGCGGCGCGTCACGCGACGGAGTGGGTGCTGTTCACGTCGGGAACCACCGGAACGCCGAAGATGGTGGTGCACGACGTCTCCGGCCTGACCGGCGCGATCACACCGCGAGAGGCCGGCGCGCCGCCGCCCGCGTGGGCGACCTTCTACGACATCCGACGCTATGGCGGCCTGCAGATCTTCCTGCGCGCCGTGCTGGGCGGCGGCTCGCTGGTGCTGTCGGATCCGCAGGAGAAGGTCGCCGATCATCTGCACCGTCTGCAGCGGCACGGCGTCTCCCATATCTCCGGCACGCCGTCCCATTGGCGCAGGGTGTTGATGAGCCCCGCCGCGACCGCGTTCACGCCGGGCTATGTGCGGCTTTCGGGAGAGATCGCCGATCAGGCGGTATTGGACCGGCTGCGCGCGCTCTATCCCGAGGCGAAGGTCGGTCACGCCTACGCCTCCACCGAGGCCGGTGTCGGCTTCGAGGTGAACGATGGGCTGGAGGGCTTTCCCGCCGCCCTGCTGGACCACTGCCCAGGCAATGTCGAGCTGGCGGTGCGCGACGGCAGCTTGATCGTTCGCTCAAGGCGCAGCGCGACCCACTATCTCGGAGGGCGATGCGCGCCCGTGGCGGGCGATGACGGCTTCATCGACAGCGGCGATCTGGTGAGCCAGGCACGGCGACCGCTTCCTCTTTGTCGGGCGTCGGGATGGCGTCATCAATGTCGGCGGCCAAAAGGTGAGCCCCGAGGAGGTCGAGGCGGGTCGTCAACCGTCATCCTCGGGTCGAGACCTCGCTGGTGCGCGCCAAGCGAAATCCCATAACAGGACACGTCGCGACGGCGGACGTGGTGCTGACGGCGGCGGCGGCGCAGAGCGATGCGGACCAGGCGCACGCCACGGTTAGGGACGAAATCCTGGCACTCTGTCGCGATGCCCTGCCGCGTCACAAGGTTCCTGCCCTCATCCGCTTCGTGGATGCGCTGGACGTGACCGCGAGCGGCAAGCTCGCCCGGCGTGATGGACCATGACCGACAGCGTCGTCGTCACCGGCGGCAGTCGCGGGCTGGGGCTGGCGATCGCGCGTCGGCTCGCCACCGCGGGCTATCGCGTCGTCGCGGTCGCCCGCGCCCCCGGCGAGGAACTGACGACGGCCATCGACGAAGCCAGGCGAGGCGGAGCGGGCACGATCGAGTTCGTCGCCTGCGATCTCGGCGTGACCGACGGCATCCCCGATCTGGCGCGGCGGGTCCGCCGGGAGCACGGCAACGTATACGGGCTCGTCAACAATGCCGGGATCGGGACCGAGGGCATCCTCGCGACGCTCCCCACCGCACAAATCGAGGAACTCGTCAGGGTCAACACGATCGCTCCCCTGGTGCTGACGAAGTATCTGGTGCGTCCGATGATGGCGGAAGGACGCGGCCGGATCATCAACATCGCCTCGATCGTCGCCGACACCGGCTATAGCGGGCTCTCCGTCTACGCCGCGACCAAGGCGTCGATGGTCGGGTTCACGCGCTCGCTGGCGCGAGAGGTGGGGCGGCTGGGCATCACGGTGAACGCGGTCGCCCCCGGCTTTGTGGAGACCGCGATGACGCACCGGATGGAGCAGCATGACCGCGCGAGGCTGGCACGGCGCAGCGCGCTGCACCGCCTGCCGGTGCCCGAGGACGTGGCCGAGGCGGTGGCCTTCCTCATGGGAGACGGGGCACGCAACGTCACCGGCACGGTGATGACGATCGACGCCGGCAGCACGGCCTGATCGGCGACGAGCGCGACCGGCTACAGGCGCACGCCACCCGAGACGATGCGCCCGTGCAGTGCCGCATCGAGCGGGACGAACGCATCAGCGCCGACGTCGTCGAAATAGAGCGGATCGCTGATCGCTTCTGGATCGAACCCTTCGCCCGACAATTCGTGCGTCTTGGCGCGAAACGTCGCGGTGGTGCTCGCCTCGCCGCAGATGCGCAGGAATAGCGGCCGCGCCCATGTCGGCAGCCTCGATTGCAGATGCCGCCGGAACCGCGCCAGCTCGAATCCAGGTTGGACGACGATCGCCGCCATGCCGGCGCGCCCTTCCGTCCCAGGCACCGCGACGCCATACACCATCGCGTCGGACACGTCCGGGAACGCGGCCGCCACGGCAGCAACCTCCAGCGTCGCGACATTCTCGCCCTTCCAGCGGAAGGTGTCGCCGACCCGATCGACGAAGAAGAAGTAGCCCTGCCGGTCCTTGCGCATGAGGTCGCCGCTGCGGACCCAGGCGTCCCCCGGCGCGAACACGTCGCGCAGGATGCGGCGCTCGCTGTCGGCGGCACTGACGTAGCCCTCGAACGCGTGCTCCGGGCGGGACTGCCGGGGATCGAGCCGCGCAATGGCCTCGCCCACTTCGTCGGGACCACAGCGGATGCAGAACCCTCCCGCGTCGCGGGCGGGCATGTCGTTCGCGGTGTCGTATGCGACCAGGACCACCGGGAAGCGATGCGCGATGAACCCCGGAATGCGGCCGATCGCGCCGAGCCGACCCTCCACGTTATAGAGCGAAAAGACGCCTTCGGTCGCCGCGTAGAACTCCAGGATGCGCGGGATCGCGAAGCGCGATTGGAACGCGGCCCAGATTTCGGCCCGCAGCCCGTTGCCGCAGCACAGCCGCAGCCGGTGCGCCCGCTCGCGCGGATGCGGCGGCGCACTCACCAGGTAGCGGCAGAGCTCGCCGATATACTGGAACAGGGTGCAGTCCCAATCGGCGATGTCGTCCCAGAACCGACGCGCCGAGAAGCCGTCGCGGATCACCACCGAGCCGCCGCTGACCAGCAATGCGCCGGGCGCCGCGACGCCGCCGATGCTGTGGTACATCGGCAGGCAATTGAACAGACGGTCCTCCGGCCCGCTCTGCGTGAGCCCGGCGAACCAGTGGCTCCAGGCCATGACGCGGTAGTGGCTGACATTGGCGGCCTTCGGCAGGCCCGTGGTGCCCGAGGTGTAGATGTAGAGGGCGCGATCCGACAGCGTGACCGCGGGCCGCTCCGTCGGGTCCAGCGGTCGGCCGCTCAGGGCGTCGGCAGCAATGTCCACGCGCGGGCCGGGTCCGCCGCCGTCGCCGTGCCGCCATTCCTGCGCTGGGGCTGCAAGCAGGTCGCGGGCACTGGCGAACTGCTCAGCCAAGACGCCGGCGACGATGGCGTGACGGGAGCGAACGGTGTTGATGCAATGGGCGAGCGATGCGCCTCGGAGCTGCGTGTTGATGAGCGCCACCACCACCCCGACCCCCGAAAGGCCGAGCCAGATCGCGAGGTATTCGGGGCTGTTCGGCATCAGGAGACAGAGCGCATCGCCCTTGCCCAGACCCTGATCCAGGGCCCAACGGGCGTACTGGTTGGCCCGGACGGCGAGGTCGCGATAGCTCAGCGTGCCGCCCTCGGAGAGCAGCGCCGGCGCCTCGCCGAACCGCACCGCAAGCTCCTCGATCACATTGGGCAGGATGCGCGACGGCGCTGCGGCGATCGGCGCCGTCAATTCCAGCGCGCGCAGCCAGGCATCGCGGACGTTCGGATCGCTCATCGTGCTAATCCCGCCAAGCCTCGCCGCCACAGCCTGCCAGGCAGCCCGACCAGATCGGGCTTCCAGCGCTTCCCGTCAACAAGGGTAACCTCACCGGCCGGGCAGAAGGTATGCAGCCCGTGCGGATAGTTCCCGGCTAGTGGAACCAGCCGGCGGAGGGGCTCTTCCTCGAACTCGTGCTCATCCAGATGTACGATCGCGTGCAGGACGACGGCCCCACCATAGGTGCGGGAACAATCCTGCGCGGGACGAACCAGCAGCTTGCCGGCACGAAAGAGCGGTCCCGCGGGACGAGCGCTGCTGCGATCCGTCTTGACCGGATTGCGCGTGTGCGGCGTCCAGGCCTCGCCGAGCCTTGGCGCGTGGAACGCGTGCAGCCGAGCGTTGGGATCGTCGTCGCGAAACGTGCAAAACAGCCACCATCGGTCGTGCGCCCGCCACAGCGTCGGATCAACCACCGCGCGTCCGCCCATCAGGGTTCCCGCGCGGCGCAGGCTGTCATTTTCTTGCCAGAGCAGGGCGGCCCCGGCCTGGTAGGTCTCCGCCGTCAACAAGTTGCGGCCTTGCTCGTCCTCGATGGGAAACGGATACGACATGTGAAAGTCGTGCGGTCAGCAGCGGCCGGAATTGCGCTTCCGTCGGATCGACCCCGGGTCCGAGTTCCGCCGACCAGATCGCCCCGAGCTTGTGTCGGTGATTGAGATGTTCGGCGTATAGGGTGCGGCCTCCGTCGGCACGCTGGCGACAAGCCGGATCGGCGAGAGTGACCCAGCGCGGCTGCGCGGGCAGCCAGCGTACCGGGGAAACGATGCCCCGCTCCACGATGTCCGCGGCCCGCTGATCCACAACCCCGATGTTCCACGCTTCGTAAAACAGAAGGCGCCGCAACCGCTCGGATAGGCTGTAGCCGCTTGCTGCTTGGCGTGGGTCTTCGACATCTTGCATTTGTTGGACGTCACCCCGTCAGCGAAAACGTCTGATGCCCCGCCGGCGCGAAGACGGGAGTAGCCGATTACGCTAACATATCTATTATAGAGGAGCACGAAACATCGCGCGTCTTGTCTCGCCATCGACGGGTCCGGCTCATCTCGTCCCGCCGTTACATACATCTGCGGCGGCTGCGGCTCCTGTCGATGGAATGAGAATTGCGGCGCAAGCCTGGGCAAAGACGTCGCAGCAAGAACGTTTGACAAAGACAATCTTTCCCAATATATCCGACGCAGGGCAGTTCCGAGGCAATTGCGCGCAAAGTCCCAATAATGACACAGCCAGGCACGTATCCGCACCGGCCATCCAGGCGCGACAGTCTCAGCCCGTTGCTATGCCGTTGCGGCTGGCTTGTCTGCGACGCGGCTCAGGGTGACTTGGCTCTTGAGTCCGGTCCATCCAGCCCATGACACCGTCCAGCCCATGACACCGGCCTGGTATTTCCGGCGCCTGCAAACGATGGACACCGCCGAGGTTTTCTGGCGGCTGCGAACCGCGGCGGCGCAAGGATGGTGGCGCACCCGCCGGAGGAAACATTGGCGTGTGCCGCACGCCGAAGCGCGATGGGCGGGGGGCGGCGTCCTGCCGTTCGTGCCATCCCCGAATGTCGGCCCGAATGTGGGGTCGAAGTCATTGGTGGCGGCCGCCGAACGGATCCTTGACGGGTCGTGGCCCATCTTCGAGGCCCAGGCCAACCTCTCCGGAGACTCGCCCGATTGGTTCCTTGACCCGGCGACCGGCCGCCGTGCGCCCTCCGGGACCTACTGTTTCGCCGTGCCCTACCGAGACGAGGACCGTGTCGGAAACGCCAAGTGCCTGTGGGAACTCTCCCGGCTGCACCACATCAGCGTCCTGGCAGCCGCCTACCAACAGACCGGCGACGCGCGCTACGCACGCCGCGCCCTGGCGCATCACCGTTCGTGGTGCGAGGCCAATCCACCGCTCTCGGGTATTCATTGGGTCAGCGGCATAGAGATCGGCATCCGCCTCATCACGTGGGTTTGGACCCGGCGGCTGCTGGCCGGGTTTCCTGACGTCGCCGACGCTTTCGAGCGCGATCTCCTGTTCCAGCGGCAATTGCACGCACACCAATCATGGCTCGCCACGTTCCGCAGCCGGGGATCCTCCGCCAACAACCACCTGGTGGCGGAGATGGCGGGATTGCTGGCGGCGAGCCTGGCGTTCCCGATATTCCGCGCGAGCAGCCGGTGGGCCCAGCTGGCCGCCGATACCCTCGTGGCGCAGATCGAGCAGCAAACCTTTGCGGACGGCATCAACAAGGAGATGGCCGCGGGCTACCACGTCTTCGCGCTGGAGCTGTTCCTGATCGCCGGCTGCGAAGCCGACGCCGCTGGTTCACCGTTGAGCAATGACTATTGGCGAACCGTATGCGCGATGGCGGACGCGCTCGCCGCGACGGTCGACGCTGGACTGTCCACCGCCCGTCAAGGCGACGGCGACGACGGCCGTGCCCTGATCCTGGACGCGCCGGGCCGGTCCGCCGCCCGCGCTGTCCTTGAAGCCAGCGCCCGTGTCCTGAAGCCTCTTGCCTGGTGGCCCGCGCTGCCGATGGAGGGGGTTGGCGCCCTTCTTCTCGGCCAGATCGCGCGGCAGCGGGATCTCACGCCCGAAAGGCCAGCGGCCAGGCCGAGCGCCTTCCCCGCGGCAGGCGTCACCATTCTGCGCATGGCGGGCGGCGAGGATGAGATCTGGTGTCGGGTGGATCATGGCCCACACGGCTATCTTGCGACGGCCGCGCACGCCCACGCCGATGCGCTTTCCTTCGAGTTGCGCCTCGGTGGCGATCCGATCCTCGTCGATGCGGGGACGTACTGCTACCACGGCGAAGCAGCTTGGCGCGACTACTTCCGGTCCACCATTGCGCATAACACGCTGGAGATCCACGGACGCAACCAGGCGCT
Organism: uncultured Alphaproteobacteria bacterium; assembly: GCA_963799825.1. GTDB lineage: Bacteria > Pseudomonadota > Alphaproteobacteria > Acetobacterales > Acetobacteraceae > JAFKFI01. The sequence goes on from CAWCYL010000006.1 coordinate 436,786, forward strand.
GCACGCGGGACCGTTCCTCTGGCGAACTCAGTCCCACACACGCTTGCTGCTTTGCAGCGGCATCGACGAAGACGAAGGAGACAGGGCGATCGTCGATGCGGCCCATGACGGCTACGCTCCAGAAGGCATCATTCACCGGCGCAAGATCGTCCTCCACCGGCGAGGCCGCGCCTTGGACATCACCGACACCATCGAAGCGGCCCCTGGCGACGCGGTACCGGCCCCGGTCGCGGTCCGACTGGCCTTCAACCTGCATCCGCGCGTGGCGTGTGAACTCACGGCAGACCGGGCCGAACTGTCGTGGGACGCGGCAAGCGGCGGACCGCGACAGGCCGTGCTCGCACTTGCGCGATCGCTGCGCTGGTCGGTTCATCGAGGCGAGGAAAATCCGATCCTTGGGTGGTATTCCGCACGGTTTGGGCACAAGGAACCGGCTTCGCTTCTGCTCGGAACCGGCTTCGTGCTGCCCGGCCAAGTCCTGAACAGCCGCCTCGATTTCGAGCGGGCCGGCCTGCTTGCTGCGTCGGCGTCGCTGGCCCACGCCGGCGGGCATCCGATGGGCGCGGTCTGAGTGCCTCGAATGCATCCACGAAAACATCCGCTGGGCGCCCGTCGGCGCGTGCTGATCGTCGTGCAGAACCTGCCTGTCCCATTCGACAGGCGGGTCTGGCTGGAGGCGACCACGCTGACGCAAGCCGGCTACAGCGTCAGCGTCATCTGCCCGAAGATGAAGGGCTACACCGCCTCCCACGAAGTGCTGGAGGATGTCGCAATCCACCGCTATCCGCTGCCCTTCGAAGCGCAGGGTGCCGCGGGTTTCGTCGCGGAGTTCGGTTGGTGCTTCCTCATGACCGCCTTGCTCTCGGTTCGGGTGGCGCTATTCGGACGGGGTTTTGACGTCCTCCATGCCTGCAACCCGCCGGAGACCTACTGGCTGCTCGGCGCATTCTGGCGCCTGTTCGGCAAGGTGTTCTTGTTCGACCACCATGATTTGTCGCCGGAGATGTATGCCGCCAAGTTCGATCGCCAGGGCGGTGCCCTGCTCCGGGGGCTGCTGTTCCTTGAGCGGATGACGTTCCGCGTCGCGCAAGTTGTGATCACAACCAACGAAAGCCACAAGGCCATCGCGGTCTCCCGCGGCGGGATGGATCCGGGGGACGTCCACGTCGTCCGTTCGGGCCCCGACCTTGGGCGGTTCAGGGAATATGATCGCGTGCCCGGTTGGTCCCAGGGGAAGGCCTTCCTCATCGTCTATCTCGGCGAAATCTGCCGGCAGGACGGTGTCGACCACTTGTTGCGGGCGGTGAAGATCTTGCGCGACGAATGCGGGCGAGGCGACGTGCATTGCGTCCTGATGGGCGGCGGCCCGCATCAGCCCGCGGTGGCACGCTACGCCGAGGAGATCGGTGTCGCGGAGTGCTGCACCTTTACGGGACGGGTGAGCGACGAGGTGCTCTGCGAAGTGCTTTCGTCGGCAGACCTTGGCGTCGACCCGGATCCGAAGAACCCCTGGTCCGACAAGAGCACGATGAACAAGGTCGTGGAATATATGTTCTTCGGCCTGCCCGTTGTCGCCTACGACCTGTCGGAGACGCGGGTTTCGGCCGGCGAGGCCGGCCTGTACACGAGCCCCAACGACGAGCGGGCGCTTGCATCAGGGATCGTCGAACTGCTCGATGATCCGGGACGGCGGCGGCGGATGGGTGAGATCGGTCATCAGCGCGTGCGGTCCGACCTCGCCTGGAAATACTCGGTGCCGCCCCTGCTTGCAGCCTACGATCGTGCATTCTCCATCCTGACGCGGCGCGATGCGGCCCTCGGTGCCGCGAGCCAGCTCGTCGATTGAGATCCAAATGCAAGTTTTCAGGGGACTGACCGTTCGTTCGCGCAGCCCGGCTTGTCCCCCGCAATGCAGCGTATGCCGTGGGGAGGAACGCTAGCACCCATGTTGCTGCGAAACAGCGCGATCTTCGTTGCGAGCAGGGCGCTGCCCGGGATCCTCGGCTTTGCCACGGTCATGCTGATGTCCTGGTTCCTGCCGCAGGACACGTTCGGGCTCTACGGCATGGGCATCGCCATCGTCATGATGGCGAACAGCGTGCTGTTCGAGTGGCTGGGCGCGTGCGTCTTGCGGTGGCACGAGACCCATCAGGACGAACCCACCTTCATGCCGACCATCCTCGCGCTGTTTGCCGGCGTGAGCCTGGCCGCCGCGCTGCTGGTGCTTGTCGCCGTCCTGCTCGGGCTGACCGATGGCCACCAACAATTGGCGGGCATTCTCGTGTTCGGCACTGTCGCCTATGGCTGGTTCGAGTTCTCGTCGCGGATGCAGATTTGCCGCGCGAAACCCGTCCGCTTCCTGTGCATGACCTTGTCGCGCAACAGCCTGATCCTGGCGGGCGCCACGGCGGTCGCCTACCTGACCCGCTCGGCGGAAGCGACCCTGCTGATCAGCTTCATCGCGATGGGGGCTTCGGGCTGCCTGTTCCTGTCCTGGTACCGACCCTTGACCCGGCTCGGCTTCGATCGTGGACTGGCCAGGGACTTCGTCGTCTACGGTATGCCCGTCGGTCTCACGATGATCTTCTCGGGCCTGGCCACGACCGCGACACCGATCATCGTGGGTGCTCTGGCCGGCTATCAGGCGGTCGGCGCGTTCGCCCTCGGCCTCACGATTGTCCAGAGCAGTCTCGGCGTGATCTCGACGGGCATCTCCTCCGCGGGCTATCCAGCGGCGGTTCGTGCAGCCGAGCGCGACGATCCTTCGGTCGCCCGGCTTGCCCTCGCCCACAACTACACGCTGCTGCTTGCGGCGTTGCTTCCGGCTGGTGTGGGTCTCGCGATGCTCTCGCCCGGCATTGCCAACGTCTTTGTGGCGCCGCGGTACCATGACGCCCTGTTGCAGACGATGCCTTGGCTGGCCGCCAGCGCGGTCCTGACGGGGCTGCGCGCGACCTACGTGGACTACGCCTTCTACCTCGGCAAGAAGACCGGTTATCTGATCCAGGTCGTGGGCGGCGCGGCTCTCGTCAATCTCTGCGTCGGCGCCGCCTTGATCCCGGCATGGCACGAGGTCGGCGCGTCGATCGCCGTGTGCTGCGCTTCCGCAACCGCCCTGATCCATGCGGCGCTCCTGGCTCGTCGTGCCTACCCGATGCCACTGCCGGTCCGCGAGACATGCGGCATCGTGCTGGCGACGGTGTCGATGGCCCTCGTCCTCAAGGTCGCGCCCGCTGGCCCGGTCGGCGCGCTCGGCCTGGCGCAGCATGTGCTGACCGGCTTTGCCGCCTACGCGGTGATATTGGGCGCGCTCATCATGCTGGTTCCGGGACGCGCGAAGGGCCGCCATCGCCCGGCTCTCCAGCCGGTTGCATCCCACGCTGCCGAGGCGCCGCCGGCGATGCCCTTCGTCCGCAAGGCCGGGCCGTGAGCGGGCGGTCGATCATCGGCCGAAGCGGCCAAGGCCTGCGGGTCTCGACCGCGAGCCCAGACGAACATGGCCTGGCCCGCGGGATAGGCGAACGCGCGGAGATTGCTTTCTGCTTCCTGGCGCTATCCACGTTCCTCGGCGCCTACGCCACCATTCCGCTCAGGCTGCAAGGGATCGACCCCCTGGGCGGCGAGAGCAATCCCTTCAACGCCGCCTCGTTGTTCATCATCCTGATCGGAACGATCGTCCTGATCGCCGCCAACTGGCGCAGGTTCCTGGCCGTGGCAAGGCTCGGCGGGCCGGTGAACGCGTTCGTCGCGCTGGCGGTCGCCTCCAGCCTCTGGTCGTCCTATCCGGCAATCTCCCTGCGCAAATCCCTTGCCCTGCTGCAGATCGTCTTGTTCGGCTACTATCTCGTCGCGCGGTTTCCGATGGAGCGCGTCATTCGTCTGCTGAGTTGGGTCTTCGCAACGGCATTCGTCCTGTCGATCGTCCTGGCGTTGGCCGTTCCCGACATCGGGGTCATGCACGAGGACGAGTTGAGCGGCGATTGGTGTGGCGTGTTCGCGCACAAGAGCGCGCTTGGCGAGGCCTCCATCCTGGGCACCATCTGCTTTGCCTGGCGATGGGCACACGAACCGGGGCGGCGCGTCCTCAATTCGGGCGGCATCCTGCTCTGCGTCGTCCTCGCCGTCATGTCGGGGTCGAAGACCGCGCAACTCACGATCGTGCTTCTGGGGCCGATCGCGGTCGGGCTTCGCCTCCTCCGGTTGCCGGGGCTCGGCAAATTATGGGCCGGCTTCCTGATGGCAACCGCGCTCGTCACGCTGGCCGCAATCATGTTCTTCTTCTTCACCGAGCTGACCGCGGCGGTCGGGAAGGACGCGACGCTCACGGGGCGCATTCCGGTCTGGCAGAGCCTGCTGGGATTCGCCTTCCAGCATCCGCTTGGCGGATACGGCTACACCGCGTTCTTCGTTGCCGAGAACCCTGACGTGGAAAACGTTTGGCGGCACGGCGGATGGGAAATGTGGGATTCCCACAGCACCTTCATCGGCATGTTGGTGGAGCTGGGCATCCCAGGCCTCCTGCTCTCGCAATGGGTTCTGCTGGGAGCGATCTGGCGCTCGCTCCGCGCCTTCTCGGCCGATACGGTGCCGTGGGCCGGCTTTGCCGCCAGCTACCTGATTTGTTTCGCGCTGATCAGTCTCGTGGAGATGATCATGTTCCGCGGCGACCTCCACTCTGCCATTCTCCCGATGGTCTATGTCGCTCTTCGTCAGCAAGGGGGAGGAGTGCCGGTTGCCGCGGTTCACGTAGCTGCGCCTTGGCCGGTTCACGCCCGCATGGCGGCAGCCAAATCCAGCCGCCCCTCACAAGGCTGAGCAATCCATCGGGCGCTCCCTGCTCGCGTTGTGCCGCTGACCGACGTGGTGGGTCAGAGAGCGACACGAAAGTTGAGCAGCACGACGTTGCGGATGAAGCTGCTGCTCGAGAACGTGTTGAGCGCGGGTGCACCGGTCAGTCCGCTATTGGCACCAGAACCGCTCTGATCGGTGAACGAGTAGTCGAGGCTCACTCGTAGATTCCGGTTCAGCAGCCACTTGACCCCGGCGCCGACCGTGAAGCTGGTCTGCGTGCCGCCACCGCGGAGAAATTCGGCGGCCTCCAAGCCGAGGCGGCCCTGAAGCAGCACATTGCGCAGATATTCATGGTCCACGACCAATCCGCCTCGCGTATAGGTGTAGCCGCCGGTTCCGGCCGACGCGGGATCCTCGATCGTGCGCGAGAGCACTCCCGTCACGGTGGTCAGGCTCGTGGGCGTCCAGGTCACGCTCCCCTCGACGATCGGCGCGGTGTGGCTCGCGAACTGCGACGCGTCGAACATGCGCGTCTCGACGCCGAGTAGCAGGCGGTATCGCCAGACCCCGGTTGTCTGATAGTCGATGCCTCCCAACGCCAGGAAGCTCTTCGAGCTGTTGGTTGGCTGTCCTGATCGTTCGTCCGTGAAGTTCGAGTCGATTCCCTGGACGACGAATACCAGGCTGCGTTGATCGCTCAGCGCGTAACGTGTCTCGACGCCGCCGCTCAGGACAACCCTGTTCTGGCTGCTCTGGCTGATCGGAATGCCGAACATCGTGGCATCGCCGAACTGATAGCGCTGAACGTCGAGCCGGGGGATGAACGAAAATCGGCCCTGCTCGAACGTGTACGAGCCACGCAGGTCGTCCACCTGGTATGGCACCGGCGTCGCCGAGTTCGCCCCCCCGATCTGCGAGGGATCCTCGTGCAGCGAAAGATGGGAGTAGCCGACGACGGCCTCGTGGCGGCCGATCGTGTAGCCGCCGCCAACCGTGGCGGTCCAGTCCGTGTAGTTCTGACTTGGCGCGTTCAAGTACCGCCCGTCTTCCAGCGTGAAGGCGGCGCCCAGTCGATCCCGCGACCAGTTAGAATTGAGCGTCAGCGACGGCGCCGTACGCAGCAGCCAGCTCCCCGGCGAATTGGGCAGGCCAGACACGTTGGAATTGTAGCCGATCCCCTCGTTCAGTTCGGATTGCAGGAGAAATGAGCCGATCCGGACGCCCAGAGGGTCGTAGGCCGGCCTCAGCCGTGAAGCGACCGTGACGCCTTGCTCCGTCTCGTAGCCGGGCACGTCGGGCGGAAAATATTGGCCGATGAACTGGGCGTGCGACGGGCTCGCACAGGCGAGCGACATCCCGACAGCCAGGCCCAAAGCCCGCCACCGGCGCCGCGCCGGCTGATTGCGACCGTCAGGGAATCGACTGCTGCGCTGCACCGGCGGAACTCCGGTTCCTCTGCCGAGCGGCCCGTGCCAACCGGGCCGGTTCAGAAGCGCCGTTCGAAGATTGTTACAACGTCGCCGGGCTGCAGCAGCGTCGCTCCTGTCGCGAGACCCTCTGTCGGGTGGCCGCCGTTGCTGCGGAGCACCGACGCACGATCCTGCACCGCGCGGTAGGTGAACCCACCGGCCACCGCCGCGGCGGTCAGCACGGTCATTCCTGGCTGAAACGGGAACTGCCCAGGCTTGCTGACCTCACCCAGGATGTAGATCGGGCGATACTCGGTGATTTCGACGACCACGCTTGGATCACGAAACAGGTTCCTTCGCTTCAACTCGGCCGCGATCTCCTCGCTCAATTGGCGGGAGGTCAGTCCACTCGCCTTGATAGCACCAAGCAGGGGCACCGCGATGATGCCGCTGTCGCTGACCTTGAACTCACCGGTCAATTGCTGCTCGCCGAAGGTTATGATGCGGACCTGGTCCCCCGGCCCCAGCCGGTAGGCGGTGTCGGACGGCGGCGGCAGGGGCGGCAGATCGCCGCCCGGGGCGCAGGATGCCGCGACCAGCAGGGTCAGCCCCAAAACAAGACGCCGGGAGATTGCGTGGCCCGAGGCTGGTCTCGGCGGATCCAGTTGCACGAGCGATATTTCTCCCTACGCCGACGGATCTCGCGGCCAGCTTTGTGAACAATATTGGACCGCACCGGATTTGGCAAAGCCCGTTGCGCCGCGACAGGCTCTCCGGGGACGACGCTCCGGGCAAATCGCCGAGGTCAATCTTGCGGCAGCGCGTGGGTGTCGCGGTGCAGCACAAGGCCCTGAGGCCGCACCAGCCTGGCCCTGGACTGCGGAGACTTTGGCAGGATTGCCAGAACGGGCGTGCCGAGCAGCCGCTCGACTGTCTCCGCCGTCAGGCAATTATTGCCAAAGGTGAGCGCAATCAGCAGGCTGAACGCGCTCGCGAACAGGCCGACCAGAACGCCCCCGGCGCCGATGAGCCGCTTGTTGGGCCGGACCGGCTGGTCCGAACCGGTCGGGCTCTGCACCTCCTTGACGCTTCCGACCTCCGCCCGATCCAGGTCATCGATGTAGCGCGCGTCCGCCAGGCGCTGGCGCGTCGTCGTTGTCGTCGCCTGCATGTCCGAGATGCGCTGATCGTAGTCGCGCAGCGTTATTTCGTCCTGTCCCAGGCGGCGAAGCTGGGCGTCATAGGTGCCCAGGGTCGTCTGCAGCGCAGCGATCGTGCCGGCGAGGGGGGCGAGATCGGTTTCGAGGGACGCCAACTGCACCTTGAGCGCGGTTGCCACCGGATTGACGCCGGCGGTGACTGCAATGTCGCGGGCCCGCGTTTGCGCCAGCGTCCGCTGCACCGAATTCAGTTCGGCCGTAAGGCCGGCCACGGCGGGCAGCCCCGGTCCAAGGCCTCTCGCCAGCGCCTCCTGCCGTCGCGCGGACAGGTCGCGTGCCCGCTTCTGCGCATCGTCGGCGGTCGCCGAGTTCTGGCTGGTGGTCTGCAGCGTGATCGTGGCCGGCTGGCGCTCGAGTTCGGTCGTGATGGAGCGCAGTTGTGCCTCGATCGAGGCCTTGCGCTGCTCCGCGCTCCGCAGATCCTGCAGATCCTTGGCGTGCTGCTGCACCAGCTGGCTGCGCTGCTCGGCCAGGGCGTAGAGGCCGTGCCCCGCCGCATACTCGGCCCGCTGGCGCTGCAGCGTGGCAAGCAGCGCCTCGTCCTGACTGGCGAGATGCTCCAGGACCGGGCGCCGGTTCTGGCTGAACGCCTGCACGTGCATCGCCTTGAAGCGGTCGATCAAAACCCGAAGCGCTTCTTCCGCCACCTCGCGGTTTGAGTTGCGCAGCGCGACTTCGATCACGTCCGTCAGCCTTACTGGCGAGACCGACAGATCTTGCGAGAACGCCTTTACAGCGGAATTCTCGAGCGTGCCGCCACGCGCAGGGGTGCCAGCCAGCTTGGGGTAGAGCCGTTCGGCCGTCACCGCCCGAACGACGCTCCGCATCAAGTCCTTGCTGGTGAGGAGCTGGACCTCGGTATCAACCGTCTCCTTCATCGAGGTCGAGGGCGCGGACTGCGTCGACCCCCCGATCTCCGGGCGCGGCATGTATTCCCGCCCGGTCTGTACCAGCAGACGTCCAACCGCCTCGTATGTCGGCGTCATCGTGAATGCTATCGCGATGCTTGCCACGACTGGCAGCAGGAAGCTCAGCGCCAGCAATAATTTGTAGCGATAGGCTACCAACGAAATCTCAGCCAGCGAGGGCGGCGACATGGCAGGGCTCATGTCAATCCGTCCCGGCGCGGATGACGGGCGGCCGGGTCCGCAACCCCACCTCGCAACACGGAGGCTGTCGCCGCCGCCCGGTCAGCATCGACCATGTTCGTGCACCGACATTGTCTCAATACGGTCAACCATTAGCGCACCACGTGCGATAAAAGTCCATCGCCGTGTGGGGTCGGTCATAAAAATTGGACCTTGACCAGATCGTGCACCCATGAAATATTCTTGGCATCATACCAGTTCGGGAGGAGGTGGGCAGCCCCCCTTTCCGGGCTGGCAGCCAACTCTTCAAGGTGAGGCTGATAAGGTCGTGCTGACCGTTTCGCGATTTGGTCCGATCCACCCTCGCGCGCGCGGCCTCATCCTGTTCGATCACCACAGCCAAGAAATGTTTTTCGTGCGCGCCGCCACGATGCGCCCGGCGAATGCCGTATCGCGCCCGGCGAATGCCGTATCGCGATTGATGCCAGTCCGCGGTGGGCGCTCGGCGCGTGCCGCGTTACAAATGGCGCTGCCACCTTGGGCAAGACCGCATTGGCCAACCATTCCGCCATCCGTAGGTATATAGTGGGCCCATGTTGATAAGACCGTCTCAAGGCCTGGTCGACGCAGTTGGCGGTGAACAGCCCTCGGAATCTCCCGGCTTGACCGGTGATGTGACTCGGCCCGGCCACCGCATCCAGCAATTCAGCAAGTCCCGCGAGGTGGCGACGCCACAGTCGCCCATCCGCCTCGCCGGCACGCTCACGGGCCTCGCAACCTCGCGGGCGATCGGGCGCGAGGTCGCCCAAGTGCTTGCCGTACTCGCGCCGGCGCTCGCCAGTGGCATCTGTGTCGCGCTGCACGTGACGGCGCCCAATGCTGGTGTGGGCGTCTCCACGGTTGCGCGAGAGCTGGCCGCGACGGCGTGCTACCTGCCCATCCGCAGGCCCCTTCTCCTCGGCACGAAAACCGGCCGCCCGGCGTTCGAGCTACCGATCGGGACCGAGTTGCCTGACCTCATCGCGTCGTACCGATCGCAGGCCGTGATCGAGGTGATGGAGGTAAGGGCCGCATACGGCTTGTTCCACGCGGCAAACTTCATTACCGGCTTCGGCGAGCAATCGGCTTCGCTGGATCATGCGTCCAGCCGCCCGCTCCGCGGTCTCTGGGCCGACCTGCAGGGCGCCTATGACCTGATCGTCCTTGATTGCCCTCCGGTCCCGAGCCTGACAGGGTTCCTTCCTATCGCGCACGGCGAGCCACAGGTGCTGCTTGTGGTGGCGGCGGGAGCGACGCGGGCCTCCGAAGCAGTCCGCGCGCGCGTCCAGGTCGAACGCATGGGAGGCCGGCTCGTTGGCGCGGTCATGAACCGCAGCCGGAACCTCGTGTCCCGATCCTGAAGCGCCGACGGACGGTTCTGCCAGCGCGTCCCGCGTCTGTTTGCCGATCTCGGGCTGGCGCGCCGCGATCCGGCCTTGGGCGGAATCTTGCCTGACGTGGCCGTTTCGTCTATGGCATCGGCACGCGCTGAGGTGGCGGCCGGCCGCAGCCAGGGACTAGCCGCCGCTGCGCGGGCCGAGGAAGCAAGAACGATGGCCGCCCTCGATAGGATTCCGCGCAAAGCTGACAATCTTATCGTCGCGAGCCGCCCGCCGGTGGAGGAGGCCTCCATTTGCGAATGCCGGTCATGCACCCGGACTTGCTGGCGGGCTTCCCTGGGATGACTGCCCCATGACTGATACCCGGGATCTCCCCCTGCTTTCCGTGGTCGTGAAATGTCTGAACGAGGAAGCGAACATCGAGCGATGCCTACGCTCCCTCACGACGGAGATCCTTGAGGCCGGGTACCACGCGGAGATCATCCTGGCCGACACGATCTCGACCGACCGCAGCGTGGAGATCGCCCGCCAATTCGACGTCACCATCGTCCAGTTGGCCAATGCCGCTGACCGGCGTTGCGGCGCGGCGGGGCACCTGGGTTGGCAATTCGTGCGCGGGGAGTTCTTGCTGCTGGTCGACGGCGACATGGAGCTGCTTCCGGGGTTTCTCGTGGCCGCCCTCGCCGCGATGGAAAACGACCAGCGCCTCGGAGCGGTCGGCGGCAGCTTGATCGAGACGTCCGAAACCATCGAGTACCGCGAACGACAGCTTCGGCAGGCCCGCGGCCGACATTCAGGACTGGTCGATCATGTTACAGGCTGCGCCCTGTACCGGACCGCCGCGATCCGCGAGGCTGGTCACTTCATGGACCGCAATCTACACTCCGTCGAGGAATTCGAGCTCGGCCTTCGGTTGCGAGACCGGGCATGGCGCCAGCTCATGCTGGACGTTCCATGTGTCCGCCACTACGGACACCGCGATCCCTCGATTACCCTGTTGATCCGCCGCTGGCACACTGGGTTCCTGCAAGGGTATGGCGAGTTGCTGCGTGCGGCCTGGGGCCGGAGATATTTTCGGAAAGCATTGTGGCACTCTCGGCTCGCGCTCGGCACCGTCTTGTGGTGGGGCCTGCTGCTCCTGCTGGCGGTCGCCGCCGCATTGGTCGGAGGTCCGTATTCAACCGGCCTGCTGTTGCTGCTGATCTTTGTCCTCGCGCTGCCCTTCGTCGTGCTGTTGGCGCGCAAAAGGAGCCTGGAGCGAGCGGAGTACGCCTGGCTGGCGCTGCAGTTGTCGGCGTCGGCCTTGTTGGCGGGGGTGTTTTCCGCGAGAACCTCTCCCGCAACGCCGCTGGACGCCATTGTCATTCGCGACGCCAGGACAGGAATGGACCAGGCCGGAGTTCCGTCAGCTTTCCTGCCTCGGGCTTGACGCGATCCGGCCTCGCCGGGTCATCGTAGGGCGGAATCCATTCCGCCACTCTTTCGGTCCTCCAGACAGACGAGGTCGTCGCAAGCTGCTTTATCCATCCGCGCTGGATGGGCCGGCAGCGGCCTTTTCCTGTATACTTTGAGTGGTCAGGCCGCGCTCCGATCTGTATACTTTCCGTGCACTGCGCTGGTGTTCTCATATACTTTCGTAGTCCTCCGAACGACCAGACCTCCGCGCCTTTTCTATTGTAAGCCCGCAATGGATCGGGTACCATCCGCCGGCTGATCCTAATGATGAGTATTGGCAGGCATGCAAGCGGATGGGCTGGAGAGTTGCTTCTGTGATACGGCACCTGCCGAATCGTATCGTGTGAACCGACCGGTGCCCGCGGCTCCGGCGTGCGCAGATCCGGAGTGCCGGGCGTCGTGAAGATCTCGGTATTCGGCATCGGCTACGTCGGCGCTGTCTCGGCGGCGTGCCTGGCGGATGACGGCCACATGGTGGTTGCGGTCGACGTCAATCCGGGGAAGGTGTCCTGCCTGAATTCAGGCCGCTCGCCCATCGTGGAGCCCGGTCTCGGGACGCTCATCAGCAACGGCGTGGCGCACGGGAGACTGCGGGCGACGACCAACGCGGAGGAGGCGGTTTTCGACACCGACCTATCGCTGGTCTGCGTCGGCACGCCGAGCGACCGCAACGGCAGCCTCGATCTCGGCTATGTTCGTCGCGTCTGCTCCGAGATCGGCGCCGTCCTGCGACGCAAGCCCGACTTCCATGTTGTCGCAATCCGCTCGACCATGCTGCCGGGTTCCACGCGGGAGACGGTGGTGCCGATCCTCGAGGAGACCTCGGGGCGGCCGGCCGGCGCGACCTTCGGCGTTGCCCTATGCCCCGAGTTCCTGCGTGAGGGCAGTGCGATCCGCGACCATCGCGAGACATCTCCGATCGTGTTGGGCGTGGACGATGCCCGGAGCGAGCGGGTGCTGCGCGAACTGTTCGGTCCGTTGCCGGGCGAGTTGCTGGTTACGGACGCGGCCACGGCGGAGATGGTGAAATACGCGAACAATGCCTGGCACGCGACCAAGATCGTGTTCGCCAACGAGATCGGGGCGATCTGCAAGGCGAACGCCATAGATGGCCGGCGCGTCATGGAGATCGTGAGGTCCGACCGACGCCTCAACGTCTCCGCGGCCTACATGCAGCCCGGCTTCGCCTTTGGCGGCTCGTGCCTGCCGAAGGATCTCCGCGCGCTGAACCATCGCGCGCGCAGCCAAGACGTCGAGTCGCCGATGCTCAACTCGCTGCTGGTGTCGAATCGCCAGCATGTCCGGCGCGCCGTCGAGATGATAGAAGCCGCCGGCAGCCGCCGCGTCGGGATGCTCGGCTTGAGTTTCAAGCCCCGGACCGACGATCTGCGCGAGAGTCCCGCGGTCGAACTGGCGGAGCGGCTATACGGCAAGGGCTACGATCTGCGCATCTTCGACCGCAACGTCTCGATGGCGCGCCTGATCGGCAGCAACCGGGAATTCATCGAGACCCGGATCCCGCATCTGGCGACGCTCCTGACCGAAGATCTGGAGGCGCTGGCATTGCACGCCGAGACACTGGTTGTGAGCCACGTCGATGACGACGACCGCCGCCGCTTGCCGCGGCTCCGCCAGGGGCAGGTGGTCATCGAGCTGAACCCCCCGCCTCCGGAGATCATGCCGGGCGACGGCAGGTTCGACGGCATCTGCTGGTAGCGCGATGGGCAAGCCTCGCCTTCCCGTCGAGCCGGACGGGTCTGGATCAAACTCGCGGCAAACGATGGTGATCCGTGGTTTGCAAGGAGGCGGGGACAATGCGGACTGAGACGATCGCACTTCATAGCGGCTTTGATGGCGACCCAGCCACGCGCGCGGTGGCGGTGCCGATCTACCAGACCGTCGCCTACGAATTCGACAGCGCCGCCCACGGTGCCGCGCTGTTCGATCTGGAGGTGCCGGGATACCGCTACAGCCGCATCAGCAACCCGACCACGGACGTACTGGAGCGCCGCGTGGCCGCGCTGGAGGGAGGCCTCGAGGCGCTGTGCGTGAGTTCGGGCCAGGCCGCGCTGTACTACGCGCTCCTCAATCTCGCGGGCCCCGGCAGCAATCTGGTGTCCGTTCCCCAACTGTACCGGTACGACCCACACGCTGTTCGCGCACGTGCTGTCCGGGCTCGGCATGGGCTTCCGCGCCGCCGCCACCGACCGGGCCGACGACATCGAGCGGCTGATCGACGCGGGCACGCGCGCCGTGTTCTGCGAAAGTGTCGGCAATCCGGCCGGCAATATCTGTGATATCGAGGCGTTGGCCAAGGTCGCGCACCGTCACGGCGTACCCTTGATCGTCGACAACACGGTCGCCACGCCGGTGCTGCTTCGTCCGATCGAGCACGGCGCCGATATCGTGGTCCATTCGCTCACCAAGTTCATGGGCGGCCACGGAACGACGCTGGGCGGGGCGATCGTGGACGGCGGGCATTTTCCGTGGGAGCGGCACGCCGACCGCTTCCCGATGTTCAACCAGCCCGACGCCTCGTACCACGGGCTGGTCTATGCGAAGCATTTTGGGCCGGCTGCCTACATCGCGCGATGCCGCAGCGCCTTGCTGCGGACCACGGGGGCGGTGCTCTCGCCGCTGAGCGCCTTTCTGCTGCTGCAGGGCATCGAGACGGTCGCGTTGCGCGTCGAACGTCACGTCGCCAATGCCCGTGCGGTCGCCACCGCGTTGCGCGAGGACCGGCGGGTTGCCTGGATCAACTACGCGGGCTTCCCGGACCACCCGGCATACCCTCTCGCGACGAAATACCTGGGCGGCCACGCGTGCTCGCTGATGACGTTCGGCGTCCGCGGCGGCATGGAGGCCGGCACGCGATTCTATGACGCGCTGCGGCTGTTCAAGCGGCTGGTCAATCTCGGCGACGCCAAGTCGCTCGCCTGCCATCCCGCGTCCACCACGCACCGGCAGATGTCGCCCGAGAACCAGCGCAAGGCCGGCGTCGGCCCGGAGACGATCCGGCTCAGTATCGGGATCGAGCATGTGGACGACATCCTCGCCGACCTCGACCAGGCCCTGGAGGCTGCCGCCTCGTGCGAAGGCCGGAGCGTGACATGAAGCAGACGGATGCGCGCCGGTTCGGGACGGTGACGATCGGCCTGGTCAACAACATGCCGGATACGGTGCTGCATCGCACCGAGCAGCAGTTCTTCGATCTTCTTGCGCACGCCGGCGGCGGCCGGTCGCTGCGGATCCGGCTGTTTTCCCTACCCCAGATCCGCCGCAAGGACGCGGTGCGCGCCGACATGCTCAGCCGCTACGAACCGATCGAGGCGCTGTGGGACAGTCGCCTGGATGGGCTGATCGTCACCGGCGCCCCGCCCCGCCACGCGACGCTCGAGGAGGAGCCCTTCTGGCCCATCCTGACGCGCCTGGTCGATTGGGCGGAGGAGAACACGGCGGTCAGTTTCTGGTCGTGCCTCGCCGCGCACGTGGCGGTGCGGCACCTCGACGGGATCGGGCGCGTGTTGCTGCCCAGCAAGCTTTCCGGCGTCTTTCCATGCGACCGCGCCGGGCACCACCATTTGCTGCATGGTCTGCCGACGCGCTGGCGGATCCCCCATTCGCGCTACAATGGGCTGCGCGAGCCCGACCTGGTGTCCTGCGACTACCACATACTTTCGCGCGGACCCGATGCGGGCGTGGACATGTTCATGCGCCAGCGGCGCAGTCTGTTCGTGTTCTCGCAGGGACATCCCGAGTACGATCCGGGGGCGCTGCTTCGCGAGTATTCGCGGGATTTCCGGCGCTATGTCGCGGGCAACGCGAATTGCCCGCCGACGCCTCCCAAGGGCAGCGTGGACGGGACGACGACCGCGACATTGGCTGAGCTCGGAGATTGCGCGGCGCTCGAGCGTTCGCCCGAGCTGCTGCAGCGCCTCGACGTCGCGCTGGAAGGAGCCCACGTCGCGCACGATTGGCGTGGCGTGGCCGGGATCATCTTCGCGAACTGGTTGGACTGCGTCGAGGCGAGCGGTGACGCGGCGGACCGCCGAGCGGTGTCACCAAGCCAACTCAACGGTCAGAATGTCGCCATCTGATCGCGTCATTGCCAGGACATCCGCCACACCGATGCCGCGCAGCGATGCCCTGTTCCCGGAGTTGGCCGAGCGGGAGCAATTGGATGATCTGCTGACACGCCGGCTGATCGCCGCGACCGAGCGTGTCGCGCGCGGTCCGGTGACGCCGGATCTCGATCCGGCGGCGTTTCGCAGTGAAC
This sequence comes from uncultured Alphaproteobacteria bacterium, assembly GCA_963799825.1. GTDB lineage: Bacteria > Pseudomonadota > Alphaproteobacteria > Acetobacterales > Acetobacteraceae > JAFKFI01. The sequence goes on from CAWCYL010000006.1 coordinate 452,404, forward strand.
TTGCCGCCTTCGACTTCGACACTCCGCACCCGCTGCCCGAGCTGATGGATTGGGCCATCGCGCAGCTCGAGCACGGCGTGGTCCATGTGACGTCGCCACGCTATTTCGGCCTGTTCAATCCAGCGCCGACATTCCCGGCCCAATGTGCCGATCGCATCGCCGCGGCGTTCAATCCGCAGCTGGCAACCGCCACGACCTCCCCCGCGGCAGTGGCGATCGAGGCCCACGTCATTGCCGCTTTCGCCGCGCGTGTCGGGCTGCCGGCCTGCGCGACGGGGCACTTCACCACCGGCGGGTCGGAGGCGAATGCCACGGCGCTGATTTGCGCGCTGACGAGCGCCTGCGACGGGTTCGCGACCGAGGGGTCGCGCGCCTTCTCGGGGCGACCTTGCCTCTACGTCTCGCGCGAGAGCCATCTCGCCTGGCTGAAGATCGCCCATCAAGTCGGAATCGGGCGCGATTCGGTGCGGTTCGTGCCGACCGACGGGGCCGGACGGATGAACCCTCTCGCCCTGGCGTCGATGATCGGCGCGGACCGGGCGGAGGGCTGCGTGCCGGTGATGATCGCCGCCACCGCGGGCACGACCAATGCCGGCATGATCGATCCGCTCACGGCTTGCGCCGCGATCGCCAATGCGGAGCGCGTCTGGCTGCACGTGGATGCCGCCTGGGGCGGCGCGGTACTGGCATCCGACCGACTTCGTGGCGTTCTTGCCGGCATCGACCGCGCCAACTCGGTCACGATCGACGCTCACAAATGGCTGGCGGCCACGATGGGGTGCGGAATGTTCCTGACCCGCAAGCACACCGTTTTGGCCGACACGTTCCATGTGGACGCGCACTACATGCCATCGAACTCCGTCGGTCTCGATCCGTACGTGTCGTCCTTGCAATGGTCGCGGCGGTTCGTGGGCCTTCGACTGTTCCTCTCGCTTGCGGCTGCCGGGTGGCGCGGGTATGCGCGCCACATCGAACGGGCGGTCGAGCTCGCAGGTCAGCTCGAAGCGGGACTGACGGCCCGAGATTGGAACGTTGTCAACCGATCCTCCCTGGCCGTGACCTGCTTTCTTCCCCCCGGCGACGTCAATGCCGCCGCGATCGTCCGCGAGGTTCTCGCATCCGGTCGTGCGTGGATTTCCGTGGCGCGGTTCGAGGGCCGCAGCGTCATCCGCGCCTGTATGACCCACGGCGAGACCCAGCCGGACGACGTCGCTGGTCTCGTGGCTGCACTGGCCGCCGCGGCGGCGCGGCGCCCCGCTGCTCAGTCGAGCCCGATCGCCTGATCCGGCGGCCGTGCCAAGGGCAGGGCGGCAAGGTCGCCAGCTCGCGGTGTTGTCGCGGCAGGCCAGGACGAGCTGACCGCTATGTCTGAAACCGCGACGTCTGAACAGGACCGATCCGGGCGACCGACAGCGGTTTCGTAAAAATCCTGGGCCGTCACCGCGCCGCCGGTCAAATGCTCGATGCGTTGTATGATCCGCGCCCGCGGGGTTGCGCCAGAAAAATAGCGGTACACCATCGCCCGCTCGACCGAAAGCTGCATCGCGAACGATCTCACCGACACGCCGGACGTCCGCAACCATTCGCGCAGCTGCATGTCTCAGACCCCCTCGGGCCGCTCGACTATATTGATTCCGCCGCGCACCGAGCGGCTCCGCTTGCGACCGTGCGAACGTTAGCGAGGAAGGATGAAAGCGTCAACGAAATGTTAACAGGAAATCGCCAAAATGGGAATTTACTAGACGTTCGCGATCTTTTTTTGCCGTCCTACGAGATCGGGTTCCCGTTCCTCCCACACGATGCGCTTCTTTGGACGTTCATGCAGGGTCCGGACGCATGGACCTGTCGGAACAACGCGGCGCAGCCTGCTACGGCTTACGCCGAGGCGCCTGCTCAAATGCCCGCAGCATCGCGAAATAGGCGGGCTTCGGCTGAAACTCGGCATCGAATGGCAGCGGTCGCTCCGCAAGCCCGTCACGACGGGCAAAGCGGTGGTTGCTCGCCGGCACCAACCAGGTATAGCGATCGGACAGGCCCCAAGTGACCACCGCGGACGTGGCGGGCTGCGCCAGCACCACCGCGAGATAGCGCGCGTAGAGGTCGGCCACCGCGCGGTCACGCGCCTCGATGTCGCCCGGCCCCGACACGTCCCGCACGTCCAGCTCGGTCAGCAGAATGCGCAGTCCGCGCGAGGCGATCTGATCCAGGAAGCGGGCGAAACCCGTTTCGTCGAAAGCCATGCCAAGCTCCAGGTGGGACTGCACCCCGATCGCCTGGACCGGTGCGCCGGCGCGCAGCAGCTCGTCGACCAACGCCAGCAGCGCACGGCGTTTCCGTTGCGAAACCGACCCGGCGCCCTCGACCCCATACTCGTTGAGCACGCGCAGCGCCGCCGGATCGGCCTGCCGCGCCGCATCGAACGCCTTGGCGACTGCCGGGATGCCGAACCTGGCGACGAAGCCTTCTGGCCGGGGGCCGGCGCCGAGCGGGTCGAGTTCCTCGTTCACGACGTTCCAGGCATAGATCTGTCCGGACATGCGCGACGCCAGCGCCCGGACATGGCGCAGCATCTGCCGCGTCGCCCAAACGCGGTCGGCAGCCGAGACGAACCATTTCGGCTGCGTCTCGTGCCAAAGCAGGTGCATCCCCGTCAGCGCCAGGCCGTGCCGGCCTGCCCAGGCGAGCGTCGGCATCAGCCGTGACAAGTCGAGACCGTCCGGCTCGGCACTTGCCATGATCCAATTGAAGTTCGGCGCGATCAGGGCGCACTGCGCGGCGAAGAGCGCTTGGTGGGCAGCCGGCGTGTCAGCAATGGACACGTCGCAATTCGCGCCGTAGCGCAGGCCGGCCGCCGCCGCGGCCGCACGCAGGGTTGGCTCGGTTGCCGCGAGCCGCCGGGCGCCAACCGGCAAGAGCGCCGAGAGCACGGTTCCGAACAGCGTTCTCCGGAACACGGCTGTCACTCCGGGGCGCGCCCCGTCGCGTCGGCGCCCGCTAGTGGCAACTCGGGCCGAAGCAGCCTCGACACCTTGCCGATCCTTCTGGGTTATCTCTCGTTCACGTAGTCCTGCTCGGGCGACCGTGACAAGGCGGCCCAGCCGTGTCCTACACGTCGAACAAGGCTAGTTCCGAGTATGCGAGATCCCCCAAGGGTGGCTGGACCGGGCCCCTGAAGTATTTTGGGTTCGTATCGCGAAACACGCCGACCATGCCGCGCACTGGCTGGTTTGCGTCGAACGCGACGAGCAGCACCCCGCGGCGGGCCAGGAATTGCCCCAATGATCCGGCGAACCGGGCGAAGCTCTCCGGGGTACGGCAGTAGATCAGGACGGCAAAGGGCAGCACGCCGTATTTGCGGCGCACGGCGAAGACGAACGGATGGCTGCCATCGGCCGCGCGGCAAGTCACGCTCAGGCACCCGTAGCCTTGGTGCACCAGAAGCATGTCCCGCTCAGCGGATGGCAAGTCGTCGCCGGCGCCGAGTTCATCGACCACCGCGACGCGCGTGCCACGCGATCTCGCGCGCAGCGCCGGAACGCCGATGAATCGCCCCCGGCAGTATTGCGTGAAACCTTGCGCTTCCAGGATGGAGAGGATGTGGGGAGAGGGCGTGATGTTGAAGTAGGTGGCATCCTTGTGCCGCAGCGCGCGCAGGACGAGCATCGCGGCATAGGCCCGGAACTCGGGTTCCACACACCAACTGGAGACGTTGCATCGGATGCCGATCGTGTCGCCGACGCGGGCGTGCGCGAAGATCAGCAGGAGCACACCAACGACGGCGCCGCCACTCTCCAGCATGTAGCCGTATGCCGGGCAGCCCTGGGGTGTCGGATGCTCCGACAAGCGATCGAACGCACGACCCCAGAACTCGCGCGATCGCCGGTGGTCGAACCCTCGCGTAAGTAAATCGACGACCCGTTCCTTGTCCAGAATGCCGATCTCGCGGCAGAGAACGCGTGGCCGCGCGGCGGTCGTCGGCGAGGATGCCTCTGGCGAGGATACCTCTGGAGAAATCGGAATAGGAGCGTTCCTCGCAACAGCGCCAGCCAGGAATCTGGCAGGTCGAATAAGTGAATACTAGGCCGCGTGGACGGATCCGACCAAGCCAAGAGTGCACGCGGCGCCACGTGAGCTCCTTGGCTCCTTTCGTTCCCGAGAGGAGCTGGTTTGCTGAGCCCGTGACAAGGCATCGGAAGCCATTCTACAAGCGATGGTTGAAACGGAGCGCCTCGCCCGTGGGAGCGAGGCGCGTGGACAGGATTGCCGAGCCATATGAGCGACCGCTTCTTTGAACGCCCTATCCTGAACTCGCCCTACGACCCGCCGCAATGGCACCACGATCTCGACGCCGACGGGCAGCCGACGGACAATCCGCCGGTCGCCGGACGCCGACGGTCCGAACTGATCACGCCGGTGCCGAAACCCAGGAAGAAGGGCAAGACGGCGGCCAGCCAGGCACAGATGACGTTCACCGACAGCGCCGGCCTGTCCGATGCCGAGGTCGAGTACAACCCGACGCCGATCATCAACGAAATCCGCCAGTACGTGGACGCCTGGCGGCAGCTGCCGAACCCCTCGCAGTGGCAAGTCACCCCGGCGACCCAGCGCCTGCTGCAGCACTGGCGCACCTACGCCTTCACCGGGCCGCGCCCCTTCTTCTGCCAGGTCGAGGCGGTCGAGACGATGATCTGGCTGACCGAGGTGGCGCCGGGGCTGGGGCCGCGCGGCAAGAAGTTCTTCGACCACATCGACGGCGCCAACGTCCAGGCGAATCCCGAGCTGCTGCGGCTGGCGATGAAGATGGCCACCGGCAGCGGCAAGACCACCGTGATGGCGATGCTGATCGCCTGGCAGACGGTGAACGCCGTCCGCCACCCGAACAGCAAGCGGTTCACCCGCGGCTTCCTGGTGGTCACGCCCGGCATCACCATCAAGGACCGGCTGCGCGTGCTGCTGCCCAACGATCCCGAGAGCTACTACCGCTCCCGCCAGCTCGTGCCGGACGACATGCTGCCGGAGCTGGGCAAGGCGAAGATCGTCATCACCAACTTCCACGCCTTCAGGCGCCGCGAGCGCATGGAGGTGTCGCAGGGTCGGCCGCGCCTTGCTGCAGGGCCGCGACGGCGAGATCGACACCGCCGAGACCGAGGGGCAGATGCTGCAACGGGTCATGCCGGAGCTGATGGGCATCCCGAACATCATCGTGCTGAACGACGAGGCGCACCATTGCTACCGCGAGCGGCCGGGCGGCGATGCCGACCTGACCGGCGACGACCGCCGCGAGGCCGAGAAGAACAACAAGGCCGCGCGCCTCTGGATCACCGGCATCGAGACGGTCAAGCGCCATCTCGGCCTGCGCGCCATCTACGACCTGTCCGCCACGCCGTTCTTCCTGCGCGGCTCGGGCTACGCCGAGGGCACGCTGTTCCCCTGGACGGTCAGCGATTTCTCGCTGATGGACGCGATCGAGTGCGGCATCGTCAAGCTGCCGCGCATCCCGGTCGCCGACAACCTGCCGACCGGCGACATGCCGATCTATCGCGACCTGTGGGCCAATATCGGCAAGGAGATGCCGAAGAAGGGGCGCGGCGCGGGCGGCGAGCTCGACCCGCTGAGCCTGCCCTCGAAGCTGCAGACCGCGCTGGAGGCGCTGTACGGCCACTACGCCCGCGTGTTCCAGCTCTGGGCGGACGAGAACATCAGCACCCCGCCGGTGTTCATCGTGGTGTGCAACAACACGTCCACGTCGAAGCTGGTCTACGAGTTCATCTCCGGCTTCGAGCGCGCCGACGAGCACGGCGCCACGCATTTCCACGACGGCCGGCTGGAGCTGTTCCGCAACTACGACGAACACGGCAACCGCCTGCCGCGGATGCGGACCCTGCTGATCGACAGCGAGCAGCTGGAATCCGACGAGGCGCTGGACCCCGAGTTCCGCGAGGCCGCCGCCGTCGAGATCGAGCAGTTCAAGCGCGAGATCGTGCAGCGCGACGGCGCCGCCGCCGCCGAGGGGCTGACCGACAAGGATCTGCTGCGCGAGGTGATGAACACCGTCGGCAAGGCCGGCCGCCTCGGCGAGGGCGTGCGCTGCGTCGTCTCCGTCTCGATGCTGACCGAGGGCTGGGACGCCAACACGGTGACGCACGTGCTAGGCGTGCGCGCGTTCGGAACGCAGCTTCTGTGCGAGCAGGTGGTCGGCCGCGCGCTGCGCCGGCAATCCTACGAGCTGAACGCGGAGGGGCTGTTCGATGCCGAATACGCCGACATCCTCGGCATTCCGTTCAACTTCACCGCCAAGCCCGTGGTGGTCAAGCCGACCAAGCCGGCCGAGACGGTGCGCGTGCAGGCGGTGCGGGCGCGCGAGGCGCTGGAGATCATTTTTCCTCGTGTCTCCGGCTATCGCGTCGAGCTGCCGAACGAGCGGCTGCGCGCGACCTTCGGGCCGGACTCGGTGCTGGAGCTGACGCCGCTGCTGGTCGGTCCCTGCTCGGTGCTGCTGGAGGGCATCGTCGGCGAGGGCGTGACGCTGGACGTGAAGCATCTCGACAAGGTGCGGCCCAGCACGGTGTCGTACAACCTCGCCAAGCACCTGCTCTATCAGCACTTCCGCGACCCCGGCGAGGAGCCGAAGCTGCATCTGTTCGGCCAGCTCAAGCGCATCACCCGCGAATGGCTGGACGGCGGCTATCTGCGATGCAGCGGCGGCACCTTCCCGGCACAGCTCATGTTACAGGAGATGGCCGCCCAGGCCGCCGAGCGCATCTACCTCGCCTGTCAGGCGGGGCTGGTCGGCGAGAAGCGGATCAAGGCGATCCTCGACCCCTACAACCCACGGGCAGCTCCCGCTTCGTCAATTTTACTACAAGCAAGCCGGATCCGCTGGACCACCGGCCGCGACCGTTGCCACGTCAACATCGTGGCGTGCGACAGCCCGTGGGAAGCAGAGTGCTGCCGGGTGGCCGAGCGCAACCCGCATGTGCTGGCCTATGTGAAGAACCAGGCGCTCGGGCTCGAGGTGCCGTATCGCGACGGTGCGACGCCACGGCGCTATCTGCCCGATTTCGTTCTTCGCGTGGACGACGGCCGGCCCGACCCGCTCAACGTCATCGTCGAGATCAAGGGATTTCGCCGCGGCGACGCGCAGCTCAAGGCCGAGACGATGCGCCGGCTGTGGGTGCCGGGCGTGAACAATTTGTCCCGTTTTGGCCGCTGGACTTTTGCGGAGTTCACCGCCGTGTTCGAGATCGAGGCCCGGTTCGACGAACTGATCGACCAACTCCGCGCCGGCGCGCCGGTCAGCGCAGCGGCGTAACAGGAACAACGAAAATGGCAAAAAAGCCGATCGCGGTCGAGACGCTGACGCACGCGCGGGCGCGGCGGAGGAACATCCCGACCGCGGAGTTGCAGTCGCTGGTGGCGGCGGAGGACGCGGCGCCGCGGCAGGTGCGGTATTCGCGCGAGACGCCGCTGCCCGAGGGCGAGCGGCGGCCGCGCAACCCGGACCTCGATCCGCAACTGGTGTGGCGCGGCAAGGACGAGCAGGACTGGTCCGACCTCGTGGTGCAGGCGCCGCCGCTCTATGTGCAGGAGAAAATTCGCCCCACGCGATCATCGCCGACCTGCTGCGCCAGTCGCGCCGTCGGCGCGGCGAGGCGGAGGGCGAGCAGCTTTCATTCTACGACGACTTCAATGGCCTGCCCGATGCCGAGGCGAAGTTCGAGTTCTACGCGCACGACCAGAACTGGTCGAACCGTTTTATCCTCGGCGACAGCCTGCAGGTGATGGCGAGCCTGGCCGAGAAGGAGGGCCTGCGCGGGCAGGTGCAGTGCATCTATCTCGACCCGCCCTACGGGATAAAATTTAATTCCAACTGGCAGGTCTCCACCCGCTCGCGCGACGTGAAGGACGGCAAGGCGGACCAGATCAGCCGCGAGCCGGAACAGGTAAAAGCGTTCCGTGATACGTGGAAGCACGGGATCAACTCTTACCTGACCTATCTGCGGGACCGGCTGACGGTGGCGCGCGATCTGCTGCACGCGAGCGGAAGCATTTTTGTGCAGATTGGCGATGAGAATGTGCATCGAGTCCGCCTCGTGGCAGACGAGGTATTTGGGCCAGAAAACTTTTGTAGCCAAATATCGGTAACAAAGACTGCCAGCCAAACTTCCGAATTAATACCGGGAACGGCCGACTACATACTTTGGTACGCGAAATCCCACGAATCTGTGAAGTTCAGGTCACCATTCCTGGAGAAAGATTTAGGAGCAGACCGTTCCGGAGTTTATAAGTGGATTAGAGAAGAAAATGGTTCGGCGCGACAAATTTCTACAGATGAAAGGCAGGCGGGGCGAACTGCAGGCGTGTTCCGCTTTGACAACATTACCTCGCAGCGTCCTCCCGGTAGTTTTCCTGTCCAAGTTGAAGGAAAAACCTATGGACCTGGCCGGGGTTACTGGAAGACAGGGGAGATCGGGATGGCGCGCCTCATCAAGGCGCAGCGCATCGGCAAGGCTAGCAACAGTCTAACCTATGTTCGCGTGTTGGATGACTTCCGCGCACAGGCTATCGGTAATTGCTCACCCTGGTTGGCTGACGCTGCCATCGGGTAAGGCGACCGCCAGCGTCGCACGCAGATCGCCCAGTGTGGAGCGCCCGTTGGCCTTCGCGGTGCTGACGACGGAGCGGAAGGCGGCGTAGGTATCGGCGCCCCATTCCGAGCGGAACCCATTCGTCACCTTGCGGAAGATCACGCTTGGCCGCAGCGCGCGTTCGGAGACGTTGTTGGTTGGCGGCACCCCGCGGTCGGTCACGAACACGAACAGATGCTCGCGGTCGCGGGCGATGCGGCGACGCAGCTTCTCCGCCATCTCGCCGCGTCGCGGCAGCGCCAGCACCCGGTCGAGCCTGCGGTCCAGATCGGCGCGATACTGCCGCAGCGTGGTATCTTGCAGCGCCTCGCGTCGTCGGCCGATGGCAATCGCGCGCAGCAGCAGACGCTTGAACGCCGCCGAGAAGGCGTCGTCGCCGCAGTCGATGGCGTATTGCGCGTCGCGCAGCAGATGCGCGAGGCAGACCTGCCACAGATCGGCATGCCCGCGCTGGCTGGCGAGGCTGTCGGACACCCAGACGCGCGGACGCATCCCGCCGAACAGTGCCCGCACCACGTCAGCACCGCGGCTGGGGCGGATGATGTGCAGCACCGCGACGGCGCTGACGAACACCCATTCCCAGCACGTCTTCTTCATCACCCGTCCCGAGGTCTCGTCGGAGGCAATCACGTCCGACGTGGTGACTTGTGCCGCGATCACTGTCGCGGCGGCGGTCAGCGGTGCGCTGGCGCGAGCGAGCATGTTGCTGATCGCCCCTTCGCTGATCGACAGGGCGAAGATCTCGCCGAGCAGCGTCCGCAGTCGTTCGAGGCCGATCGCCTGGGCGTAGTGCAGGTAGACCACCAGCGCCTCGATCGACTTGCCAAAGGGCGAGCCAGGCTCAAGCCCGGCGGGTGCGGCAGCGATGGCGCGCTCGCCGCAGCAGGCACAGCGACCGCCGAACAGCCGCACCCGCGTCACATGGGGGCGGATGCCAGTTCTGATCGAGGGGAGTCCTGTCACCGAGGAGCGGCAGTGTTGGTCCACCGACCAACCATTGGAAGCCGGCTTCCGCGGTCTGGAATCAAGCGATTGGACCAGCCTGGCTTCCTAGGAATGGAAGGCAGCATCGATTGGTACGATTTTCAGGGTTGGCAGACGTATCGGAAATATATGGTCCGATACTGGCACGGGAAGTTTCACCGACGACAAAATCTATGTGGTTCAGACCGGCACAAAACTTGTTCAACGCTGCCTCCTCATGGCCACCGACCCCGGCGACCTCGTGCTCGATCCGACCTGCGGCTCCGGCACCACCGCCACCGTGGCGGAACAATGGGGCCGGCGCTGGATCACCATCGATACCTCGCGCGTGGCCCTGGCACTCGCCCGGTCGCGCGTCATGGGCGCGCGCTATCCCTACTACCTGCTGGCCGACAGCAAGGAGGGTCAGCGCAAGGCGGGAGAGATCACCCGCACCGCCGCCGTCGGACACGCCGACCCACGGCGACATCCGCCACGGCTTCGTCTGCGAGCGGGTGCCGCACGTCACCTTGAAATCCATCGCCAACAACGCCGAGATCGACGTGATCTGGGAGTCGATGGCAGGCCACGCTCGAACCACTGCGGCAGAAGCTGAACGCGGCACTGGAAAAAGACCTGGGAGGAGTGGCAGGTGCCGCGCGAGGCCGAGCCGGGCTGGCCGGCCGCCGCCGGCGCGCTCCATGCCGAGTGGTGGAAGGCGCGCATCGCCCGCCAGCGCGAGATCGACGCCTCCATCGCCGCGCGCGCCGAGTTCGAGACGCTGCACGACAAGCCCTACGCCGATCCCGGCCGCGTGCGCGTCGCCGGGCCGTTCACGGTGGAAAGCCTCTCGCCGCATCGCGTGGTGCCGACCGACGACGACGAATTGTGGGACGAGGTGGTCGCCGGCGAGGCGGCGGAGGCCGGCCGTCCCGCACCGCGTCGCACGCGGGGGCCGCAGTCCTGGGAAAAAACCGATTTCGCGCAGGTGGTGCTGGATCATCTCAAGACCAGCGGCGTGCATCAGGCGCGCCGCGAGGACCGCATCGTCTTCACCAGCCTCGCCGCCGTGGCCCGGCAGCTACGTCGCCGCCGAGGGTAGGTTCATGGAGGGCGAGGCCGAGCGCCGCGCCGCCGTCTTCATCGGCCCCGAGTTCGGCACCGTCGCCCGCCCCGACCTGGTCGCCGCCGCGCGCGAGGCGGCCGAGGCCGGTTTTTCGCTGTTGATCGCCTGCGCCTTCAACTTCGACGCCCACGCCAGCGAGTTCGCCAAGCTCGGCCCGGTGCAGGTGGTCCGCGCCCGCATGAACCCCGATTTGCACATGGCCGACGATCTCAAGAACACCGGCGCGGGCAACCTGTTCGTGGTGTTCGGCGAGCCCGACGTCGCGATCACCGCGCTGCCCGACGAGCAGGTGCAGGTGCGCATCGCCGGGCTCGACATCTTCGACCCCGCGCGCGGCGAGGTGCGCGCCGGCGGCACCGAGGACATCGCCGCCTGGTTCATCGACACCGACTACGACGAGGAGAGTTTCTTCGTGCGCCACGCCTACTTCCTCGGCGCCAACGATCCCTACAAGGCGCTGAAAACCACGCTGCGTGCGGAGATCGACGAGGAGGCCTGGGAGAGCCTGTACCGCGACACCTCGCGCCCGTTCCCCCGCCCCGCCAGCGGGCGCATCGCGGTCAAGGTGATAAATCATTTCGGTGACGAGGTGATGAAGGTGTTCTCGGTGTGAGTGCAGCAGTCCCAAGCACCGACCACGCTCTCGTCATGGTCGGCGAAGGCCGGCCATCCACGACTGTCGCGCCCCGAAAAGGAAGTCGTGGATGCTCCGCATTCGCGGAGCATGACGGCTGCATGGGAGGAAGGAGTCACGGCAAGGGGCGACTGGTGTGAGGCGCTGACGTGGATCTCCGCATCGCCGACAGCTTCACCGCCAGCCTGGGCCGTCTGCCCGGCCAGGAGCAGAAGGCGGTAAAGACCACCGTGTTCGACATCCAGGTCGATCCGACGGCGCACGGACTGCGCCTGCATCGCGTCGAGCGCTCACAGGACAGGAATTTCTGGACCGCACGCGTGAACGACGACATCCGCATCGTGCTGCACCGCACGCCGTCGAGCCTGCTGCTGTGCTACGTCGATCGGCACGACGACGCCTATCGCTGGGCCGAGCGGCGCCGCATCGAGGCTCACCCAAGCACCGGCGCCGCCCAGATGGTCGAGCTCGTGGAGCGGCAGGAACAGGTTCTTGTCCCGCCGACCCGGCCGGCCGTCGGCGACGGCGGAACCGCCGGCCGGCGCCGGGCCGGCGCTTTTCGCAAACATCTCCGCCGAGCAGTTGCTGGCCTATGGCGTGCCGCCCGACTGGATCGCGCCGGTGCAGGCGGTGGACGAGGACGGGCTGTTCGCGCTCGCCAGCCATCTTCCGGCCGAGGCGATGGACGCGCTGCTCGAGCTCGCGGTCGGCGGCAAGCCCGCGCGGCCCGTCGCGGCGCCCCCGGCGGCCGACCCGTTCGCCCATCCCGACGCGCAGCGCCGCTTCCGCGTCATCGCCAACCAGGAGGAGCTGCGCCTCGCCCTGGATTATCCCTGGGAGAAATGGACGGTCTTCCTGCATCCGGCGCAGCGCGATGTGGTGGAGCGGCGCTTTGGCGGACCGGCGCGGGTCAGCGGGTCCGCCGGCACCGGCAAGACGGTGGTGGCGCTGCACCGCGCCGTCCATCTCTCCCGTCGCTCCGCCGATGGCCGCGTGCTGCTGGCGACCTTCTCGAAGCCGCTGGCGCAGGCGCTGAAGGTAAAACTCGGCCGGCTGATCGAGCCCGCCGAGCCGGCCGCCGCGCGCATCACGGTGGGCTACGTGGACTGGATCGCGCACCAGCTGCACGAGGCGGCGCTCGGCGCTATTCCCAACATCGCGTCGGCCAGCCAGGTGGACGCCGCGCTGAACAGCGCGGCGCAGGAACTGAAAGAAACCCGGTTCAGCCACCGCTTCCTGCTGACGGAATGGCGGCAGGTGGTCGATGCCTGGCAGCTGCGCAGCTGGGAGGCGTATCGCGACGTGTCGCGCCTCGGCCGCAAGACGCGCATCGGCGGCAGCCAGCGCGAGGCGCTGTGGGCGGTGTTCCAGCGCGCCCAGGCGCAGCTGCGCGAGCGCAACGTCATGAGCTGGGCCGAAGTGGTGGCGCGGGTGGCCGCGCATTACGGGCCACGGGCGGACAAGCCGTTCAGCGCCGCGGTGATCGACGAGGCGCAGGACATCAGCATCCCGCAGCTGCGAATGCTCGCGGCGATCGTGCCGGCCGGGCCCGACAACCTGTTTTTCGCCGGCGACCTCGGCCAGCGCATCTTCCAGCCGCCCTTCTCCTGGCTGTCGCAGGGCGTGGACGTGCGCGGACGCTCGGCCACGCTGAAGGTGAACTACCGCACCTCCCACCAGATCCGTCGCCGCGCGGACCTGCTGCTGCCGCTGCAGGTGCGCGACGTGGACGGGCTGGAGGAGGGCCGCAAAGGCACCATCTCGGTCTTCGAGGGCCCCGAGCCCGAGGTGCGCCTGTTCGCGGACGCGGCGGCGGAGATCGCCTTCGTGGGCGCCTGGATCGCCGAGCGCATCGCCGGCGGCGTCGCGCCGGGGGAGATGCTGGTCCTGGTCCGCTCGATCGAGCAGCTGGACCGCGCGAAAGCCGCGGTGAAGGCCGCCGGGCAGAAATGGACCTCCCTGGCCGACCGAACCGCCGAGAGCGGCGACCGTGTCGCCATCGGCGAGATGCACCTGGCGAAGGGATTGGAGGCGCGCGCGGTCGCGGTGATGGCGTGCGACGACGAGGTGATCCCGCTGCAGTCGCGCATCGAGCAGGCGTCCGAGGAGGCCCAGCTCGACGAGGTCTTCGCCAGCGAGCGGCACCTCCTCTACGTGGCGTGCACCAGGGCCCGCGACCAGGTGGCAGTTACCGGGGTCCGCCCAGGGTCCGAATTCCTTGCCGACCTGATCGACGCTTCATGGGGAGCAACCGGCGGTGCCGGGTGAGGGACTTGAACCCCCGACCTTCGGTTTACAAAACCGCTGCACTACCGCTGTGCTAACCCGGCCCGGCGTGTCCTATCGCAAAAGCGGCGGGGCGCGTCGAGGGTTTCGCGGCGGATGAAACGGGTTTAATCGTAGCACCATAGGAACGTTCACTTCCAAGTCGCATGTTCGCCCTGTCGCCGGCGCCTCTGCCGCCGCTCACTCGAACATGGAGAACCCCAATGACGAACCCCAATAACCCGCGCGGTCGCGGCCGGCGCGCAGCACTGGCGGCCGTGCTGCTGGCTGGCACGGCACTCGGCGGCTTCGCGGCCGGCCATGTCAGCCTCGCCGCCACGATGCAGGAGACCCAGGGCCAGCCGGTCAACCCGCCAGGAGCGGCGCTCGCGCACAACGTGCCCGACTTCACCGACCTCGTGAGCAAGGTCAAGCCGGCGGTGGTGTCGATCACCTCCAAGCTGGGACCGCAGGCGATGACCGACGAGGAGGGCGGGATGCCCTTCCAGATGCCCGGCGCGCGGCCACGCGCCGTCGAGGCGCGCGGCTCGGGCTTCATCGTCGATCCGAACGGCACGATCGTCACCAACAACCACGTGGTGAAGGGTGCCAAGTCGGTCAGCGTCACGCTCGATGACGGCACGCAGCTCCCGGCCAAGGTGATCGGGCACGACGCCCGCACCGACGTCGCCGTGCTGCATGTCGATGCCAAGCACCCGTTGCCCTACATCCAGCTCGGCGACTCCTCCACCGTGAAGCCCGGCGAGTGGGTGGTCGCGATGGGCAACCCGTTCGGCCTCGGCGGCAGCGTGACGGCGGGCATCGTCTCGGCGCTCGGCCGCGACATCGGCGCGGGCCCGTACGACCAGTTCATCCAGATCGACGCGCCGATCAACCAGGGCAATTCCGGCGGCCCGCTGTTCACCGAGGACGGCAAGGTCATCGGCATCAACACCGCGATCCTCTCGCCGTCGGGCGGCTCCATCGGCATCGGCTTCGCCATTCCGTCGAACACCGTGAAGTCGGTCGTGGCGCAGCTCGAGGCGAACGGCCACGTCACGCGCGGCTATGTCGGCGTGGAGGCGCAGAAGATCAGCGAGGGCATGGCCAAGGCGCTGCACCTGGCGCAGTCGGGCGGCGCGCTGATCGCCGGCGTCAACCCGGACAGCCCCGCCGCGAAGGCCGGCCTGGAGCCGGGCGACGTGGTGCAGGCGGTGAACGGGCAGAAGATCGACAATCCGCGCGAGCTCGCGGTGCAGGTCGCCAACGTGAAGCCGGGCGACCAGGCGAAGCTCGAGATCATGCGCGACGGCAAGCAGCAGACCGTCACCGCGACGGTCGGCCAGCAGCCGAACGAGAGCCAGACGGCGGAGAACACCGCCGGCCAGCACGAGGGTCGCGCGCGGCTCGGCGTGGCCCTCGCACCGGTCTCCCCGGAGGCGCGCGAGCAGCTTGACCTGCCGGGCGACGTGAAGGGCGCGGTGGTGGCGCAGGTGCAGCCCGGCTCGCCGGCCGACCAGGCGGGCATCCAGCCGGGCGACGTGATCGTCGGCGTGGGCGGCAAGTCGGTCGCGTCGCCGTCCGACGCGGTGAAGGCGATCCGCTCGGCGACGGGCGGGTCGGATCAGGCCCTGGCGCTGCGGATCATCCGCAACGGCCAGCCGGCCTTCGTCGCGGTGAACCTCGGCGGGAACGCCAGCACCGACCAGGGCTGAACGCCAACCCAGGGCTGAACGCCAAAATAGCCTCGACCACCCGAGGGCGTCGCCGCGAGGCGGCGCCCTCGGCGCGTTCGCGCCGCGTCGGGCTACGCGTGGCCCGCCATCGCGGGCTCGACCTGGCCGGTGACGCGGATCACGGCGGCGAACAGGCGCAGCGCGTCCGGGCCGCCGCAATCGGCCAGGTGCCCGGCCTCGATCTCGCGCGCCAGGGTTTCGGCCTGTCCGGCGAGCGTTTCCGCCGCTCGGCCAAGCGCTGCCCGGGAGAGGGCAAGCTGCAGATCGTCGGACAGCAGGTTCCAGTCGGAAAGCATGGAGGCTTTTTTCCGGGTCCGGCCTTTTTGGCGATTGCCGATACGTGCCGCGGGACACGTGAGGGACACGCGCGGTCAAAGGGGAGTGTCGTCCATCCAGGTTAACGCGACGTTGGCTGCGTCACACACGGCTACGTGAGACGCACCTCGACCGGCGGAAGCGAGGTGAACGCCACCGTCACCACGGACGGTCCGTCGAGCCAGATCGGCGGGGTCACGCTGCCCAGCATGATGATCTGCCCCGCCCGCAGCCCGCCGAACGCGGCGGCCTCCTCGGAGCCCGCGAGCCACGCCAGGCAGTTCAGCGGATGCCCCAGCAGGTCGGCCGCCAGTCCCTCGCCGCGCACCTCGCCGTTCACCGTCATGCGTCCGGCGAGCGCCGGGACGTCGAGGGCCCGCCAGTCCGCCGGCGGATCGCCCGCGATGCAGGCGGCATGGTACACCTGATCGGCCATCAGGCTCGGCACGCCGATCGCGGCGAGGTCGCCGTAGCGGTTCTCGACGATCTCGATGCCGGCGAACAGCGCGCCGACCGCCGCGCGCGCCTGCGTCCGGCGTGCACGGGCCGGGCGGGATGTCGCGCGCCAGCCGCACCAGGATCTCGCATTCCACGCCGGGGTTGGTGAACCCCGCGAAGGGCAGCGCGGCGCCGCTCGGATGCAGCCCGGCGGCGGGCATGAAGCCGGCGACGGGACCGCTCAGGCCGAGATATTCCTGCATCCGCTTGGCGGTCGCGCCGATCTTGAAGCCGGCCGGCGGCATGGCGCCGCATCCGACGCGCGAGTGCCGCCTGCGCGGCGGCGCCCTCGGCGGCGGTGGCCGGGAGCCAGATCCGGCGGCAGCGGCGCCATGCGCCGGCGCTGCCGCCGGGTCTCGGCGATCAGCTCGGCCACGCGTTCCGCATCGAAGCTCATGGCCGCCCGTCATGCTCCCGCCTCGTCAGTTCATACAGCGCCACGGCGGCGGCGGCCGAGACGTTAAGGCTCTCCATCGCGCCCGGCATGGTGAGGCCCGCGACCTCGTCGCAGGTCTCGCGGGTGAGCCGGCGCAGCCCCTCGCCCTCGGCGCCCAGCACCAGGGCGGCGCGGCGCTCGGCCAGCGCCGGGCCGGACAGCGGATTGCCGCCCCCGGCATCCAGCCCGACCACCCAGCAGCCCGCCGCCTTCAGCGCGATCAGGGTGCGGGCGATGTTGACGGCGCGCAGCAGCGGCACGGTTTCGAGCGCGCCCGAAGCCGCCTTGGCGAGCGAGCCGGTCTCCTCCGGCGCGTTGCGGTCCTGCGTGATGACCGCCGCCACGCCGAACGCCGCGGCCGAGCGCAGGATCGCGCCGACATTGCGCGGATCGGTCACCTGGTCGAGCACCAGCAGCGGCCCCGGCCGCTCCAGCGCGTGCTGCAGCGAGGGCGTGGGCAGCAGGTCGGCGAGCAGCGCGGCGCCCTGATGCACCACGTCGCGCCCGAGCAGATGGTCGACGCGCGCGCGCTCGGTGCGCTCGGGCTGCAAGCGGCCAGGGCTGCCGCAGGCGCTGCGCCAGGCTCTGCTCGGCCTCCTCGGTCAGCAGCAGCCGGCGCAGGCGGCGCGCCGGGTTGGCTCAGTGCGGCGGCGACCGCGTGCTGGCCGTAGATCCACACCGTCGCCGCGCGGCACCTCCGGCGGACGCGGCGCGGCCGGCTCGGTTCGCGGCCGGCGATACTCGCCGCCGCCACGCGGGCGACTGTCCATGGTTCGACGGCCGCGATGCGACGGTCCGTGCGCCGGGCGAGCCTGGAAGGGCTTGCCCTGAGCGCGCCGCCCGCCGCTCGCGCCGGCCGGGCCTGTGATCCCTCCGGTCGCGAACCCTGGCCGTGCGGTCGCGGCCCCTGTCCGGGCGGGCGTTGGCCGCCTGGGGACGCGGTCCCTGGGGCGCGGCCTCGGGCGCGGTCCTTGGGGCCGGCGCGGGCCGTGATCGGAGGGCGGACGGCCGGAGCCGCCGGGGCGGCCGGAGTGGGGAGGTTTCATTGCAGCCGGGTATAGCGGCCCGGGCGCGTGCTGCACAGGCGCTCCCGCCGGCTGCGGTTCGGAGTTCGTTGACAATAGGCCGGCCAATGGCAATTATGCGCGGCTTCGGCGGAGGGGTGCCCGAGTGGCTAAAGGGGGCGGACTGTAAATCCGCTGGCGTACGCCTACGTTGGTTCGAATCCAACCCCCTCCACCATCTTAACAAATTGTAGACGAATTTCGACGACGGTGCCGCCGGCGCTGATGCGCGTCGCCCCATCTCCGGCGAGCCCAGTCATTGTCGATCATGCCCCTCGTCGCGATCTGTTCCCAGATCGCTCGCCATGTCGTGCGGGGAGCGGTGCACGGGCCGTTTCGTGGCGTCCGGCATCGGGTATCGCACATTCCCCATCACGTCGCGCACCGCATCCCGCCGCGCCTTGAAGTCGTCTGCCACGCGGTCGGCGCGGGATTGCTCGGGGCCGGCATGGTCGCGGCGAGCTTCGCGACCGGTGCCGCACTGGCCCCCGGCTCCGCCCTGGTCGCGGTCGCGGCCGCGGGCGCACCCGGAGCGATGGGACAATCGGCGGCGTCAGGCCAAGGCGGCGACATGACCTCGCCGCCTCAGGGTGGCGGCATCGGCCCGCTCCAGGGTCTCGGCCCGCTGGGGTCCGGCCTGCCCGCGCTGCCTCGGAATTTCAGCCTTACCGATGTCCCTCCGTCCATTGTTCTGCCGCAGCCGCCCCCGGATCTCGGCCCGCCCGAGCCGTTCCCGCCGCCGCCGACGCCGCCTCCGCTCCGCCCCGCCGCGCGGCGACATTCCCGGAGCCCGCCATCGGGCTGGTGCTGCTGGCGTGGCGGCCGGCGCCGGATGGGCGGCCCGACGCTTCTGGCCGCTCGCCGACCCGGCGGGTCCAGCCACGCTGCCGCCCTCCGGCGATTCCTGAGCCGACGTCGCCGGCGGTCGCGGCCGGTCAAGGCTTTGCGCGCGAACCGCCCGTGCGCTAATAGTGGCAGGAGCTAGCCGAAGAGTGTTGGCGCCTCGGCGCGGGTGTAGCTCAATGGTAGAGCCCCAGCCTTCCAAGCTGGTTGTGCGGGTTCGATCCCCGTCACCCGCTCCAATGCCGCCCGAGCGCTCGGACGCTCGGACCCTGACGCGGCAACCCTTGACACGGGGCCTCCCGCGCTCTTCATACGCCCCCTGCGCGTCCGGCTTCCTCCGGCGGAGGAGCGGCTGTGCCGTGCAGGGGTGTAGCTCAATTGGCTAGAGCGCCGGTCTCCAAAACCGGAGGCTGGGGGTTCGAGACCCTCCACCCCTGCCAGGAACACGCGGCCCCGGTCCGGCGGCGCGTTCCCGCGGGACGCGCGCGGTGCTAAAGCACCATTCGCGACAAGGGAGTTGTTTTCGTGGCGGTCGATCCGGCGAGATTTGTGCGTGAGGTGCGCAGCGAGGTGTCCAAGGTCACTTGGCCGTCGCGCAAGGAGACGCTGGTCACGACCGGCCTGGTGATCGCGATGGTGGCGCTTGCCGCGGTCTTCTTCCTGGTCGTCGATCAGGTCATCGGCGTCGGCGTGCGCGCGCTGTTCGCCGCCGGGATCTGAGGGGGTTTGTTCATGGCCAAGCGTTGGTACGTGGTCCACGTCTACTCGGGCTTCGAGAAGAAGATCGCCCAGCAGATCAAGGAGCAGGCCGCCTCGAAGGGGCTGGCCGAGCAGTTCGACGAGGTGCTGGTGCCCTCCGAGCAGGTGGTCGAGGTGCGGCGCGGCCAGAAGGTCAACGCCGAGCACAAGTTCTTCCCCGGCTACGTGCTGGTGAAGATGGACCTCACCGACGACGCCTGGCACCTGGTGAAGAACACCCCCAAGGTGACGGGCTTTCTCGGCACCAAGCTGCGCCCCAGCCCGATCAGCGAGGCCGAGGCCGAGCGCATCATGAAGCAGACCCAGGAGGGCGTGGAGCGCCCGCGCCCCGCCGTGCTGTTCGAGGTCGGCGAGCAGGTCCGCGTCGCCGATGGCCCGTTCACCAGCTTCAACGGCACGGTCGAGGAGGTCGACGAGGAGAAGGGCCGCGTGAAGGTCAGCGTCTCCATCTTCGGCCGCTCGACGCCGGTGGAGCTGGAGTACAGCCAGGTGGAGAAGGCCTGAACCGGATACCGGCGGGATGTGCTAGGTTCGGGCGATGGACGCGGCCTCCGAAGATCCCGGAGACATGTCCACCGCCGAGTTCCTGGTCTGGGACGCGCCCGGGCAAACGATGGCAACTGGTCGATGGCGAGCCGCAGGCGATGGCGCCCGCCAACCGGACGCACGGCGCGATCCAAGCCGAGCTGGGCGCGCGCCTGATCGGCAATCATCTGCGTGGAACGGGACAGCCCTTGCAGCGTCCTGCTCAACCCCGGAATCGTGCCGCGCGTGCGGGCTGCTCACAACGTCCGCATCCCTGACTTGGCCGTCACCTGCACGGCTACACGACGGAGGAGGCCGACGATCGACAATCCCGTGCTGATCGTCGAAATCCTCTCGCCGAGCAACAAGGCCGAGACGTGGTCCAACGTCTGGACCTACGCGACCATCCCGAGCGTGCGGGAAATTCTCATCGTGCGCTCCGACGAGATCGGCGCCGATTTGCTGCGCCGGCAGTCCGACGGAAGTTGGCCGGCCGAGCCAGCGCGGATCGCTCCTGACGAGATGCTTACGCTCGACAGCATCGGCTTCACCTGCCCGCTACGCGCGCTCTATCGTACGACGCGTCTGGCGGCCGGATAGCTCGCTGGATCGCTTCGGCCGCGGGCGAAGCGATCGGTGCGGACAGGCACGTGCTGGACGGCCACATCTTGGCTATGTCCAGCAACATCCAGAAATCCTCGCGCGACCTGCGCATCGTCGTCGCCGCGACCGGGCTCGGCTTCGCGCTCGTCCAGCTCGACGTCTCGATCGTCAACGTCGCCCTCGCCAGGATCGGCGCCGATCTCGGCACGGGGGTCGGCGGTCTGCAATGGGTCGTCGATGCCTACGCGCTCGCGTTCGCGTCCCTGCTGCTCTCCGCCGGCGCGTTCGGCGATCGCAACGGGGCGCGCAGGGCGTTCGTGCTCGGCTTCGCGCTGTTCGTCGCGGCCTCGCTCGGCTGCGGTCTCGCCCCGACGACGGCGGCGCTGATCGCCGCCAGGGCGATCCAGGGTGTCGGCGCCGCGCTGCTCGTGCCGTGCTCGCTCACGCTGCTGAACCACGCCTGCCACGGCGACGGGGCGAAGCGGGCGAGCGCGATCAGCCTGTGGACCGCGGCCGGCAGCATCGGCCTGTCCGCCGGGCCGGTGGTGGGCGGCTTCCTCGTCGAGGCGTTCGGCTGGCGCAGCGTGTTTCTCGTCAACCTGCCGATCGGCGCGTTCGGCATCTGGCTGACGCTGCGCTTCGTCGACGAATCGCCTTCCAGCGGCGGCGCCCTCGACCCGGCGGGGCAGGCGCTCGGCATCGTCGCGCTGGTGGCGTTGACCGGCGCGGTGATCGAGGCCGGCTCGCGCGGCTGGTCCGATCCGCTGGTGCTGTCCGGCGTCGCGCTCGCCGCGCTGTCCGGCGCCGCCTTCCTCGGCGTCGAGGCCCGCGTCTCCGACCCGATGCTGCCGCTCGGCCTGTTCCGCCATCCGGCGTTCAGCACCGCGACGCTGGTGGGGCTGTCGATCAATCTCACGCTCTACGGCGTCATCTTCGTGCTCGGCCTCTATTTGCAGCAAGTGCGGCTGCTCACCGCCGCCGCGAGCGGGTTGGCCTTCCTGCCGTTCCCGCTCGCCCTGATGCTGTCGAACATTGCGGCGAGATGGGTGATGAAATGGGTGGGGACACGCTGGACGATGGTGGCGGGGCTCCTGGTCGGCGCCGTCGGCTACGCGCTGCTGCGCGGGATCGACGCGACGACGCCGTACGCCGTGCTGCTGGCGGGGCTGCTGGTGATCCCGCTCGGGATCGGGCTCGCCGTCCCGGCGATGACGACCGCGTTGCTGGCGACGGTTCCGGCGTCCCGCTCAGGCGTGGCCTCCGGCGTGCTGAACACGGTGCGCCAGGCGGCCGGCGCGATCGGCGTGGCGCTGTTCGGCGCGTTCATGGCGTCTGACGCGGTCCCCGGCATCCAGCGCGCGTTCGAGGTTTCCGTCGTTCTGCTCGCCCTCGCGGCAATCGCCGCCGCCATCGGCCTGCGCAAGCAGTGAGACGCTCAGGCACGCTCCGCCGCGTCGCGCAGCAGGGCGAGCGAGCGGTACACGCCATGCACCATCTTGCTGTACGGCAGCAGCAGGAACAGCGCCAGGATGAAGCCGAGATGCACCGCGAGCGCAATCCCCATCGCGCCGGTGCCGCGCAGCGCGAGCAGCACGAGGCCGGTGAGCGCGACCAGCGCCAGCAGCATCAGCAGCGCCACGTCCGCCCCGAGCAGCCGGCGCGCGGCGGGCGCGGGGTCGGCGATCAGCTTCATCGCGAACAGCCCGACCGTGCCGACGATCAGCAGCACGCCGCCGACCGTCCCGAGCACGACGGGGGCGCTGAGCAGACCGTAAGGCGCCTGCCATCCGAGGAACGCGTGATAGACGAATCCCGTGCAGGTCGCGGCGAAGCAGAGAAAGAAGCCGTAGAACATCGCGTGGTGCAGCCAGCGCCGCGTCATGGAGAAACGCTCGTCGCGGTCGTTGCAGCCGTGCCCGCCGCCGCCGAGATTGCGCAGGCTCAGCACGTCCCACACCGCCCGCAGCACGGCACCCGCGCCAACTTTTCCCCCAGACGCGCCGGCATCGCGCCAGAAATTCGCGCCGCCCATCGCCAGCGCGAGCAGCGCGAACAGGAAGGTGACGAGCCCGAGCACCTGCATGATCCACAGCGGGATCACCGCGTAGAACGCGCCGGGCTCCACCGGATGCGCGGCGTAGAGCGTCGCGGGCGATTGCAGCGCCGTGACGAGGATCAGCACCAGCGCGAGCGACAAGGCCGCGACCAGCGAAACGACGACGCCGTTGCGCTGGAAGGCGCGCGCCAGCGGCGCCGGCCAGGCGTATTGCTCGTAGCTCTCGGCGCGGACCAGGGAAAACGCACGCGGCACGTTGACGCCGAACTCGTGCGGCGGCGCGTATTGGCAGGCGTAGAAGCAGCCCATGCAGTTGTGGCAGAGATTGGCGAGATAGCCCAGATCGGCCGCAGCGAAGTCGCGCCGCAGCTCCATCGCCGGGAACACCGCGCAGAAGCCCTCGCAATAGCGGCAGCCGTTGCAGATCTCCATGTAGCGCCGCGCATCCGCGACCGCCTCAGTTTCGCGCATGGGCCGCCGCCTCCTTGCCCGCGATGCGGCCGAACACCGTGCCGATCGTCATGCCGAACCCGGCCAGATAGCCGCGCCCCAGGATGTTGCCCGCCATGATCTCGCCCGACGCGAACAGATTGCCGGCGGGCCGCCCGTCCTCCATCAGCACCTGCGCGCGCTCGTTCACCCGCACGCCGAGGTAGGTGAAAGTAATGCCCGGCCGCAGCGGGTAGCCGTAGAACGGCGGCGTGTCGATCTTGCGCGCCCAGTTGGTCTTGGGCGGCGCGAGCCCCTGCGTGCCGCAACCATCGAGCTTCGAGCCGTCGAATTTCTCGCCCGGCGCCGCGGCGTTGTACGCGGCGACCGTGCGCGCGACCTTCGCCGGATCGAGCCCGAGCTGTGTCGCCACGCCCTCGATGCTTTCTGCCGTGATCGCCGGATAGATCGACGGCATGAACAGCCGCACCGATTTCGCGTCGAACAGCGAATACGCGATCTGGTCGGGCTGCTGCGCGATCAGCCGGCCCCAGATCGCGTAGCGCTTCGGCCAGACGTCCTCGCCCTCGTCGTAGAAGCGGTCGCCGTCGCGGTTGACCACGATGCTGTACGGCACGCTGTCGAGCCGGGTCGCGATGCCGCCGTCGAATTTCGGCGCGCGCGCGTCGAGTGCCACGGCGTGGCACTGCGTCGGGTCGCCCACCGAGGCGACGCCCTGGTCGAGCAGGTTCTTCAGGATGCGGCCGCGATTGTACGGCGTGCCGCGAATGACGAAATTGTCCACCGCGTCGCCCCAGTACTCGCGCATCCATTGCAGATTGCCCTGGAAGCCGCCCGAGCTTGCCACCACGCAGCGCGCGCTCACCGTCTCCGGATAGCCGTTCTTGGTCAGCGAGGCGGAGCGGACGACGCCGTCCTCCATGTGCAGCGCGGTGACTTCCGTGTCGTACAGGATGTCCACGCCCGAGCCGCTCGGCGGTGAGATAGTAGGCGTTCACCAGCGCCTTGCCGCCGCCGAGGAAGAACGCGTTGGTGCGCGAGAGATTGAGCGTGCCGGTGAGCGACGGCTGGAACCGCACGCCGCTTTGCTGCATGAAGTCGAACACGCCGGAGGAGGCGCGGATCGTCATGCGCGCCAGATTCTCGTCGGTGTTGCCGCCGGTGACGCGCTTGAGGTCGTCCCAGGTATTCGTCCTCGAGATAGGCGTCGGTGAGCACCGAGTTGGGCTTCTCGTGCATGGCGCGCAGGTTGCGCGTGTGCCGGCTGTTGCCGCCCCGGAACGCGCGCGGCGCGTGCTCGCACAGCAGCACCGAGCAGCCCGCCTGCCGCGCGGTGATCGCCGCGCACAGCGCCGCGTTGCCGCCGCCCGCCACCAGCACGTCATAGCCGCGCGTCAGATCGACCATGCCTCGCTATATCGGGCTCCCCGGCTCCGCACAACCGAGGCGGCCGGCGTCAGGTGATCGGCCGCGTCGGCGGGAGGCCGAGGCGCACGCGGCCGAACTCCTCGGCGTTGACGTCGTAATCGACCGTGCCGTGATGCGTCGCCGACGGTCAGGTCACGGAACCAGGTCTGCAGGGGCGAGCTGTCATAGGTCGCGTTGGCGCCAGCCGCGGCGAACAGCCGCTCGACCGCGCGCCGGCAGCATTGCACGGCATAGGCGACCGAATAGCGCAGATCGACGAACTCCTCGGTGGTGGGCAGACGGCGCTCGCGGCCCAGCGTGTCGAAGCCGTCGGCCGCCCGGTCGAGGATCAGCTCGGCCGCGTGCAGGTCGAACTCCGACTCCGCGACGCGGAATTGCAGGCCGGGGCTGTCGGCCTTGCGGGTGCCGGTGTATTTGTCGTCGCGGACGCGGGTGGTCGCGACGAATTCCGCGTGGAACTGCTGGGCCATTCCCAGCACATGCGCGCTCAGGTGATAGGCGAGGCCGGGGCGGACCGGCATCATGTGCAGCCAGGTCGGATGCCGCCGGCCCCAGGGGCTGAGGCTGCCGTAGAGCACCGGCGTCGGCATGGTGCGGTGCTCCGGCACGAACACGTCATCGAGCACCAGCTCCTTGCTGCCCGTGCCGCGCAGCCCCATCGTGAACCAGTTGTCGCTGACCGCGTAGTCGCGCACCGGGGCAAGGACGTGGACCGCCGGCGGCAGCGCGCCATCGTCGCCTGCGACCTTGAAGCCCATCAGGTTCCAGCGCGCGTGATCGGTTCCGCTGGCGAACGGGCAGCGCCCGCTCACGCGCCATCCGCCATCGACCCGGACGGCGCGCCCGGTCGGCGCGAGCGAGCCGGCGATGACGGTCTCGGGGTCGTCGCCGGCGATCTCGTCCTGCACCTGCTCGTCGAACATGCCGAGGATCCAGGTGTGCGCCAGCAGCACCATCAGCACCCACGACGCCGACGGCGATCGCGGTCGCCAGGGTGCGGATCACCCGGTGCATGGTCCGCAGGTCGAGCTCCGCGCCGCCCAGCCGACGCGGCTGGAGGATGCGGAACAGCCCCGCCTGCTTCATCGCGGCGATCACGTCCGGGTGGACGCACCGGCTCGCATCGTCGGACGCCGCGTGCCGTCGCAGCAGCGGCAGCAGGGCCTCGGCCCGCTCGGAGGAACTCGCCGGGTGACGTCCCGTCGTGCCGCGTCGTGGTGGCCGTGCCTGCTGACATGGTCCCGCTCCCCCTATTGGTAGACCGGCACGCTACCTGACACGGGGCCGCGTCTGAGAGGGGCGGCGCGCCAGGATGGGCGCCTCGATCCAGCGCCACGAAGCCCAGGACAACGCCCAGATCAGCGCCAGGGAAAACGCGGCGGCGAGCCAGATCGGCGCGTGCCAGCGGTCCTTGGCAGGCGCCGACGATCTCCAGCACCGAGAGATGCACGATATAGATGGCGTAGGACTGCGTGCTGATCGCGGCGATAACGGCGGCCGGCAGGCGCGGCAGGCGGCGCAGCGCGGCGGCTGCGGGGAGACACAGCGCAAACCCTATCGAGCCGACGTCGAACAGGAAGGTGCGCCGCACATGCGGGTCGATCGGCAAATGGCGGTCGAACCAGCCCGACCAGATGCCGAGGATCAGCAGCAGCCCCGCCGCGAGCATCGGCGCGGGATGGCGGAAGGCGAAGCCGCGCGCGCTCCTGCATCCAGGCCAGCACCACGCCGAACGCGATCGCGTCCAGCCGCAGCACCGCGACCTTGCTCAGCACCTCGCCGAAATCGGCACTCTCGGGCATCCGCCAGCGCAGGATGCGCCGGCACGAGGAGAAACACGGACGTCGCCGCCCAGAACCCGCGCGGCGGCCGAGCAGCGCGGCCGCCGACAGCAGCAGAGCGGAGAAGCCGAGATAGAACCACTCCTCGACCGTCAGCGACCAGGAGACGCCGAACCAGCCGCTCGGCATCGGCCAGGCAAGGTTCTGCGTCAGCGTCGCGTAGCGCAGCACGTGGCTCCACAGCAACGCGGCGTGATCCGGCTCCCACGGGCGCGGCGGCCAGAGGACGGCGAGCACGGCGATCCATAGGAAATAGATCGGCAAGGTGCGCATCCAGCGCCGCGCCATGAACACGCCCCAGGCGCGCAGGCTCGGCGGCTCGGCGATGATGCCGAGCAGCAGCCGGCCGATGAGGAAACCGCTCAGCACGAAGAACAGCTCGACGCCGAAGAAGCCCGAGACGCTCAGCCACTCCGGCGCACGGCCGCCCAGCCAACTCGCGAAAGTGTCGCCGCAATGGCTCGCCAGCACGAGCAGGATCGCCGCCGCGCGCACCAGGTCGAGGCCGATGCTGCGCCGGGACGGCGCGGCGGCAGCGAGCCGGTCGCTCAGTTCAGCACCGTGCCGCCATCGACGGCGATGGTCTGGCCGGTGACGAACTGGCTCGCGTCGCCGATCAGCCACGCGACGGTGCCGACGAGATCGGCCGGCACC
The DNA here is from genome assembly GCA_963799825.1 of uncultured Alphaproteobacteria bacterium. Taxonomy (GTDB): domain Bacteria; phylum Pseudomonadota; class Alphaproteobacteria; order Acetobacterales; family Acetobacteraceae; genus JAFKFI01. The sequence goes on from CAWCYL010000006.1 coordinate 479,248, forward strand.
AGGGTACGCTGGATCGTCTGCATCGTGCGGACCACGTCGAGCGCGCGATCGAGCTTGTCGCCGAAGAAGCTCCGCGTGCCCTCGGTCATCACGGCACTCGGCGCCACCGCGTTCACCCGGATGTTGTCGCGCCCGAGCTCGCGGGCGAGGCCGCGCGTGAGCCCGATCACCGCCGCCTTGGACGTGGTGTAGTGCAAGCGCGAACGGGGTGCCGTAGGTGGCGGCCAGCGAGGCGATGTTGACGATGCTGCCGCCGCCGGTCTTGCGCATGGCGGGGACCACCGCCTTGCAGCAATGCCAGATGCCCTTGACGTTGACCGCCATCGCCGCGTCCCACTCGGCCTCGTGGATCGCGTCGAACCGCCCGCCATGCAGGGCGCCGTAGAGTGCGGCGTTGTTGATCAGCGCGTCGATCCGGCCGAACGCATCGACCGCCGCCTGCGCCATCGCGCCCGCCTGCCCGGCATCCGTCACGTCGAGCCGCACCGCCTCGATCCGCCCGCCGGCGCCGCGCACCTGCTCGACCGTCGCGGCGCAATCGGCGATGTCGGCGGCGACGATGCGCGCGCCCTGGGCGGCCAGCCCGGTGGCGTATTCCTGCCCGATGCCGCCGGCGGCGCCGGTGACGACCACGACCTTGTCCGCGACGCTCATCGGCTCAGACCTCCACCACGACGTATTCGTCCTCGACCGAGACCGCGAAGGTTTCGGCGACATACGGGCCTTCCACGATGCTCGACCCCGGCGCGACTTCGACCGGATAGCTGCGCACCGTCAACTCTCTGCGGGTCGCACCAGGACTGGCCGGTCCGCACGTCGAACTCCCAGCCATGCCACGGGCAGCGCAGGATCTCGCCGGCGCGCGAGAAGCGGTATTGTCCCGGCTCGCTCGATTCCACCAGGCCGCCGAGCACGCCCTCGGCGAGCGGGCCGCCCTGGTGCGGGCAGCGGTTGAGCACGCCGAAGAACTCGCCGCCGATGTTGAAGACGGCGATCGGGCGGCCTCGCACGCTCACCAGCTTGCGCGAGCCGGGCGGGATGTCCCGCGCGGCGGCCACGACGTGCTTGCTCATCGGCTGGTTCAGACTCCCATCGGCGGCGGATGGGCGACGCTACAACCCGGCCCGGATTGCGGCAATCGGGCGCAGTCAGCGGGGGACCTGCTGGGGCGGCCAGCCGGGCCGGACCAGCGCCCGCGCGCACTGGCCGCGATCACGCACCAGGTGAGCAGCGCCACCCAGAACACGATCCGCGCGCAGGGGGTGCAGGAAGCCGAGCCCATATGCGGCTTCGATCTCCAGGGTGGCCGCGCAATACATGCCGAGCGGGAACACCACCGACCATTGCGCGAGGACGGAGCGGAACATCCGGCGCCGGATCAGATGCTTCCAGGCGAACAGCAGGAGCAGCAGCGGGATCCAGAACGTCGCGTCCGCCCAGAACGCGACGATCACGGGCGAGAGCAGGTCGCGCAGCGGGAACGGGCCGATCGACAGGCCGGAGCCCATGAGCTTGCCGCCGGCCAGCACCGTGACCGCCGCCGCCCCCGCGTTGATCCACCACGGAGCCGGTCACGTCCTCCGGCGGCATCGCCACGAAGGCGAAGCGGTACAAGACCGATCGTGCTCAGCAGCAGATAATACACCCCGCCCAGCAGCACCCAGGCGTAGCAGACGAACGCCAGCACCGGCGAGCCTGCCGCCCTCCTTGCAGCAGGTCCGCGCCGAGCGAGGCGAGCGCCTGCGTGGCGACCACCAGCAGCAGCCACTGGCCGGATAGTCCGCGTTCGAGCGACGGCTTGATGCTTCCCTTCGTCACGCCGGTCAGGAAGCCGTACAGCGTGATCCACCAGGCGAGCATGGCCAGCGCGAACAGCGGCACGATCGCCCAGCTGGCGGCCTGGAACGCGGCGAGCTGGCTGCCGAGCACGGCGGTTCCGGCGGCGAGGGTCAGGAACCCCGGCCCGGTCTCGTGGCGGGCCAGGTCGCGCGCCAGCGCCCGTCCGCCGAGCACGAGCGCGCCCGATCCCCGCCGCCCACAGCAGCAGCCACGCCGCGACGTTGACGGCCAGCAGCGCCCAGCCGATCCATGCCCATCCGAGCTCGCTGCGCGTCGATCGAGATGATGCCGGTCGCCATCACCGCGGCGAACCCGCCGGGGAACAGCGCGGCCGACGCGGCGGAGCGAGGAGAGCTTGGCGGCCATCGCCCTGATCGCTCCCCGCTCGCGGGCTCAGCGCATCGCCGCTACAATGCGGCGATGCAGCAATCCCAGAGCCTCGAATTTCCCCACGACCAGCCGCCCGCGCCGGGCGAGCTGATCGAGATAGCGTCGGGCGTCCAGTGGCTTCGGCTGCCGCTGCCCTACCGGCTCAATCACGTGAACATCTACCTGATCCGCGACGAGGGCGGCTGGGCGGTGCTGGATACCGGCCTCGGCACCGCCGAGTGCCGCGCCGGCTGGGAGGCGGTGCTGTCCGGCCCGCTCGCCGGCCAGCGTCTCACGCGCATGATCGTGACCCATTACCATCCCGACCATGTCGGCCTCGCCGGCTGGCTCAGCCAGCGGTTCGGCCTCGAGCTGTCCATGCCGCGCCCGGAATACCTCTACAGCCTGGCGCTGCAATACGCGCCCGGCGATCTCGGCGCCGACATGCACCGGCCGTTCTATCATCGCCACGGGCTGTCGCCCGAGATCACCGAACTGGTGCTCGAGTCGCGGGCACGAATATCTGCGCCGCACGACCGGCGTGCCGACCACCTATCACCGCATCCGGCATGGCGACGAGCTGCGGCATCGGCGCGCGGCGCCTCCAGGTGCTCACCGGCGGCGGCCACGCGCTGGAGCAGGCGATGCTGGTGTGCCCGGAGGAAAAGCTGTTCTTCGCCGCCGACCAGGTGATCGCGCGCATCTCGCCCAATGTCAGCGTGCACGCGATGGAGCCGGACCTCGACGCGCTCGGCATCTATCTCGCCTCGCTGCGCGCGATCCGCGAGGCGGTGGCGGCCGACGTGCTGGTGCTGCCTGGCCACGGCCTGCCGTTCTTCGGCCTGCACACGCGGATCGGCGAGCTGATCGAGCACCACGCCCAGCGTTGCGCCATGATCGCCGAGGCCTGCCGGAGACCGGGCGCTGTCGGTCGCGGATCTGCTGCCCTTCGTGTTCGACCGCGTGCTCGACGAGCACCAGACCGGCTTCGCCTTCGGTGAGGTGCTCGCCCATGTGAACCACATGCTCGGTCTCGGCGAGTTGGTCGCGGAGACCGATCCCGAGGGCAGGGACCGGTACCGCGCCAGTCCGGTCTAGCCGGCTTCGCCGCCCACCCGCCGCCGCCGCGCGCCGAGCAGCATCAGCGCACCCGCGCCGAGGATGGCGAACGACGCCGGCTCCGGCACCGCCTGGCCCTGCAGGTGATAGGTGAACGACATCCCGTTCGCCCCGAACGCGGCGTTCTGGTCGGTGCCGATGGTGAGGTCGGCATTGAACAGACCGGCCTTCAGCGAGCTGAAGTCGAGCTTGAGGTCGAACAGGTCGCCCTCCTGCAGCACGGACGTGACGAACGCCTTGTCGAGCGAGAAGGCGGCGGCACCTGGGCCGGTCAGGCCCACGCCGAGCAGCGAGAGCGCCGTCAGGTTGCCGGGGGCGATGTCGGTGCTGATGTTGCTGAGGATGAGATCGAGGACGCCGGTGTGCCCGGCCTGCACCTTGCCGAAATCGAGCGTGCCGCCGGGTGCCGTCGAGCTTGCGTAGGTCGGCCCCACGCCCCGCCCCTGCAACGTCGTCGTGACCGCCTGGGCGTGGTTCTGGCCGTCGCTGCTGCCGTTGGTGAAGCTCGCGAGGATGTTTGCCGCGCTGGTGGCGTGGGCGGTCGGCGTGAAGGCGTAGGAGAAATCCTGGTGCTGTCCGTCCGGCAGGTTGGCCGCGCCGCCCGCGCCCGCGAACACGCCCGAGGCGGAGCCGACCGTGCCGTGCAGGTTGGACGCCGCGCCCACCCCGGACAGATTGCCGTCGCCGACATTGCTGACCGTGAGGGCCGCCGTGCCGGTGGTGCCGATGCGGGTCACTGGCGCCGGCCCGACCGACACCGCGTTGACCGCGGCGACGCCCTGGGTGCTCAGCGTCGTATGGGCGGTGTCGACGCTGTTGCGGCCGTCGGCACTCCCGTTCGTGAAGTTCGAGGTGATGGTGGTCGAGGTCACGCCACGGGTCGTCGGCGCGACCGAGTATCCGAAGGTGGCGGATTTGCCGTCCTGCAGACTGACATTTCCGCCCGTTCCAACAAACTGGCCGGAGCCGGCGCCGACCGCGCCCTTGAGGTTCGACACGCTGCCGAGACCGGATTTGTTGCCGTCGCCGTTGTTCTGAACCGTCACGGAGGCCGAGCCGGTCTGGCCGACCAGCACGTATTTGGGGCCGTTGCCGGTGACGCTCTGCAACGGGGCGACGCCCGTGCCCGACAGCGGGACCGACCCGCTCTGTGTGGTGCGGTTGGCCGTGCCGCTGACCGCGACGGACCCGCTCGCGCTGCCGCGCACGGTGGGGGCGAAGGTGATCGTGTCCGTCGCCGTCTGCTCCCAGGGCCAGCTCGTCTGGAAGCTCGAGGCGCTGCCCGAGAATGGCGCACCGGGATTGCTGAAGGTGCCGCTGATGGGCGACCAGGTCTCGCTGGTGACGCTTGCCTGGCCGCTGCTGGACTTGCCCACCAGGACGTTGCCGAAGGCGATCCCGTTGGGGTCGAGATCGAATATGGTGGTCGCGGAGGCCGTTCCGAGCTGGGCGGCGGTGGCGAGGACGAGCAGGGACGATCCAGCAAGTAGGTGACGCAGCACGGGAATTCTCCTGAAAGGACGTGGTGCCGAAGCAGCTGCCCCAGCCGCCATCTCAGGAATGAGACATTATTTAGAAATTGTCAACACATCTCGCGCAATGGTTGCAATGCCTCTTGCTCGGTTAGGGTGCTCAGATCGACGTTTCACCTCCCAGACCCTGCTCGGTGGAGGCGCGCGACTGCGCCGCGAGCGCCCGCCGGAACCCCTCGCGCGCCTGCAATCGCTGCCAGTAGCCGGCGACGCCGGACGAGAACCGGCCGGCGAGATCCAGCCTCTCCGCGAACAGCAGGGCGTAGCCCACGGAGATATCGGCGGCGGTGAAGCGCCCCGCGCAGATCCACTCGCTCGCCTCCATCGCCGCCGTCACCGCGCGCAGGCGGGCCATGAACCAGCGGGCGTAGTCCTCGACGACCTGCGGCAGGCGCCGCTCCTCCGGCTCGAGCCGGCTGTAGCGCAGCACCAGCGTCTGCGGGAAGGTGAGCGTCGCCTCGCCGAAATGGAGGAAGTTGAGGAATCGGCCGTAGGCCGGCTCGTCCGGGCTCACGGCCAGCGGCGACGGTCCGTAGCGCGTCGCCAGATACTGGCAGATCGCCGCCAACTCGGTCATCGACGTGTCCCCGTCGATCAGCAGCGGGATGGTGCCCAGCGGGTTGAGCTCAAGGTAATCAGGCGCCCGAGCCCTCGGCGGGAACGGCAGCATCATCAGCCGGTAGGGAAGGCCGAGCTCCTCCAGCATCCAGAGTGGCCTGAACGAGCGGGCGTTGGCGCAATGATAAAGTGTGATCATTCAATGTTCCCTAAATTCGTGCCCAGCTCCACGATTGATCCACACCAGATAGGCCTCGCCCGCCGCGAAGACGCCTAGGATCGCCACGGTCCCGGCAATCCCGGCGACCTCGTATCCGAACCGTCCGCACACATACAGCAGCACGATCAGGCTCTGGATCATGCCGATCAGACCAGGGGAACGGTATTCCGGCCCCTTGTGGTAGCCGATCCAGAATACCGCGCGCGAGACGATCCAGGTGATGGTGGTCGCCGTGACGGCGCGCATCGAGCTGCCGTCCGAGCAATGGTACGACAGCGCCAGCAGGCCGGGAATGAACAGCAGCAGCTGCTCCAGGGTGTGCTGGAGGTAGCGCAGGTTGACCTTCATCCGGGCCAACTCCGCGCCGGCGAGCGGATTGATCGCCGCGGTGTGCAGGCGCTCGTGGGAGACCGCCTCGATGCCCAGGAAGAAGCACAGCAGCACCGCGACGCAACAGCAATTGATCGCGAAGACCAGCCGCTCGACCGGGGCCTCCATCCCGCTCAGCGGCGGCGTGCCGAAACAGACGGCGAGCCACAGGCCGATCGTCAGGGGCAGCGCGACCAGGGCGGCGAGCATCAAGGTCGATCGCTGTCCCGCGATATTCTTCCCAGCCGACATGGCCTCCTCCTTTCCCCCGGAATCGTAGGGCGGAAGGAGCGCAGCGCATTCCGCCACCCGCATCACGTTGCCAATTGGCGGCGCGCCGCGAGACTATCCCCGCGGCTGGAATCCCATGATCCGCTCGAAGCGCGCGGCGTAGGCGGGCCAGACCTCCGGGTTCAGCAGGCGCTCGGGGCGCTTGCCGTCGAGGATGTCGAGCATCTGCTCGGCGGCGATGGTCGCCATGTTGGTCCGCGCCTGCCGCGTCACGCCGGCGGTGTGCGGGCTGGCGATGACGTTGTCGAAGGCGAGCAGCGGGTCGTCGTGCGGCGGCGGCTCCTTGTCCCACACGTCGAGCCCGGCGCCGGCGATCCGGCGCTCCCGCAGCGCCGCCGCCAACGCCCGCTCGTCATGGATGCCGCCGCGCGCGGTGGTGACGAAATAGGCGTGCGGCCGCATCAGCGCGAAGCGCGCCGCGTCGATCATGCCGAGGCTCTCCTCGGTCCGCGGGCAGTTGATCGAGACGAAATCCGCCTCGGCCATCAGCGCGTCGAGCCCGACCTTCTCCGCCCCGCGCACCGCCATCTGCCCGGCGTCGAGATATGGGTCGTAGGCCAGCACCCGCATCCGAAACAGGCCACGGCACAGCTCGCCGATGCGTGAGCCGACGTTGCCCAGGCCGACGATCCCCACCGTGCGCCCCAGCAGGTCGTTGCCGATATAGTCGTTGCGCGGGATGCCGGAGGCGGCGCGCATCCGCCGGTCGGTCTCGACGATCCGCTTGGACAGCGCGAGCATCATCCCGAGGGCGTGCTCGGCGACCGCCTCCCGGTTGCCGCCCGCCTGGTTGACGGCGAGCACGCCCGCCGCCGTGCAGGCGCCAAGGTCGACCGTGTCGTAACCGGCGCCGTTGCTGGACACCGCGATCAGGTTGGGGGCGCGGGCCAGCAGGTCAGCCGTGGCGTAGTATTTCGGGGCGATCTCATCGCGCGCCGCGCCGATCTGATAGGTGTGCGCGGCGGCGATCACCGGGGCTGCCTCACGCTCGGGGGTATGGTTCTGCAGCCTCTCCAGCGACACATCGGGCCGACGGCCCAGGATCTCGGCGAAGGCCGGGCTGGCGAGGTACTCCACGTAGAACACGCGTTTCAGATTGACAGGCATCGGCCTCGTTCCCCGTCGCTGGCTGCCCGAACTATCCTACGGATCGGTGCGGGAGGAAACCATCCACCCAGGGGTTCGGAATGCGATGGTATTTCAGCCGTTAATTGATAATTAACGCCAGTCCACACGCCTTTGTGATGGAAGGTTGCGGGGCACGGCACACATTCCCGTGAACGAGCACGGCAGTTGCCACGAGCAATGGAGGTAGAGGGTCAACTCCGTGTCCGCCACGCCGACCGCCAACCTGACGATCGAGAACAGCTACTTCCGCGACGCCGTGACCGGCCACGAGATCAAGGGCCGGGCGGCCACGACCATCATTCAGAACAGCCGCAAATTCGACAGGTCCATCGGGACCGCCGCCTATAGTGTCGACCCGCCGAACGGCGGGAACGCCATTCAGTCCAACAGCGTCATCGAGCAAGGTCCGAAGTCCCAGAACCCGGCGATCATCCACTTTGGCGGCGAGGGCACGCCGTACGCCGGGCCCGCCCTGACCATCAGCGACAACGCCATCCTCAACGATTTCAGCATCGGCATCTCGCGGGCGTTGCTAAAACAACGCCCGCGACGTGTCGAACTTCGGCGGCAAGGCCTGTGGAGCCCGCCCTCCGGTCAGATCGCCATCTGACCGCAGGGCGCCTCGGGCACGGCCCGTTACAGCTTCACCTCGCTGATCTGGATTACCGGCTGGACGTTGGTGTAGTTCGGAACGTCCCCCATGATCGCCTCTACGTGCGGCGTGAACGCGGCCTGAAATTCAGCGACCGAGTCGAAGTAGAGATGGCCCATTGCGACGTAGGTAAGCGGCGCGCCAGGAGCGCCCCCGGCCAGCCCCTGTTCGACCGCGATGCTCTTGCAGGCCGCGCCGAGCTTCTGCTGGACCATCGGCATGTGGCTTTTGCAATAATAGTCCATATCGAACTTTGCGCTCCCGCCAGCCGGATAGAACACGCTCACCTTGATCATCGCATGTCACCCCTTCGTCGTTCTGCCTGCGTTCCTGCGGCAACGACGAGCCGGACATTACTCGAGATCCCCCGACAGCACCTAGCTGTCCGTGCCCGTGGATGCCCAGCGCCAGCGTTCGGCCAGCCTCTCGCCGGGGCGGCTCAGACCGCTCCCCGCCCAATCGCGGAGGCGACGGCCGGGCGGACCGCGTTGAGCGCGTCGCCCAGCGCCGTGTAGGAGTCGATCTCCACCAGATCCTGTCCCGACGCGAGGATCCAGCGCCGTCCGGGCCGGTGGATGACCCACGCGGCCCCCAACTCCGGTGTCTCGACGATCAGGATGCGGTCGTGCACGTCGGGCGGATCGCCCTCCTGCCGCGCGCTGAGATAGACGTGCGCGATGCCCTGCCGGCGCGAAGCCGCGGTCCACTGGACGATCAGCGCACGCTCCTCGGGCGAGAGGGTGCGGCGGATCGGGAAAGGAATGATGACGGCGGAGGGCAAGCGAGCTCCAGGCGAGAGTGGTTCCCCATAATACAACCATGCGGCGAGGTTCACCAGCATCATCTCCCGTGTCCTGCGGCGATCCGCTGCACACGAACGTGTGATCATGAGGTTTCGCGCGGTCGGCGAGTTATCGCGTAACGTTTCAGCCTCTGTTTGGGGTCGGAGCATCCGAAGATGAGGCTGATCGTTGCATTGGCGATTATGGTATCCTGCTGGTGCAGCAACGCGCGCGCGAGCCCGATCTATGATCGTCTCGTCGTGTTCGGAGACAGTCTGTCCGACGCCGGCAACGTGTTCCGTCTCACTTCCGACGATCCGGCCGTCTATCATCCCGATCCGCCGCCGGTCCTCGGTTCGCCGCCGTTTGCCGCCTACTACATGGGCCGGGCCAGCAACGGCCCCAACTGGGTGGATCGCCTTGCCGATCTGCTCGGCCTGCCTCGCGCAGCCGCCAGCCTCGATGGTGGCCTGAACTACGCCTATGCCAGCGCGGAGAGCGGAGCGGGCACCAATCAGCGGTATCCCTCGCCCACCTATCCGCCCAACCCGCCGGTCACGGTGCTGCGGACCGGCGCGCAGATCGACGCGTTCGCGGCGGCGCATGGCCAGTTCAAGCCGGACGATCTCGTCACGCTCTGGGTCGGTGCCAACGACTTCAAGTCCGTGAAGGGGCCCGCCGACGTCATCCAGATCGTCGACAACATCGAGCAGAATATTCGCGCGCTGAACGGTCTGGGCGCCCGCACGATCATCGTTCCCAACCAGGTCGATCTCAGCACGCCGCCCTACTTCCGCCAGCCCGGCAGCCCGCCGGCGGCGCTGATCCGCGCGCTGATCGACCTGTTCAACACGACGCTCGCGACGCGGCTGCAGGCGCTGACGCACGATCCGAGCATCCTGGCGCGGATCGTCCCGGTGGACGAGTTCAAGGCCCTGAACACGGTGTTCGCCGATCCCGCCGCGTACGGGTTCACCAACGTCACCAACCCCGCGCTCACGTTCGACGCCGCGACCGGCGCGTTCAGCGAAGTTCCCGACGTGAGCGACTATTTCTGGTTCGATCTCATCCACCCCACCACCGGGGCGCAGGCCGTCTTCGCCGACGCCGCGTACGCCGCGCTCATCCCGGTTCCGGGCTCGCTCTCGCTGCTCCTGCCGGGCCTGATCGCGCTGGCGGCCGTCGGTTCGTTCCGGCGGACGCGGGCCACGGCCGATCTGGTCTGAACCGTCAGCGCCGCGACGGAGCGAGATCCGGTGTAAGCTTGCCAGCAAGAACCGGCGGAGGATCCGATGCGCCCGTTGCTTCGGCCCAGGCATGTGCGCGCGGCAGTCGCCGGCGCGGTCTTCCTCCTCGCGGGCTGTGCCGAGACCTGGACCAAGCCGGGGGCCACGCCGCAGGAGTTCGACGCGGCGGAAGCGGCGTGTACCGCGCGGGCCAACGCCGCCGTTCCGCCCAATCGGCAGGAGGTTCAGATGAGCCCCGGCTACGTCACGCCGATGCAGATGCGATGTTCGGGACCAGGACCAGCCGCGAACTGCTACCCGGTCGGCGGGCAACAATATGTGGCGCCCGCCACAACGATGGTCGATCGCAACCAGAGCCTTCGACGAACCGTCATCCGGGAGTGTCTGACCGAGGGCGGATGGCGGCCGGCGAAGGGCGGGGACTGACGCGGGCTCCCAATTCGAGGTCATGCAGGATCGGGCAATCCGGCCGCTGGTCGCCGTGGCAGGCCTCGGCGAGCGCGTCCAGCGCGTCGCACATCGCGGTCAGCTCGGCGATCCTGGCCCGTAATTCCTCGACGTGCTCCGTGGCGATCCGCTTCACCTCGCGGCTGGGCCGCTCCCGATCCTGCCACAGGCTGACCAGCAGCTTGATCCGGTCTGTCGAGAGGCCGAAGTCGCGGGCGCGACGGATGAACCGCAGGGTGTTCACGTCCGTCCGGTCGTAGACGCGATAGCCGGCGTCCGTCCGATGCGCCGTCGGGATCAGGCCGATGCTCTCGTAGTAGCGGAGCATCTTCGCCGAGACGCCCGAGGTGGCGGCCGCCTGTCCGATGTTCATGCCGTATCTCCCGCTGCGAGGCCCTTGACCTTCCCATAATGGGAAGCTCCACATGCCTTGCCAACGGGCCAGCCCGGTCCGCCGCCATTCGGCAACTCCGACCATCGAGCAAGCATGAACCAGCAGCAGGCCGGACACTCCCGCGACGCGATCGCGGCCAAGCCGCACGATTGCTGCGCCTCCCACGCCGGCGGGAACCACCGGACGGCCACCCCCGCGACCGCCCGGCCCGACGCCATCTACACCTGCCCGATGCACCCGGAGGTGCGGCAGGTCGGCCCCGGCAGCTGCCCGATCTGCGGCATGGCGCTGGAGCCGGTCGAGATCACCGCCGAGGCCGCGCCCAACCACGAACTGGCCGACATGACGCGCCGCTTCTGGATCGGCCTGGCGCTCACCGTGCCGGTGTTCGTCCTGGAGATGGGTGGCCACATCCCAGGGCTCGGCCTGCACGAGCTCGTGCCGCCCCGCCTCGCGGCTTGGGTGCAGTTCGTCCTGTCGACGCCGGTGGTGCTGTGGGCGGGCTGGCCGTTCTTCCAGCGCGGCTGGGCGTCGCTGGTCCGGCGCAACCTCAACATGTTTACCCTGATCGCGCTCGGCACGGGGGCGGCCTATCTTTACAGCGTGGTCGCCACCCTCGCCCCCGGCGCGTTTCCGGCGGGGTTCCGCGGCATGGGGGGCGCCGTCGCGGTGTATTTCGAGGCCGCCGCCGTCATCACCGTCCTGGTGCTGCTCGGCCAGGTGCTGGAGCTGCGGGCGCGCGACCAGACCGGCGGCGCCATCCGCGCCTTGCTCAATCTGGCGCCCAAGACCGCCCGCCGTCTGGGCGAGAACGGCGACGACGAGGAGATCCCGCTCGCCGACGTCGAGGTCGGCGACCGTCTGCGCGTGCGGCCGGGCGACGGCGTGCCGGTGGACGGCACGGTGCTGGACGGCCGCAGTGCGGTGGACGAGAGCATGGTGACGGGCGAGGCCATGCCGGCGGCCAAAGAGCCCGGCGACGCGCTGATCGGCGGCACGGTGAACGGCACCGGCGGGCTGGTGATGCGCGCCGACAAGGTCGGCTCGGACACCGTGCTGGCGCGCATCGTCGGCATGGTGGCCGAGGCGCAGCGCAGCCGGGCGCCGATCCAGCGCATGGCCGACAAGGTTTCCGGCTATTTCGTCCCAGCCGTCGTCGGCATCGCCGCGCTCGCCTTCATCGCCTGGGCGGTATGGGGACCGGCGCCGGCTTTGGCCTACGCGCTGATCGCGGCGGTGTCGGTGCTCATCATCGCCTGCCCCTGCGCGCTCGGCCTCGCGACACCGATGTCGATCATGGTCGGGGTGGGCAAGGGCGCCGGCGCCGGCGTGCTCATCAAATCCGCCGAGGCGCTGGAGCGCCTGGAGAAAGTCGACACCCTGGTGGTGGACAAGACCGGCACCTTGACCGAGGGCAAGCCCAGGGTCGTAGCCGTGGTTCCGGCCGAAGGAATGACCGAGGCCGAGCTGCTGGCGCTCGCGGCCAGCCTGGAGCGGTCGAGCGAGCACCCGCTGGCGGCGGCGATCGTCGCGGCGGCGCGGGAGCGGGGTGTGGCACTCCAGGACGCGGCGGAGTTCGCCTCGGTGACCGGCAAGGGCGTCGCGGGAACCGTCGGAGGCCGTCGCGTGGCACTCGGCAACGCCACGCTGATGGCCGACCAAGGCGTCGGCGCCAGGCGACCTCGCGGCCAAGGCGGAGGCGTTGCGCCGGGATGGCGCGACCGCGCTGTTCGTCGCGGTGGACGGCCAGCCGGGCGGCGTCATCGCCGTCGCGGACCCGATCAAGTCCGGCACGTCGGCAGCCCTCGAAAGCCTGCGGGCGAGCGGCATCCACATCGTCATGCTGACCGGCGACAACCGGACGACGGCGGAGGCGGTGGCGCGCAAGCTGGGGATCGACGACATCGAGGCCGACGTGCTGCCCGAGGACAAGCATCGCGTCGTCCGCGAGCTCCGGGGCAAGGGCAGGATCGTCGCGATGGCGGGTGACGGCGTGAACGACGCGCCGGCGCTGGCGGAGGCCGATATCGGCATCGCGATGGGCACCGGCACGGAGGTCGCGATCCAGAGCGCCGGCGTGACCTTGGTGAAGGGCGACCTCGCCGGCATCGCGCGGGCGCGGGCGCTGAGCCGGGCCACGATGCGCAACATCCGGCAGAACCTGGTCTTCGCGTTCCTCTACAACGCGCTCGGCATCCCGCTCGCCGCCGGCGTGCTGTATCCGGCGCTCGGCCTGCTGCTCAGCCCGGTGATCGCCGCGCTGGCGATGTCGCTGAGCTCGGTGTCGGTGATCGGCAACGCGCTGCGGCTGCGCGCCGTACGGCTGTAGCGCGCATTAGCCGCCAAACTCCGCCCGCAGGCGCGGGGCGACGTCGCGGGCGAAGCGTTCCAGGCTGGGGTTCATCTGGTCGGGGCGCATCCCCGGCGGCACGCCCCAGGTGACGAGGTCGGTGAGGCCGTACTCGCGGATGAACGCCGACAGCTCGGCCACGCAGTGGTCCACGTCGCCGACCACCCAGGTTTGCGGGATGCGCTGCTCCTCGGTGATGCCGGCGACGCCGCCATGCCCGCCGGCCGCCTCGCGGAAGCGGTTGTAGACCTCCATCCGCCGGCGCTCGGCGGCGCGCACCGGCACCCAATCGCGCTCCGGGTCGTCGGTGACGAGACAGGAGCGGATGATGCCGATGCGGAAATCGGCGGCACTCCGCCCGCTCGCGGCGATCTCGGCGTGCCACGGGTCGAGCGCGCGGGCGCGCGGACCCTGCGGCAGCAGGTTGGCGCCGAACCGCGCCGCCCGTTGCGCGCCGGGCTCCGACATCGCCGCGACCCACAGCGGCGGGCCGCCCGGCTGCACGAAGCCGGGCGTGATCTTCACGTCCTGGAAGCTGTAGCGCCTGCCCTCGAAGCTGAACTTTTCCCCGGTGAAGGCGTGGCGCAGCACCGCCAGCCCCTCGTCGGTGAGCGACACCCGGCGCGACACCGGCAGGCCGAAGCCGCGGAACTCGTGCGGCGCGTAGCCCATGCCGACGCCGATCTCGACCCGCCCGTTGCTCAGGTTGTCGAGCACCGCGAGATCCTCGGCGAGCCGGATCGGGTGGTTGAACGGCAGCAGGCAGACGTCGCAGGAGAAGCGGACGTGCCTCGTGCGCGACGCCATCGCCGCCGCGACCGGGATCCAGGAGGGCAGGTATCCGTCATCGACGAAATGGTGCTCGGTGAACCACACGAGGTCGAGCCCGAGCCCGTCGAGCCAGGCGACCTGGTCGAGGATGGCGGCGTAGAGGCTGGGATTGTCCATCCCGCTATCCGGCGGGTTGCGGAAATCGTAGACGACGCCGAGACGCAGCGCTTTGGGCATGACGGCCGATCCCCCGATCCTGCCGGCCAGGGTGCCAGGGGGACGCGGGACGGGCAACCGCGGGGCTGGCAGGCACGCGGCGGGATTGCCATGTTGCGCCGGAAGGAGTGAGCGATGTCCCAGGCGCTGATCCGTCCGACCCCGCCCATGCTGTTCATGCCGCCGCGCCAGCCGGTCAAGCCGGTGACGCGGCGGCTGCAGGTCGTGTCGGAATACGAACCCAACGGCGATCAGCCGACGGCGATCCGCGAGCTGGTGCGCGGCGTGGAGGCGGTGGAGCTGGACCAGGTGCTGCTCGGCGTGACCGGCTCGGGCAAGACCTTCACGATGGCGAAGGTGATCGAGGCGGTGCAGAAGCCGACCTTGGTGCTGGCGCCCAACAAGACGCTGGCCGCACAGCTCTACGGCGAGATGAAGAGCTTCTTCCCCGACAACGCGGTCGAGTATTTCGTCAGCTACTACGACTACTACCAGCCGGAAGCCTACGTGCCGCGCACCGACACGTATATCGAGAAGGACGCGCAGATCAACGAGCAGATCGACCGGATGCGCCACGCCGCGACGCAGGCGCTGCTGGAGCGCAACGACGTCATCATCGTCGCCTCGGTGTCCTGCATCTACGGCATCGGCTCGGTCGAGACCTATTCGCGCATGACGGTGAAGATGGAGACCGGCGGGCGCATCGACCGCGACAAGCTCGCCAAGGCGCTGGTGGAATTGCAATACCGGCGCAACGACGCGGCGTTCCAGCGCGGCGCCTTCCGGCTGCGCGGCGAGACCGTGGACATCTTCCCGAGCCACTACGAGGACCGCGCCTGGCGCATCACGCTGTTCGGCGACGAGATCGAGGGCATCCATGAATTCGACCCGCTGACCGGCGAGCGCATGGCGGCGCTGGAGAGCGTGACGGTATACGCGAACAGCCACTACGTCACGCCGCGCCCGACGCTGGCGCAGGCGATCGGCGACATCAAGCTGGAGCTGAAGGAGCGGCTGGCGGAGCTGTCCGCGCAGGGCAAGCTGCTGGAGGTCGAGCGGCTGCAGCAACGCTGCACGTTCGACATCGAGATGATGGAGACCACCGGCTCCTGCAAAGGCATCGAGAACTATTCCCGCTATCTCTCGGGCCGCAATCCCGGCGAGCCGCCGCCGACCTTGTTCGAGTACCTGCCGGAGAACGCACTGCTCATCGTGGACGAGAGCCACGTCACGGTGCCGCAGATCGGCGGGATGTACAAGGGCGACTTCGCGCGCAAATCCATCCTCTCGGAGTTCGGCTTCCGCCTGCCCTCCTGCATCGACAACCGGCCGCTGAAGTTCGAGGAGTGGGAGCGTTTCCGGCCGCAGACGGTGTTCGTCAGCGCCACGCCGGGGCCGTGGGAGATGGAGCGCACCGCCGGCGTGTTCGCCGAGCAGGTGATCCGGCCGACCGGGCTGATCGACCCGGTGACGGAGGTAAGGCCGGTCGAGCGGCAGGTGGACGACCTGCTCGCCGAGTGTCGCGAGGTGGCACAGCGCGGCGGGCGTGTGCTGGTGACGACGCTGACCAAGCGCATGGCGGAGGATCTCACCGAGTACCTCACCGAGCACGGCGTAAAAGTGCGCTACCTGCACTCCGACATCGACACCTTGGAGCGCATCGACATCATCCGCGACCTGCGGCTCGGCGTGTTCGACGTGCTGGTCGGGATCAACCTGCTGCGCGAGGGGTTGGACATCCCCGAATGCGCGCTGGTCGCGATCCTCGATGCCGACAAGGAGGGCTTCTTGCGGTCGGGCACGTCGCTGATCCAGACCATCGGCCGGGCCGCGCGCAACATCGACGGGCGGGTGATCCTCTACGCCGACGTGATGACCAACAGCCTGCGCCGCGCGATCGACGAGACCGACCGGCGGCGCAGCAAGCAGACCGCGTGGAACGAGGCGCACGGCATTACGCCGCAATCGGTCAAGAAGCAGATCGGCAAGGTGCTGTCCTCGGTGTTCGAGCAGGACTACATCACGGTGGCGCCGGTGCGCGACACCAGTGCCGCGGAGTTCGTCGGCAAGGATCTCAAGGCGACGATCGCGGAACTCGAGAAGCGGATGCGCGCCGCCGCCGCCGACCTCGAATTCGAGGAAGCCGGCCGGCTGCGCGACGAAATCAGGCGGCTGGAGGCGCTGGAACTCGGGCTCGAACCGCCGCCCGTGTCCTCCGCCGCCTCCCGCCCGCGCCGCGACCGCACGCCCGAGCCGATGGGACCGGGCGGCGGCGGGTATGACCCGAGCAAGCGACGCGGCAATGGCGGGCCGAGGCGGCGGCGGGGGCCGTAGGGCCGACGCCAGATGGCGAAATCCCTTCGCAACAGGCCGGGATCACGTCATGCCCGTGCTTGTCACGGCCATCCACGCCTTACGGGATCACCCGCAGAAGGCGTGGATGGCCGGCCTGCGCCGGCCATGACGGTAGATGACGATCGGTCTGTTCGAGAGCGATTTAGAGGATCGCTTTCCCCGCCGTGATCGCGAGGATCAGGAAGATGACGAAGATCACGATGAAGATGAAGAACAGGATCTTGGCGATCCCGGCGGAGGCCGCCGAGATGCCGGTGAACCCGAACAGCCCGGCAATGATCGAGATGACGAGGAAGATCAGCGCCCATTTCAGCATCGTGCCACTCCTGTTCGGCCCGGTTGCAAAGGTCGGGAGCGCGCAAGGCACCCTGGGTCTCGGCGGCCGTTGAAGCGAAACGCCAGCTTGGCCGCTGAGGTTGCGGTGGGACTGGCGGCAACGGTCGAGCGCCGGTGAGTGTGGCCGGAACGCGACGATCCAACCGCCGGACGGCAGGCTGACAGCGCGCCGGCGACCGCCTATCTTCCGAGACCTCCATGACCCCCTCCGATACGATCCCCCCCGCCATCCCGCGCGCCGCCCTGGTCACTGGCGGGGCGAAGCGGCTGGGGCGCGCCATCGCGCTGGGCCTGGCCGGGGCCGGATTCGACGTCGCGGTGCATTGCCACGGCAGCGCCGACGCGGCGGAGGCCGTGTGCGGAGAGATCCGCCGGCTCGGCCGCGACGCCTGCCTGCTTGTCGCCGACCTCGCCGATGAGAACGCGGTGGTGCGGCTGGTGGGGGAGGCAGCGCGGGCGCTCGGGCCGCTCGGCGTGCTGGTGAACAACGCCTCGACCTTCGAGCGCGACGAGTGGGACAGCGTGACCCGCGCGAGCTGGGACGCGCATCTGGGGCCGAACCTGCGGGCGCCGTTCGTGCTGATGCAGGATTTCGCCCAGGCTCTGCCGGAGGGCGCCGAGGGCGTGGTGGTCAACATGCTGGACCAGCGGGTCTGGTCCATCACGCCGCATTTCGTCTCCTACACCGTCGCCAAGGCCGGGCTCTGGGCGCTGACGCAGAGCATGGCGCTGGCCCTTGCGCCGCGCATCCGGGTCAACGGCGTCGGCCCCGGCCCGGCGCTGCCGAGCGCGCGGCAGAGCGGCGAGCAATTCGCCCGGCAATCCGCCTCGGTCCCGCTCGGGCACGGCACCGGCCCCGAGGAGGTCGCCCGGGCCGTGCTGGCAATCGTGGCATTGCCGGCGATGACCGGGCAGATGATCGCGCTCGACGGCGGCCAGCACCTGCAATGGCACCCGCAGCGCGGTCAGCCGCGGCTCGACGAGTAGGGGAAGCACGGATGGACACACGCATCGCGAGTGCCGCGCGCGGACTGCGCCACGTGTTCCTGCGCGACATGGTGCTGACCGCGAGCATCGGCATCTATCCGCACGAGCACGCCGTCCGGCAGCGGGTGCGGATCAACGTGGACCTGGCCGTGGAGGACGACGGCGCGCGGGCGTTGTCGCGCGCCGGGGTGGGGCGCGACGAGCTCTCGCGCGTGGTGGACTACGAACGCGTCGCGGACACGGTGCGGGCGATTGTCGCTTCCGGGCATATCAAGCTGGTGGAGACGCTGGCCGAGCGGATCGCCGAGGCGAGCCTGCGGGACAAGCGCGTGCACGCTGCGCGCATCAGGATAGAGAAGCTTGACATATTCGCGGATGCAACGTCGGCTGGTGTGGAAATCGAACGCCGGCAATCCGAGTTTTCCACCCGCTGACGGCCCAGCGCAACAGTTACAGGGACATGGCGGCTCGTCTTAACTCCCTGTCATGTTCCGGGGATCGTCTTACGATAAATCAGTGGGTTAGCCGGTTGCCTCTGTTTTGGGCAAAGTCGCTGAAACCCAGGAAAACCGCCGAGTTGACGCTTCTGTGAACGTGCTCGCCCACAGATTTGTCCACAGGTTTGGTGGAGAAGTCCAGCCGCTCGCCGGGGCACGCTTGAGCGGCGCGCGGACCGCGTCTAATCCGGTCGCAAATGACTGAACCGGACACCGCATCGGAACTGAACGGCGCCCCCGCCGAGCTGAAAGGGGCTGGGGTGATCGAGGCCGCGCTCGCCACCATGCCGGCCAATCCGGGCGTCTACCGGATGCTCGATGCCAAGGGCGACGCGCTCTATGTCGGCAAGGCGCGCAGTCTCAAGAAGCGGGTGACGGCCTACATCCAGCTCGCCCGATTGCCCGAGCGGTTGCGGCGGATGGTGTCGGAGACGGTGGCGATGGAGATCGTCACCACCCATACCGAGGCCGAGGCGCTGCTGCTCGAGGCCAACCTCATCAAGCGCCTCAAGCCGCGATTCAACATCGTCCTGCGGGATGACAAGAGCTATCCCTGGTTGATGCTGACCGAGGATCATGCCTTCCCGCAGATTGCGAAGCATCGCGGCGCGCAACTCCGCAAGGGGAGCTACTGGGGGCCGTTCGCCTCGGCCTGGGCGGTGAACCAGACCGTCACGGCGATGCAGCGCGTGTTTCTGCTGCGCTCCTGCCAGGACACGGTGTTCGCCAACCGGACGCGGCCGTGCCTGCTCTACCAGATCCGCCGCTGCTCGGCGCCGTGCGTGGGGCGGATCTCGGAGGAGGAGTACGGCCGGCTGGTGGGTCAGGCGAAGGCGTTCCTCGCCGGCAAGAGTGCCGCCGTGCAGCAGGAGCTCGCGGCCGAGATGGAGCACGCCGCCGAGGCGCTGGAGTTCGAGCGGGCGGCGGCGGTGCGCGACCGCATCCGGGGCCTGACCTTCGTGCAGGGCACCGGGCTGATGAACCCGGCCAGCCTGCGGGACGCCGACGTGATCGCCGCGTGGCAGATCGCCGGGCAGACCTGCGTGCAGGTGTTCTTCGTGCGCGGCGGCCGCAACAACGGCAACCGCGCCTTCTACCCGACCCACGCGCGCACCGAGGAGCCGGCCGAGGTGCTCGGCGCCTTCATCGCCCAGTTCTACGACGACAAGCCCCCGCCGCCCCTGCTGCTGACCAATTTTTTCCTCAACGAACAGGCCCTGGTGGAGGAGGCGCTGTCGCTCAAGGCCGGCCGCCGGGTGGAGATCGCGGTGCCGCAGCGCGGCGAGAAGCGCGCGGTGGTGCTGCACGCCGAGACCAACGCGCGCGAGGCCTTGGAACGAAAGCTCGCGGAATCCGCCGGCCAGGCGAAGCTGCTGGAGGCGACGGCGGCGCTGTTCGGCCTCGCCGCCGCGCCCGAGCGGATCGAGGTCTACGACAACAGCCACATCATGGGCACCGCGCCCTACGGCGTGATGATCGTCGGCGGCCCGGAGGGGTTCGTGAAATCCGCCTATCGAAAGTTCTCGATCCGCGGGCCGGTGGCGCCGGGGGACGATTTCGGCATGATGCGCGAGGTGCTGGAGCGCCGCTTCGGCCGCGCGCTGCGCGAGCAGGCCGAGCACCCGGAACGGCCGGCGGACTGGCCGGACCTGGTGCTGATCGACGGCGGCGCCGGCCAGCTCTCGGCGGCGCGGGCGTGCTGCAGGACTTGGGCGTGACCGACGTGCCGCTGGTGGCGATCGCCAAGGGGCCGGACCGCGACGCCGGGCGCGAGTGGTTCCATGTCTGTGCCAAGGAGGGGGACGGGCGCGAGCCGTTCCAGCTGCCGCCGCGCGACCCGGTGCTGTATTTCCTCCAGCGGCTGCGCGACGAGGCGCACCGCTTCGCCATCACCACCCACCGCGCCGGCCGCTCCAAGGCGCTGACCCGCAGCGAGCTCGACGAGGTGGCCGGCATCGGCGCCGCCCGCAAGCGCGCCCTGCTCAACCATTTCGGCTCGGCGCGCGGCGTGAAGCAGGCGGGGCTGGCCGATCTGGAGGCGGCGCCGGGGATCAGCCGCGAGACGGCGCGGCGGGTCTACGCGCATTTCCATCCGGGGGTTCGGATGGAGGAGGCACGCTAGGGAAGAGTTTCGGCCGGCTTGCATCGGGACGGCTTTTCACTCAGGTAGCGGCACGATTTGCGGCATCACGGCAAGGATCACGCCGGGTTTGGACAAGATTGATCGGCGCATGAGGGTCGTCGCCGCCCGCCAGACCGACCACGAACGCTGGCGCGACGCCGCCAGCTACGAACCGGACTGGGCCGGGCGCGGCATCGCGGCGGCCCGCCTGCTGCACGGCGCGCGCTGGGTCTGCGACATCGGCTGCGGGATGCAGACGCTGCGCCAGGCGCTCCCCGCCGACGTGATCTACCTGCCGTGCGACTTGCGGCAATGGACGCCAGAGGTCGAGCCGTGCGACCTGAACGCGGGCGTACTGCCGGCTCGCTCGCTGGCCCGCTGCGACGTGGCGTGCCTGCTGGGGGTGCTCGAATACATCCACGACCCGGCGCGGCTGCTCGCCGACGTCGCCCGCTACGCCGAGGGGATCGTCGTGTCCTACAACGTGCCGGAACTCGTCGATCACGACCGCGCAGGCCTCGGATGGGTGAACGCGCTCTCCGGCGCGGCGCTGACCGGGCTGCTGCGGGACGCGGGCTACGCCGTGCGCGAGGCGATGGTGTTCCAGGATCGGGAACTGCTCGTGCGGGCAGCCCTCCCAAGCCTGCCGCTCCGTGCCCGCGTGCGCCGCGCGCTGACCCGGCGGGCATTCGCATGAGCGAGACCGATCTCTCGACGACGGCGCGCGTGTTCTACTGGCTGCGCGGCGAGCCGACGCAGAATTTCGGCGACTTCCTGGCCGAGTATTTCCTGGGACGGCTGCTGATGGGGCCGCGCGTCCACGCTGCCGGCTATCGCCTGCTGGGCAGCGCGCTGGAGGACGGGCTCGTCCGCGCCGATCTTCTGGACGCCGACGCGGCGCCGACCGGGCGGATCGGCTACTGGGGCTGCGGGATGCGGCAGGACGGCCCGCTCGATCCGGCGGTGCGGATGCGCTGCCAGCTGTTCGGCGTACGCGGGCCGCTGAGCCGCGATCTGCTCGGACTGGGCCCCGACACGGTGCTCGGCGACCCCGGCTTCCTGGTGCCACTCCTGCACACGCCACGGCCCGGCGCGCGCACCGCCGGGCGGTCGATCTGCGTGCCGCATTTCGACGACCGCAAGACGGACGAGGAGCTGCTCGCCGGCGCCGGGACCGACATGGTGGTGCGCCCAGGGGTGGCGAACACCTTCGATGCGCTAGAACGATTGCTCGACGAGATCGCCGGCGCGCGGTTCGTCCTGGCGGGCTCGCTGCACGCGGCGATCGCGGCCTGCGCCTATGACGTGCCGTTCGCCTTCTGGGACGACGGCCATGTCGACATCCCGTTCAAATGGCGCGACCTCGCCGCGTCGATCGACATCCCGGCCGCGTTCGTCGCCAATCGTCAGCAGGGCGAGACGGTCTATGAGGGCGTGCTGCGCCCCGTGCTGCGCAAGCCGAAGCTCCTGCCTATCCTGGAGGTCTGCCCGTTCTATGTGCGCCCTTCGGCGCTGGTCGCGGCACTGGCCGCCGACGGGATGCTGTCCGCGCGGGAGGCCGCCACCGTCGCCGCGTCGCTGCGCGGCACGGCGGTCGAGACCGATGCCCACGCGAAGTTGGGTCGTGCGAGCATCGCTCGATTGTCCGGGCTCGAGAAATCGGACGCGCCGCGCGCGGACGCGCCGCGTGACGACGACCGGTTGCTCGAACAGCAGAGCCAGCTCCTCGACGGCGTGGCCGGGTTGAAGGAGGCTCTGCGCGAATTCCGCGAGGAGGCCGGCGGCGCGCAGGCGACGCTGGAGGGCGCCAGACACAAGGACCATTGTGCGGTG
Organism: uncultured Alphaproteobacteria bacterium; assembly: GCA_963799825.1. GTDB lineage: Bacteria > Pseudomonadota > Alphaproteobacteria > Acetobacterales > Acetobacteraceae > JAFKFI01. The sequence goes on from CAWCYL010000006.1 coordinate 501,662, forward strand.
GTCGCGATGATCGGCCAAGCGACAGCAGAGGCTCGCAGCGCCGACGATCGCCAGATCGGGACTGAGCGGAAGGTTCTCGATGCGACCGCCAGCCTGGAGGAGCAGTTGCGCGCAGTGCGCGACGACATCGTCGCGGCACGGGACGCGCTGGAGAGTGCCGGACGCGAGGATCGCCGCGCGCTGAGCGACCAGCAAGCGGCGACGCGCGACCTCCTCGGAGCCGCGCTGGTAGGCCGACAGGATCAGGAGGTTGCTCGCGTCATCGAGCGGCTTGCGGAACGCCATGCTGCGCTCGTGTCCGACAGCGGGGAGCTGACCCGGCAAAACCGGGATCTTGCGGCGCAGCTCGCCCAATTCGAGGAATGGGAGCGCGCCCTGCAAGAAAGCGAAAGTTGGAGGCTGGCCCGCATGATGCAGAAGATATTTCTGGCTACCCGCCGGATTACCGGCCTGCGCGGATCCTCGCGACGAGAGACATCGACCGAGGAGCGCAGACCCCTTCCGTCGGTCCCGACCGGCGATTCCGATCCAGCTCCCTCCATCCCTCCAAGGAGTGTTCCAGCGGTGCAGTACGGCGATTGGACGCGGAATACCTTCGGGCGTGAAATTCCAGCGCCCGGTGTTCTGTTCGCGGCAAGCTTCGAGGGCAATTCGATCTGGGGCCAAAAGACCCACGAAGCCCTGATCGGGATCGAGCTGCAATACGTCGACCATCTGCTGTCAGAGTTGAAGCGCGACGAGGTGCCCGGCGCGTTGGTGGAGTTCGGCGTGTTCAACGGATGGTGGGTCAACCACCTGTTCGAGGCGTCCGAAAGGCTGGACCTCCTACGGCCGGTCATCGGGTATGACAGCTTCCAGGGGCTGTCCCCGCCGCATCCGGAGTTCGACGAGGAATTCTGGCAGGAAGGCCAGTACGCGGCGTCACTCGAATCGGTCCGCCAAAACGTCCGTGCCGACGAACGGCCGCGCATCCAGCTCATCAAGGGCTTCTTCGCGGATAGCCTGACCGGCCCCGAGGCGGCGGCGGTCGGCGACATCGCCTACGCGCGGATCGACTGCGACATCTACGAGCCGGCGTTGGATTGTCTGCGCTATCTGGCACCTCGCCTCACGCATGGCGCCGTGCTCGTATTCGACGACTGGCCGCACCGGCTCGACGTCGGCGAGGCGCGCGCCTTGGCGGAATGGTTGCCGGCCGTTCCCAACCTGCGCCTGGAGTTTCTATTCTTCGGAACCTGGGGTCATTTCTACACGCGGGTCTGGCACCGCGATAAGCCAAGCCCGGCCGGCTGAACCCGCGCCGGGCGCGCGCGAGGCGGCCCGGCACGGGGCGATACGTTCTTGAGGAGTGCGGATGGTGCGGCTAACGCAGGACAGACTACACGGCGCGAGATGAGCACGCCCCCAAGCCACGGCCCAGCCGCCCCCGTCATGGATGCCTACGCCGAGATGGAAGCCGACGGTCGCCAGCACCAAGGCGGAGCGTTTCCCACCTCGGTGCTGCGCGACATCGAACGTCTGCTGCCGCGCCGCGTGGCGGCGTCCGCCGAGACGGGCTGCGGCAAGTCCACCGTCCTGCTGTCCAACCTCTCCGAGCACCACACTCCGTTCTGCCTTGACGACCGGGATTCGCCGGAAGGCTCGGTGCCATTCTATGAGCGGTGCCCGCTCACGCGCCTGGATCGGGTGCGTCCGGTGTTCGGCCCGACGCAGCTCACGCTGGCGGCCTACCGGCACCCGCACCGCTACGATGTGGTGCTGATCGACGGCCCGCACGGGTGGCCGTTCCCCGAGCTGGAATACTGGCACTTCTACCCGCACATCCGGCCCGGCGGCACCCTCATCGTGGACGACGTGAACATCCCGACCACCGGCCGCATGGCGGACGTGATCGCCGAGGATGTCATGTGGAAGCTAGTGGACGTGGTTGCGACAACCGCGTTGTTCCGCCGGACGGACGCCCCTGTGTTCGATCCGCTGGGGGATGGCTGGTGGACACAGAGGTTCAATCAGCGCCGCGTATATCAGGGGCACCCGGCGTACCCTGACGATGGTGGGCCGCGCGATCTGGTGACGGGGAGATTGGGGTGACACAGTTGCGCCCGACGCGCCTTGCGGTGCGTCCACGTGCAACCGAACGGTCGCTCATGGAGACCAACGGCGAACCGTAGCGGCCGGCGACGGGATGGGGGCGGGGATGGAAGCGGATTACGTCGTCATCGGCGCGGGCTCGGCGGGGTGCGTGGTCGCGGCGCGGCTCTCCGAGACCGGCGCGCGGGTCGATGCTGCTCGAAGCGGGGCCGCGCGACACGCACCCGATGATCCACATCCCGGCCGGCGTGCTGAAGCTGCTGCGCCATCCGGTGGTGAACTGGAACTACACCGCCGAAGCCACCGAAGGCACCGCCGGGCGAACCATCCATTGGCCGAGCGGGAAAGTGCTCGGCGGGTCGAGCTCGATCAACGGGATGCTGTACGTGCGCGGCAACCCGGCCGATTTCGACGGCTGGGCGCAGATGGGGTGCCGGGGCTGGACGTTCGACGACGTGCTGCCGTTCTTCCGCAAATCCGAGCACTACGTGCAAGGCGGCGACCGCGCGTATCGCGGCCAGGGCGGGCCGCTGCTGGTGGAGGACTACCGCACGATCCTGCCGCTGACGCACCGCTTCGTCGAGGCGGCGCAGCAGGCCGGCTTCCCGCTCAGCCCCGACCTCAACGCAAGCCGCCAGGAGGGCGTCGGCTATTCGCAGATGACGCGGCGGGGCCGCTTTCGCGGGTCCACCGCGCGAACCTTCCTCGCCGAGGCGAAGGGCCGCGCCAATCTGCGGGTCGAGACCGAGGCGGTGGCGACGAAGTTGCTGTTCGAGGGCAGGCGCTGCGTCGGCGTGGCGATCCGCCAGCGCGGCCAGGAGCGCGTGGTGCGCGCCGCGCGCGAGGTGATCGTCGCCGGCGGCGCGGTGAATTCTCCGCAGTTGCTGCAAATCTCCGGCATCGGCCCGGCCGAGCATCTGCGCGCGATCGGCGTCGAGGTGCTGCACGACCTGCCGGGCGTCGGCGCAAATCTGTCGGACCACTATGTCGCGCGGGTGTCGCACCGGGTGCGCGGCGCGATGTCGATCAACCAGCTGGCGCGCGGCGTGCGGCTCGCGGGCGAGGTCGCGCGGTTCGCCGCCAGCGGGCGCGGCGCGCTGACCTTCGGCGTGACCAGCGCGCAGGTGTTCTGCCGCTCCCGCGAGGGGCTGGCGAGCCCGGATTTGCAGCTGCTGTTCACCCCCGCGAGCTACGACAACGCCCGCTTCGGCGAGCTGGAGCGCGCGGCCGGGATGACCGTCGCGATCTGCCCGGTGCGGCCGGACAGCCGGGGCACCATCATGGCGCGCTCGGCCGATCCGCTGGAGAAGCCGGTCATCACGCCGAACTATTTCTCCGCACCGGGCGACGAGCGGGTGATGCTCGCGGGGATTCGTTTCACGCGAAACATCTTCGCCGCGCCCGCGATGGCGCAACACAGCGTCGAGGAGACGTTGCCCGGACCGGAGGTGGTGTCCGACGAGGCGCTGGCCGAGCACGCGCGGCGCTTCGGCACGACGATCTTTCACCCGGTCGGCACCTGCAAGATGGGCGAGGATCCGCGCGCCGTGGTGGATTCGCGGCTGCGCGTGCACGGGATCGGCGGATTGCGAGTGATCGACGCCTCGGTGATGCCGACGCTGACCACCGGCAACACCAACGCGCCCACCATCATGATCGGCGAGAAGGGCGCGGCGATGATCCGCGAGGACGCGTAAGCAATGTCATTGCGAGGAGCGAAGCGACGCGGCAATCCAGGCGGCCGCCCGCGAGCGGGCGCGGTGGATCGCCACGCCGCCCAAGTGGGCGGCGCGCGATGACGCGGGGGTGGTGATGCTGCTCCTGGAACACGACGCCAAGACGCTGCTCGCCAAGGCGGGCATTCCCGTCCCGCGCGGCTGCCTGGTCCGATCGCGTGACGACACGCCCGATATTCCCGGCCCCTGGGTGGTCAAGGCGCAGGTACCGGTCGGCGGGCGCGGCAAGGCGGGCGGCATCAGGACGGCGAGCACGCCCGACGAGCTGCGGGCGCAGCTCGACGCCATCCTCGGCATGGCGATCAAGGGCCATCGTGTCGCGGCGTGCCGGATCGAGCGGCAGGTCGCGGGTGAGGAGGCGTATCTCAGCCTCTCGGTCGATCCCGCCGGCGCGGGCGTGCGGGTGCTGCTCGCGGCGCGGGGCGGCGTCGAGATCGAGGCGCTGCACGCGCAAGGCGCGGTGGGCTCGGCGCTCGCCGCGCCGGATCGGGAGAGCGTTGCCGCGGCATTCCGCGAATTGGCCGGCCAACTTCCCGCCGAGCGGCGCGCGCCGATGCTGGACGCGGCAAGCCGGCTCGCCGAGGCGTTCTTCCGCTTCGAGGCGACGCTGGTAGAGGTCAATCCGCTGTTCCTGCTGGCGGATGGCGGCTGGATCGCGGGTGACGCCAAGATGATCCTCGACGGCAACGCCCTGCCGCGCCAGTCCGCGATCGAGGCGTTGGCGCGCGAGCGGGCCGACGCCTATCCCGAGACGGCGCTGAAACTGGAGCACGGGTTCGACTACGTCGAGATCGACGCGGGCGGGCATATCGGCATGGTCACGACCGGCGCCGGGCTCAGCATGATGCTGCTGGACGAGCTCACCGCGCGCGGGCTGCGGCCGTTCAATTTCTGCGATATCCGCACCGGCCAGATGCGCGGCGATCCGCGCCGGCTGATCGAGGTGCTGACCTGGATCGCGCGCGGCCCCGGCATCCGCGTGGTGCTGGCCAGCGTGTTCGCCGGCATCACCCATCTCGGGGAATTTTCCGAGCTGCTGGTGCAGGCGATGTGTGCGGTGCCCGCGCTGCGCGTGCCGGTGGTCGCTCGTATCATCGGCAACGGTTTCGCGGACGCCGAGCGGATTGTTGCCGGAGCCGGCCTGCCGATCGTCGTGGAACCCGATCTCGACCGCGCGATCGACGCGGCGGCGCGGATCGTGCGGGGCTGAGCGATGCACCTCGACATCGACGGCACGACGCCGGTGCTGATCCAGGGCGCCACGGGACGCGCCGGGCGGACGCACATGCGGCTGATGCGCGCCTACGGCACCAACATCGTCGCGGGCGTCTCGGCCTCGCGCGCGTCCGCCGAGATCGGCGGCATTCCAGTCTATCCCGACTGCCGCACGGCTGTCGCGGCGACCGGCGCGGTTGCCAGCGTGGCAATGGTGCCGGCGCTCGACGTGCTGGGCGCGATCGGCGAGGCGGTGGCGGCCGGCATCCGGCTGATCGTGACCATCGCCGAGGGCGTGCCGGTGCATGACGCGCTGCGGGCGCTGCGCCTCGCGCGCGCGGCGGATGCGACGTGGATCGGCGCCTCCACGCCCGGCCTCGCCGTCCCCGGCCAGGCCAAGCTCGGTTTCCTGCCCGACGTCACGCTGCGCACCGGTCGGCTCGGCGTGATGTCGAAAAGCGGCACGCTGTCCTACGAGGTCTGCCATCGGCTGGCGCGGCGCGGCATCGGCCAGAGTGCGTGGATCGGCGTCGGCGGGGATGAGGTGAAGGGTACGCGGTTCGCCGAGCTGGTGCCGTATTTCGCGCACCGATCCGACACCGACGGATTGCTGGTGGTGGGCGAGATCGGCGGCACCGAGGAGGAGGAACTCGCCGAGGCGCTGCGCGCGCATCGCTACGATCGGCCGGTGTTCGTGCTGATCGCGGGGGCGACGGCGCGCGAGGGCATCGTCATGGGCCATGCCGGCGCGATGATCCACGGCGAGAGCGGCACCATCGGCTCGAAACGCGCCGCACTTGAACGCGCCGGTGCCCGCGTGTTCGCCACGATGGGCGAGATCGTCGAGGCGGTCGCCGACACGCTGCGGCCGTGAAATATCGTGCCCGGAGAGCGAGATCGGTTTAACCTCCCAACGACGTTCGGGGAGCTGAGCCGTGGCCCATCACCTGCGCGTGGCATCGCCTTCCGTCGCCCCGTTCCGGCCGGCATCGGTGCCGCCGATGCTGCAGCGCCGGTGCGCGTGTGCGCGGCATTCGGGGCGGTGCGGCACGTGCGCCGACGAGGCGATGGCGGCCACGCTGCGGGGCGCCGGCGCGCCGCTCGACCGCGACGTTCGGGCGGGGTTCGAGCATCGCTTCGGCCATGATTTCGGCCGCATCCGGGTTCATGCGGATGGGGCGGCGGCCGAAGCGGCGCGGTCGGTCGCGGCGGACGCCTTCGCCGTGGGGCGCCACGTGGTGTTCGCCGCCGGCCGCTACGCGCCGCGCACCGAGGAGGGCCGCCGCCTGCTTGCCCACGAGCTCGCGCACACCGTGCAGCAGGGCCAGGCAGAGGCACCCGAACCGGCGGGGTTGCGCGTCTCCGAACCCGGCGACGCCGCCGAGCACGCGGCCGACCGCGCGGCTTCCGGTGTTGGTCCGCCGGGTATTGCGCCGGTCTCGGTGCAGCGTCAGCCGGTGGACCCCAACGTCGGAACGCCGCCCAATCTTGGGCCGCCGGTCTCGGAGGTGCCGAAGCCGCCGATCTGCAGCCTGATCTTCGAGGGCGGCGGGATCTTCCCGAAGACTGGAAGTGCGACAACATCCCGAAGATCGGCTCGACCCCGAAGATCCCGTTCGACCCGCGCAAGGTGCCCGATGAGATCGACAAGATCTTCAAGAAGGGCGGCGACAAGAAGCCCGGCCCGCCGCCGGGTCCGCTGCCGAGCGGGCCAGTGGGGCCGGGTGGTTCCCAACCGGTCGAGGATCCGACGCGGCTGGTCGAGCAGATGTGCAAGCTCTACCCGTTCATCTGCCAGCCGACGCCGACGCCGACGCCGACGCCGAGCCCGCACCCGGCCCCGCCGCGCCGGCCGGGCCGCAAATCGGCGTGCTGTGGACCGACACCATCCATTTCGAGCAGGACCACCCCGCGACCGGCGAGGCCGACGCGGGACGGGTGCTGACTGCGGCGGGCAAGCAGGAACTGCAATCGGTGCTGGAGTGGCTCGATCTGTCGCCCGACCTGCAAGCCCGCCTGATCGGCAGCGCCTCCTCGGAAGGGACGGCCGAGTACAACCAGGCGCTGGCGACGCGACGGGCGCGCTTCGTCGCCGGAGCGCTGGCGAAATACGCCGGGCGCATCGCCGACCCGATGGCCAGCGACGGCGCGGAGAGCGGCTGCCAGTCGGTCGGCAAGGGATTGTGGAGCTGCGGCGCCAGCAAGGCGGCGCAGGGCGTGCAGAACCCCGAGGATCGGGTCGTGCGCGTGACCTTCGTGCGCAACGCGCTGCCGTCCCTGCCGCCGTTGACCATGCCGGAGTTCAAGCCGGGGGCGTTCTGACCCTCACGCCGGCTTGACGCCGACGGCGCAATGCATCGGATGCGCGGTGAGCAGCAGCCCGTCGCGCCGGGCGGCGGCGGTCAGCGCGGTCCAGGTGGCGGTCTCCTCGGGCGACAGCAGCGACAGGACGTGGTCCTCGCGATAGCGCCAGATCGGCCCCTCGGGGCGGTCGAGCGTCACCAGCGCGGGGAAGCAGGTCAGGTCGGAAAAACCCGCGTCGCGCATCCGGCGGTACAGGCTGGCGTCGGCGACGCCGTGCGCGGCGACCGATTGCGGCGGGGTCTCCGCCTTTTCGCGCAGTCCGGGCGGCAGCGCGAGGTTCCACCATTGCGGCAGGTCGATTGCTCGCACGATCACGCCGACCCGGCCGCCGGGCCGCACCACCCGACGCAACTCCCGAAGCGCGCGGTCGGCGTCGCATTCCTCCAGCACGGTGACGGTGAAGGAGCAGCCGAAAGTGTCGTCGGGGAACGGCAGGCTCTCGGCGTCGGCGCGGCGGAACGCGATGGCGTCGGCAAGGCCGTCGGCGGCGGCGAGCTGCCCCGCCTCGTGCAGCAGGAACGGGTTCACATCGGTCGCGGTGATCGGGTTGGCGCCGCCGAACCGCGCGGCGAGCATCCGGTCTAGCGCGCCGGAGCCGCAGCCGACGTCGAGGATGGCCTCGCCGGGCTGCGGGGCGATCAGGTCGAACAGCGTCCGCACCATCGCCCGGTAGGTCGGCGCGCGGGCGCGGTCCTCGAGGGCGGCGACGCCGCCGACATGCGGGCCGGACAGCGTGATGACGGTAAAATGTCGCGCGAGACGCGGGATCGCGGGCGCCCATTGCGAGGGGGCGAGGAAGAACGGCAGCAGCACGAGCGCCGGGCCGCGGCCTTCGATCGCGTAGGTGATACCGGCGTGAGCGCCCGACCGGCTCGGCGGGCGCGGCGGGTCGGCGGCGGGCACGCGGGCAAGAAAATCCTCCATGCGCCCGGCGATCTCGTCGGTGCGGTCGGCGACCACATCGGCCCAGCCGGGCGCCTCGTACCGGGCGAGCACGACGCGTTGTGCTCCGGCGAGACGTTGCTCGGCCCGTGCCGTGACCTCGGCGCTGAGGCCGCGCTCGCCGGCGATCATCAGGATGCGGTCGGCGAGTGCCGCGAACGGCGCCGGATCGAGCCGGGTCGACGTGCAGAACACGAGACCGGCGATCCGCTCCGCGTGGGCGATGGAAAAGCCGCGACGTCGGCCGGCATCTGGGTGGCGACATGCGCGGCTCCGAGGCCGAGATGGTCCCACAGGGCAAGGAGGCGGGCGGGGAGCGGAAGGTCCATCGGGGGTCTCTCGGGCGGCGGCTGACGCGATCAGCCAATCTCGAGTCGGAGATCGAGCCGTTCGCAGAGCAAGGCGATCTGGCTGGTCTTCTCGACCGGACAGAGGAGGTGGTTCCAGGCGTCCGGGTGAAAGTGGAGGTTCGCGCATTCACGCGCGACACCTGGCGCCAGCGCGAAATCGCGATATCCGTCCTCCAGCAGTATGCGGCTCAGGGCGGTGAAATCCGCCGCGCCCAGCATCTCGGCGATGATGAACGGCCGGTGCCGGCCTATGGCACGGCGACCGCCTTCAAGCACCGCGTGCTCGTGTCCCTCCACGTCCATCTTCACGAGCCGGATCGGTCCCGGGTCGTTCGCCCCCGCCCAGCCGTCGAGCGTTGCCGTCGTGATGTCGCGCTGAACGTGGGCGCCGACTTCCATGGCGTGGCCGAGTTCCAACGACGAGCTGGTCGAGACGAAGCCGCGATCATTGATCGTCTCGAAGAACGGCAGGGTGGCGCACACGCGCGACAGCGCGCGGCACTCGACAGCGATCCGGGGCGCGAGATCGGGATTGCACGCGAGATTGGCGCGCAACAACTCCCGCGGCGCCGCGACCGGCTCGAAGGCGCATACGCGCACCGCCGGGCTGGCCGCGGCAGCGAGCAACGAGTAGATGCCGGTATTCGCTCCGATATCGAGGACGACCCCCTCCGCCTCGCCGACCAGCCCCGCGAAGATCGCCGGAGTGGGCAATTCGTAGCTCGCCAGCCCGTTCGCGCGGACCAGGGCGGCGATCGTGTCCCGCTCACCGCCGCTGGTGAACGCGAAGCGAATCGGACCCCGCAATCCGGCCATGCTGAGCTCGAAGGCGGCCTCTTGCCCGCTCACGCCGGCAGCACGTCGGCCAGGCGTTCGCAGCGCCGGTAGAAATCGGGCCAGTCGCGGCGCACCCGCTCGGCAAGGCGCTGACCGGCCACCGGAATGCGCTTGCCTCCCATCAGATGCGTGTAGCCGACGCGGGCGGAGTAGTTCGGGTCGTTCGCCTCGGTCCAGGAGGGGAACAGATGCGCAACCCGAACGCCAAAATAGGGCGAGTCGGGCCAGCCACCGTGAAAACCGATGCAGGCGGCCAGCAGGAACTGCTCGACCGCGCAATTGTGCCAGAACCCGACGGCGAGCTGCCGCAGCGCCGCCTCGTTGCGTTCGCCCCCGATCAGTGCGAGTGCCGCCAGCGCGTAGTGGCGCAGGAACGCCGCGTCCTGGCCGCCCAGGATGCCGCAGTTCTCCACCCGCACGACATGGTCGAGCGAGCAGGCCCATTCCCATTCGGCGGGCAGCTGGCCATCCCCCGCGCGCACGGTCGCGTCGATCTCCTCGATGCCGTACTGCGACTTCTGGTGATACTCCGGGTTCTGCGTCAGCACGGGCGCCGCGCCCAGATAGGCAGGCAACGGCTTCCATAGGAACACGTCGCTGTCGATGTGGACGAACGGCGCGGTTTGCAGGCTGTAGGCGACCAGCTTGCCGAGCATCCACCAGCCCGGATCCCGCCCGGCGAGCCGGTCGAGCTCCGTCGAGACCGCCGCGAAGGGCAGGCCGAGCCGGTCCACGAGCAATCTGCGCCCCGGACTGTCCGTGACGAGCAGCGTGTCCGGGTAGTGGCGGCTCGCGGCTTGCACCGAGATCACCCAGGAGAGCAGGTGATCCATCGGCCGCGCCCAGGCGTGGCGGTAATGCGCCGCATAGGGGGCCGACCAGAACGACCAGACGGCTTTCATGCCGGGCCGCCCCGTCAGCCGTGCCCGCCGGTCGGGCTGGGACCGGCCGCGCCAGGCGTGATCCGCACCAGGTCGCTCAGGAGATTGGGATTGATCGGCGTGCCGCCGGCGGAGATGCCGCCCTGGCCGGCGATCCCGGTCACGGCAAAATTCGTGTTGGTGCTGAACGGATAGCCGCCCGCCAGCGTGACCGTCGCCGTGATCGTGAAGTTCTGCGTGACGGGGCCGGGATTGCCCACGGTGACATTGATCGTCTGGGCCGGCGCCGTCGCACCGCGCGGCACCGTCACGCTGGTCGGCAGGCCGACGATCCCCAGCGTGCCGCCGGCGACCGACAGACCGACCGTGGTGGCCGCCACCGCGTCGTAGTTCAGCGCGAGGGCGAGCACGGGCGTCACCGCCGGCTGACTTGGGTTGCCCTTGCCGGACGTGTTGTCAACCAGCTTGAGCGTCGTCGTGCCGGGCATCTCCACCCAGGCGACGGCGGCCGGCGTCACGGTCAGGGTCGCCACGCGAGGGATCGGCGCGAGATAGAACCAGCTCTCGAAGTCGCTGGCCTTCGCAACATCCCCCGAGGGGAGCGCGAGGTCGGTCCGGGGCGTCCGGCCGTCCGCCCTCAGGGACGCCTCGCCGAAGCACTGGCCGTCGAGGAACAGCGTTGCCTGCCCGTTGCTGCCCCGAATGGTGCGGCCCTTCAGGCTGACCCGGACGCGGGGGTACACCTTCTCGTCGGCCAGCAGATCGAGCAACTCGGTCAGCTCCCACAGCGCGCCCACGAGATTGCTCGGCACCGTCCAGGCGATCGCGTTGCCGTTGACGGCAACCGCGCCGTCGACGATCAGCTCGCCGCGCAGCACGCCCGACGGACGGAAGATCCCACCCACCGCCGCCACCCCGGCGACGTCCCGCTGGAACGCGGACGCGATCGGCGACTCGATGATGACGATGAAGTTGGCGGCGTCGATGCCGGCGGCGGGCGGCCCGTCCAGCGCCACCGAGAGTCCGGTCGCCAGAAGCTGGTCGAGCGTCATGATGTCGTCGTTCTGCCAGTGCACCTCGGTGACGTGCAGCGCCGCCTGTGCGGCCGGCGGCGTCAGTTCGGTGAGCGGGAAGAAGAGATCGCGGCAATCATGCGGGACGAAGCCGCCGCAATTCGGCTCCCAGTCGATGCAGGCGAGCGGCGCGCGGTGGATGCGCGTGTTGCGCGCCGGCTGGCAGTCGGCGCCATCGCCGCCGCAGGGCGGCCATTCCAGCGCGCCGGTCGCGGTGCGCGCCGGGATCAGCCAGAAGTCGCCGGCGACGAACGGCCGCGCCTCGGAGAATTGCACGCGGATGCCGTTCTCCAGGCTGTGCCAGCCGCCAGGCGACATCGCGATGCCGGCCTCGGTCGCAGCGGCGTCCGTGTGGTCCCAGCGGCGCAGCTTGGCGTGGCCGTTATCCGTGTCCACCGCCGGCGCGGGTTGCGTGAGGGTGATCCGCCGGTGCTCGAAATCGACGAACTTGATCTGCCGCAGCTGGCCGGGCTGGTTCGGCGTCGGGCCGAACGCGTCGCTATCGTCGGAGATCTCCACCCATTGCAATGGTGCAAAACCGAGATTGGCGTCGGGGCCGAGACTGTCCACGGTGAGCACGGCGCCGCTGACATGGACGATGCGCGTCAGCACCGAGCCGTTGTCGCGCGACCACTTGAACGTGGCATTGGCGAGCGGCCCGCCTCGATGCACCTCCACGCGGTAGAGCTGGTTCTCGAGCCCGCGATACGCCGCCTGCGGCGAGGGCAGGCACGGCCCCTGGCCGGACGTGTCGTCGGTGCTCGCCGTCATCATCCCCGGCAGCAACGCGAGCGGCCGGCGGCGCATCGCGACGCAGCAGCTCTCGTGCTGCAAGACGCCGCCGATGCGGCCGATCGTGTCGAGCGCCGCGGCGAGGCGCGCGCCGGTATCGCCCGGCGCGCGTGCCAGGCCCGGCAGGGCGGCCGCCCCCGCGCTGTGCAGTGACAGCAGCGACGGCGCGAGCTGGGCGAAGCTCGTGTCGCTCCGCGCGATCTCGGTCGCGAGCGTGTCGGCGTGTGTCGCAATCGCCTGCAGCGCGGTCGATCGCGTGGCCTCCTGGTACGACGCGAGCGACTGGCGCAACGTGTCCACCGCCTGCCGCACGCCGGACACGTCGGTCGCCGGCGGCGCCGGCGCGTCGGCGACGACACGCCACACCGTCTGCACGCGCACCGTGGTGTCGGCCTCGCCGAGTGCCGGATCCTTGATGCAGGGATCGTCGATCGGCGTGACCAGCCGCTGCCACGTCTCCAGCCAGACCCGCACCGCGCTGGCCCGCCCGACGCGGAGTGCGGCAAGCATCACGTCGATGCCGGGCTGCGGGTCGATCAGCCAGGGCTGCTGCGTGTAGTCGAGCTGCGTCGCGGCCTCGCAGAGCAATCCATCGACGTAATAGCGGCCGAGACCGATCAGCAGCGAGCGGTTATCTGGGCGCAACGAGATGGCGAAGCCCGCGTCGTGGATTGGCGCGCCGGTGGCGCCGATCACGTCCACGGTTTCCGTCGCAAGGCGATGCGCGTCGATCGCGCGCTGCTCGTTGGCGTCGGCGTCGAGCTGCACGCGGCCTTGCTGTTCGAGCACGGCGCTGTAGTGCCTCGCCGGATCGAAGCGGCATCGGCTGAAATCGCCCTTCATCGCATCCTCCCCCCGGCGCGGCTCATATCAGGGCCGCGCCGATCGCGTGCCATTGCAGCGCGTCGGCGTTGTCCGTCTCGGCCGCGCGATCCCGGCCCGGCCCGTAGGCGCCCGGCGGCTCGGCGCGCGGCGGCTCGGCACGGGAGGGCACAAGGAAGATCCCCGCCTCCAGGCCGAACGGCAGGTATTCGTCGATCCGCGTGCGCAGATTGCCGACGCCCTGCGTCTCGAACAGCAGGTGGTAGGCGCCGATCTGGCTCTCGTCGTCCGCCCCCTGCCAGACCGCGACGGGACAATCGCCGCTCAGCAGCGCGTAGGACGGGCTGCCGTAGCGCAGGCTGACGAATTGCGGTGCCAGCGCGTGTTCGAGCGACGTGTCGGCACCCGGCAGGCAGCGGTACTGGCCCGGCGTGATCGCGTCGCTCGGCACGAAGCAGAAGCGTACGCAGCCGGACTGGCGCCGCGTGCACCAGATCGCCGCCTGCCACGGGTCATGCACCGGCCGGCGCGCGAGAAAGGTCGTGTTGGACGCCAGGGGCAGCCGATGCGTGCGCAGCTTGCCGATGATCGTGCTGTCCTCGACGTGCAAGGTGCCGCCCTCGCCCATCAGGTCCGGCGCCGCATAGGCGACGCGCCAGCGCTCCGTCGCGTCGATCACCGAGTTGGTGACGCGCGCCGAGGCGGTCGCGTGCACCAGCACCGGGCCGGCAATGCAGCGATCGAGCGCCAGCGTGCCACCAGGGGAATCGAGGACGAGCGACGGCGCGCCGGGTTCCACCGGCAGGCCGTGTCGCGTCAGGGCGCGGCCGGGGACCAAGGTGCTGTCCTGCAGCGCGACCCCGAGCACGGGTCCGCTCGCCCGCAGCGAGCCGGCGATCAGCAGGCCGTTGAGGAACACCTGGCCGGCATCGGAGCCGTTCAGCTCGACGTCGCCGCGCAACGTGGCGCGCGAGCGGGCCGGCGTCCATGCGCCGGTCGTCATGCACCTCGCCCGCGACGATCCAGAGCTGGCTGTCCGGCGGCAAACGGATCGCGTTGGCGCCGGTGAGGTCGATGTCGGCCACCGTGAAATCGGCGAGCACGATCAGCCCGACCGCGCCCGGCGGCTGCGCGTTGAATTCCGTCACGGCTTCGGCGAGCGTGAGCGGCGCGCCGAAAAGGTCGGTGGCACCCGCGTCGATGGTGCGCGACCACGTCACCGTCGAACGATCGAGCAACAGGCGATTGCTGCGGTCGTACGGGCCGCCGCCGATGTCGGCCGGAAAGCCATAATTGTAGTCGAGCGTCACTACGCTCGGCGTGGGCAGGTCGGGCGCGAAGGCGATGCGGCCGAGCACGGGGTCGATCGCCACCTTGCCGGCGGGTCCGGCTTGCCAGCCGCCATTCGCGTCCGAGAGGTTGCAGACGCAAATATCGTCGAGGCCGAGCGGGGCGCCATCGACATGGATCAACAGGCTCTGGCCCGGCCCGTAGAAGGCGGCGGGGTCGTCGTGGAACTCGCGCCGGCCGATCGGCTGCGGCACGTCGGCGCGGGTGGTCAGGCTGGCGAAGGACTCGCGGGGCGGCGGCGCGTTGAACAACGGCATGTCGGCGCCGAGCGTGCTGACCAGGAAGCGTCGCGCGTCAACCGCCGTTGCCGCCTGGCCGGTGACGGGATAGGCGATCCAGCGCCACACCCAGGCGCCGATGTCGGGGATGTTGGGCTTGCCCGCGCCGTGCAGCGCGATGTCGAGCGCGGCGCGGTCGGGTGTCGCGGCGGCGCGCACGCGCGGCGCGATGCGGCGGACGTCCACTGTGCGATTGAGCGTGTCGAACGCCCCGCCGATCCGCGTGAGCGCGGCACCTCGCCGCAGATCGGCAAAAGCCGCGTGATGCGGGCGAAGGTGGCGAAAACTTTCGTCGATCGCGAGGCGGCGGAAGTATTCGACGATGTGGACCGGCCGGCCGGTGACGTCGCGGCCGATCTGTTCGAGCGCGATCACCGTGCCCTTGCGGCGGCGATAGCCCATCGTGTTGCCGACCTCGGCGCGCGAGCGCGCGCCGCCCGGCACACCCTCGAACAGCCCGGTCCAGCCGATCAGGTCGCCGATATAGGGCACCACCCAGGGCGCGCAGGTCTCGATGAACTGGTCGGCGTAGAGCCCGCGCAGATCCTGCTCCAGCACACCCGCCTGCTCGGCGATGATGCCGATGAGCGCCTTCAGCGGCTCGCCGACGGCGGCGTCGCGCGTGCGGTGGATCGCCGGCAGCAGCGCGTAGATGTCATCCGCGCCAAGGCTTGTCGCGGATCCGCTCATGGCCATTGCTCCACGGACGGCAGCGAAAGCGGGTCGAGCAGCAGCAGTTCCGCCCCCGCGACCACGCCGCGTGCGCCGGCCTGCGGCGCGGCGGCGGGCAGATTGTCGGGCAGGACAGAGGCGACATCGGCTCGGCTGAAGCGGTTGAGCCGCACGCCCTGCACGCCGGGCAGCGCCTGGATCGCGGCGATCACCTCGCTCTGCGCGACGCCCTGGCCGAGCGCGCGGGCGTCGAAGCCGAACGCCGCGAGCAAGGCGGCGCGGACGGCGGCGAGCACCAGGGCGGGATCGTAGTTATCGGTATCGACGCTTACGAGGCCGGCGATCTCGAATCGTTTCGCCTGATACGGCAGCACCGAGACCGGCACATAGCGGTTGCCGGAACCGCGCAGCGCGGCCGCAAGGTTGGCGATGGTCTCGCCGTCCGGGTCGAGTGCGGCGCCGCCCGGCCCGGCGACGGTGACAACGACGCCGCGCGCGCTGCCCGACCACGTCCAGGTGGCGAGCGCGCGGGCGATGCCGGCGAAGGCGGCGGAGAAATCCTGGTAGTCCTGCAGCGAGACGACGCGCTCCAGGGTGAGCACGTGCAGCGGCGCGCTGCGGCGCGCGTCGGCCGGCGTGTCGGGGTCCGCCCCGCCGGTCGCGGCGGCCGGGTTCATCACCGATTTCAGCCCCGGCGGACGGTCGATCGCGTTGCTGAGCTGGCCGGATGCGACCATGCCCGACAGGCCGAGACCCTTGCGGTAGACGGCGCGCAAATTGGTCTGGCCGGTGGGCGGGCGCGCGCCCTGCCGGCCGTCGCCGAACAGCACGGAGACCGCGCCGGTCTCGCCGCGCCGTGTGGCGAATACGCGGTCGCGCGCGGCGGCGTCGAGCAGGCTCGGCTGCTCGTGCCAGCGCAGATCGTTCACCCAGACCTGCAAGGTGGACGCGGCACCCTGGCCACTCGGCGCGCTGAGATAGGTGAGCGGCGACTGCTTCAGGGTAAAGCTCTGGTTCGGCTGCGAGGCGTCGGCGCTGCCGAGGATTTCCTGCACCGTCTCGCCATGCGTGCCGCCCACCACGTTGGCGTTCAGCCGCACCGTCGCACGGTCGTAGACGCGGCCAAGCGCGTGCGCGAATGTCAGTGCGGTCTGCCCCGCGTTGGCCGGCGTCACGGTGTCGAGCACCACCGCCTCGCTGACCTCGGCGTCCGCCTTGTCGGCCGGCAGCAGCGTAAGCAATGTGGGATCGACAGTGAGCGTCGCCGATATGCCTTGCGTGGTCAGCACGCTCCAGGCCGTCGCGCCGTTGGGGAGCGTCGTAGGCGGGTAGGCGTCGGCGAGGAACAGATCGCCCTTGGCGCAGGTGATCTGCGTGAGACCGTCGGGGCCGACCAGCGTGGCGGAGTCGGTGTCGAGGCGCAGGCGCGCGCGCTTGCCGATCACCGCGACGGTCTGCCCCGAGGCGAGCATCCCGCCGCCCGCGACCAACTCGCCGCTGCCCGCGACCGGGCGCAGCATTCCCGGCCCGAGCGCGGGTGGTGCCGCGCTCCAGTCGATCAGCGGCTGCAAGGCGATGGGCAGCGGCTCGCTCTGCACGAACGCCGTCGTCCCGCGCGTGCGCGCGACGAACCACTGGAGGTCGTCGTCCTTGTCGAGCTTGAGGCCGGTCGCCTTGGCGGACAGCGTGTAGCGCAGCGGCGCGCGGTCGGACGCCGCGGTGACGCGGTACAGGTTCCGTTGCGAGCCGTCCGACAGCACGAGCCAGGTCAACCGCTCCGGGTTCGCGAAATCCGTCGGTGGCGTGCCCACCGGCGCGAGGCCCTGGTACGTCGTGTCGAGATCGATATGGCTCACGTCATGGATGAACGGCCAATCACCCGGCGGCAGCTTGTCGATCGCCTTCTTCAGCGTCGCCGGATCGGGTGCGTTGACGCCGAACAGCGACGCGCGGCGGCGCAGCGCGTAAAGCTGCACGTCGGCTGCCTTGCTCTGGAAGTCGGGGAACAGCCCCAAATCCCAGGTAATGCGCGTGCGATTGCCCGGCGCGTCCGTGCTGACGGCGGTGACAAAGCGGAACTCCCACCGATCGCTCGTGGTGTGGGCGACCCGGTCGGTGTCGACGAACAGGATCGCGTCGCCCGGATTGAGGCCGGTCGCGGTGCCGGTCAGCCACAGCGAGGTGGTGATCGTCGTCCAGTCCACCGGCTGCGCGATGAGGGGAAGGATCGCGTTGTGCGCGATGCGCGCGGTGAGCGGCGCCTCGGTCTCGAACGTGGCCGGTTGCTGTCCCGGCGCGGGGACGCTCTGCACGCGCGTGCCGGCGGGGATCACCGCCGGATCCGGTGCGCCCTGCGCGTCGTTGAGCGTGAAGGCGAGCGGTGCTGCGGCGGAGACGCCTGGCGAAGGCTGATAGCCGACCAGCCGCGCCAGCTCGAACACCGAGCGCGGCTGCACGGCGGTGCGGAGGTAGGATTCGTTCGCCAGCCGCTCCTGATAGAAGGTCAGGATGTCGGCGGAGACGGCGAACGCATCGAGCAGTGCGATGGAGAAATCGCTGTCCTCGCGCGTGGTCAGCGGCGCGAGGGCCGAGAAAGCGCGGATCGCTGAGCGAGGCGAGCAGGCTCGCCTTGAAGCTCGCATGGCGGCCGACGCGATAGGCGATCTGCGACAGGCCCGGCCGGTTCCAGATCGCGGCGGGCGTCTCGCGCGTCACCCCGTCGCAGCAAAAGCAGGGCAGAGTGGTGCTGTCGCTCATTGCCCGCCGTCCAGCGTGAGTTCGAGGATGCCGTGATCGGGCCGGCTCGGGTCGTTGTCGACGCGCGCGATCTCCAGCCGCTGCATGGTGATGAACCCGTCCGCCACGGCGTCGCGCGCCGGGTCGCTGACGCGCTGGAAGGCGATGGCGTGGACCGAGGCCACGCCCTCAACCGCCTGCGCCGCCGCGATGATCGGGCTGAGATAGATCGTCTGTCCGAAGCTGAAGCGCGACGGCGCAAGCAGGCCCGGCGTGCCGTCGCAGGTGTTGCCCGCGATCAGCACCAGGGCGAGAGCGCGCGCGACATCGGTGCGGCGATAGCGCGGCATCACGCACACCGCGAGACCGACGCGCAGCCCGACGATCACCGCCGGCTCCACCGCGAGATCGACGCCCGCCATGCGCAGCAGGTTGAGGCGCTGCAACGTGGCGCGCGCGAGATCGTCCGCCGTCTCCGTGCCGGGTGCCGGGTCGATGGCGACGAAGGCGGTGCGCCAGCTGCCGGTCCAGCGCAACGTCCCCCGCGCCTCGCGGATCGCCGGATCGCGCGCCGCCACGTCGCCATAGTCGCTCTCCGTCACCGCGCGGAGCTGGGTGCGGAACGCCCAAGGTGCCTGCTGGCGGATCGCCTCCATCGTGTCGGGGTCGCGCCCGCCGGCGCCGGCGAGCGGGTTGCGCACGGTGCGCACCCGCAACTCGGTCGTCAGCACGTGGCCGACGCGTGTCGAGGCCGACATTGCCGATGCTGCCGTTGCCGGTGCGGAAGCGCGCGCTGAACGCGACGTCCTTCTCCGGAGCGGCGCCGTACTCGTCGTCGCCGAAGCGCAGGAACGAGGTGCCGTCGCGCTCGGTCTCCACGACAAAAACCTGTTGCAGCGGATCGAGGCTGAGCAGGTCGCGCTCGGCACTCCACGTCCCGCCGCGATCGTCGACGACGGCGAGTTGCGGCTTGGGAAGTTGCGCGACGGGTGCGTCGGGCGGGGGTGGTGCCGCGAGCGCGGAGGCCGGCAACGTGGCGTCGAAATCGCGCGCGAAGGTGAGCGGCGAGGCGGGCAGCGACGGGAAGAAATAGGGCGGCGGCGGCGTGTCCTCGATCACGCCGCAGCAATCCCCGCCGGCGCCGCCGATCGGCACGGGCGGCGACGCGGGCACGGTGCCGAGCGGCGTCCAATCGTGCCACAGACCGTGATCGGCGGGGACGATGTTGCCGCTTGCCACGCTCACGCCGGAGACCGCCGGATGCGTCGGGTCGCCCGCGTAGGACAGGCACAGCGGGAAGGGCAGCGCGTCCGCCGCGCCCCACGCGATCTCGGTGATCTGCTCGGTGCTGACCGGATCGGTGAGGGCCAGGCCGTTGCGGTCGGTGTGGCGCACCTCGGTCAGCCGCACCACCCAGCGGTGCCGCCGGTCCGCGTCCTCGGAGGCGCCGGTGAGCGGGCCGCGCACTTCCTCGAACAGCAGCACGTCGCCCGGCGAGAGCGCGTCGAGATGGCCGCAAAGCGTGGCCGCTGTGGCGCCGACCGGCAGGCAGCAGCCGGTGTCGCCCCAGGTGTGGAACGGGATTCCCTCGAGGCTATGGCTCAATGTCGCGTCGGCAAGGGTGGCAAACACCACGTCGGCGTCCGCCAGCATCGAGTCCTCCAGCGCGGAGTTCGGGTCGATGCGCGGTGCCACGCCGGCGACGCGCGGCAGCACGCGCGTTCCCTTGGCCAGCCAGACATTCTCGTCGGCGACGGAGAAGCACAGCCAGACGCGCGCGTTCTCGCCGTCGTCCACGCGGTAGTCGACCAGCTTGGCGTGACGGCGCAGCGAAATGCGGCTGCGCGCGGTGCCGAGATAGGCCTCCGTCGCCACCGCGTCCTGCCGATAGCTGAGATGGTCCGCGACATAGGCCAGCGCCTCGACCAGCGTGACGCCGAGATCGGCGGCGTGACGCTCGGTCCAGGTCGGCGCGAGCACCGCCATGCGGTCCAGCATCACCTGCACAAAGCCGGAATAATCCTTGGCGAGATAGTTGATGTCGGGCTCGTCGATGGCCGGCGTCGGGCAGCAGAGGATCGGGGCGCAGTCGGCGCTGACCGGGCAGCCGGCCTTGAACGAGAACGCGACCTGCGACAGCGCCGGATCGACGCCGGCGGGCGGCTCGCTGGTGGTCTCGTCGGCGCGCAGCGCGAGCGCGTAAGGCGAAAAATCGCCCGGCGCGATCGACCTGGATGCGCAGCGTATTGGGCGTGTCGGTCGCGGGTGCGACGGACAACACTTGCAGCCCCGTGACGTTCTCGCCGCCACCAATGAGAATCTGCGCCGGGCCGAGCGCCAGCGGCGCGGGGTTGCGCAGGAAGGTGAGCAGCAGCACGGTCTGGTCGGCGGCGTCGGCGACTTCCAGATAGTCGATGCCGTTGAGCGACGGCGTTCCGAGCACCAGGGTGCGACGGTTGCGCTGGGCGCAGAAATAGACCAGGGCGCCCGTCTCGCTCATGCCGCACCGCCCCCGAGGCTAATCATGGCGCGACTCCGCCGACGACGAACTGCGCCGCCTGCGCACGCTGCGTCTGGATCACCGTGTACTGCACGGTGACGAGCAAGGTCGCGTCGTCGTTCTCGACCGTGACGGACTGCACCTGGATCAGATCGGAAAGCCATTGCTGCAATCCGGCCTGGATCAGCTTCTGCTGCGCGATCGCCAGCGTGTCGCTATTCGGCGCGAACACGAGGGCTCCGGTGCCGGTGCCGAAGGTCGGGCGGTTGACGCGCTCGCCGGGTGCCGTGAGCAGCACCTGCTCGATCAGGTCGCGGATGTGGCGGTCCTGATCCGTGGCCGACGCGGTGCGGCCGGAGCGGTCGAAGCCGAAGGGAAAGGCGAGGTCCATGCGCCTCGATTTCCTCTATTGAGCCGAAACGCGCGTCTGCATCGCTAGCGGCAGCAGCGGCGCGCCGGTGGGCGCGCAGATCGCCTGACTGCTCTGCACCAGCAGCGGCTGGCCGTTGGAGGTGACGCGCGTGGTGCCGACCAGCCATTGCGCGGTGACGCAGGGCAGCGGCGCTACGGGCACGAACGGGCAGCCGGCGACGAGCCACGGCATGGTCATCAGCACCGACGGCGCGCCCGAGAGCAGCACGCGCGGATTGGGCACGGTGGGCTGCGCCTGGCCGCCATGCGCGCAGATCACGGTCGCTCCCACCTGCAACAGAAAGCCCGGCATCTTTGCTCCCTCAGATCACCGCGAGCGCGCCCTGGTTGATCGTCACACTCGGCCCGACCATCGTGATGTCGGCGCCCTTGCCGTTGCTGATGATGATGCCGACGTCGGTGATCGAGATCATCGCGCCGGTGAGTGTCTTGAGCTGTATGCCGCCGGTCGGTCCCGGAACGTCGCTGATGAGCAGGCTGTTCTGCAGCTGCGTCTGCAGCACGATCTGCTGCACCACCGGCGGCACCGCCGACGCCAGCGCCGGTACTTCGCCAACCGCCCAGAAGCAGCCGGTCCAGATCGGATGGTCGCGCTCGCCCTGCTCGAACTCGATCCACACCGCCGTGCCGAATTGCGGCACCGCGAACTCGCCGCACTGCTTGCCCGCGAGCGGCACGCAAGGCAGCGCCCAGCTCGTCGGCAGCACACCCGTGACATCCGGCACGATCGCCTGAATGCGTCCGCGCATCTCCGGGTCGACGTTGTTGAACACCGTGCCGCGGTACTTGCCGTAGAACTTTGCCACTTGCCCTCGTCAGCTCCTCATAGGCCGATGGTCGGAACCACCGGCGTGTTCGAGATCAGCGCGTTGCGCGTCAGGGTGAAGCTCTGCTTGTACTGGCCGTGCGCGATGCTGTGCGTGACGCTGTCGACGTAGTGCAGCCCGTCGAACGCGGGGCCGGCGCCGCGCACGCCGACCAGTCCGCGCGCCTGCAGCACCCGCCCGTAGCGCAGCACGTCGAGCGAGCCGCTGCCCGACACCACGTCGGCGTTCGCCGAGGCGCGCGCCATGCCCATCATCAGCGCCTGACCGGGCGTGTATTTCGCGGTGTCCGTCAGCCGCTCCACCTTGGTCGGCAACGGCACCACGACGCCGAGCGGCGGGTTGAGCGGTGTGACCGGCGGGATCGGGATGGGGATCGGGATGTGGGTGGTTTCGTCCTGGATGAACACGATCGGCAGCGTCGCCTTGCTCGGCTCGTAGCGGAAGCTGAGCTGCTCCACGTTGGTCCAGCTATCCATGTTCACGTTGAGCGCCGGCTGCGGGATGCCGAACTTCACCTGCGGCCCCCAATACGCGCGGCTGATGCCGGGCAGCGGACCGGGATCGAGGTAGAACACGTAGCCGTTCTCGGTGGCGAGCTTGGTTGACGTAGGCGAAATCCGTGCCGTCATGCGCCGGGATGCGGTCCACCGGGATGGGCAGGTCAGGAACCAGGCTCGGCACGATCTCGGGGATCACGCCGTACATGCCGTATTTGGCGAGGATCGCGCGCGACCCGCACCTCCGCCGGCATGGCCGGATAGGGCAGCCCATCCAACGGCAGCAGATCCATCACCGCGGTGAGATCCTCGCCGATGATGGTGATGGTGGAGTGGCCCGCGCTCGACGACGGCTGCGTCTCGTGGTGGCGCATCACGCCGTCCATCAGCACTTGGGGAATACCGTTCACCGTCACCATGATGACCACGCGCAATTCCACCGCCGGCGGGGCGAGCAGGAACACCGTCTGCAGCAGCGAGCGGTCGCTCAGCGTGAAGGACAGGCGGAACCCGCTGCGCCCGGTCGAATTGGTCGTCACCTCGACGGAGGTGAGCGCGTCGATGATCGGCTTCGGCGCCGGCAGCGCCACCACCGGCCCGACCAGCAGCGTGAGATAGAGGCCGCTAGCCACGGCTTCCGCCTGACGCGCCGATGCCGGCGGGCAGGGTGATGCGCAGCACGCGGCCAGGTTCCGCGACCAGCGCGTCGGGGTCGGATGCCGCGTTGGCGTCGCACAGGATCCAGTACAGCAGCGGATCGCCCATCTGCGTATTCGCCACGTTGTCGATGCGGTCGCCCTGCACGACGACGTATTGCCGCATGGTGGTGAACTGGTCGGGCTGCGGGATGATGCGGCGTTGCAGGTAGCGGATTTCGGTGCCGTCGGGGCGCGTGTAGCTGGCGGTCCCGAGGCCGTAGTAGCGGCTGTTGGGCTGCGTCAGCGCGCCGCTGGTGCCGCCAGAGGCGACGAAATTGTCGATGGCACCGCTCATAGCGACACGCTCGCGGCCAGGCTGCCGGCCGCCTGGATGGCGTTGGCGATCGCCAGCGCCTCCTTCTCGATCTGATAGATCATGTAGAGCGCGCCCGCGGGATTGAGGAAGCCGGTGTCGTTGACGTTCAGCACGCGCATCTCGAGCGAGACTTTTGCCCGGATCGGATTGAGGTTGGTGTCGAACGCCTCCTCGGTGATGTCGAGCGAGGTGATCCGCACCGGCGTGATGCGCGTCGCGTTCCACACGAACACCGCGAGCGGCGACTGCATCGGCAGGATCTCGATGGTGCCGAGCAGGGTCAGCGCCTCGTTGACGATGAGATCGACGCTGGTGGGATAGACCAGCATCTCCAGCGCGGCGAGCTGCGGCTGGATGCCGAGCGTGAGCGCCGTCGCGTCGGAGGCGGCGAGCTGGTCCGTCGCGTCGATCTCGGCGGCGACGCTGATGGTCTCGATCGGCGGGCCTTTCAGCCGCAGGATCTCGGAGCGGTCCGGCTGCTCGCTCACCGCCTGCGGCTGCAGCTTGCGGGTCAGCGTGTCGGGATTGTACTGCAGCGCGATGGTCCCGAGCGGGATGCCGGTGTCGGGGTCGAGGGTGACGATGCCGCCCTTCATCAGCCGCGGCGAGATGGGCGAGCTCATCGGGGTTCTCCTGGCGCGGCGACGCGCGACCACACGGCGGCGGCGGCGGCGCGGCCAGTGTGCTCGGGGGTGCGGCCTGTCGCGATGCGGGGCGATGGCAGGTTGTTGGCGGCGAGTGGCGCGAAGTGTGCGGGCTGTGCGGCGAGCGCGGCCAGCTCGGCTTTCAGCGCTGTTACCAAGCGTGGTGCGTCGGCCTGGGTAACGCCGTGCAGTGCGAGGCGGTCGATGTGGAGGTGTACGGCGCCTTGTGCGGATGGTGTTGAGCCCGTGCGTTCACGACGTCTCTCCGCGTGTGCGTGCGCGACCCCCTCACCCCGGCCCTCTCCCGCAAGGGGAGAGGGAGAAGAAAGCCCCCTCCCCTTGCGGGAGGGGGTTGGGGGAGGGGTCGGGGAGCGGACGGCAGGTTTCATTCCCACCCCTCCGTCTCAGCCCGCCCGAGCGGCTTTTCCAGCTTGGCGTATTCAGTGCGGGCGGCGGCGAGCAGATGCGCCATGCGCACCGGCTCGGCGGCGTCGGCGGCCAGGAAGGCGGCGTGCATCGCGACGTTGCGGATGATGCCGCCGGCGATGCCAAGGCGCGCCAAGCGAGAGATGTCGAGTGCCGCCGTCGGCGTGTCGGGCGGGAACACGCCCTGCCAGATGCGCGCGCGCTCGGCGAGGTCGGGGAAGGGGAACTCGACGACGAAGCGGATGCGGCGCAGGAACGCGGTGTCGATCGCGTGGCGCATGTTGGTGGTGAGGATGGCGAGGCCGCGATACGCCTCCATGCGCTGCAGCAGGTAGCTGACCTCGAGATTGGCGTAGCGGTCGTGGCTGTCCTTCACCTCCGAGCGCTTGCCGAACAGCGCGTCGGCCTCGTCGAACAGCAGGATGGCGCCGCTGTCCTCGGCGGCGTCGAACACGCGCTTGAGGTTCTTCTCGGTCTCGCCGATGTATTTGCTGACCAGGCCGGCGAGGTCGATCTGGAACAGGTCGAGATCGAGCGTGTGCGCCAGCACCTCGGCGGCCATCGTCTTGCCGGTGCCGCTGGCGCCGGCGAACAGCGCGGTGAGGCCGAGCCCGCGCGAATATCTTTCCGCAAAGCCCCAGCGCTCGAGCACGGTGACGCGGCCGCGCACATGCGACGCGATCTGCCGCAGGGTGCTTGTCTGCGCCTCGGGCAGCACCAGGCCGTGCCAATCGGCCTTCGGCTCGATGCGGCGGGCGAGCTGCTCCATCGAGCGGCGGGCGTGGGCGCGGCCGATGCGCCAGGCGGCGCGGCCGAGCGCGTCGCCATCGGCGTCGGGATCGAGCAGGCCGAGTGCGGCGCCGGCCGAGCGGATGGCGGGCGTGTCGAGGCTGAACTGGTCGGCGACCGCGTCGAGCGCGCCGTTCATCCGCGCGGCGACCGGGCCGGCGATGCTGTCGGCCCACACATCTCGTCGCTCGGCCGCCGAGGGCGACGGAATGGCGACGCGCACCGCCGCGAGCCCGTCGGGTGCGGTCGCCTCGTCCGCCTCGACCACGACGGGGACGTCGATGCGCGCGAGGAACGCGAGCAGCGGCCGCGCCTCGGTGCTGTCGGTGACTTGCACGCAAAGCCCGGCCTGGGCGAGCCGCGCCTCGCGGCACCATTGCCGCGCCAGCGCCTCGCGCTCTGATGCGGCGGCGGGAATGTCGGCGGCGCGCAGCAGGCTGGGAAGCAACCCGGCCGCGCGCAGCGCCTCGGCGGCGGCCAATGCGCGATCCGCGGCACTCCGGCCGGTCAGCAGCACGCGGCCATCTGGCGCTGCCAGCGCGCGCGCGGCGGACCCGGCGGCCTGTCCGATCCAGGCGGGAACGAACGCAGCCGGCGGGATCGGCGCAATGAGGCCGTCCAGCCGCTCGTCGCTGCTCTGCACGCCGGCGAGCAGGTGCAGGATGCGCTCGTCGATGCGCAGCGACGTGCTGGTCAACGTGTCGCCCGGCGCTAGCTCAACCAGTCGCCAACGGCGCAGCGGCCGGTCACGCGAGAGCGCGCTCCAATGCGCGTCGGGCAGTGCCGCGAGCGCGAGGCCGAACGTCGCGTGACCCCGGCGCGGATCGCCGTGCGCGGCGGCGCAAGCCTCGGAAAAACGCCCCTCCAGCTCGGTGCCGGCGCAGAGCAGCAGCACGGCGCGCTCGAACGGGCTGAGCGCGAACATCTTTGTCAGTGTCTCGAGCGCCGGCGGCGGGTCGAGCTGTGCAATCGCGGGGGTTTCCGCGTCGGGCGGCTCGGGCTTGCCGGCGTGCCGGCAGAGGGCGGCGTAGACCGGCCGCAACGCCGCGACCAGCGCCGCCTGGTTCGCCGCCTGCCACGCTTCGGGCGACAGCGTCATGGCGTCACCACGATGCGCGGCACGTAGGCGGGCGGCACGAGCGCGGTGTTCAGCGTGACGCGGCTCTCCGCCCCGTCGATCCGCACGCGCAGCGGCAGGCCGGGCGCCGGGACCGGGGAAAAATCGGCGGGCAACGGGAAGTCGAGCGTCGCGGAGATCGCGGGGGAGGCGAGCGGGCGCGGGTCGATCTCGACGGACTGGCTGCCGATCAGCACCGCCGCGCGCTGGCGTCGTCCGACCGGCGGGTTGAGCGTGAGGGTGAGCGTGGTGCCGACCTGCGCGGTCGCGGGCGGTGCCGTGATGGTCGGCAGCAGCATGAAGCTGGCCGGGTTGGAATCGAAGCCGCGATGCGGGTCGGTGGGCGCGCCGAAGCGGACGTTGCGGGTGATCTGCACGCCGCGCACGCCGGCCAGCAGCGCGGCGGGGATGGTGACGCGCACCGCGCCGTCCTGCACCGTGTCGGGCGTCGCCCGCGTGCCGTCGTCAAAACTGACAAACGTGTCGGCCGACGCTATCGCCGACGAAGTGGCGGCCGCGAATGGTGAGCTGCTCGCCGGTCGCGACCATGCCGGGCGAGACGTCCTCGATCACCGGGCGCTCCATCGGCTGCACCAGGATGTTACGCACCTGCACCTGCAAGCTGACGCGCACCGGGCGCGGGCGCTGGATCAGCACCACCGTCGCGAGATAGGCGGCGGTCGCGCGGTAATGCGCGTTGAAGGCGGGCCACAGCCGGTAGACTTCCTCGGTGGACAGCGATTGCGGCGAGAGTTTTACCAGTTCCGCCTGGTCGGCGAGCGTGCTGAGGCCGACCGCCTGCATCTCGCTCGTCGCACCGGGCTGCGTGCGCGTGCCGGTGAGCGCGGCCTGCACCAGGTCGCGGCTCAGCACCGGCTGCTCGTGCATGAGCTGCATCGCCCAGCCGAGCAAAATCTCGCCGTCCATCTCGTTCGGCCCGTAGGCGGACAGCAGGTAGTGCAGGTCGAGGGCCAGCGGCGGCGTGGTGAGCCGCCTGCCGCCGCCGTCGCGCTCCGGCAGCTCGACGTTGCGCCAGCCGCCGTTGAGCCCGACATGATACATGAACAGGTTGAGCTGCGGGCTCTCGGTGGCGCCGACCACGATGCGGTCGGGCGGCAGCGCGCTCACCGTCGGCGTGACGCCGAACACGGTGTCGAGGCCGCTGCCAGTGAGCGCGTCGCGCAGCATCCAGCGCAATACCGCCGTGACGCCCGCGACGGCGAGGAAGTCGCTCATTTGCGATGCGCCAGATAGTCGGCGAGCGACAGCGCGGGCTGCCGCGCAGGCGCGGCGCGCGCCGGCGCTTGCCGCGCGGGTGCGGCGTGCACCTCCAGCCGGCCGATGCTGATGTGCACGTCCGGCGGGGGCGCGAGTGGTGCCGCGCGGTGCGCTTCGATGGCCCCCGCGCGGGTGGCCGCGAGCCGCGCCGCGCGCGCGAGGAACGGAGAGACGCCGGGCGACGGTCGGCGGTCCGGGTCGGGCGGCGCGGGTTCGGCTCGCGCTGTCTGCGGTGCCGGTGGCGGTGGCGCGTTGGGGCGGCTCAACGGCTCCGGCGGCGGCGCACGCGCGGGTTCCGCTGCGGTCGGCGGCGGGCGCGCGGGCCTTCCGGGCGGCTCGTCGCTGCTGCGTTCGGCCGCGATCGACACGGGACTGGCGAGGGAGATCGTCGCCGGGCCCGCGACGGTGGGCGATGGGCTGCTTGCTTCCGCCGCCACCTCGTGCTGTGCGCCAATCGGCGGGGGGCGTGGCTCGACGCGAGGCACGGACATCGGCGTTGGCGTTGGCGCCGGCGTTCGCGATAGCGTTGGCGGAATGGTAGGTGCCGGCGGCTCGCGGTGGCTCGCCACGGATTGCGCGACCGGCTCTGCTCCGATTTCCTCCGCCAGCCCCGCCGGCGATCCGGTGGCGTAGCGCGACGGCAGCAGCGGCTCGGCGACCGGCAGGCGGCCCTGCGCGCGCAGCACCAGGCGGTCGAGACTGCCGCTCATCCGCGCACCCGGTCGAGATAGGCCGCGCGACGCGACGGGCTCATCGCCAGGATGGCGCTCTCGGCCCAGCCATAGGCCCAGGCGAGCTCGTGCACCTCGTCGAGCAGGTTCCGCGCGGCGTGGCGGATCTCGGCCCACAGGAAGCTCGCGATGTCGAGATGGATCGCCTGGCGCGCGTCGCAGGCCGGGCAGGCCAGCGAGAGCGAAATCTCCGCCGCGTCGTGCATCGCCTCGAGCCGTGCAAGGGCGGCGTCGCGCGCGGCCTCGGGCAGCGCCATCGTCGGGTCCACCGGGATGACGCAGCGGGCCAGCAGCAGCACGCGGGCGGCGTCAAGGTCCGGCTCTGCCGCGGCGTCCGCGATGTCGCGCGTGTTCGCCATGCGAAGGCCGCAGCGTGCAGCCGTCCTGCGTCATGCTGTGTTCCGTCGCGGCGGCACGCAGCGTCGCCGCGACATCGGCGGCCGGCAGGGTGAATTCCAGTCGTTCGCCGCAGGCGTCGCACGCGGCGAAGGCGGCGAGCGTCGGGCCGAAACTCCGCGCGCGCAGCGCAAGCAGCGCGGCGTCGCGCTCGGTCAGCGGCAGTGCCGCGCAACCAGCCTTCGTCAAGTGCCGGAGCGGCGGCGCCGAGCAGGGCGAGCGCGCGCGCCGGCGGCGGTGCGTCGCTGCCGCGCTCCCAGGCCGCGAGCAGCGCCTCGCCCGACAAGGCCTGCGTGGCGCCGATCGGGTCGGCTCCATTCGGAAGAACTCCGGGATGCATGGCGCACTCGTGCCCGCAATGGTGGCGTCGTATTTATGCCGGCGTCAGCGTGGGCTCGGTGGGCTCGACCACGGCGACGTCGCGTTGCCAGCCCTCGTTCTCCAGCTTGATGTGCTGGATCGCGACGGCGTTGGCGTTGGCGTCGAGATCGGGCAGCGCCTGGTACTCCGAGACCCAGGCGCGGAACACCTTGTAGGAGATCGCGAGCTGGCCGGCCTCGTTGTAGAAATCGAGGATCACGTCCTTGCGGAAATCCGCCAGCGACACCTCGCTGCCGAGCGAGGCCTGCAACTGCCAGACCTTGCTCGCCCAGTTCTCGAATTCGAGGTCGTGCGTGACACCGCGCTCCAGGGTGATCGCGTCGAACTCGGTGCGTCCGGGCGATTTGCGGCTGGTCGAGGGATCGCCGCCCTCGCGGTGCTTCACCACCTCGGTGGTGCGCTTGAGCGCGGAGACCTTGCTGATGCCGGCGACGTAGCGGCCGTCCCAGCGCACCCGGAACTTGAAGTTCTTGTAAGGGTCGAACCGCTGCGGGTTGACGACGAATTCCGCCATGAGCCTGGTCCTTCGATCGGCTGTTGCGCGTCAGGTCTGGAGCTGGCCCGCGAGCTGCTGGATCTGGATCACCACGAACTCCGCCGGCTTCAGCGGCGCGAAGCCGACCAGGATGTTCACGATGCCGTGGTCGATATCGCTCTGCGTCGTGGTGTCCTTGTCGCACTTCACCAGATAGGCGTCCTTGGGCGAGCTGCCCTGGAACGCGCCGCGGCGGAACAGATCGTGCATGAACGAGCCGATGTTGAGCCGCAGCTGCGCCCACAGCGGCTCGTCATTCGGCTCGAACACCGCCCATTTGGTGCTGCGATACAGGGTCTCCTCGATGTAGAGCGCCAAGCGCCGCACGGGCACGTATTTCCACTGGTTGCCCTCGGCGTCGGAGCCGACCAGCGTGCGGGCGCCCCATGCCACGGGGCCGTAGATCGGGAAGATGCGGAAGCAGTTGAGGCCGAGCGGGTTGAGCACGCCGTTCTCGGGATCGCTGAGCTTGTACACCGCGCCCTGGACGCCGGTGAGCGTCGCCTCGGTCCCCGCGGGTGCTTTCCACACGCCGCGCGTGCTGTCGATCCGCGCGTACAGCCCGGCCACCACGCCGGACGGCGCGAAGGTGCGAGGCTGGTAGTTGTTCGCCGGGTCCGGCAGGCGAAGGCGCGGGAAATACGCCGCGCCGTTCTCCTGGTGCACGCCCAGGCCAACGGTCTTCCAGTCCACCGCCGAGGCGACGTCGCGGACGAAGGGCGGCGGATCGACCAGCAGCATCGCGCGCGTCTGCTGGCAGAGGGTGATCGCGGCGCTGTAAATGGCGTTGAGGCCGGCGGTGCCGATTGCCGGGTCGAGCGCATTCGGATCGCCTGCCGCAGCGCGCGTGGCATCCGGTATGCTCAGCAGGTTGAACAGATCAATCTTGCGCAACGCGTAGATGCCGGTGAACAGCAGCTCATCGCCGATCAGCTGCGTGGCGCCCGGCAGACCACCGTTGTCGGTTCCCGGCGTCGTCGTTGCCCAGGGATTGGCCGGTGCCGAGCGTGTAGTGCGCAACGTGGTCGGTCGCCGCGCTCAGGCCGAGCGGCCCCGCTGCATCGCTGAGCGGAGCGTCGGGCGCGCCGATGGCGAGCACCGCGTCGTTGAAGCCGACGCCGCCGACGCTGGCCACACCGGGCAGATAGCCGACGACCCGGATCGCCTGATTGCCGCCGCCCGCGGCGACCGCGCTGCAGCGTACCAACGCGCCAGGCCAGGCGACCGCCAGAGACGCGTTGATCGTCTGCTCGACCCGCGCAGCCAGGCCGGCGACGGTCTGCGGGATGGGGCCGTTCGCGGCGACGACCTTGA
Organism: uncultured Alphaproteobacteria bacterium; assembly: GCA_963799825.1. Lineage (GTDB taxonomy): Bacteria > Pseudomonadota > Alphaproteobacteria > Acetobacterales > Acetobacteraceae > JAFKFI01. The sequence goes on from CAWCYL010000006.1 coordinate 532,682, forward strand.
TGTTGAGCGGCAGCGGCGCGTGCGGCGGGGCGGGCTGCGAGGTCGTCAGCTTGATGCCATAATCGTGGCCGTCCGCCACGACCGCCGTGTCACTGCCGCCGATCGCGTGGTTGACCGTCGTAAGGACATTGCTGGCGTTCGCGCACGAGCGCGGCGCCGATCACTCCGCTCTGATCGGGTGGCCGCCCCGCCGAGGGCGCCGGCGGTCACGTTGACCAGCTGCGAGCCTGTGTCCGGGTCGTTGACCATCGGCAGCACGTAGCTTGTCTTGCTCGAGTTGAGCGAGACGGCGGGGAAGGTCTCCACCGTGCCGTCCTCGAGATTGGTGATCGTCAGGTTGAACGCGGTCGGCTCGGCGGTCTGGTCCACCCCGTTCCAGTCCACGTCGACCAGCAGATTGCCGTTTGCCCAGGCGCCGCTGCTCAGCGCGGAGAACGTCAGACCGGCGAACGTCACCGACGCCTTGACAGCACTGACATGCGGCACGCGCACGACATAGGCCTCCGCCCCGCCATTGGCGAAGAACTGCTGCACCGCGTACGAGACTTCGCTGAACGAGTCGATGCCGCCGAACAACCGCTCGTAGTCGGAGAAGCTCAGGATCTGCTCGGCGCGATTGTCGATGCCGCGCGAGGTGTAGCCGACGAACGCGGTGATCGACGTCGCCACCCCGACGATGGTGTGGACCGGGCTCGGCAGCTCCTCGATGTAGACGCCAGGATAGGTGGGCGTGATCGCCATAGCCGTTCCTTCCGCAACCAGGTCACGCTGCACCGCACCGCCGCGGATGGTCATGTCCGCAGGTCAGTCACGCCAGCGATGTTGATCGACGCACGGACGCACGACATGATCGGCGCACAGATGCACGACGTCGATTGGCGCGCAAATGCACGACGTTGATCGACGCACGACTGGGCCACACGGGCCGTCCGGCGACGCGACGCGGCTCCCCGATCTGGGCGACCGCCGTGCAATGCAGGACATTCACCGATTGCCGGGCACGGTGTCCGTGCTCCGGAACGAACGCGCTCGTTAGCGCGAAATCCACTCCCCTGTTACGAACATGGCATGTGCATCCCCCTGCGTTCAAGCAAATTCTGTGCTTGATCGCGATGAATCGCCACGCCACGGGCGCGGCGGCGTTCACAACGTTGCGAATGAAACGGGAGGTGGCAAGTGGCGGAATGAATTCCGCCCTGCGTGGTGCGCAGGGCGGAATTCATTCCGCCATTAGAGGTACACCGCCTGCATTCCGCCGGCCGGATAGCGGGTGCCGGAGACCGCGTCGCGGGGGATGGCGGCAGAGATGCGGGCCGCTTCGTCGGGGCTGAGCGTGATCCGCAGCGCGCCGACATTCTCGTCGAGCCGGTCCACGCGACGGGTGCCGGGGATCGCCACGACGTCCGGCCCCTGCGCGAGCAGCCAGGCGAGGGCGAGCTGCGCCGGGGTGCAGCCCTTCTCCGCCGCGATCGCCTCCATGCGCGCCACCAGCTCGCGATTCCACGCGAAATGCTCCGGCTGGAACCGGGGATGCGCGGCCCGCCGGCCGTCCACATCCGACAGGCTCTGGATCGCACCGGTGAGGAAGCCGCGGCCGAGCGGGGAGTAGGCGACGAAGCCGATGCCGAGTGCCCGCGTCGTCTCGCGCGTCTCCTCGGCTTCGACACGATATAACAGCGAGTATTCCGTCTGCACCGCGGCGATCGGATGCACCGCGTGCGCGCGACGGATCGTCGCGGGCGCCGCCTCGGACAAGCCGAGATGCCGCACCTTGCCTTGGGCCACCAGACGCGCCATCGCGCCGACCGTCTCCTCGATCGGCACCGAGGGATCGACGCGGTGCTGGTAGTAGAGGTCGATGACGTCGACGCCGAGCCGCTTCAGGCTGGCCTCGCACGCCTGCATCACATACTCGGGCCGGCCGTCCACGCCGTTCGGTCCGCCCTCCCGCCTGGTCTGGCCGAACTTGGTGGCGAGCACCACCTGGTCGCGCCGCCCCTTGATCGCGCGGCCGATGAGTTCCTCGTTATGGCCCCAGCCATACATGTCGGAACTGTCCAGATGATCGACGCCGAGGTCTATCGCGTGGCGGATGAGATCTTCCGAGGCCGCGTCGTCCGCCGCGCCGTAGACGCCGGAGAGCGGCATACAGCCGAGGCCGATCGCCGAGACCGGCAATCCGCCGGTGCCGAGCGTGCGATGCTCCATGATCGCCTCCTTTCGTGTGGGCCGGTCATGCGGGCCGGGCGGTAGGGCGGCAGGAGCGTAGCGCATTCCGCCTCGGCGCGCCGAGGCGGCGGAATGAATTCCGCCCTGATCGCTACTCGCGACGGGGGCCGGCGAGATTGCCGAGCAGGCCCTGCAGCAATCCGGAGAGGTTGGCGCTCTGGGTCGGCACCTCGCCGGCCGGCGTCATGTGGTCGACGACGTGCGGCACCGCCTGCGAGAGCACCTGGCGCATCGCCTCCGGGGTGGTTCCCGCCTGCTGCGCCCAGGTCGCGATCTGCTCGGACCCGAACGCCTGGTCGACCTGGTCGGGCGAGACCGGCTGGTTGGAGCCGGTGCCCACCCAGGATTGCACCTGTTGGCCGGCACCGGCGGACTGGAAGCGCGAGACGATCGCGGCGACGCCGGTGTTGCCGTTGGCATCCTTGGTGGCCAGCACCTGCTGCAGGACGCCGACGATGGGCGATTGCTGCCCCTGCTGACCGCCGCTTCCGAGCAGTCCGCCCAAGATCTGACCCAACATGCCGCTCATCGCGCTTCTCCCCAGTTCACCAAGCCATACCCGCGATTAACAGGTTGCCGGGCGAACATGGCCCGCTCACCGATATTTGAACTGGCGCCCGTGCGTTCCTCGCGCTGGGATCACGCCGCCTGCGGCTCGGCGAACAACGCGTCGAGCACCGGGAACTGGATCAGCTTGGCGTAGGCCGGCACCATCTCGGGCGTCGCGACCTCGATCATCAGGCGGTTCTCCACCCACAATTCGATGACGTGGAACATCGGCTCCTCGCCGGGGACGCCGCGACCACAGAGCTGGGTGCGCCAGCCCATGCGCTTGCCGACGCGCATCACCGTCTCCTGGTCGACCGGCACCGAGAGCAGCACATGAAACGCGTGGTCCCGCACCGGCGCGCCGGTCATCGGCACGACCTGCTCCTCGTCGCGTCCTGGCCGGAACACGATGTTCTCCGGGTAGACCTCGATCATGGTGCCGTGCTCGTCGCCGCTCACCGCCATGAAGCCGCCCGGCACCGGGCCGGGAAACGGGAAGGCGCGACCCCGCATGAGTTCGGCCAGGGCCTCCGCGACCCGGGCGGGCTCGCTTGCCGGAATGGAGACGTGATGGATCATCGTGGCTTCCCCTGGTGGCGTGAATGGCTCGACCCGAGATCTAGACGGCCGTGCTTCACGCCACAGTGAACCGGCTCACACCTCTCCCTCCCACCCACAGGCGGCCAGCGCATCGCGCATGTGCGACGGCGGTGGCGCGGCGGCCCGCAATGGCGGGTCGAGCGCGAGCTCGACGGCGCGCGCCAGCAGGTGCAGCCGGCCGCCACCGTCGCCGTACACCGGGTCGCCCAGGATAGGGCAGCCGAGGGCGGCGCAATGCACCCGCACCTGATGCGTCCGCCCGGTGCGCGGCGTCATCTCCAGCCAGGAAATCCCTCCCGCGCGGCCGCGCACGCGCCAATCGGTCGCCGCGTGCTGCCCGCGCGGGTCCGCCACCATCCGCCAGCCGGCCGGCGTGGTGATCTTGCGCAGCCGATCCTCGATCGTGCCCGCATCCCGTGCCGGGCCGCCGCGCACCACCGCCCAATAGGTCTTGCGCGCCCGTCCGGCGGCGAACTCGGCCTGCGCGGCGTGCAGGGCCGCGCGCCGCAACGCGACGACGAGGCAGCCCGACGTGTCCGCGTCCAGCCGGTGCGCGAGCCACGGCCCGTCGCGCCGGCGGGACAGCGCGGGGAAAAAATCCTCGACGCTGGCGCCCGCCGCGCGGTCCAGGGATGCACCGGCAGGCCGGCGGGCTTGTCGAGCACCACGAAGCGTTCGTCGCGGAACAGGATGGGCGGCATCGCGCCGCAGGTTGACAGGCGCGGGAGCGCGGCGGAAGGGAGCGGGATGCGCGTCCACCTGCAGAACCCGCCCGGCGACGATCCGTTCGCGTTTTCGCAGCGCCAATGGACCGAGGCGGCGGCGCGCGCGGGAGCGATCGGCGCGGACCACCGCGTCAGCATCGGCGGGACCGAAGCCGATTTTTCCGATGCGATGACCGAGGCCGAGGCGCTGATTTCCGACGTCGACACGATCCGGCGCCTGCCGCCGCGCGGCGCGGCGCGGCTGAAGCTGGTGTTCGTCACCTCCGCCGGGCTCGACACGCTGGCCCCCTACGACTGGCTGCCGGAAGGTGCTGCGCTGCTCAACAATCGCGGCGCGCACGCGGCGAAAGCGGGCGAGTTCGCCATCATGGCGGTGCTGATGCTGGCGAGCGGCATCCCCGCGATGGTCAGCGCGCAGCGTGCGGGACGTTGGGAGAAGCGGTGGGGCCACGCGCTCGCCGGCCGACGCATCGCGATCGTCGGGCTCGGCACGCTGGGCGGTGCGGCGGCGATGCAGGCGGCGCGGTTCGGGATGCGCGTCACCGGAATCCGCACCGCCGCCGGCGGCGCGCATCCGCATTGCGAGCGGGTGATCGCGACGGCCGATCTCGATGCGGTGCTGCCCATGACGGATTTCCTGCTCCTCGCCTGCCCCCTCACCGAGGCGACGCGCGGCCTGATCGACCGCCGGCGTTTGGCACGGCTGCCGCGCGGCGCGGGATTGGTGAACATCGGCCGTGGCGGGCTGCTCGACCAGGAGGCGCTGTGCGACCTGCTCGACGCCGGGCACCTGTCGGGCGCGGTGCTCGACGTGTTCACCCTCGAGCCGGTGCCGCCGGGTCATCGGCTCTGGACCACGCCCAACCTGGTGATGAGCCCGCACACCTCCGCCGACGATCCGGACACCTACAATCCGTGCAGCCTCGACATCTTCTTCGACAATCTGCGCGCGCTGCGCGACGGGCGGCCCCTGCCGAACCTGTTCGACACGGCGCGCGGCTACTGACGCACTGACCGCGCCCCTCACCTGTGCCTACCGCGTCTCGCGGCCGATCCAGACGCTCGCCGTCCGCCCAGGCAGCAGCCGCACCTCCGGCGGCACGTCGTCGATCTGCACGCGCACCGGGATGCGCTGCGCGAGGCGCACCCAGCTGAAGGTGGGATTGACGCTGGCGAGCAGGCCGCTGCCGGTCTGGCGCTCGCGGTCCTGGATGCCGCCGGCGATGCTCTGGACGTGGCCGCGCAGCACGGTGCGCTCGCCCATCAGGCGCACCGAGGCCGGGTCGCCGGGATGGATGCGGGGCAGCTTGGTTTCCTCGAAATACCCGGCGACATACAGCGTGCCGCTGTCCACCAGTGCGGCGACGGGGCGCCCGGCGGTGACGTAGTCGCCCGGACGCATCTCGAAATTGGTGATCGTGCCGTTCACCGGCGCGGTCACGTCGGCGCGGTCGAGATTGAGCTGCGCCAGCGACCGGTCCGCCATCGCCTGCTGATACGCGGCACCGGCCTCCTCGGCGGCCGCGACCGCCTGCTCCTGCTTCTGGCGCGAGACCTCGACGTTGGACAGCGACTGGTAACGCTCCTGATCGCGCGCCGCCTGCTGCAGCCGGGCGCGCTGCACGCGCAGCGCCGCCTCGGCCTGCTGCAGCGCGATGGTGAAGCGCTCCTTGTCGATGCGGAACAGCACGTCGCCCTTGTGGACAGGCTGGTTGTCGCGCACCAGCACCTCGCTCACCAGGCCCGAGACGTCGGGCGCCACGCCGACCACGTCGGCCCGCACCACGCCGTCGCGCGTCCACGGCTCGTCCATGTAGTAGACCCAGAGCTGCCATCCGACGACGCTGGCGATCGCAACCACGACCAGCGTGATGGCGACCCGGCCGAGCGAGGTGGACCACCGCCTCACAGCGCCTCCAGCCGATCGGCCGCGAACACGATCCCGCCGAGCACGATGACCAGCAGCGCCAGGTCGAACAGCGCGCGATGCCACACCGAACGATAGAACCCGGCAGCCGCCAGGCCGCGGCGCAGCGCCGCCATCAGCACCAGCGCCGCCGCGGTGTAGAGCAGCAGCGGCGAGACGAACACGCCGTAGATGTTGACCTCAGCGATCATGCGGGGGCGATCATGCCGGGGGCGATCACGCGGGAACGCCGGTCGGCGGCGGCCGGTAGTCCGGCGCGCCGGGGAACAATCCCCGCCTTATGCCGACCAGGGCGAGCAGCAGGCCGCTCAATCGCCGCCGCGAGGCCGGCGGGTCGGCGGCCACCGACGACAGCGCGAGGTCGATCCGGTCGAGCAGCGGGGCCGGGTGCCCGCCACCCGTTCCGCCCCGCCGCGAGAGGACGCGGAAATATTGCGCGAGTGCCGCCAGCAGGGCATCGACGCTGGCCTGCGCCGCGTCGGGCAGCGTCCGGCGATGGCGCTGCAAATCGAGGATGTTGAGCCCGATCCGCACGTCCGCCAGCATGGCGCGCGCGGCGGCATCGGCGCCGGCATCCGTAAGTGCTAGGCGCGGCACGGTGATGCTGAGCCGGTCCAGCATCAGTCCCGCCAGCGTGGCCCGCTCGAGCGCGCCGCTGGCGCGATCCGGCCGGTCGTGACGCGACCTCGGCGAGATCCGCCCAGCCGGCGCGCATCAGCCGGCGCGCGCTCCACTCCGCGCCGACCGAGCGGATCAGCCGCGTGACCGTCGCCGCGGCCGCGATGCCGACCACCAGGGCCAGGGCGTTGTTGGCGAACACCGCGAAGTCGGCGTTGTAGGTGGCTTGCAGGCTCATCAGCGTGGCGCCGTTGGCGGCCAGGGCCATGCCGGCCCCGTAGGTCGCCGGATTGGCGATCAGCAGGCCGTAGAACAGGAACGTCGGCGCGAGCACCAGCGCCAGCATGGCAAAATCATGCACCATCGGCAGCACGGCGAACAGATAGACGCCGTCGACCGCGATCGCCACCAGCGCATAGAACAGGAAGGACAGGATGGCCGGCACCGGATCGTCGAGCGCCGCGAAGAAGCAGCAGGCGACGGCGGCCATCTGCGCCGCCACCGCCCCGTCCGCCCAGCCCGAGCCGATCCAGAATGCGCAGACCAGCAGCACGGCGACAGCGGCGGCGAAGCCGGAGAGCAGCGCCATCCGGGGATCGCGATGGCGCATGAGGGCCGCCGCGGTCTCCGCCCGGAAGGCGAGCCGGCGGGGCAGCGCACCCCCGCCGTGCTCGATGTGCTGCCAGAGGTCGCGGCAATCCTGGCGGATGTCCACCAGCTCGCGCAGCCGCAGCAGGAGGCTCGACAGCATCATCGTCGCGCCAGCCGGCGGCGGCGTCGACCGTCGGTTCGAGCCGGGCGATGGCCTCGCGCAGAGCCGGCGCCGCGGCGCGCGGGCCAGCCCGCATCCAGGCCGACAGGTCCGCCAGCAGCGTGTCGAGCCCCGGCGGCAGCGCCGCCCCGCCGTGCCGCAGCGCCGCCAGACGGTCGCCGATCGAGGCCAGCACCGGCAGGAGCATCGCCATGCGGGCCTGCAACGCCCGCACCCAGCGCGTCGCCCGCTGCTGGTTGGAGATGTCGTAGGCGAGATGGGTCGAGAGCATGTCGATCTCGACCATGTCGCTCGCGAGCTTGCGCCGCGCCGCGCGCATCGCCTCGTCGGCCGGCCGCCCGGCCAGCGCCTGCTGGCTCCAGCGCGTCGCGTCGGCGAGCCAGGCGCGGATGCGCAGCGAGAGCACCGGGCCGACCGGACGGGGCAGCACCACGCCGCCCACCACGGTCGTGCACAGGATGCCGAGCGAGATCTCCTCGACGCGCGCCACCGCCGTCTCGAAGATGGCGCCGGGGTCCGTCACGCTAGGAAAGCCGATGATCGCGGCGGTATAGCCCGCCAGCATGAACACGTAGCTGCGCGGCGTCCGATCGAGCAGTGCGAGGAACAGGCAGGCGCCGGTCCACAGCGCCATCGCGAGGCACAGCAGCACCGGCGCGTTCGCCAGGTTGGGCACCAACACCAGAGAGGCGCACGCGCCAAGCAGCGTGCCGCAGACCCGGAACACGCCCTTCGAGCGCATGGCACCCGTCAGCGGCTGTGCGACGATGTAGGCCGTGGCCATCGCCCAGTAGGGACGCGGCAGGTCGATGCCGAAGCCGATGAACAGCGCGAGCATCGCGCCGGCGAACGTCTTGACCGAAAACACCCACGCGTCGAACTCGGGCCAGCGCATCGAGGCGGCTCCGCTCAGCGATCCGCACGCTGCGGCCAGAAGCCGGTTCGACGAGGGAGTTGCCTCGCACCGGCCGAGACAGGCAGGCGCTGCGGCTCAGTTCTGAAATGACGGGCAATTATAGTTCATGTTCGGCTGCCCGCCCGCGCAGGTCGAGATGTAGCCAGGGCTGTTCATGGGGGCTGTCTGGTACTGGATCCTCGGTGCCGCGACGGGCGTCATCGCCGCTCCTCCGCTGCACGCGCCGAGGGACAGCAGGGCAAGAGCGATCGCGGCGAATTTCACGCGCCACCTCCATCAATGGTGAGAACCGTGCCGGACGTATAGCCGGAACGCGGGCTGGCCAGGAACGCCACCGCGTTGCCGATCTCCTCGGGCGCGCCGGCGCGGCCGAAGGGCATCTTGGCGAACAGCTCGCGCCACCGCTCCGCGTCGCCGAGCTGCTGCTCGGCCCGCTTGCGCGACAGCATCTCGAGCCGCGCGGTGGCGATCGGACCAGGATTGATGCCCACCACGCGGATACCATCCGCCGGCGCGGCGCGGCCGAGCGCGCGGGTGAACGCCATGAGGCTCGCGTTGCCCGCGCTGCCGGCGATGTAGTTCGGATCGAACCGCTCGCCCGCCGCGCCGATCACGTTGACGATCACCCCCGCCCGCCGCGCCGCCATCGCGGGATAGACCGCGCGGCACAGCGAAATGAAGCCGAACACCTTGAGATCCCACGCGCGGCGCCAGGTGGCGTCGTCCACCCCGGCGAGGTTGCCCGGCGGGATGGCGCCGGCGTTGTTCACCAGCACGTCGATCTCGCCCGCATCGGCCGCCACGCGGCGCACCGTCGCGTCGTCGGAGAGGTCCGCCGGGATGGTGCGCACGTTGACCTGCCGGCGCGCCCGGATCGCCGCCGCGGCTTCCTCCAGCGCGCCGGGATCGCGGGCGACGAGGATCAGGTGGCATCCCTCGTCCGCCAGCACCTCGGCACTCGCCCGGCCGATGCCCTTCGAGCCGCCGGTGATCAGCACGCGCTTGCCGGCCAATTGCAGGTCCATGCCGTGACACTCCCCCATTGCGCGGCGCACTATGTCCGCGGACGGCACAGATCGGCAATGTTGGCCCCGATCGCGCCGGCCAGCAGCAGCAGCGCCATCGGCCGCACCGAGCCGTCGCTGAGCACGCCGACCAGCAGCCCGCTCACCGCGCCGAGCACGAATTGCAGCGTGCCCATCACCGCCGAGGCACTGCCCGCGTGGCCCGCGTGGCGCGACAGCGCGCGCACCGTCGCGTTCGGCCATACCAGGCCGAAGCTGAACAGGTTGAAGAACAGCGGGATCAGCACCGCCCAGATCCCGCCGCGGCCCAGGAAGGCGACCACCGTCAGCGCCGCGGTGGCGCAGAGCGAGAGGCGGAGCGCGCCGCGCAGCACCCGGCCGGTGCCGAAGCGGGGCAGCAGGAACGGGTTGATCTGCGAGGCGGCGATCAGCCAGGCGGCGCAGACCCCGAACACGCCGCCGAACTGCTCGGGGGTCAGGTGGAAATGCTCGATGAACACGACGGGCGAGCCGCCGATATAGGCGAACATGCCGAACGAGCACATGCCGCCGGCGAAGGTGTGCGTGACGAAGCCGCGCTCGCGCAGCACGGCGACGTAGCGGCTGATCTGCGCGCCGGGGCCGAGCTTGACGCGCGATCGCACCGGCAGGGTGTCGGGCAGGAAGAACCAGACCAGCAAGCCGCAGATCGCGCCATAGATGGCGATGACCCAGAAGATCGCCTGCCAGCCCGCCGCCGCGAGCACGATGCCGCCGAGCGTCGGCGCCAGGATCGGCGCGGCCCCCATCACCAGCATGAGCCGCGACATCAGCCGCGCCGCCTCGTGCCCGTCGGCGAGGTCGCGCACGATGGCGCGGGGGATCACCATGCTGGCCGATCCGCCGAGGGCGGCGAGTGCGCGGAACACCGAGAGCCAGAACAGGTTGGGCGCCAGCGCGCAGCCCACCGAGGCGAGCGTATAGAGTGCCGTGCCCGCGAGCAGCGGCCCGCGCCGGCCGAGCCGGTCCGACAGGCTGCCCTGCATCAGCTGCCCGACCGCGAGGCCGGCGAAGAACGCGGCGAGCGTGAACTGCGCGGTCCCCGGCTCGCCGCCCAGCGCCGCCTCGATCTGCGGGAAGGCGGGCAGGTACATGTCGATCGAGATCGGCCCGACCGCCGTGAGGGAGCCGAGCAGCAACGGCAGCCAGCGTGGAATTCTCATTCGTCCTCTCTTGGCGGGCGGGGGTCATGGCAGTTGCCGCGCCGCGCGCCCAGGTCGCGACGGGCATGGCTCGGCTGCGCGCGCCCGCCATTGCAATGCCCGGATCACTTGAGCCGGCGGGCTCCGGGCATCACACTCGCCGGATGGTTCGTCACCGAATCGGCATCGACCTCGGCGGCACCAAGGTCGAGGTCGCCGCACTGGCGCCGGACGGCAGCCTCCGCGTGCGCCGGCGGATCGCCACGCCCGACGGCTATGCCGCGACCCTCGCGGCGATGGCCGGGCTGGTCGCGCGAGGTCGAGCGCGAGCTCGGGGAGACCTGCACGGTGGGCATCGGCATTCCCGGCACCATCAGCCCGGCGACCGGGCTGGTGAAGAACGCCAACTCGACCGTGCTGAACGGCAGCGCGCTCGACCGCGACATGGCGGCGCTGCTCGGGCGCGAGGTGCGGGTGGAGAACGACGCCAACTGCTTCGCGCTCAGCGAGGCGGCGGACGGCGCCGGGGCCGGCTGCCGGGTGGTGTTCGGCGTGATCCTCGGCACCGGCTGCGGCGGCGGCATCGTGGTGGACGGCGCGGTGCTGCGCGGCCGCCAGCGCGTCGCCGGCGAGTGGGGCCACAATCCCCTGCCCTGGCCCGCGCCGGAGGAGCTGCCCGGGCCGCCTTGCTGGTGCGGCCGCGCGGGCTGCCTGGAGACCTGGATCTCCGGCCCCGCTTTGGCGCGGGACTGCGACGGGCCGGAGGCGCGCGACGCGAGCGGCGCTCCCGGCCCGCGCCGCCGCGGGCGATGCGCGGGCGAGGGCGGCGCTGGATCGCCATGCCGACCGGCTGGCGCGCGGGCTGGCGCATGTCGTCAATTTGCTCGACCCCGACTGCATCGTGCTCGGCGGCGGGCTGTCCAACATGGCGCATCTCTACGCGGCACTGCCCGCGCTGCTGCCGCGCCACGTGTTCAGCGATGTCTGCGACACGCCGGTCCTGCGCAACCGCCACGGCAATTCCTCGGGCGTGCGCGGCGCGGCCTGGCTCTGGCCGGCGCGATTGAGATGAACACGGCCTGTGCCGCGACTGTCTGCTGGACGGCGTCGGACGCCGCCCGCGCCTGCGCGTCACTGCGGCGGCAGGCGCGATCGTGCGCCATCCCGAGCTGTTCGCGCTCGCCATCGCGCATGTCGATTGCGACGCCTTCTACGCCAGCGTGGAGAAGCGCGACCGGCCGGAGCTCGCCGACCGCGCGGTGATCGTCGGCGGCGGCGTGCGCGGGGTGGTCACGGCGGCCTGCTACGTCGCGCGGCTCTCCGGCGTGCGCAGCGCCATGCCGATGTTCAAGGCGCTCAAGGCGTGCCCGGACGCGGTGGTGATCCGGCCGGATTTCGCCAAGTACACCGCTGCCTCGCGGCAAATCCGGGCGGCTGATGGCGCGGCTCACCCCGCTGGTCGAGCCGCTGTCGATCGACGAGGCGGCGCTCGATCTCGCGGGGACCGAGCGCGCTGCACGGCGCGCCGCCCGCCGCGGTGCTGGCCGGCTTCGCGCGCGAGGTCGAGCGCGAGGTGGGCATCACCGTCTCGATCGGGCTGGCGCCCAACCGGCTGCTCGCCAAGATCGCCGCCGGGCGCGACAAGCCGCGCGGCTTCGCGGTGATCGGCGCGGCCGAGGCGCGCGGCCTGCTGGCGCCCGAGCCGGTTCGGCTGCTGCCCGGCGTCGGCCCGGCGCTGGCGCGGCGGCTGGCCGGCGCGCGGCATCACCCAGCTCGGGCATCTGCAGGCGCTGAGCGACCGCGAGGCGCTGCGCAGGCTGGGCGAGGACGGCCCGGCGCTGTGCCGGCGCGCGCGGGGCGAGGATGCGCGCCGGGTGGATCCCGGGCGCGAGACCAAGTCGATCAGCGCCGAGACCACATTCGACACCGACCTGTCGCGCGTGCGAGGATTTGGAGCGGCCGCTCTGGCATCTGTCGGAGAAGCTGGCGCGCCGGCTGCGCGAGAAGGAATTCTCGCGCCGGCGGCGTGGTGCTCAAGCTCAAGACCGCCGGCTTCGCCACCCGCACCCGCGCGGCCCGGCTGCCGAGCCCGACCGTGCTGCCGGACCGACTGTTCGAGGCGGCGCGGGCGCTGCTGGTGCGCGAATGCGACGGCACGGCGTTCCGGCTGATCGGCGTCGGCGCCAGCCTGCTGCTGCCGCTGGCCGAGGCCGACCAGGGCGATCTCGCGGACGCGCGCACGCCGCGTCTCGCCGCCGCTCAGTCGGCGATCGATCGGCTGCGCGGGCGGTTTGGCGAGGCGGTGATCGGCCGGGGACGGTCGCTGCGGTAGCACCCGCACACGCGGGAATGCTGGCATTGCCGCCTCCGTCGCGCTAGCGATGCGGCATGGGATGCATTTGAGCGTCCGCTGTTTCTTCGAGGTTGCGCATTTTGGACCCGATCGAGGCATTCATCGCGCGCTGGACGCGGCCGAGCAGGCCGAGCGGACCAACGCGCCGCCGTTCCTGATCGAGCTGTGCGATCTGCTGGGCGTCGAGCGGCCGGAGCCGGCGAGCGGCGGCGGGGGGCCGCTATCGCTTCGAGCGCAGCGTCACGCATCGCGAGGCCGGACGAGCGGCGAGACCACGCGGCGGATCGACCTCTACCGGCGCGACTGCTTCATCCTGGAGGCCAAGCAGGGCGCCAACGCGCCGCCGCAGACCGAGCTGTTCACGCCGGCGGCCGAGGCGTCGCGGCGGCAGGCGATCCGCAACTCGCCCGGCTGGGCGCAGCACATGCTGCGCGCCAAGGGCCAGGCGGAGGGCTACGTGCGCGACCTGCCGTCCGACGAGCCGGCGCCGCCGTTCCTGATCGTCTGCGATGTCGGCTTCTGCTTCGACATCTATGCCGATTTCTCCGGCACCGGCCGGCATTACGCGCAGTTCCCCGACCGCGAGGGGTTTCGCGTCTATCTCGCCGATCTGCGCCGGCCCGAAATCCGCGCGCGGCTGGCGCGATCTGGACACGAGCCGCACGCGCTCGACCCGGCGCGCAGGCGGACCGAGGTGACGCGCGAGATCGCCGAGTATCTCGCCCGCCTCGCCCGCGCGCTGGAGGCGCGGTACGCGCCGCGATGCCGTCGCGTTCTTCCTCATGCGCTGCCTGTTCTGCATGTTCGCGCAGTCGGTCGGGCTGCTGCCCGAGCGCACGACGTTCAGCGACATCTTGGCGCGCTGCCGGGGCGCGCCGGAGAAGTTCGTCGGGCTGGTGGGCGAGCTGTGGCGGCAGATGAACATCGGTGGCTTTTCCGCGGCGGCCGAGGCGGCGGTGCGGCGGTTCAACGGCGGACTTTATGCCGCCGGTGCCGAGCGCCGAGCCGCTGAAGGTGACGGCGGACGAGATAGAACTGCTTGAGATCGCCGCGCGGCGGGACTGGGCCAATGTCGAGCCGGCGATCTTCGGCACCTTGCTGGAGAACGCGCTGACCGAGCGGCAGCGCGGCCAGCTTGGCGCGCATTTCACGCCGCGCGCCTTCGTCGAGCGGCTGGTGCTGCCGACGGTGATGGAGCCGCTGCGCGCCGAGTGGGACGGCTACAAGGCGGCGTCCTACAAACGCGCTCGAAGCCGGCGACCGCGAGGGCGCGGCGGCTGTGCTGCGCGAGTTCCATGCCCGGCTCTGCGCCGTGCGCGTGCTCGACCCGGCCTGCGGCACCGGCAATTTTCTCTATGTCACGATGGAGCTGATGAAGCGGCTGGAGGGCGAGGTGCTGGACGCGCTCGCCAATCTGTGCCCGGCGAGGGCGACCGGCTGGCGCTGGCCGGCGCGAGCGTCGATCCGCACCAGTTCCTCGGCCTGGAGAAGAACCCGCGCGCCGTGCCGGTGGCGGAGCTGGTGCTGTGGATCGGCTATCTCCAATGGCATTTCCGCACGATGGGCGCCGCGCCGCCGGCCGAGCCGATCCTGCGCGACTTCCACAACATCCGGCACGCCGACGCGCTGCTGACCTACGATGACGAAGATGCTGCTGCGCGGGCCGGGCGGCGTGCCGGTGACGCGCTGGGACGGGCGCACCATGAAGCCGCATCCGATCACCGGCGAGGAGGTGCCGGACGAGACGGCGCGCGTCGAGGTGACGAGGCTGGTCAAGCCGCGGCCGACGGCGTGGCCGGAGGCGGATTTCATCGTCGGCAATCCGCCGTTCATCGCCGGCAAGGACATGCGCGCGGAGCTTGGGCGAGGGCTACGCGACGGCGCTGTGGGCCATCTACAAGAAGGTGCCGAATTCGGCCGACATCGCGCTGTTCTTCTGGTGGAAGGCGGCGCAGGCGCTGGTGGCGCCGAAGGCGAGCGCGCGGCGGTTCGGGTTCATCACCTCGAACAGCATCCGCCAGACCTTCTGCCGCCGCGTGATCGCCGAGGCGATGGCGGCGCGCCGCCCGGTGCGTCTGGTCTTCGCCATCCCCGACCACCCGTGGTCGGATGGCGCGGGCACGGCGGCCGTGCGGATCGCGATGACGGTGGCCGAACGCGTCGAAGCAGAGGCGATGACGAGACGGGGCTGCTGCAACGGGTCGTCGCGGAGCGCGCCACGGCCGAGACGGCGTGCCCGAGGTGACGCTGTCGGCGTCGACGGGGCGCATCAACGCCGACCTCTCGATCGGCGCCGATCCCGGAGAGGCGCGCCGCTGCGCGCCAACGAGTGGCATCAGCAGTCCCGGGGTGAAGCTGCACGGAGCCGGCTTCATCGTCTCGCCGGCGGAGGCGCCGACGCTCGGCCTCGGGCGGGTGCCGGGGCTGGAGCGGCACATCCGGCCATACCTGAACGGCCGCGACCTGACGCAGCGCAGCCGAGGGATGATGGTGATTGACTTTTTCGGCCTGGCGGAGGCGGAGGTTCGGCAGCGATACCCGGCCGCTTATCAGCACATTCTTCTGCGGGTCAAGCTCGAGCGCATCGAGAACGCCGCGCCAAGCTATCGCGGAGCGATGGTGGCTGTTCGGCGAGCCACGGCCGGAACTGCGGGCGCGCGCTCGTCGGATTGCCCCGCTACATCGCGACCGTCGAGACCGCGAAGCACCGCGTGTTCTGCTTTCTGCCGGCCGAGGTGCTGCCGGACAACATGCTCATCTGCATCGCGACGCGAGGATGCGTTTCATCTCGGCGTGCTCTCGTCGCGCATCCACGTCGCATGGGCACTGCGGCCGGCGGACGCTGGAAGATCGACCGCGTCTACGACAAGACCCGCTGCTTCGACCCGTTCCCCTTCCCCGACCGCCACCGCCGCGCAGCGGACGAACATCGCCGCGATCGCCGAGGAACTCGACGCACTGCGACGCACCCGGCTCGACGCGCATCCGCAGCTCACCATGACCGGCCTCTACAACGTGCTCGAAAAACTCCGCGCCGGGCAGCCGCTCACCACCGGCCGAGCGCGACATCCACGATGCCGGCCAGGTCTCCATCATGCGCCGGCTGCACGACGCGCTCGATGCCGCGGTGGCCGACGCGTATGGCTGGCCGGCCGACCTCGCGCCGGCCGAGATCGTCGCGCGCGTGGTGGCGCTCAACCGCGCGCGGCGCGCCGAGGAGGCGGCGGGGCTGGTGCGCTGGCTGCGCCCCGCATTCCAGGCCCCCGCCGAGCGCGCCGCGCGCGCC
The DNA here is from genome assembly GCA_963799825.1 of uncultured Alphaproteobacteria bacterium. Taxonomy (GTDB): domain Bacteria; phylum Pseudomonadota; class Alphaproteobacteria; order Acetobacterales; family Acetobacteraceae; genus JAFKFI01. The sequence continues at coordinate 548,863 of CAWCYL010000006.1, forward strand.
CAGGGCGCGATGCCGGTCGAGGAGGGCGAGGAGCCGGCCTGCCGCCCTGGCCCGCGCGCGACCCCGAGCGATACGTCGCGTTGCGCGCCAGCATCGCCCTGGCCCCGCGCGCCCGGCCGAACTCTCCCGCCGCTTCCGCCGCGCCAACACCGGCAAGGTGCGCGAGATGCTGGAGACGCTGGCCGCCCTCGGCCAAGCCCGGCGTGGCGAGGATGGGCGGTATTTCGGCTGATACCAGACGCCGTCTGTGATGACCTTTCCACCCCCCTCCGTCATGCTCGGCCCACGGGTCGGGCCAACGGCCCGCCCGAGGACAGGCTACGGCCGAGCATCCACGCCCTGCCGTAGTGCCGCGGCGAGAAAGTCGTGGATGGTCGGCCTGCGCAGACCATGACGAGGAAGGGTCAGAGCCACGGGCGGCTGATATGATACCGGCGGCGATTGAGGGGTGAATTCGCGACCTTCCACCGTCGTCCTCGGCGAAGGCCGAGGATCCACGACTTCGCCGCCCGCGCGAAGGCGTGGATGGTCTGCCTGCGCAGACCATGACGGTATAGGAATGAAGACTTGACATTCTTGCTAACTAACCTCTATGCTCTCCCCATGTCTGCCGCCGCCTCACTCCAAACCGACATCATTTCCCGCTTCACCCTCTTCATCGAGGCGCTGAAGCGGGCGATGGCCGAGGGCATCCGGCCGCGGGAGCACACGCTGGCGGCGATGGCGCTGCCGCTGTGGAACTATCTCGGCCGCACGCTGCGGCGGTTCGCCGCGTTGCACGCGCGGTTCGCGGCCGGGACGCTCGCCCCGCCGCGAACCGAGACGCCGCGCCGGGCAGCCGACCGCCCGAGAGCGGTGCGCCGGCCGTCGTGCATTCCGCCCGGGCCGGTGCTGCTGCGGTATCATCTGGTGCATTTCGCCGCCCCGCTGCGCGAGCTGGTGGAGCACCCGGAGATGCGGGCGCTGCTGGCGGCGGCGCCGCAGGCGGGGCGGCTGCTGCGCCCACTCTGGCGCAAGCTGACCACCGATCCGCTGCCCGAGCCGCTGCGCCTGCCCAAGAAGCCGCCCCGATCGGCGGCCGAACCGGAGGAGGCGGGCGCCGCGCCGGCGGCACTCCCCGAAGCGCCGCCCGACGCGCGGGCCTCGCGGCCTGCGGCCGCTCCGGCCAAGCCGCCGCCCTCGCTGCGCCCCTGGCCACCGCCGTTCTTGCCGGCCTGACGCCGCGCCGCTCGCACTCCTGGTATGGTTTGGCGTTTGCAACGAAAGCGGTCACCGCGATCTGAGTTGATGACGGCGTTTGCGGGCTCGCACCGCCATTTACCGTCAGTCGCCGTCCAGACTTTGCCGCACTTGATCGTGCGGTCGGCCCGGCCGATCACGGCGGTTTCGAAGATGCTAAAATTCCGGCCAAGCCATTGAACTGTCAAACTGACCCGTTTCGTCATCGCGATGAGCGCTTGCGGACGAAGCCCGGTCCATGACGAACGGCGAGGATGCTCGCGATGCGCTCAAATGCGAGTCTAGCTGAAGAGCGGCTCGCGATGACGGGCTGGCGAGGCGGAGGCTGGGGCGTTCAGCAATGCTTCGGCTGCAGCGCGAACTCCGACATGGTGCCGTTCATCACGAAGTCGCCGAAATCCATCTGCAGGTCGTCGGCGACGCCGTTCTCCCAATAGCGCATCCCGACCTGATAGTCCGGCGTCTGCGCCGCTGCGTCGCGGTCGAAGAAGGCGATCCGCACGCGGGTGCTGGCGAGCGAGGACAGCGCGGGCCATTTCTCCTTCTGCTTCTCCTTCTGGGGCTCGGCCATGCCGCCGAGGATGGTGACGAAGCTGTCCTGCGCGCCGGAATCGACCGTGCCGTCGAACAGTGGCAGCGCCAGGAATTTCTTGCCCGCGCGGGCTCCGGCGAGGATGGCCTCGGTATGGGCCATCGGGAACAGCGTTCCTGGCGGGAGCGCCTTGGTGGCCTCGTCGGGTGCCGTGTAGTGCGCCTCGCCAGGGCCGCCGGTGCGTTCGAGCTTGGCGTCGCCGTCGGTCTCGCTGGTCACTGCGGTGTCGGTGGTCTGCTTCATGTGGAAGCGGAAGGACAGCCCGTCCTTGGATTCCCAGGTGGCGTAGTCGGAGACCATCTGGATGTCCTGGCCGTCGTGGTTGGTCAGCGTCATCTCCAGCCGCTGGCGCACCGCCCAGCCGTCGCAGGCGTCGATCACCTCGTAGCCCATCGTGCCGGACGCCGCGACCACGTCGCCGGCGCGGCCGGGGTCCAGGGTCAGCTTGTACAGCGCCCGGTGCGCGGCCATGTCGGCCGCGTTCGCCGTGCCCCAGACGGACCCGGAGGCGAGCAGGAGGAGGGCCGCGCAGGCGGCGGGAAAGCGCATCGGCGTCTCCGGGGTGCGGTTGCGTGAACATAGCCGGGCCGGCGGCGGGCTGCCAGCGACCGGGTGTCGAAAAGACAGGCAGAACCGCGCCGGCAGCGTCCGGCTATCCAGCGGCTGCCTTCGGCTTGGGCGGCAGCTCGATCCTGAGCGACAATTCCTTGAGCCGTGCCGGCGGGACCGGGGCGGGCGCGCCCATCATCAAATCCTCGCCCTGCTGGTTGAGCGGGAACAGGATCACCTCGCGGATGTTCGGCTCGTCGGCGAGCAGCATGACCATCCGGTCGATGCCGGGGGCCGACCCGCCATGCGGCGGCGCGCCGTAGCGGAAGGCGTTGAGCATCCCGCCGAACCGCGCCTCCACCTCCTCGGGCGGATAGCCGGCGATGGCGAAGGCGCGCAGCATGATGTCCGGCCGGTGGTTGCGGATGGCGCCCGAGGACAGCTCGATGCCGTTGCACACGATGTCGTACTGGAACGCCTTGATGGTCAGCGGGTCTTGCGTCTCCAGCGCCGCCATCCCGCCCTGCGGCATCGAGAACGGGTTGTGGCTGAAGTCGATTTTTCCCAGTTCCTCGTTGAACTCGTACATCGGGAAATCGGTGATCCAGCAGAAGCGGAAGGCGTCGCGCTCGATCAGGTCGAGCTCCTGGCCGAGCCTGGTCCGCACCGCGCCGGCGAATTTTTCCGCGTCCTCGCGCTTGCCGGCGGCGAAGAACACCGCGTCTCCGGGCTTGAGCCCGCACGCCGCGCGGATCGCCTCGGCGCGGTCGGGTTCGAGGTTGCGCGCGATCGGGCCTTTCGGGCCGTCGGCCTCGAAGATCACGTAGCCGAGCCCGCCCGCGCCTTCGCTGCGCGCCCATTCGTTCAGCTTGTCGAAGAAGCTGCGCGGGTGCGAGGCGGCGCCCGGGCGCCGGAATGGCGCGGATCACCCCATTCGAGGCCGCAATCCGCGCGAACAGACCAAAACCCGATCCGGCGAAGTGCTCGGTGACGTCGGCGATCCTGAGCGGGTTGCGCAGGTCCGGCTTGTCGGTGCCGAACTCCAGCATCGCGGTCTCGTAGGGAATGCGCACGAAGGGCGGCCGGGTCACGGCGCGACCCCCGGAAAACTCCTCGAACACCCCGGAGATGACCGGCTCGATGGTGTCGAACACGTCCTCCTGGGTGACGTAGCTCATCTCGAAGTCGAGCTGGTAGAACTCGCCTGGGCTGCGATCGGCGCGCGAGGCCTCGTCGCGAAAGCAGGGCGCGATCTGGAAATAGCGGTCGAAGCCGGCGACCATCAGGAGCTGCTTGAACTGCTGCGGCGCCTGCGGCAGCGCGTAGAATTTTCCAGGGTGCAGCCGCGCCGGCACCAGGAAGTCGCGGGCGCCCTCGGGGCTGGAGGCGGTCAGGATCGGGGTCTGGAACTCGGTGAACCCGGCCTCGATCATGCGCCGGCGGACCGAGGCGATCACCTGGGCGCGCAGCATCATGTTGCGGTGCAGCTTATCGCGGCGCAGGTCGATGAAGCGGTATTTGAGGCGGATCTCCTCGGGGAATTTCTCGTCCCCCGCCACCTGCATCGGCAGCATTTCGGCCGCCGACTGGACCACGAGCTCGGCGCACCCGAAGCTCGATCTCGCCGGTCGGCAGCCGCGGGTTGACGGTGCCCGGCTCGCGGCGGACCACCTCGCCGGTGACGGTGACGACGCTCTCGACCCGCAGCGCCTCGGCCTCGGCGAAGGCGGGGCTGCCGGCGGCGAACACGCACTGGGTCAGGCCGTGATGGTCGCGCAGGTCGATGAACAGCAGCCCGCCGTGATCGCGCTTGCTATGGACCCAGCCCGACAGTCGGGCGGTCTGGCCGGCATCGCTGGCGCGCAGCGCGCCGCAAGTGTGGGTGCGATAGGCGTGCATCGAGAGCCCCAGGCTGACAGGCGCCGGAGACAACCCCCCGCCTCCCGGCAAGTCAAGCACGCCTACGCTTGCCCGTCCCGTTCTTCCGCCCCCGTTCTTTCGCATGGGCGCGGTCGCGTGTAGAAGCGCCGGATGCCCCGTCCCGCCCGACCGGATTTTCCCCCGCCCGAACTGATCACCACCACCGAGGCCCTCGACCAGCTCTGCACCCGGCTGCGGCGCGAGACATTCGTGACCGTCGATACCGAGTTCATGCGCGAGCGCACCTACTGGCCCGAATTATGCGTCGTCCAGCTCGCCGGGACCGACGAGGTGGCGGTGGTGGACGCCGAGGCGCCCGGCATCGACCTCGCCCCGCTCGGCGCCCTGTTCGCCGATCAGGCGGTGGTCAAGGTGTTCCACGCCGCAAGGCAGGACATCGAGATCTTCGTCCTGCGCTTCGGCGACGTGCCGAAGCCGCTGTTTGACACCCAGGTCGCCGCGATGGTGGCCGGGTTCGGCGACCAGGTGGGCTATGACGCGCTGGTCGCCTCGCTCACCGGCGGGCATATCGACAAGGCGCACCGCTTCAGCGACTGGTCCGCCCGGCCGCTCTCGCCCGCCCAGATCACCTACGCCGCCGCCGACGTGACGTATCTGCGAGGGGTCTACGAGCAACTCCGGGCGCGGCTGGAGAAGGACGGGCGGCTCGAATGGGTGGCCGAGGAGATGTCCTTCCTCGCCGACCCCGCCACCTACCGCCCCGACCCGGAGGCGATGTGGGAGCGGCTGCGGCCGCGCACCAACAACCGCCGGATGCTGGGCGTGCTGCGGGCGATCGCGGCCTGGCGGGAGCGGGAGGCGCAGCGGGTGAACATCCCCCGCCAGCGGCTGCTCAAGGATGAGGCGCTGCTCGAGATCGCCGCGACCGCGCCCGCCACACCCGAGGCGCTCGCCCGCGCGCGCGGCGTCACCCGCGGTTTCGCCGAGGGCCGCTCGGGCGCCTCGCTGCTCGCCGCGATCGAGGCGGCGAACGCGCTCTCCGACGAGGAGCTGCCCGAGGCCCCGCGCGGCAAGGACGGCCCGCGCGCCTCCCCGGCCCTGGTCTCGCTGCTCAAGGTGCTGCTGGCGGCGCAGTGCGAGCAGCACCACGTCGCGCCGAAGCTGGTCGCCAGCTCCGACGACATCGAGCGTCTCGCGACCGAGGATTCTCCCGCGATTCCGGCCCTGCACGGCTGGCGCATGGACGTGTTCGGCAAGGACGCGCTGGCGCTCAAGGCCGGCCGGATCGCCCTCGGCGTATCGGGCCGGCGCGTCAAGCTGCTGGCCGCGCAGTAGCCTGTAAGCTTATCCATTCGTCGGAGGGGGAGGTCGATGCGCCAGCGGCTTGGGACTACATCGCCGGTTGCCGCGATGGCCGTGTCCGGGGCTCATATTGCTCAGGGGCAGAGCGCCAGCGAAGCCCCGGCGCCACAGCCCAGCGCCCCTGCCGACGTCAACTCGGCGAACAACCCGCTGACGCCGAAGATACCGGCCTTGGCGACCTCACGCTGTTCGACCTCGCGGTCTTTCCCTTGAAGGGCGTCGTCCTGGGCGCTGGGCCCCTCCTGGTCGCCCCGACAGCGACGAGCCGGAATACCGGAGCCGGGAAGGTTTGGACCTTTGGTCATGGCAACACGGTCAACGCCTTCGCCGAGCCGCAGTATTCGGTGATCCACAGCGGTGTCGGCGTGCCGATCTGGCAAGTCTTTGCGGGTATCAACCTCCAATTCGCGATCGGCGGTGGATAATGGTTTCGCTCATCCGCTTCGGGGCGGCGGCGGCCGCCGCGGCGTTGGCCACGTCGTGCTTGAGCCCGCTCACCAGCGTGCCGGCGTCGGCCGCGGAGGCCGGAACGAGCCCCTATCTCAAAGGCTACAAGGACTTCCTCAGTGGCATCGTGCCGCCCGCGCCGGGGATCTACGTGCGCAACGACCTGCTCTACTATGCCGGCGATATCGAGCAGACCACGGTTGGCGGTCGCGTCGCGGTCGGGCTGCACGAATGGCTGGTCGGGGATATCGTCGCGCCTACCGTGGTGACGCCCTACAAGATCCTGGGCGGCACCTACGCCTTCAATGTGAGCCTGCCGTTCCTCGGCGTCAGCGCGCGCGCGGATCTCGATACCGCGCGCCTCGGTCGGTCGAAAACCGATCAGCTGTTCAACATCGGCGATGTCTCGATCACGCCGCTGATCCTCGGCTGGCACGCGGGTAATTTCTTTTGGAATTTTGGCCTGAGCGTCGTCGCGCCGACGGGAGAATATCAGAAGGGCGCGCTGGCGTTCACCAGCCTGAACTATTGGACCATTCTGCCGCAATTCGCGCTCACCTACTTCGACCCGGCGAGCGGCTGGGACGTCTCGGCGGCAATCGCGTACGCGGTGAACACGGAAAATCACGCCACGAACTACGTCACGGGCAACATATTCGATCTCGACTGGGCCGTCGGAAAGCAGCTCACGCCGGCGTGGAAGGTCGGCGTCGTCGGCTACTTCCTGCAACAGGTGACCGGCGATTCCGGCGCTGGCGCGATCCTCGGGCCGAACCAGATGAGCGTATGGGCGCTCGGGCCGGCCGCCACCTACTCGTTCGAGCTGGGCAGGACGCCAGTGAGCCTCCTCGCCAAATGGACCCACGAGATCGCCGCGACCCGCACTTTTCAAGGGGACACCGTGACAGCTGCATTCAGCCTGAAATTCTGACACGGTCGCGATCGGCACCCACTCTGGCAGGCGCAGGACATGGCCCGGTCGCGCAATGCACAAAACAGTCAGGCTTCACGGCTGGAGGAGCCCGTCGGATTGTCCGGCGGCGCCTTCCGCATGGGTTCCGATCGACACTATCCTGAAGAAGGTCCATCCCATGTCGTGCAGGTCGGTCCGTTCGCGATCGACCCGTATCCCGTGACGAACGCCCAATACGCCCGTTTCGTGGCGGCAACCGGCTATCGCACCGTGGCGGAACGGCCGCTCGATCCCGCACTCTTTCCAAGCGCGCCAGCCGCTGCGCTGCAGCCCGGCTCGCTGGTCTTTCGCAAGACGCGCGGCCCGGTGGATTTGCGGGATTTCCGCCAGTGGTGGGCCTGGACGCAGGGCGCCTGCTGGCGCCGTCCCGAGGGGCCCGGCAGCACGGTCGATGACCGGCAGGATCACCCGGTGGTGCACATCGCCTTCGAGGATGCGGAGGCGTACGCCGAATGGGCGGCCAAGGCACTGCCGACCGAGGCCGAGTGGGAGTTCGCCGCGCGCGGCGGCCTCGACGGCGCGGAATACGCCTGGGGCGACGAGTTCGTGCCGGGCGGGCGGATGATGGCCAACACCTGGTGGGGCGAGTTTCCGTATCGTCGGTTACGTTCAAGAAAGTTTGATCGCACCTCGCCGGTCGGCAGCTTTCCGGCGAACGGGTTCGGATTGCTGGATATGGTCGGCAATGTCTGGGAGTGGACGACCGACTGGTACGCGCCGCGCCACGCCGCCGATCCGGAAAGTCCGTGTTGCGTGCCGCAGAGTCCGCGAGGCGGCGCGTTGGAAACAAGTTTCGATCCCGCCCAGCCCGGCGTGCGCATTCCGCGCCGCGTGGTGAAGGGCGGCTCCTTTCTGTGCGCGCCGAGCTACTGCCGCCGCTATCGCCCGGCGGCGCGACATGCACAAATGGTTGACAGCGGAATGAGCCATATTGGATTTCGCTGCATCGTGAGAATGCCAACCGACGGGAGAAAGACCGATGTCTGAAGACAGCGCGCGCGGCGGACGGCTCGAACGGCGCGCCCTGCTGCTGGGGAGCAGTTCCGTCCTCGCCGCAGGCGCACTCCTGCCGACGGCGCAAGCCCAGACGCCGCCGGCGACGCGGCCCGCCCAGCCGGCGCAAGGCGGCGGCACGGCTTCGGGCAAGCCCAACATCGTGGTGATCTTCGGCGACGACATCGGCATCACCAATCTGAGCTGCTATTCGTTCGGCATGATGGGCTACCACACGCCCAACATCGACCGCATCGCCAAGGAAGGTCTGATGTTCACCGACTATTACGGTGAACAGAGCTGCACCGCCGGACGCTCGGCCTTCATCACCGGCCAGAGCGTGTTCCGCACCGGGCTGTCGAAGGTTGGTTTGCCAGGCGCGGATATTGGCTTACGCAAGGAGGACCCAACGATCGCCGAGATGCTGAAGCCGCTCGGTTACGCGACCGGGCAGTTCGGCAAGAATCATCTCGGCGACAAGGACGAGTTTCTGCCGACCAATCACGGCTTCGACGAGTTCTACGGCAATCTCTACCATCTGAACGCCGAGGAAGAACCGGAGCTGCCCGACTATCCGAAGGATCCGGCATTCCGCAAGAAATATGGGCCGCGCGGGGTTATCCATTCCTTTGCCGACGGCCGAATCGAGGACACCGGGCCGCTGACCAAGAAACGCATGGAGACGATCGACGACGACGTCGCCGCGCGTTCGGCTGATTTCATCGACCGGCAGGTGAAGGCCAGCAAGCCGTTCTTCATCTGGGTCAATTTTACCCATATGCACCTGCGCACCCACGCCAAGCCATCGAGCGTCGGCCAAGCGGGGCCGAACCAGAGCATCTACCATGATGTGATGATCGATCATGACAAGAACGTCGGGACGGTGCTCGCCAAGCTCGACGAACTCGGCATCGCCGATAACACGATCGTTCTCTACACGACCGACAATGGACCGCACGCGAATTCCTGGCCGGACGGAGCAACCACGCCGTTCCGCAGCGAGAAGGACACCAATTGGGAGGGCGCCTTCCGCGTGCCGGCCGTGATTCGCTGGCCCGGCAAGATCAAGCCTGGATCGGTTTCGATCGAAATCGTCTCCGCCATGGACTGGTTCCCCACCTTCCTCGCCGCCGCCGGTGCTCCCGACATCAAGGACAAGCTGCTGGCCGGTTACGCAGCGGGTGGCAGGACGTACAAGGTCCATCTCGACGGCTACAATCAGCTGCCCTATTTGACGGGACAGGACGACAAGAGCGCCCGGGACCGCTTCTTCTACTTCTCGGACGATGGCGATCTCATGGCGGTGCGCGTGGGCAACTTCAAGCAAGTCTTTGCCGAACAGCGTGCCAGGGGAACGCTGCAAGTCTGGGCAGAGCCGTTCACGATCCTTCGTGTTCCCAAACTGTTCAACCTCAGGATCGATCCTTTCGAAATCGCAGACTACGATTCGAACACCTACTGGGACTGGTTGCTCGACCACGCCTTCCTCGGCGTTCCGACACAGGCGGTCGTCGGCGAGTTTCTCGCGACCTTCAAGGAATTTCCGCCACGGCAAAAGCCCGCCAGCTTCACGATCGATCAGGTCATGGAAAAGCTGCAGCAAGCGCCGACAAAGTAGATTTGGTCCATGCCAGTCTGGTCATCGCGGCGACGCTTGCTGGGATTACTCGCCGGGACGGCGGTGGCCAGCGTCGCTCGGAAGTCATTGGCGGCAGGTGGGGAACCACTGCCGTCGTGGAATGACACCGCGCCGCGCCGCGTGATTCTCGATTTCGTCGAGCGCGCTACGTCAGGTGCCGACGCGATCGCGGCGGAGGACCGCATCGCCGTGTTCGACAATGACGGCACGCTGTGGTGCGAGCAGCCGGCCTATGTGCAGGCGGCGTTCGTAGCCGATCGCCTCCGCGCGCTCGCGCCCTCGCATCCCGCGTGGAAGACCGAGCAGCCCTACGCGGCGGCCCTTGCGGGCGATCTCAAGACCGTGGCGGCGGGCGGCGAGGCGGCGGTCTTCAAGCTGGTGATGGCGACCCATGCCGGGATGACGACGGACCAGTTCGCCAAGATCGTGTCGGACTGGATCGCCGAGGCGCGTCATCCGCGCTTCAAGCGGCCATACACTGAGCTTGTCTATCAGCCGATGCTGGAGTTGCTCGCCTATCTCCGCGCGAACGGCTTCAAGACCTACATCGTCTCCGGCGGCGGGGTCGAGTTCATCCGCCCCTGGGCCGAGCGGGTCTACGGCATCCCGCCCGAGCAGGTGATCGGCAGCACGATCAAGACGCATTTCGCGTTGCAGGACGGCAAGCCCGTGCTGATGCGCGATCCCGCGGTCGAGGCGGTGAATGACGGGCCGGGCAAGCCTGTTGGCATCAACCGCGCCATCGGCCGTCGCCCGGTCTTCGCGGCGGGGAATTCCGACGGCGATTTGCAGATGCTGCAGTGGACGACAGGCGCGCCCGGATCGCGCTTCGGCCTGCTCGTGCATCACACCGATGCGGAGCGGGAATACGCCTACGACCGGCAATCGCATGTCGGCCGGCTGGACAAGGCGCTCGCCGCCGCGCCTCAGGCAGGCTGGGCCGTCGTCGACATGCGGCAGGACTGGCGCCGTGTGTTCCCCTTCGCATAGCGTTCCGGCGCCATGAACGACGCAGCCTTCTCACCTTCGCCGCGCGACGCGATGGCGCAGCTTCGCGAGCGCGTCGGCCAGTCGGTCGTCGGGCAGGCGCGCATGATCGAGCGGCTCATCATCGCGCTGCTGGCGGACGGGCACGTGCTGATCGAGGGGCTGCCCGGCCTCGCCAAGACGCGGGCGGTCAAGAGCCTGTCGCAATGCATCGAGTCGGAGTTCAGCCGCATCCAGTTCACCCCCGACCTGCTGCCGTCGGACGTGACGGGTGGCGAGATCTACCGCGACACCGGCAGCGGCGCATCGTTCGAGTTCCGCCCCGGCCCGGTGTTCGGCAACCTCGTCCTCGGCGACGAGATCAACCGCGCGCCCGCCAAGGTGCAGTCGGCTTTGCTCGAGGCGATGGAGGAGCGGCAGGTCACGGTCGCCGGCAAGCGGCACAAGCTCCCGGACCTGTTCATGGTGCTGGCGACGCAGAACCCGATCGAGCAGGAAGGCACGTACCCGCTGCCCGAGGCGCAGATGGATCGGTTCCTGATGCATGTGCGCGTCGACTACCCGGACACCGCCGAGGAGCTTGCCGTCATGCGGCTCGTGCGCGGCGAGCGGGCCGGCGGGGCTGCCGCGCACGAGCCGCCCATTGCGCAGGCGCAGGTGTTTGCCGCACGGGCGGAGATCGCGCGCATCACGCCGGCCGAAGCGGTCGAGACTTATATTGTCGCGCTGATCGAGGCGACGCGCTATCCGGGCCGGTTCGGCGACAAGCTCGGACGCTGGATCGCGCTCGGCGCCAGTCCGCGCGGCTCGCTGGCACTTGATGGCTGCTCGCGCGCCCATGCGTGGCTCGCGGGGCGCGACTACGTGACGCCGGAGGATGTGCAGGCGGTCGCGCCGGAGTGCCTGCGGCATCGCACCACGCTCAGCTACGACGCGACCGCCGATGGCGTGAGCGCGGATGCGGTGATCGAGGAGCTGCTGCGCCAAGTTGCGGTCGCGGTGTAGCGATGGCGCGCGCGGACCCCGCATCCCCCGCCGCGCGTGCCTATGTGAGCCTTGACGAGTTGATGCGGCTGCGCGGCCACGCGCGCGGCTTCAGCCTGCTGCCGCACCAGCCGCGCGGCGGCGCGCTGGCGGGGCGGCACGCCTCGCGCCTGCGCGGGCGCGGTCTGGATTTTGCGGAACTGCGCCGCTACCAGGACGGCGACGACATCCGCGCGATCGACTGGCTGGCGACGGCGCGGATGCGGGCGCCGCAGGTGCGGCTCTATGCCGAGGAGCGCGACCGCGTCGTGCTGCTGATCGTCGATCAGCGGATCACCATGTTCTTCGGCAGCCGCCGCGCGACCAAGGCGGTGGTCGCCGCCGAGGCTGCCGCGCTGGCTGCCTGGCGCGTCGTCAAGGCGGGCGACCGCATCGCCGCACTCATATTCGATGATCGCGAGCGGGTGGTGGTCCGCCCGTCGCGTCGCGCGGCGACGGTGCAGCGCGTGCTGAGCGAGATCGTGCGGCTGAACAATGGTCTCACGGCGGACGCGGCGCCGCCGGATCCCGCGATGCTGAACCGCGCGCTCGGCGAGGCGGCGCGGCTCGCACCGCATGACTGGCTGGTGGTGGTGATCTCGGACGGTTTTGGTGCGGACGCGACGACCGGGCAACTGGTGAGCGGGCTCGCCGCGCATAACGACGTGATCGCCTTGTTCGTCTCCGACCCGCTCGAGGCGGAGCTTCCGGCACTCGGGCCGGTGGTGGTCGCCGAGGGCGCGGCGCGGCTCGCGCTCGACACCGGCTCGGCACGGCTGCGCCGCGACCACGCGGCGGATTTCGCCGCGCGTCGCGATCTCCTCCACAGCTTCGGCCGCCATCGCGCAATCCCCGTGCTCGACGTGCGCACCGACGGCGACGTCGCGACCCAGATCCGGGCGGCGCTTCACCCGCGCGAGGCACCATGACGCCCGATCCCGGAGACCTTGCAAATCTGCGCGACCTCGCGCTGCCGACGGCCATTCCCTGGTGGCCGCCGACCTTCGGCTGGTGGGTGCTGGCGGTCGGGCTGCTCGGCATTGCGCTCCTGCTCCTGGCGGACGGCGTGCGGCGATACCGGCGGAACGCCTATCGCCGTGCCGCCATCCGAGAGCTGCGCGCGCTCGCGACCGCACTTTCCCCAGTGCTCGCTCCGGCGGTCGCCGCCGTCCTGAAACGCACGGCGCTCGCCGCCTATCCGCGCGGCCGCGTCGCCGGCCTCACCGGTGCTGGGTGGGCAGGTTTCCTCTCCCGCACCGGTGGGTTCGCGCCCGAGGCATCGGCCGCCCTCCGCCGCGCCACGGTCGATCCCTCCCGCCCGCTCGATCCGCCCGAGACGCACGCGGTCCTGGTCGCCGCGCGAGCATGGGTCCGTCGTCACCGGCGCGGAGGCGAGATGCCGTGATCGCGCTCGCCCATCCGTGGCTCGCCCTGCTGCTGCCGGCGCCGCTGCTCGTGCATTGGCTGCTGCCGCCGTACCGGCAGGCGGAGGCCGGGGTGCGCGTGCCGTTCTTCGCGCCGCTCGTGCGCATCACCGGCACGACGCCGGAGGCCGGCGGCGTCGCCGCAGCGGCGCTCCGGCTGGCGCCTGATCGTGCTCGCGCTGTGCTGGGCTGCTCGTCGTGCTGGCGCTGACCCGGCCCCAGCGCATCGAGCCGCCGCTGCATCGTGACCAGCCGACGCGCGACTTGCTGCTCCTCGTCGATCTCTCGGCCTCGATGGACACGCGCGATTTCACCGATGCGTCCGGTCAGACCGTGGATCGGGTCGCGGCGGTGAAATCGGTGCTCGACGAGTTCCTCTCCCGGCGCAAAGGCGACCGCGTCGGCATCGTGGTGTTCGGCAGCGCGCCGTTCGTGCTGGTGCCGTTCACCACCGATCTGGCACTCTGCCGGCGCATGATGGCCGAGATGCAGGCGGGCATGGCCGGGCCGCGCACCGCGTTCGGCGATGCGATCGGGCTCGGCATCACCCTGTTCGCGAACAGCGCGATGAAGCGCAAGACGATGATCGCGCTCACCGACGGCAACGACACGGCAAGCCAGGTGCCGCCGGCCGAGGCGGCGGCGCATCGCGCATGATCGCGGCATCACGATCCACACCGTGGCGATCGGCGATCCCGCCGCGGTCGGCGAGGACAAGCTCGACGAGGCGGCGCTGCGCGACGTGGCGAGCGCGACCGGCGGCGGGTTCTTCCGTGCCATGGACCGCGCCGGGCTCGCCGACATCTATCGCCGGCTCGACTCAGATCGAAACGCGCGAGGTGGACACCGTCTCGGCGCGGCCGCGCACCGACCTGTTCTGGTGGCCGCTCGCGGCGATGCTGGTGCTGACGCTTGGCGTCCAGGCGTGCCGCCTCGTCCGCCCGCCTCGCGGCAGCCCGAACGCGTCCGCGGGCCGGTCGCCGTGAGCGCGTTCCACTTCCTCCGCCCGTTCTGGCTGCTGGCGCTGCTGCCGGCCGTGCTGCTCTGGTGGGCGTTCCGGCGGCAGTCGGACGTCGCACGGCGCTGGCGCGCCGCGATCGATCCCGGCGCTGCTGCGGCATTTCGTCGTGGGAGCAGATCAGGCGGCTGGCTGCGGCCGGGCGACGCGCTGCTCGCGGCCTGGGTGATCGGCGCGGTGGCCGTCGCGGGCCCGGCCTGGCAGCGCGAGCCGTCGCCCTTCGCCGCCGACGCGCCGCCGGTGATGCTGGTGCTGCGCGTCACCCCGTCGATGCAAGCCTCCGACCTGCCGCCGAGCCGGCTCGAGCGCGCCAAGGAGAAGATTGCCGATCTGCTTGCGCTGCAACCCCGGACAGGCGTTCGGCCTGATCGCCTATGCCGGCTCGGCGCATCTCGTGCTTCCGCCGACGCGCGATGCGGCCGTGGTCAGGACATGGCACAGGCGTTGTCTCCCGACATCATGCCGAAGCAGGGCGACGCGCTCGCCGAAGCGGTCGCGCTGGCGCGCAAGGTGCTCGCCGACGGCGGCGAGGGCGGCTCGATCCTCCTGCTGGCCGACGAGGCCGATCCGAGCCAGTCAGCGGCCGGCTGCGCGAGAGGGGCGAGCACGGCGCGCCGGTTGCGCTGCTCGCGATGCTGCCGACACGGCCGGTCGCCGGGCGCCGGGCTGCGGGAGGCCGCGACGGCTCTGGGGGCCGACATCGAGATCGCGAGCGGTCGATACCGCGACGTCGCGGCGCTTGCCCGGCACGCCTTGCCGATCGGCAGCGCCGCGGTCGCGCGACCGGGCGAGACCGAGCATTGGCGCGACGCGGGCTGGTACCTCGTTCCGGTGCTCGCCGTCGTCGTGCTGCTGTGGTTTCGCCGCGGCTGGGTGGTGCTCGGGTGAGCGCGCCGCGGCGAAGGCTCGGCGTCCACTGGCTGCCAGCGGGGCTCGACGCGGTGGTACTTCTGGTCTTGCTCGCGCTCGCGGGCGGCGCCGGCGGAAGGGCTGGCAGGCGCTGTGGGCGACGCCGGACCAGCGCGGCGCATGGCTGCTGCGGCACGGCCGGTTCGACCAGGCCGCCGAGGCGTTCGCGGACCCGATCTGGCGCGGCGTGGCGCTGATGCGCGCCGGGCGAATTCGTGGAGGCCGCGCAGAGCTTCGCCACCGCCGATACAGCCGGAGGCCGCCTACGATCGGGGCAACGCGCTGGTGATGCTCGGCCAGTATCCCGACGCGGTGGCGCAGTACGACCGGGCGCTTGACGACGCGGCCGGGCTGGGCCGACGCGCTCGCCAACCGCGCGCTGGCGCGGCGCGCGCCGACGCGGATCGCCAATCTGCAAGGCGAGGAGGCGGACGAGGAGAAGCCGCGCCGGACGAGACCTATCGGCGCGACCGCGATCGCGAGCAGTCCGGCCGGACGTGCGCGCCGGGCGGAGATGCGATGAGTGACGAGGCGATCCGCGCGCTCTGGCTGCGCCGGGTGCAGACCAGGCCCGCCGACTTCCTCCGCGCCCGCTTCGCCTATCAGCTCCAGCAGCCGCCGGCGGCGGAGAACAGCGATGAGCCGGGCGGCGCTGTCCTGCTCGGATGCTTGCTTTGCGGGCGCATCCGCCGGCGGCGCAGGACGTCGTCGTCCGCACGTCGCTCGATCCGGGCGGGCAGGTGGTGCTCGGCCAGCAGGTGCAGCTTCTTGTGGACGTGCTGTTCCCCGGCGTAATGCCGCACCCGCCGCGCGTCGTTGCCCCGCATATCGAGGGCGCGCAGGTTTTCCGCTTCGAGACCCAGGCAACGAACATCGCCGAGCGGATCGGCGATGCGAGCTATGTCGGCCAGCGCTTCGAGTTCGATATCTATCCGCGCCGCGCCGGCGCGCTCACCGTGCCGCCGGCCGCAGGTCACGCTGCTCGACCGGCCGGCGATCCGGCCGGCACGCGCCAAGGGGCGGGGCTCTGGCGGCGCAGGCGGTCGCCCCGCATGGCCTCGATCCGTCCGGGCCGATCGTCGCCGCCAGCTCCGTCACGCTGCACGAGGAATGGCGGCCGAGCAGTGCCACGACACTGCACGTCGGCGACGCGCTGACGCGGCGCGTGACCCGCACGGCGGCCGGGGTGCCGGGGCTGGCGCTCGCGGGTTTGGCCTTCGATGCGCCCGCCGGCGTGCGCGCCTACGCCGACCCGCCGGATATCCAGGACCGGGTCGAGCGCGGCGAGGTGACTGGCTCGCGGACCGACCGCGTAACCTACGTGTTCGAGCGCGCGGGGCGCTTCGCGATCCCCGCCGTCGCGCAACCCTGGTGGGATCTGCAGGGTGGCCGCCCGCACACGCTCACCCTGCCGTCGCGCATCGTCGAGGTGGCGGCCGGACCGGCGGCGCCGGCGACGTCCAAAGTGGCGTGGCCCGTGATCGCGGCGGTGCTGCTGCTGCTCGCCGCTGCCGGCTATTTCGGTCGAGCGGCATTCGTTGCGTGGCAGACGGTGCGGCGGAACGGCGCCGCGCATGTGGAGCGGACGGCCTTCCGGGCGTTGCGCCGCGCATCTCGCGAAGCGGACGCCGCGGCCACCTATCGAGCGTGGCGGGATTGGAACGCGGCGCGTCCGGGCGACACGCTGCCGCCCGAGCTTGCGGCAGCCGTCGCGCCGCTGGAAGCAAGCCTGTTCGGGCACGCTCCGGCCTGGACCGCCGCCAACGCGGATCGCCTCGTGGCGGCAGCCGCGAAGGCGCGGAGGACGCGTCGCGCATCGCCGCGACGGAGCGGTCTGCCGCCGCTGAACCCCGATACGGAGAGTGCGCGGTGAGGCGATCGAGAGGACGCATGAAGATGACGCGACGATGGCTTGCCACGCTCGCCGCGGCTTCGCTGCTCGCACCGGGATGGAATCCGGCTGCGGCGCGCTGTATCCCGACAACCTGCCCACGCAGGCGCTGATCGCCGCGACGTTCCCGCTGCAGATCGTGGAGGCCTCGCGCTGGCTCGAGGATCCGGCGCACAAGGGCACGTCCATCAGGCCGCTTCCGCCTCCGCGAACCTCTCGCGGTATGCCTGCGGGGTGGTGCCCAGCAGGCGGAGGAAGCTGCGCCGCATCGTCTCCTCCGAGCCGAAGCCGCAGCGCGACGCCACGCGCTTGATCGGCTGGCGCGTCCCGCCGAGCATCTGGCGCGCCGCTTCCACCCGCACCTGCTCGACGGCGCGCGCCGGCGTCTCGCCGGTGGCCTGGCGGTAGCGTCTGACGAAGCTCCGCTCGCTCATGCCGGCCTGTCCGGCGAGCGTGGCGACCGACAGGTCGCTCTCGAGACGCTCGGCGATCCAGGCGTGCAGCCGCTCGAAATCCGCGCCGCCGCCGGCGTGCTGCATCTTCAAGGTCGCGCTGAACTGCGCCTGCCCGCCGGGACGCTTGAGGAACACCACCAGTTGCCGGGCGACGGCGAGTGCGGCGGCACGGCCGAGATCGGCCTCCACCAGGGCCAGCGCGAGGTCGATGCCCGAGGTCACGCCGGCGGAGGTCCAGACCGCGCCGTCCTGGATGAAGATCGGATCCGGCTCGACCCGCACGGCGGGGAAGCGGCGCGCCAGTTCGGCGCAGCGCGACCAGTGCGTCACCGCGCGCCGGCCGTCCAGCAGGCCGGCTTGCGCGAGCAGGAACGCTCCGGTGCAGACGGAGGCGACCCGCCGCGCGGCGCCTGCCCGCCGCGTCAGCCAGGCGACCAAAGCGTCGTCTTGCGATGCGGCGTGAACCCCGCCGCCGCCCGCCACGATCAGGGTATCGACCGGCGCCGTCGCCGGTGGCAACGGCTCGACGGCAAGCCCGAGGCCCGCGCTGCTCCCCACGGCGCCGCCGCCGGACGCGATGACCGTGGGCACGTACGGTTGGCTCGCGCCCGCCAGGTCGTTGGCCGAGGCGAACACCTGCAGCGGACCCGCGACGTCGAGCAGCTGCACCGAGGGGAACGCCAAAATCTCGACCCGGCGCGGCGGATGTGGCGTGAAACGAGGGTTGATTGGCATATCCGCCAAACCCTCCGCCGGTAGGCTCGGGCTGTCAATCGGAATTGGAGACACGTCCATGACGCTTCACATCGGCTTCCTGGTGTTCCCCCGCGTCCAGCAGCTCGACCTCACCGGGCCCTACGAAATCTTCTCGGTCCTGCCCTCGGCGAAGGTGCATCTGGTGTGGAAGGACCGGGAACCCGTCACCTCCACAACGGGGATCACCTTCGCGCCGACCGCCACTTTCGCGGACTGCCCGACGCTCGACGTGCTCTGCGTGCCGGGCGGGATCGGCGTCAATCCGCTGATGCAGGACGCCGAGACGCTGGATTTCGTGCGCCGTCAGTCGGAGCAGGCGCGGTTCGTCACCTCGGTCTGCACCGGCTCGCTGGTGCTCGGCGCGGCGGGACTGCTCGACGGACGGCGCGCGACGTCACACTGGCTGGCGCGCGGCGCGCTGGCAGGGTTCGGCGCGATCCCCACCGTGGGACGGGTGGTGCGAGACGGCAATCTCATCACCGCCGGCGGCGTGACGGCGGGGATCGATTTCGGGCTCACGATGGTCGCCGAGCTCGCCGGCCGGGAAGCGGCTGAGACGATCCAGCTCCATCTCGAATACGCGCCGGCGCCGCCCTTCGATGCCGGAACGCCGGAGACGGCACCCGCATCCATCGTCGCCGCCGTTCGGGAGCGCCTTGCGGGATCCCGCAAGGAGCGGGAGACGATTATCGCCGCCGCGATGGGCCGCGATGGGCCGCGCGGGGGCGCCGGCGTAAGCGATGGCGGGGCATGGCCGTCAAACCATGCCCCGCCCGCTGGTCAGGCGCGGCGGCGGCGGACCATTCCGAGGCCGAGCACACCGGCGCCGAGCAGCGCCATGCTGGCGGGCTCCGGAACCGTCGCTGTCACCTGCTGAACCAGCAGAACGTCGGTCGCCGCCGAGGTGAGTTCGAAATACTTGTACTGCGTGGTCACGGCAAAGTCGTAATACTCGGGGCTGCTCTGGGTCGCGATGAAGGTCGCGAGGTTGGAGAAGTGCGTCCCGTCGTTGGAGCCGAGGACGTTGTAACCCTCGCCCTTCTGTACCTGAGCCGACCGTCAGGCTCGTTACTTTGGCGCCCTTGGCGAGCACGTCCCGCTCGTCGAGGACCAGGCCCTCATCGATATTGATCTCATAGGTGGTGCCGAAATCCCTCCTGCCGCTGTAAACGCCGAGGCCGGACTCCGCGAAGGTAAGATTGCGCTGGGTCAGCACGGGGAAGTTGGTGAGTGAGCTGACCGTGGAAGCGCCCACGGTCATTCCACCCTGGCTGAAATTCCACACGCCGGTGCCGATGAGCTTCTCATTGCCCGCAGCGGGTGCCGGGGAGATGATCGACCCCTGCTGGGCAGCTTCCGTGCCGAAATTCCAGGTCAGCGGACCGGCCGAGGCGGGCCCGGCGGCGAGGCTGGTCATCCCGGCGGCGGCGATGCCGAGGAGCAGCGGGTGAGGGAACCGTCGCATTTTCTGTGTCTTTCCAAAGAATGATCTCTGGATTGATACGCAAGGGTCGTGCCAAAAAAGATACCGACCACGAAATCATCGACTTGGCGGCTCGGCACGAATGAGTTCGGGCCGCCCATGTAAACTTGTCCGACAGTTTCGCCAGTCAGGCCGCGTCGATCCGCGCCATGTCGGTCGTGCCCCGCAGCCCCAGGCTCTGTCCGAGGCGATCCAACCGGCGCACCACGGTGTCGCCGTCGAACACGCCGCTTTCGGGGTCGAGACGCAGTACTAGGCGGGGCCCCGCGATCTCGATCGCGGTGGCGGCGAGCAGGTCCGGCGTGCCGGCGGACAGGGTGTAGGCGAGGCGCAGCGCGGTGCCGAGCGTTTCCGCCCTGTGGGCACTCTCCGGGTCGAGTAGCGCGTGGGCCGGTTGCAGGAAGGGCGCCTCGGTCGCCGCCTCGTAGCGGATGCCGATCGTCAGGGCGAGGAAGGCGCGGGCGTGGTGGTCGAGCCCGATGCCGGGCTGGCGGAACACCCGCAGGAAGGCCTGCTCGGCGCGAAACTCCGGATGGTCGTGGCTGCCGATGTCCGACATCCAGCACGCGGTCTCCCGCAACCGCCGGGTCTCGCCAGTGTCGGCAGGGAACAGCGGATCGGTCCAACCCAGCAAGGCGGGCGGCAGGGAGGCGTCGCGGCCGAGCCAGCGGGCATACTCGCGGCCGGCGGCGAGCAGCGGGTCCATCCGGCGCACATCCTCGGGCATCCGGCGCATGAACCAGCCCTCGCGCATCCCGTTGGCGCTGAACACCACGCGGCCGGCGGTCGTGCTCCGCAGCAGCCGCCGCAGGACGGTGGCGGCGTAGGGCAGGTCGTCGATGCGCCGGCGCGGCACGGCGGGCAGGCGCTCCAGCGCCCGGCGGCTGGCCCCGGCGATCATGCCCGCGAACTCGCGCGCTTCCTCCGCCTCCAGCGTGTAGTGATGCACCATGTTCAGCGGGTAGGCGGTCTGCGCGATGTGGATCCGCGCCAGCGCCCGCCAGGCGCCGCCCACGAGGTAGAGATCCCGCCCCGCCGCGGCGTCGTCGAGCCACGGCACGGTGGCAAGATCGGCCTCGGCGATGGTTCGGGCCCGCGCCAGATCGCCGCCGGACCGCTCGGACAGGCGGATCACGCCGAGGCCGAGGGTCGCGCTGGGGCCCGTGCTGCCGTGATCGAGCCGGACCAGTTCGAGCGAGCCGCCGCCGATGTCGGCGAGAATCCCGTCCGCCTCGGGGATGCCGCACAGCACGCCGTCCGCCGAGTAGCCGGCCTCCTCCGCGCCCGAGAGCACCTTGATCGACACGCCCGGCATCCGCGCTCGCAAGGCGGCGACGAAATCCGGCCCGTTGCGCGCGTCCCGCACGGCCGCCGTCGCCAGCACCTCGAACGGCTCGGCGCCCATCGCCCGCGCCACCGCCTGGTAGCGGCGCATCACGGTGAACGCCTGCGCCATGCCTTCCTCGTTGAGCCGCCCGGTGGTCTGCAGGCCGCGGCCGAGGCGCAGCACCGCCTTCTCGTTGAAGATCGCCACCGGGTTGCGGCTGCGCCCCTCGTAGACGACGAGACGCACGGAATTCGAGCCGAGATCGACCACCGCGCAACGAGGCGCATCGGCGGGAGGCGTGAATGGCATCGCTTAATCCTGGCTGACGCGGTCGGGACGGCGGGGCATCGCCACCGGTGCGGCGACCAGCGGCCCATGCAAGGCCGAGCCGCGGCCCGAGAGCGACGGATTGGTCATGAAGTAGTGGTGCGCGGAGACCGGCTTCTTGCCCTTGGCGACGCGCTGCCACGTCCCGTCCGCGCGGAGCTCCCAGGACTGCATGGTGTCCTTGAGATTGACCACCATGATCTGGTCGAGCACCTGGGCGTGGACCGTCGGGTTGTGGATCGGCACCAGCGTCTCCACCCGCCAGTCCATGTTGCGGGCCATCCAGTCGGCCGAGCTGATGTAGACGCGGGCGTGCCGGCTGGGCAGCGGATGGCCGTTGCCGAACACGCAGATGCGGCTGTGCTCGAGGAACCGGCCGACGATCGACTTGACGCGGATGTGGTCCGACAGGCCCGGCACGCCCGGCCGCAGGCAGCAGATGCCGCGAACCACCGCCATCACCTTCACGCCGGCGCGGGAGGCCTCGTACAGCTTGTCGATCAGCTCCTCGTCCACCAGGCTGTTGAGCTTCAGCCAGATCCCGCCGGGCTTGCCTCCGCGAACGAAGGCGATCTCCCGGTCGATCAGCTCCACCAGCACGTCGCGGGTGGTGATCGGGCTGAACGCCAGCGCGTCCATCAGCTCGGGACGGGCGTAGCCGGTCAGGAAATTGAACAGCCGCGCCGAATCGCGGGTGAGCGACGGATCGCAGGTAAAGAAAGAAAGATCCGTGTAGATGCGCGCGGTGATCGGATGATAGTTGCCGGTGCCGAAATGCGCGTAGGAGCGCACCGAGCCGCCCTCGCGCCGCACCACCAGCGACAGCTTGGCGTGCGTCTTGAGGGCGGCGAACCCGTACACCACCTGCACGCCGGCGGCCTCCAGGCTGCGCGCGAGGCGGATGTTCGCCTCCTCGTCGAAGCGGGCGCGCAGCTCGACCACGGCGGTCACGGCCTTGCCGGCCTCCGCCGCCTCGATCAGCGCCTTGACGATCGGGCTGTCGCGGCTGGTGCGATAGAGCGTCTGCTTCACCGCGACGACGTTCGGATCCTGCGCCGCCTGGCGCAGGAACTGCACCACCACGTCGAAGCTCTCGAACGGGTGGTGGACGATGATGTCCTTGGCACGGATCGCCGCGAAGCAGTCGCCGCCGAAATCGCGGATGCGCTCGGGGAAGCGCGGGGTGTACGGCGGAAACTGCAGGTCCGGCCGGTCGTCGACGATGAGCTGCCGAAGATCGGCGACCCCCACCAGCCCGTGCTGCAGGTAGACTTCGTCGGGCGTCGCGTCCACCTCGTCGGCCACGAGGTCGCGCAGCTCCAGCGGCATGTCGGCATCCATCGTGAGATGGATCGCAACCCCGCGACGGCGGCGCTTCAGCGCGGTCTCGTAGGAGCGGACCAGATCCTCGGCCTCCTCCTCGAACTCCACGTCGGTGTCGCGGATCAGCCGGAACATGCCGCGGCCGCTGAGCTGGAAGTCGGGGAACAGCCGGTCCATGAACAGCCCGACGAGATCCTCCAGCATCACGAACCGGATCGGCTCGCCGGCCGGCGCGGGCAGGCGCACGAACCGCTCCACCTGGGTCGGCAGCGGGATCAGCGCCCGCATCGCCTGCCCGTCCTCCTCGCGCACCAGACGCAGCGCCATCACCAGGCCCATGTTCTGGATGAACGGAAAAGGGTGCGCCGGGTCGATCGCGAGCGGGCTCAGCACCGGGAAACACCCGCTCCATGAACCAGGGATCGAGCCACGCGACGTCGTCGGCCGAAAGCTGCGTCGGGTCGCAGACCTCGATCCCGGCGTCGCGCAGCAGGTCGCGCAGCTCGCGCCACACCCGCTGCTGGTCGGCCAGCAGCGACTCGGCCCGCACCCGGATTTCCGCGAGCTGCTGGGCCGGCGTGCGGCCGTCGGGAGAGAGCGTCGCCACGCCCGCCTTCGCCTGCCCGATCAGCCCGGCGACGCGCACGGAATAGAACTCGTCCAGGTTGGAGGCGCTGATCGACACGAAGCGGACGCGCTCCAGCAGCGGATGCCGCGGGTTCTCCGCCTCCTCGACCACGCGATGGTTGAAGTCGAGCCAGGAGAGCTCCCGGTTGATGAACCGTCCGGGACGGTCCGGCGCAATTCCCGACGGCGGCGGCGCGGCCACCGGGAGGTCGAGCACGGGCGGGAGGGCGGCGTCCGCCAACAGGGCGTGCGCGGAGATTTTCGTCATCCGCCGATCCTACAGGAGCGGACGGGCAGGCGCACGAGTCCGCCGAGGGGTCGCCGGACAGGCTTTCGGCCCCGTTCTGGGGTATCCCCGCGTCGAGGTCGCCGAGGATGCGCGCGGCGAGCCCGCGTGTGACCGCGGTGTGCCCCGCCAGTGCCGCGCGGTCGAGCCGGGCGGCGGCCTCGCGGATCGCGGCGGGAGTGCGCGGCAGGCGGATCAGCAGCCAGTCCTGCACCGATTGCGCCACGGCGATCTGGCGCGCCGTCAGCAGCCGCGAGAGCAGCGCGCGCAGCAGCTCCTCGTCGGGCGGACCGATGCGCACGGCGGCACTCGCGCGGACCCGGCTGGCCAGATCGGGCAGCCGCAGCCTCCAGCGCGCCGGCGGCGAGCGCGCCGCCATCAGCACCGGAATGCGGCTCTCCTGGGCCGCGTTCAGCAGATGCAGCAATGCCTCCTCGTCACCGGTCGCATCGGCATCGTCGATCGCGATGCGGGCGGCGTTCGGCGGGTCCGGCACGCCGCGCAAGGCCGGCGCCTGCGAGACGCGCCCCTCCGCCTCCGCGGCCCAGACCGTCAGGAGATGGCTCTTGCCGCAGCCCTCCTCGCCCCAGATCACCAGGCGTCCGTCAGGCCAATCGGCGGTGCGGCGGAGCCACGCCAGGGCGTCGGCGTTGGACGGGGCGGGCATGAAATCCGCCGCCGTGAAGTCGGATCGCTCGGGGAACGGCAGCGCCAGCTGCCTGATCACGCTCATGCGCCTGGCCGGCTGCCGGGGGATCGAGATAGAGCGGGCTGCTCAGGTAGCGCCGCAGCCAGAAGCGGCACAGCACGCCGATGGTCGCCGCGATCGGCACCGCCAGCATGATGCCGAGGAAGCCGAACGCCGCGCCGCCGGCGAACAGCGCGAAGATCACCCACACCGCCGGCAGCTCGACCCGGTCGCCGAGGAATCGCGGGTAGATCACGTAGCCTTCGAGGATCTGCCCGACCACCAGCACGACGCCGACCATGATGACGCCGTGCCAGCTCG
The DNA here is from genome assembly GCA_963799825.1 of uncultured Alphaproteobacteria bacterium. Taxonomy (GTDB): domain Bacteria; phylum Pseudomonadota; class Alphaproteobacteria; order Acetobacterales; family Acetobacteraceae; genus JAFKFI01. Next base: position 573,383 of record CAWCYL010000006.1, read on the forward strand.
GGGAACTGGGCCAGCGCGAGGCCGATCGAGGTCAGGCCGCCGGCGATCGAGCCGACATAGGGGATGAACGACAAGCGCTCCGGCGGCGATGCCCACGATCAGCCCCAGATCGAGCCCGACCAGCGACAGGGCGGCCGCGTAGTAGAGCGCCAGCAGCACGCAGCACAGCGCCTGGCCGCGCACCCAGGCCGAGAGGATGCGGTCGACCTCGCGCACCTGCGCGCGGATCACCTCGGCGTAGCGGCGGGGCAGCCACGAATCCACCCGCGCCACCACGCCCGGCCAGTCGCGCAGCAGGTAGAAGGCCACGACCGGGGTGACGATGATGAGGCTGACTACGTTGAACAGCGCGAAGCCGCCGCCGATCACGTGCGAGAGGGCCGAGGCCAGGAAGGCCAGCATCGCGCCCGGCCTGCCCGCCCACCAGGTCGCGCAGCTTGTCGTCCACCACCTGGCTGCCGAACCGCTCCTGCAGATGGGTGAGGACTTCCCGCGCCCAGCCCTGGAGCAGCATGACGTATTGCGGGATGCGCCCGATCAGCAGGCCGATCTGCGACAGGATGACCGGATAGAGCAGCAGCGCGAACAGCAGCGCCGCGGCGAGCACGGCGACGATCATCAGCAGCGCCGCCAGCCCGCGCGGCACCCCGGCGCGGGTCAGCCGGCTGGTGGCCGGGTCGAGCACGTAGGCGATGCCGGCCGCCGCCACGAACGGCAGCAGGATGGAGGCGAACAGCTGAAGCGCCAGCCAGGCCACGACGATGAGCCCCGCGAGCAGCGCGATCCGCTGCCCCCGCGTCGCGTGCGGGAGGCGTGGACGGACTGGCGGCGGCTCGGGCCAGTCGGGATGCGGCGGCTCCGCCGGGCGCGAGCTTGCTCCGCCGGGCGGCAGCTGGACCGGCGGCGGCGGCAGCTCGTTCATCGCGCGCGCGCCGCCTTCCAGACATAGGCGCCGCCGGAGGCGAGCGTGCTGGCGGCGACCGCCCAGACCAGGACGGTGATCAGCACCGGCGCGGCCAGGTGGAAGCCGCCCAGCAGCAGCGTCACCGCGATCAGCACGATCTGCAGCGCGGTGTTGACCTTGGAGATGAGCAGCGGCCGGATCCGCACCGGTTGGCCGAGCACGCGCGAGACACACCACGCCGCCCACGATCAGCACATCGCGGAACACGACGAGGATGGCCAGCCAGCTGGGCAGCGCGCTCACGGCCGCCAGTGTAACATACATCGTCACCAGAAGGGCCTTGTCCGCCACCGGATCGAGCAGGGCGCCGAGCGCGCTGGCGGCGCCGCGCCGGGCGAGCCAGCCGTCCACCGCGTCCGACAGGCCGGCCGCGACGAACAGGAAGAACGCCTCCGCGATCCGCTGCTGCAGCACCAGCCAGACGGCCAGCGGCACGGCGCACAGCCGGGCGAAGGTGATGATGTTGGGGACCGTGAGCAGGGCGGAGGATGATCCCGTGCCGAGCTGGGTTCCGTCAGGCATGTTTGCCGCCACCCGCGCATTGCAAGCCGCGCGCGGCCTATGATTGTTTCCGCGCCCGTGCAGCCGCCTTGCGCGATCCGGCATTCTCATTGTCCCCCGGACCAAGGCCTTACCGTATGGAGGGCCGCCATGACCAGTGCCCATGACGACGCGACCACGACCGCCGGTCCGGCGGGCAACGGTCTGACCTACCGCGCAGGCCGGCGTCGATATCGACGCAGGTGAGGCGCTGGTCGAAGCGATCAAGCCCCTCGCCCGCGCCACCCTGCGGCGCGGGCGTGATGGGCGCGCTCGGCGGCTTCGGCGCGCTGTTCGACCTCAAGGCCGCCGGCTTCGCCGACCCGGTGCTGGTCTCCACCACCGACGGCGTCGGCACCAAGCTGCAGGGTCGCCATCGAGACCGGCATTCTCGACACGGTCGGCGATCGACCTCGTCGCCATGTGCGTCAACGACCTGGTGGTGCAGGGCGCCGAGCCGCTGTTCTTCCTGGACTATTTCGCCACCGGCCGGCTCTCGGTCGAGCAGGCCGCGGCGGGTGATCGGCGGCATCGCGCGAGGGCTGCCGGCAAGCCGGCTGCGCCCTGGTCGGCGGCGAGACGGCGGAGATGCCCGGCATGTACGCGGCCGGCGATTTCGACCTCGCCGGCTTCGCGGTGGGCGCGGCGGAGCGCGGCCGTCTGCTGCCGCACGCGGTCGCGCCGGGCGACGCGGTGCTCGGGCTGGCAAGCTCCGGCGTGCATTCCAACGGGTTTTCCCTGGTCCGCCGCATCGTGCGAGGCGAGCGGGCTCGGCTGGGACGCGCCGGCGCCGTTCGCCGCCGGAAGACATCGCTCGCCGCAGGCCTTGATGGCGCCGACGCGCATCTACGTGAAATCGCTGCTCGCGCTGCACCGCGCCGGGCTGCTCAAGGCGGCCGCCCACATCACCGGCGGCGGCCTGCCCGGCAACCTGCCGCGCGTGCTGCCCGACGGCACGGAGGCGGTGCTCGACCAGCCCTGGCCGGTGCCGCCGGTGTTCCGCTGGCTCGCCGCGGCGCGGCGGCGTCGAGGCTGGCGAGATGCTGCGGGTGTTCAATTGCGGCATCGGCATGGCGCTCGTGGTGGCCGACGCCGATCGCGCGCCGAGGCGCTGCTGCGCGGCGCAGGGCGAGACGGTGTTCCGGCTCGGCCGGATCGCGGCGGGCGGCGGCACGGCGTCGGTGCGGTTCGCCGCTATGCCGCGCTTCGCGTGATCGAGGCGGCGGCCCGCATGAGACGCCGCGCCGCCATCCTGATCAGCGGCCGAGGGTCCAACATGGCGGCGCTGATCGACGCCGCGCGCGACCCCGACTACCCGGCCGAGATCGCCCTGGTGCTGTCGAACCGCCCCGACGCCGCAGGGCCTGCGTCGCGCGGCCGAACAGGGCATCCCTACGGCGGTCGGTCGATCACCGCGCCTTCAGTCGCGATCGAGCGGCGCACGAGGCGGCGATCGACGCGGCGCTGCGCGAGGCCGGCGTGGAGATCGTCTGCCTCGCCGGCTACATGCGGCTGCTGACGCCGCTCCTGGTCGGGCGCTGGGCCGGGCGGATGCTCAACATCCATCCCAGCCTGCTGCCCGCCTTCCCCGGCCTCGACACCCATGAGCGCGCGCTGGCGGCCGGCGTGAAGCTGCACGGATGCACCGTCCACCTTGTCACCGAGGCGACGGATGAGGGACCGATCCTGGCGCAGGCGGCGGTTCCCGTGCTGCCCGGCGACACCGGGGAGATGCTGGCGGCCCGCGTGCTCGCCCAGGAGCACGTCATCTATCCGCTGGCGCTCCGGCTGCTATGCGAGGGCCGGCAGGCCGACGCCTCGCCCGCAACGGGCATCGCCCTGCTGAACCCCTTGCCCGCCCCGGCGGGCGTGCCATAAAAGCCTGACCGCGGTTTTTCCAGGGATCGAGACGTTTCATGGCCGACCAGACCACCATCGTCACCGGAGCCGAAACGCCCGAGGCCTTCATCGCCGACCGCCACGCCTTCTGGGTCTCCTGGACCCGTTTCGTCCTGGGCACGGCGATCGGGATCGCGATCCTATTGATCCTGATGGCGATCTTCCTGACCTGATGGTCTGACCCGCGACCATCGCGCGAGTGCCTCGATCCTACTCGCGCGGACGTGTCCAGCGCAAAGGCGTGCATTCGTTGCTAGGTCGGGCCTGAAGGCGGTAGGAGGGCGCCTAGCCCAGAGCCGCCGCAGACTCGTCGCTCCCTCATGTCGCGCCGTCGGGCCACGCCCCGTCCCGCGCCTCATCCGGACGGTGGCTCCTGCTCCGGTTCTCGGACCAAGCAGCGGTGCCGTCCCGTTCATGACAAGGCAGAGGAATACGACGATGAAAAATATCGCGGCACTGCTGAGCAGTCGGCGCCTGCGCACCCCGGACGGCCCAAAGGCAAAGCAGTATCAGGCTAAACGTCAGGAGTTCGTGCAGGAGCACAAGACTGTGTTCATTGACTCCCTGAAATTCTCTGACCCGACAAAGCTGAACGTCCTCCCTTCGTTCGGCTACGCCGCATTCATGAATTCCGCGTCGCTCGTGAATATCGGCGCCAGTCCGACGCAATGGAACGACCTGATGCTCCCCACCTACGGGATCTTCGCCGAGAAGCCTCTAAACGCGATGAATAACAGCGACTACGCGCACCTCACGAGCACCGGTGCCGAAGCTCTGGCGCCGCTGACGATCGAGCCGCCTCCGGAAACCTTCGACCAGATGCGCTCGTTCCACGAGAACCCCGTGGTGAAGCGGCTGATGCGCGATATGGGCCTCTATACGACGGGCGGGATCCTGATGGAAAAAAACTGGAGCCTGCTCGGCAATATCGCCTACATCGACGGGTCGATCTGTTCGGGACAGACATTCCAGGTCTCAGCGGCGAACATGCCGCTGGCCGAGCTGCCGAATGCGCATCCCGACTTGATCTGGGACGCGCGGGAAGGGCGATATCGCGTCGCGGGCATCGAGATCATGCAGATCTGCCTTTCGGACTCGAGCAGCCAGCTCGACCTCGGCGGCGGCAGCCCGCTGCTGCTCAAGACGGCCAAGTCCGACGAATTGCCGGATCTCCGCAAGATCCTTGAACGCATCAAGCAGGCCGATGGGAAGTCGAAGGATTACGCGTTCGACCAGTTCAAGGACGTGGTTTCCGGGGTGAAAAAGTCCGATACTTGGTGATGTCGGCGCCGATCAGCGCACCGGCCTACCACCCGTTCACCCGGGTCCAGACCGCGACGATCTCCTGGCCGCCCTCGACGACGTAGTAGCGGTCATGGGCAGCGGCGGTCATGCAGACATGGTTCGGCGCGACGCGCACCTTGGCGCCGACCGGGAGGTCCGCCGGCGCTGACGGATCGGTCTCGACCACGCCGTGCTCCTGATAGGCATGACGCACGATCGCGTGGCCATGTCCCGGCCGCCCCCGCGCGTCGAGCATGAGGCCGAAGCCGTAATCGAGCGGCGCCGTCTCCGTGCTGCGATCCTTCGACAATGCCAAGCCGCCGGCGTCGATCAGCAGCCGGTTCCGCGCCGGTCGGCGGCCAATCACGCTGGCGAGCACCGTCACCGCGATATCGGCCACGCCGTGGGTGTGGATCTCCGCCTGGAACAGGTCGCCGAACATGTAGACCCCGGCGCGCACCTCGCTCACGCCTGCCAGAGAGGCAGCGTGCAGCGCGGTCGGGGAGCTGCCCATCGAGACGAGGGGTGCGGCGTGTCCGGCGGCGCGCAGGCGCTCGGCCGCGCGCACGATCCCCGCGCGCTCCGCCGCCGCGATGCGGACCATGTCCTCGACGCTGCGGCCCGCGTAGCTATGCCCGGCATGGGTCATCACGCCGGCCAGGCAGCCGCCCAGCCGATCCGCGATGGCGAGCAGGACGGGATCATCAGGGCCGACGCCACCCCGCTCCTCGCCGGTGTCGATCTCGATCAGCGCGCGCGGGGGGGCCGGGTGGGCGGCGATCGCGGCGGCGGTGTCGGGGTCGTCGGTGATGACCGTCACCGCCGCGCCGGCCGCATTCAGCTTGGCGATCTGGTCGAGTTTCTGCGGCGTGATCCCCACGGCGTAGAGGATGTCGCTGATCCCGTGCCCGGCGAAATACTCGGCTTCCGCCAGGGTGGAGACGGTGATGCCGCCGGGCTGCCCCGCCAGCGCGAGCCGCGCCACCTCCATCGACTTGGCGGTCTTCATGTGCGGCCGCAGCGGCACGGCGTGCCGCGCCAGCGCCGCCGCCATCGCGGCGATGTTGCGCTGCATGATGCCGCGATCCAGCACGAGGCAGGGCGTCGGCAGATCGTCGAGCCTCATGGCGGCGCCAACTCCCTGGATGTCACGGCCTTGAATTCACAGGGCGATACCCAGCATCTCGGCGATGCGTGAGGTAGCCTTCAGTCCGCTGCCGGTCAGCACCAGCACCGTGGTCTGCTCCGGCCCGATCGCGCCGGAGGCGAGCAGCTTGCCGAACGCCGCCGCGACCTGGGCGGCGGTCGGCTCGACGTAGATGCCCGATGCCGCGAGGTCGCGCGTGGCTTGCGCGATCTCCTCCTCGGTCAGCGTGACCGCGCCGCCGCGCGTGTCGCGCAGTGCGCCGAGCACCTCGGCCAGACGGATCGGCTGGGCGATCGCCGTGCCCTCCGCGATGGTGGGCAGGATTTCCGTCTCGACCGGCTGGTCGGTGCCGGCGAGGAAGCTCGCCGCGATCGGCGCGCAGTTCGCCGGCTGGGCGGCGAAGAGGCGCGGCATCGCCTCGATCTCGCCGGCGCGCAGCAGCTCGGAGAAGCCGATCTCGCAGCCGAGCACGTTGGAGCCGGCGCCGCACGGCACGATGACGTTGTCTGGCGCCAGGAAACCGAGATCCTCCCACAGCTCGTAGGCCAGCGTCTTGGTGCCGTGCAGGAAGAACGGATGCCAGTTGTGGCTGGCGTAGAACAATTTCGCCGAGCGCCGCACGGCCTCGTCCGGCGGTGGCCTGCCGCGAGCCGGGGACCAGCTCCACCGCCGCGCCGTGCGCGCGCATCTGCACGGTCTTGGCCGGGCTGGTCGAGGCCGGTGCGAGGATGGTCGCCGCCAAGCCGCCCGCCGCGGCATACGCGGCGATCGCGGCTCCGCCATTGCCGGAACTGTCCTCCAGCACGGCGCGGACGCCCTGGGCGCGCAGCAGGGAGAGCATCACGCTGGCGCCGCGGTCCTTGAAGCTGCCGGTCGGCATCATCCACTCGCATTTGAGCAGCGCGCTCGCGCCATGCAGGCGTGCGCGCCAGGAGCGGCGTCGCGCCCTCGCCGAGCGATGATCGGGTCGTCCGACCGCCATCGGCAGCGCGGCGCGGTAGCGCCAGAGGCTGCGAATGCCGGTGTCGATCCCCTCGCGGGTCAGGCCCGGCAGCCGCGTCAGGAGCAGCGGCGCGCGGTCGCGGCCGCACCAGCGCGGCTCGTCCAGCGGAAACGTCTCGCCCGTCCTGGGATCGAGATAGGCGGCGGTCATCGGCTCACTTCCATCCCGGAAGGCTGGCGTGCGCGCGGCTTTGTTGCAAGTGGAAGCCAGTCCGGGGAAGAGTGCCGGCCCCGGAAAGGCCCTTGCATGACCGATCACCGCGCCGCCGTCACCGACCTGGCACGCAGCCTGGTATCCCTGGACAGCCGCAGCTTCGTCTCGAACCTCGCCGTCGCCGACCGGGTGGAGGCAGCACTCGGCGGCTTCGAGATCGAGCGCATCGACTATGCCGACTTGGCGGGGGTGGCCAAGCGCGCGCTGGTCGCGACGCGGCCCGGGGCGTCCGGCGGCGCTGGCGTTCTCGGCGCACATGGACACCGTGCCCGACACCGGCTGGACGGATGATCCCTGGTCCGCCCGGCTCGACGCGGACGGCGTGCTGCACGGCTTGGGCAGCACGGACATGAAGGGGCCGCTGGCCGCGATCCTCGTCGCCGCCCGCGCCCTGCCCGCGCATGTCCCCGTCACCTTGCTGATCACCGCGGACGAGGAGACGACGAAGCAGGGCGCGCGCGAGATCGTGCAGCGCTCGGCGCTGGTGCGGCGGGTCAAGCCCGCCGGCATCCTGATCGCCGAGCCGACCTCGATGGCGCCGGTGCGCGGCCATCGCGCCCATATCGGTTTCACCTGTGTGGCGACCGGCGTGCAGGCGCACAGCAGCACCGGGCGCGGGCGCAACGCGAACTGGGATCTGGTCGCGTTCCTGGCGGAGATGCGCGCGGTGTTCGAGCGGCTGCGGTCCGATCCGAGCCTGCAGGACCAGGCCTACGACCCGCCGTTCAGCGACTTCAATCCGGTGATCGACAATCACGGCGACGGCCATGAACGTCACGGTCCCGAAGGCCACCGCGCGGATAAAATTCCGCTACTCGGCGGGGATCGACCCAGCGCCGGTGCTCGTCCGCCGTGCATGACGCCGCCGCGCGGCACGGCATCGTCGTGACGAAGGCGCGCGAGGGCGCGCCGCCGGAACTGCCGGCCGACCACCCGCTGCGTGCGGCTCTGCGCCGAGACGGCGGGAGCGGCGCCGCGCACCGCGCCGTACGGCACCGACGCATCGGAGCTCCAGGCGCTGGCGCCCTGCGTCGTCATCGGCCCCGGCAACATCGTCGAAGCGCACACGCCGGGCGAGAAGGTGAGCACCGCCGAGCTCGCCGCCGCCGTGCCGGTGTTCATGCGGCTGGCGGAACGCCTGGCTTGATCCTGCCCGACTGATCGTGCCGCGCCGGGGCTGGGCGCTGCCCGCCCTGTTCCTGCTGCTCGCATTGCCGCTCTGCCTTGTGCTCGCCCCGCTGATCCCGCCGGCCGAGGCGCCCGACGAGAACGTGCAGGTGCTGCGGGCGGACAGCCTGCTGTACGGCGATCTCATCGGCACCCGCACCGCGATCCCGATGCCGGACGGCCCCCACCTGGAGGCGCTGCTGCACGGCGACCCCGGCCTCGTCCGGCTGATGGTGATGTTCCGCGAACTCCCGCCCGATGCGCGCAAGCTCACCGGCACGCTGCGCGAGCGAATGCGCGCGGTGCGCTGGGGCGCCGCGCCGGACCTCTATTCGGCGCAAACCGCCGCCTATCCGCCGGTGTTCTACCTGCCGTCCGCGCTGGGGCTGCTGGCCGCAAGGTGGACGGGCGCCGTGCCGCTGGATGCCCTGTTCGCCGCCCGGATCGCCAACGCCGCTGCCACCATGCTCGTCGGCGCGGTCGCGCTGGCGCTGGCGCGGCGTGGGCGATTGCTGATCCTCGCCATGCTCTGCCTGCCGATGAGCCTGTGGCTCATGGCCTCGGTGCATCCCGACGCGCCGATGCTGGCGTGCGTGGCACTCGCGGCGGCGCTGGTCGGCCGCTGGCTGGCCGGGGAGCGCGCGCAGGGGAGGTCGGTGTGGGTGGCTGCCGCGGTGCTGGGATGCGTCATCGCGCTCAAGCCGCCGTTCTTCCCGATGGCCGGCCTGCTGCTTTTGCCGCTCCGCCGGGCCGCGTGGGCAAGCCGGGGCGCCGCCGCGACCCGACTTGGCGCCGTCGCCTTGGCGCTGGTCCTAGGGCTCGGCTGGGCCGGTTATGCACAGCGCGAGGCGGCCATCCCGTTCGCCCGTGGAGAACCTTATGTCGCCGGCCCGCTCTTTCCCAGCCCGCCTGGGACGGTGTTCCGCACCACCGACGCGGCGGCGCAGCTTCGCGTGCTCGCGGCCGATCCGCTGCGTCTGGTCACGCTGCCGCTGCGCACCATGCGGGACGAGGCGGGAGCCAAGGCGCGCGAGGCGATCGGCGTGCTGGGGCAACTCGACCTGGCGCTGCCCGGCTGGCTCTACCGGCTCTGGGCCGCCGCGCTGGCCGCCGCCGTGCTGGGCGACATGCTCGCCAGCCGCGGGCGCGACGGACCCCGGATACCGGAGACGCTGCTCGTCGTCGCGATCGGCGTCGCCTGCCTGTTCGCGACCTATCTCGCGCTGTATCTCACCTGGACCCCGGTTGGCGCCGAGCGGATCGAGGGCGTGCAGGGCCGCTATTTTTTGCCGCTGCTGGCGCTGCTCGGCCTGGCGCTGCCCCGCGTGGCGGTCCCCCGGACGGCCGCGCTGCGCGTCGGCTGCGCGCTGGTCGTGACCGCAGCGGGGCTGACCACCATCACCATCGTGCCCACGCTCGCGGTGCGGGCCTACTACCTCCGCTGAGTCACAGCGGCAGCGAGCCCTGGCGGGACGCCGGCTTGCCGCCGTCGGCGGTGGCGCGCACCTCCCCGTCGCCGAATTGCAGTCGCAGCCGCGCGCCCGGCGACACGGCGGCGGCGGTCGTCAGCGGGTGGCCGGCGGCGTCGAACACCAGCGCGTAGCCGCGTTTCAGCACGGCCTCGGGCGACACCGACTCCAACCGCGCGGCCAACCCGGCGAGATGCGCCCGACCCTCGCGGACACTCGCGCGCAGCGGCGCGGCGGTGAGCCGGGCAAGTGTACGTCCCGCGCGGACCCGGCTTCCGGCGACCGCATGGCGCAACCCGCCCGCCAGATGCGCCCCGGTCACGGCCAGCGCCGCGCGTCGGGCGGCGATCGCCTGATTGGGAGCGGGCAGCCGTCCCTGCCGCTCCAGCTCGGCCCGGCGCGCCGAGACGAGGTTGGGCAGCGCGAGCCGCAGCCGCAAAGCCCGATCCCGCACCCGCTCGCGACAGGCGACGAGCTGGCCGGGCAGGTCCGGCATCGCCCGCTCCACGCGGACCAATGCGGCGCGCCGGGCGGCGAGCAGATTGGGCAGGGCGAGGCGCAGTCGCTCTGCCCGGTCGTCCACCCGCTGCCGCGCGGTGCCGACGAGCGCCGGCAGGTCCGGCAAGCCGCGCTCGGCGCGCCCGAGCCGCAGGCGCTGCTCCTGCACCAGCCGGTTCAGCCCACCCAGCAGGCGCGCCGCCTTGTGCTGCATGTCCGCCACGAGATCGGCCCGTGCCGGCACGGCGAGCTCGGCGGCGGCGGTGGGCGTGGGGGCGCGGCGATCGGAGACGAAATCGATCAGCGTGGTGTCGGTCTCATGCCCAACAGCGGAAATCAGCGGGATGCGGCAGGCCGCGACGGCCCGGAGCACCTCCTCCTCGTTGAACGCCATCAGGTCTTCCAGGCTGCCGCCGCCGCGCGCGACGATCAGCACGTCCGGCCGGGGCACAGCACCACCCTCGGCCAGCGCGTCGAAGCCGCGGATCGCCGACGCGATCCGCGCCGCCGCCCCCTCGCCCTGCACCGGCACGGACCACAGCAGGATCGGGCGGGGAAATCGGCGGAGGATGGTGGTGCGGATGTCCTGGATCACCGCGCCGCGCTCGGACGTCACCACGCCGATCACCCGCGGCAGCATCGGCAGGGCGCGCTTGCGGTCGGCGTCGAACAGGCCCTCGGCGGCGAGCCGGACGCGCAGCATTTCTATCCGCGCCAGCAGCGCCCCCGCGCCGGCGTATTCCATCCGCTCGATGATGAGCTGGTAGTCGGAGCGCTCGCGGATAGGAGGAAATGCGGCCGGTGACGATCACCTCCACGCCGTTCTCCGGCACCATGCCGAGCCGGGGGACGGCGGAACGCCAGGCCACCGCCCGCATCTTGGCAGCCCTCGTCCTTGAGGCAGAGATAGATATGCCCGGACGGATACCGCTTCATCTCGGTGATCTCGCCACGCACGCGGACGCGACCGAACGCGCCCTCCAGCGTTCGCTTCACCGCCCCCGAGATTTCGGAGACGGTGTATTCGGGCAGGTTGGTGACGGTGCCGGCGGCGAGTTCGTCCATCGCCACAGCCTATGCTACCAGCCGCCCGGCTTGAAGGAGGGGTAAGAGCCATGCGCGTGCTGGTGGTCGGGTCGGGCGGGCGGGAGCACGCGCTGTGCTGGGCGCTGTCGGCGAGCCCGCTGCTCGACAAGCTGTGGTGCGCGCCGGGCAATCCCGGAACGGCGCAGGTCGCCGAGAACGTCCCGATCGCCGCGACGGATCTTCCCGCCATCGTCGCCTTCGCGCGCGACAACAGTGTCGATCTGGTGCTGCCGGGGCCGGAGGCGCCGCTGGTCGCGGGTCTCGCCGACGCGCTGGAGGCGGCCGGCGTCCCCTGCTGCGGCCCCCTCGCCGCCGCGGCCCAGCTCGAGGGCAGCAAGGGCTTCATGAAGGAGATATGCGAGACGGCCGGCATCCCGACCGCGCGGTGGGAGCGGTTCGACGACGCGGAGGCGGCCAAGGAGTTCGTCCGCCGTCGCGGCGCGCCGATCGTGGTGAAGGCCGACGGGCTCGCCGCCGGCAAGGGCGTGGTGGTCGCTGGCTCCGAGGCCGAGGCGCTGGCCGCCATCGAGACGTTGATGCGGGAGCGCAGCCTCGGCGCCGCCGGCGCCTCGGTGGTGATCGAGGAGTGCCTGGAAGGCGAGGAGGTGTCGCTGTTCGCGCTGTGCGACGGGACGCACGCCCTGCCGCTCGGCGCGGCACAGGACCACAAGCGCGCCGGCGAGGGCGACACCGGGCCGAACACCGGCGGCATGGGCGCCTACTCGCCGCCGCCCGGCTTCACCGAAGCGACGCAGGAGGAGGCGATGGCGCGCATCGTCCGCCCGGCGCTGGCCGAGATGGCGCGGCGCGGCACGCCGTTCCGCGGCATCCTGTTCGCCGGCCTCATGCTCACCGCCGACGGTCCGGTGCTGATCGAGTTCAACGTCCGCTTCGGCGACCCCGAATGCCAGGCGCTGATGCCGCGCCTGATGTCGGACCTGCTGCCCGCGCTGGCCGCCGCCTGCGACGGCGAACTGGCGGATTTCGACCTCCGCTGGCACCCCGCCCCGTCGATCGCCGTCGTGATGGCCGCCAGGGGCTACCCCGGCGAGGCCGTGCGCGGCACCGAGATCGTCGGCCTCGACCGCGCGGCCTCAGTCCCCGGCGTGCAGGTATTCCAGGCCGGCACCGAGCTCGCCGAGGACGGCCGCCTGCTCGCGGTGGGCGGGCGGGTGCTGACCGTGTGCGCCACCGCCCCCTCGCTGCGGACGGCGCGTGACGCGGCATATGCGGCGGTGAAGGCAATCACCTGGCCGGAGGGGTTTTATCGCGAGGATATCGGGTGGCGGGCGTTGGGGGCGTAGGGGCAGAACTCCCCGTAGGCCGCTGTCCCCGTGGACGGCGGAGGTTCGGGCCAGCAACTGACTTGGTGCAGAATTCATATGTGGACGGCCCCCGCCTGCGAAGGGGTTGAGTGCGCTGCCGGCGAACTGGTCAGGTGCAGTCATATGTCCGGCGTCTCGTTGCGGCGCCTATGACCGCGGGCCCTGATGGAGTTCGCTGATCGGGTCCCAATCAAGAATACGCGCTGAGTTGCGCCTTGAATTATTCGGGTCTTCCCGATCCACGGCTCGACCGTTCGCCATCACGTCCCCTTCACCCTCGCATACGTGCAAGCGGCGGCTACACCGCCTGCACGATCTCGTGTTTGCTCCGATAGGCGTCGCCGCGGACCATGACCGCCCATGCGATGCGCGCGCTCTTGTTGGCCAGGGCCACCGCCGCGACCTTGCTCGGACGTCGCGCCAGCAGACCACGCACCCAAGCCGCGTCCTTGGTGGTTCGGTTGCGCGTGTGACGCAGCACCGCGACCGCGCCGGCGACGAGCAGGCAGCGGATGTATTTGTCGCCGCGCTTGCTGGTGCGCCCCAGCCGTTCCTTGCCACCGCTCGAGTTCTGCCGCGGCGTCATCCCGAGCCAGGCCGCGAACTGCCGCCCCGATCGGAACAACGACGGATCGCTGACGGTGGCCGCGATCGCGGTGGCACCCATGATACCGATGCCCGGTATCGTCGCCAGCAGGCGGCTCACCTTGTTGTCCTTGTGCCACCTGGTCAGCCGGACTTCGATCTCATGCACCCGCGACATCGTGTCACCAAGCTGGTCCACGATCGTCTGCAGGATGGATCGGGCCAGTTCGGGCAGCCGGGCCTGCTCACGAGCGATTTCGTTGGTCAGCTCCTCGACATGGCGCAGCCCCTGCGGGGCAATGATGCCGAACTCCGCCATGTGGGCGCGCAGTGCGTTCACCAGCATCGTGCGCTGCCGGACCAGCAGGCCGCGAGCCCGATGCAGCATCAGAACAGCTTGTTGATCGGCAGTCTTCGTCGGCACGAACCGCATCGTCGGCCGCGTCACCGCCTCGCAGATCGCCTCGGCGTCGGCCGCGTCGTTCTTGTTGCGCTTGACGTAGGCCTTGACCCACGGGTCCGGCCATTGCCGGCCCGAGGACAGGCTCCGCCGGGTGGCATCAGCCTGACATCGTGGCCCAGCGCGGTCAGCTCGCGTGACCAGTGATGTGCGGTTGCGCACGCCTCCATCCCGACCAGGCAGGGCGGCAGTGACTTGAAGAAGGAGAGAACTTCGGCGCGTCGCAGCTTGCGGCGCACGACGGCTTGGCCCTGTGCGTCGACGCCGTGCACCTGAAACCAGTGCTTGGCGAGATCAAGGCCGATTGTGGCAATGTTCATCTGGGCGGCTCCCCTCATGCGTGGCGTTCAGCAACGACCACTTTAGGCACGCCGATGCCGGGGGCGGGGGCCGTCCACCCCATCAAGGCTTCTGAAACCGGAAAGGTAGCCGGGCCGCCACTACAACTGAGGGAGACCTAATCTGCTACTGTGAGTGGCGGTCTTGTTCGTGATCTTCCAAACGCCGTTGATCCTGAGCAGATTGTGGAAGTCGATCCATCCGCCGGTCTTGTCTGAGGCATAGTCAAAGCTGAGCTGAACCGCTGCGGCATCTCCCACCTAAGTCACCGAGATGAATCGACCCACGATGCCCGAACTGGGCGGCGTAGCCCACTGCTCAAAATTCGCGGAGATCAGACTTTGATGAAGGGTGCCGTCGGCGCGGATGTAGAACATCCACGCGTCTTCAAGAAAAGCCTCCTTGAGCTTGCTGATATCATTGTCATTGAATGCATCGATGTAGAGCTGCACAACTCGAACGATCTCGTCGTAATCATCTGTTCTCGCAGTCATGGCGACCTCCTCTATATTCCGGCCCACCTGATAACCTGATCGGCACGATAGCCATCTGCCGAGGCACTCTTCTCCTTCTCGACCACGCGGGTCGCCAGCGTGTCGCCGTTCTGCACGCTGCGCGGCACCGCGGGCGAACCGCGCATAACCGTTCTACCGATCCTTGAGGAATGCCAGCACCTCGCGGTTGAAGCCCTGGGGGTTGTCGATATTGGACGGATGAGAGGCGCCAGGAATGACCACGCGCCGCACGTCTCTCAGCGCGGCCTGCAGCCCATCAAGGATGCGGTGGAAAGTCTCCGGCGAGCGTTCGCCCGCCATGAGGAGCGTTGGTGCCTTGATTGCTTCCGCGTCTGCGCGCGAGAAGGGAGCACGTTGGTCCTTGATTTGACCGAGCAGTGTGCAGGCGTTGTCCCGCATCCCCTGTTTACTCTGTTCTGATAGACGCCCCCAACCGCCTGGGCCGACGATAACGTCGACCGCCGGTGCCAGCCCCTCGTCGATTTCGCCCCGGCGTATGCGCTCGGCCGCCTCAGCGAAAAGCGGGCCAAGCGCAATCGGCGGGTTTGTAGGCTCTTGTGCCGGCTCAAGGCTGGCGTCCAGCACGCCGCCCGGCTCCGCAAGCACCAGCGCGCGAACCAGATCAGGAAAGTTCTGCGCCACCCGGAATGCTATGTGTCCCCCCCGGGATATCCCGAGCAGATGGACGGGTCCTGCTTTCAGCGCGGAGATGAAGGTCGCGACATCTTTAGTGTGTTGTTGAATCGTGAAATCATCACCGTCACCGTCCCACCGCTCCGGCCAGCAATGCCGAAGGCTGACGGCAATTGTCCGGTAGTGTGCCCCGAACGGCTCCATCTGCTGCGTCCACCAGCGGTAATCTCCGAGCGAACCATGCACAAGGAGCAAAGGTATGCCTGCCCCATGCTCGGTGAATGCGATCTCGTATCCGTCCACGGACAAGGTCGGCATGACCGCTCACCTCGCTTGGGACCTTGGAACCGGAATCTACTCCACAGGTGGTCACGCTGGGAAATGGCAAGCGGCTAAACTCACTTAGTCCGCTCGGGTCGAGGGTCGCCCTTAACGAGGCAAACTTGACGGAGCTTGAGCCTAAGCCACGAAGCGGATCGCCGCGCCGGCGCCCTGATCCGCGCCCACCAGCACGTCGCCCGCGAGCCGTTCGTGCGGAATGCCGCGCTCGGCGAGCAGCCGCGCCGTGGCATCGAGATCGTCCGTCCGTACCGCGATCCCGGCGATGAACGGCAGGCTCGGGATCACCGCACCGGGGAACACGCTCCCTAGTGCGTCCGGCGGTAGCAGGCGCACCGTGCCGTGCGGCAGCGGCAGCGCGAAGCCGCCGACCGGGTCCGCTATCACCGGCCGTCCGGCAAGACGGGAAAAGCGGGCGGCGGCCTCGGCTGGCTGCTCGACGGCGATCACCACCTCGTCCAGCGCGACCGCGTGGTTGGGATGGGCGAGGAACCGCTCCTGCCAGATCGCTTCCGGGGTGAGATGGCGGATGAGCTGCAGCCGGCCTTCGGGTGCGTCCGGCAGAGGCAGACGGGCGAAGCGCGCGCGCGGGCCGTCTGGGTCGGCGTCGTCGACCGGGCGCTCGAGATACGCGACACCCGGAATGTCGATCCCCGCCCGGCGCAGCCGCGCCAGGTTGGCTTCCTCGTCGGCGATGCCGAGGGCGATGATGTGGATGCCGGCGTAGCGCGCGAGGAAGCGGTCGAGCGTGTTGCTGAACGCCGCCGGATCGACGATGGCGATCAGCTCGACATAGCCCTGACGCAGCATGATGCAGCGGTTGCCGGTGCCGAACGGTTCCACCGGCCCGTCCGGCGTGCGCTTGCCCGAATGGCGCGCGAGAGGCGTGAGCTGGAAGCCGAGCCGCTCGAACGCGGCGGCCATCGCGCCGAGATCGCGCCCGGCGATCCCGACATGGTCGAGGCTATCGGCGCTGCTCATGCCGGGTTCTCATAGGCTTCCACCAGCCAAGCGTCCGACTCGGCCGGCACTGCGTCGTACCAGGCCGAAACCAACGGCTGCGCTCGGACAGCGTCGCAATACGAGCTTGTCTCGGGCGAGAGATCGGGCCGGTAGCTCAGAAAACGCGTCACGACCGGGGCGTACATCGCATCGGCGCCGTTGAACGCCGCGCCGAACAGGAACGGGCCGCCGGCGCCGAATTTTTCTCGGGTCTCCGCCCAGATCGCCTCGACCCGGGCGATGTCGGCGAGCGTGCCCGGCGTGCGGCCGCGCCCGGCAAAATCGCGCCCGAGATTCATCGGCATCGCAGCGCGCAGGCCGCCGAAGCCCGCGTGCATCTCGGCCGCGATCGCGCGCGCATGGGTGCGCGCCGCGAGATCGCGCGGCCAGATCGCAGGCGAGAGTTCGGCGCAGTATTCCAGGATCGCCAGCGACTCCCAGACGCGCTGGCCGCGATGTTCGAGATAGGGGACGAGCCCGCTCGGCGAGACGCGCCGGATCGCTTCGGTGTGGCCGGTGCCGCTGACCGGCACCACGATCTCCTCGACGTCCAGCGCCGCGAGCCGCACCGCCAGCCAGCCGCGCATCGACCACGAGGAGTAGCGACGGCTGGCGATCACGAGGCGACCATCTGGCATCGGTGGCTCCTTGTCCGGGCGGGCGGACGATGCCAGTTGCCGCCCGCCCAGCAAAGCGCCAACGTGCCCGAAAGCCGCACCAAGCCGAACGGAGCCCCGAAGATGAGCGAGACCACCGCCCCGCCGCCCAACAACCTCGAAGCGTTCTGGATGCCGTTCACCGCCAACCGGGCGTACAAGGCCAACCCTCGGATGCTCGCCCGCGCCGAGGGGATGCACTACTACACCACGGAAGGGCGCGAGATCATCGACGGCACCGCGGGGCTGTGGTGCGTCAATGCCGGGCATGGACGGCGGGAGATCACCGAGGCGATCCAGCGCCAGGCGGCGGTGATGGATTTCGCGCCGAGCTTCCAGATGGGCCACCCGATCGCCTTCCAGGCCGCCGCCAAGCTGGCCGATTTCCTGCCCGACGGGCTCGACCGCGTGTTCTTCACCAACTCCGGTTCCGAGAGCGCCGACACCGCGCTCAAGATCGCACTCGCCTATCACCGCGCGCGCGGGGACGCCGGCCGCGTGCGGCTGATCGGGCGCGAGCGCGGCTATCACGGGGTTGGCTTCGGCGGCATATCGGTGGGCGGCATCGCCCCCAATCGGAAACAATTCGGCGCGCTGCTGCCCTATGTCGATCACCTGCCGCACACGCATTCGCTGGAGCACAACGCATTCGCGCGCGGCCAGCCCGCCTGGGGCGCGCAGCTCGCGGACGCGCTCGAAAGCCTGGTCGCGCTGCACGGCGCGGATACCATTGCGGCGGTGATGGTCGAGCCTGTGGCGGGCTCGACCGGCGTGCTGATCCCGCCCACAGGCTATCTGCAGCAACTGAGAAAAATTTGCGACCGGCACGGCATCCTGCTGATCTTCGACGAGGTGATCACCGGGTTCGGCCGGCTCGGCACGGCGTTCGGCGCGGATCGGCTCGACGTGCTGCCCGACATCATGACGATGGCCAAGGGGCTGACCAACGCCGCCGTGCCGATGGGCGCGGTGGCGGTGCATGACGGCATCTACAACGCCATCGTCGAGGGCGCGCCGGGCGGGATCGAGTTCTTCCACGGCTACACCTATTCCGGCCACCCGCTCGCCTCCGCCGCCGCGATCGCCGCGATCGACCTGCAACAGAGCGACGACCTGCCGGGTCGGGCGCGCGCCATCGAGGGCTACTGGGAGGACGCTGTGCACAGCCTCAAGGGCCGGCCGAACGTGATCGACCTGCGCAATTTCGGCCTGATCGCCGGCATCGAGCTGGCGCCGCGCCCCGATCTGCCGACCGATCGCGCGGTGCGCGTGTTCCAGCGCTGCTTCGATCACGGCGTGCTGATCCGCACCACCGGCGACATCGTCGCCCTGTCGCCGCCGCTGATCATCGAGCGCAAGCACATCGACCGCATCTTCGGCGTGCTCGACGAGGCGATCCGCGCGGAGGCGGCGTGACGCGCGGCATCGGCTTCCTCTGCGCGGTGCTGGGCGTGACCCTGGGCGGCTGTTCCGGCCCCGGCCGGGCACCGCCTCCACCGCCCGACCCGCTGGCATCGACTGGTCCGGTTTCGCCGGATGG
The DNA here is from genome assembly GCA_963799825.1 of uncultured Alphaproteobacteria bacterium. Lineage (GTDB taxonomy): Bacteria > Pseudomonadota > Alphaproteobacteria > Acetobacterales > Acetobacteraceae > JAFKFI01. The sequence continues at coordinate 592,047 of CAWCYL010000006.1, forward strand.
CAAGTACGACGGAACCATGCAGAGCGTGAGCGGCGGCGAGCTGTGCGGCTCGCAGGATCCGATGACGATCGGCGTGCGCGGCCAGAGCTTCCATTTCGTGCTGAACCAGCCGCAAGTGCCCGAGCAGAGCACGCGCGCGTTCGACGTCAGCATCGCGTCGGACGGCACCTTCCTCAGCCGCAACGGCGTGACCTCCATCCGCGGCACCGTCAGGGCCGGCCACATGCAGGGCGCGATCGCCGGAGATGCGTGCGGCTACGATTTCGAGGCGGACCGGACGGGCACATTCTGATGATGGGCATGATGACAAGGGGCGGCGTCGCGGCCACGGTGCTCTGCCTCGCGGCGCTCGCACCATCCGGGACGTGGGCGATGAGCAGTTGCAGCGGCCAGTATTCCGCCGCCGCGCTGAAGCCATTGCCGCAGCCCACCGTGGCGACCATCGACGTGTTCGACAACTCGCCCCGCAACGTGCAGCTCTCCCAGGCGCTCACCAGCGGGATGAACAATGCGGGGCTGACGACCGCCGCTGCCGGCAACGTGCGCCTTAGCGTCTCCTACACGCTGACCGGCGGGGGTGGCGGCTACGGACGGAGGCGCAACAGCTACGATCAGTGGGGCGCGCAGAGCGAATGGGGCGGCATGTCCGGCGGCGTCCCGATGGAACAGCCAGGAATGCCGCGCTTCGGCGCCGCGCCCAGCCCAGGCCCGCGGACCCTCATGCTGCGCGCCGACCTGCGCGATGCGACGACGGGCTTGCCGCTGTGGATCGCCACGATCCAGTGCCAGGTGCAGACCAGCAACGATAAGCAGCTCGCCTACGACATCGGCACGCTGATTGGCCAGTCCGCCGGCAAGCGGGTCGACCGGTCATCCATGTGAACCACCGGCGCGCGAATACTCCATCGCGGTGAAGCCGCCGCCCTGGTAGCGCTCGGCGACCGGGCTGTCGCTCACCTTGCCGGCGAGCTGGCCGGCGAACGCGTCCGCGCTGTCCTGCGGCTCCCAGCCGAGTTTTCCGCGATCGTCGTTGCGCCACCACGTCATGCGCGCGTTGTGCGACGCGCCCCAGATCACCGACAGGCCGACTTTCTCCGCGAGCACGCAGCGTTGCATCAAGCGGGAAAGATCGGCGTAGGAGAGCCAGGTCGCGAGCATCCGCGCATCGACCGGCTCGGGAAAGCACGAGCCGATGCGGACGAACACGCTCTCGACGCCGTGCTTGAACCAGTAGAGCCGGCCCATCAGCTCGCCATAGGCTTTCGACAATCCGTAGTAGCTGTCCGGCAGGAATTGGGTGTCGGCGTCGATTGTCTCGGTGCGCTCGTGAAAGCCGATCGAGTGGTTGGAGGAGGCGAACACCACGCGCGCGCCCTCGCGCCGCGCCGCCTCGTAGACGTGGTACAGGCCACGGAGATTAGGCCCGAGCACTTCCTCGAACGGCCGCTCCACCGAGATGCCGCCGAAATGCAGGATCGCGCCGCAACACTCCGCGAGACGCAGGATCGCCACGCCGTCGTTGAGGTCCGCGCGGGTGAAGCTCGCATTTGCCGGGAGCGGATCGGGAAAAGGAACAATGTCGGTCAGCCGCAGGGTCCAGCCCTCGGCACCAAGCGCACGCGCGAGCTGGCGGCCGAGCGCGCCCGACGCGCCGGTCAGCAGCACGGGTTTTTCCGGGATGGTCGGCATCGGCGTCCTCCATCGTGATCCGCACTTATACCACCAACTTGCGTCATGCCGGATCGCGCGGCAGGGTTGCGCAATGCAGACGATCCAGGAATGCGCCGATGCCCTCGAAACCGGCCGCGTCACCGCGCGCGAGCTGGTCGAGCGATGCCTGGCGCGGATCGCCGACCCCGGCGGCGAGGGGAGCCGCGTGTTCGTCGCCGTCTACGCCGACCAGGCGCGCGCGTCGGCCGACGCGATGGACGCGCTGCGTCGCGTCGGGCGCGCACCGAGCCGCTACGCCGGCATTCCCGTCAGCCTGAAGGATCTGTTCGATGTCGCGGGCGAGGTCACGCGCGCCGGCTCGCGCGCGCTCGACGACGCGGCCCCGGCCACCGCCCATGCGCCCGTGGTCGCGCGGATGCTGGCCGCCGGTTTTGTCGCCGTCGGCCGCACCAACATGACGGAGTTCGCCTTCTCCGGCCTCGGCATCAACCCGCATCACGGCACCCCGCGCAGCCCGTGGGATCGCGCGAGCGCACGCATTCCGGGCGGCAGCTCGTCGGGTGCGGCGGTGTCGGTCGCCGACGGGATGGCGCTGGGCGCGCTCGGCACCGACACCGGCGGGTCGTGCCGCATCCCGGCGGCGCTATGCGGTGTGACCGGCTACAAGCCGACGGCGCGGCGAGTGCCGATCGACGGCGTGCTGCCGCTGGCGCCGAGCCTCGATTCGGTCGGCCCGCTGGCGCCGTCGGTCGAATGCTGCGCGGTCATCGACGCGGTGCTGGCCGGCGAGCAGCCCGCGCGGCTCGCGCCGGCGTCGCTGGCGGGCCTGCGGCTCGCGGTGCCGCAGAACGTGATGCTGGACGGGATGGACGCGACGGTTTCGGCCAGCTTCGAGCGCGCCGTGGCGCGACTGTCCGAAGCCGGAGCGCGCATCGTGCCCGCGCGGTTCGCGGTGTTCGACGCGATCCCGGCGGTGAACGCGCAAGGGCGGCTTCGCCTCGGCGGAGGCGTTTGCGTGGCACCGCGATCTGCTCGCCGAGAAGGGTGCGCTCTACGATCCGCGCATCCGCGTGCGGATCGCGCGTGGGGATGCACAGAGCGCCACCGACTATGTCGAGCTGCTCGCCGCCCGCCGCCGCCTGGTCGCGGAGTTCGACCGCGCGACGAGCGGCTTCGACGCGCTGCTCATGCCGACCTGCCCGCTGGTGCCGCCGCGCGTCGCGGAGCTGGACGACGAGCGGGAGTACAACCGGATCAATCTCCTCCTGCTGCGCAACACCGCGTTCGGCAACTTCCTCGACCGCTGCGCCATCAGCCTGCCGTGCCACCGCGCGGGCGAGGCGCCGGTCGGGCTGATGCTCATGGGCGAGACGATGGGCGACCCGCGGCTGTTGGCGATTGCCGCGGCGGTCGAGGGCGCGCTCGGAATGTAGGGCGGAAGGAGCGAAGCGTATTCCGCCACTGGCGCGCGAAGGTGGCGGAATACGCTTCGCTCCTTCCGCCCTACGATCCGATAGCCGGCCCGCGTACCCGGTCGATCAGCGCCAGCGCGTCGCGCGGCGGTGCGTTGCCGCGCCAGGCGACGTGCTGGTCGGGGCGCGACAGCACCAGCTTCTCAGGATAGATCGTTTCATCCGTATCGACATCGAGCACCGCCAGCGGCACGCCGCGCTGCGTTGCGGCGCGCACGAGATCGCTCACGTCCAACGCGCGGTCGAAGCGCAACAGAGAAAAATCCGGGCCGAGCGCGTCGTAGAGCGAGCGTCCGTCGCGCAGCCAGACATGCGGCGTGCGGCAGCCGGGTACCGTCGATTGCGTGAAATTATAGATGTCGTATCCCGGCGCCGCCTCGCCGTCATAGGCGATGATCGGCGACGCCTGGTAAAAATAGCCGAAATTCAGCCCGCCGGCGCAGAACTGGCCGACGTTGATGTCGTATGCCTCCTGACCGATCCGCGCGCGCGATGCGTCGCCCTCCGGCCCGTCCTCCTCGATGTTCGGAGGGATGGCGCCGCGCTGGCGGGCGAGGGCGACAGAGGTGTCCATCGCATAGTAAGACACCTGCTCCGTGATCGGCATCCGCTCGGCCTCATAAGCAGAAAGAATCGCCGACGACGCCCAGCCCTGCAGCACGCCCGCCAGCATCCAGGCGAGGTTCATCGCGTCGGCGATGCCGGCGTTCATGCCGTAGCCGGCATTCGGCACCCAGATATGCGCCGCGTCGCCGCAGAGGAACACGCGGCGGTCGCGGAACCTGTCGGCGATCATGCGCCGTGCCGTCCAGTCCTCCTTGGTGATGATCTCGTAGGGGAATGACGGCCCGACGCCGAGGATCAGGCGGATGCACTGGTCGCGATCCAGCGTGTCGAAACGCTCGCCCGGCCGCATGTAGTTGTGGATCAGCCAGGTCTCCCGCCCGTCGATCGCGAACATGTTGGCGCTGCGCCGCGGGTTGAGCGACGTGTTGGCCCACGCGGGCCTGGTCGGGATCATGCGCGCCAACTCCGGGGCGCGGATGAAGGTGGATTGCCGCTGCTCCAGATGCGCGTCGCCGGTGAGCGTGGCGCCGATCTTGCGACGCACCGTGGAGTGCGCGCCGTCGCAGCCGATCATGTAGCGCGCGACGACGGCGAGCGGCTCGCCGCCGTTCAGATCCTCCGCCGTCGCAACGACGCCGTTCTCGTCCTGCGTGAAATCCGACCAGCTGCACGCGGTTCAGCACGCGAACGCCCGGCATCGCGACGGCGTGCGCGAACAGCACCGGCTCGAGATAGATCTGGTTGATCCGGTGCGGCGGCTCCGGCGTCGGCCACCACGTATCCGGCCCGCCCGTCGCGGTGTAGCGATCGGCGCGGCAGGGGATCGGGATACGCGACAGTTCCGTGCCAATGGTCGTGGTGCGGAAGGCGATGTCGTTGGGGTAGTCGGCTGGCAGGCCGGCGTCGCGCACCGCGCGGACCACGCCGAGCCGGCGGAAGATCTCCATCGTGCGGGCGCCGACGTGATTGCACTTCACGCTGGGCGGCTCGCCCTCCGCGCGGGTTTCCAGCACCAGCACCTCGATGCCGCGCCAGGCGAGGTCCATCGCCAGCGACAGCCCGACCGGGCCGCCGCCCGCGATCAGCACCTGCGTCGTCAGCCGTCGCATGGCACTCCCCGCTCAGTGATAATGCGCGCCGGGCTTCACCTTGCCGCGGAACACCCAGTAGGCGAAGCCGGTGTAGATCAGGATGATCGGGATCAGGATCACCGCGCCGACCAGGAGAAACAGCTGGCTCTCGGGCGGGGCGGCGGCCTGATGCACCGTGATCGACGGCGGCACCATCATCGGCCAGATGCTGATGCCGAGCCCGGCGTAGCACAGCACGAACCACGCCTGCGCGCAGAGGAACGGCGTCAGGTGATGTTCGCGCGACAGGCCGGTCCAGAAGCCCCAGGCGACCAGGGCCACCAGCACCGGCATCGGGCTCAGCAGCAGGATGTTGGGCCAGGCGAACCAGCGATCGGTGAAATGCGAGGAGAGCAGCGGCGTCCAGATGCTCACCGCGACGATCAGCGCCAGCATGGCGATCGCCAGCACCCGCGCGCGGGCGCGGGCTCGGCGTTGCAACGCTCCCTCGGTGCGCCAGATCAGCCAGCACGAGGCTTGCAGCGAGTAGCCGATCACCAGCGCGATGCCGCACAACACGCTGAACGGCGTCAGCCAATCGAACCAGCCGCCGGCATACGCGCGATCCACCACGCGGATGCCCTGCAACAGGCCGCCGAGGGTGAGGCCCTGGGCCACGGTGGCGACCAGCGAGCCGAGGAGGAACGCGCGGTCCCACCAGATGCGTCCGCGCTCGGTGATCGCGCGGAAGCGGAACTCGAAGGCGACGCCGCGGAACACCAGGCCGAGCAGCATGGCGATGATGGTCGGATACAGCGCCGGCATGATGACCGCGTAAGCCAGCGGGAACACCGCCAGCAATCCGCCGCCGCCCATCACCAGCCAGGTCTCGTTGCCGTCCCATACCGGTGCGATGGTGTTGACCATCACGTCTCGGTCCTCCTCCTGCTGCTCGACGGCGAACAGCAGCCCGAGGCCGAGATCGAACCCGTCGAGCAGCACATAGGCGAGCACCGCGAGCGCGATCAGCGCGGCCCAGATCGTCGGCAGGTCGATCATGATTGCCTCACCGGATGCTCGGGGTGGGCCTCGTCCAGCCCGGGCGCCGGGGTGATCCCGGCGCTGCGCACCGGCACGCCTTTCGGCGGCCCGCTCTCGCCCACGGTCGGCGCGCGGCGCATCAGCCGCAGCAGGAACACGAGCCCCGCGCCGAACACGATGAAATACACCACCGCGAAGGCAGCCAGGGAGGTCGCGACGCCGGGGAGTGCGATCGGCGATACGCTGTCGGCGGTGCGCAGCAAGCCGTAGACCGTGAAAGGCTGCCGACCGACCTCGGTGACGGTCCAGCCGGCCAGCAGGGCGATGAACCCCGCCGGCGCCATCACCACCATCGTGCGCAGCAGCCAGCGGGTCTCGTACAGCCGCCCGCGAATGCGCTGCACGAGGCCGGCGATGCCCGCCGCCGCCATCAGCAGGCCCAGGCCCACCATGACGCGGAAGGCGAAGAACACCACCGGCGAATTCGGGCGATCCTGCGGCGGGAAATCCTTGAGCCCCTTGATCGAGCCGTCCCAGCTGCGCGTCAGGATCAGCGCGCCGAGATGCGGGATCGAGACCTCGAAATCCACCGTTTCGGTTCGCATGTTCGGCCAGCCGAACAGGATCAGCGGCTGGCCGGGCTCCGAGGTGAAATCGCCTTCGAGCGCCGCGATCTTGGCCGGCTGGTATTCGAGCGTGTTGAGCCCGTGCGCGTCCCCAACGAAGATCTGGATCGGTGCCACGATCACCGCCATCCACATCGCCATCGAGAACATCGTGCGCGCCGCGACGTTCTGCTTGTCGCGCAGCAGATGGTAGGCGCCCACCGCGCCGACCACGAAGGCGACGGTGAGATAGGACGCGATCACCATGTGGGCGAGACGATAGGGAAAGGACGGATTGAAGATGACCGCCCACCAATCGGCCGGGAAGAAGCGGCCGTCCGGGGTGCGGGTGAAGCCCTGCGGCGTCTGCATCCAGGAATTGGCGGAGAGAATCCAGAACGCGCTCATCAGGCTGCCCAGGGCGACGAGGCAGCTCGCCATGAAATGGATCGCGCGCGGCACGCGGTTCATGCCGAACAGCATGACGCCGAGGAAGCCCGCCTCCAGGAAGAACGCGGTCAGCACCTCGTAGCCCATCAGCGGGCCGATGATCGGCCCGGCCTTGTCGGAGAACACCGCCCAGTTGGTGCCGAACTGGTACGACATGACCACGCCGGAGACCACGCCCATCGCGAAGCTGATGGCGAAGATCTTCAGCCAGTACCTGGAACACGTCGAGATAGACTTGGCGCCCGGTGCGCAGCCACAGCGCCTCCAGCACCATCAGGTAGCTCGCCAGCCCGATCGAGAATGCCGGCAGCACGATGTGAAAGCCGAGCGTGAAAGCGAATTGCGCCCGCGCAAGGATCAGCGCGTCGATGCCGTGACCCATCCAGACCGTCCCGATCGTGACCGCGGCGTGCGCCGCTCGCGGGCGAGGTTCGCAGGTCGGGCGAGGCTTGCAAAGCCGTGCGAGACGACGACGGTATTCCCGTCCGCCAGGCTCAGGCCGGGCGGCTCACGCCACGCGCGAGAGGGCCGCCGGCCGCACCTGCGTCAGGCTGTGCACGCCGACCACTTGGCGGAGATTCCCCTCGACCAGCGCCACCATTTCCGCCGGCATCGCCTCGAGCGCGATCTCGACATGCACCACGCCGCCGTTGCGGTGCGACCACATGCGGTCGGGCGTGAGGTCGCGCCTGGCGAAGGGTTGCAGCAGGCGCGGCAGCAGGCCGGGCGAGACATCGGCGTCCAGCATGAAGCGGACGGCGACCTCGCAGGGCGAGGGATTCAACTCGGACATTGGGAGGAAACTCCGGACGAGACGCGAAAGGAAGGCGCGGTAAGCCCCGGCTGCTAGGCAGCCGGGCCGCTAATTCGCGTAATGTTCGTCCGGGCGGTCATCGAGCGATGATAGCGCCGCCGGGGTGCGCAGGGAAAGGGGAATCACTCCGGCGGCCAGATCATCTCCGGTATGCGCGCGAGCGGGATCTGGCGGATCGACAAGGTCCGGTCCTGCAAGGTGAGCGGCACCTCGATCTCGGACCTGCCACCGTCCTCGGGCGTGCGGGCGATCAGCGCGGCGAGCGCCTTGGCCGCCGTCGCGGCCCGCTTGGTGACGGCGCCGGACGCGGCCAGCGCGTCCAGCGTCTCGGCATAGCCGACGATCCGCGCCGTGCCCGTCCCCATCGGCTGCAAGCGCATGTCGAGCGCCAATGTGGCACTCGCCGAGAGACCGAGCGGCCCCCAGCCGAGGGCGAGGCGCTGGATCTCCAGGGTGCCGCCGCCGTCGCGCCACGCCGCCGCCCGGCGGGCGAGGCCGGGGATGCGGGGCAGCGGCCCGTTGAGCGCCCCGTCCATCGACAGCGACGAGATCCGGCCGCCGAGCGCCCAGGCGAGGTTCGGCGGCAGGCCGATCGCCTCGGCGCTGGTGGTGAAGGCGAGCGCCGGCTCGCCCTGCGGCGCGGCCGGGCGGACCTCGCCATGCACCTGCAGCAGCCCGACCGTCAGCCCGCTCGTCGCGTCCTTGCCGGCGGGCATCCCGGCGCGCAGGTTCCGCGCGACGATGTCGGCCACGTGCGCCGGAACGCCGGGCTCGAGCGGAACGTCGGCGTGCAGGCGGTCGGCGGTGTAGGGGATCTCCGGCAGGTCGGCGAGGCGGAGACGCTGCATCCCCTCGGCGGCGATGGCGAGGGACCGAGGCTGCAGCAGCCGGACCGACAGCCGGACGCGTTCGGCGTCCCAGGCGAACCCGTCGGGGATGTCGGCCTGACCACCCTCGACATGCACGCCGGGGACACTGACGCTGGCGGCGAGCGGCCAGCCGCCGCGCTCGGCCGGCCCGGCCCGAACCACCCAGCCATGCGCCCGCCGATCGGCCGCCCAGGCCAGGAAACCCTGTTCGAGCCGCTGGGTGGCCCAGCGCCAATACAGCGCGTGCCCCGCCAGCAGCACCAGCAGCGCCACGACGATCCACAGCCCGACGCCGCCTCCGCGCCTCCTCGCGGACCTGCCGGAGCCGTTCATCCCCATTCTCCGCGACCGACGATCCCGCAACAGCGGGACGCGATGGACTTAGTTCTGATCAAGAGGTTCTCGCTTTCGGCTCGTGCTGTCTGCGAGCGGATCAGAGGGGTCGCCCACAGAATTGTCCACAGGCACCCCGGCGCGGTAGATCGCCTCCAGCCGCTCCAGCAGAACGCCGCGCGGCAGCCGGGGCGGCAGCGGCGGCAGGATGGCGATGCGGATCACGCCCGGCACCTTGCGGAACGCGCGACGGCCCCAGATGCGGCCCGAATCGGTCGCCACGGGGATCACGGGGAGGCCGGTGCTGGTGGCGAGGGCCGCGACGCCGGGCAGGATCGGCAGCACGCTGCCGGGGCCGGCGCGGGTGCCCTCGGGGAAGATCACGATCTGCCGCCCCTCCGCCGCGGCCCGCTTGCCGTCCCGCATGAGGCCGCGCATCGCCGCCCCGCCAGCGTCGCGGTCCACCGCGATCATGCCCGACGGCTTCACCAGCCCGCCGAACAGCGGGATCCGCGCCAGCTCCCGCTTCATCACGTAGCTGCATCGCGGCACCAGCAGCAGCCAGATCATCGTGTCGAAGGTGGACTGGTGCTGCGAGGCGATCAGCGCGGCACCTTGCGGCAAGTGCTCCCGGCCGGTCACGGTGAAGCGGATGCCGCACAACACGCGCGCCGCCCAGACCTGCAGCCGTCCCCAGGCGAGCACGACGCCGTAGGCGCGGCGCGGCGCGACGAGGCGAACCACGCCGCCATACACCGACAGCAGGAAGGTCGTGATAAAGAAGAAGAGGTTGAACAGGGCGGAGCGCAGGAAGGTCATGACCTGGTGCTCGCATGGGCCGTGCGACCCGGCGCCAGCTCGTGCGGCGGCCCCAGCGCCGACAGGCCGAGCGTGCTGGCCAGCCATTTGGTGTATTCCTCCGCCAGCAGGCGCAAGGTCGCGGCATCGCGCACCCCGCCGGGCGCCTGCATCGCCGGCGGCATGACGGGCACCGGGTACAGCGCCACGTCCGGCATGGCATGGGCCAGCTCAGTCAGCGCGCGCGGCATATGATAGCCGGCCGTCACCACGATCAGCGAGCGGACGTCGTTGTCGCGCACCCAGGACGCGGTCTCCGCCGCGTTGCCCCGCGTGCTGGTCGCGTTGCGCCCCAAGGTGACGCGGCTGCCGAGCGGCACCGGATCGAGCCCCGCGCGGTGCGCCAGCTGCGCCAGCTCCGCCCCGCCGCCAACGCCGGAGAGCAGCGCGATCCGCGCGCGTCCGTCGGCCAGCAGCCGCAAGGCAGCCTCGACCCGCCCCGACCCGCCGGTCAGGGCAACGATCCCGTCCGCCTGCGCCGGCGCCGCGGCCACCAGGTTCGCGCGATGCACGAACCACGCGAAGCCGCCCACCCAGGCGAGTACCAGGATCGCCACCAGGCCGGCCGCCACCGCGAGCCGTCGTCTCATGGCAGGTCGCCTCATGGCAGGTCGTTTCACGGCAGTCTGCGCAGCCAGCGGCGCACGGTGCCCTGCGCGGTGATGAAGCCGATCGCCGCGGCGGCGACGGGCAGCCCCGGCAGCGCAAGCCACAGCACCGGCGGCAGCACGCCGAGGCCTCCTTCCGTCCCGCCATCCGGCTGCAACCCGGCGAACGGCGTCGCCAGGCTGGCGAGCTCCAGCAGGACCGGCAGCGCCGCGACCGCGCCGACCAGGCCGCCCGCCGCCGCCAGGAGGGTGGCACGGGAGGCGAAGCGGGCGGCGATGTAGCTGTCGGTCGCTCCCAGGCCGTGCACGATCTCGATCGCCTCCCGCCTCGCTGACAGTCCTGCGCGCGTCGCGACCGCGATCACCGCCGCCGCCACTGCGGCCACCACCAGCAGGGCCACCCCGGCGCAGGCTTGCAGGCTGCGTGCCAGCGCGGTGAGCCGGCCGATCCAGACGCCGTGGCTTTCCACAAGGGTGCCGGGTGCTGCCGCCTCCAGACGCGGCGCGAGGCCGCCGAGGTCGGTCGCCGCGTCGGCCAGCCGCACCTGCACCACCGCGGGCAGCGGTAGGGACAGCCGCTCGACGCCGCTGCCGAGCCAGGGGCGCAGCAGCTCGGCGAGTTCGTCGTCGCTCAGCGCGCGCGCCTCGCGGATGCCCGGCGTGCCGCGCAGCAGCGCCACCACCGCCGCCAGCCGCGTGCCGCCTTGCCCGGACGCCGGCGCTTGGCCGTTCGGCACCTGCACCGTCAGCGCGGCGCCCGCCCCCTCCCGCCAGTGCCGCGCGAGGGAGGCCGCGCCGACCGCGCCGGCCAGTGCCAGGGCGGCGAGAAAGGCCATTGCGGCGACCAGGAACGGCAGCATCCGGTCCGACAGCGCCCGGCGCAGGCCGAGTTCGTCGAACCCGGCGGGCCGCAGCAGCCTGCGACGACGGCGGCGGGACGGGCGAGCCATCTCAGGCGTTCACCAGCCGGCCATGATCCAGCCGCAGGAACCGGGCGACATGGCGCGCGACCATCCCGTCATTGTGGGTGGCGACCACCACCGTGGTGCCGATCCGGTTCATCTCCTTCAACAGCTGCATCAGCCGCTCGGCCTGCACCTCGTCGAGGTTGCCGGTGGGCTCGTCGGCCAGCAGCAGGCGGGGCCGGCCGATCACCGCGCGCGCGATGGCGACGCGCTGCTGCTCGCCGCCCGAAAGCTGTGCGGGGCGCGCGCCGAGCTTGTCCATCAGCCCGACCCAGCGGAGCATTTCCTGCACGTCGGCGCGGATCTGCCCCTCCGGGCGGCCGGCCAGGCGCAAGGGGAGTGCCACGTTGTCGTAGACCGAGAGATGCGCCAGGAGCCGGAAATCCTGGAACACGACGCCGATCCGCCGGCGCAGGCCGGGCAGCGCGCGCCGCTCCGCCCGCTCGATGTCGGCGCCGAGGATCGAGAGGCGTCCGCGCGTCGGCCGCACGGCGAGGTACATCAGCCGCAGCAGGCTGGACTTGCCCGCGCCCGAGGGGCCGAGCAGCCAGCGAAACCCCCCTTCGGGGATCGCGAAGCTCAGGTCGCGCAACACCTCGGGGTCCGCCTCACCGGCGCGACCATAACGAAGCCCAACCGACTCGAATCGAACCATCCGGCTCCCGGTCCCGTGCTGGCGGCATTCTTGCCACTCCGCGCGCCTTACCGGAACCCGCTCCTGTCGATTGCCGCCTACCGCTGTCTGCGGTGGCTTCCCGCGCTGCTGTGCATTGCAACAGGGTGTGGCATTGAGCGACCATTGCGCGACTTCGTGATGGAGCTTCCCCCGAATGCGGATCGTCTGCCCGGCCTGCTCGGCCGCCTATGAGGTGCCGGACGCGCTGCTCGGCACCGGCCGGCCGGTCCGCTGCGCCCGGTGCGGGCGTGAATGGACACCGGCCGACGCCGCCCAGCAGAGGGAAAGCCCGCAAGCCGAGGCCACGCAAGTGGAAGGCTCGGGCGAGCCGTCGCGCGCAGGCTCCGTCGTGGAGCGCGTCGGCGAACTCCCGGCGAGTGGGACCGGACTGTCCATATCGGTGGTCGAGCCGCCGCCGCAGGCCGCGCCGGAGACCGGCCCCCCGGCGACCCCGGAACCAGCGGCGGATCCGGGGGAGCCGGAGCCCGTCATGGAACCGGCGCTCACCGCGTCCGCGGAGCAGGCCCTGGTCGAGCCGCGGGCGCCCCGGGAGGGGACGCTGCTTCGCCTCGCCTGGGCGGCAAGCGTGCTGGCGATCCTGTTGCTGGCCTGGGCGGCCTATGGCTGGCGAACCGAGATCATGCAGGCGTGGCCGGCGAGCGAGCGAATATATGCGGCGCTCGGCCTCGCGGGCGGTTCGCGGTGAGCGCCGGGCCGGGCCGGAACGATCCCTGCTCGTGCGGCAGCGGCCGGAAGTTCAAGCAATGCTGCGGCAGAGCCGGGCCGCCCGGCCCGGCCGCAACCGAGTTGCGCCGACCGCACGGCCCGCGATCGGCCGGCCTCACGCAAGCCGGGCGGATCCTCGAATTCGCCTCGCCGGTGGCAACGGCCATTCGCGCCGGGCTGGCAGACCAGTCCCGACGGCAAACTGCGTTGCCGAAGCCGGCGACGGCGGAGGGCTACTATCGGCTCGCCATCTCCCTTGAGGAGAGCGGGCAGCCGTCGGCCGCGATCGACGCCTACCGGCGCGCGGTGGAGCTCGCCCCCAGGCTGGCCGAGGCCCATGCGCGGCTGAGCACGCTGCTGAATGTCGCCGGCGAGCGGGAGCAGGCGGTCCAGCATCTCCGGCGCGCGGCCGAGGCTGCCCCCGCCACGACGCTCGGACGATTGAGCCGGGCCAAGGCGCTGCTGTTGAACGAGGAATACGAAGAAGCCGGCGTCTGGCTGCGGCGGACGCTGGCGCTGGACCCGCACGACGCGGAGGCCAATCGGCTGCTCGGCTCGCTGCGGATCCTGCAAGGGTCGTTCGATGAGGCCGCGCAAAGCTTCGTCCGCGCGATCGAGGCGGACCCGCGGGATGCGTCCGCCTATCTCGGCCTGACCCGATCGCGCAAGATGACGGATGCCGAGCGCCCGATGCTCGCGCGCATGGAAGCGTGCCTTGGAGCGCCATCGCTGCCCGAGCCGCAGCGCATGGTGCTGCACTTCGCACTCGGCAAATCGCTCGACGACCTCGGGGACCACGCGGCGGCCTGGCGGCATTTCGAGGCGGCGAACCGGCTGCGCGCCCGCGCCGGGCGATTGGACCGCGCCGCCTGCGAGGCACGTGCCGACCGCATCATCGCCGCCTTCACGCCAGAAGCCCTCCGCGCCGGCGCCGCGGCCGATCATGCCGACGAGACGCCCATCTTCATCCTCGGAATGCCGCGCTCCGGCACCACCCTCGTCGAGCAGATCGTCTCCAGCCACCCAGAAATTGCCGGGGCGGGCGAGCTGCGGTTCTGGACATCGGCGGGCGCGCGATGGGAACGCGAGGGAGGGAGAATGCCGCCGCAGGCGGACATGCCGGACCTCGCGCGCGAGTTCCACGCCCTCCTGCGCGGGATCGCGCCCGAGGCGCTGCGCGTGACCGACAAGCAGCCGTTCAATTTCCTCTGGATCGGACTGATCCGGCTGGCTTTCCCCCGCGCCTTCATCGTCCACTGCCAGCGCGATCCGGTCGATACGTGCCTGTCCATCCACACCACCCAGTTCGCCGCGCCGCTCGATTTCGCCGCCGACCAGGAGGATCTGGCGTTCTTCTACCGGCAATACGCCCGCCTGATGGAGCATTGGCGCGCCGTTCTGCAACACGACCGTTTCCTGGAGCTCTAGTACGAGAACCTGATCGCGACGCCCGAGGCGGAGACGCGACGCCTGATCGCCGCGCTGGGGCTGGCGTGGGACGAACGCTGTCTCCGGCCGGAGCAGAACCCGCGCGTGGTGCGCACCGCCGCCGTCTGGCAGGCGCGCCAACCGATCTACCGCAGCGCGGTCGAACGCTGGCGGCGTTACGAGCCCTGGATCGGCCCGCTACGACGGCTCATCGAGCATGGTCCGCTGCCGCAGGCCGGGCACGGGTGAGGGATCACCGGCTGGTCTGCCCCTTATTTTCGGAGGAGACGGGCTCCAACGAAAAAAACGGCACCCGAAGGTGCCGTTTCCTCAAGAACGTCCGGGATTGGACGCTCGAGCGTGACGCGGGGTTTAGGCGCGGCGGCGGCGGCGAACGGCCACGCCGAGTGCCGCAAGGCCAACTCCGAGCACCGCCATGCTGGCGGGTTCCGGCGTGCCGATGATCGGAGGAGCAGCCAGGTTGATGGGCGCCTCGAGCGAGAAGTAGTCGGTCGCGCCAGGGGCGATGCCGGCGTTGGCGAAGTTGACGGTGCCCGTCTGGCCGGAGATGCCAGTGAAGAACCCGTCGTTGCCGCCATAGCCGCTCTTGTCAGGGTTGCCGGCCACCGGCGCACCGCCGCCCGGGAACGTGTCGATGCCGTCGCCGTCGAAGCCGAAGATGTTGTTGCCGTTGCCGTTGATCGCGAAATTCGTGATGGCGTGGCTCGTGTTGTTCAGAACGCCGATCAGCGCGTCGTCGCTACCGTCGTAGTTGCTCGTGGCGCCGGCCGGCTTGAAAGTCGCGACCGAGCCGTTGGCGTTGAACTGGATCACGAGATTGCAGCCGCCGTAGGTGGCATCGTTGCCCGTGTGGATGGTCGTCGGGCAGACGCCGGCGGAGGCCTGGGTCGGTGCGAACGTCAGGCCGACGCCCACCGCCATCGCTCCGGCCATAAGAACAGACGCGAGTTTCATTTTTTCCTCTCTCCTTCGCGCCGGACTTTGTTGCCCAGCTGAGGGGGAAGGAGCAAATTCCATGCCACGCCCCAATGCCTTGATTTGGCACGTCTGCGGATCGTGCGGTAACTCAAATGTGTAAAATTCTCCGACACGTGACCGCATCGGTCTCCGATCAGAACTGCTTCAGCAGCCGGTCGATGTAGTCGAGCTCCGGCTGCGGCCGGGCGCGCTCGGCGCCGCGGCGGCGGAGTTCGTCCTGGATGGCGCGGGTGCGCTGGCGCTCCATCTCCTCCGGCACCCGCACGGCATCGCTCTCGTCGGAGCCGGCGGTGCCCTGGCCGAGCTGGCGGCCGAGCGGGTCGCGCTTGTCGCCGCGCCCGTGCTGGCCGGGCAGCGGGCCCTCGGTCGCGCCGTTGCGGTCGCCTCGCCCGTCTTGCAGGCTCATGCCCGTGGTGCTGTTCGGATCGCCGCCCTCGTCGCCTTCGCCCGACTGGCCGGGGCCGAACTGCTTGGCCATCTGCTGGCCCATCTCGCGGCCGCCCTTCTGCAGCGCCTCGATCGCCCGCTGCTCGGACTGGCCCGGCGGCGGCGTCCTGGCCCTGGCCGAGCGCCTGCCCGGCGTCGCGCATCGCCTGGTCGGCCTCGCCCAGGCTCTGCGGCACCTGGCCGGTGAGGTCGCCGAATTGCTGCATCAGCTCGCCGAGCGCGCGGCGCAGCGCCTGCTGCACCCGCCGGTCGGCCTCGCGCGCCGCGTCCTGGCCGCCCTCGGGCGACTGGCCGCCGCGCTCGGCGTCACGCCGGCCGGCACGCGGGCCGCGCGGCTCGCCGCGCTGCTCGGCCGTCTGCCCGGCGCGGCCCTCCGCATGGTCGAGCAGCCCGCCCTGGCGGCCGATCATGTCCTGCAAGCGCGCCCATCTGCTGACGGCCGCGCTGTCGCTTCTCGGCGTTGCGGGCGTCGGCGTGGCCGTGCTCCGGCCGGGCGTTGCGCAGCTGGTCGAGCATCCGCTCCAGCTCGGCCATGCGGTTGCGGGCCTCGTCCATCTTGCCCTGCCGCGCCGCCTCGCGCGCCGCCTCGGCCATGCGCTCGAGGTCGCGGCTGTCGAGATGCTGCGCCTCGGGGTCGAACGACAGGTCCGCGCCCTCGCGCCGCGCCTGCTCGAGCAGCGCGTCGAGATGCTGGCGGATCGCGTTCTCCAGCTCCTTCAGCTTCTGGTCGAGCTCGGCGCGATTCGCCTCGCTGGGGTTCTCGGTCGCGCGGTCGAGCGCCTGGCGCACCGCCTCGCGCGCCGCTTCCAGGGCGCGCGCGCTGCGCTCGGCGCCGCCCTCCTCGAGATGCAGCGCGAGCTCCCACATCAGCTGCTGCGCCTGCGCCGACCGATTGCGGCGCGCGGCCGCGCACCAGCCGGTAGTAGATGTCGGCGAGGTTGAGGAACGCGCCGGTGTCGCCGCCGAGCGCCTGCGGTGCGCAGCAGCAGCTGGTCCAGCTGCGCGACCGCGCTGGCCCGGTCGTCGGGTCGAGGCTCAGCATGCTTGCGCACGGCGACCAGCGCGCGGGCGACCGGGTGATGGAAGCTGCGCTCGGGCAGGGCGAAGCCGGCATCGGCGCTCGATCCCGTAGGCCCGCGGCATCGTGCCCGACCAGCCGCGCGATCACCGGCAGCCCTGCCCAGGGGTTCGCCGTGAGGTCCTGCAGGTTGACGCCCTTGGCCGACTTGGCCGAGCCGCCGGGCACCGGGATGCTCAGCACGAGCGGCGGCGCGTCCGGGCCGGTCGCGCAGCCGCAGCTCGGCCTGCAGCTGCACCACGCCGTAATCGTCCGACACCTGCCAGGGCAGCCGGGTCTGCAGGCTGCGCGGCGCCGGGCCGGGCGGCTCGGCCCAAGCGACAGACGGGCGAGCGGTTGGCCAGCACGGAGAGATCCCAGCCGGCCAGCTCCCGTCCGCCGCGACGCACCGTCAGCCGGCCGCCGCGTGGTCAGGTCGAGGTCGGCCTGGAAGCTCGCGGCGTCGAGCGCGCGGAACGGCCTCGGCGTGGCCGTTCAGCGCCAGCGCGGGCGGGCGCCCTCGCCGCCGGTAAGGCTGGCCGTGAGGTGCGAGCCGGACGGCACCGAGACCGTGCCCGCCCTCCGTCTTGAGGAACAGCGGCGCATGCCCGGTGTAGGAGGGCGGCGTCACCCAGACCTGGAGCTGCGGCGCCGGCGCGGCGGGCGCGATCGGCAGGCTGGGGGTCATGGCGTCGGCCAGCCGCGCCGGCCCGTCGGAGCCGGCGATCACCAGCGCGGCGGCGAGCGCCACCACCAGGCCGCCACGCAGCGCCCGGCGGTCGCGCCGCGCCAGCCCCGGCCGCGGCACGCCAACGCGCAGCCGCCGGACCTGGCGCACCGCGCGCGCGACATGCGCCTGCCACAGCGCGTCGGTCGCTGGATCGGAGCTGGCCGGCCGGTCGGCCAGCACCGACGAGCGGCCGGTGGCGCAGCCCCGAGGCGAGTCTCCAGCCGCCGGTCGGCCGCCGCGTCGTCCGGCGGCGACGAGCCCGCGCAGGCCGCGTACCAGCAGCACGACGATGGCGAGCGGCGGTCACGGCCAGCAGCAGCGCGTGCGCCCAGGGCGGCAGCAGGCGCGGCAGGCCGAGCAGAGCCAGGCAGACGAACAGCCCGGCCACGCCGAGCGGCGGCCAGAGCGCCGGCCAGACCGCTCGAACAGCAGCGCGAGCCGGGCGGCGGCCCGCCGGCCCCTCAGCCGGCGCAGCAGGCGGTCGGCCTCTCCGGTTCCGCGTCCGTTCTCCTGGGGTTCGCTCATCCGGCGTCGCTCTCTGTCGCTTCTACAGCCAGTTCGGCACGAGCTCCCCGGCCCACAGCGCCTCGACCGGCTGGCGGTCGCGGATCGTCGCCCATTCGCCGTCCGCGACCATCGCCGCGGCGGCCAGCGGCCGGGCGTTGTAGGTGGAACTCATCACCGCACCATACGCGCCCGCATCCAGGATCGCCACGCGCGCGTGCGGCGCGAGCGGCGGCAGCGAGCGGTCCCGCGCGAACGTGTCCCCGGTCTCGCAGACCGGCCCGACGATGTCGGCCGGGGCAGGCGGCCGCGCCGCGTCCACCGCCGAGAGCGGCACGATGCCGTGCCAGGCGTCGTACATCGCCGGGCGCACCAGGTCGTTCATCGCCGCGTCCAGCACGACGAAGCGCGTGCCCTCGCCCGCTTCACCAGCACCACGGACGCCAGCAGGACGCCCGGCCGGCCCGACCAGCCAGCGCCCGGGCTCGACCACCAGCTTGAGGCCGAGCCCGCCGAGCGTCGCGCGCGATCGCGCCGGCGAGCGCCGCCGGGCTGGCGGTCGGCTCGTCGCGATAGCCGATGCCGAGCCCGCCGCCGCAATCCACCGTCTCGACGGATCGCCCCGCCGCGCGCAGGCCCCGCACCAGCTCGGCGAGCCGGGCAAACGCCGCGCGATATGGCGCCACGGAGAGGATCTGGCTGCCGATATGCACCGCGAGCCCGACCGGCGCGATCCCCGGCAGGCCGGCGGCGCGGGCGTAGAGCGCCGCCGCGTCGCCGTAGGGGATGCCGAACTTGTCGCGCGCCCGGCCGGTGCTGATCTTGGCGTGCGTGCCGGCCTCGACGTCCGGGTTGACCCGCAGCGCGATCCGCGCCGTGCGGCCCATCGAGGCGGCGATCGCCAGCGAGCATGTCCAGCTCCTCGGCGCTCTCGACGTTGATCTGGCCGATCTCCCGCTGCCAGCGCGAGGCGCAGCTCGGCGGCGCTCTTGCCCACGCCGGAGAAGACGATCGCGGCCGGGCGCGATGCCGGCGGCCAGCGCGCGCAGCAGCTCGCCGCCGCTCAC
This sequence comes from uncultured Alphaproteobacteria bacterium, assembly GCA_963799825.1. Classification (GTDB taxonomy): domain Bacteria; phylum Pseudomonadota; class Alphaproteobacteria; order Acetobacterales; family Acetobacteraceae; genus JAFKFI01. Next base: position 611,004 of record CAWCYL010000006.1, read on the forward strand.
CACGTCGGCGCCGGCACCCTCGGCCGCGAACACGCGCAGCACCGCGAGATGGTCGTTGGCCTTCACCGCGTAGTGGATGTGCGCTCCGAGCCCGTCCAGCGCGCCGGCGAGCGCGCGGTAGCGTGCGCGGATGGCGCCCGCCGAATAGACCCAGACGGGCGTGCCAAGCGCATCCGCCACGCGCGCGAGCGGCACGCCGTCCATCACCAGCCCGTCCATCGCGTGCATGGTCAGATGCGGGCGCGCGGCGATCAGCTCGGCGATCGAGGGTTCGGCGATGCCGGTCGGGTGGTCGGGTTGGGGAGCGTGCATCGCGGGATATTAGAACGCCCGTTGCCAGGCAGGAACTGCCGCCCGGCATCCTAATCCCGCCAGACCCGGCAAATCCTGCCGCACACTCCCCCTGCGAATCGCGGTTTCTCGCTGGCCCGCGACTTGCAACGACCGCGACGGGGCGCAGCTCCCGCGAAAGGAGAACTCATCCCATGTCGATCACGAGTGTCACCCAGTCGCCGTGGTGGCCCACCACCAACGGCACCACCGCCAGCTCGAGTACGCAGGCGGCGTCCGCATCCGGCAGCACCGGCACGTCCGCGACCTCGGCCAGCAATCCCGCCTCCGCCAGCACCATCAGTTCCAGCGACCCGACCCAGCAGCTCAGCGCCGAGCTGCAGGCATTCCTGGTCCAACTCCAGGGCGGCGGCACGGTGTCCGGCACCACGGCAGCGCAGCCGGGGACCGGCACGACGACCGCCAGCGCCGATCCGACGGGGACCGGCACGGCGTCCGGCGCACATCACCACCACCATCACCACGCGGCAGGACCGGCGCCGGCCGCCGACGGGTCGTCCGCGAGCAACACCGGAACTGCCGCGGCCGACACGAGCGGCCAGACCACCCAAAGCAGCCAGAGCGGCGCGACCGGGTCGATCCAGACCTTCGCCAACTCGCTGGTCGCCGACGTCGCCCAGGCACTGCAGTCCTACGGGACGGCCGCGTCGGCCTCCAGCCCCGCCAGCGCGATGTCCGCCGGCCTTGCCTTGGCCGCCTGAACCGTCGCGCCGTCTCCGCCCGGCTTCAGCGCGCCCGGCTTCAGCGCGCCCGGCTTTCAGCGCGTCGGATAGGTCCGCGGATAGATGATCTCGTTCGGCGGGCCGGGCGGGGAGGGCGGCCCCTTCTTGCCGCAGGCGGCGAGCATGAGCAGCGCGAGCAGCAGGAACGCGGCCCTCACGACAGCGCCGCCTGCCAGCGCCGCGCCTGCTCGGCGACGTTCGCCGGCGCCGTGCCGCCATAGCTGGTGCGGGACGCGACCGAGGCCTCGACCGTCAGCACCGAGAATATCTCTCCCGGTGATGCGCGGCTCCACCTGCCTGCATCTCGGCGAGCGGCAAGGCCGGCGAGGTCCACGCCCTTCGCCTCGGCCGCCGCGACCAGCCGGCCGGTGACGTGGTGGGCGTCGCGGAACGGCAGGCGGGGCACGCGGACCAGCCAGTCCGCGAGATCGGTGGCGGTGGCGAACCCGCTGCCGGCGAGCGCGCGCATCCGCGCGGCGTCCGGCGTCATGTCGCGCACCATCCCGGCGATGGCGGCGAGCGACAAGGCCCAGGCGTCGGCGGCGTCGAACACCGGCTCCTTGTCCTCCTGCATGTCCTTGGCATAGGCCAGCGGCAGGCCCTTCATCACGGTCAGCAGCGCCACCAGCGCGCCGGTGACGCGCCCGGTCTTGGCCCGCACCAGCTCGGCGGCGTCCGGGTTGCGCTTCTGCGGCATGATCGAGCTGCCGGTGGTGAAGGCGTCGGACAGCCGGATGAAGCGGAACGGCGCGCTGCACCAGATGACGATCTCCTCGGCCAGGCGCGACAGATGCATCGCCGAGATCGCGGCGGCCGCGAGGAATTCGAGGGCGAAATCCCGGTCCGACACCGCATCGAGCGAGTTCGCCGTCGGCCGGTCGAAGCCGAGCGCGGCGGCGGTCATGTCCCGGTCGATCGGGAACGAGGTGCCGGCCAGCGCCGCCGAGCCGAGCGGGCATTCGTTGAGCCGCCGGCGGGCATCCGCGAGCCGGCCGCGATCGCGGGACAGCATCTCGACATAGGCCAGCAGGTGGTGGCCGAACGTGACCGGCTGCGCGGTCTGCAGATGGGTGAAGCCGGGCATCGGGTCGGCCGCGTGCGCCTCGGCCCGCTCGGCCAGCGCGCGCATGAGGTCGGCGAGCTGGCGCGTCGAGCCCGTCGATCGCGTCGCGCACCCAGAGGCGGAAATCGGTCGCCACCTGGTCGTTGCGGCTGCGCGCGGTGTGCAGCCGCTTGCCGGCCTCGCCGATGCGCTCGGTCAGGCGCGCCTCGATGTTCATGTGGATGTCCTCGAGCGCCTCGGCGAAGGGGAAGCGCCCGGCCTCGATCTCGGCGGCGATCGCCTCCAGGCCGGCGCGGATCGCCTGCTCGTCCTCGGCGTCGATGAGGCCGATCCGCGCCAGCATCGCCGCATGCGCCAGCGAGCCGCGGATGTCCTGGCGCCACATCTTGCGGTCGAAGCCGATCGAGGCGTTGATCTCCTGCATGATCACCGACGGGCCGGCGGCGAACCGGCCGCCCCATTGCCTGTTTGCCTGCGCGGTTGCGGCGCTCCGGCGTTTCGCTCAAGTCCGGTCTCTCACGTCAGTTGCCGGGTCTCTCACGTCAGGAAGGCAGCCCGAAATGCAGTTGATGTCTCGCCGGCTGGTGCTCGCGGCGGCCGGGACCCTAGCGATGGCGGCCGTTCCGCGCAAACCGCGCGCGCAGGATGCCGGCGGGTCGGGGCTGGGCGACCTGTCCGCCCTGGTGCCGACCGATCCGCCCAAGCCGCTGCCGGAGATCACCTTCGTCGACGCGCGACGGGACCGAGCACCGTCTCGAGGAATTCCGCGGCCACGGCATGGTGGTGAACCTCTGGGCGACGTGGTGCGTGCCCTGCGTCGCCGAGATGCCGGCGCTCGCCGCCTTGGCCAAGACGCTGGCGCCGACGACATCGCGGTGCTGCCGCTGTCGTCGGATCGCGGCGGCGCGGCGGCGGTGCGCAAGTTCTACGAGGCGCACGAGATCGGCTCGCTTGCCGGTGCTGCTCGACCCGCAAGGGCGCCGCGGCCCGTGCCTGGGGCGTGCGCGGCATCCCGACCACGATCATCGTCGACAAGCAGGGTCGCGAACGCGCCCGCCTGGAAGGTGCCGCCGATTGGGCGACGGCCGCGGCGGCGGCGAAGGTGCGGTCGCTGATCGGGACTTGACCGCGCCGCTTGCAGGCGCATTCCTCGCCGCGATATAGTTATGGAGTCGCACCGAACGAGCGAGGGAGGTTCGGCGATGGCATTCGACAGGAGCGTTCCGGCCGAGGCGGATATCGCGCGCTGGTTCCTCGACGTGCCGGACCCGCCGCCCCGCACGTTCGAGTTCGCGCTGGTGCTCGGCGGCACGGTGTCCGCCGGCGCCTACACGGCCGGCGCGGTCGATTTCCTCATCGAGGCGCTGGACTGCTTCGCCGCGGCCAAGCGCGAGCGGCGCGGCGCCGCAGCACGACGTCGTGCTCAAGCTGATCACCGGCACCTCCGGCGGCGGCGTGAACGCGGCGATCGCCGCGCGGGCGCTGGCCTACGATTTCCCGCATGTCGTGCCGCGGCACCCCGAGTCGGGGCGGCGGGCACGGGCAACCCGTTCTACGACATCTGGGTCAACACCCTGCGGCTCGACCGCTTCCTCGATCCGAGCGACATCAAGGGCGACGTGCCACTCGCTGCTGAACGGCGCCGCCGATCGACGCGGGCGGCGCCTAGATCGTCGGGTTCCAGCCGGGCCGCCGCGGGCGCGATCCTGGGTGGGCTCGCCGCTCCGGGTCGATCCTCACCCTGACGAGCCTGCGCGGCGTGCCGTACAGGACGGCTCTGGGGCCGACCTCGGGCAGAGCTACGTGGACCACGCGGACTACGCCCGCTTCGCCTTCGTCTATCCCGGCGCAGACCCTCGGCGAGCCCGCGGCCGGACGAGCAGGTGCTGCCGTTTCGGCGCGGAGCGACTGGCGCAGGCGACGGCTGGGACGAGTTCAGCGAGTTCGCCCGGGCCACCTCGGCCTTCCCGCTGGGCTTTCCGGCGCGGCGCGCTCACCCGGCCGACCAGCCACTACCGCTGGCGGGTGGTGCCCTATCCGGCCGGACCGGACGGCGCCGACACCTATCTGGCGCCGTCGCCCGACTGGGGCGCCATGATCCCGCCGGCGGCCACCGACGTGCCCGACGATTGGCACTTCCTCTCGGTCGACGGCGGTGCGACGGACAACGAGCCGATCGAGCTCGCCCGCACCGCGCTCGCCGGTCTGCTCGGGCGCAACCCGCGCGACGCCGCGACGGCCAACCGGGCGGTGTGGCTGATCGACCCGTTCGCCGGGCGCGCCGCCCTCGGCCCCGCCGGCCTGACGACCCTTCCCGAGCGAGCTCGGCGCGATCGTCACGACCCTGACCCAGCAGACCCGCTACGGCACCGCCGACATCCTGATGGCGGCGGACGAACCGTGTTCAGCCGCTTCATGCTCTCGCCGATGCGCGCCGGCCTGACCGGCGGGGACGCGATCGCGAGCGGCGGGCTCGGCGCCTTCATCGGCTTCGCCTGCCCCGACTTCATGCGCTTCGACTACCTGCTCGGGCGCGCCAACTGCCAGGCCTATCCTTCGCGACGAGCTTCGTGCTGCTGAAGGAGAACCCGCTGTTCGACGGCTGGACCGACGAGCAGCAGGACCGATTTCGCCGTCGCGTCGGACCCGACCATGCTGCCCATCGTCCCGCTGGTCGGCGCCGCGGCGGTGCCGGAATCGCTCGACCCGTGGCCCAAGGGCAAGCTCGACCCGGAGACGCTGCGCGACCCGATCGAAGCGCGCTTCCGAGCCGTGTTCGAGCAGGAGCTGTCCGGCAACGCGATGCAGGCCGCCCTCGGCTGGCTCGGCGCCCATGCCACGCAAAGCTACGTCGCCGACTATGTCGTCAGCGCGATGAAGGCCTATCTCGCGAAGGCCGGGCTGGCGTGAGCCATCGGGCAACGAGCGCCAGGTGGTGGAACGAATTCCGCCCTACCCCGCGGGCCCGTCCACCCCAACGGAATTCATTCCGCCACGGCCTCGGCGAGCAGATCGGCAAGCCAGCCCCGCGCCGCTCGATTTCGTGCCACGGGATGTTGCCGAGCGGGAAATGGCCGCCCAGCACCACGCTCAGACACGGCGTTGAGCCGCGCAAGTCGCTCGCGCGCGGCGTCGCCGGGCGGCGTGTCGCGGTGCCGCGCGATCATCGCGTCGCGGAGTTTCGCGAGGCGCTTCGTCGCCTCCGCGAAATCATGCGCCGTCCTTCTCCGGCCGGTGCTGCAATGCGCGGTCGATCGCCGCCAGCGCCGCGTGGCCTGCGTCGTCACTGGCCATGTCCGGTGCCTCCCGCGTGCGCCAGGCCGGCCCGCGCCGCAGGTCGCAGGTGATCGCCTTGGTGGTGTGGATGCTGGTGTTGGCGTCGCCGGTGATGGCCAGCAGCACGTTGGCGATGTCGCCGCGCGCATAGCCCTCCCGGCCGAACACCCACGGCATGCCGACCTGGTGCACGGTGCGGCCGTCGATGGTGAACGGCCGCATCCGCTCGGTCACCAGCGCCTTGACCTCGATCTCGCCGCGCAGGGTGGAGAGCACGGTCCAGCCGAGGTGCTCGATGCCGAGTTCGCGCGGCGAGTTCCGGCGAGATCTCGACGAAGGCTTCCGGCTGCAGCTCGGCCGTGTGCGGCATGACGCGGGTCGGGATGCCGCCGCAATGCAGCTCGGTCAGGCGGATAGGTGGTGAACACGTAGGGGAAGCGCGGGTCCTCCGGGCGCGTGCAGCTCGTTGCCCGGCCGCGTCCAGATCTTGGCGGTCGGGTTGAACTGCTGGCCGTAGAGCGGGTTCGTTCACCGGGCTTTCGACCGGCTCGTAATGGGTCGGCAGCGGCCCGTCCTTCAGCCCGCGTGGGCACGAACAGCTGGCACTGTGCCGTCCGCCTCCATGATGAACGGATCGGTCGCCGCCGATGCGCGTCCATGCCGTGCGGATGCTTGGACCAGTCGGGCCGGAAGTCGGGGCGCTTGGTCGTCGACGAAGTCGGGCACGTCGGTGCCGGTCCACTTGCCTGCCGCCTCGTCCCACCAGACCATCTTCTTGCGCTCCGACCACGGCTTGCCCTCGGGGTCGGCGGAGGCGCGGTTGTAGAGGGTGCGGCGGTTCGAGGGCCAGGCGAAGGCCCAGCCCGAGATGGCTGCCCGGCCCGCCCGGCCCGTCCGGCCTGCGCGAGCGGGCGACGTTCTTGCCCTCCTCGGGATAGACGCCGGAGTACATCCAGCCGCCGCAGGCGGTCGAGCCGTCGTCCTTCAGCGCCTGGTAGTTGGCGACCTGCTTGCGGTCGGCGACGGTGTAGCCGTTGATCTCCTTCAGCACCGCCTCGGCGTCGGGCTCCTGCCGCTCGCCGCGCTCGGGATAGTCCCAGGTCAGCGCCTGGATCGCCGCGGTCGCGCGGCTCGCGTGCTGTCGGCGTAGAGCGCCTTCAGCCGCTTGCCGAGATGGTAGATGAACCAGAGGTCGGAGCGGCTGTCGCCCGGCGCCTCGCAGCACCATGTCGTGCCACTGCACCAGGCGGCTGGTGTTGGTGACCGTGCCGTCCTTCTCGCCCGGCATGCGCGGCGGGCAGGAAGAACACCTCGGTGCCGATCTGCGTCGGGCGTCAGCTCGCCGCTGCTGCACCGCCGGCCCTTCTGCCAGAAATTCGCCGTCTCGGTCATGGCGAAGTCGCGCACCACCAGCCATTCGAGCTTGGCCAGCCCGCGCTCGACCAGCTCGGTGTTGACCGCGCCGACCATCGGGTTCTGGCCGAGGATGAACTGGCCCTTGATCACGCCGTTGGCCATCGCCAGCGTCATCGGCAGCTGCGAGGCGTCGCCGGTCAGCTTGGGGATGAACTGGTAGCCCCACTCGTTGTCGGCGCGTCGCGTGCTCGCCGTACCAGGCCTTCAGCAGGCTGACCATGTATTTGGGGAAGTTGGCCCACCAGCCGGTCGTGCGGCGTCTCGACGTCGAGATAGTTCTTCGAGCGTGCCGTGCTCGTGGAAGACGTTCGGCTGCGGCAGGTAGGTCGGCAGCATGTTGTAGAGCGTCGGGATGTCGGTCGAGCCCTGGATGCTGACAGTGGCCGCGCAGCGCCATGATGCCGCCGCCGGGCCGGCCGACGTTGCCCAGCAGGCCCTGGATGATGGTCGCCGCGCGGATGATCTGCACGCCCGACGGAGTGGTGGGTCCAGCCCACCGCGTAGCAGAACGCGCCGGTGCGCTCGCGCCCGGAGTTGCGCGCCAGCGCGTCGGCGACCTTGAGGAAGGTCTCCTTCGGGCAGCCGGTGACCCGCTCGACCATCTCGGGCGTGTAGCGCGCGTAGTGGCGCCGCATGATCTGGTAGACGCAGTTCGGGTGCTGCAGCGTCGCGGTCCGTCGGCGGCGGGCTCTCGCGTCATGCTCTCGTAGTCGCCGCCCTTCGCCTTCTCCTGCGTCTGCACGCGGTGCTCGGCGATCGACGAGGGAACGATCTTGCCCTTGTACTGCCAGGTGTCCTCCTTGTAGGAGTCGGTGTCCGCGTCGAAGCCCGAGAACACGCCGTCGTTCTGCTCGGGGTCGCTGTAGCCGTCCTCGATGATGTGGGCGATGTTGGTGTAGTTCAGCGCGAATTCCTTGAACCACAGGTCGTTCTCCAGGATGTAGCGGATGATGCCCGCCGAGGAAGGCGATGTCGGTGCCCGAGCGGATCGGCGCGTGGATGTCGGCCAGCGCCGAGGTGCGGGTGAAGCGCGGATCGACGTGGATGACGGTCGCGCCGCGCCGCTGCGCCTCCACCACGAAGCGGAACGCCGACCGGATGGTTCTCCGCCATGTTGGAGCCCATCACGACGATGCAGTCGGCGTTCTCGAGGTCCCACAGGGCCATCGTCGCCGCGCCGCGTCCGAAGGAGGTGCCCAAACTGGGCACCGAGGAGGAGTGTCAGATCCTGGCCTGGTTCTCGATGTTGACCATGCCGAGGCCGCCGCCGAACAGCTTCTTGATGAGGTAGTTTTCCTCGTTGTCCATGGTGGCGCCGCCGAGCGAGCCGATGCCCAGCGTGTGGTTGACGATGCGGCCGTCCGGCAGCGTCTCGACGAAGGTCTCGTCGCGCGTCTGCTTGGTGAGCTGCGGCGATCCGCTCCATCGCCCAGTCGAGCGGCTTGTCCTCCCAGTCGTCGGCGTAGGGCGCGCGGTAGAGCACCTGGTTGATGCGCTCGGGCGAGAGCAGCATGCCCGAGCGTGCCGGCGCCCTTGGGGCAGAGCGTGCCCTGGTTCACCGGGCTGCGCGGGTCGCCCTCGATGTGGATCGGCTTGCCGTTCTTGGCGTAGATCAGCTGCGCGCAGCCGACGGCGCAGAACGGGCAGATGCTGGTGCCGACCGGTCGGCCTCCTCCAGCCGCGGCCGCAGCGTCCTCGACGTGGTGCTCTTGGCCGCCTCGGCCATCACGCTTTCGCCGGCGAGCTGGCGCGGGATGGTCCAGTCGCGCAGGAAGCCGCTGCGCCCGGTCGGTCAGCGCTCGCGCAGCTTCGTCTTGCGCGCGGTCATCGCGGCACCTCCCGGCAGGATCCGGCACGCGTGCGCGGATCGACGCTGGTCCGGCCGCGCATCGGTTCGCCGTGACTGCGACGCAACCGTGCGCCGGCGCTGGCGCGTAGGTTACTCGTCGCGGACAGCGGGCGGAGGCGCGATGGCGGAGCATGGACGGCGTCGTCACCATCGTGCAGGAGGGCCGCTTCCAGCTGACCGACGACCACGGCGTGGCGCACCTGTTCATCCTCGGCCAACGCCGCCGGCCGAGCCGGCCAGCTTGCCGCCGCTTGCAGCAGCGGCAGGCGCGGGTGCGGGTGCGACTACGCGCGGCCGCGCAACCTGATCGGCCTCTGGTCGCGCATCGCATCGCGCTGGTCGACTAGGAGCCGGCCGATGAACATCCATCCCCGCGCGCTGCGAGCATCACGCGAATCCGAGCTTCGACCGCGTCATCCCGAACGAGGCCGAGCTGACCGCCGGCGTGACGATCGAGCCCGGCAAGTCCTACGGCTTCTTCACCGACACCACCGTCTGCATCGGCTGCAAGGCCTGCGAGGTGGCCTGCAAGGAGTGGAACAACCTGCCGGCCGACAATCTCGGCCTGACCGGGCAGAGCTACGACAACACCGGCGCGCTCTCGGCCAACACCTGGCGGCACGTGAACTTCATCGAGAAGGCCGGCGACGCGCGGCGTGCGCGAGAACGACCAGACGCCGTTCCAGAGCGGCTGGCTGATGATGAGCGACGTCTGCAAGCACTGCCACAACCCGCCGTGCCTGGAGGCCTGCCCGACCGGCGCGCTGTTCAAGACCGAGTTCGACACCGTCGTGGTGCAGCAGGACATCTGCAACGGCTGCGGCTACTGCGTGCCGGCCTGCCCGTTCGGCGTGGTCGACATCAGCAAGCTCGACGGCAAGGCGCACAAGTGCACCCTCTGCTACGACCGGCTGAAGGGCGGGCTGGAGCCGGCCTGCGCCAAATCCTGCCCGACCGACTCGCATCCAGTTCGGCGAGCTCGAGCGACCTGCAGCGCGCGCGCGCACGAGCGGGTCGAAGAGCTGCACGAGCTGCGGCGTCGGAGACCGCCTATCTCTACGGCACGCCCGGCGCGCCGGGCGCCACCGGCGATCTCGGCCACCTCAACGCCTTCTTCCTGCTGACCGACCGGCCGGAGGTCTACAACCTGCCCGTCGCGCCGACCCGCGCCTCCCGCCGGGTGGCGCCGAGCCTGTTCGTCCGGCCTGGCCGCCGTCGCCGGTCTGGCGCTGGCCGCCGCTGCCGCTGTTCGCCGCGCCGGGAGTGATCTGCTCCCTGACCGCCTTGCGGGAGCAGCGCGGGCCGAGGAGCGCCGTCCGCGACGATCGGAACCCGGAACCCGTCCCCCAGCCCCTCCGCGCACGGGGAGGGGGTCTGCCTACGGGAGCCGCGGCCTGTGCGAGGGCCCGACCTACTACGGCCGCTCGCAGCTCAAGGCGGCGCCGTTCAACAACTGGGTCGTCGGCGGCTACATCTTCCTCGCCGGGCTGTCCGGCGGTGCGGCGCTCATCTCCGCCATCGCCGACGCCGTGCGGCCGGACGGCGCGGCGGGCGCGGTGCGGCGCGGGCGGTACCTGGCGCTGCTGGCGCCGACTCATCGGGCCGCTGCTGCTGATCGAGGACCTGCACACGCCGCAGCGCTTCTACAACATGCTGCGGGTCGCCAAGGGCACCTCGCCGATGTCGATCGGCACCTGGATCCTGATGGGCTTCTCCGCGCTTCGCCGGCCTCGGCGCAGTGGCGCAGTTCGTCGCCGATCGGTTCGGCTGGCTGTGGCCACGACGGGCGGCGCGGCGCGACGCAAGTGCCGGCCGCCGTCGCCGGCGCCGGGCTCGTCGACCTACACCGCCGCCCTGCTCGCCGCGACCAGCACGCCGCTCTGGGCCGCGGCGCCCGAGGCGCTGGCGGTGCGGTTCGGCGCTTCCTCGATCGCGGCCGCGCGCCGCGGCGCTGTCGCTCGGCGAACGCTCGGCGCGGACCCGGCGCGCGCTCGACGCGATCGCCGTCGCCGCGCTTGGCGACCGAGCTGGCGGCCGGCGCAGCCTCGCACCGCGCGTATCAGCGAACCGGCGTCGCCGCCGCCCTCGACGGCGCATGGGGACAGGTGGAGAAGATCGGCGCGACCGGTCTCGGCGCGATGCTGCCGCTCGGCCTGCACCTCGCCTCGGCGGTGCTGGGCCGCCGGGCGGGCCGGCTGTCCGAGGCCGCCTCGCTCGCCACCCTGGCGGGCAGCGCCCTGCTGCGCGTCTCCATCATGGGCGCCGGCGACGAGTCGGCACGGCGGCCGGAGATCAGCTTCCGCTTCAGCCAGCCAGAGAACCTGCCGCAGCCGTAACCCCCTGGCCCGGTTCCTGCTGGAGGGCGCGGTATGCGGTACCGCGTCATCCTCCCCTTGATCGTTGCCCTGGCCGGCCATTCCCCCCTTGCGGCGGCGGACCCCGCCAGCGGCGGCGGCCTGGTTACGCCGGTCCGGCCGCCGATGCGGGGGTTTGTCACGCTGTTCCAGTCGCCTCCGCCGGGCGCCGCGCGCCAGGGCGGCCCGATCCCCGCCTCGGCATCGCTCGTGCCGCCGTTCGTCCCGCCGCCCGTCCGGCTCGCTCCGAGCCTGCCGGGTGGGACGGCCTCGCCGGGTGCGACGTGCCGGGCGGCAATAACTGCCGCCGAGCAGCGCTACGGCATCCCGACCGGGCTGCTGCTCGCCATCGGCGTCGTCGAGAGCGGCCGGCGCGACGATGCCACCGGCGCGCGCCAGCCCTGGCCGTGGACCATCAACGCCGAGGGCGAGGGCCGCTATTTCGACAGCAAGGCCCAGGCGGTCGCCTGGGTGCGCGCGGCGCAGGCGGGCGGCGTCCGCTCGATCGACACCGGCTGTATGCAGGTGAACCTCAAGCATCACCCCGACGCCTTCCCCTCGCTGGAGCAGGCGTTCGACCCGGTCGCCAACGCCGACTACGCGGCGCGCTTCCTGCGCGAGCTGCGCGACGGCCCGGCGGGGGGCAACTGGATGCGCGCGGTGGGTTTCTACCATTCGCAGACCCCGGAACTGGCCGAGCCGTATCGCCAGCAGGTCCAGGCCGCACTCAATGGCGGCGGCGGTGCCACGGGCCAGTTCGCGCAGGTCGCCTCCGCCGCATCGAGCCTGCCTTCCCCGCCGGTCGGCATGGCCGGGGAGCGGACCTTCCGCCAAGCCGCGCCGCCCGGTCCGGTCGGGCGCGGCCTCGACGCCTACCGCGCCGCGCCGATCCTGCTCGTCTCCCGCGCCGTCCCCGTGATGCTCACCGCGCGGCGATTCGGGCCACACCCAGGCTTCTGATCGACGGCTTCCGATCGCCGAGCCGGGGCAAAAAACGGAGTGCGCGCCGGGCCGGGAGGCGCCAAGCTGCCGCGTCCAGGCGAGGGCTCTCCCATGTGGCTCATCTTGCTGTCGGCTGTCCTGCTGACGGGCGCGACGCCCGCCGTCGCGGGCGATCGCGATCACCAGGCCGCGGCGACCCTCACCGGCAAGGAGCGGCTGAGCGATAAGGCATCCGACGAGCAGCGGGTGGATGATTGCAAGGTGCCCAAGGCGCGACGGACCCGTGCCAGGCCGGTGGCCTGTCCGTGGGATCTCAGGAGCTGAGGCGGAGGCGGAGGCGGATGGGAATCGAACCCACCGCCCGCTGTTGGCGGGTCACTGGTTTTGAAGACCAGGGGGGCCACCAGACCCCTGTCGCCTCCATCGCTCCTGTGTCTAGCCGGTCTCGGCCGGGCGGGCGAGCATCCTGCGGTCGCCCAGCCGGCGGGTGAAGCCGGTCGCGTCGAGATACTCCAGCAGCGGCACGCTGTATTTGCGCGAGATGCCGAGTGCTGCGCCGGCCTCGCCGGTCAGCAGGCCCGGCGGCTTGGCGAGCAGCGGTGCGAGATGCCGCCGCGCCACCTCGACCGCCTCGCAATGGAAAAGAATTTCCCGCTTCTGCACTCGGTCGAGAGTGCGGATCGCCACGCCCTCGCGTACCAGTCGCTCAAGTCGCCGCTTCGCCGGCGGATCGGGCGCCAGCGTGGCGGGATCAGGCGGCCTCAGCCCGCCTTGGCGCAGCGCCTCGGCCAGCCCGGCGGCGAGCGCCGCCTCCTCGCGCGCCCGGTCCTGCTCGCGCGCGTCACGCCGGATGCGGACGGAACCGCCCGCGTGCAGCAGCGCCCCTTGCGCGACGAGCCGGGCGATTGCCTCGTCCAGCACGGCCGGCCCCGCCTCGGGCAGCAGCGCGGCGAGTCGGTCGCGCGACAGCCCGTCCGGGTGCGCCGGCTCGGACGCGGCGAGCCGGCCGGGGATCTCGGCGAGCACGGCATCGAGCGCCGCTCGCGTCATCGCCACCCCGCCCCGCCCGATCACCGCCGACAAATCCCGCAGCATCGCCGCCGCCCGCGCCGGCGCCACGCCCGCCAGTCGCGCCAGCAATTCGAGCCTCACGCCCGCGGCACCCGCGCGCGCGACCTCGCCCGCGACGATGCCGGCCGGGTCGGCCTCCGCCAGCGCCGCGAGCCGGGCCAGCACCTCCGGCGCGTGGCGCCGCAGCCGCGCGGTCACGGGCTCCAGGACGCGGCCGCCGCCGACCGTCACCGGCGGGGAGAGGGTGCGCAGCACGAACCGCTCGCGCGCCGGGATCGCCACCGGCTGTGCGCATTGCAACTGCGCCAGCGCCGTCGCACCCGGCTCCAGCGCGTCGCGATCGAGCAGGCGCAGCCGGGCCTCGACCTCGCTGGTGCCGACCAGCAACGCGAGCCGCGCGTTGCCGCGCAGGGCCGGCCCGCCATCCACCGCGCGCATTGTCACGCTGAGCCAGGCCGACGGGGCGAGCAGGCCTCGCGCGGTCAACGCGGTGCCGCGCGGCACCTGCCCCGGTTCGACGCCGCGCAGATTGACCGCGACGCGCTGGCCGGGGCTCGCCGTGGCGACGCGGGCGCCGTGCACCTGCAACGCGCGTACCCGGACCGCCAAGCCGCCGGGCAGCGCCGCGATCTCGTCGCCGACCGCCAGCGTCCCGCGCCGCAGCGTGCCCGTGACCACCGTGCCGTAACCCGCGACGCTGAAGGCGCGATCCACCGGTAAATAGGGAAACCCGTCCTCCTCGGGCGGCCGCGCAGCCGCCACCGCATCCGCAAGCGCCTGCTTCAGCGCCGGGACACCCAGGCCGGTCGTCGCCGAGGTGAGGATCGGGGGCGCTGGGAAAAGACCGGCGCGCGCGGCGAACGTCGCCGCCTGCCCCGCGACGGCGGCGGCCTCCTCGGGCGTCACCAGATCGGCCTTGCTCACCGCGACGACGGCGCGCCGCACCCCGAGCAGTCCGGCGATGTCGACGTGCTCGACGGTCTGCGGCTTGATCCCCTCGTTCGCCGCGACGACCAGCAGCACCGCGTCGATCCCGGTCGGCGCCCGAGATCATGGTGCGGACGAACCGCTCGTGGCCGGGCATGTCGATCAGGTCGATCGACCGCGCTCATCGGCGGAAAAATGCGCGAAGCCGAGGGCGATGGAGATGCCGCGCCGCTGCTCCTCGGCCAGCCGGTCGGTCTCCATGCCGGTGAGTGCCCTGACCAGCGCGGTCTTGCCGTGATCGACGTGGCCGATCACGCCGGCCACCAGGCGTTTCACGGGTGGCGGCGGCTCAGTCGTCGTGGCTGCCCGAGCCGTGGCTGCCGATCATCGCCAGCACCTCGCGGCGGGTACTCGGGTCGTCGCGGAAGGCGCCGAGCATCCGGCTCGTCACCATCGTCACGCCGGTCTTGTGGACGCCGCGTGTCGTCATGCACTGGTGTGCCGCCTCGATCATCACCGCGACGCCGCGCGGCTGCAGCACGTCCTGGATGGTGTTGGCGATCTGCGCCGTCAGCTTCTCCTGGATCTGCAGCCGGCGGGCGTAGGCGTCCACCACGCGGGCGAGCTTGCTGATCCCGACCACGCGCGTCCCCGGCAGGTAGGCGACGTGGGCGCGGCCGATGATCGGGCGGAGATGGTGCTCGCAATGGCTTTCCACGCGGATGTCGCGCAGCAGCACGATCTCGTCGTAGCCGTCGGTCTCCTCGAAGGTGCGCTCCAGCAGCGACACCGGGTCTTCTTCGTAGCCGGCGAAGAACTCGGTGAACGAGCGCACCACGCGGCCGGGCGTGTCGAGCAGGCCCTCGCGCTCCGGGTCGTCGCCGGCCCAGCGCAGCAGCACGCGCACCGCCTCCTCGGCTTCCCGCTCGGTCGGGCGTCGTGCTGGCACAGGCTGGGCAACGGACTTCAGTTGGGCCACCGGACGGACACTCCCTGGCAGACTTCTCCCTGAAGATAGGGCCGCGATCGGGTCAGGCAACGCCCCGGTCAGTGCCGGTGCGCGATCAATGCACCCGGCCGCTCTCGTGCGGGCTGTCGAGGCTGAAGGCGGGGATCGCCACGTCGAAATTCTCGCCCGAGGCTGGCACGATCATGTGATAGGCGCCGACCATGAACCCAGACGGCGTGTCGAGCGGCGTGCCGGAGGTGTATTCGAAGCTCTCCCCCGGTTCGAGCAGCGGCTGCTCGCCCACCACCCCGGCGCCGTGGACGTGCTGCGAGCGGCCGTGGCCGTCGGTGATGTGCCAGGTGCGTCGCAGCAGCTGCACCGGCTCGCGCCCGCAATTCTCGATCCGCACGCGATAGGCCCAGACGTAGTGGCTGTCCTCGGGCTTGGACTGGTCCTCGAGGTAGAAGGACCGGACCGTGACGCGGATGTGGCGCGTGGTCTTTGCGTAGTCCTCGGCCATGAGACGCCCGCTTTCTCGCTGCGAATCCCCGGCGGATTCAAGGCGCGGGCGCAGGGATTGTCCAGCGTCGCTCACTCGGCGGCGCGGGCGACCGGCGCGACCTCGGCCAGCCCGCGCGCCAGATCCTCCGTCAGATCCTCCACGTCCTCCAACCCCACCGAGAGCCGGATGGCGCCGTCGGTGATGCCCTGCCGCGCCCGCTCCTCCGGGCCGATCCGCATATGCGTCGTGGTCGCCGGATGCGTCGCGAGCGACTTCGAATCGCCGAGATTGTTGGACAGCGCGATGAGCCGAAAGCCGTTCATCGCGCGGAACGCGCCCGCCTTGCCGCCGCGCACCTCGAACGTCACCATCGTGCCGCCCCCGCTCATCTGTCGCGCGGCGAGCGCGTGCTGCGGATGGTCCTTGCGCGTCGGGTACCACACCCGGCTCACCTCGGACCGGGCTGCGAGGAAATCGGCAACCGCCTCGGCGTTGCGCGTCGCGGCGTCGACCCGCAGCTTGAGGGTTTCCAGCCCCTTCAGCAGCAGCCAGGCGTTGAACGCGGAAAGCGTCGGGCCGGTGTTGCGCACGAAGGGTTGCAGCGTCTCCTCGATCCATTTGCGCGCGCCCAGCACCGCGCCGCCGAGCACGCGGCCCTGGCCGTCGATGTGCTTGGTGCAGGAATACACGACGACATCGGCGCCGAACTCGAGCGGCTTCTGCCCAAGCGGCGTGGCGAACACGTTGTCCACCACGACGATCGCGCCGGATGCGTGCGCGAGCTCGCCGATCGCGGCGAGGTCGACGACCTCCAGCATCGGGTTGGACGGCGTTTCCAGCAGCACGAGCTGGGTCGGTTTGGCAAGGGCGGCGCGCCATTGGTCGAGGTCGGGCCCGTCGACGAACTCGGCCTCGATGCCGAAGCGCGGGAGAAGGATGGAAACGATCCAGAAGCAGCCGCCGAACAGCGCGCGCGACGCCACCACGCGATCGCCCGTTTTCAGGTGCGAGAACAGCGCGCCATGCACCGCCGCCATGCCGGACGCCATGACCCGACACGCCTCCGCACCCTCGATCTGCGCGAGGCGGGCCTCCAGCATGGCGACAGTCGGGTTGTCGAAGCGGGAGTACTGGTAGCGTTCGACCTCGTTGCGGAAGGTCGCCTCGGCCTGCTCGGCGCTGTCGTAGACGAAGCCGGAGGTGAGGTAGAGCGCCTCGGCGGTCTCGCCAAAATGGCTGCGCTGGATGCCGCCGTGGATCAGCGTGGTGCCGGGACGGAAGGAAGGGGTGTCGGACATGGATGTCTGGGCCTCTCGCGTTTGGCCCGACCTCGGAGCAGCGGATCGCCGGATGGATCGGTCGCGAGCCGCTGGCCTCTTTAGCGCGCTTGTTTCACCTCGCCGCAATCCGGCCGGACAAATCACGAGGGGCTTTCGCCCAGGGGGCTTGAGCCGGGGGCAACCTAGGCGCGGGCGGATTGCGCCGTCAAGGCGGGGCACTTATGCTGAGGACCGACGGCCTCTCACCGTCATGCCCGGCCTTGTGCCGGGCATCCACGTCTTTGTCACCAGCGAAGTCGTGGATGGCCGGGTCAAGCCCGGCCATGACGGACGGCGACCCGGCGCGGGTGTAGTTCAATGGTAGAACGGCAGCTTCCCAAGCTGCATACGAGGGTTCGATTCCCTTCACCCGCTCCAGCGATTAGCAAGTCTCGCGAGCCGCTTCGGACAAATTATACTGCGAGCCCCGCGCGACCTCGTCATGCGCGGGTGCGTAGCGGTATGGCTGGGTTTACCCCCACTCTTGACGGTATCGAAGCTAGATCGTCGAGTAGCCTTTGATCCTGCGGGTCGTAGATCAGCTTGTAGATCCAGGGGTTGCTCCACCGCAGGTAGAGTTTGCCCATCTCGGTCTTGTCGATCTTGAGCATCTCGGCCATTGCCTCGGCCCGGTCGGCCGGCAGAGCGATTCGGCCATTCTCCATCGCCGAAACGGCCGAGAAGCCGACCCCGAGTGCTTTCCCAAGCTGGGTCTGGGTCAGGCCAAGGTCGAGCCGACGCCGGCGTAGGAAGGCGCCGAATTTCCGGCGGTATTCGTACCCGATGTCCCGGCCTGCGTAGGAGATGGCGCCCTTCTCATCCAGGGTCCGGTTACGTGCTGAAAGTGGACGAACAAAGCTGGTCATTGCATGTGACCCTTTCTGGGACTCATACGGTTCCGTGTAGAATCTCCGTTTGTCTCGCCATGCTATGCTGGGTGGTGCTTATAATTCCCTAACAGGATCATTCCAAGGCGCGAGCGTGCCGACGTAGGTCTGCGGGGCGACTTCTTCCGCCGCTTCAAAACGAGATGTTGTCCTGTGTGACAGGGGTGCTTATCTTGCACACATGGCAAAGTCGAACGCATCGGCGGTTCGTCAGGTGAGGGCTTCAGAAAGTCGCCCGAGGGCGAGGCGGCACACCGAAACGCCCGGCGCGCTGGTTACGGCGGCAGCCGCGGCGGTCGAGGACGCGCAACGGGCGGGCTTACTCGACGGCGAACGAACGGAACATGTCAGCTTCCGTGCGCCCCGCGCGCTCGTTGAGGCCGCGCGTCGGGAGACCGGCATTCAGAGCACGACCGAGCTCGGTATCGCAGCGCTTGCCTCTCTCGCGCGCCCCGACCCGGTCGCGGCCTTCATGAAGCGGACGCGCGGACGTCTTGCCGGGCTGCCGAAGATTGAGCCTTGATCTCGACGCTATCCTGCGCCGGATAAAGCCCGACAAGAAAACCACCCCGCTCGCGAACAGGCCGGACGACGCGTTTGTGCGGGCCGAGACCCTGACAGGATCGCAACTCCGGCTCCTCCCGGATACCAACGTCTACATCGCCGACGCGGCGGGCGGCCTTCCGGCGGGGGTGCAGGAGGTGCTGGACCGGTCGCTTCTGTTCCATTGTTCCGTCTGCTTCGCCGAACTCGCGCTGGGGCTGGCGGCATATAGCCCCTCCGCCGCAGGCTGGGCCGCACAGCGCAATCACTACAGCGAGCTGTTCGGCAGCGTCCCACCCGGTCGGCTTCTCGCGCCTGATGAGGACGTCTGGATCACCGCGGCGGTAATCGCGGGCGTGCTGGCGCGAGTGCAGGGGCGCGCGCGGTCGCAGCGCTCGGGCCTGCTGAACGACACGCTGATCTATCTCACGGCCGCGAAAGCCGGCGTTCCCGTCCTGACGGGCAACCGACGCGACTTCGACGTCATCCAGCAGATCGCCGGCACCGGCCAGTTCCTCTGGTTCTGAGGCGGCCCTCGGCTCGCCGCGCACGATCCGTGCGATCAACGCATCGGTGCGGCGATGGGAGCGGGGTCGTCCTCCTCGGCGGCCACCGCGGGGTCGGCTTCCAGGGAGAACGCGGCGGCCATCAGGGCGCGGGTGTAGTCCTCGCGCGGGGCGGCGAAGATGCGCTCGGCGGGGCCTTCCTCCACCACGCGACCGTGCCGCAGCACCACCACGCGATGTGCCAGCGCGCGCACCACTTTCAGGTCGTGGCTGATGAACAGGTAGCCGAGCGCGTGCCGCTCCTGCAGCCCGCGCAATAGCGCAACAATCTGTGCCTGCACCGACATGTCGAGCGCGCTGGTCGGCTCGTCGAGCACGACGAAATGCGGCTTCAGCACCATCGCCCGCGCGATGGCGACGCGTTGGCGCTGGCCGCCGCTGAACTCGTGCGGGTAGCGTTCCGACTGCTCCGGCGACAGCCCGACCTCGGCCAGCGCCTCGGCGACGCGCGCGTCGCGCTCGGCGCGCGACAGGCGCGGCTCGTGCACGGACAGGCCCTCGGCGACGATCTCGCCGACCGAGAGGCGGGGGGAAAGACTGCCGAACGGATCCTGGAACACGATCTGCATCCGCGCCCGCAGTCGGCGCAGCTTGCGCTTGTCGAGCTTGGCAAGCTCCTTGCCCTCGAACGCGACATGCCCGTCGGCTGCGAGCAGCCGGAGCGAGGCGAACCCCATCGTGCTCTTGCCCGAGCCGCTCTCGCCGACCAGCCCGACCGTCTCGCCCGCGTGCACCGCGATGCTCACGCCATCCACCGCGCGCACGAAGCCGACCGCGCGGCGCAGCACGCCGCGGCGGATGGCGAAGTGGACGCGCACGTCCCGCGTGTCGAGCAAGGTGCGGGCGTTGCCGGCGATCGGCCGCGGCCGGCCCTTCGGCTGTGCCGCGAGCAGCATCCGCGTGTAGGGGTGCTGCGGGCGGGCGTAGATGTCGGCGACGCGCCCGGCCTCCACCACCCTGCCATCCTTCATCACGCACACCCGGTCGGCGTAGCGGCGGACGATCTCGAGGTCGTGGCTGATGAGCAGCAGCGCGAGCCCCCGCGCCGCCTTCAGCTCGGCGAGCAGCTTGAGGATCTGCGCCTGGATGGTGACGTCGAGCGCCGTGGTCGGCTCGTCGGCGATGAGCAGCGCGGGATCGTTGGCGAGCGCCATCGCGATCATCACCCGCTGGCGCTGTCCGCCGGACAACTGGTGCGGGAACGCGTCAAGCCGGTGCTCGGCATCGGCGAAGCCCGCATATCCCAACACCTCGATCACCCGCGCGCGCAGCGCCGCCCCGGCGAGCGGGCGATGCAGCCGCACCGCCTCGGCCACCTGCTTGCCGATACGGTGCAGCGGGTTGAGGCTGGTCATCGGCTCCTGGAAGATGATCCCCGCCAGCTCGCCGCGCGCGCGCCGCAAGGTCCGCGCGTCGCCGCCGATCATCTGCTTGCCGTCGAGGGCGATCCGCCCGGTCGGGTTCAGGCAGCCGGTGGGCAGCAACTGCAGCAGCGACAGCGCGGTGAGCGACTTGCCCGAGCCGCTCTCGCCGACCAGTGCGAGGGTCTCGCCGCGATCCAGCGTGAACGACACCCGATCGACCACGCGCTTGTCGCCGAACGCGACCGAGAGCTCATCGACTTCGACGAGGCTCATCCCCAGGGGCTCATCACGGGGGGCTCATCTGGGCAGGCGGCGCGGGTCGAAGGCGTCGCGCACCGCCTCGCCGGTGAAGATCAGCAAGGTAAGCACGCCGCCCAGCACGAAGAACGCCGTAAGTCCGAGCCAAGGTGCGGAAAGATTGTTCTTGCCCTGGGACACCAGTTCGCCGAGCGAGGGCGAGCCCGGCGGCAGGCCGAAGCCGAGGAAGTCGAGGCTGGCGAGCACCGTCACCGAGCCCGACAGGGTGAACGGCAGGAAGGTGAGCGTCGCGACCATCGCGTTGGGCAGGATGTGGCGCCACATCACCCGCGCGTCGGAGACGCCGAGCGCCTTGGCCGCGCGCACGTAGTCGAGATTGCGGCCGCGCAGGAACTCGGCGCGCACCACGCCCGTCAGGTGCATCCAGCTGAACGCCAGGAGGAAGATCAGCAGCACCCAGAAGCCGGGGGCGATGATGCTGCCCAGGATGATCAGCATGTAGAGCTGCGGCATGTTCGACCACATCTCGATGAAACGCTGGAACAGCAGGTCGAGCGTGCCGCCGTAGAAGCCCTGCACCGCGCCGGCGGCGATGCCGACGACCGAGGCGATGGCGGTCAGGGTGAAGCCGAACAGCACCGAGATGCGGAAGCCGTAGATCACCCGCGCCAGCACGTCGCGCGCCTGGTCGTCGGTGCCAAGCGGGTTCTTCCACGACGGCGGCGAGGGGGCCGGCTGGTCCATGCGCCGCATCGTCGTCTGATAGCTGTAGGGCAGCAGCGGCCAGATCATCCAGCCATGCGCGTTGATCGCCTTCTTCACGTCGGGATCGTCGTAGTCGGCGTCGGTCGGCAGGAAGTCGGCGCCGAACGTGTCCTCGCTGTAGTCCTGCAGCACGGGCACGTACCAATGGCCCTCGAAGCGGATCAGCAGCGGCCGGTCGTTGGCGACGAATTCGGCGAACAGGCAGATGCCGAACAGCGTGAGAAAGATCCACATCGACCAGTAGCCGCGCGTGTGCGCGCGAAAGATCGCGAGGCGGCGGCGATTGAGCGGGGAGAGCGAGGCGGCGCGGGCGCACGACGATGGCCTCTCGCGACCGCATGGCGGGCGGACCCGGCCACCTGGCCGTTGCAAAGGGCGCCGGCCTGGCACCACCGTCTCGCGCGCGGATGGCCGGCAAGCCCGGCCATGCGAGGGATCGTCACCGCCGCGCCTCGAAGTCGATGCGGGGATCGACGATGGTGTACATCACGTCGCCGACGATCTGCATCAAGCAGGCCGAGCAGGGTGAAGATGTAGAGCGTGCCGAACATCACCGGATAGTCGCGCTGGATCGCCGACTGGAAGCCGAGCAGCCCGAGCCCGTCGAGCGAGAAGATGATCTCCACCAGCAGCGCGCTGGAGAACAGGATGCCGATGAACGCGGCGGGGAAGCCCGCCACGATCAGCAGCATGGCATTGCGGAACACGTGGCCGTACAGCACGCGGTTCTGGCTCGCTCCCTTGGCGCGCGCGGTGACGACGTACTGCTTGTGGATCTCCTCGAGGAAGCAGTTCTTGGTCAGCATCGTCAGGCTGGCGAAGCCGCCGGCGACCAGCGCGATGGTGGGCAGCACCATGTGCCACATGTAGTCGACGATGCGCGCCGGCCAGCTCCAGTATTCCGAGCCGGGACTGGTCAGGCCGCGCAGCGGGAACCAGTTGACGAAGCTGCCGCCGGCGAACAGCACGACGAGGAGAATGGCGAACAGGAACGCCGGCACCGCGTAGCCGACCAGCACGATGGCGCTGCTCGCCACGTCGAAGCGGCTGCCGTCGCGCACCGCCTTGGCGATGCCGAGCGGGATCGACACGCAATAGACCAGCAGCGTGGACCACAATCCGATGGAGATGCTGACCGGCATCTTCTGCAGGATCAGCCCGATCACCGTCTGGTCGCGGAACAGCGAGCGGCCGAAATCGAAGCGCAGATAGCCGAGCAGCATGTCCTTGAAGCGCACCAGCGGCGGCTTGTCGAAGCCGAACATCTTCTTGATGTCGGCCACCAGATGCGGATCGAGCCCGCGCGCACCGCGATAGTTGCCCTCCGAGGTGGGTGCGGCGGTCTCCGCCGCGCCGCCGGTGATCCGCCCGGTGGTATCGCCGCGACCCTTGAGCTCGGCGATCATCTGCTCGACGGGCCCGCCCGGCGCGAACTGGATGACCACGAAGTTGATCGCGATGATGCCGAACAGCGTCGGGATGATCAGCAGCAGCCGGCGGAAGAGGTATGCGGTCACGGGGCGGCCGATACAGTCTCCGTCATCACCGGGCCTGTCCCGGCGATCCACGCCTTCCCGCGCGCGTCGGAAGTCGTGGATGGCCGGCCTGCGCCGGCCATGACGGTGCAATGATCCACCATTACTTCCCGCTCGCCTTGCCGGCTTCGGTATCGGCCGCGAGCTTGGGGTCGAGCCACCAGCTGTCCAGCGTGAAGCCGGAGCGGATCACCTTGTCCGGGCGGGCGAACTTGTTCCAGTAGGCGACGCGGAAATAGTCGAGGTGCCAGTTCGGCACCACGTACCAGTTCCACAGCAGTACGCGGTCGAGCGCGTGCGTCGCGGTGATCAGCGTGTCGCGGTCCGCGGCGTTGACCACCTTGCCCACCAGCGCGTCGGTCACCGGGCTGCACACGCCCATGAGGTTCTCGCCGCCCTCCTGCTCGGCCGAGCCGCAGGTCCAGTACGCGGACTGCTCGTTGCCCGGACTCTCGCTCTCGCCGATCGTCTCGATCACCATGTCGAAATCGTAATTGTCGAGCCGGTGCTGGTACTGCGACGGGTCCACCGTGCGGACGCGCGCGTCGATGCCGATCTTGGCGAGCGTCTGCGTGTAGGGCAGCGACACGCGCTCGTAGGTCGGCTCGCTCAGCAGGATCTCGAAGGAGAGCGGCTGCCCGTCGGGGCCGACCAGCTTGCGGTCCTTGACCTCGTAGCCGGCCTGCTTGAGCAGCTCGAGCGAGCGCTTCAGCTCCTCGCGGTTGTTGCCCGAGCCGTCCGTCACCGGCAGCTTGTACTCCTGGGTGAACAGCTCGGGCGGCAGCTTGTCGCGATAGGGCTCCAGCAGCGCGAGCTCCGCGCCCTGCGGGATGCCGGACGAGGCGAGCTCGCTGTTGCTGAAGTAGCTGAGGTCGCGCTTGTAGGCGCCGTAGAACAGGTTCTTGTTCGCCCACTCGAAATCGAACGCCCAGGCGAGCGCCTCGCGCACGCGCGGATCCTTGAACGCCCCGCGGCGCGTGTTCATCGCGAAGCCCTGCATCCCGGTGGGCAATCGGTGCTTGATCTCCTCGAGCTTCACCAGCCCCTGCTGACGGGCGGGGAAATCGTAGGCGGTGGCCCATTGCTTGGCGACGTTCTCCATGCGGAAGTCGATATGGCCGGCCTTGAACGCCTCCAGCGCGACGGTCGCGTCGCGGAAATACTCCAGGCGGATGGTGTCGAAATTGTAGAGGCCCTTGCCGGTCGGCAGATCCTTCGCCCACCAATTGTCGACCCGCTTGTAGACGACCGTGCGGCCGAACTCGAAATGGTCCACCCGGTACGGGCCGGAGCCGAGCGGCGGGTCGGTGAGCGGGCGGGAGAAGTCGCGGCCCTCCCACCAGTGCTTGGGCAGCACCGGCATCTCGCCGAGGATCAGCGGCAGCTCGCGGTTCCTGTTGGATTTGAGGTGGAACACCACGCGCTGCGGACTTTCCACCGTCACGTCCTGCACGTCCGCGTAGTATTGCCGGTAATAGGGGCGGCCCTGGGTGCGCAGCGTGTTGAAGGTCCAGGCGACGTCGTCGGCGGTGACTGGCGTGCCGTCGTTGAAGCGCGCCTCGGGGCGCAGCTCGAAGGCGACCCACATGCGGTCGGCGGGGATCTCGACGGTCTTGGCGAGATGGCCGTAGGCGGTCGCCGCCTCGTCGGCCGAGGGCACCAGCAGCGTGTCGTAGATCCGGTTGATCTCGCCCGCCGCGGTGCCGCGCACGATGAAGCGGTTGAAGTTGTCGAAGCTGCCGAGGGCGGAGAGCGCCATCTCGCCGCCCTTCGGCGCGTTCGGGTTCACATAGGGAAAATACGGAAAATCGGCCGGCAGCGCCGGCTTGCCGAGCATCGAGACGGCGTACGAGCGGGTGGTCGCCGGCGCGTCGGCGGCGCGCGCGGGCGGGGCGGCGGTGAGACCGAGCAGCAGGGCAACCAGCATGGCGGCGATGGCGCGCACGGACGTCTCCCTTTTCGCCGGCAGTATCCTGCCGTGCCGGGAGACAATACTGAAATCGGCGTAACGCGGGACTCGGATTCCGGCGCCGCCCCTCACCCCGGCCCTCTCCCGAAAGGAGAGGGAGAGGGATCAGGCCAGCAGCGCAACCGCCTCGGCCAGCATCGCCCGGTCGCCCAGCGCCAGCGCGCGGCCGTCGCCGTCGGGGCGGAGCGGCTGGCCGCGCCAGTCGGTCAGCGATCCGCCGGCGCCCTGTACCACGGGGGCGAGCGCGGCCCAGTCCCACAGCTTGAGGTCGGCCTCGGCGATGGCGTCGATCTGGCCGAGGGCGAGCAGGCCGTAGGCGTAGCAGTCGCCGCCGAAGCTGGTGCGCCGCGCCGCCGCCGACAGCCGCTCCCAGCGCGGCCGGTCGGACGCGGAAAACATGTCTGGACTTGTGCAGGAGAGTTCCGCCTCGGCGAGCGTCGCACAGGGCCGGCAGCCCACGGCGCCGCCGAACGGGCCGCGAAACTCCGTGCGGCGGCCGGCCACGCCGACCCAGCGTTCGCCGGTGACGGGCTGGTCGATGATGCCGAGGATAGGCGTGTCGCCATCGAGCAGGCCGATCAGGGTGCCGAACACCGGCCGGCCGGTGATGAAGGCGCGGGTGCCGTCGATCGGGTCGAGCACCCAGCGCAGCCGCGCCGCCGGCCGGTCGAGGCCGAACTCTTCCCCGAGGATGCCGTGCTCGGGGAAGCGGGCGGCCAGGATGGCCCGCATCGCCTGCTCGGCCTCGCGGTCGGCCCGCGTGACCGGGCTCAGATCGCCCTTGAGGTCGGCGGCGAGCCCGGCGCGGAAATGCGGCCGGATCACCGCCCCGGCCCCGTCGGCGGCGGCTGCGGCCGCCGCGACTAGCTCGTCCGCCGCCGTCAAGCCGGGGTCAGGGGGATTTGGCGGCGGGAGCGGGGGTGCCCGCGCCGGCCGCGCCCTGCTCGGGCCCGGGCTGGGTCTGCTGCGCCCGGTTCGCGGTGGGCGAGGACTCGGCGGGCGGGTTGCTCGTGGCGGAGGGCTGGGTGCCCTGGCTGCTGCCGGTCGGCTTGGCCGCGCCGGGGGCAGGGCTCGCCGCTCCAGGGGCCGGGTTCGGGACGGCGCCAGGCTTGGCGGCGGGCGCCGCGCCAGCCGCGGGTGCCGCACCGGCCGGGGGCGCCGCGCCAGCCGGGGCCGCGGCCGCGGCGGGCTGCACGGGCGGCAGCGGCTCCGGGTTGGGCGAGAGCGAGCGGATGAAGTCGATCACGTTCGCCCGCTCCTTCTCGCTCGGGATGCCGGGGAAGGACATGCGGGTGCCGGGGGCGTAGGAGCTCGGCTTGTGCAGCCACTCGTTGAGCTCCTCGTAGGTCCAGGGGCCCTTCTTCGACTTCAGCGCCTCGGAGTAGTTGAAGCCCTGCATGTGCGCGTGCGGCCCGCCGAGCACCCCGTAGAGGTTCGGCCCGACACCCGCCTTGCCGCCCTGGTTGAAGGTGTGGCAGGCGGCGCAGACCTTCTTGGCGAACGCCTCGCCGGCGGCCTCGTCGGCGGAGGCGAGGAACGGCGCGATGGGCGGCAGCGGCGCCGGCTTCTCGGCGCCGGCGGCCGGAGCGGCCTGCACGCCCTCGATCTTGATCGCCGTCTCCTTCGGCCTTTCCTCGCGCACCAGGCCCATGCCGATCGTGCCCGTGATGAAAAAGGCGATGCCGGCGACCAGGACCGCGGCAACGGCCTTGTTGACCTCCATTGTATCCATGCGGGCAGAACTTCCTCGGGCTGACGCGACGGCTGCAAGGCTGAGATGCGGGCCGCGAGCGGCGTTGCGCCCGGCCCCGTGCCTACCTAAAAACGCCGCGCACCATAGGGAACGAACCTTGCCGCTTCAACCCACCGTCTTGCCGCCGTCCGGTCGCCGTCCGTGAACCCGATCATCGTCATCCCCGCCCGCATGGCCGCCTCGCGGCTGCCGGGCAAGCCGATGGCCGACATTGGCGGCCGGCCGATGATCGCGCACGTGCTGGACCGCGCGCGCGAGGCGGGGATCGGCCCCGCCGCGGTGGCCTGCGGCGACGCCGAGATCGCCGAGGCGGTGCGCCGCGAGGGCGGCGTCGCGGTGCTGACCGACCCGGACCTGCCCTCGGGCTCCGACCGGGTGCACGCCGCCCTCGCCACCCTCGATGCCGAGGAGCGGCACGACATCATCGTCAACCTGCAAGGCGACCTGCCGACCATCGAGCCCGCCGCGCTCCGCGCCCTGCTCGCGCCGCTGGCCGATCCGGCGGTGGACATCGCGACCCTGGTGGCGCCGATCGGCTCGGCCGAGGAGGCCGCGCTGCCCTCGGTGGTGAAGGCCGCCTGCGCCTTCGCCCCCGGCCGCGCCACCGCGCCAGTGCTGTATTTCTCCCGCGCCGCGATCCCCTGGGGCGAGGGAGAGCTATGGCACCATATCGGCGTCTATGCTTACCGCCGCGCCGCCTTGAAAAACTTCGTGGCGCTGCCGCCCTCGCCGCTCGAGCAGCGGGAGAAGCTGGAACAGCTGCGCGCGCTGGAGGCCGGGATGCGGATCGCCTGCGCGCGCGTCGAATTCGGCCCGTTCGGCGTCGATACCGAGGCCGATCTGGAGCGCGCGCGCCGGCTGCTCGCGACGCCAGCGGGAGGCCGCGCATGACGTCAAGCAAGACCCTGGACAAAGCGGGGGGCAAAGCGGGAGCAATCGCCTTCCAGGGGGTTCCCGGCGCCTATTCGGACCTCGCCTGCCGCGCCGCCTTCCCGGCGATGACGACGCTGCCCTGCGAGACCTTCGAGGCGGCGATCGAGGCGGTGCGGCAGGGGCGCGCCGCGCTCGCCATGCTGCCCTGCGAGAACAGCCTCGCCGGGCGGGTGCCGGACATCCACCATTTGCTGCCCGAATCCGGCCTGTTCGTGGTGGGCGAGCATTTCCAGCGCGTCGAGCACTGCCTGCTGGCCCCGCGCGGCGCCAGCATCGCCGGGCTGCGGCGGGCGCACTCGCATCCCGTCGCCCTCGGCCAGGTGCGGCTGATGCTGCGCGACCTCGCGCTGCAGCCGGTGGTGGAGGCCGACACCGCCGGCGCGGCCGAGCTGATCGCGGAGTGGAACAACCCCGAGGACGCGGCGATCGCCTCCTCGCTCGCCGCCGAGATCTACGGGCTCGACATCCTGCGCGCCAACGTCGAGGACGCGGCGCACAACACCACGCGCTTCTACGTCATGGCGCCACGCCCGAGCATCCCGCCGACCGCGGCACCCGACCTGATGACGACGTTCGTGTTCCGCGTGCGCAACGTTCCCGCCGCGCTCTACAAGGCGCTCGGCGGGTTCGCCACCAACGGGGTGAACATGACCAAGCTGGAGAGCTACATGGTGGACGGGCATTTCACCGCCACCCAGTTCCTCTGCGACGTCGACGGCCACCCCGAGCAGCCGCCGCTGCGCCGCGCGCTCGAGGAACTGCAGTTCTTCTCGACCGAGGTGCGCGTGCTGGGCGTGTATCCGAGTGCGCGCTTCCGCCTGGAGCAGGCGGCGGGGGGCTGAGATCGCAGCCTGCGCGAAATTGTTGCGTTCCTTTGACGAGACCGCTAGGATTGCGCAACGTTCCTGATCGAGCGGGGGTGCGGGCATGCGCGGCATTGGCTTCCGACCCATCTCTCCGTCGCCCCGCGCGGGGACGCCCTGGCTGAGCCGGGCGTCGGTGATCGGGGCAGCGGTCCTGGCGATCCTTGCCCTCGCGCCCGCGCGGGGGCTCGCGCAAGTCGGACCGCCCTGCCCGCCGGTGGTCTCGCTCGCGCCCGACGGCATCCCGAACGATGTCTGCCCGCATGCCGGCGGCGCGCAAGCCCTCGAATATTTCGACGACATGGCATGGCAGACATTCAAGATGCTGGTCTGGCCGGCATCCAGTTCCATGCGCGGTGCTCCCGATACCAACCGCAAGATCACCGACATGAACGGCCCGCGGGTGTTCGAGACCTACAAGGCGAACTGGGAGACATTTCTTGCCAAGGCCGCGCGGCCGCTGGACTGGAATCTCCACCCGACCATCGCCACCCCGTGCGCGAACGCGCCGCCGATCGGGCGCGACTTGCTGGTCCTCGCCGCGCTGCACGAGTTCGGCAACGTGACCGAGCCCAAATTCAAGGAGCTCTCGCACGTCCTGGTGGCGCAGAACGGCAGCCTGGTCCGCTACCTGGCCGCCTTTGACCGCAGCGAGTTCGACCTGATCCAGGCCCATCAGCTCTACAACGTATCCAAACTTCCTCTCCCGAGCGGCGCCCCACCCACGTCGGCCGCGACTGCGCCCCTGGGCGCGATCACGGTCAAGTCCGCCTGGATAGAGATGGACGCGCGGTCCCAGGCATCGGGCCGGTTCTACATGCGCGAGGCGTTGCTGCAGGATCCGCTCACTCTTGCGTGTCGATCGGCCCTGGTCGGGTTGGTGGGGCTCCATATCGTGCACAAGACCAAGCTAAGCCCGCAATGGATCTGGGCATCGTTCGAGCAGGTGGACAACGCGCCGTTGCGCGGCGTCGGCCCGCGGTCCGTGGGGACGTTCAACGACGGCAGCGGCAATCCGATGCCGACAGATCCGCCGCGCGACACGATCATCCCGCTTCCCGGAGGAGTGACGCCGTCGCCCTTCAACGTCGAGCGGATCAACCCGATCGCGGGCGGCACGGCGACCGTCAATGCCGCGTGGCGCAAAACTCTCGCCGATGCGGGAAGCGTCTGGGCCAACTACGAGCTCGTCGTGGCCGAGTGGCCGGGCAAGCAGGGGTTTACGAGCAATAACGGCATTGACGCGCTGCCACAACCGCCCTGCGTGACCGATCAGCACTCCAACCTGACGAACACCGTGATCGAGACGTTCCTGCAGAGCACGCAAGTCGTCTGCATGGTGCCGACCACGTGCATGGGCTGTCACAACGGGGCGCGCACATCCGATTTCGTCTGGGCGCTGCCGCTCAACAAGAACGGCCAGGAGGAGATGGACGTGCTGTCGAGCCGGCGCAGCGCCGGGCTCTCGATCCTGCGGGCGATCACGGGATGGGGAACTCGATAGCGCCCCGGCGAGCCGGTCGTCATCGCGCAATCCGACTCACGCCCGATTCACGCCTGCTCCGCGAGTGTACCGCCCGTTGTCGCCGTGCGACGTGTCGCCCGCCGCGAAGGGCTCCAAGAAGGAAACGAGAATGCATAACATCACCATCGACGACGACAACGGCAACTGGGTGCGCTGGGGCGCTCTGGTCGAAAGCTGGATCAACTCCCCCAACCGGCCGACAACCGTGGAGGCGTTGCGTGTCGCGATGGCGCAAGCCAGGGTCGCCGGCACTGTCCAGGGCGCCCCGGACCGTGGCGTCACGTTCTGGGATTATGGGACGCCGACCGACCCGATCGGCATCCCGCTTCCGGCACAGGCGATGATCGACCACGACAAGAGGCTGCTGGACGCGATCGCCCTTCGCCCTCCCGGCCAGCGACACTACCCGCTGCCGGGCTTCTACGCCGTCGTGTTCGGCGGCGCCCATAAGGTCGATCTCGGCAAGGCCGAACTGGAAGCGATGATGCTCCGGCGGCTCGGCGAATACGTCATCAACGAGTGCATGTGAACGTCAGCCGGCGCCATCCGCGGCGCGGGCTCACCAGCCGTGATGGTCGATGCCGCCGGTCGGCACGCCAGCCGCGTGCAAGCCGTCGCGCAGGCGCTCCCAATCCGCGCGACGGCTGATCGGATAGAGGTGCAGCATCCATCGCATGATGGTCTCGTCGGTGGCCGGCTCGGCGCCGAACCAGCTCGCGCGAACCCGTTCGAGAAAGCGCGCCGCGTCGGCCGCCGCTTCCTCCGTGCGGCCGAGATGGGCGAGCGCCGCCGCGCGCCACGCCGGAACCGCCCAGAGCACGTCCTGTGCGCGGTCGGCCGCCTCCACCGCCGCGTCGTACCGGCCGCTGAGGAATTGGATGTCCGCCTGAAAGGCCCAATGCGTCCGGCTCGGCGCCAGCGTCATGTCGAGCGCATCGCGGGCGAACTCGGCCGATCGCTGCGTCTGGCCGCAGAAGGCGAGGAGCAGGGCCGCGGAAATGCGCGTCCACGAATTGTTCGGGTTCAGCTCGCAGGCCGTCTCGATGTGCACGACCGCCTGGGTGTACTGCTTGGCCATCGCGTTCGCCCAGGCCAGCGAGCGGTGCGCCCGCATGTCGGATGGATCGAGCTGCACCGCCTGTCGGGCGAAGTGCAGCGCCCTTTGCTCGCGCTCGCGCGTGCGGAACGTGCCTGGATGCGCGATGTGCTCGGTGTTGTTCATGTCGGCCAGGCCGCAATAGGCCGGCACGAAGTTCGGCGCCGCCGCGATGATCTCGGTGAACTGGGCGGCGGCGCGGCCCCAGTGCCGCGGATCGAACATCCGTATCAGCGTCTGACAGCGCAGCCAGCGATCGTGGACGCCGAGCGAGACGTCGGGATGCTCCGAGAAGCGGCGCAATCGTTCGGCCGAGAGGTGCACGTTGAGCGCCATCGCGATCCGCTGCACCACCCTCCGCTGCGATTCGAACCAGTTCTCCAGCTTGAGCTCGAAGCCATCGCTCCAGATGTAGAGCTTGGTCTCCAATTCCTTCAGCATCAGGATGAGATGCAGCGACGGACCGTCCTGATGGACGTTCATCTGCAACTCGTACCAGCCGCCCGATCTGTCGGACCTGCTCGTGACGTCGTTCCCGAACGCGGAGTCGAGTGACCTGCCATTCGCGGAAGCGGATCAGCGATCCGATCAGGTATTGGCGGAATCCCGTCACCAGATGCGACTTTTCGGGATCCACGTGGTGCATGGCGACCGCCTGGACCGAGATGGCAAGCCGCGTCGCGCCTCTCGCCAACGCCTTCGAGCCGACATCCGCGGTGTGTGAAGCAGGCGGCGCCGCGACCAAGGTACCGGACTTGATCTCGGCGACGAGCGCCTGCGTGACGTCCGACGGCTCCATGTCGTATTCGTCGGCCAGCAGATCCCAGAGATCCTTGTAGGCGCGCAACGCGCCGGCGACATCGCCGGCCAGTGCGCGGGCCCGCATCAGCCGGCGGCAGGCGTCCTCGTGCGTCGGGTCGAGATTGACGATCGCCGTCGCCAATCGCGTCTCCTGGCGCGAGCCGGCCTGCACGTCCGCCATCGCGACCTCCAGCGCACGCAGCAACCGCTCGCCCAAGGTCTGTCGTTTCGCAAGCAACCAAACGCGGAATGCCGGATCGAGATCCTCAAGCCCCGCGAGCAGTTGTTCCGCGAGATGCTGCCTCTCCAGCAGCAGCGGATGCACCTCGCCCGCCTCCGCCGCCGCGAGCACGGCGAAGACATCGACCTCGATCGCCTCCGGCTTCAGCCCGATTTCGCGCTGCCCGATGCGCAGGCCCTCGTATCCCGCTTCCTTGAGGCGACCGCGCAATTCGCGAACGACCTGGCGCAGCACGGCGCGCGCCTGTGCTTCGCCCGACTCGCTCCATAGCAGGCCGACCAGTCTCTCGCGCGTCTCCAGCAACGACTTGCCGAGCGCCACATAGCCGATGATGGCGCGCGACTTCAGGCTTCTCAGCGGGATCTCCTGCTCGCCAACCCGCAGCGACACCGACCCGAACAGCGTCAGTCTGAGAACCCGGCGCAAATCGGCAGCCGCAGCTTCGCTTGCCGTGATCCGCTGTGGGGCCGACGGAGCGATCGGTGATACGCGGAAGATGCGGATGGGGCGGGCGATGTTCTTGACCTGCCGCTCGCCAAAATCCTCGAACCGGCAGGCGACCCTGCCGTTCACGTATTCGTGGACGGAGCCCGATATCAGGATGCCGCCCGGCTCGGCCAATTGCTCCAGTCTCGCGGCGAGGTTGACGTGGTCCCCGTAGACATCGCGGTCCTCGACGATGACGTCGCCGACGTTGATTCCTACGCGGAACAGCATCCGCTGTGCCGGCGAGCGGCCGGACGTCTCCTGGATGACGGCGACCTGGAACTCGAGCGCACAGCGCACGGCTTCGACGGCGCTCGCGAATTCGGCGATGAAGCCGTCGCCGGTGCTTTTGACCATCCGTCCCCGGTGGCGCGCGACCGACGGCGCGATGATGTCGGCCATCGCCGCGCTGAACCGCGCGTGGGTCGCATCCTCGTCCTCATGCATGAGCCGCGAGTAGCCGACGACATCGGCTGCCAGGATCGCGGCGAGGCGACGCGTCGGTGGCGCGAAGGCCAACTGGCTGATGTCCCCGTACGTTGCGTATGCAAGACGCTACCGCCCCCGGCTACGGGCCGCAACCGCGCCCAGCCCCGATCGGGGCGATCCGCGCTGCCCGACGAGCCCCGATCCGGGCAATATCTCCGCCCCAACGAGCCCCGATCCGGGCGATGCCGACGACGTGAAGAACCCGGATCCGGGCGCTTACGTCCCAACCACTTACCTCCCCAACCACTTAACCTCCGACGTAATCGCATCGCCGGTGCTGATCCTCGGGCTCGGCCCGTTCCCCGCACCCGGCGTCGCGGGCGCCGGCGTCGCGGTGCTGGCCTCCTATGCGACCGGGGCGGCGGTGCTCGCCTGCTATCCCGGCGCGGGGACGCGGGGCGGTGCGGCTGGCGCGGGCGGCGATGGCGCCGCGCCTCGCGCTGTGGGGCACGGTGCTGCGGGTCGGCACGCTGGCCGGGCTGACCACGCTGATGACCCAGGCCGTGACCATCGCGGTGACGTCGATGGTGGCCGGGTTCGGCTCGGCGGCGCTGGCGGGCTATGGCGCGGCGCAGCGGCTGGAATTGCTGCAGAACCCGATCACCTTCGGGCTCGGCTCGGCGGTGATCGCCATGATCGCGGCCAATCTCGGTGCCGGCCGGCCGGCCCGGGCGCGGGCCGTCGCGCGGGCGAGCGTGCTGGTCGCCGCGGTGATCGGGCTCGGCTTCGGCGCGGCGGCGCTGCTGCTGCCCCGCCTCTGGGTGGGCCTGTTCGTCGCCGCCCCGGAGGCGCAGGCGGCCGGCGTGCTCTATCTGCGCATGGTGGGCTGGACCCTGCCGCTGCTTGGCGCGGCATACGGGCTCGCGTTCGCGCTGATGGGCGCCGGGCTGCCGGCGATGGCGACCGCGCTGAGGCTCGCGGCGGCGTTGGGCGGCGGCTGTTCCGGCGGGCGGCGGCGTGAGGCGGCGGGGTCAGCCGCGCCACACGGCGGAAAGCCCGAGCAGCGCCCAGCCCGCCATCAGCAGAATTCCGCCGGTCGGGGCCACGGCGGGCAGCCGGATGCCGCCCAGCGCCAGGGCGTAGACCGCGCCGCAGAACCCGAGCAGCCCGAGCACGAACGCCGCCCCCGCCGCGTGGGCAAGGCCGCCGCCGCGCGCCGCCGTCCACACGCCGCACAGCACCAGCGCGAGGGCGTGCCAGACCTGCATCTGCACGCCGCTCCGCACCATCTCAAGCCGGGCCGGGTCGAGCCGTCCGGGCAGGCCATGCGCGGCGTAGGCGGCCATCGCCACGCCGGAGAGGCCCGCCAGCGAGCCGAGCGCGATCCAGATGCGGTGCATGGCGCGGATTCTACCGCCGCGCGGCCTGTTCCGCCACGCCGGCGGGCTTTATACATCCTCGATCATGCCGCGCGGCGACCTATTCCCCCAGATCGGCCCGTTCGAGACCGGCTACCTGCCGCTCTCCGCCGGGCACGTGATGTACTGGGAACAAGTCGGTAACCCGCGCGGTCGGCCGGTGCTGTTCCTGCACGGCGGGCCGGGCGCCGGCGCGGGGGCGGTGCACCGGCGGTTCTTCGACCCCGATTTCTGGCGGGTGGCGATCTTCGACCAGCGCGGCGCCGGCCGCTCCCGCCCGCTCGGCAGTCTGGCGGACAACACCACCGCCGACCTCGTCGCCGACATCGAGGTGTTGCGCCGCCATCTCGGCATCGACCGCTGGCTGCTGTTCGGCGGCTCCTGGGGTTCCACCCTGGCGCTGGCCTACGCGCAGGCGCACCCCGAGCGGGTCGCCGGCTGCGTGCTGCGCGGGGTGTTCCTCGGCCGCGCGGAGGAGGTGCGCTGGTTCATGGACGGCCTGCGCGCGATTTTTCCGGATGCGCACGGCCAGTTCGTCCGGTTTCTGCCCGAGCCAGAGCGGAAAAACGTGCTGGGCAGCTATCTTCGCCGCCTGACCGACCCAGACCCCTCGGTGCACCTGCCGGCGGCGCGCGCCTGGTCGGTCTACGAGGGGTCGTGCAGCACCTTGCTGCCGAGCCCCGACACGGTCGCCTCCTTCGCGCAGGACCGCACGGCACTCGGGCTGGCGCGGATCGAGGCGTATTACTTCGCGCACGGCCTGTTCCTGCCGCCCGAGGGCCTGCTCGGCGGGATGGACCGCATCGGCCGCATCCCGGCGGAGATCGTGCAGGGCCGCTACGACATGGTGTGCCCGCCCTGCACCGCCTTCGACCTCGCCGCCGCCTGGCCCGCCGCGCGCCTGACAATCGTGCCGGACGCCGGCCACTCGGCGCTGGAACCCGGCATCCGCCGCGCCCTGGTTGCCGCCGTGGAGCGCTTCCGCCACGGTCGCTGATACCCTTCCGCGTCATCACCGGGCTTGTCCCGGTGATCCACGCCTTTGCTGCCGGCGCACAAAGTCGTGGATGACCGGCCTGCGCCGGTCATGACGAATGAGGAGGGAACGGCGATGAAGGTCGGCGTGATCGGGCTGGGCACGATGGGCATGGGGGCCGCGCTCAACCTCGCCCGCAAGGGTTTCTCCGTCAGCGGCTGCGACCTGCGCGAGACGGCGCGGGCCGAGCTGGCGGCGGGCGGCGGGGCGGCGGTTGCCCGCGCGAGCGATTTGCCCCACGACCTCGACGCAGTGATCGTCTTTGTCGTCAACGCCGCCCAGGCCGACGGCGTGCTGTTCGGCGCCGAGGGCTGCGCCGCCCGTCTGCCCAAGGGCGCGGTCGTGGTGTGCTCGACCACGCTGGCACCGGAGGCGGCGCGGGCGTTGGACAAGAAGCTGAGCGCGGCGGGGCTGCTGATGCTCGACGCGCCGGTCTCCGGCGGCTTCGCGGGCGCCCGCGAGGGTACCATGACAGTGATGGCGTCAGGACCGGAGGCGGCGTTCGCGAAGGCGCAGCCGGTGCTCGACGCGATCGCGGGAAAGGTGTGGCGGTTGGGGGAAGAAATCGGCATCGGCAGCACGGTGAAGATGGTCAACCAGCTGCTCGCCGGCGTGCATATCGCCACCGCCGCCGAGGCGCTGGCGCTCGGCATCCGCGCCGGCGCCGACCCGAGAACGCTGTTCGAGGTGATTTCCTCGTCGGCCGGCAGTTCCTGGATGTGGCAGAACCGGGTGCCGCACATCCTGGCGGGCGACGACACGCCGCTCTCGGCGGTGAACATCTTCGTCAAGGATCTCGGCATCGTGCTCGACCAGGCGCGGGCGCTCACCTTCCCGCTGCCGATGGCCTCCGCCGCGCACCAGCTGTTCCTCGCGGCGGCGGCCGGCGGCCACGGCGCGCGCGACGATGCCTTCGTCATCCGCGTCTGGCAGGCGCTGACGGGGATCGAGCTGCCCGCAGCGCCCGCCTGAGCGGATCACTCGGCCGGGATTGCCAGGTCGGCGACCAGCACCTTGCCCTTGGTCTCCGGCCCGACCAGCAGGGCGAAAACGAAGCTGACCGCGCCGATCACGGTTCCCGCCAGCATGGGAATGGCGAAGCCGAGATTGTGGGTGGTGGCGAAATAGGCCAGCACCGGCGCCACCAATCCGCCGAGGATCGCCCCCTGGTGGTAGCAGAACGCCCCCGCGGTCGCCCGCACCTCGGTCGGGAACCGCTCGGCGAGGTAGCTCGGGTTCTGGCTGTAGATCGCGCCGAGGAAGAATCCCTGCACGATGAAGCCGATCGTCACCCAGTAATAGTCGCTGGTCAGCAGATAGACCGGGGTGATGAAGGCGCCGATCGCGGCCGGGATGATCATCGACCAGCGCCGTCCCAGCGCATCGCCGACCCAGCCCCAGAACACCATGCCGATGAAGCCCGTGACATTCGCCAGGACCAGCGGCGTCGCGACCTCCCCAGGGGTGAGGTGCAGATCCTTCTGCAGGTGCGTCGCAAACAGCGCCCACAACGAATAGTAGACGAGAAAGCCGCTCGCCATCCACCAGCACGTGGTCAGCGTGTTGGCGAGGACGCCGGGCTTGAAGATGCTGAACAGCGGGGCGCGCACCTCGCGCGCCTTTTCGCGCTGCTGGCGCCGGTTCTCCACCCAGATCTCGGGCTCCTTGACGAAATACCGCACATAGACGACCGCGAGTGCCGGCAGGATGCCGAGCCACAGCAGGCCGCGCCAGCCGATCGAGCTGTAGAGCAGCCCGTAAGCGGCGCTGGAGAGCAGGAAGCCGATGCCCCAGGAGCCTTGCAGGATGCCGCTCATCAGGCCGCGCGAGCGTTGCGGCCAGCTCTCCATCGCCAGCGCAGCACCAGCCGGCCATTCCGCGCCCATGCCGATGCCGAGCAGCGCGCGGAAGATCAGCAGGAAGGTGAAGCTCGGCGAGAAGCCGGCGATGAAGTTGCAAATCGAGTACCAGAGGATCGAGATCATCAGCGGGGTCTTGCGCCCAACCCGATCGGCCAGCCACCCGGAGGCCACCGCGCCTACCAGGCGCAGCCACAGCGTGATGGTGAACACGATCGCCACGGCGGTGAGCGGGACGTTAAACTCCTGGGCGATAGGCACCATGATCAGCAGGAAGATGGTGAAATCGAACGCGTCCAGGGTCCAGCCAAGCCAGGCCGCCCACCACGCGTACCATTGATCCTTGGTCGGCTCCCTCCACCACGGTACAGGCTTAGCCGTTTCGACGGCGATCGACATGACGAAAACCTCCCTATATGTTGCGATTTAGCAACTTTATGGCGGCACGGCACGACGAAGGCCGGAGGCTAGGGGCGCCGATTCCGGCACGTCAACTGAATGTTTGGCCATCGCGCCGGCGCCGGCGGCATTTGCGCGCGTGTCGCCTCCTCGGCTTCAATGGCGTCAATGCAAGTCGGGGAGGACCGGACGATGCTGACCCGTCTGGGCTGCGTGCTGGCGGTCTGTCTGCTGGCGTTGCCGGCTCTCGCGCAGAAGCCCGGCGGCGTACTTGCGCATCCCGCACCGGGAGAACCCGCCCTCCGCCTCGATCCACGAGGAGGCGACGATTTCCACCGACATGCCGTTCATGGGCGTGTTCAATAACCTCGTCGTGTTCGACCCGGCGAGCCGGCAGGACCGCCTCGACCGCATCGTCCCCGAGCTCGCCACCGCCTGGAAGTGGAGCGACGACGGCCGCACGCTGACCTTCACGCTGCGCGACGGCGTGAAGTGGCACGACGGCAAGCCGTTCACCAGTGCGGACGTGAAATGCACCTGGGACACGCTGATCGGCCAGCGCGACAGCGGGATGCGCAAGAACCCGCGCAAGCCGTGGTATTTCAACCTCACCGGCCTCACCACCAACGGCGACCGCGAGGTGAGCTTTCACCTGAAGGACCCGCAGCCCTCGCTGCTGGCGATGCTCGCCGGCGGGTTTTCTCCGGTGTACCCGTGCCACGTCAGCTTCGCGCAGATGCGCACCCACCCGATCGGCACCGGCCCGTTCAAGTTCGCCGACTGGAAGCAGAACAATTCCATCAAGCTGGTGAAGAACCCGGACTACTGGAGGAAGGGTCGCCCGTATCTCGACGAGATCGACTACACCATCATCCCGAACCGCGCGACCGCGATGCTCGCCTTCGTCACCGGCCAGGAGGACATGACGTTCTCCACCGAGATCTCGCCCGCGATGCTGAAGGACATCAAGTCGCAGATGCCGAGTGCGATCTGCGAGATGCAGCCGACCAACACGCAGACCAACCTACTGGTCAACCGCGACAAGCCGCCCTTCGACGACGCCCGCATCCGCCGCGCGATGGTGCTGTCGTTCGACCGCAGCGCGTTCGTCGACATCCTCGGCCAGGGCTACGACAAGATCGGCGCCACCATGCTGCCGCCGCCCGAGGGACTGTGGGGAATGCCGCCCGAGATGCTGCAAACCGTCGCCGGCTATGCGCCCGACGTGGAGAAGAGCCGCGCCGAGGGCCAGCGCATCATGCGCGAGCTGGGCTACGGCCCGGACAAGCCGCTCCGGATCAAGGTGGCGACGCGCAACCTCGCGCAGTATCGGGATTCCTCCGTGCTGCTGATCGACCAACTCAAGCACGTCTACATCGAGGGCGAGCTGGAGCCGCTGGAATCCGCGCTGTGGTACGCCCGGATGGCGCGCAAGGATTATTCCGTCGGCGTCAACGTGCAGGGCATCGGCATCGACGACCCCGACGTGGTGTTGTTCGAGACCTTCGCCTGCGGCTCGGAGCGCAACTACACCAATTACTGCAATCGCGAGCTCGAGAAGCAATTCCACGAGCAGTCGCAGATGACCGACATGGAGCAAGCGGCGTGAATTGGTGTGGCAGATCGACAAGGCGCTCCAGGAGGACGGTGCCCGCCCGGTGCTGGACCACGGCTGGGCCGCGACCTGCTGGTCCCCGCCGGTCAAGGGGATCCACATGGCGGTGAATTCCATCTACAACCACTGGCGGTTCGAGGACGTGTGGCTGAACCGGTGAGGCCCCGCCTAATGCGAGATCGGACGAGCTTGATCCACGGTCATCGCGAGGAGCCCTTGCGACGAAGCGATCCATGCCGCCGCGCGATGGATCGCCACGCCGCCCGCGGCGGCTCGCGATAACGCGGGTGCTTCACCGTAAGCCGACCGGGTTTACGAGGCCGCCTCGGTCGCCCCCGGATGCCGACCGGCCCGCTGCGGCAGGAACAGGATGCAGGCGATGATGAAGGCGGCGAGGACCGCGGAGGCCTCGAAGCGGCCCAGCGCGAGCCCGCCGTGCGGACACCGGCTTGTCGAGCAGATCGCCCACCGTGGCGCCGAGCGGCCGGGTCAGGATGAACGCGCTCCAGAACAGCAGCGTGCGCGAGACGTTGGTGAAGAAGTAACCCGCCGCGACCACTACGAGCCCGGCGGCGAACACCAGGGCGCCGCCCTCGTAGCCGAGCCCCGTGCTGTCGGCCATCCAATCGCCGAGTGCGGTGCCCAGGGTCTGCGAGAACAGGATCGTCATCCAGTAGAACACCTCGATCTTGGGGGTCGTGATGGTGTTCACCGAGACCGACCCGGCCGCCAGATACCAGACGCCAAGGGAGGCCATCAGGAGCACGAACAGGATCGCCGATCCCCCGGCATAACCGATGCCGAGCGAGCGGTCGGCGAAATCGGCCATCGTCGTGCCTGCCGTGGTGGTCGCCACGATCACCGCCCAGTACAGGAAGGGATGGAACGACTTGACCGAGATCTGCGCCGCGACGAAGGCCATGAAGATCGCAATGAAGATGCCGCTGCTGATCGCATAACCGAGATGCAGCGTCATCGACACCGCGTCGCCGCCGGTCTCGCCCAAGGTCGTCGCGGCGATCTTGATGATCCAGAAGACGAGCGTGACCTCGGGAACCTTGGTCAGGGCGGCCCTGGTGATCCTGTCCATGTGTCAGACCTTCGAGTGGAGATGGGTCGTCAGACATCACCCGAAGGGGTAGCCATCGCGGGCGAAGCTTACAGTCAACGTCGCGGACCTCTTGCCAGTTTGTCTAGCCGACGGGGGGAGGGGATGAAAGCTTCTCCATATCGAGGAGAGAGCTGCCTCCGACGGCGCCGTGAGGGGCCTTGTCTATGCCTGCTTCAGCTCGATCAGGCTCCGTCGGATCTTCCGCCCGCGCAGGATCTTGTCCTCGATATAGGCGCGCGTCCCCCCAGCGCACCGCGCGGGCCATCGCCTGCGCGTCCTCGGTGAAGCGGGCGAGCATTTCGAGCAGCGCCTCGCGGTTGTTGAGGAACACGTCGCGCCACATCACCGGGTCGGAGGCGGCG
Organism: uncultured Alphaproteobacteria bacterium; assembly: GCA_963799825.1. Classification (GTDB taxonomy): domain Bacteria; phylum Pseudomonadota; class Alphaproteobacteria; order Acetobacterales; family Acetobacteraceae; genus JAFKFI01. The sequence goes on from CAWCYL010000006.1 coordinate 651,559, forward strand.
ATCCGGGTGAAGTCGCGGAAGCCGGAGGCGGCGAATTGCAGCACTTCCTGGCGGCTTTCGTCCTCGAGATCGTCGGCGGTGCCGCAGATGGTGAAGGCGATCAGGTGCGGCAGATGGCTCACCACGGCGAGCACGCGGTCATGGTGGCCGGGCTCCATCGTCTCCACCATCGAGCCGCAGCGGCGCCACAACTCCGCGATCTTCTCCACCGCCGCCTCGTCGGTGCCGGGCGGCGGCGTCAGCAGCGTCCAGCGGCCCTCGAACAACGTCGTAAAACCGGAATCCGGGCCGGAATATTCGGTGCCGGCCACCGGATGCGCCGGGACGAAATGCACTCCCTCCGGCACCAGCGGGCCGACGTCGCGGATCACCGACTGCTTGGTCGAGCCGACGTCGGTGAGCACCGCGTCCGGTGCCAGATGCGGCGCGATGGCGGCGGCGATCTCGGCATAGGCGCCGACCGGCGCGCACAGCATCACGCAGTCGGCCCCCTCGACCGCGCGTGCGGGATCGGCCTCGACGCGATGGACGATGCCGAGCTCGCGCACCCGGTCGAGCGTCGCCTTTGTGCGCGCGGTCGCCACCACCTCGGCGGCGAGGTCGCCGCGCTGCATGGCGATGCGCGCCACCGAGCTGCCGATCAGCCCGATGCCGACCAGCGCCAGGCGCCTGAAGATCGGCTGCTCAGCCATGCCGTTCGGCCCCGCTTCGTTCGGCCATGAACAGGGCCAGCGCCTCGGAGACCAGACCGACCTCCTCCGCCGTGCCCACGGTAATCCGCAGGCAGTGCGGCAGGCCGTAGCCCGCAACCCCGCGCACGATCATGCCGCGCCCGCGCAGGAAGGCGTTGGCCGCGTCCGCGAGATTCGGCGTGCCGAAATCGGCGAGGACAAAATTCCCCTCGCTCGGCCAGGTGCGGATGCCGGCGGCCTCCAGGTTGGCGGCGAGCTTTTTCCGAAATTCGGCGTTGTGCGCCCGGCTGCGCTCCACCCAGCCCGGCGTCTCCAGCGCGGCGATGGCCGCCGCCTGGGCCGCGATGGACACGTTGAACGGGCCGCGCACGCGGTTCAGCACGTCCACCACCGCCGGCGGCGCGTAGGCCCAGCCGATCCGCATCCCGCCGAGCCCGAACACCTTGCTGAAGGTCCGGGTCATCACTGTGTTGTCGCCGGCATCGACCAGCCGGATGCCGGGCTCGTAGTCCTTCCGCTCGACGTATTCGGCATAGGCCGCGTCCAGCACCAGCAGCACTTCGGGCGGCAGTCCGGCGCGCAGCCGGTTGACCTCGGCCTCGGGCAGCATCGAGCCGGTGGGATTGTTCGGGTTGGCGAGGAACACGATCCGCGTGGCGGGCGAGACCGCGGCGAGCATCGCGTCCACGTCGGCGGTGAGGTTCCTCTCGGGCGTCTTGAGCACGCGGCTGCCGGCGTACTGGCCGGCGATCGCGTAGATCGAGAAGCCGTGCGCGCTCATCACGATCTCGGTGCCCGGCCCGCCATAGGACAGGCAGAGCTGGTAGATGAGATCGTCCGACCCCGCCCCGCAGACGATGCGGGCGCGGGTCGAGGCCGAATTTGGCGCCGAGCGCCCGGCGCAGATCGGTCGCGGCGCCGTCCGGGTAACGGTGCAGCTCCTCGGACATCCGCCGGAACGCCTCCTGCGCCGCCGGTGGGGCGCCGAAAGCGCCTTCGTTGGAGGACAGCTTGATCACCCGGTTGATGCCGGGGAGCTTCGAACTCGCCGCCGATATACGGGTTGATGGTGAGGATCTCGGGGCGCGGGCGCGGGCTGGTCATCGGATGGCGCCTCCTTCGGCGTCCGGGCAGGCGGAGAGGCAGATGATCGGGGCCGGGAATGCGGGTCGAACTGATACCGGAACCGGCCTGACCTGAAAACCCGCCCCGTTGCCCCCAGATAGCCGATTGCCTATGCACGTCCGCCCCGCCCTCAACCAACCGCCCTCAATCACTGGCCCGCGATGGACCCGACCGACACCCTCGCCGAGATCGACCACAGCCACGTCACCTTCCCCGAGGGACTGGCGCTGGATTGCGGCGCCATGCTGCCCGAGCTCACGGTCGCCTACCGCACCTACGGCACCCTCAACGCGGACCGGACCAACGCGATCCTGGTTTGCCACGCCCTGACCCTCGATCAGTATGTCGCGGAACCCAGCCCCGTCACCGGCAAGCCTGGCTGGTGGGAGAGCGTGGTCGGCCCCGGCCTGCCGGTGGACACCGACCGGTTCTTCGTCCTTTGCGTCAACGTGCTCGGCGGCTGCATGGGCAGCACCGGCCCGCGCAGCCCGCGTGGCGGCGGGACGGACGAACCCTGGGGCACCGACTTCCCGCCGGTGACGATCCGCGACATGGTCCGCGCGCAGAAGCGGCTGATCGAGCATCTCGGCATCGCCCGGCTGTTCGCGGTGATCGGCGGCTCGATGGGCGGGATGCAGGTGCTGGAATGGGCCGCGACCTACCCGGACGCGGTGTTCGCCGCCGTCCCGGTCGCTGCCGCCTCCTACCATTCGGCGCAGAACATCGCCTTCCACGAGGTCGGCCGGCAGGCGATCTTCGCCGACCCGGACTGGCAGGGCGGGCACTATTGGCGCAGCGGACGCATCCCGGCGCGCGGGCTGGCGGTGGCGCGGATGTGCGCGCACATCACCTATCTCAGCGAGCAGGCGCTCACCCGCAAGTTCGGCCGGCGCATCCAAGCGGCCCCCAAGGCGGCCGAGGAGGCGATCGGCCTGTTCGGCGACATGTTCGAGGTGGAGAGCTACCTGCGCCACCAGGGCAGCACCTTCGTCCACCGGTTCGACGCCAACTCCTACCTCACGATTACCCGCGCGATGGACTATTTCGACATCGCCGCCGAGCACGAGGGCGACCTCGCCGCCGCCTTCCGGGGTACCCGCACGCGGTTCTGCATCGTCTCGTTCAGCTCCGACTGGCTGTTCCCCACCGAGGAGAGCCGGGCGGTCGCCCGCGCGCTGAACGGGGTCGCCGCCAATGTGAGCTTCGTCGAGATCGCCACCGACAAGGGCCACGACGCCTTCCTGCTCGACGAGCCGGACTTCCACCGCGCGCTCGCCGGCTTCCTGTCGGGCTGCGCCGAGCACGCGGGCTTGTCTGAATGAGCAGGCTGGATCCGGTCCGCCACGTCGCCAAGAACATGCGGCTCGATCTCGCGCTGATTGCCGGCATGATCGAGCCGCGCACCCGCGTGCTCGACATCGGCTGCGGCGACGGGATGCTGATCGAGCACCTGTTCCGCACCAAGGGGTGCGACGCGCGCGGCATCGAGATCGACATGGCGGAGGTGACGCGGGCCGTCGCCCACGGGATGCCGGTGATGCACGGCGATGCGGACAACGACCTGGCACACTACCCCGACGCGGCGTTCGACTACGTGGTGCTGTCACGCACCTTGCAGGCGGTCGAGCGGCCGCGCGAGGTGCTGCGCCAGATGCTGCGCATCGGCACCCGCGCGGTGGTCAGCTTCCCCAATTTCGGCCATTGGCTGGTGCGCTGGCAGTTGCTGCGCACCGGCCGGATGCCGATGACCGCGACCTGGGACCGCGCCTGGTACGAGACGCCCAACATCCATCCCTGCACGGTGCGCGACTTCTTCGACCTCTGCGCGCGCGAGGGCTACGTCGTGGAACGCTGGCTCGCCGCCGACGACGCCGGCCGCCGCGCGCCGTGGCGGCGGTTCCCGAGACTCGCCAACCTGTTCGGCGAGCAGGCGCTGTTTTTGCTAAGGCGGGCGTAGAGCGGTTGGTGGAATTTCGATCTCGTCATGGTCGGCGGAGGCCGACCATCCACGACTTTGCGTGCGGGCGGCAAAGTCGTGGATCATCGGGACAAGCCCGATGATGACGACGGAGTATTTAGGCGAGAGCGGGCATGACTTGGGGCTAAACCGGACAGCAGTGGGTCAAGCCCGGCCATGACGGTTGAGGCGATCATGGTTCGACACCGCGCTTCGGGTGAAGCCGATCCAAGGAGCACGCCATGAAGAAGCTCATCAACAACCCGGCGAATGTCGTCCCCGAGATGCTGGAAGGTCTCGTCGCCCTGCATCCCGGCTTGGCGCTGCTCGACGGCGAGAACGTCGTGGTGCGTGCCGACGCCGGCCTCGGCGCCCAGGTGGCGCTGATCGCGGGCGGCGGCGCCGGGCACGAGCCGGCCCATGCGGGCTATGTCGGCCCTGGGCTGCTGAGTGCCGCGGTGTCGGGCGACGTGTTCACCTCGCCCAGCACCGACGCGGTGCTCGCCGCGATCCGTGCCGTGGCGGGGCCGGCGGGCGTGCTGCTCATCGTCAAGAACTACACCGGCGACCGGCTGAATTTCGGCCTCGCCGCCGAGATCGCCCGCGCCGACGGCATCCCGGCCGAGATGGTGATCGTGGACGATGACGTGGCGCTGCCCATCGGCGACGGCACCGCCGGTCGGCGCGGCATCGCGGGCACCGTGCTGATCCACAAGGTCGCCGGTGCCGCGGCCGCCGCCGGACTGCCGCTCGACGCGGTGCGGCGCGAGACGGAAGCGGCGATCGCCTCGCTCGGCACGATGGGCGTCGCCCTCTCGCCCTGCACCGTCCCCGCGGCCGGCGAGCCGGGCTTCACCCTGGGGTCGGACGAGATCGAGCTCGGCCTCGGCATCCACGGCGAGCCCGGCGTGCGCCGCACCCGGATCGAGCCCGCCGACGCGCTGGTGACGGAGATCGTGACCCGCATCCTCGACGATCGCGGCATCGCGCGCGGCGAGCGGGTGGCGCTGCTGGTGAACAATCTCGGCGGCACGCCCATGATGGAGCTCGCCATCGTGGCGCGGCGCGCCGTCGGCCTGCTCGCCGAGCGCGGCGTCGCGGTGGAGCGCGCCTGGTGCGGCAGCTTTCTCACGGCGCTGGAGATGGCCGGCTGCTCGATCTCGCTGCTGCGGCTCGACGACGAGCGGCTGGCGCGGCTGGACGCGCCGGCGAGCGCGCCAGCCTGGGTGCACGGCACCGGCCCGGCCCGCGCGAACCGGCCGAAGCGGCCAGTGGCCGGCGTCACCGTGCCGCGTCAGGATGCCGGGCGCGCGGCCAATGAGCGGCTGACGCGGGTGCTCGGCGCTGTGGCGGAGGCGCTGCGGCAGGCGGAGCCGCGCCTCACCACGATGGACCGCGAGGTCGGCGACGGCGATCTCGGCATCAGCCTGGCCCGTGGCGCGGCGGCGATCCTGCGCGAACTTCCCGACCTGGAGGCCGACCCGGCGGCCGCACTCCGCCGGCTGTCGCTGAGCCTGCGTCGCGCGGTCGCCGGCACCTCCGGCCCGCTCTACGCGATGTTCCTGCTGCGCGCCGCCGGATCGCTGGCCGGCGCCGGCCCGGCGCCTGACGCCTCCGCCTGGGCACGCGCCTTCGTCGCCGGCTGCGAGGGCGTGATGGCGCTGGGCGGCGCGCGGCCGGGCGACCGGACGATGCTCGACGCGCTGGTGCCCGCCGCCGAGGCGCTGCAAGCTGCATTGCGCGCGGGCAGTCCGTGGCCCGAGGCGCTGGCCGGCGCGGTCGAGGCGGCCCGCGCGGGCGCCGCCGGCACCGCCGCGATGGCGCCACGTCGCGGCCGGTCGAGCTATCTCGGCGACCGCGCCCTGGGCCATCCCGACCCCGGCGCCGAGGCGGTGGCGATCTGGCTGGCGGCGGTCCAACATGCCCTCTCGCCGACAGGGGCGTGAGGGAGGAGGAGGCAATGGCGAAGGCGTATCTGGTGGTCCGCTCCGTGGTGACGGACGAGGCGTCGCGGCCGGCGTTCGATCGCTGGTATTCCACCGAGCATCTTCCCGACGCGGTGCGGGATTTCGGCGTGAAGCGCGGCTGGCGCGGCTGGAGCCGGACCGACCCCTCGGCGCATCTCGCCTTCTATGAGTTTCCCGACGTCGGGGCGGTCGCAGCGCGCGCAGGCATCCGACGCGACCCGCGCGCTGGTCGCCGAGTTCGACCGCGCCTTCCCCAATGTCACGCGCACCCGCGAGATCATCGAGGTCGCCGACGAGATCGGGTCGTTAGTTGCGATATAACAACGTTAAGGCCGTGCCAGGGCAGCGCGGCGTCAGGTTTGAAAAAGCGGCGGCGGCCAGGGGGGCGGGGAAGCAGCCGGCTCGGCCGGCGGGGCCGGACACCACCAGGCGGGCGTGCGCGCGACGTGCGGCGCGGCGGGCTTGGCCGGCGCGGCGCTCGCCTGCTCCGGCGCGGCGCCTGCGCCAGGCGCGGCTTGCACGGGAGCTGCAGCGGCTCGGGCAGCGGGTCGGTGGTCAGCTTGCGCCACAGTGGCCGCAGCAGCCGCCCCGCCTGCGGCGAGGCCGCCAGCAGCGCCCGCATCTCGGGATGCTCCAGCAGCTCGCTGAGCTGGGGGACGAAACACCCCAGGCCATACTGCAGGAACACCGGCCCGCGCGGAATGCCCGGCCGGCGCGCTGATCCCGGCCGGTCGGCGGCCGGGCGCGAGGTGGCGCGCCGGCGCGGCGCCGCGGCGAGCCTGCCGGCCGTGTAGCGCGCGTGAAGTGCTGTGAGCCGCCGCCGCGTGTGCCCGAGGTAATGCCACAGCAGCCCGGCGAGCGGCCCCAGCTTCCCCAGCGGGCCGAGCAGCCGCCGGCGGTCTGCGCCGTCGGCCACCCCCCGCCTCATCGCCTCGATGAAGCGGGCGAAGCGGGGGATCATGCCGGTCGGGGGCGGGGCGTCGGCAGACATGGGAGGAGCATAGAGTTAGTTAGAAGAAATGTCAAGCGAGAGTGGGTTCGCCGTAACCGTCATCAACTCACTTCTACGCGGGGCTGTTTGGGGTGCTGTTGTGGCGGCGGATAAGTGGCCCGCCTTCGCCAAACTCTTGTCGGTCGCTTCGGCGGGCCACTGACCGGCCGCTGCGGTGGGTGCGTGCGGTTCATGCGGTGGCTTCGTCTTGGCGCAGCATGGCGTTGCAGATGACGACGAGCTTGCGCATGACGGCGGTGATGGCCAGGAGCGGCTTCTTGCCGTTGGCGATCAGCCGTTGATAGAAGACGCTCATCTTCGGATCCCGTTTGGACGCGGTGAGCGCGGCCATGAACAGCACCTTCTTGATCTCCGGGCGTCCGCCCCTGGTGCGGCGATAGCGGTCGGTGGCGCCGCTTTGACGAGGATGTGGCGCGAGGCCGGCGAGTGCCGCGGCCTGGCGCCGGCTCAGCGTGCCGAGCTCAGGCATCAGGGCGACCAGCGACACAGCGGTCACGCAGCCGATCCCGATCAGGCTGCTGACGGTGCGTGTCGCGGTGTGCAAGGTCTGATGGGCGTTGACGAGGGCCTGGGTATCGGCCTCGATGGCCGCGATCTGGGCATCGAGGCAGGCCAGAAGGCGATCGAGATAGGATCGCACGACTTGCGCACCCGGAGAGGACAGCCGGTTCTTGCAGGCGACGCGCTGATCGACGAGGTCGCGGCGTGTCAGCACCAGGGTCTGCAGCCGATCGCGCTCTTGGTCGGGCGGCTGCCAACGGGCGAGCCGGGGATGGCGTTCCTGACCATAGCGGGCCAGGGCGCGCGCATCGATGGCGTCGGTCTTGCCCAACGTGCCGAAGGATCGGATGAACGCCTTGACCTTGCGGGCGTCCGCCCGGTGCGCGGCGCGCCCGGCCTGCATCAGGGCGCTGAGCAAGGCCGCCTCGTGGCCGCCGGTGGCTTCGCAGACGGCCAGGCAGGTGTGGTCGAGGCCGGTGGCGAATGCGGCCAAGTCGTCTGGCTGGTTCGGGATGGTTCTGATGCGGCCGTCGCGGCTGTCGAACACGACGATGCCGGCCTTGCCGACGTCACAGCCGATGAAGCGCGCCGGCGCGGGGGTGTCCTGTGTCATGGCGGCTCTCTCGGCAAGCTTCCGATTGTCTGCGGGCGTCCGACGTGCGGCGGAGAGGCCCTGGCAACTCATCAAGCGTTGAAGGAAAGCGGGCAGACGACCATGATGACGACGGGCCGAAAGCCCTATTGCGAGACGGTCTGTCTGCCCGCGCCGTGGTCCGGGCTGCAACCCAGACCACGGCACCCCGCTCTCACGGGACACAGACATCATAACCAAATCGCCAAGAGACAATTGCGAGCGTAGCGCGGCAATCCATGCTGCTTCACGCGGATGGCGGCATGGATCGCCACGGCGCTCCGCTCCTCGCGATGACGGCGTTTGCTGGGCCGGAGTCACACTCAAGTGCCACCGGTACCGTTTAATCCCTACCCCGGCCGGTCGGCGGCCATCAGCAGGAAGGGCGGGCGGCGACGCTCATCGCGCCACTCGGGATGGGCGGCCAGCAGCGCGCCCTCGCCCTCGGGCTCTTCCAGCCGGACCAGCCGGAGGCCGGTGTCGAGCAGGCCGTTTATGTAGGTCTCGATTGTGCGGTGATATTTCACCACGCCATCGACGAACCAGTGCGCCGGCCGCGCGCCCTCCTCGCGGTAGCGGTCCACCGGCCAGTGCAGCGTCTCACCGTCAGGCCCGGTGTGCCACTCCCACGTGCCGTTGGCGGTCTGGATCGGGTGCTCCACGGAAAATGCGAACCGTCCGCCGGGCACCAGGCACGCCGCCACGCGGCGCACGATGGCCGGATAATCGGCGAGGTAGTGCAGCGCCAAGGTCGAGACCACGAGGTCGAACGACGCCGGCTCCGGCGCGAACGCCTCCAGCTCGGCGCGCAGATACACGACGCCTGGATCGCTGGTCCGCGCGCGAGCCTCGCCCAGCATCCGCTCGGAGAGATCGACCCCGACCACCTCCCGCGCCCCCTGCCCCCGCGCCCAGCGCGCGAAGTAGCCCAGCCCGCAGCCGAGATCGAGCACCCGCTTGCCGTGCAGCGAGGCCGGCAGCAGGCGCTGAAAGGCCGGCCACTCGAACACCGCGCCAAGACCCTGCTCGGAGCGGGGCAGTCGCGCGTAGCCGGCGAAAAAGTCGGGATCGTCGTAGATGTTCTGGGGCGGCATCGGGTCACGGCCGGCTGGAGGAGTGCTCGCGCAATCCACCCCCTAGGGTCGCTCCGCGTCAAGGGTGCGAACAGGGGTCGCGGAATGGTCGGCCCTGAGGATCGTCATGGCCGCCCCCATTCCGCAACCGTCATGGTCGGCGGAGGCCGACCATCCACGACTTTGCGTGCGGGCGGCAAAGTCGTGGATCATCGGGACAAGCCCGATGATGACGACGGAGTATATGGGGACGGGGAAGATTTGGAGACAGCAAGCCTTGGGGCTAATCCGGACACCAGTGGGTCAAGCCCGGCCATGACTGAGCCGAGATGTCGGGCAACGGGGTTCTTGCCCACGGAGGCCAATTCCTGCAAGGCTCGGTCCCGAGCAGGGAGGTCGCGATGCCTGATGACGCCGCCGCTCTTTCATTCCATCCCGATCCGTCCCCGACATGGCCGGAGGGGCTCACGCGTGTCCCCTTCTGGGTCTACCAGGATCCCGCCGTGCTCCGCGCCGAACAGGCGCGGGTGTTCGAGGGGCCGGTGTGGAACTACCTGTGCCTCGAAACCGAGATTCCCGAGCCCGGCGACTGGCGCGCCACGCATCTGGGCCTCATGCCGGTGGTCACCGTCCGCACCGAGGATGGCGGGATCGCCGCGTTCGAGAACCGCTGCGCCCATCGCGGCTCGTTGATTTGCCTCGACGATTCGGGCAGCGGCGCCAAGGATTTTACCTGCGTCTACCACGCCTGGCGCTACGACCTGTGCGGCAACCTCAAGTCGATCGCCTTCCGCCACGGCGTGAACGGCAAGGGCGGGATGCCCAAGGATTTCCGCGTCGAAGGGCGTGGCCCGCGCAAGCTGCGCGTGACCACGCTATGCGGCATCGTGTTCGGCACGCTGTCGGCGGAAACACCCGACATCGAGACCTTCCTCGGCCCCGAGGTGCTCGGCCGGCTGCGCCGTGTCGCCGGCAACCGCCGCCTGGAGATCATCGGGCGCTACACCGAGGTGCTGCCGAACAACTGGAAGCTCTACGCCGAGAACGTGCGCGACACGTACCACGCGAGCCTGCTGCACATGTTCTTCGCCACCTTCAAGATCACAAGGCTGAGCCAGCCCGGCGGCGTGATGGTGAGCCCCAACGGCGGCAGCCACGTCTCCGCCACCTATGCGCCGACCGAGACGGTCGATCGCGCGTATGACGGGATGCGCTCGGTGGACGACGATTTCAAGCTGGCCGATCCGAGCCTGCTCGACACGGTTGACGAGAACGGCGATCGCATCCAGCAGCAACTGCTCACGGTGTTCCCGAATTTCGTCATCCAGCAGACGCACAATGCCATCGCGGTGCGCCAGTTCCTGCCGCGCGGCACCGGCGAGACCGACCTCAACTGGATCTATCTCGGCTACGCCGACGACACGCCCGAGATGCGGACGCGGCGGGTCAAGCAGCTCAACCTGGTCGGCCCGGCCGGCTTCGTCTCGATGGAGGACGGCTGCATCGGCGGCTTCGTCGAGCGCGGCGCGGCGGCGGCCTCGGAGGCGACCTCCATCCTGGAGATGGGCGGCACCGGCACCGCGACGCAGGATACGCGCACCACGGAGGCGGCGGTGCGCGGCTTCTGGAAGCTGTGGCGCGGGATGGTCGGGCACTGAGCGGATGGGAGAAGCGGAGACGCTGCTTCGCCTGGCCGCGCTGAACACCGCCTATGCGCGCGCGATCGACACCGACCGGCTGGAGGATTGGCCGGGCTTCTTCCTCGAACGCTGCGTCTACTCGCATCACCTCGGCCGACAATCACCGGCGCGGCCACGCGGCGGGCATCGTCTACGCCGATTCCCGCGCGATGCTCGCCGACCGCATCGCCGCGCTGCGCAACGCCAACATCTACGAGCGCCAATGCTACCGCCACATCGTCGGGATGCCGTCGATCCTCGGGGTCGACGGCGACATTGCCGCCGAAACGTCGTTCATGGTTGTCCGCACCTTGCGCGACGGGCGAATGGATCTGTTCGTCGCCGGCGCCTATCTCGACCGCGTGCGCGACGACGGCGGTGTGTTGCGTTTCGCCGAGCGCATCGTGGTGTGCGACAGCTCGCGCTTCGACACGCTGGTTGCGATTCCGCTTTGAGCGAGAAGCGACCCCTCCCCCAACCCCCTCCCGCAAGGGGAGGGGGCTTTCTCCTCCCTCTCCCCTTGCGGGCTTGGGCCGCGAAGAGCGGACCAAGGGCCGGGGTGAGGGGTATTCTTGCTGGCGCGCTGTTCCTCACGCTCGCCACCCCCACCCAAGCCGCCGAACCAACCAAGATCGGCACGGTGGACACCACCTTCCGCGTGCTCGGCCGCAACGATCGCATCCTGATCGAGCGCTACGACGATCCGCTGGTGCCCAACGTCTCCTGCTACGTCTCGCGGGCGGAGACCGGCGGCGTGAAAGGCTCGTTCGGGCTCGCCACGGACCCGAACCGCTTCTCCATCGCCTGCCGCGCCACCGGCCCGGTGAGCGTGCCCGACAAGCTGCCGGAGAAGGCGGTGGTGTTCGGTGCGTCGGCCAGCCCGTTCTTCAAGGAGATCCGCGTCTCCCGCCTGTTCGACGCGGAGAAGCGCGTGCTGGTCTACGTGGTCTGGTCCACCGTCGCGCTGAGCACCGGCGGCAGCGCGTTCAACAGCGTGACGGCGGTGCCGCTCGACACACGCTGAGGACTGGTGGGCTGTTCAAGCGGCCCGGTTCGCGCCACGCTGGCGCAAACGGACCGGAGATCGCACCATGTCGGAACTCACCCTCGAAAAGGCGCAGGCGATGGTCGCCGCGGCACTTGCTCATGCGCGCGAGGCGAAGTTCCAGCCGCTCGCCGTCGCCGTACTCGACGTGAGGGGTGTCCTCAAGGCGTTCGCGGCGGAGGATGGGACCAGTCTGCGGCGCGCGGAGATCGCGCAGGGCAAGGCGCATGGCGCGATCTCGATGGGGATCGGCTCGCGCGCGCTGGCCCGCGCGGCGGCGGAGCGGCCGCAGTTCGTCGCCGCGGTGACGCACGCGGTGGGCGGCTCGCTGATCCCGGTGCCGGGCGGCGTGCTGATCCGCTCCGGCTCCGGCGCCGTGCTCGGCGCGGTCGGCGTGACGGGCGACACCTCGGACAACGACGAAGCGGCGGCGCTGGCGGGGATCAAGGCGGCGGGATTCGCGGCTGATCCCGGTGCCGGCTGATCCGACGGTTCGGCGTGGGGATGTGCGTGACGGTCCGGCTGGCGTGCGCGCTCGCCCTGCTGCCGTGCGGCGTGCTGGATGCGCACGGCCAGACCGCGCAGGACCGGCCGGCCGGTACTGCCCCGCGTGTCGTGTTCTCGAAGGAGTACGGCCGGTGCCTGGCGGGGGCCTCCTCGAACGCGGCGATGCATCTCTGCGTCGCCGCCGAGCGGGCGCACTGGGATGCGCGGCTCAACGCGGCGTACCGTGCCATCCTCGGCGCCGGCGAATTCGACGCGCGCGGCAAGCAGGAGCTGCGCGAGGCGCAACGCGCCTGGGTGACGTTCCGCGACAAGGGCTGCGACGCCGAGGGAGATCTGTTCGCCGCCGGCGGCACCGCGGCGCCGTTAATCGCGTCGGACTGCGCCCTGGCGCAGACCGCGCGGCGCGCCGCCGATCTGGAGCGCATCCAGAAATCCGGCTCTCACGAGCCGTGACCCCCGCCGCGACGGAACGACCGGAGGTGACGTCACGATGGCTGATGCGGATTACGCGAGATGCCTGGCATTCGTGCTCGAGGCCGAGGGCGGCTACGTGGACGACCCGCTGGATCCGGGCGGTGCCACCAATCTCGGCATCACGCTCCGCGTGCTGACCGAATGGCGCCACACCGCCGTCACCAAGCAGGAGGTGAGGGATCTCACGCGCGAGGAGGCGGGAGCGATCTATCGCGCGCGCTACTGGAATAGCACCCGATGCGGCGAGCTTCCGCCGGGCGTCGATCTGATGGTGTTCGACGGCGCGGTGAACCTGGGGCCGGCCCAGTCGGCGAGGATGCTGCAGGCGGCGGTGGGTACCACGCAGGACGGCTCGATCGGCCCGATCACGGTCAAGGCGGCCGTGGATGGCAGCGCGTCCGCCACGATCGAGGCGATCGCCTCAAGCCGGCTCGCGTTCTACCGATCCCTGCCGACCTTCGGCCATTTCGGCGCCGGCTGGACGGCGCGCGTGTCGCGAGCCAAGACGCTCGCCCTTCAGCTCGCGGCCGGTTGGATGCCGTCCTGATCCCGCGCAACTGGCAGTAGTCCGCCCGCACGTGCACACGCTCGCTCCATCGCCGCATTTTGGCCGATCCGGGGGCGAAAATACCGCGCCGAGCGAGCTCGGCCGGGAACCGAGCGGCCACTGCCTTGCTCTTACCGTTGCGCTGTGAAGGAGTTGCCCTGTCGTGCACCGACGCGAGCTGTTCCCGCTGATCGCCGGGCTTGCCCTGGTATCGCCCGCCAAGGCGGCACCCGCCGCTCCCCCAGCCGACGGCAAGTTCGACACCGCCACGGTCCGCAATCTCGCGCGCGAGATGGCCCTGAAGCCCTATCAGCCGCCCGACACCACGCTGCCGGACGTGCTCAAGAACCTCGACTACTCCGCCTACCAGACGTTACGCTTCGACAAGAGCAAGGCGCTGTGGCGCGATGCCGGCGGCAAGTTCACCGTGGAGTTCTTCCACCGCGGCTATTTGTTCAAGGATCGGGTCGACATCCTGGAGGTGGCCGGCGGACAGGCCCGCCCGGTGCGCTACAGCGCGGACATGTTCGACTTCAGCAAGGTCCAGCCGGCGCCGCAGGGCGACATCGGCTTCGCGGGGTTTCGCGTGCACTACCCGCTCAACCGGCCCGACTACAAGGACGAGGTCTGCACCTTCGTCGGCGCTAGCTATTTCCGGGCCGTCGCGCGCGGGCAGGGTTACGGGGTTTCCGCGCGCGGCCTCGCGATCAAGACCGCCGACCCGAGCGGCGAGGAGTTTCCCCTGTTCAAGCGGTTCTGGCTGGAACGGCCCGCGAAAGGCAGCGACGTGCTGGTGATCCACGCCCTGCTGGACAGCCCGAGTGCTGCCGCCGCGCTGCGCTTCACCGTGCGACCCGGCGCGGAGACCGTGATGGACACCGAGATGGCGCTGTACCCGCGCACCGACATCGCGGAGGCCGGGCTCGCGCCGATGACCAGCATGTTCTTCTTCGATGCCAACAACCGCACCGGCTTCGACGACTATCGCGAGGCGGTGCACGATTCGCATGGCCTCGGCTTGCTGACCGGCAAGGGCGAGCGCATCTGGCGCACGCTCAACAACCCGCGCACGTTGCAGATCAGCGCCTTCCAGGACGCCAGCGTACGCGGCTTCGGCCTCGCGCAGCGCGAGCGCAGCTTCCTCGACTACCAGGATCTCGAAGCGGTCTACGAGAAGCGTCCGACGCTGTGGGCCGAGCCGATCGGCGACTGGGGCCAGGGTGCCGTGATGCTCGTCGAGATCCCGAGCGACCGCGAGATCAACGACAACATTGTCGCGTTCTGGCGGCCGAAGGACAAGCTGGCGGCGAAGGGCGAGTATATGCTCGCCTACCGTCTGCACTGGTGCTGGGAGCCGGCGGAGGATCCGGCGCTGGCGAAGGTGACGCAGGCCCGCGGCGGCCTCACCTTCGACCAGAAGAACCGGCAATTCGTCATCGACTTCGCCGGTGGCGTGTTGAAAGGGCGGGCGGCGGATGCCAAGCCCGACCTCGATCTCGGGTCGGACAAGGGGCATGTACAGAACGCCACCCTGCAGCCGATGCCGGGCGAGCAGGCGTGGCGGCTGTCGTTCCAGCTCGTCACCGGCGGCGAGAAGGTCATCGAGATGCACGCCAGGCTGCTCGACGTCGGCAAACCGATCAGCGAGACCTGGATCTACCGATGGACGTCCTGACCGCCGCGTCCGGGTTTCGCGCACTGCCCGAGGAGGCGCCGCTCGCCATGCCGGCGCAGGCACTGCATGTCGCGCACCGCCGCGCACGCCGTCCGCCCTCGTCCCCGCGCGGCATCGGCTTGCGCCGGCTGCTGGTGATCGGCGGGGCGATCGCGCTCACCGGCGTCGGCGTGTGGCAGATGGAACTGGTGCTCGCGGTGAACGGGCTGACGCCGCTTGCGGTGTTCATGCTCGCTCTGTTCGTCGCCCTGTTCGCGTGGATCGCGCTGTCCTTCACCAGCGCCATCGCCGGCTTCCTCTCGCTGATCGCCGGCGGCGGACGTCGGCTCGGCGTCGGCACCGGCGCGCCGCCGCCGCTCGCCACGCGCACCGCGCTGCTGATGCCCTGCTACAACGAGAGCCCCGCCCGCGTGATGGCCGGCTTGCAGGCGATCTGGGAATCGTTGCGCGACGCCGACGGGACGGATGCGTTCGACATTTTTGTCCTCAGCGACACCACCGACCCCGATGTATGGATCGCCGAGGAGGCGGCGTTCCTCGCGCTGCGTCAGCGCACCGGCTGCGCGCGCATCTTCTACCGCCGGCGCAAGCACAACACCGCGCGCAAGGCCGGCAACATCGCCGACTGGGTGACGCGCTGGGGCGGCGCATACCCGCAATTCCTCATCCTCGACGCCGACAGCGTCATGCAGGCGGAGACGTTGCTGCGGCTGGTCGTGGCGATGGAGACGCACCCCGATGTCGGGCTGATCCAGACATTGCCGATCATCACCGGCGGCACCACGCTGTTCGCCCGGTTGCAGCAATTCGCCGGCCGGGTCTACGGCCCGCTGATCGCGCACGGCATCGCGTGGTGGCACGGCGCGGAGGGCAACTACTGGGGCCATAACGCGCTGATCCGCACGCGCGCCTTCGCCGAGCAGGCGGGGCTGCCCGAGCTGTCCGGCCGCAAGCCGTTCGGCGGCCATATCCTCAGTCACGACTTCGTCGAGGCGGCGCTGATCCGGCGCGGCGGCTGGGCGATCCACATGGTCCCGGCACTCGCCGGCAGCTACGAGGAGAGCCCGCCGAGCCTGACCGACCTCGCGGTGCGCGACCGGCGCTGGTGCCAGGGCAATCTGCAGCATCTCGGCGTGCTGCCCGGTCGCGGCCTGCACTGGGTGAGCCGGCTGCACCTGCTCACCGGCATCGGCTCGTACATCACCGCGCCGCTCTGGCTGCTGTTCCTGATCGCCGGCATCCTGATCGCGGTGCAGGCGCGCTTCGTCCCGCCCGACTACTTCCCGATCGCCGGCAAGTCGCTGTTCCCGGTCTGGCCGGTGATCGACCCGGTGCGCGCCATGTGGATGTTCGTCGGCACGATGGGGTTGCTGCTGATCCCGAAGCTGCTCGGCTGTCTCGCGGTGCTGCTGCACGGGGCGGATCGGCGCGGCTGCGGCGGCGGGCTGCGCCTGCTGGTCAGCCTGGTGCTGGAGACGCTGATCGCCGGCCTGCTCGCCCCGGTGGTGATGCTGACGCAATCCGTGGACGTCGTGGCGATCCTCGCGGGACGTGACTCCGGCTGGAATCCGCAGCGGCGCGACGACGGCTCGATGCCGCTCGGCGAGACCGTGCGCCGCTATCGCCGCCACACCATTCTCGGCGTGGTCATGGGCATCGCGGCCTGGCTGGTCTCGCCATCCTTGGCACTGTGGATGTCGCCCGTGGTGCTGGGCCTCGCCTTGGCGATCCCGCTCGCCACGCTGACCGGCCGGCGCAACGGCGCCTTGGCCCGGCTGGGCTTGCTGCGGATCCCCGAGGAAGTGCAGCCGCCCGCGGTCCTGGCGCGCGCCACGTCGCTCGCCCGCGAGCTCGCCGGCGCCGATGGCTGCGTGCCGTCGGCGCCCGACCGCCTGCTCCACGATCCGGCGCTGCTGGCGGCGCACCGCGCGATGCTGCCGCCCCCGCGCCGGCGCTGGATCGAGCCGCTGGACCTCCCGCTGCTCATCGGCCGCGCCAAGCTGGAGGAGGCGCCGAGCCTCGCGGCGGCCTGGGCCAGCATGACCCGCGAGGAGTGCGCCGCGTGCCTCGCCGATGGCGCGGCGCTCGACTTGATGATCGCCCGCGCGGGAAGCCCCGCGTAGCGGGATCGGACAGGGTCACTGGTCTTCTCGAAATGCGACTTCCTGGCGCCCGCCCCTTGCGCCGGGAAATCGCTCGGCTTCAAGTAGTCCGCGCAAGCCTCGGAGGAGCGGCCATGCCCATCCAGTCCCCGACGCCGGACCAACTCCGCGCGGTCGCCGCGCAATGCGGGCTCTCGCTGTCGGACGCCGACGTCGAGTCCTTCCGCCAACTCATGCGCGGCTCGATCGACGCACTACAACGCGGTGGCCGCGATGCCCGACGAGGTGCCGCAGGTCCGATATCCGCGCACGCCGGGATACCGGCCGGCGGCGGAGGAAAACCCGCACAACGCATGGTACCGCAAGACGTCGATCGTGGGCGCCGCGAGCGGCAAGCTCAAGGGCAAGCGCGTCGCGCTCAAGGACAACATCATGCTGGCCGGCGTGCCGATGATGAACGGCTCCTCGACCCTGGAAGGCTACATGCCGGAATTCGACGCCACGATCGTCACGCGCATGCTGGACGCCGGCGCGGAGATCGCCGGCAAGGTGCATTGCGAGTCGTTCTGCCTGTCCGGCGGCAGCCACACCAACGCGACCGGTCCGGTGCACAACCCGCACAAGATGGGATACTCGGCCGGCGGCTCGTCGTCCGGCAGCGGCGTGGTCGTCGCGCTCGGCGAGGTCGACATGGCGATCGGCGGCGACCAGGGCGGCTCGATCCGGATGCCGTCCTCGTTCTGCGGCACCTACGGCATGAAGCCGACCTGGGGCCTCGTGCCCTACACCGGCATCATGCCGATCGAGATCTACGTCGATCACACCGGACCGATGACCGCGAATGTCGCGGACAACGCGCTGCTGCTCGAAGTGATCGCCGGCGACGACGGCTACGATCCGCGCATCAAGGCGCCGCAGGTGCAGCGCTACACCAAGGCGCTCGGAAGGCGGTGTCGAGGGCATGAAGATCGGCGTGCTCGCCGAGGGGCTCGATCAGACCGGGAGCCGAGGCCGCCGTCAGCGCCAAGGTGCGCGACGCGGCGGGGCGCCTGCGCGATCTCGGCGCCCAGGTCGAGGACGTGTCGATGCCGATGCACCGCGTCGCCCCGGCGATCTGGACGCCGATCGGCGTCGAAGGGCTGACCCAGACGATGATGTGCGGCGACGGCTACGGCCTCAGCCGGCCGGACCTCTATGCCGTCTCGCTGATGGATTTCCATCGCGGCTGGCGCCGTCGGGCCGACGACATGTCCGAGACGACCAAGCTGTTGCTGATGCTCGGCACCTACATCAACAACATGTTCGGCTCGCGCTACTACGGCAAGGCGATGAACATCTCGCGCCGGCTGACCGCCGCCTACGACCGCGTCCTCGCGCAACTACGATCTGCTGCTGATGCCGACCACGCCGATGAAGGCGACCAAGCTTCCCGCCCCTGACGCGAGCCGCGAGGAATACGTGCAGCGCGCACTGGAGATGATCGGCAACACCGCGCCGTTCGACATCACGCACCATCCGGCGATGTCGCTGCCCTGCGGCATGGTGGACGGATTGCCGGTCGGGCTCGATGCTGGTCGGCCGGCAGTTCGACGAGCCGACCATCTATCGCGCGGCGCACGCCTTCGAGCAATCCGCGCGACTGGAAGATCCATGTAGGCGAAGCGAGCAGGCATGCGGCCGCAGTCTGCTGGATGGATCGATCGCTGATGGATAGTGCTGATCGCGCGCTGTTCGAGATCATCAGCTACGGACGCGATCATCGTGCTGGTCGTGCTCGGCCTCGGCGTCATCGCCAGCATGATGGGCATCTTCAATTTCGCCCAGGGCGAGTTCGTGCTGCTCGGCGCCTACACCACCTACCTGGTGCATCACTGGGGATTGCCCGTTTGGCTCGGCATGGTGTGCGCGCCGTTCGTGGTGGCGATCATCGGGCTGGTGCTGGAACGTCTCGTCATCCGGCGCTTCTACGCCGCACCGCTCGTCGCGATGCTGGGCACCTACGCGCTGGGGCTGATCATCCGCGAGAGCGTGCGCGGCCTGATCGGCGGCCTCTATCTCTCCGTTCCCGCGCCGGTGGACGGCGTCATCGTGGTCGGCGGGCTGCACCTCTCGGAATGGCGTCTCGTCATCATCATCGTCACCGCACTCGTGATGACGGCGAGCTATCTGCTGCTGAGCCGAACCTCGTTCGGGCTGCGGGTCCGCGCCTCGCTCGAAAATCCCAACCTCGCGCGCGCGTCGGGAATTCGGATCAACGCGATCTACGCCGCCACCTTCACCTTCGGCGCGGCGCTCGCGGGGCTGGCCGGGGCGCTGCTCGTGCCGGAGTTCTGCCTGTTCGCCGATCTTGGGCTGCGGTTCCTCATTCAGGGTTTCGTCGCGGTGCTGGTCGGCGGCATCGGCACCTTCGCGGGCCCGCTCGCGGGGGCGGGTGCCATCGGGATGCTGAGCTCGGCGCTGCCCTGGGTGATCTCGCCGGTGGTCGCCGACATCCTCGTCTTCGTGCTCGCCATGATCTTCATCAAGTTCCGGCCGCAAGGTCTCGTCTCAGGCAAGGGGGTTTGACGGATGGCCACCACACCGAGCGCGCTCACCCGGCGAAACCTCCTCGTGCGCGCCGGCTGGGCGGCCGGCGCGGTGGCCACGGGTGCCGGAACCTGGGTCGTGCGGCCAGATTGGGCCAACGCCGCCGCCGGCCCGATCAAGCTCGGCATCGCGACCGACCTCACCGGACCGCTGGGGGTTGCCGGCAACCCGGAGGCGAACACCGCCAAGATGGTGGTGCAGGACATCAACGCCGCGGGCGGGTTGATCGGCCGCCCGATCGAGCTGCACATCGAGGACACCGCCTCGAACGAGGCCACGGGCGTGAGCAACACGCGCAAGTTGATCCAGCGCGACAACGTGGATCTGGTGATCGGCGGCATCACCAGCTCGATGCGCAACGCCATCAAGGAGGTCATCATCGGGCGCGGCAAGACGCTCTACATCTATCCCGTGCTCTACGAGGGCAAGGAATGCACGCCGCATCTGTTCTGCACCGGTCCCACGCCGGCGCAGCAATGCGACGAGTTCATCCCCTGGCTGATCAAGAACGGCGGCAAGCGGTTCGCCCTGCCGGGTTCCAACTACATCTGGCCGCACACTTTGGCCGTGTACGCGCACAAGGTGATCGAGGCGCATGGCGGCGAGGTCGTGTTCGAGGAATACTACCCGCTGGATCAGGTCGATTTCGGCGCGACGGTCAACCAGATCATGTCGAGCAAGGCCGATGTCGTGTTCAACATGACCATCCCGCCGGGTGTCGGGCCGCTGTTCAAGCAGCTCTACCAGGCCGGGTTCAGCCGCAACGGCGGCCGGCTCGCCTGCGTCTTCTCCGACGAGAGCGCGCTGGCGATGAACCAGCCGGAGGAGATCGAGGGGCTTGCCAGCTGCCTCGACTATTTCAAGTCGGTCGACAAGCAGGACCCGGCGAGCGCGCGCATCCAGGCCGAGTACACCAAGGAGTTTCCCGGCCCCTTCGTGTTCACCGCCGGCACGTCGGCCACCGGCATGTATCGCGCCCTCAAGCTCTGGGAAGTCGCGGTCAAGGAAGCGAAGTCGGTGGAGCGCGAAGCGGTTTCGGCGACGCTCGACCATGCGAAGATCGCCGAGGGACCGGGCGGGCCGGCGGAAATGGTTCCGGGAAAGCGGCACTGCAAGATGCGCATGTACACCGCCGTCGCGAAGAACGGCGTGTTCGAGGTGGTCGCCCGCAGTGACGGCCTGGTCGATCCGAAGGAGTGCTGAGTTCGCTCGGCGCCCGCACAACGAGGGGGAAGGCATGTCTGAGCCCGAGCTGCACTACGAAACCATCCTTGAGGTCTCCGACGCGCTGCGCCAGCGCAAGATATCGCCCGTGGAACTCACGCGCGCGATGCTGGACCGGATCGCTTCGCTCGACCCGAGCCTGCACGCCTACGCGCTGGTCACGCCCGATCTCGCAATCGAGCAGGCGCGGCGGGCGGAGGCGGAGATTGCTCAGGGAAACTATCGCGGCCGGCTGCATGGCGTGCCGATCGCGGTGAAGGATCTGTGCTACACGGCGAACATCCCGACGGCGGCCGGCATGACGGTGCACGCCGGCTTCAAGCCCGATCACGACGCCACCGTGGTGCGCCGGCTCGCCGACGCGGGCGCGGTGCTGTTGGGAAAACTGCAGCTCACCGAGGGCGCGTTTTCCGAGCACCACCCGACGATCGAGGCGCCGCGCAATCCGTGGAACGCGGCGCACTGGTCCGGCGCGTCGTCGAGCGGCTCCGGGGTGGCGACGGCGGCGGGGCTGTGCTTCGGCTCGCTCGGCAGCGACACCGGCGGCTCGATCCGCTTCCCGTCGGCGGCCAACGGCATCACCGGGCTGAAGCCGACCTGGGGACGGGTGAGCCGGCACGGCGTGTTCGCGCTCGCCGACAGTCTCGACCATGTCGGGCCAATGACGCGCAGCGCCGCCGACGCGGGCGTCATGCTCGGCGCGATCGCCGGCGCCGATCCGCACGACCCGACCGCGCTCGCCGCACCGGTGCCCGACTATCTCGCGACGCTCGACGCCGAGCTGCGCGGCGTGCGGATCGGCGTCGATCCGCGCTACAACGGCGACAACACCGACCCCACCGTGACCGCGACACTCGCGGCCGTGCGTCAGGTGCTGGAGGCGTCCGGTGCGGCGTTCCGCGAGGTTGCCTTCCCGGCGCCGGACGCGGTCATCGCGGGCTGGGTGCCGCTCTGCTCGGTGGAGACGGCGATCGCCCACGAGGCGACGTATCCCGCGCGGGCTGCGGAGTACGGCCCGGCGTTGCGCAAGCTGCTGGATGTCGCCCGCACCGTGGACGCGATGCAGCTGATGAAGATCCAGCACGCGCGTTTGATGTTTTCCGGGCAGCTCTCGCATCTGTTCGAGACGATCGACCTGCTGCTCGTCCCGGTGCATCCCTTCCCCGACCTGACGGTGGCGCGCAAGGACGCGCTGTTCGCCTCGCCGGACGGGCTGGTCGGCGCGTTGCGCTACACCGCACCGTTCGACATGTCCGGCAGCCCGACCATCACGCTGCCCGGCGGCTTCACGGCGGACGGCGTGCCGGTCGGCTTCCAGCTCGTCGGACGGCATCTCGACGAGGCGCTGCTGGTCCAGGCGGGACATGCGTATCAGCAGGCGACGGACTGGCACCGCCGTCATCCGCCGCTGTGAGTGCCATGCGAGTCCGCGCGCGACCGCGGCGCATGTTGCCGGCGCTGGAGATCGTCGCCTTCCTGGTGTTCGCGTTGCTGCCGCTGGGGATCAACGACTACCTGACGGTGTTCTTCACCCGCGTGCTGATCCTCGCACTGCTCTCGATCGGCTTCGACCTGATCTGGGGTTTCGCCGGGATCATGAGCTTCGGGCAGGCGGTGCTGTTCGGCGCGGCCGGGTATGTCGCGGCACTGCTGGCACGAGACCTCGACGTGACCTCGGCACTCATCGTGCTGCCGGCCGCACTCGGCACGGGGTTGCTGCTGGCGCTGCTGATCGGGGCGTTCCTGCTGCTCGGACGAAACTCGACAGGGCTCGTCTTCGTCGCACTCGGAACCCTCACCGCGTCGTACACCGCCGAGCGGCTGGCGCGCGGCTGGTACTATCTCGGCGGCCAGAACGGCATCCCGTCCATCCCGCCGTTGACCCTCGGCAGCTACGAGATCGACGAGGGGCCGGTGTTCTACTATCTCGCACTCGGCATACTCGTGGCGGTGTACGTGCTGTGCCGACTGCTCGTGCGCTCGCAGTTCGGCTTGGCACTGGCGGGCTTGCGCGAGCAAGAGACTCGCGTCGCCTTCCTCGGCTATCGCGTGCCGCATCTCAAGCTCATCGTGTTCGCGTGCAGCGGCGCCATCTCGGGCCTTGCCGGCGGCCTCTACTGCTTTCACGAGGGCTTCGTCTGGCCGAGCATGCTCGGCGTGGTGCTGTCGACGCAGGTGGTGCTGTACGCGTTGTTCGGCGGCGTCGGGACGCTGATCGGGGCAGCGCTCGGCGTGGTCGTCATCGAGATGCTGGGGTTCTGGCTCTCGGAGAGCTATCAGAAGATCTGGCCGATCATCCTGGGCGCGCTCCTGTTGCTCGTCATCATGTTCCGTCCGACCGGCCTGATCGGGCTGTTCGTCTCCGAACGCGAGCGGATCGGCCAGTTCGGCCGCCCGGCCAAGCGGCGCGACGCGGTGATCCGGCATGCCGCTCCTTGAGGCGCGCGGCATCGTCAAGAATTTCGGCAAGCTGACCGCGCTCGACGACGCCGGCCTGGTCGTCGAGCAGGGCGAGTTCCACGGCCTCATCGGGCCGAACGGCTCGGGCAAGAGCACGCTGATGAAGTGCATCGCCGGCGCCGAGACGCCGACCGCCGGCACCATCCGCTTCGCCGGACGGGACATCGCGGGCGACTCGCCCGCCGAGCGCGCGCGCGCCGGGCTCAGCATCAAGTTCCAGATCACCAGCGTGCTGCCGGCGCTGACGGTCTACGACAACGTGCTGCTCGCGTTGCAGGCGCACAGCCCGCTATGGAGCCTGATCCTCTCGCGCACCCGGCGGGCGTCGGACGCGCGCGTGATGCAGACATTGGAAGAATTCCGGCTGGCGGACCGCGCGACGGATCAGGCCGCCACGTTGTCGCACGGTCAGCAGCAATGGCTCGAGATCGCGATGGCGCTGGCCTCGGAGCCCCGGCTGCTGCTGCTCGACGAGCCGACCGGCGGCATGAGCCTGCAGGAGCGGCGCATCACCGGTGAGCTCCTGCTGCCGATCAAGCAGCGCTGCTCGCTCATCATTGTCGAGCACGACCTCGATTTCATCCGCGACATCTGCGACCGCCTCACCGTGCTCGATCAGGGCAAGGTGATCGAAAGCGGCACGGTCGAGCAGATCCAGGCCAGCGAAAAGGTCCAGGGAGCCTATCTCACCCGTGTCTGACGCAGCATTCCTCGACGTGCGCGAGCTCTGCACCTCGTATGGTCGCAGCCAGGTCCTGTTCGGCGTGTCGCTTGCGGTGCCGCGACGCGGCGGCGTGGCGATCCTGGGACGCAACGGCGCCGGCAAGACGACGCTGTTGAAGACGCTGATCGGCGAGTTGCGGGCCGGCGCGGGCGCGATCCGCTTCGACGGCACGGATGTGTCGCGCCACGCGCCGGAGCGGCGGGTCCGCATGGGAATCGGCTACGTGCCGCAGGAACACTCGGTCTTTGGCCGGCTCTCCGTTCGGGAGAATCTGGAGGTGGGACTGCTCTCGACGCGGGAGCGCGGCACGGTCGACCGTGTCCTGGCGATCTTCCCGAAGCTTGGGAGGCGGCTCGACCAGGCCGCCGGCACACTCTCGGGCGGCGAGCGGAAGATGCTCGCGATCAGCCGCGCGCTGCTCGGCAATCCGCGGCTGCTGCTGCTGGACGAGCCGACCGAGGGTGTCTGGATCGGCGTCATCGAGGAAATTGCCGAGCAACTGGAGGCGCTCGCGCGGGATATCGCCGTGGTGATCGTCGAGCAGCATCTGGAGCTGGCGCTGCGCCTCGCCGAGACGGCGCATGTGCTAGAGCGAGGCAAGATCGCGCTCTCCGGACCGTCGACGGACATCCGGTCGGACCCGCGACTGCTGCGCTATCTGACGCCGTAACGGCGCCAGCGGCTATCTGATCAGCGTCCTCCCTGGTTGCGTACCCTTGACCGGTGCTACTTACAGTCCTAGCGTTCGCCCCGATGGGAAGTCGCATGAGCGCGGTCGCCCTTCGCTTCTGTCTGGCTGTCCTCGGATCGTCCAAAACGGGAGTGACGCCAATCGCCTCGCGCAGCTTGCAGCAGACAACCAATCGACCGGGTGCGCTCGATCCCGCAGCGGGGCCGAGACGGCGCTGCCTGTTGTGCGGCGGCGCGGCGGCGGCGCTGGCGATACTCGGACCCGACGCACGGGCCGGAGACGACGATCCGGCACGCAGCGCGCGACCGCAAGTGAACGATCTTCTCGCCTACTTCGAGGGTGATCGCGCCGGCCAGGTCATCAAGCCGGCCGATCTGAAGGTCGGCGGGCCGCCCGTGATCGCGTGGCCGATGAAACCAGATGGCAAGGTGCTGCGCGACGGATCGCGTTTCAACCAGGTGCTGCTGGTCCGGTTCGATCCGGCGCAGCTCGGCGACGCCGAGAAGCCGCGCGCCGCCGACGGCATCGTGGGCTACTCGGCGATCTGCACGCACGCGCAATGCACGGTGGCGGGGTGGGTGGCGGACAAGCAGGTCTTCCAGTGCCCATGCCATCAATCCCGCTACGATCCGAAGCACGGCGCCCGCGTGGTGTTCGGGCCGGCGCCGCGTGCGCTCGCCGCGCTGCCGCTGAAGATCGGCGAGAGCAGCCTGCTGGTGGCTGGCCCGTTCATCGGACGGATCGGCATGGCAAAGCCGGGGACGGGATGAATGCAGAACGGGCGGGAAACCGGTTTCCGCTCGGCCGACGGATCACCACAAAAGGGGGAAAAATTCATGGGCTGCATCGGGAAAAGCGTCAAGCTGGCGTTCGCGGCGAGCCTGCTGGCGGGCGTGTTCAACGTCCCCGCCATCGCGGCCGAGGTGACGAATTACGCTCCCGTCACGAAACAACGGCTGGAAAATCCCGAGGCGGGAAACTGGCTGCTGTATCGCCGGACCTACGACGGGCACGGCTTCAGCCCGCTGAAGCAGATCGACACGAGCAACGTGAAATCCCTGGTGCCGGTGTGGACCTTCGCGACCGGCGTGAACGAGGGCCACGAGGCGCCGCCGATGGTGAACAACGGCGTCATGTTCGTGGCCACGCCGTACGGCCAGGTGCTCGCGCTGAACGCCAAGACCGGCGACCTCATCTGGCGCTACAAGCACCAGCTGCCGGAGGATCTGTTCCAGCTGCATCCGACCAGCCGCGGCGTGGCGATGTGGCAGGACAAGCTGTTCCTCGCCGCCACCGACGACCATCTCATCGCGATCGACGCCAAGACCGGCAAGGAGCTCTGGAACACCAAGGTCCAGGACTACCAGAAGGGCCAGTACATGACGCTGGAGCCGCTGGTGGTGAACGGCAAGGTCATGGTGGGCGGCTCCGGCGGCGAGTTTGGCGTGCGCGGCTATGTCGCCGCCTTCGACGCCGACACCGGCAAGGAGCTGTGGCGGACCTTCACGATCCCCGCCGTCGGCGAGCCCGGCCACGACACCTGGCAGGGCGATGAGTGGAAGACCGGCGGCGGCCCCGTCTGGATCACCGGAACCTACGATCCCAAGCGCAACATCGCCTATTGGGGCACCGGCAACGCGGCACCGTGGCCGGGCGACCAGCATCCCGGCGACAATCTCTATACGAGCTCGGTGATCGCGCTCGACCCCGATACCGGCAAGATGGTGGGCTATCACCAGTACCATCAGAACGATTCGTGGGACTGGGACGAGATCGACGCGCCCATGCTCATCAACATGAGCTACAATGGCGGCCAGGCGTTCGACGGCCTGGTGCATCCCGGGCGCGACGGCTATCTGTGGGTGCTGAAGCAGATGGACGAAGGCCAGATCGGCTTCGTCTACGGCAAGCCGTTCGTCGGCCAGAACGCCTTCACCAGCGTCGACCCGAAGACCGGCCGGCCGACCGTCGATCCCGCGCACAAGCCCAAGACCGGGGTCGACGTCTCCTTCTGCCCGTCGCTCTGGGGCGGCAAGGACTGGCCCTCGGCGTCGTATAGCCCGGACACGCATCTGCTCTACATCCCGGCCAACAACAACATGTGCGAGAGCCTGGAAGGCAAGAAGACGAAACTCGTCGTCGGCCAGCTCTGGCTGGGCGCCGACGCCGACAACGCCAAGCTGCTGCCGCACGACGATCATATCGGCGAGCTGCAGGCCTGGGACGTCTCGACCGGCAAGCAGGCCTGGATGCATCCCTTCCCGAAATCACAGCTGTTCGCCTCGGTGCTGTCGACCGCCGGCGACCTGGTGTTCGTGGGCGGCACCAACGACCGCATGTTCCACGCCTTCGACGCCAAGACCGGCAAGCTGCTATGGGAACAGAAGACCAATTCCGGCATCATGGGGGCGCCGGTGGCCTACGAGGTGGACGGCACTGAATATATCGCGATCCAGTCCGGATGGGGCGTCGATGCCCAGCGCATCCAGGATATGCTCGCCAAGACGGACCTCAAGCTCAACCCCGACGTACCGCAGGGCGGCGTGGTATGGGTCTTCGCGGTGAAGCACGAGTAACGCGGCACTGGTCGGGCCGGGCCGCGCGTCGCGCGGTCCGGCCGCCCAGCGGCCCCAGGGAGGCATCAAAATGATTACTCTACGAGTGAACGGGCAGGAGCACAGCTATGACGGCAACCCGTCCGTGCCGCTGCTCTGGGTGCTTCGCGACGAGCTTGGACTGACGGGCACCAAGTTCGGCTGCGGCGCGTCGTTGTGCGGTGCCTGTACGGTGCATCTTGACGGCCAGGCGGTGCGGTCTTGCGGGATGGTCGTGAGCGACGCCGCCGGACACGATATCGTGACCATCGAAGGGCTCCATCCGACCGGCCAGCACCCGGTGCAGAAGGCGTGGCGACAGGTGAACGTGCCGCAATGCGGCTATTGCCAGGCCGGGCAGATCATGCAGGCCGCCGCGCTGCTGTCCCAGACGCCCAAGCCATCCGACGCCGAGATCAACGACGCGATGTCCGGCAATATCTGCCGCTGCGGTTGCTATCAGCGCATCGCGGCCGCGGTGCGGCTGGCATCGACGGGAGTGTAGGCCATGACCCACATCGCCAGGATCAACCCGATCGAGAACGTCAGCCGTCGCTTCGTGCTGAAGGGCGTCGTCGCAACCGGCGCGTTCGTGATGGCCGCCTCCGCCCTGCCGGGGCGCGCGCTGGCCGCCTACGCCACCGGCGCCGGCGCGATGCCGGGCGGCACGGTGAACAATCCGCATGTGTTCATCGCCATCGACCCCAGCGGACTCGTCACCATCGTCGCCCACCGCGCCGAGATGGGCACCGGCGTGCGTACCAGCCTGCCGATGGTCGTGGCCGAGGAGCTGGATGCGAACTGGGACCGCGTGCACGTCGCGCAGGCGCCGGGCGACGAGACGCGCTACGGCAACCAGGACACCGACGGCTCGCGCAGCCTGCGCCACTTCCTGCAGCCGATGCAGCAATGCGGTGCTGCGATGCGGATGATGCTGGAGAGCGCCGCGGCGGCGCGCTGGGGCGTCGACGTGTCGACGGTCAAGGCGGCGAACCACGAGGTCGTCCACGCGAGCTCGGGCCGGCGCGCCGGCTATGGCGAGCTGGCGGCGGCGGCGAGCGCGCTGCCCGTGCCGGCGCCCGACGCGCTGAAGCTGAAAGACCCTGCCACGTACCGCTATCTCGGCAAGGGCACGGTCTCCATCGTCGATCTGTTCGACATCACCACCGGCCGCGCGACATACGGCATCGACGCGCGGGTTCCCGGCATGAAATACGCCGTGATCGCCCGCCCGCCGGTAGTCGGCGGCAAAGTGGTTTCGTTCGATCCGAAGGATGCGCTCGCCGTCTCGGGCGTCGAGCGTGTCGAGCAGGTGCAAGCCTGGCCGTGGCCGTCGAAATTCATGCCGCTCGGCGGCGTCGCCGTCATCGCGCGCAATACCGGGGCGGCGATCATGGGCCGCGACGCGCTGAAGATCGTCTGGGACGACGGCCCGAACAAATCCTACGACTCCGATCTGTATCGCAAGGCGATGCACGAGACGGCGGGCAAACCCGGTAACGTCGTGCGCAACGACGGCGACGCCGAAGCCGCGCTCAAATCCGCCGCGCGCGTCGTCACCGCCGAATACTACCTGCCGCATCTGGCGCACGCGAGCATGGAGCCGCCGACGGCGACCGCCCATTTCGCGGACGGCAAATGCGAGGTGTGGGCGCCGCTGCAAAGTCCGGGCGGCACGCGCGACGACGTCGCCAAGACGCTCGGCATCCCGGTCGAGAACGTCAAGGTCAACGTCACCTTGCTCGGCGGCGGCTTCGGCCGCAAATCGAAATGGGACTACGCGCTGGAGGCGGCGCTGCTGTCCAAGACGATCGGCGCCCCCGTGCAGGTGACGTGGACGCGCGAGGACGACATCCAGCACGACTTCTATCACACCGTCTCCTGCGAGCGGATCGACGCGGGGCTCGACGCGAGCGGCAAGGTCGTCGCTTGGCGGCACCGCAGCGTCGCGCCGAGCATCGGCTCGACCTTCGGCCCCGATCCCAAGCACGAGCAATCCTTCGAGCTCGGCATGGGGCTGGTGGACGTGCCGTTCGCGGTTCCCAACATCCGCTGCGAAAACGGCGAGG
Organism: uncultured Alphaproteobacteria bacterium; assembly: GCA_963799825.1. Taxonomy (GTDB): domain Bacteria; phylum Pseudomonadota; class Alphaproteobacteria; order Acetobacterales; family Acetobacteraceae; genus JAFKFI01. The sequence continues at coordinate 680,894 of CAWCYL010000006.1, forward strand.
CGGCGGCGCACGCGCGGATCGGCTGGTTCCGCTCGGTGTCCAACATCCCGCACGGTTTCGCCGTGCAGTCGATGGTGGCGGAGATCGCGCACGCGCTCGGTCGCGATCCCAAGGACGTGCTGATCGAGATGATCGGACCCGACCGCAAGATCGACATGCGCAAATCGGTCGAGAAGTTCTGGAACTACGGCGATCCGGTCGAGACCTACCCGATCGACACGGGCCGGCTGCGCCGTGTCACCGAACTGGCGGCGCAGCAGGCCGGCTGGGGCAAGTCCTTGCCGAAGGGACAAGGCATGGGGATCGCCGCGCATCGCAGCTTCTTGAGCTACGTCGCGACGGTGGTGCAGGTCGCCGTCGACGACAAGGGCAACCTCACGATCCCTCGCGTCGATACCGCCTTCGATTGCGGCTTCTTCGTCAACCCGGAGCGCATCCAGTCGCAAGTCGAGGGCGCTGCGGTCATGGGGCTGAGCCTCGCCAAGTATGGCGAGATCACCTTCAAGAACGGGCGTGCGCAGCAGGGCAATTTCGACACGTTCCAGGTCGCGCGGATCAACGAAGCGCCGGTCGAAACGCACGTCTACATCGTCCCGGCCAGCAACGATGTGCCGTCGAGCGGCGTCGGGGAGCCGGGCGTGCCGCCCTTCGCGCCGGCCTTGTGCAACGCGATCTTCGCCGCGACCGGCAAGCGCATCCGCCGTATGCCGATCGGGGATCAGCTATCGACGTGAACTGCAAGCGGTCGGGCAGCGGACAACACCCGATGCCCGACCGAAGCTGTCTCCGACGGACGCGACGGCACGAACTGAAAGGGCCGTAGAAGGGGACAGAAGCAAGCCCCGCGTGCGCGAGGGTCGTTTCCGCTCGCGTGAGCCTGCTGGCGCGGGTGCTCCGTGAGGAAGGCGAAACTCGTCCAAGGAGGACCGCGAATGTTCGAGATCGGTGTATTCCACAATGGCGCGTCGAGCCTTCCGGTGGTCGTCACCAAGGATGGGGTCGCGGTGAACGACGGCTCGCTCGCCGAGGTACACGCCGCCGCGCAGGAGACCCTGGTGAACCAGGTCCGCCAGGGCATCCTGGCCGAGAAGCTGGGGTTCCAGTCGTTCTGGCTCACGGAGCACCATTTCCAGCCGGAAGGTGCCGAGATGAGCCCCAATCCGCTGTTCACCCAGATGGCGATCGCCGCGCAGACCAAGAAGATCCGCCTCGGCCAGTGCGCCAATATCGTCGTCTGGCATCATCCGGTGCGCATCGCCGAGCAGATCGCGCAGCTCGACGTGATCAGCGGCGGACGCGTCGAGTGCGGCATCGGCCGCGGCTATCAGCCGCGCGAGAACGAGACGCTGGGCCGTCCGTACGGCTCGACGATCCAGGACCAGGAGCGCAATCGCAAAGCCTTCGAGGAAGTGGTCGCGATCATCCGCAAATGCTGGACCGAGCCGTCGTTCGTCGCATCGCGGCGAGAATTTCTCGATCCCGCCGTCGTACACCAAGTGGAACCACAAGCAGACCATCGCCTATTTCGGGATGGACAAGGTCGAGCGCCGGCTGGAGGACGTGATCGCGATCGGCGCGCCCGACATGTATTCCGCCGGCAACCCGGTGCAGGCGACGACGACGACCCTGAAGGAGCTGCAGGTCTTTCCGCAGCCGGTGCAGAAGCCGCATCCGCAGATCTGGGAGCCGCTGACCAGCCCGCGCTCGATCAAGTGGGCGGCCGAGCACGGCGTCAACGGCGTGTTCATCGTCGAGCCCAACGACCGGCTGAAGAAGAACATCGACATGTACTACGAGGCGGCGGAGAAGGCGGACTGGCCCGACATGCTGGACCGCGGCAAGTTCAAGTATGGCTGGGACGCGCAGAAGCGCCGCGGCATCATGACCAGCCGCTACATCCACATCACCACGCCCGGCAAGGAGAAGCAGGCGATGGATCGCGCCGCGCGCGCGATGGAGCTGCAGTTCGACTATTACGGCCCGTTCGGCTTCGGCGCGGTGGTGGCGCGGCTGGACGAGCCGATGTTCGACCTCAACAAGCGCGTCACGGCCGAGATGCTGCGCGAGCGCGAGATCGCCATCCAGGGCTCGAAGCAGTTCGTCATCGACAAGATCATGAAGATGAAGAATGAAGTCGGGTACGACGATTTCTGCTTCCTCGGCTGGTTCGAGCTCGGCGGCTTCGAGGGCCGCGAGATCGAGGACCAGATGCAGCTCTTCGCCGAGGAGGTGATGCCGGTGATCGCCCGCGAGTGCGGCGGCAAGGTGGAACTGCCGGAGCGCGGCATCAACTACGCGCCCTGAAATGCCGGGGCGGCGACCGCGAAGCCGCCGCCCGATTTTCCTTGGGTGCCACGGAGGGAACCAGGATGGCGAGCAAGCAGAGCGAGCAACTCGTGACGCTGTACAAGGGCTGGATCGCCGCACTCGGCGCCAACCCGGACATGCCGCTCGACGAGTTGCGGGCGATGTTCGAGCATTGGGGCGACGTGACCGCCGAGCCCGGCGGCGTGGACTACATCGAGACCGATGCCGGCGGCGTGCCTGCGCTCTGGGCGGTGCCGAAGGGCTGCGCCGAGGATCGCGTGCTGCTCTGCTCGCATGGCGGCGGCTATGTCACCGGCTCGATGTACACGCATCGCAAGGTCTACGGCCATTTCGCCAAGGCGATCGGCTGCCGGGCGCTGATCGTGCATTACGGCCGCGCGCCGGAGAACGTGCATCCGGGGCCGGTGGACGACATGGTCAAGGCCTATCGCTGGCTGCTCGACCAGGGCATCACGCCGAACCACATCGCGCTGACCGGCGATTCCGCGGGCGGCGGACTGGCGATCACCACGATCCTGCGGCTGCGCGACGAAGGCCTGCCGCTGCCGGCGGCCACCATGCCGCTATCTCCGTGGCTCGACATGGACGCGACCGGCGGAACGTTCGAGAGCAACCGCGAGCGGGACGTGCTGGTTACGCGCGAAATCATCCAGGGCATGTCGGCGGCCTTCCTGGGCGAGAGCGGCGACCGGCGCCATCCGCACGCCAATCCGCTGCACGGCGACCTGCGCGGGTTGCCGCCGGTCTATATCCAGGTCGGCGGCTACGAGACGCTGCTGGACGACAGCCGCGCTCTGGCCGAGGCGCTGCGGCGGGTGGATGGTGACGTGACGCTCGACGTGCATCCCGAGATGCAGCACGTGTTCCACTTCCTCGCCGGCGTCGCACCGGAGGCGGACGATGCGATCCGGCGGCTGGCGGCCTGGGTGCGCCCGAAGCTCGGGCTGGCCTAGCACGGTCGCGACGCTCACTCCGCCCGGTTCTCGCGCCACAGGCCGAGCTTCTCCTGCACCGGGCGGTCGGAGAAGCTGAACAGCACGGCCTCGGCGTGCGCGCCGTGATGATGGGGCGCCCAGCTCGGCACGACGAACACGTCGCGCGGCTTCCAGCGCAAGGTCTCGTCGCCTATCACCGTCTCTCCCTGGCCTTCGACAACGGCGTACACGGTTCCGTCGGTCGAGCGGTACGGCGCGGTGGCGAAGCCATCGGGGATCAGCTGCATGAATGCGCCGATCGTCGGCATCGGGTAGTCGCCGGACGCCGGGTTGACGTAGCGCAGCTTGTGACCGTGGCACGGATCGGGCGCTCCGTTGTGCGCTAGCTGGCGCAGCGATTCGCGGGTCCGATCGTAGGGATAGCTGAATACCGGTGAGCTCTTCGTGCTTGCCCTCCAGTCCACCGGCAGGAGGTTGCTGCCGAACCGCGCCAGGCTGTCGCCCGCGGGCCGCGTCACGCTCTGGGCTTCGGCGTTCGCGGCTTCGGCGAAGCTCGCGTCGAAGAAGCCGACGAGCGGGATGTCGAGCCCGTCCAGCCAGACCATCGGCTCCTCGGTCTCGTTGCCGTGGTCGTGCCACGTCCAGCTCGGCGTGATGACGAAATCCCCCGGCTGCATCAGCGTCCGCTCGCCCTCGACCGCGGTGTACGCGCCGCGCCCCTCGATGATGAAGCGCAGCGCCGACTGGGTGTGCCGGTGCGCCGGCGCGATCTCGCCCGGCATGATGAGCTGGAGCCCGGCATAGAGCGAATGGGTGATCGACGCCTTGCCGCGCAATCCGGGATTCTCCAGGATCAGGACGCGACGCTCCGCCTCCCTGGCGGTGATGAGCTGGCCGGACTGCATGAGATACGGACGGACCACATTGTCATAATCCCAGATCGCCGGCACCGCGGGGGTCTGCGGCGTTTTCGAGACCAGCACGTGCAGGCTCTCCCAGAGCGGCGCCAGGCTGTGCTGGCCGATCGCGCTGTAGAACGCTTCCCGCTCGGCGCCGCGCGAGGTGTCGGCTGCGTGTGCTTCGCTCATTTCATCCTGCTCCCAACGACAGCTTTGCGGATCGGCCGGCTTGCCAGGGGGGCGCCCGACCCTGCACTCTGGCCTCGCCATCAAGCGTCCGCACCGCATCGGGACGCAAGGGGGAGGATCACGTGAGCGCGTCGCGCGTGTCGTCCGTGGAAGCGGCGCTGGAGGACCAGCGCTTCGGCCCGCTTCAGCTCCGCGTCGCGGTGCTCTGCGGATTGGCGCAATTGTTCGACGGCTACGACCTGTCGGCGATCGGGATGGCGGCGCCGGCGATGTCGCAGGCCTGGGGGGTTCCGGCGGCGTCCTTCGCGGCGGCGTTCGTGATGTCCAGCGTCGGCATGATGGTCGGCGTGATGCTGTCCGGCCCGCTCGGGGACCGGCTCGGGCGCAAGCCGGTGATCGTCGGCAGCCTGCTCATCGTCGGTGTGTTCTCGCTCGCCACCGTCTGGGCGAGCACGCTCGGAGAGCTCGCGATCCTGCGTTTCCTGACCGGCATCGGGATCGGCGGCGTGATGCCCTCGACCGTCGCGCTGAACGCCGACTACACCTCGCACCGGCTGCGCGCCACCGTGGTCATGTTCATGTTCACCGGCAACACGCTGGGCGGCTTCATCGGCGGGCAGGTCATCGCCCAGACGCTGCCGCATTTCGGCTGGCGCGTCATCTTCGTGATCGGCGGCATCATTCCGCTCGTCCTGGTGCCCTTCCTGCTGGTCTGGCTGCCGGAATCCGTGCGCTTTCTCCTGGCGCGCGGCCAGAATTCCGCCCGCGCGCTGCGAGTTTACGCGGCACTCGGCATCGAGCCGGCAACAGCGCACGGTTCGATGCGGGAGTCGGTGGACGTGGCGAGCGGCAATCCGGTGCGCGCGCTGTTCAGCGCCGACCTCGCGGCCCGCACGATCCTGCTCTGGGTGATGTTCCTCGCCAACCTGCTGAGCATGTACCTGATCAGCTACTGGTTGCCGACGGTGCTGCATCTCTCGGGGCTCTCGCCCGCCGACGCCGTGTTCGCGGCGAGCATGATGTCGGCCGGCGCGGTGTTGAGCACGCTGCTGCTCGGCTGGCTCGCCACCCGGTTCGGCGCACGGCGCGTCCTGACGGTCAGCTTCGGCACGGGTGCGCTGGTGATCGCCGCGATCGGGCTGCTGCCGCTTTCCCATGACGTCCTGCTCGTCGCGATCTTCCTGATGGGCGGCTGCACGGTCGGCAGCCAGCTCGCGGCGAACGGCTTCGCTGCCGCGCTCTATCCGGCGCGGATCCGCACCACCGGCGTCGGCTGGGCGCTCGGGGTCGGACGGCTCGGCGGCATCGGCGGCCCGGCACTCGGCGGCCTGCTGCTGGGCATGGGCTGGCCGCCGAGGCAAATCTTCCTCTGCGCCTGCGTCACCGCGATTATTGCCGCGACCTGCACGGTCCTGCTCGGCCTCGGTCGGCGCGACGCACCGCTTCGGACGGAGACGGCGGCGTAGCGCAGCGGACCCGCGCCCGTTCGAGATCGGTCCGACGGTCGCCAACAAGATGGAAGCGCACCGGCCGGCCCCGCTATAACCGCAAGTTGAGGCGCCGGGCACTCGGCCCGCGGCCAGGAGGGAACGCGATGCCGTTCAGAGTGCAGGTCGGTCCGCCGCAGACCGCCATCCACCAAGCGCAGACGGTGCTGGTCAGCGAGCCGGACGGGCAGGTGAACTGGCCGTCCGACAAGGGGCTGTATTTCTTCGACACCCGCCTGATCAGCAGCTGGACCATCTACGCCAACGGCGAGAAATGGGAGCTGCTGAACGGCGGCGCCGTCACCTACTACGCCTCGCGGGTGTTCCTCACCAATTGCCAGATCGTGACGCAGGACGGCATCATTCCGCCGCGCACGCTGAGCCTCGTGGTCAGCCGCTCGATCAGCGGCGGGATGCACGAGGATCTGGACGTCACCAATCACGGCGCGGCGCACGTGCGGTTCCAGCTCGAGATCGCGGTGCGCTGCGATTTCGCCGACATCTTCGAGGTGAAGTCCAACCGCATCGTGCGGCGCGGCCGCATCGAGACGCGCTGGTCAGAGCACCAGCAGCGCCTCGCCACAACCTACGTCAACGGCGACTTTTCCCGCGCCGTCACCATCTCCCCGCGCAGGCACTCGTCCCGCGCGGTCTATGCCAACGGGCGGCTCAGCTTCGAGATCGGACTGGATGCGGGGCAGTCCTGGCATTGCTGCCTGGTCTATGACCTCGCGGACGGCGACAAGCAGTTTCCGGCGCCGGAGGACTGCACGGCGCACGCGCACGGCTCCCAGCACGCGGAGACCTTGGCCGACTGGCTGCGCACCGTGATGAAGATCCGCACCAGCAACGAGGAGTTCTACCGGCTCTACCGCCAGGCGCTCGAGGACATGGCGGCGCTGCGTCTGCCGATGAACGGCACCGACCACATGGCGTTCCTGCCGGCCGCGGGGCTGCCCTGGTTCGTCGCCCCGTTCGGCCGCGACAGCCTGATCGTCTCGATCCAGAATCTATTGATCTATCCCGAGTTCGCGCGGGGCGCGCTCGACATCCTGGGCTCGCTGCAATCGACGGTGGACGACCCGCACCGCGACGCCGAGCCGGGGAAGATCCCGCACGAGATGCGTTACGGCGAGCTGGCGCATTTCAAGCTGATCCCGCACACGCCGTACTACGGCACCGCCGACGCGACGCCGCTGTACCTGATCACCCTGCACGCCGCGTGGCGGGCCACTGGCGACCGCTCGCTGCTTGAACGCCATCTCGAGACGGCGGAAGGCTGCCTCACCTGGATCGACAAATACGGCGACCGGGACGGCGACGGGTTCCAGGAGTACCAGACGCGCTCGGACGTCGGCTACGAGAACATGGCATGGAAGGACAGCGGCGATTGCGTGGTGTATGCCGACGGCTCGCTCGTCAAGGGTCCGAAGGCGCTCTGCGAATTGCAAGGCTACGTCTACGACGCCTGGCTGCGCATGGCGGACGTCTACGACGAACTCGGCAAGCCGGCGCGGGCCCAGGAGTTGCGGGACAAGGCGCAGATCCTGTTCGACCGCTTCAACGAGGCGTTCTGGGACGAGGAGTTCGGCTTCTACGCCTTTGCCCTGGACGGCGACAAGAAGCAGGTGCTCTCCGTCGCGTCCAATGTCGGGCACTGCCTGTTCTCCGGCATCATCCGACCCGACCGGGCGAAGCGCGTGGTGGAGCGACTGATGCAGCCCGACATGTGGAGCGGCTGGGGCATCCGCACGCTCTCCGCGCTGAACCCGGCGTTCAACCCCTACAACTACCAGACCGGCTCGGTCTGGCCGCACGACAACGGCATCATAGCACTTGGTTTCAAGCGCTACGGCTTCGGCGCGGAGGCAGCGGCGATCGCGCACGACATCAGCGTCGCGGGGAGCCATTTCCTGTCGAACCAGCTGCCGGAGCTTTATGCCGGCATCCAGCGCGACGGCGGCAACTTCCCGGTCCAGTACATCGGCGCCAACGTGCCGCAGGCCTGGGCGGCGGGTTCGTCGTTCATGCTGATCCAGGCGATGCTCGGCGTGATCCCGGACGCGCCGCGCGGGCGGCTGTACGTCTACCCCGAGCTGCCCGAATGGCTGCCCGACATCACGGTGCTCGACCTCATGGTGGGCGAGTTGCGCTTCGACATCCGCTTCTGGCGCGAGGAGGAGGAGACGCGCTTCGAGGTATTGAAGGGTGACGCTACCGCCGTCATGCGCTGCCCGTTCGATCACGCCACATCGCTGATGCGGGGCGGTTCGCGGGAGTAAACCCTCACCCCGGCCCTCTCCCAGAGGGAGAGGGGGAAGAAAAAGCCCTCTCCCTTTGGGAGAGGGTTGGGTGAGGGGCTCTTACCGCTCCAACGTCATCGCGACGCCCATGCCGCCGCCGATGCACAGCGTGGCGAGGCCCTTCTTGGCGTCGCGCTTGCCCATCTCGTGCAGCAGCGTCACCAGCACGCGCGCGCCGGAGGCGCCGATCGGGTGGCCGATGGCGATGGCGCCGCCGTTGACGTTCACCTTGGACGTGTCCCAGCCGAGATCCTTGTTGACCGCCAGCGCCTGCGCGGCGAACGCCTCGTTGGCCTCGATCAGATCGAGCTGATCGGCCTTCCATCCGGCGCGGGCGAGCGCCTTGCGGGTGGACGGGATCGGGCCGGTGCCCATCACCGCGGGATCGACCCCGGCAGTCGCGAAGCTGGCGATGCGGGCGAGCGGGGTGAGGCCGCGCTTGGCCGCCTCCGACGCGGTCATCACCACCAGGGCGGCGGCACCGTCGTTGATGCCCGAGGCGTTGCCGGCGGTGACAGTGCCCTCCTTGCTGAAGGCAGGGCGCAGCTTGGCCATCGTCTCGGCGCTGGCGTCGTGACGGATATATTCGTCGTCGCTCACCACCGTGTCGCCCTTGCGGCCCTTCACCGTGACCGGCGCGATCTCGTCCTTGAACCGGCCGGCCTTCTGCGCCGCCGACGCCTTGTTCTGCGAGGCCAGGGCGAAGGCGTCCTGCTCGTCGCGGGTGATCTGGTAGGCGCGCGCGACGTTCTCGGCGGTGACGCCCATGTGGTAGCCGTGGAAGGCGTCCCACAACCCGTCCTTCAGCATGGTGTCGATGAACTCGACGCCGCCCATCTTGGTGCCCGCGCGCAGATAGGCCGCGTGCTGCGACTGTGCTCATGCTCTCCTGCCCACCGGCGACGACGATATTGCTCTCACCCGTCCGCACCTGCTGGGCGGCGAGCGCCACCGCGCGCAGGCCTGAACCGCAGACCTGGTTGATCGCGAAGGCGGTCTTGTCATCCGGGATGCCGGCGGCGCGGGCTGCCTGGCGCGCGGAGTTCTGGCCCTCGCCGGCGGTGAGCACATGGCCGAGGATCACCTCGTCCACATCGGCCGGTTCGAGCCGGGCGCGCTCCATCGCGGCCTGGATGGCGATTGTGCCGAGCTGATGGGCGGCCAGCGACCCGAGTGCGCCGCTGAAGCTGCCGACCGGGGTGCGCGCGGCCGCGACGATGACGATGTCGTCCATCCTGGGGATCTCCTTCCTGGAGCGAAGTCCTGGGGCCGATATGGGAACGCCGAGGGGGAAACGTTACCCGCCTCGCGGCGCCCGCGAAAGCCGGTCACAGCGTGTCCAGCCATTCCCGCAACGGTCGCCACAGCGCGCGCTCCGCGCCGCTGCCGGCGGCCATGCCGATATGACCGGCGGCGGGTTCGTGCAGCGTCGCACCTGGGATCAGCTTGGCGAGCGGCCGAGCCGAAGCCGGGCGGAACGATGCGGTCGCGGCCGGGGACGGCGACGAAGGCGGGCATCGCGAGCGCGGCGGGGTCCACCGGTAGGCCGGCGATGCGCCACTGGCCGGCGGCGGGGGTGTTCGCGCCATACCAGCCGGTGAGGCACTCGCGCGCGACCGTGGCGGCGAGGGGAACGCCGTCGTTCAGCCAGTCCTCCAGGGCGACGAACAGGCGGGCGCGGTCGCTGTCGGGCGGCAGGCGGGCGAAGGCGCGGTATTTGTCGGCAACACCTCCGGGGTCGAGCAGCGCGAACATCGCCTGGATGAGGTCGATCGGCAGCGTGGCGTTGACGCCGAGCGCAGGCTCCAGCATCGCCACCGAGCTCGCCGCCTGCTTGGCCCGCTCGGGTCCGTCGGCGTGAAAATCCCACGGCGCGGCGAGCAGCGCGAGGGCGCGCACCAGGTCCGGCCGGCGCCCCGCCGCGGCGACGGCGAGCGTGCCGCCCATGCAGTAGCCGGCCAGCACCGTCGGGCCGCCGGCGATCCGGCGTGCCGCCGTCAGCGCGCGCTCGAGCCGTCCGGCCACGTAATCGGTGAGGGTGAAGCCGCGTTCCACCACTCCGGGCCAACCCCAATCCAACAGCAGCGGACGGACCCCCTGTTCCGTCAGCCAGCGCAGCATCGAATGGCCGGGTGCCAGATCGAGCACGTAGGCGCGGTTGACCAGGCTCGGGGCGAACAGCACCGGGATCGCGTCGGCGGCAGCGCCCGGCGCGTAGTCGAGCAGGCGCGAGCCGCCCTCCCGCCAGAGCGTCGGTGGATCGGGCAGGTCGCGGCGCCAGGGATGGCGGCGATAGGCGGCGATGCCGGCGAGCAGCGCGCGGTCCTGGCGCAGCACCGTTGCCAGGCGGGCCGCGCCGTCCTCACGCCCGGCGGCGGCGGCCGCGATCGCGTCGGCGCTCCAGCTCGGCCCGCTCCAACTCGGCGAGCCGCTGTTCGAGTTCGGCAACCCGGCCAGCGAGGCGCTCGATCTCAGCATCGCGAGGGTCAGGTGCAGCAGCAGCGGGCGCGGCCCCCGGCGCTGCAGCGGGCCCGGTGCGTCGGTCCGCTCCGTCACCGGCACTCGGTGCCGACGCGGCCGGTAGTCCGTTCAGCATGGCACCGGCGGCACCGGCCCAGAGTGCCACCATCGCCTGCCACGTCTCCTGCATTTCCCGGTCGGCGGCGAACGCGGCGAGTTCGCTCTGCCACAGCGTGATCCAGTCGCGCGCCAGATCGTGCAGACCGGTCCCGCCGGGTTCGGGCGGATCGCCGGCCCCGCTCTCGCTCATGTCTCATTCATCCTCCTGGTCGTCGCGTCCCGACCAGCAGGGGCTGGCTGGCGCGAAAACCGCGCGCCGCGCGAAAAGCCGAGCACGATCTCTCGATTTTCGCTTTCGCAGGTGCGGCAAAATCCGCATGTTATCCAGCATCGGCGAAAATCCAACACCCAGAGATCCGACGACCGACAGACCAGGCGACAAACAGGGGAGGTCCATGTCAGAGCCCGTCCGCAATCAGCCGGAAGACCAGCCGGCCGCGGCACCGCCCGTGGTGGTGAAGAAATACGCAAACCGGCGGCTCTACAACACGGAAAGCTCCAGCTACATCACCCTGGACAACCTCGCCGACATGATCCGGCAGGGGCGCGACTTCGTGGTCTACGACGCCAAGAGCGGGGAGGACATCACCCGGGGCGTGCTGACCCAGATCATCGTCGAGGAGGAGGGCAAGGGGCGCGCCATGCTGCCCACCGGCTTCCTCCGCCAGTTGATCGGCTTCTATGGCGGCAACATGCAGAACCTCGTGCCGCGCTACCTGGAGCAGGCGATCACCGCCTTCGCCGACCAGCAGCAGCAGGTACGCGAGACGATGCAGCAGACGATGGGCCGCATGTTCCCGTTCGGCAACATGGAGGAGGTGAGCCGGCAGAACGTCGCCATGATGGAGCGGGCGATGAGCCTATGGGCGCCGTTCTATCGCCCACCACCCGCCTCCGGGTCCAGCCGGCTCCGGTGCTGCCCGCGAACCCGCGCCCCCGGGGCAGACGCCTCGTCCCGAGCAGGAGATCGCGGCGCTGCGGGCGGAGGTCGAGGCGCTACGCCGGCGAGCTCGCCCAGGCCCGCCCGTCGGCCCCTTCCACACCCGCGCCTGTCCCGTCGCCCGCCGGTCCCGCCGAGCCGGTCAGCGGGCCCGAGCGTGCTGGAAGGCTGCGTCAGGGCGCAGCTTTGAACACTAAGGCGTGATCTCGTCCGCTTTCACTATCGTGATGCGGGAACTGCGCCCGAGATAAGGTATTCTTGAGGAATTGGAACCACCCCAAACGGAGGACATCGCCGTGTCCGGAGCCGTAGAGAATCCCCGCGTACTGCCCCCGCAATCCGACCGGAAGTCCCTGAACCAGCCCGTTGTGGACGGCGAAGCCGAGGGGGAGACCCGGCCCAGCGCGCGTGCCAGCGCCGCCGACCGGCATGTCGGCGGCCGTATCCGGGAGCGTCGGGTGATGCTCGGCCTGTCGCAGCAGCAGTTGGCGCAGATGATCGGCGTCACCTACCAGCAGGCCCATAAATATGAGCGAGGCCTGAACCGGATCTCGGCTGGCCGCCTGTACGAGATCGCCCAGGTGCTGAACGTGCCTGTGTCCTGGTTCTTCGAGGGGCTGAGCGCCGAATCCCTGCCGCTCGAGATGACGCCCCGCCAGCGCATGTGCCTGGAACTCGCCCGCAATTTCGCCGCGATCGACAACGAGAAGCATCAGGAAGCTCTGAGCGCGATGGCCCGGGCCCTGGCCGCCCAATCCCAGCACGCGCCGGCGCCCGCGCCCGCGCCCGTCGTCGAGTAAGGCGGACGACGCTCCCGCCGAACGCCACTACCCGCGCCGCGCCGCCGCCACAAAGGACCGGATCAAGCCCTGATCCTTGATACCGGGAGCGGATTCCACTCCGGAAGACACGTCGACCGCCGCGGCGCCGGTCGCGCGGATGGCATTGGCGACGTTGCCGGGATCGAGGCCGCCGGCGAGGATCCACGGCGTCGGTGCGCGCCAGCCGCGCAGCAGCGACCAATCGAAGCGCCTGGCGTTGCCGCCCGGCCGGGTGGCTTGGTCGGGCGGCTTGGCTTCCATTACGAGCCGGTCGATGGCTTTCGCCTCGGCCGGCAGGTCCGCCGACGAAGCGATGCCAACCGCACGCCACACCGGAATGCCGAAAGATGCGCGTACCTCGCCGGCGCGGGCCGCGTCGACGTAGAGCTGCAGCGCGTCGAGCCGGACAGCATCGAGGGCCGCCCCGATCTCCGCGTCCGTCGGGTTCACGAACAGGCCGACCCGAGCGGGGCCGCCGACCGCGCGCCGTGACAGAGCGGCCGCCTGCGCCGGCGTGACGTAGCGGGGCGAGGGCGGAAAGAACACGAAGCCGATCCAGTCCGCCCCCGCCCCGACCGCCGCGTCGAACGCCGCCGGATCGTTGATGCCGCAGATCTTGACGCGAACGGTCACGCGAGGCTCGCCGCGATCGCGGCGGCGGCGGCGGCGGGGTCGGCCGCTTCGGTGATAGGCCGGCCGATCACCAGCCAGTCCGCTCCGGCGTCCAGGGCCGCGCGAGGCGTCATGGTGCGGGCCTGGTCCTCCTGCGGGGCGCCGGAAGGGCGGATGCCGGGCACCACCAGCGCGGGACCGGCGCCGAACGCATCGCGCAGCGGCGCGACCTCCAGGGGGCTGCACACCAGCCCGTCCGCCCCCGCCAGCACCGCCATCCGCGCGAGGCGCAGCACCTGCTGGGTTGGGCCGCCCGCCACCCCGATCGCGGCGAGATCCGCTGCACCGAGGCTGGTGAGCACGGTAACGGCCAATAACAGCGGGCGATCGGCCCCGGACTCCTCCGCCGCGTTGCGGGCTGCCTCGATCATCGCCGGCCCCCCCGCGGCGTGCAGCGTGAGCAGGTTGGGCGCGAGCGGCAGCACCGCGCGGACGGCGCCGGCGACCGTGTTGGGGATGTCGTGCAGCTTGAGGTCCAGGAACACCGGCCGGGCCGCGCTGGCCGCAACTTTTTCGTAGCCCGCGGCGCCCTGGGCGAGGAAGAATTCGAGCCCCAGCTTGATCATGCCGAAATGCGGCGCGGCGGCGGCGGCGAGACCCTGGGCACGTGCCACGTCGGTCGTGTCCAGCGCAAGGATGATCCGGCCGGCGGCGGAGAGGGCGCGCGTCATCAGCCGGGCGGCGTCAGGGCGGGGTTCGAGCGGGCGGCCAGCCGAGCCTTGAGCTCCTGCACTTGCTCCTCCAGCAAACGGGCCACGTGCTCGGCCCGACGCGCCCGGCGACGTTGGCCGAGCTCGCCCACCCAGACGATCAGGGCGCCGAGCAGGAACGCAATGGCCATGCCGATCAGCACCGCGACCGACAGGGGCACGTCGAGTGCGAGGCCGGTCGGCCAGAAGCCGAGCCGGACCGGCTCGGTATTCGACAGCGCGAACACCACGAGAATGATCAGCAGCGGGATGGCGATGATCAGGCGCATGGCCTCACGCCGGCACACGCTCGGCATGGGTGCCGCCGCGCGCGGGCTTGCCCCGATTGACCCGCTCGCGCAATTCCTTGCCCGCCTTGAAGAAGGGAACCGCCTTCTCGTCCACCGGCACCGCCTCGCCGGTGCGAGGGTTGCGGCCGGTACGGGCGTTGCGGCGCTTGACGGTGAACGCACCGAAACCGCGCAGCTCCACCCGCTCGCCCCGCGCCAACGCTCCGGTGATCTCGTCGAACACGGTCGCGACGATCAGCTCCACGTCCCGCCCCGTCAGGTGCGGGTTGGCCGCCGCGAGTTCCGCGATCAGTTCGGACCTGGTCATCGTTCCGTCCCTGGGGTTCGCACCCGAGACCCGCCCCTGGCTTCGGCGCACCCGGTCTCAGCGCCCTCCAGGTTGCCAGAGCGCCCAGGCGCCGTCAACTCTAACCCCTTGGAGCGAAAGTGTTTTCTCGACCATGCCGAGCAGACCGCCGAGGCTCGCGCCGAACGCGCGCTCGGCCAGGCTGCCGGTGCTGACGTCTTCGACCGGCAGATCGGCGGAGACGTGGCGCTGGTCTTCGAGCCACCGCCTTGCCTCGGGCTCGCCGCCGATCTGGTCGATCAGCCCGAGGCCCAGCGCCTGCCGTCCGGTATAGGCACGGCCGTCGGCAAGCTGGCGCACCTTGTCGGCCGACATGTGACGGCCGGCGGCGACCATGCCGACGAACTGGTCGTACATGTCCATCACCAGCCCATGCAGCACGTCGCGCCCCTCGGGCGAGAGCGGGCGGGTGAAGCTCGGCTGGTCCTTGAGCGGGCCGGAGGTGATCGCCTCGGCGGTGACGCCGATCTTGCCGAGCAGGCCGGACACCTCGCCTGTCTCCAGCAACACGCCGATCGAGCCGGTGAGCGTCGCCTCGCGGGCGAACACGCGGGCGGCTGGCATCGCGATCATGTAGCCGGCCGAGGCCGCCGTGCCGCCCATCACGGCGACGACCGGCTTCTTCGCCGCCACCGCCGCGATGGCGTCGTGCAGGCTCTCGCCACCGGCCACGCTGCCGCCCGGGCTGTTGATGAACACGATCAGCGCCGGGACGCTGCTGTCCTCGGCGAGCGCGGACACCGCTTCGGTGAGCTTGCGGTTCTCGGTGATGATGCCCGTCACCGATAGCCGGGCGACGTGGCTGCCTCGCACCGGCAGCCCATTGCCGCCGATCGCCACCAGCACCGCGACGACGGCCGCCACCAGTGCGACCACTCGCCACGCGAACAGGCGGCGCTTGAGGCGCCGCCTGTCGAGCAGAAGATCGGTCTCGAGGCTCATGCGGGCGGGATGGGACTGATCGGACTAGCGCACACCCACCGTCATGGCCGGACTTGTTCCGGCCATCCACGTCTTTGCCGCCGCCCGCGAGTTCGGTCGCCGGGAAAGTCGTGGATGCCCGGCCTTCGCCGGGCATGACGCGGAGGAAGTGCACCAAAAGCTACTCCGACTGCGCCTGCTGGTTGCGCCGACGGATCGCCGCTCCAAGGATGTCGCCGAGCGAGGCGCCCGAGTCGGAGCTGCCGAACTCGACCATCGCCTGCTTCTCCTCCTCCATCTCCTTGCCCTTGATGGTGAGGGCGAGCTTGCGGGCGGCGCGGTCGATCGCGGTGATCTTGGCGTCCACCTTCTCGCCGACCGCGAAGCGGTCCGGCCGCTGGTCGGACTTGTCGCGGGCCAGCTCGGCGCGGCGGATGAAGCCGGTGAGCACGTCGCCCACCTTCACCTCGATGCCGTTGGCCTGGATGGAGGTGACGACGCAAGTGACCACGTCGTTCTTGTGCACGCTGTCCAGCACCGAGGCGGCCGGGTCGTCCTTGAGCTGCTTGATGCCCAGGCTGATCCGCTCCTTCTCGACGTCGACGTCGAGCACCTTGGCCTTGACGATCTGGCCCTTCTCGTACTTGGCCATGACCAGCTCGCCCGGCTCGTCCCAGGACAGGTCGGACATGTGGACCATGCCGTCGATGTCCGCCGACAGGCCGACGAACAGGCCGAACTCGGTGATGTTGCGGATCTCGCCCTCGACCACCGAGCCGATCGGGTGCTCGTCGACGAACTGCTCCCACGGGTTCCGCTGCACCTGCTTGAGGCCGAGCGAGATGCGCCGCTTGCCGCTGTCCACGTCGAGCACCATCACCTCGACCTCCTGGGAGGTCGCGACGATCTTGCCCGGATGGACGTTCTTCTTGGTCCAGGACATCTCGGAGACGTGGACCAGGCCCTCGACCCCCGGCTCCAGCTCCACGAAGGCGCCGTAGTCGGTGATGTTGGTCACGCGGCCCGAGTACTTGGCGCCCGGCGGGTATTTCGCCGCGACACCCTCCCACGGATCGGCCTCGAGCTGCTTCATGCCGAGGCTGATGCGCTGGGTCTCCGGGTTGAAGCGGATCACCTGCACCTTGACCTGCTGGCCGATCTGCAGCGCCTCGGAGGGATGATTGATGCGTCGCCAGGCGATGTCGGTGACGTGCAGCAGGCCATCGACGCCGCCGAGATCGACGAAGGCGCCGTAGTCGGTGATGTTCTTCACCACGCCGTCGAGGATCATGCCTTCCTTGAGGCCCTGGATCAGCTCGCTGCGCTGCTCGGCGCGGGTCTCCTCCAGCACGGCGCGGCGGGAGACCACGATGTTGCCGCGGGCGCGGTCCATCTTGAGGATCTGGAAGGGCTGCGGCGAGCCCATCAGCGGGCCGACGTCGCGCACCGGGCGGATGTCCACCTGGCTGCCGGGCAGGAAGGCCACGGCGCCGCCGAGATCGACGGTGAAGCCGCCCTTGACGCGGCCGTAGATGGTGCCGGAGACGCGCTGGTTGCCCTCGAACGCCTTTTCGAGATTGGTCCAGGCCTCCTCGCGGCGGGCCTTCTCGCGCGACAGCACGATGGCGCCGTCGCGGTCCTCGTAGCGCTCGACGAACAGCTCGACATAGTCGCCGGGCTTGACCTCCGGCTTGGCGCCGGGCGGGCCGAATTCCTTGAGGGCGACGCGGCCCTCGCTCTTGAGCCCGACATCGACGACGGCGAATTCGTCGGTCAGGCGGACGACGCGGCCGGTGACGACCGAGCCGTCGAAGCCGGAGTCACGCCCCAGCGTCTCGTCGAGCAGGGAGGCGAAATCCTCGCCGTGGAAATGGTCGGCCATGCTCTCGGGCACGCGGGCGGTGGCGGATGCTGACATGCGGTGGGTTGGTTCCGTGACAGGTGATCCGGGCCGATGCCCGGAGGATGCCGTCTGTGTGCGCGTCCCGCTGGCGGAACACGGCTTGCCGCGCCGATCATCTCGTGGGCGCAGGCCGGGTGGAGGAAAGAGGATGCGCGCGATAGCACGCACGGGCAGAGATAAACAGGCCGCGAGCAGAGTCAAGCTGGACCGCCGGATGCGGGAGCAGACTGGCCTCACGTTCGCGTATGGCGCACCGCAGCAAGAGCCACTATCCGCGGCGCTGCGCCACCTCGTCCATTGCCGCGCGGAACACCGTGTCGGCGTCCAGTTCGGTCGTGTCCAGCAGCACCGCGTCGGCAGCCGGGCGCAGCGGCGCGGCGGCGCGCGCCGCGTCGAGCGCGTCGCGGGCCCGCATGTCCGCCTCGACGGTGGCCGGTTCGGCAGGGCCGCCCTTGGCCTGCAATTCGAGCCAGCGGCGTCGCGCACGGGCCTCTAGGCTGGCCGTGACGAACAGTTTTACCTTTGCATCGGGAAAAATCACTGTGCCGATGTCCCGACCATCGAGCACGGCGCCCCGTTCACTCGCGAAGCCGCGCTGGAACGCCAGCAGGGCGGCGCGGACGGCGGGAATTGCCGCCACGGCCGCGGCGGCGGCGTCCGCCGCGGGACCACGCAGGTCGGGCCGGTCGAGATCGGCCGGCCTCAGCGCCCGCGCGGCGGCCTCGGCGTCGGCGGGCTCCGCCGGGTCGCCGCCCGCGTCCAGCACGCGCCGGCCCACCGCGCGATAGAGCAAGCCCGTGTCGAGATAGGGCAGCCCGAGCCTCGCCGCGAGCCGCCGGGCGAGCGTGCCCTTGCCCGCGGCGGCGGGGCCGTCAATCGCGATGATGAGGGGGCGGTTGCCGGCGTGGCGGTCAGACACCGGTGAACAGCCAGTCGAGTGCCCGCGTGATCTCGTCCCGGTATGCGGCGATGGATCCCAGGGGATGACGCAGCACGGTTCGGGGCAGCGACGTCATCAGTTCAAGGACAAGACGGTACTTCTGACCGGCATGTTCGACAACCGGCAAAAGCCTGCCAGCCGAACCCGCCATCGCGGCAGCAGGCGTCATCGGTGCCACGATCCGGCCGGCCTTCTCAGCCGACAAGTCGGCTTGGAGCACAACGAGGAACGGATACGACGCCCGTGTGCGGGGCGCCGGATTTGCAAACACGTCGTGTTGCATCAGAGGGTTCCGTACATCTCCCGCAGTTCGGCAACCGGGTCGCCGTGCTCGGCAACGTATCGATCGACGACCTCCATATCCCGTCGGATCTCGGCGCGCAGCGTTTCGGTGGCCTGCGCGGCCAGCGCGCGCTCCAGGGCTTCCTCAGCGACTCGCGCGGCGTCGATCCCCGACGCCCGCGCCTTGGCGTAGAGGTCGCTGTTGATGCTGAGGCTGACAGGTAGCTTGCGCGCGGAACGATCGAACAAGGCGTCTGGCATCTGCGGTTCCCCTTCTGCGTTCGGCGCATCATAACGCGGCAATCACCCCGCCAACGCCGTTCATCAACGCGACGAAGCCGGGAAAGCTCGTGTCGATGAACGCCGCCTCATCCACCGTGACCGGCGCCCCGGTGGCGAGCCCCAGCACCAGCGCGCTCATCGCGATGCGGTGGTCCATGTGGGTGAGCACGATGCCGCCGCCTGGAGGGGGCGCGCCGGTGCCGTGGACCAGCAGGTCGTCGCCCTCGATCTCCACCCGCACCCCGTTCGCCGATAGCAGCGCGGCGGTGGCGGCAAGGCGGTCGCTCTCCTTCACCCGCAGCTCCCGGAGCCCGCGCATCCGCGTGGTGCCGGCGGCGCAGGAGGCGGCGGCGGCGAGGATGGGGTATTCGTCGATCATGCTCGGCGCCCGCTCGGGCGCCACGTCGACCGCGCGGAGGGGGCCGTGCCGAACCACGAGGTCGCCCATCGGCTCGCCGCCCTCGGTGCGCTGGTTCTCCAGCGTGAGGTCGGCGCCCATCTCGCGCAAGGTGGCAAGCAGGCCGGTGCGCAAAGGGTTGAGCCCGACCCCCTCGATGCGCAGCGACGAGCCGGGCACCAGCAGCGCGGCGACCAGGGGAAACGCGGCCGAGGACGGGTCGCCGGGGACCGCGATGTCGGCGGCGCGCAGCTCGGGCTGCCCTTGCAGGGTGATGATCCGGCCAGCGCCCTCCCGCTCCACCGCAATCTCGGCGCCGAAATGGCGGAGCATGTTCTCGCTGTGGTCCCGCGTGGCCTCGGGCTCCTCCACCCGGGTGAGGCCGGGGCAATTGAGGCCGCACAGCAGGATGGCCGACTTCACCTGCGCCGACGCGACCGGCAGGCGGTATTCCAGCGGCAGCGCGTCCTCCGCCCCCTCGATCGCGAGCGGCAGCCGGCCGCCCTCACGGGCGGTGAAGCGGGCGCCGCATTGCGCCAGCGGCTCGGTGACGCGGCGCATCGGACGGCGGCGCAGGCTGGCGTCGCCGGTCATCACCGTGAAGAACGGATGGCTGGCGAGGATGCCGCAGAGCAGCCGGGCGGCGGTGCCGGAATTGCCCATGTCGAGCACGTCGGCGGGTTCCACGAGGCCGCCGATCCCGCGCCCGGCGACGATCCACGTGCCAGTGTCGGTGCGTTCCACATGGGCGCCGAGCGCCCGCATGGCGCTCGCGGTGCGCAGCACGTCCTCGCCTTCCAGCAGGCCGGCGATGCGGGTTTCGCCAACCGCGAGCGCGCCGAACATCAGCGCCCGGTGGCTGATCGACTTGTCGCCCGGCACCCGCAGCACCCCGGCAAGCGGGCCGGCGGGACGGGAGGCGCGGAGCGGGCGCGGCGGGGCTTGATCCATTGGGGGTCCGTCGAAACGGGGCCGATTAGCATGTCGGGGAGCGCTTTGACAGTCGCGCCGTTTGACAGGGTCGCGCGGCGGTGGCATGGGCCGCCGCTCCGATTTCCCCCGATACGAGGCCCCCACCGATGGCCAAGCCAGAACTCGGCACCAAGCGCGTGTGCGTCGCGTGCGGCACCCGCTTCTACGATCTGACCAAGAGCCCCGCCGTGTGCCCCAAATGCGGCACCGAGCAGCCGGTCGAGCTGCCCCGGCCGCGCCGCTCGGGCGGCAACGTGGTCGAGGACAAGCGCCCGAAGAAGCCCGTCCCGGCTCCCGAGGAGGCGGACGTGGAGGTGGAAGGCGTCGAGGACGTCGAGGAGGAGGACGTGATCGAGGACGCCTCCGACCTCGAGGACGACGCGGACACGATCGGCCCCGAGATCGAGGTGGAGCCCGACACCGGCGAGGACGAGCGGTAGGGCCGGCCTGGTCTCTACGCCTGGGCGCTCAGTGCTAGGCGCTCAGTGCAATAGCGTGCCGTGCGCCGGCAGCGGCGCGCCGCGCGGAACGTGCTTGCGAATGCCCGAGGCGAGGATCAGCGCCGCCGCGGCGAGCGTGATCACTCCGGCCACCACGATCGGCACCTCGTAGCGTGCCGGTCCGGTCGCGCAGCAGCCCCATGAATTGCGGCGCCACGTAGCCCGAGACGTTGCCGACGGAGTTGATGAAGGCGATCCCGCCGGCCGCCGTGGCGGCGCCGAGATAAGCGGTCGGCAGATTCCAGAACACCGGCAGGCAGGATGCGATGCCGAATCCGGCCAGGCAGAACGCCGCCATCGCGAGATAGGCGTTGCCGAGCGACAGGGCCGCGAGGATCATCGCCACGCCCGCGATCACGGTCGGGACCACGACGTGCCACAAGCGCTCTCCGCTGCGATCCGAGCTGCGTGAGACCAGGATCATGCCGACCGTGCCGAACAGGTTCGGCAGCGCGGTGACGTAGCCCACGTTGAGGTTGGACAGGCCGAGTCCCTTGACGATCAGCGGCAGGAAAAACACGATCGCATAAACGCCATAGGCGACGAACAGGTAGGCGATCGTCAGGAGGATGATCTGCGGGTTGAGGATGGAGCGCAGCAGACCCTTGCCATGTGTCGGTCTTCTCGGCCGCCTCCGCATCCAGCGTTCCTTGCAGCCAATCGCGCTCGGCGGGTGCCAGCCACGGAGCCTCGGCGGGGCGGTTGCGTAGCACCGACCAGCCGAGGCAGGCGAGAATCAGCGCGGGCACGCCCTCGACGAGGAATACCCACTGCCAGCCCACGACCCCGAGCCAGCCATCGAGCTGGAGAAGATTCGCCGACAAAGGAGCGCCCGACCACGCTGGCGAAGGCGCCGCAGGCGTAGAAGATGCCCATCATCCGGCCGCGATGGCGGGCGGGGAACCAGCAGGTCATGAAATAGGCCACGCCGGGGAAGAACCCGGCTTCCGCGACGCCGAGCAGGAAGCGCGCGACGACGAAGCTGGTCTCCCCGGTGACCAGCGCGGTCCCGGCGGAACAGAGACCCCACACCGCCATGATGATCGGGATCCAGGTCCGCGCACCGAGCTTGGTCAGGATCAGGTTGGCGGGGAACTGGAACAGCACGTAGCTCCAGAAGAACGCGCCCGCGCCCAGGCCGTAGGCGGTGGCCGAGAGGCCGAGCGCCTTGTTCATGGTCAGCGCCGCGATCGAGATGTTGAACCGGTCGAGCGCGTTGATGAGATAGCCGATGCTGAGAAAGGGGATGAGCCGCCATGCCACCTTGCGCATGACCGCGGCCTCGAAATCCGGGTCCATCGTTTCCTCCGTCTTCGTCGTGGCGTGCGGCTCTTCCGGCCTGCAACCGCCGAGTGTAGGAGCCGCCCGACGGAGTGGCGACCGCCCGAACCGGCATTCTCGCGCGATCGTCATCGCCCGTGATCGCCCTCGACCGTTCGGTTGCGGCCGCTGATATGAAGCCGTCCCGACCCCGCTGGGGGCGCGCACCGGGAGGCTTCATCAATGACCCTGACCCGCCGGACCCTGCTGGGCTCCGTCGCCGTGACCACCGCCGTCGGCACGCTGCCGTTCCGTCGCGCCCGCGCGCAGCGGCCGGTGATCCGCATCGGCGTGATGAACGACCAGTCCGGCACCTACCGCGACGTGTCCGGGCCGACCAGCGTGATCTGCACCCGCCAGGCGATCGCCGAATTCGGCGACAAGGGTTTCGACGTCGAGGTTCTGGTGGCCGATCACCAGAACAAGCCCGACGTCGCGGTCTCTCTCGCCAAGCAGTGGTTCGACCGCGACGGCGTCGACATGATCCAGGATGGCGGCGCGTCATCCTGCGCGCTGGCACTGACCCAGATCGTGCGCGAGAAGAACAAGGTGTTCCTCAGCACCAGCACCGCGACCTCCGACCTCACGGGCAAGGCGTGCACGCCGAACACCATCCACTGGGTGCTCGATACCTACATGAGCTCAAAATCCACCGCCGGCGCGATGACCAAGCACGGCGGGGATACGTGGTTCTTCATCACCGCCAACTACGCTTTCGGCCAGGCGCTGCAGCGTGACGCATCGAAATTCGTCACCGACGCGGGCGGCAAGGTGGTTGGCGCCAACGCCTATCCGTTCCCGGAGACGACGGATTTCTCGGCTGCCCTCCTGCAGGCGCAGGCGTCGAAGGCGAAGGTGCTGGGCCTCGCCAATGCCGGGACCGACACGGTGAACTGCATCAAGCAGGCGCACGAATTCGGCATCACGGCCGGCGGCCAGCGGATCGCCGCGCTGCTCGCCTACAGCACCGACATCCACGCGGTCGGCCTCGATACCGCGCAGGGCCTGGTGATGAGCGAGAGCTTCTACTGGGATCTCAACGACCGCACGCGGGCCTGGATGACGCGCATCAAGCCGAAGGTGACGCTGTGGCCGAACAGCGCCCAGGCCGGGCAATACTCCTCGGCTCTGCATTACCTGAAGGTCGTCGCGCAACGGGGGCCGGCGGCGGCGAAGGCGGACGGGGCGGCGACGGTCGCGGCAATGAAGGCCATGCCGACCGACGACGACTGCTTCGGCGCGAACGGCCATATCCGCGAGGACGGGCGCAAGATCCATCCCTGCTACCTGTTCGAGGTGAAGAAGCCCTCGGAGAGCAAGCAGGAATGGGATCTGATGCGCGAGATCGCCGTCACGCCGGCGGAGCAGGCATTCCGGCCGTTGAGCGAGCACGCTTGTCCGCTGGTGAAGGCGTGAGCGTACTTGTTGCGGAGCTCAATGGAATCGCGGCGCGACTTAGCGCCCCTGTCCACCGCGCGCCCTGTGGGGCCATCCGACCGTCTTGGCGGCCTCGCGGGAGAGGCGTATCGGTGCGGCACGGATCACCCGCACGGAGGGCTTCTGCATGGCATCGTCCACCCGGGAGGACGCAGCCGCCCGGCTCGCGTCGCTGCGCTCACAGATCGACCAGGCGATGCATGAGCGCGTCGCACCCGCGATGGCGAGCGCAACCGCGACCGCCGGGAGCGCGGTCCAGGACGCGGCGGAGACGCTGTTGGGCCGGGTGCGCGCGCGCCCGCTGATCGCGCTGGGTGCGGCAGCTTTCGTGGGGTTCATCCTCGGGCGGCTGATGCGGTGACGTCGGACGCAGTGCGAATGCGCCTGACCAGGGGAGCACCGGCGGCTACGCTTTGTCTCGGCCTCGCGCTTGCCTGGCACATTGCGCACGCGCACGCGCTGCTCGTGCAGGCCGTGCCGTCGGTCGGCGGGACGGTCGCCGCAGCGCCGACCGAAGTGACGATCGTATTTTCCGAGACCGTCGAGCCGGCGTTCAGCAGCATCGTCGTGGAGGATGCGGCGGGCAATCGGGTCGATGCGGGCAAGGCGTACGTCGTGTCCGGCGACGCGCGGCGACTGGCGGTCGGGCTCAAGCCGGTGCCGCCCGGCACTTACACGGTCACCTGGCGGGCGACCTCGACCGACACGCACCAGACGCAGGGGCATTTCAGCTTCACGGTCGCGCACTAGGCGTGTCGGGCATGACGCTGCCGCCGTTCGACCTCGGCGCGGGCGGGCTGCCGCTCGACGCGGTGCGCGCCGTGGCGGTCGCCGGACTGCTCTCCGCCTTTGGCAGCCTGGTGTTCCTCGCCGGGCTGGCGCGGGCGGGCACGCCATCCGGGGAGCGGGGCATCCGGCGCGTCGCCGGGGCGAGCCTTGGCGTCGCGGCGCTCGGGCTGATCGTCTGGGTGGTGCTGGAATCAGCCGCTCTCGCGGGCGCCGACGAGGCGTTCGCCACGATCCCCAAAGTCCTGTGGAGCACCGAGTTCGGCCATCTCGTCGCTTGGCAGGCGCTGGCGCTCCTGGTCGCCGCCGTGGCTCTCGCGCGCCGGTTCGGTTGGCTCGCCGCATTGCCGGCGGGAATGGCGGTGGCCCTGGAGGCGGGGCGTCTGCACGGCTGGGCGATGCAGCCGGGATTGAGCCTGCTGCTGGTCTCCGAGGCGCTGCATCTGCTGGCGGCAGGCGTATGGCTGGGCGGCCTGCTGCCGCTGCTGATCGTGGTGCGCGGCGTCACGCCGACGGACGCCGCAGCGGCATCGCGCCGCTTCTCGCGCCGCGCCACGATCGCCGTCCTCGTGCTCGCGGCGACGGCGCTGTGGCAGGGATGGGCCTTGTCCGGCGGCTGGGCGGGGCTCGCCGGGACCGCGTTCGGCTGGATGGAGCTGGTGAAGTTGGCCCTGTTCCTGGCCCTGCTCGCCTGCGCGGGGTTCAACCGGTTCCGCTTCACCCCGGCACTCGCCGGGGCCGATCCCGCCGGCGCGCGCCGGGCGCTCGGACGCAGCATCGCGATCGAGACCGCGCTTGGCGTGCTGATCGTGTTCGCCGCCGCCGTGCTGACCAGCCTGCCGCCGGGGATGCACATCCAGCCGGTCTGGCCGTTTCCGATGCGGCCGAGCCTTGCGATCGTCAACGCCGACCCCGGCTTTCGCCGCGAGGTGGCCGACGCCGTTCTGGCGCTGCTCGGCGCGCTGGCGCTGGTCGGGCTCGGGATCGTGGTGCGGTGGATCCGCTGGATCGCCTGGCTCGCGGCGGCGGTGATCGCCTGGTTCGCCGCGCCGCATCTCGACCTGCTGTTCGTGGAGGCGTATCCCACGAGCTTCTACCATTCCCCGACCGGCTTCGCGGCGACCGCGATCGTCGACGGCGCGACGCTCTATCCCCAGCATTGCGCCTCGTGCCACGGCGCCGACGGGCGCGGCGACGGCCCGGCGGCGAAGGGATTGCGCATACCGCCCGCCGATCTCACCCAGGAGCATCTCTGGGCGCATAGCGACGGTGAGCTGTACTGGTGGCTGTCGCACGGCATCGTCTCGGCGGAGGGCGAGGTTGCGATGCCGGGCTTCTCCGGCACGCTGTCCGACCGGCAGATCTGGGATCTGATCGACTACGTCCGTGCCAACAACGCGGGCGTCACCCAGCGCGTCACCGGCGCGTGGACGCCGCCGCTCCAGGCGCCGGGGCTGGACGCGACGTGCGCCGATGGCCGAACCCTGACCTCCCGCGAGCTGCGCGGCCACGTGGTGCGTGTGGTGTTCGGGCCGGGCCTGCCGCCGGACGCGCCGGCGGCGACGATCCTGCTCCCGCCGCACGCGCCCGAAGGAGGCTGCGTTGCGCAAGACCCCGCCGTGGCCCGCGCCTACGCGATCGTGGCGGGTTTGCCCGATGGGCCGCCGGCCGGCACGGAAATCCTGATCGACGCGAATGGCTGGCTGCGCGCGGTCCTGACGCCGGGCGACGAAGGCGATCTCGCGGCGGAGATCAAGCGTCTGGCCGGCGCGCCGCTGCCGCCGGGTGCGGACGGCATGGAAGCCATGCATCACCATTGAGGCCCGACACCGTGCAGCGCGTGAAGCCTATGCCGGGGCCGCGCCGACCTGGACCAGCGTGTCGTTGAAGCAGGCGCCTTCCGACAAATCCGCCCGCATGTCCGCCGAGGCGAGTGCCGAGATCGTCTGCCCGGTCGGGCTGGTCGCGATCCAGGCACCCTTCTCGCTGGCGACCACGCCCGGCCGCACCGCATCCGTGATCGCGAGCGGCAGGATCACCTCGCCGAGCTCGTTCCACATCCGCACGTCCGCGCCGTGTTCCAGCCCGCGAACCTCGGCGTCGGCGGGGTGCATCATCAGGCGCGGCGTCCGTTGCGAGGGCGGCAGGCTGCCGAGCGACGAGGAGATGCGCCTGTCGGATGCTGGCGAGATCAGCATCAGTGGATAGGTGGGCTCGCGCTCGCGCCATTGCGGCAGGAGGGCGTCGGCGCCCCAGCGCGCCGCGAGCGTCTCCGACCGCAGCTCGATCTTGCCCGAGGGCGTCGCTGGAAAGACATTCTCGAACAGCACCATCGGCGCGCCGTCGGGGCCGGTCATCGGGAGTGCCCGGTCGGTCGGGATCTGGCTGGGACGCAGGCCACCGAGGCGCGGGTCCGCCGGATCGACGGCATCGTCCATCAGATCGGCGTCGGTCGCGGCGAAGCAGGGCTCGGCGAAGCCGAAGCGCGCGGCAAGGCGGCGGAAGATCTCGGTGTTCGGCAGCGATTCGCCGAGCGGCGGGATCACCGCCTCCGCGCGCTGCAGCCAGTGATGGCCATAGGCCGGATAGAGATCGGCGTACTCGAAATGCGTCGCCGCCGGCAGAACCACGTCGCAATAGGCCATGCTCTCGGTCATCGTGGTCTCGATGCCGACCGCGAACACATCCTCGCGCGACAGGCCGCGCCGCATCCGGTTCTGGTCGGGATGCACCACCGCCGGATTGTGGTTGTAGATGAACACCGCACGCAGCGGCGGGCCGGCGATGTCGTCGTCGGCGAGATGGCGCCCCATGTCGACGAGGTTGATCGTCCGCGTGCCCTCCGGCGTGAAATCCGGCCGCTGCAACTTGCCCATCGTCTTCGGGAAAGCGTTGCCCGCGCCGAGCACGATGCCGCTGCCGTTGCCCAGCTTGCCGAGCAGCGCCGGCAGCGCGATCGCGCCACGGATGCCGCTGCCGCCGTTGCGCCCGCGCTCGATCCCGTTGCCCGGTGCCATGACCAGCGGGCCGGGCTCGCCCAGCCATTGCACAAAAGCAGAAATCTGCTGCTTGGGCAGCCCGCACGCCTCGGCGGCGCGCGCCGCCGGCCATTCGCGGGCGCGGGCCATGAAGTCCTCGAAGCCCAGCACGTTCGCGGCGATGAAGGCGTCGTCGAACTTGCCGGCGCGCTCAAGCTCCGTGGCGACCGACCAGGCGAGCAGGATGTCGGTGCCGGGGCGTGGCGCGAGGTGCAGGTCGGCCTGCTGCGCGATCTTGGTGCGCAGCGGATCGACCACGACGAGTTTGCCGCCCTTGCGCATCGCGCGGCGCACGCAGCGCACGAGATGCAGGTTGGCGACCGTCGCGTTGTTGCCCCAGATGACGTTCAGCGCGGCATTCTCGGCGAACTCGGGTGGGCATCCCGCCACCGCCCCGTAGGTTCCCGCCCACGCCTCGCTCCGCACGCCGCCACACAGCGCACGCCGGTAGAGCTGGCTCGCACCCAGCCGGTTGAAGAACCGCATGGACATGCTGTCGCCGGCGAGGAAACCATGCGGGCCGGCGTAGTTGAACGGCGCCACCGCCTGCGGCCCCCAGCGGCGCACGACGTCGCCGACGCGCTGCTGGATCTCGTCGAGCGCCGCGTCCCACGAGATTTGCTCGAACTGCCCCGAGCCCTTAGGTCCGGTGCGGCGCAGTGGATGCAGCACGCGCCCCGGCCCGTGGACGAAGCCGACCATGTCCTGCGCGACCTTGTTGCAGATCACCCCGTCGGTGAACGGCGCCGCGTCGGAGCCGCGCACCTTGGCGATGCGCCCGTCCTCCACCGTCACAGTCAGGCTGCACGTGTCCGGGCAGTCGAAGGTGCAGACGCTCGGGCGTTCTTCGAGGGTCACGGAAAGCCTCCCAATCGGGTCGGGGTGAACCTAGTCATGTTTCACGTCGGCTGTCCGCTCCCCGCGTCATGGCCGGCGCAGGCCGGCCATCCACGCCTTCTCGGGCGATATCGCAAGCCGTGGATGCCCGTGACAAGCACGGGCATGACGGTGGTGGGCGTTGTGACGGCCGACGTAAATCCAACCTAGTCGGGAATGATGCCGCCGTCGACGTTGAAGGACTGGCCGGTGATGTTCCGCGCTCCGGCCGAGGCCAGGAACACCGCCATCGCGGCGATGTCCTCGGGATCGTTGGTGCGTTGCAGCGGGATGCCCTCGGCGCGGCGGCGGTCCATCTCCTCGATCGTGACCCCGGCGCGCTCCGCACGCACATGCAGGTTGGCGTCCGACAGGGGTGTGCGGGTGACGCCGGGGCAGATCGCGTTGACGTTGATGTTGTGCTTGCCGAGCTGCTGGGAGGCGGTCTTGGTGAGGCTGATGACCGCGCCCTTGCTCGCGGCGTAGGCGGCGTTGGAGGTGCCGGCGTAGCCCTTCCCGGCAATCGAGGCGATGTTGATGATCCGCCCGCTGCGCCGCGGGATCATCTCGCGCGCGACGCGCTGCAGGCAGAAGAACACGCCCTTCGCGTTGACCCGATGGATGCGGTCCCAGTCGGCCTCGGTCAGTTCCATGATGTCGGCGCGCCGGGTCACGCCGGCGTTGTTCACCAGGATGTCGATCTGGCCGAATGTCTCCACGGTCTGGCGCACCATCCGGTCGATGTGCTGCAGGTCGCCGACATCCGCCTGCACGGCGAGGGCGCGGCGCTGGGATTCCGTGATCGCGCGCGCCGTGGCCTCGGCGTTCTGGCCGTTGATGTCGGCCGCGACGACGTGCGCGCCGGCGGCCGAGAGGGCGAGCGCCGACGCGCGGCCGATTCCCTGACCTGCGCCCGTGACCAGCGCCACCTGATTGGCAAGTTCCATGCGACGGTGCCTCCTTACATTTGCGGGTCGATCGCCGTGACGACACCTTCCGCCGCCTCGATGACCTCGCCCGCGTCGAGGCACAGATCCTCGCGGAAGCGCCCCGCCATGATCTGCACGCCGGGCCGCAACCGGCCGTGATGCCCGACCGGCACCGCGAGCGCAGGAAGACCGAGCAGCGGCGCGATCAGGCTCACGCGGATCGAGTCCATCACCCGCGCCTGGCCTTCCCGCGTGGTGTCGAGATTGTGCGGTGGTGCCAGGTCGCCGAGCGTCGGCATGACGACGAGCGGATAGTCCGTCATGAAGGTCAGCCACCGGTGCAGCAGCACGTCGCGGCGGGTGAACGCGGCGAGCACGCCCGCCATGTCGGTGGGCGGGATCATTTCCAACCACAGCGCCATCGAGGTGCGGGCCTCGGCCTCGCCGTGGTGCTCCATCAGCGGGGCGAGGGTGCCGAGCACGTCCGTCGAGCCGATGCAATGCCAGGTCTCGACCACCTCGTCCGGGTCGGGTGGCATGACCTCCTCGACGACATAGCCCGCCGCCGCGAGATGGCGGCCCGCCTGATGCACCGCCTCGACCTGCGCGGGATGCGTGGAGCCGCCGGGGTTGTGCGGCATCAGCGCCACCCGGATCGGGCGCCGGACCGGCGGCCCGTTCAGGGCGACGTCGGCCCAGCGGGTATCGCGCGGATCGCCCACGGCCATCGCGGCAAACGCCAGCCGCGCGTCGCGCACGCTGCGCGTCAGCGGCCCCTGCACCGACATGAGCTGCGCGCCGATCGGCCGTCCCGCCGTCTGGCTCGGGTTGAAGGAGGGGATGCGGCCCAGGCTGACGCGCAGCCCGACCACGCCGTTGAAGAAGGCGGGAATCCGCACCGAGCCGCCGATGTCGTTGCCGTGCCCGATTGGCCCGATCCCGGTCGCGACGGCCGCTCCGGCGCCGCCGCTGGAGCCGCCGGCGGACAGCGCGGGATCGAGCGGGTTGAGCGTTCGCCCGTGCAGCGCGTTATCGGAGAAGATGCGCATCGAGAAGGCCGGCGCGTTGGTCCGCCCGATGATGATGGCGCCCGCGCGCCTGAGATTGGCGATGACCGGGCTGTCCTCGCGCGCGATCAGGTCGCGATACGCCACCACGCCATTATCGGTCGGGCAGCCCGCCTGATCGGTGTTCACCTTGGTCGTCACCGGCACGCCGTGCAGCGGGCCAAGCGCGTCGCCCCGCGCCCGTGCCTTGTCCGCGGCGCGGGCGGCCTCCAGCGCCTCGTCTTCGAGCACGCGCACCACGGCGTTGATCGCCGGATTGACGGCGCGCAGCCGGTCGAGACAGGACCGCGTCGCCTCCTGCGCCGAGGCGCGGCCCAGCCGGATCAGTCGCGCCAGATCGGTCGCGTCAGGCTGCCACAGCTCGGTCATTGCTTGGTTTCCCCACTGCTATCCGGTTTAGCCGCAAGTCAAGTCGCATTATTGCCCAATACTCCATGGTCATCCTCGGGCTTGTCC
This sequence comes from uncultured Alphaproteobacteria bacterium, assembly GCA_963799825.1. Lineage (GTDB taxonomy): Bacteria > Pseudomonadota > Alphaproteobacteria > Acetobacterales > Acetobacteraceae > JAFKFI01. The sequence continues at coordinate 711,500 of CAWCYL010000006.1, forward strand.
CGAGGATCCACGACTTTGCCGCCCGCACGCGAAGTCGTGGATGGTCGGCCTCCGCCGACCATGACGGTGCGGCGTGGAATCACTCCGCCTGAAAGGGCCGGAAAAGCTAAACCGGACAGCAGTGGGTCCCCTTCAGATGGCGATCGCATAGGCGGGACGTCGCGGGTCGGCGCCGGCGGCGATCAGGCCGGTCGCCGGGTCGGTGAGGATCGCTTCGACGCTGCCGGCCAGCCACGTCCAGTCGGGCCACGCCTTGATCTCGTGGCCGCGCGCTGCAAGCGCGTCGCGAGTGGCTGGCTCGATGCGTCCCTCGACGGCGAGCCGGCCCGGAAAATACTCGAACGGCGCGAAAGAGGAGGGGAACGAATAGCTCGCCACGCGCGGCGCCTCGATGGCGCTCTGCAGGTCCATGCCGAAATGCAGCACGTTGAGCAGCACTTGCAGCATGGCCTGCGTCTGCACGTCACCGCCCGGCGTGCCGAACGGCATGACGCCGCCCGCGCCCGTCACCACCATCGCCGGGTTGGGCGTGAGGCGTGGCCGCTTGCCGGGTGCGACACCGGCGGGATGCGCCGGATCGGGCCGGCTCTGCGAGCCCCGGCCCGACGGCGCGATGCCCAGTCCCGGCACGATCGGCACGTTGCCGCATCCGTCGGACGGCGTCGCGCTGAAGGCGTTGCCCCAGCGATCGACCACGCAGCAATAGGACGTGTCCGCCTCGACTTTCGGCAGCTCGGACGTGCTAGCGGCGCGCGGAGTATCCGCTTCATCGAGCGGCGGCGGCATCCGGCCGAAGGCGCGATCGTCGCGCACCGCAGCCGCCCGGCGCGCGATGGTGGAAGGATCGAGGATGAGGTCGATCGGCACGTCGACGAATGCCGGATCGCCGAAGAAATACTCCCGATCGGCCAGAGCCACGTTGATGCACTCGACGATGCGATGGAGATAGTCGGGCGAATTATGCGCGAGCCCGTCGAGCCCCAGATGCTCGACCAGTGCCAGCGCCTCGAGCAGCGCCGGCCCCTGGCACCACGGCCCGCACACGATCACCTCATGGCCGCGCCAGTTCCGGCGCACGACCGGCTCGATCGGCGAACGGTACATCGCGAGATCGTCCATCGCCAGATAGCCGCCCTCGCGCTGCTGGAACGCGACGATCGCGCGCGCGATGTCGCCCCGGTAGAACGCGTCATGCGCCGCTTGCAGTCCCGCGATCCGGTCAGGCGCCGCGCGGTCCTGGTCGGCCATGTATTGCAGCGTGCGCGCGAGGTCTGCTTGCACAAGCTTGTCCCCGACACCGGGCGGCGCGCCGTTCGGCAGGAAGATCGCGGTGTTCGTGGGATAGCGCCGGTACTCGTCGGCGTGCGCGGCGATGGATGTCGCGAGCAGCGGATAAACGGAAAACCCCTCGGCGGCGAAGCGGATCGCCGAGGCGGCGACGTCTGCAAAGCGCATCGTGCCGTGCCGCCGCAGCGCGGCGATCCATGCATCGGGTGCGGCCGGCACCACGGTGCGCAGCACGCCGTCGGGGATTTTTCCCCCGTGCTCGCGCATGAACAGGTCCGCCGGCAGCGCGCGCGGCCAGGTGCCAAGCCCGGCGATGCTCTCTACCTGCCCGTTCGCGAGCCGGATCAGGATTGGTGCCACGCCCGCGACATTGACGAGATCCGGCTGCAGCACCGCGAGCGCGATGCCGGCCGCGCAGCCCGCGTCCACCGCGTTGCCGCCGGCTTCCAGAATGGCGAATCCCGCGGCGGCGGCGAGATAGTGGCCGGCGGAGATGGCGTGCCTGGTGCCGTGGATCGTCGGGCGATAGCTCATCACGCCACCCTCTCCAGGATCGACAGGCCGCGGTTGCGGTCGATCAGGTAGATCAGCCCTTGCGCATCGACATACACGTCGTTGCTGCACACCCGCTGCGCGCCCGAGGGCACGTCGGGCATCCAATGCGCGACCTCGCGCGGCGCGTGCGGGTTGGCGATGTCGATCACCCGCAATCCGCTGGCGAACCACGCGGCCGGCACCTCGGTGCTGGCGATGGTTTCCACCGGCTGATGACAGCCCGTCATCAGCGGCGACCGCTTGCCGACGAGTTCCGGCACCTGAAACGTGCTCACCGGGATCGGGCGGGTCTCGTCGGTGATGTCCACCATCCACACGCAGGCGGGCAGTTCCGGCGACAGCTCGGGGTCGAGCGGCTGTACGTGCTCGTCGGCGACCAGCATCCAGCGATGGCCGGCAATCGGAAAATCAATCGGCACCGCGCTGTGCGTCGGCCAACCGAACGGCGGGCTCCAGTCGAGGGCGGCAACCTGGCGAGGCTTGCTCATGTCGCTGATGTCGAGGATCACCACGCCGCCGTACCAGTAGCTGACATACAGCCGGTCGCCGCGGCGGATCGGGTGATGGCAGCGATGGTTGCGGCCTTTCCAATCCGGCGTCTCGCCGCCCGCGATCCACTGGCCCGGCATCCACCAGCGCCCCACCTCCCGCGGTCGCGACGGGTCGATCAGGTCGAGGATCATCACGATGGTGCCGACATAGCCCTCGACCTCGGGCGAGATGTAGGCGTAGCGGCCATCGAAGGTGAAGCGGTGCACGCCCATGCCGGCGCAGGCCCAGCGGCAGATCTCGCGCGGGCTGCGCGGGTTGGCGATGTCGAAGATGCGCAGGCCGACGAAGTCATCGGTGGGGACTGCGCTGCCGCGATGGCCCTCGCGATTCGTCACCATCACGCCGTTGCCGACGCGGACCTTGTGCGAGTGCAGCCCCACGGGAATGTCGATCTCGGCGACGATGCGCGGGTTGCGCGGATCGGAGACGTCCACCACGGACGTACCGTGCGGCGGGTCCATATGGCCGATATAGGCGAAGTCGCCCTCGACCACGACCTGTCCGCCGCCCGCGCAATCCAGCCACGCGACCTGGCGGATGCCGACACCTTGGGCCATGCGCTGTCTCCTTAGCGGAATGCGCTCCGCTTTACCGCCCTATCGGGCGAGTTTCGCGAAGGCGTCGCGGAACGGCTCGGGTGCGCCAGCGAGGCCGGTTTCGGCGAACATCTCGTCGGTGAGCGCGGCAATCGTCACCTCGCTCACACGCACGCCGTTGCTTTCAAGATGAGTGCGTGCGGCCTCGACCGCCTCGGCCATCTCGCCGCCGGATTTGTACAGCTTGTAGAAATCCGTCCGTCCGCCACGCCCGAGCGCCTCCGCCAGGACGTCGGTGAAATTCGCTACCCTGAATGGATAGTGCGCCTCGGCGCCCGCAAGCGCCCGATGGCAGGAGTGATAGGTGGTGATGAGCAGGTCGGCGCCGACCGCCGCCGCGCCCTCGGCCATGTTGTGGTGGATGTCGCGCTCGCGCTCGACGTAGCGGGCCGCGACGCCGCCGCACGCATAGGAGAAGCCGCTGTCCTGCGGCAGATCCAGCACGGTGAGGTTGGGCACGGCTTCCATCAGCGCGCGCACGCTCTCGCGCGTGCCCGCGATGCCCTGATGCTCGTGGATCACCGCGCGGCGCGGCGGCAGATCGGCGAAGCGCGCGCGCAGTTCGTCGATGCGCGAGGCGAGGAACACGCTGACATGATCGAGCCCGAAGCTCGGCGGCGCGCGATCGACCTCGATCTCGTCGAAATTCTTGGTGCAGGTCGGGCACCAGGTCAGCACCTGGCTGGCCCCGGACTCGCCGAAGCGGCGGAAGGTGCGGCCGCCGATCTTGTCGTAGGCGTCCGTGTCGCCGGCCTGGAACTGGTACACGCCGCAGCAATGCGACGGCCCGCCGACCACGTCGAAATCGACACCGAGGGCTTCGAGGATGTCCATGACGTTGAATACGATGTGCGAGGTCTTGAGCACGTTGCAGCCGGTATAGAACAGCACCTCGGCCTGGCGGCGCTCGGCCGGCGCCAGGATGCGCGAGAGTGCGTCGGACGGCATCTGCATGGAGGCGAGCAGCCGCACCGCGTGCGACATCGAGCGGAAGCGGCGCGCGTGCTCGTCCTTGCGCGATTGCTCGTCGCGGGTCGCCTGCGCGGCGCGCAGACGCGCGATCGAGACCCACTGGCGCACGTTGATCTGCTCGGGGCAGATCGCGCTGCACTGGCCGCTGCTGTCGCACGCCGTCACCCAGCGCTCCGCGTCGCCGCCGCTGGCGCCGTCGTCGGTCAGCGCGATCAGGCCGCGCACCAAGCGTTGCGGATCGGCGAGGTCGATCCCCACCTCGCGCGCCGTCGGGCACACTTCGGCACAGCGGCCGCAGACGGTGCAGCGCGACATGGCGTCTGCGGCGAGGGCATCGAGCGTCGCCGCGAGTTCTGGGACAACGTGCGTGGCGGCGAGTTCTGGCATCGTTGCGGCCTCACATCGCGATGGGACGAGCATCGTATGCCTGATCGCGGTCTCGCGAACAGACCCCGGATCCTCACGGCCGCGGCTTGCGCGATCGTTTCGGCTTGGCCTTGGCCGCCGTGAGCGCCGCCGCGACCGCCTTGCGCGCCCACTCCCGCAGCTCGTCCGCATCATCCAGCAGCTCGGGCGGGCAGCGCCAGTAGGAGGTGATGGTGTGCGCCCCGTGCTTGGTGTCGTAGCTGAACGGCGCCTCGCCGGCGGCTTCGTAGTCCGCCCGGTTGGCGTCGCCGACCTTGAGGAACACCTCGTCCCGCGCCAGCAGCCCGAACATGGTCGCACCGTGGAACAGCCCGACCCCGCCGAACATCCGCCGCGCGGAAATCGGCCCGAGCGGCGCCAGCAGCTCCAGCAGATACGCGGCGAGCTTGTCAGGCCGGGGCATCGGCCGGTTCGGATCTGGGCTTGCGGATGCGAACAATTCTCAGTACCAAGTGCCCACAACCACTTCGGTGCTCCCTTGTCGATAGGCTCTCACGCGCTCGCGGCATTCGCTCGCATCGCTCTCCTCGCGGTCGGGACCATTCCTCTCCCGGCGAGGGCGGCGGATCCGGTCATGCTGACCCTCAAGGACCATCGGTTCAACCCTGTGGAGGTCACGGTGCCGGCGGGCGAGCGGTTCCGCATCGAGGTCATCCAACCAGGACGACACGCCGGCGGAGTTCGAGAGCGGCGATCTGCGGGTGGAAAAAATCGTCGTGCCCGGCGGCAAGATCGGCGTGATGGCGGGGCCGCTGAAGGCGGGGAGCTACAAGTTCTTCGACGACTATCACCCCGATACCGCCACCGGGACGGTGATCGCGGTCGAGAAGAAGGGCTGAACCGATGCTCGCCAGCCTGCTGATCGTCTTCCGCGAGGTTCTCGAAGCCGGGCTGATCGTCGGCATCGTGCTCGCGGCGACCCAGGGCATCGCGCGCCGGGGCGCCTGGATCACCGGCGGCATCGCCGCCGGCGTCCTCGGCGCGGCGGTGCTGGCGCTGTTCGCGGGCGCGATCTCGGAGGCGTTGTCCGGCAACGGGCAGGAGGTGTTCAACGCCACCATCCTGATCGTCGCGGTGCTGATGCTCGGCTGGCACAATGTCTGGATGGCCGGCCACGGTCGCCAGATTGCCCAGGAGATGCGCGCGGTGGGACACGCCGTCAGCGCGGGCGAGCGTTCCCTGCTGGCGTTGGCGGTCGTCGTTGCGGTCGCCGTCCTGCGGGAGGGCGCGGAGGTCGTGCTGTTCCTCTACGGCATCGCGGCGTCGTCCCAGGAAGGTGCGGCCGCGCTGATGCTCGGGGGCGCGCTCGGGGTCGGCGCCGGAGCACTGGTCTCGTACCTGCTCTATCGCGGCCTGGTCGCCATCCCGATCGGCCGACTGTTCTCGGTGACGGGCTGGCTGATCGCGCTGCTGGCGGCCGGGATGGCCGGCCAGGCGGCCGCGATCCTCGCCGGGGCCGATCTCATTCCCGCCTGGGGCTATGAGCTCTGGGACACGTCATGGCTGCTGTCGCAGAACAGCCTGCCCGGCCAGGCGCTGCACGCCCTGATAGGTTACGCCGATCGCCCGGTCGGCGTGCAGGTCGTCGCCTATCTCGTCGTGCTCGCCGCATTGGTCGCGGCGAGCCGCCTCGTCAGTCCGCCACCCTCCAAGGGTGGTCGTCGCGCAGCGCCGCGTGCGCTGCCCGGCCATCGCTCCTCCTGACCGGAAAGACCCGTCCATGAACATCAAGGCCATGACGCTCGCCGCCGCGTGCGGGCTCGTCGTCGCGCGTTCGGCGAACGCGCGCGAGTATTTTGTCGGCGGTCCGGTGCATCAGCACGATATGGAAATCGTCGCGAACTACCTCGTCGGCATCGAGATGGCGCCGATGATGCCGGGCATGGCGACGGGCGACGACGTGATCCATCTGGAAGCCGACGTCCACGCGACCGCCGATAACGTGTACGGCTACCCGGACGGCGCGTGGGTGCCGTACCTCACCATCAAATACGCCCTCCAGAAGATCGGCACGAGCTGGCACGCCGCCGGCGTATTGCATCCGATGATCGCGAAGGACGGCCCGCACTACGCCGACAACGTCAAGATGGACGGACCGGGGCAGTACAAGGTGACGTACGATTTCACCTCCCCCGAGTCGAACGGGTTTCTTCGGCACACGGACAAGGAGACCGGCGTGCCGGCCTGGTGGACGCCCTTCTCGCAGGATTTCACGTTCACCTATCCGCAGAAGTGACGAGCTGCGTCGGTCCCGCGTCCTAACAGGTGACATCAAGCGAGCGAGACTTGTCATTGATCGGAGCTGTTTTATGCTCCAACGAAGGCACTCAACGCGGGAATATCGTGAACGGGCGACGCGGGATCATCGGCAAGGGGCTCGCTGTCGTGGCTGCGCTGCAGTGGCTGTCGGCAACGATCGACGCGCAGGCGGCGTCGCCCCGCAAGGTTGGTGCGACCCACGCGCACTCGGCCCGGATGGTCCATGCGCCTCGTCACGTCACGCACCGCCACACGAAGGCGGTTTCCCGGCGCGACGTGCCCCGCCAGGCGGCGACCCGGCACGCCGCGAAGCCGCACCGCCACCCCGTCGCGGCGGCAGCCGCCGACAAGCCGGTGATCGTGATCGACCCTGGGCACGGCGGACGGGATCCGGGGGCGATCGGAGCATCCGGCACCCTGGAGAAGAACGTCACCTTGGCGACCGCGCTGGAGCTGAAGCATCAGCTTCTCGCGACGGGGCGGTACCAGGTCGAATTGACCCGCGCGAGCGATACGTTCGTGTCGCTCGCCGGCCGCGTGGCGTTCGCACGCGCGCATGACGCATCACTGTTCATCGCGATCCATGCCGACTCGTCCAAGAACCACCACGCGCACGGCGCCAGCGTCTACACGCGATCCGACGGTTCCGGCGCGACGAAGGTGACGAGGGTTGCCGGGACGCCCAACAACGCCACGGCGATCGCCAGCACGATCCCGAAATCGGACCCGCCGGTGACGCCGGGATCGGCGTCGCTGCAAGATACCCTGATCGACAATCTCCAGGACGATATCCGGATGGTGGTCGAGCCTTCCCGCCAGGCGCGGTTCTACGTGCTTGGCGCGCGCCGCATCCCGAGCGTCCTGCTGGAAATGGGCTTCCTGTCCAACCGCCGCGACGAGGCGCTGCTCAATCGCGCGAAGCATCGCAACGTCATCGCGCAATCGCTGCGCGACGCGATCAACGACTATTTTGATCACCTGCAGCGGACCTGACCGCCAGCGCCATTCCGTGCCCACTTGCCTACCGATCGTGGACGGGTGACGCTTGGGCGAACGACGATCACCACGGGAGGACGCCATGCTGGCATTCGGCGCGTCGATGTTCTTCACCGACTACTCGATGGCCCCCGGAGAACTCGGCCGGGCGCTCGAGGAGCGCGGCTTCGAGTTGGTCTGGGCGCCGGAACACTCGCATATCCCGCTGTCGCGCAAGACACCGTTCGCCGCGGGCGGCGACCTGCCGAAGAAATACTACGACGCGATGGACCCGTTCGTGACGCTGACGGCAGCCGCCACGGCCACCAAGACGCTCAAGGTCGGCACCGGCGTGTGCCTCGTCGCGCAGCGCGATCCGATCCAGACCGCCAAGCTCGTGGCCTCCATCGACCAGGTCTCGGGCGGACGGTTCCTGTTCGGCATCGGCAATGGCTGGAACCAGGACGAGATGGAGAACCACGGCACGGTCTACGCAGAGCCGCCACAAGCTGGCGCGCGAGCGTGTCGAGGCGATGAAGGAGATCTGGACCAAATCCAAAGCGGAATACCACGGCGAGTTCGTCAATTTCGATCCGATGATGGCGTGGCCGAAGCCCGTGCAGAAGCCGCACCCGCCGGTGATCGTCGGCGGCGCCTTTCCCTATTCGGCGCGTCGGGCGATCCGCTACGGCGACGGCTGGATCCCGCAGGCCTCGCGCGGCAGCTACAGTGAGATCGCCGACATGATCCCGCGCTTCCGCGAGATGGCGACGCGAGGCCGGCCGCGACCCCGGCACCATCGAGATCACCGTCTGGTTCCCGAAGCAGGACGCGGATCTGATGAAGCGCTATCAGGAGCTCGGCGTCTCCCGCGTGGTGTTCAACCTGGAATCCGACAGAGCGGACGCGAACCTGCCGATCATCGACGCCTGGAACAAGCTGATGCGGCAGGTGAACGGCTGATCGAACCTCCGTCGGGGAGAGCACACATGAGCCAGGCCCTGTCAGGCATCCGCGTCATCGACATGACGCACAACCAGGCGGGGCCGGCCTGCACGCAGATGCTCGCCTTTCTCGGCGCCGACGTGATCAAGCTGGAGGAGCCGAAGGGCGGCGACGTCGCGCGCGCGGAACATGCGCGACCAGGACAGCGACAGCCTGTTCTTCCTGCTGCTCAACGCCAACAAGCGCAGCCTGACGCTCAATCTCAAGAGCGGGCGAGGGCAAGGCGCTGTTCAAGCAGGTGATCGCCAAGTCGGACGTGCTGGTGGAGAATTTCGGACCCGGCGCGCTCGACCGGCTCGGCCTCGGCTACGAGGTGCTGCGCGAGATCAACCCGCGCCTCATCTACGCCACGATCAAGGGCTTCGGCACCTACGGGCCATATAGCGGCTTCAAGAGCTTCGAGCCGATCGCGCAGGCGATGGGCGGCGCGATGAGCGTCACCGGCTTCCCCGAGAACCCGCCGACCTACACTTTTCCGGCGATCGGCGATTCCGGCACCGGCATGCACATGGCGATCGGCATTCTCGCGGCGCTGCAGCAGCGCCATGCAACCGGGCGCGGCCAGCATGTCGAGGTGTCGATGCAGGACGCGGTGGTCAACCTGATCCGCGTCAGCCTGCGCGACCATCAGCGGCTCGGCCAAGCCGATGCCGCGCTCCGGCAACCAGCTCGGCCGCACGGTGCCGGGCACGACCTATCCCTGCGCGCCGGGCGGGCCGAACGACTATGTCTACATCTTCGCGCAGCCGCAGATGTGGCGGGCGTTTCTCGGCGTGATGGGCCAGCCGGAGCTCGCCGACGAACCCGCGCTTCAAGACGCCGGAGGCGCGCTGGGAGAATCGCGCGGCACTGAACGCGATCGTCGAGGCGTGGACCCGCCAGCGCGGCAAGCACGAGGTGATGCAGCTGATGGGCGATGCGGGCGTGCCGTGCGGCGCCTGCCTGGACACCGGCGAGGTGCTGGCCGACCCGCATCTCAAGGCGCGCGAGATGATCGTCGATATCGAGTATCCGACCGCGCGGCACCTACCAGACGGTCGGCTGCCCGATCAAGCTGTCGGACTCGCCTGCCGAAGTGACCCGCCCACCGCTGCTCGGCGAGCACACCGACGCACTGCTGGCTTCGCTCTGCGACCTCGACCCGTCGGAGCTGAAGCGGCTGCGCGAGAACGACGTCGTCTGAACCCTAGGGCCGGCGCATCACTTCGCGCAGCTTGGCGGCGAGGCTGTCGAAGGCGAAGGGCTTGGCGATGAGATGGAAGCCGCGATCGCGCAGGCTGGTGTGGACCGCGGCGCTGTCCTCGTAGCCTGTGGTGAACACGACCCTGAGCCCCGGACGGCGGCGCACCGCCTCCTCGGCAAGCTGGCGGCCGTCGAGGCCCGGCAGGCCGATGTCGGTGAACAGCAGCGCGACATCGGGGTGGTCGTCGAATATCCGCAACGCCGCCTCCGCGTCGGAGGCGGCCAGCACACGAAAGCCAAGTTCGGCGACCGCTTCGGTGGTGTAGCTGCGCACCTGCGCGTCATCCTCGACCAACAGCACCGTCTCGCCGTGACCTACCTGCTCGCGTGGCTGGGGCGGCTGGCCGGCCGCCGCGGCTGGCGGCAACGGATCGGCGACCTGGCGCGGCAGATAGAGCGTCACCGTCGTCCCGCGGCCGGGCTCGCGTGGCCAGTTTCACGTGGCCGCCCGACTGCTTGATGAAGCCGAACACCTGGCTGAGGCCGAGCCCGGTGCCGCGCCCGTCGCCCTTGGTCGTGAAGAAGGGCTCGAAGGCGCGGGAGAGCACGTCCTCGGTCATGCCGGTGCCGGTGTCGGAAACAGCGATGGTCACGTATTGGCCGGGCGCGATGTCGCCGTTCATCGCTTCGACGGCCGTGGCATCGAGATCAGTGTTGGCGGTCGCGATGGCGAGTCTGGCCGCCCTTCGGCATGGCGTCGCGCGCGTTCACGGCGAGGTTGAGCAGCGCGTTCTCGAGCTGGTTCGGATCGACATGGGTTATCCACAGCGCGTCGGCGAGCGCCGTCTCGACCGTGATGGTCTCGCCCAGCGTCCGGCGCAGCAGCTCCGAGAAGCCGCCGACCAGCCGGTTGGCGTCGGTCGGCTGGGGTTCGAGGGTCTGCTTGCGGGCGAAGGCGAGCAGGCGATGCGTCAGCTCCGCCCCACGCTCGGCGGCCTTGCGCGCGGTGGCGAGGAAGCGCAGCGCGTCAGGGCCGCGAAACGCCTCCCGCCGCTCCAGCAACTCGACGCTGCCGAGCACGGCAGTCAGCAGGTTGTTGAAGTCGTGCGCGATCCCGCCGGTGAGTTGGCCGATCGCTTCCATCTTCTGCGCCTGCGCCAGCGCCGCGCGAGTCTGCTCGATGGCTTCGGCGGCCTCGCGCTTGTCGGTGATGTCGCGGGTGATCTTGGCATAGCCGATCAGCGTGCCCTGGTCGTCGCGCATCGCGTCGATCACCACGTTGGCCCAGAAGCGCGAGCCATCCGGCGGACGCGCCACCCCTCGGCCTCGTAGCGGCCCTCGCGCTCGGCCGTCTCCAGCGCGCGGGCCGGTTCGCCCTGGTCGCGATCTTCCGGGGTGTAGAACCGGGAGAAATGGTCGCCGACGATCTCGCGCGCGGCGTAGCCCTTGATCCGCGCGGCGCCCCGGTTCCACTCGGCGACGCGGCCGCGCGGGTCGAGCATGATGAGCGCGTAATCCGTCACGCCGTTGACCAGCAGTTCGTGGCGGTGCTCGGTTTCCCGCAGCGCCTCCTCGGTGCGGGTCTTCTGCGCGATGGTCACGTCGAGGGTGCGCGACACGCGCCGCAACTCGGCAGGCGTCGGCATGGCGAGCACGCGCGGGATCAGCGGCCAGAGCAGGATCGCGGTCATGATCGACGCCAGCGCGGTGATCGCCTTCACCGCCGCCCTGGAGGCCATAACGGGTTCCCACAGGGTCCAGATCTCGATCGCGTGGGTCAGGCCGCAGGCCAGGATGAACAGCGCGAACATCCAGAATATCCAGCCGAGCGCCAGGTCGTCGCGCCGGCTGACGAACACCGCCAGCGCGGCGGCGATGCCGAAATAGGCCAGCGCGATCACCGCGTCGGAGCTCACGTGCAGCCAGATCAGCTCGGGCTGCCAGGCGAGGCAGAAGCCATGCGGCGAGAGAGCGGTGTCGCTCAGGAATGCAGGCAAGCGGTCCATCGGGATCCTCACGGGGCGGGGCGCCCGATCCGGGCAGACTGGCCGAAGGTATATGCGTCGGAGGCCCTGGCCGCGACAAAAAGCCGGTCAGTACGTCCGGAAAATCCGCTCGATCTCCGCGGGTTCGTCGGTCACGGTCAACGCCAGGGCCAGCAGGATCCGGGCCTTTTGCGGCGAAAGATTGTCGGCGATCAGAAAACCGGCGTCGCGCAGCCGTTGGCCGCGGAAGGTGCGCCCGCTGCCGGCCCGGGTGGACTGCACCACCACGATGCCCTGGCGCGCCGCCTCGCGCAGCGCCTCGGTCTGGCCGGGCGGGGTGAAGCCGGGGGCGAAGCCGGCGGAGACGATGCCGCGCGCGCCGGCCTGCCATGAAGGCGCGCACCGCGACGCCATCCGCCCCCGCATGGGCATAGGCGATGTCGACGCGGGGCAGCGCGGGGAGGGCGCGCACGTCGAACTCGGTATCGGGTGCGGCGCGGCGCAGCGGGCGGCGGTAGAAGGCGATGGCGTCGCCGTCGGCATGGCCGAGCACGCCGAAATCGGCGGTGCGGAACGTCTGCATCCGCAAGGTTGACGTTTTTGTCACGTCGCGCGCCGCCTGGATCTCGTCGTTCAGCACCACCAGCACGCCCATGCCGCGCGCCTCGGGACTCGCCGCGGTGCGGATCGCGTTGACCAGGTTGAGCCCGGCGTCGCTCGACAACGCGCTGTTCGGCCGCTGCGCGCCCACCAGCACCACCGGGATGCTGACTTTCAGGGTGAGATTGAGGAAATACGCGGTCTCCTCCAGGGTCGCGGTGCCGTGGCCGATGACGATGCCGGCGAGATCGGGATGCTCCGCGACCAGCCGCTCGCAAGTCAGCAGCAGCGCCTGCCAGTCGGGGTAGTCGATGGCGGTGCTGGGGACGTTGCGGTAGCGCACGGGCAGCATATCGGCGACGAGCGCCGTTTCAGGAAACCGCGCCAGGAGTTCGTCGGCGTGCAGCACGGTGCCGGTGGCGCCGTAGTCCTGCAGGTCGAGCGGGTCGCGCCCGACCGAGGCGATGGTGCCGCCGGTGCCAATGAACGCGACCTTCGGTTTGGTCACGCCGCTGACAGCACCGGCGGGCGTTGGCGGTGCCAGTCGGTGTCCCGCTGGTAGGCGTCGGCGACCCGCAGGATGCGCGCCTCGGCGAACGGCCGGCCGGCGATCTGCAGGCCGATCGGCAGGCCGTTGGCGTCGAACCCGCAAGGCAGGCTGACGGCCGGCAGGCCGAGATAGTTGAACGGGCGGGTGTAGTCGGAGACCGCCATGAATTTCTTCTCCGTGCCGGGTGGTCCGCGGTCGATGTCGGTCTCGGCGAGCGTCGGCAGGCGGAAGCGGATGGTCGGTGTGGCGAGCACGTCGACCGCGGAAAACACCTCGGCGGCGAACGCCTTGAGGATCGGCCCTCGTCGGCTCAGCGACTCCACGTAGTACGGCGCCGGGAATCGCGTAGCCGCCGTAGAGCCGCGCGCTGAGATGCACCGCGTAGTCCTGCGGGGCCTCGCGCATCCAGCGGGCGTGGATCGCGGCCCCTTCGACGCGCGAGACGATGCCGCCATAGGCCGCGACCGAGTCCATGTGCGGCAACGCGATGCGCTGCACGGTCGCACCGCGCGCCGCCAGCACCTCGGTCGCGCGCTCGATCGCGTCGAGCACCTCGGCGTCGGCGTCCTCGCGGAAACAATTCGTCGGCAGGCCGATGCGCAGGCCGCGCAGATCGCCGTCGAGTGCCGCCTCGTAGTCGGGCACCGGCACGCGCGCGCTGGTCGGGTCGCGTTCGTCGTGCCCGGCGATGACGCGCAGCACGCGCGCGCAATCCCGTGCGGTGCGCGCGAGCGGGCCCACGTTGTCATGCGAGAAGGAGAGCGGCATCACCCCCGCGCGGCTCACCCGCGTCTGCGTCGGCTTGATGCCGGTGACGCCGCAGGCCGAGGCGGGCAGCCGGACCGAGCCGCCGGTGTCGGAGCCGAGGGCGGCGTAGGTGAAGCGCGAGGCAACCCCGGCGCCGGAGCCGGAGGAGGAGCCGCCGGTGATGTAGGGCAGGCCCCACGGATTGTGGCAGTCGCCGTAATGGGCGTTGTGGCCGGTCGGGTTCTGCGCGAACTCCGCCATGTTGAGCCCGCCGAAGGTGAACGCGCCGGCGGCCGACATCCGCTCGATCACCGTCGCGGTGGTATCCGGCACGAAATCCTTGCGCAGCGCCGAGCCGCAGGTGCAGGGCTTGCCGGCCTGATAGTACATGTCCTTGTGGGCGAGCGGGATGCCGTGCAACGGGCCGAGCGGCGCACGCGAGCGCACCGCCGCGTCTGCCGCCCGTGCAGCGGCGGCCGCACCTTCGCGGTCGAGCCAGATGGTGGCGTTCACCTGCGGGTTCGCCGCGTCGATGTTGGCAAGGCAGGCGTCGAGCAACTCGGTCGCGGTGGCGTCGCCCGTGCGGACCGCCTCGGCGGCCTCCGTGAGCGAGAGTTCGGCGAGGTCGGTCATTGCGGCTGCTCCATCGCGTCGAGCAGCGCCACCTCGAAGCTGGACGGCTCGTCCTCGAAGCGGGGCATGTCGCGTACCGCCTCGAACGCGGCGATGGTGCTGGCGAGGTCGGCGGCCATGCGGCGGGCCGGCTCGTTGGGCGCGACGATGCCGTGCCAGGCGGCGATCATCGCCTCGGTGCGGGAAAGGAAATCGTCCATCGCGCTGTCCTTGCCGATTGCTGCGTCGCAATATGAGCCGCAGCGGCCATGCGGGCGCAACCATCATTTCCGCATGCCGTTGCGCCAAGGCACTTGCAGGACGCATCCATGCCCGACGCCAACGCACCGCCCCCTCGGGACGCCGTCTTCCAGACCGACGTGCCGGCGCGGCTCGACCGGCTACCGTGGAGCCGCTTTCACTGGCTCGTCGTCTGCGCGCTCGGCATCACCTGGATCCTCGACGGGCTGGAGGTCACGCTCGTCGGGTCGCTGTCGGGCGCGATCGCCGAGAGCCCGACCTTGCGCCTGTCGGGCGGACAGATCGGCATAGCGGCGAGCGCCTACCTCACCGGCGCGGTGATCGGCGCGCTGTTCTTCGGCTGGCTGACCGACCGGCTGGGGCGCAAGAAGCTGTTCACCGTCACCGTGCTGATCTACCTACTGGCGACCGTCGCGACCGGCCTGTCGTGGAGCTTCTGGTCGTTCGCGCTGTTCCGCTTCATCACAGGTGCGGGCATCGGCGGCGAGTACGCGGCGGTGAACGCGACGATCCAGGAACTCATCCCGGCGCGACGGCGCGGCTTCACCGATCTTTGCATCAACGGCAGCTTCTGGCTCGGCGCGGCGTTCGGCGCCATCGGCGCGCTGGTGGTGCTCGACCCCGCCGTGATGCCGCCCGAGATCGGCTGGCGCGCCGCCTTCGTCATCGGCGGCGTCATCGGCTTCATCATCCTGCTGCTGCGCCGCTTCATCCCCGAGAGCCCGCGCTGGCTGATGACGCATGGCTACCCCGACGAGGCGGCGAAGGTGGTGAGTGGGATCGAGGCTCGCGTCGAGCACGAGACCGGCGAGAAGCTGCCGCCGGTGCCCGAGCAGCATCTGACCCTGCGGAGCGACATACACGAATGGTTCGGCGCGGCGGTTCACGCGCTGTTCTCGCTCTACTTGAAACGAACCATCCTTGGCACCGCGCTGATGGCCGCGCAGGCGTTCTGCTACAACGCGGTGCTGTTCACCTACGCACTGATCCTGACCCGCTTCTACGATATCCCCTCGGGCAAGGTCGGCTGGTTCATGCTGCCCTTCGCGCTCGGCAATTTCGCCGGCCCGCTGCTGCTCGGACGGCTGTTCGACAGCCTGGGGCGCAAGACGATGATCACCGCGACCTACGCGCTGTCCGGCGTGCTGATGGCGATCACCGGCTGGTTGTTCGCCGCCGGCGTGCTGGATGCCGTGCAGCAGACCGCCGCCTGGACGGTCATTTTCTTTTTCGCCAGCGCGGCGGCGAGCTCGGCCTATCTGACCGTGGGCGAGAGCTTCCCGCTGGAAGTCCGCGCCGTGGCGATTTCGCTGTTCTATGCCTTCGGCATCGCGGTGGGCGGGATCGCCGGCCCGGCGCTGTTCGGGGCGCTGATCGAGACCGGCGCGCGCAGCGAGATCCTGTGGGGCTACCTGCTCGGCGGCGCGCTCATGGTGATCGCGGCGGGGTTCGAGGCGGTGCTCGGGGTGAATGCGGAACGCCGCTCGCTGGAAGACGTGGCCCCCCCTCTTTCATCGGTGGTTGTGCAACCCGGAGGACGCGCGGCCGTTGGATAGGCAGGCAACATCCAAAGGAGAAACCGCTTGGACAAGGATCGGGTCGAAGGCGCCGGCAAGCAGGCCAAGGGTGCCGTGAAGGACGCCTGGGGCAAGGTCACGGGCGATGCCAAGACACAGGCCGAGGGCAAGGCCGAGAAGGCCGAGGGCAAGGTGCAGAACGCGGTCGGCGGGGCCAAGGACGCTGCCCGGGACGCGGCCGACAAGAGCTGACGGACCAACCCGTCGAGATTGTGCGAAAAGGCGCCGCGGGAAGCCGCGGCGCCTTTTCCATGCGCGTTTTGCCCGCTGGGAGGCGATGGTCCATACTGAGCGGTAGCATTGGTTCGCAGCACACGGAGCGAGGCGTGGCGGTCAGCAAGCAAGCCTACCGGGAAGCGATGGCCCGCCTCGGCGCCGCCGTGAACGTCGTCACATCCGACGGGCCGGGCGGACGTGCCGGCTTCACCGCGTCAGCGGTGTGCAGCGTGACCGACACGCCGCCGACCCTGCTGGTCTGCGTCAACCGGACCAATGATTCCTATCCGCCGCTGACGGCGAACCGCGTGTTCTGCGTCAATACGCTCGCGGGCGGCCACGAGGATTTATCCACGATCTTCGCCGGACTGACGGAGCATGAGGCCTCGGCGCGCTTCGAGACCGGCACCTGGCACACCTTGGTCACTGGCGCGCCCGTCCTCACGGACGCGACGGTCGCGTTCGATTGCCATGTCACCGAGCAGGTCGAGATCGGTACCCACACCGTGTTCTTCGCCGAGGTGGACGCAATCCAAGTCGGCGACTCGCATGAGGCGCTGATCTATTACGGCCGCAACTATCATCGCCTGTTGTCCCGCGACTAGGGCGACTTGGCGTCTTCCCCCGCGACCGAGGTGATCGCCGCGTCCACCGCCTCGCCCAGCCTCTCGACGATCGTGTCGATATCGGCGGCGGTGGCGATATAGGGCGGCGCCAGAAGCACGTGGTCGCCGAGCCGCCCGTCGATCGTGCCGCCCATCGGATAGACCAGCAGGCCGCGCGCCATCGCCGCCCGCTTGATCCTTGCGTGCAATTGCCGCTCGTGCGCGAATGGTTGCTTGGTGGGGCGGTCGGCGACCAGCTCGATCGCTTGCAGCAGCCCGCGGCCGCGGATGTCGCCGACGTGACGATGATTGCCGAAGCGGTCGTGCAGCCGGTCGGACAATTGGCGTCCCATGCCGACGACATTCTCCAGCAGGCGTTCCTCGCGCAAGGTCGTCAGCACGGCGAGGCTCGCCGCGCACGCGACGGGGTGGCCCATGTAGGTATGGCCGTGCATGAAGCCGCCGGAGCCGCGCGCCACCGCGTCGTGCAGCTTGCCCGACGCCAGCATCGCGCCGATCGGCTGATATCCGCCGCCCAAGCCCTTGGCGATCGTCATCAGGTCGGGCGCGATGCCTTCCTGCGCGCAGGCGTGCAGGGTGCCGGTGCGACCCATGCCGCACATCACCTCGTCGAGGATCAGCAGCACGCCGTGGCGGTCGCAGATCTCGCGGATGCGCTTGAAGTAGCCGGGCACGGCGGCTACCGCGCCGGCCGTCGCGCCGACCACCGGCTCGGCGACGAAGGCTGCGACGGTTTCCGGGCCGAGACGCTCGATCTCTTGTTCAAGCTCGTCGGCGACGCGCTCGCCGTACTCCGCCTCGCTCTCGTTGTCGCGCTTGAAGCGGTAGGCGAAACATGGAGAAATAAGCGAGACCTCCATCAACAGCGGATCGTATGGCGCGCGCCGCCAGGCGTTGCCGCCGACCGCGAGCGCGCCCAGCGTGTTGCCGTGATAACTCTGGCGGCGGGAGATGAAATGCCGACGTTGCGGTTGGCCGATTTCCAGGAAGTATTGCCGCGCCAGCTTGAGCGCCGCCTCGACCGCCTCCGAGCCGCCGCTGACGAAATAGACCCGTTCGATGCCCGAAGGTGCGTCGGCGATCAGGCCGTCGGCGAGCCGCTCGGCCGCTTCGCTGGTGAAGAAGCTGGTGTGGGCGTAGGCCAGCTCGGCGACCTGTTGCTGGACCGCGCGCACCACGTTGGGATGCCCGTGGCCGAGACACGAGACCGCGGCACCCCCCGATGCGTCGATATAGGTCTTGCCGTCGCGATCGGTGATGGTCAGCCCCGCGCCGCTCACGGCGACGGGCGGCTGCTGCCGTGCGGAGCGGTAGAAGACATGGTTCATGATCGAGGCTCCCCGAGTTGTCTGCGGCACCTCGCCGAGCGTCCGCGCCGATCGGCGTGAAACTGTTATTGCGTGTTGATGCAGAACCCGGCAAGGCTCGCTTGGTCGCATGGGGAGGTGCCGGAATGGACAAGAGCAGGCGCGATTTCGTCCTCGGCACCGGACTGGCCGGGCTCGGCATGATCGCGAGCGGCCCATCCTCGTCGCGCGCCTGGGCAGCTGAGCCGATCCCGCTCGGCTGGGTTGGCCCGCTCTCGCCGCCCGGCAACTATTCGGGCGGGCAGGAAATGAAATGGGCGGTCCAGCAGAAAGCGGATGAAATCAATCAGGCGGGCGGCATCCTCGGCCGGCCGATCGAGGTATTCTACGAGGACACCAAGGGCCAGCCGGCGGAGGGCAGCGCCGCCGCGGTGCGGCTCATCACGCAGAACCACGTCGCCGCCCTGTTCGGGGAGTTCCACAGCTCGGTGGCGCTCGCCGAGATCGACGTCGCGCACAAATACGGCGTGCCGTGGATCGGCACCGACGTGTGGGCGGACCAGATCACCGCGCTGCACTATCCCGAGGTGTTCCGCGTCTCGCCGGCCAATTCGCTGATCTACCTCAAGGTCGCCAACTGGATCGCCGATCGTGGCTTCAAGCACGTCGCGATCCTGGCGGAGAACTCCGATTTCGGCCAGGGCGGCGCCAGCGTGGTGGCGGACATCTACAAGCAGCGCGGCGTGGACCACAGCGTGGTGACGGTCGAGCTGAACCAGCAGGATTTCACGCCCGCGCTGCTGCGCCTGATGAACGCGACCCCGCGCCCGGATTTGCTGGAGATGATCGTGGCCGGACAGGCGCAGTACCAGATCGTCAAGCAGGCCTGCCAGCTCGGCTTCGCGCCGTCCGCCAAGACGGCGATGATCGGCTCCTCCGGCCTGCTGCAAAAGGAGGTCTGGGAGGTTGACGGGCCGTGCGCCAAGAACCTGCTGGTGGTGGACGTGGCACTGCCCAAGGCGCACTGGAACGAGCAGGCGCGTGCCTTTGTCGAGAATTTCCAGAAGCGCTACGGCAGAGCGCCCACCGGCGTCGCGATGGAGGCCTACGACACGCTCGGCGTGCTGGCCGCCGGCATCGCCAAGGCGGGCTCGACCGACGGCCGCGCCATCATCCAGGCGCTGGAAAACATCCAGTATATCGGCGTCCACGGCTCGTATTCCTTCTCCGACAAGAAGGAGCCCGCCTGGGCGTATCACCAGTTCATGGACGTGCCGTTCATGGTGATCCAGTACACCGAGATGAACCAGACGCCGGAGGCGGCGGCGATCCTGTTCCCGAAGGACTGGGCGACCACCGACAAGATCCAGCCCGGGAAGTAGCGGTCCGAGCCGCGCCGCCGACATGGACTATTTCGCCCTGCTCGCGATCAACGGCCTTGTGATCGGGCTGATCTACGCGCTGATGGCGGCCGGGCTGACTCTGATCTTCTCGGTGCTGAAGGTGGTCAATTTCGGCCACGGCACGCTGTACATGCTGGGCGGCTACGCCTCATACTACGCCATCACTGACCTCGGCGTGCCGCCGCCGATCGGCGTGCTGCTGGCGATGGCGGCGCTGTTCGTGTTCGGCGTGGCGTTCGAGCGCCTGGTGCTCAATCCGATGTACACTGACAAAGTCGAGCGCAAGGACGAGTACGCCATCATCGTGACGTTCGGGCTGACCGTGCTGCTGCTCAATCTCGGCATCGTGGTGTTCGGCCCGTTCAGCAAGTCGCCGCCGCCGTTCTGGCCGGGGGCGCTGATCGCCGGGCCGCTCATCATCACCTACGACCGCCTGATCGCCGCCGGGGCCTCGGTGCTGTTGCTGTCGGCGCTCGCCTGGTTCCTGGCGCGCACGTCGCTCGGTCAGGCGCTCGACGCGGTGAGCCAGAGCCGCGAATCGGCCGCCGTGATCGGCATCAATCCGCGCCGCATGTACACCGTCGCGTTCGGGCTGGGATCGGCGCTCGCGGCCGGTGCCGGGGCGCTGATCGCGCCGATCTTTGCGCTGTCGCCCAATATGGGCGAGCTGCCAGCGGTGCAGGCGTTCATCATCATCGTGCTCGGCGGCATGGGCTCGGTCGGCGGCAGCATTGTCGGCGGCGTTCTGCTGGGCGTGGTCGAGGGATTGGGCGTGGGTTTCTTCCCCGACCCCAACCGCGCACTCGCCTACACCGAGGCGTTCGGCGCGTTGTTGCTCGTATTCACACTGCTGGCGCGGCCGACCGGCCTGTTCGGCCGGCCGCACGCGCGGCTGGAATAGGCAATGGCGTCGAGGGTCACACGCGCGCACGCCGTGCAGGCGGTGCTGCTGATCGTGGCATTGGCGCTGCCGGGATGGGCCGGCCCGTACTGGATCCATGTCGGCGCGATCGCTTGGTACTACGCGCTGCTGGCGTCGAGCTGGGCGCTGCTGGCGGGCTACGCGGGGCAGTTCTCCTTCGCGCACGTCGCGTTCGCCGCACTGGGCGGCTACGCGTCCGCGCTGCTGACCCTGCATCTCGGCATTCCCCCGGTGCTGGGGATCGTCGCCGGCGTAGCGCTGGCGATGGTCGCCGGCGCGCTGATCGGCTGGCTGGTGCTGCGCTTGAGCGGCCCGTATCTCGCCCTGTTCACCTTGGCGATCTCGGAAATCTTTCGCCTGATCCTGGTCGCCGAGCAGCAACTCACGCGCGGCAGCCTCGGGCTGCGGGTGCCGGGCCTGTTCGCCGGCGAGTCGGACCGCCCCTCCTACTATCTGGGGCTCGGTCTGCTGGTGCTGGCGCTGTTGCTGATGGCTGGGTTGTTGCGCAGCCGCGTTGGCCTGTTCCTGCGGGCGATCCGCGAGGACGAGGGCGCCGCCCGCGCCGCCGGCGTCAACACCACGCTGTACAAGATCCTGGTATTCGTGGTGACGAGCGGGCTGGCGGGGCTCGCCGGCACCTATTACGGGCCGTTCATCGGCATCCTGACGCCCGGCATTGTCATCCTGCCGGAGATGGGCCTCGTCATCGCGATGGCCGTCGTCGGCGGGATCGAGAGCCTGCCTGGCGCCGCGGTCGGCGCGGTCCTCGTCTACGTGCTGTCGGAGCTGACGCGCGAGTACGGCCAGTGGCGTTTCGTGCTGCTCGGCCTCGCCCTGATCCTGGTGCAAAGGTTTGCCCAGAACGGGCTGTTCGCGCTGCTCGAACGCCCGCTCGGCCGGGGGTTCGCGAGGCCGGCGCTGGAGGCAGAGCGTGAGCGACGCTGAATTCTTCGCGGCCGACGGCTTGTGCAAGCATTTCGGCGGCATCAGCGCCGTGGACGATCTGTCAATCTCGCTCGCGCGCGGCGAGCTGGTGGGCCTGATCGGCCCCAACGGCTCGGGCAAGACCACCACGATCAACATGGTGGCCGGCGCGTTGCCGCCCGATCGGGGCGCCATCCGGCTGCGTGGCGTCACCATGACCGGCTCGCCGGCGCATGTCTTCGCGCGCAGCGGTGTCGCGCGCACGTTCCAGGTGCCGCGGCTGTTCCGGCGCATGACGGCGCTGGAGAACCTCATCGTCCCGGCGCTCAGCGATCCCGCCACGCGACGCGCGGAGGCCGAGCGGCGGGCCGGCGAGGTGCTGCGCTTCCTGCGGCTCGAGCATCTCACCCGCTCGCTGGCTCGCGCCCTGTCCGGCGGACAGCAGAAGCTGCTCGAACTCGGTCGCGCGCTGATGCTGCGTCCCTCGCTGCTGTTGCTCGACGAGCCCTTTGCCGGCGTGCATCCGCAGCTGCTCGCGCAGATCATGGAGCACATCAGCAGCCTCAGCGCCGACGGCTACACGATCATCGTCGTCGATCACAACATCGACGCCATTCGCTCTCTGGTCCGACGCACGGTGGTGATGGCGCAAGGCCGCAAGATCGCCGACGGGCTCTCCGAGGACGTGCTGCGAGACCCGGCCGTCATCCGCGCCTACACCGGCGCGCGCGAGGCACATTGAACGCCAGTGAGCCAGAACCTCCCCTCAGACTTCGAGGATCCCCCGCTGCTCGCCGCGGAGCAGCTGGTGGCCGGCTACACGCCCGATATCGACATCCTGCGCGACCTCTCGGTGCAAGCCTGGCCGGGACGCATCTCCTGCGTCGTGGGACCGAACGGCACCGGCAAATCGACCCTGCTGAAGGCGCTGTTCGGCTTCCTGCGGCCCAGTCGCGGCCGGGTGCTGCTGGCCGGCCGCGACGTGACCGGCACGGCGCCATACCGGATGCTGAACCTCGGCGTTGCCTATCTGCCGCAGCGCCCGAGCCTGTTCCCGTACCTCTCCGTCGAGGCAAACCTCCGGCTCGGGATGTGGCACGCGCGGCCGGCGAAGGCATTGGTGCGCGAAAAACTCGAGCTCGCCTACCAGCGCTTTCCCGTGGTGCGTGAGAAGCGCCGCCAACCCGCCGGCCAGCTCTCCGGCGGGCAGCAGCGCCAGGTGGAGATCGCCCGCAGCCTGATGACCGATCCGTCCGTCTACCTCATCGACGAGCCGACCGCCGGCGTCGATCCGCGCACCAGCGCCGACATCTACGCGCTGATCGAGGATCTGGCGCGCGAGCTGAACAAGGCGGTGCTGCTGGTGGATCAGGACATCAAGAGCGCGCTCGGCATCACGGACTACGTCTATGTCGTCAAGACCGGCGCCGTGTTCTCGCACGGCCCGCGAGAGGCGTTCGGCGGCGACACCGACGCCCTCGTCGCGCGCTGGCTGTACGCGAGCGGCTGAAGACGACCAGCACGTCACGGCAACCAGAACGGCTTGTCGGCCTCACGAACGGCCTCGACGCGGGTGATGCCGATGTCCTTGAGCATCCGGTCATCGAGCTGCGTAAGATAGAGGCGCGTGCGGCGGCGTTGCCACGCCTCCTGGATCCACCCGACCGCCGATCGTTGGCGTGAGGCCGGCGGCGGGCAGGCGGTTTCGGGCGCGACCGGCGACCAGTTCGGCGCGGCCTGCTCGTCGACCACGTCGCGAAAGAAAACCATCGTCACGGCAAGGCTCCTTCATGCTGAGCTAGGGACAGGATAGGCTCGGCCTGCTGACAGCGTTCTGTCAGGAGTGAACGGGAGGCCGATCAATGCGGCGTGCGGATCGGCTGTTCGACATCATCCAGGTGCTGCGGCTCGCGCGCACTCCGATTACTGCCGCCGCTATCGCCGCCGAGCTGGAGGTGGCGCCGCGCACCGTCTATCGCGACATCGCGACGCTCCAGGCGCGACGCGTGCCGATCGAGGGCGAGGCCGGAATCGGCTACGTGCTGCGGCGGGGCTTCGAGCTGCCGCCGCTGATGCTGACCGAGGAGGAGGTCGAGGCAGTCGCGGTCGGGATGCGGCTGTTGCGGCGTACCGGCGATCCGGGCTTGGAGGCGGCGGCGCGGAACGTGCTGACGAAGCTCACGGCGGCGATGCCCGAGATCCTGCGCGAACGTCTGATCTCGGTGCCGTTCCGCGTCGCCGGCGGTGGCGCGCCGGCGCCCGGTCCCGTGGATCCCTCCGCGATCCGCGCCGCCATCAGGAGCGCGCGCAAGGTGCGGATCGACTACGTGGACCTCAAAGGCGCCACAAGCACCCGCACGATCCGCCCGGTCGCGATGGAATACCACGTGCAGGCGACGCTGATCTGCGCCTGGTGCGAGCTGCGCAACGACTACCGCCATTTCCGCGCCGACCGCATCATCGAGGCACAGGTGCTGGCGGAAGGCTTCGCGGCCGAAGCGGTCCAGCTCACGGCCGGCTGGCTCGCTCTCACCCAGGCGGGCTGATCGCCAAAGCAAGCAGCCTGGCGGCTCTTGCGGCTTGCCGGCAAACCCGGCACGGTTGCGTGCCAACGCCTGGAACAAGGCGATTGCGACGGGGCACGACGCGCGAGGAGGACACGATGGGCGGCAACCTGCTTGGTCAGAACACCCGTCCGATGCCTCTCAGGTGAGTTCGACCAATTCCCCGGCCGCCACGAAGGTCGCCGATGTCGCGCGTGCCGTCAGGTGGGCCGGGTCGAAGCCCTCGCAAGAAAAGATCGTGCTGCTCATCACCGTTGCCGTCGCGGTGATCTTCGGCCTGACGCTCAACGGCTTCGGGACCATCGGGAACCTGCTGTCGCTGGTGCGGAACGTGTCGATCCTCGGCACCCTCGGGCTCGGCATGGGTATCGTGGTCATCGGTCGCGGCATCGACCTCGCTCAGGTGGCAATCCTCGCATCGAGCTCGGCGGTCGCGATCCAGCTGATGAATTCCGGTGCGCCGATCTGGCTCGCGGTGCTGGGCGCGCTTGCGGTGGCGATCGCCATCGGCGTGATCAACGGCGCCATCATCGCCTTCATCGAGATCCCGGCGCTGTTCACGACGCTGGCGACCGCGTTCGTCGCGTATGGGCTGACCCGCTACGCGATCAGGACGATGATCGTTTATCCGCCGGCCACCGCTACCGGCTTCCTGTATCTGGGCCAGGGCCGGCCGCTCGGCGTGCCGATGCCGGTCATCGTGTTCCTGGTGATGGCGGTGGCCGTCCATGCGCTGCTGTCGCGCACGTCGATCGGGCGCTTCATCTACGCGCACGGCGACAACGCGGAGGCGGCTCGCCTGACCGGCATCTCGGTGCGGCCGCTCACGATCATCGAGTACACCCTGTCCGCGGTGATAGCTTTCGTGGCCGGGCTGCTGATGGCGGCCTCCACCGCCAGCATGAATATGCTAGTGGTCAACGGGACACTGATCTTCGACGTGATCCTGGTGGTCGTCCTCGGCGGCATCAGCCTGGCGGGCGGGCGCGGCAGCGTGCTCAGCGTGGTAGTCGGGACGGCGCTGATCGGGACGCTGCTCAACGGGCTGACCATCCTCGACCTCGACAACGACGTGCAGGACATGATCAAGGGCTTCGTGCTGCTCGGCGCCATCGTGCTCGACAACCGGCTGCACCCGCGCGACGAGGAGACGGCGCGCCAGGGTGACTGACGGACGCAACGCAGAAACTTCCGGGGAGATGAAACGTGCCCACAAGGATCAGGGTCATCGCGGCACCGCTGCTTGCGGCACTGCTGCTCGCCACCTGGCTGCCCGCGCACGCGCGCGCCGCCGATGAGCTCGCCGGCGGCGGCAGCTCGAAGGAGCTGGTGGAGCGCACCAAGAAAGCCCTCGAAGGCAAGACGATCGCCTGGGTGCCGGTCGCACTCGGCAATCCGCTCACCGACGAGTGGACGGCGGTGCTCCGCAAGGAGGCGGAGGCGAACGGCATGAAGTTCATCGTGCGCGACCCGAACTTCAACGCGACGGCGGAACTGCAAGCGGTCTCGGCGCTGATCGGCGAGAAGCCCGACGTCCTGGTCGTCCACAACCCCAACGTCCAGATCCTCGCCAAGGAACTGAAGCGCGCCCAGGAAGCCGGGATCTATGTGATCCAGGTCAACATGGTCTCGAACTACAAGACCGACGCTTATATCGGCGCGAACTGGTTCCAGCTCGGCCAGATGATGGGCGAGGACGTGGTGCAGCAGTGCGGCAAGGGCTCCGGCAAATCCGGCGAGGTGCAGATCGTGCAGGGCGAGCTGACCTCCTCGGCCAGTCTCGACCAGCTCAATGGCATCCTGGAGGCATTCAAGAAGGATCCGTCGATCAAGATCGTCTCGAACCAGGCGGCGAACTGGGATGCCAACAAGGCGCTCGACGTCACCAACACGGTGATCCAGCAGCACCCGAACCTGTGCGCCAGCCTCGGTTTCTGGGGCGTGATGGAGGCGGGGGCGGCGCAAGCCATCAAGGCGGCGGGCAAGATCGACCAGGTGAAGGTCTATGCCTCCGGCGAGGGATCGCGGCTCGACTGCGACCTGCTGCAGCAGGGCATGTTCTACAAATACCTGAGCTACACAGCGCCGCTTCAAGGGCATGACATCATGCAGCTCGTCTCGTTCCTGCTGCAGAGTGGCCAGAAGCCCGGCTCGATGCATCTCGCCGATTACACGCAGCCGATCTGGCTCGACAAGGAAACCGGCAAGGGCGCCGCCTGCTACGACCTGCCGAAGCACTGAGCCAGGCGCGCATGTCCGTCACCACCGCGAACCGGGGCGCCGCTTCCTACGACCGGCGGGGCGGCGCGTCGTTTGGCCGCATGGTCCGCCGCTTCTCGCCGCGGCTGTTCCTGTCGGAGCTGCTGGCCAAGACATGGATGGAACCGGCCATCCCGTTCATGGTGATGACCGCGCTGATCGTCTATTTCTGCGCGACGGTGCCGAACTACGCCACGGCGGACAACGCCCAGCAATTGCTGCGGCTGTTCGGCGAGTCCGGGTTCGTCGCACTGGCGATGGCCGTCACCGTGATCTCCGGCGGCATCGACCTCAGCGTCGGCTCGATCTTCGCGGTGAGCAATTTCGCCGCGCTGGCGTTGTTCAAGATCTTCGAATTGCCGATGCCGCTGGTCATCGTCGGCACGCTCGCGGTCGGCGCGTTGGCGGGTGCGGCGAACGGGGTGCTCGTCGGCTATCTCAAGGCGCGACCGTTCCTCACCACCCTGGTCACGCTGATCGTGCTGCGGGCCGCGTTCAACATCCTGAGCCAGGATTACTCCACCGCGTTCGCCACCTCGTCGGCCGAGAGCGCCGCATGGGAATGGCTCGGCGGCGGCGGCGTTCTCGGGGTGCCGGCCAACGCGGCCGCGCTGCTCGTCGTGCTGGTGCTCGGCCACGTGTTCCTCAGCCGATCCCGGCCGGGCTGGCACATCACCGCCATCGGCTCGAGCCGCAAGGCGGCGCGACACGCCGGGATCCGCGTCGAGTTCATGCTGTTCGCAACCTACGTGCTGTCCGGCGTGCTGAGCGCCGCGGGCGGGCTGTTCTACGCGGCGCGGCAGGAGAGTGCCGATTCCGCCACCGGCGTGGGATGGGAGGTGCAGGCACTCACTGCCGTGGTGCTCGGGGGCGTGTCGCTGTCGGGCGGCAAGGGAACGGTGTGGCGCGCCACCATCGGCGCGGTGATCGTGTTCCTGCTGATCAACGGCTTCGTCCGCCTCGGCGTCGAGGGCAATCTGGCCTCCGCCGTGCTCGGCCTGGTGCTGCTGTTCGCGGTCGGCATCGACGTCAAATGGTCCAAGAACCGCGGCAAGGCGATCCAGAAGATCTACCTCAACCCAACCTATGTCGGCTATGCGCCGGCGCCGTCGCTGGCGCCGGATAGTGGCTCGCCATACGCCGAGAACGACCGGCTGCTCGGCGCCGAGGCGATCGGCCTCGGGCTGGTGGAAGGGCCGGAGGACGTCATCCTGGATCGCCAGGACCGGCTCTATTGCGGCACGCGGGAGGGCTGGATCCATCGCTTCTCCGGGCCGAACTTCGAGTACCACGAGATCTTCGCCCGAAATCGGCGGCCGACCGCTCGGCATGGCGTTCGATGCCGAGGAGAATCTCGTCGTCTGCGTCGGCGGCATGGGCGTGTACGGGGTCCGCCCGGATGGCAAGTCCTACAAGATTACCGACGAGACCAATCGCACCTGGTACAAGCTGAACGACGATTCCCGCCTGCGTCTCGCCGACGACCTCGACATCGCGGGCGACGGCAAGATCTATTTCAGCGAGGCGACGATCCGCTACGAGATGCATAGCTGGGATCTCGACGGCATCGAGGGCCGCGGCAACGGCCGGATGATCTGCTACGATCCCGCGACGCGCACCACGCGCACCATCATCAAGGACATGGAATTCCCGAACGGCGTCTGCCTGGCGCATGACGGCAACTCGATCCTGTTCGCGAGCTCCTGGCTGTGCAAGATCTTCCGCTACTGGATCGCCGGACCGAGGAAAGGCACGCTCGAAACCTTCGCCGACAACCTGCCGGGCAATCCCGACAATATCAACCGCGCCTCCGACGGCGGTTATTGGCTTGCGATGGTGGGAATCCGCGTCCCGGCATACGATCTGGCGATGCGCAAGCCCGGCTTCCGGCTGCGCATGGTCAAGCAGATCCCGCGCGACGAGTGGCTGTTCCCCGGCATCAACAACGGCTGCATCGTCAAGTTCAACGAACAGGGCGAGCCGGTGGAATCTTTGTGGGATCCCGGCGGCAAGTCACACGCGACGCTCACCTCCATGCGCGAGCACAAGGGCTATCTCTATCTCGGCGGCCTCGAGAACAATCGCATCGGCCGCATCAGGCTCAAAGGCGCCGATCCGAACTGGACCGGCTGGGACAGCTACTGGGGCAATCGGCGACGGGACTGAGGACGGCACGATGGCCTCGCTGAACCATATGCTGCGCGATCTGGAGCAGATCGTCTTTCGCAACCGCGACCAGCACGCGATCCCGTCGATGGACGGGGCGCTCAGTCCGAACGACCTGCTCGATGCTTGCACGCCGATCGGTGACGTCCTGCCGGACGTCGATGCCGTGACACTGGGGCCTGACGGCGCGGTCTACGCGACGAGCGGCGCGCGCGTCATGCGGCTGAATGGGGCGGGATTTGCGCACCGCACGCTATTCGCCTCGCTGCCGGGCGCGGGCGGCGGGCTGGCGTTTCATCCCGACGGTCGGCTGCTGGTCTGCATCGCGGGCCAAGGTCTCGTGGCGATCGACGGGCAGGGGCGCGCGGCGTGGCTACGTGCGGCGGACGGACTCGCGCTCAACTCTCTGACCGACGTGACGGCTGACGCGGTAGGGACGATCTACCTGGTGCAAGGCAGCGACCGGCACATTTCGGACCAATGGCTGCGCGACCTGATGGAGAAAGGTTGCAGCGGCCGTTTGTTGGCCTGCGACGCCGGGCTCGGGCGCGCGCGCACCTTGCTCTCGGGGCGGCACTATCCGCACGGACTCGCCATCGCGGGCGCGCTGCAATCACTGTGGTTCACCGAGAGCTGGAACCACCGCCTGAGCCGCGCGTCGATTGCTGGCAACGGCGTCGCGACACCTCACATCGTCATCCGCAATCTCCCTGGCTATCCGGCCCGGCTGAGCCCGACGGCGGATGGCGGGTTCTGGGTCAGCCTGTTCGGCCTGCGTACGCAGCTCATCGAGTTCGTGCTGCGCGAGGACGACTACCGGCGCGAGATGATGCGCGACATCGACCCCGCCTTGTGGATCGGACCGGCGCTGGCATCGACCGGGCACTACCTGGAGCCGCTGCAGGGCGGCGGCATCAAGAAGCTCGGCATCCAGAAGCCCTGGGCGCCACCGCGATCGTACGGGTTGGTGATCCGCATCGACGAGACGGGCCGGGTGATGGAAAGCCTGCACAGCCGGGTCGGCGGCCGTTTTCACGGCATCACTTCGGTGCTGGAGACGGAGCAGGGGCTCGTCGTCGTCTCGAAGGGCCATCACCGTCTGCTGCTGCGCGAGCAAGGGAGAGCGGCATGAGGGATGCGTCGGCGCCAACGGACGCGCCGCTCCTGCGCGTGGTGGCGGGCAGCAAGATCTACGGCGGCGTCCACGCGATCGAGGACGTGGATTTCGAGCTGCTGGCTGGCGAGGTGCATTCGCTGGTGGGCGAGAACGGCGCCGGCAAGTCGACGCTGTGCAAGGCGATCGCCGGCGCGATCGAGCTCACCAGCGGCGACATCCTGCTGGACGGCAAGCCGATGCGCTTCGAGCGGCCGCGCCATGCGCTCGATGCCGGCATCGCGATGGTCTACCAGGAGACCAGCCTGGTGCCGACGATGACCGTCGCGCAGAATATCGAGCTCGGCAACGAACGGCTGCTCACGCGCTTCCGGTCGCTGAACATCCAGGCGCAGCAGCTGCTGCAGTCGCTCAACTTCCACGTCGAGCCCAACGTGCAGGTGGCGACGCTCGGCACCGCGAAGCGCCAGATGGTGGAGATCGCGCGCGCGGTCTACCACGAGGCGCGGGTGATCATCTTCGACGAGCCGACGGCGAGCCTCACGCCCGAGGAGATCCTGCATTTCTTCCACCTGATCGGCGACCTGCGGGCACGAGGGGTCGGCATCATCTACATCTCGCACGCGCTCGAGGAGGCGCTGCAGATCTCCGATCGGATCACCGTGCTGCGGGACGGCAAGCTGGTGGTGACGGCCGCGGCATCCACGCTCACGCGCGAAGCCCTGGTGCGCCACATGGTCGGCCGCGACATCTCGCAGACCCACTACGCGCGGGACAAGCGGGAGGCCGACAAGCAACGGACGAGCAGGCGTCCGGCGCGCGACAAGGTGCTCGCCGTTGAGAACGTGACGATGGGTTCGATGGTGAAGAACATGTCGTTCTCGGTCTATGCCGGCGAAGTGGTCGGCATCTCGGGCCTGATCGGCTCGGGGCGCACCGAGATCGCGAAGGTCATCGCGGGCGCGCTCAAGCGCAACCTGATCAACGGCGGCATGATCTATCTGCGCGGCAAGCCGATCCGCTATCGCACGCCGAAGCAGGCGGTGGATGACGGGATCGTCTATCTCACGGAGGACCGCAAGCTGAACGGCTATTTCGAGACGATGGCGGTGGACGACAACATCTTCGCCGGCCGGCTGGCCACGAAGGCGGGCTGGCGCTTCCTGCTGTCGCGCGCCGCGCGCGAGCAATTGGCCTCGATCTGGATCGACCGGCTGCGGATCAACGCACTCAAGCGCAAGGCTCGCATCGTCGAGCTGTCGGGGGGCAATCAGCAGAAGGTGGTCGTCGCCAAGTCGCTGGCGCAGGATCCCTCGCTGATAATCTTCGACGAGCCCACCCGCGGCGTCGACGTGGGCGCGATCCCCGAGATCCACGGCGCGATCCGCCGCCTCGCCGACGAGGGGCGCGCCGTCGTCGTCATCTCGTCCTACCTTCCCGAGGTGATGAGCATTTCGGACCGGATACTGGTGGCGCGCCTCGGCCGCATCGTCGCCGAGTTCAACGCCGCCGACGCGACCCAGGAGACGATCATGTACGCGGCCATTCACTAGGATGATCCCGCTCCTGGCCGGGCTGCGCTGACTTATACCAGACGCCGTCTGTGATGACCTTTCCGCCCCCTCCGTCATGCTCGGCGAAGGCCGAGCATCCACGCCCTGCCGTAGTGTCGCGGCGTGAAAGTCGTGGATGGTCGGCCTTCGCCGACCATGACGAGGAAGGGTCAGAGCCACGGGCCGCTGGTACTACACCTTCGAACAATCCGCTGACATGGGAGGACAGGTGCCGCTCCGGCTGGCAGACTGCGCGAAACTCACGGAGGGCGGATCATGGCGCGGATGGCGGGAAAGATCGTGCTGGTCAGCGGCGGCGCGCGCGGACAGGGCGCGGCGGAGGCGCGGCTGGTGGTCGCCGAGGGCGGCAAGGTGGTGATCGGCGACGTGCTCGAGGCGGAAGGCCAGCGCCTCGCCGCGGAACTCGGCCCAGCCGCGGCCTTCGTCCGCCACGATGTCACCGTCGAGGCCGACTGGGCCGCCGCTGTGGCCGCGGCCCGGTCGTTCGGCGGATTGCACGGCCTGGTCAACAACGCCGGCATCTATGTCCCGAGCACGCTGCTCGAGACTGACACGGCGCTGTTCGAGCGGCATATGCGGATCAACCAGCTCGGTTGCTTTCTCGGGATGAAGGCGGTGGTGGCAGCGATGGAGCGCGCCGGCGGCGGCTCGATCGTCAACATCTCCTCGGTCGCCGGGCTGCGCGGCTCGCCCGGCGCGATCGCCTACAGCGCCACCAAATGGGCGCTGCGCGGCATGACCAAGGCGGCGGCGGTCGATCTCGCGCCGCGGCGGATCCGGGTGAACTCGGTTCATCCCGGCCCGATCGACACCGAGATGTTGAAGATCCGCACGCCCGAACAGAACGCCGAGCGGCTAGGGCGCGTGCCGATGGCCCGCATGGGCACCGCCGAGGAGGTGGCCCGGCTCGTGCTCTTCCTGCTCTCCGACGAGAGTGGCTACATCACCGGCGCTGAGGTTGCGATCGACGGCGGGGCGTCAGTTTAGCGATCGCCCTCGCTGGCGCAAGTCGGATCGCCCGGATACGGGCTCCGCGATGCAACGCTTTGCCCGTATCCGGGCTGGATCAGGGGCTTGTTTTGCCCGGATCCGGGTCGCGTCCGTTGCGGCCGGTCGCGGCAGCGGGAGCGAAGACATTCATTCGGAAATTAACGAGGACGGCGCCGGAAACCGTCGCGCCGGACCCTCGTTGGCACCCGAATGGGTTCCGCCCCAGCACGCAGAGGAGAATGCATGACAGACGATTGGAACAACACGACGCGAACGAACATCTCCGATGACACCGTGCAGAAAGTCGGCACGGCGCTCGGACAGGTCATCCAGATCAGGGAGGAATACACGAAGCGTCTCGCACTCGTGGACACCGACGACGAGAAGCAGGCGGTCGCCGACGAAGCGCAGGATGTGATGATCCAGGCCGTGAGCGATCAGGGGCTCTCGATCGGACAGTTCAATGACGTAGTCTCGGCGGCGGAAGACGACGCGGAACTCGGTCAGCGTGTGCTGGCAGCCTCAAGGGCCGCCTGACGCTCGCTGCGCCCCCTCCGCTGCCGGCGAGCCTGCTGCCGGCAAGCCCGGGGGTCGCGCTCGACTGTCGCGATCCGAGTGATTGCGGCAGTCCCTTGCCCCGTCCCACTCGGAGACAATCATGCGCCACTTGACAACCAGCTTGGCTGCGGCGGCCATTGTGCTTGCCGCGGGCCTTCCGGCCGCCGCGCAGCAGACCGCGGCCGGTCAAGCCCAAACGGCCCCCTCCATGCCGAACGGCGCGGCGCCGCACGCTGACGTTTCCGACGCGACAGTCGGCAAGGTCGGCGCGGCCCTGCGGGACGTCGTGCAGATCAAGCAGTCGTACGCACAACGATTGCAGGCGGCCAAAACCCCGACCGAGCAACAGGATCTTTCCAAACAGGCAAGCGGCGAGGCGGTCGCCTCGATCTCCCATCACGGGCTGACGATCGACCAATACAATCAGGTGATTCACGCCGCCCAGGCTGATCCGGCGCTGAAGCAGCGTGTGCTGGCTGCGGCGAAGACGAGCCAGTAGAGTGACCGGCGCTCGAGTGGCGCGGTGGACCCGAGGGGTCCAACGCGTTACTCGGCGCGGTGCATGACCGTGGGCATCCAGTTCGCCGCGCGGCGGGCCAGCCGGAGATCCGTTGCTTCGCCGTCATAGTCAGGTCGCACGGGCTCCTGGGTGAACGCCGCGCGATCGTCCAGGCACAGCGTATTGATCACGGCACGGATCCCCGCGGATGTTTCGCACACCGCGCCGACATACACCCCGCATCGGCGACACAGCAGATAGTCCGCCGTGCGCGAACCGAACCGATACATCGCCACGTGGGACCAGTCGGACGCCCGGATGTCCGCCTGCCCGTCCGGGTCGGAGACCGTCCGGGTCGCATGGGACCGGCAGAAGGAACAGGCGCAGGAGCGCACGCAATTCGCCGCCGGCGGCTTGGTCAGCCGGACATGGACCCGGAGATTTCCGCAATGACAGCCGCCCTGGTGTTCCATCGCGCGACTATCCTCCCACGGCGTAGGCGCGTCCATCGCCCTGGACAGCCGCTGCGTCCGCGATCGCGACGGAGATAACCCGGCCGTTAACCATTTCGTAACTATTCGCGGACACCTTGAGCGGCATGTCGGATTGCGCGCCTCGTTCGCCCCATGCCAGCCTGCATCGCGGGATTCGCAATGGCCTTCTGATCATGATTCCGTTCTGGGTCGCTCTCGCCTGGTCGCTTTGAGGCTGGGGGAACTACGGCATCAGCAGCCGCGCGGGCCAGGCGGCGGCCGCCCGAACGATATCGCGCCGGCCCGCTCAGTAGGCATCATCGTCAGCTAAGACCCTGAACACGGTCAGCCCGATGATACGGAAATCCAGCATGAGAGACCATCGCTCGATATAGTCGAGATCATAGTCGAGCCGTCGCTGCGCCTTCTGTCGCGTATCCACCAACCCGCGGCACCCATTGATCTGTGCGAGGCCGGTGATCCCGGGCTTCACGCGATGTCGTGCAGCGTAGGAGCGCACCGCTTCGTAATAATACTCGCCTTCAACCCGCATCTCGATCGGATGCGCCCGAGGGCCCACGAGCGACATGTCGCCCCTGACGACGTTGATGAGTTGCGGCAGCTCGTCGAAGCTCAGGGGGCGAAGAAATCGCCCCACCCGCGTCACCCGCGGATCGTCCTTGACCGTGGCGCGCGCGCCGGAAACATCGCCGCGGTCTTGAGCCATGGTACGGAATTTAAAGACCTCGATCGGCTCGTTGCCGAGGCCGAACCGGCGCTGCCGAAACAGCACCGGCCCTGGTGTGTCCAGCACGATTGCCAATGCGATCAGGCACATCAGGGGCGCCAGCAACAGAAGCAGCAGACCGCCGAGGACCAGGTCTTCGGCGCGCTTCGCGGCGGCGCGCCAATCGCGCAGCGGACGCGACCACAATTCCAGGAGGGATCTGCCGCACAGACTGCGCGGGCGACCGCAAGGCAGCCCGTATTCCGAGAGATCGGTCCAGAGGCAGACGTCCGCCGGGACGTAACGCAGACGATGGCAGATCTTGCTGAGACGCGACGTGTCGGACCAGGGCACCGCCACCATCACAACGTCGACGCGGAGGGCCCAGGCCTCGCTCGCGAGATCGTCGAGGCATCCGAGGCGAGGCCCAAGCGCGACGGCGTGACCGACGAACTCGTCATCGAACAGTCCGACGACTTCATATTCGCCCCGCCATTCCGGCCGTTGCAGCAACGCGACAAGATCGTCCGCCTGGGCTCCCGCGCCGACGACGGCGATCCTTGTCGCCAGCCGACCCGTGGCACGCCGGCGTGCGGTCCACTGCGCAATCGCCAGTCTCGAAAGGACAGCCGTGCCCGCGCCGAGGGCGAACCAAAGGATCGTCCAATTCGCGGCAAACGGCAGACGCCCTTCCCATAGGATACCGATGGCGAGGACCAGCGCGACCGCGGCGGTCCAACATCCGACCGCCGAAACGGTCAGGCCCAAGCTGCCACCGGGCCGCTGGGCTCGGGCGGTGCCGGCCACGGCATTCACAGCCGCGTAAAGCAGCGCGGCAAGAACTCCCACGGTCAGATGCCGATGTGTTTCCATCACATCGGAACTCGGGCAGAGGAGTCCGGCTATCCAGCCCAGCGGCGCAAGCGCCGCCGCCTCCGCGACACTGGCAATGCCGGCAACGATCGTGCCCGGAACGGTGCGGGCACGCCGGACGAGCATCCCCCTTTCGATGCCGTGATAGGGATCGGGCCTGAATGCCGACTTCGGCAACTCGACAGGCGACAGCAGCGTGGAGGCAGTGGTCTCATCCTGCATGGCGCTTTCGCAGGTTTGCGCGCCGTCTACCGACACTTTTCCGGCGTCCCCATCGCATGTCATATACAGGTCGAAACGCTCCAAATTCATAGGCGATCGTGATCGCTCGCGCAATAAGAACTTGTCCGTAAATGTCGAGATTCTTGTCCCCATCTTGTATGATGGACAGATGAGCGGCCTGTATACCGTTAGTATACTGTATTCGAGCCTGGCAGCACACTAATAGCGGGCGCAGCTCCCCGATCCGTTCCCGTATCTTGTCGATTCCAGGACGATTACGCAATCACCGGTAGCAAGCTGATTAGCCGACACGCCGATGTGCATTCATGGCGACCTTGCCGGGGACGAGTCCGGTCGCCATCCTCCGAGCGCGAGCGGGAGTCCCATTGACGGAATCGTATAAGATTGACTTAGTCAATTTATTGATTGACTGTGGCAGGTAACGCCAACGCTGGGGGCGCGCCGTGGCCGAGCCTGACCTCGCTTCCAATATCCAAGCCGTGCGGCGGTTCAGCCGCTTCTACACGCGCCAGATCGGCGTGCTGCACGAGGGGCTGCTCGGTGGCCCGTTGTCGCTCACCGAGGGGCGT
The DNA here is from genome assembly GCA_963799825.1 of uncultured Alphaproteobacteria bacterium. GTDB lineage: Bacteria > Pseudomonadota > Alphaproteobacteria > Acetobacterales > Acetobacteraceae > JAFKFI01. The sequence goes on from CAWCYL010000006.1 coordinate 747,648, forward strand.
GTCATCTACGAGATCGCCGAGGGCGGCACGCCGACTGCCGCCCGGCTGGGAAGCGAGTTGGGTCTCGATGCGGGCTATCTCAGCCGCATCCTGCGCGGCTTCGAGGCACGCGGCCTCGTCGAGCGTCGCCCGTCCGACACCGATGGACGGCAAAGCGTGCTGTCGCTCACCGAGGCGGGGCGGGCGGCGTTCTCCTCGATCGACGCCCGCTCGCGCGCCGAGGTTGGGGCCATGCTGGAGAAGCTGACCGGGGCGGAGCAGCAGCGCCTCGTGACCGCCCTCGGCACGGCCGCGGCGCTGCTCGGCGGGAGCAGCCGCGCGGAACCCAAGGTTCCTTACATCCTACGCCCGTACCGGCCCGGCGACATGGGCTGGGTCGTCCATCGGCAGGGGGTGCTCTATACCGAGGAGTATGGCTGGGACGAGCACTTCGAGGCCCTGGTCGCCGAGATCGTGGCGGGGTTCATCCAGGCATTCGATCCGAAACGCGAGCGATGCTGGATCGCGGAACGGGAGGGCGTCGTCGTCGGCTCGGTCTTCCTGGTCCGGCAGACCGACGAGGTGGCCAAGCTTCGCCTGCTCTATGTCGAGCCGCAGGCACGCGGCCTCGGCATCGGGCGGCGCCTGGTGGACGAGTGCATCCGCTTCGCCCGGCAGGTCGGCTACCGCCGGGTCACGCTGTGGACCAACGACGTGCTGATCGCTGCCCGCCGCATCTACCAGGGGGCGGGGTTCCGCCTGGTCGAGGAGGAGCGCCACCACAGCTTCGGCCACGACCTGGTCGGCCAGAATTGGGAGCTTGAGCTATGAGCGTGGCGCCGCCCCTCCGCGACGTCAGGCGCGGCGCGGCAGCGTCCCCGGCGCCTCCACGATGGCGTCGTCAGGGTGGTCGGCGCGGATGTCGCTCTCGCTCGTCTCCGGGCCGCACCACACCGCGAATGCGGTGATGAGCGACAGCAGGATGACGTAGCACGCGACACCCCACGGGGCGCCCGCCATCCAGCCCACCAGCAGCGCCGCGATGAAGGGCGACGGGCCGCCGGCGAGGATCGAGCCGAGTTCGCGCGCGAAGGCGAAGCCGCTGAAGCGCAGTCGCGGCCCGAACAGCTCGGCGAAATACGCCGCTTGCGGGCCAAACATCGCGCCGCTGCCGATGCCCATGACGAGCATGAAGGCAACGCAGATCAGCACCGGGTCGCGCGTGCCGACCAGCAGGAAGAACGGGAACGCGAAGACGGCTGAGAACAGCGCACCGCCCATGTAGACGGGCCGCCGCCCGACCTGGTCGGAGAGCCACGAGAAGAACAGGATGCCGAAGATCTCCGCGAAGTTGCCGAGCATGACGCCGGTGATCGCGACCTCGCGCGGCATGTGCAGCGTGGTGATGACGTAGCTGAGGCCGAACACCGGGAACAGATAGCCGAGCCCGTTCTCCGCCAGCCGCGCGCCGACCACGACGAAGAAGTTGCGCGGATGGCGGCGCAGCGCCTCGAGGGCCGGGGCGCGCAGCGGCGTGCGCTTGGCTTCCACCTCGGCGAATACCGGCGTCTCGGCGACGCGCGCCCGGATGTAGACGCCGAGGCCGAGCAGCACCAGCGAGATGAGGAACGGGATGCGCCAGCCCCAGGCGAGCAGGGTGTCCTTCGACATCATCGTGACCAGATAGAAAACACCGGCGGCAAGCAGGTTGCCGACCGTGACGCCCATCGGCGCGAAGCCGCCGTACCAGCCGCGCTTGCCCGGCGGCGCGTATTCCACCGCCAGGATGACCGCGCCGCCGTACTCGGCGCCGGCGCCGAAGCCCTGCACCAGACGCAGCAACAGCAGCAGAACCGGCGCCCAGATGCCGATCGAGGCGTAGGTCGGCAGCAACCCGATCAGGAAGGTGCCGCCGCCGACCAGCAGGATGGTCGCGACCAACATCGGCTTGCGGCCCATCCGGTCGCCGAAATGACCGAAGAACAGGCCGCCGAAGGGGCGCGCGAGAAAGCCGACGGCGAATGTGGCGAACGCCGCGAGCGTGCCGACCGTCGCGTCGTATTTGGGAAAGAACAGCTCCCCGAATACCAGCGCCGACGCCGTGCCGTAGATGAAGAAGTCATACCACTCCAGCGCCGATCCCACGGCGGCGGCCAGCATGACGTGACGGAGCGTGCGGGGCGAGACGACGCGTTGCGCGTTGGTCGGGGTGGGCGTCATGGGGTTTCCTCGCGTTTCTTGTCGTCGTTTCGCATGGCGGCAAATTCTGCCCTCAGATGTGGATCGCGTGTCCGAGGCCTCTCAGGCTGGCTTCGTGGAACGCTTCGGTCAGGGTCGGGTGGGCGTGGATCGTCCCGGCCACGTCCTCGAGCAGCGCGCCCATCTCGACCGCGAGGGTGAACTCTCCGACGAGCTCGGAAATATGCGCGCCGACCGCCTGGACCCCGAGCACGCGATGGTCGTCGCCGCTCGCGACGACGCGGACGAAGCCGCCGTCGTCTCCCGCCGCCATGCTCAGCGCGCGGCCGTTGGCGGCGAACGGGAACTGGCCCACGATCGCCTCGATGCCGCGCTCGTCGGCGTCCTCCGGGCTCATGCCGACGCTGACGATCTCGGGGTCAGTGAAGCACACCGCCGGAATGGCAACGGGATCGAATTGCCGCCGGGCGCCGGCGATGATCTCCGCCACCATCTCGCCCTGCGCCGACGCCTTGTGCGCGAGCATCGGCTCGCCCACCAGGTCGCCGATCGCCCAGACGTCCCGCATCGAGGTGCGGCAGCGTTCGTCGACCCGCACGAACGGCCCGGACATATCGACGGCCATCGCCTCCAGCCCCCAGCCTTCCGTGCGTGGCCGCCGGCCCACCGTCACCAGCACCTTGTCGGCTGCCACGCGGACGGTCGATCCGTCGGCGGTCCGCACGGTCGCCTCGGCCACCTCCTCTCCGCGCCCGACCGCCTCGACGCGCGCGCCGAGATGGAGCGTCACACCGGCACGTTCCAGCCAGCGTCCGACCGGGGCCGTCAGCTTCTCGTCCCAGGTCGGCAGGATCCGCTCGCGTGCCTCGACGACGATCACCTCCGAGCCCAGTTTCCTGAAGACCGTGCCCAGTTCCAGGCCGATATAGCCGGCGCCGACCACGAGGAGCCGCTCGGGCAGCCGGTCCAGCGACAGCGCCTCGGTGGACGAGATCACCGTGCCGCCGAACTCCAGTCCGGGTAGCGACGCGGCATTCGAGCCGTTTGCCAGGATGACGTGCTCCGCCCTGATCGTCTCCGTGCCGTCGTCGGTCTGCACCGTGCAGGTCTTGGCGTCGGAGAAGTTCGCCCAGCCCTGCAACACGCGGACCTTTGCCTTGCGCAGCAGGACAGCGACGCCTCCGGTGAGCCGATCGACGATCCCTTCCTTCCAGGCCACGGTCCTCGCCAGGTCGATCGAGGGCGGCTCCCGCAGCGCGATGCCGAGCGCGTCGCCGCCGACCGCCCCGCGCATACCGTCGAATGTCTCGGCCGCGTGGATCAGCGCCTTCGACGGGATGCAGCCGCGGACGAGGCAGGTGCCGCCGAGCCGGTCCGCTTCGACGAGGATGGTGTCCAGGCCGAGCTGCCCCGCCCGGATCGCCGCGACATAGCCGCCGGGGCCGCCGCCCACCACGAGAACCTCGGTGCGGATCATCGCGCCCGATCCTTCACGCGACGAACAGCATCGCGGGTTGTTCGAGCAGCCGCTTCAGCTCCTGGACGAACCGCGCGGCGTCCCAGCCGTCCACCACGCGATGATCGAACGAACTGGAGAGGTTCATCATCCGGCGGACCACGACCTGTCCGCCGCGCACGACCGGGCGTTCGACGATGCGGTTCACGCCGATGATCGCCACCTCGGGGAGGTTGATGACGGGCGTGGTCACGATGCCGCCGATCGGGCCGAGGCTGGTGATCGTGATGGTGGAGCCGCCCAGCTCGTCGCGGGTCGCCTTCCCCTCTCGCGTCGCCTCGGCCAGCCGGGCGATCTCGGCGGCTGTCTGCCAGAGGTCGAGTGCCCCGGCGTGGTGCACCACCGGCACCATCAGGCCCTGCGCCGTCTGGGTGGCGATGCCGACATGCACCGCCGCGTGCCGCCGGACGATCCCGGCCTCGTCGTCGAACTGGGCGTTGACCTCGGGAAACTCCGGAACGGCGCGCACCAGGGCCGCGACAAGGAACGGCAGCAATGTCAGGCGCGGCCGATCCGTCGCGTGCTGGGTGTTGAGCTGGGCACGCAGTTCCTCGAGCTCGGTCACGTCGAGCTCCTCGACGTAGGAATAGTGCGGGATGCGACGCTTGGATTCCTGCATCCGCTCCGCGATCCGCCGTCGCAAGCCGATGATCTTGACCTCCTCGACCGCCTCGTTCCGCGCCCTCCCCGCCGGCGCCGCGCGGCCGCCCGAAGCGACGTAGGCATCAAGATCGGCATGGAGAATACGGCCCGCGGGCCCGCTTCCGCCGACGAATTGCAGCGGGATGCCGAGTTGGTAGGCGCGATGGCGCACCGCGGGCGAGGCCAGCGGCTTTCCCCCCGCCGGCCTCGTCGCGAACGCCGGCGGAGGCCGCTCGATCGTCCGAGCCGCCGGAACAGGCGCTGGCGGCGCATTTGCAACCGCCGTCTCCGCACCCGATGCGGGTGGCGGGGTCGTGGGTGCCAGGCTCGTGGGTGCTGGGGCGGGAGACACGTCCTCGCTGGGGACCGCCTCGCCGGCGCCATTGACGTCGAGCACCACGAGTTCCGCGCCGACGCGGATCTTGTCGCCGGGGCTGCCGGTGGTCGCGAGCACCCGGCCGGCGCGGGGCGAGGGGAGCTCCACCGTCGCCTTGTCGGTCATCACGTCGACCAGCGGATCGTCCTCGGCAACCGTGGCGCCGACCGCGACGTGCCAGTTGACGACCTCGACCTCGGCGATGCCCTCGCCGACATCGGGCAGCCGGAACACGTAGCGCCCCACCTCAGCCCTCCATCACCCGGCGCAGTCCTTCCGCGACGCGCCTCGGGCCGGGGAAGTAGTCCCACTCCAGCGAGTGCGGGTACGGCGTGTCCCAGCCGGTGACGCGCACGATGGGCGATTCGAGCGAGTGAAAGCAGTTCTCCTGCACCAGCGCCGACAGCTCGGCGCCGAACCCGCTGGTGCGGGTCGCCTCGTGGACGATCACGCAGCGTCCCGTCTTGGTCACGGATGCAACGATCGCGTCGATGTCGACGGGGACCAGCGTGCGCAGGTCGATGATCTCGGCGTCAACGCCGGCCTCGGCGGCGGCGGCGATCGCGACGTGCACCATCGTGCCATAGGTCAGCACCGTGACGTCCTCTCCGGCGCGCACGACCGACGCCTGACCGAGCGGGACCGTGTAGTGGCCGTCCGGAACCTCGCCCGCGCCGTGCTCGCTCCACGGCGTCACCGGCCGGTCGTGATGGCCGTCGAACGGGCCGTTGTAGAGGCGCTTCGGCTCCAGGAAGATCACCGGATCGTCGTCCTCGATCGCGCTGATGAGCAGTCCCTTTGCGTCGTACGGGTTCGAGGGGATGACCGTCTTGAGCCCGCAGACATGGGTGAAGATGGCCTCCGGGCTCTGGCTGTGCGTCTGTCCGCCGAAGATGCCGCCGCCGCAGGGCGCGCGCACCGTGATCGGCGCGGTGAACTCGCCAGCCGACCGATAGCGCAGCCGCGCGGCGGTCGAGACGAGCTGGTCGGTGGCGGGATAGATGTAGTCGGCGAACTGGATTTCTACCACCGGACGCAGACCGTACACGCCCATGCCCACAGCGGTCGCCAGGATGCCGGCCTCGGCGATCGGCGTGTCGAAGACGCGATCGCGTCCGTATTTCCGCTGCAGCCCCTCGGTGCAGCGGAACACGCCGCCGAAATAGCCGACGTCCTCGCCGAACACGACGACGTTGTCGTCGCGCGCCATCATCACGTCCATCGCGGAGTTCAGCGCCTGCACCATGTTCATCCGCGCCATGCTCAGAACCCCAGCTCTTGCCGCTGACGCCGCAGGTGCCAGGGCATCTCCTTGAACACGTCGTCGAACATCGTCGCCGGGCTGTGGTGCTCGCCGCTGCCCAGCGTGCCATAGCTTTCGGCCTCGCGCTGCGCCTCCTGCACCGCGTTGTCCACCTCCGCCGCCAGTTGGGCGTGCCGCTCGTCGGACCATTCGCCGAGTGCCGTCAGGTGCGCGCGCAGGCGCGCGATGGGATCGCCGAGCGGCCACTGGCCGGCCTCGTCGGCCGGGCGGTACTTGCTCGGGTCGTCGCTCGTGGAATGCGCCGAGGCGCGGTAGGAGAACAATTCGATGACGGTCGCCCCAAGGTTCGATCGCGCGCGGTCGGCCGCCCAGCTGGTCGCCGCGTACACCGCCAGGAAGTCGTTCCCGTCGACCCGCAGCGCCGGCAGGCCGTAGCCCAGGGCACGCGCCGCGAAGGTCGTGTGCTCGCCGCCCGCGATCCCCTGGAAGGACGAGATGGCATATTGGTTGTTGACGATATTGAGGATGACTGGCGCGCGGTACACACTGGCGAACGTCAGGGCATGGTGAAAATCGCCCTCCGCCGTCGCGCCCTCGCCGATCCAGGCGGCGGCGATCCGGTCGTCGCGCTTGATGGCCGAGGCCATCGCCCAGCCGACCGCCTGCGGGAACTGCGTCGCGAGATTGCCGGCAATCGAGAAGAACCCGGCCTCCTTGCTGGAATACATGATCGGCATCTGGCGGCCCTTCAGCCGATCGCGCGCGTTGGAGAACACCTGGTTCATCATGTCGACCAGCGGCCAGCCGCGCGCAATCAGCACCCCTTGCTGGCGGTAGGTCGGGAAGGCCATGTCGCGGTCGTCGAGCGCCGTCGCCTGCGCGACCCCGATGGCCTCCTCGCCCGTGCAGCGCATGTAGAACGACGTCTTGCCCTGGCGCTGGGCGCGGAACATCCGCTCGTCATAGGCTCGCGTCAGCATCATCGCCCGCAGGCCGCGGCGCAGCGTCTCGGGGTCCAGCTTCGGATCCCACGGCCCTAACGCGATGCCGGCCTCGTCGAGCACGCGGATCAGCGCGTAGGCGTGCGCGCGCATGTCCCGCGGCTCCACGGCGATGTCGGGGCGCGCGACCGAGCCAGCCGCGGGGATCTGCAGCCAGCTGAAGTCCGGGGACTGCCCCGGCCGCGCGGATGGCTCGGGGACGTGCAGCTGCAACGGGACAGAGTTCTTCAAGCGTCATCTCCTGGCCGGCTTGCGAATGCTAACTTGATCCGGCACCCGTGGCGACGGCTCGATATCGCGCCGTCCAGGGTGCATCATGACGCACGCCACCAACATTGGAGCCTATTTCCATGTCTCGGGAAGTCATCGCTGAGCTTGCGCCGCACGGCGTTCTGCGCGCCGGCATCAACATGGGCAATTTCCTGCTGGTCACGGGCAAGAGCCCGTCGGGCGACCCCGAGGGCGTCGCGCCCGACATGGCGCGCGGGATTGCCGAGCGGTTGGGCGTGCCGGTCAAATACGTGCCGTTCGCGAGGCCGGGCGAACTGGCCGACGCGGCGGGCACCGACGTGTGGGACATCGGCCTGATCGGCGCGGAGCCGGTGCGGGCGGAAAAGATCGCCTTCACCGCCGCCTATGTCGAGATCGAGGCAACCTATCTGGTCCCCGCCGGCTCACCCTTGCGGACGATCGAGGAGGTCGATCGCGCGGGCGTGCGGATCGCGGTCACGGCCCGGAGCGCCTACGATCTCTGGCTCGCCCGCAACATCGCACACGCCGAGCTGGTGCGATCGGAGAGCCTCGACGGCGCCTACGACCAGTTCGTCCGCGACAAGCTGGACGCTCTGGCCGGTTTGCGGCCGCGGCTGCTGTCGGACGTCCAGAAGCTGCCGGGCGCCCGCATCCTCGACGGACAGTTCACGGCGGTGCAACAGGCGGTCGGCACGGCCCGCCAGAACGCGGCCGGCGCGCGATTCCTGCGCGATTTCGTCGAGGAGGCGAAAGCATCGGGGCAGGTCGCGCGTTTGATCGAGCGCCACAACGTGCGCGGCCTCTCCGTCGCAGCGCCGGGATAGCCGCCGTCACTGGCTGGCCAGAACCGCCTGGACCTTTCCGCCGTCGGCCACCTCGTCCGGCAGGTTCAACGCGACGCCCTGGCCGACCTTCACGCCTTGCGCCAGCAGCACCCGGTCGCCGTTGGTGCGCGCCACCGAGACCGGTTGCAGGTGAACGGTCCCGTCCTGCCCCACCGCCGCGACGAACGCGCCGTTGCCGCGCGTCAGCAGGGCGGACGCCGGAACCTCGGGGAAGCTCCGCAGCTTCACGTGCAGCGTCACGTAGGCGAAGCTGCCCGCCAGCAGGAAATGGTCGGAATTATCCAGCTCCAGTTCAACGAATAGCGTGCGCGTGCGCGGATCGAGCTCGCCCGCGCTGCGCGCGACGACTGCCTTCCTGATCCGCGTCCGGTCCGCGGCGTCGCTCACCTCCGCGGCGTCGCCGACGTGGACGAACGGCACATCCCGCTGCTCGACATGGACGTCGACCCGCAGCCGGCTGTCGTCGGCAATGGTAAGAACCGGTTGCGAGCTCGTCTGATTGGTCGCCGCATTCGTCACCAGTGCGCCGGGATCGACGAAGCGGGCGGTGACGCGGCCGGCGAACGGGGCGCGCATCACCTCGTAGGATTTCAGCGTCGTGACCTGCGCGACATGCGCCGCCGCCATGCGAAAATCGGTATCCGCCTGGTCGGCCGCCTGCACCGACATCGAGCCGTGCGCGACGAGATCATGCGCGCGCCCCGCGTTCCGCCGCTTGTTCTCGAGATCGGTCAGCGCACTCGTGTACAGGCTGTCGGTCTCGGCGGAATCGACCTCGGCGAGGACCTGGCCCGACGCCACGATGTCGCCGCGATCGACATGGATCGCGCGGAGATATCCGCCGATCTTGCTGTACAGCGTCGCCGTGAGGTACGGCCGCGTATCACCCAGCAAAGTGATCTGCCGTTCGTCCGGGCCCGCCGTCACGGTGGCGATCTGCACCTTCGGGCCGCGAGCAACGGCATCGGCCAAGGTCACGCGGGACGCCGCCAGTGCCACGTCCTGGTTCTGCCAGATGCGCCACGCGCCATACCCGGCGCCGGCCAGCACCAGCAGCCCCAGCAGGTAGACGACGAGCCCACCGGCCCGGCTATTGCTCATGCGCTGTCCCCCTCGGCACCCGCGGCTTCCTCGGCGAAGCGTGCATCCAGCACGTGCAGGCTTGGCCTCTGGCGCCGCAGCAACGTATAGCCGATCGGCACGAGGAACAGCGTTGCCAGCGTCGCGACCAGCAGCCCGCCGATCACCGCGCGCCCGAGCGGCGCGTTCTGCTCGCCCGCCTCGCCCAGCCCGAGCGCCATCGGGATCATGCCGATGATCATCGCGAGCGCGGTCATCAGGATGGGGCGCAGGCGGATGCGTCCGGCCTCCACCACCGCGCGGAGCGCGCCGATCTCTTCGCGCGCGCGCAGATCGTTCGCGAAGCTCACCAGCAGGATCGAGTTCGACACTGAGATCCCGATCGTCATGATCGAGCCCATCAGCAATTCCACGTTGATCGTGGTGTGCGTGACCGCCAGCATCCAGAGGATGCCGATCAGCGCGCCGGGCACCGCCATCATGATGATGAACGGATCGACCCAGGACTGGAACAGCACCACCAGCAACGCATAGACCAGCACAACCGCCAGGATCATGCCGATCGCCAGGCTGCGGAAGCTGGCCTGCATCACCTCGTTCTGGCCGCGAATGTCGATGCGCGTGGTGATCGGCAGGCCCTTGCTCAAATCGTTGATCGCCGTCTGGATGTCGCCGGCGGTCGAGCCGAGATCGCGCCCGTCGACATTGGCCGCGACGTCGATCACGCGCTGCACGGTATAGTGGTTCACCAATTCGAGGCTGGGACGCGGGTACACCGAGGCGATGTCGGCGAGCCGCATGACGGGCGCGCCGGGCATCGTGCTGGGCGCCGCGGGCTGTGTGGCGTCCGGCCGGCCGATCGGCGTGTTCAGCAGGTCGTTCACCGAGTTGATGCGGTCGATCGGCGTCTGCACCGCGACCGTGTAGTTCACGTTGTTCTGCGGGTTGAGGAAGAAATTCGGCGACACCAGCGCGCTCGATGAGAGCGACGTCAGCAGGTTGTTCGCCACGTCGCGCTGCCCGATGCCGAGCTTGATCGCGCGCAGCCGATCCACATCGACCTGCAGCGCGGGATAGTTTAGCACCTGCACCAGATGCGCGTCGGCGACGCCGGGAATGGCGTGCAGGCGGTGCAGCAGCTTCTGGCCGATGCCGTAGGCGCGCGCGAAATCGACGTCCTGGATCTGAATGTCGATTGGCGCGGACAGGCCGAAATTCAGCACCTGGCTGACGATGTCGGCGGTCTGGAAATAGATCAGGCTGCCGGGGAACGCGTCCGGCAATTGCGCCCGGATGGCCCTGATATAGTCGATCGTCGGATGGTGCCCGGGCTTGAGCGAGATCAGGATCTCCGCGTCCATGCTGCCGACATTGTCGCTCGGCACGAACGCCAGATTGTACGAGGACGGAATGCCGAGGTTGTCGTTGATGGTCTCGAGCTCGGCGGCGGGAATGATCTTGCGGATGCGATCCTCGGCCTGCAGCACCAGGCGTTCGGTCTCCTCGATCCGCGTGCCCGGCGGCGCGCGGAAGTGCAGCTTGATCAGCCCGACATCGGCCGGCGGGAAGAAGTCCATGCCGACCCTCGTCGCGAGCGCGCCCGAGACGCCGAGCAGCAGCAGAAAGCACGCGAGCAGGAAGAAGCGGCGCCGTAGCGCGCCTTCCAGCGCGCGCCCGTAGCCGGTGCGCAGCCGGTCGAACCCACGGTCGAACGCACCGAGGAGGCCGCGTGGCGGCCCGTGGTGCTGGGTGTCTCCGGCCAGCAGGAAGCGGGCGAAGCTCGGCACGACGGTGAACGAGAGGATGTACGACGCCAACATGCCAGCACGACGGTGACGGCGAGCGGGATGAACAGGAAGCGCGCCACGCCGAACAGCATCACCACCGGGAAGAACACGATGCAGATCGCCAGGGTGGCGACGGTGAGCGGCTGGATCACCTCCTTCGTGCCGTCGAGGATCGCCACGGTCAGCGGCTTGCCGAGGGACTGGTTGCGGTGGATGTTCTCGATGGTGACGGTGGCGTTGTCCACCAGCAGCCCGATCGCCAGCGCGAGGCCGCCCAGGGTCATCAGGTTGATCGTATTGCCGGTGAGGAACAGCCCGAGCACGCCGGCGAAGATCGACAGCGGGATCGAGGTGGAGACGATCACCGTGTTCCGCCAGCTGCCCAGGAACACCAGGATCATCAGCGAGACCAGGACCGAGGAGATGATCGCCTCGCGGATCACGTTCTGCACCGCCCCGCGCACGAACACCGACTGGTCGAAGTCGAGCTTGATCTCGAGACCGTTCGGCGCCGCCGCCCGGATCTGGGGCAGCGCGTCGCGCGCCGCGTCCACCACCGCGAGCGTCGAGGCGTCGGCGTGCTTGAGGATCGCCAGATAGATCGCGCGCTTGCCGTTGACGTGGACGATGTTGGTCTGCACGGCGAAGCTGTCGCTGACATGCGCGACGTCGCCCAGCATGACGGGCGCGCCGTTGTACACGCCGAGCGGCAACGCATTGAAGCGGTCGACCAGCGAGGGGCTGGAATTGAGCACCACGTTGTATTCGCGCTCGCCGATCCGCGCCGTGCCGGCCGGGACGATCACGTTGGAGCTTTGCAGCGCGTTCACCACGTCGGTTGGCGTGAAGCCCTTCGCCGCCAGCCGGCCGGGATCGAGCGTCGACCTTGATCTGCCGCGACTTGCCGCCGAACGGCGCCGGCGTGGAGAGGCCGGGAATGGTGAACAGCTTCACCCGGATGAAGTTCAGGCTGTAGTCGTAGATCTGCTGCTCGGTCAGCGTCTTGCTCGACAGCGTCATCTGCACGACCGGCACGTTGGAGGCGTTGAACTGGATGACCGCGGGGGGCTGCATGCCCGGCGGCGCGATGCGCAGGATGGTGCTGTTGACCGACGAGATCTGCGCGATGGCACCGCCGATGTCGGTGCCGGGCTGGAAATAGACCTTCAGCAGGCCGATGCCGGGGATGGACTGCGATTCGATGCGCTCGATGCCGTTGACGGTGGTGGAGTAGGCGCGTTCGCGTGATGAACACGACCCGCCGCTCCATGTCCTCGGTGGTCAGGCCGGGATAGTTCCACACCACCATCACGACCGGAATGTCGATGACCGGGAAGATATCGACGATCATCCGCGTGACGGCCAGTGCGCCCATCAGCACGATGAGCAGCGCCGCGATGGCCGACGTGTACGGGCGGCGCAAGGCGAGCCGCACCAGGCCGATCATGGTTCGAGCCTCCCGACGCCGCTTCTCCAGGCGGACGTAGGATCCCACTCTGCCATCACGGCGCCGCGATGCAAATGCCCGATCTTGGAGCGGGGATCCCCGGTCAGCGATCGCCGTCGCGTGGAGTCAGCCGATCCGCCGGCGCAGCGCGGCCGACAGTCGCTCGGCGGCGACCACGATGACGAAGGTGACGAGCAGGAGCATCGAGACCGTGCGGTACTGGAACAGGTTCGTCGCCGTCAGTAGCTCGAAGCAGATTCCGCCGCGCCCACGAAGCCGAGCACCAGCGAGCAGCGGATGTTCTCGTCGAGCCGATAGAACGCGATCCCGAGCAGCGACGGCATCACGCTCGGTACGGCCCCGTGACTGAACACGGCCAGGCGCCCGGCGCCCGTCGTGGTGAGCGCCTCAACCGGGCCCATGTCGATGTCCTCGATCGTCTCGGCGAACAGCCGCCCCAGCATCCCGACGCTGTGGACCGAGACCGCGAGCGCGCCGGGGAACGGGCCGAGGCCCACCGCGGTCACGAAGATCAGCGCCCAGACGAGGTCCGGCACCACGCGGGCGAGCGCGATGACGCCCCGCGCGACGGCGTAGATCGGCCGGGCGGGTGCGGTGTTGCGGGCGGCGAGGGCCGCCAGCGGCAGGGCGAGGATCACGGCGACCACCGTGCCGAACAGCGCGATGTCCACCGTCTCGAGCGCCGGCCACAGCACGTCGGGCAGCTTGGCGAAGTCCGGCGGCCAGGCTCGGCGCAGGATGTCGGCGATGCCGAACGCGCCCGTCACCAGATCCTGCGGCCGTGCCTGCACGACGAGCGCCGCCTGCGCGAGCAGGACGAGGAACCCGAGGCCGCCGAGAAACGGCAGCGCCCGGCTGCTGCCCGATCGGGGGTGCGGGACGCTGACGCTCACGCGGCGGCGGCTTCGTACAGAGCGGACACGTCGCCCATGCCAAACCGTGCCGGGCGCTCGTCGAAGCACATGCGCCCGGCACGCAGCCCGAGCACGCGGTCGGCGTAGCGTCGGGCGAGGTCGGGCTGGTGCAATACGCAGAGCACCGCCAGGCCGTCCTCATGGGCGAGGCGGCGCAGCAGGCGCATCAGCTCCTCGGCCGCCTCCGGGTCGAGGCTCGCCACCGGCTCGTCGGCGAGCAGCGCGCGGGGCCGCTGCGCGAGCGCACGGGCGACCGCGACGCGCTGCGCCTGGCCGCCAGGGAGCGTGCCCGCCCGTTGCGCCGCGAACCCCCGCGAGCCCGACACTGGCGAGGCAGCGCAGCGCGTGCAGCCGCTCGCGGCGCGGCAGCACGCCGAACGCCGTCGCCATCGTGCGGTGCCGGCCGAGCGTGCCGGCCATGACATTCGCGAGCACGCTGCGGCGTCGCATGAGGAGCGCCGGATCGAGGTCGCCGCGCACCGTGATCGGATGCTGCGGAATGGGCTTCGACCGCCAGCGCGTCACGTAGTCGCCCGACTTGTAGATGCCCGCGACGCTGGCGGACGAGATCTCGGAGCTGTTGAGCTCGCCCGCCTCCACCTTGTGGCGACGCAGCGCCTCGAAGGTGGCGATGTGGCTGCCGACGTAGATCCCGCGGATGCCCTTGTCCGGGTCCATCCCAACCTGGACGATGCCATAGGCGGGGAACAGATGGCCGCTGGTGGAGGTGTGATCGCTATACGCGAAGCTATGGCCGGCGACGGCGGCGAGCAGGGCGGCTGCCGAGAGGAGGCTGTCATGGGGGGCTCCGTAGGTGGATGGCCCCCCTTAGCCGCCGACCGCGTCGCCTCCGTTGCAGGGAGGTGAAGGCTCGATGACATCGCCGCCCGCGTCGTTGGCGGCGCCGCTTCCCTGACGGCGCCGGAAATCAGCTCACGGCAGCCGGTAGAACCGCGCCGCCGTGTCATGGAACAGCGCGGCCTTCTCCTGCGCCGACGCTCCGGCTGCGACGCGCTTGAACGCGTTCCACAGCACGGGATAGCTGCACATGCCCTTATCGACGGGGAAATTGCTCTCGAACATGCAGCGCTCGGGTCCGAACAGCTCGATGCAGGTCTGCATCCACGGCTTCCAGTCCTCGGCCATCCGCGGCGAAGTCGGCGGGCGCGCCTCGGTGTGGTAGTCGAACCCGTTGACCGGCATCGCGAGGCCGCCGAGCTTGACGTGCACGTTCTTGCAGGCGGCGAGATCCTTCATGCCCGCCGACCAGTCCCTGAACACCTCGTCGCGCCGCCCCCGATACGGGCCGCAGCCGAGCGGGCCGCCGACATGGTCGAGGACCATCGGCGTCCCCGACGCGGCACGCGCCAGCGGCAGCAGATCCTTCAGTTGCGTATGATACTGCCACAAATCGTAGGTGAGACCCAGCTCGCCCAGGCGCCGCAGCCCGCGCAGGAAGGCGGGATCCTGCAGCAGGTCGGGTGGCGGCACCACGGACGTCATCGGCACGATGGCATCGTCCCAGGCGCTGGTGTGTCGGATGCCACGGAAGCGTCCGGCGCCGGCTGCTCGATGGGCTTCGAGCACGGCGTCGAGCTGCGGACTGCGCAGATCGGCGAACCCGACGATGCCGGCGCAGGCGCGCGCCGGACCATACGCGCCGCTCGCCGACAGCACCGCCACGGCACTGACGATTTCGGTCTCCCCCACGGGACGAAAATCCTCCGGGCCGCCGGTGCGGTGCTGCCAGCCGCATTGCATGAACACGGTCGCGACGACGTTGTGGCCGCTCCCGAGATCGCTCACCAGCTCGTCCAGCAGATAACGACCCGACGGTCGGTCGTGCCACAGGTGATGATGCGGATCGACGATCGGCAGGCCGGGTTCGATGATCTCCTCGCGAACCAGATCGAGCCAGTCGGACCGCACGTGCGGATGCGGATAGGCCTGCTTGTCTCCCATCGTGGCGCTCATCGGCGTCTCCCCCTGAAATCCGGCTCAGGCTAGGTGGCGTCCGTTAGCCTCGCAAGATGGGAGCCTCGCAAGATGGGCGCGACCGACGCTCAGCGTACCTCGACGTCTTCCCAGAAACCGAAGCGGCCACCGACCTGCTGCATCGACGGACGAGGCGCCTCGTAGGACCATGCGGCGCGGCCGTGACGCGCTCCGTCAACCACCACGTCGTAGAACTGCACGCCGTGCGGGCAAGCGCGATCCAAGTCGGTCTTCGGCGCCTTCTCGAGCCACTCCATGCGTACCGTGGAGGCGGGGAAATACTGATAACCGCCGCACTCCACGACGACGTCGCTCTCCGCGACCACCTGATCCTTACCCTTCAAGACTGCCTTCATGTTCGGATCTCCTTGAACGAAGATCAGGATAATGGTCGCGAGCCGTCGGGAGTAAAGACCGGCGCCTCTGCCGAATGCTCAACCGGGGGCCGGCGCGACGGTGCCGGGCGTCACCGATCCGAGGAGCCATTCGCGGAACAGCACGATCTTCGGCGCGTCGGCGGTCTCCTCGGGCGCCACGACGTAGAAGCCGGCGTCGGCGGGCAGCACGACGTCGAACGGCACGACCAGACGGCCGGCCGCGATATCGGCTTCGACGAAGCGCGTCCGCCCGAGCGCGACGCCCAATCCATCCATCGCCGCCTGGGTCGCCATGAAACTCTGGTCGAAGCTGAGACCACGCCGCGTCGCAAGCGTGACCGGCAGGCCGGCGGCCGTCAGCCAAAGCTGCCAGTCCTCGCGCGAGACCGTTGTGTGCAGCAAGGTGTGGTGCGCAAGATCCTCCGGCCGGCGGAGCGGCCTCACGGCGTTCAGCAACGCCGGGCTGCATACCGGAAAGATGTCCTCGGCCATCAGCCACTGGGCACGCAGGCCCGGCCAGACGCCGCGTCCGTAGCGCACCGCCATGTCCACCTCCTCGCGTCGGAAATCGACGAGATGGGCGGATGTGGTGATGCGAACCTCGATGCCGGGATGCGTGTCCTGAAACGCGGCAACCCGTGTCACCAGCCATTTCGCGGCCAGCGAGGCCGTGCTGCTCACCGTCAATACGTCGTCGCGGTCAGGGCGCAGGAGGCGCGCCGTCGCGCGACGCAGATCCTCGAACGCGGAGCGTACCGACGGCAAATAGTCCTGCGCCTCGTGGGTCAGGACCAGCGCCCGGTTGCCGCGCGCGAACAGGCGGATGCCGAGCTGCTCCTCCAGCCGCCGGATCTGATGGCTGATCGCGGTCTGCGTGACATTCAGCTCGGCCGCGGCGCGGGTGAAGCTGAGATGCCGCGCCGCCGCCTCGAAGGCCCGCAACCCGTTGAGCGACGGCAGCATCATGGGGGCATCATACGCATGACAGGAACTCATGCAACCGGTGACAAACTATCCTTTGTGGCGGGATGGCATGTGGCCCATTTCTGGCTCGCGATCTTGCTTTTCCAGGAGGCGTGTCATGTCCGGCTTCGCCCACCAATTCCCGACAAATTGTCAGCTTGCACCGCCCCCGCCCAGGGTTCGGGCCGCGCCACCCGGCGCGAACCTCGTGCGCCTTGTTGCGACCATCCGGCTTTGGCGTAACCGGCTCCGCGAGCGGCAGGAGTTGGCCGAGATGGGCGAGCGGGAATTGCATGACCTCGGCCTGTCGCGAGCAGACATTCTCGGCGAGCTGGTCAAGCCGTTCTGGCGCGGCTGACACCCATCGGAAGAACGCGCCCACCGTAACCTCTCAGGAGCCCCCAACAATGGATATGCATTCCCCCGCGCTCGATGGTCCGGTTCGCGAGCTGCCCTTTGTCGAGGCCGAACTGCACTACCTCGGCCGCATGACGGAGCGTCCGCGCAACTACACGTTCGATCCGCCACCGGGCATTCCGCGGTCGAACACGATTCATGAGAGCCACGTGGTCCCGATCCACGATCTGCGCGACATCGCCGCCGAGGTCGCGCTGGATCGCGAGGGGTTCGCCGTCCTGCGGCACGGCAGCGTGGTCCGCGACTTCTACGACGAACGGGAATTGCGCGACGTCTATTATCCGGAGGCCGAGCGCCTGATCGCCGAGGCGACCGGGGCGAGCCGCGTGTTCATCTTCGATCATACCGTGCGCCGGCGCGTCCCAGGCGCCGATGACCGCGCGCCCGGCACGCCGCGTCAGCCGGCCACGCGCGTCCATGTCGATCACACCGCGCGGTCGGGCCCGCAGCGCGTCCGTGATTTCCTGGGCGACGAGGCCGACGACCTGCTGCGCGGGCGCGTGCAGGTCATCAATCTCTGGCGCCCGATCCGCGGCCCGCTGCGCGACGCTCCCTTGGCCGTGTGCGACGCGCGCACTGTCGCGTCGAGCGACCTCGTGCCATCGGACCTCGTGTACCGGGACCGCGTCGGCGAGACCTATGCCGTCACCTTCAGCCCCGCGCATCGCTGGTTCTATCTGTCCGAGATGCAGCCCGACGAGGCGCTGTTGCTGAAATGCTTCAATTCCGCGACGGACGGGCGGGCGCGCTTCGCACCGCACACGGCATTCGAGGATCCGACCGCCCCGGCCGACCTTCTGCCGCGTGAGAGCATCGAGCTCAGAACCCTGGTCTTCCATCCCGCCTGACCCGGCGGCAAACTCGGGGTGTTCGCGTCCGCGACGAGCCACCCCGCGCGTGTCGTCCGCTCGCCGGGCGTGTCTTGCCGGTTCGGCTGCTCCGACGCATGGTGCCTTGCCATGCGCGGACCGGCTGGCCCGACGGGCACCGACCAGTGACAACAAGCGGAACGACCGAATGACCCTGGACTACCACGCGGCTTTCGCCGGAATGAAGGTGATCGACCTCAGCGGCGGCATCGCGGGACCATCCTGCGCGATGATGCTGGCCCAGCACGGCGCCAACGTGATCAAGGTGGAAACCCCGCATAACGGGGGCGACTGGTCGCGCATCCTCGGGCGGCAATACGAGGATCACTCGGCCTTCTCGATCTACGGCACGCTGGGCAAGCGCAGCATCGCTCTCGACCTCAAGACGGCAGAGGGCAAGGAGATCCTGTGGCGGCTGATCCAGGGTGCGGACGTATTCATGGAGGGCTTCCGTCCCGGCACGATGGCTCGGTACGGCTTCAGCTATGACGCGGTCAGCGCGCGCGAGCCGCAGATCATCTATTACTCCATCTCGGGTTTCGGGCAGACCGGACCGCTGGCGGGGCGGCCGGCGATGGACCCGGTGCTCCAGGCCTTCGTCGGAATCGTCAACGAAAATCGCGGCGAGCACGACAATCATCCGCATCGCATTGCGATGTCGGCGATCGACATGTTCAGCGGGCTGCTCGGCTTCCAGGCGATCGCGACCTCGCTCTATGTGCGGCGTGAGCAGAAGCGCGGCCGCTTCATCGAACTCAGCCTGATGCAAGGTGGGGCGATGCTGTCGGTGATCCGCATGATCGCCAACTACCTCGAGCGCGGGACGGCGCAGCGCACCAGTATGCCCAATGGCGTGTTCGACACGGCGGATGGGCAGCTCAACGTCACGATGGTGCGGCCCACCGACTGGGCGCCCTTCTGCGAGGCGATCGAGCGGCCGGAACTGCTGGACGATCCTCGCTTTGCCGCTCATCGGGCCCGCGGCAAGAATCTCGACGAGCTGTACGGAGTGCTACGGCCGGTGTTCGCGGCGAAGCCGACCGCGTGGCTGGCGGAACGCCTGACCGCGCGCGGGATCATGAACGGCCAGGTGAACACGTACGAGGAATTCCTCTGCGAGGAGCAGGTGCGCGCGACCGGCATCATCTCCTGGCTCTCCCAGCCCGGCGTGCCGGAGGCCGTACCGATGCCCAACATCCCCGGACTGCCGGCCTTCGAGAGCGGGACCAAGCGGGCGCACGCGCCGCGCGTCGGCGAGCACACCGCCGAAATCCTGGCAGAACACGGCTACGGCAAGGCCGACATCGCGGCGCTGCTCGATCGCAAGGTGGTCGGCGCACCCGCCGCGTAACGGAACCGGCCGTCAGTGATACGATGGCGGACTGAAGTCCGTCATCGTGCTGACAGTCAGGCTGCCGCCCGCAGCCTCTCGGCGGCCGCCTCCAGCCGAACCAGGATGGGCCGATGGTCGGAGGAGGCCCGCGGCAGGGCCTCGGAGGCGGTGCAGTGCAGTCCGCGCACCAGGCAGCGGTCGATCCTCAACGGGACGATCTCACCCGCGACATGGGTATGTTGGCGAGGGCCGACATCGCGGAAGCCGGGCAGCAGACAGGGTCCGACGAGGTTGAAGTCGCCGATCACGGCGGCGCGAGCCGGAAGCGTGCGGGCGATGCGTCGCAGTTGTCGGCGGTTCAACACCTGGCCATGCGATAGGTGGGCATTGGCGATGGCGAACTCGCCGAGGTCGATGATCTGGCTGACGCGGTCGAACAGCGCGCCAGAGGGGATGGGAAGGATCTTGACGGAGCGTGGCGGCTCGGGACTCCACATCGCCAGGCCGTGAATGCGTCCAACCAGGGGAGAGCTGGCGTAGAAACCGCCAATTCGGGCCGGCAGGCGTCCGATGTCCTCGGTCGCCTCCTGCATCAGAAGAAGGTCGGGCCGTTCCCGGTGGATCAGGCGGACGATGTCGTCGACGGACGCGCCCGTCAGGCGCAGAAGGTTCCAGCTAATGATCTTGATCATGGGATGGCGGTCTGCGGAACCTCCGGGTAGGGCTCGGATCGGGCGAACATCCAGGGAATATCTGGTCTCGATAGCAGACCCTGGCCAGGGATTGCCAACAAGCATTTATCGCCGGGGGGTGCGAAGCTGCCATGCGCGGATCAGCAGCGTGATGGCGACCCAAAGCGCGAACACGGCGAGCGGAATGGTGACGAGGCGGGGTAGCAGCATCGCCACGGCGCCCACCGCCAGGAACACGGCACCCGCGCCGGCCATGACCCGCGCCTCCGCTGGACCGAGGGCACGGCGGTTGGTGATCGCGGCGCCGACGGTGCTGCCGATGCCCAGCGCCCCGGCGGCGACCCGCCCCGGACTGCCGCGCCGCGCTGGGTGGGGCTCGGGCGACTGCGGCGCGGCGTGTACGTTGCCGAGGTCGAGCACGATCTCGGTCGCGTTGGCGAGATCGGCGCGGAACATCGCCTCCATCTGCCCGGCGAAGTCGGCGTCCTCGACGGAGATGTCGAGTTCCCAATTGCCGATCCAGCTTGCCAGGTTGAGGTTGCTGGAGCCGATGCGCGCCCAGCTGCCATCGGCCACCGCCGTCTTGGCGTGCAGCATCGGGCCGTTCCATTCGAACACGCGGATGCCCGCTTCCAGCAGCGGGCGGTAGCCGGCGCGGGACAGCGCCTTGGCCACTGGCAGGTCGCTGGAACCCGGCACCAGCAGTCGCACGTCGACCCCGTCATGGGCGGCGTCGATCAGGGTGCGCACATAGGCGGTGGTGCCGACGAAGTAGGCGTCGGTCAACCAGAGGGAGCGCTGGGCGGCCGCCGCGACGAGCTGGTCCAGCCGGTAGAGCCCCATCGTGTTCGGATGGCTGGCGATAACGCTCACCGGCACGCCGCCCGCGACGGCGAGATCGTGCGGGTACGGGGCGTCGCCGGCCGCCATCGGCGGCCCGGACAGGGCCCAGGTATCGGCGAACGCCGCTTCGAGATTGGCGACGGCCGGCCCACGCAGCTCGACGCCCGTGTCGCGCCAGGGTGCGACGCCGGCGGCCGGGTTGCCCAGCCAGGCGGCGCCCACGCACAGGCCGGAGACGAAGCCGATCCGGCCATCGACGGTTAGCGATTTGCGGTGGTTGCGGCCGAGCCAGCCGAACGGGCTCGACAGGCGCGGCGGGTTGAAGCTGCGGACCTGCACCCCGGCTGCGCGAAACCGGTGCCAGAATGAGGCCGACGCGCTGCCGAACGTGCCGAACCAGTCATGGAGCAGGTGCACCGCCACCCCATCCCGCGCTCTCGCGATCAGCGCGTCGGCGAAGAGCTGCCCGGCGGCATCGGCGCGGAAGATGTAGTTCTCGAAATGCACCGATTTGCGCGCGCCGGCGATCGCGTCGAGCCAGGCGGGATAGTTCTCGGCAGCATCGCGCAGCAGCCGCACGGCATTGTCCGGGACCGGCGCGCCGCCGGCCACCCGCGCGAGCAGGCGGTCGCTGACCAGCGGAGCAGACGGCGCGCCGGCCACCGGGCTGACCTCCTTGCGGCTGCGGCGGGCGTGCTCGATCGGGCTTCCCTTCCCCTCGCTGGGTCGACCGCCTCACCCTACACCAGCGCCAATGAGGCCAGAAGAACGGGCGGTTGCCAGGAACGGCGTCGCGTAACAGGGTAGGCGGAACTCCTCACGCATCGCTCGAAGGTGCCCGCCATGCCCGGTCCACTGCACGGCTACCGGATCGTCGATCTGACGTCGATGATCTCGGGACCGCTCGCCACCATGCTGCTGGGCGACCAGGGTGCGGACGTCATCAAGGTGGAGACGCCGCGCGGCGGGGATCATACGCGGGCCGGGGCCAACCGGCGGGCCGGGTTCTCCGCCTCGTTCCTCAACAACAACCGCAACAAGCGGTCCGTGGTACTCGACCTCAAGACGCCGGCCGGGTTGCAGGCCCTGCTGCGGCTGGCTGCCCGCGCGGACGTGTTCGTGCAGAACTTCCGCCCTGGCGTTGCCGACCGGATGGGCGTCGGCGAGGCAGCCGTGCGCGCCGTCGCGCCCAAATTGGTCTACGTCTCGATCAGCGGCTTCGGCGAGCAGGGGCCATACGCGGGCAAGCCGGTCTACGACCCGCTGGTGCAGGCGGTGTCGGGGCTGGCCTCGATCCAGGGCGGCTCCGACCAGGCGCGGCCCCGGCTGGTGCGGACCATCGTGCCCGACAAGCTGACCGCGATCACCGCCGCGCAGGCCATCACGGCGGCGCTGCTGGCGCGCGAGCGCACCGGCGAGGGCCAGCATGTGCGCCTGTCGATGCTCGACGCGGTGGTCTCCTTTCTCTGGGCGTCCGACATGGGCAGCCAGGCCTTCGTGGGCGACGAGTTCCCGCAGGCCGAGGCGGCGAGCTTCATCGACCTCATCTACGAGACGGCGGACGGCTACATCAGCGCGGCGGTGCAGACCGACCGCGAGTGGGCCGCCCTCACCCGCGCGCTCGACCGGCCGGACTGGCTGGACGATCCGCGCTTCACCTCGCCGGCGCTGCGGCAGAAGAACATCGACGCGCGACTGCAAATGATCCAGGACGCGCTGATTGCCCGCCCCGCCGCGTTCTGGCTCGAACGTCTCACCGCCGAAGGCGTGCCGTGCGCTCCGGTGCTGACGCGCAGCGAGGTCATCCGCCATCCGCAGGTGCTCGCCAACGACATCGTCGTCGAGGTCGAGCACGCGGCGGCGGGAACGCTGAGGCAGACCCGCGCGGCGGCGCGCTTCTCCGCGACACCGGCGAGCATCCGCCGTGGCGCCCCCGGCCTTGGCGAGCACACCGGCGAGGTGTTGGCGGAGCTGGGCTACTCGGAGGACGAGATCGCCGCCCTCCGCGCCGGAGCCTGAGCGCGTGAGCTGGCAGGAGCGTCGCGACGAGATCGAGCGGATGCGGCTGGCCGGCCAGGCGCAGGGTGGCGAGGAGGCCGTCGCGCGCCAGCACGCCAAGGGCCGGCTGACCATCCGTGAGCGGATCGACGCGCTGCTGGACGCCGGCAGCTTTCGCGAGATCGGCTCGCTGGCGGGTTCCGCCGAGCGCGACGAGGACGGCAGGCTGACCTCGTTCACGCCAGCCAATTTCGTGCTCGGTACGGGACGCATCGAGGGCCGCGCCTGCGTTGTCGGCGGCGAGGATTTTACCATCTCCGGCGGCTCGCCCTCGCCCGCCGGGCTGCGCAAGAGCGTCTACACGGAGCAGCTCGCGTGCCAATACCGCATCCCGCTGGTCCGCCTGCACGAGGGGTCGGGCGGCAGCGTCACCGGCGGCGGCGGCAAGACGGGACCGCGCGGGCTATCCGCCCCGGTGTTCGAGATGCCACGCTTCGCCTCGGTCGGCCGCGCGCTGGCCACCGTCCCTGTCGCCTCGGCCGCCCTCGGCGCGGTGGCCGGGCTGCCGGCGGTGCGCCTGGTCTCATCGCATTACTGCGTCATGACGCGGTTCACCGCGCAGGTGCTGGCCGGCGGCCCCGCGCTGGTGGAGCGCGCGCTCGGCCAGAGCGTCACCAAGGACGAACTCGGCGGCGCCGCGCTGCATGAGAAGAGCGGCGTGGTGGACGACGTGGTGGAGGACGAACCCGCCGCCTTCGCCGCCATCCGGCGCTTTCTCGGTTATCTCCCGCAAAATGTGTGGGAGCTGCCGCCGATCGCGCCGACCACCGATGATCCCGAGCGCCGGGAGGAACTTCTCGCCGAGATCGTCCCGGTCAATCGCCGCAGGATCTACGACATGCGGCGCATCCTGGAGGCGGTGCTCGACCGTGGTTCGGTGTTCGAGATGGGCCGGCGGTTCGCGCCGGGGATCATCACGGCGTTGGCGCGGCTGGACGGCGTGCCGGTCGGCGTGTTCGCCAACGATTGCCGCCACGCCGCCGGCACAATGACGGCGGGCGGCGCGCGCAAGGTGCGGCGCTTCGTCGAGTTCTGCGAGACGTTCCACCTGCCCGTCATCACCTTCGTCGACGAGCCGGGCTTCATGATCGGCCCCGTCGCCGAGGCCGAGGGCACGCTGCGCGCCGGCGCGGCGGCGGTGCTCGCCGCCTCGCTCTGCACGGTGCCGTGGGCGACGGTGATCGTGCGCAAATGCATGGGCCTCGCGGCGGCGGCGCATTTCGGGCCAGGCGCCTACGTGCTCGCCTGGCCGTCCGCCGAGATGGGGGCCTTGCCGGTGGAGGGCGGCGTCGCGGTCGCGTTCCGCCGCGAGATCGCGGCGGCAGACGATCCGGCGGCGAAGCGGGAGGAACTGGAGGCGCGATTCGCCGCCAGGCAGACCCCGTTCGCACGGGCCGAATCGCTCTCCGTGCACGACATCATCGACCCGCGCGACACAAGGCCGACGCTCTGCGCCTGGCTCGGACCTGGCGCGACCGCTGCTCACAGGGCTGCTCGGGCCGACGCATTTCTCCTATCGGCCGTAACCAAGAGGCTTCCGAGATGAACCGCAAGCAGATCCGGTTGAATGCGTTCGACATGAACTGCGTCGGCCATATCCAGCACGGATTATGGACCCATCCGCGCGACCGCTCGGCCGCGTACAACACCCTGGGTTATTGGCAGAACCTCGCCCGCGTCGCCGAGCGCGGCCTGTTCGACGGCATCTTCCTGGCCGACATCGTGGGCGTCTACGACGTGTACAAGGACAGCGCGGCGCCCTCGATCATCGACGCCGTGCAGATCCCGGTGAACGATCCGCTGCTGCTGGTGCCGGCGATGGCGGCGGTGACGCGGCATGTCGGCTTCGGCGTCACCTGCAATCTCACCTATGAGCAGCCGTACCTGCTGGCCCGCCGCATGTCGACGCTCGACCACCTGACCAACGGCCGCATCGGCTGGAACATCGTCACCGGCTATCTCGACAGCGCCGCCCGGGGGATGGGCCGCGCGGCGCAACCCGAGCACGACGATCGCTACGACATCGCCGACGAATATCTGGAACTCGCCTACAAGCTGTGGGAAGGCAGCTGGGAGGACGACGCGGTGCTGCGCGACAAGGAGAACCGGGTCTTCGCACGGCCGGAGAAGGTCCATCGCATCCATCATCAGGGTCGCCATTACCAGCTCGACGCGATCCACCTGTCCGAGCCGTCGCCACAGCGCACGCCAGTGCTCTACCAGGCCGGCGCCTCGACGCGCGGGCGACGGTTCGCCGCCACGCACGCCGAGTGCATCTTCGTCAACGCGCCGAACAAGCCGCTGGTCAGGTCCATCGTCGCCGACATCCGCGCCCAGGCGGCGGCGCAGGGGCGCGATCCGGCGGACATCCTGATGTTCGCCGGACGAACCGTGGTCGTCGGCCGCACGCGCTCGGACGCCGAGGCGAAGTTCCGCGAGTACCAGGCGCACGCGAGCGCCGAGGGCGGGCTGGCGCATTTCTCGAGTTCGATTGGCGTCGATCTGTCGCGCTACGAGCTGGACGAGCCGATCCGCCACGACAAGAACAACGCCAACAACTCGGCCATCGAGGCGATCACCACCCGCAGCGCGGAGCCGTGGACGGTGCGCCGGATCATCGCGGAGATGCGGTTGGGCGGCCGCCAGAAGCCATTCGTCGGATCGGCCGAGGAGGTAGCGGATGACATGATCGGCTGGGTCGAGGAGACGGGGATCGACGGCTTCAATCTCAGCCGCACCGTCACCCCCGAATGCCTGGACGATTTCGTCGGTCTGGTGGTGCCGATCCTGCAGGAGCGGGGCGTCTACAAGCGCCAGTACGCCGACGGCACGCTGCGCGAGAAGCTGTTCGGCGCCGGACGCGCCCGGCTCGGGGCGTCGCATCCAGCCGCCCGGCAGCGGCGCCCTGGAAGCGACGCAACAGCCGCCGGCGCGCTGGCGGCTGCTGCTTCGTGAGGCTGGGCTACTTGCCGGTGCTCGCCCAGTCGTGGCGATGCACCAGGCCGTCGTCGTAGCGGTCCTCCTGCGCGGCGCGGAGCACCTTCGGCTGCGCCGGCGCGGCGGGTTTTTCGCGGGCCCAGTCGTGGCTGTGAACCAGGCCTTCGTCGAAGCGGTCGTCATCCATCGCTCTCGCTCCTTCGCTGGGGGTTACTCGGCGGCCGCGCGAACGGCCGGGGCGGGCTCGCCGTCATGGAACTGCTCGGCCTCGGTGCTGCCGTGCAGCGCCGTGGTGGAGGATTTGCCGCCCGAGATCGCCATTGCCACCGCGTCGAAATAGCCCACGCCGACCTCGCGCTGGTGGCGCGTCGCGGTGTAGCCCTCCGGCTCGGCGGCGAACTCGGCCTGCTGCATCTCCGAATAGGCCGCCATGCCGCGCTCCTTGTAGCCGCGGGCAAGCCGGAACATCGACAGGTTCAAGCTGTGGAAGCCGGCCAGGGTGACGAACTGGAACTTGTAGCCCATCGAGCCGATCGCGCGCTGGAAGTCGGCGATCTTCTCGGGCGACAGCTTCTTCTTCCAGTTGAAGCTGGGCGAGCAGTTATAGGCCAGCATCTTGCCGGGGAACTGCTTGTGCAGCGCGTCGGCGAACTGCTCCGCCTCCTCGAGGTTGGGCTCGCTGGTCTCCCACCACAGCAGGTCGGCATAGGGCGCGTAGGCCAAGCTGCGGGCGATGGCGTACTCGACGCCCTTGCCTGGGGTGATGCGGAAGAAGCCCTCGGGCGTGCGATCGCTGCGGTCGATGAACGGGTGGTCGCGCTCGTCGACGTCCGTGGTGAGGAGCTGCGCCGAGTGGCTGTCGGTGCGGCACAGCAGCACGGTCGGCACGCCCTCGACATCGGCGGCGAGGCGGGCGGCGTTGAGGGTGCGGATGTGCTGGCTGATCGGCACCAGCACCTTGCCGCCGAGATGGCCACACTTCTTCTCGCTGGCCAGCTGGTCCTCGAAATGCACGCCGGCGGCACCCGCCTCGATCATCGCGCGCATCAGCTCGTAGGCGTTCAGCGGGCCGCCGAAGCCGGCCTCGGCGTCGGCCACGATCGGCGCCATCCAGTAGGTCTCGTCGCCCTCGCCTTCCTGGCGCGCGATCTGATCGGCCCGACGCAGTGCCGCGTTGATCCGCTTGACCACGTTCGGCACGCTGTCCACAGGATAGAGCGACTGGTCGGGATACATCTGCCCCGCCGTGTTGGCGTCGCCCGCCACCTGCCAGCCGGACAGATAGATCGCTTGCAGCCCGGCCTTGACCTGCTGCAGCGCTTGGTTGCCGGTGAGCGCGCCCAAGGTGTTCACATAGGGCTCGGTCTTGAGCAGCTGCCACAGACGCTGGGCGCCCATCTCGGCCAGTGTGTGGCGGATGCGGAAGGAGCCGGCGAGGCGCTCCACGTCGGCCGGCGTGTAGTCCCGCCGGATGCCCGCGAAACGCTCCGGGTCGCCGCCGCCGCCGGCTGCCATGCCGTCGGGCGCGAAGGCGGGGCGGGGATTGGGGTGCATAGTCACTCTCCGTGTTTGACGCCGCTCGGGTTAATAATTCACATTGCGGGTGCGAAGTTCACCCGGAAACGCGCGCCGAGCAGCGCAATCCGGTGCAACTCCACACACGATTTCCTACGGATTTGTAAATTGCGTAAAGAATGACTTCGCACCCTGATCGGCCGGACGGTTCGGCGGCTGCGCCTGGAGCGGGAACTCTCGCAGCAGGCGCTGGCGGCGCGGCTCGGTATCTCGGCGAGCTACCTCAATCTCATCGAGCACGACCAAAGGGCCGTTACCGCCTCCCTTCTCATCAAGCTGGCGGAGACTCTGCGGGTGGAGCTCGCGGTGCTTTCGGGCAGCGAGGAGCGGCAGCTCGAGGTCAACCTGCGCGAGGTGTTCGCCGACCCGCTGCTCGGGGCGGACGTGGTGCCGGAGGCGGAATTGGGCCAGCTCGCCGGGTCGAGCCCCAACGCGGCGCGCGCGGTGCTCGCGCTGTATCGCGCCTGGCGGGTGGCGCGGGAAGACGCGGGCGGGCTCGCGCTGCCGTCGGGACGGCGCATCCTGCTGCCCAACGAGGAGGCGCGCGACCTGTTCGACGAGCGCGCCAACCACTTCCCCGAGCTGGAGGAGGCTGCCGGGGCGATCGCGGCGGAGATGGCGGTCTCGCCGGCGGAGATGAACCACGCCCTCGCCCAGCGGCTGCGCGAGCGGCACGGGCTGACCGTCACGGTCGGGCCGCTCGACGGCGCGCTGCGGCGCTACGACCCGGCCGGCCGTGCGCTGATGCTGTCGGAGATGCTGCCGCGCGAGAGCCGCGGCTTCCAGATGGCGTTCCAGCTCGCCCTGCTCGAGACGCGCGACGCCGTGGAAACAGTGCTGGGCGCGGCGGCGCCGAGCTCGCCCGAGGCGGCGTCGCTGATCCGGGTTGGCCTGCTCAATTACGTCGCGAGCGCGCTGGTGATGCCCTACGCGCCGTTCCTGGCGGCGGCGCGGGACCTGCGGCACGACATGGAGGCGGTCGCGGCGCGGTTCGGCGTCTCATTCGAGCAGGCGTGCCACCGGCTGTCATCCATGCAGCGGCCGGGTGCCCGCGGCGTGCCGTTCTTCTTCCTGCGCGTCGATCCGGCCGGCAACGTCTCCAAGCGGTTCTCGGCCGCCGGCTTCCCCTTCGCCCGCTTCGGCGGCTCCTGCCCGCGCTGGGTGGTGCACTCCGCCTTCGCCACCCCCGCCAGCGTGCAGGTGCAGGTGGCCGAGCTGCCCGACGGCACGGCGTTCCTCTGCTTCGCCCGCGCCGTCTCCCGCCCCGCCGCGCATTGGGGGGAGCCGCGGCCGGTGCATGTCGTGGCGATGGGCTGCGCGTTGGCCCACGCCGGGGAACTCGCCTATGCCGACGGGCTCGACCTCGACCGGGCGCGCGTCGGCATCGGTCTCTCCTGCAGGCTGTGCGATCGGCCCGACTGCCGCAGCCGCGCGTTCCCACCGCTTGAGCACCGGCTGGCGCTCGATCCGAACTCCACCGGCGTCACGCCTTACCGCTTCGAGGCGCGGCGGCCAACCAAATCTTAACCATTTCCGGCAATGGTCCCGCCGTTCGAGCAGGAGGGCCAAAATGGTCCTGACATTGCAGGCCGGCGCCGACGTGGCGGAGTTCGAGGTTCGCGGTGTGCCGATCGCGCCGCATGGGCGGCCGTTGCGGGTCATCGACGATCCGGTGGTGGTCGCGGCAGCCCACGAATTCGCCGGCGGCGCCCAGGAAGGCACGTTGCAGCTGTTCGACGCGGTGCTGCCGGGTTGCGACCGGATGGTGGATTTCGGCGCCTATGTCGGCTTCTCGACGCTCTACGCGGCGACCCAGGTGGCGCGCGTGTTTGCCTTCGAGGCCAGCCCGACTAGCTTTTCGCTGTTGCGAGCAAACGTCGCGCTCAATCCGGCGCTGCGTCCGCGCATCGCGTTGTTTCCCCATGCTGTCGGCGACCGCGACGCGGAGGTGACGCTCTACGGCCGCGGCTACGCCGATCCACGCGCGTCGATCTTCCGCGACGTCCAGCGCGGCACCGTGGCGATCGGCGCCCCGGCGGCGAGAGTGCCGATGCGCGATGCGCACACGGTGCTCACCGAGAGCGGCATCGGACCGCGCACCCTGCTCACGATCGACGTCGAGGGCGCGGAATACCAGCTCGTGCCTGCCATCGCCGGGCTACTGGCGGCGGCCAAGCCCGTGCTGCATCTTTCCTTCCACCCGTTCAATGTCGTGGTCGGGCCGGACGAGTACGCGAACACGGTGGCCCGCCTCGCGCGCTCCATGCAGGTCGCCCAGGCGCTGTCATGCTATCGCTACATGTACTGCCACACCAATTATTGCTGGACTCGTATCGACCTCGCGGATCGGCTGGATTTCCTGCGCCAGTACCTGCTCCGCCCGAAGCAGATCCCCGGCATCGCGAGCCCGCAATATGGCTTCACGGATGCGTTCGCATTCGCCGACGCGGAGCTCGGCCTCCTCTGAGGCGATCTCGCCGGGCCGCCCTCGTCGGGCGCGTGCGGCTCCGACTACGTATGCAGTTGCGAGCGCCCGGCGAAACGATCAAACTCGGCGCGTCGGAGGGGCGGGACATGGCACGCGGCGCATTCAATTTCACGGGCTTCACGGCGGGCGATCTGGCGAAAGCCAAGAAAATCATGTCGACCGCCGGGACTGCGGTGCAAGAGGCGTTCAACGCCACGGTTCAGGTTGAGCAGAACAATACCACCACCGAACAGACGACGCACTACAGCAAGTGGTCGGCGCCACCGACGCAATACGCGCAAGCCGGGTAGGAAGGCCTGGAGCGTCAACCACCCCATCACCAAACCCTCGGGCGTGTTCACCGCCGCGTCGCCGCCGCCCAACGGCTGGCATGAAGGCCGCATCGCGACGGCAGCCGAGTTCCTGCAGCCCAATATGCTGCATTTCTGCAAGTTGTTCCTGGACTCCGGCTTCTCCTTCGACGGTCTCAACACCATCGCGCACGAGCTGTCGCACGTCTACGGAGGAACCAAGGACAAACGCGACACTCGCTACCAGGTCGTCCAGATGTACGGCGTCGAGTCCTGCGTCCATTGGGCCCAGGCGAACCCCGGCAAGACGGTCGAGAATGCCGACAGCTATGGGTATTTCGTCGCGTATTATTACTATCGGAAGAACTTCACGACCAATCTGATCGAGGTGCACTAGCTCGTCAGCCGATCCTGTTGCCGGCCTCGAAAGCGATCGGCGGCGCGGCGGGATCGAAGCTGACGCCGGCCGGGTCGCGTCCCTCGGCGATGGCCCTGAGCTGCCGGCGCAGCAGGCGGCGGAGCATGGCCACGCCCTGGTCGGAGGATGCGAGATGCTCCTCCGAATGCAGGGTGATCGGGCCCTGGCCAACCTGGGCCTCGTAGTCGCCGGGATGAGCCCGGTGCTCTGCGTCCGTCATGTCCCACCAGAACTTGCCGCCGAAGTTGGAGCGCATCCTGCCGAGATCGCCGGCCTGCCGCACGCGGCCGGCGACGTAGATGCGGAACGAGGTGTCGTCGATCGGCAGCACCCAGCCGATCAATTCGACGCGCGCGAACTTCGCGACGCGGGGATTCGGCACGACGCGCAGGGTCGGCAGCACCGCTTCCGTGACGCGATGGAACATCCCGCCGCTCTCCGCCGGGCGGACGGAGCGCACCTTCACGCCGGTCCCGGTCATCTCGAATGTCGCTTTGGGCATCGCGCCCATCGCCGCGGTGAACTGCATCCCGCTGAACGAGCCATGCAGCACCGGAACGTGCAGCGGATCGACGACGTTCTCGAAATGCTGCAGCCAGTTGCAGGGGATGATCGCGGCGCCGCCACCGCCGAGCGAGCTGTCGTCGGTTTCGAGGAACTCGCCTTCGTCCATCACCTCAAGGCAATCGTAATGCGGCAGCAGCGGCTTCCGGTCGGGCGGTCCCATATAGGCGAATACTAGGCCATAACGCTCCCGCACCGGGTACCACGGCTGGCGCACGCGCTGCCGCTGCCGGCCGCCTTCCGGCTCGCAGGGCTGGTCGAGACAGTGCCCTTTCGCGTCGAACAGCCAGCCGTGATAGCAGCAGCGGATCCCCTCCTGCTCGACGCGGCCGTAGCGGAGCGTGGTGCCGCGATGGCAGCAGCGGGCGTGCAGCAGGCCCGCGCTACCGCGTCCGTCGCGGAACAGGATCAAGTTCTCGCCGAACGCGCGCACCGGCCGGGGTGTCGCCGCGGCGTCCGCGGCGAGGCCGACCGGGTGCCAGTAGCGCCGCAGCAGTTCCCCCATCGGCGTGCCGCGCCCAACCTCGGTCAGCTCCGCGTATGAGGATTGCGGCGGCAGCTCGTACGCCGTGCCCTCATCGGTCGGGGTCGCATCGTCCATTCCGGTAGCTCCTTTCCCAGGGCCGGTGGCGCGGGATATCCGAGTGCGCGCCCGGCCGGCCGCGTTAACGCTTGCCTTGACACACACGGAATTCCAGCAGCGCAATTAACTGGATAGCAAGCGGGGGGAGCATGTTCGACCAGGCACTCAATCCGTTCGCCAGCACCTTCGTCGTCTGGCTGGTGGCGCTGATCCCGGTGGTGGTCTTGCTGTTCCTGCTCGCGGTCCTGCGCATGACCGCCTGGCTCGCCACGCTGATCGGCTCGCTCGTCACCCTCCTCCTCGGGATCCTGGTCTGGGGGATGCCGGTCGGCCTCGGGATCGAGGCCTACGTGTTCGGCTCGCTCACCGGCATCTGGGCGGTGAACTGGATCACCTTCTGGGGCGTGGTGCTGTTCAACACGCTGGTGCTCACCGGCACCTTCGAGAGCTTCCGCGCCTGGCTCACCACGCAGGGCACCGCCGACGTGCGGGTGCAAACCTTGCTGTTCGCCTGGGCGTTCGGCGCGCTGCTCGAGGGGCTGGTCGGGTTCGGCTATCCTTGGGCGGTGGTGGCGCCGATCCTCATCGCGGTCGGCATCCCTGATCTCGACGCGATCCGGGTCGCCGCGATCGCCAACAACGCCCCCGTGTCGTATGGCGCGCTCGGCGTGCCGATCGTCGCCCTGGCGGCGGTCACGGGTCTGCCGCTGATGGCGCTCTCCGCCTCGATCGGCCATATCGTCGCGATCCTGGCGCTGGCGCCGCCCTGGGTACTGATCTACCTGGTGAGCGGACGCGCCGGGTTCCGCGACGGCTGGCCGCTCGCGATCGTCGGCTCGCTCGGCTACATCGCCGGGCAGTATCCCGTGGCGGTGTATCTCGGTCCCTATCTGCCCGACATCACCGGTTCGATCGTCTGCTTCGCCTGCCTGCTCATCCTGCTCAAGCTGTGGCGGCCGAAGCAGGTGCTGGGCTATGGCGGCGTGCCCATTTCGGCGGCGGACGAGGCGGCGGCGGCGCAGGCCGGCAAGCTGCTGCCGGCGGGCGAGATCGTTCGCGCCTGGCTGCCATTCATCGTGCTGATCGTCGTGGTGGTGCTGTGGACCGGGCCGTGGTCGAACCTGCCGAAGATCAGCCTGTTCAGCCTGTCGGTCGCGGCGCACTCCTCGCTCACGCCCGGCGCCGTCGTGCGCGCGACGTTCAACTTCGCTCCCTTCATCGGCGGCACCGCGATCTGCGCGTCCTGGATCATCACGGCGCTGCTGCTCCGGCCGAGCCGGGCGCAACTCCGCGAGGTGTTCTCGCGCACCTGGCATCAGATGTGGGGCGCGCTGCTGGTCGGCGTGTTCATCTTCGGGCTCGCCTATGTGTTCAACTACTCGGGCATGGCCGCCTCGCTCGCCAACGGCTTCTCCAGCATCGGCCCCTGGTTCATCGTGGTGGCACCGATCCTCGGCTGGATCGGCGTCGCGCTGTCCGGCAGCAACACCTCGACCAACGCGATGTTCGGCGCGTTTCAGGTCGCGGTCGGCAAGCTCCTCGGCTTCCCGCCGCTGCTGCTGCCGTCGCTCAATTCGGTGGGGGCGGAGATCGGCAAGCCCATCGCGCCTCAGACCGCGAGCGTCGGCGTCTCGACCAGCCGTTTCGTGCGCGACGAGGGCCAGATCATCCGCCACAACATGGGATGGACCTTGATCCTGCTCGCGTATCTGATCGTTATCGGCCTGATCTACTACTTCCTGGCGCCGGGCGTGATGATGCTGGCGGCTCACGCCTGACGCGGCACTCACACCCTGCCGATGAGCCGCAATGCCAGCATGAGGGAGACATCGAACGGCAGCGCCGCGAGTTCGCGCAGGCGCCAGTACCAGCGCTTGCGGAATTGTTGGGCGGCGGGAAACGGCGGCGGCGGCCCGGCGTGCGCCGGCAGGCCGGCCATCCGAAGCAGCAGGACGCAGCGGGGAAGGTGATAGGCGGAGCTCATCGCATAGACCGGGCCGGCATGGCCGTGCGCCCGCAGCAGCCTGGCGACGGCGCGCGCCGAGGAAAGCGTGTCGCGGCCGGTCTCCTCGCGCACGATATTTGTCTCCGGCACGCCGAGATCGCGCAGCAGGCTGGTCATCACCGACGCCTCGGACGCGCCGAACCGGCCGACCGCGCCGGTCGGCACATACAGCGGGTCATCGAACCGCCGACCGAACACGGCGGCGGCCTGGACCCGGCGCAGCAGCGTGGTGCTCGGGCTGCCGTCCGGCCGAACGGCAGCCCCGAAGATCACGATGGCGGGCGTGGACGGGCTCAGGTCGCGCAGTTGTCCGGGGCGGTCGGCCGGATCTCCACCCGCCGATCCAGCGCGTCCGTGGCATCGTCGGTGCCGGTGCCGACGATCGGCTCGCGGGAGCCGTCGCCGCTGGCCACCGTTCGGCCGCGCATGTCCTTGCGGTCGGCGATCATGCGGGCGCGGATGGTCTGCGCGCGGGCGAGCGAAAGACGGTCGTTCACGGCCGCCGAGCCGGTGACGCTGGTGTGTCCGGTCAGCGCCAGGCAGTAGTTGGCGGCGTCGGCGCGCTGCGCGATCTGACGGATCCACATCGGATAAGGCTTGCTGATCGCCGGGTCAGGCCAGAACGCGGTGGAGCCGGGACGGAAGAGGAACTTGATGCCGAGCTGGTTCTGGCTGAGCCCGTAATCCACCACACGACCGAAATCCTGCTCCGCGGCGGCGTGCCTGCCGAGCGCCCAATCGGTCAGGTAAACGCCGTTGAGCGCCCGCAACTGCTCGCCCGTCGGCGTGGCGAGCGCCTGCCGGTAGAGCGCCTGCGCGGTCTGGTAGCGCCCCTGATCGTAGTCCGCGATCGCGTCGGCGATCATCGCCTCGGCCCGCAGCGATCGTAGGTACGCGGGGTCGATCGGCGTGCCGGCTGGGGAACTGCAGGTCTTGATGTAGGCCGCGGCGACGGGATCCGTCGTCCAGGCCGGGCTGTCGCGAAAGAACGCCATCGGCGTCTGGTCGATCTCGTCGGCCTTCACCCAGGCCATCTGCCGGTCGACCACCTTATTGGATTTGAGGTCGGCCACCACTGCCCAGATGCGATAGACGGATGGCTTGCCCGTGCTCGGCTGCACGCTGCCCGCCGCGGTCACGCCGGCGATGCTGCCGAGCAGGACCAGCGGCTGCTGGTCGAGGCTCGCGGTGTTGAACGGGCGAAGTTCGAGCTGGGGCCAGCGCGCGCGGATGCGGTTCTCCATCGTCGCGCCGATCGAGTGCGTCGTCGTGGTCTGAAAGCCGGTCGACTTCTCGATCAGCGGGTCGATCACCACCGTGCGGCGCGTGCCGGGGGCAAGATCGACCTTCCCGATCAGTGCGTCGGTGAGGTTGTTGATCGCCACGTCAAACGGCTGCGCGGTCTGGGGCGACGGGGGCGGCGGCGCGGGCAGCGCCGCAGCGGTCGTCCAGGGGAGCCCGGTCTGATTGCAGGCGACCAGGGCGCCGGCGGCTCCGAGTGCCAGGGCGAGCACGGCAAGCCGTACCGCGCGTTCAGTGGCGCTCCTTGCAGCCCGCGCGCAGGAAAGCTCGATCCGCATCCGATAGTTCCTCCCCCAGCTGGGCCCTGCCCAGGATGTTGCGGCATTTATAGTCGACTGGCCTCTCCCCGCCGGCTACCGCGAAGACCGGGGAGTTGTGCGATGCCGGCCCGACCGGGTGAGGACGGCCGACGCGCGCCTTGGCTGGTGCGGAAGGCGTGGACGGCGCGGGGACCGAATGGACCGGAGCTTGCGGGGCGGGTGGCGGATGAAGCGGCGCCGCCTGCAGCACTGGCATCGACTGGCTCGCGGGGAGGATCAGGAGCGCCACCGCCGGCGTTTCCGTGGCTTCGGGCTTGACCGTCTCTGCCGGCGCGGCCGTCAGAGCAACGGGATCGGGGGCGTTGTCGGCCAGCGGTGCGGAGGCGGGCTGGGTCGGCATCGGCGGTGCGTCGGAGGTCGCCCCAGCCCCGGATGCCTTGGTCGGCTCGGGCTCGGTCGCGACAGGCCGCGCTTCCGCACGCGCCGGAAGATCCTGCGCGGTGGTGGGTGTCGCTGTGGACGGCTGGTCGACGGGGGGAGGCGGTGCGGGGACGACCGCCTCCGACGCTGCCCCGCCGTCGGCCGTCTTGGGCGCCGGTTCCGTGGTTGCGGTTTCTCCTCCGGCCTGGTCGGCGGTCGCCGGGCGGGCGACCGGCTGGACAGCTGCGGGCTGGCTGGCGGTCGCTGGGCTTGCTGTCGCCGGGCTTGCTGTCGCCGCGCTTGCGGGTTGTGGGACGGAGGCCTCCGGGCGATGTCGGGGTGGCCCGAGCGTCTGAAGCACGATGGCGCCAATCGACGCCGCGATCAGAAGGGCGGCCCAGAACCGGAGCAGGCCGACAAGTCCGGTGCGTTCGCGGGGCGGCGCGAGTTCTTGGACGGAGGCGTTCGGGGCCGGCGGCGAGCGCATCGCGCGCGGCCAAGATCCAGCTGCCCTCACCCGAGAGATCGGGCGGCGGTTCGTCTTCGAACGCCCAATTCAGCACACCGTGCAATAGCTCGACCCGCGACGCGGGGATCGTACGCTGGACCACCGGCAGCCGGCCGGGGAAGCGCGCCTCGAAGTCCGCGTCTGACAGCTTGCGCCGCAGTCGGGCGATGCCGTCCGCCGTCGGGCGCGCGCCGGTGTCGACGAGCGCCACGCCGATCGCGGGATGCAGCAGCACGAGGGCGACGCGGGCGGCGGGCAGGGTGGCTTCGGCCGGGAGATAGCAGTCGCGGATCGCCGACCAGCCCGGCCGCATCTCGGCCATGATCCCCGCCAGCAGGGCGCCTGCGTCGCGGTCGGAATGCCTGCGGTGGATCGCGTCGGGAATAATGTCCATCAGCTACCGAAAATCAGGGGACGCCGCGACCGTTGAGCGTTCCGTCTCAAAGACGTTGGCGTCAATCCAAATTAGGAACGGGTGTGATCACATACCCGAGAGATGGGACGCCGGTGCGTGCAGGATGGCCGAATCGCCGGGAGCGCACGGCGATCTCCGACCGGCGGAGTGGCGGGGCGATACCAGGGTAAGCACTCCTTAGGGATGCCGTGTCACGCTGCGGCGAAGAATGGTGCAGCGATGAACCTCAAGCTGTGCGGCGCTCTCCTCAGCGCGTTGATGCTGCTCGGGACGGCCGTTGCTACCCTCGCGGACGGCGCGAAGGATCCGCGCGTGGCCGCCTGGAAAGCCGAGTACCTGCGCTCCGCCCCGGTTCCGTTCCCGGACGACAATCCCTACTCCGCCGCCAAGGCCGAGCTCGGCCGAACGCTGTTTTTCGACCCCCTCCTCTCCGCGTCGGGCTCGCGCTCCTGCGCGAGCTGCCACAACCCGGGCCTGTCCTGGGGCGATGGGCTGGCGAGGGCGGTCGGGGAGGGCCACACGACAATGGCGTTGCGTGCGCCCACCTTGCTGGACGTCGCCTGGACGCCCCGCCTCGGCTGGGACGGCAAATTCCGAGACCTGGAGGCGGTCACCTTCGCGGCGATCACCGGGGCCGGGAACATGAACCTGCCGGAGGCGGCGGCGGTCGCGCGGCTACAGGCTATTCCGGGCTATGTCCAGGCATTCGCGGCAGCGTTCGAGGGCGGCGGCGTCACGCGCCGCAATATCGAGCTGGCGCTCGCGACCTACGAGCGCACCATCATCCCGGGCGAGGCCCCGTTCGATCGCTGGATCGGCGGAGACGAGGGTGTCATCGGCGAGGCCGCGAAGCGGGGCTTCGCGCTTTTCAATGGTCGCGCGGGCTGCTCGGCTTGCCACAGCGGCTGGGCATTCACCGATAGCTCCTTCCACGACATCGGGACCGCCCAGGGCGACGATGTCGGGCGCGGCCGGCTATTCCCCACCTCGCTCAAGCTGCGCTACGCGTTCAAGGTGCCG
Organism: uncultured Alphaproteobacteria bacterium; assembly: GCA_963799825.1. GTDB lineage: Bacteria > Pseudomonadota > Alphaproteobacteria > Acetobacterales > Acetobacteraceae > JAFKFI01. Next base: position 785,303 of record CAWCYL010000006.1, read on the forward strand.
ACGCTGCGCGACGTGGCACGACGTGCCCCGTACATGCACGATGGTTCGGTCCCGACGCTCGAGGCGGTGGTCGACCTCTACGACCGGGGTGGCATCGACAGACCGAGCCGGTCGGAATCGATCCGACCGCTCGGACTGACGCAGGACGAGAAGATGGACCTCGTCGCCTTCTTGCGCACCCTTACCAGCCCACCCAAGCCCGTCCCGGTGCCGACGCTGCCGCGTTGAGCGTGTTCGCTCGCCTGGGTCTGCCGGGCGGCAGCCAAACGACAACGCTCCGCGGAGCGCCGCTCGTGGCTCAGAAGTGCAGCGGCAGAGCGGCCCCCAGCAGGGCGAGGCCGCTCACGAGCAGAGTTCCGCCCCAGCGTTCCAGCGCGACGGTATGGGCCGGCACACGGGAGGCGGCGCCGGCCAGGCTCGCGCCGAACGTCAGACTGAGCAGCATCAGGGCGGCCATCATGGGGTGCCTCATTGACTGGACTAGTCTGAAATTAGATACATTGGTTGGGTTAACAGCTCGTTGCCTCGGTCCGAGAGATAGAAGGATCATCCTGCAGGTCCGCCGTTGCCTTTACCGGCTGAGCGCCGCCCCGAGCAGGGCGAGGCCGCTCACCAACAAAACCCCGCTCCACCGCTGCAAAACGGGTGCATACGCGGGCAACCGCGTCGCCGCGTAGGCCAACCACGCTCCGAGCACGAGGCAGGCCGCGCACAAGAGAGCGGAGGTATGTAGCATAATCGCAATGATACCCGTCTCACGACGCGGCGCAAAGCCTGATCCTGGGCGGAAAATGGCGATATAGTTAATGAGTGGTTGCCTCAGGAAGGGAGACGCATTACAACCTGGGATTAGATAAATCTCCATTCATGCAATCACCAGGTGGTCCACATGAGCGAGTGCCCTCAGAATTCGCAGTTGCGTGTGGCGAAAACCGTACCGATGGCTGTGGTCGCGTCCATGTTTCTGCCAGGGGCCGCAAACGCACACGTGAAGTGGTTCTGCAGCTTTGACGTCGCCGGGCAGCCTCGAGGGCTGGAAAACGTGCTCTGCCCGAATTTCGAGCAGTTGACCGGCCTCGCGCTCGTCGTCCTCCTTGCGGGATGCGTCCTCGAAGGCACCGCGCTGGGAACGGCCCTGCTGCGGGCGCTCAATCGGGTGACGTCAGGGCTGCGCGCCAACACCGAGATCCTGGTCCGCGCGACTTGCGGCTTCTTCTTCGTGGCGCTCTGGACCACAGGCGGCATCCTGCTCACCCCCGAGCTGAAGACCGCCTCGCCCGCGATCCCCTGGCTGCAGCTCGCCATCGCTGGCGGCATGATCTGGCGCCGCACCCTGCCATTGTCGGCGCTCGGCATCGTCGTGCTGTTCGGGCTCGCGGTGCGCGACTACGGCGCCTTCCATCTCATGGACTATCCCATCTTCCTCGGCGTCGCGGTCTATCTGGCCCTGACGGGGTTCGGCCGACCCGTCTTCGTTCGGGGTGCGGCCGCTCGACATCGTCCGCTGGGCCGCGGGCATCACCCTAATGTGGGCCTCGATCGAGAAGTGGGCCTACCCGGAATGGACCTTTCCGCTGTTCATCAGCCATCCCGCGATGAACATGGGATTCGACATCGAGTTCTTCATGCGCGCCGCCGGCGTGATCGAGTTCACCCTTGCCTTCGCCCTGATGTGGACGCCCCTGGTGCGCCGCGCCGCCGCGATCATCCTGGCCGGCATGTTCGTCAGCGCCGTGTTCGAATTCGGCAAGCTCGACGCGATGGGGCATTCGGTCATCATCGTGGTCCTGCTGGCGGTCGCCGCCGACGACGCGGGCACTCACGTGAGGCGGCGGATCTCGTGGCGACCCCTGCTCGCCCCCGCCGTGGGCTACGGCATCGCCCTAGCCGGTTTTCTGTTCGCCTATTACGCCGCGCACGAGATGCTGTTCGGGACAACGATCCTATGACGGCCGGGCACCCGCGCTCTACTCCACCTGAACGAGCAGCTTCATCTTGGGGTGGATGCCGCACAGCACGGTGAAGACGCCGGAGACGGGAAAGGTGATGTCCACCTTCGCCCCGGGCTCCTGGTCGCCGGAATCGAAGTTGAACGACTTCGAACTCGACGTAGGCGTGGTGCAGCAGGTCACCGTCGTCGTTGACGATCTCCACTGTCTCCCCACGCTTGATGTCGAGCTGTCCGGGCCGGAACGCCTGATCCTTTTGCGAGACGTGATGCGGCAGCGCGTCCGAGGCTGCCAGCGCGACGCCGCTCAGCAGGCTAAGAAGGAGCATCGGAACGGCCGCGCCGCCGCCTCGCTCGCCGCGTCTGGGGCTGCATGCACTCATCCTCCATCTCTCGACCTCGGCGCCAGGCGCGGCGTGGTCGCTCGAATCTGCGCCGGGCGCCGCATCGCTGTCGGGCGCCCCCGACCTCACCAGTATCGCCGCCGTGGCTTAAGGCCGTTTTAAGCGGAGGCGTCCATCCTGCGGCTGTAGCAGAGGACGGCTCTCTCGGATGCACCACGGCATGATCACGTCGAGGCTGGTCGCGGCGCCACGATCGTGGTGGCGGGCGACGATTGCCGCCGTGACCGGAGCGGCCGCGAGGACTGGGAACGATCCGCGGCCAGATCCTGCTCGCATTCCTCGCAATGAGCGTGATCACCGGCGCGCTGGGCGGCTACGCGGCCCTGGAGATCAGGCACGCCGGCGTGCTGGTCGCGGAGACCTTCGACAAATCCCTGATGTCGATCAATTACGCCCGCGCGGCCGCGGCCGACTTCGCCGCCATGCAGGCCGCGCTCGCACGACGCTGGAGTGCTGCTGGTCCGGAGGCAAAGGTCAACCTCGATCAGCAAGATCGAGGCGCTCGCGAACTCGCTCGACGAGGACCTGACGATCGCCGCCGAGCGTTCGCAATCGCCGCGGGCCGCGCACGCCGCGGCAAGCGCTCGGCAAGCCGTCGAGGACCTGGGAAGGCGAGCGCCGGCGGCTGTCCGCCAGACACCGCGCCCGAGGAGGCCTGGCGGGCGCTCGACCGCTCGGCCACGACCGTCGATCAACAGATCAACCTGCTGGTCAACTATACTGCCGGGGACGGGTTCACCTACCGCCAGCGCGCGCGCGCTGCGGTCGCGGCCGACACGCAGCTCAACCTCGCGGGCACGGGGGCCGCGCTGCTGCTCTCCGCGCTGGTGGCGTGGCTGCTCGCCCGCCGCATCACCCGCCCGGTCGCGGCCGCCTCCGCGGTCGCCGGGCGCATCGCTCGGGGCGAACTGGACGGCGCGATCCCGCATGGGAGCGCCGACGAACTGGGCGCGCTGCTCGCCGCGATGGCGAGTGATGCGCGACAACATCCGGGCGATGATGCGAGCGCGAGGTGGCGCAGCGCCGCTCGGCGCAGGCCCGGCTCGCCGACGCCCTCGAGAGCTCGCACGAGGGCGTCGTCGTCGTGGACGCCGAGGACTGCGTGGCGCTTGCCAACCCGCGCGCGGCCGACTTGCTTGGCATTTCCTCGGATCTGCTGCGTCCGGGCGCGCCTTCGCGAGGATCGCCGCTGCGATGGCCGATCCTTACGAAGGCGCGGCGTTGTTGCGGCGCCTCGCCGGCGACCTTCCCGCCACCGCCGAGGCACGTCTGGCGGACGGGCGCTGGCTGCGCATCAGCCAGAACGCCACGCAGGAGGGCGGCTTCATCGCCGTGTGCAGCGACGTGACGGCGCTCAAGGACAAGACGGCCAGGCTCGAGGCGGCGAACCTCTGGCTCGACGCGGCGCTCGGCAATATCGCGCAGGGCCTTTGCCTCTACGACGCCGAGAACCGCCTGAAGGTGGTAAACCGCCGCTTCTGCGAGATCTTCCGCCTCGCGCCGGAGCGCGTCATTCCGGGCATCTCCTTCCGCGAAGTCCTGGAGCTGAGCGTAGCCGCGGGCAACCATGTCGGCCGCAGTGCCGGCGGCCTGCTCGCGGCAGAGGCCGGCATCGCCGATCTGCGCGCCTCGGGCGGCACCCGCTTTCAGGAGCTCAGCCACGGACGCGTCGTCGCCATCTCACGCCAGGCCATGACGGATGGCGGCTGGGTCGCGACCTACGAGGACGTCACCGAGCGCCAGCGCGCCGAGGCCCAGATCGTGTTCATGGCGCGCCATGACGCGCTCACGGGCCTGCCCAACCGCGTGCTGTTCAACGAGCGGGTGGAACAGGCGCTGGCCCAGGCCGGTCGTGACGAGGACTTCGCGGTGCTGCTGCTCGACCTCGACCGCTTCAAGGCGGTCAACGATACGCTGGGGCACCCGGTCGGCGACGAGTTGCTGCGCGCCGTGGCCGAGCGCCTGCAGGCCTGCGTGCGCGAGGTCGATACCGTCGCCCGCCTGGGCGGCGACGAGTTCGCCATCGTGCAGTCCGGCTTGGAGCAAGGCCGAGGACGCCGCGGTCCTGGCGCGGCGCATCGTCGAGGTCGTGAGCCAGCCCTACGATCTCGACGGCCACCGCGTGGTGATCGGCACGAGCGTCGGGATCTCCGTCGCTCCGGGGGATGGTGCGAGTTGCGGCAAGCTGCTGAAGAACGCCGACGTGGCGCTCTACAAGACGAAGGCGGAGGGGCGCGGGAGTTGGCGTTTCTTCGAGCCCGACATGGACGCGCGGCTGCAGGCGCGGCGCGCGCTTGAGCTCGATTTGTGGGCGGCGCTGGCGAATGACGAGTTCGAACTGCACTACCAGCCGCTGTTCGACTTGCGCGCCGACCGGATCGGCGGGTTCGAGGCGCTGCTGCGCTGGCGACACCCGACGCACGGCATGGTGTCGCCCGCCGAGTTCATTCCGATCTCCGAGGAGATCGGCCTCATCGTGCCGCTTGGGGAGTGGGTGCTGAAGCGTGCCTGCGCCGAGGCGAGTGTCTGGCCCGGCCACGTCAAGGTAGCCGTGAACGTCAGCCCCGCCCAATTCAGGACCGGCCATCTGGTCGAGAGCGTGACCGAGGCGCTTGCCGCTTCGGGACTTCCGGCGGCGCGACTCGAGCTGGAAATCACCGAGTTGGTGCTGCTCGCCAACAGCGCCGCGACGCTGGCCACCCTGCACGCGCTGCGCGCCCTTGGTGTCCGCATCTCGATGGACGATTTCGGCACGGGCTATTCCAGCTTGAGCTATCTGCGCAGCTTCCCGTTCGACAAGATCAAGATCGACCAGTCCTTCATCCGCGACCTCGCGACGACGGAGGATGCCGAGGCCATCGTGCGCGCCATCATCGGCCTCGGCGCCAGCCTGGGGATGCGCACCACGGCCGAGGGCGTGGAAACCGACCAGCAGCTCGCCTGGCTGCGCACCGAGGGTTGCACCGAGGTTCAAGGCTATCTCTTCAGCCCGTCGGTGCCGGCCGCCGACCTGCCCGCGCTGCTCAAGCGCTGGAGCGGCAAGATCGCGGCGGCGGGTGCAGGCTGATGATGCAACCGTTCCCGGCACAGCTGTTCGGCGCGACCCGGCCGGACCAGGAAACTCACATCCCGCCCCGGCTGGGCCAAGCGCGCGCCGAAATGGCCGCCGACCGCGCCGGCGCCGGCAACCGGAATTCTCGGCGTCACGCCGCTGTCTCCCCGATCCGGCTCATGCTCGGTATCGGGCGACGGGCGGAAATTCGGCAGCATCGCCTGACGCGCGGCGGCGAAACTGTCCCACTGGGTGGCATCCGGCAGCGGCGGGATGGTGATGGTTTCTCGGCGATCAAAGCCGACCAGCGGGGCGTCGACCAGTTCGCCCACATTCATGACCGCCGATATTGCGTCCATCGAACGTCCGGACGGCACTCGGCGGCGAGGTCGCCCGGCAGGGCATGGCGGTCCGGCGCAAGCTGACCGCCCACGTGCGGGGACAGCTCGATCGCCTCGCAGACGGGATCATCAGACGCGGCGGCGCGGCGCGCGCGAGCAGGCGATGGCGACGCTCGCGGGGCTGGTCGGCGCGATGGTGCTCGCCCGCGCGGTGGACGATCCGGAGCTTTCCGACGAGATCCTCACGGCCACTCGCGCGGCCTACAGCACTCGCGCGGCCGGTACGGCGGCGGGCAAGTGATCTGCTATCCTGTGGACGTGACGAGGCTGACCCTTCGCATCGACTTCGACAAGGCCCGGCAGCTCGGTCCCGGCAAGGTCCGATTGCTGGAACTGATCCGCGAACACGGCTCGATCTCGGCGGCAAGTCGGCTCATGGGCATGTCGTACCGACGCGCGTGGTCGCTGATCGTCAGCCTGAACGCGACGTTCGCCGAGCCGGTCATCATCGCGCGGACCGGCGGCGCCGGCGGCGGCAGTGCGGAGCTCACTGCGAAGGGGCACGAGATCGTCCGCTGCTATCGCGCGATCGAGGCAAACGCGGCGGCTGCGGCGGCCGCGGATCTTGGCGCGCTGCAGCGATCGCTCGCCCGACCGGGTCCGGAAGAGGCCGACGCCTGAGAGGGATGGGCCATGCCCTGGACTCCGGGCTGAACCCGGCGTTATGTTCCTCCGTACATAACGAATGAGGGCCGCAATGGATGTGTCCACCTCTGAGGGCCGCTGTGCGCTTGATGGCCGCTGGGCGCTGCCGTCGAGGCTTTCATCGCCCGCCGCCACAAGCTGCTCATCAATGGCCGGTGGGTCGCGGCCCGGTCCGGCAAGCCCTTTGCCGTGTTCGACCCTTGCAATGGCCAGCAGATCACGCACCTCGCCGAGGACGTCGACACGCCCGTGACCGCCGCGAGGCGGGCCTTCTTGACCGGTCCGGGGCGGCCGCCCGCAGGGCGCCGAACGCACGCGCCTGTCGTGAATTGAAGGAGCGATCTCCATGACTGTAGAAATTCAGGCAGCCCGCCACCCGTTCCTGGACGGCAAGCCGAAGCGCATGTTCATCGACGGCAAGTGGGTCGAGGCTGCCTCCAGCAAGACGTTCGACACCATCAATCCATCGACCGGCGAGGTTCTGGCCTGCGTCGCGGAAGGCGACAGCGAGGACATCGACCGCGCGGTGGACGCGGCGCGACGGGCCTTCGACGGGCCGTGGCGCAAATTCAAGCCGTTCGAGCGGCAGAACCTGCTACTGAAGCTCGCCGATCTCGTGGAGCAGCATTTCGAGGAACTCGCGGCTCTCAACTCGCTCGACATGGGCGCGCCGATCAGCCGCACGAAAGGCGGGCGGCTGCGCGCACTCGGGATGCTGCGCTACTACGCCGGCCAGGCCACCGCCATCCACGGCGAGACGATCGAGAACTCGCTGCCCGGCGAGTACGTCAGCTTCACGCTGAAGGAGCCCGTCGGCGTGGTCGGTGCGATCATCCCGTGGAACGGGCCGCTGACCGCGACGATCTGGAAGATCGGCCCCGCGCTGGCGACCGGCTGTACCGTCGTGCTCAAGCCGGCCGAGGAAGCGCCGCTGACGCCGCTGCGGCTCGCCGAACTGTGCCAGGAAGCCGGCGTGCCGCCCGGCGTGGTCAACGTCGTGCCGGGCTACGGCGAGACGGCGGGCGCAGCACTCGCCAACCATCCCGACGTGGACAAGGTGGCGTTCACCGGCTCGCACCTCACCGGCCAGAAGATCATCCAGGCCTCGGCTGGCAATCTCAAGCGCGTGTCGCTGGAATTGGGCGGCAAGTCGCCCGACGTGGTGTTCGCCGACGCCGACCTCGACGCGGCGGTGCCCGGTGCCGGAATGGCGGTGTTTGCCAATTCCGGCCAGATCTGCAGTGCCGGGACGCGGCTGTTCGTCGAGCGCAAGATCTACGACGAGTTCACCGCGCGCGTGGCCGAGTACAGCAAGACGCTTCGCGTGGGCAACAGCAGCGACCCCGAAACCCAGGTCGGCCCGCTGGTCTCGCCCGAACAGCTCGACCGCGTCACCGGCTACCTGGCGATCGGCCGGCAAGAGGGCGCGCGCCCGCTCTCGGGCGGCGAGCGGCTGACCGAGGGCGACATGGCGAAGGGCTTCTTCGTGCCGCCGACCGTGTTCGCCGACGTGAAGGACGAGATGCGGATCGCCCAGGAGGAGATCTTCGGTCCGGTGATTTCCGCCATTCCTTTCACCGACATCGACGAGGTGATCGCGCGCGCCAACAAGACCAATTTCGGGCTCGGCAGCGGTCTTTGGACCCGCGACGTCAGCAAGGCGCACAAGCTCGCGCGCGGCATCCGGGCGGGCTCCGTCTGGATCAACTGCTACCAGGCGATGGACCCGGCGGTGCCGTTCGGCGGCTACAAGATGAGCGGCTACGGGCGGGAGAGCGGCAAGCAGCACGTCGAGGAATACCTCAACGTGAAGGCGGTCTGGATCAAGACCGCCTGAAAGCGGCTGATCGCGTCACGTCAGGCGGGCAGAACTCCTGAATAGGAAATCCCTATGCGCCGACGCTTCCTCGTTATCGGCCTGCTTGCGTTTCTCGTTCCCTCCGCGGCCTGGGCACAGCAACTGACGGTGTTCGCGGCGGCCAGCCTGACCGACGCCATGAAGGACGTCTCGGCGGCCTGGGAGAAGCAGGGCCATCCGCCGCTGCGGCTCTCCTTCGCCTCCAGCTCGACGCTGGCGCGCCAGATCGCGGAAGGCGCGCCGGCCAATTTGTTCGCCTCCGCCGACGAGAAGTGGATGGATTACCTGGCGAAAGCCAACGCCGATCGTGCCGGATACCAGGAAGGATCTGCTGAGCAACCAGCTCGTGCTCGTGGTGCCGAAGGACCGCGTCCGGAAGGTGACGATCGGACCGGACCTCGACCTCGCTGCCTTGCTCGGCCCGAGCGGGCGGATCGCCACGGGCGACCCCGCGCATGTTCCGGTCGGGATCTATGCGAAGCAGGCGCTGACCAAGCTCGGTCTGTGGGCCAAGGTCGAGCCGCGGCTGGCCCGCGCCGAGGACGTGCGGGGCGCCCTGCTGCTCGTCGAGCGCGGTGAGGCGCCCGCCGGAATCGTCTATACAACCGACGCGGCCGTAAGCCCCGGCGTGGTCATCGCGGGGACGTTCCCCGAGAGCTCGCACGATCGCATCACATATCCATTCGCGGTGATCCGGGCCGGCGACACCCCGGATGCACGCGCGCTGATGGCCTATCTCGCCGGACCGGACGCGCGCGCGATCTTTATCCGACGAGGATTTACCCCGAACTGACCCGAAGCCCGCGCTTCGCGCATCGCCTTGAGGTTCCCAATCTCCAGAGAGGACAAGAGATGAAGCTCAGCGCTCGCAACCAGATCAAGGGCAAGATCGTCGCCGTGCAGAAGGGCCAGACGACCGGCCACGTGCGGATCGACATCGGCGGTGGCGTCGTCATCACGTCGTCCATCACCAACGAAGCGATCGACGAACTCGCGCTGAAGGTCGACGATGACGCAATCGCCGTCATCAAGGCGTCCGACGTGATGGTGGCGAAGTAAGCTTGGTCCTCGCGGCAAAGCCGGCGAGCGGTGCGGTGCTGGCCGGCATTCTGATCCTGCTTGCCTGGACGGGATTGAACCCATCGCTGGCTGCCGATCCGGCCACGCCACCGAGAGCGCAACCCCCGACGAGCCAGTCTGCGGGCATCGTCATCGAGGGGCGCTCGGGCAGTTCACTGGTGGCAATACCGCAGGACATCGCAGCACTCGCGCGCACCGCCGTGTCGTTGCCGACCGAGCATGGAGGGCGTCAGGCTCGTTACGAAGGTCCGCTGCTATGGAGCCTGCTGGAACACGCCGGCGCCATCGACGCGAGCAAGCCGCGCGAGCACGTACGGCAGACCGTGCTGATCACCGGTCGGGACGGCTACACGGTTGTCCTGGCCTTGGCGGAGATCTCGCCGGAATTCGCGGGCAAGCGCGTCATCCTGGCCGATCGCATCGACGGCCAGCCGCTTGGCCCTGAGCACCTCCGGCTCGTCGTGCCGGACGAACATCGGAGCGGACGGAGCGTTCGCGACGTTGCGCGGATCAGCGTCGGCCCGGCTATGACCGGCGCGCGATGACGACGAGAGGCCGCCGCCGCGCAAGTTCACCGCCCTGGTGAAAGCCTAGTCTATACTACCGGCCGCGCAGGAAGGTGCGATGGGCGTTGAATGGACACATGCCGGGCCGTCGCTGGTCGCGGCATTCCTTGCCTCGATGGTGGAGTTCGTCGAGGCGCTCACGGTCATCCTGGCCGTTGGCAGCGTGCGCGGCTGGCGTGGCGCCCTGAGTGGCGCCGCCGCCGCGCTGCTGGTGCTGCTCGCCGTCGTCTTGGTCCTCGGCACGGCACTCACCCGCGTTCCGCTCGATGTCATCCAGTTGGCGGTTGGGACATTGCTTCTGCTGTTCGGGATGCGGTGGCTGCGCAAGGCGATCCTCCGCTCGGCCGGCGTGCTGCCGCTGCATGACGAGCGGTCCGCGTTCGACAAGGAGACCGCTGCGATGCGTCGGCTCGGCGGCATCGTGACGGGCTGGGACAAGGTGGCCTTTGCGGCTTCGTTCCAGATCACGATGCTGGAGGGTACCGAGGTGGTGTTCATCGTGATCGCCATCGGCGCCGGCGGGGCGGGGCTGCTGCTACCGGCAAGCCTGGGCGCGCTCGCTGCCCTGCTCCTGGTGATCGCGTTGGGCCTCATCATTCATCGCCCCCTCGCCACCATCCCGGAGAACACACTGAAATTCGTCGTGGGTGTCCTTCTCTCCACCTTTGGCACCTTCTGGGTCGGCGAGGGTACCGGCCTCCGCTGGCCCGGCGCCGATTGGTCGATCCTTGGGGTGGCTTCGGGATTTCTTCTCCTGGCGCTCGCCGCGGTGCCGCTGTGTCGCGCCCGCGCTCGCCGCCAGCCGCACCAAACGGGCTGCTAGAAGGATGTCGCCATGCGTTGGTTGAAGCCGATCCTGCACGAGATCTATGGCCTCTTCGTCGATGACGGCAGCTTCGCGGTGGCAATCCTCGTCTGGCTGGCGATCGCCACGGTCATTCTTCCGCGGGTCGCCTTGCCCGCAGGCGTGAAAGCCCCGGTCTTGTTCGCTGGTCTCTTGCTGATCTTGCTTGAGAGCACTCTACGCCGCTCAAGCTAGGCGGCGGACGGAGTCGGGCTTGTTGATGCATCGGCCGACGGCCAATGCGGCCAGTCCGATCGGATCCGAGGGCGGCCCGTTGCCGCGCCATGCGATATGGAGATCCGGCCGCAGCAGGAACACCGAGGCACCGTACACGTCGCGAACCCTCGGCTCATCCAGGTGAAGGATTTCGAGCGGCGCGCCTAGACGACGGAACGCGGCTTCGAGCGAAGCTGTGTCGCAATCGCCGTGCAGGTCGAGCAGGGTGTAATCATCACCGAGGACGTCCTGCAGGGCGCGCCCGTCCTTGAGCCACATGTGGGGAATACGTACCCAGGGCGGGCGTGGGGCGTGTAGCTGCTGGTCTCCCATTCCGCGACATTGCCGGGCTCGTCGGCGATCAGCGGCGAGCCGGCATAGGAATACGCGGCCTCCACCCCGACCATCCCATGCATCCGGCGGTGGTTGACATCGAACGACGCGGCCAATTCCTGCCGCAGCGCCTCGCCCTTGGGTGTGTCGTCGTAGACGGCAGGAGTGACCAAAGCCCGCCAGATCGGCACGCCTGCCGCCGCCCAGCCCGCGGCGGCAACGTTGCGAATGCCGATGGGCCGGCGCTCCTGCTCGTAGCCGTCAAGCAGGCCGGCGCCGCCCCAGCCCTTAGTTACACCGGCAAGCTTCCACGAAAGATCGAAGGCGTCGCCGACGCCGGTGTTCATCCCTAACCCGCCGGAGGGGATGACCAGGTGAACCGCATCGCCGACAAGGAACACGCGGCGATCGCGGTAGCGTTCCGCTACCAGCAGGTGATGATGCCACGGGATGACGTAGCGGATCTCGAAGTCGCAAGGGAAGCCGATCAGGTCGCGAATCACCGGCTCGAAGTCGGTGTCCGGCGGCAGCGAGGAATGCAGGGTGAATTCCTTCCGGTCGCCCTGCGCGACAATGGTGGAACCGCCCGCGTCGGCGAAATTGTAGTGGCGCCCCCTTCCGGTCACGATGCGCTCATAGAGGTGATCGGACCGGAAGATCACCTGGACGAGCGCCCGGATCCTGCCTCGGCCTTCGAGCTTGATGCCGAGCTTCTTGCGGACGGTGCTGGTGCCGCCGTCGCAGCCGGCGAGATAGCCGCATCGCAGGGTCTCCTCGCCCCGGTCCATCGTGCGGGCCTGGACCGTCACGCCGTTTCCGTCCTGCGCGAAATCGACCAGCTCGCAGCCGTAGCGCACCGTGATGTTGGGTGTCCCCTCGGCCACTTCCTTGAGCAGCGGCTCAAGCTTGTTCTGCGAAACGAGCTGATAGGGCTCGAGCAGGTAGGAGCCGTTCGGGGACTCGGCGATCTGCTTGCGGCGCTCCGCCACGGACGGATATTTCAGCACCGCGATCGGCTTGTCGCTGAGGCGGGTCGTCAGAAAGACGTCCATCGGATTGTCAGGCGGATAGCCCAGCGCGCGCACCCGGTCGACAATCCCGATCCGGCGATAGAACTCCATCGTCCGTGCGTTCGAGCGATCCATCTTCGGCCACGGCAACGTGGTCGGATGGCGCTCCATGATCAGGCACCGCACGCCGCGCCGACCGAGATCAATGGCGAGCGTCAGACCGACCGGTCCGGCGCCCGCGACGATCACGTCGTAGACTGTGGGGTCAGGTTCCATTGTCGTCGCTCTCGTTGTCCACTGCGGCGACCTGCGAGAACGGCTTCAACCGCCCGGATCCCATGCCCAGTAGCGCGCGATCGCGCCGGCATCGACGCGCAGATCGGTCCCCGTGATCATCGCCGCGTCGTCCGAGGCCAGGAACACCGCGGCTCGGCCGTAATCGCTCGGGCGCGGAAGTTTTTGCATCGGCACGCGCGACCGGAATGCCGCCATCCTGTCGGAGAGCCCGACCGGGCGGGTGACAGTGCGTCCCCATCGCTCAGCGCGGTCGAACGATTCCGCGGGGTCGGTCGCCGTCGGCGTCAGGCTGTTGACGCGGATGCCGTGGCCGACCAGCTCCATCGCCGCCGAGCGGGTGAAGTTGATCAGCCCGCACTTCGCCGTGCCGTAGGCGATGTTGCCGGGCTCGCCCTGGTGTCCCGCCGTCGAGATGATGTTGATGATCGCGCCGCCCGCGCCGTGCGCGATCATCCGCGTTGCCGCGTGCTTGGTGAACAGGAACGCGCCGCCAAGAATGATTCCTGTTTGCTGCTGCCACTCCGCGAAGGACATGTCGATCACGCCCTTCTTGTTGAAGATGGCGGCGTTGTTGACGAGGATATCGACCTTGCCGAACGCCTCGACGGCGGCATTGACCGCCGCCCTCACCTGCGCCTCGTCGGCCACGTCCGCGGTGACGGCGATCGCCCTGCCGCCAGTGCGGTTGACGTAGCGCGCGCAATCCGTCGCGTTCTCCGCGCGGGCATCGACCGCGACGATCGCGGCACCTGCCGCAGCCAGCCCTTCGGCGATCCCGCCGCCGATGTTGGGGCTTGTTCCGGTCACCAGCGCGACTTTGTCTTTCAGCAACATGGCAGGCCCCGACTGGCAGGATTACGCAACGCCGGCTTCAACCTGGCGGCGCGATGAGAAAAGCCTTCGACGAGTTGAAGATCCAGGTATCGACGAACCCGGTCACCTTGGGCTGACGCTCGAGCGCGCTGAGGGCGCCCACAAGGCACATCCAGTTGAGGATCTCCTGCTGGCCGCTGTCCTCGACCGCGAGCGCCGAATAGTTGCGCCAGGCGTCGTAATTGCCGGTGCGCAGTTGGTCGTACATCTGCCGGTCCGCCGGCGTATCCGGATAGAGGAAGTGGTTCTTCGCGGTCAGGAACGCGTGCGACCAGCCGGACGACGCCAGCAGTGCGACCCGGTACGGCGAGTTGGCCAGGATCCGCGCGGTCGCCGCGCCGAGGTCGAACAGCCGCCACGGCGCCGGCGCGGGCGGGTCCAGATCGGCGTCGGCGACCGCCTTGTCGAAAACCGGCATCCCGCCTCGCTGGGCGACGACCTTGCGGCCGTAGCAGTTCACGGCGAACGGGACGATCGGGTAGCGGAATCCCTTGCGGTCGTAATCGAGATAGAAGATCGCGTTGGTGAAGGCGTGCCCGAGCGGATGATGCAGCGGCTTGTAGGAATAGGCGGTGTCGAAGCCCTGCTCGATCAGGCGGGTCGCCAGCATCTTCGCCGCTTCGCGGTGCCCGGCCAGTTCGTACGTCTTGTCGGTCTCGCCCCAGACATTGTTGGCCGGCGGCGAGAAGGTGAAATTCTCGTATGCGGCGATGCAGTACGGCGGGATCACGTCCTCGCGGAAGTTTTCGTACTGATCGTCGCCCCACATCAGGACGAAGTCCGGATTGAAATCGTCGAGCGCCGCTCGCGTCTTTTCCATCCAGCCAACCAGTGCCGCGCGATGCCGGCCCGCCGAGGCGGTGCCCTGATCGTCGCCCCACTCCGCCCGCATCGCCTCGGGCCAGCCCTCGGGCGTTCGCAGATGCGTCGGCAGATTCGGGTTCTGCAGCATCCGTCGCAGGATCGCCGACATCCGCTCATCGTGCCCGGTCAGCGGCGGGTAGTGGGATATGCCAAGCGCCAGAATTTCGGCCATCATTCCCTCCTGGTTGAGCGGCGACCCTACTCTTTCGCCATCGCGGCGTCGCGGACCTCGGAAGGAGCCGCGCGAGGTTGCGCCCCGGCCCCGTTCAGCAACGCGCTCCACCGCCGCCAGAACACGCGCATCTGCTCCTCGTCCGCGCGCTCCGGCTTGGCTTTCAGCAGCCCCCTGGAGATGTCGTTCCATTCGACGCCGATGCGGTTGTCGTAGCCTTCCTGGCACATCTCCAGCATCTCGACATCATCCGGCGAGGCGAAGCCGGCCGGGCCGAGGAATTCGAGGAAGTTGCGCAGCCGGCGGTCCCGCGAGGTCGCGGTCTCGCCGATCGGTGCGAGCGCCCACGCGCTGACCTCCATGTAGTCGGGGCGCACCGGAAAGAAGGTCCGGACGGTGATCGCCATGATGTCGTTGATGACGAGGTTCGGGAAGATCAGCGTGTTGCGGTCGCCCTGGCTGATGCGCCGTCCGCGCTCCTCGCCGAGCCGCGCCACCAGACCGCGCGCGAGCTCGTCGATCTCGCCGCGGCTCTCCTCGCCCCAGCCCGGCACCCAGCGCGCGTAAGGACGCCCCCACGGAGCGGAGCCGACCGACTCGATGACCGCGTGGCCGTTGCCCATGTCGCGGACACCGGTGAACGGCGTGACTTCGGAAACGCGCACTCCGGGCTTGGTGCCGTCCCTTGCTGCCACATAATCGAAATAGGTCGAGTGGGTGGTGGCCGCATGATACGAATCAGCGCTGTTCTCCTGGAGCAATTTCCAGTTCGCGTTGATCGAGTACTCCTGCGCGCCGCCGACGATCTCCATCCCGTTCTGGCCGTGATCGGCGACCAGGCTCAGGATGTCCTGCGCATCCGCGAGATAGTCCATCAGGCTTGCCGCACCGGCATCGAAGTTGACGAAGACGAACCCGCGAAACTCGTCAAGCCGCGGCACTTTTGCGAGGTCCATCGACCCGCCCTCGATCAGGCCCGGCGCCATCAACTCCTGGCCTGGAACGGCGACCAGCGCGCCGAAATCGTCATACACCCAGCCATGGTACGGGCACTGAAAGGCGCGCCGCCGGCCGGCGTGCTCGCGACAGACGAGCGCGCCGCGATGCGAGCAGGTGTTGAAGAACGCGTGCAGCGCGCCATTGCGGTCGCGGTTGAACAGCAATGGCCGCCCGGCGACCTTTCGCGTCACGAACGAGCCCGGCTGCGCCACCTCGGAGACGTGGCCGAGATAGAGCCAGCAATGATCGAAGATCGCCTGCTTCTCGAGTTCCAGCACCGCCGCGTCGACGAAGACGCGACGGTTGACCTTGAAGGAGCCTGCGCTCCTGTCCTCGAGGACTGCCTCGCGCAGCGCGCGCCGCAGGTCGGCGTGGATCAGCGACCGAGCGTTCGACATTTGCGTCCCTCCACGTGGCGTTACATCTCCGGGATCGACGCCGGTGACGGACATGGCTTGGCACCGTTCTCGCCCGGCGGATTGCCTGTATGACCGAGGTTTGGCCAGAATGGTCCGGCCATATGATGCAAGTCAATCTCCGCCGTCGTTGACGGCCCGCGGCTTGGGACGCAAGAATGGTGGGACCATTTTATGGCGCTGACGCGGTGATGGCGTTGCGAGGAGTGGGAGCCGGTGAGCCAGATGAGCTGGACGAGATCCGAGGCCGAGGATTTTCTGTTTCACGAGGCCGCGCTGCTGGATGGTTGGCGTCTGACCGAATGGGCCGAACTGTTCACCGACGACGGAGAATACCTGGTGCCGTCCACGGATCAGCCCGACGCCGATGCCACTTCGTCGTTGTATCTCGTGTACGATGACCGGCATCGCCTGCAGGAGCGCGCCAAGCGCCTGCTGAAAAGGCAGGCCCATGCCGAGTATCCCCATTCGCGGGTCCGGCGGATCATTGGGAATGTCATGACCGGGGAACCGGCAAACGGGATAGCGCGCGTCCTGTGCAGCTTCGTCGTGTACCGGAGTCGCCTCGGCAAGAACGACGTGTATCCGGGCCACAGCGAATACGACCTGGTGGTGTCGAACAAGCCCGAAATCCGCATCAGGAGAAAGAAGGCCGTTCTCGACATCGACGCGCTCCGACCGCAGGGCAAGGTCAGCATCATTCTGTAGGCTCCGCGGCTCGGTAGCGGCCTGCAAGCCTTGAGCCCTGATCCGCTTAGGACGCACTGCATGGCGCCAAAGGAAACATTGTTGGCCCGGGACGGTCCGGCGCGAAGATCGCCCGGCGCGGGCGCGGCACCGACGTCAATGACCGCCAGAATCGCCGAGCAGCGCGGCGAAGGGAAGGCCACGCTCGGCGGCGGCTCGGTCGATGCGTGTCTTCGAACAAATCTGCGATCAGATCCGATTGCGCATGGCCGCCGGCGAACTCCGGCCAGGCGACAAGCTGCCGCCGGAGCGGGAATTGTCCGCGAGCTTCGGGGTCAGCCGCTCCGCCGTGCGGGAGGCGTTGCGCAGTCTGGAGATCGCCGGGGTCATCCGGCTGCACAAGGGCGTCAAGGGCGGCGCGTTCGTGCTGCGCGGCGATCCTGACCTGGTCACGCGCTCCATCCGCGACATGTTCTATCTCGGCCGGATCTCGATCGACAGCCTGACCGAGGCGCGCGTTCTGATCATGGATCTCGCCGTTCGGCTGGCGAGCGAGCGGATCGGCCCGGAAACCGTCGAGGCGCTCGAACGCAACGTCGAGCGTCTGGCGGCGTTGCCGGCAAGCACGCCGGTCGGCGAACGGGTCGCCCTCGGCCTTGATTTCTATCGACTGCTGGCCGAGGCGACCGGCAATCAGGTAATCCAGGTCGTCGTGGTGTCCCTGAGCACCATCCTGCTCCAGCAGGTGGAGCGCTTCGGGATGCGTCCGCTTCCCAATCTGGTAGCGACGCGCAGGCGCCTCGTCGCGCACGTCGCAGGAGGCGACGGCGCAGCGGCGGCGCGTGAGATCACCGGACATTTGAAACGGCTGCACACCCATGTCATGCGCGAGCTCAAGCACCAGGCGCATCTCGTTCGGGAGGCAGGCAACGAGCCCGAGCAGCGCACCATCGGCATGTTTACGTTCCGAGATTAAGCCGCGCGTGACAGTTGCAAAAATCGACGTGCGTTCTCCGTTCTCAGCAAGTCGAGCGTCGCGTCAGGCAAGCCGGTGGCCCGCAGAACACCGATCGGATCGCGCTCGAAGATGTCGAACGGATAGTCCGTGCCGATCATGATCTGCCGCTCGCCGAACACAGCCACCAGAAAGGCCAGCGTCGCCGCGTCGTAGACCAGCAAATCGTAGTAGAGCCGACGTGCGATGTCGGTTGGCGACTCCGTCATCGCCTTGCCGAGGCTCGTCAGCACCTTCGCGCCGTGGACCAGCCGTGGCAGCACGAGCCCGAACGCCCCGCCGCCGTGGCTGAAGGCGATCCTCAGCCGCGGAAATCGGGTAAGCGTGCCGCTCGTCATCAACCCGGCGATCGCCAGGGCGGTCTCGCACGGAAATGCGACCACGGCCTTCAGCGCGGGAGGGCCGATCAGATGGCTGTCGCCGCCCGGATGCAGCGCGTGCACGAAGACTGCCGCGCCGGTTGCCTCGGCTGCGGCGAACACGGGCGCGAACCGCGGATCGGCGATCGACACGCCGTTCACGTTGGTGCCGATCTCGATGCCGCGAAACCGCCTGGTCGCGCATCAATGTCTCGATTTCGCGCGCCGCGCGTTCGGGATCCTGCATCGGAACCATGCCAAGACCCACGAATCGGTCGGGCGCCTGCTGCACCATGCTGCCAATCGCCTCGTTCACCGCACGGCCGAGTACCAGGGCGTCCCCGACCTCGATCCAGTAGGACAGCAGCTCGGGCATCGGCGATAGCACCTGGGTCGTCACGCCGGCCGCGTCCATCGCCTGGAGGCGTCGGCTCGTGTCCCAGCATTCATCGGAGACGGTTCTGAACAGCTTGCCGGCGATCACCACGTTCCGATGTCCGCAATCGACTCCCGGCTGCATCTCGGGCCAACGTGGCGCGCTGGATTGGCGCGGGCAGTCAGGCAGCTCGAACGGCACGATATGCGTATGGATGTCGATGGGCAGTGATCGCTGCTCCCTCATGCGGAACCCAAGATCAGGGCCCCGGCGCCCCCGCCATCGGGCGGAACGTGTCGGCGAGCATGATGCCCTGGCTTGTATCGCCTCGCCAAGCATCGACGGCCGCCCGGTGAGCAATTCCCCCCCCGCCCGCGGTTTCGCACTGACGCGATCTCATTGGTTTGGGCTCGACCTGCGTGGAGCCGGCGAGCATCGTGCTGCCGTGTCGACCTTCCTGGAGAACCGAGCGGAGCATCGCGCATGAAGTTGAACGAGGAAGAGAAGTCCATGCTGGCCGGCGCCCAGGGGCCGGCGCGGCAATGGGCGATCGAGCATCAGATGCGGGTCGGCCGCTATCTCGGCGCGCGCGATTTCGTGCCGGTCACGCAGGCGCACATCATGGCCGACACGGAGTCGCTCGGCGAGGCTGGCGTCGCCTGGCTCGAACGCATGGCCGCGCTGCCGGAGCCGGAACGGCGTGTGCTGATTCCGACGATCACCGATCCGCGCGGCACCGATTTCTCCGCCGCTGCGCGGCTTCGTCAGCAGCCGTGGATGGTGGCACTCGAACGCCGCGCGATCGCTGCCTTGGAGGCGCTCGGTATCCTGATGACCGATACCTGCATCAACTACCAGACGATCATGCCGGCGGTGCGTGGCGAGCACCTGGCCTACGGCGATACCGGCGTGGTGATCTATTCGAACAGCGTGCTCGGTGCCCTGTCCAATTTCGAGGGTGGCCCATCGGCGCTGAGTGCCGGGCTTACCGGACGCACGCCGCGCTACGGCTACCATCTGGATGAGCACCGGCGGGCGAATTTGCTGGTCCGCGTGGACTGGACCCCGCGCGCGCTGCACGATTGGGGCGCGCTCGGCGGCATCGTCGGACAGCTGACCGGCGATTATTGGCGGGTTCCAGTCCTGACGGGGATCGACCATGTGCCAAGCTCGGACGCGCTGAAGCATTTCGGCGCGGCGCTGGCGAGCTACGGGTCGGTCGCGCTGTTTCACATGGAAGGGATCACGCCCGAGGCCCAGCGTCTGCGGGACGTCGCCGATCCCGGCCTCGCGCCCGCCGCGAGGGTCGCGGAGGCTGACATCCGCGCCTTCCACGCCCGCTACGCGGAGGGGATCGGCACCATCGAGCTTGTGGTGTTCTCGGCCCCGCAGCTCAGCCTGATGGAGATGCATCGGTTGGCGGAGTGCCTGGATGCGCGCCAAGTGATAGTTCCGTTGCTGGCGGTCACTAGCCCGCAGGTGAAGCCGGACGCGGACCGCATGGGCCTGACCGCTCGCATCGAGGCGGCGGGCGGCTTCGTGCTCGCCGGCATGTGTTTCTACCAGAGCTACGCGCGAGAAATGGCCGAGGCGAATGGCTGGCGCCATCTCGCGACGAACTCGGCCAAGCTGACCAACATCCTCGGCGGCTACGGCTATCGGCCTGTGCTGCTGTCGATGGAGGCGTGCGTCCAGGCTGCCTGCACCGGGAGGATCTCCTGATGGTGGACCGCACGTTTGAGGCCGAGGCGGCAATGGGCGCCGTGGTGCGCGGCACCGCGTTGGTTGCGCGGGACGGCTTCTCCGCGCGCTACGATCTCGATCGCATCCGCGGCGTGTTCTCTCGCCCGGAGCACCTTCTTGCGGGACGCAGCTACGTCGGGCGCGTCCTGGTGCTTGACGCCGCCAAGGGCGGGGTCGCGACCGCGTGGATGCTGCACGAGATGGCCGTGCGGGGCGTCATGCCCGCGGCGCTGGTGCTGAACCGGGTAAATCCCATCATGGTCCAAGGAGCGGCGTTCGCGGACTTCACGATGATCTCCGGCTTCGATGTGGACATCACTCAGGTGGTGCCGGACGGCGCGACGGTCGAGATCGACCCCACGACGAGCCCGCCGTGCCTTCGGGTGTTGGCCGACGCCCATGATCCGGACTTTGCGCGATAGCTGCCGTTTTCACGTCCCAAGGGCGATCGCACCGCTTCGCGCCAGGCGCGCGAGCTCGTCGGTGTCGTAACCGAGCTCCGCGAGCACGTCGGCGGTATCGACCCCAGCCGCGCGCGGCGTAGCGGCGGGCGCGAAGGGGGCGCCGTTGAGCTTGAACGCCGTGCCGAACAGCTTCATCCCGCCGACCTCGTGCAGAACCTCGCGCGCCCCGGTGTGCGGCTCCGCCACCGCCTCCGGGATGGTGCGCACGCGGCCGGCCGGAACGTCAGCCTCCATCAGCAGCATTTCCCATTCCGCCGCTGACCGGGTGGCGAGAGCCTGTCCGATGGCGGCGCGCAGCAGGGGCGCGTTGCGTGCTCGGTCGGCGCGGTCGGCGAAGCGCGGATCACCGAGCAATTCCGGCCGTCCCAGGGCCGGACAGAGGCGCTCGAACTGGTGCTCCGTGTTGGCCGCGAGCGCCAGCAGCCCGTCCCTGGTCGGGAACACGCCCGGATGACGCGCTGTCGCTGGCCGGGACATTGCCGGCGGCCTTCGGTGTGATCCCGGCGTTGAGATGGCCGGAGATCACCGACGACATCGCCGCGAAGGCGCAATCACGCATCGCGATGTCAACCCGCTGGAACGCGCCGCTCCGTTCGCGCGCCGCGAGGGCCGCCATGATCGCGAAGGCCGCGTGCAATCCCGTCAGGTAGTCGACCACGGGCGGCCCGACGCGCAGCGGCCCGCTCTCCGGCGTTCCCGTCATCGACATGAGACCCGACATCGCCTGGATGATATGATCGTAGGCGGGCCAGCGTGCGAACGGCCCGTCCTGCCCGAAGCCGGTGATCGAGGCGTAGATCAGACGCGGGTTGAGTGCGCGCAGTGAGGCATCGCCGAGCCCGGCGCGCGCGGCGACGCCGGGGGTGAGGTTCTCGACGAACACGTCGGCGGTACGCGCCAGCGCGCGCACGATCTCGGCCCCCTCCGGCGTGCGGATGTCGACGGCGATCATCCGCTTGCCGGCACTCTGGGCGAGGAAGCCGGGACCGAGCCCGGCATCCCGCCACGCGCCCGGCGGCCCCTGATGACGCAGCCACTCGCCGCCGGGCACCTCCACCTTGATGATTTCGGCGCCGAGCAGCCCGAGCAGGTAGGTGCAGTACGGGCCGGCCAGCACATGCGTCAGATCGACGATGCGGATGCCCCGCAGCGGAGGTTCGGTCATTACCGTGTCACCGCTCAGGACAACGCCACGCCTTCGACCGTGATGCGATGCAACAGCCGGCGCTCGCCCTGATAGTCGTTCAGCGCGTAGTGCCAGGTCGCGCGGTTGTCCCAGAACGCCAGCGAGCCGGGCTGCCAGCGGAAGCGGCAGGTGAACTCGGGGCGGCTCGCGTGGCGATAGAGATAGTCGAGCAGCGGGCGGCTCTCCTCGTCGGTCCAGCCCTCGAAGCGCAGCGTGAAGCCCGGATTGACATAGAGCGCGCGACGGCCGCTGCCAGGGTGACGGATCACCACTGGATGCACCGCGTCCTGCGTCGCGAGCTCGGGGTTCATGATGCGGTCGCTGAGGTCGCTCTTGGCCCGGCGCGGGTTGCCGGCGCCGAACACGTGGCGGCTGGAATGGCACGCACGCATTCCCTCCAGCGTCTGCTTCAGGCCATCGGAGAGCGCGTCGTATGCCGCGTACATGCTGGCGAACAGCGTGTCGCCTCCGGTGGGTGGAACCTCGCGCGCGTAGAGTACCGAGCCGAGCGCCGGGATCTGGTCGTAGCTGTGGTCGGTGTGCCAGCCGCCGCCGATATTCGCCTTCTGGCCGGGCTCCTTGCGCACCTCGGCGATCGACGGATAGCCCGCCGCGTGGGCGAAGAAGCGGTTGACGTTGATCGGGCCGAACCGCTCGGCGAAGGCGATGTGCTGCTCGGGCGTCAGCTGCTGGTTGCGAAAGAACACCACGCCGTGCTCGAACAGTGCCGAGCGCACCGCCGCCACTTGGTCGTCGCGCAGCCCCTGGGACAGGTCGAGGCCGTAAATCTCGGCGCCGACCGTGCCGCCGAGCGGGCGGATATCGAGGCGGTCGTTGCGTAGGACTGGGAGGGGTGATACGGCGACGCTCATCGTCGGGTTCTCCTTCGGGGCAAGTTCATGGTTGGCGGGTGTCTCAAGGGCGCAGGCCGCCGCGGAACGCGCGGCGGCCGATGGCGGCGCGGTGCACCTCGCTGGCGCCGTCATAGATGCGGAACGGCCGCAACTCCCGGCCGATCAGCGAGATCATCGTGTCCTCCGACACGCCGAGCGCGCCGGTCAGTTGCAGTGCCCGGTCGGCGACGCGGTTCACCGCTTCGGAGACGAACACCTTCAACATGGACAATTCATGACGGATCGACTCGCCGGCCGCGAAGCGCCGCGCGACATGCGCCGTCATCTGGCGTGACGCGAACAGGTCGATATGCGCGTCAGCCACCATGCCCTGCACAAGCTGCTGTTCCGCGAGCTTGCGACCGAAGAGACTCGCGCTCGACGCAGTAAATTTGGGCGAGCTCCATCGCCCGCGAGGCAAGGCCGATGAAGCGCATGCAATGAAACAGCCGCGCCGGCTCCAACCGCCGCTGGATCAGCGCTAGGCCCTCACCGACACCACCGAGCACGGCGTCCTCGGGAACGACGCAGTCCTCGAACGCCAGCTCGGCATGACCGCCGATGCCGAAGCCATCCAGCGTGCCGACGTCGCGCAGCAGCCGAAAGCCCGGCGCGCCCGCATCGACGAGGAACAGCGTGACGCCCTGATCAGTCCTGGCGACGACGATCGCGAACGCCGCGCCACGGGCGCCGCTGGCGTACCGTTTGCGCCCGTTGATCACCCAGCCGGACGCGCCGTGCACCGCGCTGGTGCTTACCATCGAAGGGTCCGATCCAACGCCCGGCGCGGGTTCCGTCATGGCGAAGCATGAGCGGATATCGCCCGCGGCGAGCGGACAAGGTAGCGTTCGCGCTGGGCCGGCGTCGCCGCCGTGTCGAGGAGGAAGATGTTCGGCTGATCCGGTGGCGCGCAGTTCAGCGCGCCGGGCCCCAGCAGGCTGCGTCCCGCTTCCTCGAACACCGCGGCGCACAGCTCCCAGGACAGGCCAAGGCCGCCGAGCGCGGGTGGCACCTGGGGCGCGTATAGTCCCGCCGCACGGGCTTTCTCGCGCAGGCTGGCGATGACGCGGTCGAGCGCCGGGACGTCGTGAGCGAGCGCCGCGCTCTCCGCCGGAATGCACGCCTCGCGCGACGAACTGGCGGACCCGCTCGACGACGTCGCGCTCAGGCGGGCTGGCGTTCCCGCTCATCCTATCAGCCCGGCGCGAAGGATGGCAGCGTAGGCAAGGATCAGCAGGAGGGTGATCCAGGTGGTCCGTGCATAGCGCGACAGCAGCGCGTCGCGCAGTTTCAGGTGTTTCGGCATCACTCCGCCGCCTGCTTTGCAATGCCGCGCAAGTCGGGGCGACGCAAGCCGGGTCCGGGGACCGCGAACGGGACGAAGCGATGCTCGCGCTCGCGGATCGCGGCGAGGCCGCTCGCCGCCATCGGAATCAGATCGCCGGCAAAGCCCGGCAGGCCGGTGCGCGGGATGCTGCTGCGCGGCACCGCCGCGTCGCGCTGCCAATCGGCGAGGGCGTAGATCGCGCCCCGGCAGCAGACGGAGAACCGTTCGCGGAGCAGGCGCGGCGCGATATCGGGATGGCGCGCTCGGTAGAGCCGGTAGCAGCGCCGCATTCCCTGATCGGTCTCACCCGTCGAGCGATAGGCCGAGTCCGGCCACTCGGTGACATAGGCCTGCGAGAGGAACCGCAGATAATTGCCGCCCCGCCGATCGCTCAGCATCAGCTCGACAAGGGGGAGGACAACGCCGGCAGCGATCGCCGTCTCGTCCATCGTCACGCCGGCGCTGGCGTATTCATCCAGCAGCTCCACCCGGCGCGCATCCACCGCGGCGCGGCGAAACTCGAGGATGGCGAGGACCAGCTCCTCGCGCCCGCCGATGTGATACAGCAGCGCCGACGCGTTGCGCTGCCCGGCCGCGATCACGACCTCGCGCAGCGGTACGGCGTCAATTCCCCGCTCGCCGAACAGCCGCTCGGCCGCCAGGATCAACTTCGTCCTGGTGTCGAGATCGTCGGTCTCGAATTCGGCCGTGTCCATATCCGTATCCGTACTCGTCCGTATCCGTGTTCGGGTCCGATCTGCCCGGCCGCTCGCCAGGTCCGGCTCCGATCCGCAGCGTCGATAGCGCAATCGCTCTCGGAGGTCCACGCATTTCTAATACACTCATATTAATGTGATTGGCTTAAACGCCCGGTTCTGATACGAAGGCGCGCGGCAAAAAAATCACGCACGGGCGCGGCTGGCCGCGCCTCGCGATCAGGGAAGGACGCACATGGACATTGACCGGGTATCGCCGCGCGGTTGGCTCATCGTCGCCATGCTGT
Source organism: uncultured Alphaproteobacteria bacterium (assembly GCA_963799825.1). Taxonomy (GTDB): domain Bacteria; phylum Pseudomonadota; class Alphaproteobacteria; order Acetobacterales; family Acetobacteraceae; genus JAFKFI01. Next base: position 810,334 of record CAWCYL010000006.1, read on the forward strand.
TTTGCTTCATGGTGATCAATTTCGCCGACAAGGCCGTGCTTGGCCTCTCGGCGGTGCCGATCATGCGGGACCTGGGGCTCGACCACACCCAGTTCGGTCTGATCGGCACCAGTTTCTTCGCGCTCTTTTCGCTCTCCGCCGTGCTGGTCGGCTTCCTCGTGAACCGCGTGTCGACCAAATGGGTGCTGCTCGTCATGGCGCTGTCCTGGGCGCTGTTCCAGTTGCCGATGGTGCTGCCGCTCGGCCTGGCGGCGCTGGTCGTCAACCGTGTGCTGCTCGGGCTCGGCGAGGGGCCGGCCTATCCGGTGGCGCTGCACGCCACCTACAAATGGTTTCCCAATCTGCGTCGGCCGTTGCCGACCAGCATCATCGCGATCGGCGGCGCGGTGGGCGCGGGCATCGCCGCACCCGCCATCGTCTACGTCATCGTGCATTATTCATGGCGGAGCGCGTTCGCCATGCTCGGGCTCGTCGGGTTGGCCTGGTGCGCGGTGTGGCTGTTCGTCGGCAAGGAGGGGCCGCTGTCGGCCGAGCCCATCGCGGTGGGGGTCAGCACCTACGAACGGGTGCCCTACATGCGACTGCTGACCAGCCGGACCTTCGTGGGCCAGGCGCTGGTGGCATTCGCGGCCTACTGGCTGGTGACGCTCTCTGTGGTGTGGCTGCCCGCCTATCTGACCAACGGCGCAGGCTACACGGCGACGGAGACCGGCTGGATCGTAACCTTGCCGGCGCTGGCGAACATCGCGCTGCTGCCGGGCATCTGCGCCTTCTCGGAGCGGTTGAAACGCCACGGCGCGTCAAGCCGCGTGGCGCGCGGCGGCGTGGCCTGCGCCGGCCTGCTGCTCGCGGGCCTGCTCGCCTTCGCGTTGCCGCAGGTCACGGGGCCGGTGCTGCCGATCGTCTGCACCGCCCTCGCCTTCTCCTGCGGCACGTCGATCTTCAGTCTCGGCCACGTCATGGTCGCCGAGATCACGCCGACCGCCCAGCGCGGCTCGATGCTCGCCATCGGCAACGCCGTGGCGACCCTGGCCGGGCCGCTCGCCCCGGTGGTCATGGGCCGGATTGTCGATACCGGCGCCAACGCGGTCGCGGGGTTCAGTACCGGCTTCATGCTGACCGGCGCGGCGGTGGCCGTCGTCGCGATTGTGGCCGTGCTGCTGATCGACCCGGAGGCCGACCGCGCCCGGTTCGCCGCAGCCGGCGCCGCGCCCGGCCTGCTCGGCGCCGACGCCGCCGTGGGCGACTGACCTACGAATGCGGCAGCCGCCTGCATTGAGAATGGCCGCACAGGCAAAGCAAAGAGGCGCACCTCAGGTGTAATCGTGTCAGCCGTGGCTTAAAGCTTCGTTCATTCCATTTCGATACACCAGACCGATCGACGCGCGGCGTGACGTGGGGGCGAATCGGTTGCTCAGACCGCGATATAGCGGGAAAGCGTTTCGGCCGGCATCTGGCCTGCTCCGCTTGATCCGGCACCGTCGAGGTGCGGTTGCGCTGGAATTTGCCTTTTCGGGTCTCGCCTTTTTCGGCCTGGTGCTGTTCATCATCGCGCTCGGATTCCGGCTCTACGTGCAGGTGGCGCTCGACTATGCGAGCGGCCGCGCTGCCCGCCTGCTCGCGGTGGACAGCACCCAGAGCCGGTCGCCCAGCGCGACGAAGTTCCAGTCGGCGACCTTCTGTCCGTTGCTCGACGCGTTCCTGGCGTGCAACGTGACGATCTCCCTGCAGCCCGTGACGGACTACCGCAACGCCTCGCCCATTGGCGGAACAGGGCCGCCGCCGTTCAGTCCGGGGCAGGGTGGCAGCCTGATGCTGCTGCGGGTGACGTATCAATTGCCGGCGCTGAGCTGGCCTGTGCCGACCGGAGGCGTCGGCGCGTTCGGGGCCACGACGGTGACGGTCGGGTATCCCTACCAGAACGAGTACTGAAGGATGCAAGGGATCGCACGCGCGGCGGCCGATCGGCGAGGGGTGGCGGGGCTGGAGTTCGCCCTGCTGGCGCCCGCGCTGATCGTCGTCATGCTGTCGCTCTACGACGTGACCAATGCCGTCATCGCATGGTGGCAGATTTCCGTGGCGGCCGGGACGATCGCTCGCATCGCGACCAACTTCGCTGCCACCACGACGAACACCAACGTCCTGGCCACGACGCAGGCAACGACGGCGAGCACCGCCGTATTCGGGGTCATGCCCGCACTCGCCTTGGTTCCGGCGTCGCGCTACGGCGTCGCCATCTCGAGCGTCGTGATGACCCCCACGGTCCCCGGCTGCACGAGCAACTGCACCTATGTCGCGAACACCGCCTGGAGCATGGCGCTGCAAGGGAGCGCACCGACGCGGCCGTGCGGCGAGCTCGGCGCGGTGGCGGACGGCCTGCCATCATCGAGCACCACCCTGCCGCTCGGTGCATTCACCTCCGCCCCGCTCATCGTGGTCGACGTCACATACAACTTTGCGCCCATCTTCGCCAACCTGCCCTGGGTAAACTTGCGCTTCATGGAGACCGCGTACCTGGCCACGCGAACGGGAAGCGACGCGGAATGGGTCCGGCTGACCGGGCCGCAGGCCGCACTGGCGCAGTGCCCGGGCTACACCGGATGAGCGCGCGAGCACCTGACGTCGGCCGCACGCGGTCCCGGATCAGTCGCTGGGCGGGCCGGGCGAGGGAGCGGCGGGCCGCGACGGCTGTGCTGTTCGCGCTCACCGTCACCCCGGTCCTCGGTTTCGTGGCGCTCGCCTTCGACGTCGGCTCCGCCGTCTGGGCGCGGTCGCAGCTCGACCTTGCGGCCGACGCGGCGGCCCTGACCGCCGCGACCACCGGCGCCAAGGAGTTCGCGCTGGATCCCAACACCTCGCTCATTCCGGCGCAGCAGGCCGGCGCGCAACGGTTCAACGCGCAGGCGAGCCGGATGCCGGGCGTCAGCCTGGCCTCGCTCAGCGTCAGCGTGACGCGCACCGGCGGCACCATCGCGGCCGTGGTGGCATATCGCGCGACCTACACGACGCAATTCGCCGGCCTGTTCGGCTTTCCGGTGCTGCCGGCCGCGGGCACCGCGTCGACCAGCCGGACCAACAGCCCGTTCTTCGACATCCAGATCATGATGGACCAATCGTCCTCGATGGCGATCGCCGCCTCGCAGGCCGACATGGCCCGGCTCGGCGTGCTGGTGCGCGCGAGCCCGTTGTTCAAGCAGTGGGGGCAGAATCAGAACTGCGCCTTCGGTTGCCATTTCGACGCGCACAACAACGACTTCTACGGCCTCGCCAAGTCGAACGGCGTCCCGTTGCGCATCGACGTGCTGAGCCAGGCGGTGCAGGGCGTGATCCAGACGATCAGCCAGTCGCCGGCGGCCTCGCAGTTCCAGGTCGGGCTCTACGGCTTCAACGCAAGCTTCAATGCAGTCTATCCGTCGAGCACCGATCTCGCGGGGGCTATTCAGGCGGCACAAGGGCTGACGGTGCCGTTGACCACCGCGGGCAACGATGCCGATACCAATATCCCGCTCGCGCTGCAGTCGGTCACTGCGGCAATCCCGGCAGCGGGCGACGGCTCGAGCGCGACCTAGCCGCGCCGTTACCTGTTCATCGTCACCGACGGCGTCGCGGATTATATCACCAAGAGCGGAACGCGGGTGATGGAGCCGCTCCAACCGGCGCAATGCGCGGCGCTGAAGGCCAAGGGCGTGCAGATCCTGACGCTGTACACCCAGTATATCCCGCTTGACCCGCCGAACGTGCCGACGGCGAACAGCTTCTACGACCAGAACATTAAGCCCTTCGCCGGCCAGATCTTCCCCAACCTGCAGGCCTGCGCCTCGTCGCCCGCGTTTGCGTTTCAGGCGACGGACCCGACCTCGATCAGCGCGGCGCTGCAGGCCATGCTGCAGGCCGCGCTGAGCGCACCCGCCCGCTTCACCCAGTAGGCACCTGGGCCCCTCGTTCGGGCGACTATTGCGCGGCGGCGAACTGCCGCAGCCCGGTCAGGGCGGCGTTCACGTCGGATGGGGCCAGGTCCTGGCTCAGCACGCGGCGCGCGGCCGGCTCGTCGCCCGCCATCACCAGCCCGACCGCAAGATTGTGGCGTGCCCGCGCGGTGGCGCCGGCGTGATCGGCGCCGAAGCCGCCCTGCGCGGCACGCTCCAGCATCGGCAAACCCTCCGCGGCGTGACCGGACAGCGCCAGCGACAGGCCGAGATCGGCACGCGCCACGGTATCGTCCGGTGCGCGGGCGAGCACGGCGCGATAGAGGGTTTGCGCCTCCTGGTGTCGCGCCTGCAGGTCGAGCGAGATCGCCAGCCCCGTCTGCACCCGGACATCGTCGGGCGCGCGCGTCAAGGCGCTCCGCCACGCACTCTCCGCGGCTGACGCCTCGCCCGCGGCGGCGCGTGCGCTTGCCAGTCCGGTCAGCGCGTCGAGCGAGCCGGGCTGCTGCGCGAGCGCGCTGGCGAAGCTCTGCGCGGCATCGGCGGGCCTGCCGAGTGCCGCGAGGGCACGGCCGCGCCGGATCAACGCCGGCGTGTCGTGCGGGCTTTGCTGCAGCCGCTCGTCGAGGACGCGCAGCGCCGCCGCGGGCGCGCCCGCGGCAAGCGTGGCGTCGGCCAGCCGCAGCTGCAGCGCCTCGGCGTCGAGCGAGCCGCCTGGGGCGCCGGATTGGCCCGTCAAGGCGCAGCCCGAGCAGCCGAGCAGCAGGCAAAGCGCCGTGACGCGGGCGATCCTCGCGATCGGCGAATTGGCGACGGGCATGGCGGAAATCCCTGACAGAGGAGGTTGAGCGTTCATCCGTTCGACAGCTTCTCGATGACCGCCAGGATCGCCGGACCGGCGACCACCAGGAACACGCATGGCAGGATGAACAGGATCATCGGCAAGGTCATCAGCACCGGCAGGCGGGCCGCGCGCGCCTCGAAGCGGGTCAGTGCCTCGCCGCGCAGATCGGCCGCGAGCGACCGCAGCGCCTGGCTCAGCGGCGTGCCGTACTGCAGCGCCTGCGCCAAGGTGCCGGCGAGGCGCTGCAGGCTGACCAGGCCGGTGCGGCGTCCCATGTTGATCAGCGCGGTGCGGCGATCGGCCAGGATGCGAAGCTCGTTGTGCGTCAGGGCCAGTTCGACGGCGCAGGCGGGGCTGCTGATGCGGATCTCGCGGGCCACCCGCTCCATTCCCTGTTCGAGCGCCAGACCCGCCTCGGCGCAGATCACCATGAGGTCCAGCGCGTCCGGCATCGCCCGCTCGACGGATGCGAGATAGCGCTTGCGCACGCCGCGCAAGATGATGTCCGGCGCCATCAATCCGGCGACGGCGGATGCGGCCAGCAGCATCCGGAAGACGGTGGCGGACAGCGCGGTATTGCGTAGCAGGAGAAAGGTCAGCAACGGCAAGCCGGTCAGCAGAAGCATCTTGGCGCCGACGAAGATCGGCAAGGCGCGGCCGCCGCGGAACCCCGCGGAGCCGAGCGTGCTCTCGAGGTTGGCGACGGCCTTGGGTGACAGCAGGCCGCTGCCCGTGAGCAGGGATCCCACCGCGGCGGCGGCGCGCGCGAGCGGGCCGGCGGGGTCCGCGCCGTGCGCCGGCTCGCTGCCCGGCGCGTAGGTGTCGCGCAGCTGCGCGAGCTGGCGGTGCAGCCGGCGGTCGCGGCGCAGCGGCGGCCAGACGATCGCCGTCAGGAGCCCGATCAGCAGCACCACCACCAGACACGCGAGCAGCAGCGCGCCGGGATGCTGTCGTGCGGAAAAGGCGGCGATCACCGGAGGCTCCGCCTGATCATCACGCGCATGGCGGCGCCGGCGAGGCAGAGCAGGCCGATGGCGGTGAACAGCACGCGGTTGCCGCGCGGCGTGTCGAACAGCGGACGGATGTAGTCGTAGTTCAGCACCGACAGGGCGAGGCCCGTCACGACGGGCAGGGCGGCCAGCACATAGGCGCTGGTGCGGGCCTCCGAGGCGAGTGCCACGGCCCGCAGCCGCAGCGCCACCCGCTTGCGGATCACGTCGGCCAGGTTGTCGAGCGTTTCAGCCAGGCTGCCGCCGGTCTGCGCCTGCAGGGTCAGCGCGACAGTGAAGAAGGCGTACTCCGCGACACCGGTACGGGAGGCAGCGTCGCGCAACGCCTCCTCGAGGCGGATCCCGATGGCCATCTGGTCCACGACGCGGGTGAATTGCTGGGCGGTCGGCTCGAGGCTCTCGCGCGCCACGACCCGCAGCGCCTCGTGCAGCGGAATGCCCGCCCGAACGGAGCGGACGATCATCGACAGCACGTCGGGGAACTGTCGATAGAGCCGCTCGGCGTAGCGCGCGTGGAGCATGCGGAACAGCGCCTGGCTGCAGACGATCCAGATCAGCGGCAGCGCCAGATCGAGCGACATGCCGAAGACCCGCCCGGCCACGCGGTCGATCGCCACGGCCGGCACGGCGACGAGGAGCAGAAGCAGCGGAATACGCAGTGGGTACGCGTCCTGGCGATCAAGCTTGAAGCCGCACAGCCCGGCCAGTCTGCCCTGCCAGCCCGCCAGCAATGCCGGCAGGCCGAGCTGCTCCGACAGCGGCCGGCCGGGGGCGCGCGCCGGCGCGAGCGGCGTGACCCGCTCGGCGATCCGCAGGCTCAGACGGCGGTTGCGCGAGTCCTGTGACCAGGACCGCGGCGACGACGCCGAACAGCGAGACCGCCGCGGCGCCGCCGACCGCCAGGATCATTTGCGGGGTCAAGGGGCCGCCGCTTCTTCCATGACGGCGTCCCACGCGCGATCCAGCCCGAAATAGCGTAGCCGCTCGTGGAAGCTCGGCACGGCGCGCGACAGGCGCCACCGTCCGAGCAGCCTTCCGTCCATGTCCTCGCCTTCGTGCTCGAACGAGAAGATGTCGTGCATGGTCATCACCTCGCCCTCCAGGCCGACGAGCTCGGTGAGCTGGATCACGCGGCGGCCGCCGTCGCGCTGACGGCCGACCTGCACGATCACGTCCACAGCGCTCAGCACCTGCGTCTTGATGGCGCGTGACGGCAGGCCCATGTTGCCCATCTGCACCATGTTCTCGATCCGGGTCAGCGCATCGCGGGTGTTGTTCGCGTGGACCGTGGACATGCTGCCGTCGTGGCCGGTGTTCATCGCCTGCAGCATGTCGAACGCCTCCGGGCCGCGCACCTCTCCCACGATGATGCGGTCGGGCCGCATCCGAAGCGCGTTGCGGATGAGGTCGCGCTGGGTGATCTCGCCGCGCCCCTCGATGTTGGGCGGCCGCGTCTCGAGACGCACCACGTGGGGCTGCTGCAGCTGCAGCTCCGCCGCATCCTCGATCGTGACGACGCGCTCGCCGTGGTCGATCATCCGCGAGATGGCGTTCAGCAGCGTTGTCTTGCCCGATCCCGTGCCGCCCGAGATGATGATGTTGAGTCGCGCCCGGCCCATGATCTCGAGCGTGCGGCCGAGCGGCGCCGACAGCGAGCCGAAGCTGACCAGCTTCGCGATGTCGATCTGCCGGCGCGAGAACTTGCGGATCGAGAGGTAGGGACCGTCCAGCGCCAGCGGCGGGAAGACGATGTTGACGCGGCTGCCGTCCTCGAGGCGCGCATCGACCATCGGGCTGCTCTCGTCGATGCGTCGGCCAATCTTGGCGGCCACGCGCTGCGAGATGTTGGACAGATGCTGGCGGTCGCGGAAACGGACATTGGTGAGCGTCACCTTGCCACGGCGCTCGACGAACACGCGTTCGGCGCCGTTCACCATGATGTCGGTCACGGCCTCGTCGTCGAGCAGCGGCTCGAGCGGGCCGAGACCCAGCATGTCGTCGACCAGATCCTGCGACAGCTGCCGCTGCTCGCGGGCGTTGAGCTGAATGCGCCGCTCGGTGGCGATCTCGGCCACGAGCCGCTCCACCTCGATCGCCAGCCGCTCCGGCGACATGCTGGCGACCACGCTCGGGTCGAGCCGGGAGAGGCACAGCGTGCGCAGCTCGGGAGCGATGCCGACCTCGCTGCCCGGCGACGGCGCGGCGGCGGCGAGCGGCGTCGCGACGGGATGGACCGGCGTGGGGGCCGACGGTTCGGGGACGCTCGCTTCGGCCGGCGGGCGCCGGCCGAACACCGGAGCGTCGCTCATCGGCGCCCCCACAGGCCGCGGCGTTGGGCGGGAGTGTCCTCGCCGACCGACGCGGCGCGGAGTGCGAGCGCCTGCATGGCGCGGCGGATGGACCGGTTGGTCGCGGCGGCCGGCTCGCCCAGATTGGCGGCCTCGCGCAGCACGGACTTGATGTGCGGGATCACGAGATCGGGCTTGCGGCCGACCGCGCGCTCGAACTGCGTGGCGCTGACGCTGCCCTTGAGCCCGGCCATGTTCAGCACGACCAGCGGGGCGCCGGCGGCTCCGGGCGGCTGCGGCACCGCGAGATAGCGCAGCACGTCGCGCGCGCCGGCGACCGACGGCTCCGTCACCAGCACGCGCTGGTGCGCCACCTCGAACATCTCGCGACCGATCCGGCTCGCCGGGAACGGCGCGTCGCAGACCAGGAACTTGTAGCGCCGCCGCAGGATCTCGAGCAGCTGCGCCAGCGCGCCGACGGCGGCCGGCGGAGCATCGGCCAGCTTGCCCTCGCCCGACAGCACGAACAGCCGCTCGCCCACCGCTTGCGCGGTGCGGTCGATGAAGAGCTCGTCCACGCGATCCGGGTTTTCGAGCGCGACCCTGAGGCCGGGGCGCGGCTTGACCGAGAGCAGCATCGCCGCCGCCCCGCCGTAGAGATCGCCGTCGAGCAGCAGCGTGTGCCGGCGCGCGCGCTCGGCGAGATACCACGCCAGGTTGACGGCGATCGTGGTGGCGCCGACGCCGCCATGCACGCCGGTCACGGAAATCACGCGGCCGCCGCGCAGCAGTCGCGCTCCGGGGTTTTGGCGCGCGAGGATCGGCCCGAAATGCTGGGCGACGATCTCTCGGGTGAGCGGCTTGAACAGGTACTCGAGCACGCCGAGCCCATGCGTCAGACCGCGATATAGCGTGAGATCCTCGCGGTCGCCGATCGCCAGGACGCGCACGTCGGGCTCGACCAGCTGCGACAGCTCGGCGAGTGCGGCCAGCGGCTGCGGGTTGCCACTGATGTCCACCAGCAGCACGTGCGGCGACGGGTTGCGCTTGAGGGTGCGTGCCGCCTCCTCCAGCCCGCCCCGGCGGACCTCCACGCCGTCGGCCAGCTCCGCGGTGAGCGCGTCGCGCAGCACCGTCTCGGTCTCCGCGTCGGTGGCGAAGGCCAGCATCGCGGCGCGGGTCCGGGCAGTCTCCGGGCCGTGCTCCGCATCGGCCTTGATGGCGATGTCGTTCATTGGCTGGCGGCCGCGGCGGCCGGCGCCGCGACCGGCGCCGCGGGAGTTGCCGCGTCGCCGGGGCCCTGGGCCGGGCCGGTTTCGCTGGCGCGCACGTGCGAGATGGCGGAGGCGGGCAGCCGGCGGACCGCATCGGCGCGCAGCCGAGCCACCGCTGCGGCGCCGATGTCGCCCGGCGAGGGCCCGCTTGCCCGGCCGAACTCCAAATCGCGCGGATCGGACACCATCGCGCGCAGGTTCGCCGCGTTGGCGCCGAGCGGATGCCATACGCCGGGGCGCTGGTAGGGGTCGATCTCCGCGCAGCCGGCGAGCAGGCAGCCGAGTGCCAGGAGACTTTTGGCGGTGATGGGCATGGAACGGGCCCTCATGGCGCGATGAAGCCGGTGTCGAGCGGGATGTGCGTCATTGTCGGCTGCGCCGTGCCGCGCGCGAGCTGGCGGTTGTAGACGATGCGGTCGAGGTCGTTGGACAGCACCATGTCGCGCGTCGGCGTCACCAGCGCGGTCGGGTCGCGGACGCCACGCACGAGGTAGGGTGTGACGATGATGACCAGCTCGGTCTGCCCGCGCTGGAATGCGGTGGAGCGGAACAGCGGGCCGATCACCGGCAGCTCGCCGAGCCAGGGCAGGCCGCGCGCGTTCTGCGTCGAGTTGTCGGACAGCAGGCCGGCGATCGCGAAGCTCTGGCCGCTGGCCAGCTCCACGGTGGTATCGGCGCGGCGCACCGTCAGCGCCGGGATGTGCAGCGTCTGACTGCCGTTCGAGATGTCGACCGCGCCCTGATTGGTCAGCTCGCTGACCTCGGGGCGCACCTTGAGGCTGATGCGGTTCGCCGACAGCACGGTGGGGATGAAGGCCAGCGACACGCCGTACTGCTTGTATTCGACGCTGATCGTGTTGTTCTGCTGGGCGATGGGGATCGGATACTCGCCGCCGGCGAGGAAGCTCGCGGTCTCGCCGCTCTGCGCGGTCAGGTTTGGCTCGGCCAGGACGACGGCGAGCTGGTCCTGCGCCAGCGCGTCGACGATCGCGTTCACGCTGCCATTGGCGCCGTTGTAGCCGATGGCGAAGCGGTCGGGCAGGTTGGTGGCGTCGACCACGCGATTCACCACCGAGAGGCCGGTGATGAAGCCGCCCGAATTGGCGACCACCGCGCCCCAGTTGATCCCGAGCTGGCGGGTCACGGTGCGCTGCACCTCGACGACGCGGACCTGCAGGTTGACGGTGAGCGGGGTATCGACCGCGAGCCGGTTGTCGATGGTCTGGCCGGGGGCGAGATAGGGCCGCAGGGCCGACAGCACGCGCTCGGCGTCGGCCGGGGTCTCGGCGTGGCCGGTGACGGTGTAGCCGCCCGGCGTCGCCTTGATGTCGATGCCGGGAAAGTGCAGCCCGAAGCGCACCAGGCCGGCCACTTCCCCCGAACCGAAGGCGGAGGGGCGCACCGTCAGGTCGATCTGCGCGACCGGCGTGCCGCCCGCGCCGAGGGCGGCGATGGTGGTGCGGCCAGGGGCGATGCCAAAGACAAAAAGGCTGGTCGGGCTGGCCGGCCGCACCTCGGCGACTTTCGGATCGGCGGCGAACAGGCTGGTGGCGGGCTGCGCGAGAGTGACCACGCGCCCGGCCCCGACGTTCAGGGTGATGGCGAGCCGGCCGGTTCCGGCGACGCCCGTGGCGAGGCGAGGTGCCGTCGCCTGGCGGGCGCCCGGTTCGGCTGGGACGGCGGCTGCCAAGGCTGCTTCCTCCGCGCCATCCGCCTGCGAAGCGACGGGCGCGAGCGCGGGTGGGGCCAGCGGCATCGGAGGGGTCTGCGCCGCCGCTGGCAGAAAGGTGGACGCGCCGAGCACCAGGAAGAATCCGATCCTGGTCGATCGGGACGCGCGGGTCTGGCTGGAGAAAAAGGGCACTGCGAGACCTTCCGTTTCCGATTTTCGGAACCCGGCGAGTGCAACACGCAAAAGTTTAGAATTTGTAAGCTTCGACCGGCTTGGTGCCCTGGAAGAGCCGAACCTCGGGGCTGCGTGCGCTTGTGTTCGGGCCGAGGGCGCGGGAGACGTCGCCGCCCCAGACCGTGCCACCGGGGTTCGATACGGAGGCGGGGGCGGCGGTCGGGCTGGGCACGGCGACGGGAAGGGCCGTCGGTGGGGTGGTTTCGCGCGCCGGCGGCGATGGCGCGACCGTCGCCAGCACGTCGGGCTGGGCGGCCCGCAGCACCACTTGGAGCTTGCCGAGCCGGGTGGCGACCGCGATGCGGGCGGCGTCGTGCGGCGTCACCTCCAGGGTTATCGTGCGCGAGGCCGGCCCGCGTCCGTCGAGCAGTCCGCCGGCCTGGCCGCCCTGCACCATGTGCTGGTCGACCGCGATCACCCGCACGTCGCCGAGCACGGTCTCGCCGGCCACGCGATGGGCGAGCGACTGGTCCATGCCTTCGATGGTCTGCGTCAGGATCAGGTCCACGCGGTCGCCGGGCCAGATCAGTCCGGCCTCGCCCGACACCGCGTCGACCGCGACCGAGACGGCGCGGGTGCCGGGTTGCAGCACGGCGGCGAGAAAGCCGCGTTCGCCAGGCCGCAGCACGTCATCGGCGGCGATCGCCTCGTGCTCGGCCAACATGCGCCGCACCATCGCGCCGACCAGGGCGCTGCGATTTTCCGCGGTGTCGGGGTGGGCGCCGGCCGGCACCTTGTCGGACGGCACCTCGCGCGCGGCGAGGTCGGCGGGCTGCAGCAGGCTGCCGGCGCGCACCGGATGCGCCGTGGCGATCACCGCGACCATTGGAGGCGGTGCCGCGGCCGGCACGGTCGCGGGCTGCAGCCCGACATAGGCGAAAAGACCGACGACCGCGAAGATCAGCCCGGCGATCCCGATGACGAGCACGCGCAGCATGGCGATCAGGTTCCTTGCAGGAGGGCGAACAGCGTTCCGGCGGCGATCGCCACGGCATAGGGCAGCGGCCCGCGCCGCCGCAGCCGCCAGCGTTCGCAGCGCAGCACCCGGCTCAGCATTCCGACGGGTCGGCCGGGGGCGGGGCGCGCGAACAGGCGTTTTCCCGGCAGATAGGGGAGGCACAGGGCGCCCCCGGCGAGGGCCGTCGCGAGCAGCATGAGGCCGACGCTGCCGGGCGCGACCACGCAGACCGCTTGCGGCCAGCAGCTTGGCATCCGCGCCGCCCATGTAGCCGCGCAGCCAGAGCGCTGCGCTGACGATGAGCAGCAGGATCGCCAAGATGACCGAGGGGAGCAGCCGCTGCTGCGAAGTCGCGAGCGCCGCGCCGCAGATCGCCAGGACGCAGATGAAACGATTTGGCACGGTGCGAACTGCCAAGTCGTGCGCTGCGGCGAGCAACAGCACACCGCATGCGACAATCAACGCAGAACTCGGGGAGCAAACTCATGGTCCGTGCGTCCTCGGACCAGTCGAGCTCGTTCGCCTCGCCTGACCCGGCCGGAAGGAGGGCGCGCCTCCCCCGGTCCGAGGGCCGATCTCACGCCGCAGATGGCTTGTCGCGATGCTGGTGAACGTCGCCGTGAGGCCGCTGCCGAGCGCCGTCAAGCGCCGCAATGATCGCGACGGCGATCAGCGCGGCGATCAGGCCGTATTCCAGCGCGGTCACGGCCTTGCGGTCGCGGCGGAAGTCGGAGGCGATCTGGTAGAGCAGAGCGAACATCGGGCAAACTCCTGCAAAGGAGCGAGCCGGCCTCATGCCGGTCGCGGTGGGTGATCCGAGCCCGGACGAAGGTGCAAACCCGCGACCTGCCGCAGCCGAGACCGGTGCAGAGAGATGGCTCTCCACAACCATAGATTGCATCAAGGGATTAGCTCGGGTCAAGGGGAATTTCCAAAAAAAGGAACAGATCATCTTGGCGCCGGGTATCCTCGCCGCCTCCAGGCCGAGCGCGGCCCGCAGCGCGGGAGGCAAGGTTTGCGGGGTGTAGACCGGGATGGGCGTGGCCGAGGCGGCGAGCAGGATGACGTACGGATCGCCCGCTCGCGCCGGCGGCGGCGGATGCGGGTAGAAATCCGGCGCGCAGGGTGCGCCAGGCGCGCAGCACCTTGGCGCGGTAGCTGCCGCCGAGGCTCGGGTCGGCGGAGTGGTATGCGCCGATCGCCGCCTCCCAGCTGCCGCTGCGCTCGAACAGCCGGCGCAGGAAGCGCGCCGCGTAGTCGGCGTTGGCGTAGGGATCGAACCCCTCCGCGACGCTGGCGAACGCCGTCGGGTGATGGTGGAGATTGACCTGAAAGCAGCCCACGTCGACCGAGGCGATGCCGCGCTCGCGCAGGAACCCCACGACCGCCCGGGCCTCGGGCAGGGACGAAAACACGTAGTCGGACCCGGCGGCGTTGGCGCTCCAGGGCCAGGGCTGCACCTGGCCGGTCGCCGCGTCGCGCCGGCCGCTCTCGACCTGCCCGATGGCGAGCAGCAGGTTCGCCGGGAGCGCCCAGCGTCGCTCGGCCAGCGCGGCGGCGCGCTGGCAGGCATCGGACGGGCTCGCCAGGCCGGATGTCGCCAGCGCCAGCTGTGCCGCCAACAGAACGCCCAGGATGACGCCTCGCACTCTCCGGCCCCCGCGCTATGGCAGGCGCAGTGGATCACGTCGGCCTTTCCGAGAAGCAAACGGGCCGCGTATAAGGAGGCTTGGTGGACTTGGCTGTCAGGGTCGGGTCGGCCCGTTTCCGCGCCGGCGGCCGTAGGCGGTCGCCGGCGTGTGTGCTAACCGGCCGGCGTCTCTTCCGAAGGCGACCGTTTGGCAGGCACGATGGAGCCCGAACCCGGCCCGAGCGATCCCGCGCACGCGGCAAGGCTGCGCGCGGAAGTCGGAGAACTGCGCGCCGAGATCGCGCGCCTGGCGGAGCGCGCGCGGGCCAGCGACGAGAGCGCAAACCTGCAATCGGCGCGGCTGGCCGACATCCTGGACTGGGCCGCCCGCAACGAGAAGGCGCTGCGCGAGGTCTCTACAACTCGACGTTCTGGCAGGTCACGGCGCCGCTCCGTCTCGCGGCCCGGCTGATCGGCGGGGCGCCGCCCGTCCGATGCGCCTGGGCGGGCGCGGCGTGCGCTCGTGCTGGCGGGCGAGGCCGGGTGGCGAGGCGGCGGCGCGCAAGACCGTCGCCGTCGTGCGGCGGGATGTCCCGAGGACGCTGCGGCGCGTCGCCCGCCGGCTGCGACGGCGCGGCCCGGCGACCGCGACGGCGCACCCGGCCTTTTCCGCCCCGCTGGCGCGGCCGGCGGTGACGGTGCTCGCGCCGCGCGTGCTCATCGTGGCCGAGCTCAGCGTGCCGCAATGCGCGAAATACCGGGTTTGGCAGAAGCGGGAATTCATCGAGCGCCTTGGCGTCGATTGCACCGTCACCGACTGGCACGATCTCGCCGCATCGCGCTCGGCGCTGCAGCTCTGCTCGCTGGTGATCTTCTATCGCGTGCCGGGAACCAGGGAGATGCTGGGCCTCATCGCGGAGGCGCGGCGGCTCGGTGTCGCGAGCTGGTGGGAGGTCGACGACCTCATCTTCGACGAGGCGCTTTACCGCGCCAACCGCAACCTCGACACGCTGACGCCGGAGATGCGCGAGAACCTGCTGGTCGGCGTCAGGCTGTATCGTCGCGCGATGCTCGCCTGCGACAAGGCGATCGCGTCCACGACGCATCTCGCGGCGGCGATGCGCGAGGCGGGCGTGCCGGAGACCGCGGTGGTCGAGAACGCGCTCGACGCGGAGACGCTGGAGGCCGCCGCGCTGCTGCGCGCCTCGCCGCGCGCGGGGCGATGCGGCGGAGGTGCGGATCATCTACGGCTCCGGCACCAAGACGCACGACATCGACTTCGCGGCCGCGGCACCGGCGCTCGCGCGGCTGATGGACGCCGCCCGGAGGTGCGGCTTGCGGATCGTCGGCGAGCTCGACCTTGCCGCCCGAGATGGACCGGCTCGCGCGCGCGGATCGAGCGTTTGGCGCAGGTGGATTATCGCACCTGGCTGGCGCTGCTGGCGGACAGCGACATCGCGCTGGCGCCGCTCGAGGACACGGTGTTCAACGACGCCAAGAGCAACATCAAGTTCCTCGAAGCGGCCATCCTGGGCGTGCCCAGCGTGTGCTCACCGCGCGCCAACTTTTCGTCCGTCGTGGTCCACGGCGAGACCGGGATGCTGGCCGAGGACACGCCGGCGTGGTTCGACGCGCTGGACCGGCTCGCCGCCGATGCCGCGCTTCGCCGTCGCATGGGCGAGGCGGCGATGCGATCCGTGCTGGCGCGCTACGCGCCCGACGGCCGTGGCGCGCGACCAGCTCTCGCCGCTGGTCGCCTCGACTCGATCGGCGGGAGAGGCGCGGGCTGCGCGTGCTGGTGGCGAACGTGTTCTTCTGGCCGCGCAGCTTCGGCGGCGCCACCATCGTCGCGGAGGAGACCGCGCGTCGCCTCGACGCGCGCGACGACGCGGAGGTGTTCGTGTTCACCTCGCATGTCCGGCATTCGGAGAGAACCGCAGAGCTGCTGCGCTACGAGCAGGACGGGATGCCGATCGTCAGCGCGGCAATCCCCGCGCACCCGGACGCCATCGGCGAGTTCGACAATCCCGCCGTTGCCGCGCGGTTCTTGGACGTGCTGCGCGCGGTGCAGCCCGATGTGGTGCACGTCCACTCCATCCAGGGCCTCGGCGCGAGCATTCTCGGCGCCTGCGCAGCGGGCTGGGGTGCCCTACGTGGTGACGGTGCATGACGCCTGGTGGCTGTGCGCGCGCCAGTTCATGGTTCGCGCGGACGGGCGCTATTGCTTCCAGACCAGGATCGACCTCAATCTCTGCCGCGCCTGCGTCCCCGAGGCCGCGGCACCTGCCGCAGCGGCTGGACATGCTGCTGCGCGGATTGCGCGGCGCGGCGCTGGTGCTGGCGCCGAGCGAGGCGCATCGCGACCTCTATCGCGCCAACGGCCTCGATCCGGCGCGGCTGCTGGTGCAGACCAACGGCATCCGCCTGCCCGCCCGTCCGCGCGCGCGCCGGCCCGGTCGCGTGCTGCGCTTCGGCTATGTCGGCGGCGACGAGCGGGTGAAAGGGTTTCCGATGTTGCGCCGGGCGTTCGAGGGCCTGACGCAGACCAACTGGGAATTGTTGCTGGTCGACAACACGCTCAATCTCGGCTTCGCGTCGATCGACGTGGGCGATTGGCGCGTCGCCGGACGGGTGACGACCGAGCCGGCCTACGCGCAGGACGAGCTGGACGCGTTCTTCGAGCGCATCGACGTGCTGGTGTTTCCCTCGCAGTGGAAGGAGAGCTTCGGGCTCACCGTGCGCGAGGCGCTGGCGCGCGACGTGTGGGTGATCGCTACCGATTGCGGCGGCCCGGCGGAGGCGATTGTCGACGGCGTGAACGGCACGCTGGTGCCGATGGACGGATGCCACGAGGCGCTCCAGGCGGCGATCGCCGCGCTGCTGGATGCGCCGGAACGCCTGGCCGGGTACCGCAATCCGCACAAGGCACGGCTCGCCACCTTCGACGATCAGGCGGCGGCAGCTGTTTACCCTGCTCTCGGCAAGCCGCCGGCGCGGTCACGCCGGATCGCGGCGCGGTGTCCGCCTGAGGGACGAAAGGCAACGCGCGGAACGCCTCGGCCTTGTCGCGGGTGAGCAGCAGATAGAGCAGGACGCGTGCGCCACGCACCGCCGGCAGCGGCGTCGGGCCGCCGAGATGGCGGCGGATCAGCTCGAGCGGATAGTCGGTGTTGCGCGCGATCACCGACGGCCAGCGATCGGCCCAGGGAATGCGGATCGGATTGTCGCGCAGCAGCTCGACCTTGACGAACGGCACGCGCGCCGCTGGCCAGCAGCGACGCCCAATGCAGGTGCATCGGGTTGATCCGCGCCAGCCGACGCATCCGGCTGCTCCGCGGCTCCTCGAACGGCGGCGGCGGAGGCGAGCCCGGCCGTTCGCAGCGCGGCGCCGAGACCGAGCTCGCCGTGCAGGACGATCTCGGGCTTGGTCATCGCGGCGAAGGGCTGGGCCAGCACGCGCTGCACCGGCGGACTGGCCAGGGCGCTCGCGGAGAGGCAGACGAACCAGGATTGCAGGTGCCACACGCCCTCGGTGCTCGCGACCATGCCCCAGGCGTCGAGGCGACGGGCGCGCATCGCGGGCGAGCAGCGGGCGGAGGTCGGCGAAGGGGCCGAACACGCTGTCGTTGGCGAGCAGGATCTCCGGCGGCGCCGTCCGCGCATCCGGCGCGCAGCAGCTCCTGCCAGGCGCCGAAATCGAGGCCCGCATTGGGGCGCGGGTGAGGGATCGCGCCCATGCGACGCAACGCCGCGTCATCCTCGTCGGCCAGGCGCTCGACGCCGGAGCAGGCGACATGGAGGACGTAGCCGCACTCGGCGAGATGCCCGAGATAGCGCAGCACGTGGGGCGCGATGCGGCCTGACGGGTCGTATTGCGCGAAAAGGCAGACCGGGCGGCGCCGGCATCGCTCTGTTCTCCGCTCTGGCGCCTGCGATTTCCGTCCGTCCGGCAAGCTGGTCTAGAAGATGCCGGACGCCAAGGGAAAGGCTGCGCGCGGATGGATCAGTTCGCTGACCGGCGGACCGACGGGACAGGGAAGCCGCCAACGGAATTGGACGAGGGGCTGAGTGCGCTGCTCGCCCCCGCGCTTGGGCCGCTGTTCGCGCGCCCGAGCCGCATCGGGGTGGACAGCGCCTGGTACGGCCATGTGCCCTTCGCCCGCTGGATCGTGGGCGCCGCGCGGCCGGGCGTGATCGTCGAGCTCGGCAGCCACGCGGGGGTCTCCTACGCGGCATTGTGCGACGCGGTGCTCGCCGCCGGGCTCGATGCAAGCTGCTACGCGGTGGACACCTGGGCGGGCGACGAGCACGCGGGCTTCTATGACGAGGCGGTGTTCACCGACTGGCGCGCCTTCCATGACGCGCGCTACGGCGGGTTCTCGCGCCTGCTGCGCTGCACCTTCGATGCGGCGCTGTCCCATGTCGCGGACGGCTCGGTGGATCTGCTGCATATCGACGGCCGGCACCGCTACGAGGACGTGGCGCACGACTTTGCCTCCTGGCAGCCGAAGCTGTCGCGCCGGGGGGTGGTGCTGTTCCACGACACCAACGTGCGCGAGCGGGATTTCGGCGTCTGGCGATTCTGGGCGGAGGTATCGGCGCGCTATCCCTCGTTCGAGTTCCTGCACGCGCATGGCTTGGGCGTGCTGGCGTTCGGCGACGCGGCGCCCGAAGCGGTGCAGGCGCTCTGTCGGGCGCGGCGTCCGGGATCGGCCGGGCTGATCCGCGAGCGCTTTGCCCTGCTCGGGGAGCGTTGGGCGCTGTTGCAGGAAATATCGGACACACGGGCGCAAAGCGTCCCTCGCGCACAGGCCGACGCGCTGCGGCTGGAGCTCGACGGCCTGCGCCGGGATCGCGAGCGGATGATCGCCGACCGGCGGCAGCTCGCGATGCAGTTGACCGCCGCGCGGCCCGCGCCGCCGCCTGAAGCGCCCCGACCCGCGATATCGCTGCTTCCCCCTCCACCGCCCACACCGCCCCCACCGCCTGCACCACCTCCAGCGTCGCCGCCGATACAGGAGGCGCCGCCCGCGAACCGGCCGCCCGGCATGGCGCGGCGGCTCTCGCGCGGCGCGCTGCATCGGCTCGGCCTGTATCGTCCCACGCCCGTCCCGGTCCTCGCGCCGGAGCCGGAGCCGGCGAACCGGAGCCGGAACCCGCACCTGACCCGCGGCCGCGCATCCTGTTCATCTCGGGCGAGGCCGGCACGCCTGGCCATCACTATCGGGTATTGCGCGCGATGGCGGCTGCGGAGGCCGTGGGCTGGCGGGCCGAGTGGTCGGAACCCGCCCCGGTCGGGCCGCACACCTTGGCCGATGCGCGCGTGGTCGTGCTGTGGCGCGTGCCCTGGAGCGCTCACGTGCAGGGCATCATCGAGAACTGCGGAGACATCGGCGCCACGCTGCTGTTCGACGTGGACGACCTGATGTTCAAGCCGGAGCTGGCGCGCATCGAGGTGATCGACGGCATCCGCTCGGCCCGCCACACCGAGCGCGGCACCTGGACATTCTTCGAGCTGATCCGCCGAGTGCTCGACGCCAGCGCGATCTGCGTCTGCCCGACCGAGGAGCTGGCGGACCAGGCGCGCGACGTCGGCCGCACCGCCTTCGTGCTGCCCAACGGCTTCGACGAGGCGAGCCATGCCCGCGCGCGGCGGGGGCTGCGGGCGAAGCGGATCGGCGATGAGGACGGGCTGGTCAGGATCGGCTACGCCGCCGGCTCGCGCACACACCAGCGCGACTTCGCCATCGCCGTGGGCGCTGTGGCGCGCGTGCTGCGCGAGCGCGACCACGCTCGGCTCACGCTGTTCCGTGATCCGAACAGTGGCGAGGGCGTCGTGCTGGTGAACGAGTTTGCCGCACTCGCCGGGCTGGGGCCCCAGATCGAGTGGCGCGACATGGTGCCGGTCGAGCGCCTGCCCGACGAGCTTGCCCGTTTCGACATCAATCTTGCCCCGCTCGAGACCGGCAACGAGTTCTGCGAGGCCAAGAGCGAGCTCAAATATTTCGAGGCCGCGCTGGCCGACGTGCCGACCGTGGCCTCGCCCACCGGGCCAATGCGCCGCGCGATCCGCGACGGCGAGACCGGTTTTCTCTCGGAGACCGAGGAGCAGTGGCACACGGCGATCCTCGCGCTAGTCGATGACGCGGCACGGCGGCGATCGGTCGGGCGGGCCGCCTATCACGACGTGCTTTGGCGCTTTGGGCCGGCGCGGCGCGAGGAGCTGATGCTCAGCCTGCTGCGCCAGATCGAGGGCGGCCGCGAGGCAGCGCGTGCCTTCGAGCTTGAGCTGCGCCGCCAGTCCGAGCCGCGCCGGCCGCCTCCGATCGTGCCGGATCAGGAAGAACTGTTCGCCGCCGACACGCTCGGCGCGGCGGAGGTGACGGTCATCGTTCCAGTCTACAACTACGAAGGCTTGGTCATCGAGGCGTTGGAATCGGTGCGGCTGCAGACGCTCGAACCGCTCGATCTCGTGGTGATCGATGACGGCTCGACCGATGACAGCGCGGGGCTGGTGCTGGAATGGGCGCGGCGCAACGCCAGCCGGTTCAACCGGCTCGTCGTGTGCCGGCACCGCGCCAACGCGGGGCTCGGCTTCGCGCGCAACAGCGGGTTCGCGGCGGCGGAAACCCCGTTCGTGCTGCCGCTCGATGCCGACAACCGGCTGCGTCCGGCCTGTTGCGCGACGCTGCTGGAGCGGCTGCACGTGTGCCGGGCCGCCTTTGCCTATCCGTCGCTGCAGCAATTCGGCGACAAGGGGGCGGTGGTCGGTGACGCGCCGTACTCGCCCGGACGGCTGGTCACGGGCAACTACATCGACGCGATGGCGCTGATTGCCAAATGGGCCTGGGCCGCGGCGGGCGGCTACGACCACGTTCGTTTCGGCTGGGAGGACTACGATTTCTGGTGTCGGTTGGTCGAGCTTGGCCTGTGGGGCGAGCACGTCCCGGAGGTTCTGGCCGAATATCGCGTCCACAAGACGTCGATGCTGGCCCGCTCGACCGACAAGCAGGACAACAAGCGCCAGCTGATCGCCGACATGCACCGCCGCCATCCCTGGTTGCGGATCGCCGGGCCGGAATAGTCACTCCACTTGCCCAAGTGCCGGGATGCCCCGATCATCGCGGGCGAAAATCTGAAAGGACCAAGTGTGGCCAGCTTCAAGAGCACCGAGCGTTACATCGCCTCCCGCGACCTCGAAGTGGCGGTCAACGCCGCGGTCACGCTGCAGCGGCCGCTGCTGGTGAAGGGCGAGCCGGGGACCGGCAAGACCGTGCTGGCGCATGAGGTGGCGCAGGCGCTCGGGATGCCGCTGATCGAGTGGCACATCAAATCCACCACCAAGGCGCAGCAGGGCCTCTACGAATACGACGCCGTCTCCCGCCTGCGCGACGGCCAGCTCGGCGACGAGCGGGTGCACGACATCGCCAACTACATCGTGCGCGGCAAGCTGTGGGACGCGTTCGAGGCCGAGACGCCGGTGGTGGTGCTGATCGACGAGATCGACAAGGCCGATATCGAGTTCCCCAACGACCTGCTGCTCGAACTCGATCGGATGCAGTTTTTTGTCTATGAGACGCGCAAGACCATCGTGGCGAAGCAGCGGCCGGTGGTCATCATCACGTCGAACAACGAGAAGGAGCTGCCGGACGCGTTCCTGCGCCGTTGCTTCTTCCACTACATCCGCTTTCCCGAGCGCGAGACGATGGAGCGCATCGTCCACGCGCACTATCCCGACATCAAGCACGAGCTGGCGCGCGAGGCGCTGAACGTGTTCTTCCAGGTGCGCGATGTCCCGGGCCTGAAGAAAAAACCGGCGACCTCGGAGCTGCTGGATTGGCTCAAGCTGCTGATGGTGGAAGACCTCTCGCCCGAGGTGCTGCGCTCGCGCGAGACGCATGTGGTGATCCCGCCGCTGCACGGCGCGCTGCTGAAGAACGAGCAGGACGTGCATCTGTTCGAGCGGCTGGCCTTCCTCGCGCGCCGGAAGGGTTAGCCATGTTCGCGGGGTTCATGTTCGCGCTCCGCCAGGGCGGCGTGCCGGTCTCCATCACCGAATATCTCGCCTTCCTCGGCGCGATGCAGGCCGGGGTCGCGGAATACAGCCTCGACGATTTCTACTATCTCGGCCGCTCGATCCTGGTGAAGGACGAGCGGCATCTCGACCGCTTCGACCGCGTGTTCGGCGAGTTCTTCAAGGGGCTCGAACCCGAAGAAGGCGACCTGATGCGCGAGCTGCCCGAGGAATGGCTGCGCAAGATGGCGGAGAAGCTGCTCACCGAGGAGGAGAAGAAGCAGATCGAGGCGCTGGGCGGCTGGGAGAAGCTGATGGAGACGCTGCGCCAGCGCCTCGCCGAGCAGAAGGGGCGCCACCAGGGCGGCTCGAAATGGATCGGCACGGCGGGCACCTCGCCGTTCGGCGCGCACGGCTACAACCCCGAAGGCATCCGCATCGGCCAGGACGAGAGCCGCCATCGTCGCGCGGTGAAGGTGTGGGACAAGCGCGAGTTCAAGGATCTCGACGACAATGTCGAGATCGGCACGCGCAACATCAAGCTGGCGCTGCGCCGCCTGCGCCGCTTCGCCCGCCAGGGCGAGCCGACCGAGCTCGACATGCCGGACACCATCCGCTCGACCGCGAACAACGCCGGGATGCTCGATCTCAAGCTGGTGCCGGAGCGGCACAACAAGGTGAAGGTGCTGCTGTTCCTCGACATCGGCGGCTCGATGGACGAGCACGTGCGGGTCTGCGAGGAGCTGTTCTCCGCGGCGCGCGGCGAGTTCAAGCACCTGGAATATTTCTACTTCCACAACTGCGTGTACGAGCGGGTGTGGAAGAACAACCGCCGCCGCCAGGAGACGCAGATCTCTACCCTCGAGCTGCTGCGCACCTACGGCGCCGACTACAAGGCGATCTTCGTCGGCGATGCCTCGATGAGCCCGTACGAAATCCTGATGCAGGGCGGCTCAGTGGAGCATTGGAACGACGAGCCGGGCAATGTCTGGCTGCACCGGCTGATCTCGCATTATCGTCGCTCCGCCTGGCTCAACCCGACGCCGGAGGAGAGCTGGCACTACACCCAGTCGATCGGCATCATCCGCCAGCAGATGGAGAACCGGATGTTCCCGCTGACCTTGAATGGGCTCGACGAGATGACGAAGGAGCTGAGCCGCTAGTTCGCTGCGCTATGAGTTCGTCTGCCTTCGACAGGAAGCGCTTCAGGAGGGGAGACGGGTTGCTCCTGTTGTAGCCGAGCGCCAGAGTGATCGTCGGAGCCCTCCCATGAAACGGCCGTCCCACCACCGAGGATGGCAGTAGCCTCCCCATGTAGGCCGGCAGGAAACTCACCCCGCGCGTCGACAGCGCCATCGAGATCACCATCGGCAAGGTTTCCGCTTCGTGCACAGGCGTGAGATGGAGGCTCGAGTGCCGCAGGTAGTTGTCGATGACGCGCCTCAGTGCTGGGGAATACTGCGGCGAAAAGCTGATGAAGGGTTCGTCGCGGATGGCTTCCACGCGAACCGACTGCCGCCTCGCCAGGCGGTGATCGGCCGCCAGCAGCACGAACAGCGGCTCCTCGGTCACGGGTTTGAACTCCAGTCCTCCCGCCTCGTGATCCGGCCGGAGGAATGCGACGTCCATCTTGCCGCCGATCAGCGCGCGCGCGAGTTCCGGCGATGAGGCGCTGTGAATGGTGAGCTCCGTTCCCTGCAGCTCCTCTTGCAGGATGTCCAGCACCTT
The DNA here is from genome assembly GCA_963799825.1 of uncultured Alphaproteobacteria bacterium. Classification (GTDB taxonomy): domain Bacteria; phylum Pseudomonadota; class Alphaproteobacteria; order Acetobacterales; family Acetobacteraceae; genus JAFKFI01. The sequence continues at coordinate 833,912 of CAWCYL010000006.1, forward strand.
GGGCAGCCAGCCCATCTCATGTCCTGTCAGAAAGCCGATCGTGAAAGGGATTTTCGCGGGCTGAGCGGCCCGTCGTGCGGCTTCGGCCGCCGCTTCGACCTGCGACAGGATCTGGCGCGCATGTTCCAGAAAGACCGTGCCGGCCGGCGTGAGCTCCATGCCGCGCGGCCCCCGGATGATGAGCTGGACATCCAGCGTGGTCTCGAGCTGGCGGATCTGCCGGCTCAGCGAGGGCTGCGCCGTATGCAATCGCTTCTCCGCCGCCTGCGTAAAGCTGCCTTCCTCGGCGATCGCGACGAAATAGCGCAGGTGGCGCAGTTCCATGAACCCATGCCCACGAGGTATGGGACCAGTCATACAAGGTCTTTCCCTTTTCCGCCACGGATACCTAAATCCTTGATCACAGCGGCGCCATCGGCATCCTGCCGAGCCGGTGCGCCGGGATAACGCGATACCTCGCAGCTATGGAGAATCAAGCCGATGAGCACGCCCGTCGTTCTGATTACCGGCGCCCTGACCGGCATAGGTCGGGCCACCGCTGTTGCCTTCGCACGCGAAGGCGCGCGCATCGCCGTGTCCGGCCGCCACGACGATTTCGGCCAGGCGTTGGCGAGCGAACTGCGCGATCTTGGCGGCGAAGCAGAGTTCATCCGCGCCGACGTGCGCGACGATGAGGATATTCGGAACCTGGTCGATCAGACGGTCGCGCGCTTCGGCAGGTTGGACATCGCCGTCAACAACGCAGGTACCGAGGGCAAGCCGGGGCCTCTGACGGAGCAGTCCGCAGCGACCTATGCCGCAACGTTCGACACCAATGTCCTCGGGGTCGTGCTTGCCCTCAAGCACGAGATGCGTGTCATGCAGCGGCAGGGTTCCGGCAGCATCGTCAATCTCTCCTCGACGATGGGCCACAAGGGCGCGGCCGGCGCGTCGATCTACACGGCCAGCAAGCACGCGGTCGAGGGATTGACCAAGGCGGCGGCGCTCGAGGGCGCGGCGTCCAACGTGCGCGTCAACGCGGTGGCTCCCGGCCCGGTCGAAACCGAGATGCTGAACCGCTTTACGGGGAGCGCGGAACGAAAGGCCGGCCTCGTCGCGGGCGTGCCGGCAAGGCGTGCGGGCACACCCGAAGAGATCGCTCAGGCCATCGTCTTTCTCGGCTCGGACAAGGCTGGCTTCATTACGGGTCAGGTGCTCTCGGTGGATGGCGGCAAGTCCGCCACCTGAGCACCGCCAGGATCGGGACAGCACCGATGGATCGTGACAGCGCTGGCTTGGCTACCTGTTTCGAGACCGATGCCGGATATCGCTCGGAGCCGCCTGCAATTCGGGAGACCCGCGGCGAGCCGGCGCGGGCGTGTGTCGGGTCGCTTTCGCGCAGAAGCATCACGATACTCGCAGCAGCCTGCGGGCTCGCCGTGGCCAACGCGAACTATGCCCAGCCTTTGCTGGTGGACATCGGGCATTCGCTGCGCCTGTCGGATTCCACCGTCGGACTGATACCCGCCTTGACCCAGCTCGGGGTCGCGGCCGGGATATTGTTCCTGTTGCCGCTCGGCGACACCGTCCCCGCCCGACGGCTGCTGACGATCGCGGTCATCGTCCAGGCGCTTGCCCTCTTCGCGATCTCGCTGGCGCCGGACGGGCCATCGCTCCTGGCGCTGGCCTTGTCGTCGGCTTCTTCGGCATCACGCCCTACGTGCTGCCGCCTTATGCGAGCTTGCGAACGCCGCACGAACATCGGGGTCGGGTCACGGCGCTGTTGGCGCAGGGCGTGCTCGTCGGGATGCTGCTGGCCCGCAGCATTAGCGGCGTGATCGGGCTGCATTTCGGCTGGCGGTCTGTCTACGCGATGGCGTCCGTCGCCATGCTCCTCATGCTGATCCCGCTGCGGCAGACGGTCCGCCTCGAGCCCGCGACAACGCGGGCCTCCTATCCCGACTTGATACGGAGCCTCGTTCATGTGTTCCGCACGGTCCCCGAGGTCCGCTGGTCCGCCCTGTGCCAGGCATTCGGCACCGGCTCCTTCACTGTCTTGTGGATCGGCATCTCGTTTCATATGCAAGGTCCGGCCTTCGGTTGGCGCAGCGACGGCGTTGGCGGACTGGCGCTCATCGGCGCGGCTGCCGCGGTCTGCGCATCGCTTGTGGGCGGCATCGCGGACCGCAAGGGGCCGCGGCGGTCGCTGCTCCTCGCACTATCAGCCGTGCTCCTGGCTTGGGGCCTGTTGGCCGCTGTCGGCGACACCGTTGCCGGGGTGATCGTGGGGATGATCGTGCTCGACATGGGCGCGACCGCGGCCGACATCTCGAACAGAACGGTCATCTTCAGCTTGCAGGCCGACATCCGAACGCGGCTGGCAACCATCTACATGGTCGGCAAGTTCGGCGGAGCTGGGGTGATGGCATGGCTGGCCGGGCTGGTCTGGTCGGTCGGGGACTGGCCCGCCATTTGTGCCCTGGGCGCGACCTCGGCGGCGCTGGCAGTCATCGCGGCGTGGGTCGGGATCGGGAAAGCCTCAGTCGCCCAGTAGCAGGCTCCCGTGCCCGATTCCGCAATGGGGACCGAGCCTACGCCCCTTCCCGCACCACCGGATTGCGCAGCGTGCCGATGCCGGTGATCTCTACTTCCACCGTGTCGCCGTGTTGCATGTCGGCGGTCTCGCCCTCGGTGCCCATCCAGATCACGTCGCCGGGGTGCAGGGTGAGATAGCGGCTCATGGTGGCGATGAATTTCTCCACGCCGAAGATCATGTGGTTGGTCGGGAACTGGATAAGCTCGCGCCCGTTCAGCCGGATCTTCGTCACCAGATCGGGCAACTTCACGTCGGTCTCGATCCACGGTCCCATCGGCTTGAACGTGTCGGTGTTTTTCGCCCGCCACAGGGTGCGGTCCTGCTTCTGCCAGCTCCGCTCGCTGACGTCGTTGCCGATGGTGTAGCCGAGCACGCAGGACAGCGCGTCGGCCTCGGTGAGGTTCTTCGCGGCCTTGCCGATGACGACGACCAGCTCGCCCTCGTACTGTACCTTGTCGGTCGCGTCGCGCGGGATGACGATGGCCTCCTCCGGAGCGATCAGTGCGTTGTTGGCGCGATAGCCCACGTCGGGCTGCGTCGGCAAGTTGGGCGACTGCCCGACTTTCGCCGCCACGGCGCGGATGTGCTCCTCGTAGTTGAGGCCGCAGGCGTAGAACGTCGTCGGCACGACGGGGACCAGCAGTTTCACCTCGGACAGCCTGAGCCGCGCGCCGCTCTTGGTCCACTCCCCGAACGGCGTGCCCGAGACCGGCTGGATCTCCTCGCCCTCCACGATGCCGTAGGCCGCCGTCCCGTCCCGTCCGAACCGTGCCCAGCGCATGACCGTCTCCCCCTGCAATCCCGCCCCGGCATGACAAAGCATTTTGCCTGCGCCGACAATGGGCGGCGGCAGGAGCAACCATGACCGTAAGGGAGCGTTGGCCGCAGATCGACGTGAAGGATCGGGCGCCCCGCCGCGTCATGCGAGTTCAGCACACTGACCCGACGATCGCGCCGATGCCGCGTCTGCCGCTGCCGGTCGAGGCCGTGATCTTCGACCTGGATGGCACGCTGCTGGACACCGAGGCGCTGTATCGCGACGCGTTCATGCAGGCCGCCGGCACGCTCGACCTGTCGATTCCCGCGGCGATCTATCGCACGCTCGTCGGCATCTCCACCCGCGAGCGCGGCCCGTTGCTGCGGCGACGTTATGGCGCGGACTTCCCGTGGGAGGCGTTGCGGGATGCCTATTATGCGCGGCGGCGCGTCCTCACGGCCGACGGACTGCGGCTCAAGCCGGGAGTTGTGGAGCTGCTGGCACAGATCGAGCACCTCGGGCTGGCTACCGCCATCGCGACCTCAGCGTCGCGCGCGACCGCCGAGCGGCATTTACGGGCCGTTGGATTGCATCGCCGGTTCGCAGCCGTGGTCACGCGCGACGACGTGCCGCGCGGCAAGCCGCGACCGGACGCATTTCTCACCGCCGCCGCGCAGGTCGGCGTGGCCCCCGCGCGATGCCTGGCACTCGAGGATTCGGAGGTCGGGATCGAGGCCGCGTGGGCGGCCGGGATGCTGCCGCTGATGGTGCTTGACACGATCGCGCCGTCCGCGACGGCTCGCGCCCGTTGCGTCGGGATGGCGCGCGATCTCGCACAGGTCAGCGATCTCCTGCGCGGCTGAGCTGAAGCTCTGCAACTGCGGGGCGACTCGCTCGTTTTCCCGCCTGAGCCGCGCCGTTGCGGCAATCGGTCGGGAGACAGAGTTGCGCCGGACATGAGGATCACGATCTTCGGCCTCTCCGTCAGTTCGACCTGGGGCAACGGCCACGGCGCTCTCTGGCGCGGGCTTATCAAGGCGCTGCTGCGGGACGGGCACCGCGTCGATTTCTACGAGCGGGACGTGCCTTACTACGCGGCGAACCGCGACCTGACGGGGCTGCCCGATGGTGGTCGGCTGGTGCTGTATCGCGACTGGGCGGACGTCCTGCCGGACGCGCGCCGCGCGCTGGTCGAAAGCGATGTCGGAATCGTCACCTCCTATTGCCCCGACGCGCTGGAGGCCGAGGCCCTGCTCGGCGACTCGCGCGTGCCGCTCCGCTGCTTCTACGATCTCGACACGCCCGTCACGCTGGCGCGGCTCGATGCGGGCGAGGCGGTGCCGTATATCGGCGCCGAGGGTCTCGCCGGCTACGATCTGGTCCTGAGCTACACGGGAGGCGCCGCGCTCGACCTGCTGCGCACGCGGCTGGGGGCGAAGGATGCGGTGCCCATCTACGGCTCCGTCGATCCGCACTTGCACCGTCCGGCGGAGCCGCGCCTCGAATATGGCGCGCTGCTGTCCTATCTCGGCACCTACGCCGAGGACCGGCAGGCGGCGCTGGAGCGGCTGTTCATCGAGCCGGCGCGGCAGCTGCCTGGGGAGCGGTTCGTCATCGGCGGCGCGCAATATCCGCAGCAATTTCCCTGGGCGGCGAACATCTTCTTCGTCCGCCATCTGCCGCCATCGGAGCATCCCGCATTCTACAGCTCCGCGCGCATGACGCTGAATGTGACGCGCGCGGCGATGGCGGCGATGGGCTGGTGTCCCTCAGGACGCCTGTTCGAGGCCGCCTCGTGCGGCGTGCCGATCCTGACCGATTCCTGGGCTGGGTTGGATGCGTTCTTCGAGCCCGGCCGCGAGATACTCGTCGCGGACGACACGGAAGCCGCGATGGCGGCGCTTGCCCTGCCGAGTGCGGAACTGGCGCGGATCGCCCGCGGCGCCCGCGAGCGGGTGCTCGACCAGCACAGCGCATATCGGCGGGCGGCGGACCTGATCGCGGCGTTGGAGAACGCGCACACGCGCCGCGCCGTCAGCGAGGAGGCATGAGATGTGGGGCATCGTCCCGGCGGCGGGCAACGGCACGCGCATCCAGCCGCTCGCCTTCTCGAAGGAGTTGCTGCCGGTCGGAAGCTGGATCGACGCGAACGGCGTCGAGCGGCCGCGCGCGGTGAGCGAATATCTCGTGGACCGCATGGTGCGCGGCGGCGCCGACAAGATCTGCTTCGTGATCTCGCCGTGGAAATCCGACATCCTGCAGTATTACGGCGGCGCGCTGGATGAGGCGAGCATCGCCTACGTGATCCAGGACCAGGCGGCGGGGCTCTGCGACGCGATCTTCCGCGCGCTGCCGCTGATCAGCGCCGACGAGCAGGTGATCGTCGGCCTGCCCGACACCATCTGGTTTCCCGAGGATGCGCTGCGCGCGCTGCCGGACGGGCGCATGTCGTTCTTGCTGTTCCCGGTCGAGCATCCCGAATTGTTCGACGCGGTGGACACCGATACGAGCGGGCGGGTGCGGCAGATCCAGGTCAAGTCGGCGGAGGCCTCATCGCGATGGATCTGGGGCGCCTTCAAGCTGCCCGGCGCGATGTTGCATCAGCTGCACGCGCTCTGGGTGCGGCGGCAGCGCTGCGACCAGTTTGTCGGCACGCTGGTCAACGCGTGGCTCGCGTCGGGCGGAGAGGCAGAGGGCGTGCGCGGGGGAGAGAGTTACGTCGACGTCGGCACCCTGCACGGCTATCGGGAGGCGATCGGCTTGCTCGGCGGCCGCGCCGTGCCGGAGATCCGGCCGGTTCGCCCGCGCATGGCGGGAGTGCGCGGGTGAGCGTCGCATGGACGCCGGAGCGGATCAGGGCGCGCGCACAGGCGCTCGGGCCGTGGTTCCACAACCTCGATCTCAAGGGGGTGCGGACTGCTCCCGAACATTTCCTGGGCGACTATCCGCAGATCAAGTGGCAACGATTCGCCACCGCAATTCCCGAGAGCCTTGTCGGCAAGACCGTGCTCGACATCGGTTGCAACGGCGGCTTCTACTCGATGGAGATGAAGCGCCGAGGTGCGTCGCGCGTGCTCGGCATCGACTTCGACCCGGACTACCTCGCGCAGGCGCGGTTCGCGGCCGAGGTGGAGGGTCTCGACATCGAGTTCCGTCAGCTCTCCGTCTATGACGTGGGCGCGTTGGGCGAGCGGTTCGACGTCGTGTTCTTCATCGGCGTTCTTTACCACCTGCGCCATCCCCTGCTGGCGCTCGATCTTATCCACGAGCACGTCGCGCGCGACCTGCTGGTGTTCCAGTCCATGCAGCGCGGCAGCGACCGCGCGCTGCCGCTGCGCGAGGATTATGAGTTCTGGGACGCGGAGATCTTCGACGATCCTGGCTTCCCGAAACTCCACTTCATCGAGCACCGCTACGCGCACGACCCGACCAACTGGTGGGCGCCAAACCGCGCGTGCTCGGAGGCGATGCTGCGCAGTGCGGGATTCTCCGTGTTGAGCCACCCGGAGGACGAGGTGTTCATCTGCCGCCGCGGGGCGCGGGTATCGGAGGGCTACGGCGCGGTGTACCCGGCGCGGGGCAGGGAGAGCGCGGCCGGATGATCGAAGCGGCCATGATCTGGAACGAGCCGAACAACAAATCCCACTGGGATTTCGAGAACGATCCGGGTTGGGCGGTGTTCGCCGAGATGGCGCGGCTTGCCGGCGAGGCGATCGCGGCGGAGCGGCCCGGCCTGCCTCGCGTCCTTGGCGGCATGTCGCCGATCGACCCCGATTTCATCCGTCTGATGGCGGCGCAGGGCGTCCTGGAACAGCTCGACGCCGTCGCGGTGCACGGCTTCCCGCTCGACTGGAACCACTGGATGATCGACGAGTGGCCGGACAAGATCGCCTCGATCGAGCAGGCGACGCACCTGCCGGTGTGGGTCTCCGAGGTCGGCGTCTCCACCTTCGGCGCGGAGGAGGTGCAGGAATGGGGCCTGCGGCGCACCGCGGAGCTGCTCGCCGGGCGCGCGCCGCGCATCCATTGGTACAGTCTCTATGACCTGCCCGCCGCGTGGCCGGCGACGACGCGTCATCGCGAGGCGGAGGGTTCTTCCTACTATCGACACTTCCACATGGGCCTGCTCGACGAGCACGGGAACCCCAAGCGCGCCGCTCGCGCCTTCCGAGATTGCACACCGGAACTCGGCATCTGCCAGTGGTTCCATTTCGAGGATCACCGACTTGACGACGCGGTGCGCTGGCTCAAGGAGCTCGGCGTCACGTATCTCCGCACGGGGCTGAGCTGGGCCGACTGGTTCCGCCCCGACGCGCTCGATTGGTTCGACCGGCAGATGCGCGCGCTGGAACCGTTCGACGTCACCGTGACATTCTGCTTCACCCCCGAGCACGAGGGCGTCTGGGAGCACTACACCGCGCCGCCGAAGCGTCCCGAGGCGTTTGCCGAGTTCTGCGCGGCGATGATCCGCCGATACGCGGTGTGAGCGCGTGCGATGCTGACCGTGCTCAGCGTCGCTTACTCCCTGGCTCCCGTCGGTCCGGACGCGGTCGGCGGCGCCGAGCAGGTGCTCTCGACGCTGGATGCGTCGCTCGTCGCCGCCGGTCATCGCTCGGTTGTCGTGGCGTGCAAAGGCTCGGTCGTCGCGGGCGAGTTGATGCCGACGACTGAGGCCCCGTCAGGCGTGATCGGCGAGGCCGTGCGTCGGCACGCGCAGGCCGCGACCCGCGCCGCGGTGGCGGATTTCGTGCGGCGGGAGCGGGTCGATGTCGTCCACATGCACGGCTTCGACTTTGCCGCGTGCCTGCCGCCACCGGGGCCGCCCGTGCTGGCGACATTGCATCTGCCGCCATCCTGGTACCCGCGTGCGGCGCTCGCGCCGTCGCGGCCCGATACCTGGCTGCATTGCGTCTCCACATCGCAAAGCGACGCGTGCCCGAGCGGCGCTCGCTTGCTGCCGCCGATCCCGAACGGCGTGCCCCTCGAACGGCTGTCGGTCGTGCGTCACGCGCGGCGCGGCTTCGCGCTTATGCTCGCGCGCACCTGCCCGGAGAAGGGCACGCATCTCGCGCTGGACGCGGCCCATGCCGCCGGCGTGCCGCTGCTGATCGGCGGCGACGTGTTTCCGTACCCCGAGCATCAGGCCTATTTCGCCGATGCGGTGCGGCCCCGGCTCGATCGGTGGCGGCGGTTCCTCGGGCCGCTCGGTTTCGCGCGCAAGCGGCGGCTGCTGACGGCGGCGCGCTGCCTGCTGGTGCCGAGCCTGGCGCCGGAGACCAGCTCGCTCGTCGCAATGGAGGCGCTGGCCTGCGGCACGCCGGTGATCGCGTTTCCCGCTGGCGCGCTGGCCGAGATCGTCGCGCATGGGCGCACTGGATTTCTCGTGCGCGATGCGGGCGAGATGGCGGCGGCGATCGGACGCGCGGAGACGATCGACCCCGATACGTGCCGGGCGGCTGCGCGATTGCGCTTCTCGGGCGCGCGCATGGCGGAAGCCTATATCGCGCGCTACCGCGCGCTCGCCACGCGGGTGGCGGCATGACGGCGCTTGCCGTCGATCTGATCACCACCGACGCGGAGCTGGCAGCGCTCCGCCCCGCTTGGGAGGAGCTGTGGCGCCGCGCGCCGTCCGCGACGCCGTTCCAGTCGCCGGCATGGCAGCTGCCCTGGTGGTGGCAATTCGGCACCGGCGCGCCGCGCGTCGCGGTGCTGCATGACGGCGAATTGATGGCCGGCATTCTGCCGCTGTATGTTCTGGATGACGGATCCGAGTGCAAGCTTCTGCCGATGGGTGCCGGACTCACCGATTATCAGGACGTGCTGCTCGCCCCCGGCGTGCCGGAGGACGCTGCCCAATTGCTGCTTCGCGTGGCGCTGAGCCAGGCGCGGCAAGATGGTGCGACCGTCTGCGACCTGCTCGACGTGCCGCCGGACGCGCATTTCCGCGGAGTTGGCGCACCGGAGGGTTGGCGCGGCGAATGGCGCACTGCCGATGCGTGCCCGGTGCTCGCGCTTCCGTCTGCGGTCGAGCAATTGCGCGCCCATGTTCCGGCGGCGGCGCTGCGCAAGCTGCGGATGAACCGGCATCGCGTAGCGCGCATCGGTGGCTGCACGACCGAGATCGCCACCGCGGAAACGGCGCCCGTGCTGCTCGACGCACTGTTCCGGCTGCATGAAGCGCGTTGGGCCGGGGACGGTGTAGTTGCGGATCCGCGCGTGCGCGCGTTCCACCGGGACGCAGCCCCGCTGCTGCTGGCGGCCGGCGCCCTGCGGCTGGCGGTGCTGCGTTTCGGAGCGCGCATCGTGGCGGCCTACTACACGCTGCTCGCCGGCCCGCGCCGCATCCTGTTCTATCTCAGCGGCTACGACCCGGACCATGCGCGCGAGAGCCCAGGCACCGTGCTGCTGGGCGCGATGATCGAGACGGCGGTGCGGGAGGGGCGGACGGAACTGCATTTCCTGCGTGGCGGCGAGCGCTACAAATACGCGTGGGGCGGCGTCGATCGGATGAACGCGACGTGCCGGCTGGTGCCTGCGTGATCGGCGACGGCGACCTCGGGCTCTATCTGGCGGGCGGCGTCTCGGCCGAGGTGGCGCTCGCCCGGCTGCTGCTGGCTGGCGCGTCGCCCGACCAGATCGCCGAGCGATTGGCGCCAGATGAAACGCCGCGCGGCCGTGCGCTCCTGCACGTGATCGACGCGCGCCGGGACAGTTTGCGAAGATTGCGGGCAATCTTCGCGGATGTGGATCATGAGGCGCCGACGACCAAGCCCGCCGAGGCCGTGGCGCGGATCCGGCGCCTGTTCGATCGCGCGGTCGCCGCTTCGCCCGAGGCGAGTGTCGCCGCCTATTCGCTCGGCGATCCGGCGATTCTGGCGGCGGCGACGGACGAGATCGTGGCGTGGCTGGACGCGGCGCGCCTGATCGGGCCAACGGCCGACGTGCTCGATCTCGGCTGCGGCATCGGCCGCGTCGCCGCCGGGCTTGCCTCGCGCGTGCGCTCGGTGCTGGGGCTCGACGTGTCGCAGGCCATGATCGACGAGGCTCGACGCCGCTGCACGGCACCCAACGCGCGCTTCGCGGTCTCAACCGGCACGGATCTCGCCCTTGCACCATCGGCAGGGTTCGATCTGGTGCTGGCGGTGGACAGCTTCCCGTATCTCATGCAGGCTGGAGCGATGCTGGCGGAGCGACACGTTGTAGACGCGGCGCGCATCCTGCGCGATGGCGGCGCGCTTGCCATTCTCAATCTGTCGTACCGCGGCGATCCCGCGGCGGATGTGGCGGAGGCGGCACGATGGGCCCCGGCGCATGGTTTCGTCGCGACCGGCCTGGGGGATGCGCCATTCAGGCTTTGGGACGGGCGCGCCTTCGTGCTGCGGCGGCCGGGACCGTGAGCGTGGACGCGGGCTGGATGAATGCGATGCGACGAGGCGACTTTCGTGCCGCCCACGCGATCAGCGATGCCGTGCTGGCCAACCGTCGACGAAAGCGCGAGCGACGATCCTCGCCTGCCGTACCATCGCCGCTGGGTCTGGGACGGCCAAGATTTCGAGGGTCGGGACGTGCTGGTGCGCTGCTATCATGGCCTCGGCGACACGATCCAGTTCGCCCGATTCCTGCCGGAACTGCGTCGGCACGCCGCCTCGGTCAGCGTCGAGGTGCAGCCGGAGCTGTTCGATCTGCTGGCGACGATGGAAGGCATCGACCGTCTGATCCCGTTCCGGCCCGCTGCGCCGACCAGGCCGGCGGAGCGCAATGTGGAGATCATGGAACTCGCGCACGCCCTGCGCCTGGACGCGATGCCCGCCACGGTGCCGTATCTCGCCGCCCGTCCCATGAAGCTCGATCGGCGGCGCGGCCTGAAATCTGGGCTGTGCTGGCAGTCGGGCGGCTGGGACGACGCGCGCTCGGTGCCGTTCGACAGCCTGCGGAAAGCCGTGGCGATCCCCGGCGTGCATTGCTGGTGCCTGCAATATCGGCAGGAGTACGTCGGCGACCTCCCGGCACTGAGAAGTGCCGTGCCGTCGGGTGCGGACGTGCTGACGACTGCCGCGGCGATCGCCGCGCTGGATGCGGTCGTCACGGTGGACACGATGGTCGCGCATCTCGCCGGCGCGCTCGGGCGCGAAGCCTACCTGCTGTTGAAGCGGGATTGCGATTGGCGTTGGATGGCGGGGTGCCGTGACTCGCCCTGGTATCCGACGATGCGGCTCTATCGCCAGGACAGCGACGGCGACTGGCACGCGCCGCTGGCGCGACTGCGTGCCGATCTGCGTGTCAGGATCGCGGCGGCGGGATGTTGACCGCCAGCACGCGCGCGTCCTCGTCGCTCACCGTCACCACGCTGCGCGAGGCGGGGGCGATGTCGAAGCGGCGGAACATGTCGAGCGGGATGGTGAGGAAGTGCGCGACGATGGATTTGATGACGTCGCCGTGGCTGACGATCGCCACCTCCCTGTCGGGATAGGCCGCGCGCAGCCGGAGCACGGCGCCGAGGCTTCGTGTCTGGACCGCCAGCATCGACTTCGCCGCCGGGGATCTGCGCGGTGCTGCGGAACCGGTTGAACGCCGGCCAGCCCGGCCAGGCGCGCAATGACTCGAACGTGCGCCCGGTCCAATCGCCGAAGTCGATCTCGATCACGTCCGGGTCGATCATCACGTCGAGCCCGAGCCGTGCCGCGATCGGCTCGGCGGTCTGACGTGTGCGCTCGAGCGGGCTCGACACGATCGCGGCGATCGGCAACGCCGCCAGCGCGTCGGCGACCGCGCGCGCCTGGGCCAGCCCGTTCTCATTGAGCGAGTGGCCGGTGGTGCGGCCGGCGAGGACGCGCCCGAGCAGGCCGTAATCGCCGTGCCGGACGAGATGGAATGTGGTTGTGCCTGGCATGGTGCGGGCGATACTAGCCCAGGATAAAGGGCGGAGGGCCAGCCTTGATCGACCGGGCCTTGATCCACCGGGCCTTGATCCACCGGGCCTTGATCCACCGGGGCATGATCTCCTGGCTGCTGCGCCGGCTGCTCCAGGCGGGGCTGGTCGTGCTGGCGATGACGGTGATCGTGTTCGTCGGCGTGCACGTGATCGGCAACCCGGTGGACATCCTGATCTCGCCCGAGGCCGACCAGGCGGAGCGCGCGCGCGCCATCGCCGCGTGGGGCTCGACCAGCCGCTCTGGAGCAATACGGGCTGTTCCTGCGCGCCGCGCTGCACGGCGACCTCGGCCGCAGCTTCGTCTACAACGAGCCCGCGCTGCGGCTGATCGGCGAGCGGCTGCCGGCGACGATGGAGCTCGCCGTCGGCGCGATGCTGCTCTCGGTGGTGATCGGCATTCCGCTCGGGCTGTACGCCGGGCTGCGCCCGGACAGTGTCGCGCGCGCGAGCGACGATGGCCGGCAGCATCGTCGGCTTCTCGCTGCCGACGTTCTGGGTCGGGCTGATGCTGATCATGCTGTTCGCGGTGACAGCTCGGCTGGCTGCCCAGCAGCGGACGCGGGCGCGACGTCGAGCTGTTCGGCGTGCAGTGGTCGTTCCTGACCCTGGATGGTCTGGCGCACATGGCGCTGCCGGTGCTGCAATCTCGCGCTCGGCAATATCGCACTGGTGCTGCGGCTGACCCGCGCCGGGGTGCGCGAGACCCTGCCGATGGACTATGTGCGATTCGCCCGCGCCAAGGGGCTCAGTCCGTCGCGCGTGGTATTCGTGCACGTGATGAAGAACATCGCTGATCCCGGTGGTCACGATCGTCGGGCTGGAGTTCGGCTCGATCGTCGCGTTCTCGGTCGTGACGGAGACGGTGTTCGCCTGGCCCGGCACGGGCAAGCTGATCATCGACAGCATCAACGCGCTGGACCGGCCGGTGATCGTCGCCTACCTGATGGTGATCGTGCTGCTGTTCGTCGCGATCAACCTCGTGGTGGATCTGCTCTACACGCGTGCTCGATCCGCGCGTCCGGCTGGAGGGCGGCGAATGAGTGCGGCCCTGCTGCCGGCGCCGCGCGAGGCGGAGGGCCCGCTCCGCCGGTTCGCGCTCGATGTTCGCCGAGAGCCGGCTCGCGCTGCTCGGGCTGGGCGTGATAATGGTGGTCGTGATCGTCGCGCTGGCGGCGCAATGGATCGCGCCGCAGAACCCGTACGACCTCAGCGCAGCTCGACATCATGGACAGCCGCCTGCCGCCCGGATCGGTGTCGGCCACGGGCATGACCTATCTGGCTCGGCACCGACGACCAGGGCCGCGACATGCTGTCCGGCATCCTCTACGGGCTGCGGATCAGCCTGGTGATCGGCGTCGGATCGGCGCTGATCGCCGGCGTCGTCGGCACGGCACTCGGGCTTGTCGCCGCCTATGCCGGCGGCCGCATCGAGACGCTTGTTCATGCGGCTGGTGGATTTGCAGCTCTCGTTTCCCGGCCATCCTGGTCGCGCTGATGATCCTGGCGTTCCTCGGCAAGGGCGTCGGCAACGTGATGCTGGCGCTGGTGATCGTCGAGTGGGCGCGCTACGCCCGCACCGCGCGTGCCGCGGCACTGGTGGAGCGGCGGCGCGAATACATCGAGGCGGCCGAGTGTCTGTGCCTGCCGCGCTGGCGCGTGCTGTTCCTGCACATCTGCTGCCGAACTGCGTGCCGCCGCTGATCGTGGTCGGCACGATCCAGGTCGCCCGCGCGATCACGCTGGAGGCGACGCTGAGCTTCCTCGGGCTCGGCGTGCCGATCACCGAGCCCTCGCTCGGGCTGCTGATCGCCAACGGATACCAGTACATGCTGTCCGGCACGTACTGGATCAGCTTCTATCCCGGGCGTCGCGCTGCTGGTCGCGATCCTGGCGATCAACCTGGTCGGCGACCGGCTGCGCGACGTGCTGAACCCGCGTGCCGCGATGATGCCGGTGACACCTCGAGGTGCGCGGATCTGCGCACGCATTTCTTCACCCGCGCCGGCGTCGTGCGCGCGGTCGACGGCGTGTCGTTCTGCGTCCCGCGCGGGCGGGTGCTCGGGCTCGTGGGCGAGTCGGGCTCCGGCAAGTCGGTGACCGGCTTCTCGATCCTCGGGCTGGTGGACCCGCCGGGCCGCGTCGTGGCGGGCAGATCCTGTTCACGGGCGGGATCTGCTCGCGCTGCCCGAGCGCGAGCTGCGCGATCTGCGCGGCAGCCGGATCGCGATGGTCTTCCAGGATCCGATGATGACGCTCAATCCGGTGCTGCGCATCGACACGCAGATGATCGAGACGGTGCGGGCGCATGAGCGTGTGTCGCAGGGCCGAGGCGCGTGCGCGGTCGCGCGATGCGCTCGGCATGGTCGGCATCCCGAGCCCGGACGAGCGGCTGGCGCGCGTATCCGCATCAGTTCTCCGGCGGGATGCGCCAGCGCGTGGCGATCGCGATCGCGCTGCTGCACCGGCCCGATCTGATCATCGCGGACGAGCCGACCACGGCGCTCGACGTGACCATCCAGGCGCAGATCCTGGCCGAGATGCAGACGCTGGCGCGCGAGCGCGGCACCGCGCTGATCTGGATCACCCACGATCTCGTCGGTGGTGTCCGGCCTCGCCGACGAAATCGCGGTGATGTACGCCGGGCGCATCGTCGAGAAGCGGCAGCGTGGAGGCGGTGCTCGACCGGCCGCTGCATCCCTACACGCAGCGGCCTGATCGGCAGCGTGCCGAGCCGCAACGCGCGCGGCGGGCGGTTGCGGCAGATCCCCGGCGATGACGCCGATCGCCTGGCGACCTGCCGGCGGGCTGCGCGTTCCGCGCCGCGCTGCGGTCGCGCCGACGGATGCGTGCGGGCAGGCGCCGCAGATCAGCGAGCCGACGCCGGGCACGCATGCTGCGCTGCTTTCATCCGCTGATGCGAACCGGCCAGCTGATGCGTCGGCACGCGCCGTCGTCGAGACTGCGCGCCGTCTCGAGCCAGCGTTTCGCGGTCGAAGCGGCGGGCAATCGTCCGGGCGGTGGACCGCGTCGATCTGTCGCTCGCACAAAGGCGAGGTGCTCGGTCTGGTGGGCGAGATCCGGCTGCGGCAAGTCCACGCTGGGGCGCATGGTGGCCGGGATCATGCCGCCCATCCGAGGGACAGGTGCTGTCGACGGCCGCGATCTCGCGACGCTGCCGGCGGCCGCGGCGCGGGCGGCGCGGCTGAGCGTGCAGATGAGCTTTCAGAACCCGTATGCCAGCCTCAATCCGCGGCATCGGGTGGCGCGACAGCGTCGGCGAGGCGCCGCTGGTGCATGGCATGGTCTCGCGCGCGCGGCTGCCGGACTATGTCGCGGCGCAGCTTGCGGCGCGCCGGTCTCGATCCCGAATTCGCGCGGCGCTATCCGCACCAGATGAGCGGCGGCCAGCGCCAGCGCGTCGCCATCGCCCGCGCGCTGGCGGTGCAGCCGGAAGTGCTGGTGTGCGACGAGGCGGTGGCGGCGCTGGACGTGTCGATCCAGGCGCAGATCCTCAACCTGTTCATGGACCTGCGGCGCCGAGCTCGATCTCACCTATCTGTTCATCAGCCACGATCTCGGCGTGGTCGAGCACCTGTCCGACCGTGTCGCAATCATGTATCTCGGCCGCATCGTGGAGGAGGCGGAGTGTGGAGGATGTGTTCGGTCACGCGAACCATCCGTACACGCAGGGGCTGCTCGCCGAGATCCCGCGCCTCGACGCGCGCCGTCGCAGCTTCGCGCGATCGCCGGGCGAAATCCCAAGCCCGCTCGATCCGCCGTCGGGCTGCCATTTCCATCCGCGTTGCCCGCACGCGATGCCGCGTCTGCCGGTCGATGGCGCCGGCGCTGCGCGAGATCGCGCCGGGGCACCGCAGCGCGTGTCATCTCAACGATGGCGGCGTGTGAGCCTATCGCGCGGCGTCGCCACGGATGAAGGCCTCGGTGCGCAGTCGCGCCTCGTGGTCGGTGAATTGTTCGAGGCGGGCTCTTCATGAAGTAGCTGGACGGGCTGGTCAGCGCGCCGCCGATGCCGCGATCGAGGGCGAGCTTGGCGCAGCGCACCGCGTCGATCACCACGCCCGCCGAATTGGGCGAGTCCCACACCTCCAGCTTCAGCTCGCAGTTCAGCGGCACGTTGCCGAACGTGGTGCCCTCCATGCGGATGTAGCACCATTTGCGATCCTCCAGCCACGGCACGTAGTCGCTCGGGCCGACATGCGCGAGGGCGTCGGACAGCGGTTCGGCCAGCTGGCTGGTCACCGCGCGGGTCTTGGAGAGCTTCTTCGATTCCAGCCGGTCGCGTTCCAGCATGTTCATGAAATCGGTGTTGCCGCCGAAATTGAGCTGGTAGGTGCGATCGAGCCGCACGCCGCGCTCGCGGAACAGATTGGCGAGCATCCGATGCACGATGGTGGCGCCGACCTGGGACTTGATGTCGTCGCCGATGATCGGCAGCCGCCTGGCCTCGAAGCGTGCCGCCCAGGCCGGGTCGGAGGCGATGAAGACCGGGATGCAGTTGACGAAGGCGCAGCCGGCGGCAAGCGCCTGCTCGGCATACCAGCGGGTCGCCGCCTCCGCGCCCACCGGCAGATAGGAAACCAGCACCTCCGCCTCGGCGCGGCGTAGCACGGCGGCGACATCGACCGGCGGCGCGTCCAATTCCTCGACCACGCCGCTGCACGTAGCGCCCGATCCCGTCCATCGTCGGCCCGCGCTGCACCGCGACGCCGGTGCGCGGCACCTTGGCAAAGGTGAAAGTGTTGTTCGGCTCGGCGGCGATCGCGTCCGCGAGGTCGCGCCCGACCTTGGCGCGCGTTACGTCGAAGGCCGCGCAGAACGTCACGTCCGCGACATGATAGCCCCCGAGATCGACATGCATCAGTCCGGGAACGCGCTCCCCGACACGGGCGTCCCGATAGAAGGTGACACCCTGAACGAGGGAGGACGCGCAATTGCCGACTCCCACGATGGCGACGCGGATCTTCGCCAAAAGCGGAACCCTCGAAAGTGAGACACGGCCGTAGCCAGAAGGGCAACGCAGGTAAGTTCCTCCGGTTCCGAACTCGCCGTCCGTCGAGCCATGCAACCGGCGGGGCGGCTGCTCTGTTAGCCGCCAACGGACGCACCGTCTGGCAAGGAGGCGAGCATGAGCCAAGGCAATACAACCACCGATCACGCCACCATCCGCAAATGGGCGGAGGCCCGGGGCGGCAAGCCCACGCGTGTCCGAGGCACCGAGAGCAAGGACGGCGCGGGCGTCCTGCGGATCGACTTCGACGAACCTGAGAGCTCGCTCGAACCGATCTCGTGGGACGCGTTCTTCGAGACGTTCGACGACCGCGAACTGGCGTTCCTCTACCAGGACAAGACGGCGGACGGGCACACCAGCCGGTTCTTCAAGTTCATACACCGTAGCGAAGGCAAGTAGGCGGGCCGGCGATCAGCGCGGCACGATGCGCCAGGTGGGGTCGCGCGCATAGGGCACGCCGCTCTCTCGCTCATTAAGCGAGTCGAACACCTGCCGTGCGCCGGGATATTCGTAGTTGGACAGGATCGCCGCGGCGGACATAGCGTCGATGACGTAGCCGATCGGCGAGCCCTCGTAGGCCTCGGTCGGGAACCTGGTCGGGCAGCTGGTCTGCTGCGGGAAGTTTGCCTTCTGCAGCTCGGACCAGCTGCTGATCAGTCCGCCGGCGGGCCGGTCGCGCAGCATCCAGGCCGCCGGCGCGTTCATCCGGCAGAAGCCGTTCTGCTCGTTGGTCCACAGCCCTACCGCGATCTGGCCGAGCCAGCGCAGCCAGGTATCGGCCCCGGAATACCGGTTGCCGGCGATCTGATCGAGCACCATGATCAGGAAATCCACCTGCCAGGGCGCGAACTTCTTGTCGGGTCGGTCATTGAGGATCGCGTCGAGACCGATCGGATTGGATCGCTTGGCATAGCCGCGTGAGCGCGTACTTGATGTTGTTCTCGAGCTTGCTCTCGAAATAGTGCTTCATCGGGTCGCGATCGGGAGTGATCTCCGCCGCCTCGGCGAGCGAGCGCAACGGCCCAGGCGTCGCCGCGCGTCTGTTCAGTGCCGATGACGATCCCCTCCGCCCCGCCGCGCTTCGGCGGGTAGGCTTTCCCGAGATTCCAGGTTGCCCAGAACTGGGTTTCCTCCATGTAGTAGCGATCGCCGGTGACGACATAGGGAATGTAGACCAGCGAGGGCTGGTGCGATGTCTCGGGGCTCCAGGGCGTGTCGCCGTGCGTCACCGTCGGCGGGATCTTGTCCGGCCCGCTCGTCGGCGGCCAGTCCCCGGTCACGATCTGCGGATGGTCGTCGATGCTGACCGGTCGGTCGGTCTTGCGATCGCGGTAATGGATCGGGATGCTGCCGCTGACATCGGCATTGGCCATCATCACCGCGTATTCGCGCGGGTCCATCGTCAGCAGGTAGATCGTGGTCCATCGCGGCACCGGGCCGATATCGGCGCGACCGCCCGTCGTGCCGAAATAATGCATCACGTTGCCATTGCCCATCAGCCCGGTGTTGGCGATGCCCAGGTTCCGGTAGTCGGTCTCGATGATGGAGCCGGGGATCGACAGGTGCTCGTCATAGTGCTGCACGGCGCGACTGTTGATGAAATGATGCCGGTCGTACTGCACGAAGACGCCTGGATCGGCGCCCGACCACACGATCTTGTGCCAGCGGGCGTGATGATAATGCGTGACATCGTTCTGCTGGAACGCGGTCTTGCCGTCCTGCTCGATGGCGACGTCGTAGTGCCAGTTCCGCGCGCCGGGGTCGTAGGTCCAGAGATCCTCGACGATGACGTCGGTGCGCGCCTGCGGCACGCCGGCATAGACGCGCAAGTTCATCCGCGCCGTCAGCCGCGGGATGCGGTCGGCCGTCCTCGCCGATCAGCGGCCCTGACAGCATGATCTCGCCGGCGACCGGTCCCGGAAAGCCAGGCGTGCGGCGAGGATCGTCCGAGCATCGCGCGCGCGGATGCGCGTGTAGCGCTTGGGCGCTCTCGTAGGCTTGCGTGATCTCGGTGCGGACCGGCGCCTGGGAATTCGTCTCCACGCGCACGGTGAACGGGCGCGCTTCGTCGCCGCCGCGCGTCGTCACCCACAGCGTGCCGAAGCCGCCGCCTTCGCCGATCTTGTAGGAGCGGAACTTCGTGCTCCGGTTGATCGCGCGGTCCAGCTCCTCCGACAGGATGCGCAAGTTGCTGAAGGCGCCGCCAGCGGTCTTTTCCGTGACGCGTACCGTGTAGGTGTCGGCCGGATCGTCGCCGAGATGGACCGTCACCGTCTCGCCGACCTGAAATGGAGTTCCCGGCGTCAGGCCCTTGTAGTTGCCGAGCGAGATCGTGGAGACCTGCGGCGAGTAGAGATTCAGCGAGCACGCGCACGTCATGCCCGGCATTCAGCCACGACGCGGGATCGACGGCCGGCCCGCCGGGCGCCGCGCCCGGCGCGAGCGACACGACCTGCCCCGCCGATCCCGCCGGCAGGGGCAGGCTGAAGATCGCGAAGCGCAGCGAGCCGTCCGGGTAGGAGGAGCGCTCGTCCATCTGCAGCGGCACCGCCTGGCCACGTACGCTTCGCCGAGAGCGGGTTCCGGCCCGGCACCTGCCCCGGTGCGAACGGCATACCGAAAGTCGCGGGAACAATGCCGCCGCCTGCCGCCCGACCGTTTACCCGCAGGCAAGTGATGGCGCCCGGACTGCATGAGAAATCCGGCGCGCCGGATTTGTAGGCGACCTCCTCGACGGGCAGCGATCCGGACGAAGCGGCGCCCGAGGCCGGCGCGCTCGGAGTGCATCGTGAGCGCCACGGAGTCCCGGCCGATGCGAACCGGCCCGCAATTGGCTAGCACGAGAAGGGCCGAGAACAGGGCGCAGCGCAGCGGGCTCATCGCACCTCCGGGAACGGGATGCTGACGGTGCAAGGATCCGTGATCAGAGATCGGCGATGCGGATCCACGCGGCCACGGCGATCGCGACGAGGACGCCGCAAATGATCGTTGCACGCGTATCAATCGCGAGATCATGCGCGATCAGCGCCCACAGAGCGAGCACCGCGATCCCGACCGCGATGCCGCCGACCAGGCTGGCGCGGCCGCGCTTGATCCCGCCCCTAGTGTGCGGCGATACCGGCGGCGACAGGGCCATCGCGCTACTCCGCCGCGCCCGCGCGGACCCGCCCGGCGCGCGGGTCGTCCACGCTGTGACGGACGCGCTTGAGGTCGCGCTGGACGAAGCGTTGCGAATACCCGTTGAACACGTGTCCGAGCAGGCCGCGATCCAGGTCCGAGGTGCCGAACAGCCAATCAGCCATCGGATAGGTGAGATTGAAGTTGCGCTCCATCATGATGGCCGGGTTGTGGTGCGCGATGTGATGGCGGCGAATGGTGTTGACCAGCGGGATGTGCCGCACGATCCGATCGTCCTTCACGTGGCAGAAATAGTGGAACAGCTCGTAGTTCAGATAGAGCCCGACATTGGTGATCAGCAGCAGCCACGCGGCGTTCGGCAAGCCGGCGAGGTGCAGGATGATGGCCGGGATGATGGACATGGCGATGAACGCGACCAGCGCGTAGGGCGGAAAGAACACGATGCGGAAATCCCGCATATCGTCGAAACTCGGGGCGGCATCGGTGAAGAACTGGTGGTGCGCCAGGGTGTGGCGCCTGTAGATGCCCATGAGGCCCCGCACCGGGCGATGCATGACGAATTTGTGGATCCACCACTCGAAGCCGTTGGCGATCAGGAACGCGGCGGGGATGACGAGGTATTCGTACCAGGCGGGATGGCCGATCTGCCGCGCGCAGTACCAGATTGCGGCCGCGCCGATCACGGCGATCAGCGCGACATGCGCGAGACCGGAATAGGCGTGCGCGATCCGGGCGCGGAAATCGGCGCGGAAGGCGTGCTGGCGCAGGGTCAAGCGTTCGGTGCTCATCGCGACCTCCCTCGGCTGCGTGGCACGATCCTACAGCCCGCCCCCGATCTCGGCCAGCGCGGCGTCGATCTGCGCGCCGCTGAGCCGCCAGGCGTTGTCGAGCGTGGCGACCACGTCGCGCATGAACGGCTCGCACAGGCGCAGCGCCGCCTGACCGTCGCCGAGATGGTCGGCCAGCAGCGCGAGCGCCAACTGGCGGGGGCCGTCGCCCGCATAGGTCCACTCGAACCCGGCCCGGCTGAACCGGCGCAGGTCGAAGCGCGGGTCGAGCGGCAGGCCGTCCACCGTCACCACGGCCCCGTCGAGGCCGCGGCCGCCCTCATAGACTTTCATGGCGTGCCGATCCTCACGTCGCGGTCGCTCCTCCCTGGTCAGCCGGCCGGCGGTATCCTACTCCGGGGCATGGATCGGACCGCAACCAGGAGCGTTCATGGCAGGACGGAACAATTTGGGCGTCCTAGTGTCCGGGCTCGTGCTGGCCGGCTGCGCCTATGATCCGCCGATGCGGGCCGACCATGCCTCGGCCACGTACCGGAAGGATCTCGTCGCCTGTCAGGACGCCGGCGACAAGGAGGCGCACCGACGCGTGATGGCGAGCGGTATCCTGTTCCTGACCTACCCGGCCTCGCTGCCGATCCAGCAGCGGATCCAGACCCGGAAGTGCATGGAGGGGAAGGGCTACAAGCTGGAGGACTGAGGCCGTGGACGCGCGCGAGGCGATGATCGGGGAGATCGAGCAGGATGCGCGGGAGACCGCGTCCTGCACCGGCCGCGCGACGCTCGCCGCGCCGGTGCTCGCGGCCCTGCGCAGGGTTCGGCGCGATGGTTTCGTGCCCGAAGCGGATGGACGATCGGCCTGGCTCAACCGGCCGCTGTCGATCGGGCATGGCCAGACGATCTCGCAGCCTTTCGTGGTCGCGCTGATGACCGATCTGCTGGACCTCGCGCCGGACCACCGTGTGCTGGAGGTCGGCACCGGCTCCGGCTACCAGGCCGCGGTGCTGGCCGAGCTGGCGGGCGAGGTGTTTTCCGTCGAGATCGTCCCGGCGTTGGCCGAGCGGGCGCGGCTGGCATTGGCGCGGGAGGGCTACGAACGGGTGCGGCTGCGCACCGGGGATGGCGCGCTCGGCTGGCCGGAGCACGCGCCGTTCGAGGCGATCATCGTCACCGCTGCGGCGCCCGTGATCCCGCCGGACCTCGTGGCGCAGTTGCGGCCGAGGGGACGCATGGCGATCCCGGTGGGCGAGGCATGGGGCGAGCAGAGCCTGGTGCTCCTGCGCAAGGACGCGGACGGGGCGGTGACGCGCAAGACTGTCCTTGCGGTCTCGTTCGTGCCGCTGACCGGCGAGCGAGCCTTCCCACGCGACGGCGGAACGGCATAGACTCGGTGTCGGTCGCGCCGGAACCTAACACGAAGCGCGCAACGCCATGAAAAACGGGGACAGGCTCATGCTGAGACGGATTCTGTTGGGCGCCGCAGCCTCGGCCGCGTTGGCCTTGGTCGTGCCGGTGCTGGTCGTGCCGGTGCTGGGCGCCACGGCGGCGCAGGCGCAAATCCACATCGCGACCGCCGGGCCGATGACCGGCCAATACGCGGCGTTCGGCCAGCAGATGAAGGAGGGCGCCGAACAGGCGGTCGCCGACCTCAACAAGGCCGGCGGCGTGCTGGGCCAGCAGCTCGTGCTGGATATCGGCGACGACGCCTGCGACCCGCGCCAGGCGGTGTCGGTGGCGAACGATCTCGCGAGCAAGGGGGTGAAGATGGTGGCCGGGCATTTCTGCTCGGGCAGCTCCATCCCGGCCAGCAAGGTCTACGCCGACGAGGGCATCCTGCAGATCTCGCCCGCCTCGACCAACCCGAAATACACCGACGACGGCGGCTGGAACACGTTCCGTGTCTGCGGCCGCGACGACCAGCAGGGCAAGGTCGCGGGCAAGTACCTCGCCGAGCACTTCAAGGGCGACAAGATCGCCATCCTCAACGACAACTCCGCCTACGGGAAGGGCCTCGCCGACGAGACCGCCAAGGCGCTGAAGGCGGATGGCGTGCAGCCGGCGATGGAGGCGGCCTACACGCCCGGCGAGCGCGATTACTCCGCGCTGGTCAGCCGGCTCAAGGCGGCGGGCATCACGGTGATCTATGTCGGCGGCTACCACACGGAATTCGGGGCTCATCATCCGCCAGGCCAAGGAGCAGGGGATGAAGGCCACGCTGGTCGGCGGCGACGCGCTGGTGACGAATGAGTTCTGGCAGATCGCGGGTGACGCCGGGAACGGCACGATGATGACCTTCCCCGCCGATCCGCGGAAGCGGCCGACGGCGGCCAGCGTTGTCGAGGAGTTCAAGGCCAAGAAGATCGACCCCGAGGGCTACGTTCTCTACACCTATGCCGCCATCCAGATATGGGCCGACGCGGCGAAGAAGGCTAAGACCACCGACCCCAAGAAGGTCGCCGAGACGATGAAGGCGGACGGTCCGTGGCAGACGGTGCTCGGCCCGATCAGCTTCGACAAGAAGGGCGATATCACCTCGTCAGACTACGTGTTCTACGTCTGGAAGAACGGCAGCTACGCGCAGATGTAAGTGATGTTTCGGCCTGGGCGGACGCCCAGGCCGAAACGCCTACGGCGCGATCTTCCAGGTTCCGTCCTGGGTCTTGCACCAGACCAGGGTGCCACCGCGGGGGCTGACGCCGGCGCCTGAGTGTGCCTGGTAGCCGAGGGTGCGGCAGGACATGCCGTGCCGGTGCGAGCTGCCGTTGACCCTTACGCTGCCGGAAGCGCCGGTCTGGTCGTTCTTCCAGCTTTCCGAGGCGCCGGTGTGGAGCGAGGGGCGGGCGAGCAGGCGGCTGCTGGCATCCATCAGCATCCGCGTGTCAGCGGCGGTGAGCCTGTCGGCGCCGCGGCCCCTGAAGGGATTGATCTGCGCGCTCGCGAGCCCCGGCGCGAGGCCGATCGCCAGGGCGACCAAGGACAGCCGGAGCCGGGTCATCGTCATCGCGCGCCTTTCATGCGGTCCGGTCGACGCCCACGCCGAGCGCCGCCTGCGCCGCCGCGAGGCGGGCGACCGGCACACGGTACGGGCTGCAGGAAACGTAGTCGAGCCCGATCTCCTCGCAGAACGCGATGGAGGACGGATCGCCGCCATGCTCGCCGCAGATGCCGAGCTTGAGGCCGTTCTTGGTCGCGCGTCCCTTCTCGCTGGCGATCCGCACTAGCGCGCCCACGCCGTCCACGTCGATCGAGACGAACGGATCCTTCGGCAGGATGCCGCGCTCGACATAGGTGGGCAGGAACTTGCCGGCGTCGTCGCGCGACAGGCCGAACACCGTCTGCGTAAGGTCGTTGGTGCCGAAACTGAAGAAATCCGCGACCTCGGCGATGCGGTCGGCGGTGAGTGCCGCTCGCGGCAGCTCAATCATCGTGCCGACGCTGTACTCGATGGTGCGGCCCGCGCGCTCGAATACTTCCTTGGCCACCTTGTCGACCTGCGCCCGCGTGATCTCCAGCTCGCGGCGCATCCCGACCAGCGGGATCATGATCTCGGGGACCGGCGCGTTGCCGGTTTCCTTCGCGACGTCGAGGGCGCCCTCGAAGATGGCGCGGGCCTGCATCTCGTAGATCTCGGGGTAGGTGACGCCGAGGCGGCAGCCGCGATGGCCGAGCATCGGGTTGGCCTCGGCGAGCTCGGCGATGCGCCGGTGCATCGCCTCCATGTCGGTGCCCAGCGCCTCGGCGACGTCGGCCAGCTCCGTGTCGCTGTGCGGCAGGAACTCGTGCAGCGGCGGGTCGAGCAGGCGGACGGTGACGGGCAGGCCCGCCATGATGGTGAAGAGCTGGCGGAAATCCTCGCGCTGGAACGGGAGCAGTTTTTCCAGGGCGGCCCGCCGGCCGCGCTCGTCGCTCGCCATGATCATCTGGCGCACCGCGCCGATGCGCGACGGGTCGAAGAACATGTGCTCGGTGCGGCAGAGCCCGATGCCCTCCGCGCCGAACTTCTTCGCGGTTTCCGCGTCGAGCGGCGTTTCCGCGTTGGCACGGATCTTGAGCCGACGCGAGCCGTCGGCCCATTCCATCAGCGTGGCAAAATCGCCCGACATGGCCGGCTCGATCATCGCGACGGAGCCCACGAACACCTCGCCGGTGGCGCCGTCGAGCGTGATGGTCTCGCCCGCGCGCACCGTGCGACCGCCCGCCGAGAGGGTTTGTCCGTTATAGTCGACGTTGAGGCCGCCCGCGCCGGCCACGCAGGGCCGACCCATGCCGCGTGCCACCACGGCGGCGTGGCTGGTCATGCCGCCGCGCGTGGTCAGGATGCCGCGCGCGGCGTGCATCCCGTGGATGTCCTCGGGGCTGGTCTCGATGCGGCACCAGGATCACCGCCTCGCCCTTGGCGGCCCGGCTCTCGGCCTCGTCGGCGTTGAACACCACGGCGCCGGACGCCGCTCCGGGGCTCGCCGGCAGGCCCTTGGCGAGCACGGTGCGGGCGGCCTTCGGGTCGAGGGTCGGGTGCAGCAGCTGGTCGAGCGAGGACGGGTTGACCCGCCGCACCGCCTCGTCCTGCTCGATCAGCCCGTCCCGCGCCATCTCGACGGCGATCCGCAGGCTGGCGCCGGCGGTGCGCTTGCCGTTGCGCGTCTGCAGCATGTACAGCTTGTTCTGCTGCACCGTGAACTCGATGTCCTGCATGTCGCGGTAGTGCTGCTCGAGCTTCTCGCGGACCTGCATGAGCTCGGCATAGGCGTGCGGCAGCGCCTCCTCCATCGACACCTCGCCGGGCTTGGCGCGCGAGCTTCGAGAGCGGCTGCGGCGTGCGGATGCCGGCGACCACGTCCTCGCCCTGCGCGTTCACCAGGAACTCGCCGTAGAACAGGTTCTCGCCGGTCGAGGGGTCGCGGGTGAAGCAGACGCCGGTGGCGCAGTCGTTGCCCATGTTGCCGAACACCATCGCCTGGACGCTGACGGCGGTGCCCCAGTCGGCGGGGATGTCGTGCAGGCGGCGATAGGTGATGGCGCGCGGGTTCATCCAGCTGCCGAACACCGCGCCGATGGCGCCCCAGAGCTGCTCGGCGGGCTCCTGCGGGAACGGCTTTCCGGTCTCGGCGCGCACCATGTCCTTGTAGCCGTCCACCACGCGCTGCCAGTCCTCGGCGGAGAGCGCGGTGTCCTCCGTAACGGCGGCCTCGATCTTGGCCTGCTCGATGATCTCCTCGAAGCGGTGGTGATCGACGCCGAGCACCACGGAGCCGTACATCTGGATGAAGCGGCGGTAGCTGTCCCAGGCGAAGCGCGGGTCGTTCGAGGCCTCGGCCAGACCGGCCACGGTGCGGTCGTTGAGGCCGAGGTTGAGCACCGTGTCCATCATGCCCGGCATCGAGACGCGCGCGCCGGAGCGGACCGAGACCAGCAGCGGCTTCTCCGCGTCGCCGAAGCGCAGGCCCACCGCCTGCTCGATCAGCGCCAGCCCGGCGCGCACCTGCTCGTCGAGCTCGCCGGGGTATTTGCGGTCGTTGTCGTAGAACGCGGTGCAGACCTCGGTGGTGATGGTGAAGCCGGGCGGCACCGGCAGGCCGATCGAGGCCATCTCCGCGAGGTTGGCGCCCTTGCCGCCGAGCAGGTCGCGCATGTCCGCCCGGCCATCGTTGCGGCCGGCGCCGAAGCTGTACACCCACTTGGTCATCTCGGTTCGATGCTCCATTCAGCCTTCGATCCGCGAAAAATCGGCGACGCGATCCATCATGGCCCGCACGGCCGCAAGCAGACGCAGCCGGTTGCGCCGCAAATCGCGGCTCCGGCGCGTTGACCGTGACCTTGTCGAAGAATGCGTCGAGAGGAGGGCGAAGCGCGGCCATCGCCGTCATCGCGCCGGACGTAGTTCCTCGGCCTGCAGCATCGCGTCGATGTCGTGGGCGACGTCGGCTCCAGCGCGCGCGCACAGATCGTGCTCCTCCGGGCCGCGAGTACGTCCGCGGGATCGACGCGTGCCATCGATGCGGACCATCCTTGCGCTCCTCGATGCGCAGGATGTTGGCCGCGCGGCGATAGGCGGTGAGCAGGTCGGCGCCGTCCTCGGAGCCGAGCAGGCCGGCAACCGCTTCGGCTGCGCGCGAGCAGCCGGTTGATGTCGTCGTCCGCCCCGGCGGCGAACACCGCCGCCAGCACGTCATGCCGCGCCCCGTCGCCGCGCAGTTGCACGCGCAGACGCTCGGCAAGAAAGGCCAGAATCTCGTCGGCCGGCTGCCGGCTGCACGCCACGCACGGTTCAGGCTCTGGCCGGCGCGCCTCGATCAGCGGCAGCGAGGTTCAGTCGCAATCCGTTCTCGCGAATGATGCGGATGACGCCGAGGGCCGCCCGGCGCAGCGCGTAGGGGTCGCCCGAGCCGGTCGGCTTCTCGCCAATCGCGAAGAACCCGGCGAGCAGGTCGAGCTTGTCGGCCAAGCGCGACCGCGATCGAGACGGGCGAGGCGGGCGCGCCCTCGCCGGGGCCGCGCGGGGCGTAATGGTCGCGGATCGCGTCGGCGACCTCGGGCGGCTCGCCGTCGTGCAGCGCGTAGTAGCGGCCCATCACGCCCTGGAGTTCGGGAAACTCGCCGACCATGCCGGTGACGAGGTCGGCCTTGGCGAGATGCGCGGCGCGCTCGGCCAGCGCCTCGCCGGCGCCGACCAGCGGCGCGATGGTCGCGGCGAGCCGGGCGATGCGGACGACCCGCTCGCCCTGGCTGCCCAACTTGGCGTGGAAGGTGATCTGGTCGAGCAGCGGGACGCGCGCTTCGAGGCGGGTGCGGCGGTCGAGATCCCAGAAATGCCGGGCGTCGGCGAAGCGGGCGCGCAGCACGCGCTCGTTGCCGGCGATGATCGCCGCGCCGCCGTCTTCCGCTTCCACGTTGGCGACGAAGGCGAAGAAGTGCGCGGCCCCGCCGCCAGCCGTGCGCAGCGCGAAGTAGCGCTGGTTGACCCGCATGGAGACCTGCATGACCTCGGGCGGCAAGTCCATGTAGGCGTCGTCGATGCGTCCGAGCAGCGGGACCGGCCATTCGACAAGTCCAGAAACCTCGTCGAGCAAGCCGGGATCGTCGACCATGGCGAGGCTCTTGTCCGCCGCGAGGGCCGCGAGGCACTCGGCGACGACCCGCTTGCGCTCGGCCGCCTCGACCAGCACGAAGCGCGCGCGCAGCTTTTCCTGCCAGTCCGCGCAGGAGGTGACGGGAAACGCGCCGGGGGCGAGGAAGCGGTGTCCCTCCGTGAGATCGCCGCTGGCGAGCCCGTGGCCGTCATCCTCGCCGTCGCGCAGGTCGAAGCGGACCACCTCGCGGTCGAGCAGGCAGACGATGCGGCGCAGCGGGCGGACCCAGGTGAAGCTGCTCGTGCCACCCCAGCGCATGGATTTCGGCCAGGGAAATTCGCGGAGCAGTTCCGGCATTTTGGCCGCAATCAGCGCCGCCGCTGGGATCGGCTCACGGGTCGCTTCTAAGCACAAAGTACTCTCCCTCGACCCGCAGCTGTTCGCGCGTGGCGTTTTGCTTGCGCAAGAAGCCTGCGATCGCCGGTTCCGGGGCGGTTGCTCGCGGGCCACGGACAATCGTGGAGGTCGCCGGCACCTGGGGTAGGACCGTCACGGAAGCCGCAAGTCGCCGAGGTCCGTAATACGTCGTCACAGACGGCAGCGGGGGCAGGAGAGGTTCTAGAAAACCTGCGAGGAGACCCTGCAGCTCATCTGCCGCGCGGGCCTGCATCCGCGCGGGGATCTCTTCGCTAAACAGTTCGAGAAAAAGCTCGGGCATCTCAGGGCTTCAGGGCTGGTTCGATATCGGTCCTTGGGAAGTCGTTGCCCTTGAACAGCAGCGGCTCGCCCGAAGACTTCGACAGCGCATAGGCGAAGCAGTCGCCGAAATTCAGCGATGCGCCGTGATTCCCCCGCCCGAAATTGCGCCACGCCTGACGCGCGGCCTTGGCCTGGTCCTCCGTGACCGGGACGAGCTCGATTTGCGCCGTCCGGATGAAATCGTCGAAGCGGCCGCTGGCCGCTGGGTCTCGCCTTCCGTCGATGACCATCGCCGTCTCGAACCAGTTCGCCACTGACATCCTGCGCGGATCGTTGTTCACGATTGCCGCCAGATATTGCTCGCGATCCGGCTCGCGCAGAAGGACGGCCAGCAAGGCGGACGAGTCGAGGATCACTTGGGAAGACCATTCTCATCGTACAGCCAGGAGTGGTCGGACGTCATCCCTGGCTCCATGCGTGCTGCTATCTGGTCCGCCAGTTCGCGCAGGCGCGCCAGCCGGGCCGCCTTGTCGCGAGACTGACTCTCGCGCTCCAGCAGTTGGTCAAGTGCCAGCGTGACCACGGTTGTCAGGCTCTGCCCGGTCAACTCCGACAATTTGTTTGCAACGGCATAGGCGTGGTCGCTCTTGATGTTCAGCTGCTGGCCCATTGCCGCCTCCCCGGCTCGTCGTCCTCGCTCCAGCAATGATTGACCGGAATGCCCGGACCGGCACTGGCGCGCAGCGCCCGGCCGAGGTCGCACGACGCCTCAATCTGCCGTTCCGCGAGGACGCGCGACAGGCGTTCGCGCAGCGCGACCAGGACCACCGTGGATACGCTCTCGCCGGTGAGCGCGCTCAGCCTGCGGGCGAGGGCGGTGGCATTCTCATCCAGAATCAGCGCTTGAGTGCTCATGGTCGCCCTCGGTAGAGAGTTCTTGCGTGCTGGTAGAATTTAGGCAGCGCGAGGCTGAAAGTCACGATCGCTCCCCCGCGAGCCAGCCCTCGCAGCAGCCCTTGGCCAGCGCGCGGACGCGGCCGATATAGCTTGCCCGCTCGGTCACGCTGATGACGCCGCGCGCGTCGAGCAGGTTGAACAGGTGGCTCGCCTTGATGCACTGGTCGTAGGCGGGCAGCGCCAGCTTTTCCGCCAGCAGGGCGCGGCACTCGCGCTCGGCGTCGGCGAAGTGGCTGGACAGCATCGCCGTGTCGGCGTGCTCGAAGTTGAAGGCGCTGTACTCTCGCTCGGCCCGGAGAAACACGTCGCCGTAGGTCACGCCGGCGCCGTTGAAATCGAGGTCGTAGACCCGCTCCACGTCCTGCACGTACATCGCCAGGCGCTCCAGCCCGTAGGTCATCTCGAAGCTCGGCAGCTCCACCGGGATGCCGCCGACCTGCTGGAAATAGGTGAACTGGCCGACCTCCATGCCGTCGCACCAGACCTCCCAGCCGAGGCCCCAGGCGCCCAGGGTCGGGCTCTCCCAGTCGTCCTCGACGAAACGGAAATCGTGCAGCAGCGGGTCGAGCCCGATCTCGCGGTAGCTGGCGAGCAGCAGTTCCTGCGCGTCCGCCGGGCTCGGCTTCATGATGACCTGATACTGGTAGTAGTGCTGCAGCCGGTTGGGGTTCTCGCCGTAGCGGCCGTCGGTCGGCCGGCGGCTCGGCTGGACGTAGGCGGCGCGCCAGGGCTTCGGGCCGAGCGCGCGCAGAGTGGTCGCCGGGTGGAAGGTGCCGGCGCCCATCTCGACGTCGTAGGGTTGCAGCAGCACGCAGCCCTGCCGCGCCCAGAAGGCGTGGAGGCGGAGGATCAGGTCCTGGAAGCTGGCGGGCTTGGTTGCGGTCCGATCCATCGACTTCTAATACCGGCGCGAGAGCGTGGTTGGCCGCCATAAAGCATCCCGGCCGCGACCGGGCAAGGAGACCGGTTTTCTCCACCCATGAGCGATCCCGGATGACGCGGCGGGACTGGGCGGGGCTGGTCGTCGTGGCGGTCTGGGTCGCGGCGCTGGTCGCCTACCGGCATGTCTTCATCGAGCCGCGCGAATGGGGTGCGATCTGCGCCGCCGCCGCCGCGGCGCCGCTCGCCTGCGCGCTACGGACGGCGCTGCTGTGGCTGCAGTTCTGGCAGCTCTGGGGGACGGCGGCGCTCGTGCTCGGCCTCGCGGCTTTCATCGGCACTTGGTCCTGGGCCGCCGTCGGGGCGGTGGCGCTCGGGGCCGCCGCGGTCATCAACTACAACGCGACCTGGGGGATGCTCGGCCTGGCGCTCGGCGCCTGGGCGTGGCTCCGCCGCCACGGTGAGCGGCGCCCGAAACCGTAGCGCGCGCATCCCGGCGCCTGACATACGCTTGTCAGCCGAGCGTCATCCCGCTGTCGCGGACGGGGGCGCATGGACGGGTTCCCGAAACGACCTGAAAGGAACCCATGATGCGACGCTCGCGAACCATGCTGCGCGGCAGCGGCCTGCTGGCGCTCGGCGCGCTGACCTCGGCGGGGCTGGCCGGCCCCGTCCAGGCCAGCCAGATCCGGACCGCGTTCGTCATCGCGATGGAGAACCACAACTGGGCGCAGCCAGCCTCGCTGTCGAGCCCTGGCCAGATCCTGGGCAGCCCGTATGCGCCCTACATCAACAGCCTCGTCACGCCCGGCAACCCGAACGCCGCCCAGGTGTCCTACGCGAGCAACTACCAGAACGTCGGCGTCGGCGTGCATCCGTCCGAGCCGAGCTACCATATGGAACGAGGACGGCTCGAACCTCGGGGTGTTCAACGACAATGACCCGTACGGGAAAGCCGATCTGTTCGTGCCGGGCTCGATCCCGCGCGGGATCAGCAACAACGCCCCGGAGCCGGCCAGCCTCACGCTGATGGCGACGGCCCTGCTGGGGCTGGGCTGGGTCGGCCGGCGACGGCGGGCGTAGCCGGCCAATCGGACATCGCGCGGGTGACGGCGCATCGCCGCCCGCGCGGTGTTCCGGCTCGGCGGGCGCTGGGCAGGAGGCGCAGCAGAGGCGGCGCCGCGAGCGCCAGGGCGGCGACGGTCCAGGCGAGCGAGGAGTGATTGGCCGACCCCTCCGCCACGGCACTCGCCAGGGCGGCCACGGCGAGGGTGCTGCCCGTCCAGAGCTCCTCCCGCCCGCCCCCGCCGCGCGGCAGGTCGGCCAGCAGCGCGCGGGCGATCACGCAGACCAGCGGGACGGCGAACACCGGCAGGGGGAAATCGCGGTAGCGCGGGTCGAACAGCAGCAGGAGCTGCATCACCGTCGCCGTCCAGACGAACACGAAGGAGAGATCGTCGAACAGCCCCGCGCCGGTGATCCGGTCGGGCGGGCGCAGGCGTAGCAGCGCGCGGACCATCTCGGTCGCGTCCGCGCCGGTGCGGGAAGGCGGCGGGACCGCGCCGGACAGGATGCCGGCCGCGCGGCGCATCATCAGCACGGCGAGCGTTGCCTGCGCCGCGAGATTGCCGATCGCGGCGACCAGCAGGTGCGCGTCATAGATCACCGGCACCGTGCCAGCCCAGGCGAAGGAGAGGGCGCCGCCCAGGGCCATCGCAAGCACGCCGAAGCGGACCTGCGCCGTCGCTCCCGCCAGCCGGGATCGCGAGGGCCAAAAGGCGATCGCCAGAAGGCCCAGCCCGGCAATGATGCCGCCCGCCGCGTATCGCGTCCAATCGGGGTTCTCGACCACCGGGCCGGAGAGGGGAAACTTGGGCTGGCGGTCGGCGGTCCACAGGCCCCAATTGGCGCCGACCGTGCCCTCGCTCTTGTACTTCCAGCCCTGGTCGAACGCCTCGATGAGGTTGTAGTCGAACCCCTCGGCGCGGGCGAGGGCGATGAAGCGGCGCAGGAACACCGCCTGCTCGACCCGGCCGGGCACCGCGTCCTGGCGCGGGCGGCCCCGGCTCGGCCAGCCGGTCTCGCCGATGGCGATCTGCTTGCCGGGGAACAGCGCGGCCATCGTGCGATACACCGCGTCGACATGCTGCACGGCGCCGTCGATGCCGGTCGGCTGGTCCTCCCAGTAGGGCAGCAGATGGATCGTCACGACGTCGACATGCCGCGCGACCTCGGGGAATTGCCGCCAGAACTCCCATACGTCGGCGTAGGTGACGGGCTGGCGCACGGCGGCGCGCACCCGGTCGATCGCGGCGATCAGCTCGCCCACGGGCAGGTCGCGGCGCAGCAGCACCTCGTTGCCGACCACGACGCGCTCGATCGTCTCCGGGTGGGCGCGGGCGAGCGCGATGCCGCGGGCGATCTCGGCCGCGTTCTTCGCCCGATCGGTGCCGAGCCAGATGCCCTGCCAGACCTTCAGCCCGTGCTTCTCGGCCAGCGCGGCCGCGTCGTAATCACCTTCGAGGGCGGAGTAGGTGCGGATCGCACGGGTGCGCGGGGCGAGCACGGCCATGTCGGCGTCGACCTCGGCCGCGCTGGGGAAGCGGCCATCGAGCGGCGATTGGCCGGCGCGGAAGGGTGCCAAGGAGACGGAGTTGAACATCGCGTCGGGCATCGCGACGTCGCCCGCCCGCGGACGGTTCGGCCACCACCAGGCCAGGGCGATCAGCCCGGCCAGCAGGAGCAGGACCGGCAGGAGGAGAGGGGAGAGCCGGGACACGAGACGGCGATTACCGCGAAACCGGAATGGACGACCGAGGCTCTGGTTCGGAGTGCCATCATCGGTCGGGATGGCGCTCCATGTCTGGCGGCGTCTTACCAGAATACCCGACTGGCAGAATACCCTGGGCGTCGGGACGGGTCCGAATAGCCGCTTGGGCCGGTGTTGCGGGAATTGCTCTGTTGCTGTTCGCGGATCGGTTGTGGTATCGGCGCTTCATGCGAGGTGCCGACAATGGTTGTGGTTGATCCGAAGCAGACCGGTGCTGAGCTCTACGACCGGGCCTTCTATGCGTGGCAGAGCGGCGGCTCGCTCGCCTCGGCCAGGCGCGTGGCGCCGCTGGTCCACGCCCTGCTTGCCCCCCGCTCAGTGGTGGACGTCGGCTGCGGGCTCGGGACGTGGCTCAAGGCGTTCTCCGAGGTGGGGGTCTCGGACGTGCTCGGGATGGACGGCGACTACGTCGATAGGTCGGCGCTGCTGATCGGGCAGGACCGCTTCATGGCGGCGGACCTGAGGAACCCCCCGGCGCTCTCCCGGACGTTCGACCTCGCGGTCTGTCTGGAAGTGGCCGAGCACCTGCCGACCGAATACGGATCGGCGCTCGTCCGCTATCTCGGCGCGGTCGCCCCCGCGATCCTGTTCTCGGCCGCGATTCCCGGTCAGGGTGGTCGGGATCATGTCAACGAACAGTGGCAGGATTACTGGCGGGCGAAGTTCGCCGAGATCGGCTATTCGGCGGTGGACGCGATCCGGCCGCAAATCTGGGGCTGCCCGGAGATCGCGATCTGGTACCAGCAGAACACGATCCTCTACTGCGCGCCGCAATTGTTGCGGACGTCGTTATCCCTGCGGCCCGTGCCGGACGGCGTCAGTCTCAATCTGGTGCATCCGGAGGTATATTCGGAGGTCCGCGACCGGGGCTTCTTGTATTTCGGGAAAGCCTTGAAGTTGCTGCCCGGGCTGGCGATGGCGGCGGCCAGGCGACGCTTCGCCTCGCACGCGGCATAAGCGGAGGAGCCCGTCGATCTGATCGGCCGGCAGCCGATCCCGGCAGCAGGTCAACGTGACTTGCGTGCGGCCGCCGCGCTTGCTCTGATCCCGCCATGAACATCGACAGGCTGGACGACGCGACGATCCGCCGCATCCTGGCCGACACCCGCCGCGTTGCCGTGGTCGGCGCATCGCCGCGCCCGGTGCGTGCGTCCAACGAGGTGCTGCATTTCCTGGTGCGGCGCGGCTACGAAGTCATCGGGGTCAATCCGGGCATCGCCGGCCAGTTCCTGCATGGGCGTCCGGTGGTGGCGCGGCTCGACGAGGCCGCGCCGCTCGACATGGTCGACGTGTTCCGCAATTCGCGCCATGTCGGTCCGGTGGTGGACGAGGCGATCCGTCTCCGCGCCAAGACCGTCTGGATGCAGCTCGGCGTGATCGACGAGGACGCGGCGGCGCGCGCGCGGGAGCACGGGATCGCCGTGGTGATGGACCGCTGCCCGGTGATCGAGGTACGCCGGCTCGGGCTCTGAGGGCCGGACCCCGGAAGATCGCGATGAGCAAGCGCACGCTGCTGTATATCTCGCCGGAGATCCCCCGCCTCACCGGCAGCGGCATGGCGATCCGCTCCGCCTCGCAGATCCTGATCCTGGCCGAGCTGTTCGACATCTCGCTCGCGGCCATCGTTGCCGGGATGAGCGAGGATGACGCCCAGGCCGCGATCGCGCCGGAGGTGCGGGCGGCCTGTGCCTCGATCCTGGTCACGACCATCAAGCCGGTGATCGACCGGATTCTCGCGCGCGCCCGCTCGTCCCAGGGCCGCATGATCGTGGAGGGGCTGTCGCCGCTGCCGCTCGGATATGCCCGCGTGGTCCCGGCGCTCCCGGTTGTCGCCGACAAGGTCGCGGCGGCGCATCCCGGCCGTCGGTTCGACGTGGTTCACTGCTTCCGGGGCGTGACCGCCCGTTCGCTCGGCCTGCTGCGAAGGCGCGGCCTCTCCTGGTCCCGCTCCGTGCTCGATCTCGACGACTACGAATCCTTCGCGAAATCGCGCTACGTCCGCCAGTTCAGCGCGACACTCGGACGGCAGTACACGGCGATGCGCCGGCTGGAGGCCTGGAAGCTGCGGCGGCTCGAGGACCGCTTCATCCCCGCCTTCGACGACGCCTATGTCTGCTCGACGGCCGACCAGGCAATGCTGCGGGCGCGGTTTCCCGCAGTGACGTTGGACGGTGGTGCCCAACGTGGTGCCGCGGCCGTCGCCGATCGTCCGGGCGCGCATGGCCGCGTTCACCTTCCTGTTCGTGGGCTCCCTCGATTACGGCCCGAATCGCGATGCGCTGGTGTTCCTGACGCGAGAGATCCTGCCGATCCTGCGCCGCTCGGCCCCGGCCCCGTTCCGCCTGGTGATCGCCGGGCGTCGGCCGGATGCCGGGATCCGACAGCTGGCCGAGCTCGATGGCGTCGAGCTCGTTGCCGACCCCCCGACGCTCGACCCTTACTACGCGCAAGCCGACGCCGCCATCGTGCCGGTGCGTTCCGGGGCGGGCACCCGCATCAAGATCCTGGAGGCGTTCAGCTTCGGCGTGCCGGTGGTGTCGACCGAGATGGGGGCCGAGGGTCTCGAGCTGACCGGCGGGACCGACCTGCTGTTCGGCGACAGCGCCGAGGCCTTCGCGGAGGCCTGCGTCGCCCTCATGCACGACCCCGATCTGTGCGACCGCCTCTCGGTACGCGGCCTTGCGGTGTTCGAGGACCGGTTCGGCCCGGATCGGTTGCGAAAGGTGCTCCAACAAGTCTATTCCGCCGTATGACGCCGGACACCGCCTTGCCGGCCGTGTCGATCGTCATCTGCACGCGCAACCGCGCCGGCTCGCTCGCGCGCACGCTGGAGGCGGTCGGCTCTCAGGACGTTGACGGGATGTCGGCCGGAGTCGAGCTGGTCGTGGTCGACAACGGGTCGACGGATGAGACCCGCAGCGTGATCGCCGCTTTCCGCGACCGTGCGCCCTTCCCGACCACTTATGTTCACGAGCAGCGTCCCGGTCTCGCTGCGGCGCGCAATGCCGGCATCCGGCAGGCGGCCCATCCGGTGATCCTGTTCACCGACGACGATTGCCTGCCCGCGCGCGACTGGCTTTTGACCGCGGCCCGATTGTTCTCCTCGAGCTTGCTCCAGGTCATCGGCGGCCGGACCGAACTGTACAATCCCGATCATCTGGAGCTTTCGGTCAAGACGTCGCTCGCGAAGGAGCGCCTGCGGGGGGTCGGAGGGTTGCTCGGGTTCCTGCACGGCGCGAACCTGGCCTTCGGCCGGCCCGTCATCGACCGGATCGGCTGGTTCGATGTCCGGTTCGGCGCGGGAACAGGCCTGAAATCGGCCGAGGACACCGAGTTCGTCTACCGCGCGTTCCGCGGCGGGCTGCCGGTCCTGTACGAGCCCGATCTCGTGGTGCATCACGATCATGGGCGATCGGGGCTCCAGGATTGGATGCACATGACGCGCGGGTACTGCAGGGGCGTCGGCGGGATGACGATGAAGCACGTCATGGCGGGCCGCACGGACCTCCTGCGGATGGTCTACTGGGACGTCCATTCGGGATTGCGGAGCTGGCGGGCCGCTCCGGGAAACTGGCGTCTGCCGCTCAGCAAGTTGAGCATTCTTGCCGGCGCCCTGCGTTTCGCCCTCACGTCGAGCTGGCGGCGATCCTCCTGAGCCGGCCCCTGAGCGGCCCCTGGGCCGGATCGCGGCTTGAAGGGCGGCGCGTCGCGGGCCACATCGGGGCTGCCGTCGGAACGGTCAACCAGAACAACTCCAGGGGTGCCATGACCAACGAGGAACGCGACATCATCACGCGCTTCATCGAGCGTGTGGGCGGAGCGCAGGGTGCCAGCTTCGGCTCGGTGCCGGGTGCCGCGCCGCCGCTGCCGCCGATCGACCGCGAGGCGGACGCCCTGATCGGCGAGCTGTTCGCGAAATACCCGGAGGCACGCTATCGCCTCACGCAGACCGCCTTCGTGCAGGAGCACGCCCTGGCCGAGGCGCAGAACCGGATCAAGCGGCTGGAATACGAGCTCCAGCAGGCCCAGGCGGCGGCCCAGGAAGCGGCCGCGCAGCAGCCGCGCTCCGGCGGGTTCCTGAGTGGACTGTTCGGCGGCGCTCCCGCCCGCCCGGCCGCGCCATCCGCGCCCCCGCCGGCGTGGAACCAGGGCGGCCCGCAGCAACCATACGCGCAGCCACAATCCGCCCAGGGATACGCGCAGGGCGGCCCACCCCCGCCGCCGCAATACGCGCCGGGCTACCAGCCGGGGATGTTCCAGCGGTCCGGCTCGGGCTTCCTGGGCTCGGCACTGACCACGGCCGCGGGGGTCGCCGGCGGCATGGTGGTGGGCAACGCGCTCATGGACATGTTCTCGCCGCACCGCGCGATGGGCGGCGAACTCGGCGGCGGTTCGGGCTTCATGCCCGCGGCCCCGGTCGAGGGCAGCCCGTGGGGCGCACCGGCCGGCGGCGATCCGGGCTACGTCGACCAGGGGACCTGGACCACGCCCGACGCCGGCGCGGCTCCCGACCAGGGCGGCTACGCCGACCAGG
Organism: uncultured Alphaproteobacteria bacterium; assembly: GCA_963799825.1. Lineage (GTDB taxonomy): Bacteria > Pseudomonadota > Alphaproteobacteria > Acetobacterales > Acetobacteraceae > JAFKFI01. The sequence goes on from CAWCYL010000006.1 coordinate 872,094, forward strand.
GCAGCTGGGACGCCGGCGGCGGCGGCGATCAGGCATCGTGGGATAGCTCGGGCGGCGACGACGGCGGTTCCGACGATAACAACGCATAACCCCTCACCCCGGCCCTCTCCCGCAGGGGGAGAGGGAGAAGAAAAAGCCCTCTCCCTCGGGGAGAGGGTCGGGTGAGGGGTAGCGGACACTCAATAGTCGAACTGATACGTGAGCCCGATACTGCTGCCGCCGGAATCCGCGGCGGTGGCGCCGGGGTTGGTGTTGGCGCCGGTGCCGACCGTGCCCTGCAGCTTGAGACCCTTGTAGAGATCGACCTGCACCAGCCCCTGCGTGCTGGCGCCGTTGACGCCCTGCTTGGCGCCGACGAACACGCCGGGTGCGACGTAGCGGCCGGCCTGCAGGGTCGGCGCTGCCATTGGAGCCGCTGCCGACCGATAGACGGTCGAGGCCGAAATTCTTGCGCAGGCTCTCCAGCGGATTGCCGATGTCCGGGCCGGCACCGGTCAGCGAGGCCAGTGCGGCGGCGATAGAGGCGAGCTCGAACGGGCTCAGCGACGAGGCGCTGCGCTTGAACAGCAGCTGGGCGAGCACCTCGTCCTGCGGTGGCTCGGGGACGCTGGAGAGGGTGATCTTCGGCGCGCTGGCGGTGCCGGAGATGGTCAGCATGGCGGTGACGGAGCCGTTGGTGCTGCTGGCGACGAAGTTCAGGCTCGGGTCGGTCAGGCTGCCGCCGTTGAAGCTGACCTCGCCCTTGGTGAAGGTCAGCGTCTGGCCGGCGATGCTGAAATTGCCCTGGCGCATGGTGAAGCTGCCGAGCGGCTGCGGGTTCGTGCTGGTGCCGCGCAGGCGCAGCGAGCCGGTCAGCTCGGCGAAGATCCCGCGGCCCGCGCACGAAGAGCGCGCTCCGCGCTCACGGTGAGGTCGAGCGCGATCTCCGGCCCCGGCGTCGGCGGAGGCGGCGGCTTCTCGCCGGGGCGGCGCACCTTCAGCACGGCGATGCTCGGCGGCAGCTTCTCGGGGATGGTGATGTCGGCGTGGCGGATATGGATCGTGCCGCCGAGGGCCAGCTGTCCGGCCAGCGCGCCGCGCAAGGTGAGGTCCGCGTCGAGATCCGCGGTCAGCCGGTCGCTCGCCAGCGGGCGGGCGTTGCGCGCCGTCACGGTCACGTCGACCGTCTTGTCCGGGCTCAGCACGCCGATCGTGCCGGTGATGGCGATGGTGCCGGGGCCGGCGCGGCCGGTGAAGCGCGCGATGCGGACCTGCTCGCCCTCCAGCGCGATCTCCGCCGCGATGGCGGTGATGTGGACCCCTTGGGCGAAATCCTGCACCTCGCCGCCGGTGAGCCGGGTGGTGCCGGACAGGCGCGGCGCGGACATGGTGCCCGCGATACGGGCATCGAGCGCCAGCCGGCCGCGCACCCGTCGGCCATTCGCCGCGAGGATCGGGTCGAGCAGCGCGAGATCGACGTTCCCCGCCGCGCGCAAATCCAGCGGACGCGCCGGGTCGATCGGCGCCGTGCCGGTCACGGTCAGCGTCGTGAGGCGTCCGGCGGCAAGGCGCGCGTCGATGCGGGCGGTCGCGCCGGCAAGATCGGCGGTCGCCGTAAGATTGGCGGCAGGCAGCGCACGGCCAGGGCCGCTGCGCATCCTGAGGCCGGTCGCCTCGACCCGGATCGTGCCGTTCGGCCGCGCCGGCGTGCCGGTAAGCTTGGCGTCGGCCCGCAGGGTGCCGTCCGCGTCAAAGGCGGGGGCGAAGGGTTTGACCAGATCAGGGGTCACGTTGCGCAGCGCCACGGTGAGGTCGAGCGTGGGCGAGAGCCGCCCGGCGAGCTCGACCGTCGCCCGTTCGAGGCCGAGCCGCAGCCGGTCCACGGTCACGCCGCCGCCGAAGCCCACCTTCACGGGGGCGAGCAGCCGCGCGGTCTGGCCCTTCCAGGTCGCCTCCAGGCTGGCAACGCTGGCCTCGCGCGCCGTCGCGTTCACCGTCGTCGCGGCGTTAAGCTTGGCGTCCGCACCGGCGAGGTTCTGCACCGTGGCCGACAGCCGGGCGGCGAGCGCGGTCTGCGGCCCGGTCACGGTCAGGCGCACCGACCCGGTCGCACCCTTGGTCGCGAACCCGTCCACGGCGAGCTTGCCGTCAACCACCGGATTGCCGGTGGGATCGGCGACCGTCGCGTCGAGCGTGGCGCGCGACACCGATCCGGTGCCCGGAAGTCCGGCGTCCCGCGCCTCCGCCTTGATGACCGCCTGTTGCTTCCCTGCGCGATCCTCGGTGGTCAGCGAGGCGGTGATGCCGCCGGAGAGCGGCTGGCCGACGAAGGGGCGCAGATCGTCGAGCCGGGTCATCCGCAGGTCGAGCTTGCCGAGCGGGAAGCGCGCACCCTGTGCCAGGGTCAGGGCGGCCTCGGCGTGGGCGCTCTTCCAGTCGGCCTTGCTGATGTCGAGATGCAGCGTGCCGTCCGCGCCGCGCTGGGCGGCGGCGGCGAGCGCCAACGGGGCACCGGCGAGCGTGCCCTCGGCGGTGATCCGGCCCGACGGCGCGCCGGGCAGGTGCTCGGCGTCGAGATGCGCCTGGATCGGCCCGCGCGGCATCCCGCGCACGGCCACGTCGCCCGCCAGGTCGATCCGCGCCGCGAGGTCGTCGGTCGGGCCGGCAACGTGGCCCTGCGCGTTCAGGGTGCCGGCCACGCTGGGCGCGAGCACGGCGAGATCGGCGAGTGCCAGCTTCCAGTCGAGATCGACCTTGCCCTGCGCCAGCCCGCCGGACGCGGAGAGCGTGATCGTCTTGCCGTCCAGCTCCAGGCGGGACAGCGCGACCTCGCTGCCGTGCAGCGTGCCCGACACGGCGATCCGGGCCGTGTCGCCGATCAGCCCCGGCGTCGGCGCCGTGCCGCCGATGATCCCGAGCGTGCCGGCCATGTCGGCGTTGATCGCGCCGTCCGCCTGCTGCGCCGCGTTGACCGTGAGGTCGGTGCGGCCGCGCAGGTCGAGCCCGCCGGCCGCCGCGAAGGGGGCGAGGTCCGGCAGGTGCAGTTTCACGTTCGCCTGCACTTCTCCTTGCGTGCGGGCGTCGCCCTCGGCGGCGATCAGCGGATGAGCGAGGGTGAACGTCACCGGCCGGCCCGCCGCGTCGAGGTGGGCGTCGGCAGTCAGCACGAGGGGTGCTGCTTCGAGCAGGTCGGGCTTGGGGCCGGGGACGCGCAGGCCGTCGAGTGTCGCCTTGACATGCACCTCGCCCGCGTTGCCCCCGAGGTCGGCCGCCAGCGACCGCAGCGCCGCGCCGCCCGCCTCCAGCGTCGCGATCCGCAAGGTGCCGGTGGCCGCCGGCTTGGCGAACGGGCCGCGCACGGCGGCGTCGAGCCGCACCGACTGCCAGGACAGGCCGGGTCGCGGCGCCATCGCCGGCGCGTTCGCGTTCACGGTGAGGTCCGCCGCGCTATGGGTCAGATCGACGCTGCCCTGTGCCGCGGCGTGCAGCGGGCCGGCGGACAGGGTAAGATGGCTCGCCACTGCGTCGCGCGGGCCGTCCAGCGTAGCGTCCAGCGCGATCGGGCCGAGATCCGGCAGCCCGGCGAGGCCCGAAATCAGCCCGGATCCGGGCTCCCGGACGGAAATGTTTGCCCGGATGCGGGCTCCGTCCACCTGCGCGATCGCCCGGTACAGGGTTCCCTGGCCCGCCTGGTTTGCCCCGATCGGGGCTTTCTCCGCGAGGTCGTGCAGGGTCAGGTCGATGTCGCACTGATCGAGCGAGGCGTAGGTCAGGCTGCCGTCCAGCCCGAGGGCGAGGGCCTTCCCCGCCAGGGCCGGCGCGATGTCAAGCCGCGCCGCCTCGACGTGCTTTACCGAGACCGTCACCGGCAGGCTCGATCCGCTGGAGGATTTGCCGGACGATCGCGCGGCGGCGACGGGCGCCCGCGCGACGGCGACCCGCTCGGCCACCAGACGCTCGGCGGCGAATTCGCCCGCGAGCAGCCGCAGCGGCGACCAGTCGAGTGCCACGTTGTCGGCGGTCGCGTAGGCGCCCTGCTGTGTCGTGCAGTTCGACGTGCGCGGCGCGCAGCCGGTCCGGGAAGCGGCCGGACAATCCCGCGATGGTCAGGCTGCCGCCGGTGAGCGGGCCGAATTCGCGCGCGATCAGGTCGCGGCCGGGTTGCGTGTTGCCGCCGATCAGCACGACCGCGATCAGCACCAGCGGGATCGCGATGACGACGGCGAGCGCGATGGCGAGGATCTTGACCAGCCGGCGCACTCAGAAGGCCTCGCCGATCCCGATGTAGAACTCCAGCGAATCGGAGCCCGGCTGGTGGCTCAGCGGCACGGCGATATCGGCGCGGATCGGGCCGATCGGGGTGTAGTAGCGCGCGCCGACACCGGCGCCGACCCGCCATGTGCCGGTGCCGGGCGGCCCGTTCGCCGCGACCTGGCCGGCGTCGACGAACACGGCCGCGCCGAAGCTCTCGAGGATGCGCTGGCGGAATTCGACGGTGCCGGCCATCACCGAGGTGCCGCCCTCCGGATTGTTGCTGATCGGGAAATGCGGCCCGACCGACTGGTAGCGGTAGCCGCGCACGGTGGCGCTGCCGCCGGCGTAGAACCGCTTGTCGGGCGGCAGGTCGAATTGCGTCGCCCCCTCCGCGTCGCCGATCAGCCCGCGCAGCGCGAGCACGCTGCGGCCCGGTGCCGTGAGGTTCAGCCGGGCAAGATCGAAATAGGTCGAGCCCGAAACCTGTAGCAGCACGAAGGTGACGCTCTGATGTCCGAGCGACTGGGTCGGGGTCACCGAGGCCGCGGCGCGGATGCCGCGTGTCGGCATCGAAAAGGCTGTCGGTGCTGTCGTATCTCGCGGTGATCGGAATGCCGAGCAGCGTGTAGTCGCGGGTCAGGCCCTCTTGCTTGATGCGCTCCTGCTCGCCCGCGATGCCGACGCTGCCGCTCCAGTGCTCGGAGAACTTGCGGTTCAGCAGCAGGTCGGCGGTCACGGCGGTCTGCTCGTAGGCTTGCAGCGTCTGGTCGATCGCGCCGAGATCGGCCTGCAGCTGCTGGTCGCGCGCCAGGAAGTCCGGCTTGATGAATTGGAGGTTCACGTTGTAGCCCGGTTCCTTCTGCGCGCTGCCCCCGCCCTGCACCCCGGCGGTGAGGTTGAGCTGTTCGGCGTTGCCGAACAGGTTGCGGTCCGTCCAGGTCGCGGTGACGCCGGCGCCGAGATCGGTGGAATAGGCCGCACCGAACGTCACGGTATGGTGTTTGCGTTCGGTCACGTCGAACGCCAAGGGAAGCTCTCCCGCCGCGTCGAGCTGCTCGGCCGGCACGGCGCGGACCGCGGAGAACACGCCAGTTGAAATCAAGTCCTGCCGCGCCTTCTCGATCGCGCTCGGGCTGAATTGTTCTCCGGGATGCAGCAGCAGGCGCCGGCGGACGAAGCTCTCGTTCACTGCGTCGAGCCCGTTGATCGCGATCGGGCCAAGATCGACGCGCGGTCCGGTCTCCACCTGGTAGCTGACATCCAGCGCGTCCTGGTTCTGGTGCAGGATCGCGACCGGCTCGCTCACCTTGGCCATCGCGTAGCCTTGCTCGCGCAGCGCGTCGAGCAGCCGGGTGCGCGCCGCGAGCACGTCGGCGGCGACGGCCGGTGCGCCGGGTGCGAGGTCGAGCTTGTCCCGGGCCTGCCGCGGGACGGCGCCCTCCACCTTGACGCTGCCGAGGTGGAACTGGGTGCCGCGCTCGACGGTGACGGCGACTGGCACCGGCGGCGCGGCCGGTGCCGCATCCAACGCGTCGACCAGCGCGGGGTCGTCGAGCGGCCGGCCGGCGATGCTGATCCGCACCGTTCCGCCATAGAAGCCGAAGCTGTCGAGCGCCTTGCGGAACCGCGCCGCGTCCTGCTGGGCGCGGGCGATCAGCGCGAACGGCCCGACCGGCGCTTTCTCCCGCAGGCTGACCAGCACGGAGGAGCCCTTGAGCGCCGCGTCCAGCTTGGCGTCCCCGGTGGGCGCGATCTTGACCTCGTAGGGTTGCGGGTCCGCCGCGCGCGATGGCGGCCCGGACGGCGCGAGCAATGCGACGAGAAGCAGGAATGCCGTCCTGCGAATGCCGCGCGACGGAAGGGGGGGAAGCTGCATTGAGGGGAGGCTAACGCGGGACCAGCACATCCGGCCATGCTCGCATCCGCAAATCGGCGTGGCGACCGGGTCCGGCGGGGCCGCGCGGAAAATCGGGATTTCAGCGCGGCTTGAGACTGCGCGGCTTGGGACTCGGCGGCGGATCGGGTAAACAGCCGATGCCGAACGCCGACGGCCGAGCTGCGTTGGCTCCGCATGGTCCAGCACGACACGACCGGGATCCCCTCCAGAAGGAAGCTTGTCCGAACATGCCGCTGATCCGCACCGTCGGGCTGGATGGAGGGTGGCGCCCGAGCGAGCCCTTGCGGAAAATGCACGTCGGTCCGTTCACCGGCCCCGCGGCGGCATGGGACCGGTTTGTTCGCTCCGTCCCCGGCTATACCCATTTCCACCTGCACGGATGGAAGACGGTGCTGGAGCGTGGCTTCGGGCATGAGTGCCTGTATCTCGCCGCGGAGCAGGATGACGCGCTCGTCGGGGTGCTGCCGCTGGTGCGGGTGAAGAGCCGTCTGTTCGGCCATTTCCTGGTGTCCATGCCGTTCCTGAACTACGGCGGTCCCTTGGGGTCCGACGAAGCGGTGCGTGCCCTGGTGACGCACGCGCGCGCGATCGCGGAGCGCGACGGCGCCAAGTCGCTGGAACTGCGGAGCCGCTTCGAGCTGCCGATCGAGATGCCGGTGTCCCACCGCAAGGTCACCATGCTGCTCGATCTGCCGGACGACGTCGAAGGTCTGTGGGCGAATTTTCCCGCGAAACTTCGCAGCCAGGCGCGGCGGGCGACGAAGGAGGGCGTCGCCCTGCGGTTCGGCGCCGACCAGCTCGCACCGTTCTTCGCGGTGTTCTCCCGTCACATGCGCGACCTCGGCACGCCGACGCAGTCGCGCCGGCTGTTCGAGACGATTGCCGACGTGTTCCCTGACTTCGAGCTTGTTTGCCTGCGCCTGGCTGGGCGACCAGCCGGTCGCCTGCGGGGCCGGGTTCACGTGGGACGAAGAGTTCGAAGTCACCTGGGCCTGCTCGCTGAGCGCGCACAAGCGGATCGCGCCGAACATGCTGCTATATGCGGGCCTGATGGAACGTTGCATCGAGCAGGAGCTGCGCGTGTTCAATTTCGGCCGCTGCTCGCCCGGCTCCGGCACGCACCGCTTCAAGTTGCAATGGGGTGCCCGCGAGCAGGCGCTGTGGTGGTACACCGATCAGGACGGTGACGCCCATCGGACGCCGAGCCCGGATGATCCCGCTTATGCCTGGGGTCCGCGGCTGTGGAAGAAGCTGCCGCCCCGGATGGCGACGATGCTGGGGCCGCTGATCGCGCGCTCGATCCCCTGACTGGGGCGATCCCCTGACTGGGGCGATCCCCTGAGGGATGCCCGTCCCTGACCGGTCCGCCGGCGAGTGACGAGCAATGGTCCCGCAACCGTCATGGCCGCTACATTGTTCCGCCGCAATGGCTGCGGTATGTCCGCGCGATGCAGGGTTCTTCCCCTCTCGCTCGCGATCGGCCCGCCGGGGCCCTGGTGCCCGGCGCCGTGCCGCGCGTCTGGTTGCAGGGGCCGGAGCGGCAGGGCCTGCTGCGACCCGCCCGCGCCGTCCGGCGGCTGGTCGGGATCCTGCTCTGGACCCTGATCGCGATGGTGGTGCAGTCGGTCTGCATCCTGCTGCCCGGCCGGCCCAAGGTGGCGTTCGCGCGCATCTACTGGAGCGTGTTCTGCCGCCTCATCGGCCTCCGCGTGCAGGTCGCCGGGCAGCCCGAGCCTGGGGCGCATGGCGGCGACGGCCGGCCGGTGGTGTTCGTCTCCAACCATTCCTCCTGGCTTGACGTGCCGGTGCTCGGTGGACGGCTGGAGGCGTGCTTCATCTCGAAGGACGACGTGGCGCGCTGGCCGCTGGTGAGCACCATCGCGCGGCTGGGGCGGACGGTGTTCATCAGTCGCCAGCGCACGACGACCGGGCGCGAGCGCGATTCGATGATCGGGCGGCTGGCGCGCGGCGACAACCTCGTGCTGTTCCCCGAGGGCACGACTTCGGACGGCTCGCGCGTGCTGCCGTTCCGCTCGGCGTTCTTCGCCATCGCCGGGGGCGATCCGTGCCCGCTGATCCAGCCCGTGTCGGTGGTCTACGACCGGCTCGGCGGCCTGCCGGCGGGGCGCGCCTGCCGGCCGCTGTTCGCCTGGTACGGCGACATGGACATCGCCTCGCATTTCTGGCGCCTCGCCCAGCATCGCGGCCTGCGCGCGACCGTGCTGCTGCACCCCGCCGCTCGACCCCGCGAACTTCGCCAACCGCAAGGCGATGGCCGAGGCGGTCTGGGCGGCGGTGGCCGGCGGCGCGGCCATGCTGCGGCAAAACCGCCCACTGCCGGCCGCCGAGGCGCGCCCGGCCCGTGCATGAGTGCGCGATCGGTTGTTGACAGCGCATCGGTTCTTCCTGCCAGACTGCAGCCGACGGCCGAACCTCGTCGCCCGAAAGGAGAGCCCGCCGCGCCCCCGCGCTTGACCCGCCCCGACCATCCGACAATTCCTCCCGCCTTCCGCGCCGGGCCGTTCCGGTGCGACGAGGCGGAGCTTGGGCGATGAGGCGGACGGATCTGACGGAACCCGGCGATTTGAGCCGGCAGGGAGCCCCCGCCAAACGGCTGCACGTGATCACCTGGGGCTGTCAGATGAACGTCTATGACAGCGGCCGGATGGCCGACGTGCTGGCGCCGCTGGGCTACGCGCCGTCCCCGGTGCCGGACGGTGCCGACATGGTGATCCTCAACACCTGCCATATCCGCGACCGGGCGACGGAGAAGGTGTTCTCCGAGCTCGGCCGGCTGCGCGCGCTCAAGAACAACCGCGAGGCCGCGGGCGGCCGCATGATCCTGGCGGTCGCCGGCTGCGTCGCCCAGGCGGAAGGCGAAGAAATCCTGGCCCGCGCGCCGTTCGTCGACATCGTGCTCGGGCCGCAGACCTACCATCGCCTGCCGGAGATGGTGGCGCGAGCGGCGCGGGCTGGCGGGGCGGTGGTCGAGACCGATTTCCCGCCCGAACAGAAGTTTGACTTTCTGCCCGACGCCGCCGGGCCGCAGGGCATCACCGCGTTCCTCACCGTGCAGGAGGGCTGCGACAAGTTCTGCAGCTTCTGCGTCGTGCCCTACACGCGCGGTGCGGAGGCGAGCCGCCCGGCCGCCTCGGTGATCGCCGAGGCGCGCCGGCTGGTGGCGCAAGGCGCGCGCGAGATCACGCTGCTCGGCCAGAACGTCAACGCCTGGCACGGCGAGGCGCCCGACGGGGCGTGCTGGGGGCTGGGCAGGCTGATCCGCGAACTGGCGGAAATCCCCGGCCTGCTGCGCCTGCGCTACACCACCTCGCATCCGCGCGACATGGACGACGAGCTGATCGCGGCGCACGCCGGGGTGCCCGCGCTGATGCCGTTCCTGCATCTGCCGGTGCAGTCGGGCTCCGACCGGATGCTGGCGGCGATGAACCGCAGGCACACCGCCGCCGAGTATCTGCGGCTGATCGAGCGGCTGCGCGCGGCCCGGCCGGACCTGGCGCTTTCTTCCGACTTCATCGTCGGCCATCCCGGCGAGACCGCGGCGGATTTCGCCGCGACCCTCGCCCTGGTCCGCGAGATCGGCTTCGCCCAGGCGTTCAGCTTCAAGTATTCCCCCCGCCCCGGCACGCCGGCCGCCGGCGCGCCCGCGCAGGTACCGGAGGGAGAAAAGGACGCACGGTTGCAGGTGCTGCAAGCACTGCTGCGCGAGCAGCAGGCGGCGTTCAACCGCGCCTGCGTCGGCCTGACCTTGCCGGTGCTGTTCACCGGCGCCGGCCGCCATCCCGGCCAGATGGCCGGCCGCTCGCCGTTCCTCCAGCCGGTGCATCTCGCCGGTCCCGCGCAGCTGATCGGCGCCGTCGCCCCGGTGAAGATCGAGGCGGCGCTTCCCAACTCTCTCTCTGGAACCCTGCGATCAAAGGAGCGAGCCTCCGCTTGACACACCTCTCCCCCGCCTCCACCGCCACCGCCTCCCCGCTGCCCGGCACCGCCGGAGGGAAGGCCATCACCCTCCAGTTCAACGACAACACGCTCCTGCCGCTGCTGCTCGGCGACCATGACCGTCATCTGGTCCGCATCGAGCAGGCGCTCGGGGTGCGGATGTCGTGCCGCGGCAACCGGGTGGCGATCGCCGGGGAACCGTCGCGGGTGGACGCGGCGCAGATCGCCCTGCAGGGACTGTGGCACCGACTCGAACGCGGCGAGAGCGTGGGCAAGCCCGACGTGGAGGCGGCGATCCGGCTGGCGGACGCCGAGGCCGACCCGCGGTTGCCGCTGTCGGACCTTCCCGCCATCCGCACCCGGCGGGGCGCGGTCGGGCCGCGCAGCACAGGGCAGGCGGTCTACATCGACGCGCTGGCCTCGCAGGAGATGGTGTTCGGCATCGGCCCCGCTGGCACCGGCAAGACCTACCTCGCGGTGGCGCAGGCCGTCGCGATGCTGCAGGCCGGCAAGGTGGACCGCATCGTGCTGTCCCGCCCGGCGGTGGAGGCCGGCGAGCGGCTGGGCTTCCTGCCGGGCGACATGAAGGAGAAGGTCGACCCCTATCTCCGCCCGCTCTACGACGCGCTGAACGACATGATGCCGGCCGAGCAGGTGATCCGGCGGCTGGCCAATGGCGAGATCGAGGTGGCCCCGCTCGCCTTCATGCGCGGCCGCACCCTGGCGCATTCCTTCGTCATCCTCGACGAGGCGCAGAACACCACGCCGGTGCAGATGAAGATGTTCCTCACCCGCATGGGCGAGGGCACCCGGATGGTCGTGACCGGCGATCCCAGCCAGGTCGACCTGCCGCCCGGCACCCGCTCCGGCCTGCGCGACGCGCTCGACACGCTGGAGGGCGTGGCCGGCATAAGGGTGGTCCGCTTCGACAAGCGCGACGTGGTGCGTCACCCGCTGGTGGCGGCGATCGTCGAGGCCTACGAGCAGCGTTCCGCGGCCGAGGGCGACACCCGCCGCGAGGGCTTGCGGGACAGGGTGGCTGAGACCCGCCCCAAGGTGGTACAATCCGGGTCAGGAACCGGCAAGTAGAGATGGACCCAGGAGGAAGTAGGGGCCCCGCATCGGCGGGGATCCCGGTTATCGTGGCGGACGCGGCGTGGCGGCGTTTCGTGCCGCTGGCGGAGCGCGTCGCCACCCGCGCGGCGCGCGCCGCCGGGACCGTCGGCAGCGTCGTGCTGGCCGACGACCGGACGGTCAAGCGCCTCAACGCGCGCCATCGCGGGCGCAACAAGCCGACCAACGTGCTGACCTACGAGGCGTCGGCACCCGGCCACCACGGCGATCGACTGGGCGGCGACCAGCTGGGCGGCGAGATGATCCTCGCCCTCGGCGTGGTGCGGCGGGAGGCGGCGGCCTCCGGCCGGCGGACGGCGCATCATCTCGCGCATCTCGTCGTGCACGGCTCGCTGCACCTCCGCGGCCACGACCATCATCGGGCCGGCGAGGCGCGGCGGATGGAGATGGCGGAGGCGCGCATCCTGCACCGGCTGCGGGTGCCCAATCCGTGGAAGCGCGCATGAGCGGCCACGGCCATAACGGCTCCGGCCACCGCGCCCAGCTGCTCGGCCGCCTGCGCGACCTGCTGCTGCGGCGCGCCGTCGAGCAGAGCGTGCGCGAGTCGATCGCCGAGCTGGTGCAGGAGGCCGCCGAGGCGCCGACCACGCCGGGGATGCAGCCCGAGCTCGACCGCCAGGAGCGGGCGCTGATCGCCAACGTGCTCCGCCTGCGCGAGACCACGGCGGACGACGTGATGGTGCCGCGCCCCGATATCGTGGCGATGCGCGCCGACGTCACCCTCCAGCAGGCGCTCGAACAGATCCGCACCGACGGCCACTCGCGCCTGCCGATCTATCGCGAGCAGCTCGACGACATCCTGGGCATGATCCATATCAAGGACGTGTTCGCCTATGTCGGCCGGCCCGAGGCGTTCTCCCTGGAGGCGATCCTGCGGCGCCCGCTGATGGTCGCCCCCAACATCCCGGTGCTCGACCTCCTGCTGCAGATGCGTCAGGCGCGGATGCATCTGGCGCTGGTGGTCGACGAGTACGGCGGCATCGACGGGCTCGTCACCATCGAGGATCTGGTCGAGACCATCGTGGGCGACATCTCCGACGAACACGACGAGGTGACGGTGCCGATGGTGAGCGAGCGCAGCGACGGCGCGCTCGACGTCAACGCGCGCATGGACGTCGAGGATTTCGAGAAGCGGATGGGTCCGGTGCTGACCGAGGACGAGCGCAACGCCGACATCGACACGGTGGGCGGGCTGGTGTTCACCCTGGCCGGCCGCGTCCCCGCGAAGGGCGAGGTGATCAGCCACCCGTCCGGCATCGAATTCCGCGTGCTGGACGCCGACGCGCGGCGCATCCGCCGGGTGCGGGTGCGCCGCCCCGTGCCGCAATCCGCCGCCGCCGAGTAGGGCGACCGACGTTGGAACGGGCCGGGTCGCGCGCCATATAGCAGGCGAAGGAGGCGCCCATGCTCATTTCAGATGTCCTGCGCACCAAGGGCCGCGAAGTGATCACGGTCCGCACCATCGACAAGGTCAGCGTCGCCGTGCAGAAGCTCGCCGAGCGGCGCATCGGCGCGCTCGTCGTGGAGGACCGCTGGTACAAGCCGACCGGCATCTTCTCCGAGCGCGACCTGGTCACGGCGTTCGCCCGCAATGGGCCGCAGGCCTACGAGTTCGAGGTCCACGAGCTGATGACCTCGCCCTTCTTCAGCGCCCACCCGGAGGACCGCATCGACGCCGCCCTCGGGCTGATGACGATGAAGCGCATCCGCCACCTGCCGGTCCTCCAAGGCGACGAGCTGGTCGGGCTGGTCAGCATCGGCGACCTGGTGAAGTACCGGCTCGACGAGAAGGAGCTGGAGGCGAACGTGCTGCTCGAGATCACGCGGATGCGCGCCTAAGTCTCGCGCACCCGAACCCCCTCCCCTTGCGGGAGGGGGCAGGGGGAGGGGTCCACGCTCACCCGTGTGGGCGTCAACCCCTCACCCCGACCCTCTCCCGCAAGGGGAGAGGGAGAAGGACGCACCGGCAGCCGCGATAGCCCTGCGCGGCCCTTGCCGCTAGGGTTCGCGCGCAATGCGCATACTGGCACTCGATTCGGCGCTCGCGCGCTGCTCGGCGGGGATCGTGATCGACGAGGAGCTGGTCGCCTCCCGCCAGCAGGACGTCGCGCGCGGTCACGCGGCGCTGCTGCCGGAGATGGCGGCCGAGGTGCTGGCGCGAGGCCGGCATCGCCGCGAGCGAGCTCGATTTCGTCGCGGTGACGGTCGGGCCAGGCAGCTTCACCGGCGTGCGGGCCGCGCTCTCGCTGGCGCACGGCATCGCGCTCGCCGCCGGCCTGCCGGTGATCGGCGTGACGGTCGGCGAGGCGCTGGCGGACGCGCTGCCGCATCTCGGCGGACGGTCGTTCTGGTCGGCGATCGACAGCCGGCGCGGACGGGTGTTCATCGAGCACGGCGGTTCGGTCGCGGCGCACGCGCTCGACGCGCTGCCGTGGCCGGCGGGTCGCGTCGCGGTCGGCGGCGACGCGGCGATCGCGGTCGCGGCACGGCTCGCCGCGCGAGGTGCCGACGTCATGCTGACCGACGCCCGGCTGCCGCTCGTCGCGGCACGTCGCGATGGCCGGTCTCGCGCGCCACGCCGGCGCGCTGCCGCCGCGCGCCGCCCAGCCGCTCTACGTCGATGCGCCCGAGGCGAAGCTGCCGGCCGGCGGCCTGCGTCCGCCGCCCACCGCGCCATGACAAGCGTGCCATGACGGGCGAGGCCGAGGGGATCGTCGCGGCCGCCCCGGTTCACGCGATGATGCTGGCGATCATTCATGCCTCGGCGTTCCCCGAGGACGAGGCGTGGGGGCCGGACGCGATCGCGCTCTCGCTCGAGCTGCCCGGTGCCTTCGGCCTGCTGCGGGCCGGCGCCGGGATGATCCTCGCGCGGGTGGTCGCCGGCGAGGCCGAGGTGCTGACGCTCGCCGTGGCGGAGCCGGCGCGCCGCCGGGGCGTGGGTGCCGCGCTGCTGCACGCGGCGATGACGGAAGCGGCGGCGCGCGGTGCCGCGGCGATGTTCCTCGAGGTCTCGACGCGCAACGCGGCGGCGCGGACGCTCTATGCGCGGGCCGGATTCAACGAGGTGGGGCGTCGCGCGGGCTACTACGCCGACGGCAGCGACGCCCTGGTGCTGCGCGCAGCACTCAGTTCCCCCGACGCAGCAGCAATCGGCTGATCCCGTCCGCCGCTTCGGTTTCCAGCGAAAGCACTTCGTGCCCCTGCTCCTCGGCCGCGCGCGGCACGTTGCGCAGCGGCTCCTCGCCGCGCAGACGCACCAGCAGCGTCTGGCCGGGCGCCAGCCGGTCGAGGGCGAGGCGGGTGCGCACGAAGGTCATCGGGCAGGTGTCGGCCGTGATGTCGATCTCCTGATCGGCGGATTTCATCTTTGTCACCATTGGACGGTTCTTGCCGGCCTGAATATCCATTGCGAAACGGCTGAGGTACACCTTATATGGCGAAAGTCTTGTATGTGAAAGGACCTGTGATGGCCGAGAATCCGGCAAACCAGAACGTGCTGGGACTGGTGGCGCAAATCGTCTCCGCCCATGTCTCAAACAATTCCGTTCCGCCGGATGCGCTGCCCTCGCTGATCCAGGAGGTGTTCAAGACACTCTCCGGGGTCGGCAAGGAACCAGCGCAGCCGGATCGGCCGCAACCCGCAGTCCCGATCAAGAAATCCGTCTTCTCCGATCACATCATCTGCCTGGAGGACGGCAAGAAACTGAAGATGCTGAAAAGGCATCTGAAGACCGCCTACAACATGACGCCGGAGCAATACCGGGAGCGTTGGGGCTTGGCATCGGACTACCCGATGGTGGCGCCGAGCTATGCCCGCCACCGGTCTTCCCTGGCCAAGAAGATCGGCCTCGGCACCAAGCCGCGCACCGCCGGGCGCAAGTAGCCTCCGCCGTCGCCCGTCCTGCGCCTCGTGCGGCCGGGGCGGACGGGCGACGCGGCGTTGGACAGGAGCGGCTCGCATCGGCTACGCCGTGCCGGTCGCCTGGGCCTGGGACCCTCCCGCCCCGGCGACCGTCGGGTGTGACCCGTCGGGCTGCCAAAGCGGGCCGCAAGGGATCGGATGGAATCGCGCATCGAGCGCCTCTGCGTCGAGAGGGGACTGAAGATGACCGGCCAGCGCCGGGTCATCGCGCGCGTCCTTTCGGAGGCGAGCGACCATCCCGACGTGGAGGAGCTGTACCGGCGGGCCGCCGGGCTCGACAACCGCATCTCGATCGCGACGGTCTACCGGACGGTCCGGCTGCTCGAGGAGAAGGGGATCCTGGAGCGGCGGGACTTCGGCGGCGGCCGGGCACGCTACGAGCCCACCGAGCACGGCCACCATTTTCATCTGATCGACATCGACTCGGGCAAGGTGATCGAATTCCAGGATGCGGAGCATGAGCGCGTGATGCAGGCGATCGCGGCCCGTCTGGGTTTCGAGCTGGTGTCGATGCGGCTGGAGCTGTTCGGCCGGCGCCGGGAGGCCGCCGTCCGCGAAGCCGCCGCCAAGGCCGGGGCTGCCAGGCGCCGCGCCAAGCCCGCCAGCCCCGAACAGTCCGCGGACGGCGAGGGCAGGGCGTCGCGGTGACGGCGGAGAAGCCGATCGGCGCGATGCCGGAGCCCGGCATCGGCGAACTGCGCGCGGGCAATCTCGGCGTGCGCCTCGCCGCCACCCCCGCCGAGATCGACAAGGTCCAGTCGCTCCGGTTTCGCGTGTTCTACCAGGAGATGGGCGCGTCGCCGGACCCGCTGACCGCCGCCCTGCAGCGTGACCGGGACGCCTTCGACGCGGTCGCGGACCACCTGCTGGTGGTGGACCACGCGATCGGGCCGGGCGCCGAGGGGATCGTCGGCACCTACCGGATGATCCAGCGCGAGGGCGCGGCACGGCTCGGGCGGTTCTACTCGGCCGACGAATACGACATCACCCGGGTGCTGAGCTTTCCCGGCCGCATCCTCGAACTCGGGCGTTCCTGCGTCGATGAGGCCTATCGCGGCCGGGCCGCCATGCAGCTGCTCTGGCGAGGCATCGCCGCCTACGTGTTCTACCACCAGATCGACCTGATGTTCGGCTGCGCCAGCCTGCCCGGCACCGACCCCGACGCGCTCGCCACGGAGCTGACCTACCTCTACCAGAACCACCTCGCTCCGCCCGCCCTGCGCCCGCGCGCGCTGCCGCACCGCTACATCGACATGCGCCGGATGGACCCCGACGGCATCGACCCGCGCCGCGCGCTCGGCCAGCTCCCGCCGCTCATCAAGGGCTATCTGCGGCTCGGCGGCTTCATCGGCGACGGCGCGGTGATCGACCCGCAATTCAACACGATCGACGTGGCCGTGGTGGTCAAGACCGACCTCGTGACCGACAAATACTATCGGCACTACGAACGCCAGCTTCGCGAGGCCCTGGACTGAGACCGGATCCGGCGATCCCCGTGGCGCGGCGCGTGTCCGATCCTCCCGTCGCGACCGGCGCCGGCGCCGGCGTGCTGGCCCGCCTGCGCCGGCTGCGGTCCTGGCGGGCGGATGTTGCTGCCCTGGCACTCGGCATCCTGTCCGCCGCCGCGTTGCCGCCGGTCCACGCCATCCCGGTGCTGCTGCTCGCGGTGCCCCTGCTGCTCGTGCTGGTGGATGCGACACCCGGCGTGGCGGTGGCCTTTCGGCGGGGCTGGTGGTTCGGCTTCGGGCACCATCTGATCGGGCTCTACTGGATCACCGAGGCGATCCTCATCGAGGCGGCGCGCTACTGGTGGTTCGTGCCGATCGCGGTGCCCGCGCTCTCGGCGCTGCTCGCCGTCTTCATCGCCGCCCCCGTCGCGCTGGCCCGCCTCGCGCGGCCGGGCTGGCGGCGGGCGCTGGTCCTGGCCGGCGCCTGGACCCTGGCCGACCTCTCCCGCGCGTGGGTGCTGTCGGGCTTTCCCTGGAATCCCTGGGGCGGCGACTGGGCCATTCCTGGCGTGGTGGGCGACGTGTTCATCCAGCTCGCCGCCTGGATCGGCGAGCCTGGGCTGACCTTCCTCACGGTCCTGCTCGCCTGTGTGCCGACGCTCGGCTGGCCCGGCTGGGCCGGTGGCGCGGCACTCCTCGCGGCCTGGGCGGCATTCGGCGTGGTCCGGCTGGATCGCCCCGCGCCGTCGCCGCAGGGCATTACCGTCGTGCTGGTGCAGGGCGATGTGGCGCAGGGGCAGAAATGGAACCGGGCGATGATGGTGGAGATCTTCCGCCGCTATCTCGCCCTCACCGAGCAGGGGGTCGCGGCGGCCGGCGGCGGACCCAAGGTGATCGTCTGGCCGGAGACCGCGAGCCCGTTCCTGCTCGCCGCCGACGCCCCCGCGCGCGAGGCGATCGCCGCCGCCGCGGGCGGCTCGCCGGTGCTCGCCGGCACGGTGCGCTTCGGGGCGGACAATCGGCCGCGCAACTCGCTCGCCGCGATCACCGGGACGGGGGCGCTGGCCGGGTTGTACGACAAATGGCATCTGGTGCCGTTCGGGGAGTTCCAGCCGGACTGGTTCCCGCTGCCGCTCCAGATCGTGCCGGGCGGCGGGTTCGCCGCCGGCCCTGGCCCGCGCACCTTGCGGATGCCGGGGATGCCGCCGGTCGGGCCGATGATCTGCTACGAGGCGATCTTCCCCGGCGAGATGGTGGACAAGGCCGATCGGCCCGACTGGCTGGTCAACGTCACCAACGACGCCTGGTTCGGCAATTCGAGCGGGCCCCGCCAGCATCTCGCCGCCGCCCGGATGCGTGCGGTGGAGACCGGGCTGCCGTTGATGCGCGCCGCCAACACCGGTATCACCACCGGTTTCGACGCGCGCGGCCACGAACTCGGCCGGCTGCCGATGGGCGTCAGCGGCACGCTGGAGCTGCCGCTCGGCGGCGCGGAGCCTCCGACGATATTCGCGCGAGGCGGGCTGGCCATCCCGTCTCTGCTCGCGCTCCTCGCCGTGATAGCGGGATTCGCCGATCGGAAACGGCGCGTTTCGTCAGGAATGGGCGGGAATTAATCTTTTCTCAGACAACAGGCAATTTGTGATACGTCGCGTTGCAAATGTGACTGAATGATTGACTATTCTCGGTTGTGCTGCTAGGAATGGTTAAATCATAGTGCACCCGGCCCGCACCACACACGGGCAGCCGTGCTGGAGGGTACGATGCAGGACGGCTTCAAAGGAGACTTGCGCATGGCACGCCCTGACCAGGCGCTCGGGACGGAAAAGGAAGTCGGCCGCCCGAGCCCGATCGACGTGCACGTGGGGTCGCGCATCCGGTTGCGCCGCACCTTGATGGGCATGTCGCAGGAACGGCTGGGCGAATCGCTCGGCCTGACCTTCCAGCAGGTGCAGAAATACGAGCGCGGCGTGAATCGCGTCGGCGCCTCCCGCCTGTTCGACCTGTCGCGGGTGCTGGACGTGCCGATCAGCTTCTTCTTCGACGACATGCCGGACAGCCTCTCGAGCCATCCGGGCGTGCAGTCGCGCGGCCGCATCGCGGGTTTCGCCGAATCGCAGGACGGCTTCGGCGACGACACGCTGAACCGGCGCGAGACGCTGGAACTGGTGCGCGCCTATTACCGCATCACCGACCCGGCGGTGCGCAAGCGCGTGTTCGAGCTCATCAAGTCGATGGGTCCAGGCGAGCCGTAGGAGCTTCCTGGTTCAGCCTGGACCTTTCCTGCGCCCGAGTTGCATGATCTCGCAAGCTCGTGCGCGGCGGCGAGGAGAGTCCGATGCAACAGGGCGGCTGTCTCTGCGGCGCCGTGCGGTATCGGGTCGAGGGGGAACCATGCGACAGCGGCATCTGCCACTGTCGCTCATGCCGTAGGGCAGCGTCCGCGCCGACGCTGCCCTTCGTGACATTTCCTCTCGACCGCTTTGCGTTCACCCAAGGCGAACCTGGGGCGTTCCGCTCCTCGCCGCTCGTTGAACGCAGTTTTTGCGGCCGGTGTGGATCGCCGCTCACCTACCGCCGCGACGATGATCCTGGCCGCATCGACGTCATGACGTGCAGCCTGGATCGGCCCGAAGCATTCCCGCCCGGCTTCCACGTTTGGGTCAGCCACAAGCTCGCCTGGGAATGTATCGCCGACGGCTTGCCGGCCTACGCGACGACCCGGACGGCGAGCTAGTCCCGCAGCTGGGGATTGTCGAAGCGCGGATTGCGCCAGCGATCCAGCGCGTCGCGCAGCGCCTCGGCCAGATCCCGCTTCTCGTGCTCGCCGAGGCTGGCGCCGACTTCCACCTGAACGTCGCGGTTGGTCAGCAGCAGTGCCGGCACGCGCCCTTGCCGCTCCACCAGCACGACGTTGAGCCAGCCGGCGGCCAGCGTCTGCTCCTCGCGCTGGCCATGCATGTCGGTGCGCCGGATGCGCAGCCCGTCCTCGGTCAGCAGCACCAGTTCCGAGGCGCGCGCCTGTCTCGCGTTGAGCCGCAGCAGGAACACCGCGAGCCCGATCTCGATGATTGAGAATCCGGCCACCGGCCACGCGCCGATCAGCCAGAAGCGCAGCACGGTGAGGCCGGAGAATCCGCAGATCACGCCGATGAGGATGCGCAGCCCGCGCGGCGAGAGACTGCGATGCGGCACGATCACCGCCTCGAACAACGTCGCACCCGGTTCGGCGTGTCCGTCCATCCCGCCAATGTAGCGCGCCAGCGGCGGATGTAACCCCTTGCTGGCCGGGACGGCGCGGGCGAAAGATCGTGAATGCCAGTCGTCCGGACCCCCGGTAAATCCCCCGCTCCGCGCAAGCCCCGGCCGATGCCGGCGGCCGACGTGCGGCCGTTCCTGGAAGCCCTGGCGGCGGTCAATCCCGATCCCAGGAGCGAGCTCGACTATTCCGACCCGTTCACCCTGCTGATCGCGGTGCTGCTGTCGGCGCAGACCACCGACGCGGGAGTGAACCGGGCGACCCGCACCCTGTTCGCCGAGGCGCCGACGCCCGAGGCGATGGTGCGCCTCGGCGTCGAGGGCGTCGGGCGGCACATCCGCACGCTCGGGCTCTGGCAGGGCAAGGCGCGCAACGTGGTCGAGCTGTCGCGTCTGCTGATCGAGCGCCACGGCGGGCAGGTGCCGCGCGACCGCGAGGCGCTGGAGGCGCTGCCCGGTGTCGGGCGCAAGACCGCCAGTGTCGTGCTCAATGTGGCGTTCGGCGAGAGCGCGATGGCGGTGGACACGCACATCTTCCGCCTCGGCAACCGCACCGGTCTGGCACCGGGGAAAACCCCGCGCGAGGTCGAGGACGCGCTGGTGCGCCGCGTGCCGCCCGACATGCTGCGCAACGCGCACCATTGGCTGATCCTGCACGGGCGCTACGTGTGCAAGGCGCGGATGCCGGAGTGCTGGCGGTGCGTCGCTTCCGCCTGGTGCCGCTTCCCCGACAAGACGCCGCCGCCCGTGGTGAAACCAGCGAAACGCAAGCCGCCATGACACGCATCACCGTTCAGCCGACCGACATCCTGGGCGTGGTGGACGTGCAGCCCACCTTCATGCCCGGCGGCGAGCTGCCGGTGCCCGGCGGGCATGAGGTGGTGCCCGTCATCAACCGCCTGCTCGCCGGCCCGTTCGCCCATGCCTTCGCGACCCAGGACTGGCACCCGCCGGGCCACGCCTCGTTCGCGACAACGCATGGCCGCGCGCCGTACGACACGGTCGCGCTGCACTACGGCGAGCAGGTGCTGTGGCCGGAGCACGGCGTGCAGAACAGCCCCGGTGCCGCGTTGCATCCGCAATTGGATACGGCGCGGTTCGCGGTGATTATCCGCAAGGGCTTTCATCCCGGCATCGACAGCTATTCCGCGTTCTTCGAGAACGACCGCCGCACGCCGACCGGGCTCGACGGCTATCTCCGGGCGCGCGGTTTCCGGCGCATCTTCTTCGCCGGGCTGGCGACGGATTTTTGTGTGGCGTGGTCGGCCGAGGACGCGGTGCGGCTCGGCTACGAGGTGTGCGTGATCGAGGACGCCTGCCGGGCGATCGGCCTGCCGACGACGGGTGGACGCACCACGCTCGACGAGGCGCGCGAGCGGCTGCACGCGGCCGGCGTGCGATTCGTCCAGGCGGGGAGCCTCGTCGCGCCATGATCGCACGCTTCCTTGCCCAGCTCGTCGTGTTGCTCATCGTCATGGCGGGATTGCTGTTCCTCCCGGCCGGGACATGGCGATGGCCGCAGGCGTGGGCGTTCCTGCTCGAATTCGGCGTCCTTGGTCTGGCGGTCGGCCTGTGGCTCGCACGCTACGACCCGGCGCTGCTGCGCGAGCGCACGGGCTCGCTCGTGCAGGCCGGTCAAAGGCGCTGGGACAAGTTCGGCATGGTCGGCATCGCCGTGTTCTGGTGCGCGTGGATCGTGCTGATGGCGCTCGATGCCCGGCGCTTGCAGTGGTCGAGCGTGCCGCCCGCCCTGCAATGGCTCGGCGCCGTCGCCATCGCGTTTTCGACCTATGTGACCTACCGCGTGTTTCGGGAGAACAGCTTCGCCGCGCCGGTGGTCAAGATACAGCGCGAGCGCGGCCAGACCGTCATTCGGACCGGCCCCTACGGCATTGTCCGCCATCCGATGTATGCCGGAGGCTTGTTCATGTTCCTCGGCATTCCGCTGCTGCTCGGATCGTGGTGGGGCTTGGCCCTAGCGCCCATCCTGATCATCGCCGTTGCCGCGCGATCCGTGCTCGAGGAGCGCGCGCTCGAAGCCGAACTGGACGGCTATTCCGACTACAAGAGGGCGGTCCGCTATCGGCTGATCCCATTCGTTTGGTGAACTACACCCGCAGGAAGCCGACCAGCCGCTCGGCCTCGGCCACGATCGGGTCGGCGAGCGCCGCTGCCCGCTCGGCGCCGGCGCGCAGCACGGCGTCGATGGTCGCGGGGTCGGCGAGCAGGCGGCGCGTCTCGTCGGCGATCGGGCTCAGCTTCTCCACGAGCAGGGTGGCCAGCGCCTCCTTGAAGGTGCCGAAACCTTTGCCCCCGTAGTCGCGCAGCACGCCGGCATGGTCGGTTCCCGCCAGCGCCGCGTAGATGCCGACGAGGTTGCGCGCCTCCGCGCGGCCCTCCAGCCCGGCGGGTTCCGAGGGCAGCGGCTCGGGGTCGGTCTTGGCGCGGCGGATCTTGAGCGCGATCGCGTCCGCGTCGTCGTTGAGGTTGATCCTGCTCTGCTCCGAGGGGTCCGATTTCGACATCTTCTTGGTCCCGTCGCGGAGACTCATCACCCGCGCGGCGGGGCCGAGGATCAGCGGCTCGACGTTGGGGAAGAATTCCACGCCGTAGTCGTGGTTGAATTTCTGCGCGATGTCGTTGGCGAGTTCGAGGTGCTGGCGCTGGTCGTCGCCCACCGGCACGCGCGTCGCGTGATAGGCGTGGATGTCGGCCGCCATCAGGTTCGGATAGACGTAGAGCCCGGCCGACGCGGCCTCGCGATCCTTTCCTGCCTTGTCCTTGAACTGCGTCATCCGGTTCAGCCAGCCGAGCCGGGCGACACAGTTGAAAATCCAGGCGAGCTGGGCGTGCGCGCGCACCGAGGATTGCAGGAACAGGATGTGCTTGTCGGGGTCGATGCCGCAGGCGAGCAGCACCGCCGCCATCTCGCGGGTCTGCTGCGTGAGCGCCGCCGGATCCTGCCAGGCGGTGATCGCGTGCAGGTCCACCACGCACCACAGGCACTCATGGTCGCGCTGCAACGGCACCCAGTTGCGGATCGCGCCGAGGTAGTTGCCAAGCGTGGGAATGCCGGAGGGCTGGATGCCCGAGAAGATGCGCTGCATGGATCGGCTCTGATTGCGGAGAATGGGTTGTCCGGCGGGAGCGGGGACGGGTCAAGTCCCTGGCGGGGCAACCTTCGCGGCCAGCTCTCGTTCGATCGCAGCACGCAGGGGCGGCAAGTGGTCCCGAACCGTGACCCACACATATGGCGGAGCGACATCTCCGTAATCGTGGCGATAGACGTTTCCCGCGCCGGCCATCTCCTTCCATGCGATGGATGTCGGGCCTTCATCTCGTCCGGCAGGCGGCGCGAGGCTTCAGAGATGATTTCCAGGCATCGGGTAACAGCATAGACCGTGCGGAGATCGGCACTGAACGCCTCACGATCCAGAGCGGCAGCGAAATCAAGTGCAAGGTCGATATGATACGCCATGTCGCGCAGGGCGCGCGCCGCGGGATCAGAACGCATAGATCGCGTCAGCCGTGGCCGCAGGTCGAACGTGGGGCTTGAGCCCATCGCGGTTCACGACGTCGACCGCGCCATCGAACAGTCCAGCGATGTAGTCCCTGAGCGCGACATATTCGTAGACGCCCACCCGCGCGGCCGGGTCGATCTCGACCATGATGTCGGTGTCGCTGTCGGATCGCTCGTCGCCGCGCGCCCGCGAGCCGAACAGGGCCGCGTGCGCGACGCCGGGGGCACGCAGCGCCGCCTCGTTTTCCCGCAACCGGGCGATGATGGCGTCGCAATTCATGATCTCCTGCATAGCACGAATTGCCTGTTTCAGACACCGGTGGCACGTCGGCTCATCCCGAAACGCCCGGCACGCCCTTGGTCGTCGAGTACTCGAAGTGCAGCGCCTCGCCGGGATGCACGATCGGGTGGATGGCGTGCGCGGCCACCGCCGCCTCGGAGAAGCCCTGGAGGAT
The DNA here is from genome assembly GCA_963799825.1 of uncultured Alphaproteobacteria bacterium. GTDB lineage: Bacteria > Pseudomonadota > Alphaproteobacteria > Acetobacterales > Acetobacteraceae > JAFKFI01. The sequence continues at coordinate 895,918 of CAWCYL010000006.1, forward strand.
GAGCTTGAGCTTGCCGGGATAGGTCGCGACGTCGCCGATCGCGAACACGCCGGGCAGGCTGGTCTGGCCGGTGGCGGGATCGACCTTGACGTGATGGCGTTCGAGGTCGAGCGCCCAGCCGGCGATCGGGCCAAGATCCATCGACAGGCCGAAGAACGGCAGCAGCACGTCCGCGGGCAGGATGCGGCTCTCGCCCGTGAGCGTCGCGACCTCCACTCCGGTCAGCACGCCCCGCGCCCCGTGCAGCGCGTGGAGCTGGTAGGGGACGACCATCTCGACCTGCGCGTGGCGCGCGGCCTCGTCGAGCCGGGCGGCGGTCTCGGGGGCGGCGCGGAACTTGCCCCGGCGATGCACCACCGCGACCGTCGCGATGTCCTTGAGCGCCAGCGCCCAGTCCACCGCGGAATCGCCGCCACCGGCGATCACCACGCGTCTCCCCCGCAGCTCCTCGCGCCGGCGGACGTAATACTGCACGCCACCGGTGGCCTCGTAAGCGGAAAGACCCTCCAGCGGCGGGCGGTTGGGGCCGAACGCGCCGGCGCCGGCGGCGATCATCACGGCCTTGGCGTGGACGATGTCACCCTGGTCGGTGGTCAGGGTGAAGGCGCCCGGCTGGCCGGCGACGCCCTCGACGCGACGGCCGAGCAGACGGGGGGCGGCGAAGGGAAAAATCTGGCGTTCGAGCTGCGAGACGAGCTCGCCCGCCTCGATCGCCGGCCAGGCGGGAATGTCGTAGATCGGCTTCTCCGGGTAGAGGGCGGCGCATTGCCCGCCGGTCTCGCCCAGCGCGTCGATCAGCACGCTGCGCATCTTCAACATGCCGCACTCGAACACGGCGAACAGCCCCACCGGGCCGGCCCCCACGATCGCGACGTCGGTGGTCAGTTCTTCCGCCATGCGCGGCAAACTAGCGGCCTCGGCGGTTGTGTGCAACTCCGCGCCTGCGGCAGATTGCCGCCGATGACGGCCTCCCCCGACAAGCTTTCGCGCGATCTGCCCGATCCGGCGGCGACCCAGGCGCTCGCCGCCGCGGTGGCGGCGCTGGCGCGGGCGGGCGACGCGATCCTGCTGGACGGCCCGCTCGGCGCCGGCAAGACCGAGTTCGCCCGCGCCTTCCTCCGCGCGGCCTCGGGCGATCCCGCGCTGGAGGTGCCGAGCCCGACCTTCACCCTGGTGCAGAGCTACGACACGCCGCGTTTCCGCGCCGCGCATTTCGACCTGTGGCGTCTCGCGGGGGCGACCGATCTGGCGGAACTCGGCTGGGACGAGGCTCGGGATGGCGTTGTGCTGGTGGAATGGCCTGATCGGCTCGGCGAGCTGCGCCCGATCGGAGCTCTCGACGTGTCGCTGAGCATGACGGGGGACACCGCCCGGCGAGCGGTGCTGAGCGGCTGGCCGGACCGGATCGGGCGCATCCGATGAGCCGCCAGTCGGAGATCATCGCGTTCCTTGCACGTGTCGGCTATCCGGAGGCGCGGATAGCGCCGTTGGCGCAGGATGCCAGCTTCCGCCGCTACTGGCGCATCGTCGGCGGCCGCCGCCCGGCGGTTCTGATGGACGCTCCCCCGCCGGAGGAGGTGCGACCCTTCCTGGTCGTCGGAGCCCATCTGGCCGGGCTCGGCCTCTCGGTCCCGGAGGTGCTGGCCGCCGAGGAGGGCGAGGGCCTGGTGCTGCTGGAGGATCTCGGCGACGATCTTTTCTCGGCGTTGCTGTCACCGCGGACCGGGCCGGTCATGTTCGATGCGGCGGTGGATCTGCTGGTCGAGATGCAGCGCGCCCCAGCACCCGAAATCCTGCCCGACTGGTCCTCCGCCGCGATGGGGGGAGCCGCACTGGCGACCTTGCTCGACTGGTGGTGGCCCGCGATGTTCGGCGCGCCGGCACCCGAGGCGGCGAGGACCGATTTCCTCATGGCGCTGATGGCGATGCTGATGCCGCTGGACGGCCGGGAGACGGTCTTCGTGCATCGCGACTTCTTCGCCGGCAACCTGATCTGGCTGCCTGAGCGTGATGGGGTGCGACGGGTCGGCCTGCTCGACTTCCAGTCAGCCGCGCGCGGCCATCCGGCCTACGATCTCGCCTCGCTCATCGAGGACGCAAGGCGCGACATCCCGGCAGAACTCGCGGAGCGTTGCGTCGCGCGCTTCCTCGCGGCTTGCCCCGAGCTCGACCCCGAGGCGTTTCGCACCGCGCTCGCCATCTGCAAGGCGCAGCGGCATCTGCGGGTCGCCGCGCAATGGGTGCGGCTCGCGCGGCGGGATGGCCGACCGCACTATCTCGCGCACGGTCCGCGCACCTGGCGGCTGCTGGAGACGGCCCTGCGCCATCCCGCCGCCGCCGCGTTGGCGGAAACATTCGACCGCTGGATCCCGCCCGAGCGTCGCGGCAACCCGCCGGAACCCGACGCATGACCGTGCGCCCGCGCACCGCGATGCTGCTCGCCGCCGGTCTCGGGACGCGGATGCGCCCGCTTACCGAGGCGACGGCCAAGCCGCTGCTGCCGCTCGGCGGCCGCTCGCTGCTCGACCACGGGCTCGACCGTCTGGTCGATGCGGGGGTGGAGACCGTGGTGGTCAACGCGCATTGGCGCGCCGAGCGGGTCAAGGCGCGTCTTGACGCGCGGGCCGTAGCCGGCGAGGGGCCGCGGACGGTGCTGCGGGTGGAGGAAAAATTGCTGGAGACTGGCGGTGCGGTGCGCGCGGCGCTGCCGCTGCTCGGGCCGGACCCGTTCTACGTGGTCAACGGCGACGCATTCTGGGTCGACGGCCCGCGTCCGGCCCTGGCGCGCATGGCCGAGCTGTTCCGTCCGGGGGAGGTCGACGGGGTGCTGCTGGTCCACCGCACCTTTCAGGTCCAGGCCGAGACGGGGCGTGGCGATTTCGCGCTCGACACCTGGGGCGCCCCGCGCCGTCCGAGGGAGCGCGAAGTGGTGCCCTACATCTACGCCGGCGTGCAGCTTGCGACGCCCGCGCTGCTCGACGGAGCGCCCGATGGTCCGTTCAGCATGAATCTCCTCTGGGACCGCGCCATCGCCGCCGGCCGGCTGCGCGCGGTGGTGCATGACGGCCTTTGGTTCCATCTCTCCGCCCCGGCCGATCTCGCGGAGGCCGAGTCGTTCCTGCAGATCCGCGCCATCGGAGCCGCCCGCTGAACCTGTTCACCATCCCCGCCCATGTTCCGTTTCTTGACGCCGTCGCCGCCGAGTGGCTGCGCCGGGCGGGGCCGGACCCGATCGAGGTGGCGCGCGGGCTGATCCTGCTGCCGACGCGGCGGGCCGCGCGGGCGCTGGCGGACGCCTTTCTGCGGGCCGCGGAGGGGCGCCCGTTGCTGCTGCCGCGCATGACCGCGTTCGGCGCGCTGGACGAGGCGCCGCTCGCTCTCGCGGGTGCGCTGGACTTGCCGCCCGCGGTCGAGCCGGCGCAGCGGCTGGCGGCCCTCACCCGCCTCGTCCTGGCGATGGGCGGCCAGGACGGCGCGCCTCGCACCGCCGACCGCGCCTGGCCGCTCGCCGCCGAACTCGCCGGCCTGATGGACGAGGCGGAGCTGGCCGAGATCGACCTCGCCATCCGCCTGCCCGACGCCGCCGATCCCGAGCACGCCACGCACTGGCAGAAAACGCTCGCCTTCCTCACCATCGTCACGCGCGCCTGGCCGCACTGGCTGGCCGAGCAGGGGTTGATGAACCCGGCCGCGCGGCAGGTCGCCCTGCTGCGCGCCCAGGCGACGGCGTGGCAGTCCGCGCCGCCTGATTTTCCTGTGCTGATCGCCGGCACCACCGGCGCCGTTCCGGCGGTGGCGCGGTTGCTGCGCACCGTGACCCGGATGGAGCACGGCGCCGTGGTGCTGCCTGGGCTGGACACGGCGATGGACGCCGAGGCGTGGGACAAGCTCGACGCCTCACATCCGCAGGCTGGAATGCGAGGGTTGCTCGCCGGGCTGGGAGCGACGCGCGCCGACGTGCGACCTTGGTTGTTACCCCCTCACCCAACTCTCTCCCCCAAGGGGGAGAGAGATTTTCTTCTCCCTCTCCCCCGTGCGGGAGAGGGCCGGGGTGAGGGGTCTGTCCCGTCCGAGCGATTTAGCACGTTGAGCACCGCCCTCCTCCCCGCCGCCGCGATGCAGCAATGGCGCACCGCCCCGCCGGCCTGCACCGACGGCCTGCACCGCCTGACGCCCGCCGACCAGCAGGAAGAAGCCGCCGCGATCGGGCTCGTGCTGCGCGGCACGCTCGAAACGCCAGGCGCACGCGCGGCGCTGGTCACGCCCGACCGCGATCTCGCGGGCCGCGTTTCCGCCGAGTTGCTGCGCTACGGCGTCATCGCCGACGACAGCGCGGGCGAGGCGCTGGCGGCAACCCCGCCGGCGGTGTTCCTGCGCCTGGTGGCCCACGCCGTCGCCGAGCAACTGGCCCCGGTCGCCCTGCTCTCACTGTTGAAACACCCGCTCGCCGCCGCCGGGCTCGCGCCCGCCGCCTGTCGCGAGGCGGCGCGCGATCTGGAGCGTCTCGCGTTGCGCGGCCCGCGCCCTTCGCCCGGCCTGACCGGCCTGCGCCTCGCGGTGGATCATGCGCGCGGCGATGGGCGGGACGCCGCCGCCGCGTTCCTCGCCCGGCTGGAGGATTGCCTCGCCCCGGCGCTCCGCGTTGCCAGCGCCGCCGCGGAGGTCGCGCCCGGCGAGGCGCTCGCGGCACTCATCGAGGCCGCCGAACGCCTCGCCGCGACCGACGACACTCCGGGCGACGCCCGCCTCTGGGGTGCCGAGGAGGGCGAGGCGCTGGCCGCGCATCTCGCCGCCATCCTCGCCGTGCTGCCGCGCCTGCCCGACCAGCCAGTCGAACGCCTGCCCGGATTGCTCGACGCGGTGCTGGAGGGCGAGATCGTCCGCACCCGCCGGGCGCTGCGCGGCCGGGGGGACGCCGAACATCCTCGCGTGTTCATCTGGGGGCTGCTGGAGGCTCGGTTGCAGAGCGCCGAGCTGATCGTGCTGGGCGGGCTCACCGAGGGCGTATGGCCGCCTGCTACCGAGCCGGGGCCGTGGCTCAGCCGGCGGATGCGCGAGCGGATCGGCCTCGCCTCGCCCGAGGAGCGGGTCGGCCAGGCGGCGCATGACTTCGTCTCGGCGGCCTGTGCCTCGGCCCAGATCGTGCTCTCCTGCCCGCGCCGCCGCGACGGCGCCCCCGCCGTGCCGGCCCGCTGGCTCACCCGGCTCGACGCCTTTTTGGCCGGACAGGGCGCCGCATTGGCCGCGCATCCGGCGACGCACTGGGCCCGGCTGCTCGACCAGCCCGCCGGCGGGCCGCTTCCGGTGGCGCCGCCGCGACCGTTGCCCGATGTGCGGCTGCGGCCGCGCCGGCTCAGCGTCACGGAGGTGGAAACCTGGCTGCGCGACCCGTACGCGATCTACGCCCGCCATATCCTGCGCCTCCGTCCGCTCGACCCGCTCGACGAGTCCGCCGACGCCTCGCGCTACGGCGAGCTGGCGCATCACGGGCTGCACAATTTTCTGCGCGACCACGACACGGCGTGGCCGGCCGACGCGCATGAGCGGCTGCGCGAGGCAATGCACAGCGCCCTGCTGCGGGCTGGCTTGCGCGACGCGCTGCGCGCCTGGTGGACCCCGCGCTTCACGCGCATCGCGGCGTGGGTCGTCAGGCTCGAGATCGACCGGCGCAGCGCGGCGCCGCCGGTCGCCCTGCTCACCGAGATCGCCGGGGAGCACCGGTTCGAGCGTCCCGGCGGGTTGTTCGCCCTACGCGGCCGGGCCGACCGGATCGAGCGCCGGCCGGACGGGAAGCTGGCCATCATCGACTACAAGACGGGCACCCCGCCCGGCCAGGGAGATGTCGAGGCCGGGTTCGCCGCGCAGCTGCCGCTCGAGGCGGTGATGGCCGCGGCCGGCGCGTTCGGCCCGGAGCTCGCGGCCGAAGCCGGGGAGCTGGCCTATTGGCATCTCACCGGCGGCTTCGAGCCGGGGAAGGTCCGGCAGTTGTTCAAGAACGGCGATCTCGCCGCCGGGATCGCCACCGCACGGGAAAGGCTGGAGGCCCTGATCGACGCCTTCGACGATCCCGCCCGCTGCTACCTCGCCCAGCCGCATCCCGGCGAGCGCCCGCGCTTCTCCGACTATGCCCAGCTCGCCCGCGTCGCGGAGTGGGCAATCGCGGACGACGGACCATGAGCGGCTTCGCTCGGCAGCGTGCGGAGGAAGAGCAGGGCAAGGCCTCCAATCCCGCTGTCTCCGCCTTCGTCGCCGCTTCCGCCGGATCGGGCAAGACCAAGCTGCTGACCGACCGATTGCTGAGGCTGATGCTGTCGGGCGCCGACCCGGCGCGCATCCAGTGCCTGACCTTCACCAAGGCGGCGGCGGCCGAGATGGCGATCCGGCTGCACAAGGTGCTCGGACAATGGGTGACGCTGGACGACGCCGCGCTCGACCGCGAGCTGGACCGGCTCGGCGCGACCTACGATCCCGAATCGCGGAAAAAAGCCCGGGCGCTGTTCGCGGAGGTGCTGGACCTGCCTGGCGGGATGCGGATCGGCACGATCCACGCGTTCTGCCAGTCGCTGCTGCGGCGGTTTCCGCTGGAAGCGCAGCTCTCGCCGCATTTCCGGCTGATCGAGGATCGCGACGCCGACGAGGCCCTGCGTGCCGCGCGGGAGCACATGCTCGCCCGCGCCGCCACACCGGCGCAGCGCGCGGCGCTCGATGATCTGGCCGGCCTCGCGACCCTCGACGGGTTCGGCCGGCTGGTCGCCGGGTTGCAGTCCGATCGGCCGCGCCTTGCCCGTGCGCTCGAACTGCCCGATCTCGCCGCCGCGCAGCGCCGCGCGCTGGGCATCGCCGAGGCGCACCCCGACGGGGTGATCGCCGACGCGACAAACTGGCCGGAGGAGGCCGCGCTCACCGACGCCGCCGATCTGGTTCATCGCCTGGGCTCGGAAGGTTGCTCCGACAAGAGCGGACGTATCCTCGAATGGCTCGCCCTTTTGCCGGCGGAGCGGGCTGAGCACTGGCCCGAATGGCGCAAGCTGTTTCTCACGGATGGCGGCGCGGCGCGCGGCGCCGGGGCGTTCCTGAACCCGAAGCTCGCCAAGCGACACCCCGATCTCGCGGATGTTTTCGCGGTCGAGGCCGAGCGCGTCCTGCGTGTGGACGACGACCGTTGCGCCTTCGCGGTCGCGCAGGCGTCGCTCGCATTGGTGACGCTCGCCGCCCCGGTGCTCGGCGCGTACGCCGCGCGCAAGGACGAGTCCGGCCTGCTCGACTACGACGACCTGATCGGCCGTACCGAGGATCTATTGAAGGAACCCGGCGCCGCCTGGGTGCTCTACAAGCTGGACGGCGGGCTCGACCATCTGCTGCTCGACGAGGTGCAGGACACCGCCCCCGCGCAATGGCGCATCGCCCACGCGCTGATCGCCGAGTTCTTCGCCGGCGAGGGCGCGCGCGAGGCCAAACGCACCGTGTTCGCGGTCGGCGACCGCAAGCAGTCGATCTACTCCTTCCAGGGAGCCGACGCCGACGAGTTCGATTACTGGCGCGGCCGGCTTGCGGCCCAGGTGCAGGACGCGGGACATGGCTGGCGCGACGTGCGGCTCGACGTGTCGTTCCGCTCCACCGCGCCGGTGCTGACCCTGGTGGACCGGGTGTTCGCCAACCCGCTCGCCGCCGCCGGCGTGGTCGAGCCCGGCGAGGCGCTGCGCCACGTCGCCGATCGCGCCGGGCAGGCAGGCGCGGTCGAGCTCTGGCCGCTTGCCCCCCGCTTGGAGCCGCCGCCGAGCGAGCCGTGGACGGTGCCGACGGACTATCTCGAGCAGACCTCGGCGCCGCAGCGCCTGGCTGACAAGCTGGCCGACTGGCTGCGCGAGCAGACCGGCGGGGCGGTGACGCTGGCGAGCAAGGCCCGGCCGCTCGCGCCCGGCGACGTGCTGGTGCTGGTGCGGCGGAGGAACGCTTTCGCTCGTGCCCTGGTCCGCGCCCTGAAGGCGCGCGGCGTGCCGGTGGCCGGGCTCGACCGCCTGGTGCTCACCGAGCAGCCGGCGGTGCAGGATCTGCTCGCACTCTGCGACACACTGCTGCTGCCCCAGGACGATCTCTCGCTGGCCTGCGTGCTGACCAGCCCGCTCGGCGGCCTCACCGACAACGATCTCATGGCGCTGGCCGTCGGGCGCGACGGCACGTTGTGGGAGGCGCTGCGGCGGCGCGCGGGGGAGAACCCGCGCTGGCAGGCGGCCTGGGGGTTTCTTTCCGCCCTGCTGCCGCGTGTCGACTACACCACGCCGCACGCGCTGCTGTCGGAGGCGCTGGGGCCGCTCGGCGGCCGGGCGCTGCTCTATGCCCGCCTCGGGCCGGAGGCGGCGGAGCCGGTGGACGAGCTGCTGAACGCGGCACTCGCCTACACGCGCAACCACCCGCCCGCGCTGCAAGGCTTCGTCCAGTGGCTCCGCCAGTCCGGCGCCGAGGTGAAGCGCGAGGCCGAGGCGGCGGGCGGGGCGGTGCGGATCATGACCGCGCACGGCGCCAAGGGGTTGCAGGCGCCGCTGGTGATCCTGCCCGATACCACCGCGCTGCCGCCGGACGACGGCCCGCTGCTCTGGGAGCCGGACCCCGCGACCGGGATTGCCGTGCCGCTCTGGGCGCCGCGCAAGGAGGTCTCCTGTGCGGCCACCGACCGGGTGCGCGAACAGGTCCGCGCGCGCCGCATGGAGGAACACAACCGGCTGCTCTACGTCGCCCTGACCCGCGCCGAGGACCGGCTAGTGGTGTGCGGCTGGGAGCCCAGCAAGCCGCCGCGCGACGAATGCTGGTACAGCCTGGTCCGCGCCGGCTTCGAGGCGCTCGGCGCGGAGGAGACGCCGTTCGGCGAATGGGGCACGGCGCTGCGCCTGGAATCGCCGCAGCGCGACGAGCCCGAGCGCGCGCGCGCCGCCGAGACCGGGTCCGCCTCGCCGTTGCCGGTGTGGGCGGGCGCCTCGCGGGATTGGCAACCCGCGCCGCCACCGCCCGAGCCGACCCGGCCCGAGCCGCTGGCGCCGAGCCGGCCGGACGGCGCGGGGCTCGGGCCGGTGCCGCACGCCATCTCGCCGCTCGCGATGGCGGCCGGTGGAAAAAACCGGTTCCAGCGCGGCCAGCTCATCCATGCATTGTTGCAGCATCTGCCCGCCTTGCCGCCGGCCGAGCGCCCGGCCGCCGCGCGCGCCTGGCTCGACCGGCCAGGGCACGGCCTGGCGCCAGAGGCCGTCGAGGCGATCGCGGAGGAGACGCTGGCGGTCCTCGACCATCCCGAGCTCGCCCCGCTGTTCGGCCCCGGCAGCCGCGCCGAGGTGCCGCTCACCGGCCTGGTCGCCGGGTCCGTGGTGGGCGGGCTGGTGGACCGGCTCGCCGTGCTGCCCGATCACGTTCTGCTGGCCGACTTCAAGACCAATCGCGACCCGCCGCGCACGCCCGAGGAAACGCCGGTGCTCTATCTGCGCCAGATGGCCGCCTATCGTGCGGTGCTGCGCGCCGTGTTCCCCGAGCGGCCGATCCGCTGCGCCCTGGTGTGGACCCGCGCGGCGCGCGTCGCCGTGCTGCCCGACGTCCTGCTCGACGCGCACGCCCCGGCTTGAGTTTGCGGGTTGATCGCGCTCCCGACAGCCCCCACCTTCGCCCCTACAAACCCGATGAGAGGCGCCCGATGAGCGAGAACACCAAGGCCGTCACCGACCAGTCCTTCGCCGCCGACGTGTTGAAGGCGAGCGGCCCTGTGCTGGTGGATTTCTGGGCGGAGTGGTGCGGCCCATGCAAGGCCATCGCCCCGGCATTGGAAGAGATCGCCTCGGAGTACGGGGGAAAACTGACCATCGCCAAGGTCAACATCGACGACAACCCGGTGACGCCGAACAACTACGCCGTGCGCGGCATTCCCACCCTGATCCTGTTCAAGGACGGCAAGCCCGCCGCCACCCAGGTCGGCGCCCTGCCCAAGAGCCGGCTCAAGGACTGGATCGCTTCGAGCATCTGAACCGCCCCTGCTCCTATCGTCATGCCCGTGCTTGTCACGGGCATCCACGCCTTTGGTGCCCACGTGCAAGTCGTGGATGGCCGCGACAAGCGCGGCCATGACGGATGAGGCGCACGGCTCGGTCCGGAGATGGTGGGCTCACGTCGCCCCGTAAGCCTGCCCCCACTTGTCCATAAAAACGATCTCCTCCAGTTTCCCCCGCCCGACCGGCCCGAAATTTCCCATCGGGTAGCCGATCGGCAGGATCGCGTAGGAGTGCACGCCCGGCGGCAGCCCGAGGGCGGCCTCCGCCTCCCGCTCGTGCAGCAGATGCCGCGTGGTCAAGGTCGAGCCCAGCCCCAGCGCGCGGGCGGCGAGCAACATGTTCTGCACCGCTGGATAGATCGACGCCCCTGCCCAGCGGGTCGGCGGCGAGGGGCCGTCGTCGAGGCAGGCGACGATCCATACCGGCGCCTCGTGATAGTGCTCGGTGAGATATTCCACCGCCGCGTGCTGGCGCTTGTAGCGTTCCGGCGTGACGCCGGGCGGCGGCGCGCTGGTCGCGTAGCGCGGCCCGACCACCGCGTCGAAAGCCCGCTTGTAGAACACCTGCACCGCCCGCTTGATCGCCGGATCCTTGACCACGAGGAAGCGCCATTTCTGCGTGTTGCCGCCGTTCGCCGCGCACATGCCGGCTTCGAGGATGCGCCGGATCAGCGCGTCCGGCACCGGGTCCGGCTTCAGCCGCCGCATCGCGCGCGTCGTCCGCATGATCTCGAACACATCCGTTGCATCGCTCATCGCATCAGCTCCGTTTCACGCCATAGAATTGCGGCCAGCCGTCGCGCACGTCCTTGAGATAGGAGTGGTAGGCGGTCGGCTGATCGAACAGGCCAAGCGGCACGTAGGACGGGTTGGTCCAGAAATGCGTCTGCATGTCGGCGCAGATCTTCTGTTGCGCCGCGAGGTCGGGCGCGTCGAACCAGGCGGCGCGCAACCCCTCCATCGTCGGGTCGTCCGGCCAGCCGAACCAGGCGTTTGCGCCGCTCGAACGGATCGCGATGTCGGCCGCCGGGGTCACGTTGCCCATGCCGCCGAGATTGGTGTGGAAGATGTTCCAGCCGCCCTTGTCGATCGGCTCCTTGCTTGCCCGGCGCTGCACCACGGTCCCCCAGTCGAGCGACTGGAAATCGACGTTCATGCCGATCCGCTTCAGGAGATCGGCACTCACCTGTGCCGCCGCCCAGATCGTCGGGATCGTCGTCGCACCCAGGATCACCACCTTCTCGCCCTTGTAGCCGGCGGCGGCGAGGGCCTTCTTGAGCTTCGCCACGTCCGTCTCGCCGCGCGTGATCTCGACCCCCGCGGTGCTCGCCATCGGCGTGCCCGGCACGAACAGGCCAACATCGGTCTTGATGAGCTCCGGCGTGCTGCCGGCCATCGCCTGGATGAAATCGCTCTGGCTCACCGCCTGCAGCACGACGCGGCGGATCGCGGGGTTGTTGAACGGCGGAAACAGCTCGTTGAAGCGCAGGCAGCCGATCTCGCCGGTGCGATCGGTGACGCGCAGGACCAGTTTGCGATCGCGCTTGAGCGACGGCACGAGGTCGAGCGAGGGGTTCTCCCACCAGTCGTATTCGCCGTTCGACAGCGCCGCCGAGGAGGTCGAGGGATCGGGCACGAAGGTCCACACGGCGCGGTCGATGTAGACGATCTTCGGCCCGGCGGTGAAGCTCGGCGTGCCGTCGGCGCGGGGCACGTAGGCGGGATTTTTCTCGAACACCGCGCGCGAGCCGGCGACGCGCTCGGCGGCGACGAAGCGGAACGGGCCGCTGCCCATCACCTCGGCGACCTGCGTGTTGGCGTCGGTCTTCGCCAGCCGCTCCGGCATGATCGCGCAGTTGTATTGCGCGAGGGCGGCCGGCACGAGCGCGAACGGTTTCTTCAAGCGGATGCGGATGACCTTGTCGGACGCGGCCGCGATCTCGTCGGCGCGGGCCAGCAGCGCCGCGCCGAACGGATCGCGCTGGCCCCAGCGCTTGATGGTCGCCGCGCAGTCCCGCGCCAGCACCGGCGTGCCGTCGTGGAATTTCAGGCCGTCGCGCAGCGTGATTTCCCAGGTGCGGCCGTCATCCTCGGTGCTATGCCCGGCCGCCATCTGCAATTGCGGCTGGAAGTCGCGGTCGAGGCCGTAGAGCGTGTCGTACACCGCGAGCGACATGTTCCGCGTGATATCGGCGGTGGTCCACACCGGGTCGAGCGAGGCGAGATCGGCGTGCGGCATGAACCGGATGGTTCGCTGCTCCTCGCCCAGCACGATGTTGGGCGCGGCGAGCGCGGCCGCTCGCGGCCGCGACGGCTTTGAGGACGGCACGACGTGATACGGCCATGATCTCACTCCCTGCGCCCGGCTCTATCGTCCGAGCATAGCAGGTCTTGCCGCATGTGGCATTATTTGCTGGGACGGGCGATGCGCGCGGAACAACGATGCCGCCTGCGATCAAGGAGAATGCGACTTGTTCGGCCGCTTCGTTGCCTGCGTCGTGCTTGTCATCATTGCCGTCCCGGGACCGTCGGCGCGGGCGGCGGATGCGCCGCTCTCCGCGCGCTTACAGGCGATCGCCGATACCTACCTCGCGCAACGCGGCAAGGTCGAAGGCGTCTCGGGGGTATCGCTGCGCGTGGACCCTGGCGCGCACGGACCCGTCATGGAAGTCTTTTCAGGAACCGACGGCCTGCCCGACGCGCACCGATCGACGCCGACACGCTGTTCCAGATCGGCAGCAACACCAAGCATTTCACCGCCGCCCTCATCCTGAAGCTGGAGGCCGAGGGCAAGCTCGACATCGACCAGACGGTCGGGCACTGGCTGCCGCAATATCCGGCATGGCGCGACGTGCCGATCCGGTCGTTGCTCGACATGACGAGCGGCATTCCGAACTATTCGGAGACGGTGGACTAGCGTGCCTGACGTGCTGGTGCCAGTGGCGGAGCCGAACGCTCAGATCAGGTCCGGGAGATGTCGTGCGCCGTGGACTACGCGCACCACTTCGATTCGACCTGAATTGGCCGATAGAGGATCAGATGGCGGACCGACACGAAATAGCGAAGATCGTTGCGAAGGTCGGGCCGCGCCGGACCCATGCGGGGATGCTTTGCGAGAAGACCGCAGCGCGCTCGATGCGATCGATACGCGGTCGGCGGCGGCCGGATTGTCCTCCGCGATGTTGCGCCAGATATCGAGAAGGTCCTCGTCAGCCTGACGGGACCGCAAAATACGGGCCAAGCCGTTCAGCTTTTGCTGCCGGACCGTTCCTCTGCCCAGCGACGCCGGGCCTCTCGTTTGATCTCGTCAATGCTGCCGAACCGGCCAGGGCCGCTGGTGAGGCCTTCGTCCCACAGCCGGCAAAGAGCTTCCCCTTCCTCGGCGTTCAACTCGCGCCGCAACCGCCATTCGAGAAGGGCCTCAGCGACGATATCGTCTCGCGTGCCGTATTCCCCGCTCTCGACTGCCCGGTCCACGACCCTGGCGACCGATGGCTTGAGCGTCAGCCGGAGTGTCGAAGCCTTGGTCATTGTCGATCCTCCCATCTTCGAGTTTGCCCACACGCCCCCGTGCCTTACGCCGCCCGATTAGCCCGCGCCAGCACCGCCTCGAACAGCACCTGGCAGCCCGCTTCCGCCTCGCCCGGTTCGATGCTCTCCGCCTCGTTGTGCGAGAGGCCGTCCTTGCACGGGGTAAAGATCATCGCGGTCGGCACCCGGCGGGCGACGTACACCGCGTCGTGGCCGGCGCCGGAGACGATCTCGCGGGCGGGATAGCCGAGCCGCGCCGCGGCCTGGCGCACCAGGTCGACGCATTCCGGGTCGAACGGCTGGGCGGGGTTCTTGAACACGCGCTCGATTTCGAGCTTCACCCCGCAATCGCGGGCGATGAAGCCGGCCTCGCGGGGGAATTGCGCGTCGAGGCGGTCGATCTCGGCGTCGCTAGGGGTGGCGGAACTCCACGGAAAACCGCACCTCGCCGGGGATCACGTTGCGGCTGTTGGGCGAGACGAGAAGCTGGCCCACCGTGCCGCGGCCGTCCTCGCCGCGGGCGCGCATCATGCGGTCCACGAGGTCGATCACTCGCGCCGCACACACCAGCGCGTCGCGGCGGGCGGAGGGCGGCGTGGTGCCGGCGTGGGCGTCCTGGCCGGTCGCCACCGCGTCGTACCACACCATCGCCTGCGCGCCGGTGACGATGCCGATTTTTTCCGCATGGCGCTCCAGGATCGGCCCCTGCTCGATGTGCAGCTCGAAATAGGCGTCCGCCGGGAATGCTTCCGCCTTTTCCGGCCCGCGATAGCCGATCGCGTCGATCGCCTTGCCGACCGTCACGCCCTCGGTGTCGGTGAGGCCGTACGCCTTCTCCAGCGGCAGCATCCCCGCCCATACGCCCGAGCCCATGAGGCTATGGCCGAAGCGGCTGCCCTCCTCGTCGGTCCAGTTGACCAGCTCGACCGGCGCCTCGGTGACGATGCCGAGGTCGTCGAGGCTGCGCATCAACTCCAGCCCGGCCATCACGCCGAGCGCGCCGTCGAATTTGCCGCCCGAGGGCTGGCTGTCGAGATGGCTGCCGAACAGCACCGGCAGGCGCGTGGGATCGCGCCCCTCGCGGCGGGCGAACATGTTGCCGATCGCGTCGACGCGCACCTTGAGCCCGGCCTGTTCGCACAACGCAGAAAAGCGGTCGCGCCCGGCGCGGTCCACCTCGGTCAAGGTTAGCCGCCGCACGCCGCCCTTGGGCGTGGCGCCGATCTGGGCCATCTCCATCAGGCTGTCCCACAGCCGCCGCCCGTCGATGCGCTGGTTGGTCTGCACCGTCATGGCCCCGTTCTCCCGCGACAAGCCGCGCATCTTGCCCCGCCGGCGGCTTCCTGCAAGCTTGCCCGAACCGAAACAGGGGGCGGAAGGAGCGATCATGGCACACACGCTCAGCACCGAAGCGGCCCCCGCCATCCTGCGCAACGCCGAGTTTGACCGGGCGCAGGTCTGGCAGGCGCGCGTCGATCTCGCCGCGTGCTTCCGCATGGCGGCGCGGCTCGGGCTGCACGAGGGCGTGTGCAACCATTTTTCCGCGATGGTGCCGGGGCGCGACGATCTCTTTCTCGTCAACCCGTACGGCTACGCCTTCGAGGAGATCACCGCCTCCCGCCTGCTGATCTGCGACTTTCACGGCCGCGTGGTCGAGGGCAGCGGCGCGCCCGAGGCGACCGCGTTCTTCATCCACGCGCGGCTGCACCTGCGCCTGCCGCGCGCCCGCGCCGCGTTCCACACCCATATGCCGAACGCCACGGCGCTGGCCATGCTGGACGGCCCGCCGCTGGTCTGGGCGGGGCAGACAGCGTTAAAATTCTACGGCCGCACGATGGTCGACGAGACCTATAACGGCCTCGCGCTCGACGAGGCGGAGGGCGACCGGATCGCGCGCGCGATGGGCGACGCCGACGTCGCGTTCCTCAAGCATCATGGCGTGATCGTCGTCGGCCCCAGCATCGCCGAGGCGTGGGACGATCTCTACTACCTGGAGCGCGCCTGCGAGGTGCAGCGCCTCGCGGAAGCGACCGGCCGGCGCATCAGGCCAGTCCCGGAAGACATCGCCGAGCGCACCTACCGGCAGATGCGCGAGGGCGACCGCGAGTTCGCCCGGCTGCATCTCGAAAGCATCCGCCGCATCCTCGACCGCGAGGCGCCGGAGTATTCCCGCTAGTAGCCGAGCGCGTGCGGCAGCCACAGCGTGAGGCCGGGGACGAAGGCGATCACCAGCAGGCAGAGGAACAGCAGGCCGAGATAGCGGATCATCGGCCGGATCGTGACCTCGATCGGCACGCCGCCGATCAGGCACGCGCCGTAGAGGCCGAGCCCGAGCGGCGGGGCGAACAGCCCGATCCCCATCGCGACCACCAGCACGACGCCGTAATGCAACGGCCCGATGCCGATCTGCGTCGCCACCGGCACCAGCAGCGGGGCGAAGATGATGAGCGCCGCGGCACCCTCCAGCACCGATCCCATGAAGATAAGGATCAGGATCGACAGCACCATGAACAGCCAGGTTCCGCCGGTGGTGGAGAGGCCGATCAGCAGTTCGGCCAGCGCGTGCGGGATCTGTTCGAGCGTCAGCACGAAGGCCATCGCCTGTGCGGCGGCGACGATGAACAGGACCAGCCCCGAACGCGTCGCCGAGTTGACGAAGGTGCGCGCGGCGCTCCGCCAGGTGAGCTCGCGGAACACCACGCCGCCGACCACCAGCGCGTAGATCGCGGCGAAAGCGGAGATCTCGGTGGCGGTGGCAAAACCCGATTTGAAGCCGCCGAAGATGATGACGATGAGCCCGACCGTCACCACCGCCCCACCCCAGAGCTGCGCCATCGGCGTGCGTGCCTGGGCGTTCCACTCGGCGGCCGGGATGCGGGTGCCGAACACGATCGCCGAGACGATCAGCACCACCGCCATGAAGCCGGCTGGCAGCAATCCGGCGACGAACAATCCGCCGATCGAGATGTTGGCGACGAAACCCAGGATGATGAGGTTGATGCAGGGCGGGATGGTCTCCGCCATCACCGCCGAGGCGGCGAGCAGCGCCACCGCGCCGCCGGGGTTCTGCTTCGACTTTCGCGCCGCCGGGATCAGCACCGAGCCGACCGCCGCGACGTCGGCCATCTTCGAGCCCGAGATGCCCGAGAAGATGACCATGCTGAGCACCATCACCACGTTCAGCCCGCCGCGCATCCGCCCGACCAGCCGTTCCAGCAGCTCGATCAGGCGGACGGACATGCCGTTCGCCTCCATCAGGTAGCCGACCAGGATAAAAAACGGGATGGCGAGCAGCACGAAATTGTCGATGCCGCGCGCCATCTGCTGGGCGAAGATCACGCCCGGCAGGCTGCCCTCGATCCAGATGAACACGAGCGCGGACAGTGCCAGGACGAAGCCGATCGGCATCCCGCCGACGAGGCACACGATGAACGCCGCCAGCATGAGCCATAGCGGGTCCGGCATCGTGTCGGGCGCGTATTCGCTCCAGCCATACCAGGCGAGGGCGAGCACGATTGCGATGCCGACCGCGGCTGCGATGTCGGCGAGGCGGTTGCGCGCCAGCCGATCGAGCGCGAACGCCGCCATGCACAGGCCCGCGACGCCCATCGGGTAGAAGGTGAGCTCCAGCGGCAGGCCCGAGCCGGTGGTCTGGCCGATGGTGAGGCGCCCCATCTCCAGCGTGTTCCAGGCGACCGCGACGGCGGTGATCGCGACGAACAGCGAACCGGTGGCGTCCACCAGCCGCCGCACGGGCGCGGGCAGGCGCTCGACGAAGAACGCGACCCCCACGTTCTCGCCGCGCGCCAGCGCGCCGGCCGCGCCGAAGAAGCTCAACGCCACCATCAGCCCGCGCGCCACGTCATCGGCCCATTCCAGCGGGTCGTTGAACGCATAGCGGCAGATCACCGACGCGGCGACGACGAGGAGGTCGGCCGCCAGCAGCAGCCCGGCGATCGCATCGACGATCCAGAGCAGCGGCCGGGTCAGCCGGTCGAGCGTCGGGCGCGCCGGGCCGGACGCGGCCTCGCGCGGGAGTGCCGCCTCCATTCGCGCGGTCAGGCGCTGGTGGCGCGCACCGCCTCGACCACCGGTTTCATCTCGGGATGCGAGGCGAGGAACCGGTCGGTCTGCGGCAGCACGCGGCGGCGGAACGGCTCCTTGTCCACCTGCAGGATGGTGACACCCTTGTCGCGCAGCGCGTCCTTCGCCTCCTGCTCCACGGCGAGGCCGTGCGCGCGCTGGTCGAGCGTCGCCTTGGCGACCGCGTCGAGGAAGCCGTCGCGCGCCGACCCGAGGCGCTTGTAAGCGGCATCGCTCATGGTCAGGCAGAGCGGGTTGATGACGTGCTCGGTGAGCGAATAGTTCTTCGCCCCCTCGAACAGCTTGGCCGACAGGATGGTCGGCGCGTCGTGCTCCAGCCCGTCCAGCACGCCGGCCTGCAGCGCGGTGTAGACCTCGCCGAACGCCAGCGGGGTCGCCGCCGCGCCCATCAGCCGCAGCACCTCGGTGATCACCGGGTTGGGCAGGGTGCGGATCTTCTTGCCGGCGAGATCCTCCGGCGTGTGGATGGGGGTTTTGCACAGCACGCTGCGGGCGCCGAAATTGTAGCCCCAGCCGATCATGTGGACGTTCGCGCCCTTGAACACCACCGCGTCGAGCGTCTTCGCGGCACCGGCGTCCATCGCGCGGCCGAGTTGCGGGTAGGTCTGGAACAGGTATCCGAGATCGAGCACGCCGACCGCCGGCACGAGGTTCGCCCAGATCGAGCTGCCGGAGATCATCAGGTCGATGACGCCGAGCTTGACCGAGTTGCAGACGTCGATCTCCTGGCCGAGCTGGTTGTCGGGGAAGAACGTGACGCTCACCTGGTCGCCGAGCTTGTTGAGCTCGATGTGCTTGGCGAGCGCGTCGAAATACACCCGCCCGCTGCTGTATTTCGGGTCGTTCGGCAGCGAGGTGGAGACGCGCAGCTTCACCGGTGCGGCGTGCGCGCGGCGGATGATCGCGGGCGCGAGCGGCAGGGCGGCGGCGCCCGCGATCAGGGTGCGGCGGGTGATCGTCACGGTGGCTTCTCTCCTGTCGCGGCGCGGCGTCATGCCGGGGTCGCCTGGATCAGCTCGATGATCGGCCTGGTCTGCGGTCGCGTCTTCATGAAGGCCTCGGTCTGCGGCAGCACGCGCTTGCGGAACGCCTCGCCGATCGCAGGGATTGATCGCGACCCCCTGCTGCTTCAGCACCTCCGTCGCCTCGCCCTCGGCGGCCAGCGCGCGGACGCGGGTGTCGATCGCGGCCTTCTGGCAGGCATCGAGGAACGGCTCGCGCACGGCTTGCGGCATCCGCTTGAAGGTCGCCTCGCTGAGGAACGTGCCGAGTGCGGTGTGGATGTGCTCGGTGCGCGTGAAGTGTTTTGCCGTTTCGTAGAGCTTGCTCGCGACGATGGTGGGCGGATTGTGCTCGAGCCCGTCCAGCACGCCGGCCTGCAGCGCGGTGTACACTTCTCCGAACGCGAGCGGCGTGGCGGCGGCGCCCATCAGGCGCAGGCACTCGGTGATCACCGGATTGGGCAGGGTGCGGATCTTCTTGCCGGCGAGGTCGGGCGGTCCCGAAACCTCGGTCTTGCTCAGCAGGCAGCGCGCGCCGAAATCGTAGGCCCAACCGACGACGCGCGTGTTGGCGCCGACGAGCAGCATCTGTTCGAGCTGCTTGCCCGCCCCCGCGTCGAGCGCGCGGGTCTGCTGGGGAAAGCTCTGGAACAGGTAGCCGAGATCCATCAGGCCGAGATCGGGCACCAGGTTGGCCCAGATCGAGGTGCCGGTGACCATGAGGTCGATCACCCCGAGCTTGACCGAGTTGGCGACGTCGATCTCCTGGCCGAGCTGGTTGTCGGGGAAGAATTTCACCACGACCTGCTCGTCGAGCTTGTTGTCGGCCAAATGGCGGAGGAGGAAATCGTAGTAGACCCGGCCGTTGGCGTATTTCGGGTCGTTGGCCTGCGAGGTGGAGAGGCGCAGGGTCATCGGCGCGGCGCGCGCGCGGCCGATGATGGCGGGGGCGAGTGCGGCGCCCGCGCCCGCACGGAACAGCGTGCGGCGTGTGATCCGGCGCGAGGCCACGTCGTTTCTCCCCCAAGCGGGCCGGTATCGCTGCCCGGCATCCTTGGGCAAGATGCTAGGGGACCGCCGGGGACGGATCAACCGGATGGTTCGCCTCGCGCGCCCTCACTCGACGGAACCCCCACCGATGCCACGGACGCTCCTGCTGCTTGCGGCCCTCGCCCTGGGCGGCTGCAAGCTGATCGACCAGACCACGTTCTCCCCCGCGGCGGAGGCGCCCGCGCCGGCGCAGCTCGCCGCCCTGCCGCCGCTGCAGAGTGGCCCGGCGCTGCTGTCGATCCGCTACGGCACGCCGAACCCGCAATATGGCGACGCGCTGCGCACCGCCGTCGTCGCCGCCGAGCAGCAGCGGCCGGGCGCGCAATACGACGTCGTCGCCGTGGTGCCGGTGCCGCG
This sequence comes from uncultured Alphaproteobacteria bacterium, assembly GCA_963799825.1. GTDB lineage: Bacteria > Pseudomonadota > Alphaproteobacteria > Acetobacterales > Acetobacteraceae > JAFKFI01. Next base: position 915,988 of record CAWCYL010000006.1, read on the forward strand.
CGACCCTGTCTTGCAGCTGCGCGACCTCAACCAGGGACGGCAGGACGCGACCGGGGTGATGCGGGCGATGATGGCGCTCGGCGTGCCGGATACGCGCATCGCCCTCGGCGCGCGGACCGACCCGGCGATCACGGTGCGCGAGGTCCGTGTCTACGTCCGTTGACGCGCCGCTCGCCGGCTCGCGCGAGGCGCGGCGGGCGACCGTCCAGGGGCTCGTCTACCTGCTGATCGCGGCGGCGAGCTGGGGCTTCACCTGGCCGCTGCAGAAATTCCTGCTGACCGAGCTGCCGCCCTTCTCGGTGCGCGCCTCCACCGTGGCGGCCGGCGCGGTGGTCGGCTTCGGGCTCGCCTTCGCCCGCCGCGAGCGGCTGGGCGTGCCGCGCGACCAGTGGCCGATCCTGGTGGTCGCCTCGATGCTGAATTACGGCCTGTTCACCGTGCTGACCATCACCGCGCTGATCTGGCTGCCGCGCCTCCGAGGCGGTGATCTTTACCTATACCATGCCGATCTGGGCCGCCCTGCTGGCGTGGCTGGCGTTCGGCGAGCGGCTCACCGCGGGGCGCACGGCGGCCCTCGTGCTGGGGATCGCCGGGATCGTCGTCCTGGTCGGCGGACATGGGGTCGGGGCGTCCTGGGCCAAGCTGCCCGGCATCGCCTGCGGGCTCGGGGCCGCCTGGCTGTTCGCGCTCGGCACCGTGATCAGCAAGAACCGCCCGCCCCGGCTGCCGCCGGTCGCCGGCGTCGCGTGGCAGGTGCTGCTCGGCGCCATCCCGCCGGTGGCGCTGGCCGCCTTCGAGCGCGCCGGACTGGTCGCTGGTGACACCGCTCGGCTGGCTCGCCTTGCTCTACTGCGCGACGGTGCCGATGGTTTTTGCTTACCTCGCGTGGTTCCGCGCGCTGCAATTGCTGCCCGCCTCGACCGCCGCGATCGGCACCCTGATCGCGCCGGTGGTCGGGGTCAGCGGCTCGGCCCTGCTGCTCGGCGAACCGCTCGGGGCGCGGCAGTTGGCGGCGCTGGCGCTCACCCTGGGCGGGATGGCGCTGGCCGTACGGGGCTGAGCCAGACAGAGGCCTTTTTTCCGGCGGGCCGGGTCGATATAACCCCCGCATCCCGCGCGTCCGAAGGCGCCTTGCCCCATGCATCAGTTCCACGATCTCTGCCGCCGCTCGCTGGACGACATCCGCGCCCAGGGCCGCTACCGGATTTTTACCCCGCTGGAGAAGCAGGCGGCGCGGTTTCCGCTGTATCTGCGCCCGGACGGCAGCGAGGTGCTGGTCTGGTCGTCCAACGACTATCTCGGCATGGGCAACAGCCCCGTGCTGATCGAGGCGGCCTGCGAGGCGGCGCGGCGCATGGGTGCCGGCGCCGGCGGGACGCGCAACATCAGCGGCACCAGCCCCTATCACGACGCGCTGGAGGCCGAGCTCGCCAGCCTGCACGGCAAGCAGGCGGCGCTGCTGTTCACCTCGGGCTTCGTCTCCAACCAGGGCGCGCTGTCCACCATCCTCAACAGCCTGCCCGACTGGGTGGTGTTCTCGGACGCCAAGAACCACGCCTCGATGATCGCCGGGATCAAGGGCTCCAAGGCGACGTGCCGCATCTTCCGCCACAACGACGTGGCACATCTGGAGGAATTGCTGCGCGAGGCGCCCGCCGCCGCGCCGAAGCTGATCGCCTTCGAGAGCGTGTATTCGATGGACGCCGATATTTCCCCGATCGGCGCGATCTGCGACCTCGCCGCGCGGTATCGGCGCGATGACCTATCTCGACGAGGTCCACGCCGTCGGCATGTACGGCCCGCACGGCGGCGGCGTGGCCGAGCGCGACGGGGTGGCGCACCGGCTGGACATCATCGAGGGGACATTGGCAAAAGCGTTCGGCGCGCATGGCGGCTACATCGCCGGCGACGCCGAGGTGGTCGACTGGATCCGCTCCAACGCGGCGGGGTTCATTTTCACCACCTCCCTGCCGCCGATGATCGTCGCCGCCGCGCTGGCCAGCGTGCGGCATGTGCGCGGGGACGCGGCGCGGCGGGAGAAGCTGTTCGAGCGGGCGGCGACGTTGAAGCGCCGGCTGGAGACGGCCGGGTTGCCGGTGCTGCCGTCGTCGAGCCACATCGTGCCGCTGCACGTGGGCGACGCCGCGCTGTGCCGCGAGGTGAGCCGGCGGCTGCTCGACGAGTTTTCCATGTATGCGACGCCGATCAACTATCCCACCGTGCCGCGCGGGGCGGAGCGGCTGCGGTTCACGCCGTCGCCGTTCCATACGGATGCGATGATGGATCGGTTGGTGGAGGCGTTGGGGGTGATTTTGCGGGGGGAGGAGAGACGGGCGGCTTAGGGGACGGACATCAGGGCAAGGCGCTTCAGGATCGGGTATAAATCAGACAAAAATATCGACCGATGCCTTCCGAGCTTTGATTGCAATCGAACTCAAGGCGGTCTGCTCCGAGCGCGGGTGGAGTTACGACAACAACGCGCAGCGCGGATGGGCATTCCAGTTGTGGGTGGCCGAGCTGTTTTGCCGACGGGAAGGCCTCGACGTTTCGAGTGAGGAGGCGGTGTTCTTTAACAATGACTGCGGCATCGACATTATTCTAGAAGACCAGAACCAGAAGCGATACTACCTGATCCAAGCCAAGGTTATGCGACCATCTGCGCTCGTCGATGAGGCGGAAGTGAGCCATCTCTGCGACAGGCACCGGCTGTTCCTGGACAGGGAGTGGGTAAAAAAGCACGTAACTCAGGATATGCAATTCGATGTGCTGGGTGGCTACGAGGATCTGCTGAAGAGCGGCTACTCGGTCCACTACTACTTCGTAACCACGGCAACGGCGGCGGAGCGTGTCAAGGACGTCGTTGCCTCGCATCAAAGTGAGATCAACCGCGACGAACCCGCAATCAGCCTTGATGTGCTGGATTTTTCCGCGCTCAAGGAATTCTACATTGAAGCTGAGACGCTAGAGCAGAGCATCCCGGAACTCGTCGAATTCCAGCTCCCGCAGGGCAGCTTCACGATCAAAGAAAAGCCGCACAAGACACTGCTCGCGGTTATCAAAGGGAACGCCCTCGTAAATCTCTATAAAAAGGAGAGAGAGCGGCTATTTTCCTATAATATTCGATCTTACCTCGGCCGCAAAGGGTTGAATAAGGATATCATTTCGACGGCCGAAAGCGATCCAGGTAGCTTCTACTATTTTAATAATGGCGTTTCCGCAATATGCACGTCATTCAATGTCGACGATCTCAATATCTTTACCGCCGAAAACTTCCAGATCATCAATGGAGCGCAGACCGTCGGCGCGCTATCGGCGGCGAAGCTTAACAGCGATATAGAAGTGCTTCTGCGGGTAACCGAGGGCCTCTCCATCAAAACTGATCGCGGTTTTAATGCGGACATCATAAAATACAACAATACACAGAATATTGTTAAGTCTAGCGACTTTCGATCAAATGATCGGATACAGACTTGGCTCGAAAACAAATTAATTCCGGGATGTAATTGCTCACCCTGGTTGGCTGACGCTGCCATCGGGTAAGGCGACCGCCAGCGTCGCACGCAGATCGCCCAGTGTGGAGCGCCCGTTGGCCTTCGCGGTGCTGACGACGGAGCGGAAGGCGGCGTAGGTATCGGCGCCCCATTCCGAGCGGAACCCATTCGTCACCTTGCGGAAGATCACGCTTGGCCGCAGCGCGCGTTCGGAGACGTTGTTGGTTGGCGGCACCCCGCGGTCGGTCACGAACACGAACAGATGCTCGCGGTCGCGGGCGATGCGGCGACGCAGCTTCTCCGCCATCTCGCCGCGTCGCGGCAGCGCCAGCACCCGGTCGAGCCTGCGGTCCAGATCGGCGCGATACTGCCGCAGCGTGGTATCTTGCAGCGCCTCGCGTCGTCGGCCGATGGCAATCGCGCGCAGCAGCAGACGCTTGAACGCCGCCGAGAAGGCGTCGTCGCCGCAGTCGATGGCGTATTGCGCGTCGCGCAGCAGATGCGCGAGGCAGACCTGCCACAGATCGGCATGCCCGCGCTGGCTGGCGAGGCTGTCGGACACCCAGACGCGCGGACGCATCCCGCCGAACAGTGCCCGCACCACGTCAGCACCGCGGCTGGGGCGGATGATGTGCAGCACCGCGACGGCGCTGACGAACACCCATTCCCAGCACGTCTTCTTCATCACCCGTACCGAGGTCTCGTCGGAGGCAATCACGTCCGACGTGGTGACTTGTGCCGCGATCACTGTCGCGGCGGCGGTCAGCGGTGCGCTGGCGCGAGCGAGCATGTTGCTGATCGCCCCTTCGCTGATCGACAGGGCGAAGATCTCGCCGAGCAGCGTCCGCAGTCGTTCGAGGCCGATCGCCTGGGCGTAGTGCAGGTAGACCACCAGCGCCTCGATCGACTTGCCAAAGGGCGAGCCAGGCTCAAGCCCGGCGGGTGCGGCAGCGATGGCGCGCTCGCCGCAGCAGGCACAGCGACCGCCGAACAGCCGCACCCGCGTCACATGGGGGCGGATCGGCGGCAGTTCGATGCGGTCATAGACCATCTGCGGCACCTGCGGCTCGGTGCACCACGCGGCAGCCGGTGCGGCAGCGCAGTGCGGGCAGGCGTCGAGCGTGGCGTCGACGATGCGGTCGGGGTTGGGCTCCGGCGCACGGGCGACGCCGGGGCGGCCCTTGCGCGGCGGCTGGTCGCCGGTCGGCTGATCGGACTTCTGGCCCTTCGACGGCGGCAGCGAAGAGTTCTCGGGGGTCTTCTTCGGCCGCTCGAAGGTGGCCAGCCGCTTCTCCAATTCGGCGATCCGCGCCAGCGCCGCTTCCAGTTGCCCGACCAACGGCAGCAGCGACAGGATGAGGGCATCCTTCTCCGCGACGGTCAGCTTGCTGAGGTCGATGGCGGGCGTCACGCGCAGGTTGAATCCAGTCGCCCGTGACCGCGTCAACCACCATCGCGATCACCCAAGCTACCGAGGATTAGCCGATCCCGCATATCCCAGGTGAGCAATTACTTCCGGGATCGCGGGGCGGTCACTAAGATCACGTAGCATACGGAAACGGAAAATCGTAAAGTCCCAGGCACTTACGTCGTGCGGATCGAGGATTTGCCAAGATCAGGTTCGCCTTCAACGTAGAGCCAACTCGCGCAGTCGCCGATCCAAAGTCTCTTTGGACTATGGAGGCGGACGGCGGGTATCACGAGCAGGCTTTCGGGGTCGAGGGCGAACTTCGAGATTTTTGTCCGAAGAAGAATATGCCAGAGGTCTCCTGGCTATCATGCTCTAACAAAGCGATCGAGGACCGGATATGGAGTCGATGAAGAAGGACAAGATGTTTGTGTTCCTCCGACGGCTCCGGTTTTTCTCACTTGCCTTGGCCAACATCTACATCAAATCGAAATATCCTGGGAAATCTGCATCGGATTTGCTAAGTAGCTCAGCGGAATTCAAAAAAATGTTTGATGAATTTTGGATGTCTTCGATAAGAGAATTAAACGACGCCCACTATCAAGCCACAGAAACCGACAAGATCACAGGTTTTGCCCTGGTGCGTAGCGAGCGACGTTGGAAAGCAGTGAAGGAGAAATTCGCGGCGATATTTGAAATTGACAACGTGATGCGGCAAAGACTTACTCACCGCCGCGCCTCCAAAACCTTGCGAATGAGCGCGCGCCCGCGCTCCCGGGCCGCCACGTTGGGGCCTTCCATCGGCCACGGCGCTACGCGTCTCGCGATGACGCCGTACAGGTCACGGCACCATCAATGCGGTCTAAACTGACACACTACCTCCGCGCTCACTTCGCCAGGATGCGCGCAAGCTCGACCAGTTCCGTGTCCATCGGCTTGGTGCGTCCGACGATGTCTGCCAGCGGGGTTCGCGTGACCTCGTTTTTCTGATAGCCGACCAATACGCCGGTCTCGCCATTGCTCAGGGCCTTGACGGCATTGACGCCCAACCTGGTGGCCAAGATGCGGTCGAAGGCGCTGGGCGGGGCGCCGCGCACGACGTGGCCGAGCGTGGTGGCACGCAGCTCGAAACTGGTCCGCTGCTTGTCGGCGTCGAAATAGGCGAGGATCTTGGCGGCACTTTCCTTCACACCCTCGGCAATCACCACGATGGCGTGGGTCTTGCCGCGCTCGAACGCGGCGCGCAGGCGCTGCGCGATCTCGCTTGCCGGTACCTCGAACTCGGGCGTCGAGATCACCTCGGCGCCGCCCGCGAGGCCCGCCATCATCGCCAGATAGCCGCAGTGCCGCCCCATGGTCTCGACCAGGAAGGCGCGATTGTGCGAGGAGCCCGTCGTGCGCAGATGGTCGATCGCCTCGAGCGTGACGTTGATCGCGGTGTCGCAGCCGATGGTGATGTCGGTGCCGAACAGGTCGTTGTCGATGGTGGACGCGATGCCGACCACGTGGACCCCGAGCTGGCTGAGCATGTATGCGCCCGTCTGGGATCCGTTGCCGCCGATCACCACCACACCGTCGATGCCCCGTTGGGCGAGGTTGCGAAGCGCCTTGGACCGGCCGCTCTCCTCGCGGAATTCCGCCGATCGAGCACTGCCAAGGAACGTGCCGCCGACCTGAATGATGCCGCCCACGTCGCGCGCACTGAGCTGTCGGAACTGACCTTCGACCAGGCCCTGCCAACCCTGGCGTACTCCGTAGACCGTCATGCCCTGATCGAGCGCGCTGCGCGTGACGGCGCGGATAGCGGCATTCATGCCGGGGGCATCGCCACCACTCGTGAGGACCGCGATGTGTTTCACAAATCGCAGATTATGACCGTGTGTCCGGGCAGTCCACCCAATCAAGCCCCTCGCCAAGTTGTTCTTCCGACAGGAGGAATGTGGTCACGCGGCGGCGCCCTCATGACCGCTACGGCGCGAGCGCGGACCGCCGCGTCGGGAGCGTCTCCAGCATCCGCACGCAGGCCGTATAGACGTCCGCCACGGAGAGGGCCTCCATGGAAGGCCGGTCGGCCCGCGCCCAGGCAGCGTGCGGGCCGGCGGGCGCCATCTCGTCCGCGCGATCGATCGTTGTGCCGCACAGGCCGATCGTCGGCGCACCCGAGGCGGCAGCGAGGTGCATCAGGCCGCTGTCGTTGCCGATGTAGATGGCGCAGCGCTGGATGCACGCCGCCGCCTCGGGAAGTGTGAGCGCGCCGCGCAGGTCTATCGCACCGGGGAGGGCGTCCAGCAGCGGCGCCGCCATCCGCCGCTCCGTGTCGCCCGGAGCCGCGAAAACGGCCGGGACGGCGCCGGGCAGCGGGCCATCGGCGAGTGCCCGGAAGAGTGCCGCGAAGCGGTCCGCGGCCCAGACCTTTGGCGCCCAGCTCGCGGTCGCGCCGAGGCCGATCGCCGGGCGGTCCGCCGGAAGCAGCGCGGCGGCCCGCGCGCGGTCGGCCGGCGCGGTCCAGACCACCGGGAGCGGCGCGGGCACAATGCCGAGCATCGCCGCGTGCTGCTCGAACATCCGGCCCGGAACCCGCCGGCGCAGGGCACGCGCGCGGGTCGGGACGAGGAAGCCGAGGGCGGAGCCGCGCACGTCCACCACCAAGTCCCAGAGCGTGAAAGCGACCTCGCGCCACAGCTTGAGCCAATGCAGGTCGCGCGGGTGCTTGGCGACGATGATCGTGCGCTCGCGGTTCGGCATTCGCGCGAACACGCCTTCGGCGGCGGGACCGCAGGCGACGGTGATGCGGCAGTCCGGGTAGGTGCGGATCAGATGGTCGAGGACGCCGCAGGTGATCACGGCGTCGCCGATGCTGTTGGACGAGACGAACAGGATGCGCATCGACTTTGTCCTAGCGGAGAAGCGCCACCAAGTCGGGCGCGGAGATGATGCCATCTGCTTGCCCGAGCAAATGCCCGGATGAAAAGGCGTCCCGGATACGCGAATCCGCGCACACAATTCCGCAAGACCGGAGCGGTTGTGCATCACCCCCGAAGCCTGGGCCGCGACAGCGCCGGCTCGGGCAGCGTGCGCGGACCTATCCCCCGCGCCTTGCCCACATCGGCGCGGAACGCCGACTTCCCGCCGGCCACCGTCATCCGCGCCATCAAGCGGGCATACTCCGCCCGGCTCAGCTTCCGTCGTCGCGGAACCACAGGACGAAAAAGCTTGCCATCGCGACGAAGCTCATCGCAAGCGGGGTGCGGAGTGCGCGGCGGCGGGCGAGGCGGGGGACGGCGAGCGGGAGGACGCGCTCCACCCGCCCGACCAGGGTGCGATAGAGAAAGCGCAGATTTGCCTGACCAAGCTCCGGCAGGGTGTGCAGCGCGGCGAGGAGCACGCGCTGGCCGTCCTCGTGCGCGGCGAGCGCGTCGAGCAGGGCGCGCGCGATCTCCTCCAGGCGCCGAAGCGGCGGGACGGCGAGGCGGAGGTCGGGCTCGCCCGGCGGCCAGGGGAGCGGATCGACCGCGTCGAGGGCGGCGTCCAACGCCAGGAAATGATGGTGCAGGATGTCGTGGATGAGCTCGCCCCGGTTCCGATAATAATTGCCGTAGCTCGTCGCGGGGATGCCGACGAGGGCGGTGATCTCCTGCAGGTTCGCCCCGTCGAGGCCGCGATCGGCGAGCATCCTGGCCCCCGCCGCGCGGATCGCCGCCTTGCGCTTGCCGGCGTCGCGCGGATCCCGCCGCCAGGCCGCCGTGAGGGCGGAGAGACGGCTATCGAAGTTCTCTACCGCTTCGTCGGTGGCCTGAAATCGCAGTGGCATGTTCGTCGCTTAGATGTTAGAAAGAAATGACTAACATGCCGCGCCCCATGCCGGCAACTCCGACGTGCCCAGGAGCAGCCCGGATCAGGGCAAACGGCACAACGGAGGGAGCCCGGATCCGGGCAATCGGGACAGGCCGGGGAACCCGGAACCGGGCAATCGGGAAGAACGGAAGAACCCGAAATCGGGCGTACGCGAAGGCCGGAGAAAACTACTCGGCCGCCGCGATCGCCGGCTCGCGCGGGGCGACGGCGTAGGCGTGCACCGCCTCGCCGAAGCGCTCGAAGATGCCGCGCGAGATCGGGTCCGCCTCCCAGTCGTATTCGGGATGCCACTGCACGCCGATCGCGAAGCCCGGCGCATTGGCGACCCGCACCGCCTCGACGGTGCCGTCGGGCGCGATGCCCTCGGCGATCAGGCAGGGGGCGAGGCGCTCGACGCCCTGGTTGTGCAGCGAGTTCACCGCGATCTCGGTCGAGCCCGCGACACGGTGCAGCCAGCTCCCCGGTGTCACCCGCAGGGCGTGCGCCTTGCCGGTGCGCACCTTCGAGGAGGGCTGCAGCGGGGTCGAGTGGTCGATCCGCCCCGGCACGTCCTGCAGGCGCTGGTGCAGCGAGCCGCCGAGGGCGACGTTCATCTCCTGGAAGCCCCGGCAGATCGCCAGCAACGGCACCCCGCTGGCCACCGCCGCGCGGATCAGCGGCATGGTGCAGCCGTCGCGGTTGGGATCCTCGGGCGTGCCCTCGGCGTGCGGCGGGCCGCCATAGAGGCTGGGATGCACGTTGGAGCGGCTGCCGGTCAGGATGATCCCGTCGAGCCGGGACAGCAGGGCGGCGACGTCGGATTTGGAGCCGTTCGCCGGGATCAGGATCGGGACGGCGTCGACCAGCTGGTCGGTCGCCCGGATGTAGGTATCGGAGGCGGCGTGGTTCGGCATCCCGAAGATGCCGAATTGCTTGGTGCAGCAGCTGATCCCGACGAGCGGCTTCATGATCCGACGCGATGAGTGGGCCGATTCTCCACGGCCCCGCATCATTGGCGATCTCCCTGTCAAAAAGAAGTCATTTGCCGCGGGGGCAGCCATGTCGCGGGCGGAAAATCCCATCACCCGCCCCCGCCTTGCAGCGGCGTGCCGTTCGGGAAGCCGCGGTCGATGAAGTCGAACAGGCTGTCCTTGAAGTGCCCGCCGAGCTGGACGTCGCTGAGCGTGACGCGCGTTTCCTGCCGCTGGGCGTCGATCACGCTCCATTGCCGCAAGGTCAGCGGGTTGTCGGCGAACACCAGGGTCAGGCTGCCGTCGGCGATGCTCCCGGTGCGGACCAGCGTGATCGTGATCATGCCCGGCAGACGCTGCATCGACGTGACCTTCACCGGCCCGGACAGCCGCACCTGGTCGGCGAGCAGGATGCCGAGCGGGGTCTGCGACAGCGGGATGTTGCTGGTCTGGCCGAGCTCGGAATCATGAAAAACCAGCATCCCGTTGCCCGCGACGAGCAACAGGGGCGTCGGCGGGTCGTAGGCGAAGCGCATCCGGCCGGGGCGCTCCAGCCACACCGTGCCCTGGCTGATCCGCCCGTCGGGTGCGACCTGCAGGAAATGCGCCTTCAGGGTGCGGATCGAGTTCAGATAGGCCTCGATCTGGGCGAGCGTGGCGGCGTCCGCCTGCTGCGCCCGCGCCGGGTCGGGGGCGAGCACGGGCAGGGCGGCGAGCAGGGTGGCGGCAAGCAGGGCGCGGCGTTTCATGTCCCGGATGTGGCATCGCCCGGCACGCTTTGCAAAGACGATCGCGCGCCCGAGCAGGCCGGGCTGCTATTCGGCCGCCACCGGGATCGGGCCTTGCGCCTTGGCCCACAATTCGGGGTGCAACTCCTCGCGCCGGTCGGGGAAGAACAGCGCGCAGCCCAGCGTCACCACCGCGAACCCCGCCAATAACAGGGTGACGGCTGTGAGATCGCCGGTGCGGTCGTAGAGCAGGCCCACGACGGGTGCCGCGGCGGCCGAGCCGAGGAAGCCGACGAAGAAGCGCACCGAATACATCCGCGCCCGCAATTCCGGCGAGATGTAGCGCGCCGTCATGGTCTCGTTCACCGTTACCTGCCCGAACAACGCCGCCGCCACGAACCCCGCGAGCGGCAGCACGATCCAGCCCTGCGCGTAGGACAGCGCGACGAGGCCGGGCACCAGGGCGAGCGAGATCGGCAGGAACACCCGTTTCAGCGTGGTGCGGTCGATCAGCCGGCCGACGGTGAACTGCGTCGCCGCGCCGCACAGCGTGGCGACGAACGCCGCCGCGCCGACCAGCGGCAGGAGGCGCGTGTCGGCCGCCAGCCGCTCGGCCATCAGCTTCGGGATCAGCAGGGTGAAGGCGTTGAACACCAGGCCGGAGACGATGGCGATCAGCATCAAGACGATCACGGCGCGGCGCACCAGCGCGCGCGGGATCTCGGGGAACGGCCGGCTGGCACGGCGGAGGATGTGCTCTGGCGCGGGCTGGCGCAGCCAGGCGAGGCCCAGCGCCAGGCACAGCAGGCCGGGCGCGATGAACGCCGCGCGCCAGCCAAAATGCTGTGCGAGAAAGGCGGTCACGACGGGCGCCAGCGCCACGCCGAAATTGCCGAACACCCCGTTCACGCCGATCGAGCGGCCTGGACGGTCGCCGGCGGCCTCGACCAGCATCGCGGTGCCGATCGGGTGATAGATCGCGATGAACAGGCCGGTCGCCGCCATGCCGAGGGCGAGCAAGAGCCGGGTGTTGGTGAAGCCCGTCGCGATCAGCGATAGCCCGGCGCCAAGGAAGAATACGGTGATGAGCGACTTCCGCCCGAACCGCTGCGCGAGCCATCCCTGCGGCAGCGAGAACAATCCGTAGAGCACGAACATGCCCGTCGCGAGCGCCAGGATCGACCCGTAATCCGCCCCGAACGCCCCGCCACGCCGCGCCATCACCAGAACCGCCGTGGGCAGGATGAGCAGCGAGTAATGCGTGAGGCTATGGGCGGCGTTGATGAAGGCGATCTCGCGTCCCGCGGGGCTCATGCGCGCTTTCCTCTCGGGCCGCGTTCCGGCCCCGATCCATTTCCGCCATCCTATCGCAGGCCGTCGCGGTTGTCCCGCCCCGCCCCCGCCACTCGGTGGCCGCTCTGTTCGGTGATCGAACTTACCCGAACCACGGCGGCGGCACTCCGTTGTGGCCATTGCAGCGTGGGCCCCGCTTCTCGATGAGACGGCCCGGCCACCCGCCAAGGAAAAGGAGCCAGCAACAATGGCAGAGACCACGCCGAACGGCAGAAGCAATCGCGGGTTCGCCTCGATGGATCCGGCCCGCCAGCGCGAGATCGCCTCCAAGGGCGGGAGCAGCGTTCCCGCGGAAAAGCGGCCCTTCTCGCAGAACCACAAGCTCGCGGCCGAAGCGGGGCGCAAGGGCGGCGAGCATTCGCATGGCGGACGCAGCCAGACCCGACGCCCCGCCGAACAGGAGAGCCGGCAGTAGGCCAGCTCGACGTCCATGCCTACGCCGCGGCGCGACCGGACCCGCGCCGCCGGGCTGGCAGGCGCAGCTCCATCCAGACCCGGCGTCGCTCCTCCGCCTGTGCGGACAGGGTGTGGGCGGCAAACCCTGCCCGGGCGCCGTCGCGCAGCTTCTGGAGCAGGCGCCAATCCCCCGCCAGAAGGCTCAGCCCCTCGAACCAGGCGGCGGGGCTTTCGCGCACCAACATCCCGCCTGGCCCGTCGGCGACCGAGCCACGGTACACGTCGATGTCGGATGCCAGGACCGCCATGCCGAGTGCTGCGTAGTCGAGCACCTTGATCGGCGACTTGCAGCGATTGAAGCTGGTGTCGATGAGCGGCGCCAAGCCGACATCCCAGGCATTCTGCTGGATGATCCAGTTGACGAATCCCGGATAGCTCGCCGCCGCGGCGGTCGGCAGGGACACGCGGTTGACGAATGCCGGCAGCTCGCCGCGTTTCACGCCCAGCACGTCGATCCGCACGCGTTCGCCGTACGCGCTCCGCAGGCGCTCCAACGCGGGCAAGACCAGGGCGAGGTCCGCATCATGCGTCGCGGTCCCCATGAACAGCACCCGCAACGGGCCGAACGGCGCCCGCCCGGCCGGCGCGATCGCGGACCACAGCCGCTCGTCCAAGCCGTTCGGCACCACGCGTACATCCTGCCGGATTGTCAGATGCTTGGCGCGCAGCGGCGCGGTCGAGGTCCACACCGCGTCGGCGTTCCGCACCATCCGCGCGACCAGTTCGGCGCGCGGGCGCAGCACCGCCGCGTCGGGGTGGTCCGGCGGAAGGCCGATCAGATCGTCGTCGAGGTCGTATAGCAGCGACATCCCCAGGGCGCGGCAGTGCGCCGTCAGCCGATCGGTTTCCGCCACGGCATATCTTTGCGTGGCAAGGATGTCCGCCCGGTAGCGCATCGCCTCGGCCGGCTTGGCCAGCACGATCTCCATCCCGCCGCCGATCGCCGGATGATCGAGCGGCAGGAGCAGGCGGATGTAGGCACAGGGGCTGAGCGAGCCATCGCCCAGCCGTTCGGGAACGACGACCACCGCGGTCCGGTCGCGGCGCCGCAGATCGACCACGCCGGATTGGACGGCGGGCGTCGCGAGCGGCTGGAGATAGGCTTCGGCATAGAAATCCGCGACAGGTCGCCGAACCTTCGGGCGCGGTGGAGGGCGTCGCGCGGCCAAGCTCTCCCGGACCGCCTCGAAGGTCCGCAACCATGCCTCTACGGGCGCCGCCGGATCCTCCAGCCAGGTGAGCGGGCGTCCGTCGAGGCGCTCGGGGAACGAACCCAGGCGCGAAGCGACGATCGGAAGTCCGCTCGCGATGGCCGCGCTCAGCGTGTAGCTGTAGGTTTCGGGGACCTGGCCGGGGAACCAGATGACGTGCGGCCGGGCTCGCGCGATCAGCCTGGCGAGATCCTTCGGATCGTACTCGCCAGTTTGCCGGACGCGCGCCTCGACGACAGGCGGGAGCGGCACCTCGGCGAACCCGATCAGCTGGATCTCGAGCAGCGCGGGATCGGCCGCTTCCGCGACCGCGGCGACCGTCCTGGCGCCCTTGTGGCCGGTCAGCACGCCCAGCACCGCGACCCGCAGGCGGCGCATGGAAGGGCTTGCCGGCCGCCTGACCGGCCAGCTGCCTTTCGCGACCGGCTCGTGCGGTGCCACCACGGCTCGTTCATCGAGCCCATGCGGCGCCACCCGCCGGCGCGCGTCCTCGCTGGGGCAGATCACCCGTTCGGCCTGGCGCAGCAGCCAGGCGTGAGAGGCGCGCCAGGACAGGATGTCGCGTGCGCCGGTCTCGCGCCGCCCGGCGATGCAGGCGTTGCAGGCGGCCGGGCCGGGCGAGCCGCATTCCTGCAAATCGCGCTGCGGCAGCATGTTGATCTGCGGGCAGATCGCGAAATAATCATGCACCGTGAAATCGAACGGGACATCGAGCCGCGCGATCAGCGCCTCGGCGTCGATGCGCATCCCGAGCAGATGGTGGACATGCGCCCGGCTCACCGCGGCCGACCGCAGGAACAGCGCGAGATCGTCCGGCCGGTCGTCTCCCAGCACCATGGGAGGATGGTCCGGCCGACCAGGCACCGCGATTGCCACGCCGCGCGAGTGGGCCGACAGCAGCAGCATATTGGCGCGCGGCCCGACGCTCGCCGTCACCGTGTCGATATGCTGGCGCACGCCGCCGCCGAGCCCGTGCGAGACATGCAGAATTGTGGGCAAGCCGGAGCGGCGGAACAACGCGGCGGTGAGCGCGAAGCGATACGGCCCGACCTTGTCGCGGCGGATGTGCCTCGCGACCAGCCCAGCGAACTCCGGATGGCGCGCGGCGAGCAGGTCCGCCTTGCCGTCGAGATCGTTGGAGCCCGCGCCGAAGCTCACGCGGCCTTCATGATAGACGAAGGTGTCGCAGGCCAGCCGGTGCCGCCAGCCCCGCGCGGCGGCCCGCATACAGAAATCATTCTCCTCGCCGTAGCCCCGGCCGAACGTCTCCGCGTCGAACAGCCCGACGTCCCGCAGCGCGTCGCGACGGATGTACATGCAAAAGCCGACGGTGGTGGGCACTTCCACGCTGCGTCCGCCGTTGGCTTCCAGGCACGCCGCGTCCACCTCATGGACCGACAGCCCCACCGGCAGCGGGCCGCCCTGCTCGCTCGGGTAGCTGCAGATCGTCGCGTTGTTCGAGAAGGGCGAGACCGAGGCGATGCCGCAACTCCGCGTGCGCGTGACCCGCCAGCCGCCGCAGCCAGCCCGGCGGCACCACCGTGTCGCTGTTCAGCAGCACCACGTCCGCCTTCTCGGAGAGCTGCATTGCGCGGTTGACCGAGGCGACGAAGCCCAGGTTCCGCCGATTGCGGATCAGTCGGATGCGCCCTGTCGCGTTCACGCGGTCGAGCCAGGCGGATACCTCCGGCTCGGGCGAGCGGTCGTCCACCACGACGATCCTGCCCGGCGGCCGCTCGGGGTCGGCGAGCACGGATTCCAGGCAGCGCCGGGTCTGCGCCAGGCCGCGATAGACCGGGATCAGCACGTCCACCTCGATCCCGGCTGGACAGGCGGGCGGCTCGGCGCCGGAGGGGAGATACTCGCCTATGTCGACCCGCTTCTCGGTCGACCAGCCGCGCTCGACGCCGGACAGCACGTGATGCAGCAGCGGATTGGCGGCCCCTTCCGGGTGCTCCTCGGCGTAGTAGGCCGCATCGAAGCGCGGGTGCGGGTCGCGCAGCTCCTTCGCGCCGTGCTGCAGGTAGTGCAGCAGCGGGTGGATGCCCGCCTGCGCGACGTCCGGGTACTGCTCGAGATACCACGCGCTGTCGAAGAACGGGTTCGGGTTCCGGTTCTCGCCCACGCCATGATTGATGAAGTGGTCGAGCGGATCCATCCCGGTGCTCGCCACATCCGGATATTCCGACTGGTACCAGGCGGCGTGGAAAAAGGCGCCGAGGTCGTCCCTGAGTGTCGGGCTGGCCATCGAGCCAATTTCCTGATTGAGAGATATGCGGGAAGGTCAGACCGCCAACCTAGCGTATCCGAAGGGCCGCCCGCCGCCAAGCATTTGACCACCCTGGTGTCGCCGGTCCGATATGATGAGCTACAAGAATGTTGAGGAGGCGACGTCGGACGCGCGATGAGCGAGACCCTGCTGGATGTAAAAGGGATGAATTGCCCATTGCCGGTGCTGCGCGCCAACCGCTCGCTGCGCGGCATGGCACCGGGGGAGCGGCTGCGCGTGCTCGCGACCGATCGCGCCGCGGTGCAGGATTTTCAGTCCTACTGCCGGGAGACCGGGCACGCGCTGCTCGCCTGGAGCGAGGAGGGCGGCGTGTTCAGCTTCGTGATCCGTCGCCGCGCCGAGGATCCCGCGCCGCCGAAGGACGCCTGAATGCCGACCGCGCTGATCACCCATCCCGCCTGCCTGGCACACGATGCCGGAGCGTGGCATCCCGAATGCCCTGACCGGCTGCGCGTCGTGCTGCGCGCGCTGGAGGGCGAGGGCTTCGCCGATTTGCTGCGCGAAAGCGCGCCGCCGGCCACGTTCGGCCAGCTCGTCCGGGCGCATCCCGCCGAGTATGTCGAGGCGATCCTGGCGATCCGACCCGCACTCGGCGACACCGTGGCGCTCGACAGCGACACGCTGATGAGCGCGGGCAGCGCCGAGGCGGCCCTCCGCGCGGCAGGGGGCGCCGTCGCTGGGGTGGACGCCGCGATGGAAGGCTGGGCGCGCGCCGTGTTCGTCGCGACCCGCCCGCCCGGACATCACGCGGAGCCCGCGCGCGCGATGGGTTTCTGCCTGTTCAACAACGTCGCGATCGCCGCGCTGCACGCCCGGACGCGATGGGCGCAGCGGCGCGTCGCGGTGGTCGATTTCGACGTGCATCACGGCAACGGCACGCAAACGATGTTCGCCGCCGACCCGGACCTGTTCTACGGATCGAGCCACCAGCACCCGTGTTATCCAGGCACCGGCCGCCCGTCCGAGCGCGGGGTGGCGAACAATATCGTCAACGCGCCGCTGCCGCCGGGATCGGACGGGCCGGCATTCCGCGCCGCGTGGAGTGACGTGATCCTGCCGGCGCTGGAGGATTTCGCCCCGCAGATGCTGATCGTCTCGGCGGGCTTCGACGCACACCGGGCCGACCCGCTGGCGCAGCTTCGCGTCGAGACGGCCGATTTCGCCTGGCTTACCACCGAGCTCGTCGGCGTTGCCGCGCGGCACACCGAGGGGCGCATCGTCTCGGTGCTGGAGGGCGGCTACGACCTGGACGCGCTCGCCGCCTCGGCCGCCGCGCATGTGCGGGCGTTGATGCGGGCGGATTAGCCCGCAGCTGCCCATAGCGGCTCCTTCAGCCGCGCCACGAACGCCGCGTGGGCGGCAAGCTCCTCGGCGCTCGGCATGATCGGCCGGGCTGTGCGTGTCCCGGTATGGAAGTAGGACGCGAGCGACGCACCAGACACGATCGTGGCATCAAGCAACAGGCCGCGTTGGCGACCGCCGGTGAGCTCGACATAGACCTCGGCCAGCAGCTTGCAGTCGAGCAGCGCGTTGTGCGTCGTGCGGGCGGAGAGGTCGATGCCGAAGCGCCGGCACAGCGCGTCGAGGCTGTTCGGCAGTCCGGGGAACCGGGTCTTCGCCAGGACCAGCGTGTCGATCATCCGCGCCGGGTCGAGCCGGGGCCGCGACATCGCGGCAAGCTCGGCATCAAGAAAGGCAAAGTCGAACGGCGCGTTGTGCGCGACCAGCCGATCCTCGCCGAAGAACGACAGCAGCTCCTCGGCAATGTCGGAGAAACGCGGCTTGCCCCGCAGGTGCTGGAGGGTGATGCCGTGGATCCGCGTCGCGTCCTCGGGGATGTCGCGCCCGGGGTCGATCAGCCGGTGGAAGCTCCGTCCGGTGGGCAGGTCGTTGACCAGCTCCAGCGCCGCGATCTCGATGACCCGATGTCCCTGGCCGGGTTCGAGCCCCGTCGTCTCGGTGTCGAACAGGATCGAGCGGGTCATGGGCGCAACCGCCGGATGAGACGCCGCAACGCGCGCTGGGTGTGATAGCGGGACAGGCCGGTGCGGATGACGACCTCGGCGCGCCGGCGCTTCTCGCGATCCGGCATCTGCCGGGCGATGACGGCGGCGATGTCCGCATCGCTCATCCTGCGGCGCTTGCGCACGCGATGGATCTGCACGTCGCGCGGCGCGGAGACCACGACGACCATGTCCACCCGCTTTTGCCCGTCGGTCTCGAACAGCAGCGGAATATCCAGCACCGCGGCCGGCGCTCCGACGCGGCGGGCACGGGCAAGGAAAGCGTACTCCTCCTGGCGTACCATCGGATGGATGATCTGCTCCAGTCGCCGCAGCTCGTCGGGGCGCCCGAGCACCGCCTCGCGCAGCCGCGCCCGATCGACATGGCGCCCGGCGCCGTCATCGCGCACCGCGTCGGGGAACGCGGCGGCGATGGCGCGGACGGCGCGCCCGCCGGGGGCCTGCATCCGGTGCACCGCGATGTCGGCGTCGAACACCGGGATGCGCGCTCGGGTGAAGGCGGCCGCCGCCGTCGACTTGCCCATGCCGATGCCGCCGGTGAGACCGATGACCTTCATGCGCCCAGCAGGTCGGCGGCGACGAAGCGGCGCAGCGCATCGTCCACCACCGGTTCGATCCCGAACCAGGCGGTGAATCCTGGGACGGCCTGGTGCAGCAGCAGCCCGAGCCCCTCGACCGTCCGCAATCCTCGCGCCCGCGCGGCGGCAAGCAAGGGCGTCTCCAGTGGCACGTACACGATGTCGGCGACCGCCATCCGAGAGGGTGCGCGGTCGAGATCGAGGCCGAGTGCCGGGTTGCCCGCCATGCCGAGCGACGTCGTGTTGACGACGAGCGCGTGGTCGGAGAGTGCGGCATCCCGCGAAGCCCAGTCGAGCACCTTGAGCCCTGGCAGATCGACGGCGAGCGCGTCGGCGCGCGCGCGGGTGCGGTTGGCAAGGCTGACTTGCGCGCCGGCATCCTGCAGCGCGGCCACGACCGCGCGCGCCGAGCCCCCGCCGCCGAGCACCAGCGCTGGCCCCGCCGCCGGATCGACGCCGTGCGCGCGCAGGTTGGCGATGAACCCCGAGCCGTCGGTGTTGCTGCCCTCGATGTGGCCATCGCGGAACACCAGCGTGTTGACCGCGCCCGCGCGGCGCGCCGAGGCGTCCACCGCGTCGCACACGGCGAAGGCCGCCAGCTTGTGCGGGATGGTGACGTTGGCGCCGGCGAACCCGGCCGCCGCCAGCCCGCGCACGGCAGCGGCAAAATCCTCGGGACGGACCGGCAGCGGCACATAGGCGCCGTCGATCCCGTGCCGCTCGAGCCAGAACCCGTGCAGTCGCGGCGAGCGGGAGTGAGACACCGGCCAGCCGAGAATCCCGGCTAACCGCGCTTTTCCAGTCAGAATGGGCATGTCGCCAGAAAGCACGAGGAGGCGCGCCGGATCAATGTCCCAGGCCCGGCGTCGGCTCAGTGCCCGTGCAGGATCTGGCTCAGGAAGCCCTTGAGGCGATCGGTCTCCGGATGCTCGAACATCCGCTCCGGCGTGCCGCTCTCGACGATCTCGCCGCGATCCATGAACACCACGCGGTCGGCGACGCGGCGGGCGAAGCCCATCTCGTGCGTGACGCAAACCATCGTCATGCCGGACTCCGCAAGCTCGATCATCACGTCGAGAACTTCCTTGATCATCTCCGGATCGAGCGCCGAGGTGGGCTCGTCGAACAGCATGATCTTGGGCTTCATGCAGAGCGCCCGCGCGATCGCGACGCGCTGCTGCTGCCCGCCGGAAAGCTGGCCGGGATACTTGTTGGCCTGCTCCGGGATCTTCACCCGGCGCAGGTAGTTCATCGCCAGCTCCTCGGCCTCCGCCTTGGGCATCTTGCGCACCCAGATCGGCGCCAGGGTCAGGTTCTGCAGGATCGTCAGGTGCGGGAACAGATTGAACGACTGGAACACCATGCCGACTTCGCGACGGATGGTGTCGAGCGCGCGGAGATCGTCGCTGAGCTCGGTGCCGTCGACGACGATGCGGCCTTCCTGATGCGTCTCCAGCCGATTGATGCAGCGGATCATGGTGGACTTGCCAGAGCCCGACGGGCCGCACACCACCACGCGTTCCTTCTGCGCCACGGTCATCGACACGTCGCGCAGCACGTGCATCGTGCCGTACCATTTGTTGACGTGGTCGAGCACGATGGCCGGCGCCTCCGGCGGGAATGGCCGCTCCCGACGCTGCACGGTCTGGGCCTGGCTCATGCGGGCATCCTCTCAGCGCCTTGTGGCGCGGCCGAGCTCGCGCTCCAGGCCGCGGCTGTATTTCGACATGGCGAAGCAGAACGCGAAGTAGATCGCCGCGAGCGCGATGTACACCTCGGTCGAGAAGGACTGCCACACCGGCTCGCTCAGCGCGACCTTGCCCGCGGTCAGCAGGTCGAAGATGCCGATGATGAGCACCAGGCTGGTGTCCTTGAAGAAGCCGATAAAGGTGTTCACCAGCGGCGGGATCACCAGCCGCAGCGCCTGGGGCAGCACGATCTTGCCGGTCTTCTGCCAGTAGGTGAGGCCGAGCGCGTCGGCGGCCTCGTACTGGCCCTTCGGCAGCGCCTGCAGGCCGCCGCGCACCACCTCCGCGAGATAGGCGGCGGCGAACAGGATGATGGCGATCTGGGCGCGCAGCAGCTTGTCGATGTTCACGCCCTCCGGCATGAACAGCGGGAACATCACGCTCGCCATGAACAGCAGGCTGATGAGCGGCACGCCGCGGATCAGCTCGACGTACAGCACGCACAGCAGCTTCACCGCCGGCAGCTTGGTCGAGCGGCGGCCAAGGGCGACGAGGATCGACAGCGGGAAGGAGAAGGCGAGGCCGAACGTCGCCAGGATGAGGGTGATCGGCAGCCCGCCCCAGCTATCCTGCGGCACGAAGGCGAGGCCGAGCACGCCGCCCCACATCAGCAGCCCGATGATCGCCAGCGTGACCAGCCACACCAGCACGAGTTCGCGCCGCCAGAACCGGCGCATGGCGGAGACGACATAAAGCCCGATGAACAGCGCGATGCAGATCGCCGGCCGCCACTGCTCCTCGTACGGATAGCGGCCGAACAAGATCAGTCGGTACTTGTCGGTGATGATCGCCCAGCACGCGCCGACGCCACGCGCCTCCTGGCAGGCGGCGGTCTGCGGCTGGCCGCTGGCGTTGTACGGCACCGACCAGACGGCGTTGACGAAGGCCCACTCCACGAGGCGGAAGCCCCACAGCACGATCAGCGCGCCGAGCCCCAAGGTCACGGCGGTCGACCACCAGGAGCCGAACAGGTTGAGCCGGGCCCACGCCCAGGGTCCGGCGGGGCGGATCGGCTCGCGGGCCCGCTCGACCACGGGTGCCGCGGTCGCGCCGGCGACCGCGGGCACCGGGTCGATCTGCGCGCCGCCGGACATCGTCCCGGTGTTCGGGCTCATCGGGTCAGCGCTCCACCAGCGCGATGCGCGCGTTGTACCAGTTCATGACCAGGCTTATGGACAGGCTGATCGTGAGATAGACCGCCATGATGACGGCGATCCCCTCGATCGCCTGGCCGGTCTGGTTGAGCGTCGTGTTGGCGATCGACACGATGTCCTGATAGCCGATCGCCACCGCGAGCGAGCTGTTCTTGGTGAGGTTGAGGTACTGGCTGGTCATCGGCGGGATGATCACCCGCAGCGCCTGCGGCAGCACGATCTTGCGCAGCACGACGCTGCCCCGGATGCCGAGCGCGCCCGCCGCCTCCCACTGTCCCTGCGGCACCGCCTGGATGCCGGCGCGCACGATCTCCGCGATATAGGCCGCGGTGTAGACCACGAGGCCGAGCAGCAGGGCGCCGTATTCCGGCGAGACGGTCAGCCCGCCGGTGAAGTTGAAGCCGTGCAGCACCGGCTTGTCCCAAGCGAACGGAGCGCCGAGCGCCGCCCAGACGATCCCCGGCACCACGACGAGCAGCGCAAGTGCCACGGGCCAGACCAGCGGCCGCTCGCCCGTCGCCTCCTGCCGCCGCCGCGCCCGCCGTGACCACGCATAGGTCAAGATGATGCCGATGAGCAGCGCGACCGCTGCCCAGGTGAAGGCCGGCGCCCAGATCAGCTCCGGCAGCTTGATGCCGCGGTTGGAGAGGAACACCGCGTGGTCGATCCGCAAACTCTGGCGCGGCGCGGGCAACCCTTGCAGCAGCGCGTACCAGAACAGCAGTTGCAGCAGCACCGGAATGTCCCGCAGCCCCTCGACATAGATCGCGGCCAGCTTGGCGATCAGCCAGTTGCGCGACAGCCGGCCGATGCCGATCAGCGTCCCGAGGATGGTGGTGAGGATGACGCCCACCACGGCGACCTTCAATGTGTTGAGGATGCCGACCAGCAGGGCCCACCCGTAGGTGTCCACGGCGGGGGTGTACGGGATCAGCGTCTCGCCGATCGGGATGCTGGCCGCCTGGTAGAGAAAGCCGAAGCCGGTGGCGATGTGTCGCGCCGCCAGGTTGCGGTTGGTGTTGGAGACCAGATACCAGACCACCGCGACGACGAGGCCGATGATCAGGATCTGCCAGACGATGCTGCGAAGCACCGGGTCAGACCAGCTCAGCCGCACGCGCCGCCGAGGTGGCGTCCTTGGCGTGCCCAGTCTCGGATCGGCGGTGGTTCCCGACATCCTCGCCAAGGCCCTCCTGCGCGGTGGCGGGGCGCGACCCGTGCTTTACGCAGGTCTGCCTTGTCGCACTCTGCGGCACGCCGGTCAGGAGATCAACGTCCGTCGCCGGTACGGACGAGCGGAGCCATTGGTCAGGCGGGGCGCACCAGCCTGTGGTGCTTGCGCCCCGCCGATAGCTTGATCGCGCCGTCCCGCAGATCTGTCTGCGTGACCAGCACGCTTTCGTCAGCAACCGGCAGATCGTTGACGCGCGCCCCGCCGCCGCGGATCAGCCGGCGCGCCTCACCGTTGCTCGCGGCAAGGCCAGCGAGGACGAGCAGCCGGAATGCGGGAATGCCCCCTTCCAGTTCCGCTTGGGGCACGTCGATGCTGGGCAGCGCCGCCGTCGCCTCGCCTTCCTCGAAGGCCAGCCGGGCCGCCTCCGTCGCGCCCGCCGCCTCCGCCGCGCCGTGCGCCAGCGCGGTGGCCGCCGTCGCGAGCGCCTTCTTCGCCTCGTTGATCTCCGCCCCGCCGAGACTTTCGAGCCGAGCGATCTCGGCGACATCGAGCTCGGTGAACAGCCGCAGGAATCGCCCCACGTCGCCGTCCTCGGTGTTGCGCCAGAACTGCCAGTAGTCGAACGGGGCGAGCCGGTCGGCGGTTAGCCAGATCGCGCCGCGCGCGGTTTTGCCCATCTTGGCGCCCGAGCTCGTGGTGATCAGCGGCGTGGTCAGGCCGAACACCGCCTCGCCGTCCGTCCGGCGCACCAGATCGACGCCTGAGACGATGTTCCCCCACTGGTCGGACCCGCCCATCTGCAACCGCACGTCGAAGCGGCGGAACAGCTCGCGGAAATCGTAGCTCTGCAGGATCATGTAGTTGAATTCGAGGAAGGTCAGCGGCTGCTCGCGGTCCAGCCGCAGCCGCACCGAATCGAATGTCAGCATCCGGTTGATGGTGAAATGGGTGCCGATATCGCGGAGCAGGCCGATATAGCCGAGCGCGTCCAGCCACTCCGCGTTGTCGGCCGTCATCGCGTCCGACGGGCCGTCGCCGAAGCGCAGGAATGGGGTGAAGCAGCGGCGGATGCCGGCCATGTTGGCGGCGATCTCGGCGTCGGTGAGCATCTGGCGGGCCTCATCCTTGCCCGACGGGTCGCCGATCCGCGTCGTGCCGCCGCCCATCAGCACCACCGGGCGGTGCCCGTGCTTCTGCAGCAGGCGCAGCGCCATGATCTGCACCAGGCTGCCGACGTGCAGGCTGTCGGCGGTGCAGTCGAAGCCGATATAGGCCGAGACGGGTCCGGCTTTCAGCGCCGCGTCGAGCGCGCCCTCGTCGGTGCACTGGAACACGAAGCCCCGTTCGGTTGCCTCGCGGAGAAAATCACTGGTCGGCATCGCGCCTTGCCTCGTATTCGCAATCGCGCGGGGGCTAGCACAGACGGAGCTTGGGCAAAATGTTGCGCACCATCGGGCTGATGAGCGGCACGTCGCTGGACGGGGTCGACGCGGCGTGGCTGGAGACTGATGGGGAGCGCGTCGGCCGGGTCGGCCCCCGCCTCACGCTGCCCTACGACGACGCGTTCCGCCGGGCCTTGCGCCGCATCCTCGATCGGGCGCCGAGCCTCCCGGCGGATGACCCCGCCCTTGCGGATGTCGTGGTCCGACTGACCGAACACCACGCGCGCGCCATCGAGAGCCTGGACGAGACGGCCGACCTTGTCGGCTTTCACGGCCAGACCATCCTGCACCAGCCGGCGCTGCGGCGGACATGGCAGATCGGCGACGCCGCCCTCCTGGCGCGGCTCACCGGCATTCCGGTCGCCTGCGATTTCCGGCTAGCCGATGTGGCGGCGGGCGGGCAGGGTGCGCCGCTCGCGCCCGTCTACCACGCCGCACTCGCCGCCGACGTGCCGAAGCCGCTCGCGATCCTCAACATCGGCGGCGTGTCGAACGTTACGTGGCTGGGCCGGAACGGCGAGATCGTCGCCTTCGATACGGGGCCTGGGAACGGCCCGCTGGATGACTGGATTTTCCGCCATACCGGCGCGGCGTTCGACCGGGACGGCGCGCTGGCGGAGACCGGGCGGCCGGACGAGACCGTGCTGGCGAAGCTGCTGGCGCATCCATATTTTACCGCACCGCCGCCGAAATCGCTGGATCGGCTGGATTTTGGCCGATCGCTGACGGCGAGCGGCCTGGCGGCGCTGTCCATCGAGGACGGGGCAGCTACGCTGGTCGCGTTCGTCGCCCGCTCGGTCGCGGCAGCGAGACTGCCGGCATTGCCGGTGCAATGGCTGGTGACAGGGGGCGGGCGGCGGAATCCGGCTATCATGCGGGGTTTGCGGGAGACACTGGCACCCCCTCACCCGACCCTTTCCCCCAGGGGGGAGAGGGTTTTTTCTTCCCCCTCTCCTCCTCTGGGGGGAGAGGGCCGGGGTGAGGGGTATGTGCTACCCGTCGAAACCGTCGGCTGGGACGGCGACGCCCTGGAAGCCCAGTGCTTCGGATTCCTCGCCGCCAGGGTGGCCGCGAGCCTGCCGCTCACTTACCCAGGGACCACCGGCGTCGCAGCGCCGCTGGGCGGCGGCCGCATCGTGCAGCCCTGATCAGTCGGCCGCGAGCGCCATCGAGCGACGCGCGATCGCCTTGCCGACATGGTCTTCGACCGCTTCGGACACCGGATCGGCTTGATTGGCGAACACATGGTCGGCGCCCGCGAAGATGCGGTAGTCGACGCGCACGTTCTTCTGGGTGTTCAGCTTGTCGACCAGCTTGCGCACGGCAGGCTCCGGCACGAGCTCGTCGGAATCGCCGTGGATCATCAGCCCGCCACAGGGACAGGGGGCGAGGAAGCCGAAATCATAGTGGTTGGCCGGCGGTGCCACACTCACCCAGCCGGAGATCTCCGGCCGGCGCATCAGGAGCTGCATCCCGATGAAGGCGCCGAAGGAATAGCCCGCGATCCACAGGCCGCCCGAGTTCGGATTGACCGCCTGCATCCAGTCGAGTGCCGCCGCAGCGTCGCCGATCTCGCCGATGCCGCCGTCATAGCGACCCTGGCTGCGGCCGACCCCGCGAAAATTGAAGCGCATCACCGAGCAGCCGAGCCGCTGGAACGACTGATACATCGCATAGGTGATGCGATTGTTCATCGTCCCGCCGTGCAGCGGGTGTGGATGCAGGATCAGGGCGACCGGCGCGCCGGTCTCCTTGGAGTGATGATAGCGGCCTTCAAGCCGGCCATCCGGCCCAGCGAACATTACCTCAGGCATGATGCTCCGAAACCCGTTTCCTGTCGCGTCCGACATTCCCGGCCTGGTCATTGAAACCTGGGCCTTTGCCGGCTCCTGAACTCCGTCAACCCGCCCGTCGGTGTACCCGCGCAACCGGCACTATATCCGACACATGAGATGTGCGATCCCCCGCTTCAGCCGGCCACGCGATTTCTTGACCGGAGAAGGGGTAAAAACTAGCCTGCCGCTCGGAATAGGGTGTTGCCCGAACGGCTCCTCCACCTGCTTGTTGGGACCGGCACGCTCCTGAAAGCGACCGGCCAGTTCCTCGGTGTGAACTATAAGTTCCCCGTCCGGGCTTTCATAACGGAATTGTCGCATGGCTTTCATGTTTTTGCGGAGCGCGAGCCGCGTCCCGTTCTGGGGCGACGCGGATCCACGATCCGTCACCGAGTGCGGTTTTTGCAACCTCGAGTTGGGTTTTGTGAACCGGCGTCTCCGCCCACGCGATGAGCCGATGCCGGGCGTCGGTCGATGACCTATTTGGACGCCAACGCCTCGGAGGTGCTGCGCCCAGAGGCCCGGGCGGCGATGCTCCACGCACTCGGCCGAGAGGGCAACCCGGCCTCGGTGCACGGGCCTGGCCGCGCCGCACGCAAGCTGCTGGAGGACGCACGAGAGGCGATCGCGTCCCGGTTCGGCGGTCGCCCGGCCGATCTCGTGTTCACCTCGGGTGGCACCGAAGCTGACGCGCTCGCCGTCCACGGGCTCGGCGCCGGCCGGCGCGTGATCATCGGTGCGACCGAACATGACGCGATCCGCGCCTCCGCGCCGGACGCGGCCGTGCTGCCGGTCGATAGCGCCGGAGTGACCGATCTCGCAGCACTCGACCGCCTGCTGACGGAGGGGTCGCCCTCCCTGGTCTGCCTGATGCTCGCCAACAACGAGACCGGGACGCTGCAGCCGGTCGCCGAGGCGGCGGCGCTGTGCCGCGCACATGGTGCGCTGCTGCATGTCGACGCGGTACAGGCCGCCGGCCGAATGCCGGTAAGCCTTTCCGCGACGGGTGCGCACGCCCTAGCGCTCTCGTCGCACAAGCTGGGTGGGCCGACTGGCGCGGGGGCGCTGCTGCTGGCGCCTGACGTCGCGGGGATCGCGCCGTTGATGCGCGGGCGGCGGGCAGGAGCGCGGCCGGCGCGGCGGCACGCCATCGGTTCCCGCCATCGTCGGCTTCGCGGCCGCGGCTACGTGCGCCGCCGATGCCGATCGGCTAGCCCCGCTGCGCGACGCGATCGAGAACGCGGCCTTGGCGGAAGGTGCCGTGGTCTGTGGCGCCGGGGCGGCGCGGCTGCCCAATACGAGCTGCCTCGCGCTGGCCGGCGTGCGGGCCGACGCGCAGGTGATCGCGCTCGACCTCGCCGGCTTCGCCGTCAGCGCAGGGGCGGCGTGCAGTTCCGGCAAGATCGGCACGAGCCACGTGCTCGCCGCGATGGGGCTGGGCCCGCTCGCCGGCCAGGCGATCCGGGTGTCGCTGCCCTGGAACGTAGCGGAGGGCGATGTGGCGGCCTTCATCGCCGCCTACCGCCACATGGCCGCCCGGCTCCGCCCGGCGCTCGCATCCGACGCCGCCTAGCCCCATATCGCCGCCGATGACTGACAAGCCCCAGATCTACCTCGACAATCAGGCGACCACACGCTGCGATCCGCGGGTGCTCGCCGCCATGCTGCCGTGGTT
Organism: uncultured Alphaproteobacteria bacterium; assembly: GCA_963799825.1. Classification (GTDB taxonomy): domain Bacteria; phylum Pseudomonadota; class Alphaproteobacteria; order Acetobacterales; family Acetobacteraceae; genus JAFKFI01. The sequence goes on from CAWCYL010000006.1 coordinate 943,360, forward strand.
CGCCGAGGAATACGGCAATCCGCACAGCGTCGAGCACGCGATGGGCCGCCTGGCGGAGGCGGCGGTCGAGGCGGCGCGCGCGCACGTCGCGGCGCTGATCGGCGCGGAGGCGCGGGAGATCGTGTTCACCTCGGGTGCGACCGAGAGCAACAATATCGCCATCAAGGGTGCCGCCCGCTTCGCGCGCGGCCGGGCCGACGCGCGGCAGCGCATCGTCACGATCGCCACCGAGCACAAATGCGTGCTGGAATTGGTTGGCGACCTCGCCGCCGAGGGCTTCGAGCCGGTGTTCCTGCCGGTGGGCAAGGATGGGCTGCTCGACCCGGATCGGCTGCGCGAGGCGCTGCGCACCCCGACGTTGCTGGTCAGCGTCATGGCGGTGAACAACGAGACCGGCGTGATCCAGGATATTTCTACCCTTGCCGGCGTTGCCCGGCAGGCGGGCGCCCTGTTCCACACCGACGCCGCACAGGCCGCCGGCAAGATCCCGCTCGACGCCACGGCCTGGGGCGTCGATTTGCTCTCGCTCAGCGGTCACAAGCTGTATGGGCCCAAAGGCGTGGGCGCGCTGTTCGTCCGCCGCCGGCCCCGCGTGCGCCTCGCGCCGCTGTTCTCGGGCGGCGGGCAGGAGCGGGGGCTGCGCTCCGGGACGCTACCCGCGCCGCTGATCGTCGGGCTCGGCGAAGCCTGTCGCATCGCGCGCGACGCAATGGCGGGGGAGGCGGGGCGGCTCGCGGCCCTGCGAGACCAGTTGCTGGCCGGCCTCACGGCGGCCATTCCCGGGCTCCGCGTCAACGGCTCCATGCGGGCGCGCATCCCCGGCAACCTCAATCTCACCTTCCCCGGCGCGACAGCGGCCGAACTGATGGCGCGGGCGCCCGACCTGTGCCTCTCCACCGGCTCGGCCTGCTCGTCGGCGGAGATCGAGCCCTCCTACGTGCTGCGCGCCCTGGGCCTGCCCGACAGCGAGGCCGCCCGCACCTTGCGTATCGGGATCGGACGCTTTACCTCCGCCGCCGACATCGACCACGCCGTGGCGTCGCTCGCGGCGGCGCACGCCCTGATCCCTGTATCCGCCGACGCCTAGATGGAAGTCGCCCGCCCGATGCTTCTCCGCCCATGCCACGGATGACCTTCATCGAGCGCGACGGCACCCGCCGCGAGGTCGAGGCGCCGCTCGGGCTCTCGGTGCTGGAGATCGCGCACAAGCACGGCGTCGATATCGAGGGCGCGTGCGAGGGCTCGCTCGCCTGCTCCACCTGTCACGTCATTGTCGATCCGGCCTGGTTCGCCAAGCTGTCGACGCCGACCGAGGACGAGGAGGACATGCTCGACCTCGCCTTCGGCCTGGAGCAGACCTCGCGGCTCGGCTGCCAGATCGTGATGACCCAGGCGCTCGACGGACTTGATCGTCCGGCTCCCCGCGGGCAGCCGGAACATGATGAACGGCTAGGATGCGCATCGTCGTCGCCATGTCCGGCGGCGTGGACAGCAGCACCGTGGCGGGGCTCCTGCACGAGGCCGGGCACGAGGTCGTTGGCATCACGCTACAGCTCTATGACCACGGTGCGGCGACCGGCCGCAAGGGCGCGTGCTGTGCCGGGCAGGACATCCACGACGCCCGCCGTGTCGCGGACCATCTCGGCATCCCGCACTATGTGGTCGATGCCGAGACGCGCTTCGCGGGCGCCGTCATCAATGCCTTCGTCGACAGCTACGCGCGGGGCGAGACGCCCGTGCCGTGCGTGCAGTGCAATATGGGTGTCAAGTTTCCCGACCTGATCGCACTCGCAAGAAACCTCGGCGCGGACGGACTGGCGACCGGCCACTACGTGCGCCGCGTCGATGGCCCGCACGGACCCGAACTGCACCGCGCGGCGGACCCGGCTCGGGATCAGAGCTGGTTCCTGTTCGGCACCACACGCGAGCAACTGGCGTTCACGCTGTTTCCCCTGGGCGATATGGCCGACAAGCAGGTGGTCCGCTCGGAGGCGGCGCGGCTCGGCCTACCGGTTGCCGAGAAGGAGGACAGTCAGGACATCTGTTTCGTCCCGTCCGGCAGCTATGCCGATCTGGTCGCGCGGCTGCGGCCGGACGCCGCCGAGCCCGGCGAGATCGTCAGCCGCGACGGCCGGGTGCTTGGCCGCCATGACGGGATCGCCCGCTTCACGGTCGGGCAGGGCAAGCGGCTCGGCGGCGCCGCAATGGATCGCGGCCAGCGGCAGGTGGTCGTCGCGCTGGACGCCAGGCGGCGACGCGTCGTGATCGGTCCGCGCTCGACCGGCTCCCGCTCCGTCGCCGTGTACGACACGAATTGGCTGGTGCCACTTCCTGGCGGCTCCTTCCATTGCGCGGTCAAGTTGCGCGCGCGGGAGCAGCCGCAGCCCGCCTTGGTCCACGCGAGCGGGAGCGGCGCGGAGGTTCGCCTGGACGCTCCGGCACTGGCGGCACCCGGTCAGGCGTGCGTGTTCTACGACGGCACGCGGGTGCTCGGCGGCGGCTTCATCCGGCGCCCGAGGGATGCGGCTGCCGCTGTTGACGCCTCCGGGCTCGCGGCGCTATCTCCCCGGCCTCTCCCGGCCGGTGGCGGCGTAGCTCAGCGGTAGAGCAGGGGAATCATAATCCCTTGGTCGGTGGTTCAAATCCGCCCGCCGCTACCAACCGGAACAATGGGTTAGCTGGATTCGGCCGGAGAGTTTATCACCCGGCCGGTGCCGGTTTATCAATCGGTGTTTCCCTCGCGTTCACGAAGGCTGTCTCAACCGGGTAAGCTGACCGGTGCATTTTGACGGAGCTTTGAAGGATAGTGATCGACGCGGGCGCCTTGGCCGCGATAGCGGCCTCTCTGAGCTTCGTCGCGACCGCGTTCGCAGCGTTTGCTACCTGGAAAGGGCCGCAGATTGCCGCCCATTTGGCCGAGAATCTCCGTCGTGAGGCGGAAAGGGGCGAGCAAGTCCGTCGAGCAAAATTCTGGGTGTTTTCAACGTTGATGCAGTCGCGAGGGGCATTTTATTTGCCTGAAGCCGTCAAGGCATTCAACCTGATCGACGTAGCATTCAGTGACGCTCAACCGGTGCGTGACGCCTGGGCGGATATGTATAGTAGCCTCGATCCAAATCGGCGGATTCCGGAGCACGAGCAGCAAAAGAGATTGCGTCACCTCCTGATCGAGATGTCTGCGGATCTTGGTTTAGGGGAGGCCACGCGGTCAACGGACATCGAGCGTGTCTACTTTCCCAAGGCAATGGTGGACGAAATAGAGGCAAAGGCATTGCAGCTGCGAACGATAATCCAGCACCAAGGCCAGTCGAGCCCTAGCGCGAATCTCGCGGACCCGAAGGACACGCTCAAACCCACGCCCACGCCCGTACCCTTGCCAGTGCCGAGCCCTCGTAGGTGACGACCGATCCCTTCGCGCTCAGAATATCTCGCTAGTTCAAAGCGGTCCGATTTGGTGGCTCGCCAGCTTCCCGATAGCGGCGACCGCGCGCACCTTCTGGTCGGCACCGCGCCGGTAAAGCCGGGTCATTTTCGGGTCGACATGGCCGAGGATCGAAGTTGATCTCCGCGTCAGTCGCCCCCGCTTCCGCTAAGCGGGCCGATGCCGTCTTTCGCAAACCGTGAAACGACAGCCCCGAAAGGCCGGCCGCCTTCACGGCTGCAGCAAAAGCGTGGTTGAAGTGATCTTCCTTCCAAGGCTTGCCGTCCGCTCGGGTCAGCAGGGTCGTCGCATCAGTCCTCGGCGCCGCGTCTAGGGTTCCGGTCAAGTCGGGATGTTCGGGTATCGTCAGCCGGACGGCCGAGCTGTCCTTAGTCTTCTGCGGCGTAACCTCGATCACCCCGCCGGCCCGCGCAGCCTTGGTCATCATCAGGCAGTCCTGCTTCCGCTGCCCGGTGCAAAGGCCGAGCATCGCAGCCCGCTTCATCGGCTCGCCAACCGCCTCGGAAGACATAAACCCGTCGACCTCCTCGGCCGTCCAGGTCCGGTAGCCCGGCCCGGTCTTCAGCCGGCCCGGCCGCAGTGCCGGGTTCTCGCCCTTCAGCCATCCACCGCGGTTGGCGGCCCATGACAGCAGCAGTCGCAGGACGTTGACCATCCGATTCGCCCGGCGTGGCGTCGGCTTGCCGTCCTTCACCGCGTAGTCGTCCCGCAGCTTGAACACGAACTGCCGGGGCATCGTCCTGATCGGGAGGTGCCCGTACCGCTCGGATAGGGGGGTCAGCGCCTTGTCATAGTCGGTTCGGGTCGCCGGCGCCTTGTCTGCCCACTCGGGACTGGTCCGGTATGCAGCAATCAAGGCGGCCATGCTGCCAGCGGCGACCCCGGGGCGGGCTGTCACCTGACCGGCCGCCAGTGCTTCGGCTTCGGCGTGAGCCGCCTGGTAGGTGGCGAGGAAACTCGGGCTGTCGATAGCGGGCAGCGCCGTCCGCCTGCCGCCCCGACGATAGTAGGCGTACCGACGCCCCTTTTAATAAGGAGTCCATAGGTAGGGCAGGTCGACCGCAGCCATCCTCATGCCTCCAACCACTCCCGGCCGTCGACGGCGGAAGCCGTTCGACCTGCCTTTCGGTCAAGGTAGAAGTCAAGGTCTTCGCGTAGGTAGATCAGCCGGCCCGGCGTCAGGGACACCGGCGCGGGAAACGCGCCGCGTGCCCGCTCCGCCCGCATCGTGCTGGCGGACAGCCCGACGTAGGCGGCCGCCAATCTTCTCGCAGCCCACGAGGCCAACCGGGAAGCGTTAGGGCCATGCTCAGGTGGCGCTCGGCTCGGCTGCGGCTTTCGACATCGGGGCGGCGGCGATCGGGCCATTATAGCCGAGCTCCTGCCGGGCCTCGTCCACCGTCGCCAACCCTGCGGCGACCTCAGCGATCAGCGCGGCCGATGCGGTCGTGTAGTCGCCGCGGAGCATCCCGCTAAGGTCGACATCTACATGTACAGCCCGGCTCGGCGATCACCGTCCGGTCAAACGCCTGCTCGAAGGCGACGATCCAAGGCCGCAGCCCATTCTGAGCTAGCCAGACCGTTGCTGTAGCGGAATTGGTGTAGGTAGATCCGGTCGGATCGGCGAGGAGCTGTGCGGGGATTCCGAACAGGCGCGCGACCTCTTGGACACACCAGCCGCGGGTTCGAGAACCTGCGACTCTCTCGGCATTGCTGCTGAGCGACGTCCAGCTCGTACCGTCCATTGCAATCAGGGTCCGGCCCGCGTTGTGGGCGCCCTCGAAATTTGCGGTGTGCCAGGCCTCGTATTTCCGGACCTGTTCCGGGCTGACGTTCTTGGGCAGCACGAGCAAGCCCTTGGGCGTCGCGCCGTTGCGGAATGTCGCCGTCGCAAATTCCTGAACCGCCAGGGCTGATTCCAGCATGGCGCTGCATCGGCGGATGCGAGACTCGCCGAGGTAGGGATTTGCGCCCGGCCTGTCCTTCAAGTGAAACACGCTATCGGCCGCGAACGTCCGCGTCTGGCTCATGTCGCCTTGATAGCCGGTCACGGTGTAGAGCAGCCCGCCCCCGGCGCTGGACAGCGACACTCGGACGCAGGACCACGGGATTGGCGTGAGCGACACGGCTGCACCGCGCCCGTCTGTCTCGATGATGCTGAGGGCGTTGCCCTCCAGCAGCACCGACGACATGGTGAACGTTACCCACTCAAACCAAGTCTGAAAGGCGTTGGGCCGGGTCAGCAGCGCAGCCGCGGGGTGAGCAGGCAGATCGACGCGGCTGCCGTCTGGACCGTCCCGGTAGATCGAAACTGGCAGTGCGGCGATGGCGGTCGATAGCAGGTCAACCGCAGCCCCCACTGCCGCTATTTGCTGCGCGTGCGCAGGGCCGACAGCGCCATAGTCGCCGCGGTGATGGTCGAGCCCGATCCATCCCAAAGCAGGATTTTCCAGGGAGCGCGTCTCAGTGCGGCCGAGCAGGCGGTCGAGAAACTTCACAGCATTGATTCCACGTACCGGCGCCGCAGGGCGTGATCTGCGGCAGCGTAGGCAATCGCGCGGGCGCGGATTGCGATCTCGGTTCCGCGTACGCAGGGAACGCGCTCACGACTGACACCTCCCGCAGATCGATGCCGCGCAGCTCGCGTGTGTCGGGTTTCGGCCACGCCTGATCGGTGACGTGGAAGCCGAAACTCATGCCGCCGAGGTCGCGACGTTCGGCCATCAGGAGAAGATCCCGGCCGGCCTGGGTATCGGCAACGTCGAGCTCGAACGAGAAGTCCCCGCTGATCCTCCGTGAGTTGCAGGGTGCCGCTGGACGTGCGGCCCATGACCCGCGTCGGATCGTGGTCGAGCAGCGCCAAGATGTCGTGCCCGGCCGATAGGCTCGCGCGGAACGCGCCGGGGCGGATCGTCTCGGTGAACGATCCGATTACCGCGGGCGAGTTGAACACGGCAGCGTAGCCGGCCAACCGCCGGCCGATCGCGCGCAGCTCTATCGCTGCGCGGGTCTCGTAGCCGTTCGGATGTCCGGCGGTCATGTTACGGCTTCACGCCGACGAGCCGGCAGACCGTCGCGGGACGCGGGATCACCACATCGCCGCGAAAGTTCAGCACGAAGCCGATCTGTCCGCTGTCCGCCGCGTATCGCTCGGTCAAAACCTGAATGCCGATCCCCTCGCGCAGCCCCACGAGGACGTTGCTGAAGTCGCCCAGGATCACGCTACTGCATGTCGTCGCGGTGCCCTGCGTTTCCGTCACGGAAAACGAGGTGCTGGTGAATACCCGGGATGTCCTGCAGCACCGGCGGCATACGCATCGCGTCGCCGAGCGTGTTCACCAGGCCGTTGTAGGTTCTGGCACTGCGCGGGTGCATCAGCATCGCCGACACGGTGTTACTGTTCGCGGTCTGCAACGCGAGGATCGCGTTGAGAATGTCGGCGTAGCTGGCCGGAGTGGCGCCATTCACGCCCATGCTCGCCGTGCTGATCCCGCTCGTGTTCGTGATGCCGGTCGGCTGATTGCTGGACCCGGTGCCGAACAGAATAGCCTGATCGAGTGCGAGCGCCGCAACCCGCGACATGACGCCTTCAAGCACGGCGGAAACGTTCTGCCCATCGGCCAGGAGCTCACGGGACACGCGGACCAGGAGCGCCCAACTGTGCGCCGTCAACGTGGCATTGCCGAAAACGGGGGTACTCCTCGGCAACGGCTGCAGCCTCGGCCCGCCAGCCGCCGACCGGATCGGTCGCGACAGTCGCGAAGCGGAGTGTCTGACTGGACATCGGCACGGTCTGCGCGCCGGCCTTGAAGGCCACGGACTGCGAACGCAGCAGGTCGAACACGATTGCGGACAACGGCATGGGCAGCATGGCGCCCCCGGCGCCGACCGAGCCCTCGGCCATCGCGCGGCGCTCGATGTCGTTGGTCGGGCCGTTCACCAGCGCGCGGAGAAATCCGCCAAGCCCGATCTGCGACTTCGTGCTGACCGGCCGGAACGAAATCGGCCAGACGGTGGCGATGCGACAGCATCGGCACGCGGCTGCCGTCCTGTCCGGTGAGCGTCTGCCCATCGAACCCGGCCGGCACTGCCACGTCGCGACCGAAGGCGCGCACGGTGAGCGGCGTGACGCGCCTCGCGCGTCTCGATGACGGGCTGACCAGCCTGCCGGGCTTCCATGTCGGCGAGAACGGCCAGGCGGCCTTCCTGCGTCACCAGGCCCTCGTTCTCGGCTTTCAGCGCATCGAAGCGCGCGGCAGCGTCGGCCGGCATATCGGCGCCGGGGTTCGCGTCGAGGAGCGCGCGCATTTCGGCGCGGATCGCCTCGCGGCGCTGTAGCAGAGCACGAAGGTTCATCAGTAGACTCTCCGTAGATCCAAGCCGGCATTCGGTTCGGATGGGTAATCGGGCATTTCGGCGGGCACCGGCGGCAGCGGGTCCATAGCCCGCGCACCTGAGAACGCGCGTCTATGGGGCCGCGCCGCCGGTGTTGAGAGTTGCGCGAGCACGTCGCGCGCAATGGATTTGAAGATTGGCAATGCCGGTCGCGGCGTCGAACGGCTGCAGTTCGGCACGGGCCTGACCGACGTACATCTTCGCGCCGAGCAACAGCGTGTCGGCAATCGCGCCAACCGGGATCGACCGCTGCGCAGTGGTCGCGGCGAGCAGCAGCGGGTCGACCAGATCGACAACGGCCGAAACGGCCTGCCGATAGCTGAATGAGTGCGCCGCCCACAACGTCAGGGAGACCCCCATGCGGACGGGATCAGTCGCCGTATAAACGCGCCATTTCTCGCCCGCGCGCGGCGTTGCGCCGAGTGGGGCGAAGCGCCCAAGGTTCAGCAGCCGGTCATAAATGTGCGATGGGCACCCGGACGGCTCGCAAGAGATCCGCGCGGCGCAAATAGATCGGAGCAGAGTGTTGTTCCACGAACATGCTGAGAATTTACAGCAAGAAAGTGGCAGCCCGATAGTGAGTTGTGTAAAATGGCTCCGGGACAAAGCAACTGTAGTGCATTGGACTACAAATGGACACCGATATACTCGACGAGGTCGAGGTCGAGGTCGAGGTCGAGGACGATGACGAGGCCGAGGCCGAGGCCGAGGATCTACCGGATGGAGCGATGACGACGAGCGATATCCGCGCGAGCTGGCGTGATGCGGACGATGCGGTGCTTGATGCCGTTCTGCGGAAGCGAGGACAGACCGCGGGCGATTTGATTGCGAAACTGGCGCTGTGGCGAGAAGCGAGCTACGCCGTCAACGTGGTCGCGAATGCGGGAATGGATACGATCCTGGACGCACTCGAACGCGACCTCGCGAGGCTGGCGGCGCGTCACCCGGGGCTGAAGTTCTAAGCCGTATTCCAGCGGCCGAGGCGCCGCATCTCGGCGATGAATGCTGCCGCGTGCCGCTGGTGCACCCGCTGTTTCGCGTCCTGTTCGCGCACTCGCGGATCGCCGAGCGCCAACGACCGATCGAACGCGACCGAGCTACCGGGATTTGCCTTCGCCCAGCGGAGCTGATCGGACGTCGGGATGGCCGGCGGAGCGTCCCAATCGAAAGCGTCCGGGTCCGCTGTCTCGGTTGCAGGGGCGGGCTTGGACGGGAAACTAACCACGGGCCCCCTCCGCACGGGCCGCTGAGGCGGCGTAAGGCCGAGCTCGGCCATCATGGCGCGCGCCCGGCGGGATGCGTCTGCGGCCTGCGCAGAGCGGGATAGGGCTTCCAGATTACGGCGCCGTTAGAGGCGACCGACTGGTAGGAGCTGCTGCCGTACGATGCCAGCTCAGCGCGCAGCGCGTCCAGGTCGGCGAGCACGGAACACAATTCGACCAGCGCGGGCGCGTCCACCAGGCGAGACGTGCGGAGGGCCGCCATTTGCGCCGCGTAGAACTCGAAATAGGACCGCGCAGCATCCGTCATGCCCGCCGGCGGCATTAGGTGGACGTAGCCGGGCGGACGGGACAGATCGGGCCGCTCGATCGCGGCGGACTGACCTTGACGCAACGCCTTGCGGGCTGCCGATGTGCGGGGTGTGGGCATGTCGGCATGATAGCCGCGCGAGGCCAGCGGGAGGGACTGCGATGTGCTGGAATCCCTGTGCGCCATCGCTTTTCGGTCAAGTTGAGGACTAGGGCTTGTCATCAAATGGCCGATCTCGATCGGTGAGGGGTGCCGCGCACCGTATTGGTCCGGTAAGTGCCGATTGCCACATACAGCGTCAATCTGCGCCGGGTGATACGTGCCAATTTCGGCGCGACGGTTTCTTCAATTTATAGGCGGTCAGCTTTTAGGGGGGCTGACCGATGCGGCGGTTCGGATTGCGTGACGACCAGTGGGAGCGGATCAAGCACCTGTTGCCCGGACGTGAAGGTTCGGTGGGGGCGACCGCGGCCGACAATCGATTGTTCGTCGAGGCCGTGCTCTATCGCTATCGTACCGGGATGCCATGGCGCGATCTGCCGGAGCGGTTCGGCGACGGGACAAAGGTCCACCTGCGGTTCAGCCGTTGGGCAAAAGCGGTGTGTGGGAGCGGGTATTTCAACATCTCGCCGCAGACGCCGACAACGAATATGCGATGATCGACAGCACCATTGTGCGCGCCCACCAGCATAGCGCCGGCGCCCAAAAAAAGCTGGCGAGGACCAAGCAATCGGGCGCTCGCGCGGCGGACTGAGCACCAAGATCCATGCCCTGGTCGACGCGCTGGGCAACCCGATCGGCTTCTTGCTGACCGGCGGCGAGGCACATGACCTGGTCGGGGCCGACCACCTGCTGCCCACGATGGAGGCCGACACGCTGATCGCCGACAAGGCGTTCGACGCCGACGCACGCGTCCTTGAGCCGCTGGCGGGCTGGCAAGGCCGCGGTGATCCCGCCGCGGGCCAACCGGTCTCGCCGCACGACTATGACCGAGAGCTTTACGCGGCGCGCCATCTGATCGAGAACTTCTTCGCCAAGATCAAGCAGTTTCGCGCGATCGCCACGCGCTACGAGAAGACCGCGCGGAACTTCCTGGCTGCCGTCCAGCTCGTCGCCACCGTCGTTTGGCTCAATTGAGGACAGGCCCTAGCGCGGATTGGGCTTCTGGAAACTTCCGAGCGATTCCGCAGGACGCGCTTGGCCGGGCCGGAGAGGATGGGGAGTATCGCCGCGCGGGGCGCGGGTAGCACCCTCCCGACCCGGCTGCATTCACTTATTGCGTTGGTCGGTCCGCCGGACATCGGACACGGACAACACCTAAGCGTGTTGTCCTGTCTGTCCGATTCGTCTCCGGTGTGGACTGGCGGACATTTGGCTATTGTCCGTCTTTGTCCGTCGTGTCCGTTTCAGGCAATGGACCGAATTCCGAGCCGCGTCCAAGAGCCGGGCAACGTCGTCCCGGACCTCAACCCACTGCGAATTTATCAACGTTTCCAAGGCCCTACGGAACGCCTTAAGCTTGCTGTCGCGCGTCTCTCCGCCGACCGCCGCCCGGCTGATACATTGTTCTCGCCACGTATCGACGGACAAACCGGTTTGTCCGTCGCCGTCGCAGATGTCGTTTGCGACTTTCAGGACGGCCCTTGCCGTGCGTGGCAACGGCTTGCGCGGACAAGCCGTTTTGTCCGCCACGCAGACGCCCGCGTTGTGCTGTTCGCCGTCCTCATCCAACTCGGGGAAGTGCTCGGTCGCGACTCTGGAACGCCCGGCTGGCGTTCTCCAACTCGCCGTTTCGATTTTTACGGCCCTCGGCGCGGATCAGGCCGTCCTCGCCGCGGACGAGCTGCATTGAGAAGTCCAGATCGCCGTTGAAGATGCCCGAGCCGCGCGGCGTGCTGGCGCTGCTCCGCCTTCGCCGGGTGATGCAGCCATATGACAACCGCACCCCACGCGCCGAGCTTGCGGCCCGAGCGTCACGACGCCTCCCATGCTGTCGGCGTCGTTTTCCTTCAACCCGGAAATGACGCTGCAAGCGTGTCCAGGCAGATCACCACCGGCCGGTGCTTCTCGACGTAGCGCAGGAGCTTGGCGCGCGCCTTGCTGTCGAGGTTCAGCAGGTCGTGTGCCTCGGTCACACGGAATAGCGGCTGGTCGCCGTACCGCTGCGCCAGCGCCCGAACGCGCATCTTCAGCCCGTGCGGATTTTCGTTCGCGACGTAGAGCGTCGGCCCTTGTCGCGTTCGCATTCCGAAGAACGGCTCGCCGGCGGCGACGGAGTAGCAGAGATACGGTGCGACGATGCTCTTGCCGCTGCCCGGATGCCCGAAGATGCAGCCATGATCGCCCTCGGCCGAGCAGGCCCTTGACGACGTACCGCGGCGGCTTGGCGGCGACGCATTCCGCCATTGTGAACGTGGTAAGCGCGTCATTTTCGTTCGCCGGTTCGTCGTGGATGGGGTGCTCATCGAACTCCGATCCCGGCATCAGCTTGTTTGCGATGCGCACCAAGGCGCGCCAGCCCGCCAGCGGCTTATCCGCTTCGACCAATCGTCGTCCCATTTCTTGCCTTCGTCGGTCTCGCTGGCACCCTGCCACCGCTCAGCCCATGCAACGGCAGCGTCGCGGACAGCATCAGCGTCAGCCCCCGCCTGGATGCATCCCACGGCGCCCAGCATCACGCCCATATACGTGTCGCGCGCAGCTTCCAGCGGGTTAGGAAGGCGAGCAAGCAGGTTGACGACAGCCTCGGTGCTGGGCGGTGCCAGATCGGCGGTGCTGCGCGGTTTGTCGGTCGATGACTGACCATTGATGGCAGCGGCGAGGTGGACCGCCGGCCACGGTTCAAGATGATCCATCTCCCAGCCCAAATACAAACGCACGCCGGCGGCAGGCCACCAGACGACGTAACCGCCGTCGGCCCGCACATCCACGCCTGGCGCGATCTTCGCAGCCGATGACCGCAGACCAGGGGCGTGGCGAAGCAGGATGTGCTGCCCGCCCGACCGTGTTGAGTGGATGCGCGTTACCGGAATGCTGCGGTCAATGTGCGCCTTCAGCCACTCGTCGCCTCCATGCCGCGGGTCCACGTCGATCACGTCGAAACCGCTCACGGCGCCGGTGGGCACCCGACTAGGACGGCATCCGATCTGGCGAACAACCTGCGAATTGTCGCGGGATCGGTGCTCGCATCCACGAACCCGTTGGCGCACGCCGGCGCCTTGCTATCCTTGCACGGGAACACCGGAATGCCGGTCGCCGCCAATTCTAGGGCGGCAGTCAGCGGATCAGGGATTGTCCCCGAGGTGCCTTTCGGGCTATCGTCCGTGTCGCGTTCACCGCGCAATCCCGAGTGATTTTGAATGGGCTGCCCCCCGCAGGGCGGCCCGTTCGTCTTTGCGGCAATCACCTGATCGTTCCTTCGTTCAATGGATGGTTGCGGGTTCGGGCGCGGTCTGCTCGACCACGCGCAGCGCGGGTTTGCCGACGACTGCGGGGCAATTCGGGCAGAATTCTGGATGCGACGCTCGATCGTGTCGAACATCGCGTCGAGATCAATTTGAATGACCGGCCGTCCTGACCTCACAGCCTCGCGTAGCGCGTCCATCGCCACGTCGTCGAGGATCTGGCCGCGGGTGTAACGGATGCCGGCTACCCGGCCGTCGGGCTGCCGCCAAAATGCCGCCGACACCGGATCGTCGCCCGTTGCCTCCGGGTCCATGCGCCAGTTCAGGATGTGCGCGGCTGCATCGGTCAGGCCGAGTGCGCCTCGGCGGCCGTCAGGCCGAACCCGTCGAAGGCGCGTATGAACACGACCTTAGCCGTGTCGGCGCCGGTGGCCCGCTCATACTTCGTGCGGCGGGTGCGCATGACACCGGTCTCTTGCAGGCGGTAAACCGCGCGCACATATGTCCGCGATGCGCGCGACGTCTGCCGCGTCACCTACCGGGGCATTCCAGTCGATCATTGGAAGCATCCTTTTCCTTGGCATAGGAAAAGGATACGGGGGTTCCGATGCTCGCGGGACGAGATTGGCACCCGAGCGCCTTAATTGGCTCAGTTATTGAAACGACAGACCGTAGACTGCCGATGCCCGAATGGCGGAAAGTTTATCACTCGGTCCACAACCCGTTGATCTACATGGGGTCAGAACTGGCAGAAATATTGATTAACCCCTTGAGAAGACTAGGTTGCAGGGGAATTATAATCCCTTGGTCGGTGGTTCAAATCCGCCCGCCGCTACCAACCGGAAGCAATCGCAGCCGGCGATCCGAGCCGACCGCTCCTGCCGCGGGGCAGACCGCGGGCGCTGATCGACCGCGACGACATTCTCGCCAGACCATGATATAGAATGAACGCGGAATGGGCTGCCGGCTGGCCGCCCCGCACCGGATGGGCACGTCAGAGGAGAGCTGCATGCCGGAACCGGATCGGAACAAGGAACAGGCACTCCGAGAGAGGGCGTATTTCCTCTGGGTGCAGGAAGGGCGCCCGGAGGGTCGGGCGCGGACGCATTGGGAGCGGGCGGTCGCGTGGTCCAGCGGCGACGAGCCGGCAGGGCAGGAGGACGAGCTCATGTCGGACGAGGAGAAGGTTCTGGCCGGCCGTCCCGGCGCAAACATTCCCGCCATGCTGACCAAGGACGTCCTCGGCGGATGATGGTCTGACGGGCACCGCTGCTGGGAATACCGGCGTTTGTCGCGCGTCTCATCGGGCGCATGACAACACGCGAGGCGGTTCGATGCGGACAATCGCTCTCCTTGCGGCCGCGATTCTGATCGCCGGCACACTCTCCGCCTGTACCGAAAGCCCGTTCGGTCCGGTCCAGGGCGTCAGCACCTCTGGTGCCACCAACATGGGCGGTGCCCCCGGGACGGCGAATGACATTGCCACCGGCGGCCAGGGAAACCGCTGGAGGTGGCGCTGACGGTCCCCCGGCTGAGGATTGGCAATGCACGGCGCACACCGCATCCTGCCGCCTCGACGCGAGGGAGCGAACATGCCCGACATCCTAACTCGTTCCGAGCACACGCTCGGCACCGTTTTCCTGGCGCTGGCACTCCGCGCCCGAGAGGTCGCGTGATGTCGGCACCGTACGAGACGCATCGGGCGCAGATCGACGCGATCCTGCGCGCCTGGGGGATGCCCGCCGTGAACGCGGCGCGCACCGCCGACGTGATGGGCTGGGCCGATCTGCACGGCGTCGATAGCCACGGCCTGTCGATGCTCACCGTCTATGACGAGCGCCGCCGCGACGGCCGGCTCGACATGCAGGCCGAGCCACGCATCTTGGCCGAGACGCCGGTTTCGGCCCTGATCGACGGCGGCGCCGGGCTCGGGCACGTGCCGGCCCGTTTTGCGATGGAGACCGCGATCGGCAAGGCGCGGCAGTCGGGTATCGCGGTCTGCGCGGTGCGCAACTCGGCGCATTTCGGCGCCACCGGCTTCTACACGAACATGGCCGCCGAGGCAGGATTGATCGGCATGGCCGCGACCTCTGCCGCTGGCGTCCAGGTGGCACCCACCTTCGGAGCGGAAGCCCGCCTCGGCACCGATCCCTGGTCGTTCGCCGCGCCGGGCCGCGTGGGCGAGCCGTTTCTGCTCGACATGGCCACCACCACCGTCGCGGCTGGCAAGATCCGCAACAAGGCGAACGAGGGCGTGCCGCTCCCGCCGGGCTGGGTGGTGACGAAGGAGGGCCGGCCAAGCACCGACCCTGCGGAGAACCAGAAGGGCGGCTTCCTCACGCCGCTGGGCGGCACGCCGGAGGGCAGCAATTACAAGGGCTACGGCCTCTCGGCGATGGTGAACATCCTTTCGGCCGCCCTGTCGGGGGCCACGCTGATCACCGATCCGATGCACATGAAGAAGCCTCATGGCATGGATATCGGCCATTTCTTCCTGGCCCTCGACCCTGGCCTGTTCCGCACACCCGACGATTTCAGGGCCGACGTCGCCGGCTTCTGCGATGCCCTCCGTGCGACCAAGCCGATCGACCCGGCCCAGCCGGTGATGGTGGCGGGCGACCCGCAACGCCAAACCGCGGCCGTCCGCGCCGAGACCGGCATCCCGGTCGGTCCCAATCTGCTGCACAAGGTCCGCTCGATCGCTCAGGCTGCCGGGGCGCCCTGGCTGCTGGACTGACGTGGCGGTCCGCGGCGTTTATGACGCTCCGAGGGCCGGCACCCGCGCGATCAGTGCGGCGCCGAGTTCGGCCCGCCGGTCCCACAGCGAGCGGTACCAGGCGAGGCGCGGCGCGACCTGGTAGGCGAGCATCCGGTTGCGCGCCACGTAGTCGCGCGCCGCATCGCCGATCTCGCGCGCGAGGTCGGGGACCGTCAGCAACTGCGTGAGCTTCACGCGCAGATCCTCGGGACGGTCGAACAGCGCGCCGGTCTGGCCATCCTCGATGCTGTCAGCGTAGACGATTCGGCTGGCCAGCGGTGCGACCCGGCAGGCGGCGGCCTCGATGAACTTCAGGTCGGATTTGGCGCGGTTGAACGGCGTATCCATCAGCGGCATGAACGAGATCTCGCTGGCCCCCAGCAGCTCGAGATAGGTGTCGTGGTCGCAGGTCGGCGTGAAGGTCTTGTGCGGCGTCCGCAGCGCATCGAACAGCGCCCGGTCGTGTACGATTGAGAAGCGCAGGGCGTCCCCCATCGCCGCGGCCACCTCGTTCAGGATAGGCAGGTAGGGCTGCCAGTCCGCCTCGCGGTTCAGGGCGCCGAAGAACACCGTGAGCGGGTGTTCGGCCGTGAAATTGCGAACATCAGGCAAAGCGCGGACGGCGTTCGGAAATACGGCAAGCTCCGGGTTGCGCTGGCGCAGCACCTCGGCGAGAGCCGGCGTGCTGGTCTGCACCGCATGGACGCCGGCGAACGCGAATTGCTCGTCGCCGCGTAACGCCTCGAAGAAATCCGGGTGGTCGTCGAACTCTGTGACGACCACGAAATTCTTCTGTAACAGCCCACGGATCGTATCCAGGCCCTTCGCGCCGTTCAGGATCGGGCGATGGAACACGAAGATCCTTGGCCCATCGGTGGCGGGGAGGCGGATCTGCTCGGTCTGGGCGAGGTGCACCGACACGGTGGGGTCCGTCGCCAACGCGCGCATCGGGTAGACCACGCGCACGTCGCTGACCCCGCCCACCGGCCGCAGCATCGTGGCACCGATGGTCATCGTCCGGCGCGGCTGGGCGCGGACGCGCCACACGTATTGCAGCGGAGCCGCGCGTCCGGCGTATTCCGCGGGGTCGATGCCGAGTGCCGCCAACCCCGGCGCGAGGGCGCGGGCGAACGCCTCGACCTGCTCCACGGCGAACACGCGCGGGTGCACGTCGCAGGGAAACAGCCCGAGTTCCGCGAGGCCCTTGCGCATACTCTCCAAGGTGAACCAGCGCAGATGGCCCTCGTCGAGCAGGCCGGTTGGCTCATACGCCCAGTCGCCCTTGAGCAAGCGTGCCGCGAAGCTCCAATGTTCCACGTTGGGCACGCAGATCAGCATTATGCCCTCCGGCGCGAGCGCCTGGGCGTGACGCCGGAGCACGTCCCACGGCTCGCGCAGATGCTCCAGCACGTCGCCGTAGACGATGCAGTCGAGCCCGTCGCCGAGCTCGAACGGCAGCGCGTCCTCCTCGACGTCGCCGGCAACGACGTCGTCGAGATGCAGTGCGGCCTGCTGCGCCGCGTCGAGATCCTTGTCGATGCCGAGCAGCCGTGTCGCCGGGTTGAGCCGGCGGAATGCGGCGCCGAGCGCGCCCCCGCCGCAACCGACGTCGAGGACCGTCCGGGACGCCAAGGGGATCCGGCTGAGAAGGTCGGGGTTGGGAAAGTCGGTCATCGGCGATCGGAAATGATGTGCGGCAGTGTCCAGTTCCTACGCGTATCGGCGCGGGCCGGACAAGCACGCTCCGGCCGCGGTCATCGTGCCGGCCGGGCGCGTCGGCCCGGCGGTGTCTTGATCAGAGGGAAGCACGGTCAAGCTGACCGTGCTTCGAGGAGCGCCAGCCCAGCGCGGCCTGGAGGTAGCCCAGCGAGTAGGCCAGCCGCCAACGGCAGCCGAGCAGGCTGGCGCTGCCACGCGGGATCAGCGAAGCGGGCAGCAGCAGCAACACGACGCCAAGCCGCCGCAGCGTCTCGCGGCGCATCATCTGCTTCTCGCCCAACAGCCGCCGCGTCAGAACGGTCGAGGCGCCCTGCCAGTACAGCCGCGAGAGCAGCCATTCGGGCGTGAGACGGCTGGCCTGGATCTGGTGCCAGACCACGATCCGCGAGTCGTACCGAGCCGAACGGCCGGCGTTCTGCAACGCCCAGGCGAGCTGGATGTCCTCGTCGGACAGCAGATTGCCGCCCGAGCGACCGACCGCCTCGTTGAACCCGCCGGCCGCGAACAAGGCGGCCGCCTCGACGACCATGTTGGCGCCGTAGGGTTCCATTCCGGGCGGCAATTCGCCCGAGCGGTATTCGCCGCGACCCTCGGCCTCGATGATCGAGAGCACTCCGCGCAACCGGTCGGGCCACCACGTCGGCAATTCCTGCTCCCAGAGCGGCAGGATGCGGCCGCCGAGAACCGCCGGCCGCTCGTCGGCCTCGGTAATGGCGCTCTGGATTCGCTCGATCCAGTCGTCGGCGGGGATGGCGTCGTCATCGAGAAAGGCCAGGTATTCCCCGGATGCCACGCGGGCGCCCACGTTGCGGGCGACGCTCAGACCCGGCCGGTCGGCGCGGATCAACCGGGCGTTGGGCAGTCCGGCCGTCATCGCCGCGAGTTCCTCGGCGACCGCCGGGCTCGAGCAGCTATCCACCACGACGATCTCCAACCCGCCTGGGCCGACGCTCTGCCGCGCAAGCCCGTCGAGGCAGGTGCGGACGTAACCGGGACGGTCGCGGGTGCACAGGCAGACCGTGACGGAGACGGCCTCATCGGATACGTCCGCGACGAGAGCCGACGGAGATTCATCCATATGCCGCGCTCTCCCGTCTGAGGGGCGCCGGCGCGGACAGCAATGGTGGTGCGGACATCAGGCCCAACGCGCAGAGTTGCCGGCTGTCCTCCAGTCGGACGGATGCCGCGTGCCAGAGCGACAGGTCCGGCGCAGCGTCGAGCACCGCGGCATAACGCCGATACTCGCTCGCCCCGTCGAAATATTCGCCCCGGTGCGCTTCCCGGATGGCCTTCGGCCGGAAATCCCCGAGGAACTTGAAGTGCAGCAGCAGGCCGCTGCCGGCGGATAGGCGGACCGGCGAGATCTTGTGGGTCGAGGCGAGATAGCCGAGGCCGGGCCGCCAGCGGACCAGGGGCACCTTGGCCAGGTTGGGCGGCCGCTTCGTTCGCCAGGACTGGAGGCGCGCGTTGCGGCGAATAGGGGGAAGTCGGTGGCCGACATTGTACAGCCGCTCGATCACGCGCAGCGCGAGATCGGGCTCCTGCCAGCGCGGGTAGAACACCCGCTGGCGAACCCCGCCATAGATCTCGTGATAAGGGCATGAATCCGACGCGGTCCGCCAGTACGGGCCGGCGTCGAACCAGGGACACACCGAAAGGAATGGCTGCCCGGCCGTGTAGCCCGATTCCCGGACGGATCCGGCGCCGTACATGTCCAGCAACATGCAGGGCAGCGCTTCGGCGCCCTCCCGATCCAGCGCGTCGCACAGCGAACGGAGCGGCAGCGTCTCGATGCCGGGGTAGAAAAACAGCTCGTCGGCATCGAGGACCAGACACCAGCGACCGACTCCATAGTGATCCAGGAGCCAGTCGAGCCAAGCCTGTCCGCCGCGCGCCTCGCGATATGAGCCGTCGGCCGCGAACAGGTGCACGTCGGGTTCGGCCGCCAGCAGGTCCGGCGTTCCATCGGACGAGCCGTGATCGGCGACGACGAAGCGATCGACGCCCAGCGCGCGGTAATGCGACAGGAAATGCGGCATCCGCGCCGCTTCGTCGCGTACCCTGACGAATACCCGCATCTCGCGAGCCGCGGGGTCCGGGGGTGGCGGCTGGTTCAATGGCCGGAGCATTCGGCGTCAATCCCAATGCTTACTAAAAGGTTTACGGGTTCCGGGTAAATCTACCTATAATAGCGTGCCCCTGGGATGCGCAACCATGAGAACGTCAACCGGCCGCCCGACCGATGGAATGGTAATCGAAACCCGCCTCGCGCATCGCGGACGGCTCGTAGATGTTCCGCAGGTCGACCATCACCCGACCGCGCATCGCGGCGCGCAGCCGCGCGGGTGCGAGGGCGCGGAACTCGTTCCACTCGGTGATGACGATCAGCGCGTCGGCGCCTTCGGCCGCATGCAGCGCATCCCGGCAGTAGGTCACGCCTTCCGGGAGCAGCGGCCTCGCCTGCTCCATGCCCTCGGGGTCGAACGCGCGGACGGTGGCGCCGTCCTCGGCCAGCCGTGCCACGATCGGCAGCGACGGCGCCTCCCGCATGTCGTCGGTCTCCGGCTTGAAGGTGAGGCCGAGCACGCCGATCGTGCGGCCGCGCACCGAGCCGCCGCAGGCCGCGATGATGCGGGCGGCCATGCCGGCCTTGCGTGCGTCGTTGACCGCGACGACGGCCTCGACCAGCCGGGACGGGGCGCCGTGGTCCTGCGCGATACGCACCAGCGCCATGGTGTCCTTGGGGAAGCAGGAGCCGCCGAAACCGGGGCCGGGATGCAGGAACTTCCGCCCGATCCGCCCGTCGAGGCCGATGCCGCGCGCCAGGTCGTGCACATCGGCGCCGGCCCGCTCGCAGAGGTCGGCGATCTCGTTGATGAACGTCACCTTCATGGCCAGGAACGCGTTGGCGGCATATTTGGTCAGCTCCGCCGTCTCGATGCCGGTGAACACGATCGGCGCCTCGATCAGGTAGAGCGGCCGGTAGAGCCGGCGCAGCACCTCGCGCGCGCGGTCGGTCTCGGCGCCGATCACCACCCGGTCGGGGCGCATGAAGTCGGCGATCGCGCTGCCCTCGCGAAGGAACTCGGGGTTGGAGGCGACGTCGAAATCGAGATCGGGCCGGGCGCTGCGCATGATCTCGGCGATGCGCCGGCTGGTGCCCACCGGGACCGTCGACTTCGTCACGATCACCGCGTAGCCGGTGAGCGCCTGCGCGACCTGCTCGGCGGCGGCATAAACGTAGCTGAGATCGGCGTGGCCGTCGCCGCGCCGGGTCGGCGTGCCTACCGCGATGAACACCGCCTTCGACGCCGGCGAGCGCCGCGGCCAGATCGTCGCCGAAGCTCAGCCGGCCGGCGGCGACGTTCTCCGTCACCAGGCGGTCGAGGCCGGGCTCGTAGATCGGCATCCGCCCCTCGCGCAGCGCGGCGAGCTTGTGCCGGTCGGTCTCGACCACCGAGACCTCCGACCCGAACTCGGCGAAGCAGGCGCCGGACACGAGGCCGACATAGCCGCCGCCGATCATTGCGATGCGCACAGTCTATGCGCTCCTCAGATGAAGGCCGGAATTCAGCACGGATCAACGCCCGGCCTGTCACCGTTCCTGCGTGCGGGTGCGGACATTCCGGCTCTGAACCGCCTCGTCGAGGCTCAGTTGCTCCCGGCGCTCCCGTGCCTTGCGCTCGTCCGCGGCCTGCTGTTCGGGCGCGGTCTGCTGCGGCCTCGAGCGAGCCCCGCGCCACCGCGAGCGACCGCGCGCGCGCGGGCGGTCTCGGCCGTGAGCCCGCTCATGCGCCGCCGCCGCCTGCAGCGACCGGCCGTGCGCGAGCGCGCAGCCACGCCGCAAACGCCTCGACCGCGGCGTCGTCAGCGTCGAGCGCTGGCCGCCGTCGCGCGTTCCCCCACGATCTCGGCCTCGGCCTCGGTCAGCGAACGCGCCGCACGCGCCTCCGCCGCGAGGCAAACGGCCAGCGCGCGCCGCGCCTCGTCGAGCGCGATGCGGCGGACGCGAAGCAGGGCGACGAGCGGATCACGCGCCATCGTTGTTCCGGCCGGGCCAGTCTCGTCGAGCGCGCGCGCGAGCATGGCGAAGCTCTCCTCGAGCGCCGGAGCGCTCGTGGCGCTGCTGCAGCATCGCCTCGATGCGCGGCGCAAGAACCAGCGCCTCGTCGACCGCCGGGTCGGATCCCGACCGATACGCGCCGAGCCGGACCAGGTCGACCATTTCCGCATGCAGCGCGAGGATCGCGCGCGCGCCGGTGAGCCAGCATGTTCTCCTCGGCGCCGTTGCAGCCCGGCACCGTGCGCGACAGCGAGCGGAGCATGTCGACGGCCGGATAGCGGCCGCGCTCGGCGATCCGCCGGTCGAGGATGACATGCCCGTCCAGGATGCCGCGCACCGCGTCGGCCACCGGCTCGTTGTGGTCGTCACCCTCCACCAGGACGGTGAACAGCCCGGTGATGTGGCCGAGCTGGCGTCCAGGCTCGCTCCCGGCCCGGCCCGGCCCGCTCGAGCAGCCGCGGCAGTTCGGCGAACACGCTGGGCGGGTAGCCGCGGGTCGCCGGAGGCTCGCCGGCGGAGAGCCCGATCTCGCGCAGCGCCAGGCAGAAGCGGGTCACGCTGTCCATCATCAGCAGCACCGACTGCCCTGGTCGCGGAAATGCTCGGCGACCGCCATCGCGGCGTAGGCCGCCTCCCGGCGCATCAGCGGCGGCGTGTCGGAGGTGGCGACGACCACCACCGATCGCGCGAGACCCTCGGGGCCGAGCTCGTCCTCGATGAACTCGCGCACCTCCCGTCCGCGCTCGCCGACGAGCGCGAGAACCGCGACATCGCAGGCGGTGTGGCGGGCGAGCATGCCGAGCAGGGTCGATTTGCCGACGCCCGGAGCCGGCGAACAGGCCGAGCCGCTGCCCTTGCCGGCACGTCGTGAAGCAGTTCAGCGCGCGCACGCCGAGGTCGAGTCGCGGGCCGAGCCGGCCCCGCGTGCCGGCGTCGGGCGGCGCCGCGCGCACAGGGCGCGAACGTCGGCGCCCGGTGCGAGGGCGCCGCGTCCGTCGAGCGGGTCGCCGAGCGGGTCGACGACGCGGCCGAGCCAACCGGATCGCGATACGGCCAGATGCGGCACCGCTGCCCGCGCGTGGCCGATGCCGCACGCTGCATGTGACAGCGCCTTGCTGCCGGGGCCGAGACCGTTCCAGCGCAGCCGAACGGCATCGTCTGCGGCGGCTCGCCGTCCGAAACGCCGACTACCTCGGCACGTCATTTCGCCGCCCGTCCCGGCCTCCGAGCGTCACCCGGTCGCCGACCGCGAGGATGGCCGGACAGGCCGGCGACGTCGGCGCGACAGCCCGGTTACGCCGGCCACGCGGCCCTGCAGCGACAACGCGCCCAGGCGCCGCAGCCCGCCGCGCGCCTCGGCAATCACGGGCACCGATCGGGCTCTCTCAAAAATGAGATGTTGTCCAGCAAGTCGACTAATGTCCGCATCAGTTCTATTTATGCTCCGATCAATCTGGCACGGCTATTTCGAGAAAACAAGCTCTAAAAAAGTGAATAACCTGTGGCCGACCACACGCGTAGGTGGTAGAGTACACGATCATTGTTGATGAGGAAAGCAACCTATGCGCGTCCTTCTGATCGAAGACGATCTGACCGCCGCCCGGGGCCTTTCGCTCATGCTGAAGTCCGGGGGCGCGGTCGTGGACCAGGCCGATACGGGCGAGGAAGCCCTGGAACTGGTGCGGCACTATGACTACGACATGGTGCATGCTCGATCTGATGCTGCCGGACATGGAGGGCTACGAGGTGGTGCGGCGGATGCGGGCGGCGCGGATCGAGACGCCCGTGCTGATCGTCTCCGGCCTGTCCCGGCCGCAGGCGAAGGTGAAGGGCCTCGGATGGGCGCTGACGATTTCATTACCAAGCCGTTCGACAAGGCGGAGCTGCTGGCGCGCATGCAGGCCGTGGTGCGCCGCAGCAAGGGCTTCAGCCAACCGACGCTGCGGGTCGGACCGCTGGTGCTCAACCTCGACAGCCGCGAGGTGACGGTCGACGGGCGGACGGTGCACCTCACCGGCAAAGAATATGCGATCCTCGAGCTGCTGGTCCTTCGCAAGGGCATGGTGCTGACCAAGGAGGCGTTCCTCAACCATCTCTACGGCGGCATGGATGAGCCGGAGATGAAGATCATCGACGTGTTCGTCTGCAAGCTGCGCAAGAAGCTTGCCCAGGCGGGCGGGGAGAGCCTGATCGGCACGGTTTGGGGACGCGGCTACATGATCCGCGAGCCGGTTGCGGCTGAGGACATGCACGGCATTGCGCCTTCCGCGTGCGAAGGCGGAGCTGGGGGCGGCCGTGCCGCCAACCCTGCTCGCGCCCGCGAACGCCGACCTGAACGTGGCTTGATCCGGACTTAGAGGGCAGCTGCTCAACGCAATGCGAGCAGCCGGCCCTCGTCCGTCACGACCAGAACCGTTCCGTTTGCTACCACCGGACCGAGCGACGCGGCGCCGGAAAGCTGTCTGCCGAATTCCGATCTCGCCCGTATACGGATCTGATCGTCGATTACCTGCTTGTTCGTTCCGACGGCGATCAAGCCGGTCGCCGACGAGGATCGGACCGAACCACAGGATCGGATCGGATTTGCTTCTCCTCGTCTTCGTATCGTGGGAGGTCGCCTACCCAGGCAACCCGCCCGTCGCGGCGCTGCATCGGCGGCGATCTGCTGATCGGCCGATACAATGAACAGCCATTCGCCAGCGACCCAAGGCGAATCCTGGCCGGACACCTCGCGTTCCCAAAGCCTCCGGCCGGAGCGCAAATCGGTTGCAAGCAGCAGCCCGCCGAGGCCGATCGCATAGACTTGGCCCTCCGCGATGGCCGGCAGCCCGCGGATGGCGGAAATTTCCGCAAGGCTGGCCTGCCCACGGGTCCCCGCAACGCTGTCAGTCCACGCGACGTCACCGGTTTCGGCGCGCAAGCGCGGCGAGCTCGCCCGAACCGAAGCCCGCCACCACCAAACCGTCGGAAAGCGCGGGCGCGGGCTGGCCGAGCATGCTCGGCCCCGATACCGCCGCTTGGTGGGTCCACAGCGGGCGGCCGTCATCGGCGTGAGAGCGCCGCCAGCTTCCCGTCCAGTGTCGTCACGAACAAGCGGCCGTCGCTGATCGTCGGGGGCGACCGGGCGGGCGCGCCCAGGCTGCGCCGCCAGCGAGCCGACCCTTTCGTCAGATCATAGGCGACGATCTCGGCGAGGCCGTTGACCGCGTAGAGAGTTCCGCCGTCCGCGGCGAGGCCGCCGCCGACATTGGTGCTATCGTCGTTCTCGGCCTTGGTGTCCGACCGCCACCGCCGCGCGCCCGTTGCGAGATCGACGGCCGTGATGACCGCGTCTGGGTCCATCGTGTAGGCGGTGCCGGCGATGACGACGGGTTGGGCCAGAATCTTTTTCCGGTAGCCCGCGCTACTGCCGATGTCCGCCCGCCACACTTCGTGCAGCTGCGCCCCGCCCGCGAGATGTCCCATGACGTGCGCCGGGTTCCCGCCGCATTGCGGCCATGTCTGGTTCGGGGTGGCGGGAGGCAGGACGACGCGCAGCGAGCCGCCACCCTCGTCGACTTGCAGCCCGCGCCGCTCGGCCACCACGGGCTCCCGCTTGCCCGGCAGCGGCGGCTTGTTGTCGGCAAACAAGTTGTCGAACAGCCCGCATCCGGCGAGGCCCAAAGGCATGGCTAGCGCCGCGCGCCGGCCGAGCCTTGTCCCGGGTGGGAGGCGCCGCGCCCCGCCCATCTTCCGCACGACTATCCTCCGAGCCGGTTCAGCAGCCCGTTCGCCCTCGCGCGCAGCCCGTCCGGCGCGGTCCCGTCCTGCGCCAGGCGCCGGAAGACGGCCCTGGCCGCGTCCGTCTTGCCGGTCCGAATATCCAGCAAGCCCTGCGCCTCGAGAGCCAGGGCGTGCCATGGATTGTCCGGAGCGGTGAGCGGCTTGAGACGTGCCTCCAGGACAGCGGGATCGCCCGCGTCGATCTGATGCTGGACCCAGTTCAGCCCTGCCAAGTCCCGCAGCAAGCGATCGGCACGGCGATCAGCTCGCGACGGCATCCCACAGAGCCAAGGCCGCCGCGAGATTGCCGGCGTCGGCCGCCGACGCCGCGGCCCGCAGCCGCGCCAGGGTCGCGTAGCCTTCGGGCGCTTGCGCTGCCACTTGCGCGAACGATTGGGCAATGTCCGCATGGCTTTCCTTGCCGCCGGTCCGCAAGTTGTCGGCCGCCGACATGGCCGCAATGTAGGCCTGGGCGGCGTGCGCCGGCGCGGCGCCCTTCCCACCAACTCCAGGCCTGCCATCCGGAAATGGCGGCGACGACCAGTAGGCCGACTGCCGACGACTGCGCCGCCATGCCGTTTAAGCAACTTCTGCGCCCGCTCGGCGCGGAGGTCTTCATCGACCTCGTCGAAAATGTCGACCACAAATCCTCACGCATGTCAAACGCCCGCATGACCTCGGCTCGCGGCGGGCCGGACCATAGCGAGGTGGCTCGAGCCGAGCAAACCGTCCGAACGCGACAGCGACCGCCCAGCGGAAACCCGCGATTGATTCCTGTGTGGCAGGACCGGGGCATGATTTGGCTCCTCCGCCTGCGCGCCGCTGCTGCTGGCCGGTTGCGGCGCCGCGATCCCCGTGGTCCATCGCGACCTGTTCGACGTCGCTTGGTCGGCCATCACCGGGCGGGATTGCTCGGTGGTCCGGCTGGACCGAAATCAGACGTATTGCCGCCCGATCGAGCCGCCGCCGGTGCCGCAGCCCTATTGCACGCGCAGCCTGGGGATCGTCGATTGCTGGAGCGATCCGTCGCGCCTCGCCGATCGCCCGCCAGATGTCGCGGACGGCCCGCCAAGTGCTCACCCCGGCGCAGGAGGCGGACCGTACCGCTCGCTGGCCGCCGATCTGACTGGACCGCCCGATCTGACTGGACCGCCCGATCGGACGGGCAACCCCACGTTGCGGGCGCATGGCGCGAGGAATAGCTTCTCTCGGCCGTCATTTGCGGCGGGGGAGACAGGGGATGCGGGATCCGTCGAGCCTAGTGATCCGTGGTGGAACCATCGTCGATGGATCGGGCGGCGACCCGTACGAAGCCGACCTGGCCGTCGCCGACGGCCGGATCGCCGCGATCGGCCGGTCGCTGCCGAGCGGCGGGGAAGAGATCGACGCGCGCGGCAAGCTGGTGACGCCCGGCTTCGTGGATGTCCATACGCATTACGACGCGCAGGTGACCTGGAGCAGCCGGCTCACGCCCTCCTCGTGGAACGGCGTCACCACGGTGCTGATCGGCAATTGCGGCGTCGGCTTCGCGCCCTGCGAGCCTGCTCGACGCGACATGCTGGTGCGGCTGATGGAGGGCGTCGAGGACATCCCCGAGGTGGTGCTCACCGAGGGACTGCCCTGGAACTGGCGGAGCTTTCCCGACTATCTCGATGCGCTCGACGCGCGGCCCTACGACGCCGACGTCGCGACGCAGGTGCCGCACGCCGCTTTGCGCGTCCACGTCATGGGCCAGCGCGGCGCCGACCGCGAACCCGCGACGGAGCACGATCGCCAAGCGATGGCGCGGCTCGCCGCCGACGGGATCCGGGCCGGCGCGCTCGGCTTCTCCACCTCGCGTACGCTCAATCACCGCACCGTCGACGGCCAGCCAACGCCCACGCTGAACGCCGCGGAGGCGGAGCTGGCGGAGATCGCGGGCGGACTGCGCGAGGCCGGCGCTGGCTGGCTGCAGGTGGTCTCCGACTTCGACGAGCCGGAGGCAGAATTCGCGATGCTTCGCCGCCTCGTCGAGCGGTCCGGCCGGCCGATGAGCATCACGCTGCTGCAAGCGGACGCGCGGCCTGACGAATGGAGCCGGCTTCTGCGGCGGATCGGCGAGGCCAACGCGGCGGGGCTCCGCATCACCGGCCAGGTCCGCTCCCGGCCGACCAGCGTGCTGTTGGGCTTCGAGCTGTCGCAGAACCCGTTCATGGGTCGCCCGAGCTACCGGCGGATCGCTCATCTTCCCTTCGCCGAGCGGATCGCTACGCTGCGCCAGCCGGAATTCCGGGCCCGGCTGCTCGGCGAGGCGGCGGAGGGCGGGCGGGCCGCCCGCCGCGCGGCCCGCTGGGACCGCCTGTTCCCGCTTGGCGATCCGCCGGACTACGAGCCGCCGCCCGAGGCAAGCGTCGCCGCGCGTGCCGCACGCGCCGGGGCGAGCCCGGAGGAGGTCGCTTATGACCTGCTGATGCAGCGCGACGGGCGGGGGATCCTCTATTTGCCCGTCACCAACTATGCCGCCGGCAATCTCGACGTGGTGCGGGAGATGATCGCCGATCCGAACACGCTGGTCGGCCTCGGCGATGGCGGCGCGCATGTCGGCATCATGTGCGACGCCACCGCGACCAGCTACACGCTCACACACTGGACGCGGGATCGCAAACGGGGCGCGCTGTTCCCGATCGCCTGGGCGGTCAAGCGGCTGACCAGTGACAACGCCGCCGCGATCGGGCTGCACGACCGAGGCCAGCTGCGGCCCGGCAGCAAGGCAGACGTCAACATCCTCGACTACGACCGCCTGCGGCTGCGCGCGCCGGAGGTGGTCTACGACCTGCCGGCCGGCGGCCGCCGTCTGATCCAGCGTACCGACGGGTTCGTCGCCACGCTGGTTTCCGGCGTGCCGGTCTACCGCGACGGCGAGGCGACCGGCAGCCTGCCCGGCCGGCTGGTCCGCGGTCCGCAGGCCGAGGGTGCCGCGCGAGCTGTCTGAGCGGCACGTTCACGGCGAGGCCTTCGCGGCGAAGGCGGACAGGGCGGTGGCGAGGTCGTCCAGTCCGTAAGGCTTGGGCAGTCGGGGAAGGTTCTTGGCACCCGCCGCTCCTTGCTCGGCGTAGCCGGTGGCGAGCAGCACGGCCAATCCGGGCCGCACCCCGCGCGCCGCCTCGGCGAGTTGCTGCCCGGTCATGCCGGGCATCGCCTGATCGGTGAGCAGCAGATCGACCTCCTTGGCATCGCGCAGTGCGACGAGTGCCTCGGCGCCGCTGCCGGCTTCGGCGACGACCACGTGGCCGAGCTCCTCGACCATCGCCACGGTGCCCATGCGGACCAGGGAGTCATCATCAACGACCACGATGCGCAGCGGGGATCGGGGTTGGGTGTCGCCCACGGCAGGGCCTTTCATGGTGATGTCGGCATCGGAATTGCCAGAAGCCGACTTGTCCGTCACGCTCCGAGGCAGCCACAGCTCGGCCGTCGTCCCTGCGCCAAGCCGGCTGCGCAGTCGAAGGATCCCGCCCGACTGGGCGCCGAAGCCATGCACCATCGACAACCCGAGGCCGGTGCCCTTGCCTGGGCCCTTGGTGGTGAAGAAGGGCTCGGTGGCGCGCGCCAGCGTTGCCGCGTCCATTCCTGTGCCGCCGTCCGAGACCTCGATCGCCACATACGCGCCCGGCGCCAGGACCGACTGATCGACTGTCAGGCCGGGCGTCGCAGGATCGGTGGGAATCGTCGTGTTGCGCGCCACGATGTGCAGTGTGCCGCCGTCCTGCATCGCGTCCCGCGCGTTCACCGCCAGGTTCACCAGGGCGAGCTCAAGCTGGCTGGCATCCGCCCGCAGCGTCCAGAGATCCGCCGGGATCTTGGTCTCGATCCGCACCGCCGGGCCGAGCGAACGGCGCAACAGATCGTCGAGCCCGGCGACGAGCTGGCGCAGGTTCACCGGGCCGGGTTCCAGCGGCTGCTGGCGCGCGAACGCCAGCAGCCGCTGGGTCAGCGCCGCGCCGCGCTCCGCGCCCTGCACCGCGCTCTGCAACAGCTCTTCCGCGCGCCGATCGCCGGATACCAAGCGTTTCTTCAGCATCTGCAGGCTGGCAAGCACGGCCATAAGAAGGTTGTTGAAATCATGCGCCACACCGCCGGTGAGACTGCCAAGCGCATCGAGCTTCTGCGCCTGTCGCAGCGCGGCTTCCGCGCGGTTGCGCGCCGTGACATCGCTGAGCACAGAGAGACTGCGGACGAATTCCCCCGTGGCGGGGTTTCGCTCGGGCCGCGCGGTCAGTACGACGTCCGCGACCGAACCGTCGTGCTTGATCAGTCGATACTCGACCGAGCGCGTCTCCCCGGCCGCGACCTGTCGGATCAGCTCGGGCGCGGCCCGGTCCCGGTAGAGACGCGCGGAGGCGGGGTCCAGGAACTCGGCGAAGGAGCGGCCCAGCACCGCTTCGCGCGGGAAGCCCGTAAACGCCACCCATTCGTCGCTGACATCGATCAGGAGGCCGTCCGGGCCGATGGAATGGATCGGGATGGGCGCGCGGTGATACAGTTCCCGGAACCGTGCCTCGCTCGTGGCCAGCGCGACCGCCCGTTCGGCCAGCCGCTCCTGCAACGCGTGCCGTTCCGTGATGTCGCGACCCTCGGGGATGAGCAGCTTGACCCGCCCGCTCGCCTCGTCGGGCATTGGACGAAGCGAGAAGTCGATCCAGGCACTCTCCGCCCCGACACCCGCGACCTGCTCCTCGTAGCGCACGAACTCGCCCGCCGCGGCCCGCCGGACGGCATCGCGGAGTTGCGCGGGGGCATTGGGGTCCGGCGCATGCGTCCACCATCGCAGCTCCCATAGCTTGCGGCCGAGCACGTCCTCGCGACGCAGCCCGGCGAAGCGCAGCAAGGTCGCGTTCGCCTCCAGCAGCGTGCCGTCGATGCCGAGCAATCCAATGAACTGGAACTGCGCGTCGAAGATGGCGCGGAACCGCGCCTCGATCTCCGTCAGGTCGGCCGAATGGCCGCCACGCCGCTCAGGATCGCGGGCCAACGCTCGCGGTTCCCCCCTTGTCCCCGGATGACGACAACGCGGGACGGTGAGCGGGGATTTGTCGGCGGCCGCAAAACGCCGCGGCAGCACGCCTTGGTATTCCGGCAGGGTTTGCCCTGGTCAGATGACACTTGACGGCGACGGCAGGGCCGGGAATTCAGCGATACGTATGATCCCCTCCAAGCTCTCTTCCGGCGATCTCGGACTCCGCCCCCGCGGCGATGGCGTCGGCGTGCTTGGCCCGGCGGGTACTTCGCCCTCGCGGTCGGGATCGTCTTTCTGGTGGTGATCGCCGGCGCGTCGGTCTGGCTGTCGGTGCGCAACCACGAGGCGCTGGACGCGGCCGCGCGGGAGCGCGACGTTCTGTTCACGATCGAGGAGCTGACGGCGAGCGCGGAGCGGGCCGAGACCGGCCAGCGCGGGTTCCTGCTGACCGGCCGGGATGCCTACTTGCAGCCGTTCGACCGCGCCAATCGGCGGATACCGCAGCTCATCGAGAAACTGGAGCCGGAGGTCGATCGCGATCCCGCCGCTGCCCAACTGTTGAGCGAGCTCAAGCCGGTCATCGCCGACAAGCTTGCCGAGCTCCGTGAGACAATCGACCTCGCCCGTGCGGGAAAGCAGGACGCGGCCCTGGCGCTGGTCGGGACCGACCGGGGCAAGGGTGACACCGAAGCGATCAGGTCGATCACAGCCCGCATGGCGCAGCGGGAGCAGTCGGTCGTCACGGCCCAGTTCGACGCGATCAACGATCGCGGGCGGATGCTTGTCCTCATGGACACGGCGGGCCTGGCGGGTCTGGTGCTGTTGGCTGGCGTCATCGCCTTCGGCATTCGCCGCTACGTGGCCGCGCTGCGCGGCACACAGGCCGAGCTCGAGATCGCAAACCGGGGGCTGGAGGCAAGCAACGTCAACCTCGAACGGATCGTCCAGGCGCGCACCGCCGACCTCACCGAGGCGAACGAGGAGATCCAGCGCTTCGCTTATATCGTGTCGCACGATCTGCGGGCGCCGCTGGTCAACATCATGGGCTTCACCAGCGAGCTCGAGACCGCCGCGAAATCGCTCGGCCAGTTCGTTGCCGAGGTCGACGCGCGGGAGCCTGCCGCGCTGTCCGCCGAGGTCGCTGAGGCGGTCAACGACGACATTCCGGAGGCGATCCGCTTCATCAAGGCGTCCACGTCCAAGATGGACCGCCTGATCGGCGCCATCCTCACATTGTCGCGCGAGGGACGCCGGGTGCTCACCGCCGAACGGCTCAACATGCGCGCGGTCCTGATCGAAATCGCCGACACGGTTGCCCATCAGGCTTCGGACAGCAACACGGACATCCGGATCGGCGAGATGCCGGACCTGGCGATGGACCGGGTTGCGGTCGAGCAGATCTTCGGCAATCTGCTGGACAATGCCCTCAAATATCTCAAGCCAGGCCGGCCGGGCGTGATACGCATTGCCGGCCGATTGGAGGGCAGGTTCGCCGTGTTCGAGGTCGAGGACAACGGGCGCGGCGTCGCGCCCAAGGACCATGAACGTATCTTCGAGCTGTTCCGCCGCGCGGGCGACCAGTCCGTGCCTGGGGAGGGCATCGGGCTCGCCCATGTCAGGGCGCTGGTCCGCCGGCTTGGCGGCAAGATCGAGTGCGAGTCCGTGCTGGACCAGGGCTCCGTGTTTCGGGTCCGTCTGCCTGCCGCGGTCCCGCAGCCGGCGAACCGCCTATCAAGGAGCGTTGCCGCATGAATGGGATTCCCGTCACCATCCTGCTGATCGAGGACGATCCCGGCCATGCCAGACTGATCGAGAAGAATGTGCGGCGTGCCGGGGTCAGCAACCAGATCGTGCACTTCCCCGACGGTACCAGCGCGCTCGACTACATCTTCGGCGGCGCCGGGTCTGGCTCCCACACACCCTTGCTGGTCTTGCTCGACCTCAATCTGCCGGACATGACGGGCCTCGACATCCTGGCCCGGATCAAGTCCGACGAGCACCTCAAGCGGATGCCGGTCATCGTGCTGACCACCACGGACGATCGCGTCGAGATCCAGAAATGCTACGATCTCGGCTGCAACGTCTACATCACCAAGCCGGTCGACTACGAGGGTTTCGCCACGGCGATCCGCCAGCTCGGCCTGTTCCTCTCCGTGATGCAGGTTCCCGAACCAACGTGACGATGCTCTCGGCCTCCGACGTGGTGCGTGTCCTCTACGTCGATGACGATGCCGGAGTCGCGCGCCTGGTGCAGAAGCATCTCGAACGGGTCGGGTACGCCGTCTCGGTGGCGGCGGACGGGCCCGCGGGGATCGCGCTCGCCGGCTCCCAGCATTTCGACGTGATCGCGCTCGACCACTACATGCCCGGTTGCGACGGTCTTGACGTGCTGCGCGCGCTGCGTCCGATGCCGGCGGTGCCGCCGGTCATCTTCGTGACCGCGGCGGAGGAGCCGCGCATCGCCGTCGCCGCGCTGCGGGAGGGCGCCGCCGATTACGTGCTCAAGGACGTCCAGGGCGTGTTCCTGGAATTGCTCTCGTCGGCGATCCACCGCGCACTGGATCAGGAGCGGCTGCGGCGCGAGAAGGCCGCCGCGGAGCAGGAGCTGCGCGCCTCGCTCGACCGGCTCGAGACGCTCGCCGCCCAGCAGGCGATCATGCTGCGGGAGGTCGATCATCGCGTCGGCAACAGCCTCCAGCTCATCACGTCGCTGCTCGGCTTGCAGGCCACCAAGCTCACGGACCCCGCAGCACGCGGCATTCTCCGAACGGCCGCGAAGCGGGTCGAGGCGGTCAGTCTCGTGCATCGGCGGCTCTACACGTCGGACGATCTGGAATTTGTGCGGATGGACCAGGTACTTGAGCGGCCTGGTCGGCGAATTGCGCCGTGCCGCCACGGCGGACACCGCGGAGCAATGCGTCGAACTGCGTGCCGGCCCGGTGCGCCTGGAGACCGACAAGGCGGTCCCGATCGGGCTGATCGTGAACGAGCTGGTGACCAATGCCCTCAAATACGCCTACCCGGCCGGCGCGCCGGGCGTCGTGCGGGTGATCCTGGAGCAGGATGACGCCGGGACGATCACCCTGATCGTGGAGGATGACGGCGTCGGGATGACCGAACCGATTCCGGCCAAGGGCGGCGGCCTGGGCACGGTGATCGTCCGCTCGATGGCCGAGACATTGCGCGCGACTGTGACGCTCGACCGGTCCCACAAGGGCACCCGAACCATTGTCAGGCTGACGCCGTCAAGTTGAGCCGCCAGCCTGATGCCCGCGGGGGAGGATCCCGCCGCAGGGTGAGCCCAACTGTGTGATGCAGCTCATAGTATTCCTTCCGTGTCCGTTACACTGTTCCTCAACATCCAAGGCCAGCGCGCCTTGGACGATGGGGGGACGTCGCATGTCGGATCGGATCAAGGACGCCTGTATTGCCTGTTTTGACGCGCATAAAGGTGATTGCAGCGGTTTCGCGCGCGCCGTGGCGGACCGGCTCGCCGTGGAACTGCAAGGGGTCGCGGACGCGATCGTCGATACGCTGCGGAGCGGCAAGGGCTGGCCGCCTCTGTTGAACGGCGCCGCGGCAGCCGCGAGTGCCAAGGCCGGCAGACTGGTGATCGGCGGCCTCAAAGGCTCCGAGCAGGCGCACAAGAACGGGCACGGCCATGTGGTGGTCGTGATCGACGGACCGCTGGCGCGTGGCGCGTACCCGTCCGCCTACTGGGGCAGCCTTGGCGGCCAGCCGGGCCGCGGTCTGACCACCAACTTCGCCTGGACCGAGGCCGACCACGACCGGATCTCGTATGCGGAGCACGTGGTCCCGCCGCCGCGGCAGGAACCGGGTGAAACCCGTCCATGACCGGAAGAACAGTGCCCACCTGGGCAGAAGGCGCGTTGGCCGCAAATGGCCGCGGGCGCGGCGGGTCGCTGTTGCCGCGGCGCAAATGGCTGCCCTGATCGAGAACGCGAAGGGGATCGAGGACGACAAGGACGCGATGACGCCGGACGAATACGAGTTGGTGAAGCGCATCCAGAAACGCGCGTTCGCGGGCACACTCTCCGGTTACGAAGCGATCGGCATCGTCGCCGCCGAGCTGGCGGCCGAGGCTGCATGGAATGTGGTGGCGGACGCGCTCCGCACCGCGACTGGGCTGGCATTCATCGTCTAGCCCGGATGGCGACGGCGAAACCTGGCGGGCTTGGCGCGCCGCCCTATTCCGATCTGTCGGTCACCCGGTTGGAGCGGGCGGGCAGGGCGGCGAAGGCCGCGCGCAGCATGGTCTCGTCGTACGGCTTGGGCAGCGGCACGGTGTCCTCGATGTTCCACAACTCCCCACTGCCGGTCGCGACGATCACCGCCATCCCAGGCCGCAGCGCGCGAGCACGGGCGACCAGCTCGCGACCGTCCATGTCGGGCAAGCCGAGATCGACCATGAGCACGTCGATCGCCGGATCCTCCCGCAGCAGCGCGAGTGCCTGCGCCCCGTCGGCGGCCTCGATCGCCGCGTGGCCGAGATCCGCGATCAATGTGGTCGTGGTCATGCGAATCAACGCCTCGTCCTCGACCACCAGCACGCACAATCGGGGCGGGGAAGCCTCGACCGGCGCCGCATCGGGCACCGCGCCGGCGGCGCCACGCCCCAGCATCCCACGGATCTTGCGGGCGAGGTCGTCCCGCGCATAGGGCTTCGAGAGCAGCTCGACGTCGGGGTCAAGCCGCCCATGATGCACGATGCTGTTCTCAGTGTAGCCCGAGGTGAACAGGATCGCGATGCCGGGCCGCAGGTCGCGGGCGCGTCGCGCCATCTCCACCGAGGTGATCGGGCCCGGCATCACCACGTCGGTGAACACGAGGTCCACCTCCACGCCGGCCTGCAGCACCGCCAGCGCGGCGCCCGCGTTCGAGGCGCGGAGCGCCTTGTAGCCGAGGCTGCCGAGCGTCTCGACCACGGCTTCCTGCACGCGCGGATCGTCCTCCACCACGAGAATGGTCTCCGTTCCCCCGGTCGGGGCGGCGTCGCCAAGCGACACCTCCTCCTCGGCCGGACGGCGATCGCGCGGCAGGTATAGCCGGACCGTGGTGCCCTGGCCGGGCTCCGAATAGATCTTGACATGCCCGCCCGACTGCTTCGCGAAGCCATACACCTGCGCCAGACCGAGACCGGTGCCGTGGCCCTCCACCTTCGTCGTGAAGAACGGCTCGAAGGCCCGCCCGATCGTCTCGGCGCTCATGCCCGTTCCGGTGTCGCTCATCGCGATGCAGGCATACTGCCCCGGTGTGACCTCGGTGTGCGCGGCGGCGTAGCGGTCGTCGAGAAAGGCATTGGCAACTTCGAGCGTCAGCCGGCCGCCCTCCGGCATCGCGTCGCGCGCGTTCACCGCGAGGTTGAGCAGCGCACTCTCGAGCTGGCCCGGGTCGGCGAACGTGTTCCACAGACCGCCGTTGACGATGGCTTCCACCTCGATCCGCTCGCCAAGGGTGCGCCGCAGTAGCTCGGCGTTTTCGCGCACTAGCCGTCCGAGGTTGAGCACGCGCGGCTCCAGCGCCTGCTTGCGGGCGAAGGCGAGAAGCTGGCGGGTGAGCAGCGCGCCGCGGCGCACCGCTTCCCCCGCGGCGTCGTGGCGCCCCTTCGCCTTGACCCCCGCAGCCTCGACCAGCGGACGCAGCAATTCGAGATTGGCCGAGATCACTTGCAGCAGGTTGTTGAAATCGTGTGCCACGCCGCCGGTGAGCTTGCCGATCGCCTCCAGCCGCTGTGCCTGGATCAGCTGGGTCTGCGCCAGCTCGCGCTTGCCGATCTCCTCGCGCACGCGGCTCTCCAGCCGCTCGTTGAGCTCACGCAACGCCGCCTCCGCGTGCTTGCGCTCGTTGATGTCCTGCACCACCGCGATGACGTGGATCGGGCGTCCGGCCCGGTCGCGCACCAGGGAGACGTGGCTGTTGACCCAGACCGGCGTGCCGTCGGGGCGCGCGAAGCGCTGTTCGATCGCGAAGGGCTCGCCGGTTTCCACCAGCCGCGCAAATTTCGCCAGGCTGGCCGGCCGATCGTCGGGATGGGTGAAGTCGAACATGCGCGCGGCAAGCACCTCGGGACGGGAGCGGCCGAGGATCTCGCATTGCCTCTCGTTGACCAGCAGGAACTGCCCCGTCGTGTCGGCCTGCGCGATGCCGACGGCCGCCTGGGAGATGATGCTGCCCAGCCGCTCGCGGCTGTCGAACAGCTCCGCCTCGTCGTGCCGCTCTTGCGTGACGTCGGTGTGCACGCCCACCCATTCCCGGACCTCGCCATCGTCGGCCAGCACGGGGATCGCGCGGATCGCGAATAGCCGCAACGCGCCATCGGCCCGGCGCAGCCGGTGCTCGAACACGAACGGGCGCCGCTCCGCGACCGCCATGTACCAGGCGTCAATCGTCGGCTGGGCGTCGTCCGGGTGGACCGCCCGGGCCCATCCGAAGCCCTGATACTCGGCGAAGCTCTGCCCGGTCAGGGCCGCCCAGCCGGGCTGCTCGCCCGTCATCTCGCCAGCCGCGTTGTTGGTCCACAGTACGCCGTGAACCGCTTGGACGGCGGCGCGGAACCGCTCTTCGCTCGCCCGCAGCGCCAGCGCCGCCTGCTTTTGGGCGCCGATATCCTCGATGACGCTGATGAAATGGCGCGGTCGTCCGTCCGCCTCGCGGAGCAGCGCGACCGTGAGCTTCACCCAGATGGTCTCGCCGCTCTTGCGGATGTAGCGCTTCTCCACCGAGTAGGTCGGGATCTCGCCGGCCAGAAGTTGCGCGGCGCTGGCGAGATCGGCCTCGATGTCGTCTGGGTGGGTCACGGCGTGGAACGTCAGGCCGAGCAGCTCGTCCCGCTGGTAGCCGACGATCTCGCAGACCTTGTCGTTGACGCGCATCCAGGCCCCGTCGAGACCGACGTGCGCCATGCCGACCGCCGCCTGCTCGAACGTCGCCCGGAACAGCCGCTCGGTGTCGCCGTTGTCGGGCACTGGACCGCCGCCGTCGCTCACGCAAACCCGCCCGCCGCCGGCATGGCGGCACAACGGACGCCAGCGGTGCAATCGCGGATCCACGCCATGCGGGCAACCTCGTGTCTTCCCGGCCCGCCTGCCGCCTGGGAAGGCCGGATCAGGCGGGTCGACAGTCGTGCAGCGTCATCCGCATATGAGTGCCGGTCCTCTCAGTCAAGCTTGCGCCGGCGCTGCTGCGGTTACGATGCGCAGGCGAGGGGTGGCTCCGCGCGCCGGGCCGTCGCGCGTATTCCTGGGCGGATGGTGGCCCGTCGAGAAGCAACCGGGGGAACGGCCGACCGGACGAAGCCGGCGCTGGCGAACCGGAAGGCGAAACGCCATTAATCGGTGCTTCGGGCCAAGAGCCGCTGGCCGGCCACGGGCGCCTTGTTAGGGACTGGTTAATGCCTTCTTCACTACGGTCTCCAGGTCGGGAGAGGTAGGCATGAACGAATCGACGGTATTCTGGGTCACGCGACAAATCACTCCAACTCCTCTACGCGTCATCGGCGCGCTTCTCGGGTTGCTGTCCATGTCCGGGGTCGCCAGCGCGGCCGAGCCGCCGTCTTTCATGCAGCCGATCGCCGGCACTGCCACTGCCTCGCCGGCCGAGGTCGGGACGCAGAACGTGCTTGCGCTGAACAGCGCCATGTTCTCGCTGTACGGCGATGCCGGGAAAATCTTCCAGAAGAACATTCTCGCCCAGCATCCGCTGATCCTCGGCATGTTCTCGGGCGCCGGGGGCCGGTTCATTCTCTACCGGCCCGGCATGGCGCCGCTAGAAGCGCCCTCGGTGCCGATCGCCTACCAGCTGCTGAAGTCGGTGGGCCACAGCACGATGGCGCTTGCCGAGGTGGTGGGGCCCTATCTCGACAACCCGGCGAACCAGGCTTGGCGCGGGGCGATGCTCGCCTACCGCAGCCGCACGCAATCCGCGCTGGACAGCCTGGATGCCACCGACCTTCCGGCTGACTGGCGCGCCACGTCCCGCGGCATCCTGACCGCCAATATCGCGCTTCATGGACGGCTGCCTCGAGCGCGGTGCCATCACGATGGCCGATCTGCAGGGCTTCGCCGACAAGCAGGCGCCGCAGCTTGCCAAGGTCATCGCCTGGGCAGCGGAGACGCAGGTCTCGCATTGGATGGACGTGATCGCAGGCTGGAAGGCAATGCTCGGGCCGGAGTGGGACAAGACATACGCCGCGAGCAACACGATCTACGTCGCGCGGCAGAACAACGTGCTGTTCAGCGTGCTCGCGCAGTTCTTCGGGCCGGAGGCGATGAATTCCCGGCTGCTGCTGATCGAGACGGTCTCCTTCACCACCACGCCGGAGGACATGCTGGAATCGCTCACCCGCATCATCGCCGACCGCTCGGTGGGCGCGCTGTTCTTCACAACTACTATCTGATGGACTACGAGTTGATGGGCGGCAACGCGCGCGCCGCGATCGTCGCGGAGGATGCGAAGCGGGGCATGACGCCGTTCCTGCCGCCCGCCGTGCCGTTCGGCTCGCATCAATGGCCGACGTTGATCACTCCGGGCCCGGCGCCACCTCGATCGCGGATCTGCACTGATCATGGATCTGCACACGATCAGAGAAATGTGGCAGCCGACCTCGGCGGAGTCCGTGGACGAATGGCGGGACGGATACGCTTGGCTCGGCCGGCGGCACCTGGCTGTTCTCCGAGCCGCAGCCGGCGCTCGACACGTTGATCGACCTCGGCGGCCTCGGCTGGCAGGCGCTGGGAAGCTCGGCGGACGGGTTGACGATCGGTGCGACGTGCCGCGTCGCCGAACTGCATCGCTTCGTCGGGCCGGCCGAGTGGCACGCGCTGCCGCTGTTCCGCGCCTGTTGCGATGCGTTCCTCGCCTCGTTCAAGATCTGGAACGCGGCGACGGTGGGCGGCAACGTCTGCATGTCGCTGCCGGCCGGGCCGATGATCGCGCTGACCGCCGCACTGGAAGGTGTCTGCACGCTGTGGCCTCGCGACGGGCACGCCGCGCGAATGCCCGGTGGCGGAGTTCGTCACCGGCAACCACGCGAATGTGTTGGGCCAGGGCGAACTGCTGCGGAGCATCCATCTGCCAGCATCGGCATTGCGCAAGCGAGCCGCGTTCCGCCACGCCTCGCTCACCAAGCTCGGCCGCTCGGCGGCGCTGCTGATCGGCACGCGCGACGCAGCGGGCGCGTTGCTGCTCACGATAACCGCCGCCACCGACCGGCCGGTGCAGCTTCGCTTCGACGCGATGCCCGACACGGCAGATCTGCGCGGCGCGATGGAGCGCATCGCCGACGCGCGCTGGTTCGGCGACGAGCACGGCTCGGCCGCGTACAAACGCCATCTCGCCCTGCATTTCGCGGAAGAGATCCGCGCCGAACTGGAAGCCGCATCGCCATGAACCACGATCCGGCGATAACCTCCTGCAGCATAGACGGGCGCGCGGTCTTCGCCGCCCCTCGGCCGGGCCAATGCCTGCGCACGTTCCTGCGCGAGCAGGGCGCGCTCGGCGTGAAGAAGGGATGCGACGCCGGCGACTGCGGCGCCTGCACGGTGTGGCTCGACGGCGAGCCCGTGCATTCCTGCCTGATGCCCGCCTTCCGCGCGACGGGACGCGAGGTGACGACCATCCAGGGGCTCGGTCAGCCGGGCAATCTGCACGAGATGCAGCGGCGCTTTCTCGACGCGCAGGGCTTTCAGTGCGGGTTCTGCACCGCCGGCATGATCATGACCGCCGCCGCGCTCGACGAGCGCGCAGCAGCGCCGACCTGCCCCATGCGCTGAAGGGCAATCTCTGCCGCTGCACCGGCTATCGTGCCATCGGCGATGCGATCGCCGGTCTTGCCGAGGCGGAGGACGGACATCGCCGGCCAGGCGTGCGGCGCCAGCCTGCGCAACCCGTTCGGCGAGGCGATCGTCACCGGCCACGCGCGCTACACGATGGATCTGCCGGCGGACGACCCCACGCTCGACGGGCTGCTGCACCTCAAGGTGCTGCGCGCGGCGCACGCCCATGCCCGCATCACGCGGATCGACCGGACGCGCGCCGCGGCGCTGCCGGGTGTCGTCGCGATCTTCACCTGCGAGGACGTGCCGCGCCGGCTCTACAGCACGGCGACGCACGAGGACCATCTGGTCGATCCCGACGACGGCTACATGCTGGACGACGTCGTGCGCTTTCGCGGCCAGCGCGTCGCGGCGGTGGTGGCGGAGAGCGAGGCGATCGCCGACGCCGCCTGCCGGCTGCTCGTGGTGGAGTACGAAATCCTGCCGGCGGTGTTCGACCCGGAAGCGGCGATGCTGCCCGAGCGCGCCGGTGCTGCACGACCAGGGGCCCGACCACGCGCAGCAACATTTATGCCGAGATCCACGGCGAGGTCGGCTCGGTCGCCGAGGGGTTCGCGGCGGCGGACGCGGTGCATGAGCGCACCTACTCCACTTCGCGCGTGCAGCACGTGCATCTGGAGACGCACGGCTCGATCGCATGGCGCGACGAGGCCGGGCGGGTGCACGTCCGCACCAGCTCGCAGGCGCCGTTCATCGTGCAGCAGAAGCTCTGCCACCTCTTCGCCCTGCCGGCGCGCGCGGTGCACGTGTTCACCGAGCGGGTCGGCGGCGGCTTTGGCGGCAAGCAGGAGATGATCACGGAGGATCTCTGCGTGCTCGCCACCCTGGCCACCGGCCGCCCGGTGAAATGGGAATACACTCGCGAGGAGCAATTCACCGCCGCCACCACGCGCCACCAGATGACCACCGAGGTGAAGCTCGGCGCCACGCGCGACGGCACGCTCACCGCGATCGAGGTGCGCGTCGTGTCCAACACTGGCGCCTATGGCGGCCATGCCGGCGAGACGCTCGCCGCTTCGCTCGGCGGCCCGCTCACCGCGTATCGCTGCGCCAACAAGAAGGCGGACGGCTACGCGGTCTACACGAACCTGGTGCCCGGGCGGCGGGTTCCGCGGCTACGGCTCGTCGCAGACCACCTTCGCCATCGAATGCGCGATCGACGAGCTGGCGCAACGGCTTGGCCTCGGACAAGTTCGCGATCCGCCGGAAGAACATGATCCGGCCCGACGACTGGATCGAGTCGGTGTGGTCGGACCCGTCGGACGTGGATTTCGGCAGCTACGGGCTCGACCAGTGCATGGACATGGTCGAGAATGCGCTCGCCAGCGGGCGCGGCGCCGCCAAGCCGGAGGGCGACGGCATGGCTGGAAGGCACCGGCATCGCGCTAGCGATGCTGGAATGCGGGCCGCCAACCGAGCATCGCTCGGGTGCGGAGATGCGGCTCACGCCGGACGGGGGCTACCACCTCGCGGTGGGTTCCACCGAGATGGGCAACGGCTCCGTCACCTCGCACCGCCAGATCGCCGCCGAGTTGCTGGGCTGTCGCGCCGGGCAGATCGACATCATCAACGCCGACACCGACCGCGCGCCGTACGACACCGGCACCTTCGCCAGCACCGGCACCGTGGTCGCGGGGCAGGCGGTGGCGTTGGCGGCGGCGGCGCTGCGCGAGAATATTCTTGATTATGCCAGCCGCCACGCCGGCGCGGAGCGCGCCCAGTGCCGGCTGGAAGCGGACGCGGTGCTGTGCGGCGACCGCCGCGTTCCGTTGGCGGAGCTGCACGCGTCGGGTTCGGCCGAGGGGCATCGGTTCGAGGCCAAGCGCAAGGCCTATCTCTCGCCACGCACCGTCGCGTTCAACGTGCATGGCGTGCGGCTCGCGGTGCATCGCGTCACCGCCGAGGTGCGCATCCTGCATTCGGTGCACGCGCGCGGATATCGGCCGGCTGATCAACCCGATGCAATGCCGCGGACAGATCGACGGCGCGATCGGCATGGGGATCGGCTGGGCGCTGATGCGAGAACATGGTGCACGACGATGCCGGGGCGGTGGTCAATCCCAGCCTGCGCAACTACCGCATCCCGGCCTTCGCCGACGTGCCGCCGAGCGAGGTGCATTTCGCCGAGACCCATGATCGCATCGGTCCGCTCGGCGCCAAGTCCCAGGGCGAGTGCGCGATCAACCCGGTGGCGCCCGCGATCGCCAATGCGCTGGCCGATGCGACGGGCGTGCGTTTCGCGCATCTGCCGCTGACGCCCGATCGCATCTTCGCCGATCTCGGCGCGCCGCCTGAGTCGACGCCAACCGGTTGCCGGAGTGATCCGGGCATCACGATCGTCACCCAGACGCGGGTGCGCGCGGACGCGACGGACGGCTTCGCCCGCTTCCAGGCGACGATCAGCGCGGCGATCGCGGAACAGCCGGGCTTCATCGAGCAATCCGTGCTGCCGCCCAACCCGCCGGTGCAGGCGGACTGGGTGATCCTGCAGCGCTTCACCACGGCCGATCACGCGGTCGCCTGGCTGCGCTCGGAGCGTCGGCTCGCGCTGCTGGCCGAAGCGCAGCCGCTGCTGGTGGGGGCGGACGACGTTCACCTGGTGCGCGACGCCGCCGCCGGCGCGCTGCCCGCGCCGGTGTCCGCGGTCATCACGACGCGCATCAAGCCCGGAAGGGAAGCCGAGTTCCGCCGCTGGGAGCACCGCATCGCCGCCGCCCAGGCGCGCTTCCCCGGCTTCCAGGGCTACCGCTTCGAGCCGCCGATCCCCGGCGTGCAGGAGGACTGGCTGGCGATCCTGCGTTTCGAGACCGACGCAGCGCTGCAGGGCTGGATGAACTCGCCCGAGCGCCAGAGCCTGCTGCGTGAGGCGGAGGATTTCACCGAGCGGGTGCACGCGCGCATCGTCCGGGCAGGGTTCGCGCAATGGTTCGCGCCGCAGCCGGGCACGCGCAATGCCGCCGGCCTGGAAGCAGAACATGGTCGTCCTGCTGCTGCTCTACCCCGTGGTGTTCCTGTTCGGCCTCTGGGTGCAGACGCCGCTGCTGATGCACGCGGCTGGGCTGCCGTTCTGGCTGGCGCTGTTCGTCGGCAACGTCGTGAGCGTCCTGCTGCTGAACTGGCTGGTCCCCTGGACCAATCATTTGTTCGGCTGGTGGCTCGAACCCGGCCGCCCGCGTCGCCGCGTCGATGTCGGCGGCGCGACGCTGATACTCGCCCTCTACGGTGCCTGCCTGCTGGCGTTCTCGTTGGTCTGAGACGCCGTTTGGAAACGCTATGCGCATGGTCTGCGGGGGGCTGGATGCCGAGGGCGAACCGTGATTGATCCGGGGTTGCGACGGCTTGGACGAGCATCTCGATTTGGACCCCGACCACCCGCGCTCAACATAGCTGCGGGACTGCGCGATGGAAGATGTAACCGACGCTGAGATCGCCGTATCGACCACAATGCCGGGGCGCACAGGGCAGCAGACGCGAACGCGCGCCTGGTCTGCGCGATGTGGGCGAGTTCATGCGCCATCAAACGTTCCCAGCCAGGCGCGGCCGGCAGGGGCTGGCCGCCTCGGCCCTGCCGCCGCAGAGTGTGAGCGGAGAAGCCGACGCGGGGGAGACGCCACAATGCACGAACACGCCCATGCCGGGATGCGAAGCGAGCTGACCGACGGCCAACGCCTGCCGCTCGGCAACCTGCCCGGCACGCGGTATCCCGATCCCCGGATCGAGGCGCTGGACAGGCGCTTCACGGCCAAGCAGGGGAACGCGGCCATCGAGCGGATCGCGACCGGCTTCCGCTGGGCGGAGGGGCCGGTGTATTTCGCCGACGGCGGATACCTGTTGTGGAGCGACATCCCGAACAACCGGATCATGCGCTGGCTGGAGGAGGACGGGCATGTCAGCGTCTTTCGCGCCCACAGCCATTTCGCCAACGGCAACACCCGCGACCGCGAGGGTCGGCTCGTCACGTGCGAGCACGATACGCGCCGCGTGACCCGCACGGAGCATGACGGCCGGATCACCGTGCTGATCGACAGCTTCCAGGACAAAAGACTGAACGCGCCGAACGACGTGGTCGTCGCCTCCGACGGCGCGATCTGGTTCACCGATCCGGGTTACGGCATCGACGGCCCCTATGAAGGGCACTCGGCCGAGGCCGAGCTGCCGCGCAACGTCTACCGGCTGGACCCGGCCACGGGGGAGGCCGGCGTGGTCGCCGACGACT
Source organism: uncultured Alphaproteobacteria bacterium (assembly GCA_963799825.1). GTDB lineage: Bacteria > Pseudomonadota > Alphaproteobacteria > Acetobacterales > Acetobacteraceae > JAFKFI01. Next base: position 987,499 of record CAWCYL010000006.1, read on the forward strand.
TCGCCCGCCCGAACGGTCTCGCCTTCTCGCCCGACGAGCGGCGGCTCTACATCGTCGACAGCGGCATCTCGCACGGCGGCCCGGCACACATCCGCGCGTTCGACGTGAACGGTGCACGGCTGTCCGGCGGCCGCGTGTTCGCGGAGGATTTCGCCCCCGGCATGACCGACGGAGTGCGCACGGACGCGGACGGCAATTTGTGGTGCAGCATGGGCTGGGGCGATCCGGCGGAGGACGGCGTTCGGTGCTACGAGCCCAGCGGCACGCTGATCGGCAAGATCCACCTGCCGGAGGCTGCGGCCAATCTGTGCTTCGGCGGGAAGAAGCGGCATCGGCTGTTCATCACGGCGAGCACGTCGGTGTACTCGGTCTATCTGAACGCGACCGGGGCGCAGCTTCCCTGAGCCGTCACGCCCGGCCGCGCCCGCCACTGAGCACGCGCTCGACCAGGACGGCGGCGATGATAATCGAGCCGATGGCCGTGCCCTGCCAGTAGGGCGAGACGTTCAGCAGGTTCAACCCGTTGCGGATGAACACCATGATGAACACGCCGAATAGCGTGCCGATGATCGAGCCGCGGCCGCCGAACAGGCTGGCCCCGCCGATCACCACGGCGGCGATCGCGTCCAGTTCCAGACCCGAGCCGCCGATCGGGTCAATCGAGAGGATCCGCGACGCGAGGAATATGGTAGCCACCGCGCTCATCACGCCGGAGACGACATAGGCAAGAATGCTCCACCGCGCGATGCCGAGCCCGGCGACGCGCGCCGCCTCCGGGTTGGAGCCGATGGCATACAGCGTGCGGCCGCCCTTGGCGTAGGTCAGGAACCACCAGCACAGGGCGTAGACAACCACGAGGCACCAGAAATTCAGCGGGATGCCCAGCAGCGTCTCGGAGGAGAGCAGGCCCAGCGCGGGGGGCAGGTTGCCGATGGAATTGGCGCCGCTCAGCACATAGGCCAGGCTGCGGCCGATCGACATCATGCCCAGCGTCACCACGAACGGCGCCACCCGGCCGAAGGTGATGACGGCGCCGTTGACCAGCCCGGCGACGGCGCCCGATCCAAGGCAGGCCGCGACACCGCCGATCAGGCCGAGCGACGGGAAGCTGAGGCCGAGGATGATGCCGGTGACGCCGGCGAGCGCGCCCACCGACAGGTCGATGCCGCCGATCAGGATCACCAGCGTCTGCCCGAGGGCGACCATGCCGACCACGACCGACTGGTCCATCACGTTCAGCAGATTGCTGACGGTGAGGAAATAGGGCGAGGCCAGCGACAGCCCGAGCATCACCGCCAGGATCAGCAAGAGCATCCGTAGCTCGATCTGCGTCGCGAGCAGCCGCAGGACGCCGCTTCTCCAGCGCCGTCGCTGCTCCGTCCGGGCGTCGGGTTCTATCGCGGTGCTCACGCGGACAGGCTCGGCGCCGGTGTTTCCTGATCGGCCGTGCTGCCCAGTTCGGCGGCGACATGCCGACGCAACCCCGCTGCATCGAAGCCGGGCGGCAGACGCGGAAGCGTCAGCCCGACCATGCCGAGACTGTGCCCGCGCCGGCCGAGAACCTGCACCAGCATGGTCGGTCGGCTGCCATCCGGGGCCGTGGCGACGCCCTCGGCCCCCGGAGGGAAGGCGTGGGCGATGCGGGTTCGTGCAAGTTCCGGAAAATTGCCGGCGGCGAAGCCGGGATCGGCCGAGGCGTCGTCGCCGACGCGATCAAAGCAGAACAACCGACCACCCTCCAGCGCGATCCAGTAGGCGACGCCGCCGTGCTCGGCGACCAATGACTGAAGCACGCCATGCGTGCGCTCGGCCGAGCTGCGGGGGGCGGCGAACATACCCAGCTTCTCGATGTCCACCAGCCGGCTCGGGATGTCGGTGACGGACACGCCGTCGCTCAGCACCACCACGCGGTCGGTCAGGCCGATCACCTCCTCGAAATCGGAGGAGACGACAACACAGGCGACGCCCTCCGCCGCGACGCGCCGCAGCAGGGTGTAGATGCTGCCACGGGTGCCGATATCAACGCCGCGGGTGGGTTCGTCGAGCAGCAGAAGACGCGGTGCCAGCACCAGCCATCGCGCCAGGATGATCTTCTGCTGCATCCCGCCGCTGAAATTCAGCATGTTGGCGTCGAGCAGCCGATGTCGCGGCAGGCCGAGCATGTCGAGCAGCGCCTCGACGTCCTGCGTGCGCTGGCCGTAGCCGAGCCCGGCGCCGCGATGGGCGCCGAGATGCGCCAGCAGCAGGTTCTCGCGCACGGAAAAATCCGGCACGATCCCCTGCCCGCGCCGGTCCTCCGGGATCAGGCCGATGCCGGCACGGATCGCGTCCAGCGGCGCGCGCGGGGTGAAGCGTTCGCCGTTCAACTCGACGGTGCCGGAGACCGGGCGGCGAAGTCCGAAAATCGTCTCCAGGGTTTCCGACCGCCCGGCGCCAACCAGCCCCGCCAAGCCCAGTATCTCGCCCGCGCGGACCTCGAACGACACGTCGCGCACGCGCGGCGGGCAGCACAGCGCTCTTACTCGCAGCACCACCGGCCCGGCCCGGGCGTCGACGGGGCCGGGGCGGGCGTAGATGTCCCCCAGCTCCCGCCCGACCATCAGCCGCACCAGCTCGCCTTGGCCCAACCCGCCGGTTTCGAGTTGGCTCGCCACCACCCGGCCCTCGCGTAGCACCGTCACCCGGTCGGCAATGGCAAAAATCTCCTCCAGCCGGTGCGAGACGAAGATCAGGCCGCGCCCGCTGGCGGCCAGGGCGCGGACGATATCGAACAGCCGCTCGGCCTCGTGTGGCGACAGCGAGGCGGTCGGCTCGTCGAAGATGACGATGCGGCTGCCGAGTGCCAAGCACTTCAGGATTTCGACAAGCTGGCGCTGGCCGATGCTGAGCGCGCCGACCGGGTCGTCGAGATGCAGCCCCGCCTCCTGACCCAGCTCGCCGATCAGTGTGCGCACGCGCTCCCGCAGCGCGCGCCACCGCAGCCGGCCCGGCATGGCCAGCCGGGGCAGCATGATGTTCTCCAGCACCGACAAGTCGGGCGCCAGCGAGGTCTCCTGCGTTACCATCGAGATGCCGTCGCGGATCGCCTCCCGCGCGCCGACGTGGCGCACCGGCCGGCCCTCCAGCAGCATCTCGCCGCGATCGGGCTGCACATGGCCGGAGATGATGCGCGACAGGGTGGACTTGCCCGCGCCATTGGCACCGACCAGCGCATGGACCTCGCCCGCCCGCAGATCGAAATCCGCGTCAGACAGGGCGACCGTCGCGCCGAACCGCTTGGAGATGCCGCGCAGCGCGAGGAGGTCCATGCGCCCGACCGTCGCCGCGCTACTCGCCGAACACGGTCTTGCGCACGGTGGGTTCCAGCTGCTTCACATTCTCCTTCGTACCACCAGGATCGGCACCAAGATCTGCTTCTCCGGCGTCTTGCCGCCGAAATGGTCGAACATCGCCTGCGCCGAGCGCTGGCCCATCAGATAGGGCTGCTGCATGCCGGAGGCGACGATCTTGCCGTTGCCGATCAGCTCGATGAAGTCGGGGATGCCGTCGAAAGCGGCGAGCAGGATGTCGCCCTCCTTGCGCGCCGCGTGCAGCGCGCGGATCGCGCCGAGCGAGGGCTGGTCGGTCTCGACGAACAGGCCGCGCATGTCGTGATGGGCGGTCAGCATGTCCTGCACGAAGCGGAACGTCTCGTCGGCAGTGTAGCTCTGCATCTGCGACAGCGCGGCCTGCTTGATGCCGGCCTCGTCCATCGCCTTCATGAAGCCGTTGGTGCGCGCCTTGCCGTTGTTGCGCGCGAGCGAGATGGTGACGAGGCCGACCGTGCCCTTGTTCCAGCCCTTGGCCTTCATCGCCTTGGCCAGCTCCTGGCCGACGCCATAGGCGCCCTTCTCGTTATCGGAGATGATGAACGAGACATACTCGCCGCCGCTCGTGCCGATGTCGGCGATCACCACCGGGATGTCGGCGCGCTTCGCCGCGGAGAGACGGGGGCGCCGTCGAGCTGTCGGTGGGCGAGATGATGATGCCGTCGACCGCTTGGCGATGGCGTCCTGCGCGTTCTGCAGTTGCGTCTGCGCCGAGTTGTGGCTGTCATAGGTGGTGGAGCTTCCGCCGCGGCCCGCGTCTCGTCTTCGATGCCCTTGCCCAGCGTGCGCCAGAACGGCAGGTCGAGGCCCGGCGTCAGATAGGCAACCCGCTTGCCCTCCGCCCACGCCGCGCGCGGCAGCGCCGCCGCGAGCACGGCCGGGGCCGCAAGCCGGGCGATGGTTCTGCGAGTGATCGGTTTGCCGACCGGGTCGGTCATGGAAGCCTCCTCTTGCTGGGCGGCTTCGGGCCGCCTCTGGACCGCGGCTGCCGTCCGCGACGCGTCGGCCCCGCCGCGCGAGCAGGCCGCCTCCCAGGGCGGCTGTCAACCAAAGTCGGAGTAGTTGGCCCAACCTCTACTCGTCGGCCCGCGCCGATGCGGCCTTGCTCCGCCAGCCTTTCAGCACCGGGAGCACCTCCTTCGCGAACAGGCAAATCGACGCCTCGGCGTTGTCGTAGGTGAACTCGGGGTCACTCTTCGACCACCCGCACCCCGCCATTCCGCTCGACGAGCCGGATGAGCATGTTCACGTCCTCATGCGGACCGTGATCGTTGACCGCCATCTGGAACAGCTCGCGGACAAGATTGGCCACCGGCATCGACGCGCCGCTGTCGATGCCAAGTTGGCAGGCAAGCCGGACGTCCTTGTGCATCAACCCCAGCGTGAAATTTGCCAGCAGATCACCCGAGGCCAAGCGAGGAAGGGTGATCTCCGTCGAATAGCTGCGAGCCGAACCCTTCGGCAGAACCTCGGCGCATTTCCCAAGTGAAAGTCCGTTCTTCACTCCCATCGCCACCGCCTCGAAGGTGAGTGTCCGAATCCCGGCCGCGATGATGTTGTTCACAAGCTTCATCACATGACCGGCGCCGACCTCACCGCAATGGAACACGTTGGGACTGATGACCTCGAACACCGGCTTGACGCGCGCATAGAGCGCGTCCGACGCGCCAACCATGATGGCGATCGTGCCGGCGTCCGCTCCGTGCGGACCACCGCTCACCGGCGCGTCGAAGAGGGAAATCCCCTTGTCATCGAGCTCAGCGGCCATCGCCCGCGTCGCGTTCGGGTCGCCGGTAGTCATGTCGGCGATCAGGCTTCCCGGCCGAAGCCCCGCCGCGAGCCCGTCAGGACCGAAGGTCGCGGCGCGGACATCGTCCGAGGTCGGCAGGCAGGTCATCACCATGTCGCATTGCTCCGCGAGCGTCCGCGGATTCTGCGTTGGTGTCGCGCCCAGTTCGGCGAAACGGGCCATTGCCTCGGGGCGCAGGTCGTATACTCGCAGCTTGTGTCGCAGCAGCAAACGGCGGCCCAGCGCGCCGCCCATGTTGCCGAGGCCCACATAACCGAGTTCCATCGCGCGGATCCCTCCAGGAGTTCAGACGTGCGGCAGCACACGCTCCGCCGCGATCCGCATGGCGTGGGCGGCGTGCTTTGGGTCGATCCCGCCGATGTTGAACCAGAGGCAGAACTCGGTAATCCCGAGGCGTCGCTTGAGGTCGCGCAGCTTGTCGACGCAGGTGTCGGGATCGTCGGCGATTGCCGCCCGGTGCTGCTGGAGTTTCGCGAAGCTGAGATAGCCCATCTCGCGCGTGCGCCGCCCCTCCGCCATGGTGAGCTCGTAGCCTTCCACGACGCCGTCCGGCGGCGCGCCCAAGAGCTGGTTGGTCGTCACCTTGGCGTAGAACCACTCGACATGCTGGGCGAACAGCGCCTGCGCGCGGGCGGCCGTCTCATCGACGAAGAAGGGCAGCAGGATCATGCGCTCCGCCTTCTTCGGATCGTGTCCATGCTGGGCGCAGATCTGTTCGTAATGCTGGAGGTGCTGCTCCAGCTCGTCGATCCAACGCTCGCGGTAGGTTCGGTACGTGAAAGGCGAGGCGAGCTGGAGATTCCAGCCGTGCCGCGCCGCTTGCGCGAAGCTCTCGGGCGAGACGGTCGCCTGATAGATCGGCGGATGCGGCTGCTGCACCGGCTTGGGCAGCACCTCGACAGGCTCGGGAATGGTCCAGAACGCGCCCTGGTGCGCTACCCGCTCCTGGGTCCAGGCCTTGACGATGATGTCCATGCCCTCATTGAACATCGCCCGACTTTGCTCCATCGGCACGCCGAGACCCGCGAACTCGTGCGGCTGATAAGCGCGGCCCGCGCCGAAATCCAATCTGCCGTGCGAGAGTATGTCGATCAGAGCGAAGTCGGACGCGGTGCGCAGCGGATGGTTGAACGGCACGACCACGACCGCGGTGCCGATCCTGATCCGCTTGGTCCGTTCGGCGATCGCCGCGGCGTAGACCTGGGTGGAGGTGACGACGCCGTATGTCGAGAACAGATGCTCGGCGATCCAGACCTTGTCGTAGCCGAGTTGCTCGGCGAGCTCGAACAGGCCGAGGTCGGCCTCGAACGCGGTCACGCGCTGCGCCTGATCTGGGATCTGGCTCAGGCTGAAGACACCCCACTTGGTCATGCCCACCCTCCGACGCGTTCCATCCATCGTCGCGCCGCCCCTCCCGCGCAGTCAACGTGCAGATGGCGACCCAACAACGTGGCGCCCGTTCAGCCCTTGACGGCGCCGGCTGTGAGCCCGCTGATGAGGAAGCGGCGCACGGCGAGCGAGAACAGCAGCACCGGCAGCATCACCAGCACGCCGCCGGCCGCGATCCGGCCCCACTCCCAACCCACGTAGTTCATGAAGTTGACCACGGCGACAGGGGCGGTCTGCGCCTCCGAGCGGGTGAGGATCAGCGCGAAGAAGAAGTCGTTCCACGAATAGACGAAGCAGAGGATGGCCGTCGCCGCCAGGCCGGGGGCGGCCGTCGGCAGCACGATCCATACGAGCGCCTGGAAGGGGCCGGCACCGTCGATCCACGCGGCCTCCTCCAGCGCGCGCGGCGTGTTCTCGAAGAACGAGCGCATCAGCCAGATCACCAGTGACAGGTCGAAGGTCAGATAGATGATGACCAGGCCGGTGCGGGTGTCGAGCAGGTGCAGGTCGCGATAGGCGAGGAAATAGGGGATGGCGAAGGCGGTCGGCGGCGCGAGCCGGCTGGCGATGATCCACAGGCTGAGTGCCTCCGATCGTCGCTTTCATCCGCGCCAGCGCGTAGGCGGCCGGAACCCCAGCGATCATCGCGACGAGGGTGGACACCAGGCTGACGACAGCGCTGTTGGCAAACGAGGAGCGGAACTCGCCTTCCCACAATGCTGCGTAATTGGCGAGCGTGGGCGAGAACCACAGGCGCGGCGGGAAGGCGAAGATGTCGGCGTTGGTCTCCAGCGACATCCGCACGAGCCACAGGAATGGCGCGAGCACCAGCGCGGCAAGCCCGATCGCCAGCCCGTGCGCGACGGCCTGGTTCATGCGGCTCATGCCTCGGAACCCCAGCCGGTCAGCCGTACGACGAACCAACTCAGCGCGAGCGTCGCGGCCACGCAGCACGACGGCGATGGCGCTGGAATAGCCGAGATAGGAAAAGTTGAACGCCTGCTGGAACGCGTAGTAGTTCGTCACCTCCGTCACCGAGCCCGGTCCGCCGTCGGTCAGCAGGTAGATCAGCGGGAACGCCTTGATACTGTCGATCAGGCGGAACAGCCCCGCCACCATCAACGTGCCGCGGATGTACGGCAGCACCACGTACCAGGTCGCCTGCCAGCGGCGCGCGCCGTCCACGCGCGCCGCGTCGAGCAGTTCCTCCGGCAGCGTCTGCAAGGCGGCCAGCACCATCAGCATGGTGAGCGGCGACCACTCCCAGGTGTCGGCCAGGATGATCGCGGGCAGCGCGCCCGCTGGATCCGTGATCGGCGTCGCCACGCTCCAGCCGAACGCCTTGAATGCCCACCACGCGGGGCTGATGTCGGGCGTGTAGAGCACCTTCCAGATGATCGCGACGACGATGGGCGGCAGCACCATCGGCACCAGGAAGGCCGTGCGCAATGCCCGCATCAGGCCCGAGCTGGTGTTCAGCAGCAGCGCGAACCCGACCCCGGTGCCGAGCTGCAGCACCACGGTCCAGAACGACAGCTTCACCTGCACCCAGAGAGAGTTGTGGAACCGCGCGTCGGTGAGCAGCAGCGCGTAGTTGGCGAGCGGATGGCCGAAGTTCCATGCGGTGGCCGGGTTGGTCAGGTTGAGGGGCGTGAGGCTGACGAGCAGCATGTACGCGGTCGGCAGCAGCGTGATGACGGTCAGCGCCGCCAGTGATGGGGCGAGGCAGAAGGTCAGGAACCACCGTCGCTGCCGCGCCAGGCTGCCCAGCCGCGCGCGCCTGGCAACCACTCTATCGGCCGTCAGGGCGACGCTCACGGACCGATCTGGTAGCCGCCCATGCGGATCAACTCGACGGCCTGCGCCTGCGCCTGGTGCAGCGCATCGGTTGCCGGCATCTGCCTGGTGGCGATCGCCTCGATGGCACGGTTGATCTTGTCGCCGACCTGCGGGAACACCGGGACCGTGCGATATTTCATGTAGCCGCTCTGCCCGCCCAGTTCGAGGACTTTGAGGTACAAGGCCGCGACGTCCTGGCCGTTCAGGGTCAGCGCCTCCTTGAATGCGGCGCTCTCGATCACGGAGCGGCGGCAGACCGACGGATAGCCGTGTTCCTTCACCATGCGGAGCAGCATCTCCTTCGACAGCGCCCACTTGATGAACTCCCACGCGGCGCCCTTCTTGCGCGAGCCAGCAGGGATACCGAAGCCGTGGCAGTTGGAGCCGGGGAAGGCGCCGGCCGGGCCGGCTGGCACCATTGCGTAGCGCACGGTGCTCCGCACGCCGCTGGATGGATCCTTGGCGAGCGGCAGACCCCAGGTCAGCGCCTGGCACCGGAAGTTCGAGCGTCCGACCAGCTGCGATTGCATCGCCTGATCGTCCGTGAAGGACAGCACGCCGGGCGGTCCGAAGCGCGTGATGAGGTCGGCGTACCACTCGGCGGAGCGCGCCGCGATGGGAGTGTCGAGTGTCGGCGTCAGATTGGTGGGTGGATCCTTGAAGATGGCACCTCCCGCGGCCATCAGGAAGGGTGGCCAGTTCCAGTGATGCAGCTTGTCGGCGACCCAGGCGGCCGTGCCCTCCTTGCCGTGGATCGCCTCGCAGACCGCGACCGTCTCGTCCAACGTCGTCGGCATCTGCTTGCCGGCCTTCTCGATCAGGTCGCCGCGTGCCGCATAGAGCAGCATCGCACCTGCTTCGACGCCGTAGCCGTAGGTGTGGCCCGCTCGCGTCGCGCAACGAGGACTGCGCGCCGGCGACGAAGTCCGCGGGGTCCCAGTCGGGCGGTGTGGCGTTGGGATCGGTGGTGAACTCGTCGAGATCGCTGACCCAGTGCGCCCCGATCCAGCGGCCCTGGTAGATGAAGGTGACGTTGATCACGTCGTAGCTGGAGCCGCCGGTCGAGAGCTCCAGGTCCATGCGCTGGTTGTAGACCGGAAACGCCTGGACATCGAAAGCGATCTTGATGCCGGTCTGCGCCTCGAACTCGGGAAAATAGGGCCGCAGATACGTGTGGAACGGCAGCGAGAACGCCGCCCCACGGATGGTCGTCCCCGCGTAGCGCGACTTCGCCTTCTCCTGGCCGAGCAGCGCAGGCGCGTGCAGCGTCGCGGCGGCCCCGGCAACGCCAGCCAGCACGCCGCGTCGCGAGACCCCCCTATGGTTCGCCATGACCCGTTCCCTCTCGTTCGCGCGGCCAGGTGCCCGGATGGTTTGCCGGCGATCCGCAAGCTTGCCGGGTGAGCGCGAGACAGCGCAAGCACCGGCCCGAGAGCGCCGATATCAAACTCCCTTGTCGATTATCGGGCATCCAGTTCGGTTCGGAACGAAGCCTCACTGCTCGCCCCTGGATTGCTGTCTGCCGCAACGCGCAGGCGGGCGAGGATGGCGTCAGCCGCATCCGTTTCCCACGCGAGATCAGTGCGTCGGACGGGCCGTCGCCGCAGAACCGGGCTGAGTGCTTCGACGGTGCTCCACGCCGCGCCAAGGAACGCCTGCGCGAGGCTGTCGGAGAGCCGCGCCAGTGGCACGCGGAGGTGGCGGGCCAAGGTGGCCGGGCAGATCGCCTGTTCCCACGCGACGCTGAAGCGCGCGCGCAATACCGCGCGGCGCAGGTTGTCAACTGCGGGTTCCAAGTGATCGTCGATCCATTCATCCTGGCGCACGATCCGGCGGCGCATCGTGTCGGCCATGCCGCCGCGGGCGCGGCCCTCGATCCGGCCGGAGACAGTGACCCGGACCTCCGGCGCATGACGGATCGCTGCGTCCACGCGGCGCAGGCTGGCGATGAAGGCGCGATCCTCGCCGAGCGCCACGGCGGGAATGCCTCCCGCGCGGCGGTAGGCGGCGCAGGTCACGGCAATACTCGCGCCGGAGTGCTCGGAGTGGCGTGGCCAGGGATCTGCTGGATCGGGGTTCACGAGCGCAATCGATCTCGTCGAGCCGATCAGCGTAAGCGCATTCCAGCGCGTCGTCGGCGTGCAGATGTGCTGGGATGCGCGCCGCCTCCTCCGGGTCGATCTCGGCCCGCCCCGCAACGGCGTCGGCGCCGTTGCGGATCGCAGCGAGATTGGCCGCGATCCAGTCCGGCGCGACACGCCCGTCGGCATCCGTGGTGAGCAGCACGCCATACGGTCCCGCCCGCTCGGCGGCTCGCCGCATCGCCACGCTGCGCGCGTGGCCGGCATTCGCCATCTCCGGTGAAAACCCGACCTCCAGCACATGTACGGGCACCGGCAATCCTGGTGCGAGCTCGCGGACGACGGCTGCGGTACCGTCGGCGCAGTCGTTCAGCAGCAGGAGAACTTCGTGGGTTAGGCTGTCGCGCTGCCACGCCAGCGCGCGGAGACAATCGGCGATGCGATCCGCCTCGTCCTTGACGGGGATCGCGACGATGACTGGCGCGCCGTATGTCGCATGGGCTTGCGATTCCGTTCGGCGGGCCGCCCGCCGGGCCGTGCTAAGCCGCACGGATGATGTGAAGTGCGGTGCTGGTCGGAAGAGGAGTGCGCATGTGCTCGGCGAGGATCGCGGTCTCGCGCTCGCGGCCGCACGCTACCACCGCGCCGACCGCACCGCCCTGCACCAGAAGGGCGACGAAGTCCTGGCGATCGAGATCGCCTTCGATGACGACGTCGTCCCACGTGTCGGCGTGGCCGAGATACTCGAAACGCTTGCCGTAGTGGTACGTCCAGAAGAACGGCACCCCGTCGTAGACTGCATGGCCGCCGAGCATGTTCCGCGCCGCGATGCGGGCCTGCTGCTGCGCGACGCGCCAGTGCTCGACGCGCACGCGCGGGCCGCCACGCGGCAGCGGGAACGTCACGATGTCACCGGCCGCGTACACCGCATCCGCGACGCGCATTTCGGCGTCGACTGGCAGGCCGCCGTCCTCGGCGCGCGCGACACCTTCGACGAACTCCGTCGCCGGTCGGACGCCGACACCGATCACGACGAGATTGGCCGCCAGACGGCTGCCGTCTTGCAGCATCACGGCCTCGACCTGGTCCTCGCCATCGAGCCGTGCCGCGCGCGCGCCGAGGTGAAAGCGCACGCCGTGCGCCTCGTGCAACGAGCGGAACGAGCGGCCGATCCGTTCGCCGAACTGGCGCGCGAACGGCACCTCCTCGGGCGCGACCACCGACACCGCCATCTCCTGCTCGCGCAGGCAGGAGGCGACTTCCAGCCCGATGAAGCTGCTGCCGAGGATGACCGCACCGGCGCCGCGCCGCACGCCGCCGAGGATCGCCGCCGCGTCCTGGCGTGTGCGCAAGACATGCACGCCCGGCAGGTTGGCGCCGGGGATTTCGAGCGAACGGGGCACGCTGCCCGTCGCGATCAGCGCGGCGTCGAACCCGAGCGTGCGTCCGTCGCTCAGCGTCGCCCGGCGTCGCGGCACGTCCAGCTGTTGCAGCTCGGCCTCGATGCGCTCGATGCGATGGTCGGGATAGAACGTTTCGGGGCGAAGCGGCGGCGTCTCGTCGGGCTTCATCTGCCCGGCGACGACGAACTTGCTGAGCGAGGTGCGGTCGAATGGCAGGCCCGGCTCCTGTCCCACCAGCAGGAGGCGGCCGCCGAAGCCGAACTCCCGCAGCGCCGCCACGGCAGCGGCACCAGCCGCGCCCGCGCCGACGATCAGCAGGACTCGCCCGTCGTCGGACGGGCTCGGCGATGGCGCCACGATCTTCTCCGGCGACACGAGCACGTTCTCGCCGTCGACCCGGACCGGATAGCGGGTCAGCCCGTCGAGCGCCGGCGGTTCGAGCAGCGCGCCGTCGGACAGGCGGAAGGTGCCCTTGTGCCACGGGCAGACGATGCGGCCGTTGCAGACCGCGCCCTCTTCGAGGGGGCCGCCGGCGTGCGGGCAGAGCGCCGAATAGGCGCGCACCGCGTCGCCGTCGCGGATGAGCAGGATCTTCTCTTCGCGGATCTCGACCCGCAGTCCGCGATCCTCGCGCAGTGCCGCGAGCGTCGTCACTTTCTGCATCGGTTCCTCACAGCCTCCGTCCGGGGTCGCCCAGCTCCGATCAAGCGGGACAACGCGCCCGTGCGCGGGAAGTTACGCGGCCAAAATCGCGGGGCGGAACCCAGGCGCCATTCGCCCGTCAAGGCTTTCGATCTGAACCGGAGCCCGAGGATGCTTGACGTAGCGCCCGCCGTAGCTGCGTCCCGGGGCGCAGTGCTCGCCCGGGTGGAGGCGAGGCTGCCCGAGTGGTCGGAGAACGCCGCGCAGCTCGACGCGGAGGCTCGCGTCCCGGAGACGGAACTTCGACACCTCCGCGATACCGGTGCCCTGGCGGCCCCTCTGCCGGTCAGTCTGGGCGGGCTCGGGCTCGGAACGGAACCGTCCGGTGCGCGGGCGCTGCTCCGGCTGCTGCGACTGATCGGGCGGGCCAACCTGTCGCTCGGCCGCATCTTCGAGGGGCACGTCAACGCGCTGAAACTGGTCGCGCTATACGGCAGCGCGGAGCAACTGCGGTCGGGCCGCAGAGGATGCAGGCAACGGCCACCTCTTCGCGATCTGGGCGACCGACGGGGCGAACCCCGTCGCAATCGTTGGCACGTCGTCGTCGGCGGCTCTGCGGGGCGGCAAGGCCTTCTGCTCGGCCGCCGGGCAGGCCAGCCGCGCTCTGATTACCGCGGCGACGGAGGATGGGTCGCCGCGGATGCTGCTGATCGCGCTGCGGCCGGGCGAGCGCGCGCGGACTGGTCTGTCCGACACGCACGGAATGCGCGCCTGCGGGACCGGCGACGTGGATTTCACCGGCATCGCGGTGCCCGAGACGGCGCTGGATCGGACGGCCGGGCGACTACCTGCGTCAGCCCGAGTTCTCCGCCGGGGCCTGGCGCGCCTCCGCCGTTGCGCTCGGCGGGCTCGACGCGCTGGTGGAGCAGGCACGGCGGCAGCTCGTGGCGCGCGAATCGGCAAGATAGTCCGCATCAGCGGGCGCGGCTCGGGGAAATCTTCATTGCGGCTGAAACGGCATCGCTCTGGGCGGCCAAGGCGGCGCGCGTGGCGGAAGGCGGCGACGCCTGCGCGGGTGACGTCGCCGGTTACGTGAACCTTGCACGGATCGCGATCGAGAGCGCGTGCCTGGACGCGATGCGGCTGGTGCAGCGCTCGCTCGGACTGGCCGCGCTCATCCGGCCGAACCCGGTTGAACGCCTGCTGCGGGATTTGGCGACCTATCTGCGTCAGCCCGCGCCGGACGAGGCACTGACCGAGGCGGCGGCTTGGTTCACCGGCCACGATCTGCCCGAGCTTTCCCGGAGCGGCGCCGATGCCGGCGAGTGACCAATCCTGGACGCCCGATACGTTCGACCGGATCTACGCGGCCGATCCCGACCCCTGGCGTTTCACGACCAGCCGGTATGAGCAGGAGAAATACGCTGCCACCCTCGCTGCCTTGGGCGCTCGGCGCTTCAGCGCGGCGTTGGAGATCGGGTGCTCGATCGGCGTGCTGACCCGCTTGCTGGCGCGGCGCTGCGACACGCTGCTGGCGGTGGATGTGGCGCACGCGGCGCTTGCGGCGGCGTGCCACCGTTGTGCTGGGTTGCCCGGAGTGCGCATCGAACGCCGACAGATCCCACGCGACTGGCCGGGCGGCGGGTTCGATCTGATCGTGCTTTCGGAGGTGCTCTACTTTCTCAGCACCGACGACATCGCTTGCAGCGCAAGACGCGCGGCGGCGAGCCTGCTTCCCGGTGGGTTGGTCTTGCTGGTGAACTGGACGGGGCCGACCGACACGCCCTGCACCGGCGACGAGGCCGCCGATCTGTTCGCGAGCGCCACGGCACCCGTCCTGCGGCCGATACGCCGCGTGGCGGCCTCGACGTATCGGCTGGACCTGCTGACGACGAATGCCTGATCAACGCCCGAATCAGGCAAGCACATCCTCGAGACGGATCGGGAGATCGCGGACGCGAACACCGGTGGCGTGCCACACCGCATTCGCCACGGCCGCGGCGGCGCCGACCATCGGCAGCTCGCCCATCCCCTTCACGCCCACCGGATTGCCGATCCGATCGTCGTTCGCGACGAGAATGGTCTCGATGGGCGGAATGTCGGCGTTCACCGGCACGAGGTATTCCGCGATGTTGGCATTCACGATCCGTCCGGTCTCGACATCCACTTCGGTCTTCTCGAACAGTGCCATGCCGATGCCATATGTGATGCCGCCGATGAGCTGGCTGCGCGCGGTCTTGGCGTTGAGCACGCGCCCGGCATCGAATGCCCCGACGTAGCGTGAGAGGCGGATCTCGCCCGTGTCGGGATCCACCCGCACCTCGGCGAACTGCGCACCGAATGCGTGCAGCGAGTGGTCCTTCTTCTCGTCGCCCGGCTTGCTCTCGGAATGCGCCTCCACGAACGCAAGATTCTGGTGGGCCAGGAGCTGCGGCAGCGTGATCCGGCCGTCGGGGCCGATGACCGCACCGTTCTCGAACCGCAGGTCGGCGGGCGACACTCCGTGCCAGCCGGTTCGCGGGTCGGCGATCGCCATGTCGAACAGCCGCGCCCGCAGGGCCGCGCAGGCCGCCTGCACGGCCGGCGACACGCTCGGCACGGTTGAGGAGCCGCCGGAGACCGGCGCCTTGGGATAGCGCGTGTCGCCGAGCTCGAAGCGCACGCGCGACAGCGGCAGGCGCAACTCGTCCGCCGCGACCTGCGCCATGACCGTGTAGGTGCCGGTGCCGATGTCCTGCGTGCCGGACTGCACCACCGCGACCCCGTCGGCGCCGAGCCGCACTCGCGCCGAGGCCGCACGGCGATTGTTCGGATAGGTGGCGCTCGCCATGCCGAGGCCCACCAGCCAGCGCCCATCCCGCATCGAGCGGGGCTCGGGCTTGCGCCGGTTCCACTCGAAGCCGGCAGCGGCTTGTGCGTAGCACTCGCGTAGCTTCTTGGAGCTGAACGGCTTGTTCTCGTGCGGATCGACGTCGGTGTAGTTCGCCAGCCGCAGCTCGATCGGATCCATCTTCAGCGCGACGGCCAGCTCATCCATCGCCGATTCGAGTGCGAATACTCCGGAGGCTTCGCCAGGTGCGCGCATGTAGGTCGGCAGCCCCTGGTTCACCGGCACGATGCGATGGCTCACCGCGACGTTCGGGCAGGCGTAGAGCATCTCGGTCGCCAGCGCGACGGGCTCGACGAATTCGCCGAGCACGGGTTGCGACATCTGCGACATGCCGTCATGGCGCATCGCCAGCAGCTTGCCATCCCGGTCGGCTGCGAGCTTGAGTTTCTGGATGGTGCGCGGACGATAGCCGTTGGAGGTGTACATCTGCGCCCGGGTCAGCACGAGCTTGACTGGCCGCCCCACGGCGCGCGCCGCCATCGCGGCCAGCGTCGCGGGCGGCCAGGTGTTGCCCTTGCAGCCGAAGCCGCCGCCGACATAGGGGCTGATGACGCGCACATCCGCCGGTTCGAGGTCGAACAGCGTCGCGAGCGTGGTCTGCGCGCCACTGATGCCCTGCGTCGCCGTCCAGACCGTCAGCCGGTCGCCCTGCCAGGCCGCGATGGTCGCGTGCGGCTCCATCGGATTGTGGTGCTCGATGGGTGTCGTGTAGGTCACGTCGATCTTGACCGGGGCGTTGGAGAACGCCGTGTCGGGATCGCCGCGCCGGCTGTCGGGCGGACGCTCGCCGTTGCGGAAGTGCTTCGGCGTGGTGGCCTGGTCGAGCGCCTGGTCCATGATCGTCACCGCCTCGCCCTGGCGATATTGGACGCGAACGCGCGCCGCCGCTTCCAGCGCGCGGTCCAGCGTGTCGGCAACCACGACGGCGACGTGCTGACCGTTGTAGATGATATCCTTGTCCTGCAGCAGCGGCGCCGTGACCATCTGCTGTGACGCCTTCTTGGTTTGCAGGCGCGGCGCGTCATCCGGCGTGATGATCGCGAGCACGCCCGGCTGGCCCTTTGCATCGGCCGTGTCGAACGCGATGATGGTGCCTGCGGCGACCGTACTTTGCACCAGCACGGCGTGCGCGAGCCCCTGCACCGGGAACTCGGCGGCGTAACGCGCCCGGCCAGTCACCTTCATGCGGCCATCGCGGCGGTCAACCGGTTGTCCGACGATCATGCTGTCCTCCTCACGTCGTCGCCATCTCGAGCGCGCGAAGCACGGCGCGTTGCGCGAGCTTCACCTTGAACGCGTTCTGACTCGCGGGCCGCGCGCCCTCGCTGGCGCGCGCCGCCGCTGCCGCGAAGGTGTTGTTGTCGGCGGGCTGGTCCTGCAGCGCCCCCTCGACCTGCGGCAAGCGCCAGGGCGTAGGCGCGACCCCGCCGAGTGCGAGGCGCACGTCGTGGATCGTGCCGTCCCGCACCTCCAGCGCGACGGCACAGGAGACGAGCGCAAACTCGAAGCTCGCGCGATCACGGATCTTGAGATAGCGCGAGCCATGTGCCGCGGCACTCGCCGGCACCAGCACGGCGACGATCAGCTCGCCGGGCCGCAGCGCCGTTTCGACCTGCGGCGTGTCGCCGGGCAGCCGGTAGAATTCGTCGAACCCGAGGGTCCGCCGGGCGCCGTCCGGGCCTTGCAGCTCCAAGGTCGCATTGAGCGCGGCGAGCGCAACGGGCATGTCCGACGGATGGGTCGCGACGCAGGCGGAGCTGGTGCCGAGCACGCCGAGCAGGCGGTTCTCGCCGTGGATTGCGGCGCAGCCGGAGCCCGGGTCGCGCTTGTTGCACGCGGCGAAGCCGGGGTCACGAAAGTAATTGCAGCGGGTGCGTTGCAGCAGATTGCCGCCGATCGTGCCCATGTTGCGGATCTGCGGCGAGGCGGCCGAGAGCAGCGCCTCCGATATGGCGCGGTAGTGCCGCTTCACCTCGGGATGCGCCGCAACGTCGGACATGCGAGCCAGCGCGCCGATGCGCAGCCCTTCCGGCCGCACTTCCACCGCGTCGGACAACACGCCGTCGAGATCGACGAGCCGCGTTGGGCGTTCCACCTCCTGCTTCATCAACTGCATGAGGTCGGTGCCGCCGGCTATGAAGGCGGCGTTCGGTGCCCCGACCGCCGCGCAAGCGGCCTCGATGCTGTCGGGTCGGGCAAGCGTGAAGCTCTGCATGTCCTTAGCCCTCCGACGACGCGGTCTGGATGGCGGCGATGATGTTGGGGTAGGCGCCGCAGCGGCAGATGTTGCCGCTCATCCACTCGCGGATCTCCGCCGGCGACCCGGCATGTCCCTCCTCGATCAGGGCGGCCGCCGACATGATCTGGCCCGGCGTGCAATAGCCGCACTGAAAACCGTCGTGCTCCAGGAATGCCGCCTGCATCGGGTGCAGCTCGTCGCCGATGGCCAATCCCTCGATCGTCGTCACCGCGCGACCCTGGCAGCGGATGGCGAGGGTGAGGCAGGAGACCACCCGCCGTCCATCGATATGGACGGTGCAGGCACCGCAGGAGCCGCGGTCGCATCCCTTCTTGGTTCCCGTCAGACCAGCCTGCTCGCGCAAGGTGTCGAGCAGCGAGGTGCGCGGTTCCACGGCGAGGGGGATGCGACGTCCGTTCACCTGCAGGGTGATGTCCTGCGTCTCCGGTGTGCGGATCGGCGGCGGGGTGGCGGGGGAGTTCTGGGCGGGAGGTGCGGCCCGGGCGGCAAGAGGAATTGTCGCGAGCCCGGCGGCGGTGCCGCCCAGAATGCCCCGCCGGCTCAACCCCTGTTCGGCCATCGGCTGTCTCCCGTCCTGGCGCTTGCACGTGAAGTCGGCTCGGGCTCGGGAGTTTCACCTCACGAGCGCGTGCGGTCGGGGAGTGTGGGTGCTGTCGCAGCCGAGGCGATCGGCGAGATGTTGTCTTGCCGGCTTCGAGCGGTGCAGACTTGATCGGGCGGACGAGGGGGAACTCGCCTTGAAAATCGGCGCGGTCATGTTCTTCACAGAGTATTCGGTGCGCCCGGACGCGCTGGCGCGCGCGATGGAGGAGCGGGGCTTCGAATCGGTCTGGGTGCCGGAGCACTCCCATATTCCGCTGTCCCGGCTCTCGCCCTATCCCAGCGGAGGTCCGCTGATTCGGCCCTATTACGACATCATGGATCCGTTCCTGGTGCTCAACGCGGCCGCAGCGGCGACCACGACCCTGAAGATCGGCACCGGCGTTTGCCTGGTAAACCAGCGCGATCCGATCCACCTCGCGAAAGCGGTATCGACGATCGACCAGCTTTCCGGCGGACGCTTCCTGTTCGGCGTGGGCAACGGCTGGAACCAGGACGAGATGGAGGACCACGGCACCGTCTTCGCATCGCGCCACAAGCTGGTGCGCGAGCGGATCGAGGCGATGAAACGCATCTGGACCGAGGACGAGCCCGAGTATCGCGGGGAACTCGTCCGGTTCGACAAGATGAACCAGTGGCCGAAGCCGAAGCAGAAGCCGTACCCGCCGGTGATCGTCGGGGGCGCGTACCCCTACGCGGCGCGCCGGGCGATCCGCTATGGGAACGGCTGGATCCCGCGCGCCGACCGACTGGAACAGGACGGCGTGGGCGTCGTCATCGACCGCTTCCGCCAGATGGCGACGGAAGCCGGGCGTGATCCGGCGTCCCTGCCGATCTCGATCTTCCGTGTCCCCGAGGAGATCGACCGGCTGCGTTACTGCCAAGAAATAGGCGTCGATCGCATCGTCTTCAGCCTTCCCGCCGAGAAGGAGGACGGGATCATGCCGATCCTCGACCGGTGGGTGCGGCTGCGGCGGCAGCTCGAAGCATAGCGCAAGTCACGATTTTCCCCAGGTGTGCCGGGACCGCTAACGGCGACGTCCCGGCACCGCCTCCTCGTTGCTCAGTACGTCACCACCGTGCGGATCGACTTTCCGCGGCGCAGCAGATCGAAACCCTCGTTGATCTGCTCGAACGGCAGCACATGGGTGATGAGGTCGTCGATGTTGATGCGGCCGTCCATGTACCAATCGACGATCCGTGGCACGTCGGTGCGCCCGCGCGCGCCGCCGAAGGCGGTGCCCATCCAGACGCGGCCGGTGACGAGCTGGAACGGACGCGTCGCGATCTCCTGCCCGGATCCGGCGACGCCGATGATGACCGACTTGCCCCAGCCGCGATGCGCGCATTCCAGCGCCTGGCGCATGACATTCACATTGCCGATGCATTCGAAGGAATAATCCGCGCCGCCCTTCGTGAGATTGACCAGGTAGGGCACGAGGTCGCCCTCGACGTCGCGCGGATTGACGAAATCCGTCATGCCGAACTTTTCCGCCGCCGCCTGGCGCGCGGGGTTGAGGTCCACGCCGACGATCTGCTCGGCGCCGACCATGCGCAGCCCCTGGATTACGTTGAGCCCGATGCCGCCGAGCCCGAACACGACCGCGCGGGCACCGGCCTCGACCTTCGCGGTGTTCATCACCGCGCCGATCCCGGTGGTCACGCCGCAGCCGATGTAGCAGACCTTCTCGAACGGCGCGTCCTCGCGGATCTTCGCCAGGGCGATCTCCGGCAGGACGGTGAAATTCGCGAAGGTGGACGTGCCCATGTAATGAAACACCGGCTCGCCGGCCGCCGAGAAGCGACTGGTGCCGTCCGGCATCACGCCGCGCCCCTGGGTGGCGCGAATCGCCACGCACAGGTTCGTCTTGCGCGACAGGCAATATTCGCACTGGCGGCACTCCGGCGTGTAGAGCGGGATGACGTGATCGCCCTTCTTCAGGCTGCTTACGCCTTGGCCGACATCCACCACCACGCCGGCGCCCTCATGGCCCAGGATGGCGGGGAACAGCCCCTCCGGGTCGGCGCCGGACAGCGTGTATTCGTCAGTGTGGCAGATGCCGGTGGCCTTGATCTCCACCAGCACCTCGCCGTCGCGCGGGCCGTCGAGATCGACCGTCTCCAGGCTGAGCTTGTCACCGGCCTTGCGGGCGACAGCGGCGCGGGTCTTCATCGTCTCTCCTCCCTGGAATGCGCGGCCGGATGGTGGCGGTCGCGGCGCCGCGGATCAAGGTGTCTGCCATCCGGGCTCAGCGACAATCCACCAGGTCGCCATCGCGGATGTCGAAGCTCGTGTCCCGCGCCAGGTCAACGTCACGCTTCACGCAGGTGTGACCCTTGCGGTCCTGCAGCTTCACGTCGAAGCGCCCGCGACCGATACCGGTGAGGGCGAGCCGCTCGGAGGTTTCCAGGCTCTTGTCCTTGTCGTTGAGCGCCTGGTTGGGGCCCCAGTTCTCGGTTCCGGCCGGCGCGAGATAGACACCGGTGAACTCGGTCGAGGTGGTGAGATTGTACGCGAAAAACCGGTCTGCCGCCGCGGCGCCGAACGTGACAAAGGCGCACAGCGCAAGTGGCGGGATCTGCCGAAGCAGCATCGTCATCGTGGACTCCACATCGTGCCGGCGCTGGCGCGGCGCGGTATGATCGTCGTTGTCGCGCCACGGCTGGAGCATTGCCATGAGATCACTTCTGCTTGGCCTCGGCCTGCTGATGGCCTTGCCTGCCCGGCCGAACGCGGCAGGAGCGACGGCCGATGACCGTGACGGCTATCCCACCGCCGCGCGCGCCGAGTACGTGTTCGCCTGCATGGCAACCAACGGCGGGACGCCCGAGGCGCTGCGGCGCTGCTCCTGCGCAATCGACGTGATCGCATCGGTGCTTCCCTTCGAGAGCTACGAGCGCGCCGAGACGGTGCTGCGGATGCGCCGCTCGGGCGGCGGCTATCTTGGCGAGGAGTTTCGCACCGGGACGTCGAACAAGATGCTGACCGGGCTGGAGGAGGCGCAGGCCGAGGCCGAAGTGCGCTGCTTCTAGCCCCAAGGCCGCGACTAGGCCGGTGTGACGGGCCACTGGTCCTTGAAGACCTTTCCCTCGTTGTCCTCGGCCTCGGCGCGGAACCGGGTTGCCCCGTTCGGCCGGTAGTCGAAGCGGAATTCCGGGTTCTCGGAGATCGAGATGCCGCTCTCGATCGCGAGCAGCAGGTCGTCGCCCTGCCACAGATGCACGGACTTGATGAAATGCGCGGGCACGTAGAGCCGCGTGAGCTGGTCCATCTGCATTCCCGAGTAATTCGGATGCCGGATCATCAGCTGGGCCTCCCGCAGGCCGGATGTCGCGTCCGGCGCGGGCGGGAACTGGCGGAAGCGCATCGTGCCTGGCGGGATGGCGTCGCTGTCCTGTTTCGCCGCCGGCGCCGAGCACCCGCCGGCGGCCTTGACGAACCGTTCGGCGACGTAAAGCTGGCCGTCGCTGAGCTCGGCGACGGCGTGGACGTTGGTGTAGGAGTCGACGCGGACGCGCGTGGAGATCGCGCGCATTCCGCTGTCCTGGCCGGGCGACCAAGTGGCGGCGAGCGGCGAGGGGTTTGCGTCGATCACCAGGTGATGCGCGCGAACTGCCGCGTGTCGCCGGGCGGCAGCAGACTGCGGATGGTGAGCGGGACGAGGGCCGCATCCTCGGCGCGGTACGGCGCGTCGATCGCCAGGACGCCTGCCGTCCCGCAGCGGTCGGTCGTTGAAGATCTGCGCGGCGAGCGACGGCCAGGGATCTTCCTGGGCCGGGCCTGCGCCGGCGCGCGACCGCCCAGTGGACCAATCAGGGCGCCCGCCGCCAGCGCGGCGAGCAGCGTGCGGCGCGGCAGAGGACGTATGCGCCCCGTTGTCCCTTCATGGCCAATCCCCATCCTGCGAGCAGGCGATGCGGTCCGGTTCTTCGCCGGTCCCTGTCTCGCAATATAGTCACTGAGCGTGCGTGCGAAAGCATGTCGCTTCGTGACGCGCGGCCTGGACGCGACAGCCTGCAAGGTCGTAGGCTGCAGCTCGGGCCGCGATGCGCAACCAACAGTTCCGGCTCGCCCGAGAAGCAAAGAGGAGACTCCATATGGCCTGGACACGTCCGACGCTCCGCGAAATCTGCATCGGCATGGAGATCAACGGCTACCTGGCCGGGAAGCTGTAGCGCTTCGAGACCCTCATCACGGATGATTGACCGAGCCGCGGGACCGACGGCCCTGGTGCTCGGCTCGGCGGCGGGCGGCGGTTTCCCGCAGTGGAACTGTGGGTGCCGGCTGTGCGCGCTTGCGCGGGCAGGCGACCCGCGGGTTCGTCCCGCGACCCAGGCGAGTGTCGCGGTCACGGCGACGGTGAGCTGGCTCGTCGTCGGTGCCTCACCCGACCTGCGCCAGCAGATCTCGCGGGCGCCGGCATTGCGGCCGCGCGCTGGCAGACGTGATTCGCCGATCATCGGCGTGGTGCTGATCGGCGGCGATGTCGACGCGATCGCCGGCCTGCTGGTGCTGCGGGAGCGGCAGGCGTTCAACATCTACGCGCCGCGCCCGATGCTGGACCTGCTCGCCGCCAATCCGATTTTCGACGTGCTCGATCCCGCGCTGGTG
Organism: uncultured Alphaproteobacteria bacterium; assembly: GCA_963799825.1. Taxonomy (GTDB): domain Bacteria; phylum Pseudomonadota; class Alphaproteobacteria; order Acetobacterales; family Acetobacteraceae; genus JAFKFI01. The sequence continues at coordinate 1,010,393 of CAWCYL010000006.1, forward strand.
CGGCGGGTGGAGGTCGCGCCGCTGGAGCCGGTGCCGTGCGGCGGCCGGCTTGACGCTGACGCTGCTGCCGATGCCGGGCAAGGTGCCGCTGTACCGCGAGGACCGGGCGGCCGCTCAACCCGAGGCCGGACCGACCTACGCGGCGATGCTGCAGGCGGACGGTCGCAGCGTGATCGTCGCGCCCGCCTGCGCCGAGATCACCGACGCGGTGCGCGCGCGACTGCGGCGCCGACGTGGTGTTCTTCGACGGCACGCTGTTCACCGACGACGAGATGATCGTCGCCGGTCTCGGCCAGAAAACCGGCCGCCGCATGGGCCACGTGCCGATCAGCGGGCCGGACGGGACGCTGGCGCGGCTCGGCGATCTGCCGGGGCGGCGCATCCTGCTGCACATCAACAACACCAATCCGATCCTGCTCGCCGACTCGCCCGAGCGTCGGCGGTCGAGGCCGCCGGCTTCGAGGTCGCCTATGACGGGATGGAGGTGCGGCTGTGACCGATTTGATGACCGGTGCGGAACTGGAGGACCGGCTGCGCGAGATCGGCGCGCAGCGCTATCACATCCTCCACCCGTTCCATCGCATGCTGCACACCGGCAAATGCAGCAAGGGCCAGGTCCAGGCCTGGGCGCTCAACCGCTACTATTACCAGGCGATGATCCCGCTGAAGGACGCCTCGCTGATCGGGCGCTGCGAGGATCAGGCGCTGCGGCGCGAATGGCGCAAGCGGCTGGATGACCATGACGGCGACGAGAGCCGTCCCGGCGGCATCGAGCGATGGCTGAGACTGACCGATGGGCTGGGACTCGACCGCGCGGACGTCACCTCCACGCGGCTGCTGCTGCCGGCGACGCGTTTCGCCGTGCAGGCCTATGTGCATTACGTGCGCGAACGCAGCCTGCTGGAAGCGGTCGCCTCCTGCCTGACCGAGCTGTTCTCGCCGCAGATCATCACCGAGCGCATGAGCGGGATGCTGGCGAACTACGACTACGTCACGCCGGAGATCCTGTCGTATTTCGACAAGCGCCCGCCGCAGGCCGAGCGCGATGCGACCTTCGCGCTGGACTGGGTGAAGCGGCACGCGCGCACCCCCGAGCAGCAGCAGGCGGTGATCGACACGCTTGTCTTCAAGTGCGACGTGCTGTGGTGCATGATGGACGCGCTGCATTATGCCTATGTGACGCCGGGGCTGATCCCGCCCGGCGCGTTCGTGCCGGAGGCCGCCGATGCCTGAGCCCGCGCGCGCCGCTGCCCGACGGCCGCGGCTGGCGCCGGGCGTGCGCCTGCATTTCGACAAGACGCGCGATGCCTGGGTGCTGCTCTGCCCCGAACGGGTGATCGAGGCGGAGGGTCCGGCCAGCGAAATCCTGCGCCGCTGCGACGGCACCCGCACCATCGGCGCAGATCATCGATGAACTGGCGGTGCTATACACCGCCGACCGGTCGCGTGATTGCGCAGGACGTGACGGACATGCTGGCCGAGATGGTCGCCAAGCGGCTGCTGGTCGCCTGAGATGGCGCGTCGCCGCCCGATGTCCCGGCGCCACTCGGTCTGCTCGCCGAACTGACCCATCGCTGCCCGCTCGCCTGTCCGTATTGCTCGAACCCGCTGGAGCTCGAGAGCCGCGCCGACGAACTGGATACCGCCGACTGGGCGCGCGTGTTCCGCGAGGCCGCCGCGATGGGCGTGCTGCAGGTCCATCTGTCCGGCGGCGAGCCGGCGTCGCGCCGCGACCTGGTGGAGATCGCCGCCTCGGCGCACGAGGCGCGGGCTTTACACCAATCTGATCACCTCGGCGATCGGGCTGGATGCAGCCCGGCTGGAGCGGCTGGAGGCCGCCGGGCTGGATCATGTGCAGCTGTCGATCCAGGACACCGACGCCGGATCGTCCGACCGCATCGCAGGCTACCGGGGCGCGCATGCCCGCAAGCTGGCGTTCGCCGGTCGCGGTGGTCGGGCTCCGGGATGGCGCTGACCGTCAATGCCGTGATCCATCGCGCCAATATCGACCGGGTGACTGCCATGGTGGAACTGGCCGCTTCACTCGGGGCCGGCCGGGTCGAGGTCGCGCACGCGCAGTATTACGGCTGGGCGCTGCGCAACCGGGATGCGCTGATGCCGACGCGCGAGCAGGTGGAGCGCGCGATGGACGAGTCGAGCGGATACGGCCCGCTACGCGGGCCGGCTGGCGATCGATCTCGTGGTTCCGGACTATTATGCCCGAGCGGCCGAAGCCCTGCATGGGCGGCTGGGGGCGCCGTTCGCTGAACGTCACGCCGTCCGGCCTCGTGCTGCCCTGCCACGCCGCGGAGACGATTCCCAGGGCTGGAATTCTGGTCGGTGCGCGATCATTCGCTGGCGGAAATCTGGGCGCGTTCGCCGGCGTTCCAGGCGTTTCGCGGCACCGACTGGATGCAGGAGCCATGCCGGTCCTGCGATTTCGCGAGATCGATTTCGGCGGCTGCCGCTGCCAGGCGCTGGCCATCGCCGGTGACGCCGCCGCCACCGACCCGGCCTGCGAACTGTCGCCGCATCACTGCGCGGATGCTGGCACTGGCGGAAGGGCTCCGTCGAGTCGGCCGCTCCACTATGCCTATCGCGGCCGGCGCGGAGCGAGCGACGCTATTCCCACTCCAGTTCGCTGAACGCCGCCGTCGCGTTGCGCGGGTTGTAGTCGTCGAACAGCGACCAGCGATCGCGTTCCGATTGCGCCGATCTGCGGCACGGCCTGGGCCAGCGGCACGCCCGCCGCGATCAGCCGTCGCGCATCGGCGGCGAGCGACGTCAGGTAGCGCCGCTCGTCGTCCAGCGCCGCCGGCCAAGGTGCAATCAGCCGGCCGTGACCCGGCACGACGATCCGGGCCGGCAGCTTCGCCAGGCGCGGCAGCACCGAAAGCCAGCCCGGCAGGCTGCCGTCGACCACCGGAACATGCTGGAGGAACACCAGGTCGCCGGCGAACAGCACGCCGGTCGTCTCGTCCAGCACCGTCAGGTCGCAATCAGTGTGCGCGGCGGGGCTCCAGGCGGTGAGCCGCAGGCGTCTGCCGCCGAGATCCAGGGTCGTCTCGTCGTCCACCAGCAGCGTGGGCGGGATGATCCGGACCTCGGCGATGGCCGCCGCGCCCAGCGCGTCGCGGAAGGATCGCAGATAATAGCGTGCGCGTTTCGCCAGTTCGGCCGGCAGATTGTGGTGTCCGACGAAGGTCGACGCCCGGTCCGAACGCGGCGTTGCCAAAGACGTGGTCCGGATGTTCGTGCGTGTTGATCACATAGCGGACCGGCTTGCCGGTGATGCTGCGGATCGCGGCCAGCAGGCGCTCGCCGACCTGGACGCTGCCGCCCGTATCGACGACCGCAACGGCATCCCGGCCGACGATGATGCCGAGATTGGCGATGTCGCCGGCATTCTGCGGGGTGGTCAGCGCGATCTGGCCGAAATGCGCGTAGTCGCCGGGTGCGACGCTCTCGACCGATGGCGGGCGCGGGTGGTCATCGGCCAGCGCCATCGGGGCGCCGGTCGCGAAAGCGATCACCAGGCCGGCCAACGCTTTCATCGCTCGCACGATATTATCTCCGTTGCGGCTCGGATCTGACGGCCCGTGTCACGGTCGCGTGATTTGCAGTCGGGTTGTCGCGCTGCTTACGCTGGCGTGTCTCTGGCTTCAACGGGTTTCCCGCTGGTTGGAGGGTGGGAAATCCCCGAAGGCGGCTCCGGCTCGCTGGCAAGTTCCCTTGCATGCGGAACATCGGCGCGTCGAGAAACCCATCGGAGCGTCTCCTCCCAAGCTGCCTTGGCTGAACCAGTGGGCCGAGTTCGTCCATTCGGGCGTCCGAGCAATAAACGGGAGGAAATCAATGGACGTGGTTCGTCAGGCTTCTCTGACGGCAGCAATCATGCTGTCGTCGCTGTTGATGACTACGGCCGGCGTCGCGCAGACTGCTGGAACGACGATCTCGTCAAGATGCAGAAGAAGCCGCCGAACGTGGTGATGCCGACCAACACCTACGACAACCAGCGCTATTCCGCGCTCGACCAGATCACGGCGCAGAACGTCGGCAAGCTGCAGGTCGCCTGGACGTTCTCGACCGGCGTGCTGCGCGGCCACGAGGGCGCGCCGCTGGTCATCGGCGACATGATGTACGTGCACACGCCGTTCCCCAACACCGTCTTCGCGCTCGACCTGAACCACGACGGCCGGATCCTCTGGAAATACGAGCCGAAGCAGGATCCGAACGTCATTCCGGTGATGTGCTGCGACACGGTCAATCGTGGCGTCGCCTATGGCGACGGCAAGATCTTCCTGCATCAGGCGGACACCACGCTGGTGGCGCTGGACGCCAAGACCGGCAAGGTCGTCTGGTCGGTGAAGACCGACGACCCGAGCAAGGGCGCGACCGGCACCGACGCGCCGATGGTGGTCAAGGACAAGGTCTATGTCGGCGTCTCCGGCGGCGAGTTCGGCGTGCGCGGCTGGGTCGCGGCCTACTCGGTCAAGGACGGCAAGCAGGTCTGGCGCGCCTATTCCGAAGGCCCGGACAACGATCTGCTGGTCGATCCGCAGAAGACCACGTCGCTCGGCAAGCCGATCGGCGCCGATTCCAGCCTGAAGACCTGGCAGGGCGACCAGTGGAAGATCGGCGGCGGCGACACCTGGGGCTGGTACTTCGTACGATCCGAAGCTGAACCTGATCTACTACGGCTCCGGCAATCCCTCGACCTGGAACCCGAACCAGCGTCCCGGCGACAACAAATGGTCGATGACGATCTTCGCGCGCGACCCCGATACCGGGATGGCGAAGTGGGTCTACCAGATGACGCCGCACGACGAATGGGACTATGACGGCGTCAACGAGATGATCCTCGCCGACCAGGAGATCGGCGGCAAGACGCGTCCCGACGCTGGTGCATTTCGACCGCAACGGGTTCGGCTACACGCTGGACCGTGAGACCGGCGAGCTGCTGGTCGCCGAGAAGTACGATCCGGCGGTCAACTGGGCGACCAGGATCGACATGGACAAGAGCAGCAAGAATTACGGCCGCCCGATCGTCGACAAGAAGTACTCGACCGAGACGGCAGGACGTGAACCATCAGGGCATCTGTCCGGCCGCGCTCGGCACCAAGGACGAGCAGCCGGCGAGCTACAGCCCGGATACCGGGCTGTTCTACGTGCCGACCAACCACGTCTGCATGGACTACGAGCCGTTCCGCGTTTCCTACACGGCGGGCCAGCCCTATGTCGGCGCGACGCTGTCGATGTATCCGCCGCCGGGCGGCAAGAACATGGGCAACTTCATCGCCTGGGATGCGACCAAGGGCAAGATCGTGTGGTCCGATCCGGAGCAGTTCTCGGTCTGGTCGGGCGCGCTGGCGACCAAGGGCGGCGTGGTGTTCTACGGCACGCTGGAGGGCTACCTGAAGGCGGTGGATGCCAAGACCGGCAAGGAGCTGTACAGGTTCAAGACCCCGTCCGGCATCATCGGCAACGTCATGACCTATGAGCATGACGGCAAGCAATACGTCGCGGTGCTGTCCGGCGTCGGCGGTTGGGCCGGCATCGGCCTCGCGGCCGGGCTGACCGATCCGCATGCCGGTCTTGGCGCGGTCGGCGGCTATGCCGCGCTGAACAACTACACGTCGCTCGGCGGCGCGCTGACGGTGTTCGAGCTCCCGCCAAGCTGATCCTCTGGGCTTTGCGCGCTCGTCTATCCCGGCCGGCGTCCTGGCGATCGAGCCGACGTCGGCCGGCTTTTTTCCTATCAGCAAGGAAGCCGCAGTGCAGAGAATGTTTCGTGCCGCCGCATGGGCTGTCGCGGCCTTGAGCCTGTCCGTCGGCATGGCCTACGCGGTTGCCGACGGAGCCGGCGATCCGGCCGCCGTGAAGTCGCAGGACGGCAAATGGGCGGACAAGGACGGCAACCCGACCTTCAAGATCGGCGATGACGGCAAGGTCGACTGGTACACCTATGTCGGTTTCATACGCTACAGCGCCGACTGCCTGCAGTGCCACGGGCCGGACGGGCTGGGGTCCACCTACGCGCCGGCGCTGATCGATTCGCTGAAGCACATCGACTATTCGACCTTCTATGCGACTGTCGCGGGCGGCAAGAAGGACGTCTCGCCGGCGCAGAACCTGGTCATGCCGGCGGAAGGGGAGAACAAGAACGTCATGTGCTACATCGACGCGATCTACGTCTATCTGCGCGCCCGCGAGCGATGGTGCCGTCGGCCGCGGACGTCCCGAGAAGCACGAGCCGAAGCCGGAGGCCTACAGCAAGGCCGAGGATGAGTGCATGGGCTGAGACATGCGCCGGATCGCATCACGCATTGAGCGGATCGGGCCGTGGTGTCGCGCGGTGATCTGCGTCCTGATCCTGTTCGCCGCGTCGCGCGCGAGCGCCCAGGCGCCCGGTCTCGGCGGGTCGGTGGAACTGGTCGACCCCAAGGTGTTCCGCGTCTGCGCGGACCCGCACAACCTGCCGTTCTCCGACGAGACCGGCGACGGGATTCGAGAACAAGCTCGCGGCACTGCTCGCCGCCAAGCTCGGCGAACCCGTCAGCTACGTCTACTTCCCGCAGGTGATCGGCTTCGTGCGCAACACCCTGAATGCGTTGCGCTGCGACGTGGTGATGGGTGTGGCGGTCGGCGACGACTTGGTGCAGACCACGAACCCTTACTACCGCACGACCTACGCGCTGGTGTTCAAGCCGGGCAACGGCCTGGACGGCGTCGAGTCGCTGGAGGATCCGCGGCTCCAGGGCAAGCACATCGGCGTCGTCGCCGGCACGCCGCCCGCCACCGTCATGGCGCATGACGGCCTGATGGCGCTGGCGAAGCCCTATCCGCTGACGGTCGATACGCGCGTGATCGTGCCGGCCAAGGAGATGGCGGACGACGTCGCGGCCGGTCGCATCGACGCCGGCGTGCTGTGGGGCCCAATGGCCGGCTACTACGCGCAGCGGGTCGAGCCGCATTTGACGGTGGTGCCGCTGCTGAAGGAACAGGAGCGGATGGATTTCCGCATCGCGCATGGGCGTGCGCCGCACCGACCAGGACTGGAAGCGCAAGCTCAATCGCCTGATCGCGGAGAACCGGCCGGAGATCGACCGGATCTTGTCCGAATATGGCGTTCCGCTGCTGGACGAGCAGGGCAAACTGGTCTCGCCATGACCAGGCGCCTCCTGCTGGCGCTGATGGCGGGGCTGCTCGCCGGCGCCGCGGGCGTCCGAGCCGTCGGGCTATCGGATGGACGACTACCGCGCGCCCGCGCCGGCGACGCTGCAAGGTGCCACGGTGTTGGACACCGCGCAGGCTCACGCGCTCTGGGACGAACGGGCGGCGGTGTTCGTGGACGTCTTGCCGCGGCCGCCGCGCCCGGCAGGGCTGCCGGCCGGAACGATCTGGCGTCCCAAGCCGCGCGAGGACTTGCCCGGCAGCATCTGGCTGCCGGACACCGGCTATGGCGCGCTGGCGCCGATCATGGAGGACTATTTCGCCAGCAACCTGCAACAGGCCACCAGCGGCGACCGGGACCGTGTCGTGGTGTTCTACTGCCTGGCGCAATGCTGGATGTCATGGAACGCCGCGAAGCGCGCGCTGTCGCTCGGCTACACGCACGTCGCCTGGTATCCCGCGGGCACCGACGGATGGGCGCAATCCGGCCTGCCGCTGGAATTGCGCCAGCCGATGCCGCGGCCCGATGAGTGAGCTACTGCACCGTGTGCTGGATCGTGCGTGCCAGCGCGAAGAGCCGTTGCTCGATCGCGGCCGGCACTTCACAAGCGTAGCCCAGCGCCTCGCGCCGGTCCTGAAACACCTGCACTTCCCAGGTGACCTGCTGCGTGAGCTTTTGCACTGCCGCTGGATCGGCGCCGGCATCCTGGTGCATCGTGCTCAGCCTGTCGTTGTCCGCCCGCAAGCTGTCGGCGAGTTCCTTCTGGCGATGACCAAAGCGATCGAGCCCGGCGATCACGCTCTCCCGCTCGCGATTCAGGCTGTCGAACAGGGCGACGAGCAGCGCCAGCATTCGCTGGGGTTTCTCCGCCCCCGTTTGCTCAGCGAAGGCGCGGATTTCCGCTTCCGCCTGGTCGATCGAAATGCGCCGCTGCGCCAGTCGGTGCGCAAGATCCGCGACCTGGCGGTCCTGCTGCCAGCCGGTCTGCTGCGGATCGACCGGCGGACCGGACCACACGGCGCCGAGCGACAATTCGGGAACCTTGATCTGCTGGCATGGCCAGTCGGGATCGCGCGGGCCGGGCGGAGCGGCCATTGCCGCGGCCGTCGCGAGCAGCGCAATCGCCAGCGTCACCCCGCCCAGCGTGTGAGCGCGCCGGATCACCCGCCACGCCGCGCGATCAGGCCGCGCGCCGGGTCGTAGGCGAGGATCGCGCCGGCGGTGAACAGGACCGTCATGCCCGCCACGACCGCGAGCGAGATCCAGTCGATCTCAAGGTACAGTGCGAAGCGGATCAGCTCCACCGCATAGGTGAACGGATTGAGCCGGCAGATCGTGTACACCACCGGGCTCGACTGCTGCACGAGCCACAGCGGATACAGCGCCGAGGACGCGAAGAACATCGGGAAGATCACGAAATTCATCACGCCGGCAAAATTCTCGAGCTGGCGGATCGCCGAGGAGAGCAGCATCCCGAGTGCCCCAAGCATCATCCCCGACAGCACGAGCGCGGGCAGCACGGCGAGATAGCCCCAGGGCGGCGGCTTGATCCCCCAGAGCCAGGCGACAACCAGGTAGGCGTAGACCTGCAGCACGGAAACGGCGGTGCTGGCCAACAGCTTGCCGATCAGCAAGTACCAGCGTGGGAACGGACTGACCAGCAGCATCCGCATGTTCCCCATCTCGCGGTCGTAGACCATCGAGAGCGAGGACTGCATCCCGTTGAACAACTGGATCATCGCCATCAGGCCCGGCGTCACATAGACCTCATACAGCACGTACGTGTCGTAGGGCGGGATGATCGACACGCCGAGGATCTGGCGAAATCCCGCAGCGAAGATGAACAGCCAGACCAGCGGACGCACCAGGGCGGAGATGAAGCGCTCTCGCTGATGCACGAAGCGCAGCGCCTCGCGCCAGACGATGCCGCGCAGGCACACGAAGTACTGCGCGGCGGTGAAGCCCTTCTCCTCGCCGATCAGGCTGGCGCTCATTCGCTGTCTCTCCCCGCTGCCCCGTCCGTCAGCGCGGTGAACGCACCGCGCATGTCGGCCGCACCGGCGGAGCGGATGATGTCGGGCACGTCGCCGGCGGCCAGCACGCGACCGAGATGCAGCACCACCGCCGCGTCGCCCTGCTCCACCTCGTCCAGCAGATGCGTCGCCCACAGCACCGCGACGCCGCGCTCGCGCACCAGCGTGCGGACATGGCGCAGGATCGCCGCGCGCGAGGCGACATCCAGCCCGACGGTCGGCTCGTCTAGAACCAGCACGCGCGGGCGGTGCAGCAGCGCCCGTGCGATCTCCACGCGGCGCATCTGACCGCCCGACAGCTTGCGGGCCGTTTCTCGCACGCGGTCGGCCATCTCGACCTCCTCCAGCGCGGCCTGCGCGCGCCGTCGCGCCTCGCGGCCGCCGATCCCGTGCAGCGCCGCGTGGTAGAGCAGGTTCTCCATCACCGACAGGTCGAGATCGAGCGTGCGCGCCTGGAACACCACGCCGAGCAGGCGGAGTGCCGCCCCCGGCTCGCGCGCGACCGGATGGCCCAGCACATCGACCGATCCGCGCTGCGTGTCGTATAGCCGGGTGATCAGCGAGAACAGCGTGGTCTTTCCCGCGCCGTTCAGCCCGAGCAGCACGCTGAAGCGTCCCTGCTGCACCGTGAGGCTGACATCGACCAACGCCTTGCGGGCGCCATATGAATGGCTGACCCCGCGGACCGCGAGCGCCGGAATGGGATCGAGCTCGGCCGTCCGCGACGCGTCTTGCACGACTGCCGCTGTCATTTGGGCGACACGACCACGCCCCAGGGCAGGCGACCGACCTGGATCGACTTCACGACCTCCAGCGAAGCCACGTCGATCACCGAGACGTCGTTGGAAAGCCCGTTCGTGGTCAGTAGGTATTTCTGGTCCGGCGTGAACGCCATGTGCCAGACGCGCTGGCCGACCAGCAGGTACTGACGGACCTTGTACGTCTGCGCGTCCACCACGGCGACGCGGTTCGCCGGCCCCAGCGCGACAAAAGCGGTCTTGTCGTCGTTGGTGAAGCGGATGCCGACCGGCTGGATGCCTTCGGCGCGCAATCCTTGCACGTCGAAGCGGATCTTGTGGGTGATCACGTGCTTGGCGGCGTCGATCACGCTGACCGTCCCGCCGAGCTCGGAGGAGACCCAGACCTCCGACCCGTCGTGCTTGAACGCGGCGATGCGAGGCCGCGGATCCACCAGGACGTTGGCCACCATCTTGTGCGTCTTGTAGTCGAGGAAATGCGCCATGTTGGTGGTTTCGGATGTGTTGACGATGGTTTGCCCATCGGGACTCACCGCCATGCCCTCCGGCTCCACGCCGGTCGGGATTTCCGCGATCATCTTGCGCGCCGGCACGTCGATCACGGTGATCATGTTGTCGTTCTCGTTCGACACGTAGAGCGGATTGCCCGAGACGTGCAGGGCGAAGGTCTCGGGATCCGGACCCGACGGCAGGTCGCCAACGATGCGCAGCGTCTTGGCGTCGATGATCTGGATGGTGTCGTCGTCGCTGGCGCAGATCAGGATCTCGCTGCCGTCCTTGGTCATGGTGATGCCGCGCGGCCGCTGGCCGACCGGCACCGTCTTCACCGTCTTCATCTGGTCGAGGTCGATGACGCTCATCGTATTGTCGCGCTCGTTCGTCACATACGCCGTGTAGGCCCGCGCGGGCTGCGCCCAACTCACGCCGGCGAGCAGACAGACGAATGCGATGCGTCGCGCGGCGGCCAGATGGGTCATTTCAGCTTGCATTGAGTTTCCGGGCGGTCGATGCCGAGGGTATCGAGCGCCGTCACTTGGTGCAGGAAGCCCGCCTGCGGCGAGATCGAGACCACCGTGCGCCCGTCGGCCAGCAGGATCGGCTGACGCAGCTGCCAGTCCCAGTCGCGCAGTGTGAGCCTCTGGCCCTTGTAGGCGGCCACGCCGAACTCCGGGCGCCGCATGTCCTGCATGATCGTCGCCGGATCGGTCGACCGGCTGCGGCTGGCCGCCTCGCCGATCATGCGGCAGGCGACCCAGGCCTGCATGTCGAGCGGCGACATGGTGCGATGCGCCGCGCGGATGAAGCGATCCTGCAACTGCGTCCCGCCCCAGGACTCGCTGTTCGGATCCCACGTCACCGGCCGCAGCCCAGCCGAGCCGGCGACCGGCCGCGCGTCCCAGGTGCGATAGGGGAGATAGCCGGCAAATACCTCGTTCTCGTCCGCCGTCACCAGGACGTCGTGCTCGGGCAACCCCTGCGTGAACACCGGCATCTGCTGCTGCGTCTGCGCCACGCCGGAATCGGTCTGGCGCGCTCCGCCGGTGTCCTTGTACTCGAGCTCCTTCACGATGCGCCCGCCGAACCGCTTGGCCGAGCGGCGATAGGCATCCGCAAGCATCGCGTCCTCGGGGTGCGAACCGTAGGCCAGTACCCAGCGCGGCCACTTCTTCCACACGAGGTATTGCGCGACCGCATCGGCCAACATGCTCCGGCTGGGCGCCACGTGGATCACGTTGTCGCGACAGTCCTGTTGCCGCAGGCTATCGTCCGGGGCGGCGATATTGAAGAAGGTCAGTCCCTTCTTCTGTTCGTCCCGCACAAGGCTCAGCAGGCGTGCGGCGTCGAGGTCGGTCAGGACGAGCGCGACCCCCTGACCGGCGAGCGCATCGAGGGCCGCCGAGGGATCCTCGTCCGCGCTCACCGGAGCGTCCGACAGCTCGAACCGCTGGTCCATGAACCGGCCGGTCGTGTTGTTGTCGGAGATCGCCAGCTTGGCGCCGGCCAAGCCATCATCGGCCGCCCGCTTGTCGAGCAGCGAGATGGTCGGCCGTCGGGCGGTCGACCGGAGATAGCCAAGCTTGACGGTCGGCGTGTCGGCCCGGGATCGCCGCGACGGCACGGCAAGGGAAGCACCGGCCGCCGTTGCGATCAGCGCGCGCCTGCCGAAGCCGTCACCCGGCACCGCGTCTGGAAGTGTCATGCCGGCCAGCATGGGCGACCCGCCGTGCCCATTCAAGCCGGTGCGGCGGTCCTCACGCTCGCGCGACTATTCTGCTGCTCGCTCCGTCGGCTGCGACCGGCTACAAGCAGGGCATGGGAGGCAGCGATGAACACGGTCGACCTCATCGTCCTGGCGTGCGCATTGGCTGACCCGAGCGCGTGCCACGAGTACCATCTGCTGTTCCAGTCGGAAGGCTCGCTGCGGAGCTGCACCATGCAGGCGCCGCCGTATCTGGCGCAGTGGGTGGAGGAGCATCCGAGATTCCGCGTGGTGCGCTGGCACTGCGAATGGCCCGATCATGAAGATCAGAAAAGCTGATCCTTCCGGCGCCTCTTGCGTTGGCAATGGTTGCGTTGACACTGATCCGCCGGCGCCCGAGTTTTGAAGCATATCAACCGAGCAGAGGGAGATCGCGTGGTGCGAGCCGCTTTTCTGGCAATGACTTTCGTCGTCGTGTCCGTTGCCCCCGCTTTGGCGCAGGACGCGGCGGCGGGCGAGAAGGATTTTATCGTCTGCCGGGCTTGCCATCAGATCGGTCCCACCGCGAAGAACGCGGTCGGGCCGGTGCTGAACGGCGTCGTTGGACGCAAGGCAGGCACCTATGCGGGCTACAACTACTCGCCGGCCAACAAGGATTCCGGCATCACGTGGACGCCGGAGGAGCTCGATAAATACCTGACGTCTCCGCAGACCGTGGTGCCGCACACGAAGATGATCTTTCCGGGCTTGAAGGATGCCCAGAAGAGAAAGGACGTCATCGCGTATCTCGAACAGTTCGGACCGGACGGCCAGAAGAAGCAGTAATTCGGATGACGGGACAACGACAGGCTTTCGAGCGCCTGGCGCTGTCCCGCACCGATCAATTCGGCAGCGCGCCCGACGCCTTCGCGACATGCGTTGCGATCGCGTCCATCAGCGGCGGGGACAGGCAATCATAGGGCTCGAGCCCGAGTTCCTTCAGCCTCCCCCGGATCGCGCCCATCCTGTCGGGGCTGACACCAGCCTCGATGACGGAGGACACGAACGCGCTGAATTCCGGCGCCGCCCAGCCCGACTCCTGGAACAGCTCCGGATGGACGAAGTCGAACCCGTAGAACGGATGGTTCTTGTTCTCGATCCGGCCGTACATGTGGACGCCACATGATTTGCACGCAAAGCGCTGTATGGCGGCGTTCGGGTCAACAGCCGCCAGCTTGTCACCGTTCTCTGTTACGCTGAGATTGTCGCGCGGCACCACGGCGACGACCGAGAAGATCGCCCCCTCGGGTTTCCAGCACTTGGTGCAGCCGCAGGCGTGATTGTAAGCGATCTGTCCCTTCACGGTGATCTTCACCGGATCTTGGGCGCATTTGCAAACAAGCGTTCCGCCAGAGAAATTCGCCGTGCCTGGCTTCACGCCGTGATCCACGGAAGGGTGAATCAGAGTCGCGTCTGACATCGTTCTCTCCCCAACTTGCTTCCCCAGATTGCCCGGGCTTTAGCCATTCTTCCGGTCGTGCCGCTACGGACGGTCCAACGGTTCGAGGCCGAGAGGAGAATAGCGCCGGCGAGGAATTTCGGCAAAGACTGTGCTGGTTGCGCGCGTTGGATGAACGCCAGACCGGGAAGGGACGGGGATGATCGAGCGCACGAGGGATATCGGGACGAAGGCCGGCGCGATGGAGACCTTCATTTGCCATCCCGAACGCAACGGCCCATTCCCGGCCGTGTTCCTCCTGATGGATGCGCCGGGCGTCCGCGAGGAACTGCGCGACATGGCACGCCGGCTCGCCAGCGTCGGCTACTACGTGGCTCTGCCGAACCTGTACTATCGCGCGGGGCGCGACACGCTGTTCGGGCCGGATGTGCTGCAGGACAGCGCGGAGCGCGAGCGGATGCGCGCCGTCCGGACCCGCATGACCATCCCGCCGGTGATGGACGATGTCGCCGCGATGCTCGATTTCGTCGGTCGGGAACAGGATGCGAAGCCTGGACCGGTCGGCTGCCACGGCTACTGCATGAGCGGACCCTACGCGCTGGCGGCGGCAGCCCGCTTCCCCGGGCGCATCGCCGCCGCGGCCTCCTTCTACGGCACGTGGCTGGTCAGCGATGCCGAGGAGAGCCCGCACCTCACGCTCGGCAACGCGCGGGGCGAACTCTATATTGCCTGCGCCGAGCACGACGAGTTGGCACCCCTGCCGATGGTGGACGAACTTCGTGGCCTGTTCGCCGCGTCGGGCACCGCGGGTGAGATCGAGCTCTATCCCGGCGTCCACCACGGCTTCGCGTTCCCGCAACGCTGGTGCTACGACCGGCCGGCCGCCGAGCGGCATTGGGAGCGCCTGATCGCCCTCTACCGACGGCGTCTGGGCTGAGGCGTCTCAGGCGCCCGGCGCACGCTCCCGGAAGCACCATTCCGCGCGAGGGTCATTCAGCGAGAGGACGGTTGCCATGCACAATGCGTCCGCCGACAAGCCGGTGTGGCGTGCGAGCGTAAAGCTGTAGGTTCCGACCAGCCCCGCGTAACCGCTGGTGCTGTTGAGCACGCGGCGGATCACCTGCGGGTCGAAACTCTTCTCGCTCTCGATGATCTTCTTGAGCAGATGCAGGAAGTCGTAATAGGGCGCCGCCGCGACTGCCGCCGCTCCGTCCTCGGCCTCCGGGTATTTCTGCAGCTTCTTGGCAAAATCCTGCTGCAGCGGTCCGGGCTTCTCGGTCGCCGTGAAGGACAGGTTACGGAAATGGATCGAGTAGACGTTCTTCAGCGCCTCCTTCGGAGCCAGCTTCAGCAGCGAGGCCGACAGCAGGCCATTGTGGCCGCAGATCGGCGGGAACCATTGCTGCGAGGACAGGGCGTTGAACACCGCCGCCGCCTGCGGCGTGTTCGCGGTCCACATCACGATGCCCTCCGCACCCGATTTCCGCAGGTTGGCGATGTAGGGGTTCAGATCGGGCGCGGTAAGCGGATAGACCTGAATGTCGGTGGGTTTGAGCCCGGCCTTGTCGAGCACGCCGCGCGTCGCCGTCGTCGCCTGTTCGCCGAACGCGGTGTTCTCCTGTAGGACGCCGACCTTCTTTACGCCGAGTTTGCCGATCAGGTACTGCACCACCGTGGTGGCTTCCTGCACGGTGTTGAAGCAGAACTGGAAATTCGTCGGGTATTTCTCGCCGTCACCCACCTCGGCGGCGTTGGCGTACACGGCCTGCACGATGTTCTGCTGCCGCCCTACCGCGAGTGCCGAGAGCGACTGCGAGGAGCCGGTCGGGCCGCAGATGATGTTGACGCCGGAATCCTGCAGCTTGCGCATGATTGCCGGCTCCTTGGCGGGTGACGCCTCGTCATCCTGCTCCACACGCTCGATGCGGCGCCCCATGATCCCGCCGCCGGCGTTGATCTCGTCGACCGCGATCAGCCCGCCGATGTAGAGCGGTGCGAACGAGCTCGCGAGCCGCCCAGTGGTGGGGCGGATCCAGCCAACGCGGAGAACCTCCTCGCCGCGCGCGCGTCGCAGCGTGACGCCCGCGGCGAGCCCGGCCGCCGTGCCGACCAGCATCTGCCGACGATCCAGGTTCATCATCCCGCTCTCCTCCACATCAATGTTGCTTGGCGCCGACATAGGCGCGCGCGACGACATCGCTCCGGGCCAGCTCGGCCGCTGGCCCCTGGCCGATCAGGCGGCCATTCTGCAGCACGAAACCGAAATCCGCGATCTCCAGCGCGCGCTCGACCATCTGCTCGACCAGCAGGATCGTGGTGTCCGCCGCGCGCAGCCGGAGGAGCACATCGAGTACCTGATCGACGATGATCGGCGCGAGACCAAGCGAAGGCTCATCCAGCATCAGCAGACGCGGCGCGCGCATCAGCGCCTGGGCGATCGCCAGCATCTGCTGCTGCCCGCCGGATAGCACGCCGGCGCGCGCCTGGCGGCGTTCCGCGAGCACCGGGAACAGCTCGAACACCCGCGCATAGCGCGCCGCCGCCTCATCCTGACCGATGCGAACGCCGTACAGGCCAAGCTCCAAATTGTCATCCACGCTCTGCTGGCGGAACAGGCGCCTTCCCTCGGCCACGTGCAGGATGCCGGCGTCGACCACCCGGTTCGGGGCGGCTCCCGCGAGGTCGGTTCCCGCGAACACGATGCGGCCGCGTCGCGGACGGAGCAGGCCGGAGATCGCGCGCAGCAACGTGCTCTTGCCCGCGCCGTTGCTGCCGACCAGAGCGACGATGCTGCCCTCGTCGACGGTGAGGCTGACATCTTCGAGCACGCCGACATGGCCGTAACCGACGTCGATCCCCTCCACCTGCAGCAACGCGGTCATGGCACGACGGCCTGCGAGGCGGCATCTGCCAGCGGGCGTGCGCCCATATACGCGGCGATCACGGCAGGATCGGCGAACACGATGTCCGGCGCGCCCTCCGCGAGCACGTGCCCCCGGTCGAGCACCGTGACGTGGCGACAGATATCGGCGACCAGCTCCAGATGGTGCTCGACGATCACCACCGTGACGCCGAGATCGGCGATCGAGCGGATCAGCGCGCCGAGCTTGTCGAGCTCCGTCATCGACAGTCCCGCCGCCGGTTCGTCGAGCAGCAGCAGACGCGGCCGGCCGATCAAGGCGCGGGCGATTTCCGCGAGCCGCTGCTGGCCGTGCGGCAGCTCGCCCGCCTGTTCGTGTACCCGCTCGCCCAAACCGACGAAGTCGAGGAAGTACTGCGCCTGCGCCGCCAGCGCCGCGTGCTCCCGCCGGGCGCGCGGCGCCCACAACGCGACCTCGACGGTGCTCGCGCGCTCGGCGGCGAACGCGCCGAGCATGGCGTTCTCGGTCGCCGACAGTTCAGGCAGCAGTTTTGGCGTCTGGAAGGTGCGGCCGACGCCAAGGCGCGCGATCCCTGCGGTGGAGCGGCCCACCACCTCGAAATCATCGAGACGGATGGAACCCTCGTCGGGACGGAAGAAGCCGCAGATCATGTTCAGCAGCGTGGTCTTGCCCGAGCCGTTCGGCCCGACGATGGCATGGACCGAGCCCGCCTCGACGGCGAGCGACACGCGATCGAGCGCAGTTACGCCGCCGAAGCGCTTGAGCAGGCCCTCGACGGCAACCGCCATGCCCTGCACTCGCTGCACGGCCGGTGCACTCGATGTGCCCGCCGGTCGCGGAGGCGGGCGAGGGCTCGCGCCGAGTGCCACGCGCAGGCTGCGCCAGCCGGACGCGATCGCGCCTTGCAGTCCGTGCGGCGCGAACAGCATGAGCGCGAGAAGCACCACGCCATAGATCAGCAGCCGCCACGCCTGCAGGCTGGTGAGCAGTTCGGGCACCACGAAGAACGCCACCGTGCCGAGTGCCGCACCCCACAGTCGGCCGCTGCCGCCCAGCACGACAACCACCAGGAAGAAGATCGACACGTCGGGCGTGAAGTCGTCGGGCGTGATGACCGTCTTCTGCACCGCGTAGAACGCGCCGGCGAGCCCTGTCACCGCGGCGCTGACCACGAAGGCGAACATCTTCAGCCGCACGAGCGAGATGCCGGACGCGCGCGCGGCGATCTCGTTGTCGCGCAGCGCGATGAAACCGCGGCCGAAGCGCCCACGCATCATGTTTCCGAGCATGATGAAGCAGACGATGTCAATCGACGCGACCAGCCAGAAGAGTTGCGCCGCGCCAAGGGGATGATCGAACACGGAGGGCATCGGGATGCCAACCACGCCGCTGAACGAATGCGTCAGGCCGCCCCATTCGACCAGCATCCCGCCTACCACGTCGGCGAAGGCGAGCGTGATGAGCGCGAAATACCACGCCGTGACGCGGAACGCCGGCAGTGCGATCAGCGCGCCGACGCCGGCGGTGATCGCCATGCCGGCGAGCGCCGCGGGCCAGAAGCTCCAGCCGTGATCGACCGTCGCGATCGCCGTGACATAGGCGCCGATCGCCAGCAGCGCGCCGTGGCAGAGCGAAGGCTGTCCGGTGTAGCCGCTCAGCAGGTTGAGCCCCATCGCGACCAGGAGATAGATGCCGACCTGGGTACCGAGATAGAGCCGGTAGTCGCTGTGCGCGATCAGCGGAAAGGCGTAGATGGCGATCGCCAGCGTCAGCATGGCCGCGCGACCGAGCCACGGATTGTCGAGCACGCTCGTCGCGCGGCCGCGCGGGACGGCGTGGTCAGACATTGCGTGCTTCCGGCTGGCCGAACAGGCCACGCGGCTGGATCAGCAGGATCACCAGCAGCAGCACGAAGGTGGACGCCTGCTGATAGCCTGGCGAGAGCAACGACCCGCCAAGCGCCTCTGCCAGTCCAAGGATCCAGCCGGCGACCAGCGCGCCGCGATTGTTGCCGACGCCGCCGATCGCCGCCGCCTCGAAGCCCTTCACCAGCAGTGCCGGACCAAGCTGCGTGGAGGCGTACAGCACCGGCGAGGCGAGCAGTCCCGCGACCGCCGCGAAGCCGCCGCCGAGGAAGAACGACCACCGGCTGAGCCGCCCCGGGTCGATGCCGCGCAGCAGCGCCGCGTCGCGGTCCTCCGCGACCGCCATCACCGCCTTGCCCGAGCGGGTGCGATAGAAGCGCTCGATCAGCAGGATCATCAGCGCCGTCGCGACGATCAGCGCCAGCTGGTAGGAGCTGGTGCGCATCCCGGCGACGGTGAACGTCGTCATCGACAGCGGCGCCGGCGGATCGACGCGGATCGGGTCCGGTCCCCAGGCATGGCCGACCAGGTTGTCGATGATGAGCGAGTAGGCGAGCGTCGAGATGATCCAGGCGTGGCTCACCGAGGAGCGCCGCACGACAGGTGCGACGGCGACCGCGTTCTCGATCAGCGCGATCAGTCCGACGAACACGGCCGCCACGGCAAGGGCGAGCAGCCACGGCAGCCCGGACGCCAGCGCGCTCGCGCCGATCATCGCGCCCAGCATCACGAGGTCGCCCTGCGCGAAATTGAACACGTTGGTTGGCCGGTAGAGGATGTTGAACCCGACCGCGATCAGTGCGTACAGGCTTCCCGCCGCAAGCCCGTTCGGAATGATGTCGAGATCCATCGGGTGCCGCTTCCTCCCCGCTTCGCTCTCTCGGCTTCGCGCCGGCAATGTCCGGGTGGTTGACCGCGCAAGTCAAGCCGGGGTGCCGTTGCGCGATCCCGGCTGTGCCGCCATCATCCTCGTCATGGTGACAGACAAGGACAGCCGCAGCCTGCTGCAGGCGATCGACGCCGCACGCAGGGCGCTGCACGACGATTTCCGGCCCGAGGCGGTGGAGAAGCAGCGAGGGCGTGCCGCGATGACCGCACGGGAGCGCATCGCGTATTTATGCGATCCGGGCAGTTTCGCCGAGATCGGCGCGCTGGTGCGCGACGAGGGCCTGTCGCGTCCCGCGCCGGCGGATGGCGCGATCACCGGAACCGGGCGGATCGACGGCCGCTGGGCGGTGATCGTCTCGCAGGATTTCACCGTCTACGGCGGCAGCAGCGGCAAGCTCGGCAGCGCCAAGATCCGCCGCGCCGGCTTGCAGGCGCTGAAGCAGGGCGTGCCGCTGGTGATGCTGCTCGACGGCGGCGGCCACCGTATCCAGGACGGCCAGGACTCCCGCCACTTCGCCCATGCGGGAGATCATTTCCACAATCTCGCGCGCATGTCGGGCTGGGTGCCGATGGTCGCCGCCATGCTCGGCGCCGGATTTGCGGGGCCGACCAATTACGCGGGGCTGGCAGATTTCGTGGTCATGGTGCGCGGCCAGTCGACGATGGGCCTCGCCGGCCCCGCACTGGTCAAGGCCGGCACCGGCGAGGACGCGACGACGGAGGCGCTCGGCGGCGCGGCGATGCAGGTGGACCGGTACGGTCTCGCCGATCTCGGCGTCGAGAGCGAGCAGGCGGCGCTCGATGCCGTCCGCCGGTTCCTTTCCTATCTACCATCCAACGCGCGACAGGAATTGCCGCGCGTTCCGTGCGACGATCCCGCTGACCGACGCGATGACGTGCTGCTCGATCTGGTGCCGGCGAACACGCGCAAGGCGTACGACGTTCGCCGCGTGATCGCGACCATCGCCGACCGCGCCAGCGTGTTCGAGATCAAGCCGACCTATGCTGGCAATCTTGTCACGTCCTTCGCGCGCCTCGCGGGTCGGCCGGTTGGCTTCGTTGCCAACCAGCCGCTGCGCCTCGGCGGGATGCTGGATTCGCCGGCCTGCGAGAAGGGCGCGCATTTTATCGCGTTGTGCGACGCTTTCGGCCTGCCGCTGATCCATCTGGTCGATGTGCCGGGATTCTCCATCGGCTCGCCGGCGGAACGCACCATGCTGGGCCGGCGCAGCGCCAAGCTGATCCACGAACTCGGCCATGCCGCCGTGCCGCGCATCACGGTGGTTCTGCGCAAGGGCTACGGGCTCGGCTACTACGCAATGTCCGGCGGCCGCAGCTTCGATGCGGATGCCTGCCTTGGCTGGCCGACCGCCGAGATTTGCGCCATGTCGATCGAGGGCTCCGTCGATGTGGCGTTCCGCCGGGATTACCAGGACGCGCCAGACCCGACGGCGCGGCGGCAGGAGCTGATCGACGGGATGCGCGCCAACGTCACCTCACAACGCGCGGCGGAGGGGTTCGGCGTGGACGACATCATCGACCCGCGCGACACGCGGCGCATCCTGATCGATGTGCTGGACCGCGTGCCCGCCCGGCGCGACAACGGCATGCCGCCAAAATTCCGCTCCATCGTGCCGATCTGACAGCGCGCCATCGTCGAGGATTTTTCCACTGTGAGAGATGATCCCGAGAAGATCCGCCCGGAGCTGCGCGCGGTACTCGATGCGCGGCGCGCGATTCTCGACGAGGCGCGGCCCGACGCGGTGGCGCGGCAGCGCAAGCGGGGCCGCTGGACCGTGCGCGAGGCGTTGGCCGCCCTCGCCGATCCCGACAGCTTCGTCGAGCATGGCGGGCTGGCGCGCCCCGCCGTCGCGGGGATGACGGGTGCGGCGGACGGGCTGGTGATGGGCTCGGGGACGCTCGACGGCCGACCAATCAATCTCGTGATCTACGACTACACCGTGTACGCGGGCACGCAGAGCGCGGTGAACCACGCCAAGATGACGCGCATGTTCGAGCACGCGGAGCGGTATCGGCTGCCCGTCATCTGCTGGCTCGACGGCGGTGGCGCGCGGCCGCACGACATGCGCGTGGAAGGACGCGGCTCGTCCGCCACGTTCGTTGTGTTCGCTCGTCTCTCGGGGCTGGTGCCGACTATCGGGATTCTGCCAGGGCGCGCATTCGCGGGCCACGCGAACCTCGCCGGGATGTGCGACGTGCTGATCGCGACGCGCGATTCCTCGATGGGCATGGCGGGGCCGCCGCTGGTCGAAGCGGCACTCGGCCTCAAGCTGACGCCGGAGGAGATCGGGCCGGCCTCGGTGCATGTCGCCTCGGGCGTGATCGATATTCTCGTCGATGACGAGGCGGAAGCGGTCGCGAAGGCGCGGCAATATCTCGGCTATTTCGGTCCACCCGCGACGCCAGGGCAGACGCCCGACGTTCGTGCGTTGCGCGACGTGGTGCCAGAGAGCGCGCGCCGGGCCTACGACGTACGCAAGGTCATCAACCTGCTCGCCGATGTTGGCAGCGTGCTCGAACTCAAGTCGTCTTACGGACGCGCGATGGTGACGGCACTGATCCGGCTCGGCGGGCGAGCCGTGGGCGTGATCGCCAACCAGCCGATGGTCCTCGCCGGCGCGATCGACGGGCCGGCTTCGGACAAGGCGGCGCATTTCATCCAGGTCTGCGACGCCTTCGACATTCCCGTGCTGATCCTGTGTGACACGCCGGGGCTGATGGTCGGCCCGGAGGTCGAGAAGACCGGGCTCGTGCGGCGCAGCGCGCGGATCCTCACGGCGCTGGCCAATGCGACCGTGCCGCTGATGACGGTGGTGCTGCGCAAGGCGTACGGGCTCGGTTACTACGTGATGGGCTCGCGACCGCTCGATCCCGCGCTGTTGGTCGCGTGGCCAACCGCCGAGTTCGGCGGCATGGGGCTCGAAGGTGCCGTGAACATCATCTACCGACGCGAACTGGACGACGCGCCCGACGCGGAGACGCGCGCCGAGCTGCACCGGACACTGACCGCCGGGCTGCGCCGCTCCAACACCGCACTCGAGGTCGCTGCGCGGTTCGGCTACGACGACGTGATCGACCCGGCGGACACCCGCGATATTCTCCTCCGCACGCTCGCGACCTTGCCCGCTCCGCCGCCACGCACGACGCGCAAGCGGATCATCGAGCCGTTCTGATGTCAGGCATCACCGCAAGCCGGAGAAACCCATGATCGAGCTGCACTACTGGCCCACGCCGAACGGCTGGAAGATCACCATCATGCTGGAGGAGTGCGGGCTGCCGGTACTCCCTCGTGCCGGTGCGGATCGGACGCGGCGATCAGTTCAAGCCCGAATTCCTCAAGATCTCGCCCAATAACCGGATGCCGGCGATGATCGACGACGCGCCCGCCAGCGGCGCCGGGCCGCTCGCGATCTTCGAGAGCGGGGCGATCCTGATGTACTTGGCGGAGAAATCCGGCAAGTTCATGCCGGCCGACATCGCGGGGCGCTACGCCGTGATTCAGTGGCTGATGTGGCAGATGAGCGCGCTCGGCCCGATCGGCGGGCAGAACGGGCATTTCAAGCTCTACGCGCAGGAAAAGATCCCCTACGCGATCGCGCGGTTCGGCAACGAGATCGACCGGCTGTACGGCGTGATGGATCGCCGGCTCGGCGAGATGGAGTTCCTCGCCGGCGACTATTCGATTGCCGACATGGCGTGCTTCCCGTGGATCATGACGCACAAGGCGCAGGGAATCACGCTCGACGTATTCCCCAACCTCAAGCGCTGGTATGCGACGTTGCGGGCGCGCGAGGCGCTGCAGCGCGGCCTCGCGGTGGGCAAGGATTGGAAGAAGGACAGCCCGGCGATGGATGAAGAGGCGCGGAACGTGCTGTTTGGACAAACCGCCGCGAGCACGGCGCGGCAATGAGCAAAGGATAAGAAAATGGCCGAGATCGAGTTCTTCTTCGATTGTTCGAGCCCCTGGACGTATCTGGCGTTCCACAACATCCAGCCCATCGCAGCGGAGTTCGATGCCGCGATCGCGTGGCGACCGATCCTGGTGGGCGGCGTGTTCAACGCGATCAATCCGATCTACGGCACGCCGCAGATCCCGGCCAAGCAGGCCCAGAGCAAGAAGGATTTGCAGGACTGGGCGCGGCTCGCCGGGCTGGCCATCATCGGCCGGCCGGGCGTGTTCCCGGTCAACAGCGTGAAGGCGATGCGCGCCTGTATCGCGCTCGAGCCGGAGGACAAGCTCGTGCCGTTTGCGACGGCGGTGTTCGAGGCGTACTGGCGCGACGACAAGGATATCTCGCAGACGCCGGTGCTCGCCGAGATCTGTGCTCGCGCTGACGTGGATGCGGAGAAGCTGTTCGCTGCGATCGAGCAGCAGTCCGTCAAGGATGTCCTGCGCAACAACACGCAGGAGTTGATGGATCGCGGCGGCTACGGCAGCCCGACGATCTTCGTGGCCGGCGATGACATGTATTTCGGCAACGACCGGCTGCCGCTCGTCCGCGAGGCGCTGCGCCGCCGCCGCGCTTGAGCGGTCCGTCATGGTCTGCCCGGACAAGCCGGTCGGAGGCACGAAGAGGGATCGCCAATGCAACACCGATTCGCGATCGGCGATGCGCCCCTCCGGCGGGAGGATGCGCGATTCGTCACCGGACGGGGCAACTATCTCGATGATCTCGCCTTCGCCGATGTGACGCACGCCTTCGTGCTGCGTTCACCGCACGCTCACGCGCGGATCGAACGGATCGACGCGGCTGAGGCCGGGATGGCGCCCGGTGTGCTCGCCGTGCTGACCGCCGAGGACGCGGCGGCGGACGGGCTGCGGCCGATGCGACCCACGGCCGAGGTCAATGCGCAGACCGGTGAGCCCTTCGCCTTCATGCCGCAGCCGCTGCTGGCGGCGGGAAAAGTCCGTCACGTCGGCGAGCCAGTGGCGCTGATCGTCGCCGAGACTCGCGCGCAGGCGCTCGACGCCGCCGAACTGGTGCGGGTGGATTACTCCCCGCTGCCCGCCGTCACCACGGCTGCCGCCGCCCGCGCGGTCGGCGCGCCGGAGATCGCCGCCGTGGTGCCGGGCAATGTCTGCCTCGACTGGCACGCCGGCGATGCGTCGGCGGTCGCGGCGGCTTTCGCGACTGCGGCACATGTGGTCACGCTGCGCCTCGACAATCATCGGATCGTGACGAACCCGATGGAGCCGCGCGGCGCTGTCGGCGCCTACGATCCGACACAGGACCGCTACACGCTGCACGTCTCCAGCCAGAACATCCACGGCAATCGCGACAACACGGCGCGCGTCCTGGGTGTGCTGCCCGCGGCGGTGCGATTCGTCGCGCCGGATGTCGGCGGCGGCTTCGGCGCCAAGAATTTTACCTATGCCGAACACGCGCTGGTGTTATGGGCCGCGCGACGCATCGGCCGGCCGGTGAAATGGATCGCCACACGCGGTGAAGTCTTCCTCTCAGACCATCAGGCGCGCGACCATCAGGCTGATGCCGCCCTCGCGCTCGACGCGAGCGGCCGCTTCCTGGCGCTGCGCGTGGACAGCGTCGCCAATGTCGGCGCCTATCTGGCGGGTGGCGCCGGCGGGGTGCAGACGTTCCAGCACGTGCATCTTCAGGGCACGGTCTATGCGCTGCCGGCGATCGAGCTCAGGGTAGCGGCGGTACTGACGAACACCACGCCGGTCGGCGTCACGCGCGGACCGGGCTTCGCCGAGACGGTCAATATCATCGAGCGGCTGATCGACTCCGCCGCGCGGCAATGTGGCTTCGATCGGATCGCGCTGCGGCGACGCAACATGGTCCCGCCCGAGGCGATGCCGATGACCAACGCGTTCGGCTTCATCGTCGATAGCGGCCGGTTCGCCGATACGTTCGACCGTGCGCTGGACCGTGCGGACGCGGCGGGCTTCCCGACGCGGCGACAGGAGAGCGAGAGGCGAGGATTTCTGCGCGGCCTGGGCTTCGCCTGCCACATCAAGGGGACCGGCGGATCGCCGCACGAGAATGTCGACATCCGGTTCGAGCCCGATGGCACCGTGTCGCTGATCACCGGCACGCAGACGATCGGGCAGGGTCACGAGACGACGTTCCCGCAGATCCTCGCGGATCGCCTCGGACTGCCGAACGCGTGCATCCGGCTGCGCCAGGGGGACACCGATCTGATCCCGGCCGGTGGTGGACACGGCAGTTCGCGGGCGACCTATATGGGCGGCACGGCGATCTTCCGCGCGTCGGAGACGATCATCGCCAAGGGGCGTCGCATTGCCGCCGAGGCGCTGGAGGCGGCGGAGGCGGATATCGACTTCGAGGATGGCCGCTTCGTCGTCGTCGGTACCAACCTGTCGATCGCGCTGCTCGACGTGGCCGTTCTGGCGCGCAACGCCGACGCGCCGCTCGACACGTTTCACGCTTGGACCCGCGACGCGATGACCTTCCCGAACGGCACCCATGTGGTTGAGGTCGAGATCGACCGCGACACCGGCCAGGTCAGGCTGGTACGCCACGCGGCGGTCGACGACTACGGGGTGCTGGTGAACCCGATGATCGCCGCCGGTCAGGCGCATGGCGCGATCGCCCAGGGCGCCGGTCAGGCCTTGTTGGAGCACGCGATCTACGATCCGCACTCGGGCCAGCCGATCGCTGGTTCGTTCCTGGACTATGCCCTGCCGCGCGCCGACGACCTGCCGTCGTTCGATCTCGATTTCAACGGGACACGCTGCACGACCAACCCGCTCGGCGTGAAGGGATGCGGCGAGGCCGGCGCGATCGCCCTGTTTCCCGCGGTCGGCAACGCCATACTGGACGCACTGGCACCCTTTGGCGTGGCCGGTCTGGACGGTCCCGCCACCCCGTACCGCGTCTGGTGGGCGATGCACGGCGGCAGCCGAGGTCGGGACGGCTGACTCCAGCCCGTTCCCGCTGTAGCCTGCGAAGCAAGCAGCAAGACAAACAACCGAGGAAACGCGACATGGATGGCGACGCGACCTTCCAGCCCTGCCTGGGCGGCGTCAGGGTTCTCGATCTGACGCAGTTCGAGGCTGGCCCGTCCTGCACCGAGGCGCTCGCCTGGCTCGGCGCCGAGGTGGTGAAAGTGGAGAACCCCAGGAGCGGCGATCCGGGGCGCGGGCTGGGCGGCCCCGATGGTGGAGACGCCTGGTACTTCCTGCAGTTCAACGCCAACAAGAAATCCGTCACCGTCAACCTGAAATCGCCCCGTGGGCTGGAACTCGTCAAGGACATGGCCCGCAAGGCCGACGTGTTCATCGAGAACTTCGCGCCGGGCGCGATCGAGCGGCTGGGCCTCGGGCCGGAGGTAGTGCGGGCGATCAATCCCGCGATCATCTACGCGCAGGTGAAGGGGTTCGGCGAAGGTAGCCCGTACGAGAACAACCTTGCGTTTGACATGATCGCGCAGGCCTGCGGCGGCACGATGAGCATCACCGGCGAGAAGGACGGGCGCCCGCTGAAGCCCGGCATGTCGCTGGGCGACACGGGCACCGGGATGCTGCTTGCCATCTCCATCCTCGGCGCGCTGTACCGGCGGAAGGACACCGGCACTGGCGAGCACCTGCAGGTGGCGATGCAGGACGCGATGCTGCACTACATTCGTATCGCTTTCGCCGCGCAGGCGCGCAGCGGAGAGGCCGCTCCGCGCGCGGGCACGCAGAGCGTCTCCGCGATCAACCCGCCCTGCGGCATATACCCGTGCAAGGGCGGCGGATCGAACGACTACGTGTACGTCTACACCAGCCGCGCCAATCCCGAGCACTGGCGCCGCCTCCTGCAGGTGATCGGGCGCGAGGACCTGACGGACGACCCGCGTTTCGCGACGCCCGCGGCGCGCGCCGAACGGGAGCCGGAGATCGACGCGATGATCACCGACTGGACCACGCGCCACGACAAGCACGAGGCGATGCGGATCATCGGCGGTGCGGGCATTCCCGCCGGCGCGGTGCTCAATTCCAAGGAGCTGCACGACGACCCGAGCTTCGAGCGGCGCCGCATCCTGCAGACCATGCGGCACCCTACCAGCGGCGCCTACAAGATGCCCGGCTGGCCCGTGCGCTTCAGCGGCAGCCCGCCGCCGCTCGCGTCCTCCCCGCTGCTCGGCGAGCACAACGCCGACGTGCTCGGCGAATGGCTCGGACTGAGCGAGGCGGATGTGGCCGGACTGAAGCAGAACAGCGTGATCTGAACACAAGCAAGCATCTGGAAGGAAACGTCCGATGGCCGAGCTGACCGGTTCCGAGATCCTAGCGAAATGTCTCAAGAAGGAGGGCGTCGAGGATCTGTTCTTCATCATGGGCGGGCCGATGCTGCTTGCCGAATCCTCCTGCGTGAAGGAGGGCATCCGCATGATCGACGTCCGCCACGAACAGGCGGCCGCGTTCATGGGGCAGGCCTATAGCCGGCTGTTGCAGAAGCCGAGCGTGTGCATGGCGGCCAGCGGCCCCGGTGTCACCAACCTCATCACCGGCATCGCCAACGCGCTGATCGACTGCGCGCCGGTGGTGGCGATCGGCGGGTCGAGCCCGATCAGCCAGTTCGGCCGCCAGGTCTTCCAGGAGATCGACCAGGTCGAGCTGATGCGCGGCTGCACCAAGTTCGCCGACCGCATCGTGAACCTCAAGCGCATCCCCCAGCAGGTGAACAACGCCTTCCAGAAGGCGATGAGCGGCAAGCCGGGCCCGGTCTATCTCGATTTCCCCGGCGACATCCTCTACGCGAAGATCGCCGAGGAGGAGGTGGACTGGAGCTTCGCCGGACGTCCGCTGCTGAACGCGCGCCCGCTCGGCGAACCGAAGCAGGTCGATGCGCTGGTGGATGCGTTGAGCCGCGCGCAGCAGCCGATCATCGTCTCCGGCAGCGGCGTCATCTGGTCCCAGGCGTGGGACGAGATGGCGGCGGTGGTCGAAAAGGCCGGCGTGCCATTCTACACCACGCCACAGGGCCGCGGCGTGCTGCCGGACGATCATCCGTACTCATTCCTGACGATGCGCTCGTCTGCCTTTCGCGACGCCGACCTGATCGTCGTCGTGGGGACGCGGATGAACTACATCATCGGCCACGCGGCCCCGCCGCGCTTCGGCGCGAAGGCAACCATCGCGCGCATCGACATCGACCCGGACGAGATCGCGACGGCTGCACGCCACGTCGATATCCCGATCGTTGGCGACTGTAAGATGGTGCTGCAGCAGGTGCTCGACCGGCTCGACAAGGTGAAGGCCGATCGCTTTGCGCCGTGGCGCAAGAAGCTGGCGGACGGCGAGGCGGCGAAGCGGAGCAAGCCGGGGGCGAACCGCCTTGACGACGGCGGCGACATCCATCCGCTGCGGCTCTGCGAGGAGATCGCCGGCTTCATGCGGCGAGACGCGATCCTCGTCGTCGACGGGCAGGAGATCCTCAATTTCGGCCGCCAGTCGATGCCCACCTTCGCCCCCGGCCACCGGCTGAACTCCGGCCCGTTCGGCTGCATGGGCGTCGGCCTGCCATTCGCCCTCGGCGCCAAGGTCGCCAAGCCGGATACGCAGGTGATCTGCGCGCATGGCGACGGCTCGTTCGGCCTCAACGCGATGGAACTCGATACCGCCGTGCGGCACCGCATCCCGGTGCTGGTGGTGATCAGTCTCAACGGCGGCTGGACGGCGGACCCGAACCGCGAGAAGCCAGGTCGTGACCTTGGTTACACAAGATACGACAAGATGGCCGAGGCGCTAGGCTGTTACGGGGAGTATGTCGAGCGCGCGGAGGACATCCGCCCGGCGCTGGAGCGCGCGCAGCGACAGGTGGACGAGGGCAGGGTCGCGGTGGTCAACGTCAAGACCGACTACCGGGCACGCGCCGGCACGGTGGCGTTCTCCGACTACTCGACCTGAGCGTGAATGCCGTGGCCGCCCGGCGCCGGGCGGCCACGGCATCAGCGAAAGGCGTAGACCTCCATCGCATTGTCGCGGAAGATCATCCGCTCCTGCTCGTCGGTCAGCTTGATGCGGAACGCGAAGCGCGGATCGTCGAAATCCCAGTGCGGATAGTCGCTGGAATAGAGGATGCGGTCCCAGCCGATCCACTCGAACACCTGCCGCAGGTCGTCCGGGTTCTCCGGCTCCTCGACCGGCTGGGTGGCGAACCAGAGGTTCGAGCGCATGTATTCCGAGGGCGGCCGCTTCAGTTGCGGCACCTCGGAGCGCATCTTCCGCCAGTGATTGTCGAGCCGCCATGCGAGCGTCGGCCCCCACGCGAAGCCGCCCTCGATCAGTACCACCTTCAGACGCGGGAATGCCTCGAACACGCCTTCAAGGATCAGGCTTGCCGCCTGGTTCTGCATCGAGTGGACGAGCACGTGATGGTCCTCGATGTAGTATTGCGGCCAGCCGCCGGCGGAGGGCGCGCTGCTCTGCGTGCCGCCGACATGCAGACCGATCGACAGCCCGTTCGCCTGGGCGGCGGCGAAGATCGGCCAGTAGCGCCGGCGGCCGAGCGGTTCGCTGGTCTTGGAGCCGAGCTGGATTTGCGCGAACCGCCAGTCGCCGGCGCGCGCCTCGATCTCCTTGACCGAGGCTTCGGCGTCGTCCTGCGGCACCAGGATGGAGGCGCGCAGCCGGGGCTCGACATCGACGAACGCGGCCGCCTGCCAGTCGTTCATGGCGGTTGACAGTGCAGCAGCGGCGTCGAGGTTGCGCGCGACGTTGCCGCCGAGCAGCGGCTCCAGTACGCCGTGGCTGATGTTGTAGGCGTCGAGCAGCTGCTCGCGGATGAACGCCACGTCGGAGCCCGGCAGCCCGCCGCCTGGCGGCCACGCGTCGCGGCGGCAGGTGTTGGGGGAAAAGCGCGGATAGGTGCCGCGATTCGCGTACGGGCCGCAGACGAAATACGCGTACTCCTGCACGTACTCGCGCCAGCGCGCCGACAGGAACGGGTCGAGGTCGCGCGGCGTCTTGAAGTAGGGATGGATGTCGCAGTCGATGATGGCGAGCCTTGTTCCGATGTCGGTCGAGGGCTGCAACTCCGGCGCGGTCACGCTCATTGCAGGGTCTCCTTCAGGCGGGGATAGGTCTCCAGTGGATTGTCGACGCGCATCCGCCGGATCAGGTCGGGATTGAGGCCGGGCGGCAGCGGATCGTCGCCGTCGAACTGCCAGTGCGGGTAGTCGCTGGCGAACAGCAGCATCCGGTCGGAGCCGATCTGGTTCATCACGCGGTCGAGCGATTTCGCGTCCGGCGGCGCGTCCATCGGCTGCGCGGTGAGGCGCACGCGGTCGCGGATGATCTCGGCCGGCGATTGCCGCACCCACGGCACCTCGGCGCGCACGCCGCGCCAGGTCTTGATCGCGCGCCACAGGAAGCCCGGCAGCCAGGTGACGCCGGATTCGATCAGCACCACGCGCAATTCGGGGAATTTCGCGAACACGCCGTTGGTGACGAGGCTCAGCAGCTGGTCCTCGAAGGTCTGCGACTGCGCCACGTAGTCGTGCAGGAAATGCGACGGCCAGCCGCTCGCGGTCGGCGTGTAGCGATACATGCTGCCGGCGTGCAGGCCGATCGGCAGGTCGTGTCGCGCGGCGGCTTCCCAGATCGGCCAGTAATAGCTGCGGCCGAGCATCATCTCGCAGGCGACCGGCATCAGCACCTGCACGAAACGCCGATCGCCGGCGCAACGCTCGATCTCCTCGGCGGCGAGCAGCGGCGCCTGCGCGGGCACCACGATCGAGGCACGCAAGCGAGGATCGCGATCGAGCCAGTGCTCGACCAGCCAATCGTTGATCGCCGAGCAGATCGCCGCACCCATCGTCTCGCTGACCGCCACCTGTCCGCCGTACAGCACGTTGCAGATCGCCGCGCGCGTGCCGAGAGGATCGAGCGCCTGACGCTGCATCGCGCCGAGATCGGTGCCGGGCTTGACGTCCGGCTCCGCGCCAATCCGGGCGGCAGGTGATCGGCGCGCCCGGCGGGTAGCTCTGCATCTCCAGCCCGTCGATGCCACGGAGCACGAAGCTCTCCTGCCAGAACGCATCCATGTAGGGGAGGAGCGCCTTGAGACCGGGCACCGAGGGATGGATATCGCAGTCGATCACGCCTGGATCGCGCGCACTCATCGCCAACACCTTCCGGGCCGAGATGCGTCCGACAATAGGCCGCAGGCGCTGGCCGCACCAGCCCGGTGGTCAGGTGTCGATCGGGCGGATATCGTCGATCACCTTGCCGTCGTTCGGCAGTTCGCCGGGCGCGACAAGCTCGACCGTTCCGCGCACCTTGCAGAGCGCCTGCACGGTCGCTTCCAAGGCGCGGGCCAGTTCGGGCGATGGCTGCGCGGTCTCCGCCTTGACCGTCATCACGTCGGCCTGATCGACCCAGTCCACCACCAGCCGTATCCGCCCCAGCTCGGGATGGCGCTTCGCCACCGCCGCGACCTGCGCGGGATCGACGAACATGCCGCGGACCTTGGTGCGCTGATCGGCGCGGCCCATCCAGCCGCGGATGCGCGCATTGGTCCGCCCGCACGAACTCCGGCCCGGAAGCGTCGCCGAGAGATCGCCGGTGGCGAAACGCAGCAGCGGATAGGCGCGATTGAAAGTGGTGACGACCACCTCGCCGACCTCGCCCTCGCCGACCGGCTCGCCGGTGCCCGGCCGCACGATCTCGAGGATGACGCCCTCGTCCACGATCATGCCTTCGAGCGCCTCGCTCTCATAGGCGATGATGCCGAGATCGGCCGTGCCGTAGCACTGCAGCACGGACACGCCGCGCGCGCGGAAGCCCGTCGCGCAGCACCGACGGGCAGCGCCTCGGCGCCGACCAGTGCGCGGCGCAGCGACGACACGTCGCGTCCCTGCTCGGCTGCGCGGTCGAGCAGGATCTTGAGGAAGGAGGGCGTGCCGACATAGCCGTTCGGCCGGATCGCCTCGATCGCGTCGAGCTGCAACTCGGTGTTGCCGACGCCGCCTGGCACCACCACGCAGCCGAGCGAGCGCGCGCTCGCGTCCATCATCAGTCCGGCCGGGGTGAGATGATAGCTGAACGTGTTGTACACGATGTCGCCGGCGCGAAAGCCCGCCGCGTGCATGGCGCGCGCGGCGCCGTGGTGATCGGCGGCGTCGGTATCCACCTCGAAGATCGGACCGGGCGACATGTAGATATGCGCGACCTGCGACAGCTTCACGGCGAGCAATCCGCCGAGCGGCGGCGCGGCCTTCTGGGTCTCCAGCAGCGCCGATTTGCGCGTGACCGGCAGGGCGGCGAGAGCGGCGCGGCTGGTGATCGCCGACGGGTCCACATCCGCGAGCAGCTTAGCATAGAACGATGCGTTGGCTCTCGCATGGGCCACCTGCGCAGGTAGCGCCGCCATCAACGCACGTTCGCGCTCCTCGGGCGGACGGGTCTCCAGCACGTCGAAGTGCTCGGTCATCGGGAACCTTCCGAGTTGCTCAGGACAGCCAGCGCTTGCGGCGCTTGTAGTGCTTCACGTCGCGATAGGATTTGCGGCCGCCGGCCTCGGTCAATCCAAGATAGAATTCCTTGACGTCGGGGTTGGCCCGCAGCGCGGCCGCGGCACCTTCCAGCACGATCCGACCGTTCTCCATGACGTAGCCGTGCTCGGCGATGTCCAGCGCGACGGCGGCGTTCTGCTCGACCAGCAGCACCGCCAAGTTCTCGCGCTGGACCAGATCGCGGACGATCCCGAAGATCTCCTCGGCGAGCATCGGAGCGAGCCCGAGCGAGGGTTCGTCGAGCAGCATCAGGCGCGGCCGGCCCATCAGTGCGCGCCCGATCGCGAGCATCTGCTGCTCGCCGCCGGAGAGATAGCCCGAGAGCTGGCGGCGACGCTCCTTGAGGCGCGGGAAGTACGAGTAGACCCGTTCGATGCCGTCACGCACGCGAGCCGCGTCACGCTCGACATGGCCGCCGGCGATGAGGTTCTCCTCGCACGTCAGATGCTCGAACACCCGACGACCCTCGAATACCTGCGCGAGCCCCAGCCGCGCCACCTCGAAGGCGCGGCGGCCGTCGATGCGTTGGCCGTCGAAGGCGATGGTGCCCTTTGTCACCTCGCCGCGCTCGCTGCGCAGCACGCCGGAGATCGCCTTGAGCGTCGTGCTCTTTCCAGCGCCGTTGGCGCCCAGCAGCGTGGTGATCGCGCCGGGCCGCACGTCGAGCGACACGCCCTTCAACACCAGGATCACGCGGTCGTAGACGACCTCGATGTTGTTGAGCGCCAGCACGGTCGCGGAGTCCACCCGTGTTCGCGCACTATTTCGCGTTGGCCTCGACCTGCTTCTTGACCTCCTCGGGATAGGCGTGGAACCAGTCGGTCACGCGCGTCAGCTTGCCGCCCTTGACCTGCCAGATCTGGATGAAGCCGCCGCCCTCGTGGTCTTCCGGCGTAAGCTTGAGCGGCGCGACCAGCCCGCCCAGCGTGAAGTCGTGGATCTGCTCGAAGCCGTGCTTCACATCCTCGCCGGTCGGCGCGGCGCCGCCTTTCGCGGCGATGGCAAGGTGAAGTGCCTGCAAGTGGAGCGCCGCCCAGGCCAGCCCGCGATTGTAATAGACGCTGACCTCCATGTCCTTCGGCGCCGGCTTGCCGGCCTTGGCGTACATCGCGACGATCTCCTTGCTCACCGGATAGTCGTTGCCGACCCCCGCGAACTGCACTGCGTTGTAGCCGTCGGCCGCGGCGCCGCCGGCCGCTTCGACGTCCGTTTCCGCCGCTGCCCACGCCAGGCCGAGCACCTTTTTCAGCGGGAAGCCGTTCGCCTTGAATCCCTTGATCGCCAGCGACGGCGAGCGGCCGAAGACATGGGCAATGACGAAGTCCGCATGGAACCGCTGCGCGATATCCAGTGTCTGCGCGCCGAGATCGAGCCCCGGCGGCGGCACGGCAAACGTCTTCAGCTCGAAGCCCTCGGTGGCCGCCAGGTCCTGCAGCACCGGCAACGGCTCGCGGCCCGCGGGGTTGTCCAGGAACAGGTAGGCGATCTTCTTGCCCTTGAGATTGCCGCCGAGCTGTTCCTTGGCGTACTGCACCGCCCCGGCCGCTTGCGACCAATAGCTGGCCGCCATCGGGAAGATGTAGGGGTAGCGCTTGCCGTCGGCCGAGGCGCCGATGCCGAAGCCCGGCGACGTGCAGGTGATGTGGTCGTCGTTGCAGTTCTGTGCGAGCGCCTGCACGATCGGCGTGCCGTACACCGCCATCGTGACGGCGCCTTCCTGCTTCTGGTGCTGGTACGCCTCGACGCCGGGCGGCACCTTATACTGGTTGTCGTTGGTGATCAGCTTGATCGTGTAGCCGTCGACGCCGCCCTTGCTGTTCATCAGCTCGACGTAATCGCGGATGCCCGCGCAAGCCGCGCTGCCGATCACGGCGGTGGGGCCGGTGAAGTCGCATTGCACCCCGAAGACGATCTCCTTGGCCTCTGCGCGCGCCGGCGTCGATGCGGCGACGGCGGCGGCAATCGCGGCGGCGAGCGCGCCGGAGCGCCAGTTGACGATCCTGTTCATCGTATCCTCCCCTCGTTGTGCTCGTTTCGTTCAGTACAGAGAATGGCCAGAAGCGAAAGTAATTGCGCACGTTGCGCCAAAGCCGGTTCAACCCCTCTGGCTCGACCACCAGGAACACGATGATGGCGAGCCCGAAGATCGTCAGGCTCAGGCGCGGGATGATGTTGTCGAGTTCGGACGGCGAGAACACCAGCCCGCCGGCCCCTTGCATCGTCACTCGGATCAGCACCGGCAGGAGCGTGACGAAGATCGCGCCGAAGATCGAGCCGAGCACCGAGCCCAGTCCGCCGATGATGATCATGGCGAGGTAGTCGATCGAGACGTCGATCTGGAACTGCTCGTAATTGGCGATGCCGAGATAGTAGGTGTACAGCACTCCCGTCACGCCGGCGTAGAACGAGGAGATGGCGAAGGCCAGCAGCTTGTAGCGGAAGATGTCGATGCCGGTGATCTCGGCGGCGATGTCCTGATCGCGGATGGCGACGAAGGCGCGGCCGAGCCGGCTGCGCACCAGATTGAGTGTCGCGATCACCGCGAGCGCGGCGACCGCCAGGATCAGGAAATAGAGCTGCCGCTGTGTCGCGAACCGGTAGCCGAACAGTTCGGGTTTGGGCACCAGGATCGAGGCCTGCGCACCGCCCGAGATCCACGGGACGTGGTTGATCGTCCACTCGATGATGAGCTGTGCCGCGAGCGTCGCGATGGCGAGATAGAGGCCCTTGATGCGCAGGCTCGGGATGCCGACGGCGGCGCCGACCAGGGCTGCCATGAGGCCGCCCGCCGGCAAGGTGATCCAGAACGGCAGGCCGAGGCGGACCGCCAGGTTGGCCGCCGTGTAGGCGCCGACCGACATGAACGCGCCGTGCCCGATCGAGATCTGCCCGGTGTAGCCGACCAGGATGTTCAGCCCGAGCGCGCCGACCACCGCGATGCCGATCAGGTTGAGCTGCGACAATCCGTACTCGCCGAGCAGCAGCGGCGCGGCGAGCAGCAGCACCACCACGGCCAGCATCGCCTTGCGCGCCACCGGCAGCGGATACAGCGCCATGTCGGCCGCGTAGGTGGTCTTGAACACGCCGGCTTCGCGATGGAACATGCCGCTACACCCGCTCGATCCGACGGGTGCCAAAGATGCCGTAGGGGCGGACCATCAGCACCAGGATCATCAGGACATAAGGCGCGAAATCCTTGGTGCCGCCGCCGACATACGGATCGAGGAAGCCGGCCGCGAGGTTCTCCACCAGGCCGACGATCAGCCCGCCGATCACGGCGCCGCTGATCGAATCGAGCCCGCCCAGGATCACCACCGGAAAGACCTTCAGCCCGACTAGGGCAAGCGACACGTCGACCCCCAGCATCGCGCCCCACATCACGCCGCCAAGCGCCGAGACGATCCCGGCCATCGCCCAGGCGAGCGCGAAGTACCGCTCCACGTTGATGCCCATCGCGGTGGCGACCTGCTGATCGTCGGCCATCGCGCGCATCGCCACGCCGACCCGGCTCTTGCGGAAGAACCAGGTGAAGACGATCAGGCAGAGCACCGCCACGCCAGCGCCGGCGAGCTGCACCGGTTGCAGCGAGAGCGTTCCGATCCGCACCGGGTCGTCGCCGACCGGCAGTACCAGCGACCATGTCTGCGAGCCGAAGACCATCGGCACCACGCCGCGCAGCATGGCGGCGAGGCCGATCGTCGCCATGATCACGGCGACCACCGGACGTCCGAGCAGCGGGCGCAGGACGGTGCGTTCCAGCACGAAGCTGAACACCACCATGACGGCGACCGCCACCGCCACGCCGAGCCAGAAGCTGCCGCTCGCCGCGACGACCACCGCCGCGATGATGGCGGGTGCCATCACGAACTCGCCCTGCGCGAAATTGATCGCGTCGGTCGCCTTGTAGACGAGCACGAAGCCGAGGGCGATCAACGCGTACATCAGCCCGACCAGCACGCCGTTGATCACCAGCAGCAGGGTGAAATCGAGGTCCATGCGGGCTGTCTAGGCAGCCTCGCGCGCGGGCTCGCTCGACGCATCCTGGATCGCGGTGACGTTGCGCACCAGCGCCTTGCGGCCATCCTCGTAGGTAATCTCCACCGTGGTTTCGACGCTC
Source organism: uncultured Alphaproteobacteria bacterium (assembly GCA_963799825.1). Lineage (GTDB taxonomy): Bacteria > Pseudomonadota > Alphaproteobacteria > Acetobacterales > Acetobacteraceae > JAFKFI01. The sequence goes on from CAWCYL010000006.1 coordinate 1,047,254, forward strand.
GCCGCGCCGCCGTAGAACGCCTCCACGACGGCGACGTATTTCTCCGCGACGAAGCGCCGGCGGACCTTGCGCGTGCGGGTCATCTCCGCGTCGTCGGCGTCGAGCTCCTTGGCGAGCAGCAGGAACCGGCGCACGTGCTGCGTCGGCGGCAAGGTCGCGTTGCAGCGCGCCACGTCGGCGCTGATCAACGCGATGACCTCAGGCTTGCGGCTGAGATCCATGTAGCTCGTGTAGGCGAGGCCGTGCCGCTCGGCCCAGTTGCCGACCGTGCCGAGGTCGATGGAGATCATCGCCGCAACGAATGGGCGCTCATTGCCGAACGCCACCGCCTCGCGGATGAACGGGCTGAACTTCAGCTTGTTCTCGATGAACTGCGGTGCGAAGGCCTCGCCGCCCTGCAGCTTGCCGACGTCGCGCGCACGGTCGATGACGACGAGCTGCCCGCGCTTGTCGATGAACCCCGCATCGCCCATTCGCAGCCATCCGTCGGCGGTGAACGCGGCCCGCGTGGCGTCATCCTGCTTGTAGTAGCCGGCGAACGCGCCCGGCGTGCGGGCCTGTACTTCCCCGTCCTCGGCGATGCGGATGTCGAGGCCCGGCAGCGGGCGGCCGACGCTGTTGGGGTCGGCTTGGCCGTCGGGCTGGCAGGCGAGCAGCGCGGTGGCCTCGGTGGCGCCGTAAATCTGCTTGAGGTTGACGCCGATGCCGCGAAAGAAGCGGAACGTCTCCGCCCCCAGCGGGGCGCCTCCGTTGTAGCAGGCGCGCGTGCGGGCAAGGCCGAGCTGGTCGCGCACCGGCCGGTAGACCATGAACTCGCCGAGCGCGCAGCCGAGCCGCAGCATCGGCGGCACCGGACGGCTCTCGGATCGGAGCAGTTCGCGACGCTCCGCGATCCGGCGGAACAGGCGGAAGGCGGCACGCTTCAGCGCCGACGCGTCGGCTGCCCTTACCGTCAGATCACTCAGCATGTTCTCCCAGATGCGGGGCGGTGCGATGAGTCCTGTCGGGCCGAGTTCGCGCAGGTCGCGCTGCACCGTCTCGGGGCTTTCGGGGCAGCTCGTCGTCACGCTGGCGCACAGGTTCAGTCCAAGGCTGAACACCGAGTCGCCAAGCCAGGCCATCGGCAGATAGGACAAATATTCGTCGGCCGGCCCGACACCTTCGGCGCGTGCGAAGGTCTCCGAGACCGCCACCATGTTTCGATGGGTAATCATCACGCCCTTGGGCGCGCCGGTGGTGCCGGACGTGTAGGCCATCAGCGCGAGGTCGGTTGCGGTGCCGCCGTCGATCTCGCGGTCGATGAGATCGGGGTCGCGCGCGAGCAACACCTGACCGGCGGCCTCAACCGAGGAGAAGGCGACCAGCAGCGGATCCCGGTAGTCGTACATGCCGCGCGGATCCTCGTAGACCAGCCGGCGAAGGTTGGGCAGATGATCGCGCAACGAGAGGATCTTGTCGGCCTGCTCCTGGTCCTCGGCCACCACCACGGAAATCTCGGCGTGGGCCAGCACGTAGGCGAGCTCGTCGGCGATGGAGTCCTGGTAGACCGGGACGGCGACACCGCCTAGCGCCTGTGCCGCGAGTTGCGCGGCATAGAGGCGCGGCCGGTTGTCGCCAATCACCGCGAGCTTGTCGCCGCGACCGAAGCCTTCCGCGGCGAGTCCGGCGGCGAAGTCGCGGACCCGCTCGAAATACGCGCGCCAGGTCCAGGTCTGCCACACACCGCGATCCTTTTCGCGGATCGCCGGCTGCGCACCGCAATCGCGCGCGTTGCGCCGCAGCAGGCTCGGCAGCGTGACCGCTTCCGCCGCGTCCGCGCTCATGGCCGCGCGTTCCCGGCACTCGTGCCGAGATAGGCGGCGATCACCGCCGGATCGGCCTGCACGACCTCCGGCCGGCCGGCGGCGATGCGGCGGCCACGATCCAGCACGACGACTTCGTCGGAGATATCCATGACCACGCCCATGTCGTGCTCGACCAGCAGCAGCGTGACGCCGCGTTCCTGGTTCACATCGAGGATGAAGCGGGTCATGTCCTCCTTCTCCTCCTGGTTCATGCCGCCCATTGGCTCGTCGAGCAGCAGCAACCGCGGTTCGAGCGCCAGCGCGCGACCGAGTTCGACGCGCTTGCGCAAGCCATAGGCCAGCGAGCCGCTCGGCTGCTTGCGGAGATCCTGGAGCTTGAGGAAGTCGATGATTTCTTCGCAGCGCTCGCGGTGGGCGATCTCCTCGCGCTGCGCGAGGCCCCAATAGATCACGCTCGACAGCACGCCCGAGCGCATGTGGACGTGACGGCCGAGCATGATGTTGTCGAGCACGGAGAGGCCGCTGAACAGCGCGATGTTCTGAAAGGTGCGGGCGATCCCGAGTGCCGCGATCTGATGCGGCCGCTTGCGGGTGATCTCGCGGCCGTCGAGTGCGATGCGCCCGGCGCTCGGCCGGTAGAAGCCGGAGATCATGTTGACCAGCGACGTCTTGCCCGCGCCGTTCGGCCCGATGATGGAAACGATCGCGCCGCGCGGGACGGCGAGCGACACGTCCCGCACCGCGGTAACGCCGCCGAACTTCTTGGAGACGCTTTCCACGGCCAGAATTGTCGACGCGTCGGGCAAGGCCGGGGGTGCGGCGTCTGTCGCCGATAGAAGCAGGTCCGGAGGATCAGAGAGCCGGATGCTCATCGACCGCCGAACCTTCGTCCGCGGCGATTGCCTCGCACGCCGGCGATACTTCGTTCGCGCAGCCTTGGACGCGCTGCCCTTTCGGCATACGTCCCGCTCCCTGTGTCGTTTTTTGCTTCTGGTCTCTGTTTTGGCCAGCGAACGCTAGCGGCTCACCCGCTGTTCTGCAACCCCGCAATGCGTCCGGCGATGGTTGCGTGACATGGCCTGCTGTGTGCGCGGCCTCACGGCCAGCGTGGCGGATGTATCCCGAGCGGCGCGGACGGGCGGGCCCAGCAGGGCGGTGTTTCGCTCAGCTGGCCGGCGTGACGGATCGCCGTGAGGCGTCCAAAGCCCGAGTCGCTGTCTTCCGTCAAATCCCCAATGGCACTGGCGACGATGTCGGGCGCGGCAAGGCCGTTCTCGACGAGGCCCAGGCTGCGCAGCCAATGACCGGTGCGCGCGAGCGAGACCCGCACCAGCCAGCTCCCGCCCTCGGTTGCCTGTCGGTGCAACGCGGCCAGGGCACCGAACGCCATGAGGTAGCCCGAGGCGTGGTCGAGTGCTTGCGCGGGCAGCGGCTTGGGTTCGGCGGCGCCGGCCGCTTCCGCCTCCGCCGCGTTGAAGCCGGTTGCCGTCTGCACCAGGCTGTCGAAGCCGCGCCGTTCGGACCAGGGGCCAAGATGCCCGTAGGCGGAGAGCGAGACGCACACGATCCCAGGTCGTAGCATTGCCGTCTGCTCGGGACCGAAACCGAGGGACTGCACCCCGCCCGGCCGGTAGCCCTGCACGAAGATGTCCGCCCCGCGCAGCAGACCGGCGAGCGTCTCCTTCGCCTTCGGCTCGCGCAGGTCGAGCTGCGCCGATAGCTTGCCGCGCCCGGTGTCCTGCGTCAGCGTCGAGGGCAGGTGCGGCGCGGTGATCAGCAGCACGTCCGCGCCATGCGCGGCGAGCGTCCGCCCACACACCGGACCCGCGATCACCCGCGTCATGTCGAGCACGCGCACGCCCTCCAGCGGCCGGCTGCCGGGCGGAAAACTGCGCGGCGGGGCGTCGGCGATCTTTTCAATCGCGACCACAGGCTGCACGGCGAGGGCGCGGCTGTGCGGGTGCGCGTCCCATTCCGCGAAGCTGCGCATCCGCGACCCCACCAGCCCGGCTTCGGCCAAGGCGTCCTCGACCGACTGGGCGGTCCAGTCTTGCAGCGCGCGGGCGACGGCAGTTCGGTCGTGTTCGCAGCCGAGCAGTCGCAGTACACCGTCGCGATGATGCGGGAAGTTGGTGTGCAGCCGGACCCAACCCCCGTCGCCACACCGATAGGTTCCGGCGACCTTGTCCCAGGGATCGCCCGGCGACTTGCCGTCCACCTTGATGTATCGCTCGGAACGGAACTCGACGGCGGCGTGGCGCATGTCCACCGAGACCCTCTGGGGCGTCCCGCCGCGCAGCGACCAGACGTTCGCCGCGGCGAGTGCCGAGGCCGCGATGCTGGCCTGCGCGGCCGCGCCGACGGCGAAAGAGGAAGGGAGGATGGGATCGCTGCCGGTGAGTTCGACGGCGTTCAGCGCGCCAATCGGCATCGCGGCTCCACGCCAGAGTGCGGACAGAACGTCTTTGGCTTGCATTGAGGTGCCTCCGCCAAACCGGCGCCCCATCTTGCGCTGTCGCCCCGAGGCGGTCCAACCGCCTAGCCGGCGGCGTTCTGGTCCTCGATGGTCTCGCCGAGGCGCTTGCTGAGGAACGCGGTCAGCGCGATCTCTTCCGCGCTCAGTCCGCCATCCGGCTGGTCCAGCGTCTCCTCGGCCCGCGTCCTGAGCCCTTCGATCAGGCTGCCGTCCAGGTAGCCGTCGAAGATCGCCGGGTGGATGTAGCATTTGCGGCAGATCGCCGGCGTGTTGCCGAGCAATTTGGCGACCGTCTCGACCGCGTGGACCACGTTCTTCTTGGCCTTTGCCTGGGTGTCGAACACCTCCAGCTCCTTCAGCGCGAGAGCGGCGAGGTTGGTCGCGGCCCAGGTGCGGAAGTCCTTCGCCGTGATCTCCTCGCCGGAGATCGCTCGAAGGTATTCGTTCACGTCATCCGATCCGACGGCGTGCGGCTCGCCGTCATCATCCAGGTACTGGAACAGATCCTGACCGGGAATGTCGCGACAGCGCCTGACGATTCGCGCCAGCCGACGGTCCTGCAGGTCGATGTGATGCTTGATGCCGTGCTTGCCGCGGAAGTCGAAGGCGAGGCGGCTGCCGTCCACCTTGACGTGGCGGTTGCGCAAGGTGGTCAGCCCGAAGCTGCGGTTCGCCTTGGCGTATTCCTCGTTGCCGACCCTGGCGAGCGTGATCTCCAGCAACCGGACGAGGGCCGCCAGCACCTTCTCCCGCGGCAGGCCAGGGCGCGCCAGATCCTCCGCGACACGGCGGCGGATTTCGGGGAGCACGCGGCCGAACGCCAGCATTTTTCCGTATTTCGTCTCGTCGCGGACCAGTCGCCAGCGCGGGTGATAGCGGTATTGCTTGCGCCCGCGCGCGTCCCGTCCGACCGCCTGCAGATGGCCGTGCGCGAGCCGGCAGATCCAGACGTCCTCGTAAGCCGGCGGGATCGCCAGCTTGCGGATCCGCGCCAGCGTCGCCTCGTCCGTGACCTCGGAGCCGTCGGGATTCCAGTACGAGAACCCGTTCGCCTCTCGCCTGCGGGAGATGCCCGGCTGTTTGTCGTTCACGTAGCGCAGCCGAGCCGCGCGCGCGGCAGCCGCCGGATCGGCAAGCTCGGACGGGTCGTCGGGATCGGGGCGATTGCTTGCCAGGGTCGCGTCCATGATTGCTCGCTTTTCCGCGTAACGCGCGAGAGCCGCTCGTGGCTGCCGGTTCACTCGTCGTCGCTGAGCTTGCGGTCGAGCTCGGTGACAAGCTTCTCCACTTTCGTTTCCTCCGCCATTTCGCCGGCACGGCCGATCTGATCCGTGACGCCGACGCGGCGCGCGATTTCCTCCGTGACCTGCAGCAGACGGGTGATCTCGCGCTCCGCCAACAAGTTTACCTGCAGATCGAGGTGCGCCCGACGGTCCGATATGTAGCTCATGCGGTTCTGCTTGATGAGCACGAAGGTGGCCAAAAGAACGCCCTCGAGCGAGACGATCATGCAGAGCAGCTGGAAGGGATAGGGATCGAACGCCGGGATGAATGGGACAAGGCCGGTGTTGATTGATGCCCAGAGTGCGAACCAGATCAGGTGCAGGGCGACGAAGGCGATCGTGCCCACGAAGGCCGCGATCGCGTCGGAGGCCCGATCGGCGGCTGTGCGACGGCGCAGCGCCTCCGCTTCGAGCCCTGCCACCGCCCTGATGTTGTCCGCGACCGGGCTCGGTTCGGCGACCGAGCCGGCCTGACGCTGATCCATCCTCGGCCCTCCTGCTCCCGCACAAACCCGCGACGGCCGTGCTCGTTCGCTTTGCGTGAAAATCCGTGTATCTTGCGACACGTTGCAACCGTCACCCGCTCCCGCTCCACGGGACGCGGCGGGTTCGACCAACACGCGCGAACGGTGCTCGCCATGCGGTTCCTGGCCGTCCTGCCCTTCCTCGGGATCCTCATCGGGACACCGTTCGTCAATCGCGTGACGCCGCTCGTCCTGGGATTGCCGTTGATCCTGGCGTGGCTGGTGCTGTGGATCCTGCTCACGTCAGCCATCATGGCGGTGGTCTACCGCACCGATCCGGCCAACCGTCGGCAGGGGCCGGACGCATGAGTGCGGCTCTGGCCATCATCGCGGCGACGGTCCTGCTCGCGCTGGCGCTCGGCCTGCGGGCGCGACGCGGCAAGGACATGAACCTCGAACAATGGACCGTCGGCGGCCGCGGGTTCGGCTCGATCCTGGTGTTCCTGCTGATGGCGGGCGAGATCTACACCACCTTCACCTTCCTGGGCGGCAGCGGCTACGCCTATGGGCGCGGTGGTCCCGCCTTGTACATCCTGGCCTATGGGTGCCTCGCCTTCGTGATGTCCTATTGGCTGCTGCCGCCGATCTGGCGCTATGCGCGCGACCGCGGCCTCATCTCGCAACCCGATTTCTTCGTGGCGAAATACGACAGCCACGCGCTCGGCGTGCTCGTCTCGATTGTCGGCATCGTCGCACTGATCCCCTACATGGTGCTGCAGCTCAAGGGTCTCGGGATCATTGTCGCGACGGCTTCGTACGGGGCCATCCCGAACGCGGTGGCGGTCTGGGTCGGCGCCGCCGTGGTTACGGCATATGTCATGGTCTCGGGGGTGCATGGGTCGGCATGGACGGCGGCGCTCAAGGACAGCGCGATCCTTGCCGTGGTGCTATTTCTCGGCATCTACCTGCCGATCCATTATTATGGCGGGTTCGGTGCGATGTTCACGGCGATCGAGCAGGCGAAGCCCGGCTTCCTGGCGCTGCCGGCGCGTGGCGAGAGCATCGCCTGGTTCGAATTCCACGGTCCTGCTGACCGCGCTCGGCTTCTACATGTGGCCGCACACCTTCGGCTCAGTCTACACCGCCCGGCGTGAACAGGTGTTCCGGCACAATGCGATCATCCTGCCGCTGTATCAGCTCATCCTGCTGTTCGTGTTCTTCGTCGGCTTCGCGGCAATCCTGCAAGTGCCGGGGCTGAAAGGCCCCGACATCGACCTCGCGCTGTTTCGCGTCTCGATCCAAGCCTTCGACCCCTGGGTGATCGGCCTGATCGGCGCGGCCGGCGTGCTGACGGCGCTGGTGCCGGGTTCGATGATCCTGATGGCCGCGGCGACCCTGCTCGCCAACAACATCTATCGCGCGATGCACCGCGCCGCCGACGATGACCACGTCGTCCGCACCGCCCGCCTGCTCGTGCCACTGGTCGCGCTGGTCTCCGTCTGGTTCACCCTGCGGGGCGGCGAGACGATCGTGGCGCTGCTGCTGATGGGCTACGCCTTCGTCACCCAGCTCTTCCCCGCGCTGCTGATGAGCCTCGCGCGCAACAATCCTGTCACGCGGGCTGGCGCCTTCGCGGGGATCTGCGTCGGCGTGGCGACGGTCGCGGCGATCACCTTGACCCACAGCACGCTCGGCACCCTGTTCCCAAGCTGGCCGGATGCGGTGAAGGACATCAACGTCGGGATCGTCGCACTGGTGCTGAACGTGGTCGCGCTTGTTGTCGTCAGCGCGTTGGGGCGAGTGGTCGGGGGCGGGGCCCCGTCGGAGCGACGGGGCCAGCCGACATCAGGCGATCGCGCCACCCGATAGCGTGGCGACCTTGTTCTGCAAGCTGGCGACCAGGGCCGAGCCGCCGCCATTCGACAGCAGGCTCCGGAAATCGGAGCGCTGGGTCGCGACGCGGCTGATCGAGCCGTCGGCCAGCACGTCCACGGCCTGCCAGCCTGCCGGGGTCTGCCGCATCACATAGGAGAGCACTGTGGGGGTTCCGCCCGGTGCGGCGATCCGGGTGGTGACGACCCGGTCGCCGTTGCCCAAGCTGCGGGTTTCCGGTGCGACCTCGATGGTCTCGCCCGCGTAGGAGTCGAAATTGGCGACGAAGTTCGCCACCGTGTAGCGACGGAAAGCACCCTGCAGCGCCGCCTGCTGATCGGCAGGAAGACTCGCCCAGTGCGGCCCGACCGAGACGCGCAGGATGGCGTCGAGGTCGAAGGCACGGGCCACGGCCGGCTCCAGCATCGCATACCGGCGGGCGAAAGGTGTCCGCTCGCCCGCCTTCATCGCCGCGAGCAAGGCTCCGTCGAACGCCTGCACCGACCCGAGGGCCCCGTCGCCTTCGGCCGCGAGCGCCGAGCCGGACCGGCCGAGCAGCGGGAGTGCCGCCATCCCCGCCAATGCCAGGCGGAGGGCGCTACGACGATCGATCGGCGGGACGCGGGCGATCGAGGGGACGGGCATGGCGACACCTCCAGCAAAAGAAATAGGCAACGGGCGACAGGTTGACGCCCGGCGCGGGATCGCGCTGTGAAGGACTTCACAGTCCGTTCGGCAGATGGCGATTTTATGCCCGATGACACCCGCCCTGACCGGGCGCCTCCCATGCACAGTCTTATGGGCAGGCGCACCTTCGGATGCACCCGCCCATAAGAAAACTGCTCTGGAACTAAGATCCGCCGACCGCAACGTGGGGCTCGGCGGATGGAGGACGATCCTGGCGCGCTAGATGGAGCGTCCTACCCGGCCGATTACCCAGCCGATCGCCGCCGCGACCAACAAGGCGACGAGGGGCTGCTGGCGGACCTGCTCGCTCAAGGTCTCGATGCCGTCGCTCGCCGCGTCGACCGCGGCGCCATAGTTGCGCTGGACCCTGCCGGCCACCTGATCGAATTTCCCCTGCGCCTGGGTCTTGGCATCCCCGGTCAAGCCGCCGACCGTGTCCTTGACCTTGCCGCCGAACTCCCGCGCGCCGCCCACAAGCTCGTCCTGGTCCATGACCTCTCCTCCTGACATCACGGCATCAACCATGCAGCGGGCTTCCGGTTGCTCGCCCCGGCACCGAAATCGTGAGCGGAGTTCATTGCAGGCTAACCTTTGCCCGCCACATTGCGCCGCTTGCTGGTGGGAATGGACATGCGGCCGCTCCTCCGTATCGGGCAGTCCGCGGGTGCGCGGCGCCCGACCCTGGCCGTTTGCCTCGTCCTCGTGGGGCTCGTCCTCGCGGCCGCCGGGCTGTCCATCGGGTTGATGCTGCGGCAGACCATCAGCAATACGGAGGCCGATCTTCAGACCCTCGCGCGCGCGCTGTCAGAGGAGACTTCGCGCTCCGTCCAATCGGTCGATATCGTGCTGCGCCAGCTTGCGGACCGGTGGCAGGCAGGCCTCGACGCCGATGCCGCTACGTTGGCGGTGAGCGCCTCGGGCTTCTCGGCACACCAGATGCTGACCCGCGCGATGCGCAACCTTCCGCAGATCGACGCCCTGACGCTGTTCGGTGCCGACGGAATGCTGGTCAATTCCAGCCGCGCGTGGCCTCCGCCGAGCGTGAACATCGCCGACCGGGAGCAATTCATTTGGATCCGCGATCATGCCGATCGCCGCCTCTTCATCAGCCGCGCCCTGGTGAGCAGGGTCACTGGCCGCCTGACCTTCTACCTCACCCGGCGGATCACCGGCCGAGATGGGCGGTTCGCCGGCTTCATCGAGGCCGCCGTGGATGTCGCGCAGCTGGTCTCGTTCTACGGCAAGGTCTGGAACGCCAAGGGTGGCACGGTCAGGCTGAGCCGGTCGGACGGCTGGATCCTGGCCCGCAGCCCGCCATTGCCGGGCGCGGAAATGGGCAAGCTGCCGGAGAATGGTGACTTCGCGGCGGCGAGCGCCGCCTCGCCGGGAGCCGTGATCGACGTCAGCCTGTCCGATGGCAAGGCGTATTTCATCTGCTCCCGCGCGGTCGCCGACTACCCCCTCGGTACTTTCGGTTCTGCTGCAGAAGAACGCGGCACTGGCCCCGTGGGGCCGCAGCGCTGCCCTCATCGCGGCGAGCGCACTGATCGCGACGCTCTCGCTGATCTTCGTGTTCGCCCAGTTGAGTGCGCAGTTCCGGCGGCTGTGCGCGTCCGAGCGCTCGCTGTCCCAGCGCAACGCGGAACTCGAGGAGAGCCGTGCCCGCCTGCAGGATCAGACGACGACGATGGCCGCAACCGCGGAGCTGCTGCACGCGAGCGAGGCGGAAGTCCGCGCGCGGGAACATCTGATCGCCGAGAAGTCCCGCGTCCTGCAGGTCACGCTGGACCATATGGATCAAGGTCTGCTGATGATCGCGGCCGACCGGACGGTTCCGGTCTGCAATCGGCAGGCGGTCGCGCTGCTTGATCTCCGGCCCGCCCTGATCGAGAGTTGCCCCAGTTTCGACGACGTGCTGGCAGAGCTCTGGCGCCTGGGCGAATTTGGCGCGGACCGCGCCGAAATCAGGGCGGCCATGCGACAGGGCAGCGTGCTGGACGTGCCGCAGATCTATGAACGATCGCGGCCGAACGGGCGGGTGATCGAGGTGCGGAATACGCCGCTGCCCGGCGGCGGCGCAGTGCGCACCTATACGGACATCACGGACCGCCGCGCCGCCGCCGAGCAGCTGGCGCGCGCCAAGGAAGCGGCCGAGGCGGCCAATCGGACGAAATCGCAGTTCCTCGCCAACATGAGCCACGAGATCCGCACGCCCCTGAACGGCATCCTGGGGATGCATCGGCTGCTGCTGGACACAGCGCTGGACGCAGAGCAGCGCGGCTACGCCGAGCTGGCGCGGGAGAGCGCGGAGGGGCTGCTCGGCGTGATCAACGACATCCTGGATGTGTCCAAGCTGGAGGCCGGCAGGGTGGAGCTGGAGCTCATCGAGTTCGATCCGCGCGTCTTGGCGGCGAGCGCGGCGGCGCTGCTCGACCCGGCCGCGTCGGCCAAGGCCGTCGACCTCCATGTGGTGATCGAGCCCGAGGTGCCGAGCAGGCTGCGTGGTGATCCGACCCGGATCCGGCAGGTGCTGCTCAACCTGCTCAGCAACGCGATCAAGTTCACCGATCGCGGCGCGGTCACGCTGGGGATCGCAGTCCGCGGCGCCGGGTCATCCGGCGCGGGGGTGATCCGCTGCCAGGTGGCGGATACCGGGATCGGGATCCCCGAGACGATACGGGGGCAACTTTTCGCCAAGTTCGCCCAAGCCGACAGCTCGGTCACGCGTCGATACGGCGGCACCGGCCTCGGCCTCGCGATCTGCCGTGAACTCGTGCAGTTGATGGGCGGCGAGATCGGCCTCGTCAGCGAGATCGGGCAGGGCTCGACCTTCTGGTTCGAGCTTCCGCTGCTCTCGATCCAGAGCCCGGCCGGGGCACCGGCCGAAATCCCCCTGCCGATCGCGGCGAATGACCGCACGTACGACAAGGTGGAGGGCTTGGACATCCTGCTTGCCGAGGACAACCGGATAAACCAGCACCTCGCGGTAGCCTTGCTGAGCAAGCACGGCCATCGGGTGCAGGTCGTCTCGGACGGGGCGGCGGCGGTCGCCGCGGTCGGCTCGGGCAGGTTCGACGTCGTGCTGATGGACGTGCAGATGCCAGGGGTGGACGGCATGGAGGCGACCCGGCTGATCCGCGCGTTGTCCGATCCCGCTCGGGACGTGCCGGTCATCGCCCTCACTGCGCACGCGCTGAGCGGTGCCCGCGAGACGCTTCTGGCCGCCGGCATGGACGACTATGTCGCCAAGCCGATCGAGGCCGATCTGCTGCTCGGCAAGCTCGCCGCCCTGGGCTGTTCGCCCCGCGATCCTCGTCACCGGGCCGAGCCGGCGCCGCCGCCGCCGCTGGATCAGGCGCGCCTTGACGACCTCGCCGGTGTGCTGCCGCTCGTCGAATTGCGGGAGTTCACGGCGATCTATTTCGGCCAGATGGACGAGCGCCTGGCGCGCGTCAGAGGTTTGGCTGAGCGCGGCGACCTGCCGGCGCTGGCACGCGAGGCGCATACAATCATCGGTACAGCGGGCTCGGTCGGTGCGACGCGGCTGGTTGGGCTGGCGCGCGACATCACGGAGGCGTGCGCCGCCGACGCGTCGCCGGACGAAATTGGCGCCTTGACGGGCCGCCTGGACGTCGAGGCGCGATCCGCCTCGGCGGCGTTGCGCGCGTGGTCCGACCGTCTCACGGCTTCGGCTGCATGATACGGATGGCCGAAACTCATCACCTGTGTGGGGGCGTGATTTCGAGCCGCCATTTGGCGGGGTGGCAGTCCAGGTCCGTGGCGAGGTGCCGCCTGCACCGCTTCGCCCCTCCCCATGACGGGACATGTGGGTCGGAGATTGCGGGCGCTGGAAAGAGACGGACGGCGTGCCGATGAATGCGCCCTCGGGTGTCAAGGAAAGGGCCAGACGATGCACGCTCGCGTGCTGAACGCCCCGCAGCGGAGCGGCCGGCTGGTGCTCGGGGTGGATGACGCGCCGGACAGTCTCTTCCTGTTGGGCAGGCTTGCCGAGACCGCCGGCTATGCGTTCATCGGCGCGCCCGGCGGCGCCGAATGCCTGTCCTTGACGTTTCGCTGCGTCCCGCGGCTCATCCTGCTGGATATCGAGATGCCGGAGATGAGCGGCTTCGAGACCTGTCGCCGGCTGCGCGCCAACCCGGAGCTGGTGCACGTGCCGATCGCCTTCCTCACCGCCCGCAAGTCGGTCGACGATGTGAGCGAAGGGCTGGCCGCGGGCGGCAACGACTTCATCCTCAAGCCGTTCGTCCGCGCCCATCTCCTCGACCGGATCGAGCACTGGACGTCGCGCCGCGTCTGACGGGCGACCCGGCCGAGCCGACCGCGCGCGAGGTCAGGAAGGGGAGATGCGGAACGAACCTCGGTTCACACCTCCTCACCCTGCCGACCCAGGCGCTCAGTAGCCGATCGGGTCGGTGCTGACCGCCACCCAATGGCCGTTATGCACTTGCGCGAGGAACAACTCGTTCGAGCCCTGCCGCTTCTGCGGGCCGAAGCCCATCGGCGGCGAGCCGAAGATGTCGTGGTAGTCCTTGATGCTCTCCATGCCCGCGATGAAGCTGTCCAGCGTCAGATCCTTGCCGGCCCGTTCCAGCCCGAGCATCAGTAGCTGCGCGCCGGTGTAGCCGATCTGCGCCGCGAAGTTCGGATCCTTGCCGTAGAGCGCCTTGTAGTGCTTGACGAAGGCCTGCACCGCGGGGCGCGGGTCGTCCGGTGTCGCGAACAGCACCGAGGTCATCGAATAGAAGCCCTCGCTGGCGCCGCCGGGAAGCTCGGCGACGGCCTCGTCATAGCTCGCGACCTGGCCCAGCATGTCGACGTTCCAACCCGTCTTGCGCACGGCGGTGATGATCTGGTTGGTGTCGCGCACGATGGAGCCGAGCAGCAGCAGGTCGCACTTGGCGTCATGCAGGCGGGCGACCGCCGCGCTGAAATCCGTGTCGGTCGGCTTGTGCGTGGTCTCGGCGGCGAGCTTGATGCCCATCGCCTTGGTCTGGTCCCACACGCCGTTCATCACGTCGCGGCCGAAATCGGTATCCTGGTAGAGCGCGCAGAGCGTCTTCTTGCCGCGCTTCTCGACGAAGTATTTCACGCCCGCCCGCATCTGGTCGTAGTACGAGGAGGCGAGCCCGAACTTCAGCCGGTTGAACGGCTCGTACATGGACCGCGCCGAGGTCAGCGGGAAAATGTTGGGCACGCCCTTCTCGAGCTGCTCCGGCATCGTCGCGTTGTTCATCGGCGTGCCGGCGTTGGCCACCATGAGGAACACGTTGTCGCGGTTGATCAGCTTGTTGGCCGCCTGCACCGAGCGAGGCACCTGATACTGGTTGTCCTCTATGATGTATTTGATCTTGCGACCGTTGATGCCGCCCTTCGCGTTCTGCTCGTCGAACGCCATCCGGTAGGCATTGGAGTTGTTAACCCCCCACGCGACCGTCACGCCGGACAGGTCGGTATAGGTGCCGATGACGATCTCCTTGTCCGTCACCCCACGGGTTGCCGCGACCGCGGCGACCGCTCCCAGGCTCGCGACGGCGACCGCCGCGAGCATCCAACGTCGAGTTCGCATGGTTCTCCTTCAGTAGCCGATCGGCTCTTTGGTCACGGGCTCCCAGCGGCCGTTATGCACGACCACCATGTACGATTTCTTCGACCCCACGCGAACGCCCGGGCCGAAGCTGACCGGCGGCGCTCCGAACATGTCGTGGTAGTCCTTGATGCTTTCCATCGCGGTGATGAAGCTGTTTAACGTCAAGTTCTTGCCAGACCGCTCAAGCCCCTCCGCCAGCAGATGAGCCGCCGAGTAGCCGAGCTCGGCCGCCCAGTTAGGCTCATGCCCGAACTGCGCCTTGTAGGCCTTCACGAACGTCTGGATCTCCGGCCGTGGATCGTCGGGATAGACATAGAGCGCCGGCGTCATCGCGCGGAAGCCCTCGTTGGCGTTGCCGGGCACCTCGGCCACGTTCACGTCGTAGGTCGATGCCGGCCCCATCATCGGCACGTTCCAGCCGCTCTTGCGCGCCACCGAGACGATCAGATTGGTGTCGCGCACGATCGAGGCGACGAACAGGAAATCGCATTTGGCGTCACGCATCCGGGTGACCGACGCGGTGAAGTCCGTATCCGTCGGCTTGTGCTCCGCCTCCGCCACCAGCGAGACGTTCATGGCCTTGAGCTGCGCATAAACCCCCGCCATCACGTCGCGACCGAAATCGGTGTCCTGCCAGAGCGCGCACGGAGCCTTGATGTTCTCCTTCTCCATGACCTGCTTCACGCCGGCGCGCATCTGGTCGTAATACGAGGCGTACAGTCCGAACTTCAGCCGGTTGTACGGCTCGTACATCGACCGCGCCGAGGTGAGCGGGAACATGTTCGGCACGCCCTTCTCGAGCTGTTCCGGCAGCACCGCGTTGTTCATCGGCGTGCCGTCATTGGCGAGCAGCAGGAACACGTTGTCGCGGTTTATCAATTTGTTGGCCGCCTGCACCGAGCGCGGCACGTTGTATTGGTTGTCCTCGACGATGTAGTGGATCTTGCGGCCGTTGATCCCGCCCTTCGCGTTGATCTCGTCGAACACCATGCGGATCGCGTTGGAGTTGTTGACGCCCCACATCGCGGTCACGCCCGAGAGGTCGGTGTAGGTGCCGATGGTGATCTCGCTGTCGCTGACGCCGCGCGTCGCATCCGCGGCGTGCGCCGGTCCGATACAGGTCGCCGCGCCAAGACACGCAGCCGCGACAGCCGCCAGCAAACGATGACGCATCCCGTGCTCCCTTCGTGGATCAGGCCCCAGTCGCAATATCCGTCACGATGTCAGTGACGATCTCAGGCTTCAACATACATCGTCTCGATCAGCGCGCTGTATTTCTGGTTCACGAACGCCCGCTTGAGCTTCATCGTGGGCGTCAGCTCCGGATCCTCGGGCTCGAGCTTCTGCTCGATCAGCCGGAACGCCTTGACCTGCTCGACGCGCGCGAATTTCTGGTTCGCCCGATCGACCTCGCCCTCGATCAGCGCGACCACCTTCTCGGCGCGTGCCAGGCTGGCGAAATTGCTGAACGGCACCGAATTGTCCTGCGCCCATTTCTCGACGTTCTCGTGGTCGATCATCACCAAACAGGAAAGAAACTTCCGCCGGTCGCCGATCACGATGGCGTCGGCGATGTAGGGGCTGAACTTCAGCTCGTTCTCGATCTCGGAGGGGGTGACGTTCTTGCCGCCGGCGGTGATGATGATGTCCTTCATGCGGTCGGTGACGCGCACGTAGCCGTCATCCGCTCGCCCGACATCGCCGGTGTAGAGCCAGCCGTCGCGGAGCGCCTCGGCGGTCTTCTCCGGCTGCTTCCAGTAGCCCATAAAGACATGCTCGCCGCCGAGCAGGATCTCGCCCTCCGGCGAGAAGGCAAGGCGCGTGTGCGGCGCCGGCTTGCCCACCCAGCCGGGGCGGATCGCGTCCGGCGGCATCACGGTGGTGACACCGCCGCACTCCGTCATACCGTAGACTTCCAGCATGTCGATGCCGAGGGCGAGGTACCAGCGGATCAGGTCGGGCGCGATCGGCGCGGCGCCGACATAGGCCCGGCGAGCCCGGTTGAGCCCGAGCTCGCGACGGATGTTGCGCAGGATCGGCAGCGCCAGCAGGAATCCGACACGGCGCCCAATCGGTATGCCGCGGCCGGAGAAACGCGCATCCACCAGCCGCAGCCCCGCGCCGATCGCCCAGCCATAGGCGTGCCGCTGCAGGAACGTCGCCTCCCGCGCGCGCAGCGCGATGCCGGACTGCATCTTCTCCCAGATGCGCGGCACCGCCAGCGCGATGGTCGGCTGCACCTCGCGCTGGTTCTCGAACACGGTGTCCGGGCTCTCGACGTAGTTCGAGATCATCCCGGCATACAGCGACTGATAGAGACCGGCGGTGCGCTCGGCGACGTGGCACATTGGCAAGAAGGCAAGCCGCTCGTCGCCCTCGCGCAGATCGAGCTGCGGGTTGAGGTTGACGAGCTGGAACACGATGTTGCGATGGCTCAGCATCGCGCCCTTGGGCGGCCCGGTGGTGCCCGAGGTATAGACCAGGATCGCGAGCTGATCGCCGCGCACCGCCTTGATCCCTTCCTCCCACGCACCCGGATGCGCGCGGTCATACTCGGCGCCGCGTGCCACGAACGCATCGAAGCTCTCGCATTGCGGGTCGTTCAGCTCCCGCAATCCCTTCATGTCGAAGATCACGATCCGCTCGAGCGCCGGGCATCGCTCGCGTACCTGCAGCGCCTTGTCGAGCTGCTCCTCGTTCTCCACGAACAGCACGCGCGCCCCGGAGTCGCGCAGGATGTATTCGACCTGTCCCGGCGCATCCGTCGGGTAGATGCCGGACGAGACCCCGCCGACGCCGAGGATGCCGAGATCGGCGTACACCCATTGCGGATTGGTCTCCGACAGCACGCAGGCGACGTCGCCGGCGTTGAAGCCGATGGCGCGCAGTCCCATGCCGGCCTGCCGTGCCCGCGCGCCAAGCTGCTCCCACGTCACCTGCTTCCAGACGCCGCGATCCTTCTCGCGCAGGATGGTGCGCGGGCCGCGCGTGGTGACGCGCTGCCACAGCATCGAGGCGACACTCGGCCCGATCTCCGCGTCCTCGCGAACGACGGGAGGTGCCGTGGTGAGCTCGGTCATCGCCACAGCTTCTTCCTCTTCCACCGTCGTCGGCCGCGCACCCCGGCGTCCTTCTGGCCGAGGTAGAACTCCTTGATGTCGTCCTTCTCCATCAACCGGGCGCAGGCGTCCTCCATGACGATGCGGCCGACCTCGATGACGTAGCCGTAATCGGCGGTCTTGAGCGCGATATGCGCGTTCTGCTCGACCAGCAGGATCGACACGCCGCGCTCGCGGTTGATGCGCTTGACGATGTCGAAGATCTGCGTGACCAGGATGGGCGACAAACCAAGAGAGGGCTCGTCGAGCAGCAGCAGCTTGGGCTTGCCCATCAGCGCGCGACTGATTGCCAGCATCTGCTGCTCGCCGCCCGAGAGCAGACCGGCGCGCTGGTGCGCGCGTTCCTTCAGCCGCGGGAAATAGCCGAAACAGGCTTCGAGATCCTGCGCCACCTCGTCCTTGTCGTGGCGCGAGTAGGCGCCCATCAAGAGGTTCTCGTGGACCGTGAGGAACGGGAACACCTCGCGGCCCTCGGGGGAGTGGCAGATGCCCTGCCGCATGACCCGGTCCGGCTTCATCCCGGCGATGTTCTTGCCCTCGAACATCACCTGGCCGCGCTCGGGGTCCATCACGCCCGAGATGGTCTTGAGGATCGTCGTCTTGCCGGCGCCGTTGGCGCCCAGCACCGTGACGATCTGGCCCTGGTTCACGTCCAGCGTCACGCCGCGGATCGCCTGGATCGGCCCGTAATAGGTCTCGATGTTGGCGACCCGGAGCAATGCCTCAGCGGCGCTCATGGGTCGCCTCCGATATAGGCGCGGATTACCTCGGGATCGCTCTGCACCTCGGACGGGGTGCCGAGTGCCAGCACCTTCCCGTAGTTCAGCGCCATGACCCGGTCGGACACCGCGGAGACCAGGCTCATGTCGTGCTCCACCATGATGACGGTGATGCCGAGATCCTTCTGGATGTCCTCGATCCAGAAGCCCATCACCTCGGTCTCCTCCACGTTGAGGCCGGAGGAGGGCTCGTCGAGCAGCAGGAGCTTCGGCTCGGTGCACAGCGCGCGGCCGAGCTCGACGATCTTGCGCACGCCGTAGGGCAGGTTGGCGATCAGCGCGTCGCGGTAGCGTTGCAGTTCCAGGAAGTCGATGACGTCCTCGACCTTCTCGCGGTGCGCGATCTCCGCGCGGCGGGTGGAGGGCAGGAACGCGAGCTGGGAAAGCCAGCCGACGCGCGAATGGCAATGGCGGCCGATCAGCAGGTTCTGCAGCACGCTCGCGCTGGCGAACAGCTCGATGTTCTGGAAGGTGCGCGCGATGCCGAGGTTGGCGATGCGGTGCGGTGCAATGCTGGTGATGTCCTCGCCGTCGAACATCAGCTTGCCGGCGGTCGGCGCATAGATCCGGCTGATCAGGTTGAAGATCGTGGTCTTGCCGGCGCCGTTCGGGCCGATGATGGCGAACACCTCGCCCTGCTCGACGTCGAAGCTCACGTTGTCGACGGCGCGGATGCCGCCGAACTGGATGGCGATCTCCTGGGCCTGGAAGTAGCTCATCCCCGCTTCGTTCATCGCAGCCGCTCCGAGCGCGCGTAGCTCTTCTGGCGCCGGAAGCTGACCGCGCGGTGCAGCGGAACCTCCTGGAACCACTGCTTCATCTTGAGCCAGCGGCCATTGATGCCGCCGGGCTCGAACAGGATCACGAGCACCAGGATCAGCCCGAACAGCGACGGTTCCAGCCCCGGCATCCGGCCGATCCCGAACGGCAGGTCGTCGCGCACGATGGCGATGGCTTGCGGCAGCAGCCGCACGAACAAGGCACCCAGGATCGCCCCGCGGATCGAGCCGAGCCCGCCCACGAAAACGATGGTGAGGAACTGGATCGACAGCAGGATGTCGAACGCATCGGGGGCGAGGAACCGCACGTAATGCGCGAACAGCGCGCCGGCGAGCCCGGTCATCCCGGCGCTGATGGCGAACGCGATCGTCTTATAGAGGGCGAGGTTGATCCCCATGCTTTGCGCCGAGATCTCGCTGTCGCGGATCGCCACCATCGCGCGACCGATCGGCGAGCGGAGGATGTTGAACGATATCCACAGCACGAACACCAGCACCGCGAGCGACATGTAGTAGGTGCCGATCGCGCCCTCCAGCTTGACGCCGAAAATCGACGGCGTCGGCACCGCGAAGCCGTCGAAGCCGCCCGTTACCGCCGTCCATTTCTGGAACACGTTGGCCAGGATGGCGCCGAACGCCAAGGTCGCGATGGCGAGATAGAACCCGGTCATCCGCAGCGTCGGCACGCCGATCATCACGCCGGCGATGGCGGCGAGCAGCCCGGCGGCCGGCAACGTCACCACGAAGGGCACGCCGCGGGCGAGCAGGACGGCGTTGGTGTAGGCGCCGATGCCGAGGAACGCCGCGTGCCCGAGGCTGACCAGGCCGGTGTAGCCGGTCAGCAGCATCAGTGCGACGCCGGTGATGGCGTAGATGAACACCCCGCCCAGCTCGCCGACGTAGAACTCGCCCATCACGTCGGGAATGAACAGCAGCACCAGGAGCAGCAATCCGTACCAGAACACGTCGCCCGAATGGCGGGCGAGGCCGATGTCCTGCTGGTAGCGGGTCTTGAAGAGATAGCGCATGTGCTGTCAGACCCGCTTGCGGATGTTCTGGGCGAACAGGCCCTCCGGCCGAAGGATCAGCACGGCGAGCAGCACGACGTTCGAGGTGACGTCCTGCGAGCCGGGCGGCAGATAGTAGCCCGCCATCTGCTCCACGATGCCGACGATCACGCCGCCGACCAGCGCGCCCGGGATGCTGCCGAACCCGCCCAGCACCGCCGCGGCGAACGCCTTGAGGCCGAGGAACCCCATGTTCACGTCGATCATCGACACCGGCGAGAGCAGGATGCCGGCGACCGCGGCGACCCCCGCGCTGATCGCCCAGATCAGCGAGAACACGGTGCGAACCGGGATGCCCATGTAGTAGGCGGCGAGCTGGTTCTGCGACGAGGCCTGCATCGCGATGCCGAGCCGGGTGCGGCTGAAGAACAGGTAGAGCACCAGGCACAGGATCACGGTGCCGACGATGATCGAGACGTTGTCCTGGCCCAGCACCACCCCGCCGAGACGGACGGTGCGGTTGGTGAACGGCGTCTCGAAGCCGACCGAAGTCGTAGCCCCAGACGATCCCGGCGAAGGCGCGGAAGATGAAGCCGAGCCCAAGCGTCAGCATCACCACGGCGAATTGTGGCTGGCCGATCACTCGGCGCAGGACCACGGCATCGAGCGCGAAGCCGAACGCGGCGGTGATCAGCACGGCGAGCAGCGCGCCCAGCCAGTAGTTCAGGCCCCAGGTCGCGATCAGGGTGAAGGCGACGAAGCCGCCCAGCATGAGAATGTCGCCCTGGGCGAAATTCACCATCTCGGTCGCCTTGTAGATCAGGACGAATCCGAGCGCGATGAGGCCATAGATGCAGCCCGAGGCCGCTCCGTTGACGACAAGCTGCAGCAGCCGCGCGGCGTCTTCCAACCGCACTCCTCCCTGTGTCGCAGCGGCTTGTTCCGCGCGGTCCTTATGTCACGCGGACGATAGGCTGTGGCTTCGGGCAGCGTCAATCCGCTGCGGCGCGGGAACGGCGCTGCGGTGCAACGGTGATCAGAAGCCGACCCGATCGCCGCCCTTCAACTTGAGGATGGCGCGCGCCTCGGCGGGCGTGGCGATCTCGAGGCTCAGCTCCTCGAGGATGCGGCGGATCTTGGCGACCTGCTCGGCATTCGACCGCGCGAGCTGACCCCGCCCGATATAGAGGCTGTCCTCCAACCCGACCCGGACATTGCCGCCCATGATGCCGGCCATCGTGGTGAACGCCATCTGGTGGCGGCCGGCGGCGAGCACGGACCACACGTACTGGTCGCCGAACAGCCGGTCGGCGGTCTCCTTCATGAACAACAGGTTGCGCTGATCGGCCCCGATGCCGCCCAGGATGCCGAAGATGGTCTGCACGAACAGCGGCGGCTCGACGATCTTCTGGTCGAGGCAGTGCGCCAGGTTGTAGAGATGGCCCACATCGTAGCACTCGAACTCGAAGCGGGTGCCGTGACCGCGGCCGAGCTTTTCGACGATGCCGGCGATGTCGGCGAAGGTGTTGCGGAAGATGAAATTCGTGGTGCCCTCGAGATAGGGCTTCTCCCAGGCGTGCTTCCAGGTCTTCACCCGGTCCCCGGCGCGGGAGATGTTGAAGTTCATCGAGCCCATGTTGAGGCTGCACATCTCGGGCTTGGCCTGGAGCGGGGCGGCGAGGCGTTCGTCGAGGGTCATGGTGAGCCCTCCGCCGGTGGTGATGTTCACCACCGCGTCGGTGCTCTGCTTGATCACCGGCAGGAAGCGCAAGAACACCGCCGGATCGGGCGTCGGCGCTCCTGTCGCTGGATCGCGGGCGTGCAGGTGGATGATCGCCGCGCCGGCTTCGGCCGCCTCGATCGAGGAGCGGGCGATCTCCTCGGGGGTGATCGGCAGATGATCGGACATGCTGGGCGTGTGGATGGCGCCCGTCACGGCGCAGCTGATGATGACCTTGCCAGCCATTTGGAAAGCCTCCCTGTCGATCGGTGTCGGGCAATCTGCACCGGAGCGCCCGGCCCGGCCAGAGGCGCAAATCCCGGCTGACGGCTCGCCGGCGGCGGGCTATATGGCGGAGCGTGCGTCCTCGTAGCTCAGCCGGATAGAGCACAGGATTCCTAATCCTGGGGCCGTGGGTTCGAATCCCGCCGAGGACGCCAGCCTCTCCGCCACAGGATTCGGGCCGCTACGGAATTCGGGCGATCACGGCCTCGGCGTCGCTCCCCTGCGGGATGGCGAGCAGTTCGCCCGGCCGGCTCGCGATCGCGACGGTCACGGCGCCTTTCGGGCAGAGCCCCAGGCAGCCGATCTCGATCACCCGCACCTCGCGCCGGCGTCCCGCCGCGCGCAGCGCGGTTTTCAGTTCGCTGCGCAGCGGTTCGCGGTGCTTCTTGCCGAAGCCGCCGTCCAGGCGTCGGGTGCATTTGCGGCAGACCAGGACGATCTCGCGCCAAGGCGTCGCGGTGGCTTCGATGGTCAGAGGCTTGCTCATGCCGGCAGAACGGGCCGCGAAGGCTATCGTTGCCCTGGTCCAACGCAGGATGAACTTTCGTCGGGTCCGCACGTTGCAACCGAGGAAGGTTCAGACGCCGCATCCGTGGCGGATCTGGCGGGCGGCGAGGGGCAGGGAATGCAACAGGGTAAGCAGACTGTGGATAGCGGCCTTTCGGAACTTGACGAGACGCTGAGTGCGATCGCGCTGAAGCCCTACGACCCTCCGGTGGAGCCGCGCGCGCTGCTGAGATTATTGCTGGTCATGCGGACCCTCGACGAACCGGACGAGATCGCGGGCACCGCCTGAACCCCGCATCGCCGTTGCTGCCGCGGCTGCGCCGGCCATCCCTCTGATTTGGCTTTGGGCCGGGCGCTGGTAGAAGCGCCTGGCAATCGGATTTGGATGGCCGCGCGGAGATGACCAATCGGATCTGGCTCGATGTCGAGGATATCTTCGAGTACGCCGCGTTCAATTCGCGCCCGAGCGGCATCCAGCGACTGCAGTACGAGCTGTGCCGGGCGCTAGTCGAGCTTGACCCGTCGAGCGAGCGCATTGGCTTCCTGCGCCACGATGCGGGGAGCCAGTCCTTCCACGCGGTCGGCTGGCCCGGCGTCGCGTGGGTGTTCGAGCGGTTGTCGGGCCATGCGGAGCCCAGCGCCCCGACGCCAATTCGGGCGCAGGACGAACAGCCGGCGGCCGGGCGCGCCGGGCTCCGGCGGCTCATCCATCGGATGCCGTCGCGGCTGCGTCAGCCGCTGGTGCGCTATCTCGTGCAGCAGCGCGAGGCGGCGTCCTCCCTGATGGCATTCCTGCGCGCCTGCGTGACGGGCGGGCGCGCCTCCTCCAGCGGCGGTGAACCGGTGGCGACCCCGGCGTTGCGCGGCGAGGACAGCTTCGACGCACGCGCGCGACCGGGCGACGTCGTGCTGGTGCTCGGCGCGATGTGGTACCACCCCGGCCATGCCGACCTGATCCGAGCGGCCTGCCACGCCAAGGGCCTGCGGTTCGCGGTGCTGATCTACGACATCATCCCGCTGCGCCGGCCCGAGTGGTGCGATCGGGGCCTGGTGCGGATCTTCGGCGCATGGTTCGGCTCGATCATCGGTCTGGCGGACCACATCCTGTCGATCTCGCATTCCAGCGCGCGGGAGATCGAGGATTATGCGGAGCAGCACGGCATCGCGCTGCGCGAGAGCGTGCGGGTGATCCCGATCGGCACAGGGTTCGAGAAGGCGGCAGCCCGAGCCGAACGGCCACTCCTGCGCGGCCTCTCCCGGAACCCGGAACCTACGCGCTGATCGTCTCGACGCTGGAAATCCGCAAGAACCACGCGCTGCTGTTCCGGGTCTGGCGTCGGCTGCTCGACGAGATGCCGCGCGAGCGCGTGCCGACCTTGGTGTTCGCCGGGCGGGTGGGCTGGATGGTCGCCGATCTGATGCAGCAACTGCGCAACTCGAATTTCCTCGGCGGCAAGATCATGCTGGTGGAGGATCCGACCGACGCGGAGCTGGAACGGCTGTACCAGGGCTGCCGGTTCACGCTGTTCCCCTCCTTTCACGAGGGCTGGGGACTGCCGGTGACGGAAAGCCTGTCCTTCGGGCGGCCCTGCATCATCTCCAACGCGACCTCGCTGCCGGAAGCCGGCGGCGCTCTGGCGCGCTACTTCGACCCCGACAACGCGACCGAGGCGACCGCCATCATCCGCGACGTGCTCCTGCACCCCGAGACGATCCCGGCGTGGCAGGAGCGGGTGGCGCGCGAGTTCCGGCCGGTGTCCTGGCGCGAGACCGCGGAGACGGTCTTGCGGGTGCTCCGGTCGGCGCCGGACCACACGCCCCCGCGGGCAGACGCCCCAGCCCACCGGCTCCAAGCTGGCACGCCGCCGGCGACAGGTCGGGCACAATGGGAATAGTCTGGCAGCGGGTCCACCGCAGCAAGGGAGCGAGATCATGCACAAGCCCGAGATTCTCCCGGCCATTGCCGAGCGCGCCCTCGCCCGCCGCGGCGGCGTGCGCGTGTTCGACAACCTCGATCCGGCGCGCACCGCGCATGTCGTGGTCGATCTGCAGAACGGGTTCATGGCTCCGGGCGAGGTCTGCGAGATCGGCACCGCCCGGGAGATCGTGCCGAACGTCAACGGCATCAGCGCCGCGTTGCGCGCGGCCGGCGGATCGGTCGTCTATCTGCAGCACACCTGCGACGCGGAGGCGGTGCGCGGCTGGCCGGTGTTCTTCGACCATTTCTGCTCGCCCGAGCGCCGCGCGCGCATGATCGCCGCCTTCACTCCGGGTGCGTCAGGTCATGCATTATGGGACGGGCTCGACGTGCAGCCGCAGGACATCACGGTGCGCAAGCGCCGGTTCGGCGCCTTTGCGCCGGGCGCATCCGACCTGCACGTCATGCTGACCGAGCGTGGCATCGACACGCTCATCATCACGGGCACGGCGTCGAACGTGTGCTGCGAATCGACAGCGCGCGACGCGATGATGCTGAACTACAAGGTATTCTTCGTGGACGACGGCAACGCGACCCACACCGACGAGGAACACAACGCGACGATATCGGCGATGGCGAACATCTTCTGCGATGTGATCGGTACGGATGCAATGACCGCGCTCATCGAGCGGGCCGGCGCGGCGCGGCGGGCGGCCTGAACGGTCGCCCACCATCTCGTTCCGCGCAAGCGCATCACATCAGGAACACGCCCTTGCCCTCGGTCTGGCGGTCGAAGATGCGGTAGGCTTCCTCCGCCTGGTCGAGCTTCCAGCGATGCGTGAACAGCTTGTCGACATCGACGCCGCGCTCGACGACGAAGCGCGCGCATTCTTCCTGTCCGATGCTAGAGAAGGTCCAGGAGGCGACAATCGTGACCTGGCGGCGCAGCATGTCGGGGCTGACATTGATCGTCACGTCGCCTTGCTCGCCGACGAAGCAGCAGGTGCCCCACACCTTCACGCCGCGCACCGCCGCGATGCGGCCGGCGGGGGAGGCGGAGGTGTCGAGCGTCAGCTCGGCGCCGCGTCCGTGCGTGAGATCCTTGATCGCGCCGACGGGATCGTTCGAGCCGGGATTGACCACTTCATCGGCGCCGAACTCGCGGGCGCGCTCCAGCCGCTCCTCGCTGATGTCGAGCGCGATCACCCGCGCACCCATCGCCTTGGCGAGCTGGGTGGCGGAGAGGCCGACCGGCCCCTGGCCGAAGATGGCGATGGTGTCGTTGCCGGAGAGGTTGATGCGCCGCAGCGCGCCGTAGGCGGTTCCCGTGCCGCAGGCGATCGCGGCACCCGCCTCGAAGGTCAGCTCGTCCGGCAATGTCACCAGCGTGTTCGCCGGGACCAGCATGTAGGGCGCGTGGCCGCCGTCGCTGTTGTTGCCGTAGACCTTCACCGGCACGTTCTGGCAGAGCTGCTGCCAGCCGGCGCGGCAATGCTCGCAGTTGGTGCAGCCTTGATAGTGATGCACCATCACGCGCTGTCCCACCTTGGCCTGCGCCGGATCGACCGCCGAGCCGATCGCCGCGACGACACCGCACGGCTCATGGCCGGCGATGACGGGACGGGTGGGCATCGGCAGGCCGGTCGCCTGCGCGCCGCCCTTCGGCCGTCGGTACTGATGCAGGTCGCTGCCGCACATGCCGGACGCCTTCATCTCCAGCACGACGTCGTGCGGCCCCGGCGTGGGGTCCGGAAAGTCCAGGATCTGCAGCTCGCGATCGCCGAGAAAGGACACGCCACGCATCGGTTTTTCTCCCTCTGGCCGGGCGCTTGACGGTGTCGCGCCGGCTCCACTAGCGTCCGGCCACAGCGATAAAACAAGCCATTCCTCGGCACAAGGGAGGCCATATGGTCCGGACGACACGACGCGCGCTGCTCGGCGGCGCAGCGGCTCTCGCGATCCTGCCGGCGCGCGCGCAGAACAAGAACGCTCCCGGCATCACCGACAGCGAGATCCTGTTCGGCCAGACCATGCCGTATAGCGGGCCGGCTTCGTCCTACGGCACGATCGGACGGTCGCAGGCGAACTACTTCAAGATGATCAATGAGCAGGGCGGGGTGAGCGGGCGCAAGCTCAACTTCCTCAGCCTAGACGACGGCTACATCCCGCCGCGCACCGTCGAGCTCACGCGGCGCATGGTCGAGCAGGACAAGGTGGCGTTCCTGTTCGGTCCGCTCGGCACGCCGACCAACAACGCGACGCGCAAATACCTCAACGACCACAAGGTGCCGACGCTGTTCATCGCGTCCGGCGCGACGCAATTCGGCGACCGCGAGCATTTCCCCTGGAGCATCGGCTGGCAGCCGACCTACCAGGTGGAAGGCCACATCTACGCCAAGCATGTCCTCGCCACGGCGCCCGATGCGAAGATCGCGGTGCTCTATCAGAACGACGATGCCGGCAAGGATTACTACAAGGGCATGAAGGACGGGCTCGGCGCGCGCGGCCAGAAAGATCCGCCGCTGGGCAACACCTACGAGGTGACGGATCCGACGATCGATTCGCAGATCGTGGCACTCAAGGAATCGGGTGCCGACGTGTTCTTCATGCAGGGCATCCCGAAATTCTGCGCGATGGGCATTCGCAAGGCCTACGACCTCAACTGGCGCCCGAAGCTGCTGTTCATTTCCAGCACCGGTTCTTCCGTGGCCACCGGCATCATCCCCGCCGGCGTGGACAAGGCGGTCGGTGTCATCACGACCGCCTTCGTCAAGGATCCCACGGACACCCAGTGGGAGAATGATGCGGGCTACAAGGGCTGGCTCGACTGGATGAGGAAATACTACGCGGACGGCGATCTGAAGGACGTCAACAATGTCTATGGCTACTGCACCGCGCAGACGCTGATCCAGGTGCTGAAGCAGTGCGACAAGGATTTGTCACGCGAGAACATCATGCGCCAGGCGACCAACCTCGACATTGAGCTGCCGATGCTGCAACCCGGCATTCGCGTGAAGACCAGCCCGACGGACTACTACCCGCTGAAGCAGATGCGGCTGGTGCGCTTCGACGGGAAGGGATGGGTGCCGTTCGGGGAGCCGATCACGGGGTAGTCATTTCGCGTCTCGTTCATCATTGCGAGGAGCCGAAGGTGACGAGCAATCCATGCCGCCACATGTGCGATCTGGGTTGATGACGGACCAAGCGAACCCGCTTTGGCTTGACACCATTGCTAACTAACGCTATACACCACCCATGCCTGCCGACGCCCCGCCCCCGACCGGCGTGATCCACCGCTTCTCCCTCTTCGTCGAGGGGCTGAAGCGGGCGATGACCGAGGGCATCAGGCCGAGGGAGCACACGCTGGCGGCGATGGCGGTGCCGCTCTGGAGCTATCTCTCGGGCACGCTGCGGCGGCTCGCCGCCCTTCATGCGCGCTTCGCGGCCGGGACGCTCGCCCCGGCCTTGAACCGTAGCGCCGGGCGGCAGCCGGTATCGGACCGCCCGAGGACAGTGCGCCGGCCGCCCAGCATTCCGCGCGGGCCGGTGCTGCTGCGGTATTATCTCGTGCATTTTGTCGCCCCGCTGCGCGAGCTGCTGGACGATCCCGAGATGCGGGCTTTGCTGGCCGCGGCGCCGCAGGCGGCGCGGCTGCTGCGGCCGCTGTGGCGCAAGCTGACCCCCGATCCGCTGCCCGAGGTGCTGCGCCTGCCGCCCAAGCCGCCCCGGCCGGCGGCCGAACCGGAGGAGGCGGGCGCCGCGCCGGCAGCACTCCCCGAAGCGCCGCCCGCGCGCGCATCGCGGCATCCGGCCGCTCCGGCCAAGCTGCCGCCCGCGCTGCGCCCCTGGCCACCGCCGTTGTCAACGGCCTGACGCCGCGCTGCTCTCGCTCATGATAGAGGTTGGCGTTTGCAACGACAGCGGCGGGACATCGCAGAGCTTTCCCGTGCGCCTCCGCTGCATTCCTGGGCTTCCGCGGCGCCATGCTTACTCGGCCGCCGCGCGCTCGGCTTGGGCGGTTTTCGCCCCGCGCACCAAGCGCCCCGGCAGGGCGCCGGTCGCCTCGCCGTTGCGCGAGACCGGGACGCCCGAGACGATGGTGGCCTCGAAGCCTTCGGTGCGCTGCACCAGCCGCCGTCCGCCGGCGGGCAGGTCGTAGCGCACCTCGGGCGCGTGGACGTTGAGCCGGTCGAAGTCGATGACGTTGACGTCAGCCTTGTAGCCCGGCGCCAGCACGCCGCGATCGGTGAGGCCGACGGCAAAGGCGTTGTCGCGTGATAGCGCCTTGACCACCCATTCGAGCGGCAGGCGGGCGCCGCGCGAGCGGTCGCGCGCCCAATGGGTGAGCGTCGTGGTCATCGTGCTGGCGTCGCAGATCAGGCCGACATGCGCGCCGCCGTCGCCAAGGCCGAGGATGGTGTTGGGATCTTCCATCATCAGCTTCACGGTATCGAGCGTGCCGTCCGCGTAGTTGATGATCGGACGATAGAGGATCGCGCGGCCGTCGCGCTCAAGCAGCATGTCGTAGACGACATCTTCCGGGCTGCGGCCCTCGCGCGCGGCGCGGGCGGCGACGCTCTCCTCGGGAGCCGGCTCGTAATCCGGCGGATCGTTCAGCGGGAAGATTTTTTCCCACGTGTTCAGCCGGTGCCGTATCGCGGGGTCGGCGGTCTGCTCGGCGAGCAGGCGGGCGCGGAACTCCGGGGTGCGCAGGATGGCGAGCTTTTCCGCGAAGGGCAGGGGCTTGACCTGCTGCCAGCTCGGGCGGCCGATGAACGGGTTCTGCGAGATCTCGAAGCCGAGCATGATGCCGATGGGCCGGCCCATCACCTGCGCCTTCATGCTGAACCCGGCGCGGTTCACGTCGGCCACCTTGTCGAGCAGCTCGCGCCACAGCTTCGGCCGCTGCTCGCGCTGCAACAGGGAAAAAGTCATCGGCCGGCCGGACTGCTCGACCAGGCGGCGCAGCATGGCGAAC
Organism: uncultured Alphaproteobacteria bacterium; assembly: GCA_963799825.1. GTDB lineage: Bacteria > Pseudomonadota > Alphaproteobacteria > Acetobacterales > Acetobacteraceae > JAFKFI01. Next base: position 1,076,541 of record CAWCYL010000006.1, read on the forward strand.
TCCGCCTCGGGGTCGTCGAAATCGGAGATGACCTGCATCCAGCCCTCGCCGACCCCGCGCATCGCCTGGGCGATCGCGGCGAGCTCCGCCTCGGCGGCGCCGAGGGTGGGTGTCGGTTCGCCGGCGAGCGTCTTGTGGGCGATGGTGCGCGAGGTGGAGAAGCCGAGCGCGCCGGCGCGGATGCCCTCCGCGGCGAGCTGCCGCCATGCGGGCGCGGTCCTGCTCGGTGGCGTCCTCGCGCTCGGCACCGCGCTGGCCCATGACGTAGACGCGCACCGCCGCGTGCGGCACCTGGGTCGCGACGTCGAGGTCGTAGCGGCGGGCGTCGAGCGCGTCGAGGAACTGCGGAAACGTCTGCCAGTTCCACGGCAGGCCCTCGGTGAGCACCACCTCGGGGATGTCCTCGACGCCCTCCATCAGCTTGACCAGCATGTCGCGCTGGCTCGGCAGGCAGGGCGCGAAGCCGACGCCGCAATTGCCGATCAGGACGGTGGTGACGCCGTTCCAGGAGGACGGGCTGATCTGGTTGCCCCACGTCACCTGCGCGTCGTAATGGGTGTGGATGTCGACGAAGCCGGGCGTCACCAGCTTGCCGCGCGCGTCGATTTCCTCCCCGCCCTTGGGCAAGGACTTGCCGATGGCGACGATGCGGTCGCCGGCGATCGCGACATCCGCCTCGTAGGGCGCGCCGCCGGTGCCGTCGACGACCGTGCCGCCGCGAATGACGAGAGTTTCAGCCATCGGCCGTGCCTCCAGGGTTCCTACTGGAACAGTAGGCTTCTCGCACGGACCGGTAAAGTCGGGTCTATTCGATCGGCGGATGCTTCGGGCTGCCGCTGGCGCGCTCCCAGGCGGCGGCGGCGCGCAGCACGGTGGCGTCCTCGAAGTAGCGGCCGACGAACTGCACCGAGAGCGGTAGCCCGCCGCGCGACAGGCCGGACATCATCGCCAGCGCCGGGTGGCCGGTGACGTTGAACGGCGTGCGCGCCTGGCGCGGGTAGGTGCGGGCGGTCGCCTCGGCGTCCTCGATGGCGCTGGCCGGCTCCATCGAGCTGGCACACAGAAGAATATCGACGTCGCGGAAGGTGTCCTCCACGGCGGCGATCATCTCCTTGCGCCGCCGCTGGGCGCCGACATAGTCGCCGGCCGAGACGAAGGCGCCCGCCATCAACCGGCGGCGGCTGAGCTGGCCGTAGTCGCCGGGGCGGCTGCGCAGCCAGGGCGCGTGGATCGACCACGCCTCGCTGTTGAGGATGATCCGGTTGACGGCGGCGAACTCGGTGAGCGAGGGCAGCGCGACCGGACGGACCCGCGCACCCCGTTCGCGCAGCGCGAGCGCCACCTGCTCCAGCGCCGCCGCGACCTCGGAGTCCGCCACGAGGTCGGTCTGATGAAAATGCTGCACGAAGCCGATCCTGAGATCGCCGATGCCGCGATCCAGCAGATGGTCGAATGGGCCGGCCGCGCCGGGGGCGCTGCCGGGATCGGCCGCGTCGTGGCCCGCGATCACGTTCAGCAGCAGGGCGTTGTCGGCGACCGTGCGGGTCATCGGCCCGACATGGTCGAGGGTGAAGGAAAGGGGAAAGACGCCACGCCGGGAGACGAGGCCGTAGGTCGGCTTGAGGCCGACGATGCCGCAGGCGCTCGCCGGGTTGCGCACCGAGCCGCCGGTGTCGGTGCCGAGTGCGATGGGAAAGAACCCGGCGGCGACGCCCGCGCCGGAGCCGGAGGAGGAGCCGCCGGGATGGTGGTCGCGGTTCCACGGATTGCGCGCTGGCGGGAAGGGGAGATCGAAGCTGGGGCCGCCGATGGCGAACTCGTGGGTCGACAGCTTTCCGACCACGATCGCGCCCGCCCCACGCAGCCGCGAGACCACCGCCGCATCGGTCCGGGCCACGTTGTCGACCAGGATCTTGGAGTGGCAGGTGGTCGGCAGCCCGGCGACGTCGATGATGTCCTTGATGCCGACCGGCACACCGTGCAGCGGGCCACGGCTGCGCCCGGATGCGACCTCGGCGCCGGCCGCGTGCGCCGCGGTGAGCGCCGCGTCGGCGTCGAGGCGGATGAAGGCGTTGAGTTGGGGATCGAGCCGCTCGATCCTCTCGAGCAGCGCCTCCATCAACTCGACCGGGGACAGGCGCCGATCGGCGATGGCCCGCGCGGCCTCCCCAGCGCCTAGCCAGTGCAATTCTGTCACAGTCGGTCTCCCGCCTGCATGGGCGGCCAAGGCTCGGCGGCGGGATCCGTGGGGAAAGCGATTGTGCCGGCCTGGAGCTCCGCCTGCGCGGCGGCGGCGGCGACATCCTCGGGGTATTCGGCCAGCGCCTTCTCGAGGCCCGCCGCACGCGCCAAGAGCGCCACCAGGTTCTGGTCCATCGCGATCTCCCCCATTCCGTTCCGGCAGGATGCTCGCATGACGCGCGGGCGGCAACGAAGGGCCGGCGGGGAGCGGGCGCAAAAAACAGGGGCGGCGCCCCACGACGACGTGGACAGCGCCGCCCCAAAGTTGCGCGCGGCACGGCCGCGCTGATCGGGGAGGAAACAGGACACCGACGCAACGCCGGGGTCCGTGCAAGAAAGTATGCCGTCGTTGGGTTTCTAAAAGGTTAACGGGACGGGTTGCGGATGCGTCCGGCCGGTTCTTTCATCAACACTAACGGAACAGGAGTGTGGGATGGGTGCGCCGCAGCCGCGGACCGGTCCGCTCGTCGGGCTCAAGGTACTGGAACTGGGCCACTATATCGCGGGACCGTTCTGCACCCGCGTCCTGGCGGACCTTGGCGCCGAGGTCATCAAGCTGGAGCCGCCGGGCGGCGACCCGATTCGCGGCTGGGGCGCGGCGGTGGCCGGCAACTCGGTGTGGTTCAGCATTCACGGGCGCAACAAGCTGTCGGTGGAACTCGATCTCAAGCGGGACCGGGAGATCGCGCTCAAGCTCGCCGCGCGGGCCGACGTGCTGGTGGAGAATCTGCGCGCCGGCGGGCTCGAGAAGCTGCGGCTTGGCCCGGATGAGCTGCACGCGGTCAATCCGCGCCTGGTGATCGCGCGCATCTCGGGCTACGGGCAGGACGGACCCTATCGCGACAAGCCGGCGTTCGGCGCGATCGGCGAGGCGATGGGCGGCATCCGCCACCTGACGGCGCATCCGGCCGGCTCCTCGGACCTGCCGCCGCCGCGCTGCGGCATCTCGATCAGCGACGACCTTGCCGGGATGTACGCGGCGATCGGGCTGCTCTCGGCGCTGTGGCAGCGCGACGCGACGGGCACCGGGCGCGGGCGCGTGGTGGACGTGAATTTGGTGGACAGCGTGTTTTCCCTGATGGAGGGAATGCTGCCGGAATACGCGCTGGACGGGCGCGTCCGCCAGCCGGTCGGCGCGGCCATCGCGACTGCCTCGCCGACCAACACCTATCCCTGCGCCGACGGCAAGTGGCTGTGCATCGCGGGCAACTCCGACCTGATCTTTTCCCGGCTGATGGCGGCGATCGGCCGGCCGGAACTGGCGCGCGAGCCGCGTTTCGCGAGCAATTTCGACCGCTGCACCCATCGCGCGGAGCTCGACGCGGCGATCGCGGCCTGGACCCGCACCCTGCCGGCCAGGGAGGCGGAGGCGCGGCTCGAGGCCGCCGACGTGCCCTGCTCGCGGCTGTTCGACATCGCCGACTGCGCCGCCGATCCGCATTTCCGCGCGCGCAAATCCGTCCAGGAGGTCGATGACCCGCTGATCGGCCGTACGCTGCATCCGGGGCCGGCGATCCGCCTCGACGGCGATCCGCCGGAAGCGGCGATCGGCTGGCCTGGTCCCGCGGTGGGGGCGCACAACGAATATGTGCGGCGGGAATTGCTGGGGATGCGCGGGTGAACGGCGCATGAACCAAACATCGCTTGCATGGCGCCTCGCGTCGCGCCATTTCCACTAGGAGCGAGGCGGCCGGTCTGCGCCCGCGGCCGCGGGACGGCGGCGGCAATCGGTTTCGCACGGAGGGATCATGGGTAGCTTCAGCATATGGCACTGGCTTGTCGTGCTGCTGGTCGTCCTGCTGCTGTTCGGCAGCGGCAAGGTCAGCAACCTGATGGGCGACTTCGCCAAGGGCATCAAATCGTTCAAGAAGAACATGGCCGACGAGAACGACGCCTCGATGGAGGAGGCCAGCACCGAGAAGCCGACCGGCTCGCTCGCCGGACCGGGCGCCAAGGCCACGACCAAGACGCCGGAGACCGCCCGCCAGGCTTGATCCGAACGCTCTGGGCCACGCCGCGGGTCCATCTTGACGCGGCCGGCTGACCGGGCACCCTCCGGTGCGATCCGCCGGAGGGCTCCGATGACCACGCACCGCATCGCGCCGACCCCCGAGACCGTTCGCTGGGGCACGTTCGACGCGGCCTATCCGCCGGTGTTGAGCGTGCGCTCCGGCGACACGGTCGTGCTGGAATGCGTCTCCGGCGGCCCGGAGGTGATGCCCGATGCCAGCTCCGGCTTCGCCATCCCGCCGGCGCTCGCGGCCATTCACGCGGCCAACCTGCCGCGCGTCGGCGGCCACATCATCACCGGGCCGGTGGCGGTGGCGGGAGCGGCGCCGGGGGACATGCTGGAAGTCCACGTCGAGAAGATCGAGTTCGGGGCGGATTGGGGCTATTGCGGCTTCCGCCCGCTGGCCGGGACGCTGCCCGAGGATTTCCCGACCCGCTACCTGAGCCATATCCCGATCGACCGCGGCCGTCGCACCTGCCGGCTGCCCTGGGGGACGGAGCTCGGGCTCGCGCCGTTCTTCGGGGTGATGGGGGTGGCGCCGCCGCCCGCCTACGGCACGATCTCCACCATCCAGCCGCGCGAGCACGGCGGCAATCTCGACAACAAGGAGCTGGGCGAGGGCAGCACGCTGTTCCTGCCGGTCTGGGCGGAGGGCGCGCTGTTCTCGGCCGGCGACGGGCACGGCGTGCAGGGCGACGGCGAGGTGTGCATCAACGCCCTGGAAATCTGCCTGACCGGCACATTCCGCCTCACGCTGCACAAGGGCGGCGGCGCGAAGGCCCCGCTGCTGCGCTATCCCCGCGCCGAGACGGCGACGCATTTCATCAGCATGGGCATGAACGAGGATCTCGACCTCGCGATGAAGCAGGCGCTCCGCGAGATGATCGCGTTCATCTGCGGCCGGGCCAACCTCTCGCGCGAGGAGGCCTATCAGTTCTGCTCGCTCGCGGTGGATTTCCATGTGACGCAGACGGTGAACGGCGAAAAGGGCGTCCACGGCCTGCTACGCAAGGGCTTGTTGTTCTGAGGCGAGTTGTCCACAAGTTTTTGTGCCAGACGTGCATTGCGTCGTTGAGCGCGGTCCCCCTCCCACAGTATGTTGTGGTCACGCCAGCGGGGAGGCCACGACATGGAGTGGACCGAGGAAACGATCGTGCGACTGCGCGGTCTGTGGTCGGAGGGGCATTCGACCGCTGAGATCGGTCGTCGGCTCGGTGTGTCGAAGAACGCGGTGGTCGGCAAGGCGCACCGGCTCGACCTGCCGGCACGCCCGTCGCCGATCCGGCGGGACGGCTCTCATGCCAGCCAGCCGCGGCCGGCGCCGCGTCGGCTGGCCGGGCCGACCCTGCCGCCGCTGCCGAGCGCCCAGAGGCCGGCTCCGGCCGCACCCCCGCGTCCCATCGTGCCGGTGCGCGCGGCGCAACCCGCCGCGGTGGCGCCTCCGCCTCGGATGCAGGCGGTCGCCCGGCCGTTTGCCAGGACGGTCGCCTGCTGCTGGCCGCTGGGCGAGCCGGGCACCAAGGATTTCCGGTTTTGCGATGCCGGGGCGGTGCCGGGGAAACCCTATTGCGGCGAGCACGCGCAACTCGCCTACGTGAAGATCCGCGACCGGCGCGAGGACGCCGCCTGACGGGGATTCGTTGCCCTCGCCTCGCTCGGCGCGTATCGTTACGCTCGGGCAGGCTGGGCAAGGCTTCCCCGCAGGAAGGGGCTTCGACAAGAAGGACCGACTGTCTGCCCTCTGGGAAGGGCGGCCGACCACGCCGCGACGATGGCTGCGTCCACCGCCCTGCAATCAGGTGAACGTCGCGCGGTCCCGCCTGGGGCCGGGCGCGGTCGCCGCAGGCAGAAAGGCAGCACGTCGATGCCCAAGGGCACCGTGAAGTGGTTCAACCCGACCAAGGGCTACGGGTTCATCGCGCCGGATTCGGGCGGCAAGGACATCTTCGTTCACATCAGCGCGGTTCAGAAGGCGGGGCTACGCAGCCTCAACGAGGGTCAGAAGGTCGGCTTCGAGGTCGAGCAGCAACAAAACGGCCGAAGCGCGGCGGTGAATCTCGCCCCGGACGACTGAGAAAGAAACGACCGACCGGGCGGCCGGCTCTCCCGCGGAGAGCCGACCGCACGGTGAGGCGATCGCGCCGCGATGACGGACGCGTGAAGCCGGCCCCGGCAGAGCTTGCGCGGAATGGCGGTGGGGTCTACGCAACCCGCAGGAAGGTCAGTCACCCCGCATGAGCCAGGCTTTGCAGTCCCGTCGCGCCACGCGGGGTCAGGATCCGACGCCCCGATCGTCTCTGGACGCCGACGCGGTCAGAGCCGCCTATCGGCGCTGGGCCGGCGTCTACGACGCGGCGTTCGGCGGCGTGTCGATGATCGGCCGCCGTCGCGCCGTAGCGCTGACCAATCGGCTGCCTGGCACGCGCGTCCTCGAAGTCGGCGTCGGCACGGGCCTCGCCCTGCCGCATTATCTCCAAGGCAAGCGGGTGACCGGGATCGATCTGTCGGCCGAGATGCTGGCGCGCGCCCGGACCCGCGTGTCGCAGCGGCGGCTGCCGAACGTGGACGCGCTGCTGGAGATGGACGCCGAGGCGATGGCGTTCCCCGATGCCGGGTTCGACATCGCCGTGGCGATGTTCGTCGCCTCCGTCGTGCCGCACCCGCGCCAGTTGCTGGCCGAGATGCGCCGCGTGGTGCGACCCGGCGGTCATCTGCTGTTCGTCAACCATTTCGCGGCCGAGGCTGGCCCGCGATGGTGGATCGAGCGCTCGCTCGCCCCCGCCTCGCGCGCCCTCGGCTGGCATCCCGATTTCGCCCCCGCCGCGCTGTTCGAGCCGGAGGATCGCGCCCGCGCTGCGATCTCCGCGGTGCCGCCGTTCGGGCTGTTCACCCTGGCGCATTTGCCGAACTGATCCGCCGACGAGGCGATCGTCCTGCGTCGGCGCGACGGTTCCGGGCAAGCCCTTGATCTGGAGCAAATGCTCCGCTAGGCCCAAGCCTGCGGGGCGGGGTTCTGTTCCCCGACCTCGAAGAAGCCGGGCCGGGCGGTTCGGCGGGACGGAAGTGGGGTGGATCGGTCGATGCAGCTTTTCCGGCGGCTTCTTGCCGCGATCATTGTCGCAGGGATGGCGCCACTGGCGCTCGCTCCGGCGGCGCACGCCCTCGGCACGCCGAGCCCGTGGGAAATCGGGATGCAGCCCTCGGCCGGCCCGATCAAGACCCAAATCATCGATCTGCACGACCTGGTGATGGTGATCATCACCCTCATCACGTTGTTCGTCGGCGCGATGCTGTTGTGGGTCGTGTTTCGTTACAACGCACGGCGCAACCCGACGCCGAGCCGCACCAGCCACAACTCCGTGCTGGAGATCGCCTGGACCGTGCTGCCGGTGCTGATCCTGGTGATCATCGCCATCCCGTCCTTCCGGCTGGTCTACTACCAGGACCGCACCCACGATCCCGACATGACGATCAAGGTGACGGGACATCAGTGGTATTGGGAATACACCTATCCGGATCATGGCAATCTGGACTTCTCCAGCTACTTCGTGCCCGACGACCAGCTTAAGCCCGGGCAGCTGCGGATGCTCACGGTGGACAACCAGCTGGTCGTGCCGGTCGGGAAGAACATCCGGGTGCTGACCACGAGTGCGGACGTGATCCACAGCTTCTTCGTCCCCGCACTCGGCGTGCAGCGCTACGCCATTCCTGGCCGCACCATCGAGACCTGGTTCAAGGCCGACAAGACCGGCGTGTTCTATGGCGAGTGCAACCAGATCTGCGGGCAGAATCACAGCCGGATGCCGATCGCGGTGCACGCGGTGACGGATCAGGAATTCACTGCCTGGCTGGCGCAGGCCAAGACCAAGTTCGCGGACACCGCGCCGGCGCGGCCGGAGCAGGCCGTGTCCGTTGCGGCGGTCCAGCGTTGACCAAATTCGGCTGGTGCGTGCTCCGGGAGGGCGTATTCCTGGGGCACCGGAAGGAGCTTTGACGATGTCGGCCACGACCCACGACCACGCGCATGATCATCACGATCACAAGCTCAGCTTCGCGCAGCGCTGGTTGTTCAGCACGAATCACAAGGATATCGGCACGCTCTACCTGATATTCGCGGTCACCGGAGGGCTGGTCGGCGCCGTGCTCTCGGTGATCATGCGGGCGCAGTTGATGTACCCGGCCAACACGATCATCACCAACGGGCAGGCGTGGAACACGATCGTCACGTCCCACGGATTGCTGATGATCTTCTTCTCCGTCATGCCGGCGATGATGGGCGGCTTTGGCAACTGGTTCGTGCCGCTGATGGTGGGCGCGCCGGACATGGCCTTTCCACGGCTCAACAACATCAGCTTCTGGCTGCTGATCCCGGCTTTCGGGCTGATCCTCACCGGGCTGGCGCTGCAGGAATCGGGCACGGGCTGGACGCTCTATCCGCCGCTCTCGAACATGACCTACGAGCCCGGCCCCGGAATGGATTGCACGCTGTTCGCGCTGCATCTCGCTGGCGCCAGCTCGCTGCTCGGCGCGATCAACTTCATCACCACGATCTTCAACATGCGCGCGCCCGGCATGACGATGCACAAGATGCCGCTGTTCGTCTGGTCGGTGCTGGTGACGGCGTTCCTGCTGCTGCTGGCGTTGCCGGTACTGGCCGCCGCGATCACCATGCTGATCTGCGACCGCAATTTCGGCACCGCCTTCTTCGACCCCTCCGGCGGCGGCGATCCGGTGCTGTTCCAGCACCTGTTCTGGTTCTTCGGCCATCCCGAGGTCTACATCATGATCCTGCCGGGCTTCGGCATGGTCAGCCACGTCGTCTCGACCTTCAGCCGCAAGCCGATCTTCGGCTATCTCGGCATGGTCTATGCGATGATCGCGATCGCCGTGGTCGGCTTCGTGGTGTGGGCGCACCACATGTTCGTCTCGGGCATCGACGTCGACACCCGCGCATACTTCATGGCCGCTACGATGGTGATCGCGGTGCCGACGGGCATCAAGATCTTCTCCTGGATCGCGACCATGTGGGGCGGGTCGGTCGAGCTCAAGACGCCGATGCTGTGGGCGATCGGCTTCATCTTCGTGTTCACCATCGGCGGCGTGACCGGCGTGGTGCTGGCCAACGCCGGCATCGACCAGATCGTGCACAACACCTACTACGTGGTGGCGCATTTCCACTACGTGCTGTCGCTCGGCGCGGTGTTCTCGATCTTCGCTGGGTTCTACTACTGGATCGGCAAGATGAGCGGCCGGCCATACCCCGAGTTCTGGGGCAAGGTGCATTTCTGGCTGACCTTCATCGGCGTGAATCTGACGTTCTTCCCGATGCACTTCCTCGGCCTGTCGGGGATGCCGCGGCGCTATCCGGACTACCCGGAGGCCTTCGCGGGCTGGAACTTCGTTTCCTCGATCGGCGCCTACATCTCCTTCGCCGCCTTCGTGGTGTTCCTCTACGTGCTGTTCCGCACCTTCACCTCCAAGGAGCACGAGCCGGCCAACTACTGGGGCGAGGGTGCGACCACGCTCGAGTGGACCGTCAGCTCGCCGCCGCCCTTCCACACCTTCGAGGAGCTGCCGCGCATCCGATGAGCGAGCTTTCACCCGTACGGACCAGCGAGGCGGCGAGCTCTCACGTCGTTCCGGGCGATGCCGATGTGCGGGACTGGATCGCGCTGCTGAAGCCGCGCGTGATGAGCCTGGTGGTGTTCACTGGCCTGATCGGACTGCTGATCGCCCCAGGCCATCTGCACCCGGTGCTCGGCTTCACGGCGGTGCTGTGCATCACCGTAGCCGCCGGGGCCTGTGGCGCGATCAACATGTGGTACGACCGGGACATCGACGCGGTGATGCGCCGCACGCGGTCCCGGCCGATCCCGCAGGGCCGCATCATGCCCGGCGAGGCCCTGGGCTTCGGCGTCGTGCTGGCGGTCGCCTCGGTGCTGCTGATGTATCTGGCGACCAACGTTGCCGCCGCCTCGGTGCTGGCGCTGTCGATCCTGTTCTACGTGTTCGTCTACACGATGTGGCTGAAGCGCCGCACGCCGCAGAACATCGTGATCGGCGGGGCCGCTGGTGCCTTTCCGCCGGTGATCGGCTGGGCGGCGGTCACCGGCAGCATCACGCTGATGCCGCTGATCCTGTTCGCCATCGTGTTCTTCTGGACGCCGCCGCATTTCTGGTCGCTCGCACTCTGGGCGAATGACGACTACCGGCGCGCCGGCGTGCCGATGCTGCCGGTGGTGGCCGGTGCCAAGGAGACGCGCCGGCAGATCGTGATCTACACGCTGCTGCTGGTGCCGCTATCGCTCCTGCCATGCGTCTTCGGTTTCGCGGGGATCGTGTATGGCGTCACGGCGCTGGTGCTTGGCGCGGGCTATCTCTGGAAAGTCCTGCTGGTCGCGCGCGACCGGCAGGACGAGCGCGGGGTCAGCCTAACCAACGACGCGCCGGCGAAGGCCGCGTTCAAGTACTCGATCGTGTACCTGTTCGCGCTGTTCGCCGCGCTGCCGATCGACCGTCTGGTCGGCTGAACGGTGGCACCCGATCTCTCCCCTCTGAGCCAGGCCGAGTCGGAGGCGGTCGCGCGTCGCCGGCGCGGGCGGAACTGGGCGCTGTTCGTGGTTCTGCTGCTGGTTTGCGCGATCTTCTACGCGATCACCTGGGTGAAGATGACAAAGTCTTGAGCGCGCGCACTCGCAACAAATCCCTCGGGCTCGGGCTGGCCGTCGTCGTCGCCGGCATGGTTGGTCTGTCCTTCGCCGCCATCCCGCTCTATCGGGTGTTCTGCTCCGTGACCGGCTATGGCGGCACGCCGCAGATCGGCCCGGCCGCGGCGCCCGGCGCGGTCTCGCGGACCGTGACGGTGCGCTTCAACGCCGACACCAACCCGAACCTGCCGTGGAAGTTCGCCCCCGAGCAGGCCGCCGTGACGCTGCCGCTCGGCGACGAGCAGGTTGCTTTCTACCACGCGCGCAACCTGGCGAAGACGCCGGTGACGGGGATCGCGGTCTACAACGTCACCCCCGACAAGGTGGGCAAGTATTTCCACAAGACGGCCTGCTTCTGCTTCAACGAGCAGACCCTCGCGCCCGGGCAGGAGATGCAGTTCCCGCTCAGCTTCTGGGTAGACCCCGAGCTGGCCAAGGATCCGAGCACTGCCGACGTGCGGACCATCACCTTGTCGTACAGCTTCTTCCGCTCGCTTGACGACGCGGCGAAGGCCGGCGCGCTGGCGAAGGCCGGCCCGCATGTCGGCCCGCGCGCCGATCTGGCGCGGTGAGATGCATGGCTTTGGGCCTGAGAACGTGGACCCTTGAACCTTCGGCGGTTTTCGCGATGATGCGCCACCGTTTCCGGGGCGGTCTCCCCGGCTGATTTGGCTATCGGAATAAGTATTGGGTCAGGCATGGCAAGCGACGCGCACGCAGTCACGGTTCCCACCAGCTCGGGCCTGAAGCAGCCCTATCACCTCGTCAACCCGAGCCCGTGGCCGCTGTGCGGTGCGGTGGGCGGTGGTCTCCTGCTGATCGGCATCATCCTGTGGGCGCATTACGGCGATAAGATCGTCTTCGCGATCGGCGTAGTGACCGTGCTGAGCGTGATGTTCTTCTGGTGGCGCGACGTGATCCGCGAGTCGCGCACGCCTGGCGAGTGGACGCCAGTGGTGCGGCTTGGCCTGCGCTACGGCATGATGTTCTTCATCGCCAGCGAGGTGATGTTCTTCGTCGGCTTCTTCTGGGCCTATTTCAACTACGCGCTGTTTCCCGAGAACGTCGCCGGCGCGACCGCTGCGGTGTGGCCGCCCGCGGGCATTACCACGTTCGATCCCTTCCATCTGCCGTTCCTCAACACGATGATCCTGCTGCTCTCGGGCACCACGGTGACCTGGGCGCATCACAGCCTGCTGGAGAACGACCGCAAGGGCCTGCTGCTCGGGCTTGGGCTGACCGTCCTGCTCGGGTTGTCGTTCACCCTCTGCCAAGGGATCGAGTATTCCGACGCGCCGTTCAAGTTCTCCGGCGGCGGCATCTATCCCTCCGTGTTCTTCCTCGCGACCGGCTTTCACGGCTTCCACGTGATCGTCGGCACCATCTTCCTGGCCGTCTGCTGGTTCCGCGCCAGGGCCGGCCAATTCACGCCGCAGGCGCATTTCGGCTTCGAGGCCGCGGCCTGGTACTGGCACTTCGTCGACGTGGTGTGGCTGTTCCTGTTCGTCTGCATCTATTGGTCTGGCGCGTCGGCCAACGCCGGCGCGGGCTGAGCCGGCGGGAGAGATCGTGGCGGCGGCGCGGGTCAGCCTCCTCCGGGCGGCGCTGCGCTGCCGGTGTCCGCGCTGCGGCCAGGGACCGCTCTATGTCGGACTGCTGACCGTGCGGGACACATGCGAGGTCTGCGGGCTCGACCTTCGCGCGCACGATTCTCGGCGACGGCCCCGCGGTCGGCGTCACGTTCGTCCTCAGCGCGATCGTCGTCGGGCTCGCGTTCTGGGTGGAGTTCACCTTCAGCCCGCCGCTCTGGGTGCACATCGTGCTCTGGCCGCTGGTGACGATCCCGCTCGCGGTGGCGATGATGCGACCGCTAAAGGCGGCACTGGTGGCGGCGCAATACCGCACGCGCGCCTCCGAGATGGGGCTGTGAGCCGCCTCGGCCGCTGGCGGGCGCTGCTCTGGCCGGGCCTGATGACACTGGCGATGCTCGCGGTCCTGATCGGGCTCGGCGTCTGGCAGGTCGAGCGCCTGGCGTGGAAGACCGCGCTGCTGGACGAGATCGACCGCGCCGAGGCCGCCCCTGCCGTCCCGCTGCCGCCGCATCCTTCGGCGTTCGCGAAAGTTCGTGTGCAGGGCCGCTTCCGTAGCGATTTGCGGGCGCTGTATGGCGCGGACGTGCGCGACACCGCCGGGGGCCCGCAGATGGGGGCGGGTCTGCTCGTGCCGCTGGAGCGGAGCGACGGGCCGCCGATATTGGTGGATCGCGGCTGGGTGCCGCTGTCCCGGCCCGCGGCGATCGCCATGCCGCAAGGGGAGGTGAGCGTCGAGGGATATGTCCGTCCGGCCGTGAAGCCGGGGCTGTTCAGCGCCAGCGACGATCCGGTGACGCGCCATTTCTACACGCTGGACCCGGCGGCGATCGGGATGGCACTGGGCGTGACGGACCTCGCGCCGTTTACGCTGGTGGCACTCGGCGCCCATCCGCCCGAGCTCTACCCCGACCCCGCGCGCCATCTGCCGCGACCGCCGAACAATCACTTGTCCTACGCCATCACCTGGTTTGGCCTCGCGGCCGCGCTGCTGGTGGTGTTCGCCGTCTGGGCCAACAGGGTGATCCGAGCATGAATTCCGCCTACGACCGTCTGGCCGCCCGCTTCGCCCGCATCGCCACCATCGGCGAGGCCAACGCGATGCTGGGCTGGGACGCCTCCGCGGTGATGCCGCCCGGCGGCGCCGCCGCGAGGGGCGATCAGCTCGCGGTGCTCGCCGGCCTCGCGCACGGGCTGCTGATCGCGCCCGAGGCGGTGGAAGAACTGGATTGGGCGGAATCGGAGTTGGCAGGCGACGATCCGTGGCGGGCGGCCAATCTTCGCCTGATGCGCCACGCGCACACGCGGGCGACCGCGCTGCCGCCCGACCTCGTGGAAGCCCAAGCCCGGGCCAACTCGGCCTGCGAGAAGGTCTGGCGCGAGGCGCGGCGAACTGCGGATTTTTCCCTGGTCCGCCAGCACCTCACGGAAGTGGTGAGCCTGACCCGCCAGGCCGCCGCCGCGTTGGCACCTGCACTCGGCATGGGCGAGCACGACGCGCTGATGGACGGCTATCAGCGCGGCGTCGGCGTGGCCGACGTGGCGCCCGTGTTCGCCAACTACGAGGCGTTCCTGCAATGGGCGCTGCCGCAGGCCGAGGAGCGCCAGGCGCTCGCGCCGGCGCCGGTGCGGCCGGCGGGGCCGTTCCCGGCCGCGGTGCAGGAGGCACTGTGTCGCCGCTTGTCCGAGCGGGCCGGGCTCGACTACGCCCACGCCCGGCTTGATCGCTCGACGCACCCGTTCTGCGGCGGCACGCCGAGCGACGTGCGGATCACCACGCGCTACGACGTGGCGGATTTCGCCCAGAGCCTGCTCGGCGTGCTGCACGAGACGGGCCACGCGCTGTACGAGCGCGGCCTGCCAGCGGCGTATGCGCGCCAGCCGGTGGGCGAGGCGGCCGGCATGGCGGCGCATGAGAGCCAGTCGCTCATCGTCGAGATGCAGGCCAGCCGCTCGGACGCCTTCCTGGCGTGGCTCGGCCCCGAGCTGGAGGCGACGTTCGGCGGCGACCCGGCGGCCTACGCGCCCGCCAATCTGGCCCTGCTGTGGCGACGAGGTGCGGCGGGGATTCATCCGGGTGGAGGCCGACGAGATGACCTATCCGGCGCATGTCATCCTGCGCTTCCGGCTGGAGCAGGCGCTGATCTCCGGCGACCTCGCGGTGGCCGATCTGCCGGGCGCCTGGAACGAGGGGTTTGCCGCTCTTCTTGGCATCACGCCGCCAGACGACGCGCAAGGCTGCCTGCAGGATATTCACTGGTACGACGGCGCGTTCGGCTATTTCCCGAGCTACACGCTGGGCGCGATGGCGGCGGCGCAGCTCATGGCGGCGGCGCGGCGCGGCGTGCCGGGGCTGGACGCGGCACTCGGGCACGGGGATTTCGCGCCGCTGATCGGCTGGCTGCGCGCCAACGTGCATGGGATGGGCAGCCTGCTCGGCTTCAACGACCTGCTGCGGGCGGCCACCGGCAAGCCGCTCGATCCGGCCGATTTCGAGGCGCATCTCACCGCGCGCTATCTGGCGTGACGACATCTGGCGTGAAGACGGGCGGGCCGCTAGCTTGCCGGCCATGCTGGAGCTCAGACCCAATTGCGAGTGCTGCGACCGCGACCTGCCGCCCGAGAGCGCGGCACGGATCTGCAGTTTCGAGTGCACCTTTTGCGCGGACTGCGCCGAGGGCGTGCTGGCCGGGCGCTGCCCGAATTGCGGCGGCGAGCTGGTGCGCCGGCCCGTCCGTCCGGCGGACCGGCTGGCCCGGTTCCCGGCCGCGACGACGCGCAAGCTGAAACAGGGCGGCTGCGCGGCGGCATGATCCGATTTGTCCGACCGGCCGTGAGATTGGCGATCTGCGCCCTGGTCGCCGGCTGCGCCCAACCCGCCCCGCCGCCAGCGTCCGCCCCGCCGCCCGCGCCCAAGCTGGTGCCAGACCAGATCGACGGCGTCTATCGCGGCACCAGCACGCGGTTTCGCGCCAATTCGCGCGCCTGCCCGTCACCCGGCTTGGTGGTGCTGCGCGTGGTGGGCGGGCAGTTCCAGTACCGTTGGAACGGTCGCACGCCAGTCGACGCGAGCATCGTGGCCGACGGGTTGGTGCAGGGCACGCTCGGCGAAATCGTCATCGAGGGCAAATTGACCGACCACCGGATCGAGGGCGACATCTCGAACGCGAGCTGCGCCTATCATTTCCGGGCTGTGAAGCGGGCGCGGTGAACGGTCTCTGGCGCGACTATCGTGAAGCTGCCCAGGGGTCGAGCAACCGCAGTCCGGCTCGCTGGAAATCAGCGAGGTTGCGCGTGGCCACTCCAAGGTCATGCACCAGCGCGGTCGCCGCGATCAGCGCGTCGGGCTGGGCATAGGTGTAGTTCGCCTTCTGCCCCGCCCATGCGAGTTGGCGCCATGCCAGCAACACGGGTTCGTCCACCTCGATGATCCGGTCACCGAACCAGGTACGAGACTCCATCGCGCAGCCATGCCTCCAACTCGGCACGAAAGCCCGGATCGGCCACCCGCTCGATGCCGAAGCGTAGTTCGGCAACGGTGACGCGGCTGAGAAAGCAGGCGACGGGCGGCACGTTTTCCGCCCAGGCCAGCACCGCGGGATGGCACCTTGCGCCTTTGCGCAGCTCTGAGATCACGGTGGTATCGAGCAGCCAACCGCGCGGGGTAAGGCTCACGCCTCGAAATCCGGGACATCCCGGAACCGCCCGCGCTCGCGCACCAGGGCCTCGTCGAACTGCTTCAGCCGAGCAAATGGGCTGTTGGCGAACAAGGCGGCCAGGCTGGCCGTGGCGGCGGCGGGGGCGAGGCGCGCATAGTCGGCCGCCGAGACCACCACGACTGCATCCTCCCCGCGCACGGTGACGCGTTGCGGGCCGTGCTCGCGGGCGAGCCGCACCACTTCGCTGAAGCGCGCCTTCGCGTCCTCCAGCTTCCAGACCGGAAGCCCCGAAGCCGGCTTTCTGCGTTTCCGAGTGTCCCGCGCCTGATCGTTCATCGGATCATCTGACCAATCTGGTCAGATGATAGGCAGCGTAGGCTCTGCCCGCAATCCCGGCGTACGGACGTGGACGCTTCATCCGCTTCCCCGTAGTTTCGCGCCATGCGCTACATCTCCACTCGCGGCCAGGCGCCGGTGCGCGACTTCTGCCGGCGTGCTGCTGGCGGGGCTCGCCGAGGATGGCGGGCTCTACGTGCCCGAGATCTGGCCGCATTTCTCCCCGGCGGACTGGCGGGCGCTGCGCGGCCTGCCGTACGCGGAGCTGGCGGCCCGGGTGATCCAGCCCTTCACGGCCGGCGCGATCCCGTTCGACATCCTGCAGCGCCTGTGCCGGGAGGCCTATGCGGGCTTCGGCCATCCGGCGGTGGCGCCGCTGGTGCAGCTCGAAACCGGGCTGTGGGCGCAGGAGCTGTTCCACGGCCCGACGCTCGCCTTCAAGGACATGGCGATGCAGCTGCTCGGGCGGCTGTTCGACCACGTGCTGGCCGAGCGGGGCGAGCACGTCACCATCGTCGGCGCGACCTCGGGCGACACCGGCTCGGCCGCCATCGAGGCCTTCGCCGACCGGGCGCGCGTGGACGTGGCGATCCTGCACCCGCACGGCCGCACCAGCGAGGTGCAGCGGCGGCAGATGACGACGGTGCTGGCGCCCAACGTCGGCAACATCGCCGTCGAGGGCAATTTCGACGACTGCCAGGATCTGGTGAAGGCGATGTTCGCCGACGCGCCGTTCCGCGCCGAGATGCGCCTCTCCGCCGTCAACTCGATCAACTGGGCGCGGATCGCGGCGCAGATCCCCTACTACGTCGCCGCCGCCCTGGCCCTCGGCGCGCCGGATCGGGAGGTGGCGTTCGCGGTGCCGACCGGCAATTTCGGCAACGTGCTGGCGGCCTGGGCGGCGCGGCGGATGGGGCTGCCGGTGGCGCGGCTGGTGGTGGCCTCCAACCGCAACGACATCCTGACCCGCTTCCTCGCCGCCAACGACATGTCGGTGCGCGGCGTGGAGCCGAGCCTGTCGCCCAGCATGGACATCCAGGTCAGCTCCAATTTCGAGCGCCTGCTGTTCGAGCTGCTGGACCGCGACCCCGCCGCGACGGCCGCGGCGATGCGCGGCTTCCGGGAGACCGGGCGCATGGCGGTGCCCGATGCGGCGTGGCGGCAGGCGGCCCGGCTGTTCCACGGCTTCTCCTGCGACGACCCGGCGACCGAGGCGGAGATCCGCCGGCTGCACGGCGCGAGCGGCTATCTCGCCGACCCGCACACCGCGATCGGCATCGCCGCCGCCCGGGCGCTGCCCTGCGCGCACGGCGTGCCGATGGTCGCCGTCGCCACGGCGCATCCCGCCAAGTTCCCCGAGGCGATGGCGCGGGCGACGGGCATCACGCCCCCTCTGCCGCCGCGCCTCGCCGACCTATATGAGAGGGAGGAACGCTATACCCTGGCGCCCAACGACCTCGCCGCGATCGAGGCCCGCGTCCGCGCCACTGCCCAAAGGAATGCCGCATGACCGACGCCACAGGTGACGCGATCCGCGTCACCCGCCTCCCCTCCGGCCTGACCGTGGTGACCGAGCGGATGGACCGGGTGGAGACCGTCTCGCTCGGCGCCTACGTCGCCACCGGCACGCGCAACGAGCTGGCGGAGGAGAACGGCGTCTCGCATTTCCTCGAACACATGGCCTTCAAGGGCACCGAGCGGCGCAGCGCCGCCGAGATCGCCGAGGAGATCGAGGCGGTGGGCGGGCATATCAACGCCTACACCGCGCGCGAGCAGACCGCCTACTACGTCAAGGTGCTGAAGGAGGACACGGCGCTCGCCGCCGACATCATCGGCGACATCCTGACCCACTCGACCTTCGAGCCCGAGGAGCTGGAGCGCGAGCGCGGGGTGATCCTGCAGGAGATCGGCCAGGCGAACGACACGCCGGACGACATCATCTTCGACCATTTCCAGGAGGCGGCGTTCCCCGCGCAGCCGATGGGCCGGCCGGTGCTCGGCACCGAGGAGGTGATCCGGGGCCTCTCGCGCACGACGCTGACCGGCTACATGCGGCGGCACTATCCCGCCAATAACGTGGTGGTCGCCGCGGCGGGGCGGCTGGAGCACGCGCATATTCTGGACCTGGTGCACAGCCATTTCGCCGACCTGCCGGGCGTGAAGCCGCCGCCGGTGAGCCCCGGCCTCTACCGGGGCGGCGAGTTCCGCGAGGCGCGCGACCTCGACCAGGTGCATATCGTGCTCGGCTTCCCCTCGGTCGCCTATGGCGATCCCGACTACTACCCGACCCTGCTGCTCTCGACCCTGCTCGGCGGCGGCATGTCGTCGCGGCTGTTCCAGGAGGTGCGGGAGAAGCGCGGGCTGGTCTATTCGGTCTACTCGTTCACCGCGCCGTACATGGATGCGGGCCTGTTCGGCATCTACGCCGGCACCGGCGAGAGCGAGGCGGCGGAGCTGATGCCGGTCACGCTGGAGGAGCTGCGCAAGGTGCAGGAGAGCGTGACGGAAGCCGAGCTGGCCCGCGCCCGCGCCCAGGTGAAGGCGTCGCTGCTGATGTCGCTCGAGAGCACCGGCAGCCGCTGCGAGCAGCTGGCGCGGCAGCTCCAGGTGTTCGACCGCGTGATCCCGACCGGCGAGACGGTCGGCAAGATCAACGCCGTGACCACCGACGATGTGCGCCGCGCCGCCGCGCGGGTGTTCCGCGCGACGCCGACGCTCGCGGCGCTCGGCCCCGCCTCGCGCGTTCCCGCGGCTCGCCGAGATCGCCGACACGCTGGCGGCATGACCGGCATGAGCGACGACATCGTGCTGCTGCAGGATCTGCATCGCCCGCGCCCGCGCCGCCGGCGCGGACGCCGCCGACGCGGTGCTGGTCGCCGGCACCTCGCTCGGCGTGCAGCGCCGGCTCGGCCAGACCGAGCACGTCGAGCGCTCGGAGGGCCGCGATCTGGGGCTGCGGGTGTTCGTCGGCAACCGCTCGGCGATCGTCTCCTCCACCGCCGTCGACCCGGCGGGTTTCGCGCAGCTCGCGGAGCGGGCGGTGGCGATGGCGCGGGTGGTGCCGGAGGATCCCTACGGCGGCCTCGCCGACGAGGCGGCGCCTGCCGATGCCGGCCCGCTCGACCTCGCCGATGCCGCCGAGCCGGACACCGAGGCGCTGGTGGCGCGCGCCGCGGCGGCCGAGGAGGCGGCGCTGGCGGTGCCCGGCATCAACAACTCGGAGGGCGCCGAGGCGGGCTTCGGCCGCGCCGAGATCGTGCTCGTCACCTCGGCCGGCTTCGCCGGGCGCTTCGTGCGGACCAGCCATTCGGTCTCGGCCACCGCGCTGGCCGGGCAGGGCACCGGGATGCAGCGCGACTACGACTATTCCAGCGCCGTGCATCTCGCCGATCTCGAGGACGCGGCCGGCATCGGCCGCAGCGCCGGGGAGCGCGCGGTCGCCCGGCTGAACCCGGCGCGGCCGAAGACGGCGAAGCTGCCGGTGGTCTACGATCCGCGCGTCGTCGGGCGGCTTGGTCGGCCATCTCGCCGGGGCGATCAACGGCGCCTCGGTCGCGCGCGGGACCACCTTCCTCAAGGACAAGCTGGGCAGCCGGATCTTTCCCGCCGGAATTACAATTCATGACGATCCGCTCCGCCGGCGCGGCCTGCGCTCGCGGCCGTTCGACGGCGAGGGGGTGCCGACCAGGCCGCTCGCCCTCGTCGAGGACGGGGTGCTGACCACCTGGCTGCTCGACAGCCGCTCGGCCCGCCAGCTCGGCCTCGCGACCACCGGCCACGCCGCGCGCGGCACCGGCGGCCCGCCGTCGCCGTCGGCCAGCAACCTCTACATGGCGGCCGGCCCGCTCAGCCCCGCCGAGCTGATGGCCGACATCAAGGAGGGGCTCTACGTCACCGAGCTGATCGGCATGGGCGTCAACGGCGTCACCGGCGACTACAGCCGGGGCGCCGCCGGGTTCATGATCCGCGACGGCGCGATCGCCGAGCCGGTGGCGGAGATCACCATTGCAGGACATCTGCTCGAGATGTTCGCCCACCTCACGCCGGCCAACGATCTGCGCTTCAGGCGCGGCACCGACGCGCCGACGATGCGGGTCGAGGGCATGACGATGGCGGGAGCCTGATCGGCTCCGCCGATAGTCACCGCCATATCCGACGCACGGAACAGCGAACCATGCGCCGCACGTCTCTCGTCCTCGCCGCCTTCGCCGCCCTGGCGCTTGCCCTGGCGCCAGGCCTCGCCGACGCGCGCGCCGGCGGCGGCGGCTCGATGGGCAGCCGGGGCGGGCGGACCTGGTCGGCGCCGCCTTCGACCGGCACCGCGCCCTATTCCGCGCAGCCGTTCCAGCGCAGCCTGACGCCCAACGCGCCCTCCGTCCCCCGGCTACGCGGCACCGGGTACGGCGCGCCCGGCTACGCGGCACCGCGCTCGGCCTTCATCTCGGGCCTGCTGGGCGGGCTGATCGGCGCCGGCATCGGCGGGCTGCTGTTCGGCCACGGGTTCTTCGGCGGGATGCATGGCGGCTTCGGCTTCCTCGGCTTCCTGCTGCAGATCTTCCTGATCGTCATGGTGGTGCGCTGGCTGCTCCGGCGGTTCCGCGGCGCGCGGCCGAGTTTTGCCGGCGCGGGCAGCTTCTTCGCTCCGCCGGGCGCCGGGCCGCGACCGATGCGCCGATGGGTGGCGGCTCGATGGGCGGCGGCATGGGGCCGCGCGGGCAGGCCGGCCCGCCGATCGCGATCAGCCCGGCGGACTACCAGGCGTTCGAGCAGAACCTCCAGGCCATCCAGGCGGCGTGGAGCGCGCAGGATCTCAACGCCCTGCGCGCGCTGGCCACGCCGGAGATGGTCAGCTACTTCGCCGAGCAGCTCGCCGAGCAATCCAGCCGTGGCGTGCGCAACACCGTGACCGACGTGCGGCTGGACAAGGGCGACCTCGCGGAAGCCTGGGCCGAGAACGGCCGGGAATACGCCACGGTGGCGATGCGCTTCTCGATGATCGACGTGACGCGCGATGCCTCGGGCCGCGTCGTCGACGGCAGCCCGAGTGAGCACGTCACCGCCACCGAGCTCTGGACCTTCCTGCGCTCCCCCGGCGGCCGCTGGATCCTTTCGGCGATCCAGCAGGCCCGCTAGGCGCATCCGCGCGACGGAAGCGAGCTTCCGCCGGTCCGGCGCGCGTGCTACCGGCGCGGCAATGACCGCAGACCGCATGAGGCTCCTGCCGCTATGGGCGGGCGCCGCCACGATCGCTTCGCCCGGCTTGCGGCTGTTGCTCCGGGCGCGGCTGCGGCAAGGCAAGGAGATCGCCGCGCGCCTGCCGGAGCGACGCGGGATCGACCCGACACCCCGGCCCGTCGGCCGGCTACTCTGGCTGCACGCGGCGAGCGTGGGCGAGACCGTCTCCATCCTCCCCGTGCTGACCGCGCTGGCCGAGCGGGCACCCGACGCCAGCGTGCTGCTGACCACCGGCACGCTGACCTCCGCGCGGCTTCTGGCGCAGCGCCTGCCGGAGCTGGGGCTGGAGCGGCGCGTGCTGCACCGCTTCGTGCCGCTGGATGTACCCGGCTGGGCAGCGCGATTTCTCGATCACTGGCGACCGGACGTGGCGGGCTTCGTGGAGAGCGAGCTCTGGCCCAATCTCGTCGCCGCGCTGCCGCGCCCGGCATGTTCCGGTGATGCTGCTGAACGCGCGCCTGTCCGAACGCAGCTTCGCGCGTTGGCGGCGTCTGCGCGGGCCGGCGTCGCAGCTGCTGGGCGGTTTTTCTCGCATTGAGGCGCAGTCCGACGCGGACGCCGAGCGGCTGCGCGCACTCGGCGCACATGGCGTCACGGTACCGGGAAACCTGAAATTTGCCGCGCCGCCATTGCCGGTCGACACGGCGGAGTTGGAGCGGCTGGGCGAGCGGCTGCGCGGTCGTCCAGTCTGGCTCGCCGCCAGCACGCATCCCGGCGAGGAGGCGATCGTGCTCGCGGCTCATCGTGCGCTGGCCGAGGCGCATCCCGGCCTGCTCACCATCATCGCGCCGCGCCACCCGGAGCGGGGAGCGCGGATCGCGGAGCAGGCGGGCAGGCTTTTGCCTATCGCCTCGGCTCTGTGCGGGAGCGTAACCCAGCGCTCGCTCAGCCAAGACCCGCCCGCTACCGGCATCTGGATCGCCGACACGATGGGCGAACTCGGGCTGCTGTATCGCCTGAGCCGGATCGCCTTCGTCGGCCGCAGCCTGCTCGCGCCCGGCGGCGGGCAGAACCCGCTGGAGGCCGTGCGCTTGGGTTGCGCCATCGCCGTCGGGCCGCATACCGGGAATTTCTCCGACATCCTGCGTGTGCTGGACGCGGCCGGCGCGGCGGCGCGCGTGCCGGACGCGGCATCGCTGGCGGCGTGGGTCTCGGCCATGCTGCGCGACCCGCGCGCGCGCGAGGCGGCCGGACGGGCCGGGATCGCGGCGGCGGCGCGCTATGCCGATCTGCCCGCCCGCACGGCGGCCACGCTGCTCGACCTCATGTCGGCCGGGACGCGGCCGGCGGTCGCGTGAGGTGAGGCGCGCGCCGGAATTCTGGGCGCGCAACGGGTTTCTGCCGCGCCTGCTCCAGCCGGTCGCGTCGGCCACGGCGGCGATCACGGCGCGACGTGCGGCACGGCCGGGCTGGCGCGCGTCGGTGCCGGTGATCTGCTGCGGCAACGTGAGCGTCGGCGGCGCGGGAAAGACCATCGTGGCGCTCGATCTGGCGGCCCGGATCGCCGCGCGCGGAGTGCGCGTGCATTGCCTGCTGCGTGGCTACGGTGGCGCCGCGCGTGGCGTGCATCGCGTTCGGGCGGGGGACGCGGCGGCGGAGGTCGGGGACGAGGCGCTGCTGCTGGCGGAGGTCGCGCCGACCTGGATCGGCGCCGACCGCGCGGCGAGCGCCCGCGCCGCGATCGCCGCCGGCGCCGAGGCGTTGGTGATGGATGACGGGCTGCAGAACCCCACACTGCACAAGGATTTTTCCCTCCTTGTGGTCGATGGCGGCTACGGCTTCGGCAATGGCCGGGTACTGCCGGCCGGACCGTTGCGCGAGCCGGTCGTCGGCGGCGCGGCGCGCTGCCGGGCGGCGGTGCTGATCGGTGCCGACGAGGTGGGTGCGGCACGCGCCCTGCCGTTATCGCTGCCGGTGCTGCGCGCGCGTCTCGTGCCGACCCCGGAAGCGGCTCGCTTGGCCGGGCGGCGGGTGTTCGCCTTCGCTGGGATCGGGCGGCCGGACAAATTCTTCGCGACCGTCGAGGCTGTCGGCAGCGTCCTCGTCGGCCGGCGGCCCTTCCCGGACCACCATCCCTACAGCGACGTGGAGCTCGCCGGGCTGTGCGCCGAGGCGACCCGGCTCGACGCGCTGCCCGTCACCACCGCGAAGGACGCGGTCCGCATCCCGGCGGCAATGCGGAAGAGCGTCGCGGTGCTCGGCGTGGGCCTGGGCTGGGAGGAGCCGGACGAAATCGACGCGCTCCTGACGGAACTGCTCAGCGCGCCGCGATCGCCGGGCTGAGCAGGCGGTAGTCGCCACCTGGGGACGCGACGCCTTTCGCCGCCGCCGCGAGGTCGCGCGCCAGCCGGTCGGCGATGGCGATGCGGTAGTGTGCGGAGTCCCAGTAGTTGTCGTCGTTGCTGGTGATCGGGCTCGGGACCATGAAGTCCGCGACGACCGTGTTCGGCGTCTGCGCGGCGATCGACGTGACCCGCTGCTTGCACTCGTTCCATTCGGCGAGAAGCTTGCCCGCGACCGGCTGGAGGACGTGGTTGAGCGGCGTGAAAAACACGATCTTCGTGGTCGGCGCCGGGATCGCCGCGAGATCCTCGCGCAGCAGGTCGATCGCCGGGTAGGGCAGGCCGGCGGCGGACACGGGTGCCGTGTCCTTCGGCATCGCGCGCGCGGCCTCGCTGAGATGCGCCGCGACGCGCGCCGCGTCGTACTCGCTGTCGTCGGGCACGAAGCTGGTATAGCCGTCGCGGCCGTAAACTTCCGGCTTGAGGCCGAGCAGGGTGGCGAACTGGATGCCGGCCTGTTCGACCGCGTACAGGTTGAGCAGCTGCGTGTAGCCCGCCCAGCGGTTCTCGCCGTACATCCATTCGGGGAAGGGGCGCGGCGTGTAGAGCTACGGGCTTGCGCGTCAGGCACCAGATGTCGTCGAGCCCGATCACCACCGCCTTCGGATCGGCGTGGGCGCGCAGGAACACCTGGAGCATCCGTGACTGCTCGTAGGCGGTCGCGGCGTTCATCGCGAGGTTGGCGAAGCGCGCGTCGAACTCGGGGTTGAGCATCGCCGGGCGCAGCAGCCGGCTGGTCGAGGAGCCGAACACCGCGCTGTCGAATTTTTCCGAACGCGCCAGGGCGGGAAACGAGAACCGCGCGTTGGTGGCGATCGGCGCGCGATCGAGCGGCGGCGAGAGCGGCAGGGTGTCGAACGGATCGACGATGGCGACGAACAGATAGACGAACGCCGCGACCGCCGCCGCCGTGCCGGCCGTGAGCCGGAAGAACCGGCGCCACGCCGCCCGATCCGAGGCAGATCAGAACTGGAAATAGATGAAGACATTCTGCAGCCGGCCGCCTGTCAGCAGCAGCAGGTAGACCATCGCGACGCCGGCGGGAACCGCGATCCAGGCGCGCGGCGCCAAGCGCGACAGCGCCGCCTCCTGGCTGGTCGGGCCGAGCAGCGCAATCGCCGCTCCCGCCGCCAGCGCGATGGCGTTCTCCCGGTCAAGCCGGACATGGCCAAGCCCGTGCGCGCCGCCCATCGAGGCGAGCACGCGGCCGGCGGTGGCAAAATTCTCGGCGCGGAACAGCACCCAGCACGCCATCACGAACAACAAGGTAAGCAACCAGGCGAGCGGGCGCGGCAGGCGGAAGCCGCGCCCGGACCAGACGATGATTGGCCGCCAGCGCCACGCCGTGCAGCCCGCCCCAGACGACGAAGGTCCAGTTCGCGCCGTGCCACAGCCCGCCGAGCAGCATGGTCGCGACCACGTTGACCGCCTGGCGCACCGGCCCGCAGCGATTGCCGCCGAGCGGGATGTAGAGATAGTCGCGCAGGAAGCGCGACAGGGTCATGTGCCAGCGCCGCCAGAAATCGCGCACCGACAGCGAGCGGTACGGCGCGTTGAAGTTCAGCGGCAGGCGGAGGCCGAACATCAGCGCGAGCCCGATCGCCATGTCGGAGTAGCCGGAGAAATCGAAATAGATCTGCAGCGTGTAGGCGCCGGTCGGCGACCCACGCCTCGCCGCGCTGAGCACGCCGGTGGTCGCCTTGTGGAACAGCGGGTCGGCGATGTGCGCCACCGTGTCGGCGATCGCGACTTTCTTGGCCACGCCGATGAGGAACAGGAAGAAGCCGCGCGACAAATTCTCCCACATGGCGGGCCGGCGAGGGTCGAGGCGGAACTGCGTCGATGATCTCGTTGTGCCGCACCAGCGGCCCGGCGATGAGCTGCGGGAAGAACATCACGAACATACAGAAATCGAGAAAGCCGTAGATGTGCCGGTCGCCGCGCCTGAGGTCGATCAGGTAGGAGATCTTCTGGAACACGAAGAAGCTGATGCCGAGCGGCAGGATCAGGCTCCACGGCTGCCAGTTTTCTCCCAGCACGCCGAACACGGTGCCGCGAAAGAAATCGGCGTATTTGAACAGGCCGAGCGCGGCGAGGTTGAGCACCACGCCGAGCAGCGGGATCGAGGGCGCGCGCACGCGCGCGAACCAGCGCACGATCAGCCAGTTGGCGACGGTGAGCCCGACCAGCAGCGGCACGAAGCGCACATCCCACCAGCCGTAGAAGCCGAGCGAGGCGAGCACCACCCAGCCCTGCCGCCATGCGCGGCGCGACGCCAACGCGTAATAGCCGGCGACGACCACCGGCAGGAACAGGAGGATGAAGACCTGGGAGTTGAACAGCATCGTGGAGCTAACGAGGCGGCCGCGCTCTGCCCGTCATGGTCGGCGCAGGCCGACCATCCACGACTGTGCTGGCGGGCAAGTCGTGGATCCTCGGGACAAGCCCGAGGATGACCGGAGTAGGGGCACGATTCAGTCCAGCGCCTCCAGCAGCCCCGCCATCAGCGCGGCGCGCGGGGCGAGGTGCTTCCACAGGATGTGTTCATGGCTGGCATGGGCGCCGGAGCCGAGGCAGCCGAGGCCATCGAGCGTGGGAATGCCAAGCGCGGCGGTGAAATTGCCGTCCGAGCCGCCGCCGCGGCGTCTGCTTCGGCATCTCCATGCCCGACGCCGGCGGCGATCGCGCGGGCGCGGTCGTAAAGTGCGGCGATGCCCGGCGTCTCGGTGAAGGGCGGCCGGTTCATGCCGCCCTCGACGATGACCTTGCAGCCCGAGGTGACGGCGGCGAGCGCCGAGCAGCGCGCTGCTCCATGCGCGCGCCGTCCTCGGCGGTGTTCACCCGCAGGTCGATCTCGCAGCCGGCCTCGGGCGCGATCACGTTGGGTCGCGTGCCGCCCCAGATCGGCGCGACGTTCAGGGTGATGCCGCTGCTCGATGTCCACCATCGCGTTGATCGCCGGGATCTGGTGCGCCAGCTCCACCACCGCCGAGGCGCCGTCGTGGAAGCTGGTGCCGGCATGGGCGCCGATGCCGGTCGACGCGCATGACGAATCGCCCGACGCCCTTGCGCGCCGTCACGCTGCGCCGCCGGCGCCGGCCGGCTCGGGGATCAGCGCGTAGGCCGCCTGCGCCGCCTCGCGCTCGATCACGTCGCGGCGAGGTGGGGCTGCCCACCTCCTCGTCCGGGGTGAGCAGCAGCACGATCGGGCGCCTGCGTCGGCACCTTCTGGCGCAGGATGCCGCGCACCGCGTGAAAAGCGAGGAAGCTGCCCGCCTTCATGTCGAAGATGCCCGGCCCGTGCGCCCGCGCGCCATCGACGCGATAAGGCATGGTGTCGATGCGTGCCGAGCGACCACACCGTGTCGAGATGCCCGGCCACCAGGATCGGCTTGCCTTCGCCGGTCGTGCGCGCGATCAGGTTGTCGCCGAAGCCGCCGCGGCCGGGGATGCGGGTCAGCTCGGCGCCGGCGCGGCCAAGCTCGCCTTCGGCCACGTCCATCAGCCGGTTGACGCTCGCCGGGTCGGTGGTGGGGGTTTCGAGCTTCACCCAGCCGGCCAGCTCGGCGAGCAAATCCTCGGAACGTCCCACCTCGGTTTGCGGCATCGGTGCATCCATGCGATCTGGGGAGCCGAGTTGTTTGCACGCGAGGGGCCGGCTTGTCCAACAGCGAGACCGAAAGGCGGGGGGCGCGCCGACCCTGCGCATCCATCGCGACTGGCGCGGGCTGCCGGACGAGGCGCGCGGCGCGACCGTGGCGCTGGGCAATTTCGACGGGGTGCATCTCGGTCACGTCAAGCTACTGCGCGCCGCGCACGCCGCCCGCCCCGGCGCGAAACTGGCCGTGCTGACCTTCGAGCCGCACCCGCGCGAGCTGTTCCGCCCTGACGATCCGCCGTTCCGCCTCATGCTGCCGGCCGAGCGGGCCGACGCGCTGGCGGTCGAGGGCGTGTCGCTGCTCTACGAACTGCCGTTCGATCACGCGTTCAGCCTGATGCCGGCCGAGGATTTCATCGCCCAGGTGCTGCATGAGGGCTTGGGCGCCAAGCACCTCTCCTGCGGCACGGATTTCGCGTTCGGCCACCGGCGCGGCGGCGACACCGGCTTGCTGGCGTCGCGGGCGGAGCAGCTCGGCATGGGGCTGACCCTGGTGCCGCCGCTGACCGATGCCGAGGGGCCGCTCTCCTCGACCCGCATCCGCCGCGCCTTGCAGGACGGCTACCCTGAGCGCGCCACCGCCGAGCTCGGCCGGCCCTGGGCGATCCGCGGCGTGGTGGCGCACGGCGACAAGCGCGGCCGCACCATCGGTTTTCCCACCGCCAACATCGCGCTGGGCCGGCATCTCGAACCGGCGCGCGGGGTTTATGCCGTCACCGTGCGGCTGCCCGACGGCAGCATCAATCGCGGCGCAGCGAATATCGGCCGACGCCCGACAGTGAACGAGGGACCGGAGAGCCGGCTCGAGGTCAATCTGTTCGACTTCGACGCCGACCTCTACGACCAGGAGCTCACCGTGGCGCTGCACGCCTATATCCGGCCCGAGGTGAAGTTCTCCGGTCTCGACGCGCTGAAGGCGCAGATCGCCCGCGACGCGGCCGAGGCACGGCGATTGCTTGACCTCGCGTTGCCGCGATCCACATAGTCTGGCGCATGGCATCGGTGTATAGGGCAGCGCGAATTACCGTCCCGGCCGCCTGAGCGGCCGGGAGTTCCCGCGCGCCCCGAGACCAGCGCGGCCGATGGCCGCGGAGACCGCCAATGCCCGATGCCGCTTCCACCGACCCCAAAGCCAGGGACTACCGCGACACGGTGTTCCTGCCCGCGACCCCGTTCCCGATGCGCGGCGACCTGCCGAGGAAGGAGCCGCAGATTCTTGCGCGGTGGGAGCAAATGGGGCTGTGGGCCAGGCTGCGTGAGGCCTCGGCGGGGCGGGAGAAGTTCATCCTGCATGACGGGCCGCCCTACGCGAATGGCAACCTGCATATCGGCACGGCGCTGAACAAGATCCTTAAGGACGTGGTCAACCGCAGTCGCCAGATGGCCGGCTACGACGCCGACTACATCCCCGGCTGGGACTGCCACGGCCTGCCGATCGAGTGGAAGGTCGAGGAGGATCACCGCGCCGCGGGTCGCAATGCGGCGAAGGACGAGGTGCCGGTGCTGGATTTCCGCGCCGAGTGCCGCGCCTATGCCGAGCACTGGCTCGGGGTGCAGCGTGCCGAGTTCCGCCGCCTCGGCGTCGAGGGCGACTGGACCAACCGCTACGCCACGATGGATTTTCCCTCCGAGGCCGCGATCGCCGGCGAGATCGGCAAATTCCTGCTCAACGGCGCGCTCTATCGCGGCCTGCGGCCAGTGATGTGGAGCCCGGTGGAAAAGACCGCGCTGGCCGAGGCGGAGATCGAGTACCACGACCATACCAGCACGACGATCTGGGTGCGCTTCCCGGTGGTGCGCTCGCCGCGCGCGGAACTGGTCGGCGCCTCGCTGGTGATCTGGACCACGACGCCCTGGACCATCCCCGGCAACCGCGCCATCGCCGCGGGCGAGGATTTTGATTATGCCCTGGTGCATGTCGATGGCGTGGCCGACGGCTCGCTGGCGCGCACGGGCGAGCGGCTGCTGGTCGCGTTGCCGCTGCTGCCCGAGGTGATCGCGACAGTCGGGATCGCCACGCACCACGTCGTGCATGTGTTCAAGGGCGCCGAGCTCGCCGGCACGGTGTGCGCGCATCCGCTGCGCGGGCGCGGCTACGACCACGACACGCCGCTCCTGCTGGCCGATTTCGTCACCACGGAACAAGGCACCGGCTTCGTCCACATCGCCCCCGGCCACGGCGAGGAGGATTTTGCCCTCGGCCGCGCGCACGGCATCGAGGTGCCGGAGACGGTGGGCGACGACGGCACGTTCAACGCCTGGGTGCCGCTGTTCGCCGGCGTGCATGTCTACAAGGCGGGCGACCCGGTGTGCGCCGCGCTCGTCGAGGCGGGCGGGCTGCTGGCGCGCGGGAAAATCGTGCATTCCTATCCGCATTCCTGGCGCAGCAAAGCGCCGCTGATCTTCCGCGCGACGCCGCAATGGTTCATCCGCATGGACGGGCCAGAGCTGCGGCTCCAGGCGACCATCCGGGAGCTAGCGTCAGAGGCGATCGACGCCACGGTGTTCGTGCCCGACCAGGGGCGCAACCGCATCGGCAGCATGGTCGCGAGCCGGCCCGACTGGTGCATCAGCCGCCAGCGCGCCTGGGGCGTGCCGATCCCGGTGTTCGTCGACAGGCGCACCGGCGAGCCGCTGCGCGACGCGGCCGTCGTTTCGCGCATCGTCGAGGCGTTCACCGCCGAGGGCGCCGACGCCTGGTACGCTTCGCCGCCGTCGCGCTTCCTGGGGAGCGAACGCGACCCGGACGACTACGAGCAGGTGCGCGACATCGTGGATGTGTGGTTCGAGTTCGGCTCGACGCACGCCTTCGTGCTGGAGGCGCGCGGCCTGCCCTGGCCGGCCGATCTCTACCTGGAGGGCTCCGACCAGCATCGCGGCTGGTTCCAGTCCTCGCTGCTGGAATTGGTCGGCACGCGCGGCGCCGCACCGTTCAAGGCGGTGCTGACGCACGGCTTTGTCATGGACGAGCAAGGGCGGAAAATGTCGAAATCGCTCGGCAACGTCACCGCGCCGGAGGAGGTCGCGAGCAAATACGGCGCCGACATTCTCCGCCTTTGGGTGATGAACTCCGACACCACCGAGGACATGCGGATCGGCGCGGAGATCCTCAAGCAGCAGAGCGAGCTGTATCGGCGGCTGCGCAACACGCTGCGCTGGCTGCTCGGCAGCCTCGCCGGCTTCACCGACGCCGAGCGCGTGCCCGAGGCGGAGATGCCGGAGCTGGAACGCTGGGTGCTGCACCGGCTGACCGAGCTCGACGCGCAGATCCGCGCGGCGACCGAGAGCTACGCCTGGACCGGCGTGTATCCGGCGCTGCACGCCTTCTGCGCCACCGACCTCTCCGCGTTCTATTTCGACGTGCGCAAGGACGCGATCTACTGCGACCGCCCCGACAGCCTGCGTCGCCGCGCCGCGCGCACGGTGCTCGACCATCTGCATCGCTGCCTGACGATCTGGCTCGCCCCGGTGCTGTGCTTCACCGCCGAGGAGGCATGGGGCGCGCGGTTCGGCGACGAGGGGAGCGTGCATTTGCAGCTCTACCCCGAGCTGCCCGCCGCCTGGGCCGATCCGGCGCTCGGCGAGCGAGTGGGAGAGGCATTCGCGAGCGGCGTCGCGGTGCGACGGTGCAGCTTGAGGCGATGCGTCAGCAAAAGGTGATCGGCTCGTCGCTGGAGGCGGAGGTGACGCTGTTCTTCGAGCCGGGCGAGGATGCGCTGCTGTCGACCGAGGAATGGGCGGAAGTGCTCATTACCTCGCGCGTGACGTTTGCCGGGCGCGACCCCCTCACCCAACCCTCTCCCACAAGGGGAGAGGGCTTTTCTGCTCCCTCTCCCCTGGCGGGAGAGGGCCGGGGTGAGGGGGTGGCCGCCCGCCGAATCGAAAACGGACAAAAATGCGCGCGCTGCTGGCGGGTGCTGCCCGAGGTCGGTTCCGACCCACGCCATCCCGCCCTCTGCCTGCGCTGCGCCGACGCGGTCGAATCGGGCCTGGTGTGCCGGGCGGCGGCATGAGGGGCGGCGGGCGCGCCGGGCTCGGGGTGGCGATGGCGCTGCTGGTGCTGGCGGTCGATCAGGCGAGCAAATACTGGGTGCTCTACGTCCTGCATCTCGCCGATGTCCGGCAGATCACGCTGCTCCCGGTGCTCAACCTGACGATGGTGTGGAACCGGGGCGTCACCTTCGGCCTGCTCAACGGCTTCGGCGCCTGGAGCCATTTCGCCCTGGCCGCGGTGGCGCTCGCGGTGGTGGTGGCGATCGGGGTCTGGCTGCGCCGGGCCGAGTTGTCGCTGGTCGCCGTCGCGCTGGGGGCGATCGCGGGCGGGGCGGTGGGCAACGTGATCGACCGGCTGCGCTACGGCGCGGTGGTCGATTTCATCCACGCGCATGTTGGCGAATGGTCCTGGTACGTGTTCAACATCGCCGATGCCGCGATCGTCTGCGGCGTGGCCGCGCTGGTGCTGGACGGGCTGCTGCCGCGGCGCGGCCACAGGATCGGCTTGCGGGTGCCCGACCCTGCGGCTAAGGAAGCGCCCCATGCGGAGAAGAATTAGAGTCGCGGCCGGCTGTTCCCTGCTGCTCGCCTGTCCGGGCTTGCTGGCGGGCTGCGCGGATTACGGCACGCGGCAGTTCGGGGTCCGGCGCGACGCGCAGGAGCAGACCCGTGTGATGACCCCGCCGCCGCTGTCGCTGCCGCCGATCCTGACCCAGCGGACCCTGAGCCGCGGCGATGGCCCCGCGCCCGGAACCCAGGCGGCCGCCGACGAGGCTGCCGCGTCGTCCGCCAAGCGCGGCGGCGGCGCGTCGCCGGCGGCGGCTCCGAGTGCCGGCGAGGAATCGCTGCTCGAGGCATCCGGCCCGAGCGCGCCGGGCGACATCCGCCAGAAGGTCGATCAGGATGCGCAGATCGGCCGGGCCGATCCGGGGCTGTCGGATCAGCTCCTGTACGGCCAGGCGGGTCAGAAGGGGGGCGCCGGCCAGCCGCCGATGATCCAGCGGGAGGACAGATCCTGGCTCGATCGCATCTTCTAGGAGCGCCGATGGGTCCGTCGAGCATCCGCCGCCTTGGCTGGCTCCTGTGCGTCGCCGCCGCGCCTTCCCTGGCGGGCTGCAGCGGGCAGGAGCTGACCAACACGCTCGGCCTCACCCGCGACGCGCCCAACGAGTTCACCGTCACCACGCGCGCGCCGCTGGCGATGCCGACGCAGTTCAACCTGCCGCCGCCCAGTCCTGGGGCACCCCGGCCGCAGGAGCAGTCGGAGCGCCGCAAGGCCGAGGAGGCGCTGGTCCCGGCAACCGCGCTGGCGGCCGGCACCGGGCAGACCAGTCCGGGACAGGAGGCGATCCTGCGCGCTGCCGGCCCGGCGGCGCCGCCCGACATCCGCTCCGAGGTGAACGCCGAGGGCTCACTCGACAAGCCGCGCCAGACGCTCACCGAGCGGCTGATGTTCTGGCAGCCCCCGCCGCCGCCGGGCACCGTGGTCGATCCGGCCAAGGAAGCGCAGCGGCTGCGCGAGAACGCCGCCCTCGGCCACAGCATTGAGACCGGCGACACGCCGATCGTGCAGCCCAAGCGACGGACGCTGCTCGGCGACATCTTCTAGCTTCGGCTGCGCTCGACGATTGCTTGGCCTACAATCGCCGATCATGGAGTCGCGCATCCGCCTGCTGTCCGAGGCGACGGTGAACCGCATCGCCGCCGGCGAGGTGATCGAGCGTCCTGCCGCCGCCGTGAAGGAACTGGTGGAGAACGCGCTCGACGCCGGTGCCTCGCGCATTGCGGTGACGCTGGCCGAGGGCGGCATCGCGCGCATCGAGGTGGCCGACGACGGCTCCGGCATGAACGCGGCCGAGCTGGCGCTCGCGGTGCAGCGGCACGCGACCTCCAAGCTCGCCGACGAAGCCCTGGTGCGGATCGCCACACTCGGTTTTCGCGGCGAGGCGCTGCCCTCGATCGGCGCCGCCGCGCGGCTGGCCATCACCTCCCGGCCGCATGACGCGCCCCACGCCCACGCGATCCGGGTGGAGGGCGGCCAGGTCTCGGAGGTCGCACCCTGCGCCGGTCCGCCGGGGACGCGGGCGGTGGTGCGAGATCTGTTCTTCGCAACACCGGCGCGCCGCAAGTTCCTCAAGCATCCGCGCACCGAGGCGGAGCACGCCGAAGTCGCGGTGCGGCGGCTCGCGCTCGCCGCGCCGGGGGTGGCGTTCCGGCTGGAGAGCGACGGGCGCGCCGCGTTCGACCTGCCCGGCCAGACGCGGGAGGCGCGCGTGGCGGCGCTGCTCGGCGCGGACGCCGCCGCCGCGTTGCTCGCGGTAGATGGCTCGCGCGACGCGCTGCGCCTGTCCGGCTTCGCCTGCGCCCCGGCGCTCAGCCGTGCCACCGGGGCGGCGCAGTATCTCGTGGTGAACGGCCGCCCGGTGGCCGATCCGGTGCTGAAGGTGGCGGTGCGCGTCGCCTATCGCGACGTGATCGCCGCCGGGCGCCACGCGGTTGTCGCCCTGTTCCTCGACATGCCGCCGGACGAGCTCGACGTGAACGTCCACCCGGC
This sequence comes from uncultured Alphaproteobacteria bacterium, assembly GCA_963799825.1. Taxonomy (GTDB): domain Bacteria; phylum Pseudomonadota; class Alphaproteobacteria; order Acetobacterales; family Acetobacteraceae; genus JAFKFI01. The sequence continues at coordinate 1,110,866 of CAWCYL010000006.1, forward strand.
CAAGGCCGAGCTGCGCTTCCGCGACCCGGCGGCGATCCGCGCTTTCGTCATCTCGACGGTGAGCCGGGTGCTCTCCGGCGGCGCCGGGACCGCGACCCCGGCGGCCGCGCTGCGGCTGATGCACTCCCGCCCGACCTGGAATGGCGCACGACCGCCGCCGCCGGCGGGTTTCGCCGAGGCGGCGCCCGCGCCGATCTGGCCGGGCGCGGGTGCTGGATTGCCGCTCGCCGCCGCGCCCGGCGCGCGGCTGCTGGCGCAGGCGGCGCCGTCGCCTGGGCCGCCGCTCGATTATCCGCTTGGCGCGCCGGTGGCGCAGGTGCTGGATACCTACATCATCGCGGTCGCCGCCGATGGCAGCCTGGTGCTGGTGGACCAGCACGCGGCGCATGAGCGGCTCACCCACGAGGCGCTGCGGGCGCAGATGCTGGACGGCGGCGTGCGCAGCCAGCCCATGCTGCTGCCCGCCGTGGTCGAATTGGCACCGGCGGATGCGGCACGGCTGGTCGGCCGCGCGGCGGAGCTGGCGCGGCTGGGCCTGGAGATCGAGGCGTTCGGCGGCGCGGCCGTGCTGGTCCGCGCGCTGCCGGCCGCCCTGGGCGCCCCGGAGCCCCGGCCGCTGCTCCAGGATCTGGCCGACGAACTGGCCGAGATGGACGAGAGCACCGCCTTGGAGGCAAGGCTCGACGCAGTCATCGCGCGCCTCGCCTGCCACGGCAGCATCCGCGCCGGCCGCCGGCTCGGCGCCGAGGAGATGGCCGCCCTGCTGCGCCAGATGGAGGCGACGCCGCGCGCCGCCACCTGCAGCCACGGCCGCCCGACCTTCCTCAAGCTGTCGCGCGCCGAGATCGAGACGCTGTTCGGGCGGCGCTGAGCTGAGAGGAACGGGATGTCCCGATGCAGGGAACGCCGCGGAAAGCATGGTGGGCGCACCAGGGCTCGAACCTGGGACCCGCTGATTAAGAGTCAGCTGCTCTACCAACTGAGCTATGCGCCCGCCGAGGCGACCCGTGCGGAGGCCGCCCTATAGCAAGCCGCGGGCGGGTTTGGAAAGGGGCGGCGGCCGCCCGTCCCACGCAGTCACTCCTGCGGGTAGCGCCAGGGCTTGGCCGGCTGCCGGGCGGTCTCGTCGATGGTCCATTGCGGCAGCGACAGGCCGGGGGCGACGTCGGTGAACACCATGCGCAGGCGCGTGCCGATGCCGACCGTCTTCACCAGGTTCGCCGGTGCGAGCGTGCCGTCCGGCAAGGCGAGATTGCCGGCGACGCGGATCGCCTCGTCGGCGGTCGGCTGGCCCTTCTGCGTATCGAGATCGACCAGCAGGATCATGTACGGCGTGTGCGTCTTGAATGCCGGCTGGATGGCGTGATGCACCTCGCCGTAGGAATGCACGGCGCCCTTGCCCTCCACCCGCGTCCAGCGGGCGCGCGGGCTGGCGCACCACGGGCAGCCGGTGTTGGGCGGGTAGCGGATCAGGTTGCAGTCCTCGCATTGCTGCAGGTGGAAATCATGCGCCGCGCAATGCGTGAAATATTCGAGGTTCTCGACGTCGAGGTCGTTGACGTCGAGCCCCATGCCGAGATGCGTGCCTTGCAGTGCCATGTCTCGTCCTCTCCCGCTCAGCCGCGCCGCATGACCATCGCCGAGCCGGTGCCCGGCATCGCCCAGCCGAGATTGGCCGTCACCTCCACGTCCTTCACCTGCCGGCAGCCGCCCTCCTTGTAGTCGTGGGTGTGCTGGCGCTTGCCGTCGGGGCCGACCGGGCAGCTGTCGTCGACGTCGTGACGCAGCTGGCGGACGTTCTCGATCACCATGTTCATGCCGTGCGTGTAGCCCTCGCACAGATGCCCGCCGGAGGTGTTGTTCGGCCGCTTGTTGCCGAGCCGCATGGTGCCGTTGCTGACGTACTCGCCGCCCTCGCCGCGGCCGCAGAAGCCGTAATCCTCGAGTTGCAGCATGGTGGTGAAGGTGAACGCGTCATAGGCGCCGGTGACGTCGATGTCCTGCGGCCCGACACCCGAGTTCGGCCAGAGAATGTCTTTCGCGTACCAGCCGGCGACGCGCGAGATCGGGCCGGCCTGGTAGTGCATGTCCATGCGCGGCTTGTTGCAGCGCCCGACCACGCCGCGGATCAGCGCCGGCGTGTGGCGAAGATCGCGGGCGTGCTCGGCGCGGGTGACGATGATGCAGGTCGCGTTGTCGGTCTCGACGCAGCAGTCGAGCAGGTGCAGCGGCTTGCAGATGATCCGACTGTTGACCACGTCGTCCACCGTCATGCGCTTCTTGTAGAGCGCCTTCGGGTTGTTCGAGGCGTGCTCGCTGTGGATCACCTTCACCGTCGCGACCTGTTCCGGCGTGGTGCCGTAATCGTGCAGGTAGCGCATGAAGGTGGGCGCGAAGGATTGCCCGGCACTTTGCCAGCCATACGCGCGAGAATGCAGCATGTCGCCCGAGACGGGTGCCGCCGAGCGCGCGCCGGTGCCGCCGATGCGGACTTGGGAAAAACCGTTCATCGAGCGGAAGATCGCGACGCACTTGCACAAGCCCGCTTCCATCACGCCGATGGCGATGCCGATCAGCGCCTCGGTCGAGGAGCCGCCGCCGAACACGTCCATGTAGAAGTTCAGCCGCATCGCGCAATCGCCGGCGATCATCGGGCCGAAGGTGGAATCGACGCCCTGGTACGACGAGCATTCCGTCGATGTCGCCCGGCTTCAGCCCGGCGTCGGCCATCGCGTTGCGCACCGCCTCGCTGCCCATCGCACGCGTGGTGCGGCCGGAGCCACGCGTGTAGGCGGTCTCGCCCACGCCGACGATAGCGTATTTGTCGCGCAGATATTTCGGCGTGCTGGCATCGGTGTCTGCCGGTAACGGCATGGACTTCTCTCCCCGCGTCAATGCAGGGGATTGCACGTCCTGGGGCGGGACGTGTCAAGCGACCTCGGTTTTCGCTTGGCGATCAGTCCTCGACCGGCGTGAGGCTCAGCTCGACGGCGCGCGCGCGGCGGATCACTTGCACGCGCAACTTCACGCCGGATTTTTCCGCGGTAAGCAGGCGGTGCAGGTCGTCGACGCCGGAGACGCTGTCCTTGCCGAGTGCGACGATGACGTCGCCGTCGCGCAGCCCGGCGGCGGCGGCGGGGCCGTCGGGCTCCACGCCCGTCACCATCGCGCCGGACCGCACGACGAGGTCGTTGTGGCGCACGACGCGCGGATCGAGCGTGACGGTCTGGCCGGACAGGCCGACGCGGCTGCGGCGCACGCGGCCGTCGCGCATCAGCCGCGTCGCGACGTCGATCGCGGTGTCGATGCCGATCGCGAAGCAGATGCCCTGCGCGGGCGCGATGATCGCGGTGTTGATGCCGATGACGCGCCCGGCGCCGCTCACCAGCGGGCCGCCGGAATTGCCGGGATTGAGCGGCGCGTCGGTCTGGATCACGCTGTCGATGCGCCGCCCCGAGCGACCGCGCAGGCTGCGGCCGAGCGCGCTGACGATGCCCGCCGTGACGGTGCACTGGAAGCCGAACGGATTGCCGATCGCGACAACGAGCTGCCCGACGCGCAAATTGGACGAACGCCCGAGCTCGGCGTGCGCGTGGCCGGAGCCGCCGAGTCGCAGCACCGCGAGATCGGTGTCCGGGTCGTCGCCGACGAGGGCCGCGTCGACCACGCGCCCGTCGGTGAGCGAGGCCTTGAGCGACGCGGCACCGCTGACGACGTGGCTGTTGGTCAGCGTGTATCCGTCCGGCGTGAACACCACGCCGGAGCCCTGGCCGATCGGCCGGCCATCGGCGCGCGCGCCGGTGATGTGCACGACGGCGGGGCCGGCGCGCTCGAATGCGCCGACGATCTGGGCCGAGTAGGGATCGAGAAGTTCGATGTCGGAGGTGCTGTCGAGCGGCATGGCGTGTGACCGGTTGGAGATTGGCGCAGATGGGCGTGCGTCCGTACGGGATCATCCCGGTCATCCGGCCGGGTATTTCCCCCGGTCATTCGTCTCCCGGTCATTCGTCTCCCCGGTCGTTTGTCTCCCTGGTCATTCGCCCGATGGGCGGCGGGGATCGGCGCGCCCATTCTTGTGGTCAGCAAAGGAGACCACGTCATGTCCACGACCGACCCATTCGCCGCCATGTCCGACGCCATCGCCGACCGTGTCGCCGGCAGCGCGTCACTTGTCGCGTCCGTACGCATAAGGGAGGGACGGCGGCTCAGCGGTATCGCCTGGCGGCCGGATCTGGTCGTCACCTCCGACCAGGCGCTGCCGGAGCGCGACGGCTACGAGATCGCGCTGGCGGGCGGCGCTTTCCAGGCCGCGACACTCGCCGGGCGCGACGCGGGAACCAACGTCGCGGTGCTGCGCGCCGGCGGCGCGGCGACGGAGACCGCGCCGGTTGCGGGAACCGCGCGCACGGGTGGCCTGGCGCTGGCGCTCGGCGCGACCGGTGATGGCGTCAGCGTGCGGCTCGCGGCGGTGCGGCAGGCCGGGGCGGCGTGGCACAGCGCGGCGGGCGGGCGGATCGACGCGCTGCTGCGGCTCGACATGCGGGCGAGCCGCGCCGAGGAGGGCGGCCCGGTGATCGACGCCGCCGGCCGGCTGATCGGCATGGCGACGGCGGGACCGCGCGGCCGCGCGCTGGTGATCCCGCACGCCACGATCGCGCGCGCGGTCCAGTCGGTGCTGGCGCACGGCACGGTGCGCGGCGGCTGGCTCGGCATCGGGCTCCAACCGGTGTCGATCCCGCAGGCGTTGCACGCCGCCGCCGGGCAGGAGAGCGGGCTGATGGCGGTGAGCCTTGCCGCCGGCGGACCGGCCGAGCAGGCGGGCATCCTGCCGGGCGATATTCTGCTGGCGCTGGACGGCGAGGCGATGATCCGGTTGCGCGGCATTCGTGGAAAGCTCGGCGCCGACCGGGTGGGACAGGAGGTCGAGGTCAGGCTGATGCGCGGCGGCGTCGTGCAGGCGGTGAAGCTGACCGTGGGCGCCCGCCCCGCGCGATGAACGGCACGCCGCCACGCCGCGAGGGCCTGCGGGTGGCACTCGCGCCGGCCGATCCCGAACAGCGGGACCGGCTGGCGCGGATGGTCGGCGAGGCCGGGCATGTCGTCGCGGCGGAACAGACGGACGCCGACATTCTCCTCACCGAAGTGCCTCTCGGCATGACGCCCCGAGCCCTGGACGCCGCGCTGCGTGCCGTCGCGGCGGGGTTGCAAGCGCGGCGCGTGAGGCGATCCGAACCGCCTGGCTTTGCCGCTGCTGAGGAAGAAGGCCCGCCGGTGCTGTTGACGCCGCGTGAGATGGAGATTCTCACCGCGATTGGCGAGGGATCGAGCAACAAGCAGATCGCCCGGCGGCTCGGGATCTCGACCCACACCGTCAAGTTCCACCTCGAGGCGGTGTTCGCCAAGCTCGACGCGAGCAGTCGGGCGGAGGCGCTGGCGAAGGGGTTGCGGCGCGGGCTGATCGAACTCTGAGCTTCCTTGCGCGGGGACGTGGAACCACGCCAGGATCGTCCGCGTCACGCGATCCGGGGGAGTGGATGTCCGACCAAACCGTCACGACGGCGACCGCGCCGCTTGCCGGCGTCGCCGTGCTGGATTTCGGCCAGGTGTTCCAGGGGCCGTACGCCACGATGCTGATGGCGAAATCCGGCGCGAACGTCATCAAGATCGAGCCGCCGGGGATCGGCGAGCCGCTGCGCCGGCGCTCGATCGCGACCTCGGGCACCTCGCTGTCGCTGGCGATGATGAACGCCAACAAGCGCGCCATCACGCTGAACCTCAAGGCGCCGCGCGGCCGCGCGCTGCTCGGCGAGATGGCGAGGCGGGCCGACGTGCTGCTGGAGAATTTCGCGCCCGGTGTGATGGACAAGCTCGGCGTCGGCTGGACGACGCTGCACGCGATCAATCCGCGCCTCATCTACGCCACGGGCACGGGCTTCGGCATCACCGGCCCGGACAGCGACAATCTGGCGATGGACATGACCATCCAGGGCGCGTCGGGGATCATGAGCGCCACCGGCTTCCCCGACGGGCCGCCGACCAAGGCGGGTCCGACCCTGGTGGACATCATGGGCGGCACCGCGCTCTACGCCGGCGTCGTCACCGCGCTCTATGAGCGCGATCGGACCGGCGAGGGCAGGCTGGTCGAGGTCGCGATGCAGGAGGCGGTGTATGCCTCGATGGCGTCGAGCTTCGACTATTTCCATCGCACGGGAGAAATCCCGCCGCGCCCCGGCAACCGGCAATCCGGCCGATCGACCGCGCCGTACAACGTCTACCCGACCAAGGACGGCCACGTCGCGATGCAGACGGTGACGGAGGATCATTGGCGCAACCTCGCCCGCGCGATGGGCCGCGAGGAACTCGCCGACGATCCGCGCTTCGCCACCAACGCCGCGCGGATGGAGAACCTGGAGGCGACCGACGAAATCGTCGCCGAGTGGACCCGCACGCTCGGAAAGATGGAAATATTCGCGCTGACCAAGCGCCACCGCATCCCCTGCGCGCCGGTGCGCGACGTCGCCGAGGTGATGAACGACCCGCACATGCACGGGCGCGGAATGCTGGAGTGGATCGACCACCCCGACCTCGGCCGCGTCGTGGTGCCCAACAGCCCGATCCGGCTGCACGGCGCGACCAAGCCGCCGACCCGGCCGAGCCCGGCGCTCGGCGCGCACAATCACGAGGTCTATGGCGACTGGCTCGGATTGACCGAAGGCGAGATCGCCGGATTGCGCGAGGATGGGGTCATCTGAGCAGGGCCGCCCCTCTGGCCTCGCCTGGCGAGATGGGCGAAACTGGCCCAAGCATGTCCCCCATTGATCTGCCCAGCCGATGAGGCGGCCGGTTCGGCGGCTGCCCGCGCGCCGCCTGCGCGCCGAGATCGAGGCGACGATCCTGCCGACGAGGGATGCGCCGCGCCCGGTATCGGCTCCCGGCGCGATCGTCTTCGCGCCGGCGCCGGGCTGGCTGGAGCCGGGGCGGCGGGTCTATGCCGTGGGCGATGTCCACGGCTGCGCCGATCAGCTCGCCGCGCTGCACGCATCCATTGCCGAGGATCTGGCGCGCCGGCCCGCGCCCGACGCGCTGCTGATCCATCTCGGCGACTACATCGACTGGGGACCGGACAGCGCGGGCGTGCTCGACATTCTCGCGCATCAGCCGATCGACGATCTGCGCACGATCAATCTGGCGGGCGATCACGAGCAGATGCTGCTCGACGCGCTCGACGGCGACCGCGCGGCGGCGACCGACTGGCTGGTTGCCGGCGGCAAGGACGCGCTGCGCAGCTGGGGGCTCGATCCCGAGACGCCGCGCGAGCGATGGGCGAGCGCGCTGCCGGCCGCGCACGTCGCATTCCTGCGCGGCCTCGTGCTCAGCCACCGCGAAGGCGAATATTTTTTCGTCCATGCCGGCCTTCGTCCCGGCGTGAGGCTGGCAAATCAGGCGCGCGACGACCTGCAGCGGATGCGCCAGCCGTTCCTTTACACCGAGCGGGATTTCGGCGTCGTCGTGGTGCACGGGCACAGCACCACGGGCGTCGCCACCGTGCAGGCGAACCGCATCGGCATCGACACCGGCGCAGGCATCGGCGGCAAGCTGACCTGCGCGGTGCTGGAGGAGGACCGGGTCGGTTTCCTGACTGCGGAGCCTGGGTCTAGCATGGTGTCCTGACCACGGGAGGGAACCGACATGGGCACGACGACGAGCTCCGCACGCCCGACGAGCGCCGCCTCCAGCAGCTATCTGCCGGTGCGCATGGACTGGCTGGAGCGCACGGTCGAGGCGACGCTGGAGCCCGAGCGGCCGATCGTCGATCCGCACCATCATCTGTGGGAGCGGCCGGACTGGGTCTACATGCTCGACGACCTGCTGGTCGACATCAACACCGGCCACAACATCGTCGCGACGGTGTTCGTGCAGTGCCGCTCGATGCATCGCGCGGGAGGGCCGGAGGAGTTCCGGCCGGTGGGCGAGACCGAGTTCGTCAACGGCGTTGCGGCGATGAGCGCCAGCGGCGGCTACGGGCCGGCGAAGATCTGCGCCGGGATCGTCGGCCATGCCGACCTGCGCCTCGGCGCGCGCGTGCAGGAGGTGCTGGAAGCGCATCTGCGCGCCGGCGGCGGCCGGTTCCGCGGCATCCGCCACATCACCGCCTACGACGCCGATCCGTCGCTGATGAACCCGGCGTACTCGCCGCCGCCCGGCCTGCTGGCCGACGCGACGTTCCGCGAGGGTTTTTCGCGATTGGCGCCGCTCGGCCTGTCGTTCGACGCGTGGCTGTATCATCCGCAGATCGACGAGCTGACCGCGCTCGCGCAATCCTCGCCGGAGACGCGCATCGTGCTCGACCATGTCGGCGGGCCACTCGCCATCGGTGCCTACGCGGGCAAGCGCGACGAGGTGTTTCCCGTCTGGGCCGCGTCAATCCGCAAGCTCGCGCAGTGTCCCAACGTGTTCGTCAAGCTCGGCGGGATGGGGATGCGGATCAACGGCTACGATTTCCACGAGCAGGCCGATCCGCCGTCGTCGGAGACGCTGGCCGCCGCGTGGAAGCCGTACATCGACACCTGCATCGAGGCGTTCACGCCGGCGCGCTGCATGTTCGAGAGCAATTTCCCGGTCGACAAGGGATCGTACGGCTATGGCGTGTTCTGGAACGCTTGCAAGCGGCTGGCGAGCGGTGCAAGCGAGTCGGAGAAGACCGACCTGTTCGCCGGCGCGGCGGCGCGGTTCTATCGGATCGAGGTGCCGGCTTAGGGAGCGGCAAACCCCTCACCCCGGCCCTCTCCCGCAAGGGGAGAGGGAGAAAGAAGCCCCCTCCCCCTTGCGGGAGGGGGCCGGGCAGGGGTCCAGAGCGCGGAGGAACGAACGAATGAAACAAATCCAGATCGGCGACGCGACGATCACCAGCATCATCGAGCGCGATGGCCCGTGGCGTCGGCCGCAGGATTTCTTCCCGAAATACGACCGGGAAGTCGCCTACCGGCACTTCGCAGAGATGCCGGATTTCGTGTTCGACCGCGCGTCGGACCGCATGGTGATCACCTACCAGACCTTCGTGGTGCGCACGCCGCATCATACGATCCTGGTGGACACCTGCACCGGCGAGGACAAGGGCCACCCGCCGCCGTTCGACTTCCCGAAGCAGCGCTGGCTCGACGAGTTCAACGCGAGCGGGCTGCGCTTCGAGGACATCGACTACGTGTTCTGCACCCATCTGCACATCGACCATTGCGGCTGGAACACGCGGCTGGTGAACGGCCGCTGGGTGCCGACCTTCCCGAAGGCGAAATACATCTTCCACAAGCGCGAATACGCCGCCTGGGAGCAGGCGACGAAGGAGGAAAAAGATCCGCCCGGCAACGTCTGGCGCTTCAACTGCGAGCCGGTGATGCAGGCCGGGCAGGGGCTGCTGGTCGACGACGACTACGCGCTCGACGATCTCGTCACTCTGACGCCGACGCCGGGGCACTCGCCCTGCCATTGCTGCGTCAATATCTCCTCCAAGGGCCAGCGCGCCTCGGTCGTCGGCGATCTCATGCACCACGCGCTGCAGGTGCGCGAGCCGGACTGGTCGGCGGGCGTCGATTGGGATCCGGTGCAGTCGGCGCAATCCCGGCGGAGATTCTTCGGCGCGGTCGCGGACACCAGCAGGCTCATCCTGCCGGTGCATTTCCCGTCGCCGACCGCCGGGCGCATCGAGGGCGGCGAGCGACGGGTTCCGCTACCGGTTCCGCGCGGAGTGACGTCGCGCGGCGAGGCATCAGGCGTCGGCGAGCGCCGCCGCTGCGGCCGTGCTGATATCTCCGCGAGATAGGCGCGCCGGCTCGGCTCGCGTTGCGCGGTGCACCGCCATCTCGCCGGCCGCGAGGCGCTCGAGCGCCTGCTTGCCGAGGCGCCGGTTGCGCTCGATCCGCGTGCCCGGAGTTTGAGCAGGGCGCGCACCAGCGCCATGCTCAACGCGCTCGCTCCCTCGGGCGCGGCGCATCGGATGGAGACGTGCGTTCCGCCGGCGGGCGAGGGCGTGAGCTCCACCATCTGACGCACCGTCACGCCGAGCGGCCAGGCGATCTGGTAGGTGACGTAGTCGAAAGGCCGCCAATCGACGATCTTGTTCCGAGTGACCAGCTTGCCGTGGGTGCAATGCTGGATCGCGCCGGGACCGACCCGGCCATGCTCCAGCCCGCTCATGGTCATTCCATCGAAACCCTGCTGCCAGCGCCGCTGGTATGCCACATCCGTGACATAGGCCCAGGCGAGTGCCGCCGGAACCGGCAGGTCGGCCTCCATCGGCGCGAAGGCAAGGGGTTCGTCCGGCGCGACGACGACGCGCCGGGCGAGGCGCTGGCGCTCCCAGACCGGGTGAAGGTCGTAGACCGCGACCGCGGTGTCGCCCAGTTCCGGGCTGGTCTCGATGTGACCAGGCAGCCCGGCGAAGAAATCCGGCAGCCGCATCGCCGCGGCGGCGGCCTCGGTCATCAGCGCGTAAGCCTTGATGCCGGTCATCGCGGTGGCCCGGTTCTTCAACAGACGATGCGCCAGGATCACGTCGGAGCCCTGCAACTCCTGTCGGCCGCCGATCGTCTGCAGAACGTACTCGCCGTGGTGCAGGATGAACTTCAGGTCGAGTTGGGCAGTGTTGCGACAGGCATTGCAACTGCAGCTTGTGTCGCGCTGCAACTCGGCCTTCGTCGCGGCGAACGCGCAATAGAGCCGTTCGATCGCCTCAAGCAGCAGCTGCCCGTGCGGCACGCCGTCCTCGGGGATGTGGACGAGCAGGGCATCGCCCTGGAAGTTCGACAGCACCAGCGGCTCTTTGATCTCGTCGAGCAACGCCTCGAAGAAGGTCTCGAGGATGGCCTGCGCGTGTTCGAGCTCCGATTTCGTGAGAAAGATCGTGTAGCCGACAAGGTCGGCGATGAGGATGTACCCCCTCCGCGGCATGGCTCGCCCTCCCTGGTTCAGCCACGCTCGGCAAATGAACCGGCGGCGCGATTCTGCAAGGGATGGCTCGACCGGATCGCGATAAATGTTCCGCGAGAGGACAGGCGGCCGGCAGCAGTCGCTTCGGCTCTGTCCCGGCCGATCAGGTGGCCGTGGCTTTGGCGTGCCCCTCGTCGCAGGTGGCCAGCATCAGCGCGGAATGCGCGTACGCGCCGCCGGCGCGCATCTCGGCGGCCACCCAGACCGCCTCCATGAGTTCGTTCTCAGTCGCTCCCGCCCTGAGGGCCGCTTTGGTGTGGCCCTTGATGCAATAGGGACATTGCGTCACGTGGGCGACCGCCACCGCGATGATCTGCTTGGTCTTTGCCGGCAGCGCGCCGTCGGCGAACACCGCACGGCTGAAGGCGTCGAACGCCGCCTGCGTGTCAGGCGCGAGTTCGCGTCGCGCCTTGGCGATCTCACGGGTGGCGGGTGGATACATTGCCTCGGACATGCACGCCTCCTTGTGGTTTCGCGAGAGATCCGCGCGTCTCAACGCGCGTGGGGTCGGGAAAATCCAATGGTGCCAGCGCCAGATCGGCCAGGGTGTAGCGCGCCAGCGTCGTTGTGAATGCATCGCGCGCCTCGCTCAGCACGCCTTGCAGCTTGCAGCATCCGGTGATGACGCATTGGTTGCCGGAACCGAAGCACTCCACCAGAACGAAATCCGGCTCGGCCGCCTGGATCACCTCCTGCAAGCCGATCTCGGTCGCCGGCTTGCCGAGCACGAGACCCCCGGAACGCCCCCGGACCGCCTTCAGGAACCCCGCCCGGGTCAGCAGGTTGGCGACCTTCATCATGTGCGCGCGCGACACGCCGTATGCCGTGGCGACCTCCCCGATGGTGAACCGCCGGTCGCACCCCGCGCCGTACATCAGCATCCGAAGGGCGTAGTCGGAAAACACGGTCAGCCGCATGGGCCCCTCGCCTCCTTAACGCACGCTTGACATGTATCTTTCGGTTCCACAGATTAATAGATACATCATCTATGATGGTTTTACCAGGAACCGCGCAATGTCCCCTGACATCGCCCCTCGCGGACCCCACCCCGACGCGCCGGGGCTGCCGGTCGGGATCGACGAGGCGCTGGTGCGCGCCGTGGTCGAGACCTTCTACGCCTCGGTCCGGCGCGATCCGGTGATCGGCCCGATCTTCGAGGCCGCGGTCGAGGACTGGCCCGCGCATCTCGACCGGCTCTGCGCCTTCTGGTCATCCTTGACGCTCATCACCGGCCGCTACAAGGGCAATCCGTTCGAGGCGCATCTCAGGCTGCCGGCGGCGCTTGGGCCCGATCATTTCGCGATCTGGCTCGGCCTGTTCGACCAGACGCTGGCGGCCCTGTGCACGCCCGAGCAGGCCGAGGTTTTCCGGGTTCGCGCCCGGCGCGTCGCGGAAAGCCTCAGCCTCGGCCTGGCGATCCGGCGCGGCGAGCTGCCCGCCGCCACCGCGCCGCGCCCCCGCAATGGATGACCTGACCATCGCCCGCGCGCTGCACGTCCTGGCGATCGTGCTGTGGATCGGCGGCGTCGGCCTGGTGACGACGGTGCTGCTGCCGGCAATCCGCCGCTTCCCCGATCCCGCCCAACAGATCGCGGGGTTCGAGGCGGTCGAGCGCCGCTTCGGCGCGCAGGCGCGGATCAGCATGGCGGTGGCCGGGCTGAGCGGGCTCTACATGCTCGTCCGCCTCGACGCCTGGGATCGGTTCGCCTCGCCGCCTTATTGGTGGATGCACGCGATGGTGCTGGTCTGGCTGATCTTCGCGATCATGCTGTTCGTGCTAGAGCCTTTCGTCCTGCACCGTCGCTTTGCCGCTCGCGCGCGGCGCGATCCGGCGGGCACGCTCCGCGTGGCCCAGCGGTTCCATCTCGTTCTGCTCGGATTGAGCGTGCTGACGATCCTCGGCGCGGTGGCCGGCAGTCACGGATTGCTGCTGTTCGATTGAGCCGCCCGTCGCGCGTCCTCGTATTCGCGTAGGGTGCGTTCGACCAACTCCGCCGCGCCACGCACCGCATCGACGCCCGAGACCGAGTGTCCGGCGCTCCAGACATCGGCCCAGCGCCGGACGCGCGCGCCGCCCTTCTTGCCGCCGAACATCTCGGTCGCGTCGCGCGCCGTGACCTGCTCGTCGAGCTTGGCGGGGTCGAGCCCCGACGCCTTGATCGAGGGCAGCAACATGCTGGTGTCGAGGCCGGTGAAGGCGCGGGTGAGCAGTACGTCGTCGAGCGAGCTTTCGACCAGCATTGTCTTGTACGTGTCCGGCGCCATGCTCTCGTGCGTCGCGATGAACTTCGTGCCCATATAGGCAAGATCGCAGCCGAGTTGGCGCGCCGCCCATAAGGCGTGGCCGTCCGAGATGCCGCCGGCCAGCACGACGGGTCCGTCGTAGCGTGCCCGCACCGCGCGGGCGAAGGCGAACGGGTTCATCCAGCCGGTCTGGCCGCCGGCGCCGGCGGTCAGCAGCACGAGCCCGTCGACGCCGGCCTCGATCGCCTTCTCGGCATGACGCAGGGTGGCGACGTCGGCGAACACCAGGCAGCCGATGTCGTGCAGCACCGGCACGACGGCGGCGGGCGAGCCGACGCTGGTGATGACCATTTCCACCCGATGCCGCAGCAGGCACGCAAGATCGTCGGCGAGGCGTGGCTGGCGGATGATGAGGTTGGCGCAGTGCGGCGCGGGCGGCATCTCCGCCTGGGCCGCGTGCGTCGCGATGCGGTCGAGCCAGGCATCGAGCTCCTCGATGGATCGCGCATTGGCAGTGGGAAAAGCGCCGATCACGCCGGCGCGGCACGCGGCGATGACGAGATCGGGGCCGGAGACCCGCAGCATCGGCGCGGTGATGACCGGCAGAAGCAGGTGTCGCGCAATTCGTTCGGGCAGGCGGGAGGGTTCCACGCCGCTCGCGCTATCCGATGGTCGGTGGCATGGCGGGCGGCAGGCTCACGGTGAACACGTCGCCGCCATAGCCGGCCTCGATCGGAATGCGGAGCTGGCGCACGCCGTTCTCGGTCTTGAGCGGCACCGGCTCCACCGTGACGACGGGATTGGCGCGCGCGGTCGCCACGGCGGCGGCGGCCGTGCGATCCCGCCCGAGCTTGATGAGGTTCATGTGGGTGGGAAAGACCATCTTGAAGCGGCCGGCCTGCACCCCGGCGAGCGCCTGTTCGGTGGAAATCCAGACAGAATCGACGGCTTCCGAACCGTCATGCACGCCCACCTGGTCGTCCGGCGCGACGGCGAGGAAGAAATGCGTGTCGTACCGCTTGGCCTGGTTGGCCGGCGTGATCCAGTGCGCGAACGGCACCAGCATCTCAGTCGCGAGCACGAGGTCTTCCGTCGCCAGAATGTCGGAGAAGCTAATTTCGCCCTGGCAGAGCGGGGCGCGCTGCGAGCCCTCGATCTCGCGCAGCCGATCGGCCGCGATCAGCCGGTCGGAGCCGCGCGGGCGGGCGAGCAGGATGCCGCACTCCTCGAACGTCTCGCGGATGGCGGCGACGCGCAGCGCCATCGCCATCGCGTCGATCCCGTCGGGTCCGGGACAGAGATCGGGCCGCTCGGCGATGGCGTGATCGCCGGTATCGACGCGCCCGCCGGGAAACACCAGCGCGCCCGAGGCGAAGTCGATCTCGTGGTGGCGCACCACCATGAACACTTCGAGCGCGTCCGCGCCGTCGCGCAGCAGCAGCACGGTGGCGGCGGGACGCGGGGCGACGTGGTTGAGCGCCACGATCAGCCCTCGCCCGCGCGCGGCACCCAGCCGCGTCGCGGCACGCCGCCGCCGAACATGCCGCCGTCGATGACCAGCTCGGAGGCGGTCATGTAGCTCGACGCGTCGGAGGCGAGGAACAGCACGCCGTTGGCGATGTCCTGCGCGGTTCCGACCTCGCCGGTCGGCACGCCCGCCGCGAGCTGCTGCGGGTCGATCGGCGTGTTGGAGCGGCTGGCGACGCCGCCGCTGCCGACCTTGCTCCAGATCGGCGTGTCGATGACGCCGGGGTGGACCGTGTTGACGCGGATGTGGTCCTGCATCGCCGCGCACTCCATCGCGACGGCCTTGGCGAACAGCCGCACGCCGCCCTTGGTCGCGCAGTAGCCGGCGAGCCCCGCCGAGCCGCGCAGGCCGGCGGCCGAGGAGGTGATGATGATCGAGCCGCCGCCGGCGCGCCGCATCGCCGGGACCGCGTATTTGACGGAGAGAAACACGCCGTCGAGATTGATCGCGGTCTGCCGGCGGAAATCGGCGAGCGACATGTCGAACACCGAGCAGATGATGCCGATGCCGGCATTGGAGAACAGGATGTCGAGCCGGCCGAAGCGCCGCTCGGTCTCGGCGACGACCTGCTGCCAGCGCGCCTCGTCGGTCACGTCCTGCGCCATGAACACCGCCTCGCCGCCCGCGCCCGTGATGCGCCCGACGACCGCCTGCCCGCCCGCCTCGTCGATGTCGGTGACGACCACCTTGGCACCCTCGCGCGCCAGCGTCTCCGCGCTGGCGGCGCCGATGCCGGACGCGCCGCCGGTGACGATCGCGATCTTGCCCTCGACCTGGCCCATTCTTCTTCCCTTTCGCTTGTGCGCGTTATCCTATCCGCGCTTCCGACGCGGCCCAAACGACGTTCACGAGATTTCGCGCGATGATGCCTTGAATCCCTTGAACCGATGCGGCACCCGGCGCACCGCCTCGACCACCCGGCGCCGCACCTCCGGCGCATCCTCGGGCAGAAACTCGAAGCTTACGCTGTCGACCACACCGCCGAACCGCTGCTCGATCGCCTCGGGCAGCCGGTCGTAGGTGGCGCGGGCGACGAACAGGTCCAGCACCTCGTCGGGGATCTGCTTCGCCATCTCGCTCCATTCGCCGCGCCGCGTCATCTGGTTCAGCCGGTCGCCGAGCTCGCCGTGGCCGTGCAGGTCGAGCACGCCGCGATAGGCCGGCGTCGAGCCGTAGAACGCCACGCGGTAGCGGATGCCCTCGGCGGCGCGCGCGACCGCCGCCTCGTCCGGGCCGGTGACGACGAAGCCGCCGCCGGAGACCTCGAAATTGTCCCATGACTTGCCCGCTTTCGCGAGTTCGTCGGTGAGCATCGGGCGCACCACCTCCTCGAGATAGCGGCGCGTCGCGAAGCCGTGCAGTCGCACGCCGTCGCACAGGCGCGCGGCGGTGCGCAGCATCACCGGGCCGACCGCGGCGATGCTGACCGGCGGCGCCGGCACGTCCTGCTTGCCGGGCGAGAACTCGGGCGTCATCAGGGTGAACTGGTAGTGCTTGCCCTGGAAGTTCAGTTTTTCTCCGCTCTGCCACGCGCGCCAGATCGCGCGCAGCGCCTCGACGTATTCGCCCATGCGCGCGGCGGGTGCGATCCAGGGGACGCTGAAGCGGCGCTCGTTATGCGCGCGCACCTGGCTGCCGAGGCCCAGGGTGAAGCGGCCACCGGAGTTGCGCGCGAGATCCCACGCCTCGCTGGCGACGATCATCGGGCTGCGCGGGAAGGCGATCGCCACCGATGTGATCATGTGGATGCGCGTCGTTGCCACCGTGGCGAGGGCGAGCGGCATGAACGGGTCGTACTTGATCTCGGGGAACTGGATGGCGTCGAAGCCGGCGTCTTCCGCCATGCGGGCGGCGGGGCCGACGTCCTTCCAGTCGCGCAGGGGAATGTGCGTCGAGACGCGCATCGCGGATGCTCCGGTTCAGTCGGCGGCGAGCTGGCGGGGGCGCCAGATCGCGGTGTGCAGCACATGCGCGACCGGCCGCCCGTCGGCCAGCACGAGCGCGTCGAGATCGACGAAGCGATGCCCCTTGCGCTCGTCGTTGCCGGCGATGCGGGCGCGCGCGGTCAGCGTCTCGCCGACGCGCGCGACGCTGAAATGGCGGACCACGGAGCCGACATGGATCCACGGGCCGAGCACGACATTGTGCGACAGCGCCCAGTTGCACAGGCGCGGGATCAGGCCGGGATGCGCGAGGCCCTCGCGCGCGTAGAGGGTCTCGGTCTCGCGCAGATCGCGCAGGTACTGGGCCGCGAAGTCGGGCGTCGCGGCGATCGGCTTCGAGTTGAGCCACAGCCCGGCCGCGAGCGAGGTCTCGCTCGCCGGGGGCCGCGTCTCGGGCGGCTCGACGACATCGTAGCCGTAGGGGGTTGGCGCCGGGCTCTCGTCGGGCAGGCGGGCGGTGCCGGTGGCGCAGAGCTCGCCGCGGCTCGTCACCTCGATGGCGAGTATTCCATCCGTTTCGGTCGCGGTGACGGTGGCGGTCTCGCCGTCATAGACCGGCTTGAGGAAGCGGCAATCGGCCATGCCGCGTTCCAGCCAGGCGCGGCCCCAGCGCTGGACGGGCAGGTGCGTCATGTAGGCGTAGACGTCGGCGCCGGGCACCAGCCCGCCGGCAAGGCCGAACTTCCGCGCCACGCTGTCGTCGTGGATCTTGTTCTCGGATTCCTTCGCCGTGTTGTACGCCGCGACCTGGTAGGGCGCGAGCCGTGCTGCGCTCGGTGCACTCATGGACGGTTTCCTCCCGTGTGGTCGCATCATCGAAACGGCGCCTCGCGCGGTCAAGCCGCGCCGAGCGAGCGAGGCGGCATTGCCGGGGGCGGCCAAATCGGCTTTGCTGCCCGCCAGCCATATCGGCCGGAGAAGGCGGGGGAAACGGGATGGATTTCGACTTTCCCGACGAGCTGAAGCAGCTGCGCGAGACGGCGCGCGAGTTCCTGCGCGAGCGTTGCCGGACCAGCGTGGCGCGCCGCGTGCTGGAAAGCGGCGAGCAGCTTGACCGTCCGCTCTGGCAGGAGATGGCGAACATGGGCTGGACCGGCGCGTCCATCCCCGAGGAGTACGGCGGCGCCGGCCTCGGGCGGCTGGCGGTGTGCGTGCTGGCCGAGGAGGTCGGCCGTGCGATCGCGCCGGTGCCGTTCTCGTCGTCGGTGTACCTCGCCACCGAGGCGTTGCTGCTGTTCGGCAGCCCGGCGCAGAAGCAGCACTATCTGACAAGGCTTGGCGAGCGGCGCCGCGATCGGCACTTTTGCCTATACGGAGCGGCCTGGCGTGGTCGATCCGATGCGGCTCGACACCGTGGCGACCGACGGCAAGCTGAGCGGCGTGAAGGCGCCGGTGGCGGACGGTGAGGCGGCGGACTTCGCCGTGGTCGCGGTGCGCGCGGCCGAGGGCGTGCCGTCGCTCCATCTGGTCGATCTCGCCGGACCCGGCGTTGCGCGGGAGGCAGTGAGCACGTTCGATCCCTCACGCGGCCATGCGCGCATCCGCTTCGAGGGCGCGCCCGGCGAGCCGCTGCCGGGCGCGATCGGGCCGGGCGCGATCCGCGCGCTGCTCGACCGCGCCGCCGTGATGATGGCGTTCGAGCAGGTCGGCGGCGCGGAGGCGGCACTCGAGATGGCGCGCGACTACGCGCTGACGCGCTATGCGTTCGGCCGGCCGATCGGCTCGTTCCAGGCGATCAAGCACAAGCTCGCCGACATCTACGTCGCGTTGGAGCTGGCGCGATCGAACGCCTATTACGGCGCCTGGGCGCTGCACAGCGACGCCGCCGAGCTGCCGATCGCCGCCGCGACGGCGCGCATCGCCGCTTGCGAGGCGGGCTGGGTGGCGACCAAGGAGAACATCCAGACGCATGGCGGCATGGGCTACACGTGGCAGTTCGACTGTCACCTGTATTATCGCCGCGCCAAGCTGCTGGGATTGGCGCTCGGCAGCGGCCGCGAGTGGAAACACCGGCTGATCGCCGAGCTGCGCGCGCGCAACGTGACGAGCCTGGAAGCGGCGTAGGGACGGGGAGGAGGAAAACAATGGATTTCGAGGACTCGCCCGAGGAAGCCGCCTACCGCGCCAGTTGCCGCGCCTTCCTCGACGCCAATGCCGAACGGAGGAAACCCGGCGAGGTGCTGGGCTATCGGCGCGGCCAGGACGCGCCGGGCGCGATGGCCGAGGCCAAGGCGTTCCAGCGCAAGAAGTTCGATGCGGGGTTCGCCGGGATCACCTGGCCGAAGGAATGGCACGGCCAGGGCGGGACGCCGATCCAGCAGGTGATCTACAGCCAGGAGGAAGCGAAGTACAAGACGCTGACTGGCATCTTCGGGTTGGGCCTCGGCATGTGCATCCCGACGATCTGCCGCTGGGGTACGCAGGAGCAGCGCGATCGCTTCGCGCCCGCCGCGTTGCGCGCCGAGGAGGTGTGGTGCCAGTTCTTCTCCGAGCCCGCCGGCGGCTCCGATCTCGGGGCGCTGCGTACCCGCGTGGAGCGTGACGGCGACGAGTGGGTGGTCAACGGCCAGAAGATCTGGACCTCGATGGCGCACGAGGCCGATTACGGCGTGCTGATCGCGCGCAGCGACTTCGACAAGCCGAAGCACGAGGGTCTGACTTTTTTCTATCTCAGCACCAAGACGCCGGGCATCGAGATGCGCGGGATCAAGCAGATGTCAGGGTCGTCGCATTTCAACGAGGTGTTCTTCAACAACGTCCGCATCCCCGACAGCCAGCGCCTCGGTCCGGTCGGCGGCGGCTGGAAGGTCGCGATCAGCCTGCTGATGAGCGAGCGTTACGCCACGTCGGAGAATCCCGGGCCGGATTTCGAGGAGCTGTTCGAGATCGCGCGCGACCTCGAACTCGAGGACGGGCCGGCGCTCGACAATGCCGGCGTGCAGGAGAAGCTGGCGGAGTTCTACGTGAAGGCGCAGGGCCTGCGTTTCACCAAGTACCGCACCATGACGGCGCTGTCGCGCGGCGAGACGCCAGGGCCGGAGGCGTCGATCGGCAAGCTGGTGAGTGCCAGCAAGTTGCAGGAGATCACGTCGTACGGATTGGAGCTGCTGGGTGCCGCGGGCGTGATGAACGGCGCCGACATGCCGCTCGGCGGCATCTTCGAGGAGGCGCTGATCTACGCGCCCGCCATGCGGATCGCTGGCGGTACCGACGAGATTCTGCGCAACACCATCGCCGAGCGCGTGCTGAAGCTGCCGGCCGACATGCGCGCCGACAAGGGCATGGCGTTCAAGGATATTCCGACCGGAGGGCGCCCATGACCGAGGTGCTGCTGATCGACAATCCGGCGCCGGGCGTGCGCCGGCTGACGATGAACCGGCCAGAGAAGCGCAACGCGCTCAACAACGCGCTGCGCGGCGCGATCCTCGCGGGGCTGACCGAGGCGGACGCGGACCCGGACGTGCGGGTGACGATCTTGCGCGGCGCCGGTCCGAGCTTTTCCGCCGGCTACGATCTCTCGGCGAACAACGCGGAGAACCAGCCGTACTATACGGCGGGCGGGCCGGGCCAATGGGCGCGACATGTGGTCGATGGCTGGACGCGCATCTGGGATCTCGGCAAGCCGGTGATCGCGCAGGTGCATGGCTATTGTCTCGCGGGCGGCAGCGAGCTCGCGACGTGCTGCGATCTCGTCTATGTCGCGGAGGACGCCAAGATCGGCTACCCGCCGACGCGGCTGATGAGCCCGCCGGACAACCAGTTCCATCCCTGGCTGCTCGGGATGCGGCGCGCGATGGAGATGTATCTCACCGGCGACGCAATCAGCGGCGTGGAAGCGGCGGCCGAGGGTTTTGCCAACCGGGCCTATCCCGCCGACAAGCTGGACGAGGAAGTGCTCAAGCTGGCCGAGCGCATCGCGCTGGTGCCGGCCGAGCTCAACCAGATCAACAAGCGCACCATCCATCGCGCGATGGAGATCATGGGACTGCGCGCCGCGATCCGCTCGGGCACCGAGTTGCAGGCGCTGGCCTTCACGACGCAGGCGAGCCTCGACTACCGCAAGCAGTTCCGCCGCGACGGCGGCAGCGTGCGCGAGGCGTTGAGCGCGAGGGATGCGGCGTTCGGGGATTATCGCGAGCGGAAGGATTAGTATTTTTGGGCGCGGGCCCGAGGCGGCTGGGTGCGGCGTAGCCCCGGTCTCCAGGCAGGTCAGTTTCGTCTGGGCTTACTCTGAACGGCCTCGCAATGACGTCTCGACCCAAGCGAGGCCTTCACAAGCTATGCCGAAACGGCAGGGGGCGAGAGTGAGGGCGAGTGCGGGGACGGAGTGGGCATTAGCCTGAAGAACTATGTTCCAGGTTGCGGATAAGGGCTGCGACTAGTCGGTTCGTGTCGCTGCTGGCGCCGACGCTAATCCGGAGATAGTCGGCGATCCGCGGTTTGTCGAAGTGCCGAACCAGCACTCCCTGTTCACGAAGTGCCGAAGCCAGCTTGGCGCCGCCACGGGCCGGGTGGCGTGCAAAGATAAAGTTTGCTGCCGACGGCAGCACTTCGAAGCCGAGCTGCGACAGCTCTCTGGACATCCGGTCCCGCTCCTCCATTACCATGCAACGATGACGTTGGAAGTACTCCTCGTCTTCCAATGCCGCGATCGCACCAGCCTGCGCCAGGCGATCGAGCGGATAGGAATTGAAACTGTCCTTGACTCGGATCAGCGCTTCAATCAGCCCGGCATCACCGATCGCGTAGCCGACACGCAGGCCGGCCAGTGCCCGCGACTTTGACATGGTTTGGACCACGAGCAGGTTTGGATAGGAAGAGATCAAGGGGATCTGTTGTCTCCATTCGATCATACGCAGGTTTGACATAGCTTTCGGACCATCAGCCGGATTGACGCCCAGCGCAGGAAGGCGAGTGCATTGCGGTTCAGGCGCTCCCAATCCTTGGCAAGCCTGCGGCATCGGTTGAGCCAGGCGATGGTCCGCTCGACGATCCAACGCTTGGGCAGGACGATGAAGCGGCCGATGTCGGAGCGCTTGATGATTTCGACGTTCACCGACTGGCAAACCCGGACCAGCCCATGCTGAAACTTGGTTCCTTGATAGCCGCTGTCGGCGTAGAGTTTGAGCAGGAACGGGAACAGCCCGAACATCGAGGCCATCAGCAGCACTCCTCCGTCACGGTCCTGAACGTCGGCCGCATGAACGATGGCTTGCATCAGCAAGTCCTGCGTATCGACCAGGACGTGCCGCTTCTTGCCCTTGATCTTCTTTCAGGCATCGTTGCCAGGTGGGTCCGAGACCCCCCTTTTTCTGCGCTCTTGACGCTCTGGCTGTCGATGATCGCCGCACTCGGGCTGGCCTCTCGCCCGGCCTGCTCGCGGCATTGCACGTAGAGCGCGTGATGCAGCCGATCGAGGGTGCGGTCATGCTCCCACCGCAGGAAGTAGCCGTTGACCGTGCTGCGCGGCGGCAGGTCTTTCGGCAATGCGGCCCACTGGCAGCCCGTGCTGAGGATATACATGATCCCATTGACCACCTCGCGCACATCGACCGTGCGCTTGTTCCCGCCTCGCTTGGCGCGAGGGATCAGCGGCTTGACCAGGAACCATTCGTCGTCCGTCAAGTCGCTAGGATATCGGTCCTTGATGCGATGGCGTAATCGTCAGCCGATCGTCGGCCGCATTTGATGATTTTGGAATCGGAAATCTGATGCGGTCGACATAGGCCTCGTCCACCACGATCGGCTGCTCAGGATGCGCGTCCAACAGCGCCGCGATTTCTGCTCGACGCAGCGTGATGCCCGTAGGAGCATTCGGGTTCGGAATGATGATTGCACCGCTGGGACGCGAATAATCTGTGACACAGATGGTCAGAGATGCGTCGAGTGGCACCGGCTCCGCTTGAATGCCGAACAGCCGGCAGTAGGTGGGGTAGAAGCCGTATGTGATGTCGGGGAACAGAAGCGGCGCGTTTTGCTTCAGCAGAGCGACGAAAGTATGCGCCAGTACCTCATCTGAACCGTTGCCGACAAAGACCTGCTCAGGCCGAACGCCGTGATAGCTGGCCAGGGCACATCGCAAGCCGGTCCCTTCCGGGTCCGGGTAGAGGCGTAGTGTCTCGGTGGCTTCGGCACGGATTGCGTCCAGAACGCGCGGAGACGGTCCGAAAGGACTCTCATTCGTGTTGAGCTTGATCAGGTCTGGTACACGAGGCTGCTCGCCTGGCACATATGGGTGCAGGTCGTGCACTAGCTGGCTCCAGAACCGGCTCATACGACGTCCCCGTCGCTTCTCGGAGAGTGCTCCGCTGCCGCTATCAAGTGCAGTTCTCCCTCATCGATAGTGTTCGCGACGTGGCGAGAGACTGGATCGCTCATCTCCCAAGCCCGTCAAGGTCCGCCTCGGTCACACCGACGATCGGCGTTCGGCGAGAAATACGGCGGGGCGGGACCGGCGGAATGCGCTGCGCTTTTCCGCCCAATCTCTCCGTCCCGCTTGACATTCTTACTAACTAACGACATACTGCCGCCATGTCCCCGAGCGTCCCGCCCAGCACCGGACTGATCGACCGTTTTGGCCTCTTCATCGACCGGGTGAAGCGGGCGATCGCCGACGGGATCGGGCGCGACCACGCGAGACGCGACCACGCAAGGCTGGGGCCGCTCGCGGTGCTGCTCTGGAACTATTTCGGGCGCACGCTGCGCCGGCTCGCCGCGCTGCAGGCGCGCCTCGCGGCCGGGACGCTGGAAACGCGAGATCCCCGCCGCAGCGCCGCGCCCCGCCCGGCCGCCGATCGCCCGGCACCGGACGTGCCGGCGCCGCGGCGATGGCCGCTCCGGCTGCCGCGCGCCGCGGTGCTGGTGCAGTTTCAGACCGGGCATCTCGTGGCCCCGCTCCAGGCGCTCATCGCCGACCCGGAGATGCTGGCGCTGCTCGCCGCGGCGCCGCAGGCGGGTCGGCTGCTGCGGCCGCTGTGGCGGCTGCTGACCCCCGATCCGCTGCCGCCGCAGCTGCGCCTGCCGCCGCGCCGATCCGGCCAATGCCGCCCGTCCGGGCCACGTGAGCCCGACACCGCGCCGCCGCATGGCCCGCCCCGCTGGCTCCGTCGAGCCACCGGTCGAGCCGCCCCCGGCCGAGCTCCCATTGGCCGCGACCTCCCGCTCGCCGCCGTTTTTGCCGGCCTGACGCCGCGACGGCCACGCACGTCCTAGTCGTTACGACATTGCAACATACGGTCGCGTCGGCTCGCCGGTTTGTCCATTCCCGATCACTGCCTCTACAATCGGGTCGTCCGGGCCGTCTCGCACCCGGCGATGAGGAGGGAGCGCAGAGCCATGCCAAACCTGGACACATTCCGCGCCGAGACGCGCGCCTGGCTCGAGCAGAATTGCCCGCCCTCGATGCGCACCGCGCAACCGGACGACGAGGCGGTCGGCGGCGGGACGCAGGAGAAATACAGGAATCCGGACTCGCAAGATCTGGCTCGACCGCATGGCGGCAAAGGGCTGGACCGCGCCGACCTGGCCGAAGGAGTATGGCGGCGCCGCGCTTTCGGAGCCGGAGGCGCGGGTTCTCGCCGAGGAGATGCAGGCGCTCGGCTGCCGGCCGCCGATCCGCGGCATGGGATTCTCCATGCTCGGCCCGACCCTGCTGGAATACGGCACCGAGGAGCAGAAGCGCGAGCATCTGCCCAAGATCGTCACCGGTGAAATCAGGTGGTGCCAGGGCTACAGCGAGCCGGGCTCGGGCTCCGACCTCGCCAGCCTGTCGACGCGCGCGGTGCTGCAGGGCGAGCACTTCCTGGTCAACGGCCACAAGATCTGGACTTCGGGCGCGCATTTCTCCGACTGGATCTTTTGCCTGGTGCGCACCGATCCGACGGCGAAGAAGCATGAGGGGATCAGCTTTCTCCTGATCGACATGAGCGACCCCGGCGTGCGGCCGCAGCCGATCCGGCTTATCAGCGGCTACTCGGTGTTCTGCGAGACCTTCTTCGACAACGTGCAGGTGCCGGCGAAGAACCTGGTCGGCGAGATGAACAAGGGCTGGACGATCGCCAAGCGGCTGCTGGAGCACGAGCGCAAGGGGATCGGCGGCATCGGCGAACGCGCGCGCGAACGCTCCGAGCAGACGCCCGAGGCATTGGCGAAGAAATATGTCGGCGAGAGCGACGGGCGCATCGCCGACCCGGAACTGCGCGACGCCATCGCGCGGTTCGGCATCGACCAGCGCGCCTTCGCGCTGACCCGGCAGCGGACGGCGGAGGAAGCCAAGGCGGGCGCGCCGCCCGGCCCGGCCTCGGCGATGTTCAAATACTACGCGACCGAGCTGAACAAGCGCCGCTACGAGCTGATGCTCGACAGCGCGGGAACCGAGATGCTGGGCTGGGAGGGCGAGGGGTTCGAGCCCGACAATCTGCGCACCACGCGCGACTGGCTGCGCGCCAAGGCCAACACGATCGAGGGCGGCACGTCCGAGATCCAGCTCAACATCATCGCCAAGCGCGTGCTTGGCCTGCCGGACTGAGGCTTCTCCCAATGACACTCACGCTCTCCTCCGAAGCGCGGCTGGTGCAGGACACCGCGCTCGAGTTCTTCCGCGAGAAGAGCCCGATCACCGCGCTCCGTAAACTGCGCGACACGCAGGACGCCGACGGCTTCTCGCGTCCGCTGTGGCGCGAGATGGCGGAGCTCGGCTGGACCGGCTTCCTGGTGCCCGAGGAATGGGGCGGCTCGGGGTTCGGCCATGTCGGGCTCGGGCTGGTGATGGAGGCGGCGGGGCGCACGCTGGCGGCGACGCCGCTGCTCTCCACCTCGCTGATCGGCGCGAGCGCGCTGACCCTGGCCGGCAGCGGGATGCAGAAGGACACGCATCTGCCGGGCCTCGTCGCCGGCGACCAGATTTTTGCCCTCGCGCTGGAGGAAGGTCCGCATCACGCGCCGACCCGCATCGCGACGGCGGCGAAGAAGCACGGCGGCGGCTACGGCTGTCGGGCAAGAAGACTTTCGTGCTCGACGGGCATGTGGCGGACACGCTGATCGTCGCGGCGCGCACCTCGGGCGGCGTGAACGATCGTGGCGGGATCACGCTGTTCCTGGTGCCGGCGATCAGCGCCCGGCGTGTCGCGCACGCGCACCGATCATGGTCGACAGCCGCAACGCCGCGATCGTCAAGCTCGATGACGTCGAGGTGGCGGACGAGGCGGCGCTGGGGCCGATCGACGGCGGCTCCGACGTGCTCGAAGCGGTGCTCGACCGCGCGCGGGCGGGGCTGGCGGCCGAGATGCTGGGCAGCGCGGACGAGTGCTTCGAGCGCACGGTGCAGTATCTCAAGGACAGAAAACAGTTCGGCGTGGCGATCGGCTCGTTCCAGGCGTTGAAGCATCGCGCGGCGCAGATGTTCTGCGAGCTCGAGGTGACGCGCTCCGCCGTGCTCGCCTCGCTCTCCGGGCTCGACGAGGGCGCCAACGACGCGGCCGGCGCTGGCGAGCCTCGCCAAGACCAAGGCGAACGATACTTTCTTCCTCGTCGGCAACGAGGGCGTGCAGATGCACGGCGGCATCGGCATGACCGACGAGCACGAGATCGGCTTCTTCACCAAGCGCGCGCGGGTCGCGCTGGCGACCTTCGGCACCAGCGCGTTTCATCGCGACCGCTATGCGGCCTTGAACGGTTACTGACGCAGATCACCACGGAGAGAAACATGGGTCCGCTTTCGGGTATCAAGCTGATCGAGGTGGCCGGGATCGGGCCGGGCCCGATGGCGGCGATGATGCTGGGCGATCTCGGCGCCGACATCGTCCGCGTCGATCGCGTCAATCCGAACACGCCGGCGCGCTACGCCGATCCGCGCTACAACGTGCACGGCCGCTCGCGCCGCTCGATCGCGGTCGATCTGCAGAAGCCGGGCGGTGCCGAGGTGGTGCTGCGGCTCGCCGACAAGGCGGACGGGCTGATGGAGCCGTTCCGCCCCGGTGTGGCCGAACGGCTCGGCATCGGGCCGGACGTGGCGCTCAAGCGCAATCCGAAGCTGGTCTACGGGCGGATGACCGGCTGGGGCCAGGAGGGGCCGCTGGCGAACGCGGCGGGGCACGACATCAACTACATCGCGCTGACCGGCGCGCTGCACGCGATCGGCTCGCCCGAGAAGCCGATGCCGCCGCTCAACCTGGTCGGCGATTTCGGCGGCGGCGGGATGCTGCTGGCGTTCGGCATGGTGTGCGGCCTGCTGGAGACGATGCGCTCGGGCCAGGGGCAGGTGGTCGACGCGGCGATGGTGGATGGCGCGGCGGCGTTGTTCGGCGGCATCTTCGGGATGCACGCGGCGGGCATCTGGAAGGACGAGCGCGGCGTCAACATGCTCGACGGCGGCGCGCATTATTACGGCACGTATGAAACGGCCGACGGCAAGTTCGTCTGCATCGGCTCGATCGAGCCGCAATTCTACAAGCTGCTGCTGGAAAAGACCGGGCTCGCCGGCCAGGACCTGCCGGAGCAACTCGACCGCAATAGCTGGCCGCGGATGAAGGAGCGGCTGACCGCGGTGTTCCGCGGCAAGACGCGCGACGAGTGGTGCCGGATCATGGAGGGCACCGACATCTGCTTCGCGCCCGTGCTGTCGATCGCCGAGGCGCCGGAGCACCCGCACGCCAAAGCGCGCGGCGCTTACGTCGACGTGCAGGGCGTCAAGCAGCCCGGTCCGGCGCCGCGCTTCTCGCGCACCCGCGCCGAGGTGCGCGCGGCCCCGGAGCGGGGCGCGCACACCGACGAGGTGCTGGGGCAGGGCGGGTTCAGCGCCGGCGAGATCAAGGAGTTGCGCGCGGGGGGCGTGATCGGCTGAGCGTCAGGCCCTCAGAAGGCGCGCAGTCCGCCAGCGCGCTGATCTCCATCAGCAGCTTGTAGCGGATCGCCACGGCGAAATCGTCGAAGCTCTTGGCTTCGATGACGAAGCCGTCCTCGGTGACGACGTGGTCGCGGTAGTAGTCCGCGACGTCGGGCTCGTCGCCGCGGATCGGCAGGCCGTTGATCGGTGATGCTGCGTGCGCGTGGGCGCGGATGCGCACGTCGTCGGGGGCGGTGCTGCCGTCGTTGTTGCGGCCGTCGCCGGAGATGTCGATCACCTTGCGCACCGGCTCGCACGGCGCGCGGTCGAAGGCCGCGACGCCCTCGACCATCGCGTCGCCCATCGCGGTGGAGCCGGTCATGCTGCGCTGCGCGCCCCTCAGGGTCTCGGCGACCGCGCTCACGTCGTCGGCGGACTGGACCATGCGCCACGGGACCACGACGTGCCGCCGGTCGCTCCACTCGATGACGGTCATCGCCATGCCGCCCGGCTGGGCCAGCAGCACGTGCTGGACATGCGGATCGGTGAGCGCCTGGGCGACGCCGGCGTGCTGCAGTTCGTACCGCTCCGGCGACACCGAGCCGGAGACGTCGACGAGGAGAACCAGCGCAAGGGCACAGGCATTCATGCGCGCGGACCCGTTCTAGGCCGGGGCGGCGGATTGCCGCACCACGGCCGGAGGGGCGTCACACTGGGCCGGCCGGCGGCGGAATGGCGGTCACATTGCCGTTGGCTGGCCGGATCAGTCGGCCTCGCCGCCCTTGCGGAACGGGAACTCCTCGGCCAGCGCCGCCATGTCGGCCAGGATCGCCGGGCGCTCCTCGTCGAGGAAGTTGGCGATGGCGCGGCGCAGGCCGGCATGGGCGATCCAATGGGCGGAAAAGGTCGGGCGAGGCACGTAGCCGCGCTGGATCTTGTGCCGGCCCTGCGCACCGGCCTCCACGCGCTTGAGCCCGTGCGTCGATCGCCCAGTCGATCGCGCGGTAGTAGCAGAGCTCGAAATGCAGGAACGGCCAGTCGCCCCGGCAGCCCCAGTTGCGGCCGTAGAGCGTGTCCGTGCCGGCCAGGTTGAGCGCGCCGGCGACCGGGGTGCCGTCGTTCTCGGCCACCATCAGCACCACCGCGTCGCCCAGCCGTTCGCCGAACAGGGAGAAGAACTGGCGGGTGAGATAGGCGCTGCCCCATTTGCGATCCACGGTGGAGCTGTAGAAGCGGTAGAACGCATCCCATTCGCGCTTGCCGATCTCGCTGCCGCGCAGCGCCCGGAAGGTCAGGCCGGCGGCGTTGGCGTCGCGCCGCTCGCGCCGCAGCACCTTGCGCTTGCGCGAGCTGAGCGCGCCCAGGAAGTCATCGAAGCTCGCGTAGCCCGCGTTGTCCCAATGGAACTGCATCCCGAGCCGCTGCAGCCAGCCCGCATCGCCCAGCCGCTCCCATTCCGCCTCGGTGCAGAAGGTGGCGTGGACGGAGGAGAGGTCGAGCTCGCCGCAGGCCTGCACCAGCGCGCCGGCGAGCGTCTCCAGGCTGGCGCCGCCCTTCGGGGCGGACCAGCAGGCGCGGGCCGGGGACCGGGCTGAACGGCACGGCGACCTGGAGCTTCGGGTAGTATTTTCCCCGCGCCCGCTCGAAGGCGTGCGCCCAGCCGTGGTCGAACACGTATTCGCCGTAGCTGTGCGATTTCGCGTACATCGGCGCGGCGGCCACCACCTCGCCCGCGCCGTTGCGCAGCACCGCGTGCTGCGGCAGCCAGCCGGTGCGCGGGCCGGCCGAGCCGCTATCCTCCATCGCGCCGAGGAAGGCGTGGCTGACGAACGGGTTGTCGCCGCCGGCGCAGGCATCCCACTCCGCCGGGTCGATCTCGGCGATCCGCGGCGTGCAGGGTCAGCGTGAGCGGTTCGGTTCCATCGGGCATATCGGGCGATATGGCACCGCAGCGCCGCGTGGAAAGCAAGCGGCGCGGCCCGCGAGTCAGCCGATCTCGAACATCCCCTCGACCTCGACGGCGAAGTCGGCGGGCAGCGAGGGGACGCCGACCGTGCTGCGGGCGTGCCGCCCGGCGTCGCCGAACACCGCGACGGCGAGGTCCGAGGCGCCGTTCATCACCTGCGCGTGCTGGGTGAAGCCGGCGGGGGCCGCGACGAAGCCGCCGAGCCGCACCACCCGCCGCACCCGGTCGAGGTCGCCGCCGCACGCGGCGCGGAGCTGGGCCAGCACGTTCATCATGCAGAGCCGCGCCGCCTGCTGGCCCTGTTCGACCGAGTGGTCTTGCGCCGATCTTGCCGGTGAAGGCGATCTTGCCGTCCTGCGTCGGCCCCTGCCCGGAGACGACGACGAGGTTCCCGGTGACGACATAGGGGACATAATTGGCGAGCGGCGCGGCCGGCGTGGGGAGGGTGAGGCCGAGTTCCTGGAGTTTCTGCTCGACGCGGCTGGGCATGGCGGGAGGCTCCATTGTGGAGAGCGGGCGAAAGGCCAAGTTGAAGCTAGCGTGTTTGCGCAGCGAAAGGCAGTCGGCATGAGCGAGCGGCGGCAATTGCGGTTGGGGGCCTTCATGCGGCCCGTGCAGCATCCACACGGCGGCGTGGCGCTATCCCGGCGCGTTCCCCGACGCCAATTTCAACATTCACCATCTGGTGCGCTTCGCGCAGACGCTGGAGCGCGGGCGGTTCGACGCGTTCTTCATGGCGGACCATCTGGCGGTGCTCAACATGCCGATGGCGGCGTTGAAGCGCAGCGCGACGGTGACGTCGTTCGATCCGCCGACCCTGCTGCCGGCGCTGGCGATGGTGACGCGGCATCTCGGGCTGATCGCCACGGCCTCGACCACCTTCGAGGAGCCGTACCACGTCGCGCGGCGCTTCGCCTCGCTCGACCATCTGAGCGGCGGGCGCGCCGGGTGGAACATCGTGACCACCTCGAACCCGGACGCGGCGCTGAATTTCGGGCTGGAGGAGCATGTCGAGCACGACGAACGCTACCGCCGCGGGCGCGAGTTCTTCGATGTGGTCACGGGCTTGTGGGACAGCTGGGCGGACGATGCGTTCATCCGCGACGTGGAGAGCGGGATCTATTTCGATCCCGCGAAGCTGCACGTGCTGAACCACCGGGGAAAATATTTTTCCGTGCGCGGGCCGCTGAACGTCGCGCGCCCGATCCAGGGCTGGCCGGTGATCGTGCAGGCCGGCGCGTCGGAGGCCGGGCGGCAGATCGCGGCCGAGACGGCGGAGGTGATCTTCGCCAGCGTCCCGCACGCTCGCCGAGGGGCAGGAGTTCTATGCCGACGTGAAGGGTCGCATGGAAAAGCTCGGCCGCGCGCGCGACCACATGAAGATCCTGCCGGGCGCGCTGGTGGTCGTCGGCGACACGGTGGAGGAGGCGCGGGCGAAGCGGGAAAAACTGGACAGCCTGGTGCATCCGGACAGCGGCATCGCCTCGCTGTCGATCGCACTCGGGCATGACGCGTCGGGCTTCGATCTCGACGGTCCGCTGCCGGAGATCCCGCGAGACCAACGCGAGCCAGAGCGGGCGGGAGCGGGTCATTGCGGTGGCGCGGCGGGAGGGGCTGACGGTGCGCCAGCTCGCCCAGCGGGCGGGGGGCTATGGCGGGCTGTCGATGGTGGGCACGCCGGCGACCATCGCCGACACGATGCAGGAATGGCTGGAGAGCGAGGCCTCCGACGGGTTCAACGTGATGTTCCCGTACCTGCCCGAAGGGCTGGACGATTTCGTCGAACGCGTGGTGCCGGAATTGCAGCGGCGGGGGATTTTCCGCCGCGAAGGTACGAGGGGCGGACGTTGCGGGAGAATCTGGGGCTGCCCTGGGTGCCGAACCGGTTTTTTGGCGATGCCGATCCCAGCCCCATGATCCAGGGGGCCGATGTTTGACGCCGCGAAGAGCTCCGCCAGGACAGGATTTCGACGATCGACCGAGGATCAGCGCGATGGCGCGCACGGGATGTTTTTTCGCATTGGGAATCGCGAAGGCCGCTTCGTGCAGGTGCCGAACCACATCAACGTGCGCGAGCGGCTCGGCGTCAGGCCAGCGAAAACGGCGGTGGCCAGGGGCGCAGCGAGGGCGGTGGTTTGGCCGGGGCACCCGCAGGCCGCGAGGCCGGCACGGCGGGCGGCGCACCAGGGATCGCCGCCGGCGCGGCGCCCGCGTCCTCCGGTTCGGCCGCCGACCGGGGCGGCTGCTGCGCGCAGTCGCAGCGGCTCGACCTGCGGAACGGTGGCCGGCCCGCAAGGTGCGCGCAACACCGGCCACGCCTGCGCGCCCGCGCCGTGACCGCCTCGCGATTTCTCGGCTGGGACCGCGCCCAGCGTTACACAGGGGCGTGGGAAAGGCCCGCCAGTCGATTACGACGCCAGCACCGGCCCGGGCGGAATGCAAGACCGCCGGCGGACCGCTCAGACGCCGCTCGGACGCCCGGCGAGGTCGACAGATGGTCCGGTTCTGGAGGCCGAGGGTGGGGGCGGATCACCGCGCATCTGCGCGCGGCAAGGCCTGGGCGACGCCGCAGTCGCGCGGCCGAGTCATCCTGCGCACGACGGTGCCGCGCCAGTTCACCGCCAGCGTTCGATACTGCACACGGCAACGGATGCACCTCGGCCATCCGCCCGCTTCAGCGCCTCGATCAAGAGGGTGGCGCGCGCCAACAAGCTGGTCGGTGGGCGGGGCGCCGGGTTCGACGCGCGCGGAGCACAGGGCGCGTTAGCTGAAGGAGCTGGACGAGGCAATCCTGGTTCGACTTGTCCGTCGCGGAAGCGCTGGCGAGGAATCTGAATCGGGTGCGGCGCATGAAGCATCGCGATCACCGCCCAACGGCGAGCGGACTACGCGGTTCATGAGCGGTGGATCAGTCTACCGAATCCGCCACGGGAGAGCCATGTGAACGCTGACACGACCGCGCGCAGACCTCGATACGTTGACCGCGCTCAATCGCGACTACATCGCTTCCGTGCAGGACGGCGACGTGCGCCGGTTCGGCGAGATCCTGGCCGAGGATTTCCTGTGCTCGAACCCGGACGGGTCACTGGTCGACAAGGCGCAGTTCCTGGCCCAGACGGCGCGGCCGGTGACGATCAGCGGCCTTGTCGCCGAAGACGTCCGGGTGCGCGTTCTCGGCGACGTCGCGATCATCCACGCGCGGACCAGCTACGCGACCGCGAATGGCGAGCGGCGGAATGGGCGCTATACCGACGTGTGGGCGCGGCGCGGCGGAACGTGGCTGGCGGTCAGCGCGCATGTGACGCGATAGGATCGCCCGGAAGGAGAAGACGAATGTTGCTGAATTCGGTGCTCGGATGGCAGCGGGTGGCCGCGCTGGGGATCGGCCTCGCACTCGCGACGCCGCTTCCGGCACACGCATCGCGCATCTGGGACTGGAGCTACACCGGGGCGGGAATTGCCGCAAGCGGCACCTTCACGACGACCGACACCGCGAATGGTTCGGGGTATTACCAGATCGTCGGCATCACCGGGTCGCGCGACGGTGATGCGATCACCGGCCTGCAGCCGACCGGCACGCCCATTCCCGGCAACGAGCCCTATGCCGTCGACAACCTCATCAGTCTCAGTGGGCCACAATTGACGGTCAACGGTTTCGGGTTCGCAACGGCAACCGGCGATTTCGCCAATCCGTTCTACGCGGATTACCTGCCCAGTCCTGGGTATCTCGAATTCTTTTCGGCGCCGCCGTTCACGCCTGTGATCGGCCCCGAGGACAGCGAATTGCCGGTGATCTTTACAGCTATGTTGGCTACCGGCGTGCCTGAGCCGAACACCTTGGCTCTCTTGTTTGCCGGGCTTGCGGGCCTCGTCGCAGTGGGTGTTGGCCGTGGCGGCGTTGGATGGTTACGGTCCGCGTGCGGCGTCCATGAGTATCACAGATCGTAGGAAACGATCCCTCAGCGATCTGCTTGGTCACCTACTTGCCCGCGAGGCGCGCGACGACCTGGGCGAAATCGTCGATGTAGGGCTCATGGACGACATAATAGGAGATGTCCCAGCGCTCCCGCCGGGTCTGGAGGTCTTCGACCATCTGGTCTACCGACCCGATAAGCACATAGGGGCTTTGAAGAATTTCGTCGGGCGTTAGCTGGGTCAAGCTTGCCAGTTCCTCAGCCGCCCTGCGGCGGTCGTCCGTCACGACCACGCGCTGCAGGAGCGCGTTCAATTCCAGCCGCTCATATCGCTCCTTCCCCGCAGCCTCGCGCACAAGCTGCACCCGCTCATCAACGCTCGATACCCTCCATCCAGACAAGTCCGGCGGAACCGCGCCGCCGCCTCGGAATGTTAGCCCCGAGAGACCCACTATGTCCGCTTCCCGCGCTGCGAGGGCGAGGAGATGCGGGCCGTTGCCTCCGATGAGGATAGGAGGATGAGGTCGCTGCACGGGAAGGGGGGTGATGGCGTGGCCAGTCACTCTATAATGCCTACCTGCAAAGGTGAGTTGCTCCCCTTTGAGCAAGCCCTTGATGATGTTGACCGCCTCTGCCAGTCGCTCGACCCTCGTGCCTCCCCTATCAAAGGCTAGCCCCACCTGGTCGTATTCGGATCGAATGCTGCCGGCGCCCAAGCCCAGTTGTAGCCGTCCCTCAGTCAGGAGATCGACCGCCGCAGCCTCGCGCGCGACCAACACGGGATGGCGCAAGTCGTTGTTCAGCACGTTGGTGCCGACCCGAAGGGTTTTCGTCGCTTCTGCGGCGCTGACCAACGCCGGAATTGGCGCGATGCGGTCGGTTAGGTGATCGGGCAAAGTCAGCGTGTCATAACCGAGGGCCTCGATCTTGCGGGCCTTCTCAGCAAATTCGGCCCGCGATTGCGCGTGCCAGACGCTCACACCGAACCGAAATGGCCTCATATCCAGCTAACCTTCGCAAGGCGTCAGTGCTGACCTTCGCCGACAGGCGGCGAAAAGCCTAATTGTTCGGATAGCCACTAATCGCCAAGGCGTCGGGCTTTGTAGCCCCTTACCCCGAAACCACCTTCAGCGCCCGCCGCCGCGCGCGCGGCGAGGCCTCCGCCGGCAGGTCGAGCGGCAACAGCGGCGACGGCTCGCGCGGGCCGTGCGCCCGGCGTGTCGGCTTCTTCGGCGCTCGGCTTCCGGCATGTCGCGGCGGCCGAGATAGTTGCCGGCGAGGTGGCGGAACACGTAGTCGAGCAGCGAGGTCGCGCGGCCCACGCCCGGGTCGCCCTCGACCACGCCGGAGGGGCCGAAGCGGGTGAAGGTGAGCGCCTCGACATAGGCTTCGAGCGGGACGCCGTGCTGCAGGCCGAGGCTGACCGCGCCGGAGAAGGCGTCCATCAGGCCGCGGAAGGCGGCGCCCTCCTTCTGCAGCGCGATGCTGATCTCGCCGAGTTTTCCGTCGTCATATTCGCCGGTGCGCAGGAACAGCGTGTGGCCGCCGACCGAGGCGCGCTGCGTGTAGCCGGCGCGTCGCGGCGGCAGGTCGCGGCGTCGGGCAGGCGGCAGCTGGGCGGCTGTCTCGCGCGGTGCTCGGGCGGGCGGGCATGGCGGCGGCGTGGGGAGCGACCGCGTCGTGCATCGCGGCGTGCGCGGCCGGGGTCGGGCGCGGGAACAGGCTTGCCCCGTCCAGCATGGCGGCGAGGGCGGTCTCGGGTGCCAGGCCGCGCGCGGCGAGGAAGGCGCGTGTGGCGCGGCTGAGGCCGCCCGCGGCGTTGAGCGGCGAGAAGGCGGGCGCGATGCCGCCGGTCTCGACGCCGAGCAGCGCCTCGGCCGGGCCGGGTGCGGCGATGGCGAGGGCCGCCCCGCGCGGGGCGGCCGATGCGCCGGTGGCGGCGGCGGCGGGCGAGGTCGCGCGCCGCGTCGCTGTCGTAGTCGAGACCCAGGGCGGCGAGCAGGCCGGCGAGGTCGGCCAGGCGGATGACCGGACGGCGCGCGCCGGGCGCGGCGAAGGCGAGGGCCAGGGACGCGGTTTCGGCCGCTTCGGCCAGCCCTCGACGTCGAACCCGGTGGCGGGGTCGTGAAAGGCGGAAAGGTTGAGCACGAAACCCGGCGCCTCGGCGGCCGTGCCCTGCCACACGCCGGCGTCAGGCGCGCCGCGACGGAGCAGGAGCAGGCCGTGCAGCCGCTCGGCGAGGAGGGGCGTCGATGCCGGCCTGCGCGGCGCGCTCGGCGATGGGTCGGACCCAGGCCTCGGCCGCGTCGGCGAGGGTCGCCGCACCGCTGCCGGGGGCGAGCGGCGGCGAGTGCTGCGGCGGCGGCATCGTCCCAGCCGGTCGGGATCGTCACGAGGCGCGGCGGCGCGTCCGGGTCGGCGCCCGTCCGCACCTGCCGCATCCGCACGCCATGCCACGCCTGGGTCTTGCTCATGGGCCGATCCTAGGCGCGGTGCGCGCAACTCGGAAAGCGCATTTTGGGGTCAGCGGCCCGAACAGCCACAAAATCCTGTGGATGAGCGCGCGATGAGCCCCGCCGCGGTGGACCCGACGGCCGGTGGCTGCGTATATCGACTGAATGAACCTCGGCACCCGTCTGTTCACCCTGCTTCAACGGCCGCCGCGTCGGCACCGACGCGGCAGGGCAACATCTATTACGAGGAGCGGCGGGCCCGCGCCGGGCTGCGCGCGCGGCGCTGGGTGGCCTATGCCGGGCCAGCCGAGGCGAGCGCGGTGCCGGCGGAGTGGCACTCCTGGCTGCACTACACCACCGACGCGCCGCTCGCCGACACGCCCGCGCCGGCCGTGGCAGAAGCCGCACGAGCCGAACCTCACCGGCACGCCCGAGGGCTATCGGCCGCCCGGCCACGACTACCAGCGGCGGCGTGCGCGCGCCCGCGACGGGCGACTACGAAGCCTGGACACCGGGCAGCTGAGGCCGGCATGATCGGTCGCCGCAACATCGGAGAGGTCCTGGTCGGCGCGGTGGTGCTGCTGGTCGCCGCCGCGTTCCTCGGCTACGCGGTCGCCCATTCCGGCCGCAGCAGCGTCTCCGGCTACGAGCTGCACGCCAGCTTCGACCATATCGACGGCCTCAACGTCGGCTCCGACGTGAAGCTGGCCGGGGTCAAGGTCGGGCTCGGTGCTGGATGCGCGGATCGACCCCAAGACCTATCTCGCCACGGTGACGCTGAGCGTGCAGGACGGCATCGAGCTGCCCAAGGACACCAGCGCCGAAGTCACCAGCGAGGGCCTGCTCGGCGGCAAGTTCCTCGGCCTCACGCCGGGCGGCGACACGACGATGCTGAAGCCGGGCCAGGCCATCACCATCACCCAGGGCTCGGTCAGCCTCGAGCAGCTCCTGGGAAAATTCATCTTCAGCGTGACCAACATGGTCAATGCCACCAAGGGCGGGCGGCGGACAGCGCGCCGGCGGGGCGCCGAAATGAGCGAGCCCGCCATCTGGCCGCAGCCCGACGGCACGCCGCTCGCCTGCCGCGAGAAGCTCAAGGTGCTGGCGGAGAACCACGCCGAGCTCGCGCAGGTGATGCAGGACGCGTTCGAGGACGCGGTGCT
Organism: uncultured Alphaproteobacteria bacterium; assembly: GCA_963799825.1. Taxonomy (GTDB): domain Bacteria; phylum Pseudomonadota; class Alphaproteobacteria; order Acetobacterales; family Acetobacteraceae; genus JAFKFI01. The sequence goes on from CAWCYL010000006.1 coordinate 1,147,882, forward strand.
GATGGGCGTGGACGAGCAGGCGATGCGCCGCATCCTCGCCGCGATGGTCGAGCGCGCTGGAGAGCCCGAAGCGGCGCGATCCGGCGCTGATGAATATCGTGCCGGTTGGTTCGCCTGCATCATAGTGCTGGTCGGGTTCGCTCGCCGCTCGCGCAGACCGCCGTCCGGCTCCGGCCACCCGCCGGCCGGGGCAGCCGCCCGGCGCAGCCGGCGCCCGGCCCGGCGTGGCTGCCGCGCGGCGAGGCGGAGCTGCAGGCGCTCGACAAGGTGAACGCGCGCAGCCAGACGCTCGAGCGTGCGGGTCGGCGCGTCCGCGCAGTTTCGGCTCGCTCACCATCGCCGTGCAGTCCTGCGTCGTGCGCCCGCCCGACCAGCCGGCCGACGCGGCGGCGTTTCTCGTCGTGACCGACGCGACCCCCGGCTCGCCGGCGTTCCACGGCTGGATGTTCCAGTCCGACCCGGCCGTGTCGATGCTGCAGCACCCGATCTACGATCTGCGGGTGCTCGGCTGCCGGCCCTGACACCCGATCGACCTCACGCGTTGCGTGACGTGCTGCAACCCGCTGCTTCGTTCCTGGTTCGCATCGCATGACCGCCTTCGTCAGCCAGCCGCGCCACCGCGCGGTCGCCGCTGCCGCCGTTCGACCGCACCGCCCTGCTGCTCGACATGGACGGAACCCTGCTGGACATCGCGCCGACGCCCGGACCAGGTGGTCGTTCCCGAGGAGCTGCCCGACATCTTGCACCGCCTGCGCCGCGCCGTTGGGCGACGCGCTTGCCGTGGTCAGCGGGCGGCCGATCGAGCAGCTCGAGGCGCTGCTCGGCGACGCGCCTTTCGCGCTCGCCGGCGAGCATGGCGGGGCGATCCGCTTCCGGCCCGGCGGCCGACGTGGAGCGCGTGCCGCTGGCGAGCCCCGACCCGGCCTGGCAGCAGCAGGCGGCCCGGCTGGCCGCGACGCATCCCGGCGTGCTGCTGGAGACAAGCAGCACGGCTTCGTGCTGCACTATCGCGCCGTCCCGGAGCTCGGGCCCGCTGCTGCGCGACGCCCTCGCCGAGCTGCTGCGCGGCACGCCCGCTTCACGCTGCTGCCGGCGCGCAAGGCCTGGGAGGTGCGCCCCGCCGGCGCCGACAAGGGCACCGCCGTCGCCGCCCTGATGCGCGCCGCCCCGTTCGCCGGACGGCTGCCGCTGTTCATCGGCGACGACGTGACCGACGAGGACGCCATCGTCGCCGCCGCGCAAGCTCGGCGGCGCCGGGCTGCGCGTGCCCGAGGTGTTCGGCAATCCCACGGCGTGCGCGCCTGGCTCGGCGCGGGCAGCGGAGACCGGTGCATGGCCCGCCTTGTGATCGTCTCCAACCGGGTGCCGCCGCCGCGCGAGCGGGGCCAGCTCGCGGGCGGGCTGGCGATCGCGCTGCGCGACGCGATCCGCGACCACGACACGCTGTGGTTCGGCTGGTCGGGCAGCGACCGGCACGCGCCAGGAGCCGCATCTCTCGAAGGCGGGCCGCGTCAGCTTCGCCACCGTCGACATCCCCGAGGCCGAGTATCGCGGCTACTACCAGGGTTTTTCCAACGGGATGCTGTGGCCGCTGCTGCACTCGCGCATGGGGCTCGCGCAGTTCCATCGCGCCGACCTGCTCGCTTACCGCGCGGTGAACCGGCTGTTCGCCGAGGCGCTGGCGCCGCTGCTGCGGCCCGACGACGTCGTCTGGGTGCACGACTACCATTTGATCCCGCTCGGCAACGATCTCCGCGCGCTCGGCGTCGACCTGCCGGATCGGCTTTTTCCTGCACGTGCCGTTCCCGACGCCGCAACTGTTCGACAATCTGCCGCAGGGCGACGATCTGCTGCGCGACTTCACCGCCTATGACGTGCTCGGCGTGCAGGTGCAGCAGGACGCCGACAACCTCAACGCACTGCTGGCGGCGCGCAATCTGCGCGCCCGCGCCCGCGCCTTCCCGATCGGCATCGACCCCGAGACGTTCGCCGGCGCCGCGCGCCGCGCCGAGAGCACGCCGGAGGCCGTGCGCCTGAAGGAGAGCCTGGCCGGCCGCGCGCTGATCCTCGGCGTCGACCGGCTCGACTACTCGAAGGGCCTGCCGCAGCGTTTCCGTGGCTACGCGCAGCTGCTGCGCCGCTTCCCCGAGCACCGCAAGGGCGTGACGATGATGCAGATCGCCCCGGTCTCGCGCGGCGACGTGGCGCAGTACCGCAGCCCTGCGCCGCGAGCTCGACGAGCTGGCCGGCCGCATCAACGGCGAGCACGGCGAGTTCGACTGGGTGCCGCTGCGCTACATGACCCGCGCGGTGGCGCGCAACACGCTGGCCGGCTTCTATCGCTACGCCCGCGTCGGGCTGGTGACGCCGCTGGCCGACGGCATGAACCTGGTCGCCAAGGAATACGTCGCGGCGCAGAACCCCGACGATCCCGGCGCGCTCGTGCTGTCCCGTTTCGCCGGTGCGGCGAACGAGCTCGCCGAGGCGATCCTGGTCAATCCCGTACGATCCCGACGAGACGGCGGAGGCGCTGCACCAGGCGCTCACCATGCCGCCCGACGAGCGCCGCGCCCGGTGGCGCCGGATGGACGAGGCGGTGCGGCGCAACACCGCCGCCAGCTGGGCGCACGGCTTCCTCCGCGCGCTCGAACCCACGGCCGCCCGCGCCGCGTAGGGCGGAGGCAATCCGGCGGTTCGGCTTCGAGCCCGGCCGGGCGAGCGGCTTCGCATCACCCTACGCGGGGCCGCGTGGTGCCCGGCGGCCGGCCGGCAAGGACCGTCGCCATCGCCGCCAGTTCGATGGCGGCGGCGGTGCCCAGCACCGGGCGGTAGCCGCCGGTGAGGTCGTGCAGCACTCCGTACAGGCCCGGCCCGAACGCGGAGCTGAGCGCGATGACGGTGGCGGCGACGCTGTAGATCGCGCCGAACGACGCGGCACCGAACTCCCGCCGCACCACGATGGGCGAGAGGGTGGTGATCTGGCCCAGGCAGAAACCATAAACGAGGCTCCCGCCGATCAGCGCCGGCGCGCCGCGGAAACAGCGCGATGAGACCCAGCATCAGGGCCTGTGCCCCGAGAATGCCGGCGGTGTAGCGCCGCAAATCCACCCGGTCGGCGACGCGCGCGAGCCACAGCCGCCCGAGCACGCCGGTGAAGCCGGTGGCGCTAACCAGCCAGCCGGCCCCGACCGTGCCCAGGACCGGCTCGGCCAGCTTCACGTGATGCGTCAAAAACCCGACCTGCACGGTGAGCCCCAGCGCGAACCCCACGGCGGCGGTCCAGAAGGCGAGGGTCGCCATTGCCGAGGCACGGGTCCAGCGAGCCACCGGCGCGGGATCGGCTTCGGTGTCCCGCTGTATCGGCGCTGCGTCGCCATCGCGCGCCAGCCCGAGTTCCTCCGGTCCCCGGTAGCGCAGCACCACCGCCGCCAGCGGCACCATCACCGCAATGGTCAAAACACCGCCGCCCAGCACGGCGGCGGCGAAGCCGAAGCGCCCGATCGCCAGCACGAGCAGTGGCACGACGAGCATGGCCCCGAAGCTCGCCCCCGTCAGCGCCATCGCCACGCTGCGCCCCTGGTGCCGCTCGAACCACGGCGCGATGGTCGCGGTGAGGCCGGTGAGCGACAGCGAGGCGTAGCCCAGGCCCATCAGCACAAAGGCGGAATAAAGTTGCCAGACGCGACGCGACCTGTCCGACGCTCGCCACCCCGAGCCCGAGCGCCGTCGCCCCGGCGATGAACACCGGCCGCGATCCGAGGCGGTCGATGGCGCTGCCGACAGCGGTGAGGGAGAGCGCGTTGGTCAGGTAGAAAGCGGTGATCGCCCCGGAGACGAGCGAGACCGACCAGCCGCGCAGCCTTGTCACCTCGCTGAGATAGACGCTGGCGCCGAACACGCCGAACCCCCAGGTGAACACCGCCGCCACGAAACACACCGCGACGACGCGCCAGCCGTAGAACAGGGGGGAGCGGGTGAGGATGGGCCACCTCACGGCGGCGTCTCTTTACGCGCCACCCGCCGCCCATCCTGCGCGTCGATCCTGATGGCAAACGGGTAGCGATCGACGTCGAGCGCGATGTCCAGGTCCGCCGGATGCAGATAAGGGCCTGCCGGGTCGTGGAAGCGGGCGGCATCCCCTCCCGCCATGATGACCTGACGCACGGCCTCGGCGTTCCCGGCTCTGCCTTGCAGCAACGTGCGCAGGTGAAGAGCGCAAAGCTCGTCCTCGTCCGTGCGCACGACGGTGTTGTTGCCCATCGCCACCAAGGAGATGCGGCGAGGCGCCCCCTGAAGGAGTGCACGCGCCGTCGCTTTGGCAGTGACCAAGGATGCGGCATAGAGCCGTTCGGCCTGGCTCGCCGCGACGATCCCCTGGGTTCCCGCGCTTGTCCGCTGGATGATCGCCTTGCCGCGGAAGTCGGCCCGCGACACCTCGAAGGGCGAGTTGCCGAAATCGAAGCCGTCTGGCATTCGGCCCCGCACCTCTCCCATGCAGACATGGCCCGCGCCGCCGTCGCGCAAGGCCAGCGCCTCCTCGACGGTGCCGACCATGATGATGTGGGTTGCCCCGTTGGCAAACGCCACGGCTGCCGTCGTGAAGGCGCGGAACACGTCGATGATCGCCACCACGCCGGTCGCCCGCGTCGCGCCCTCAAGCAGGCTCCCGATCCAGATCTCCGGGGCAGGCGTGTCGAGCCGGTTGATCGTCATGATCCGAGTGAGTCCCTTCGGAGCGGGAAAGCACGCCGGTCGCGCCCCGGTCTGAACCGGGCGCTACACTGGCGGGCGATTGTTATGGTATCGTTCAATTCCGATGTGAGCCAAGAGACTGCGGCATCGCCGGGAAGAAACCAAGGTGGGTAGCGTGTCAGATCCTATCATCGAGCGATTGGATGCGGTGCTTGCATCCGATGACGACCTCCAGGATGGCATCTCCGCGTACGCAAAGCTGCTCGACCGATTCGAAAAGGGGGCGAGGACCGACGCCGGTGCGGCCAAGGCCGACTTGCTGCGTGATTTCGTTGGTCTGACGGTGCGACGCTACCGGCGTGCGACCGGTCGGAATGTCGAGCTGTTCCTGTTCAGCGATGGCGCCAACCAGTGCCTGTTCGACGGGACGAACGAGCGCACCGTGCTGATGTTCGGCATCACGCGCACGGTCCCGCCGAATTCCAGGGACAACAGCTACCACAATGCTTTCCCACGTGCGGGCGCCGGCGATGACAGGGGCCATGCGCTCTCGCACGCTCAAGGCGGGCTGGAAGGCGGTCCGAACTACTTCAAGCAGAACAGACTCGTGAACCGCCGTGGGGCGGCGCTGGGAGATCTGTGGCGGGATATCGAGACCTATCTCTCCGCGAACGCCGGGCTGATGGCGTTCGTCCGGCTGATCTATGCACGCGGCAACACGACGGAGCGGCCGGACGAGGTTGAGTATTCCGTGATGAACGGCAAAGCGCAGTTCCGGTCGGTGATCTTCCCCAATTAAAGCGTGATCGGCTCAATGCGGACCACCCGCGTCATGGCGAGAAGCGAAGCGACGAAGCAATCCAGGCGGTCGCCATGCCTGCGTTCGAGATCGGCGATCCGCTGCGGCGGTTCTCCGCCCCGATCATCGGCCGCGGCCCGCACGCTCAACAGAGCCGGTCCGGCAAGCAGCCACCCGGCCACCAGCATCCGGCGATGAACGACGGGCGCGAATGGAATCAAACGCAACGCAACGCCGTGAGCATGCCAGCCTCCGCGTGGCACAGCCGGTGGATGGCATTGCGCAACGATTTTGTCCGGCGGCTTGGGAAGCATGATCGGCGCTCCGTGCCCGTCAAACCAACGGCCGCGCGATGTGCTCCGCGTATACCGGCCGTTCCAGCAGCCGATCATACCACATCCGCAGCTGCGGCGCCGCCGGCCGGTCGATCTCCATGGTGAACCAGCGATGCACGTGCACGCCCCAGGCGATGTCGGCGATGCTCAGCGCGTCGCCGGCGATGAAGGGATGGCGGGACAGCGGCGCTTCGAGGAACGCCCAGACCCGCGCGGCGTCGGTCACGCCCTGCGCCAGCGCCGCGAGGTCGCGATCCGCCGGCTTGGTGCGCACCATGCCCCAGAACACCACGCCCATCGGCCGGTTGAGCTGCGTCTGCTGGCAGTCGAGCCACTGGTCGACCCGTGCGCGCAGACGCGGATGCGCGGGGTAGTAGGGCGTGTCGCCGGCCGCGCTGGTGCACAGATAGCGCAGGATGGCGTTGCTCTCCCACATGGAGAAATCGTCCTCCTGCAAGGTCGGCACCAGCCCGGTGGGGTTCATCGCCCGATATTCCGGCGTGTCGGTCTGGCCGAACGCGCCGCCGACGTCCCGCCGCTCGTAGGGCAGCTTCAGCTCCTCGAGCAGCCAGATCGCCTTCATCACGTTGCTGGACGTGTCGCGACCCCACAGAATGCGGCGCATCGGCGGTTCCCTCCTGGTTCCTGATCCCCGAGAGTAGGACGCTTGCGGGCCGTCACAAAGCGGAGCACATCGCGCCAATGACCCTGTCCGTCCGCGCCGCCGCGCTGCTGTGCACGCTGGCGGCCGCCTTGGCCCTCGGCGTCGCCCTGGCGTCCGAGACCTGGGGCGGGCTGGTGCCCTGCGCCCTCTGCCTGTGGGAGCGGTGGCCCTATCGCGTCGCGATCGCGCTCGGACTGCTGGCGCTGGTGCTGCCGGCCCGCGCGGCACGCCCGATGCTGGCGCTGGTGCTGGTCGCGGTCCTGGCCGGTGCGGCGGCGGCGGCCGTGCATGTCGGGGTGGAGCAGGGCTGGTGGCCGAGCCCGCTGCCGGAATGCGCCGCGCCGACGTTCCACGGCGGCAGCCTCGCCGAGCGGCTCGCCAGTATGCCCGCCACGCCCGCCAAACCTTGCGACGACCCGACCTACCTGGTCGCCGGTCTGCCCGTCTCGATGGCGGAGATGAACCTGCTCTATGCCCTCGGTTTTTCCGCCATTCTCGCCCTCTATCTCGCGCGCAGTCGGTATCTGGCGCACAGCCTGCGGCGGCCCCGATGACGGACGGGCCGAGACTGCCCGGCGACCTGCCCGCCGCGCAACGCGTCGCGCGCATGATCCGCGTCGACCATGCCGGCGAATACGGCGCGGCGCGCATCTACGCCGGCCAGCTTGCCGTGCTCGGGCGCGGCGAAACCGGAGAAATCCTGCGCCACATGCGGGCTCAGGAGCAGCGCCACCTCGACGCTTTCGACGCGCTGATCGCAGACCGCCGCGTCCGCCCGACCGTCCTGCTGCCGCTCTGGCACCTCGCCGGCTTCGCCCTCGGCGCGGCGACGGCGGCCCTCGGCCCCCGCGCGGCGATGGCCTGCACGGTGGCGGTTGAGGAGACGATCGACGCGCACTACGCCGCCCAGATCGCCGAACTCGGCGATGATGAAGCGCCGTTGCGCGACACGGTCGAGGTGTTCCGCCGCGAGGAGATCGAGCACCGCGACACCGCTCTCGCCCACGCGGCGGAGCGCGCGCCCGGCTATCGGCTGCTCACTTCGATCATCCGCACCGGCTGTCGCGCGGCGATCGCGCTCAGCGAGCGGGTGTAATTCGCCGACGCAAAACTTGACAATGGTATCGTTTTTCAGATAGATCCGCGTCATTGATCTGCGCGGCAGGGCCACGCGGGACGATCGCCCCAAAACGGGCACCCCAAAACGGGCAGCACACGATCGGGGGAATAGTCGGATGCCCGTGCGCGGTCTTGCGGCGATCATGTCGGGAGCGTTTGTGCTGGGGTTGGGTGCCGCGCCCGCCTCCGCGACGGCGCTGACCGCGTCGAGCATCCTTGGCGAGTTCGATGCAGTCGTGTTCCACGACGTGAGCGGCAGCTGCTGCGATGTCGAGGGGCCGGTGGTGATCGGCGGCAATCTCAGCGGCGCCGGAACCTTCTCCAACAAGGGCGCGGCCGCCCTGCCGGCGGGCTACGGCACCACCAATGTCTATGGCAGCGCGAGCGGCAGCTTCAATGCGAACGGCGCGCAGGTCTACGTCGCCGGCGCCGACAGCGCGATTTTCTCCGGCGGCACTGTGCACAACGGGCACAACTTCGCCGACCCGATCTCCGCCTTCCAGGCGCCGCTGGTGGCGCTCTCGCAGCAGCTTTCGCTGCTTGGCGCCAACAGCGCGCTGCCGGCGCACAACCATCCCCCGGTCAACAACGCCGTCATCGCCGCCACCCCCGGCGTGGTCAACGGCGTGGCTGGCATCTCGGTGTTCGACATCAGGGCGGCCGACCTCGCGGATTTCGCCAGCTTCTCGCTCGACGTGAAAGCCGCGAGCACGGTGATCCTCAACGTCTCCGGCAACTACACGCAGAAGGCGAATTTCCAGAACGTCGTCGAGGCCGACCGCACCAGGGTCATCTGGAACTTCTACGACGCGACGGTGCTGAACCTGACGCAGTTCGAGGGTACCGTGCTGGCGCCCTACGCAACGGTGCACAATTCGAGCTCGATCGAAGGCGACCTGGTCGCCAACGCGTTCGATCCCGGCGGCGAACTGCACTATCACCCGTTCACCGGCAACCTGTCGTTCCTCAAGACCGACATGCCCGAGCCGGCCGGAACGGCGGTGCTGGGCGTCGGGCTGCTCGGCCTGCTCGGTCTGCGGCTGGCAGGGCGGCGGCGCGGCTAGCTTTCCAGCTCGGTGTCCCAGTAGAGGAAGTCGCGCCAGCTCTCGTGCAGGAAGTTGGGCGGGAAGGCCCGTCCCTGGTCCTGCAACTCCCACGTGGTCGGCTGGCGCGGGCTCATGCGCGGGAACATGCGGCACTCGCGCGGCAGGTGGGAGCCCTTGCGCAGGTTGCAGTCGCCGCAGGCGGTGACGACGTTCTCCCAGGTCGTCCGTCCGCCGCGGCAGCGCGGGACAACGTGGTCGAATGTCAGGTCCGGCGCCGGGTGGCGGCCGCTGCAATACTGACAGGTGAAACCGTCACGCAAGAACACGTTGAACCGGGTGAACGCGGGGCGGCGCGCCGACGGGATGTAGTCCTTCAACGCGATCACGCTGGGCAGCCGCATGGTGAGGCTGGGCGAGCGCACCTCCGTCTCGTATTCGCTCAGCACGGAAACCCGGTCGAGGAACACGGCCTTCACCGCGTCCTGCCAGGACCAGAGGGATAGCGGGAAATAGGAGAGCGGGCGGAAATCCGCGTTCAGTACCAGCGCGGGGAACATTTGGCCGCCGTCGGGCAAACGCCGCTCCTTTCCGTGCGGGAGCGCAAGGAGGAGGCCCAGATCACAAGCGAGCCACCATATGTTGTGCGCCGCCGAGAACCTTCGCGTTTATCGCAGACCGGGTTGCCTGCCGCAAGCCGCGCCGCCGCTGGCGGGAGCGGGATTTCACGGCTCCGTCATTGTCGCGAATGCTCGTTGCAGGGCCAGCGCGCCCAGCGAGATGCCCGCCGCGTCGATGCCGTGCGGCAGGCCGGGACACCATAACGTCTCGACCGGCACGCCGGCCGCCTTGAGTGCCTGCTCCGCCTCGCGCGAGCGCGTGATCGGCACCACGTCGTCGTCCTCGCCATGCACCAGCAGCACCGGCGCGCGGTTGCGCAGCTCGACGGCGAGGGTCTCCGGCGCGATCAGCCCGCCCGAGAAGGCGAGGATGGCGCGCGGGGCCACCGCCCGGCGCAGCCCGGCGAACAGCGCGGTCATGGCACCCTGGCTGAAGCCCATCAGCGCATAGGCGTCGGGCGGCAGCGCCAGCCGGGCGAGCTCCGCGTCGAGGAAGCCGTCGAGCGCCTGCGCCGCGGCTCGCACGCCCTGCTCCATCCGGGCGGGCGCGCGATCCGCCACGCTGAACCATTGCCGGCCCATCGGTCCCATGTCGCACGGCTGCGGCGCGTCCGGGGCGACGAAGGCGGCGTCGGGCAGCGCCGCGCCCCAGCCGGGTGCCAGGTCGATCAGGTCGAACCCGTCCGCCCCGAGGCCGTGGCACAGCACCACGAGCTGCCTCGCCGCGCCGCCGGATTTCGGCCCCCAGCGTGGCCCGTCGAGTTCCGCCATGACTATCCCTCGCATGATCTGATCCGAGTAGTCTCGACCGCGCCGCCATGTCCACCGTCACCCGCTTCGCCCCGAGCCCGACCGGCTTTCTCCATCTCGGCCACGCCCACGCGGCGCTGTTCGCCTGGCGGCGGGCGCGGGTGGGCGGTGGAAAATTCCTGCTGCGGCTGGAGGACATCGACCCCGGCCGCTGCCGCCCGGAATTTTCCAGCGCGATCGAGGAGGATCTCGGCTGGCTCGGCCTTGATTGGGACGGCCCGGTCCTCGTCCAGTCCCGGCATCTCGCGGAATACCGCGCCGCACTCGACCGGTTGGAAGCGCGCGGGCTGCTCTATCCGTGCTTCTGCACCCGCGCCGACATCCTGCGCGAGATCGAGCAGGCCGCCGCCGCGCCACACGCGCCCGACGGCAGCCCGCTCTATCCCGGCCTGTGCCGCGCCCTGCCGTCCGCGCAGCGTGCCGCGCGGATCGCGGCGGGCGAGCCGCACGCATGGCGGCTGGACATGGCCCGCGCCCTGGCCAGCGTCGCAATGCCGCTCGATTTCGACGAGGCGGGCGAGGGCCGCATCCGCTGCCAGCCAGAACGCTTCGGCGACGTCGTGCTCGCCCGCAAGGACGCGCCGGCGAGCTATCACCTGTGCGTCACCCACGACGACGCGCTGCAAGGGGTCACGCTGGTGACAAGGGGCATCGACCTTAAGCCGGCGACCGATCTGCACCGGCTGATCCAGGCGCTGATGGGCTGGCCCGCGCCGGCCTACGCGCATCACCCGCTGCTGACCGACGCAGCCGGACGACGGCTTGCCAAGCGGGACCGTGCGGCGACCCTGCGCGATCTGCGCCGGCAGGGGACCAGTCCCCGCGAGGTCCGCGCGCGGGCCGGCTCCCCCGATTGAGCCCAATTGAGCGGGCGAGGCGCTACAGCACGTAGCGCATGTTGTAGTGGGATTCGCAGACCGGGGTGCGGACGGTGAAGGCCAGACGGCCGCCGGCAAGCCTGCCGTTCAGCACCGACGGGCCGCTGACCGCGTAGAGGCTGCCGTCCGGCCGGATCGGCGCCACGAACATGGTGTTCGGCAGGTAGGCGAAATACAGCGTTTGGTCGCCGATCTCGATCTTGCCGAAGCTGCTGCCCGGACAGGCCGGCGACTGGGTCGCCACCAGGTTCGCGGCACCCTTGTAGTTGCCGTCCACCTTGTCCGATTCCGGGAACGGCAGCTCGGGGGGCCGATTGTTGGCGAAGTTCAGCAAGGTGTTGTTCCAGCCGCCGCACCCGGCGAGGCCCAAAGGAAGCAGGGCGGCGAGCAGGGCGGCGAGAGGCGTCGACTTGGGCACAGGGTGATCTCCGGGCGGGTCCGGCGCGATCAAATCGCAAAGCGAAGGTTTGGGCAATCAGAACGCGCTTCTCCGCCGCCGCCTTTCCTGCTTGAAAGCGGCGTGTGACCTTCCTGACCGATTTTGCCGACCAGGCCACGCTGCTGCCCGTGGCGCTGGGCGTGGCCGTGGTGCTCGGCCTGTGCGGATGGCGGCGCGGCGCGCTGGCCTGGGCCGCCGCCGTGCTCGGGACGTTCGGCGCGATGCTGGCCCTGAAAATGCTGTTCACCGCCTGCGGCCCGCTCCTGCTGCCGGGGGTCGGCCTGCGCACTCCGAGCGGGCATACCGCGGCGGCGGCCGTCATCTACGGCGGCCTCGCGGCCCTTCTCGGACTGCCCGCCGCGATCGCGCTGGCGATATCGGCGGCAGCCGCGATCCTGGTCGGCGCCTCGCGCCTGGCCCTCGGCGTCCATACCATTCCCGAGGTCGTGCTGGGTGCCGTCGTCGGCTGCATCGGGGCCGCGCTCATGGTCCGCTTCGTCGGCCCGAGATCGCCGCGGATGCGCAACGCGGCCCTCCTCGCCACCGTGCTCGTGACGCTCGTGCTGTTCCACGGTGCACACCTCCACGCCGAAACCGCGATCGGCCGGCTGGGCCGCCTGCTCCTGTCGGTGTGCCGCCCAAGCTAGACGGCGAGATGCCGGCCGGACCGGTCCAGCTTGATAGTGCGAGCTATTCGCAATAACAAGCCACGCATGTCGGACCCTCACTCGCTCGCGTTCCTCCGCATCCCGTTCGAGGCGCTGATCGCCCTGGATTGGCGGCCGTATCATTTCGCCCTGCAGCCGGTCCATTACCTGGTACGAATGCTCCACATCCTCTCGATGGCCGCCTTCTTCGGCGCGATCGGGCTGCTCGACCTGCGGCTGATGGGCTGGCGCGGGACGGTGCCGCTGCGCGCCTTCGCCGACCACGCGCTGCCTTGGCTCCACGTCACCTTCGGCGTGGCCGTCGTGACCGGGTTCGCGCTGTTCTTCTATTCGCCAGTCCAGGTCGGCAGCCACGCCTATTTCGTCCCGAAGCTCATCCTGATCGGCCTCGGCATGGCGAACGCCGTCCTGTTCCACCGGACCAGCTACCTGCGGGCACTGGCCGTCGAAGGACCGATGCCGGCGAGTGCCAGGCTGGCGGGAGCGGCGTCGCTCGCCATCTGGACGGCGGTGGTGGTCTGCGCCACGCTCAACGTCGAGGCCGCGCCCAAGGTGCTACTGCTCCGCTGACGCCACTCGCCGTCGCTGCCGCGAGCGCGCAGTATGGCGGCCGGCACAGGGAGGACCGGCATGACCGCGGACACATTCATCCACCCGCAGCATCTCGTCGAGACCGCGTGGTTGCAGGACCACCTCTCCGACGCGACTTTGCGCGTGTTCGACTGCACCACGCACCTGATCCCCGATCCCGAAGATCACCTACACGGTCAAATCCGGCCGCGAGGATTTCGAGCGCGGCCATATTCCCGGCGCGCAGTTCATCGACCTGCAGGCGGACCTTTCGGACAACGCCCAGAAGCTCCGCTTCATGCTGCCATCGCCGGAGCAGTTCGCCACCGCGATGGGGCGGTTCGGCGTCGGCAATGACAGCCGCGTGGTGCTCTACAGCACCGCGAACGTGTGGTGGGCGACGCGCGTGTGGTGGCTGCTGCGCGTGTTCGGCTTCGACAACGCCGCCGTGCTGAACGGCGGGTTCCAGAAATGGAGCAAGGAGAACCGCCCCGTCGAGACCGGCCCCGGCCAGTCGCGCGCCGCGGAAAAATTCACCATCCGCGAGGTCCGGCCGCTCATGGTCGGCAAGGACGCGGTGCTGGAGGCCATCGGCAACGGCGCGATATGCACGATCAACGCGCTCCAGGCGCAGCAGCACGCCGGCACCGGCGGCAATGCCTACGGCCGGCCGGGCCACATCGCCGGCAGCGTCAACCTGCCCGCCGCGCATCTGCTCGACCCCGAGAGCAACGCCTTCCTCCCGGCCGCGCGAGCTGCGCCGCCGGTTCGAGGCGGTCGGCGCGATGGACAAGCAGGTGATTACCTATTGCGGCGGCGGCATCGCGGCCAGCGCGGACGCCCTGGTGCTCACCATGCTGGGGCACGACGACGTGAAGCTATACGACGCCTCGCTGTCGGAATGGGCCAAGGATCCGAGCCTGCCGATGGAGACCGGCTGACCGGACGGGAGTGAAATCACCCCGCCGTCCAGCCCCCGTCCACCACCAGCGCCGCCCCGGTCATCAGCGCCGAGGCGTCGCTGGCGAGGAACAGGATCGCGCCCATCAGATCCTCCACCTGCCCGACGCGCCCGAGCTTGATCTTCGACAGCACGTAGCCCTGGAACTCGGGGTTGGCGAGGAAGGTGCGGGCGAGCGGGGTCTCGATGAAGGTCGGGCCGATCGTGTTCACCCGGATGCCGTGCGGCCCGAGCTCCATCGCCATCGCCTTGGTCATCCCCTCCAGCGCCCATTTCGACGCGCAATACACCGTGCGCAGCGGCCCGCCGACATGGCCCATCTGCGACGATAGTTGATCAACGAGCCCGGCTTGCCGGCCGCGACCAGCCGCCGCGCGACCGCCTGCGCCACGAAGAACGCCGCCCGCACGTTGAGCGCCATGATCGCGTCGTAATCCTCGACGCGCACGTCCAGCACATGCGCCGGCCGGTTGGTGCCGGCGTTGTTGACCAGGATGTCGAACGGCGCGGCGGCCTCGATCGCGTGCGCCGCGGCGGCGAGATCGGTGACGTCGAGCAGCAGCGTCTCCGCCGCACCGCCCGCCGCGCGGATCGCCTCGGCCGCCGCGCCGATCTCGTCGGGCGTGCGCGCCGCCAGCGTGACATGGGCGCCCGCCTCCGCCAGCGCGGCGGCAGCCGCGAGCCCGATGCCGCGTCCCGCGCCCGTCACCAGCGCGCGCTTGCCGTCGAGCCGGAACGACGGCGTGCGCGGCAGCTTTTTGTCCACGCTCATTCCGCCGCCGTGCGCGTAGGGGATGTTGCGCCCGCCATAGCGACGCACGCGCAGATTGGCCTGCTCGCCGTGGCCGACGAAGCCCTCCAACACGCACAGCCGCGAGCAATACTCGCCGACCATCGCGGACGCTTCGTCGGTGAGCACGCGCTGATAGGTCACGGTCTTGAGGAACTTGCCGACCCACAGGCCGCCGGTGTAGCGCGCCGCCTTCTTGGTCGGCAGCGTGTGGTTGGTGCCGATCACCTTGTCGCCGAACGCGACGTTGGTGCGCGGGCCGAGGAACAGCGCGCCGTAGTTGCGTCATGTGCGCGAGGAAATACTCGGGGTCGCGGGTCATCACCTGGACGTGCTCGGAGGCGATGCGGTCGGCCTCGCGCACCATCTCCGCGTCGTCCTCGCACACGATCACCTCGCCGCAATCCTCCCAGGCCCGCCGCGCGATCGGCGCGGTCGGCAGGATGCCCGAGCAGCCGCTCGACCTCGGCCATCGTCTCGCGCGCCAGCTTCTCCGAGGTGGTCAGCAGCATGGCCGGCGAGGTCGGGCCGTGCTCGGCCTGGCCCAGCAGGTCGGTCGCGCACATCTCGGCGTCCACCGTCTCGTCGGCGATCACCAGCGTCTCGGTCGGGCCGGCGAACAGGTCGATGCCGACCCGGCCGAACAGCTGCCGCTTGGCCTCGGCGACATAGGCGTTGCCCGGGCCGACCAGCATGTCGACCGGCTCGATCGTCTCGGTGCCGAGCGCCATCGCGCCGACCGCCTGCACGCCGCCCAGGCAATAGATCTCGTCCGCGCCGGCCAGGTGCTGCGCCGCGACGATCGCGGCGGCGGGCTTGCCCTGGAACGGCGGCGCGCAGGTGACGATCCGCTCGACGCCGGCGACCTTGGCGGTGACGACCGACATGTGCGCCGACGCCACCATCGGATATTTGCCGCCCGGCACGTAGCAGCCGACCGAGTCCACCGGGATGTTCTTGTGCCCGAGCACGACGCCGGGCAGCGTCTCGACCTCGACGTCGCGCAGCGCGGCGCGCTGGGCCTCGGCGAAGTTGCGCACCTGCGCCTGCGCGAAGCGGATGTCGTCGAGCTCGCGCGCGCGACAGCGCGGCGAGGCAGTCGCGGATCTCGCGCATCGGTCAGCCGGTAGTCGCGCCGCTCCCAGCCGTCGAACTTGACCGACAGCTCGCGCACCGCCGCGTCGCCGCGTGCGCCGATATCGGCGAGGATGCCCTCGACCGTCGCGCGGACCCGCGCGTCGTCCTCGGCGACCGCCGCGGCGTCGCGGCCCTGCTTGAGATGGCGTGCCATTGTCGTTCCTCCGAAGCCGGCGCGCCTTTTGTCGCGCATTCCGGCCGAAAGGAACAGGGCGGTGAGGCGCCTACGCGACGGCGGCGGCGCGATGGGCGGCGCGCTCCAGCACCAGGCGTTCGAGGTCTCTCGCGCGGTGCGCGGCGGTGTGTTCGGCGAGCACGCGCTTCCGCCCGGCATGGCCGATTGCCGCGCGCCGCTGCTCGGGGAGTGCGAGGGTGGCGAGAACCTGCTCGGCGGCGTGCGCGATGACGATTTCCCGGTCGGGCCGGAACAGCGCGTCGAGGCCGTCCCACGGATCGGAGATGATCGGCGTCGCACAGCACGCCGCCTCGAACAGCCGCACGCTCGGGCTGTGGCCGGCGGCGACCATGTCGGCGCGCGTCACGTTGAGCGTCCAGCCGAGGCTTGAGTAGAACGCGGCGTGCTCCGCCGGCGGCAGGTGCTCGATGCGCTCGACATTGCATGGCCATTCGATGTCGGCGGGATAGAGCGGGCCGGCGACGACGAAGCGACGATGCGGTGCGCGGCGCGCCGGCTCCAGCAGCAGCCGGTCGAGCACCGGCTGGCGATCGGGGCTGTAGGTGCCGAGATAACCGAGATCCCAGCTGGCGCGCCGCTTCGGTCGGCGCGTAGAGGCGCGGATCGACCGAGCAATACAGCGCGTGCGCGCTGCGGGCGCCGAGCTGGCGCTCCAGCCGGCGCAGCGTCGGACCGCCGGTGAAGGAAAGATACAGATCGAAACCCGGTATCGCGTCAGGGCGTCAGGTATTCGTGGTCGCCCGCGGCGAGCTTTGCCAAGGTGACGGGCGTGTCGATGTCGTAGAACGCCGTCACGCCGCTGGCTTGCCGTTGCACGAACTCCGCGACGGCCACGCCATCGGGAACGTAGGAGCCGATCACCACCGCATCGGCCGCCGCGATCTCCTCGCGCCAGCGATCCAGCTCCGCGAGGTCGCGATAGAACGCCAGCGCGCAGAAATCCGGCCGCGCCATGTCGCGGTGCTCGGCGTACCAGGGCTGCTCGCGTTCCAGGAACAGTATGTCGTGGCCCGCGGCTGGCGAGCGCGTGCAGCAGCGCGCGATAGGTGGTCGCGTGGCCGTTGCCCCAGGACGAGCTCAGGCTCAGGCCGAGAAAGACGAAGCGCAGCGGCGGCCTCATGCCGCGACCGCCTCGCGCTTGCGCGCCAGCGCGTCGGTCAGCAGACGATGCACGTCCTCGGCGCGCTGCGCGTAGGTGTGGTCGCGCAAGACGCGTCGCAGCGCGCGCGCGCCGATCTGCCGCGCGCGCTCGGGGGTGAGTGCCGCGAGATGCGCGGCGACGTCCGCGCCGTCGCGCGCGACCAGGATTTCCTCGTCCGGCTCCAGGAACAGCTCGATCCCCTCCCACGCGTCGGTGATGAGGCACGCCCCGGCGCCGGCCGCCTCGAACACGCGGGTCGCCGGCGAGAACCCGACCTCCGCCATGCTGTCGCGCGCGACGTTGAGCACGGCGAGCGCCGAAGCATTGAAGCTGTTATGCGCGGCGGTCGGCACGTGGCCGATGGCGCGAACATTGGCCGGCACCGCCTTGTCGCCCCAGCCCGACTCCGCCGAGCAGGAAGCGGCGCTCGCGGCAGCGCGCCGGCGGGGTCGAGGAAGAACGCCCGATCCGCGCCTCGCGATCCGGCAGCCGGTTCGCCAGCAGCGACAGGTCGGCGGCGAACGCCGGATCGGGCGGCGCCGGATGGTGCGTCTCCGGGATCGAGCGCGTTGTAGACCGGCACGCACGCACGCGCGCCGAAGCCGCGATAGGCGGCGACCACCGGCGGTCCGCCGCCATAGGTCAGCACCATGTCGAGCAGCATCGAGCGCCGCGTGCAGCGGATGCGCGGGGTCGGCGCGCAGCGCGGCGAGGGTCGCCGGCGCGTCCACGTCCCAGAACACGCGCAGCGCGCCGGGCGCGGCTGCCGCGATCGTGCCGGCGAGCAGCTCGTCGTCGAACACGCCGACACCGCTCGCCTTCACCACCACGTCGGCCCGCGCCG
Source organism: uncultured Alphaproteobacteria bacterium (assembly GCA_963799825.1). GTDB lineage: Bacteria > Pseudomonadota > Alphaproteobacteria > Acetobacterales > Acetobacteraceae > JAFKFI01. The sequence goes on from CAWCYL010000006.1 coordinate 1,165,588, forward strand.
CCTCGGCGATCACGCCGCGCAGCGCGCCGGGAGTTGCCGGGTAGACGACGACGCGCGCCCAGTCGGGCGGCTCGATGTCGCGGTGCTGCTGACGCTCGAAGGCATCCGGCTCGTAGAAGGTGATCGCGATGGCCAAGCCGCGCCAGCGCGCCGAGCAGGCCGCGATAGTAGGTCGCGGCACCGTTCCAGTACGACGACAGCAGGCTCGATCCGTAGAAGGCGATGTCCATCAGGCGGCCACCTGTTCGCGGAGTGTCGCGACGATGCGCAGCAACTCGTCCACGCGATGCGCGCAGCTGTGCCGCGATCGGATCGTCTCGAGTCCGCTGGCGACCAGGGACGCGCGCAGATCAGGGTCGTGAGCCAGCGCCCGCAAATGATGTTGCATGGTCTCGCCATCCGTTGCCACGAGATAGTCCCGGCCGGGGCGGAACAATTCCTCGCAATCGCGCCACGGCGCGGAGACCAGCGGGATGCCGCAGGCGAGCGCCTCGAACACGCGGATCGTCGGGATGCCCGGCAGCGCGCTTGCGTAGTAGCGGCGCGGCACGTGCACGGTCGCCAGATGGTGCGCGAACACCTCCGGCGCGCGCGCGTTCGCCAGCCAGCCGTGATAGCGCGCGCCGAATCTGTTCGAGGGAGGCCAGCGCATCCGCCGGGTAGCGCACGCCGTACACGTCGAGCGATAGCCCCGCGCGCGCCGCGGGTTCCAGCAGGAATTCGCGCAGCTCGTCGCTGCGTTCGCCGTCGCCCCAATTGCCGATCCAGACCACGCCGACGCGCGTGCCTTCCCGCAGCCGGCGGATGGAACAGCCGCGTGTCGGCCGCCTCGTGCCAGACGAACACGCGCTCTCCCCAGCCCGCGTCGGCGATACACCTCCGCCAGCGAGGCGCCGAAGGCGAGCACGCCGTCATAGCCCGAAAGATCGAGCGCATCGAGTCGCCGTCGGATCGCTGACGCCGCGATGATGCGTGTCGTGGAACAGCAGCGTGAAGCGGCCGCTCCGCTTGCGCTGCCTTCCGATTGCGGCGACCAGCGCGGGCTCGGTCCATTCATGCACGATGACGAGATCGGCGCCGTCCGTCGCCTCGGCCGGATCGAGATTCCGCGCCGTAGGCCGTCGATGACAGCTCCGGAAAGTCGCGCGCGAACCGATCGAGTGCGGCGATCCCATGATCCGCGAGCAGGTTGGCGCGGCTCCAGCCGTCAGCCGGCTCGAACACGCGCACCTCGTGTCTGCGCGCCAGCAATTCGCGCACGACCCCGCGCAGGAAATGCGCGTTGCCGTGGTTCCAGCAGGACACCAGCGAATGCGTGAAGACGACGACGCGCATCACGCCACCGACGCAAGCCGCCCGCGCGGCAGCACCGCGCGGTGGACGGCTGCGGTCCCTTCGACCATCGCCTCCACCGTGTAGCTCCGGGCGCGCTCCCGCGCGAGCGCGCCGTATCGCGCGGCCATCGCCGGATCGTCGAGCAGTCGCGCCAGGGCGCGGAGCAGTTCGTCGTCCTCGCTCGGCGCGACGAACAGCGCCGCGCCGTCCCACAGCTCGCGAAACGTCGGAATGTCCGACAGGACCAGCGCCATGCCGGACTGCGCCGCCTCCAGCACGCCGAGGCCGAACGGCTCATAGAGCGCGGGCGAGGCGAACACCGCAGTTGCCGTCGTAGCGCGCCTGCAATGTCGTCTCGTCGAGTTCGCCCAGCAGCCGCAGATTGTCGAACCGGACCGCTGCGCCGTTCGGCCCCTCCGTCGGCCCGGCGGCATAGACCGGCGCATGAAGGCCGCCCGCCACACGGTCGAGCGCCGCGAAATTCTTTCCGTCGTCCCACAGTCGCCCCACCGTCAGCACGGCAAGCTCGCGGCGTCGCGCGCGTCTCGGGTGGTGCGCGGCGGCCGTTGTGGACCGTCGTGATCGCGATGTCCTCGCCGTAGACGGCGCCGGAGCGCCGGCGGCGAACGCGCGGCTGGGCGCGATCACCGCGTCCGAGGCGCGCAGCCCGTTCGCGGTCGCGGCCACGCGCCAGACGAAATCATCCGGCAGATCGGTGCCGCGCACCGCGCTCCACCACGTGCCGAGGCAGGAATGCGCGACGGAAACAACCGGCGCTGGCCAGCGCGCCAGGCCCGCGAAAGCCGGCGCGTGCAACTGCACCAAATCCGCGCCGATGCGCGACGCCAGGACCGAAAGTTCCTGCGCAGCACGAGCGACCGCCGGCTCGTTCTCCGCCGTCCAGTCGAGCGGCAGGCCGGTCTCGATCAGCCGCGCGACGCCGCGTGCCTCCTCGCGCTGCACGCCGCTCGGAGCGGGGCCGAGCACGGCGATCACCGTCTCGGTGCCGAGTGCGCGCAAGCCCGCGCGCCAGCTCCAACGCGTAGCGCCAGACCCCGCCCACCGCGTCGGCGGTGAGCAGCACGCGGCGCGGCCTCACGCGCGGCATTCCGCTTCCAGTTCCGCAGCGCGAGCGGCGCGTCGTCCTGGATGTCGCTGAAATGGTCGAACTGCGCGAGATAGTGCCGATGCGCGCGCTCCCAGGCGTGGTCGTCCGGCGTCGCCCCACAGCCGGCGGTAATCGGGCGCGCTGGGATACGGGAACAGCGGCACGGGATCGTTGGCCCAGACGTCGTGGCGCGACAGACGCTCGCGCCACGCACGCACCAGCGCCGGATCGTCGTCGGCGGTCGACAGCAGATTGGCCTGCACGAACGCCACGTGGCCGCGCGCAAGGATAAGCAGCTCGGCGAGTTCGTCGGTGGTCTTGCGGCATTTCTTGTCGAGCGCGGCACGGCCGTCCTCGGTGAGGCTCTCGACGCCCGCCTCGATCGACACGCAGCCCGCGCGTCCGAGCAGCGCGATCATCTCCGGCGTCCACAGGTCGATCCGCGTCTGCACGCCGAATTTCAATCCGCGCGGCACCAGCGCCTCCAGCAGCGCGCGTTGCGGGAGGAAAATCTCGTCGATGAAATACAGGTAGGTCACGCCCTGCGCGCGCAGCCCGTCGATCTCCTCCAGCAACGGCGCCAGATCCCGCCGGCGGTAGACGATCGCGATAGTCGATCTTGGCGCAGAAGGAACAGGAATACGGGCAGCCGCGCGACGCCTCGACCTCGGCGCCCGGCGTGTCCGGCGTCATGTCGAAACGGTGATGGTGGTGGTGATGCCGACGGACCCATTCGTCCGGCCAGCGCAGCGCCGGGAGGTCCGTGAAGCGCGCGGCCTGCGGCGGGCCATTCACCTGTGCCTCGCCGTGTCGCAGCACCGCCGTTCCGGCGACGCTCTCCGGCGGTGCGCCGGAGGCGAGCGCCGCGATCACTTCCTCGCACTCGCCGCGCACCACGACATCGACGCCGAGCTTGCGCAGCGTCGCGCCGGGCGTTGCCGAACCGTGCGGCCCGACCGCGACGGTCGTTCCGCCGCACCCGTCGAGCGCGGCGAGCATCGCGCGCGGCACGCGCAGCTCGGGCGGCGCGCAACGCCAGAACAGGTAGCTCGGCGCCGTCGGGATCACCGTCATGTCGGGCCGGAACGCCGCGACCTCGCTCGCGACATCCGCCATCTCCTGCCCGAACAGATGGCCGTCAAGCATGAGAACGGTGTGGCCGTCCCGCTCCAGCAGCGCACGCGCGTAGCCGAGTTCCAGCGGCAGATGCGGCGCGCGGCAGCCGAAATAGATGCTGTGCGCAAAACTCCAGGGCGGGTTGACCAGTGCGACCCTCATTGCGCGGCCTCGACCCGGAGCAGCGTGCCGCGCTCTGCGCCGAACCAGTCGGCCAGCAGCGCAAGCCCGCTCCGCCAATCGCGTGCCGGCCGCAATCCCAGCGCCGCGCGCGCGCGTCGCGTATCGGCGACGAAGTAGCGCTGGTCGCCCGGTCGCCAATCCTCGAAATTCAGCGCGGCGCGCGCGGCCAAGCACCTGCTCGATGCGCGCGATCACCTGACGCAAACTCACCGCGTTCGCCGGGCCGCCGCCGAGATTGAAGGCATGGCCATGCACGGCGCCGATCCGCTGCCATGCCGCGACATACGCGTCCACCGCGTCGTCGATCCACAGGATGTCGCGCACCTGCCTGCCGTCGCCGTAGATGGTGATCGGCTCGTCGCGCAGCATCCGCAGCAGGAAATGCGCGACCCAGCCCTGGTCCTCGGTGCCGCGCTGGCGCCGGCCGTAGATGCAGCTCATGCGCAGCACCGCCGTCGGGATGCCGAAGCTGCGGCCATAGTCGATGACGTACTGGTCCGCGGCACCCTTGGAGCAGCCGTACGGCGTGTGAAAGCTCAGCCGGCACTCCTCGCTGATGCCGTATGCCCGCAGGTCCGGGTCGCGCGGCTGCGTAGGTCTCGCCGGCACAGACCAGCGCGATGTTGTCGAGATCGCCATAGACCTTGTTAGTGCTCGCGAAGATCGCCGGCGGCGGCTCGGCGCGACGACGCAACGCCTCGAGCAGGTTCACGGTGCCGAGCAGGTTGATCTCGAAATCCTCCTGCGGATCCCTCATGCTCGCGGTCACGGCGACCTGCGCGGCCAGATGGAACACCGCTTTGGCCCGCGCGGCAGCATCCTCGATCGCCGCGCCGATCGCGCACGTCGGCGATGATCGACGTGATCCGTTGCGGATGTTGCCGCCGCAGCCACGCCAGGTTCTCCTCGACCCCAGGACGCACGAGCGAGTCGAACACGAGCACGTCGTGCCCCGCGCTGGCGAGCCGATCGGCGAGGTTGCTGCCGATGAAGCCGGCGCCGCCGGTGATCAGCACCTTGTCGCTCGGCGCTCATGTCACGAGGCCCCGTTGCTCGAGCTCGCGTCGCGCCTCCGCGACCCGATCGACCGCGCGCTGCTGGCGCACCCAGTCCGACAATTCCTCGAGGCTGTCCTCGAAGCAGCGGCGCGGGTGGAAGCCGAGCGCTGTGCGTGCGGCGGAAATGTCGGCGAAGCAGTGCCGGATGTCGCCGACGCGCGCTTGGCCGGTGATCTCCGGCATCAGATGCGGCTTGCGCATCGCAGCCGCGATCGCGTCACCGACTTCGCAGATGCTCACGTCCCGCCCGCTGCCGATGTTGAACACCCCGCCCACCGCCTCTCGGCGCTCCAGCGCGAGCAGGAAGGCGCGCGTAACATCCTCGACATGCACGAAGTCGCGGCGCTGCTCGCCATCCTCGAACACCAGCGGACGCTCCCCGTTCAGCAGGCGCGATGCGAAGATCGCCAGCACGCCGGTATAGGGGTTGGACAGCGCCTGACCCGGCCCATAGACGTTGAACAGCCGGAGTGCCACGCCCTCCATGCCGTATGCCGGTGCGACCGTCAGCGTGAGCCGCTCCTGCACGTATTTGGTGATCGCGTACACCGATGCGAGCTCGGGCCGCTTCCATTCCGGCGTGGCGATGGGCGTGAGCCGACCGCCATCCGGCCCGGCGGGATCCCAGCCGGTCCGCGCGCGTCGTTGAGCGGGCCGCACCGCATCCTCGATCAACGCGCCGGCGGCGTCGCGGTAGAGACCCTCGCCGTAGATGCTCATCGACGACGCGACCACCACGCGCTCGACCGGATGGCCGGTCAGCGCCTGGAACAGCACCGCCGAGCCATGATCGTTGACCGACACGTAGCGGTCGATCGCGTACATGCTCTGGCCGACACCGACCTCGGCGGCGAGATGGATCACCTTGTCGACGCCTCGCACCGCCCGCGTCATCACCGAGGGGTCGCGCACGTCGCCGTGAATGAAATCGACGTCGTCGAGGATCGGGTCGGGCGGACCGCCGTGATGCACCTGATCGATGAGGCTATCGACCACCCGCACGGCGTAGCCGCGCTCGAGCAACGCGCGCACCACGTGCCGGCCGATGAAGCCCGCCCCTCCGGTCACCAGAACTAATCCGGTCATTCGGCTGGCTCAACTCCGCGTTAGGGTTCGATCCACCCGCGGGCGGCGCCGCGGGCGTGGTCGGAGCCCGCAGCGGCCTGGCATGGCCGTATTCCGGGCAAGCGTCGCAGAAACGCGAGGCAGGAACATAGGTTTCGCCCCTGGTGCATATCGGCGTCCTTGGACCACAGTGGTTGCGCCAGACGGCATGTTCGGAGAGGCGCATGACGGACGCAGCGGGGCCGCTTCGTATCCAGACGAAAACGCTGGAGATCGCCTATGAGCAGAGCGGGCCGGAGCATGGTCAACCGGTGATCCTGCTGCACGGCTTCCCGGACGATCCGCGAACCTGGGATGCCGTGGCCCCCGTGCTGGCGGGAGCGGGATACCGGGTGCTGGTCCCCTGGCTGCGGGGCTACGGGGCGACCCGCTTCCTCGATCCCGCGACGCCGCGCTCCGGCCAGCAGGCAGCACTCGGGGCGGATCTCCTGGCCTTCATGGACGCGCTCGGCATCGCTCGCGCCTCGCTCGCCGGCTACGACTGGGGCGGTCGCGCCGCGTGCATCGTCGCCGCACTCTGGCCGGAGCGCGTGCGCGGCTTGCTCTCCATCAACGGCTACAACATCCAGGACATCGCCGCGTCGAGCCGTCCCGCCGCGCCGGAGCAGGAGTACCGGCATTGGTATCAGTGGTATTTTCACGCGGAACGAGGCCGTGCCGGGCTGGCCGCGGGACCGCCGCGGGCTGTGCCGGCTGCTGTGGCGGCTCTGGTCGCCCAACCTGCACGCCACGAACGCGGAGTTCGAGCGTACCGCTGCGAGTTTCGACAACCCCGACTTCGTCGACGTGGTGATCCAGTCCTATCGCCATCGGCATCGCGCGGCGCCGGGCGATCCCGCGCTGGAAGCCATCGAACAACGCCTCGCCGCCTTGCCGCCGATCACCGTGCCGGCGGTCGTGCTGCATGGCGCCTGCGACGGGGTCGATCCGCCCGCCAATAGCGAGGGTCACGCGAGACGCTTCACCCGGCTGTTGCGGCGCGAAATCGTCCCGGTTGCCGGCCATTTCCTTCCTCGGGAAGCGCCCGAGGCGGTGGTCGCGGCGTTGCGCGAGCTGGCAGGCGCGACCTCGAATTGATCGAAAGCCCTGAGAATCGCATCGAATCTCTTGTTCGGCGGCGGGAAGCGTGATTCTGTAGGAGGAAGGGGCGGAAAGCCCCGAGTCGAATAGCGAGGCGAGAGTCATGGCGAAGAAACCCGCGCCGGCCAAGAAGACGGCGGCGGCACCCAAGAAGGCCGCCCCCAAGGCTCGCGGCGGCGAAGGCGGCAGCGCCCACCCGGGGCGCGAAAGCGGCCGCCGCCCCGGCGACCGTGACCCTGAAGCATCTGGCCGCGCAGCTGGCCGAGGATCACGAAATGGCGAAGCGGCAGGCCGACGCGGTGCTGTCGGATCTGGTCGGGCTGGTGGTCGGCCACCTGAAGAACGGCGATCGCATCCGCATCGGCGGCCTCGGCATCCTGCAGGTCCGCGAGCGCGCCGCCCGCATGGGGCGCAATCCCGCGACCGGAGAGGCGATCAAGATCAAGGCAAGCAAGAAGATCGCTTTCCGGCCCGCGAAGGAGCTCAAGGAAGCCGTCTGACCGCAGCGGAAGGCGCCGCCCGGACTGTATGGCCGGACCCGCGAGGGTCCGGCCGGACTGCGTTCCGGCAACCTTGCGGTCACTCCGCCTCGCGCGCGTGAGGACCATCTCAAGGGAGCGTCAGCATGAGCGATCAGTCCGGCTTGAAGATCCTCGGCGTGGCCGGGAGCTTGCGACAGGCCTCGTACAACAAGGCGGCCCTGCGCGCGGCCCAGGAACTGGCGCCATCCGGCGTGACGCTGGAGACCTTCGATATCGCGCCGATCCCGCTCTACAACGAGGATGTGCGCGCGCAGGGCTTCCCGCCAGCGGTGGAGGATTTCCGGGCGCGGATCAAGGCGGCCGACGCGCTGCTGATCGTGACGCCGGAATACAACTACTCGATCCCCGGCGTGCTGAAGAACGCGATCGACTGGGCCTCACGCCCGCCGGAACAGCCGTTCAACGGCAAGCCGATCGCCCTGATGGGCGCCAGCGTCGGCGCGTTCGGCACCGCGCGGGCGCAGTATCATCTGCGGCAGAGCTTCGTGTTCATGAACGGCCTCGTGCTGAACCAGCCCGAGGTGATGATCGGCGCGGCCGGAACGCGGTTCGACGCGCAGGGCAAGTTGATCGACGAGAAGAGCCGTGAGCTCATCGCGGCGCTGCTGACCGGGTTGCGGGACTGGACGCTGAGGCTCCGGCGGTAGTCGCGCAACTGCAGTCCGCCACGATCTGACGGGGGTTATTGGCCCCGAGGCTCAGCGTCCGTAGTACGCCGGCGGCGCGATAGTAGGCGGGCGGCGGCGCGTAATAGACGGGCGGAGGCGCGTAATACACCGGCGGCGGCGGAGCATAGTACACGGGCGGCGGCGCCAGGGCACCCGCAACCACAGCGCCCACGCCGAGCCCCAGCAGTGCACCGGCGATCGCCGGACCGGGGCCGTAATGCGGGCGATAGCCCCAACCGCCGCCGTGCCAACCGCCACCGTGCCAGCCGCCGCCATGCCAGCCGCCGCCGCGACCGTGCCAGTCGGCATGGGCCGCGGCATCGGCATGGCCAGCAGCCCGAGCGGCGATCGGCAGCTGCCATCAGCAGACGTGCTCTCGAAGTCATGAGACCCTCCGCTATCCTGCGAGGAAAACCCTGGATCGGCCTTCCTCGGCAAATGGAAAATGGTGCCGGGATGTGTCGGCTTTAAGGCGCCCCGGTGATCATCGCGGGGCGGCCGGCGGCGCCTGATCGCGCTGACTAGCGCGTCTGCCGCTAGCAACTCGAGCGCCGCACGCGGCAATGGATCGAGAGCCGAGCCCCGCCTCCGCGAAATGCGCCAGCATGGCAGCGCGCATTCGGGGATCCCAGAATTGACGGATATGCGTGGCGATCAGCTCCGGCGCCTGCTCGCCGCGATGGGCGAAGAAGTGACCGATTTGGTTGGCCATCGTCACCAGCCGCTCAGCCGACATGCGCCGCGCCTCCAGCACGATCCGATCAGGGTGGGTGAACACCTCGAACCCGTCGCCGCGCGCGATCCCGATCAGCGTGATCCCGGCCTCCGTCGCGACGCGCAGCGCGAGCGCCGTGGGTGCCGAGACCGCCATGATGACGGGCGAGCCGATTACCGCCGTCTTCTGCACCATCTCCACCGACACGCGGCTGGTCAGCACGACGACGCCCTGCGACGCATCCGCGCCACGACCGGCCAGCGCGCCGGCCAGCTTGTCGAGCGCGTTGTGCCGCCCGACATCCTCGCGTACCACCGTGATGCCGTCGGCTGCGGTCCAGAACCCCGCAGCATGCACCGCGTGCGTCGCCGCGTTGAGCGACTGCCACTGCGCGAGGGCGATTGGCGCGGAGGGCGAGCGCGCGCGCCGGGACGCGCAAGCGTGCTGGCAACGACGCGGCGGCGGCCGCGCGGCTTCCGCCAGGCTCTCCATGCCGCAGAGGCCGCAGCCTGTCGCACCGGTCAGGATGCGCCGACGATGCAGCAGCGCGTCCATGCGCCCGCCCGCGACCGACATGCGCAGTTCGATCCCCGCTCGCCCGTGACGATCTCCAGCTCCTCGATCTCCGCGGGAGATCGAGATGATCCGCTCGGCGAGGCTGAAGCCGACGGCGAAATCGGTCGAGGTCGGCGGGGGTCGCCATCATCACCGCATGGGTCATGCGGCCATAGGTCAGCGCGATCGCCGTCTCCTCGGGGATGCTGCGTGTGCCGCGCGCCGCCCCGTTTCCGCGCCACGCCGCGACGGGAACGGAGAGATGGGAGGGCGGCTTCTCGGTCATTCCGCTGCGAGGATGCGCCGGCTCGCGTCGGAGTGCGCGCGATAGCTCTCCTGCCACTCCGTCGGGCCGTTGGCGCGCGACACCTGCACCGCCGTCACCTTGTATTCCGGGCAGTTGGTCGCCCAGTCCGAGTAGTCGGTCGTCACCACGTTCGCCTGCGTCGTCGGGTGGTGGAACGTGGTGTACACGACGCCCGGTGCGACGCGCTCTGTCACCAGCGCGCGCAGGCTGGTGGCACCCGCGCGGCTCTCAAGCCGCACCCAGTCGCCGTCGCGGATGCCGCGCTGCTCGGCGTCGTGCGGATGCACCTCCAGCCGATCCTCGCCGTGCCAGACGGTGTTTTCCGTGCGCCGTGTCTGCGCGCCGACATTGTACTGCGTCAGGATGCGCCCGGTGGTCAGCAGCAACGGGAAGCGTGGGCCGGTGCGCTCGTCGGTGGGGAAGAATTCCGTTATCACGAAATTGCCCATGCCGCGCACGAAGTGATCCGCGTGCATCACCGGCGTGCCGGCCGGAGCGGCGTCGTTGCACGGCCACTGCACCGAGCCGAGCTCGTCGAGTTTTGCAAATGACACGCCCGCGAAGGTCGGCGTAGTGCGGGCGATCTCGTCCATGATCTCGGACGGGTGCGAATAGTGCCAGTCGCAACCCAGTGCGTGCGCGATGGCAAGGGTAATTTCCCAATCCGCCATCCCGCCCTTCGGCCGCACCGCGCGGCGCACCATGCCGATGCGGCGCTCGGCGTTGACGAAGGTGCCGTCCTTCTCGAGGAAGGTGGAGCCGGGCAGGAAGACGTGCGCGTAGTTCGCCGTCTCGTTGAGGAACAGATCCTGCACGACCACCAGCTCCATCGCCTCCAATCCGGCGACGATGTGGCGCGTGTCGGGGTCGGACTGCGCGATGTCCTCGCCCTGGATGTAGAGGCCCTTGAACGAGCCCTCCACCGCCGCGTCGAGCATGTTCGGAATGCGCAGTCCGGGCTCGGGGTCGAGCGACAATCCCCATTCGCGCTCGAAGATGCCGCGCATCTCGGGGTTGGCGACATGGCGGTAGCCGGAGAACTCGTGCGGGAAGGAGCCCATGTCGCAGGAGCCCTGCACGTTGTTCTGCCCACGCAGCGGGTTTACCCCCACGCCGGACCGGCCGAGATTGCCGGTCGCCATCGCGAGATTGGCGATCGCGATGACGGCGGTGGTGCCCTGCGTGTGCTCGGTCACGCCAAGGCCGTAATAGATCGCACCGTTGCCGCCGGTCGCGTAGAGGCGGGCGGCGTCGCGGATCAGCTCGGCCGGGACGCCCGCGAGAGGGGCGACCGCTTCCGGCGAGTTGCGCGGCTCGGCGACGAACGCCGCCCACTCGGCGAACGCGTCGGCGTCGCAGCGCGCCCGCACGAACGCCTCGTCGACCAGCCCCTCGGTGACGACCACGTGCGCCAGCGCGTTGAGCATCGCGACATTGGTGCCGGGCCGCAGCGGCAGATGGAACGCGGCCTCGACATGCGGCATCCGCACCAGGTCGATCTGGCGCGGGTCGATCACGATGAGCTTGGCGCCGGCGCGCAGCCGCCGCTTGAGCTGCGAGGCGAACACCGGATGCGCGTCGGTCGGATTGGCGCCCATGACCAGCATAACATCGGCGTGCTCGACACTGTCGAAATCCTGCGTCCCCGCCGAGGTGCCGAACGTCGTGCTCAGCCCGTAGCCGGTCGGCGAGTGGCAGACGCGCGCGCAGGTGTCGATGTTGTTGTTGCCGAAGCCGGCGCGCACCAGCTTCTGCATGAGGAAGGTCTCCTCGTTGGTGCAGCGCGAGGAGGTGATGCCGCCGATCGCGCCGACGCCGTATTCCCGCTGGATGCGGCGGAAGCCGTCGGCGACGCGCGCGATCGCCTCCTCCCAGGTGGTCTCGCGCCACGGATCGGTGATGCGCTCGCGCACCATCGGCTTGAGGATGCGGTCGCGATGCGTCGTGTAGCCCCAGGCGAATCGTCCCTTAACGCAGGAATGCCCGTGGTTGGCGCCGCCGTCCTTGTAGGGGACCATGCGGACGACCTCCTCGCCGCGCATCTCCGCCTTGAAGCTGCAACCCACGCCGCAATAGGCGCAGGTGGTGATGACCGAGTGCTCCGGCTGGCCGGTCTCGATCACCGACTTTTCTATCAGTGTCGCGGTCGGGCAGGCCTGCACGCAGGCGCCGCAGGAGACGCACTCGGATTGCAGGAAGCTCTCGCCCATGCCCGGCGAGACGACGGAGTCGAAAACCGCGTCCTTCGATGGTCAGCGCGAAGGTGCCCTGTACTTCCTCGCAGGCGCGCACGCAGCGCGAGCAGACGATGCATTTGGCGGGATCGAAGGCGAAATACGGGTTGCTCTCGTCCTTTGCCGCGCTGAGATGGTTGGCGCCGTCCATGCCGTAGCGCACGTCACGCAGGCCGACCGCGCCCGCCATGTCCTGCAATTCGCAATCGCCGTTGGCAGCACAGGTCAGGCAGTCGAGCGGATGGTCGGAGATGTAGAGCTCCATCACCCCGCGCCGCAGCCGCGCCAGCCGATCGGTCTGCGTCGCCACCACCATGTCATCCGTCACGGGCGTCGTGCAGGAGGCCGGCGTGCCGGCGCGTCCTTCGACTTCCACGAGGCACAGCCGGCAGGAACCGAACGCGTCCAGCGAGTCGGTGGCGCAGAGCTTCGGCACCTGGATGCCGGCGAGCGAGGCGGCGCGCATCACCGAGGTGCCTTCCGGCACGCTCACCGGAAAGCCGTCGATGGTGAGGTTCGACCATTCGCCCGGAGCGAGCGGCGGGCGTGCCGTGGTCGAGTTCCTTCAGGACGGGCATCGCAGTCTCCTCATGCCGCCGCGCGGCGCGCACCGGAAAAATCTTCGGGGAAATGCGTCAGCGCGCTCATCACCGGCAGCGGCGTCAGGCCGCCCAGCGCGCAGAGCGAGCCGAAGCGCATCGTCTCGCACAGATCGCGCAGCAGCAGCGAGGTTCGCCGCTGGTGCGCTCGCCGGCGACGATGCGGTCGATCACCTCCATGCCGCGAACCGAGCCGATGCGGCAGGGCGTGCACTTGCCGCACGATTCGATGGCGCAGAACTCCATCGCGAAGCGCGCCTGGTGCGCCATGTCCACGGTGTCGTCGAACACCACGATGCCGCCGTGGCCGAGCAGCCCATCGCGCGCGGCGAGCGCCTCGTAGTCGAACTTGCGTGTCGAACAGCGCCGGCGGAAAATAGGCGCCGAGCGGCCCGCCCGCCTGCACCGCGCGCACCGGCCGGCCGCTCGCCGTGCCGCCGCCGATGTCGTGCACCAGTTCGTCCAGGGTCATGCCGAACCCCGCCTCGAACAGCCCCGCATGGCGGATGTTGCCGGCGAGCTGGATCGGCATGGTGCCGCGCGAGCGTCCCATGCCGATCGAGGCATAGGCCTCGGCGCCATCGGCGAGGATCGTGGGGACCGCGGCGAATGACAAAAGATTATTCATCACGGTCGGCTTGCCGAACAGGCCGCGATGCGCAGGGAGAGGAGGGCGGGCGCGCACCATGCCGCGCTTGCCCTCCAGGCTGTCGAGCAGCGCGGTCTCCTCGCCGCACACGTAGGAGCCGGCGCCGCCGCGCACGGCCATGTCGTAGCTGAGCGCCGAGCCCTGGATGTTCGCGCCGAGCAATCCCGCCGCCCGCGCCGTCTCGATTGCCGCGTTCATCGTCTCGATGGCGTGCGGATATTCAGAGCGAATGTAGACGAAGCCGATGCTGGCGCCGGTGGCGAGTGCCGCGATGGTCATGCCCTCGATCAGCAGGAAGGGATCGCCCTCCATGATCATGCGGTCCGCGAAGGTGCCGGAATCGCCCTCGTCGGCGTTGCACACGACGTATTTCGGCGCGCCTTCGGCCCGCAACACGGTCTGCCACTTGATCCCCGTCGGAAACCCGGCACCACCACGCCCGCGCAGGCCGGAGCGGATCACCTCGTCGACGATCTCCAGCCGGGCCGAGCGACAACGCGCGCTCCAGCCCGCGATAGCCGCCATGCGCGCGATATTCGTCGAGCGAGCGCGGATCGACGATGCCGCAGCGGGAAAAGGTGAGGCGGGTCTGGCGCGCGAGGAACGGCAGCGCCTCCGGGCGGCCGAGCCGCAGCGCATGGGCGCCGCCCATCCAGCAGCCCCGCGTCGAGCAGCCCCGGCACGTCCTCGGCGCCGACGGGGCCGTAGGCGATGCGGCCTTCTTGGGTCTCGACCTCGACCATCGGTTCGAGCCAGTAGAGCCCGCGCGAGCCGGTCCGCACGATCTCCGCTTCCTGCCGCGCTCGCGCAGCCCGGCGGCGAGCGCGCCGGCGACGGCTTCGGCGCCCACGGCGAGCGCGCCGGCGTCGCGCGGGACGAACAGCCGGGCAGTCATGCGAGCCCGTCCAGCAGCACGTCGAGCCGGGCCGGGTTCAGCCGCGCCACCGGCTCGCCGTCCAGCATGGCGGAGGGGGCGCAGGCGCAGAGGCCCAGACAAAATACCGGCTCGACGGTCAACGCCCCGTCCGGCGTCGTGCCGCCCCATTGCACCGCGACCCGTGCGAGCGCGTGTCGGGCCAGCGCCTCGCCGCCCATCGACTGGCAGGCCTCGGCCCGGCACAGCTTCAGGACGTGGCGGCCGGGCGGCTCGGCGCGGAGATCATGGTAGAAGGTCAGAACCCCGTGGACCTCGGCGCGCGTCAGGTTCAGCGCCTGGGCGACCGCGAGCACCGCTTCGGGGGGGATGTAGCCGAACTCGGCCTGCAGCGCCTGGAGCACCGGCAAGGCGCCGCCCTCGGGCGCGCCATGCGCCGCGATGATCTCGCCCACCCGTTCTTCCCGCCAGGTCGTCGTAACCGGCACCTCCCACCAGGGTTCGTCATCCTAAAGTGCGGCCGGATTGGCGCGCGCTCAAGGGGGCGGGTTAGCATCGGCCGCGAGAAAGCCGGGAGGCACCAATGGAGTTTGGCTTCAACCTGCCGATCAGCGGCCCGATGTCGGCCCCCGAGATCATGGCCCGGCTCGCCGCGGAGGGCGAGGCGCTGGGCTACGACTATCTCACCCTGACCGACCACCTGATCCTGCCCGACGCCGGGGCACCCGGCTATCCCTACTCCGAGAGCGGCGAGTTCTACGGCTCCGGCCCGACCAACCGGCACGAGCTGCTGGCCGCGACAGCCTGGGTGGCGGCCAAGACCAGCCGCATCCGCCTGGTCACGGCCGTGCTGGTGGTGCCGCACCGTCCGGCCGTGCTGGCCGCCAAGACGCTCGCCTCGATCGACGTGCTTTCGGGCGGGCGGCTGGTGGTGGGCATCGGCGCCGGCTGGCTGAAGGCCGGAGTTCGACGCCGCCGTGACCACGCCCTTCGCCGAGCGCGGCGCGGTGACGGACGAATACATCGACGCCTTCCGCACGCTCTGGACCGAGGCCTCGCCGCGCATCGACGGCAAGTATGTGCATGTGGGCGGCGGCATGGTGTTCGAGCCCAAGCCGGTGCAGAAGCCGCACCCGCCGATCTGGGTCGGCGGCGAGAGCGGCCCCTCGATGCGCCGCGCCGCCCGCGTCGGCGACGCCTGGTACCCGATCGGCAGCAATAACAGCCACCTGCTCGACACGCTCGCCGCGACTGCGGGCGGGGATCGAGCGGATGCGCAAGCTGACCGAGGCGGCCGGCCGCGATCCGGCGCGGATGCAGGTGGTGTACCGGGTGAAGCGCTACGGTTCGGCGGTGCCGCCGAAAGCGTCCGACGGCGAGCGGCGGCTGTTCTCGGGCGCGACGCCGACGTGCTGGCCGATCTGCGGAGCTTGCGCGAGATCGGCGTGACCGGGCTCGATTTCGACTTCGAGTGGATCGAGAGCGCCGACGCGGCGCTCGCCGAGATGCGGCGGTTCAGGGAGCAGGTGCTGGCGCGGGTGTGAACCCCCTCACCCCGGCCCTCTCCCCAAGGGACGAGAAAAAACCCTCTCCCTTGGGGAGAGGGTTGGGTGAGGGGTGCTAGGCGACCCGCCTAAGCTCGGACGCCACCACCAACTCCGCCCCCGTCGCCGCGCGCACCTGATCCACCGTAATTCCTGGCGCGATCTCCAGCAGCCGGAAGGCGCTGCCCGGCGGGCTCGAACAGCCCGTAATTGGTCATCACCTTCTTCACCACGCCGCGCGCGGTCGCCGGGATGGCACACTCGCGTACCAGGCGCGGCGCGCCGTTCCGGGTGGTATGTTCGAGAATGAGAAAAACATTCTTCGCACCGGCCGCGAGGTCCATCGCGCCGCCGATGCCGCCGCCTTTCGCCCCCGCCACCTTCCAGTTGGCGAAATCGCCGTTGCACGCGACCTCGTAGGCGCCGAGGACCGTCACGTCGATGCGCCCGGCGCGGATCATCGCGAAGCTGTCGGCGTGGTGCACCACCGCCGCCCCCGGCCGCAGCGTGACGTACTGGCCGCCGGCGTTGACGAGGTGCAGATCCTCCTCGCCGGCAGGGGCGATCGGGCCGTAGCCGATCACGCCGTTCTCGGAATGATAGATGATGTCGGTCTCGCCGATGTCGGTGTTCGAGCACAGCGTCGGCATCCCGACGCCGAGATTGACGATCCAGCCGTCCTCGAACAGCCGCGCGATGCGGTCGGCCATTTGCTGACGGGAAAGCCCGGTGCTGTCGCTCATGCGCGGTGGACTCCCTGGGCGCTGTGGCCACCATCCTTGCGGCGCGGGCGGAATGCGAACGACACGGCTCACGAACACGCCCGCTGTGTGGACGTGATCGGGGTCGATCGCGCCAAGGGGAAAAATGTCCTCCTCGACCTCGGCGACGGTGATCCGCGCGGCCATCGCCAGCACCGGGTTAAAATTCCGCTGCGAGCGCCGGTACTGTAGATTGCCGAACGTGTCGGCCCGCCAGGCGCGCACGAAGGCGTAGTCGAGCGGCAGCGCCTCTTCGAGCAGGTATTCCCGCCCGCCGAACATTCTTGTCTCGCGCCCCTCGGCGAGCTCGGTGCCGACGGCGGTGGCGGTGTAGAACGCCGGGATGCCGGCGCCGGCGGCGCGCATCCGTTCGGCCAGCGTGCCCTGCGGCACCAGCTCCGCCTCGACGCGGCCGGCCTCGTAGAACTCGGTGAAGGGCAGCTTCTGCGAGGCGCGGGTCGCCGCGGTAAAGGCGCAGATCGCGCGGCGCACCTGGCCGCGCGCGACCAGCATCCCGATGCCAGGATCGTTGCGCGTACCGCCCGTCGTGTTGGCCACCAAGGTCAGATCCTTCGCGCCCTGCTCGGCCAACGCCAGGATCAGATTGCCCGGCAGGCCCGGCAGCGCGAACCCGCCGAAGCCGATGGTGGCGCCGTCCGGGATATCGCGGATCGCCTCCAGGAAGCCTGGATGCACCTTGTTCTTGAGCGCCATCATTCCCCCGTCGGCTTCGCCCGTGCATTGCACGGGCGGGCGCCCGGGGTGTCAAGCAGCGGCGGCGCCGGGGCCAATTGTGTTCCGGCCGCCGATCTGGTCCATACTCGGCCCGGCAGGGCGCGGGAGGAAGCAAGGTGCTGGAAGTCGAGAAGCCGGCCGACTTGGCGGCGCATATCGGCGAGGATGTCGGGACCAGCGAATGGGTCCTGGTGGATCAGCGGATGATCGACATGTTCGCCGACGCGACCGGCGATCACCAGTGGATCCATGTCGATGTCGAGCGCGCCAAGCAGGAGATGCCGGGCGGCAAGACGATCGCGCACGGCTTCCTCACGCTCTCGCTGCTGCCGCGCTTGTCGACCTTCCGCATCAGGAAATCCTCGCGCGGCATCAATTACGGCGCCAACCGGGTGCGCTTCACCAACCCGGTGCAAGTCGGCTCGCGGGTGCGGCTCAACCAGAAGCTGAAGGCGGTCGAGCCGGTCGAGGGCGGACAGCGGCTGATCTTCGACAGCACCGTCGAGATCGAGGGCCAGTCGCGTCCGGCGCTGATCGCCGAGACCATTTCCCTCGCCTACGACTGAGGAATTCCATCATGCCCGATGCACTGACCGACACCAACGCCGCCAGCCCGACGCCAAGACCATCGCGGAACTCGCGGCACAGCTCGACCAGCTGTTGCGCCTGCGCACCTTGCCGATCGGCATGAAGCTGTTCGAGAGCCGCGAGGAGATGGAGGCGGTGCCCGGCCTGCGCCGCCCGCCGAAGGGAAAAACGTTCTCGACCTGCCAGCTCGTCACGCAGTCGCGCATGGCCGGGTTCACGCTCGGCGTCACCACCGAGAACGTGCCCGAGTTCTCCAATTGCAGCGGCGTGATCGGCCTCAGCCAGCCGAGCGAGCTTTTCCTCTCCGGGCGCAAGATGGAGGGCGTGTGGTTCGAGAACCGCGAGGCGTCGGCGGCGCACCAGGCGCAGATGCCGCGCGTGCCGTCCGGCCGCTATCACGGCCTCGCCATCTCGCCGTTGCGCGGCGCGCGGCTCGATCCGCCGGACATCTGCCTGTTCTACGGCAATCCCGCGCAGATGATCCTGTTCATCAACGGGCTGCAATGGAAGAATTACAAGCGATACGATTTCAGCATCACCGGCGAGAGCGCCTGCGCCGATAGCTGGGGCCACGCGCTGAAGACGCGCGAGGTCAGCCTGTCGATCCCCTGCTTCGCCGAGCGGCGCTACGGCGGCGTCGCCGACGACGAGATGCTGATGGCCTGCACGCCCGCCGACCTCGCGCGCGCCGTGCAGGGCCTGCAGGGCTTGTCGAAGGCCGGGCTGCGCTATCCGATCATGCCGTACGGCCCGCAGGCGGAACCCGCCGAGGGCATGGCCAAGAGCTACGCCGGCAAGACCTGACCGCGCAGCCCTACACGAAATCGACCCACAGCCGGTAGCCGACCGTCCGGCCGCTGGCGGCGTGGGCGATGCAGTCGTGCCGGACCTCGCACGCGGCTTGCGGTACGTTCCATGTCGCGGCGACGGTGCCGACCGCGAACTCCTGGGCCTTCCGCGACGCGGCGGCCGGCGTCAGCAGCGGGAACGATTGGGTCGCGAGCTCGCGCACCGGCTGTCCCTCCGCGAGTTCGACCAGCCGCACCGTGCTGCCCCGGTCCGGGTCGTAGACGAGCCAGGCGAGCACGGGCCCAGCGATCCCTCCCGCCTCGGCAGGCATCGCCGCGCCCGCCGGCGCAACCCAGAGCCCGCCGAGAGCGAGCGATCCGGCGGCCAGCGCGCCGGACTCGCAGCAGCATTCTCCGGTCCATCGGCGCGGGGGCCATCGCCGCCGCTCCCCTCAGCGTCGCTCGCCGGGCGCGCGGCCTTGTCCGACACCGCCCTGATCGGTTGGGTTCACCCGCATCTCGTTCGACTGCGAGGATTTGCCGCCGCCGTGCTCCTGCATCTCGTGCTGCAGCGGGTCGGCGACGTACTGGAACGCGGGCTCGCTGTTCCACGGGCCGCGCTGGTCCGCACCCGGCCCGGAGGAGAGATTGAAGTAGAGGTTGACCGTGTGGTCCGGCTTGAGGTCGCCGAACAGCGGCTGGTCCAGCGCGTTGAGCGTGCGCAGCGCCTCCATGAACATGTGCGTGTGGGACACCTCGCGCGTCGCGAGATGCACCAGTGCCTGGCGCGTGCCGTCGTCCTCGGCCATCGCGATCAGCTGCTCGTAGGTGTTCAGCGCGCCGGCCTCGGCGGCGATGTCGGCCCGAGGTCGCGCACGACGTTGCCGCCCTCGTTCACGTAGCGGCCGTCCCAGGACAGGCCCTTCGAGTCCATCAGGTGCGGTCCCGGCCCGCGGATCGCGAACAGCGTGCTCTGATACGCCTTGTCCTGCAGGTTCGCCGAGGCGCGCTTGGTGTGCTGCTCGATCAGCATGGCCACGATCTCGAGATGGCCAAGCTCCTCGGTGCCGATGTCCTGCAGCATGTCGCGGATGCCCGGATTGTCGGTGTGGAAGGATTGCGTGAGATAGGTGAGCGAGGCGGACAACTCGCCCGTGGCGCCGCCGAACTGTTCGAGCAGCTTCTCCGCGAAGACCGGGTCGGGGTTCTGCACCTTGACCTCGTGGAGCAGCACGGATTTGTGTATGAACATGGGAGCCCTCGCAGCGGAAGCGTGCGACTGCAACCGGCGGTCCGGCGGCAGGTTCCGATCAACACGGCGTGCTTGCTCGCCCACGCCCGCTCTGGAGTTGCCCGCCTGCATGGACCTTCCGAGCATCCTCCACCGCACCATCCCGCTGGTCCTGCGCGCGGGGGAGATGGTGCGGGCGGAGTTCCTGCGCCCCGAGGGGCCGCGCGGCTCGGGACACAAGGCGCCGGTCGACACCGAGATCGAGATTTTCCTGCGCGACGCGCTGCGCGACGTGCTGCGCGTTCCGTTCGTCGGCGAGGAGACGCCGCCCGTGCTGGATGGCGATGCTTCGCGATGCTGGCTGGTCGATCCGCATGACGGCACCTCGGAATTCCTGCGCGGCGCGCGCGGCTCCTCGGTGTCGGTCGCGCTGCTGCGCGATGGCGTTCCGGTGCTCGGCGTGGTGCACGCGCCGCTCAGTCCCGACCGCGGCTCCGACCTGATCGGCTGGGCCGAGGGCATGGACCACCTGATCCGCAACGGCGTCGCGATCCGCCCCGGCCTGGTGTCGCGCGGCCTCACGCAAGGCGACATCGTGCTGCTCGCCTACCGCTCGTACGCGCGGCCGGCGACCAACATGCGGCGCGTGGCACCGGCGCGCTTCGTCTCCAGCAACAGCATCGCCTACCGCCTGGCGCGCGTCGCGGCGGGCGATGCGGTCGCCACCGCGTCGCGCCAGTCCCGGCTTGTCCGCCTACGACTACGCGGCCGGACACGCGCTGCTGCGCGGCGCGGGCTGCGTCCTGGTCGACGGCGCGGGGAACCCGCCGGTCTATGGACCGAACGGCAGCGGCGGGATGGACAAATGCTTCGCGGGCGCGCCCGCGGCCGTGGGTGCGCTGCTCGACCGCGATTGGTCGCTCGGCCAGCCGCCCGAGACGCCGCTCGCCGAGCGCGTCACGCTGGCGCCGCCCCGGTCGGAGCACGGGCTCGACCGCGCGATCGGCTGCCTCGCGGGGCTCGCGATCGGCGAGGGGCGCGGGATCCGACGGACTCCCCGGCCAGCCCGGTCCTGGCATGGAAGCGGCACTGATCCTCGCGCGCAGTCTGATCGCGGATGGTGAGCCGCAAGCCGGGTCGCCGCGCGGTCGAGCCGGTGCTGCGGTGCGCTCCGCTCGCCATCGGGACGCGGCCGAGCGAGGCGGCGGCGCTGGCGGTGGCCGATGCGCGACGGACGCACACGGAGCCAGCCGCCGTGCTGGCCTGCGCGCCGGTGGCCGCCGCGATCGCGACAGCGGTGGATGGCGGTTCGCGCGACGACATGATGCGCGCGGCACTCGACGCGGCGGCCATGCAGCCCGATGCGGGCGTGCAGCGGGCGCTGCGATCAGCGGCGGAGCAACCGGCGGAAACCGAGCGATCGCGCACTGTTCCTGTTGCAGAGCGGGTTTTTTCATCTCATGCGCGGCACCGCGATCGCCGGGATACGCGGCGTCGATCCGGTTGCCGGCGCGTTGCTGGGCGCAATCGGCGGCAGGGGCGCGTTGCCGCCGCGCGACATGCTGGATCTGCTCTCGTGCCGGCCGCTTGCCGCGTTCGGTGCGCGGCGACCGCGCCCGCCAGAATACTGGGCCGACGATCTGCCGCTGCTCGCCGAGGCGCTGCTCAGCCGCGCGACGCGGCGAGCGCCTGGTCGAGATCGCGGATGATGTCGTCGGCACTTTCGAGCCCGATCGACAGCCGGATCACGTCCGGCCCGGCGCCGGCGCCCTCGCGCTGCTCGTCGGTGAGCTGGCGGTGCGTGGTGGAGGCCGGATGGAGAATAAGGCTGCGCGTGTCGCCGATATTGGCGAGATGCGAGAACAGCCGCACGTTCTCCACCATCCTGATCCCCGCCTCGTAGCCGCCCTTCACGCCGAAGGTGAACACCGCGCCCGCGCCGCGCGGCAGGTATTTCCGCGCCAGCGCGTGATAGCGGTTCTCCGGCAGGCCGGCATACGACACCCAGCCGACCCGCTCATGCGAGGCAAGGAATTCCGCGACCTTCTGCGCGTTCGCGACGTGCCGGTCCATCCGCACCGGCAGCGTCTCGATGCCGGTGATGGTGAGGAAGGCGTTCATCGGCGCCATCGTCGGGCCGAAATCGCGCAGCGCGACGGCGCGCGCCTTCATGGTGAACGCGAAATCGCCGAAATTCTCGTGGAACTTCAGCCCGTGATAGGCGGGCTCCGGCTCGCTCAGCGAAGGGAATTTTCCGTCCGCCGACCAGTCGAATTTTCCTGACTCGACGATCACCCCGCCGAGCGAGTTGCCGTGCCCGTCGAGGAATTTCGTCGTCGAGTGGCAGACGAGATCGGCGCCCCATTCGATCGGCTGGCACAGGTACGGGGTGGCGAGGGTGTTGTCGACGATCAGCGGCATGCCGGCGTCGTGCGCGACGCGCGCGATCGCCTCGAGATCGACGACGATGCCGCCGGGGTTGGCCAGGCTCTCGACGAAGATCGCCTTGCAGCGCGGCGTGAGCGCGCGGCGGAAATTTTCCGGATCGTGCGGATCGACGAAATGGCAGGTCCAGCCAAGCTTCTTGAACGACAATCCGAACTGCGTGAGCGATCCGCCGTACAGGTTGCGCGAGGCCAGGAACTCGTCGCCCGGCTCCAGCAAGGTCGCAAAGATAAGGAACTGCGCGGCGTGTCCCGAGGCGGCGGCGAGCGCGGCGCGGCCGTTCTCCAGGCTGGCGATCCGCTCCTCCAGCACCGAGACGGTGGGATTGGTCAGCCGGCCGTAGATGTAGCCGAAATTGTGCAGGTTGAAGAGCGAGGCGGCGTGATCCACGTCGTCGAACACGAAGGCGGTCGTCTGATAGATCGGCGTGTTGCGCGCGCCCGTGGTGGGGTCGGGTGCGGCGCCCGCGTGCACCGCGCGCGTCTCGAAGCCGTAGGAGAGATTGTCGGCCGGCAACTCGACCGGCCTTGTCGCGCTGCGCGGTCGGCGGCTCGGCGGCGCGGTTGCGGATGATGCTGGAATTGACGCCGCTCCACGACAGCTCGCCGCCGAGCCGGCCGAACTCGATCTTCGGGCAGCGGTTCATCACCACCTCGAGCCCCGCCGCCTCGGCACGCGCGCCAGCCTCGTCGTTGCGCACGCCGAGCTGCATCCACACCACCTTGGCGCCGATCGCGATGGCGTCGTCGACGATCGGTCCCACCTGGTCGGAGGCGCGGAAGATGTCGACCATGTCGATCGGCTCGGGAATGTCGCGCAGCGAGGCGTAGGCGCGCTCGCCCAGCAGCTCCTGGCCGGCGAGGCCGGGGTTTACCGGAATGACCCGGTAGCCTTTGCCCTGCAGGTACTTCATCACGAAGTAGCTCGGCCGGTTCCAGTTCGACGACGCGCCGACCAGCGCGATCGTGCGAACCGAGGAGAGGATCCGGCGCAGCTTGGCGTCGGGATAGGGGATTGCTTCGAGTGCGGCCATGACGACGCTCCCTGGTCAGGCGAGCGCCTTGTAGACCTCGCCCTCGAACGCGTCCAACAGGCCGAGCACCGTGGGATCGCCGAACGGCAAGATCTGCGTCAGCAGCACGCCAGCGACGCGCTTCCTGGGGTCCAGCCAGTAATAGGTGTTGCGCAGTCCGGCCCAGCACAGGCTGCCGGCGCTGCGCCCGGCGGGCGCGTCCTCGGTGTTGATGAGGAAGCTCAGCCCCCATTTCTTCGCCATGCCGGGGAACAGCTCGACATGGTTCGACGCGGCGGGATCGGCGGTGCGCATCGGCAGCACGTTGAGCTCGCCCATGTGGTTCTCGGCCCATCAGCGCGACCGTCTCCGGCTTGAGCACGCGCGCGCCGTCGAGGCTGCCGCCGTGCATCAGCGCGCGCAGGAAGCGCAGATAGTCCCGCCCGGTGGAGAACAATCCGCCGCCGCCAGGGTAGAACTCGGGAAATGACGGCTTCTGGTACGGCGTGCCGGTGAGCGAGCCGTCGGGCGCGCGTACGTGCATCCCCGCGCCGCGCGCGGCCTGCGCGTCGGTCGGCACGAAGCCCGTGTCGGGCATCCCGAGCGGATCGAACAGATGCGCGCGGAAATATGCTCTCCAGATCCTCGCCGCTGATCGCCTCGACGACGCGGCCGATCCAGTCGATGTTGATGCCGTATTCCCAGCGCTCGCCGGGATCGAACACCAGCGGCGCGTCGAGCCCGGCGAGCAGTCCCGGTGCGAGCGCCCGGCTTGCCCGTCACCTCGGCGTAGCGGTGCAGATCGGCGTTCCACACGTCGTACGCGAAGCCGGCGGTGTGGGTCATCAGGTGGCGCAAGGTGATCGGCCGGCGCGCGGGGCGCAGGCGAGGCGCGCCGGATGCATCGAAACCTTCCAGCACCTGCGGCTCGGCGAGCTGCCTGGCGAAGCGGCCGAGCGGTTCGTCGAGCGTGAGCTTGCCTTGCTCGACGAGCTGCATCGCGGCGGCGGCCGGTGATGGCCTTGGTCATCGAGGCGATCGAGAACACCGTGTCGAGGGTCATCGGCTGCGCGCCGCCCAGCATCCGCTGGCCGAACGCGCCCTCGTAGACGATGCCGCTTTGGTTTGCCGCCATCGCGACGACGCCGGGAACCTTCCCGGTCTCGGCGGCATCATGCAGCAGCGCGTCGATCCTGCTGGACTGGATCATGTGCCGGTGTCCTCCGTCAGAGAGTTTCGACTTCGAGCGGGAACAGCGCGTCGAGATCGTGCGCGCGCATCAGGTGATAGATGTTGAACCGATAGGCCGGCCCGATCGACACCTCGGGCGGCGTGAACGGGAAGGCGAGATTGCCGGCGGTGGATTGCCGGCCGGGATAGCCGTGATGCAGCAGGTATTGCTTCATCGTGCGCACCACCTCGGCGGCGCGCGCGCGGGTCGGCGCGATGCACTCGCCGAGGACAAAAATCTCGTTCGGCGGCGCCTCGCCCGGCGGCACCGCGGCGCGCACGCCGTTCGCGCCGTAGACCCGCCAGAACAGCGAATAATCCTGCGGCGTGTTCTCGCAGACGAGCTCGCGCACCACCTCGGCGACTTCGGCGAGGATGGTCTCGGCGCGGGCGATGAAGCGCGGGTCGGCGGCGCCCGCGAGCAGCACCGCGCGCTCGCCCACCAGCCGCGCGCCTTCGAGCTTTACCCAGTTCTCGCTGGCCTCCTGCCAGCGCGCGCCGGTGACGCGGGTGCGGCGATCGTCGATCGCCTCGTAGCGCGCCTCGCGCAGATCGAGCCGGCCCTCGGGTTCGGCGACGGTGTACGGGTCGCCCTGCTCGTAGAGGCTGTGCGCGGCGACCGATACGGGCGTCGCGCGGCGCTGCGGCGCCATGCTTTCGAGCTCGAAGCCGTCCTCGTCGAGCGTCGCCAGGATGGAATCGCGCCCGCCGGGCAGGCAGCACAGCGACGCGCACTCGATGATCTTCGCCATGTGCACGGCGAGGCCCATCGGGAAGCCGAGCATTCCCGGCAGCGAGGCGAAGATCGCCGTGTCGCAGGCGCGGCCGGCGATCACCACGTCCACGTCGGCGGCGAGCGCGCGCTGGATCGCGCTGGTGCCCATCTGCGCGACGATGTGGCTCGCGCCGTCGATTTCTTCCTCGGTCAGCTCCGGCGAGGCGTCGAACGAGCGCACGTCGCCGGCGCGCAGCGCGGCGTGCAGCGCGGTCCTTCGGCGATGTCGGCGCGCAGCACGCCGAGGCGGAAATGCAGCCCCTCGGCGCGCGCGATCTCGCGCACGATGGCGAGCGTCGCGTCGAGATGCGGTCGCGCGCCGGCCGACCCGGCCGAGCCGATCACCAGCGGAATATCTTTCCCGCGCGCGCCGAGCAGCACCTTGCGCAGATCGCGCCGGGTCGCGTCCGGCGCGGTCGCCATCTCGCCGCGCCCGAGATAGCTCGGGCCGATATCGGTCGAGCCCATGTCGCAGCCGATCAGGTCCGGCTCGCGCGCCAGCCCGGCCTCGAAGGCCGGCGTCGGGATGCCGTAGCCGAGCTGGCCGGAGGCGCCGAGCAGGCGGATGCTGCGTCGTCGCGCGGCACCCTCGAACGCGGCGCGAACCCGCGCGACGGCGCTCACAGCTCGATCCCGAGCAGCGGCGTGTGCTGCTGCGCGCCGTACACGTCGCGGTCGCCCGGGATCGCCCGAGGTCAGCCGGCGCGGCATGGTGATCTTGATGGCGCGGCCGAGCGGATACTCGATCACCGCCACGTCCTGCGCCGCGAGCCCATACAGCGCGGCGATGCGGCTCGCGTTGAGCGCGCCGGACGCGGCGACGCGGCGATAGTCGGCGTCGTCGGCGAACATCACGTCGAGCGTCAGCTTGCGCGGACCGGCGTTCTTGCTGCGGATGACCTGGGCGATGTCTTGCAGACGCATGGCGATCACGGTCGATGCTCGACCGTCTCCTCCTCGATGGCGTAGTGCTCGTCGAGCCCGATGATGTCCTCGATGTCCTGCCGCGCGCGGACGAATTCTTCCGCCGTGATGCTGGCGACCGCGCCGGTGTCGCGCAGCTCGCGCAGCGTGCGCTGCATGGCGATGAACGCGGCGCCGAGCACCACCTGCGCGTCGATGCACGCGGCGTAGCCCATCTGCTCCAGCTCCTGCCGGGTGAAGATGGGCCGTCCGTCGCGGTTGCCGCGGCTCATCACGTAGACCAGCGGCACGCGGCACGCGCGCGGCGCCTGCTCGGCCTCGGCTGGGTCGCGCGGGAACAGCAGCCCCATGTCGGCGCCGGCATCGGCGGCGCGGTTGATCCGGTCGGCGGCCTCGTCGAGCCCGAACTCGCGGCACGTGTCGGTGCGCGCGATGATGAGGAAGTCGCGGGTCGATCCGGTCACGCTCGCGGCAGGCATAGCGGATCTTGGCGACGAAATCGTCGGCGGGGACCGCGTGCACCTGGTACTTGTGGTAGTGCGCGCGCTTCGGGAACAGCTGGTCCTCGATATGGATGCCGGCGATCCCGGCGCGGGCGAACTCGCGCACCGTGCGCATGGTGTGCAGCGGCTCGCCGAACCCGGCGCCGGCGTCGGCGATCACCGGGATCGTCACGCTGGCGGCCGCCTCGGCGGCGATCGCCACCTGCTCGGTCATGGTCATCAGCGGCTCGGTGGTCGCGCGGGAGCCGCCGCTGACATAGCCGCCGACATACGCCGCCTCGAAGCCGGTCTGCTCGACGAGCCGCGCGCCGATCGGGTCGTAGACCGAGGGCATGTGCAGGAAGGTCCTGGATGCGAGCAGCGCCCGTAACGCGCCAGTCTTGCCGTGTCATGCCGTGCCTCCCCCTGCGCGGCAGAGTGGGAGTCCGGCGCCGGTCGTGTCAATTCGCGGGGCCTTCTGGCGAATCTGACTAAAAAAGATGAAAAATCCGCCGGCAATTCGCAACTAGAGATTGATATAGCGTCCGTACTCAACCATAGGATGAGGACCGCAGCCAAGCCGCCATCGCAAGCTGAGCCGCCGAGGGTAGACGAATGTGGGTCGAAGCGGTTAGCCCGCCTTCAGGGTGTCTGGAAGGAAACTGGCTCGCGCCGGAGCCCCCTCAGGTCATCGGCGATGGGGCGCGGCAGAAGCTCAGCGTGTTCGTCGTCTCCTACAATCGCGCAGCGCTGTTGCGCACCTGCCTGGCGGCGTTGGGCTTCGCGGACGAGGTCATCGTCGTGGACAAATCCTCCACCGATGACAGCCCGTCGGTGGCGGCGGGCCTGGCCGACCGGGTGATCTCGGTTCCCTGGTCGCCCACGGTCGAGGAGACCCGCGCCTTCGCGCTGTCCCAGTGCTCGCACGACTGGATCCTGTGCCTGGATGACGACGAATGCCTCAGCCCCGAAGCGGTGCTGTTCATCGACGCGGAACTGCGGGCGCCGCGCGCGGAAATCTATTTCCTCCCGCTTCGTCACTACATCTTGGGCCGACATGACGAGCGTGCCTACTATTGGCCGGAGACCCACCCGCGCCTGTTTCGTCGGGGGTGCGTCTCCTTTGCCCCACCGTGCACGCCGGCATCGTGCGTCACAGCGAGCGATCCTTCGAGATCCCGGCGCAGGGTGGCGTCTGCATCCATCATCT
This sequence comes from uncultured Alphaproteobacteria bacterium, assembly GCA_963799825.1. Taxonomy (GTDB): domain Bacteria; phylum Pseudomonadota; class Alphaproteobacteria; order Acetobacterales; family Acetobacteraceae; genus JAFKFI01. The sequence goes on from CAWCYL010000006.1 coordinate 1,193,461, forward strand.
ATCGTACCACGACGTGGCCGAGTGGATGGACAAGACCAATCGCTACACGTCCCGCCCCGACCGCGATCGGGCGGTCCCGCATGAGCGAGACCTGATCGCGTTCGCGCATCAGCGGATAGATTTCTGGAGGGACCGCACGCGCGGGGCCGCTGGCGACGACTATCCTGCCGCCGTCGCGCTACTGCGAGCCGTCTACGACATGGTCGACCGGGTGAAGGTCTGGGAGGAGACGGCGGGACCGGGCGGGGAGGTGCTGTTCCCCCGCATCCGCCGGCGGCTCGAAGCGGCCTATGCAGCCCGGCTCGCGCCGCTGCGGCGGGCGCATCGCACGCGGTTCCTTGAAAGGGCGACCTCGGGTTCGGCCGACCACGAGTTCGCGGCGGTCGCCGGACTGCACCGCACCGTCGAGGCGCTGCGCGGTGCGCTCGCCCGCGCGGAGGCCGAGCGTGAGACAGCGGCGCACCAATGGGAGGAGCAGCGGGAGGCGGCGCAGCGCGATTGGGAACGGGAGCGGGAGACCGAGCGAGCGGCGGCCGCGGACCGCCTGGAATGCGCCCTCGCGGAGCTTGCCGCGTTGCGCGCCAGCACGCTGTGGCGGCTGACCGGGCCGCTCCGTGGGATCGGATCACGCCACCCGCGACTGGCCCGGCTGGGCCGCCATGCGCTGCGGCTGGTCGGACGGGCGAGGCGGCCCCTGCACCGAACACGGATCACGCCTGTCCCGGACGCCGCGTGCGAACCGGTGCCTCCGCCGGATATGGTCCCGGCGTGCGGAGCGGGGTCGAGCGCCCCCGAGCCCGCGTCTCTCCCCGATGCGGTGCCTTGCCGCGCGACGTTCACTCTCATTGAGACGGCCGAACCGGAGGAGATCGCGTTCCCCGAACCGGACGCCCGGATCGTCGTCTCGGTGATCGTCCCGACGTTCGGCAAGGTCGGCTACACGTTGCGCTGCCTGGCGTCGATGGCGCGGGACCTGCCGGATGTGCCGATCGAGATCATCGTCGTCGACGACGCCTCGCGCGACCCCGAGATCGAGCGCCTGGCGCGGGTGCGTGGCATCCGCCTCGTCGTCAACGAGGCGAATCTCGGCTTCCTCCGTAGCTGCAACGCGGCGGCGCGGCTGGCGCGCGGCGAATTCGTGTTCTTCCTCAACAACGATACCCAGGTGCTGCCCGGCTGGCTCGACCCGATGGTGGCGCTGATGCGGGCGCGCCCCGACGCGGGGGCAGTCGGATGCAAGCTGCTGTTCGCCGACGGAAGCTTGCAGGAAGCCGGCGCGATCGTCTGGGACAACGCGACGGGACGGACCTACGGCAGAGGCGACGACCCGGAGAAGCCGGAATACAACTATGTCCGCGAGGTGGACTACGTCTCGGGTGCCGCCTTGCTCGTTCGCGCGGAGCTGTTCGCCCGCCTCGGCGGCTTCGACGAGATGTTCGCGCCCGCCTATTGCGAGGATTCGGACCTCGCCTTCCGCATCCGCGAGACGGGGCGGAAGGTGCTGTACCAGCCGCTCTCACGCATCGTGCATTTCGAGGGGGTGACGAACGGGACCGATCTGACCGAGGGGGTCAAGCGGTTCAACGAGGTGAACCAGCCGAAGCTGCTGGCGAAATGGTCGCGAGTGCTGGCGGCCGAGCATTATCCGCCCGACATGAACCTGTTGCGCGCCTGCGAACGCGTGCGCGACCGCCGGATCGTTCTGGTGCTCGGCGCATGGTCGCCGGCCCCGGTCGACGGCGTGGTACCGCTGCTGCGGCTTCTCGCCGGGGCCGGTCTTGTCGTGAAGTTCTGTCCTCTCGACGGGGCAGCAGCGGATACCGCGATGCTCCGGGATCTCGGTGTCGAGGTGCTGCACGGCGGCGCTCCCGAGGTGCGCCGGTGGATCGCGGAGCACGGCGCCGAGCTCGATGCCGCCATCCTGACCGACGCCGCCGCGGCGGAGGCGTTGCTCCCCGCGCTGCGTCTCGGGAGCCGGGCGCGGCTGATCTATCGGAGCGCGTGGACCGGATCGGGCACGCCCGAATGGCGCGAACGCAGCATCTGGCGCAGCGTGGAGGCGGTGCTGCATGGCTCGGAACAGGCGGCGTCCGAAGCCGAATGGCTCGAGCCTGCCACCGACGCGAGCGTGCTGGGCACGTCGCCGGAGACGGTCGTTGCCTGGCTCGGGCTGGACAGCCCGATCGCGGAGCATGTTTCGACGGAGGCGGCGCTGGCCGCCTGATCAGGCGGCCAGCGCCCGGCGCCAGCTCGCGATCAAGCGCGCGGTCGTGGTCTCCCAAGTGAACGTCGCGGCTCGGGCCAGACCCTGGGCACGCAGCCGGTCGGCGACATCCCGGTCCTCGATCGCGGTCCGCAGCGCGTCGGCGATGGAGTTCTCGTCGAGCGGATCGACCAGCAGCGCGGCGTCGCCGGCGGTCTCGCCGGTGGCCGTGGTCGAGGCGGCGACCACCGGCGCGCCGCACGCCATCGCCTCGATCACCGGCAGGCCGAAGCCCTCGTAGAGGCTCGGGAAGGCGAAGGTCGAACACTGCGAATAGAGCGCGACCAGCTCGGCATCGACGATATGCCCGAGCAACCGCAGATGCCCCGCCCGCAGCGCCCGCTCGGCCTGCTCGCCCTGAAGCGCGCCGCCCCATCCCTGGCCGCCGGCGATCGCCAGGGGTTGGCGCGCGCGCAGGGCGTCGGGCAGGAGCGCGTGTGCGGCGAGCAGCCGGTCGAAATTCTTGCGCGGCTCCAGAGTGGAGACGGAGAGCACGAACCCGCCGGCGGAAAGCCCGTGCCGATCCAAGGTCGCGGCGGCCTCGGCCGGCGGGATCGGGCGGAACAGGCCAGAGGGAGCAAGCGGCACGACGTCGATGCGCTCTCTCGGAATGCCGAGTTCGCGCACCATCTCGCCGGCGGTGAAGGCCGAGATCGAGACGAAGCGCGTGGCCTGGGCGATGCTGGCGGGCAGGCGACGCTCGATCCAGGCGGTTCGCTGGTCGGGGTGGAAGTCCCGGTCCACGCGCCAGGAGAGATCGTTGATCGTCAGCACGGTGGCACCGTCGAACGGTCGCGCGATGAGATTCGGCTCGTGATAGACGATCGGCGGCGGGAGGGCTCGCGCTGCTCCGTTCAACCGGCGCCGCAGCCACGCGGAGCGCAGCGCCGCTGCTCCCGGAACCCGGCCAAGCCGCTCCCGCAGGTCAGCTCCGCCTGCGCCGCGCGCGCCTTGTTCGCTGTCCCGCTCCAGCGCATCGAGCCAGTCCGGCGGCAGGATGCCCGCGCCGGCCAGCAGCCGCAGGGCGCCGATCTCCGGGTCTCGCCGCAGCATGTGCGCGATCTGCCATGTCATGCGGCCGACGCCGGAGCGGCGGCCGAGCAGGCTGTCGGCGCCGAGCAGGACGCTCAGCTTGGCGGCGGACATGGGGACGAGCCGATCATTGCGCGCACGTGAAACCCGCTTGAAGTAGGTGGCCGGTTGAGGCCAAGTTCGCCGAGGGCGGATAGCACGTGCTTGGAGCAAAGGGATGATCGTCCGACGGGACCGCGCGATGACCGCCGTGTCCATCATGCTGGATATCGCGTTCCACGCCGGGCGGTCCGGCACGGTGAGTGCCGCCGACATCGCCGAGCGGCTCGGCCTCGCGCGGCGCGGCATGGAACCGCTGCTCCAGTCGCTGTCGCGGGCCGGCCTGCTCGACAGCGTGCGCGGGCCGCGCGGCGGCTACCGGCTGGGCCGGCCGCAGCGCGACATCCGGCTGGCCGAGATCATCGTGATCAGTCTGGCGGAGGACGACGAGCAGCCGGCGCACGGGCCGGGTGGCAAGCTGCAGAGCGCCGTGGTGGACCCGCTGTGGACCGATCTCGACAACGGACTCAGGACGCGGCTGCAGGAGCTGTCACTGGACGACCTGCTGCGCCGCGCCGCGGCGGCGGGGCTGCGCCGGCCGGCGGCCGAGCCCATCACCTTTGCGATCTGAGCCCTCGACCTCATATCGGCGACATGTCAACGGCAGGAGGCACGCCATGTCGATACAGCTTGGGCAGATCGCCCCGGACTTCGAGCAGGACAGCACGGCCGGACGGGTCCGGTTCCATGAGTGGCTAGACGGCAAGTGGGGCGTGCTGTTCAGCCACCCCAAGGATTACACCCCGGTCTGCACCACCGAGCTCGCGGAGGTCGCCCGACTGAAGCCGGAATGGGACAAGCGTGGGGTCAAGGCCATCGGCCTCTCGGTCGATCCCGCTGCCAGCCACAAGGGCTGGGAGAAGGACATCGAGGAGACCCAGGGGCAGGCGCTGAACTTCCCGGTGCTGGCGGACCCCGACAAGAAGGTGTCCGATCTCTACGGGATGGTGCACCCGCAGGCGGACCCGACCATCACGGTGCGCAGCGTGTTCATCGTCGACCCGGCGAAGAAGGTGCGGCTGATCCTGACATATCCGCCGAGCACCGGGCGCAATTTCGACGAGATCGTGCGGGTGATCGACAGCCTGCAGCTGACCGACGCCCACAAGGTCGCGACCCCGGTGAACTGGACCAACGGCCAGCCGGTGATCATCTCGCCCAGCGTGTCGGACGAGGATGCGAAGCGGCAATTCCCGCAGGGCTGGAAGACGCTGCGTCCTTACCTGCGCGTGGTCGATCAGCCGAAGCTGGCGCACGAAAAGACCTGACAGCGTGCGACCGATGGCTGGTCCGGGGCGCTGCTCTGTGCGGAGCGGCGCCCTCGCTTTGACCGGCCGACGGGGCGGCCGGATCGAACTCACCAATCCCACCGGAAGCTGTGCATGATAGGAGCCGAGGAGGCGGATTGGAGGCCGATCGTGGGAGATGCGAACACCGGGCGCGGCAGAGCCCGGACGCCATGAACATCGTCCCTCACATCAATCCGCTGTACTCGCTCTCCGGGTTCCTGGTCGGCGTCCTGGTCGGGCAGACCGGCGTGGGCGGCGGCTCGCTGATGACGCCGCTGCTGGTGCTGCTGTTCGGCGTCCAGCCACTGACCGCGGTGGGCACCGATCTGCTGTTCGCCTCCGTGACCAAGTCGGCCGGCACCCTGGTCCACGGGATGAACAAGACGGTGGACTGGCGGATGACGGGGCGGCTGGCGGCGGGCAGCGTGCCGGCGACGCTGATCACGCTGTACCTGGTCACGCGCTTCGAGCTGATCGGCAAGAGTTCCGCCAGCCTGATCTCGACGATCCTCGGCTGCGCGCTGATCCTGACCTCGATCGCCTTGGTCTTGCGGCGCCGGATCATGGCCTATGCCGGGCAGCGCCTGGTTGGCCTCAGCACACGCAACACCACGATCCTTACGATCCTCACGGGAGCCATCTTGGGCGTCCTGGTGTCGATCACCTCGATCGGCGCCGGGGCGCTCGGCGTCACCGCGCTGATCCTGCTGTATCCCCGGCTGCCAATCCCCACGATCGTCGGCTCCGACATCGCCCACGCGGTGCCGCTGACCCTGGTGGCCGGGCTCGGACACTGGATGATGGGCTCGGTGAACGGCTCGATGCTGGTCTCGTTGCTGGTCGGGTCGCTGCCGGGCGTCGTCCTCGGCAGCTACCTGTCGGCCCGGCTGCCCGAAATCGTGCTGCGCGGCGTCCTGGCGACGGTGCTGGCACTGGTCGGCGCGAAGCTGGTGTTCTGAGCCGACCGGAGAGATAAACATCGCATGAGCGCCAGCACCGGCCCGCGCCGCCGTCCCACCGAACCCGTCGCCCAATCCGTGCCCGCCCGCGGGCGGATGTTCGGCAGCATCCTCGAGACGATCGGCGCCACGCCGCTGGTCCGGCTGCCCCGGCTGATCGCGGCCGACGGCCTGGTGGCCGATCTTGCCCTGAAGCTGGAGTTCTTCAATCCGTTGGGCTCGGTGAAGGATCGCATCGGCCTCGCGATGGTCGAGGCCGCCGAGCGCGCCGGAGAGATCAAGCCCGGCGTGACCACGCTGGTGGAGCCGACCTCCGGCAACACGGGGATCGCGCTGGCCTTCGTGGCTGCCGCGAAAGGCTACCAGCTGATCGTGGTGATGCCCGACGGCGCCTCGGTGGAACGGAGAAAAATGCTGCGGCTGATGGGGGCGACGGTCGAGCAGACCCCGTCGCGTCAGGGCATGGCGGGGGCGATCGCCCGCGCCGAGGCGATCGTCGAGCGCACGCCGGGCGCCTGGATGGCCCGCCAGTTCGACAACCCGGCCAACCCCGACATCCACGCCGCGACCACGGCCGAGGAGATCTGGATCGACACCGAGGGTCGCGTGGACGTCGTGATCGCCGGGATCGGCACCGGCGGCACGCTGACCGGCATCGCCCGCGCCCTGAAGCCCCGCCGCCCCGGCCTGCAGGTGATCGGCATCGAGCCGGCCGAGAGCGCCGTGCTATCCGGCGACGAGCCCGGCCCGCACGCCATCCAGGGCATCGGCGCCGGCTTTCGCCCCAAGGTGCTGGAACTCGAAAACCTCGACGGCCTCCGCCGCGTCACCGAACGCCAATCGATGGCCGCCGCGCGCCGCTGCGCCGAGGTGGAGGGTTTGCCGATCGGCGTCTCGTCGGGCGCGGTGCTGCACGCGATGCTCGAACTCGGGAGGGAACCAGGGAACGCGGGCAAGTTGATCGTCGGGATCGCCGCTTCGTTCGCCGAGCGGTACCTTTCCACCGCGCTGTTTGCGGGACTGTAGGGCCGGATCCAACCGAGCGGACTGGCGATGTCGGGATAGACCCAAGGCGGTCGCCGTCGCCGCGATACCCCGAGCAAGGCGTTAAGCTGGCTCGGCTCGCCAGGTAGGAACGGTGTCGGCGATGAGTGACAGACCAGCGGGGATCAATACCGCCACGGAGCTCGCCAAGGAGCGCAATCGCGAGGCGGCGGACCGGACGCTGATGGCATGGATCCGCACGGCCCTCTCACTGATCGGGTTTGGCTTCGGCATCGGCAAGCTGGATGCCTACCTGCAATCGTCCGGCGTGCACACCTCGCTCGATCCCATCCGCAGTACGCTGATCTTCGGGGAGAGCTTCATCGTCCTTGGCGTTCTGGGCCTGCTCGCCGCCGTCATCCAGCACGTCCGGATCTTGAAGCGGCTCGCGCAGCCGGATTTTGCCTATAGCGCCATGCGGCCAGTTGCCATCGCGGTGGCAGCGATGCTGCTGCTGATCGGAGCGTTCGGCTTCCTGGCAATACTTTTGTGATCCATTGCCAAATGCGGATAGGGCTTGGCGCTTCGCTGCTGTAATGATGACGACCGTTCATATCGCGGGGGCGAGTGATGGCAGATCGAAAGCCGAACATCCTGGTGATTTGGGGGGATGACATCGGCCAGACCAATATCAGCGCGTATACCAGGGGCCTGATGGGCTACCGGACCCCGCATATCGACCGGCTGGCGAAAGAGGGGATGATTTTCACCGACAGCTACGGCGAGCAGAGCTGCACGGCGGGCCGGTCGGCGTTCATCACCGGGCAGAGCGTCTTCCGCACGGGGCTCAGCAAGGTCGGACTGCCGGGCGCCGACCTCGGTCTGCGGCCGGAGGATCCGACCTTGGCGGAGCTGCTGAAGCCGCTCGGCTATGCCACCGGCCAGTTCGGCAAGAACCACCTCGGCGACAAGGACGAGTTCCTGCCGACCAACCACGGCTTCGACGAGTTCTTCGGCTTCCTCTACCACCTGAACGCCTGCGAGGAGCCGGAACGCCGCGACTATCCGTCGGATCAGGATTTCCCGGATTTCCGCAAGAATTTCGGTCCGCGCGGCGTGCTGGATTGCAAGGCCAATCCCGACGGCACGCAGGCGATCAACGATACCGGCCAGCTGACCAAGAAGCGCATGGAGACGATCGACGACGAGATCGCCGCCAAGGCCAAGGATTTCATGGCCCGGCACGCCAAGGCAGGCAAGCCGTTCTTCGCGTGGGCCAACTCGTCGAAGATGCATTTCATGACGCACCCGAAGCCCGAGAGCATGGGCCAGTCGGGCCGCTGGCAGTCGGAATACCACGATGCGATGATCGACCACGACAAATGGGTCGGGGAGCTGCTGCGACAGCTCGATGAGCTCGGGATCGCGGACAACACGATCGTCCTCTACGGAACCGATAACGGACCCCACATGAACACGTGGCCCGACGGCGGGATGACACCGTTCCGTAACGAGAAGGACTCCAACTGGGAGGGCGCGTTCCGAACCCCCTGTTTCGTGCGCTGGCCGGGGGTCGTCGCGCCTGGCAGCGAGTGCAACGAGATCATTTCCAACCTCGACTGGGTGCCGACATTGCTTGCGGCCGCCGGCGAGCCGGACATCACGGAGAAGCTGCTCAAGGGCCACCAGATCGGCGGCAAGACGTTCAAGGTGCATCTCGACGGCTACAACTTCCTGCCCTTCTTCAAGGGCGAGGCGGAGAAATCACCGCGCCTCGAGTATTTCTATTTCTCCGACGACGGCGACCTCATGGCCATGCGCTACGACAACTGGAAAGTCGTGTTCCTCGAGCAGCGCGTCGCCGGCACGCTGCGGATATGGGCGGAACCGCTGGTCGCGCTGCGGGTGCCAAAGCTGTTCAATCTGCGGATGGACCCGTACGAGCGAGCGGACATCACATCGAACACGTATTACGAGTGGATGGCCGAGCACATCTACATGTTCCTGCCCGCGCAAAAGATCGTCGGGCAGTTTCTGCAGACGTTCGTGGACTATCCACCGCGCCAGAAGGCCGCGAGCTTCTCGATCGACCAAGTACTCGAGAAACTCTCGCAGCATGGCGGCGGGAGCCACTGACGCAAGCCGGGGCGATCCCTGGCTATGAGGTTATACCAACCGGCTCGGTCGCTGACTCTGATGTGATCTGACTGGGGTGGCGGAAGGTGATTCGCTGTTCCTGCTGCTCGATTCGGGGCGGCTGGGATGGCGGTGGCGATCAGGCGGCGGGATTTGTCGGCTGCAGACCTGCGGCGAGAGGCGGCTCGCAGTCGGGATGCGAACGCGACGCGCCGAATGCTGGCGATGGCGTTGGTGCTGGAGGGACACTCGCGCGAGGACGCCGGCGAAATGTGCGGCATGGACCGGCAGACCCTGCGCGACTGGGTGCACCGCTACAATGCCGAGGGTCTTGCCGGGCGGTCGAACCGGCGTGCGCCCGGCCCTGCGCCACGGCTCTCGGCCGAGCAGGAAGCCGCGTTGGCCGGATGGATCGAGAGCGGCCCGGAGCTGGAGCGAGACGGTGTCGTGCGCTGGCGCTGCCAGGATCTGCAGGATCGCATCGAACGCGAATTCCAGATCAGCTTTCACGAGCGGACCATTGGCAAGCTGCTGACCAAGCTCCGCTTCCGGCGTCTGTCGGTGCGTCCGCAGCATCCCGAGAGCGAGGTGGCGGCACAGGCGGCTTTTAAGGGGGCTTCGCTGATCTGGTAGAGGACGCGATCGGCACCCTCGCCGACGGCGCGCCGATCGAGATCTGGTTCGGCGACGGTTGAGCGCCAGAGGCGATCAACCGCGTCGGCCAGCAGGGCACCCTGACGCGGATCCGGGCCAAGCGAGGCTCGCGCCCGCGTGCCCCGCGGGATCGGGGCTACACGTCGGCCTACATCTTCGGCGCGCTCTGTCCGGACCGCTGCATCGGCGCCGCGGTTGTGATGCCGGAGGTGAACCTCGAGGCGATGGAAGCGCACCTCGCTGAGATCAGCCGACGCGTGACCGCGGGCGCGCATGCTGTGCTCGGGTTGGACGGTGCCGCTTGGCACACCTCGCCAAGACTGCGCGTCCCGGACGACATCAGTTTGCTCCCGCTCCCGCGCTATTCTCCGGAATTGAACCCGGTCGAGAACGTCTGGGAATTTCTCCGAGCCAACTTTCTCTGCCACCGTGTGTGGGACGGCTACGATGCCATCGTGGACGCATGCTGCGATGCTTGGAACAAGCTCATGCGCATGAGGCGGCTCCGCTGTTTCAGGTCAGCGTGTCGTACATCTACAAAGTCCTGGCTCGCCGCCGGCAAACCGGGGAGACCACCGCGCGTCAGCAGCGATGCAGCGTGGTGCCTCGGCTGGCCGCGCATGAAGACGCGCGCCGAGCCCGTGTGGCATCCCATCCCGATGCGACAATCGCCGAGTTGCGGGTTGGTTGCTGGCCGACCGCGGGGTTTCCGTCAGCCATGGTTCGGTCTGGAGTGCATTGGACCGCTTGAACCTGACACACAAAAAAACAGCTTCGCGCGGCAGAGCAAGATCGGCCGGACGTCGCACAAGCGCGCGCTATCTGGCGCGAGCAACAGCCCCGCTTAAACCCGAAACGGCTGGTGTTCATCGATGAAACGTCCGTCAAGACCAACATGACGCGGCTGCGGGGCCGTAGCCCCCGTGGCCATCGCCTGGTCGCCGCGGTGCCGCATGGACACTGGAAAACCAGCACCTTCGTGGCCGGCCTCCGCTGCGACGGCCTGGCCGCGCCGCTCGTCATCGACGGCGCCATGAATGGCGAAATATTCCTCGCCTACGTCGAGCAGATCCTGGCACCGACGTTGTCGCCCGCAGATGCCGTGATCATGGACAACTTGCCCAGCCACAAAGTCGCCGGCGTGCGCGGGGCGATCGAGGCACGCGGCGCGATCTTGCTCTACCTCCCGGCCTACAGCCCCGATCTCAACCCGATCGAGCAAGCCTTCTCCAAGCTCAAAGCGTTGTTGCGGTCCGCCGCAGCCCGATCCATCGATGCGCTATGGACCGCCATCGGCAACGCGCTCCACCGCTTCGGCCCCGTCGAATGCGCCAACTACCTCGTCAACTCAGGTTATCGACGCTCAGCCTGATTCGGCTTCTAGGGCGGCTGGTATTAATTGACCCGTTCCGTCATCGCGAGGAGCGCTTGCGACGAAGCGATCCATGCCGCCCGTCCGATGGATCGCCACGCCGCCCAAGAGCGGCTCGCGATGACGGGTGCGGCCGGGGTGCTTCAATGTGAAACGATCATGCTCTAGCGCCCGCGTAGATCCGTCTGGCGGCGGATCGACGCGGGAGGCTGACCTTGGACGACACTGACTACCGCCGTTTCATGGGCAGTGCTGCTTGCGGCATCCCCCGCCTCGCCATTCCGCGGAGCAGGGCGATCATCTCGCGGTGCGCTGCCGTCGTCCGGTCGCTCAATTCATCGGACGTGTGTGCGTCGGTCAGTCGGCTGAGTTTCACCAGGGTGCGAATGCGCTCCCGCCGCGTCAGCTTCAGTTCGGTCGAACGCCAGGTGAACATGATCCTGGCAAGCTCGCCGTCCCCAAACAGGGCGTTGAGTTCGCTGATGAAGGTGTAGATCAGGAACAGGACCAGGATCCAGAGTTGGATCGCGAAAAACCGGTCCCAGGTGAAGTGCGTCGTCACGTACTCGTAAACCCCGCCCAGCGTCCCGCCGTGAACCAGGTATTCGATGATCTTTTCCAGCAGCCGCACCAGACCGACCGCCACAAAATAGATCGCGGTCTTGAACAGCACGGGCTGGATCAACGGAGCGCCGTCGAAACGGCGGAGCAACGGCAGCGCGTTGGCCAGCAGCACCGCCTTCGCGACCACGAGCGCGGCGGTCGTCGCGATCAGGAAGCTTGCGAACTGGAGCTGATAGCCGTGGAGGATCAGGTTGGTCGTCAGCAAAATCAGATTGAAGCCGACGGCGAAGAATACCGCGGGAGGGATCATCTCCTTGATTTCTTTGACCACGAAGGCGAAGGCAGATGATCCCGACATCGGCCAGATCCCCACTGTTGCTTGCCACTCGAGCCAGTGCTTGCCACTCGAGCCAGCAAATCGGGTGTCGGCGGCCCTTGGCCGATATCGGCGCCCCGCGGTGTGGCGTCATGCGCGCCGCTGCGGCAGGGCCGTGGTCGCGCGGGTTATTCTGAAGCCGCGCTGAAGGTCGGCAGACCACCCGGCGCAGTCTTGCGCCTATCCTCGCCACCATTCAACCGCCGAAACAACCCGTTCAGCTCGCCAAACGGAATCGCATCGGCGGCGAACCCGAACGTCCCATGTTCGTGCATCTCCCGGGCCGCCGCGATAAATCCCGTAAGAGCAACCCGTGACAGCGCACTCCCCACGCTGACCCGCTTCACCCCGATCCAGCCCAATTCGGTCATGCTCGGGCGGTAGCTCGACAGCCCCATGATGACCGCCAGCGGCCGGTCGAGGGATTTCGCCAGCGTCTCGATCTCCTCCTTGTCTCCCAACCCCGGCGCGAGGATCACGTCGGCGCCGGCCTCCTGAAAAGCCTGGGCGCGGCGGATCACCTCGGTGAGGTCGGGGCGGCCGTGCATGAACTGGTCGGCGCGGGCGGTGAGCAGGAAGGGGAAGGGCAGGGCGCGGGCAGCCTCGGCGGCGGCGCGGATGCGGGCGACGGCGTGGTCGAACGGGTAGACCGGGTCGCCGCGGTCGCCGGTCGCGTCCTCGATCGAGCCGCCGACGATCCCCGTTTCGGCCGCCAGCCGGATCGTATCGGCCACATCCTCCGGCCGGTGGCCGAAGCCGTTCTCCAGATCGGCGATCACCGGCAGCGCGACGGCGCTCGCGACAGCCTGCGCGTTTTCCAGCATGAGCTCGCGGCTCGCCAGGCCGTCGCCGTCCGGCCAGCCGCGCGCGAACATCACGCCGGCGCTGCTGGTCTCGACCACCTCGAAGCCGACATGCGCGAGCAGCCGCGCGGTGCCGGCATCCCAGCAATTGCCGGCGAGGAACGCGCCAGGTGCCGCGTGCAGGGCGCGGAGCCGCTCGGCTTTTTCCCGCTGCGTCGGCATCCCGCGCGTCCTATTCGGCGGCCTTCTTGGCCTCCTCCTCGCGGGCGCGGGCGACCCTTGCCAACACCTTGTCGCGCACGGCGGCGGGCAGGCCGTTGGGGTCCATCGGCATCCCCCAGACCACCTGGTTATGTGTGTGCATCATCTGGTGCAGGCTGAACACGTGCATCTGCGCGTTGCGTCGCCCCTGCACGTCCTGCACGTGATTGACCGCCGCCTTGGTGGTCTTGAGCGCGAACAGCGGCTTCTTGGCGATTTTTTCCGCCAATGCCAGCGTCTCGGCCGACAGCCGGTCGCGCGGCACGACGTGGTTGACCATGCCGCACGCCTTCGCCTCCTCGGCACCCAGCTCGTCGGCGGTGAACAGGAATTCCTTGCCCTTGCGGATGCCGAGCTCCCAGGGGTGCATGAAGAACTCGACGCCGGGCATCCCGAAGTCGATCACCGGGTCTTTGAACGTGGCGTCGTCGCTGGCCATGATGAGGTCGCACACCCAGGCAAGCATCAGCCCGCCGGCGATGCACTTGCCCTGCACCTCGGCGATGGTCGGCTTGGGCAGGTTGCGCCAGCGCTCGCACATCTCGAGATAGATCTCCATCTCGCGGCCGTAGCGGCCCTCGGCACCCTTGGCGTCGAAATCCGTCCAGGTGCCGACGGTGGGAAAATCCCGCCAGCTCTTTCCGCCGTCGCCGGCGAGGTCGTGGCCGGCCGAGAAGTTGCGCCCGTCGCCGGCCAGGATGATGACTTTTATCTCCTCGTCCTGCGCCGCGCGGTCGAACGCCGCGTTGAGCTCGTAGGTCATCTGCAGGCCCTGCGCGTTGTGCGCCTCGGGCCGCGCCATGACGATCCGCGCGACGTGCGGCGCCGGGGTCTCGTAACGGACCTGCCCGACGGCGAAGCTGTCCTGGGCCATTCCCTGTCTCCCCTGTGCTCTCGATCGGCCGAAGGTAGCACCCTATGATCCCGCGCCAACACCGGGGGGATGCATGGACGAGCTGAGGAACTGGGCGCAATGCCAGCCGGAGCGGGCGGCCTGCATCTTCCCCGATATCGGAGAGACCTTGGGCTTCGCCGAGCTCGACGCGCGCGCCAACCGGGTCGCGCAATGGCTGATCGGCCGGGGTCTGCAAGCCGGCGACCGGATCGCGTTGCTGCTGGAGAACCGGCCCGAGGCGATCGAGCTCGCCTGGGCGGCGCGGCGGGCGGGCCTCTACTACGTGCTGCTCAACACGCATCTCAAGCCGCACGAACTGGCCTACGTGCTGCGCGACAGCGGCGCCGGGCTGCTCCTCGCCAGCCGCGCGCTGGCGGCGACCGTGCCGGACGAGTTGCGAGAGGGCATTCCGATCGCGTCCGTCGACGGACCGGCACCGGGCTGCGCCGACCAGGTGGCGGAATTGACGGCCTATCCCGAAGCCGCGCCGCTGCCGGAGCGTCCCGTCGGGCGCGAGTTCATGTATTCGTCGGGCACCTCGGGCTTTCCCAAGGGGATCATGCGGCCGCTGCAGCCGGCCAGCGAGCGCGGCAAGCCGGCGCCTGGACGCGAGATCGTCGACCTCGTGCTGAACGGCGACGAGACCGGCACCTATCTGTCGCCCGCGCCGTTCTACCACGCCGCACCGCACGGCTTCTCGATGAGCGCGCTCGGGCGCGGCATGACGGTGGTGATGCTGCGCCGCTTCGACCCCGAGCGAGCGCTCGCGGCGATCGAGCGATACAAGGTGACGCACAGCCAATGGGTGCCGACGATGTTCGTCCGCCTGCTGGCACTCCCCGAGGAGACGCGCCGTCGCTATGACCTTTCGTCGCACCGCCGCGCCATCCATGCCGCAGCACCCTGTCCGGTGCATGTGAAGGAGCGGATGATCGACTGGTGGGGCAACATCATCGTCGAATACTACGGCGGGTCGGAGAGCGTCGGGCTGACCTTCATCGACTGCGCGGACTGGCTCGCGCACAAGGGCTCGGTCGGCCGTCCCACCGCTGCCACGCAGGTCCACATCTGCGGCCCCGACGGCGCGGAGCTGTCGATCGGCGAGGTCGGCGGCATCTGGTTCTCCGGGTTTCCCGCGCCGTTCGCGTACCACAACGCACCCGAGAAGACGCAGGCCGCCTACGACGCGCGCGGCTGGGCGACCTATGGCGATCTCGGCCATGTCGACGCCGAGGGATTTCTCTATCTCAGCGACCGGCGCACCGACCTGATCCTGTCGGGCGGCGTGAACATCTATCCCGCCGAGATCGAGAGCGTGCTGCTGCGCCATCCCGCCGTTGCCGACGCCGCCGCGATCGGCGTGCCGGATGCCGATCTCGGGGAGGCGGTGCAGGCGGCGGTCGAGCTGCGCGATTCACCCGACGCACCGGACGGGGCGGCGCTGCTGGCGTTCTGCCTCGAGCATCTCGGCCGCCTGAAATGCCCGCGCGCCATCGACATCGTCGAGCGGCTGCCGCGCACCGAGGCGGGCAAGCTGCTGCGGCGGGAGCTGAAGGAAGGATACAAGGCTCGCGCGGACGTCCCGTGACAATCCCCGGATCGTCATGGTCCGCGAAGGCGGACCATCCACGTCTTCCGAGTGGTCTCAAGTCGTGGATACCCGGCCTTCGCCGGGTATGACGACTGGAGGACCTAGCCAAGCGTCGCGTGTTTGGCCAGAGTCGCACGTGCCGGCGAAAGAACGGCGCCAGGGAGGACAGACGCCGATGCGGTTCGTGCCAAGCTCCGACGCGCCCGCGCGCCGCCGCGACTGAGGATGGACCTCTCCCTCCTCGGCAATGCAATCGTCTCCGGCCTCCTGCTCGGCGGGTTCTACGCGGCGGTGACGATCGGCGTGTCGATCTCCTTCGGGATGCTCGACATCGTCAACATCGCGCATCCGGCCTTCATCGTCCTCGGCTCCTACGTCGCC
Organism: uncultured Alphaproteobacteria bacterium; assembly: GCA_963799825.1. Taxonomy (GTDB): domain Bacteria; phylum Pseudomonadota; class Alphaproteobacteria; order Acetobacterales; family Acetobacteraceae; genus JAFKFI01. The sequence continues at coordinate 1,209,120 of CAWCYL010000006.1, forward strand.
TACACCGCCAACGCGCAGTTGGGCGTCGATCCGATCCTCGCCAGCGTCGTCGCGATCCCGGCCTTCTATCTGCTCGGGGTGGGCATCTATTGGGTCTACGACGTGGCGTTCGAGCGGCGCGGCGACCAGTCGCTGCAGGGGCTCGCGTTCTTCTTCGGCCTGCTGTTCATCACCGAGGTCGGCCTCGTGCTGGTGTTCGGCGTCGACTACCGGCTGGTCTCGGCGCCCTATATCGGACCGAGCATCCATCTCGGCGCGCTCGACCTGCCGCTGCGCCTGCTGGTGCCCTGCGCGGTCTCGCTGGCGATGATGGGCGTGCTGCAACTGTTCCTGTCACGCACTTTCCTCGGCCGCGCGATCCTCGCGGTGGCGCAGGACCAGCTGGCACTCAGGCTGATGGCCGCCGATCCGCGCCGCATCAAGCGCATCGCCTTCGGACTCTCGATCGCGACGGCCTCGGTCGCGGGTGCCATCCTCATCGTGATCCAGCCAGTCGAGCCCTCGATCAGCCGCGACTACATCGGCCGCGTGTTCGCCATCTGCGTGCTGGGCGGCATGGGCAGCTTCCCCGGCACCCTGGTCGCGGCGATGACGCTCGGCGTGGTGGAGAGCCTGACCTCGACTTTCTATGGCCCCTCCTGGTCGCCGGCGGTCGCCTTCGGGCTTCTGTTGCTGACCCTGGCGGTGCGGCCCGCCGGCCTGTTCGGGCGCTAGGCGTGCGCAACGTCCTGTTCTTCGTGCTGCTGGTGATCGCCGCCGCCTGCGTGTTCGGCGCGGCACACGCGGTGGGCAACCAGTATGTGTACTTCGCCGGCTACGTCGTCCTGCAATACGTCGTGCTGGGCTCCGCGTGGAACATCCTCGGCGGCTACACCGGTTACGTGAATTTTGGCACGGCGGCATTCTTCGCGCTGGGCGCCTACAGTTCGGTGGCCCTGCACAAGCTGCTGCCGCTGCCCATCCCGGTATTGATGCTGGTCGGTGGCGCGCTGTCGGGACTGATCGGCCTCGGCACCGGGTATCTCACCTTGCGGCTGCGCGGCGTGTTCTTCTCGATCGCAACCCTCGCTCTCGCGGTGGTGGTGCAGACCGTCATCACCAACTGGGAGTTCGTCGGCGGCTCGCGCGGCGCCTACGTGGTCCGCCCTCGCGCGGCACCCATCCTCGGCGGCAGCTATATCGAGTACCTGTTCCTGGTGATGCTCGCGCTCTGCGTGCTGGTGCTGCTGGTGGCGCGCGTCATCGAACGCTCGCGGCTCGGCTATGGCTTCGCGGCGATCCGTGATGACGAGCAGGCGGCGGAGGCGTCCGGCGTGCCGACATTGCGCCTCAAGCTGCTGGCGACCGCGCTGTCCGGCGCGTTCATGGGCATGGCGGGCGCGCCGTTCCCCTACTACGTCACCTATCTCGATCCCGCCTCGGCGTTCAGCCTGACCTACGCGGTGAACAGCATCGCGATGCCGCTGATCGGCGGCACGGCGAGCTGGCTTGGCCCGGTGATCGGCGCGGTGCTGCTCGGCACCTTGCAGCAGGTCGCGACGGTGACGATTTCGTCCGCATTGAACCTGCTGCTGGTCGGCGTGCTGCTGGTGCTGTTCGTCGTGCTGGCGCCGAACGGCATCATCGGCCTGGTGCGCGCCCGGCGGCGGGCCCGGCCATGAGCGCGTTGCTGGAGATCGCCGGGGTCGGCAAGCGGTTCGGCGGCTTCGTCGCCCTCGACGGCATCGAGATCGACGTGCCGGCGGGCGAGCGGCTGGGGCTGATCGGGCCCAACGGTTCCGGCAAGAGCACGCTGGTCAACTGCGTCGGCGGCACCTTGCGCCACGAGCAGGGTACCATCCGCTTCGACGGCCAGACGCTGCAAGGGTTGCCCGCGCACCAGCGCACGCGCATGGGGCTGGCGCGCAGCTTCCAGTTGCCGCGCCCGTTCGCCAGCCTGTCGGTCGCCGACAACCTGCGCATCCCGCTGGAATACACCGTCAACGCGCGCAAGGGCCTGCTCGCCGCCGACCCACGCTCCATCCCCGAGCAATGCCGCGAGGTGCTGCGCACGGTCGGGCTGGAGGCCAAGGCCGATCGGTTGCCGCGCGACCTGACGCAGATCGAGATGCGCAAGCTGGAGCTGGCGCGTGCGATGGCGACGCAGCCGCGGCTGCTGATCGCCGACGAGCCGATGGCCGGGCTGTCGCACGGCGAGGTGGACGAGATTCTTGCCCTGCTGATCCGGCTCAACGAGCAGGGCATGACGGTGATCCTCATCGAGCACATCATGCGCGCCGTGATGCGGTTCTCGCAGCGCCTCGTGGTGCTGGTCGCCGGCCGCAAGATCGCCGACGGGCGGCCGGAGGATGTGGTGCGCAACCCCGAGGTGGAGCGCGCCTACCTTGGCGAATAGCCTGCGCATCGAAGGGATCGACGCCGGCTACGGCGCGGTGCGCGTGCTGAACGCCGTGTCGCTCTCGGTCGGGTCGGGCGAGACGGTGGCGCTGCTCGGCACCAACGGCAACGGCAAGAGCACGCTGATGAAATGCGTGATGGGCATGGTGCGCCCGAGTGCGGGCAGCATCGTCGCCGAGATCGACGGCGCGCGGCACGAGCTGGTCGGGCGTGCGACGGAAGACATCGTCGATCTTGGCGTCGCCTTCGTCCCCGAGGGCCGCCGCCTGTTCCCCAAGCTGTCGGTCACGGAGAATCTTCTTCTGGGTGCGTTCCGCCGCGCGGCGCGCGCCTCGATCGAGCGCAACATGGCGTTCTGTTTCGAGACCTTCCCGCGGCTCAAGGAACGCCGCCGCCAGCTCGCCGGCAGCATGAGCGGCGGCGAGCAGCAGATGCTGGCGCTCGCCCGCGCCCTGATGACGGCGCCGCGCATCCTGCTGATCGACGAACCCTCGGTGGGTCTCGCGCCGCTGCTGGTGCGGCGCACGATCGACAAGATCAAGGAGCTGAAGGACGGTTTCCAGCTCACCGTGCTGATGGCCGAGCAGAACTTTCACCCAGGCCATCCGCATCGCGGACCGGGGCTATGTGATCGTGCACGGCAAGATCGAGTTCGAGGGCCGCTCGGCCGACGAGCTCAACAACAACGAGCTGATCCGGCAGTTTTATCTGGGGCTGTAGCGCGTCAGGCGCCCCAAAGCGGCGGCGGCCAGGGGGGCGGGGAAGCCGACGGCTTGGCCGGCGGGGCCGGACACCACCAGGCGGGCGTGCGCGCGGCTTGCGGCGGCGCGGGGGGCTTGGCCGGCGCGGCGCTCGCCGCCTCCGGTGCGGCCGGCGCCTCCGGCTCGGCCTGCGCCCGGCGCGGTGGCTGCAGCACCTCGGGCAGCGGATCGAGGGTCAGCTTGCGCCACAGCGGCCGCAGCAGCCGCCCGGCCTGCGGCGAGGCCGCCAGCAGCGCCCGCATCTCGGGGTCTTCCACCAGCGCCCGCAGATGGGGGACGAAACACCCCAGGCCATACTGCAGGAACACCGGCCCGCGCGGAATGCCCAGCGGCCGGCGCATCTGTGCCGGCCGGTCGGCGGCCGGGGGCGAGGTGGCGCGCCGTCGCGGCGCGGCGGGCAGCCTGCCGGCCGCGTAGCGCGCGTGCAGTGCTGTGAGGCGCCGCCGTGTGTGACCGAGGTAGTGCCACAGCAGCCCGGCGAGCGGCCCGAGCGGCCCCAGCGGGGCGAGCAGCCGCCGGCGGTCGGCGCCGTCGGCCAACCCCCGCTTCATCACCTCGATGAAGTGGGCGAAGCGGGGGATCATGCCGGTCGGGGGCGGGGCGTCACCAGACATCGGGAGAGCATAGAGTTAGTTAGCATATCTGTCAAGCCAAATCCCACCCGCCCCATCCCGTCATGGTCGGCCCACGGGTCGGGCCAAGGCCCGCCCGAGGACAGGCTCCGGCCGACCATCCACGACTTTGCGCGCGGGCGGCAAAGTCGTGGATCATCGGGACAAGCCCGATGATGACGATGTCATACGTGGGCAAGAGCGACGTTTGACTTGCGGCCAAACCGAACAGCGTGGATCAAGCCCGGCGATGACGATGCGGAGGTGGAAACCGGAAAGCAGTGGGACAAGCCCGAGGATGACGAACGGGGTGCTTGGCAGCACGGGCGGAAAGCCGACGAACCGGTCCGGTGTGGCTCAACCGCGTCAGGGCGAGAGCGTGGCGACCAGCGAAACATGATCCGAGGTGATGACGAGACCGTTCGGACCCGCTGAGCTCAGCGCTTCACGTCGGTGTACGGGTACACCACATCCCCGGTCTTGTACTTGTCCGGCCACAGAATGACCTCGTTCTTCGGATCCTTGAACTGCTCCACGTCGTTGCTCTTGATGTTGCGGAACTGGACCTCGAGCACCTGCTCGTCGGTCCATTCGCCATTGGCGCCGAACTTCACGTCGCCCACCAGGGTCTTGAAGCTGTGGGTGCGGATGTAGTCGGCGAGCTTGTCCTGGTCGAGCGTCTTGGTCGCCTCGATCGCCTGGGCCAGCACCTGCATGATCGAATAGCCGAAGGGCGGCAGGTAGTAGCCGAGCAGGTCGACGCCGGCGCTGGCGGATTTCGCCTGGTACTGCTTGAGGAAATCGAGCGCCTCGGGGCTCGCGAAGCCGGCCCAGGGCAGCCAGAAATCGTAATCCACGATGCCGTTCAGCAGCGGGCCGAGCTGCGTCTTGATGGCGGTCGATTGCAGCCCGACCATGCCGCCGCCGAACAGCTTGGTCTTGAGCCCGACCTCGCTCGCGGCGCGGATCATCCCGACCGTGTCGGGCGGGTAGGAGGCGACGAACACGAGATCGGGGTTGGTCGCCTGGATCGCGCGCACGATGGGGGTGTAGTCGGCGGTGCTTGGCGGGTAGGTGCGGTCGTAGACGATCTTGAGGCCGGCCTGCTTGACGATATTGTGCACCCCGTCGATCGCGTTGCGCGGAAACTCGGCGTCCGCGCCGACGATCGCCACGGTCTGCGGCTTCGGGTTCTGCTGCATCGCCACCGCGAAGAAGCCGCGTCCGAACGACTCCTTCGGATGCGCGCCGCCGGTCGGGGTCATCGAGAAGTATTTCGGGTATTTGAACTCGCTGTTCACCGCCAGGCCGAGCAGGCCGAGGAACAGGCTGTCATGCTGCATGATGACCGGCAGCGCGGGTGCGATCATGTTGGTCGCGTAGCCGCTGACCACGAAATCGACTTTGTCGACGTCGAGCAGCTTGGTGTAGATGCCGGGCACGGTCGAGGGGTTGCTCTGGTCGTCGTAGTAGACGAGCTTCACCGGCCGGCCGAGCAGGCCGCCCTTCGCGTTGACGTCGCTCTCCCAGATCTGCATCGCCAGCAGCGCCGCCTTGCCGTTCGGCGCGAGGCCGCCGGTGAGGGCCATGCCGAAGCCGATGGTGATCGGCTCGGCCGCCCTGGCTGAGGTCGATGCCAGGCCGGCAATCCCCGCCAGCAGCAGACCAGCGAGCGCGTAGCCGATCGCACGGCGCCTGAGCAGCATCATCGGGCCTCCCCCCAATTATCGTTGCAGCGATCCTACAGGGTGATCGCTTCGTGTCGAGGCATCGTTGTCACGCCCAACCGTCTACGTCATCGCGAGCCGCGCTTGAGCGGCGTGGCGATCCATCGCGCGGGCGGCATGGATTGCTTCGTCGCAAGGGCTCCTCGCAATGACGGTCCTCGTCAGAGCGCCTTGCCGCGCTCGGTCAGCAACGCCTCGAAATAGGCGATGGTGTGCTGCAATCCCTGATCGAGCTGCACCGTCGGCTCCCAGCCGAGCACCTGCCGCGCACGGGTGATGTCGGGGCAGCGTTGCAGCGGATCGTCCTGCGGCAGCGGCCGATGGACGATGCTCGAGCGGGAGCCGGTCAGCGCAATCACCCGCTCCGCCAGCGCGCGCACCGGGATCTCGTGCGGGTTGCCGAGGTTCATCGGCCCGGTGACGTCCTCGTCGGTCGCCATCATGCGGACGAAGCCGTCGATCATGTCGCTCACATAGCAGAACGCGCGCGTCTGCGTGCCGTCGCCGAACAGGGTGATGTCCTCGCCGCGCAGCGCCTGGACGATGAAGTTGGACACCACGCGCCCGTCATTCGGGTGCATCCGCGGCCCGTAAGTGTTGAAGATCCGCACCACCTTGATGCGCAGCCGATGCTGGCGGCGATAGTCGAAGAACAGCGTCTCGGCGCAGCGCTTGCCCTCGTCGTAGCAGGCGCGCGGGCCAAGCGGGTTGACGTTGCCGCGGTAATCCTCGCTCTGCGGATGCACTGTCGGGTCGCCATAGACCTCGCTGGTCGAGGCTTGCAGGACGCGTGCGCCGATCCGCTTGGCGAGGCCGAGCATGTTGATCGCGCCGATCACGCTCGTCTTGGTGGTCTGCACCGGGTCGAACTGGTAGTGCACCGGGGAGGCTGGGCAGGCCAGATTGTAGATCTGGTCCACCTCGACATAGAGCGGGAAGGTGATGTCGTGCCGCATCGCCTCGAAATGCGGGTCGGCCATCAGGTGGGCGATGTTGTCCTTGCGGCCGGTGAAATAATTGTCGGCGCACAGCACGTCGTGGCCGTCGCGCAACAGCCGCTCGCAGAGATGGGAACCCAGGAACCCCGCGCCCCCGGTGACCAGGACACGCTTGCGGGTGAGGTCCATTCTTTGTTCTCCAGTTCGTAACGGCCGGGCTCGGCAGGTGACGCTAACGACACCGCCGGCTGCGAGCAATCGGCGCGAGCAATTGCCGCGAAAGATATGCGGGGAAGATATGACGAGACTTGGCGTCCATTCAGGCGCTAGGCTTCCCAGGACGGAGGGCCGCAGCCCTCGGATGCGGCCGGCGGTCCTCGAGCCAAGCGGTTTCGGGAGTGACGAGCATGGCAATTCGCAACCCTGTCGAATGGATCGTGGACCAATTCAGGTCCAGCGCCGTGGCCGTCGGGTCGGCCGGGCATGATCTGCGCGAGAGCCACGAACACGAGTTGCACACCACGCTGCCGGCGATCCGGCGCATCGGCGTTGCCGATCTGCGGGACGCCTTGGCGAGCGGCTTCGAGGACTTCAAGGCCAGTCGGACCGACGTGATCTTCCTGTGCGTCATCTATCCCCTGGTCGGCCTGATCCTGGGAGGAATCTCTCGGGATACGATCTGCTGCCCTTGCTGTTCCCGCTGGCGTCCGGTTTCGCGCTGGTCGGGCCGTTCGCGGCGGTGGGGCTCAACGAGATGAGCCGGCTGCGCGAACAGGGGGTGGATGCCGCCCTCGGCGATGCCTTCGGGGTGGTGCGTTCGCCGGCATTCGGCACCATCGTCCTGTTCGGACTGCTGCTGATGGCGATCCTGCTGTTCTGGCTGGTGGTCGCGGCGGCGCTCTATGATTGGACGCTCGGTCCGGCGCAGCCGGCGTCGTTCGGGTCGTTCATGCACGGCGCATTCACCACCGGCGCGGGCTGGACGATGATCGTCGTGGGCATCGCCGTCGGCTTCCTGTTCGCGCTGGTCGTGCTCGGGATCAGCGTTGTCTCCTTCCCGCTTCTGCTCGACCGGCATGGCGGGATCGAGACGGCGATCGAGACCTCGATGCGGGCGCTGCGGGCGAACCCTGGACCGATCCTGCTCTGGGGCCTGATCGTCGCCGTGCTCCTGGTTCTGGGCTCGATCCCCGCCCTGCTCGGCCTCGTGATCGTGATGCCGGTGCTCGGCCACGCCACCTGGCACCTCTATCGCAAGCTGGTGGCCTACGTGCCGATCTCCGGCGGCCGGTGATCGCGGCTGGTTGACTTCGCCCAGGTTGACTGCGCGCCCGGTTGACTTCGGCGGGGGCCGAACCCATAAGCCTCGGCTCCGGGTCAGTTCTGGCTCACCCGGTCCCCGCGTGCGTCGCGGGGGCTCCGCCGCTCCGCGAGGGTTCGCGCAGCGGCGCGATCGGCTTTGGGGTAACGGCCGCTTTGGGATGACGGATCGTGTTTGAAGCACTTTCGGACAAGCTAGGCGGCGTCTTCGACCGGCTGCGCGGCCGTGGCGCGCTGTCGGAGGCGGACGTCAACGAGGCGCTGCGCGAGGTGCGGCTGGCGCTGCTCGACGCCGACGTGGCGCTGCCCGTGGTGCGCGACTTCGTGTCCAAGGTGCGCGAGCGGGCGGTGGGCTCCGAGGTGCTGGACAGCGTCTCGCCCGGCCAGCAGGTCGTCAAGATCGTCAACGACGTGATGATCGAGCAGCTCGGCGGTGCCGGGGCCGTGCCGCTCAACCTCAACGCCGCCGCGCCGATCCCGATCCTGATGGTCGGGTTGCAGGGCTCCGGCAAGACCACCACCGCCGGCAAGCTCGGCCTCCGGCTGCGCGAGCGGCTGCGGCGCAAGGTGCTGCTCGCCAGCCTCGACACCCAGCGACCGGCGGCGCAGTTGCAGCTCGCCCAGCTTGCCCAGCAGGCCGGGGTGGCGAGCCTGCCGATCGTGGCCGGCCAGACGCCGGTGGAGATCGCCCGCCGCGCGATGGAGACCGGCCGGCGCGAAGGTTTTGACATCGTCATCCTCGACACGGCGGGGCGGCTGTCGATCAACCAGGAGCTGATGGCGGAAGTCACCGAGATCCGCACCGCGACCAGCCCGGCCGAGACCCTGCTGGTGGTGGACGCGATGACCGGGCAGGACGCGGTGAACACCGCCCGCGCGTTCAACGAGGCGCTCGGCGTCACCGGCATCGTGATGACGCGGATGGACGGCGACGCGCGCGGCGGTGCCGCGCTGTCGATGCGCGCGATCACCGGCGCGCCGATCAAGCTCACCGGCGTCTCCGAGAAGCTCGACGGGCTGGAGGATTTCCACCCCGAGCGGGTTGCCGGGCGCATCCTCGGCATGGGCGACATCGTCGGGCTGGTCGAGAAGGCGAGCGAGACGGTCGATCAGGAGGAAGCCGAAAAACTCGCCCGCAAGATGGCGAAGGGTACCTTCGATCTGCAGGACTACGCCAACCAGCTCAAGCAGATCACCAAGATGGGCAGCCTGTCGGGCATCCTCGGGATGCTGCCGGGCGTGGGCAAGATCAAGTCGCAGCTCGAGGGCGCCAATCTCGACACCGCGATCCTCAAGCGCCAGGGGGCGATCATCTCGTCGATGACGCCGAAGGAGCGCCGCGCGCCCGACATCATCAAGGCGAGCCGCAAGAAGCGCATCGCCGCCGGCTCCGGCACCTCCGTGCAGGAGGTCAACCGGCTGCTGAAGCAGTTCGACGACATGTCCACGATGATGAAGCGGATGAACAAGCTGGGGCAGAAGGGGCTGATGCGGCACGGCCTCGCCGGCCTCATGCCGAAAGGCATGGCCCAGCGGAACCGACCTTACTGAGACATTGATTAGACAGGAGAACGACAGAAGATGGGTCTGAAGATCCGACTTGCCCGTGCTGGTGCGAAGAAACGGCCGTACTACCACATCGTGGTGGCCGACAGCCGCAGCCCGCGCGACGGCCGCTTCCTGGAGAAGCTCGGCAGCTACAACCCCATGCTGCCGGCCGAGCACGAGGACCGCGTGCGGCTGCGCGACGAGCGCATCCAGCACTGGATCGGCCAGGGGGCGGTGGCGACCGATCGCGTGGCGCGCTTCCTCGGCCGCGCCGGCCTCGCGCCAATGCCCGCCTTCCGCGAGCAGCCGGTGAAGTCCGCGCCGAAGAAGAAGGCGCAGGAGCGCGCCAAGGAAGCGGCGCCGGCCGCCTGATGCAGCGATGCTGATCGAGCGACATGGCGAGCGACGCATCCTGTTGGGCGTGGTAGGCAGGCCGCATGGCGTGCGCGGCTTGATGCGCGTGATCAGCTATACGGCCGACCCGGCGAGCCTGACCGCGTACGGCGACCTCTCTGACGACAAGGGGCGCCGGTTCGCGCTGCGCTGGCGCGGCGAAGGCGTGGCCGAGATCGCCGAGATCAGGGACGGCGCGGCGGTGACGGCGGCCGACCGGGGCGCGGCGGAGAAGCTTGTCAACACGCGCTTGTACATCGACCGCGCGCGTCTGCCAGCGCCGGACGACGAGGAATTCTACCTGGCCGACCTGGTTGGGCTGGCGGCGTTCGACGTGGCGGGCGCGGCGCTAGGAAGGGTCGCGGCGGTGCATGACTACGGCGCCGGCGCAAGCCTCGAGATCGCCCGCGCGGAGGGCGCGGCGCTGCTGGTGCCGTTCACCCGCGCCGCGGTGCCCGAGGTCGATCTCGCCGGTGGTCGGCTGACCGTGGTGCCGCCGGACGAGACGGTGATGCCGGGCCAGGCGGAGGCGGCGGCATGACGGGCTGGCACGCCACCGTGCTGAGCCTGTTCCCCGAGATGTTTCCGGGGCCGCTTGGGCACTCGCTGGCCGGGCGGGCGCTGGAGGCTGGGCGCTGGTCGCTGCGCGCGAGCAATATCCGCGATTTCGCGACCGGCCGGCACCGCAGCGTGGACGACACGCCGTTCGGCGGCGGGGCGGGGATGGTGCTGCGGCCGGACGTGGTGGACGCCGCGCTGGCCGACGCGGCGGCCGATGAGATGGACGGGGGGCGCCCGCTGGTGTTCCTCACGCCCCGCGGCCGGCGGTTCGCGCAGGCCGATGCTCGGCGGTTCGCGGCCGGGCCGGGGCTGGTGCTGCTGTGCGGACGCTACGAGGGCGTCGACCAGCGCGTGATCGAGGCGCGCGGCTGCGAGGAGATCAGCGTCGGAGACTTCGTGCTGTCTGGCGGCGAGCTCGCCGCGATGGCGCTGCTCGACGCCTGCGTGCGGCTGCTGCCCGGCGTGATGGGCGCGGCCGAGAGCGCGGATGAGGAGAGTTTTTCGGCGGGCCTGTTGGAGTATCCGCACTACACCCGCCCGGCCGAGTGGCAAGGGCGGCGCGTGCCGGAGGTGCTGCTGTCGGGCCATCACGCGGAGGTGGCGGCGTGGCGCCGGGACGCGGCGGAGCGGATCACGCGCGAGCGGCGGCCGGACCTGTGGGAAGCATATCAGTCAAGCGGCGGTGCTGCGGCGGTTGTCAACCACTCGGCCGCGCCCTAGGGATCAGAGAAGAGGACAAGACGCGATGAACATCATCCAGCAATTCGAGGCGGACGAGATCGTCCGTCTCACGGAGGGCCGTCCGGTGCCGGTATTCGCGCCGGGGGACACGGTGCGGGTGGCGGTGAAGGTGGTGGAGGGCGAGCGCCGTCGCGTGCAGAATTTCGAGGGCGTCTGCATCGCGCGGTCCAACAAGGGGCTCAACAGCAACTTCACGATCCGCAAGATCAGCTACGGCGAGGGTGTCGAGCGCGTGTTCCCGCTCTACTCGCCGACCATCGCCGAGATCGCCGTGGTGCGGCGCGGCGACGTGCGCCGGGCGAAGCTGTATTACCTGCGCGGCCGCAGCGGCAAGTCCGCCCGCATCGCCGAAAAGGCGCGCACCGTGCCGAGTGCCGCGAGCGAGCCCACCGCCGCCGAGTAATCCTGATGCCTTGTTGATGAAGGAGACGCCGATGTCCGGTTCCAAGCCGCGCACGCTGTACGACAAGATCTTCGACGGCCACGTCGTCGAGCGGCTCGCGGACGGCACCTGCGTCCTCTACATCGACCGCCATCTCGTCCACGAAGTGACCAGCCCGCAGGCCTTCGAGGGGCTGCGCATGGCCGGGCGGCGGGTGCGTCGGCCGGACGCGACGATCGCGGTCGCCGACCACAACATCGCGACCACCGACCGGAAATCCGGCATCAAGGAAGAAGAGAGCCGCATCCAGGTCGAGACGCTGGAGCGCAACGTCGCCGAGTTCGGCGTGCCCTATTTCCCGGTGCTCGACGTGCGCCAGGGCATCGTCCACATCATCGGCCCGGAGCAGGGCATTTCGCTCCCCGGCATGACGATCGTATGCGGCGATAGCCACACCTCGACGCATGGCGCGGTGGGAGCGCTCGCCTTCGGCATCGGCACGTCCGAAGTGGAGCACGTGCTGGCGACCCAGACGCTGCTGCAGAAGCCGTCGCTGAACATGCTGGTGCAGGTGGATGGCGCGTTGCCGTTCGGCACGTCGGCCAAGGATCTCGTGCTGGCGGTGATCGGGCGGATCGGCACGGCGGGCGGCAACGGCCACGTGATCGAGTTCGCCGGCGAGGCGATCCGGGCACTCGACATGGCCGGGCGGATGACCGTGTGCAACATGTCGATCGAGGCCGGTGCGCGGGCCGGGCTGATCGCGCCGGACGACACCACGTTCGACTGGATCAGGGGCCGCCCCTACGCGCCGCGGGGCGAGGCGTTCGAGCAGGCCGTCGCGCACTGGCGCACGCTGCCGAGCGACGAGGGTGCGGTCTACGACAAGGTGGTGACTTTCGATGCGTCGCAGATCGCGCCGATGGTGACTTGGGGCACCAGCCCGGAGGCGGTGCTGCCGATCACCGGCTCGGTGCCCGATCCGGGCGCCATCGCCGACGAGGCCGGCCGGGCGCAGGCGCAGCGCATGATCGAGTACATGGGCCTCACGCCAGGTCAGAAGCTCGAGGATCTCAAGGTCGACGTGGTGTTCATCGGCTCCTGCACCAACGGCCGGATCGAGGACATCCGCGCCGCCGCCCAGGTCGTGCGCGGCCGCAAGGTGGCGGCGGGCGTGCGGGCGCTGGTGGTGCCGGGGTCGGGGGTGGTGAAGCAGCAGGCGGAGGAGGAGGGGCTCGACCGCGTGCTGACCGAGGCGGGCTTCGAGTGGCGCGAGGCGGGCTGCTCGATGTGCCTCGGCATGAACCCCGACAAGCTCACGCCGGGCCAGCGCTGCGCCAGCACGTCGAACCGCAATTTCGAGGGCCGCCAGGGGCCGGGCGGGCGGACGCACCTGCTCTCGCCGACGATGGCGGCGGCGGCGGCGGTCACCGGGCATCTCGCCGACGTGCGGCAATTCGGCTGAGGGAGGGGATCATGGAAGCATTCACGACGTTGACCGCGCCGGCCGCGCCCTTGCCGCTGGCGAACGTGGATACCGACAAGATCATCCCGGCGCGCTTCCTCAAGACGATCAAGCGCAGCGGGCTCGGCGTGCATCTGTTCGACACGCTGCGCTACGACCGCGAGGGCAAGGAACGCCCGGATTTCGTGCTCAACCAGGAGCCGTACCGGGGTGCGCAGATCCTCATCGCGCACGAGAATTTCGGCTGCGGGTCGTCGCGCGAGCACGCGCCCTGGGCGCTGCTCGATTTCGGCATACGCTGCGTGATCGCGCCGGATTTCGCCGACATCTTCCACAACAACTGCTTCAAGAACGGTATTTTGCCCATTCGCCTGCCGCGCGCGGTGTGCGACCAGCTGATGGACGACGCCAAGCTGGGCGGCAACGCCCGGCTGACGGTGGACCTCGCGCGGCAGGTGGTGGTGCGGCCAAACGGGGAAGAAATCCCGTTCCAGATCGACCCGTTCCGCAAGCATCTGCTGCTCAACGGGCTCGACGACATCGGCCAGACGATGCAGCACGCGCCGAAGATCGACGCCTACGAGCAGGCGCGCGGGCGCGACCAGGCGTGGCTGCCGGGCATCACCGCCGGCTGATCCAGCCGGCATCGGGAGTAGAGCATGGCTGCGAACAAGAAGCTGCTGGTGCTGCCCGGCGACGGGATCGGGCCCGAGGTGATGTGGGAGGTCCGCCGCATCATCGACTGGATGGACCGGCGGCGGATGGTGACGTTCGACCTCTCCGAGGATCTGGTCGGCGGGGCCGCGATCGACGCGCGCGGGGTGCCGATCACCGAGGAGACGCTGGAGAGTGCCAGGCAGGCGGACGCGATCCTGTTCGGCTCGGTCGGCGGCCCGAAATGGGACAAGCTCGGCTTCGACAAACGGCCCGAGATCGCCATCCTCGCATTGCGCAAGCAGCTCGACCTGTTCGCCAATCTGCGGCCGGCGACGGTGCTCGACCCGCTGGTGGATGCCAGCACCCTGAAGCCGGACGTGGTGCGCGGGCTCGATCTGATGATCGTGCGCGAGAGCACCGGCGGCATCTATTTCGGCGAGCCGCGCGGGGTGGAGACGCTGCCCGACGGGCAGCAGCGCGGCTTCGACACCGAGACCTACACGACGGGCGAGATCGAGCGGGTAGCGCGCGTGGCCTTCGAACTGGCGCGGCAGCGGCAGAACCGGCTCACCAGCGTCGAGAAGGCCAACGTGATGCAGAGCGGCCTGTTCTGGCGCCAGGTGGTCACCGCGCTGCACGAGCGCGAGTTCGCCGATGTCGAGCTGTCGCACATGTATGCCGATAACTGCGCCATGCAGCTGGTGCGCAATCCGCGACAGTTCGACGTCATCGTGACCAGCAACATTTTTGGCGATCTGCTGTCCGATCTCGCCTCGATGCTGACCGGCAGCCTCGGGATGCTGCCGTCGGCGACGCTGGGCGCGCCCGACGCCACGGGGCGGCGGCACGCGCTCTACGAGCCGATCCACGGCAGCGCGCCGGACATCGCCGGTAAGGGGCTGGCCAATCCGCTGGCGCAGATCCTCAGCTTCGCGATGCTGCTGCGCTACTCGTTCGGCATGACCGAGGACGCGGCGCTGATCGAGCGCGCCTGCACCAACGTGCTGGCCAGCGGCCTGCGCACCGCCGACATCATGGCGAGCGGTACCGCGCGGGTCGGCACCGGTGTGATGGGCGAGTCGATCCTGCGCGAACTGGATAAGCTGGCGGCGTGAGCCGGGCTTGTCGGGTGGCAACGCATCCGCTACACCGCCGCCCGTGGCTGCGCCCGTAGCTCAATTGGATAGAGCACCAGACTACGGATCTGGGGGTTGGGAGTTCGAATCTCTCCGGGCGCGCCAATGCCTTCCATGTCTTTCCCATCAAGGCCGGCCGCAGCACTCAATCGTGAGTTGCTGGCGGCCCTCTCCTGACCGAGATTCGGTACACCAGGAAAGCAATCTTGGATGGAGGAGAGGCCATGACCTGCCAGGTTCAAGGCGACAGCCGGGAAGCCGTCGCGTTCGGGCTGATGCAGTGCGTCCTGTTCGCGGCCGGGCGCGCCAACAACGAGCATCCGTTTCCCGCCGGGAGCACCCTGTTGCGCGGTCAGGGCGCTTGTACCGAGGGGGAGATCCTGGCGCTTTATGCGCGCTGCCTGAAGGTGGTGCAGGGAGCCGAACTGACGGGCGAGCATCTCGCCAGTCGGACGGAAATGGCGGCGCAGCTGCATTCCTGACGCCGTCGCGTCGAATCGCGTGATCGTGCCCGACGCTCCTGTGGGGATCCGGCTGGGGCGTCTGGCGGGACGATGAGCGAGGTACTGCCGATCTCGGTGCTGACCGGCTTCCTGGGCAGCGGCAAGACGACCTATCTGCGCCGCGTTCTCGCCAGCCCCGCGATGCGCGACACCGCCGTGGTGATCAACGAATTCGGCGAAATCGGCCTCGACCATCTGCTGGTCGAGGCGAGCCCGGACGATGTCGTCCAATTGCCCAACGGCTGCCTGTGTTGCGCGGTGCGGCAGGACTTGGTCCGCACGCTGTATGGGTTGCTGGCACGCCGCGCGGCGGCCGCGCTGCCGCCGTTCCGGCGTGTGGTTGTCGAGACGAGCGGCCTGGCCGAGCCGGCGCCGATCCTCTACACGCTGGCCGCCGACGCGCATCTCGAACAGGCGCTGCGTTTCGATACGGTGCTGACGGTGGTGGATGCGCTGGCCGGTCTCGCCACGTTGGAGCGCTTCGCCGAGGCCACGGCGCAGGCGGTGGTGGCGGATCGGCTGCTGATCAGCAAGACGGACCTGACGCCCGCGCCCGATGGGCTGCTGGCCCGTCTTGCCGGGCTCAATCCCTCGTCGGAGATCGTGCTCGCGGCGGACCTCTCCGAACCAGCCGCTGCCCTGTTCCGCGAAGCCGGTTCGGGATCAAGGCGCTCCGTTCGGCGGCTCTGGTCGGCGGGGGCGCATTCGCATGGGATCTCGACCTTGGCGATCGAGTTGCGCCGCGAGATGACCCGGCTGGACTTCGCCCGCGCGCTCGGCGGCCTGGCGCGCGAGCGGGGGGAGGATTTGTTGCGTGTGAAGGGCATCATCGCCTTCGCGGACGCGCCCGGACGCCCGGCGGCGATCCACGCCGTGCAGCACACGCTCTATCCGCCCGAGTGGTTCGCCGACTGGCCGGACGCGGATCGCCGGAGCCGGCTGGTGTTCATCACGCGCGACATCGCGCTCGGCGAGATCCTGTCGCGCTTCGCGGCGGGGGCACCAGAGGTGCTGGCTTAAAGGCTGGCTGATCAAAGTTGCCCCGTTTCGTCATCGCGAGCGACCGTCGTGATGGTCAAGCGTCGCTTGCCGCGTTGGATTGTCGGTTGCGCCGCGGCCAGGCTCAAGGCTGGACCGCGTTGCGGTCCACCGCCCGTGGCGGCGTGCGGCCTTGACCCCGTCCGCGGCGCAGCCGAGCGGCCCGCGGTGGCCGGGACGGCAGATGTCGGCGCTTGGTCTGGGTCATGGAGATTGCCATTCCTGGCCGTCCCGCATCATCGCGTTGAGGATGGTGAGCAGCTTGCGCATGGTTGCGACGATGGCGACCTTGGCCGGCTTGCCGGCCGCGCGCAGGCGCTCGTAGTAAGCCGTCAAGCCAGCCGTTCCAGATGCGCCAACCTGACTCTTGATACAAGGAGCGCTTGCGACGAAGCGATCCATATGTGGACGGCCCTGCTTGCAAGGTGGACGGCAGTTTTGGATCGGCTCGCTTGCGTCCGTATGTCCGGCCGGTTGGATGCGGCCGCACATGACCGCTGGCCAAGATGATTTCCGCGGCGAGAGGTTCACCGCGATCCGCAGCGGCTTCGGCCATGCGGCAGCATCGGCGCAGGCCATGTCGAGCGCCCAGCGGCCGAGGCCGCCGATCAACCCGCACTCGGTGAGCGGGATGAACTGTTCGGGAGATACCGTGCCGCGCGTCGGATGCGTCCATCGCATCAGCGCCTCGTAGCCGATGAGGTCGAGCGTATCGCTCGCGAATAGCGGCTGGTAGTGCATTTCAGTCTCGCCGCGCGCCACCGCCTCGGGCAGGTCGCGCTCAAGCGCGCGGCGCTGCTGGAGCTTCCAGTCCATCTCCGGCTCGAACAGGCGAAAGGCGCCGCCGCCGTCCTGCTTGGCGCGATAAAGTGCGAGGTCGGCGTTCTGCACCAGCGCCTCCGCCGTGAGGCCGTGCTGCGGGTAGATCGCGATGCCGATGCTGGTGCCGAGCGTCACCACCGGGCCCTGCCGCGGTCAGCTGCCGCTGAACGCCATAGCCGCAAGGCCCGGCCTCGTAACAGAACCGCAGTTCGGCGCCGGCCCGCATCAGCTTGGCAACCAGCGTCTTCACGGCTGCCGGCGTGTTCGCGATCTGCCCATGCTCGCGCACTTCTCCCCGCTTGCCCGCCTCGGCCAGCGCCACCGCGATCGTGTCCTTGTGAACGTCCAAGCCGACGTAGGTGATAGGCTGGTGCATGACCCGTCTCCGATGCATGAGGCCCGGCGCCGGCCGACCCGGCGCAACCCTCGAAAACCTGCATACTGTGAGACGGGCCGCCCCTATCTCAGGCGAACATCCGGTCTAGCCTGCGATCTGGTCTGTCCGTAGACGCCGAGGAGCTTGCCCATGGGTGTTGAATTTGCAGCAGAGCGACGCCTGTTGAACGCTAACGAGTATGAGCCAATCGTCCGTAGCCACTATCCCGCAATTGGCCCGCTGACGCAGGCCGAGCTCGCGGAGCTGGCGGGTTGGCTGCGCAGTCAGCGCAACCGGGCGCGCGACATCATGAGGCGCCGGCTTCGGGTGCGACGGGGCAAGGCCGACGCGCGGGGGACCGCAGCGGAGGAAGCCAGCGAACGGGGGCTTGCCGCCAAGAAGCAGGTGTTCGCCCGCGCGCTGAAGCGGGTCAACGCGCGACTGCATCACCTTCACGCTGCGGACAAGCGTGCCGAGGCGGCCGCCAGCCTGCGCGACGCGCTCGCCCGGCGTCACGCCGCGCCCCTGCATCACCCGTCGGCCGGATGGACGGAGGGATCTGGAATGCGCTCGAAGCAAAGCACCAGGCGGCGCACCAACGTTCCGCCCGGCCGGATCGGCAGCATCTCCCAGGCGGGCAAGGCCTTTCAGGCAGGGCGTGACAATCCAGGCGGCTGACACGCCGGTTGGGAATTGGCGGCGTACGGGGAGGCGCGGGCCTGGGCATTCGACGGATGCGACTACCCGCCCGGCCGACAGCGCACCAAATTCATCGGCTTGAGCGACATCGCCACCTCGCCGTCCTGGTTCAGCACCTCGACGAGCGTGCGGACCATGCCGCGGTCGGGCTTCGAGCGGGAGCGGTTGGCTTCCAGCACGGTCACGCGCAGCGAGAGGCGGTCGCCGGGTCGCACGGGGCGTATCCAGCGCAGCTCGTCGATGCCGGGCGAGGCGATGCTCGACGCGGCGGATAGGAAATGGTCGGCGACCAGACGCATCATCATCGCCGCCGTGTGCCAGCCACTGGCGATCAGGCCGCCGAACGCGCCCGACCCGGCGGCCGTCGGGTCGGTGTGCATCGGCTGTGGGTCGTAGCGCGTGGCGAAGGCGACGATCTCCTCCGCCGTCACGGCAATCTCGCCGAACTCGAACACGGCGCCTTGCGGATAGTCCTCGAAGTAGCGCTCGCTCGATGGGCTGCTCATGCGATGTCCGATGCGATGTGGCGTGCGCCCGGCCGGGCGGCGGAAAGGTGCATTGCGATGGATGCGCACGCAAGCCGACGCGGCCCCGACACGCCATGTCGTTGCAGTCGGGCGTTCGGCTGCCTAGGCTCGCGCACGGCCAACCGCGCCGGCCGCGTAAAGGCGCCGGAGCGCGGAGGAGACGAGCGTGAACGGCAACGCGGCGGAGTTCTTCGTCGATCGCCACATCCGCGAGGGGCGGGGCGAGCGGATCGCGTTCCTCGATCCCTGGCGATCGTTGAGCTATGCGGGGCTGCACGACGCATCGGCCCGCTTCGCCGACACGCTGGGCCGCGCCGGGATCGGGCGGGAGCGGCGGCTGGCGTTGGCGATGTTCGACAGCGTCGATTTCCCGATCGCCTTCTGGGGCGCGTTGCGGGCGGGCGTGGTGCCGGTGCCGGTCAACACGCTGCTGCCGCCCGACCAGCTCGCTTACATCCTCGCCGACAGCCGCGCCGAGGGTCTCGTTGTCTCCGCCCCGCTGCTGCCCGGCCTGCTGCCGTTCCTGGATGGCCTGCGCGACCTGCGGCACGTCATCGTCGCGAACCTGGATGGAACGCTGCCCGAGCTGACCGGACCGGCACAGGCCCGGATCACTGACTTCCTCGCGGCCGGGGAGCCGGGTGGCGATCCGGTGGCTGCGTCGACCGACGAGGTGGCGTTCTGGCTGTATTCCTCCGGTTCAACCGGCGCGCCGAAAGGGGCCAAGCACCTGCATGGCAGCCTGCGCGCCACGGCCGACACCTATGGCGCGCAGGTGCTCGGCATCGAGCCGGACGATGTGATGTTCTCGGCAGCCAAGCTGTTCTTCGCCTACGGGCTCGGCAATTCCATGACGTTTCCGATGGCGGTCGGCGCGCAGGCGGTGCTGCTGGCGGACCGGCCGACCCCGGCTGCGGTGCTTGCCACGATGCGACGCTTCCAGCCGACCATCTTCGGCGGCGTGCCGACCTTGTACGGCGGGTTGCTCGCCGATCCCGCGATCGGGCCGGGCGCCGGATCGGCCAGGCTGCGGCGATGCATATCCGCCGGCGAGGCGCTGCCGGCGCCATTGGGAGAACGCTGGTCCGCGACGGTCGGGGTGGACATCCTGGACGGCATCGGCAGCACCGAGATGCTGCACATCTTCGTCAGCAATCAGCCCGACCGGCTGCGCTACGGCACCTCGGGCGTTCCGGTGCCAGGGTACGCGGTGCGGGTCGTGGACGAGGCGGGCGCGGACGTGGCGGACGGCGAGAGCGGGGAGCTGCTGGTGAACGGGCCGAGTGCCGCCGAGGGCTATTGGAACCAGCGGGCGAAGAGCCGCCGCACCTTCGCAGGCGAGTGGACGCGCACCGGCGATACCTACATCCGCGATCCGGACGGGATGTATCGCTACTGCGGCCGGGCTGACGACATGTTCAAGGTGAGCGGCATCTGGGTTTCTCCGTTCGAGGTGGAGGGCGCGCTGGTGTCGCACCCGGCGGTGTTGGAGGCGGCGGTGGTCGGCCGCGAGGACCGCGACGGCCTGACCAAGCCGCGGGCCTTCATAGTGCTACGGGATGGCGCGCCCGAGCCCGACGCGCTGCACGAACTACTCAAGGAACACGTCAAGGTGCGCGTCGGGCCCTGGAAATACCCGCGCTGGGTCGAGGTGGTGGAGGCCTTGCCGAAGACCGCCACCGGCAAGATCCAGCGCTACAAGTTGCGCGACCTCGCGTGAGCCGGTCGGGATGAGCCGGCCGGGCTCGATCGTCGTCGGCGGGCGGCGGCTCGAGACCGAATGGTGGGGCGCCCGCCCCGAGGCGGCGCCCAGCCTGGTGCTGCTGCACGAGGGGTTGGGCTGCGTGGCACTATGGCGCGATTTCCCCGAGACCCTGGCGGCGGCGACCGGGTTCGGCGTGTTCGCCTTCTCCCGCTTCGGCTACGGCCGCTCCGACCCCGTGACCCTGCCGCGCCCGCTGAGCTACATGCACGACGAGGCGCGGGACGTGCTGCCGCGCGTGCTGGACGCGGCGGGGATCGGATCCTGCGTGCTGGTCGGCCACTCCGACGGCGCCTCGATCGCCGCGATCTATGGCGGGAGCGCGCGAGATGTACGCGTGCGCGGACTGGCCCTGATCGCGCCGCATTTCTTCGTCGAGGACATCACCGTCGCCAGCATCGCCGCGATCCGCGCCGCTTACGACCAGGGCGGCCTGCGCACCCGGCTGGCGCACTACCACGCGCGGGTTGATGTCGCGTTCCGAGGCTGGAGCGACGCTTGGCTCAACCCCGGTTTCCGGGGGTGGGACATCATCGGGCACGTCGCGGCGATCGCGGTGCCGGTGCTGCTGGTGCAGGGCGGCGACGACCGCTACGGTACGGGGGCGCAGCTTCTGGTTGCGGAACGCGCTGCGCGCTGCCCGGTGCGGACGGTGCTGATCCCCGGCGCCCAACACTCGCCGCACATGGAGGCGCCCGGCCCGACCACCGACGAGGTCGCCCGTTTCGCGCGAGGCGTGCTGGCGCCTGAATTATATTGCCACTCGTAAACCGGCATGATAATGCCGGTTCGGCAGGGAGCGCCGCGATGGACCGCCCACAACTTGAGCGCATCGACTTCCAGACGGAGCCGGCCCGCTACCGCCATTGGCGGCTGCGCCTGGACGGCGCGGTCGCGCATCTGGTGATGGACGTGGACCCCGCCGGCTCGCTGTTCGAGGGTTGCGAGCTGAAGCTCAACTCCTACGATCTCGGCGTCGACATCGAGCTGGCCGACGCGGTGCAGCGGCTGCGCTTCGAACACCCGGAGGTGCGCTGCGTGGTGCTGCGCTCGGGCAAGGACGGCGTTTTCTGCGCCGGCGCGAATATCCGGATGCTCGGGCGCGCGACCCACGGCCACAAGGTGAATTTCTGCAAGTTCACCAACGAGACCCGCATGGCGATCGAGGATGCCAGCGAAAACTCCGGCCAGATCTACGTCGCCGCGGTCAACGGCGCCTGCGCCGGTGGCGGCTACGAGCTGGCGATCACCGCCGCGCATGTCATGCTGATCGACGACCGACGCAGCACCGTCGCACTCCCCGAGGTGCCGCTGCTCGGCGTGCTGCCCGGCACTGGCGGGCTCACCCGCCTCACCGACAAGCGCCGCGTCCGGCGCGACCGGGCGGATTTGTTCTGCACCCTGGAGGAGGGCATCCGCGGCGAGCGCGCGGTGCAGTGGCGGCTGGTGGACGAGGTGGTGCCGCCATCCGCCTGGGAGCAGCAGGTCGAGGTCCGCGCACGGGAGTTCGCCGCGCGCTCCGATCGCCCGCACGCCACGCAGGGCATCGCGCTGACGCCGCTGAACCGCACGCTCGCCGATGATGCCGTTGCGTACGATCATGTCCGTATTGCGCTTGATCGCGCGACGCGCCGCGCCACACTCACCATAGCCGGTCCGTCGCGTCTGCCCGCCGATCCGGCCGGCATCTGCGCCGACGGGGCGGCGTTCTGGCCGCTCGCGATGGCCCGCGAACTCGACGACGCGATCCTGCATCTGCGCCTGAACGAGCCCGCGCTCGGCCTGCTGGTGCTGCGCACCGAGGGCGACGCGGACGCCGTGCTGGCGGCCGACGTGCTGCTGGAGGCGCATCGCGCGCACTGGCTGGTGCGCGAGATCCGGCTCTATCTCAAGCGTGTGCTCAAGCGGATCGACCTTACCGCGCGCAGCCTTGTCGCGCTGATCGAGCCGGGGAGCTGCTTCGCCGGCACATTGGCAGAAATCGCCTTCGCCGCCGACCGCGCGGTGATGTTCGCCGGCGCCCGCACGGACCGCAACCTTCCGGCCGCGCGCCTGCAGCTCAGCAGGCTGAATTTCGGCGCCTATCCGATGAGCAACGGCCTCACACGGCTGGAGACGCGCTTCCTCGGAGAGCCCGGCAGCGTCGCGCGCGCGGAGGAAAAAATCGGCGAGGCGCTGGACAGCGACGCGGCGGAGGAGTTCGGCCTCGTCACCGCCGCCTATGACGACATCGACTGGGACGACGAGGTGCGGCTGATGCTGGAGGAGCGCGCCAGCTTCTCCGCCGATGCGCTGACCGCGATGGAGGCCAACCTGCGTTTCGCCGGGCCGGAGACGATGGAGACGCGCATCTTCGGCCGCCTCACCGCCTGGCAGAACTGGGTGTTCCAGCGCCCCAGCGCGGTCGGCGAGCACGGCGCGCTCAAGCGATACGGCAGCGGGCAGAAGCCCGAATACGACCCGCAGCGAGTCTGAGGAGGAACCATCATGCCCGACGGCCTTCACGTCGACTATGACGGCCTCATCCCGAACAATGTGGGGCTCAACGAGGATCTGCGCGTGCGCCGCGCGCTGGAGACCTGGCATCCCGGCTACATCGACTGGTGGAAGGACATGGGACCGGACGGGTTCCAGGAGGCGCTGGTCTATCTGCGCACCGCAATCAGCGTCGACCCCGAGGGCTGGGCGAAGTTCGACTACATCAGGATGCCCGAATACAAATGGGGCATTCTTCTGGCGCCGGCGGTCGAGGGAAGAAGAATCCCGTTCGGCGCGCACAAGGGCGAGCCCGCGTGGCAGGAGGTGCCGGGCGAGTGCCGCGCCATGCTGCGCCGGCTGCTGGTGATCCAGGGCGACACCGAGCCCGCCTCGGTCGAGCAGCAGCGCCATCTCGGACGCACCGCGCCGTCGCTCTACGACATGCGTAATCTGTTTCAGGTGAACGTCGAGGAGGGCCGCCATCTCTGGGCGATGGTCTACCTCCTGCAGAAATATTTCGGCCGCGACGGGCGCGAGGAGGCGGAGGCGCTGTTGCAGCGCCGCTCCGGCCATCAGGACACGCCGCGGATGCTCGGCGCGTTCAACGAGGCGACACCCGACTGGCTCTCCTTCTTCATGTTCACCACTTTCACCGACCGCGACGGCAAGATGCAGCTCGGCGCGCTGGCGCAATCGGGCTTCGACCCGCTCTCCCGCACCTGCCGCTTCATGCTGACGGAAGAGGCGCACCACATGTTCGTGGGCGAAAGCGGTGTTGCGCGCGTGATCGAGCGCAGCTGCCAGGCGATGCGCGACGCGGGGATCACCGATCCGACCGACGTGGAGCGGGTGCGGGCACTCAGCGTGATTGATCTTCCGCTCATGCAGAAGAAGATCAACCTGCATTTTTCCCTGACCTTGGACCTGTTCGGCAACGAAATCTCCACCAACGCAGCGAACGCGTTTTCCAGCGGGCTGAAGGGGCGCTATCACGAGGACCGGCTGGACGACGATCACCAGCTGCTCGACGCGACATATCCGGTGCTGCGCCTGGTGGATGGCGGCATTCGCGAGGAGCAGGTGCCGGCGCTGTCGGCGCTCAACATGCGGCTGCGCGACGATTTCGTCGCCGACGCCTCGGTCGGCCTGCGCCGCTGGAACCGGCTGATCGAGGCCGCCGGTTTCCAGTATCGCCTGCAACTGCCGCACGTCGCATTCAACCGCCGCATCGGCGAGTTCGCCGGGCTGAAGGCGGATCTCGGCGGGCGGGTGCTGCCGGATGCGGCGTGGAACACGGCGAAGGACGGCTTCCTGCCCGGAACGGAGGACGGCGACTATCTCGCCGGCCTGATGGTGCCGGTGCGAGAGCCCGGCAAATACGCCGGCTGGATCGCGCCGCCGAAATGGGGCGTGGACGGCAAGCCGGGCGGGTTCGAGTACGTGCGGATCGAGGGATAGATCGTCGCTGCCCAGACTTGGAGCCGGGGCTTGGAGCCGGGCATTCCGGTGGGCTAGACTGCTGACGAGCTTACAGCCGGGTGGCGGGATGAAAGAGATCGGCGCGTTCGAGGCGAGAACCCGCCTTGGGGGCGCTGCTTGACTTGTTCGAGCGGCGTGAGGAGGCCATTGTCACTCGGCACGGCAGACCGTCGCGCGTGAGCCTCGTGTTCGATAGCTCGTCGTCCTGGTATAGCTTGTGGCATGGGTCCCGCGGTACCAGTGCGGAGCGGGGGAGGACGCGAATGTCAGGCTGGCATGGGTCGGCTTGACCGTCGGAGGCTCGTTGGCATCTTGTTGGTCGGCGTGGTGGTTCTGCCCAGGGCCTCGATCGCGGCGGCGCCAAGAGCCCTCATACAGCCGATCTCGGCGTTGGACGAGGCGATCCTGACCGCGTGGAAAGCCGGGGCCGACACATCGTTCGTCCAACGCTATAGGATACTCCAGCGAGCTGTGACGCACGCCCTCGATCTGCCGGTGATCCTGCGCGCCAGTATCGGACCACGCTGGACAACATTGCCTGCGGACGATCAGACTGCCCTCCTTACGGTCTTCGAGCGTTACACCATAGCATCCTATGTCGCCGGTTTTGCGCGCTACGGCGGGCAGACCATCGAGATCGATCCGGATCCGCGGCAGGCCGGGGCCGACTGGATCGTCGGGACACGCACCCTCCGCCCTGACGGCAAGGGGATCCGGATCGACTACGTGATGCATCCTGTATCGGACAGTGCCGGGGGCGCCTGGAAGGCTGCCGATGTGCTGCTTGAGGGCACGATCAGCCGGGTGGGCGTGCAACGGTCCGATTTCCGCGCCTCGCTCGACGAGACCGGCGCCGCCAGGTTGATCGCCCGCCTGCAGCAGCGGATCGCGGATCTCTCCGGCGGAACCATGTAGCGCCGGAGGTGGCCCCGACATGCACATGCTCTGTTATGTGTTGATGCTGCTGACGGCGTTCGGCGCGGTGCAGGCGGTTGTTGGCCTCATTGCGGTGCGCGCCTTCGCCATTCGCAGGCAGCATCCCGTCGGATCGCTGTCACCCGTCACCATCCTCAAGCCGGTCTGCGGCGACGAGCCGATGCTGGAGGAGGCGATCCTTTCGTTCTGCGTCCAGCAATACCCCGCGTTCCAGCTCGTGGTCGGCGCGCAGGATCCCGGCGATCCTGCTCTCGAGGTGACACGCCGTCTGCAAGCGCGCTTTCCCGAATGCGACATCACCGTCGTCGCCAATCCCATGCTTCATGGATCGAATCGCAAGATCTCGAATCTGATGAACATGCTGCCGTTCGCGAAGCACGACCTGCTGGTGTTCGCGGACAGCGATCTTCACGTGAAGCCGGACTATCTGGTTCGGGTGGTGGCCGCGCTCGACCAAGCGGGCACCGGACTCGTAACCACGCCCTACGGCGGGGAGCCTGCGGTCGATGGCATTCCGGCCCTGTTGGGAGCCATGCATATCTCCCACTCGTTCCTGCCCGGCTCGCTGCTGGCCGCGGCACTGGGGCGACAGGACTGTCTGGGCTGCACGATGGCGCTGCGCCGGGAGACGCTCGAGCAGGTGGGCGGTCTCGGCGTGCTGGTCGAGCATCTGGCGGATGACAACGTGCTCGGCCAGAGGATTCGTCGGCTGGGACTTGCCATTCGCCTCGCCGACACGATGCCTGTCGTGACGGTGCAGGACCGATCCCTTCGCGCACTCTGGCTGCACGAGCTCCGCTGGGCCCGGACGATCGGCGCGCTGGCTCCCATCGCGTTCAGCGCCTCGGTGCTGCAGTTCCCGCTGTTCTGGGCGCTCCTCGCCGTCGTGCTGTCCGGTGGAGCTCTCTGGGCCATCGCCTGCTTCGCGGCCGCTTGGGTGATCCGGGCCGCGGCGGTCCGGGGTATCGACCGCACCCTTCGCGGTCGGCTCGCGCGCCCGGCTCGATCGACCCCGTTGTGGCTCCTCCCGGCCCGCGACGTGCTGTCCGCGGTCGAGATCGTGGTGAGCCATCGGAACGATGCGGTCATCTGGCGAGGCCACAGGATGCAAGCCGATCGCCGGCCTGTGCCGCTGAGCCGTCCGCTCCCCGATGTGACAGATATTGCGGAGGATGAGACCCTGCCGGCCTGAGCGTCGTTGCCCCCCGGCCTCGTCTCAATCGCGCAGACGATGTAGAGGTCGCGATGCGGCAGGACACAGACGCTGGGGGAACGGCATCGATCGGAAGCGACTGAAGGGCCTGTCGCTCGCACTCGGCCTGACGGGCCTGTTGCTCGGCACCGCGCTGATCGGCTGGTTCGGCTTTGGGCGGGTCGTGGACGCGACCATATCGGTCGGCGCCGGGGGCTTCACGATGATCTGCGCCTGGCAGCTTGTGCTGTTCGCGGTGCTGGGTCCGGCTTGGTATGTGCTGCTACCGCCAGACCGAAATTGGCGCCTCTGGGTGCTGGTCTGGGGGCGAATGGTCCGCGACGCCGCAGGAAACTGCCTGCCCTTCTCGCTGGTGGGAGGCTTCGTGCTCGGCGCCCGCGCGGTGACGCTGCATGGCGTTCCATGGGCCGCCGCGACGGCTTCGACGGTGGTTGGCGTGACGGCGGAGTTTCTCGCCCAGATCGGCCTGGTCTTGATCGGGGTGCTGATCCTGTCGGCCCGGTCGCCCGGCTCTTCGATGACCCTGCCGGTCTGCCTCGGCTTGATCGCGGCGCTGATCGCCGGGCTCGTCTTCGTGTGGCTCCAGCGCGGCGCAACGTCACCGTTGATGAGACTGAGCCGTCGGATGCTTGGCAACTGGATTCGCGACGCGGATACCCAGATGGCGGCGATCCAGAAGGAGCTGACGGCGATCTATGCTGCCCCGTGGCGCGTCGCCCTTTGCACCGCGCTCCACCTCCTCGCCTGGTTCGGAACAGGATGTGCCAGCTGGATCGCCTTCCGACTGCTTGGCGCCGATATCGACTTCCTCGGGGCGCTCGGGATCGAGGCTCTCCTGCACGCGGTGCTGGCGACCGCCATTCTCGTTCCCGGCTACGCGGGTGTGCAGGAGGCGGCCTACGCTGGGGTCGGCGCGCTATTCGGGCAGCCGCCGGAACTTTCGCTCGGGGTTTCGCTGCTGCGTAGAGCGAGGGATCTCGCGTTGGGCATTCCCATCCTGCTGATCTGGCAGTCGGTCGAACTCCATCGCCGACGCGTGAGCCAGCCTTGAGGAACGACGCTGTCGCGACCCGGTCGGTCTGCGGAACATCAAGCGAGGGCTCGACGGCAGCGAGGATCTGGTTGTAGGATTGATCCGATGCAACAAGAATGGGACGCCAAAGGCACAAGCTGGCGCCCTCGACCCAACCGGGAGACGTCATGGATAGCAGGATCATCGCCGGCATCGGCCGTCGTTCGCTCATCAAGGCCGGCGTGGCACTCGGGGCGCTGCCGCTCGCGGCACCCGCCATCATCCAGGCGCGGGGGGAGACGCCGATCAAGATCGGCATGATCGACCCGATAACCGGGGTCTACGCCGCCCTGGCGCAGAGCGAGGTGGAAGGCGCGCAGTACGCCGTGAAATCCATCAACAAGAGCGGCGGCATCATGGGCCGTCAGGTCGAGCTGCTGGTCGAGGATTCCGCGAACGATGTCGGCACCGGGGTGCAGAAGGCGCGCAAGCTGATCGAGCGTGACGGGGTGAACGCCATTTTCGCCGACGTGAACTCGGCGATCGCCTACGCCGTCTCGCAGGTGACGAGCGAGAAGAAGGTGTTCCACATCGTCCCCGGCGGACACACCGACCCGATCACCGGGAAGGACTGCAAGTGGAACGTGTTCCGCATCTGCAACACGACCGCGATGGACGCGGCGGCGATCACCGGCACGCTGGTGGAAAAGTTCGGCAAGCGCTGGTTCTTCATCACGCCGGACTACGCCTACGGCCACACCCTGCAAGAAGCGTTCATCAAGAACCTGAAGGCGGCAGGTGGGGAATACGAAGGTGATATGCTGCCGATGAGCACCAGCGGATTTCTCCGCAACGCTCATCAAGGCCAAGGCATACAAGCCCAAGGTACTGCTCAACAACATGGGCGGACTGGCGCAGATCAACTGCATGAAGCAGTTCGTCCAGTTCGGCATGAGCAAGGACATGGCGCTCGGCGGCGCGCTGTTCGAGCTTGAATCGATCTTCTCGGTGCCGCCGGAGGCGCAGGCCGGGTGGTGGGACATGGAGTGGTGGTGGGATCAGCCGGGCGTGCCGCACGTCGCCGAGTTCGTCGCCGATATCAAGGCGGCGGTCAACAAGCCCGCCTCGGCCCGTCACTGGTTCGGCTACGTTGCCGTGCACTCCTTCAAGCTCGCCGCCGAGAAGGCCAAGAGCCTGGAGGCCATCAAGATGGCGCACGCGCTCGAGGACGAGGTGTTGCCGCCCGAGGTGGCGCTGCAGCCGGGCAACATCGCCTACCGCGCGGGCGATCATGAGCTGATGGCGAACATCTTCACCGGCGAGGTCCACCCGGCAAAGGCGGCAATCCCGCCAACCTGTTCACCACCGCCAAGCTGGTGCCCGGCGAGAAGGCGGCCGGACCGGTCGCCGACACCGGCTGCCACATGACCTTCCCATCCGCCTGACGCCGGGAGACGGATCGTATCGGGACGCTGCCGCCCGGCGGCGGCGTCCCGACCCCTGCACAGCATAACCGGGGGAGCGGCGGATGCTGCAACTCGTCCTGTTCAACGTGTTCAACGGACTGATCATCGGCGCGTTCTACGTGCTGATGGCGCTCGGTCTGGCGATGATCCTCAACCTGAGCAACGTCATCAACTTCGCCCACGGCAATTTTCTCGCCCTCGGCGGCTACATCGCCTTCGTGCTCACGCCCTATATCGGCTTCTGGGGCGCGCTGCTGGTCTCGCCGCTGGTCGACCGCCGTGCTCGGGCTGCTGCTCGAACGCTTCCTGATCCGCAAGCTGTACGGCCGCGATCCGGTGTACAGCCTGCTGCTCACCTTCGGGCTCGCCTTCATCATCCAGGATGTCTGCCGCTACATCTGGGGCCCCAACGGGCTGCCCGTGTCGGTGCCGGCAAGCCTCTCGACGCCGCTCAGCAGCGAGCTGTTCTTCGTCACCGGCTACCGGCTGTTCATGGTCGCGGTGGTGATCGTCGCCGTCGTGGCGCTGTTCCTGTTCCTGCGCTACTCGCGGATGGGAATGCGCATCCGCGCCGGCACGCTCGATCTGGAGACGGTGGCGGCCCTCGGCATCAACGTCCGGCTGCTCCGCTCGCTGAATTTCGCCGTCGGCATCTTCCTCGCGGGCCTGGCCGGCGTGCTGGCGGGCGGTCAGATCGGCCTCAACCCGAACATGGGCGATGACCTGCTGATGCCGAGCTTCATCGCGATCATCGTGGGCGGCGTCGGCAGCCTGACCGGCACCTTGCTCGGCGGTCTGCTGATCGGCGTCGCGGCGGCGCTGACCGACGGTGTTCTACCCGAGCGCCAGCGAGGCGGTGATCTACGTCATCATGATGCTGGTGCTGCTGATCCGGCCTCGCGGGCTGATGGGCGAGGAGGGGATGCTGACATGAGCACGACCACCGCCGACACGGCGTTCGAGCGCCCGGGGCAGCGCAGCTGGCTGCCCACGCTCGCGATCTGGATCGTGCTGCTCACGGTGCCGCTGTGGCTGCCGTGGATCGGCGGCTACACCGCGCTCGCCGGGCGCGTGCTGGTGCTCGGGCTGGTGGCGATGGCGCTGAACTTCCTGCTCGGCTTCACCGGCGTGATGTCGTTCGGCCACGCCGCGTATTTCGGCCTCGGCTGCTACGGCACGGGACTGACGCTGAAATACCTCTCCGACAGCACGCCGCTCGCGCTGCTCGCCGGCATCCTGCTGGGCGGCATCGCCGGGACGCTGTTCGGCGCGCTGATCGTGCGCCGGCGCGGGGTCTATTTCGCGATGGTGACGATCGCCTTCGGCCAGATCTGCTACTACGTCGCCTATCGCTGGAACAGCCTGACCGGCGGCGACGACGGGCTGCGCGGATTCCAGCGCCAGCCGCTGCATATCGGCCCGTGGCTGATCGACATCCAGAACAACCCGGTGCTGTTCTACTACTTCATCGTGGCGGTGTTCGCGATCTGCGTCGGGCTGATGGCGTTCCTGCTGCGCTCGCCGTTCGGCCGCACCCTGCTGGCGATCCGCGAGAACGAGCGGCGCGCGCGCTTTCTCGGCATCCCCGTCGAGCGCCATATCTGGCTGTCGTTCTCGATCTCCTGCTTCTTCGCCGCCGCCGCCGGCGCGCTCTACGCGCTGCTCAACAACTTCGCCGATCCGATGACCCTGCACTACACGCTGTCCGGCGAGATCGTCATCATGGCGGTGATGGGCGGGATGCGCGCCTTCTGGGGGCCGCTGGTCGGTGCCGCCGTGTTCGTCGTGCTGCAGGACTACATCTCATCCGATGACGGTGAACTGGATGAGCTTCATCGGGCTGCTGTTCGTGCTCGTGGTGCTGTTCTTCCCGCGCGGCCTGCTCGGCTTCGTGCGCGCGTATAGCGAGAAGTGAGGTCCAGTTGACCACCATGCTGGAGGCGAGAGGCGTCACCAAGGCGTTCGGCAGCCTGGTCGCGGTGAACAACGTCTCGCTCGCCGTCGCACCCGGCGAGCTGCGCGCCATCATCGGCCCGAACGGCGCCGGCAAGACGACGTTCTTCAACATGATAACCGGGTTCTTCCCGCCCACCTCCGGCGAGATCGTCGTCGAGGGGCGCGACATCACCCGCTTCTCCGCGCAGCAGCGGGTGGCGCTCGGCATGGCGCGCACCTTCCAGATCACCGAGATCTTCCCCGAGCTCACGGCGCGGGAGAACGTGCGCATCGCCGTCGAGGTGGCGAGCGGCTACCGGCTGCGGCCGTGGCTCAGCCGCACCGCGCGAACCCGCGTGCGCGAGCGCATCGACGAGATCCTCGCATCCGACCGGCCTGACCAAGCAGGCCGACCGGCTGGTGGGCGAGCTGTCGCACGGCGATCAGCGGGCGGCCGAGATCGCGATGGCGCTGGCCCTCAAGCCGCGCATCCTGCTGCTCGACGAGCCGACCGCCGGCATGGGCGAGCAGGAGACCTATCACGTCGCCAGCCTGATCCGCCGGCTGCACAAGCACAGCGCCTACACCATCGTGCTGATCGAGCACGACATGCGCGTGGTGTTCAACCTGGCCGACCGCATCACCGTGCTCGACCAGGGCAGCCTGCTCGCCGAAGGCACGCCGACCGAGATCGCCGACAATCCGGCGGTGCAGGCCGCCTATCTGGGAGGCGCGGAATGAACGCGCTGGAAGCCGCAAGGGCTCAACACGTTCTACGGCAAGAGCCACATCCTCTACGACGTGGCGCTCACCGTCGCCGACGGGCAGATCACCACGCTGCTCGGCCGCAACGGCGCCGGCAAGACGACCACCTTGCGCAGCCTCGTCGGGCTGACCCCGCCGCGCACCGGAACGGTGCGGATCTTCGGCCGCGACACCACGCGCATCCCGCCGTTCCGCGTCGCCGCGATGGGCGTCGGCTACGTCCCGGAGGGCCGCAAGATCTTTCCCAACCTGACGGTGGACGACAATCTGCGCGTGCCGCTGGAGCGGCCCGGGCCGTGGACCATCGAGCGGGTGTACGAGTTGTTCCCGCGCCTCGCCGAGCGCAAGCGCAATCTCGGCCGCCAGCTCTCGGGCGGCGAGCAGGAGATGCTGTCGATCGCCCGCGCGCTGCTGCTCAACCCGAAGCTGCTGATCCTCGACGAGCCTTCGCAGGGCCTCGCGCCGCTGATCGTGCGCGAGGTGTTCCGCATCATCGCGCAGATGCGCGCCGAGGGCATTTCGGTGCTGCTGGTCGAGCAGAACGTGCGCGCCAGCCTCGACATCGCCGACCACGCCTTCGTGCTGGACCACGGCATCATGACGTGGTCGGGCACGGCCGCGGAATTGTCGTCGGACGAGGAGCGCATCCAGGCGCTCGCCGGCGCGTCGGCCGAGCAATGGTCGTTCGACGAGGTGCTGCCCGACCTGTCGCCCGCCGATTGATTTCGGCTACTCGGGCTGCGTGCTCGGCACCAATCTTTGCACCCGCGAGGCGGGATCGGGGATGTGCAGGAAGAACGCGCAGACGAACGAGGCGATCAGGCCAAGCAACGCCAGCCCGTACAGTCCGCCGGCGAAGCTGCCCGTCGCGTCCTTCATCACGCCGACATACCAGGGGCCGAAGAAGCCGCCGAGATTGCCGAGCGAGTTGATCCACGCGATCGAGGCCGCCGCCGCCGTGCCGGTCAGGAACATCGGCGGCATCGCCCAGAACGGGCCCTTCGAGCCGTAGAATCCGATCGCCGCGATCGACATGCCGACCATCGCCCACCAGGTGCCCATCGTCAGCCCGGCGATCACCAGCCCGATGGTGGAGACCACGCAGGCGCTAAGCAGGTTCCAGCGCCGCTCGTTCATCCGGTCCGAGACGCGGCCCCAGATCACCAGCGAGATGCCGCCGCAGATGTACGGGATCATCGTCAGCCAGCCGACCGTCATGTTGCTGAAGGTGCCGAGCGACTTGATGATCTGCGGGATGAAGATGAGCATCCCGAGGCTCGCGGTGACGATGCCGAGATAGTTGAGTGACAGCAGCAGCACCTTCGGATCGAACATGCCCTGCCAGATGCTGAAGGTCCGCACAGCCTCCTTGGCGCGGCGTTCGGCGGCGAGCTTGTCGATGAGCCAGGCGCGTTCCTCCGCGGTCAGGAACTTCGCCTGCTCCGGCCGGTCGGTCAGCAGGAACAGGGTGACGATGCCGATCAGCACGGTCGGGATCGCCTCGGCGATGTACATGATCTGCCAGCCGCGCAGGCCGAACAGACCGTCCAGGCCCAGAAGGGCCGTCGAGACCGGCGCGCCGGCCGCCACCGCGATGGGCAGCCCGATGAGGAAGCCGGAGACGATGCGTGCATGGTGGTGTCCCGGAAACCAGTAGGTGAAGTAGAGCACGATGCCGGGGAAGAACCCGGCCTCGGCGGCGCCCAGCAGGAACCGCAGCGCCGAGAAGCTGGTCGGGCCCGTGACCAGGGCGGTCAGCCCGGCGAAGATCCCCCAGGTGATCATGATGCGGGCGATCCACAGCCGCGCGCCGACCTTCTCCATCGCGATGTTGCTGGGAACCTCGAAGATGAAGTAGCCCCAATAGAAAGTTCCGGCGGCGAAACCGAAGGCGGTGGCGGACATGCCGAGATCGCCGCGCATCGTCAGCCCGGCGAAACTCACGTTGATGCGGTCGACATAGGACAGGAAATAGCTCAGGATCGCGAACGGCAGCAGGCGCACGTAGATCTTGCGCATGGCCGATTTCTCGATGGCCGCATCCATCCGACATCTCCCTCGATTTGCTTTGCCCCGATTCGCTTGCCGTTGTATCCGCCGGCATGGCGGATCGTGGCTATTGTTGCGGATGATAGCGGAGGAATCCCGGCGCGGTCACCTGTTTGCGGAGTCGCCGGCGCGATCGGGCCTTGCGCCGGGTGATTCCCACCGGTTATGCCGAACGCGATGCGCTGCATTCCGAGGAGTCCCGATGGCAAAGATACTATGGCTTCCGACCGCCCTTCTGCTGCTGGGCATGACGGCGTGCAGCAGCAGCAGCGGCGGTTCATCGCCATCGTCTCCGAGGGTGATCGTGGTGCCTTCGGGACAGGCCGTGTGCAGCGACGGCTCGCCGCCGCCCTGCTAGTTCAGGAGCCCGCTGCGGGCATCGGACACTGCGCCGCCTGTCGTGCCCGCGCCATCACCTGGCCGGCGAACACCACTCCATCGGGATCGACGGGCACGCCGGCGGTGCGCAGCGCGTTGGCGGCCCAGGTGTTGCATGTGTGCGTGAGGGTGTAGGTCTCGGTCGCCGCGTAGAACAGGCCGCCCGGAAACGGCGCCCGGTCGATCAGCCGCGGCCGCCCGGTGCGGTCTTTCTGAAACTCGTTCCACAGGAAATCGGAGAGCGCACGGGCGCCGCCGGCGGGCAGATGCAGGATCACCACCGGCGCCGCGTCATACGCTTCGTCGGGCATCACGCTCAGGCCGGTGACCAGGAACGCGGCAGGGCCGGGAATCGGACCGAGCAAATACTCGCTCCAATCGTCGACCGGTGCCGTGATGAAGGTGCGCTTGCCGAAGCTGAACACCAGCGACGCGGCGCCTGGAAAGATGGCGCGGAACACGGCGACCGGGCCGGATAGTTCGCTCGCCGGGACGCCGATATCGGTGTGCCATCCATGATCGACGACGTACACGACGTCCTCGCTCGGCGGGGTGGTGGCGCAACGGGCCGCAGGGGGCGTCGCGCAGCCGGCGAGGGCGCCCATCAGCAGGGGTGCGAGGAATAGCCTGAGACTGGAGGCCATGCCGGCCCGTGTAGATCAGGGTTCCCCAGGTGGCCAGAGGAGACGCATCATCATCGGGGCGGACGCGACCGGCGTTCCGGGACGTGCAACTTCCGTCGCCGACCGTGTCTTATTGCCGTAACGAACCACGGCTGTTCAGCGCCGGGGTTCCGTCAGATCGGGGAACTGCGATGCGCGAGGACGATCTCAGGCCGTCGGAGAACATCGAGGATCGGCGTGGCTCCGGCTCGGGCTTCGGCGTGCGCGGCGGCGGTCTCGGGATCGGCGCGGTGGTGGTGCTCACGCTGCTCGGCTGGGCGCTCGGCATCAACCCCGCCGCTCTCATCAATGGCGCGCAGATGGTCGCCGGCGGCGACAACGCCCCAACGAGCCAGTCCGCACCCGCGCGTACCGGCGCGCCCACCGACCAGACCGGCAACTTCGTGGCCCGTGTGCTCGGCGAGACCGAGGATGTGTGGTCCGAGGTGCTGCCCGCGCAGGCGAATCGCCAGTACCAGAAGCCGATCCTGGTGCTGTTCTCGGGCGCGACGCGCTCCGGCTGCGGCACCGCGCAGTCGGCGATGGGGCCGTTCTACTGTCCGCTCGACCGCAAGCTGTATCTCGACACGTCGTTCTTTCAGGACATGCAGCGCCGCTTCGGCGGCGGCGGCGATTTCGCCTATGCCTACGTGATCTCCCACGAGGTCGGACATCACGTGCAGAACCTGATCGGCCTGCTGCCGAAGGTGCAGCGGGCGCAGCAGAACGCGCCCGATCGCGCGACCGCCAACGCCATTTCGGTGCGCGTCGAGCTGATGGCCGACTGCTTTGCCGGCGTCTGGGCCAACAAGATGAACCAGCGCCACGGCAACATCGACGAGAACGACGTCCGCCAGGCGGTGAGGGCGGCCAGCGCGATCGGCGACGACCGGCTGGAGAAGCAGACGCAGGGCACCGTCGTGCCGGACAGCTTCACCCACGGGTCATCGGAGCAGCGCGTGCGGTGGCTGACCACCGGTTTGAAGAGCGGCAGCATGAAGGCCTGCGACACGTTCCAGGCCCAGGCGCTTTGAGCCGCCGGCTGCTACGGCGCGGGCTTCGGCATCGCGGAGGAGTGGTGATGCACGATCAGCCACTTCCCGTGTGAGGGCGCGTACACGAAGGTGTAGCGGGCGTGCACCGTGCTGTGGCTGCCCGGCTGCTCGCCGTCGAGCGTGAAGGTGTAGGTGCCGATGTCGTAGGCGATGTTGCAGCCGATATGGATGATCCGCTGGTCGATCGCGCCGTGCGGCGAGCTCTTGAGGAAATAGACGAAGTAGCCGCGGATCGCCGCCGAGCCGACCAGCGGACCGTTCTCCACGGTCGGCAGCAGCGTCGCGTCGGTCGCGTAATTGCCCACCACCGCGTCGGGATCCTTGGTGGCGAGCGTCTTGTTCCAGCGGTCGAACAGCGCGGCGACCTGCGCGGTCGTGACATGCGCGCAGGCTGGGATGTCCCTGGCCTGCGCGGCCTCTGGGGAAGCGAGCGAGGCTGCCAGCGCGGCGGCGGCGAGGGCGAGCGGCAGTGGTTTCATGCGTGAGGTATCTCCCTGTAAGCGGCGCGCGCGTCCGGTGCGCGATCACCACGGTGGATTGTCGGTCCCGAGCGTCGGACTTTCCAGCCGCATCAGGTCCACAAGCTGGACGATGCTCTCCCACGGCAGCTTGCCCGCCGTGTCGAGCACGAGGTCGGCTCTGGCGTACAGCGCCTCGCGGCTGGTCAGGATCGCGCGCAGGTCGCGCATGGCCTGTTGGTTGTCATCCTGCATCGGTCGCAGATCGCCTTGGTCGATGACGCGCTGCATGTGTTCCTCGGGGCTCGTGCGCACCCATACCGTGCGGCAGTAGCTGAGCAGCAGGTCGAAGGTTCCCGGGTCGGCGACGATCCCGCCGCCGGCGGCGATCACCGCCTCGGGTTCCGCGATGAGCCGCTCCAGCGCCTTTCGCTCCAGCCGCCGGAACGCCGCCTGGCCGTGCAGCTCAATGATGGCGCCGATCGCGAGGCCCGCCTCGCGCTCCACCTCGCCGTCCAGCTCGAAGAACGGCACCCCGCGCTGGTACGCCAGGTTTCGTCCCAGCGTGGACTTCCCAGCACCACGCAGGCCGATCAGCGCGATCCGCCGGCGCCGTGCGTTGGGGCCGGTGCCGAACCGCTCGAGCAGGAGTTGGCGCGCCCCGGCGAGCTGCGCCGCGGTGAGCCGGGCGAGCAGCAGATCGAGCTGCGCGCGGTCGGGGCCGGCGTCCGGCCGGTCGGCGAGCAGGTCCGCGGGCGGCATCCCCAGCGCGCCGCAGATCGCGCGCAGCAGCAGCACCGAGACGTTCGCCGCCCCGGCTTCCAATTGTCCGATGTAGCGCTCGGAGACGCCGGACTGGGTCGCGAGCAGTCGCCGCGTCATTCCCCGTCGCGCCCGCGCCAGCCGCAGGCGCTCGCCCACTTCGCGCAGGAACGCGGGCTCGTCGTCGCCCACGCGCTATCTTCCCGGCTACGCCGTCGCGGTCAGCGAACCGCGCCGAAGGAAGGCGCGCCGATGCCAGGGCAGGTGCATTGCGAACCGACCGGGATCTGCGC
This sequence comes from uncultured Alphaproteobacteria bacterium, assembly GCA_963799825.1. Lineage (GTDB taxonomy): Bacteria > Pseudomonadota > Alphaproteobacteria > Acetobacterales > Acetobacteraceae > JAFKFI01. The sequence goes on from CAWCYL010000006.1 coordinate 1,246,425, forward strand.
CCCGAGCTGGCACACATAGGTTCCCGCGTAGCAGGTCGTGCCATAGCCGGTCGGCTGCACCACAGCGGGGGCGCCGACACAGCCGGCGAGCGCCGCCAGGAGACTGGCGACGCCGAGCAGGCGACCGGCAGGGAGCAGCATACGGTATGGGTCTGTCATCATGGCCATCTAACCTCCGGTGTCATCGGGCGGTTCCCTGATCTCGGCGTCCTTGTCCGCCTCGTCGGCACGGGGGCGGGCGAACAACAGCCGGTTCATGATCATCATGGAAAAATAGAACGTCAGCAGCGCGAGGACCACGCCGGTGAAGCGAGCCCAGAAGAATTCGGTCGCGCGGCTGGCGAGGAAGACGATGAAGGCGAACCCGCACGGCACCAGGAAGGCCACGATGTGCCGGAAGATGATGTCGGGCCCGATCATCGCCGCCCGCCTTGCGATGGATCAGCCAGGTGATTCATCGAGCACCCGGCGGCGCCAGTCGTCCAGCACGTCGCGCAAGGTCGCATCCCACCCGATCGCCGGCCGCCAGCCGAGCAGCGCGGCGGCGCGGCCCGCGTCGCCGGACGCGACAGGGATCTCCGACGGCCGCAACAGGCCGTCGCGCGTCTCGATCGCCGCCTCGATCCCGGCGAGCGCCAGGAGCTCGTGGAGGATGTCGCCGATCCGCCGGGGCGTGCCCGATGCCAGGTTGAGGATCAGCCCCGGCTCCAGCCCCTCCGCCCGCAGACAGGCCGCATAAGCCCCGCACACGTCGCGCACGTCGAGGAAGTCGCGTCGCGGCTCCAGCGCGCCGACCCGCAGCACCGGAGGCTGCAGCCCGGCTTCGATCCGCGCGACCTGGCGGGCGAAGGCCGCCACCACGTAGGTCGGCGACTGGCCGGGGCCGGTGTGGTTGAACGGGCGGAGCCGGATCGCGCGCAACCCCTCGGCGGCCAGCGCACCGACCGCGAGGTCGGCGGCGGCCTTGGTGGCGGCGTAAGTGTTCGCCGGCGCCGGAACGGCCGTCTCGTCGAGCGGCAGGCCGGTTCGGGCGGATGCGCCGTACACCTCGGCGCTGGAGATCAGCAGCAGCCGGCACTCCGGCGCGTCCGCCATGATGGCGCGCGCCAGGGCCAGCGTGCCGTGCAGGTTCACCCGCCACGCAAGGTCGGGATCGCGTCGCGCCTCCGGGGGTGCGGCGATCCCGGCCAGATGCACGCAAGCGTCGGGGCGGATGTCGCGGATCGCGGCCGTGACCGCGTCGAGTTCCGTCACGTCGAGAAGCCGGAATCCGGGCCGTGCCTCGGCCGAGGACGCGATCACTGCGGCTTCCGGGAAGCCGGCCCGCAGCACGGGCAGCAGATGCTGCCCGACGAAGCCCGCCGCGCCAGTCACCAGGATGCGTCGCGGCGCCATTGCCCTCCCGTCAGGCACGCTGCCGGGCGCGATGGCGCGCGAGGTCGGCCTCCACCATCTCCGCCAGCATCTCCTCCAGCGTCACGCTGGGCGCCCAGCCAAGCCGCTCGCGCGCCTTCGCGGCATTCCCCAGCAGCACGTCGACCTCGGCCGGGCGCATCAGGTCCTGGCGGATCGTGACGTGCTCCTCCCAATTCAGCCCCGCGCAGGCGAAGGCCATCGCCACCATGTCGCGGATCGTCACGCTGCGCCCGGTCGCCACCACGTAGTCGTCGGGCTGCTCCTGGCGCAGCATCAGCCACATAGCGCGCACGTAGTCGCGCGCGTGGCCCCAGTCGCGCTTGGCGTCCAGATTGCCGAGCGCCAGCTCGTGGGCCAGTCCCAGCTTGATGCGCGCGACGCCATCCGTGACCTTGCGGGTGACGAACTCGATGCCGCGCAGCGGGCTCTCGTGATTGAACAGGATGCCGGAGGAGGCGTGCAGCCCGAAGCTCTCCCGGTGGTTCACCGTCATCCAGTGGGCGTAGAGCTTCGCCACCGCGTACGGGCTGCGCGGGTAGAAAGGCGTGCGCTCGTTCTGCTCGGTCGCCTGCGCGCGGCCGAACATCTCGGATGACGAGGCCTGGTAGAACCGCGCCTCCGGCCGCGCGATCCGCACCGCCTCCAGCATGTTGGCCGCACCCAGCCCGGTGACGGTGCCGGTGAGCAGCGGCTGGCGCCAGGAGGCGGCGACGAAGCTCTGCGCGGCCAGGTTGTAGACCTCGTCCGGCCGGTGCTCCTGGACGATGCGGATCAGGCTGGAGAGGTCAGTGAGATTGCCGTCCACCAGCTGCACCTGGTCGAGCACGCCGAGCCAGCGCAGCCGCTCGCCGATCACGTCGGACGAGGCGGACCGGCGCATCAGTCCCACGACCGCGTAACCCTCCGCCAGCAGCAGCTTGGCGAGATAGGCGCCGTCCTGGCCGGTGATGCCGGTGATGAGCGCAGTGGGCATCCGCCCCCGTTAACGGATCGGGGCGGCGACGTCCATCCGGGCCTTGCGGACGGGACGGGCGTGCGCCAGTCTGGATGCGGAGCAGGAGTGCCCGGCGATGCAGGTCGAGATCGAATATTGCGGCATGTGAGGCTACGAGCCCCGAGCCCGTGAGGCCCGCGACTTGATCCTTCGCAGGAAGCCCGACGCGAAAATCTCCTTGCGGAGATCGGGCGGCGGCGTCTTCGAGATCACCGTGGACGGCGGCCTGCGCTACTCCAAGAAGGCGACCGGCCGATTCCCCTCGGCGGACGAGGTTGTCGCCGCGTTGGATTGAGAGATACCGCTTCAACCGCCTCGCGGATGATGATACGCAACGACCTTCCGATGAACCGGCATCCGGCCGCCGTGCCGGAGATGAGGCGAGCTTGGCACTGGTACCGTCGTCCGTCGTGTTGAGTACGGACGAGATGGGTCGCATCGCGCCGCCGATCTTCACCTCGGTCGGCCGCGACGGCGTGAACGCCCCTGGGGATGTGTTCGTCATCCAGTCGCTGCTCAACGACCGGCTGCCGAGGCCGCATTCGCCGGTGCCGATCACCGGCGTCGCCGATATCGGGACGACGCTCGCCATCGAGGCCTACCAGGCGGTCGTGATGAACATGAACCCGCCCTCGGGACGGGTCGATCCGGGGAGTGCCACCTTCTACTCGCTGGCCGCCCGGCCGCTGGTGAACCAGCCGGCGGCGAAATCCCCGGTCGGGCACTACGGCGAGCTGCCGCCCGACATCATCGAGGCGGCGGAGGCGTCGCGCCGGAAGTGGAACGTCCCCGCCTCGGTCACGCTCGCGCAATGGGTGGTCGAGAGCGCGTGGGGTGCCTCGACGCCGCCCGGCAGCAACAATCCGTTCGGCATCAAGGCGAGCTTCATGCAGCCCGCGGTCGAGAGTGCCACGCGCGAGGTCGAGGACGGCGAGAGCGTCACGGTGACGGCGAAATTTCGGAAATTCGACTCGATCGCCCAGGCCTTCGACGAGCACGGCCGGCTGCTCGCGACTGGCCTGCCGTACCGCAATGCGATGCAGCTGACCCAGGATCCCGACGCGTTCGCGGACGCGCTCACCGGCGTCTACGCGACCGACCCGAAATACGGGTTTACCCTCAAATGGGTGATCCAGAATTACGGGTTTGCCCGCTATGACCGCTGAGGCGGCACGACCGCTGATGCGCCCATGCGAGGGCAGCCTGCCCAATGATCGCTTGCGAGCCAGAAAGCTGACACGGACTCTGAGCTATTGAACAGCCCTGAATTTGTCGAAAGGTAGGTTTGACCGGAGCAGGCGGCCATCGGCAAGAGAGCCGCTGCAATCCGGGAGTGCTGTTCGGATTTTGGCTTAACGGTTCCTGATCAAGAACGCGTTACCCGTTCATCCCTGTTCACCGATCACGGTTGCACATCATCAAGGAAAGAAGCGGACGGCACGAAAAACAGACAGCCCGATACCGCGCGGCTGAAATCCAGCAGGCGGTCGTAATTACCGTGTGGCTTGCCGAGAAACATGTTCTCAAGCATCTCTTCGGTTATCGAAGGAGAGCGCGCGTAGCCGATGAAATACGTTCCGAACTCGCCTTTGCCGATCTCACCAAAAGGCATGTTATCGCGCAGAATGTCGACCTGCCTACCATCTCGGGTGACCGTGTTCAGCGCATTATGGGCATAGCTCGGCTTGGTCGCGTCGTCGAGTTCGACGTTGGAAAGTTTTTTACGGCCGATGACCTTCTCCTGCGTTTCGACGGGAAGCCTGTTCCAGGCCTCGAGATCATGGAAGTATTTCTGGGTGATCACATAGCTTCCACCCCTGAAGTCCGGATCTTCGGAGCCGATAAGCGCAGCTTCGCTGGCAGCATCGTTTTCCGGATTTTCAGTCCCGTCGACGAAGCCGATCAAATCGCGATCGTCGAAATATTTGAAGCCGTGCACCTCGTCCACAACGGTCGAGACCGCGCGAACGCGGTCCATTATGAGCGCTGCCATTTCGAAACACATATCCATGCGAACGGCGCGGATGTGGAAGAGCAGGTCACCGGGGGTGGAGACTGCATGATGGACGCCTCTGATTTCCCTGAAAGGATGCAGCTCCTTTGGTCGGACTCCGAGACGTTGGCATCTCGTGGCGGCCCTTCCGAATATATTCCGGAACGCTGACCGTGTCCGACTTTGCGCGTCAGACCGCTGCGTCGCACCCGGCGCGCACGCGGTGCTGACGCTCGACCTACGACGCCATCGTCGAGGCCTGCTGCCAGGCCTGGAATGCCCTCACCGCAACACCCGACACCATCCGCTCAATCGCCTCGCGCTCCTGGGCAGAAGCGGTCACCGAATAGGGCGACTGATATCATACCAGCCGCCCTAATTAATGACCGTTGCCCATGTCCGGCTGGTGACGGACGCGACACGGGCAACGTCTTGGATGCGTTCCACGCTTTGCAGCAAGCGTCGACGATCTCCTCGTATGTGTTCCAGACGCACATGCTGAGGAGATTGCGGCGCAGGTATTCCCAGACGTTCTCGATCGGGTTGAGCTCGGGCGCGTAGGGCGGCAGGCGTAGCAAGGCGACGTTGTCCGGCATCCGCAGTCGGTCGCCTTGCTGATGCCAGCCGGCGCCGTCGTACACCAGCACGCCGTGCGCGCCGGGGCTGACCTGCTTGGCGATCTCGGCCAAGTGGAGGCTCATGACCTCGCTGCTGACCCAGGGCATCACGATGGCGGCGCCGACCGCCCTGCCCGGGCAGACCGCGCCGAACAGTCACGCTGAGTTGTGCCGATCGTCGCGCACCGCGGCGGGACGCGAGCCGCGCTCGGCCCAGACGTAGCTCAGCGTGCCTTGCTGGCCGACGCGGGCCTCGTCTTGGAACCACACTTCAATCGGCTTGCCGGCCGCTTGCGGCGGCAGCGCCTGGGCTACCAGTTCGGCGAAGTTTTTTTAAATGCCTCCTGCGCGTCGAGGTCCCGTTTGGGATTGTACGGTTGCGGCTGCACCCGCGACAGCCCGAGCCGGCGCAGCAGCTGCCGACCGCGCGCCCGTGCAGCTCCACGCTCGAAGCGTTCGGCGATCACCGAGCGCAGGCCCGCACAGCGCCAGCGCACTACGCCGTCGCGCGCCAGGTCCGGGCCGGCCAGCACCAGCGACTTGAGCGCGGCCATCTGCTCCGCCGACAGCGCAGGCGGCCGCCCCGTGCGGGGCGTGTCGGCCAGGCCCGCGATCCCGTCCGCGTTGTAGCGGTGAACCCAGTCGCGCAACGTCTGGCGATCCATGCCGCAGGCCCGAGCCGCGTCCGCCCGCGACGCCCCGTCGATCACATGCGCGATCGCAAGGATGCGGCAGGCGACGCGGCCATTGTCGCACCGCGACGCCTCTCGTCGCAGCTCCGCCGGCGAACGATCCAACCGTGTGACCAGCACCGCCACGCCCATCATCGCCTCCGTGCGAATTGAACCTTGCACGAAGCGAATCAGAACTCAGGCCACGAGGGAATCCCGCACACGCAGAGAGTGATCAGTAGGTTGGGCGGCTGGTATAAATGACCGGGATGGGCGCTATCCGGACGACGAGGCAGTCGGCAAGTGTCCGCCTTCCAGCAAAAGCGGCCAACGATACGATCGCCGACGCTCAGAGCGCCGCGAGACGCCGCCCCGGCGTGGCGGCCTGGGCGGTCGCCAGACCCTCGCCGCCGTCGCCGATCACCGCCAGCGGCGCCCAGAAGAACGGGTGCGCCAGATCGGCCGGCAGGCTGCGGCCGGCTTCCGCCAGCATTGCGAGCTTGGTGTCCCGCAGCGCGCCGGCGACGCCGAGGGCAGGGTTCTCGCGCAGCCGGCGCAGCGTGTCGGCGACCACGAAGGCGCCCACCTGGTCGTTGACCGCCCAGTGCGTCACCAGTAGGGACCGCGCGCCGGCGTAGAAGAAGCTGCGCGCCAGGCCCGACAGGCTCTCGCCCGCCACGCTGCCGCCCGGGCCGCCGGAATTGCACGCCGAGAGGATGACGATGTCGGCGTCCAGCTTCAGCTTCACGATGTCGCTGGCGGTGAGCAGGGCGCCGGACGCATCCGCCGCGCCGGCCGGTGCCGAGGTGATGATCGCCGGCTCGCTCTGGCAGGCGAGTTCGGCGGGCAGCACCGCGTGCGCCGCGAAATGCAGCACGCGGTAGTTCTGCAGCGACGCCTTCTGCACCGCCGCGGCGGTGAACGCCGCCCCCAACAGTTCGTCGGACGGTGCCGCGTTGAGCAGCAGCCGGGCGGCCTCCAGCTCCTTGTGCGCGGCGGTCAGCTGCGGCAGGCCGGCGAGCAGCCGCGCGCTGTCCGCGCAGGTGGCGCTGGGAAAACTGCGCTGCGCCTGGGCCAGCGTGACGGGGCGGAAATCGCCGAAGCCGAACCACGGCTGGGTGGCGCGCGAGCCTCGCGCGATCTTGCGCAGCGAGACGAAGTTGCTCGCCGCCGGCACGTGCGCGATGGTGAACTTGCGCACCAGCCACGGCGCGTTGCCGAGATTGCTGGTATCCGCGTTGCCGGTCAGCAGCACCTCCAGCGGCAGCGCCAGCATCGCCCCGCTCGGCGCCACGGTCAGCGCATGGGCGCCTTCCATCGCTTGTGCCACGCCGGCCAGCGTCGCGGCGTAGAGCTCCTGTGCGGCCGCGACGTCGAAGCGCGGCAGACCGCTCGCGTTCATCTCGATCCCCGCGCGGACGCGGCGCACCAGGTCGGCGATGCGCTTGCTGCCGCCGTCGACCTTGGAGATCACGATGCGTCCGTCGCGGAGCAGGAACACCCAGCCCTCGGCGTCGCTGAGGGTGATGGCGGCAAAAGCCTCGCCCGGATGCGTCGCGACCATCACGTCCTTGGCGGGCACCACCTGCTGCACCAGCTGACCGAAATTCGGCGACGCCGCCTGCAGCGCCGAATTCGGCGTCGGCGAGTGCCGCCTGGGCGTCGGCGATCTTGCTGTCGAGGTCGGCCACGCTGCTCGCCCGGTCCTGTCCCGGCCCGCGGCCCTGGCGCTGCATGGTCAGCTCGTCGCGCTGGCGGTTGAGGTCGGCGAGCTGGGCGACGATGTCCTGCTGGCGCCGGATCGCCTCGCCGACCTTCGGGTCGCGCGCGTTCTCCTGCAAGCGAACCGTCGCCTCGCCGATCTGCTGTGTCGTGATGCCGCCCTGCGCCACCTGTGCCGCGAAGAACATCTCGGCCAGCACCGGCTGTTCCTGACCGGGCTGACGCTTGGCCTCGGCGGCGTAGACGTCGAGGCAGGGGGCGATCAGTTCCGCGCTGACGCCGACGTTGAGGGTGGTCAGCCCGCGCACGGCGGCGCGGCAGATCGGCAGCGCGTCACGGCCCTTGCCGGCGCGCACCAATTGCCCGGCGCGGAGCAGCGAGGTCTCGATGACTGGCTTCGACCCAGGCAGCGCCTGGTTGAATCCGCTGGCGGAACTCGACAGATCGCTCAGCGCCTGGTCGAGCAAGCCGAGCGAGGAGGCCGTGACACCGGCGTTGCGATAGAGCCGGGCGGTTTCGATCGGCAGCGCCCGGCCGGCCGAGCGCTGCAGGTCGGTGGCCGAGCGCAGCGCGGCGTTGCTTTCGTCGAACCGCCCCAACTCGCGCAGCGCCACCGCCCGGTAGCGTCGTGCCTCGATCAAGCCAACCAGCGCGCGCTGCTGCACCAGATCGGTCAGCGGTTCGCGATTGCCGAGCAGCGGCGTGAAGCGGGACAGGCTGGCGGTCGCGAGCGGGTTTGCGCCACCGGCCAACGCCGGCCGGATCTGCAGCGCGTCGCTTGGCAGCAGCGCCGTGTACGCCGCTTCGGCCTGGACCAGCATCGCCAGTGCCTGCTCGGTCTTGCCCTGATAGAGCGCGTTCAGGGCGCGATAGTGGAGCAGGCGCGCCTGCGCGGTGGGGTCCGCCGATTGCGGCACCAGTCTGTCGGCCTGCGCGAACAGCGCATCGGCTTCGGCGAAGCGCCCCTCGTTGGAGAGCTGCAGCGCCAGGTGCATGATCGGCTCGCCGTTCTCCGGGTTGTTCTTGCCGAGCGCCTTCTGATGCAGCGCCAGCGCCGCCCGGTAGGCGCGCTCGGCCGACGCCGAGTTGCCGGCCTGGTTGGCGCGGCGGCCCTGGGTCATCAGCTCCTCGTAGGCGCCCACGTCGCCGGAGCTGAACGCGCGCGCGGCCAATCGGTCGGCGAGCAGCGCGTCGGCCCCCGAGACGCGCGGCGCCGCGTCGGCGGTCACACGGCCCGACAGCACGCCGATCGAACGCTCCATTGCGGGTGTGGCCGGCAGCACGCCGTCCGCCAGCCACGCGTTGCCGCTGACGAGTGCGACCATCGCGACGTGCGGCCAGCCGCCGACGCGGCGGGTGCATTGCATCACCAGGGCCGGTTCGCCGCCCAGGATCGTGGTGGAGGCCGGCGCCTGGCAGAGGAAACGCGCGTCGATCCCGGCCCGCCACGCACCGCCGGTGGCGAAGGCGCCGAGATCGGCGGCGGTCGCGGGGCCGCCGGACCGCACCCGCGCACTCGGCTGCTGCCAGGTGCCGCAATAGACATCCGCACTCTGCCGCCCCTCGGATTGCTGCGTGCAGGCCTCCCCGACGGCGTTGGCGCCGAGCGCCAGTTGCGGGCCGGATTTTGCCCCGCTGCTGGACGTCACGTAGGCGTCCGGCGGCGGCGATGCACAGGCGGCGAGGGTCGCGAGCAGCACGGCCAGGGGGAGGGGATTGCGCATGTCAATAATCCCGTTCGGAGACGTCGGGGAGCAGCAGGTCGTCGTCGTCCTGCGGGTTGCCGAGCACGCCGAGATAGATGTCCTGCAACGGATTGATCACCGGCACGGCGGCGACCGAGAGCAGGATGCAGTTCACCGCGGTGATCGGACAGCCGTTGATCTGGTATCTCGGGTTGGGCCGCGGCGTGATGTAGCTGACCCCGGCGGCGGGCGGCCCGCCGAGCCCGTTGACCGTGCCGGACAGGTTGGCGTTCCCCGCTCCCGGCACGTAACGCAGGTCGAGCGTCTTGACGAAGATCTGGCCGGTCAGCGTGCCGCCGGTCAGATCGACGACCAGGTCCGTGGTGTTGCCCGTCAGCCCGCCGACCGCACCGAACGCGACATTGCCGGTGGCGCTGGTGATGTCGATCCTGAGCGTGGTGGGTCCGCCGTTGAGCGACGTGACCGAGGCGCTCCCCACCTGCTGGAAGGAACCGGCCCGCAGGTAGGCCCCCGGCGCGCCTTGGGCGTAGGTCGGCAGCGTGGCGAACGCGAGCTTGCCGAGCGGCCGCGCCACGCCGTCGGTGTTGATCACCGTCCCGTTGGCGACCCCGAGGGCGAACCCGTTGTCGTTGATATGGATGCTGGGCGCGTTGAGCCTCCCCGCGATCATCAGGCCTTGCCCGTCGATCAGCGTGAAGCTCCCGGCGGTGACGTTGGCGAGGGTCGCGACGCGATTGGTGAGGAACGTCGCGCCGGGGAGATCGACGATGCCGGGGGAGCTGACCGTCAACGTCCCGGCGGTCAGCGCGCCGGGTTCGGCGATCCCGCCATTGGCGGCGGTGAGGCTGACCGTGTTGGCGCCCGCGACGCTGCCCTGGATGCCGATATCGGCGGCCGTGAGGCTGACGATCGGCGCCGTGACGCTGCCGCCGGGGGCGACCGTGACGTTGGCCGGATCGGTGATCGTCGCACTCGTCGCGCCGCTGACCGGCCCGGTGATGGCAAGCGCCCGCGCGTCCGCCAGCGTGAAAGCACCGCCGCGCGCCGCGAAGGCGCCGAGCGTGGTGATCTGGTTGCCGCCGTTGTCCAGCGCGACATTGCCGCCGGCCGAGCCGGTGAGGAACGTCGCGTCGATCAGCCCGGTCCGCACGCCCGCGTTCGTCTCGGTGATGTCGCCGCCTTGCGCGGTGAGCGTCGTCCCCGCGTTGCCGCCGGCGGTCGCGAGCGTGCCGCCGATGGCGATGCCCTGGCTCGCGTTGAGGGCCACGGTACCCGATGCGTTTGTCGCCGAGATCGTGGCGCCCGCCGCCTGCATGATGCTCCCGCCCTGCGCGGCCAGCGTGACGCCCGTGCCGGCGGCGGTGATGGTGGCGGCGTTCTGCGCGATCGCGCCGCCGGCCGTGAGGCTGGCCGTGGTGCCGGCGGTGACGTTGGCCTGATCCGCGATGTTTCCGCCGGTCGCGATCAGCGTCGATGCGAGGCCGGATGTCACCGGGGCGTTGTTGAAGATGTTACCGCCCGCCGTCAGGGCGACATTGCCGAGGGCACTCACGCCGCCGCCGTCGGTGATGTCAGCACCCGCCGTGAGGCTGGCGTCGGTGCCCGCCGAGACCAGACCGTTCGTCACGATCGTCGTGCCGGCCGTCAGCGTGGCGGTGGTGCTTGCGGTCACGCCGGCATTCTCGGTGATGCCACCGGTCGTCGCGGTCAGCACCGCCGCCCGGCCGGCGGTAACGCCGCCGGTATCGGAGATGCTGGTGTTGGCGAGCAGCGTTGCGTTGCCGCCGGCATGGACGCCGCGGCCGCTCACCGTGATGCCGTCGCCCTGGGCGGTCAGGACCGCGTCGGCGCCCGCTGTGATGATCCCGGCGTCGGCGATGGATGTGGCCGCCATCAGGCGCACCGTTCCGGCGGGGTTGGTTGCGGCGATCGTGGCGCCCGTGAGCTGCTGGATCGGCCCGGTCATCGTCAGCAGGGTGACGGCGTTCCCGGCGCCGGCGGCGGTGATGGTGCCGGCCTTCTGCGTGATCGCGGCGTGGGCCGTGAGGCTGGCCGTGGTGCCGGCGGTGACGCCGCCCTGGTCGATGATGTCCCCGGAGAGCGCGCGCAGCGTCGATGTCGCCCCGGATGCGACCAGGGCGTTGTTGAAGATGCTTCCGTCCGCCGTCAGGCTCGCGTCGATGCTTCCTTGCACCGGAGCGTTGGTGGTCAGATCCCCGTGGGCGATGATCGTCGCGCTGCCCTTGTTGGCGCTGACGGCGCCACCCACGATCAGCGCCTGGCCGTCCTGCAGCATGAAGTCGCCGGTGCGGCTCGCACTGGCGTCCGCGGTAAACGGCCCGAGCAACTGGATCGCGTTCGCGTTCGCGTTGCCGGTAACACCACCGGTGAGGATCGTCGAGCCCGCGCCGCCGCCGGCCGCGTTGCCGGAGGAGCCGGTGAGCGTGACCGCCTGGAGGTAGCCGAGGGCGTCCTCGAAGATCGTGCTCCCCGCCATCATGGCGACGGTGCCCCCGCCATTCGCTCCGGCGGCGGCGATGACCGCGCCGGAGGTCCGCGACGCGCCAGCGGTGCCGGCGAGCGTGATGCTGTCGGCGCTCAGCGCGACGTCGCCGCCTGGCAGCGTCGGGGCGCCTGAGAACGGCACGCCGGCGGTGACGCTGCCGTTGATCGTCAGCGCGTTGCCGGGGACGTTGATCGTGGCGCCATAGGGCTGTGGCTGGACGCCCGGCGTGGCGGTGGAGGCGGTGCCGCTGTTCACCGCACCAAGCACGGCCAGCGCCTGCCCGTCGTTCAGCAGAAAGTTGCCGGTGGCGAGATACGGACCGAGGGTGGCGATCCGATTGGTGGTCGGCGTCGCCCCAGCCAGCGTGACGTTCCCCAATGTCTCGGGGAAGCCGGAACTGTTGGGCGGCACGCCGGCCTGACCCTTGAGCAGCCCGGCGGTGATGATCCCCGTCTCGTCCGTATCGTTTGCCGAATAGAGCCCGACCGTGCCGGCCTGACGCTGCCGTTGATCGCGATCGCCCCGGCGCTGCCCGGAGCCCCGGCGCCGGGCGTGAACACCGGCGCCGGATGCAGCGTCCCTTGCGAATAGGCCATGCCCGCGACCAGGTCGGCCTCGCTGCTGGCCGTGACGCTTCCGTTGACCGTGACGTTGCCGCCCCGCAGGAACACGTTGCCCGCGGTCACGGTCCCGGCGGCGGTCAGGTTGCCGGGGAGCACGTCGATCTCCGCGCTCGGGCCCGCCTGGACGAGGGTGTTCAGGGTGAGATCTTGTCCATTGACCAACAGCAGGTCGCCGGACGCGGTCAGGGTACTGACCGCGCGAGGCCCGTTGAGCGTGTAGTTGCCGACGGTGGCGAAATTGCCCGTCTGGGCGATCAGATTGCCGCCGCTGAGGTCGATATGGCCGTTGGGCGCCGCGCCCGTGAGGGCCGTCACCGCGACCGCGCCCGGTGTTCCGGCGGCGGTCTCGGTGATGTCCCCGGTGCTGAGCAAAGCCAGCGTGTGCGCGACCTGCGCGAAGGAGTAGATCCGCCCGTTGATCTGCAGCTGGCTGGTGTTCGGGTCGGGGGCAAGGCCGTCGAGGCTGCCCAGGGCGACGGTCTGCGTCCCGAGCGGGCCGGTCGTGACGCCGAGCGTGCGGATGCTGCCCAGATCGGCCTGGGTGAGCGACAGGTTGCCGCTGACCGTGACGGGGTCGAGACTGAGCGTTCCGGGGGTCAGCCGCGATATCGTGATCATGCCGTCGGGCGCGCTGACCAGCCCGTTGGCGAGTGACATCGCATCGGCCTGCAACTCGATCACTCCCGGCGTGACGGCAAATGGCGTCGGCCCGATGTTCGGCACGATGGCGTTGGCGGTCAGCAGGCCGGTCGTGGTCAGGGTGAGCGAGGGCGCCGAGAGTTGCAGCAAGTGTCCCGCGCCCGCCTGCACCGCGCCGTTCACGGTCAACGGCACGCTGTCCCGCAAGGTCAGGTCGGTTCCCGCGGTGAGGCCCAGCATCGAGCCGATGGCGTCGATCTTGTTGGCCGGACCGCCGAGATGGAGCGCGCCGCCGATGCTGCCTTCGAGGAAGCCGGCGGCGATGAAGCCGTTCGGCTCCGTCACGTCCGCGCCGGCCTGGGTGGTCACGAGGTTTGCGGTCCCGATAGGCACCGCCAGCGAGCCGCCGTTGATGCTGATTGCGGTGATCGACGTCGCCGGCGGAACCGGCGCCGCGGTATCGGTGAGACTGATGGTGGCGCCCGATGCGTCGGCCAGCACGGCCCCGTTCACCACCAGCGGTATCGAGTCCTTCAAGGCGAAATTGGGACCATGCACGGTGAGGCCGAACGGCGCCCCGATGGAGCCGACCGCGTTGCTCGAGCCGGAGAGATCGAGCGTGCCGCCAACCGCGCCCTCCAGCGATCCGGTGGCGATGGAGCCGCCGAGCTCCTTCACGTCCGCATTGGCCTGCGTGGTTTCCAGCCTCACGATGCCGGTCGGCAGCGTCGTCGTCAGCGAGCCGGTGATGCCGATGGCCGTGATCGGCGTGTTCGGCGCGACGCGGAAGCGGCGGTGTCGGTGATGCCGAGATACGGCCCTGCCCTGGACCGGGCCGAACACCGTCAGCGGCACGCTGTCCGCCAGGGCGAGGTCGTTGGTCGCGGTCAGGCCGAGCGGGGCGGGGATCGCCCCGATCACGTTGTTCGGGCTGCCGAGATGCAGCGCGCCGCCGATCGAGCCGGCCAGGAAGCTGGCGTTGATGAACCCGCCCGGCTCCAGCACGTCGGCTCCGGCCTTCGTGGTGAACAGTGCCACCGTGCCGTCCCGCATCGTGGAGGGCGGCGGCAACGGCGCGCCGGCCAGGAGCGAGCCGCCGCTGATGCTGATCGTCCCCAGCGCGGCCGGGCCGAAGGTGTCGGTGAGGCTGATGGTGGCACCCGATGCGGTGGCCTGCACCGTCCCGTTCACCACCAGCGGCACGCTGTCCACCAAGGTGAGATCGCCGCCTTTGACCGTCAGGCCGAACGGCGCACCGATGGCCGCGATTTCGTTGTTTGCGCCGTTGAGGATCAGCGCGCCGCCGATCGTGCCACCGAACCATCCGGTCCGAATGAAGCCGCCACCGGTCTCGGTCACGTTCACCCCAGGCTGCGTGAAGAGCTCCAAGGTGCCGGTGCGCGGCGCGTCGGACGGCGGCACGGTCCCCGCGGTCAACGAGCCGGTGATGCCGATGCCGGTCGATCCCGGCGTCGTCACGAGGTCGGTGATGCCGACATAGGCGCCGGACTTGGTCGCCGCGACCATGCCGGCCACCGTGAGCGGCACGCTGTCGGTCAGCGCGAAATCCCCGCCGCTGATGGTGAGGTTGCCGAGCGCGCCGATCACGTTGGCCGGATTGGCGAGGTGGAGCGAGCCGCCGACCGAGCCCCCGAGCGAGGCGGCGTTGATCGTCCCTGAAGGCTCTTGAACGTCGCCCTGCGAGGTCGCGAGATTGACGGCGCCGTCCAGCACCGTCCCCGGCGATGGCGGGAAGGGCGCGCCGGCCAGGAGCGTGCCGTTGATGGTGATCGCCGCACCCGCCGCGCTGTCGGTGAGACCGATGGTCGCCGCCGACTTGGTCGCCGCGACCGTGCCGGCCGCCGTGAGCGGCACGCTGTCCGTCAGCGTGAAGTTTCCGCCGTTGACGGTCAGGTTGCCCAGCGTCGTGATCGCGTTGCTCGCGCCGGCGAGGGTCAGCGCGCCGCCGATCGAACCCTGCAGCGAGCCGGCGGCGATCAGGCCGCCGGCCTCGATCACGTCCGCGCCGTTTTGCGTCGTCGTCAGATCGACGACGCCTGAGGGCAGGGCGGTGAGCGATCCGCCCGCGCCGATGCTGATGGCCTGGCCGGAAGGGGCGGAATCGGAAATGCCGATATAGCTCCCCGAAACGACCGCCCCGCTCACGGTCAGCGGCACGGCGTCCACCAGGGTGAGATTGCCGCCATTGACCGCCAGCGCGCCGAGCGCGTCGATCTGGTTGGCAGGGCCGGCGAGATGCAGCACGCCGTCGATCGTGCCCTGGAGGGTGCCGGCGACGATGGCGCCTCCGGGCTCCGTCACGTCGCCGAGCGCCGTGGTCAGGGTCAATATTCCGGTCGGCCGCGCCGTCGTCAGCGAGCCGCCGGTGGTCAGGGTGATGGTCGAGCCCACGACGAGGGCGGTGTCGTCGATGGCGATGCTGTGCGCCTGCACCGGGCCGTTGACCATTACCGGCACGCTGTCGGTGAAGGCGAGATCGCCCGTGATCGTCAGGCCGAACGGCGTGCCGAGATTGGCGATCGCGTTGCCTGTGCCGGAGAGGGTCAGTGCTCCGCCGACCGCGCCCTCAAGCGATCCGGCGGCGATGAGACCGCCGGTTTCGGTCACGTTCGCGCCGCTCTGCGTGGTCTCCAGCCGCACGATCCCGTCGGGAGCGAGCGCCGGTCCTGCCGTCAGCGAGCCGGTGATGCCGATCGCCTGGCCCGCCGGCGCCGTGTCGGTGATGCCGATATAGGCCCCGGATGCGCTCGCCGACACCGTGCCGCTCACCGTCAGCGGATTGCCGTCCACCAGTGTGAAATTCGCGCCACCGACGGTCAGGTTGCCGAGCGCGTCGATCTGATTGGGGCCGGCCAGATGCAGCTCGCCGCCCACGTTGCCGCTGAGGTTCGGCGTGGTCATCGAGCCGGTCGGTTCGACCACGTCGCCGCCGGTGGTCAGCACGATGGACGTGGTCCCGTGCAGCGTCCCGCCGATGCTGGTCAGACCGGGGCCGCCATTCAGCGTGATGGTGGTCGCCGTGATGTCCGAACCCGACTGGAGCGTGAGGGTGCCGAGCGATTGCAGCGTCAGGGCGTGGCTCGGCAGAGTGACGATCGCCGCTCCCGTCACAGCGGCGGCGCCGTCAACCGTCAGGCTGTTCGTCGCCTGCAACGTGACGTCGGCGTTCGAGCCGAGGGCGTTGATCGTAACGTCGGAGATCGTGTTGGGCGGAACGCTGTCGCCGAAGCCCACTGTCGTCTTGCCGCCCTTCGCGTTGCTCTGCGCGGTCTTGTCGAGACTGCCGGAAGACGAGCTGCTGTGAATGACCTCGAGGTCCGCCGGGTCGATCAGCAGTGCCCCGACACGGCCCGCGGGTGCGGCGAGATCGACCGTACCGGTCAGCGCGAATCCCTTGTCCCCGGACACCTCGACGAACCCGCCGTCGCCGCCGTGCGGGCCGCCGCGCGCGGTGATGGCTCCCTGGTGGTCCGTGCGCTCGGTGCTCAGCAGCACCACGCGGCCGCCGTCGCCCTTCGCCGTGGCGTCCGCGCGGATCGTGGCGCCGCGCTCGACCACCGTGCTCTTCGCGGTGCGCGCGTTCTTCACCGCCGAGCCGCCGCGGGCGCGGGCCAGGGTGGTGCCGACCGCGACCACGCCGCCGCCCGCGCGGCCAGAGGTGCTGACGGTGGCACCCGCCGCCACCCGCACCGCGTCGCTCGCGACGAGCTCGATCTGGCCGCCCCGCGTGCCCGCCGCCCCGCCCTCGGCGGTGACGGCGCCCTCGACCGTGATCGACCCGCCGATCCCGGCGACCTGGATCGTGCCCGTCTTGTCGCCGACGCTGTTGGCGCGCAGCTTGCCGCCGGCCGACACCAGGGTCTGCACGATCCCGTCGGCCGCCTGCGCGGTCAGCGTGATCGTCCCGCCATCGGCGGCGATCACCCCGGTGTTGGTCACCAGCGCGGTCGCCTTCTTGCCGTCCCGTCCGACCGGCACCTGCTTGACCTGGCCGGTCACGTCGATCGAAAGCAGCCCGTCGCCATAGAGATCGACCGTGTGCGTCGTCGCGCCTGCCAGCACCACGTGGCCGAGCTTGGCGGTAATGGTGCCGGAGTTGACCACTTGCGGCGCGACCAGCGCGGCCAGGCCGGTCTCCTTGACCGTGATGTCGCCGTGGTTCTCGATCCGCGCGTTGGGCCGCGCCGGCTGATCGAAGTTCATCTTCCCGGCGGCGAAATTCTTGTCGGTGATGCCGGCCGCCGAGACGATCAGGGTCGAGACGTTGACCTGCGAGCCCTTGTAGAACACCACGCCGGACTGGTTCACCAGCGCGACCTGGCCGTTCGCGGTGATCTTCCCGGCGATCTGCGACGGGTCGGGGCCGATGACGCGGTTGAGCGCGATGGCGCTGGACGAGGGTTGCGCGAACGTCACGCTCTGCTGGCTGCCGATATCGAAGCTGCGTCCAGTTGATCGCCGCGCGCTGCGAGCCCTGCGCGATCGCGGTGTTGTTGGCGGTTGCCGCGATGCTCGCCTGCCCGACCACCACCTGGCCGCCCATCGGCCGCGCGTTCGGCGCCGGCTGCGCGTAGCCGGGCACCGCGAGCACGAGCAGCGCCGTTGCCTGCAGCGCCGTCGTCATCATCAGGGCGCGGCGGTTGCGGCGCACCCCGCCGAACAGCCTCACCTCGTTCGCGCGATGCTTCTTCGCCCCGCACACTTCAATCATCGTCCGCTCCCGCGCCGCCCCGGCGCACGTCTTTTCAGAACCGCGCCAGTACCCGCCAGTAGAACGCGCCGCCGTTCAGCGCCGAGACGCCGAAGCCCTGCCCGTTTGGAAAGCGGGTGAGCCGCGCCACGCCCTCGAAATCGACCTCGGTGTATTTCGTGATCGCCATGCGTACGCCGCCCCCGGTGGAGGCGAGGCGGCCGTTGCGGTCGGTGTTCTGGTTCTGCCAGGTCTCGCCCCAGTCGTAGAAGGCGTAGAACTGCGCGTTCACGTCCCAGGGAACGCCGATCGAGGCCACCGGCAGCGCGGTGTTGAGCTGCAGTTCCGCCGTCGCGGCGAGCGCGTTGTCGCCCGTCACCTGCCCGCTGTAGAAGCCGCGCGTGATGCGCGAGCCGCCGAGGAAGAATTCTTCCTCCGGCGGCAGCACGTCGGGCGTGACCTGCCCGGCAAGCAGGCCCATCAGCGCCACGCTCGCGCCGTCCCACGGATAGAACAGCGTCTGCGTCCGGCTGACCTCGGCGTTGAACTTGAAAAAGGCCGGTTGCTCGCCGAGGCGCGGCGCGTTCGCAGCGCCATAGGACGATGCCCCCAGGAACGAGAGCCCCTGCGACAGCCGTGCCGTCGCGGTATTGGTCGCGGAGCGGGCGTCGCCGAGCAGCAGGTCCGACACGGCGTAGTCCGTCCCGAGACGGACGATCCGCAACGAGTCGAAGCTGGCGAGAGCCGAGGATCCGCCCGGCCCGCTATTGGTGTCGATCGTCGAACTCGATCGCGTCGAACGTGCCGTACAGGTTGAGGTTTTGCTGGCGCGAGCGGATCAGCGGATAGGCGACCTGGCCGCCGAACACCGTCGTGACACCGCTATAGCCGAGCGTCGCGAGATTGCCCGTTGGGTTCGACGGGCCCGAGCCGGCATAGAGCCGCGCCCGCAGGCCCGAGCCGCCGATGAAGGTTTCGAACGATCCCTGTCCGAAGGTCTGGCTGTTCGGGAATGCATGGTACAGCGACAGCTCCGTCCGCTCGCCGAACTCGGTGAAGCTGTTGAAGTCGAGCACGCCGATCGCCTCGATCGGCCCTGTCTGGTTGAAGGCGCGGTTGTCGACGGTCGCGAGGCCGGAGATGGCCTGCCGGCTGACCGATGCGATCAGCGTGAGCGCGCCCGGCTCATCCGTCGAGGGTTCCAGGGTCGCGCGCAGCGTCACCCCCGGCACGTCCTGCGCGAGGAGCAGGTAGCGTTCCAAGGTCGTGTTGTCGATCGGCTGCTCCTCGGTCAGCCGGTTCAGGAAGCGCAGCACTTGCACGCCGGCCGGCCCGATGTCGCCGTCGAGCTTCACGCTGGCGATGTGGCCCTCGATGACCTGGAAGCGCAGCTGGCCTTGCGCGTCGAGCGCGGCCGAAACGGTGGTGAGGATGTAACCGTCGGCGCGGTAGCGATCGAGGATCGTCTTGCGCACGGCGTCGATCTGCGTCAGCGGAACGGCGGGACCGACCAGCCCTTCGGCAAGACGGGAGATGTCCGGCAGCTTGTAGGCGGTCACGCCCTGGACCGCCACCGACGTCACCCGGACCGGCTTGGCAGGCACCACTCCACCCGGCGCGGCCGGCGGCGCGATCAAGCCGCCCGGGGAAACCGAGGGGGGGGCGGGCGGCAGGATGCGCGGGATCGGGGAGCCTTGCGGCACGGGGTTCTGGACGCCGGGAGGAAGCTGCGCGCGCGCCGGATGGGCGATGGCGAGCAACGCCAGGAGCGCGACGCATTGCCATCGAGGCGGTGCGCGCCGGCCGCCCATGCCCGGCGAACACCGTGTTCGCCTCTCGTGAACGCGGCTGATGCTCACGACGCTGAAATCCCCCCCGGGATCGTTTCGGGACTTTTACTGATCGCCATGCAGTCGTCAATCGGCAACGTATTATAAACGAGCCCGAAATCGCCTTCCGAGGCGGGTGGCCGAATAGCCACGCCGTTGGCCGGGAACGGCATCGCCTGGTCTCCTGGCCAGGCCCGCATTCCCAAAATCGGATCAGGCTGGCGCGTTGTTGGTCACGCTCCAGCCGAAATTGGCCGGCGACGTGCTGCTGCCGTCGGCATCCATCTGCGTTCCGTGGAACGAGATCTGGGTGAAGTTCAAGGTCAGGCTTTCGGTCGGCCGATCGCCGGCGCTGCCCTGAGAGAGCCCGGTGATGAGCGTCCCGGTGAGCTGGATCGAGTAGTAGACCTCCGGCTGGTCCTGGCTGGTGCGTACGAAATCTATTTTCACCAGCTTCGGCTGGCCGCCGAGCGATTCCTGGATCAGCGGAATGGTCGCGTTGTCCTCGTCCTTCACGACGACCAGCTCGCTGAACCGGGGTGCCGCGACCACCCTGGCGGTGGCCGAGCCGGCCGGATTGGTGACCGGCCGGTTGACGCCCCAGTTCAACGAGTTGAGCTCGATCCAGTTGGTGTGCGTGGCTTCGGTCACGTCGCCGGGGAGATCCCCGTACTGCATGTAGATCGACACGGATGCTCCCCCGTGGACAGAACCGGCCGAGGCCGGGATTGGACGCGAAAAGGCCGGCGCCGCTATCGACGCCGGCCTTCTCGCGAGCGGCGCCGCGGCCGATCAGACGATCTTGCCCTGCCCGATATCGAACTTGACCTTTGGCCCGTCCGTCAGCGCGCCGTCCTTGTCCATCACCTTCGGGACGCAGTTGATGGTGACGAAGTTCAGCGACAGGCTCTCCGACGGACGATCCCCGCCGCTGCTGACCGAATACCCGCTGATCATCGTGTCCTCGAGCTCGTAGGTCAGGAACTTCTCTAGCTTTCCCTTGTCCGTCTTGCAGAAGTCGATCGTCACCTTGACGCCCTTGCCCTGGTACGATTCCGTCAGGAGCTCGCCGGTGGCGGCATCCTGGTTCTTGGTCACGGTGATCTCGCTGATGCTGGGTGCCGACGATTCGCGATCCTTGGCACCGCCGGTCGGGCTGGAAATTCCGCGCCCCACACCCCACTGGAACGAGTTGAGCTCGATCCAGTCCTTGTGCCCGTCCGCGGTCACGTCGCCTTTGATCTTGCCGCCGTCATATTGCATGTAGATCGGCATCGGAAGTTCCTCCTGTTAGCCGGTGTCTATTGAAGTGAGTGGGTGTCTAGCTAAGCGTGTAGCGGAATGATCCGGTTGGATCCATCCCGACGGCAACACTGGAAATCGGTGCGCCTTCAGCCAGCCGCGCCAGCACCTCCGCCGACAATTCGGGGAGCAGCGTGCGCGACAGGATGTTCTCGACGTTGCGCGCGCCGGAGCTGCTTTCCGTGCAGCGCGCGGCGATCGTGTCGGCCAGCGTCGTGTCATAGGTGAAGCCGGCGCGGTAGCTGTCCCACACGCGGCGGCGGATGCGCTCGAGCTGCAGCTCGACGATCTGGCGGATGATCGCGGCGGAAAGCGGGAAATACGGCACCAAGGTCACGCGACCGAGGAAGGCCGGCTTGAAATGCTTCATCAGCTCCGGCCGCAGCGCCTCGGCCAGCCCCGCCGCGTCCGGCGCGGTCTCGGGGTCGGCGAACAGCTTGGCGATCAGATCGGAGCCGGCGTTGGAGGTCATGATCACGACGGTGTTCTTGAAGTCGATGTCGCGCCCTTCGCCGTCCTTCATCTGGCCCTTGTCGAATACCTGGAAGAACACGTCCTGCACGCCGGGATGCGCCTTCTCCATCTCGTCGAGCAGGATCACCGAATAGGGCCGGCGGCGCACCGCCTCGGTCAGGATGCCGCCCTCGCCGTAGCCGACATAGCCCGGCGGGCTGCCCATCAGCAGGCTGACCTTATGTTCTTCCTTGAACTCGCTCATGTTGATGACGGTCATGTTCTGCTCGCCGCCATACAGCAGGTCGGCTAAGGTCAGCGCCGTCTCGGTCTTGCCGGTGCCCGAGGTGCCGACCATCAGGAACACGCCGATCGGCTTGCGCGGATCGGTCAGCTTGGCGCGGCTGGTGCGGATCGCCTGCGCCACCGCCTCCAGCGCGTGCGGCTGGCCGACGATGCGCCGTTCCATCGTCTCCTTGAGGTGCAGCACGGTGTTGATCTCGTCCGAGCGCATCCGTCCGGCGGGAATGCCGGTCCAGCCCTCGACGATCTCCGCCACCGCCTGCCCGTCGACCACGGAAACACCAGCGGATGCTCGCCCTGCAATCCGCGCAGCTGCTCCATCAGCCCGGTCAGCTTGGCCCGCAGCGGCGCCTTGTCGGCGGCGTCCTGCGGATCCTCGAGCGCCTTGCGCGCGTCCGCGACCTCGGCGGCGATCGCCTTCTCCTGCTCCCACCGCCGCTCCAGCGTGCCGAGCGCATCCTTCGCCTGGCTGCGCTCGTCCAGCAGCTCCGCCATGCGCGTCCCGTGATCGCCGCCGGACGCCGTTTCGCGTTCCAGGATGCCCGTCTCGGTGTCGATCAGCGCGATGCGCCGTTGCAGATCCTCGACCGCGGCGGGTATCGCCGCCTGGCTCATGGCGACGCGCGCGCACGCCGTGTCGATCAACGACACCGCCTTGTCGGGCAATTGCCGGCTCGGGATGAAGCGCGCCGAGAGCCGCACCGCCTCGCTGACCGCTTCGTCGAGGATGCGGATGCGGTGATGCCCTTCCAAGGTCGAGACCAGGCCGCGGACCATCGCGATGGCCGTGGCCTCGCTCGGCTCCTCGACCTTGACGACCTGGAAGCGCCGGGTCAGCGCCGCGTCCTTTTCGAAATACTTCTTGTACTCGGCCCAGGTGGTCGCCGCGATGGTGCGCAGCTCGCCGCGTGCCAGCGCCGGCTTCAGCAGGTTGGCCGCGTCGTTCTGCCCCGCGCCGCCGCCCGCGCCGATCAGCGTGTGCGCCTCGTCGATGAACAGGATGATCGGCTTCGGGCTCGCCTTGACCTCCTCGATCACCGATTTCAGGCGGTTCTCGAACTCCCCCTTCACGCCGGCGCCGGCCTGCAGCAGCCCGAGATCGAGCGTGCGGACCACCACGCCCTTGAGCGCCGGCGGCACGTCGCCCTCGGCGATGCGCACCGCGAAACCCTCCACCACCGCGGTCTTGCCGACCCCGGCCTCGCCGGTGAGGATCGGGTTGTTCTGGCGCCGGCGCGTGAGGATGTCGACGATCTGGCGGATCTCGGCATCGCGCCCGAGGATCGGGTCGATGCTGCCCGACCGGGCGCGCGCCGTGAGGTCGATGGTGAACTGGTCGAGTGCCGCCGAGCCGCCCGGACGCGGCGCGCCGTCCGCCTCGCCGCGGCCCGAGGCGGGGCCGCCGTCCGGCGCAGTCGCGACCGACGCTGCCTCTGTGCTGGCCGCCGTGATCGTCAGGATGTCGCGCTTGAGCGCGTCGGGGGGGATTTTGAGAAGCTGGCTGGACAGCTCGGCGGCCCGTCGCGCCAAGGTCTCGTCGGCCAGCAGCGCCCAGAGCAGATGGCCCGACCGCAGCCGCGTCAGGCCGTGCTCGATCGACGCCAGCAGCCAGGCTTCCTTGGCCAGCTCGACGATGTCGGGCGACAGGCTGGGGGCCCGCGCGTTGCCCGTCTTGAGACGGTCGAGCCCGCGCGTCAGATCGGTCCTGAACCGCCCCTCGTCCACCTCGTAGTGGCGCAGGATGAGCGGGATGTCCGTGCCGTTGCCGTCCACCAGCTTGGTGAACCAGTGCTCGATCTCGACATTATAATGACTACGGGACAATGTCAGGCCCGCCGCGGCTTCCAGCGCCCGCCGGCAGTGCTCGTCGAGACGCCCGACGAGGGATTTAAGGTCGATCGCAGCCATCTGTCCCCCGTCAGGCCAACCGTCGCCTGGCCCGGCTCAATATCCGGGGCTTGTGGTCCGAAGCGGGCGGAGATTATGGTTTCGCGTTGGCACTGTCCAGCGGACTTTCAATCGCGCGTGCCGAAAGATGGAAGAGCGGTCGATGGATGATGTCGATGGATGATTCAGGGCACGATCTTGAGCTCGCGCTGCTATTGGCGCCGATCCCCGGCGATCTCCCCTCGGGGGTTGATCTCAGGAAAGATTTCTCGCCGCAATCACCATACTACCGACTGCGCGACGCGCGTGCCGAGGCGCGGGAGGTGGAGCGGCGGCTCGACCACGATCCCGGCGCGGATGCGGAGCCGTCGGCGCAATGGCGCGTGGTTCGCGAGATCGCGCTCAAGGCGCTTGGAGAGCGGACCAAGGATCTCGAGATCGCGGCGTGGCTGACCGAGGCGCTGGTGCGTCAGGACGGGGTCGCGGGTCTCGCCGCCGGTATCCGCCTGCTCACGGGCCTGGTGGAGGGGTTCTGGTCGAGCGATCTCTACCCCGCGCCGGACGAGGACGGCATCGCCACGCGCGTCGCACCGATCACCGGCCTCAATGGCGAGGGCGGGGACGGCACGCTGATGCAGCCGATCCGCAAGCAGGTGCTGTTCGAGAAGCCCGACGGCTCGCCCGTGACCTATTGGCAGTATGCCCAGTCGGTGGAGTTGCAGAAAATCACCGAGCCGGCGCGCCGCGAGTCGCGTGCGAAGGCGGGCGTGGTGCCGCTCGACGATCTCCAGCAGGCCGCGAGGATCGCGGGAGCCGCGCACTTCACGGCGCTGCGGGCCAAGGTGAAGGCGGCGCTCGTCGCCTGGACGAGGATGAGCGAGCTGCTCGACGCCGAGGCCGGGGCGGAGGCGCCGCCGACCAGCCGGGTGCGCGACATCCTCCAGGAGATCCTGGCCGTGGTGAACCAGTTCGCGCCAGCCGAGCGCGACGAGCCGGCGGAGGAGGCGCCCGCCGAGGCGGAGCCCGAGACCCTGGCCGGCGCCGCGCCGCCGGGTGGAGCGCCGGCGCCGTCCGCGCGGCCGGTCACGCGCGAGGACATGCTGAAGGAGTTGGGTCGGATCGCCGATTATTTCCGGCGCACCGAGCCGCATTCGCCGCTGGCCTATACCCTGGAGGAGGCGGTCCGCCGCGGCCGGCTGACCTGGCCCGAACTGCTGGCGGAGGTGGTGCCCGATGACGGGGTTCGCAGCGCGATCCTGGTCATGCTCGGCATCCGGCCGCCGCAGCCGCCGGCAGCGTAATGCCGGGAACCGGTATGAGAGCGTAGCGATATTGACCGGAGGCTTCGCGGGCGTGTAGTCTCGCAATCGCGGCGTGTGCGTCTGCGATGGCCGTCCACGCGATCCCGCGACCAGCGATGACAGTCAGCGTCTGCCCATGTCGGGCATTCTGAGGGGGCGGCCATGAGTGCGAGCATCCACGAAAAGCTCAACCGCGTACGCAAGCCGCGGGTGCACATCACCTACGACGTCGAGACGGAGGGCGCCGAGATCCAGCGCGAGCTGCCGTTCGTGATGGGCGTCATCGGCGATTTCTCCGGCGATCCGACCAAGCCTCTGGCGCCGCTCGCCGAGCGCAAGTTCGTGCAGATCGACCGTGACAATTTCAACGAGGTGATGTCGCGGATCGGCCCCGGCCTGAAGCTCCGGGTCAACAACACGCTGGCCGGCGACGGCAGCGAGATGGCGGTCGATCTCAAGTTCAACTCGATCGAGGATTTCGAGCCGGGCCGGGTGGTCGAGCAGGTGCCCGCGCTGAAGCAGCTCATGGAGACCCGCAACAAGCTGCGCGACCTGATGGGCAAGGTCGACCGCTCCGCCGAGCTCGAGAACCTGCTTGAGCAGGTGCTGCAGAACGAGACCGAGCTCAAGTCGCTGTCCAGCCAACTCGGCATCGAGAAGAAGGAGGGCTGATCGCATGTCCGAGGCGCAGACCGGCGCGCAGGGCGCCGCAGCCGTCACCGCCGAGGAGGTCAACCTCCTCGATCAGGTCGTCGCCGCAACCAAGCAGACCGAGCCCGACCGCGCGCAGGAGCTGGTCAAGACGCTGGTAGAGCAGGCGCTGACTGGCACGGTCACTTTCGACCGCAACCTGACGCGCACCTTCGACCGGGCGATCCAGGCGATCGACCGCAAGATGTCGGAGCAGCTCAACCAGATCATTCACCACGAGAAGTTCACCAAGCTGGAAGGTGCCTGGCGCGGGTTGAACTACCTGGTGATGAACTCCGAGACCGGCACGAGCCTCAAGCTGCGGGTGCTGAACGCCAGCAAGCGGGAGCTTAACCGCGACCTGACCAAGGCGGTCGAGTTCGACCAGAGCCAGCTGTTCAAGAAGATCTACGAGAACGAGTTCGGTACCCCCGGCGGCGAGCCGTTCGGCGCGCTGGTCGGCGACTATCAGTGGACCAACCATCCGGACGACGTCGAGACCCTGCGGCTGATCTCGAACGTCGCCGCCGCCGGTTTCTGCCCGTTCATCTCGGCCGCTGCCCCGGAGCTGTTCGGCTTCGGCGACTACACCGAGCTGCCCCGGTCGCGCGACCTCGCCAAGATCTTCGAGACCGCCGAATACATGAAGTGGCGCAGCTTCCGCGACAGCGAGGACAGCCGCTTCGTCTCGCTGGTCTGCCCGCGCGTGATCGCTCGCCTGCCGTACGGCGCCGCCACCAAGCCGATCGACGAGTTCGCCTACGAGGAGGCGCCGTTCGATGCCGCCGGGGCCGCGAAGTCGATGGGCCATCACGACTATTGCTGGATGAACGCGGCCTATGTGATGGGTGCGCGCATGACGGACAGCTTCGCCAAGACCGGGTTCTGCGTGACGATCCGCGGCGCCGAGGGCGGCGGCAAGGTCGAGGGCTTGCCGATGCACGTGTTCCAGTCCGACGACGGCGATCTCGACAGCCAGTGCCCGACCGAGATCGGCATCACCGACCGGCGCGAGTTCGAGCTGTCCAACCTCGGTTTCCTGCCGCTGTCGCACTACAAGAACACCGATTACGCGGTGTTCTTCGGCGGCCAGACGGTGCAGAAGCCGAAGAAATACGATCGACCGGAAGCCACCGCCAACGCGGCGATCTCCGCGCGGCTGCCCTACATCATGGCGACCGGCCGGTTCGCGCATTACCTCAAGGTGATGGCGCGCGACAAGATCGGCAGCTTGATGGAGGCCTCCGACTGCGAGGTCTGGCTCAACCGCTGGATCGGCAACTATACCAACAGCAACGAGAAGGCGGGCCCTGAGTCGAAAGCGCGCTATCCGCTGCGCGAGGCCAAGGTCGAGGTGAGGGAGATTCCGGGCAAGCCCGGCTCCTACAACGCCGTCGCCTATCTGCGCCCGTGGCTGCAGATGGAGGAACTCACGACGAGCATGCGCCTCGTCGCGCGGATCCCCCAGAAGGCGTGATCGCGGGCCTGACCGTCCTCCCTGAGGGGCGCCGGGCCGCTCCCGGCGCCACACGCGCATGAGCACCGCCATCACCGCGCGCTCGGTGGCGCCGGAAGCGGCCGAGGGACCGGACGCCGCGCCGTTGCGCGAGGCGGTGCTGGCCGGGCGGTTCTTCGGCGCGAAGCACGCGGCCGGGGCCGAGCGGCTCGCCGCACTCCTGGCTGGCTCCGCCGGGGAGGCCCTGTGGCCTGGTTCGGGGCGCATCACGCCGCGCGCCTGCTCGGCGACCCCGACGCGCTTCGCGCCACCCTCGACCGCGACATCGCCGCGATCGACGGGCTGCTGTCGGCGCAGCTCGACGCGGTGCTGCACGCGGCTCGGCTGCGCCGGCTGGAAGGGTCCTGGCGCGGTCTGGCGTGGCTGGTTGGCGGGCTCGATCCGGCCGGGCGGGTGAAGGCGCGGCTGCTCAACGCCGCATGGCCGGAGATCTGCCGCGACCTCGAACGCGCCGCCGAGTTCGACCAGAGCAACCTGTTCCGCGGCATCTACGAGGACGAGTTCGGGATGCCGGGCGGCGAGCCGTTCGGGCTGCTGGTCATCGACCACGAGGTGCGCCACCGCCCGACCGCGGCGGCGCCGACCGACGACGTGACGGCGATCGCCTTGCTCTCGGCCGTCGCGGCGGCGGCGTTCGCGCCGGTGGTGCTGGCTGCCTCACCCGCGCTGCTCGACGTGGACGAATTCGCCGACCTCGCGATGACCGCCGACCCGGCGACGCCGTTTCGCGGCCAGCTGCACGCCCGCTGGCGCGGCCTTGCGTCGCGGGAGGACATGCGCTTCGTCTGCGTCATCCTGCCCCGGGTGCTGGCACGGCTGCCCTGGGGCGACGATCCGGCGCGCGCCGACCGCTTCCGCTACGCCGAGTACGTGCCCGATGCGCAGAGCCGCGTCTGGATGTCGGCCGCCTACTGCTTCGCCGCCACCGTGGCGCGCGCCTTCGCCGACCACGCCTGGCCGGCCGACATCCGCGGCGTCGACACCGACCGCGAGGGCGGCGGCGTGGTGACGCACCTGCCGGTCGAGCCGTTCCGCACCGATCCGCCGGGCGTCTGGGCCCGCCCGCCGCTCGACCTCGTGCTGCACGACCGCCAGGAGCGGGCGCTGGTGGAGGCCGGCCTGATGCCGCTGTCGGCGCCTGCCCTACAGCGTCGACGCCGCGTTCAGCCTCGGTGCGCAGCCTGCAGAACCCGAAGACCTACGCCGGCCAGACGGCGGATGCGGCGGACGCCAACGCGCGCATCTCCTCGCAGATCAACTCGATGCTGTGCGTCGCCCGCTTCGCCCACTACGTGAAGGTCATGGGGCGCGACATGGTCGGCTCCTTCCAGACCGCCGAGAAGATCGAGCAGCGGCTGCAGGCATGGCTCAACGGCTACATCAACGCCAGCGTCAACGCCGGGCCGGACACGCGGGCGCGCTATCCGCTGGCGGCCGGGCGGGTGACGGTGCGCGAGCGGCCTGGCCGGCCCGGCGTGTTCGGCTGCACCATCCAGTTGCAGCCGCATTTCCAGCTGGACGACGTGGCTGCCACTTTCCGCCTGGTGACCGAGGTGGTCGCGCCGGGTCGGCGTGCGTGAGCGGCTGCCCTGAATCGAGGAACGCGGCGATGGCTGAGACACGAGAGAGCGCGGGCGATCTGTTCCGTGCCGGCAAGCTGGCGCTCGCGGTGGAGGCGGCCAACGCGGAGGTGCGCGCGCCGCCCGCCGATCTCGGCGCCCGCGTGCTGCTGGCCGAACTGCTGCTGTTCGCGGGCAATCTGGAGCGCGCCGACGTGATCCTCGATGCGGCCGGCGCAGATCGAGCCGCAGGCCGCGATCGTCGTCGCCGAGTTCCGCCAGCTGCTGCGTGCCGAGACGGCCCGCCGCCAGCTCCGCCGCGACGGCCGCGTGCCGGATTTCCTGGGCGAGCCGACCGAAGCGCAGACGGACGATCCTCGCGGCCTCCGTGGCGCTGCGGGCGGGCGACCTGGCCGGGGCGGCGGCCAAGGCGAGCGAGGCCGAGGGCGTCCGTCCCCGCGTGCCCGGTGCGGCCGGCGGCGCGGCGTTCGACGATTTCCGCGATGCCGACGATCTGTGCGCCGGTTTCTTCGAGGTGCTCACCACCACCGGGAAGTATTTCTGGGTTCCGACCGAGCGGGTCGAGACCGTCGAATTCCACCCGCCCAAGCGCCCGCGCGACCTGTTCTGGCGGCGCGCCTCGATGTCCGTGCGCGCCGGCCCGGACGGCGACGTGTACATCCCCGCGATCTACGGCAGCGACGACCCGGCACTCGGCGACGAATTCCGGCTCGGCCGGGCGACGGACTGGCTCGAGGAGGGCGGCGGGCCGGTGCGCGGCGTAGGCCAGCGGGTGTTCCTGGTCGGTCAGGATGCGATCTCCATCATGGACCTGACTGAGCTGAGCTTCGCTGGCCCGGCCGGCGCGCCGTGAGCGGCACCCGTGGCCGCCCCGATGCCGTGCGGCGGCGAGCCGCCGCGTGCCCATCTGCCGCTGCTGGACCGGCTGATCGACGAGGCTCCCGAGCGGCAGCAGGATCCGCCGCTGTCGCCGGCCGAGGCGATGGCGGCGCTGCGCCGGTCGGTCCGGCGGGACATGGAGGCGCTGCTGAACGCGCGCCGGCGCTGGCGCTCGTGGCCCGCGCGAGCTGACCGAGCTGTCGGTCTCGCCGCTCGAACTACGGCATCCCGGACTGCACCGGCGGCGCGTTCCAGGATGTGCGCGAGCGCGAGGCGCTGCGCCGCGAGATCGAGGACACGATCCGCCGCTTCGAGCCGCGCTTCCAGCTCGGTGCGGGTGACGCTGGTGGAGGGCAGGAACAAGCTCGAAGCGACGCTGCGCCTGCGCATCGAGGCGCTGCTGCACGCCGAGCCGGCGCCCGAGCCCGTCACCTTCGACACCATGATCGACGTGACCACGGCCGACGCGGTGGTGCGGCCCCACGATGAGCGGTAGGACGCGGCGCCGTGTCTGACGCGCTGCTGCCCTATTACGACCGCGAGCTCAACGCGATCCGCGCGCTGGCCGCGGAATTCGCCGAGGCCAACCCCAAGATCGCCGGCCGGCTGCGACTCTCGGCCGACGCGGTGGACGATCCGCACGTCGCGCGGTTGCTCGAAGGCGTCGCCTTCCTCGCCGCCCGCGTCCATCACCGGCTCGACGACGAGTTCCCCGAGCTGACCGATGCACTGCTCGGGGTGCTCTATCCGCACTATCTGGCACCCGTGCCGTCCTGTGCGATCGCGCAGTTCACCTGCTTGCCGGAGCTGCAGGTGCCGGCGCGCATTCCGCCGGGCCTGCCGCTGGATACCGAGCCGGTGCGCGGCGAGACCTGCCGCTTTCGCACCGCCTACCCGGTGACGCTGTGGCCGATCGAGATCGAGAGCGTGCGGCTGTCCGGCCTGCCGCTCGCGGCACCGGCGAACCCGCGCGCGGTGGGCGCCGTCGGCGTGCTGCGCATCGGGCTGAAATGCGCCTCGGCCGAGGCCAGCTTCACGCAGCTCGGCGTCGACCGCCTGCGCTTCTTCCTGCGCGCGGCGGCGAACATCTCGCTGCCGCTGTTCGAGCTGCTGTGCCGCCATGCGGTGGGCATCGCGCTCGCCGACGGGCCGAACGATCCTGCGCCCGTGCTGGTGCCGCCGACGGCGATCGAGCCGGTGGGGTTCGGCGCCGGAGGAGGCGCTGCTGCCCTGGCCGGCGCGCAGCTTCTCCGGCTTCCGGCTGCTGACCGAATATTTCGCGTTTCCCGAGAAATTCCTGTTCCTCGATTTCGCGCCGGCTCGAGAGCAAGACATTGGTTTCCGGCGGCAACCGGATGGAGATCTTCGTCTATCTCGACCGCACGCATGCCCGAGCTCGAACGGGCGATCGGCGCGGACGCGCTTGCAACTCGGCTGCACGCCCATCGTCAACCTGTTCCCGCAACGCTGCGAGCCGGTGCCGCTGAGCCACACCGCGACCGAGTACCGCGTCGAGCCGGACGTGCGGCGCACCGGGGCGCTGGAGGTCTGGAGCGTTGAGCGGGTGCGCGAGACGCGGCCCGACGGCTCGTTCCGGCCGTGGCAGCCGTTCTATCGGCTGACCGGCGGCGCGCGGGAGGCCGGCGAGACGCGGCGGCTTCTATCACACCGCCCGGCGCGTCTCGGCGGCGCCGCTGACCGGCAGCGACGTGTTCCTCGCCCCGCACGATCCCGGCTTCGACGCGGAGAGCCCGGCCGACGCGGTGCTCTCCATCGACGCGCTCTGCACCAACCGCGATCTGCCGGGGGAGCTGCCCTTCGGCGGCGGTCGTCCCCGGCTGAAACTGGTCGAGGGCGTCGCCGCGGTGGCCAGGGTCGCCTGCCTCACCGCGCCCACCACCACCCAGCGCGTGCCGCTGCGCGAGGCGGGGTTCTGGCGGCTGGTCTCGCATCTCTCGCTCGGCCATCTGTCGGTGGTGGGCGGCGAGGCCGGGGCGAGCGCGCTGAAGGAGATCCTGCTGCTGTATGATCTGCGGGACTCGGCGGAGACCAGGGCGGCGATCGAGGGACTGGTCGCCGTCACCGCCCGGCCGGGCACCGCCCGCGTGCCCGGCGCGCGGGTCGGCGCGTTCTGCCGCGGGCTCGACGTCACCTTGGAGTTCGATCCCGCGCGTATGGCAGTCCTCCGGGCTGTATCTGCTCGCCTCGGTGCTCGACCGGTTCCTGGCCCTGCACGCCACCGTCAACAGTTTCGTCCGCACCACCGCGACGCTGCGCGGGCGTGGCGGCGCGGCGGCGAGCTGGCCGGCGCGGGCCGGCGGGCGGGTGCTGCTGTGACCGAGCCCGTCGCCGCTCGAACTGCTGGCGACCGAGCCGCGCCGCTTCGGCTTCGACGCCGCCGTCCGCGTGCTGCTGCACGCCGCGCACGATCCCGACCCGGCCGCGGTGCGTGCGCTTCCGCTCCGTCCCCGGCCTCGCCTATCCGCCGGCCGACGTGCTCGCGCTGCAATCCGGAGACGAGGGCTCGGCGCCGCGCATGACGGTCAGCGTGATGGGCCTCACCGGCGCGTCGGGCGTGCTGCCGCGCAGCTACACCGAGCTGCTCAACGCGACGCTGCGCGAGCGTTCGCCGGCGCTGCACGATTTTCTCGACATGCTCTCGCACCGGATGGTCGCGCTGTTCGCGCGCGCCGGGGCCAAGTACCGGCCGCATCTGCATGGCCGAGATCGGCCGCCTCGCCGGCCGGGACCGCGATCCGATGATCGTCGGCGCTGCTCGCGCTGACCGGCTATGGCACGCGGCACGTCGCCGATCGGCTGGCCGCCGGCACCGAGCCGCTGCTGCACTACGCCGGCTTCTTCGCGGCGCGGCCGCGCTCGGCGGAGCGGCTGCAGGCGCTGGTCTCGGACTGGCTGGGACGGCCAGTCGAGGTGCGCCAGTTCGCCGGCGCCTGGCTGCCGGTGCCGCCGGAGCAGCGGACGCGTCTCGCCGGGCGCGGGATCGCCGGCCGCTTCGACCGGCTGGGCCGCGACGCCGCGATCGGCGTGCGGGCGTGGGACGTGCAGGCGGCGGTGGTGCTGCGCGATCGGTCCGCTGGACCGCGCCGGGTTCGAGGCGCTGCTGCCGGACCGCCCGGCTCTCGGCCGGCTGGTGTCGCTGGTGCGCGCGTTCCTCGGGTTCGAGACGGCGTTCTCGATCAATCCCGTGCTGTCCGCCGCGGAGGTTCCGCCGCTGCGGCTGCGCGCGGACAGCGACCCGGCACCCCGGCTCGGCTGGAACACCTGGCTCACCGCGCCCGCCGGCAGCCGCCGGACGGATGCCGACGACCCGGTGTTCCAGGCGGAGGTGATGGAAGCGCGGAGCGCCGCTCGCCGGCCGCCGCGCCAAGATGAGCGGGCCGCGCGGCGATGCCGCCGATCACCGACGACGACGACGCCACCGTCAGGATCGTGCCGCGCCGCCTCGAAGCGGCGGAGCGGCCGGGTCGCTGCCGTCGCGGGCTCTGCGCCGTCGCTGATCCTCGGCGGCGGCGGCGTGGCTCGCGCTCGCCCCGTCGCCCGCAGCCCGCGCCGCCTGCCGTCGCAGTCGCCGCCGCGCCGCAGGTCCCGCGACGCCGCGATCCGCGCCGCCGCGCATCGCGATCACCGCGGCCGACGAGGCGACGATCCTGGCCGACCGGTCGCCCGATCTGCGGGTCTTCGGCTTCGCCGCCGAGCCGCGCGTGCTGGTGCTGTCCTTCGCGACGCTGCACGCGCAGGGACTGATGCTGAACCGGCTCGGCGCGTTCGTGGAGAAGGCCGGCGTGCCGCGCGACCGCGTGCTGAGCGACCCGGAGCTGGACGCCGCCATCATCCGCGCGGGCGAGACGGCGGATACCTACAATTACGGGCACGACTACCGCGCCGCCGACCTCGCCCGGTTCTTCGATACCGCCGCACGCGAAGGCGTGACGCTGCGGCCCGAGGAGCAGCGCCTCGGCTGCGCTCCTGGTGCAGGAGGCGATGCTGGCCCCGGGCGCCGTGGGGGCGGTGATCTCCATACCGCCCGAGACGACCAACCCGCCGGTCGGCCCCGCCGCGCGCGCCACGATCCTGCGCCACGAGCTGTCGCACGCCGCCTATTTCACCGACCCGGCCTACGCCGCCTACGCCCGCCGGTTCTGGGAGACGGTGCTGACCGAGGAGCAGCGCGCCGGGTTCCGCCGCTTCCTCGCCGGCGAGGGCTACGATGGGGCGAACGAGGATCTGATGCTGAACGAGACGCAGGCCTATCTGGTCCACACGCGCGACCGGCGCTTCTTCGAGCCGAAGCTCGCCGGGCTGAGCGACGCCGAGGCGGACCGGCTGCGCGAGGTGTTCCTGCGCGACATGCCGGACGGATGGCTGCGCGACCTCGCCCGCGCCGCGCGCGCCCTGCCGCCGCTCACCGCCGCCACGCCACAACCGCCGCCCCAGCCGGCCCTCGACCGCCGTTAGCGACGCGGAGACGTAACGCGAGGATCGTGTCACCGAGAGCTGATTACCTATCGCAACGGTTCGCATCTCGTGCTAAGAAGGCCGCCAACTCCGTGATGGTGGGAGAGCGGCGATGCGTGAATTTCGGCTTGGATCGGCAATTGTTGCGGTGTCGCTCGCGCTGGCTCCGCTGCCGGCGGCCTGGGCGCAGTCGAATCCCTCGGCCAACCAGATCATCAACGCGTTGAGGCCCAGCGCGCAGTCGCTCCGCGGGCCGACCCGCGGGATCCGGCCGGTGGCGCCGCAGGGGATGCCGCAGGAGGTCACGCCGGCCTCGGTCTCGGAGGGTGCGGCGGCGGGCGTCCGCCCACGCGCGCCGGCGGCGATCCATCCCGCCGCGGCGGCGCAGCCGAGGCACGCGCCGACCGCCGGATCGGAGGCGCCCTCGATCAACCTGTTCGTCCAGTTCGCCAACGGCTCGGCGGAGCTCACGCCGGAGGCGACCCGCGCGCTCGACGAACTCGGCAAGGCGCTGAGCAGCAGCGATCTGGCGGCGTATCATTTCCGCATCGAAGGCCACACCGACACGGTCGGCACCAAGAGCTACAACAAGACGCTCTCCGAACGGCGCGCCGCCGCGGTGGCGGAGTACCTCGCCAGCCAGTTCGGCGTGAGCCAGAGCCGGCTGGTGACGGTCGGCGTGGGCTCCGACCATCTGCTGGTGCCGACGCCGGAGCAGACCGCGGAGCCGCGCAATCGCCGCGTCCAGGTCGTCAACATCGGTGCCTGAGCGTCCGCCCGCGCGTTCCGGCGACTGATCGACATGGCGCGCTGGAACGAGGGCTATGTCGCCGACGTCGCCTACACGGCGCAATTTCTATCGCGAGATGACGCCGGCGTGGCTGGGCACGGCGGCGGTCCTGCTGGGCCACCGTCCGCCCGACCTCGCCCGGCCGTTCCGCTGGGCGGAGCTTGGCTGCGGCAACGGCTTCACCGCGGCGGTTGTGGCGGCCGCCTGCCCGCAAGCCGAGGTGTGGGCGTTCGACTTCAATCCCGCCCATATCGAGACGGCGCGACGGCTCGCGGCGCAGGCGGGGCTCGGCAACATTACCTACCGGGAGGCGTCGTTCGCGGAGCTGGCGGACGCGCCGGATGCGTCGCTGCCGGAATTCGATTTCATCGTGGCGCACGGCGTCTACAGCTGGATCGCGCCCGAGCATCGCCGCCAGGTCGTTTCGTTCGTTCGGCAACGACTGCGGCCGGGCGGGCTGTTCTACAACAGCTACAACGACGCGGTCGGATGGGCCTCGATGGTGCCGCTGCGCGAGCTGATGCGACTCGTGGCGAGCGCGGGCCGCACCCGTTCGGACCTCGCGGTGGCCGAGATCGTCGCGCTGATCGACCGGATGACGGAAGGGCAGGCCAACTTCTTCGCGGCCAATCCGGCCATCGAGAACCGGCTGCGGATGCTGCGCACGCTCGATCCGCGCTACCTCGCCCACGAATACCTCAACGAGCATTGGCATCCGCAGATGGCGGCCGACGTGATGGCCGAGATGGAGGAGGCCAAGTGCAGCTTCATCGGCAGCGCGACGCTGACCGACAACATCGACGCGACCTCGATCCCGCCTGGGATGCGGTCGCTGATGAACGAGACCCCGGACGTCGCGCTGCGCGAGACGCTGCGGGATTTCGCCGGCGCGCAAAGCTTCCGGCGCGACATCTATCGCCGCGGAGTGACCGGGCTCGCCACCGGCGAGCACCTCGACATGCTCGACGCGCTCACCCTGGTCGGCGTGGCGCGGCCGGCGCGGAGCGAGGAGGGGATCGAGTTCAGCTGCCTGCTCGGCACCGTCACCGGCGAGGCAAAACTCTACGGCTCGCTGATCGACGCGCTGGCGACGGCGCCGCTCACGCTGCGCAGCGCGCGCGCGATGCCGGGCTGGGCCGGCAAGCCGTTGACCGAACTGCTCCAGGCCTTCGCGCTGCTGATCTCCGGCGGCATCGCCCATCCCGCGATGCCGGGGGGAGCCACGGAGGACGGCATCGCGGGCTGCCGCGCGCTCAACCGGGCGATCGCCCGGATGAACGCGGACGGAACGAGCATCGCCAACCTCGTCTCGCCGGTCATCGGCTCGGCCATCCCAGCGACCTTGACCGAGACGCTGGTCGCAGGGGAGCTGCTGGAGGGCCGCGGCGCGCGGCCTGAACAGCTCGCCGACGTGCTGGTCGCGATTTTTGGGCGGACCGGGCGGAAGATGCAGAAGGACGGCACGCCCGTCACCGATCCCGGAGAGGTGCATCGGCTGACATTGGAACGGGTGAGCGAGGCCCTCGAATCGCGCGCCGACCTCCATCGCGCGCTTGCCATCGTCGGTTGAGTGTCCGCTTGTTGCGCGTTGTATTCGAGTAAGCAATGACTGGTGACGCGGCGGCAGGTCCGGTGCCATACTGGCGGCAACAAGGTTGGCGTGCGCGGCCCGTCCCGGCCTGTCAGGTCAATGTGCGGCCATTCGGCCGCGGCGAAGGGAGGCGGGATGTCTGACGTGCAGGCGGAGGCCGGGAGCAACCAGCGGCTCCTGTCCTTGCAGACGGCGCTCGGGCAGGACGTGCTGCAGCCGGTGTCCTTTCACGCCGAGGAGGCGATCAGCGCGCCGTTCCTGGTGATCGTGGAGACGGTATCGGACCAATCCTCGATCGACCCGGACACGATCCTGTACCAGTCGGCGTGCCTCAAAGTGCAGCACGGACCGGGCGATCCGCGCATCCTGCACGGCATCGTCCGGGCGTTCTCCGCCGGCGGACTGCCGGTGCGCGGCCAATTCTCTTACACGCTGACGATCGCGCCCAAGCTGTGGTTCATGGGCCAGACGATCGACTGCCGTATCTTCCCCAACAAGTCGATCGCCGACATCCTCACGACGATCTGCGGTGACGCGGGCCAGACGCTCACGCTGAAGATCTACGGCGACAAGCCGGTCCGGCCCTACGTCACGCAATACAACGAGACGGACATCGCGTTCTTCTCGCGTCTGGTCGAGGAGGCGGGGTATTTCTACTACTTCACCCACGCGGAAGGCGACCACACGCTGGTCGTCACCGACCAGAACCAAGGCTTTCCGCAGAGCCCGAAGCCCACGATGCGCGTGGTCCACGAGGGCGGCGGCACCGACGTGCTCACGCAGTGGCACAAGGTGGGAGCCACCGCGCACGGCAAGTACCGGCTGCGCGACTACGATCCGCTGAACCCCAACACCCTGCCGGATGGCCAGCAGCAGACTACGCTCGGCACCGCCGGCGCGCCGGTGCGCGACGTGTTCCAGTGGCCGGCGCTTGGCGACGACGCAGGACGAGGCGAGCAGCCACGCCCGGCTGAAGATGGAGGCGGCGGAGGCCGAGGCCAATCTGTTCGAGGCGCTCGGCGAGAACCACCTGTTCGCGCCGGGCAGCCGGTTCACCGTCGCGCGCGACCCGTTCGACGACCGCGCCGGCGTCGAATACGTCGTCCGCAGCGTGAGCCACAGCGGCCAGGACCATAGCTGGGTGACGGGGAGAGCGATGCCAGCTACGCCAACCGCATCACGGCGTTTCCCGTCGCGACGACCTGGCGCGAGAAGTTCGTCACGCCGCGCCCGGCGATGACCGGCATCCACTCCGCCGTGGTGCTCGGCGGCTAGGGCGAGGAGATCCACGCCGACCAGTACGGCCGGGTGAAGGTGCGCTTCTTCTGGGACCATCGCGAGGACGCGACGGCGGACACCGCCTGCTGGGTGCGCGTGGTGCAGCCCTGGGCCGGCAACACCTGGGGCTGGCAGCACCTGCCGCGCGTCGGCACCGAGGTCGCGGTCGCTTTCCTGGACGGCGACCCGGACCGGCCGGTGGTGATCGGCGGGTTCTACAACGGGCAGATGATGCCGGTGTTTCCGATCCCCGACGAGCAGACCAAGAGCGGCTTTCGCAGCCGCTCGACCACCGAGGGCAGCACCTCGACCTTCTCCGAGCTGTCGTTCGACGACAAGAACGGGCAGGAGAAGGTGTTTCTGCACGCCGAGAAGGACATGACGGTCGAGGTCGAGCACGACCAGAGCATCACCGTCGACAACAACCGCAGCCTGACGGTGAAGCAGAAGGAGACCATCGAGATCGACGACAGCCAGACGATCACGGTGAAGAACGGCCGCACCACCACGATCGAGGCGGCCGGCGACCAGCTCACGGTGAAGAACGGCGGCATCACCATCACCGCGAGCCAGAGCGACATCTCGATCAAGGCCAACGCATGGG
Source organism: uncultured Alphaproteobacteria bacterium (assembly GCA_963799825.1). Classification (GTDB taxonomy): domain Bacteria; phylum Pseudomonadota; class Alphaproteobacteria; order Acetobacterales; family Acetobacteraceae; genus JAFKFI01. Next base: position 1,284,502 of record CAWCYL010000006.1, read on the forward strand.
CGCGATCACCATGCAGGCGATGACCAGCATCGAGCTCAAGGTCGGCGGCAATAGCGTCAAGATCGACCAGTCGGGGGTGACGGTGAGCGCCACCATGATCAAGCTGTCGGGCCAGGCGATGGTGCAGATCGAGGGGCCGATGACGAAGGTCAACGCCGACGGCATGATGATGCTCAAGGGCGGCATCATGATGCTGAACTGAGGCCAGGCGATGAGTTCGGACCAGCTCGCCAAGATGAGGTCCGTCCGGATGGACGAGGTGCTTCCCGCGCCTCGGCCTGACCGGGGAGAGTGCGGCGCTGATCCAGGCCGAGCCGGACGCCGCGGCGGCGCTCGGGCGGCTGGAGCAGGCGGGCTTTCTCGGCGAGGCGGTCAAGCTGATGGCGCACGCGCTGCCGAACCGGGAGGCGGTGTGGTGGGCCTGCATGTGCTCGCGTCACACGGCACCCGCCGATCTGCCCGAGGCGGACCGCGCGGCGGTGCGGACGGCCGAGCAGTGGGTGCGCAAGCAGACCGACGAGGTCCGGCGGGAGGCGTTCGACCACGCGCAGCAGGCCGGGTTCGGCACGGCGGAGTCCTGGGCGGCGGTGGCGGCGTTCTGGAGCGGCGATTCGATGTCGCCGCTCGGCCAGCCCAAGGTGCCCGCCGGCGCCGCATCTCGCCGGCACCGCTGTGACCGGCGCCATAGCGCTGGCCTCGGTGCGCGTGCATCCTGCGCGGCGCGAGGACCGGCTGCGGCGCTTCCTTGCCAGCGGGCGCGAGATCGCCGGCGGCGGCGTCGGCCGGCTGGAGCCGGAGGAGGATCGGCTGATGGGACAGCCAGCCGCGCGCGTGACCGACATGCACACCTGCCCGATGGTGACGGGCATCGTGCCGCATGTCGGCGGCGCGATCACGCTGGGCTGCTTCACCGTGCTGACCAGCGGCTTGCCGCAGGCGCGGATCGGCGACATGCACGCCTGCGTCGGGCCGCCTGGGACGCTGGCGCTCGGCTCCTTCACCGTGCTGGTGGGCGGCCAGCCCGCCTCGCGCATGGGCGACGTGACAGCGCATGGCGGCGCGGTGGTCGGCGGCTGCCCGACCGTGCTGATTGGCTGAGATCCGATGAGCTTGATGCTGACCGTGCTGCGATGCCCCGACGCCGTGCCGCCCGAGACGCGCGAGGTGACCGGCGGCGAATTCGCCATCGGACGCGGCCGCGACAACGACTGGGTGCTGGCCGATCCCGACAAGCATCTGTCCAAGCGGCATTGCGTCATCGCCTTCCGCTCCGGCGCCTGGCAGCTCGCGGACACCAGCAGCAACGGCACGTTCCTGAACCGCGATGGCGACCCGATCGGCGCCGGGCGCGCCGCGCACGCTGGGCGACGGCGACCGCATCCGCCTCGGCCCCTATGAGATCGAGGTCCGGGTGCAGGAGCACGCCGCCCGCTCGGCGTTCGAGCATGGCGCGCAACGGCCCGATCCGTTCGGGGACGACCCGTTCGGATCCCGCTCCCCGGTGCGCTATCGCCCCGACACGGACGACGGCGCCTCCCTGGACCGGCACCTCGACGCTGGACTGGCGCCCCCGCCGATCCTGCTGCCGCCCGAGTTCGATCCACTCGCCCCCGACGGCCCGGAGGAGGCATTCGCCGGGCCGACGCAGCCCGATCACAGCCCGTCGGTCTCGGATGCGTTTCAATCTTCCATCGCACGCGCGGTGCTGCCCGCGGACTGGCATCTCGAACATCGGCACACCTGGGCCGGCGCCGGCGGCTGTCGCGCCGCCGATCGACGTGGCGGCGCCCGAGGCTCCGGCCCAGGCGCGCGACGGCGATGCGGGCGGCGGCACCGCCGGCCGGCAACGAGGCCGACCTGCTCGCGGCGTTCCTGCGCGGCGCGGGGATGCCGGACGCTCGTCCGGACGATCCGGCGCGACGCATGGAGCAGCTCGGCGCGGCGTTGCGGGCGCTGGTCTCGGGCATCCGCCGCGCGCTGATCGCGCGGGCTGCCGTGAAGAGCGAGTTCCGCATCGACCAGACGATGATCCGCGCGCGCGGCAACAACCCGCTGAAGTTCTCCGCCGACGACGATGACGCGCTCGCCGCCCTGATCGGCACCGGGCGACGCACCGACATGAAGCCCGAGGAGGCGGTCGCCGACGCGCTGACCGACATCCGACTGCACGAGCTCGCCACAATGGCGGCGATGCAGAGTGCGGTGCGCGCGCTGGTCGCCCGTCTCGCGCCCGAGCCGCTGCGCGTCGCCGCCGAGCAGGGCGGCGGCATTCCGTTGCCCGGCGCGCGCAAGGGGCGGGCCTGGGACGCTTTCGAGGCATTGCACGCCGACGGTGTCGCGCGGGTTGTCGGACGATTTCGATTCCGTGTTCGGCAAGGGCTTTGCCCGCGCCTACGAAAAGGCGCTGGCGGAGATCGCCGGGCGCGATCGGGACCGATGAGAGCGACCTGCTCCCATCCGCGCCGCTGGTTGCTGGCGCTGGTGCTCGCGTCGCCAATGGCGCTGGCCGGCTGCGGCATCGTCGCCACCGCCGCCCGCCGTGCTGGACCTCGCGGTGCAGGGCAGCGCGGAGCAGAACCCGAACCCGTCGGGCACGGCGGAACCGGTCGCCGTGCATCTCTACCAGCTCGCTTCCACGGCGAAGTTCGAGCGGGCCGACGTGTTCGCGCTGGTCGAGCGCGAGGCGGCGACCTTGGGCCAGGACGTGCTCGCCTCCGAGGAGTTCGTGCTGTCCCCTCGGAGAAGCAGAGCATCAAGCGCGAGCTCAAGAAGGGCACGCAGTTCCTCGGCGTGGTCGTGCTGTTCCGCGACATCGACCACGCGAAATGGCGGGCCACGGCGCCGGTCGCGGCGAGCGGGCCGAGCAAGCTCGCGCTGGCCGTCGGCCGGCTGTCGGTCGATCTCGGCCCAGCCAAGTGACAAGGTGCTGCGCGAAGCCGGCGACGCGGCGCGATACTTGGAGTAGAAACCATTTCCAGGCGGGCGGGGGAGAGTGCCGCGTGCGGCCATGACGTGGACCAACCGGGTGATCTGGCAGGAGGGCATGTTCCTCCGCGCGCAGCACTTCCAGCAGCAGGACCGCTGGCTCGAGGCGCTGATCCGCGGCCGCACCGGCGCGCTGCGCCCGCATCCCTGGGGGCTGACCGAGTTCGCCATCGACCGTGATCTGCTGGCGACCGGGCGCTTCGCGCTGTCCTCCGCCGCCGGCGTGTTCGAGGACGGCACGCCGTTCGTCATTCCCGGCGAGACCGACCACCCCGAGCCGCTGGAGGCGCCGGCCAACGCCCGCAACGCGCTGGTGTTCCTCGCCGCGCCGATCCGCCAGCCGGGCGCCGTCGAGGTCGCGGCCGATGGCGGCACCGAGGGGCGCTACGGGCTCCGAAGCTTCGAGGCGTACGACACCCACTCGGTCTCGCCCGAGCCGGCGGAGCTGCAGATCGGCCGGCTGCGGCTGCGCTACATGCTGGAGACCGAGGACCGCGCCGGCTATCTCTGCATCGGGCTCGGGCGCATCACCGAGGTCGCGGCGGACCGCCGCATCACGCTGGACGACCGCTGGATACCGCCCGCGCTGGTCTGCTCGGCGGCGCCGCCGCTGGCCGGGCTGCTCGCGGAGATGTCCGGCATCCTGCACCAGCGCGGCGAGGCGCTGGCCGCCCGGCTTACCGCGCCCGGCTCGCGCGGGCGTGGCGGAGGTGGCCGACTTCCTGCTGCTGCAATCGGTCAACCGCTGGGAGAAGCTGCTGAGCCACTGGGCCGATGCCGGCAACGTCCACCCCGAGGAGCTGTATTCAACGCTGGTGCAGATGGCCGGCGAGTTCGCCACGTTCACCGAGGTCACGCGGCGGCCCAACGCCTATCCGGCGTACCGGCACGACGATCTGCAGCGCAGCCTCGCTCCGGTGGTCGCCGATCTGCGCCGCTCGCTGTCGGCGGTGATGGAGACGACCGCGGTGTCGATCCCGTTGCAGGAGCGCCGGCACGGCGTGCGGGTCGGCCTCATCACCGATCGCGGCATCCTGCGCGGCACCAGCTTCGTGGTCTCGGTGCAGGCCGACGTGCCGAGCGAGACGCTGCGCCGGCTGTTCCCCGCACAGGTCAAGATCGGCTCGGTCGAGCACATCACCGAACTGGTCAACGTCGCGCTGCCGGGCATCGCGGTGCGGCCGCTGCCGGTGGCGCCGCGGCAGATCCCGTTCTATGCCGGCGCGTCCTATTTCGAGCTCGACCGCAACAGCCCGCATTGGCAGCAGATGCAGTCCTCGGGCGGGTTCGCGATCCATGTGTCGGGGGACTTCCCGAACCTGCGCATGGAACTCTGGGCGATCCGCGGCTAGCGAGTCGGAGTTGGGGGACATGGCCAGCGACAATCCTTTCGCCGAACCGGATGACGGCGACCGGACGGTGATCCGCCCCGCGCCGGGCGGCCGCCGGCCTGTCGCAGCCGCGCCGCCGCCTCGCGAGGCCGCCGCCCCGCCGCCGGTCGCGCCCAGGGCCGGTGCCGGGGCCGGCTCTGGGGCCGGAGGTGGTGCGCGTCGGCGGCACGCCGCTCGCCATCGCCGCCGCGCCGCTGCTGCAGCTTCTGTCGCGCCTGCGCAACACGCTGTCGCAGCCCGATCCCGGCGACCTGCGCGAGCGCGCGGTGCGCGAGGTGCGGCACTTCGAGCAGGCGTCGCGCGATGCGGGCGTGCCGATGGACCAGCTGCGTCCCGCGCATTACGCGCTGTGCGCCAGCCTCGACGACGTGGTGCTGGCGACGCCGTGGGGCAGCCAGGGCGCGTGGGCGGCGCGCTCGCTGATTTCTACGTTTCACCAGGAGGTGCGCTCGGGAGAGCGGTTCTTCGACGTGCTGAACCAGGTGAAGCAGAATCCCGGCACGTTCCTGCCGGTGATCGAGCTGATGTATCTCTGCATGTCGCTCGGCTTCCAGGGCCGCTACCGCCTGTCGCCGCGCGGCCCGGCCGAGCTCGACCGGGTGCGCGAGGAGACCTACGGCGTCATCACCCGCCAGCGCCCGGCGCCGAACCCGGAATTGTCGCCGCACTGGAAGGGCGCCGACGCGCCGTACCGCCCGACGCGCGCCAGCGTGCCCGTCTGGGTCGGCGGGGCGGCGGCGCTGGCGATCATCGGCGGGCTGTTCGCGTGGTTCTCGACCGGGCTCAACGGCGAATCCGACACGCTGTTCGCGCGCATGATGGCGGCGCCGCCCGACGCGAATGCCGGCGATCGTGCGCGCCGCCCCGGTGCAGCCCCCGCCGCCCGCGCCCGCGCCGCCGCAGCCCGGCGCGCTCGACAAGCTGCGCGGCTTCCTGCAACCCGAGATCGCGCAAGGCCTGGTCGCGGTGGTCGGCAGCGACGCGGTGCCCGTGGTCCGCATCCGCAACCGCGGCCTGTTCCCCTCGGGCAGCGCCGTCGTGCAGCCGCGCTACACCGCGCTATTGGAGCGCATCGGCAGCGCGCTCGGCGAGGAGCGCGGGCCCGGTGGAGGTGATCGGCTACACCGACAACCAGCCGATCCGCACGGTGCAGTTCCCCTCCAACTTCCAGCTCTCCGCGGCCCGCGCCAAGGCCGCCGCCGACATCATCGCCCGCACCATCGGCACGCCGTCGCGGATCACGCACGGAGGGACGGGCGGATGCCGACCCGATCGGCAACAACGCGACCGCCGAGGGGCGGGAGGAGAACCGGCGGATCGAGGTGGTGTTGCGGAGGGAGGGCTAGGGCCACGTCCGGACGGGGAACGCGAATCCGTGCATGGTCTGCCTTCCCGACCATGACGGTGCGAGTACGGTCAGTCAGTGTGAAATCGTGCTAGCCGGCCGATCATCGGCTACCGGCTTTTTCGGCAAGCTGCCGACCCGCGGCGATTTCGTGCGGACCGGCCTGTCGCGCGCGTCCGTCGATGCATTGGATGACTGGTTCCGCGCGATCCTTTCGGGCAGCCAGGGCATCATGGCGGATGGGTGGCGGCCGGCCTGGATGGAGGCGCCGGTATGGCGGTTCGCGTTGCCCGATGGAATGTGTGGTCCCATCTCGTTGCTCGGTTTGTGGCTGCCCAGCGTCGATCAGGTCGGGCGGCATTTTCCGCTGATTGTCGCGGCTTGCTGTCCGGGGAGCGAGCCCGCGAACATGGCGCGCGGAGGCCTTGGATGGCTCGACGCGGCCGAAGATGCGGGACGCGCCGCGCTGGCTGACGATCTCACGCCCGACGAGCTCGCCGCCCGAATCCCGCCCGCTCCCGACCTCATTCACCCGCCGGAAGCCGACCTGCCCTACGGCATGATCCCCCGTCCCGGCGCCGGCCTCTGGTGGACCGAGGGGTCGCCGCGCGTGCCCGCGCAGGGACTTGTGTTGGATGCCATGCCGGATGTCGCTACCTTCGTTGCGATGCTGGACGCCTCGTGGGGGGCGCCACGGGGGGCAGGCTGATGGAGCAGTTCCGGGCTTGGGCCGTGACGCATCCCGGTACGGTGCGCGACCATAACGAGGACGTCTACGTCAACCGGCCTGATCTTGGCCTCTGGGCGGTCGCCGACGGCGCCGGCGGGCACGACGCGGGCGAGGTCGCGTCGGGGCTGATAGCGACGGCGCTCGACAGCATCCCGCCCGAGCTCAGCGCCGAGGAGACGCTGACCCAGGTGCGGATGCGGATGGCCGCGACCCACGCCGCGCTGCGCGAGCGGGCGGCGCGGCAGGGGCACGGCATGATCGCCTCCACGGTGGTCGTGCTCATCGCGCGGCACGGCCACTTCGCCTGTCTCTGGGCGGGCGATTCGCGCGCCTACCTGTCTGCGCGACGGGGCGCTCGCGCGGGTCACGCGCGACCACAGCCTGGTGCAGGAGCTGGTGGATGGCGGCCAGATCACCGACGCGGAGGCGGAGAACCATCCGCGCGCCAACGTCATCACCCGCGCGGTCGGCGCCGAGGCGGACATGGTGGAGCTCGACAAGGTGACGGACCGGCTGGTGGACGGCGACCGCTTCCTGCTGTGCAGCGACGGGCTCTGCAAGGAGCTGAGCGACGCCGAGATGCTGGAGATCCTGCGGGCGCGCGACGCCGAGCCGATCGCTGAACGGCTGGTCGCGGCGGCGCTGGCGCGGAACGCGCGCGACAACGTCACCGCGGTGGTGCTGGAGGTGGTCGGCGATGGACCCGTCTAGCCTCACGATGATTGGGAAATACGAGATCCGCGGCACGCTCGGCCGCGGCGCGATGGGCATCGTGTACGACGGGTGGGATCCGCAGATCGACCGTCAGGTGGCGATCAAGACGGTCCGCCTGCTGGACGTTGGGGATGCCGACGCGGTCGAGGCGCTGGCCCGCTTCAAGCGCGAGGCGCAGGCGGCGGGGCGCCTCACGCATCCCAACATCGTCGGCGTCTACGACTACGGGCAGACCTCGGAGATGGCCGGCGGGGACATCGCCTACATCGTCATGGAGTTCGTCGAGGGCCAGTCGCTGAAGGCGCTGCTCGACGCCGAGGAGCGTTTCCCGGTCGGCGAGACGGTGCGGGTGATGGAGGAGTTGCTCGCCGGGCTGCAATTCAGCCACGCGCGCGGCGTGATCCATCGCGACATCAAGCCGGCGAATGTCATGGTGACGACGGACGGGCGGGTGAAGATCGCCGATTTCGGCATCGCCCGCATCGAGAGCAGCAGCATGACGCAGGCCGGCACGGTGATGGGCACGCCGGCCTACATGTCGCCCGAGCAGTTCATGGGCCAGGCGGTCGACGCGCGCACCGACGTCTATTCGTCGGGCGTGCTGCTGTATCAGATGCTGACCGGCGAGCGGCCGTTCGAGGGCAGCCTTACCGCGATCATGCATAAGGTGCTGAACACCACGCCGCCGCGCCCCTCGGAGCTCTCGGTCGTGGCTCCGCCGGCCCTCGATCCCGTGGTCGTCCGGGCGATGCAGCGGCGGCCCGAGGACCGGTTCGCCAGCGCCGCCGAATTCGCCCAGGCGTTGCGTCGTGCGTTCGAGACACCGGCGGCCGCGAGCCTGCCGGGTGCTGCCGCTCCGGCTTCGGGCACGGACGCGACCATCATCGCCTCACCCACGCGCGGCCCGACGCCATCAGCTGCCGCGCCGTCGGCCGCGACGTCCCGCGGATCGAACCCGGTGCTGCTCGGCGGCGTCGCTGCCGTGGCACTCCTGATGGCGGGCGGCGGGGCGTGGTTCGCGCTGCGTCCGTCAGGCACGGCGGCGCCGATAGCAGCTCCCTCGACGCAGCACGTCTTGCCCGCTCCCTCAACCGCACCAGCAGCGCCGCCCGCGTCGCCACCGGCACCGCCGCCGATCCCCGAACGCCAAGCGTCGCTGCCGGACAAGCCCGTCGCCGCGCCGTCTCCGCCAGCCGCGCCCGCGCCCGGCCCTGCCTTGCCGACGCCCGCTCCTGCTCCGCCGCCCGGTCCGGCCCGAGGCTGCGCCGCCCGAGCCGGCGCAGCCTCGGGCTGGCGGACAGGCGACGTCACCTCAGAACAGTCAGCCAAAGGTCGCGCTCGCGCTGCCCAATCCGTCGGCGATCCGTCAGGCGCTGGCCGAGGTGGGCCGGACAGCGCGTTGCGCGCTGCCCCGCTTCAGCGTGTCGGGGGACGGGCAGATCGAGGTGTCGGGGCCTGTTGGTACGGGTGCCCCGGAATCCGGCCTGCGTGGAGCCGTGGAGGCCGCCGCGCCGCACGCGCCGACCACTTGGCGGACGCGCGGCTTCGATGGCCCCTATTGCGACGCGCTGAACCTGCTGCGGCCAATCGCCCAGCCGAGCAGCCCGTTCCTCGGGCTGAACCTGAAGGATGACGCCAGCGTCCTCAAGGATCACCAGCCGATCGTGCCGATGCTGCGAATGCCGGAGTTTCCGGCGCACCTGACGGTCGACTATCTTTCGCATGATGGCTCGGTGACGCATCTGTTCCCGATCCGGGCCGATCGCGACAAGATCTTCGCCGCCAATTCGGCCGTGACGTTGGGCGACCCGGTGAGGGGCGTCGGCGATGTCGGGCCGCCGTTCGGGACCGACATGATCCTGGCCGTCGCGTCCTCGGTGCCGCTGTTCGCACAACGACCGTCCGACAGCGAGACCGTGGAGACCTATCTTCCGGCCCTGCGCGACGCGATCGACGCCGCCCTGCTACGCAACGCCAAGCTGACCGGACGGGCGATCGTGCTCGACACCGTGGAACACTGAGACGTCCAGCCCGGAGATCCGCCATGCCACCCATGCCGATCCTGACCCGCCGGCGCATCGAGGCGGAGTTCGCCAAGGGCGTCTACGAGGAGATGAAGGCGGAACTGGGCGAGTCGGCGGCGCGGCGCATCCTGTCGGCCGCCGTGGTGAAGATGGCCAAGGCGGGCGCCGCGGCGATGGCGCGCGAGGCGCCGGGCGGGAAGCCCGATCTCGACAGCTTCCGGGCCATCCAGCCGCTGTGGACGGCGGAAGACGCGCTGGCGATCGAGGTGGTGAAATCCACGCCGACCGAGTTCCACTTCAACGTGACGCGCTGCCGCTACGCGGAGATGTACCGCGACATGGGGCTCGCCGATCTCGGCGCGGTGCTGTCCTGCAACCGCGACGGCGCGTTCTGCGAGGGATACGACCCGAAGCTGAAGCTGGAGCGCACCCAGACGCTGATGGGCGGCGCGTCGCATTGCGACTTCCGCTATCGCGTCGAGCCTGGCTGATCAGCGCGGCTTCAGCAGGACGTCCGCCTCGGCGGTGGCGCTTACCGTCACGTCCTCCGCCTCGGCGCTCGGTGGCGCGAAAGCTGTGGCCTGGGCTGGCGCCGCCATCATCATCCGCGGCATCGGCGGCGGCCGTGGCGCGTCGAGCCGGACCTCCTTGAACTGGTCGAATTGCAGCCCGATGATCTGCGCCGCCGCGTCTGCGCGCCCGCGCAGTTCTTTGAGCGCCGCGGCGAGCGCCTGCTGGCGCGCGGTGCGGGCCGCTTCCTCCGACAGCCGCCAGCCGAGCTGGTCCATCGCCAGCCCTTTCTGCTGCAACTCGCCGACCAGCTTCAGCAACGGCGCACCATCTCGGCTGTGCAGCTCGATCGTCTGTCCGGCCTGCCAGCGCTCGCTGCGGTCCTGCGGCGTCGGGCCGACCCGCCAGACCGAATAGTTGCCAGTGGATACCGTCACTCCAGGCACCTGATGAGCGCGCTGGAGCGCATCCGTGACCATCGCGTTCACCCGCCGCTGCGCCTCCGCCGGCGAGGGTGCGACAACCTCCGCCCGGATGGTCGCCGCGAGCTCGTCGGGATGGCTGGGCACCGTCGCCGTCTCTGACAGGTGCAGGACGGTCGGCGCCGGTGACCGTCTGGGCGCGCGCGGATCCGGTCAGCCCGAGCAACAGGACACCCGCCAGCGTCGCGAGGCCGATGCGGCCGGCCGCTAGCGCGACTGGTTTGGCGGGAGCGGCGCCTGCGTGGTGCCGTGGGGCGCCATCTGCCCGGTCCCCGAGTTGATGCTCGGCGGCGGCCCGCTGAGCGGGGCCGCGTTCGGCATCGAGCTGTCGGTCGAACCGCCCGCGCCGCCGGCGGAGGGCGCGATCCGCTCCGGCGGGATGCTCGGCGCGCCGGTCTGCGGCGTCCCCGGCGTCACCGAGGGCACCGGCGCGGGCGTGGTGGCAGGCCCTGCGGCCGGGTTGGAGACTGGCGGCGTGGTCGTCTGCGCCGAGGCCGCGAACGGCAGGGCGAGAGCCGCCAGAAGGAAGATCGAACGCATTGTGGGTCTCCTCTCGGAGAACGGAACGCCTGCGGTCGAAGTCGGGTTGCGGCAACGCGGGTCTCCTTCGGCGGCGACGCGCAGCGTGCCCCTCGCATATCGGGCGGGCAAGCCGGGTTGACGATGCACCGCAGCACCTTACGCTGCGGTGCGACGCAAGGGGAACTCGGACCAACAGGATGGAATTCTGGATCCCTGTCACCCTGTGCGCCGCGCTGTTCCAGACATGGCGAACCGCGCTGCAGCAGAAGCTGCGGCATCTCCTGTCGATCAACGGCGCCGGTTTTGTGCGTTTCCTCTATGGCGCGCCGACCGCCCTCGTGCTGCTGGCGCTGAGCATGTTGGCGGTCGGCGTGCCGTTGCCCGCGCCCAACGTGCATTTCCTGCTGTGGTGCGTGCTGGGCGGCTTGACGCAGATCCTCGGCACCAATCTGCTGATCATGGCATTCGGCTTCCGCAACTTCGCCGTCGGCACGGCCTATTCCAAGACCGAGGCGGCGCAGACAGCGGTGATCGCCTGGATCACCTTGGGCGAGGTGCTGCGGCCCTTGGCGTGGGTCGGCATCATGGTCGGACTGTGCGGGGTGATGACGCTCTCGCTCGCCGGGCGCGGGCTGCGGCGGGGTGAAATGCTCCGCGCGAGCGTGCAGCCGGCGGCGCTGTGCGGCCTGGGCGCCGGGTTGCTGTTCGGTTTCACCGCGATCTTCATCAAGCTCGCCAACCAGTCGCTCGAAGGCCCGAGCATCGTCGTGCGCGCGATCTTCGCGCTGTTCGTCACCAACACGCTGCAGACCTTCATGCAGGGGAGCTGGCTCGCCTGGCGGGAGCCGCGCGAGCTGCGCAAGGCGTTCACCACGTGGCGCAGCTCCTGCTGGGCGGGCACGCTGTCGGCGTGCGGCTCGGCGTGCTGGTTCACCGCCTTCGCCCTCGCCCCCGTGGCGCTGGTGCGCGCCATCGGTCAGGTCGAGGTGGTCTTTACCCTGCTGTTCAGCCGGTTCTACCTCAAGGAGACGCTGCGTCGCACCGATGTCGCCGGGCTGCTGCTGGTGGTGGCCGGCGTCATGGTGATCGTCCTGGCGGGCCGCTGATCGCGGCGAGGTAGCGGCGCACGGAGTAGGCGAGGGCATCCTTGCCGCCGCTCGCGATGACCCGCTCGAACCACGCGCCGTAGATCGGATCGAACGGCCAGCTCTCCAGCACGTCGGCGACGTGCTGGACGGAGCCGGCGTCGAGCGGGATCAGGTCGGGGTAGCTGCGCATGAAGCTGACCTTCTTGTCCGGCCCGACCTGCACGATGTCACCGGAGAGCAGCGCGCCGCGCCCGCCGGCGCCGGCCGCCCAGTGCAGCACCGTGCCGCCCTCGTAGTGGCCGCCGCAGCGGATCAGCGTGAGCCCCGGCGCGATCTCCTTGGTCTCGCCGTCCCAGAATTCGATCGCCGGGATCGCCGCGCATCACCCATTGACGATCAGCGCCGTGGAGAAAGATCGGCGCGCCGAACGCCTGGCTCCATTCCACCATCGAGGAATAGTAGTGCGGATGCGAGATCGCGATGGCGCTGATGCCGCCGAGCGCCTGCACGATCTCCACCGCCGCGTCGTCGATGAACGACACGCAATCCCACATCACGTTGGTCTCGCCGGTCCGCACCAGCAGCGCCCGCTGGCCGATGGCGAAGGAAGGCGACGTGCCGATGCCGATCAGCCCCGGCTCATGCTGGCGGAACGCGGAAAAATGCGTCCGCCGCATCGCCTCCAGCGTGGTCCAGGATTGCCCGAGCGGGTTCACGTACTGCCGCTCCTCCTGGCAGATCGCGCAGCCCGAGGGTGGCGCGTCGGAAGGCGGATACTGGGTGCCGCAAGTGGTGCAGATGAAGGCGGGCATGGCGCCGTCCTCCGGTCAGGCGAAGAGACGGAGAATCTCCTCCGGCTTGACGTCCTCGATGCGCGCGGGTTGCCATTTCGGCTGGCGGTCCTTGTCCACCACCATCGCGCGGACGCCTTCGTGGAAATCGGGGTGCCGCGTGACAGTGCGCGTCAGCACCAGCTCGGCCTGCAGGGCTTGCCGGAGAGTGCTGGCCGCGCCGCGACGGATGATCTCGAAAGACCAGAACAGCGATGAAGGCGACATGCCGCGCAGGGTGGCGAGGGTCTGCTGCGCCCAGTCGCCGCCGTCCGCCTCCAGGCGGGCGACGATGCCGGGCACGCTGTCGGCGCTGAAGCAGCGGTCGATCGCCGCGCGGTGCGGTGCCAGCGCGAAGGGCGGCAGCGGGGTCGCGTGGGGGCCAAGGGCGGCCGTCCCGTCCGCGGCGAGGGCGGCGGCGAGCGCGGGCAGTTGCGCGCGCGGGACGAAATGCGTGGCGAAGCCGGCATGGACCGCGTCGGCGCCCTGCACGCGCGTCCCGGTGAGGCCGAGATACGTCCCGAGGCTGCCCGGCAGGCGTGGGAGAAAATAGGTCGCGCCGATGTCGGGGAAGAAGCCGATCGCGGTCTCCGGCATCGCGAACATCGCGTGCTCGCTGGCCACCCGATAGGCGCCATGCACCGAGACGCCGATGCCGCCGCCCATGCAGATGCCGTCGATCAGCGCGACATAGGGCTTCGGATACTCGGCGATCGCCTGGTTGAGCGCGTATTCCTCGGCAAAGAAGCTCTCCACCGGCTCGGTCTCGCCGGCCATCGCGTGGGTCCGCACGGCGCGGATGTCGCCGCCGGCGCAGAAAGCCCGGTCGCCGGCGCCCTCGATCACCACGGCGTGAACCGCCGGATCGTCGCGCCAGCCGTCGAGCGCGCGGGCGCAGGCGCGGATCATCGGGAGGTCGAGCGCGTTCAGCGCCTTGGGCCGGTTCAGCAGGATCCGGCCCACCCGGCCGTCCCGCCGGACGATCACGCTCTCTTCCGTCATGCGACGCCTCTCCCTTCCGGTCGGCGATCCTATAGCGTCGGACGTGCCGCCCGGCGAGAGAGGGTCAGCAATACGTCATCGTCGAGGCGTCAGGTAGCGGGTCGCCAGCGCGCCGATGACGAGGCCCGAGACGTGCCGCAGGCCCATGAGCCGCGCGACCGGCGCGAAGGTGGAGGCGGTGGCGGCGGCGATCGCCAGTTGCTGCTTGGCCTGATCGCGCACCAGGATCGCCTCGCGCTCGATGCGGTCGGGGCTGGAGCGCATGGCGAGCAGGCCGAGGATCACCGCGATGACGACGTCGACGCCCAACACGATCAGAGCGGCGTAGACCGGCGCCACCACCCTGACCAGCGCGAGCCAGCCGGCGACATGCGCCAGGGCCAGCGCGCAGACGAGGAATATCACGGCGATGGCGCCCAACACGGCCTGGACGACGAGGCGGCGGGCATGACGTCGCAGGATCAGGCCCTCCGCCTGCGCTGCGATACGGGCGAGGCGGAGGGTCCGCATGGTCAGCGGACGATACGGCCGATGAGATAGCCGACGCCGGCGGCGACCAGCAGCGCGATCATGGGCTGCTCCCGGACTCGGCCGGAGATCGCCTCCGCTTGCTCCTGCGCCATGTCGGAGGTCGCCCGCGCCGCGTGCTCGACCCGTCCGGCGGCGCCGGCGAGTGCCGGGGTCACGCGGTCCCGCATCAGGGTTTCCACCTGCTCGCGCAGCTTGGCGATCTGTTCCTTGGCGTCGTTTGCCTTGTCGGACATGGTGTCGACCGGGCTCATTTGTCACTCTCCTTCTGGCGATATGGCGCCAACGTCGTGCTTGGCGGGCAGTTGCCGCGACGGACCGTCGGATCGATTCGGAGGCGGCATCCGCGTGGCCTTGAGGCAACGCCGCGTTGCCCCCCGCGTTGCCGGGCGATACCGTCCCGCCAGCTTAGCAGGAACCGGAGCCTGATCGAAATGATAGCCCGCTTCATATTCGCAGCCGCAGCGCTCGCGATTGCGTGCGCGCCGGCGGCTGCGGCGCGGGATCTCACCATCGTCTCGCGCGGCGGCGGCTATCAGGATGCGCAGCGGTCGGTCTATTTCAAGCCGTTCACCGAGGCGACGGGGATCGCCGTGCAGGAGCAGAGCTGGGCTGGCGGCCTGGAGGCGCTGCGCGCGCACAAGGATCCGGCGGCCGGCTGGGACGTGGTGGCGCTGCGCGGCGACGAGATGCTGACCGCCTGCGAGGAAGGGCTGATCGAGAAGCTCGACTGGTCGGCGATCGGTGGGAAGGATCACTATTTGCCCCCTGGGGTCTCCGATTGCGGCGTTGGGACCAGCATGTACAGCACCGTGCTGGCGTGGGACCGCGACAAATTCCCTGCCACGCCCACCTGGGCGGATTTCTGGGACGTGGCGAAATATCCCGGCAAGCGCGGGCTCATGAAGGGCCCGCGCACCAATCTGGAGATCGCCCTTCTCGCGGACGGCGTGGCCCCTGGCGACGTCTACAAGACGTTGCGCACAAGCGACGGGATCGAGCGCGCCTTCCGCAAGCTCGATCAGATCAGGCCCTACGCCGTGTGGTGGCAATCCGGCGAGGAGGCCGCCCGGATCCTGGGCTCCGGCGAGGTGTTGATGACCAGCGCGAGCAACGGGCGCATCGCCTTGGCCAACCGCAACGAGCACCGCAATTTCGGCGTGCAATGGGCGGGCAGCCTGTCGGCAGTGCACTATTGGGGGATCATGAAGGGCAGCCCGAACCTGCGCCAAGCCTACCAATTCCTGTATTTCGCCGGTGATTCGGCGATCGAGGCGCGGCTCGCGCCGCTGATCCCCTATGCCGGGCTCGCCAAGGGCGCCACGGATGGGCTGACGCCCGAGGTTCTGGCGATGCTGCCGATCGCCGCGGCCAATCAGGCTGGCGCGCTGCCGATCGACGAGGCGTTCTGGCGCGACAATCTCGACAAGCTCAGCCAGCGCTTCGCCGCGTGGCTCGCCCACTGAGCCGACCACAGGCGGCGATGCCGGATCCCAACGACGATCTCCCCGGAGCCGGGGCGCCAGAGGCCGGGTTCAAGGTTGCTGGGCTCACGGTCGGCGACCGTGCTTCGGGCGACCAAGAGCCTGCCGTAGTGCTCGAATTCACCGGCCATCTGGACGCCGAGGGGATCGGGCTGCTCTGGGCACGGGCGATGCGCGCGGCGCGCCGGGCGTATCGGCGGGATCTCGTGCTCGACCTGTCGCAAGTCACCTCGATCGACACCGCGGGTGCCGCGTTCCTGATCGCCGCCGAAGCGGCGCATGGCGGCGCGGTGAGTTTGCACGGCGAGCAGGCGCAGTTCCGCACCCTGCTCGACCGGGTACGCGCTGCCGGGATCAAACCCGGATTTCCCGCCAAACTGCCGCCGCTGCGCTTGCGCGACGTGGTCGCGGCCGGGCTGCGGGCCAGCGCCAACGGCATCGCCTTCCTGGGGGAAGCGGTGCTCGCCCTGGTGCGGCTGCCGCGCAACCGACGGGTGCTGCGGGGGCAGGATCTGCTGCGCTACGCCGACCAGGCAGGCGTGCGCTCGCTGCCGCTGGTCGTGCTGCTCGGCTTCCTCATCGGCCTGATCCTGGCGTTCCAGTCCGCCGTGCCGATGCGCCGGTTCGGCGCCGATCTCTATGTCGCGAATCTCGTCGCGATCAGCCTGCTGCGCGAACTCGGGCCGCTGCTCGCCGCCGTGATCCTCGCCGGGCGCACCGGCTCGGCCTTCGCCGCCGAGATCGGCACCATGAAGGTGAACGAGGAGGTCGACGCGCTGGTCACGATGGGGCTGGACCCCATGACGATGCTGGTGTTGCCGAGGCTGATCGCGGCGATGCTGGTGATGCCGGTGATGACCCTGGTGCTCAACGTCGCCGGGCTGTGCGGCATGACGGTGGTGATGATGGCGTTCGGCTTCCCGCTGGTGACGGTCGCCAACCAGGTGGTGGGCGCCGTGACGCTGACCGATCTGTTCGAGGGCCTGGTCAAGGCGCTCTGCTTCGGCGCGGTGGTCGCCGCGATCGGCTGCCGCGAGGGGCTGGGCACCGGGGTCGGGCCGCGCGCGGTCGGCTTGGCCGCCACCGGCGCGGTGGTCGGCGGGATCGTTTCCACCATCGTCCTCGACGGGGTGTTCGCCCTGCTGATCTTCCGGCTCGGCCTGTGACCGCGGGTGCTCCGACCCCGGCGGAAGCGGCGGAGACCGAGATCCGCGCGACGGACGTGGCACAGCGTTTCGGCGCGCGGACGATCTTCGAGCACGTGTCGTTCACCGTCGCGCCGGGCGAGGTGTTCGTGATCCTCGGCGGGTCGGGCTGCGGCAAATCCACCCTGATGAAGCAGCTCATCGGGCTGCTGGTACCGAGCGCCGGAAGCATCGTCGTCCGCGGCCGCACGATCACCGGGCCGGACGGGGAGGCCGGGCGACAGGCGGTGCTGCGCGAGATCGGCGTGATGTTCCAGTCGGGCGCGCTGTTCGGCTCGATGACGCTGCTGGAGAATGTCATGCTGCCGCTCGAGATGTACACCGACCTGCCGATCGAGGGCCGGGAGGCGGTGGCGCGGGTCAAGCTCGGCCTGGTTGGCTTGGGCGAGGCGGCGGGACTGATGCCGGCGGAGATCTCCGGCGGGATGGCCAAGCGTGCGGCCATTGCCCGGGCGATGGCGCTCGACCCGCCGCTGCTGTTCCTCGACGAGCCGTCGGCCGGCCTCGACCCGATCACCTCGGCGGGACTTGACCGGCTGATCCTTGACTTGCGCCGCGACCTCGGGGCCACGTTCGTCGTGGTTACTCACGAACTCGCCTCCATCCTTGCCATCGCCGACCGCTGCATCATGCTGGACCGGGCCGCACGGGGCCTCATCGCCGAGGGCGACCCGCGGCGGCTGCGCGACGAGAGCGACAACCCGACCGTGCGGGCATTCTTCCGGCGCGAAGTGCTGGCGCCGGAGATCGCCTGATGTACGGTCGCGGCCTCTCGCTCCGGGTCGGCCTGCTGATCGTCGGCGGCCTCGCGCTGCTGATCGGCCTGGTGTTGTTCCTGAGCGGCAACCGGTTCAGCGAGGGGGTGCAGTTCGAGTCCTATTTCCAGGAATCGGTGCAGGGGCTGGAAGTCGGGGCGGCGGTGAAGTTCCGGGGCGTCACGCTCGGCCGGGTGACCAAGATCGGGCTGGTGAGCGCCGAGTATGGCCGGAACGAGCCGCCGGACGTGCGCAGCGCCACCTACCGGCTGGTCTTCGTCCGCTTCGTGATCGACCCGAGCCGGGTCGGCCGGCTGCCCGATACGGAGACGGCGGTGCGTACGGGGTTACGCGCCCGCGTCGCCTCCCAGGGGATCACCGGGCTCAGCTACATCGAGCTCGATTTCGTGCCGCCGAACCAGTATCCGCCGCTGAAGCTGCCGTGGACGCCGCGGGCCGAGTACATCCCGTCCATGCCGAGCACGCTGCTGCAGGTGCAGGACGCCGCGCAGCAATTCCTCGCCAAACTCAACAGCGTCGATTTCGCGGCACTGGCGGAGGGCCTCACCGGGCTGCTGGGCGACGTGCGGGGCGAGCTGAAGGACGGCGACCTGCACACCACGCTGAGGGAGGCGACGGGATTGCTGCAGAGCGTGCGCGAGCAAGTGCGGCAGGCCGATTTGCCGGCGTTGACGGCGGATCTGCGCAAGACCTCGGGGTCGGTGCGCGACACCGTCCAGGGCAAGGAGCTGCGCGCGTTACTGACCAATGCGGCGACGGCGGCCGACCGGCTGTCGGTGGCGGCGGCCAGGCTGCCGGCGCTGATCGCCACACTCGACGCGACCGCGCGGCGGGCCAATAGCGGGACCGCCGATCTGCAGCAATCGCTGACGCCCCTGCTGCGGGATCTGCAGGCCACGATCTCCAATCTGCGCGAGACCTCGGAGGCGCTGCGGCAGTACCCGGCGGAGGTGCTGTTCGGCGGGCCGCCGCCGCGCCGGCCGGAGCGCGCGCGGTGAGGCGGCGCCCGGTGAGCCGGCGTGTGGTGCTTGCCGGCGTGCTGGCGCTCGCCGGGTGCGGGCTGTCCGAGCGGCCCTACACGGAAAAGCGGCAATGGCCGCTGTTGGTGCGTCGCCCGTCAGCGATACCGCCACCCGCGCGAGGCAAGGTCCTGCTGGTGCGCAACATCGGCGCGGCACCGGGCCTCGGCGTCCGGGGGCTGCAATCCCTGCGAGCGGACGGCAGCCTGGACGTCGACTTCTACGAGGAATGGGCGGTCCCGCCGGCGGAGAGCGTGGAAAGCGATCTGCGCCTGTGGCTGGCCGATTCCGGGCGGTTCCGCGCCGTGGTCGCGCCGGGCAGCCGCCTCAACGCCGATCTGGTGCTGGAAGGCACCCTGACCGCGTTCCTGGCCAACCCGCCGGCCGGCACGGCGCGCGTCACGCTGAGCGTGGTGCTGCTGGACCAGCGGCCCAGCCCGGTCAAGATCCTCATGCAGCGCAACTTCACCGCCGAGGAGCGGCTGGGGTCGGCCGATCCGCCGGGGATCGTGCAGGCGCTTCGCGCCGGCCTGGCCGACGTGCTCCGCCAGGTCGAGGAAGCCGTTGGTTCGGCGACCTGAGATGCGTCAGGCGGCGCGTGCGGCGGCGACCAGCGCGCGCCACACGCGCTCGGGCGTCGCCGGCATGTCGAGCTGCGTGACCCCCGCCTCGCTCAGCGCATCGACGATGGCGTTCACCACGGCGGGAGGGCTGCCGACCGCGCCCGCCTCGCCCGCGCCCTTCACGCCGAGCGGGTTCGTCGTGCACGGCACCTCGATGAACTCGACCTCGATGTCCGGCAGGTCGCCGGCGCGCGGCAGCGCATAATCCATCCAACTGCCCGAGAGAAGCTGGCCCGAGGACGGATCGTAGGCGGTCCGCTCCAGCACCGCCTGGCCGAAGCCCTGCGCCACGCCGCCGTGCACCTGGCCGCGCACGATCATCGGGTTCACCGTCTTGCCGACGTCGTCGCACACCACGTAGCGGACGATCTGGACATGGCCCGTATCGGGGTCGACCTCGACCTCCGCCATGTGGCAGCCGTTCGGGAAGGTGTGGTTGTCGATCTTGGCGATCTCGGCGGCGTCGAGGGTGGTGGCTTCCTGTCCGGCGTGGACCTTTTGGCGCTGGGTCGCGGCGAGGGTGAGAATGTCGACGCCCCGGTCGGTGCCGACGATGGAGAAGCGGCCAGCCTCGAAGCTGATGTCCGCGACCGCCGCCTCCAGCGCCTCGGAGGCGGCCCGGCGGCCCTTCTCGATCACGCTGGTCGCGGTAACGAGGATCGCCTGGCCCTCCGAATAGAGGCTGCGCGCGCCGCCGGTGCCACCGCCCACCGGGATGAGATCGGTGTCGCCCTGGCGGATGCGGACCTTGTCGCCGTCGATGCCCAGCCGGTCGGCGGTGAGCTGCACATAGGCGGTCTCGTGGCCCTGGCCGTTGGACTGGGTGCCGACATAGACATCGACGAAGCCGTCATCGGCGAAGCGGATTTCCGCGCGTTCGGTTGGTTCGCCGCCCGTCGCCTCGAGATAGTAGGAGAGCCCGAGGCCGCGCCGCTTGCCCCGGCGCGCGGTCTCCGCACGACGAGTGGCGAAGCCGTTCCAGTCCATCTTGGCCAGCGCCGCGTCGAGCACCCGGACGAAATCGCCGCTGTCGTAGGTCTTGCCGACCGGCGTTGAGTGCGGCATCGCCGACGGCGGCACCATGTTGCGCCGGCGCAGCTCCACCCGGTCGATCCCGAGCTCGCGCGCCGCCGCGTCGATCAGGCGTTCGACCAGGTAATTGGCTTCCGGCCGCCCAGCGCCGCGATAGGCGTCCACCGGGACGGTGTTGGTGAACACGCCGATCACGTTGGCATAGACCGCCTGGAAGCCGTAGACGCTGGCAAGCACGCTGGTGCCCGCGTAGGTCGGGATGTAGGGGGCGAAAGTGGACAGGTAGGCGCCCATGTTGGCGAGATTGCGGGTCCGCAGCGCAAGGAATTTCCCCTCGGCGTCCACCGCGATTTCGCCGAGTGTCACGTTGTCGCGGCCCTGCGTGTCGCAGAGGAACGCCTCGCTGCGATCCGAGGTCCACTTCACCGGGCGGCCGAGGTCGCGCGCGGCGTAGCAGGTCAGCACGTGCTCGGCGTAGAGGAACGACTTCATCCCGAAGCCGCCGCCGACATCGGGCGTGATGACGCGGAACTTGTCGGGCTCGGCGCCGAACAGCGGCGCGATCAGGTTCTTGATGAGCCAGCCGCCCTGGGTGTTGGCATACAGGGTCCAGCGCCCATCGCCGGCCTCGTATTCCGCCAGTGCTACGCGCGGCTCCATCGAGGAGACGACGATGCGGTTGTTCACCACGGTCAGGCTCACCGTCCGCGCCGCCTGCGCGAACAGCGCGTCGGTGCGCGCCTTGTCGCCGATCTCCCAGTCGAAGGCGACGTTGTTCGGCACGTCGGCCCAGACCAGCGGCTGACCAGGATCGGTCGCGGTGGCGAGGTCGGTGACGGAGGGCAGCACGTCGTACTGCACATCGATCAGCTCGGCGGCGTCGCGCGCGGCTTCGTCGGTCTCGGCGACGATGAACGCGACCGGATCGCCCACGTGATGCACCGCGCCGTCGGCCAGCGCGGGATGGCCTGGGTCGGCCGCCTTGCTGCCGTCACGGTTCTGCAGCGGCACCGCGCAGGGGAGCCCGCCGATGCCGTCCGCCTTGAGGTCCGCACCGGTGTAGATGGCGGCGACACCGCGCACCGCCTTGGCCGCGGCGGTGTCGATCGACGTGATCCGCGCGGCCGCGTGCGGGCTGCGCAGCACCACGCCGCACAGCATTCCGGGCGGTGAGATGTCGTCCGTGTAGCGGCCGTCGCCTTTCAGCAGGCGTGGGTCCTCGACGCGGCGGATGGGCTGGGCGATGCCGAACTTGCTCATGGCGTGGCTGCCTCCGGATAGCTGTGTCGGTTCATAGAAGCACGGACTAGGCTGACCGCGAATAGGTCGGAAGAGGCGGACGCATGACAAGATCAGCGGCGCGGGACCAGCATGACGGTGTCACCCGGCGAGCGCTGGGCATCGGCTCCCTGGCCGCCGCCGCGGCGTCCGTCGCGCCGACCCAAGCCCAGGCCGCCACGCCACCGGCGAGTTCATCCGGCAGCGCATCGACCAAGGCCCGCGTGCAGGCGATCATCCCCGCACTCGAGGATTACGTATCGAAGGGCATGGAGCTCTGGCAGGTGCCGGGTGCCGCGGTCGGCGTCGTGGTGGGCGACGACGTGGTCTACGCGCGTGGCTTCGGGCTGCGTGATCTCTCGGCCAGCGCGCCGGTCGACGCGAATACGGTGTTCGGCATCGGCTCCACGACCAAGGCGTTCGCCGCCGCGACCGAGGCAATCATGGTCGACCGGGGCAAGATGCGCTGGACGGACAAGGTGCTCGACCACGATCCGGCGTTCCGCCTGTACGATCCGTGGGTGACGCGCGAATTCGAGATCCTCGACCTGCTGGCGCAGCGCAGCGGGATGCGAGCCTACGTGCTCGATCCGATGTGGGGCCTGGGATTTTCGTCGGACGAGATGGTGGCGGCGCTTCGTTATGCCCGGCCGGTCAGCAGCTTTCGCACGACCTTCGCCTATCAGAATATCCTGCACCTCGTCGCCGGCGGCATCGTCGCGCGGCAGGCGGGCGCCAAGAGCTGGGGCGACGCGCTCAAGACCCTGCTCCTGGAACCGCTCGGCATGAAGGACACCAGCAGCACCACGGCCGCGCTGGTCGCGGCACCCAACCGCGCGACCGGCCACGCCATGATGAACGGCAAGCTGCAGCCGTTCGACCCGCCGCCGACCTTCGATCCCGTGGGGCCGGCGGGTGCGATGAACGCATCGGTCGCCGACATGCTGAAATGGCTGCGGCTGCAGACCGGCCGGGGCAGCTTCGAGGGCAAGCGGATCATTTCCGAGGAGAACCTCACCGAGACCTGGCGCCCCCGCGTGGAGATCCCCGGCATCCCCGGCTTTCCCGTCAGCTCGGCGGCCTACGCCTCGGGCTGGATCTTCCAGCTCTCGGCCAACGGGCGGTTCATCTGGCACAACGGCGGCACCGGCCTCATCAAGGCGCATGTCGGCTTCATTCCGGACCAGCGCGTCGGTTTCGTGATGCTCACCAACGAGGGCGCGAACGCGCTGCAGGACGCGACCGGGCTATGGTTCTACGACCGGGTGCTCGGCAATCCGGAGATCGACTATAGCGCGCAATACCGTGGCAAGCTCGATGACGCGCGACGCGCAGCCGAGGCGGCGATCCGCCGGCCCGATCCGCCGGCTCCCCCGGGCGCGCTTGGCGACTATGCCGGGCACTACCGATCGCCGGTACTGAAGGCGGCGACCATCGCGGTCGCCGGCGGATCGCTGCGGCTGAGCTTCGAGGCGACCCGCTATCCCATCATCCTGCGACCTTGGAACGGCGAGGCCTTCAGCCTCAATTCGGACGACCGGCTGATCGCGGTGTCCCTGGTCTCCGATGGACCCACGCTCGTACAGTTCCAGCGCGACCCGTCTGGCAAGGTGAGCGAGCTTCGTTTCATCGGCAACGAAGAGCTGACGCTGACCCGGGCGACCTGACGGCTACTCGCCACGGTCATCCTCGGGCTTGTCGCATTCGCGTCGGGAATATTTTTCCGCGCCGATTCAGCGATTTAGCCCGGAGTTTCCATACTGACACCGTCATGGTCGGCGGAGGCCGACCATCCACGACTTTGCCGCCCGCGTGGAAGTCGTGGATGGCCCGCCTTCGCGGACCATGACGGTGTGGGTGGATTGGAGGGACGTGCGACGCCAATCCCAAAACTACTCCCCGGGCCTGAGATGTCCCCGCGCGCGCTCCCCTGTGAAGCGCGCCTTCGTCCACTCGCGGATCGACTGGAAGGTGACGTAGAGCATCGGGATCAGGAAGATGCCGATGGCGCTCGCCGCGATCATGCCGGCGAACACCGCCGTGCCGACGGCGCGCCGGCTGAGCATCGCGGCACCCTGCGCCGTGACCAGCGGAATGAGGCCGAGGACGAAGGCGATCGAGGTCATCATCACGGCGCGGAACCGGGTCTTCGCCCCCATCGTCGCCGCCTCGCGGATCGGCAATCCGGCCTCGCGCTGGTCCTTGGCGAATTCGACGATCAGGATGCCGTTCTTCGCCGCCAGCGCGATCAGCACCACGAGCCCGATCTGCGCGTAGAGATCGAGCGGCATTCCCGCGATGTGGATGCCGATGAAGGCGCCAAGCACCCCCACCGTGACCGAGAGCAGCACCGGGATCGGGATCATCCAGCTCTCGTAGAGGCCGACCAGGAACAGGTAGGCGAACAATACCGCGAGCCCGAGGATGGCGCCGGTCTGCCCCGAGGCCTGGATCTCCTGGTAGGCGGTGCCAGTCCACTCGAAGGAGTAGCCCCTCGGCAGCGTCTTGGCCGAGATCTGCGCCATCGCCTCGAGTGCCGCACCCGACGAGACGCCCGGCTTCGGGCCGCCGTTGATCGTCACCGAGCGGTAGTTGTTGTAGCGGCTGATGACCTGCGGACCGGTGATGATCCGCACGTCGGCGATCGAGCGCAACGGCACCATCGTGCCGCTTTTGTTGCGGATGAAGATCTTGAAGATCTCGGAGAGGTCGCTGCGGTCGCGCGCCTCGCCCTCGATGTTGACCTGCCAGGTGCGGCCGAACAGGTTGAAGTCGTTCACATAGATGCCGCCGAGCGTCGCCTGCAGCGCGGTGAACACGTCAAGGATCGAGAGGCCGAGCGCCTGCGCCTTCTCCCGGTCGATGTCGAGGTAAACCGAAGGGTTGGTCGGACTGAAGGTGGAGAACACGCGCGCGAGCCGCGGGTCCTGGTTGGCTGCCGCCACCAGCCCCTGCACGACGCTGCCCATCGCCGCCGGGTCTTGTCCTTCGAGGTTCTGCAACTGGTACTCGAACCCGCCGCTGGTGGAGAGGCCGATGATCGGCGGCAGGTTGAAGGGGAAGGCGTTGGCCTGGCGGATCTGTTGCAGCGCACCGAAGGTGCGCCCGATCACCGCCTGCGCCTTGGCACTCGCCGCCGTGCGGTCGGCGAATGGCTTGAGCCGTATGACCATGAAGGCCGAATTGGACTGGTTGCCGCCGTCGAGCAGGGAGAAGCCGACGATGGACAGGACGCCCTCGACCTCGGGCATCGGACGCATCAGGCCCTCGATCTGCTTTGCGACCGCCCGGGTGCGGGCGACCGACGCGCCATCGGGGAGCTGGACGGCGATGAAGAACGCGCCCTGGTCCTCCTCGGGCAGGAAGCCGGTCGGCGTGATCCGACCCATGCCGACGATGCCGAGCCCGCACACCGCGATGATGATGACGCCGATGACCGCCACGCGCACCAGGCGCCGCACGACCGCGGCATAGCCGTCGCGCACAAAGTCGATCCCGCGCAGTACCCCTCCCAGGATGCCGTGCCGCTCGCCGGTGTGGCGCAGGAACACCGCGCAGAGTGCCGGCGAAAGCGTCAGCGCGTTGATCGCGGAGATCAGCATCGCGACGCTGATGGTGACGGCGAACTGGCGGAACAGCAGGCCGGAGATGCCGGGGATGAAGCCGATCGGGACGAACACCGACAACAGCACAAGCGTAATGGCGATGATCGGGGCGGTGATCTGCCCCATCGCCTTCTTGGTCGCCTCGGCCGGCGTGAGATGCGGCTCCTCCTCCATCACGCGCTCGACGTTCTCGACCACGACGATCGCGTCGTCGACGACAATGCCGATGGCGAGCACCAGGGCGAGCAGCGAGACGGTGTTGGCCGAGAAGCCGATCGCCAGCAGGACGGCGAAGGTGGTGATCAGGCTCACCGGCACGGCGACCGTCGGGATGATCGTCGCGCGCAAGTTGCCGAGGAACAGGAACACCACGATGACGACGAGGATGAATGCCTCGCCCAAGGTCTTCAGCACCTCGTGGATGGTGTCCGAGACGAAGGTGCTGCTGTCGTAGAAGACCCGGGATTTCAGCCCGTCGGGGTAGCGCTGGCTGAGCTCGTCGAGTGCCGCCTGCACGCGCGCCGAGGTCTGCACCGCGTTGGCGCCGGGTGCCAGATACATGCCGATCGAGACCGCCGGATCGCCGTTGAGATAGCTCTCGGTGTCCAGGTTGGTGGCGCCGAGCTCGACGCGCGCCACGTCCTTGACGCGCAGCACGGAGCCGTCCGGGTTGGCGCGCACCACGATGTCGCCGAACTGCTCGGCCGTGGTCAGGCGGCCTTGGGTCTGCACGTTGAGCTGGAACTGCACGTTGTCGTTGGTCGGGCGCGCGCCGATGCGCCCCACCGGGGCCTGCACGTTCTGCTGCTGGATCGCCAGCATGATGTCGGACGGTGCGAGATTGAGGGCGACCAGCCGGTTGGTGTCGAACCAGATGCGCATCGAGTAGTCGAGCTTGCCGAACAGGAACGCCTGGCCGACGCCCGGCGTGCGCGACAGCCGGTCCAGCACGTTGATGGTCACGTAGTTGCTGATGAACAGCGGGTCCTGCTTGCCGCCCACGCTATAGAACTGGAGGAACTCGAGAATCGCCGAGGACCGCTTCTGCACCGTGACACCGGCGCGCTGCACCTCGGGCGGCAGCTTGGCGAGCGCCGTCTGCACCCGGTTGTTGACGTTGACGGTGTTGATGTCCGGGTTGGTCCCCAGCTCGAAGCTGACGGTCAGGCCGTAGCTGCCGTCATTGCCGCTGTTGGACTTCATGTAGATCATCTTGTCGACGCCGATGACCTGCGCCTCGATCGGCTGGGCGACCGTCTGCTCGACGACGGCGGCGGAGGCGCCCGGATAGGTGGTCGAGACCTGCACCTGCGGCGGCACGATGTCGGGGAACTGCGCCACGGGGATGCGCAGGATGGACAGCAGCCCGGCCAGGGTCATCACGATCGCGATGACCACGGCGAGGCGCGGCCGGTCGACGAAGACCGAGGAGATCATCCGCTAGGTGTCCCGCTGCTCAATGCCGGGCCGCGCTGGCGGAGCCGCCGCCGCTTGGGGCGGGCGCGCCGCTGGCCGGCGTCGGATTGGCCGGGCTGCTCGCCGCCGCGGATCGCGGGTCCGTTCGCCGCGGCGGTCGCCGGTGGAGTGCTCGCGCCCGCCGCGGGCGCGTTCGCGGCGGCCGCCTTGGGCATTCCCGGCGTGCTCGGGTTCGCGGGCCCCGGCGTGACCGGCTGGCCGGGACGGACCCGCTGGATGCCGTCCACCACGACCTTCTCCCCTTCCTTGAGGCCCGATGCGATCACCGCCGTCGTCGGGGTGGACTGCCCGAGCGTCACGCGCCGCTGCTCCGCCACGTTCTTGTCGTTGATGACATAGACGTAGCTGCCCTGCTGGTCCGACAGGATCGCGGCACGGGGGATGGCGAGCGCCTGGACGGGCTCGATCCCTTCGACCAGAACGGTCACGAACTCCCCGTCGATCAGCGGCCGGTCCACGGCCTCGCCCGGCACTGGCGGCTTGCGCGGCGGGTTGGCGATGGTGGCGCGCAGCACGATCGTGTCGGTGTTCTGCGAGATGGTCGGGGCGACGAAGCCGATCTTGCCGACCGGCCCGTAGGTGCTGCCGTCGGCCAGCCGCAGCCTGACCGCCACGGCACTCAGGCCGCCGCGATCGGCGAAGCGCTTCTCCAGTTCGAGTTGCGACCGCACGGCGATCGGGAACTCGACATACATCGGGTCCTGGCTGACGATCGTGTTGAGCGGGCCGGCGCTGGGCGAGACGACATTGCCGCGGGTGAACCGGGTCTGGCCGATCTTGCCGCTGACGGGGGCGCGGATCTCGGTATAGGCGAGGTTGATCTGCGCGACCCTGAGTTGCGCCTGCGCGGCAGCAAGCTGGGCGGCCTGCGACATCTGCTGGAACCGCGCATCATCGTAGGTCGAGCGCTGGCCGGCGGGCGTGTTGAGCAGCGCCTGGGCGCGGCCGAGCGTCGTCGTGGCGTTCTGCAGGAGCGCGTTGATATTCGCGACGGCGGCCGATTGCTGCTGCACGGCGGCCTCGAACGGGGCGCGCTCCAGCCGGTACAGCAGGTCGCCCTGCTTGACCTCCGTGCCCTCGGTGAACAGCCGCTCCTCGACGAAGGCAGTCACCCGCGCCGTGAGGTCCACGCGGTCAATCGCCTGCACGCGGCCGACGAACTCCGAACTCTCGGTGATCGCCTGCTTGCGCACGGCCACGACCCCGACGGCGGGGGGCGGACCGCCGGGGCCGCCCATCTGCGCCAGCGCGGGCGTCAGCATCAGGCCGAAGGCGGCCAGCAGGGCCGGCACGAGACGCAGCGTCATCTATCCACCTTTGTCCGGCCACCCTTGTCGGGCCGCCCGTTCTTGCCGTGCTAGTCGATAAAGCCGCCAGGAGGTTGGGTGTGCCGGGCGGATGCACAAGCCGTGCGGGCGGCGGTGATAGGGAGTTGGGGGCCCGGCGGTCAACCGCGAAGGCAGGACGTCTTGCGCCCGGACGCCCTCCGCCGCACCCTTGAGGCCAGGACCATTCCACCTGCGAGGTATCGGCGCCATGAAAGAAACCGTCCGCATTTGCGAGGTCGGCCCGCGCGACGGGCTGCAGATGGCGAAGTCGCGCATGGAGACCGACACCAAGCTGCGCTGGATCGCCGCCATCGCCGCCGCCGGGGTGCGCGAGATCGAGGTCGGCAGCTTCGTGCCGCCCAGGGTGATCCCGCAACTGGCCGACACGCAGGACGTGGTGCGCCGCGCGCTCGAGATCCCCGGCTTCGCGGTGCAGGCGCTGGTGCCCAACCTGCGCGGGGCGCAGAACGCCTACAACGCCGGGGCGCACCGGATCAGCTTCCCGGTCTCGGTGAGCGAGGGGCATTCGCGGGCCAATCTCAACCGCACCCCGGCGGAATCGATCGCCGAGGCGAAGCGGATGATGGACTGGGTGAAGGCCCAGGATCGGAAAATGCCGGTGATCGCCGGCTGCTCGACGGCGTTCGGCTGCTCGATCGACGGCGTGGTGACGACGGACCAGGTGGTGCGGGTGGCGACCGGGCTCGCCGAGGCCGGGGTGGACGAGATCGCGCTGGCCGACACCGTGGGCTACGGCCATCCGGCGCAGATCAAGGAGGTGGTGCGCGCCGTCCGCGCCGCGATCGGCGACGTGCTGGTCGGCCTGCACCTGCACGACACCTGCGGCCTCGGCATCGCCAACGCGCTGGCCGGGCTGGAGGAGGGCATCCGCATGTTCGACAGCTCCCTCGCGGGGCTGGGCGGCTGCCCTTACGCGCCGGGCGCCTCGGGCAACATCGTCACCGAGGATCTGGTGTTCATGCTGGAGAGCATGGGTTTTTCCACCGGCATCGACCTCGACGGGCTGATCGCCGCCCGCACGATCCTGCATGAGGGATTGCCCGACGAGCCGCTGCACGGTCAGGTGCAGAAGGCCGGCATCCCCAAGACCTTCCGCGCCGCCGCCTGATGGGCCGGCTGCCGCTGCGAAGGGGTAAAGGTCGTCGAGTTCGTCCACATGGTGATGGGGCCGACCTGCGGCCTCGTCCTGGCCGATCTCGGCGCCGACGTGGTGAAGGTCGAGCCGGCGCCCGAGGGCGACAACACCCGCCGGCTGGCAGGCTCCGGCACCGGCTTCTTCGCCGCCCTCAACCGCAACAAGCGCAGCCTCGCGGTCGATCTCAAGAGCTCCGACGGGATCGAGCTGGTCCGCCGGCTGCTGGCCGAGGCCGACGTGCTGGTGGAGAATTTCCGCCCCGGCGCGATGGACCGGCTCGGGCTCGGCTGGGAGCAGGTGTCTGCCCTCAACCCGCGCCTGGTCTACTGCTCCTGCAAGGGCTTCCTGCCCGGCCCCTACGAGCACCGCACGGCACTCGACGAGACCGTGCAGATGATGGGCGGCCTCGCCTACATGACCGGCCTGCCCGGCCGGCCGCTGCGCGCGGGATCGTCGGTGAACGACATCATGGGCGGCATGTTCGGGGCCATCGGCATCCTCGCCGCCCTCAACGAGCGGCACGAGACTGGCCGCGGCCGGCACGTCCAGTCCGGCCTGTTCGAGAACAACGTCCTCCTCATGGCGCAGCACATGGCGCAGATCGCCGCCACCGGGCGCGAGCCGCCGCCGATGTCGACCCGCACGCCCGCCTGGCCGGTCTACGACATTTTCGATACCGCCGACGGCGAGCAGGTGTTCGTGGGCGCCGTCACCGACACCCAGTGGCCGATCTTCTGCGACGCTTTCGGGCTCGCCGAGTCTCGCCGCCGACCCGACGCTCAGCACCCGCACCGAGCGCGTCAACGCCCGTCCGCGCACCCTGCCGATCATCGCCGCCGCGCTCCGCCGCTGGACAAAGCCCGACCTCATGGCGCGCTGCGAGGCGCTCGGCCTGCCCTTTGCCCCGATCGCCAAGCCCGCCGACCTGTTCGACGATCCGCACCTCAACGCCTCGGGCGGGCTGGTGCCCACCACCCTTGCCGACGGGCGCCGGACCAAACTCCCCGCGCTGCCGCTGGCGTTTGACGGCGAGCGCCCCGGCCTGCGCCGCGACCTGCCGGCGGTCGGCCAGCACGATGCGGACATCGCCCTCGAACTGGGCTATGACGCGGCCGAGATCGCCCGGATGCGGGCCGCCGGCACCCTGGTCTGAGCCCGGACATGGGCCCTCGCCGACCCGTCTGGGAGCGCTGGACCGAGATCACGACGTTTCCGCTGATCTGGATTTTCGTCTATCTGCTCTGGGTCGCCTTCCTCGCCGCCTTCATCTTCTGGCTGTTCCCGATCGCCGGCACGACTATCGAAATCGCGGCCTTCCTTATCCTGTCGGCTCTGCCGGGTGGTCTCATCCTGCTCTCGAACGGGATGCTGAAGGCGTATGATCGGCAGTAGCCCGCCTCACCGCAGCGGCCAGGCCCACACGATCAGGATCGTCCCCAGCACCGCCGTGATCACGCTCAGCGGCAGGCCGAGCCGCCAGTAGTCGCCGAACCGATAGCCGGCCGGCCCCATCACCAGCGTGTTGTTCTGATGACCGATCGGGGTCAGGAAGTCGCACGCCGCTCCCAGCGCCACGGCCATCAGGAACGGGTCCACCCCGTAGCCGAGATTCTTCGCCACCGCCGCCGCCACCGGCCCCATCACCAGCACCGCCGCCGCATGGTGCAGCAGCGGTGTCACCAGCATCGACACGATCAGCACCAATCCCACCGCCAGCGTGCCCGGCAGATGCGCCGCGGCGAGCGTGAGCCCGTCGCCGATCAGCCCCGCCGCGCCGGTCTCCTTCAGCCCCTCGCCGACCGGGATGAGGCAGGCGAGCATCACCACGATCGGCCATTCAACCGAATCGTAGGCCTCCTTGGGCGAGATCACGCCGAGCAGCACCACGAGCACGGCGGCCATGAAGAAGCCGAGCTCCGCCGGCACCAGCCGCGCGGTGATCAGGCCGAGCGCGGCCGTCAGGATGATCAGCGCCGTGAGCCTCGGCCGCGGCCGTCCGATCGCCAGGTTGCGCTCGGCGAGCGGCAGGCAGCCAAGCCGTGCCAGGGTGTCGGCCAGCCGGTTCCGCCGTCCCTGCAGCACCACGACGTCGCCAGCCCGGAACCGGTTCTGGCGCAGTCGGGTGGTCAGCCGCTCGCCGCCCCGGCTCAGCGCCAGCAGGTTGATCTCGTGGCGCTGGCGCAGCCGCAGCTCCTGCGGCGTGCGGCCGACCAGCGGAGAGTCGGCCGAGACCACCGCCTCCACCGCCTCCAGCTCGTCATGCCGGTCGCGCGGCTTCTGCTCCGCCGCCTCCGCCGCGCCCAGCAGCTCGAGCCGCGCCTGGTCCACCACGGGCTTGAGCTCCACCGGGTCGCCCTGC
The DNA here is from genome assembly GCA_963799825.1 of uncultured Alphaproteobacteria bacterium. Taxonomy (GTDB): domain Bacteria; phylum Pseudomonadota; class Alphaproteobacteria; order Acetobacterales; family Acetobacteraceae; genus JAFKFI01. The sequence continues at coordinate 1,315,994 of CAWCYL010000006.1, forward strand.
AGCACCAGCACGTCGCCGGCGAACAGCACCCAGTCGGCGGCGGGGATGTAGCGATGATCGTGCTCGCGCACGATGGCGGCGACCGTCACCTCGCCCTCGCCCAGCGATTCGAGGTCCGCCACGCGCTTGCCCACCAAGGGCGAGCCCTTGGGCAGCAGCGCCTCGCTGGTGTAATCCTCGATCTGGAATTTTTTCTCGTCCGACGCGCGGCCCCGCCGGTCCTTCGGCAGCAGCCGCCAGCCCACGCTGAGGAACGCCACCGCCACGACCGCCAGCGGCAGCCCGACGGGTACGAAGTCGAACAACCGGTAGGGATGGCCGGTGATCTCCTGGCGTACCGAGGAGATCAGCAGGTTGGGCGAGGTGCCGATCAGCGTGATCGTCCCGCCCACCAGCGAGCCGAACGACAGCGGCATCAGGTAGAGCGAGACCGGGCGTTTCCGGCGCTCTGCCGCCTGGATCGCCAGCGGCAGGAACACGCCCAGCGTGCCGACATTCTTGATGAGCGCCGAGAGGAAGGTCACGGCGGCGGTGAGCGAGCCCACCTGGAGGGTGGTCGAGTTGAGCCGCCGCAGCACCCGCCGCATCGCCACCTCGATCACCCCCGAGACGGCGATGGCCCGGCTCAGCACGAGCACCGACGCGATGATGATGATCACCGGGTTGGCGAACCCCTCGAACACCTTCCCGGGCGGCACCACGCCGGTCAGCGCGGCACAGCACAGCGCAAGCGCGGCCACCACGTCGTAGCGCAACCGGTCGGACACGAACAGCACGAGCATCCCGGCGATGATCGCGAGGGACTCGATTTGGAGCAGGGTCAAACGTGTGTCTCCGGCAGCGGCAGTGGGCGGAACGCTCGGCGCCGCCTCGGGATCGCGCCCAGGCGTTAGTTGGGACAGTCCCGATTCGAAAGAACCTATCCCAAGTCGACACATTGACACCCGACAGCCCGAGCATCACGTGAACTGAACTGGCCCTCAGCTCAGGAGACAAAAATGGCTGGCGTGGGAAGTGAGAAAGTGTTCGAGAACGACAAGGTAATCGTCTGGAACTTCCTGCTTGAGCCGGGGGAGGAAACTCCGGTGCACACCCACGAGCACAGTTACATGTGGTACGCGATCGCGGGGGCCCCCTTGCAGATTTTCGACGAGCACGGGAAGGATCTGGGCACGCTGGAGGTGCCGACGGGAACGGTCTATTCCCTGAAGCTGGATAACGGCTTCCTCGAGGTCCTCTCCGATCCTGGGAAGGGGATGCGCGTCCCTGCCAAGCACAAGGCAAGGAATGTCGGTCCCGCGGCGTATCGGGAAATGCTCGTCGAGTACAAGTGACGCTTCGCCGGGCATCGCGATCTCGATGATGCCCGGGACCGCGATCGCCCGGCTGAGCGCGAGCACCCAGGCGATGATGGTAACGGGATATGGAAGAACCAAGATTAAGGACCGCTCAAATAGGAAGATGCGGCGAGATTCTCGTGCAATATCGCCTTCTGAGACACGGCATAGAGTTGGCTCCGATGACCACCGACAATGGAGTTGATCTAGTCGCGTATTCTCCCAGTGACGCTCGGCCAAAGACGATACAGGTCAAGACCAATCTCCGGCCTAAGCTCGGGGGAGGCAAAGGTAGGATGGCGCTGGATTGGTGGTTATCCGAGGACAGCCCAGCCGAAATAGTGGCCCTTGTCGAACTTCAAACAGAGCAGGTTTGGCTGTTTCTGCATAGAGACCTGGCGGATAATGCCCAACAAAAAAACTAAACGGTAAATTGCATTTTTATATGTACGGCGAGCCGGACTACGTTCCGCCGCGCGCGAGATGTCACGAACGCGACTTCAAAGGCCGCCTACTTGAAAGCGCTGTCGACCGACTGTTCGGCAACGTGAGGGAAGTTGCTGGAAATGATGCCAGCCGATTTGCCGGAACCGCCCAAGGCATCGTTCCGATGGGCAAGATTGTACGGGTCGTTGACCATCTGAGCGATGAGGACCGTGAGAACAGCGCCAAACGTGACGCCATTCTGAAGGAGGCGCTCACGCAGGAAAAGTGAGATCAGTGCGGTAGGGGTAGCGAACGATCCGTCCTCCTGCCGTCCTTCGTCTGGCCAACTCATGCACGCCCCCGAATACGTCAATACAGCTAACAAGAAAGTGACGGAATCTGCAAGCCTTCCGGTCGCTTCCCCGAACGCATCTCCCGGCGTGCAATCCAACGGCCGGCCCAGGCGTTGCGGGACCGACAGCCCGATGGGGGGCTCGCGTCAATCAGGAGACGGGTCATGGCGGACGACGAACGGGCGGGCGAGCACACCGGCAGCGGCGGCGAACCGCACCAGACGGCCGGAGGCGATCATCCGGCGCTCACCACCAACCAGGGCGTGATCGTCGGGGACGACCAGAACTCGGCCAAGGTCGGCCGGCGCGGCCCGGTGCTGCTGGAGGATTTCGTCCTCCGCGAGAAGATCATGCATTTCGACCACGAGCGCATCCCCGAGCGCGTGGTCCACGCGCGCGGCTCGGGGGCGCACGGCTATTTCGAGTTGACCGACTCTCTCGCCGACGTGACCAAGGCCGGCATCCTCACGCGGGTCGGCGAGCGGACGCCGGTGTTCGCGCGCTTCTCCACGGTCGCCGGCAACAAGGGATCGGCCGACCTGCCGCGCGACGTGCGCGGCTTCGCCGTCAAGTTCTACACCCACGAGGGCAACTGGGATCTCGTCGGCAACAACATCCCGGTGTTCTTCATCCAGGACGCGATCAAGTTCCCCGACTTCGTCCATTCGGTGAAGGACGAGCCCGATCGCGGCTTCCCGCAGGCGGCGAGCGCCCACGACACGTTCTGGGATTTCGTCTCGCTGACGCCCGAGAGTATGCACATGATCATGTGGGTCATGTCGGACCGCGCCATCCCGCGCTCGCTGCGCATGATGGAGGGGTTCGGCGTCCACAGCTTCCGGCTGGTCAACGACGCCGGCAAGTCGACCTACGTAAAATTCCACTGGCGGCCGAGGAACGGCTCGCAGTCGGTGATCTGGGACGAGGCGCTGAAGATCAACGGCGCCGACCCGGACTATCACCGCCGCGATCTGTGGGAGGCGATCGAGAGCGGCGACTTCCCGGAATGGGATCTCGCGGTGCAGCTGTTCGACGAGGACTTCGCCAACAAGTTCGATTTCGACGTGCTCGACGCGACCAAGATCATCCCCGAGGAGCAGATCCCGCTGCGGGTGATCGGCCGCATGGTGCTCGATCGCAACCCGGACAATTTCTTCGCCGAGACCGAGCAGGTCGCGTTCTGCACCGCCGACGTGGTGCCGGGGATCGACTTCACCAATGATCCGCTGCTGCAGGGGCGGAATTTTTCCTATCTCGACACCCAGCTCAAGCGCCTGGGCGGCCCGAACTTCGCGCAGATCCCGGTCAACGCGCCGCAATGCCCGATGCACAATTTCCAGCGCGACGGGCACATGCAGATGCACATTCCCAAGGGCCGCGCCGCCTACGAGCCGAGCTCGCTCAATCCGGTCGGCCCGCGCGAGGATCCGCGTCGGGGCTTCCGCAGCTTCGCCGCGCACGACGAGGGCGACAAGCTGCGCGTCCGCCCGGAAGCGTTCGCCGACCATTTCAGCCAGGCGCGGCAGTTCTTCGTCAGCCAGACCGAGCCGGAGCAGAACCATATCGTCGCGGCGCTGACCTTCGAGCTCAGCAAGGTCGAGACCAAGGCGATCCGTCTGCGGACGCTGGGGCAGCTCGCCAATATCGATCCCAACCTGGCCAGCCGCGTGGCGGCCGGGCTCGGGCACCAGGGGGCGATCGAGCCGGTGCCGGCCGCGAAGCCGACCCGCACCGATCTCGCGCCGTCCCCGCCGCTCAGCATCCTCGCCAAGGCGAAGCCCACGCTGACCGGACGGGTGGTCGGCTGCCTGGTCTCGGACGGCGCCGACGCGGCGCTGGTGAAGGAACTCGCCGGCGCCGTCGAGGCCGCCGGGGCGAAGATGAAGATCGTGGCCGCTCGGGTCGGGGGCGTCGCCGGTGCGAACGGTGCCGCGATCGAGGCCGATTTCCAGCTCGCCGGCGGTTCTTCCGTGCTGTTCGACGCGGTGGCGCTGGTCGTCACCGCCCAGGGCGCCCGGCAACTCGCCAACGAGGCGGCGGCGGTCGCCTTCGTGCACGATGCCTTCGCCCACCTCAAGGTCATCGGCCACACCGCCGACGCGAAGGCCCTGCTGGACAAGGCGGGCGTCGTCGGCGATGCCGGCATCGTCTCGCTCGGTCCGGCCGCGTCCTTCGTCACCGCCGCAAGCAACGGCCGGATCTGGCCGCGCGAACCCAAGGTCCGCAAGGTCTACTAACCTGCACTTCTCCCTCTCCCCGATCGGGGAGAGGGCCGGGGTGAGGGCCCCGCGCGCAATGGTCCCCTGACCCCATGAACCGAGGCGCCGAGCGCCCGCATTGCCGCGTCTCTCCGGGGCGGAATCTGCTATGTCCGGTCCCGCACCAGGGGGACGCCGCTTGCCGGACCATAGGACGCCGCTCATCGCCATCATTGCCGGCGGCCTGGTGCTGGCGTTCCTGTTCGGCTTGCTCGCCCATCGCGTGCGCGTCTCGCCGCTGGTCGGCTACCTGCTCGCCGGCGTGGTGGTGGGCCCGTTCACGCCGGGGTTCGTGGCCGAGCAGGATCTCGCCAACCAGCTCGCCGAAATCGGCGTGATCCTGCTGATGTTCGCCGTCGGCCTGCACTTCTCGCTCAAGGACCTGATGGAGGTGCGCGCCATCGCCGTCCCCGGCGCCTTGCTGCGGATCGTCATCGGCACGCTGCTCGGCATGGGATTGGCCTGGGTGTTCGGCTGGCCGATCGGCGGCGGCGTCGTGTTCGGCCTCGCCCTGTCGGTCGCCAGCACGGTGGTGCTGGTGCGCGCCTTGCAGGATCGCCGCATCCTGGACACCGAGCGCGGCCGCATCGCGGTCGGCTGGCTGATCGTCGAGGACATCGCGACGGTGTTCGCGCTGGTCCTGCTGCCCACGCTGGCGCCCGGCCACGCGGCGGCGCTGTCCGCCTGGAGCGTCGTCGGCGCGGTGGCGCTGACATTCGGCAAGGTCGCGGCGTTCGTCGCACTGATGCTGATCGCCGGGCGGCGGATCATTCCCTGGATCATGCACTACACCGCGCATACCGGCTCACGCGAGCTGTTCCGCCTCGCGGTCTACGCGATCGCCTTGGGGGTCGCCTTCGCGGCGGCCCGGCTGTTCGACGTCTCCTTCGCGCTCGGCGCCTTCCTCGCCGGCATGGTGATGGGCGAGAGCCAGCTCAGCCAGCGCGCGACCGAGGAGGCGCTGCCGTTGCGCGACGCCTTCGCGGTGCTGTTCTTCGTCTCGGTCGGCATGTTGTTCAATCCGCACATCCTGATCCAGGCGCCTCTCGCGGTGCTCGCGGTGCTCGGCATCATCGTGTTTGGCAAATCGCTGGTCGCCTTCGCCATCGTGCGCGCATTCGGCCATCCGACGGGCACGGCGCTCAGCATCTCGGCGAGCCTCGCGCAGATCGGCGAGTTCTCCTTCATCCTGGCCGGGCTCGGCGTGACCTATGGAATGCTGCCGCCCGAGGGACGCGATTTGATCCTCGCCGGTGCGATCATCTCCATCCTGATCAACCCGCTCCTCGTCGCGGCCACCGAGCACCGCCGCGCGCACGTGGCCGTGCGTCACGCCGAGCCCGTCGCGGCGTCGACCAACAGCCCGACGGCGCTGCCCGTCCCCGTGGCGGAGCCGGAACTGGAGGAGGCCGGCGGGTCGCCTCCGGTGACGCATCTTGCCGGCCACGAGGTGGTGGTCGGCTATGGCCGGGTGGGCGGGCTGGTCGGCGCGGCGCTCATCCGGGCTGGCCGGCCGGTGCTGGTGTTCGAGGAGCGCGAGGAGGCCATCGAGACCGCCTGCCGCGACGGCGCCGAGGTGGTGGTCGGCAATGCCGCGGACCCCGAGGTGCTGGCCGCCGCCAACCTCGGCCTGGCGCGCCGGTTGTTCGTGACGATCCCCGAGGCGTTCGAGGCCGGCCAGGTGGTCGAGCAGGCCCGCGCCGCCAATCCCGCGCTCGACATCGTGGCCCGCGCCCACAGCGACGCGGCGGTGGAGCACCTGACCAAGCTCGGCGCCACGCTCACCGTCATGGGCGAGCGCGAGATCGCCGACCGCATGATCGAGAGCGCGGTCGGCGCGGAACGCGCCGCCGACGCCGACCGCGCCGCCTAGTTCAAGAAAATCTTCCCCGGATTCATGATCCCGCGCGGGTCCAGCGCGGTCTTGATCGAGCGCATGACCGCCAGCGCCTCCGCGCCGTGCTCGCGCTCCAGGAACTCGCGCTTGCCGATCCCGACGCCGTGCTCGCCGCTGCACGAGCCGCCGAGGTCGAGCGCGCGGGCGACGATCTTCTTGTCGAGCTCCCAGGCGCGTTCGAGGCCGCCCGGCTCCGGCGGCACCAGGATCACCGTGTGGTAGTTGCCGTCCCCGACATGGCCGACGATCGGCGCGGTCAGGCCCGATGCGCGGATGTCGGCCTGCGTGCCGAGGATCGCCTCGTCCATGCGCGAGATCGGCACGATCGCGTCGGTCACGAATGTCTTGTGGCCGGGCTTGAGCGCCAGCACCGCCCACAGCGCGTCATGGCGCGCCTGCCAGAGTTTTTGCCTTGCCGCCGGGTCGGTCGCCCATTGGAACCCGTGCGCGCCGTACTCGGCGGCGATGTCTTCCGCTTGGCTCGCCTGCTCCGCCACTCCCGCCGCCGTGCCGTGGAACTCGAAGAACAGGCTGGGCAGCGGGCGCAACCCCTCCAGCTTGGAATAGGCGATGCAGGCGGCGGTCTGCACATCGTCGAGCAGTTCCATCCGCGCCACCGGAATGCCGCTCTGCAGGATGCCGATGACCGTCTCGACCGCGCCGCGCAGCGTGTCGAACTGGCAGGTCGCCGAGGAGGTGGCCTCGGGGATGCCGTGCAGGCGGAGCTGGATTTCGGTGATGACGCCGAGCGTGCCCTCCGAGCCGATGAACAGCCGGGTCAGGTCGTAGCCGGTCGAGGATTTGCGGACCCGCCCGCCGGTGCGGATCACCCGCCCGTCGGCCAGCGCCACGGTGAGCCCCAGCGCGTTCTCCCGCATCGTGCCGTAGCGCACCGCGTTGGTGCCCGACGCGCGGGTCGCGCACATGCCGCCGAGGGTGCAGAGCGCGGTGCCGGGATCGACCGGGAAGAACAGCCCCTGGTCGCGCAGATGCGCGTTGAGCTGGTCGCGCGTCACGCCCGCCTCCACCCGGCAGTCCATGTCCGGTTGGCTGACGTCGATGATCCGGGTCATGCGCGAGAGGTCGAGCGTGATGCCGCCGCGCACCGGCGTCACATGGCCCTCGAGCGACGTGCCGGCACCCCAGGGCACCACCGGCACGCCCTGCGCGTGGCACGTCGCCAAAACCTTGGCGGCCTCCTCGGTGGTCTCCACGAACGCGACGGCGTCGGGCAGGGCGGGGGGCTGCGTGTCCTGCCCGTGCGAGTGGTGCTCGCGCAGCCCGGCATTGGTGGTGACGCGCTCGCCCAGTGCCCCACGCAGGCTCTCGATCACGGTCTCGACTGGGCTCGGCATGGCGCGTCTCCTTCTCGTCCCGCGATACGAGCCCGCCTGCGCGCGTGCAAGGGCGGGCCGCGTCCCCGTGCAAGGGCGGGTCGCGTTGACGCACCGGGCGCCACCCGCCTAGCGTGCGGCTCTGATCGGAAAACAGGGAACGCCGCCATGTCGAACCAGCTCAGGCAGCGTCTGAAATCGGGAAAGGCCGCCGTCAACGGCTGGCTGGCGATCCCGTCCGGCTTCTCCGCCGAGGTGATGGCCCAGTGCGGCTGGGACAGCGTGACCGTCGACATGCAGCACGGCGTGCAGGACTATCTCTCGATGGTCGCGTGCTTCCAGGCGATGCAGGCGCACCCCATCACCCCGCTGGTCCGCGTGCCCTGGAACGAGCCCGGCATCATCGGCAAGGTGCTCGACGGCGGCGCGATGGGCGTGATCTGCCCGATGGTCAACAACAAGGCCGAGGCCGAGGCGCTCGTTTCGTATAGCAAATATCCGCCCGCCGGCAAGCGCAGCAACGGCCCGATCCGCGCCGCGATGTACGGCGAGGCCAGCTCCTACCAGGCGACCGCCAACGACGAGGTGCTGGTCATCCCGATGATCGAGACGCAGGAGGCGATCGACAACATCGACGCCATCCTCGACGTGCCCGGCATCAGCGGCATCTATGTCGGCCCCTCCGATCTCGGCCTGTCGCTCGGCATGACCCCGATCCTCGACCGCGAGGAGCCGAAGATCCTCGGCATCTACGAGAAGCTGCTCTCCGCGACCAAGCGGCGCGGCCTGTTCGCCGGCCTGCACAACGGCTCGGCCGCCTACGCCGCGCGCATGATCGGCATGGGCTTCCGCTTCGTCACCATCGCCAACGACAGCGGCTTGATGGCGAAGGCGGCGCGCGAGGCGGTGCAGGCGGCGCGCAAGGCGGCGGGCGAGGTCGCGAACTGATCGCGGCCGGGCCGCGCCCGTTGGCGGACGCGGCCCCCGGCGGCAAGCTGCTCGGAATCCAGGCCGGGCGCGGCGTCGCGGCGCTGCTCGTGGCGCTGTTCCACGGCGAGCGGATGCTGTCGCTGCCGCAATACGTGGGCTCGGCGCCGCTCGGCGACTTCTTCTCGTTCGGCCACGCCGGCGTGGATTTCTTCTTCGTCCTCAGCGGCTTCATCATCTATTTCGTCCACCATGCGGATCTCGGCGTGCCGCGACGGCTCCGGCCCTATCTCTGGCGGCGCATCACGCGCATCTACCCGATCTACTGGTTCGTGACCTTCGTGCTCCTCGCGCTGCGGCTGGTGTCACCGGGCGGCGATCACGAGCTGTCGCTTGGATATGTCCTGCAGTCGCTCCTGCTGGTGCCGCAGGAGCCGGACCCGCTGCTCGGTGTCGCCTGGACGCTGGAGCACGAGATGCTTTTCTATCTCGTGTTCGCCGCTGCCATCGCGACGCGCTGGCTGGGAGGCGTCCTGTTCGCCGGCTGGATGCTGCTCGCCCTGTTTGGGCTGGCGTTGCCGGTTCCGCATATCCCGATCCTGCGTTTCCTGCTCTCGCCGTTCAACCTGCAGTTCCTCATGGGGATCGGGGCGGCGCACATGGTCCTGCGCGGCGGAGCAGGCGCGCCGCGAACGCTGGCCGTTGCCGGCGGTGTCGCCTTTCTCGCCATCGGCATGGTCGAGAATGCCGGGTGGATCGCGCCCATCGGCCCGGCGGGCCGGATCCTCTACGGCGGCGCGGCGGCCTGCATCGTCCTCGGGCTCGCATCGGCCGAACAACGCGATCTTCTGCGCGTCGGGCGGTGGGAGAGGCGTTGGGCGCCGCTTCATACTCATTCTACCTCATACATACGCTGGCCATCGGGCTCACCGCGCGGGCAATGGCGGTCTCGGGCATGTTCCGGCTGCTGCCCGGCTGGCTGGCGCTGATCGTCGTGGTCTGTGCCGCTGTGGCGGCGGCGGGGCTGCTGTACCGCTTCGTCGAGCAACCGATGCTGGGAGCTCTGCGCGATCGCTCGAAGCGATCGCGTCCCGCCGTTCTCACCGGCTGACATTCCGCCATCCCCGGACCGACCCCGAGCACGCACACCAATGTGCGACCGCGGCGGTTCCAACAATGACGCGATCGAGACGGTCGCTCGCACTCAAGGTCGGAAGCCGAGGTCTGGGTCTGCCACGCGGCGCTGTCCCGCGGCCGGCGGCCCAGGGTTCTCGCCCGTCTGATCGCTGCCGGTCGGCGGCGGCGCGAAATGGGGCGTAAGGAAACCGCCCCGGTACTCCTGGATGATGATACGGTCGGGGATCGGATCGGCGCGTCGGCGGCCGAAGAAAAACGATCCACCGGCTGCGTCCCTGCTGGCCGGCGCCCGCAAAACGCGATCCAGCAACCGCAGCGGCAGCCCGAACACGAGTGCAGTCGTCCGGACGATGTTGCGCCAGACCCGTGCGCCCGAGACCGATTCCAACAGCCCTGCGAGGATCCAGCTCGACGCGCTTCCGACGCCGATCGCCACGCCTTGCTCGACCGCGTCGAAGCAGCGGAACAGTCGCCGATGGCCGAGGGGGGTGAAGCGGGTGAAGTCGTAGGCTCCCATGTGGACGGGCTGGAGGAACGGCGTCACCGCGAAGACGTGCCCGTCGGGGCGCAATACGCGCCAGAACTCGGCGACACAGCGCTGCGGATCGGCGACATGCTCCAGCACGGCGACGGCGACCACCAGATCGAAGGATGCATCCGGGAAGGGCAGGTCGTGTGCATCGGCGATAGCGTCGACGTACTGTCCGAACGCGACGTCGGTGTGCACGACCGCGTCGGACGGCTCGCCAAAGCGCACGCCGCCCGAGCCGACCACCAGAACGGCGGGGGAGGGGCAGGTGCGACGCACCGCCTCCAACGCCTCGGCATGGCCGAAATGGTGCATCCCGGCCGGGACGTTCCTGAGCCTGTACGCAAGGTGCCGGAATATCCGCCGCAGCCCGGGGGTCCGATCCGCCGGACGTCCATAGCTTGCGCCGTCATAGCCGCCGCCGAGCCCGTAATCGGCGACCGCGAACACCGAGTTCGCATCCTCGATCAGGACAGGCACGCCGTTCACGATGGGAAACCGCGTTCCGCATTTCGCGCACTCCAATGCGGCGGAGTCGAGCAGCAGGCTCGCCCGGTCCTTCGGGCACACGAAAATCGCGTGCACGGACGCTCCGGTGTGCATCGCCGGCCGGGCTTCCAGCGTCGAGGGTGCCTCCGCGTGTTCCGTCATCACAATGGTGATCCGATCCGTATACTGCTCCGCATTCTGCCGTCGGCATTCTTGACAATAAGGAAATCCGGGCGGCCTTTTCTTCGTCTCGCCAGGCGATGAAGGCGGCCGATGCGCGAGCTCCATGCTGGATGGCCGCGCCGGGATGACCGGATGACAGGAGAGGCAATCATGCGTAGAGGGCTGGAACCGGCGGCCGAGACAATGCACGAGGGATCGAGGCGCCAGGGTTCGGACTGGGTGGCGCCCGATTGCGCGGGACAGGATTTCTACGCCATCGACCGCGGCTTGCGCGATCTGCTGGCACTCTATCTGCCCGCCGAGATCCGGGAGACGCTGACGCCGCATTTTGCGCGGCTCGGCGTCCTTGCCGGCGGCCGGCTGGACGAGCTGGCGCGCGTCGCCGACCGCCATCCGCCCGTGCTGCACGCCCGCGACCGGTTCGGCCGGGACGAGGACTGGATCGAATACCATCCGGCCTATCGCGAGATGGAGCGGATCGCGTTCGGGGATTTCCAGTTCCACGCCATGAGCCATCGCGGCGGCGTGCTCGGCATGGCGGAGCCCCTGCCGCCTGTCGCGAAATACGCGTTCCAGTACTTGTTCGTGCAGGGCGAGTTCGGGCTGATGTGCCCGATCAGCGTCACCGATACGTCCACCCATCTGATCCGCCGCTTCGCCTCGCCCGAGCTGCAACGGATCCTCCTGCCGCGCATGTTGTCCGATGACATGTCCACGTTGTGGAAGGGCACGCAGTTCATCACGGAAAAAGCCGGCGGCTCCGATGTCGGCGCGATCGAGACCGTCGCCCGCGAGGTTGGCGGCGAATGGCGGCTGCACGGCGAAAAATGGTTCTGCTCGCACACCGACGCGGACGTCGCGCTGATGCTGGCCCGTCCGGAGGGCGCGCCCTCCGGCACGCGCGGGCTCGCCCTGTTCGCGCTGCCGCGACGGCTGGAGGACGGCTCGCGCAACGCCTACCGGATCGTGCGGCTGAAGGACAAGCTCGGCACCCGCTCGATGGCCTCGGGCGAGATCCGGCTGGAGGGCGCGTTCGCCTGGCTGGTCGGGCGGGTTGACCGCGGCATCCAGCAGATGATGGAGCAGGTCAGCCTCTCGCGCCTGTCGCACGGCGTGCGCGCTGCCGCGATGATGCGTCGCTGCGTCAACGAGGCGCTGACCGTCGCGCGCGGCCGTGTCGCCTTCGGTCACGCCATCGTCGAGTATCCGCTGATGCGCCGCCAGCTGATGAAGCTGATCGTGCCGACCGAGCAGGCGCTGTCGATGTCTTTCGCCGCCGCCGACGCGATGGGCCGGGCGCGCGACGGCTCGCCCGAGGCAGAGGCGGAGCTGCGCATCCTCACGCCGCTGCTCAAGCTGCGTGCCTGCCGCGACAACGCGACGGTTGCAACGGGCTCGCTGGAGGCGCGCGGCGGCAACGGCTACATCGAGGATTGGGTGAATCCGCGCCTGGTGCGCGACGCGCAGGTCGGGCTGCTGTGGGAAGGCACCAGCAACGTCAACGCGCTCGACGTGATCACCCGCGCGGTCGGCCGCAGCGGCAGCCATCTCGCGCTCGCCGCATTGCTGCGACGTCGGCTGGAGGAAGCGCGGCAACTGCCCGCGCCGTTCCGCGACCGCCTCGCCGCCGCGCTGGATCGCGCGCTGGAACTGGCCGAGCGCGTGGCCGGCGACCGCGACGCGGAGACGCTCGCGCGCCAGGCCGCGACGGCGCTCTACGACGTGTCGAGCGCGGTTCTGCTGGCGTGGGAGGGCAGCCAATCCGGCGCCGATGCGAGCCGCGCGCTGATTGCGCGCTGCGTGCTGGAACATCGGCTCTCTCCGCGCGACCCGCTCGCGCCGGAGAACCCGGCTTGGGAGCGGGCGGCGACGGACGCCGTGCTCAGCGGGCGGCCGCTCGATTTCGCCGAGGTTGCGCCGTTGCTCGTGGACTGAGCGACCCCCTCACCCCGGCCCTCTCCCGCAAGGGGAGAGGGAGCAGAAAGCTCCCTCCCCTTGTGGGAGGGGGTTGGGGGAGGGGTTCCGCTCCGGGCAGCCGGTGGGCTCAACCCTCCACCACAAGCTGCGTCTGCTCACCCAATCCGTCGATACCGAGCCGCATCGTCTGCCCCGCCTTGAGGAACACCGGCTCCGGCTTCACCCCGGCCCCCACGCCCGGCGGCGTGCCGGTGCTGATGACGTCGCCTGGCGCCAGGCTGATGAAGTGGCTGACATAGCTCACCAGCTTGCGCACGTCGAAGATCATCGTCCTGGTGCTGCCGTCCTGGAATCGCCGGCCGTCGACCTCCAGCCACATATGCAGATCCTGCGGATCGGGCACCTCGTCCCGCGTCACCATCCACGGCCCGGTCGGCCCGAACGTGTCGCAGCCCTTGCCCTTGTCCCAGGTGCCGCCGCGCTCGAGCTGGAATTCGCGCTCGCTCACGTCGTTGCAGACGCAATAACCCGCGACGTAGTCCATCGCCTCGTTCTCCGGCACGTAGCGCGCGGGGCGCCCGATGACCACGCCGAGCTCGATCTCCCAGTCGGTCTTCTTGGCGCCGCGCGGGATCTTCACGTCGTCGTTCGGGCCGGAGAAGGCGCTGAGCGACTTCAGGAAGATGATCGGCTCCTTGGGGATCGCCTGCCCCGCCTCGGCGGCGTGGTCGGCGTAGTTGAGCCCGATGCACACGTAGTTCAGCGGCCGCGCCACGCATGGCCCGATGCGCGGCGTGCCGGCCACTTTCGGCAAGCCGCGCCAGTCGAGTGCCGCGAGCTTGCGCAATCCCTCCGGCGACAGCGCCTCGCCGTCGATGTCCCGGACCACGCCGGACAGGTCGCGGATCGCGCCCTCGGCGTCGAGCAATCCCGGCTTCTCGGCCCCTTTCGGGCCGTGGCGCAGCAGCTTCATCGTTTCACTCCCCTGTTCACAATGTCCAGCCGCCGTCGATCACGATGGCCTGGCCGGTGACGAAGGCCGCCTCGTCGCTGGCGAGATAGACGGCCAACGTCGCGATCTCCTCGGGCGTGCCGAGCCGTCCCATCGCCTGACGCGCGACGAAGGCCGCGCGCGACGCCTCCACCGATCCGGCCTGTCCGGCATTCGCCGCGATCCGCTGGTCGAGGCTCGGCGTCTGCACCGTGCCGGGGCAGATGCAGTTGCAGCGGACGCCCTGTGCCACGAAATCGGCCGCCACGGATTTGGTCAGCCCGACCACCGCCGCCTTGGTGGTGCCGTAGATCGAGCGGTTCGGCGCGCCCTTCACGCTGCTGACGGCGGACGACATGTTGACGATCGCCCCGCCGCCGGCCGCCAGCATTCCCGGCAGGAAGGCGCGGATGGTGCGGAACATCGAGCGCACGTTGAGCTCGAAGGCGAAATCCCACTGGTCCTCGGTGGCGTCGAGGATGGTGCCCTGGTGCACGTGGCCGGCGCAGTTGAACAGGATGTTCACCGGCCCCGCCGCGCGCGCCGCGTCCGCGATCTCGGCGCGGTTCATCGCGTCGAGCCGGGCGGCGCGGATGCCCTCGCCGGCGATCTCGCGCACCAGCGCCTCGTTCACATCGGTCGCGATCACCTGCGCACCCTCGGCGGCGAAGGCCAGCGCGGTGGCGCGGCCGATCCCCTGGCCCGCGGCGGTGACGAAGGCGGTCTTTCCGGTTAGCCGGCCTGCCATTGGAGCCTCCCCCGTTGCCGGGCGAGGGTGGCCGCGACGGGTTTGAGGTGTCAACGCCGGCCCCGCCCCCCTAACCTGCCAGCGGCAGAATGATGGAGACGAGATGAGCCTAGACCGAGTGTTCCTCGTCACCGGCGCGGCGAGCGGCATCGGCGCCGCGACATGCCGCGCGCTCGCCGGTCCCGGCGCGCGCATCGTGGTCCACACCCGCCGCAACCGCGCCGGCGCCGATCGGGTCGCGACGGAAATCCGCGACGCGGGAGCCGAGGCTGTCGTGGTGCTGGGCGACCTCGCCGACCGGGCGGCGGCCGGTGCGTTGATCGACGAGACCGTGCGGCGCTTCGGCGGGCTCGACGTGCTGGTGAGCAACGCCGGCTTCGCGGATCGCACGTCCTTCGCCGAGCTGAGCGACGAGGCGATGGCGCGATCGGTCGAGGCGATCCAGCTCGGCTTCTTCCGGCTCGCGCGGGCGGCGATCCCCCACCTCAAGGCTGGGCGCGAGCCCCGCGTGGTCGCGGTCAGCAGCTTCGTCGCGCACGTGTTCCGCGCCGACGTGACGTCGTTCCCCGCTTCCGCCGCGGCCAAGGCGGCGACCGAGGCGCTGGTCCGCGCGCTGGCGCTCGAACTCGCTCCTTCCGGCATCACCGTCAACGCGGTGGTGCCTGGTTTCATCCGAAAGGATGCCGGCGCCCATGCCGCACTCCCGCCCGGGCAGGCGCTGGCCCAGACCGCGCGCATCCCGCTCGGCCGCGTCGGTCTGCCATCCGACGTGGCGGCGGCGATCGCGTTCCTCGTCTCGCCGGCGGCCGGCTACATCACCGGTCAGGCGCTGCATGTCAGCGGCGGGTTGGTGATGTAGCCGATCGGCCACAGACGCGGCCTTTTTTGAACGCGGTTGCGTGGGCAGTCCTGGGCCGAATCCTTAACAGCCCCTTAACCATTCTGTCTCGGCTCTGTCGTCGCTTGCGCGCATGGCAGCGGCTAATCCCCACGGCACGGCCAGCATCGCTGACCGAACGCAGGCAAGAGGCAGTTCGTATGAGGTTGGGCAATCTGGTTCGCACGGCGCTGCTGGCCTCGACGGTGCTCGCCGGCATTGACACCCTCTCCGTCGCACCGGCCAGGGCGCAGTCGCTCGAGGAGATGAAGGCGCAGATCCAGGCGCTGCAGCGGCGGATCGAACAGCTCGAGGTGCAGCAGAAGCGGGTGGCGCACGCGCAGCGTCAGGCGCCCCCGCCGGCGGTGGCCCGCGCCGCGCCGGCGGCGAGCGCCGCACAGGTCCAGGCGGCGCAGCGCGCGGCCGAGCAGGCGCAGCAGGCCGCGGCGCAGGCTCAGCGATCGGTGGTGCAGGCCAAGCAGGAGGCCACGCAGGCGAAGGAGACCGCCGCCGCCGAGGTGAAGGCGGCCTACGCCCCGCCGCCTGGCCGCCCGGCCGGCACGTTCCGTATTCCCGGCACGGAGGTCTCGGTGCGCCTCTACGGCTTCGCCAAGGCGAACGCGATCTGGGACGCGACCACGCAAGACCGCAACGACACGCTTACCGCCCAGTCAATTCAGCTGTTCGGTACCGCCGCCCAGCGCACCGGCGGCGACATGCAGCTCAGCGCCCGCCGGTCCCGGCTCGGGTTCGAGACCTGGGTGCCGATCAACGACACGTTCGGCGAGTTCCATTCTCTCGTGGAAATGGATTTCGCCGGGCAGAACACCAGCCTCACCACCCAGGCCACAAGCAGTTCCTACACGCCGCGCCTGCGCAAGGCCTATGTCGATTTCGGCCGCGCGACCGGCGGCTGGGGCTCGGTCCTGTTCGGCCAGGACACCACGCTCTACGGCGATCAGGCGCTGCTGCCGATCCAGTGGATGAGCGACTGGGACTTCGTCGGCCTGTCGAACAACCGACAGGGCCAGTTCCGCTACACCTACGGCTTCGGCGACGGCGTCTCCGCCGCGTTCGGCGTGGAGTTGCCGTACAGCGACATCACCACCTCGACGGGTACCAGCTATCCCGATTCCAATGGCGGCGCCGGCTTCGGCTTCTCGAACACGCCGGACTTCACCGGCCGGGTGCAGTGGAAGCGGGGCTGGGGCCTGCTCGCGCTGCGCGGCGTGGTGCGGCCGCAGATCGAGCTCAACAACGAAGGCGCGACGCTGCCCTCGGGCCGCTTCAACAAGTCGACGGCGGGGTACGGCCTCGGCGTCACCGCGGTCGGGAGCCTGCTGGACGGCAGCCTCGTCCTGATGGCGAGCGCCAATGGCGGCAGCGGAATAGGTCGCTATCTCGACACCACCGCCGCCGGCTTCGGCGCGGTGTCCAATGCCGGCCTGCCCGGCGTCGCGCCCTCCGACCCCAGCCTCGATCCCGTGACGAGCTACGGCGGCATGGTCGGGCTGCAGTATTTCTTCACGCCTACGCTGCGGACCAACATGGCGCTCGGCGGCGCGCGCCTCATCATGCCGAGCTACACCACCCAGTTCGGCGGCTGCGTCGGTGCAGCGAGCCCAACGGGCACGTGCAGCGCGGTCAACAAGTCGGAGTGGGCCGGCTCGATCAACCTGGTCTGGAGTCCGTTCAAGGCGGTCGATATCGGCCTCGAATACCAGCACGTCGAGCGCGTCCTGCAGGGCAGCTTCTCGACCGGGGGCGGCAACGCGACGACCGGCGGCATCGCCAACCGCATCGAGCTGACCGGAATCGGCCGGTTCTGAGTAGCTACGGGCGGCGAGTCCCGGACGAAGCGCCCCCCGCGGTGCCTGAGCCGGCGTTCTCGCTGGGGCCGCCCTTGCCGCTATCATTGCCGCCGCCGAGGCTCTTGTTCCCCATCCGGCCGTGGCCAGTGTAGCTGCTCCCGCCTGCCGTGTGGTCCGGCGCCGCCGAACCGCTGCGGTCCGTCCCCTGATGGCTTTCCGTGCCGGTCTGGGGGCTCGGGCTTCCGGTCTGCGCGAAGCCCGGAGCGGCCAGAACCAGTCCGAGCAGGGTGGAAGGGAGGAACAGGGTCTTTCGCATCGGGATCGTCCTGCCGCCGAGGGGTCTCAGGCTTGCAACGCGCGAGCCCCGGAAGGTTGCCCGTTGCCAACCTCGCCGCGCCCCCGCAGTCTGCGCCGCCGACGATCTGAGGGATGGCGAACCATGAACGGTGCCGAAAGCCTGGTGCAGACGCTGCTCGCGAGCGGGGTCGATACCTGCTTCTCCAATCCAGGCACCAGCGAGATGCACTTCGTCGCCGCCCTCGACCGCATCCCCGGGATGCGCTGCGTGCTCGGCCTGTTCGAGGGCGTGGTGACGGGGGCGGCCGACGGCTACTACCGGATGGCGGAAAAACCCGCCGCCACCCTGCTGCATTGCGGTCCCGGCCTCGCCAACGGCCTCGCCAACCTGCACAACGCGCGCCGGGCGCAGTCGGGCGTGGTCAACATCGTCGGCGACCAGGCGACCTATCACCGCCCGTACGACGCGCCGCTCACCGCCGACACCGAGGGCTGGGCGCGTCCGGTCTCGGCCTGGGTGCGGACCGCGATGCGCGCGGCGACGGTGGGGGCCGACGCGGCTGTCGCCGTGCAGGCGGCGCGCACCTCGCCCGGCCAGATCGCCACCCTGATCCTGCCCGCCGACACCGCCTGGACCGACGGCGGGGAGCCGGGTGCCGCGCTGCCGGTGCAGCCGGCGCCGCACGTCGCGCCGAACGTGGTCGAGCAGATCGCCCGCGTGCTGCGCAGCGGCGAGCCGGCCCTGCTGCTGCTGGGCGGCGGGGCGCTGCGCGCGGGCGCGCTCGAATTCGGCGCACCGCATCGCTGCCGCGACCGGTGCCAGGCTGCTGGCGGCCGGCTCGAACGCGCGGGTCGAGCGCGGCCGTGGCCGGGTGCCCATCGACCGTGTGCCCTATCCGATCGACCAGGCGGTAAAGGTGCTCGCCGGCATCAAGCACCTGATCCTGGTTGGCGCGGTCGATCCGGTGGGCTTCTTCGCCTATCCCGGCAAACCCGGTCGTTTGGCACCCCCGGACGCGGCGGTGCATGTCCTCTCGCGTGCTGAGCACGACCACGCCGAGGCGCTCGCACATCTCTGCGACGTCCTCGCCGCGCCCGCCGCTGCGCTGCCGGAGCCGAGCCGCCCCACCGGGCCGGCCCGTGGCGCGCCGACCCCGGAAGCGATCGCGCAGACCGTGGCGGCGCTGCTGCCCGAGCAGGCAATCGTGATCGACGAGGCCGTCACCACCGGTCGCGGCTTCTTCCCGGCGACGCACGGCGCGGCGCCCCATGACTGGCTGCAGCTCTGCGGCGGCGCGATCGGCGAGGGCATCCCGCTTGCCGTCGGTGCCGCGATCGGCGCGCCGGGCCGCCGGGTGGTGGACCTGCAGGCCGACGGGTCGGGCATGTACACCGTCCAGGGCCTCTGGACGCAGGCGCGCGAGCGGCTCGACGTGACCACGATCGTCTTTGCCAACCGCAAATACGCCATCCTGCTGGGCGAGCTCGCCAATGTCGGCGCCAATCCCGGCCGCACCGCGCTCGACATGCTCGACCTCGGCAACCCGGATCTCGACTGGGTGCGGCTGTCGCAGGGCATGGGCGTCGAGGCGGCGCGGGCCGAGACCTGCGAGCAGCTCGCCGACCTCCTCGCGCAGTCCTTCACCCGCAAGGGGCCGTTCGTGATCGAACTGGCGATGTGAGGGCCGGCTCCACGGGGAATCGCATATGACCGCTCCCCCGCGAGGCAATTCCATTGCTTAATGGCAACATTATGGCCGTGCGGAAGCAGCGCGGCGTCAGCTCTGAAAAAGCGGCGGCGGCCAGGGGGGCGGGGAAGCCGACGGCGCGGCCGGCGGGGCCGGACACCACCAGGCGGGCGTGCGCGCGGCGTGCGGCGCGGGGGGCCTGGCCGGCGCGGCGCTTGCTGCCTCCGGTGCAGCCGGCGCCTCCGGTGCGGCCTGCGCCAGGCGCGGCTTGCAGGGTAGCTGCAGCGGCTCGGGCAGCGGGTCGGTGGTCAGCTTGCGCCACAGCGGCCGCAGCAGCCGCCCCGCCTGCGGCGAGGCCGCCAGCAGCGCCCGCATCTCGGGATCTTCCACCAGCGCCCGCAGCTCGAGGACGAAACACCCCAACCCATATTGCAGGAACACCGGCCCGCGCGGAATGCCCGGCCGGCGCGCTGATCCCGGCCGGTCGGCGGCCGGGCGCGAGGTGGCGCGCCGGCGCGGCGCGGCGGACAGCCTGCCGGCCGCGTAGCGCGCGTGCAGTGCTGTGAGCCGCCGCCGGGTGTGCCCGAGGTAGTGCCACAGCAGCCCGGCGAGCGGCCCCAGCTTCCCCAGCGGGCCGAGCAGCCGCCGGCGGTCGGCGCCGTCGGCCACCCCCCGCTTCATCGCCTCGATGAAGCGGGAGAAGCGGGGGATCATGCCGGTCGGGGGCGGGGCGTCGGCAGACATCGGAGAAGCATAGAGTTAGTTAGAAGAAATGTCAAGCGAAAGCCGGTCCGCTTCGATCGTCGATCGCAAAGGACGCACCCCCATTCGTCATCGCCGGGCCTGACCCATTGCTGTCCGGTCTAGGGCGTGATTCCGTCAAGTTGGCTCATCTCGGTCATCGCGAGCCGCGCAGGCGGCGTGGTCGTCATCAACTCACTTCTACGCGGGGCTGCGAGCGAAGCGCGGCAATCCATCGCACCCACATGCGGGTCGCCGCCTGGATTGCCACGCGCCAAGAGGCGGCTCGCAATGACCCTGCGAAGCGTGTGATTTAGTGTGAAACGATCACGCTCTAGCCCCAAGTCAAAGCTTGCGTTCGCCCATGTATGAAATTGTCTGTATGGCATCGTCATCATCGGGCTTGTCCCGATGACCCCCGACTTTGCCGCCCGCACGCAAAGTCGTGGATGGTCGGCCGGCGCCCGTCCTCAGGCGGGCCTTTGGCCCGACGGCGGGAGAGACGCGCCCGGAACGCCACTGGACAGGCCGGCCGGGTTCGGCTAAACGCGCCGGCTTCCGTTGGAACGCGGGAGATTTGGGCCTGCCGGGCATCCTGGCAGCCCTGTCGTGTGCACCGCGGTCCCTTGGCGTTGATGAAGGACCAGGGATATGGCGAAGAAGATCGTCGGCTACATCAAGTTGCAGATACCCGCGGGCAAGGCCAATCCGTCGCCGCCGGTGGGGCCGGCGCTCGGGCAGCGCGGGCTCAACATCATGGCCTTCGTCAAGGAATTCAACGCGGTGACGCAGCAGATGGAGCCGGGAATGCCGGTCCCCGTCGTGATCACCGCCTTCGCCGACCGCACCTTCTCCTTCGTGATGAAGACGCCGCCGAACACCTACTTCCTCAAGAAGGCGGCGGGCATCGACAAGGGCACGACGGCACCCGGCAAGGGCGCCTCGGTCGGCAGCGTGACGATGGACCAGCTGCGCGAGATCGCCGCGCAGAAGATGGTGGACATGAACGCCAACGACGTCGACGGCGCCGTGCGGATGCTGGCCGGGTCGGCCCGCTCGATGGGCCTCACCGTGGTGGAGGGCTGAGCCATGCGCCAGACCAAGCGCCTGCGGGCCGCCTACGCGACGGTTGACGGCACCAATGCCTATCCGCTGCCCGACGCCATCAAGCTGGCGAAGTCCAATGCCCGCGCCAAGTTCGACGAGACCATCGAGATTTCGATGAATCTCGGGATCGACCCGCGCCACGCCGACCAGATGGTGCGCGGCCTCGTGGGCCTGCCGAACGGCACCGGCAAGACCGTGCGCGTCGGCGTGTTCGCGCGTGGTGCGAAGGCCGAGGAGGCCGAGGCCGCCGGGGCCGACGTGATCGGCGCCGAGGATCTCGCGGAGAAGATCCAGGCCGGCGACATCCAGTTCGACCGCTGCATCGCCACGCCCGACATGATGGCGCTGGTCGGCCGGCTGGGAAAGATCCTCGGCCCGCGCGGCCTGATGCCCAACCCGCGGCTCGGCACGGTGACGATGGACGTGCGGGGCGCGATCGCCGCGGCCAAGGCCGGCCAGGTGGAGTTCCGCGCCGAGAAGGCCGGCATCGTCCACGCCGGCATCGGCAAGGCCAGCTTCGAGGACGACAAGCTGCTGGAGAACGCCCGGGTGTTCGCCGACGCGATCGTCAAGGCGAAGCCGACGGGGGCCAAGGGCACCTACGTCCAGAAGGTTTCGGTCAGCTCCAGCATGGGGCCGGGCGTGCGGGTGGACGTCAGCACGCTCGCCGGCTGAGGCACTACAATGTTGATCGGCTTGATGTGGACCACCCGTGTCATTGCGAGGAGCGCAGCGACGAAGCAATCCAGGCGGCCGCCCGCTTGTGGGCACGATGGATCGCCACGCCGCTGCGCGGCTCGCGATGACGAGGCTGATCCAGCCTGAAGCGATCAGGCTCTATGATTTCGTCACTCCCTCGGGATTGACGGGTGAGATACGCCACTCCCGACATAGGGTGGCGGGCAGGAGGGGCCTCGGCTCTCTCCGATCCTGTCCGAGACCACACGTGACCCGACCCCCGGATTCTTTGGGCGGGAAGGGACTTAAGGGGCCAGCGGCCCGCGCGCGGGAGACGGGGATGCCAAGAGATCGCGGCGCGGCGGGAGAACCGTGCGTCGCGGGGCTTTGGTGGTTCCGGCTGCAAGGACAGGCGAACCGGATGGCGCGCCTATGGGCGTCATCCTTGGGCAACCCGGCCCCGCGCGGTCCGCCGCGAGGGGCCACCGACGGAGAGTGCATTGGACCGTACGGAGAAGCGGGAGTTCGTCGCCTCGCTCGCGGCGGTGTTCGCGGATACGTCGATGGTCGTGGTCACCCAGAACCTGGGATTGACCGTGGCCGAGGTGACGGAACTGCGGCGCCGGATGCGGGCGGCGGGGGCGACCTTCAAGGTCGCGAAGAACCGGCTGGCCACCCTCGCCTTGGATGGGACCCGATTCGACGGCATCGCGCCGCTGCTGACGGGACCGACCGCGCTCGCGTGGTCGGCCGACCCGGTGGCCGCGGCGAAGACCGCTGTCGAGTTCGCCAAGACCAACGAGAGGCTCGTCGTCATCGGCGGCGCGCTCGGCACCCAGATGCTCGATGCGTCGGGGGTCCGGGCGCTCGCCGAATTGCCGAGCTTGGATGCGCTGCGCGCGAGGCTGGTGGGGATGATCTCGACCCCCGCCACGCGGATCGCTGGCGTGCTCCAGGCACCGGCCGGCCAGCTCGCGCGGGTCTTCGGGGCCTACGCCACGAAAGACGAGGCGGAGGCGGCCTGACCAGGACGCTTGACCAGAACCGGGGCGCATGGCTGCCCCGATGAAGCGTAGTACTTGCCGGAATCCCGGCTTGAACGGAACCAACCAGGGTCTAAGTTAGAGGGCACACGAATATGGCTGATTTGCAGAAGCTGGTGGACGAGCTGTCCGGCCTCACGGTACTTGAGGCGGCCGAGCTCTCGAAGCTGCTGGAGGACAAGTGGGGCGTCTCCGCCGCGGCGCCGGTGGCCGCCGCCGCCGCGCCCGCCGCCGCCGCTGCCGCCCCGGCCGAGGAGCAGACGGAGTTCACCGTCATCCTGGCCAAGGCGGGCGACAAGAAGATCAACGTGATCAAGGAGATCCGCACGATCACCGGGCTCGGCCTCAAGGAGGCCAAGGATCTGGTGGAGGGCGCTCCGAAGACCGTGAAGGAAGCCGTGAACAAGGACGAGGCCGCGAAGATCAGGAAGCAGCTCGAGGATCAGGGCGCCGCTGTCGAGGTCAAGTAAGCCACGTCGATCGACCATCCCCGGACGCCGGCCTGGCCAGGCGGCGTCCGATCGGATCTGAACGGGCGGGAATCGCAGCATTCCCGCCCGCGATCCCGTTTCGGCGGGGCAAAACGATGCTGCGAACCCTGGCGGCCAAGGGGATTTCTCGGCCGCGGACGAGCGTAGAGGCAGGGCACAGGACAGTCGATGAACGCGATTACCAGGTCGTTTACGGGTCGCAAGCGCATCCGCAGGAGCTTCGGGCGTATCCCCGAGGTTGCTCCGATGCCCAACCTGATCGACGTGCAGCGCGCCAGCTACGAGGCGTTCCTGCAAATGAACGTGCTTCCGGACAACCGCGCCCAGGCCGGGCTGCAGGAGGTGTTCAAATCGGTCTTCCCGATCGACGACTTCGCCGGCCGTGGCCGGCTGGAGTTCGTCTATTACGAGCTGGAGGAGCCGAAATATGACGTCGAGGAGTGCATCCAGCGGGGCATGACCTATGCCGCGCCGCTCAAGGTGATCCTGCGCCTGATCGTCTGGGACGTGGACGAGGACACCGGCGCCCGCTCGATCCGCGACATCAAGGAGCAGCCCGTCTACATGGGCGACATGCCCCTGATGACGGATAACGGCACCTTCATCATCAACGGCACCGAGCGCGTCATCGTCAGCCAGATGCACCGCAGCCCGGGCGTGTTCTTCGACCACGACAAGGGCAAGACGCACTCGTCCGGCAAGTATCTGTTCGCCGCGCGCGTGATCCCCTATCGCGGCTCCTGGCTCGACTTCGAGTTCGACGCCAAGGATCTCGTCTATGTCCGCATCGACCGCAAGCGGAAGCTGCCGGTCACGACCTTGCTCTACGCCCTCGAGAACGCCCACACCGCGCAGCTGCGCGCCGCCCGGGAGGCGCAGGGCGAGGCGCTGGAACTCGGCGAGATCCACGGCATGGATGCCGAGGAGATCCTGACCTATTTCTACGGCCAGGTGGTGTTCACCCACACCCAGAAGGGCTGGGCACGGCCGTTCGACCCCGACGCGTTCCGCGGCATCAAGCTGCTGGAGCCGCTGGTCGACGCCGACACGGGCGAGGTGGTGGCGGATTCCGAGACCAAGCTGACCGCGCGCACCGTCCGCAAGATCGCCGAGACCACCAAGGAAGTGCTGGTGGGGCGCGCCGACCTGCTCGGCCGCTTCGTCGCGGTGGATTTGGTGAACGAGGAAACCGGAGAAATCTTCGCCGAGGCCGGTGAGGAACTCGCGGAGGCGCGGCTCGCCGCCTTGGAAGAAGCCGGGATCACGGAACTGCCGACCTTGGCGGTCGATCAGTCGAACGGCCCGTGGATCCGCAACACGCTCGCGGTGGACAAGAACGCCTCGCGCGACGACGCGCTGATTGACATCTATCGCGTGATGCGTCCCGGCGAGCCGCCGACGCCGGAGACGGCGGAGAGCCTGTTCCGTGGCCTGTTCTTCGACCCGGACCGCTACGATCTCTCGGCGGTCGGCCGGGTGAAGATGAACATGCGCCTCGGCCTCGACGCGCCTGACACCATGCGCGTGCTCCGCAAGGAGGACATCCTGCGCACGGTGAAGATCATGTGCGAGCTGAAGGACGGCCGCGGCCAGATCGACGACATCGACAATTTGGGCAACCGTCGCGTCCGCTCGGTGGGCGAGCTGATGGAGAACCAGTACCGCGTCGGCCTGCTGCGCATGGAGCGCGCCATCCGCGAGCGCATGGGCTCGGTCGACATCGACACCGTCATGCCGCACGACCTGATCAATGCCAAGCCGGCGGCGGCTGCCGTGAGAGAATTCTTCGGCTCGTCGCAGCTCTCGCAGTTCATGGATCAGACCAACCCGCTCTCGGAAGTGACGCACAAGCGCCGCCTCTCGGCACTTGGGCCGGGCGGTCTGACCCGCGAGCGCGCCGGCTTCGAGGTGCGCGACGTGCATCCGACGCATTACGGCCGCATCTGCCCGATCGAGACGCCGGAAGGCCCGAATATCGGCCTCATCAACTCGCTGGCGACCTACGCCAAGGTCAACAAGTACGGCTTCATCGAGACGCCGTACCTGCTGGTCAAGGACGGCCAGGTGCAGGGCGGCCCGCGCTATCTCTCGGCGATGGAGGAGGAGAAGCTGGTCGTCGCCCAGGCCGACGCGCCGATGGATGGCGAGGGCCGCTTCACCGAGGAGCTGGTCTCGGTCCGCCGCCAGGGCGATTTCCGTCTGGTCAAGCCAACGGACGTCACAGCGATCGACGTCTCGCCGAAGCAGCTCGTCTCGGTCGCGGCGGCACTCATCCCGTTCCTCGAGAACGACGATGCCAACCGCGCGCTGATGGGCTCGAACATGCAGCGTCAGGCGGTGCCGCTGATCCAGGCGGATGCCCCGCTGGTCGGCACTGGCATGGAGGCGTCGGTGGCGCGCGATTCGGGCGCCACGATCGTGGCGCGCCGGGCCGGCGTGGTGGACCAGATCGACGGCGCGCGCATCGTGGTGCGGGCGACCAACGAGGACAGCACGACCAAGGGCGTCGACATCTACCGCTGCGCAAGTTCATGCGCTCCAACCAGTCGACTTGCATCAACCAGCGTCCGCTGGTGAAGGTGGGCGACCGGGTGATCGACGGCGATATCATCGCCGACGGGCCCTCGACGGAGCTCGGCGAGCTGGCGCTGGGGCGCAACGTGCTCTGCGCCTTCATGCCGTGGAACGGCTACAACTTCGAGGACAGCATCCTGATCTCGGAGCGGATCGCGCGCGATGACGTGTTCACCTCGATCCACATCGAGGAGTTCGAGGTCATGGCCCGCGACACCAAGCTGGGCCAGGAGGAGATCACGCGTGACATCCCCAACGTGGGCGAGGAGGCGCTGAAGAACCTCGACGAGGCCGGCATCGTCTATATCGGCGCGGAAGTGAACCCGGGCGACATCCTCGTGGGGAAAGTCACGCCGAAGGGCGAGAGCCCGATGACGCCCGAGGAAAAGCTGCTGCGCGCGATCTTCGGCGAGAAGGCGTCGGACGTGCGTGATACCTCGCTGAAGCTGCCGCCCGGCGTCACCGGCACGGTGGTCGATGTGCGGGTGTTCAGCCGTCGCGGCGTCGACAAGGACGAGCGCGCGATGGCGATCGAGCGCGCCGAGATCGAGGGGCTGGCCAAGGACCGCGACGACGAGAAGGCGATCCAGGAGCGCAGCTTCCTCAATCGCCTGCGCGAGAAGCTGCTGGAGCGCAAGGCCTCCGGCGGGTTCAAGGGCATCAAGGCGGGCACCACGATCACCGAGGAGGTGCTGGCCGAGCATCCGCGCGGCGCGTGGCGCAACATCGGCGTGCAGGACGACGCCGTGATGGCGGAGATCGAGACGCTGAAGCGGGAGTTCGACGCCGCCGTCGGCCGCCTGCAGGCGCGCTTCGACAGCAAGGTGGAGAAGCTGCAGCGCGGCGACGAGCTGCCGCCCGGCGTGATGAAGATGGTCAAGGTCTTCATCGCGGTGAAGCGCAAGCTGCAGCCCGGCGACAAGATGGCCGGCCGCCACGGCAACAAGGGCGTGGTCTCGCGCGTGGTGCCGGTGGAGGACATGCCGTTCCTCGAGGACGGCACCCCGGTCGATCTCGTGCTCAACCCGCTCGGCGTGCCGAGCCGGATGAATGTCGGGCAGATCCTGGAGACCCATCTCGGCTGGGCCTGCGCGCGTCTCGGCCGGCAGATCGGCGAGCTGGTCGAGGAGTACCGCCGCACCGGCGCGCAGCGCGAGGCGCTGCTCGATCGGCTGCGCGACGTCTACGGCGAGGAGGTGTTCGCCCAGCAGATCGCCAATCTCGACACGGAGCAGCTGATGGAGCTGTGCGAGAACCTGCGCAAGGGCGTGCCGATCGCGACCCCGGTGTTCGACGGCGCGC
This sequence comes from uncultured Alphaproteobacteria bacterium, assembly GCA_963799825.1. Classification (GTDB taxonomy): domain Bacteria; phylum Pseudomonadota; class Alphaproteobacteria; order Acetobacterales; family Acetobacteraceae; genus JAFKFI01. The sequence goes on from CAWCYL010000006.1 coordinate 1,343,129, forward strand.
GCATGTCCGACATCGAGGCGATGCTGGTGAAGGCCGGACTCGACACGTCCGGCCAGGTGGTCCTGGTCGACGGGCGCACCGGCGAGCCGTTCGAGCGGAAGGTGACCGTGGGCTACATCTACATGCTGAAGCTGCACCATCTCGTCGACGACAAGATCCACGCGCGCTCCATCGGGCCGTACAGCCTCGTCACCCAGCAGCCGCTGGGCGGCAAGGCGCAGTTCGGCGGCCAGCGTTTCGGCGAGATGGAGGTCTGGGCGCTGGAGGCGTACGGCGCCGCCTACACGCTGCAGGAGATGCTTACGGTGAAGTCGGACGACGTGTCCGGCCGCACCAAGGTCTACGAGGCGATCGTGCGCGAGCAGGACAACTTCGAGGCCGGCGTGCCGGAAAGCTTCAACGTGCTGGTGAAGGAGCTGAAATCCTTGGGCCTCAACGTCGATCTCGACACCAAGGCGGCCTGATCCGATTGACCGCCGTATCCACGATGTCGCGTTTCACCATGTCGCGTTTAGGGGCGGCCGGAGCGATCCGGCCAACGCCCGCGGGGAAATAGACGCATGAACGAACTGATGAAGATCCTGGGTCAGGCCGGCACGGCCATGACCTTCGACCAGATCAAGATCCAGATGGCCTCGCCGGAGCAGATCCGCAGCTGGTCCTATGGCGAGATCAAGAAGCCCGAGACGATCAACTACCGCACGTTCAAGCCGGAGCGGGACGGGTTGTTCTGCGCCCGCATCTTCGGCCCGATCAAGGACTACGAGTGCCTGTGCGGCAAGTACAAGCGGATGAAGTTCCGCGGCATCATCTGCGAGAAGTGCGGCGTCGAGGTGACGCTCGCCAAGGTCCGGCGCGAGCGCATGGGCCATATCGAGCTCGCCTCGCCGGTCGCGCACATCTGGTTCCTGAAGTCGCTGCCGAGCCGGATCGGGCTCATGGTCGATCTGACGCTCAAGGAGCTGGAGAAGATCCTCTACTTCGAGAGCTACGTGGTGCTGGAGCCGGGCACCACCGACCTCAAGCTGCACCAGCTGCTGACCGAGGATCAGCTGCTGTCCAAGCAGGACGAGTTCGGCGACGACCAGTTCGAGGTCGGCATCGGCGCCGAGGCGATCAAGAAGGTGCTGCAGGGCATTGATCTCGACGAGGACAAGACCCGGCTGCGCGGCGAGCTCAAGGAGACCAACAGCGAGGCCAAGCGCAAGAAGCTGGTCAAGCGCCTCAAGCTGATCGAGGCGTTCGGCGAGAGCGGCGCGCGGCCGCACTGGATGATCCTCGACGTCGTGCCGGTGATCCCGCCCGAGCTGCGCCCGCTGGTGCCGCTCGACGGCGGACGCTTCGCCACGTCCGATCTGAACGATCTGTATCGCCGCGTCATCAACCGCAACAACCGCCTGAAGCGGCTGATCGAGCTGCGCGCGCCCGACATCATCGTGCGCAACGAGAAGCGCATGTTGCAGGAGAGCGTCGACGCGCTGTTCGACAACGGCCGGCGTGGCCGCGCCATCACGGGCGCCAACAAGCGCCCGCTGAAGTCGCTGTCGGACATGCTGAAGGGCAAGCAGGGCCGCTTCCGCCAGAACCTGCTCGGCAAGCGCGTGGACTATTCGGGCCGCTCGGTGATCGTGGTCGGGCCGGAGCTCAAGCTGCACCAGTGCGGGCTGCCGAAGAAGATGGCGCTCGAGCTGTTCAAGCCGTTCATCTACGCCAAGCTGGAGAAGTACGGCCACGCCACCACCATCAAGGCGGCGAAACGGATGGTGGAGAAGGAGCGGCCGGAGGTGTGGGACATCCTCGAGGAGGTGATCCGCGAGCATCCGGTCATGCTCAACCGCGCGCCCACCCTGCACCGCCTCGGCATCCAGGCGTTCGAGCCGGTGCTGATCGAGGGCAAGGCGATCCAGCTTCACCCGCTGGTCTGCACGGCCTTCAACGCGGATTTCGACGGCGACCAGATGGCGGTGCACGTGCCGCTGTCGCTGGAGGCGCAGTTGGAAGCCCGCGTGCTGATGATGTCGACCAACAACATCTTGAGCCCGGCGAACGGCAAGCCGATTATCGTGCCGAGCCAGGACATCGTGCTCGGGCTGTACTATCTCTCGCTGGAGACGCCCGAGTTCCGCGAGAAGGCGGACAAGGATGCCCCGGCGCTCGGCACGATCGGCGAGATCGAGCACGCGCTCGAGGCGAAGGCGCTCGACCTGCACAGCAAGATCAAGGCGCGGTTCGAGACGGTCGACGCCAACGGCAACCCGATCCGCCAGGTCGTCGTGACCACGCCCGGCCGGATGCTGATCGCGCAGATCCTGCCGAAGCACCCGGAGGTGCCGTTCAGCCTCATCAACCGCCAGCTCACCAAGAAGAACGTCTCCGACGTGATCGACGCGGTGTATCGCCACTGCGGCCAGAAGGAGTGCGTGATCTTCGCCGACCGCATGATGGGGCTCGGCTTCAACCAGGCCTGCAAGGCCGGCATCTCCTTCGGCAAGGATGACCTCATCATCCCGGTCGAGAAGGAGGAGATGATCCGCAAGACGCAGGGCGAGGTGAAGGAGTTCGAGCAGCAGTACCAGGACGGGCTGATCACCGCCGGCGAGCGCTACAACAAGGTGGTGGATGCCTGGTCGCGCTGCACCGACGAGGTGGCCGGTGCGATGATGAAGGAGATCAGCAAGCAGGAGGCGGGCGTTCCCACCAACTCGGTGTGGATGATGAGCCATTCCGGCGCGCGCGGTTCGCCGGCGCAGATGCGCCAGCTCGCCGGGATGCGCGGCCTGATGGCCAAGCCCTCGGGCGAGATCATCGAGCAGCCGATCATCGCCAACTTCAAGGAGGGGCTGTCGGTCCTCGAATACTTCAACTCCACCCACGGCGCCCGCAAGGGCCTCGCGGACACGGCGCTGAAGACGGCGAACTCCGGCTACCTGACGCGTCGCCTCGTGGACGTGGCGCAGGACTGCATCATCGTCGAGGAGGATTGCGGCACCGATCGCGGCCTCACGGTGCGCGCGGTGATGGATGGCGGCGAGGTGGTCGCCAGCCTCTCCGAGCGCATCCTCGGCCGCACCTCGGCGGAGGACGTGCTCGATCCCGCGACCAACGCGGTGATCCTGCCGGGCAACACGCTGATCGAGGAGGAGCAGGCCGAGCGCATCGAGCGGGCCGGCGTCGAGGCGATCAAGATCCGCTCGGTGCTGACCTGCGACAGCCGGGTCGGCGTGTGCGGGCATTGCTATGGGCGCGACCTCGCGCGCGGCACGCCGGTGAACATCGGCGAGGCGGTGGGCGTGATCGCCGCGCAGTCGATCGGCGAGCCGGGCACCCAGCTCACCATGCGCACCTTCCATATCGGCGGCGCGGCGCAGCGTGGCGCCGAGCAGTCGAGCGTGGAGGCCAGCCACGAGGGCGTCGTCACCATCCGCAACCGCAACGTGGTGCTCAACAGCCAGGGCACGCCGGTGGTGATGTCGCGCAACTGCGAGATCGTGCTGGTGGACGACAAGCAGCGCGAGCGCGCCCGCTTCCGCGTGCCCTACGGCGCGCGGCTGCTGGCCGAGGAAGGACAGGCGGTGACGCGGGCGCAGAAGCTCGCCGAATGGGATCCGTACACCTTGCCGATCATCACCGAGCGCGCCGGCCGGGTCGAGTATATCGACCTGATGGACGGCGTGACCTTGGTGGAGCGGATGGACGAGGTGACGGGCCTCACCTCGAAGGTCGTCGTCGACTACAAGCAGGGGGCCAAGAGCGTCGATCTGCGTCCCCGCTTGCAGCTGAAGGACGAGAAGGGCGAGGTCGTGCAGCTGTCGAACGGCATCGACGCGCGCTACTTCCTCGCCCCGGACTCGATCCTCTCGGTCGATAACGGCGCGACGGTGGCGGCGGGTGACGTGCTGGCGCGCATCCCGCGCGAGGGCAGCAAGACGCGCGACATCACCGGCGGCCTGCCGCGCGTCGCCGAGCTGTTCGAGGCGCGCCGTCCGAAGGACCACGCGGTGATCGCCGAGACCGACGGGCGCGTCGAGTTCGGCAAGGACTACAAGGCGAAGCGCCGGGTCATCGTGAAGAACGACGAGACCGGCGAGGAGACCGAGTACCTGATCCAGAAGGGCAAGCACGTCTCGGTGCAGGAGGGCGACTTCGTGCTCCGGGGCGACCCGCTGGTCGATGGCCCGCGCGTGCCGCACGACATCCTCAAGGTGCTCGGCGTCGAGGCGCTGTCGGACTACCTGGTGAACGAGATCCAGGACGTCTACCGGCTGCAGGGCGTGAAGATCAACGACAAGCATATCGAGGTGATCGTCCGTCAGATGCTGCAGAAGGTGGAGATCCTCGATCCGGGCGACACCACCTTCCTGGCCGGCGAGCAGGTCGACCGCATGGAGTTCGAGGCGGTCAACCAGAAGCTCGCCAAGGACGACCGGCCGGCGGCGGCGATGCCGGTGCTGCAGGGCATCACCAAGGCGAGCCTGCAGACCCACAGCTTCATCAGCGCGGCCTCGTTCCAGGAGACCACGCGCGTGCTCACCGAGGCGGCGACCGCCGGCAAGGTGGATACGCTGATGGGGCTCAAGGAGAACGTGATCGTCGGGCGGCTGATCCCGGCGGGCACCGGCAGCGTGATGAACCGTCTGCGCTCCATCGCGGCCGGCCGCGACCAGCGCACTCTGAGCCGCGAGCAGGCACGCCGGCGATCACCGAAGTGAAGGCCGCCGAGTAAACAGCAGAGCCCTGCGATACTGGAATGGAAGGCCGGTGATGCTCGCATCGCCGGCCTTCATCTTTTGCGGCGCGCCGCGGGTTCGTGCGCTTGACTTGGGCGGACCCGGCTCGTAGGTTCCGCGCCTTCGGCCGACCCCGGAAGATTGATCGGGAGGCGGTCGTTTGCAGGCACCACAGCGCGCGGCGCCGCACCGGCTTCCAGCCAGTGCCCAGGCCACGGGCCCGTCGGACCCCGCAGGGTGGCACGTTCCACGCTTGCGGGCTATGCCTGTTAAGCGACAGTCTTCCGTCTCGACGGGGCGGGCCGGGAAACGCCAGCGTTCGGCGGCCCGGGCAGCAGCCCGGATCGGCCGGGCGCGGCAACGTCATGGGATTCGAAAGAGGGTCAATGCCGACCATCAACCAGCTGATCGCCAAGGGGCGCGAGCCGCGCAGCACCCGCAACAAGGTGCCGGCGCTGCAGGGCTGCCCGCAGAAGCGTGGCGTGTGCACGCGCGTCTACACCACCACGCCGAAGAAGCCGAACTCGGCGCTGCGCAAGGTGGCGAAGGTGCGCCTGACGAACGGCTACGAGGTGGTGAGCTACATCCCTGGCGAGGGCCACAATCTGCAGGAGCACAGCGTCGTGCTGATCCGCGGCGGCCGCGTCAAGGATCTGCCGGGCGTGCGCTACCACATCCTGCGCGGCGTGCTCGACACGCAGGGCATCGCCAAGCGTCGTCAGCGCCGGTCGCTGTACGGCGCCAAGCGGCCGAAGTAAGGAGCACGGGCATGAGCAGACGCCGCCGCGCGGTCAAGCGCGAGATCCTGCCGGACGCGAAGTTCGGCGATGTCGTCATCACCCGTTTCATGAACGCGCTGATGTACGACGGCAAGAAATCCGCCGCCGAGGGCATCGTCTACGGCGCGCTGGACGTGATGAAGAAGCGCGGCGGCAGCGCCGCCGATCCGGTGCGCATGTTCCATGAGGCGCTGGACAACGTGAAGCCGGCCGTCGAGGTGCGCTCGCGCCGCGTCGGCGGGGCGACGTACCAGGTGCCCGTCGAGGTCCGCACGGAGCGGCGGCAGGCGCTGGCGATCCGCTGGATCATCGACGCATCGCGCAAGCGGGGCGAGCACACGATGGAAGAGCGGCTCTCGAACGAGCTGTCGGACGCGGTGAACAATCGCGGCTCGGCGGTGAAGAAGCGCGAAGACACGCACCGCATGGCCGAGGCCAACAAGGCCTTCAGCCACTATCGCTGGTAACAGCAACAACTCCAGATCCCCCCAACGGACCAAAGCGGTTCCACGGAGAAGACGACGATGGCCAAGGCGAAATTCCAGCGCAACAAGCCGCACTGCAACATCGGCACGATCGGTCATGTTGACCACGGGAAGACGTCGCTAACGGCCGCGATCACCAAGGTGCTGGCGAAGTCCGGCGGCGCGACGTTCACGGCGTACGACCAGATCGACAAGGCGCCGGAAGAGAAGGCGCGCGGCATCACGATCTCCACGGCGCATGTCGAGTACGAGACCGCCAACCGTCACTACGCGCACGTCGATTGCCCGGGTCACGCCGACTACGTGAAGAACATGATTACCGGTGCGGCACAGATGGACGGCGCGATCCTGGTGGTCTCCGCCGCCGACGGCCCGATGCCGCAGACCCGCGAGCACATCCTGCTGGCGCGCCAGGTCGGCGTGCCGGCACTGGTGGTGTACCTGAACAAGATCGACATGGTGGACGATCCCGAGCTCATCGAGCTCGTGGAGATGGAGTTGCGCGAGCTGCTCTCCTCCTACCAGTTTCCCGGCGACGACATCCCCATCGTCAAGGGCTCGGCGCTCTGCGCGCTCGAGGACCGCAACCCCAGCTCGGTGAGCAATCGGTGATCGCGCTGATGGCCGAGGTGGACAAGTACATCCGCAGCCGGAGCGTCCGATGGACCGGCCGTTCCTGATGCCGATCGAGGACGTGTTCTCGATCTCCGGTCGCGGCACCGTGGTCACCGGACGCATCGAGCGCGGCATCGTCAAGGTGGGCGACGA
>CAWCYL010000007.1:0-146584 GCA_963799825.1 uncultured Alphaproteobacteria bacterium
CGCTCGGCGATAATGTTGCACTGGATCTCGTCGGTCCCGCCGGCGATGGAACCCGCCGGGACCGAGATCAGGATCTCGGCGATCAATCCGTTGATCGGCGCGTCCTCTCCGGCGAACATGGCGTCCGCACCGGTGATCAGCGTGTGAACCCGCGCTGCGGCTGGGGCCACATCCGCTCTGGACGAGCTTGCCGAGCGGGCCCTCCGGTCCCTGCGGCCGGCCTTGCATCTGCGCGGCGCGGGCGCGGAGCGTGGTCCATTCGGCCGCCCTCGACCGCGTGCGCAGCTTTGCGATCTCCTGGCGTACAAGACGGGGTCGGTGTTCCGCTCCGTCGCCTTGGCCCGTTCGACGACGAGGTCTACCAGTCCCGCGCGCTGCGGATACCATTTGTATCAGCTGCATGACGGTGGCGATCTCTGCCCGCTCCTCGTCGTGGACCCGGCCCTTGCGGTCGGATGCCACGCCCCATGTGCGCAGGCCATCGGCGCCCCTGCGCTCATGCATCAGCGTCGTCGTCGCCACCGCCCCCTTGCCGACGCTCCGGGACGAGATGCTCGGGGGGCGCACCTCAGCGTCGGTGAAGAACAACTTAGGCGCCAGCACGACGATCAGATCGGCCGTGTGGCCGTCGAGCACGAAGCTCTTGACGCCGTCGAGCCGGAACTTGCCGCCGGCCGGCGTCGCGGTCGCCTCAACGCCCTCGGTATCCCAAGCGTCCGTTCGACTCGGTAAAGGCGAACGTGGCGATAGTGGCGCCGGTGGCGATCGGCGGCAGCGGGGTGCGCTTCCGCGCGTCCGGTTCCGGCGTCCGTGGTCGCGGTCGCGGCGAGCGCGGTCGAGGCGAAGTAGGGCGCGCAAAGCAATGCGCGGCCCATCTCCTGCAGCACGATGCCGAGCTCGACGAAGCGGAAACCCTGGCCGCCATAGGCCTCGGGGATGTGGAGGGCGGTGAGGTCGAGCTGCTGGTTCAGTTCGCGCCAGCTCTCGCATTCCCAGCCCGCATCGGGTTCCATCAGCCGCCGCACGACGCCCGGCGGCGACTTCTCCTCCAGGAACCGGCCCAGAACCGACCGGAACTCCTCCTGCTCGCTGGTGAAGCTGAATTGCGTTCTGTCTCCTCGGCGCGCGACTGGCGTTCGCCACCGCTCGTTACATTTTCTTCCCAATCGTCCAGCCGCCATCGACGGTCAGGATCACCCCGGTGATGAAACCGTTCGCCTCATCAGCCAAGAACAGGATCGCGTTGGCGACCTCCCGCGGCTGCGCCCACCGGCCCAGCGCGTGGATATCCGGATCGCCTGCGCGGAGTCCGGGTCCTGGAAGTACCGCTGGGGTCTGCGGCGTCAGCGGCGCCGGCACCACGCCGGGAGCAACCGCATTGACCCGTATTCCCTTTTCTCCGAGTTCAGTGCCATCTCGCGCGTCGAGAAGCCGACGACGCCATCCTTCTTCGAGGCAATCTACGCCAGCCTGGTTCAGCACGCCCATGGCCCCAGGGTGGAGGCGAGATTGACGGCCTGGCCGCTCTTGCCCTCATGCACGAGGCGGCGCGCGAATGCTTGGCTCAGCAGGAACGTGCCGGAGAGATTGACGTTGATGACGCGCTGCCATTCCGCGACCGACGGATCGAGCACGCTGACGATTTCCCGGATGCCGGCGGAATAGACCGGCGCGTCGAGCCGGCCGAGCGTGACCTCCACCACATCGACGAACCGGACGTGGCGGTTGAACATCCTCCTCTTCCCCGCGACCACGCCGTGGCCTTTCCGACGATAACAAGCGGCCGTTCCGCCGAGCCGAGGACGTCAAGCGCTCTTTCAACTTCCTCGGGCATGGTCTGCGTGCGCGGCGGCTCGCGTACAGTCACCGCTTGGTGGACGCCTCCTCATCCACCTCGCCCCGGATGATGTCGTCCGGCAAATCGAGATACGTGGCGCCGGGTCGGCCATAGATCGATTGCCGCACGGCCAGCTCGACATCGAACGGGATGCGGTGGGTGTGCTCGACCGCGTGTGCGAACTTGTAGAAAGGTGAGGCGATCTGCACCTGGCGGGGAACCGGAGAAGACACGGCCAGACGGTCATGGTATACCACGGTCGGATGCTGGATGGTCTGGCGGATGCGGCGCTGCTCGAAGGTGGGGTCACTGGCCAGTTCCTTCGTGTCCATCACGGCTCCGGCCGGAATCGGCCGCCGAGCCCCTTTACCTGGCAATAGATGATCGAAGGGTTCAGTGCCCGGACAACTTCCGGCCCAAGGCCGAGGCGTTCGATCGCCCCAGGCGCGAAGTTTTCGATGAACACGTCGGCCTTCGTCGCCATGTCCTTGACGATCTGCAGCCCACCCGGCTTCTTAAATCGACTGCTACCGACTTCTTGTTGGCGTTGTATTCCAGGAAATAGAAAGCATCCTTTCCCGGATGGCCGCCGGCAGTCCGACCGGGATCACCGATCTTCGGGTTCTCCACCTTGACGACCTCGGCACCCAGCCAGGCAAGCGCTTCCGTGCATGAAGGTCCTGCCTCGAACTGCGTAAGATCGAGAACCCGCAGGCCGGCGAGACAAGTCTCCGACCATCTTTCGCTTCCTTCCACCTTGGCGAGAGCTTCTCCGGCGGGGCGTCGGACGACTCTCCCGCCACGATGCGCGAGCATTGCCTCCGAGCCTTGACTCCGAGGGTTCCAGCATCTGCAATCGCGGACCAGCGCATCCCGGAGGCGCCGATCGTCGGGTGACGCCAAGCACGAAGTGCGAGATGCACCAGGAGCGAGGGAACGATATGGAATACCGGACACTTGGCCGCACCGATCTGAATGTCTCTGCCATTGGCTTTGGCTGCTGGGAGATCAGCGGCACCTACGGCCCGATCGACGCGGCGCAGTTCGAGGGAGCGGTCCATCGTGCGCTCGATGCCGGCATCAATTGCTTCGATACGGCCGAAGCCTATGGGATGGGCATCTCCGAGCAGGCGCTCGCTCGGGCGCTCGGAGCGCGGCGGCGCGATGTCTGCCTCGTCACCAAGGTTGGCGTCGGCTACCCGGAGGCGCCCAACCGCCGCGACAGCAGCCGCGCTCGCGATCATGGCGTCGCTCGAGCAGAGCCTGCGCAACCTCGATACCGACCATGTGGACGTCTATCTCATCCACTGGCCCGACGTGAACACGCCGTTCGAGGAAACCATGCGGGCGCTGGACGACATCGTTCGTCAGGGCAAGGCGCGCTTTGTCGGCGTCTCCAATTTTCGCCTCGCTCAGCTCGAAGCCTGCATGAAATTGCGGCGGATCGACGTGGTGCAGTACGGCTGGAACATGTTCGACCGGCGGATGCAGCGGGAGATCTTTCCCTGGTGCGCGGCTCAGGGCGTCGGGGTGATGGCGTACGGTTCGCTGGCCTACGGAATGCTGACCGGCGCGTTCACCGCCGAGATGCAGTTCGACGAGAGCGACTGGCGGTCGAAGCGCGGCGCGCTCGGCGGCCTCAACCTGTTCCGCACCATGTTCGGCCCGGATCACTTCCCGCGCAACCTGCGTGCCGTCGAGGAGCTGAAGGCGGTTGCGGCGAAATACGGCAAGACCTTGCCACAGTTCGCGCTGCGCTGGACGCTGAGCAATCCGGCGGTCCACACCGGTCTCGTCGGCTTCCGCCGCGCCGCCGAGGTCGAGGAGAATCTTGGCGCGCTCGGCTGGTCCATCTCGCCCGCCGACATGGCCGCGATCGACGCGATCCTTGCCCGCAACGACGTGGTGACCGAGCCGCCGGGCTGGCTGGAGGACGATCCCGTCGCCGCCTGACCCGCAATCAAAGAGAACAACGGAGGAAACATCATGCCGGTCCAAAGCTTCGCGCCGATGACGAAGGACTTCGCGACGTTCGATTGCGACGCCCATGTCACGGAGCCGCCGCTGATCTGGGAGCGCGCCGCCGAGTATCTCACGCGCGAGGAGATGGATGCGCTGCGCGCGACGATCTGGTGGGACGGCGAGAGCCGGCAGCTCATCGTCAACGGCCGCGCCGGCGTCGGCATCGGCTCACCCCGGCGCGGCGGCATCCCCGGCACGATGCGGGTGATCTCCAACGCCGGCCCGGGCGTGAAGCACGACATCCAGCGCGCACTCAACGTGCGGAACCTCAAGGCAGCGACCGCCCTCACCCAGGAGCAGGTCGGCTATATCGACTTCGCCGGCTCCTACGAGCCCGAGCCGAGGCTGCGCGACATGGACGTGCAGGGGATCGATCAGGTCATGATCATCCCGACCGACATCGACACCTATCCCTGGCTGCTCAACGCGGTCGGCGCCAAGGCCTTCTGCAAGGCATACAACCAGTGGGCCTACGAATACACCAAGGCCGACCCGGAGCGGCTGTTCTTCGCCGCACTCCTGCCGATGCAGAACGCGCAATTCGCCGTGCAGGAGGTCCATCGCGTCGCCGCGCAGGGCTGCCGCGTCGCGCTGGTGCGGCCGATCGACGCGATGGGCAACTACCCGCTGCAGCCGAAATACGAGCCGGTCTGGAACGCGCTGGAGGAGACCGGCATGGTGTACGGGATGCACCCGTTTCCGGCCGGCGCCGCGCTGAAGCCGCCCGGATACACGGAGCAGTATTCCGGCGCCGAGCTGATCCGGCGCACCATCTCGGCCTCCGGCATCGCGCACTCCTTCCTGACCAACGTGCAGAACTTCCAGTCGGAGGCGGCACTCTGGGTCACGTCGGTGCTGATGTCGGGCTTCTTCGAGCGGCATCCCAATCTCCGGGCCGCCGTGTTCGAGGCGTCATCCACCTGGCTCAGCTTCCTGCTCGACGAATGCGACAAGGCGGCGCGGCTCTACCGCAACGAGCGCACGCTGCCACCGCTCAAGCGGCTGCCGAGCGAGACATTCTTCGCTCACTGCATCACCGGCTTCGAGGGCGACGAGGCGCCGCCGCCGCGCTTCCCCGAATTCTACGGCGACATCCTCGCCTGGTCGTCCGACGTCTATCACCATGATGGCGACGACGCGTGGCGGGCGATGGAGACGATGCAGCAATACGATTTGCCGGTCGACAACCAGGCCAAGTTCCTCGGCGGCAACGCGCGGCGGCTCTATCGGATCGATCCGCCCAAGAAGATCATCCGCGACCGCGTCACCGAGATCGAGCGGCCTAACTGGTGGCCGACCGAGGAGGAGGTGAAGGCGGCGCTCGAAGCGGACGCCTCGGTCACGCGCTGGTAGCAATTTTCACGGCGGATTGGACCCGAACCATGACAACGATCACCAAGCGCGTCGCCGTGTTCGACAGCGACTTCCACATCGTCGAGCCGCCCGAACTTTGGGAGAAGTACCTCGATCCCGAGTTCCGCACGCTCGGCAAGACGGCCCTCTGGCGGCACGACGGCGCGACCAACTCCTATCTCAAGGTCAACGGCGAGATCATCCGCGACACGATGAACCCCAACCTGCCGCGCCACGCGATCTGGCGGCCCGGCATGAGCTGGGACGATGTCGGCGCGCTCGATGCGAGCGTCCGCCAGCCGATGAACGAGGGTGCCTGGAACCCGCGCGCGCGGCTCGCCGACATGGACGCGATGGGCGTCGATCAGGCGTTCCTCTATCCGACCTGGTTCGCCGAGGGCTTTCATCTGGTCGCCGATCCCGACACCGCGTACGCGCTGGCGCGGGCCTACAACGACTGGATCGCGGATTTCTGCAAGGCCGCGCCGCGACGGCTCTACGCGGCGGCGATGCTGCCGTTGCAGGACATGGACTACACACTGGCCGAACTGCGGCGCGTCGCCGCCATCCCGTGCTTCCGCGGCGCGTTCCTCCGGCCGATGTTCTTCCAGGGCCACTACTTCACCAGCCCGTATTTCGATCCGCTCTGGGCGGAGCTCGAACGCAGCGGCCTCGTCGCCGCCGTGCATCCGACGCCGGGGCTGTGGAACCCGCGAGTGGACCTCGCACGGGCAGTTCGTCGAAAAGGTAAAAAACCGGCTCGGCCAGGCGCCCTTGCAGGCCGGCGGCGGCGGACCGTTCTCCGGCGGCGGCGGCGGGTTGCACAGCACGAGCTTCTTCACGGCCTTCCCACCGCTCGGGCACCCGATGGCGCCGATCCTGTCCTGCTGGCTCGACAACCACATGTTCGTCGCGTCGACGCTGGTGGGCTTCACCGTGATGCAGCGCTTCCCGGCGATGAAGGTCGTCGTCGCGCACGGCAAGGCGTCGTGGATGGAGGAGGTGCTGGAGAAGATGGAAGCCTCCTCCCGCGTCATACCCCTGCTCCACAAATACCCGGTCCGCACCGACACCGAGGAGATGTGGGAAGAAGGCAACGTAATGCTCGGCTTCGACGCCGAGGAACGGCTGATCCAGAAGCTGCCGCACGATTTCGCCGAGAAGATCGTCTGGGGCTCGCGCTATCCGCAGCACGACACGACCTCCGCGCACGATGCCATCGCCATGCTCGCGCGCGCCGACGTGCCGGAGGACATCATCGCTCGCATGATGGGCGGCAACGCCGCGCAGCAATTCGGGGTCGAGCTTCTGGAACTGGCGAGCGGATAAAGGGGCGACGCGGGCGGCGGCGCGGCCGCCCGCCGGACCCGGCTCGGTTTATCCCGGCCAGGTGACGACATGCTCGCGTGCGACGGGCCTTGCCAGTGGTGATGGGCCGCCGACACGCGTGCCGAGATAGAGAAAGCCGATGATCTCATTTTCGGGTTGCGGCCGATCCGGGCGTCGACTTCATCTATCCGAGCCTGTCGGCCGGACGCGGCCGGCACGCGTGCGGATCGTGGTCCCCAATCCCGACGGCGTCTTACGGGCCGCGATGTACGCGAGCGTCGAGGTCGCGGCGCCGGCCGGGGCGGAGCCGGTGCTGTCCGTTCCCGACTCCGCGGTGCTGATACGGGCACGCGGCAGGTCGTGCTGGTCGCTCACAGCGAGGGTCGCTTCGAGCCGAGCCGTGCGGCTCGGGGTGCATGGCGATGACTGGGTGCAGGTACTCCAGGGCGTCAAGTCCGGCGAGCGCGTCGTGGACGGCGCCAACTTCCTGATCGACGCCGAGAGCAACATGGGCGCCGCGCTGCAAGGGCTTGCCCGGGCGCCAAGCCCGAACCCGCCCCTGAGCGGGTCCAGCCATGATCAGCCGCCTCATCAGGCTGTGCGCGCGGAACCGCTTCCACAGGGAGTGACGCCAGCATTGGGGCCGGACGCGAGCGGCGTCGGCTGGGTATACGAATACGTCGTGCTCGGCGCACAGGAGACGCTAGCCGAGCTGCGCAGCATCCAGGACTGGATCGTTCGCTACAACCTCGTCACGGCGAAAGGCGTGGCCGAGGTCGCGAGCGTCAGCGGCTTCGAGAAGCAGTACCAGGTCGTCGTCGATCCGCGAAAGCTGCAGGGCTATGGCATCCCGCTCGAGCGCGTGTCCGACGCCATCCGCGCCAGCAATCTCGATGTCGGCGGCCGGACCATCGAGATGAGCGAGACTGAATACATGGTCCGCCGCCGCGGCTATCTACGGACGGTGCAGGATCCGGCGACGCCGGACGGAGGCGGCCCGCAGGGTTGCCGAGCAGGTGCCGATGCCGCCCGGCTATCATGTCGAGTGGAGCGGCCAGTTCGAGAACCTGCAGCGCGCGAAAGTCAAGCTGAAGGTGGTCGTGCCGGCGACGCTGGCCGTGATCCTGGTGCTGCTGTTTCTCAACTTCGGCCGGCTGACCGAGACCTTTGTTGTGATGTTGTCCTTGCCGTTCGCGCTGGTCGGCGGCGCCTGGCTGATGTGGTGGCTCGGCTACAACATGAGCGGCGCCGCGGCGGTCGGCTTCATCGCGCTTGCCGGTGTGGCGGCAGAGACGGGCGTGGTCATGCTGATCTCTCTCGATCAGGCGCTCGGCAAAATCAGGCAATTTCGAGAGGCTGAAGGCGACCCGCTGACCCGTGCGGATCTGCGCCGCGCGATCATGACGGGCGCGGTCGAGCGCGTGCGACCCAAGATGATGACCGTGGTCGCGATCATGGCCGGGCTGGTGCACATCCGCAGATCCTGTGGAGCACCGGAGCCGGCTCCGAGGTGATGCGTCGCATCGCCGTGCCGATGGTTGGAGGGATGGTCTCGTCCACTCTCCTCACGCTGCTCGTCATCCCGGCGATCTACGCGATCGTGAAGGCATGGCGGCTGCCTCGGCGCCATGCATCCTCGGCAGGTGCCGGTCTGCCCGTCCAGGAGGTCGGTGATTGAACGGATGGGCGCTGCCAAGCGGATTGCCGAGGCGCGGTCGCCGGCGACATGATGAAGACGACGGCTCAGATGAACCGGATGATCGAAAGGTGCAATCGGATGATGGCGAGCATGCAACACGCTCCGTCCGCCCCGTATAAGACACCGCCGCACGACGGGTGACAGAATTCGGCCTCGCCGCTTGCCGCGGGGCCGCGGCGCGGCTTCGGAGGTTCCCGGAATCGCTCTGCCGCGCGAGAGACTTTCCGCTTCAGACCGATCCCTGCGATGTCTTGCTTGAGGGGACGCGATCTGCGCAGTAGTCTCCGTCCCATGCTCAGGCGGCTCACGCACCTGCTGCTGGCGCTCATCGTCGCCATGGCGGCGACGATGTCGGTCGGTGTGCGCGCCATGCCAATGTCGGCAGACATGGCGGGAATGACGATCCAGCGACACTGTCCGGACTGTCCGCACGACCGTCGTAACGGCACGAACCGGGACCAGATGCCGGCCTGCCAGGTTCTGGCGTGCCGGCGCGGTCGCGATCCTGGCTGGACCGCCCCTCCTGCCCGTGCGCGTCCTTCTGAGGACGGCCTATCCATCCGCCTCGCCGGTCCACTGGACCGCAGCGCCGGCCGCTCCCGACCCGTTTCCGCCCAGACCCATCGCCCTCGTCTGAACCTCGGCGGCCGAGCCGCTCGGGGTTTCGAGCTGCCATGGAGCCCGCGCCCAAGTGCCGGGCTGGTGTCTGGGGGCTTGCACCCCACCATGGGTGCAGCCGGCCCCGGCGCCACGGGGAGCACGCCAATGCCATTCAGGTCTATTCCGGCTCTCGACCGCCGGCGGTTTCTCCAAGCAGGCGCCGCCTGCGCGGTCGCAAGTTTCGCGTCACGGGCCTCTGCTGCTGTCGGGAGCATCGCCGCCGGGTCTGCGGGCTTCGCCACGCGACTGCGGCCCGGCCCGGCCCGCGTCCGCATGGTCGGCGACGAAACGCCCGCCACCGCGGTCTGGGCCTACAGCGGCTCCGAGCCCGGACCCGTACTGCGGCTCCGGCAAGGCACGCCATTCCGCGCCGTCGTCGAGAACGGCCTGACGGAGAGCACGACCGTGCATTGGCACGGCATCCGCCTGCCGAACGCGATGGATGGCGTGCCGGGGCTCACACAGCCGACCATCGGGCCCGGCGGACGCTTCGACTACGCCTTCGCTCCGCCCGATGCCGGCACGTTCTGGTACCACTCGCACGATGACAGCCTGGTGCAGATGGGCCGCGGCCTGGCCGGCGCGCTGATCGTCGAGGAGCGCGAACCGCCGGCCGTGGATCGCGAGCTGCTCTGGGTCGTCCAGGACTGGCGGCTCGAGCGGGACGCGCAGATCTCACCGGGCTTCAATAACCGCATGGAAGGGGCGATGGACGGACGGGTCGGCAACACCGTCACCATCAATGGCAAGCTACCCGAGACGCTGCAGGTCCGCGCCGGCGAGCGGGTTCGGCTGCGCCTGCTCAACGCGGCAATCGCCCGCATCATGGCGCTGCGTTTCGAGGGGCACCGCCCGGTGATCGTCGCCCTGGACGGTCAGCCCTGCGACCCGCACGAGCCGGCGGACGGCCGCATCCTGCTCGGACCCGCCATGCGCGCCGACGTGTTACTCGACATGCAGGGCGAGCCCGGCCGTGCCTATCCCGTGGTGGACGATTTCTACGGCCGGCTCGCCTACACGCTTGTCAGCCTGTCCTATGACGCGTCGCCGCCGTTGCGCGCGCACCCGGTCGATGCGCCGCTGCGCCTGCCGCCCAATCCGCTTTCACGCCCGGACCTGGCGGCGCCGCCATCCACGAAGTCCGCCTGCAGGGCGGGATGATGGGCGGCATGGGCGGCGGGGGCATGATGGGTGGCGGCATGATGGGCATGGGGGCGGGCGCCGCCTGGGCCATCAATGGCCAGTCGATGACCGGCGATGGCAATGCCGGGATGCCGCCGCTGTTCCGCGTCGACAGCGGACGAAGCTGCATCCTCGATTTTCGCAACGAGACCGCCTGGTGGCACCCGATGCACCTGCACGGCCACAGCTTCAACGTCCTCAGCCGCGACGGCGCGCCGGTGCCGCATGACGAGTGGGGCGACACCGTGCTGGTCCGCCCGCGCGAGCGCGTGCGCGTCGCCTTCGTCGCCGACAATCCGGGGGACTGGATGCTGCATTGCCACGTCATGGAGCACCAGGTCGGCGGCCTGATGACCACCATCCGTGTCAGTTGAACAGGAGAACCAGACCATGACCCGACGCAAGTTTGCGGCGTTGCTGATGGCGACGACGGCGCCGCTACCCGCGCTCCTGATGCCACGGAAGGCGCGTGCCGCGGCAGCCGATACCGGTGACGCTGTACAAGAACCCGTCCTGCACCTGCTGCGAGGGCTACGCGCAGTACCTCGACCGGAACGGCTTCAAGGTGGACGTGAGGCCGACCAACGATCTCGCCGAGATCAGCCGCAAGGCCGGCATCCCCGAGGATCTGGAAGGCTGCCACACCAGTTTCATCGGCAGCTACGTCGTGGATGGCCACGTTCCGGTGAAGACGATCCGCAAGCTGCTCGACGAGAAGCCGGCGATTGCCGGCATCACGCTGCCGGGTATGCCGGCCGGAACGCCAGGGATGCCCGGAGAGAAGGCCGGGCCGCTGACAATCTACGCGGTTAGCCGCGACGGCTCCCTGCCGCGCGTCTTCGACGTGGATTAGACGGACGGAACACTGAAATCGAGGAGGCCCTACAATGGATGTCCGACATGTACTGACGGCCGCGGCTTTTGCCGCGATGCTGGGCGGCTTCGTCCTGCCCGTGCTCGCCCAGGCACGCGACCGCGCCGGCGACGCGCGGGATCCGGCTGTGAGCGGAATGGAAACTCTAGGCCGCATGGATCACGGCATGATGTCGCCCGACGAGATGTCCGGCGGCATGATGGGCGGCGGTTGCGCCGGCATGATGCACTCGATGAACGGCGGCAACGGGCGGCCAAATAGCCAATGGCGCACCCGCCTGCATGGCAGCGCGATGTCGGAGTAGCGCGTGACCCGCTGTACGGCCGTCCTGCGCACCGCGCTTCGCCACATTGGCGCCGTCGCGGGCCGGTCGTGGCCCGTGCGGCACTATGAGCGGATCGCTGCCTTCGCTTGGGCCCGACCCGGCAATCCCGCGCGGCGGGATGTGTTGCCGCTCCTGTTGTTCCTGCTGGGCGGCTTGATGGTTCACGGCAGTTCGGCGCAAGCCGCGGCGACGGGCTGGGTGGGCGACGGGCACGCGGCCGCGCGTCTGATCACCGCCGTCGAGGCGACCGGCTCGAACGCGCGGCTGGATGCTGGATTGCAGATACGGCTCGCGCCGGGCTGGCATGCCTACTGGCGTACGCCCGGCGACGGCGGCCTGCCGCCGTCGATTGACTGGCAGGGCTCGGAAAACGTCGGCGCGACGACGATCTCCTGGCCGGCGCCGCGGCGGTTCTCGCTCGACGGGCTGGAGACCCAGGTTTACGACGGCGGGGTCGTCCTGCCCATCTCGGTCCACCTCATGCGACCCGGAGAGCCGGCCCTGCTGCGGGCGGAGGTGGACTACGCCGCCTGCAAGGACGTGTGCGTGCCGTATCACGCGAGCCTCGCGCTACGCCTGCCGTCCGGCCTCGCAGCACCCGGCGCCGAAGCCCCGCTCATCGCCGCGGCGCGCGACAGGATCCCGGTGGACTTCGCTTCCGCCGGGCTGCGGATCCTGGGGGCGGTCGTGGCGTCCCGGAAGAACGATGCGGTGCTTTCTGTCCAGGTAGCCAGTAATGGGCCGAGGCTGCGTGCACCGGACCTGTTCGTGGAGGATCTGCCGCGCGGCTCTCCAGGTCGCCTAGAACTCGAGTTCGGTGGCGGCGGAACAGTGGCGACGCTCTCCGTGCCGATCCGGGGCGTCGCGGCTGCCGCCATCGCCGGCGCACGGCTGCGCCTTACCCTGGCCGATGGCGCGCGCTCCGCCGAGACCGAGGCCACCCCGCTGCTCGGCGAGCTGCCGCCCGCGCCGGGAAGTGCCACGCGGATCGGGATCTTCGGGGTCGCCCTGCTGGGTGGCCTCGTCCTGAACCTGATGCCTTGCGTGTTGCCCGTGCTGTCGCTGAAGCTGCTGGCGCTGACCGGTTACGCGGGGGCGGTGCGGCGCACGTCTCGGCCTGTTGGCGACCGCGCCGGCGTGATCGTCTGCTTCGCGGGCCTGGCCGGTATGCTGACCGTGTTGAAGGCAGCGGGTGCCGTGATCGGCTGGGGCATCCAGTTCCAGCAACCCTGGTTCCTGGCCGGCATGGCGCTGGTCACGACGCTGTTCGCGGCGAGCCTGTGGGACTGGCTGCCTTTGGCGCTGCCCGGCGGCGTCGCCGGCGCGGTTGGGTCGGTACGTGGGCAGGGCCGTTGAGCGATGCGTTCCTGCTGGGCGCCTTCGCGACCCTGCTCGCTGCCTCCTGCTCGGCTCCCTTCGTTGGCACGGCTCTCGGTTTCGCGCTGGCGCGCGGGCCGTTGGACATCGCACTGGTGTTCGCCGCCCTCGGCCTCGGCATGGCGGCCCCGTTCCTGGGCGTCGCCGCCGCGCCCGGGCTGGTCGCGTGGCTACCGCGTCCTGGGCCGTGGATGGGCTGGCTGCGGCGCGGGGTGGGCTGGCGCTGCTCGGCACCGCTGTCTGGTTGCTCTCCGTTCTGGCACTCGAAGCCGGACTTGAATCCGCCTTGCTGGCCGGCGTGTCGCTCGCGGTCCTGCTGGCCGCCCTCGGCTGGCGCCAGCTCTTCCCGGCGGCGCATGGGAACAGCGCGGGAGCGGCTGCAATCGTGTTGGCCGCCGTCGCGGTGCTGGTCCCGGCATTTGATGGGCAGGCGATACCGCGCGACGCACGGCGCCAAATACCGCCGCCGGTCTATGGCGGCCGTTCGATGAAGCGGCGGCGCATCGAATGGTGACCGAGGGGAACATCGTCTTCGTGGACGTCTCCGCTGCTTGGTGCCTGATCTGCAAGGTCAACGAACTGGCCGTGCTGGACCGGGCGCCCGTCGCGGACCAACTCCGATCGCCGGGCGTCGTCGCAATGCGCGCGGACTGGACCCGCCCCGATCCCGCCGTCACTGCCTATCTGCAAAGCTTCGGCCGCTACGGCGTGCCGCTCGACGTGGTCTATGGCCCCGGCGCGCCCGAGGGCATCGCGCTTCCCGAGTTGCTGACGCAGGGAGCGGTCATGGACGCCTTCCGGCGGGCCGGCGTCCCGCACGGCCAGAAAGCCGCGAAATGAGCCTCTATCAGCGTTACGTGCTGCCGTACCTGCTGCATCTGGCGATGCGACAGGAGGCGCTGCTGCCGTTCCGCCGCCGAGTGATTGGCGCGGCCGAGGGCCGGGTGCTGGAGGTGGGCATCGGATCGGGGCTCAACCTGCCGCTGTACGGGTCGTCCGTCCGCGCCGTCATTGGCCTGGAGCCGTCGCCCGAATTGCTGCGGATGGCGCGCCAGCGTGCTGCGACTGCGCCGGTTGCCGTCGAGCTGCTCGAAGCCTCGGCCGAAGCGGTGCCAATCGACGCCGCCAGCATCGACACCGTGGTGACGACCTGGACCCTCTGCACCATCCCCGACGCGCCCCGCGCACTGGCCGAGTTGCGCCGCGTGTTGAAGCCGGGCGGGACGCTGCTGTTCGTTGAACACGGGCGCGCGCCGGAGCCAGGGATCGCGCGATGGCAGGACCGCCTCGACCCGCTGTGGTGGCGCATCGCCGGCGGCTGCCACCTCAACCGTAAGATTGACGACCTGATTTCCGGCAGCGGCTATCGGATCCATGCGCTGGCCAACGCGCGGCTGCCGGGGCCGCGCACCCACACCTTCCTCTACGAAGGCCGCGCTCGGCCGGCATGTGATCAGAACGCTACGCCTTGTGCGCTGGACGGTGCTCGGCCTGATCGTGCTGCTGGCACTCGGGGTGGCGGTCCTGGAATTTCGTCCGGACGGCGAGCCGGCAATCCAAGAGCATCTTCAGGCTGACCGTCCGTATCCTCCGTGGGCCAGGTAGTTGGCGCATTCGGCCGAGCTGACCTGATGGAGGGCGTAACCGATCACCTCGAACAGCGCTTCGCGCGAACGCGGGGCCAGACGTCGGATCACCACTTTGAGCTTGGCGAACAGCTGCTCGATCGGATTGAGGTCCGCAGAGTAGGCCGGCAGGAACATCATGCTGGCCCCGCGGGCTTCGATTGCCTGGTGAACGCCGGCCACTTTGTGGCTGGGGAGGTTGTCGGCCCCAACGATGTCATCGGGATCCAACGTGGGGGCGAGGAACTGCTCGACCCAGGCGCGCAAGGTGGTGCCGTCGATGGGACCATCGAGCACCAGCGGGGCCACGATCCGATCGTGCCGCAGGCCGGCCAGAAAGGTGGTGGTCTGCCAATGCCCGTGCGGCACTCGGCCGATCACGCGCTGGCCACGTGGAGCGCGGCCGTGGAGCCGTGTCACGTTGGTCTTGGTCCCGTTGATCTCCTTCGGAGCTCAACCGTCGAGAAAGACCAAGCGCCGCACGTCCAGTTTGGATGTCAGCTCGTCCCACAGGCGACGCGCCTCGGCGATACCGGCGCGCCCCCGCTCGGCCGCTTCGAGGCACTTTTTTTGAGCGTCAGGCCGCGCCGGCGCAGCGTGTTCCACATCGTGCCGATGCTCGCCGACACGCCGAACTCGGCCAACACCCAGGCGCAGAGTTCGGCCAGCGTGGCATCCGGGTGGGTGCGCACATGGGCGTCGATCGCCGCGTGGTGCTCGGCCAGCTTGCGCGGCGTCCACGAACGCTGCGGACCCGGCCTCGGATCGCCACGTCGGTCGCGGCGCTGCCGCGCTTTGATCACATACGAGACGCTGACACCGAACCGGTCCGCCGCCTGCCGCGCACTCATACCAGCCGCCCTAGATTCTGACCTGGGCCCATGCGCGGGTGGTGATGGAAGCGATTTGCTCGGGCATGCGCATGAGCTTGTTCCAAGCATCGCAGCATGCGTCCACGATGGCATCGTAGCCGTCCCACACACGGTGGCAGAGAAAGTTGGCTCGGAGAAATTCCCAGACGTTCTCGACCGGGTTCAATTCCGGAGAATAGCGCGGGAGCGGGAGCAAACTGATGTTGTCCGGGACGCGCAGTCTTGGCGAGGTGTGCCAAGCGGCACCGTCCAACCCGAGCACAGCATGCGCGCCCGCGGTCACGCGTCGGCTGATCTCAGCGAGGTGCGCTTCCATCGCCTCGAGGTTCACCTCCGGCATCACAACCGCGGCGCCGATGCAGCGGTCCGGACAGAGCGCGCCGAAGATGTAGGCCGACGTGTAGCCCCGATCCCGCGGGGCACGCGGGCGCGAGCCTCGCTTGGCCCAGATCCGCGTCAGGGTGCCCTGCTGGCCGACGCGGTTGATCGCCTCTGGCGCTCAACCGTCGCCGAACCAGATCTCGATCGGCGCGCCGTCGGCGAGGGTGCCGATCGCGTCCTCTACCAGATCAGCGAAGCCCCCTTAAAAGCCGCCTGTGCCGCCACCTCGCTCTCGGGATGCTGCGGACGCACCGACAGACGCCGGAAGCGGAGCTTGGTCAGCAGCTTGCCAATGGTCCGCTCGTGAAAGCTGATCTGGAATTCGCGTTCGATGCGATCCTGCAGATCTCGGCAGCGCCAGCGCACGACACCGTCTCGCTCCAGCTCCGGGCCGCTCTCGATCCATCCGGCCAACGCGGCTTCCTGCTCGGCCGAGAGCCGTGGCGCAGGGCCGGGCGCACGCCGGTTCGACAGCCCGGCAAGACCCTCGGCATTGTAGCGGTGCACCCAGTCGCGCAGGGTCTGCCGGTCCATGCCGCACATTTCGCCGGCGTCCTCGCGCGAGTGTCCCTCCAGCACCAACGCCATCGCCAGCATTCGGCGCGTCGCGTTCGCATCCCGACTGCGAGCCGCCTCTCGCCGCCGGTCTTCAGCCGACAAATCCCGCCGCCTGATCGCCACCGCCATCCCAGCCGCCCCGAATCGAGCAGTAGGAACAGCAAATCACCTTCCGCCACCCCAGTCAGATCACATCAGAGTCAGCGACCGAGGCGGTTGGTATCATTCGCATCAGCAATCCGAACACGGGCGGCGCGACCGGGCTCTGTCTCGACATTCACGACCTTGTTTTGTCGAAATATGCAGCAGGGCGCGAGCAGGACAAGGAGTTCAATCAAGCTCTCATCCGTGGCGGATGCGTGGGTCGAAGAACGCTTGCCGCACTGTTACGTGTCATGCCCGTTGACGACGAAATGAAGGGCACCATCACGGCGCGCATCAAATCCGACTTTGCCGCCGCCGCGTCACGGAGCGTGCCACCGACATCCTAGAGCGCAATCCGAGCCTTGTGAATCGAAAGGGGTTCCCCGACGCGGGCGAGGTCTGATTCACCATACCTGCTGGACTGGGAGGCCAGCAGGTATGGCACGACCTCTGTCCGAAGATCTGCGATCCCGGCTGATTGCGGTGGTCGATGGCGGCATGTCACGTCGCGCGGCGGCCAAGCGGTTCGGCGTGGCAGCTGCGAGCGCGGTCCGCTGGGTGCGGGCATGGCGCACAAGCGGCACGACGCGCGCCAAGCCGCAAGGCGGCGACAAGCGCTCGCATCGCATCGAGGCGTATCGCGACACCATCCTGGCCGCCGTCGAGGCGCAGGTGGACATCACGCTCACCGAACTGGCCGACCTGCTCCACCGCGAGCATGGCGAACGCTTCGCGCCGAGCTCCGTATGGCGCTTCCTCGACCGCCACGCGATGACCGTTAAAAAAAACCGCGCACGCCAGCGAGCAGGAGCGGCCCGACGTCGCCGCGCGGCGCAGGGCGTGGTTCGACGCGCAGCCTGACCTCGATCCCGAGCGTCTGGTGTTCATCGACGAGACCGGAGCGTCCACCAAGATGGCCCGCCTGCGTGGCCGCGCGCCACGGGGCCAGCGCTGCCGTGCGCCCGTCCCGCACGGCCATTGGAAGACCACCACCTTCACCGGAGCCTTGCGCCTGAGCGGCCTGACAGCGCCGATGGTGCTCGACGGCCCGATGAACCGCGAGGCGTTCCTCACCGATGTCGAACAAGTGCTGGCGCCGACGCTGCGACCGGGCGATCTCGTCGTGATGGACAATCTGCCGGCACACCGCTGCGTCGGCGTCCGCGCGGCAATCGAGGCGGCGGGCGCTCGGCTGCGATACCTGCCGCCCTACTCGCCGGACTTCAACCCGATCGAGAACGCCTTTGCGAAACTCAAGGCGCTCTTGCGCAAGGTCGCCGCACGCACCATCGACGAACTCTGGGACGCGATCGCCGAGCTGCTCCCAAAGTTCACGCCCCAGGAGTGCGCCAACTATTTCACCGCCGCCGGATACGAGCCAGAGTGATCGGATTCCGCTCTAGCAAACCGGGGTCACATCATAGAACGGGCAGGATAGCACGGTTGGTGGCACGGACCGGGAACATGGTCAGGCCGCGGCCGAGATGGGCGCCATGGGCGATGCAGTCCGCAGCGGCCTGAACCCGTCCGCGCCAATGTTGGTGTCCGCACCCCATAGATAATCGCCGGTGAGGTTGATGTGCTGCCAGCCGAGCGGGGCGAGATGGGCAAGCAGCGCTTCAGGGACGACATCGCCTCGTTGGCGAAGCGCGTCCAGCGCGCGGCCGAGGTAGACGGTGTTCCACAGCGCGATCGCCGCCGTGACCACGGCAAGCCCGCTGGCACGATGCTGCTGCGCCTCGGACGTGCGGTCGCGCAGGCGGCCGAGGCGGTGGAAACAGACCGCGCGGGAGAGCGCGTTGCAGGACTCTCCCTTGTTGAGTTCGGCCGTCGCCTGCCGTCGCAATGAGGGCTGTTCCAGCCAGTCCAGGGTGAACAGCGTGCGCTCGACGCGGCCGATCTCGCGCAATGCCAGCGCCAGCCCGTTCTGCCGCGGGTACGCGCCGAGCCGCTTGAGCATGAGCGATGCGCTGACGACGCCGGTGCGCACGGACGCCGCGAGACGCAGCATGTCGTCCCAGTGGGCCGCGATCAGCTTCTCGTCGGGGCGACCGGCGATGAACGGCGCCAGCGACGGCCATGTCCCCGGCGCGCCGAAAGCATACAGCCGGCGCTCGGCCAGGTTCGGGATGCGTGGGGCGAACAGGAAGCCGAGCAGGTGCGCGAGCGCGAACACATGGTCGCTGACCCCGCCGCCGTCGGTGTGGTGGATGGCGATGGTGAGGTCGGCCTCGTGGTAGAGCACCCCGTCGATGACGTGCGCGGGCTCGCCCGAGGGCGGGATCGCCTCAATGTGGTAGGGCGCGTGCCGGGCCGAGTGATGCGTGTAGAACAGCGCCGACGTCTCCCGGCCGTAGCGCGCGTTGACGGCGCCGACCGCCTCGCCGCGGCCGGCCGTCAGGAAATGCTGGCCGTCCGAGCTGGATACGTCGGCGGCGCCGAACGCGGCTGCCAGCGGATGGCATTGCTGGGCGTTGACGATCATGGCGAAGGCCTGCCGATAGGTGTCCTCGCGCAGGTGCCAGCCCGCGGTCCACGAGAGCTTCCAGTAGCTCGCCACGTTGCAGGCATCGGCCATCCGCGTCAGCCCGAGGTTGGTCGCGTCAGCCAGGACCGCGGTGAGCACGACGCGCGGGTCGTCAGGAGGGAGGCCGGTGTGCAGGTGCGTGAATGCGCGGCTGAACCCGGTCCAGCTATCGACATCGTCCAGCACGCCGGTGATCCGCGCGTTGGGCACCATGCCGTAGAGCCGGCCGGCGAGGTCCTCGGCATATTCGGGCGTGATTGCCTTGAGCGGCGTAATTTCAGAGCGGGTTCGCTGATCTGCGGGGCGTCGAGCCCCTCGGGGAGCGTGGAGCCGCCGGTCCAGCAGCGCGCGGCGGTCGGCGAGATATTCTTCCGCCGTTGCGGGCACCGCGACCGGCAGCGGACCCGCGGCGCGCATGGCAGCGAACAGCGCGGGCGGAATGAGCTGATCCTCGACGGCGCGCCATTGTCGGCTGCCTTCGACCCAGATGTCTCCGGCGCGCAGCCGATCGCGCAGCGCGAGCAGGGTGGCAGCCTCCCAGATGCGATGTTCCGTACCATCCGTGCCGAGCACCGCATCTCGCCACACGGGCCGGAGAAAACCGATCGGAAGGTTGCGCGGCCATTTGCGGCTGTTGCTCGCGTAGATGTCGCGCAGGAACTCGGCGGCACGCAGCGTGGATGCGGCGGCCGGGACGGCGCGCAAGCGGAACGCGCCCAAGCCATCAGCGTCGCGGCGACCGCCGGAGCGCTCGTGGTGGCGAGTGCGACCGACAGCAGCCAGGCCAGAAGTTCGCGCCCGTGACCCGGCACGAACATTCGGAAGCCGAACGTCTCGCGCAGGCCGTCGAGTTGCTCGCGCCGGGTCTGGGGCCGGGCGGCGTAGGACAGCAGCGCCTCCGGGCCGACACGGAGCTGCTCGGCCACGAAGTGCAGCGCCGGCTCGGGGATGGCGTCGCCCGGCCGGAGCAGACGGCCAGGAAAGCGGAAGGCGCAGAGTTGCAGAGCGTAGCCGAGTTGATTGGCGCTGCCGCGCCGCCGATCGACCAGGGCGAGGTCGGCCGCGCCGAGCGTCCGTTGGCGGATGAGGCTCCGCGGCCGGCAGGGCAAACAGATCGGCAAGCTGCGCCTCGGTGAGCGCGCGGCGTCTCGGCATGGCGGATTGTCCCAGCTGAAGTGTAGGCTGATTGCTACGGTCGGCGGCTCAGCAGGAACAAGGGTTTGCGGGACGTTCGCCGGGGAGAGTTCAACTGGGACAGCGCGCCGCCCTCTATTGCCGGGTCTCGACCGCCGACCAGTCCTGCGCGCGCCAGGAGCGCGATCTGGCCGCCTTCGCGGCCCGCGCCGGCTACGAGGTGGTCGGCACCTTCAAGGAAACCGGCTCGGGCGCGAAGGTGGATCGAATCGAGCGGCGGAAGGTGCTGGCATTGGCGCAACGGCGTGACATCGACGCCGTGCTGGTGACGGAGCTGTCGCGCTGGGGCCGCAGCACGACGGACCTGCTGGCGACGCTGAAGGAACTCGAAGCGCGCCGCGTGTCGGTCATCGCGCTCAACGGCATGGCTTTCGACCTCGGCACACCGCATGATCGCGACCCTGCTGGCCGGCATCGCCGAATTTGAGCGTAAGTTGATCCAGGAGCGTATCCGTTCCGGCATCGCGGCCCCGCGGGCCCGCGGGAAGCGTCTGGGTCGCCAGCCGGGACAGCGGCCGAAATCGGACCGCCTCGCGCCGAAGGTGCTGGCGCTCATCGGCCAGGGTCGCAGCTACCGCCTGGTCGGCCGCGAACTGGGGCTGAGCAAGAACACCGTCGCCGATATCGTCAAACGAGACCGAGCCGCCGCAACCGGCATCTGATCCGGCCGATGTTCCCGGTCTGTGCCACCAACCGTGCTATCCTGCCCGTTCTATGACGTGACCCCAAGGGGCTTTGAGGAAGATGCTGCGGGCCGCGGCGGCATTCCCTGATCTGCTCGCATTACGGCGGGCAGCTATGGCCGCCCGTCCGGGGCGGCCGGCGTAGGCGGCGGGAGCGGGAGCGGGCGGATCCGGGTGTACGGCGTGGGCGCGGTGGCCGGCCCCGTATCCGCTCGAATGCAAGGTGAAGGGGGTGCTATGCTCGCCCTCATGAGCAAGAGGCAAGACGGGATGCTCGCCGGCTTCACTGCCGCCGAGCGAGATTTTATTCGGCGCGAGCTGGACATGTTCTTCTCGACGTTCCCGCGCATCGCCGATGGATTCCAGCTCAGGACCTGGCGGGGTGGGCCACAGGCCGGGCAACCGAAAGCTGTCGCCGGTGACAAAGGGGCTCGTCGAGCGTGGGATGATGCGCCTCGATGCCACGCAACACCTGCCCCGGCTGTTCTTCACCGAGCTGGGTCTCCTCGCGCTGGGCACGATGATGGCGGAGCGGCGGCCAGGCGCCGACCACGGAGAGAAGCGTGTGATCCACGGGAACGACACGAGGCGAGAGGAAAAGCTTGATCCCGACAACCCCAATCAGAGAGGACTTTTAATTGTCGGGTTCACAGCGCTTCGCGTGGTCCCGGCCGCCGCACAAATCCCCGTCGAAGGCCGCTTGATCGGAAGAAGCGAACCGCTCGCTCGAGGCGTGCGTTTCCGTCGTTTCCGTTCTGACCGAGCCACCGGCGCCCGATGTCAACAGGTGGGAAGGACGCTCTTCGCTGTCGACATCCCGATCCAGGCGGCGCGGAACGGGTATCGCGCGACACAGGCCGGTCATGCCGCGTGCTGATGCCCAAGTGCGCGCAGCGCAGCTTTCGGTTCGCGAGCTAGAATGATCATCAGCGCGCGTGCGCTCGGGTCCATGGGCGTCCGGCCCTGCTCCCAATTCTGCAGTGTGGCGACGGGCACATGGATAGCCTCCGCGAACTGCCGCTGTGACATGCCGAGCTGCTTGCGGATGACGGCCGGCGAGATAATGTCTTCGTCTCGGATTTCCTCGTCCGGGTCGTAGCCCTCCTCGCACATGTGCCGCCGGATATCCTCCTCGGTCGTGGCGTCAATCTTGGCGAGATCGACGTTCGACTTGCGGGCGATGCTGGCCGCCAGCGTCATTCTCGGCGTCGCCATGTCCTGAGATCCTTTCCACTCGCCTTCCATGCACTGATGATCCAGCGAATTCCGGGACGATCGGTGTAAACCACCACAAAGACACGACCGTCGATTTCGCCGATGGCCCTGATCCGCTCTTCGCCATAGGCCTGTCGCCGATCAATGGCCTCGACTGTCGGGCCGGCGAATATCCGGATGGCATAGTCGAAACCAAAGCCGCGCTCCTGTCGCGTTTTTTCGTGCTTTGCCGGGTCCCAGTCGAACTCCACACCGCCATATAGGCTATTCGCCTATCCGCTTCAAGCGGACAAACGAGTTCGTAAGGACCGGCCGGATCGGTGTGATCTGCGTCACCGGCCGCTGGCGACCACTTGCGGTTCCAGGCTGACGTCGCGCGATCTCGCTGGGGTCGCAATTGAGCGAAGAGGGATGCTTCCCGCGCATCCTGACTGGAAGCAAATAGCAGCCGACATATGAGGTAGGCCGGACGTCCGGCCTGCCCGCAGCGCGACCCCCTTTGGCGCTATGCCTTATAGGACGGGAGCCACCACTTCACTGGTCGCGGCTCACGCTGAACCGCTACCTTCCGCCGCGATTCGTTGGACGACGTCCGTGCGGCAGCGCCGGTCACCACAGCAACCATAGGCGGCGGTTTTCGTGACGCCCGCTGCCCCGGCTTGACCTCTGCCTTCTGGATCTTCGACACAACGCTCCCCGCCGGCCTCGAAGCCTTGGCGACCACTCGGGAAGCGACCGAGACTTTCGGGTCCCGACCGCCGGAGTTTTGCTGGACTTCGCCTTGGCACTGGCGAGGTTCGCCTTCTTGTGGATCTCCGTCGGCCGGTCGCGGGTTCCGGCCGACGCGGCTTGGGCGACTGTCTCGCGCCGGGCATCCGGATTGGCGTCGGCACTGGAGGAAAATGCCGGCGCCCGGGTTGCTGTGGCGCGGACCGAACGAAGGAAGACGCCCGGTTTGGGTGCCTTACCTTCCTTCCGTACAGCGCGTCGGCGTGAGCCCGTCTGGTCGGCGCACGTTTTCTGTTTCAAATCGACGCGTTCTTGCGGCGAGGCTCTGACGCGGGCGCCAGAAGGTCTGTGCCCGTCGGGCGGCGGCGCGGCCGTCGCATCGCCCGCAAGTTCCTGGGCGGCGTCAACTCCGACGATATCCAAACCGAAAAGGGCAGAAACATCATCGACGTCCACCACCCTGCCGGCAGCCGGGCTCTTGTTCGCCATGGGCAGGACCGTCCCGATCTGGACGACCAGATCGTTCTCATCCACCGCGCGCAGCCGGAACAAAAGCTCCGGCTCTTGGTCAAGTCGCGCACCGATGCCATACAACGCTGCGGCTACGTGCTTGCACATCGAGGCGTAGTCAGGGCAGCTGCAGGTAAAGCGGATGTCGGAGGGCCTGGGAAACAGGCCATTGTCTTGACGACAGAGACGTTCCATCACGCCCTTGGATAGCTGTCCTTGCAGCAGCTCCACGAGCGAAGTAATTCCGTTGCTGCAATCAGCGCAGATGGCCCGCCACTGTGCTTTCGGCACTGTCCCAATGCTGATCGCCACTCGATAGGTCGACGAACCGCTGACAATCGCATTCACCTTGCCCGGCGCGATCTGCAGGTCGACCACCGAGCCGTTCCGCACGTAGGTGCGGCCGCGCGGCAGGCGGATTTCGTAGTCGCGATACCTTTCCAGATTGTCGCACCACGCCTTGCCCCAGAAACGTGGTGACGATGGTGCGCCCTTCGATCCTGATCGGCGCAACCGAATAGCCCTTCTTGCGCAACTTCTCCATCTCGCGCTCCGCCTTTCGGCGACGCTCGGCGACGGGAACGTATCGCGGCCATCCTCCGTCTGTACCGTGACATTGCGACTTCAGTCCTTCATCGCGGCACTCAGATCAAGCGACACGAATCGCAACAGTTCGTGGTCCTTCATTTCGGTCAGGTTTCTCGCCGCCGTCGGCCAGCAAGATCGTCGGAAAGAGCCTTCTTTGCCTCGATCAACTGCGTCGATCTTTTCCTCGACCGTACCACGGCAGACGAATTTGTGCACCAAAACGTTGCTTTTTGTCCGATGCGGAAAGCGCGGTCGGTGGCCTGGTTCTCTACTGCCGGGTTCCACCAGCGATCGAAGTGGATGACATGGGAGGCTGCGGTGAGCTTCAGCCCCGTCCCTCCCGCTTTCAGGGACAGGACGAAGAACGGCGGCCCATCCTCCTGGAAGGTCTGCACAAGATTCGCTGCGGTTCCTAACCGCCGTATCGCCGTGAAGGACAAGACCCGGCCGTCCGTAGATCCCGCCAGGAATTGGCCAGCGGGCCGTGATCTCGCGAAACTGGGTGAAGACCAGCGCCTTTTCCTGCCGCGCGGCCAAGTCCTCGGCGATCTCGCCGCAGGCGCTCCAATTTGCCGCTGTCCTCCTCGGTCCAGACGCCGTCGCCGAGCCATTGCGATGGATGATTGCAGATCTGCTTCAGCCGCATCAGCGAAGGCGAGCACGATGCCTTTGCGCTGAATGCCCATCGATTTTTCAAGGATGCTTAGCCAGGTTCGCAACCGTTTGCGTCGTATAGCGCCGCCTGCGTTTGCGGCTGATGAGCAGAACGCATTGACCTCCGTCTTGTCAGGCAGGTCGGCGATCACCGATTTGTCGGTCTTCATGCGGCGAAGGATATAGGGGCGCACTAATTCGCGCAGACCGCCGTAGGGATTGTGCTGCCGCTCAGCCAGGCCTTTCGTGTAGCTCGCGAACTGCTTGGCGGTGCCCAGCAGCCCTGGATTGATGAAATCGAAGATCGACCATAGGTCGCCGAGGTGATGAAGTTGCCCCGGTTTCGTGGAGTGTTGGTGGGCTTGTGTGATTACGGTTCCGTGGTGACGGCCTCCATCGCTGCTTCATAGGCCATTGGCGAGCGGTAGCCGAAGGCCGAGTGCAGCCGCACCGGGATTGTACCAGCCTTCGATGAAGCTAAAGCAGGCCATCTTGGCTTCGACCTGGGACGCGAACCGGCGTCGCTCCAGCAGCTCGCATTCGAGCGTGGCGAAGAAGCTCTCGCACATGGCGTTGTCGTAGGCATCGCCGACCGATCCCATTGACGGCCGCACGCCAGCCTCCTTGCAACGTTTGCCGAACGCCAACGATGTGTATTGGCTGCCCTGGTCGCTATGATGGATGACGCCCTCCGGCCGCCGCTGGCCGATCGCCATCTCCAGCGCGTCCAGCACCAGTTCGGTCCGCAGATAGTTGGCCATTGACCAGCCGACGATCTTGCGGCTCCAGGCATCCAGAACCACTGCGAGATAGAGAAAACCGCTCGCCGTCGGCACGAAGGTGATGTCGGCAACCCAGAGCTGGTTCGGCCCGGAAAGCAGTGAAATCGCGGTCTACCAGATCGGGCGCCGGTCTGGCCTCCTTGTCCCGCCGTGTGGTAACGATCGTGCCGCGCGCGGCGGCTGGCGCCAATCAACCCGGCGGCGCGCATCAGCCGGGCAATGCGTTTGCGCCCATGCTTCTCCCCTCCTGCCTGGAGCTCGGCATGCACCCGCGGCGCGCCATAGGTCTCGCGTGATCTCCATGGATCGTCCGGATCCGTTTCAGCAGCGTCGCGTCGGCGACGGCATGAGCAGACGCCGGTCGGCGCCGCCACGCATGAAAGCCAGCCTCCGACACGCCGAGCACGCGTGCCATCGACGGCAATCGGAAACACCGCCTGGTGCGCGCTCATGAACTCGAAGACCCGGACGGGATCGTGCCGGTCTCGCGTGCGAACCAGGCAGCAGCTCGAGAGAGGATGTCGCGCTCCAGCCGCAGCTGCTTGTTCTCACGTCGCAACCGTGCCAGCTCGTCACGCTCTGCGGCGGTCAGCCCGCCACCCTTCTCCTCCCGGCGGCCCTCTTGCCGGTCGGCTTGCGCAACCCAGTGGCTGATAGACTGCGCTGTCGGTTCGAACTCGCGAGCAAGGTCGGCCGGATCACGTCCAGCGCGAACCAGATCGACCATCTGGCGACGAAACTCAGGTGAATAGGGCGGGCGCGTCTTGGCCATGTGAGAAAGCCTCCATGTGAAAGCCTGACGGGCTCCACGGAAGCGGGTCAACTTCAGTGCACCAGGCGCGCCAGGCAGGACGGCGTCCAACTGAGCCGGATCGTGGAGGTTGGCCGCGCGAGACTTCGCACGCCGCGGATGAAGCCCAGCGTCCTGATCCGTCGCGATGTGTGCCTTGTGACCGTGCACGGGCTCGCGCGGCGGTGCCCGGCCGAGCGCGCCTCCTCGCCATCCTAATGCTTGCGGACGGAATTAGCGTCGCGTCCACAAGCGTGCCGTGCGGACGATCGACACGCGGGCATCGAGTGGCGGGTGACGGCCTCGAACAACGCCCGGTCCAGCTCACGGCGCACCAACTCGGCGCGGAAGCGGACGAATGCCGTGCGCTCAGGGCGGGCTCGACGGCGGCAAACCCACAGAACCTGCGGAAGCTGGCCCGATCGTCCAGCGCGTCCGCCAACCGCACATCCGACAGGTCGTGCGATGTCGCCAGAGGAGGGCCCGAAACAGTGCCAGTGGCGGCCAACCGGTTCGCCTTCGCCGAGGCCGAGATGCCCGCCAGCAAGACGTCCAGCTCTGCCCAGTTCACCAGACCTGCCAGCTCGTCCAGTGACCTGCCGCCTCGAGGTTCCAGACCGCCAACCGACAGTCGCTCTTGCCCAATCCGACGCCGTGCCACGCCCGTCTCCAGACCGCTCAGGACAGCATGGAATCAAATTCCGCCGCGTCGATCAAGCCTCCCGCGCACAGGTCTCATCAGCTATCTCGATCGGCGCAGGAACGTCCTTGGGAACCGGGAACTCGTAGGGTCGCCCTCCCGTTTGTTTGACGAGGTCGGCCCTCGCTTGCGTCCACCAGAACCGGATTGCGGAGCACATCGATCGCGGTGCCCGCCATCGCCTTGGCCGCGTGAACCATTCCTTGTGCGCCACCGCCGTCTTGCCCTGGGCAGTGCACTGCCAGGTGTGGAACAGCGTGCCGATCGCGCAGGTCGCCCCCGCGCCCACGCCGTCGGCACGATACAGCTCACATCGCCGACATCGTTCGATGCGGCCATGCCAAAGCCGCCACTGCTGCCCAGCGGCATGATGAAATCGCAAAGAACCTTGTCGCGCGCCACGGGCAGGCCGACCGTTGGAAAGCCGTGTCGATGTCGCTGGACGCAGCGTCTCGCAAATCTTGGCGGCAAAGTCCCGGTCCGCGTCGTCGAACGGCGGCGGCCCCAGACGCATGAAGTTCTCGTGCAGCACCTGGGACAGCGGAGCGTTCATGATCTGGTTCGACATGCCGCTGACGATCTGGCTGTGACGCTGTCCGGTCATCAGCGCTGCGCCCTGCGCGATGTCCTTCAAACGCCCGAGGATCTCGCGCACATCGGCCGGGTCCACCGCCCGGATCATATAACGCCCCTTGGCATGGGCCTGCACGACATTGGGCGCGATCCGCGGCATCGAGCACGGATAATGCATGCGGGTGTGCGGCGGCGTGTGCTCGCGCAGGTAGTTAACCCCCATGTTCATCAGCTCGAGCGCGTCGAGCGCGCTGCGGCCGAGATGCGGGGACATGCCGCATGCGCGGCGCGGCCGGTGAAACTGAAATCCTTCGATGTTCCGCCGCGCATGAAGGTGGCGCGAAGCCGATCTGAACCAGACTCTTCCCTCGCTTGCATTCTGATGTATACAACAGTTATGCAGCAGTTCGAGCATTGGAGAAATCCCATTCTCGACCAGGCAGGGTTTAGGTTGCGGCCGGTCACGGCGGGCGGCGGCGAGCGACTGGCCGAGCAGGCCTATCAGGCGCTGCGCACGGCCATCCAGGAGGGGTATCTCGAGCCCGGGCAACGCATTCCCGAACTCGAGCTCTGCGCGTCCCTGAAGATCAGCCGCACGCCGGTCCGGGAGGCGCTCCGCCGGTTGCAATCCGACGGCATGGTCGTGCTCGCGCCGGGTGGCGGTCTCGCCGTCGCGCAGCACGATCTGCGGGCCGTGGCGGAGCTCTACGATATTCGCGAGAGCCTCGAAGGCACCGCCGCCGCGCTCGCCGCGCGCAACGCGGATCGCATCGAGCTCGGCGTCCTGCAAGCCGTGCTCGCAGCGCATCGCGCGCTCCCCGACGATCCCGCGCTGCATGCGCGTGAGAACAAGATCTTGCACGAGCACATCTACCGCGCCTCCCATAACCGTTTTCTGCTGAAGAGCCTGCAGGGTCTGCACGATTCGCTGGCCCTGCTGGGCCGCACCACCTTCACCGCGCCCGGCCGCATCGAGGCAGCCTGGGCCGAGCACGCTGCGATCGTCGCGGCGATCGCACGCCGGGACGAAGCGGATGCCGAAGCGCTCGCGCGTCTGCACGTCCGCCATGCCTACGAGATCCGGCTTGAACAGGTGACGCGCGAAGCCTGCTCCGCGGTGCGACCTCGTGATGGGGAGCCGGCAACAGCAAGCTGAGATCGGCCGGGCTAACCGGCTATCAAGGGAGGGAACCTCATGGATAAATTCGCGCGTCGCATATCTCGTCACGCCGACAGGTCTCGCTCGCTCACGCTGATGAGGGGTCGCGCATGACCGTTCCGTACGATGTCATTGTCGTCGGCGCCGGCAACGCCGCCTTAGCATCCGCGGTCTCCGCGAAGGAGAACGGGGCCGAGCGGGTCCTCGTTCTCGAGAAGGCGCCGTGCGAGATGCGTGGCGGCAATACGCATTGGAGCGGCGGCGTGCTGCGCTTCGCCTTCGACGACCCGCGTGAGATCGGGCCGCTGCTGCCCGACGTTGAGGATCAGTTCGAGGATTTCTACGCGGGGATCCAGCCCTACACATTCGACGATTTCCACGGCGACCTCATGCGCGTCACCAGCGGCCAGACGGACCCCGTGCTGTCGCGCATCCTCGTGGGCAATTCGAAGGACACCGTGTTCTGGATGAACCGCGTCGGCGGCATCGAGATGGAGCCGGCCGTGAGCCTTACAGGTGTGCGCAGGGGGAACAAGATTGTCTGGGCGCGTGGGCTCGTCGTGCGCGCGGCGCATGAAGGAGTCGGGCTGTCGCGGAACTGGTTCGCGGCCTGCGAGCGGATGGGCATTGAGATCCGCTATGGCGCGGCCGTGACCGGGCTGCTCGTGGATGCGAATGGCGCCGCGAGCGGCGTCACCATCCGCGACGATGATAGGATTCATGACATCGCAGGCCGGGCGGTGATCCTGGGCTGCGGCGGCTTCGAGGCGAATGTGCAAATGCGCACGCAGCATCTCGGTCCGCTGGTCGGCGCCGCCAAGGTGCGCGGCACGCCGTACAACCAGGGCGATGGGCTGCGCATGGCGATGAACCAGCTCGGCGCCATGCCGTGGGGGCAGTGGAGCGGTTGCCACGCGACCCCGATCTCCGCCGACTGGGGCAATTTCGCGCCACGCGAGCTGACCGACAAGAGCAACCGGCTCTCGTACGTCTACGGTGTGATGATCAATCGGAAGGGGCGCCGCTTCGTCGATGAAGGCGAGGACGGCGCGATGTTCACCTACGCGAAGTTCGGCCGCGCGGTCCTCGCCGAACCCGGCGCAAAAGCCTATCAGATCTTCGACAGCCAGGTCATGCACTTGCTCGAGCCGCGCTACGCCACAAGCGAGCCGCTGAAAGCGAACACGCTCAATGCGCTGGTCGCGCAGATGGATATGGACGACAAGGAACAGGCGCTCCGCACGCTGCACGAGTACAATGCGGCGGCACGCCGTGCGGACGAAGGGTTCGACCCCTCCCAGAGGGATGGGCTCGCCACGTCGGGGCTCGCGCTCGAAAAAAGCAACTGGGCCCTCAGGCTCGAGAAGCCGCCGTTCTACGCCTACACCGCGACGGGCGGGATCACCTTCACCTTCGGTGGCATCAGGATCGACGAGAATGCACGGGTGATCGGCACCGACTGGCGCCCGATTCCAGGCCTGTTCGCGTGCGGCGAAATGGTCGGTGGCCTGTTCTACGACAATTATCCGGCGGGTACGGGCCTCGTCTCCGGCGCCACGTTCGGCCGGATCGCCGGGCGGGCCGCCACGCAGGTGCACAGCAACAGCCGGTGCGCATTGCCGTTCGAAATGAGCGCGGCGCAGACCGGCTCCGGGAGAGACAACACCCTGGCGGAGACCGACTGGGTTCCCTGACCGAAACCTGCAGAAAATTACGATAACGGGGAGAAAGCGCGATGATCACACGACGAACCATGCTGGCCGGCGCGTCCATCCGCAAGTCTGCTCCCGCAACACGATTTCATCTATGGCAGGCAAGACAGAATGAATGATGACGACCGAGCGCGCCGCACCATAATGCGCGCGTAATCCGCCAGCAGGGCGGCACCGATCCGGGTGGATGATGAACGCTGCCGCGAGCATTCCGCCCAAGTGGCTCATAGGTGGCTTTTGGCCATCGGCGAAGATCCCGAAGAGTGTTTGTCTGGAGAGGAACCATGGCCCGAATTGCTGTTGCTGGTTTCCAGCACGAGACCAATTGCTTCGTCGACGATCGAACAGACTTCGCGTATTTTGCCAGTCACCGGGACCGTCCGCCTCTGGTGCGGGGAAGCGATGTCATAACCTGGCTCTCAGGTTCGAGTTTCGCACTTCCGGGTTTCCTGGATGCAATGCGGCACCACGAGCTGGTGCCCTTGCTCTGGACGAGCGGGAGCGCCGGCGGTCTCGTTACTAGCGAAGCCTTCGAACGGATATCCGGTGAGTTGGTGGGGCGCCTGTCGGAAGCGATGCCGGTTGACGCGCTGTATCTCGACTTGCACGGAGCCATGGTCACCGAAGCCTTCGAAGACGGCGAGGGGGAGCTTCTTCGGAGGCTGCGTGCGGTGGTCGGACCCTCCATCCCGATCGTCATCAGCCTCGATTATCATGCCAACGTCACGCCGGAGATGGTCGCTCACACCGATTCGATTATCGCTTATCTCACCTATCCGCATGTTGACCGACCGGAGACTGGCGCGCGAGCCGCAAAGGCCATGGAACTCGTACTGAAGCAGGGGCGGCCAGCCGGACGAGCACTGCGCAAGCCACCGTTTTTGCTGCCGCTGAATGGCCAGTGCACGCTGGTCGAACCGTCGCGCACCATCGTGTCCCGCTCCGTCGTGGCGGACAGCGGTTTGGTAAGCCTTGCGTATCTCGCCGGGTTTCCGCCTTCGGATTCTGTACTGGTGTGGTCCTTCGGTCATTGCCCATGCCTGGACCCAGCAGGAGGCGGATCGGGCGGCTGACGTTCTCCTGAGTGACATCGTGGCGAAGGAAACGGACTTTGCCGAGGAGATCGTCTCGCCGGAGGAGGGGGTAGCCGCGGCCATGGAGATCGCCCGCTCTGCCCGCCGCCCGGTCGTCCTGGCGGACACACAGGATAATCCCGGCTGCGGGGGCAGCGCGGATACGACTGATCTCCTGAAGGCCCTCGTAGCAGCTGACGCCACTGATGTTGCTCTCGGCTATCTGTGTGACGCGCAGGCGGCCAGGGCCGCCCATGATGCTGGGGAAGGCAGGCGGATTCATCTGCGGCTTGGCGGCAGGTCTGGACCTTCGGGAGTGACCCCGCTTGAAGGTGATTTCAACGTCCTGCGCGTGCGTGATGGCCGGATGAAAACATCAGGAGTTGTGTCCGGCAACCGTGAAATCGATCTGGGACTGATGACGCTTCTGGGAATTGGGGGCGTCAGCATCGTGGTGACGAGCAAACGGGTGCAGGCGCTGGATCAGGAACCGTTCCGACACATGGGGATTGAACCGAGCCAGCAAAAGATTCTGGCGCTGAAAAGCACCTGTCATTTTCGGGCGGAATTCGAGCCAATAGCAGAGAGGGTCATCGTAGTTCGCGCGCCTGGCCATTACGGCGCGGATCCGGCCCTGTATCCTTACCGGCGCCTGAGACAAGGTGTAAGGCTGCGGCCGCTGGGGCCTGAATGGCACCCGGCCGGCCGTCAATCTGCGGGTCAGACGGGCTTAGCTTGAGTTGACCCTCTACGCTTTTCAGGTAGTGGAAGGACGGGCGTCATGTCCATGAATCCAAGTCGTCGTTCAGTCATGAAAGGGGCCACAGCCGCGGCGCTGGCCGTCAGTATGCCGCGAATTGGCGCTGCACAGAGCAGCAAAGTGCTCAAATTCGTGCCGCAGACGGCGCTAACATCACTTGATCCGACAATCCCGTCGGCGGCTGTGACCAGAACCCATGGTTACGTAATTTTCGACACGCTCTTCGGACTCGATGACAACTATCGCCCCCAGCCGCAAATGCTGGAGGGTCATCTCGTCGAGCAAGATGGTCTCCTATGGAAGCTCACCCTTCGCGAAGGGTTGAAGTTCCACGACAACGAACGTGTGCTCGCCCGTGACGCGGTGGCTAGCATCAAACGCTGGTCGGTGCGCAACTCCTTCGGGCAGACCTTGATGGCTTTGACAGACGAATTGTCGGCGCCCACTGATAACGTTATTGAGTTTCGACTAAAGAGGCCGTTCTCAATGCTGCCAGACGCTCTGGCCAAAACCTTCGACTCATTTCCTGGTATTATGCCTGCGCGCCTCGCGAGCGAGGACCCCTTTCGGCCAGTCTCCGAACTGGTGGGAAGCGGTCCGTTCAGGTTCCGGGCCGACGAGCACGTCATGGGCTCGCGCGTCGTATACGATAAATTCGAGGACTATCTGCCGCGGGCGGACGCGAAGATATCATTCACAGCCGGGCCGAAGATTGCCAATTTCGATCGGGTGGAATGGCAGGTCGTGCCTGATCCATCGACCGTCCTCGCAGCCCTCCAGCTTGGAGAAGTCGACTGGTGGGACTCTGTGCCTACTAATCTCGAGCCTGCCCTTCTCGGCTCCTCAGCTGTGAAGACCGCGATTTTAGATAAGACCGGCGAAGTGGTCGTTATCCGGTTTAACCAGCTTTACCCGCCGTTCAGCAATCCCGAAATCCGGCGTGCAATGCTCGGGGCGGTTAGCCAAAAGGACTTCATCCTCTCTGTTTCGGATCCAGACCCGTCACGTTGGAAAGCCGATGTCGGCATCTTCTGCCCGGGGACACCCATGGCGAACGATGCTGGCATTAAGCAGACGTTCGGAACACCGCGCAATCTCGAGAAAGTTCAGCAGCAAATCGCCGCTGCCGGTTATAAAGGTGAGCCGGTTGTCGTTTTGGATGCGATTGATTCTCCGGAGGGGCACGTCCTATCTGAGATCGGCGCAGATTTGTTGCACAAGGTGGGCTTCAACGTCGACCATCAATTGTTGGATATCGGCTCGTATCTGGCGCGGCGTAATGTCCGTGCTGCCCCTGAACACGGTGGATGGAACATGTTCGTCATTCGGCTGTCGGCAGCACAGACGAGCAATCCCGTTACCCATCAAGCGTTGCGCGGCAATGGCGACAAGGCATGGTTTGGTTGGCCGACGGCGCCAGAACTCGAACGGCTGCGCTCAGCGTGGATCAATGCCCCTGACGAGGCGGCTCGACTTCAGCTGGCTCGGGAAATCCAACTGCAGGCCTGGAACGACGTGCCATATATACCGGCAGGTCAATACACGAAGACGACCGGCTTCCGCAGCAACTTGCGTGATATGCGTAGTGGGTTCCCGCAATTCTACAACGTACGCAAAAGCTGACGAGAAGGAACTCGCATATGAACGAAAATGAGACTCCCATCAGGATGAACAAACTCGAGAAGCGGCTAAATCAGATATGCGATGAGCAGCCATTTACCACCCGTTTCTATGCTAAGTGCCTAAAGACTGGCGCTGTATTCGAAAGGGATGCAACGACGCAGCAGCCCTCGGCGAGCACGCGAAAGGTCGCAATCATGATGGCCGCCTACAAGGCGGCGCACGAAGGTAAACTGAGTCTTGATGAAGTGTTTACAGTCACGTCTCAAATGCAGCGTGGCGTCGCCTCTGGCTCGTATCGCTACATGACCCCGGGATGCCAGGTGAGCATGTTGGATGCAATCACCAACATGATCATCACAAGCGACAACGTCTGCACGCAGATGATTTACTCGCGACTGACGCTGAAGGCTATGAACACGTTCTGCCAGGCTGTCGGCATGGAAAATACGCTCCACAATCAGATCTTTCCGCCTCTTGAACTGCCGCCCGACCATTCGACGACGGATAGCAATGCGACGACTGCCGCAGATCAGGGATTGTTGTTGGAACTGATCCTGCGTGGTTCGCAGGATGAGGCGATCGCTGGGACGCTTGGCTCCACACCGACACTCTGCTCTCGGGCTCTCGACGTGCTGAGCTGGCAGCTGATGCGCATGATGATGCCCGCATTGTTGCCTTTCGCAACGCGTGTCGGATGCAAGTCGGGGCGCGGCAAGCGTGGGCGCATGGATATCGGCATCGGCTATCATGGTGCTCAGCCAGCATACATAATGGCTGCCTATACGGACGACGTGCCCGATTTGCTGCCATCCGGACTGCCTGGCTTCACCGGTGCGTTTTCGACGATCGCGAAGTTGTCTCGTGCGTGCTGGGAAGCCACCGCGCCAACATGATCATGCTCCCGGCGAATCGTGGCCGACAGTCCGTTTGGAATTCTCACCGATGATCTGCCTCGGCGTGGGCGTGGTATCAGCCAGTTTCGCCGCTGCGGTGGAAGCGCCAGATTGCCTTCGACGTTCGCCGCGACCAGAAGGACTGACCGCGGAAACAGCCACGAGCCGGCAGTAACGACCCGGCGATCACAAGGGCAAAGATAGGGGTAGTTGACGGGCAAGGTCGCGATCAAATCAAACAACCCGTGGCGGATCGACCACCGTCCGGGCAGTGAGGTGCGAATGAAGGAGCTCAACCTCGCCTGGCCGGGGCTGTTCGGGACGCTCGACCGGCGTAGCCCGGCATTGCAGCCGGAGATCCGGCGCCGGCTGGTCCAGGCGATCGAGAACCGGCAGTTGCAGCCGCAGGCCCGCCTCCCGTCCTCACGGCAACTGGCCGAGATCCTGGGCGTGGCGCGTATCACCGTCCTCAACGTCTATCGCCAACTCGTGGAGGAAGGCTATCTGCTGTCCAGGGAACGGAGTGGCGTGTTCGTGGCGCCGCTCGAGGCCACCGTTGCCGTGCCGACCAAAACTGCTCCCGACGCGGGGCAGTGGGACCGGCGCTTCGCCGTGCGCCCCGGACGATTGCTGAATATCGAGAAGCCGCGCGATTGGCAGCGATACGCCTATCCCTTCCTGTTCGGTCAGCTCGACCCGGCGCTGTTCCCCACCGCCCCATGGCGCGAGGCGGTGAAGGATGCCTCCAGCGTCACCGCCATCCAGGCCTGGAGCGCCGACGCGATCGACGACGACGATCCGATGCTGATCGAGCAGCTTTGCCGTCAGGTGCTGCCGCGACGCGGCATCTGGGCGACGGCCGACGAGGTGATGATCACGCTGGGGGCACAGCAGGCCCTGTATCTGATCATCCGCCTGCTGGTGGGACCGCGGAGCGTGGTGGGCGTCGAGGAGCCGGGCTATCCCGACATGCGCCACATGGCGTCGCTGCATGCCGGATCGCTGCAGCGGCTTGCGGTGGATGACGAGGGCGCGGTGCCGGATGCTGCGATGGCGTCCTGCACCCTGGCGCTGCTGACGCCTGGCCATCAATGCCCGACGACGGTCACCATGCCATTGGCCCGGCGCAAGGCTGCGCTGGAGCTCGCGCGGGCACGCGACATCGTGCTGGTCGAGGACGATTACGACGCGGACCTGCTATCCGAGGGCGATGCCATCCCGAGCCTCAAGAGCCTCGATGCGGATGGCCGGGTGATCTATGTCGGCAGCCTCTCGAAGGTGCTGGCGCCGGGATTGCGGCTCGGCTTCACGGTGGCGCCGCCGCCGGTAATCCGCGAATTGCGCGCCCTGCGGCGGCTGATCCTGCGCCACCCGCCCAGCAACAACCAGCGCGCCATGGCCGGGTTCATCGCACTCGGCCACTACAGGGGGCATCTGCGCCGGGTCGCCACCGCGCTGGCCGGGCGGGCCGAACTGCTCGATGCGCTGCTGCCGCGCCACCTGCCGGCTTGCCGGTGGCAGCGGGCCGCCGGTGCGAGCAGTTTCTGGGCCGTCGGACCCCCGGACCTCGATGCGCGCGCGCTGGTCTCCGCGGCGCGTGCCCGTGGGGTGCTGATCGAGCCCGGCGACGTGTTCTTCGATGATTCGGAGGCCGGCCGCCACTGTTTTCGCCTGGGGTTTTCTGCCATTCGTATCGAGCGGATCATGGCTGGTGTCACCGAACTGAGCAAAGCATGGGCGGATCTTCTCGAGCCCTGCAGCGAAATACGGAATAAAGGGCAGCACCTCGTCTCCGAACGCTAACTGGTAGGCTCATTCGCAGGCATCTGGTTCTTGTTCAGGGCCGTCGCGTGCTTCTAGCCTGTTCATCGAGACGCCACTGCTCCGGATGTCGCTTCCGATGGACAAGACCGAGACCGGCCGCCTTGCTTTGCTACAGACGCTGTTCGCCGCCTTCAATCGGCACGATGCGAAGGGCGTGATGGCCTGCTTCACCGACGACATCGTGTTCGATGCGGCCACCGGCCCTGAGGCGATGGGACGGCGGATCATCGGCCAGGAGGCCGTGCGTGCCGCCTTCGTCGGTGTCTGGACGGCCATGCCGGATGTCGCCTGGACCATTCGTCGGCACGCGGTGTTTGGCGATCGGGCGGTCAGCGAATGGCTGTTCACCGGGACCAGCGCCGCCGGCGGGCGGATCGAAGTGGAAGGGCTCGACCTCTTCGTCTTCGCGGGTGATCGAATCGCCGCGAAGAGCGCCTTCCGCAAGGACCGGCCCGCCCTGGTCGCAGTCTAAGACGGCGGCATGGACACGCTCTCCGCCACCGGCCCGTTCCACGACATCACGCCGTATGATCCGTATTACGATCCGCTGGTGGCGCCGCATCCCGGTGAGGGTCGCGCTTACGCTCCCACCTACTGGATCGCCACGGCCGGAGAGCCGCCCGCGGATGACGGGCCCGTCACCGGTGACATCGATACCGATGTCGCCATCATCGGGTCCGGGTTTACCGGCCTGTCCTGCGCCCTTTTCCTGGCACGCGAGCACGGCATCCGCGCC
Organism: uncultured Alphaproteobacteria bacterium; assembly: GCA_963799825.1. Classification (GTDB taxonomy): domain Bacteria; phylum Pseudomonadota; class Alphaproteobacteria; order Acetobacterales; family Acetobacteraceae; genus JAFKFI01. The sequence goes on from CAWCYL010000007.1 coordinate 36,964, forward strand.
ACGGTGCTGGAGGCCAACCAGGTCGCCTGGGGCTGCACCACCCGGAATGGCGGGCAGGGGCAGAACGCCACAGGGCGGTTGTCGCGGGGACAATGGATCGCGCGCTGGGGGCGGGAGACGGCGCTCGCCCTACACGCCGAGCTGCGCGAGGGCTTCGAGCTCTTCGAGAGCCTGACACGGGAATTCACCTGCGATGCGCAGCCCGGCGGGCATCTCTACCTCGCCCACCGGCAGCGCAACCTGGACAAGCTCAAGGCCGAGTCCGAGCTGAGCAACGCGGTTTTCGGCTATGGAACGCGCATCCTGTCACGCGACGCGGTGCGCGCCGATTGGGTGGGGGATGCGGAGGCGGTTGGCGCGCTGCATGAGCCGCTCGGCATCGGCGTGCATCCGGCTAAGCTGGCATTCGGCTATCTGCGGGCAGCGCGAGAGGCCGGTGCCCGGATTCATTCCTGCAGTCCCGTGACCGAGATCGTTCATCGCGACGGCGTCTTCCGCCTGAGGACGCCTGGCGGTTGGGCGCGGGCGCGAGCGGTCGCGGTGGCCACCGGCGGATACACCAGTCAGCAACTGCATCCGTTGCTGAAGTCGCGCGTGATGCCGATCATGTCGAACGCGCTAGTCACGCGGCCACTCACGGCCGAGGAGATCGTCGCGACGAATTTCCGCACCCGGCAGGTAATCACCGATACGAGGACGCTGCGCTACTACTACCGCCTCCTGCCGGACGGGCGACTGCAGATCGGCAGCCGCGCGGCCATCACCGGGGCGGACGCCGCCAGTCCGGCCCACCTGCGCGTTCTGACCGAGGGGCTGGGCCGCAAATTCCCGGCTCTTGCAGGCATCGACGTGGACTACGCCTGGTGGGGCTGGGTCGATGTCAGTCACGACATGATGCCGCGCATCGTCCGCCCGGATCAGCGCCAGGCGCTATTCTACGCGGTGGGCTATGGCGGAAACGGCGTCTCCTATTCGGCCCAGGCGGGGCGGCGCCTCGCGGCGCTCGTCGCCGGCAAGGCGTTACCCGCCGGCCTGCCGATCTTCACGGGCCCGCTGCCGGGCCACGTGTTCGCGCCCTTCCGGCGCATCGGCCAGCGCATGCTCTACCGCGTGTACCAGCGCCGCGACGAGCGCCCCGATGCATGAGCACCCCCGACATGCTGTTGGCTGCGCTCGGTCTGCTCATGCTGTTCCTGGCCGGCTTGGTGCGAGGCTTCAGCGGGTTCGGATTCAGCCTGGCCGCGGTTCCGCTGCTGAGCCTGTTCTATCCGCCGGTGCAGCTCGTGCCGGTGGTGCTGCTGCTGCAAGTTGCGATCAGCCTGGATGGGCTGCGCGGCGCCTGGGCGCTCGCCGATCGCGGCACGCTGCTGTGGCTGGGGCTCGGGGCGCTGGTCGCGACGCCGTTCGGGCTGTTCGGGCTTGCGCACCTGCCACCGGGCCCGGTGCGGCTGCTGATCGCCTGCGTGGTGGCGCTGGGCGTGGTCCTGCTGGCCCGGGGCCGGCGTATGACCCGGCCGCCCGGCAGCGCCGCGACGGTGGCGTTCGGATTGGCATCCGGTCTGTTCAACGGCCTGGCGGGCATTCCCGGGCCGCCGGTGATCGCCCTGTATCTGGCCTCGCCGCTGGCAACCAGGACGGCGCGGGCCTCGATGATCGTGCTGTTCCTGGTGACGTCCGTGGCCGCGCTGCTGCCGTTGGCCGTGGTCGGCATGGTGCATGCATCGGCCGTGGAGGCGGCGCTGCTGGGCTTGCCGGGGGTCTGGTGTGGCTCCTGGCTCGGCGCGCAGCTGTTTCGACGGGCTCCGGATGCGCACTACCGCTACGTGGCGCTGGCGCTGCTGAGCCTGACCGCGGTCCTGGCCGCGGGACGGGTGCTGATGGACAGCCTCTCGTGATGCGCCCTGCAAGATCTGCCTTCCACCGTACGAGGCCCGAATAATGAGCGAACCGATCACCATCTTCACCGCCGGCTGCATCCTGACGATGAACCCGGCCCAACCCGAGGCCACGCACGTGGCCGTCAGGGAGGGGCGCATTCTGGCCGTGGGCGGCCCGGCGGAGATGGCCGATCTGGGCCCCGCCACGATCGACGATCGCTTCGCCGGCAAGACCATCCTGCCCGGCTTCGTCGAGGGCCATTGCCACCTGCGCGAAGGTGCCGCGTGGCGCGACCCGTATCTGGGCTTCTTCGATCGCAAGGACCCGAACGGCACGATCTGGCCCGGGTTGAAGGACATGCCCGCCGTGATCGCACGGCTGCAGAAGATGGCGGCCGAACGGCCCGAGGGCGCGCTGACCGCCTGGGGCTTCGATCCGCTGTATTTCGGCGGACGCAGGATGGTCCGGGCGGATCTCGATGCGGTCTCGACCGACCGGCCCGTGGTGGTGGCGCACATCTCGGGCCATATCATGAACGTCAACAGCCTGGCGCTGGAGCGCGCCGGCTTCAGCGGGGTGAATGATCTCGACGGGCTGCTGCTGGATGATGCTGGCCGCCCGACCGGCGAGATCCGGGGGCCGGAGCTGCAGGGCCGGGTCCGCCGTGTCGTGCTGGGGGAGACGTCGGCGCGCCCGATCGACCTCGATTCGGCCCAGCGCTTCGCAATGCTGTCGCGGCAGGCCGGGGTGACCACGGCGACGGATCTGCTGAGCGACATGACGGACGCGACGGTCGCGACCTATCGCGCCGCCACATCGGACGAGGCGTTTCCGCTGCGGCTGGTGCCGGCGCTGGGCGACCGCTTTTTCGAGCGTGAGGCCGGCATCGCGCGTTGGCGAGAGCTGCTCCCGACCAGCACCGACAAGCTCCATTTCAAGCTGGTGAAGCTGGTCGTCGACGGCTCGATCCAGGGCTTCACCGCGCGGGTGCGCTGGCCCGGCTACCACAACGGCGCGCCGAACGGGTTGTGGTACATCGCGCCCTCCGAGCTGGAGGGAATTGTCGCGGCCTGGCACCGCGCCGGTGCGGTGCTGCACATCCACACCAATGGCGACCAGGCGAGCGAGGTGGCGGTGGAAATGCTGGAGCGTGCGCTGACCGCGCATCCCCGTCCGGACCACCGGCATACGCTGCACCATTGCCAGATGCCCGACCCGGCGCTGTTCCGTCGCATCAAGGCGCTCGGCCTGTGCTGCAACCTGTTCGCCAACCACATCTGGTACTGGGGCGAGGAGCATATCGCCGAGACCATGGGATTGTCGCGCGCCGCGCGGATGGATGCTTGCGGAACGGCGCTGCGGCTCGGCATTCCCTTCGGCATCCACTCCGACGCGCCGGTGACGCCGCTCGCGCCGCTGTTCACCGCCTGGTGCGCGGTGATGCGATTGACCGCCAAGGGGCGCGTGCTGGGGGAGGGCGAGCGCATCCCGGTGGCCGACGCGTTGCGCGCGATCACGCTCGGCGCGGCCTATACGATGAAGCTCGACCACCTGGTCGGCAGCATCGAAGTCGGCAAGCTGGCCGATTTCGCCGTGCTCGAGGAGAACCCGTTGCAGGCCGAGCCGATGCGGCTGAAGGACATCGGCGTGCACGCGACGGTGCTGGGCGGCCGCGTCTTCTCGGCCGCAGCCGGCGGCGCATGAGCATCCCGGTCACCATCCTCGGTGGCTTCCTCGGCGCCGGCAAGACGACGGCGGTGAATGCGCTCCTGCGCACGACCCATCGACGCATTGCCGTGCTGGTGAATGATTTCGGTGCGATCAACGTCGATGCCGCGCTCATCGCCGAGCGGTCCTCCGGCATGGTCGCGCTCAGCAATGGCTGCGTGTGCTGCGCGCTCGGTCCCGACCTCGGGGCCGGCGTCGCGGCACTGACGGCATTGCGCCCGGAACCGGAGCAGATCGTCATCGAGGCGAGCGGCGTCTCCGATCCCTGGCGCATCGCGCAACTGGTGCGGCTCGAGGCCGGAGTGATGCTCGACGCGGTGCTGGTGCTGGCGGACGCCGTGCGATTTCCGACGCTGCTTGCGGACCAGTGGCTTGCGGATACACTGGAGCGGCAGGTGGCGCGGGCCGACATGGTGCTGCTGAGCCATGCCGACCATGCTGGCGAGGCCGAGATCGCCGCGACGCGGGCCGCCCTGCATCGGCTGCGCCCGAAGGTTCCGGTGGCAATCCTGCAGCCGGACGCGCTGGATACGCTGTTCTCCATGCCGGGCTCGGCGGCGGCACCAACGCGCTTCCTCGCCGATCTGCCGCCCGCGCACGGGTTCCGCCACTGGCACTGGAACCCGCCGCGGGGCTTCGAGGCAATGGCGTTACGTACCGCGCTCGATGCGCTGCCCGACAGCGTGCTGCGCGCCAAGGGCTTCCTGCGCCTAGGCGACGCGCCGCATCTTCTGCAGCGTGCCGGCCGCCGCACGGAGCTTTCCCCCTGGCACGGCGCACCACAGCCCGATGCGCTGGTGCTGATCGGGCTGCCGGCGATGCCGGAACCGGCGGCGCTGGTCTCCTTGTTCTCGGCGGCGTTGCTGCCGTCTCCTGCAATGTCCTGCCCAGTGGAGACGTGACCTGTGGAGACTGACATGCTGACACGCTGCCATCGCCGTGCCCCGCCTTCTTCGCGTCGGGTGGCACCGCCGAAGGGCCATACCACACGGTCTTCAACAAGAGCCTCGGTATCGCCGGTGAGCATCAGGGGTCCGATGTCGCCGCTCAATGCGCTTGACTGGGAGACGAAGCCCGCATGATTGCCCTGACGATCGCGATCGATGATCCATTGGAGCGCTCCTTGGGAGGACCGCTCTGCCGGACTGGCACCATGCAATGGCACCACGTGGCCCTGGACCCGGATCCCTGGCTTGGCCTAGCGGGCGACGAAACTGCTGCCGCACACGCCGCAATAGAGGGAGGGACGCGATGACCGAAGGCATCCGGAAGAGCTTGATTGTCGGGCTCGGGCTGCCTGCCTTCGGGGTGCTGGTGATTATGCCGCTGCTCGCCAACACCTCCGTCTACGTGTTCGGAATCCCACTTCTGTTCGCGTGGATTTTCGCAATGTTTCCGCTGACCTCGCTTTGTCTGTGGCTTGCCCTGCGCATCAACGAGCGATCCCCGTGATCGCCGGCCAAACGTCCTCGGATCGCAACGCTGATCTCTCAAGCGGAGACCAGCGTCGAATCCCACCGCGTCACATACCGCGTCACATGGAGAAACTCCCTCTTCTGCGCTTTTCCGCGCGGCCGCGCGAGGAGTGATGATGCTGTCCGTGATCTTCTTCTCAGTCATCGGCGTGTCTGTTCTGATCGCCCTGGCTGCGCGCCTCGGGGCGCGGAACATGACGATAGGCGAATTCCTGATAGGAGGCCGGTCGTTTCCAGCTTGGCTGCTCTACTTCCTCGCCGTCGGCGAGATTTACAGTATCGGTACCATGATCGGCCTGCCGAGCGGGGTGTATGCGCATGGCGCGCGGGACGCCGTCTGGTTTCTCGGTTACATCCTGCTGGCCTATCCGCTGGGATTCTTTGTCGGCCCCCTCGTTTGGCGCGCCGGGGTTAAATACAATGCGATGACCGTCCCGGACGTGTTCGGCAGCCACTTCCAAAGCCGGACCCTCGAGGTCGTGACCGCTGTGACGCTGCTGGTTGCCCTCGTGCCCTGGGGTCAGTATCAGTTCATCGGCCTTAAGGTCGTTCTCGGCGCACTCGGATTACCCATGTCTCCGGTGCAGTCGGTTATCCTCGCGGGGGTAATCGCCTTTCTTTACCTCGTTATCTCCGGTGTGCGGTCCCCGGCATTCGTTGCTATCCTCAAGGATGCCTTGATGATGCTGAGCATCCTCGTCGTCGGCGTCTGCGCCGCGTACTCTGCTGGCGGTGTCGCGCCAGTATTTCGCCATGCGCACTTGCCGCAATCCATGATCACCCTGTCGGGGCGATCGATGGTCTTTACAATTTCAACAATCGTCTTCCAGAGCGTCACGTTTTATCTCGGCAACTCGGCCGCGTTCCTGTTTACCGCGAAATCGGAACGCGCGATCAAGTCGTCCACGGTATGGATGCCCATGTACATGCTCATGTACCCTTTTCTGATCATTGCGTCGTTCTACGCCGTCTGGGCCTCTCCGAAACTCGCCAACGCAAACACCGTATTCATGAAGACGACGATTGACCTCTTGCCGCCTTGGCTTGTCGGCTTTGTCGCTGCCGGTGCGGGCCTGTCCGGGTTGCTGGTGCTCGCGACCACTTCGCTGGGGATTGGCGGGATCGTGACCCGCAACCTGGTGCCGAAGGTCCATCCCGACACACAGAAGCGGGTATCGAACGCGGTAATCGCGTTGTTCCTGGTGTTTGCCGCATCACTGACCCTGTCAGGCTCGACCCTGATGCTCGCGGTTCTCAATGTCAGCTATTACCTCCTTGGGCAACTGGTCCCCGGATGGATCGCTCTGATGTTCTTCAGGCGGATTAAGGCATGGGCGGCGTCAACCGGGATGATCGTCGGCCTGATCGTCGCCATTGCGTTCCGCATGACGGAGCCAGACCTGGGCGGGATCAATGCGGGGCTGATCGCCGTCGTGGTAAATTTCATGCTCACGTTCGGGCTCAGCTTGATGGGTGAGCGCGTCGAGCGCCAGCCAATATGCAAATGGGCCTCCTTCGAGCGCAACGCCGAAGGACCGCCTCCACGTGTGGACCCGGCTTTATCCTAGACCAGATGTTCGCCTGAGATAGGGGCGACCCGTCTCACAGTATGCAATAACGAAGATCAGCACGATGTTCGCGCCCAGAATGATCGAGACAAGCCAGCAGGCGGTTTTCGCATCATAGTGTGGCGCAACAATCTGGATGAGAGACTCACCTTGACCAAGAATTGAGCTTGCTTGCAAGCAGCGTCGACGTGGTTTGCCCTCTCTTCGCCTGTCGTCCAGCGCTGAGTAGCGTCAGTCAACCGGGGTGCCAGGGGTGACGGTCACATCGCGGATCTCGCCCGTGTAGGGAAAGCTGCCGTGCCGTTCGTAGAGCGGCCATAGCACCGGCCCGCGCCGGTCCAGCCCGACATCGAGGCCCTCGAAGATGCCGTACAGCACCATGGTCGGCGACATCGGCGTCCAGCCGACCACCTCGCGGTCGTCGATCAGGAGACGCGCGCGGCCCTCGCGGCCTCGGATGGCTTCGTAGTCGAGCGTCACCTCCTGATCGCCGGGCGGCAGGGCGACCGAAGGAAGGTCCGTCGCGTCGCCATAGCCGTTGTAGTGGAAATGCAGCCGGCCCTCCTCGATATACATCACCATGCCGCCGGTCGGATCGCCGATCGCCCATATCACGCCCTGATCGCCGGCGCGGTGCGCGAACCGCGCCGTGATCCGATAGGAGCGGGCGCTGATCAGCGGAAAGATATCGATCCGGTGCGTGGTCTGCGCGCCGGGCAGGAAGGTCCGCGGCTGGTCGGTGGCGGCAAGCGCCTCGGGCGGCAGATCGGCAAACTTCTCCAGGCGATCGCGATTGTCGAGCGGATAGACGAAATACCGCCACGCCGCCTCGTCGAAGGCATTTACCAGCTCGGCGAGCTTTTCCGGATGGCGTTGCGGCCAGATCCTCGCTTTCCGAGAAGTCGCGGCTCAAATCGTGCAGCGTCCACCGATCCATGTCGATCGGCTCGCCACGCTTCTGGATCGAGCAGGCGACCCAGCCGTCGCGATAGTAGGAGCGGTTCGACCAGCACTCGTAGTACTGCTCGGTGCGCGGCGGCGGCGCGGCGGCGTCGAACAGCACCGGGGCGAAGCTGCGCCCGTGCATTTCTCGTGCGGCCATGCCGTTGACGCTCTTGAGCGCCGGCACGCCGGCGAGATCGAGCAGCGTCGGCATCACGTCGGTGACATGGGCGAACTGGGTTCGGATCGCACCGCCTTCGCGGATGCGCTTTGGCCACGAGACGATGAAGGAGACCCGCCTTCCGCCCGCGCCGGTATAGGTCTTGAAGGACGGGAACGGCGTGTTGGACACCTCGCCCCAGCCGGTCGGGTAGAGCGGGGCGCTGCGCGGCGTCCCGAGATCCGGCGCGTTGGCGCGCTCGACTTCGGGTGGTGGCGCGGCAAGGCCCATGTAGCGGCGGCTGTTGTTGAACATGCCGGTCGGGCCACCGGCGTCCGTCCCGCCATTGTCCGAGGAGAACAGGATGATGGTGTTGTCCAGCTCGCCGATCTGCTCGAGGAATGCCGTCAGTCGGCCGACATTCTGGTCGACGCTGTCCAGCATCGCCGCGAACACCTCCATGTGCCGCGTAAGCATCGGCCGGTCGGCCGGGTCGGTGTCCTTCCAGTCCGGCACCCGTGGATCGGAGGCCGGCAGCCGCGTGCCCGGCGGGATCAGCCCCATCTCGATCTGCCGCTGATGACGCGCGGCCCGGATGGCGGTCCACCCGGCGTCATAGCGCCCCCGGTATTTCGCGAGATCGGCGGGCTTGGCCTGGAGCGGCGCGTGTACGGCGTTATGCGCGATGTAGAGCAGGAAGGGCCGTGCCGGCGAGGAGGCGCGCAATTCCTTGACGAACTGGATGCTCTTGCTCGTCCAGTCGTCGCTTGCATAGTAATCGCGCGGGTACTCGTCGATCGGCAGCAGCTGGTTGTCCATCATGACGTAGGCGGGAAAGAAGAAATGCGCCTCGCCCTCCATGAACCCGTAGAAACGGTCGAAGCCGCGCTGCCCCGGCCAGTTGTGCTTGGGCGATGCGGGCGTGCTGTCCACGGTCGGCGTATTGTGCCATTTGCCGGTCATGCAGGTGGCATAGCCGGCCGCGCGCAGCGTCTCCGCCATCGTCGGGGCGTCCAGCGGGATCTCGCCGGAATAGCCGGGGTAGCCAGGATTGTTGTTGGCTAGCCATCCGGTGCCGACCGCGTGGCCGTTCATGCCGGTCAGCAGCGCCGCCCGTGCGGGAGAGCAGATCGGGTGACTGGTGAAGTGGGTGAAGCGCAGGCCGCTCGCCGCGAGCGCGTCGATATGCGGCGTGTCGATCTCCGAGCCGAAGCAGCCGGGGTCGGACCAACCCATGTCGTCCATGTAAAGGATGACGATATTGGGTGCGCCCTTGGGTGCGGCTCGGCGCTCGGGATACCACGGCTCGGACTCCTCGCGCGTCCGGCCGATCCTCCCACCAAAGCCCTCTGGTTCGTGCATCTCGTCGCCCTCCGGATCTTCGAGAAGTGTTGACACGGGGTGGCGGAATTCTGATCCGCCACCATACTTCAGTCGCCCACCGCGGCGTCCGCGCCCAACAGCTCGGGTGCCGGGTCGGCCGCGGCGAACCGGGCGCGATCGGCCTCCGGATCGATTAGCAGAACCGCCACCACCGCGACGGCGGCGACCACGGCGCCGGTCATCATGAAACCGGTGCGGAACCCCTCGACCGCGTTGGCGCCGGTGTCCACGATCAGGCCCATGACCACGGGCGCGAGCGGCCCGGCCAGCGTGGCGACGGCGTTGCCAATGGCGAGCATCGAGCCGCGTTGCCGGGTGGGCGTGATCTCGGCGACCATGACGTGGCCCAGGCTGAAGATCAGGGTGCCGAACGAGAAGGCAAGGGCGGTGCAGACGATCGGCAGCACCGCGCCGGAGACCTGCGGCAGCGCGAAGGCGAGCAGGCCGGCGATCAGCAGCCCGGCGCAGGCGAGGCCGCCGCGCGCCATGCGGCTCGATGCGCCCCGGCGCTTCAGGCGCTCCGAAAAGGCGCAGATCGCCCGGCATCAGCGCGATCTGCGCGAGTGCCGGCAAGGTGACGATCCAGCCCACCTCCGTCGCCGTGTAGCCCGCGCCCTTCGTCAAATAGGCCGGCAGCCACACCACCGCGAGCGTGAGCAGCCAGTAGGCCGCGAATCCAACCAGGGCCTGACCTACGAAGGTGCGGCTGGTCAGCAGCCGCGCGTAGGGCACTCGCTCACAACTGGCCGCTCCCGCAGTGACGGGCTCGGCCGACAGCGGCCCTTCCTTGCCGGCGAACAGCCATACGGCGCACCAAGCCAGCCCGACCAGCCCGAGCATGGCGAACGCGTTGCGCCATGAATAATGCACGATGACGTAGACGATGCCGGGCGCAGCGATGCCTGCTCCCACCGCGCCGCCCAGTGCGATGATGCTGGTCGGCAACGGCCGGCGCAGGTTGGGAATCCATTTGTAGGTGGCGTGCAGCGCGACCGGATAGGCCGGTCCCTCGCCGAGCCCGAGCAGCACGCGGTTGACGACCAGCGCGGCCAAGCCGAGCGGCAGTGCCATCGGCAACTGGAACAGCGCCCAGGACAGCGCCATGACGAACAGCACCCATTTGGTCGACACGCGGTTCACGAGGAACCCGACCAGCACGGTGGAGAGCGAGAAGAACGCGAAGAAGCTGGTGCCGATCAGACCGAATTCGGTGTGACTGAGCCCCAGGTCGTGCATGATCGGCAGCGCCGAGAGGCCGAGCACGGCCTTGTCCGCGAAATTGATCAGCATGAAGCAGAACAGCATGGCGACGATCACCCAGCCGCGACGTGGTATCCGAACCGATTCCATTGACAGCTCCTCCCTAGGATGGCGGCGCCTGCCCGCCGCGTTCGCTTTTCGGCGCTCTCTTGGCCATCAGCCGTATCACACGGCGATGGATCAATGCAGTCACATTAATGTGGCGGTATTAAATATGCCTGGCTTCCCGGCCGGCGGCGGCGATATCGTTGCTTCGGATCAGGGCGCCCGCGTCGTGCAGCCTGGGGAAGACGGACACGAACATGGACACGGCTGAGTTCGAAAGCGACGGGTTCGATACCAGAACCAGGCTGATCCTGGCGGCCGAGCGGCTGTTCGGTGAGCGGGGCATCGATGCCGTGCCGCTGCGGGAGGTCGTGATCGCGGCCGGGCAGCGCAACGCGTCCGCTCTGAGCTACCACATCGGCGGGCAAGCGGAGCTGATCCTCGCGATCCTCGACTTTCGCCGTGCCGCGGTCGACGCACGCCGGGTTGAGCTGCTGGCCGAGTACGCGGCCGCCGAGGTTGAGATGGACGAGACCGCGATCGCCGCTGGCGTCATCATCCCCCTGGTCGAGTTGATGCTGAGCGACAAGCGTGGCGGCAACTATCTGCGCTTCCTGTCGCAAGCCTACGTCACCGAGCGGCCGGCCTCGGCCTACCGGGTGGTCGGCGAGACCGACCGGGGCATGCGCCGATGTCATCGGCTCTACCGGGCCCGGCATCCTGGTGTCGCGTCGCGCCTCATCGCGGAGCGCTTCGCCACCTGCTGTCGCGGCGCGATCTTCGCGCTTGCCGATTGGCAGCACGACGCGGCGGTGCCGCGCAGCAATTTCCCGCGCAGCGGTCTGCCCGCCTTCGCCGCCGACCTCATCACCATCGCGGCGAGCGGCCTCGCCTCGGTGCGCGAGCGCGAGTGTCGCTTCGCCGCGTTCGCCGCACCACCAAGCACCGCGCACGACATGGCGGAGGAGACGGCAAGCTGATGTTCAATCCCCTGAAATCTCTTCCTCGAATGCTGCGCGACGGGCTGCTGTCGCGCTACGCGCTGACAGCGTTGACGACGCTGCTGCTGACGCTTGCCTACGCCGCCATCCTGCGCGCGGGGCTGCTCGGATGAGCGACGAGGCTTCCCACTTCATCGAGCGTGTCCGCGAGTTCGTCGCCGAGGTGTGCATTCCGGCGGAGAGCGCCGCCCTGGCCCATGACATTCCCGGGCTTGACGCCGCGGTCGCCGCGCTGCGCGACAAGGGCCGCGCGGCCGGGTTGTTTGAGCTGCGCGTCGCGGAGAAATCCTCGCCGAACGCGAAGTCGCAAGTGGGGCTCGACAGCGCGCCGGCGAACCGCCGCGGGGCGCCGATGCGCGGTCAGGCGGCGCCCGCCCAGCCGCGGCGCATGGCGCACGTGCTGCTGTTCGCCCGCGACGTGCCGCGCACGCTCTCCTTCTACACGCGGGTACTGGGCCTGCGCCTGTCCGACGAGGCGGGCGGGGTGATCGCGTTCCTGCACGGCGTCCACGGCAGCGATCACCACATGGTCGCCTTCGCGAAGTCCGGCGGTCCCGGCTTTCACCATTGCAGCTGGGACGTCGGCTCGGTCAACGACATCGGCGTCGGTGCGGCTCAGATGGCGGACAAGGGTTTCATCGCCGGCTGGGGCCTCGGCCGCCACGTGCTCGGTTCCAACTATTTCCATTACGCGCGCGACCGTGGGACAGCTACGCCGAGTATTCCTGTGACATCGACTACGTGTCGGCCGACGCGGACTGGAAGGGCGAACCGCACGGCGTCGAGAACAGCCTCTATCTCTGGGGCCCCGAGCCGCCGTCCGATTTCACCTTCAACTATGAGGCATCGCCGGAAGCCCAGCTCGTCGCCCGCCGTCACTGATCGCCTCGCAAGTCGAAACGAGAAGGAACCGCCATGGCAGCCGTTGCTGAACTCGGGATCCGGCCCGCCGAAGACACCGCCGAATCCATCATTGCCCGTGCGAGCGCTCTGGTGCCGGCACTACGCGCGCGCGTCAAGGAGACCGACGCGCTCGTCCGGCTGCCTGACGCGACCGTGGACGAGATGAGCGCGGCCGGCCTGTTCGACCTGATGACGCCGCGCCGCTACGGCGGCCTGCAAACCAGCGTACACACCTTCATGGAGGCAGTGGCGGAGCTCGGCCGCGGCGACGCCTCCACCGGCTGGTCTGCGGCCCTCATCAACATCTGCAACTGGATGACCGCGCTACTCTACCCGCAGCACGTGACCGACTCGGTGTTCGCCAACGGCGGCGTGCGCGCCTGCGGCGTGCTGACGCCGCGCAAGGCGAAGGTGCGCCGGGTCTCGGGCGGCTACGTCGTCGAGGACGGGCTGTGGAGCTTCAATTCCGGCGTCTATCACGCCAACTGGGATCTGCTCGGCTTCCCGCTGGTGGACGACGCCGGCAACGTCACGGACCAGGGCCTTGCCTTGCTGCCGATAGAGCAGGTCCAGATCCTCGACGACTGGGACACGATCGGCATCCGCGGCAGCGGCAGCTCCAGCGTCGCAGTGCAGGACGTGTTCGTGCCCGACGAGCGGATCGCCTCGCTCCCCGCCGCGATCGAGGGGCGCTACAACTCCCCCCATCTGCGGGACGAGACGCTGTACCGCGTGGCCTTCATCCCGATGCTGGCGATCATCCTCGTGTTCCCAGCACTCGGCGTGGCGCGCGCGGCGCTGGAGACGTTTCTCTCGCAACTGCCGAGACGCGCCATCCAGTACACCTGGTACGACAAGCAGGCCGAGGCGCCGGTGACGCACCTGCAAGTGGGCGAGGCGTCCGCGAAGATCGACGCCGCCGAATTGATCGTGGCGCGCGCGGTCGATGATCTCGACCGCAACGCCGAGGCAAACCGCGACTACATGGACCTCACGACCCGCGCCCGCATCCGGCGGGACATCGGCTACGCCTCCAAGTTGATCTGGGAAGCGGTGGACCTGCTCGCCTCGGCCTCCGGCGGCTCGCTGGCCGGGGCGGCCAACCCGTATGGCCGGATTTGGCGCGACGCGCGTATCGCCAACCTGCACGGGGTCGTCTGCACCAGCACCAACATGGAGCTGTTCGGCCGCCTGCTCTGCGGCCAGCCGCCCAATACCCCGCTGATCTGAGGAGAGCCGGGCGAAGGCCAGGAAATCGGAGGAAAGACCGTGCAGGACGACCATCCCTATCAGGACGAGCCCCTCTACGACGTCGTCCAGATCGGCTACGGGCCGGTGAGCCAGGTACTCGCGCTGATGCTCGGGCGTCAGGGCCACCGGGTCGCCGTGGTCGAACGCTGGACCGAGCCCTTCGCCGCGCGCGGTATGCATCGATCACGAGGCAGCGCGCATCCTCCGCGCCATCGGCCTTGGCCCCGGGCTCGAGCGCGTCTCCCAGCCGGCGCCGCTCTACCAGTGGTTCAACGCCGAGTGGGAGGAGCTGCTCTCGATTGACTGGAGCGCGGGATCGGTCTCTGGCGGCCCGGAGGTCAACTTCGTCCACCAGCCGAGCCTGGAAGCGGAGTTCCGCGCTGAGGTGCGCACACAAGCAGCGTCGCCCTGCATCTCGGCTGGGAGCTCGCCCACTTCACCGACCGGGGCGACCATGTCGAGGGAGCTGCAGGAGTTCGAGGGCAGCGGCGGACACGCACCTTGGGACGCGCTACTGTGGGCGGACGGGCCAACAGCCTGGTGCGGAGACCCTGGGATCGGGCGCGAGGACCGCGGCTTTGAAGCCGACTGGCTGGTCGTCGACATGACGCTGAATCCCGGGTGTGCTGACATCCGGCGTGTGGACAATATGCACCGAGCGCACACATGTGCGGTGGGATGAGAAGGGCGGTCGCGCGCTGGGAGTTCATGCGCTCCCGGACGAGACGCGGAGGACCTCGAGGGTGAGGCGAATGTCTGGAAACTGCTCGCGCCGTGGGTGACGCAAGAGCAGGCCGAGTTGGTGCGCCACACGATCTATACATTCCGCTCGCTCGTCGCGGACACCTGGCGGCGCGGCCGGGTGGTGATCGCGGTCGATGCGGCGCACGTCATGCCGCCTTTCATGGGCCAGGGTATGTGCGCCGGCATCCGCGATGCCTGGAATCTGAGCTGGAAGCTCGACGCCGTGCTGCGCGGCCGGGCAGGCGATGCGCTGCTGGATACCTACACGGCGGAGCGCAAGCCGCATGTGAGCGCGGTGATCGACGCCTCGATCCATCTCGGCAAAATCATCTGCATCGCCGATCCAGCGGAAGCGGCGGCGCGCGACCGGGCGTTTCAGACCGGCACGGCCGAGCCGCTGCCGCCGTTCCCGCACTTCGCCGCGGGGTTGATCGCGCGCGGCGCGGACGGCGCGCCCGCGCCGCTCGCCGGGCTGCTCGCGCCGCACGGGACGGTGCGCCTGCGGACCCATGAGGGGCGCTGGGACGACGTCGTCGGCCTCGGCTTCAGCGTCGTTCTGCGGAACGCCGACCCCGCTGCGCTGCTGCGCCCCGACCAGCTCCACGCGTTATCGGAGATCGGCGCTCATGTGGTGAGCCTGACTTCCGGGCGCGGCGGCGACCGGGTGGTGGACGTGGAGGGGAAGTACACCGCCTTCCTCAAGGCGCACGGCGCGGTCGGCATGATCACGCGGCCGGATTTTTACCTGTTTGGCGGCGCGTCCCAGGCGAGCGGGATGGTGGCGCTGGTTGATGAGCTGATCGCGGCGCTCGCCGTCAACGCGCCCGCCGCGAGAGCGCACGCTGCCGCCTAGGGCGGAGCGACGGAGGCAGGCGATGTCCCACGGCCCGGCGCTCACGCCGGTGACGATCGTCACCGGCTTTCTCGGCAGCGGCAAGACGACACTGATCGCGCGCCTGCTGCGCCAGCCGGGGCTCGCCAACACCGCCGTCATCGTCAACGAGTTCGGCGAGGTCGGGCTCGATCACGCGCTGCTCGAACGGCTCGACGGCGACGTGGTGCTGCTGCCGCAGGGCTGCGTCTGCTGCATGTTGAACGGCACGATCGCGGACACGCTGGAAAGCCTCGATGCCCGGCGGATCAACGGCGAGATCCCGGCTTTCGACCGGGTGATCGTGGAAACCACCGGCCTCGCGAACCCGGCGCCGGTGCTGCAGACCCTGCTCGACCGCAACGTCCTGCTGCGCGGCTTCACGCCGGGGCTGGTCGTCACGACGGTGGACGCGGTGCATGGCGAGGCGACGCTCGAACATCATGCGGAGGCCGTGCAACAGGTCGCGCTCGCGGACCGGCTGCTGCTGACCAAGCCCGATCTGGCGGACGGCGTGAGGTTGCGCGAGCGACTCTCGGCGCTCAATCCGGGGGCGTCCGTGATCCCCGTCCTGCAAGGCGCCATCGCGCCGGCGGAACTGACGCGAGAGGCCGCCGCCGATCTCGCGCTGTTGCGCGCGCGCGCCCGCACGTCCCGCTTCGCCGCGACCGCGGGACATGCGCGGCGCATCGCCACCTTGACACTTCGCCTGCCGGAGCCGCCGGACTTCGCCGTGCTGGCGGATTGGCTCGGCAATCTGATCGGCGCGCATGGCGCGTCGCTGCTTCGCGTGAAGGGCATCGTGCGGCTGCGCGGCGAGCAACGGCCGCTCGCGGTGCACGGCGTGCAGCATGTGTTCCATCCGCCGACCCGCTTGGCCGCCTGGCCGGCGGGGCTCGACGTCTCAACCCTGGTGTTCATCTGCGACGGGCTCGATCCCGCGATCGTGCTCGACAGCGCGCGCGCCGCCGGGCTGCGGCCGCACATCCCAACCGACCGCAAGGAGACCGGCCATGCCGCATGAACCGAACGATCTTGGCCGGCGGGCCATGCTGGGCGCGGGTGCCGCGATGATCGGCTGGGGGATGACGCCGGCCCGCGCGGCGGAGACGCCCGCCGCCGCCGCCGCCGCGCCGCCGGATGCAATCGTCGTGACGCTGCTCGGCACCGGCTCGCCCGTGCCGAGCACGGTGCGATACGGCATGTCCACCCTGGTCCAGGCGGGCGGGCTCGATCTCGTGTTCGACGCGGGGCGTGGCTGCACCACGCGGCTCAATCAGGCGGGCGTGGCGCTGGGCAAGGTGGACGCGCTTTTCATCACGCACTTCCACTCGGACCATCTCAACGGCCTGCCCGACCTGTGGATGACCAGCTACCTGCCGCCCACCTTCGGCAGGCGGGCGGAGCCGCTGGAGATCCGTGGCCCCCGTGGCATCGGCCGCATCGCCGAGACAATGCGCGCCACCTTCGCCGACGACGTGCGCATCCGCATGGAAGACGAGCACGTGCCCGAGGCCAGCACCCTGGTCGCCGCGCACGAGTTCGGCGCCGACGGCCCGATGTTCGAGCGCAACGGCGTGACCGTCACCGCCTTCGAGGTCAATCACGGCCCGCTGATCAAGCCGGCCTACGGCTACCGGATCGACCATGCCGGACGCTCGGTGCTGCTCTCCGGCGACACCAAGTTCGACGAGAACCTGATCGCCCACGGGCAGGACGTGGAACTCCTGGTCCACGAGGTCGCCGTCGCGCCGAAGCCGATGCTGAACGTGGCCTATGTCCAGGCGATCCTGAACCATCACACCACGCCCGAGCAGGCCGGCACCGTGTTCGCCCGCACCAAGCCGCGCCTCGCGGTGTTCAGCCACATCGTCGAGCTGTGGGACCAGCAGAACCCGCCGCCGGGCGATGCCGAGATCGAGCAGCGGACGCGCACCAACTGGGCCGGCGATCTGCGCGTCGGCAAGGATCTCGACCGCTTCGTGGTGACGCAGGCGGGCGTCTCCGCGCAGCATTTTGACCCGGCACGGGGCTTCCAGCCCGGCTGAGCAACATCACGCAGGGACGACGCCGCCCTGCACCTGACTGCATCGGAGCTCACATGCCATGTTCCCAGCCCACCAGCTCGGCCGACGCGCCACTATGAGCGGACTGCTCGGCGCGGCGGCGCTCTCCGCCTCCGGCGCGCGGGCGCAGCCTGCGTCCGCCGCCGCTCTCCAGCCCCGTATCGACGTGCACGCGCACTACCTGCCCGACGGCTATCGGCGCGCGGCCGCGGCGGCCGGCCACGAGCACCCGGACGGAATGCCCGGTCTGCCGCGCTGGGACACCACCGCCGCGCTTGCGATGATGGATGGGCTGAATATCCGTACCGCGATGCTCTCGGTGTCCTCGCCCGGCGTGCATTTCGGCGACGACGCAGCCGCGCGCAAACTCGCCCGCGAGGTCAACGAGGAGGGCGCCCGGGCCGTCGCCGACCATCCGGGGCGCTTCGGCCTGTTCGCCTTGCTGCCGCTGCCCGATATCGATGGCGCGCTCGCCGAGGCCGCCTACGCCTTCGACACGCTCCATGTCGATGGCATCACCGTGGAGACCAACCACCACGGGCTGTACATGGGCGACCCGAAGCTCGATCCGCTGTTCGCGGAGCTGAACCGCCGGCACGCCGTGGTCTTCATGCACCCCACCTCGCCCACCTGTCCTGGCTGCCTGGCCCTGTCGCTCGGCTATCCGCGGCCGATGATCGAGTTCATGTTCGAGACCACCCGCGCGGTGACGAACCTGCTGCTGACCGGCACGCTCGACCGCTTCCCCGACATCCGGCTGATCGTGCCCCACGCCGGAGCGGCTGTGCCGGTGCTGGCCGATCGCATCGTTGGCCTCTCGCCCGCGCTGAACCTGCCGAACCCGATCGAGTCCGCCCGCTTTTTTGGGACGCTGCGACGGCTCTACTACGACCTCGCCGGCTATCCGCTGCCGCGTCTGGCGCCCGCGCTGCTGCAGATCGCCGATCCCGGCCGCATCTTCTACGGCAGCGACTGGCCGTTCACGCCGCTGCCCATCGTGACCCGGTTCGCGGGCGAGATCGACGGCACGACGCTGTTCGACGAGCCGACCCGGCGCGGCGTGTTGCAGGAGAACGCGCTCACCCTGTTCCCGCGCCTGCGCGGATAGGCACGGACTGCCGTCGCCGCCGGCGGATCGGCCTGGCTGCGCTCCCCGCGGGGAGCCGGGGCGGGACTGATCTTTAGAGGCTGGTCCAAGGCGGCCAGACGTCTTTCCCCAGCTACGGTATGATGATGTCGAGCAGCGGCGCGTATTGCTGCGCGCCGAAGGTGTCGCGCTCGCCGACGCTGCCTTGCGCCCAGTTGCGCCGCAGGGTCAGCTTGAAGGCGCGGGCCGGGTCGAAGAACATGCAGACGATCACGTCCTCCACAGGCACGCCATAGATCGCCGCCAGCCGCGCCGTGTGCAGCGCCTGGCTTTGCTTGACGCGGCGATATACGGCGTCGTCGTCGAAGATCACGTCGAAGGTGATCTCGAACGGGCCGGCATTCTTGCTGCGAATAACCTTGGCCAGATCCTTCAGGGGTGCGGGCAGGGGTGCGGGCAGGGGTGCGGGCAGGGGTGCGGGCATGTCAGATTTCCAGATAGCGGACGGGGAACAGCTCATCGGGCGCGTCGACCTCCATGAGGTGGTACACCGAGAACCGGCACACCGGACCGATCGGGTTCTCCGGCGGGTTGAGCGGGATCGCGAAATTGCCCGAGGTGGCGAGCTGGCCCGGATAGGGCATGTGCAGCACCGCGATGCGCGCGCTGCTGCAGATCGCGTTGGCGAGATCCTGGGTCGGCGCCGTCACCTCGCCGAGCAGGCCGACCTCGTGCGGCACCACATGCTTCAGCGGCTCGAGCTCGCCCATCACGGCGTTGCGGCCATAGACGTGAAACACCATCGTCGCCTCCCCCGTATCGAGCTCGGGATACGCCGCCGCGGTCCGCTTGCGCACACCGTCGAGGAAGCTGTCGAGCTGGCCGATCAGGATCGGGTCGCGGATGCCGCCGATGAAGATGGTGCGGTGGCCGATCACGGCGGCACCTTCGAGCTTCACGCTGTAGCGCTCCGAGGGGTGGAACACGCTCCCGCTCACCCGTACGCGGCGCTCGTCGAGCGGCTCGTAGCGTGATTCGCGCAGATCCAGCACGCCGCCCGGTCCGGCGAGCAGGTCGGGCCGCGTCTTCTCGTACAGCGTGTGCGCCGCCACCGAAGCCGGCGTGCATCGCTCCGCCGGGTTCATCGGCTCGAGATCGAAGCTGTCGCGGCGGACCGTCGCGAGGATGACGCGCCCCTTGGGCTCGGCGCAATTGGCGCCGCACTCCACGATCTTGCCCATGTGCCAGAACACGCCGGGGTCGATGCCGTGCAACATGCAGAGGCCCGCATAGGGCGCCGGGTCGTAGGATCGGCCGCTGACGATGATGTCCACGTCGGCTCGCTCCGCCAGCACGCGGGCGAACGGCTCGGCGCCCATCTGCGCGACGAGGTTCGTCGCCTGGTCCACGGCCTCGTGGGTGAGCTCGCCCGACGGTCCGCATTCGGCGATGCGGCCGGCATCCAGCCGGCGGTGCACGACATCGCGATCGAGATCCGAATAGATCGTCGCGACCTTGAAGCGATAGCCCTCGTCGGCGGCGATCTCGCGGATCATCGCCACCATGTCGTCCACATGGCGGTCGATGCCGGGGCCGCCGGCGGAGCTCAGGATCAGCGGGATCTTGCGCTCGGCGCAGGCCCGCAGCAGCAGCGCCAGATCGCTCATGTAGGCCTGCCGGCTGACCAGCATCGCGCCCAGCCCGAGCTGGTAGGGACCGGGATCGGTCGAGCCCGAATCGACGATGATGGCATCCAGGCCACGATCGACGCCGCGCCAGAAATGCTCGGCGGGGATGCCGTAACCCAACATGCCCACCGGGGTCAGGATCTTCAGTTCGTCCTTGGTCGTCAGCATGAGACGTCCATCCGCTTGTTCTGGCCCAGGACATTTGCACCTGGGAGGCCCGCCTGGCGAATGGATCGCGCCTAAGCCCCCATAGCCGCCGCCGATCAATGGCCCAGTCATTCCCCCGGTCGACAGGCCGATAGCCGGAATCGAATTGCGGCGATTGCCCGCTTGGCCATCTCTGGGCGGCGACGCAACCGGCATGGAGAGCCCGATGAAACGAGACCTGCCGCGCGGCGGAATGGCGATGATCGCGTTCCTCCAGGCGCAGAACTGCAGCAACTATCCGGGATCGTGGCGGCATCCCGCCGCGCCGCCGGACTTCCTCACCGCGCAGCACTACCAGCGCATCGCGCGCACGCTGGAGGAGAGCAAGTTCCACCTCGCCTTCTTCGACGACCGCCTGGCGATGCCGGATCTCGGCGGCAATTTCGACGACACGGTGCGTCACGGCGTCCGCACCGTGAAGATGGACCTGATCCCGATCCTCACGGCGATGGGCATGGCGACCAGCCGCATCGGCCTGGGCGGCACCTATTCCACAACCTACTACGAGCCGTTCCACGTCGCGCGCACCTTCGCCACACTCGACCTGATGATCGGCGGCCGGGCGGCGTGGAACGTCGTCACCTCGCTGAACAACTCCGAGGCGGCCAATTTCGGCCAGGACCAGCATCTGGAGCACGATCTGCGCTACGACCGAGCGGACGAGTTCATCGAGGTCGTCATGGGCCACTGGGCGACGTGGGCGGATGACGCGGTGGTCGCGGACAGAGCCACCGGGTTCTTCGCCGACCCCGCCAAGGTTCGCGCGCTCAATCACGTCGGCAAATGGTTCCGCTCGCGCGGACCGTTCACCGTGCCGCGCTCGCCGCAAGGCCACCCGGTCATCATGCAGGCCGGCCAGAGCGGCCGCGGCCAGTCCTTCGCCGCGCGCTGGGGCGAGCTGATCTTCGCCTCGGTCAAGACCCCCGAAGCCGGCCGGGCGAGCTACCGCGCCTTCAAGGACGCGGTCGATCGCGCGGGGCGCAACCCGGACCTGGTGAAGCTCGCGCCGGCGATCTACACCGTGGTCGGCGAGACCCGGACGATCGCCGAGGAGAAGCGCGCCTTCATCGAGTCGCTCGCCGCCCCCGAGGACAGCCTGACGCTGATCGCCGAGGTGACGAACTTCGACTTCAGCAAGGTGGGACTGGACGAGCCGCTGAGTGACGGCCAGCTCGCGTCGGTCGGCGTCAACCTCGGCCTGAAGGCGCGGGTGATCGAGCGCAGCGGCAAGTCCCACCCGACGCCACGCGACTTCATCACGTTCAGCAAGCGCGGCACGATCAACGAGATGCCGGTGTTCTGCGGCACGGCGGAGGACGTCGCGGATCAGCTCGAGGACTGGTTCACCACCGGGGTGTGCGACGGCTTCGTGCTGGCTGCCACCCACCGTCCCGGCGGCTACGAGGATTTCGGCCGGCTGGTGGTGCCCGAGCTCCAGCGCCGCGGCCTGTTCCACGAGGACTATGCCGGCACGACCTTGCGGGAGAATCTCGGACTGCCGCGGCCCGTCGTCAGGTAGTGCGAGGGGCAGGACATCGAACGTCGATGTCCTGTCCTTGCGCCCGGCCGCTCCTGCCGGGCTTGGAGCCTGATCGCTTCGCGCCGAATCATCCGCGCCAGCGCGAGCCGCGCAGCGGCGTGGCCGGCATTGCGAGCGTAGCGCGGCAATCCATCGCGCGCCCCGGCGGGTGGTCTCCTGGATTACCCCGCCGCCAAGCGGCGGCTCGCGACGACGGACACAGCGAACCCGCCCGGACTTGACATTCTTGCTAACTAACCTCTATGCTCTCCCCATGTCTGCCGACGCCTCACTCCAAACCGATATCATCTCCCGCTTCACCCTCTTCATCGAGGCGCTGAAGCGGGCGATGGCCGAGGGCATCCGGCCGCGGGAGCACACGCTGGCGGCGATGGCGCTGCCGCTGTGGAACTATCTCGGCCGCACGCTGCGGCGTCTCGCGGCACTGCACGCGCGGTTCGCGGCCGGGACGCTCGCCGCCGCGCCGCGCCGCCGCGCCGCCCCCCGCGCGGCAGCCGACCGCCCGAGAGCGGTGCGCCGGCCGTCGCCCATTCCGCCCGGGCCGGTGCTGCTGCGGTATCATCTGGTGCATTTCGCCGCCCCGCTGCGCGAGCTGGTGGAGCACCCGGAGATGCGGGCGCTGCTGGCGGCGGCGCCGCAGGCGGGGCGGCTGCTGCGCCCACTCTGGCGCAAGCTGACCACCGATCCGCTGCCCGAGCCGCTGCGCCTGCCCAAGAAGCCGCCCCGATCGGCCGCCGAACCGGAGGAGGCGGGCGCCGCGCCGGCGGCACCCCCCGAAGCGCCGCCCGACGCGCGGGCCTCGCGGCCTGCGGCCACTCCGGCCAAGCCGCCGCCCTCGCTGCGCCCCTGGCCACCGCCGTTCCTGCCGGCCTGACGCCGCGCCGCTCGCACTCGTGGGGTGGGTTGGCGTTTGCAACGAAAGCGGTCATCCGCGATCTGATACCAGACGCCCGTGGCTCTGACCCTTCCTCGTCATGGTCGGCCCACGGGTCGGGCCAAGGCCCGCCCGAGGACAGGCTCCGGCCGACCATCCACGACTTTCTCGCCGCGGCACTACGGCAGGGCGTGGATGCTCGGCCTTCGCCGAGCATGACGGAGGGGGTGGAAAGATCATCACAGACGGCGTCTGGTATGAGTTGATGACGCCTTCGCACGCGCAATTCAGCGCGAGCCGATGACGCGCTAGACGTCGGCGCCCTCGATCACCTCGCCGAAGCGCTGCCAGGTCTTGCCGGTCCATTTCATCAGCTGCAGCTGCCGGATCGGCCGGTAGTTGGTCGGGCTCGTGTTGACCTTGATCCCCGGCAGCAGCACCGGGATCTCGAGATCCTTGATGTTGGTCGCCTGCCGCATGATGTTCTCGCGCGACAGGTCGGTCCCGCACTGCTTCAGCACCTGCAGCATCGTCAGCGAGACGCCATAGCCGAACACGTAGCCGCCGTCCGTCATGTCGCCGTCGGGGAAGTGCTGCTTCATGAACGCGCGCCACTTGCCCATGCCGGGATCGTTGTCCCAGCTCGGGTCGGTCGGGTCCTTGGCGTAGGCCGAGCTGACGATGCCGATGCCGTTCTCCATTCCGGCCGGCCGCATCACCCCGCCCACCGAGGCCGACACGTTGCTGAGGAAATGCAGCGGCTTCCAGTTCATCGCCGCGACCTTGCGGATGGCCTGCGCGGCGAATTTTGGCGACGCGGCGGTGACGAGCACGTCGACCCCGGCCGCCTGAAGCGACACCATCTGGCTGTCGATCGTGGGGTCGCTGATCTCGTAGGAGAACTGCGTCACCTTGGAGAATTTGTCGCCCAGCGTGTCCTTGAGCCCGGCGATGTAGTCCTTGCCAAAATCGTCGTTCTGGTAGAGCAGGCCGACCTTGCCGTCGGGCTTTTCCTTGAGGATGGTCTTGCCGTAGATCTGCGCCTCCACCCGGTAGCTCGGCTGCCAGCCGATGGTCCACGGATGCTGCTTGTAGTCGCCCCACTTGTCGCCGCCCGTCGCGATGAAGAGCTGCGGCACCTTGCGCTGGTTGCAGTATTTCAGGATCGCCGAGTTGGCCGCGGTGCCGAGCGTGTTGAACAGGCACGCGACGCCGTCCTGCTCGATCAGGCGTCGTGTCTGCTCCACGGTCTTGGGCGGGGTCGAGGTGTCGTCGTATGTAATGAAATCGACCTTCCGCCCGCCGATCCCGCCCGCCTCGTTGGCCGCCGCGAACATGGCGGCGTCCATCTTGCCGATGACGCCATAGGCGGAGGTCGGACCGGAATACGGCATCGTGTTGCCGATGCGGATCGCGGTCGCGGTCACGCCCGGCGTGTCGGCCGCCCACGACGGCCTCGATGCCAACGAAACCACGCCGGCGGCGGCGGCGGTCAGCAGTGTTCTCCTACGCATCGTGAGCGGGTCTCCCGAATCTGTTCAAGGATGTGATGTGTCGCCGACCCCAGGCGCGCCCGATGCCGGTCGATCCAGTCTAGCGATTGTGAGCGCGCACACCGCATAGGGAGGCGCTATCCGGCCATAGCGGCAATCAGCTTTACCCCGCGCCGCCGCGCGCCCTAATGCACCGGCATTCAGGCAGCGGGAGCTCACGAACATGTCGCAGGAAGCCCTCAGCACGGCGACGCCGCCGGGCCGCCAGCGCGAGCGCACCGAAAGCGAGGCGATCGCCGATTTCGCGCTGAGCCTCGATCTCGCGACCGTGCCGCCGGCCGTGGTCGATCTCGCCAAGGAGCATTTTCTTGATGTCCTCGGCATCGCCCTCGCGTCGTCGAGCTTCGATTTCGGACGATCGGTGCTGCAGGGTGCGAGGGAACTGGGCGAAGGCGGCGCCGCGACGGCGATCGGCAGTGGTGCGAGGCTGCCTGCCGCGTCCGCCGCGCTGGTGAACGGCGTGCTGGCGCACGGCCTCGACTTCGACGACACGCATATCGGCGCCATCTATCACGCCAGCGCGCAGGCGATGGCGGCCTCGCTGGCGGCAGGCCAGGCCAGCGGCGCGAGCGGGCGGGAGGTGCTGACCGCCTTCATCGCCGCGCTGGAGATCGGGTGCCGGCTGGCGCTGGTGGGAGCGGGAGAGTTCCACGACCGCGCCTTCCACCCGACCGCGCTCTGCGGCACCTTCGCGGCCGCCGCCGCGGCGGGGCGCCTCTCGGGCGCCAGCCGGCAGGCGCTCGTCTGGGCGCTCGGGCTGTGCGGCAGCCAGGCCGCGGGCATCCTGGAGCAGGATCAGTCCTGGCTGAAGCGGCTGCATCCCGGCTGGGCGGCGCATAGCGGCGTGGCCGCGGTCGCCCTGGCCCGCGCGGGCTTCATCGGCCCGAGAACCATGCTGGAGGGCCGGCGCGGCTTCTACGCCGCCCACATCCAGAAGATCCCCGAAGGCACGTCCCTGCCGAGCCACGGGCTGGGCGCCGCGTGGCAGACCCTGGGCATCGCGCTGAAGCCCTATCCTTGCTGCCACTTCATCCATTCCTTTGCCGACGCCGCCCTGGAGTTGCGCGGACAGTTCGCCCTCGACGATATCGAGCGGATCGACTGCCTGCTCTCCGCGCCGCTGCACAAGATGGTCGCCGAGCCCAGGGCCAAGCGCATCCGCCCGACGACGGCCTACGAGGCGTTGTTCAGCGTCCCGTTCGTCGTCGCCCTGGGTCTGGCAAGGGGCCGGGTGGACCTCGCGGCGTTCTACGACGAGCCGCTCGACGCCCCCGACCTGCTGGCGCTGACCGAGCGGACCTTCTGCCTGGACGATCCCGCCAGCGACTATCCCAAGCATTTTCCGGGTGAGATCGTGGTCCACCTGCGCGACGGCCGCAGCATCCGGTGCCGCAAGCCCGCCAGCCTCGGCACGCCGGACGTGCCGCTGCCGCGCAGCGCGGTCGAGGCGAAGTTCCTCGCGCTCGCGACCCGCACGATCGACCGTGCCAGCGCGGACCGGCTGATCGACCGCGTCTTGCGGCTCGAGACGGTCGCGTCGCTGGAGGAGATCATGGCGCTCTGCACCGCCGGGGCGCCGTAGCAAGACCGGGCCGGGCTACCGTTCGGCGCCAGCGGAATGCGCCACCAGCTCGGAGCGCAGCGCGGCGGCGAAGGCCCTGGCGGGCGGCGACCAGTCGTGCCCGGCGAGCGAGGCAATGCCGTAATCGCGCGTTAGCACCACGCCCTCTAACAAGCCAACGTTGAAGCGGGTGTCGTCGATGAGGCCGCCGATGCGGAGGATGAGGCTCGGCAGGATGGTGAGCCCGAGACCCGCCGACACCAGCCCGAGCAAGGTGGACACGTTGGTCACGGTGCGGACCGGCGACAGCGTCAGCCCGCGTGCGGAAGCCTCGGCCGACAACGCGCTGACCTTCGCCCGGTAGGCGGCCAGCAGCATAAAGGGATGCCGCGTCAAATCCTCGACCGACACGGCGCCGCTCGACAGCGCCGGGTGGCCGTGCGGCCCCACGACCATGAACCTGTCCGTCGCCACCTTCTCGAAGGCGACGCCCTCGCCCGGCAGCTGACGGGCGAGAACCGCGAAATCGACACGCTCGGAGCGGATGTCGGAGGCGAGCTGCGCGGTGATCTGGTCCTGGAGCTCCACTCGGATCGTGGGATGCGCCTTGGAGAAGCGGTTGATGATGGGCGGCAGCAGCAGGGCGGCGAGCATCGGCGTCGTCGCGACCACGACGGCCTGGCCGCGGGCGTCCGCCTCGGTGCAGAACTCGTCGAGCACGTCGTGCAGGCTGCGCATGATCGGCTCGACGCGCGCCCGCAATCGCTCACCGGCGGGCGTGAGGATCACCGCCCGCGTGGTGCGCTCGAACAATCGGGTACGGACCGCCCGCTCAAGCCGCTGCACGCGGTTGCTGATGGAGGGCTGCGCCAGGGACAGGCGCTCGGCCGCCTTGCTGAAGCTGCCGAGCTCGGCGATCGCGAGGAAGGTCTCGAGCTCCTCCGGTCCGATGCTGATCCGGGTTTTCACTGAGACAACCGGGCTCGCGGTTTTAAAACGTCCGTCGCCTCGCCGTCCAAGGCGTCGCCCCGACTATGGAACGCAGACCGGGAGGGCGCAACCGCGCGCGCCCCTTTTACGCGGGCGCCTTGGCCGCCGACGGTGCTGTGTGGATGACCTCACCCGCGATCCATGGGCTGCGTGATGGCGTTGTAGAGCGAGCAGCGCTTCAGGACCTCGGCATGGAGCGCCGCCACCCGCTCGGCGGATTCGGTCGAACCGACATGGAGTTTGTAGGCGATATCGTGCGGCGCGATCGGGATGTGCTCCATGCCCGGCGTCTGCGCGAACGGGTCCATGTCGCCGGTCACCTCGACCTCCAACGCATCGAGCGACAGTTCCTGGTCGGCGGCAATGATGAGCGCGGTGTGCGCCAGGCAGCTCGCGAAGGCGCCCAACATCAGCTCCGGCGCGCTCGGGCCGAGGCCGTAGCCAGCGAAGTAGCGGCGGGGAGTCGGTGATCACCTGGTAGTCGCGGATGCGGACCTCGCGGACGCCGCTGCGGCCCAGCACCCGGCAGATCGCCTGGAACGGCTTCGCCTTCGGGTCCGCCGGGGCGGCCGTTCGCATGGCGCGAACCGCGGCGCGCTTTCGGCCAGGAACTCGTTCAAGTGTTCCCATGTCCGTTTGCTTCTCCCGTATCGAGTCGCTCGGCGCTGTCGGCGCTTATCGCCCGAGGATGGCCGCGCTCTTGTGGCCGCCGCCGCCGCCGCTGGTGACCAGGCAGGTGCGGGCGCCCTCGACCTGGCAGGTGGAGGTGCCGCGCATCTGCCGCACGCCTTCGATCACCAGATTGAGGCCGTGCAGATAGGCCTCCGACAACAGCCCGCCCGCGGTGTTGGCGGGCAGCCCGCCATTCGGCCAGGACAGGTTGCCGGCCGCGATGAACGGGCCGCCCTCGCCGCGGGCGCAGAAGCCATAATCCTCCAGCGCCATCGGGATCAGCCCGGTGAACGCGTCGTAGATCTGCGCCACGTCGATGTCGGCCGGTGCAAGCCCGGCCTGCTCGAACACCAGCCGGCCGACCGCCGTGGAGTTGATGCGTGGCGTAGTCGTCGATCGGCATGTTGTGCGTGCCCATCGGGCCCAGGCTCCAGCCCGGACCGCTTGCCTGCGCGCAGGCCAGCAGATCGCACCGGCGGCTGGCGCAGGTCGGCGGCGCGCTCGCTCGAGGTGATCAGCACGGCGCAGGCGCCGTCGGTCTCCAGGCAGCAGTCGAACAGATGGAACGGGTCGGCGATCATGCGCGCGGCGAAGTAGGTCTTCCCGATCGAGCGGCCTGCCGTGCATGATGGCGCGCGGGTTGCGCTGCGCGTGGCGGCGGAAGGTGATCGCCACCTCGGCCAGATGCTCGCGGCTGGTGCCATAGAGATGCATGTGCCGCCGCGTCGTCAGCGCCGTCATCTGCGCCGGCGAGAACAGGCCGAACGGGTTGAAGAAGGAGCCGAAGGTCGGCCGCTCGCGCCTGTCCGTAGCGTTCGTACTGCCCCTGGCAGATCGAGCGATAGACCACGGCGTTGCGGCACAGCCCGGTCGCCACCGCCATCGCCGCGTTCATCACCGCCGCCGTGCAGCCGCCGCCGCCGCCGCCCCAGACGATGCTGGAATGGCGCAGCTCGGGGATGCCGAGTGCGGCCTGGATCAGCACCGGCTCGTGCCGCTCGAAGCCGAACGAGGTGAAACCGTCGACCTCGTCGAGCGGCACGCCGGCATCATCGGCGGCGCGCCGGATGGCCTCGATGCACAGCGACAGCTCGGTGCGGTCGCCCAGCGCGCCGCGCCTGCCGTAGTCGGTTTCGCCGACGCCGACGATGCGGTCTTGCCGGCAAGTCCCCTGTCCGTTACGCATCGGCCCGATCCTCGGCATCGGTACGAAGCGGGGCAGGAGCTGCCCGTCAGCGAGCGCGTCCCAGTGCAGCCGGACGCGCATGCCGATGGCGAGATCCTCGTTCGCGACCTCCATCACGTTGCTCACCAGGCGCACCTCGCCGGCCCCGTCCAGCAGCACCACCGCGATGTTGTAAGGCGGGCGGCCCCGCAGCGCCGGATGCGTCGGGTGGGCGGCGATGGTGTAGCTGAACACCGTGCCGGTTCCCGGCACCTGCGCCCAATCGCTGCGCTGCGAGCGGCAAGCGGCGCAGACCGGCACCGGCGGATGGCGGAACGTCGCCGCAATCGGCGCAGCGCTGGATGCGCAGCTCGCGGCGGCGGCACGCCTCCCAGAACGGGCGCGTCATCCGGGCCGGCAATCGGCACCGGCATGTCGTCCGGCAGATAGCTCATGTCCATTCCACCATTCTGCGCATCGCTGTTCCGTGTCGATCGCCGCACCGTGGCGTGGCGATGGCGTGGCGATCGCACGAAGCATACCAGCACGGATGCGCGGCTTGCGGTCATAACTTGCCGGCCTGACGGCGATGCCGGAACGGTCTACGCCGCCATCGCGGGCAGACGCTAGGTTTGCGGCTGGTACAATCAGAAGCGGGAGGAGTCCGGACGATGAATGGCAGCCAATTCCGGCACGACATGCGCGCGCGGACCGTCCCGAACCTGCTCGATTTCGCGGCCCGCACGCACGGCGACCGCCCGTTCCTGCGCGAGAGCGGCTCGCCGTCCTGGCTATCCTTCGCCGATACGCTGCGCTCGTCCCGCGCCCTGGCCAGGGGGCTTGCGCGGCACGGCGTGAAGCCGGGCGACTACGTCCCGTTCATGCTGCCCAACTGCCTGGAGTTCGTGCTCGCCTGGTTCGCGGTCAACCTGCGCGCCGCCGCCTATGTCAGCGTCAACACCAGCCTCGTCGGCGACCTGCTCGCAGCCCAGTTCGCGATCGGCCGCGCGCGGCTCTGGGTGATGCATGCGGATTTCCTGCCGCTGCTGGAGGCACTGCCCGCAAGCCTGCGCGCAAGCGTCGAGGTGCTGGCCGTCGTCGGCTTGGCACCCGAGCAGCGGCCGCAAGGCTGGACCCAGGTCGTGCGCTTCGAGACGCTGTTCGAGGAGGGCGGTGACGATCCGATCGCGCCGAGCCATTTTCTCGACGTCGGCGCGATCGGGTTCACCTCCGGCACCACGGGGCCGTCGAAGGGCGTGATGGTGACGCAGGCCCAGGCCGTCAGCACCGCGCTGACCTTCGCGGATGTGGTCGAAGCTCGGCCCGGACGACACGATCTACACGCCGCTGCCGCTGTTCCACGGCATGGCGACCCGCATGGGCATGCTTCCCGCGCTGCTGACCGGCTGCCGCATCGTGCTCGGCACGGCGCTTCAGCGGCAGCCGCTTCTGGAGCGAGGTGATCGAGGCGGACGCGACCGTCGCCCAGATCATCTTCAGCATCCCGAGCGTGCTTCTGGCGCAGCCGTCGGGCCCGCAGGATCGCGCGCACCGCGTCACCCGGATGTTCAACGCCCATCATAGCGAGGCCTTCGAGCGGCGCTTCGGGGTGAAGCTGGTCGAGGCGTTCGCGATGAGCGAGATCGGCATCGTCACCGCGAGCCCACCGGGCGAGCAGCGGCCCGGCTCGGCGGGGCGCGCGCACCCGGACTGGGACATGGCGATCGTGGACGAAGACGGGTTGCCGGTGCCGGACGGAAGCGCGGGCGAGATCGTCTGCCGGCCGCGCCTGCCCGGCCTGATGATGCGCGGCTACCTGCACCAGCCCGAGCGCATGGCCGAGGCGACGCGCGACCTGTGGTTTCACACCGGCGACATCGCCCGGCGCGACGCCGACGGCTATTACTGGTTCCTCGACCGCGCCAAGGAGCGCATCCGCCGCCGCGGGGAGAACATCTCCTCGGCGGAGATCGAGGCGGCCGTGCGGCGCCATCCCGACATCGCCGACGCGGCGGCGCTGGCGCATCCGGCGCGCGAGGGCGAGGACGACATCCGGCTCCTGGTGGTGCCGCGCGACGGATGCACCCTCGCGGCGCCCGCGCTGCACGCCTGGCTGCTCGCGGAGCTGCCGCGCTTCATGGTCGCCCGCTACGTCGAGATCGTCCCGGACCTACCGTACACGGCCACGAACAAGGTCGAGAAGGCCCGCCTCATCGCGGCCGGGCTCGGGGCGGACGCATGGGATGCCGAGGGCGCAGCCGTTCCCGCGGCGGCCTCGGCGCCGAACCGCGAGGGTCCCGCGCGGTAGCGGAAGCAAATCAGTTGGAGGAAGGCGGGATGTCCCCCGAGGAAGCTACCGCGCGGATCGAGCGGCAGCCGAAATTCCATGAGCTCGTCCGCCGGCGATCCCGGTTCACCTGGAGCCTCGTAGTCGCGATCCTGGGCATCTACTTCTGCCTGGTGGCGGTCATCGCTTTTCGGCCGTCCTGGGTGCGCGTGCCGATATACGAGGGCGCCGTCCTGACGATCGCCTGGCCCTTGGCCGCCGGCGTCATCGTGGTCGTCTGGCTGCTGATGGGCCTCTACGTCCGCCGCGCCAACGGCGAGTTCGAATTGCTCAAGCAAGACATCCTAAACGAGGCCCGGCGATGAGCCATCGCATCCTGCGATACGCCGCAGCGGCGCTGCCGCTTTGGCTGCCCACGCCGGTCCTGGCCGCGGGCGCCGTCGAAAACGGCGGCGGGAAGCTGCCGCTCAACCCCGTCGCGATCGCGATGTTCTTCGTGTTCGTTGCCGCGACGCTGGCGATCACCTACTGGGCGTCCAGGCGCTCGCGCACCGCGAGCGAGTTCTTCACCGCGGGCGGGGGCATCACCGGGTTCCAGAACGGCCTTGCGATATCCGGCGACGCGATTTCCGCCTCAACCGTGCTGGGGCTGGTGAGCTTCGTCTATCTGACGGGCTACGACGGGCTGGTGTCCGCCGTCGGCTTCTTCGTGGGCTGGCCGATCCTGCTGCTGCTGATGGCCGACCGGCTGCGCAATTTGGGGCGCTACACCTTCGCCGACATCGTGTCGTTCCGGCTCGACCCGAAGCCGATGCGCTGCCTGGCCGCGGGGTGCGGCCTCACCGTCGTGTTCTTCTACCTCATCATCCAGATTGTCGGCGCGGGCGAACTGATCGGGCTGCTGTTCGGTCTCGACTACACGGTCGCGGTCGTCGTGGTCGGCGTGCTGATGATGATCTACGTCACGTTTGGCGGCATGGTCGCGACCACCTGGGTGCAGATCATCAAGGCGAGCCTGCTGCTGTTCGGCATCACGCTGCTCGGCATCCTGGTGATGAGCCGGTTCGGCTTCAGCTTCGAGACGCTCGCGGCCCAAGCGGTCGCGGCCAACAAGGCGGGTGCCAGGATCATGGGCCCGGGCTCATTCATGGCTGACCCGGTGGCGGCGCTGTCGCTCTCGATCGGCTCGGTGTGCGGGATCAGCGGGCTACCGCATATCCTGATGCGCTTCTTCACCGTGCCCGACGCCAAGGCGGCGCGCATGAGCGTGTTCTACGCCAGCGGGTTCATCGGCTACGCCTTCCTGCTCAGCGGCATCCTCGGCCTCGCGGGCATGGCGCTCGTCGGCACCGACCCGCAATTCTTCGAGGGCGGCATTGTCGGCGGCAAGCTGCTGGGCGGCGCCAACCTGATCTCGCTGCATCTCGCCAAGCTGACCGGCGGCGACCTGCTGCTCGGTTTCCTCTCCGCGGTGCTGTTCGCGACGATCCTCGCGGTCGTCTCCGGGCTGGCGCTGTCCGGCGCCGCGGCGATCTCGCACGACCTCTACGCCAACGTCTTCCGCAAGGGGCGCACCACCGAGGCGTCGGAGGTGCGCGTCACCAAGATCGCGACGCTCGTTCCTGGGCGTCGTGACGATCGCGCTCGGGATCCTGTTCAAGGGACAGAACCTGACATTCCTGACCATCCTGACGTTCGGCATCGCCGCTTCCGCCAACTTTCCCGTGCTGCTGCTGTCGATGTACTGGAAAGGCCTGACCACGCGCGGCGCGTTGTGGGGCGGGTTGAGCGGGCTGGTCAGCGCGCTGGCGCTGGTGATCCTGGGGCCCGGGGTGTGGAAGGGGGTTCTCGGCCATCCCGCCGCGATCTTCCCCTACGACGCCCCGGCCCTGTTCTCGATGCCGCTCGCCTTCCTGATGGCCTACGTCATGTCCCGCACCGACCGCAGCGATCGGGCCGTGCGCGAGCGCACGACGTTTAGGCCGCAATTCGTGCGCGCCCAGACCGGCCTCGGGTCCGCGGCGCCGAGCACGCACTGAGCCCTGATCGGCACGCGCGACCGACCCGGCGCGCTCAGGCGCCGATGGGCGCGCCGGATATTTGCACGAGGGCTTCGTAGACCTGGTCCGGCACCTCGATCGCATCGGCCGCGAGCCGGCGTGCTCGCTCCGCGGCGGACCGCTCGAAGGGCACGCGCACCGGCCTGCTCGGGTCAACCGGGCGAGTTTCCCGCAAGCTGTCGGCGTAATCGGCGACGCGCTGGCGGTAATCCTCCGCCGAGCTGAGCAGGCCGGGATCGACGACCAGCACGAAGAAGCCGCAGTCGCGCAGGCCGCTCGGCGCCGCCGCGGCGCCGCACATCATGCCGAGCAGCTGGACCGCCATCGCCAGCCCCGAGCCCTTGTGGCCGCCCCAGACGGCGAAGGCGCCCTCGAAGGCGGTGGCCGGATCGCGGGTCGGTGCGCCGCGCTGATCGAAGGCCAGTCCCTCGGGCAGCTTCTCGCCGAGCCGCATCCGGAGCGTGACCTCGCCGCTCATCACGCCCGCCGTCCCGATGTCCCAGATCACCGGCGTTGACGTCGTCGGAAAGCCGAACGCGATCGGATTGGTGCCGAACCGGGCTTGCGTGCCGCCCTCGGGCGCGACCCGCTGCGGACCGCTGCCCGCGATCATTCCGGCGAAACCCGCCTTGGTGATCAACTCGAGGTAATACGAGAACATGCCAGTGTACCAGGTCTCGTGCGCGCCGGCGACGGCGAGCCCCGTGGTCCTGGCCTTGTCGATGGCGAGCTCGGTGGCGCGTCGGCCGACCAGATAGCCAACCTGGTCGCCGCCATCGAGAGACGCCGAGACCGGCGTCTCCCGCAGCAGCGCGATCGGCCGGCGCGGCGATGCGGTGTTTCGGATGCGCTCGACGATCGACAGCGCGCGCGCCAAGCCGCCGAACGAGAGGCCGCGCAATTCGCAATCGATCAGGTGGTCGGCGATGATGTCGGACTCTTCCCTCGTGTGCCCGACCGCCGCCATGCAGGAGGCGGCAAGGTCGCGCGCGGCCTGGACGGTGAGGATCATTCCGTTCGCTCCCTGTCACCCGCCGAACCGCGTCGCGGGAAGGCCCGCCACGTTCGCGTCCACGGCGAAGACGCAGCCCGCCTGCGGCTCGCGTGCGAGCTCCTCGTCGGACAGCCCGTATCGCATACTGGTGACGAACAGCGTGCGCAGACCGGGTCCGCCGAACGTCACGCTCGTGGGCTTCGAGACCGGCGTGGCAATGGCTGCAACTTCCCGTCCCGAGGGATCAAAGCGCACCACCTGGCCCGCGGCGATCTCGGCCACCCACAATCCGCCCTCGGCGTCGACCGTGCATCCGTCGGGCCGGCCACGGCGGCCCGCGAAATCGACGAACACGCGGCGGTTGTCGATCGCGCCGGTCGCGACGTCGAAATCATACGCCCAGATGCGGCCAGGACGGGAATCGC
Organism: uncultured Alphaproteobacteria bacterium; assembly: GCA_963799825.1. Classification (GTDB taxonomy): domain Bacteria; phylum Pseudomonadota; class Alphaproteobacteria; order Acetobacterales; family Acetobacteraceae; genus JAFKFI01. The sequence continues at coordinate 71,342 of CAWCYL010000007.1, forward strand.
AGAAATACATGGTGCGGTCGTCCGGGCTCCACGCGATGCCGTTTGCAAGGGTGATCCCGCCGTCCATGCGGGTGACGCGGAGATCGGGATCGACGCGGTACAGCGCGCCCACCGGCTTCGCCACGTCCCGGTCCATCGTGCCGACCCAGAAACGGCCGCGTCGGTCGCACTCGCCGTCGTTGAAGATCTCCGTCGCGACGTCGATCCCGGGCGTGGGAATCTCATCCAACATGGCGGTGCCGGGTTCGATGAACGCCAGGCCGCGGCGATAGGCCATCAGCATTCCGCCGCTAGCGCGCAGCGCGAACGAGCCGGGTGTACGCGGCAGTGACCATTCCTCCTGTCGCGCGCCGTCCCCAGTGTGACAAAACAGCTTCCGGCTCATGCAGTCGATGGAGAACAGGCGTCCGGACCGGGAGTCCCACAACGGACACTCTCCCAGGATGCTCTGCGTTTTCGCGAAGCACTCGACAGCGTTCGTCAATAGACCAACCTCCCGCGTGGCTGCCGCCACTGGCAGCCAAGCTAGGTGCGGGGCAGGGGTGCCTCCAATGCTTTATCGCTGCCTGCTCCATGCCGCTCTGGCATCGCCCGCGAATGGGACCCGAGCGGAGCAGCCAGACTCGTGGTCTGGCGGGTTCGCTCACGTCCGGCGCCGGCTTTTCCGCCTCCCGGGCCGCTCGGATACAACGCGGCGTGTGCCAATCGCTTGCTGCCGGCGATGCGCGGGGCAATCGCCTCGACAATGGTGCGGAACGAAACGATCGGCCGCTCGTGTAGCAGGGCGGTGCGGGTGACGAGATTGATCGTGCGACGTATTGCCGGTCGCACATCGAGCGCGCGCAACTCGCCGTTGACGATCCAGGGATACGACCCGCTGCTCGGCATCAGCGTGCAGCCGAAGCCGGACTTCACCAGCTCGAAGATCATGAACGAGCCATTGGCCTCGAAGATCGGCCGGAACTTCAGCCGATGCCGCTCGAACGCCGCGTCGACCAATCGGCGGATGGCATACTTCCGGCTTGGCATGATGATCGGCAGCTTGGCCAATTCCGCCAACGGCACCGGGCCGGCGCCGAACTGCTCCGCGGCGGCTCCGGCGGCCGGGCAGACGAGCTGCAGCGTCTCCACCCAGAGCGGCGAGCAGGTCAGATCGGCGTGCAGATGGCTCGGCGCGTCGACGATCGCGGCATCGAGCCGGCGATCGAGCAGGCCGTCGATCAGGTCGCCGCTGAATCCTTCGGTCAGTTCCAGCACGACGTCCGGAAAGGACGTGCGGTAGGCTTTGACGAGCTCGGGCATCATGATCAGTGAGAGCGGCATCTGAACGGCGACCCGCATCGCGCCCGTGGGACGATCGGCGTATTTGGCCACCTCGCGGCGCGTCTCGTCGATCTCCTGCTCGAACTGGATGGTTCGGTGCAGCAGCGCCTGCCCGGCCTCGGTCGGCGTCACGCCCCGCGAGGTGCGGCGCAGCAGCTCTACCCCGAGACTGTGCTCGAGCTTTTGCATCTGACGGCTGAGCGCGGGCTGTGCGATCCGCAGATGGGCCGCGGCCTTGGAGAACGTGCCGCATTGCACGATGGTCCTGAAATACCTGAGTTCTTTCAGATCCACGCTTCCTCCAGCCGACCGTCTGGCCGGTCTTGCCGGGCACGTTACGACGGTTTTCCTGCACCGACCAAATCAGCCTGGGCCGGCAGCCGCGATGGAGACGGTCCTCGCGACGGATCGGGTACCGTGCCCGGGCGGGACCGGGTGGCACGTCCGCCGGCCACGACTGCTCCAGCAGCACGCGGCTCGTCGTCTTTCGCACCTACGGCTTGGCCATGCTGGCTTGGAGTTGCTCGATATAGGCGGCGATGTGCAGCGGCTCGATGTCGTCGAGGCCGCCGAGCCTCCCTCCAGGCGAAGAAGTGCCGGACGGCCCGGTAGTAGGCCATGCGGGTGTTCCGCTTGCGGATGGTGGCGGCGAAGGACTCCAGGAATTGACGGCTCGCGGTTTCGCCGGGGTCGGCGATGGTCGCCGGCACCACGACGCCGTTGCCGCTTGGTGGCCACCGACTTGCGACCGGCGATGGCGAGGTCCTGGTTCACCGGAGCTCCTCGGCCGGTTCGGCGATTTCGTCGTAGCCACGGGCGATAAACTCGATCAGGCACAGCCCGTGACCGAACGGATCGGCCACCATGACGATCTTGCTCCAGGAAAGCGGAACCCATGGAACGAGACGAGTCACTGAGCCAGTCTTCGGCCGGACACAGGGCTGCTGGCCGAGCGCCTGAAGGAGGTGACCACTTCAGGGACGTTCGGCTCCGCGTTGGTTCGTGTAGATCGCGAACAGCGTGTGGGACGCGCAGACGAACAGGCGAGACCGATGGCGGCCGCCGAACGCGAGGTTCGACACCGTGAACGGCACCTTGATCGCGCCCAGCTTGGTGCCGTCGGGCGCGATGCAATGCACGCCGTCCGCGGCGCTGCTCCAGACGTTGCCGTCCTGGTCTACACGGAAGCCGTCGGCGAAGCCGGGCGTGACCTTGTGGAAGATCCGGCCCCGCGACAGCCGCTTGCCGTCGTCCAACACCTCGAAGACGCGGATGTGCCGGAGCGGGTCGGCCGCGAACTGGCGACCACTCTCGGCCACGTAGAGCAGCCGCTCGTCGGGTGAGAAGGCAAGGCCGTTCGGCCCCTCGAAATCATCGGCCATCACGCGCAGGCTGCCGTCCTGCGGGTCGAGACGGTAGAGCGTCGGCGGTAGCTCCGGCGTCTGTTTGCCGCCCTCGTAGTCGGTGTTGATGCCGTAATGCGGGTCGCTGAACCAGATCGTGCCGTCCGACCGGCAGACGACGTCGTTGGGTGAGTTCAGGCGCTTGCCCTCGTAACGGTCAGCCAGTGTGGTGATGCGGCCGTCCAGTTCCGTCCGGGTGATGCAGCGATGTTGGTGAGAGCAGCCGATCAGCCGGCCTTGCTGGTCGCGGGTGTGTCCATTGGCGAAGCCGGACGGGCTGCGAAACACCGACAAGCCCCCGTCAGGGGTCCAGCGCATGATCCGGTCGTTGGGCAGGTCGCTGACCAGCAGGCAATCCTGGTCGGCGATCCAGACCGGACCTTCCAGCCAGGCAAATCCCTCCCCGAGTTTCACCAGCGGCGCATTCGGCAGCACGTAGGCCCGGAAGCGCGGGTCGAGGATCTCGAACCCGTCCATCTAGCGCAAGCGTCCCACTACTCGAAGTGACACGGTTTGCGCATTGGCGGAACATGCAGCTGGACCGTCATCAGGACGGCCGGCTCGTTGCCGATCGTGCCGGAGCGATGGCCCTTGCGTCCATTCGTCGGCGTGCAGCCCTGGTCCTCGCCGAGCGAGAACTCCCCGGGACCCTGCTCGACGCGCGTGCCGTCCATCGCTTCGATCCACCAACGGCCGGACAGCACGACGATCCATTGCGGCGCTGGGTTCTCGTGCCAGTCTCCCACCCAGCCGACCGGCTGGACGGTGTAGACGATTGTTGCCTCGCGGCGGTCCTGCTTGTCGTTCCACTGCGGAGCGGCGCCGCCCACGCCTTTGAGCTCGAACTCGGTGAGAGCGCACTTGCTCTGGTGACTGACGCCGTCCGCGTCGGTCCATAGATGCCAGTAGGGGATCTCCGGTCGCGGTCCTGTGTTCTCGGTCATTCGCTGCGTCCATCTCCGTGCGCTGGTACCCGTCCGAACTTTCCAGCCCGTACACTGTTCCGCTAAAATATTGCCGGATCGCTGCGGCTTCAGGGAACACTCGGTGCGATGACGTGGATCAACGATTACGCGCCGCTGGTGCTGCGCATCTGCCTCGTGGTGCTGTTTCCCTTCAGCGGGCTCGACAAGATCCTGAACTGGCAATCGGCCATGAAGCAGGCCGGCGGCATCCCATTCAAATCCGCCATGCTGGTGGCTTCCATCATCGTCGAGTTCGTCACACCGGTCTGTGTCGTCGCGGGATGGCATGACCGGCTTGCCGCCTTCATCCTGGCGGGGTTCTGCGTGGTAACGGCGGTATTGTTCCACCAGTTCTGGCGCTTTCCGGATTTCTGGCGGTTCAAGGAAGGCGAGGGGCTGCAGCACTTCTGGGAGTTCCTGAAGAATTTTGGCCTCATCGGGGGCCTTGGCCTCATCGTGCTGGCGCCGCGGACGCTGCCGGTGAGCGAGGTCGTGCAGCATCCGCTCGCGTCCACCCATGTCGTCGGGCCTCAGGCGGGCAGCCCGATCGCGCCGCTGCCCTGATCCACCAGGACCAGCCGGTGATCGTCGGGATCCCGCACGGCGCAAGGTGATCGGGCGGGCGAAGGGCTCATCGCGAGTGTCACCCAGTCCGCCGCCACGTCGTTGGGCCGGGTCATCCCGGCCGGACGGCCCGGGGGTCGATAGCCGAGCAGTTCCAGGCCAGGCCCCGCGGCGGAGGCCGGCCGCAGGCCGGTGACCCGCACAAGCGCGCCCGGCAGTCCGTCCAGCCGCGCCTGGGCGGGGCCTCGGTTGAGCGATCGGTCGCTCACCCGCAGGCCGAGCGCGCGATAGAAGCCAAGGCTGCGGGACGTCGAGGCGATTGACAGCGCGGTGTGGTCGATGCCGAGAAACGGCGAGGCGGCGCCGCCCTCGTGCCAGAGCGGGCGGCCCTGGCCGGGCGGGAACCAGAGCAGCTCCAGCGGGTGGCCATCCGGATCGCGGAACTTGAACGCCCGCACGGCGCCGTTCGCGGGGGGCAGCAATTGCGGGCCGCCGTCGGTGATCGGCTGCCACCCGGCGCAGCGGGCGAGGTGGGCGTACGCGGCGTCGATGTCGTCCACCACGATCGCCAGGTGCTGGAACCACAAATCGTCGCTCCGGCTGTCCGGCGGATAGGGCCGGCCTGGCACGGCGCATCGCACCAGCGCGATCTCCTCGGCACCCAGCCGCATCAAGACCTCCTCGGCGTCACCCAGCCCGAGCGCGGCCAGCGTCGCCTGATCGGAGGGGCCGCGCGCAACAGCGCGGAAACCCAGCGCTTCCCGGTAGAACGCCTCCGCGCGGCCAAGGTCCGACACGACGCGGCTGATGCGCAGGACGCGCCGCGTCTGGAACCGAGGTCGGGACCGGCTGCGCGCGGCCAGCACCACGGCCGCCGCCGCGAGGAGCAGGGCAGCCCGAGGAACCCTCACGCGGACAGCCGCTCCTTGATCCGGTCGGCCACCCGAAGGGCGTTGGCGATGATCGTCAAGGTCGGGTTCACTGCGCCGATCGAGGGAAAGAAACTCGCGTCCGTGATGTACAGGTTGTCCAGTTCGTGCGCCTTGCAGTCGAGGTCGAGCACCGAGCTGGCCGGATCGGTCCCGAAGCGGCAGGTCCCGGCCTGGTGCGCGGTGCCGCCGATCGGGATGTCCTTGCCGAGATAGAGACGCCGGTCGATCAGCTTCGGAAAGGCGCCCATCGGCACGGTCAGTTCCTGCAGCTTGGCGCGCAGGCGGCGGGCGGCTTCCAGGTTGCCCTCGTGGATGTCCAGCACGACCCGGTCGCCGTCATAGTAAATGCGGTTCTCCGGCTGCGGCAGATCCTCGCTCTGCAGCCAGAAATCGATGGAGTGTTCGGCCATCATGTCGAATGGCATTTCCGGCAGCCAAGACGTGATCGCCTGCAGCGGCGCCTCGCCCCTGATCTGCTCGCCGTGCGAAGTCGCGCACATCTGGATCAGGCCGAGCGGGTATTCCCAGTCATCCGACCCGAAATAGTAGTCGCTGCACGCCAATGTCTTCTGAAACACCGTGTGATTCGGCTGCTTCAGCAGCGCCATCACGACCGACATGTTGTGCCGGATGTAGTTGCGCCCGACCTGGTCCGAGCCATTGGCAAGTCCCTTCGGATGCGCGTCGCTGGACGAGCGCAGCAGCAGCAGGGCGGAGCTCAGTGCGCCGCACGCGGCGACAACGATGTCGGCCGAATACTGCTCGGGCTGGTTGTCGTGGGTGACGTGCACCCGGCTCACGCTGCGGCCGGCGGTGTCCGTCTCCAGGCGCGTGACGTAAGCGTTCGTCAGCAACGTGAAATTCGGGTACGCCGCGCGGGCAGGGTCCACGCAGATCACCTGCGCGTCAGCCTTCGCGTTGAACGGACAGGGAAAGCCATCGAAGGTGTCGCAACGGATGCACGGGCTATAGGTGGTGGCGGTGCCGTCCGGGTTCTGGATCAGCTTGATGCCCAGCGGCAGATGGAACGGATGCAGCCCCTCTCGTTGCAGGATCTCGTTCAGCTCCTGGATGCGCGGCTCGTGCTTGACCGGCGGGTAGGCGTAGGGCGCGCTGAACCAGGGTTCAGTCGGATCCTCGCCGCGCTGTCCGTGGACGTGGTACAGCGTCTCGGCCTGCGTGTAGTACGGCTCGAACACGTCGTAGCCGAGCGGCCAAGCGGGAGAGATCCCGTCCTTGTGGCGCAGTTCGCCGAAATCGCGTTCGCGCAGGCGGAACAGGGCCGAGCCGTACACCTTGGAGTTCCCGCCGACGAAATAGTGCAGTCCGGGATGGAACGTGCTGCCATCGCCGCCATACCAGGTCTCCTTCGCCTGATAGGCGGCATCGACGAAGACGGTCTTGGAATCCCAGTTGCTGCGTGACCGCGGCAGATAGCCGCCGCGTTCCAGCATCAGGATGCGCTTGCCCGTGCCGGCCAGGCGATGCGCAAGAGAGGCGCCTCCGGGGCCGCTGCCGATGACGATTACGTCGTAATGGTCGCTCGTTGCCGACATGATGTGTCTATCACTCCCCGCGGGTGGCCACGGCGCGGACCCGGGCCGCCGTTCGCAGCGCGATTCTGGTGATCGTCAACGAGGGTTCATGCCGCCGGTTGCCACGAGCAGATGCACGGAGCGTTGCTCGATCGTGGCTGGTGCCGCTGCCTCGGAATATCATCCGTCAGGCGTGCCGCCGCCGCAGCTTGTACCACACGAACAGGACGATCGCCGCCGCCACGACCGCCAACACGAGCAGGTCGAAATTGCGTATCAGCGCCCGCATCCGCGGGTCGCTGTCCCAGCGTTTGCCGAGCTGGGCGCCGATATAGGCCAGCGCATAGCACCACGCGAACGAGCCGACGAAGGTATAGAGCTGGAACGGAAGCTGCCGCATGTGGCCCATGCCGGCGGGCAGCGCGATGAAGGTACGCACCACCGGCAGGACACGGGCGATCAGCACGGCCAGTGTGCCGAAGCGGGCGAAGAACCGCTCGGCGCGGTCCAGATCGTCGTGGTCCAGCAGCACAAAGCGGCCCCAGCGCTCCACGAAGTGCCGCCCGCCGCAGGAGCCGACGAAATAGGCCGCGGTCGAGCCGATGTTGCTGCCGACCGCCCCAGCCAGTGCCACCGCCCAGACGCTGAACCGGCCGGTGGAGGCGAGGTAGCCGGCGAACGGCATGATGACCTCGGAGGGCAGCGGGATGCAGGCCGATTCCAGCGCCATGAGTGCGGCGATTTCGGCATAGCCGCCGGCCGAGATCGTGGCCGTGATCCACGCCGCCAAGCTTCCGATCAGGGGCAGGAAACACCTCCGTGAAACTGCCTCCTTGTGGCATTCCCGCGCCAAAGCATCTAGCCTTGCACCATCGACAATTTGCGAGGATCGCAATGCCGTCATCCGCCGCGCCGATCGATCACGTCGTCGTGCTGATGATGGAGAACGCCGCCTTCGACCGGATGCTCGGCTGCATGACCGAGGTGCATCCCGGAATGGAAGGCGTCGATCCCGCCCATCCGCAAACCAATCCGGATCCCGACGACGGCGCCGTGGCGCAGGCGCCCACGACGTCGCGCAACATCGATCGCGACCCGAAGCACTACCTGCCGAACGGCTTGGCGCAACTCGACGGCGCCACCAACCAGGGCTTTGTGGCCGATTTCGCCCACACCCACCCAAACAGCACCAGCGCCGAACGCCGCGAGATCATGGGCTACTATCCGCGTGGCTTCCTGCCGGCGCTGCACGCGCTGGCCGAGCATTTCGTGATCTGCGACCATTGGTTCTCGTCGCTACCAGGCCCGACCTGGATCAACCGGTTGTTCGCGCATTCCGGCACCTCGCTCGGCAAGGTTGCCGAGCCGGGGAGCCTGTTCAGCAGCAAGCTGCATCTGTACGACGAGCGCACGCTGTATGACGAGCTGCACGACGCGAAGGTTCCGTGGCGCATCTACTTCGGCGACGTGCCGCAATCGCTGGTGCTGGTCCATCAATGGGAGCATCTGGGCAGCTATCGCCGCTTCGCGCACTGGCACGACGATGTCGCGGGCGGCGACCTGCCAGCCTACACCTTCATCGAGCCGACCTATTTCGGCCCGAACCAGAACGACCAGCACCCGCCGCACGACGTGTTGCGCGGCGACGCGCTGATCGCCGACGTCTACAACACGCTTCGCGCCAGCCCGAAGCTGTTCGCGCGCACGCTGCTGATTGTGATGTACGACGAGCATGGCGGCTTCTTCGACCATGTCGTGCCGCCGAACACGGTCGCCCCCGACGGCCATACGGAACACTACTCGTTCGACCGGCTCGGCTTTCGGGTGCCGGCGGTGTTCATCTCGCCGCTGCTCGATGCCGGCGTGGTTTCGACGGTGTTCGACCACACCAGTCTGCTCCGCATGGCGAGCGGGCTGTGGCAGGGCGTGCAGCCGCTCGGCCGCCGGGCGCAGCAGGCGAACGACCCGCTGGCCTCGCTCACTTGGCGTGCGGTGCCGCGCAGCGACGTGCCCGAGGCGCCGTCGGCGCCCGACCTCCAGGACGCTCGCCGGACCGAGCGGCTGGAGGGGTTCAAGCAATCGCTCTTTGGCATGAGCCATCACCTGGAAAGCATGATCCAGCATCCCGGCCGGCGCAGCGCGCTGATGGCACGGGCGCACGAGGCGCTGGACGATGGCTGGAGCCAGGCCAAGCTCGCCACCGACCGGCTGGACGCGCTGTTCGAGGAGCGCGGGGCCGGCGGCCTGCTGCATCGGGTGGGCCACGCGCTGCAAGAGGTGGGCCGCCGCGTCGGGCTGTAGGTCGACGCGGCATCCTTTGCTGCGTTCCCTCGATAGAGATGGCAGCGCGATGATAGCGCGCGTGGAGGGATCGGTGGACATCGAGGTGGTTCTCGACGCAGGTGCGACGATCGGCGAATTGCCGACCTGGGCGGCGGCCGAGAAGGCGCTCTATTGGATCGACGTGAAGAGACCCGCGCTGTATCGCCTCGATCCGGCAACGGCAAGCCAGCGGTCCTGGCCGCTGCCGAGCGACATCGGCGCGTTCGCGTTGCTCTCGGACGCAGCGGGTGCCGTGGTCGCGCTACGACAGGGGATCTTCCGGCTCGACTTCGCTTCGGGCTCGCTGACGCGCCTCGCCCCTCCGCCCTTCGACCCGGCTCTGTTCCGCTTCAACGAGGGCACCTGCGACGCGGCCGGCCGCTTCTGGGTCGGTGTGATGTTCGACCCGTTGAATGCTGCTCATCCCCCGCAGGCATCGTCGCTGCACAGCTTTGCCCTGGGCGAAGGCCTGCGCCGGGAACCGGATGCCGCCGAGCTGCATAACGGCATGGCCTGGAGCCCGGACGGTCGGCTGTTCTATCTGTCGCACAGCCAGACGCGACGGGTGTTCGCCTATGCGTTCGATCCGGCAAGCGGGCGGATCGGTAGGCGCGATCTCTTCGCCCAAATCCCCGACACGCTCGGCCTGCCGGATGGTGCGGCCGTCGACACTGAAGGCGGCTACTGGTGTGCGCTGCACGGCGCCGGCCGGCTGCGCCGCTACACAGCGGCGGGTGCGGTCGACCGGGACATCGCTCTGCCGGTGAGCCAACCGACCATGTGCGCCTTCGCCGGCGAGGCGCTCGACCAGCTCTACGTGACGAGTGCGTCCGACAAGCTCACGCCGGAGCAGCGACGGCGCGAGCCGCTGGCCGGCGCGCTGCTCTGCTTGCGGCCCGGTGAGCGGGGCATCGTTCGGCCCTGCGTGCTGCGCTGAGGCCTCGGGGCATCCGCGCAACCCCTCGCCGGGATCATCCGCCGGTGGAGAAGCCGGGATAGAGCGTCATCCCGCCATCGACGAACAGCGTGGCGCCGGTGACATAGTCGGCGGCGTCGGAGGCAAGCCAGACGGCGGCCTGAGCGATGTCGTCCGGCTCCCCGATCCGCTTGTAGGGCACCAGGGTCATCAGGTCGGCATAGGCCGCCGGTGTTTCCCAAGCCGGCGTGTTGATCGGCGTGCGGATGGCGCCCGGTGCGATGCTGTTGACCCTGATGAAGTGCGGCGCGAGTTCCTGCGCGATGCTCTTCATCAGCAGCATGACCCCGCCCTTCGAGGCGGCGTAGTTGGCGTGGCCGGCCCACGGGATCTCCTGGTGGACCGAGCTCATGCAGATGATCTTGCCCGCCGCGCGCGAGACCCCGGAGACGACGCCGCGCCGCTTGAACTCGCGGGCGGCGGCGCGCGTGCAGAGGAACTGGCCGGTCAGGTTCACCCCGATGACGGTGTTCCACTGCTCCAGCGTCATCGCGTCGAACGCGGCATCGCGCTGCAGGCCGGCGTTGCTGACGACGACGTGCAGCGTGCCGAAATGGGCGACGGCGGCGGCGAACATCCGCTCGACGTCCTCCTCCTTGCTGACGTCGGCCCTCAGCGCGATGGCACGGCGGCCCATGCCCTCGATCTCATGGGCGACTTCTTCCGCGGCCTCGGGATGGGTGACGTAGTTCACCGCCACGTCCGCCCCGGCGTGGGCCAACCCCAGCGCCACCGCCCTGCCGATGCCGGAATTGGCGCCGGTCACCAGCGCGGGCTGGCCGGAGAGCACTTGGTGATAGGGCGCGCGGGGAAGGCGGCTGCTGTCGGGCAGCGCCGGCGCGGTCGGATCCTTGGGATCGGGATCGCTGATGACGGACGCCTCCATGAGTGCGGCCAGGCCTCGATTGCCCAACGATTCGTGCGGCGCTGCGTTCCCCGTCTTTCGCCGGAACCCCGGCGCATTCCGGTCGCCTTTGGGGGCTGATCCCGCCGGGCACGCGGCTGCCGGCCTCCGATCCACGGGTGCCGGACTGGAAGGACACCGACCCGGCCGACCGGCCGATGCTTACGCGGCACATGGAGGTGTTCGCGGCGATGCTGGACAGCGTCGACCAGAATGTCGGCCGACTGACGGCATTCCTCGAGCAGATCGGCGAGCTGGACAACACCATCATCCTGTTCTCCTCGGACAATGGCGGGACGGACGCCGGTGGCCCGACCGGCATGTTCAACAACAGCCGCCGCTACATGGGCCTTGCCGCGCCACCACCCGAAGTCGAGCGCGCCAACGCGCCGGATCTCGGGACGCCGCGCAGCGCCCCGCTCTACCCGACCGGCTGGGGCGAGGTGTCCAACACGCCGTTCCCGTCCTTCAAGACCTATACCGGCGCGGGCGGAAGGCGGGTCTCCTTCATCGTCTCGTGGCCAAAGCGCATCCGCGAAGGCGGTGCGATCCGCACCCAGTTCGCCCATGTCACCGACGTGATGCCGACGCTGCTCGATCTCGCCGGCGTGCCGGCGCTCAAGAGCGTTAACGGCATGGCCGCACGCGCCGGTGCTATGGCCGCTCTACGAACGGCACGACAGCTTTCCTTACACGGGCGAGATCCGCGACGTGACCGTCACCCCTGGCGCCCCTGTTGCCTGACGTATCCAGCGCTGATAGCCGCGCTGAGTCGAATCGGCTGGCGAATTGGGATACGCACAAACGCGAAGTCCGGTCTTTTCAATCGACTAGGCCGGTTCAGAACGTCCTTTATGTCGGGCAAGAGCAAGTAAAGTGGCGGCAGGAGGATGGCCGGAAAATGGGAGAAGCACGGCGGCGGAAGCTCGCAGGGCAAAGTAGCCTGTCGTTCGATCAGCTGGATGCGGGACTTCGCGGTCATGGGGTCAATACGGCGGAGTTCGGGTTCTACGATCAGCCCGCCTTCATGGCGCTGGAGCTTTACTCATCGTGGGTGCTGACGCGTCCCTGCGATGAGGCCTACGAGGCCCATGCGCGGGCGACCGTGCCCAAACTCGCCACACTGATCGAAACACGGCTTGCTGCTGCCGGGACGCTGGGTGCCGTCAAAGTCGCCACGGCCATGGCGCGTATGCTGGACCGGTTGGGCGTCTGGTCCTTCGCCGCCCGCGGCTCGCTTACCATTGAGATCCCGGAACGGCCCGAAGTCGGCAGGCGATATTTCCCTGCATGTGAAGTGTGCGCCGATCCTGACGACGTGACGGGACACGGCTGGCTGGTCGCGCCGCCGTTCATAGTGGTCGATCCGACTCTCAGGCATCAGAAATGGGTCGACCTTCAGCCCGCCATCGCAGCGCTGTTGCCAGCAGTGGTAGCGGCGGAAGCGGGCGAGTGGTGCGTCCCCCGCTGGTTTGACGTGGTTAGCGACAACGTGGTCGCCGTGCATGGACTGGAGCCGAAGGATCTGACGCCGCGTTTGCCTTATCTGTTGAACCGTGACCTGGCCCGCGTCGAGCGATCCTTGCCCGCCCGCGAGGTCAGGATCGGCGAGCTGAGCCTGCGCTATATCGCCAGCAGCGTGACCGTCAGTGAGCATACGCTGCAGCAGATACCGCCACTCGACCAATTCTCTTCGGGCCTCTTGCCCATGGAACTATGGGTCCAACACGTTGCACCGGCGTTCGCCGCCCTGAATGGCAGAGATCAGAATGCAAAGGGATAATCGCCCGTTTTCCAGCCGGTTCGGCTACCGCGCCCCAGAGCAGGAAATCACTGTCCGGGAAGGATGCGCCCGAAGCCTTGCGCGAAGCCGTTGTCATGCTCGGGGACAGTCTCGGTCTGAGCGCGGACATTATGCGCTTTGGCGTGTGCGGCGTGCTGCTGAAGAGGCCTGATCCGAACAACTGGAGTCATGGGAACGTTTTCCAGGAGGTGCAGTGGCTGGTCGAAAAGTGCCCCTGGCACAAAGTCTATGATATCGCCGAGGCGTTTTTCGACCGGCTGGAATTCTGAAGACCCTGATAAGGCAAAGCGGTTTGAGGACGGCCTGAAAGGGTTCTTCAGGGAGAACGGCATTGGCTGGGCGATGGAAAAGGGCCAGATCGTCGTGAGCGGCTCCGAGGCCTTCTCGGCGATGCCGAAACAGGCCATCGAGCTGCTGGGCCAGACGGGCAGGCAAACCGCCGCCAAGGAAATTCACGAGGCGATCCAGGATCTTTCGCGGCGGCCGAAGCCCGACGTCACCGGCAGCATTCAACATGCGATGGCGTCGTTGGAATGCGTCATGCGGGATGTGACCGACCAGCCGGGCAAGACGCTGGATGCGCATTCCGTTGATCGTGAACGGCCATTCCGGCCGATCGTGATCACCTGATCCGGTGATCGTGAACGCGCGCTCGCTGGGCCTGAGCGGGACCTTGCGAGCGGTACGGTGCGATGGCGGGACGATGCCACTGACGGTTGATCTCGTCTCACTTTCCCTTGGCGTTCGTCAAGCTTGCGTCGTCCGAGACGGTGGCGTTGACGGCGTGGCGTTTCCGCAAGCTGGGTCCTTTCAGTTCGATGCGGTGGGCGCGATGGACGACGCGGTCCAGGATCGCATCTCCGATGGTGGGGTCGCCAATGAGGTCGTGCCAGCGGCCGATCGGAACCTGGCTGGTGATCAGCAGCGAGCCCTTCTCGTAGCGGTCCTCGACGATCTCCAGCAGATCGCGCCGCTGATCGGCGGAGAGCGGCTCTGGTCCCCAGTCGTCGATGATCAGCAGGCGCGTGCGCTCGAGCGTCGCCATCAGCCGGGCCGCGCGGCCTTCACCGCGCGCCGTGGCGAGTTCGGCGAACAGCCGCGGGGCGCGCCGGTAGAGCACGGAGTAGCCTTCGCGGCACGCCTTGTGGCCCAGTGCGCAGGCCAGCCACGATTTGCCGACGCCGGTTGGGCCGCCGATTACCAGATGCTGGCTGTCGCGGATCCAGCCGCATCCGGCGAGCTTCTGGAACAGCGCGCGATCGAGCCCGCGCGGCACGCGGAAGTCGGTATCCTCGATGACCGCGCTCTGCCGCAATCGGGCGTGGCGCAGTCGTCGATCGAGCCGCTTGTTCTCCCGGCTGGTCGCCTCGCGGTCGAGCAGCAGGCCGAGCCAGTCCTCGCGGGAGATGTCGTCGGCCGCCGAGGTGTTCTTCATCTCGATGAACGCGTCGGCCATCGCGGTCAGGCCGAGGCCGCGCAGGCGCTCGACCATGGGGATGGATCAGCATGGTTCTCCCTTTCAATGATAATATCCGGAGCCGCGGATGTTCTCGTGGAACAGGCCGGCCGGACCGCGCTCGGCCGGCTTCGCCTCCTGCCGGTTCTTCAGGATGGCGGCGACCGAGCTGTAGGATCGGGTGCCCAGTGCGAGCGCCCGGGCACAGGCGCCGTCCAGCCGCTCTGCGCCGTAGCGCTTCTGCAGGCCGAGGATGCCGATGCAGGAGCGAAATCCCTGCTCCGGATGCGGCCGGGAGCGCAGGATGGTCTCGACCAGGGCGGCGGTGTCATCGCCGATCGCGACCGCTTCTCGCAGGATCCGCTCATGGGTCCAGTCGCGGTAGCGCCGGTGCGAGCTCGGCATGTGCTCCGGCACCGTGCTCGGTCGATGTCGCCGAAGGCTGCGCAGATGGGTGGCCACCAGCTTGCCGCGGTGGAAGACCTCCACGGTCTTGGCGGTGATCCGCGCCTCCACCTCCTGGCGCAGCAGCTGGAACGGCACCGAATAGAAGTGCTTGGCGATCTCGACGTGGTAGTCGAGGCTGACGCGGCAGCGCTTCCACTCCGCGAACTCGTACGGGGTCGGCGGCAACGGCAGCAAGGCCGGCCGATCGATCTGCTCGAACAGAGCGCGTCGGGTCGTGCCCCAGCCGCGCATGGGCCGATCGTTCAATTGCGCGGTCAGCTCGCGAATTGCGGCGTTCAGCTCGCCCAACGAGAAGAACCGGCGATGGCGCAGCCGCGCGAGGATCCAGCGCTGCACCACCTGCACGCCGACTTCGACCTTCGCCTTGTCCCGCGCCTTGTAGGGCCGGGCGGGAATGATCGCGGTGCCGTAGTACGCCGCCATGTCGGCGTAGGTCCGGTTCACCGTCGGCTCGTAGAAGCAGGCCTTGGTGATCCCGGCCTTCAGATTGTCGCAGACGATCTGCCGCGGCACGCCGCCGAGGAACGCCAGCACGTTCACGTGCACGGCGATCCAGTCCGGCAACGCCTGGCTCCAGGTCGCCTCCGCGTAGATCAGGCTGGAGGCGCCCAGCACCGCGACGAAGATCTCCGCCCGGCGTGCCTCGCCGGTCGCCCCGTCGAACACCTCCATGGTGTGACCGGCGAAGTCGACGAACAGCTTCTCCCCCGCCATGTGCACCTGGCGCAGCGTCGGCTTCAGCCGCCCGACCCACTCCCGATAGAGATTGCAGAACCAGGAATAGCCGAAGCCGTCCGGAGCGCCGGCGCGGTATTCTTCCCACAGCAGCGCCAGCGTCACGTTCGGGCGACGCAGCTCGCGATGGACCGCGGCCCAGTCCGGCACCGGCCGCTGATCCACCGGCACATCCGGCGGCGGCGGGAACAGCAGCTTCTCGAGACGCTCGTCATCCAAATCATCCGGCAGCGGCCAGCCCAGGCCTGCCCGCCGGGCCCGGCTCAAATAGCCGTTCACCGCGCCGGCGCTCAGCCGAAGGCTCTGCCCGATGGCACGCTGCGCCAGCCCTTGCCCGAACCGCAGGCGCAGTACCTCGCGTATCTTCCGCATCGACAATCTCTCGCCCGGCATTCCGATCCCCTGCTGCTCGGCAAAAGATCGAACCTACCCGTGGTTGAAGACTGTCAGCGGAACCGGCCCGCCACCCCGCTGCCGAACGCGTTCATGATCACCGGAGCGGTGTTCACGATCGGCCGGAATCCGTGTTCACGATCAGCTGGAACCGAGTGTTCACGATCGACTGGAACGAGTGTTCACGATCAGCTGGAACACGCACCCATGTCCATGTTGTCCATGCCCATGTCGGCCATTGTGCGGATCGGCCTGGGGTCCATCGGCGGGATTGTCCCGGCCATCCCAGCGCAAGTCGCGAGCGTGCCGCGCGCGTAGCCGGTGCGATCTTCGGCTTGCGCGAAGATGATGTAAGCCTTGCCCTCGGTCGAGGTCATCGAGCAATACCTTGAAACGGTCGCGTTTGGTGCTGATGGTGGTGATCGTCTCTGCGAGGTTCTTTACCCGGGAGCCGCCGCCGGTGCCTCCTTGGGCGCATGCGCCAGGATGAGATCGATAACGTAGCGGTCGTCACGATGGCGCTCGTTCATGATGGTCGAGAACGTTGCCCGCCAACCGTACGGCACGTGCCGGCTGGAATACCCGGCCCGGTTCAGCAAATGAGCGCCCCGCGCCCCGTCAGCGGACGCACCGCCTCGAGCATCGCGACCGCTTGGCGCGATAACGGTACGAAGTGCTCGCGCTTCGTTTTCATTCGTTCGCCGGGCACGCGCCACAGCGCTTCGGTGGTGTCGAGCCTCTCCTTCTCGGTCCATGCCGCGCCTCGGATTTCTCCTGGGCGCACGGCCGTGAGGGCGAGCAGTCGCAAGGCCAGCTTGGTGACCGGATGGGCAGGCACAGCCGCGGCTCGCCAGTGCCGCTGGCGCCTCATCAAGCTCGACCACCGCGGGCTGGCGGCGCTTGACCAGCGGGGCCATTGCGCCCTGCACGATGGCGGCCGGATCTGACTGGCTGAGGCCCGAGGCTATCGCGTAGACGAAGACCGCCGACATGCGTTGCCGCACTCGTAGCGCAGTCTCGATGGCTGGTCGTGCTTCGATCGCGCGCAGCAGGTTTAGCACGATCGGCGGCGTAAAGTCGGCTACGGGCGCAAGTTATGGCGCCTGCGCTACGAAGCACGCGTCAGGTTCCCCTACCGATACCCGGTCAGGGTAGCATCTCTACCCGGCAAAATACCCGGAATTTTGCGGGATGCAGCGGGTCATGGCGGGACTGCTGGAGATAGAAGTTGCTTGAAACGCCAGATTTGAAGGGCATTTCAGGACGACAAAGTCGCGGGATAAGCCGCTGGCGGAGGGAGTGGGATTCGAACCCACGGTACGCGTTAACGCACACACGCTTTCCAAGCGTGCGCCTTAAGCCGCTCGGCCATCCCTCCAGCGCGAGAGCGGGGGCAAAATAGCATCGGGCGTCCAGGTGGCAAGCGTTTCAGGCAAGCGTTGTCTCGTCAGCTCTCCATCTTCAGCGCGGCGAGGAAGGCGGATTGCGGGATGTCGACCTTGCCGAACTGGCGCATTCGCTTCTTGCCCTCCTTCTGCTTCTCCAGAAGCTTTCGCTTTCGCGAGATGTCGCCACCGTAGCACTTGGCGGTCACGTCCTTGGACAGCGCGCCGATCGTCTCGCGCGCCACCACGCGGCCGCCGATCGCCGCCTGGATGGCGATCTTGAACAGCTGGCGGGGGATCAGATCCTTGAGCCGCGCACAGATCGCCCGGCCGCGGCTCTCGGCGGCGCTGCGGTGGGCGATGAAGGACAGCGCATCCACCGGGTCGTTGTTGACCAGGATGGAGATCCGCACGAGGTCGGCCTCGGCATAGCCGTCCATCTGGTAGTCGAAGCTGGCGTAGCCGCGCGAGACCGATTTCAGCCGGTCGTAGAAGTCGAACACCACCTCGTTGAGCGGCAGCCGGTACACCGCCATCGCGCGGTTGCCGACATAGGTGAGATCCGCCTGTTCGCCGCGCCGGTCGTTGCACAGGGTCAGCACCGCGCCGAGATAGTCGTCGGGCACCATGATCGTGGCACGGATCCACGGCTCCTCGATGTGGTCGATCACGCTGCCGTCCGGCATGTCGGCGGGGTTGTGCAGCTCGCGCATCTCGCCGTTGGTGCGATAGAGGCGATAAACCACCGAGGGCGCCGTCGCGATCAGCTCAAGGGCGAACTCGCGCGACAGCCGCTCCTGGATGATCTCCAAGTGGAGCAGGCCGAGGAAGCCGCAGCGGAATCCGAAGCCCAGCGCCGCCGAGGTCTCCGGCTCGTAGTGGAACGAGGCGTCGTTCAGCCTGAGCTTGCCCAGGCTCTCGCGCAGCTTCTCGAAGTCGTCGGCGTCCACCGGATAGAGCCCGCACCAGACCACCGGGACCGACGGCTTGAAGCCGGGCAGCGCCTCGGCCGCCGGCACGCGGTCGTCGGTGATGGTGTCGCCCACGTTGCAGTCGGCGACGGTCTTGATGGCGGCCGTGATGTAGCCGATCTCGCCGGGCGAGAGGTCGTCGGTCGGGATCATCTTGGGCGAGAACACGCCGACCTGCTCGACCGAATGCACCGCGCTGGTGGACATCATGCGGATCTTCTGGCCGTGCCTGAGCCGACCGTCCTTCACCCGCACGAGAATGACCACGCCGAGATACTGGTCGTACCAGCTATCCACCAGCAGCGCCTTGAGCGGCGCCGTGGCGTCGCCCTGGGGGGCCGGCAGTCGATGGACCAGCGCCTCCAGCACGCCCTCGATGTTCAGCCCGGTCTTGGCGCTGATCTCGACGGCATCCGAGGTGTCGAGGCCGATCACGTCCTCGATCTGCTGCTTCACCCGCTCGGGCTCGGCGGCCGGCAGGTCGATCTTGTTTAGCACCGGTACGATCTCATGGCCGGCCTCGATCGCGTGATAGACGTTGGCGAGCGTCTGCGCCTCGACACCCTGGCTGGCGTCCACGATCAGGAGAGAGCCCTCGCAGGCGGCGAGGCTGCGGCTGACCTCATAGGCGAAGTCCACGTGGCCCGGCGTGTCCATCAGGTTGAGCTCGTACATCTCGCCGTTGCGCGCGCGATAGGCGAGGCGGACGGTCTGCGCCTTGATGGTGATGCCGCGCTCGCGCTCCAACTCCATGTTGTCGAGGACCTGATTGGTCATCTCCCGGTCGGTGAGCGCGCCGGTGGCCTGGATCAGGCGGTCGGCCAGGGTGGATTTCCCGTGGTCGATATGCGCGATGATCGCGAAGTTGCGGATGTGGTCGATGGGCGTGTCGGTCATGGGATGCCTGGCAGCGCCGGGCGGAATGGCCGGCTGGTGTGGCGTTCAGATAGGGCAGACGCGGCCGGATGTCAGCTACGGTGCAGGAAACAGGTCGCGCAGCACAATGCCGGGCGGATCGAGCGCGACCGGGCCGCCGTCGCGGATGATGCGGGTTGCGATCTCGTCGCCCTCACCCCGACGCTCGTGGTGGATCACGGTGCGTTCCTCGGCGCGAACGATGAGATAGTGCCGCAGCGAGGGAAGGCGGAAGTAGTCAACAAGCTTGACGCCAGCGTCGATCGCCTGGGTGCTTCTGGATCGAACTTCGACGATGACAAGTGGATCGGTCACTTGGACCGTGTTGCCCGGCAGTTTCGGGCCGCAACGCAATAGCGCGTCCGGCTCGTATATGGTCGTGTCGTCGATCCGAACTGCCACGCCGTCCGGGAGAGCGGAGCAATCGAGGCATAGTCGCTCAATTTCCTCGGCCAAACGCCGAAAAAACATGCCCTTGACCTCGGCGTGGATCAAGCGCTCGGGCGCCATGGCGACGACCTCGCCCTCGACCAGCTCGTACCGCCCGCGCGGCTGTTCCATCGCCCAGGCGATGAACTCGTCGGCCGTCATGCGGGGCAAGTGCGCGGCTTCGGACATGCCGTGAATATAGGTGCTGGGGCGGTCCATTGTCAGCTACCGCAGGACGCCGCCCGTCGCCTTCGCCACCGCCGCGACCACCTTTTGCGTGGCGGCCTCGATCTCGGCGTCGGTGAGCGTCCGTTCGCGGGGCTGGAATACCACCTCGACCGCGATGGATTTCCTGCCCGGGGGCAGCTTGTCGCCGGCGTAGACGTCGAACAGCGTGACCCCGGCGGTGAGCGCGCGCTCGGCCCCCCGGGCGGCGCGGAGCACGGCGTCGGCGCTCACGCCCTCGTCCACCATGAAGGCGAAGTCGCGCCGCACCGGCTGGTAGGCGGGCAGGTCGGGCGCGGCCTTGCGGCGGCGCTTCGGCTCGGCGATGGCGTCGAGGAACAGCTCGAACGCGACGGCGGTGCCGGGCAGGTCGAGATTGGCGCGGATGCGCGGATGCAGCTCGCCAAATGTGCCGAGCGCGGTTTTCGGCCCTTGCCGCACGGTGCCGGATCGACCGGGGTGATAGAAGCCGGGCGCGTCGGGGGTGACGGTCAGCGCCTCCATCGGCACGCCGAGGGCGGCCAGCGCCGCCCACAGATCGGCCTTGGCGTCCATCGCGTCGAACGCGCGCGCGGGCGCGATCCAGCTGCGCGGCGTGTTGCCGACGCGCAGGCCGGCGGCGACCAGGCGCTGGCCGTCGGGCGCCTCGGCGGCGAAGGCGGGGCCGATCTCGAACAGGCCGGCGTCGGGGAAGCCGCGCGCCGCGTTGCGTGCGGCGGCGAAGGCCAGCGTCGCGACCGGCGTGGGGCGGAGCTGGTCGAGGTCGGCGGCGATCGGGTTGAGCAGGCGCAGGCTGTCGGGCGTGGCGCCGAATATTTCCCCGTCCTTGCGCCGCCATGAAGCTGAACGTGACGCACTCGGCCAGCCCGCGCGCGGCGAGGGTGCGGCGGGCCAGCGCGGTGCGCGCCTGGGCCGGGGTCAGCGTCGCGGCCGGGACCGGGGCGGCGCGGGGCAGCGAAACGGGCGGGATGGCGTCGAGGCCGCGCAGGCGCAGCACCTCCTCGATCAGGTCGCATTCCGGCTCGATCTCGGCGCAGCCCTCCGCCGCGACGCCCGAGGCTGGCAGTTCGTCGGCCTGATCGAGCGCCACCTGGGCGGCCACGTCGTTGCGCCAGGACGGCACCGCGACGGT
The DNA here is from genome assembly GCA_963799825.1 of uncultured Alphaproteobacteria bacterium. Taxonomy (GTDB): domain Bacteria; phylum Pseudomonadota; class Alphaproteobacteria; order Acetobacterales; family Acetobacteraceae; genus JAFKFI01. The sequence continues at coordinate 92,179 of CAWCYL010000007.1, forward strand.
GACACGGGCAGCGTCGCGCTGCCGCACCGCGAAACCGAGCCGTTCGAGCGCGGCGACCGCCTCGTCGGCTGGAATATCGGCCCCGCCGAGGCCGGCCAGCCGCTCGAAGCGCATGGTGGCGTCGCGCTGCCAGGGCGGCTCGCTCCCGGCGCTCACCACCGCGCCGGGCTCGCCGCCGCACAGGTCCAGAATCATGCGCGTGGCCGCCTCGGTGGCGTCCGGCATCAGCGCGGGATCGACGCCGCGCTCGAAACGCTGGCGGGCATCGGAGACGATCTGATGGCGGCGGCCGGTGAGTGCCACGCGGATTGGGTCGAACAGCGCGCATTCCACGAATACGCTGGTGGTGCCCTCGTCGCAGCCGGTTGCCTCGCCGCCGATCACCCCGGCCAGCGACTGCACCCCGACGGCATCGGCGATCACGCAATCCTCCGGCGTCGCGGTGTAGTCGCGCCCGTTGAGCGCACGAAAGCTCTCCCCGGCCCCCGGGCGGAGTGTCAGGACGCCGCCTGAGACCTTGTCCGCGTCGAACACATGCAGCGGGCGGCCGAGGTCGAGCGTGAAGTAGTTGGTCACGTCGACCAGCGCGTTGATCGGGCGGAGGCCGAGCGCGGTCAGCCGGTCCTGCAGCCATTGCGGGCTGGGGCCGTTGCGCAAGCCGCGGATGGTCCGCCCGAGCACCCAGGGGCACGCCTCGGGCCACGCGATCTTCCATTGCAACCCGCCCTCGAACGCGGCCGGGACAGGTGCGGGGCGCCACGGCTTCAGCGTGCCCACGCCGGCGGCGGCGAGGTCGCGGGCGATGCCGCGAATGGCGAGCGCGTCGCCCCGGTTGGGCGTTACGCCGATCTCGATGACCGGGTCGTCGAGCCCGGCCCATGTGACGTAGGCGGCGCCGACCGGCGCGTCGTCAGGCAGCTCGACGATGCCGGTGTGGTCCTCGCCCAAGCCCATCTCGCGATAGGAGAGCAGCATTCCGGCACTTTGCACGCCACGGATTTCTCCGATCTTGAGCGTAATGCCGGAGCCGGGGATGAAGCTGCCGGGGGCGGCGAATACACCCTTCATGCCGGTACGCGCGTTGGGGGCGCCGCACACCACCGAGGCGATGCCGTCGCCCGTATCGACCTGGCAGACGCGCAGCCGGTCGGCGTTAGGGTGCGGGGCGGCCTCGACGACGCGGGCGATGCGGAATGCCGCCAATGTGGCACCGCGATCCTCCACGCTTTCGAGCTCCAGCCCGATCATGGTCAGCGTGTCGGTGATGCGGTCGAGCGGCGCGTCGGTGTCGAGGTGGTCGCGCAGCCAGGAGAGGGTGAATTTCATCGCCTCACACCCCCTCGTGCAGCATCACCGGCGCGAGCGGGCTCGCGCCGTAGTGGCGCAGCCAGCGGATGTCGCTCTCGAAGAACGGCCGCAGGTCGGCGATGCCGTGCTTGAGCATGGTGACGCGCTCGACCCCCATGCCGAACGCAAAACCCTGCCACTCGCGCGGGTCGAGTCCGCAATTGGCCAGCACGCGGGGATGCACCATGCCGCTGCCCAATATCTCCAGCCAGTCGCCGCCGGCGCCGAGTTCGCCAGTCTTGCGGTTCCAGCCGATATCCACCTCCATCGACGGCTCGGTGAACGGGAAGTAGCTGGCGCGGAAGCGCACCGGCAGACCGGAGATGCCGAAGAACGCCCGGAGGAAGTCGATCAGGCAGCCCTTGAGGTGGCCGAGGGTGATGTCGCGGTCCACCACCAGCCCCTCGCACTGGTGGAACATCGGGCTGTGCGTCGCGTCGTGGTCGGCGCGGTAGGTGCGGCCGATGGCGATGACGCGCAGCGGCGGCGGCGCGGCCAGCATCGAGCGGATCTGCACCGGCGAGGTGTGGGTGCGCAGCACGCGCGGCGGCGCGTTGCCGCCCAGGGGGCCAATCGGCGGCAGGTAGAACGTGTCGTGGTCGGCGCGCGCGGGATGGTGCGCGGGGATGTTGAGCGCGCCGAAATTGTGCCAGTCGCTCTCGATGTCCGGCCCCTCGGCGATGGAAAAACCCATCGCGCCGAAGATTGCCGCGATCTCTTCCTCGGTGCGGCTGATCGGGTGGATCAGGCCCTGTGGCGCGGGGCGCGGCGGCAGCGTGACGTCGAGTTTTTCCTCGGCCAGTTTTGCGTCGAGTTCCGACGCCTCCAGTGCGGCGCGGCGGGTCTCGATCGCGGCGGCGAGGTCGTCCTTGAGGCGGTTGAGCGCGGCACCACGCTCGCGCCGCTGCTCGGGCGGGGTTTTGCCCAATTCCTTCAGCAGCGCGGTGAGCCGGCCGTTGCGTCCGAGCACGGCGACGCGCACCGCGTCCCAGGCGCGCAAATCGGCGGCCACGGCCAGGGCTGCGTCGGTCTCGGTCTTCAGGGCGAGCAGGTCGTCTTGCATGGCTCTCTCACGACAAAGGGCCGCCCGACGCGGGCAGCCCTTTCTCCGGCTAGAACGGTTTCCCGAACGGGATCGAACTCAGGCCAGGGCGGGCTCGGCCAACGCGGCTTGGGCCTTCTTGACGATCTCCGCGAAGCTCGCGGCATCGTCGTAGGCGATCGCGGCGAGCACCTTGCGGTCGATCTCGATGCCCGCCTTGTTCAGCCCGGCGATAAATCGCGAATAGGTCAGGCCGTGCTCGCGGACCGCCGCGTTGATGCGCTGGATCCACAGCCCGCGGAAGTCGCGCTTCTTGTTGCGCCGGTCGCGATAGGCGTACTGCAGCGACTTCTCGAGCCGCTCCAGCGCGATCCGGTAATTGGTGGACGAGCGCCCGTAGAAGCCCTTGGACTGATCCAGGACCTTCTTGTGCCGGGCGTGGGTGGTCGTGCCGCGCTTGACGCGTGCCATGCGCTATCTCCTCACCGCAGCCCGTAAGGGGCCCATTGCTTGACCGTCTTGCCGTCGGCCTCGGTCAGCGTCTGGCTGCCGCGGTTGGTGCGCTTCATCTTTTGCGGCCGGTTTATCAGGCCGTGGCGCTTCATGCCCGGACCCGCCAGGACCTTGCCGGTCGCGGTGATCTTGAACCGCTTCTTGACCGACGACTTGGTCTTCATCTTGGGCATTTTGTTCTCCTTCTTCTTCGGTCCTGCCCAGAGATCGAGTGATCCGCGCAGGTCGTCGCGGCCGGGCAGCCCATTCCAGGCCCGGACGCGCGAACAGGGGCGGGGGTATAGCCAGGGCAGGGCCGTGACGCAAGGACGGGGCTATCTTTTCCGCCTGGGTGGCAAATATAAGCCCGTGATGCTGGCCCCCTTCCTCAAGATGCACGGCTGCGGCAACGATTTCGTCGTGTTCGACGAGCGCGACGGGCCGTTCGGCTTCACGCCTGCGCTGGCGGCGGCACTCGCCGATCGGCGGACCGGGATCGGCTGCGACCAGCTCATCACCATCGAGCGCGCGCCGCGCGGCTCGGGAGCGACGGCGTTCATGCGCATTCGCAATCCCGACGGCTCGGAGGCGGGCGCCTGCGGCAATGCGACGCGCTGCGTCGCCGGGCTCATCGCGCGCGAGGGCCGCAAGCGCAAGCTCGCCATCGCCACCGTCGCGGGCAAGCTCACCGCCGTCCTCGGCGCCGACGGCGAGGTGGAGGTGGACATGGGGCCGGCCCGGCTCGGCTGGGAGGACGTCCCGCTCGCCCGGCCGATGGACACGTTGCATCTCGATCTCGCGGCAGGGCCGCTCGCCGACCCCGCCGCTGCGAGCATGGGCAACCCGCACGCCACCTTCTTCGTGCCGGATATCGCCGCCATTCCGATCGAGACGCTGGGGCCGGCGCTGGAGCACGATAAACTGTTTCCCGATCGCGCCAATATCGGCTTCGCCCAGGTGCTCGCCCCCGACCACATCCGTCTGCGCGTATGGGAGCGCGGGGCCGGGCTCACCCGCGCCTGCGGCTCCGGGGCGTGCGCTGCCCTGGTCAACGCCCATCGCCGGGGCCTCACGGGCCGGCGCGCGGCGATCGAGCTCGACGGCGGGACCCTGGAGATCGAGTGGCGGGAGAAGGACGGCCACGTGCTGATGTCCGGGCCGACCGCGACCATTTTCACCGGCGTGATCGACCTCGGGGCGTTCCCCGCATGACGCGTGGAAATCGTCACCTTCGGCTGCCGGCTGAACGCCTATGAGAGCGAGGTGATGCGCGGCTCACGCGGCGGCGCTGAGCGATACCGTGATCGTCAACACCTGCGCGGTGACGGCCGAGGCCGAGCGCCAGGCGCGACAGGCGATCCGTCGCGCTCGGCGCGAGCGCCCGAAGGCGCGGATCGTGGTGACGGGCTGTGCCGCGCAGATCGACCCCGGCGCGTGGTCGGCGCTGCCGGGGGTGGACCGGGTGCTCGGCAATCTCGAAAAGCTGCGACCGGAGAGCTGGACGGCGGATGCGGCCGGCGGCGTGTCGGACATCATGGCCGCCCGCGAGACGGCGGCGCATCTGGTCACCGAGTTCGCTGGCCGCGCGCGAGCCTTCGTGCAGGTGCAGCAGGGGTGCGACCATCGCTGCACCTTCTGCGTGATCCCGTTCGGCCGCGGCCCGAGCCGCAGCGTGCCGGTGGGCGGCGTGGTCGAGCAGGTGCGCTCGCTGGTCGCCGCGGGATTCTCCGAAATCGTGCTCACCGGCGTCGATATGACCAGTTATGGGCCGGATTTGCCGGGGCAGCCAACGTTGGGGCAGCTGGTGCGCCGCTTGCTGGCGCTGGTGCCCGAGCTGCCACGCCTCAGGCTCTCGTCGCTCGACCCCGCCGCCATCGACTCCGATCTCTGGCGGCTGATCGCCGAGGAGCCGCGGCTGATGCCGCATCTGCATCTCTCCCTGCAAGCCGGCAGCGACCTCATCCTCAAGCGCATGAAGCGGCGCCATCTGCGGGCGGACGCGCTCGCGACCGTCGCGCGCGCGCGCGCGCTGCGTCCCGGCATCGCCTTCGGGGCGGACCTGATCGCCGGCTTCCCGACCGAAACCGAGGCGCTGTTCGAGGAGACCCTGGCCTTCGTCGAGGAGGCCGGGCTGCAATTCCTCCACGTCTTTCCCTATAGCGAGCGGCCCGGCACCCCGGCCGCGCGGATGCCGCCGGTCGCCAAGCCGGTGCGACGGGAGCGCGCGGCGCGGCTGCGCGAGGCGGGGCAGCGCGCCACCCGGCGGTTCTGTGAGGCGCAGATCGGACGGACGATGAGCGTACTCGCCGAGAGCGAGGAGGCGGGTCACAGCGAGCATTTCGCGCCGGTCCGGCTGACCCGCCCGGTCGCGCTTGGTCGTATGATCTCGGCGCGCGGGATCGGCGCGACTGACAAGACCGTTTTGGCGGAGCCGGTCTGATGGCGCTCGGCGGGTTCTTCGGCAGGCTCAAGCAGGGCCTCTCGCGCAGCACGCAGAAGCTGACCGAGGGGATCACCACGGTCTTCAAGAAGCGCCGGCTCGATGAAGAGGCGCTGGAGGAACTGGAGGAGTTGCTGATCTCCGCCGATCTCGGCACCGAGGTCGCGGCAAGGGTGATCGCGACGTTCCGCCGCACCCGCTTCGGCACCGAGGTGACGGACGAAGAGATCAAGACGGCGCTGGCCGAGGAGATTTCCGCCATTCTCACGCCGGTGGCGCATCCGCTGGTCATCGACCACGCGCGCAAGCCGCATGTCGTGCTGGTGGTCGGGGTGAACGGCACCGGCAAGACCACCACGATCGGCAAGATGGCGCAGCTCTATCGCGAGCAGGGGATGCGTCCCGTGCTGGTCGCCGGCGACACTTTTCGCGCCGCCGCCGTGGAGCAGCTGCAGATTTGGGGCCAGCGGACGGACGCTCCGGTGATCGCCGGCGCGCCCAACGCCGACGCGGCGGGTCTGGCGTTCCAGGCGCTGACGCAGGCGAAGGCCGAGGGCGCCGACGTGCTGCTGATCGACACCGCCGGGCGGCTGCACAACCGCTCCGTGCTGATGGAGGAATTGAAGAAGATCATCCGGGTGATCCGCAAGCAGGATCCGGAGGCGCCGCACTCGGTGCTGCTGGTGCTCGACGCCACCACCGGCCAGAACGCGATCCAGCAGGTGCGCGTGTTCCGCGAGATGGTGGATGTCACCGGTCTCGTCGTCACCAAGCTCGACGGCAGCGCCCGTGGCGGAATCGTGGTGGCGCTGGCCGAGGAATTCGGCCTGCCGGTCCACGCGGTCGGCGTCGGCGAGCAGGCCGGCGACCTGCGGCCGTTCGACGCGGGCGAGTTCGCGCGGGGGCTGGTGGGAACTTAAAGGGGATCGCCCGATGCGGCTGGCAGTCATTTCGGATGTCCACGGAAACCTCCTCGCGCTGGAGGCAGTCCTTGCTGACATCAAGGCCCGTGGCACCGATGCCACCATCAATTTAGGCGATTGTGTCACCAGCCCACTATGGCCCAGGGAGACCTTTGAGACTCTCCAGGCACTCAATTTACCAACGGTCAGGGGGAATCACGACCGATGGATCGAGGAGTTTCCCGATGCGCAACTCTCGCCAGCCGGAATCTACGCGCGCGCTGCGCTGAAGCCAGAGCAACGGCAAGCGTTGCACCGCTTGCCTCCTCGTATCGAGCTTACCGAGGACATTTTGGCGGTCCACGGCACGCCTGACGACGATAGCACTTGCTTGCTGGAGGAGACGGTTGAGGACGGACGGTTTGTTCCGGCACGTCGCAATGTATTGGAGGCACGGCTTGGGAGTGCGGCCAAGGCGAGTGTCGTGTTATGCGGTCACAGCCATCGGCAAAGCGTCACGCTCGGTCCAGGCGGATGTCTCATCGTGAACCCTGGGAGTGTCGGCTGCCCGGTTTTTGCAGACATTTCGATAGCTGCGAATCTTGAACACCGCTCGCCACATGCGCGATATGCAATCCTGACGAAGCGCAATGGGCGGTGGGGTGCAGAACTGTTTGCGCTCGAATATGACTGGGCATCCGCATCGCGCCGAGCCATAGAAAATGGACGGCCAGAATGGGCGATGGCACTGGCGACGGGGGCCGTTGGCTAGTCCTGGCTGTGAGCCCCCCGACACGGGCACCGTCGGGAGGATGAAGCGAATGCAGACCGTCGATACCCAGGCCGCTTCTACGGAACTCTCCCGATTGGTCGAGAAAGCGGCGGCTGGCGAGGAGATCGTAATCACTCATGCCGGCAAACCGGTTGCGAAGTTGGTGCAATTTGCGACGCCACATCCGAAACGCGCGCTTGGCTTGCTGGCCGGATGCCTTCGCATTCCGCCCAACTTCGACGCGCCGCTGCCCGAAGACGTGCTCGACGGATTCGAGGGCCGCTAATCGACAATGCCCCTGCTTTCCGTCACCCCAGAAACCGCGCCAGCCCGTCGAACTCCGCGACCGACAGTGTCTCCGCTCGCCGCTTCGGGTCGATGCCGGCGCGGGCCAGCAGCGTCTCGCCGCCGAGCGGCTTGAGCGAGCCTCGCAGCATCTTGCGGCGCTGGCCGAAGGCGGCGGCGGTCAGGCGCTCCATCGTGGCGAACAGCGCGGGGTCGGGCTGCGCGGAATGGGGGGAAAAACCCACCACGGCGGACCAAATCTTCGGCGGCGGGACGAAGGCGGCGGGGGGGATCCGCAGCTTGAGGTCGACCGCGCAGAGCCATTGCGCCAGCACCGAGAGCCGGCCGTAGGCGGGCGTGTCCGGGGCGGCGCAGATCCGTTCGGCGACCTCCTGTTGGAACATCAGAGTCATCCGCTCGAACGCGGCTGCCTGGCGCAGCCAGAGGATGAGCAACGGCGTGGCGACGTTGTAGGGCAGGTTGGCAACGATCTGGCGCGGTGCCTCGGTCAGCGCGCGCAGATCGAGCCGCAGCGCGTCGCCAGCCAGTACGTGCAGCCGGCCGCTGGCCTCGGCCTCCAGCTCGCGCATCGCCGCCACGGCGCGCGGATCCACCTCGATCGCGGTCACGCTCGCCGCCTCGGAGGCGAGCAGCGCCCGGGTGAGGCCGCCCGGGCCGGGGCCGATCTCGATCACGTGCCGGCCCGCGAGCGGACCGGCCTGACGCACGATGCGGCCGGTCAGATTGGCGTCGAGCAGGAAGTGCTGGCCCAGCTTCTTGCGGGCGTCGAGCCCGTGCCGGGCGATCACCTCGCGCAGCGGCGGCAGCGCCTCGGCCATCGCCCCGGCGCCGCGCGGGTCGCGGCCCTCCGCGGTCAGGCCCCGCCCGCCACCTTTTGCGCGCGCACGTCGATCATCGCCCGGCGGCGCAGGTCGCGCTGCAATTGGCGCGAGAGCAGTTCCACCCGTTCGGAGAGGAGGCGGTTGCTGATTTCCTCCTTGCTGAGCTGAGCAAGGTTCTTCTGCTCGCGCGAGCAGACGATGATCACGGCGATCCCATCGCTGGCGACCAGCGGCTGACTGGCGCGGTCGGTCGGCAAGGTCGCGAGGAGCTGGCGGAATTGCGGCGGGTTGACGCCCTCCAGCCGCACCTCGCCCGGATCGGCGGGGCGGGGCGAGTTGTTGGATTTCGCCGCCGCCTCCATCGCCTCGCAGCTATGCACGCTGCCGCTGACCCCCTTGGCGCGCTCCAGCGCCTGGCGCTGCTGCTCGGTCGGCGCCTGCGGATTGAGCGGCGAGCTGAAGGGGAAGAACGTTTGGCGAATGGACACCATCGTCCCCACGTCGCGGCCGATCTCGCGGCGCGCCCGCAAGGTCGCGATGGTATAGCCGCCGGGCACCCGCAGCGGGTTGCTGATGGCGCCGGGAGGCATCTCCTGGACCACGCGCGCCACCTCGGGATCGAGCTGGTTCGGCTGCACCCAGCCGAGATCGCCGCCTTGCAGCGCGGTCTGGCTCTGGCTGAATTGTGCCGCCGCGACCGCGAACGGCGCGCCGGCCCGGAGCTCGCCGATGACCGTCTCGGCGAATTTCTGGGCGTCGGCGGTGTTGGCCGGATCGTCCACCGGGATGAAGATCTCGCCCACCCGGAACTCGGGTCGGCCGACCTGCTGTGCCAGCAGCTTCTGCTGCTCCTCGATCTCCGATGGCTTGATCGTCGCGTTCTCGCCGAGCTGCTCGCGCAGCACGCGGGTCCAGCCGAGTTGCACCCGGATCTGGTCCACCAGGGTGCGCAGCCCGACGCCGTCCGCGGTGAGCTTGGCCTGCAGCGCGCCGGGCGGCATCCCGTTCCTCGCCTCGATCTCGTGAATCGCGGCGGCGATGTCCTTGTCGGAGACGATGATGTGGCGCCGCTGCACCTCCTGCAGTCGCAGCCGCTCGTCGATCAGCTGACGGGTGATCTGGGGCCGCAGCCGGTCCAGGATCTCGGGCGAGATGCCCATGCCGGTCGATAGCGCGAACAGCCGCCCGCGGTTGGTCACGTCGCCGTTGCTGATGACGGCGCCGTTGACGATGGCGACGATCCCCGCCTCGGGCAGCGGCGCGGGCGGTTTGGCCGCCGCGGCCCGCCGGGCGGCGGCCGGCGGCGCGGCGCTCGCGGTCCCGCCCGACGTCACGGCCGCCGCCCCAACAAGCAGGGCGGCGAGCGCGGGCAGGATCGTCCGGGAGAGATGAGCCTTGGCAAGGCGTGGTGTCATGGAGAGCCGCTCCGGTATCACATCGCGCGGAAGCCGAACTGACCGATCGTCTTGAAGGTCAGCTGGAAGAGAATCGTGCTCGAGCCGTTGTCGCCATTATACGAGGTGTATCGGCGATTGAAGCGGATGTCGAAGATGAAGCACTCGTCTTCATAGGCAGCGTCCACCCCGAGCGACACCATCTTGTTGGTCGCGAGATCTCGCCGGCCGGAGACGCCGAGCCGATAGGCCCCCCAGGTGGTGGACGCGCCCAGCGTGATCTCGTTGCGTGGCACGAAGAAGCCCGAGGAGACCGGCGGCGGCGGCGGCTGGTCATAGAACTGGTAGGGGTCGTAGGTCGTGTAGATGTAGCCGCCGGCCATCCGGAATTTCGGCCCGCCGACGCTGGCCAGGGCGTCGGCCATGCGGGTGTTCAGCGTCTTGTGGTCGAGCCGCGTGCGGTAGGTGACGTCGAACCAATCGGTCGGGGCGAAAGTGGCGCGGCCCACGATGTCGGACACCGTGTCGTGCAGCCCCGAGATCTCGGGGAACAGGTTGTCCTTCTCGGTCCGGTAGGACTGGCCGATCATGCTATCGAAGCTGGTGCCGTTGAGGTACCAGGCCCCATGCAGTGCCACGTTGGCGCGCACGCCGCCCTCCAGCCGGTCGATACCGGGGAAGCGGTTGAAGCCGAACAGGTTGGCGTCGGTGAATTCGAGATCGAGGCTGTCCTCGTTCGGGATGCGGTTGAGCTGGCTGTCGCCAGAGCGGGGGGCAACGACGAGCTGGGCGATCGGCTCGATGATCTGGCTGCCCCAGGCACCGCCGTCGCGCATGAACGGCCAGCGGAAGTCGACCGCCACCTGCGGCAGCGCGCGCGCGGTCGAGATGGAGCTCTCGGTGCTGAAGTTCGGCTGCTGGTTCATGTCCGACGCGTTGTAGCCGGCGGCGTCGCCGTGGAAGGTGAGCTTCCACAGATCGCCGAGCTCGCCGACGAACGGCCGGGCGTATTCCAGGGTGAGATTGGCGCGCCGCGTGTTCGTCCCGTCGCTCCGCATCACGTTGAACGCGCCGGCATCGACCTTGAGCCGCCCGCCCAGGGCGTCGGGCAGGCCGAAATAGCTGTACCTGGTAGCGCGGCAGCACGAAGGGCAGCTTGGTGTCGACGATGGTGTCGTCGAGACCCTGATAGAACCGCATGTCGAGGCGCGAGTAGGCGCCCTGGCCGAAGCCTTCGAGGTAGACCTGGCTGGTCAGCAGGTTCGCGTTGCCGACTACGTGGTCGAGATGGAAGTCGCGCACGTAGTTGCTGGACGAGGCGCGCTGGACGTCGAAGCCGTAGCGCCACGTATCGTCGTAGTCGAACCGACCGCGCGCGAAGAGGGTGCCCTGCAGGCTGTTGTCGAGATAGCCGAGCGAGCCGTTCACCTCGAGCGAGCCGTCGTTGAACCGGCGACGATACCCGAGGTCGAGCTGCGGCCCCGCGTCCGTCGTCAGCATCGGCGTGATCGTCGCGTCCGACTGGTCGTCGAGCACCCAGTAATAGGGCACGGCGGCAAACGCGCCGATATGGCTCGATATGCCGATCGAGGGGATCAGCAACCCGCTCTCGCGCTTCACCGAGGGATCGGGGTGCCAGAAATACGGGAAGTAGGCCACCGGGATGCCGTACATCTCCAAGGTGGCGTCCTCGTACTCGATCCGCTTGTGCTCGAGGTCCTGCACCGCGTTCAGCGCGCGGATCTGCCATAGCGGCGGCCGGCTGGGATCCTCCTTGCACAGGTTGCAGGTGGAATAGACTACCTTGCTCAGCTCGTTGATCTTGCCCTCGGTGCGGCGCGCGCCGTTGGCGGCGAGGCGGCCGTTCTGCGCCAGGATCGCGCGCATTCCGCGCAGCACGCCGTTCTTCATCCCCTCGCTCAGTTCGGCGTAGTCGGAGAACAGCACCTGCCCGTCGGGCTCCAGCAGCACGACGTTGCCCGTCGCGGCGGCGACGTTGGTGTTGCGATCGAAGGTCATCTTGTCGGCGCGCACGACGTGGTCGTTCTGCCAGGCCTCGACATGGCCGGTGGCGGTGACGATGCCCCGGTCGCGGTCGTATTCCACCGAATCAGCCGTGAACGTCACCGGCTGGTCGCGGCTGATCGGCGCCCCGTGCGCGCCGCCAGTGATCTGACTGAGCTGGGCGTGGGCGGGGTGAGCGACGAGTATCAGGATCGCGCAGAACAGCAACCGCGCGACCCCCTCACCCCAACCCTCTCCCCGAAGGGGGAGAGGGAGAAGAAAAGTCCTTTCCCCCTTGGGGGAGAAGGTTGGGTGAGGGGGTCGTCCCATCAGCCGTCTTCCACGTGCAGCAGCAACGCGAGCGCCAGCATGAGACCGGCGGCGGCGGGTGCCCAGGCGGCGAGCGCCACCGGCAGGGCGCCGGATTGGCCGAACTCCTCGGCGAGCTTGGAGACGATGAACAGCGCGAAACCGGCGGCGACGCCACTGCCGATCATCCGTGCCACCCCGCCGCGCCGCGCCGGACGCATCGAGAAGCCGGCGGAGACCAGCACCATCGTCGCGGCCAGCAAGGGCAGCGCCAGCAGCGCCTGATAGTGCAGCCGGTGGCGCAGCGAGGAGAACCCTGACTTGTCGAGCAGCGAGATGAAATCGGGCAGCACCCACACCGAGAGCGTGTCGGGCGAGGCGAAACTCTCCTGGACCCGCGACACGGTGAGGTCAGTGGCGAGGCTGATGGTGCGCGGCGCCTCGGGCAGATGGTCCGGCCGGATGGTGCGGGCGTCCTCCAGCGTCCAGAGGCTGCCGGCGAGCGTGGCGCGCTTCGCCTCGATCCGCTCGAGCAGCCGGTCCGCGCCGTCGAGGCGGAACACGCTGACATCGGTGCCGGTCAGCGTCTTGCCTTGCAGGTGCACGCCGAGCGCGTGGATGATCGCCACCCCCTGCGGGTTCAGCGCCCGATCGGACTGGCGCACCCAGAGCTGTCCGCCGGTCAGCGCGAGCGGTCCGCCGCCGGTGCGCAGGTAGGTGTTGTCGAGCACCTCGGCGCGGCCCAGCATGACCGAGGAGAGCGGGCTCACGGCGGCGGTGGCAAGGCCGCCGATCAGCAGGGCGCAGAGCACCGGGCCGGCGAGGAACTGCCAGGCCGAGATGCCGGCGGCGCGCGCGACGATCAGCTCCGACGAGCGGGTGAGGCGCCAGAACGCCAGGATGCCGCCCAGCAGCACGGCGAAGGGCAGGATCTGCATGGCGATGTACGGCAGCCGGAGGGCGGCGATCTGCATCACCAGCCCGAACGTCGCGTCGGGCTTGCTGGCCGAGCGCCGCAGCAGCTCGATGAAGTCGAACATCGCCACGAGCCCGCTGAGCGCCGCCAGCATGGCGAGCACCGCGGCGGTGAACTGGCGCGAGATGTAGAGCGACAGCGTGACGGCGATGCCCATGTCCGCCCCTCTCAGGCCGCTTGCGGCATCGCGGGCCGTCGCTCGCGCCAGAGCCGCGGGCCGTAGAGAATCCAGGCGCAGATCAGCCCGGGAAGCAGGGCGTGCACCCAGATCAGCGGGATCAGCGCGTTGTCCCGCGCCGCGAGATTGCCGATGGCGAGGCCGACCGCGAGCAGCCCCACGACGGCCAAAATGGCGATCAGCGGGCGGATGAACCCGCCGTGGCGACGGAACGCGCCGGTCAGCACCGAGACCAGCGCCACCATCGCGAACGAGGCGGCGGTGAACGGGGTCGCGAGCCGCTTGTGCGCCTCGGCGTGCCATTTCGGGATGTCGCGCGACAGCGGCAGGATCTCGGGCGTCGGATGCAGCAGGTCGTGCAGCGACACCTCGGTCATGTCGCGGACCCGCCCGTTGTCGTTACGGTTGGTCTGGGCGAGGTCGATCACGTTCTCCGCGAAGGTCAGCATGTTGAGCCGGCCGGTCTGGTGGTCGAGCTCCTGGCGGCTGCCGTTCATCAGCAGCACGCGCGGCCCGCGGCTGCCTTCGACCAGTCGCCCGCGCTCCGCCAGGATGGTGGCGTGGCTGTTCTTCTGGCGCCCGTCATCGACCAGGATGCCGCGCAGCGTGCCGTCCGGCTCGCGCGAACGGACGTAGACGGTCAGATCGTCGGATACCTGGGTGAACACGCCCTCCTGGAGCAGGAAGGCCGCCATGCGGTTGCGGATCTCCCATTGAAACTCGCGGAACTGACTGAGGCTGGCGGGCACCAGCCAGAGATTGAGCAGGAAGCAGGCGCCGACCGAGAACGCCGCCACCCCCAGCGCCGGGCGCGACAGGGCGAGCGGCGACAATCCGACCGAGCGCATCACCGTCAGCTCCCGGTCGCCCGCGAGTCGCTGGTAGACGAATTGCAGCACGACGAAAGTAGTGATCGGCAGGATGATCGCGACGAAGCTCGGGATCAGCAGCCCGGTCAGCTCCAGGAACACGCCGAACGACAGGCCGTGGTTGACCACCAGCTCGACGAATCGCAGCGACTGGGTGAGCCAGATCAGCGCCGCCAAGCCGCCGGTGACTGCGATCAGCGCCCAGAAGAGCTGGCGGAACACGTAGCGGTCGAGCCGGGTGATCAGCGGGCCGGATCGCATGACGGACGGGCAGCTCCTGCTGGTGGCGATGAAACGGCCGCCGGATGGGGCGACTTGGCGCCGAGCGCGGGCCTTTCTGCGGCAGCCGCGCCGGGCGATGCAAGCCGGCGCAAATCGGGGGAAAAAAGCAACGTTCCGATCGCGACCCATCCGCGTGTTGATGGCGGCGGTCGCAATGTTGCCGGGCGCTGGCCAGCGCGCAGAAGGCGCTGCACGCGGCGGGAAGGCTAGATTGGCCGCGTGACGGGGGCGACGGCGTGCACCGGCGATGGCCGGTTGCCGGAGGCCGCCGCCCGTTCGGCCGACGTGACCGCCCGGACCACCATCTCCGGTGCCAGGTGATGGATCATGTGTCCGGCCCCGTCGACCGCGTACATGATGCTGTTGGCAAGGGCCCCGCGAAGCCGGCGCGACTGCCGGCGCATGTTCACGATCCGGTCGCCGATGCCGGAAACGATGACGACCGGCAATTCCAGCTCACGGTAGCGTCGCGCGAGGCCGGCGGCGCAAGGGATCATCAGCCCGGTATCGGCGGCGGTGGCGCGGATCTGCGATGGCCGGAGGCTGAGTGCCAGCGGGAAGCGCGCGCGGAACCGCGGTGTGACGGGCGCCGGGGCGAATAGCCGGCGCATGATCCGATTGCGCGCCAGCCAGCCGATCAGCGGCAGGACGGTGTAGCGCGCCAGATCGCCCACGACCGGGACGGCCGGGCCGCTCAGCAGCGCCACGTCGAGCCGGCGGGTCGGGAAGTAATAGCCGGCGAGCAGCACCAGGCCGGCGATGTCCCGCTTGTGGTCCAGCGCCATCGCCAGCGCGACCAGCGAGCCCCAGGAGTGCCCGACCACGATCGGATTGCGCACCCCGAGCCGCGCCAGCGCCGCGTGCAACAGCGCCGCCTGTGCGCGCGGCGTCCAGGTTCGGTCGCGGGGCCGCGCGGTGTAGCCGAAGCCGGGCCGGTCGAAGGCGATCACCCGATGGTCGCGCGCCAGTAGGTCGAAAACCCCGCTCGTCTGCCAATCCTGCACCAACGCGCCATTGCCGTGCAGCAGGACGACCGGGCTCCCGGTGCCCCGGTCGATGAAGTGCAGGCGGACGCCGTCGATCTCGATGAAGTGCCCCTCTGGCGGATGCGCGCGCTCCGACCGGCGCGCCACGGCGCGGTTGACGAGGGCGGCGGTCCCGATCGCGGCCGTTGTCGCGAGCAAGGCGCCGGCCATGCGGCCGGGACGCCAGGAACGGGGTGAAGCGAAGGTCATCAGGGTTGTCCGCTGGGTCGGACGAGAACGCCTCAGCCCTCGACCACGTTTCAGGCCTTGGTGACGTTCCAGAACAGCGGCGCCGGCCCCTTGAGCAGCCCGGTGAGGTTCGATCGCCACGCCGCCGACTGCATGTACTGGCCGAGTGGCACGAACGGCACCGACTCGAACGCCTGCACCTGCAAGGCGGCGTCCAGCTTGTGGCGCTCGGCCGGGTCGGTGGCGTCGAGCCAGCTCTCGCGCAACTCCTCGAGTTTTGGATCATTGGCCCAGCCGAACCAGGCGGACGCGCCGTTGCCGCGCATCGCGGTGGCCATCAGCGGGTCGCGATACTCGGCGACCGGAAAGCCCGAGATGAACAGCGACCAGCCGCCCTTGTCGAGCGACGCCTTGCTGGTCCGGCGCTGCACCACCGTGCCCCAGTCCATCGCCTGGTCGTCGATGTTCATGCCCGACCGCCTTCAGCGAGTGCGCCACCACCTGCGTCATGGCGTCGTAGAAGGTCTGGTCGGTCGGGTGCATGAGCACGATCTTCTCGCCCGCGTAGCCGGCCTCCTTGAGCATCGCGCGGACCTCGTCGGGGCTGTGCTTGCGGCGGACGTTCTCCATCCCCGCGTCGGTCGCCGAGGGGGTGCCCGGCATGAAGAACCCGACCGGCGCGTGAAAGCCGCTGGGATCGTCGCCCATCACCGCGGTCATCACCTCGGTCTGGTCGATCGCCGCCAGCATGGCGCGGCGCACCGCCGGATTGCTGGTCGGCGCGTTGAGCTGGTTGGGGCGCAGGCCGCCGAGCGTGCCGTAGGGGTCGAGCTGGCCGACCGTGACGCCGCTGCTCTTGCGCAGTAGCGGCAGCAGATCGGGCAGCGGCATCTCGATCCAGTCCACCTCGCCGGCGATCAGCGCGTTGGCCGCGGTGCCGGCGTCGGGGATGATCCGCCACTCCACCCGGTCCACCTTCGCCACGTAGCCGCCGGCGCAATGGCTCGGCGGCTCGGCGCGCGGCGTGTAGCGATCGAACTTCGCGTAGGCGACGTGGCTGCCGGGCACGTATTCGTCGGCCAGGAAGCGGAACGGGCCGCTGCCCAGCACCTCCGTCACCTGCTTGAACGGGTCGGTCGCGGCCAGCCGCGCCGGCATGATCACTGGGCTCGGCTGCGTCTTGGCGAGTGCCGCGGGCAGGCCGGGGAACGGCTTTTTCAAGCGCCACACGAGGGTGCGATCGTCGGTCGCCTCCAGCCCGTCGAGCCGCGCGGTGATGGTCGCGCCGATCGGGTCGCGCTTCATCCAGCGCTGCAGCGAGGCGACGCAGTCGCGCGCGAGCACCGGCGTGCCGTCGTGGAACAGCAGCCCCTCGCGCAGCCGCATGGTCCAGCGCCGGCCGTCCTCCTCGATCTGGTGGCCCTCCAGCATTTGCGGCTGCGGGTCCAGCTTCTCGTCGCGGCCGTACAGCGTCTCGTAGGTCAGCAGTGCGCTGTTGCGGGTGATCGCGGCACTGGTCCAGACCGGATCGAGGCTGGTGAGGTTGGCGGCCGGGACGAATATGATCGTCTTGGCCTCGCCGCCGATCGCCGGCCGCGCCAGGGACGCCGCAACGCCCGCCGCCGTTGCGGCGAGAAAGCCGCGCCTGTTCATCATGTTGTCACCAGTCCTGAACGGTTTCTCCCGTGGGGGTTCTATCACGGAAGTGGTGGGCCTATCCGGGGGCGGCGGCACGGGAGCCCCTCACCCAACCCTCTCCCCCGAGCGGGAGAGAGGGTTTTTCTTCTCCCTCTCCCGTTTACGGGAGAGGGCCAGGGTGAGGGGTCACCGGCCGGATCGCGAGTGGCTGGCCGGGGTAGCGGGCGGGTGCACTGGTGCTCCAGACCACCTGGCCCGGCGTGCCGCAGGCGGGGCAGGCGGCACGCCAGGCGGGCAGGGTCGTGCCGCAGGCAGCACAGCGCCAGACCGGATCGGGGCCGGCCTTGGCCGCCTGCCGCAAGGCGTCGCGTTGGGCGGTGCGGCTGGCCTCGCTGTCGCCTTCCGCCTCCGCCACGTCGGCGAGCAGGGTCCAGACGCGGCGCTGGTCGAGCCCCGCATCGCGGGCGATCTCGGCATGTCGCCGCGCCTCGCCGGTCAGGCCGGCGTCGAGCGAGGTGTGGGCCAGCAGCAGCTGGCTCTCCGGGTGGTCCGGGTTCTCCTGCGCCAGCCGTTTGGCCTCCTGCACGCGGTCGAGCGGAGAGGCCAGCGGCTCCAGCGCGAGGGCGGCGAGGTCCGGGTGCGGCGTGCTGGCCCAGGTGCGGCGGAGCACTTCGAGCGCCCGGCCGGCGCGCCCGGTCTCTCGCAGCCGGCGCGCGTAGGCCAGCGCGGCGGGCACCAGGGCGGGATCCTCGTCCCAGGCCTGCTTGGCGAAGTGCAGCGCCCGCGCGGGGTCCGGCTCGGCATCGGC
Source organism: uncultured Alphaproteobacteria bacterium (assembly GCA_963799825.1). Classification (GTDB taxonomy): domain Bacteria; phylum Pseudomonadota; class Alphaproteobacteria; order Acetobacterales; family Acetobacteraceae; genus JAFKFI01. The sequence goes on from CAWCYL010000007.1 coordinate 109,973, forward strand.
GGCGGCGGCGGCGAGGGTCGCTTTCGGAGCGTCGGCGTCGGCCAGCGCCAGCGCCTCGGACCACGCGCCGGTCCGCATGGCGAGCTCCCGCCGCTCGGCGCGCAGCCAGGCGGCGCCGGGATGCGCCAACTCCGCCTGCCGCGCGAGGGCGGCGGCCTCGGTCCAGTCCTGCCGATGGATGGCCTGGCGCAACAGGCCGCGCAGGCCGAGGAACGCCGAATCGGGCCGCGCGGCGAGGGCGCGGAACGCGGCGGCGGCTTCCTCCTCTTGCCCGGCGATGCGGCCGGCCTCGGCGGCGAGCACCAGGGTCTGCGGCGTGTCGCCGAGCAGCCGGCGGGAGCGGGCCGCCTCGCGCCGCGCCCCGTCCGCCTCGCCCGCGCCCAAGGACAGCAGGGCGTTGGTGACGGCGGCGTCGCCCTGCACGCGGCGGCGCTCCAGGCGCCAGCGCCGGTAGCGTCGCGGCGCGAAGATCAGGCCGCCGATCAGCCTGACGATGAGGAACAGCACCAGGAACAGCACGAGCAGCCCGAGCCCGACCACCGGCGTCGCTGCCTCGAAGCTGTAGTCGCCGATCTCGGCGGTCACGCTTCCGGGCAGGCCGCCGAGAAACCAGGCGATAGCGACGACGATCGCCGCCGTGACCAGGATGACGATGACGCGCAGCATCAGGAGCGAGCGGCCATGACGGCAAGGGCGGCGCGCGCGTCGAGCAGCGCCTGGGCCTGGGATTTCCACTCCGCCATCGCCTGCGCGGCGGGGCCGATCAGCGCGTCGAGCGCCGACACCGCGCCCGGCGAGGTCGCCCGCGAGCAGCGCGTCCGTCGCTCGCGCGATGACCCCGGAGGCGGGGTCGCCGAGGATCACGCGATCCCCCTCGCGCAGGGTCACGAGATCCTGCGCGCGGCTCCAGATCCGGTCGAGGAAGGGCTTGCCTTGCTCGGACGGGCGGCTCGCCTCCTCGGCGGCGTGGGCGGCTTTGGGGAAGGAGAGGCGGAGCTGGGCCTCGGTCGGCGGTCGGGTCTGGGCGAAGCGGGCGAGCGAGGGGGGCGCGCCGGGCAGTTCGCCGAGCGGCTGGCCGGAATCGAGTGCGGTCTGCGCCGCCTGGATGCGGCCGATCCGCCCCGCCTTGTCGGCGAGTGCGGCGATCTGCCCGGCCTCGTGCTCCACCACCGCAAGGCGCTTATCGACCGCGTCGACCTTGCCTGCGAGGCCGGACAGCCCGGCGGCGTCGTGCTCCAGCGTGCCGAAGCGGCTGTCGACCGTGTCGAGCTTGTTGCCGAAATTGGTCTCCAGGCCCTGCTGGCGGCTCGCGAGCTGGTCCTCGCGCCCGGCGATCGCGTCGATGCGGCTCGCCAGGCCGGCGAGATCGACCTTGGTGGCGACGTCGCCCGGAAGCTGCGGTCGTTGCTCCAGCGCGGCGAGCCGCGCCTCGATGGGGGCGAGGTCGGGGGCGCTGCGCTTTTCCAGCGCCGCGATGCGGGTCTCGAGCGGCTGCAGGTCGGGCGGCTGCGGCGTCGGGCGCTGCTCGACGCGGGCGAGGCGCTGCTCCAGGGTCTGGACTCTGGCCGTGAAGTGCCGCGATCTCGGCCGGGTCGATCGCGGGGCGATCCGGCAGGGCGGGATTGCCGCCACAGCCAGATCACCGCGCCGGCGAGGATGACGAAGCCGAGGAGGTACAGCGCGGGGCAGCAGCGCCGGCGAACGCCAGGGCGGCGGCGCGGGGTCCGGGCTCTCGGGGGGCGGCCGGTCGGGGTCCGCCGGCGGGGGCAGGGCGGTGGGTTCGTTCATCGCAGCAGTGCGAGCATCTCGTCCTGGGTGGGCCGGGCCGCGACACGGATGGCCCGCCACGGCAGAGGCTCTAATGCCACGCCCGCCGGTCGCCCGATAGCCAGGGCGTCGACATCCGCCACGCGAGGCGCGAGCCCGGCCGCCGAGCGTCAGGGTCACGAAAGCGCGCGCGGTCTCGGCGGAGAAGAACAGGGCGGCGCGCAGCGTGTCCCCGCGCAGCGCCTCGGCCGCGACCGGCGGCAGCGCGCGCGCCGGCGTGGCGGCGTAGACCTCGCGGTGGATCACCGCGAAATCCCGCCCACGCAGGTCGGCCGCGAGGCGCGACGCCTTGCCCGGCGCCGCTTGCCAGCAGCAAGCGGCGGGCCGGCGGGCGGCAGGAGCCGCGCCGCGAGATCGGCCAGCGCCGCCGCGTCGCCCTCGGCGCTGCGTACGTCGAGAAATCCCGCGTCCCGCGCCAGCCGCGCCGTGGCGTCGCCGACCGCGAGCAGCGGCGTGCCGTGCCACGGACGTCGGGAGGAAGCGGATCGCGTTGCCGCTGGTGGCGAGGACGGCGCGCACCCCGGCGGCGTCGGGCAGATCGGCGGGGAGCGCCGCGATGCTCGAGGAGCGGGGCGACGACTGGAACGAGGCCGAGCGCCGCGATCCGCGCGGCGGTCTCCGCCGCGCCGGGTTGCGGGCGGGTGATGAGGATGGCGTCGCGGCTCAGGAAAAAATGTCCGGCGGCGAGTTGGCGCGCAGGCTGGCGCCGAGGTCGGCGCCGAGCCGGGCCGCGTCGGCTGCCGCGCCGTGCACGCTGCGCTTCAGCAGGAAGGAGCCGTCGGCCCGCGCGACCAGCCCGGTGAGGTGCAGCGCGCCTCCCGGCAGCAGCCGCGCATAGCCGCCGATCGGCGTGCGGCAGGAGCCGTCGAGCTCCGCGAGCAGCGCGCGTTCAGCGGTGGAGACGGCCTTCGCCTCGGGATCCTCGATGGCGGCCAGCAGCTCGCGGAGTTCGGTGTTGTCGGCCCGCACCGTGACGCCGACAATGCCCTGGCCGGCCGAGGGCACCATCGCCTCGGGGTCGAGCACTAACGAGGCGCGATCCGCTAGCCCGAGCCGGCGCAGGCCGGCGAGCGCCAGCAAAGTCGCGGCGCAGTCGCCGGCGGCGATGCGGTCGAGCCGCCGCTGCACGTTGCCGCGCAGCAGCGCGATGCGCAGGTCGGGCCGCGCGTGCAGCAGCTGCGCCTGGCGGCGCAGCGAGGAGGTGCCGATCACCGCCCCGCCGGGCAGCGCGGCGAACGGGTCGCCGGGGTCGGGCGGCGGGCAGTCGGGTCCGAGGATCAGCGCGTCGCGGGCGTCCTCGCGGCTTGAGGGTGCAGGCGAGGGTGATGCCGGGGGGCAGCTCGGTTTCCAGATCCTTGAGGCTGTGCACCGCGAAGTCGATGCGTCCGTCGGCCAGTGCCTCGTGGATCTCCTTGGCGAACAGCCCCTTGCCGCCGATATCGGCGAGGCGGCGGTCCTGCACGGCGTCGCCGGTGGTGCGGATCTGGTGCTCCTCGAACACGTCGAGGTCGCGCATTACCGGGCAGAAATGGCTGATGCGGGCGAGGAAGGCGCGCGTCTGCACCAGCGCCAGCGGCGAGCCGCGGGTGCCGACCCTGCAGCGGCAGCCGGCCCCGATGCGGCCGCACGGCCGCCGGGCCGTCGCCATATGAGGACTGGGCGGAGGCCATGCGCGTGTCCTATTACCCGACCCCGCCGAAGGAAAGCCGAATTCGGATGAGAACCGGCCCTGTCCTGGGGATCGAGAGTTCCTGCGACGAGACCGCCGCCGCCGTGCTGGACGGCGACGGCCGGGTGCTCGCCGAGACGGTGCTGAGCCAGATCGGCGAGCACGCACCCTTTGGCGGGGTGGTGCCGGAGATCGCGGCGCGCGCCCATCTCGCTCATCTGCCCGATCTGGTGCGCGAGGTGATGGACCGCGCCGGCGTGGACTTTTCCGCCCTTGGCGGCGTCGCGGCGAGTGCCGGGCCGGGGTTGATCGGCGGGCTGATCGTCGGCAGCGGACTGGCGAAGGGCATCGCCGTCGCCCTGGGTTTTCCCTTTGTCGCGGTGAACCATCTGGAGGCGCACGCGCTCACCGCCCGGCTGCCCGGCCTGGTACCGGGCGGCGCGCCATTTCCGTATCTGCTGCTGCTGGTCTCCGGCGGGCATTGCCAGTGCATCGGGGTGGAGGGCGTTGGCCGCCACCGACGGCTTGGCGGCACGGTGGACGACGCGGCGGGGGAGGCGTTCGACAAGGTGGCAAAACTGCTCGGCCTGCCGTGGCCGGGCGGCCCGGTGCTGGAGCGTCTCGCGGCGACGGGCGATCCCGCGCGCCACGCCTTCCCGCGCCCGATGCTGGGCCGGCCGGGGTGCGATTTCAGCTTCTCCGGCCTCAAGACGGCGGTGGCCCTGGAAGTGGGGCGGCATCCGCCGGGGGCGCTCGCCGGGCAGGCGGCGGCGGACATTGCGGCGTCGTTCCAGCGCGCGGTCGCCGAGACGCTGGCCGACCGGGCAGGCAACGCGATGGCGATGTTCCCTGAAGGCAAGCTGCTCGTGATCGCCGGCGGTGTCGCCGCCAATTCCGTGATCCGCGCGGCGCTGGAGCAGGCGGCCGCCGCGCATGGGTTCCGGCTGGTGGCGCCGCCGGTGCGGCTTTGCACCGACAACGCGGTGATGGTGGCTTGGGCGGGGATCGAGCGGTTGCGGCTTGGCTGGGTTGATCCGCTGGGTTTCGCGCCGCGTCCGCGCTGGCCGTTGGATGCGCCGGATATGCGGCCTTGAGGCTGCTGGACCCGCTCACCCCGGCCCTCTCTCCCAGGGCGGAGAGGGAGAAGAAAACCCTCTCCCCCTTGGGGGAGAGGGCTGGGTGAGGGGGTGGCGGTCAGTTGGTCTCGGGGCATGAACTATCGCCACGCCTTCCACGCCGGCAACGCCGGCGACTGCCTCAAGCACGCGCTGCTGGTCTGGTTGGTACGTGCACTGGCGCGGAAGGAAGCGGGATTCGGCGTGCTCGACACCCATGCCGGCGCCGGGTGCTACGACCTCGCTTCCGGCCCCGCCGAGCGCACCGGCGAGTGGCGGTCCGGCATTGCGCGGCTGCTCGACGACCCGCCGGAGACGCTGAGCGACTACGTGCGGACGGTGCGATCGCTCGGCCTCTACCCCGGCTCGCCGGCGCTGATCCGCGCCCTGCTGCGCCCGCAGGACCGGCTGGCCTGCTGTGAGCTGCATCCCGAGGACGCCACCGCCCTCCGCCGCCTCTTCGCCCGCGACCGGCAGGTCGCGGTGCATCACCGCGATGGCTGGGAGGCCCTGGGCGCGCTGCTGCCCCCGCCGGAGCGGCGCGGGTTGGTGCTGATCGACCCGCCCTACGAGTCGCCAGGCGAGTTCGACCGGCTCGCCGCCAAGTTGCGTGCCGCCTACGCGAAATTCCCCACGGGGGTCTACGCCGCCTGGTACCCGATCAAGCACCGTGCCCCGCTGCGCGCCTTCCACGCCGCGTTGCGCGAGAGCGGGCTGCGCGACGTCGTGGCCGCCGAGCTTCTGCTCCGCGAGCCGCTCGACCCCGCCCGGCTCAACGGCAGCGGGCTGCTGGTGATCAACCCGCCCTGGCGGTTCGAGGCCGAGGTCGCCCCGATCCTCGCCGCGCTGCTGGACCGGCTCGGCGACCGCGAGCCCGGCGAGGGCACGACGCTGCTGAGGATCGCCGATGAATAGCGTCACAATCCTCGGCGCGGGCGCCTGGGGGACCGCGCTGGCGTTGCAGGCGAGCCGCGCCGGGTGCGCCGTGACCTTGATCCCGCGCGACCCGGCGCGCGCCACCGAAATGGCCCGGTCCCGGTTCAATCCGCGCCTGCCGGGTGCCGCGCTGCCGGACAACGTGGCGTTGGCGAGCGCGGTGCCCTTGGATGCCGACGCGATCCTGCTGGTCCCGCCGTTGCAGCATTTGCGGGAAATCGTAGCAAACCTCCCGGCGGGCGAGGTTCCGCTCGTGGTCTGCGCCAAGGGCATCGAGGCGGGCACACTGCGACTGCCGCTGGAGATCGTCGCCGAGCTGCACCCCGGCCGGGCGGTGGCGTTCCTCACCGGGCCGAACTTCGCCCACGAGATTGCCGCAGGGCAGCCCGCCGCCACCGTGCTCGCCGCAGCCGACCCGGCACTCCGGGCGCGGCTGACCCGGCTGCTGGCCACGCCCGAATTCCGGCTCTACGGCAACGAGGACGCGGTGGGCGCGCAGGTCGGCGGTGCGGCCAAGAACGTCATCGCCATCGCCGCCGGCGCGGTGATCGGCGCCGGGCTCGGCGAGAACGCGCGCGCCGCGCTGATAACCCGCGGCCTCGCCGAACTCAGCCGCGTCGCCGAGGCGCTGGGCGGACGGGCGGAGACGGTGATGGGGCTTTCCGGGCTGGGCGACCTGCTGCTGACCTGCACCGGAACCGCCAGCCGGAACTTTTCCCTGGGGCTTGCCCTCGGCCGGGGCGAGCTTTTGGCCGACGTTCTGGCCTCGCGCAGCACCGTGACCGAGGGGGTGGCGACCGCGCCCGCTTTGGTCGCGCGAGCGGCCGGGGTCGATCTGCCGGTGTGCCGGGCGGTGGCGGCACTGCTTGCGGGGGAGACCACCGTGAGGCAGGCGATCGCCAAGCTGCTCGCCCGGCCGCGACGGGATGAGTGACGCGGCGCAGGGCACGGGCTAATCAGCAGCGGCGGCGAGAGACCCCTCACCCCGGCCTTGATCCGCTGCGCGCCTCAAGGCCAAGGGGAGAGGGAGAAGAAAAGCTCCCTCCCCTTGCGGGAGGGGGTTGGGGGAGGGGTTCGGCCGCATGTGAACCAAGGAGGGTTCGTGCTCCGGGGCGTCCTGACGGTCGGCGGCTGGACGATGGCGAGCCGCGTGCTCGGCTTCGCGCGCGACATGATGATCGCGGCGATGCTTGGCGCGGGGCCGATCGCGGATGCCTTCTTCGTCGCGCTCAAGCTGCCCAATCTGTTCCGCCGGCTGTTCGGCGAGGGCGCGTTCAACGCCGCGTTCGTGCCTGCCTTCTCCGGGATGCTGGCGACCGACGGCCCGGCGGCGGCGCGCCAGTTCGCAATCGAGGCGTTCGGCGTGATGACGTTCTGGCTCGGCGCGCTCACCATCCTCGGCGAGCTGTTCATGCCGCAGATGATGGCGGTGCTGGCGCCGGGGTTTCAGGCAACACCGGAAAAATTCGCGCTGGCCGTCGAGCTGTCGCGGATCACCTTTCCCTATCTCATCCTGATCTGCCTCGCGGCATTGCTCTCGGGCGTGCTCAACGGGCTCGACCGCTTCACCGCCGCCGCCGCGTCCTACCTGCTGTTCAACGCCATCTCGATCGCCGCGATGATCTGGCTCACGCCCTACGTCCCGACCGTGGGCCACGCGCTGTCCTGGGGCGTGACGGCGTCGGGCGTGGTGCAGCTCGCACTGCTGATGTGGGCGACGTCGCGCGCCGGGATGCCGATGCGCGTGCCGCGCCCGCGCCTCACGCCGCAGATGCGCGTTCTGCTGCGGCGCATGGCGCCGGGGCTGGTCGGCGCGGGCGTGACACAGCTCAACCTCGCGGTGGATGTCATCATCGCCAGCCTGCTGCCCGCGGGCACGGTTTCGCTGCTGTACTACGCCGACCGGGTGAACCAGCTGCCGCTCGGCGTGATCGGCACCGCCGTCGGCACGGCGATGCTGCCGCTGCTGTCGCGCCAGGTGCGCGCGGGCGAGGCGGTGGCGGCGCGCGGCACGCTGAACCGCGCGCTGGAATACGCGCTGTTCCTCACCCTGCCGGCGGCGATGGCGCTCGGCGTCGCGGCGTATCCGATCATGTGGGTGCTGTTCGGGCGCGGCGCGTTCGACGCGGAGAGCGCGCGGTTATCGGCGCAAGCGCTGGCGGCCTACGCGCTCGGGCTGCCGGCTTTCGTCGTGGTGAAGGTGCTCGCGCCGGGCTTCTTCGCGCGCGGCGATACGCCACGCCGGTGAAGATCGGCGTCTGCGCGGTGGCGCTCAATCTCGCGCTCAATCTCGCCTTCATGGTGCCGCTGCGCCATGTCGGGCCGGCGCTCGCCACCAGCCTCGCCGCAATCTTCAACGTCGGCTGGCTGGCCGTCGCGCTGCACCGCCGGGGGCACCTGCAACTCGACCCGCAGATCCGCCGCCGGCTGCCCCGCATGGTGCTCGCCGCGGTGGCGATGGCGGTGGCGCTGTATTTCGCGAGCGGCCCGCTGTTCGCGGCGGCGGAGGCGCGGGCGCGGCCTGAAATGGGCGGCGCTCGCGCTGCTGGTCACGGTCGGCTTCGCCGTCTACGCGATCGCCGGACAGCTCATCGGCGCGTTCGACGTGCGCGACCTCGGGCGCCTGCTGCCGGGCCGCCGCCGCCGCGTCAGCTCCTGAGCCGGAACAGCACGGTCGAGCGGCCGGTCACTTCGTAGGTGTCGCCGACGTCGAACGATTCGTTCCGCGCCTCCGGGCGCGTTGGTGTCGAACAGCAGCGACCAGTGACGGATGCCGGCGCATTCCGGCATGGTGAACTCCACCACGTCGTGATGCGCGTTGAGCACCAGCAGCAGCGTCTCGGCGTTGCCGGGCGGCGGATGCCGGTGGCCTGCGCGCGGCCGTCCATCATCATGCCGAAGCAGCGCATCATGCCGTCGCCCCAATCCTCCGGCTTCATCTCCTCGCCGGTGGCATTGATCCAGCTCACGTCCTTGACGCCGAGCTCCTCGTTGTACTCGCCGGTGAAGAAGCGGGCGCGGTTGAGGATCGGGTAGGTCTGGCGGATGCGGATCAACCGCCGGCTGAACTCGATGAGCGCGCGGCCTTGCGGCGACACGTCCCAGTTCACCCAGCTGATCTCGTTGTCCTGCGCGTAGGCGTTGTTGTTGCCGTTCTGGGTGCGCCCGAATTCGTCGCCGGCGAGCAGCATCGGCGTGCCCTGCGCGAGTAGCAGCGTCGCCAGCATGTTGCGCTTCTGGCGCTCGCGCAGCTCGATGATCTCGGGGTCGTCGGTCGGTCCCTCGACGCCGTGATTCCACGAGCGGTTGTCGGAATGGCCGTCCCGGTTGTCCTCGCCGTTGGCCTCGTTGTGCTTCTCGTCGTAGCTCACCGTGTCGTTGAGCGTGAAGCCGTCATGCGCGGTGATGAAGTTCACGCTGGCCCACGGCTTGCGGCCGCGCTGGTTGAACACGTCGGCCGAGGCGCACAGCCGACCGGCCAGTGCGGACGCAATCCCCTCGTCGCCTTTCCAGAAGGCGCGGACGGTGTCGCGAAAATGGTCGTTCCACTCGGCCCAGCCGGGTGGAAACTGGCCGACCTGATAGCCGCCTGGGCCGATGTCCCACGGCTCGGCAATCAGCTTCACGCTGGACAGCACCGGGTCCTGGCGGCAGCTGTCGAGGAAGCCGCCGCCCTCGTCGAAGCCGTACGGCTCGCGCCCGAGAATCGTCGCGAGGTCGAAGCGGAAGCCGTCGACGTGCATCTCCTGCACCCAGTAGCGCAGGCTGTCCGTCACCATCTGCAGCACGCGCGGGTGCGACAAATTGACCGTGTTACCGGTGCCGGTGTCGTTGATGTAGTAGCGGTGCTGGTCGGGGATGAGGCGGTAGTACGAGGCGTTGTCGATACCCTTGAACGACAGAGTGGGTCCGCGCTCATTGCCCTCGGCGGTGTGGTTGTAGACCACGTCGAGGATGACTTCGATCCGCGCGTTGTGCAGGTGGGCGACCATCGCCTTGAACTCGCCGGTGGACTGGCTGGCGGAGTAGCGCGGATCGGGCGCGAAGAAGCCGATCGTGTTGTAGCCCCAGTAGTTGGTCAGCCCCTTGTCAAGCAGCTGGCTGTCGTTGATGAACGTATGGATCGGCAGCAGCTCGACCGAAGTGACGCCGAGGCCGCGGATGTAGTCCACCACCTCCTTGACCGCGAGCCCGGCGAAGGTGCCGCGCAGCTCCTCGGGGACCGCCGGGTGCAGCTTGGTGAAGCCGCGCACGTGCGTCTCGTAGAAGATCGTGCGCTCCCACGGCACGCGCGGCGACTGGTCGCGCGCCCAGGTGAAGGCCGGGTCGATTACGCGGCATTTCGGCATCAGCTTAGCGCTGTCGCGCTCGTCGAAGGTCAGGTCGTCCTCGGTTTCGAGCTGGTAGCCGAATACCTCGGGGCCCCATTTAAGCTGTCCGACATGGCCCTTCGCGTAAGGGTCCAGCAGCAGCTTGTTGGGATTGAAGCGGTGGCCGTTCTCCGGGTCGTACGGGCCGTGCACGCGATAGCCGTAGACGGTGCCGGGGCGTGCGTCCGGCAGATAGCCGTGCCACACCTCGTCGGTGAACTCCGGCAGTTCGATGCGCTCGAGCTCGGTCTCGCCGGCGGCGTCGAACAGGCACAGCTCGACTTTCGTGGCGTTGGCCGAGAACAGCGCGAAATTGACGCCGAGGCCGTCCCAGGTCGCGCCCAGCGGATTGGGCAGGCCCTCGGTGATGCGCGTCTTGGTGACAGTGGGCGCCATGCGCGCGTTCTCCAGGTTTGTCGAAGGACTGCCGTGGTTAATGCAACGCGCGCCCGCCGGTTGCCGGATCGAGGTATTTTCCCCGAGCGGTGCCGAGGGCTATTCCGCCGCCGCCGGGGTCGGCATGTCCTGGTTGGCGGCGAGGTGCGGCAGCATCGGCAGCAGCGCGGTGAGATCCCGCTCGGCGACGCAGACGAGATAATGCGTGGACAGCGGTGCGATGTCCGCCGTCTCCGGCATCGGCAGCCCGTCATCGCCGAGCGGCAGCGCGGTGAGGCCGAGATCGCCGTAGATCTTGAGCAGCCCAGGGCCGGCGCGCCAGATCGCCGGGTCGAGCCCTTCCTGCTGGGCGAGGTCGCGCAGCCGCCAGATGGCCGAGACGCGATCGCTCTGCGGGCCGGCCGGATCGCCGAGGGCGAGCAGGATGCGGCCGCAGCGGCGGAACGCGATGCCGGCCAGCGCCGCCTCGCCCCACACCACGCCGTCGCGCGTTGGCCGGCGGCCGGCCGCCGAGCGTGGTGAGGCGCATCCGGGTCTCGATGCTCCACGGCTGCCAGCTCACCCGGCCGGGGCGGATCAGCCGCCAGGTCGCGATCAGGGCGAGGGCGACGGTGACGGCGACCGTCGCGCGCAGCGAGTTCGGCACCTCGCGGGACAGCACGATCTCCCACCAGCTGTTGTCCGAGAGGAAGCGGACGTGCCGCTCGAACGCGGCGAGGGCGAGGATGCACAGGATCAGCGCGAACAGCGGCACCGCGGTCGAGGCCTGCAGCGGCCCGCTCAGCAGCCGCGCGTGGCGGTAGAAGCAGCTGCGGAACGGTGCGACCAGCATCGTGGCGAGCACGAGCACGCCGGGGATCCACAGCCGGTGCCCCTGCGCGACGGTGAAGGCGGCCCCGGCCATCAGCATGACCATCGTGGCACCCCAGGCGAGATTGACCCGGCGCGAGAGGCCGATCGCCAGCACGATGAGCGCGGCGCCGATCAGCGACGGCACGAACTCGCCGGCCTGCTGCGCGAGGTCGGCGAGATCGGGGTCGATCCAGGCGAAGTCGGGCGTCGGCGACAGCACGCCGAGCGGCGAGCAGCATGGCCCCGCACAGCGCGACCGCGCCGGTGACAGAGGCCACGGCGAAATCGGGCTCGCTCCAGCGGCCGAGCGACTGGAGGGAGCGGAACATGCCGCCGCCGCGCAGCAGGATCTCGTTGCCCGCGAACATGCATGCCGGCGAGGAATAGCGGGATGATGTAGTAGTACAGCCGGAACACCAGGATCGCGCCGACGATGTGCGGCGCGTCGAGCCAGGGCGACAGCCCGAGCAGCATCGCGGTGTCGAACACGCCGATGCCGCCCGGCAGGTTGGCCGCCAGCCCCGCCGTGTAGGAGGCGACATAGACGCCGAGGAAGCGCAGCCATGTCAGGCCGGTCGCCTCGGGCAGCAGGGCGTAGAAGATCGACGCCGTCACCGCGACATCCACCGTCGCGAGCACGCACCTGCACGATCGCCATGCGCCAGCCCGGCAGCTCGACCTTGTGGCCGAACATCCGCACCGTGCCGAACACGCGCGACAGCGTGACGTAGCCGGCGACGATCGCCCACAGCGCGGCGCCGATCGCGTACATCACCCAGTGCGGCAGATGATCGCCGAAGAACGGGATCGAGGTCGGCTCGACGAACAGGATGATGCCGCCCAGCACCATGCCGCCGAGGCCGAAGGTCAGGCTGCAGAACGCGACCGTCTTGGCGATCTGCACCGGCGTGAGGCCCCAATGCGGCGTACAGCCGATAGCGCACCGCGGCGCCCGACACCGCGGCGAAGCCGAGATTGTGCGACAGCGCGTAGGCGCAGAAGGAGGCGAACGAGACGCGCGCGTAGGAGACCTTGTGCCCCGCGTAGATCGTGCCCAGCCGGTCGTAGAAGGTCAGCACGAAATACGACAGCACGTCCAGTCGAACGACGATGACGAGCGCGCGGACCGGGATTGCGTTGAGCGCGTCGGCGATGTCGTCGAGCTTGAGGTGACGGAACTCGCGCTGCACCACATAGATGGCGCCGCACAGCAGCGCGACGCCGAGCAGCGCCGGCAGGTGGCGGAGGTATTTGATCGCGGTCTCGCGCACCCGGCGGTCCACAGTCGCGTCAGGCTGCGTCGGCGGGGACGGCGTGAGAGCGGCCTCGATCAGGGCGATGGTCTCGCCGATCCCATACAGCGCGACGAAGCCACCGAACCGGGGCCCTTCCTGCTGGCCGAGCAGCACCTGATAGAGACAGCCGAACCAGGCGCGCAGTTCGGGGAAGCCGTGGCGCTTGCCGACCTCGTAGACGACGTTCTGGATCGCCTCGCCATCCGAGCCCGGGTCGATGCCGCGCAGGGTCTCGGCCAGATCGGCCAGCGCCGCGCGCTCGGCTATCGGTCGGCTGGCGGTAGTGCTTGGCCGGGCCGCACGAAGTCCCGGTAGTAGGCGATCGCGTGGTGCACCAGCCGGTCGAGGAACGGCATCGGCCGCCGGGCTGGCGCCGGGGCTGTAGCGGCGGATGAAGCCCCACAGGATGTCGGGCGTCTCGGCGTTCACCACGCTCGCGAGATTGAGCAGCATGGCGAAGGAAACCGGGCGTAGCCGCGTCCGCCGGGCCGCCGCCGTGCGATGTGCCAGGCCGGGTTGGTCCAGCCTCTCGTCGTCCGGCTGCGCGCGCTCCCGCGCGGCGTTGGCGAGGTATTCGTCGACCGCCCGCGGGATCACGTCGAAATACAGCCGCTTGGCCCGGTGCGGCGCGTTGTACATGAACTGCCCGAGCGCCTCGCGGCGGTGCGTAGCGCAGCCACTCGTCGACCGACAGGCCGTTGCCCTTGGACTTGCTGATCTTCTGCCCCTGGTCGTCGAGGAACAGCTCGTAGGTGAAGCCCTCCGGCGGCGTGGCGCCGAGGATGCGGCAGATCCGGCCGGACAGGCGCACGCTGTCGATCAGATCCTTGCCGGACATCTCGTAATCGACCCCGAGCGCGTACCAGCGCATCGCCCAGTCGGCCTTCCATTGCAGCTTGCAGGCGCCGCCTTTCACCGAAGTCTCGAACGGCTCGCCGCTCTCCGGGTCGCGCCAGGTCGACGGTTGCGGCGGCGGCGTCCCAGGCATCGAGCTTGACCTGCATCACCCGGCCGGTGCGGGGATGGAGCGGCAGGACGGGCGAATAGGTCGCGCGCCGCTCCGGGCCCGAGCGTCGGCAGGATCACGGCGAGGATCTTCTCGTATTCCTCCAGCACGCGCACCAGCGCCGACGTCGAAACGGCCGGCGCGTGTAGTATTCGGTCGAGGAGGCGAACTCGTACTCGAAGCCGAAACAGTCGAGGAACGCGCGCAGCCGGGCATTGTTGTGCGCGCCGAAGCTTTCATGCGTGCCGAACGGGTCGGGGACTGCTGGGTCAGCGGCTTGCCGAGATGTTCGGCGTAAGCAGCTCGCGGTTCGGCACGTTGTCCGGCACCTTGCGCAGCCCGTCCATGTCGTCGCTGAACGCGATCAGGCGCGAGGGCAGGCCGGTCAGTACGGTGAAGGCGTGCCGCACCCAGCTGGTGCGCGCGACCTCGCCGAACGTGCCGATATGCGGCAGGCCCGACGGGCCGTAGCCGGTCTCGAACAGCGCATGGTCTCTTGCCGGAGGCGGCCAGCCGGTCGCGCAGCTTGGCCGCTTCCTCGAACGGCCACGCCTTGGGCAGCGTGGGCGCGGTTGTATCGGAGTGTGTCGGGCCATCGTCGGAGGCTAGAAAGCGGGGGTGCCTTGGTCAATAGGCGTCTGCCGCGCTCCACTGAATCCGGCCCCGGCACACCCTCACCCCGACCCTCTTCCCCAAGGGGGAGAGGGCATTTCTTCTCCCTCTCCCCCTTGGGGAGAGGGTCGGGGTGAGGGGGAATACGGTATAGTGAGCCGATGACCGCTCCCCCCGGAATGCCTGCTCTTGCCCGATGCGCCGGCGCTCGTCGCGGGGCACGAGCGCGCCGCGATCCTGACGCCGGACGGCGAGCTTCTGGTCCTGCCCAGCGCCGAGGAGGCCGGCGCGACGCTGCGCGGTGCTGCCGCCGCCGATGCTGGTCCATGCGCCCGCGACGCTGCGCCGGCTCGGGATTCGCGCCGGCGCTCGCGACTCGACCTGCTCGAGCTGTTCGCCTTCGTCCTGCCGGCCCGCGCCGCCACGCCGACGCCGCGCGGGCTTGTGCCTCGCGCTCGACCTCGATCCGCCCACCGGCGGGCATGGAGGCGGAGGCAGCCGCCTTGCCCGGACATCGCCGTCGGCGCTGCTGCGGCAGCCTCGCGCAGGGCGCGGATCTGCCGCTCAACCGGGACGCCGCGCGCCTCGCCGCCTGGATGGGCGAGGCCGGCTGGGGCTGGGCGCCGTTCGTGACCGGCCGCGCTCGGCCGAGCCGCGGCCGCCGTGCCGAGCCGCGAAGGCGCTGAAGGTGTGGGAAGCGGCTGCCCGAATGGGAGGAGGTCGCGCCCCCTGCCGCCGCCCTGCCTCGCATCCCGTGGACGAGGCGGAGGCGCGGGCGCGGCTCGCCGTCGATCCTCGGACGAGGGCGCCGAGCAGCGGCCCGGGCAGGCGGACTACGCGGGCGCCGTCGCGGCCGCCTTCGCGCCGCGCGAGCAGCGGGGCGATCCGCATCTCGTTCTGGCCGAGGCCGGCACCGGTACCGGCAAGACGCTCGGCTACGTCGCCCCGGCGAGCCTGTGGGCCGAGAAGAACGGCGGCAGCGGTCTGGATCAGCACCTTCACCCGCCACCTGCAACGCCAGATCGACGGCGAGCTAGCTCGCGTGTTCCCGCGATCCGGCGCAGCGCCGCCGCCGGGTGGTGCGTGCGCAAAGGACGGGAAAACTATCTATGCCTGCTGAACTTCGAGGACGCGGTGACGGCCTCGGCTCAGCGGCGGCTTCGCCGACGGGTGCGGTGATCCCGCTCGGGCTCCTGCTGCGCTGGGCGCTGGCAACGCGGGACGGCGACATCCAGGGCGGCGACCTGCCGGGCTGGATGGCGGAGCTGTTCGGCCCGGCGAGCATAATTGGCCTCGCCGACCGGCGGGGCGAGTGCATCCATGCCGGCGTGCCCCCACTGGCGGCGCTGCTTCGTCGAGCACACGATCCGCCGCGCCCGCGGCGCCGATCTGGTGGTCGCCAACCATGCGCTGGTCATGGCGCAGGCGGTCGTGGGGCGGGCTCGACGACGCGGCGGTGCCCGTCCCGCTACGTGTTCGACGAGGGGCACCATCTGTTCGACGCGGCGGACGGGGCCTTCTCGGCCGAGCTGTCGGGCATCGAGACCGCCGAGCTGCGGCGCTGGCTGCTGGGCGCGGAGGGCGGCCGGTCGCGAGCGCGCGGGCTGCGGCGGCGCATCGAGGAGCTGATCGCCGGGGAGCCCGAGCTGGAGGCGCCGCTGGACGCGGCGCTGCAGGCGGCCCGCGCGTTGCCGGCGCCCGGCTGGTCGGCCCGGCTCGCCGAGACCGCGAATGCGCCGGAACTCGGCGGCCTCGACGCCGGGCGGCCGAATCCGACCGAGGCATTTCTGCGCCTCGCGCGCCGGCAGGTTCTGGCGCGGCTGCCGGGGGACGGCCGAGCCGTTCGCCCGCGGCGCGCTCGAATGCGACCTGCATCCGGCCGCGCCCGAGCTGCCCGAGGCCGCCGAGCGGCTGGAGCGGGCGCTGGCGCGCATCGCGGAGCCGCTGGCCACGCTGCGCGAGCGGCTGCTCGCCCGGCTCGACGACGAGGCGGAGGAGCTCGACGAAGCGACGCGCAACCGCATCGAGGCGATCGGCCGCTCGCTCGGGCGCCGGGCGCTCGATCCGCTGAGCGCGTGGCAGGCGATGCTGCGGGCGGTCGCCGCGACCCCGCCGGCCGAGCCGGGCGCGCGGCCGGAGCACATTGCTCTTCCTGCGGCTCGACCGGCGCGAAGCGGGCGACCGGGATGTCGGGCTCCACTGCGGCACTGGCTCGACCCCACCGTGCCGTTCGCCGTGACCCTCGCTCAGCCGGCGCAGGGGTTGCTGGTCACGTCGGCCACCCTGCGCGATTGCGGGGACGCCGACGCCGGAGAGCGGCCTGGGAGGCGGCCGAGGCGCGGGTCGGCGCGCCGCATCTGCCCTCGCCGGCGATCCGCGTCGCCGTGGCGAGCCCGTTCGACTACGCGGCGCAGACCCGCGCCTTCGTCGTCACCGACGTGATGCCGGGCGATATCGCCGCGTTGGCGGCCGCCTACCGGGCACTGTTCCTGGCCTCCGGGGGCGGCGCGCTCGGGCTGTTCACCGCGATCCGCCGATTGCAGGCGGTGCATGCGCAAGATCGCGCCGGAGCTGGAGGCGGCCGGCATCCCGCTGCTCGCGCAGCACGTCGACCCGATGGACAACGCCACGCTGGTCGACATCTTCCGCACCGAGGAGGAGAGCTGTCTGCTCGGCACCGACGCGATGCGCGACGGCGTGGACGTGCCGGGCCGCGCGCTGCGGCTCGTGGTGTTCGAGAAGGTGCCGTGGCCGCGGCCCGACATCCTGCACCGCGAGCGCCGGGTGCATCTCTCCGGCTGGCGACCCCAAGGGCTACGACGACCGCATCGCGCGGCTCAGGCTGCGCCAGGCATTCGGCCGGCTGATCCGCCGCTCGACCGATCGCGGCGTGTTCGTCCTGCTCGACCGCCAGACGCCGAGCCGGCTGCTCTCCGCCTTTCCGGCGGGGGTCGCCGTGCGCCGGGTCGGGCTCGCGGAGGCAGCGGCCGCGACGCGGGCTTTTTTGGGCGAGGTTGCCCTCTCGGAACCGTGGACGTCGACCTCGCTTGATCTGAAGCACGGCTTCGCGCAGGGTCCGCCCATCCAAAGGAGAGGCTTTCCATGCTCGCCCGCACCGGCCTGGACCCGCAGGAAGCGCTTGTTTGCACGATGGTGCTGGTGGCCGCCGCGGATGGCGGCATGTCCGACCGCGAGATCGGCGTGATGTCCGGCCAGGTGCAGACTCTGCCGATCTTCCAGGATTTTTCCACCGAGCGCCTGGAAGCGGCGACGGACGCGGCGGTGGGCCTGCTCGGCGAGGACGAGGGCCTCACCCACGCCGGCCGGCTAATCCGCGAATCGCTCGTCCCGGCGCTGCGCGAGACCGCCTACGCGCTGGCCTGCGAGGTGGTCGCCGCCGATCACGATGTCGGCCAGCAGTCGCTGGAGATGCTGGAATTCGTGATGAACGAGCTGCGCCTCGACCCACTGGTCGCCGCCGCGATCGAGCGCGGCGTGCGGGCACGCCACCAGCGCGGGTGAGCGCCATCCGGCGTAGGCGCGGATGAGCGCCATCCGGCGCGGGCGGGGATGACCCTCATCCGGCACAGCGAGGCCGTGGCGAACGGGGTCAAGCTGCACGTCGCGCGTATCGGGGGCGGCCGGCCGCTGGTTCTGCTGCATGGCTGGCCGGAGTTCTGGCTGACCTGGGAACCAGTGATGCAGCGCCTCGCCGGCCGTTTCGAGCTGATCGCGCCGGATCTGCGCGGCTTCGGCGAAAGCGAAAAACCCGATCCCGATCATTCCGACCGCGCCGGCGCCGAGACGCACGCCGCCGACATTCTTGCCTTGATCGACGTACTCGGCCTGGAGCGGGTCGGAGTGGTGGCGCATGACGTGGGCGGCAACGTCGTTCAGGTCATGGCCCGCGCCCGGCCGGAGCGGCTGGCCGGGCTGTTCCTGTTCGACACGCCGCATCCTGGCATCGGCCGCCGCTTCGCTGATCCGGGGCATCTCAAGGAGATCTGGTACCAGTCGTTCCAACAGCTCCCCTGGGCGGCGTCGCTGGTCGGCGCGTCGCGGGAGAGCTGCCGGACCTATTTCGCGCATTTCCTGCGGCACTGGTCGGTGCGCAAGGACGCGTTCGACGACGTGCTCGAAGCGTGGATCGACAATTTCCTGCGGCCCGGCAATCTGCAGGGCGGCTTCGACTGGTATATCAGCGCGAACGCGGGGCGCCTCGCGGTGATGCGGGGCGAAGTGTCCGCGCTGCCGCCGATCGCCGTGCCCACCTGCGTCCGCTGGGGCGCCGGCGATCCGGTGCTGCGGGTGGAATGGGCCGACCGGCTGGGCGAGACGTTCGCCGATCTCGATTTCGCGCCGTTCGAGGGCGTCGGCCACTTCCCTCATCGCGAGGCGCCGGACCGCGCGGCCGAGGCGATTGCCGGGTTTTTCGAGCGGGTGTGGCCCGGATAGGCCGGCCCCCACCCCGTCATGGCCGGCGGAGGCCGGCCATCCACGCCTCGCCGGGCGACACCGCAAGTCGTGGATGCCCGTGACGAGCACGGGCATGACGGTGGTTGGTTTGTCGGCGCAGTCTACCGCTTGGCCTTGCGCCGGGCGTAGCGGGCGTCGCGGGCGGCTTTTTGCTCGGCTGCGAGGGCTCGCTGGCGGGCCGCCTCCTCGGCTTTGGCGGCGGACTCGGCGGCTAGGCGGGCGGCTTCTTCGGCCTTGCGGGCGACTTCCAGCTCGGCTTCGCGCGCGGCCTCGGCCTCGCGGGCGGCCTCGCGCTCGGCGGCACGCGGCCGCGCGCGCCTCGGCGATCGCCTTGCGAGCGGCCTCGCGTTCGATCACCGCCGGGTCGTCCGGCCCCGGACGGGAGCGGAATTTTTCCAGCATGGCCTTCTTGGCGTTGGCCGCGGCACTCAGCCGTTCGTCGAGTTTGCTGCCTTTGAAGCCGCTCATCGTGAAGCCCGATCTCCTGTCGATACCATTATGTCTAACGCGCCTATATCTAGCGGGCCTGGGCGCTCGCCTCGGAGCGCGTGGCGCCGACCCGGCTCGCCAGCGCCGCCGCCATGAACGGGTCGAGGTCGCCGTCGAGCACCGCGTCCGGGTTGCCCTTCTCGACGCCGGTGCGCAGATCCTTCACCAGCTGATACGGCGCCAGCACGTAGCTGCGGATCTGGTGGCCCCAGCCGATGTCGGTCTTGGCGCTCTCCACCGCCGCCGACGCCGCCTCGCGCCGCTGCAATTCCTGTTCGTAGAGCCGCGCCTTCAGCATCCCCATCGCGGTGGCGCGGTTGCGGTGCTGGCTGCGGTCGGTCTGGCAGGCGACGATGATGCCGGACGGAACGTGGGTGATGCGGATGGCGCTCTCGGTCTTGTTGACGTGCTGGCCGCCGGCGCCGGAGGCGCGGAACGTGTCGACCTTGAGGTCGGCGTCGTTGATCTCGATCTCGATCGTGTCGTCCACCACCGGATAGACCCACACCGAGGCGAAGCTGGTCTGCCGGCGGGCGTTGGCGTCGAACGGGCTGATGCGGACCAGCCGATGCACCCCGGCCTCGGTCTTGAGCCAGCCATAGGCGTTCGGGCCGCTGACCTGCAAGGTGGCGGACTTGATGCCGGCCTGCTCGCCCTCGCTCTGTTCGAGCAATTGCGCCTTGTAGCCGTGCTGCTCGGCCCAGCGGAGATACATCCGCATCAGCATCTCGGCCCAGTCCTGCGCCTCGGTGCCGCCGGCGCCGGCGTTGATCTCGATGTAGCTGTCGTTGGCGTCCGCCTCGCCCGAGAGCAGGCTTTCGATCTCGCGGCGCTTGGCCTCGGCGGCGAGCGCCCGCAGGTTCGACAGGCCGTCGGCCACCATCGCCGCGTCGTCGTCGGCCTCGGCCATGCCGATCAGCTCCAGCGTGTCGGCGACCTCGCGCTCCAGCGTCTCGACCCCCTCGATCTGGCCGGCGAGCTGGTTGCGTTCACGCATCAGCTTCTGCGCGGCCTCGGCCTTGTCCCACAGCGCGGGATCCTCGGCGCGCGCGTTCAGCTCGGCGAGGCGGGCTTGCGCGGCATCCCAGTCAAAGATGCCTCCTCAGCAGCGCGGCGGACTGCTTGATCTGGTCGTTGAGGGAGTCGGATTCAGCGGACATGGCGGATGCTTATGAAGGGATGGGACCGCATTTGTGAAGCAAGGTGGCGCGGGTCAATACAGCCCCCCCATGCCGCTGTCGACCCCGCCGGCCGGCACGTTGCCGTTGCCGACGTCGTCGCTGTTCGCCGACGCGGTCCAGCCGCCGACCGGGCCGGACGCGCCCGGCGCCTGGTCCGGCTTGAAGGCGTCGGTCCGCGAGCCGGAGCCGGTGTCCCAGCGGGCCATCGTCACACCCGGCGGCTGCGGAAAGTCGAGCACCGGATGGTCCTTGAGCGCCGTGGTCATGTAGTTGCGCCAGATCGGCGCCGCGACCGTGCCGCCGGTCTCCTTGTCGCCCAGGCTGGTCGGGTTGTCGAAGCCGATCCAGACGGCGGTGACGAGGTCGGGCGTGAAGCCGATGAACCAGGCGTCGTTGAAATCCTGCGTGGTGCCGGTCTTGCCGGCGATCGGCCGGTTCATCCCCTTGCCGGCCTCGTAGCCGGTGCCGTGCGCCACCACGCCCTGCATCATCGTCACGATCTGGAACACGCTCGCCGGGTCCGCGATCTCCTTGCGCGTGTCGCCCAGCGATCGGCGGCGGCGGGGCGTGTCGCAGGCCTCGCAATCCCGCCCCGGCGCGCGCCAGACCACGTGGCCGTCGCGGTCCTGCACGCTGTCGATCAGGGTCGGCACGACCTCCCGCCCGCCCTCGGCGAGCGAGGCGTAGGCGCCGGCCATGCGCAGCACGGTGGTATCCACCGCGCCGAGCGCCGTGGGCAGCACGCGCGGCATGTTGTCGACCACGTGGAAGGCGATCGCGTTCTGCGCCACCGCCTCCATGCCGACCTTCTCGGCGACCCGCACGTGACGAGGTTGAGCGACTTCTCCAGCGCGATGCGCAGCGGCACCGGCCCGCTGAAATTCATCTCGTAATTGTTCGGCCGCCACTGGCCCGCCGCGCCCTGGTCGATGACGATCGGCGCGTCGAGGAATTTCTGGCTCGGCGAGATGCCCTGCTCCAGCGCCGTCGAGATAGACGATCGGCTTGAACGAGCTGCCCGGCTGGCGGATCGCCTGGGTGACGCGGTTGAACTGGCTGGTCTCGTAGCTCCAGCCGCCGACCATCGCGATGACCCGCCCGGTGGTCGGGTCGAGCGAGACCAGGGCGCCCTGGACCTGCGGGATCTGGCGCAGCTGCACCCGCTCCGGCCGGGCGCGGCGCCGGCCGGCCGGCCGCCCTTCGCGGCTGCGGATGCGGCTCCGCGCGCGCCGCGCGCGAACTCGATCATCACCACGTCGCCGGGGCGGACCACGTCGGTGATCCGGCGGGGCGAGCGCCGGGCCGGCCGTCATGGACCGGCCGCGCCCAGCCGAGATCCGAGAGGGCAAGGCGCCGGTCCGTGGCTGCGGCGCGCTGCCGGCGGGCGCGCCGCGGGACGCTCCAGCCAGCCGACCTGCGCCTCCGCCCCGGTGGTCTCGATCACCACGCCGAGCTTCCAGTCCGGCAGCATTCCCGGCGGACGGCTCACGCCGGCGAGCTGACGCTGCCCAGTTGCTCCGCAGGCCGGCGGCGGTCGCGTCGAGATGCGAGACCGGGCCGCGCCAGCCGCCCGAGCTTGCGGTCGTAGCCGATCATGCCATCCCGCAGCGCCTTCTCGGCGGCGAGTTGCAGGGTCGGGTTCAGGCTGGTGCGGACCATCAGCCCGCCCTGCGTCGTGGTGTCGGCCCCGAACCGGTCGATCAGCCGGCGGCGGACCTCCTCGGCGAACCAGTCGGCCCCGGCGATCGGCTCGGGGCGGCGGAACTGGGCGGGGATGATGGGCTGCGCCTTGGCCGCCGCCGCCTGGGCCGCGGTGATCACCCGGTTGTCCACCATGCGGTCCAGCACCCAATCCCGCCGGGTCTTCGCGGCCTCGGGGTAGCGGAAAGGATTGTAGTTGTTGGGCGCCTTCGGCAGCGCGGCGAGGAACGCCGCCTCCTGGATGTTCAGCTCGTCGAGCGGCTTGTTGAAATAGGCCTGCGCCGCCGCCGCGACGCCGTAGGATTGCAGGCCGAGATAGATCTCGTTGAGGTACAGTTCGAGGATGCGCTCTTTCGTAAGGCTCTCCTCGATGCGCATGGCGAGGATCGCCTCCTTCACCTTGCGCGACAGCGAGAGCTGGTTGTCCAGCAGCATGTTCTTGGCGACCTGCTGGGTGATCGTGGAGGCGCCGACCGGCCGGCGGCCCTGGCCCATCTGCATCAGGTCGGTGAACCCGGCCCGCGCGATTGCGATCGGATCGACGCCCCGATGGCTCCAGTAGTTCTGGTCCTCGGCGGAGACGAAGGCTTGCTTCACGATCTCAGGAATGGCCGTGTAGGGGACGAAGATGCGCCGCTCGGTGGCCAGTTCCGACAGCAGGCGCGCGTCGCCGGCATACACGCGGCTCATCACCTTGGGCTGGTAGTTGCGCAGCCCGTCCACGTCCGGCAGGTCCGCCGCGAAGTGGCGATAGGCGCCGTACAGCGCCACCGCGCCGACCACGCCGACGATGAACAGCAGGCCGAGCAGCGCGCCGCCCAGCCGGGCGAACCAGCGCAGCGGCGAGCGCTTCTTGGCGGGCCGCTTCGGCGGCTTGCGGTCGCGCGGAGGGCCGCCTGGGGACGGTGGGGGCGCCAGGGGCTCGCCCGCTGTGAGGGGGCCGTTCATCGCTGCGGTTTACACGCTTCCTGTGTCCGGGGCAGCCCCTCCCGGGGCGCGGTTCGGGCGGCTAGGCGGACTCCCCGGTCGACTTTGAAGGAAGCCGCGAAATAGGCGTCCACCGCCCGCTTCATCGCCGCCGCGACCTGCAACCGATGCTTGGGCTTGCGCAGCGCCGCCTCGTCCTGCGGGTTCGACATGAAGCCCATCTCGACCAGCACGCTCGGGATGTCGGCGGCCTTGAGCACCACGAAGCCGGCGTGACGAGAGGGGTTCTCCAGCAACATCACGTCGGGCTCGAACTGCCCGACCACGCTGCGCGCCATCCGCGCCGATCCCCGCCGGGTCTCCTGGCGGACCAGGCTGGCGAGGATCTGCGCCACTTCGGGGGGTTGTATTCCTGAAAGCGGGGCCGCCGAAGCGGTCGGCGCTGTTCTCCCGCTGGGCCAGCGCGGCGGTCTGCGCGTCCGACGCGGCGGTGGAGAGCGTGTAGACGCTGGCGCCGCGCACCGAGTGGTCGGACACGGCATCGGCGTGCATCGAAACGAACAGCGCCGCGCCCCGGCCCTGGGCGCGCGCCACCCGCTCGTCGAGCGGGACGAACACGTCGCGCGCCCGTGTCAGTTCGACCCGGTAGTGCCCGCCCGCCTCCAGCAATCGCCGCAACTCCCCCGCCGCGGCCAGGGAGATGTGCTTCTCGTAGGTGCCGGACACGCCGATCGCGCCAGGATCCTTGCCGCCGTGGCCGGGGTCCAGCATGACCAGGGGCGCGGGAGCCTTCTTGGCCTGCTTGTGCGGCCGGGCGACCGTTGGCGCGGCGGCGCTCCGGGCGAGCGCGTCCTGGAACCAGGCCGGCAGCAGGAAGGCGCCGGTGACCCCGGAACCAAGCAGCAGCCGCCGACCGATCGGGACGCGCTGATCCATGCCCCGCCGCTTAACACACCGGATGCGGAGTCGCACGCTTGTTGTTGATTACAGCAGGTTCATGTGGGCAAAACGATCTTCGAGTAGCGGGGTCGCCCCTTCACCCCTGGCAGATGAATTGGGATTCAGCTCCGAGAGAAATTCGAGCCGGTCCGCCAAGGTTTTGTGAAGGGTTTCATGGCAGGTTCGGCGACGATCTGTCGCGGGAAGCGCAAGATGTCCGGCATTGCCGCTATCACCGCTTCACTCCCCCAGCCGCTGCCGCCGACGGTCAGCGAACAACCGGCTTCGATCTCCCCGACAGCAACCGATGGCAAAGCGGGAGGCGGAAATGTCGGTCAACCCGCCGTCATTGTTACCCTGAGCAGTAACGCGGTCGCAGCGTCACAGGGCAAACCTGTCTTTCTGGGCGCGCTCGACCCAAACAAAGTGGCCGATGCCCTCTATGGAGCCGCCGGCGCCAATGGGCTAGCGCAACTTGACAGACACGTCGATCGAACTTCGGAACTCGCAAAATTTGGTACGGCCATTTCGCAAAGAAACCAAGCCTCATTGCAGGCCGCTGTCGCTAGCAGCGCCTCAGACGCTCTCTCCCATGCATCGAGCCTCGGCATTCCGATCCACAACTCCGTCAGTCCCGACGCGGTCAAGAACGGCGCCGCGCCGGGCACGATCAGCGTCGGCGCCTTCAGCTTCATCAATGGCGGATCGACCTACACCGTGACCTCCGGTAAGGACGGAATGCTGGTCGGCACCAAGGACGGACAGGCTGGCTTACCTTGCAGCTTACCGATCCCGCAAGCACGCCAGGCAGCAACGATGGCGCTGCCGCCGCCTTGCAAACCCTGACCGCGCTCACCGCCCAGAGCACGTCAGCACAGGCCCGCTCGGGGCTTGACGTTTCAGTTCGACCATTGCCCGGCGCGCCGAGAGCGCGAGGCATTTTGCTTATGCGGGTGATTTGGCACGCTGAGGCAGGCTTGTTGTGGATCGGACCCAAGCAAGTCAAGCAAGTATCGTCGGGACAGCGGGGCACGCCGGGAAAGCATGGCAGCCTGATCGCCTACGCGCGGTGGCGCGGCTCCTCCAAGGTCAATTGCGCAATGTAGCCCGAACGGCTTTCGCCGGCGGCCCGAGCCAGGGCATCAAGGCGCTTGAGCACGCGACGCGGCAGCGTGATGTTCACCCGCTCCGTGGTGTCGTCGAGCGAGGCGGGATCAAGCGTGATGACCCCGAACGTCCATCCGGCGAAATCGGGCTTGCGGCGGATGGCTTCCAGGCTCGTCGGTGCGGGGATCGCCAGGCCCGCATCCAACGCGGCATCGACCCAAGCGGCCGCGGCTTCCTCGGCAGCGGACATGGCTTCATCCAAGGTGTCTCCAGCCGAGAAGCAGCCGGGCAGATCAGGGATGACGACGCCGAAGGCCGTCGTCTCAGTGCCGAGTTCGATCGCAACGGGGTAACGCATGTCCGCCTCCTACAGACCGGCTTGCTTGCGGATCGCGGCGACCAAACCGGCGCCAAGGTCCTTCTTCGGATGTGGCACGACGACATGCCCGGGACGGGTTGGATGCTTGAAGACGTGATGCGAACCACGCACGCGGTCCAAGACCCACCCGGCGGCCTTCAAGTCCCGGATGAGGTCCGCACTCGTCATCGTGTGTATCGTACACCACAACAGGCCGCCAGTGTCAACGCTACGCACTGAGGCCTCCTGCCCAGAGATCCCTTGCGGTTGGCCGGGGTTTGCTTCATGGTCGGCCCCGCTCTGTGACGTGGTTGGCGAGGCGCGATTCGCGTGCCCTGTCCGGCGCGATCCTGGCGGTTGCACCGACCATGTTGGCGCCGGCTGCGTTGATGCTGGCCACCAGCCCATGATCGAGGGCCGCCGACCGGGCAAGCCCGCTCTCGCCGCACCCTATGTCACTGACGCGCCGCGCGCCGTGTGAAAACCGGCCGGGACGCCGGGTCCGGTTTCAAATCCGGGCGGGAGCGACCATCTCGAATGGGGCTGCGTCCATCCAGGACGGCCCACCCGTATTGCAGGACCCCATGACCGCCACCCCGCTCGCTTCACCCGCTCACGATCATCCGCTTCGGCGTGGTCGTGCGGCGCCTGTGTGCGCGGAATCAGGCCCGATTGCTGTGTGGTTTCCTGTCTGGGCGGCCCAGCCCCCCTTCTCAAGCCTATTTCGCCGCCCGCTGCCGCCCGCCCGATCAGGGCCCGCGACGCTGTGCCGGTCGGCGCACCGGAGTTCAGGATTACATGACCAAGCGTATGCTGATCGACGCCACGCACGCGGAAGAAACCCGCGTGGTGGTGCTGGACGGTAACCGCCTCGAGGATTTCGACGTCGAGACGTCGACCAAGCGGCAACTCAAGGGCAACATCTATCTCGCCAAGGTCGTCCGGGTAGAGCCCAGCCTGCAGGCGGCCTTCGTCGAGTATGGCGGCGGCCGGCACGGCTTCCTCGCGTTCGGCGAGATCCATCCCGACTACTACCAAATCCCCGTCGCCGACCGGCAGCGCCTGCTCGACATGCAGGCCGAGGAAGCCCGCGAGGAAGAGGAGGAGGAGGACCGCGCCGCCGCCGCCGCCGAGGCACATGGCGCATCCAACGGTAGCGAGCCGCCCCAGAGCGAGCTGTCGGAGAGCTATTCGCCGGAGATCCATGCGCCGGATGGGGAGACCTCGGACGCAGTGGCCCTGGAAGCCTCCGCCGTGCAGCCGGCCGCGATCCCGACCGAGGCGGAGATCGCAGCCGCCCCCGAGCTCGAGCCCGAGCCGACGATCAAGGCCGAGCGCGAGCCTGAGCCCGAGACGCAGTCCTCCTCGGCGCAACCCGCCGCGATCCCGCACGAGACGATCTCCGGCCCCGAGTTTTCCGCGGCTGATGAGGTCGCCGCTGCCGACGAGGTCGCGGCCGATCGCCAGGAGCACGCCGAGGCCGAGCCGGTCGCCGTAGCGGAGTCACCCGCACCAGAGGTCGAGGCCAGCCCGGCGGAGACCAATGGGGAGACCGCTACCGAGGCCGCGCTCGCCGATGTCGATGTCGGGGAGGCCGACGCCGAGGAGATCGAGGAGACCGGCGAGACCCATGCCGAACCGGCCGCCGACCTGCCGCCGCCCGAGACCGTCGGCGGCGACGGCGAACACGGCGACGACCGGCGCGACCGCCGCATCCCGCCGCGCTTCCTGCGCAACTACAAGATCCAGGAGGTCATCAAGCGGCGGCAGATCCTGCTGGTGCAGGTGGTCAAGGAGGAGCGCGGCACGAAGGGCGCCGCCCTCACCACCTATCTCTCGCTCGCCGGACGCTATTGCGTGCTGATGCCGAACTCGCCGCGCGGCGGCGGCATTTCCCGCAAGATCACCTCGGCGGCGGACCGGCGGCGGCTCAAGGAGATCACCGCCGAGCTCGAGATCCCGCGCGGCATGGGGCTCATCGTGCGCACCGCGGGCGCCAACCGGCCGAAGCCCGAGATCAAGCGCGACTGCGAATACCTGATGCGGATGTGGGACGACATCCGCGAGCACACTATGCGCTCGGTCGCGCCGGCGCTGATCTACGAGGAGGCCAGCCTCATCAAGCGGTCGATCCGCGATGTGTATTCGCGCGATCTCGACGAGATCGTGGTGGATGGCGAGGACGGCTGGAAGGCGGCGCGCGACTTCATGCGGATGCTGATGCCGAGCCACGCCAGGAAGGTGCAGATCTGGCGCGAGACCGGCAACACGCTGTTCGCCCGGCATCAGGTGGACGCCCAGCTCGACGCCATGCTGATGCCGACGGTGCAGCTCAAGTCCGGCGGCTACCTGGTCATCAACCAGACCGAGGCGCTGGTCGCGATCGACGTCAACTCCGGCCGCTCGACCCGCGAGCGCGGCATCGAGGAGACCGCGCTCAAGACCAACATGGAGGCGGCCGACGAGGTGGCCCGCCAGCTCCGCCTGCGCGACCTCGCCGGGCTGATCGTCATCGACTTCATCGACATGGAGGCGAAGAAGCACAACGCGATGGTCGAGCGCCGCCTCAAGGAGGCGCTGAAGAACGACCGGGCGCGCATCCAGGTCGGCCATATCAGCCATTTCGGCCTGATGGAGATGAGCCGCCAGCGGCTGCGCCCGAGCCTCGCCGAGACCAGCTTCACGCCGTGCCCGCATTGCGGCGGCAGCGGCCATGTCCGCAGCATCGAGAGCTCCGCGATCCACGTGCTGCGGCAGATCGAGGAGGAGGGTGCCAAGCGCCGCTCCGCCGAGGTGATCTGCTACGCCGCCACGCCGATCGCGCTCTACATCCTCAACCACAAGCGCCAGCGGCTGGCGGAGGTCGAGGCGCGGCACGGGCTGCACGTGGCGTTCTCCACGGACGACACGCTGATCCCGCCGGAGATCCGCATCGACCGGGTGCGCGCGGCAGTGCCGAGCGACCTGCCGCAGGCGATCACGCCGGACGCGCTGCCCGCGCTCGCCTCGTCGGCGGCCAGCGAGGCCGTCGCGGAGGACGAGGAAGAATTCGAGATCGACGAGGACGTTGCCGACGAGGTCGCTACGGAGAAGGCGGGCGCCGAGGAAGCGGCCGCGACGACGGCGTCTCCCGCCGGGGCTGGCGGGGACGAGAGCGAGGAGGCGGAGCGTCGTCGGCGCCGGCGGCGTCGGCGGCGGCGGGGCGGCCGGCGCGAAGACGGCACCGCGGCGGGTGCGGAGGATGGCGCGGAAGCCGACCGCGAGCACGCGGCGGAGCCCGCATCACACACCGAGGCCGCTCCCCCGAGTGCCGAGGGCGACGCGATCGAGGGCGTGCCGGAGCGCGCAGAGGAGCAAGCGCCGGCCGCGCAGGACGATCTGCAAGAGGGGCAGGCCCGCGGCCGGGGGCGCACGAGGCGGGGCGGCCGGCGGCGGCGGCGCGACGGCGCGGAGGACGGGACATCCCCGGTCGCGGCACCCGGCGCCGAGCAGCCGGACCTGCCCTATTCCGGGCCCACGCCCGCCAATCCCTTCGGCGGCCAGGCGTTCGACATCTTCGACCTCATCGACACCGCGGACCAACCTGTCCACCCGACCGGAGCCACCGGCGGCGAGACCCGGCCCGAGCCGATAGCCGCCGCGCCGGAGCCAGCGCCGGTCGAGCCGGAGCCGGTCGAGGGGGAGCCGGAAAAGGGGGAGACCGTCGCCGAACCCGCCGCCGCGCCGGCCGAGCCTGCCGCATCCGAGCCCGAACCCGCGAACGACGTCGCGGCGGACCCGGCGTTGCAGCCGATCATCGTCGGCGCCGAGGCCGAGCCGGCGGCGGACAAGAAGCGCGGCTGGTGGCGCCGCTGAGTCCGCCCTACGCGGCTATCGCCAGCGGAGCAGGCGTGCGGCCGCTTCCGTCATATCGGTTTCCGGGCCGCAATAGCTGAACCGGAGAAACCGGTTGCCGCGCGCCCGGTCGAAATCGACGCCGGGCGTTGCGGCGATCCCCGCCTCGGCGAGCATCCGGGCGCAGAACGCGACGCTGTCGTTGGCCCGCTCCGCGATGTCCGCGTAGAGATAGAACGCGCCCTCGGCCGGGCTGAGCCGGGTGAAGCCCGCCTTTGGCAGATGTTCGAGCAAGTGGTCGCGCGAGCGGCGGTAGCGCGCGACGTTGGCCTGCAGCTCCGCGTGGCAGTCGAACGCCGCCTCGGCGGCGATCTGCGAGACGTGCGGCGCACTGATAAAAAAGTTCTGCGCCAGGCACTCCACCGGTCGGACCAGATCGTCCGGCAGCACCATCCAGCCGATCCGCCAGCCGGTCATGCTGAAATATTTCGAGAAGCTGTTGATCACCACGGCGCTCGGGCTGAACGCGCCGGCGGTGGCGATCGGGCTGTCGTAGTTCAAGCCGTGATAGATCTCGTCGCTGACCAGCCGCACGCCGCCCGCGTCGCACCAGGCGGCAATATCCTTCAGCTCGCTCACATGCAACATAGTTCCGGCCGGATTGCACGGGCTGGCAACGATCACGCCGTCCGGTCGCGGGTCAAGCGCGTCGAGCAACGCGACGGTCGGCTGGAAGCGGGTCTCCGCGTTGGTCTCGATGACCACCGGCACCATGCCGAGCGCGGTCAGGATGTTCAGGTAGGGCGGATAGAACGGTGCGGCCATCGCCACCCGGTCGCCGGGATCAAACGCCGCGAGGAAGGCGAGCGGAAAGGCGCCGGACGCACCGACGGTGACGGCGATGCGCTCGATGGGCGGCGCGGCGCCGTACCAGTCCCGGCAATGCCCCGCGATCCGCTCGCGCAGGCTCCGGCGGCCGAACGCCTCAGTGTAGCCCATCGGCTCGCCCGCCCGGAGTGCCGCGACGGCGGCGTCGACCGCGCCGGCCGGGGCGCCGGTGCCGGGCTGGCCTACCTCCATGCGGATCACGTGCGGCTCGTGCGCCGCGAGGCCCGCCTGGCGCGCATTGGCCGCCGCGATCACGTCCATCACCATGAATGGCGGCGAGGCGGCCGCGCGGCCGATTTTCAGCGCCATCAGTTGCTGCCGATCGCCAGCCCCGCGCCGCGCGGGTCGGTCGCCCAGCCGCAGGTGCCCTCGCTGTCCGGCAGGTAGCGGCTGCACGCGATCACGTTGGCGCGGCCGGGCTCGGGGACCGGCGCCGCCATCGGCTGATTGGTGCGCAGCGTGTTCATCATCGCGGCGGCGGCGGCGAGCGGTGCCGCGGCTTGGCCCGACCCGCCCACCTCGGCTCGGAAGGCGTGCAGCGGCTCGTTCCAGGCGATCGCGGTGGCGAGCAGCGGCGGTGGGAACACGCTCGGGGATGCCGCCAGCAGCAAGCCAGTCCCTGGAATGATCCGGCCAGTGCCGAACAGGTTGTTCATGGTCAGCGCGCAGGCCACCGCGTTGCCGTTGCGGTCGAGGGTGAGAAAGGTGGTCGAGGCGGGCAGTTCCGGCAGGTTGCCCGGCGGCAGGTCGGCGGTGAGCAGCGCCTGCGGATCGCCGCCCGCTGCCCGCCAGCGCGCCGCGACCGCCATCGCGCGGGCCTGGGCGCGATCATAGGCCGCCGGGTCGTTCTGCAGCACGACGAAGGCCGCCGCCGCCGCCAGCCCGCCATCGGCCGGCGGCGGCAGGAAGGCCAACTTATCGCGGCCATTGTGCAGCGTGATCGGCGGCAGGGTGCGGGGCAAGGCGGTGCGCAGATCGTCAATGGTAAAAGTGGCGCCCGCTTGCGGGGCCGCGTCCACCAGGCGATGCGCCAGCGCCCCCTGGTAGAAATCGCCCACTCCGGCGACGCGGATCTGTGCCAGCGTCGAGCCCAGATCGGGCTGGATGAGTTGGTCACCCTCGCCCAGCGGCACGCCGTTATGCGAGAAGGCGGCGCGCGCCGCGGGGTCGGCGAAGAGCGGGCCGGACACCAGCGTCAGGTCGCGCACGAAGGCGCGCGAGGCCGGCACGCCGAAGCGCGCCATCTGCTCGGCCGATACGATGAGGCTGTCGAACCGACGCTTGCCGTAGCGCGCCTGCAGGGCGAACAGCCCGCGCGCCATCGTCGGCACGGCCGCCGGACGATCCGTCGCGGCGCTGGCCCGCGCCGGCGCTGTCGGAGTGAACACGATGGCCTCGGGCACGCCGTGGTTCACCGAGTCGCGGCCGGGGCTGTAGGCGAGGCAGGCCCCGCCGCCGCCCAGGCTGGCGCGCGACGGCAGCGTGACCGAGAGCGCGAAACCGAGCGCCACCGCGGCGTCCGCCGCCGTGCCGCCTTGCGAGAGCACCTCCCGCGCCACCACCGCCGCGCGCGGCTCGTCGGCTACCACGCCGCCGAGGAACCCGCTGACATGCCCCGCCGAGCCTTCGGGAGGGGCGGCGGAGAACATGGTGTTGGTGAGGGAGGAGACCGTGGAGCAGGCGCTGGTCGTCACGCCGAGGGCGAGGGCCGCGCAGAGGCGCAACCGGGAGACGCTGTTCCGCACCTTCGCCAATCCTTCGTCAAAAGGCGGCCAGCCAAGCCGGTCCGGTCCGCGTCACATTCTCAGCAAAGTGTGCCATAACCGGGTTCCGCAGGAGCGGCAACCGTTCGGCCGCCGCCCTCTCGTCTGGAAGGCAAAGCGATTGTGCGCGGGCTGGGCGGAGCAGAAGGTGATCCGCGAGATCATGCTGTTCCTGCACAGCCACGGCGTGGGCACGAGCAGGGCGGTGCGCATCTACAAGACCTACGGCGCGGATGCCGTGCGCGTGGTCAGCGACAACCCCTACCGGCTCGCGCGCGACATCCGCAGCATCGGCTTTCGCACCGCCGACCAGATCGCGCAGCACTTGGGCATCGAGCGCACAGCCATGATCCGCGTGCGCGCCGGCATCAGCTACGCGCTGGCTGAGGCCATGGACGAGGGCCACTGCGGCCTGCCCGAGGCGGAGCTGCTCCAGGACACCGGCGCGCTGCTCGAGGTCGAGGCCTCCCTCGTCTTGCAGGCGCTTGCCGATGAGCTGCAAGCAGGCGAGGTGATCGCGGACACGCTGGACGGCAGGCCGTGCGTGTTCCTCGCCGGCCTCTATCGGGCCGAGCGCGAGATCGCCGAGCGACTGCTCACCGCAGCGCGGGGCAGCTTACCCTGGGGCACCATCGACACCGACAAGGCCGTGCCCTGGGTCGAGGCCAAGACCGGAATGTGCCTTGCGCCCAGCCAGCGCGAGGCGCTCGCCTTGGCCGTGCGCTCGAAGGCGCTGGTCATCACCGGGGGTCCTGGCGTGGGCAAGACCACGCTGGTCAACTCCATCCTGCGCGTGCTCGCGGCCAAGCGGGTCGAGGTGGCCCTGTGTGCGCCCACGGGACGCGCTGCCAAGCGCCTGAGCGAGAGCACGGGCATGGAGGCCAAGACCATCCACCGTCTGCTCGAGGCCGACCCGAAGCAGGGCGGGTTCAAGCGCGGCGAGACGCACCCGCTCGGTTCGACCTGCTCGTCGTGGACGAGTGC
Organism: uncultured Alphaproteobacteria bacterium; assembly: GCA_963799825.1. GTDB lineage: Bacteria > Pseudomonadota > Alphaproteobacteria > Acetobacterales > Acetobacteraceae > JAFKFI01. Next base: position 142,698 of record CAWCYL010000007.1, read on the forward strand.
TCGATGGTGGACGTGCCCCTCATGCGCGCGCTGCTCAGGGCGCTGCCCCCACACGCAGCCTTGCTGCTGGTGGGCGACGTGGACCAGCTGCCCTCGGTGGGGCCGGGCCAAGTTCTAGCCGACGTGATCGCGTCCGGTGCCGTGCCCGTGGTGCGCCTGACCGAGGTGTTCCGCCAGGCCGCCGCGAGCCGGATCATCACTGGGGCGCACAGGATCAACAAGGGCCTGATGCCGGAGCTGGACGCTGTCGAGGGCTCGGACTTCTACTTCGTCGAGGCGAATGAGCCCGAGGAGGGCGTGCGCAAGCTGCTGGCCGTGGTGACCAGCCGCATCCCCGCCCGCTTCGGCCTCGACCCCGTGCGCGACGTGCAGGTGCTCTGCCCGATGAACCGGGGCGGCCTCGGTGCCCGCGCGCTGAACGCGGAACTCCAGCAGGCACTCAATCCGCCCAGGGAGGGGGAAGTCGCGTGGAGCGGTTCGGCTGGAGCTACGGGGCTGGCGACAAGGTCATGCAGGTCACCAACGACTACGAGCGCGACGTGTTCAACGGCGACGTTGGCCGGGTCGTGCGCGTGGACGCCGATGAAGGGGAGTTGGTGGCCGGGTTCGACGGGCGCGAGGTGGCCTACGGCTTCGGCGAGCTGGACGAGCTCGTGCTCGCCTACGCCGCAACCATTCACAAGGCGCAAGGCTCGGAATACCCGGCCGTGGTCATCCCGCTCACCACCCAGCACTACGCCATGCTCGCGCGCAACCTGCTCTACACCGGTGTGACCAGGGCCAAGCGCCTCGTCGTGCTGGTCGGCAGCAAGCGCGCGCTTGCCATCGCCGTGCGCAACGGCAACGCGCGCCGGCGATGGACCAGATTAGGGGAGTGGCTGACAGCACGGGCCGTAGCCGGGCCGGGCGCGTTGGGGAGCGCTTGATCGTTGCTGGTGGTAGGCTGACCGGCATGGCGCGCCCACTCCTGAGAAGCGCCACGACTTCGGAAGGCGTCCTGGCGGGGACGGGTCGATGCTCAAGACGATCTCAGGTCGGGTGGTGTCGTCCGTAACGCCGTGAGGAGGACCCGCACCTCTCCGTCGGGGCAGACGTGCATGACCCCGACCCCCGCGTGGGTTGCCATTCTGGCGAGCGCTTCGGCCAGCGCCTCCGCCTCGTCTTTCCGCTCGAGCATCACCCAGTAGCCCTCGAAGAATCGCGCCCCCGCCAGCGCGTATGCCGCAGCATCCTCGACACGCTTGCGGAGGCTTCGCGAGTTGGTATCCGTCCTAATCCTGATCGCCAGCCCATAGAATCGATTGTCGACCTCGCACTCAACGATAGCGTCGCAGGGGACAGGCGCATTGCAACCCGGCTCGCACCGGAGGATGAGCCGGCCATCGAACGGCGAGTTCGGCGACGAGAGGCGTTCCAGCAGCGCGGTTTCGAAGGACTTGGCGCGCATGCGCCGCCGGTAACCGCCACCACCGTCCGAGGTTGCCGAAGGGACGGGGGAGGGATCGCGCGCGGCGTCCCGCCTCAGACCGGCCTCGACCTTCAGCAGGCGTTCGCGGTTCACGCCGCCTGAGAGCACCAAGGGCAGCAATCGGTCGACCTCCCCCGGACTGAACCGCTCGATACGCTGGATCGCTTCGACCAGAGTCACCGGTACGTTGTCCAGCGCCTGTCGGCTCGCCAGCCGTTCGGCGGCGGCTAATCGGGCAGCGAAGCGCTCCGCTGCGATGGCGCGTCGCACCGTGAGCGGGCCGACTCCCCACTTGAGCGCGAACCTGGCCATCTCGCCTCTGCCCCGCACGTGTGGAAAACTAGCCTCGCACCGAACCAATCCGCGGCGAGAGCGGACCAACGAACGGAGGCCGCGCGTCCTCGCCGTTCCATGGGGACTGCACTATTCACAGCAAGCTGACGTCCGCTCGCGTCGTGCGGGTGCCTCGAACGGACAGGGCTCCATCCCGGGGCGCATCAGGGGCGTCGGTCCATGCTGCCGCGACATCGCGACCTCTCCTCCAGCCGTGTCCCATGAGCCGTCCGCGAGGACGGCCGAGGACACGCCGGAGGCGGCTGCACCACGTCGCGTCCCTCGGCGTCAAGGAGCATTGCGGACGCTGGGCGAGGACGCGGCTCGCCATTGAAATTGGCGCATGACGCGGATCGAGGCCGCCCCCGGTCCTGGTATTCGATGTCCCATACACGTCCGGCAACGCCGTCTCTTAACTGGCGAACCGCTTTCCAGGGTTCCGCGGTGGCCGACGGATCCGGCCCCTGCACGACCGCAATCATTCCGGGAACGACATCCTCATGGAACCTTGGACCACTCGGTTCGACTGGCCGCGCCATCGCGCACCCTATCCTACACACTAAGGCGTAGCATGCCGGATGACGTCGGTCAGGGCCCGCGGTCTGGGCGCGGCATACTCCACCCGGCGCCTCGAGCCGCCATTCGCACCGAAGGATTGCCGACGAACCGGAGCCTGTGTTCCGAAGCCATCTCTCATCGGCCGCGGCTGGCCGGCGGCATCCGGGGTCTCGTCGCCAAGGGCGAACCCGCGCTCGACCTGGAGGCCAGGTTGCCGCCCGAGACGATCATCGCTTGGGGGTCATTGTCGTGACTGCAACCCCGCTGCGATTCCAGCCGGGCGACACCCTTGCGATCAGGGCCGCTGCCGGCACCCCGAGCCTGTGGCAGATCGTCGGTCGCAAGATGTGCGGCTACGCGCTGAAACCTCTGGATGGCCAGGACGCCCGGACGTGGTCCGACGACGAGCTGGAGGACGCCTACGTCGAACGCCGGCTTATCCACCATCCTTGCAACGTCAGAAATCTGCCGGCCGCCATGGCGGATGCCCTGGAGAAGACCTGGGAGTTTTGGACACCCTCCGTGCGTCGCGAGGCGGAACGTCGCTTGGCATACGTTCGCAAAGTCGACGAGATATGCGGAGAACAGCCCACGTTGCTGGCGGCGGACGCCGCCGCGAGCGAGCAGGTGCATTCGGAAAACGTCGAAGCATGGCGACAGGACGACGTCGTGGCCGCTGCCGCGCGTGCGACCGAGGAGCGGCTTGCAAGAAGGCGACGCAGTGCGGACGCGGCGGACGCGGTCCCTGACGTGGACGGACCGGCGAAGCCGGAAAGACACTGTCCGCCGTCGGTACGTGATGTGGAGCAAGCATGGTCGCGATGTGCGCCTGCTGATCCCGCACTATCACAAGCGAGGTAATCGCCGTCCTCGGCTTCCGAAAGGGTTGGGGGACAAACCCGACAGCTACAAGTTGATGCGCCATGCCTGCGAGGAGTACTACCTTGGGTGGCTGCGTAGAAGGAAAAACTATGCCTATGCGCGATACCTGGATTTCTGCAAGCATAAGAGCGTTCCTCCGCTCGGCTTCCGTAGTTTTTCGTATGTTTATCTATAAAGAATACGATGCCTACCACGAGTATTTGAAGCGCTACGGCCGACGTGCGGCCTACCTGAAGTTCCACGTTTTCGACCGAACGATGCTGCCGTGGCAGCGGCCCCCTGGAAGAGGTCGAGATCGACCACTGTCTGATCGACCTGTTCGTCGTCCACCCGGGCACGGGCGAGGTGCTCGGCCGGCCGTGGCTCACGGCCGTCATCGATCGCGCCACGCGGGTCATACTCGGGGTGCACCTGTCGTACACCGCACCTTCCTACGCCTCGACGCAGCGTGCCATCGGGCACGCGCCGCGGCCGAAGGACCTCCGCGGCATCGAAGGGCTCGAGCACGATTGGCCCTGCCACGGCGTCTGGGAGGTGATGTTCACCGACAACGGCAAGGAATTCCGCGGCGCCTCGTTGGCGACCTCCGCTAACCTGCTGGACTTCACGTTGGTGCCGCTGCCCGTGAAGATGCCCTGGCTCAAGG
>CAWCYL010000008.1:0-236614 GCA_963799825.1 uncultured Alphaproteobacteria bacterium
TCATCGCCGGTGAACGGCTCACCGGTGTGCCGCCACGCTTCGTCCACCAGGTTGGTTGGGTGGACGTGGGTGTCGATGATCACTCTGGTCTCCTCCAGCACCAAGCTGCTCCCGTTGCGGATCCGACCACACTGCGGGAGGGCTGCCGCAAGCCGCCGCAGCGTCCCTAGTGCAGCACTGAGATCGGCTCTCGTCAAGAGATTACATGCAACCGGATAAGGCAAATTTTACGCATCGGTAGATCTCTAAGTACCGTCGCAAATAGGACACATATTCCGACATACCATCTCATTGCGCCTCCCGGTGCAAGCGGCCGATCCGAGGCATGCGGTGGCGAGGAGACTTGTCCTAGCCGGGCAGTACATGTAATGTGCAGCACGCCACGCCAGGAAGCATCGAGAGATGGGATCATGCGATGGCAGTCGTGCCGGCCCAGGAGCCGACCGGATCGGGGACTCATCGCTCGACAGAGGCCGAGAACCACGTTGCGCCGTCGACACCGGACCAGGCAGCGGGCACCGGGCAGACCGCGGGTCCGGCGCTGCGCTCGGCGGTGGACGCTGGCAACGGCGTCCTAGCGCTCGAAGCGCGCGAGATTACCAGGCGATTTCCGGGTGTGCTGGCCAACGACCGGGTGAGTTTCGAACTGCGACATGGTGAGATTCATGCCCTGCTGGGTGAGAACGGGTCAGGCAAGACGACCTTGTGCAAGATCCTCACCGGACTGTACTGGGCGGATGACGGCGAGGTGCTGCTGGACGGTGAGCGGGTGACGTTCAGCTCGCCCGCCGAGGCGTGCGAGGTCGGCATCTTCATGGTGCAGCAGCACTTCAGCCTGGTGGATCGGCTCACCGTGGCCGAGAACGTGGTTTTGGGATGGACGCGCGAACGTTCACTGCGGTACAAGCCGAAAAAGATCGAAACCGAAGTTGCCGCGGTCAGCGAGAAATACCAGCTGCGGGTAGATCCGAAAGCGTACGTCTGGCAGCTGTCGGTCGGCGAGCGGCAGCGTGTCGAGATCCTCAAGGCGCTGTACCGTCAGGCGCGGATCCTGATCATGGATGAGCCAACGACTGTGCTGACGCCGGCCGAGTGCGAAGGCCTGTTCGAGAACCTGCGCGGAATGGCGCGGGCAGGGACGTCGGTCATTTTCATCTCGCACAAGCTGCGCGAGGTGGCCGCGCTGTGTGATCGGGTGACCGTGCTGCGCCGGGGGCGCAGTGTCGGTTCCGTGGATGTGAAGGCCGGCGGAGTCGACCACCGCGAGTTAGCGCGGCTGATGGTCGGGCACGAGATTGCGCTCAACCGGAAGCAGCCGGTCGAAATCGCAGCCGACGCCGCAGTCGCCTTGTCAGTGGAGAACCTCAGCGTGGTCAACGACTTCGGCCGCGTTGAGGTGAAAGATGTCTCGCTGCAGATCCGGCGTGGTGAGGTGCTCGGCCTGGCAGGTGTCGCCGGCAACGGGCAGCGCGAGCTGGCTGAGGGCATCACCGGTTTGCGCCGGCGCAGTGGCGGCAGCGTGAGCGTCGACGGGCGAGGACTGCGTCCCGGTCGGGTGGATGACGCGATCGCCGCCAGCATGGCCTATGTCCCGGAAGACCGGCTGGGCACCGGCCTGGTGCCCAGCTTGAAGGTGACCGACAACGTAGCGCTGAAGTCCTCCAAGTCGCGCCGCTTCTGCTGGGGCCCGTTCCTGCGCGCGCGGCGGGTACTGGAATACACCAACGAGTTGTTGGAGCGTTTCGACGTGCGCGGCAACGCCACGAACACCGTTCGCCAACTCTCCGGCGGTAACGCGCAGAAGGTGCTGCTCGGGCGGGAGATGTCCTCGAGTCCCAACGTCCTCGTCGTCTCCGCGCTCACCCGTGGCCTGGACGTCTCCGCGATGGAAAGCGTGCGGGCGCTGCTGCTGGAGGCGGCGGCGGGCGGCGTAGCGGTACTGCTGATCAGCGAGGACCTCGACGAGGTGCTCGATCTGGCCGACCGGGTAGCCGTCATTCATCGCGGTCAGATCATGGCGACCGTCCCGCCCGACACCGATCGCGACACGATCGGCCTCATGATGGCGGGAGTCGAAGCATGATCCGGATCGAACGCCGGCGCGCCACACCCACGTGGCTGCGGATCTGCGCACCGCTGGGCGCGCTGGTCGTCGCCCTGATCATCGTCGCCTTCGTGTTGATCGGCGTGGGCAACAACCCGCTGACGACCTACCACAGCATGTTCAACGTCGCCTTCACCAGCCAGGGCGCGCTGACCGCGACCCTGACCAACGCGACCCCGCTGCTGTTCACCGGGCTGTGCGCGGTCGTGGCGTTCCGGATGCGCACCTACAACATCGGCGGTGAAGGCCAGCTCTACGCCGGCGCCGTCGCGACACTTCTGGTCGCACTGCTGCTGGCCGGCCAGCCGGCGGCGCTGGTCATCCCCGCTATGATCGTCTCCGGGATCATCGCCGGCGGCCTCTGGGCGGCCGTTCCGGGCCTGCTGCGCAGCTACCTCGGCACCAACGAGATCCTCACCTCGCTGATGCTCAACTACGTCGCGGGCCTGGGCATGCTCTATCTGATCTTCGACAGCAATTCCTACTTGCGTGATCTCACCTCCTCCGCCGGCAAGGTCTACCCCCAGTCGAAACCCCTCGTGGGCGAGTATTCGTGGCCGTCGTGGAACCTCGGCGGCACGACCATTCCCCTCGGCCTGGTGATCGGCGTCGCGCTGGCTATCGGTATCTTCGTGACGTTCAAGCACACGCGGCTGGGCTTCAAGATGCGGGTCACGGCCGGATCACCCACTGCCGCGCGCTACGCCGGCTTCAAGGTGAGCCGGCTGGTGTTGCTCGTGATGCTCCTATCCGGGATGCTCGCCGGCCTGGGCGGTGCGAGCCAGATCGGCGACTTCAGCCACATCCTGGACCCCAAGGGCCTGGAAGCAGCGCAGTACGGCTACACCGGCATCGTCGTCGCCGCCCTCGGAGCCTTCGACCCATTGGCGGTGATTCTCAGCGCGGTTTTCTTCGGCGCACTGCTGAACGCATCGGTGGCGCTGAACGGTGCAGCCTTCCCAGAGGGCCTGGTCGGCATGATCGAAGGAATCATCATCTTCTGCGTCGTTAGTGCGGCGATGTTCACGAGGTACCGCGTCAGGCTGCGCCGCGTCCGGGTGAGCCATGCGCAGGCTGGAGAGCCGGACAGTTCGCAAGAGACCGATCCGACCGCGGCGGCCGGCGAACAGCTGCCATCCGTAGCGGGGATCCCCACGGCGGCCAGCGAGCCCGGAAGGGCAACCAGATGAACAACAGCCTGCTCATCACCCTGATTGTCGCCGGAATGGCCTACGGCACGCCGTTGCTGATCGCCGGGCTGGGCGAGGTCCTCGTCGAGCGGTCCGGCATGCTGAACCTCGGCATCGAAGGCATGATGCTTGTCGGGGGCGCCACCGCCTTCTGGACCTCCCGCGAGACATCGGGCCCGGTCTGGACAGTGCTCATCGCCGGCGTCCTGGCGGCAGCAGCAGCCGGCGCGATCCTGGCCCTGGTCTTCGCCTTCGTCTGCATCACCATGCGCGCGGATCAGGTCGTCACCGGGCTGGCCTTGGCGATCTTCGGCGGTGCGACCGGCTTGTCGACCTATCTCGCCTTCGCCGGCGACCTGACCAAGGCGGCGAGCAAACACCGCTTCACCAAGATCAACCTTTTCGGTCTCAAGGACGTGCCGATCCTGGGCCCGATCCTGTTCAACCAGGACGCCATCGTCTACCTGTCCTGGCTGATGGTCATCCTCGCCGCCTTCTACCTTTATCGAACCCGTATGGGAATGAACCTACGAGCGGTGGGCGAAGACCCCCACGCCGCGGACTCCATGGGCATCAGCGTCCCGGCCTACCGGTACGTGCACACGCTCATAGGCGGCGCGCTGGCGGGCGTCGCAGGCGCCTACTACAGTCTGGCCCTCACCCCGTCCTGGTCGAACGGGCTCACCGCCGGCGCAGGCTGGATCGCGCTCGGCCTCGTTATCCTCGCCTTCTGGCGGCCGGGGCTACTCATCATCGGCGCCTACCTATTCGGCATCATCACCAGCCTCGGCTTCACCCTCCAAGCCCGCGGCGTCAAACTGCCCCCAGAACTATTCGCCGCGCTCCCGTACCTCATCGTCGTCGCCGTACTCGCCCTCACCTCCAGCATCTGGCGAGGCAAACGACTCGGTGCGCCGACCGCGCTAGCCCAGTACTACGAACGAGAAGAAGCCTGACCTGCGTCCGACTTTGCGTCGCGCGTCATGACACGAGACCGAGGTGACCAACAGCCTTCGAGTAGCTGCGGCAGACGACGTGTCGGCACCGACACGCGCACCGATCAACCGATTGGAACGACCGAAGGGTTGTCGCAATGTTGTTCGATCACGGTTTGATCATCACGGTGGATCCGGAGCGCCGGATCATCGAGGACGGCGCCATTGCGGTCTCCGGGAACGTCATCAGCCAGGTCGGACCGCGTGCCGAGGTGATGACGGCCGTCCCTGACGCCGAGGTTGTGGATCTGCGGGGCATGATTGTAACCCCGGGATTCGTGAACACTCACGTGCATCTGTCGCAGTGCCTGATCAGAGGTTGTGGAGATGACCTGGCGCTGCCGGAGTGGGTGCTGACCCGGACCTGGCCGACGATGGGCAGCTATTCCGAGGAAGACGCCCGCTGCAGCGCGGAGCTGTGCATTCTAGAGATGCTGCGCTCGGGCACGACGACATTCCTTGAGACGTTTCTGGCCGGTCGGCACAACTTCAATGGTGTCGCGGACGCGGTGTGCCGCTCGGGGATCCGGGCTGCTATCGCGAAGTTGGTCATGGACATCCCTACCTACACCGTGGCGTCGCAGCAGATGCATCCGGGCATGATCGAGGACGGCGAAACGTCGCTGCGCACGACCGTGGAGATGCACGAGCGCTGGCACGGCGCAGGCAATGATCGGATCAGAGTGTGGTTCGGTCCTCGGCCGCCGGGCGGCTCCAGCGAAAGGCTGTTCACCAGGATGATGTCTCTGGCACGCGAGCACGGCATCCGGGTGAACATGCACTTGGCCGAGGAAGCCTCGCGGGTGCAGTACATCCGCGATCACTACGACGGCGCCACTCCCGCCGAGTTCTGCGAACGGGTCGGAATGCTCGGCGGCGACGTGCTCCTGGTGCACTGCGTGAACCTCGTCGAGGACGCCGACATCAAGACGGTCGCCGCGACCGGCACGCACATCAGCCACAATCCACCGTCCAACTCGAAGATGGGTATGGGTATAGCGCCGATTCCGAGATTCCTCGACGCGGGGATCAACGTCGCGCTCGGCACCGACGGCGGACCGTGCAACAACACCTACGACATGGTCCGCGACCTGCGCTGGGCGAGCTACTTACACAAGGCGGTGCACCGCGATCCGACGATCATGCCGTCCGAGCGTGTGCTGGAGATGGCAACGATCGACGGTGCCCGGGCCCTCGGACTGGAGGACCAGATCGGCTCCATCGAGGTCGGCAAGAAGGCTGACTTCGTTGCCTTCGATACCAACCGTCCTCACCTGACGCCCTCACCTGATCCGGTGTCCACGATCGTCTGCTGCGCAACCGGCCAGGACGTGAACACCGTGGTCGTCGACGGGCAGACCGTTGTCAGTGACGGCCAGGTACTGACCCTCGATTCGACCGCAATCATGGTCGAGGCGCGCGAGCGGTCTGCCGCTGTCTACCGACGCGCAGGCGTCGATGTTTCACCCCGGTGGCCAGTAATCTCGTCGGCCCGAACAAGCGACATCAAGGAGTGACCGGCGATGATGAGAAACCGTCGTACTCGTGTAGTCATGGTGGCGATGACCGCGGCCTTGGCTCTGGTGACGACTGCCTGCGGCTCGTCATCGAACAAGTCCAGCAGCGGTGGCAATGGCGGCGCCCGATCAGCCGGTGGCAAGTCCGAAGCGCTCAAGGTCGCGTTCATCTACAACGGCTCCATCGACGACGGGAACTGGACCCAGCGTGGCGACGAGACGGGCCGCGTGACCGCACAGAAGAAGTTCGGGGACAAGATCCAGACGACGTACCTGCAGAACGTACCGGTAGGCCCGGACTCGGCACAGGCGGTGAACAAGCTCGTCCAGCAGGGATACAAGCTCTTCTTCCTCAACAGCGCCGGTTACGAGACCTACATGAAACCGATCGCACAGAAGCATCCGGACGTTCACTTCGAGGAGTTCGAAGGCTCCTACATGTCGGCCAACTACGGCGTGTGGAACTCCGACATCGCCGAGGCGACTTACATCGCCGGAATGATGCTGGCTTCGGCGTCGAAGACCGGAAAGCTCGGCATGGTCAACTCGTTCCCCTTCCCCGGGATCATCACGCAGATCAACGGGCTCATGCTCGGCGCGAAGGCGATCAACCCGAACGCCACGGTCAAGGTGATCTTCGTTTCCAGCTTCTTCGATCCCGGCAAGGAGACTCTCGCCGCCCAGGGCCTGCTGAACAGCGGCGTCGACGCACTGGCCAACGGCGCGAACGATCCGGCGGCCTGCGTGGTGGCCGAACAGCACAACGTCCCGTGCATGGCGCAGGAGCAGTACAACGGAACCAGTCAAGGCCCGAATACCTACCTCGCAAGCTATCTATACATCCACGCACCGGCCGTCGAGAAGGTCATCGAGCTGACCCTGGAGGGCAAGCCCGTGCCGAATAGCATCTTCATGGGATGGAAGGATGGCGCGGTCGGCCTGGGTACGACGACACCGGCCTATGACAAGTGGGTCAGCGCCACCGATCGGGCAAAGATCGACAACGCTGAAAAGGCGCTGAGCAACGGCACCCTCAACGTCCACGCCGGCCCGCTTAAAGACCAGAGCGGTACGGTGCGCGTACCGGCCGGCAAGTCGCTTACGCCCGACCAGATCCTTACGATCGACTGGGGCGTCCAGGGAATCATCGGCGACCTTAAGCCAGGCTCATAATGCGCAGGATTTTGCGACACGGGACCGCGGTCGTCTGGGTCGACGGCGGCCACCGCCTGGCCCGAGGGGTCGATATTGCGATCGAGGACAGCCAGATTGCCGCGATCGGCACGGTCGAACCGGTGGCCGGCGACGAGGTCTGGGATATACGCGACTGCATCGTGGTGCCGGGCTTCATCGACACCCATCTGCACTGGGGCACCCAGGTGGGGTCGAAGATGGCAGTCGATGCGCTCGACGACTTCGCGTGGATCGCCAAGGTCGCCGGACAAGACCAGGAACGCCCATGGCGTGAGGTGGAGCGCGAGGACGTCGGCGGACTTGCCACGTTCGCGGAACTGCTCCGCGGTGGAACCACGACCGGAGTCGATCTCGGCGGGGCCACCGACCGGCTTTTCGACCTGGCCGAGGACGTCGGATTCCGGCTGTTCAGCGGGACCGAGTACGAGGATCGTCGATACACGGTGCACCAGGACTGCCGGATCGAGGTCGTGGATCGCCCCGCCGGCGCCGGCGCCGACTTCGAGTCGGCGCTGGAGTTCGTGCGCAAGCAGCAAGCTCGCGGCTCGCAACTGACCACCCCGATTCTCTGCCCGGTCTCGTCAGTGACCTGTTCGACCGAACTGCTGCGGCAAAGCGCGCGTGCCGCCGCCGACCTGGACGTGCTCGTGTCCACCCACGCCGCCGAGTACACGATCGAGTTCTACGAGTGTCTGCGCCGCTACGGGTACAGCCCGATCGCTCATCTCGAACAGGCCGGGTTGGCCACTGAACGGCTGATCGTGGCACACGGGATGATGCTCGACTCGCACCCGCTGACGCGAGACGCGTTCCGGCCCAGCCGCGACCTGCAGATTCTTGGCGACAACAAGGTCACCGTGGCCCACTCACCCGGCTGGCTCATGCGCAGCGGTGCGGTGCTGCACTCGTTCTCGAACTACCTCGCAGCCGGCGTGAACATGACCATCGGCACCGACGCATGGCCTCGCGACATGCTGCATGAGGCTCGGCTTGCCTTGCTCAGCGGGAAAATCGCCGATGGTAGCCGGCTCACGCCGACACCGGCGCAAGTCTTCGACGCGCTCACCGTCGGGGGCGCTCGAGCCCTCGGCCGCAGCGACCTCGGCCGGATCACGGTCGGCGCCACGGCCGACGTCGCGGTGTTCGACACCACCGACAATTTGCGTGTCGGCGCCTACCTGGACCCGATCAGGGCGCTGTTACACTCAGGCATCGGTGACGACGCGCGGCACGTCTTCGTCGCCGGCCGTCCAGTGCTGGTCGACCGCAGGCTCCGGACCATTGACCTCGAGCGTGTGTACCAGGCCCTCGTCAGCTCGTCGGAAAACCTCTGGCAGAGCCTCGGAGATTGGCACGGGATCCGGCCGCGAGCTGCTGATCTCGTGGAGCCCAGCTATCCCTGGATCAGCGAGGCAGAGGTGGCGTCCGAGTTTGGCTAGCGCAACAACCCGCCGCGGAAGCGGCGACAAGAATCGATCCGGCTACCCGCCGACGTCTGTCCGCCATGGCAGAGCGGCACGGCAGCTGACCAACGAATGGAGCTGAAATGATCAAAGCGCAAACAAGGTGGGTCGGCATCATGGCGCTCGGCACAGTGGCGGCTCTCACGATGGCCGCCTGTAGTTCGTCGGGCGGCAGCAAGGCCGGGACCGGGGGCGGCGGCGGGTCTTCTGCACCGCTCGAAGTGGCGTTCGTCTACAACGGTTCGGTCACCGACCAGAACTGGAACCAGCAAGGTTACGAAAACCAGCAGGCACTCCAAAGCAAACTCGGATCCAAGATCAAGACGAGCTTCGTCCAGAACGTCGCTCAAGGCCCATCGGTGACGCACATCATCCAGAACCTCATCGACAGGGGCAACAAGCTCATCTTCATGAACACTGCGGGCTATGAGACGTACGTGAAGCCACTTGCACAAAGATATCCCAAGGTACAGTTCGAAGAGTTTGAGGGCTCGGTATCCAGCGGCAACTACGGCGCCTACAACATAAATATCGCCGACGCGGACTACATCGCGGGAATGGCGCTTGCGGCGGCGTCGAAGACCGGGAAGCTCGGTGCGGTCGCGTCGTTCCCGTTCTCCGGCATCATTACTCAGCTCAACGGACTCGAGCTTGGTGCTCGGGCGGTCAATCCGAACGCGACCCTGAAGGTCACGTTCCTGTCGAGTTTCTATGATCCAGCCAAAGAAGCCCAGGCTGCCCAGTCGCTTGTGAGTTCGGGGATAGATGGCTTGTTCGGCGATAACAACGATGCAAACACTTGTCAGGTCGCTGAAAGCGCACACATTCCATGTGTCGGGAACACTCTGCTCAACGGGAGTACCTACGGCCCGAATACGTATCTTCTCGATGCCCGATTCAACTGGACTCCGATCTTTGAGCAAATAACCCAGTCGGTCCTCAACGGCAAGGTCGTCCCCACCAGTGTCTTCATGGGTGCGGCTGACGGCGCGGCACAGGTCGGGCCAACTGGGCCGGGATACAACAAGTTGATATCTAAGGACACGGAGGCAAAGATCACCGATAAGCAAAATGCCATGAAGACTGGCAGCTTCACCGCCTACACCGGCCCAATTAGCGACCAGAGCGGTAAAGTACAGGTACCCGCAGGGCAGAAGCTCTCTGCCGATCAGATCATCACGATCGACTGGGCCGTGGACGGTATAGTCGGCAGTGTCAAGAGCAGCTAATTGGCGTAGTCCGATGCCGATAGGTGGCGGCCAACACGGCTACAGCAGTCGCGCACAACAGGAGGCAGTTAGCGAGTAGCACGGACATAGTTGGTGGTCGGAGGCGATTTCAGACGAGGGCATAAGTGTGCCCATGACCAGAGGAGTGACCATGAAAATCGTCGTAGACCGCGAGCTGTGTATCGGTTCTGGGATGTGCACCACAATTGCCCCGTCGGTGTTCGAGCTGTCGCCGGAGGGCGAGCTGGTCCTCATTCACGGGGACGAGCTTGAGCCGTCGGAGATCGCAGCGGTGGAGGATGCCGTGGCGTGCTGCCCGGTCGAGGCATTGTTGGTCAGGGACGACGCCTCGACCGAGGAGCCTCAGGTCGCGCGGGGGTAGCGATGCCGCGCCGCATTGTGATCGCCGGAGGCGGGATCGGGGCCTACCGGGCGGTGGAGGCTCTACGCCGCAAAGGGTACGACGGGCGTCTGGTCGTGTTCGGCGCAGAGGCGGAGCTGCCTTATGACCGTCCGCCGCTGTCCAAGGATGTGCTGGTGGGCAGCCGCAGTGTCGGGGACGTGACGTTTCGTGACGCCGCCTACTATGCGGATCTCGATGTCCGGCTGGAACTCGGTGTCGAGGTGACCGGGCTGAGCCTTGCCACCTCGACGGTGCAGGTTGCCGGTCGGAACGAGCCGTTCGACGGTCTGATCGTGGCGACCGGTGCGACGCCTCGCCGGCTGCCGACTGCTGGAGAGCTGCCCGGCGTGCTCACACTGCGCACGGCCACCGACGCGGCGCGGCTGCACGCAGCGCTGCGTCGGGGCTCGCCGCGGGTAGTCGTCGTCGGCGCCGGTTTCATCGGCAGCGAGGTCGCCGCGAGCGCCCGTACGCTCGGGCTTGAGGTAACGGTCGTAGAGGCTGCGCCTGCCCCGTTGGGGCGCGTGCTTGGCGAGGAAGTGGGCGGCCTGTGCGCCTCGCTTCATGCCGAGCACGGCACTCGGTTGATCTGCGGGGTCGGCGTCGCGGGCGTCGAGGGGTCCGGGCGGATTGAGCGGATCGTGCTTGCCGACGGCCGTCGCATCGAGGCGGATGTGGTGGTGGTCGGCGTCGGCGTCGTGCCGAATACCGGCTGGCTTGACGGTAGTGGCCTGCGCCTCGCTGACGGCGTGGTGTGCGATGAAGGTCTGTGCGCGGCGCCGAAGGTGTATGCGATCGGCGACGTCGCGCGGTGGCATAATGCGCTGTTCGACCAGCCGATGCGGTGCGAGCAGTGGACGAATGCCGTCGAGCAGGGGCGCTTCGTGGCGCGTGAGCTGCTCGCCGACGGGCCGCGATCCGCATTTCGCGGTTCGAACTATTTCTGGTCGGACCAGTACGGTCAGCGGATCCAGTTCGCCGGTGTCTCGACCGCAGATCAGACCCTCGTCGTCGACCGCTCGCCGGCGCAGGGCGGCGCTCCGGCACGCGTGCTCGCCTGTTACCGGCGGGGAAGCCGGATTGTCGGTGCGTTCGGGCTCAACCATCCCGGTCTGCTGACGAAGTGCAAGCTCGCCATCGAGCGGGGTGCCGAGTGGGGCCAGGCGTTGTCGAGCCTTGGCGTGACGGTTGAGCCGGACGTCGACGAGGCAGTCTCGTGACCATGATCCTGAGCATGGTCGGGTTAGTGTGCGAGCCTCGACGCGACCGCGGCTGTGGCTGCCGGTACCGTCAGCGGTGGCGGCCGGTAGCCGGCGCCTTATGACCCTGACAACCTCGCGCGCGGACCAGGTCTGACCCGTCCCAACCGGCATGCGCGGTCGATAAACCGAGTGGTTGCCGCGACGCATCCAGCGAAGGACGTTCTGCAATGAGCTCTACGCATTCGGACGGGAACCGGGCCGTGGTCTACGAAGGACCGGGCGTGGTATCCGTCCAGGCAATCGAATATCCGAAACTGGCGCTGGGGAACCGGCGCTGTGAGCACGGCGTGATCATCGAGCTGGTCGCGTCGAACATCTGCGGGAGCGACCAGCACATGGTTCGCGGCCGCACGACCGCGCGGGCCGGGTTGGTGCTCGGCCACGAGATCACCGGTCGGGTCGTCGAGGTCGGTCGCGACGTCGAGTACGTCCACGAAGGCGACGTCGTATCCATCCCGTTCAACGTCGCATGCGGCCGGTGCCGCAACTGCAAGAGCGGCGGGACGGGGATCTGCCTGAATGTCAATCGGGACCGGGCCGGCGGAGCCTACGGATACGTCGACATGGGCGGCTGGATCGGCGGGCAGGCCGAGTACGTCATGGTGCCCTATGCCGATTTCAACTGCCTGGTCTTTCCCGATCCAGCCGAGGCGATGGCCAAGATCCGCCATCTCACGATGCTGTCGGACATCTTCCCGACCGGTTTTCACGGTGCGGTGACTGCCGGCGTGGGCGTCGGAAGCACCGTATACGTCGCCGGGGCGGGGCCGGTCGGTCTGGCATGCGCATGCTCGTGCCTGTTGCTCGGAGCGGCCGCCGTCGTAGTGGGCGACATGAATCCCACCCGGCTGGCGCAGGCGGCGTCGTTCGGCTGCGAGACAGTCGATCTGTCATCAGGGGTGCCGCTGGTCGAGCAGGTCGAGGATATCGTCGGTACCCGCGAGGTGGACTGTGCCGTCGACTGCGTCGGCTTCGAGGCCCGCGGGCACGGCGCGGACGCCGCAGTCGAGCAGCCCGCGACCGTGCTGAACGCGGCGATGGACATCACCCGCGCCGGAGGCCGGATCGGCATTCCGGGGCTGTATGTGACCGATGACCCCGGGGCCGGCGACGAGAGCGCGAAGCGGGGAATGCTCGGCATTCGGATCGGCCTCGGCTGGGCCAAGTCTCACGTCTTCACGACAGGGCAATGCCCGGTCATGGCCTACAACCGGCAGCTGATGATGGCGATCCTGCACGACCGGGTGCACATCGGCGACGCCGTCAACGCGACCGTGATCCCGTTGGCCGATGCACCGGTGGGCTACGCCGACTTCGATGGCGGCGCGGCCAAGAAGTTCGTACTCGACCCGCACGGTTCGATTACCTGACCCCACTCCTCCCCGCCCGATCAGAGGGCGAGTCATATTGAAAGGAAGGGCCCCGATGTCGGCCAACGACTGGGCACTGTCACACAATCAAGAAACGATGTCTCGCACCAACGAGCTGGATGAGGACGGTGAGGCGCGGCTGTACAAGGCACTGCGGCACTGCTGGCACCCGGTGATGTACACCTCCGAGCTGGGCGAGGGCCCGGCGCAGGCCATGCTGTGCGGCGAGCAACTGGCAGTGGTCCGCCTGGACGGCGAGGTGCGCGTCTTCAACGACCTGTGCGCGCACCGCGGCACGGCGCTCTCGCTCGGCAAGGTCGTGGACCGACCCGGATGCGGGCAGGAGCTTCGCTGCGCATACCACGGCTGGCAGTACAACGCCGAAGGCAAATGCACCGTGATCCCCCAGCGGCCCGACCTCGCCGGGCAGCTACGCGCCCGGGTCCGCACATACCAGGCGGTGGAGCGCTACGGCATGGTGTGGGTGTGCCTCGTGGACGATCCGCTGCTTCCTCTGCCGGAATTCCAGCCGTTCGACGATCCCTCCTACGCCACCATCCAGATGGAGAACAGCGACTGGACCTGTACGGCCGCCAGGCGGATGGAGAACTTCGTCGACCTCGGCCACTTCGCGATCCTGCATGACGGGTACCTCGGACTCGTCGACCACCCCGAGGTTCCAAAGCACGACGTGTGGCGCGAGGCGAACGTGTTGCGCATCAAGCAGCTCGAGCAGAGCCGTGAGCCGGTGAATCTGAAGTTCGAGAAGGAGGAACTGGCCGACGAGTACACGTGGACCGACCAGCAGTGGTGGATCTACATGCCGCTCACGGTGCTGCTCGACCAGGGCTTGCCCGGCGATCGACACTACTGGCTGTTCTTCCACCCCACACCAATTGCGCCGAACGTGACGCGCAACTTCTCGGTACACGCGCGCAACTACGGTGACCCGGCGAAGATGGAGCAGGAGCTGGTGGAATTCAGCCGGTTCATCTACGCGCAGGACAAGCCGGTTGTGGAGGCCCAGCGCCCGCAGATGCTGCAAGAAGATCTCAGCTACGAGCTACACCTCAAAGGCGTCGACACGGTGGCCATGATGTACCGCAAGTGGCTGGTGGAGCTGGCTGATCAGGTCTACCCGAGGCCTGGGTGAGTCGACCCGCAGCCTGGGGTGCCCTGGGACGCTGCCCGTTGCGGGCCCAGGGCAACCCGGCGATTTCGGCAGGTGCCGGCCACTGTATGCATGTAATCTGTGGTTGTAGCTTTGACGACAGCCCCGCCCTGGACTCCCGGAGAGGTCGATGGTGATGACCCGTACTCGGCAAGCGCTCGCGTCGCTGTCGGCCGGCGGCTCCCTGGCCGAGCGCACCTACGAGGCGCTCAAAGTGGCAATCCTCGCCAACCAGCTGCCCGCCGGCACCGCGTTGAGCGTGCCGGAGCTAGCCCGGCAACTCAACGTCAGCCGCAGCCCGGTGCGCGAAGCCGTGCAGCGGTTGATCTACGACGGCTTGGCCACGCACGCTCCGTACCGCGGTGCCGAGGTCGCCCGCGTCGACCTCGACGATCTGCGCGAGCTGTACATCGTCCGCGAACTCCTTGAGGGCCTGGCCGCCCGGCTGGCAACCGAGCGGCTCGACGGCGACGCCCTGGCACGGTTGCGCGGCATCATCGACGACCACGAGCGCGCGGTGAGCGCGGAGGCGGACAACGCCACGCACATCGAACTCGACATTCGCTTTCACGACGAGATCCGCGACCTGGCGGCGAACCGCCACCTCAGCGCGGTTCTAGCGCCGATCTCCGGTCGCTCGCACTTCGCGCTGCACTCGCTGTGGCGCAGCCCGGAGGCCGCCCGCCTGGCGCTCGACGAGCACGAGGCGATCGTCGATGCGATGATCACCGGCGATCCGGACCTCGCAGAGCAGGCCGCTCAGCGGCACATCGCGCGGCTGCGTGTGCGACTCGCCCACGTGTCGATGTCGCAGTCGGGCACCGGCAACGGCCGGACCAAGGCCCGGATCAGCACGTCACTCGTCCGCTGACGGCGTGTCACGCCTACGCAGGGGGGAAGGACTTGACCGCGCTGCCGCCATACGATTGCATGTAATCGGTCAGTGACCTCCCGAAACGAATAAGCCGTTCGGCTGCGGCGCCCGTTACCCAGGGATGAGCACGGTCAGCACCGGCAGCGGCGAAGCGTGGGACGCCGTACTCGATCGCGGTCGAGCACGACGGCGCGGTGGCCGGCGCACGCCTCGGCGCGGTAGAGGCTCTGCGCGCTGGAACCAACCGCGTTGATCGACAAACACTAGCCTCGCTCTATCGTGCGCCCAGTGGAAGGGGGGTGCTTGATGTACGTGATCTCGCTGTTCGTGCTCGTCGTCGCTTGCGGGTGTGAGTCCGGTCCGGGTAGCTGCCAGGAGGCCCTGTAGCAGACTGCAGCGCATCGACAAGGACTGGCCCCTGGGCCAACCACCTCGCCACCGCCTTCGTCCGGCTCCGCGCGGCACCCTGGCCGGCCTGACCCGACCATCACCTACCGCTGCGACCCGGGGACCTTGGGGAGGCCGGCAGACCGGCAGATAGCTCATGCGCGCGAAACAGCTAGACCGTCAGCAAGCCAACAACACCGACCTGATTGATCAACTCCTACAGCGTGAAAGATCGAGGCTAGGTGCCGAATGCCGTGCGGACGACCTGTTCGACGTTATGAAACTGGCTGTGTTCATGCCGCGGCTTGCCAGTGCGGACCCCAACCGCGATGCGAGCAGCCGAGGCCCTGGCGTTCGCTACCCGCGAGGGCGGCCCGGTACGCGGGCATGCTCGCCGCTGGGCGGCTTGCCGGCATCGTGGTCGTCGGCTGAACCCGCCCGCATCTGCAACCCGTGCATGACATTGTGAGCACTTTGATGTACTCAGCGCGGGGCTCGGACGTCGACGCGCCAACCGTTGGCGGCCAGGTCGCCTAGCGCGACTCGCCGACGATCTGCGACACATTCGTGGAGTCGCTGCTTGTGCGGGTCGGCATCGACGGTTGCCTGCGGTCGCGCACCGTCGCCTGACCGATCCGTCACTGGTTGCCGAACGTCCGGGCCAATTCCACGAGCCACTTGCGGTAGGTGATCGAGAGGGTATCGACGCCCTTGAGGTGCATCTCGAACGATAGGTCTTCGGACAGCTCCTCCGGGCGCTGTGACTCGACCACCGGCTTGTCCTGGCCATACACCATCTCGGAGAAGCCGGCCAGCTCCACCTGCGCGCGGTCGGGGTCCCCGAAGTTGCGCGCCGCTACCGTGAAGTTGCGGATCGCCCGCGGTCCGATCGGGCTCGGGTGGAAGAACAGGCAATAGCGCTGGTCGCCGGCCTCTGTCTGGTCGAGTAGCACGGTGAGTGGCATGAACAGGTGCCACTGCTTGCGCACCCGCAGCATCTGCTCACCGTCGTGGCGCAGCCCGGTGTTCTTCGCGACGCCCGCGGGTTCGAACGCGTCGCCGTCGAGCTGCATGAACAGGTGATCGTCGCGTCGTTCTACCGAATGCGGGGGGACCTCGGGATGGCCAGGGTCACCGAGCACTCCGGGGTGGACGACGGAGAAGTGCGCAAGGTCGGTGTAATTCTCGGTCCGCCGCGGCGCGCTGCACCGCCAGTCGGTCGACGGCACGAAGGCCTTGTGGAAGCTGGGATCGTCGAACTGTGGGAACCGCGGCAGTGGAAAGGCCGGCTCGTCCACCAGGCACACCCAGACCATCCCATAAGCCTCCTCGACTTGGTACGAGCGGACCCTCGCCCGCAGATGCCCCGCGAGATCGATCCGCTGTGGTGCGACGGTGCACCGGCCCTGCTCGTCGTACTGCCAGCCGTGATACGGGCAGCGCAGCTCGTCGCCGGCGCTGCCGACGACGACACACCCCAGCGATAGCGCCGTACCGCGGTGCGCGCACAGGTCATTGAAGGCACGCGCCTGACCGTTGAGCCGAACGACGACGAGCTGCTCTCCGCACAGCACGACCTGCTTGGGCTCGCCAGCCAGCTCGTGCGAGTAGATGACCGGATGCCAGCAGTGGCGCAGCGCGCGGTACAGGCGTGCCTCACCCTCGACGTTCAGCTCGTTCGTGCGCTCGAGCGGAGCGTGCTGGTTGCGCGACAGCGGCCACGCGGTTGCGGATGTCATGGGGCTCTCCTCAGCCGTCTGGGTTGAACGCTGCGGCACCCGGTGTGGTGCCGTCGCCGCGCTCGCGTTCGACTCAGCTCAGTCTCGCCTTTCCAACCGATAAGCACAACGGCTTGTTTGGACATGTACCTATAAAGTTCCTTCATGAGCCTCCCTCGGATGTCTGATCTCAGTCCGCGCACGCTGACCTACTTTCTTGCCGTCGTCGAAGAGGGGTCGTTCACCGGAGCGGCCCGGCGCCTGCGGATCAGCCAGCCCGCGCTCTCGCATCAGATCCGTGGCCTGGAGCAGGCGCTGGGCGGCCCTGTCCTTGAACGGCTCGCGACCGGCGTACAGCCCACACCGGCTGGGCGCGCGTTGATGCGCGAGGCGCCAGGCGCGCTCGCGGGTCTCGCCCGAGCCGCGCGCGCTGCGCGAGCCGCGCTGCGTGGCGAGCCCCTCGGCCTGGAGATCGCTACATTTCCATCGCTCGCCACCGGCACCCTACTTGCGCCGATCTGCCTGTGGCATGACCGCTACCCGGAGTCGACCCTGCGGTTGACCGAGTTCCGGCAGCACATCCGGCTCCAGGAAGCGGTACGCAGTGGCTTGTCCGACCTGGCCTTCGGCTCGCTACCGGTGACCTGGGGCGGTCCGCGTGAGCTGGTGGCCCGCGACACGCTAGTCGTCGTGCTACCGCAGCGCGATCCATTGCTCGCGTACAGCGATGCAGTCGAGCTGATTGCCCTGGCAGAACGGCCCTGGGTGTTGGTCGATCCCGAATACGGATTCTCGGACCTCGTCATCAGCGCATGCGACCATGCCGGATTCCAACCTGACGGCATGATCGCGACCTCGCAGGTCGAGGCAGCGGCGCGCCTGGCAAGCACGGGACTTGGCGTGACTCTGGTTCCGAGCGCCAACGTGCCAGCAGACCTGCGCGAGCTGGCCCGGCCAACCAAGCCTTGCTTCGCCTCGGACGTTTGGGCCTACGCCAGGCACGAGTGGACATCGCAAGCGCGCACGTTCTTGCAGATCGTCGCTGAGCAGCCGGCTCCGGACATTCCGGTCGACGCAATTGCAATCGGTCCGCGTGAAACGCGCCGCCGCCGAGCGTCGTCGCTGCGGCGTGGTTGACAGTGGGCAAGGCATTCGCAAGATCAAAATACTGTTCGTGCGGATGAACGTCGGCTGCTCATGGGAGCGGACCTGAAGAAGACCGGATCGGGCAACCCGTTTTGCCGTCTTCGTCGAACCGGACATTACCTTCATCGCCACGGTGCAGGCTACATGCTCGGTGAGCTGAACGTCGTGGACGTCTACGACCCGACCTCCGGCGAGGTGCGATCGAACGACACCGGTCAGATCGCGCTGTGGATGATCGACACGAACTACGAGATCGACGCCGACGCAGGGATGATCATGTGTGGGGAACGCTTTGGCGGGAATCTCGAAATGTTGATGTTTACGGATCCGCCGAGTTGCGCTGATCTGCTTGAGCAGATGCGCGCGTATCGGCCGCACAGAAGAGGACGAATTCGTCCGGGCGGCAACGCGCTCGCTGCTGCACGTTGCACCGGCCGCGCCGCCCAACCTGTGTGGGTGATCGAGAGGCGGACGCTGCTGTGGACGGGGTGCTGCGCGATCTGCTGGGGCCGGTGGACTGGCGGAGCCTCCGGCCGTCGGAGGCGCGCGCGGCGTGGCAGGAGCTGCGTGACTGGGTGGAGTGGCTTAACGACCGCTATGCGCTGGATCACCGGGTGGTACCGCCGTGCTGGTACCGGCATCCGGCGCTGGTGGAGGTGCTGACCGCGCTTCGTGATCACCATCGGTATGCGTTCGATCCGATGCAGCTGCCGACGGCGGCCAGTGAGTGGCATCGGGTGTTCCGGGATCTGGAGCCGCGGCTGCGGGACTGGGCATCGCGCACCGGCTGCACCCGCGAGACGCACCGCCCAGACGTGATCCTGAAGTGGCCGGACGACGCGGTGGAGTGGGAGGCGCACCTGGCAGTGGACGAGCAACAGCGCCGCCGCTCGCCGTCGGACGACCAGCAGCCAGCGCGCGAGTAGGACCGGGGTTGCACCCGCCGCGCCGCCTTCCTAGTGACAGCGATTTGCGACGTCACCAGGAGGCGGTCCATGCAGGAGCCGACAGGCTGCTCGACCGACCCGGCCGCGTTGCAGGAGGTCACCGCCACGGCGGCACGGCTGCTCACAGACCTGCCGCGACGGCGGGCGGCGCTGGCCTACCTGAGCAAGCGCGGCATCGACCCGGACGGGTTGCCGGAGGCGTGGCCGGTGGGATACGCGCCGCCGGGCTGGACCCGGCTGACCGACCGGCTGCGTCGCGAGGGATTCCCGGACCAGGCCCTGCTGGACGCTGGGCTCGCCCGCCGCTGCAGCCGCGGCACGCTGATCGATGTCTTCCGCGACCGGGTGATCTTCCCGGTGCACGACCGAGACGGCCGGGTCGCGGGGCTCATCGGCCGGGACCTGTCCGGTGACCCGCGCGCGCCGAAGTACCTCAACACCCGCGAGACGCCGTTGTTCGCCAAGGGCAGCCTGCTCTATGGCCTGCACGAAGGCACCAGCGTCGCCGCGGCTTCGGTGCAGCCGGTGCTGGTCGAGGGTCCGCTGGACGTGCTCGCCCTCACCACTCGCGATGGTGGCCGTCGGCTGCTGCCAGTCGCACCCTCCGGCACCGCTGTCACGCCAACCCAGGCCCGGCTCATCGCCGAGCACGCCGGGTCGGGCGGGAGCGTGGTGGTGGCGATGGACCCGGACGCCCCCGGGCAGGCCGCTGCGCTGGCCGCCGGGGAGCAGCTGCGCCGCGCCGGGGCGCAGGTCCGCCTCGCCGCGCTGCCGCCCGGCTGCGACCCGGCCGACTACCTGGCCGCCGGGCGCGACATCGGCGTGTTCCACGCGGCCGCGGCGATCCCGCTGGTCGTCGGCCAGCTGCGGGCGATCATCGCCGCCGCCGGGGACAGCATGCAATGGGTCGAAGGCCGGCTCGACGCGGCCCGGGCGATGGCCGACACGCTCACCGCCTACCCGGCCGAGGACGCGGTCCGCTACTGCGGCTGGATCGCCGGCGCGCTCGATCTGTTCCCGTCCAGCGTGGCCTATGCGCTCGGCGACGCGTTCGCCCGAGCCCATGCCCTACCACCGTCGGGCACGAAGGCCGGGGACCTGCTGCGCGCCGCCGCCGCGCGACGCGAGGACACAGTGCTCGCCGCGGTCGAGCCACCCGGACCGAGTTTGCTGGTGGCCCGATGAAGACTCAAGAGCGGATGCTCACCGTCGAAGAGGCTGCTGAGCGGCTGAACACCTCGACCCGGTTCCCGCGTCGGCTCATCGCTGAGCGGCGGATCACCTTCGTGCACATCGGCCGGCACGTCCGCATCCCGGAAAGCGCGATCGACGAGTTCATCCGCAGCGGACTGGTCGAGCCGATGGCCGCGGGCTGGCACGCCGGCCAGGTGGGCGTGTGATGCCCGCACAGCAGCCGGCGTTGGCCGTATGCGCTGTCGCGGCTATGGTCCGGGTAGTGCGGGCCTCGCGGCGGTAGGAGGCGACGTGTCGTCGAGGCGATCCTTCGGCTACGTCCGGAAGCTGCCGTCCGGCCGCTTCCAGGCATCGTATCTTGCGCCGAGCGGCCGGCGCCGGAATGCGCCGAAAACATTCCCGACCAAGACGGATGCTGCGCGCTGGCTGGAGATAACCAGGGTCAGCATTATGGACGGGCGCTGGCGCGACCCGGTGGTTGCACGGCAGCGGTTCGTCGACTACGCCAAGCGCTGGATCGCGGAGCGACCGGGACTTCGCCCACGCACCGTCGACCTCTACCTGTGGCTGCTCGCCCGCTACCTCGCGCCGGAGTTGGATCGGTTGACGCTCGATGAGATGACCCCGCTCGTCGTCCGCCGGTGGCGGGCCAGGCTCCTCGCCGCCGGCGTCAGTCCCACGATGGTTGCCAAGGCGTACCGACTGATGCGGGCCGTCCTCAACACGGCGGTCGACGACGATGTCATCGACCGCAACCCATGCCGGATCCGCGGCGCGGGCAGTGAGGACGCGCCGGAACGGCCCACGCTCACCGCGCGGCAGGTCCAGCAGCTGTGCATGGCAGTCCCACCGCGGTTCTCGGCCTTCATCGCGGTCACCACATACGGAAGCCTGCGCTGGGGCGAGGTCACTGCGCTGCGTCGGCGCGACATCGACCTCGCCGCTGGCGTCGTCAACGTCCGCGCCGCCTACATCGAACGCGCCAACGGCCAGCTGCAACTCGGGCCGCCCAAGTCACGAGCAGGCCGACGGCGGATCGTCCTGCCGTGGCCGGTCGTCGAGATGCTTCGCGCCCACCTGGACACCTACGTCGACGACCGGCCGGAGGCGCTGGTCTTCACCGGCCCGAGCAGGCGACCGATGCGGCGCAGCAACTTCAACAAGGCAGTCCACTGGTTCGAGGCACGCGCCGCGATCGGCGTGCCGAACCTGCACCTGCACGACCTGCGCCACACCGGCAACACGCTGGCCGCGGCCACGCCCGGCACCTCCACGAGGGACCTGATGGACCGGATGGGGCACGACAGCATGCGCGCCGCGCTGATCTACCAGCACGCCACCCGCGAGGCCGACCAGCGCATCGCCGACGCGCTGGAGAGGGAGATCGAGCACGCCGCTACTGACCGCGAGGACGCGCGAGTTATCGCACGCGAATCGCACGACGACCGCCACCGCCGGACCCGGCCGACGCACGCGGCACCCGAAGGCCCCGGATTCCGGGGCTCTCAGGTAGCATCTGGCGGGTCTGCGGGTGTAGTTCAATGGCAGAACATCAGCTTCCCAAGCTGACAGTGCGGGTTCGATTCCCGTCACCCGCTCGCTCTTGGAGGCCCCGGATTCCGGGTCGCAATTGACCGGTCGGCGGTATTCATCGTGCCGATAATGATGACGTTCCGGGGCAGCCGGAACTTGGGCTCCTCCTCGCGCGCGTAGAGCAGGTCGACGGCGTAGTCGCGGTATTCGAGCAGGAAGTACAGCTCGCCAAAGATCCGGCCAGGTTGCCGCGGTTGATCTCATCGATGATCAACCCGTGTGGGGCGTTCTCTTGCCCCTCTTGACAGCACCCCGTGCGACCTTGCGTAGCGGGCCGTCTTTGAGCCGGAAGGCGATCGCGCCGGCCGGGCCCGGTGTCGGCACATGTGGGTGGCGCACCGTGTGGCCCTGCGGCTTGATCTGCCTATACTTGTGGCTATGAGGGAGTGGTCGTTGGCGGATGCCCGGAACCGGCTCTCGGAGCTGGTGGCCGATGTGGAGCGGACGCATGCCCGGGTGACGATCACCAAGCATGGCCACCCTGCGGCGGTGCTGGTCTCGCCCGATGATCTGGCGGCGTTGGAGGAGACCGTCGACATCCTGTCTGACCCCGAGGCGATGGCCGAGATCCGGCAGGCCGAGGCCGAGATCGCCCGCGGCGAATACACCTCGGCCGAGGAGGTGACCCGGGTCCTCGGTGAGCGGCGTCGGGAAACTGCGGCCGGGTGAGCGAACCCTACGAGCTGCGCGTCCACTCCGGCGCCCGTCGCACTCTCACCGAGCGGCTCCCGCTTGCCGTGGCATCCGCCGTATGGGAGTTCTGCATCGGGCCGCTGCGAGACAATCCGCGCCGCGTCGGCAAGCCACTCGAACGCGAACTGCCCGGGTATGACTCGGCCCGTCGCGGCGCTTACCGGGTGATCTATCGGATCGACGACGACGCCCGTGTCATTGAGGTGGTGCACATCGACCACCGCGCGGGCGTTTACCACCGCCGCTGACGCGAGCCGGCACGATAGTGGCCGCGGTCCATCAACGGTCCATTACTTCCGGCCACTGTCGTGTCGTTCAGGCTGCTGCTGGCCCCTGCAGGCCGCGAACTTGCGGCGAGACACCGCTCGCGTGGACGATTTCCAAGCTGACAGTGCGGGTTCGATTCCCGTCACCCGCTCCGGCGTTGCCGACGGAGCGTCAGCCGGGATTGGTGAGCCAGTCTTCGACGGGGCGATGGGTGGCGTCGGGCGCGCGGAGCCAGGTGTCGAGCGCGGTGATCAACGGACCGCGGTTGCGTCGGGTGCGCGGGAAGGTGCGGCTGCTGGTGAACAGCACCGACGTGACGGTCTGACCGGATTCCTCGGCGCGGCGCAACAACGGGGCGAAGTCTTTGACGTTCTCGGTGACGATGCGCCGGGCTTGCTGGCCGGCCCAGCGGAACAGTTCCTCATCAGACATGGCGCGCAGCGCGTCTTGTTCGGCGACTGCGACGACGTCATGACCGCGGTCGCGCAAGGTGACAGCGATGACCGGGGCGTGCATCTCGTCGAGCAGCAGCGGCACGCGCCCGCCCGCGCGTTTAGGCAAGGAGCCGCTGTTCGGTGCGCCAGGCCTGTTCGGCAGCGGCCGAGACGCGGTCGGCTTCGCCGATTTCGGTGTCGATCTCGTCGGGGTAGGCGGCGTAGTAGTGCAGCGCCGCGCGCACCCGCGCCTCGGGTAACGCGAGCACCTCGGCAGCCGCGGCGACGGCAGCCTCGCCTCGCTCGTCGATCTCGCGCAGCACGTTGACGATCTCCCACACGTCCGGGCCGAAAGCCAGGGCCGCGCGCCGTCCGCTCGGGCCGTCCTTGAACACCACACCGGGGTGCTCGGCCATCCGCAGCCCTTCCTCGACGAAGCGCTGCGCGAGCCCGGAGGGTGTCGCGCCGGGGCTGGCCTGGGCACGGCGGCGCAGCCGGTCAAGCAGCCGCGGGTCGAACCGGATCGACAGCGGGGTGGTCATGTAGTGCATGATACTGACTGCGCTACGCTCGGCAGCTTCGTAATCCATCGCCAGTGCGCGATCGGCCCGATCCATTAGCGGTCCGCTACCGCCGGCCATGGTCAAGCTGGCGCTGACCGTCGGTGGCCGGATGAGCAACGGTCCGGCTCAGGCGTGCTCGGAGGCCCGCGGCGCCCGCGCGACGCGGCGCATCGCCTCGTTCCGCCGCGGCGGCTCGGACAGCGCGTCGAACATCGCGTCGAAGAAGTCGGCCGGCACCGTCGTCTGCCGCGCCGGACGGCGTCGGCCCGCTCCTCGGCGGCGGAGAGCACGAACTCGGTCAACGACTCGTGCTCGAGCTGCGCCGTCGAGCGCAGCCGCGCTTCGGTCTCGGCGCGAACCCGAAAGTGCAGCCGATTGCCGTGGCAGTCAGTGCACGGTCAACGGCGCTCGCGCGGTCTTGATCGCCTCGGACAGTGTGTCGAGGTCGAACGCACCGTAGTGCCGTTGGCCGTTGATGAAGAATGTCGGTGTGCCGGAAACCCCGCTCACGTCGGCGGATTCGACGTCTTGCGCGACGCGTGTCGCGTACGTGTGCCGGGTCAGGTCGGCGTGGAACCGGTCGCTGTCGAGGCGCAGTTCGGCGGCGTAGCCGAGCAGCTTCCGGACGCTAAGCTCCTCCTGGTTGCGCATGAGCCTGTCGTGCATCGGCCAGAATGCGCCCTGTGCCCCGGCCGCTTCGGCCGCCTCGGCGGCGAGTTGCGCCCCGGGATGCACGTCGATCAGCGGCAGGTGACGGAATACGAAGCGGATGTCGGTGTCATCGATCAGATCGCGTACGATCGGCTCGGCGCGGCCGCAGTACGGGCATTCGAAGTCCCCGAACTCGATCAGTGTGATCGCCGCCTCGGCCGGCCCGCGGATGTGGTCGCGCGCCGGATCCACCTCCGGTATCAGATCCTGCACGACCCGCACGTCGCCAAACAGTGCGCGCGCGCGGCGGGCAGGCGACAGCAAGCTGCTGAGCCGGTAGACCGCTGCGGTCAGCAGCGCGGCGACGAAGGCAGCGGTGAGCGCACCAAGTTTCGCCTCGGCCAACTGCTGTCCGTGAAAGGCGCGGTCGAGGGGTAGGGCAGCATGACCGCCGCTCGCCGGGTTTGCTTCCTGTCGCCGTCCGCCATCCTGTAGTGTCTGCCCGAGTTGCTGCCTTCGCTCCAGCCGTACAAGCAATCCGGATCAAGCGCATGTCGTTCGTCATCGATCCCGCCCCGCCCAGCTCCTGCGACGGATGACCTCGCCCCGCGCCCGACCGGATGGCGTCGCCGCCGAGGACGTGGCGGCGTTCCTGCGCGAGAACCCCTCCTGGCTCGCCGACAACCCGGCACTCTACCGCGCGCTCGCCCCGCCGCGCCGGGTGCATGGCGAGCCACTGGCCGACCACATGGCGGCGATGCTGCGGGCGGAGCGGGCGCACGCCGCCGAGATGGCGCAGCGGGCCGAGTTCATCCTCGCCGCCGGCCGTGCGACGGCGGGGCTCACCCAGCGGGTGCAGGCGGCGGTGCTCGCGCTGATCCGCGCCGCCGACACGCTCGATTGCCTCACCGGCGAACTGCCAGGCGTGCTCGGGCTCGACGCGGTGGCGCTGTGCATCGAGGGCGATCTCGCCGGTGCGCGCTTGCTGCCGGCCGGCACGGTGGCGGCGGTGCTCGGCGGGCGCGACGTGGTGTTCCGCGACGCCCCCAAGGACGCGCCGCTGCTGCACGCCGAGGCGGCCCGACTGGCGCGCCACGACGCGCTGGTGCGGGTGCCGGATGCGGGCGCGCCCGCGCTGCTCGCCCTGGTGGCGCGCGACCGCTCGCTGCTGGAGCCCGGCCAGGGCGCCGGGGCCCTCGCCTTCCTCGGCCGCGCGGTCGCCGCCGCGCTGGCCCGCAGCACCAGGGCATGACCGGCGACGCGGCGCGGCAGGCGTTCCTGCAATGGCTCGGCCAGGAGCGCCGCGCCTCGCCGCTCACGGTGGAAGCCTACGGCACCGACATCGCCGGCTTCCTCGGCTTCCTCACCCGCCATCTCGGAACCGAGCCCGACGCACGAGCGCTTGCCGATTTGCGGCCGGCGGATTTCCGGGCGTGGCTGGCCGACGAGGCGGCCCAGGGAAAGATCAACGCGACGCGCGCGCGGCACCTCTCGGCGGTGAAGACCTTTTTTCGCTACCTCGCCCGGCGGCACGGGATCGCCAATGCCGGGCTGAGCCTGCTCGGCTCTCCCCGCGTGCGCCCGCCGGCTCCCCGCGCACTCGCGCCGGCGGACGCAAGGGCGGTCGCGACCGACATCGGCGAGATGTCCGACGCCGCCGCCATGCAGGCGCGCGACGTGGCGTTGTTCACCCTGCTCTACGGCTGCGGCCTGCGCATCGCCGAGGCGCTGGCGCTGGATCTGCGCGACGCGCCGCTACCTGGTTCGGAGGCGGCGCTGCGCGTCACGGGCAAGGGGAGCAAACAGCGCATCGTCCCGGTGCTGCCGGCGGTGCGCGCCGCGATCGCCGCGTGGCTGCCCTATCACCCGACCGGCCAGCCCGACGCGCCGCTATTCGTCGGCGCGCGCGGCGGCCGGCTCGATCCGGCGGTGGCACAGCGCACGCTGAGAAATTTCCGGCGGCTCAACGGCCTGCCCGAGCACGCCACGCCCCACGCACTGCGCCACTCCTTCGCGACGCACCTGCTGGCGGGCGGCGCCGACCTGCGCTCGATCCAGGAGCTGCTCGGCCACGCCAGCCTGTCCACCACGCAGCGCTATACGTCGGTGGACGAAGCGAAGCTGCTCGAGGTGTGGCGGCGGGCGCACCCGCGGGGGAAGAACATGCCCCATCCCCCGCTTGGGGGAGAGGGAGGAACCCGCGAAGCGGGAGGATGAGGGGATTGCCGCCCGGTGTCGCGGGCGGCGATCCCCTCACCCCGGCCCTCTCACCCCGAGGGGGAGAGGGAGAAGCGGTTATCCGATTCGCGCGGCTTCCATCAGCCGCTTCATCTCCCGCACCGCCTCGGCCAGCCCGCCGGAGACGATCGCCTCGCCGATCAGGAAGTGGCCGATGTTCAGCTCCACCACCTCGGGCAGCGCGGCGACCGGGGCGACATTGTCGAAGGTCGAGCCCGTGGCCCGGCGTGGCATTCGAGGCCGAGCGCGCGCGGTCAGCGCGGCCGCCGCGCGCAGCCGGTCGAGCTCGCCCGGCCGGCCGTCGGCGTAGGCGCCGGTGTGCAGCTCCACCACCGGCGCGCCGATCGCCGCCGCCGCGCGGAGCTGCGCCGGGTCGGGGTCGATGAACAGCGACACGCGGATGCCGGCCTCGCGCAGCGCCGCGACCACCGGGCGCAGCGCCTCGACGCTGGCCCGGCGACGTCGAGGCCGCCCTCGGTGGTGACCTCCTGGCGCCGCTCGGGCACCAGGCAGCTCGCGTGCGGGCGGATGTCGCGCGCGATGGCGACCATCTCCGCCGTCGCCGCCATCTCCAGGTTGATCGGCGCGGCGATCGCGGCGCGGATGCGGCGCACATCGTCGTCGCGGATGTGGCGGCGGTCCTCGCGCAGATGCAGCGTGATGCCGTCCGCCCCCGCCGCGATGCGCGGCGCGCGCCGCGTCGAGCGGATCGGGATGCGCGCCGCCGCGCGCGTTGCGCACCGTCGCCACGTGGTCGATGTTCACGCCGAGGCGCAGCTTGGTCATGGCGATCCTCCGATCGCGCGCGGCGGCGAGTTCGGCGGCGAGGCGCAGCGCCGCGATCAGGCTCGCCGGGTCGGCGACGCCCTTGCCCGCGATGTCGAAGGCGGTGCCGTGGTCCGGCGAGGTGCGGACGATCGGCAGGCCGAGCGTGACGTTCACCCCGCCGTCCATGGTCGAGCGTCTTCAGCGGGATCAGCGCCTGGTCGTGGTACATGCAGATCGCCGCGTCGTAGCGCGCGCGGGCGTCCGCGCGTGAACATCGTGTCCGGCGGCCACGGTCCGCTCGCGTCGATGCCCTCCGCGCGCAGCGCCGCGACGGCGGGCGCGATGATCGTCGACGTCCTCGCTGCCCAGCGCGCCGCCCTCGCCGGCGTGCGGGTTGAGCCCGGCGACCGCGAGGCGCGGCGCCGCGATGCCGAAATCCCGCCGCAGCGCCGCCGCGGTGGTGCGGCCGACCGCGACGATTTTTTCCGCCGTCAGCGTCGGCGAGCGCGTCGCGCAGCGAGACATGGATCGTCACCGGCACCACGCG
This sequence comes from uncultured Alphaproteobacteria bacterium, assembly GCA_963799825.1. GTDB lineage: Bacteria > Pseudomonadota > Alphaproteobacteria > Acetobacterales > Acetobacteraceae > JAFKFI01. The sequence goes on from CAWCYL010000008.1 coordinate 27,919, forward strand.
CAGCTCCGGGCTGGCGAGCATCATCACCTCCTGGCCCGGCACGCCGGTCAGCTCGCGCCAGGAATTCGGTGTGGCCGGGATGGCGGAAGCCGGCGGCGTAGAGGGCCGCCTTGTTGATCGGGTTGGTCACCACGCCGCCGACCTCGACCCGCATCGCCAGCGCCGTCGCCCGCTCGATGGAGGCGATGATCGCCGGCGCATTGGCCGGATCGGGCTCGGCCGGGGCGCGCCGGAGCGGCGAGGCGAACCGGCAGCACGGGCAAGCGCCTCGGCCGAACACGCAGGCGGCTTCGGCCGGCGCCGCGACGGTCTCGACCGGCGCACGCCAAGCGAGCCAGCCGCTCGGGATCGTCCAGCGCCACGAAGACCGGGCCGGTGGCGCGCAGCGCCTGCCAGGCGCGAACGGAAATCTCGCCGCCGATGCCGGCCGGGTCGCCCATGGTCAGCGCGAGGGGAACGGCATCTAGATATGCAGCGCCCGGCCCTCGACGGCGAGCGCCGCCTCCTTCACCGCTTCGTTGAGGCTGGGATGGGCGTGGCAGGTGCGGGCGACGTCCTCGGCCGACGCGCCGAACTCCATCGCCGTCACCAGCTCGGCGATCAGCGTGCCGGCATCGGGGCCGATGATGTGCGCGCCCAGCACGCGGTCGGTCGCCTTGTCCGCGAGGATTTTCACGAATCCATCGGTGTCGCCCATCGCGCGGGCGCGGGCGTTGGCCGTGAACGGGAATTTTCCGACGGTGTAGCCGACGCCCGCCGCCTTCAGCTCCTCCTCGGTCTGCCCGACCGAGGCGACCTCCGGCCAAGTGTAGACCACGCCGGGAATGACGCCGTAGTTCACGTGCCCGGCCTGCCCGGCGATGATCTCCGCCACCGCGACGCCCTCCTCCTCGGCCTTGTGGGCGAGCATCGGGCCGGCGATCACGTCGCCAATGGCGTAAATGCCGGCGACGTTGGTGGCGTAGTGCCCATCCGTCCGCACCCGGCCGCGCTCGTCGGTCGCGACCCCGGCCTCGGCGAGCCCCAGCCCGTCGGTGATCGCCCGGCGGCCGATCGCCAGCAGCACGACGTCGGCGGCGATTTCTTCCGCCGGGCCGCCCTTGGCCGGCTCCACGGTCAGCGTCACCCCGTCATTGCCGGGCCGCGCGGCCGTCACCTTGGTGCCGAGGCGGAATTTTATTCCCTGCTTGCCGAGCACCCGCTCGAAGGCGCGCGCCACCTCGGCGTCCATCGTCGGCACCAGCCGGTCGAGGAATTCGATCACCGTGACCTCCGAGCCGAGCCGGCGCCAGACGCTGCCCAATTCGAGCCCGATATAGCCGCCGCCGATCACCACCAGCCGCCCCGGCACCCGGTCGAGCTCCAACCCGCCGGTGGAGGTGACGATCTGCCGCTCGTCCACATCGACACCGGGCAGCGGCACGCTCTCGCTGCCGGTGGCGATGACGATGTTCTTCGCCTCGTATTCGGTGCCGTCCACCAGGACGCGGCCGGGTGCGATGATCCGGCCGGTGCCCTTGAGCCACGTCACCTTGTTCTTGCGGAACAGGAACTCCACGCCCTTGACGTTCGCCGTCACCACCTCGCCCTTGCGCGCCATCATGCGCGCGAGATCGAGCGTCACCTCGGGGATCTCGACGCCGTGCGCCGCGAACGAATGCGACGCCGCGTGAAAATTCTCCGAGGATTGCAGCAGCGCCTTGGACGGGATGCAGCCGATGTTGAGGCAGGTGCCGCCGAGCGTCGCGCGCTTCTCGACGCAGGCCACTTTCATGCCGAGCTGTGCGGCCCGCAGCGCGCACACATAGCCGCCGGGGCCAGCCCCGATGACGATCACGTCGAATGCTTCGCTCATCGCCGGTCCGCAATTCCCTCAACTGTCATGCTCGCTTATCCCCGCAGAGGTGGGGATGGAAGCCGCCCCCCGCTAGGACGGTACGAGCCAGCGAAACGAGCGGCGCAGGGCGGCGGCCCCGTCCCGCTCGAACCAGCGCCCGTGCGCGAAGATGAGCCGCTCCGGCTCCCAGGCCAGCACGCGGGACACGGCGGACGCGGCATCGCGGCGGCGGAGGCGCATGATCGCCCGCAGATGCAGCGGCGCCCGTCCGTCGGGTGCGGCGACGCCGAGCACACGGGCCAGGGGCCGGGCCAGGGCGGGCAGCTTCTCCGGTTCCAAATTCTGCACGAGGTCGGTCAGCAACGCCGTGCCGCTCGGCCGGTGCAGGAACGCGACCTCGCGAAAACCGCTGCCGCCGGGGATGACGCATAGCTCGATGCCGGACCACGCCGGTTCGCCGAGATCACGGTCGAGCCGCAGGCCCGACCGGCGGACTTGCCGGCGCTCGCGCAGACCCGGCGCCGCCCAGGTGGTCGCGTCCGGGCAAGCCGCGACCCACTCCCGCATGAACAGCCAATGCGCGACGCTCGGCGCGACGAGGTGCCGGATTGGCCCCAGTGCCGCGATAGCTTCATGCAGGGCCTGGTCGTAGCGCGTCGGCGAGTGCAGCAACATTCCGCCGTCCACCCGGATCACCGCCATGCGGACCGGCAGCTTGATGCCCGCGATCGTCAGCGGGCCGCTATCGACCACCCACAGATCGTCCGCCACCGGCTTGAGCACGTCGAGCGGCGGATAGGTCGCCCGGTCGGCCGACATGCGGCGCCGCCGGTCAAGCCAGACCGAGCTGGTACAATCCCTTGGAGAGATAGGCCGCGAGCGCCGCCTCCTCAGCCAGCGCACGAATTTCGGACGCATCGGACAGCGCCTGGGCCTGCGCGACCGCCTCGTCCCATTGCGCAGCGGCGAAATCGCCGCGACCGATCATCACCACCGCCCGCAGCTCGCGCCGCGCCTCGGGCGTGATGCGCGCGATCGCCTGTTCCAGGGTTGCGAGTGCCGCGTCCTGGCGCTCACCGCGCGCGATTTCCTCGCCCGGTTCCACGCCGTCGCCAAGGTCGGCCTGGTAGACGCGGTTGCTCAGCCGGTTGCCAGCCGCGTCCGCCTGCCGGCCGAGCGCGATGATGGAACGCACGAATTCGGCACCCAATCGGTCGAGCATCGCAATCACCCGCGTCTGTCGCCCACCGACAACGGCACCCTGCGCATACGGTTGCGCTAACCCAGGAAGGTTGGGTGGCGTGTCTCAGTGCAGGGAATGTAGCCGATCGACGAGGAAGGGAAGATACACGCCCCCGACCGCCATCCCCGCGACAACCAGGCCGAACAGGGCGATGCCCATCGTCCACATCGCCCCGCGGGTCGGCTTGTGCGCGAGTTCCGTCAATATTTCTCCGCGGAACCCCACCGCCTCGGTTCGCAGCGTCGCGATATCGCCCGAGAGATCCAGCCGCACGCCCGCGATCGCGCCCGACAGTTCGTGACGCACGCTGGCGATCTCGCCCGAGAGGTCCTGGCGCACGCTGGTGATCTCGCCCGAGAGGTCCTGGCGCACGCTGGTGATCTCGCCCGAGAGGTCGTGACGCACGCTGGCGATCTCGCCCGTGAGATCGCGGCGCACGCTCTCCACCTCGGCCTTGGTGGCAAGGTGGGGAATTTGCACGTCGATGCGCACGATCATCGGCTCGATCCGGCGCAGGATGGCGCGAACCTCGCCCATTTCCTCCTCCAGCCGCGAGACCCTGGCGTCCATTCCCGGATCATGGGGACCGGCCCCCTCGGGCGCAACCTGGTTCACAGGTCGAGCAGCAGCCGCCGCGGATCCTCCACGCCCTCCTTCACCCGCACCAGGAACGACACCGCCTCGCGGCCGTCGACGATGCGGTGGTCATAGCTGACGGCGAGATACATCATCGGCCGCACCTCGATCTTGCCGCCCACCACCATCGGACGCTCCTGGATCTTGTGCATCCCGAGGATCGCCGATTGCGGCGGGTTGAGGATCGGCGTCGACATCAGCGAGCCGTAGATGCCGCCGTTGGTGATGCTGAAGCTGCCGCCGGCGAGCTCGTCGAGCTTGAGCTGGCCATCGCGCGCGCGGCGGCCGAAATCGGCGATGGCGGCCTCGATCTCGGCGAACCCCATGCGGTCGGCGTCGCGGATCACCGGCACCACGAGGCCGTTCGCGCCGCCCACCGCGATGCCCATGTGGACGAAGTTCTTGTAGACGATCTCGTCGCCGTCGATCTCGGCGTTGACGGCGGGAAACTCCTTCAGCCCCGCGACACACGCCTTGACGAAGAACGACATGAAGCCGAGGCGCACGCCCTTGTGCTTCTTCTCGAAGGCGTCGCGATATTCCGAGCGCAAAGCCATGACGGCGCTCATGTCCACCTCGTTGAAGGTGGTGAGCATTGCGGCGGTGTTCTGCGCCTCCTTCAGCCGTGCCGCGATGGTGCGGCGCAGCCGGGTCATCTTCACCCGCTCCTCCCGCGGCTCCTCGGCACGCGGCGGGCGCGGGGGAGTCGGGGCCGGGGCGGCGGGTGCTGGACGGGTCAGGAAGGCGAGCACGTCGCCCTTGGTGATGCGGCCGTCCTTGCCGCTGCCGGCACCCACCCGCGCCGGCTCGATGCGCTGCTCCGCCATGATCTTGGCCGCCGACGGGAACGGCAACGGCGCGGATGCCTGGGCCGCCACGTCGGCCGGCGGCGTCGCCGGGCGGGAGACGGGGCCGCGCGGCGGCGGCGGCGGGTTCACCCCGGCCGGAATGCGCGCCGGCGCGGCCTCGGCGGTGGCGACCTCGACCGGCTTGGCGGGGGACGATGCGGAGGCCGGGGTCGCGGGCTTCGCGGCGGCGGGGCCGCGCCTTGCCCGGCCTCGATCGTGCCGAGCAGCGCGCCGACCTCGACCTCGGCGCCCTCGGCCGCGCTGATCGCGCCCATGACGCCGGCGGCGGGCGCGTTGACCTCGACCGTCACCTTGTCGGTCTCCAGTTCGACCAGCGGCTCGTCGGCGGCCACCGCCTCGCCTGGCTGCTTCATCCAGCGCGCCACCGTCGCCGTGGTCACGCTCTCGCCCAGGCTGGGCACCTTGATCTCGGTCGCCATCGCGATTTGCTCTCCGCCGTTGCGTCAGACGCCGAGTGCGGCGTTCACCAGCGCCGCCTGCTCCGCCGCGTGGGTCTTGGCGAGCCCGGTCGCCGGGCTCGCCGCCTCCGCGCGACCGGCATAGTCGGGCCGCTTCGCCTTGATCTCCAGCCCCGCGAGAACCTTCTCGATGCGCCGGTCCACGAAGTTCCAGGCGCCCATGTTCTCGGGCTCCTCCTGGCACCACACCAGATCGGCGTTGCCGATACGCCGCCAGCTCGCGCGTCAGCGACTTGCTCGGGAACGGGAACAATTGCTCCACCCGCAGGATCGCCACGTCCTTCGCCCCCGCCTCGCGCCTTCGCGCGAGCAGGTCGTAATAGACCTTGCCGGTGCACAGCACGACGCGGCGGACCTGCTCGGGCGGCGCGATCGGGTCGACCTCGGGGATGACGAAGCGGAACGTGCTGCCCTCCGCCATGTCGCGCAGCGGCGAGACGGCGAGCTTGTGGCGCAGCAGCGATTTCGGCGTCATCAGCACCAGCGGCTTGCGGAAGTTGCGCTTCAGTTGCCGGCGCAGCTTGTGGAAGTAGTTGGCTGGCGTGGTGAGGTTGCACACTGCCATGTTGCGCTCGGCGCAGAGTTGCAGATACCGCTCCAGCCGCGCCGAGGAATGCTCCGGCCCCTGCCCCTCGTAGCCGTGCGGCAATAGCAAGGTGAGCCCCGACATGCGCAGCCACTTGGTCTCGCCGCTGGCGAGGAACTGGTCGATGATGACCTGCGCGCCGTTGGCGAAGTCGCCGAACTGGCCCTCCCACAGCACCAGCGTTTGCGGATCGGCCACCGAGTAGCCGTACTCGAAGCCGAGCACGCCCTGTTCGGAGAGCAGCGAATTGTAGATGTCGATGCGCGCCTGGTCCGCTGCGATGTTGTTGAGCGGCACGTATTCGTTCTGGTTGGTCTGGTCCACCAGCACCGCGTGGCGCTGGCTGAAGGTACCGCGCTGGGTGTCCTCGCCCGACAGCCGAACGCGATGACCATCAAGCAGGAGGGAACCGAAGCCGAGCGCCTCGCCGGTCGACCAATCGATCCCCTCGCCGCTCTCGAACATCGCCCGCTTGGCGTCGAGCTGGCGGGCGATCTTGGGGTTGAGGTCGAACCCCTCCGGCACGGTGGCGAGTGCGGCGCCGATCCGCTTCAGCACGGCCTCGGGAACCGCCGTGTCCTCCTCGGAATACTCGGTCTGCTGGTCGGCCTCCTTCATGCCGGACCAGTGGCCCTCCAGCCAGTCGGCCTTGTTCGGCTTGTACGCCTGCGCGGCCTGGTAGGCGGCCTCCAGCGTGGCATTGACCTCGTCGAGCATCGCCTTCGACCGCTCGGCCGGCACGCTGCCCTCCGCGGCGAGCCGTTCGGCGTAGAGTGCCCGCGTGGTCTTCTGCTTCTGGATCGCGCGATACATGATCGGCTGCGTGAAGGCCGGCTCATCGGTCTCGTTGTGGCCGTGGCGGCGGTAGCAGACGATGTCGAGCACGATATCGGTGCCGAACATCATGCGGAACTCGGCCGCCATCCTTGCCGCGAAGATCACCGCCTCGGGGTTGTCGCCGTTGACGTGCAGGATCGGCGCCTGGATCGACTTCGCGACGTCGGTGCAATAGAGGCCGGAATAGGCGTGCGCCGGGACCGTGGTGAAGCCGATCTGGTTGTTCACCACGACATGCACCGTGCCGCCGGTGCGGTAGCCGATCAGCTGGCTCATCGCCAACGTCTCATACACCAGCCCCTGGCCGGCGAAGGCGGCGTCGCCGTGCATCAGCAGCGCCATCACCGAGCGGCGTTCGCGGGTGTCGCCCGCCATGTCCTGCCGCGCCCGCACCTTGCCGACCACCACCGGATCGACCGCTTCGAGATGCGACGGGTTGGGCTGCAGCGAAAGGTGAACCTTGCGCCCGGCGACCTCGATGTCGGTCGAGGTGCCGAGATGGTATTTCACGTCGCCCGAGCCCTGCACGTCGTCGGGCTTGAAGCTGGCGCCGCCGAACTCGCTGAACACCGCGGTCAGCGGCTTCTTGACGATGTTGACCAGCGTGTTCAGCCGGCCGCGATGCGGCATTCCGATGGCGACCTCGCCCACGCCGCCCTCGACCGCGACGCCGATGATCGCGTGCAGCGCCGGGATGGTGATCTCGCCGCCCTCCAGCCCGAACCGCTTGGTGGTGACGTAGCGGCGTTGGCAGAACGTCTCGAAGCCCTCGGCCTCGGTGAGCTGGCGCAGGATCGCCTCTTTCTCGCGGGCGCCGAACTCGGTGCGCCAGGGGGCACCCTCCACCTTGCGCTGGATCCAGGCCTTCTGGTCCTGGTCCTGGATGTGCATGAACTCGACCCCGAGCGGGCCGCAATAGGTCTCGCGCAGGATCGACAGGATCTCGCGCGCCGTCGCCGTCTCGCGGCCGAGCACGTTGTCGATGAAGATCGGCCGGTCCATGTCGGCTTCGGTGAAGCCGTAGGTGGCGGGGTCGAGCTCGGGATGCGGCTTGGGCACCTGCAGGCCGAGCGGGTCGAGCTTGGCTTCCAGATGGCCACGCACCCGGTAGACCCGCACCAACATCAGCGCGCGGATCGAATCGCGGATCGCGGCGTGCGCCTGCTCGACCGGGATTTCCTCTGCCGCGGCACGCGCCGCCCGCGGCGCCAAGGCGGTGCCAGCCTGTGCGCCATCGCCTCCCAGGTCAAAGTGACGCGGCGCCCAGGAGGCGCCGACCGCGTCGGTCAGGACGGCGCGGGATTCATCGTTCAGCGCCGAGAACAGCTCGGAAAAGCTCTCGTCGACCGAGGCGGGATCGGCCACCCAGCGCGCGTACATGTCGGCGATGAACGCCGCGTTCGCGCCGTTGAACGCGGTGGCCAGGATGTCGACGCCTGCCATTCTCTACCTCTCCAGTGCCGGACGGGCCGCCCCTTGCAACGGCCGGGCTCACATAGTCGTTGTCGCACGGAGCCGTGAGCACTTGATGAAGCCCGCTGGGTTGCCCGAGGCGCATACCCGCGCGCGGATACCCCTCTCAGACTGCAACACCTTGACCATCGTGCTGCCCAGTGCCGCCGGGCTGTCGGCCACGTGGATGCCGGCCGAGCGCATCGCGTCCATCTTGGCCGCGGCGGTGTCGAGCCCGCCACTGATCACCGCGCCGGCGTGGCCCATCCGGCGGCCCGGCGGGGCGGTGGCGCCGGCGATGAAGGCGACGGTCGGCTTCTTCACGGGGTGGCGCGCCAGGAACTCGGCGGCGTGGATCTCGCTCTGCCCGCCGATCTCGCCGATCAGGATGATCTGCTTGGTTTCGGGGTCGGCGAGGAACATCTCCAGTACCTCGATAAAATCCGTCCCCTTCACCGGGTCGCCGCCGATGCCGACACAGGAGCTCTGCCCGAGCCCCGCCGCCGTGGTCTGCGCCACCGCCTCGTAGGTCAGCGTGCCGGAGCGCGACACGATGCCCACCGTGCCGCGCCGGTGGATGTGGCCCGGCATGATGCCGATCTTGCACGCCTCGGGGGTGATGACGCCGGGGCAGTTCGGCCCGATCAGGCGCGAGCCGGTGCCGTCCAGCGCGCGCTTGACGCGCACCATGTCGAGCACCGGGATGCCCTCGGTGATGCAGACGATGAGCGGGATGCCGGCGTCGATCGCCTCCAGGATGGCGTCGGCGGCGAACGGCGGCGGCACGTAGATGCCGGTCGCCGTGGCGCCGGTCTGCTCGCACCGCCTCGCGCACGGTGTCGAACACCGGCAGGTCGAGATGCGTGGTGCCGCCCTTGCCCGGCGTCACGCCGCCCATGAGCTTGGTGCCGTAGGCGATCGCCTGCTCGGAGTGGAAGGTGCCCTGGGCGCCGGTGAAGCCCTGGGTGATGACGCGGGTGCTGGCGTCGACGAGAACGGCCATGTCAGGCAGCCTCCTGCACGGCTTTGACCACTTTGCGCGCGGCATCGGCGAGGTTGTCGGCGGAGATGATCGGCAGGCCGGACTTCGCCATGATCTCCTTGCCGAGCTCGACATTGGTGCCCTCCAGCCGCACCACGAGCGGCACGCCGAGCGAGACCTCGCGCGCCGCCGCGACCACGCCCTCGGCGATCACGTCGCAGCGCATGATGCCGCCGAAGATGTTCACCAGGATGCCCTCGACGTTGGGGTCCGACAGGATGATCTTGAACGCCGCCGTCACCCGCTCCTTGGTGGCGCCGCCGCCGACATCGAGGAAGTTGGCCGGCGCCGCGCCATACAGCTTGATGATGTCCATCGTCGCCATCGCCAGCCCGGCACCGTTGACCATGCAGCCGATGGTGCCGTCGAGCGTCACGTAGTTCAGCGCGTGCTTGGCGGCCTCCAGCTCCTTGGGATCCTCCTCCGCCTCGTCGCGCAGCTTTTCCAGCTTGGGATGGCGATACAGCGCGTTGTCGTCGAAGCTCATCTTGGCATCGAGCGCCACCACCTCGCCCGACCGCCGTGACCACCAGCGGGTTGATCTCGATGATCGCGCCGTCGAGGGCGACGAACGCCTCGTAGAGCGCCAGCACGAAGCGGGTGAACACGCCGACCTGCTTGCCGGCAAGTCCGAGGCCGTCGGCGAGGCGCCGGGCGTGGAAGGCGGATACGCCCGAGGCCGGATCGACCGCGACGCGCATGATCTTCTCGGGGTGGCGCTCCGCCACCTCCTCGATCTCCATGCCGCCCTCGGTGGAGGCCATGATGGTGATGCGCGCGGTCTCGCGGTCCACCAGCAGCGAGAGATAGAGCTCGCGCGCGATGTCGCAGCCGGCCTCGACATAGACCCGGTTCACCTTGCGCCCGGCCGGGCCGGTCTGCTTGGTGATCAGCGTGTGGCCGAGCATCGCCTCGGCCGCCGCCCGCGCCTCCTCCGGCGACTTCGCCAGCCGCACGCCGCCCTTGCCGGCGGGATCGTCGGCGAAGTGGCCCGCGCCGCGGCCGCCGGCGTGGATCTGCGACTTCACCACATAGATCGGACCGGGCAGCTTGCGCGCCACGGCCTCCGCCTCCTCCGGCATCCAGGCGACGTACCCGTCCAGCACGGTGACGCCGTATTTCTTGAGCAGCTCCTTGGCCTGGTACTCGTGGATGTTCATGGCATCATGGCCTTCCCGTGCATCAGACGAGACCCGAAACTGGCTGTCACGGTGTCTTTTCCTCGAGCGCGCGCACCCGACTGCCGAGCCGGTTGTGCTGCGCGTGCATCGCACGCACCTCGGTGAGCAGGGCGGTCCGAGTGGCGTCTTGTCGGAGGACAATCGCGGTCAGCACGTTGAGGTCTTCGCGCACGCTGCCCAGCTCGGTCAGGATCTGCAGCTGATGCCGGGCGATGAACGCAAGATCGGGCCGCTCCGGCATGTTGCTCATTTAGCCCACCAGCTTCCTCGATGCGTCGATCAGCTCCTGCACCGCGGCGCAGGACTTGGTGAACGCGGCCTTCTCCGCTTCGTTCAGCTCGATCTCGACGATCCGCTCCACGCCGCCGGCGCCGATCACCACGGGGACGCCGACATAGAGATCCTTGATGCCGTACTGGCCGCTCAGCATCGCCGCGCACGGCAGCACGCGCTTCTTGTCGCGCAGGTAACTCTCCGCCATCGCGACGGCGGACGCGGCGGGGGCGTAGAACGCGCTGCCGCGCTCCAGCAGCTTGACGATCTCGCCGCCGCCATTGGCGGTCCGGCTGACGATCGCGTCGATTTTTGCCTGTGTGGTCCAGCCCATCTTGACGAGGTCCGGCACCGGGATGCCGGCGACCGTCGAATAGCGGGTCAGCGGCACCATGCTGTCGCCGTGGCCGCCGAGCACGAAGGCGGTCACGTCCTCGACCGAGACGCCGAACTCGTGGGCGAGGAACAGGCGGAAGCGCGAGCTGTCGAGCACGCCCGCCATGCCGACCACCTTGTTGGCGGGCAGGCCGGATTTCTGCTGCATCACCCAGACCATCGCGTCGAGCGGATTGGTGATGACGATGACGAAGGCGTCCGGGCAATGCGTCTTGATGCCGTTCGCCACCTCGGCGATGACGCCGGCGTTCTTGCCGATGAGGTCGTCGCGCGACATGCCCGGCGTGCGCGGGAAGCCGGCGGTGACGATCACCACGTCGGCGCCCTTGATCGCGGCGTAGTCGGAGCCGCCGGTCATCATCGCGTCGAACCCGTCCACCGGGCCGGACTGCATGAGATCGAGCGCCTTGCCGGCGGCGACCCCGCCGAACACGTCGAACAGGACGACGTCGCCAAGCTCCTTGAGGCCGATCAGATGGGCGAGCGTGCCGCCGATATTGCCGGCGCCGACCAGGGCGATCTTGTTGCGAGCCATGAGTTTTCCTTGCCGGGCGGGAGTGCGTTGTGCTGCGGCCCGCCAAGTGTCCGACCGCCTGGAAGGCCGACCTAGCTAACCCCGAATGCCGCGATGCGGCAAGCCGGCCAGCCGGTCAGTGCTTGCCGGAGACCGCCTTCGCAGGCGCCGGAGCCGCGACGTGCGCCGGCATGGCCGCGACATGCGCCCCGCCCATCGCGGGCATCCCGCCCACATGCGCGCCGCCCATCGCCGGCATCCCGCCCATGCGGGGGCCGCCCATTCCGGGCGCCATGCCACCGGGTCGACCGCCCGCGAAGCCTGGCATCGCGCCGGCCGGATGTCCGGCCATGCCAGGCGCCATGCCGGGACGACCGCCCGCGAAACCCGGCGCCGCGCCGGCTGGGTGGCCGGGCGCCATGCCGCCGGGATGGCCGGCGGCAAAGCCGGTGGGCACCGTGCCTGGATGTATCCCGCCACCAGGAACGCCGCCGGCATGGAAGCCGGGCTCACCGTGGAAACCGGACGCGCCGCCGTGAAAGCCGGGCGCGCCATGAAACCCCGCCTCGCCGCGGAAACCCGGCTCGCCGTGAAAGCCCGGATGGCCCCATTCGCTGGCGCCATGAAAGCCGCCCGGCCGGAATGCCGCTTCATGCCAGCCGCGCAATCCGCGCCCCTCCGGGTGGAAATGCTCAAGATGCGCGCGATAGCGATCGGGCGCGCCGTGCCAATGATGCCAGTGGTCGTAGTAGCCCCAGCCCAGCGCCCCGCCATACGCCAGGAACACCGTCTCGCCGGCGATCACGGCGGCCGGCTCGCCGCCGATGTAGCTGATCCCCTCGCCCTCATCGCCCGCCGCGAGCATGTAGACCGGGTCGCTCGGGACCGCCGAGCCAAAGGCGACGACCTCGCTGTGGGGCACGTTGCGCCATATCCCGCGCCCGTTCTCCATCGCCTCGCGCTGCTGCACCCGGTAGCTGTCGGGCGCGTCCGGCGAGACCCTCGCCGCACCGTTCACCAGCGCGACCTTCGCCACGTCCGTGCCGTCCGGCAGCAGGCACACATAGCGATTGGCGTAGCCCTGCGGATCGCAGGTCACGCTGTCGCCGCTCGCCGCGATGTAGCCCTGCAGCTCGCGCGCAAAGGGCTGCGCGACGCCCTCGACCCCGGCCATCAGGTAGACCTCGCCGCCGCCGCCAACCAGGGTCGCCGTGTCGCGCAGGGCGGGATGCGCCAGCGTCACCGGAGGTGGCGGCAGGCTGGCCCAGACGCCGCGGCGGGCCGCCATCGCGGCGGCTTCCTGCTGGCGGTAGGGCTCCGGTGAATCGCCACGCGTCAGGGCCGCGCCGTTCAGCAGGGCGGCGACCGCGACATCGGTGCCGTCGGGCAGCGCGCAGACGAATTCCGCGCTGCCCTGCGCATGGCAGGTCACGCGAGCGCCGGCGGCGTCGAGGTATTTCTGCATCCCGCTCGCCGCCTCGCCGGACTGCCCGGTGATGCCGAACAACGCGACCACGCGGTCGTGCGAGACCAGCCGGGCAGTGTCGACCACCTTCAGCTCGTCGAACGAGACCGGCTCGGCCGCCGGCGGCACGGCCGCGACGGGGGGCACGGCGGAGTTCGGCGCGATGACCTGGATCTCCGCGGAGGTCGGCGGTGCCCTCCCATCGGCCGGCGCGACCGAGGCCGCCTCGGGAACCGGCGCCACCGCCGGCGATGGCGACGGTGGCGGGCTGGGGGTCAGGTCCAGACTGCCGGCCTGCGGCGCCTGCGGCGCGTCCATGTCGAGCGACTGCGCCAGCGCGACCGGTGCGGCGACGCCGAACAGGAAGCCCATGCCGCAGACGGCCCCCAGACTTCTGCGCAGGCCTCCATATCGCGCGTCCGGCATGGGGAATGCTCCTCGCTTGCGGCGGCCCCGTGTTGGCGGCGACCCCGTCGCGGCGGCTTGACTGGGCGCTACTGCGTCCTGACCGGCGCCACCCAGCCCGACGAGCCGCTCGCCGACACATCGACCGGCCCGGTGGCGGAAGCGGGCGCCACCCAGCCGGTCGGCGCCGGCGGCGTCGCGGCGGCATGGGCCGAAGCGGGCGCCGCCGGGTGCGACCGCGCCCTCGCGTGCGGCCGGCTGTACCTCGGGAGGCGGCTCGAGCGCGTATTGCGGCGCGAACCCCGGAACCTGGTTCCCCTTGCTGTACATGCATTGGGCGAACGCGTTGTCGTATTGCTGCTGAATGCCCATCTGGGCGTTCTGCGCCACCGACCCGCCGGCCCCGGTGCCGCCCGCCACCCCGACGCCGGCGCCGATCGCCGCACCAGCCCCGGCATTGCCGAAAGCGGAGCCGGTCGCGGCGCCGAGACCGGCCCCCAGGAGCGTCCCCACCACGGCGGCGCCCACCGCCTGGTTGTTGGCGACGTCCGCCTGGCCCTTGACCTGGTCGCCCGCGAAATATTTGCAGGTCGATTGGTCCGACACGAAATTGTCGAAGCTCTTGCCCGGACCGGGCATCACCTGCACCGTCGGCCCGAACGGGGTCTGCGCACACCCCGCGAGCCCGAGAGAGAGCGCTGTTGCTGCCAGGAAAATCGGCTTACGAGTGGAAGACCTGATCACGGTCGATTACCCCCCCGGTTCGATTTGATCACGCATCTTTAACCATTTGATCGCATCCGGCAAGGGCGAATCGCGAAAAAATGACGCTTGGCGAACTAAATATCGCCGGGTACTCCGGCCCGCCGCCTCAGGTGAGATGCGCGAGCGCCAGCCAGTCCTGGCTCTGCATCTCCTCGAGGCGGGAGGCGGTGCGCTCGAACATGCGGGCGTTCTCACCGCGCTGGTAGAGCTGGTCCGGGGCGGCGGCGGCGGAGGCCAGCAGCTTCACCCGGTGGTCGTAGAGCGTGTCGATCAGCACGATGAAGCGCCGCGCCTCGTCGTAATTGTCCGGCGAGAGGCGCGGGATGGCGTCGAGGATCAGCGTGTGGAAATGCGTCGCGAGCGCGAGGTAGTCGCCCGCGCCGAGCGGCTGTCCGCACAGCGCGTCGAAATCGAACCGCGCGACCCCCTCGGCGGCCAGCGGCACCTCCAGCGTGCGGCCCATCACCGTCAGCCGCTCGGGGCGCGGCGTGGCGTGGCCGGCGAGCTCGGCGAAGGCGAGATCGAGCGCGCGCTCGGCCCGCGCGTCGGCCGGCACGTGCCAGGTCGCCATCCCGCGCAGCCGCGCCCGGCGGAAATCCCGCCCGGCGTCGAGCATCAGCACGTCCAGCCGCTGCTTGATGAGGGCGATGAACGGCAGGAAGGCGTCGCGGCCCGGCTGGCCCTTGAACAGATCGTCCGGCCGCGTGTTGGAGGTCGCGACCACCACCACCGAGCGGTCGAACAGCGCCTGGAACAGCCGCCCCAGGATCATCGCGTCGGCGATGTCGTTGACCTGGAACTCGTCGAAGCAGAGCAGCGCCGCCTCGGCCGCGATGGCGTCGGCGAGCGGCGGGATCGGGTCGTCGCCGTCGGGATTGGCCTGCTTCCAGGCGTGGATGCGCGCGTGCGCGTCCTGCATGAAGCGATGGAAATGGATGCGCTTCTTCCGCGCGACGTCGGCCGAGGCGAAGAACAGGTCCATCAGCATGGATTTCGCCGCGCCCGACCTCGCCCACCAGATAGAGCCCGTTCAGCCGGTCCTCGCCCGCCTCCTCGACCGGCTTGCGGCGCAGCAGGCGGGAGAGGAATCCGTTGCCCGCCGAGCGCGGCGGCGGGTCGTAGCCGCGCAGCTTCGCCCACAAGCCTTGCAGCCGCTCCGCCGCCAGCGCCTGCGCCGGGTCGGGGGCGAGCTCGCCGCGAGCCACGAGTGCGCGGTAGGCGGGCAGCGGTCCTTGCAGGCCCGCGTCGGGGGTGAGGCTGTCCATGATGCGTCCCGCAGATAGCCCGAGACCGCGCCCGTATCAATGAACCGCGAGCTATTCCAAACCCTGCAAGGACTTACTCGTTGATCTTCTCCATGAACATCAAATACGAGGTTCAACAATGAAGATCGGGTTGACCACGGCGGTTCTGGCGCTGGCTCCCGCGTTCATGGCGCAGGCGCGGGACTTGCCGCAGCCGAAGCCGCCGGCGATGCAGTCCTGCGTCGACTTGTCAGGCGAGGCCGGCGGCAATGACTCTGCTTCGCGGCCGGCGGCGGCGACTGGCGAGATCCCCTGCCCGCAATTCCTCTCGACCACGACGATCCCGCGCAAGCGGGCGCCGCAATGGACATGACGGCGGAGTTCTCTAAATCGCGCACCGCGCTGCTGTTCGCGGAGCGGCGCAAAGGTCGTTCTCGGAGCGCGCCGTTCCGTTCAGGGCGCTCAGAACTTCAGCCCGCCGGTCAGCGCCTCCATCAGCGCGCGGATGCGCGGCGTGCGGCGGGTGTCCTGGTGGACGGCGAGCCAGAGCTCCCGGCTGGGCGCCGGCCCCGGCACGTCGAGCGGGGTCAGCGAGCGGCTGGTCGCCAGGTTGTGCGGCAGGCAGGCGATACCGATGCCCGCCTCGGTCGCCGCGAGCTGCATCTCGGTGCCGACGGTCCGCAGCGCGACCGAAGCCTGCCCGGTCAATGACGCAAACCAGATCATCTCGTTGGAGTTCGGCCCGGTCTCGATGCGCTGGATCACGCTATGCCCCAGCGCCCCCTTGGCGAAATCCGGTGCGCCGGCCCGCGCCAGATATGCCGCACTGACGTAGACGCCGTACTCGATGTCGGCGAGCTTGCGCGCGATCAGCTCGTTGCCCTGCGGCCGCTCGGGCCAAAGCGACAGATCGGCCTCGCGGCGCGACAGGCTCAGCAGCCGGGTGTCGGTGAGGATCTCGAGCGTGATGTCCGGGTAGCGCAGGCGGAACGCGGCGAGCACCGGCGGCAGCACGCTGACCGCCAGCGCCTCCACCGTGGTCAGCCGCACCACGCCCTCCAGCCGCTCGTCCCGCCCGGTGACGGTGAGCTCGGCCGCCAGCGCCTCCTGCTCCATCCGCTCGACGTGGCCGAGCGCCGCCTCGCCGGCCGGGGTCAGCAGATAGCCGTTCGGCGTCTTCTGCAGCAGCCTCACCCCGGCGCGCCCCTCCAGTGCGTCGAGCCGGCGGCTCATCGTCGACTGGCGCACGCCGAGCTCGCGCGCCGCGCCCGACAGGGTGTGGCTGCGGGCGATGGCGAGGAAGGTGCGAAGATTGTCCCAATCGAGCATGTGCCGTCCCGTGCAGTGCGAAGCAACCCGTCAGGTTGAACTCCAAGCGGACGCGGCGCACCATCCCTGGAACGGCATCCCTGGGACCGCACTGGAGGAGCTTGGCATGGAGTTCGGCGTCTTCCACGAGTTTCAGTGCCCGCCCGGCCAGTCCGAGGCGGGCGCCTTCGCCGAATCCTTCGCCCAGGTGGATGCCGCCGAGGACTGGGGGCTCGACGTGATGTGGCTCGCCGAGCTGCACGTCGCCCCCGGACAGTCGGTGCTCGCCGCCCCGCTCACCATCGCCTCGGCCATCGCCGCGCGCACCAAGCGCATCAGGATCGGCACCGCCGTGCAGGTGCTGCCGCTGTGCCACCCGCTGCAACTGGCGGAGGAGGCCGCGACGGTGGACCACATCAGCCACGGGCGGCTGATCTTCGGCGTCGGGCGCAGCGGCTTCCCGCGCACCTACGAAGCCTACGGCGTGCCCTACTCGGAGAGCCGCGAGCGCTTCGCCGAGACCCTCGACATAATCAAGCAGGCGTGGACGCAGCCGCGCTTCACCTACGAGGGGCGCTTTCACAGCTTTCGCGATGTCTGCCTGGTGCCCAAGCCTTACCAGCAGCCGCACCCGGAGATCCGCGTCGCCGCCACCAGCCCCGACACCTTCCCGGCGATCGGCGCGATGGGTTATCCGATTTTCTGCGCGGTGCGGCTCGGTGCGCTGCCGGAGCTCGGGCCGCAGATCCGCGAGTATCGAGAAGCCTGGAAGGCCGCCGGGCATCCCGGCGAGGGGCAGGTGTATCTGCGCGTGCCGGTCTATGTCGCCGAGACCGAACGCGAGGCGCGCGACCAGCCGGAGGAGAGCATCATGGCGTTCTACCGCTGGCTCGGCAGCCAGATCGCCGCCAGCGCGAGCAACGCCGGCGCCCGCGCCATCGAGCGGCGGGCGGAGCGCGGCGAGGTGCTGCGCAACATCACCTACGAGGATACGCTGCGCGACAAGGTGATCATCGGCACCCCGGACATGGTCGCCGACAAGCTGCACCGGCTGCGCTCGGAATTGGGTCTCAACGGCATCCTCGCCGAGCTGAACTGCGGCCGCGCGATTCCCAATGATCGCGTGATGCACTCGCTCAAGCTGCTGTGCGAGCAGGTGATCCCGAAGTTCCGGTAGATCACCAGGCGGTCTTGACGCCGTACTCGGCGAAGATGCCGTCGCAAGTCACGATCGTCAGATCGTGCCGCAGCGCCGTCGCGATCAGGAACCGATCCATCAGGTCCGAGTGATGCGACGGCAAGCGCGCCGCGTTCTCGGCTTCGGCCCATCCGAACGGCGCTTCGACGAAGCCCTCGCCACGGAGAAAACCGCTCAGGCTCGCGCCGCCGGTCGGCAGTGGCGGCAGCTTCCCGAGCGACACCTTGCGCGTGATCTCCCAGGCCGTCACAGGCGAGACCTGAACGCCGGAAGCCTCGATGATCGCCATGCCCTCAGGGCTCAAGACGGGCGACGTGCTGGCGTAGAATGCGATCAGGGCGCAGGCGTCGGCCAGATAGCTCACGGCCAGCCTTCTTCTCGCGCTTCATCTTCGCTGAGGGGCGCGAACACCGATAACAGATCGACCCGCAAGTTTGCCCACGCCGGGTCCTGTCGCCAGCCGCCCGGCCGACGAGCCGCCGGACTCGCATAAGCGGAGAGCTTCGCGACCGGAGTACCCGTTGCGCGCAATAACGATCTCCGCCCCACGCTCGACCTCCGCCAGGAGGGCGGAAAGCGAGGTCTTCGCCTCGTGCACGTTCACGACCTTCATGGCGCAGGTCCTAGCTAATGAATGACTAGACTAAGGAGTTAGCCACGGATCTTCCAGTACATTTACCCGATCACGACCCGCACGTCCCGCGCGCCAGTCCGGGGACGCGCCGAGGACCGCGCGACAGGCGGAGAAAACGCCAGCATAGCAGCGCCGCCGCCATGGTCAGGCCGGCGATCAAGCCCGATCCACATGCCGCGCGCGCCCAGCCCTGCTGGAAAGCCAGCCACCAGCCGACCGGCATGCCGATGCCACCAATAGGCGAACAGGGTGATGACCATCGGCACGCGCGTGTCTTTCAGCCCGCGCAGCGCGCCGTTGGACGCCACCTGGATGCCGTCGGAAAACTGGAAAAATCCCGGCCAGCAGCAGCAGCCTGTGCGCGCGCGGCGATCCACCGCTTTGTCGATGGGTGTAGAGCGAAGCAATCGCTGCCGGGCAGCAGCAGCATCGAGCGCCCGAGACGTCTGCGTAATCAGGCGTGAAGCAGATGCCGGTCAGAACCCCGCTAGCGCATGCCCGACGCATCGCCGCGCCCGACCGCATTACCAACGCGCACGGTAGTCGCCATCGCCACCCCGAGCGGCACCATGAAGGCCACCGCCGCGACGTTGAGCGCGATCTGATGGCTGGCCACCATGTCTTCGCCCAGGCGGCCGATCAGCAGGCCGGTGGCACCGAACAGCCCGGCTTCCATCAGCAGCGTGACCGCCATCGGCAGCGCGATGCGCAACAACCCGCCAATGCGCTGGAAGGTCCGGCCACATCGAAATGCTCGACCATGCCACGAAGGCCCCGGTAGTGGCGACGCGCGCCAGACATAGCTGCGAACACAGCATCTGCGACCCACAGACCAGGGCCGTGGCGATCCCGCTGCCGCAGCGCGCCCAGCGCCGGCAGCCCCAGCCCGCCGATACATGAGCAGGTAGCCGAGCGGCCCCAGCAGCGCAGGCCGACCAAGCCGAAATACATGGTCGGCCGCGTCATCGACAAGCCTTCGGAGAAGCCGCGGCAAGCGCGATATAGAGGCCAGCGCCGGCGCCCCAAGCTGATCGCGCGCAGGAAGGCACGTCACATCGGCAACCAGTCCCGGCGCCACGCCCATCACCACTGACCAGCTCGGCTCCGAGCGCCACAGCGCGAACCACAACACCACACCCATGGCGAGCGCCGAGCCAGATCGCCTGGCGGAACAGCGGCGCCAGCTCCGTCGCCGCCGCCCGGCGCCGTCCAACTGGGCAACCGATGGCGGCAGCGCCATCATCACGCCGATGCACGCTGACGATCAGCGGGAAGGTCCAGATGCTCGTGCCGACCGCGACCGCGCCCAGCACGTGCGCGCCGAGATGGCCGGCCAGCATCGGCATCCACGACATTCGCGCCGATGGCGAAAAGCTGGCCGGCGATCAGCGGCCCGGCGAGATGCAATGTCGCGCCAAGCTCGCCCGCGATGCTGGTCCTGCCCCGCGCTCGCGCAGGCATGGCGACGTCCTTTCTGGCTTTTGCTGCCGATCCGGTCAGCGAAGCGCGGCGTTATGCGCGCAAGCGAGTGCGCTCGCCAGTCCGATCAGGTCCGGCGGATCACGCGCGGCTGCCATCGATTCGCAGGACGTTGCCGACGGTCTACCGCGCCGCCCCCAACGCCCAGGCGAGCACGCCCTTCTGGGCGTGCAGCCGGTTCTCCGCCTCGTCGAACACCACCGATTGCGGGCCGTCGATCACGGCGGCGTCCACCTCCTCGCCGCGATGGGCGGGGAGGCAGTGCATGAAGATCGCGTCGGGTGCCGCCTTGGCCATCAGCGCGGGGCTGACCTTGTAGGGAGCGAGCAGATTGTGCCGG
Organism: uncultured Alphaproteobacteria bacterium; assembly: GCA_963799825.1. Taxonomy (GTDB): domain Bacteria; phylum Pseudomonadota; class Alphaproteobacteria; order Acetobacterales; family Acetobacteraceae; genus JAFKFI01. Next base: position 48,081 of record CAWCYL010000008.1, read on the forward strand.
CTCTCGTTGGGGTCGTCGGCCATGCTGACCCAGGTGTCGGTGACGACGCAGCGCGCGCCGGCGACCGCCTGCTCGGGGTCGTCGGTCAGCTCGATGGTCGCGCCCTGCGCGCGCGCCCAGGCGAGGATGTCCTCGCCCGGGCGCAGCGCGTCGGGGGTGGCGAGGCGGAGGGTAAAACCGAAGCGCGCCGACGCCTCGATCCAGCTTCGCGCCACGTTGTTGCCGTCGCCGCACCAGGCGACCACCTGCCCGGCGATCGGGCCGCGATGCTCCTCGAAGGTCAGCACGTCGGCCATGAGCTGACAGGGATGCGACGCCTCGGTGAGCCCGTTGATCACCGGCACTGTGGCGTATTGCGCCATCTCATGCAGCTTGGAGGCGCGGTCGGTGCGCAGCATGATGGCGTCGACATAGCGGGACAGCACGCGCGCCGTGTCGGCCACCGTCTCGCCACGACCGAGCTGCATCTCCTTGGCCGAGAGCACGATCACGTCGCCGCCGAGCTGGCGCATCGCCACCTCGAAGCTCACGCGCGTACGGGTGCTCGGCTTCTCGAAGATCAGCGCCAGGGTACGCCCGGCGAGCGGGCGGGAGCTCACGCCGTGGGCGCCCTTGAAGCCGGCGGCGATGTCCAGCATGTGGCGCAGCGTGGCGGTGTCGAAATCGCGCAGATCGAGGAAATGCCGGGGGCCCGCCGCCGCGTCATTCGCGGTGGCGTCCGTCCGCCGCAGCGAGGCGCTCACTTCGCCGCGGCCTTGGCGGCACTCGGCTGTGCGCGACGCGCCGCGCGGCGCAGCATGTCCAGCGCCTCGTCGCACTCCGCCTCGCTCACCACCAGCGGCGGTGCGAGACGCAGCACGTTGTCGCCCGCGGTGATCGCCAGCAGCCCCTCGGCGATGCAGGCGGGCTGCACCTCGCCCACCGGAATGGCGCATTTCAGCCCGAGCAGCAGCCCCATGCCGCGCGCCTCGACGAACACCTGCGGATAGTCGCGCGCGATGGCGTCGAGCCCGGCGCGCAGGCGCTTGGCCTTGCGCTCCACGCCCTCCAGGAAGCCGGGTGCCAGGATCACGTCGAGCACCGCGTTGCCCGCCGCACAGGCCAACGGGTTGCCGCCGTACGTGGTGCCGTGCGTGCCGGGGACGAGGTACTTGGCGACCGCCTCTGTCGCCAGCACGGCGCCGAGCGGGAAGCCGCCGCCGATGCCCTTGGCCACCGACATCACGTCCGGCGTGATGCCCGCCCATTCATGCGCGAACAGCTTGCCGGTGCGGCCGATGCCGGACTGCACCTCGTCCATGCCGAGCAGCAGCCCGTACTCGTCGCAGGCGGCGCGCAGGCCGCGCATGAACTGCAGGTCGCCGGGGCGCACGCCGCCCTCGCCCTGGATCGGCTCGACGATGATGCCGGCCGTGGTCGGGCCGATCGCGTCGCGCACCGCGTTCATGTTGTTGAACGGCACGTGGTCGAAACCCTCGACCGGCGGGCCGAAGCCCTCGAGGTAGTGCGGGTTGCCGGTGGCGGCGAGGGTGGCGAGGGTACGGCCGTGGAAGGCGCCGTCGAAGCAGATGATGCGGACGCGCTCGGGGCGGCCGGTCTGCGCCATCGCGCGGCGCATCATCTTGATCATGCCCTCGTTCGCCTCGGCGCCCGAGTTGCAGAAGAACACGCTGTCGGCGAACGTCGCGTCCACCAGCCGCTGCGCCAGCCGCTCGGCCTGCGGGATGCGATACAGGTTGGAGACGTGCATCACCCGCGCCGCCTGCTCGGCGATCGCCTGCACCAGATGCGGGTTGTTGTGGCCGATCGACGAGGTCGCGATGCCGGCCCCGAAATCGAGGAATCGTCGCCCGTCCACCGTCCACAGCCAAGCGCCTTCGCCCCGCTCGAAAGCGAGGTCGGCGCGGTTGTAGTTCGGCATCAGGGCGGAGATCATGGCCTGTACGAAACCTCGGGTATTCTCCCAAAACCGGATCCCCGCTCCGCGACCCGTCGCGGGCGGTTCCAGGGGAGACGGGAATGATTGGCCGCTGATCCCGCCCGAGTCAAACCGGCCATGCCATTCGGCGGCCGGGCTCGCACGCGAACGGGCCGGGCGGTTTCCCGCCCGGCCCGCGCTCATCGAGCCCCAAGACTCGTACTTGAGACTCTACTTGGGCGTCGTGCGCGTCGTCGTCGTGGTGGCCGTGCTGCCCGCGCCGGTGCTCATGCCGGTGCTGCTCGACGTTCCGCCGGTGCCCGTGCCGCTGCTGGCGTTGGTCGTGCCGCTATGCGCGAGGGTGTCGTAGCTGAAGTCCTTCATACCCTTCAGCTCGTCCTTGCTGGCGTTCGGCATGACGACCTTGTTGTTCGCCTCGAGCTTCAGCTGATCGTAGTTCACCTCGACCAGCTTGCTGCCGATCCCGAGGAAGCCGCCGACCGAGATCACCGCGCGATCCGGCTGCTTGCTGTCATGCGCCAGCAGGATGTCGTCGACCTTGCCGACCGACTGGTTCTGGTCGTTGTAGACCGTCGCACCGACCACCTTACTCACCCGCACCTCGTCGGACTTGCCGGCACTGTCCGTGCTCGTGCTGGAAGTGGCGGTGGTCGAGCCGTTGTGCATGTCTCCGGTGCTTGGGGTCGCGGCTGGGCTGGACGTCGGGGGCGAGCTGTTGGTCGGGCTCGTGCTGGTCTGCGCGAACGACGGAGCAGCGACCAGCGTAGCGATCGCGGCGGCTGTTCCGAGTTGCATCAGCTTCGTTCTCATGCGTCCTCCTGTTGCAAGACGGCACGGAAGCGCCGCCTTGCCGAGTAAACGCCTACCGGAATGACGGGTTCGCGAGCTTTGCCGTGCTGATCGGAATGTGACGTCGATACCGCCGGGTCATTGCAGACGAGACGGCGCCATCGCCGCCACCTGATCCGGCCTCGCCATGCCAAGTGGCTGAGCCATGCGGGCGACACCGTCGCCGAACCAAATCGCTGACTGGTGCCACTGGAGCAGCAGGACGGGAACCGCGATCAGGCCGGCGATCAGGATCATCCGAAACCTCGTCACGATGGCACCGTGGAATGGTTTGCCGCCGAACGCGGCGGGAACCCGACGGTTTCGCGACCGGCTCGGACGTGGCATTTTCCCACGAATGGCCGAACCCCCGGACGCCGCCGTGCCGAAGCCGCCCGATCGTGCCGCCCTGCACGAGGCGGCACTTGCCCATCTCGGACGGTTCGCGGCGACCGAGGCGGCGTTGCTTCACGTACTTCAGCGGCGCGTGCAGCGTTGGGAGCGCCGGGCGCGCGAGGCCAACGTCGAGCCCGACGCGATCGCCGCCGCCAGCGCGGCGGGGCTGGCCGCGGCGCGGGAGATCGTGAGCCGCCTCGCAGCCGCCGGCGCGGTCAGCGACGCGGCGTTCGCCGATGCGCGGGCCAAGCGGCTGCACCGCGAAGGTCGCTCCCGTCGCGCCATCACCGCCCATCTCGCCGCGCGCGGCGTCGCCGCCGCCACAGCCGCGGCCGCGCTGCCGGAAAATGACGCAAGCGAATTGGACGCGGCCGTGGCCTTCGCGCGGCGCCGCCGGATCGGCCCGTTCCGGGCTGGCGAGGCGGACTCGGCGCGCCGGCTGCGCGAACTCGGCGCCCTCGCCCGCGCCGGATTCGCCCGCGATATCGCGCTCCGCGCGCTGGCGATGGACGAGGCGGACGCCGAGGAAACGGTGCTGCGACTGAAGCGGTCCTGATCGGATCGCCGGATAAGCGGTAGGGAGTGCTACGCCAAGGCGCCCGCTAACCCACTGCCCACCAAACCAGCAGCCCGATGACCGCCCAAAGCCCCATGGCGAAGCCGGCAGCGATCACCAGCCCCCTAGCGGGGGCCAGCGGGTCATCGCTTCGTTGCCTCGCCTGGTCCCGCCGTTTGCTGTCGATCTTGCCACGCGCGCGGACCCGAGCGAGGGTCTGCATTGTGTTGGTCATCGCGGCCCCGCGTCGGACGGCCCGGATGCCGTCCTCGATCAGCGGATAACCCGCGACTGGCCCAGAAGTTGCTCTAATAGCAGCCGCCCGTGGCTCTGACCCTTCCTCGTCATGGTCGGCCCACGGGTCGGGCCAAAGGCCCGCCCGAGACGGCCGACCATCCACGACTTCCTCGCCGCGACACTACGGCAGGGCGTGGATGCTCGGCCTGTCTGCCCGGCGAGTGGGCCGAGCATGACGGAGGGGGTGAAAAGGTCATCACACACGGCGTCTGGTATCAGATCGCGGAGGTTGCACCAGGCTGCTGGAAGTTGTTCCTGGGGGTTGGTTGCCCTACGACTTGGTTGCCCTGCGACGCCGCCGCGAGCGTCAGCCGCGCTGGCGCCCGCCGCACAGTCCCGCGCAGACGAAGGCCGGGTTCTCCCAGCCGGGCTTGCCATAGGCGAGCGGCCGGCCCGCCAGATCCAGCACCGTGCCGCCGGCCGCCTCCAGCACGGCCTGCGGGCCGGCGGTGTCCCACTCCATCGTCCGGCCGAAGCGCGGATAAAGGTCCGCCGCCCCCTCCGCGACGCGGCAGAATTTCAGCCCCGAACCGATGTTGCTCACCGAGGCGACCTTGCGCCCCGCGAGGAAGCCCTCGAGCCGCGCGTCACTGGCGTGGTAGCGGCTGGCCACCACCGCGACCCCGCTTTCGGGCGGCGCGCGGACATGGATCGGCCGCTCGCCGGCGGTGGTCCGCTTCCAGGCGCCACGACCGACGATGCCGCCGAACATTTCTCCAAGCGCCGGCACGCCGACCACGCCGAGCACCGCGCGGCCATCGCGCACCAGGCCGATATGCACGGTGAACTCGTTCTGCCCGGCGCTGAACTCCCGCGTGCCGTCCAGCGGGTCGACCAGCCAGAACGCCGGACCGGGTGCTACGATCTTGCCTTCCGCGACCTCCTCCTCGGCGATCACCGGGATCTCCGGCGCCGCCCCGCGCAGCCCTTCGAGGATCAGCGCCTCCGCCGCATGGTCCGCCGCGGTGACGGGCGAGGCGTCGGCCTTGGCGCGCACGTCGAAGCCGCGCGCCCGCACGGCGAGGATCGTCGCGCCGGCGCGGTGGGCCAGGTCGGCGGCCAGGGAGAGCAAGACCGTGTCGTCCATCGCTTTCTGATAACGGTGGGCTCTGGGGAATACAACGGAACCGCTAACCAAATATGGACGTCAGACCCTGCACGTAGTGCTCGCGGCCGTTCTCCCGCGCGACCCGGCCCAGCGCGCCGGCGCGGATGCGCCGCCACAGCGCCTCGTCGCGGTGTAGCGCCAGGATGTGCGCGGCGAACCGGGCCGGGTCGGCGGCTGGTGCGGCGAGGATGTCCTCCCCGTCCATCCAGCCGAGCTGGTCGCGCAGCAGCTCCGTCGCCACCACCGGCAGCCCGAACGAGGCCGCCTCGTTCACCTTGTAGGGCAGGCCGGCGGCGTAGCGGGTCGGGGCGACGAACACGCGATGCGTGGCGTGCAGCGGCTGGGTGTCCGCGACGGTGCCGCGCAGCGTGATGCGCGGGTGGCTGGCGAACCGCTCCAGGCTGACGCCCTCGCCGACATGGCCCGCCACCGTCAGCCGCGTCTGCCAGCCGAGTTCCTGCTCGATCAGCGGCAGCACCTCGTCGACGAACCAGCAGAGCCCGTCGTAATTGGGCGAATCCTCGCGATGGATGGCGCCCACGAACAGCATCCCGGCCCGCTCCGCCCACCCCGCCGGCGTCGGCACGACGGCGCGGACGTGGCCGAGCACGCGGACGTCGTCGAAACCCAGCTCGCGCAGCGCGGCGGCCTCTGCCTCGCTCACCGCGACCAGTGTGCGAGCGTCGCGCGCATGGGCGAATTCCCGCCGCATCGCGTCGCGCAGATCGAAACCCGCGTCAGGATCGAACAGCGCCGCGCGTCCGGCATCGCGCAGCGCGGCGATCGCCTCGGTGTCGAGGATCAGATGCCGTGGCCCATCATCAGGCAGTCGCGGAAGAACGCGTTCCAGATTGTGCGTGCGCGCAACCCAGAGCGCGTCGAAATAGCCCGCCCGCTCCAGCAAAAACGCGTCGAGATCCTCGATGTCCCGGTCGTGCATCACCTCGACCGTGTCGGGGAATTCGGCGTAGACGGCGGCGAGGTCGAATGCGCCGCGATCCACCGGGAACACCGTCACATGAAAGCCCATCTCGGCCATCGTCGCGATCAGGTCGTTCGAGCGCACGAAGCCCGAACCGAGCAGCCGCAGCGGCAGCGTGTCCTCGATGAACAGGATGCGCCGGCGTGGATCGGTGGCGCGCGCGCGCAGCGCCTCGCCCGGCGCGGATCGCCCGGCGAGCCAGTCCGCGTGCCGTGCCACGAAGGTCGCGTGCCCTTGCGCGATCAGGGCATGGGCGGCGGCACGGGTCGGCGCGCTGCCGTGCTCGAGATGATGCACGACGACGGCCGGATCGTACACCACCCGGTAGCCGGCCTCGGTGATCCGCACGCAGAGATCGGCGTCCTCGTAGTAGGCGGGCGCGAAGTCCTCTGCGAAGCCGTCGAGCTCGACGAGCAGGGCGGCGCGCACCAGCAGGAACACGCCGGAGCAGTAGTCCACGTCGCGCACGAAATTCGCCTCGGGCGCCAGCGGCGACGCGTCGCGCAGGTAGCCCGCCGTCGAGCCGTCGCGCCAGACAATGCTGCCGGCTTCCTGCAACGCGCCGTGGCTGCGGATCACCTTGCCGCCGACCGCGCCGATGCGCGCGTCCTGCCGTCAGTCGACGCAGCGCCGCCGCGATCGCATCGGGGCCGAGTTCCACGTCGTTGTTGAGGAACAGCGCCGAGGGCGAGGTGACGCTGTACAGCCCGGCGTTGCAGGCGCGGACGAAGCCGATGTTGCTGTCGAAGCGCAGCAGCCGCGCACCGCGCACGTAGCGGGTGATGCGCAGCGTCTCGTCGGTCGGAGCCGGAATCGATCAGGATCAGCTCGATCGGCCCGGCGTAATTCGCGCGCAGCGAGGCGAGCGCCATCATGCTGAGCGCGAACTGCCCGTGCAGCACCATGATGACGCTGAGCGCCGGCGGCTCGCTCATGGTGAAATCGAGCGGCGAGCGGCCCCATAGCGGCAGCAGGTTGTCGGCGCGCGCCCGGAACACGCTGCGTCCGGCAAGCTCGGTCGCCGGCCCGTCCACTGGCGGCGTGGCGGCGAGACCCTGCATCCGGCCGACGCGGAGATAATGCGTGAACGCGTCCGGCGCGAGGCCGGCATCGAGCTCAGCGCGGACCTGCGGATGGGCGCTCGCGTACCACGCGAGGTCGATCGCCGGATGCGGCGCCCGCAACTCCCGCGCGCCGTCCGCCAGGAAGTGCCGGTAGCCGTTGCGCAAGCGCCCCGCCGCCACGGCAGCGGCGACGTCGGGGTAGCGCGCCAGGTAGAACTCCTCCGAGAACGCCGCGAGCGGATCGAAGCGGGTCGGCGTCGCATTGCAGAGATAATGCGCCAGGGCGGCGCGCCCTTCGGCCGGACGCCGCGACCTCGTCGGCGTAGCGGGCACGGTAGAAATCGGGCTCGAAATAGTCGGAAGCCGGCACCTCGGCCAGCCCCGCGTCAAGCCGCGAGAGGAAGTGGCGAAAGGCGCCGACCACGTCGTTCGCTTGCGCCGCGTCCGCGTCCAGTCCGGCGCGGTACCGTGCGGGATCGAACAGGAGATGGCCGATCCGCCCTTCGCGGCAGCCGTGCTTGAGGAAATGATCGTAGCCGTTGGCGAACTCGCCGGCGGCGAGCGCCTCGTCGCCGAGGTCGCGGTACAGTGCGCGGTACAGCGCCTCGTCGAACAGCCAGTGCGGCGAGAAGCTGGCGTGGCCGTCGAGGCAGTAATGGTCGAACCCGGACTCGAAATTCCCCGCCCCGACCGCGGCAGCAACACCCGGATGGTGCTCCAGGTACCACGCCTCGTCGAACAGCGGGTTCGGTGAATGACGCTGCGCGGCGCCGACATCGAGATAATGGTGCAACGCCGCGTCCGGGCCGCGATCGGCCAGCGCGACGGCGGCTTCGGGATGGCGCGCGAGATACCAGTCTGGGTCGAATTCCGCCCAGGCGATCCGGCTCCGGCCGACCAGCGCCAGCGTTTGCCGGGCAGAACGCGGTTTCAGCACGGCGGCGCGGGCGCGGCCAGGAGACGCGCGCAGACCGCGTACACCGCCGCCGGCTCCAGCCCGACGAGGCAGGCGAGCTCGCGGTGGCAATCCTGCGGACGCGCCAGATAGCAGGGGCTGCACGCCATCGCGCGGCGCACCGCCACGGCGCGCGGGCCGAGCGGCGCCCATTCCGTCGCGTCGACCACGCCGGAATGGATGCCGACGGTTGGCACGCCGAGCGCGGCGGCGATGTGCTTCGGGCCGCTGTTGTTGCCGACGAACAGCGCGCAGTGCGCCAGCAGCGCCGGCAAATCCGCCAGCTTCACGCCCCCGATCAGCGACAGCACCGCGCCGGGCGCCGTCACGCCGGCCAGCACCTCCTCGCCGAGCGCCTGCTCGTCGCCGCCGCCGATCAGCACCACGCGCACGCCGTGATCCTCGACCAGCCGGTCGATCAGCCGCACGAAGTGCCCAGCCGGCCACTGGCGCATCACGTTGCCGACGCCGGGATGCACGCACACCACCGGCCGGTCGAACCAGTCGCGCGCGTCCGGCGGCAGGAAGTCCAGCGCGCCGGGTGACGCTTGCGGGAGCACCATGCGGTCGGCGCTGCTGGCGGTGCCGATCGCCTCGACCAGGTTGAGCAGGTCGTCGCCGACATGGCTGCGCTTGGGGTGCATCCCCCGGTCGCCCTCCCATTCGAGTGCGACGTCCAGCCAGGGGAACTGGCCCAGATAGTCGAACCCCGCGAGAAGGCGCGCGCCGGTGCGGCGCAGGATCTCGCGGGTGTCGAGGTGCTTGCGCAGATCGATCGCGAGATCGAACCGCTCCGGCGCGAGGCGGGCGGTCAGCGTCGCGAGTTCGTCGGCCTCCAACGCCTTCTGGCCGAGGCCGGAGCGGGCGTGGAAGAACTCGAAGCCGATGAAATCGTCCACCGCACCGGTCGCCAGCGCGAAGCCGCGCAAGCCCGGACTGCCGAGCATGGTGATCCGCGCCTCGGGGAACAGGCCGCGCAGCCGGCGCAGCGCCGGAACGGCGGTGAAGAAATCGCCGATGTGGTCGAGCTTCACCGCCAGGACGCGGGTTATCTCGTCGCGCGCGAACAGCGGATGGCCGGAGCACACGAGCTGCGCCGGCTCCTCCTCCGGGACGAAATCGTCGGTGCCGCGCGCCAGGTTCGGGCTGAAGAACGGGTCGCCGTCGGCGAACAGCCGGGACCAGCGGCGCTCGAAGCGGTCGGTGTCGAAGCGGTCGGGCAGCTCGCCCCGGCTCGCCATTTCGTGGTGGATCAGGGTGGCGTGCGGCGTGTAGACGACGGCGTGGCCGGCGCTGTGCACGCGCAGGCAGAAATCGAGGTCGTTGTTGACGATCTCATGCGCCTCGTCGAACCCGCCCAGCGTCTCGAACAGCACGCGGCGCACCATGAGGCACGCGCCTGTCACCGCGATCACGTTGCGCGTGGTGAGTGCGAGGCCGAAATAGCCGGGATCGGCCGCCTCGGCGAAGCGGAATGCGTGGCGGGCGACGCCTAACCTCGCGAGGAACATCCCCGCGTGCTGCACCCGCCCGTCCGGGTAGAGCAGCCGCGGCCCGACGGCGCCGATCTCGGGCCGCGCCGCCTGCTCCAGCATCGCGTCGAGCCAGTCGGGCTGCATGATCTCGATGTCGTCGTTGAGGAACAGCAGGAACTCGCCGCGTGCCTCGCGGGCGCAGCGGTTGTTGAAGCGCGACCAGTTGAAGCCGTCCTCGGCGTGGATCACGCGGTCGGCGTGGGCGTGCAGCCAGTCTCGCCAGTGCGCGTCGGCCTCGGGGATGTTCTCGATGCAGATGATCTCGATCCGCTCCCGCGAAACGCTGGCGCGCAGCGTCTCGACGCAGATGCGGACGTGGCCGTTCGCGCCGCAGGTGGGGATGATGACGGAGACCATGCCTGGCACCGGCTCGGTGCGGCGCAGCCGGTAGCTGCGCGGCGTGCGCCCGGCGGCGATCCCGGCCGGGATGCCCCGGCGCCGCGCGGCCGCGGCAAGGGCGGCGCGTTCGCTGGCCTCGCTCTCCTCGGTCGCACCCCGCTCGACCAGCAACAGCGGCACATGCGAGACGGCGCGCGCGGCTTCCGCGCAGCGCAGCACGAGGTCGTACTCGCCTCGCCGCAACATCTGGCGCGGCGTGGCACCGATCGCGGCCAGCAGGGCTGCGCGGGCGCACCAGAAGCGGCCGACATAGTTGGTGGACAGCAGCAGCTCCGGCGAGAAGCGCGGCTTGTAGAACGGCTCACGCTCGCCCGTCGCGGGGTTCGCGCGCGATTCGTCACAAGTGAAAAAATCCGCCGCCCGGTTGCGCCCGGTCGCGACCGCCATCTCGATCAGCGCGTCGACGCCGGGCAGGTCGCCCGGTCCGAGCAGCGCGAACAGCGTGTCTTCCGCCGCAGCACCGAGCACCCGGCCGAGCGTCTCGCGTCCGACCACCTCGACATGCTCGTCGTCGCGCGCGAGGGCGGTGGCCGCGCGGGCGGTCCGCGCGTCGGCCGCGAGCAGCAGCAGGCGCCAGTCATCGTACGGCTGACGTCGCAGCGCCTCGATCGTAGCCGCCGCTGCCGCGACATCCCCGGCGGCAGGTAGCGGCATCAGCAGGCGAAACGCGGGGCGCCACGCCAGCCGGCGCAGCAGGTCGAGATGCAGGTCGAGTTCCGCCCGCGGCAGGCGGCGGCGGATGCCGAACTGCGCCTCGGCGTCGTCCGGGACGCGAACCGTGAAGGCGAAGCGCGCCGCGTGCTCGCGACCGTCGGGGGCGGCGACGCGGATCGTCGCCTCGTGCGGGCCTTGCTTCAGCAGCCGGGGCGGGCAGTTGAACACGAAGCCGCTGCGCAGCGCGCCGGGCCAGTCCGGCAGCGCCGCGGCCACGTCCTGGCGCGCGGCGCCGTAATGCGCCGCACCGGCGGGCTGGCCGTCGATCAGCACCGTGACGGAAGCGACGCCGCCCCGCCCGACCGCCCAGCCGCCGATGGTCAGCCGGCCGGACACCGGCTCGGTCGCCACACCGCCGCTCACCGCCGGGCTGTCGAGCTCGACGCGGAATTCTCCCGATGGGGGCTCGGGGTCGGGCGCGGTGGGTCGTGCCGCGGCCGTCGCGGGATGGATCGGCAGCGTCCGCTCGGTGCTCTGGCCGAGCCCGTTGCGGGCCAGCAGGCGCAGCGCGCGGGCGCCGTCGCGCGGCGCAATCCCCGTTTTCGCGAAATGGAAGCCGGACAGCCGCGCGAACGGGATGTCGGGAAAGCCCACTCCGACGTCCTCGCGGCGCAGCCCGACCTCCGCCTCGCCCAGCGCCTCGCCGTCGAGCAGCACCGCGACCGCACTGATCCCAGCCGCGCAGACCGCCCAGCCGGCGATCGTCAGATCGCCGTCGCTCGAAAGCGCCGCCTCGTCGCAATGCAGGTGGATCGGGTATTCGCCGGCGGCCGTCGGGGGCAAGGGCGCCGGCGGGGCCGGCTGCGCGGCGGGAGATGCAGCGGAGGCCCGCTCGACCGGCATCACCGTCTCCTGGAACACCCCGTCGAGCGCCAGTGCCTGGACCATCAGCGTCTCGGCCGCGAGGGCGACCGGAGCCTCGAACGCAAAGCCGGACTGCCCGGCCTGCTGGTAGCCGGGATGCACCAGGCCGACATCCGGGCGCGCCACGCCGACCCGCGCGGCGCCGAGCCGCTGCCCGCCGGCGAAGACCTGCACCGTGACGAGGGCATTCGCGACGATCGCCCAGCCCGAGACCGAGAGCTGCCCCGACGGCGCCAGCGTGGCGCGCTCGGCATAGAGGCAGATCGCCGGCGGTGGGCGCGGCGGGGCGGGGCGGGACGTCGCCGGGGACGCCTCGATGGAAGCCTCCCCGGTCTCGGGGTCGACCAGCAGGGTCAGGCTCTCCCGGTGCGTCCGCCCGTCGCCGAGCCGTGCCGCCAACTCGATCGTGGTCCGTGGCGGCGACAGCTCGCGCATCCGGGAGAGCACGAGGTCGAAGCCCTGCCCGCCCCCGGAGCCGTTTCCCGCGATACTGCTCGACGGACGGCACCAGCAAATGCTGCACGACGCGGCAGCCGCGCGCCGCGAGCGCGTCCCACACGCGGCCGAACAGCGCCACCTTGGCCTCGATCGCGGCCGCGACCTCGGCGGCGGGGGCGCCGGGGGGCAGCGCCTGCACCAGATCGCGCGCCTCGGGGGCGATCACCGCCAGCTCGGGCGCGAAGCCGTGCAGGCCCGAGGCGGGGTCCAGCGCCTCCTGCACGTAGGCGCCGAACGGGGCCTGGTGGATCACCGGGAACACGCCCTCCTGGGCGACGGCGCAGGCGACCGCCCGGCTCAGATAGTCGATCGTCGCGGCACCGAGGACCGCGATGCGCTGGACCGGGAGATCGCTCTCGACGCCCGCCGCGTCGGCCAGCGCGGCCAGCCGCTCCCCGGCCTGGAAGATCGCCGCCAGGGAGGGCGGCTTGTCGGCCCAGGCCTGGCGAAGCTCGCGCAGCGCCCGGGAAGGCGAGGCCGGCGTGTCGAGCATGGAAAATCCTTCCGGCGGCAGGCGGGGCGGCGCAATCTGCGCCAGGCTGGGCGGCGAGTTCAACCGCGACACGAAAGGAAAAATCGCCACCTGCGTCCACCGGCAGGATCGTTGTCCTGCCGGCCGCGTTGTGCCCGCGGTTCCCGAGGATAGCGCCGGATGCCCGATCTGCCCGTCTCGCCCATTCCCTCACGCGCCCAGGTGGCGCCGGCGGAGGTACCCGGCGTGAATGCGCTGCTGACCCTGGCCGTCGTCGTCGTCTTTGTCGCGGCCCTGTTTCTCGCGCGCGAGGTGCTGATCCCGGTGACGCTGGCGGTCCTGCTCAGCTTCGTGCTGGCGCCGCTGGTCGAGCTGCTGCGCAGGGCGCGCCTGCCGCGCGTGGCCGCCGTGCTGGTCGCCGTGGTGGTCGCGATCGGCATCATCCTGGCGCTGGCCGGGCTGATCGGCGTGCAGATCGCCTCGCTGGTCGGCGATTTTCCGCGCTACCAGTACACCATCGAGCAGAAGATCGAGACCGTCCAGCACGCCACGACCGAGCGGATGTCCAAGCTGGTGAGCCAATTCGGCCACCAGCTCGATCACGCCGCCCCCGCCGCCCCCCCGGTCAGGCCGCCGCCGCGACCGACGGCGACAACGCGCCGAAACCGCTGCCGGTGGAGGTCCACCAGCCCAGCCCGTCGCAGATGGAGCTGGTGCAGCGCTACATCGCCCCGGTGCTGAGCCCGCTCGCGACCGTCGCCATCGTCGTCATCGTCTCGATCTTCATCCTGCTGCAGCAGGAGGATCTGCGGGACCGGCTGATCCGGCTGTTCGGCTCGCGCGACCTGCACCGCACCACCATCGCGATGGACGACGCGGCGCGGCGGCTCAGCAAGTATTTCCTCACCCAGCTCGCGATCAACACGAGCTTCGGCATCATCATCGGCGCCGGGCTGTTCTTCATCGGCGTGCCGAGCCCGATCCTGTTCGGCGTGATGGCGGCACTGCTGCGCTTCGTCCCCTATATCGGCGCGCCGCTCGCCGCCATCTTCCCCCTGGCGCTGGCCGCGGCGGTCGACCCCGGCTGGTCGACGGTGCTGTGGACGCTGGGGCTGTTCCTGGTGGTCGAGCCGATCATGGGCCAGGTGGTGGAGCCGGTGCTGTACGGCCACAGCACCGGGCTGTCGCCGTTCTCGGTGGTGGTGGCGGCGATCTTCTGGACCTGGCTGTGGGGGCCGATCGGACTGATCCTCTCGACGCCGCTGACCCTCTGCCTCGTGGTGCTCGGGCGCCATGTGGACCGGCTGGAATTCCTCGACGTGCTGCTCGGCGACCGGCCGGCGCTGACGCCGGTGGAGAGCTTCTACCAGCGGATGCTCGCCGGCGACCCCGACGAGGCGATCGACTACGCCGAACTGCTGCTGAAGGAGCGCTCGCTGTCCTCCTACTATGACGAGGTGGCGCTGAAGGGGCTGCAACTCGCCGCCCATGACGTGACGCGCGGGGTGCTCGCGCCGGAGCAGCTCGAGCGGATCAAGGACGCGATCGCCAGCCTGGTCGAGGATCTCGACGATCACGACGACGTGGACCCCGCCCCAGACGAGGCGGATGACGGCCCCGCCGCGCCGCCGCGCGCCGAGCGCGCGCTGCCGGTCGAGCCGGCGCCCACCGCCGAGCCGCCCGAGCCGGACGCGCTGCCCGAGGCGTGGCGCGGCGAGGGCGCGGTGCTCTGCGTCGCCGGTCGCGGGCCGCTCGACGAGGCGGCGGCGGCGATGTTCGCGCAACTGCTGACCAAGCACGGCCTGGGCGCCAGGGTGGAGCCGCATCACGCCGTCTCCCGCACCGGCATCGGCGGCGCTCGACATAAGCGGTGTGGCGATGGTGTGCATCTCCTACCTGGAGATCACCGGCACGCCGTCGCATCTGCGCTATCTGCTGCGGCGGGTGCGCCAGAAGGTGCCTGGCGCGCCGATCCTGGTCGGGCTCTGGCCGGCCGAGGAGGCGGTGCTGCGCGACGACCGGCTGCGCGCGGCGGTGGGCGCCGATTACTACGCGACCTCGCTGCGCGAAGGCGTGACCGCGTGCCTGGAAGCGGCGCGCGGCGCGGAAGAGGCCACCCAGCGCGCGGCGTGAAGGCCGCAAGTCACACGTCGCGCCTGCCCACATACAGGTCGTCATCATCGGGCTTGTCCCACTGCTGTCCGGTTTAGCCTCAAGTCAAAGCCCGCTCTCGCCCAACTACTCCGTCGTCATCATCGGGCTAGTCCCGATGATCCACGACTTTGCCGCCCGCTCGCAAAGTCGTGGATGGTCGGCCTCCGCCGACCATGACGGTTACGTGATGGAAACAACCACCCAAGTTGTTGAAATTGCCGCCCGCACGGAAGGCGTGGATGGCCCGCCTTCGGGGACCATGACGGTGGTGGATTGGAAGCACTGGCTTGTGGGCATGACGAACTCCGCGATCGGAACCCGATTGACCGGGTCCGGGCTGGCGGCGCAACTGCGTCCCCGTCCCGCTTCCCGCTCGATCTTGAAGGCCGCTCATGCTCCTCACCCTGGCGATCCTGCTCGCGACCGCCGTTCTGATGGTCTCCCTCTCGCGTCGCCTGGGGTTCGGCAGCGTGCTCGGCTACCTGGTGGGCGGCGCGCTGATCGGCCCGTCGGGGCTGCGGCTGATCACCGGCGTCGACGAGATCGCCAGCGTCTCCGAGCTCGGCATCGTGATGCTGCTGTTCCTCATCGGGCTCGAGGTGCGGCCGCAGCGCCTGTGGGTGATGCGCCGCGCGGTGTTCGGGCTGGGCACCGCGCAAGTCGTGGTGACGGGGGCGGCGCTGGCGGCGGCGGCGCACGGGTTCGGCGCCGCCTGGCCGGCCGCGACCGTGCTCGGCGCCGGGCTGGCGCTGTCCTCGACCGCCATCGTGCTGCCGATGCTGGCCGAGCGGAACCTGCTGGGCCAGCGATCGGGCCGGGACATCTTTTCGGTGCTGCTGTTCCAGGATCTCGCCTTCATTCCGATCGTCGCGGCGGTTCCGCTGCTCGCCGGCGGCAGCCATCCCGACCGGCTGCCGTGGCTCGAGGTCGGCGAGGCCGTCGCCGCCATCGCGATCATCCTGGTCGGCGGCCGGTTTCTGATCCGGCCGGCCTTCCGCGCCATCGGTGGCGCCCGCACGCCCGAGCTGTTCATTGCCCTCGCCCTGTTCGTCGTCGCCGGCACCGCCACGCTCGCCAGCGTGGCCGGGCTCTCCACATCGCTCGGCGCGTTCCTCGGCGGGGTGCTGCTGTCGAATTCGGAGTACCGCCACGAGGTGCAGGCCGACGTCGAGCCGTTCGAGGGGCTGCTGCTCGGCTTCTTCTTCCTCTCCGTCGGCATGTCGGCCAACCTGCCGCTCGCGTTGCAGGAGCCCTGGTTCTTCGCCGCAGTGGTGCCCGGACTGATGCTGGTCAAGGCCGCGATCGCCTTCCCGCTGAGCCGGATCGCCGGGCAATCAAATCGCGCCGCGATCCGCTTCGCGCTCGCGCTGCCGCAGGGCAGCGAGTTCAGCTTCGTGCTGTTCTCGGCGGCGATCGCGGCGGGCGCGCTGACGCAGGCGGCCTCGGACCGCGCGACGCTGGCCATCGCCCTCTCGATGGCCGCGACGCCGCTGCTGTTCGCCGCGTCCGAACGGCTGCTGATCCCGCGCCTGGAGACGCGTCCGCCGCCGGCCTACGACGCGATCCGCGACGACGGCGCGCCGGTCATCATCTGCGGCTTCGGCCGCGTCGGGCAGATCGTCGGCCGCATCCTGCGGATGCGCGGCATCCCTTTCACCGCGCTGGAGCAGAACTCGGAGCAGGTCGAGGTCGTCCGCCGCTTCGGCAGCAAGGTCTATTACGGCAACCCGTCGCGGCCCGACCTGCTGCGGGCGGCGGGGGCGGAGCACGCCCGCCTGCTCGTGGTCGCACTCGACGACCCGGAGGAGACGCTGAAGGTCGTCGACATCGCGCGGCGCAACTTCCCCAACCTCAAGCTCCTGGTGCGCGCGCGCAACCGCCGTCACGCCCATCTGCTGATGGATCGCGGCGTGACCCGGCTGGTGCGCGAGACGTTCGGCTCCAGCCTGCGCATGAGCGAGATGGCGCTCGAGGATCTCGGCGTTCCGGCGGACGAGGCGGAGCGCGCGGTCGAGCTGTTCCGCGACTACGACGAGCGGAGCCTGGTCGAAAGCCGCGCCTACCACGACGACGAGCGGCAGCTGATCCAGAGCGCCAAGCAGGCGGCGGACGAGCTGGCCGGCCTGTTCGAGGCCGACCAGCGCAGCGCGAGCAGGCACGGGCCGCCGAGTGAGGCGTCAGGCCGCCTTGAGCGCGAGCAGCCCCTGCACCACCAGCGTCTCGGCGATCTGCACGGCGTTCAGCGCCGCGCCCTTGCGAAGGTTGTCCGAGACGCACCAGAAGGACAGGCCGTGCTCGACGGTGGGATCCTTGCGGATGCGGCTGACGAACACCGCGTCCTCGCCGGCGCACTCGGCCGGGGTGATGTAGCCGCCGTCCTCGCGGGTATCCATCACCGTCACCCCCGGCGCCTCGCGCAGCACGGCACGCGCGTCGGAGGCGGTGACGGGACGCTCGAACTCGACGGTGATCGCCTCGGCGTGGCCGATGAACACCGGGACGCGCACACAGGTGGCGACCACCTTGATGTCCGGGTCGAGGATCTTGCGGGTCTCGACCACCATCTTCCACTCCTCCTTGGTCGACCCGTCCTCCATGAACTGGTCGATGTGGGGGATGCAGTTGAAGGCGATCTCCTTGGTGAACTGCTCCGGCTTGATCGGGTCGTTGACGAAGCTCGCCTTGGTCTGGCGGAACAGCTCGTCCATGCCCTCCTTGCCGGCGCCCGAAACGGACTGGTAGGTGGCGACCACCACGCGACGGATCTTGAAGCGGTCGTGCAGCGGCTTCAGCGCGACCACCATCTGGATGGTGCTGCAATTCGGGTTGGCGATGATTTTCCGCCGGGCGAAGCGCGCGAGGTGCTGCGGATTGACCTCCGGCACCACCAGCGGGACGTCCGGCTCCATGCGGAACTGGCTGGTGTTGTCGATCACCACGCAGCCCGCCGCCGCCGCGCGCGGCGCGTGGACCGCTGAGATCGCCGCCCCTGGGCTGAACAGGCCGATGTCCCACCCGGCGAAGTCGAACTTGTCGAGACTTTGAACCTTGAGCACCGTCTTGTCGCCGAACGAGACCTCGGAACCCGCCGAACGGCCCGACGCGACGGCGGCCACTTCCGTCACCGGGAAGTTCCGCTCCGCCAGGGTTTTCAGCATCTCGCGCCCGACCGCCCCGGTGGCGCCCACGACCGCGACCCTGTAGCCCATGTTCTTCCCGCTCCTGCTCGTGCCGATGACGAGGCGCAGAGCTAGCGATGGAGCGGCCTCGCGGCAAGGATTTCCGGCGCGGGGCTGGGGTGTCCTCTCGCCCGCATCGTCATCGCCGGGCTTGATCCACTGCTGTCCGGTTCAGCGGCACGTCGAATGTCGCTGTTGCCGACACATCGTCATCATCGGGCTTGTCCCGATGGATCCACGACGTTGCTGCCCGCACGCGAAAGTCGTGGATGGTCGGCCGGAGCCTGTCCTCGGGCGGGCCTTGGCCCGACCCGTGGGCCGACCATGACGGCGGATGGAACGGGTGGAAGTTTGCTTGACAGTTTCTACTAACTAACTCTATCCACCACCCATGTCTGCCGACGCCCCGCCCCCGACCGGCATGATCCCCCGCTTCGCCCGCCTCATCGAGGCGATGAGGCGGGCGGTTGGCCGACGGCGCCGACCGCCGGCGGCTGCTCGGCCCGCCGGGGAAGCTGGGGCCGCTCGCCGGGCTGCTGTGGCGTTCCCTCGGGCACACCCGGCAGCGCCTCGCAGCACTGCACGCGCGCTACGCGGCCGGCAGGCTGCCCGCCACGCCGCGCCGGCCCGCCACACCCCGCCCGGCCGCCGACCGGCCGGCACAGATGCGCCGGCCGCCGGGCATTCCGCGCGGGCCGGTGTTCCTGCAGTACGGCCTGGGGTGTTTCGTCCCGCAGCTGCGGGCGCTGGTGGAAGACCCCGAGATGCGGGCGCTGCTGGCGGCCTCGCCGCAGGCGGGGCGGTTGTTGCGGCCACTGTGGCGCAAGCTGACCACCGACCCGCTGCCCGAGCCGCTGCAACTCCCGCCCAAGCCGCGTTTGGCGCGGGCCGAGCCGGAGGCGCCGGCCGCACCGGAGGCAGCAAGCGCCGCGCCGGCCAAGCCTCCCGCGCCGCACGCCGCGCGCACGCCCGCCTGGTGGTGTCCGGCCCCGCCGGCCGCGCCGTCGGCTTCCCCGCCGCCCTGGCCGCCGCCGCTTTTTCAGAGCCTGACGCCGCGCTGCCCTGGCACGTCCTAAACGTTACCTATAAGCAACTAATTATCGTTCCCCGACTCGCTGACCCGGCGATCGCGCGCGGCCTGTCGGGCGGCCTGCCCAGGGTGTGTCGTCAGCCGTTCACCTCGCGCATCACCTTGGCCCACCGGTCCATCACCGGCATCACCTTGTCCGCGCTCTCCGGCCGGAACGTGGTGACGACCCGCGAAATGCCGAGATCGCGGAACCGCTTGATGGCGTCGGCATCCTCCGGCGCGCCCCAGGCGGTGAGCTCGATGCTCGCCGGGTCGCGGCCCGCCTCTCGCACCATCTTGTGGAACTCCGGGATGATGCCCGGCAGGTCATTGCGGCCGACCAGCGGAATCCAGCCGTCGCCATAACGGATCACGCGCCGCGCGGCGTGCGGCCAGGCGCCGCCGACGATGATCGGCGGGTGCGGCTTCTGCACCGGCTTCGGCCAGGCCATCATCGGATCGAAATTGACGAACTCGCCGTGGTATTCCGCTTTCGTCTTGGTCCAGATCTCCTTCATCGCCTCGATGCTCTCGCGCATCCGCTTGAAGCGGCTGGCGAACACCGTGCCGTGGTTCTCCATCTCGTCCTGGTTCCAGCCGCCGCCGACGCCGAACAGGAAGCGCCCGCCCGAGACCTGGTCGATCGAGGCGACGAGCTTCGCCGTCTGGATGGGGTCGCGCTGCTGCACCAGCAGCACGCCGGTGCCGAGTTTTATCTTCGTCGTCACCGTCCCCGCCGCCGTCAGCGTCACGAACGGATCCATCGCGTCGTAATATTCCTTCGGCAGATCGCCGCCGCCCGGATACGGCGTCTTGCGCGAGGCCGGGATGTGCGAGTGCTCGGGCGCCCAGACGCTCTCGAAGCCGCGCTCCTCCAGCGCGCGGGCGAGCGCCACCGAGGTCATGGAGTAATCCGTGAAGAACATCGCGCCGCCGAAATGCATTTTTCTCTCCCTTCCCATCGTGCTTCGCCGGCGAGCTTAGCCCCGGAAAGGTGGCGGGATAAATCCCGCCCTACGAAGCAGCGGCGTAGGGCGGAATTCATTCCGCCTCCCGCAGCCTCCTAGCCGAGGATCGCCAAATGGAGTTCCATCCGCCGGCATCGAGACGGAGAGGAGACGCGCCATGCGCGAGATCGGGCATTTCATCGGCGGCCGTGCAGCGGCCGGGGAGAGCGGACACTTTGCCGACGTGTTCAACCCCGCTCTGGGCGAGGTCAGCGGGCGCGTCGCGCTGGCCGGCGCGGCCGAGATCGACCGCGCGGTGGAAGCCGCCGCCGCCGCTTGGCCGGCCTGGGCCGCGACCCCGCCGCTGCGCCGCGCACGAGTGATGTTCCGCTTCAAGGAACTGCTGGAGCGCGACCGCAAGGAACTCGCCGCGATCATCACCGCCGAGCACGGCAAGGTGCTGTCGGACGCCGAGGGCGAGGTGCAGCGCGGACTCGAGGTCGTCGAATTCGCCTGCGGCATCCCGCATCTGCTGAAGGGCGAATACACCGAGGCGGTGGGCACCGGCATCGACGCCTGGTCGATGCGCCAGCCGCTCGGCGTCGTCGCCGGCATCACGCCGTTCAATTTTCCCGTGATGGTGCCGCTGTGGATGATCCCCGTCGCACTCGCCTGCGGCAACTGCTTCATCCTCAAGCCCTCCGAGAAGGATCCCTCGGCGAGCCTGCGCATGGCCGAGCTGCTCGCCGAGGCCGGGCTGCCGGCGGGCGTCTTTTCCGTGGTGCAGGGCGGGCGGGAGGCGGTGGAGCGCATCCTGGAGCACCCCGGCATCGCGGCGGTGAGCTTCGTCGGCTCGACCGCGATCGCCGAGACCGTCTATCGGGGCGGCACCGCGCACGGCAAGCGGGTGCAGGCGCTGGGCGGGGCGAAGAACCACCTCGTCGTCATGCCGGACGCCGATCTCGACGATGCGGTGGACGCGCTGATGGGCTCGGCCTACGGCTCGGCCGGCGAGCGCTGCATGGCGGTCTCGGTGGCGGTCGCGGTGGGCGGCATCGCCGACCGGCTGGTCGAGAAGCTGGAACCCCGCGTGCGCGCGCTCAAGATCGGCCCGGGCACCGACCCCGAGGCCGAGATGGGGCCGCTCGTCACCGGCGAGCACCGCGACAAGGTTTCCAACTATGTCGGCATCGGCGAGCGCGAGGGGGCGAAGCTGGTGGTCGACGGCCGCCGGCTGTCGCTGCAGGGCTACGAGAAGGGCTTCTTCACCGGCGGCACGCTGTTCGACCATGTGCGGACCGACATGCGGATCTACCGGGAGGAAATCTTCGGCCCGGTGCTGAGCGTGGTCCGCACGCCCGACCTTGGCGGCGCGGTGGGCATGATCAACCAGCACGCCTACGGCAACGGCGTGGCGATCTTCACCACCGACGGCGGGGCGGCGCAGGACTTCGCCAAGCGCATCGAGGTCGGCATGGTGGGGGTGAACGTGCCGATCCCGGTGCCGATGGCGTTCCACAGCTTCGGCGGTTGGAAGCAGTCGCTGTTCGGCGACCACCACATCCACGGATCGGAGGGCGTGCGCTTCTACACGCGCTACAAGGCGATCACCCAGCGCTGGCCCGCCGGCGCGCGCAAGGGGCCGGAATTCGTGATGCCGACGTTGGGGCGGTAGAGCGCGTCTCCCCTTGGGAGAGGCCGGGGTGAGGGGCCCGCGGAGCGAATACGGTCGCGTGGCGATGCCGAATGCGCCAGACTTGCGAAGGCGCAACGGAGGAAACCCTCATGCGAGGTTGCGGATCGCGCGTCGGCGTCGTGGCGGCTGGTCTGGCCGGGGTTCTGCTCGCGCACGGCGAAGCCCACGCGGCGGGCTTTGCCCTGCGCGAGGGCACGCCGGACTGGATGGGCAACGCCTTCGCCGGCCTGAGCGCCAAGGCCTACGACGCGGGCACCGCCTATACCAACCCGGCCGGCATGGTCCGGCTGAACTGGAACGAGATTGACGCGGGGGTGAACGTCCTGGCTCCGTCCGTCCGGTTCAGCGGCGCCAACTTCGTCGGGCCCGGTCTCACCACGCCGGGGTCGCAGGGCGGCAATCTGACGCCACCGGCCGCCACCGGGTCCACCTTCGGCGTCTGGAACTATTCGCCGTCGCTGAAATTCGGGATGGCCGTGACCGAGCCGTTCGGGCAGCGCGTGGTCAATCCGGGGGATTTCGTCGGGCGCTACCAGAGCCTTGTCTCGGCGATCACCGACATCAGCGTCTCGCTCTCGGCCGCCTACAAATTCGACGAGCATTTCTCGATCGGCGGCGGCCCGGTGATCGACTATTTCCGCGCGCGATTGACCCAGGCCATCAATATCGGACCGGCCAGCGCGCTGACCGGCGATCCGGTCGGCGACGTGCACGGCGACGACGTGAGTGCCGGGTTCAATATCGGCGCGCTGTACCAGTTCAACGACCACCTGCGGATCGGCCTCGACTACCGTTCGCGGATCGGCCACGAGATCGACGGCAACCAGTCGATCTTCGTCCCCGGACTGCTCGCGTTGGCGAGCCCCTCGACGGCGGCGCTGCTGAACGCGCAGAACACCGGCGTGCGAACCAAGGTCACGCTGCCGGACAGCGTGACTGCGGGGATCTATTGGCAGATCGACCCCCAATGGGCGGTGATGGCCGATGTGCAATGGACCGAGTGGTCGCTGCTCCAATCCATCAACATCACTCCGGGCAATCCCCTGCTCCCCGGATCATCACTCCAGGAGAACTGGCGCGACACCTGGTTCGCCTCGGTCGGCGCCAACTACCGGGTCACGGACAAGCTCACCCTGCAAGGCGGCTTCGCCTTCGACGAGAGCCCGGTGACGGATGCCAATCGCACCACCCGGCTGCCGGACGCCAACCGATACGAGCTGTCGGTCGGGGTGCAATACGCCGTGCTGCCGAATGTCACGTTGCAGGCGGCCTACCTGCACGGCTTCGTCGAGGGCGCCTCGATCAGCAACGCGGCCTCCGCGACCTCGGGGGTGATCCAGGGCCGCTACAGCAACAGCATCGACACCTGGAGCCTCGGGGCGGCGGTGCGGTTCTGAGCGGAGACAACCGACAGGGCGTCCCGACAAGGCCTACGATACCGATTCCGGATCGGGATCAGCCCGGCAGGACGCCCAGCAGGTAGAGAACGAGCGCCGCCGGCAGGCCGATGAACACCGCGGCGACCGACAGGTAGAACAGCCCGTAGGCGAGCCAGCCGAGAGCGAGGGCGGCGGCGTGGCGCGAGAGGAAACGGGGCAGGCTGGGCATCGCGCGGGTCGGGCCAAAGCTCGGGCAGGTCTGGGTGATCATGGCGGGGCTTCCAATGCCGGGTCTTTCGATCCCGTCATTCTTCACGACAACCATGAACAATTTGCGAACATCGCCTCCCCCGACCCTTGATCCGCTCTGCGGCTCAAGCCCGCAAGGGGAAGGGAGAAGGGCCGCTCAGATCCCGTAGACCGCGTGCGCGTTGCCGGCGAACAGCTGCCGGCGCTGGGGCTCGGTCAGGCGCAGCGGCAGCGACGGTCGCCGGGTCGTCGAAATCCCAGTGCGGGTAGTCGGTGGCGAACAGCAGCCGGTCCCAGCCCATCCACTCGATGGTGTCGAGCAGCCGGTCGCGCGGCTCCGGCTCCTCCGTCGGCTGGGTGGTGAACCAGACCTGGCTGCGGATGTATTCGGAGGGCAGGCGCTTGAGGTGCGGCACCTCGGCGCGCAGCTTGCGCCAGTGGGTGTCAAGCCGCCAGGCGAGCGACGGCGCCCAGGCGAAGCCGGCCTCGACCATGATCATGCGCAGCTTCGGGTTGCGCTCGAACACGCCTTCGAGGACCAAGCTGGTAAGGTCCGCCTGTTGGCACTGGGCGTGGCCGACGCCTTCCTCGACATAATAGCTCGGCCAGCCGCCGGAGGTGACCGGATAGCCGCCATAGCCGAAGGCGTGCACCGCGACCGGCAGGTTGGCGGCGACGGCGGCCTCGTAGATCGGCCAGAAGCGGCGCTGCCCGAGCGGCTCGGAGGCGCGGCTCAACATCAGTACCTGGGCGAAGTCCGGGTGGCCGGCCCAATGCTCGATCTCGCGCACCGCCGCCGCCGCGTCCTCGTACGGCACCACGACAGAGGCCTTCAGCCGGGGCTCGCGCGAGGTCCACACGGCGACCTGCCACTCGTTGATCGCATGGCAGAACGCCGCACCCAGCTCGACATTCTGAAAACCCTGGCCGCTCGGGGTCAGCGGGTTGAGGATGCCGAGCTCGACGTTGTTCGGGTCGAGGTGCTGGGCGCGCATGAAGTCGAGATCGCTGCCCGGCCCGCCGCCACCGGGCGGAAAGGCGTCGCGGCGGCTGGCCATCGGCTGCGCCTTGGGAAAGGCCGGCCCCTTCTCCATCGGCTGGCGGTGGGACGCGCCGAACACCTCCAGATGCTCCTGCCAGCGTTTCGCGAGCCACGGATAGACGTCCTTGTAGCCGCGCACCCTGGGATGGATGTCGCAATCGGCGATCGCCAGCTTCGACTGGCCGGCCGGGCGGACCAGGGTACGGCCCAGGACGTCGACGTTCATCGGATTGTCTCCGTCACGCTGTTCAGACGCTTAAGCGAAGATAGGTAGCCCGCGGATTGTCCACCATCATTTTCCGAGCGAGCCCGGCCGGCAAGCCCTCGGGCAGCGCCCGGTCGCCATCGAACTGCCAATGCGGGTAGTCGGTCGAGAACAGCAGCATGTCCTCCGACCCCATATGCTCCAGCAGCCGGCCAAGCTCCGCCGGGTCGGCGGGTCCGTCCACCGGCTGCAAGGTGAGCCGCACCCGGTCGCGGACGATCTCGCTGGGCGGGCGATCGACCCAGGGGATCTCCATCCGGACGCCCTTCCAGAACTTGTCGAGCCGCCAGAGATGCGCCGGCAGCCAGGTCCAGCCGGATTCCAGCAGCACGACCGTCAGATCGGGGAATTTCGAGAAAACGCCCTCGGCGACCAGGCTGGTCAGCGCACTCTGAAAAGCCTGCGCCTGGTTGACGTAGTCCTCGGTGTGGGTACTCGGCCAACCGACGGGGGTGGGCGGATGGCGGTAGCTGCTGCCGGCGTGGACGCCGATCGGCAGGCCGTGGCGCTGCGCCGCCTCGTAGATCGGCCAGTAGGCGCGCTTGCCGAGCGGATGGTCGCCCATCACCAGCATCAGCACCTGCACGAAGCGCCGGTCGGCGGCGCAGCGCTCGATCTCGGCGACCGACAGCTCGGGGCTTTGCGCGGCGACCACGATGGAGGCGCGCAGGCGGGGGTCGCGGTCGAGCCATTCGCGGGCGATCCACTCGTTCACCGCGCGGGCGAAGGCCGCCCCGAGATCCTCGCTGAACGGCAATTGCACCCCATAGAGGCAGTTGAGGATCGCCGTGCCGGTGCCGAACGGCGCCATCGCCTCGCGCGCCAGCCGCTCCGGCGTGCTCGCCCCCCGACCGCTCGCGTCCCGCCAGTCGGCGCGGGTGGTGAGCGGGGCGTTGCTCGGGTAGCTGATCGAGTGCAGATCGTCGAGGCCGCGGCGGACCACCAGCTCGCGCCACATCTCGTCGAGATACGGCAGCAGCGCGGCCATGCCCGGCACCGTGGGATGCACGTCGCAGTCGACAGGCGCGTCCGTCGGCCATGCGTCCTCCCGCCGGATCAGCCCGGCAGCTTGATCTCCAGATCCGCGCCCGCGACGCGCACCTCGAAGGTCTCGATATCCTTTTCCACCGGCGCGCAGAGCGCCTTGCCGGTGCGCACGTCGAACTGGCCGGCGTGCAGCGGGCACTCGATGATGTGACCCTCGAGCCAGCCCTCGGAGAGCTGCGCGTATTCGTGGGTGCAGACGTTGTCGGTGGCGCGGTATTCGCCGCCCGCGAGATGATACAGCGCGATGTCGCGCTCGCCGACCCGCACGCCCATCACCTGCCCCTCCGCCACGTCCGCCGCGGCCGCGACACGCACCCAGTTCTCCGCCATGAACGCCCCCTTCACGCTTTCGCCGCAGGCTTGATCGCAGAACGGCGGAAGGCGGACAAGTCCCGCCATTGCCAGCGTGTCTCCGCCCGGTGTTGGATCGAGCCATGAGCGAAATGCACATCATCGTCGGCGCTGGGCAGGCCGGTGGCTGGGCGGCGATGGGGATGCGCCAGGCGGGCTTCGCCGGGCGCATCCTGCTGATCGGCGAGGAGCCCTGGCGGCCCTACGAGCGCCCGCCGCTGTCCAAGGCGATGCTGACCGCGCCCGAGGAGCCGGCGCCGGCCTATTTCCATCCCGCCGAACGCTACGCCGAACAGGCCATCGAGCTGATGCTCGGAACCGCGGCGGAAGAAATCCTGCCCGGCCGAACGCCGCATCCGGCTGCAGCGACGGCGGCACGCTCGGCTACGACCAGCTGCTGCTCGCCACCGGCGGGCGGGCGCGGCACCTGCCGCTGCCAGGGGGCGAGCACGCGCTCTATCTCCGCACGCTGGACGAGGCGCGCGCGATCCGCGCCCGGTTGCGCGAGGCGCGAACCGTCCTCTGCATCGGCGCCGGCGTGATCGGCCTCGAGATCGCCTCCAGCGCCCGCGCGCTGGGCGCGGCCGTGACGGTGCTGGAAGCGCTGCCCCGACGCCGATGGGGCGCTGCGTCTCGCCCGAGGGCGCCGCTTTCGTCGCACGGCTGCACGCCGAGGCGGGCGTCGCGCTTGCGCTGCGGCGAGATCGTGCAGGCGGATCGAGCGCGATCGGCGGCGGCTTCCGCGTGATCTGCCGCGACGGCGTCGCAGGAAAAGGCCGATCTGGTGCTGGCCGGGGTCGGGATGGAGCGCAATCTCGGGCTGGCGCGCGACGCCGGGCTGGCGCTCGACGGCGGCATCGTGGTGGACGAGCACGGGGCGACGAGCGAGCCCGGCATCTACGCCGCCGGCGACGTCGCCGCGTTCCTGCATCCGCTGTACGGCCGCCGGCTGCGCCTCGAATCCTGGCGTCACGCGCAGAATCACGGCCTCGCGGTCGGCCGTGCGATGGCCGGCGACCCGGCGCCCTATGACGACGTGCCGTGGTTCTGGACCGACCAGCACGGCGTCAACCTCCAGGTCGCCGGCCTGCCCGCCGAGGCGGCGCGCACCATCGTTCGGGCCGACGCGGACAAGGCGTTCACCGCCGTGCATCTCGCGGCGGACGGCACCGTGATCGGCGTCACGGCGGCCAACGCCCCGCGCGACATCCGCGCCGGCACCGCGCTGATCCGGGCGAAGCGGCGCCCCGACCCCGCGCAGCTCGCGGACCCGACGATCCCGCTGCAATCGGTGCAATGACCGTGCCCTCGATCCTCGACACCGCCGAAGGCCAGCGCCTGCGCGCCGCCGCGACCGATCCGGCGTGGCGGCGATGGGGGCCGTATCTCAGCGACCGCCAATGGGGCACGGTGCGCGAGGACTACAGCGCCGACGGCGACGCCTGGGAGTACTTCCCCCACGACCAGGCGCGCAGCCGGGCCTATCGCTGGGGCGAGGACGGCATCGCGGGCTTCGGCGACGAGGAGCTGAACTGGTGCCTCGGCCTGGCGCTCTGGAACGGCCGCGACCCGATCCTGAAGGAGCGGCTGTTCGGGCTGACCAACGGCGAGGGCAACCACGGCGAGGACGTCAAGGAACTCTACTACTACCTCGACGGCACGCCGACCCATTCGTACATGCGGATGCTCTACAAATACCCGCAGGCCGAGTTTCCCTATTCCGCGCTGGTCGAGGAGAACCGCCGGCGCGGCACTGAAGGACCGCGAGTTCGAGCTGATCGACACCGGCGTGTTCGACGAGCGGCGCTATTTCGACGTGACGGTCGAATACGCCAAGGCGGCACCAGACGACATCCTGATGCGGATCACCGTCGAGAATCGCGGCCCCGACGCGGCGCGGCTGCACGTGCTGCCGCAGCTCTGGGCGCGCAACACCTGGTCGTGGAAGCCGGGCACCGCGCGCCCGGTGCTGCGCGCGCGACCGGACGGGTCCGTGCTCACGGAAAAGGACTGGGTCACGCCGATGCGCTGGCTGCATCGACGGCGCCGCACGAGCTGCTGTTCTGCGAGAACGAGACCAACACGCGCCGGCTCGACGGCACGACCGAGACGCCGGGCTTCTTCAAGGACGGCATCAACGACTGCATCGTGCACGGCGAGCGCGGCGCGGTGAACCCGCAGCGCGAGGGCACGAAATGCGCCGCGCACGTCGCAGCTCGACATCGCCGCCGGCGGGCGCGCGCAGCTGCGGCTTCGGCTGCGGCCCGAGGCGCAGCCAGCCGCGCCGTTCGCCGCGTTCGACGGCGAGATGCGACGCGCGCCGCGCGGAGGCGGACGAGTTCTACGCCGCCCTGCAGCACGGCATCGCCGACCCCGACGCGCGGCTGGTGCAGCGCCAGGCGCTCGCCGGGCTGCTGTGGTCCAAGCAGTTCTACTGCTTTCGACGTCCGCGAATGGCTCGCCGGCGATCCCGCGCAGCCGCCGCCGCCCGAGAGCCGCAAGAGCGGGCGCAACACGCGACTGGCCGCACCTCAACAACGCCGACATCATCCTGATGCCGGACAAGTGGGAGTATCCCTGGTACGCCGCCTGGGATCTCGGCTTCCACTGCGTGACGATGGCGCTGATCGACCCGGAGTTCGCCAAGGCGCAGCTCGTGCTGCTGGCGCGCGAGTGGTACATGCACCCGAACGGCCAGCTGCCCGCCTACGAGTGGGAGTTCGGCGACGTGAACCCGCCGGTGCACGCCTGGGCGGCGCTGGCGCGTCTACCAGATGGACGCGCGCGCTCACCGGCAAGCCGGACCGCGCGTTCCTGGAGCGCGTGTTCCACAAGCTGATGCTGAACTTCACCTGGTGGGTGAACCGCAAGGACGCGGAGGGCCGCAACATCTTCCAGGGCGGCTTCCTCGGGCCTCGACAACATCGGCATCTTCGACCGCTCGAAGCCGCTGCCCACCGGCGGCTACATCAGCCAGTCGGACGGCACCGCCTGGATGGCGATGTACACGCTCAACCTGATGCGCATCGCGCTCGAGCTGGCCTTCGAGGACCACGTCTACGAGGACATCGCCACCAAGTTCTTCGAGCACTTCCTCTACATCGCCGAGGCGATGACCAACATGGGCGGCGACGGCATCGGCCTGTGGGACGAGGAGGACGAGTTCTATCTACGACGTGCTGAACCTGCCCGGCGGCGAGCGCGTGCCGCTGCGGGTGCGCTCGATGGTCGGGCTGATCCCGCTCTTCGCCGTCGAGGTGCTCGAACTCGCGCCACTCCGAGCCGGCTGCCCGAGTTCACGCAGCGGGCCGCAATGGTTCCGCACTACCGGCCGGACCTCGCCAAGCTGGTCTCGCGCTGGCAGGAGCCGGGTGCCGGGATCGCGGCTTGCTGTCGCTGCTGCGCGGCCATCGCATGAAGCGGCTGCTGCGCGCGGATGCTCGACGAGACCGAGTTCCTGTCCGACTACGGCGTGCGCTCGCTGTCGAAGTTCCACGAGCGAGCAGCCGTTCACGCCTGGAGCATGGCGGGCTCGAATTCTCGATCGGCTACGTGCCGGGCGAGTCGCAATCCAGTCTGTTCGGCGGCAACTCCAACTGGCGCGGCCCGGTCTGGATGCCGGTGAACTATCTGCTGATCGAGTCGCTGCGCGAGTTCCACCGCTACTACGGCGACGATTTCCGGGTGGAGTGCCCGGTCGGCTCCGGCCAATTCCTCACGCCTGAGCGAGATCGCCGACGAGCTGGCGCGCCGGCTCGCCCGGCTGTTCCTGCGCGACGCGAAGGGCCGCCGGGCGACGTTCGGCGAGTCGACGCTGCTGCAGGATGACCCGGCGTTCCGCGACCACGTGCTGTTCTACGAGTATTTCCACGGCGACACCGGCCGCGGGATGGGCGCCTCGCACCAGACCGGCTGGACCGCCCTGGTGGCGCTGCTGCTCCAGCCGCCGTCGGGCTCGACGGGGCCGCCCCCTCACCCCGGCCCTCTCCCAGAGGGGAGGGAGAAGCAAAGCCCTCTCTCCCTCTGGAAGAGGGTCGGGCGAGGGGTTCGGGTTGGGTGAGGGCTTAGCGCATCCCGAGGATCGACGCCGACACCGCGCGCGGATCGCGCGACGGCCAGCGGCCGGTATCGACCTGGGCGATGAACGCCGCCGACCAGGCGGTTGAACTCGTCCGGGTCTTCGAGATTGATCGCGTGGCCGCAATTCGGCATCACCGAGAGCGCGGCACTCGGGATGGTCTGCTTCATCAGCAGGCCGGGTGCCAGGCACGGCCAGTCCTCGTCGCCGGTGAGCACCAGGGTCGGCACGGTCAGCGCCTTCATGCGGTCCACCAGGTCGAACAGCGACGGCCGCTCGCGCTGCACGCCGAGCTGCGTGTTGGCGGCGCCGAGGGCGGAGTGCTCGGCGAGCATCGCGCGGAACTCGGCGAAGCCGCGCGGATCCTTGTTCTCGAACTGCACGCGGGTCGGGCCATAGGCGTATTTCGCCGCGAACGCCTTCATGCCCTGGTCGCGGATGAAGCCGACCACCGCCTCCGCCTCGGCGCGGAAGCGGTCGCGCGTGGCGGGCTCGGCGCCGTAGCCGCAGCCGCCGACCACCAGCGAGCGGGCGCGGCCGGGATGGCGGAAGCCGAAATGCAACGTGGCGAAGCCGCCCATCGACAGCCCGACCACGTGCGCGCGCTCGATGTCGAGATGGTCGAGCACCGCGCGGATGTCGTCGGCGGCGCGGTTCTGCGAGTAGAACGCGACGTCCTCCGGCACGTCCGACGGCGGATAGCCGCGCGCGTTGTAGGCGATCGCGCGGTAACGCTGGCCGAAATGGCGCAGCTGCGCCTCCCAGCTCCGCCAGTCGCCGGCGAACTCGTGGACGAAGATGACGGGCGTGCCCGTGCCGGTCTCCTCGTAATGGAGACGCACTCCGTCATCGGTCGTCGCGTGCGGCATGGTTGTCCTCCCCCAAATCGGTCAGGCCGTCGGCGGGGTCTCCGCCAGGATCTCGCGGGCGAGCGTGTTGTCCACGGCCTGCTCGAACGGCGCGCCGCGCTCGACGAGCCCGCCCAATTCGAGGCCGGCGCGCAGCCGCTCATACCCATCGCGCGGCAGCACCGGATCACGCCCCCAGATACCAAGGGATTTGTAGCGCTCGCAGGCGCACGCAAGACGCTCCGGCGTCTCGGCGGGAAAGTATCGCGCGATCGCCGCCGCGATCGCCGCCCCGCTCGCCGCTGCGATCCAATGCTGCGTGCGATGCAGCGCGCGGACCATGCGACGAAGCTCGTCGCGCCTCGATCGCAGCGTGTCCCGGCGCGCGTAGAACGTGGTGTAGGAGGTCGCGCCGCGATCGGCGGCGGCGTACCACAGATGCCCGGCACCCTCGTCAAGCAGCGCGGTGGCGTACGGCTCGAACAGCTGCACAGCATCCAGCCGACCCGCGCGCAACGCATCGGCGTTCTGCGCCATCGTACGATCGGTCACGCGATCCACACGCGCGGGATCGAGCCCTGCGCGACGCAGATCCTCCTGCAGGCAGAGCCAAGGCGTCGGCACCTCGCTCACCGTGCCGACCCTCGGGCCGATCAGGTCGGCCATGCTGAAGTCCGGCTGCGGCACGCGGCCGATCAGCAGGAACGGATCGCGCGTCACCACCTCGGCGAAGCAGACGAGATCGCAATCGGCGCGCAGATGATAGGTCTCCATCACCCGCATCGGCCCACCCCAGCCGACATCCACGCTGCCGTCGAAGAACCCGCGCGCCGCGTCGGCGGGGCGGGCGGCGCTGAACAGCTGGATGTCCACGCCCTCGTCCGCGTAGGCGCCGCGCGACAGGGCCGCGTAGAACGGCGCATAGAACACGGCGCGCAGCGGCTCCTGCAGGACTATGGACATGACGCCGCTCCACTCCCGTCAGTCGCGGTTGAACTCGTCGTCCGGCTCGTCGATCCCGTCGCTCGGCGGGATGGTATAGCGGGCCTCGGCGGGATGCGACCTCGTCGAGCGGCTGGAACGCGGTGAAGCGCTGCGCGCGCATCCCCGCGACGAAGCGGCGGCAGGCATGGCTCCACAACTCGCCGAACGCGAATTCCGGGCGATACTCGCCCGGCGGCAGTCCCTCGATCGAGGCGACGGCGCGCGGGGCGACGAACACGCTCGCCGCCGCGACGCCCATCTGGTCGCGCAGCTTGACCACGGCCGGCTGGTCGCGGCGGTTCTCCACCACCACGCGCAAATCGCCGAGGCCGCCGCGCCGGGCCAGGATCTCGTTGTTCGCCGGCGGCGCGCCCGCCTCGTCGATGCAGCGCGCCTGCTCGGCCGCCGCCGCGTCGCCCGGCGCAAGGCGGGCGGCGTAGACAAAGCCGGCGGACCCGTCGGGGGCGGCGACCTCCACCATGCCGTGCTGCGTGTCCACCCCGCGGATCGCGACCGGGGTGAAGGCGGCGAGCTGCCCCGTCGGCACGTAGCGATCAGCGGCCGGCGCCGGACGCCAGAGCGTCACCGCGCCGGCGCCCGGCAGGATGTAGCCGCTGGCGATCCCCTCCACCGGCGCAGGTGGCGGGGGCGGGGCGCGGAGCGGCGCGACAGGCGCGGGAGTGCCGGTCGGAAGCGCGATCGGCGTGGGCGAGCCCGAGGGGCCCAGGCCGGCAAAGCCGATCGCCAGGGCCAACAGCGCGAAGCCGGCACATCCGGCGAACAGGCCGAGCGACAGCCCGCTCGGCCGCCGCCACGCCGCGGCCACCGCGTCCCGCACCACTGTATCCGAGACCACGGGGGGCGCCGGCTCGACCGTGCGCGCCGCCCGGTCGTAGGCGGCGCGACGCTCCGCGTCCCCGAGCACGTCGTAGGCGGCGCGGACGCGCATGAACGCCACCGCGTCGCCGGTCTCCGGCACGTCCGGGTGGAAGCGGCGGGCAGCGGCGCGGAACGCCGCGACGACCGCCTCGGCCGGCGCCGCCGGATCGAGGCCGAGCGTCGCGTAGTGTCCTGCGGGATCGTCGCGCATGGGCCCCGATCATACCGCACGCCCTCCCCCGCGTCTGCAACCAGCCCGCCGTATCTTCGCCCGGTTCCGCGATGCGCGCGCCGCACCTATGATGCAACCGCCGCGACGGCGGCCAGCAAGGGAGCCTACGATGATCGCCTGTCGCCAGAACCGGCCGACCCCGTCCTGAGCATGGACGCAACGCTCTCCGCCCCCGCCGGGCGCCCGCTCGGGCGTGGCCCGGCCCGGCGACCGGGACACAACTACGCCCGCCGCTACTGGGCCTTCGCGGTGCCGGCCGGGATCGTGGTGATCGCGGTAATCGTGTTTCCATGGCTCTTCACGCTCTTCATGTCGGTGCACGACTGGCATATCGGCGGCAGCAGGAGCTGGGCCGGGCTCGCCAACTACGCGCATCTGCTGGACGACGAGCGCTTCCAGAAATCGGTCATCCGCACGCTCTACTTCACCGCGCTCTCGGTGGCTGTGCCGGTAGTGCTGGGCATCGCCGCGGCGGTCTGCTTCCACCGCAACTTCCCCGGCCGCGGGATCGCGCGAACCATCTTCATCATGCCGATGATGGCGACACCCGTGGCGGTCGCGCTGGTCTGGACGATGATGTTCCACCCTCAATTGGGCGTGCTGAACTACCTGCTCACCTCGGCGGGCCTGCCGCCCTCCGAGTGGGTCTACAACGCCAACACGGTCATCCCGACCCTGGTGATGGTCGAGACCTGGCAATGGACGCCGCTGGTGATGCTGATCGTGCTCGGCGGGCTGGCGAGCCTGCCCACCGATCCCTACGAGGCGGCGATCCTCGACGGCGCGAATGGCTGGCAGATGTTCCGCCATATCACCCTGCCGCTGGTCTGGCCGTTCGTCATCGTCGCGCTGGTGATCCGCACGATCGATGCGCTGAAGGCATTCGACACCATCTTCGTGATCTCCGGCGGAGGACCGGGCAGCGCCAGCGAGACGATCAACCTGCTGCTCTATCTCACCGCGTTCAACTACTACGACATGGGCTACGCCTCGGCGATCGTGGTGGTGTTCTTCCTGCTGATCCTGGCGATCACGCTGGTGCTTCTACGGGTGCGCCAGCGGGAGAAGTGGCAATGAGCACGAACCCCTCACCCCGGCCCTCTCCCGCAAGGGGAGAGGGCGGAGAAAGACGGCGCAGCCGCGGGCAGTACCGCCTCCGCCGCGTCGCCGGGCGGATCGGGCTCTATCTCTCGGTGATCGTGCTGGTTTCGCCGGCGCTGCTGGTGTTCCTGTGGATGCTGTCGCTCTCGCTGAAGAACGAGGTCGACAACATGGCCTTCCCGCCGGTGTTCATCCCCAACCCGCCGACGCTCGACAACTACGTGCAGGTGTTCGCGCAGAACGATTTTCTCACCTACACGATCAACTCGGTGATCGTGTCGTTCAGCGCGACCTTCCTGGCCCTGGCGGTCGGGGTGCCCGCCGGATACGGGATCGCCAAGGCGCGCGCCACGAAGGCGGCGCTGCTGATCCTGATCGCGCGGATCACGCCGGGCCTCTCCTATCTCATCCCGCTATTCCTGCTGTTCCAATGGATCGGCCTGATCGGCACGCTGACCCCGCTGGTGATCACGCATCTGGTGATCACCGTGCCGATCGTGGCCTGGGTGATGATCGGCTTCTTCGAGGGGCTGCCCGGCGAATTCGAGGAGGCCGCGCTGGTGGATGGCGCGACGATCTGGCAGGCGTTCCGTTATGTTGCCATGCCACTGGCTCGACCCGGCATCACCGTCGCGATGATCCTGTCGTTCATCTTCAGCTGGAACAACTTCATCTTCGGCGTCGTGCTTGCCGGGCGCGAGACGCGCACCCTGCCCGTCGCCGTCTACAACGTGCTGACCTTCGAGCAGGTGAGCTGGGGCCCGCTCGCCGCCGCGGCGCTGGTCGTGACCGCGCCGGTCCTGCTGCTCACGTTGCTGATGCAAAAGGAGATCATCGCCGGCCTGACGACAGGCGGCGTGAAGGGCGGCTGACGGGAGGCGCGCCGCGGTCTCGGCAGGGCCTACGCCCATGCCGGGACCGCGATCGCGGTTACGCCGAGGCGGCCTTGCGCGCGGACGATTCGCCCGTGCTCGCGCCGCCCTTGCGGGCCGAGCTCGATGCCTCGCTCATGATGCCGCGCAGGTCGCGCAGGAACGCGGCCCCCTTCAGGGTGCGCTGCACGAGCACGCTGCGGCGATCCATCGGATCGACCTTGCGGCGCGCGAGATCAAGCTCGCCGAGCCGGTCGAGCGCGCGGGTGATCGCGGGCTTGGACACGTTCAAGTCCGCCGCCAGCCCGCGCACGGTGTGCGCGCCTTCCTGCAGATAGCACGTGAGGAAAACCCCGAGCTGACGTGCCGAAAGATCCGGCCCGTCACGCCGCACCAACGCCACCACGGTATCCCGCAGGATGCCGACCAGCTGGTCGGGGGACTGGGTTGCTGCCATGTTTGATCCTTTCATCAATCGGCGAAGATTAACTTCGCGTAACGCGCTCAACCTGAGTGCGTCAGTAGCTTCGTATATGGTCTGACGTCATATCGATGACAGATGCTATAGACCCGAAATCGTTTGCTGGAATTCGCAATCACGTTACCTGCATGGTTTGGTCTGTTCACGAAGCAATAACGGATCGCTCGATGGCCGCGCAGACCGCGCGAATCGCCTGGCCTTCGCCACCCTCCGGCCGGCCTGGCTGCGTCTGGTCGTTCCACGCGTAGAGGTCGATATGCGCCCAGTTTACCCCCGGTGCCACGAATCGGCGCAGGAACAGCGCCGCGACGATCGCGCCCGCAAACGGCTTCGATGAAATGTTGTTAAGATCGGCCACCGGGCTTTTCAGCCAGGAATCGTAACCATTCCAGAGCGGCAGCCGCCATAGCGGGTCGTGGCGTTCCTGCCCGGCGGCGAGCAGGCGGCTGGCCCAGGCCTCGTCGTTGCAGAACAGCGCCGGCAGCTCCGGCCCGAGGGCGACGCGCGCCGCGCCGGTCAGGGTCGCGCAATCCACGATGAGGTCGGGCCGCTCGTCGGACGCTTCGGCCAGCAGGTCGCACAGCACGAGCCGTCCCTCGGCGTCGGTGTTGCCCACCTCGACGCTGAGCCCGCGTCGCGTGCGGATCACGTCGAGCGGCCGCATGGCGTCGCCCGACACGCTGTTCTCGACGCAGCCGACCCGCACCACGAGGCGGATCGGCAGGTCGGCCTGCATCAGCACCCGCGCCATGCCGAGCACGGCGGCCGCGCCACCCATGTCCTTCTTCATCCGCAACATGCCCGCCGAGGGCTTGAGGTCGTAGCCGCCCGAGTCGAAGCAGACGCCCTTGCCGCAGAGCGAGACCAGCGGCGCGGCGGCGCCGGCCCGCGACCCCTTCCAGCGGAACAGCGCGACCCGCGGCGCCCGCGCCGAGCCGCGCCCGACCGCCGCCACGGTGGGATATTCCTGCTCGAGCGCCGCTCCCTCGACACAGGCGGCCTCGGCCTGGCAGCTTGCCGCCAGCCGCAACGCCGCGTCGGCCAGCTCGGCCGGGCCGAGCAGGTTCGCCGGCGTATTGATGAGGTCGCGCGCCAGGCAGATCGCGCCCGCCTCCGACACGGCGCGGTCGCAGCCTCGCGGCAGCACGAGCCGCGCGGCCTCGCGCCTCGGGGGTTTGAACGCGGAGTAGCGATAGGCGCCGAGCGCGAAGCCGAGCACTGCGGCCCCGGCATCGTGATCGCCCGCCTGCAAGACCCACGGGCTGCCGACGGGCAGGCGATAGGCGAGGTCGCCGAACGCATGGGGCGAGCGGTCCTCGCCCAGTCCCAGCACCGCCCCCGCGATCCCGCCGGGTCCGGGCAGTAACGCGAGTTCCTGGGCGGCGGCGGTGAAGCCGGATGCGCGCAGATAGCCGGCCTGCTCGCCGGAGAGCCCGGCCAGGAAGCCCTCCAGCGCGGCCGGGCGCACCGCGAACAGGGGCTGGGCCCCGTCCGGGTCGCTCACGAAGCAATCCGGCGTCTGCTCGGTCATGGCGCAATTCCTTGTTTCGGCGCTCGCCCCAAGATTCCACCCCGGACCGCGCCGGGGCAAGGCGGGGGCTACCGGGTCGGGAGCCCCTCCAGCCGCGCCGACACCGCGCCCACGTGCCGCGCCCGGCCGGCGCCGTAGCCGAACAGCGCGGCGGCCGTCCCGATCGCCAGCGAGAGCCCCGCCACCGCGCCCCAGCCGCCGGTCCAGCCGTGCAGCAATCCGGCGAGCAGCGGGCCGGCGGAGGCGAGCAGATAGCCGACGCTCTGCGCCATGCCGGAGAGATGCGCGGCGACATGCGGATCGGGCGCGCGCAGCACGATCACCGTCAGGGCAATGGCGATCAGCGCCCCCTGGGCCAGCCCAAGCACCACCGCCCACAGCCAGACCGTGCCGAGCGGGGCGAACATGCAGCCCATCAGCCCGACCACGCAGAGCGCCACGCTCAGCACATTGGCCAAACTCTGGCTGGGTCGGCGCGTGGCCAGCGCCGGGGCGACCAGCGAGCCGGCGGCCTGGGCGACCACGGAGACGGACAGCACGATGCCGGCATCCACGGCGCTCAGCCCCCGGTCGCGCAGGATCGGCGCCAGCCAGCCGAACACCAGGTAGGCGAGTGCCGATTGCAGCCCCATGAACAGCGTGACCTGCCAGGCCAGCCGGTCGGACCACAGCCCGCGCACCGCGAAGCCGGCGTGGGCCTGGACGCGCGTGCCGCGCGGCACCTGGAAAAGCCAGACCAGCGCGGCGAGCCCGGCCGGCAATGCCCAGATCGCCAGCCCGCCGTCCCAGCCGCCGAACAGGAAGGCGAGCGGCACGGTCGCCCCGGCCGCGATCGCCGCGCCGGCGCAGAAGGCCATCGTGTAGAGCCCGGTCATCAGCGCGACCCGCTGGGAAAAATCCCGCTTCACGAGGCCGGGCAGCAGCACGTTGATCACGCCGATCCCGGCCGTCGCCAGAACCTGCCCGGCGAACAGCCCCGAGAGGCCGGCGGTGCCGCGCAGCACGAGGCCGGCGGTCAGCGCCGCCAACCCCGCCAGCACCGCCCGCTCCGGCCCAAGCAGCCGCGCGAGGCCCGTCGCCGCCAGTGCCGCCAGTCCGAAACAGAGCGACGGCAGGGTGGTCAGTACGCTCGCGCCCGTCGCGGACAACCCCGCATGGGCGATGATGTCGCGCAGCACCGGCCCGACGCTGGACACCGCCGCGCGCAGGTTGAACGCGATCAGCATCAGGCTGGCCCCAAGCAACCAGACGCCGGCCCGGCCAGGTGTCGGCAGTGGCGGCGGCAGGCTGTCCGCCTCGGCGTCGGTCAGCGTGTCGCCGTCATCCGGCATGGGCTCAGCCGGGTGCCGCGCGCGGGATCAGCGCGGCCACCGCATCCCGTCCATCCTCGGCCAGCCCGCGCGCGACCCCTTCCCGGTCGGCGGCGTCGCGGTTCTGGCTCATCTTCCACTTGCCCTCGATCCGCGCGATCGGGATCGCGAAGCCGACGATCGCCTTGAGCATTCCCTCGACGAACTCGGCCGGCGCGTCGGAGACCGCCCAGGGCGCGGCGCGAGCCGCCTCCTCCCGCTCGGTCAGGCGGCGGACGATGTCGAGCAGCCGGGCGGGATCGTCGAAGAACGTCACCGGGCCATAGGCATGAACCGCGACGTAGTTCCACGTCGGCACCACGCGGCCGTGCGCCTGCTTGGAGGGATACCAGGACGGCGTGACGTAGGCGTCCGGCCCGGTGAAGATCGCCAGCGCCGACATGCCCGGAGCCGGATCGCGCCATTGCGGATTGGCCCGCGCGATGTGGCCGAGCAGCGTGCCATGCGACGCGGGCGCGGGATCGAGCAGCATCGGCACAT
Source organism: uncultured Alphaproteobacteria bacterium (assembly GCA_963799825.1). Taxonomy (GTDB): domain Bacteria; phylum Pseudomonadota; class Alphaproteobacteria; order Acetobacterales; family Acetobacteraceae; genus JAFKFI01. The sequence goes on from CAWCYL010000008.1 coordinate 86,922, forward strand.
GGCTGGCGACGAGCCCGTCGGCGCCGAGCGTCACCAGCGTGGCGAGGCCGGCGCGGCGGATCGCGTCGGCGAGGATCTCGGGCCGGTCTTCGTTGAACTGGGCGGGAACATACATGCCGGGTCTCCTGGGCGGCGCACCATCGCAGGAGATCGCGCTGCGAGGAAAGTTCTGGCTCGTATGAGCGGCAGGCAGGCTCAGGCCCGGTTGCCGCGCCGGCTCAGGAAGGCGCGACGGTCATCCTCGCGCTCGATGTGCAGCGACAGTTGCTGCCACAGCTCGGCAGCCGAGCCGACGGCGGCGGCCGTGCGCTTGACCAGCACGCGCGCGATCGGGCCGACATGGCGGGTCAGTTCCTTTTGCGCGTGTTCCAGCTCATCCGCGGTGATTGCCGGAGTGGTCGTCGCCGGAAGGCCGGACATGGTGAGCCCACGCCGGAGCCGGCGTCAGGGCCTCGGCGCGGAAGCGTTCGCGGTCACTCGGTTGCTCGATATTGCCGGCCAGCGAATCGCACAGCGCCTCGACGCTTCCCGATCGCCCGATCGCGCTGCGGACCAGCAGGCGCGCGATCGGGCCGACATACCGGGCGAGCGTGCGCTCGACGGTGGCAAGCGTCTCGCTATCGAAGCTGCCGGTCATGCCGGTGCCGCTGGTCAGGTCCGACGCGCGGGCTCCGCCGCCGCTGCCGGCCGACGCCTGCGGCACGACGATGGTTCTGTCTTCCAGGCCGGCAACGGCGGGAGCCACCTGCATCGCGCCGCGCAAGGCGGCGGCCATCTCGGCGGCGGAGGCGTATCTTGCGTCGGGCGACTTGGCGAGCGCGCGGTCCACGACCGATTTCAGCGCCTGCGACACGGCGACGCTGCGCTCGCGCAGATCGGGCGGCTCCGCGCTCAGCAGCCGCTGCCCCACCTCGGCAAAGTTGCGCCCGGCGAACGGCCGCTCGCCGCAGAGCAGCTCGTAGAGCACGGCGCCGGCCGAGAACAGATCGCTGCGCGCGCCGACCGCCAGCCCCTGGTACTGCTCGGGCGACATGTAGTTCGGCGTCCCGACCACCGATCCGTCCTGCGTCAGGTCGGAGCTGTCAAAGCGGGAAATGCCGAAATCCGTCACCTTCACGCGGGTGCCGCCGACCAGCATGATGTTGGCGGGCTTGATGTCGCGATGCACGATGCCCATCGCGTGCGCCGCGCCGAGCGCGTCGAGTACCTGCAGCATGACGAACACCGCGTCGGCGACCTCGAACTCGGTGCCACGCTCGCGTGCCTGGCTGAGGCTGACGCCCTCGACGAATTCCATCGCCAGGAACGGGTTGCCCTCGTGCATGGCGAAATCGTAGATCGCGACGATGTTGGGGTGCGCGCAGCGGCCGGCCGCCTGCGCCTCGCGGCGGAAGCGGACCAGGTAGTCGGCGCGGTCCTCGCCGTCGAGCAGGTCGGCGCGGATCAGCTTGATCGCGACCGGACGGTCGATCTCGGGGTCGTGCGCCCGGTAGATCACCCCCATCGCGCCGCGGCCGAGCACGGCCTCGATGCGATAGCGGCCGATCTTGTCCGGGATCGCGCTCATCTCATGCCGCTCAGCTTTCCAGCAGCTTGAGCGCGTTCGCCAGGCTGCGCCGCATCCGGTTGAAGGATTCCGCCAGCGAGGCGATCTCGTCGCGGCCGCGCGCGGTGAATTCGGGTGCATCCATGTTGCCCAGGCTGACCTCGCTGGCGGTCGCGGAAATCCGCCGCACCGGACGGATGATGACGTAGTGCAGCAGCAGGTTCAGCAGCACGATCATCACCAGGAACACCACCGCGAGGCCGATCATCATCACGATGAAGGTGCGATTGGCGCGCTCCAGCGGCACGCGCATCGGCACCGAGACGATCTGCGCGCCCACCGTGTCGCCCATCTTCCAGCCGAACCCGTTGCTGGAGCCGTACAGGTCCACCATCGTCTGCGGCGCGGCGGCAGGGGTGGAGTGGCATTCCAGGCAGCCCTGGTCGGTGATCCTGATGGGCCGCGAATAGGAGAGGATCGGCCCGGCCGGGGTGTCGCGATGGCTGACGAACTCCGTCCGCTTCGGATCGCGCCGGAACAGGTCGATGATGTCCGCCTGCCAGTCGGTCGGGCGATCGGCCGGGTTGGTCGGGTTGGTGGCGGGCTCGCGGAAGCTGTAGTCGGGGAATTGCTGCTGCAGTGCGCGGAAGTTGGTCTGGGCCGCCCAGAACGGAATGCTCTGCGGCAGGAACCGCACCTTGAGCTGGTCGGCCAGCAGCGGCGCGATCTCGCGATCCGTGTAGCTGCTGATCGCGGTCGCCTGCCCCATCATGATCGCCGCCTCCTGCAGCACCACGCTGCGCGCGTTGTCCTGCACCAGCCGGTAGGACAGCACGCCGGCGAGGCCGAGGCCGATCAGGAAGGCGATCAGCATCACGATGTTGAACTTGGCCTTCAGTCCCATGTCTCGGTCCAGTACCTCGGTCCCATTTCGCCGGCGGTGCGGTTCTCAGCTTCCGCCGGCGAGCAGCCGCCCGGACTGCTCCGGGGTGATACGCCCGCTCATCTCGGCGCCGATCTCGTGCTGGAAGCGCCGTATCGCCGCGCGCGTGTCCCGGCCGAAGATGCCGTCGACCCGTCCGTCATAATACCCGAGTCGCAACAGCGCACCCTGAATACGGCGCCGGTCGGCCTCGGTCATGTGCTCCTCGTCGGGCACGATGGCCGGCGCGACTCCGTGGGGGCGGCGGCGCGGCGGCCTGCGGCAGAGGCGCGGCCGGCACGGACGGAGCGGGCACCGGTGGCAGCGGGGCAGAAGGCGGAGCGGGGGTCGGGCCGCCGGCCAGCCAGACCGGCCCGGCCGGCGGCCGAACGACGAACTGGAGCCCGGAGGAGCCGGCCAGGCGCTTCTGCAGCGTCCCGAGCAGCGAACCGATCTCGATCTCGGGGGCAGCCAGCTCCGCCGCGAGCGCGGCGGCGAACGGTGTCGCTCCCTGCGGCGGCGTGCCGGTGGTGCCGGCGGCGGCGAAGCCCACCGATGCCGTCGGTGGGGCGGCGGCGAGCGCGTCGAGCGGGAGCCGCCCGTTGCCCGCCGGCTTGGCGACCGCGTCGAGCAACACCAGCCCAGCCCGGACGCCGGAGCGCCCGACCGCATCGAGCAAGGACTTTGCCAGAAGCCCCTGGGTGAGCGCGTCGGTGTCGCGCTCGATGCTGGCCGAGACCGGCAGCAGGAACGCCCGGTTGTCGAAGCCGACGGCGTATCCGCACACATAGGCGACGGCGCTCGCCCCCGGCGTTTTGGCGGCGGTGCCGGCCCAGTCGGCGATCGCCGCTCCCATCTGCCCGTTGGTGAGGTCCAGCCGCTCGGCGACCTCGAAACCCGCGCGCTTCAGCGCCGCCGCGACCACGTGGGCCGAGGCGGCGCAGGCCGGCAGCGCCGGAAGCGCCGAATAGGTCGCATTGCCGATCACCAACGCGAGGCGCGGCCCAGCCGGGGCGGGCGCGGCGTCAGCGGCGGGGGACAGCAGCGACAGCAGGAAGATCGCGAGCGACGCCAGCGTACGCCTGGCCCATCCAGCTGTGTTCACCCCGTTGCTCCTGACGCGGCAAGGCCGGAACCGCCTTGAGGAACGGGGAATCTAGGCCGGTTGGCGCGAGTAGGCGAGACACTCTGCCTCAATCGCCCAGCAATCGTGGGCGGATTGCGCCATCGTCCGCCAGGTCAGACCACGATCAGCGCTTGTTAGCCGGATCGTGGGTATGGTGGATGTCGCGCTCTCCCCCGCCGCCGGACACGCGGCTGCGCTCCGTGTTGGTCGGCTCGTCGGGATGCGGCCGCGTCTCGGGCGCGGGCTCCGGCTTCTTCGCGTTCTGGTCGCTGCTGCCCGGACCGCCGTGGTGGCGGTCCGCCGCGGGCGTTTTCTCGGCCATGCTCAGCGATCCTGCTGGTGGCCGGTATGGGTCGTGTTCTGGCGGATATTGCCCTGCCGGCCCTGCTCGTCCGTGTTCTGCGGCTGGTTCTTGGGCAGGCTGCGCGGATCGACCTCGGAGGCGCCGGGCTTCTTGTCCTCGCCGCCCTGCGGGCTGCGATTGGCGGGCGGGACAGGCGGTGGATGCGCTGACATGAAGCTGTCTCCTGCGGATGCACGGAGACGGAACGGAGCACCCCACGCCGGGGTTGCCGGCGCCCTCACACCTCAGCCCCCACCACAGCGAAGCTGGCAATGCCGATACTTTTGAGCCTAGCTTCAGGTTGGCGGGTCAAGCCCCTCCTAACGCGATACGTGTCGTTCGAGGTGCCCTCCATGCGCGACGAACTGCTGTATCTCGGTGCATCCATATCGTTAAATCTTGTGACGTTCGTGAGCTTCCAGAATCCCGGATGAGCGATCCAACGTCCTGTTCCTGGTTTTCCCGATGTTCATCGCCCTCATCATCGGAGTTCCGCTGTGGCTCTATCTGATCGCTGAACTGAGTCTGGCCGCGGGCATCGGCGCCCTGATCCTACCGCTTCTCCTTGTCCCGCCATTTGAGCGCATCCTGTCGCCGCCGCGACGGATCGGCCTGAGCTGGGCTGCCTTGGTGTTCGGAGTCGTTTGCGCCCGGCTCGCGGTCCACTCGCCGTCCTGGCTCTAGCCCGCGCCCCCGCAGATGCCCTCGCCGAAACATTGTTTGGAGCCCTGGCTCGTCTAAGCCGCCGCCCGGATCGCCGCCGCCCGTACGTCCTCGCCTACCGCATCCCGAAAAGTCTGGAAATTCGCCTCGAAGCGCGACACCAGTTCCTGCGCCATCCGGTCGTAGGCGGCCTTGTCGGCCCAGGACTGGCGCGGGTCGAGCACCTCGGCGGGGATGCCGGGAACGCTTTCGGGGATGGCGAGGCCGAAGAAGCGGTCCTGGCGGAAGCGAGTGCGGGCGAGCGAGCCGTCGAGCGCCGCGTCGAGCAGGGCGCGGGTGTGGCGGATGCTCATGCGGCTGCCGACGCCGTACTGGCCGCCGCTCCAGCCGGTGTTGACCAGCCAGCAATCGACGTCATGCCGGGCGATGAGGTCGGCCAGCATCCGGCCGTAGACCTCCGGCCGGCGCGGCAGGAAGGGGGCGGCGAAGCAGGTGGAAAACGTCGCCTGCGGCTCGGCGCCGAGTCCCTTCTCGGTCCCCGCGACGCGCGCCGTGTAGCCGCTCAGGAAATGGTACATCGCCTGCGCCGGCGTGAGCTTGGCGATCGGCGGCAGCACGCCGAACGCGTCCGCCGTCAGCATCACCACGTTGCGCGGCTGGCCGCCCATGCCCGACGGCACGGCGTTCGGGATGAACTCGACGGGATAGCAGGAGCGCGTGTTCTCGGTGAGCGACTTGTCGGTGAGGTCGAGCCGGCCGTGCCGGTCGGCCACGACGTTCTCCAGCACCGTGCCGAAGCGGTGCGTCGCCGCCCAGATCTCCGGCTCGGCCTCCGCCGACAGGTTGATCACCTTGGCGTAGCAGCCGCCCTCGAAATTGAACACGCCCTCCGGCCCCCAGCCGTGCTCGTCGTCGCCGATCAGCGGCCGGCGCGGGTCGGAGGAGAGCGTGGTCTTGCCGGTGCCGGACAGGCCGAAGAACAGCGCGACGTCGCCGTCGTGGCCCGACATTGGCGCTGCAATGCATCGGCAGCACGCCCCCGGCGGGCAGCAGCCAGTTCATCACGGTGAAGATCGACTTCTTGATCTCGCCGGCATACTCGGTGCCGGCGATCACGATGATCTTTTCCGAGAAGGACAGCGCGATCGCGGTGCTGCTGCGCACGCCGTCGAGCGTCGGGGTCGGCGTGGAAATCCGGCGCGTGGAGGATCACGTAGTCGGGCGCGAAGCCGGCCAGCTCCGCCTCGGGCGGGCGGATGAACATGTTGCGCGCAAACAGCGCGTGCCACGCGCCGGTCGTCACCAGTCGCACCCGCACCCGCCGCGCCGGGTCGGCACCGGCATAGAGATCCTGCGTGAACAGCTCCTGGCCCTGCAGATAGGCCTGCACCCGCATCTTCAGCAGCGCGAAGTTTTCCGGCGCGAGGCGCTGGTTGACGCGGCCCCACCAGATCTCGTCGGTGCTGCCGGGCTCGTCCACCACGAACTTGTCCTGCACCGAGCGGCCGGTATGCACGCCGGTCCGCACCATCAGCGCGCCGTCGGCGGAAAGGCAGCCCTCCTCGCGGCGCAGCGCGGCCGCGGTCAGGGCGGGGGCGGTGAGGTTGGCGTGGACCTCCCGCCCTGGGTGGACGCCGGTGCCGGACAACGCGGCGGCGGCACGCTTCTGCGTGGACGCATGACGGCGGGTGCAGCCTCTGCGGCAGGGGTCAAGTTCTTGGCTCCTCCGGGACCGCGGCCGTGCAGGGAGACCAGCCGCGGCGAATTGGATTTGACGTCGAACTTAAGGCGAGCCGGGCCGCGGGGTCCAGCCATGCTATGCCGAGCTCAGTTTGAGCGCGCCCGCGCAAGCAGGGCGATCAATTCGCCGCGCACCGCCTCGGCGGAGGCGACCGGCGCCGACCAGGCGATCCGCCGCACCGGCGCCGCCTCCGGGTCGGACGGGGCGAGATCGCAGCCATCCACGTCCGCCGCGACCATGCGCCACGCACCCGGCCCGTCGCGCGAGCAGCGGCCATCGCCTCCGCGTGGTCGGCGTTGCAATGGGCGATGATGCCCGGCCTCGGCCGCCGCCAACGCCGCCACGGCGCCGGCGTCGGCCAGCAGGTCGGCGGCACGCAGGCGCGTCGCGCGGGCGAAGCCGCCGACCAGCAGGGCGGCGGCCGGCCGGATGCGCCACAGCGAGAAATCGGCGAAATCGGCATACAGCGCGGCATAGGGATGGACGGCCAGCCAGCGCGCCTTCAGCGCCGGGTCATCAACGGGCTCGGCGACGCCGGTGAGCGTGACCCGCGGCGCGGTCTGCGGGTTGGCGCTCTCCGGCGCCCCCGCCACCATGAGCGCGCAGCGCGGATCGGCGCGCAGATGCCGGGTGTGCTCCGAGAGCGAGGACAGCAGCAACAGCGGGAGAAAGATCCGGCGCGGAGGCCGGCGTGACGAGCGAGGCGAAGGGCTGGCCGCCCGGCCCCGTGGTGGCGAGAGTTCCCGCCCGCGCGGCGCGCAGCAGGCGGCGGGCCTGGAAGCCGGGGCTGTCCTCTGCCATGTTGCGTTCACCTCCCGTCCGCAATGCGCCACAATCGGGTGCCATGCTCCGCGCGTTCCAGGCACGGAAGCAGGACCATGACGACGACGCCTCAAAACGATCTCGCACCAGCAGCGGGCCCAGCTGCGGCCAAGGACAATCCGATGAAGCAGACCATCGCCCTGGTGGACGACGACCGCAACATCCTCACCTCGGTCGCCATGACCCTGGAGCAGGAGGGCTTCCAGGTCCGCACCTACACCGACGGGGAGAGCGCGTTGCAGCGAGCTGAACGCCCGCCCGGTCGACCTCGCGGTGCTCGACATCAAGATGCCGCGCATGGACGGGATGGAGCTGCTGCAGCGGCTGCGCCAGCGCAGCACGATGCCGGTGATCTTCCTCACCAGCAAGGACGAGGAGGTCGACGAGCTGATGGGCCTGCGGCTCGGGGCGGACGACTACATCACCAAGCCGTTCAGCCAGCGCCTGCTGCTGGAGCGCATCCGCGCCCTGCTGCGCCGCAACGAGAGCGAGCCGGGCCGAGGGCTCGGGCGCCGCGCCCAGCGGCGTCATGTCGCGCGGCGATCTGGTGCTCGACGAGACCAAGCACCAATGCACCTGGCGCGGCGAGGACATCCAGCTCACCGTCACCGAGTTCCTGCTGGTCAAGGCGCTGGCGGCGCGGCCTGGCATGGTGAAGTCGCGCGACCAGCTGATCGACGCGGCCTATGGCGAGAACATCTACGTGGACGACCGCACCATCGACAGCCACGTCAAGCGCGTGCGCAAGAAGTTCCGCAGCGTGGACGACAGCTTCAACCACATCGAGACGCTCTACGGCATCGGCTACCGCTACAAGGAGCATTGAGCAGGCCGTGCCTGACACGCTCGCCCACCCCTCGCCCCAACCTCCGTCTGCTTCGCAGCCGACGCAGACGGAAGTTGGGGGAGCGGCAAATCGAGCGTCTGCCCGCGAGGACCGTCGGGCGGCGTCCGGGCCGGGTGCGCTATCGCTTCGTCTCGCCGCTGCTGCGCCGCATCCTGCTGGTCAACGCGCTGCCGCTGGCGCTGCTCGTCGCGACGCTGCTCTATCTCGACCAGTACCAGAACGGCCTGCTGGAAGCCGAGGTCTCGGCACTGCGCGAGCAGGCGCGCATCTACGCCGGCGCGCTCGGGCGAAAGCGCGGTGCGCGACCGAGACGCCGGACAATCCCAAGCTGGTCGCCCGACCTCGCCCGCCCGCTGCTACGTCGCCTGACCGAGCCCACGCCGAACGCCGAGGCCAAGCTCTACGCGCCGGACGGCCAGGTCGTCGCCGACAGCCGGGTGCGCGAGGGCACCGGCGGCGCCGTCACCACCGAGCCGCTGCCGCCCGCGCCCACTCGCGGCCCGCTGCTGTCGGCGGTCAGCTGGGTCTACGACCGGGTGCTCGCCCTGCTGCCGCACGACACGCCGAAGCCGCTGGTGGTCGACATCACCCCGACCGCCGCCGGGCTCGACTGGCAGCCGGACGTGAAGGAGGAGCTGCGGCTGTCCAATACCGACAACAGCCGCGAGATGCCGCCCTATATCCGCCGTACCCGAGACGACCGGCTGCTGGTCACGGTGGCCGAGCCGGTGGAGCGCGACCATCACACGGTCGGCATCATCCTGCTCACCCGCGAGGCGCGCGAGGTGGACGAGAGCCTGTTCACGGTCCGCGTGTCGATCCTCGGGCTGTTCTCGCTGGCGCTGGTGCTCACGGTTCTGCTGTCCTGGTATCTCTCGCTCACCATCGCCCGGCCGATCCTGCGGCTGGCGGGGGTCGCCGCACGGATGCGAGAGGGCCAGGGCCGCACCGGCACGGTGCCCGAGCCGCTGATGCGACGGCGCGACGAGGTCGGCGCGCTGGCGAGCGCGCTGTCGGCCTCGGCCGCGGCGCTGTGGGGACGGATGGACGCGATCGAGCGCTTCGCGGCCGACGTGGCACACGAGATCAAGAACCCGCTCTCCTCGATCCGCAGCGCGATCGAGACGCTGCGGCGGATCGAGGATCCGGGCCAGCAAAAGCGGCTGCTCGCCATCATCGGCGAGGACGTGACGCGGCTCGACCGCCTCATCAGCGACATCAGCGACGCCTCGCGCGTCGACGCCGAGCTGTCCCGCGCGGCGACCGAGCCGGTGGACGTCGCGCCCATCCTGTCCACCCTGAAGGAGATCAACGACGCGACGCGCGACGACGACGACCCCGTCGTGGTGCTCGACGCACCGGCCGAAGGGCTCGTGGTGCAGGCGGTGGAGGACCGGCTGGTGCAGGTGCTGCGCAACCTGATCGGCAACGCGCATTCCTTCAGCCCGCCCAACGGCCGGGTCGGGCTGCGCGCGCGCGAGACCGGCGGCGTGGTCGAGATCAGCGTCGAGGATGACGGCTCCGGCATCCCCGAGGACAGGCTCGAACACATATTCGACCGCTTCTACTCCGAGCGCCCCAAGGGTGAGCGTTTCGGCCAGCATTCCGGCCTCGGCCTTTCCATCAGCCGCCAGATCGTCGAGGCGCTCGGCGGGCGCATCAGTGCCGAGAACCGGCGCGACGCATCGGGCCGGGTGCTGGGCGCGCGGTTCGTCGTGCGGCTGCCCAAGGCGTGAGGGCGGAACGATGGCGCCGGGCGCAACGTTGAGCGCGCCATGAGCGACGAAATCGTCCACGGCTACGACCCGCAGGATAAAGCCCGGCGCACCGAGGAGGCGCAGGAGCAGGTCGAACGTACGCACACCGACACGCGTTCCGTGTCGCTGCTGGTCCTGGCGATCCTCGGCGTGCTCTACACGCTGTACCTGGCCCAGGACATCATCCTACCCATCGTGCTGGCAATGGTGCTGAACCTGCTGCTGCAGCCGGCGCGGCGGTTTCTCAGCATCAAGCTCCGGCTGCCGGGGGCGCTGGCCTCGCTGCTGCTGATCCTGGCACTGTTTGCGGTGGTCAGCGGACTCGCCGCCGCCGTGTCGCTGCCTGCCTCGAGCTGGATCAGTCGCGCACCGGAGGCGCTGCCCAAGCTGCAGGAGAAGCTTGGGCCGCTACAGGGGCCGATCCAGGTACATGCAGTCGGGGTTCCAGAAGCTGGAACATCTGATGGAACAGCCCGGCGGTGGGCAGCAGAACGGCCAGGGCCAGCAAGGTCAGACTGTCACGGTCCGCCAGTCCTCCGGACTAGGCGGCCTCGGCTTGAGCGTGCTCAACGGCACGCGCGCTTTCCTCGGCAAGTTCTTCACCGTTGTGGTGATCCTGTTCTTCCTGCTGTGGGCGGGCGACACCCTGCTGCGCAGCTTCGTCGAGATCATGCCGCGTTTTCGCGACAAGCGCCGCGTGGTCGAGATCAGCGGCGAGATCGAGGGCAACATCTCGGGCTATCTCGCCACCATCACGATGATGAACGCGCTGGTCGGCATCGCCAACGGGCTCTCCACCTGGGCCTGCGGCCTGCCGGACCCGCTGCTCTGGGGCACGCTCGCCTTCCTGCTCAACTACATCCCGATCCTCGGCCCGTTCACCGGCGTGGTGGTGTTCTTCGTCGTCGGCCTGTTCGTCTACTCGACGATCTGGTGGGCCTTCCTGCCCGCCGGCATCTACCTGCTGATCCACATGATCGAGGGCGAGACCGTCACACCGATGCTGCTGGCGCGCCGGTTCACCCTCAACCCGGTGCTGGTGATCCTGTCGCTGTTCGTGTGGGACTGGATGTGGGGCGTGGTCGGCGCGCTGCTGGCGGTGCCGCTGCTGGCAATCTGCAAGATCGTCTGCGACCACATCCCGGAACTGACGCCGCTCGGCCACATGATCGGCGGCGGACGGAAGGGCGGAGAACCCGCCTCGACATGAGGTGACGGGCGCACCCCGGTCGTGGTGCGCCTGTCGGTTCACTCCCCGATATCGGGCAGCAACTGGTACATCTTGCCGTCGAACCGGGCGAGCCTCATGCTCTTCATCGGCCGGTAGTCGGTCGGGCTGGTGCTGATCTTGATGCCGGGCAGCACCATCGGCAGCGTCGTCGTGTCGGGCAGATGCGTCGCCGCCTTCAGGATGTTCTCGCGCGAGAGATCGCCGCCGGCCTGCTTCAGCACCACCACGAGCGCCTGCGCCATCGTGTAGCCGTACGCCCAGACCGGGTTCTCCGGGTCGCTGTCGGGCGCATATTTCGCACGCCAGGCCTGGAAGCCCTTCATCCCCGGATCGTTGTCCCATTGCGGGTCGGTCGGATCCTTGAGGTAGGCGGCGGTGAGGACGCCGACCGACTTCTCGAAGCCCGCGGATTGCAGGGCCGGCTTCACCAGGGCGCCGTTCGAATCGATGATGTGCAGCGGGTGCCAGCCGAGGTCGAACACCTTGCGGATCGACATGGCGGAGAATTTCGGGGTGCTCGCGTCATACAGCAGGTCGGCGCCCGAGGATTGCAGCTCGAGGATCTGCGAATTGATGGTCGGGTCGGTGATCTCGTAGGAGAGCGACTTGACGACCATCTTGTCGAACTTGTCGCCGAGCCCGTCCTTCAGCCCAGCCACGTAGTCGCGCCCGAGGTCGTCGTTCTGGTAGAGGATGCCGATCTTGGCGTTCGGCTTCTCCTTCAGGATGTATTTCGCGTACATCGTGCCCTCGAGCCGGTAGCTCGGCTGGAACGGGATGCTCCACGGATACTCCTTCGGATCGACGAACACCGACGCGCCGGAGCCGAGCCAGATGTCCGGCACCTTCTTCTGGTTGTAGTATTTGCGGATCGCCGTGTTGGGCGCCGTGCCGATGGTCTGGAACAGGATCGCCACCTGGTCCTGCTCGACCAGCCGGCGGACCTGCTCGATGGTCTTGGGCGGACTGTAGCCGTCATCGAGCGCAATGAGGTTGATCTTGCGCCCGTTCACGCCGCCCTGGTCGTTGATCATCTTGAAATAGTCCGACTCGGCGGTCGAGATCTGGCCGTAGACGCTGGCCGGTCCGCTGAACGGCGCGGTCTGGCCGATCTTGATCTCGGTGTCGGTGACGCCGGGCATCGCCGGCTGCTGCGCCAGCACCGGCACGGCGGCGGTGGCCAGCAGCAATGACAGGACGGCTCCGATCGGCGGCCGTTTCTTCATCTTGGTCTCCCTTTGCTTCGTTTCCGCCTGGTTACAGGTGCAGGTATCGGCCGAGCAGGTCGGGTGCCGCCTGCAAAGCCGCCGTGCTGCCGGTCCAGACGGTGCGTCCTTTTTCCAGGATCACGTGCCGGTCGGCAAGGCGCATCAACGCCGCGAGGGTCTTGTCGATGAGCAGGATGCCAAGCCCCTCTGCTTTCAGCCGCGCGAGACAGGTCCAGATCTCCTGGCGGATCAGCGGTGCCAAGCCCTCGGTGGCCTCGTCGAGGATCAGCAGGCGCGGGTTGGTCATCAGCGCGCGGCCGATGGCGAGCATCTGCTGCTCCCCGCCGGAGAGCTGCCGCGCCCATTGCGGCCGCCGCTCGGCGAGGCGGGGGAACAGGCCGTAGACGGCCTCCAGCGTCCATCGCCCGCCATGCCGGAGGGCGGCGGTGGCGAGCAAGTTCTCCTCCACCGTGAGCGTCGGGAACACCAACCGTCCCTCCGGCACGAGGCCGATGCCGCGCTGGGCGATGCGGAAGGGTTTTTCTCCCGCGACCGTCGCGCCGTCGATCGCGAGGCTGCCACCCTGGAGCGGCAGCAATCCCATGATGGCGCGCACCGCGGTCGTCTTGCCCATGCCGTTGCGCCCGAGCAGCGCGACCACCTCGCCGGCCGCCACGGACAGCGACACGTCGAACAGGACCGGCGTCTCGCCGTAGGACGCCTGGAGGCACTTCGCCGTGAGCATCAGGCGTCCTCGCCGAGATAGGCGGCGCGCACGGCGGCGTCGGCGCGGATTGCCTCGGGCGGCCCGCAGGCGATCATGCTCCCGTACACCAGCACGCCGATCGTGTCGGCGAGCGCGAACACCGCCTCCATGTCGTGCTCCACCAGCACGATCGCGCAATCGCCCCGCAAGGCCCGCAACAGGTCGAGCAGCCGCGCGGTCTCCTCTGTGCCGGCGCCCGCCAGCGGCTCGTCGAGCAGCAGCACGCGCGGACGGCCGGCAAGCGCGGTGGCGATCTCCAGTTGGCGCTTCTCGCCGTGACTCAGTGCGCCCGCCGGATGGTGCGCGCGTGCGGCGAGGCCGCAGCGCTCCAGATCCGCCATCGCCGCGCGGTTCAGCGCCACGTCGCGCGCCGCCGGCCGGGCGAAGCCCCAGGCGGGCGACTGCGCGGCGAGTGCCACGTTCTCCAGCGCGGTGAACTCCGGCAGCACGGCGGTGATCTGAAAGCTCCGCACCAGCCCGCGACGCGCGCGCTGGTGCAGCGGCAGGCTGGTAACGTCGCGCCCGTCCAGCAGCACCGCGCCGGCATCCGCGCGGATCAGCCCCGAGACGAGGTGGATCAGACTGGTCTTGCCCGCGCCGTTCGGGCCGATGATCGCGTGGATCGTGCCGGATGGCACGTCGAGCGAGACGTGATCGGCCACCGTCACGGCGCCGAACCGCTTGCACAGACCGCGTATACTGAGTGTCGGCTCAGCCACGCGGCCGCTCCGCGCCGGCCAGCCCGCCGCGCAGGAACAGCACCGCGAGGATCAGCAACGGGCCGTAGATCAACGGCCAATGCTCGGTGAACCGACCCAGCGCCTCCTCCGTCAGCACGACGGCGGCGGCGCCGAGGATCGCGCCATGAAGGCTGCCGACACCGCCAAGGATGACCATGATCAGCAGGTCGCCCGAACGTTGCCACGCGGCATACGCGGGCGAGACGAATTCCGCCGCGTTGGCCAGCAATACGCCGGCCAGAGCGCAGATCATGCCGGCAATGACGCTCGCGACAAGGCGCAGCGCGAACGGATCGAACCCCATCGCCTGCATCCGCACCGCGTTCTGCCGCACCCCATGCAGCGCGCGCCCAAAACCCGACGCGACGAGCATCCGGCAAAGGAAGTACGACGCGAGGAGCAGCGCCAGCGCGGCCGCATACAATCCGCGCGGCGTGTCCAGCAGGCGCGCGCCGAGCATGGTGGTGCGAGCGGTCAAGGTGTAGCCGTCGTCGCCGCCATAAGTCGCGAGCGAGCCCGCGGCGAAATACAGCATCTGCGCGAAGGCCAGGGTGATCATGATGTAGTTCACCCCGCGCGTGCGCAGCGCCACCGCGCCGGTGAGCAGCGCGAACAGCGCCGCCGCCGCGAGTGCGACCGGCAGCACCGCCCAGAACTCGGAAATGCCATTCGCGTCCAGCACCGCGACCGCGTACGCGCCGATGGCGAGGTAGGCGGCGTGGCCGAAGCTGACCAGTCCGCCGGCGCCGAGCATGAAATCGAGGCTCAATGCCGCGATCCCGAAGATCATCGCCCGCGTCAGCAGCGCCAGCACGTAGCCGCCCTCCCGCCCGAGCGGCAGGAACGGCGCCAGCGCCAGGGCGGCGAACAGGACGGCCGGGACCAGCGTGGCGACGCGCCTCACGCGCGGGCGGTCGGGAACAGCCCCGCGGGACGCACCGCGAGCACCGCGGCCATCGCGAGATAGATCAGCATCGAGGCGAGCGCCGGCCCGACGCGCGACGCCGCCGGGCCGCTCAGCAGCAGCTTCGCCCCGTCGGTGGCGAGCGAGCGGCCCAGCGTGTCGAGCAGGCCGACCAGGAGGGCAGCGACGAACGCGCCGCGGATCGCGCCGATCCCGCCGATGACGATGACCACGAAGGCGAGGATGAGCAGGTTGTCGCCCATGCCCGGCTCGATCGAGACGAGCGGTGCCGCCATTGCGCCGGCGAACCCCGCCAGCATCGCGCCGGCGCCGAACACGCGCGCGAACAGCCGGCCGATATCGACGCCGAGGGCGGAGACCATCGGCGCGTTGCTCGCCCCGGCGCGGATCAGCATTCCCGTGCGGGTCCGCGCCACCACCAACCCAAGTCCGGCCGCGACCAGCAACCCGGCACCGATCAGCGCCACCCGGTAGATCGGGTAGCGCAGCCCGTCCATGAGCTCGAACGAGCCCGACAGCGCCTCCGGCATGGCGAGTTGCAGCGGCGCCGATCCCCACAGCACGCGCACCGCCTCGTTCACCGTAAGGATCAGGCCGAACGTCGCCAGCACCTGTGCCAGATGGTCGCGCGCGTAGAGATGCCGGATGATCAGCCATTCCAGCGCGAGCCCGATCGCACCCGATGCCGCCACCGCCAGCAGCAGCCCGAGCCAGAACGAGCCGGTCACTGCGGAAAACGTCACGGCCAGATAGGCGCCGAGCATGTACTGCACGCCGTGCGCCAGATTGACCACGTCCATCACCCCGAACACCAGGGTCAGCCCGGCGGCGATGAGGAACAGCAGCAGACCGAGCTGGATCCCGTTCAGCGCCTGCACGACGAGCAGGGTCATCCTGTCACTTCGGCATCTTGCAGTCGGCGGCGTAGGGATCGACGTCGGCGGTGAGGATCCGCTCGCGAGCCTCCGTCTGGTATTTGCCGTCCGGGCGCTTCACCACCTCCACCAGCCAGTAATCCTGCACCGGATAGTGGTTGACCCCGAACCGGAACGCGCCGCGCACCGAGGTGAAATCGGCCTTCTCCAGCGCCGCCCTGAGTGCCGCCTTGTCGGTCTTGCCGCCGGTCGCGCGCAGCGCGGCGTCGAGCAGCATCGCCGTGTCGTAGCCATGCGCCGCGTACAGCGCCGGCACGTAGCCGTATTTCTTCTCGAACGCGGCGACGAATGCCTTGTTCGCCGGATTGTCCAGGTTGGGCGCCCAGTCGGCGGCGGAAAGGAAGCCGACTGCCGCGTCCTGCTGCGCCGGCAGGGTGCTCTCATCGACGGTGAAGGCGGAGAGGAACGGGATCTTCGTCAGGCCGGCCTGACGGTACTGCTTGACCAGGTTCACGCCGAGGCCGCCCGGCATGAAGGCGAACACCGCGTCGGGCTTGGCGGCGGCGATCTTGGCGATCTCGGACTGGAAATCGAGCTGGGTGAGCGGGACATACACCTCGTCCACCACCTCGCCCTTGTAGAACCGCTTGAAGCCGGCGATCGCGTCGCGTCCGCCCTGATAGTTGGGCGCCAGCAGGAACACGCGCTTGTAGCCGCGGTCCTGCGCCACCTTGCCCATCACCGCGTGCGGCGCGTCGTTCTGGAAGCTGGTGACGAAGATGTCGGGGTTGCAGGATTTCCCCGCGAAGGCCGAGGTTCCGGCGTTCGGGCTGATGAGGATGGCACCGCCCTCGACGGTGGGCTTGGCGATCGCCGCCATGATGTTGCTGAAGGTGGGGCCGACCACGATCGGCGCGTGCTCGCGCTCCAGGTAGCCGCGCACCTTGGCGACCGCGCCGTCCGGCTTCATCTCGTCGTCGATCACCGTGACCTCGGCCGGCCGTCCGCCCAGCTTGCCGCCGAGTTCGTCGAGACCAAGCATGAACCCGTCGCGTACCTGCTGGCCGAGCGTCGCCTGCGGCCCGGTGAGCACCGCCACCAGTCCGACCCTCACCGGTTCGGCCGACGCTGCCGCCGTGACAAGGCTCAAGGCGAGCGCGCCGAGAATGAACCGCATGGTTGAACTCCCTGTCGGGTCCATTGGAAGCACAAGCCAGGGGCGGCGGGAAGCCTACAGATTGGGCCAAAGCCCCGGCGTCGCGACCTCGACGGAGTGACCGTCGGGGTCGCGGAAATACAGGCTGCTGCCCCGTCCCGGCCAGTTCACCCGGCTCTCGATCGGGACGCCCTGCTCGCCGAGATGGGTCTGCCAGGCGTCGAGCGCGGTCCACGGGATTGCGAAGCACACATGCTGCTGTCCGCGCGCGTCGTGCGCCGGGATCATCCCTCCCGGACCGGGCGAAGGCTGCACCGAGCCGCCGTGGCGGAACAGCAGCAGCACCTGCCCGCCGGGCACGCCCAGGGTCCGCATCCGCTGGTCGGAGAGGAACAGCTCGAAGCCGAACAGGCGTTGGTAGAACGCCTGCGACACGTCGAGATCGGCGACATAGAGCGACGTCTCCATGACGCCGTGGACGCGGGGTATGGTCATGCGGGTTCCTCCCTCGGGCGGGCATTTTGACACGTCCGGCTCGCGCGGCGGAAACTCCGCCGTTCGCGCGAAGGGGAGAGAAATGGCCGAGCTGTTCGTCTGCCTGACCTTCGATCACGACAATGTCTCCTCGTTCATCTCGCGCGGCCTGACCACGCCGACGATGATCTCGCGCGGCGACTACGGCATCGTCGCGACGGAGCGCATCCTGGCGCTGCTCAGGGCGAAGCAGATCCCGACCACCTGGTTCATCCCCGGCCACACGATCGAGAGCTATCCCTCCTGCGTCCGCGCCGTGCACGAGGCGGGCCACGAGATCGGCAATCACGGCTGGACGCACCGCATCCCGGCGAGCCTCGGTCGCGACGGCGAGGAGGAGGAGCTGGTGCGCGGCTCGGCCGCCATCGAGCAGCTGACGGGGAGAAAACCGCGCGGCTATCGCTCGCCCTCCTGGGACTTGTCGCCGCACAGCGTCGAGCTGCTGCTTGAGAACGGGTTTGTCTATGACAGCAGCATGATGGGGCACGACTATTTACCCTATCAGGCGCGCCGGGACGACCGGATCGCGCTGCTGGAGAAGATGCAGTTCGGCCCCGACACGGCGCTGGTGGAAATGCCGATCAGCTGGTCGCTCGACGACCACCCGCATTTCGAGTTCATGCGGACGGAGAACGCGATCCTCCAGGGCCTGCAGAACGCCCGATCGGTGTTCCAGAATTTTTCCGACGAGTTCGAGTACATGCGGAAGACCGTGGACTGGGGCATCCTCACCTACACGTTCCACCCGCACGTCGTCGGGCGCGGCTACCGGATGCTGGCGCTGGAGGCGCTGATCGGGACGCTGCGCGCGGGCGGCGTGCGCTTCGTCACGATGGAGGCGGCGGTGGCGGAGTATCGGCGGAAGTTTCCTGAGGGAGTGAGCTTGCGACCCCGATGATGTTCAACGCTCGGTCGATCGCGGGCCTGTCGAGCGCGCAAGGATGCCCTGCACCGCTTCACGGATCTCCGGGTCATGTTGGTTCCAAAGATCCCGCAGCGGCGGATTGCGGCCGGTCTGGCGGACCGCTTCGATCACCGCGTCGGCCGATTGGATGCGCCGAGCCGCTTCGAGCTGGCGCAGATAGTCCCAGGTCGTGAGCAGGATCAGCTTCGCGGGGTCGATCACCACGAGTCGTTCGGCATCACGATCGTCGCTCAGCAGCAATGCGCGCTCGTTTTCGGAGAGAGGATACGTGCGGACGACCTCGACAGCGGCCCGCTCTCCGAGATCCTTCGCCATTCTGCCGCCGCGCATCGTGGCCAGGGCGGTCGCGTCCTGGAATGTCTCCGTGGGTTCCACGTGAACGGCGTTCGGATGAGCCCGGTACCACGCGATGATCTCCTGCGCGCCGAGCTTTCCGGCGACGTTGGTCGCCTCGTAGAACACGGCGTCCGGGATCAGGACCGGTAGCTCGGGATAGAGCAGATAGTCGAGGCTTTGCGCCGCCGCGAGCGTGATCAGCGGCGGCGCGTCGGTGACGATGATCCTGACGTCAACCGGCACGACGCAGCAGCGGTTGCAGGATCGACGAGGCTCGCGCCTCGTGCTCGCGGTGGCGCGGCGTGTCCGCTGGCTTGGGCAGGGCGAGGTCGTGCTTCACGAGCGCGATGATGAGGTCGGCGTAGTCCTGCAGCCCGGCGCGTGCGATGGCATCGCGGGTGCCGAGCTGGCCCGCCGCATATTGGCGCAGGATATTAAGCTGGTCGGGTTCGCTCATGCGACATTCTAGGCCGCGACGGACATCCAGACCAGCAGGAACGCCCTAACCCCGCTGCCACGCCACGCGGCACGCCAGCGCCAAGGCCAGTACCAGCGTCACCATCGCCGCCGCGAGCGCGCGTCCGTAGGCTGCCGCCCCGGTGCCGTCGCCGAGCACGGTGAAGAACAGGCTGACCAGCGCCGCGTTGCTCACCGCGGCGCCGATCTGCAGCAGGGAGTTGACGATGCCCGCCGCCAGCCCGGCCTGGTGCGGCGGCACGTCCTGCAGCGCGGTGTTGAACAGGCGTGGCATGGCGATGCCCTGGCCGAACCCGGCGACGAAGGTGACAAGCACCAGCACCGGCCCGGTCACGTCGAAGCCGACGCAGAGTGCTATCAGCACGTAGCCGACCACCTCGACGGCAAGCCCGACGCCAAGCAGGCGAGGCCGCAGCCGCGCGGGAAGCCAGCCGCTGGCGAGCGGGCCGAGGAACAGGCCGAGCCCGTAAGGCAGGATCGACAGCCCGGTCCACAGCGGCCCGGTGCCGCGGCCCTCCTGGTTGTAGAGGCCGAACAGCAGGTAGTAGGCGGTCGTGAAGAAGAATAGCGACGCCACCAGCGCGCCGCGCCGGAAGCTCGGGATGGCGAACAGGTCGAGATCGACGAGCGGCATCCCGCCAACCGCCGCGAGCCGCCGCTCGTGCCAAAGGAACACCCACAGCAGCACCGGGGCGGCGGCAAGAGCGAGAAAAATCCAGGCGGGCCAGCCCTGCTCGCGGCCCTCGGACAGCGGCACCACCACGGCGGCGAGCAGCAGCGAGATCAGCACGGCACCGGGCAGGTCGAGGCGCGGGCGGCTGGTGGCACTGGTCTCCGGCACCAGCGGCCACGCCGCGACCATCGCCATCGCGCCGATCGGCAGGTTGAGCAGGAACACGGTGCGCCAGCCGAGGCCGAACGGGCTCCAGGCGACCAGCGCGCCGCCGCCGAACTGGCCGGTGACGGAGGCCAGCCCCATCATCACGCCATACAAGGTCATCGCCCGCGCCAAGGCCCGCTCGGTGTCGAACAGCGCGCGGATCGAGCCCAGCACCTGCGGCAGCAACATCGACGCCGCCAGCCCCTGCACCACACGGCCCGTCACCAGCCAGCCGGCGGTCGGCGCCAGGCCGCACAGCGCCGAGGCGGCGGTGAAGCCGGCCATGCCGCTGATGAACAGGCGCTTGCGCCCGTAGAGGTCGCCCAGCCGGCCGCCGGTGACGAGGAACACCGCGTAGCCGGACGCATAGCCCGAGATCACCAGCGCGACCTGCGAGGGTGTGGCGCCCAGCCCGTCGCGGATCGAGGGGAGGGCCACGTTGACAATGAAAAAATCGGTCGGCGGCAGGAAGGCGCCGGCCAGCAGCACGACGAAGGCGAGCCAGCGCCGCGCCGGCGATAGTGGGAAATCGGGTCGCGGGCTCACCACGCCCTGATCCCTGCTCGCCGCGCCCAACGCGCGACCAGCGCCAGCCAGACGAGTTGCGGCGGCAGGACGAGGAACGGCACGAACGGCTTCCATTGCGATGGGACGTGGATGAACACGAGGCAGCACACCCCGCCGAACGCCGCGAACCCCCAATGCACCATCGCCACCGCCGGGGCTGGAATCCCGGCGCGGTGCGCCACCTGGTAGACGTGGCTGCGATGCGCGGCGGTGAGGCGCTGGCCGGCCAGCGCGCGGCGGACCAGGGTGAAGGCGACGTCGAGCAGCACGCCCGACAGCAGCATCGGCACCAGCAGGAACGACATCTCGATGGCGCCGAACCGCGCCGCCGCGACGCCCAGCACGGCCAGCATGAAGCCGCAGAACTGGCTGCCCACGTCGCCCATGAAGATGCGCGCCCGGGGGAAATTGAACGGCAGGAAGCCGACCAGCCCGGCCGCCAGAAGCAGCGCGGCGAAATAGACGAACGAGCCCTCCTGGCCGATCGCGATGTAGGCGAGGAAGCCCGAGGCGACTAGCGCGGTGCCCGCCGCGAGCCCGTCCAGCCCGTCGATGAAGTTCATCGCGTTGGTCGCGAACAGGATCCACGCCAGGGTGGCGACGACGCCGAGCCAGCCGAGATCGAGCGGCCCGACATAGGGCACCCGGTATTCGGTGACATAGAGGCCCGACGCCACCGCCATGAGCGCCGCGATGACCTGGGCGGCGAGCTTCACGGTGAACGGCCAGTCTCGCATGTCGTCGAGGAACGCCACCACCGAGATCGCCACCGCCGCCAGGATGACGCCGCGAAAATACGGATCGGCCAGCCGGGAGAACTCGGCGTAGCGGTAGAGAATATACATCCCGGCGAGGAACGCGGCGACGATCCCCACCCCGCCGCCCTTGGGTGTCGGGCGGGTGTGGGATTTGCGCCGGTCCGGCGTGTCCATCACGCCGATGCCGATCATCACGCGGACCAGGGTTGCGGACATCAGGGCGAGCACGCAGGCGAGCTCGATGTGGCGCAGGAAGGCGGTGAGGGTCATCCGTCGTTTATGTGGAGGGAAGGACCGCTACGCCGGCGCGGATCGCAGCTTGGGACAACTCCCGATCGTTGGTCGCGAGCGGCAGCCCGAGACGCAGCGCCAATTCCAAATACGTGGCGTCGTACGCAGTCAGCCGATGCGTCAGCGCCAGCTGCGATGTCGCCCGCCAGAGGCGGGAGGCGGTCTCATCGTCGATCGCGACCGGCAGCTGCTCCAGGAACTCGGTCAGCCGGGACCGCTCGCTGGCGTCGATCCGACCGCGACGCTCGGCGACCAGCAGGCTGTTGAACGCCTCCAGCGGCCACAATTGCGGGACGCTCGCCCCAGTTTCGCTCACTCGATCGAGCAGCACCTTCATCGCGGGATTGCGTTGATCCCGAAAGCACCAGGCCAGCGCGACCGAGGCGTCGAGGACGAGGCTCACTCCCGGCCTTCTTCGATGAGCTCCCGGATGGTCAAGTCATCGCCGAGGCGCAAATTCCGGCCGAACTCCCACAGCCCCTCCGCCGCGCGTCGGGCCTTTTCCCGGTCGAAACCGGGATTGGCCGGCACCAGACGCGCCACCGGCTTGCCGCGGCGGGTAATGAGCACTTCTCCCCCGCGCTCCACCTCATCGAGGAGTGCGGTCAGCCTGTTCTTGGCATCGAAGACACCGACGGTGTGCATAGCGCAATCCTAGCCAGCTATCTGGCTAGCTATATGCGAGTGCGGCCGGCGGAGTCAATCGCGACGCGCTCCGGCTGGGGCGGACGACCATATCGGAGGGATGACGATCTGGGCTATGCTTCCCGGGTGAGCGAACCCGAAGCCCTCTTCTCGGTCCTCCGCCGCTCGGCCGACGCAAAGGTCGCCGCCGCCATCGAACGGCTGGTGCGCGACGGGCCGGACCGGGCATTGAACCGGATCAACGTGCTGGACTTCGCGGCCCGGCATGGGCTGGCCGAGGAGCCCGTGATCGCCGGGTTCCTGCACGCCGCACGGATCGGCGCATTCGACCTGTCCTGGAACGTGTTGTGTCCCGGCTGCGGCGGCGTGCTGGACGCCACGGCCACGCTCAAGTCGGTGCAGCAGGGCAGTTATGATTGCGCGCTCTGCGCCGCGGGGTATGAGCCGACGCTGGACGAGATGGTCGAGGTGACGTTCACCGTCAGCCCGCGGATCCGCCGCATTGCCGCGCATGATCCCGCCACCCTGCCGATCTGGGAGTACTACCGCCAGATCCTGTGGAGCTCGGGCGTCGACATCCCGGAGGATTTCGAGGATCTCATCGAGGAAATCACGATCGATTCGGTCGAGCTGCCGCCCGGAGAGAAGGCCGTCCTGTCGCTGCAACTGCCGGCCGAGTTCGTCATCATCTTCGAGCCTGTCACCCACAGCGCCCATTTCCTCGACGTCCGGGGCGAGCCGACCCGCGAGCGCCGGCACATCTCGATGGTCTTCAACAAGGTCCGCTCGCCCACCGGAACCCAAGTACTGCGCCCTGGCCCGCTGCGCCTGTCGCTCGACAATCGCACAGACCGGCGCGTGCTGCCCTCGGTCTGGATCGCCGGCGATCGGCTGCACGACCTGCTCGGCCGTCGCAAGCCGTTCCTGACCGCCAAGCGCCTGCTCACCAACCAGACATTCCGCGACCTCTATCGGACCGACACGCTAGACGTCGACCAGCGGCTGCAGATCACCAGCCTGACCTTCCTGTTCACCGATCTCAAGGGCTCGACCGAGCTCTACGAGCGGGTCGGCGACCTCGTCGCCTTCGACCTCGTGCGCAGCCATTTCCGCGTCCTGCTCGACATCGTGGCCGAGGAGTCCGGCGCGGTGGTCAAGACGATCGGCGACGCGGTCATGGCGACGTTCCTCACCCCCGATCGGGCGGTCAACGCGGCGCTCCGCATCCGCAAGGGTATGCGCGACCTGAACGCCGCCCATGCGCGCACGGACCTCCTGCTCAAGATCGGCATCCACGAAGGCCCCTGCCTCGCGGTGCTGCTGAACGACCGGCAGGACTATTTTGGCCAGACCGTGAACATTGCCTCTCGCGTGCAGGGTGCCGCGAATTCGTCGGCAATCGTCGTGACGGGACCGATCGTCCAGGACCAGCTTGCGGCCGGCCTGCTCGAGCGAAGCGGCCTGCAACCCCTGCCGCGCGCGGCGACGCTGTCCGGGCTTGCCCACCAGATGTCACGCTCTACGAGATCCCCTGATCCGGAGCGACCGGTGATTTGGGCGCGTGCGGCGGCGAGATCGTGAATCTGCCCCGGCATCCTGACCTTCTGGCCCTGCTGGGCTATAGCGAGCGGATGAGTTTGCCGCGCTCCGTGATTCGCATCGGCCTGAACATCGCGCTCGACGGCCTGCTGGCCGCGCTGGCGGTGCCGGTGGCGCGCTGGATCGCCGACCCGTCGGGGCCGTTCCTGTTCCCGCTCTGGGCGCCGCTCGGCGGGGCGGTGGCCCTGCTGGCGGCCGGGCTGCCGTTCCGGCTCTCCTTGCAGTATTGGCGCTTCGCCGGCTTGGGCGACCTGCTGGGGGTCGCCGGGTGCAGCGTGCTCGGGGCGATCCTGTTCGCCCTGCTGGCAGCACTTTCCCATCTGCCCACGCCCAACCCGGCGCTGCCGATCATCCACGCGCTGACCTTGCTCACCTTCCTGGGCACGCCCCGCGTGGTCTACCGGCGCCTCCAGATCCACCGCACCACGGGCCTGTTCGCGTCCGACGAGCAGGGGGTGCAGACCGTCCTGCTGGTCGGCTCCGGCGAGGATGCCGATCTTTTCCTGCGGGCCTTGGCGCAGGACCGGCGCCAGCCGCTGCGGGTGGTCGGGATCCTCGCGCTGGGCGCCCGCCAGACCGGGCGGCGCATCCACGGCGCGCCGATCCTCGGCACCGTGACCGAGGCCGAGGCGGTGCTGGAACGCCTCGCCGGCGAGGACCGGCTGCCCACGACGATGGTGGTGGTGACGCCCGACATCTCCGGTGCCACGCTGCTCGGGCTGCTGGCGCACGCCGAGGCGCATGGCCTGATCGTCCGCCGCGCCTCCCGGCCCACCCTGCTGCACCCGGCCTCGCGCCCGGTCGGGCTCGAATTGAAGCCGGTCGCCATCGAGGAGCTGCTGAACCGGCCGCAGGTGCCGCTCGACCGCGAGGGCATGGCGCGGCTGATCCAGGGACGGCGGGTGATCGTCACCGGCGCGGGCGGCACGATCGGCAGCGAGCTCGCCCGCCAGGTCGCTGGCTTCGGCCCCGAGCAGCTCATCCTGCTCGACAACGGCGAATACGCGCTGTGGCAGATCGACCTGGAGCTGGCCGAGACGTATCCGCAGGTAGCCAGGCGCGCGATCATCGCCGACATCCGCGACGAGCCGCGCATCCGCGCCATCTTTGCCGACGCCCGCCCCGAGCTGGTGTTCCACGCCGCCGCGCTGAAGCACGTGCCGATGGTCGAGGACAATCCGCTGGAGGGCCTGCTGACCAACACGATCGGCACCCGCCACGTCGCCGACGCGGCGCGCGCCGCCGGGGCGACGGCGATGGTGCTGATCTCCACCGACAAGGCGGTGAACCCGACCAGCGTGATGGGCGCGTCCAAGCGCATGGCGGAGATGTATTGCCAGGCGCTCGATGTTGCAGCCCGCGCGCCGTCGCGCGACATCGCCGCCCACACCGCCGGCGCCGGGATGCGCTGCGTCACCGTGCGATTCGGCAACGTGCTCGGCAGTACCGGCTCGGTGGTGCCGCTGTTCCAGCGCCAGCTGGAGCGCGGCGGGCCGCTCACGGTGACGCACCCGGACATGCAGCGCTACTTCATGACGGTGCGCGAGGCGGTCGGTCTCGTGTTGCAAGCCAGCGTGCTCGGCGCCGGCGACACCGTGCTGCCGTCGGGGAACGATGGCGGGATCTTCGTGCTCGACATGGGCGAGCCGGTGAAGATCGTCGATCTCGCGCGCCAGATGATCCGCCTCGCCGGACTGCGCCCCGACGACGACGTGGAGATCCGCTTCACCGGATTGCGGCCGGGGGAAAAACTGTTCGAGGAGCTGTTCCACGGGCGCGAGCCGCCGGTGCCGACCGGCTTCCCCGGACTGTTGATGGCGAGCCCGCGCACCGCCGACCCGGCGATCGTCGGCCGCGCCCTCGACGAGATCGCCGCCGCCTGTCGCGGCGAGCAGGCGCGGCTCGCGCTGCTGCTGCTCGGCCGGCTGGTGCCGGAGTTCGAGCACAACCCCAACGGCGCGGTCTCCGCGCGCGCGTGAACCCCTCACCCCAACCTTGGTCTGCTCCGCAGCCCAAGCCCAAGGGAGAGGGAGAAGAAGGACAACCGATGACCCAGCCCGCCGTGCCGTTCCTCGACCTCAAGGCACAGCAGAAACGGATAGAACCCGAGCTGCGCCGGCGGCTGGAGGCGGTGCTGGCGCATTGCCAGTTCGTGCTCGGCCCCGAAGTCGCGGAGCTTGAGGAAAAACTCGCGAAATTCTGCAACGCGCGGCATTGCGTGGCGGTGAGCTCCGGGACCGACGCCTTGCAGATCGCGCTCATGGGGGAAAATATCGGCCGCGGCGACGCGGTGTTCCTGCCGGCGTTCACCTACACCGCGACCGCCGAGGTGCCGCTCGTGCTCGGCGCGACGCCGGTGTTCGTCGACGTCGACCCACGCACGTTCCAGATCGACCCCACGCATCTTGAGAGCCGGATCGCGAAGGTGAAGGCGGCCGGCGTGCTGCGGCCGCGCGCGTTGATTGGGGTTGATCTGTTCGGCCAGGCCGCCGACTGGCCGGCGCTCAACGCGATCGCCACGCGGGAGGGGCTGTTCACCCTCGATGACGCCGCGCAGAGCTTCGGCGCGACCCTGCACAACCGCCAGCTCGGCACCTGGGCGGACGCGACGGCGACCAGCTTCTTTCCCTCCAAGCCGCTCGGCGCCTATGGCGATGGCGGCGCGCTGTTCACCGACAGCGACGACCGCGCCGCGCTGTATCGCAGCCTGCGCACGCATGGCGAGGGCACCACGCGCTACGAGGTGCTGCGCACCGGCATGAACGGCCGGCTCGACTCGCTGCAGGCAGCGGTGCTGCTCGCGAAACTCACCGTGTTCGACGAGGAGATCGCCGCGCGCGAACACATCGCCCGCGCGTACCGATGAGCGGCTGCGCGATGCGGTAGAAATTCCGGCGCGCGTGCCGGACAGCATCAGCGCCTGGGCAATCTATTCGATCCTGCTGCGCGACGCCGCGGCGCGGGCGCGGATGCAGGCGGCGCTCCGGGAATCCGGGGTGCCGACCGCGATCTACTACCCGCGCCCGCTGCATCAGCAGCCGGCCTATCGCGACCATCACGACGGTGCGCGGCTGCCGGTCTCCGAGGCGCTGGCCGAGCGCATCCTGGCGCTGCCGATCCATCCCGATCTGTCGGACGACGCGGTGGGGCGGATCTGCGACGCGGTTTTGTCCGTGGTGCGGTAGTCCCCTCACCCAACCCTCTCCCAGTGGGAGGCGGCTTTCTTCTCCCTCTCCCCTTGCGGGAGAGGGCCGGGGTGAGGGGTCGGGCGGCTACCGCTCCGCTGTCTGATACGCGGCAAGACACGCCACATCGACGATCTGGCTCGACGAGGCGTCCATCGGCACGATCTGCGCCGCGTGCGTCATGCCGATGAGCAGCGGGCCGATCGTGGTGCCGCCGCCGAGGCGCGGGGCGAGGCGCGAGACGATGTGCGCGGAGTGCAGGCCCGGCATCACCAGCACGTTGGCCGGCCCGGTCAACCGGCAGAACGGATAGAGCGCGCGCAATTCCGGCTCCAGCGCCACGTCGGGGCTCATCTCGCCGTCATACTCGAAATCGACGCCGCGCCGGTCGAGCGTCTCCACGGCGCGGCGCATCACCTCCGCCCCCGCGTGCATCGGGTTGCCGAAGGTCGAATGCGACAGCAGCGCGACGCGTGGCTCGTGGCCGAGCCGGTGCGCTGTGGCGGCGGCGCCGATGGCGATGTCGGCCATCTGCTCCGCACTCGGGCGGAAATGCATCAGTGTGTCGGCGATGAAGATGGTGCGGCCCCGCATCCCGACCATCAGCGTGAGGCCGAAGGCGATGCCGCCGGGCTGTGGCGCGATGACGTGCGAGATGTCGTCGAGGCAGACGGCGGCGGAGCGCGTGAGGCCCGTCACCATCGCGTCCGCGTCGCCCGTCGCCACCATGCAGGCGGCGAATACGTTGCGGTCCTGGTTGACCATGCGTTGACAGTCGCGGTGCAGAAAGCCGGCGCGTTGCAGGCGCCCGTAGAGGAATTCGGTGTACTTCGCGTTGGCGCCCGACAGGCGTGCGTTGTGGATCTCGATCCCCTCCACCATGCCGAGGCCGAGGCTGGCGATCGTATCCTTCACCCGCTCCTCGCGCCCGATCAGCACGGGCATCCCGTAGCCCGCGTTGCGGAACGCGACGGCGGCGCGGACGATTTTTTCCTCCTCGCCCTCGGCGAACACCACGCGCTTGGGTTCGGCGCGCACCCGCTCCATGATGGCGTCGAGCGCGTTCGCCGTCGGATCGAGCCGTCCCGACAGATCGCGCGCGTAGCGGCGCAGATCGACGATCGGCCGGCGCGCGACGCCGCTATCCATCGCCGCCTTGGCGACGGCGGGCGGAATGCGGGAGATCAGCCGTGGGTCGAACGCGTTGGGAATGATATATTCCGGCCCGAAGGCGAGCTTGTGGCCCGATGACGTGTGCACCTCGTCGGGCACATCCTCGCGCGCCAGCTTGGCCAGCGCCTCGGCGGCGGCGATCTTCATCGCCTCGTTGATCGTGCTGGCGCGCACGTCGAGCGCGCCGCGGAAGATGAAGGGGAAGCCGAGCACGTTGTTGACCTGGTTGGGATAGTCGCTGCGCCCGGTTGCGATGATCGCGTCGGGGCTGGCGGCGCGGGCGTCCTCGGGCGTGATCTCGGGGTCGGGATTGGCCATCGCGAACACGATCGGCTTGCCCGCCATGCTCGCCACCATCTCGCGCGTGACAGCGCCCTTGGCCGACAGGCCGAACACCACGTCGGCGCCCTCGATCGCCTCCGCCAGCGTGCGCGCGCGCGTCGCCACGGCGTGCGCGGATTTCCACTGGTTCATGCCCTCCTGCCGCCCCTGGTAGACGACGCCCTTGGTGTCGCACAGCGTGACGTGCTCGGGGCGCATCCCCATCGTCTTGAGGAGTTCCACGCAGGCGATCGAGGCGGCACCGGCGCCGTTGACCACGAGCCTGGTGTCGCGCAGTTCGCGCCCGGTGAGGTGGCAGGCGTTGATCAGCCCGGCGACGGCGACGATGGCGGTGCCGTGCTGGTCGTCGTGGAACACCGGGATGTCCATCAGCTCGCGCAGCCGCTGCTCGATGATGAAGCACTCCGGCGCCTTGATGTCCTCGAGGTTGATGCCGCCGAAGCCGGGGCCGAGATAGCGCACGCAGTTGACGAAGGCGTCCACGTCGTCGGTGTCGATCTCGAGGTCGATGCCGTCCACGTCGGCGAACCGCTTGAACAGCGCGACCTTGCCCTCCATCACCGGCTTCGATGCCAGCGCGCCGATATTGCCGAGCCCGAGCACGGCGGTTCCGTTGGAAACCACCGCGACCATGTTGCCCTTGGTCGTGTAGTCGTAGGCCAGCGCGTTGTCGCGATGGATGTGCAGGCAGGGCTCGGCGACACCCGGCGAGTAGGCCAGCGAGAGGTCGCGCGCGGTGGTGAGCGCCTTGGTGATCCGCGTCTCGAGCTTGCCCGGCCGCCCCGAGGCGTGCAGCGCCAGCGCCTCCTCGGCCGAGACGCGCGCGGTCCGCTGGTCGATCGTGCTGTCGGGCATCGGCGGTCCCTCCTGCGTTGGCGGCCATAGTGCGGCGGGATGGCGGGCGGGGAAAGGCGTTTCCGATGGAAGCGGACGACCGGGCTGGGATAGCTGGTTGGCATCGACTGTCCGTGCACGCACCATCATGGGCGCCCAAGGACAGGCTCCGGCGGACCATCCACGACTTTGCGGGCTGGAAAGGAAGTCGTGGATGATCGGCCTGCGCGCGAAGGCCGACCGTGACCGGCGATGGCGAAGGTCCGCCGGGCGGCGAACTCGTGGGCGCGTTCCAATCGCTCGGAACGCGGAGACCTGAGCGGGGCGGATAGACGAAGCGGGACGGAGCGCTTCGCAACCCAGACGCCGCCCGCTAAACCTCCCTTCATGCCCGCAGAGCCGCAACCCGTCCGGAGCGCGACACCCTCCGGCGCGACACCCGCGATGGCGCGGTGGTTCGAGCTCAAGGAAGCACACCCCGACGCGCTGCTGTTTTTTCGCATGGGCGATTTCTACGAGATGTTCTTCGCCGACGCGGAGGCCGCCGCCGCCGCACTCGACATCGCGCTCACGGCGCGGGGCGAGCATGGCGGCGCGCCGATCGCGATGTGCGGCGTGCCGGTCCACGCGGCGGAGGCGTATCTCGCGCGGCTGATCCGGCGCGGCTTCCGGGTCGCGGTGGCCGAGCAGATGGAGGACCCGAAAGCCCGCCCGCGCGGCTCCAAGGCGCCGATCCGGCGCGACGTGGTGCGCCTCATCACGCCGGGCACCATCACCGAGGAGGCGCTGCTGGAGGCCGGGCGGCCGAACCTCCTGCTGGCGCTGGCGCAGGAGCGGGACGCGCTCGGCGCGGCGTGGCTCGACGTCTCCACCGGCCTGTTCGAGACCAGTTCTTTCCCGGTCGCCGAACTGTCGGCGCTGCTCGGGCGGCTGGAGCCGGCGGAGATCCTCGCACCAGCCGGGTTCGACCTCGGGGACTATGCCGCCCGACTGGCGCCAGAGGCGATCCCCTCGCCGCCGCTGATCGCCCGGCGGCGGCTGGCCGAGGCGTTCGGCGTCGCCAGCCTCGATGCCTATGGCAGCTTCGCGGACGGCGAGGCCATCGCGGCGGCGCTGGCACTCGACTATGTGCGGGCGACGCAGGCGGGTGCGATGCCGCGCCTCTCCCGCCCGGCGCCGCAGGGGCGCGCGGGGGCGCTGGCGATGGACGCGGCGACGCGAGCGAGCCTCGAGATCGTCCGCGCCCGCGACGGCGGGACGGCGCACACGCTGCTCGCCTCGGTGCAGCGCACGCTCACCGCCGCCGGCGCGCGGCTGCTCGCAGCCCGGCTCGCCGCACCGCTGACCGACACGGCGGCGATCGCGGCGCGGCAGGACGCCTGGTCCTGGCTGCTCGCCAATCCCGACGCCGCCAACCGGCTGCGCGGCGGCACTGCGAGCCGCACCCGACATGGCGCGGGCGCTCGGCCGGCTTTCGCTCGGCAGGGGCGGGCCGCGCGATCTCGCCGCGCTGCGCGACGGGCTCGCCGCCGCCGCCGTCGCGGCCGAGGCGCTGGTGGCGCCGCTGGCCGGCGAGCTGGTCGCGGCACGAGCGGCGCTCGCGGTCGATCCGGCGCTCGCCGGGCGGCTCACCGAGGCGCTGGCCGATCCGGCGCCGGTGCGGCTCGATGACGGCGGCGCGATCCGGCCGGGGTTCGACGCCGAGCTCGACGCGGAGAAGAGCCTGCGCGACGACAGCCGGCGGGTGATCGCCTCGCTGCAGCTCGACTACGCGCAGCGTTTCGGCGTCGCCAGCCTGAAGATCCGCCATCACGCGCAGCTCGGCTACGTCATCGAGGCGCCGGCGGCGGCGGTCGAGACGTTGCGCGCTCACCCGGACCTCACCTTGCGGCAGGGCATGGCGAATGGCGCGCGCTTTTCCCTGGCCGAGCTCTCCGAACTGGACCGCAAGATCACCGAGGCGGCCGAGCGGGCGGCGGCGCGGGAGCGTGCGGTGTTTTCCCGGCTGGTCCGGGAGACGCTGGCCGAGGCGGAGACGATCGCCGCTGCGGCCAGACGCGCTGGCGGTGCTGGATGTCGCGCAATCCGCCGCCCGGCTCGCCGAGCCCGGCACCTGGTGCCGACCCGAAGTGACCGACGGCGATGATTTCTCGGTGCGTGCCGGGCGGCATCCCGTGGTGGAGGCGGCGCTGGCCGGTGCGGCGGCCTTCGTGCCGAACCATTGCGAGCTGCCGCCGGCGCAGCGCGTGCTGCTGCTCACCGGGCCGAACATGGCGGGCAAGTCCACCTTCCTGCGGCAGAACGCGCTGGCGGTGATCCTCGCCCAGGCCGGGCTGCCGGTACCGGCCGAGGCGGCGCGGATCGGCGTGGTGGACCGGCTGTTCAGCCGCGTGGGCGCCGCCGACGACCTCGCGCGCGGGCGCAGCACCTTCATGGTGGAGATGACCGAGACGGCGGCGATCCTGCACCAGGCCGGGCCGCGCTCGCTCGTGGTGGTGGACGAGATCGGCCGCGGCACCGCGACCTTGGACGGGCTCGCGATCGCCTGGGCGGTGCTGGAGGGCCTGCATTCCACGATCCGCTGCCGCACGATCTTCGCCACGCATTTCCACGAGCTTGCCGGCCTCGCCGGGCGCCTGCCCCGGCTCGCACCGCACACCATGCGCGTCAAGGAGTGGAAGGGCGGCGTGGTGTTCCTACATGAGGTAGCCGAGGGTGCCGCCGGGCGGAGCTGGGGCGTGCACGTCGCCGAACTGGCCGGCGTGCCCGCATCCGTGGTCAAGCGCGCCGCCTCGCTGCTGGCGATGCTGGAGCGCAACGGCGGCCCGCTCGGCATCACCGAGGCGCCGCTCGGCGAGTTGCCGCTGTTCGCCGCCGCTCCCGCCGTCGATCCGACGACGCCGCCGGATCCGTTGCACGAGGCGCTGGCCGCGATCGATCCCGACCGGCTAACCCCGCGCGAAGCACTTGAGACAATCTACAGAATAAAGTCGCTGCTTCCTGTTCGCGACGCCGATGAGAGGCTACCATTGCCGCGATGTTGACGCCCATTCCCCTGCCGAAAGCGCCTGACACCAGCGCCGGCTTTCTCGCCGACACCCTGGCCTCGCTCGCCACCGACCCCGGCGGCGTGTCGCGCGACGCGGCCCTGGGTGCCTTCCGTCGCCACCTCGCGCGCATCCAGCACCACGTGCAGGAAGCCTTCGAGCACGAGCAGATCACCGGCCTCGAAGCCGGGCGCAAGCTTGGCGCGCTGGTCGACGGGCTGGTCACGGCGCTGCACGCGCACGCAGCAGCGGGTGGGCGAGTTCTCGGAAAAGCTCACCGTGACCGCGACCGGCGGCTACGGGCGGGGCGTGCTGGCGCCGTTCAGCGACATCGACCTGCTGTTCCTCACCCCCGCCGAGCCGCAGCCGGCGACGCTCAAGGCGGTGGAGTACATGCTGTACTTCATGTGGGATCTCGGGCTGAAGGTCGGCCACGCCACCCGCTCGATCGAGCAATGTCTCGCCGAGGCGGAGAAGGACGCCACGATCCGCACCTCGCTGCTCGACGCGCGGCGGATCGCCGGGGACAAGGGCCTGTTCGCCGAGTTCCACAAGCGGTTCCGCCGCAACTGCCAGGAGAGCGGCGCGGGCGAGTTCATCGCCGCCAAGCAGCACGAGCGCGCCGTGCGCCATCGCCGTTTCGGCGAGAGCGCCTTCATGGTGGAGCCGAACGTCAAGGAGGGACGCGGCGGCCTGCGCGACCTGCAGACGCTCTATTGGCTCGCTCGCTACCTGTTCGACACCCAAACGATGGGCGAGCTCGCCGGTCCGCTCGCCGGCGGCGGCGGCCTCATCACCGAGACCGAGGCGAAGCATGCCCGCCGCTCCTGGGAGTTCCTGTGGACCGTGCGCTTCCACCTGCACTACGTCGCGGGCCGGGCGGAGGAGCGGCTGACCTTCGACCTGCAGCCGGTGGTCGGCGCGCGGATGGGCTACACGCGGCACGGCAGGCAGGACGGGGTGGAGCGCTTCATGCGCCACTATTTCCTCACCGTGCGCGAGGTCACGCGCGATGACGCGCGTGCTGGAGCCGGCGCTGACCCGCGCCGCGCTGGGGCCGCCCGCCTTCGCCGCCGAAACCGACAAGGCGCTGCTCAACGCCGGGTTCGTGCTGGCCGAGGGCAAGCTGCTGCCGGTCCCTGGGCGGGATTTCGACGACGAGCCGATCCAGATGCTGCGCATCCTGCAAGTCGCGCGCGACCGCAATCTCGAGCTGCATCCGCTGGCGATGCGTTCGCTGATCCGCTGCGAGCGGCGCGCCGTCGCCTTGCGCGGGGATCCGCGGGCGGCGGCGCTGTTCATGGACCTGCTGTGCGGCGGCCAGAGCGAGCACCACCGGGCGGACGGCGCGCGCTGGCTCGCCATCCTCAACGAGGCCGGCTTCCTCGGCCGCTTCATCCCCGACTGGGCGCGCATCGTCGGCCAGATGCAGTTCGACACCTACCACATCTACACGGTGGACGAGCACACCATCGAAGCCGTCCGCGTGCTCGACACGCTGGAGCGCGGCGATCTGGTGGACGTGGCGCCGATCGCCTCCAGCCTGATGGACCAGTTGCAGTCGCGCCGGTCGCTGTACATGGCGATGATCATGCACGACATCGCCAAGGGCCGCGGCGGCGACCATTCGGAGATCGGCGCCGAACTGGCGCTCGAAGTGTGCCCCGCACTCGGCCTGTCGGCGGAGGAGACCGAGACCGTCTCCTGGCTGGTGCTGCACCACCTGCTGATGAGCCAGACCGCCTTCAAGCGCGACATCGACGACCCCAAGACCATCCTCGACCTCGCCGAGGTGATCCAGTCGCCCGAGCGGCTGCGCCTCTTGCTGGTGATGACGGTGGCGGACATGCGCGCGGTCTCGCCCAAGGTGTGGAACGGCTGGAAGGCGACGCTGCTGCGCGAGCTCTATTCGCGGGTGGCCGAGGTGCTGGCCGGCGGGCTCTCCACCACCGAGCGCGACGTGCGCGTGGCGCGCGCCCGCCAGGCCGCGGCGGCACTGCTGACCGGCTGGACCCGCGAAGAAATCGAGCACTTCACCTCGCTCGGCTATGCCGGCTACTGGCTCTCCTTCGACCCGGAGACGCACGCCCGCCACGCTCGCCTGGTGCGCGAGGCCGAGCAACGCCGCGCGCCGCTGACGGTGGACACGCAACCGCTGCCGGCCCGCGCGGTGACGGAGGTGACGGTCTACGTCGCCGACCATGCCGGGCTGTTCAGCAAGATCGCCGGCGCGCTGGCGGTGGCGGGCGCCTCCATCGTGGACGCGCGGATCCACACCATGACCAACGGCATGGCGCTCGACACGTTCTGGATCCAGGACGCCGGCGGCGGCACGTTCGACGCGCCGCATCGTCTCGCACGGCTATCGGTGCTGATCGAGCAGGCGCTATCGGGCCGCATCCGCCTCTCGACCGAGATCCGCAAGCTGTCAAAATCGCTGCTCGGGAGGCGGATGCGCGCGATCCATGTGCCGCCCCGCGTGGTGATCGACAACCACGCCTCGAACACCCACACGGTGCTGGAAGTGAACGGCCGCGACCGCCCCGGCCTGTTGCACGACGTCACCACCGCGATCAGCGAGCAGGGTCTGCAGATCGCCTCGGCCCACGTGACGACCTACGGCGTGCGGGCGGTGGATGTTTTCTATGTCAAGGACGTGTTCGGCCTGAAGGTGGAGAACGAGCGTCGGCTCGCGAAGCTGCGCATGGCGTTGCTGGAGGCGCTGGGCGATGTGGACGAGGCGGCGCCCGCGCCGCAACCGGTACCGGCGATTCGCCGGCGGCGGCGGGCGGTTGGTGCGTAACAGCGGGAATTCCCCTCATCTGAGCCAGAAGAAACGCCGCAGACGGTCGGATCAAGAGCCGTCACTGGCCGGCGGCGTCGGCGCGCCGCGTTAGTGAGTCATTAACCATTTGCCGACCAGAGTGCCGGGATCACCGCGTAGTCATCATCACACCCGATCACGACTTTCAGCTCAAAGAAGCACATTGAGACCACCCTTTTCTCTCCGGGTTTCGGGACCGCACCCGGATTCCGACGACGGCCTGGGCTCAATCTCGCGCTTCTAGCGCGGTGCAGGCGCACAACACATAGGAGAAGCGGGATGACATCCCCCAACCGCATTTTAACGGTCGGCATCGGATCGGCATATCAGTACCAGACGATCGCGACCGCGATTGCAGCCTCGCAGAACGGCGACACGATCCAGGTCCAAGCCGGAACCTACACGAACGACACCGCCACCATTTCCACCAGCATCAATCTCGAGGCTGTCGGCGGCCGCGTGCTGATGAATGAGACGGCGGCTGTCCCCAACCAGAAGGGCATCCTGGTCGTCGGCACCCAGGACACCACCCCGACGGTCAGCATCGACGGGTTCGATTTTTCCGGCGCACAGACGCCGTACGGGAGCAACGGCGCCGGCATACGCTACCAGAACGGCAACCTGACGCTGACCAACGACTACTTCCACAACAACCAGGATGGGATCTTGGCGACTCCCTGGAACCCCGGAACCGGGTCAGTCGTGATCGACCACTCCGAGTTCGCCTTCAACGGTATCGGCGACGGCTACACACACAACATCTACATCGGCGACGTCGGCTCGTTCACGATGACGAACAGCTACTCGCACGATACGTCCGAAGGGCACGAGGTGAAGTCTCGAGCCGAGAACAACACGATCACGAACAATCGAATCTTCGATAACGCCAGCACCTCCTCCTACTCGATCGATCTGCCGAATGGCGGCAATGCCGTGATCAGCCAGAATACCATCGAGCAGGGCGCGAACGGCCACAACCCGGTCATCATCGCCTACGGCGAGGAAGGGGCGTTGCACGTTGGCAACAACTTCCAGGTGTCTGGCAATGTCATCGTAAACGACCTCGCCTCGGTCACGGCGGTGTGGAATTTGGGCTACGGCACGGCGCAGCTGTCGGGCAACCAGCTGTTCGGCATTCCGGCCGGGAAGGTGCTCGCCGGCGTCGGCACCGAGACCGGCGACACCACGATGGCGAGCCGGCCGACCTTGGATACGACGTCGCACCCCTACGCCGTCAACGTCCCGCCTCCCCCTCCCACGCCGGATCCGCCCCCGCCTGCACCGCCCCCGCCTGCGCCGCCCCCGCCTGCGCCGCCCCCTCCATCACCGCCCCCCTCCCCGAGCACGCAACCCAACCTGGCCGCGACCTTCGACCCGAACACTCACAACGTCCAGATCACCGGCAATTTCGTAAACGCCTCTCCGGTGCTGCTCTATGGCGCCGTTGACGGAAGATCGGTCGGCCCAGGAACCGGCACCGGGTTCTCGACCATCCAGCACACCAGCGCCGCATCTTTCACGACCAACGTAGCCGTAGGCGGGCTGAGCACATTCACGGTCGAGTTGATCGAGGGTGGCGTGATGGCTCGCGCGACCACGCGGATCGGCGCCGGTGCCGTGACGTTCGGTCTGCATCAAGCTGACGTGATGCAGGATCTGTTGTCCGGATTCCGGGTTGGGCAGGACCATCTGCATGTCACTGACCCAACGGGTGTCGTGCTCTCCGGCGCCGCGGATTTGGGCCTGCTCGCTGGTGCAACGAGCGACACGCACGGCAATGCAGTCCTGCACCTCTCCGCAACCCATGACGTGACGCTGAGCGGAGTAGCAGTCTCGAACCTCTCGGCGGGCCTTTTCGCCTGATAAGCGCGCCCATAGCGACTTACCGGACCCCGGACCCGCGACCAGAAGGTAACGGCTGAAACTTTCGGTCGAAGCACCAGGCCAGCGCGCCGCTCGCTGGCCTGGTGCTGGCTCGATGGCTGTCTACGCGAGCGCGAGTTCCTGATAGCCATTGGCCGCCACCTCGTCGCACCGCGCGCGGTACGCCGGGGCGCTGCCGCTGTAGCGGGCGATGATGCGGGTCTGCTTGCCCTCCACGTTGGAGTTGATCCCGGTCATCCAGGAATCGATTTCGTTGGACAGCAGACCCACGCCCAGCGCCTTGACGTGCTCGGTCCAGGACGCCACCCCCGCTTGCGTGGCCTCCACGCGCGTCAGGTCCTGCTCCCGTGCGAAGCGCATCAGGCCCGTTACCCACTCGACATTGTATTCGATGCTGCGCGGAATGTTGCCGAGCGCCGTATGCGGCCCCATCAGCATCATCATGTTGGGGAAACCCTCGACCATGACGCCGAGATAGGTCTGCGGCCCGCCCTGCCACTTGTCCTTCAGCCGCAACCCGTCCGCGCCTCGGATGTCGATCCGGTCGAAGCTGCCGGTGATGGCGTCAAAGCCGGTCGCGTAGATGATCATGTCGAACTCGTAGTCGGCATCGCTGGTCTTGATGCCCTTCGGCGTGACCCGCTCGATCGGCGTCTCCTTGATGTCCACGAGCTTCACGTTGTCCTGGTTGTAGACCTCGTAATACTTGGTCTCCAGCGGCACGCGGCGGGTGCCGAAGCCGTGATTTTTCGGGATCAGCTTCTCCGCCACGTCCTGGTTCTTCACCCGCTGGCGGATCTTGCGGGCCACGAAGTCGGAAATCAGCGCGTTCGCCTTCCGGTCGGTCAGGATGTCACGGAAATTGCCCTGCCAGATGCCGAAGCCGCGCTCGCCATACAGCTTCTCGAAGAACGCCTCGCGCTCCTCGTCGGAGACCTCGAAGGTGCCGCGCGGGTCCGCCGTGTGCAGGAAGCAGGCGAAGGTCTCCTGGCAGCGCTTGAACATCTCCGGATAGCCGGCCTTGATCGTCGCCATCGTTTCAGCGTCGATCTTGCCGTTGTGCAGCGGCGCGCACCAATTCGGCGTGCGCTGGAACACGGTCAGGTGCCCGACGCTCCCGGCGATGGTCTGGATGGTCTGCACGGCGGTGGCGCCGGTGCCGATCACCGCGACCCGCTTGCCGGCGAAGTCGACCGGTTCGTGGGGCCATCGCGCGGTGTGGAAGGCTTCGCCCTGAAAATTCCCCACCCCTTCGATGCGCGGCATGGTCGGGGCCGAGAGCGGGCCGATCGCGGTGATCAGGAAGCGCGCGCGGTGCCGGCTGCCGTCCTCCAGGGTCACGTCCCAGCTCCGCGCCTCATCCTGGTAGTGCGCCGCGCTCACCCGGGCACGGAACTGGATGTCGCGGCGCAGGTCGAACTTGTCGGCGACGTGGTTGAGATAGCGCAGCGTCTCGGGCTGGGCGGCGAAATGCTCGGACCAGTCCCATTCCTCCAGCAGCTCCTGGGAAAAGGAGTAGCTGTAGGAATAGCTTTCGGAATCGAAGCGCGCGCCCGGATAGCGGTTCCAGTACCAGGTGCCGCCGACCCCGGTGCCGGCCTCGAACACGCGCACCCGCATCCCGAGCTCGCGCAAACGGTAGAGCTGATAGAGGCCCGAAATGCCCGCCCCGATGATGATGGCGTCGTAGTCAAGAGCCGGCGCGCCGTCGGCCTGGGCTTCGTGAGAGCTTGCCATCTGCTGAGGCTCCTGCATCCGATGTCGATCGAAGACAGATAGGGCATATGGTATGGCCGCGCTACCCGCGAGTAAGGCAAATGTCCCGTCATTCGTCCTAATCACCTTACGGGAAGGTGGAATTCCCCCTAGGCCGTCGCCGCCCCGTCCACGGGCAGGGCAATGCCGGAGACGTAGGAGGCTTCGTCGGACAGCAGGAACAGTGCCGCGTTGGCGACCTCGTCCGGCTTGGCCGCCCGGCCGAACGGGACCGTCTTGACCACCTGTCGCACGACCATCTCCGGCACCTGGTTGCTGGTGCTGGGCTGGTCGGGGCGGGCGACGAAGGTGCGGAGCATCGGGGTGTCGGTCATGCCGGGGCAGACCGCGTTCACCCGGATGTGATCGGGCGCGAGCCGCTTCGCCAAGGAGCGGACGAAGCCCACGACCCCGAACTTCGCCATCGAGTAGACCGGGCTGTATGCCGAACCCGTGAGACCGGCGATCGAGGCGGTGAACAGCAGCGCGCCGCCGCCACGGGCGCGCATGTGCGGGATCGCCGCCTCGGTCGTCACCAGCACGCTGCGCAAATTGAGGTCCATCGCCAGCTCGTACTGCGCCATGTCCACGCCCTCGACGGCGGCGGGACCGGGATGGCCGACATGGTTCCAGACGAAATCAAGCGCGCCGAACGCATCGACCGTGCGCGACACGACCGCGCGCGCGAACTCGTCGCGGCGGAGGTCGCCGGCGATCACCGTCACCTTGCCGCCATCGGCCCGCAGGCGGCCGGCCAGCGCCTCGGCCTTGCCGCCGTCGAGGTCGACGATCGCCAC
Source organism: uncultured Alphaproteobacteria bacterium (assembly GCA_963799825.1). Taxonomy (GTDB): domain Bacteria; phylum Pseudomonadota; class Alphaproteobacteria; order Acetobacterales; family Acetobacteraceae; genus JAFKFI01. Next base: position 126,443 of record CAWCYL010000008.1, read on the forward strand.
CGACGCGCCCTCCTTGGCGAAACGCGTCACCCCCGCGCGTCCCATGCCGGAACCGCCCGCCGTCACGATGCCGACCTTGCCTTCGAGCCGCATGTCCTTCCCCCGCCCGATCGCGTTTCACATCCACGATACGCCAGCTTCGATGCTGCGCCGCACAAGCGATTTGCCCATCCCGTTCCCGGATGCGCAGGCGCATGATAGGCGAACCATGATACGGCTGGCGACAAGCCGCCGAGCAAGAGGGAGACGGACAATGGCACGGGTCGCACTGGTCACGGGTGGCACGCGGGGCATCGGGTCGGCAATCAGCAAGGCGCTGAAGGCGCAGGGCCGCACGGTGATCGCCAACTTCGGCGGCAACGAGGCGGCAGCCGCGGCCTTCGGCGGCGAGACCGGCATCATATGCCACAAATTCGACGTCTCGGATTTCGCCGCCTGTCAGGACGCCATCAAGCGGATCACCGCCGAGATTGGCCCGATCGAGATCGTGGTGAACAACGCCGGCATCACCCGCGACGGCACGCTGGCGAAGATGGACCGCGACATGTGGGACGCGGTGATCGATACCAATCTTGGCTCTTGCTACAACCTCTGCAAGCTCACCTTCGATTCCATGCGCGCGCAGAAATTCGGCCGCATCGTCAACATCGGCAGCATCAACGGCCAGGCCGGCCAGTACGGCCAGGTGAACTACGCCGCCGCGAAATCCGGCATCCACGGCTTCACCAAGGCGCTGGCGCAGGAGGGTGCCCGCTTCGGCATCACCGTCAACGCCATCGCGCCCGGCTACGTCGATACTGACATGGTGCGCGCGGTGCCGGGCGACGTGCTGCAGAAGATCGTCGCGCGCATCCCCGCCGGTCGGCTCGGCAAGGCCGAGGACATCGCTCGCGGCGTCGCGTTCCTCACGGCCGACGAAGCGGATTTCATCACCGGCTCCACGCTGTCGATCAACGGCGGGCAGCACATGTATTGACGGGCCGCAGCGCCGGGCCGATCGCGCGTTCCAGCGCACGCGCGACGCCCGGCGCGTCGGCTTCGGCGATATTGGTAAAGCTCAGCAGCAATCCCTGGCCGCAATCCCGCGCGATACACGTGGTGGACAGCGCGGTGGGTGCGAGGCCCGCCGCGTTGGCTTGTCGGACCAGTGCTTCGTCGCTCATGGCGGCGTCGATGCGCGCGAGCAAATGCATCCCGCCGGCCTGCAGCTCGATCGCCAGACGGTCGCCGAACACGCCCGTCAGCGCTTCCGCCAGAGCCGCGCGGCGCGCCGCATAGAGCCCGCGCATTCGCTTCAGATGGCGCGGGAAATGGCCCTCGGCCATGAACGCGGCGACCACCGCCTGATCGTGGATCCCTCGCCCCCACTGGGAGAGGCGGCAGATTTCGGAGAACGCGGCCACCTGCGCCTCGGGCACCACGAGATAGCCGAGCCTCAGCGCCGGGAACAGCGCCTTGCTGAAGCTGCCCGCGTAGAGCACCCGATCGTCCCGGTCGAGGCTCTTCAGCGCCGGCAGGGGGCGGCTGGTGTAGCGGAACTCGCTGTCGTAATCGTCCTCGATCACCCAGCCGTCCGCGGCGCGCGCCCAGGCCAGCAGCGCAAGCCGGCGCGGCAGGCTGAGCGCGACGCCGAGCGGGCTCTGGTGCGACGGCGTGACAGCGGCGAAGCGCGCGTCCGGCGCCCGCGCGATCCCGTCGGCGACGCGCATCCCGTTACCGTCGACCGGCACCGGAACCAGCCGCGCGCCCGCCGCCGCCAGCGCCTCGCGCGCCAGCACGTAGCCGGGATCCTCGACCCACGCCGCGTCGCCCGGCCGCAGCTTCGCGCGAACGACCAGATCGAGCGCGCCCTGATAGCCGCCGGTGATGAAGATCTGCGCCGGCGCGCAGACGATGCCGCGCGAGATCGCGAGATAGGCGGCGATCGCCTCGCGCAGCGCGAGGTGGCCGGCGGGATCGGCGAACCCCATGCGGGCGGCGCCGAGCTTGCGCGCCTCGCGCACCGCCAGCCGCGACCAGAGTTTGCGGGGGAATACGTCGAGCGCCGGCAGGCCCATCTGGAACGGCAGCACTGGCGGCGACGTGACGCCTGGCGCGCGCGGCGGCGGCCTGTCGGCGCGGCGCGATGCGGCCAGGGGCTCCGTCAAATACGGCGAGACCAGCGTGCCGGCGGGACCGCGCGCGACGATGTAGCCCTCGCCCGCAAGCAGGCTGTACGCCGCGTCCACGGTGCCGCGCGCGATGCCGAGCTGGCCGGCGAGATTGCGCGACGCGGGCAGCCGCTCGCCTGGCCGCAGCGTGCCGGCGGCGATCGCCTCGCGCACCCGGTCGTAGATCTGGCGGTAGGCCGGCGCGGCGCCTTGCGGTTCGAGCGTGATCGGCTGGATCATGGCCTAGCCCGAATAGCCGATCTTGGCCCTGTCCGCTAGGCCATCGACAATCTACGGTCCGCGTGTCAACCGAAGAGGCAGCAATGTCGGACGAGAGAGTGCGCGCCTACGACGTGGCTCCGGCGACGATCGACGCGGTGCGTCGCGTGGAGGCCGACATCCAGCAATGCGGGCTGGAGAAGTCGCTGATCGAGCTGGTGAAGATGCGCGCCTCGCAGATCAACGCCTGCTCGTTCTGCCTCGACATGCACAGCCGCGACGCGCGCCGGCATGGCGAGACCGAGCAGCGGCTCTATTTGCTGAGCGGCTGGCGCGAATCCTCGCTCTACAGCGCGCGGGAACGCGCCGCCCTGGCGTGGACCGAGGCGGTGACGCTGATCGCCGAGACGCACGCTCCCGACGCCGAATACGACGCACTCCGCGAGTGCTTCTCGGACGCGGAGGTGGTGAACCTGACAACGCTGATCGGGCTCATCAACCTGTGGAACCGCCTCGCGATCAGCTTCCGCACCCCGCACCCGGTCGTCCAGGCCAAGGCGGCGTGACGACGCTCGCGCTGCGCCACGCCGAGGCGGATCGCGACATCGCCGCGTGCTTCCCGGTGATGCGGCAGCTGCGGCCGCATCTCGCGAGCGCCGAGGAGTTCGCCGAGCGGGTGGCCCGGCAGCGCGAGGCGGGCTATCGGCTGCTCGCCGCGTGGCGCGACGCGGCGGCGGTCGGGCTGGCGGGGTACCGGATGCAGGAGAACCTGATCCACGGCCGGTTCGTCTACATCGACGACCTCGTCGTGGCGCAGTCCGAGCGTCGCGGGCGGATCGGCGCCGAGCTGCTCGACGCGGTGGCGGCGGAGGGGCGGGCACTCGGCTGCCGTCGAATGACGCTCGACACGGCGATCGACAATTCGCTCGGCCAGCGCTTCTACTTTCGCAACGGGATGCTGGCGACCGGGCTGCATTTCGGCAAGCCGCTGACGTGAGGGACCGTGCGTTGGAGTTTTCGAGCATCCTGCACGTCGATTGCAGCCCGCGCATCGGCGCGTCGTTCAGCCGACGGCTCGGCGGCGAGCTGATGGCGCGTCTCGCTACGCTGCATCCGGACGCACGGATCGTCACGCGCGACCTCGCCGCCGATCCGCCGCCCTATGTCGACGAGGGGCGCGCCATCGCCATGCTCATGCCGCGCGAACAACGCGGCGAGCCCGAGGCGGCGGCGCTTGCCTGTTCGGAGACGCTGATCGGCGAGCTCGAGGCCAGCGACATGCTGGTGATCTCCACGCCGATGCACAACTACTCGGTGCCCGCGCCGCTCAAGGCATGGATCGACCACGTGGTGCGCATCCGCCGTACGTTTCGCAGTACGCCGGAGGGAAAGATCGGATTGCTGCGCGATCGGCCGACCATCGTGGTGACGGCGTCGGGCGGCTTTCATTCCAGCGAGCCGGCGCGGCAGCCCGACTATCTCACGCCGTATCTGCGCGCAATCCTCGCGACCATCGGCATACGCGATGTGGCGTTCCACAATCTGGAGGGCATGGGGCGCGGCCCGGACGCGGTCGCCCGCGCGCTCGACGGCGCGCGGGCCTGGCTCGACGAACGCTTGCCGCTTGGGTTTTAGCTGCCCGGATCGTGGCGGACTGAAGTCCGCCCTACATCCGACAGGCTGGTAGGGCGGACTTCAGTCCGCCGCCGTCAGTCGCCGTAGAAAGCCAACGTGCGCGCATGGTGTGGTCGCGGGCTATCGGGTGACGGGAATGGCGAGGCCCAAGGTGCGCCCGTCCCTGCCCGCGCCACGATCGGCGGGCCGGATGGGCTGCGGCGTGCGCAGAGTGAGCGGGCCGTCGGCTTCGTGATCGAGCACGCCGGTCACGACCAGCCGGCCGGCCTCGATCTGCGGCGGCGGCAATTCGCGGTCGCCGACGAACAGCCGGGAGGCGACGGCGAAGCCGGGCTCGATCTCCATGTGCAGGGGGATGAGGAATTTGGCGGTGCAGGGGCGGATCGGCGGCAGGTCGATCCGCCACCGCACCGCGCTCGCGCGCGTCCAGCGGAACGCGTCGGCGCCGGGCCGTTCCAGGGCGTGCCAGTCGGCCGCCTCGGCCGTGGTCCCGTCAGGCGGTGAGCCAAGCGGGAGAAAGAGATACGGATCACCGACCGTCGCGAGCAGCCCGCGCGACGCGGCGGAGGGCCGGCCGGTGGAAAAGGCCATGCCCTCGACGCCGCAATGCAGGACCAGGCCGCATCGCGCCGCCAGCATCGCGAGCGCATCGACCGTGAAGATCGAGGCGTGGCCGTTGCGCGGGCCGACATACCACCAGCTCGCGCGACGGGTCGCGATGTCGTCGGGCTGGATCCCGGTGGTGAACAGCACGCAGCCATCGTCGGCAAGAAAGCCGCGCATGTCCTCGAGTGCCGCCAGCGGGGCGGTCGAATGCTCGATGACCTCGAAACAGGTAACAATGTCGAACCGCCCGGCCGGCCGTTCCGGGCTGGAGAACGGGTCGTAGTTTTCCACGTCGCGAAAACCCGCCTCGCGCAGATGGCGCGCCAACCCGCCGAGGCCCGAGCCGTAATCGAGGATCCGCGCGTCCCGCGCGTGGGCGGCCTTGCGCGCGACGAACGCCGCCATCTCCTGGGGGCGCACCTCGGCATAGGCGCCGTCGACCTTGATGTAGTCGTCGTTGTAGATGAAGCGGGCGAAATCGGCGGGCGACCAGTCGTCGAAGAACGCCGTGAACAGGAAGCCGCATGTCGGGCAGCGCTGGTACGGCACCATGACGCCCGACAGGCCGAACGCGTAGGGATCGCGATCCGAGCAGAGCTTGTTGAGATCGACCGCGTCGAACGGCGGCGCGGGCGTTCGGCACAGCTTGCAGGGGCGCGCCTGCCCGCGCGCATGGCGGGCATCCAGCGCGGGCAGCGAGCGGAGCCTTTCCAACAGAGCCGGATGCATCATCCTGTGCCTGAACCGAGGGCGAGTCCGGCCACGATCCATGCGGCGTCGCCGCTTCGCAACGAAATTCGCCGGCGGTCGATGCCCCGTCAGCTCGCGCCGATGGCGAAGCCGATCGGCTGGCGCGGCGTGGCACCCTGCTGCTTGAGACGCGCGCGCAGCTCCTCGTACTCGCGCTCCATCTCGACCGTGACCGAGGCGCGGGTCTCCTTCAGCGCCTGCTCGAAATGCGCGCGGCCGACCGTCGCGCTGCCGAGATCCTGGCGCAGCGCCAGCAGGCCCGCGCGGCGGATCACATCGCCGAGATCAGCACCGGTGTAGCCCTGCGTCCGCCGCGCCACCTCCTCGAGATCCACGTCGGACGCCGAGCGGCATGTCCCGCGTCTGGATGCGCAGGATGTGCAGCCGGCCGGCCTGGTCGGGCACCGGCACATAGATCAGCTCGTCGAACCGGCCCGGCCGCAGCAGCGCCGGGTCGAGCAGGTTGGGGCGATTGGTGGCGCCGATCACCACCACGCTCTGCAGCTCCTCCAGCCCGTCCATCTCGGCGAGGATGGTGTTGACCACGCGCTCCGTCACCGCGGGCTCGCCCATCGAGCCGCCGCGCGCGGGCACCAGGCTGTCGATCTCGTCGATGAAGATGACGGTGGGCGCCACCTGCCGCGCGCGGGCGAACAGCCGGCTTACCTGCTGCTCGCTCTCGCCGTACCATTTCGACAGCAGGTCGGAGGATTTGGTGGCGATGAAGTTGGCGTTGCTCTCGCGCGCCACCGCCTTCGCCATCAGCGTCTTGCCGGTGCCGGGCGGGCCGAACAGCAGGAAACCCTTGGCCGGGCGGATGCCGAGGCGGCGGAACGCCTCGGGGTGCTTCAGCGGCAGCTCGATCCCGTCGCGCAACTGCTCGCGCGTCGCTTCGAGCCCGCCGACATCCTCCCAGGTGACGTTGGGCACCTGGATCATGATTTCCCGCAGCGCCGAGGGCTGGATGCGCTTCAGCGCATTCTCGAAATCCGCGCGGCAGACGCGCAGGCTCGCCAGCACGTCGGGCGGGATGCCCTCGCGCAGGTTGATCTTGGGCAGGATGCGCCGCACCGCGTCCATCGCCGCCTCGCGCGCCAGGGCGGAAATGTCGGCGCCGACGAAACCGTAGGTGGTGCGCGCCAGCGCATCGAGATCGACGTCCTCGCCGAGTGGCATTCCGCGCGTGTGGATGCCGAGCACCTGACGCCGCCCGTCCTGATCGGGCACGCCGATCACGATCTCGCGATCGAACCGGCCGGGCCGGCGCAGCGCCTCGTCGATCGCGTCGATGCGGTTGGTCGCCGCGATCACCACCACGTTCTGCCGCGGCTCCAGCCCGTCCATCAAGGTGAGGAGCTGGGCGACGATGCGCCGCTCGACCTCGCCGCGCACCTCGTCGCGCTTCGGCGCGATGCTGTCGATCTCGTCGATGAAGATGATCGACGGCGCGCGCTGTCCCGCTTCCTGGAAGATGTCGCGCAGCCGCTGCTCGCTCTCGCCGAAATGGCTGCCCATGATCTCGGGGCCGGCGATCGAGAAGAACGACGCCTCGCTCTCGGTCGCGACGGCGCGGGCCAGCAGCGTCTTGCCGGTGCCCGGCGGACCGTGGAGGATCACGCCCTTCGGCGGGTCGATGCCGAGGCGCTGGAACAGCTCGGGATGGCGCAGCGGCAGCTCGACCATCTCGCGCACCTGGTCGAGCGCGTCGCCGAGGCCGCCGATGTCGTCATAGGTGACGTCGGCGCGGCGGGTCTCCTTGGGCTCGGCGTATTGCGGCAGCAGCTCGATCTCGGTGGTCTGGTCGATCCGCACGATCCCCTTCGGCGTGGTGCCGACCACCAGCAGGCGGATTTCCTGCAGGGCGTACGCCTGCTGCTCGTAGAACCCGTCCGGCGCACCGCCCGCCGCGCGCTGATAGACCGAGGTGGAAACCACGTCGCCGGCGACCACCGGGCGGCCGATGAAGGTGCGGCGCAGCGCCTCGCCGGAGCCCGAAAGGCGCAGATTCTTCTGCGCCGGGGCAAGCGTAACGCGCGTCGCGGCGCGGACCTGCGCGCGGCGCACCTCGATGCGCTCGCCCGCCGTGACCCCGGCATTGCCGCGTTGCAGCCCGTCGAGGCGGATGATCTCGAGATCCTCGTCCTCCGGGTAGGGCGGCACGACGATCGCGGCGGTGTGGCGCTTGCCGATGATCTCCAGCGCCTCGCCCTGCTGCATCCCGAGCGCCTGGAGCGTCTTGCGGCTGACCCGCGCCGCCCCCTTGCCCACATCCTCCGGCCGGGCGTTCGCCACCTGCACCTGCACGCCCGTCGGTTCCGCCTCGGCCATCGTCCCCTCCCGCTCCAGCCAACAGCCAACCTGGCGCGTGCGTGACGGTTCCCGGCATGGCACCCATCCGCACGTCGCGTTGCATATGGTCGCCCGGAACCGGCCCGCCACCCCGTGGTTATGCTTGGCGCGGCGGCGGAGGGATCGGACGATGATCCTTGGCTTGCTGACGCTTGGCGCGACATGGGTGGTGCTCGCGGCGTTCTACCTGCTGTGCGCCGGCGAGATCGGTGCCGACGAGGTGATCGCCGCCGTCGCCAGCGGGCTCGTCGGCACGGCGCTGTCGGCGCTGATCCGCCGCGACGCCGGGCGGCGGTTCAGGCTGCGTGCGCCGTGGCCGCGCGTCGTCCTCCGGCCGCTCGCGGATCTGGCGCCCGACGCGGTGCGCGTCGCCCGCGTGCTGCTGTCGCGACACCCGCACGGCGAGGCGGTGGTCCAGCCTTTCGCGCCGGGCGGTGCAACGCCGGAGGATGCCGGACGGCGCGCGCTGGTGACGCTTGCCGCTTCGCTGGCGCCCAACGGCTATGTGCTGCGCATCCTCGACGCGAGCGACGGCCTGGTGATGCACCGGCTGGCGCATGTGCCGCCGCTGCGCGACAGGGCGTGGCCGCTGTGACCGCCTGGCTGGTCGCGGCGATCGCGCTGCTGCCGGCGCTCGCGGTGCCGGTGTTGGTGGCCTGTCGCGGCGCCAGCGGCGACCGGCTGGCGGCGGTGCAGCTCGCCACCGCGCTCGCGGCGCTCATCCTGGTGCATGATGAGCTTCGCCTTCGACCAGAGCAGTTTTATCGAACTGCCGCTCGCGCTGGTGTTGCTGGGTTTGCCCGGCACCTTGGTGCTCGCGCATTTTCTCGAGCGCTGGCTGTGAGCGCGATCGTCATCGACATCCTGCTCGCCCTCGCCGTGCTCGCCGCCTGGCTGGGCTGCATCGGTTTCGCCCGGCTGCGCTCGCCGCTCGACCGGCTGCATTGCGCCACCTTCGTCAACACCGTGTCCGGCTCGGCGATCGCGGCGGCCGCGTTCGTGGCGGACGGGTTTTCCGCGCGCGCCGGGACAGTGCTGCTGATCGCGGCGCTCGTCGCTGCTGATCGGCGCGGCGCTGTCGCACGCGACGGCCGCGCGCTGCTGCTGCGCGGATCGGCGCGGGGATACGGCCGAATGAGCGTGCTGCTCGGCGATGCTGTTCGTGCTTGTCGCGGCGAGCGGCACCGGGGTCGTGCTGTCGCGCACGCCGCGCCGGCAGGTCTTGGCGATGGCGGCCAACGGCCTCGTGCTGGCGCTGCTGTTCATGGCGCTGCAGGCGCCGGACGTCGCGTTCTCCGAACTGGTCGTCGGCGCGGCGGCGCTGCCGCTGCTGTTCCTCGTGGTGCTCGCCAGCATCAAGATGGACCGCGGGCGCGCGATGAGCCGGCGCGTCCGGCTGCTGGTGTTCGCCCTGGCCGTGCTGTGCGCGCTGCCCGCCGTCTGGCGCGTCGCGCGCGCACATGCCGCGCTTCGGCGCCCATGCGCTGCCCTACGGCGACGCGATCAACGACGCCGCGCCGCGCGAGCGGCACGTCACCAACATGGTGACGCGCGGTGAACTTCGACTATCGCGGCTTCGACACGCTCGGCGAGGAGTTCATGCTGCTCTGCGCCGTCACCGGCGTCGTGCGTGCTGCTGCGCGGCGCGCGCGGCCAGGATCTCAGCGCCCGGCCGGGCGAGGTCGTGGGCCGCGAGGCTGCCGATCGCGCGCGACGCCACGGTGCTGCTGTGTCGCGCGATCGCGCCGCTGATCGTGGTGTTCGGCATCTACGTCGCGCTGCACGCGACGGTGACGCCGGGCGGCGGCTTCCAGGGCGGCGTGATCGTCGCGTCGGGGCTGCTGCTGCTGTATCTCGGCGAGGGCTATCGCGGCTGGCGGCGGCTGGTGCGTTCGCGCCTGTTCGACGCCTTCGAGGGCGGCGGCGCAGCGCTGTTCGCCGCCGCCGGACTTGGCGCCGATGCTGCTGGGACGAGCATTCCTCGAGAACGTGCTGCCGCTCGGACAGCTCAGGGACATGCTCTCCGGCGGGCTCATGCTGGTGGCGAACGCGGGCGTCGCATTGGCGGTCGCCGGCGGCTTCACCCTGCTGTTCATCGAGTTCATGGAGGAGACGCGCGCCGTGCAGGAGGGCGACGATCCGGGGACGCATCCGACATGACGCTCGCTGCCCTGGCTGGTCGCGGCGTGGCTGCTCGGGATCGGGCTGTACGGCATCGTCACCAGCCGCAACTACGTCCATCTGATCGGCTGCCTGGGCGTGCTGCAGTCCGCGACCTACGTGCTGCTGCTCGCCGTCGGCTACAAATGGGGCGCGGGCGCGCCGATCTTCTACTCCCATCCGCCCGGCACACCGGCGGTCGATCCCGTGGTGCAGGCGCTGGTGCTGACCGACATCGTGATCGGCGCGACCGTGACCGCGCTGCTGCTGGCGCTGGCGCTGCAACTGCACAAGAAGCGCGGCTCGCTCGACCCCGAGGAATTGCGGCCGCTGCGCCGGTGAACGCGATCCTGCCGCCGCTGCCCGTCGCCGTGCCGCTCGGCGTCGCCGCGATCATGCTGGTGCTCGCGCATGTGCTGCCGCGGCGGGTGCCCGACGCAGTCGCCACCATCGTGGCGTTGTGCGTCGCCGCGATCTGCCTGCTGATGGTGTTCCGCACCGCCGAGGCGCCGCTGATCTACTGGTTCGGCGGCTGGACGCCGCGAGCCGGCGGGCAGGTGCTCGGCATCGGCTTCGTCGTCGATCAGGTGGGCGCGTCGCTCGGCGTGCTGATCGGGCTGCTGTTCGCCGCGAGCTTCGTGTTCGCCTGGGGCTATCTTCGACGAGGTGCACGCGCATTTCCACGTGCTGATGCTGCTGTTCCTCGCGGCGATGATCGGCTTCGTGCTGACCCACGACCTGTTCAACCTGTTCGTCTGGTTCGAGGTGATGAGCGTCGCCGCCTTCGCGCTCACCGGCTATCGCCTGGAAGCCTCGGCGCTGGAAGGCGCGCTCAACTTCACCGTCACCAACGGCATCGGCAGCTATCTCATGCTCGGCGGCATCGGGCTGATCTACGCCCGTGCCGGCGCGCTCGATTTTTCCGCGATTGCCCGCGCGGTCGCGGCGGCGGGGAGCGACCCGGCCATCACCGCCGGCTTCTGCCTGCTCGCCACGGCCCTGCTGATCAAGGCGGCGATGGTGCCGTTCCAGTTCTGGCTCTCCGACGCGCACGCCGTCGCGCCGAGCCCGGTCTGCGTCATCTTCTCGGGCGCGATGGTGGCGCTCGGCCTGTACGGCGTGGCGAAGCTCTACTGGTCGGCGTTCGCGTCCTCGGCGGACATCACCTTCCTCATGCGCAACCTGCTGCTCGGCATGGGGGCGGCGAGCGCGCTGGTCGGCGGCTTCATGTGCCTGTCGCAGCGGCACGTGAAGCGGATGCTGGCGTTCTCCACGATCTCGCATGTCGGCGTCATGCTGATCGGCCTCGCCGTGCTCCGGCCCGGACGGGCTCGCGGGAATGATGACCTATCTCGTGGGGCACGGGCTGGTGAAGGGCGCGCTGTTCATGGTCGCCGGCATTCTGCTCGCCACCTGCGCCGGCATCGACGAGATCGGATTGCGTGGCGTGGGCCGGCAGGTCTGGCCGGCGGGGATCGCGATGGCGCTCGGCGGCCTGCTGCTGGCGGGGCTGCCCGTCGGGTTGATGGACGAGGGCTCGCGGCTGATCGACGGTGCGGCGACCGCGTCCGGCCGAGGGTGGATCAGTGCCGCGATCGTGGCCGCCGCCGCGCTGACCGGGGCCGCCGTGCTGCGCGCGTCGGGTCGCATCTTCCTCGGGCTCGGTCCGACGCCGGGCGAGGAGGAGCGATCGCCCACCGAGGAGGAGCAGGAGAGTGCCGACCGTCCGCTCTGGCTGATGCTGGCGCCTTGCGCGCTGCTGCTGGCACTCGCGCTGCTGCCGGGCAGCGCGGCGGGAGCGTTCGCCGGCCGGGCCGTGCACGGCTTCATGCACCCGGACAACGCCGCGATTCTGGGCGTCGGGCCGCCGGCCGCGCCGGGGGCGCCAGCCTGCTCCCGGCCGCGCCGCATCCGTTTCTGCCGTGGCTGTCGCTGGCGCTGGCGCTGGTCATCGCCGGCTTCGACCTCGCCCGGCGCTGCCTGCCGCGGCCGCTGCTGCGTGCGTCGGACATGCTGACCTCGCCGCTGTTCGATGGGCTGAGTGCGCTGCACAGCGGGCTGATCGGCGACTACGTGGCCTGGATCGCGGCCGGGCTCGCGCTGTTCGGGATCGTCTGCGCCTTCTCCTGAGTCCCGTTCAACAAGCCGAGCGGACCGAACCCGGATGCGCGCGCCCTGTTCAGTGCGGGCAGCATCGCAGCGGAGCAGCCCAATGGCGCAAGACCCCAAGACCGCGCATCCCACCCCGCCGCAGCAGCCGCAGCAGCAATCGCCGCCCGGTGCGACGCAGGAGATGGCGCCGACGCCGGATCACGGCGAGCACTCCTACAAGGGCAGCGGCCGGCTGGCGGGACGCGCGGCGATCATCACCGGTGCCGATTCCGGCATCGGCCGCGCCGTCGCCATCGCCTTCGCGCGCGAGGGGGCCGACGTGCTGATCGCCTATCTCGAGGAGCACGAGGACGCCCGCGAGACCGCGCGCTGGGTGGAGCGGGCTGGCCGTCGCGCGGTCGTGGTGGCAGGCGACGTGGCCGACGAGGCGCATTGCCGGTCGCTGGTGGAGCGCGCCGAGCGCGAGTTCGGCAAGCTCGACATCCTGGTGAACAACGCGGCGATGCAGCGCAGCCACGAGAGCATCGCGGACATCAGCGCCGAGGAGTGGGACCGCACGTTCCGCACCAACATCTATTCGATGTTCTACCTGTGCAAGGCGGCGGTCGCGCGGATGCAGCCGGGCAGCGCCATCGTCAACACCTCCTCGATCAACGCCAAGGATCCCTCGCCGCATCTGCTCGCCTACGCGACGACCAAGGGAGCCATCGCCAACTTCACCGCGGGGCTGGCGCAACTCGTGGCCAAGCAGGGCATCCGCGTCAACGCGGTGGCGCCGGGGCCGATCTGGACGCCGCTGATTCCCTCGACGATGCCGGAGGAGGCGGTGAAGAATTTCGGCAAGAACACGCCCATCGGCCGCGCCGGGCAGCCGGCGGAACTCGCACCCGCCTACGTGCTGCTGGCCTCGGGCGAGGCGAGCTACATCACCGGCGCATTGCTGCCCGTCACCGGCGGACGGCCGATGCTCTGACGCCCCGCTTCGCCGCCGCGCGGGACCGGGTTAGGCTTGCCGCTCCGGTGCGGGGGCGAAGGCTGTGACGGGCAGGATAAATCGCGCGATCGAGCTGCTGGAGCAGGACCAGGCGATCTATTACGACGGGGCGCATAGCGGTCACGTGCTGACCTACGAGCAGGGACGCCTCGATGGCGGCACCTGGGCCGACTACATCAATGTCGGCATGGAGCACGGCGCGTTCGACATGAGCGGGCTCGCCGAATACATGCGCGGCATGGCGGATGCGGCGCCCACGCGTTCGGGCCATCGCACGCCGGCGGTGATCGTGGAGGCACCGGTCAACGGCACGGATGCGGCGAACGTGCGGTTCAATGCGTGGCAGTTCCGCCAGATCCTCGGGCGCGGCGTGCATGGCGTCCTGCTGTGCCAGGCGGAGAGCGCCGACGCGGTGCGCGCCTTCGTCGAATCCTGCCGCTATCCGCACCAATCGGCGGGGGTCGACGAGACGCTGCCCACGCCGGTTGAACGGATGCGCGGCGTGGTGCGCGCGGGCGGCACGCCGCTTGGCGTCGGCACGCGCGGGCGCGGCTCGGAGGGAACGGCGGCGCCGATGTGGGGGGTGTCGCCGATCGAATACATGCGGCGTTGCGACCCATGGCCGCTCAATTCGCAGGGCGAGCTGCTGCTTGGCGTGAAACTCGAAAGCCCCGAGGGGATCGCCAATTGCGACGCGATCCTCGCGGTTCCCGGCCTCGGCTTCGCGGAACTCGGGCCGGGCGATCTCGGCCTGTCGCTCGGCTATCTCGAATTGCAGCGCGACCCGTATCCGCCGGAGATGCGCGCGGCGCGCGAGCGGGTGTTTTCCGCGTGTCGCCGCAACCGCGTCGCCTTCCTCGAAGGCTGCTCACCCGAGAACGTCCCCGCGCGGCTCGACGAGGGGGTGCGGGTGATCGCCGGCAACCGCGAGGACACCGCGCGGATCGGGCGCGCGCATCAGCGTCGCACGATGGCGGTGTAGCGATGCTGGACAATGTTTTCGCCCAACTGCCCGAGGGACAGGACAGCGAGGAGCTGCGCGACCTGCTGCGGACGCGCGCCGTGCGGATCGAGCGGATCGTCTCGACGGGCCAGGCCAGTCCGCCGGGGTTCTGGTACGACCAGGAATTGTCGGAATGGGTGCTGCTGCTGACCGGCGCCGCCCTGCTCCGTTTCGAGGGTGAGGCAGAAGCCCGGCGCCTGGACGCGGGCTCCTTCGTCGAGATTCCGGCCCATGTGCGCCACCGCGTCGAGTGGACCTCGACGTCGCCGCCGGCGGTGTGGCTGGTGGTGCATTACCGCGGCTAGAGCGTGATCCTCTCAAATTGGCTCAGCCACGTAATCGCGAGCCGCGTAGCGGCGTGGCGATCCATCGCGCCCCAGCACGGGCGGCCACCCGCTGTCACGCTCGATGGATTGCCGCGCTGCGCTCGCAATTGTCTCTTGGCGATTTGGTTATGATGTCTGTGTCCCGTGAGAGCGGGGTGCCGTGGTCTGGGTTGCAGCCCGGACCACGGCGCGGGCAGAAAGACCGTCTCGCAATAGGGCTTTCGGCCCGTCGTCATCATGGTCGTCTGCCCGCTTTCCTTCAACGCTTGATGAGTTGCCAGGGCCTCTCCGCCGCACGTCGGACGCCCGCAGACAATCGGAAGCTTGCAGAGAGAGCCGCCATGACACAGGACACCCCCGCGCCGGCGCGCTTCATCGGCTGTGACGTCGGCAAGGCCGGCATCGTCGTGTTCGACAGCCGCGACGGCCGCATCAGAACCATCCCGAACCAGCCAGACGACTTGGCCGCATTCGCCACCGGCCTCGACCACACCTGCCTGGCCGTCTGCGAAGCCACCGGCGGCCACGAGGCGGCCTTGCTCAGCGCCCTGATGCAGGCCGGGCGCGCCGCGCACCGGGCGGACGCCCGCAAGGTCAAGGCGTTCATCCGATCCTTCGGCACGTTGGGCAAGACCGACGCCATCGATGCGCGCGCCCTGGCCCGCTATGGTCAGGAACGCCATCCCCGGCTCGCCCGTTGGCAGCCGCCCGACCAAGAGCGCGATCGGCTGCAGACCCTGGTGCTGACACGCCGCGACCTCGTCGATCAGCGCGTCGCCTGCAAGAACAGGCTGTCCTCTCCGGGTGCGCAAGTCGTGCGATCCTATCTCGATCGCCTTCAGGCCTGCCTCGATGCCCAGATCGCGGCCATCGAGGCCGATACCCAGGCCCTCGTCAACGCCCATCAGACCTTGCACACCGCGACACGCACCGTCAGCAGCCTGATCGGGATCGGCTGCGTGACCGCTGTGTCGCTGGTCGCCCTGATGCCTGAGCTCGGCACGCTGAGCCGGCGCCAGGCCGCGGCACACGCCGGCCTCGCGCCACATCCTCGTCAAAGCGGCGCCACCGACCGCTATCGCCGCACCAGGGGCGGACGCCTGGAGATCAAGAAGGTGCTGTTCATGGCCGCGCTCACCGCGTCCAAACGGGATCCGAAGATGAGCGTCTTCTATCAACGGCTGATCGCCAACGGCAAGAAGCCGCTCCTGGCCATCACCGCCGTCATGCGCAAGCTCGTCGTCATCTGCAACGCCATGCTGCGCCAAGACGAAGCCACCGCATGAACCGCACGCACCTACGGCAGCGGCCGGTCAGTGGCCCGCCGAAGCGACCGACAAGAGTCTGGCGAAGGCGGGCCACTTATCCGCCGCCACAACAGCACCCCAAACAGCCCCGCGTAGAAGTGAGTTGATGACGCCGTTGTATGTAATTCAACGCTAAGCGATGATACTCTAGATGCGCGGCTACGACCCGTACACCGCCTTCGGCAGCCACAGCGTCAGCCAGGGGACATAGGTAATGATCCCGAGCACGATCAGCAGCAGGATGAGGAATGGCAGGATGCCGCGGATCACCTCGCCGACCGGGGCGGTGGAGATCGTCGAGAGGACGTAGAGGTTGAGCCCGACCGGCGGATGCACGAGCCCGACCTCCATGTTGTGCGTGAAGATGATGGAGAAGTGCACCGGATCGACGCCGAGCGGCAGCAGCGCCGGGGCGAGGATCGGCAACACCAGCAGCAACGTCGCCGTCACCTCGAGGAAGCAGCCGAGGATCAGCAGCAGCACGTTGATCGCGAGCAGGAATTCCCAGGTGGAGAAATGATTGTCGAGGGTGAATTTCACCAGTTGTCGCGGGGATGCCGGAGCTGGTCATCCAGTGGCCGAACGCCAGCGCCGTGGCGATGATGAGCATGATCGTGGCCGCACTGCGCACCGCGTCGGCGATCACCGCCAGGGTCTGCGTCCAGCGGAAGCCGCGATAGACGAACAGGCTGACGAACAGCGACACCACGGCCGCGACCACCGCCGCCTCCGTCACCGTCACCAGCCCGCCATAGATGCCGACCAGCACGACGACGGGCACCGACAGCGCGGGGAGGGCGCGCCATGTCACGCGCATTCGGGCGCGCATCGGCAGGCTGGGCTCGCGCGGGAAATTGTGCTTTCGCGCGTAGTAGAACACCCAGGCGAAGAACGCGGCGGCCTGCAGCAATCCGGGCAGGATGCCGGCGAGGAACAGGCGCGGCACCGATTGCTCGGCGACGATGCCGTAGAGGATCAGCGCCAGCGACGGCGGGATGACGATGCCGATGGTGCCGGACGCGCCGATCACGCCGAGCGCGAAGGAGCGCGGATAGCCCTTCTCGATCATCGCCGGCAGCAGGATGGTGCCCATCGCCAGCGCGGTCGCAACGGACGAGCCGCAGATCGCCGCGAACAGGGTGCAGGCGACCACGGTGACGAGCCCGAGCGAGCCGCGGATGCCGCCGAGCCAGGCGGAGGCGACGTCGACCAGCGCCTGTGCGACGCCGCCGCGCCGCATGAACGCCGCCGCCATGACGAACAGCGGCAGCGCCATCAGGGTCGAGGAGTTGAGGTGGTCGATCACCACCTGCGCGACGCCGACCAGCGGCTCGCCGCTGACGAAATAGAGGATCGCCGCACAGGTGCCGAGCACCAGGAAGATCGGCATCCCGGCCGCCAGCAGGCCGAAGAACAGCACGAGGAACAGCACGGTCCACATCGGCTCAGACCGCCTTCGCCATCACGCCGGCGGCGCGTCGGGGTCGATGGGGAGTTCGTGCGAGATGCCGTGGCCGATCACCATCGTCGCCGGGTCGAAGAACGCGGCGTAGCGCACCAGCCGGATCACGTAGCGGACGAACATCAGCAGCCCGCCGACGGGCAGCGCGAGGTAGTAGATCCACATCGGGAAGGCGAGGCCGGTGGAGCTGGTCTCGTCCAGCATCCCACGCGGTATCGACGATCTGCCAGCCGTACCAGACCATGCCGAAGCAGAAGGCGAGGGCGACGAGGCAGTTGCACACCTCCACCCAACGCTGCGCCTGCGGCGACAGGATGCGCAGCACGAGATCGGGGCGCACATGGCCGTCGCTGCGCACGAGCTGGCTGGAGACGATCATGATCGCCCAGATGGCGAGATAGACGATCACCTCCTCGGCCCAGCCGATGGCGTGCTCGGGGTCGATGTAGCGGCCGATCACCTGCACCATGCCGACCAGCAGCGCGCAGGCGCCGAGCAGGCCGACGAGGGTTTGCTCGATCTTGTCCCAGATGCGGATCACGCGCCTGCCCTCGCCGAGCGGGATCACCTTCAGGTGCTGACGCCGAGATCCTGCATCACCAGCTTGACCATCTCCGGCGAGACCTTGATCTCGCGGGCCATCGCGTCCTGCTGCGGCAGCATTTCCTTGCGCGAAGCCGCGGTCTCGGCGGCCGAAGCCTCGACGAACTCCACGCCGTGGCTCTCCATGAGCTTGCGCGAGTTGACCTGCCCCTTCGCCGTGCTGGCGCGGTAGGCGGCGATGTTCTGCTCCCACAGACGTCGGACATGGTTTTCTGCAGGTCCGGCGTGAGCTTGTTCCAGAAGGTGTCGCTGACCAGGGGGACGTATTCGCCGATGAACTGGCGGTCCTCGAAGGCGTGCTTCACGCCGGCTTCCCAGAGCTGGCCGGAGGCGCAGCTCATGTTGGTGCTGACCAGCCCGTCGAACGTGCCCTGCGACAGCGCGAGCGGCACGTTGGGCCAGGCGGTGGTGTTGGGGATGGCGTCGACGAACCTGATGCGCCAGGTGATGCCGGCGCCTCCGGGGCTGCGGATCTTCATGCCCTTGAGGTCGGCGAGCGAGTGGATCGGCCGGCTCGTGGTGTACCAGGCCTGGTAGCCGAGATCGAGCCACTTGCCGAGCACGCGGGCGCGCAGCTTGGTGCCGAGCTCGGTGTTGACCTTGGCCCCGGCCGAGCCGTCGAACGCCTTGTGCGCCTCCTCCAAGGTGCGCCCGTAGAGGATCGGCAGCTGGCAGAAATCGGCGTCCGGCACGAAGCCGGTCTGCGTCCACAGGCCCGGGCACGCCATCTCCACCTGCCCCTGGATCAGCGCCTTGGCGATGTCGAGATCGGCGAAGAGCTGGCCGGAGCTGAACAGCTCGGTCTTGATCTTGCCGCCCGACGCCGCCTCCAGTTTCTTGAGGTAGTCGGTGATTGAGACGTTGCGCAGGTGCGACGGCGCGGTGTCGAGCGAGAAGCGCAGGCGCAGCGGCTCATCGGCGCGCGCGCGGATCAGCCCAGGTGCGGCGAGTGCCGCACCGCCGGCCACGGCAAGCCGCCCCAGGCTGCGGCGAGACAGGGAGCGGCGGGACGGGGCGCGGTGAGACGGGCCATGCTGCATTTGCTAACTCCTTGCACCACGAAACAAACCTGTCACGCGGCCCAGTGATGCGGCGGGCGGGGCGCGGCCGTCAAGACCGGTACGCGCGCGTGTCGGCTCAGGCGGGTGCAACGCTATCGGCCTTGTTGGCGCCGCGCGCGCCAAGCGGCTTCTCGCCGCCCGTGGTGGTATCGTGCTCGGTCTGGTGCTCCATCTCCGCGTTCAACGTCGCGCCGACGAGCACGATGATCGCCGAGATCCAGATCCAGGTCAGGAAGCCGACCGCGGCGCCGAGCGTGCCGTAGGTTTTGTTGTAGCTGCCGAAATGCGCGACGTACCAGGAGAAGGCGAGCGAGACGAGAACCCAGACGATGGCGGCGAACGCTCCGCCCCAGCTCACCCAGCGCCAGCGCGCCTCCTCGCGGCTCGGCCCATAGCGGTAGATGACGGCCAGCATCACCGCGATGATGACCAGCAGCAGCGGCCAGCGCGCCACCCGGATCAGGATTGCGGTGATCGGGCCGAGCCCGACGAAATTGAGCACGATCGGCAGCGCCACCACGCAGGCCATCGCGATCACCATGAAGACCAGCGCGCCCAGCGTGACCGCGAGCGTCAGCAGCGTGAGCCGGATATAGCTGCGCTTCTCGTGCTCGTCGTAGACGACGTTCAGCGAGTTGAACATCGCCTTGGTGGCGCCATTGGCGCTCCAGAGGGCCACGAGCAGCCCGACGATCGCGCCGAAGCCGAGCGCGCCGCCGCTGGTGGACGCGACCCGCTTCACCTGATCGCCGATGATCTCCATCCCGCCGCTCGGCACCACGCCCGCGGCTGCGTTCAGCTGGTCCGAGACGGTGGCCGGGTCGGCGATCAGCCCATAAAGCGACACCAGCGCGGCGAGTGCGGGGAAGATCGCCAGCAGCGAGTAGAAGGTGATCCCCGCCGCCTCGGTCAGCAGCCGGTGCGCGAACACCTGGCTCCCCACCCGCTTGGCGATGTCCCACCAGCCGCGCGCCGGGATGTCGCTCGGCGTGGCGGCGTCGCGGCCGTGGTGGGTATCCGCCTTGAGGGTGGCGGGGCGGGGCCGGCAGATCGCGGAGCTCGTCGCGCAAGGCGGCGAGGCTGCCCGCGTCGGTTGCGGGCCTTCGCGGGGTGGCTCGCGGTTGGCGCGGTCCGCTGGCGCGCCGCGGCGGTGAGCAGCCCGATGCCGGCGAGGGCGGCGGCGACGGAGAGGTCCGCTTTCAGGGCGGGGGGAAGGCGCATCGCAAGGGCTCGCATGCGGTTCGGGCGTTCAACCGTCCCGAGGGCGGCTTCGTTGCATGACGATCGACGCCGCGAGGGTCGACGGGGACGGGCGAGCGGGCTAAGCGTGGCCGGACATGCCGTATCCGATCCTGTTCGCCGGCGACCCGCACGGCGTGTTCGAGCCCATCCTGCGCGCCTGTGCCGCGCATCCGCCGGGCTGCCTGATCCTGCTCGGCGATTGCGATCTCGACCGCGCACCGCTGCGCGAGGTTCTCGCCCCGGTGTTCGCCGCCGGCTGGCGCGTCCACTGGATCATGGGCAATCACGACGCCGACACCGAGGCGCGCTACGACAATCTCGCCGGGGATTTTCCCGAAGGCGACATCGGCGGGCGGGTGGTCGAGGTGCGCGGCGTGCGGATCGCCGGCCTGGGCGGCGTGTTCAAGCCGCGCGTTTGGTCGCCCGCGACGAGCAGCGAGAAGGCGGAGACCGACCCGCCGCTATTCGAGACCCGCGCGGCGTTTTTTTCCGCCTTGCGCCCCGGCGAGCCCTGGCGCGGCGGTCTGCCGCTGTGGCACCGCGACACGATTTTCCCCGAGGATTTTTCTACCCTTGCCGCGCAACGCTTTGACGTCCTCGTGACCCACGAGGCCCCCGGCTCGCACAAGCACGGCGTCCCGGCGATCGGCGCGCTGGCCGAGGCGGGCGGCGCGCGGCTGATCGTGCATGGGCACCATCACGCGAGCTCGGACGGGACGTTGCCGAGCGGGGTGCGGGTGCGGGGGTTGCGGGTGGCGGAGGTTTGGGGGCTCGACGGGCTACGTTGAACCTATGCGGCCGGGTCGGGCTCGTCGTCCCGAAAATACGGCTCGACCGGGCCGCGCAGGGTCATCGTGAGCGGGTTGCCGCGCCGGTCCACGCTCTTGCCGAGGGCGACGCGGATCCATCCCTCGCTGACGCAGTATTCCTCGACGTTGGTTTTCTCGGCACCCTTGAACTTGATCCCCACCCCGCGCGCGAGGGCGGCCTCGTTGTAGTGCGGGCTCTTGGGGTCGTTGGAGAGGCGGTCGGGCGGGGTGTCGGTCATCGGATCGGCCTTCGGGGAGGGACGGTCGAGGCCAGGCGTGATACAGGGAAAGGCGGACGGGTGCCAAACGCCGGCTGGACGACGGGACCGGCGACGCGCGTTGGCGACCCAACGCGCTACTCCCGTTGGCGCGATCCTTGTTTTGTGCAAAAATCGAAATGCTATGACGCGAAGGCCGCAAGACGATCCTGTGCTGATGCGCTTCCGCGCGGCTGTGGCGGAAATCTATGGCGACCGGCTCGATCGCTTCGTTTTGTACGGGTCGCGGGCACGCGGCGATCACCGGCCGGATTCCGACTACGATGTTGCGGTATTTCTGCGCGACATGCCCGAGCGAACCACGGCGATGACCCGGCTCGCCGAGGTGGAAACCGATATTCTCTACGACAGCGGCGCGGTTATCAACGCGCTGCCGTTTCCGGCCGAGGCATACAGGGAGCGCACCGGCTTCATGCACGAGGTGCGGCAGGACGGGCTTGAACTATGAGACCCGAAACCGCCGATTACCTCGCCAAGTCGCGCGAGTGCTTGGATGCGGCCAAGCAGATCAATGCCCTTCCCCTACCGCCAGTGGCGGCGAAGGAAGCCTACCTCGCCGCCTATCACGCCGCCCGGGCCTTCGTGTTCGAGAGCACCGGCAAGGTCGTGAAAAGCCATGGCGGTATGCGCACGATGTTCGCCCAGATCACAAAGGACGACCCGCGGATTGATCGCGTGCTCGCCTCCCTTTTAGGGCGTGCCTACAAGTTCAAGGAGATCGCGGACTACGGGGTCGGCTCGCAAGCCCTCGTGACGGCTAAGGAGGCGCAAGACGTGATCGATATCGCGGAGCGTTTCGTTGATACGATTGTCCCCTTGCTGTCGTCCGATGTGACCCAGCCGCGCGATCCGCGTCCGCGTGACTGATTACAGGGCCTCTGGATGGCGGCCGTCGCGGCTATCAAATTACTCCCCGCCGAAATACGCCTGCTCCAACCGCTCCGGCAACTCCGCCTCCCCTGCCCCCGCCTCCAGCACCACCCGGCCGCGCGCCAGAGCGTACACACGGTCCGCCAGCGCCAGCGTTTTCCCGATCAACTGCTCCACCAGCAGCACTGAAACGCCGTTCTCGCGCAGCCGGGCGGCGACGGCCAGCACGCGGTCGACCAGCACGGGCGACAGGCCGGCCGAGGGTTCGTCGAGCATCAGCAGGCGGGGACGGCGCACCAGGCCTTGCGCGACGGCGAGCATCTGTTGCTGGCCGCCGGAGAGGGCGCCGCCGCGGTCGGCGCGCTTTTCCGCTATTTCGGGGAAGTGGGACAGCGCCTCCTCGACCCGCGCCGAACGCTCGCCGCGCGGCAGGTCGTAGCCGGCGAGGAGGAGATTGTCCCAGACCGAGAGCTGGGTGAACACGCGGTGGCCCTCGATGACATGGACCAGGCCGGCGCGGGTGGTCTCGCGGGGGCCGGCGGCGCCAGATCGCGCCCGGCGAACCGCACTTTTCCCCCGCCCACAGGCAGCAAGCCGGAGATGGCGCGCAGCAGCGTGGTCTTGCCGGCGCCGTTCGGGCCGAGCAGCGCGACCACCTCGCCAGCGCCGACATGCAGCGAGACGCCGTGCAGCACGCCGATCTTGCCGTAGCCCGCGGTGAGGTCGCGGACTTCAAGGAGGGCCGGACCCCCGGCGTCCTCAGCCGCCGAGATAGGCACTCACCACCTCCTGGTGCGCGCGGATGTCGGCGGGCGTGCCGGCGGCGAGCTCGCGGCCGAGGTTGAGCACCGTGACGTGGTCGCAGATGTCGAAAATGAGATCAGCGTGGTGCTCGACCAGCAGCACGCCGGTGCCGCGCGCGGCGATGGCGGCGATCAGCTCGCCGAGGCGGCGGATCTCGTCGGGCGACAGGCCGGCGGCGGGCTCGTCGAGCAGCAGGAAGGCGGGGCGCAGCATCAGCGCGCGGGCGATCTCCATGAAGCGCAGCTCGCTGTGCTGCAGCCGGTCGGCGCGCACCGCCGGCCAGCGCCTCCAGGCCGACGGTGCGCAGGGCGAGCATCGCGGCGTCGCGCAGCACGCGCTCGTCGCGGCGGTGGCGGGGGAAGGCGAGCAGCGTCTCGGCGAAGCTGGCGCGGCCCTCGATGGTGCCGCCGATCATCACGTTCTCCACGAGGCTCGCCTCGCCGATCAGCCTTGGCGTCTGGAAGGTGCGCGCGATGCCGAGGCGGGCGCGGGTCTGCGGCATCCCGGCGGGGAGCGGGTGCGCGCCGAGGCGCAGGGTGCCGGCATCGGGGCGGTTGAAGCCGCTGATGACGTTGAGCGTGGTGGTCTTGCCCGAGCCGTTCGGGCCGATCAGGCCGTGCACCTCGGCGGGGCGGATGACGAGGTCGAGCCCGTCGATCGCGCGCACCGCGCCGAAGCCGAGCACCACGCCGGCGAGGCGGATCGGCGCCTCGGCGGTGGTGTGGTTGAGGAATTCGCCGAGCAGCGCCGGGCGCGGCACGATGGCGCGGTTGCTCTCCAGCGGTTTTCTGCTCCGGAAATCGAGCAGGTTGGCGATGCCGCCGGGCATGACCAGCACGATGACGAGGAGCAGCGCGGCATAGAGGAAAGTGGACCACGCGACCAGCGGGGCGGCGAATTCCGGCAGCACGGTCAGAAGAATGGTGCCGAGCAGCGGGCCGAGGATGGAGCCGCGGCCGCCGATCAGGATGGCGATGAAGAACAGCACCGAGAGGTCGAAGGTGAAGGCGTCGGGCGTGATGTAGGATTGCAGGGTGGCGAACAGCCCGCCCGCGACGCCGGCCGTGGCCCCGGCGAACAGGAACACGGTGACGAGCAGCGCGGGCTTGGAGATGCCGGTCGCCTCGGCCGCCACCTCGGCGTCGCGGATCGCCACCAGCGCGCGGCCGAAGCGGCTGTGCCCGACGTTGGCGGTCATCCAGGTGCACGAGCGCGGCGGCGCCGGCGCAGAACAGGTAGAAACCCCAGGCGCGTGTCGAACGGCGCGGGAAAGGCGGGCCCGGAGACGCCGATGCCGCCGCCGGTGACGCTCTCCCAGGCCAGCGCCACCTGGGTCACGATGGTGGCGAAGCCGAGGGTCGCCATCGCGAAATAGAAGGTGCGCAGCCGCAGCGCCGGCAGGCCGACGACGACGCCCGACACCGCGCCCAGCCCGGCCGCCGCGGCGAGGGCCGCGTAGACCGGCCATCCGGCGCTCGCGACGAGGATCGACGCGGTGTAGGCGCCGACCGTGAGCAGCGCGACCCAGCCGATGGCGAGCTGCCCGCCGAAGCCGACGACCAGGTTGAGCCCGGCGACCAGCACCCAGTAGATCGCCGCCCGGGTGCCGATCACCGCCCAATAGTCGTTGCCGGTGAACGGCAGCGCGGCGGCCAGCGCGACGACCGGCAGGAACGGGACGAACGCGCGCAACGGGTTCAAACCCGCCGCGCCTGCTGCGCGCCGAACAGGCCCGACGGCGCGGCCAGCAGCACAATGATGAAAACGACGAACACCGCGACCGAGGCGAACACGCCGCCCACGGTGAAGTTGGCGGCCTGCTGGAACACGCCGAGCGCCAAGCCGCCGACCACCGCGCCGCGACTGTTGCCGAGCCCGCCCAAGCGCCACGGGGACGAAGCCGTAGAAATTCAGCACGCCGCCATTGGCGAAATTGGCGAGCAGCAACTCGCCGCCCGCGAAGCCCGCCAGCCCGCCGATCGCGCCGGCCAGCGCGAAGCTCGGCGATGCGCAGATTGCGCTCCGGCAGGCCGAGCGCGCGGGCGGCGAAATTGTCCTCGGCGATGGCGAGGAAGGCGCGGCCGACCAGGGTGCGGCGGTAGAGCAGTTCGAGCCCGACGATCACCGCGGCGCAGGCGAGCAGCGGCAGCCAGAATTTTTCGTCCCACGGCCCGCCCGAGCCGATGCCGAACAGGCGCGGGAAAGGCTGCGGCTCGGTGCTCCACTCGATGGCGGTGAATTGCTGGATCATCAGCGCGAAGGCGAGCGTGGAGAGCACATAGAGATGCTGCTCCAGCCGGCCCAGCACCGGGCGGACCGCGACGATCTCGGTGATGACCCCGACGATCGCGCAGCCGGCGAGGGTGAGCGCGAAGCCGAGGATGCCGGGCAGGCCGAGGCGGCTGATGAACAGCGCGCCGAACACGCCGCCGAGCATCCCGAGCTGGCCGGCGGTGAAGCTCATCACCCGCGAGGCGGAGAACATCACGTTGTAGGTGACGCCGATCAGCGCATAGACCGCGCCGACCGCAAGGCCGGAGGCGAGGATCGCGCTTAGCAACCGCACACCCCACAACCGTCATGACCGGGCTTGTCCCGGTCATCCACGTCTTGGGCAGACGCGAAAGCCGTGGATGGCCGGCCTGCGCCGGCCATGACAGGAGCGTCACCCCGCGTATCCCGGCGCCAGCTTGTAGGCCCCGTCGCGCTGCGAGTTGGCGGCCGACATCACCACCTCGTCGGTGGGGTAGCCGTTGTGCTGCTGCGGGCTGAAACGGTAGTTGCCGAACAGGCCGGGATAGGGGTCGAGCTTGTTCCACGCGCCGATCAGCGCCTCGGGCGCGGTGGAGCCGGTCTCGGCCACGGCGCGGGTGATGACGTTCACCGCGTCCGCCGCGCAGAGCACCCACCACAGCGACGGTATCCGACAGCTCGATTTTTCCCCTGATCTTGTCGACGAACTCCTGCGGGCGCGGCGGCAGCTTGCCGTCGGCGCCGTAGCTGCAGCTGCGGTAGCCGACCATGTAGACGTTGTCCCAGTTCGCCGGCTTGTCGACCAGCTTGCCCACCTCGCCAGTACCCAGCGCCGGGTGGCCGACGAACGGCACATCCCACTTGATCGCGGCGCGCGCGTTCATCAGGCGGGAGTTGAGCCCGGTCGTGACGCTCCAGATCACAACCGCCTTGGCGCCGGCGTCGCGCATCCGCAGCATGTCGGGCGTCACGTCGGAGGTGTTGGGGTCGATGGTCGCCTGATAGACGATTTTGGCGCCGTCCTTCTTGAAGTTCGCCACCCCGTCCTTCACCGCGCTGGTGCCGTAGCCGGTGGAATCGCCGACCACCGCGACGTCCTTCACCTTGAGGATGTCGAGCGTGTAGTGGCGCACCGCGTCGTCCCATTGCGTGTTGGAGGGCGCGAGACGGAAGGCGTTGGGGTATTTCTCGGGGTCGATCAGCGAATTGACCACGCAGGGATGCAGGTCGGGCATCTTCTGGCGCGCCATGATCGGCGTGGTCGCCAGCGCCTCGCCGGAATTGCCCGGCCCCCACATCGCATGGACCTTCTGGCGGCTGATGAGTTCCTGCGTGGCGTTCACCGCCTTGGTCGGGATCGCCCTGCGTGTCGCGCACGATGATCTCGAGCTTGCGCCCCTTCACGCCGCCCGCGCCGTTGACCTGATCGAGCGCCCATCTCATGCCCCGGTCGAACCCGACGCCGGGAGCGGCCAGCGGCCCGGTGAGCGAGCCGAGCCAGCCGATGCGGATGGGCTCCGATTGCGCGATGGCCGGGCGCGCGAGCACCGAGGCCGCCGCCGCGCCCGCCGTGCCGAGCGCGAAACCGCGCCGCGTGAGTGTCATGATGATCTCCTCCGTCCTGGCGCGGAGGATACAGCCGAGCCTCGCTCAGGCAAGCGAACGGTCTTCGTTTTGACCAAGGACTGATTTGGCGGCCGTAAATAGAAGTTAATCCGGTCGCCACGGAGGGGTCACAACCCGGCCCGCGGAGCCGACGTTGGCGGATGGGAGAGTGCGTCATCGCCTCTCCGCAACACCATCAACAGGGAGACCCCATCATGCGAACGCCGATCCTCGCCGCCTTCGCCCTGGCCACGAGCATGGCCGCGATACCGCTCGTCCCGGCCAGCGCCGCCAATCCGCAGGGGGCGACCGAGCCCGCCAGCGTCACCCATCCGGCCGGCGCGACCGCCACCTCGGAGCAGAATCCGCTGCTGACCGACAGCGGCGCGGTGCGCATGGGCAAGCTGATCGGCACCGACGTCTACAACGACAAGGACCAGAAGCTCGGCACGGTGGACGGCGTCGTCATGGGGACCAACGGCCAGCCTCAGGTGATCGTGTCGCATGACGGCAAGCTGTATCCGGTCGACTGGAACAAGATGAAGTTCGGCGACGCCAAGAAGAACGGCGACAACAAGGCGATGATCCCCAGCATGACGAAAGACCAGTTCGGCAGCATGAAGGAATTCCACTATAACGCGCGCCAGACCGGCTGAGGACGCCGCCGGGCTGACGAGGGCCGTCGCATTCCGCTGAGGACGTGGCAATCTCCTGCGCAGTGCGACGGCGGAGAGCGGCGCGGGCGGTGGCGGCGGGGGATGATCGTCGGGTTTCCTTGACAGGTTTTCGCGCCGGCCCCTACACCCGAGGCCATCCTCGGGAGGAACCGCCATGCCCCGCCTGCCGGCGTGCCTTGCGCTCGCCGCATTGGTTGCGATCGCAACCATTCCTGCTTATGCCGCCGAGCCGATCCGCGTCGGCATCACCGTCTCGCAGACCGGCCCGGCCGCCTCGCTCGGCATTCCGCAGCGCAACACGGTCGCCTTGCTGCCCGCCGAGATCGCCGGGCACCCGGTCAAATACATCCTGCTCGACGACGGCTCGGATACCACCAAGGCGGTGGCGAACACGCGCAAGCTGATCGACGAGGACAAGGCCGACCTCATCATCGGCTCCTCGGTGACGCCGGCCTCGCTGGCGATGGTCGACGTGGTGGCGGAGAAGAAGGTGCCGATGATCTCGCTCGGCGCGTCGTCCAAGATCATCGACCCGCCGGGCGGGGCGCGCGCCTGGGTGTTCAAGACGCCGCAGAACGACAGCCTGATGGCCGACGCGGTGGCCGACCACATGGCGAAGAATGGCGTGAAGTCGGTGGCGTTCATCGGCTTCAACGACGCCTATGGCGACGGCTGGCTGACCGAGGCGACGCGGGCGCTGGAGAGCAAGGGCATCAAGCTGGTCGACACCGAGCGCTATGCCCGCGCCGATACCTCCGTCACCGGCCAGACGCTGAAGATGATGGCGGCGAAGCCCGACGCCATGCTGATCGCCGGCTCGGGCACGCCCGCGGCGCTGCCCGAGAAGACGCTGAAGGAGCGCGGCTACAGCGGAAAGATCTATCAGACGCATGGCGTGGCAAACGCCGACTTCCTGCGCGTCGGCGGCAAGGACGTGGAGGGCACCATCCTGCCCGCCGGGCCGGTGCTGGTGGCGGCGCAGCTGCCCGACGGCAATCCGATCAAGCCGGTGGCGCTGAAATACGTGCACGACTACGACGCGAAATACGGCGCGGGCTCGATGGCGACGTTCGGCGCGCATCTCTACGACGCCGACCTGCTGCTGCAGCAGGCGATCCCGCTCGCGCTCAAGAAGGGCGAGCCGGGCACGCCGGCTTTCCGCGCCGCGCTGCGCGACGCGCTCGAAGGGCTGCACGAGGTCGTGCTGACGCAGGGTGTGGCGAACATGTCGCCCAAGGACCACAACGGGTTCGACCAGCGGGCGCGCGTTATGGTGACGATCCAGGACGGCAAATGGGTGTTGCTGCGCTGATCTTCGCATCATCCTGCCGTCATGCCCGCGCTCGTCGCGGGCATCCACGACTTTGCTGCTCGCACGCAAGTCGTGGATGGCCGGCCTCCGCCGGCCATGACGGGAGCAGCGGCGCGTTCCGCTGATGGACCCCACCATCCTGCTGATCCTGTTGCAGGACGGCATGGTCAACGGCGCGATCTATGCGCTGCTCGCGCTGTCGCTTGTTCTCGTGTTCGCCGTCACCCGCGTGGTGTTCATCCCGCAGGGCGAGTTCGTCGCGTACGGCGCGCTGACCTACGCGACGCTGGGCGCGGGTCGCGTGCCGGGCAGCGTATTCCTGCTGTGCGCGCTCGGCGTCGGCGCGTGCGGATATGGATTGTGGGCGGAGCGGCGCACGCTCGACGCCGGCCCGCCGTGCTGCGGCTGCTGGGCGAGACGATCCTGCTGCCGGCGCTGGTGCTCGCATTGTCGCTATGGCTGGCGCCGCGCCGGCCGGGCGTCGCGGTGGACGCCGCGCTCGCGCTGCTGATCGTGGCACCGATGGCGCCGTATCTCTATCGCATCGCCTTCCAGCCGCTCGCCGAGGCGTCGGTGCTGGTGCTGCTGATCGCCGCGGTCGGCGTGCATCTGGCGATGGTGGGACTGGGCCTGGTGTTCTTCGGCCCCGAGGGGTCGCGCGGCGATGCGTTCTCCGGCGCGACCTATGCGCTCGGCGCGCTGACGGTGCCAGGGCAGGCGCTGTGGATCGTCGGCGCGACGTTGCTCATCATGGCGGCGCTGGCGCTGTTCTTCGGCCTCACCCTGCACGGCAAGGCGCTGCGCGCGACGGCGGTGAACCGGCTCGGCGCGCGGCTGGTCGGCATCCCGACGGCGCAGTCGGGGCGGCTCGCCTTCGCGCTCGCGGGGTTCATCGGCGCGCTGTCGGGCGTGCTGATCGCGCCGCTCACCACGATTTACTACGACAGCGGTTTTCTCATCGGGTTGAAGGGTTTCGTTGCGGCGATCGTCGGCGGGCTGGTGAGCTACCCCGCGGCGCTGCTCGCATCGCTGGCCGTGGGTATCGGCGAGTCCTTCGCGTCGTTTTACGCGAGCGCGTTCAAGGAGGTGATCGTGTTCGGCGCGATCGTGCCGGTGTTGCTGGCCCGCTCGCTGCTCGCGGCGCCGGAGGCGGAGGAGGAGTGAGGGTCTATTCGGCAACCGTACTCTGGCTCCCGGCCGTTGCGCTGTTCCTGTGCGTGCCGTTCCTGCCCGGCGTGCCGCTGTTCTGGGTCAACCTGCTCGACACGATCGGCATCGCCTCGATCGTCGCACTCGGCCTCGTCGTGCTCACCGGCGTCGCCGGCATGACATCGTTCGGGCAGGCGAGCTTCATGGGGTTCGGCGCCTACGCCTCGGCGCTGCTGACGCAAGCCGGCTTCTCGCCGTGGCTCGGATTGCCGGCGGCGATCGTCGCGAGCCTCGCGGCGGCGCTGGTGATCGGTGCCGCGACGTTGCGGCTGTCGGGACACTATCTCGCGCTGGCGACCATCGCGTGGAGCGTCAGCCTGTTCTACCTGTTCGGCAATCTCGATTTCACCGGACGCTATGACGGCATCAACGGATTGCCGGCGCTGGAGCTGTTCGGGATCGGCCTCGGCGACAGCCGCCGCTATTTTGTCCTGGTGTGGGTCTGCGTGGCCCTCGCGATGCTGGCGACGCGCAATCTGCTCGACAGCCGGGTCGGGCGCTCGGTGCGCGCGCTGCGCGGCGGCGCGGTCGCGGCGGCGTCGTTCGGCGTGCGGACGCCGTGGGCGCGGATGCTCGCCTTCCTCCACGCCGCGATGCTGGCGGGGCTCGCGGGCTGGCTGTACGCCAATTTCCAGCGCGCGGTGAACCCGACGCCGTTCGGTCTCGACGCCAGCATCGAATATTTGCTGATGGCGGTGATCGGCGGTGCGGCGCACATCCCCGGCGCGCTGCTGGGTGCCGCGGTGGTGACGATCCTCAACGACCGCTTGCAGAGCCTGCTGCCGTTGCTGCTCGGCGCGCAGGGCAGCTTCGAGACCATCGTGTTCGGCGCGCTGCTGGTGCTGATGCTGCAACTCGCACCCGAGGGATTGTGGCCGCGACTCGTGCGCCTGCGGCCCGGCGCGCCGCGCGATCGCCGAGGCGCCGGACTTGCCGCGCCGCGCGATGCCGCCGAGCGCGGCGAGATCCTGCTCGACGTGCGAGAACCTGCGGAAGAATTTCGGCGGCCTCGTCGCGGTCAACGATGTCTCGTTCACGCTCGCCGCCGGCGAGATCGTCGGGCTGATCGGGCCGAACGGCGCGGGCAAGAGCACGATTTTCAATCTGCTGACCGGCATCGACCGCGCCAGCGCCGGGCACGTCGCGTTCCGTGGCGCGGCGTTGCGCGCAACGGCACCCGCCATCGCGCGCGGCGGCATCGCGCGCAGCTTCCAGCACGTGCGGCTGGTGGCGGCGATGCCGGTGGTCGAGAACGTCGCGATCGGCGCGCATCTGCGCGGGCGCGCCGGCCCTCTCCGCGCCCTGCTGCGGCTCGATCGCGCGGAGGAGGCGCGGCTGTTCGCCGAGGCCGCGCGCCAGCTCGTGCGCGTCGGGCTCGCGGAGCACGCGGACCGCCCCGCCGGCAGTCTCGCCCTCGGGCAGCAGCGCGTGGTGGAGATCGCCCGCGCGCTGTGCCTCGATCCGGTGCTGTTGCTGCTCGACGAGCCCGCCGCCGGATTGCGCCATGCCGAGAAGCAGGCGCTCGCGGCGTTGCTGCGCCGGTTGCGCGACGAGGGTGTCACGATCCTGCTCGTCGAGCACGACATGGATTTCGTGATGACCTTGGCCGACCGGCTGGTGGTGATGGATTTCGGCACCAAGCTGGCGGAAGGCCCGCCGGCGCGGGTGCGCGCGGACCCGGTGGTGATCGAAGCCTATCTCGGCAGCGTCGCGTGACGGATGCGGTGCTGGAAGTGGAGGATCTGTCGGCGGCGTATCGCGGCGTCGTGGCGGTCGAACGCGTGGCACTCAGTGTGCCGGCGGGGCGCATCGTCACGGTGATCGGGCCGAACGGCGCGGGCAAGACGACCTTGCTGAACGCGGTGATGGGCGTGCTGCCGGCGCGCGGCGCGGTGCGCTTCCGGGGCGAGGCGATCGGCCGGCTCGACGTCGAGGCGCGGGTGCGGCGCGGCATCAGCCTGGTGCCGGAGACGCGCGAGTTGTTTTCTACGCTGGGCGTCGAGGACAATCTGCGGCTCGGCTTCTGGCGCCATCGCAACACCGGCGGGGCGGCGATGCGGCGGGCACTCGACGAGGTGTATTCGCTGTTCCCGCGTCTGCGTGAACGTCGCGCGCAGGCGGCGGGCACGCTGTCGGGCGGCGAGCGGCAGATGCTGGCGATGGGCCGGGCGCTGATGGCGCGCCCGTCGCTGCTGATGCTCGACGAGCCGAGCCTTGGCTTGGCGCCGCTGATCGTGCGCGACATCTTCCGCGCCATCGCGGCGCTGCGCGACACGGGGGTGGCGATCCTGCTGGTCGAGCAGAACGCGCGCGCGGCGTTGCAGGTGGCGGAATACGGCTACGTGCTGGAGACCGGCCGCATCGCGCTCGAAGG
The DNA here is from genome assembly GCA_963799825.1 of uncultured Alphaproteobacteria bacterium. GTDB lineage: Bacteria > Pseudomonadota > Alphaproteobacteria > Acetobacterales > Acetobacteraceae > JAFKFI01. The sequence goes on from CAWCYL010000008.1 coordinate 158,613, forward strand.
TGCCAGCGCCGACCTCGCCGCCGACCCGCGGGTGATCGAGACGTATCTTGGGGTTGGTTGACGGTTGGAACGATCCGGCGGAATGAATTCCGCCCTAGGGCTCGGCGGCGCGGGGAAACACCAGGCGCATCGTGCATCCGCGGCCGGGTTCGCTCTCGATCACCAGCTTCCCGCCGCAGGACTCCATGAAGCGCCGGACCATCCACAGGCCGAGGCCGGTGCCGCCGCCCGATGCCTTGGTGGTGAAGAACGGCTCGGCCGCCTGCCTGATGACCGCGTCGGCCATGCCGGGTCCGGCGTCGATGACCGACACCTCGACGGTGGCTTGACCGTCGAGCCCATCGGTTGGATGCCCCGACGTGCGAACGAGGATCCGACCGACACCCGCCGTCGCGTCGCTCGCGTTCCGCACGAGGTTGAGCAGGGCGAGTTCGAGCTGGCCGAACTCCAGGCGTGCCGGGAGCGGACGAGGTGCCAGATCGAACGTGACCTGCACGCCGCCGCCGGCCGCGTGGGTCAGCACCTTGTCGCACCCGATCACCGCTTCGTTCAAATCCGCGACCCGCACCTCGCGGCCCTCGCCGCGGGCGAAGGAGAGCACCTGCCCGGTGACGCGCGCGGCTTGGCGGGCGCCCCACTCGGCGCGTTGCAGCAGCTCCAGCCCGCGTTCGTCGAGCTTCTGCTTGCGGAGCTGCTCAAGGCTGCTCAGCACGATCGTGAGCAGGTTGTTGAACTCGTGGGTCACGCCGGCGGTCACCACGCCGAGCGTCTCGATCCGTAGCGCCTGCGTCTCGCCAGCCCGGCCCCGTCGCCGTCGGTACGCTGCGGAGGCTGGCCCGGCCCTGCTTCTCCGTCGAAACTGGTACCCGGCTCTGATCTCTCGCTCATGACGGCCATCCCCCGACGCAAGCATGACGATGATCGCGCATTCGTGCGCCAAATTGGAAGGCCGTTGCGCGTGCGGCGACTGGCGGGACGCTGCTCCATGCGTTCAGTGTGAGCCTTTGGGAGATGCGCCCGTGCTCGCGCGGACCGACTGAACCATGTGCATCCTTCTCGTCGAGGATGAACTCCTCATTCGCCTGATGCTGGCCGAAGAGCTGGCGGCGGAGGGATTCGAGGTCCGTGTCGCCGAGGATGGCGACCGGGCCGGGGAGCTGATCGAGGAGGCCGAAATCACTTTTACGCTGCTCGTGACGGACATCCACATGCCAGGGCGTCTGAACGGGCTTGATGTCGGTCGGCTCATGCGCGAGCGGCATCCGAGGGTGCCCGTCATCTACACGACCGGACGGCCGGACGCCGTTGGCATCGTCCATCTCAGTGCGGATGAGGCGCTGATCGAAAAGCCGTTCACTCCGTCCGAACTTCTTGGGGCAGTCTACAAGCTGCTGCCCGCCCATCCGCGCGGTCGTTGAGTGTGTCGCAGCCATGAAACAAGCATAGTCACATCCGACGGGGCTGGCGGGACGGTTCCATACACTAGGACGGGGCTTCCCCGAGCAGACTGGCGTAGCGCCGTTGCACGATCGCGTAGCACTCGCACGAGGCGGCCTCCATGCCGCCCCGATCGAGTACGGTGATGCGCCCGTTCGAATAGCGGATCAGGCCCGAACTCTGCAGGATGCGCGCCGTCACCGTGACGCTGGGGCGGTGGACGTCAAGCATCATCGCCAGGAAGTCCTGCGTCAGCGGCAACACGTTACTGTCGAACCGGTCGTGCGCCATCAGCAGCAGGCGTGCGAGGCGCTGCTCCAGCCCATGCCGCCCGTTGCAGGCGGCGGTCTGCGCAAGCTGGGCGTTCGCGGCCTCGCAGTAGCGAAGCAGGCGTGTCCGCAACGGCGGATTTTCCTCCAGTTCGCGGCGGAACGCCGCGGCACCCATGCGCAAGGCATTGCCCGGAAGTTGCACCATCGCATCGGTGAAGGCGCTCTCGACGCCGAGGATCAGGGGCGTTCCGACCACCCCTTCGCGCCCAACGATGCCGACCTCGCCGCGCGAGCCCTCTTCGAGGTCGGCGACCAGCGACACCATGCCGGCTTGGGGGAAATAGACGGCCTCGATCGAGGTCTCGGCGGCGTACAAGGTCTCGCGCAGCGGCAGGTCCACGATGGTCAGCTTGGGCAGCATCCGAGACAGCGCGTCGGCCGGCAAGGCCCCGAGCAGACGGTTGCGGACGGACGATGGTTGCGGATCGGATTGGTCCACGGATTGTTACAGCATGGACGAGCGCATGGCCGGGCGCAAGCCGCGCGCGTCAGTGGCGCGACGCGCGCTCGCCGTCCTGCTTCGGCCGCGCCTCGCCGCCGGGCAGCCGCGTCCCGGTCGCCTCGGCCGGCAGCCAGATGCAGAACAGCTTGCCGGTCTCGGCGTCCGTCACCCAGCGGTAGACGAAGCGCGACGGCGGGCGCGTCAGGCCGATGCGGGCCAGCACGCGGACGCGCAGCAGGCCAATCGCGATCAGGATATGCATCTCCCTCGCTCCCGATCATCTTCGGAAGCGAGGGAACTCCATCGTATTCGCCGACGCAGTGAGCCGGTTCACAAGACCTTCAGGAAACCCCGCGCTCCTCGACGACGATGGTGTCGATGAGGACGTCCGGCTCGTACATCCAGCGCGCCAGCAGCCCGGCGACGCCCGCGCCGATCAGCGGCACGATCCAGAACATCCAGAGCTGGCTGATATACTCGCCGCCGGCGAACAGCGCCGGCCCGGTGCTGCGCGCCGGATTGACCGAGGTGTTGGTGACAGGGATCGTCACGAGATGGATCAGGGTCAGCGCCAGCCCGATCGGGATGCCGGCGAAGCCGCTGGCCGCGCCCTTCGAGGTCGTGCCGACGATGATGAACAGGAAGAAGAACGTCATCACGAACTCGATCACGATGCAGGACGTGAGGCCGTACTTGCCGGGGCTGAGGTCGCCGTAGCCGTTGGAGGCGAAGCCGCCCGGCACCCAGCCGGGCTTGCCGGAGGCGATCAGCCAGAGCACCGCCGCGGCGCAGATCGCGCCGATCACCTGGGCGATGATGTAGGGGATGACGTGCCGGTTGGCGCAGCGCCCGGCCGTCCACAGCCCGAAGGTGACGGCAGGGTTGAAATGGCCGCCGGAGATGTGGCCGACCGCGTAGGCCATCGTGAGCACGGTGAGCCCGAAGGCGAAGGCGACGCCGAGAAAGCCGATCCCGAGTGCGGGGAAGGCGGCGGCCAGCACCGCGGCGCCGCAGCCGCCGAATACCAGCCAGAATGTGCCGAAGAACTCCGCTCCGACGCGCCGAGACATGTCCATGAGCTTAACTCCCGTTCTGGTAGCAGCCGCAGTCTCGCCGGATCGCAACGAATCGGACAAGCCATGATTTGGCGAAAGCGCCATGTCCAGGCAAACACCGGGCAAACCAGGGCGATGGCGGTCCGTTGTGGCGGCGACGCCACAACCGCGAGCACACCGGATGCAGATGGGATCGGATCCGCCCGCCGCCTCGCGCGGGCTGCCGCACGGGCCGCCCGGCGTCCGCGCCGCGCATCTCTGCATCGACATGCAGACGGTGTTCGCCGAGCGCACCGACTGGCACCTACCCTGGCTCGAGCGCGTGCTGCCGAGCGTGCTGCGCATCGCCCGCGCGCGCCCCGACCGCACGATCTTCACCCGCTTCGTCCCGCCCGAGCGGCCGGAGGAGATGCCCGGCACTTGGCGGCGCTACTACCGGCGCTGGCGGCACATGACCCTGGACCGCCTCGATCCGGCGATGGTGGAGCTGGTGCCCGAGCTCGCCGCGCTGGTGCCGCCGGCGACGGTGATCGACAAGCGGGTCTATTCGCCCTTCGTCGAGCCCGCCTTGCGCGAGCATCTGCGGGCGCGGCGCATCGACACGCTGATCGTCACCGGCGCCGAGACCGATGTGTGCGTGCTGGCCACGGTGCTCGGCGCGGTGGATCACGGCTATCGGGTGATCCTCGCGACGGACGCGCTGTGCAGCGCGTCGGACCACACCCACGACGCGCTGCTGGGCCTCTATCGCGAGCGGTTCAGCGAGCAGATCGAGGCGGCGGAGACGGCGGCGATCCTGGACGCCTGGACCGGCTGACCGCCGGCGGCGAAGATGCGCGTCGGTTCGGATGAGCTGGGAGAAAACCATGCGGGCATGGCGACTGACGGGCCTGGGCGGGGCGCTCACGCTGCGAGGACATACCGGCCCCGACGGCGCGGCCCGGCACGGTGCTGGTGCGGATCGAGGCCTCGCCGCTGCTGTCCTACCTCAAGCAATACGTGGACGGGGAATTGCCGACCTACCGCGCGCCGCCCGGCCCGTTCACGCCGGGCACCAACGGCATCGGCGTGATCGAGGCGGTGGGGGCGGATGTCTGGCAGCTCGCACCGGGGCAGCGCGTGCTGCTGTCGCCGCATTTCGTCTCGGCGGAGAATGTCGATGATCCGCTGCAAATCCTGATCGGCTACACGGCGAGCGCGAATTTTCCGGGGTCCGAGCGAATGCTGGCCGACTGGCCGGACGGCACGCTGGCCGAGTACGCACTGGCCCCCGTCGCGGCGGTGACGCCGGCCGAGGGGCTGGACGCGATCCCGGCGGAGGCGCTGGCGGTGCTCAACCGCTTCATCGTGCCGTTCGGCGGGCTGCTGCGCGGCCGGCTCGCGGCGGGCGAGACCCTGGTGGTGAACGGCGCGACCGGCGCCTACGGCACCGCCGCGGTGCTGCTCGGCCTGGCGCTGGGCGCCGGTCGCGTGGTCGCTGCCGGGCGCAACCGGGCGGGGCTGGCGGCGGTGGCGGAAGCGGGCGGAGCGCGGGTCGTGCCGGTGGCGCTGGGCGGGGATGTGGCGCGCGACGCGACGGCGCTGCGCGAGGCGGCCGGCGGCGGGGCGCAGCTGGCGTTCGACATGGTGGGGCGCGCGACCGACCCCAACGCGACGCTCGCCGCGCTGCGCAGCCTGCGCCGTGGCGGGCGGCTGGTGCTGATGGGCAGCATGACGGCGCCGCTGTCGCTCGACTACGGCGAGGTGATGCTGAACGACTGGGAGATCATCGGCCAGTTCATGTACCCGGCCGGCGCCTATCGCCGCCTGGTGGGGCTGCTGCGCAGCGGTCTGCTCGACATCGCGCCGATCCGCCCGCGCTGCTTTCCGCTCGCCGATCTGCCGGCGGCGATGGCGGCGGCGGCACAGGCGGGCAATCTCGAATGCGTGGTGATGCAGCCGGGCGCGAGATAGCGGCGGATCGTTCGGCCTCCGGATGCGTTAGGGCCGCGACACAATCATGTTGGAGGTCTGCCCGTGAAGCCCACCCTGCTGCTCCCTGCCCTCGTCCTCGCCGTGGCGACCGGGCTTGCATTCGCGCCCGCGACGGGGCACGCCGCGAACGCGGACAACCCGTACGGCAACGTCGATCACCGCAACGACGCTGGCAACGACACGGGGATTCCAAGGTCGACCAGCTCAACGCCGGCCAGCTCAACCAGAACTATCACGGGCCGCTGACCTATCCCAACGGCGTCACCGTCGTCCCGCCCGGCCAGCCGGTTCCGGCGGCACCCCCGCCAATGGCGCCGCCGACGCCGGCGCGCTGAGCAACGCGCGCGACCGTTTCACCGGCGGCCCGATCCGGCTACCGACAAGGTGCTCGGGTCGGTGAAGTCAATCGTATCAGCTCCGCACCATCGGGCAGTTGCCCTCGTTGAGCGGACGGAACGCCTGGTCGGCGGGGATGGTGCGCAGGAGCTTGAGCAGATCCCACTGCCCCTTGGACTCGGCGGGCTTCTTGGCCTCGAACAGATACATCGGATGGATCACGCGCCCGTCGGCGCGAATGGTGCTCTTGCCGAAGATCTGGTCCTGGACCGGGATCTCCTTCATCTCGGCGATCACGGCGCGGCCGCTGGCCTTGGCCTTGTCGACGCCCATCGCGGCGACCGCCTTGAGGTAGTGGGTGACGGCGGAATACTCGCCGGCCTGCGCCGAATCGGGCATCGCGTTGCCGGTCATGCGGGCGGCGAAGCGGCGGCCGAACTCGCGGGTGCCGTCGTTGAGGTCCCAGTAGTACGGCTCGGAGAGCAGCACGCCCTGGGCGCGATTGCAGGCCGATGCTGTGGATGTCGATCACCAGCAGGCCGAGGCCGACCACCCGCTGGCCGCCCTTGATGATGCCGAACTCGGCGGCCTGCTTGATGCAGTTCACCGAATCCTCGCCGCCATTGGCGAGGCCGATCACCTTGGCGCCGCTCGCCTTGGCGCGGACGATGATAGGCGGAAAAATCCATCGTGCCGGGGAACGGGTAGCGCCGCCTCGCCCAGCACCGTGCCGCCCGCCGCCTTGACGAAGGCGCCGCTGTCATTGGCGAGCGAGTGGCCGAACGTGTAGTCGGCGGTGATGAAGAACCAGCTCTTGCCGCCCTCCTGCACGGTCGCCTGCACGACGGCGTGCGGCGTCGCCCAGGTGTCGTAGACCCAGTGCAGGTGGTTGGGGCCGCAATGCGGGCCGGTGAGCTGCGCCGACGCGGCGCCGGTGAAGATCGCCAGCTTGTCCTTCGCCTTGGCCATCTCGCCGATGGCGATGGCGGCCGAGGAGAGCGGCACGTCGGTGAGCAGGTCGACGCCCTTGTTGTCGAACCAGTCCCCGGCGATGCCCAGCGCCACATCGGGCTTGAGCTGCAGGTCGGCCTGACAGCAGCTCGACCTTGATGTCGGGATGCGCCTTGGCGAAATCCTCGATCGCCATCCGCGCGCCGAGCACGGTGCCGGGGCCGGTGAGCGCCGAGTAGGTGCCGGCCATGTCGGTCAGCACGCCGATGCGGATGGTTTTGTCCGACTGCTGCCCGGGCGCGCGGGGCGACGAGCGCGGCGGCGGTCGCGGCCCCTCCCGCCAGGACGGTGCGACGTGTCGGCTGATGGCGCATGGCGTGTCTCCCCGTGATCGTTCGCCGGTATTCCGGTCGATGCGGGGAGTGTGGCGCGACCGGGGCGGAAACGCCATCGGGGCCGGCGCCCGATGGGCGCTCAGGATTTGCCGGGCCGCCCATCTTGGCGAACACCATCTTGTCCCGGTTCTCTCGCATCAGCATGGCGAAACCCGGGATACTGGAGAGCCCCAGCCCCTCGGGCATCCCGCCCTCCGGGTCCGCCGTCACCTGGGCGTAGCTGGCGCTCGAGAACTTTTCCCATTTGCCGGCGGGCTTCTTGACCTCGATGGCGACCACGGTGGCCTTGAGCACCATCCGCACGATCGCCTCCTTGGGCCGCGACGGCTTGGTCAGGCTCGGGATGGCCGGCGATGATCTGCCAGCCGTTGGCGAGCGCCCAGGCGGTGAGTTCGTCTTTGTCCATTTGGCGGGCCTTTGGTTGCCGCCTTCTGGTACGGGCGGCCGAGGCGTCTGGCAACAAGGGAGCGGCGATCCGGCCTTCATGCTATAGGAGCGCGATGACACAGATCGACACCCACCTCGCGAGGCTGCTGCGGCCGGAGCAGCTTGTCGGGACTTGGCGACGCTTCGGCGCGGCCGGCCTCGTCTACGAGATCATCGGCACCGACGGAGAATTGGCCGGCGGCGATCGCATGATGCGCGTGCGCGTGCTGGAAAGCGGCGAGGAGTTCGAAAAATATACGGCTGTCCGATATCGTGGACGACCCGAGAGAGCGCTGATGTTCGCCATCGCCTTCGATCTCGTGGTGGCCGAGGCAGCTCAGCACCATCTGGATGAACTACCTCCCGTCCCGAGACATGATGTGCTGGGAGCATAAGTGTGGGCATAAAGCAGACAATCTCGAACATCAAAGTTGAGAATTTCCTTAGTTTGCGAAAGATCAACGTCAGTTTGCATCCTTTGAACGTATTGGTTGGCCCGACGGTCCAGAAAGCAAATCTCCTCAAGGTGTTCCAGTTTCTAGGCGAGGTGGCGCGAATAGAACTTGCTCCTGCTATCAGCAGCATCGGAGGGTTCCATGAACTTTTGTTTCGGGGAACGGGACGTGAAAATCAGCGTATTACGATAGAATTTCAAGGTGTCATTACAAAGTACTTGCCAGCCAGAATGCTCTGGACACGCCTATCATTTTCCCGCCGGCGTCTGCAGACCGCTGCGCAATCTCCCGATGCTCAGAGACGGCGCAATGTCGTTGTTGCAGCGCACTGAGGAGCTTAGGTTAAGAGAACCGGCGGCCGAGGTCGGCGGATGACGCTTCTCCGGCGGAAAGGTCACTGTCGGAAACACACGTGGAACGGCAGAGACTGAGCGCGGAGCAACGCTCGCAATCGAGGGCGAAGCTACAGGGCTAGGAACACTGAGGCGCCTCAGCGACGCATACGGCGCTCCCGGGGAATCAAAATCCTTTGCCCGAAGTGGTTGAACAACTTCGGTTGTTTGAGATTGACGTTGATCGCGCACGCAAGCCAGTTACCACTGAAGCGACGTCCCGTCTTCTTCCTGATGCGTCGAATCTGGCTATATATTTACAATGGCTGAGCCGTTCCGAGCCGGAAGCCTTTAGTGACATTTGCGACGATGTTCGCTTCGTGTTGCCAGGGTTTGAAGAGCTCGTATTTACCCCAGATTGGAGGAGCAGACAACGCCGTGCGGCTGGATATACGGGAAAGACATCTCGAAGGGGTCACTCCGCTGGCCCGAGCGTCCTTTGGCACAATCCGTTCCATCGCTCTTTTTTCCATGCTGCACGACCCAGCGCCTCCAACCCTGACGTGCCTTGAAGAAGTGGACCACGGACTTCATCCGCACGCGCTCGATCGTGTGGTAGATCGGCTCCGGGAGGCTTCAACCCGAACACAAATCATTCTGGCGACCCATTCACCGGCGCTGGTCAATCGGCTAAAGACAGATGAATTGATAGTAGTTGAACGCGAAGAGGAGACCGGTGGCACGCATCTTTTCCGCCCCGCCTCCGAGATGGTGGCTGAACTGCGAAAGGATACCGACTACGAACTCGGCGAGCTGTGGTTTTCCGGCGCGCTAGGTGGTTCACTGTGAGCGCCATCGGTCGGCCGCTGGTACTGCTATTCGGTGAAAGTCCCAACGACACGCACGCCCTGGAGCATATGGCTAAGGCGCTGCTTCCAGTGGGCCAGCATCTCGACTTTAAGAAGCTACGCGAATCCAACGATGCTTTCCCGAGATGCGCGAGCACGTAAGCGCGCATGCGGGTGCAAAATTCTTGCTGCTGTGGAGAAACAGGAGTGGAAAAGCCACTCCAAAGTCATAGTCGTAGCGCATCGCGACTGCAACGATGAGGAGCCAAGCATCTCGCAAACACGGCGAAGCGGGAGAAGGACTTGAGGGCAGAAGGGGTCCGAGTTTTCCCGTCGCCGCTACGCCGGCCTAGTACTGGAAGACCTGGTGGATGCAATTCACCGATGAGGTCGCCAAGGTCAGGCCGTGTTGGGCGAAAATCAACTTTCGGGGACAAAGCGTCGGAAATATTCAGTGGGCGAAAGAAAAATTAATTCAAGCGCTTCGCCCCAGCACTCGGCATACTCGGTGCCCCGATTACCGTGAAAGTGATAGCATTCCGGTCGCCGAAGAAATCGCAAAATCGGGCGCCGCACGCGCGCCGGCAAAAATCTCTGCAGCCTCGCTGAGCGACTTTCGAGCGCGACTGACCGCTGCACTGCCTTGGCGCGGATCTGCTTCATAGAGCGGAGCACTTCCTCCCGGCCCAACTGGCGGGTTCGCGGCGCCCCTACCCCCCAATCCCCTGCACCGCGTCCACCAACGCCTGCGTGGACACCTCGATCAGCCCGCGAGACGGCCGGTCCAGGTCGATCACCAACATGATTAACAAGGCGACCGTCAGCGACATGAGCAGGTTGGCGAACCGCCGGTGGGTGCCGGTGAGGCCGATGTTGTAGCCGGTGAAACCCATCGCCACCATCGCCGTGCCGATCAGCATGAACACGACGGCGACCGGGACGTGATTCCGCAAGGCGGTGAGGCGCTTCTCGTGGAGGTTGTTCACCTCGTTCAGCGACGCGACGAAACGATAGGCCGGCAGCGATTGCGGCGCCGCCGCCGTCACCGCGACGGCGCGTTGCCACAGCTTGGATTGCAGATCGAGCGAGCGGGCGACGTCGCGGTCGAGTTTCGCCGGATCGTAGGGCACGCCGAGCGACACCCGTGTCGCGGCATAGTCGCGCAGCAGGCTTAGGATGGGACGCTGCTCGGGCTCGGGCAGCATCAGGGCGAAGTTCGCCGTGCTGCCGATCGCGTTGGCCTCCTCCAGCACGAGATCGCGGCGCGCATCGTAGCGCCCGAGCGCCATCGAGAAGCTGAAGGCGATCAACAGGGCAAGCAAGCCGAGCGCCGCCGCCGCGAGCGTACCGACATCGGCCGCCTCGCCGCTAGCCCGGCGGGAACGCCGGCCGAGCCAGGTGCCGAACTCGGACGCCCCGGCGACGAGAATGAAGATCGCCGGATAGAGGACCAGAAGGTCCAGGCCATATCGAGCGCCACGTAGCCCCCCGCGCCGCGTCATACGGCCCGGAAATCGTAACGGCTGCCGCCGGGGAAGCAAGTGCGGCCGGATCGAGCCCGGATCCGGGCAATACCGCGCCACGGGAAGAACCCGGATGCGGGCAAAGCTGGAGGCCGAGGAAGCCCGGTTCCGGGCAAACCTGACGGCCGCGAGGAGCCCGGATCGGGGCTCCCGGCGGCGGCTTCGGATGGCGGGAAACCGCGCGAGAACGCCGGCCCGGATCATACCATTTCGGGGCCGGCCGGTGCGACCGGCTGGGCGGATCAGCCGCTCGCCAGCATTGCCGTCACCCGCCGGGCGAATGCCGCCGGGTCGCGCGGCAGGTCGCCCTCCTGGACGCGGGCGAGGTCGAGCAGGGTGCCGGCGGTCTCGGCGAACCCTTCCCCGCCCGTCTCGGCCGCGAGCTTCTGGATCAGGGAGTGGCGCGGGTTGATCTCCAGCACCGGGGGAGCCGAGGGCATCCCACGCCCCGAGCGGCGCAGCAGGCGCTGCATCTGCAGGTCGGGGCCGCCTGAGCCCGCGGCGAGGACCACGGCGCTGTCGGTCAGGCGGTCGGTCGGGCGCACGTCGGACACTTCGCTCCCCAGCGCCTCTTTCAACGCCAGGGCCAAGGCGGAGACGTCGGGCAACGGCTCGGCGTCGGCGGGGCGATGGAATAGCTCGGCGGTCGATTGGGTGATGCTGCGGAGGGGTTTTCCCTCATACGTGTCGAAGCGGTCGGGCCAGAAGGCGTCGATCGGGTCGGCGAGCAACAAGACCTCGATGCCCTTGGCGCGGAAGCCCTCGAGCTGCGGCGAGTTGCGCAGCGCGTCGGCGTCATCGCCCACCAGGTAGAAAATCGCGTCCTGCTCGGGCTTCATGCGGGCGACGTACTCGGCGAAACCCACCCAGCCTTCTTGGGACGAGGAGCGGAAGCGCAGCAGCTCGGCCAGTTCCTTGCGGTGCTCGGTATCCTCCCAGACGCCCTCCTTCAGCACCGGGCCGAAATTCTCCCAAAAACCCTTGTAGCTGTCGGCCTCTTTCGCACGGGTCTTGAGCTCGCTCAGCACCCGGCTGGTGACGGCGCGGCGGATGCGGGCGAGGACGGGGGTGGATTGCAGCATCTCGCGCGAGACGTTGAGCGGCAGATCCTCGGTGTCCACCACGCCCTGCACGAAGCGCAGCCAGGACGGCAGAAGCTCGGCCTCGTCGGTGATGAACATGCGCCGGACGTGCAGCCGCACGCGCGACCGGCGCTCGCCCTCCACCGCCTCGAACGGCTTCATGCCGGGGATGAACAGCAGGGCAAAGAACTCGAGCGTGCCCTCCGCCTTCCAGTGCAGGGTCGCCCAAGGACTGTCGAAGATATTTCCCAAATGGCGATAGAAGGCGGTCGCCGATTGCTCGCTCGTCTCGGCGCGCGACTTGCGCCATAGCGCGGTGCCCTCGTTGATCGGCTGGTCCTTGCCATCGCGCGACAGGGTGATCGGCACGGTGACATGGTCGGCCCATTTGCGGATGATCGTCTCGATCCGCATAGGGTCGAGGAACTCGTCGGCGTCGGGCTTCATGTGCAGCACGATCTGGGTGCCGGCGGTGTCGCGCTCGGCGGGGCTCATGGTAAACGCGCCGGCGCCATCGCTGGCCCACATCCAGGCGCCCTCGGCACCCGCCTTGCGCGACGTGACCTCGACCCGGTCGGCCACCATGAAGGCGGAATAGAAGCCGACGCCGAACTGGCCGATCAGGCTCGGGCGATCCTCCGGCTTGGCACCCTCCAGCTTCTCGCCGAAGGCGCGGGTGCCGGAGCGGGCGATGGTGCCGAGGTTCTGGATCAGCTCGTCCCGCGTCATGCCGATGCCGGTATCGGCGATCGCGAGGGTGCGCGCGTCCTTATCGGCGACGAGGCGGATGGCGGCGTCCTCGGGCAGGGCGAGAGCCGGATCGGTCAGCGCCTCGAAGCGCCGCCGGTCGATCGCATCGGCGGCGTTGGCGACCAGCTCGCGGAGGAAGATCTCGCGGTCGGAGTAGAGCGAATGGACCACGAGGTCGAGCAATCGCCCCACCTCGGCGCCGAAATCGTGCCGTTCGGCCTTTGCTTCCGCCTCGCCCATACCCCGGTCTCCCTGTTCGCGGCGCGCCATATGTGCCTGAAACGGCTGAGTTTCAATCCAAACTCAATTTGTGACCCAGGCAACTCGGCGCCGTGCTTGCAATGCGCGGGCACAACCCCAAACATCGCTTCATGTCGGGTTTCGCTCCGCGCGTGAAGGCCGTTCTCGGTCCCACCAACACGGGCAAGACGCATCTCGCGATGGAGCGGATGCTGGCCCACTCGTCGGGCATCATCGGCTTTCCCCTCCGCCTGCTGGCGCGCGAGAACTACGACCGGATGGTCGCCCGGAAGGGCATCCGCAACGTGGCGCTGATTACCGGCGAGGAGAAGATCGTCCCACCCGACGCGCGTTGGTTCGCCTGCACGGTGGAGGCGATGCCGCTCGACCGCCAGGCGGAGTTCGTCGCGGTGGACGAGATCCAGCTCTGCGCCGACTCTGACCGGGGCCACGTGTTCACCGAGCGCCTGCTGCACGCGCGCGGCATGGTCGAGACGATGTTCCTCGGCGCCGAGACCATCCGGCCGCTGCTGCAACGCCTGGTGCCGCAGGCGACGGTGGAGACAAGGCCGCGCCTGTCGCAGCTCACGCATGTCGGCGCGGCCAAGCTGTCCAAGCTGCCGCCGCGCAGCGCGGTCGTCGCGTTCAGCGCCGGCGAGGTCTACGCCATCGCCGAGCTGATCCGCCGGCGTCGGGGCGGCTGCGCCGTGGTGATGGGCCGCCTCTCGCCCCGCACCCGCAACGCGCAGGTGGCGCTGTACCAGGACAAGGAGGTGGACTTCCTGGTCGCGACCGACGCGATCGGCATGGGGCTCAACATGGACGTGGACCATGTCGCCTTCGCCGGCCTCGGAAAATTCGACGGCCACCGGCCGCGCCGGCTGACGGCGGCGGAGGTGGCGCAGATCGCCGGGCGAGCGGGGCGCGGGATGCGCGACGGCACGTTCGGCACCACCGCGACCTGCCGGCCGCTGACCGACGATCTGGTGGCCGCGGTGGAGAACCACAGCTTCGAATCGCTTTCTCATTTGTGCTGGCGCAACGAGGAGCTCGATTTCGGCCATGTCGACGCGCTGCTCGCCAGCCTCACCCTGCCGCCGCCGGCGCCGGGGCTGATCCGCGGCAACGACGCCTCCGACCTCGAAACCCTGGCCGCCCTCGCCCGTGAGCCGGAGATCCGCGAGCTGGCACGCGGACGCGGTCGGGTCCGGCTGCTGTGGGAGGCGTGCCAGGTGCCGGATTTCCGCAAGCTGGCGGACGAGACGCACACGCGGCTCTGCGCGCGCATCTTCGGCCACATCGCGCGCGAGGGGCAACTGCCGACCGACTGGCTGGCCGGCCAGATTGCTGCCCTCGCCCGCAGCGAGGGCGACATTGATACCCTTATGCAGCGCCTCGCCGGCGTGCGCGTGTGGTCCTATATCGCCGCGCGCGCCGACTGGGTGCGCGACGCGCCGCACTGGCAGGCCCGCGCGCGCGAGGTGGAGGATTTGCTGTCCGACGCGCTGCACGAGCGGCTGACCAGCCGCTTCGTCGACCGCCGCGCCGCCCACCTGATGCGCCGCCTGGACGCGGGCGACGGCGAGGAACTGCTCTCGGCGGTGACGCGGCGCGGCGAGGTCGTGGTCGAGGGCCATCCGGTCGGCCATATCGGCGGCTTCTCGTTCATCCCCGACCCGCTGGCCGAGGGCGAGGAGAAGAAGCTCGTGCTACGCGCCGCGCGACGGGCGCTGCGCGAGGAGATGCCGCGCCGCGTCGGATTGCTGGAAGCCGCCGCCGACGACGCCTTCACCTGGGACGCGGACCAGCGCGTGAGCTGGGAGGGTACCCCCGTCGCGCGGGTGCGGCGCGGCACCACCGCATTGCGGCCGATGGTGGAGGCGCTGGACAGCGAATTCCTCGACGGCGCGCAGCGCGAGCGGGTGCGGCTGCGGCTGCAGCGCCTCATCGACGACATGGTTGGCCGTGATCTGGCGCCGCTGTTCGCCGCCGTGGAGCGCGCCGAGGGCGATCCGGCGCTGCGCGGCGCGCTGCATCGCCTCACCGAGACCTTGGGGTTGGTGCCGGGCGCCACCGAGGCGTCGATCCCGGCCGATCTGCGCGCCCGGTTCAAGCCGCTCGGCGTGCGCGCCGGGCGTTTCGCGCTGTTCCTGCCGGCGCTGCTGAAGCCGCGGGCGGCGGCGATGCGCGCGCGGCTCTGGGCGTTGCAGCACGAGCGCCCGCTGCCGAGCCTGCCGCCGCCGGGCCTGGTCTCGCTCGCGGCGCCGCCCGACTGGCCGGCGGACTTCGCCGAGGCGATCGGCTGGATCGAAGCGGGGCCGGTGCTGCTGCGGCTCGACGTGGCCGAACGGGTTGGCGCCGAGCTGGCCTGGGCCGCGCGGCGCGGGCCGGTGGCGCTGCCGGCCGGCCTCGCCTCGCGTTTTTCGGTGAAACCCGAGCTGCTGCCGGTGATCCTGCGCCGGATCGGCGTCCGGGTGATCCCGGCGGCCGGCCTCGCGGCGGATCAATACGGCCCGCCGGCGCCTGCCACCATCATGCCGCCGCGGCGCAAACGCCCCGTCGCGGCCCCCGAGGTCGTGCCGCAGCGATCCGGCCCGTTCGCCGCCCTGGCGGTGCTCCGCCGCTAAATGGAGGCAGAGGACAGGGATTGGCAGCGGCTCGACAAATGGCTGTGGTGCGCGCGATTCATGAAGGCGCGCAGCGACTGCGCGCGGCTGGTCGCGGGCGGGTTGGTGCGCATCAACCGCCAGCCGACCGACAAGCCCCATGCGCGGCTGCGCGTGGGCGACGTGCTGACCGTGCCGCTGCGGGGCGCGGTGCGGGTCGTCCGCGTGCAGGCGCTGGCGAAGCGGCGCGGCCCGGCGCCCGAGGCGCAATTGCTGTATGAGGAGGTAGTTCTTGATTGAAATGAGACGATCATGGCGATGAAGCGCATGGTGCTGCAGATCGGCATGGGCACCGACATTCGCGGCGCGGATTGCACCAAGGCTGCGGTGCGAGCGCTGCGCGACGCGCTGTGGCACAACTCGCTCAGCGTCGCCGACGCGGTGGGCCTGCCGGTCGATGCCATGCAGGTCGAGGTGACGATCGGCGTGCCCCGACCGGACGAGGTGGACCACGCAGCGGTGCTCGCGGTGCTGCCGCACGGCACCGGGACAGTGCGGGTGGTCGAGGGCGGGCTCGAGATCCGCAACGACGCCGGCACCGGCTCGACCCTGATCGCCAATGCCGCCGCCGTGGTGCGGCTCGATGTCGCGTAGGAGCAGCCGGCCATGACCGCCAAGCGCGTGATCCTCGAAATGGGCACCGGCAACGACCTGCACGGCGGCGACTACACCAAGGCCGCGTTGCGCGCGGTGCAGGATGCCATCCACCACAGCTCGCTCACCATGCTGCGCTCCCTCAAGGTGGCGCCGGAGGCCATGCAGGTCGAAGTCACCATCGGGGTGCAGCAGCCGGAAAAAGTCGACGCGGACCGGGTAAAGGCCTCGCTGCCGCACGGGATCGTCACGGTTCGCGTGATCAAGGGCGGCCTCGACGTGCCGGACGAGGAGGGAGCGGACGTTGCGGTGATCGCCAGCGCCGCCGTGGCCGTCCGTTTGGAGCTTCCCTGATAAAAGGATGATCTAGCGGCGACTGTTGCGGGGTGCTATGCAACCCGACAGCCCATTTCCGGTTTTTCGTGGTGGCCCTCGTTCGCCGCCGCCAGGACCGGCGGGGCCCCCGCGAACCACGACGAACCGCCGAACACGGCACGCAACCGGATGGCCTTTCGAGGCTGCCGGCCGGCCAACACGGAAACACAGCGAAGAGCAGCAATGTCGGATCCTTTGAATCCATTCGGTTCAGCCCCGAAGGCGGCGCCGGACGAGGAAGATCGAATGCGTCAGGCCCTCGGCCTGCGTGGCGATCAGTCGAGCGAGCGGCCGGCGCAGCGGCGCGAGCAGGACCGCCGGACCCGCCGCTTCGTCAGGGACGGCGAGGTTCCCGTGGTGGTCCTCAGCCCGTCGCGGGAGCACGGCCCGGACGGCCCGGCGCCGGTCAACCGGATCGCCGCCGCCGAGGCGGCGCTGCGCTCCGAGCGGGCCGCGCGGGAACGGGCGGAGCGGTCGCTCCGCGAGACCCAGGCGAACTTGCAGCATGTGCAGACCAAGCTCGCCCACGCCGACCTCGCGCACAGCGAGGCGCTGGCCGCCGCGCGGCGGGGTCGCGAGGAGGCGGAAGCGGCGCTCGCCGCGGCCACTGTGGCGCGCGAGGCGCTGGAGTTGCGCATCGCCGAGATGGAAGCCGCGCAGCAGCGCGCCGCCGAAGCCGAGGTGCGCAGGGAGCCAGCCAAACCGAGTCAGGCCGCTCTGGTCAAGCCGCGGCGCAAGACGGCGGCGAGCCCGGTCGAGCGCGAGCCGCAGCCAGTGAAATGGTGGCTGCCGTCCTACAAGGCGAAGACCCGCGCGCCCTGACGCGGCCCGCGGGTCAATCCGCCTTGCTCCACCGCAGCGTGAAGCCGATCAGCACCGGCATGGCGAGCAGGACGAGCGGGAATTGCAGCAGCAGCCCGGCGACGATCGCGATCGCCAGCGGCTGCTGCACCGCCGAGCCCTGGCCGATCGCCAGCGCCAGCGGCAGCAAGGTCAGGATGGCGGCCAGGGTCGTCATCGCGATCGGCCGCAGGCGGTTGAAGCTGGCCTCGCGCAACGCCCGGCGCCGCTCCATGCGATGCGCCAGCTCGGCGAACTCCGAGACGTAGAAGATCGCCATCTCGGTGCCGATGCCGATGATCATCGTCATGCCCATCAGCGCCGTGATGTTCAGCGCGACCCCGGTGAGCCACAGCCCGATAAACACCGCCGTGGTGGAGAGCAGCGAGCAGAGAATGACGATCACCGGCAGCCAGAAACTCTCGTAGAGGAACAGCAACAGCACGAATTCGGCGACCAGGGCGGCGACGAACACGCGGGCGAGGCCGGCGAAGGCGATCTGCTGCTGCTGATAGAGGCCGCCGAGCTCGTAGCGCACGCCGGGCGCCAGCGCGCCGGGCGCGTCGAGCACGCGCCGCACGTCGGCGATCGCGGCGCCAATGCCCCGGCCCTCGATCCGCCCCGTCACCGCGACCATCGGCTGCAGGTTCTCGCGCGAAATCTCCGGTTGCCCGGTGACGGACACCAGGCTCGCCACCCGGCGCAGCGGGAACACATGCCCGTCCGCCGCGCGGATCGGCAGGTCCGCGAGCCCCGCCTGGCTCAGATCGAGCGCGTCGGGCAGGCGGACGCGAACCCCCACCATCTTGGTCGTGCGCGGCAGCTCGGTCGCGACCGAGCCGGTCAGTGCGGCATCCACCGCTCGCGTCACCTCGTCGGGGGTGACGCCTTCCATGCTCGCCCGCACCGGGTCGATCCGCACGTCGAGCGCGTCGCCGGCGAGCCTCACGCCGCTTTTCACCTCCACCACGCCGTCGATCTTGGCGATCGCCGCGGCGGTCTTGCGAGCCTGCGGGATCAGCGCGGCGGGGTCGGTGGCGAACAGCTTGATTTCGATCGGCTGCGGCACCGCCGTCAGATCGCCGATCAGATCCTCCATGAGCTGCGCCAGCTCCACCTGCACGCCTGGCACCTTCGCCAACACCGCGTCGCGCACCGCCGTCATCACCTCGGGCGTCGAGCGGGCGTGGTTCGGCTTCAGGCGCACGAAATAGTCGCCGTGATAGCTCTCGCCGAGATCGCCGCCGAGCCCGGTGCCGAGCCGGCGGGAGAAGGTCGCCACCTCGGGCATCGCCTGGATGATGGCATCGACCTGCGCGATCTCGCGGCTGGTCTCGGTCAATGACGTGCCCGGCTTGGTATAGTAGTCGAGCACGAAGCCGCCCTCGTCGACCTCCGGCATGAAGCCCGTCGGCACCGCCGAGTAGGCGAACCAGCCGAGCACCAGCAGCGGCACGAGGATCACCCCGAGCAGCCAGGGGCGCCGGAACAGCCCGTCGAGCAGGACGCGATGCCGCCGTCCGAGCCAGCCCTCGCCGGACGCGGCCGGATCGCGCCAGCGGGTGAAATCGACCATGTGGCGCGCCAGCACCGGCACCGCGAAGGCGGTCATCAGGTAGGAGATCAGCAGCGCCGCCGCCATCGTCACCGCCAGCGCCTTCGAGAACGCGCCGGTCACGCCGCTGAGGAAGCCGAGCGGGATGAACACGATCAGGGTCGCGAAGCTTGAACCGGTGAGCGGCTGCATGAACTCGCGCCCGGCCGGCAGCACCGCCTCGGACCCCTCCGTGCCGCCGCCCGCGCGCGGCGCGCCGGCCCGGCGGGCGATGTGCTCGACCATGACGATCACGTCGTCGATCAGCAGCCCGACGGCGGCGGCGATACCGCCCAGGGTCATGATGTTGAAACTCAGGCCGAGCACGCTCAGCAGCAGGATCGTGGTTGCGAGCGTCGCGGGCACGGTGAGCACGGCGATCAGCGTCACCCGCCAGCTGCGCAGGAACAGCAGCAGCACCAGGGCGGCCAGCACGAGGCCGATCAGCACCGCGTCGCGCACGCTGCCCGCCGATTGCGTGACCAGCTCGCTCTGGTCGTACCAGTTCACCAGCCGCACGCCATCCGGCAGCTTGAAGCCGGCCAGCTTGTCGCGCACCGCGCCGGCGATCCGCACGGCGTTGCCGTCGGGCTGCTCGTAGACGTTGAACAGCACCGCGGGGCGGCCGTCCTCGACCACGCGGATCCATTGCGGCACCACGCCGGTCTTCACGCTCGCCACGTCGCGCACACGCACGAGGCCGGTGGGATCGGCGCGCACCACAACGTCGCCGATCGCGGCGTCGCTGGCGAGGCTCTTGTCGGCGAGGACGAGATACAGCCGGTCGCGGTCCTGCACCCGGCCGACCGCTTGCAGCACGTTGCCGGCGGACAGCGCGGCGGTGAGGTCGGAGAGGCTGAGCCCGTAGGCGGCGAGGCGGTGCGGGTCGGCCAGCACCTCGACCTCCTCGGTCTCGCCGCCCTGCACATCGACCCGCGCGAGCCCCGCGATCGAGGAGAGCAGCGGCACGATCTGGTACTGTGCGAGATCGCGCAGCGCGACCGGCGAGACGCTGTCCGAAAGCAGCGCGTAGGAGATGATCGGAAACACCGTCGGGTCCATCCGCCGCACGTTGTAGGCAGTGCCGGCGGGCAGGCTGGGCAGCACCTTGGCGATGGCAGCATCGACCAGCAGCGTGCTCGCCACCATGTCGCGCCCCCAGCCGAAATCGATCGAGATCTGCGCCGATCCGCGCGTCGTGGCGGAGCGCACGTCCTGCACGCCGGGCACGGTGCGAACCGCCTCCTCGACGGGGCGCGTGACCAGCAGCGCGGTCTGGTCCGCCGGCCGGCTGCCTGCCTCCAGATCGACCACCACGCGAGGGAACGAGACCTGCGGGAACAGTCCGACCGGCAGCGACAGGGCCGCCACCGCCCCGGCGACGGCCAGGGCGATCGCGACGACGACGATGGAGCGCGCGTGCCGTCCGACGAAGTCCGTGAACCTCACGGGGTCGCGCCCTCGCGCACTGTCGCGCCGTCGGAGAGCTGATAGTTGCCCTGCACGACGAGCTTCTTCGCCGGATCGAGCGGCCCCGTGACCACGTCCGAGCCGCCGTCGCCGCCGGTCAGCTTCACATCGACGCGCACCGCCTTGGAGCCCGACACCTGGAACACGTAGGCGCCCTTGGCGTCGGTCAGCACCGCGTCATGCGGCACGATCCAACCCTTGTATTCTCCCACGTCGATGTCGGACTGAAACGCCTCGCCGGAGACCACCGCGCCGGGCGGGACGGATATGTCGGCGTCGATCAGCCGGGTCTTGGGGTTCAGCACGCCGTCCACGCGCAGCACCTTGCCCTCCAGTTTGTCGCCGCCTACGAGGCGCTGGAGTCGCACGGTCTGGCCTGGGCGGACCCGCAGGCGATCGGCCGGCTCGATGCCCGCGGTGACGACCAAGCCGTCGAGGCGGGTCAGGGTGAGCAGCGACGTGCCGGGCTGCACCCGATCGCCCTGCGCCACGGGGATGCTCGCCACGATGCCGTCGAACGGGGCGGTCAGCGTCCGCACCGGGTTTCCCGCCCCCTCCCGCTGGAGCGCGTCGAGCGCCGCCTGCGCGTCGGCGAGCGCCTTGCTGGCCTGTGCCAGCTGATCGCGGGTGGCGAGCTGCTGGGAGAGGAGTTGCGCGATGTGCGCCCGCTCCGTCCGGGCCAGCGCCAGCGCGCTCACCGCCTGCTGGTAGGTGCTGGACGCGGCGGCGGAGGCGCCGAACTCGATCAGCGCCTGGCCTTTCCGCACAGCCTCGCCGGGCGTCACGGCAAGCGACAGCACGCGGCCTTCCTGCGGCACGCTGAGCGTCATCCCGCTACCGAGCGCCGGAGCCGCCGAGCCGTAGGCCGTGATGATCTCGGGCAGCGAACCCTGCTTCGGCATCACCGTCTGGATCAGCACGCTGCCCGGCGGATCCGCCAGCGCCGGCCCCGAGATGGCGAGCGCCAATACCAGGAGGACCGGCAGCCTCACGCGCCGGGCTCCTCGGGCGGCAGCACGATGGGCGGCATTCCGGCGCCGATCAGGGTGGCGATCGCCACGCGCAGCTCGCGAGAGCTCTGCTCAAGGACAAGGATCTCCTGCTGTCGGGCGATGCTCGTGGTGACGAGATCGACGTAGCTGCGTTCGTCGAGGTTGCCGCTGGCGAACGCCGCCTCGGCCTCGCGCGCCAGGCGTTGCGCCGCCGGGAGCTCGGCGCGGAGTTTGGCGAGCTGCCGGCCGATCAGCGCGAGATCGGCCAGCATCGCCCGCACCTCCCCTTCCGCCGCGGCCAGACGAGCGGCGTATTCGGCGTGGAGCTGCTGGCGTGTGGCGCGCTCGATCGCGATATTGCCCTGGTTGCGGTCGAAGATCGGCAGCTCCAGCGTGACCTGCGGGCCGAACGTGCGAACGTTGCTGGCGTCGCTGCCACCGGTCACGCCGATCGAGAGGTTGGGGAACTGCGACAGGATGGCGACGCGCAGCTTGGCATTCTCCGCCCGGTAGCCGAGCTGGAGCGCCACGAGATCGGGCCGGCGGTCCGCCAAGGTCGGCAACAAGGCGACGATCGCAGCAGGCTCGAGCGGCGGCAGGTCGAGCGTGTCGGCGAGCTTCAGCTCGACGTCGGGGCGTAGGCCGAGCAGCGCGTCGAGGTCGTGCCGGCGGGTCTGTTGCAGGCGGTCGAGATCGTCGAGCTGCCGTCGCAAGTCGTTCGCCGCCACGAGGTCCGGCGAGACTGTCGTGATCGTCGTGTCGCCCCGCGCCAGCGCCTGCTGCCCGCGCGCCGCCCGGCCGGCCAACAGGCCGTAAGATCGGGCCAGCAATCGGCGCAGCCTCGCGCCCTCGACCAGATCGACCAACAGAAGCCGCGACTTGCCGACCACCTGCCATTCCTGCCACAGCAACTCGGCATCCACCTGGAGCGCCGCCTGCGCCGCGCCGCGCCGTCGTGCCGACAGCGTGATCAGCGACTTGATGTCCTCGCTCAGCCCCGCGCTGTACGCCGACGTGCTGCCCGGACCGGCCAGCACGGGGGTAAAATTGGCGTTGACCTGCGGGTTGGGCAGCAGCCCCGCCTGCAGCACCTGCGCCTCCGCGATGCCCTTGCGCGCCCGCGCCGCTCGCAGCTCCGGGTTGTTCCGCACCGCCAGCATTGCCACATCGGCGACCCCGAGCGGGCCAGCCAGGCGCACGCCTTCATGGGCGAGGTCGGCGGGATTCGCCGCGAGATGCGGCCGCGCCGGCAGGGGCAGCGGGGCATAGGCGGCGCAGCCGGCCAGGCTGGCGCACGCTGCGACGAGCCCCACCGCGCGCAGGCAGGTCGGGAGGACGGTCATCGGTGGAGGCCGATGCGGGACTGCCATATGGGGGCTCAACGCGGTTCGCGGCCTCCGGTCGTGCTGGCTTGATCAGTGGGGCGAGCCCATCGCCTGGCGCATGAACAGCCGCTTGAGGTGCGGCATCCGGTGGACCGCGCCGATGCCAAGGTCGCGGGCAGCGCGGACCAGCTTATTGTCGGTGCTGAACAGCCGGTCGAGCCCGTCGGTCGCGGCCAGCATCAATAGGTTGGCGGGGCGGCGGGCGGCCTGATAGCGCGCGAGGAGGCCGGGCGCGCCGGGATCGGCGCCGGCCGCCACCGCCTCGATCACCGCCTCGGCCAATGCGGCCGCGTCGCGAAAGCCGAGGTTGAGGCCCTGACCGGCGATCGGATGGATGCCGTGCGCGGCGTCGCCGACCAACGCCAGCCGCGTGTCGAAATAGCGGTGCGCGTGCAGCGCGCCCAGCGGGTAGCGCCAGCGCCGGCCGATCGGGCGGACCGCGCCGAGATGGTCCCCCAGGCGGCGGGCGATCTGGCGGCCGAAGCCGGCATCATCCATCGCCAGCACCCGCTCGGCGATCGGCGTGCGCTCGGTCCAGACGATGGCGGAGACATGCGCCGCCTCGGGGATGGCGCACATCGGCAACTGGGCGAACGGGCCAGACGGAAGAAAGTGCTCCAGCGCGGTGTTGCCGTGCGGGCGCTCGTGCGCGATGGCGGAGACGATGCCGGTCTGGCCGTAGGGCAGCCGCGTGACCGGAATGCCGGCCTGGCGGCGCAGCGGCGAATTGCGGCCCTCGGCGGCGACCACCAGGCGGCAGGCGATGCTCGGGCCGCCGGCGATGCTGCACCGTGGCGCCGTCCGCGCGCCGCTCGACGCTCGCCTCGGCCGGGGCAATGCAGCGCAACGCCGGGAGCGAATGCAGGTGGGCGTTGATCGCGACGCGCAGGCTGCGCGCCTCCACCATCCAGCCGAACGCGCCGGTCTCCTCGCCCGGTCTCGCCGTGATCGAAATGCAGGAACAGGCGGGAGGCCGGGCGGCCGATCCGGCCGTCGGAGACGCGGATGTGCTCGATCGGGCAGGTCGGCTCCGGCAGCCGCTCCCACAGGCCGGCCGCCTCCAGCAGACGGCGCGAGCCGGCGGCGACGGCGAAGGCGCGGCCGTCGAAATCCGGATGCTCCATCGGCGGCAGTTCCGCGCGGTCCACGACGACCGTGCTCACCCCGGCCGCCGCCAGCCGGCAGGCGAGCGTGCCGCCGACCGGCCCGGCGCCGACCACGCAGACGTCCGCCGTGATGGTTTCCGTCATCGCGCGGTGCTGCCCAGGAAACGGGCAGGCGCTTTTGGCCGTGCCGCGCGCAAATCGGCGGCGGCTGGCGTGCGGGCGGGCACAATGGGGTGCATGGCGATTGGGCAAACTGGCACCCGCGCGGGGGTTCGGCAAGCCGGGGCGCGTGGCACGGCAATCGCTAAGCCTCGCGGACAAACTCCACGGAATCTGCCCGATGATCCGATCCCGCCTGATCCGGGGATGCACCGCCCTCCTGTGCGCGTGCCTGCTCGCCGCCCCGGCCTGGGCGCAGACGGGCGCGGCCCGGATCGACACCGGCGACACCGCCTGGGTGCTGCTCTGCACCATCCTGGTGCTGCTGATGACGGTGCCGGGGCTCGCGCTGTTCTACGGCGGCATGGTGCGCAAGAAGAACATCCTCGCCACCATGATGCAGTCCTTCAGCATCTGCGCGCTGGTGACGGTGATCTGGATCATGTTCGGCTACAGCCTGGCCTTCACCAACGGCAATGGCTGGATCGGCGACGGCTCGCGCTTCTTCCTCAACGGCTTGGTCGAGCACTGGAACGAGCCCTTTTTGCTCGGCGCCGGCAGCGCCAACCCGTTGCAGACGACGATCCCGGAAAGCGTGTTCATGATGTTCGAGATGGCCTTCGCCATCATCACGCCCGCGGTCGTGACCGGCGCCTTCGCCGACCGGATGAAGTTTTCCGCGCTGCTGGTGTTCATGGCGCTGTGGTCGCTCGCGGTCTATGCGCCGATCACCCATTGGGTGTGGAGCGCCACCGGGTTCCTCAATCGCATCGGAGTGGCCGATTTCGCCGGCGGCACCGTGGTCGAGATCAACGCCGGCACCGCCGGGCTGGTGTGCGCGCTGGTGCTCGGCCGGCGGCTCGGCTTCGGGCAGGAGAACATGGCGCCGTACAATCTCGCCTACGCGGTGGTCGGCGCCTCGCTGCTGTGGGTCGGCTGGATCGGCTTCAACGCGGGCTCCGCCCTCGGCGCCGGCGGGCGGGCCGGCATGGCGGTGATCGCGACGCAGGCGGCGGCGGCGGGTGCCACGCTCGCCTGGACCGGCGCCGAATGGGCGCTGCGCGGCAAGCCGAGCGTGCTCGGCGCGATCTCCGGCGCGGTGGCGGGCCTCGTCGCCATCACCCCGGCGGCCGGCTTCGTGCTGCCGGGCCCTGCGCTGCTGATCGGCATCGCGGCCGGCGCGATCTGCTTCTGGTCGGCGACCACGGTGAAGCACTGGCTGGGCTATGACGACAGCCTGGACGCCTGGGGCGTGCATGGCGTCGGCGGCATTCTCGGGATGCTGGCGACCGGCTGGTTCG
Source organism: uncultured Alphaproteobacteria bacterium (assembly GCA_963799825.1). Classification (GTDB taxonomy): domain Bacteria; phylum Pseudomonadota; class Alphaproteobacteria; order Acetobacterales; family Acetobacteraceae; genus JAFKFI01. The sequence continues at coordinate 183,673 of CAWCYL010000008.1, forward strand.
CCTACGGCCCGCTCACCGCGACGCCCGAGCATCCCCAGGGGCTGGCGATCGGCGGATTCGGCCTGCTCGGGGTGCAGACTGTCGCGGTGCTGGCGACGCTGCTCTACAGCGGTGCGGCGACCTACCTGCTGCTCAAGCTCACCGACGCGCTGGTTGGGCTGCAGGGTGGAGCGGGAGGAGGAGCGCGAGGGCCTCGACATCGTGCTGCACGGCGAACAGGTCTTCTGAGGGCGGAGCGGCTTGCCCCTCACCCCGGCCCCTCTCCCACAGGGGGAGAGGGTTGGGTGAGTGGGCGCGGCCGGATAGCGGAAAGTGGTTTTCGGTTCAGCGTGTGCCACTTATAGGCTATATCGAACCTGCGGCCTGAGGGTCGCGTGACCCGAATTCGAGACGACCGGAAGACACCGCATGGCCGCCGCCCCAGGCTCGCCGACTTGCCTCTCCCGCGCTGCGCTCGCTGGCCCGCCGCCGCCTCGCCGAGCTGGGCGGGCTGGCGCTGGGGCTGGTGGGACTCGCCCTGCTGGTCGCGCTGGCGACGTATGACGCGCGCGACCCTTCGCTGAACACCGCCAGCGGCCGCGTGGTGTCGAACCTCGCCGGGCCGATGGGCGCGATGCTGGCGGATCTGCTGCTGCAGGGCTTCGGGCTGGCGGGCGCGCTGCCGGGGCTGGCCATGCTGGCCTGGGCGTGGCGCATCGCCTCGCATCGCGGGCTGGGCAGCTTCGCGGCCCGCATCGCCGCGACCCTGGCCGCGCTGCCGGTGCTCGCCGCCGTGCTCGCGTCGCGTGCCGCTGGCGCACGGCCATCTTTCGTGGCCGACTACCGCCGGCCTGGGTGGGGCCATCGGCGAGCTGCTCGGCAATGGCGCGCTGACGGCGGGACGAGGCGTGCTCGGCCCGGTCGGCACCGGGTTCGTCGCCCTCATCGGAGTTGGGCTGGCGATAACGTCTCGTCCTGCTGGCGCTCGGGCTGACCGCGGGCGAGTGGCGGGCGGCCGGGCGTGGCGCGGCCTCGGTCGCGCGCTACTCCTCCGCGCGCGGGCTCGGCGCGGCCGGGATGCTGGCCCGGCTCGGCTCCGGCGCCGGCGCGGCGGTCGCTCCGCTGGGGCAGCTGCTCGGCCGCCTGCCTGGGCTCGGCCGGCCGGACGAAGAGCCGGACGAGGCGCCCGCGGCCACGAGCGTCGTGCGGTCCGAGCCGCGCGCCGTCATGCCGATGCCGCGCCCCGCGCCGCCCGCGGACGAGCGGCCGCCGGCGGTCGCGCGCCTCAAGCCGGCGCCGGTCGCGCGCCGGGCGCAGCCGCAGCAGGAGGCGCTGCCGCTGGCCGACGGCGCATGGCGGTTCCCGGCCCTCTCGCTGCTGAAGCCGGCGCCCGCCCGCGCCTCGACCGGACCCAGTGCCGAGTCGCTGGAGGCCAACGCGCGGCTGCTCGAGACCGTGCTGTCGGATTACGGCGTGCAGGGCAGCATCGTCGAGATCCGCCCCGGCCCGGTGGTCACGCTCTACGAGCTGGAGCCGGCGCCCGGCATCCGCAGCGCCCGGGTGATCGGCCTGGCCGACGACGTCGCCCGCAGCCTGTCCGTCACCGCCGTCCGCATCGCCACCGTGCCGGGCCGCAACGTGATCGGCATCGAGGTGCCGAACGCCAAGCGCGAGACCGTGTTCCTCAGCGAGATCCTCGCCACCGAGGACTGGCAGAAGCATTCCGGCCGGCTGACCCTGGCGCTCGGCAAGGAGATCAGCGGCGCGCCGGTGATCGCCGACCTGGCGCGGATGCCGCATCTGATGATCGCGGGCACCACCGGCTCGGGCAAGTCGGTCGGCGTCAACGCGATGATCCTGCAGCATCCTCTACCGGATGTCGCCCGACCAGTGCCGGCTCATCCTGATCGACCCGAAGATGCTCGAACTCTCGGTCTACGAGGGCATCCCGCACCTGATGGCGCCGGTGGTGACGGAGCCCGCCAAGGCGGTGACGGCGCTGAAATGGACGGTGCGCGAGATGGAGCGGCGCTACCGCTCGATGAGCCAGCTCGGCGTGCGCAACATCGGCGGCTACAACGAGCGGGTGGCCGAGGCGCGCGCCCGCGGCGAGGTGGTGACGCGCCGGGTGCAGACCGGCTTCGACCCCGACACCGGCCGCCCGACCTTCGAGGAGCAGCCGCTGGCGCTGGAGACGCTGCCGTTCATCGTCGTGGTGGTGGACGAGATGGCGGACCTGATGATGGTCGCCGGCAAGGAGATCGAGCAGGCGGTGCAGCGCCTGGCGCAGATGGCGCGCGCCGCCGGCATCCACGTGGTGATGGCGACGCAGCGCCCGTCGGTGGACGTCATCACCGGCACGATCAAGGCCAACTTCCCGACCCGCATCAGCTTCCAGGTGATCAGCAAGTTCGACAGCCGCACCATCCTCGGCGAGCAGGGTGCCGAGCAGCTGCTCGGCCAGGGCGACATGCTGTTCATGGCGGGCGGCGGCCGCATCACCCGCGTCCACGGCCCCTTCGTCTCCGACCGCGAGGTCGAGGACGTGGTGGGCTTCCTCCGCGCCGCAGGGCGAGCCCGCCTATCTCGAGGAGGTGACGGAGGCCGGAGGACGACGACGGCGATGGCCGGCCTGCCCGGCATGGCCGGCGCCTCGGACGGCGAGAAGGGGCTGTTCGACCAGGCGGTGCAGGTGGTCGCGCGCGAGGGCAAGGCGTCCACCTCGTTCATCCAGCGCCACCTGTCGATCGGCTACAACCGCGCCGCCAAGCTGATCGAGCAGATGGAGAAGGAAGGCATCGTCGGCCCGGCGAACCATGTCGGCAAGCGCGAGGTGCTGGTGCGGCGGACGGCCGACGACTAGGGCGATTCGCCGGGACCGCTCGCTGCCACTTTCTTCCCGTCATGCCCGTGCTTGACACGAGCATCCCTGACTTGCGGGTCTCCCGCAGAAGGCGTGAATGGCCAGCCTGCGCTGGCCATGACGGTAGGGGTGATGACAGTCTGCCCGAGACCCACCGCAGACCCTACCCGGCCGGCAGGATCAGCAGTTCGGAGGCGCCGACGAAGTCCTTCAGCGGCTGCTCGGCCCGGCGATAGAGCTGCCGGTCCACGATCAGGTGCCGGGTGGCGGTGGTCTTTTCGCAATGCTCCTTGACGAACACGCCTCCGACCGGCTCCTCGCCGAGGCCGGGCGGTGCCTCCTGGCAGGTCCAGCCGTCGGCACCGTAGCGGGCGCGGGCCTGCAGGCCGAACAGGAACGCCTTCTTGCGCAGATAGAGCCGGACCTTCGGATCGGTCCGGATGCTGATGCCGTCGACCCGCCCGTCATCGCCGATCAGCAGCGCCAGCAGCACCGGCTGGCCGGCGACGCGGGTGCCTTCGTAGCTATCGTTCACCGCGGAGAGCGAGTTCGCCGACGGGCCGTACTGGAAAGCCACGGCGTGCAGGCCGCGTGCGTCGCGCGGGCAGCTTGCGTAGCCCTGCCAGCCATCGAGGGTCTTGGCCGGCGCGTCGGCGCATCGGAAGCCGGTATAGCCGCTGGCCGGCAGCTGCTGCACGCTCTGCCCGACGCGAAACTCGCGCAAGTCCGATGGTTCCTGCGCGCGATACGGGCAGGGACAGGAACACAGCGAGGAGAATTGCGGAAAGACGCCGCATCGGCCTCACCCTCCCGGCCGCGCGGCGTCGTGGCCCGCGTTGCCGTAGACGTCGCACACGCGGGACTCCTCACCCCAGAACGCCGTGCAGTCGGCGTGCGTGGTCGCACCTTTGCCTTTGATGTGATCGGTCACGTAGGCGACCACCGCCTCGATTTCGCTGGTCCGCAGATAGGTGGTCGGCTCGGGGGGCATCTGCCCGCCCGCATCCTGCCGGCTCAGCCCGTAGCAAGGCTTGCTCGGATCGTCGTAGGCGCCGCGCATATGGTAGGGCATGCCGGTGCCCGGCCGGCCGCAGCTCGACGGTCTTGATGATCTGTTCGCGGTCGAGCTGCGTCGCGCGAAGCGAGAGCGCGGCGCCGCCATAGCCGCCGCCGCCGCTGCCGTCCCATTTGTGGCAGCCGACGCAATTCGCCTTCTTGAACAGCGTGGTTTCCCGGCGGCGTCCGGATCCTGCTGCGGCGTGGCCTGCTGCCCATACGCGGCGAGCGCCGCCGACAAGCCGAGCGCACGCCGTCAAAACCGCAAGATCGCTAACCGCGCATTCTCATCGACGTCTCAAGGCCAAGGCGACAGCGCGAGTCCGCGCACGCGGAGCGGGGCCGCGCTTCTGCGATCATCAGAGCCGAAGACGAACAGCATCGACCCCGGCTGCATCTTCTTCAGCTCGGGCGTCGCGTCGATGAACCACTTGTCCCAGGCGCCGCCCTGGCCGACGAGGATGGCGATATATTGCTTCCCGCCGGCGGTGAAGGTCATCGGCGGGGCGTTGACGCCGCCGCCGGTGTTGAACTCCCACAGCTTCTCCAGGGTCTTGGCGTCAAGCGCCATGACTTGCCGTCCGGCTCGCCGGCGAATACCAGGTCCGGCGTCGCCAGGATCCCGCCGAGCATCGGGAACTGGGTCTCCGCCTTGCCGGCCTCCTTGCCGGTCGTCACGTCGATCGCGGTCACGCTGCCGGTGATGCGGACGTTCTGGCTCGGGCCGCCGCCGGTGAAGAACTCGCGCGGCTTGAACGAGCCGGGTCTTCTGCACTGCCACCTTGATCTGGTTGCAGCTCTCGATGACCGGGATGTACCAGAGCTTCAGCACCGGGTTGAAGGCCGTGGGCGGCCAGTTCTTGCCGCCCATGTTGCCGGGGCAGATGTCGGTCATCGAGGTTCTGCCGGCTCGGCGTGACCGCCGGCGTTGTAGTGCTGCACGCCCTGCTTCGGATCGTATTCGACCGGCTTGCCGGTCTCCGGGTTGAGGCCCTTGGTCCAGGTCACCTTCTTCACGAACGGCAGCCCCCAGACGAACTTGCCGTTGCTGCGATCGATCGCGTAGGCGAAGCCGTTGCGGTCGGCCTCCAGGGCGAGCTTCATCGGCTGCGCCGTTGGACCGTCACGTCCGACGAGCACGTTCTCGGCCACGCTGTCATAGTCGTACGGATCGTTCGGCGTGTGCTGGAAATGCCACTTGATCTTGCCGGTGTCGGCGTCGAGGCCGAGCGAGCTGTCGGTGTAGAGATTGTCGCCCGGGCGATACGCGTTGTCCCAGTCCGGGCCCGGATTGCCGACGCCCCAGATGAGGGTGTTGGTCGACGGATCGTAGCTGCCGGTCACCCAGGTCGAACCGCCGCCGGTGGCCGCCGCGTCGTTGCTGTCCTTCCAGGTCTCGATGCCCGGCTCGCCCTTGGCCGGGATGGTGTAGGTGCGCCAGACTTCCTTGTGCGTCTTGAGGTCGGTCGCGGCGATCCAGCCGCGGATGCCGTATTCGGCGCCGGCGACGCCGGTGATCGCCATGTCCTTCACGATGAGCGGCGCGCCGGTGACCACCTCGCCCTTGTCCGGATCGGCGACCTGGCGCTGCCAGGCGATCTCGCCGGTGTCCTTGTTGGTCGCGATCAGGCGGCCGTCGAGCGTGTGCGAGATGACCAGATTGTCCCACAGCGCCACGCCGCGATTGTCGACGCCGCAGCAGGCGACCGCGCCGGCCCAGTCATGGTCGGTCTTCGGGATCCATCTTCCAGACCAGCTTGCCCTTGCCGCCGTGCGCGTCGATCTTGTAGACCGAGCCCCAGCCGTCGGTGACGTAGAGGAAGCCGTTCTCGGCGATCGGCGTGCCCTCGAGGCCGCCATGCGTCCAGATGCCGCCGCCCTCGACGCCGCCGAGCTGCATGGTCCAGGCGACCTTCAGATTCTTGACGGTGTCGCGGTTGATCTGGTCCAGCGGCGAGAAGCGGTGGGCCGAGTAGTCCTTGTGATGGAGCAGCCAGTTGCCCTGCTCCTGCCCCGCGTTCAACAGCCGGTCCGACGTCACCTCGTCGGCCGCCCTGGCGGGTGCGCCGCCGAGCAATGCGGCAATGGCGCAGGACGCGACCAGCAATGGATGCGCCTGCCCGGCAGGGCCAGCTTGGTCATTGGCAGATTCCCCCATTTTTGTGGCAGCTTCGTCACAACGGCCGCACGGGCATCAGCCGGACGGCCGCTTCGCCAACGGTTTTCCGTTGCCTAACAAGATTCCGGGGACAGGCCAGTAACTACAATGTGGTTTGCTTGTGGAGGGCAATCTCCAGCTACAGCGCGCCGCCGCGCCGGCCGGCCATGGCGCCCAGCCGGAGCCGCAGCGCGTTGAGCTTGATGAAGCCCTGCGCGTCGAACTGGTCGTAGGCGCCCTGGTCGTCCTCGAAGGTGACCACCGCCATCGAGTAGAGGCTGTTCGGGCTCTCCCGGCCGATCACCGTGGCGTTGCCCTTGTAGAGCTTCAGCCGCACCCGGCCGGTGACGGAGTGCTGGCTCTCGTCGATCAGCGCCTGCAGCATCCGCCGCTCCGGGCTGAACCAGAAGCCGTTGTAGATCAGCTCGGCATAGCGCGGCATCAGGCTGTCCTTGAGATGCGCCGCCTCGCGGTCGAGCGTGATGCTCTCGATGCCGCGATGGGCGGCGAGCAGGATGGTGCCGCCCGGCGTCTCGTAGACGCCGCGCGACTTCATGCCGACGAAGCGGTTCTCCACGAGGTCGAGCCGGCCGATGCCGTTGGCGCGGCCGAGTTCGTTCAGCCGGGTCAGCAGCGCGGCCGGGCGAGAGCGCGCTCGCCGTCGATCGCCACCGGATCGCCGCGCTCGAAGTCGATGCTGATGACGGTGGCGCGATCCGGCGCGTCCTCCGGGCGGATGGTGCGCTGGTAGACGATCTCGTCCGGCTCGACGGCGGGGTCTTCGAGGATCTTTCCCTCGGAGGAGGAGTGCAGCAGGTTGGCGTCGACGCTGAACGGCGCCTCGCCGCGCTTGTCCTTGGCGATCGGGATCTGGTGCTGCCTCGGCGAACTCGATCAGCTTGGTGCGGCTGGTCAGATCCCATTCGCGCCAGGGCGCGATCACCTTCACGTCCGGCTTGAGCGCGTAATAGGCAAGCTCGAAGCGCACCTGGTCGTTGCCCTTGCCGGTCGCGCCGTGCGCCACCGCGTCCGGCGCCGACCTGTTCCGCGATCTCGATCTGGCGCTTGGCGATCAGCGGCCGGGCGATCGAGGTGCCGAGCAGGTACTGGCCCTCGTACAGCGCGTTGGCGCGGAACATCGGGAACACGAAGTCGCGCGACGAACTCCTCGCGCAGGTCGTGGACGAAGATCTCCTTCACGCCGAACATCTCGGCCTTCTTGCGCGCCGGCTCCAGCTCCTCGCCCTGGCCGAGATCGGCGGTGAAGGTGACGACCTCGCAGCCATAGGTGGTCTGCAGCCAGCGCAGGATCACGCTCGTGTCGAGCCCGCCGGAATAGGCGAGCACGACCTTCTTGACGTCCTTCACGCGCATGGCGGTCTCCGAGAGGGGCATTCAGGCGGCGGGGAGTAGCCCCCGCGAAGCCATTCCGCGCAAGCTGCGCCCATGCGATTCCCCATGATCCTGGCCGTCATGGCGCTTGCCTTCTCCCTCCCCGCCGCCGCCCAGCCGGTGCTCGACGTGGCCGCCGTGCCGGGACTCGACGCGACCGGGCGGGCGGAATACGGGAAGTTCCTGATCGCCAACCTGCCGCGCGCCTTCGCCGTCTCGACCAACGGCCGTGCCGCCTGGGCCGGCCCGGCGCCGAGCCTGGACGTGGCCCGCTCGGTCGCCGTGCAGCGTTGCGCGAGCATCGGCGGGGCGGGCTGCACAGTCTACGCCGAGAACCTCGACGTGGTCTGGCATAACCGGCCGCCCCAGTCGCCACCACCGCCGGGACCGCTCATCAACACGGGCAACTACGCCTTCGTGCCGGACGCGCGGTATTTCTGGCACGGCCCACAGGCGGCGGCCGGGGTCTATGTGTGGTCGCACGGCAAGGGGCCGGCGATCGACAGCGACAACCGCGGACAGCAGCCACAGGCGCATGTGCGGCCGTTCAACAACGCCGGGTTCGACGTGATCCGGTTCGACCGCTACCCGCTGGCCGACGAGCCCAACCGCGCCGCCGGATGGCTGCGGGACGGGTTGGCCGAGCTGCGCCGCATGGGCTACCGGCGGATCGTCGCCGGGGGCGAATCGCGCGGCGGCTGGACCAGCCTGCAGATGCTCGACGCAGCCGGTGCGGCGGACGTGGTGATCGCCGTCTCGCCGGCAGCGCAGGGCACCGCGTCGAGTTCGCTCTATCTGCGGCAGGCCGACGATCTGCGGCGCATCATCGACGAGGCCGACGCCCCCCGCCTGCGCCTCGCCGTCGCCGAGTTCGGCGGCGATCTGTTCGCGGGCGACCTCGACGACCGGGTGCGGTCGCTCGACGCGCTGCGGCCGCATATCGGCGCCCTGCTGCTGATCGACCGTCCCGCCGGCTTCGTCGGCCACGGCGGCGGCGCCAGTCAGGCGTTCGCCGAGCGCTACGGCGCCTGCCTGCTCCGCTTCGCCACCAGCCCCTCTCCGCCATCCGCCTGCTGAGAGGTTCGGTGCATGAACCGCGCGAGCCACAGCGTCAGCAGGACGATCCCGGCGGCATCGCCCAGGAACGCCGTCCGGTAGCCGAACGCGGCGATCGCCGCACCGATCGCCAGCGCGCCCACCGCCTGCCCGAGGAACAGCAGGAACACGAAGGTGGAGACCGCGGTGGATCGCGCATCGGGCAGCAGCTCGGTGGCGCGCGCCTGCATGACGGTATGCAGCGCGAAATAGCCGAGCCCGATCCCCGCCTGGACGAGAATGAACACTGGCCAGATCGGGCTCAACATGCCGAGCACCAGGACGGCGGCGATCAGGCCGCCGCCCAGCAGGATCTGGCCGCTCTCGCCAAGATGCGCGATCAGGCTGCGGGCATATGTGGTGTAGCCGAAGGCGCCGATCCCGAAGGCGGCGAGGATCAGCCCGACCACGCCGTAGGAGAGGCCGAAATGCTGGCTCAGATAGGGCGCGATGAATGGGAAGCAGCCCGGCAGCAGCGCGCCCTCCACCACGGTCGCGAGCAGCAGCTGTCGCGCCACGGGCGTGACCGCCATCGCGATATAGTTGGCGCGCTGGAAGCTCGCCGCGCCGCGCCGGTCGGGCAGCGAGCGGATCCGCACCGCGAGGCTCGCGGCGACCACCGCGCCGCAGGCCGCCAGCAGGACGAACACGCCGCGCCAGCCGACATGATCGCCGAACAGCCCGCCGATCGGCCCGGACAGGGTCTGCGCCAGCACGACGCCGGTGAGGAACCGGCTGACCGTCACCTGGCGCAGCGCGTACGGCACCGCGTCGCCGATATAGGCGAGGCAGACCGGGATCAGGCCGGCGCTCGACGCCCCGGCGCAGGCGCGCAGCACGGTGAGCATGGGAAGGTTGCCGGCAAAGCGAGCAGGCGCCGGTGAACACCGTGTAGCCGATCAGCGCGCCCAGCATCACCCGCAGCTTGCCGAAGCGGTCCCCGACCGGGCCGAGAATGATCTGGTTGAGCCCGTAGGGCAGCACGAAGGCGGCGATCAGGATGGAGACCTGCGGCACGGTCGCGTGGAAGTCCCGGGCGATGGGCGCGAGCAGCGGATCGACGATGCGCGCACCCGCCGACGAGAGAAATCCCGCCGCCGCCAGTAGCTTCAGCGGCAGGGCGGGCTGACGCTGCTCAGGCAGCCGGTCGGCTCCGCCGGCTGTCTGTCACGCAGCTGCCCGCAGGCGGCCAGGATGTCCTGCCCGCGCGGGCTGCGCACCGGCGAGGAGAAGCCGGCATCCATCACGATCCCCGCGAAGCGGTCGATCGCCGCCGGGGTGCTGGTCTCGAAACGGCTGCCGGGCCAAGGATTGAACGGGATCAGGTTCACCTTGGCGGGGATGCCGGCGATCAGCCGCACCAGCTCGCGCGCGTCCGCCGGCGTGTCGTTCACGCCGCGCAGCATGACGTATTCGAAGGTGATCCGCCGCGCGTTGGATGCGGCGGGATAGCGGCGGCACGCCGCGATCAGCTCGGCGATCGGGTATTTGCGGTTGAGCGGCACCAGCTCGTCGCGCAGCTCGTCGCGCACCGCGTGCAGCGAGACCGCGAGATTGACCCCGAGCTCCGCGCCGCACCGCTCCATCATCGGCACCACGCCCGAGGTGGACAGCGTGATGCGCCGGCGCGACAGGCCGATGCCCTCGTTGTCCATCACGATGGTCATGGCCTTGGCGACGTTCTCGTAATTGTAGAGCGGCTCGCCCATGCCCATCAGCACGATGGTCGAGAGCAGGCGCGGCGTCTCGCCCTTGGGGCTCGGCCACTCGCCGTAGGCGTCGCGCGCCGCCATGAACTGCCCGACGATCTCGGCGGCGCCGAGATTGCGCACCAGCGCCTGGGTGCCGGTGTGGCAGAACCGGCAGGACAGCGTGCAGCCGACCTGCGACGAGATGCAGACCGCGCCGCGATCCTCCTCGCGGTCGGGGATGTAGACCGTCTCCGCCTCCTGCCCGTCGCGGAAGCGGAACAGGAATTTCCGCGTGGCGTCCGCGCTGGTCTGCACCGTCGCGGCCTCGGGGCGGCCGATCACGAACCGCGCGGCCAGCTGCTCCTGCAACGGCCGGGCGATCGAGGACATGCGGGCGAAATCGGTGGCGCCCTGGTGGTAGATCCAGTGCCAGAGCTGCTTGGCGCGGAACGGCTTCTCGCCGATCCCGGCCAGCTCGGCGGCGAGTTCGGCGCGCGACAGGCCGACCAGATCGCGCCGGCCGTCCGCGAGCTGCGCCGGCGGCGGCGCGAACAGCGCCGACTTGGCCAGGATGCGGCCGCGCTCGGCTTCGGTCAGTTCGGCGGTGGGCATGGAAGTCATTTCGCCGGGCAGGCCTTGACGATGGCCGCGTAGGCCGGCTCGAAGCCGCGCAGGCTGAACGTGTCGGACACCTGCGCGCCGCGCGGGACGGGCGCCCGCATGGTCGCCTGGCGGCCCTTGCGGAGCGCCGCGACGGCGCGCTTCGCCGTCGCGGGCGAAGGCGAAGCGGCCGGCGGTGTAGAAGGGCAGGTTCGCCTGCTCGACCTGGAGGTTGGTCTCGGCGTTCTGGGCGAAGGCGAACCCGGCGCTGAAGGCCACGGCGTCGCGGCCGGAGGGCCGCTCGGTGACGGTGAGCACCGGCTTGCCGCGGCCCGATAGCTTGGGCACCGAGGCCGTGGGGTAGGTGAAGGCGTAGCAGACGGTCTGCCCGCCCTCCTCGCGCGTCGCCGCCGTCCAGTCCTCGAACTTGCCGAGCTGCTTCGCTCCGGGCGGCGCTTCCTTGGCGGGCGGATGGTGCTTGGGCGCGGCGGCGGCGGGAGGCGCCGTCGTGCCGGCGACGATGCCGAGGGCGAGGAGGGCCGGGGCAAGCAGACGCAGGGAGAGGGCGGCGAGGGACGGACGGGAGGGCATGGGCGCACAGATACGGCGCGCGCGGCGGCGGAACAAGCGCGCCGGATCAGGTTTCCTGCTTGCGCGCCGCCCAGTCCGGGACGTTGCGGCGGAAACGGGGTGCGCCGTGGCCCGGCCGCGCGGGTGCCGACCCCGGCTGCCCGGCGCTGCTCACCGCCCGCTCGGCGAATCGGCCGTGCTGGAGCAGCCGGTCGTACAGCACCAGCGCGCCGGCCACCGCCAGGTTGAGCGCGAACGGGTCGGCACCCGGACCACGTGGCGGCAGCGCGCCAGCATGGCGGGCGACAGCCCGGACCGCTCCGGGCCGAGCACGTAGGCGGCGTTCAGCGGGTGGCGGAACGAGGGCAGGTCGGTCGCGCTGTCCAGCAGCTCGACGCCGACCAGCACGCAGCCTTGCGGCAAGGCAAAGCTGCTCGATGGCGGCGAAACGCCAGAGCGGCACATGGGCCGGCGTGTCGGCGGTGTCGGCGAGGCGGCCCTCGCGGGCGTCCCAGCCGGCGCCGATGGTGAAGCAGAACGCCGCCCCGAAGGCGTGCGCCGTGCGCAGCAGGGCGCCGACATTGGCGGATTTGGAGACGCCCTCCACGCCGATGCCGAAATAGCCCCGTGCCCTGAAGATTGGGCGTCTTGGCCTCTGCCATGCGGCCGTCTATGCCTCCGCGCCATGACCGACGCAACGGACGCGCAGCTGGCGGCGCAGGACGAGGCCTATCCCTACCCGCAAGCGCGACCCGCGCGACGAGGCCAAGCGGCTGATCGTCGGCAGCCCGGGCCATCTGCGCGAGGTGGACTATTGGGTGTTCGGCGCCCGCCGGCCGGCGAGCCGGCCGCTGAATGCGCTGATCGCCGGCGGCGGCACGGGCGACGCCACCATCATGCTCGCCCAGCAGATGGCGCGCGCCGGGCGGCCCGGCACCGTGACGTGGCTCGACCGCTCGGCCGCCGCCGAGAGCATCGCGCGGGCGCGGGCCGAGGCGCGCGGGCTCGACTAACATCGTCTGGGAACGCCGCTCGCTGCTCGACCTGCCGGGCTCGGGGCTCGGCCCGTTCGACTACATCGATTGCTGCGGCGTGCTGCACCACCTGCCCGACCCGGCCGCCGGGCTCGACGCGCTGCTCTCGGTGCTGGCGCCCGGCGGCGGGCTCGGGCTGATGGTGTATGCGCCGCACGGGCGCACCGGCGTCTACATGGTGCAGGACGCGCTGCGGCTGCTGGCCCCGCCCGAGGAGCCGCCGCCCGCCCGGCTGGACGTCGCCCGCCGGGTGATGCGCCATCTGCCCGAGAGCGCCTGGCTGCGGCGCAACGCCTATTTCGCGCGACCACATCGACGGCGGCGAGGCCGGGCTCTACGACCTGCTGCTGAACCCGCGCGACGTGTCCTTCACCGTCCCCGCGCTGCACGCGCTGCTGGACCGGGCCGGGCTCGACGGTGACGTGCTGGGTGGAGCCGATGCGCTACGACCCCGCGACCTGGCTGCCCGACCCGAAGCTGCGCGCCCGCGCCGCGGCGCTCGACCCGGTGGCGCGCGCCGCGCTCGCCGAGGCGCTGGTCGGCAACATGAGCACCCACGTCGTCTATTGCCGGCGCGCCGGCGAGGCGGTGCGAACCGGCCGACCCGACCCGTCCGGACGCGGTGCCGGTCGCGCGCGAGATGCCGGGCGAGGAGCTGGCCAAGCACATCCGCCCGGACGGCATCGCTGCCGTTCCTGTTCGACGGTCTGCGCGCGCCGGTGCCGCTGCCGCCGCTCGCCGCCGCGATCCTGCGGCTGGTGGACGGCAAGCGCACGGTGGCCGAGATCGGCGCGGCGCTGGCCGCGCGCGGCACCGGCGCCGAGGCTTTCGCGCGCGCCTGGGCGGCGACGTTCGCCGCGCTGGAGCGGGTCAACCGGCTGCTGCTCGCACCGCCGGCGTGAGCGTGACGGAACCCCTCACCCCGACCCCCCTGTGGGCTTGGGCTGCGCAGAGCAGGCCTTAAGGGTTGGGTGAGGGCCTTAGGCCGCCTGGCGCGCCCCGATCCCCCGGTAAACCTCCGTCTCGAACGCATCGTACAGCCGCAGCACGGCCGGATCGGCGAAGGGCAGGCTTTGCGTCAGGATCACGCCGGCGACGTCGCTCGCCGGGTCGATCCAGAAATAGGTGTTGCCGAGCCCCGCCCAGGTGAGGCTGCCGGCGCCGCGCCGCGCCCGGCACGGCCTCGGTGCTGATCATGAAGCCGAGGCCCCATTTCTTGACCATGCCGGGGAAGAACTCCGCGTCGTAGGACGCGGCGGACGCGACCGTCACCAGTTTCGTCACGTTGATGTCGCCCATGTGGTTTTGCCCCATGAGCTCCACGGTCTCGGGCCGCAGGACGCGCGCGCCGTTCAGGCTGCCCCGGTTCAGGACCATCCGGCAGAACGCCAGATAGTCCCCGGCCGTCGAGTAGAGGCCGCCGCCGCCCATATGGAATTCCGGCTCCTGCGGCATCTCGAACGGGATCGTCGTGAGCTTGCCGTCGTCGGGCGAGCGGGCGTGCATGGCGGCGAGGCGGCTGCGCTGGTCGGGGCGGAGCCTGAAGCCGGTATCGCGCATCCCGAGCGGGGCGAAGATGTGGTCCTGCAAATAGGCGTCGAGCCGCTGACCGCTCAGCGCCTCGACCAGCTTGCCCGCGTGGTCGATGTTGATGCCGTATTCCCAGCGGGTGCCCGGATCGGCGATCAGCGGCGTGGTCAGCGCCTTGTTCTCGCAGGTCGTGATGCCCGGGATGCCCGCATGTTGCTGGTAGCGTTCGATATCGGCGTTCCATATCTCGTAGCTGAACCCGGCCGTGTGGGTCAGCAGGTGGCGCAGCGTCACAGCACGCTTGGCTGGGCGCAGGCGCGGCTTGCCGTCCGCGTCCCATCCCTCCAGCACCGACGGATTGGCGAGCGCCGGCAGCACGCTCGCCGAGATCCTGGTCGAGCCCGACCTTGCCCTGCTCGACCATCTGCATGGCGGCGGCGGAGACGATCGCCTTGGTCATCGAGGCGATCCAGAACACCGTATCGACGGTCATCGGATCGGGCTTCGAGATGTCGCGCCGGCCGGCGGCGCCCCGGTAGATATCGCCGCCGCTGGAGCCGGCGGCGGCGACCACGCCGGCGATCTCGCCGTTCGCCGTGGCAGCCGAGAGGACGCGGTCGATAGCCGCATGATCTGACATGGTCGTTCCTCCTCCACGCTTCTTGTCCGGCGAGCGTAGCATGTCGCGCGAGGCCCCGGCCCGGAAAGCCGCCGCCTATGCCATCGCCCTGGCTTGCGGCGTCCTGCTGCTGTTCACGCTGATGCCGCTCGACGCGATCATCGGGACGGGCGGGCTGTGGCGCTCGCCCGCCGCCGACATGGCGCAGGGCCTCACCGGCCATCTGGCGTTGCAGCAGGACGCCTGGAGGTTGCCGCCGCTATTCGCCAAGAACCTGTTCTGGCCGCACGGCGTGAGCATCGCGCTGACCGACAGCAACCCGCTGTTTTCCCTGACCGCCAAGCTGCTCGCCACGGTCCGGGGAAGCCGGCGAACCTGCTGGGGCTGTGGCTCGCCGCGTGCTGGGTGCTGCAGCCCGTGGCGGCTGTGTACGCGCTGCGGGCACTGAGCCGGTCGCTGGCCGGCGCGGCGACGGTCGTGGTGCTGGCGGGGCTGTTCCCCGCGTTGCTGTTCCGCATCGGCCACGTCAATCTGTGTGGACACTTCCTCATCCTGCTGGCGCTCGGCCTGTCGTTGCGGCTGCTGCGGGAGGCGACGCGGTGGCGCTGGGTCGCCGCCGGCGCGGTGCTCACGGTGGCGATCCTATGCCACCCGTACCTGTTCATGGCCGGCGCCGCGACCCTCGCGGCGCCCCCGCTGCAGGCGACGATCCGGCGCGGCTCCGACTGGTGGCGAGCGTGGCCGCCCTATCTCGTTGCCTGCGTGGTGCCGGTGATCGTGTTCGTCGCCCTCGCCGGCACGCTGGGCGGCGGCGACAAGGGGTTCGTATTCTATTCGATGAATCTCCTGTCGCCGTTCTGGCCGCAGCGATCAGGGCTGTTCGGCCCTGGCCTGCCGGTGATCGACGCGACCGGCGGGCAGGACGAGGGGTTCTGCTATCTCGGCGCGGGCAGCCTTCTCCTCCTGATCGCCGCCCTGCCCCGGGTCGGCGGGCTGCAGACGCTGGCCGGGGCTGGTGGTGGTGCTCGCCGGGCTGACCCTGATCGCGCTGAGCAGCCGGGTCTATGCCGGCCACGTCAAGCTCGTCGACCTCGGCGCCAAGCCCTGGGAGGATCTTTTTTCCGTTTTTCGCGCCTCCGGCCGGGCGTTCTGGCCTGTGGGTTACGCACTGGTCATCGGCGCCGTCGCCGCCGTGTGCCGGATGCCGGCGGCGCTCCGCCTGCCCCTGCTCGCCGTCGCGATCGTGCTGCAGGTGATTGACACCACGCCGCTGCGCCTCGCCGCCGAGGACGCACTCGCCGGGCGCATCGCCGCCGCCGGCCCGCTGCCGTCGCTGCCTTCGGGCGGCACGCTGCTCACCGTGCTGCCGACGCCGGGGTGCAGCACCGACACGACGGCGCGGGCGCTGAGCAGCCCGGTGCTGCTCGCCGGCATCCGCGCCGGGATGCGGCTTGGCGATGTCGGGGTGGGCCGCGCGCCCTCCTGGTTCAATTGCGAGGAGGTGCTGTCGGACGGGCTCGAATTGCCGCTGCGGCCGCGCGAGGTGCGGGTGTTCGCCGATCCCGCGACGCAACAGGCGCTGCGACCCGCCTTGCTCGGCCCCGATGCGACCTGTCGCCGCGACGCCGGCGCGATCACTTGCGGTCGCGGCGTCGCGATGCCAGCGGGCGAGGCCGTGCCCGCGACCGGGGCGGCGGCGCGGCTCGATCTGCCGGTGAACGGGCTCTCCGGGCTGGGGCTGGCACCCTATCTCGGACTCGGCTGGCGCATGGGCGCGGATGGCGGCGTGTGGTCCGAGGGGCCACGGGCGAGCCTGCTGCTCGGCGTCGAGCCGGGGCACGATCTGCGGCTCACGCTGCGAGTCGAGGGCATCGCCACGCGGGCGGGCGGGGTGCGCCGCGTGACCGTGACCGCCGGGCGGGAGCGGGTGGCGGAACTCGACCTGCCGGACCGCGAAGCACGCGATCTCGCGCTGCGCATTCCCCCCTCCGCCATCGAGGACGGCACGCTGCGTCTGGCACTCGATTTCTTCCGCCCGGTGGACCCCGAACGACGCGGGCTCGCCGCACCGGTGCGGCGAGCGGCGGTGCGGCTGCTGTCGCTGGGCCTTCGCGCCGAGCCCCCGCCGTAAGCACGGGCTTGACAGTGATCCCCGGCTGGGTCTGCCATCCCGCCCCGGCGGTGAGGATCAGATCGAATTTTGCCCCAGCTCTCGCTCCACAGCCCGATCGGCGATCTCACCGTCTCCGAGGAGAACGGCGCGATCGTCGCCGTCGATTGGGGCTGGGGACGAGATCAGGCCGAGACGGCGCTGCTGCGGTGCGCGCTCAGCCAGCTCGACGCCTATTTCGACGGCGCGCTCGACGCGTTCGACCTGCCGCTCGCGCCGACCGGGACCGCCTATCGCCGGCGCGTCTGGCAGGCGCTGTGCGACATCCCGTACGGCCAGACCCGCACCTACGCCGACATCGCCGCCGTTGCCGGGGGCGTGGCGCGCTCGGTCGGGCAGGCGAATGGCTGCAATCCGATCCCGATCTTCATACCCTGTCACCGCGTTGTCGCCAGCACCGGTCTGGGCGGCTACTCGGGCGGCGACGGGCTCGATACCAAGCGCTACCTGCTGGCTCTCGAGACCACACGAACAGCCGCGTAACGCGCAGGCCAGGCGGCGGCCCGCAACGGAGAACACCATGTCATCCAAGGCCATCCGCATTCACGCCTATGGCGGCCCCGAGGTGATGCAATGGGAGGATGTGCCGACCCCCGAGCCCGGACCCGGAGAGGCGCTGGTGCATCACGAGGCGGTCGGCCTCAACTACATCGACGTCTATTTCCGCACCGGACTGTACAAATCGGCCGCGATGCCGGTGACGCTCGGCATGGAGGGCGCCGGCACGGTCAAGTCGGTCGGCCCCGAGGTCACGGACGTCAGGGCTGGCGACCGAGTGGCCTATGCCGGGCGCGATCGGCGCCTACGCGACAGAACGGGTGATCGCCGCCGACAAGCTGGTGAAGCTGCCCGACGCGATCGACTTCAAGACCGCCGCCGCCATGATGCTGCAGGGCATGACAGCGCAGTACCTCGTGCGCCGCACCTACCGGGTGAAGGCCGGCGATACGATCGTGGTCCACGCGGCGGCCGGCGGCGTCGGGCTGATCCTGTGCCAGTGGGCCAAGCATCTCGGTGCCACCGTGATCGGCGTGGTCTCCACCGAGCAGAAGGCGGAGATGGCCCGCGCGCATGGCGCGGCGCACACGATCATCGGCCACGCCAATCTGGCCGCCGAGGTCAAGCGCATCACCGGCGGGCACATGGTGCCGGTGGTCTACGACAGCGTCGGCCGCGACACCTTCATGCCGAGCCTCGACAGCCTTGCCCCGCTCGGTCTGATGGCGAGCTACGGCAACGCCTCCGGCCCGGTGCCGCCGTTCGACATGTCGATCCTGGCGGCGAAGGGCAGCCTGTATCCTCACCCGTCCGACGCTCGCCACCTACACCGCCAAGCGCGCCGACCTGGAAGCCACCGCGAACGAGCTGTTCGACGTGGTGCAGAAGGGCGCCGTGAAGATCCAGGTCAACCAGACGTTTCCCCTCAAGGACGCCGGCGCCGCCCACACGGCGCTCGAATCGCGCAAGACGACCGGCAGCACGGTGCTGCTGCCGTAGACGGAAGGGAGACCGCCGATGCCGACCGGCCCGCACGACTTCGCCACGCAGGACGTCGCCTATCTGCATCACGGCGACCGGGCGCTGATGGCCCGGCTGTTCGTGCCGCACGGCGACGGCCCGTTTCCCGCGGTGGTGGACCTGCACGGCGGCGCCTGGACCGGCGGCGACCTCGCGGAATGCAAGGACCGCGACGAGGCGCTGGCGCGGAGCGGCCTCGTCGTCGCGGCGCTCAACTTCCGCCATGCCGGCGACGGCTATCCGACCTCGCTCGCGGACATCAATTATGGCATCCGCTGGCTCAAGGCGCACGCGCGCGAGTTCCGCGTCGACCCGGACAGGGTCGGCGTTTGCGGCCAGTCGAGCGGCGGCCATCTGGCGATGCTCGCGGCGATGCGGCCGAACGACCCGCGCTACGCGGCGATCCCGTTGCACGAAGCGGCCGCCGCGACCCTGGACGCCACCGTGCGCTGCGTCGCGATGGCCTGGCCGGTGATCAATCCCCTGTCGCGCTACCGCCACGCTCGCCGGCTGCGCGACAGCGCGGACCCGCCGGCATGGGCACGTCCCGATGCCCGAGAAGCACGAGCTCTACTGGGGGTCGGAGGCCAACATGGCCGAGGGCAACCCGATGCTCGCGCTGGAACGCGCCGAGGCCGTGCTCACCCCGCCGGCGCTCTGGGTGCAGGGCCGCCCCGACACGATCCACGACTATCGCGACCCCGAATCGCCGATCCCCGCCAACGAGCCGGAGCGGTTCGCCGCCAACTACCGAAAAGCCGGCGGCGAGATCGAGGTGCTGTCATATCGACCAGGCGGCGCGGGCTACGGCCGCGTCGTTCGCGCCGATCATGGCGTTCTTCCGCCAGCAGCTCGGCTGACGGCACTTACGCGGCGGTCTGGGCGATCTCCATGCGGACCACCAGACCGGCGCGCCCAGCGAGCAGGATCAGCGCGTCAAGACTGAAATTGCCGATCCGGCCGCGCAGAAGATCGTTCAGCCGAGGCTGAGTAACGTCGAGGCGTCGCGCCGCCTCGGCCTGGGTCATTCCCCAACCCGCTACGGCCTGCTGCACAGCGATCATCAGCTCCGAGCGCAGCCGCATGTTCGCCGCTTCGGTCGGCAAATCCTCCACCGAGAAAGGCAATCGGCTTCACGCCGCCTCCATTATACCGATACTGATATCGAAGATGCGATCCTGGTGACAAGGGCTGTGCGCGGGGCTGCCCGCCGTTGATAGCAATTGGACCCGCCCCGCCAGCCCTTCCCGCCCGCCCCGCGCGGCGCGACAATGGGGGGAATGATTCGCCAAGCCCCTCAAAATATCCCGCGGCAGAAGACCTCCCGCCATACCCGTCTGACCGCGCTGATCGTCGCTTGCGCGCTGCTGATGCAGAATCTCGAACTCGACGATCATCGCGACCGCCCTGCCCACGATGGCGCGGGCATTCGGCGCCGAGCCGGTGCAGATGAACGTCGCCCTCACCTCCTACCTGCTGAGCCTCGCGGTGTTCATCCCGGCGAGCGGCTGGATGGCCGACCGGTTCGGCACGCGCACCGTGTTCCGCGCCGCCATCGCGGTGTTCACCGTGGGCTCGATCCTGTGCGGACGGGCCGACAGCCTTGGCTTCCTGGTCGCCGCCCGCGTGCTGCAGGGCCTGGGCGGGGCGATGATGGTGCCGGTCGGGCGACTGGTGCTGCTGCGGACCGCGCCCAAGCATGAGCTGATCGCGGCGATGGCGTGGCTGACCATGCCGGCGATGATCGGCCCGGTGCTCGGCCCACCGATCGGCGGCATGATCGTGACGTATTTCTCGTGGCGCTGGATCTTCGACATCAATGTGCCGATCGGGCTGCGTCGGCATCGTGCTCGTCACCCTGTTCGTCGAGGACGTGCGCGAGCCGGGGGCCGGCAAGCTCGACTTTCGTGGCCTCGTGCTCAGCGGCGTCGGGCTGGCGGCGCTGCTGTTCGGGCTGGAGACCATCGGGCGCGGCGTGGTCCCGCCGGCCCTGAGCTTCGGGATGGTCGGTGCCGGGGTTCTGGCCTGGGCGCTCTATTGGTTGCACGCGCGCCGCCACCCGCGCCCGCTGCTGGATTTCACCCTGACGCGGGTGCGGACCTTTGCGATCGGCGTGTTCGCCGGCTCGCTGTTCCGCATCGGCATCGGCGCCATCCCGTTCCTGCTGCCGATGATGTTCCAGCTCGGTTTCGGCGACACCGCCGCCCAGAGCGGCGCCATCACCTTCGCCAGCTCCGCCGGCGCGCTGGTGATGAAGCCGGTGGCGCAGCGCGCGCTGCGCTGGCTTGGCTTCCGCGACACGCTGATCTGGAACGGCGTGCTGAGCGCCATCCTACTCGCCGTCTGCGCCACCTTCCGCCCGACCTGGCCGGCTGCCGCCATCTACGCGGTGCTGCTGGTCAGCGGCTTCTTCCGCTCGCTGCAATTCACCGCCTACAACACGCTGGCCTATGCCGAGATCCCGCGCTCGCGGATGAGCGCCGCGACCAGCCTCTCCAGCACGGTGCAGCAGCTCTGTCAGGTGGTCGGCATCTCGATCGGCGCCGCCTCGCTGGAGGCCGCGATGGTGCTGCACGGTCACGAGGCGCCGCAGCTCGGCGATTTCAGCGTGGCGTTCGTGGTGGTGGCCGTGGTCGCGCTGCTCGCCGCCCCGTTCTCCGCGATCATGCCGCGCTCGGCGGGCGACGAGGTGGCCGGGCGGATCGCGCCGCAGCGATCTCAGGGCTGAGGCGGCCGACCGAGCGCCCGCACCACCGCGACCGTCTCGCCCAGGCTGTTCGCCATGTCGGTCGGGATCAGCACCGTGGTGCCGCGATCCTTGTTCATCTCGTAGAGCAGGTTCATCTGCCGCAACTTCAGCGCCATCGGGTTCTCGGCGTAGAGGGCGGCGGCTTCCAGCACCTGCTGGGCGATCGCCTGCTCGGCCGAGGCGAGCGTCACGCGGGCGGTCTTTTCCCGCTCGGCCTGGGCCTGGCGGCTCATCGCGTCCTGCAATTCGCGCGGGATCGCCACGTCCTTGATCTCGACCGAGACCACGCCGACGCCCCAGGTCGCGGTCTTCTCGCCGATCGTCTTGCGCAGCTGCTCGTCGGCGGCGCGACGGTCCGACAGCAGGCGCGAGAGGTCGGAGGCGCCGATCATCTCGCGCAGGCTGGTCTGCGACACGCGCTCGATCGCCTCCCGGTAATTGGCGATGCGCACCGCCGCCTGCTCGGCGTCCCGCACCTGCCAGAACACGATGGCATCCACGCCGACCGCCACGGTGTCGCGGGTCAGCGCCTGCTCGGCGGTGATCGTGGTGGTCAGGATACGCATGTCGATCACCGCCGCCACCCCGTCGATCAGGGGAAAGACGAGATAGACCCCCGGCCCCTTGACCCTGTGGAAGCGGCCGAGCCGCAGGATCACGGCGCGCTGCCACTCCGAGGCGATGCGGACGCTGCGGGCCAGGATCAGCAGCACGACGACGATGACGACGATGATCGCTATGTTCATGGGGGCGCTCTCGGACAGGGTTGCCGAACCGGGAACCGGCTAGGCCGTTCCCTCGCAGGAGGAACCGTCATGGCCCAAATCCGCAAGCTCCAGCCGCACGACCCGCTGCCCGACCGCGGCCGGCACGTGGTGCTGCTTCGCCGCTTCGAGGAGGACGATCCGCGCCGCATCGTGCTGGAGCTGGTCATCTCGCGCGGCACCGGCCCGGCCGAGACTCGGCAGTCGCTGCATCCCGACGGCAAGCCGATGAGCGTGTCCGAGGCGCTGCAATCCGCACGGGCGCTGGCGGAGGCGGAAAAGCTCGACCCGATCTACATCATCGACCGCCTCGCCGGCCCGCGCGAGCGCGACATCCTGCGCCATCACGGCGACCATTCGGTGCACATGGGCCAGCTCGATGATTTCGACCTCGAGGAAGGCGAGCGCGGCTCCGACATGCGCGACCGCCATCCCTGAGCATGCGTCCCATGTAGCGCCACGGGACGGCGGTTGCGAAACCCCTGGAACGGTGCCTAGCATGCGTACTGGATAATCAAAAGACCACCGTCCCCGACGACGGTGAAGGCGGGGGACATACATGAACACGCAGCCTGGACCCGGCGGGCCGGTCCGCGCTCCCTACGTATCGACCGGCCATTTGCCGCCGCCCGAGATGGTCACAATCGCTGGTCGAGGAAGCGCATGAGCGCTTCGAGGCGACAACGGACGGACGCAACTCGGACGTTTATCCGGCACTCGCCAGGGTGTCGAGCGATCTCTTCGGCATCTGCATCATCGAGACCAACGGCCTCGTCCACGCGGTCGGCGAGGCCGAACACGAATTCTCGATCATGAGCGTGTCGAAGCCATTCGTGTTCGCCCTGGTCTGCCAGATCCTGGGCGCCGAGGAAGCGCGGGACAGGCTTGGCGTGAACAGCACGGGATTGCCGTTCAATTCACTGGCCGGCGTCGAGCGGGCTCCAGACGGGCGCTCCAACCCGATGGTCAACTCGGGAGCGATCGCCACGACAAGTCTCGTCCCCGGTGCGACACTGGACGAGAAATGGCGCTTCATCCGCGACGGCCTGTCGGCCTTTGCCGGCCGGACGCTCGAGCTCAACGACGAAGTCTATGTGTCGGCTTCGGAGACCAATTTCAGAAACCAGAGCATCGCCCGGCTGCTACAAAGTTACAATCGCATCTATCTCGACCCGGCGGCCGCCACCGATCTCTACACGAAGCAGTGCTCGTTGAACGTGAGCGCCAAGGACCTCGCCGTCATGGGGGCCACCCTGGCCGATGGCGGCGTCAACCCGATCACGCGGCGGCGGGTCGTGGATGCCGTAAGCTGCCGTTATGCGCTGGCGGTGATGGCGACCGCCGGCCTCTACGAGACCTCGGGCGATTGGCTGTTCGACATCGGCCTGCCCGGAAAGAGCGGAATTGGCGGCGGCATCGTGACCGTTTCCCCCGGCAAGGGCGGCCTCGGAACCTTCGCACCGCCGCTCGACGGTGCGGGCAACAGCGTCAAGGGCCAGCTCGTCGCGAAATTCCTGGCCGATTCGCTCGGGCTCAATCTGTTCATTTCGCAGCCGGAGAACTGACCGGACGGTCGCTGGGCCCGGCCCACGGCACCCAAGGCGTCACCGAACTCTGGAGGCAAAAAGCCATGCCATCTACCGCGGGAACAAGCGCGATCCCGGAGTCCGAGACGCAGAACTCCTGGGTGCCGATGATCGCGATCGCCCTCGGGCAGGCGCTGATGTCGTTCAACGTCGCCTCCCTGCCGGTCGCGATCGGCGGGATGGTCCACAGCTTCAACGTGCCGCCGACGACGGTCGCTACCGGGATCGTCATGTATTCGCTTGCCGTCGCCGGCCTCGTCATGCTCGGCGCGAAGCTGAATCAGCGGTTTGGCGCCTTGCGCGTTTTCCGGGCGGTGGTGGTGCTGTTCGGCATCGCGCAGGTGCTGATGACCTTCAGCCCGACGGCGACCGTCATGCTGATCGCACAATTGCTGTCCGGCACGGCCGGGGCGGCGCTCGTCCCCTCACTGGTCGCGCTGATCGCGAACAACTACCACGGCAAGCAGCAGGCCACCGCACTCGGCGCGCTCGGCTCGGCGCGTGCCGCCGCTGGCGTGGCGGCGTTTCTCATCGGCGGCATCCTGGGTACTTTCATCGGCTGGCGCCCCGCCTTCGGCATCCTGATCGTGATGTCGGCGGTGGTGTTCTTCCTGAGCTTCCGCCTCAAGCCCGACCAGGGGCGCCCGGAGGTGCAGATCGACATCGTGGGCGTGGTGCTCGCGGCGGCGGCCATCATTCTGATCAGCTTCGGCTTCAACAACCTTAACCGCTGGGGAATGGGCGTGGCGCGGCCGGCCGCGCCGTTCGACCTCCTCGGACTATCGCCGGCGGCGCCGATGATCGTGATCGGCATTGTGCTCCTGCAGGGTTTCCTGGTGTGGACGCGCCGGCGCCAGCAGGCCGGCAAGACGCCTCTCCTCGACCTGAGTGTCATCGAGTCGCGCGAGGAGCGTGCCGCGGTGTACGTCATGTTCACGGTCGTCGCGCTCGAGGCGGCGCTGAACTTCTCCGTTCCGCTCTACATCCAGATCATCCAGGGGCGTACGCCGATCGAGACGGCCATCGCCATGCTGCCGTTCAACCTGTCGGTGTTCTTCTCGGCAATGCTGATCGTCCGCTTCTACCAGACGCTGACGCCGCGGCAGATCGGCCGGCTTGGCTTCATCGTCTGCACGGTGGCGCTGCTGTGGCTCGCCTTCGTCGTGCACAACGACTGGAGCGCCGTCGCCGTCCTGGTGGGGCTGGTCGTGTTCGGCATCGGCCAGGGTTCGCTGGTGACGCTCGTGTTCAACGTGCTGGTGACGGCCTCCCCCAAGGAGCTTGCTGGCGACGTCGGGTCACTGCGCGGCACCGCCAACAACCTCGCCGCCGCCGTCGGGACGGCGGTGATCGGCGCGCTGCTCGTCGGTCTGTTGAGCGCCGCGGTGCTGCGCGGCGTCGCCGAGAATCCGCTTCTGCCGCCCGAGATCCAGTCGCAAGTCGATCTCGACAATATCAACTTCGTCAGCAACGATCGGCTGCTCGGGATCATGCAGCGAACAAACGCCACGCCCGAGCAGGTCACCGAGGTCCTCCGTGTCAATACGGACGCACGGCTGAGGGCGCTCAAGATCGGTCTGCTGGTAATGGCGGGCCTCTCGCTCTTGACGCTCATTCCGGCCGGCGGATTGCCCGGCTACAAGCCCGGCGAAATTCCCGCCGATGTGCCGCCGCGGCCCGTGGGACTCATCGACGGAGCAACGGTGCCTGCCAGCTAGGGATTTCAGTAAGAGCGGAACCGAATGCCCGAACTCGGCGATCCGGCCCGGAAGCCTGATCCGGGTCGGGCATCAGGGTGTGGATTGATGCACGATGTCGGCAGGTATCAGGCGATGGTTCGCATCGTGGATTGTTCCGGAAGACCGGCGCGGCCACTCGGATGGCCGACATCCTGGTCAGCCTGTGCGGCGGCAAGAGCCCGTACACGCTGCTGGCGGCGTTGTTTGTCCTCACTGCAGGCCTCGGTCAGTTGATCAGCAGCATTCCGGTCGCGGCCGCGGCCGCGACCGAGCTCGGCGTGTCGCCGCGCACGGCCCTTGTCACCGTTGTCGTCGCGGCGGCGGCATCCTTTCTTACCCCGACCGCATCGACAGCAAATCTGATGATACAGGGCCCTGGCGGCTATCGGTTCGGCGGCTATTGGAAACTCGGACTGCCGCTGATGCTATGGTTTTTCCTGGTAGGCACGTTCCTCGTGCCGGTGTTCTGGCCAGTATAGAGGACGAGTCTCGGCGGGCCGATCCGTCGTTGCCGCTTCGTCGATCCGACCTCGAGGAAGGCGAGCGCGGCTCCGACATGCGCGACCGCCATCCATAGGCGGGGCGCACAAGTCCCGCACGAATCGACGAAGGCGGAATGATCCGCTGAGCGGCTTGAGGCCTCAGGATCGTGGCGCGCCCGTCAAATTGCGAGGGAGAAACGACCATGCGTGGACTATCGGGCAAGCGGGTGATCCTGACCGGCGGGGCGAGCGGCATCGGGCGGGCGACCGCGCTTCGGCTGGCCGAGGAGGGCTGCATCGTCGGCATCTTCGACCGCGACGAGGCCGGCGCGCGGGAAACCTCCGCGCGCTGCGGCGGGCGGGCGCACGCCTATGCGGTGAATATCACGGACCGCGACCAGGTGGAGCGAGCGACGGCGGCATTCGAGGCGGAATGTGGCCCGGCCGAGGGGCTGGCCAATATCGCCGGCTGGGATACGCCGGTGAACTTCCTCGACACCGACCGGACGCTGTGGGACCGGGTGATCCAGATCAACCTCTACGGCCCGCTGATCATGCATCACGTGGTGCTGCGCGGCATGGCCGAGCGCGGCGCCGGGCGGGTGGTCAACGTCGCCTCCGACGCGGGGCGGGTCGGCTCTTCGGGCGAGGCGGTCTATGCCGCGTGCAAGGGCGGCATCATCGCCTTTACCAAGACGCTGGCGCGCGAGCTGGCGCGCAAGGGCATCACGCTCAACGCGGTCTGCCCCGGCCCGACCGACACGCCGCTGTTCGACGGCTTCAAGGCCGCCTCGCCGGCCGGGGCGAAGATCGGCGATGCGATGGCGCGGGCGATCCCGCTGCGCCGGATCGGCGAGCCGGAGGACTACCCAGGGGTGATCGCCTTCCTGCTGTCCGACGATGCCGGCTACATGACCGGGCAGACGATCAGCGTGTCGGGCGGCCTGACAATGGCGTAGAACTCTCGCTGGTTGCATCGACAAGGCGCTTGCAACCCGCAGCATCCTCACGTATGGTTGATCTCACGGTATCGTGAGCAGGTGCGTGATGCCCAGCCAGCCCAGCCGAGCCAGCCAGCCCAACCAAGACGGTGCGGCGATCATCCCCTTCCCCGCCGATCGGTGGACGTCGAAACGGCTGACCGCGCAGGACCGGGCCGACGCGCTGGAATGGGAGGGCTCCGCGCCCCGCCGGGGGCACACGCGCGTCAGCTTTCACAAGGGGCCGGGCGGGGGCGCCGAGGACATGCTGCTCGCCTCATGCATGGGCGAGATGTGGACCGTGCGTGGCGTCGCGGCGCCCGAGCGTCGTTTCGGCCTATGGCACGGCGGCAATGCAAGGAAGTTCGGCATATTCCCCTCGGTTCGCGGCGCGCTGGACGCCATTCCCCATTGCGCGAGCCTGCCGACGGTCGATCTGCTGGACGCCGGCTGGGACCGGGAGCTGTTTCGCACGTAACACTACCTGGACCGTTGACGGCGGCACCGCGCGCAAGACATGCAGGCGGGCTGCCGCGAGAAAGGTCAGGTCGTGCGGTTCAGGATGGGCGGCACAGCGGTCGGCCCGCTGCGGATCCTGCTGGCAGGCTCGGTCGCCGTTCCGGTGGCCTTGTTCGTCGTCGTCTCATGGCTCAACCACGGTGCCGCCTTCGCCGAGGCTGAGCGCGACGCCATCCGCACCGCCGAGGTTGCGCGCGAGCACGCCGCCAGTGTGTTCGACAGCCAGAAGCTGGTCGCCGAGCGGGTGGATGATGCGCTTGACGGCATGGACGACGCCGCCATTGGCCGCGACGAGCCGGCCCTGCGTTCGCTATTCCGGCGGATGATCGCCGGCCTGCCGCAGGTCCAGTCGCTCATCGTGCTCGACCGGACCGGACACGCGCTGGTGGCGACGGGCGCCGAGCCGGTCGATCGGACCATCGACTACGCCGATCGTGACTATTTCGCCGCCCTCAAGGACGGCCATGCACCGATCTTCCTCAGCAAGGTCCAGGTCAGCCGCGTGGACGGGCAGCTGTTCTTCGGCCTCGGGCGCCGCCGCGAGACGCCGGGCGGGGCGTTCGCCGGGGTGATCGACATCGCCGTCTCACCGTCGCTGTTCCAGACGTTCTGGCAGGCGCTGGTCGGCGAGGAGGGCGGGGACGACGCCGGCCGGGTCGTCACCCTGGTCAAGGCCGACGGGCAGATCCTCGCCCGCTATCCGCCCTTCGAGGGACTGCCGCCCAAGGTGGTAGCGCCCAGCCCCTTCTTCGAGGCGCTTCGCGCGCAGTCCGCAGAGCGGCACCTACGTCAACCGCTCCATCATCGACACGGGCCAGCCGGAGCGGCACTTCGCCTACAAGAAGGTCCGGGGCTATCCCATCTACGCCGTCGCCGGCCAGCTCCACCAACGCGATCCTGGCGGGGTGGCGTCGCACGATGGCGGCCGATCTGCTGTTCGGCGTGCCGGCAACGATCGCGCTGTTCCTCATCACCTTGACGGCACTCCGCCGGACCCGTCACGCGCACGCCGCGCTGGCCAAGGCGGAGGACGAGATGCTGCGGCGGCAGGTCGCCGAGGCGGCGGCCCTCCAGGCGCAGCGGATGGAAGCGATCGGCCAGCTCACCAGCGGCGTGGCGCACGATTTCAATAACCTGCTGACCATCATCATCGGCAATTTCGAGATCATCGAGCGGGCGCCCGAGCGGGTGGAGCGGGTCCGGCGACTGGCGCAGAGCGGCATGACGGCGGCCCGGCGAGGTGCCGAGCTCGTCGCCAAGCTGCTCGCCTTCTCGCGCCGCCAGATGGCCCGGCCCGAGGTGGTCGACGTCAACCGGCTGCTGCGGGATTTCCTGCCCGTCCTGCGCGGCGCCGCGACCGAGGCCGTCATCATCGCTTTCGACCTGGCGCTTTCGACCCTGGCGCATTCGACCCGGCCTATTCGACCCTGGCCCGACGGCGCTGTGGGCGCTGCTCGATCCGGGCCAGCTCGAATCCGCCGTCCTCAACCTCGTCGCCAATGCCCGCGACGCGATGCCCGCAGGCGGCACCATCGGGATCGAGACCGGCGACGTCACGCTGTCCGCCGCCGATGCCGCGACGATGCCGGGCGCGATGCCCGGCCGCTATGTTCGCATCGCGGTGCGCGACCCGGGCACCGGCATGGACCCGAGCGTCGCTGCCCGCGCGTTCGAGCCGTTCTTCACCACCAAGGAGGTGGGCCAAGGCACCGGTCTCGGGCTGTCGCAGGTCTACGGGTTCTGCAAGCAGGCGGGCGGCTATGTCCGCATCCAGAGCGAGCCCGGCCGGGGCACCACCGTCGAGCTGCTGCTGCCCCCGAGCACGGAGCAGTCGGCCCCGGTCGAGCGGCCCGGCGTGAGCACGGATCACCCGCTCCGGGCAGCCGCGGGCGAGGTGGTCCTCGTCGTCGAGGACGAGCCGGACGTCATGGCGATGGCGGTGGAGAGCCTGGCGGAGCTTGGCTACGAGACGCTGACCGCCTCCGACGCCAGGACCGCGCTGGGACGGCTCAAAGGCGGCGAGCGGGTGGACATCCTGTTCTCCGACGTGGTGATGCCGGGCGGGATGAACGGCGTGCAGCTGGTCGCGGAAGCGCGACGGCTGCGCCCCGGCCTCCGGGTGCTGCTCACCTCGGGCTACTCCGCCTCGGTCAACGAACGGCAGGTGCCGCGCGACGTGCCGCTGCTGCCAAAGCCGTACCGGCGGGAGGATCTCGCCGCCAAGCTGCGCCTGCTCGCGGACGCGGGCTGAGGACGACGCCAATCCCGCTCGCACGAATGATCTTGGCTGGATACGAACGCCAGAGTTGAAGTATCCTCGTGCGATTAGTGGCTCCTTGGGCCCATTCATCGCATTGGAGGACAAATCTTGCCCGGTCATTTCGTGATGTGGAAAATCTCCCGCGACACATGGGCGACCTATCAGGCGCTGGCGGGCGTCACGATCCAGCCGCCGCTGGCGACGCCGCCGGCCCATGCGCAGGGGGTCGCGAACGGCGCCGGCGGGGCGTTTCCCGGCTGGACCGTCCAGTCCAGCGCCGAGCTCGGCCAGGCCCGCGGCGGCCATCAGCTAGGCAACCGCAACAACCTGCCGCCGCACCGCTATCTCTCGCTCCCCGCCGGCGCTCCCGCCGCGGGCCTGGCAGCACAGCTCCTGGCGGACAAGTACGGCTGGATAACGGAACTGGAGAGGCCGAGAGGCTTCGGGCTGACGAATTTGGCGGGTGCGCCCAATGCGGCCCAGGCGTCGTGGAACAGCGGCGCGTCGGGCTACAAATACGACGCCCTGCTGGCGCAGATGCTGTTCGGCCCGGTCTCGATCGAGGTCTATTATCTCGGCAGCAAGCAGATGACCTGACCGTCTCGCTCCCGATCACCGGCCCTGAGGCGGCTTTCGACACCCCGCACGTCGTGGGCTAGCCTCGCCGCAAGCGAGGAGGAGCGGCCGATGGCGAGGACGATCGAGATCTCCGGGGTCGATCTGGAGCTGGAGGAGCGCGGCGAGGGGCGGCCGCTGCTGTTCCTGCACGCCGGCGAGGGCCTGGCACCCGAGCGCGCCTGGCTCGACCTGCTGTCCCGCCAGTTTCGCGTCATCGCGCCGTCGCATCCGGGCTACGGCCAGTCGTCGCTGCCGGACTGGATGATGACGGTGGACGATCTCGCCTACCTGTATCTCGACCTCGCCGACCGTCTCGCGCTGACCGACGCGGTGCTCGTCGGCGCCTGCTTCGGCGGCTGGATCGCCGCCGAGATGGCGGTGCGCAACACGCGCCACTTCCGGCATCTCGTGCTGGTCGATGCGCTCGGCATCAAGAACAGCGGCGTCACGGACCGCGACATCGCCGACATGCACGCGATCCCGCGCGAGATGTTTTTCCAGCTGGCCTGGGCCGACCCGGCGAAAGCGGCGATCGACTACACCCAGATGCCGGAGAACGAACTCGCCGCGATCGTGCGCGGGCAGCAGGCCTTCGCGCAGTTCGGCTGGAAGCCGTACATGCACAACCCGCGCCTCAAGCGCTGGCTGCACCGCATCGACATCCCGACCCTGCTGCTCTGGGGCGAGCGGGACCGCATCGTCACCCCGGAATACGGCGAGGGCTTCCGGGCCGCCATTCCGGGTGCCAGGATGCAGGTGATCCCGAACGCCGGCCATTTTCCCCATTGGGAGCAGCCGGACGCGTTCGCCGACGCCGTTGCGCCGTTGGCCAACTGACCGAGCGGAGAACCGAACCATGCGCGTCTGGTACTTCTCGGAGATGGCGTTCCACCCGGCCTGGGAGGAAGGCCTCAAGCGCGGCTCGCTGCGCGTCGTGCTGCCCAATTCCAACTTCGACCCGGCGACCGGGCACACGCTGCTCAACCGCTATCTCGACGAGTTCGCGCTGTGCGACGAGGTCGGGCTCGACATCATGGTCAACGAGCACCACAGCACCGCCACCTGCCTCACCATCTCGGTGCCGATGGCGCTCGCCATCATCGCGCGCGAGACCAAGAAGGCGCGACTGCTCTCGCTTGGCACCCCGATCGCCAACCGGCCCGACCCGGTGCGCGTCGCCGAGGAGATGGCGTGGCTCGACGTGCTCTCCGGCGGGCGGCTGGAGATGGGGCTGGTGAAGGGCGCGCCGTACGAGATCGCGCCGGCCAACAGCAATCCGGCCACCTTGATGCGCCGCTACTGGGAGGCGCACGACCTCATCCTCAAGGCGATGACCACGACCTCCGGCCCGTTCAACTGGGAGGGCGAGTTCTTCCACTACAGGAACGTCAACGTGTGGCCGCGACCAATCCAGCAGCCCACGCCGCCCGTCTGGATGACCGGGCTGTCCACCGGCACCGGCACTCTGGCCGCCGAGCGCGGCCACGTCGTCGGCACCTTGCTGTCGGGCGGCATCGCCAAGCCGATGTTCGACGCCTATCGCAAGCGTGCGCAGGAACTCGGCTGGACGGCGGGGCCCGACCGCCTCGCCTACGCCGCCATCATCGGCGTCGGCCACACGCGCGAGGAGGGCCGCCGGCGCGCCAACCTGGTCGCCGACTATGTGCGCACCTCGCCGGTGGTGGCCGAGCCGTTCACCAATCCGCCCGGCTACAACGCCGTCGGGGCCAACGTGGCGCTGATGAAGGCGGGCAGCGTGAAGAACCGCTTCGTGGGCGACGACGGGGCCAAGGACCGCACGAAGGCGTCGCTCGACGATTTCATGGCGAGCGACACCGTGTTCGCCGGCACGCCGGACGACGTCTACGCGCAGATCAAGGATTTCAGCGAGCGCATGGGCGGCATCGGCCATATTCTCTTCTTCGGCCAGGGCGGCTATCTCGACCACAAGGACACGGTGGAAAACATCACCCTGTTCGCCCGCGAGGTGTTGCCGCGGCTCCGTGGGTTGACGCCCGATACGATCACCCGGCCGGCAGCGATCGCGGCGGAGTAGCCGGCGAGGCTACGGCAACGCCGCCAGGAACGCTTCGACCGCCCGATTGAACGCCTTGGGCTGGTGCAGGTTGGCTGCGTGCCCCGCGTTCGGGACCACGACTTTCGTGGCGTTGGGGATCTTCGCCGCCATGTACTCGGTCGCGGCGAGGAAATTGGTGTCGTTGGCGCCGACCAGCACCAGCGTTGGCACCGCGATGCCGGGCAGCGAGCGGATCAGGTGGTCGTCGATCTGCGTCAGCATCCCGCGTGCGGCGCGCGCGAGGCCGTCAGCGGAGCGGTGCTCGCCGAGACGCACCTCGTCGCTGCGGCCGAGGGCGGCCAGCCCGCGCGATTCCAGTTCGTCGGCGCGTCGCAGGGAGCGTTCATTCCACGTCTGGCGCGCCTCGGCGTTGCGGAAGCCGGGCCCGGTGTCGAACAGCATCAGGGCGCGCGTCATCGCGGGATGCGCGGCGTGGAAGCCGAGCGACATCACGCCGCCGAGCGACAAGCCGCCGATCACCGCGCGCTCGATCCCGCAAGCGCGCAGGATCGCCGCCATGTCGTCGACCGTATGCCGCTCGGAATACAGCGCCGGGTTCTCGGGATAGTCCGACTGGCCGTGCCCGCGCATGTCCCAGGTGATGACCCGGTAGCGATCCTTCAGCGCCGCCACCTGATCGTCCCACATCCGGCTGGTGGCGCTATAGCCGTGGCTCAGCAGGACGGGCGCGCCGCTGCCGTGCTCCTCGTAATGGATCGCCACTCCGCCCCGGTCGAGCTTCGGCATGGATTCTTTCCTTCGTCCCGTCGTGTCAGTTGACGCCAGCCGCCGCGCCGAGCGTGTCGCCGATCTCGCGGTTCAGCACCAGATCGGCAAAGCGATCGAGGCCGGTCGGCTCGCGGTTGAGGATGACCAGCCGCGCCCCGTTGCGCTTCGCGACCTCGGGGAAACCGGCCGCCGGATAGACCACGAGCGAGGAGCCGATGGCGAGGAACAGATCGGCGGCCATCGTCTCCAGCTGCGCGCGCTGCATCGCCGCCTCCGGCATCGCCTGGCCGAAGGAGATCGTCGCGGTCTTCACGTAGCCCTCGCAGGCCGCGCAGACCGGCGGCTCCTCGTCCTGCTCGAAGGCGGCGCGGATGTCGTCGATCTCGTAGCGCTGCGCCGCAATCGAGGCAATGCGCGTAGGTCGAGTTGCCGTGCAGCTCGATCACCTTGTCGTCCGGCACGCCGGAGGCCTGGTGCAGCCCGTCGATGTTCTGCGTGATGACGGCGGAGACTTTTCCCCGGCGCACGAGGTTTGCCACCGCGCGATGGCCGCGGTTCGGCTCGGCGGCGCGCATGGTCGGCTCCATCGCGAACTTCCGCCGCCATGATTCGCGGCGCATCTCCTTGGAGGCCATGAAGTCCTGGAAGTCGATCGGCGCCATCTGGGTCCAGATGCCGCCGGGGCTGCGGAAATCCGGGATGCCGGATTCGGTGCTGATGCCGGCCCCGGTGAACACCACGGCGCGGCGCGAGCGGTCGAGCATCTCGGCGCAGCGTGGCGATGGCGTTGTCTTCCATGCGTGCTCTCCCTTCCCCCTCACCCCAACCCTCTCCCCGAGCATGGCAGAGGGCTTCTCTGCGCGCTCGCCCATGAGCGGACCAGGCCGGGGTGAGGGCCTTTACTCCGCCGCCAGCCCCGGCGTGAACGCCGGCACCTCGGCGCGCTGGCCGGTCTCCATCGGCTGCGGCCACCAGCGGTCCTCCCACTCGGAGAACAGCGGCTGCAGCTTCGGCATCACCTGCTCGGCGAACAGCTTGGTGTTGTACTTGGCCAGCTCCTTGCCCATGTTGCCGAACTGCAGCAGCAGCATGAGGTGGCCGACGTTCAGCTCGGTCGCGACCTCGGTGAGCTGCTCGACGACCTCCTCGGGCGAGCCGATGATGACGTAGCCGCGCTCGACGATCTCCTCCATCTGCGTCGCCCGCGCCTTGGAGCGCGCGCTGTCGGTGGCGGCGCGGCCGACCTGGCTGACGATGCCGGCGCGCTGCGTCGCCTCGGTGATGTAGCCCGGCGGCGTCGCCCAGCGCGGATCGGTGTGCAGGCAGCGGCCGTAGAAATACTCGGCGGCCGGCTTGTAGAGCTCGAACGCCTTTTCCCGGGTTTCCGCGACGCCGACGAATTGCAGGAAGCCGGCGCGGTTCGGGTTTCTGTCCTTGCCGAGCCGGGCCATCTCGTCCCAGAAGCCCTGCATCGTCGCCTTGCCGTCCTTGTAGCCGAAATAGGACAGGTAGCAGTACACGTAGTCCATCGCCGCGCACCACTGCCACGTCTCGACCGAGCCGCCGCCCGGCACCCAGATCGGCGGATGCGGGCGCTGGATCGGGCGCGGCCAGATGTTGACGTAGCGCTGCTGGTTGTAGCGGCCGTTGAAGGCGAAGGTGTCCTTGTCGGTCCAGGCGCGCACGATGAGGTCGTGCGCCTCGAGATAGCGCTCGCGCAGCATCGACGGGTTCTGGCCGTAGCAGTAGCAATCGTCCATCGGCGTGCCGACCGGGAAGCCGGCGATCAGCCGCCCGCCGGAGATGCAGTCGATCATCGCGAATTCTTCGGCGACGCGGGTCGGCGGATTGTACAGCGCGATCGAGTTGCCCATCACGCAGATCGCCGTGTTGGTCGTGCGCCGCGCCAGCGAGGAGGCGATCAGGTTGGGCGAGGGCATCAGCCCGTAGCCGTTCGAGTGGTGCTCGTTGACGCAGATCGCGTCGAAGCCGCAATCGGCGGCGAACTCCAGCTCGTCCATGAAGTCGTTGTACATCAGGTGGGCGCGCTTGGGGTCGAACAGCGAGGAGTGGATGTCCACCCACACCGAGGGGTTCTTCTCCCGGAAGTCGTCCGGCAGCTCGGTGTAGGGCATCAGATGGAACCACATCAGGCGCATGGGCGAGCCTCCACGGCGTGGTCTACTGACCGGTAAGACCCGATCCGACCCGATCCGGGCGGCCTTTGCAAGCACCCGCCGGGACGGCGCGAAACCCGCCGGTTCGCTGGGCTACTCGACCGTGGCGCGAGAGTGCCCTAACGTGGGGAGAGCCGCTACCCAAAGCACGCTGATCCAGGGAGTGACCATGCCCAGCCTCAACTATGCGGCGCCTGCGACGGTCCAGGAGGCCGTCAAGCTCCTGGCCGGCGCGTCCGGCCTCGCCAAGGTCCTGTCCGGCGGCACCGATCTGCTGGTCCAGCTGCGCTCCGGCCGCACCCGGCCCGAGCTGATCGTCGACACCAAGAAGATCCCCGGCATCATCGGCATCCGCGAGGAGGATGGCGGTTTCGTCATCGGCGCCGCCACGCCCGGCATGGCGCTCGCCGAGCACCCGACGCTGCGGCAGACTTGGCCCGGCGTGGTCGAGGCGGCGAACCTGATCGGCTCGAAGCAGGTGCAGGGCCGCGCCTCGCTGGCCGGCAATCTGTGCAACGCCTCGCCCGGCCGCCGACAGCGTGCCGGCGCATGATCGCCGCCGGCGCCACCTGCCTGATCGCCGGCAGCGACGGCACGCGGCAGGCGAAGGTCGAGGAGATCATCACCGGCCCCGGCCGCACCTCGCTGGCGCGCGACGAGTTCATCGTCGAGTTCCGCCTGCCCAAGCCGGCGGCGCGCATCGGGCGACGCCTACCTGCGCTTCATCCCGCGCACCGAGATGGACATCGCCGTCGTCGGCTGCGGCGTGTGCCTCACGCTCGACGCGAGCGGGGTCTGCACCGCCGCGCGCGTGGTGCTCGGCGCGGTGGCGCCGACGCCGGTGCTGGTGCCGGAAGCGGCGGCGGCGCTGGTCGGCCACAAGCTCGACGACGCGACGCTGGAGATGCTGGACGCCGCCGCGCGGCGCGTCTGCAATCCGATCGACGACAAGCGCGGCACCATCGACTATCGCACCAAGGTGGCCGGCGTGCTCGCGCGCCGCACGGCCGCCATCGCATTCGATCGCGCCAGCGGCAACAAGGGCGCGGGGGGACATTGATGAGCAAGATCCACGTATCGACCACGATCAACGGCGAGCCCGCGGAGTTCCTCTGCGAGCCGCAGCAGACGCTGCTCGACGTGCTGCGCGACGAGCTGGGCCTGACCGGCAGCAAGGAAGGCTGCGCCTCGGGCGATTGCGGCGCCTGCAGCGTCATCGTCGACGGGCGGCTGGTGTGCTCCTGCCTGATGCTGGCGGCCGAGGCCGAGGGGCACGAGGTCACGACCATCGAGGGCGTCGCCAAGGGCGACGAGCTGCATCCGGTGCAGCGCAAGTTCCTGCGAGCACGCGGCGCTGCAGTGCGGCTTCTGCACGCCGGGGCTGATCGTCGCGGCCAAGGCGCTGCTCGACCGCAACCCCAACCCGACCGAGACCGAGACGCGCTACTGGCTGGCCGGCAATCTGTGCCGCTGCACCGGCTACGACAAGGTGATCCGCGCGGTGCTCGACGCCGCCGCCGAAATGCGAGGAGAGACCGTAGCATGACATACGTAGGCAACAAGGCCGACCTCCGCGTCGTCGGCACCCGCCCGATCCGCCCGGACGGCGTCGACAAGGTGACCGGCCGCGGCGACGTTCGGCGCCGACATGGTGATGCCCGGCATGATCTGGGCCAAGGTCAAGCGCAGCCCGCACGCGCACGCCCGCATCGTCTCGATCGACACCAGCAAGGCGCTGGCGCTGCCCGGCGTGAAGGCGGTGGTCACCGCCGACGGATTTCCCCGAACATCGCGTCCGAGGAGGCGTTCGTCGGCGAGAGGCCCGATGAACTTCCGCGACCTGTCGCGCAACTGCATGGCGCGCGGCAAGGCGCTCTACGAGGGCCACGCGGTCGCCGCCGTCGCCGCCACGTCGCAAGTCGATCTGCGACGCCGCGCTCGACCTGATCGAGGTGAGCTACGAGATGCTGCCGCACGTCATCGACGTCGAGGACGCGATGAAGCCGGACGCGCCGCTGCTGCATGACGACATGTTCACCGCAAGGCGTGCAGCCGGCGCCGAGCAAGCCGTCCAACATCGCCAAGCGCGTGCATTTCGCCCTCGGCGACGTCGAGGCCGGGTTCCGCGACGCCGAGGTGATCGTCGAGGGCCGCTACACCACCGCAGCCGGTGCACCAGGCCTATATCGAGCCGCACGCCTGCGTGGTGAGCTACGGCGCCGACGGGCAATGCCTGGTCTGGAGCTCCAGCCAGGGCCAGTTCATGGTCCGCTCCTACTGCGCCAAGCTGCTCGGCATCGAGCTGTCCAACATCCGCGTCATGCCGGCGGAGATCGGCGGCGGCTTCGGCGGCAAGACGCTGGTCTATCTGGAGCCGCTGGCGCTGGCGCTGTCGAAGAAGTCCGGCCGCGCCGGTGAAGATGGTGATGACGCGCGAAGAGGTGTTCCGCGCCACCGGCCCGACCTCGGGCGGCACCGTCGAGGTGAAGATCGGCGCGACGCAAGGACGGCACGATCACCGCCGCGCGAGGCCATGCTGAAGTACCAGGCGGGCGCCTTCGCCGGCTCGCCGGTGCAGCCCGGCTGCATGACGGCGTTCGCGGTGTACGACCTCAAGAACGTCCGCGTCACCGGCTACGACGTGGTGTCCAACCGCCGAAGGTCGCCGCCTATCGCGCGCCCGGCGCGCCGATCTCCTGCTTCGGCGTCGAGAGCGCGATGGACGAACTCGCGCGCAAGCTGGGCATGGACCCGATCGAGCTGCGCCTGAAGAACGCGGCGCAAGGACGGCACCAAGGCCGCCTACGGCCCGACCTTCAAGGACATCGGCTACGTCGAGACGCTGGAGGCGGCGAAGAAGCATCCGCACTACTGCGATCCCGCTCGGCCCGAACCAGGGCCGCGGCGTCGCCTCGGGCTTCTGGTTCAACATCGGCGGCGAATCCTCGGGCGCGGTGCACATCGCCGAGGACGGCACGCGCCGTGGTGGTGACCGGCAACCCCGACATCGGCGGCTCGCGCGCCTGCATGGCGATGATGGCGGCCGAGGTGCTGGGCATCCCGGTGGAGAAGTGCCGCCCGATCGTCGCCGACACCGCCTCGATCGGCTTCACCCACCTCACCGGCGGCAGCCGCGTGACGTTCGCCACCGGCATGGCGGTGACGCAGGCGGCCGAGAAGGTGGTGGAGACCTCAAGCAGCGCGCCGCGCTGATCTGGGACATCCCGGTCGAGGCGGTGGAGTGGAAGGACGGCGCGGCCTACCCGGCGCGGCGCCAAGCCGGCGGCTTCGAGCCGCTGACGCTGCCGGAGATCGCCATGAAGGCGGCGCGCACCGGCGGGCCGATCGGCGCCGAGGGGCGTCAACGCGCAGGGCGCCGGGCCGGGCTTCGCCACCCACATCTGCGACGTGGAAGTGGACCCGCGAGACCGGCAAGGTGACGGTGCTGCGCTACACCGCCGTGCAGGACGTCGGCCGCGCGATCCACCCGAGCTACGTCGAGGGCCAGATGCAGGGCGGCGTCGTGCAGGGCGTCGGCTGGGCGCTCAACGAGGAGTACATCTACGACAAGAAGGGCAAGATGGAGAACGCCGGCTTCCTCGACTACCGCGTGCCCGTCGCCTCCGACCTGCCGATGATCGACACGGTGATGATCGAGGTGCCGAACCCGCGCCACCCGTTCGGCGCCAAGGGCGTCGGCGAGGTGCCGATCGTGCCGCCGATGGCCGCCGTCGCCAACGCGATGCGCGGCGCGATCGGCATGCGCATGGCGCACCTGCCGATGTCGCCGCCGAAGGTGCGGGCGGCGCTGGACGCGCGGAAGTAGGTCAGCGGAGAGACCCCCTCACCCCAGCTCTCTCCCCCAAGGGGGAGAGGGAGAAAAAAGCCCTCTCCCCCTTGGGGGAGAGGGTTGGGTGAGGGGGTCGCGCGGCGCCCGGCCACCATGCCAAAAATCGTCATCACCGGCTCCTCGCTCCGCCAGTTCACCGGCGACGTGCAGCGAGTTCGAGGTGCAGGCGACCAACTTCCACCGCCTCGTGCGCGAGCTCGACGCGCGCTTCCCCGGCCTCGGCCATCAGGTCGAGGAAGGCATGGCCATCGCCATCGACGGCACGATCTACCAGGACGCCTACGGCGCCGAGATCGGCCCGGACAGCGAGGTCTACCTCATCCCCAAGATCGGCGGCGGCTGAGCCACAGCTTGCACCGGCCGGCGATCCGGCGCTCACACTGCGGAGCGCGCGACGCGGGGTGCGACCATGTCGGATGGCATCAACCTGCTGCATCTCGAACCGGGTGCGAGGCTGCGCCTCGCCGACGGCGCGCTCGTCGAGCTGGTGGAGAACCCGCGCGACGGTTCCTGGCTGCTCTGCCGCTATGTCTCCCACCCGACCGATCCCGCGATCCCGGGCAACGAGGAGCACATGATCTTCGTCCGCGACATCGCCGCACTCGCGTAGGAGGCCGCCATGCACCCGCTCGTCGATGCCGAGAACGGCACCATCAGCCGCGAGATCTTCGTCAATTCCGACATCTACGCCGAGGAACAGGAGCGCATCTTCGCCCGCTCCTGGCTGTTCGTCGGCCATGAGAGCCTGATCGCCAAGCCCGGCGACTACATCACCTCGCGCATGGGCGAGGAATCGGTCGTCGTCACGCGCGGCCGGCAGGGCGGCGTTCATGTGCTGCTCAATTCCTGTATGCATCGCGGCATGAAGGTGTGCCGCTACGACCAGGGCAACACGCGCCTGTTCACCTGCCCGTATCACGGCTGGAGCTACGGCATCGACGGCAAGCTGGTGGAGCGGCCGGGGCAACTGGTCGGCGTGCCCGGCTTCGAGCAGCACTACCACGGCGAGCTCGACCGCGCCGCCTGGGGGCTCGCGCATGTCGGGCGCATCGCGCTGTACAAGGGCACGATCTGGGCGAACTGGGACGCCGGCGCGCCGGACTTCCTCGACTGGCTCGGCGGGATGCGGGCGTGCCTCGACTTCGCGCTCGATCACCGCGACGGCAGCGAGGGCGGCTCGGAGGCGATCGGCGGCATCCAGAAATGGCGGCTGAACACCAACTGGAAGATCGTCGCGGAGAACTTCATCGGCGACCTGTATCACGACATCAGCCATCGCTCGGTCGATCTCGTCGGCATCGGCCCGAGCGGCGGCAAGGGACGGCGCGACGCGCAGCGCCCGCGGATGCAGATCGGTTTTCCGGGTCTCGGACATGGCGGCCTCGGCGAGACGCCGCACAACTCGGAGCCCGACTACGCGCCGGCCTGGGCGCTGTATCCCGAGGTGGAGGCGTACTACCGCGAGCTTCACGAGACGCGCGTGCGCAATCTCGGCGACCGGCCGCGCGTGACGATGTCGGTCGGCACGATGTTCCCGAACATGTGTTCCACGGCCGCCAGCCGCGCACCATCCTGATCGCGCATCCGTGCGGGCCGACCCAGACAGAGATGTGGCGCGATCTACCTGGTCGACGCCGACGCGCCCGACGCGGTGAAGGACGCCGCGCGGCACTATTATCTGCGCTATTCCGGTCCCGGCCGGGATGACCGAGCAGGACGACATGGAGAACTGGACCTACGCGACGGAGGCCAGCAAGGGCGTCATCGCCCGCCGCCTGCCACTACAACTACCAGATGGGGCTCGGCCACGCGCGGCCGGTGCCGGGGCTGCCGGGTGCCGTACAGAACGGCCCGATGGCGGAGGAGAACCAGCGCATCTTCTACAATCGCTGGGCGCAGTTCATGACGCAGGCGGGATGGGACGGGATGATACCCGAGCCGGCGCGGGCGCTCGCCGATGCCGACTGATCCGGCGCTCGCCGCGCTGCAGCTCGATTACGAGATCCGCCAGTTCTACTTCACCGAGGCGGACCTGCTCGACGAGCGCCGCTTCGCCGAATGGCTGGACCTGTTGACCGAGGATATCCGCTATTTCGCGCCCATCGCGCGCAACATCCGCCGCGGCGACGAGGACGCGGAACTCACCCGCGAGGGTTACGATGCGGCGTGGTTCGACGAAGGCAAGGCCACGCTGCGCCAGCGCGTCGAACAGCTCGCAACCGGCATTCACTGGGCCGAAGAGCCGCAGTCGCGCACCTCGCACCTTGTGACAAACATCCGCGTGCTGGAGGCGCTGCCCGATGTCGCGGCGGCCGTCGAGGTGCGCGTGCGGTCGCGCTTTCTCGTCTACCGCAACCGGCTGGCCGACGAGACCGACATCCTGGTCGGCAAGCGCGGCGACACGCTGGTCCGCGCCGGCTCTGGCTGGAAGATCGCGCGCCGCGAGATCCGGCTCGACCAAAGCGTGCTCCTGGCGAAGAATCTCGACACTGTTCTTCTAGGGCCGAGGGGCAAACGGAGGTCTCGTCGGCGGCCCGCGGTCCAGCGACGTGGGAAGGGCGCCATGATCGACCAGGCGACAGCCAGCATAATCGTTGCAATCGTCGCGCTGGCCGGCAGCATATTGGTCTGGGCGCTCGGGCAATCGCACGACGAACAGACGCGAGGCGAAGGCTCGACGGGACGAGCTCCGCAAGCGGTTCCTGGAAAGGCAGATCGAGGAGTTCTACGGCCCGCTCCTCTCGATCTCCCGAAGGCGAGACGCCATCTCGGACATCCGCCAAAAGCTCATCGCTGCATTCGCAGCGGAGCGAGGAAAGTCTGCACGGATCAGGCGGTTCGTCCGACAGCAGTATTTCGAGAAATTGAACCTCGAAATGGAGGAGATCCTGACCAGGAAGCTGCATCTGCTTGAAGACACAGGATGCCGGACAGCTTCCAGACGTTCCTGACCCATGCGATCCAGGCGGACTTGCAGCGGCGTCTCTGGACCGACGAGCACATCGACAACCGGATTGTCGAAGGAACCCCCTGCCCGCCAGCTTTCTCCGCCGAGATAGCGCGAATATTCTCGCGACTGATGTCCGAGTATCGGAGCATCCAGGGCCATAAACTAGGGTCACCGCCGAAGCTCCGGCGATCGGAGCACAGCGATGCCGGCCATCGGCGGACTTGACGCGCACGCGCGCCCGCCCAAGCCTGCTGGGCATGAACGATGCTCCCCTCATTGACACCGCCTCACCGACGCCGAGGCGCTGCATCGCAGCCTGCTGACGCTCGACACCCATATCGACATCCCCTGGCCCGAGGGGCCGGACCCGTTCGAGGACGGCAAGCGCCGGGTGGACCTGCCCAAGATGCGCCGGGCGGCGTCTCCGCCGGGTTCTTTGCCGCTTATGTGCCGCAGGACCGGCGCACGCCGGAGAGCGAGCAGGCCGCCTTCGACCGCGCCATCGCCATGCTCGGCGCGATCCGCGCGATGGGGCGGACCGCGAACGGCATCACGGCGCGGCTCGCGACGACCGCGGACGAGATCGAGGCGGCGCGGCGCGACGGCGTGCTCGCCATCGTGCCGGCGGTCGAGAACGGCTTTGCCACCGGCGACGACCTGTCCCGTCTGGCGCGCGTTCCGCGCGCTGGGCGCCCGCTATCTCACCCTCACCCATAACGGCCACAACGCGCTCGCCGATTCCGTCCAACCCGCGCAAGGATCTGAATGACCCGGAGGCGGAGCATGGCGGGCTGTCGCCGCTCGGCCGCGAGGCGGTCGGCGAGCTGAACCGGCTCGGGATGCTGGTGGACGTCTCGCACGTCTCCAAGGCCGGCGATGCTGCAGGCGGCGGGGCTGTCGCGCGTGCCGGTCGTCGCCACGCATTCCTGCATCCGCGCGCTGTGCGACCATCCGCGCAACCTCGACGACGAGCAGCTCGACGCGCTGCGCGACGCGGGCGGCGTGGTGCAGGTCACGGCGGTCTCCGCCTTCCTCAAGCCGCAGGCCAGGCCCGACGCGGTGACGGTGGCGGATTTCGTCGATCACATCGACTACGTGGTGCGGCGGATCGGCGTCGCGCATGTCGGCATATCGTCGGATTTCGACGGCGGCGGCTTCTTCTCCGGCTGGAAGGACGCCTCCGAGAGCCCGAACCTCACCGCCGAGCTGCTGCGGCGGGGCTACGGGCGGGAGGACATCGCCGCTCTGTGGGGTGGCAATTTTCTGCGCGTGTTGCGGCAGGCGGAGGTTGCGGCCCAATAAAAAGGGCTCCGGCAGGGTCTGCCGGAGCCCGATCCGTCCGTGCTGTTCGGGCTATCAGTTGTTGTTGCGGTTGCCCAGGAGCTGCAGCATCAGCATGAACAGATTGATGAAGTTCAGATACAGGCTCAGCGCGTCATACACGCTGCGCTTGGCCGCGCCCTCGGTTCCCGCGGCATAGGCGTACTGCACGTAGTCGGCCTTGATGCGCTGGGTGTCGTAGGCGGTCAGGCCGGTGAACACCAGCACGCCGACGATGCTGATGAGGAACTGCAGGCCGGAGCTGGCGACGAACATGTTCACCAGGCTGGCGATGATGATGCCGATCAGGCCCATCATCAGGAAGCTGCCCATCCGGCTGAGATCGCGTACGCGTGGTGTAGCCGTAGAGGCTCATCGCCGCGAAGGTCGCCGCCGTGATGAAGAACACCCGCCCGATCGAACTCGCCGGTGTAGATGAAGAAGATGTTGGTCAGGCTGGCGCCCATCGCCGCGGCGAACAGCCAGAACAACAGCTGCGCCGTGCTGCGCGACAGCCGGTTCACGCCCAGGCTCAGCACCATCACGAACGCCAGCGGCGCGAAGATCGAGATCAGCCCGAGCCCGGTCGGGTGCGGCACCATCCGCCCGTACGGGCGTGGCGGCCATCGTGTAGAAGAAGCTCGCTCAGCCCGGTATGCGCGATCCCGTAGGCGACGATGCCGGTGAGCAGCAGCCCCGACGTCATCCAATTGAAGACGCGGAGCATGTAGGCCCGCAACCCTGCGTCGATGACGGCAGCGGAAGCGGCTTTGAGCGCCAGGTCCCTGGGCGCCTGGATAC
This sequence comes from uncultured Alphaproteobacteria bacterium, assembly GCA_963799825.1. GTDB lineage: Bacteria > Pseudomonadota > Alphaproteobacteria > Acetobacterales > Acetobacteraceae > JAFKFI01. The sequence goes on from CAWCYL010000008.1 coordinate 227,549, forward strand.
GTCCTGTAGTCGGGACTGTAGGCCATGATGTGCGTTTTCCCTCAGTGGGCGAGCTGCCCGAGCCTCATAGTTTGTGGATAAGCAGAGCGGGTTCAAGCATATTCGGCAACCGGATGCAGCTACTGGTTCCGCAGCAGCGGCGCCGCCTTCGCCCGCAATGCGCTGGCGGTGCCGGCATAGCCAAACATCAGCATCAGGGCGACGCAGGCGCACGATGGTAGCAGCAAGCCGGCCCGGCAGGAAGGCCCACTCGCTGTCCATCAGGAACCGCACCACGCCGTAGCTCGCGGCGGTGCCGATGAACGCCGCGATCACCCCCGCCGCCAGCCCGAGCACGCCGAACTCCACCAGCCAGGCGGCGCGGATCTGCCGGCGCGTCGCCCCGAGCGTCTTCAGCACCACCGCCTCCTGCGTGCGCCGCCGCTGGCCCGACGCGACCGCGCCGGCCAGCACCAGCGCGCCGGCCAGCAGGGTGATGGAGCCGGTGGCGGCGAGAGCGGTGGCGATCTTGTCGAGCAGGTCGGCGACGGCGTGCAGGATCTCCTCCACCCGGATGCCGGTGACGTTGGGCAGCGCGTCGGTGACGACACGGAGCAGCGCGCCCTGATCCGGCTCGGCGACGCGGACGGTGGCGATGTGGGTGTGCGGCGCGTGCTGCAGCAGGCCGGGGCTCGCCACCATCGCGAAGTTCAGCCCGAGGCTGCGCCAGGCGATGTCACGCAGATTTGCGATCTTGAGGTCGATGTCGCGGCCCAGCACGTTGACCCGGATGGTGTCGCCGACGCCGATGCCCCAGCCCTTCGCCAGGTTGGCGTCGAAGGAGAGCAGCGGCGGGCCCTGGTAGTCGGCCGGCCACCAATGCCCGGCGACGATGCGGGTGCCCTCGGGCGGAGCGGCGGAATAGGTCAGGCCGCGATCGCCGCGCAGCGCCCAGCGCGTGTCGGGGGTCGCCTTCACCTGATCGGCCGGCACGCCGTCCACCGCGACCACGCGGGCGCGCAGGCTCGGCATCTGGTGCATCTCGCCCACTCCCTTCTGCGCGCGCGACCAGCGCCTCGAAGCGGGGAGCTGGTCGTTCTGGATGTCGACGAAGAAGAACGAGGGCGCGTTGGCCGGCACCTGGTCGAGCACCTGCTGGCGGACATTGCCCTGGATCAGCGCGACGGCGGCCAGGGTGGAGAGGCCCAGCCCCACCGAGACCAGCATCAGCGGCGTCGCGGAGCCGGGGCGATAGCAGATTGGCGAGGCCAAGTCGCGCCCACGGCGCGCGCAGCCGGGGGGCCGCGCGGGCGGCGCGCATCACCGCAGCACCGCCAAGGCGGAACAGCACGAGCGACCCCGCCGCCGCGCCGCAGAACCACAGCGCGAAGCGGCGGTCCTGCGCGGTCGCGATGGTCAGTCCGACCAGGGCGAGGACCAGGGCGACGTTGGCAGCGATGATCCAGCGTCCAGGCCGCGCGCGGGCGGGCAGCAGCGCGTCGCGGAACAGCGCGGCGCCGGAGATGTGCGGCGCGCGGCCGAGCGGCCAGAGGGAAAAACTCAGCGCGGTGAGCAGGCCGAATGCCGCCGCCTCGACCAGCGGGACCGGAAACAGGCCGAGCCGCGGCGGCACCGGCAGCGCGCCCGGCGAACACCCAGGCGAGCAGCGAGGGCAGCGCCGCACCGACCACCAGCCCGACGACGACGCCGAGCGCGGTCAGCGCCAGGATCTGCAGCAGGCACACCCAGAACACCAGCGCGCCCGAGGCGCCGAGGCAGCGCAAGGTGGCGATGCTGCGCCCCCGCGCCTCCAGCCAGGCGCGCACGCCGGTCGCGACGCCGATGCCGCCGACCAGCAGCGAGGTCAGGCCGACGAGGCTGAGGAACAGCCCGGTCTGCTCGACGAACCGGCTGACCCCCGGTGCGGCGTGGCGCGCGTCGCGGATGCGCCAGCCCTGGTCGGGGAAGGCGGCGCGCAGATGCCGTCCGTGACCGCGGCCGGGCTCGCCCCCGCCGGCAGCGACGACGCGGAGCGCGTAGCGCACCATCGAGCCCGGCGCGATCAGCCCGGTCTGCGGCAGGGCGCGCGCCAGGATGACCGCGCGCGGCGCCAAGCATGGACGGGCCGGCGACGCGGTCGGGCTCCTCGGTGAGCGGCGCGCGGACGGTGAAAGTCGCGTTGCCCAGTCTCACCGGATCGCCCGGATGCAGGCCCAGCCGGTCCAGCACCACCGGCTCGGCGGCGATGCCGTATTGTCCATCATGCTCGCCGAGCGCGCGCGGCGGGCGGATCGGCGGTGCCGACCAGCGGCCAGGCGTCGTCCACCGCCTTGAGCTCGATGAGCTGCCGCTCGCCGGATTGGGCGACCAGCATGGAGCGCATGACCACCACGTCGGACAGCCGGGCGCCGCGCGCGCGCAGCCAGTCGCGCAGGCTGTCGGGCAGCGGCTGGGAGCCGCCCTCCACCTCCAGGTCGCCGCCCAGGATGCGGCTGCCGTCGGCGTCGAGCCCGCGCTCGATCGCCACGCGCAGGCTGCCGACGCCGGCGATCACCGCGACCCCGAGCGCGAGGCAGGCAAGCACGATGCGCAGCCCGGCATCCCGCCCCGCAGCTCCCGCAGCGCCAGCCGCAGCGCCAGCATCAGGCGAGCACCGGCTCGGCGACCCGCCCGTCCACGATATGCACCCGCCGCTCGCAGCGCGCCGGCCAGGGCCGTGGTCGTGGGTGATGAGCAGCAGAGTGGTGCCGGTCCGCTCGCGTAGCGCGAACAGCAGGTCCATCACCGCCGCCCCGGTCGCGTGATCGAGGTTGCCGGTCGGCTCGTCGGCCAGCAGCAGGGCGGGCTCGGGGGCGAAGGCGCGGGCCAGCGCCACGCGCTGCTGCTCGCCGCCCGAGAGCTGGCCCGGCAGATGGGTGAGCCGGTGCGCCAGCCCGACCGCGCGCAGGCTCTCGGCCGCCCGGTCGGCGGCGTCGGCCCGGCCGGCGAGCTCCAGCGGCACCGAGACGTTCTCCAGCGCGGTCATCGTCGGGATCAGGTAGAAGGCCTGAAATATAATGCCGATCGCATCTCGCCGAAGCCGCGCCAGCGCGTCCTCGTTCATGCACGATAGTTCATGTCCCGCCACGCGCACGCTGCCCGCACGTCGCGCGTTCCAGGCCGGCCAGCACCATCAGCAGGCTGGTCTTGCCCGAGCCGGAGGGACCGACGATGCCGACCGCCTCGCCCGCTTCCACGACGAGGTCGACGCCGCGCAGGATGTTGACCGGCCCCGCCGCGGAGGGCAGGGTCAAATGCAGGTCCCGGATGTGGACGAGCGGTCCCGGATTTCCCGAGGATGGGACCGAGGGCGTGGGAATGGCATCCATCGCGGCGACATATGGCCTCGGCGCCGCGTTGCGGAAGGCCGTGATCCTCACGCTTCTTCTGATGCCTGCCGCGCACGCCGCGCCGCTGCGCCTGCTGGTGCTGGGCGATTCGCTCGCCGCCGGCTACGGCCTGCCGCACGACCAGGGATTCGAGGCGCGGCTCCAGTCAGCACTGGCGGCGCGCGGGCATGACGTGCGGATCATCGACGCGGCGGTCTCGGGCGACACCACCGCCGGCGGCCGCGCCCGGCTCGACTGGGCGCTGGCCGACGGCGCGGACGCCGCGATCGTCGAGCTCGGCGCCAATGACGGGCTGCGCGGCGTCGATCCGAAGGCGATGGAGGCCAACCTCACCGCCATTCTCGACACGCTTGCCGCGAAGCACATTCCCGTGCTGCTTGCCGGGATGTACGCGCCGCCCAATCTCGGCCCCGAATACGATCGCGCCTTCCGCGCCGTGTTCGACCGGCTCGGCCATCGCCCCGGCATCCTGTACGACCCGTTCTTCCTCCAGGACATCGCGACCGACCGCGCGCTCAACCAGCGGGACGGCCTGCATCCCAATGCCGAGGGGGTGAAACGCAACGTCGCCCGCCTCACGCCGCTGGTCGAGAAGCTGCTGGCGGAGGCCCAGGAGCGCATGAAGGGGGGCGAATGAGGCTGTTCGTCGCCCTCGACCTGCCGTGGGAGCTGCGCGAGCGGCTGGCGATGCTGGCGGGCGGCATTCCCGGCGCGCGCTGGGTGCCCCCGGAGAACCACCACCTCACCCTGCGCTTCATCGGCGAGACCCCGAAGCACCGCGCCGAGGAGATCGACGCGGCGCTGGCCGCCCTGCGGGCACCCGGCTTCCCGCTCACGCTGGCCGGCATCGGCACCTTCGGCAAGGGCAGCAAGCCCGTCTCGCTGTGGGCCGGGGTGGAGCGCAACGCCGCGCTCGATCCTCTCCACCATCTCCAAAGCAAGATCGAGACCGCCCTGCAGCGCGCCGGGCTGGAGCCCGAGCGCCGCCGCTTCGCCCCGCATGTCACGCTGGCGAGGCTCGACAACGTGCCCGAGGCCAAGCTCGCCGCCTATGTGCAGGCGCATAATCTGTTCCGCGCCGAGCCGGTCCAGGTGGCGCATTTCACGCTGTTCAGCTCGCGGCTCGGCAAGGAGCAGCCGGTCTACACGCCCGAGGTGGAATACGAGTTGGCGTAAGGGGGAGCGAACAAGAATGCCCGTCGATCCGCAGATCCAGGATCTCCTGGACCTCATGGCCGGCCTGCCGCCGGCGCACACGCTGAGCGTCGCCGAGGCGCGGCTGCGCCACGAACAGCGCCCGCGCGACGGGCTGCGCGTACCGCCGGTCGCGCGGGTGGAGGACCGCACGATCCCCGGCCCGGGCGGCCCGCTGGCGCTGCGCATCTATACGCCGCACGGCATGGTGACGGCGCACGGCATCGGTCCATTTCCCGTGCTGGTGTTCTTCCACGGCAGCGGCTTCGTGGTGGCCAGCCTCGACACGCACGACATCATGTGCCGCAACCTCTGCGCCGGCGCGGGCTGCGTCGTCGTCTCGGTCGACTACCGGCTGGCGCCCGAGCATAAATTCCCGGCCGGCTCCGATGACTGCCTGCACGCCACGCGCTGGGCGGCCGAGAACGCCAAGGAGCTGAACGTCGATCCTCGCCGCATCGCGGTTGGCGGCGACAGTGCCGGCGGCAATCTCGCCGCAGTGACCGCAATCAGGGTGCGCGACCAGGGCGGCCTGTTCCTCGCCGCACAGCTGCTGATCTACCCCGTCACCGACTACCACGAGCCCGGCACGCCCTCCTACGCGGAGAACGCCGAGGGCTTCGGGCTGACCCGGTTGCAGATGAAATGGTTCTGGGACCACTACCTCGTCGGACGCCTCGCACGCCGAACACCCGCACGCCTCGCCGCTGCGCGCGGAGAGCCTGCGCGACCTGCCGCCGGCGCTGGTTTATTCCGCCCAGTACGACGTGCTGCGCGACGAGGCGGAACGCTACGCCGATCGCCTGCGCGAAGCCGGCGTGCCGGTCGTGATGCAGCGCTGGGACGGCATGAACCACGGCTTCTTCGCCTGGACCGGCCGGGTGGACAGAGCGACCGAGGCGATGGACGCCGCCTGCGCCTGGCTGCGCGAGGCGTTCGCCGAGTTGAGGCTTGATGCGCACGCTGGAACAGGTCGCGGCCGAGGCGCGGCGCTGCACGGTCTGCGCGGCGCATCTGCCGCTCGGGCCGCGCCCGGTGCTGCACGTCTCGGCCACCGCGCGGCTGCTCGTCGTCAGTCAGGCGCCGGGCACCAAGGTTCACGAGACCGGACAATCGTTCAACGACGCCTCGGGCGATCGGCTGCGCGCCTGGCTCGGGGTGACGCGCGAGCAGTTCTACGACGTCTCGCGCGTCGCCATCCTGCCGATGGGCATGTGCTACCCCGGCCGCCTGCCGAGCGGCGGCGACGCCCCGCCGCGCCGGGAATGCGCCAAGCTCTGGCATCCACGCCTGCTGCCGCTGATGCCGGGCATCGAGCTCACCCTTCTCGTGGGCAGCTACGCGCAAGTTTCCGTTCTTGGCCCCGGTGCGATGGGCGAGCGCGTCCGCCGTTTTGCCGAATACCTCCCGCGCCATTTCCCGCTGCCCCATCCGTCCTGGCGCACGGTCGGTTGGGAGAAGCGAAACCCGTGGTTCGGCGGCCAGGTGGTGCCGGAACTGCGCCGTCGAGTGGCCAGGCTCGTAGGCTGACCGGCAAAATCCCAGGGTGACGGAATGAATTTCGTCCTACGCCGTTGAGAGGCGGAATTCATTCCGCCTCTCGCTCCCCGGATTTTTGCCGCGCCGACGGCGGACCACGAGGAGGGCGAGCGCCGGCGCCAGCAGCAACATGCTCGCGGGCTCGGGGATCGTGGAGATGGCGCCGAACAGCCCGTTGGCCTCACCATTGATGCCGTCGGAGAAATAAAGAGTGTCCGGCTGACCCCCCATTCCGCCATTGCCGAAGATGAGGTCCCAGAGGCCGCCGGGGCGGTTGCCGCTTAGATCAATCGCGATCGTGCCGACCAGCGCTCCGGTGCTCGGATTGAAAGCGTTGATCTCGCTGGCGGCAAAGCTGAAATTGCCGACCAGCAAGTCGCCGCCGAACGTGCCGAAGCCGCCGGGCGCGAGTGCGACACCCCACGGCGAAGCAAGCTTGCTGCCGCTGACGACTTGTCGCATGAAATTCCCGCTGGTGTCGAACACCGCCACCGCCCCCATCCCCTCGGTGGCCGCGATCTGGGCGGCACGACCGGCGGGCGAGTAGGTGACATAGATATTGCCGCCGATGTTCTGCACGTTGAACGGCACCAGACCCGCGGGAAGCAGCGGGTCCTTGAACGCATTGGCGCCGAGGTTCACCGCCGCGAACGAGCCGTCGAACACGTCGATGCGGTTCTGCGAACCGTTGGCGGCGTACAGCCGCGCCGAGGTGTTGTCGATGGCGAGCCCGGTGTACACGGCTCCAGGCGTCGTCGCCGCGATCTGCGCCGCCGTCCCGAGGCCTCGATTCCAGGCGGAGATGGTGCCGTTGAGATTGGCGAACAGGAAATTGGCCGGAGCGCCGCCCACCACGAAGGCGCCGCTGCTGTTATTGACTTGGCCGGTGGGTCCTTGCGGGCCGCTTGCCGTCTTCGGGATCGAGACCGTGAGGGCCGCCAATTTGGTGACGCCAGCCGCCCGTGACGCTGTAGAGGGTGCTTAGGCTCGTCGCTTGATCCGAGACCCAGAACGGGCTCGTCGCGCTATGCGACACGCCCCAGGGGTTCTTCAGGGCGGTGTCGGTGAGGACTGCCCAGCCCTGGAATATCCGAAACCAGATCGGTCTGCACGAAAGGTCCGGCCTCGGCGCGTGAGGCGCAGGCGACGAGCGCGCCGATACCAAGCGCGGTCGTCAACATGGATTCCTCCGAGCCGCGTTGCGAGTCGCATGTGCCATCCCTCCCCTGAATGCCGCATGTCGGATCACGGCGGACCAGCGGCTCGACGCCGCAGTCCACGAGCGAGATGACGCCCGCCGGCTGTCAGGAATTCCATTTCGATGCAGACGATCACGCGACCGTCATTCGTGCGGTCGAGGGATCCACACGGACACCCACCCGTCCGCGAGGCGCGCGGTGGCGGCTCGCGGTGGGGTAAACGCTATCCCCTTGACATCCGTTTCGTAGTCGAGCACTGTATGAATGTTAGCATACAGGCGAACAAGCCGTGCTGAACAGTCTTCGCATCGAACAATCCGGCGTCCCGATCTACGTGCAGATCCGTGACCAGCTGCTGCGCGCCATCGGTGCGGGCATCCCGCAGTCCCGGCGAGCGGATGCCCACCATGCGGCAGGTCGCGGTGGCGCTGCGGGTCGATCTCAACACCGTCCGCCACGCCTACGACGCCCTGGCGCGCGCCGGGGCCATCGTCGTCTTGCCGGCGCGTGGAACCTTCGTCGCCGAGCGTCCGCCGATTGCCGACCCGAAGGCTGAAGCAGCCCGTCTCGACGATTTCGTGCATCAGACAATCGCCCGCGCCGCCGCGAACGGCCTCGATCCGGCCGAGGTGGCGCATCGCATCCTGGCAAAAGCCGCGCGAAGGAGAACCACCGATGGTTGAGTTCCTGATGGGCCGTGGCGCCAACGCGCTCGCGGTGCTGCTGTCGTGCATCGGCCTGCTGGCCGCCGTGTTGCTCGGCTGGATCGGCTATCGCGACGCCGCGCCGGCCGCCTATGTCGGGGCCGGTGTCCTCGTCATCATCGCCCTGCTGATCCCGCGCTCGCTGCGCGTGGCGAACCAATGGGAGCGGGCCATCGTGCTCCGCCTGGGACGGTTGCACGCGATCCGCGGGCCGGGACTGTTCTTCATCGTGCCGTTCATCGACACCATCGCGGTGTTCATCGACCAGCGCATCCAGACCACCCAGTTCAACGCCGAGCGCACCCTGACGCGCGACACCGTGCCGGTGAATGTCGATGCCATCATCTTCTGGCAGGTGCACGACACCGAGCGCGCCGCGCTGGAGATCGCCGACTATCGCCAGGCGATCGGCCAGGTCGCGCAGACCTCGCTGCGCGAGATGATCGGCGCCACGGAGCTGTCGGGATTGCTCTCCGAGCGCAAGAAAGCCGACCGGCTGCTCAGCGAGGTGATCGGCGCCAAGACGGCTGAGTGGGGTGTCGCGGTGATGTCGGTGGAAATCCGCGACGTCGCGATCCCGCCCGGCCTGCAGGACGCGATGAGCCGCAAGGCACAGGCCGAGCGGGAGCGCGAAGCACGCATCATCCTCGGCTCGTCCGAACAGCAGGTCGCGCAGACATTCGTGGATGCGGCGAGGATCTACGCGAGCGTCCCGGGTGCGATGCAGCTCCGCGCCATGAACCTCGTCTACGAGGCGACCAAGGAGCGCGGCATGACCATCGTCATCCCCTCCAGCATGGCCGACAGCATGAACCCCGGCGGGCTCGCCGGCCTGCTCGAGTGCTGCGGGGAAAATCGCCGCCATCCTGCTTCTGCGGGCGGGTTCGCCGCTTGCGCCGACGCTCGCGCTGGCGGAAGCGGGACCGGTGTTCTCCGATACCGGACCGGACGCGGCGGCGTACGGCGCGGCGCAGGAATACCCGATCCCGCCAAAGGGCCAGCCTGCCACGCAGGAGACCAAGATCGGTTGGAACAGCCACTACGATCACTTGACGCCGATGC
>CAWCYL010000009.1:0-97916 GCA_963799825.1 uncultured Alphaproteobacteria bacterium
GCACCAGCCTCGACCGCGAGGCCGCTGTCGCTGTGCGCCGGCACGATCACGCGCACGTCCACGCCGCGCCGCGCCGCGTCCTCCAGGATGCGCCCGAGGTCCGGCGTGGGGGCGAAGAAGCCGGTGGTCAGATGTACCGAGCGCCGCGCCAGCGTGATGGCGACGGCGAGCGTGCGATAGATCAATGGGTGGCCGTTCTCGGGCGCGCCGTCGATCGCCTGCACCAGCGCCTCGCCGCGCACCCAGCCGGGCGTCGGCGGGGGCGGCGGCAGAGGCGGCCCCTTCTGCTCTGCCCAGGTCTCGTCGAATAGGTGCTGAAACTGCGCCACCACAGGGCCGACGATCCGTACGTCGGTGTCGCGCCAGGGCAGCTTGTTCGGATCCTCGGTGCCCGGCGGCGCGGCGCGGTTCTCATAGGCGTCGGTGACGTTCACCCCGCCGGTGATCGCCAGCGCGCCGTCTACCACCAGCAGCTTGCGATGGTCGCGGTCGTTCACGTCGATGCCCACGCGCTCGTTGGGGGTGAGCGGGTTGTATTCGACGACCTGCACCCCGCCCGCGCGCAGCCGCTGGAACAGCGCGGCCGGCGCTTCCTTGCTGCCCCAGGCGTCGTAGATCAGATGGACGGCAATGCCCTGCGCCTGCTTCGCCAGCAGCAGATCGGCGAATTGCGCGGCCACGCTCGTGTCGAACTGGTAGCTCTCCATGTCGACCCGCTCGCGCGCCTCCCCGATCGCCGCCGCCATCGCGGCATAGGTCGCGGGTCCGTTCACCAGCAGGTCCAGATGGTTGCCGGGGACGAACGGGTGATGCGCGATCCGCTCGCCCTGCTGGCGCATCAGCGCGATGGCTCGGCCCTGGTCGGCACCGCGCGCCGCCTGCGCGATGTCGGCGTCCAGCGACGGCACGGTGGTGCAGCCGGCCAGCGCGACCGCAGCGACCAGCAGCACAGCGCGGGCGGGGGAGGAGAGAATCAGGCGTCGAGGCGGGACACGAAGTCCCGTAATCCGGGTGTCTGCCGGGCGGTGGCGAGGCGCGCGGCGTGCAGCACCGCACGCACGCCTTCGAGCGCCGCGTCGAAGCTGTCGTTCACCACCACATGATCGAACTCCGGCCAATGGGCGATCTCCGCCCGCGCCGCCGCCATGCGACGGGCAATCTCCGCCGCGTCGTCGCCGGCGCGGACGCGCAGCCGCTGCTCGAGGTCGGCGAGCGAAGGCGGCAGGATGAACACGCCCAACACGTCGCCCGGCAGCGCCGTCCGCAACAGTCGATGACCCTGCCAGTCGATGTCGAACACCACGTCCCGACCTTCCGCGAGCGCCTGCTCTACCGGCGCACGCGGGGTGCCGTAGCTGCGCCCGAACACATGCGCCCATTCGAGCAGCCCGTCGGCGGCGACCAGCGCATCGAACTCCGCCTGGCTGCGGAAATGATAGTCGATGCCGTCCCGCTCCCCGGCGCGCGGCCGGCGCGTGGTGACGCTGACCGACAGCGCGAGGTCCGGCTCGCCCGCCATCAGCGCGCGGGTGATCGAGCTCTTGCCGCCGCCCGATGGCGCCGCAATGACCAGGCACAGTCCGCGTCGCTGGATGAGGGTCATCATTCGATGTTCGCGGCCTGCTCCCGCAGCTGCTCGATCGTCGCCTTGAGCCGCAGGCCGGTTGCCGTGAGCGAGGGGGAAGCCGACTTGCTGCACAGCGTGTTGGCCTCGCGATTGAATTCCTGGATCAGGAAATCGAGCCGCCGGCCGACATTGCCCGCTTCGGCCAGCAGGGCGCGCGCCGCCTGGATGTGGCTGGCCAGCCGGTCCAATTCCTCCCGCACGTCCGACCGCGTGGCAAGCAGGGCGACCTCCTGCGCGATCCGCTCCTCCGGCAGCGCGGGCGCCTCGCTCAGCAGCGCCTGGAGATTGTCCATCAGCCGGGCACGCTGCGCCGCCGGCTGATCCGCCGCGTTGGCCGACGCCTGCGCGTGCAAATCGGCGATCTCGTCGAGCTGACCCGCGAGCACGACGGCGAGCCGCGCGCCCTCGGCCCGACGGGCAATGACGAGGCGATCGAGTGCCGAGGCGAACCCGGCGCGGATCACGGCGGCGACCGCTTTCCCCCGCTCCTCCGTCTCCGGGCCAGGGGAGGCGGGCCGCAGCACGCCGGGCAGCGCGAGCAGCGCCTCGGCGCGCGGCGCGGGGCTGCCGGGAATGCGGGCCTGCAGCGCGAGGGCGAGTGTCAGCGCCTGTTCGAGGGCGGCGGGATCGGGTGCGAGCCTTGCCTGCTCGTCGCGCCGGATGGTCAGGTTGGCGGTGACGTTGCCGCGCCGGAGCTGCTTCTGCGCCGCCTCGCGCAAGCCGGGCTCCAGCGCGTCGGAGCCGGGCGGCAGGCGGAAGCGCAGGTCGAGGCCGCGGCCGTTGACGCTGCGCAGCTCCCACGCCCAGGTCACGCCGTCGGCCTCGCCGTCGGCGCGCGCGAAGCCGGTCATGGAGGCGAGGGCGGTTGTCATTCATGCTCCCTGGGGTGGGTACCGGTGCTTTGTGTCGCAACTTGGGCGCTCTTCTATCAGCAGCCTCGGCGGCTGCGAACTGGGATATTCTCGCGCGATGGAACGCTTTTCCGCCGTGTTGATCACTGGCGCCTCGTCGGGTCTCGGCCGGGCGCTCGCGCTGACCTGCGCCCGTCCGGGCGTCGTGCTGCATCTGTCGGGGCGTGACCGGGCAAGGCTGGAGAATGCCGCGCAGGCCTGCCGGGCGCGTGGCGCGCAAGCGCGTGCGTCGATGTTGGACGTGCGCGACGCCGATGGCGCGGCCGGGTCGCCGTGGTGGCTTCGATCGCGGCCTTCGTGGCGGCGCCCGGCGCGCCGTCCTACTGCGCATCCAAAGCCGCCGTGGATGCCTGGGCCGTTGCCACCGCGCCCTCGGCCCGGGCGCGGGGCGTTGTGCTCATCAGCGTCTGCCCCGGCTACGTCCGCACGCCGATGACGGCGGGCAACCGCTTCCCGATGCCCGGTCTGATGGACGCCGCCCGGGCGGCGTCCATCGCCCTCGCCGCGATCGCAGCCGGACGACGGCGCGTGGCGTTCCCCTGGTGGATGGCCGCCGGCGCCCGCCTGGTCGGCTTGCTGCCCGCCGTGGTGTCGGCCGCGTTCCTCGCCACGCAGCCCGCCAAGGATGCCGACGCCTCGCTGTCGTAAAGGAGAAATCGCATGTCCTCCGGTTGGTATTGTCGTTCCCTGCTTGCGGCTCTTGTGCTGGCCGCCGCGCTGCCGGCCGGTCCGGCGCACGCGCAGACCCCGCCCACGCCCCAGCCCGCGCTCGGCTCGCAGGAGTTCTTGCTCACGGTTTTTCTGCGTCACGATGAGAGCAAGACGTTGGGGGAGATCAACGAGCACCTGCGCCAGAGCGGCTTCTTCAAGCGCTTCCCGCCGCCTGGGATCGAGGTGGTGTCCTGGTACGTGATGATGGGCATCGGCCAGGTCGTGACCCTGCGCGTCCCGCCCGAGCGGCTGCGCGAGGTCAATCAGGTGCTGGAGCAGACCGCCTGGGGCGGCTTTCGCACCGAGTTCTATCCGACCTACGACTACCGCGCCGGCGCCGCCGAGATCAGGCGGCAGATGAACCAGTAGCGTCGCTGCCGATCATTCGCCGCCCGTCATCCACGAAGCGTCGGCGCGGTGCGGTCCGAGGTGGTGCGCAGGTTCGGCTCGGCGAGGGTCGTGACCTGCTGGCGGCTCACGCGGTGGATCATCGCCCCCAGCTGCGCGGGCTTCTGCACGCGCGTCCAGGGCTGCTCCGCGAGCGCCTGGCCCATGTCGGCGTAGCCGGCGGCACGTCGCTCGGCGATCGAGGCGCGGGAGAACTCCGCGTCGCTCGCCGGGATCTGATCCTCGGCCGGATGATAGATGACATGCACGATGTCGACCCGCTGCGTCGTGGGTGGTGCGGCGGACTTTGCCTTCGTGGCGTTCGCCATCGCGAGCGCGTGGCGCAAATTCACCTTGGTCGCCACCGAGTTCGACGTGGTGCGCGGTGCGGCTGGCGTATTGGATCTGCTTGGCGCGCCACAGCACCTCGTTCATCGTGGTCGGCGCGGCCCCGGCGGCACTCCACAGGTCGATCACGAAGGCCACCGTGTGACCCGGTGGCGTGTCGTTTAGCACCGCTTCCAGCGGCGTGTTGGAGACGCAGGCGCCGTCCCAGTAGAACCGCCCGCCGATCTCGGTCGCGGCGAAGCCGGGCGGCAGCGAGCCACTGGCGATGACGTGCTCGGGCGCCAAGCCGCCCGGCGTGGTGGTGCTGTCGAAGAATGCCAGTTCGCCGATCTCGACATCCGTGACCCCCACCGAGAGCCGCGTGCCGTCCCGGCCGATGCGCGCGAAATCGGCGTATTCCAGCAGTGTCTGGCGCAACGGCGCGGTGTCGTAGAAGCTCTCGGTCGCCGGCGTGCCGGACGGGGAGAAGAACGGATTGATCGGGCGCGGGGTGAAGAATCCCGGCTGGCCGAACGCCAGCGCCTGGGCGTTGCTCAGCGTGTTCCAGAAGCCCTGCACGGCCGTGTTGGCGGAATGCGGCAGCAGCTCGGGCCAGGAGATCGCCTGCCATAGCGCCTCGAGTTGCGCGAGCCGTTGCTCCGGCGGATTGCCGGCGAGGACCGCCGCGTTGATCGCGCCGATCGAGATGCCGCACAGCCAGTCGGGCTCGAAGCCGTGCTCGTGCAGCGCCTGGTAGACGCCGATGTGATACGCCCCGAGCGCCCCGCCGCCTTGCAGCACGAGCACGCAGGTGGGCTTCTGTCGGCGAGCACTGGGCTGTTTCATGATCCGATCCCGATGAAGACGCTCCTGATCGTGTTCCACTCCCGGACCGGCGGCACAAGCCAGATGGCCGAGGCGGCCGCGCGCGGCGCGGGGGATGAGGCGGAGGTGAGCGTCCGCCTGCTCGCCGCCGTCGCCGCCCAGCCCGACGACGTGCTCGCTGCCCACGGCTATATCTTCGCCACTCCGGAGAACCTGGCCTCGATGGCCGGTCTGATGAAGGACTTCTTCGACCGCACCTACTATCCGGCGCTGGAGCGCATCAACGGCCGACCCTATGCCGCTATCGTCTGCGCCGGCAGCGACGGCCAGAACGCGGTACGGCAGATCGAGCGCATCGTCACCGGCTGGCGGCTCAGGGCGGTTGCCGATCCGCTCATTGTCTGCACCCACGCGCAGACCCCGGAGGCGATCCTCGCGCCCAAGACGATCGGCCGCAGCGACCTCGACCGTTGCGCGGAGATCGGCGCGGCGCTCGCCGCGGGGTTGGCGATGGGGATTTTCTGAGGCGAGGCGGCGGCCGCTCCGCTGGGTCAGGGTCGATGCATCGTCACACGAGCGCGGGCGCCGGCCTGGTGCGACGGAGCCGCGCAGGAGGCTGTCTCGATCAGGAGCTAGATCGAGCCGATGATCGGACAGTCGCAGAAGCCCGATGCCCGATCTGCAGTGCTTCAGCCGCCAGCCAGACTGGCGCGATGCTGCCAGCGGATCAGCAGCGCGCCAGTGTCGCCAAGATATGCGTCGAGCACGAGGCCGCTGTCTCGCGCGGCAGGCGGTGAGGCGCCTAGGCCGTCGGCCGATATGCCCGCGAAAGCTGCACGAACGGCTCGGTTCCGCCAAGACCTGCGCGGCGTCGGCCGGCGGGTCGGCCGCATGACGGACAGGCGAGCGCGGCCTCATGCATCTGCCCGCCACAGCCTCGGCAAACGCCATCAACTGACCTTCGGGTGGGTGTCTCTACGGAAGGCAGGGCGAACTCGGCATCCGGTTCGCGAGCAGTATGAAACCATCGACGAGTGCTACGATGCCCGGGATGAACGTCAGCAGAACAGCAGGTAGCGAGCCCCGGCCGATGCGGCCGAGATAGAATTGATGTGCCCCGATACCGCCGAGCAGGAACGCCAGGCCGTCGCGACGATGCGGTTCTTCCTGCTGATCGGGGCTCGGGCGGTGGTTTGCGGGGCGCCGCATTTCGGATGGATGAGAGCATCGGCGTGGATCGGCGAGCGCACCTGTAATAGAAAACCCGGTGCGAGAATGTGATCCGCGGCGGCCGATGAACGCCGCCGGCGCCGGGCCGCATCCTGATCACCGGCTCCATGCGCCGGTTCGCTGCCCGGCACCTCTCCAGGCGGTCTCACGTCACCAAGGCGTTCCTGGCCAGCTTCTCCTTCGCGCTGCGTCACGAGCTGAAGGACAGCGGCGTGACCGTCACCTGCCTGATGCCCGATTCCGACGGCCGACACGACTATTCGAGACCGCCGACCATGATGGACAGCCATGATCGGCCAGCGCCACAGAAGGACGATCCGGCCGCTGGCTGGACCAAGGTCGGCTACGAGCGAGATGATGAAGCGGCGAGCCCGACGAGCGGGATCGCAGGATCGGCACAGGCACAGCTGGAAACGGCAGGATCGCCCATGTCACGCCGCGCAGGATGCTGGCCGAACAGACGGCCCGTCTGCGGAACTCCCTTCGATCGCGCTCTCGGCCATGGCGCGACAATAACGTATTGTTGTTCGCCTCTCAAGTGACCCAACTCCGAATCAGTCGCCGGCGCCATCGACCGCCAGCGGGCGACGTTGCGGGCGTGCTCGTCGAGCGTGCGCGAGAAGACGTGGCCGCCGCTGCCGTCGGCGACGAAATAGAGGTCGTCCGAACGCAGCGGCTGGGTCACGGCGCGCAGGCTGGCGAGGCCGGGCGAGCAGATCGGCCCCGGCGGCAGGCCGCGGATGCGATAGGTGTTGTAGGGGTCGTCGCGGTCGAGGTCGGCGCGGGTGATCGGGCGGTCGAGCGTCCCGGCGCCGTTGCTCGCGGCAAAGGCGACGGTCGGGTCGGATTGCAGCTTCATGCCGAGTCGCAGGCGGTTGAGGAACACCGCGGCGACGTGCGGGCGCTCCTCGGGCTTGGCGGTCTCGCGCTCGACGATGCTGGCGAGGATCAGCGCGCTCGCGCGGCGAGGCGAGGGGCAGGTCGGGCGCGCGGCTGCTCCCAGGCCTCCTGCAGCGCCCGATCCATCGCGGCGCGGGAACGGTCGAGCACCGTCTCGCGGGTCGCGCCCCAGTTCATAGGCGTAGGTCTGCGGCAGCACGCTGCCCTCATCCGGCACCGGAGCCGTCCCGGCAAGCGCGTCGGCGCGCTCGAACAGCGTAGAGATCTGCTTCGCGGTGAGGCCCTCGGGGATGGTGAGATAGTGCTGCACCGGGCGGGCGGTGCGCAGCACGGTCAGCACCGTGCGCAGGCTGGCATGGGCGGGGAAGGCGAACTCGCCGGCGTGCAGCGCACCCTCCCGGCGGGTGAGGAAGGCGGCGATGCGGAAGGGCAGCGGCCGCGCCACGACCAGCGCGTCGGCCAACGCCACCGCCAGCCGCGCTTCGCCACCGCGAGGCACCACCAGCGCGCGCGCATCGGGCAGCGGGCCGGGGGCGGCGAGGACGTGCATTGCATAGAACCGCGCGCCGGCCGACACGGCGCCGACCAGAAGGACCGCGATCAGCAGCGAGAGGAGGGCGCGCCGCCGCCGCGTGGGTCGCGGCGGCTTCCGGTTCTCAGACGGCGCGGAAGATGATGCAGGCGTTGGTGCCGCCGAAGCCGAAGCTGTTGGACAGCGCGGCGCGCACCGGACGCTCCTGCGCGGTGTGCGCCACGCGGTCGATCGGGCTCTCGCGCGAGGGTGCGTCGAGGTTGAGCGTGGGTGGCACCACCCGGTCGCGGATCGCCAGGATGGAGAACACCGCTTCCACCGCGCCGGCCGCGCCGAGCAGATGCCCGGTCGCCGATTTGGTGGACGACATGGCGACGCTCTTCGCCGCGTCACCGAACAGCCGCTCCACCGCCCCCAGCTCGACATCGTCGCCGAGCGGCGTCGAGGTGCCGTGTGCGTTCACGTATTGGATGTCTGACGGCGCCATGCCGCCGTTGCGCAGCGCCGCCTTCATCGCGCGGAACGCCCCCTCGTGCTCCTCGGCGGGTGCGGTGATGTGGTGCGCATCGCCGGACATGCCGTAGCCGCCGACCTCGGCGTAGATCTTCGCGCCGCGCTGCTTCGCGTGCTCATATTCCTCCAGCACGACAACCGCCGAGCCCTCGCCCATCACGAAGCCGTCGCGGTCCTTGTCCCACGGGCGCGAGGCGCGCGTCGGCTCGTCGTTGAAGCCGGTGGACAGCGCGCGCGAGGCGGCGAACCCAGCCATGCCAAGCTCGCACACCGTGGCCTCGGCGCCGCCGGCCACCATCACATCGGCGTCGCCCAGCATGATGAGCCGCGCCGCGTCGCCGATCGCGTGCACGCCCGTCGCGCACGCGGTGACGACGGAGTGGTTTGGGCCCTTGAAACCGTATTTGATCGAGACTTGCCCGGAGGCGAGATTGATCAGCGCGGACGGGATGAAGAACGGCGACAGCCGGCGCGCCTTGCCCTCGTGCACCTGGACCGAAGCGTCGTAGATCGACTGCAGCCCGCCGATGCCGGAGCCGATCATCACGCCGGTGGCGCAGCGATCTTCCTCGGTCTCCGGCAGCCAGCCGGAATCCTCCACGGCCTCGGTCGCGGCGACCATCGCGAGATGGATGAACCGATCCATCTTCTTCTGGTCCTTGACGGGAATCCACTCGGCCAGATCGAGCTTGCCGTCCGCGCGGGAGCCCGGCGGCACCTGGCCGGCCACCTTGCTGGTCAGGTTGCTGGTGTCGAAGGACTGGATAGCGCCGATCCCCAACTCGGCGTTGATCAGCCGGCGCCAGACCTGCTCGAGGCCGATCCCGAGCGGAGTGGCCACGCCCATCCCTGTGACGACTATGCGACGCATGACGGAAATCCTGCCGCGCGGCCGGTCAGGCGGCCTTCTGCTTCTCGATGTAGTCGATCGCGTCCTTCACGGTGCTGATCTTCTCGGCCGCGTCCTCGGGGATCTCGACGCCGAACGCCTCCTCGAACGCCATCACCAGCTCGACCGTGTCGAGGCTGTCGGCGCCCAGGTCATCGATGAACGATGCCTCGGATGTGACCTTCAACTCCTCGACGCCGAGGTGCTCCACCACGATCTTCTTCACCTTGTCGGCAATTTCGCTCATCGGATCTGCTACTCCTGGAAAGGTCCTGCGTTCCCGCCCGGTTCTTCTTCACACTGTCCGCCGGGCAGGACCCGATCGGCGCCGCATACCCGCCCCGGACGAAGCAGCGGGCCGCTTAGCATGGTTTTCCGGCGGGAGCCAACTCGGGGCCCGGCGGCACGCGACAACATTGCGTGCGATGCGCGCCAGCCCCCGCCGGATCGTCGCCTCCGGATCATGCCCATCAGATCATGGCCATCCCGCCATTCACGTGCAGCGTGGCGCCCGTCACCCAGCCCGCCTCGTCGGACGCGAGGTAGGCGACCGCCGCGGCCACGTCAGCGGGCTGGCCGAGCCGGCCCAGCGGGATGGCGTCCGACAGCTTGCCGCGCTGCGCCCCGCCGAGTGCGGCCGTCATCGGCGTCTCGATGAAGCCGGGGGCGACGACGTTGACCGTCACGCCGCGGGAGGCGACCTCCTGCGCGAGCGCCTTGGTCATGCCGACCAGTCCGGCCTTGGCCGCCGCGTAGTTCGCCTGCCCGGCATTGCCGGTGGCGCCGACGATGCTGGCGATGCCGATGATCCGGCCGGCGCGCCGGCGCAGCATTCCCCGCAACGCGGCGCGGGTGAGGCGGAACGGCGCGGTGAGGTCCACGTCGAGCACCGCCTGCCAGTCCTCGTCGCGCATCCTGAGCGCCAGCATGTCGCGGGTCAGTCCGGCGTTGTTGACCAGCACGTGCAGCGGCCCGGCGGCCTGCTCCGCCGCCTCCATCAGCGCGTCCGTCGCCTGCGGATCGCGCAAATCGGCCGGACATACATGCACCCGCTCGCCGAGCTCGGCGGCCAGCGCGTCGAGCGCCTCCCGTCGCGTGCCGGACAGCACCACGACGGCCCCTTGCGCGTGCAGGGTGCGGGCGATCGCGGCGCCGATGCCGCCCGATGCGCCGGTAACAAGTGCCGGTTTTCCGTCGAGGCGGAACATGCTCACAACCCTTTCAGCACCGCCTCGATGTCCGCCGGGGTGGCGGCCGAGATGGCGGCGGCGTCGGGCGCGATGCGCTTGACGAGGCCCGCGAGCACCTTGCCCGCGCCGAGCTCGACGAAGCTGTCCACCCCCATCGCGGCCATCGCCAGCACGCTCTCGCGCCAGCGGACGGTGGCCGTCACCTGCCGGATCAGCCCGTCGCGGATCTCGACGGGGTCGGTCGCCTTCGCCGCCGAGACGTTGGCGATCAGCGGAACAACGGGCGATTTCGGCGGCGTGCCGGCGAATGCCTCGGCCATCACGTCGGCGGCCGGCGCCATCAGGGCGCAATGGAACGGTGCCGAGACGGGCAGCAGCATCGCCCGGCGGACGCCTTTTTCGCGGGCAATCTCGATGCCGCGCTCGACGGCGCCGCGATGCCCGGAAATCACCACCTGCCCGCCGCCATTGTCGTTCGCCGGCTCGATCACCTGCTTCTCCCCGGTCTCGCTCTCCGGCACGGGCGCGGCTTCGGCGCAGATCTCCTCGGCCTGGGCCATCTCCGCGCCGAGCAGCGCGGCCATCGCGCCCTCGCCGGGCGGTACCGCCTTCTGCATCGCCTGGCCGCGCAGCTTCAGCAGCCGGGCGGCGTCCGCCACGGAGAAGCTGCCGGCGGCGGCGAGCGCACTGTATTCGCCGAGCGAGTGGCCGGCGACCAGTGCCGCCTTCTGGCGCAGGGAGAAGCCGCCTTCCTTCTCCAGCACGCGCAGCACCGCGAGGGAGATCGCCATCAGCGCCGGCTGGGTGTTCTCGGTGAGGGTCAGCTCCTCGCCGGGGCCCTCGAACATCAGCTTCGAGAGCTTCTGGTTCAGCGTGTCGTCGACTTCTTGGAACACCTCGCGCGCGGCCGCGAAAGCTGCGGCGAGGTCGCGGCCCATGCCGACGGACTGGCTGCCCTGACCGGGGAAGATGAAGGCATGAACGGGCATGGAGCGGGTTCCCAGGCGCGGCGTTGTGTGAGGCGGCGCGATGTGACGGGTGTGGCCGGGGGGCGTAGCTTCCGGTCAAATGCCTGTCAACATCCGGAGGAACGGCGATGCGAACGGTTCGGCTGCCGGACGGGCGGGAGGTTCCCGCGATCGGCCAGGGCACCTGGAAGATGGGCGAGGGCCAGCGCGGCGCGCGCGAGGAGGAGGCGGCGCTGCGGCTCGGGATCGATCTGGGGATGACCCTGATCGACACCGCCGAGATGTATGGCGACGGCCGCTCCGAGGAGATCGTCGGCCGCGCCATCGCCGGGCAGCGGGACCGCGTGTTCGTCGTGAGCAAGGTCTATCCGCACAACGCCTCGCGCAGCGGCGTCCCGGCGGCCTGCGCGCGCAGCCTCAAGCGGCTCGGCACCGACCATATCGACCTCTATCTGCTGCACTGGCGCGGCGGCGTGCCGCTGGCCGAGACCGTGATCGCCTTCGAGGCGCTGCGCGAGCAGGGCAAGATCCGCGCCTGGGGCGTGTCCAATTTCGACGCGGACGACATGGAGGAACTGGCCGGCCTCGCCCAAGGAGGCGCCTGCGCCACCGACCAGGTGCTCTACCATCCGGGCAGCCGAGGCATCGAGTTCGGCCTGCTGCCGTGGTGCGCGCGGCATCGTATGCCGGTGATGGCCTACTCGCCGGTCGGCCAGGCCGGGCGGCTGCTGCGCTCCCCTGCCCTGGCGGAAGTCGCGGCGCGGCACGGCGCAACGCCGGCGCAGATCGCCATCGCCTGGGGGCTGCGGAGCTCGACCGTGATCTCGATCCCCAAGGCCGGCGACGCCGCGCATGTGCGGGAGAACGCGGCGGCGTCCGACATCGCGCTGACCGACGCGGACCTCGCCGCCATCGACGCCGCGTTCCCGCCGCCCCGGCGCAAGCAGGCGCTCGGGATGCTGTAGCGCATCGCGGGACGTATGGCGCACTCGTCACGGCCGGCTATGCCTTGCGCGCCCGCAGTCGTCATGGTCCGCGCAGGCGGACATCCACGGCTTGCGGAAGCCGGCAACGCAGGCGTCCGGATGGCCGGCCTTCGCCGACCATGACGAGTGACGTCATACGTGCCGGTCGACGGAATCCCGCAACGCACTTCCGGCGCGGCCGGGGCGCGGGGTATCGTCGGCGCGTGACCCTTCCCGGCCCGCTCGCGCCCGTGCTGATCGGTTTCGTCGTCCTCGGGCTGTTCGCGCTCGGGCTCGCCGGCGCGCTCCTGCCGCGACGAGCCTGGATGATCATGGCTGGCTGCGCGGCGCTGTGCGGCGTCGGCGCGCTGACCGCGTTCGTCTTCCTTCTCGCCGGGGCACCCGCTGCCGGCTTCGTGCTGCCGCTCGGCCTGCCCGGCACCAGCGCGCAACTCGGCCTCGACGCGCTCTCCGGCTTCTTCGTGTTGCTGCTGTTCGTGACCGGCGCGGCCTGCTCGGTCTACGCGCTCGACCCGCACGGGGCGGAGGGCCAGCGCGCCCTGCCGTTCTTCCCCGTCTTCGTAGGCGCGATGGCGCTGACCCTGCTGGCGGCGGACAGTTTTTCGCTGGTGTTCGGCTTCGAGCTGATGTCGCTCGCCTCCTGGGCGATGGTGCTGGCGCGGCACGAGGAGCCGGCATCGCGCGACGCGGCGCTGCTCTATCTCGGCATCGCCGCGTTCGGCGGCCGCGTGCCTGATCCCGGCGCTGGCCCTGCTCGCCCCGCTCGGGCCGCACGGGCTCGACCTGCGCTTCGCCGCGATGCGCGCCGCGCCGCCCGAGGGCTGGCGGGCGAGCGCGGTGCTGGTGCTGGTGCTGCTCGGCGCGGGGTCGAAGGCGGGGCTCGCGCCGCTGCATGTCTGGCTGCCGCTCGCCCATCCGGCGGCGCCGAGCCACGTCTCCGCGCTGATGTCGGGGGCGATGACCAAGGTCGCGCTGTACGTGATCGTGCGGCTGCTGTTCGACCTGTGCGGGCCGGTGCAGCCGCTGTGGTGGGGCGTGCCGCTGCTGGCGATGGGCGCCGCCTCGGCGGTGCTCGGCGGGCTGCGCGCCAATCTGGAAGCGCGACCTCAAATCGGTGCTGGCGGCGAGCACGGTCGAGCATGTCGGGTTCGATCGCCATCGGTCTCGGCCTCGCGCTGGCGGCGCGGGCGGCGGACCTGCCCGCGCTGGCCTCCCTCGCTCTCGGCGGGGCGCTGCTGCACGCGCTCAAGCATGGCGTGTTCAAGACGCTGCTGTTCCTCTGCGCCGGCGCCGCGCAGCACGGCGCCGGCAGCCGGGCGCTGGCGCGGCTCGGCGGGCTGATCCATCGGATGCCGGTCACCACCGGCTGCGTGCTGGCCGGCGCGCGGGGCTGGCGGCGCTGCCGCCGGGGCCGGGCTTCGCCAGCGAATGGCTGCTGTTCCAGTCGGTTCTCGCCGCACCCCGGATCGGCGGGATCGCCATGCAGACCCTGTTCGCAGTGGTAGCCGCGCTGATGGCAATGGCCGCCGCCCTCGCCGCCGCCGCCGCCGTCCGGCTGATCGGGGTCGCGTTCCTCGGCCGCCCGCGCACGCCGCGCGCCGCCGCGGCCGAGGAAGCGGCGCCGGCGGCGCGCTGGGCGATGATCGGGCTGGCGGCGCTGGTCGGCGCTGCTCGGTCTGCTGCCCGGCCCGGTCCTGGCCTGGCCGGGCCGGCGCTGCGGGCCTGCTGACCGGCGCCGAGATGGCGGACCGCGCCGGCTGGCTTTCCGTGGCGCCGCACGCCGAGGCGCCGGGCTACGCGCCGTCGATCGTGGCGCTGCTGCTCGCCGCCGTCGGCGCGCGCTGGTCGTGGCCGTGGTGCGGCGCTGGACGGTCGGCGGGCAGCCGGCGCGGCCCGGCCTGGGTTGCGGCTTCGCCGCCGCCGCCGGCCTGGCTGCCGTTCGGCGATCCGGCGACGCAGTACGGCGGCGCCTCCTTCGCCCAGCCGCTGCGCCGCAGCCTCGGCGCCGCGCTGCTCGCGGCGCGCGAGGTGGTGGACACGCCGCCGCCGGGCGACACGCGCGACGGCGCGGCTCGACGCCGAGCGCAGAGCGATCCGGCCGACACGCTGCTTTTCGCGCCGATCCGGCGGCTGCGCGAGCGGCTGTCCGTCGAGGCCGACCGGATGCAGTTCCTCACCATCCGCCGCACCCTGACGGTGATGTTTGTCGCTGCTGGTGCTGTTCCTCGCCGCGGTCGCGCTGCTGGAGGCGAGGTGAGCCTGTTCCTCGCCCTCGTCACGCAGTCGCTGCACATCGCGCTGATGCTGGCGGCGGCGCCGCTGCTGACCGGCATCGTGCGCTGGCATCAAGGCGCGGCTGCTCGGGCGCGTCGGCGCGTCGCCGTTGCAGCCGTGGCGCGATCTGGCTGCGGCTGGCGCGCAAGCAGCCGGTGCTCGCCGAGAACGCGACCTGCGCTGTTCGAGGCGGCGCCGGTGGTGCAGATTCGCGGCGATCGGCGTCGCGGCGCTGCTGGTGCCCTCCTTCGCGCTCGGCATGGCGAGCGCGCCGGTCGCCGACCTGCTGGTGATCGCCGGGCTGCTCGCCTTGGGGCGCTGCACACTCGCCCTCGCCGGGATGGACATCGGCACCGGCGTTCGGCGGCATCGGCGCGAGCCGCGAGATGACCTTCGCGGTGTTCGCCGAACCGGCGCTGCTGATGGTGATCTTCACCCTCGCTCTGCTCGCCGGCACCACCAATCTCGACACCATCGCCGAGCTGCTGCGCGAGGGAAGTTTCGGCCTGCGCGTCTCGCTCGGGCTCGCCGCCGTCGCATTCGTCGCCGTCGCGCTGACCGAGACCGGCCGCATCCCCGTCGACAATCCGGCGACGCATCTCGAGCTGACGATGGTGCACGAGGCGATGGTGCTGGAATACAGCGGCCGCGACCTCGCGTTGATCGACGGCGCGGCGATGCTGAAGCTGCTGCTCTGGTTCACCCTGATCGGCACGGTGTTCGTCCCGTTCGGCGCGGCACCTTCCGGCGCCGGGCCGCTGGCGTGGCTCGTCGGGCTGGTGCTGCTGGGGCTTGAAGATGGGCGTGCTGGCGGCGGCGCTCGCCGTGCTGGAGACGGCGCAGGCGAAGATGCGGGTGTTCCGGGTGCCCGAGTTCCTCGGCATCGCCCTGCTGCTCGGGCTGCTCGCGGCGGTGTTCCTGTTCGTCAGCCAGGGCTTCGCCTGATGCCGCCGCATATGGGATTCGGCGTGCTGGCGTACGACGCGGCGCACATGCTCGGCGGTGCCGTGCTCGTGCTGTCCTTCGCGCTGCTTTACCAGCGCCGACTTATACCAAGGCTTGTTGATCGGGACTCGCGAGGCTTGCGCGGCTCGGAGCGGTTTTGATTTAAGGCTGGGGAACCGAGGAGTTCTGCCATGCCGGTCCTGCTGCGGGATGATTTCGACGCGGCGCGCCTGCGTCTTATGGCGCGCGAGAGCGAAGATGCTGACCAGGTGCGTCGCCTGCTGGCACTGGCGGCGATCTATGACGGGGGGAGCCGGACCGAGGCGGCAGCCATCGGCGGCGTGACGTTGCAAGTGGTGCGCGATTGGGTGCTTCGGTTCAATGCGCGCGGCGCGGATGGGCTGATCGACCGCAAGGCGCCGGGCAAGCCGCCCCTGCTGAACGCGGCGCATCGCTCGGCCTTGGCGGCGGTGATCGAGAGCGGGCCGATCCCGGCCGTGCACGGCGTGGTCCGGTGGCGGATCATCGACCTCTGCCAGTGGGTCTGGGACGAGTTTGCCGTCAGCGTGTCCAAGCAGACGCTCGGCCGCGAGTTGCGTGCGCTGGGCTATCGCAAGCTGTCCGCTCGACCGCGCCATCACGCCCAGGCCGCGGGCGCGGTCGAGGCGTTTAAAAAAACTTCCCGGCCCTGCTGGCGGCGGTTGCGCACCAGCACGGCCTCGATCCCGGCGACGTAGAGGTCTGGTTCGGCGACGAAGCCCGGATCGGGCAGAAGAACAAGCTCACCCGGCGTTGGGCGCGGCGCGGCACCCGACCCGCCGCACCGCGGGACCAGCGGACCGCGTCAACCTACATATTTGGCGCGATCTGCCCCGAGAGCGGCGCGGTCGCGGGTCTTGTCCTGCCGTGGTGCAACACGGAAGCGATGAGCCTGCACCTGGCTGAGATCGCCGCCCGCGTGACGCCGGGCCGCCACTGCGCGCTGCTGGTTGATCAGGCCGGCTGGCACTTGTCGGAACACCTGGTCGTGCCGCCCAACATCACGATCGTGCCGCTGCCGGCGAAGTGCCCCGAGCTCAACCCGGTCGAGAATGTCTGGCAATTCATGCGTGACAACTGGCTGTCGAACCGCGTGTTCGCATCCTACGACGTCATCGTCGATCACTGCTGCTTTGCGTGGAACAAGCTCGCCGACCAGCCCTGGCGCGTCATGTCGATCGGGCTACGAGAGTGGGCAACGGGTTCGGCTCAATGAGCCTTGGTATGAGTTCCGCACCGGAATGACGACCCGCCGTGGATGAAACTTGTGGCATTGTCTGCCGGTCGGCGGCGGAGAGGTCGGCTTCTTCTATGGTGCGAGCGAGCCCGCGTATTAGTTGGACCCGGGGCATCCGAAGCACCCCCGATTGCGCCATGGGCCGCGAGGTCCGGGAGCGCGTTGTTTAGACTTTGATCCAGGGGTGCCCTGCGTCGGCGGCGGGAACGATGGAGGGGGTCATGGAGGTTCTCTATCCGCGCTGCGCTGGCCTCGATGTGCATAAGGACAGCGTTGTGGCGGGCGTCCGCTTGGCTGGTTACGGGCCAACCAGGACCGAGGTCCGCACGTTCGACACGACGACGCCCGGACTGCTGGCATTGTCGGCATGGCTCTGCGAGCAGCGCTGCAGCCACGTGGCGATGGAGGCGACCGGCGTCTACTGGAAGCCGGTCTGGCACGTGCTGTCGGACGGCGAGTTCACACTGATCCTGGCCAATGCGGCTCACGTGAGGAACGTACCCGGTCGCAAGACCGATGTCGCCGATGCGCTGTGGTTGGCCGACCTGCTGGCGCACGGCCTGATCCGATCGAGCTTCGTGCCGGAGCAGCCGACGCAGGAGCTGCGCGCACTGCTCCGTACCCGCAAGCAGTTGGTGCGCGAGCAGGCCAGTCACGTGCAACGGCTGCAGAAGACGCTGGAAGATGCCAACCTCAAGCTCAGCTCGGTGTTGACCCAGATCATGGGCGTCAGTGGCCGCGCCATCCTGCAGGCGCTGATCGACGGCGAGCGCGATCCGGACAAGCTGCTCACCCTGGTGCAGCGCGGCGTCAAAGCGCCCCCGGAGAAGCTGCGCGCCGCTCTGCAGGGGCGCATCACGGAGCGGCATCGCTTCCTGCTGCGTCTGCATTTGCGTCAGGTCGACGCGCTCGATGTCGCCATCGCCGAGATCGACGCGGAGGTGGACCGTGATCTCGATTTTTTCCGTCACGCGGTTCGCCTGCTGCGGACCATCCCGGGCGTCAGTGACCTGACTGCCCAGGTCATCGTCTCCGAGATCGGCACCGACATGGCCCGCTTCCCGACCGCAGGCCACCTGATCTCCTGGGCTGGACTGTGCCCGCGCAACGACGAGAGCGCCGGCAAGCGGCGCTGCACCCGGCTGCGCAAGGGCGCACCTTGGCTGAAGACGACCCTGGTGCAGTGTGCGTGGGCGGCCAGCCACAAGAAAGGCAGCTACTTGCAGGCTCAGTTCCAACGCCTGCGTCATCGCCGCGGACCCAAGAAGGCGATCTGTGCCGTTGCCGCCTCGATCCTGACCACCGCCTATCACATGCTTCGCGACGGCACTTTCTACCAAGATCTCGGTGCCGACCATTTCCGCCGCGCCTCGCCCGAGGATCAAGCCAATCGCCTCGTCCGCCAGATTGCCAAGCTTGGGTTCACCTGCACCATCCAACCCGCCAAGGATCAGCAAGCAGTTTCTGTTTAGCGCGGTCATCAACACCTACGCGCTGCAAGGCTGGGTGCTCGCGGCGGCGGCGGCGTGGCAGGGTTTTGTCCAAGGGGAGGCGAACCTCTAGCTCACGGCGCTCGTCGCCGTCGCGGCCAAGGGCGTCGTGATCCCGGTCGCGCTGCATCGCATCGTGCGCCGGCTCGAAATCCACCGCTCGATCGAGACGGCGCTCGGCATCTTCCCGAGCATGATCCTCGGCGTTGGCCTGGTGGCGCTGTCGATCCTTGTCGTGTTGCCGACCACGCTCGCCTCGCAGGCGTTGACGCGCGAGGATCTGGCGCTCGCGCTGTCCGTCGTGCTGCTCGGGCTGCTGATGATGATTACCCGGCGCAACGCGCTGACCCAGTTGGTCGGCTTCATGTCATTGGAGAACGGCGTGATCCTCGCCGCCGTCGGCGTCGCCGGGATGCCGCTGATCGTGGAGCTGTCGGTCGCCTTCCTGGTGATGGTCGCGTTTATCGTGTTCGGCGTGTTCTTTTTCCGCATCCGCGAGCGGTTCGAGAGCCTGGACGTCGCGCGTCTCGACCGACTGGGCGAGCTGCCGCGATGAATTTTTCCCCCGCCGCCCTCGCCGGCCTCGTCGCGGTGGTGCCCTTCTTGGCCGCCGCCGTGCTCGCTTTGGTGCCGTCCTGGCGGATCGCCGCCTGGATCAACTGCGCCGCCTCCGCGCTGACCTTCGCGCTCGCCTGCACGCTGCCGTGGAGTGTCGGTTATGTCGGCCCGCTGCTGCTGGTTGATCCGCTGGCCGCGCATATCGCGCTGCTGACCGCCTTTATCGGGCTGACGACGTCGTGGTTCAGCGTCGGCTACGTGCGGGCGGAGATTGCGGCGCGACGGCTCAACCGGCGGCGGCTGCGGCTCTATCACGCGATGTACCAGTGCTTCGTCGGCGGGATGCTACTGGCGCTGCTGTCGAACAATCTCGGCGTCACCTGGGTCGCGATGGAGGCGGCGACGATCGCGGCGGTGCTCGTCGTCGGCCTGCCGCGCACCGCCGAGGCGATCGAGGCGTCGTGGAAGTATTTTATCGTCTGCGGCGTCGGCATTGCGCTGGCGCTGTTCGGTACCGTCGTCCTCTACCTCGCGGCGCTGCCGGCGCTCGGCCCCGGCATGGCGGCGATGAGCTGGAGCGGGCTGCTCGCCTCGGCGCCGCGTTGCGACGGGCCGGTGCTGAACCTCGCCTTCGTGTTCCTGCTGCTCGGCTACGGCACCAAGGCGGCTCTCGCGCCGCTGCATTCCTGGCTGCCGGACGCGCACGCCGAGGGGCCGACGCCGGTCTCCGCCGTGCTCGCCGGCTCCATCCTCAACGTCGCGCTGTTCGTCATCCTGCGGCTGCGCGGCGTGCTGGCCGCGAATGCGGAGGCAATCGACCCCGGACCGCCGATCATGGCGCTCGGCCTGCTGTCGCTGCTGCTCGCCGCGTTCAGCCTGTGGCGGCGGCGCGACGTGAAGCGTTTTTTTGCCTTTTCCACCATCGAGCAGAGCGGTGTGGCCGCCTTCGCGTTCGGACTCGGCGGGCCCGCCGCGATGTTCGCCGGGCTGCTGCACATGACGCTGCACACGCTCACCAAGGCGTCGATCTTCCAGTGCGTCGGGCGCGCCGCGCAGCTCAAGCGCGGCCAGCAATGCGCCGACATCTCCGGCCTGCTCGCCACGCACCGGCTGCTCGGCCTGACCCTCGCCGCCGGCATCGTCGCGGCCGCGGCGCTGCCGCCGTTCGGCTTGTTCAGCAGCGAGTTTTTGATTGTCACGGCGACGATGCGCGGCGCGCCCCTGCTCGCCATCCCGCTCGGCATCGGGCTCGTCGTAGGGGCCTGGGCGCTGATTGTGCGGCTGCAATCGCTGTGCCTGGGGGCACCGACGCCCGACCTCGGCCCGGCGCCGACGGCGCTTTCGCTCGCGCCGATGTGGCTGCATCTCGCCCTCGTGCTGTTCCTCGGCCTGGCGATGCCGGCCGCCGTGACGGACTGGCTCGCGAGTGCGGCGCGATGACCGCGACGGCCGCGGACCTGATCCGCACGGGACCGACCGAGCCCTGCCGACCCTGGCCGCGCCACGTGCTCGACGCGGCCGCGTGGGGCGCGATGGCGGTGGCGCTCGGCGGCGACGCAAGCCTCGACCTCATCGCGCTGTGGGCCGACACGATGAGCGTTCACGCCTTGTTCCTCGATCGGGCCGCCGGCGCCGTGCTGCCGGTTTCCACCGTCGTGACGGAGGGCGGATACGCGGCGCTGTCGCCGCATCGTCCGGGAGCGGCGTGGTTCGAGCGCATGGTGGCCGATCTGTGGGGCCACGCGGCGCAGGGCGGGCGCGATGGGCGGCCCTGGCTCGATCACGGGCGCTGGGGCCACACGCGGCCGATGGCGCTGCGCCCCGGCCCGCCGACCGCGGGCTCGCCCGAACCGCCGGAGTTCCTGCCCGCCGAGGGCGAGGATCTGCACCAGCTCGCGGTCGGGCCGATCCATGCCGGCATCATCGAGCCGGGACATTTCCGCGTAACGGCGCAAGGCGAGACCATCGTGCGGCTGGAGACGCGGCTCGGCTACGCGCACAAGGGCACGCTCACCCTGATGCGCGGCAAGTCGCCCCGCGCCGCCGCCCGCTTCGCCGCGCGCCTGTCGGGCGACTCGACCGTCGCGCACGCGATCGCCTTCGCCCACGCCGCCGAGGCCGCCCTCGAAACCGAGGCGCCGCCGCGCGCCCAGGCGCTCCGCGCCGTGATGGCGGAGCTCGAGCGGATCGCCAATCACCTCGGCGATGCCGGCGGCATCTGCAACGACGCGAGCTTCGCCTTCGCCCTGGCGCGGTTCGGCCTGCATCGCGAGGCGGTGCTGCGCGCCAGCGCCGTCGCGTTCGGCCACCGGCTGATGATGGATTGCGTGGTGCCGGGCGGCGTCGCGGCCGACATCGCGCCGGGCGGCACCGAGGCGGTGCTGCGCGCGCTCGCCGGCGTGCAGGCGGAGCTGCCCGACCTTGCGCGCGTCTACGGCGACTACGCCAGTCTTGCCGACCGCGTGATCGGCATCGGCGTCGTCAGCCCGGCCCTCGCGTCGCGCTTCGCGGCGGGCGGCTATGTCGGCCGCGCGTCCGGTCGCGATTTCGACGCGCGGCGATCGCCCGGCTACAAGCCCTATTCCGATCTCGGCCTCGTCGTCCCGGTAATGGCGGAGGGCGACGTGGACGCGCGGGTGCGGGTCCGGCTGGCGGAAATCGCCGAGAGCATCCGCCTGCTCCGCGCGCTGCTGGTCGCGCTGCCGGAAGGCGGCATCGCTGCGCCGCTGCCGGGCGGGAGCGGCGAGGGGATCGGCGTGGCGGAAGGGTTCCGGGGCGACATCTGGCACTGGCTGCGGCTCGACAACGGCCTGATCGCCGCCGCCTTCGCGCGCGACCCGAGCTGGGCGCAATGGCCGCTGGTCGAGGCCGCGACGCAGGGCGTCATCGTCGCCGATTTCCCGCTGGTGAACCGCTCGTTCAACTGTTCCTACTCGGGGGTGGATCTCTAATGGTGTGGCGTCGCATCGCGCGGACGCTGCGGGACGGACCCGCGACCGACCGCGCCGAGGCGGTGCCGGACGACACGGTGCAATCGCTGGTCGCCGCCCTGGACGCGGCGGCGCAGCGCCGGCTGGGGCGCAGCCTGTCGATCCGGCACGTCAATTCGGGCAGCTGCAATGGCTGCGAGCTGGAGCTCCATGCGCTCAACGGCATCGTCTACGATCTGGAACGGTTCGGACTGCGCTTCGTGGCCAGCCCGCGTCACGCCGACGTGCTGCTGGTGACGGGGCCGCTGACCCGGAACCTGCGCGAGGCGCTGGAACGGACCTGGGAGGCGACGCCGGACCCGAAATGGGTGGTCGCCGTCGGCGACTGCGCGGTGGACGGCGGCGTGTTCAAGGGCAGCTACGCCACGTTGGGTGGCGCTGGGGTCGCGGTGCCCGTCAGCCTCGTGATCGGCGGCTGTCCGCCAACGCCCGCACAGGTACTCAGCGGACTGCGCGCGCTACTCGAAGCGAACGCCGGATAGCAAGCCGCCATGCCCGTACCGCCACGGGCATGGCGGGGTCCGTGAAGGATCAGCCGGTGGTGCTCGCCTTGGTGGTCCGATGCTTGTGGGACTTGGAGGCGTGATGCCTCTTCTTGCTATGATGCGGGGCGGCGGCTGGCGTCGCGGCCGTCGCATCCTCGGTTGCGGCGCGCGCCGCGGTCGCCGTCAGGCCCGACGCGGTCAGGCCCGACGCAGTGATGATGGCCACGGCCGGCACGATCAGGCCAAGCTTGCCGAGCA
Organism: uncultured Alphaproteobacteria bacterium; assembly: GCA_963799825.1. Lineage (GTDB taxonomy): Bacteria > Pseudomonadota > Alphaproteobacteria > Acetobacterales > Acetobacteraceae > JAFKFI01. Next base: position 22,273 of record CAWCYL010000009.1, read on the forward strand.
GGGTTCGACGCGAGATGCTCACGATGGGGCTCCAGGAACGCAGGGTTGGGGAACGCGGGGTTGAAGGGTTAGACGACGGGTGAGGAGATGAACCTAATCGCCTGACGGAATTATGATATGCTTGCCCGAGTCGGGCAAGCCAATTCGCGCTTGGATTGCCTTAGATCAAGCATAGCGCAACCAGCTCGCGCCGTAGTGCGGCCGGCAGGTCGGCCCCGCCTTCCGGTTCCGGCATGGCGGTCAGGTCGGCCGGCGCGTCTCCGGCCGCGAGATAGCGCCAGCCCTGGAACGGCTTCATCGGCCGCCCCGCGACACCCACCAGCTGTGGATCGAGGATGAGCCCGCTGCATCGGCTGCCGTCTTCCCAATGGTCATCGACGATGTCGGTGATGCGCTGGCGGACCAGCACCGCGCCGCTGACCACCCAGTATAGCGAGCCGCCATCGACCACCTCGGCGGCGCGACGCGGGCGGTTCCGCGTGCGGTGACGCAGCGGCGGCTGGCGCTCGACGCGTTCCGCCTGCAGGACGCGGAGATGCTCGACGTCCCGCACGCCGACCGCGAGCTTGACCAGATGCAGCATGGCGCGACCGATGTGGCAGGTCGCGCGCCGGAAGTGAAGGGCGGCCCAAGGAGCACGGTCAGCTCGACCGTCTTCGCGTTGGATCGAGCAGCTAGAGGGGTGGGCAGGCCAGCCGGGTGAGCCGGCCCTGTGGCGCCGCGGGGTCGAGCGAGAACAGGTAGCCGGGCACGCCGGGGCGCATCCGGCAGGCGCGAGCCAGCGCGCCCGGCGCGTCGGCGCGGACGAACAGCACATGACCGTCCAGGTCGGGGCCGTTGCGCATGAAATCCTGCGCGCGGTGGATGTTGTGGCGATTGAAGCGCGCGTCGAACCCGCTCGGGAAATCACCCACCAGCATGAAGGCTGCCGGGCCGGGCAGGGCTGCCGCGAGGCGGAACGGTGCGGCGCGCTCGGCCATCATGCGGGCATGGAAGCCCACCTGGGCCGGCAGCATGGCGAGCTGCGCCGGGATCAGCAGCGCCAGGAGGGCCGCGAGCCGCGTGCGCTGCGGCTCGAATGATCCGGCGATCTCGCGCGCCACGGTCAGGTGCATGACAACGAACCCGTCGAACCAGTAGCGCGGCCCCATCTGCCAGCCGCCGTAATCCGGGAACACCAGGAACAGGGCGAGAGCCGCCAGCGGGATCACGTCGTAGAAGGCCAGCGTGCGCCGCCGGCCGCCGCGCAGCAGCGCCCAGAAATACAGGGCCGGGACGACCAGCGTGGTGGTGTCGGCGAGGTCGCTCACGCGCCAGGCGGTCTGCACGAGCGCGCGCCAGTGCCCGGAATCCGGCTCGACCCCGGCGACCCCGCCGACGCCGATGGAAAGATTCCGCCCCAGACGGTGGGCGGCGTGAGCGGATTGCCGGTGACGGCGAGGTTGTAGAGCGCGAAGGCGAGCACGAACGGCGCGGCACCCGCCGCGAAGGCGGCCAGCGCCCACAGCCGTTTCGGCCGCGCGGCCCAGGCGCAGAACAGGCCGCTGCCGACGACGAGCAGGCTGTCGATCCGGCATAGCAGCAGGGCGCCGAGACAGGCGCCGGCCAGCGCGATGCAGCGCCGATCCTGCCGACGGTCGGCCGCGATCTGCGCGAGCACCGCGCCGATCGCGAACAGGGCGCTGGCGCAATGCGAGAAGTACGTCGCTGCGTTCAGCAGCACGAACGGGGATGCGGCGCAGGCCAGCACGATCGCCGCCACGATCTCCGCGCGTCCCGTGACACGCCAGACGGCGCGGGCGAGCAGCCCCAGCATCCCGAGCGCGCAGGCCGGTGCGGCGAACCAGGCCGGCAGCCCGATCCCGCCGAACCCGGCGAGGATGGCGGGCCAGCCGGGCAGGTACTGGCTCGCCCATCGTCCGTCCTTGGCGATCAGATAGACCTGCTGGACGAGCCCTGGGTCGGGCGGCAGCGGATTCGTCACCCGGCCGCGCAGGAATGTCTCGGCGGCGAACAGGAACCCGTACTCGTCGGCCGAGTTGGCGAAGCCGCCGAACGCCCATCGCGCGATCAGCGCCGCGAGCGCCGCCGAGCCGACGCAACCAAGCGCCACCGCCCAGCCTGGACAGCGCGCCAGGCGCCTCAGCCCGCTATAGGGCAGCGACATCGCGGCCGCCGCGACCATGCCCGACACCGCCAGACCCGCCGCCAGCCTGAACGCCGTCTCGGGAATCGGCCAGTCATGTGTCCGCACTGCCGCGGACAGGATCGCGATGCCGCAAGCGGAACCGCCGATCAGAGCGACCGCCAGTCCTGGCCCGACCCGCCAGTTCCGCAAGGAGGCCGTCACAAAGAGGCTCAGGCGGGCATTCAGCGTGACCATCGGAGAGGATCTAGCATGGATGCCAGAGCAACCATAGGATGCATTGCTGGCCCAACGCACAATCGTGGGCAATCTGCCGGCCGTCAGCAGACCCTTTCGGACGTGATCCGTTGATCTTCCCACGGCTCTCCCGCACAGTCCGGTGCAGCGGGGCCAACCCGCGGATAATTCGGGGAGACTTATCGATGATCCGATCCACGATCGCGCGCGCGGGCCTGGCTGCCGGCGCAATTCTCCTGACGGCCGGCTTGCTGCCTGGGCCGGCGCAGGCCCAGGGCTCCGGCTCGGCGACGCTGGATGCGGTGCGACAGCGCGGACAGCTCGTCTGCGGCGTCTCGACCGGGGTTCCGGGCTTCTCGCTGCCGGACAGCCAGGGGGTGGAGCGCGGGCTTGACGCGGATTCCTGCCGGGCGGTGGCTGCGGCAGTCCTGGGCGACCAGAACAAGGTGAAGTTCGTGCCGCTGACCACGACGAACCGCTTCACCGCGCTGCAATCGGGCGAGATCGACGTGCTGATCCGCAGCACCACCTGGACGCTCGGGCGCGAGGCCAATCTCGGGCTCCTGTTCGCCTGGGTCAATTATTACGACGGCACCGCCTTCATGGTGAAGAAGTCGACCGGCGTGAAATCGGCCAAGGAGCTCGACGGCGCCACCATCTGCGTGCAGCCCGGCACCAGCACCGAGCTCGCGATCAACGATTATTTCCGCATCAACAAGATGAAGTTCACGCCGGTCCTGATCCAGGACTACGCGGAGATCCAGAACGCCTTCTTCTCCGGCCGCTGCGACGCCTACTCGACCGACGGCTCGGGGCTCGCCACGACGCGCTTCGCCCAAGGACCGAAGGCGGACGACTACGTCATCCTGCCGGAGGTGATCAGCAAGGAGCCGCTGGGCGCGATGGTGCGCAAGGGCGACGACAAATGGTTCGACCTGGTGCGCTGGACCTTCATCGCCATGCTGACCGCCGAGGAGGACGGCGTGACCAGCAAGAACGTCGACGAGATGCTGACCAACACCAATCCCGACATCCGCCGGCTGCTCGGGGTCGACGGCGACATGGGCAAGGCGCTCGGGGTGGACAACAAATGGGCCTACAACGTGGTCAAGCAGGTCGGCAATTACGGCGAGATGTGGGACCGCGACATCACCCCGATGGGCGTCCCGCGCGGGCTCAACAAGCTGTGGAACAAGGGCGGCCTGCAATACCCGCCGCCGATCCGCTGACCTCCGGCTGACGGCCGCCCCGGCACCGGGGCGGCCGATTTTCGGCGCATCGTCTCCGAGTTAGCCGTTTGTTCACCCGCCTCGCTCAATTTCGCTCCCAGGGCGCACGATTTGCGCCGCCCACCTGGAACAGCGAGAGCGAGCAAAAATGTCCGGCACCACCGACCACCGTAGCTGGCGGCACCGCCTATACCGACGTCTCCGGCGACAACGTCATCACCGCCGATCCGACGTCCAACGCCCTGCCCGTCACGGTCACTGCGGCGAATGGGACGGACACGATCATCGGCGGCGGCGGCCCTCTGACGGTCGATGCCTCGGGCAACGCCCTTTCGGTCGAGGTTGCCCCGGCGACGGGCGGCGTCACCTCGATCGTCGGTGGCAGCGGTACCCTCCTGGTCGATCCCGACGGTACGGGCAGCGAAGACGCGATGACCGTCCAGGGCGGCATCGGCCTCGCAACCATCAACGGGTCCACCGGTGGAACCACCGTCATCGCCGGACCGGGCGACATCCAGATCATCGCCGACGGCAAACTCTCAATCGTCGGCAACGACGGTGCCGAGACCCTAAATTGGACACCGATGCTCGGTGACGTCATCAACGTCACGACCAATACCGGTACCGGCGTCACCACGGTAGCCGACACCGGCACGAACATCTCGGTGAACCTGATCGGCGGCCAGATCATCGTTGATGCCACCAATGCCGCTGGCACGATTGGCGACTTCGTCAACGTCGTCGGGACGGAGGTGATCAATCTCGGCACGGCGGACGTTACCGTCACCGCCGCGCTCGGCTCCGACACGATCAATGCCGGCACGGGGAACGTCACGGTCGACACGACCGGCAACGCCAACTCGGTCGTGGTGACCGCGGGCGTTGGCGCGCTCGTTGTCACCCCCGGCGCCGGTGGCGTGCAGGTGTTCGGCGGCACGGGCACGGTGGATATCGGTCCCGGCGACCCGACCGCCTCGGTAACGTTCTTTGCTGGCTCCGGGAATGCGACCGTCACCGGCGGCCTCGGCGACACGATCATCCAGGGCGCCGACGGCACGATCGCGCTGACGCAGCATGGCTCGGCCGTGATCACGGCGGGGAACGGCACCATCACCGTGACCTCGGACGGTACGCCGCTGTCGATCACCGGCGAGGACGGGCTGGAGACCGCCCCCTGGACCGTGACACTGGGCGACACGGTGACCATCGCGACCGACAGCGTGACGCACGCCACGACGGTCACCGACACCAACACCGGCGCGGCTATGATGCTGGCGGGCGGGCAGGTGACCAACCTGATCGACGGCACGGCGGGCGGCTCGATCGCCGACCTGGCGGGCAATAACGTGATCATGCTCGGGACGGCGGCGGCCACGGTCACGGCCGCGCTCGGCACCGACACGATCAATGCCGGCACGGCGGACGTGACGGTCAACGCGACCGGCGACACCAATCCGATCGTCATCAGCGGCGGGCCGGGGGCGCTGACCTTCACCGCTGGCGACGGCGCCGCGACCGTCAGCGGCAGCTCCGGCAGCACGACCGTCACCGGCGGCGTCGGTACGGTCGCGCTGGCCCAGCATGGTCTCACAATGGTCACGGCCGGGGACGGCATCATCACCGTGACCTCGGACGGCTCGTCGCTGTCGGTCACCGGCGAGGACGGCATCTCGACCGCCAATTGGACCGCCGGGATCGGTGACACGGTGACGATCACCACCGACAGCGGGACCCACGCCACAACGCTGTTCGACAACAACACCGGCGCTCGCACGGTGCTGGCCAACGGATATGCCACCAACTACATCAACGGCATGATGGGCGGCACGATCCTCGATCTGCCCGATCACAACGTGATCAATCTCGGTCCCTTCCCCATGCCGGTCACGGTCATTGCCTCGCAGGGCACCGACACGATCAACGGCGGCATGTCGATGGGCCTGACGGTCAATGCGACCGGCAACACCCACCCGGTCGTGATCAACGCCGTCATGGGTCCGCTGACTTTCACCGCTGGCGACGGTGACGCGACCGTCACCGGCGGCTTCGGCGCGGTGATCAACGGCGGCGCCGGCACGATCGCGCTGACCCAGCACGGTCCCTCCACCATCCACGCCGGGAACGGCACGATCACTGTGACCTCGGACAGCTCGCCGCTGTCGGTCATCGGCGCGGACGGGATGGAGAACGTCCCCTGGACCGCGACGTCGGGCGACACGGTGACGATCACCACCGACAGTGGCACGCACGCCACCACGCTCACCGATCTCAATACCGGCGCGGCTATGCTGCTGGCGGGCGGGCAGGTGATCAACCTGATCGACGGCACGGCGGGCGGGACGGTCGCCGACGTGATCGGCAACGATATGATCACTCTCGGCTCGGCGTCGGCCACGGTCACGGCCTCGCTCGGCACCGACACGATCAACGCGGGCTCCGGGGACGCGACGGTCGACGCGACCGGCAACGTCAACCCGGTCGTGGTCAATGGCGGGGCCGGCCTGCTGGTCTTCACCGCGGGCGGCGGCGACGCGACCATCACCGGCGGAACGGGCAACACAACCGTCAACGGTGGCGTCGGCACGATCGCGCTGACCCAGCATGGCGCTACCACGATCCACGCCGGGACCGGCGCCATCACCGTGACCTCGGACGGTTCGGCGCTGTCGGTCATCGGCGGGGATGGGCCGGAGACCGTCCCCTGGACCGCGGCATCGGGCGACACGGTGACCATCGCGACCGACAGTGGCACGCGCGCCACCACGCTCACCGACCTCAATACTGGCGCGGCTGTGATGCTGGCCGGCGGGCAGGTGACCAACCTGATCGACGGCACGTTGGGCGGGACGATCAGCGACCGGGTCGGCAATGATCTGATCACTCTCGGCCTGGTGCCGGCCACGGTCGCGGCCGCGCTCGGCACCGACACCATCAACACGGGTTCAGCGGACGCGACGGTCGACGCGACCGGCAACGCCAACCCGATCGTGGTCAATGGCGGGCCGGGCACGCTGAGCTTCACCGCGGGCAGCGGCGACGCGACCATCTCCGGCAGCCTGGGCGGCACGACCGTCAACGGCGGCAGCGGCAGCATCGCGCTGACCCAGCTCGGCGCCGCCACGATCCACGCCGGAAACGGCACCATCACCGTGACGTCGGACGGCTCGCCGCTGTCGGTCATCGGCGGAGACGGCGTATCAACCGCCAGCTGGACCGTGGCCTCCGGCGACGTCGTGACGATCGTGACCGACACCGTCACGCAAGCCACCACGCTGTCCGATGCCAACACCGGCGCGGTCGCGGTGCTGGATAGCGGGCACGCGACGAACCAGATCGACGGCACCGCGGGCGGGACGATCGCCGACCTCGGCGACCACAACGTGATCACTCTCGGCTCGGCACCCGCCACGGTCACGGCCTCGCTCGGCACCGACACGATCAATGCCGGCACGGCGACGAGCGTGACCGTCGATGCGACCGGCAACGCCAATCGAATCATGGTCGTGGCCGACGACGCCCAGGCCGGTGGCGCGGTCGTCAACCGCCACATCGTCCTGGCGCACTCCGGCGGAGGGGACTTCGCGATCTCCACCGGGTCGGGCGACGACACCGTGGATGCGACGTCCGGGAACGTCTCGGTCGCGGCGGGCGGCGGGCACAACCTGGTCTTCCTCGGCGACGGCAACGCGCTCGTCACCTCCGCCGGGATGGATACCGTGGTGAGCGGCACCGGAGCAGCCACGGTGCAGGCCACCGCCGGCTCCCAGGCACTGGTCTTCGGCGGCGATAGCACGCTCACCTTCATGGGCGGTGACGGGGCGGCCACCGTCGTCGGCGGCGCCGGCAGCACCAACCTCACCGCTGGCAGCGGCCAGACCGTCTTCTGGGGCAGCGGAGATGGTGGCAACACCATGCAGGCCGGCACCGGCGCGGCCACGCTGGTCGGCGGCGGCTCCGGCAACGTGATCCATGCCGGAGGAGGGGCCGACCTGCTGCTCGTGGCAGGGACCGGCAACTCCACCCTGGTGGGCGGCAGCGCCACCGGCAACAACTTCTACTGGGGATCCCGCGGGGACGATCTCATCAGCGCCGACCAGGGCAACGACACGATCATCGGTGGCCCCGGTCACGACACGATCCAGGCCGGCGGCGGCAATGCGCTGGTGTTTGGCGGCGTCGATGGCGACACCTTCGTGGCCGGCTCCGGAACCGCGAATATCGTCTCGGGCAACGGGGGCACCAACACCTTCGCCTTCATCAACGGCCAGGCCGGCGGAACGGAGATCATCTGGGGCTTCCGGGCGGGAACGGACCACCTGTCGCTGCAAGGCTATGGCGCCGACGAGTTGGCCAACGCGGCGGCCGGCGCGCATGGCTACGGAGCCGGCACGGAGATCGGCTTGTCCGACGGCACCAAGGTGATCTTCGGCGACATCGCCACGCTCACCCGAGCGGCCATCGGCTGATCGTCCGGGCCGGCGCGGCCGGTCGCTTATCCTGCAGAGGTCCCGGTGGGCGCGTCCCGCCGGGGCCTTTCGCGTTGCCCTGGCGACTGCCTCGCCGCTCCTCACGTCAAGGTGAACGGGCGGCGACTTCCGGGTGCTGCGCTTTTGTGAGAGCAGCCGGCATTCTCAGCACAATGGCTGGGCCGGGGCGGCCGGGCTTGAAGGGGCACGGCATGAGACCTGACGAGCTCGGTCCGGAGCGCGTCATCAACTCACGGACGGGGCAGGACGGGGCAGCATGAGGCTTTCCCGCCGATTGCTGTTGTTGATCGTTCTGTGCCTGTTTCCGATGGTGGCCGCCGGTCTTGCCACGCTGGCGAGCCTGTATGTCCAGCGCCGCGCCGAGCTCGACGCGCTGGCGACCCGGCAGGTCGAGCTGGCCAACGCCGATATTCGCGGCGTGGCCGATGGCGGGCGCGCGCTGCTGCTGGCCGTGGCGCAAATCCAGGTCGGCCCCGACTGCCCGGAAAGACTCGCAGCACTGCTGCGGGATATCAGCTCGTATCGCTTTCTGGTGATGCTGGATGGCGGGGGACGGACGATCTGCGCCTCCCGCCCCGATTTGGCCGGACCGCTGGCCGCGCGCCCCGACTGGCTGACCCGGCTGCTCGCCGGCCAGGCTCCCGTTGCCGGCGGGGCTGCCCCGGGCGGGTTCCGTGTCGGGACCTATGCCACCCTCGCCACGGTGCCCGGCGCATTCCTGCCGCTGGCGCTCCGGCTGCGTGGCCCCGGCGGGGCGGATCGGCTGCTGATCGGCGCCCTGGACCTGCATTGGCTGGGCAAGCATCTGAGCGACATGAGGGGGCTCGATGGCCGGGTCTCCGCGAACAGCGCGCTCGCGGTGATCGACCGGGACGGCGTGATCCTCGCTCGCGTACCCAACCCCGACCGATGGGTCGGCTCCCGTCTCGATCCCGATGCGATGGCCCGCATCAAGGCGCCCGCATCCGGCGCCGTGACCGTGCGGGCCTTCGATGACCACCCCGTTCTCCTGGCCGCCAGTTCCGCCAAACCGCCGGACGGCCTGTCCGTGGTGGTCGGCGTCCATACGCCGGGCCTGCTCGCGGACATCGGCATCGCGGTGGTGCGCGCGGCGATCTTGGGCGGACTGGCGACCTTGGCCGCCCTGGTGATCACCTATCTCGCGGCGCGCCGCTTCATTCAGCGCCCGGCCGGGCGCCTGCTCGCGGCGGCCCAGCGCTGGCGACGCGGCGAACTCGCCACGCGCGCCGAGATGCAGGGCGACCGCTCGGAGTTCGGCCGTCTCGGCGAGGCGTTCAACCAGATGGCCAGCGATCTCGAGGCCCGACTCGCCGAGCACGCGCAGCAGGCGCATCTCCTCGAGGCGCGGGTCGCGGAGCGCACGCGCGAGCTGTCGGACAGCAACAACCGTCTGCAGGTGGAGATCGCCGAGCGCGAGCGTACCGAAGCGGTGCTGCATCAGGCGCAGAAGCTCCAGGCGGTGGGCCAGCTCGCCGGCGGCGTGGCGCACGACTTCAACAACCTGCTCGCCACGATCCTGGGCAGTCTCGAGCTGATCGAGCGCCGCGTGCAGAGCGAGGACGAGAGGCTGCGCAAGCTGCTTACGCGCGCGATGGACGCCGTGCAGCGCGGCGCGCAATTGACCTCGCGCCTGCTTGCCTTCTCCCGCCGCCAACGCCTGGCCGCACGGCCGACCGACCTCAACCGTCTGGTGACCGATCTGGTCACGCTCGCCAGTTCCACACTTGGCCGCCGCGTTCGCATCGAGACCGAGCTCGCGCCTGATCTCTGGCTGGCGCTGGCGGACCCCAGCCAGGTCGAGGCGGCGATCCTCAACCTCGCGCTGAACGCGCGCGACGCGATGCCGCAGGGCGGTGTGCTGAGCTTGGCCACCGGCAACGAATCCGTGACCGATCCGGACGGTGACGCCGAGCCCGGCGAGTATGTCCGGATCAGCGTGTCCGATACCGGGATGGGCATGTCCAACGAGGTCTTGGCCCGTGCCTTCGAGCCATTCTTCACCACCAAGGAGCTCGGCAAGGGCTCCGGACTGGGACTGAGCCAAGTCTACGGCCTGGCACGGCAGTCCGGCGGCACCGTCCGCATTCGCAGCGCGATCGGCGGGGGCACCACCGTCGCGTTGCTGCTGCCCCGCGCGGCACAAACCGCCGCGGCCGCCGCCGATTCTGGGGGCGCGGTCAGCACCCGACGGCGGGCCGGCGCGGAACTCGTCCTGTTGGTGGACGACGATCCCGACGTTCGCCAGGTCAGCGTCGAGATGCTGCGCGATCTCGGCTACGAGGTCGCCGAGGCCGCCGGGGGCGAGGAGGCGCTGGACACCGTCCGACGTCTTCCCGCCCCGCCGGCGCTGCTCATGCTCGACTACGCGATGCCCGGCATGAACGGGCTGCGGCTCGCCGCCGCCTTGCGCGCGATGGGTGTCGACGCGCCGCTGCTACTCGCAACCGGCTACGCCGAGCTTTCCGACGATCAGTCCGGCATCACGCCCGATGCCATCCTGCACAAGCCCTTCTCTCTCGCCGAGCTCGAAAGCACGCTCCGGCGGCTGCGCACCCGTGCGACGGAAGTGGCCTGAACCGACCGCCGCCGTGCCTATCGGCCGCGCCTACTCTGGGGCCGGCGCGGACAGCGGGTGGGTCATGTCCTCCGGCCGCACCCAGGCGTCGAACTGCTCGGCCGTGACGAAGCCCAGCTTGATCGCCGCCTCGCGCAGGCTGATGTCCTCGCGATAGGCAGCGAGCGAGATGCGCGCGGCTTTCTCGTAGCCGATATGCGGGTTGAGCGCCGTCACCAGCATCAGCGAGTTCTCGAGATTGTGCCGGATGCGCTTCTCGTTGGGCTCGATGCCGTGGGCGCAGTGCTCGTCGAACGACAGGCAGCCCTCGGCCAGCAGCGCGATCAATTCGAGCACGTTGTGCAGCATCACCGGCTTGAACACGTTGAGCTGGAAATTGCCCTGCGAGCCGGCGAAGGCGACCGCGTGGTCGTTGCCGAACACCTGCACGGCGACCATCGTCAGCGCCTCGCACTGGGTCGGGTTGATCTTGCCCGGCATGATCGAGGAGCCGGGCTCGTTCTCCGGGATCAGGAGCTCGCCGAGCCCGGCGCGCGGCCCGCTGGCGTGCCAGCGCACGTCGTTGGCGATCTTCATCAGCGCGCCGGCCAGGGTGCGCAGTGCCGCGCTGACATTGACCATCGCGTCATGCGCCGACAGCGCCGCGAACTTGTTGGGCGCGCTGACGAACGGCTTGCCCGTCTCCTCCGCGATGCGCCGCGCCGCCGCCGCGCCGAAGCGCGGATCGGCGTTGAGCCCGGTGCCGACCGCCGTGCCGCCGATCGCCAGCTCGTACACGCCCGCGCCGGCGTGCGCGATCGTCGCCATCGCCTGGTCGAGCTGCGCCACCCAGCCGGAGATCGCCTGGCCGAGCGTGAGCGGCGTCGCGTCCTGCAGATGCGTCCGGCCGATCATCACCACGTCGGAAAAGGCCTCCGCCTTGGCGTGCAGCGTGTCGCGCAGCCGGCGCACCGCCGGCAGCAGCCGGTTCTCCAGCTCCAGCAGCGTGGCGATGTGCATCGCGGTCGGGAAAGTGTCGTTGGAGGACTGGCTGCGGTTGACGTCGTCGTTGGGGTGGATCGGCGATTTCGACCCGACCTTGCCGCCGGCGATCTGGATCGCGCGGTTGGCGATCACCTCGTTGGCGTTCATGTTGGTCTGCGTGCCCGAGCCGGTCTGGAACACCACCAGCGGGAACTCGCCGTCGAGCTTGCCGTCGATCACCTCCTGCGCCGCCGCGACGATCAGCTTCACCTTTGCGTCGGGCAGCTGGCCGAGCTCGCCGTTGGCCAGTGCCGCCGCCTTCTTCAGGATGCCAAGCGCGCGGATCACCGGCCGGCCCCAGACGAACCGGTCCGTGCCGATCGGGAAGTTGAGCCGCGAGCGCTGCGTCTGCGCCCCCCAGAGATGGTCGGCGGGCACCGGCACGTCGCCCAGCGCGTCCTCCTCGACGCGGAACGCATCCCCGGAGGCCGCGGTGCTTGATGGTGCGGTCATGAATGTCTCTCCTCGAGAAGCCCGAAACGCGCCTTGATCCTGGCGCGGACCGGCCAGGTTGCCAGGGCCACCAGGCCGACCAGCGCGACGCCGACGAAGATGCCCACCAGCCGGTCCAGTCCCGGCGCGATCCCGGCATGGGGGATCGGCTCCTGCACCAGCACCAGCAGCAGGCAAAGGCTGGCCTGCGCGCCCGTGTAGGCGACCGGACTGCCGCCGTGATCGGTCTGCGCGAGCACGAACAGCGCGGCAAACAGGAACAGCAGCCACGGCACCCATGTCGAGAGCCCCGCGGCCGCCGCGCCGCCGCCGTGGCCGAGCAGCAGGATGCCGACGAAACCCAGGCCGGCGCCGAGCAGGCAGCCGACACAGCGGTTCAATGCCTTCCAGCCGATGCCGTCCCGTGCCGCGGCAACGACAATGAACGCCGTGATCGAGGCTTGGCCCAGCAACCCCCGCCCGATCAGGTCCGAGAGCGGCGCCACCAGGGCGACGGCGATGCCGCCGACCAGCGCGTAGCCGAGGAATGCCGGATCGACCGGGCCGAACAGCGGCTTGGGCGGTCCCGGCGTGCGATGTCGCGAGAAGGCGTCGGCCAGCGTCGCCACCGTCGTTCCGACCACCACCTCGAAGCCGCGCGCCAGCGCGATCGCGCCCGCCCGTTCCGGTGCGGCGAGACCGTCGAACACGATCAGCGGCACGGTGAAGCCGACCAGCTGGCAGGCGTAACTATAGCGGCTGACCGCTTGGGCATACAGCGCGCCGCCGCAAATGAGGCACACGGCGCCCTGGACCAGCAGCGGATGCGCGTGGCCGAGCACGATGGCGAAGCCGAGCGAGGCCCCGGCGACGGTGCCCGCGATCCGCTCCAGCCCACGTCGGAGCGTCGCGTGCGAATCGTTCTGGAAGACGCGCAGCGCACTGATCCCCGCCCATACCGGCATCTGAAGGTGCAGCAGATGCGCCACCAGGACCCGAGCCCATGATCGCGAGCGCCGCGCGCACGGCCACCCGCGCCCGTTCCCCATGCAAGGTCATCGCCTGGAGATCCGCGACGCTCGCGCCAACGTAGCGCCGCCCCGGCGCGATCGCCCGGGCCGCCAGCGCGCCACCTGACGGCCGCAACCACCTCATGGCTTTCGGCTCATCCGTGCCAGGCACTCCCGGTTCCATCGCCGCGATCGGGTCGCACCGTGCAATCCCGACGTTCAGGATAGGTTAACGGCGTTGCCAGCCTTGAGACATCCCTCCATTGTTGCCCGACGTCGATTGGCAGGAAGGGTGAATGGCGGTCCGTCGGACAGGCATCGCGTGCGTAATATGCGCGTTTCTCCCGATCGCGGCTGTTGGGGCAGAGACGCGGTCCGACCCGAAATCCATCTGGACCTTCCAGGACGAAAACGACGTCGCGGTGCGCACCGACCGGTTCTACACCAACGGCACCCGGTTCGGCTGGACGTCGCCGACCGACGTACTTCCGGACTTCCTCTCGGAACTCGGTCGGACGGTATGGGGCGAGGGGACGCAGCGCCTGTCGTTCAATCTGTCGCAGTTGCTGTTCACGCCGATCGACACGCAGATCAACCCGCCAAACCCGTTCGATCGGCCCTATGCCGGCGTCCTGTTCGGCTCGCTCTCGCTGATCCAGGACACCGACACGACACGCAGCGTGCTCGGGCTCAACCTTGGCGTGGTCGGCCCGGCGGCGGCCGGCAAGTTCGTGCAAAACACTTTCCATTCATTGATCCGCGATCCGGCGAGCAAGGGCTGGGGGTATCAGATCCACAACGAGCCATTCGTGGAGCTGATGGCCGAACGCACCTGGCGCGTGCCCATCCCGGGGATCGGCTCCGATGACGGCGTGCGAGCGGACGTGCTGCCCTCGCTCACCGGGGTAGCCGGCAATTGGCGGCTCTATGCCCAGGCCGGCGTGCAGTTCCGGCTCGGGCAGGATCTCGACGCCGATTTCGGCGCGCCGCGCATTCGCCCCGGCCTCTCCGGCGGCGACGCCTACATCGCCGCCCGGCCGGTCTCATGGTACGTGTTCGCCGGCGTGGACGGCCAGGCGGTGGCGCATGACGTCACGCTGGACGGCAACAGCTTCGAGAACAGCGCACATGTCTCCCGCCAGCCCTTCGTGGGAGAGATGCAGGCCGGGCTGGTGGTGATGGCGCTCGGCGCGCGCCTGTCGCTCACCCATGTGCTCCAGTCGCCTGAGTTCTATCACCAGAACCGCGGCTTCTTTCAGTTCGAACTCGGTGGCGCTTTCGGTAAAGTTCTAGCGCGCGCTCAGTGGAACGTCCGCCCGCCGTCCACCGCCAGCGCGACGCCGGTGACGAACGAGGCTTCGTGCGATGTCAGGAACAGGATCGCCGCGGCGATCTCCTCCGGCGCCGCTGCGCGCTTCAGCGCATACCGTCCCGCGATCGCCGGATCGACCGCGCCGTCCGCGCCGCGCAGGAAGCTCGCGGTCATCGGCGTCTCGACCGCGCCGGGGCAGATCACGTTGACCCGCACCTTGGGCGCGAGTTCGAACGCGAGCACCTTGGTCAACCCGATCACCCCCGCCTTGGAGGCGACATAGGCCGTGCTGCCCGGTCCGGTGGGCGTGAGGCCGACGCCCGAGCCGATGTTGACGACGCTGGCACGCTCGTTCTGCTTTAGGAACGGCGCGGCCGCCTTGACGACGAGGAACGTGCCGGTGAGGTTCACCGCGAGCGTCTCTGCGAACAGCTCGGGCGAGGTATCCGCGAGGCCGTTCCCATGAAAGATGCCGGCCGCGTTCACCACGCCGTCGAGCCCGCCGAGCACGCCCGCCGCGTCCGCCACGGCGCGCTCCACCGCCGCCGCGTCGGCGAGATCGACCGGCACCGGAACGCCGCCGACGCTCTCCGCCGCCGACCGCGCGGCCTCGGGGTCGCGGTCCAGCACCGCGACCCGCGCGCCCTCGGCCGCGAACAGTGCGACAGTGGCGCGCCCAATGCCTGACGCGCCGCCGGTGATAAGGATCTTCCGTCCGGCCAGCCGTCCCGCCATCGTCGTTTCCCCCGTTCCGTCGGTGGGAACGCTATGGTCCGCTGAACCTCGGGTCAAGGAGAGCACGATGGACAACGACAGCATCGCCGCACCGCGCGCCGGCGGTAAAGCCATCTCGATCGCTGCGCGGGACGGCGGCTCGTTCCGCGCCTATCTCGCGCGCCCGGCGCACGGTTCGGGGCCGGGTCTCGTGCTGCTGCAGGAGATTTTTGGCGTGACAGCCGATCTGCGTGCCCTGGCCGACCGCTACGCCGAGGAAGGTTACGTGACCGTCGTGCCGGACCTGTTCTGGCGTCTCGAACCCGGTGTCGAGCTGGGCCACGACGAGGCGGGGCGGGCGCGCGCCTTCGCGCTGTACGAGAGGTTCGACGAGGCGCGCGGCGTGGATGACATCGCGGCGACCATCGCCGAGTTGCGAGCGCTGCCCGCGCAAGTTGGCGGCGTCGGGTGTGTGGGCTTCTGCCTTGGCGGCAAGCTCTCCTATCTCGCGGCGGTGCGCACCGATGTCGATTGCGCGATCGGCTATTACGGGGTGGGGATCGAGAACAATCTCGACGAGATCGCCCGCATCTCCGCGCCGGTGATGCTGCACATCGCCGCCGACGACACCTTCTGCCCGCCCGAGGCGCAAGCAAAAATCCAGGCAGCGTTCAAGGGCCGCGCGAACGCCGCGATCCACGTCTATCCCGGCTGCGGCCACGCCTTCGCCCGCGAGGGTTCGGCGCATTTCGACAGGCCCGCTTCGCTGATCGCCTACTCGCGCACGCTTGGCCTGCTGCGCCGCGTGCTCGGGCCGGTCTACGACCTCACCGCGCTATGGGAGAACCACTGCTATCACGAATTCGCCGCGCGCGACGTGGACGCGACGATGGCGACGATGGTGGCCGAGCCGTACGTCAACCACGTGCCGACGATGACCGGCGGCGTCGGCCACGACCACCTGAAACGTTTCTACCGATACCACTTCGTCAACGCCAACCCTGACGACACGCGCCTGATCCCGATCAGCCGCACCGTGGGCGCCGATCGCGTGGTGGACGAGATGCTGTTCTGCTTCACCCACACCCGCGAGATCGACTGGATGCTGCCCGGCATCCCGCCGACCGGGCGCTACGTCGAGGTGCCGCTGGTCGCCATCATCCGCTTCCGCGGCGACAAGCTCTACAACGAGCACATCTACTGGGATCAGGCGTCGGTGCTGGTGCAGATAGGCCGGCTGGACCCGGCGGGCCTGCCGGTCGCCGGCATCGAGACGGCGCGCAAGCTGGTCGACGAGACCCTGCCGAGCAATACCCTGATGGGCGCCTGGGCGGCCAGCGAGGGCAAGCCGATCTGATCCTTTTGGTCTCCGGACATGACACAAATCATCGCTTGCGGCTGGCGTGTCACGCTATGATACGCCCAACATCCGAGCCGCAAGGAGCCCGCCGATGGCAATTCGCAAGCTGTTGCTGCCGCTTCCCGGCCCAGTCGGGGGGGAAGCGGCGCTGGCGACGGGGCTGATGGTGGCGCGGATGTGGGATGCGCATCTCAGCGTGATGCATGTCCGCGTGGACGATCAGCGCGCCCAGGCGGTGCGCGCGCTGTTCAACAGCTTCATGGCGACGCACCGCGTCACCATCGGCGAGGCCAGCCCCGGCGGCGGCGCCGGCCTGGCGAGCTTCGCCTGGGTCACGGGGCGCGAGGCCGATCAGGTGGTGCAGCAGGCCCGCCTGTCGGACCTCACCGTGGTGCCGCATCCCCAAGCCGGCGAGGACGTGTCCTCCTCCGACACGCTCCACGCGGTGCTGTTCGATTCCGGCCGCCCGGTGCTGATCGCGCCCCACGTCGTACCGCCGGCGATCGGTACCCGCATCTGCCTCGGCTGGAACGGCACCGCCGAATCCGCTTCGGCCGTCTACGTCCTCACCCCCTGGCTGAAACGCGCCGGTGCCGTCCGCATCCTCTCCGCGGAAGGATACCAGCGGCGCGGCCCGGCGGCGGCGGAACTCGCCTCCTATCTCTCGATGCACGATATCCAAGCGGACTGGGTGATGTTCCCCCCGACGGGCGGCGTCGTCGGCGCGGGGCTGCTCGCCGCGGCCGAGGAGTTCGGCTGCGACCTGTTGGCGATGGGCGCCTATTCGCACTCCCGCTGGCGACAGATGATCCTGGGCGGGGTGACGCGATACGTGCTCGCCAACTCCAAGCTGCCGGTGATCATGAACCGCTAGGCGGCGCCTCACCCGTCCGCAGCCGGAGCGTGACCGACGTGCCCTGACCGGGGCGAGACCCGGTCGTGACGTCCAATCCGATCTGGCGGGCGAGCGCCTGCACGATGCTGGTGCCGAGCGTGCGCGACGGCGTAGCGTCAGGCTCCACCCCGACGCCACGATCGGTCACTGACACTTCCAGATGTGCTTGTGTCCGCCGCGCGCGCACCTCGATGGTGCCGGCCGAGCCCTCGGGGTAGGCGTGGCGGGCGGCATTGGTCAGCAACTCGCTGACGATCAGGCCGAGCGGGATCGCCCGCTCGGCGTCGATCTCGATGTTCTCCTCCGTGCTGCAGCTGATCGCGATCAGCGGGCTGAGCTCGCCCGTGTGCTGACAGAGATCGCTCAGCATCTGGTCGAAGGCAACGGTCGTGAGATCCCGGCTCTGGTGCAGCGCGCGATGCGTCTCGGCCACGGCGCGCACCCGGCCGATCGCGCTGTCGAGCGCCGCGATCGCCTCCGCGTCGGTCAGCTTGGCGCGCTGCAGCGAGAGCAGGCTGACGACCAGTTGCAGGCTGTTCTTGATCCGGTGGTCGGCTTCCCGGATCAGCAGCTCGCGCGCCTGCAAGGACCGTTCGAGCTCGGCCTCGCGGCGGGTGCGCTCGATCGCGACGCCGAGCAGGTTCGCCGCCGCCTGCAGGAAGGCGACGTCGGTGGCGAGGAACGTGCCGGGCCGCGGACTGTCCGCCTCGAGCACGCCATAAGCGATGCCGTCCCCCCGGATGATGACGTTGATCGCCCGCCGGATGCCGTGCTCGGCCAAGAGGGCCGGCGTGCGGAAGCGTTGTTCCGTGGTGAGGTCGTTGGCGATCACCGGTTCGCTGGTCTTGAGCGCGTGCCCGGCGGGGGAGGCGTCGTCGGCGCCAAGCGTGGCGTGTCCGACCACGCCATCACGCCAGCCGACACCCGCACGCACCAGGAAATTGTTCGCCTCCGAGCGGTATTGGAGAACCTTGGCGAACTGCGTGCCCATGCCCTCGGCGACGATCCGGGAAGCCTCCCCGAGCAGCGGGTCCAGCGCGCGGCTGCGCAGCGCCTCCGTCCCGAGCTCGGCCAGCAGATCCCGGTGGCGAAGCCTGAGGTCGGCCTGTGCGGTGGCTTCATCCATTCATGCATCCTTGCTGTCATGTCGCAAACTGCCGGAAGTGCAACTCATGGTGGGCCCTTCCAGGGCTCGAGGCAAAAGCCCCCGGTCAGGCCGGCACGCCCGCAATCGGCGCGGGCGCGGCACGGCCGCGGATCATGTCGGACGCCTTCTCCGCGATCATCATGGTTGACGCATAGGTGTTGGCCGAAACCATGTTCGGCATGATCGAGGCGTCCACCACCCGCAGGCCCTGCAATCCGTGCACGCGGAGCTGGTCGTCCACCACGGCGATCGGATCGCTCGCCGGTCCCATGCGCGCCGTGCCGATCAGATGATAGGAGGTCGAGCCGTAGCGGCGCGCGAAATCCAGCAGCTCGTCGTCGCCGGTCACGCGCGGGCCGGGCAGGTGCTCGCCGTCGAAATAGGCGTCGAGCTCGGGTGCGTGCAGCAGCCGACGTGCCAGCTTCATGCCGCCGAGCAGCACGCGCTGGTCCATCGGGTCGGCGAGGTAGTTGGGCTGGATCGCCGGGTCGTCGAACGGATCGGCCGAGCGGGCGCGCACGTAGCCGACGCTCTCGGGACGGTGCGGCCAGACGCCGGCGGTCATGCCGGGGAAATCGTCGAGCCGGCCGATATAGCCGTCCCTGTAGCTCGCCGGGCTGAACACGCCCTGCAAATCCGCGCTGTCGAGGGCTTCGTCGGATTTCCAGAACCAATGCACCAGCGACGGGCTCACCGACAGGATGCTCGGCCGCCCGGTGGCCCAGCGGGCGATCTGGCCGGCGAGGCCGAGCCCGGTCGCCATCTCGTTGATCGTGCGGGCGCCCTTCACCCGTGCGACCAGCCGCACGCCGTAATGGTCGCGGAAGTTCTCGCCGACCCCGCGCAGCTCGTGGACCACTGGCACGCCGATCTCGCCGAGCAGCGCGGCGGGTCCGACGCCGGAGATTTGCAGCAGCTTCGCCGTGTTCACCGTGCCGCTGCTGAGGATGACCTCGCGGCGCGCGCGGACCACGTGCTCGCTCTTGCGGTCGCGGTCGTTGAGGTAGCGCACGCCGACCGCCCGCTTGCCCTCGAACAGCACCGCGGCGGCACGGGCGTTAGTGCGGATGTCGACCCGGCCGGTGCGGCGCGCGGGATGCAGGAAGGCGCGCGCCGCGCTGTGCCGCCAGCCGCGATGAATGGAGCGCTGGAAATACCCGACCCCCTCCTGCCGCGCGCCGTTGTAGTCGGGATTGCGCGGCAGCCCGAGGCCGACCGCGCCCGCCATGAACGCCTCGCAAACCGGGTGGAACCAGTCCATGTCGGTGACAGGCAGTGGACCTTCGCGGCCGTGGTAGCGATCGTCCGCGATCCCGATCCGGTGCTCGGTGCGGTGGAAATACGGCAGGATGTCCACGTAGCCCCAGCCGCGATTGCCGCGCTGCGCCCAATTGTCAAAATCGGCCCGCTGGCCGCGATTGTAGATCATGCCGTTGATCGAGCTGGACCCGCCGAGGGTGCGACCTTGCGTGGTCGGGATGCGCCGCCCGCCGGAGCCGGCGGAGGGCTCGGTCTTGAACTGCCAAGTGTAGTGCGGGTTGAACAGCATCTTGATGAACCCGGCGGGGATGTGGATGTGCGGGTGCCGATCGGGCGGCCCGCATTCCAGCACGCAGATGGTGACGCCGGGCTCCTCGCTCAGCCGCGCGGCGAGCACCGAGCCGGCGGCGCCAGCGCCGACGATCACGTAGTCGAACTCGTCCCGGCTCGCAGGTGCGTCCGCCATGCTTGCCCCCATCTCCCAGGCGTCATTGTAGCCTGCGCGAGATGGCTGTCAGTCCCCGGCCAGCGCGCTCGGGGGAACCGCCGGCAGAACGGCCGGACTGCGCGGGGGCACATAGGTCAGGCCCGCTGCGCTCGCCAGTGGCGCGATCGCGTCCCCGGCCTGCAGGGCGCTGATCGCGGCGTTCACGTCGTCGATCAGCCTGCTGTCCGAGGCGAGGCCCGCGAAGCCCATGTTGAAGCCGATCGAATGGATGTAGCCCGTGAGCGCCAAGCCGTCGCCGCCGTGTCGCAGACGCCAAGCGTCGAACTCGCGGAGGCCGACGAAGGCGGCGTCGAGCTCGCCCCGCTGGAGCCGGCTGAACAATTCGCGCGCGTCGGGCACATGCACGACGTGCTCGATCAGTTGGCCGTCGGCATAGTGCATCGCAATGGCGTCGGCGAGGGTCGCGGTCTCGACCCCGATCTTCATCCCGTCGAGATCGGCCAAGCGGCGGATCTGCCGATCGGCGCCATGCGTGGAAAGGACGACGGTGAGCGCGTCGAGGCGGTACGGCCGCGTCGCGACGAGCTCGCCGAGCTTGATCCATCGGCGGCGATCCTCGGGCGTGGCGCCGTCGAACGGCGGTAGCTTCGCGGTCGAAGCGTACGGCCGGCCGAGCGTGTCGGCGACCAGCGGGTATTCGGCGACAAGCTGGCAATGCCCGTCGGACAGCAGCGCGTTCGCGTCCTTGGCGAGATTGGCGTCGGGGTCGTCGCGGCTGACGAACCAGTGAACGCTGAGGTCACGGCCGAGCCGCTCCGCGATCTTGCGTGACAGCGCCACCGCAAAACCCTCGCCGCCGCGCGTCGAGAGCGGCGGATCGTTGGCTTGCAGGCAGACCGTCAAACTCTCGCGCGCCAGCACGGGCCAGGCGAGTGCCGCAAGAGCGGCCGCGAGCAGCGCCACTCGCGGCATCATTGCGGCGCCTTGCCGCCGGTGCGGACATAGGCCCAGATCGCCTCAATCTCATCCGGGTGCAGCACGTCTTTCCACGGCGGCATACTTTTCTTGCCGTTGAGCACGTCATTGAAGAAGCGAGCGCGGTCGTCATGCGGGAACTTGCGCAGATCGAACGATGCGTTTCCGGGGTTGACCATATGCGGCCCGTGGCAGTGCGAACAGGTGGTCGCAAAAAGCTCCGCTCCTGTCGCGAACTGCTGCGGTGACGGCGGCGGCTCGGGCTTCGGTTGCGCCGATGCGGCGAAGGCGCAAATGGTCAAGCCCGCGACGAGCCAAGCGGCAGATCTCATTCGGTTCTCCGATAGCGTTGGGAGAGGCGAGGCGCCCACACCGGGGCGCCTCGTCGCACGCGAGTACTACGGCGAGACCGCGAACACCCAGAGGGAGCCGCCGGCCGGGACGGCGGACAGGCGCTCGTCACCCGAAAACAACGAGTAGACGCCGCCGATGCCGCTGGACACGGCGATGTACTGCACGCCGTCCTGCTGCCACGTGACCGGCTGGCCCTCGATGCCGGAGCCGGTCTTGAACTGCCACAGCTTGTTGCCGTTGTCGGCGTCGAACGCCTCGAACTCGCCGGTCAGCTTGCCGGTGAAAACTAGGCCGCCGGCGGTCGAGAGCACGCCCGCGAAGCGCGGAATGTCGCTCGGCACCTCCCATTTGGACTTGCCCGTCATCGGGTCGATCGCCTTGAGGAAGCCGCGCGGGCCGTTTGGCCACACCCAGTCGATGTCGGCACCCCAGTAGGTCAGGCCAGCGCGGAACTGTGGCGTCGTCGGCTTGTAGTGCATCCCGAAATTGAGCGTGTTGGCGTAGACCAGCCGGGTCTCAGGATCGAACGACACCGGGCTCCAGTTCTTGCCGCCCATCGCGCCGGGCCAGACCTCCTGCGCCTGACCCTGCCGCACCTTGTCGGTCACGTCGGTGGGAACAGGCCGCCCGCTCTCCGGGTCGATGCCCTTCGCCCAGTTGATGTTCTTCACGTACGGATTGGCCGTGATGAACTTGCCGTCGGTGCGGTCGAGCACATAGAAGAAGCCGTTGCGGTTCGCATCCATCAGCACCTTGGTCGGCTTGCCGCCGATATCCAGCGTCGCGAGAACCATCTCGGCCACGCTGTCATAGTCGTACGGGTCGTTGGGCGAGAACTGGAAGTGCCACTTGATCTGCCCGGTCTTCGGATCGAGTGCGAGGACGGAGCAGGTATAGAGGTTGTCGCCGGGGTGCGTCGTCGGATTCCACGAACCGGTGTTCCCGGTGCCCCAGTAGACCGTGTGCAGATCCGGATCGAACGATCCCGTGATCCAGGCCGAACCGCCGCCATGCTGCCAGGTGTCGCCGGGCCAGGACTTGCCGTTCGGATCCTCAGGCCCGGCGACGGTGTAGGTCCGCCACAGATGCTTGCCGGTCTCCGGATCCCAGCCGTCGATGAAGCCCCTTATGCCGTACTCAGCGCCGGAGATGCCGGTGATCACCACGCCGTCCGCGACCAGCGGCGCCACCGTCATGGAGTAGCCATCCTTGAAGTCGATCGCGTGCGACTTCCACAGCTCCTTGCCGGTCTTCGCGTCGAGTGCGAGGACGTTGGCGTCGAGCGTCGTGCGGAAGATCTTGCCGTCATACAGCGCAAGGCCGCGACTGATGATGCCGCAGCAGACGATGCGCGGCGTCTCGGCCGGATACTCGATCTTGGTCTTCCAGAGCTGCCGGCCGGTCTTGGCGTCGAGCGCCATCGTCGCCGCGTTGGTCGTGACGTACAGCACGCCCTGATAGATGAGCGGCTGCGATTCCTCGCTCTTGTTGTCGTCGTAGCTGTAGTTCCATACCGGAACGAGATGCTTTACCGTCTCGCGATTGATCTGGGCCAGCGGACTGAACCGGTGCAGGTCATAGCTCATCCCGTAGTTGAGCACCCGGGACGTGTCCTGCGATCCGGTGGCGAGGTCAGCGGCGGTCTGGGCCTGTCCGCCGATCGGCATGAGCGCGGCCAGCGCCGCCGCGAGCAGAAGCTTTCGCACGACTTTCCCCCTTTTTCTCGCGTGCCGTTGACCGGCACGTGTTCGCTCGGGTTTGCCGCCATCTCGCGCGGCGCCCCAACCCGCGTAGCCTAGCCCCGGTCCGCGATCACGCGATAGTGCCCACCGCAAGGCTTTGGCCGAATCTCCGTGCAACCTGTGGGTCGGTTGACCGGCCGCTTCGGATCGGCGTCTGATAGGGCCGCCGCAGCACCGTCGCTGCCTCAGAAATCTGGAGGGACGCATGCGCTACATTTGCGACGCTCCCGGGGGAAAAACCTGGTTCCGCCTTGAGACCGAGGGAGAGGCCGAAGCGGAATCCGCTGCCATGCGTCACGCCGTCGAGAAATACT
This sequence comes from uncultured Alphaproteobacteria bacterium, assembly GCA_963799825.1. Taxonomy (GTDB): domain Bacteria; phylum Pseudomonadota; class Alphaproteobacteria; order Acetobacterales; family Acetobacteraceae; genus JAFKFI01. Next base: position 45,954 of record CAWCYL010000009.1, read on the forward strand.
TCAGGCGCGAGCGAGAGAAGGCAGCGCAGAGCTTCCGCCCGCGATCGACCGTGTTCTTCGAGCAGGAGATCGGCCTCAAGGACCACGTGCAGCGCGAGATGCCGTTGTTCCTCACCCTGCGCGACGAGGATGGCGTCGGACTGGCCACCGCGATGGTTCCGCCAGAGGGGCGCGAGGAGCGCGGGTTCCGCTGCATCCTCGTCGGCCCCGGCAACGCCGACCCGTATCCCGCGCATGGCGAGGCGATCCGGGCACTCGCGGACCATTTCGGCATCGCGCTCGACCGGGCGCGCTGCTACCCATATCGCTGACCCGCAACGGAGGCCCCTCATGGGACACACGCTGAGCAGCTTCGCCGCCGACTGTCACCGCATCCTCGCCGCCGAACCTGGGCCGGCCGGGCGCGAGAAGGTCCGCGCGCTGCTGGAGGACGTGCTGCGGGACGAGGATTTCGTCGCCACCCATCTCGGCGACGACGTGCCGGAGCGGAAAGTCCTTTACGAGGATCCGCAGCTCGGCTTCTGCATCCTGGCGCACGTCAATCGCGGGGCGAAGGGCAGCAAGCCGCACGATCACGGTCCCACCTGGGCGATCTACGGCCAAGCCGCGGGCGAGACCATGATGACTGACTGGGAATGCTTGGCGCGGCCTGCCGACGGCAAGCCCGGCAAGGCGCGCCACGTCCGCGACTACGCGCTGAAGCCCGGCATGGCGCATCTCTACAACGAGGGCGTCCTGCACTCGCCGAGCCGGGACGGTGCGACCCGGCTGATCCGCCTCGAGGGCACGAACATGGACCGCGTCGGCCGATTGCCCTACGAAGCGGTGCCGTAGACCGTTTCAGGGAGTTCTCTGGCGCGATGCCCTCTTCATGTGCCACGCGGCGAGGCTGGCCGGCGGCAGTAGGTAGAGCAGCGTCAGACCCACGCAGAGGCCCAGCCCTATCCTGAAGTCGATGAGCGAGAGCAGTACCGTGCCCGTATAGATCACGACGGTGATGCCGTACTGCATGGTCAATCGGTGCAGGAACCGAGGATCGACGTGATCGCCGACCAGCCTGCCGTTGGTTGTGGCGTACAGCCAGATCAGCAGCCAGGTGAGCGCCGGAAGCAGCAGGCCCAGTGCATAAAAAGCCGTCGCTATCGTCCGATCTTCCTCGATCAGAAGGAAACTCCCGAGCGTCGCCGTCGGGAAAGGCAGGAAGGAGATGGTCAGCAGAAACAGTAGGTTGAGCAGATTGAGAGTGTGGTTCGTCTTGCTGAACAGTTTGAAGACGTAGTGGTGGTTCGCCCAGTAGATCCCGATCATCACGAAGCTGAGCAGGTAGGCGAGATATGATGGCCATAGCCCGATCAGCGTGGCGAAAAGACCCGTCGCGTGCGCCGTGTTCTCGGTGCGCGGCACCCGGACATCCAGGATGAGCAGCGTGATCGCGATGGCAAAAACGCCGTCGCTGAAGGCTTCGATCCGCTCGGTGCCGCGCTCCGTGTCGGTCGGATTAGGGTGGCTCATCGGCGACGACTATATCGGCTTCCTGCGTTCCAGCGCGGCACGATCCCACCGCCCCAGGTCGGCCGCGGCCGCGTAGGTGCTCTGCAGGAAATCCAGTAATCGCTCATCGGGTGATGCTGCCTGGCGAACCGCGTCGTAGGGCAGCAGGAACTGCCCAAGCTCCTGATTGTAGAGTGCCTGATCGGGAGTGACTGGCGCGTCGGGAAACCCGGACGGTTCAGGGTACGCGTAACTGTAGAAGGCGGGCTGGCCGAAGCCGCCGTTCCCCGGCCAGAAGCCGCAGCTGCTCACCTCGTGCGAATACGCTTCGCGCATGACGTCGACCCCAAGATGCGGCGAATTGCTCATCAGTGGGGGCGCCTGACGACCGGAGAAGCGCGTGACCGCCATGTCAAAACTGCCCCAGAAGAAATGCACGGGGCTCACCTTGCCCAGGTACAGCGACCGGAAACTGGTGAATACCCGCTCTACCTGCACGAGAATGCGCCAGAAGCAATTCACGTATTCGGGGTCGTAGGCGGCGTGGTCTCGGTCCCGATCGAACGGCACCGCATCCTCGATCTCGACCGGCATCGTCCAGATCCGCGTCTCCAGGCCCAGGCCGCGCAGCCGGTCCATCACCTCGCCGTAGAAATCGGCGACGCTGCGCGGGCCGAGCGGAATGGCCTCGGATGCACCGTGATCGGTCCGCAGCATCAAGCGGTGTCCGATGAAATCAAAGTCGATCTGGAATGAACGTGCGCCGTGGGGGATCGGCGACGTGGTCAGCCCGCGACAGGTCACATAGAGCGGCACCTGCCACCAATGATTGATCATCGGCGCATGGGCGAGCCGGATCTTCCCGACCACTTGCGTCCAGAGGTGCAGCGTTGCGCAGGTATCGGCCCACGCATCGAGCGGAAGGTCGGGCCAGTCTTCCATGCCGGCGCGTCGGGACCGATCTTGCAGCATCGCGGTCGCTCTCCTCTGCTTCGGTTTCTCCAGCGCGCATTGGGATCGCGCCAGAGCGCGGGTGTCACATCGTCGTGTTTGGTCGATCATCCCACAAGCCTTGGAACCTGCCGTTCGTAGAGGTTCTGCCGGGAATGAGCGGAGCGGATATGGGGCGAGCGCGTGCGGGCATGTTTGGTGGGCTGCTCGCCGGGGTGACGGTGAGCGTCGCGATGGCGCTGGGGCGGCGAACCGGGCTGTTGCACAAGACCCTCGCGGAGGACGCCGAGGACTGGCTCGATCGCGTGGCCGGCACCCGACGCCGCATCGGGGCGGGCGGAACGACCGCGCTGGAGGAAGGCAATCATCTGGCTGCCTCGGCGGCATTCGGTTTCGGTTATACCCTGCTGCGCGCGCGCCTGCCGCGGACACCGTCGCCGGTGCTGGGTGCTCTATACGGCGCGGGCCTCTACGCCGTGAATATCGCCGGGGTCGCTCCGCTGATCGGCCTTACGCAGGGCGAGCGGAATGTGTCTGCCGCACACCGAGCCGAAAGGCTCGGTGTGCATCTGTTGTTCGGGATCCTCACCGCGTTGGCTGCTGACGGTCTGAGCCAGCGTCTGCCCTGATTGCCGAGCCGCCCGGATGTAGCGGCAGGGTGACGAAGCGTTCCCCGGCCCGGCCGGCGACCAGCAGGAGAATGTAGTCCTGCTTGCGCTTTCGCGCGCCGGCGATCCGGGCTTCCACATCGCCGGGGCGCGACACCTTGTCCTGGTTGACCTGCACGATCACGTCGCCCGCCGTGATGCCGCGCATGTCGGCGGGGCTGTACGACGCGACGCCAGTTACCAGGACGCCCTGCGCACCGCTGCCCAGCTTGTATCGCGAGCGGGTCGCCTGCGTGATCTCGGAGAGTTTGAGCCCTGGGTCGAAAGGCATCGCAGCCGCCTTTTGGATGGCCGGGTCGTCGGCTGGGTCGGCGTTGGGCGGTTCCGGTATCAGCTTGACCACGGGATGGACGGTCAGCGTCTCGCCCTTGCGCCAAAGCGTCAGCTCGACTGGCCGATCGAGCGGCGCCAGCGCGATCGAACGCCAGAGGGCGCGCGCGTCGTCCGGCGAGAAACCGTCGATGCTCGTGATGACGTCCCCTTGCCGCACACCCGCAGCCGCCGCCGGACTGTCCCGCTCGACGCCCAGCACGATCGCGCCGCCGGATGAGCCGAGGCCGAGGGAGTCGGCCATATCGGGCGTGACCGACTGCAGCCGGACGCCGATCCAGCCGGCTTGCACCCGCCCGTAGCGCAGGGTCTGTTCGACGACGATGGCGGCGACGCTGGCGGGAAGCGCGAAGCTGATCCCGATCGAGCCGCTGCTGGCGGTCGGTGAGAAGATCGCGGTGTTGATGCCGATCACGTGACCCCGCATGTCGAACAGCGGGCCACCGGAACTGCCGTGATTGATCGCGGCATCGGTCTGGATGAAGTCGTCGAACGGCGTCGTGCGGATGTCGCGGTTGAGCCCGCTGACGATGCCTGAGCTGACCGAGCCGCCGAGGCCGAGCGGGTTGCCGATCGCGATCACCGGATCGCCCACCCGCATCCGGTCGCTGTCGCCCCACGCGAGCACGGGCAGGGGTGAGGCCGGCTTCACCTTGAGCAGCGCGACGTCCGCGAGGCTCAGATGGCCGATGATGGTGGCGGGCAGCGTCGTCTGATCCTGCAGGGTGACGGTGATCCGGGCGGCTCGCTCGACCACGTGACGGTTGGTGACGATGACGCCGCTCTTGTCGACGACGAAGCCCGACCCAAAGCCATGCACGGTCTTCGGGCCTTGGCCGACGCCACGATCTTCGGGCAGATCCTGCGCCGAGCGCGTCTTCGGCGCATCGCTCACCAGCAGCGTCGAGATATTGACGACGGCCGGCATCACCGCGGCGATCAGATCGGCCGCACTCATCGGCGGACCCAATTCCTCCTGCGGCGCCGGGACGGGCGGCGCGTCGGCGGCGCGAGGGGCCACGGACGAGACCGCCAGCCAGCCGATCGCGATCAGGGCGGCGCGCCGGCGCATCGTCGGGGTCTACCCCTCCGGGTGCAGCGGCAAGGTGACGAAGCGCTGCCCACCAGGGCCAGTCACCAGCAGCAGCATGAACTGATCCTTCTTGCGCCGCGCCGCCGCGATCCGCGTGGTCACGTCCGACGGCTTGGCGACCGGCTCGGACCCGGCCCGCAGGATCACGTCGCCGGCGACGAGGCCGCGCTCGGTCGCCGGGCTGTCCGGCGCCACGCCGGTGACGACGACGCCCTTCTGTGCCGTGGCGATCTTGTATTTCGCGCGCGTGGCCTGGGTGATCTCGGAGAGCTGGAAACCCGGATTGAACGCCGCCGCCGCGACCTGGTGGACGGCGGCGTCGGCCTGTGCGTCGGGGTCGGGGAAGGGCGCCATCTCGCGCACCGTGGGCGAGACCGTCAGAACGCGGCCGTCGCGCCACACCGTCAGCTCGATCGGCTTGCCGAGCGGGGCGATCGCGATGGCGCGCCACAGCGCCCGCGAATCGCGCGGCGTCATGCTGCCGATGCTCATGATGACGTCGCCCTCCTGCACCCCCGCCTGCGCGGCCGGGCCGCCGGCATCCACGCCCGCCACGATCGAGCCGCGCGGGATGCCGAGCCCGATCGCCTGGGCGATGTCGGGTGTCACCGATTGCATACTGATGCCGAGCCAGCCCGCCCGGACCCGGCCGTATTGCATCGTCTGCTCGATGACGAATTTCGCGTCGTTGATCGGCAGGGCGAAGCTGATGCCGATGGAGCCGCTGGTCGCGGTGGGCGAATAGATCGCCGTGTTGATGCCGATGACCTCGCCCCGCCGGTTGAACAGCGGGCCGCCGGAGTTGCCGTGGTTGATCGCCGCGTCGGTCTGGATGAAATCGTCGAACGGCGTCGTGCGGATGTCGCGGTTGAGGCCGCTGACGATGCCGGAGCTGACCGACCCCCCGAGCCCGAGTGGATTGCCGATCGCGATCACCTTGTCGCCCACTCTCACCTGATCGCTGTCGCCGAGCTTGAGTGTGGGGAGCTTGGTGGCGGGCTTCACCCGTAGCAACGCGATGTCGGCGCGGCTGAGCCGGCCGATGCGGGTCGCAGGGAGCGTCGTGTTGTCCTGCAGCGTGACCGTGATCCGCATGGCGTTCTCGACGACGTGCCGGTTGGTGACGATGATCCCGCTGCCGTCGATGACGAAGCCCGAGCCGAAGCCGTGGATCACCGCCTGAGGTTCGGATCGCCTCTGCGGAAGGTCCTGGGCGGAGCGGGTCATCGGCGGGTGGGGCGCCAGTACGGTGGACACGTTCACCACCGCCGGCATCACGGCGGCGATCAGGTCCGCCGGAACTCATCTGCGGCTCGGAGGCGGTCGCCGAAGCCTCCGGCGCCGCGCCGGCCGAGGACGCGGCGAGGCAGCATCCCAAGATCAGCCAGACCCAGCGTCGCATTCCCGCACCCCCTCGCGTGTCCGTGCCGAGCGGCCCGTTACCCCATCCGGGCGGTCGCGGCGAGACCGGATTCATGCGGTCATGGCCAGCCGTCGCAGGGGGCGCGCCGGATTGCCCGCCACCAGCGTGTCGGGCGGCACGTCGCGCGTGACCACGCTGCCGGCGGCGACCACGCTGCGGTCGCCGATCGTGACGCCGGGCAGCACGATCGCGCCGCCGCCGATCCAGACGTCGTTGCCGATGCGGATGGGTCGCGCGGATTCCAGCCCCGACCGGCGGGCCGCGGCGTCCAGCGGATGCAGCGCGGTGTAGAGCTGCACCGCCGGAGCCATCTGCAGGTCGTCGCCGATCTCGATGAGGGCGCAATCCAGGAACACGCAGTTATAGTTGATGAACGCGCGCTGGCCGAGCCGGATGTTTTTCCCATAGTCGCAGGCAAACATCGGCATGATGACCGCGCTCTCCCCGCCCGAGCCAAGCAGTTCGCTCAGCAGAGCGGCCCGGCCGGCCTCGTCGGCGGGTAAGGTCTGATTGTAGCGCCGCAGCAGGCTGGCGACGTACTGCCGCGCCGCGATCAGCTCGGGGTCCGCCGAGCGGTACAGCTCGCCGGCCAGCATCTTCTCCCGCTCGCTCACGTCTCGCGCTCCCACATCCCTGCGCCAAGGTGGGGATGTGTGCGGAAAAACCCAGCCGTTGTTCAGCGAATGGTCTTCGTCAGATGCTCTTGCCAGCGTTTGGATGAGGCCGGCTGGAACGCGCGGCCGGTGCTCGTGTCGAGAATCTCCGGCTCGCAATCCGGCCGGCGCTTGAGTTCGTCGCGCACCCGCTCCAGCGCCGCCTCTGACGTATCGAACGTGCCGACCGGCTTGCTGTCGATGCGAACCTCGTATGCCATCGTGCCCTCCCGTTTCGGCGATAAAGCCCACGGCCGGGCTGGGTTGCCTTGACCGCGCCGGCGCCCCCGATAGCCTGCCCCGCGAAAGGACGCCCGCCATGCCCGACACGCCGATGCCGACCGCGATCGACACGCTGCTCGTCGCCATCCGCGCCGTCGTCGGCGAGCGTGGGCTGCTGACGGACCCGACCGACACCGCGCCCTACGCCGAGGATTGGCGGCGGCTCTACCAGGGCCGCACCCCGGCCGTGGTGCGGCCGGCGCGCGTCGAAGAAGTCGCCGCCGTGGTCCGCCTCTGCGCCGAGGCCGGCGTGCCGGTAGTGCCGCAGGGCGGCAACACCTCGATGGTCGGCGGCGCCACGCCGGCCGCCGACGGCAGCGAGCTCGTGCTCAGCCTCGCCCGCATGAACCGCGTCCGGGCGATCGACCCGGTGGACCTCACGCTGACGATCGAGGCCGGTGCCACGCTCAAGGCCGCGCAGGAGGCCGCGACGGAGGCTGGCTGCCTGCTGCCGCTGTCGATCGCGTCGGAGGGCACCGCACAGGTGGGCGGCATCCTCGCCACCAACGCCGGCGGCAACAACACGGTGCGCTACGGCAACGCCCGCGACATGGTGCTCGGCCTCGAAGTGGTGCTGCCGGACGGCACGGTGTGGAACGGGCTGCGGCGGCTGCGCAAGGACAACACCGGATACTGCCTGCGCCAGCTTTTTGTGGGTGCCGAGGGCACGCTCGGGATCATCACGGGGGCCGTGCTGAAGCTGGCGCCACGGCCGCGCGAGACCGCCGTGGCACTCTGCGCCGTGCCCTCGCCGGAAGCCGCACTCGGCCTGTTCACGCGGTTCCAGGCGCACGACCCGGCAGCGGTGCAGGCATTCGAGTATATGTCGGGCGGCGGGATGGGTTTCGTGCTGAAGCACATTCCCGGCGCCCACCTGCCGCTCGCGCAGCCGGCCGGGCACTACGCCCTGGTCGAGCTCGCCACGCCGCGCCCGGATGCCAGGTTGCGCGGGGCGCTGGAAGCCGTGCTGGAGCAGGCGCTCGCCGACGGTGTCGTGCAGGACGCCGCGATCGCCGAGAGCGACGCCCAGCGCGCCGCGATCTGGCGGCTGCGGGAGGAACACTCGGAGGCGCAGAAGCGCGAGGGCGCGTCGGTGAAGAACGACGTCTCGGTGCCGGTCTCCAAGGTGCCCGAGCTGATCCGCCGCGCGACAGCGGCGTGCGAGGCGCTGATCCCCGGTGTCCGCTGCGTGCCGTTCGGCCACATGGGCGACGGCAACATCCACTTCAATCTGGAGCAGCCGGAGGGCGCCGACCCCGCCTGGTTCCTTGCCCAGGACCACGCGATCATGGACACGGTGAACAAGGTCGTGCGCGACCTCGACGGCAGCTTCTCCGCCGAGCATGGGGTCGGCCTGCTCAAGCCCTACATGATGCCGGACTGGCGCGGCGGCGCGGAACTTGCCGTGATGCAACAAATCAGGCAGGCGCTCGACCCGCGCGGGATCATGAACCCCGGCAAGGTGCTGCCGTAGCGATGCAAGAGGAGCGTGCGGCGTGACCGTCACGATCTACCACAACCCGGCCTGCGGCACGTCGCGCAACGTCCTGGGCCTGATCCGCGACAGCGGCGAGGAGCCGGTCGTCATCGAGTACCTGAAAACCCCGCCCACGCGGGCCGAGCTGGTCAGCCTGATCGACCGGATGGGCATCTCCGGTGCGCGACCTGCTGCGCCGGAAGGGCACGCCGTACGAGCGCGCTCGGGCTCGACGATCCCGGCATTGACCGACGACCAGCTCATCGACGCCATGATGGCGCGATCCCATCCTCATCAATCGTCCGATCGTGGTGACGCCGCTTGGTGTCAAGCTCTGCCGGCCGCCCGAATCCGTGCGAGAAATCCTGCCCACCGCGCCGGGCGCTGCCTCGTGAGCGAAGCAGCCGTCTCCCGCCGCGAGGTGACAAAAGCGCCGTCGATGGGCGTGTTCGAGCGCTACCTGACCTTGTGGGTGGCGCTCTGCATCGTCGTCGGCATCGTGCTCGGGCAGGCAATTCCAGGCGTGTTCCGGCTGCTCGGCGAGGCGACCGTGGCGCAGGTCAACCTGCTGGTCGCGGTGCTGGTCTGGCTGATGATCGTGCCGATGCTGCTCAAGATCGACCTCGGCGCGCTGGGACAGGTGAGGGAGCACTGGCGCGGGATCGCGGCGACCGTCGGGGTGAACTGGCTGATCAAGCCGTTCTCGATGGCGCTGCTAGTCTATCTGAACGCCGGCCTCGCCTACTGGCTCAACCGGCGGCTCGGCGTCGAGTGGTGCGTCGCCGGTCCCTCGGCGCTGATCGGCGCGTCGAACTTCTTCGAGCTCGCGGTGGCGACGGCGATCGCCCTGTTCGGCTTCCAGTCGGGCGCGGCACTGGCGACCGTGGTGGGGGTGTTGATCGAAGTGCCGGTGATGCTGTCGGTGGTGCGGATCGTGCGTCGGTCGCGCGGCTGGTACGAGCGCGCGCTGCCCTGAGCGGATCTCAGAGCAGCGCGGCCTCGCCTCCCGCGCCCGCGCTCATCTTGCCGAGCTTGCCCAGCAGCGCGGGCACGCCGTCGATTCTCTGGTAGAGGCGGCGTACCTCCGGCCCGGCGAAACCGTGGGAAATGGCCGCCTCGATCATCGCCAGCAGGGGGGCGGCCGAGCCCGCGACGTCGCAGATCAGCACCGGCTTGTCGTGCAGCCTAAGCTGCCGCCAGGTGATGATCTCGATGGTCTCGTCGAACGTGCCAAGGCCGCCGGGCATCGAGACGAAGGCGTCCGCCAGCTCGAACATCCGCGTCTTGCGCACGTGCATGGTGTCGGTGACGATCAGCTCCGACACGCCGGGATGCGCCACCTCGCGGCGGGTCAGGAAGTCGGGGATCACGCCGACCACCCTTCCGCCGGCCTTCAGCGCCGCGTCGGCCACGGCGCCCATCAGCCCCACCCGGCCGCCGCCGAAGATCAGCGTCTTGCCGGCCCGCGCCAGCCCGTCCCCCAGCGCCTCCGCGGCGCGGCGGTACACCGGGTCGTTTCCGGGATTCGAGCCGCAGAACACGGCGACGCTTTGGATGTCCGGCATGAAGTCCTTCTCTGGTTGGGTCCAACATCGCCCATCCTGCACCGGAATGCCGGAGGCGGGGTTAATGCGTTGAGAAAAGCGTCGGGACGCTGGCCGGGTTCGCGCCGGATCAGGGCAGGTTGGCGACGGCGGTGGCGATGCCGGCCGCGATGACGAACACCACGATGGCCCGCAGCGGGCTCGCGAGGCGTGGCGCCCGCATCGCCCCCGGCAGCCGCTTCTTGCCGGTGATCATTGGCCGCAGCAGGTTCTGCTTCTTGAACACCGCGTATGCGCCGACCGCCAGCAGGTGCAGCACGATCACCGCGAGGATCAGATAGAAGTTGAAGGCGTGCACCCGGGAGAGTTCGTCGCTCCACGCCTTGCCGACATATTTCGCGAGCGGGCCGTTGACCATGTAGTCCTCGTCGGTGTTGGCGCACAGCCCGGCGCCGACCTGGACCGCGAGCAGCAGCAGCATCACCAGCACCATCCAGCCGCCGGCGGCGTTGTGGCCGATCTCGGTGTCCTCCTCGCGGCGGAACATGCGCGACAGGTGCGCCAGCCCGGCCAGCGGGCTTCCGAGGAACCTGGAGAACCGCGCGGTGTCGCTGCCGATGAAGCCCCAGGCAAAGCGGAACAGCAGGGCGGTCAGCATGGTGTAGCCGGACAGCAGATGGATGTGCATCCAGCCTGCCCGGATGCTCACATAGCTGACCACGATCAGGATCACGATCCCCCAGTGGAACAGCCGGGTTGGCGCGTCCCAGACCTTCATCGGCAATCTCAGCCGTTGCATCGCGCCGTTCCTCCTGGCCGCCGAACGGGCGCTTTCTGCCGTGGCTTGGTCCGTCGCGCCAGTCCCGTTTGCGGTGATTGCGGCAGGCAGCGCGCGGCCCTAGGGTCCGCTGGATGATGGAGCAAAGCGTGCCGCCGCGGGGCTGGCGGGGCCAGATCCGCCTGCTCCTGCTGGCAGTGGCCGGGATGGCGGCGATCGGCGCCGCCGTCGTCCTCGGGTTGCGCGAGGGCTCCGATCAGCCGGCGCCCGTCGTGGCCGAGGCCCCGCACCCGCAAACCGCCGCGACCGCCGGCGCGGCCACCAAGCCGAGCTTCGACATCGTTCGGGTCAACCCGAAGGGTGACGCGGTCATGGCCGGCCATGCCGCGCCGGGTGCCGAGATCCACATCGAGGAGGCAGGGCGGGAGATCGGCCGCGCCCAGGCGGACCAGCACGGCGATTGGGTGTTCGTTCCCACCGAGCCGCTGCCTCCCGGCACACGCGAGCTGACCCTGACCGCTCGCGGCCCGGATGGCCAGGAGTCGAGGAGCGATGGCACGGTGCTGCTGGTGATCCCCGATCACGGCCAGGCGCAGGTGCCCGTCGCGGTGCTTTCCTCCCCCGAGGCGCCGCCCTCCGTGCTGCAATCGGCGGCCGGCGAGGGCCACGGGCTCGGGCTGGAGGCCGCCGAATACGACGAGCACGGCGCGGCTCGCCTCGCCGGCCGCGCGCCGCCGGGGGCGGACGTGCGCGTCTATCTCGACGACAAGCCGGTCGGCGACGCGCGAGCGGACGCGCAGGGGCGTTGGGTTCTGAGCCCGAAGGGCACCCTGCAGCCGGGCGATCATCATGTCCGGCTCGACCAGATCGGCGCCGACGGGCGTGTCATCGCCCGCGTGCTCGCGCCGCTGCCCCGCGAGACGGTCGAAGCGCAGACGGTCGCGGCCGGCCACGTCGTGGTGCAGCCCGGCGAAACCCTGTGGCGGCTGGCCCGCAACGCCTATGGCAGCGGCACGCGCTACACCCTGCTCTACCAGGCCAATCGGGCGAAGATCGAGGATCCACGGCTGATCTATCCGGGCCAGACCTTCACCATCCCGGCCTGGCGCGGCACGCATTGAGCGCGGCTTGCCCCCTCCGACCGAAGCACGCATAACCGCGCATCCCCATTTAGCATTGCCATGTCCGTCGCCGACACGTTCAGACTTGTCCTGGCCCCGCCGCACCCGGCCGGGCGGCCGTTCATCCTGGGCGGCATCCTGGCCATCGTGCTCGGCATCGCCTTCGCGGGCTGGCTGCTCTGGCTGGGGCTGCTGTTCACCCTGTTCTGCCTCTATTTCTTCCGCGACCCGGAGCGTGTGCCGCCCGGCCGGGTTGGCGCGCTGGTCGCCCCGGCGGACGGCAAGGTGGTCTCCGTGAGCCCCGCCGTGCCGCCGCCTGAGCTCGGTCTCGGCCCGGTGCCGCGCTGGCGCGTGGCGATTTTTCTCTCCGTCATCGACGTCCACGTGAACCGCGTCCCGGCGGACGGGACCGTGACGCGGATCAGCTACCGGCATGGCCGCTTCTTCAACGCCAGCCTCGACAAGGCCTCGGACGAGAACGAGCGCAACGCGATCGCCATCCGGCTGCCCGACGGGCGCGAGATCGCCGTCGTGCAGATCGCCGGCCTGATCGCCCGGCGCATCCTGTGCGACGTGCGCGAAGGCGACGCGGTGCACGCCGGCGCGCGTTTGGGCATGATCCGCTTCGGCAGCCGCACCGACCTCTATCTGCCGGAGGGCGTGCGTCCACTGGTCGCGGAGGGACAGACGATGATCGGCGGCGAGACGGTCATGGCCGAACTCGGCCCTGCCCCGAAGGCGATCGTGTGAACGACCCCGCCTCTCCGCTGCGCCGGTTGCGCGCACCGCTCCGCCGCCGGCGCTCCCGGCCGCGCTACAAGGGCCCGTCGTTCAACCGGATCATCCCCAACCTGATGACCCTGCTCGGCCTCTGTGCCGGGCTCACCTCGATGCGGTTGGCGTTGGAGGGGCGGTTCGGCCCGGCGGCGGTGGCGATCGTGGTCGCGGCCTGCATCGACGGGCTGGACGGACGGCTCGCGCGACTGCTGAAGGCGGTGACGCGCTTCGGCGCCGAGTTCGACAGCCTGACCGACTTCCTGTGCTTCGGCATCGCGCCGGCGTTCATCATCTATCTCTGGTCACTGGAGCGGGCGGGCGGCTTCGGGTTCATTCCCTGCCTGATCTTCGCCGTGTGCATGGCACTGCGGCTGGCGCGCTTCAATGCATCGCTGGATAGCGCGCCGAAGCCGGCCTACGCCTACAATTTCTTCACCGGCGTACCCGCGCCGGCGGGCGCCGGGCTCGCGCTGTTCCCGCTGTTCGTCGGGCTGGAGGCGAAGGCGTCGGGCTGGGACTGGCTGCTGACGGTGGCGCATTCGGAGCTGTTCAACGCCCTGGTGCTCGCTGGCACCGCCGTGCTGCTGGTCTCCACATTGCCTGTGTGGAGCTTCAAGAATTTCAAGGTGCCGGCCGAGTACGTGCTGCCGGTGATGCTCGGCACCGGCACCTTCGCCGCCCTGCTGGTGGCCGATCCGTGGGCCGCGCTGGCGGCGGCCGGGCTGATCTATCTCGGGATGCTGCCGTTCAGCGTCCGCAGCTTCCGTCGCCTCCGCCGCGAGGCGGAGGGGCCGGAGGAAACCGAGTAACTACGTCCGGCGCCGCGTGTAGAGCACGCCGTCGGCCTCCAGCTTCTCGATCTCCTCCGCCGAGTAGCCGTGCTTGGCCAGCACCTCCGCGCCATGCTCGCCGAAGCGGGGCGGCGCTGCCCGCGTGCCGCCGGGGGTGCGCGACAGCTTGATCGGCGTGCCGAGGCCGCGGTATTCGCCGAGTTCCGTCACCATCGCGCGATGCTCGGTGTGCGGCGCCTGCATCACCTCGTCGACCGGCAGCACCGGCCCGGCGGGCACGCCGTTGCGGATCAGGCGAAGCGACAGCTCGTGCCCGTCCTCATGGGCGAACTCGGCGCCGAGCAGCGCGATCAGCTCACCCCGGTTGGCGAGGCGGTCCGCATTGTCGCGGAACCGCGCGTCCGATGACAGCTCCGGCTTGCCGATCAGCTCGCACAGCTTGCGGAACTGGCCGTTGTTGCCGGATGCCACGAAAATCTCGCCGGTCCGCGTGGCGTATTTCTCGTACGGTGCGAGGTTCGGGTGCGGGTTGCCGGTGGGTGTCGGGCGTTTGCCGTTGAGGAAGAAATTGGCCGCCTGCGGGTGCAGCAGCGCCATGCCGCAATCGTGCAGCGTCATGTCGAGATACTGCCCGCGTCCGGATCGCGCCCGCTCGTGCAGCGCCATCAGGATGCCGATGACCGAATAGAGCCCGGTGCCGAGATCGACCAGCGGGATGCCGAGACGCAGCGGCCCGGTGGTGGGGTCGCCGTTGACGCTCATCAGGCCGGTCATCGCCTGCAGGATGGCGTCGTAGCCGGGCAGCCCGCCGAGCGGGCCGTCGCCGCCGAAACCGGAGACGCGGCAATGGATCAGGCGCGGGAAACGCGGGGCGAGGTCTTTCTCATAGCCAAGCCCCCATTTCTCCATGCCGCCCGGCTTGAAATTCTCCACCAGGATGTCGGCGTCCTCGAGCAGCCGCAGCAGCACCGCCTTCCCTTCGGGCCGGGAGACATCGAGCGCGACCGAGCGTTTGTTGCGGTTGATACCGATGAAATAGCTGGCGTCGCGCGTGCCGTCATCGAAGTCGCGGAACGGCGGCCCCCAGTCGCGCACCTCGTCGCCCTGCGGCGGCTCGATCTTTGTCACGTCGGCGCCGTGATCCGACAGGATCATCGTCGCGTACGGGCCGCCGAGCACCCGGGTGAGGTCGATCACCTTCAGCCCAGCCAGCGCGCCCGCCGACCGCGCGATGCCCTTGCCCCCGGTCTCGGGCTTGTTCGATCCATCCATCACGCGGCTCTTTCGTCGGTGGCGCGCCGCTGCCAGACGCGGGCGCAGAAATCGGGATAGGTTTCCAGCATCTCGTCGCACACCGGCCCGCGCAGCAGGGCGAGTTGCTGCTCGGTCGGATCGGGTGTCACCGGCACGTCGGCCGGCTCGTCGTAATCGAAGCCCGTGCTGGCGCGGATGCTCGCCGCCGTCTCGCCGGGATGCACCGAGGCGAGTGTGAAGCGGGCGCGTGACGGGTCAAAGCGGAACACGCAGCGCCCAGTCACCAGCCCTTGCGCCGTGCCGCGACGGAACACGCCCGGCGGCGAGACACCCGGCGCGGAGACGATGTCGACGCGCGGCACGAACACGCGCGGCGAGTGCTCCTCGCGGAATAGGATGGTGCGCGGCGTCATCAGGTACATGAACGCCGAGCCGAAGCTGCCGGGGAAGCGCACGCCGGTGCCCGGCCAGTCGCCAGTGCCGATCAGGTTGATGTTCGCCTGCCCGTCGATCTGCCCGCCGCCGAGAAAGAACAGGTCGATGCGGCCCTGGCCGGTTAGGTCGAACAGCTCGCGCGTGCCCTCGGTGAACGGGTTGCCGCTATGCTTGTGCAGCAGCGACAGCCGCACGGGGTGGCCGCCCTTCTTGACCAGCCAGCACGCCGCCGCCGGGATCGGGCTCGCCGCCCCCACCGCGATATGGCGCACCGGCGGCGCGGCGGGATCGAGGATCAGCCCCGCGATCGCCGCCGCCATCCGCTCCTCGAGCGCGATCATTCCGCGGCGGCCCGTGCCTGCGGCGTGAGCACGTAGCGGTCGAGATAGGTGCGGAACCCCTCCTCGGTGCGCGCGAGCTTGGCGTATTCCGCCACGTGCGCGGCGTCGAAGCCGTACTCGTCGAGCAGCGCGATCGGCCACGCGCCACGCTCCGCCAGCGCGACGGCATCGACATAGGTGCCGGAGATCGTGCCGGGCGCCAGTCGGTCATCCTCCAGCAGGTTTTTCTCCGTGAGCCGTTCCACCGTGACCAGCACGCGCCGCGCGGCATGGGCGATGGTGGCGAGTTCGCGCCGCTTGCCGACCCATACATTGCCGTCCGGGTCCGCCATCACCGCGTGGAACACCGCGATGTCGGGCTGCAACGCGGGCAGCAGCACGATGGGATCGCCGCTCGCGGCAAACGGGTTGTCGATCACCTTCCAATCGGGCCGGTGGAGGAGAATGTCGCTGCCGATCACGCCCCGCAGCGGCATGAACGGCACGCCCTTTTCGGCCGCTTGCAGCATGGTGTGCATCGCCGGGCAGGTCGCGTCGATCACCTGCACACGCCCGGCGGCGAGGGCGCGGGTGAAGCAGGGCGCGAATCCCGCCTCGCCGAGACTGACGCCGCTGGTCTGCACCGAGGCGACGCACCCGGCGCCGATCAGTAGGTCGGTGGCGTAGCCGGACACGGGCACGCCCACCAGCCGCAGACCGCGCTTGCCAGCCCGTACCAGCGCGCGGGCGAAGGCTGCCGGGGACAGCGAGTTGTCGGGCGGCAGGGCAACCAAGGCGCCGTCCGGCACCGAGGCCGCGAGGGCGTCGAGGGTGAGCGGGGACATCGGAATCTCCTTCCTCTCCACGCCCCGTTTACCTGCCAAACGCACAGACGACCAGACGAGGCGCCTTTATGCCGGCACGATGACGTCCGAGAAGGCGAACATCTTCCAACCAGCATCGGTTTTCGTGAAGCCGTAGAATGCCGACACCGTCTCGATGAGCGACCCATCCGCGCGCAGACGACGTGCGCCCGGCAGCACCACGTGAGCCTTTGTCGGCGAAAGTCCCATGACCTCAAACTCAGCGTCGACAGTGCTGTGCCATTGCTTGCTGGCGATCATCTCGGCGGGTTTGATCGGGTAGGTGTCGACCATCTCGACCCGTCTTTGCGCCTATTATACTCTCCGTCTGGTTTCGAGGGTGAGTGGCGAACCGTCATGAGCAGCGATTATCATTCGGATTTCGCGGCCTGGGCCGACGAGCAGGCTCGTGCCTTGCGCGCCCATCGGAGCGGCGGGAACGAGCCCGTCGACTGGGAGCATCTCATCGAGGAGGTCGAGGGCTTGGCAGCGTCGGACCGGCGTGAACTGCGCAACCGGCTTCGGGTCGCGATGGTTCATCTGCTCAAGCTCCGTTTCGGAAGCGACCCTGGCCCGCGCGCAGGCTGGCGCGAGACCGTGGTGGAGCAGAGACGCGCCATCGAGACACTGCTGGACGAAAACGCCTCGATGCGAACGACAGTGGGCGCCCTTGTCGCAAAGCTGCGCGACACGGTACGTCAGGACGCGGAGCGTGCACTGCGGGACCGCGGAGACGACGGCGTTGTGGATCCCGCAGCCGCCCTGACGGAGGACCAGGTGCTCGGGGAGTGGTGGCCGGATCAGGGATCCTAAGCCGCTATCCCAGCGCCGCGACCAAAGCCTCCGCGCTCCGCCCGTTCGCGATCGCCGCCGAGCGGCCGTCCCAGTGCACGCCGCCGACGCGGGCGAAGGCGTGGTTGGCGTTCGGGTAGCTGTACGCCTTGATCTGTGCGTGGCCCTGCACGCCGGCCACCACCTTCTGACGGCCCTCGGACGGGAAGAACTCGTCTTGGTCGGCGATGTGGACGAGCAGCGGCTTGCTGATCTTGCCGATGTCCCCGAGCAGGCCGTCGAGCCCGACGCCGTAGTAGGAAATATTCACGTCCGCGTCCGACTGCTCGGCCATCATGAAGGCGAGCCGGCCGCCGAGGCAGTAACCCATCGTGCCGACGCGCCCGTTCGCTCCCGGCAGCTTGCGGGCCGCCGCGACGGTCGCCTTCAGATCCTCGATGCCTTTCGCCTGGTCGAACTTGCCGAACAGCTCGAACGCCTTCTTCCATTCGGCCTCGGATTTGTCGGTGATGTCGACGCCCGGCTCGAGCCGCCAGAACAGGTCGGGGCAGACGCAGAGGAAGCCGAGATCGGCGACCCAGTCGGCGGTGTCGCGCATCGCCTGGTTCACGCCGAACACCTCCTGGATCAGCACGACCGCGCCGGCCGGCTTGCTCTTCGGCTCGACGGAATAGGCCGAGAAGCTGCCCGAGCCGTCGGTCGCCTGGATGGTGATGGATGCCATTCGCCAGTTCCCTCCCTACACGCAGTCGGGTCAGGATAGCCGAGGAATGCCGGAAAGCGGAGTGTCGCCAGTGCGGAGGTCGTCGCGCCCCATACTCGCCGTCGTGCTGGCCGCCGCGTTGGGGTCGCTCGCGGCGGCCTCCGCACAGGCGACCTGTCGGCCGGAGCGTCGCGCGACGGTGCCGGTCGAGCGGATGGGGCGGCTCCTGACGGTCACGGCGGCACTCGACGGCAAGCCGGCGCGCCTCGTGCTCGACACTGGCGCGGAGCGGACGGTGGTTTCGCAAGCCGCCATGCGCGAGCTTCACCTGCGCGGCGATCCTTGGGTGAGCACGTTCATTCGCGGGGTCGGCGGCGTGGAGTGGCGCGCCAACGCCTTGCTCGAATCCTTCACGCTGGGCGGCGTGCCGCTGCGCCGTCGCTCGGTCAATCCGGTGCTCAGCCTCGTGGTCGCGCCGCTGCCGTTTCCCACGTCGGGCGCGGACGGCGCCGCCGGCCTGCTCGGCTCGGACTACCTCTCCGTGTTCGATCTCGACCTCGATCTCGCGGCCGGCACGCTCGGTATTTACGCGATGCAGGACTGCGCCACCGGCGCGATCCCGTGGTCGCTCCCTTTCGTCACCGTTCCGGCCACCCGCCCGAAGGCGGGCGTCCTGCTGGTGCCGGTGCAGATCGACGGACGGATTTTGCAGGCCGAGTTGGACACGGGTGCCGTCGCCTCTCTCGTCACCGCACGCGGCGCGGCTCGATTAGGGCTTGCGGCCAATCCGTCAGATGCGCGCGCCGGGCCGGCCCTTCGCGGCGTCGGCCGTCAGGAAATGGCGGTGCAGATCCGCGAATTCGCGGAGATCCGCTTCGGGCCGCTGGTGTTGCGCGATGCCCATCTCGCCGTGGGCGCTCCCGCGGGCGGATATCCGTTCGACATGATCCTCGGCCTGGACATCCTGCGCGACGCGCGGCTGTGGATCTCGTACGCCAGCAACCGCGTGCTCGTCGCGACGCCACCCCGACCGTAGCGGAGAGGGGCGGCGCGCGCTCAGATGTAGTGCTCGTCGAGCGGGGCGAAGCCGTTGAACCGCTGGCTCGCGTAGGTCGAGACGTAGGCCCCCGTCGAGAGCAGTTCCACCCGCTCGCCGCCGGTGAGTGCGAGGGGCAGGCGGTAGTTGGACTTCTCATACAGGATGTCGGCGCCGTCGCAGGTCGGTCCCGCGATCGCCACCGGTCCCGTCGGGCCGCCGTCGTGCGGGGTCGTGATGCGGTACTTGATCGCCTCGCCCTCGGTCTCGGCAAGACCCCCGAAGCGGCCGATGTCGAGATAGACCCAGCGCACCGGATCGTTCGTCGACCGCCGGCAGACCAGCACGACCTCGGAACTCACCACGCCCGCGTCGCCCACCACGAAGCGGCCCGGCTCGATCACCATCTCGGGCAGCGCGTTGCCGAAATGCTCGGTCATCGCCCCCATGATCGCGCTGGCGAACTGGTCGATATCCGGCACGTCGTCGCGATAGCGGGTCGGGAAGCCGCCGCCGAGATTGACCATGCGGACGTTGACCCCCGCATCCTTGAGATCGGTGAACAGCATCGCCACCCGGCCGATCGCTGCCTCGTAGGCCGCCGTGCTGGTCTGCTGGCTGCCGACGTGGAAGGACAGGCCGAACGGATCGAGGCCGAGCTCGCCGGCCCGCAGCATCAGCTCGCGCGCCGTCTCGATCGTGGTGCCGAACTTGCGCGAGAGCGGCCAGTCGGCACCCGCGTTCTCCACCAGGATGCGGCAATACACCCGGCTAGCCGGCGCCTCGCGCGCGAGCTTCTCCAGCTCCTCGATGGAATCGAAGGCGAACATCGTGATCCCCGCCTCATGGGCGCGGCGTATGGCGCTCGCCTTCTTGATCGTGTTGCCGAAGCTGATCGCGGCGGGTCGGGCGCCGGCCCGCAGGCAGGCCTCGACCTCCTCGATGCCAGCAGCGTCGAACCGGCTGCCCAGCGTGACCAGCCGATCCAGCACGGCCGGGGCCGGATTGGCCTTCACGGCGTAATAGATCTGCGCGAGCGGCAGGGCGCGGCGAAGCGCGCGGAAATTCTCCTCCACGCGATCGGTGTCGACGACCAGGCACGGCGTCGCCGGCTGGCGCTCAATCAGGAAACGGGCGATCTTGGGCGTCATCGCACCGGGCCTCCCTACAAAACGCCCGCCTGAGACAGGCGACGGGCGGAGTTGACGAAACGGTCGAACGAACCAGCGACCAAACGATTGCCAGAACGCTTGACGTCGTTGCGTAACCACAAGGGCCAGAGGCACGTGCGTTGCTGCGTAGGGGGGCGACATAAGACCCCCACCCCCCTGGCGCAAGGGGAATTTATCCCCCGAGTGGCAAATCGGTTGCGGCATCGGCGGGCGGGCCGCGCAACCGGTCGATTTGTCCCGGCGTTGCGCCCACGCGGCGTTTGATGCCGGAACACGATGACCGGCGCTGGGCAGTCTACGGGAGGAAGGGGATTGGCGACCGCGGACGGCGAGCACACGGTCGAACGGAACCACACGGCCGGTGGTGCGAAGGCCGATGCGATACAGCGCAGCCCAGGTGCCGAGCGGCTTGGACGGCGCGCCGACAGTCCCGGGCAGATCCCCTGGCCGGGCTGGAAGGCGGTGATCGGGCGCACGGCGCGCGAGGCCATCTCGGATCGCGTCTCGCTGGTCTCCGCCGGGTGCGCGTTCTGGGCCACCCTCGCCCTGTTCCCCGCGATCACCATGCTGATCTTCATCTACGGGCTGGTGTTCGACCCGGCGACCGTCGAGCCGCAGCTGCAGGTTATCGCCCGCTTCGTTCCGTCATCCGCGTTCACGCTGATTTCCGATCGCGTGCACCAGCTTGTCTCACAGCGGCAGGGCACGCTCGGGGTCGGGCTGCTCATCAGCACGGCGGTTGCGCTGTGGAGCTCGGCGACGGGCACGAAGTCGCTGCTGTCGGCGCTGAACATGGCTTACGAGGAAGAGGAGCAGCGCAGTTTCCTCCGCTTCCAGTTCGTGGCGTTCGCCATGACGCTCTGCGCGATGCTGGGGGCCGTGCTCGCCATCGCGATCCTGGTGTTCCTGCCCGCGGTGATCTCGTTCGTCGGCCTGTCGGCGCACGCCAAGCTGCTGCTGCGGCTCGCTGGCATGGCCGTGCTGCTGGTGTTCGTGCTGCTCTCGCTGTCGGTTCTCTATCGTTTCGGCCCTTCGCGGCGGCAGGCGAAGTGGCATTGGGTCACGCCGGGCTCGCTCCTCGCGACGCTGCTGTGGCTGGCCGCCTCGGCCCTGTTCACGCTCTATGTGGCCGATCTCGCCAATTACGATGCGACGTACGGGCCGCTCGGCACGGTCGTTGCCATCATGATGTGGTTCTGGGTGACGATCTACGCGGTCATGCTGGGTGCCGAGCTGAACTCCGAGCTCGAACTCCAGACGGCGCGCGACAGCACCGAGGGGCCGCCCAAACCGATGGGCAAGCGGGGCGCCTATGTGGCCGACCATGTGGCGGAGGACTGAGGCGCCTGCTTCCCCCGCGAGCGTTGGACCCGAGCCTCGGCCTATGCTAGGCGGCGGCCATGTCCCACGCAGCGCCCTTGCCCCTCATAGCCGTGCTGAACGGCCCCAATCTGAACATGCTCGGATTGCGCCAGCCTCACCTCTACGGCAGCGCGACCCTCGATGACGTGGAGCAGCTGTGCGCCGAGACGGCCGAGGCGCTGGGGCTCGCCATCGACTTCCGGCAGACCAACGGTGAGGGCGAGCTGATCTCCTGGGTGCAGGAGTGCCGCGACCGGGCCGCCGCCATCGTGATCAATCCGGGGGGCTACAGCCATACCTCCGTCGCCCTGATGGATGCGCTGTTCGCCGCCGAATGTCCGGTCATCGAGGTGCACGTCACGAACATTCACCGCCGCGAGGAGTTCCGGCAGCATTCCTTCGTCTCCAAGGCGGCCGACGGAGTGATCTGCGGGCTCGGCATTCGCGGCTACGCCCTGGCGCTGACCGCCGTTGCCGATCTGCTGGCGGACCGCCCATGAGCCGCGTTCCCTTCGACGTCGAGGCGATCCGGACGCTGGCCGCGATCCTGACCGAGACCGGTCTCACCGAGATCGAGATCGCCGAGAAGGACAGTCGCATCCGCGTGGCCCGCGCGCCCGCCCCGATGGCGGCCTATGCGGCGGCGCCTGTCGAGACGGTTTCGATGGCGGTTCCCGTCGCATCCGCCCAGGCGGCGCCCCTCGTCCTCGATGCGAGCCAGCATCCCGGCGCGGTGCTCAGCCCGATGGTCGGCGTGGCGTACCTGTCGCCCGAGCCGGGCACGCCGCCCTATGTCACGATCGGGCAGACCGTCGCGGCGGGGCAGACGCTGCTACTGATCGAGGCGATGAAGACGTTCAACCAGATCAAGGCGCCGAAATCCGGTGTCGTGGCGCAAATCCTCGTCGTCTCCGGCGGGCCGGTGGAGTACGGCGAGGTGTTGATGGTCCTGGAATAGCCCGTTGTTCCAGAAGATCCTGATCGCCAATCGCGGCGAGATCGCGCTTCGCGTGCAGCGCGCCTGCCGCGAGCTCGGCATCGCCACCGTCGCCGTGCACTCCACGGCGGACGCGGAGGCGATGCACGTGCGCCTCGCCGACGAGAGCGTCTGCATCGGGCCGCCGGCGGCGCGCAACAGCTATCTCAACAGCCACGCCATCCTCTCGGCCGCCAGCATCACCGGCGCGGACGCGATCCATCCCGGCTACGGCTTCCTCAGCGAGAACGCCGACTTCGCCGAGATGGTGGAGGCGCACGGACTTGCCTTCATCGGCCCGTCGCCCGCACATATCCGCATGATGGGCGACAAGATCGCCGCCAAGGAGGCGATGGCGGCGCTCGGCGTGCCGCTGGTGCCCGGCTCGGACGGCGCGGTGCCCGACCTTGCCGCCGCCGCCGCCGTGGCCGAGCGCATCGGCTACCCGGTGCTCATCAAGGCGGCCGCCGGCGGTGGCGGGCGCGGCATGAAGGTCGCCCTTGCCGCGGCGGGCCTTGAGGAGGCGTTCCGGGTCGCTCGGGCGGAGGCGCGCGCTGGCTTCGGCAACGACGCGGTGTATCTCGAGAAATACCTCGACCGGCCGCGCCATATCGAGCTGCAGGTGCTGGCCGACGCGCACGGCAACGTGGTGCATCTGGGCGAGCGGGATTGCAGCCTGCAGCGGCGGCACCAGAAGCTGCTGGAGGAGGCGGGCTCGCCCGTCCTGACCCCGGCGATGCGCGACGAGCTCGGCGCCACCGCGACTTCGGCGCTGCGTCACCTCGGCTACCGCAACGCGGGCACACTGGAGTTTCTCTTCCAGGACGGACAGTTCGCCTTCATCGAGATGAACACGCGCCTGCAAGTGGAGCATCCGGTGACGGAGATGGTGTGCGGGGTCGATATGGTGCGCGAGCAGATCCGCATCGCCGACGGCGCGATGCTCGGCTACGCGCAGAAGGACATCCGTTTCAGCGGCCACGCGATCGAGTGCCGGATCAACGCCGAGGATCCCGACAGCTTCGCGCCCTCGCCCGGCCGCGTGACCGCCTACCACGCGCCGGGCGGCCTCGGCGTACGGGTGGATTCCGCGCTTTACGCGGGCTATCAGGTGCCGCCCTACTACGACAGCCTGATCGCCAAGCTCATCGTGCACGCTCCCACGCGGGCGGAGGCGATCGCGCGGCTGCGGCGCGCGCTGGACGAGTTCGCCATCGTCGGCATCTCGACCACCATCCCGCTGCATCGCCGCATCGTCGACGATCCGGCCTTCCAGGCTGGCGATTACACGATCCATTGGCTTGAGCGGTTCGTGGCGGAGCACGATTGAGCAGGGCGCCGGAGTTTCCCCGGCGCCCTTGCCGCAAATCACGGGATCGTGGGTCTACTCGGAACGGATGCGGCGGCGCAGCGCCAAGCCGAACAGGCCAGTCATGCCGGCGAGCAGCAGCGGCAGGCTTCCGGGTTCGGGGACACCGGTTGTCGCCGCGCCGTACACCGCCTCGCAGCCGAGCGGGCAGAGCGCGTTGGCCGAACCGCCTTCGAGCGGCACGTAGGCGAACCCGTTGGCCGGATCGACGGCGATCGAATGGGCGTTCACGTTTGGCAGCGACACGGATTGCAGAATGCCCAACGTCATGTCGCTGACGATATCGAACACCCGCCCGCCGGAACTGTTCACGCCAGTGACGTAGAAGTCGCCGGTCTTCGGGTCGTACCAGAGCTCGTCGGAGCCGCTGATCTGCGTGAGGGTCTTGACGAGCGAGCCGGTGCCGGCCGGGTTGAGCACGACCGTCTGAGTTTTCGCGTTGCCGCAGCCGACCATCAGGTTGCCGCTCGCGCCCAACGCAAGGCCGGTTGGCGAGCAGGACGAGATGCCGAGATTGGCGAAATTGATCACCTTCCCGACCGTCCCGTCGGTCTTGATCTCCGCGACGCCGCCCGGACCGCCGTTGATGACCGGAACCGAGATGAAGAACGAGCCGGTGGCGGGATCCCAGACCGACTGCTCGAGCCCGTCGGTCGGCGAGGCGCCGGGAATGACGATGTGGCCATGCACGATGGCGCCGGTGCTGGCGTTCACCAGCGTGCCGAAGGCCGGCGCATCGGCGTTGTTGGCGACCAGCACGAGATTGGCGGAGGGCGAGTATGCCATCTCGTCGACCCGGAACGTGCCGCCGGTGTTGATCGGCGGCGAACAGGGCGGGCGGCGGCAGGGCGGGGCTGCTGATGTTGTAGGATCGCAAGAGACTGCCCGCGTCACCGGCCAATAGCGGTGCTGCGACCCCTGGCTGACCGTCAGTACGCCGTCGGGACCGGAAATGCTGGTCGACTTCTGCTGGCCCGCGAAGCCGGGCACCCGTCCGAGGAACGCGTTTCCGGCAAAGACGTCCACCCCGGCATTCGAGCGGTCGGCCACGTAGTCGCGCCCCGTGGAGGGATCGACGAAGCTGATGTCGAACGCGGTGAACGCGCCGCCGGGATTGGGATTGATCGTATCGCCCGCGCTCGGGATCGCGATTGTCGTGAGCAGCGTGTAGGGGGTGAACGGACCTGCCATCGCCGGGCCTGCCGCGACCGTCGCGGTCAGCAGGCTCGCCAACGCAACCGAATGGAATTGCCGCATGGATTCTTTCCTCCGGACCGGTTGTTCTTGTTCTGATGCTTTCGGCGGGGACGGCTTCCGCTCGTCGCTTCAGGCAGGAGACAGCGGCGGCGGGAGGTGGCCGGCTCAACCGAAAGTATTCAAACGTCTGTTCTGATGAACAGCACGTTAAGAAGCTTAACAGCACACATGAGCGTTGCGCAACAATTTCGTAAGGTGCGCGTATGGTCGGGCCAATGCGCCGGCTCTTCCGCAGCCCTCCGAGGGAGGGCAGTATGGGCCCATGTCGCGGCGCATCGTGGAGATCACGCCGGAGCTGATACTGCGGGCCTATCGCCACGGGCTGTTCCCGATGGCGGAGACGCGGCGCGGCGACCGGCTCTACTGGCTCGACCCCGAGCGACGCGGGATCCTGCCGCTCGACCGGTTCCATCTGCCGCGCCGGCTGTTCCGCTCGGTGACGTCGGACCTGTTCGAGGTCTCGGCGGACCGCGACTTCGCGGCCACCGTCGCCGGCTGCGCCGCGGCCGCACCCGGACGGGAGGACACCTGGATCAACCACCAGATCGAGCGGCTGTTCGGCGAGCTGCATCGGTTGGGCCACGCGCATTCCGTCGAGTGCTGGCAGGCCGGGTGTCTCGTGGGCGGGCTCTACGGCGTGGCGCTGGGTGGGACGTTCTTCGGCGAGAGCATGTTCAGCACCGCCCGCGACGCCTCCAAGGTGGCGCTCGTGCATCTGGTCGCGCGGCTGCGGCTGGGCGGGTTCCGATTGCTGGACACGCAGTTCGTCACCAGCCATCTGGCGCAGTTCGGCACCGAGGAGATCGCGCGGGAGGACTACAAGTCGCTGCTCGCCGCGGCAGTGGACGTGCCGGCGCGCTGGATCCCCGCGCCGCCCTCCTCGGTGCTTCTCGCGGAGATCCGCGCTCTGGCAGAGCGTCGGGCGGCATTGGCGGAGAGCCGGGCATGACCGCCTGGCGCCCGGCGGCTCTGGCGCTTCTCGTCGGGCTGGTGCCTGGACTGGCATCGGCCCAGGAGCATCCGCCGCTGACCCCCACGCGCGAGGCCACGGTGCTGTATCGCGCCCAAGGCCCGCGCGATCAGGCAGCCATCTCGGTTCGCGTGCATGTCAGCGGCGGGAGGCTGCGCGTCGAGCCGGCGAGCCTGCCCGGCTATGTCATCGTCGATCGCGGCGCCGACCGCGTGCTGATGGTGATGCGCCAGCCGCACGCCTATTTCGAGACGTCGGCGCAATCCGGCCTCGCGCGCGATCTCCTGCCGAGCGAGCGGATGCGCTTCACCCGCAAGGGCACCGAGCGTGTCGCGGGCCTGTCATGCACGGTCTGGGACGTGCAGGCCCCGGAGGGGCGAACCGGAAGCGTCTGCGTGACGGCGGACGGCATCGTGCTGCGCGGCCAGGGCCACGATCCGCAATACGGCAGCGGCAGCGTGGAGGCGGTCTCCGTCGCCTACGAGCCGCAGCCCGCCGGCCTGTTCCAGCCGCCTCCCGGCTATCTGCGGATGGACATCCCCCGCCTGCCGGCCGCATCGGGCGGCGCGCGCCCCGCCCGATGAGACGGCTCGGCCTCGCGGCCCGCGCCGGGCTCGCGGCGCGGGGCTCGCCGCCCGCGCCGGGCTCGCCGCCCGCGCCGGGCTGGCGGCCTTCGCTGGACTCGCGCTGCCGCCGAGCCCGGCGCGGGCGGCGGATGCGCCGGTGCTCGTCCCGACCCGGGACGTCGCCGTGACCTACCGGACGGACGCGGGCGATCGGGTGCTGGAGCAGCGGATGCGCTGGTCCGTGGCGGCGAGGCGGATGCGGATCGACCCGCCGACCCCAGGGATCTTCCTGTTGATCGACTACGCCACGCGCCGGATGGACGTCGTGCGCGACCCCGAGCGGTCCTTCGTCGAGATGGACGCGCCGGCGGCGCCGCCCGGACTGGGCTCGCCGGGAACCCCGGCCGGGGAATTGCAGGAGGGACGTTACGCGCGGGGCGGTGGCGACGAAGTGTCGGGCATGGCCTGCACCGATTGGACCACCCACGACACGAAAGGCCGCGCGACCGAGATCTGCGTCACCGCCGATGGCGTGCTGCTGCGCGTCCGGTCGGACGGGCGCGTGCTGGCGGGGGCGACGCGGGTGGAATACGGACCACAGGATCCCGCGCTGTTCCAGCTCCCCCGAGGCTACACCCGGATGACGCAATCCCGATGACACACGCCCCGATGCCCCGCCGCCGGCCGATGAAGCTGCCCTGGCGCGACCGGGCCGGCCGGCTGGTGCCCCTCAAGCTCGTCGTGTTCCTCGCGCTGTTCGTCCCCGGCGCCGTGCTGGCCCTGCAGTTCGCGACCGGGTCGCTCGGCGCGCGCCCGCTCAACGCGGTGATCCACGGCACCGGCCTGTGGACGATCCGGCTGCTGCTGGTCGCACTCGCCGTGAGCCCGGCCCGCGCGGTGCTCGACTGGCCGCGCCTGCCGCTCGTGCGGCGGATGATCGGCGTGGGCGCCCTGGCGTATGGGCTGACCCATATCACGCTCTACTCGATCGACCAGAACGGGCACATGCTGCACGTCGCGGCCGAGATCATCCACCGCTTCTATCTCACCATCGGCTTCACCGCCCTGCTCGGCCTGGTGGCGCTCGGGGTCACGTCGACCGACGCGTCGGTGCGGCGGATGGGCAAGAACTGGAAGCGGCTGCACCGCCTGGCCTACCCGATCGGCGTGCTGGCGGTGTTCCATGCCACCTTGCAATCCAAGGTGGACGTGAGCGAGGCGATGGTGATGGCCGGCTGCTTCGTCTGGCTGATGCTATGGCGGCTGCTGCCCCTCGAATGGCAGCGCCAGTCGCTCGCGCTGCTACCCCTCGCGGCGCTGGCGTCGGCTGCCACGGCGGGGATCGAATACACGTGGTACGCCCTTGCCACCCATATCCCGGCCGACCGCGTGCTCGCCGCCAATCTCGACTTCGAGGATGGACTGCGTCCCGCCGTCTGGGTGCTGATCGCGGCACTCGGCATTGCGATCGCCGCCGCGGCGCGCAGTCGCCGGCGGAGTGCGGTCCGCCCGGCCTGATCCAGGGAGGCCCCGGATGAACAGGAGAAGATTGCTCCAGGCAGGCGTGATCCCGCTGCTGCCGATCTTCGGATCGCAACGGTCGAAACCGGCGCACGCTGGCCCAATTCGGCGTGCCCGACCTTCGGACCCCGCATGGCCCTCGGCCGAGCGTTGGGATCGGCTGAACCGCGACGTGGGCGGGCAACTGGTCCAGTTGAAATCCCCGCTCGACGCTTGCGCGAACGCGGCGGATAGCGCGGCCTGCAACGAATTCTTCAAGGAACTGAAGAACCCGTATGCCATCGGCGACAACCCGGCACTGACGCAGACCACCGGCTGGGCCGATGCATGGTCCTCCGCTCCGAGTGCCTACGCGGTCGCCGCCCGAACGACGCAAGACGTTGTCGCCGCCGTCAACTTCGCGCGCGAGAACAATCTGCGGCTGGTCGTCAAAGGTGGCGGCCACAGCTACCAGGGAACCTCCAACGCGGCGGACTCGCTGCTGATCTGGACGCGGGCGATGGACGACATCGCCCTGCACGACGCCTTCGTCGCCCAGGGCTGCGAGGGCAAGCAAGCGCCACAGCCCGCCGTCACGGTCGGCGCGGGCGCGATCTGGATGCACACCTACGACGAAGTGACCACGAAGGGCGGCCGCTATGTGCAGGGCGGCGGCTGCACGACGGTCGGGGTCGCGGGACTGATCCAGAGCGGCGGGTTCGGCAGCTTCTCCAAGAACTACGGCATGGCCGCGGCGGCGCTGGTGGAAGCCGAGATCGTCACTGCCGACGGCACGGTGCGAACGGCCAACGCCTGCACCAATCCCGACCTGTTCTGGGGCGTCAAGGGCGGCGGGGGCGGCAGCCTTGGCGTCGTCACCCGGCTGACGCTCCGTACGCGCGAACTCCCGGAATTCTTCGGCGCCGTGTTCGCCACCATCCAGGCGACCTCCGATGCGGCCTTTCGCCGGCTGATCGGGCGGCTCGTCGCCTTTTACGCCGACAGCCTTTTCAACCCGCACTGGGGCGAGCAGATCGGGTTTCGGCCCGACAACAGCGTCAACATCGCGATGGTGTCTCAGGGACTGGACAAGATCCAGGCCGAAGCGGTCTGGCAGCCATTGCTGGACTGGATCGCCAGCTCGCCACAGGACTTCACCGTCACGTCGGCACCCAAGATCCCGAGCGCGCCGGCCCGTCACTTTTGGGATCCCGCGTTTCTCAAGAAGGTGCCTGGCCTGGTGCTCCCTGACGACCGGCCCGGCGCGCCCCAGGCAAACGTGTTCTGGTCGAGCAATCTCGGCGAGGCGGGGTTCTTCCTTCATGCCTACCAGTCCGCCTGGCTGCCCGCCTCACTCCTCGGGAAGGAGCGGCAGGAGCACCTCGCCGACGCCTTGTTCGCCGGTAGCCGGCATTGGCACGTCATGCTGCATTTCAACAAGGGTCTCGCGGGCGCACCGGCCGATGCCGTCGCCGCCGCGCGGGACACCGCGATGAACCCGGCGGTGCTGGACGCCTTCGCCCTCGCGATCAGTGCCGCCGCGGGTCCGCCGGCGTATCCGGGCATCCCCGGCCATGAGCCGGATTTGACGCTTGCTCGCAAGCACGCGGGCGCGGTGGACGCCACCATGAGCGAGCTGCGTAAGCTGGTGCCGGATGCAGGTTCGTACGTCTCCGAGAGCAACTTCTTCGATAAGGAATGGCAGCAATCATTCTGGGGATCGAACTACGCGCGGCTGCTTGCGGTGAAGCAGAAATATGATCCCGATGGCCTGTTCTTCGTGCATCATGGCGTGGGCAGCGAGGAGTGGAGTGCCGACGGTTTCACGAGGCTGGCGGCACGCTGAGATCGCGTGAGCGGACCGCCTTCCCGCAGCAGGGCTATCGCATATGGCCCGGTCGTTTTTACTTCGTCATGGCCGGGCTTGACCCGGCCATCTGCCGCGAGACGAAAACCGGTGCAAACAGGGCGCTCTCACTCGGCGGCGGCAGACTCGTCAGCCCGATTGTCCGATCCCTCATACCAGACGCCGTCTGTGATGACCTTTCCACCCCCTCCGTCATGCTCGGCCCACGGGTCGGGCCAAAGGCCCGCCCGAGGACAGGCTCCGGCCGAGCATCCACGCCCTGCCGTAGTGCCGCGGCGAGAAAGTCGTGGATGGTCGGCCTTCGCCGACCATGACGAGGAAGGGTCAGAGCCACGGGCGGCTGGTATCAGATGGCGCGGGAAGGGCTGTCTGAGCCAAGGTTACGATGGGGAGGCTTTGTCCAAGGGGGAGGCTTTGTCCAAGCCGTGAGAGGGGGATCAATGCGATTCCCCCGCGGAGTTGCCGGGACGGTGGGCGCTTGTGTTTTCGGTTGCCAAGTTAGCTGGTGTAACGCTATACGTTGCACATGGCCCAAGGCAACCCGCCCCACACCGGACCGGCCCACCGCTTCGGCCTCTTCATAGAGGAGTGCAAGCGGGCGCTGGCCGTTGGCATCGGGCGGGACCACGCCACGCTCGGGCCGCTCGCCCTTCTGCTCTGGGGCTATCTCGGACGCAGCCTGCGGCGGTTTTCCTCGCTGTGTGCACGGTTCGAGGCCGGGACGCCGCGCGCGCCGCGCCGGCGCGAGGCCGCCGCGCGCCCAGCGCCCGCCCGGCCGGCAGACACGAGCCGGCGGCGCATCCCGGCCGGCCTGGTGCTGGCGCGGTTCCGGGCGAATCACCTCGCCAGCCAGTTTCAGCACATGCTGGAGGAACCGGAGATGCGGGCGCTGCTGCAAGCCGCGCCGCAGGCCGGCCGGTTGCTCCGGCCGCTCTGGCGCATGATGGTCGCCGAACCGCTGCCCGAGGCGCTGCGCCAGCCGAAGCGGCCGCGCCGGACACCGCAACCGCAATCGCCGCCCGAGGCGCGGCCGGCGGCCGTGGCGCCCTCGCCAGGCATTCCGCCCTGGCGCGGCGCCCCGCCCCCGCCGCGCCACCGCCATTCGCGCCGCCGCCATACGCGCCGCCTTGGCCGCCTCCGCTTTTGCGGGGGTGACGGGACAGCGCCTCTTCGCGTCCTATATGTTACGTATTAGCAACTAACTCGCGGCCGTTCGATCTCCTTCGGTCAGCCGAGCGCCTTCGCCGCCTCCATCACCGCGACGGCGTGGCCGTCCACCTTCACCTTGCGCCACACACGGGCGATTTTTCCTTCAGAGTCGACGAGGAACGTGGCGCGATCCATTCCCATGTACTTCTTGCCGTAGTTCGACTTCTCCACCCACGTCCCGTACGCCTCTGCGGCCGCGCCGGTGGCGTCGGAGGCGAGCGGGAAGGTGAGCTGGTATTTCTCGGCGAATTTCTCGATCGGCAGCATGGGGTCGCGCGAGACGCCGATCACGTCGAGGCCGATCTTGCCGAGCTGCGGCAGCGCTTCCTGGAAGGCGCAAGCCTCCTTGGTGCAGCCGGGCGTGTCGGCCTTGGGGTAGAAATACAGCACGAACGGCCGGCCCCGCATCGCCGCGAGGCTGACGGTGCGCCCGCCGCTCGCCGGCATCTCGAAGTCCGGTGCCTTGTCGCCCTCTTCCGCGCTCATGTCCCG
Organism: uncultured Alphaproteobacteria bacterium; assembly: GCA_963799825.1. Taxonomy (GTDB): domain Bacteria; phylum Pseudomonadota; class Alphaproteobacteria; order Acetobacterales; family Acetobacteraceae; genus JAFKFI01. The sequence continues at coordinate 77,476 of CAWCYL010000009.1, forward strand.
ATCTCCCCCACCTGCCGAATGAATGCCGCGCGCACGTCGCGCGCGGTCTCGTCAATGGTGGCCCTCAGCGAGCCAAGGTCAACCGCGCCGGTTGCCTCCAGCAGCGGGCGCGCCGAGGCTTCGGGCAAGTTCTCCGGGGCGTTGCGCCCGGCGGTGATGCGCAGCATTCCCTGGACCGTGCGCCAGAGATGATCGGCGCGGATCAGCAGCCGCGAGTCCTCCTCCGCCAACTGGCCCGCGCCGGCGAGGCGGGCGAGCGCGATCCGCGTGGTCTGGCTGCATATCTCTGGGTTCGCGTGTGCGTGGACGAGCTGGAGCGCCTGGGCGATGAACTCCACCTCCATCAGCCCGCCGGGCCGGTGCTTCACGTCCCACGCGCCATCGGGCGGCAGCTCGCGGGCGAGCCTCGCGCGCATCGCCGCGGCGTCGGCGCGGATGCGCTCGGGCTCGCCGGCCTCGGCCAGCGCCGCCGCGATCGCCGCCTGCGCGCGAGCGCGCAGCGCGGGCGGTCCGGCGACGACGCGGGCGCGGGTCAGCGCCATGCGCTCCCACGTCCAGGCGTCATCCGCATGATAGCGCCGGAACGCGCCGAGCGAGACCGCCACCGGGCCCTTGTTGCCCGATGGACGCAGCCGCATGTCGACGGCGTAGAGCGGCCCGTCCGCTCCCGGCGCGGTGAGTGCGGCGATGAAGGCGTGCACGGCGCGGATGAACCACTGGCTCGCCGCCAGCCGGCGTGCCCCTCGGCTCTCTGTCACGTCCTCCGGGTGGTCGTAGACCAGCATCAGGTCGAGGTCGGACCCCGCCATCATCTCCCGCCCGCCCGCCTTGCCGAGCGCCACCACGGCCATCCCGCCGCCGCGTACCCGCCCGAAGCGAGCGGAAAAATCGGCCAGCACGCGGGGCAGCAGGGCGGCGAGCGCGGCATCGGCGAGCGCCGTCCGCCGCAGTCCGGCCGCGTCGGCATCGAGCCGCCCCTCCATCGTGGCGACCGAAATGGAGAAATCCTCCTCCCGGACGGTGCGGCGGATCAGCTCGATGACTTCTTCAAGAAGTCGCGCGTCGCGCAGCCGAGTGCGCAGGAGCCGGGCCGGGTTCGGCGCCTCCTCCGGTGCCAGCAGCCCGTCCAGCGCCGCCGGATGTCGCGCCAGGTGTTCCGCGAGACTGGGCGCCGCGCCGAGCACCGCCGCGACCCGGTCGAGCAGGACCGGGTTGCGCTCGAACAGCGACAGGATCTGCACTCCCGCCGGCAGCTGCGCGATCAGCGCGTCGAACCGCCCGAACGCGACATCGGGCTGCGGCTGGCGCGCCAGGGCCGCGAGCACGCCGGGCAGCATCCGCCCCATCATCTCGCGCGCCCGCTCGGAGCGCATCGCGCGCACCCGCCCCGCCTGCCAGCCCCGCACCGTGCCGACGATCCGCTCGACGTTGGCGATAGCCAAGCGCACGCAGCGCCGCCGCCGTGGAGGGCCGGCGCCTCGTCGACGCCGCTGAAATCGAGCCGGTCAGCCAGTCCGGCCGCCTCGGGCAGATCCGGCACCTGCTCGAACACCTCGGCGTAGCGCGCGCGTACCCGGCCGAGATGGCGCAACAGCACCTCCGCGAAAGCGGGCGCGTCGTCGAAGCCCATGAACGTGGCGAACCGGACGAGGTCGGACGGGCGCTCGGGGATCGCGTGCACCTGCCGGTCGTTGACCATCTGCAACCGATGCTCGACGGTGCGCAGGAAGCGGTAGGCCGTCGCCAGCTCGGTCGCCGCCGGGCGCGGGACGTGGCCGGCGCGCGCCAGCAGCCGCAGCGCGCCAAGCGTCGTCGGGTCGCGCAGCAGCGGATCCCGCCCGCCCCAGACCATCTGCAAGGTTTGCGCGAGAAACTCGATCTCGCGGATGCCGCCCTCGCCGAGCTTGACGTTGTGCCCGGCGATGCGCGCCACGGGGTCGCGCTGGCCACCGAGGCCGCCGCCCTTGTGCGCGTCGATCCGGCGCTTCATCGCGTGAATGTCGGCCACTGCCGCGAAGTCGAGCCCGCGCCGCCAGACGAACGGCCGGATCGCGTCGAGGAAGGCATTCCCCATCGCGAGGTCGCCGGCGACCGGGCGCGCCTTGATCATGGCGGCGCGCTCCCAGTTCTGCCCCATGCTCTCATAGTAGCTGATCGCCGCATGTATGGAGACCGCCGGCGGTGTCGCGGCGGGGTCGGGGCGGAGGCGCAGATCGGTGCGGAACACGTAGCCGTCGGCGTCCCGCTCTTCCATGAGCGAAACCAATCCGCGCGCCAGGCGTGTGAAGCACGTACCCATCCGGTCGGGCTTGCCGGTGTATACTCCCTGGTCCGGGTCGTAGAGGACGATGAGGTCGACATCGCTCGAGTAGTTCAGTTCGCGGGCGCCGAGCTTGCCCATGCCGAGCACGGTGAAGCCGCTTGCCCGTGCGGGGTCGTCGGGATCGGGCAAACGCAGTTCTCCGGCGTCCTGCGCGGCGCGCAGCAGCTGCGCAACGGCCGCCCTGAGCGTCGTCTCCGCGAGGTCGGACAGCGCCTCCGTGACCTGGTCGAGCGTCCAGACGCCGCCGATGTCGGCCAGCGCGGTGGCAAGTGCCACGATACGCTTGGCCTGCCGCAGCGACGCCGCGACGCGCGGACGAGGGGCGGACGGCGGCAGCGCGGCGACCGCGCCGATCGCCTCGCGCACCGCCGGGCCGGGTCCACGTTGCGCGAAATCCTGCACGGCCCGCCGCTCGCGCAACGCGAGTTCGGCCAGGTACGGGCTGTTGCCGCCGAGCGCGCGAAGCATCGCGGTCACGTCCGGCCGGGCCGCGAGCCTGGCCTCGGCGCGGCCGAGTGCGGCGAACTGGCCGATGAGGCGCGCCGCCGCTTCCGGGTCGAAGGGAAGCGGCCAGTCGGTCGGGCAGCGAGAACGGTTCGTCGTCCATACGCCGTCAGGCTGGCCGTGAGGCGTCTGCCGGGTCAAGCGGCCCGCCATACCGGCCGGCTGCTGCACGCCATCCTCACCTTCGCGTTGCTGCTCGTCCTGGTGGCCGGCGCCGGCAGCGCGTTCCTGGCGTGGCGGTTGGCGCAGGGACCGATGGAGGTCACTTGGCTGGCCCGCCGACTCGAAGCGGCGGCCAACGCGGGCGGCGGCACGACCCGGCTGCACATCGGCTCGGCGGCGCTCGCCTGGGAGGGCCTCCACCGAGGCGTCGATACGCCGCTGGACGTCCGGCTTACCTCCGTCACGGCGACCGACGCCGCCGGTGTACGGATCGCCGATGTGCCGCGCGCGGAGGTTGCGCTCTCGCCGGGCGCATTGCTGCTCCTCCGCCTGCCGCCCGCGGGCTGTCGAGGTGGACGGCGCGCGACTGCGGCTGCTGCGCGCGGCCGACGGGGCGGTAAGCCTCGATCTCGGCAGCCTGACCGAGACGGACGATACCGGGGCGGCATCGAGGCCAGCGACGGCCGGCCTCTCGCCCTGGGCAGGCTTCCTCTCCGAGCTCGCCCGGCCCGGCCGGCAACGACCGCACCGAGCAGCGCGCCTCGTTCATCGGCCAGATGCGACGCGTCCGCATCCGCGACTCGGCGTTGGTGGTGGTGGACCAGCAACTCGGCGCCACCTGGCGCGTGCCGGCGATCGAAATCGATCTGCAACGGCTGACGCAAGGCGGGATCGAGGGCAGCGGCGAGGCGCAGCTCGCGCTCGGCGATCAGCACGCAACGCTGCATCTGCTCGCCTCGCTCGCGCCGGGTGGGGGCCGCACACAGCTCCGTGCGAGTATTGACGAGCTGCATCCGGCGGCACTTGCCCGGACCGCCCCCGGTCTGGCTCCGCTGGCGGCACTGGAGGCCCCGGTCGCGATCACCCTGGGGGTCGAGCTTGGCCCACGCCTTGCGCTCCGGAATGCGCTGCTGGAGGCGAAGATCGGTGCCGGGCAGGCTCATCTCGGCGGTGGATTGGTGCCGCTGGAGGGCGCGACCCTGTCCGCCGAGGGCAACGCGGATCAGGTCACGCTGCAAAGCTTGCGGATCGCGCTGCGCGGGCACCCGGGGGCTCCGCTTTCGCAGATCCAGGCCAGCGGGCAGGTGCTGCGCGCCGACGGCAAGCTACGGGCGAGCCTGACCCTGGCGCTCGACCAGGTGGCGTTCGCCGATCTCCGGGTTCTTTGGCCGGAGGGGGCGGGCGGCAACGCGCGGAATTGGGTGACGCAGAACATCACGGCCGGCACGGCGCGTGACGCCCGCATCGAGGCCCGGTTGGAGTCGGCCGAGGATTTCTCCGGCGTCGTGTTGACGGGTGCTACGGGCACGGTCGCCGGGGATGGGCTGACGGTGTACTGGTTGCGGCCCGTCCCGCCGATCGAGCGGGCGCGGGCCACACTGCGCATCGTCGACCCCGATACGCTGGAGATCACCGCCGAGAGCGGCCAGCAGCACCCGGAGACGGCGCATGGCGATCCGCTGACGATCCGCGGCGGCCGGATCAGGATCACCGGCCTCGAGCATCCCGACCAGGTCGGCGCGATCGAGGCGCAGATCGACGCTCGGCCCGGTCTTCCGCAACGAGACGCTCGGTTGGCAGACGATCGGCACGCCGGACCAGTTCCCCGACGACAACTACCTGCCCGTCGTCATCACCACCGCGGCGGGCATCGGCGAGGCCGGCAAGAGCACCGTGTACGTGCGCAGGCGCAATCCGAAGGTCGACTCGCAGCCGGCCAGCGAGTACAACCAGTGGGTCGCGCTCACCTCACGCTGCTCGCACCTCGGCTGCTCGGTGCTGTGGGTGCTGGCCGGCCGAGCGTTTCATCTGCCCCTGCCACGGCTTCGGTATTCGACGTCGAGGGTGTGCGCTACCGCCGGCCCCGCGCCGCGCCCGCTTGATCGCTTCTACACGCGCCTGTCTGGCGGTCTCGTTCAGATCGGGCCGCGCTACAGCGTGAACACCGAGCTGCGCGCCTTCTGGCGGCGGTCCGAGCCCGCTGGAGATCGACGTGCCGCGTAGCCGTCGCGCCCGACCGTTCGAAAGCTGCCGGGGCCATCTTCTCCGACGCCCACCAGGCTCCCGCCGCCGCCGCGGTCTGAAACTGCCGATGCCGCCGCTGCCGCCCGCGATGCTGCCGGCGTCCGATGCCGCCTGGCACGCAGCGCGGTGCGGCCGCGAACGCCGCTCGACCACGCGGCCGAGGCCGGCACGACCGTCGTCGACTGGGTCGACGAGCGCACGCAGCTATCGGGGGGCGCTGCGCTGGGTCATGTTCCGCAACGTGCCGAAGGGCACGAACTGGTTCTACACGCTCGGCTCGGCGACGATGTTCGCGTTCCTCTCGCAGGCGGGTGACGGGAGTCTTTCTGGCGATGTACTACCGCCCGGACGCCTCGGGCGGCGCCTACGAGTCGGCGCGCTACATCTCGACGAGCGTGTTCCTGGGCAACTTCGTCCGCGGCATGCACAAGTGGGGCGCCACGGTGATGGTCGTGCTGATCTTCCTGCACATGGCGCGCACGTTCATCTGGGGCGCCTATAAGTACCCGCGCGAGCTGAACTGGGTGATGAGCGTGGTGCTGCTGATCCTGACGATGGTGATGGGCCTCCACCGGCTACCTGCTGCCGTTCGACGAGCGCTCCTACTGGGCGACGATCGTCGGTGTCAACATCAACGGCACGGGCCCGATCGTCAGGCCCTACCTTTGTGACTTCCTGCGCGGCGGCCGGAGTTCAACGCGACCATGCTGTCGCGCTTCTACGCGATTCTCATGTATCCTGCCGGGCGCGATCGCGGCGCTGATCGGCGCGCACCTCTACCTCGTGACGAGCTCGGCACGACTGCTCCGCCATGGTTGAAGGCCGTGCCAGACGAGCCGCGAGCTCGTCGAGGGCCGCTGTGAACCAGAGAGAAGGAGGCCTACCTCCGCAGTACTCGATCCTGAAGTCGCAGGGAAAGCCGTTCTTCCCCTATGCGGTGGCGAAGGTCGCTGATGGGGCTGCTCGTCGTCGTCGTGATCATCGTGCTCTCGCTGGTGTTCGGCGCGCAGCTCGGGCCGAAGGCAACCCGGCGCGACCACCACTAGATCCCGCGCCCTGACTGGTACTTCTTCTTCCTGTTCCAGTTGTTGCGCGTGATCCCTCCGCCGGGATCCTCGGCGCGGCGACGCTCGGCATCCCGACGTCGGCATGATCCTGTTGTTCCTGCTGCCGTTCTACGATCGCTGCCCGGTCCGCCGGCCGGAGAGCCGCCCGATCGCGATGGCGACGCTGCTCTTCGTCGTCGTCGCGATGGCCCTGCTCACGCTGAAAGGGCGCGAACGTGGGAACCGCCCACGAGCCTCTCGATCGCGGCACCGGCGAGCGTTAAGGCTGCCGGCGAGCCTGTGCTCTCGCTGAGTTCGATGCCGGCCGCGCGGCCGCATCCGACGACGGTGCGGGCCGTGCCACACGATCGACGGCAACGGCAATCCCCGGCCGGGCCCGGCCCTGACGCATGTCGGCTCCCGGATCCGCTGGAGGGCATCGAAGCGCACGATCGTCAACCGACAGCGCCAATGCCGGCGTTCAAGGATCTCCCGCCGAAGCAGTTCACGGCGATCGCCACCTTCCTGTCAGACTCGAAGTAGTGGCCGATCAGTCCGGCGCAGTCCGGGCAACCAGCGTGCGCATCTGCGGCGGCGGTCCGACGTCCATGAGCCGCGACCGCGCCGTGGGACGCTCGAAGCCGTCAGGTGCGGGCGATGTTCGACCGGATCTCCGGCGTTTACGACCTGATGAACGCCGTCATGACGGCGGGGCTCCATCATCGCTGGCGCGAACGCGCGATCGCCCTCGCCGCGTTCCGCTCCGGTGACCGCGTGCTCGATGTCGCGACGGGACCGGCGATCTCGCGGCCGCGGCGCTGGCGGCGGTCGGGCCGGGCGGCGAGGTGGTTGGCGATGACTTCTCGCAGGCGATGCTCTCGCGCGCGCGCGCGCAAGGTCCCCGCCGCCCGTTTCGAGATCGCGGACGCGCTCGCGCTCCTCTTTCGCCGATCGCGAGTCGACGCCGCTACCGTCGGCTTCGGCGCGCGCAACTTCGCCGATCTCGAGCGGGGCATCGCCGAGCTGGTGCGCGTGACGAGGAGTGGTGGCCGCGTCGTGATCCTCGAGATCACCCAGCCGACGCGCCAGCCGCTCGCGAGCTTCTACCGCGCCTGGTTCGACCGGGTCGTGCCGGCGCTCGGCACGCTCGCCGGGGATCGGCCGCCTACAGCTACCTGCCAAGCTCGGTACGCCGCTTCCCCGGGCCGGCGCCAGCTCGCACGGCTCCTCGACGAGCAGGGCCTCGAGGCGATCCGCTACGTCCTGACGGCGGGCGGCATCATCGCGATCCACGTCGGGGTGGTGCGGTGACCGGAGCGCTAGCCGAGCCCTTCGACGCGATCCTCGAGCTCGCCGGCGAGCCGCTGCGCGAGGCGATGGCAAGCGTCGAGGCGCGCCTGCGCGAGATCGCCTCGATCGAGATCCATTCACTGGCGATGATCGCTTCGGGTGGCAAGCGAATGCGGCCGCTGCTCGTCTTCGTCGCCGGCCTCGGCTCGCACTTTCACGTCGACGCTGTCGCCGCGCCGCGGCGGCCGTCGAGCTCGTGCACTCGGCGACGCTCGTCCACGACGACGTCCTCGACGATGCGCCGCTGCGCCGCGGGCGCACGAGCGTCTTCGCTGCCGCCGGTCGCGAGGCGGCCACGGCGACCGGCGACCTGCTGCTATCGAGCGCCTTCACCGAGCTCGGTCGCAACGGCGAGGTCGCACAGCTCGTCGCGCTCTCCTCGGCCTCCTCGGCGCTCGCGCGCGGCGAGCTGATGCAGCGCGCCGACGCCTGGCGGCCCGACGTGACGCTCGAGCGCTACTCGAGCGCTGCGAGCTCAAGACCGCGCGTCTCTTCGCCGCTGCCTGCGAGCTCGGCGCGCTGTCGCCCGCAAGCCGCCGCTCGGCCCCTTCGGCCGCGCCGTCGGACTGGCGTTTCAGATTCTCGACGACGTCCTCGACATCACCGGTCCAGCCGAGCGAACCGGCAAGCGCCGTGGCGCGGACCTCCTCGACGGGCACGTCACGCTCCCGCTGATCCTCGCTCGCCAGCGCTCCCCAGAGCTTGCGCGATCTCGATCTTCGATCGGTCAGCGGGCCCGACGACGCCCAGCGCGTTTGCGAGCTCATCGAGGGCACCGGCGCCGCCGACGAGGCACGCCAGCGCGCGCTCCACCTCGTCGCCACCAGCAAGCGCGACCTCCCCGCCACTTCCACCGAGCAACGCCGCGCGCTCGAGCTCCTGGCGGACAGCTTGGTCGAGCGTTACAGCTAGGGCGAGCTAGGGCGAGCTAGGGCGATCGGCGCCTATGGCGCCGAGTCGCCTACGCAGCTTCAAGGGGCCGGTGGCGTCGAGCGGACGCTCGGCCCCAGCGACGTGCAACCAGCGCTCGACGTCTGATGACGCCACGTGCGCCCACGCGTACATGGCTCCACATGGGAGGAGCCGGTCGGCCGCAGGCCGAGCCGGCGACGACTCAGAAGTCGAACGGAACGATGAGGTCCGTCTCGAGCGCGTGCGCGTGAAGCTCTGGATGTCGGCTTCCATGCAGGCGCGGGAGACGCGGGAGAGCGTCGCTTGAAGCTTGCGCATCCCGCGGTCGAGCTCGCGGTCGAAGCGATCGACGGCCTCTTGGCTGAAGACGCCGGTCCCGACCCACTCGCAGTTCGGGCACCGCAGCGTGACGCGCCAGTGTGCGCGGCCGACCAGATCCCAGTCGAGCGGCTGGACGAACGCGCAGTCGCAGCCGCCGCACTGCCAGAGCGCCGGATCACCGGTCGTCGGATCCTCGCCGTGCGGCCAAGCGGGGGCCTGGCCGGCGGAGGCCGCGAGCAGGTCAGCCGCTGCCCGATCCGGGTCGTAATCGGTTTCACTTGCCATGTCCGCGATATCGACACGGCGCCAGAAAGCCTTGAGGCGCTGACGGAAGGCCTGCCATGCGGGAAACGCGCGAATCGACTGCCTCGGCCATCAGGGCTCGCGCGCGACGTAACGTGATTGACGGCGTCGCCACAGGCGCCCGGCCGCGCGAGCAACGTCTAGCCTGTGGACGGCATGGCGAAGGCTTTGCAGCCGATCGAGCACGAAGATCGCCTCAGCCTCGTCGAGCACCTCGACGAGCTGCGAAGCCGTCTGATCATTTCCCTGATCGCGATCGCTGTCGCATTCGCGGTCTGCTTCTGGCAGAACAAGCGTCTGCTCGCGTTCCTCGCCAAACCGGTCAAGAAGGTTCTGAATGGGGAGGCCCACAAGGGTCTCGGACCAGCCGGCCAGTCGAGCAAGGTCACTCAGGCCGTGATCAACATCGGCCACGCCCTGAAGGCATATGCCAGAAGCGTCGGTGTGCCCGGCAACGGCGCGAGCCCCGCGGTGCGCCAGAGCGCCGCATCCCTTAGCGCGCACGTTGATCACGCGATCGCAGGCCTGCACCAAGCCCCGACCGACACGCTCTACACGTTCACCGTCGGGGAGCCGTTCACGGTCAGCGTCACCGTCTGCATGTACTTCTCGATCCTGGTGGCCATGCCGGTGATCCTCTTCCAGATCTACGCGTTCGTGCTTCCCGCTTTCAGCCCGCGCGAGCGCGCCGTCGCGCTGCCGATCATGCTTGCGGTGCCGGGCCTGCTGGTCGGCGGCGCCGCGTTCGGCTACTACATCGTCCTGCCGGCAGCGACGCACTTCCTGCTCGGCTTCAACGCATCGCAGTTCAACGTGATCGTGCAGGCGAACAGCTACTACCCGTTCGCGGCGCTGATCATGGTCGCGATGGGCCTGATCTTCCAGCTCCCGATCCTGCGTGATCGCGCTCACGCGCGCGGAAATCCTCACAACCCGCCAGCTGCGCAAGAACCGGCGCATCGCGGTGGCGGTCGCCGCGGTCATCGCGGCGCTGCTGCCCGGCGACGTGATCACGATGGTTCTCGAGACGCTGCCGATCATCATCCTCTACGAGATCAGCATCCATATCTCGCGATACTCGACCTCCGCGACCGGCGCCGGGCGAGGGCGCCGGTTGTCGCGCCGCCGCCGGCGCCACACCTCATCCTCACCCGGACCACCACCTCCGCGACCACTCGACGACGATGCTGTTTGACCTTCGTAGCCGCGGCCGGCGGCGCGTGATCCAAGTCGTCTACGGCGGCCTCGCCGTGCTGATCGGCGGCGGGCTCGTCCTGTTCGGCGTCGGCGGTGGCGCCGGGTCGACGGGCTGCTCTCAGCGGCCCAGCAGGGCAACGGCTCGGCGACCGGCATCAAGCTGGACGAGACCGCGGTCACGAAGGCCCACCGGATCGCAAATAAGCAGCCAAACGACCCCACGCGCCTGGGACCGGTACGCGACGGCCGTGTTCAAGCTCGCCGAGCACCAACTACGTGACGAGCGGCACGAGTGCCGGATTCACCACGGCCGGGGCAAGGGAGCTCGCGATCCTGCGAAGCGCCTGGAACCGACTACCTCTCGCTCGCACCGACCCAGCCGGACGCGACGCTCGCGGCCGATGTCGCGTTCGCGTCGGCGAGAACGGCATCGCCGAGTTCAAGACGGCCGAAAGCGGCGCCGCGATCGTTGCGCAGGCGAATCCGACGAGCTACGCCGACTACTACACCCTCGCACTCGACGCGTTCCTCGCCAAGGACAAGAGCAACGGCGAGATCGCAGAGGCTCGCGCCGTCGCCCTCGCGCCGACCGCGCAACGCAAGCGGTCAAGCACCGCCCTGAAGCTGTTCACGCAGTCCACGGGCGCGACGGGAACGACTGCCGCGACCGGGACGACCAACCCACCGGCAAGACCGGTAGCAGCGGCTGACGAAAGCTAGAATCGACGACCCGGCGCCCGTCGGTCACGCCCGGGCCGTTAGCTCAATTGGCAGAGCAGGGGCCTCTTAAGCCCAAGGTTGAAGGTTCGATTCCTTCACGGCCCATGAAAAGAGCCCGTATTCACGGGCTGTTGCTTTCCCGGACGCCATGCGGTGCCCCGTTCGCGTCAGGATGCTCACTATCCGGGTTGCGCCCCGCGACGCCCACGAATAGGACGTCTCATCTTGGGCTCCTGGCTAAGAAGCCTCTGGTCGGCCGCGGCAGCCGCCCAGTCAGCCGCGTGACCGGCGCGAGTAGGCAAAATGTCAGCCGGCCTTGCCAGCGGTTTGCTTCGTCGTCGTTGGTGAGCTGGTCGTAGGCTTCGTCGCGTGGCTGACGGAGCGTTGGATCTGAATAACGGTCTTCCCGAGCTGGGCTCGCTGCTTGCGTTGGTGCATCGGGCTGATGACCCGTTCTCGACGGTCGCGGTGGCCTATCGCCTGTGGGTTCATCGCGAGCGCTCGCTTGCTGCGTTCCGGGCCGAGACGGACGCCGCGACGGCAAGCCGTTACCGGGATCTAGCCGCCCCCCGCCGCCGGTGCTAACCCAGGCCGCCGTGCATTCCGTGCGGAGCGACAGCGCGGCGCTGCTCCGCGCTTGCGGCTGCTCTCAGGTTCTGCGACAGCGAATGGCGGAGCTGGCTACGCAGTCAGTTGAGTTCTAGTTCGTAGGTTTGTCCCACAAGGTCGACGCCGAAGCTGTGGTGAGGCTTCTCGGCAGTCAGCTCGAAGCCGCGCGAGAGGTAGAGATGGCGCGCGGTGGCCAGTGGGTCGTTGGTCCAAAGGCGCATCCGCGCGTAACCCGCGGCGCGCGCGAACTCGACGCACGTGTCCACGAGCCGCGCGCCGATTCCGCGACCGCGGCCGGCGGGGTTGACGAGCAGGAGACGCAGAACCGCGTGTTGGTGCTCTTGCGGATCGGCGACGCAGAGGATGCTTCCACCCGCCGCCCGTCTAGCTCGGCGATCCAGGCACGTTCGCGCTCCGGGTCGTGGTCGGTTGCGAAGTCGGCGACGATCCGCACTGCGAGTCGCTCGAAGTCGGCGTTCCAACCGTACTCCTGCGCGTAGGCCTCAGCGTTGGCCATCACCAGCCAGCCGAGGTCGCCAGGCGTTCCCAGGGGCCGGATCACGGCTTCCTGCATCGACGCCTCTCTTTCGCTTGGAGGCTACTGAAACAGTCGTTTCAGTAGCGTATCGTATTCGCAATCGACCTACCTGCGTCATCCGCGCGCCGCGAGGAGTTGCTCGAACGCGCCTACCTCTATATCCAGCGCTACGGTATTTCCGAGCTGTCTCTGCGCCCACTCGCCAAGGCCATTGGCTCGAGCCCTCGCGTCCTGTTGTTCCTCTTCGGCAGCAAAGATGGGCTGCTGCGAGCGCTGATAGCGCGGGCTCGTGCCGAGGAGCTCGAACTGCTCGCTGCGCTCGACAGCGATGATCTTGCTGGCACCGCACGCGCCGTATGGCGCTGGCTCGTGGCCGACGAGCATCATGCGCTGCTCAGTCTCTGGATCGAGGCCTACGGACGCTCGCTCGTCGATCGCGACGGTCCGTGGGCCGGCTTTGCCCGCGCGACTGTCGACGACTGGCTCGAGCTGCTCGCCTCCGCCCAGCCCCCGGCAAACCGCGCCGGCGTCAACGCGCAGGCCGAGCGCACGCTCGTGCTCGCGCTTCTGCGAGGCGCGCTGCTCGACCTGCTCGCAACAGGAGAACGCGAACGCACGAGCGCAGCAGTCGAACGCGGCCTCAGCGCACTCGCTCCGGTCGCCTGAAACCTCAGAGCCACGGCCCCTCAGCACAGCTACGGCTCGCGCGATGCAACAGCGGTCAAGTTCTCGGGTCGTTGCCGTGCAGTTCTTCGGCGAGGACGAGGAGAGTGCAAGTTTCACGAGTCTCGATTGCGGAGAGCATCGCCCAGCGATGCTCTCGATGCATTGTCGAATCGGGGGCTCGTTCACAGCGGCGGTCGCGCCATCCTCCGTGGTCGACGAGGCTATGGATCGCCGTTGGCTGATACGACGATCACTCAGGAGGTTGCTTTGAACCCCACATCGGTACTCATCAGGCCGATCCGGCAAGCGCTCCAGGAGCCGGGTGACCCCGGCTTTTTCGAGGCCGCGCGGCCAGAGCTACAGCTCCATCCTGACCCCGCGCGTCGCTCGCGGGTCTCGTTCCAGAGCGGCGGGCTTGAGCTTGCGGGGCACCGATACCGTCCCCCGGGCGTCGCGGATGAGGAGCGCACCGCCGCGGTCGTCCTGCTGGGGCCGATCTCCTCGGTGAAAGAGATCACCGTCCCGCACTACGCCGAGCGCCTAGCGGATGCTGGTTACAGCGTCCTGACCTTCGACCCGCGGTTCCTGGGCGAGAGCGCCGGCGAGCCACGCGGTCACTACGACCCGAACGTTGTGATCGAGGACATCGTCTCCGCTATCAGCCACCTCGTCACGCGCCGCGACATCGACCCCGATCGGATCGGATTGGTCGGCGTCTGCTTCGGCGGCGGGCTGGCGGTCTCCGCAGCGGCGCGCGACAGACGCGTCCGCGCCGTCGCAAGCATCGCGGGCGCCTATGCGATCGGTGCCTCCTTTCAGCTGCCGTTAGGCCCTGAAAAGTTCGCCGCCTACCTGCGAGAAATCAACGACCTCGTTCAACACGAGCGCGAAACAGGGGAGACCGCGTACGTGCCAACGATTGCCAAGCAACTGGACGACGATGTGCCCGTCGCGTTTATGTACGGCGAGGAGCCGTTCCACTACTACGACACACACGCCAGACCCGAAGCGCCGACCTGGAACCCGCAAACGACCGCGGCGGGAATGGAGCCCTACTTCGCCTATAGCTCACTGCCCGGCGCCTCGCTGCTCGCACCCACGCCCTTGCTGATCGTGCACGGCTCACGCGATGACTTCTGCTTCCCAGACTTCGCCCAAGCCACCTACGACGCATCGACCGGTCCAAAACAGCTGGTATGGATCGAGGCCCACAACCACATCGAGTTCTACGACCAAGACCCATACGTATCCCAAGCGGCCGCCGTCGCGATCGACTGGCTCGCCGACAACGTCCCCGCGACCGTGCCGGCGTGAAGGGAGCCCATCATGGCCAGCGCTACGACGCTTAGCCCCGCTCAACGCTTGACCGTGCGAGCGGCGGCGCAGGAAGCTGTGACCCGCGTCTTCGTCAACGCCGACCGTCGCGATTGGGACGCGCTCGCTCACGTGCTCGCTGAGACGGTCGACCTCGACTACAGCGCGCTTACCGGCGGCGCGCCGGCGCGCATATCCGGGTCCGAGGTGATCGAGGCGTGGCGCGGAAGCCTTGGCGGCTTCGATGCGACCCAGCACCTGCTCGGGAGCTTCCTCATCGACGTGCTCGGATCGGACGAAGCCGGTGTTCGCTTCTACGGACAAGCCACGCATCTCCTCGATACCCCGCACGGCGAGCGCACCTGGACCATCGCCGCCCACTACGAGGCGACCGTCCGTGAGCAGGACGGATGGCGAGTGAACGCGCTAACGCTGCACCTCGACTGGGCGGCAGGCAATCAGCAACTCGCCACCATCGCCGCGTCACGGGGAAGCATCGTGAGCTTGCTCGCTGGGCGAGCCGCCCTCGTGACCGGCGGCGCCCGCGGCATCGGCCTGGAGGTCTGTCGCCAGCTCGGCGGGCATGGAGCACGAGTATGGCTCACAGCACGCCGCCTCGATGACGCCGAACAGGCGGCGGCGGAGCTGCGCGCGGACAGCGACGTGCTCGCCGAGCAGCTCGACGTCTGCGACGAGGAAAGCGTGCTGCGGCTCGCGCGCAAAATTCCCCGCCTCGACATCCTCGTCAACAACGCGGCGATCGACTACGACGATGACCAGCAGGCGCTCGCCGTTCCTCTTGAGCGCGTCCATCGCGCCATGGAAACAAACCTGTTCGGCGCCTGGCGGGCCGTGCAAGCCTTCGCCAACCAGCTGCGCTCGAGCTCACACGGACGCGTCGTCAACGTCTCAAGCCAAGGGGGTCAATTACAGGACATGGGCCGCGGGGGCCCGGGCTACCGACTCTCCAAGCTCGCGCTCAACGGACTCACCCGAATGCTCGCCGCCGAACTGGCTCCCGACGGAGTCCTCGTGAACTCGGTGTGCCCGGGCTGGACAGACACCGATATGGGCCGCGGAAGGCAGACCGGTCACCGACGGCGCACGCAGCGTGACGTGGGCATGCACCCTCGATGACGATGGTCCAAGCGGCGGGTTCTTCCGCGACGGCGCTCCATTGCGATTCTGACACGCCACCACGAACCCGAGCGCGGACGACTCACATGCGCGACGTCCCTCGCTGTCGGATTTCACCCGGTGCGCTGCGAGCGGCGCCCCAGTGTCGATCCGTTTGGGGACAGCGTCCTCGCCGGATCGTTGGCCGGGTCTCGAGGTTCGGGGAGGTCGATGGCGTTGGCGTGGGGCGCGAGTCTCGTTGAGGATCTCGAAGAGTTCTTCGATCCGCTGGCTTGCGAGCTCACGCAAATGGGCGGCGAAGCGCTCCCAGTCGTCGTAGCTCCCGCTCGGATCTGCCGCGCCCACACCAAAGTGTTAGTCGCGAACCCAAGCCCGCGGCCACGCGACCACGTCGAGAACAAGCCGGTACGCCACACACCGGTATACGGCGGTCACGCCGCCAAAGCAAGTTAGAGCCGGCTCGCAAGAGCTCGTCTCGCTCCTCGCCAAAAGCACAACGCGTTCCCGCCCGACGAGGTTCGAGTTGTCCTCATGAGTTGTGCTGCGATTGGAGAGCCGCTTCGGCCTCGACGCCGTCTTGGCCTGTGATCGCTCGACGCTCGGGTCTCTCAGCACGATCGGGGCTTTGCGCGTCGCTGGGGGCTGTTGACTGGGGATGCGCGAAACTCACTGCCACGAGGACGCGCGCTGGCGAGCGTGGCGCCCGCGCCGAGCAACAGCGAGGCGTGCATGCCGGCCGCGAAGCCAGCGGCGATGAGCGCCCCGTTGACCGCAACCCCGAGCGCCCCGCCGAGTTGACGGGCGGCGTTGAGGACACCTGCTGCCAGCCCGGCTTGCTCGGCGCGCACGGCTTCCATTAGTGCGGTGGTAAGAGGCGGGATCGTCAATCCACCCCCAACACCGACCGGGATCAGGAGCAGCTCGATCATGACCGTCGAGCTGTGTGCACCGATCGCGAGCAGACCCAGCAGGCCGCCGGCGAGGATCAGCTGGCCCAAAATCAGTGGCGGCCGTGGACCGAACCGGACGGTGAGCTTGCCAGCGGCCAGATTCACGGCGGTCACCAACACAGTCATCGGCACGAACATCAGGCCGGCGATCACAGGCGCGTGCCCGAGCACTCGTTGGAAGTAGAAGCTGAGCACGAACACCTGGCCGTAGAACGCGAGGTTGAGCACCAGCCCGGTGATCGTCGCCGAGGAAACGATCGGTGATCGAAACACGGCAAGCGGCAGCATGGGGTGGCTCTGGCGCCGCTCGATCAGGACAAACGCCGCGGCGGTCACCACGAAGATCGCGGCGCTCGCAGCCGGGACTGGCGCGCCCAACCCATCATGTCCGCCTTCGATGATCGCGATGGCAAGCGCGCCGAGCGCGACGATCGCCGCCAGCTGCCCGGGAACGTCAGTCGCGGTCGGGCGCGGCACAGACCGCGCCGAGCGCGTCAGGGCGGCGATCCCCACCAGCCCGACGGGGAGGTTGATGAAGAAGATCGCGCGCCAATCGATCGCGCTCGTCAAGACCCCGCCGAGCACCGGGCCCGCGGCGACCGCCGCTCCGCCGCCCGCGGTCCAGATCGCGATCGCGCGCGCCCGCTGCTCCTGGTCCTCGTACGCCTGGCGCACCAGCGCCAGCGATGCCGGCAGGACGGCCGCGGCTGCGGCGCCCTGAATGCACACGCGCCGCCACCAGGACTGGCAGCGACGGCGCCAGCCCACACATCGCCGAAGCGCCCACGAACCCGGCCAGCCCGCCCGCGAAGCAGCGGCTCGCACCGAACCGATCAGACAGCGCACCGGTCGACAGCAACAACGCTGCGAACACCACCACATAGCCGTCGACCACCCACTGCAGGCCCGCGATGCTCGCGCGTAGGTCAGTTCCGATCGAAGGCAGCGCCACATTCACGACAGTCGTGTCCAACACGATCACGAAGAACCCAACACAGGCCGCAACCAGCACCGCCGAGGCCGGGCCTCGAGAGGCACCGGTCACAGGCCTCGATCTTGACCGTGAAACGATCATGCCCTGCCGCTACCCGGCGCGCACCTCGCAGATCCTGACCCTGTGAGGGTCACCCAAAGCGCTGCCACGGGGCGAGACAATGCAGCGATGTCCACAGCCCCCGACGCCTTGCGAGCCCACGCCTTGGGCGAGTTCCTTCGCTCCCGGCGTGAGCGCAGGCCGGCCGCGCCAGGAACACCGCCACGGCGCACCCCGGGATGGCGTCGCGAGGAAGTGGCCGACCAGGCCGGAGTCAGCGTCGCCTACTACACCCGGCTTGAGCAAGGCAAAGGCCACAGCCCTTCCGCCCAGGTTCTCGACGCGCTCGCCGACGCGCTCGAGCTCGACCACCATGAGCGCGCTCACCTGCACGGGCTCGCCCGCAGGGCCGCTGGGGCTCCTGCCCGGGCCGGAACCTCCCTCGCCGATCCCACGCGCACCCTGCTCGATCTGCTTCCGGCGCACGCGGCCGCGTATGTCATCAACCCCGTCAGCGACGTGATCGCCTGCAACGACGTCGCTGCCGCTCTGTTCGTCGGCCTCACCGCGATGGCCCGTCCCAACTCCGTGCTGTATGTCTTCTGCGAACCGGCCGCCCGCGACCTCTTCCTAGACTGGGATGAGATCGCCTCCGACTCCGCCGCCCACCTGCGCGCCCAGGCCGGCCACCACCCTGACGACCCAGACCTCGCCCAACTGATCGGACAGCTCAACACCGACAGCCCCGACTTCCACCGCGAGTGGAGTCGACACGAGGTCCGCCCCAAACACACCGGCGTCAAACACCTCAACCACCCAGCCGCCGGACGACTGTCGCTCGACTACCAAGTCATCCTTGCCGCCGCCGCCCCCGACCAACGCATCGTCACCTACGGACTACGCGCCACCACTCCAACGATCCAGACACTGCAGCGGCTCATCGAATAGCCCGCTACACCGCCGCACGCGCTGATCCGCCCGCCGACGGCATCTGGCGCAAGCGAAAACACAGGCGGGTCGCTGGCCTCGACATCGCTCGCCAGCAAGCCCATCCCGGCCGCCGACTGCGGTTAACGTTCCTTATCCCGGGCAATCACTCGCGGCTTCCTCTGGCCACATGACAGCAGCAACACCGCTCGGCGGTATGACGAGCAGGCACTCCGTCGGCGACGCCTACACGGTTCCTCGCTGCACGTCGCGGCGTAGCGGCTGGCGTCTCGCGGATCGGAGGGGCGCATTTTCGTGTCCCAGAATATGTCCCGAGATGAGCGAATCTGAGGGTAGTTGGGCGCACTTCCGGGCAGCTGAGAAGCCCTGCAAACACTCGACAAGCCCTGCAAGCACTCGACAAGCCCTGTAAATCAGCCCCTCCTAACCCAAAGTTGAAGGTTCGACTCCTTCACGGCCCATTTCCGGTCACGTGCAGTCGCGCCGCGGCATCGAGCCGCGGCGTTGTGAGGACGTGTTGGACTGTCAGCTCGGCGATTGGTCAGCCGGCTTGCCTTGTCGTTTTGCGATCGCGTGCTGCGCATGGTCGTAGGAGAGCTTGAACAGGTCGATGGCACAGTTGACGTCGTCGGGTGATCTGATCGGCACGGAGACCCATCCGGAGTTCGGGAGCATGTGATGCGGTCGGCCGCGGCCCTCGGCGATCAGCGTGTCGCGCACGCGGCGGGGAAATGGTAGGTCGGCGAGGTGGTTCCCGTGGAGGTGCCCGAGCTCGCGGCGCCCGAGCCGGAATTCGATGCCTCCAAAGCGGTGAGGTGCTGTCTGTACGCCGGGCCAGGCCGTGACGGTCGCGGTTATCGGATCGGTTGGCTGGCGTTGCACGTCGGGCATTTCCGGCTGGCGGCTCACGCGGCCCGTCCGACGGGCCGCAGTTGGCCACCGTTGTTGTAGATGACCTGCCCGGTGATGAAGTCCGCTTCCTCAGAAGCCAGGAACACGACCAATGCGGCTGTGTCCGCTGGTTCGCCGACCCTACCCAAGGTAAACGACTCTCCCATCTGGGCGCGCTGCTCGGGGGTTGAGTTCGCGAGTCGGCCGGTCGCGGTCGTTCCCGGCGCGACAGCGTTGACTGTGATCCGACGCGGTGCGAACTCGATCGCTGCGACTCTGGTGACCTGGTCGACGAAGGCCTTCGCACCCGAATACAGCGATCCTCCCGCGAGGGCAGTGCTGGTAACGGCTGAGGAGATATTCACGATCCGCCCCCCGTCGGAGAGCACCTCGGCCGAGGCCTGCATAAGCAGGAACGGTGCGCGAGCGTCCACGGCGAGAATCCGGTCGAACTCCTCGACGCCCACGCGTGCGAGCGGGCCCCACGTACTCGCGCCGGCATTGTTGATGAGGATGTCGAGCTTGCCGAACGATTCGGCGGCGGCATGAACCACCTCTGCGGCGGAGCCGGCGATGCTCAGGTCCGCGGCGATCGGTATAGCGGCCCGGCCGATGCCGCGCACGCCTTCCGCGACGGCGGCGGCCTCGTTGATGCCGGTGTTGTAGGTAAACGCCACATCCGCGCCGGCCTCCGCGAGCCGTCGTACGATGGCGGCTCCGATCCCCCGGCTTCCGCCTGTCACAAGCGCCGCCTTGTCGCTCAAGAATTCGCTGTTCTTCATGACGCTCCATTCGATATCTAGACATGGGTCATGATAATCATGCCATATGACGTTGTCTCGTCACTCGATGAGCCTTAAATCTCATGAGCCGGACCCGCGCCATACATCCATGCGGCGCTCCGCGCTGACCTACCAGCAGGGCACCGGCTATGTCCTCGCGATTGCCGGCTCGATCATGCGACGCCAGTGGGTTGAGGCTCTTGCTGAACTTGACGTGACCCCGACCCAGTTCAAGCTCATCATGGCCCTAGAAACGGCCGGTCCGCTCGGTCAACGCGAGCTGGCAGACCTGGTCGGGATCGACCCGCGCAACTGCGGCCCGGTTGTCGACACGCTGGTCGACAGGGGGCTTCTCGCACGCGAAACCGACGCCCGCGACCGACGCAGGCGAGTCCTGCGCCTAACCCCGAAGGGCAACCAGCTCGCTCGGGAACTCGAGTCCGCGATCGCCGCGACCGAGGACGCGCTCTTAGCGCGCATCGGCCCATCCGGATACGCGTCCTTACGCGAAAAGCTCCTCCCGATCATCGAGGCATACGACGACGCGAACGACTGATCAGTGTTGCATTTGGCCATTGGCATCCCATCGGGAGAGGCCGTTCGCGAGCGGATGCTCGGTCGATACAGTGACGATCCGCTCCTCGCTGGAGAGAAATTGGGCCGATGGCAATGTCGTCCTCAGTCGGCGGCAGCCAGGTTGGCAGCAGATC
>CAWCYL010000010.1:0-32304 GCA_963799825.1 uncultured Alphaproteobacteria bacterium
GAGGTGGCGGTCACGGTCGAGGCCGCGACAAGGCGATCGCGCCTCGGTGATATCGCCCGAGCGACCGTCACCAACGCCTGCGCAGCGATCGTCGCTTCGATCCTGCTGATCATCAACGCGATCGCCTTCGCCAGCCTGATCTGCGCGGGACCGCTGGCCCCCGGACTGCTCGTGAGCATCTCTGCGATCCTCTCGGGCCTCGCGCTCAGCATGATCGCGGTCGCGCTGCTGAGCGGCGAGACGGGGATGTCGGCCGCACCGATCAGCGCCTCGGTCGTAATCTATGCCCTGATCGCCGCGGAGGTCGCCCGCGCCATGCCCGGCATCGACCCGGTCGCGCGACCGAGGACGCGATGCTGGTTTGCGGCGCGGTCACCGCGTTCACCGGCATCGTCCTCGTTCTCCTCGGCGCGTTCCGGCTGGGCGGGCTGGCACGGTTCCTGCCCTACCCCGTGGTCAGCGTGTACAACGCGGGGAGCGGCTGGGTTTCGTGCTGGCCGGACTATCGCAGGCACCCTCGACCCGCGCGGGTTTGGCTGGTTCGGCCTGTTCGATTCCGCGGTCCTCCCGCGCATCGCCGCCGCCGCCGCCATGGGCGTGTTGCTGCTCGTCGTGGAACGCGTGGTTCGCCATTGGGCGAACATCCCCGCCGCGCTCCTCGCCGCGCTTGTCGCCTTCATCTCATGCGGATGCTGTCGGCGCTGGCATGGCGGAGCTGGCGAGCGGCGGATGGATGCTGGGGCCGTTCGCCCCTGGGCGCATCTGGCACACCCCGGACTGGGCGCTCGCCGCTCAGCTACCGTGGCGGATGTCAGCGACCTCGCGCCGCTCGCGCTCACCATCGTGCTGCTCGGCGCGATGACGGTGATGCTGATCGTCAGCGGGCTGGAGCTGGAGCTGCGCAAGCCGCTTCGCCTCAATCGCGAGGTCTTCGCCGCCGGCATCGGCACCATCGCGGCGGCGCCATTCGGCGGCCTGGTGTCGACCCAGTCCGTCATGAACACCCAGCTGGCACGGAGAATGGGGGCGACCTCGCGTGGCCTGGGCTTCGGGGTCGCGCTGTGCTGCGTTCTGGTGCTGCTGGCCGGCACCGGATCTTTGAACGTCGATTCCCCGCTTCCTGGTGGGCGCGGTGCTCATCTCCAACGGCGCCGACCAGCTGATCCGGCGCGTCTGGGACGAGCGACACCGGCTGCCCCGCCAGGAGATGGGCATCCTCCTGCTCGTCCTGCTGGCGATCATCTTGCTTGGCTTCGTAGCGGGCGTGGGCGTCGGGCTGGCGCTGACGCTGCTGATGTTCGTCTGGAACTACCGCAACATCCCCGTGGTGCGCATCGCCGCGAGCGGCGCGGCCCAGCGCAGCAGCCTGATCCGCCCCCGTGAGGCCGAGGCACTGCTCCACGCGGTGGGCGACTCGGTGCGGGTCTGCCGGCTTCAGGGCTACCTCTTCTTTCTCAATGCCGAGGACCTGATTCGCGAGGTCCCCGACAGCGGGCTGCGCTACCTGATCCTCGATTTTCGCGGCGTGGTCGGCCTGGACACGTCGGCCTGCATGATCTTTCGCCGGCTGCACCAGCTGGCGCGGGAGCGCCACTTCGCCCTGGTGCTGACCGGCCTCCCGCCCGCGATCGCCAAGCAGCTCCGGCGCCAGGACATCGCGACCGCGTGGCCGCCCGCCCTCTCCGCGTGCAACACCGCGGACGCCGCGTTGAGCTACGCCGAGGATGAGTTGCTCGCGGGCTCCCTGCCCGCCTCCAGGACCGGGAGCGCCTCGTTCGCGGCCCTGGTGGCGGATGTGACAGGAAAGCCCGTCGACCAAACCCGTCTGCAAGCATATCTGCGGCGCCTCGACATCGCCGCGGGCGACATCCTGATCCGCCAGGACGCCGCCGCCGACTCGCTCTATTTCATCGCCGAGGGAATCGTCTCCGTGCATATCGAGCTGCCCGACGGACGGCGCGAGCATCTGCGAACCGCGCCGGCGGGAACGATCATGGGCGAGCTCGGCATCTATGCCGGCAGGCGACGCACGCCACCGTGCTCGCCGATACGATCTGCCTGGTGGACCGCCTGAGCGTTGCCGACATGGAGCGGATGGAACGCGAGGCCCCCGATCTCGCCACCCTGATCCATCGCACGATGACGGTCCTGATTTCGGAGAAGCTCGCCGGCAGCAACCGCCTGATCGAGCAGTTGATGCGATGAGCGCGGAGCGCGTCGCCCTAGTGACCGGCGCGGCGCGCGGCATCGGCGCGGCGATCGCCGCGCGCCTCGCGGCGGACGGGTTCCGCGTGGTCGCCGCCGACCTCGACACCGCGCCCGTGCCGCGGGGCGGCCGTGCCGTGACCAGCGACGTTGGCGACGAGGATGCGGTGCGGCGCCTCGTCGACGGGATCAGTGCGACCGAGGGGCGGCTCGACGCGCTGATCTGCAACGCCGGAATCATGATCCGCAAGCCGCTCGCCACGCTCACGCTCGCTGAGTGGTCACGCGTGCTCGCCACCAATCTCACCAGCGTCTACTTGCTGGCGCGCGCCGCCGAGACGATGCTGCGCGCCGCGAGGGGCGCGATCGTGACCATCGCCTCCACCCGCGCGCACATGTCGGAGCCGGACACCGAAGCCTACGGGGCATCGAAGGGCGGGTTGCTCGCGTTGACCCACGCGCTGGCGATCAGCCTCGGCCCGGAGGTGCGCGCGAACTGCATCAGCCCGGGCTGATCCTCACCAACGGCCCGCCACCCACGCCAGCCGACCACGCCCAGCACCCCGCCGGTCGCGTCGGTACCGCCGCCGACATCGCCGCCCTCGCCGCCTACCTCGTCGGCCCCGAGAGCGGCTTCGTCACCGGCGCGGAGTTCGTGGTGGATGGGGGGATGACGCGGAAGATGATCTACGTGGAATAGGGTCCCTGCTCATCGCCTCTGTCGCTCGCGTTTCATCGCAACGGCTCAAAGCGCATCGATTGGCCTACGCTCGCGGAGTTCCTCGCCATGTTTCCCGTGCTTGAGAACGTGCTCAAAACCGCCCGCCACACGACGTTCCATCTGTCCTGCGGCGCGGAGGGCGCGCCGATGCTGATCTTCGTGCACGGCTGGCCCGAGCTGTCCATAAGCTGGCGCCATCAGCTCCCGGCCTTCGCCGCACTCGGCTTCCGATGCATCGCGCCCGACATGCGCGGCTATGGCCGGTCGAGCACCTATTCCCGCCACGAGGACTATGCGCTCGAGCACATCGTCGCCGACATGCTGGAACTCGCCGACCATCTCGGCTGCGCGAAGGCCGTGTGGGTCGGCCACGACTGGGGTAGCCCGGTGGTGTGGAGCATCGCCTCGCACCACCCGGACCGCTGCCACGGCATCGCCAATCTCTGTGTGCCCACATCCCGTCGGGGTTCGCGCCGGTGAACCTGCTGGGGCTGGTGGATCGCCAGCTCTATCCCGAGGACCAGTTCCCCACCGGGCAGTGGGACTACCAGTTTTTCCATCTAGAGAATTTCGACCGCGCGCGCGCCGGCTTCGAGGCGAACATCCGCGACACGGTGAAGGTGCTGTTCCGAAAGGGCAATCCCGCTTCGGTCGGCAAGCCCTCTCGCACGGCGACGGTGCGCCGCAATGGCGGTTGGTTCGGCCCCGGCGTCGCTGCCGCGCCCGATGTGCCCGTCGATCGTGACGTGCTCATCGACGAGGACCTGAACCGCTACGTCGCCGCGCTTACCCGCACCGGCTTCTTCGGGCCCGATTCCTGGTACATGAACCCCGACCGGAACGTGGCCTACGCCGCGCGGGCGCCGAACGGCGGGCGGATCGAGCTGCCTGTCCTGTTCCTGCACGGTGCCTACGACACGACCTGCGAGACGATGACCTCGCGCCTCGCGGAGCCGATGCGCGCCGCCTGCACCGACCTGCGGGAAGTCGTCGTCGCGTCCGGTCACTGGATGGCGCAGGAGCAGCCGGTGGCGGTGAACGCCGCCCTCGCCGCCTGGCTCGCCCGCCGGCTGCCCGAGATTTGGCCGCAGCCGTAGGAGCCGTGCTGATCACGGGGCCGCGCCGGCCTGCCCCGTGTCAGGTCTTCAGCCGGCTGGTGCGGTAGAAATCGGCGAGCGGCGCTCGGAATCCAATGCTCTCCAGCACCAGTTCGCCCACCTCGATCGTCTCCGAGCGTTCCGGCCAGGTCCCATCTGGCGCGCGCCGCAGCAGATCGGCGCCGATCGCGTTGCTCCGCAGCACCAGAATTCCGCGTACGCTCGGGATGGTCGATGTAGGCCCAGACATTGGCCCAGGTCTCGGCGCGATTGCTGGGCGAGAGGATTTCGACCAGAAGGACCGGCCGCTCCTCCGATCCCTCCGGGCACATGACGCCCAAATCTGGAATGCGGAAGTTGGTGCGCGATTGCACACGCGGCACAATGCCCGGGTTCGTAAGAACCCGGCATGGGCTTGTCAGGAGAGTGATTGCCCAGCAGTCGGCCCAGCTCGGTCTGGATCGCGGCTTGAGCGTCGCTCGCGGGCGCCAGCGCCCGTGGCTGACCGTCCACCAATTGCCAGTGTTGGCCCGGGGCGTCCCAGACCAGGAACTCCGCCGTCGTCATCAACAGGGGTGTTTTCAGCGAGGCACTCACGGCGTCATCCTATCACGCCGGCGTTCCCCGCCGCGACCACACGAACCGGGCGATCACGATCAGCGCGATGACCGCCACCGCGTAATCGAAATAGTGGAATACGAAATGCAGGCGCGGGCCCGTGTCCCAGGCGTTGCCCAGCCGCATGCCGACCCAGGCGAGCAAGAAGCACCACGGCCAGGAGCCGAGAAAGGTGTAGAGATGGAACCGCCAAGCGGCATCCGCGCGATCCCGGCCGGCAGCGCGATAAAGGTGCGGATCACCGGCAGCATCCGCCCGATGAACACCGCCGGACCGCCAAAGCGATGGAAGAAGCGGTCGGCGTGCACAAGGTCCGCTTCGGTCAGCAGCACGTAGCGGCCCCAGCGGCGCACCGCCGGCCGGCCGCCATAGAGAGCCGACAGCATAGGCCACCATCGAGCCCAGATTGCAGCCCGAGCGCGCCCAGCGTCGCAACCAGGATACAGATTGAGCCGCCCGGTGGAGACCAGATAACCGGCGAACGGCAGGATGATCTCGGAGGGCAGCGGGATGCAGGCGGAACTCGATCGCCATCAGCCCGAGCACGCCGAAATAGCCGCTCGCCTGACAGGACGGTGATGATGACGCCGGCGAGCATGCCGGCGTGCCGGCTGTCGTCATGCGCTGCTCAGCCGGCGCCGCTTGCGCGCGCCGTTGCGCCGCAGCAGGAACTCGCGGCCGACCTTGACCATCGGCACGCCGTCGTAGTCCACGATGTCGGCCGTCGCGTAGGTCTCGCTCCATTGTTCGGGGATGAAGCTGCCGGTGCCCGACCACGTCGATCGGCGCGCTGGCATCGGCCATGACGCGGCATTTGTCGACGCCGAAGCCCGAGGAGACGACGATCCGCACGCCGGGATGGCCCGCCTCGTCGAGCGCCTCGCGCGTGCGCCAGATCGCGGCCGCGGAGACGCCGGTCCCGACCAGGTAGCGCAGTTCGGTTTCGCTGCGGTAGCGTCGGATGGCGCCGGGCGCGTTGCGCTCCAGCACGGCGTAGCTCTCGGCCGGATCGAGCCCTTCGAGGAAGCGGCCGCCATGGGTGTCGAGGCGCAGCGAAAGTCGGCCGGCCGCGGCAAGCTCGGGGAAACGCGCGCAGCAGGCGAGCGCGTCGGTGATCTCCCGGCCGAAATAATCGACGAGCACGGTCAGGTTCTCGTCGGGGAAGGTCTCGTGGAACATCTCGGCCGCGCGCACGGTCGAGCCGGCGTAGCCGATCAGCGAATGCGGCATGGTGCCGAAGCCGCGCGCCGCTGCCGAACCAATGCGCGGTGCCGTCATTGGCGTTGCCGACGAAAGCCCTTCGCGCCCTCCTGCTGCGCCGCGCGCGCTGCCGACCGAGGCGGCGTAAGCCATCATCTCCTGCATCTCGCTGCCGGCGCAATGCCGCGCCTCCATCGCCAGGAACGCCGCCTTGCGGCAGCGCCGAGGCACATCTGATAGGCGTTGTGCGCGGCGACGCAGGCGGGGCCGATCTTCTGCAGGAAGATCGTCTCCAGGTCGGAAAGCTGCGTGAAGCTGCCGGTGAGATAGGCGATCGGCTCGCCGGCGCCGACCCAGCCGCCTTCGGGATAGATCAGGTCGAGATCGAACACGGTCCCCCGCGCCGGCGGCGACGCTGCCGCAGCCATTCGACCATGAGCCGCGGCGCCGAGATCACGGGCCGGCGAAGGAACACCGCGTAGGTCACCCGCTTGTCGCCGAACCGCTCGACGACCTGCTTGGTGCGGTTGAAGTAGGTGTCGGTCCGCGCCGCGATATCGGCCGCGAGGTCGCGGGGCGACTGTGCCATCGGCGCTCATCGCGGCCCTACTGCGCAGCGATCGCCGCGGCGCGGCGGCTGGTCCGGCGGCGCTCCTTCAGCTCCTCGGCGACCAGGAAGGCAAGCTCCAGCGACTGCTCGGCATTGAGCCGCGGATCGAAAGGTCTCGTAGCGCGCGCCGAGATCGGCCTCGGTCAGCCGGTGCGCGCCGCCCACGCATTCGGTGACGTCCTGGCCGGTCATCTCCACATGCACGCCGCCCGCCCAGCTTCCCTCGGCGGCATGGATGTCGAAGAAGCTGCGCACTTCGGACAGGATCGAATCGAAGTTGCGGGTCTTGCAGCTGTCCGCGGTGTCGGATCGTGTTGCCGTGCATCGGATCGCAGAGCCAAACGACCTTGCGCCCGGCGCGCTGCACCGCGCGGATCAGCGGCGGCAGCCTGGCGTCCACCTTGTCGGCCCCCATGCGGCTGATCAGGGTGAGCCGCCCCGGCTCGTTCGCCGGATTGAGCGTGTCGAGCATGCGCAGCAGATCGTCCGGCTCCAGGTCGGGCCGGCCTTCATGCCGATCGGGTTCTTCAAGCCCGCGCAGGAACTCGACATGCGCGCCGTCCGCCTGACGGGTGCGGTCGCCGATCCACAGGAAATGCGCCGAGCAGCCGTACCAGTCGCCGGTGGTGGAATCGATGCGGGTCAGCGCCTGCTCATACGGCAGCAGCAGCGCCTCGTGCGCGACGTAGAAATCGGTCTCGCGCATGTCGCGCGTGGTCTCGCTGCTCATGCCGCAGGCGGTCATGAAGGCGAGCGTCTCGTCGATGCGTTGCGCCAGGTCGCGATAGCGCTCGGCCAGCGGGCTGCGCTCGACGAAGCCCAGGTTCCAGCGATGCACCTCGTGCAGATCGGCATAGCCGCCGGAGGCGAAGGCGCGCAGCAGGTTGAGCTTGCTGGCGGACTGGAAATAGGCGAGTTCCATGCGCGCCGGGTCGGGGATGCGCGAACTCCGGTGAAGTCGGGGCCGTTGACGATGTCGCCGCGATAGCTCGGCAGGGTGACGCCGTCCCTGCGTCTCGGTATCGGCGCTGCGGGGCTTGGCGAACTGCCCGGCCATGCGGCCCATCTTCACCACCGGCACGCTGGCGCCGAAGGTCAGCACGACCGCCATCTGCAGCAGCACGCGGAACGTGTCGCGCAGGATGTTGGCGGTGAAGTCGGCGAAACTCTCGGCGCAGTCGCCGCCCAGCAGGACGAAGGCCCGCCCCTCGGCGGCATCGGCGAGCGAGGCCTTGAGCCGGCGCGCCTCGCCCGCGAAGACCAGCGGCGGATATTTGCCAGCTTCCGCTCCATCGGCGTCGAGCGACGCCGGATCGGGATAGGACGGCGACTGCCGGACCGGGCGGGGGCGCCATGAATCGGGGGTCCAGGCGCGACTGGGTCATCGCGAGGCTCCTGCGCACGCGGGCGCGGCGGCCTATATGGCCGCAATTTCCCCCCGAGGCTACTCGCCGGGCGCCGCGCTCGGACTGGTGATATTCCAGAACACCGGCGCCGACCCTTCAGCGGGCCCCGATATCGTTGCGCCAGGCCGCGTGCGGCAGGTACTGGCCCAGCGGGATCACCGGGACCGACTTGAAGGCTGCGGGCTGGAACTCCGCGTCCTGTTTATGGCGCTCGCCGTGTCCTCGGCGTCGATCCACGCCTCGTAGGCCGCTTCCAGCGCTGGTCGTCGGGCCAGCCGAACCACGCCTTGGCGCCGTTGCTGCGCAGCGTGTTCGGCCAGCAGCGGATCGACATACTCGGGCGCCGGCGCGCCGGCCGGGAACATCGACCAGCCGCCCTTGTCCAGCGGCTCCTTCGAGGCCGCCGCTGCACCACGGTGCCCCAGTCGATCATCTGCTCATCGACGTTCAGCCCGACCTTGCGGAATGCATCCACGGCCGACCGTG
The DNA here is from genome assembly GCA_963799825.1 of uncultured Alphaproteobacteria bacterium. Lineage (GTDB taxonomy): Bacteria > Pseudomonadota > Alphaproteobacteria > Acetobacterales > Acetobacteraceae > JAFKFI01. The sequence continues at coordinate 8,344 of CAWCYL010000010.1, forward strand.
CGAAACGGCGTGATAGGCGAGCTGGTCGGTCGGATGCAGGAAGCACCAGCTTCTCGCCGCCGTAGCCCGCCTGCGTCCAGCATCGCGTTTCACCTCATCGACGCTGTGCGCTTCCGCACGAACTCCATGCCGGCGTCGTTGGCGGATTTCGAGCCGGCAGGAAATAGCCCATCGGCGCGCTGCCAAGTCGTCGGGATCCTCGCCCATCGCCGCGAGCATCACCTCCCGCTGGTCGATCGCGGCGAACATGGCGCGCCGCAGCGCCGGCGTTGCTGGTCGGCGCGGTCAGGTGGTTCGGCCGCAGGATGCCGACAGTGCCGTAGATGTCGAGCAGTCCGGTGGTCACGCCGTCGCGCTTGCTTCAGCATCGGGATCAGATCGGGTTGCGGCAGTTCCACCCAGTCGACTTCTCCGGCGGTCAGCGCGTTCGGCAGCGGTCGCCGCATCGGGAATGACCCGCCACTCCACCCGGTCGACATTCACCTTATGGCCGCCGGCGTTATAGGACGCGCGGCTCGTGCCGCGGCACGTAGCCGTCGAACTGCGCGAACGCCGCGCATGGATGCCGGACACATATTCGTCCGGCAGGAAGCGGAACGGGCCGCTGCCGACGATCTCGGTCATCTGCTTGAACGGATCGGTCGCGGCGAGGCGTTCCGGCATCATCACCGGCTGCGGCTGCACCTTCGACAGGAAATGCGCGCAGCAGCGGGAACGGCTGCTTCAGCCGCCAGACCAGGGTGCGGTCGTCCGTCGCCTCGAACGCATCGACGCGGTCGTTGATGGTCGGCGCGGTCGGCGTCGCGCTTCATCCAGCGCTGCAGGCAGGCGACGCAGTCGCGCGCCAGCACCGGCGTGCCGTCGTGCCACAGCAGGCCTTCGCGCAGCTTCATGGTCCAGCGCTTGCCGTCGTCCTCGATGACATGGCCTTCGACCATCAGCGGGCGCGGGACGAATTCCTGGTCGCGGCCATACAGCCTCTCGTAGACCATGAGGGCGAAATTGCGGGTGACGGTGGCGGTGGTCCAGACCGGATCGAGGCTGGTCAGATTGGCCTGCGGCACGAAAGATCACGTGGCCTTGCCGCCGATCGCCGGGCGGGCCAGGCCGCCCACGACGGCGCGCCGTGGCGGCGAGGAACGCGCGTCTTTTCATGTGTTCTCCTGTTAATGCAGGATGGCCACCGCTGCCAGATCGGCGCCGAACGCGCCGAAGATGTCCGTCACCAGATACGGAGGATACCCCAGAGATAGGTCTGGCCGGGCTTCGCGGCGAGATCGGCCTTAAGTCAGCCTCCACGTTTGCGAGTTCGGCCTAGGTCACGAGGATAGGCAACGTCGCGGTAAATAACGCCTCGGTGCGGATCACCATGTCTCGGATGATCCGCATCTCATCCTCTAGTCTGGAAACACGCGCTTCCATGCCGAGAACATGGGATCGCCGCATCCCTTATCAAGTGGCGTGTCGGGCATCTATTCCGCGGCCTTGGCCACGCCGGCGACCCGGGTCCGGGTCCGCAACGTCACGAATTCCTCGGCCGCCGTCGGGTGGATGCCGATGGTGCGGTCGAAGTCGGCCTTGGTCGCGCCCATGACCAGCGCGATGGCGAGGCCCTGAATGATCTCCGGCGCGTCCTCGCCCAGCATGTGCGACGCCGAGCACGCTCTGGCTGGCCTGGTCCACCACCAGCTTCATCATCGATCTTGCGATTGCGCCCGACAGATTGTGCCGCATCGGCGTGAAGCTGGTCAGGTAGACATCGACCGGCCCGTGCGCGGCCGCTTCTTCCTCCGTCAGGCCGACGGTGCGATCGGCGGCGTGGAGAACACGGCGGACGGCACGTTGTGCAGCGAGACCGCGCGCGGATTGTTGCCGAACAGCGTGTCGGCCAGCGCGTGGCCCTCGGCGGTCGCGACGGGCGTCAGGTTGATGCCGGTCGGTGACGTCGCCGATGGCGATAGATATGCGGCTGCGCTGGTTTGCAGATGCTCGTTCGACGATGACCGCGCCGTTCGCGTTGACCGCGACACCCGCCTTGTCCAGCCCGAGACCGTCGGTCGCTGGGCCGCCGGCCGGTGGCGAAGAACACCAGGTCGGTGCGCTGATCGTTCCCCGTCGCTCAAGCGTCAGCACGCGCGTGCTCGCCGTCGGCGGCCAGGCTTTGCGGCGGGCAGCCGGGATGCAGGATGATGCCCTGGCGCGCCAGCGCCTCGGCCAGCGCTTCGCGCATGTCGGTGTCGAAGCCGCGCAGCGGCAGCGGCTGGCGGATAGACCAGATGCGACCTCGGCGCCAAGCGCCTGGAAGATGCCGGCGAACTCGACCGCGATATAGCCGGTGCCGACCGACGATGATCCGCTTCGGCATTTCCTTCAGGTAGAACGCGTCATCGGAGATGATGCCGAGTTCGGCGCCGGGAATCGGCGGGCGTATCGGGATGGCCGCCGGTGGCGATGACGATGTGCTCCGCGGTGACGCGCTTGCCGCCGACATCGAGCGTGTGCGGATCGATGAAGCGTCGCGCGGGCGTCGAAAATCGTCGCGCCGGCGTTGTCCAGCAGCCGGCGGTAGATCGCCGTCCAGGCGAGTGATCTCCCGGTCCTTGGCGGCGATCAGCTTCGGCCCAGTCATGCGGGCCCTTGCTTGATCGTCCAGCCGAAGCCGGCGGCATCGTCGGCCCAAGCCGCCATATTCGCCGGCCTGCACCAGCAGCTTCTTCGGCACGCAGCCGATATTGACGCAGGTGCCGCCCCAGAACCGTTCCTCGGCGACGCCGACGCGCGCGCCGTGGCCGGCGGCGATGCGCGCGCAGCGAACGCCGGCCGAACCGCCGCCGATGACGAAAAGATCAAAATCCATGCCGCGCATCCCGCTGTCCGGGCCGGGATTCTGTCGCCTGGAACCCGGACGGCAAGACGCGCGAAGTCGACGCGTCCGGTCAGCACCGCTCGACGCGGCAGAGCATGCAGCCGGGCTTGGCGGTGTGGATGTTCACGAACGCGGTACGCGGGTCGTCGAGCGCGCGCCGAAGCGGGGCGTCCACCTCGCGTCCCGTCGCTGACATGGCCGAGGTCGTAGAGGCACTGATCCTCGGCATCGTAGGCGCGCACCGAGACCAGGGAGCCGCGCACGATCTCCGGGATGTGCGTTGACCCGCTCGTAGCGCGGGCAGGCATCGGCATGCACGAAGATCGGGCTCGGCGTCCAGTAGACGCCATGCGGACGCGGCAGGTCGTAGGAGCCGAGCAGGACGGTCTGCCCTCGGCGCCGCGTATCGCAGGCAATGGCGGCACGGGCAGCGCGAATCCGGGCCGGGCGAACGGCGCCGCAGGTCATTGCCCCGATCGTCGCGCCCGCTCAGGCGGAAGCGGTCGGCGGTGTCGGTCGCGATCGGGATGCAGCGGAAGTCGCTCATGGTGGCTCCTGTCGGTTGCAGGCGCCACAGATGCGCGCTCGGCATCTATCCCGCCATCCGCTCCTTGCGCCGGCTACCTACTCCGCCGCCTTCATCGCGTCGGCATGATGCGTCTGCGGCGATCTGCACCGAGTTCGGGCCGAACCGGTCGCGGAACGGCTGGGTGTCGATCTCCTCGAGCTCGATCTCGCCGCGCCATCACCTTGTGCTTCCAGTCCTCGTGCGCGGGGATGTTGGCATGGAACTCCGGCATCACCTCGCGCGCGAACAGCTCCAGGCTCTCGCAGATATGCTCGTGCGTGTTGCGGCCGGCCTGGTTGAGCAGGATCACGGAATCGATGTTGCGAGGTCTCGAACTTGCGCAGCTTGCGCCGGATCGTCTCCGGCGAGCCGACCAGCCCGCCGGCGACCGCGCGCGCCTGCGCCTCGGGGTTCTCGCGCTTCCACTTGTTGTACTCGTCCCACAGGCTGACCGTGCCCGGCCGCGCGCGCTCTCGGCCCGAAGCGCTGTTGTAGTAGCGGAGCGCGAACTGGAAGAAGGTGATCCCGTCGGCCCGCCTGCGCGCCTCCTCGTCGGTCTCGGCGCACATGAAATAGGTCACGATGGCGATGTTCGGGTTGACCGGATAATCGGCGAGCTTGTCGAGCCGCTTGGTGATCGCGTTGTAGTAGGCGTGCACCCAGGCGAAGGCCGCGTCGGCGCTGAGGAACTGAAAGCCGAGTGCGCCCATGCCCCGCCGGCCGGCCATCTCGATCGTCTCCAGCTGCGAGCAGGCGACCCAGACCGGCGGCATGCGGCTTCTGCACCGGCTTGGGCAGCACGTTGCGGAGCGGGAACTTGAAGTAAGGGCCGTCATATTCCCAGCCCTCCTGCGTGAACATCGGCATCACGCAGCGCACCCCGTCCTCCCAGATCGCGCGCTTCTCCTCCATCGTGCGGCCGAACTCCGCCGAGCTCGGTCACGCTGGCCGAATTCGCCGATGCCGAACTCCACCCGCCCGTTGCTGACGAGATCGAGGGCGGAGACGCGCTCCGCGACGCGCGCCGGATGGTTGGTGGTGAGCTGGATGATGCCGTGGCCGAGGCGGATGTTCTTGGTCCGCTGGCTCGCCGCGGCGAGGAACACCTCGGGCGCCGAGGAGTGCGAGTATTCCTCGAGGAAATGGTGCTCGACCTCCCAGGCGTAGTCGAAGCCCAGGCGGTCGGCGAGTTCCACCTGGGTCAGCGCGTTCTGATACAGCGCGCGCTCGTCGTCGGCGCCCCAGGGCTTCGGCAGTTGCAACTCGTAGAAGATGCCGAACTTCATCGCTCTCTCCCGCCATTTCCACCAGCAAACGTAGCTTAGCGAGCCCGCCCGTCAATCACGGCTACCCGCTCGCTTCCCAACGGGCGCATTCTTGACCATGCCAAGTTCAGCCTTTAATTCTTCAGGCGTAACATAGGGAAGCGATCCGTGAGCCGACAGCACTGTACGCCTCTTCATCTTAGCGGGCAGCCTGAAAGCGCGGTTCGGTTGAAGCCGCTCAGTCTCCAAAGTGGTGCTGGCGAGATGAGCGAGGCCAACATCCAAGCACTCATTCACATGCACCCAACGTGCCTACCGATAACCGAAATCGACCCGACGTTTGCGGGGCCGGTACCCATTTGCACCGAGCTTGCCACTCCCGCCGGATACATCGACAACTTCATGGTGACGCCGTCTGGGCTGCCCGGTTACTTGTGGAATGCAAGCTCTGGCGTAATCCGGAGGGACGGCGCGAGGTGGTCGGCCAAATTCTCGACTACGCCAAGGAGCTCAGTCGTTGGTCGTCATCCGATCTGCAGCGAGAAATCAATCGTCGGCTGAAGCGTGACGGCAATCCGCTGCTTGACGCTGTGCGCTCTGTTGATCCCACTGTGGATGAGGTGCAGTTCAACGACGCCCTTTCGGGCAACCTACGCCGGGGGCGATGCCTGCTGCTGATCGTTGGCGACGGCATCCGGGAGGGAGTGGAGGCAATCGTCGAATACCTGCACAATCATGCGGGGCTGCATTTCTCCCTGGGATTGGTCGAGTTGCCCGTCTACGTCATGCCCGACGGATCCCGCCTTGTTGCGCCCCGGGTTCTCGCGCGAACAACGACCCTAGTCCGCCCAGTCGTCAAATTGCCAGATGGCTATGCCTTGCAGGAGCCTGAGGAAGCTGTGACGGCTGACCCGGAACACAGTGCGCTTTCAGATAAGCAGCAGCAATTCTGGGCAGAGTTTCTAGACGGACTCAAACTCGACGACCCCGAGCAGGCGATACCGAAACCAGCGCGACAAGGCTACTTGTCTTTCACGCTCCCGGCCCCGAACGGCAGCAGTTGGCTTACTGTGTATCGTGAATATGCATCGCGGCGAGGTAGGCGTCTTTTTGTCATCCAGTCGCGACAGCGCCGGCGAATATGCGATGCGAGCGATTGCCGACGACTGGGCCACCATCAAGGATCAGCTTGGCGGAGGACGCTAAGCTGACCGAGAAGGATGGCCGCCCGCGCATCATAGAGGCGCTCACTTTCGGACCGCTGGACCAGCCGGAGGTAAGGAGTAAGGCGTTTGCGTGGTTGGCGGAACGGGTGAACACTTTCGTCACTGTTCTGCGCCCACGCGTCCGGTCAGCGGTCGCCGACTATCGGGCACGAGCCGAGTAGGTTTACCAGGCCGCCGCGCTGAACGGCCCGATCCCACGGGCTGTTCGGCGGAACTACGAGGACGTTGATGGTCGGCCGTAGCCTGTCCTCGGGCCGGCCTTTGGGAGATCCGCCCCCCTTGTGCGGCTCACCTGCTAGCGCGCCTAATCAGGGCCCGGCCGAGGCAACCGCCCCCGACACCTATCGCGTCCTTTATCACCGGCAGCCCTAGCCTTTCCCGCCGGCTCGACCATAAAGAGCAAGGCCATGACCCAAGAACACGCTCCTGAGCTCGCTGTCCCTCCTTCCCTTGCCGCCGAAATCGTGGCGGCGGCCGAGGCGCAGCATCGCCCGCCGCTCGATCTGCTGCATGAGGCGGTGCGGGACTACCTGACCAGGCAACCCCCGAAGGCAGCGAAGCCAAGGCGCTCGTCGGCGGAAGCCGCGGGCTCGGATGCGACGCGCGCGCGCCGGCAATCCACGGCTAAGCGACGCGGCCTTACGCGAGCTGATGACCCACGGGCGCGCGTGAGCGATTTCGTCCTCGACAATTCCGTGACGATGCGCTGGTGCTTCGAGGGCGGCAGCAATGACTATGCCGACGACGTCCTCCGGCAACTGGAAACGCAGGCGCGGGTCGCGATCGTGCCGGTCCTTTGGCGCTACGAGGTGAGCGCCGTTCTTGCCCGCGCGGATCTTCCGCTCGCGACACTGGAGGCCGAATTGCGCGCTGCGTCCCGAGTAGCCGGCGTCACCGTGCTATAAGCCGCACACGCATGGGCCCAGCAGCGCACGTAGAAGGCAGCCTCGCCAGCGCCTCGGCGTCATCTAGGCACATCGCTCATGGACGGCCTAGCGTGAGCGCGACGGAATAAAGGGGAACCGGCCATGCCGCTCCGCGCCGACACCGACGCCACGACACCGAAATACCTGCGCGACAAATACGCCATCGTCGGCGTGGGAGAGACGACCTACACGCGCGGCTCGGGCATGACCACGCGCGGCGCTCGGCACCTGGGCGGTGCGCAACGCCATCGCCGATGCCGGGCTCAGGAACACCGACATCGACGGGATGCTGTCCTACCAGGGCGTCGATTCGACCTTCTCGCCGATGATCGCGGGCGATCTCGGCATCCGGCTCAACTTCTACATGGACGTGTTCGGCGGCGGCTCCTCGACCGAGGCGCTGATCGGCATCGCGATCGGCGTGATCGAGGCCGGCATGTGCAAGACGCGTCGCGATCTTCCGCGCGATGAACGGCTACTCGGAGGTGCGGATCGGCGGCACCGGCGCGCGCTCCGCCCCGCCGGTGGTCGGCGACATGCTGCACAGCCGCGCCTATGGCTGGCAGAGCGCGGGGCAGAGCTTCGCGCCGAGCTTCATGCGCCACATGCACGACTACGGCACCAAGCCCGAGCAGGTGGCGATGGTGAAGGTCGTGCACTCCGAGCACGCCTCGATGAACCCGAAGGCGCTCTATCCGAAGCCGGTCACGGTGGATGACGTGCTAACAGCCGGATCATCTGCAAGCCGCTGCATCTGCTCGATTGCTGCGTGGAGACCGACAACGCGACCTGCGTCATCGTCACGACGGCGGATCGCGCGCGCGACCTGCGCCACACGCCGGCGCTGATCCGCGGCGTCGTCGGGCGCTGCAACAAGCCGCGCATGGACATGCACTACCAGCACGGCCCGATCTCCACCGTCGCCGGCCACTACGCCAAGGATATCCTTTGGCCGAACGCCGGCCTCGGGCCGGAGGACATGGACGCCGACCGGCGCCTATGACGCGTTCACCTTCACCACCATGCTGCAACTGGAGGATTACGGCTTCTGCAAGAAGGGCGACGGCGGCGAGTACGTCTCCTCCGGCATCACCCGGCTCGGCGGCAAGCGGCCGAACAACACCTCGGGCGGGCATCTGTGCGAGGGCTACACGCACGGCATGAACATGGTGATCGAGAACGTCCGCCAGCTGCGCCACGACGTCGACGATTCCTGCCCGATCGGGCCGGACGGCAAGCGCCGGCACACGCACGATCATCGCGAGGGCGGCTGCCGGCAGGTGAAGGACGTCGAGGTGACGGCGAACCTGGGCTGGGCCATGCCGGCGCACCGGCTCGGCGATGGTCATGCGGCGCGGCTGAGCGGAGGGAAGCGGACATGGCCATCACCGCCGAATATCTCGGGATGACGCTGCGGCTGAGCGATCTCGACGTCGAGAACCTGGAGTATTTCGGCCATTGCGCGGCGCATCACTTCCACCTGCAGCGATGCGAGGAGTGCCACCTGCTGCGCTATCCGCCGACCACCGCCTGTCCGTGGTGCGCCAGCCCGAAGGCGCGCTGGATGCCGGTGGAGGGCAAGGGCGCGGTGCACTCCTACACGGAGGTGCATCACGCCATCCAGCCGCAGTTCAAGGCGTTCACGCCCTACATGGTGCTGCTGGTCGATCTCGACACGCAGAAGGGCCAGCCCACCGAGCACGAGGCGCTGCGCGTCGTCGGCAACCTGGTGACGCCGGACGGCAAGCTCGCGCCGCCCGATCAGGTGCGCAAGGTCGGCATCGGCACGCGGGTGCGCATGGCGTTCACCGACGTCGCCGAGGGCTGTCGCTGCCGCAATGGACGATCGACGACGCCGCCCCGCAGCCCTCGGCGCCTTGGCGCTACGCCATCGAATAGGGGTGACGCCATGAGCGATCACGCCGCCTATACGGGCCTCAAGGTCATCGATCTCAGCCAGGGCGTCGCCGGCCCGTACTGCGCCATGCTGCTCGCCCAGCACGGCGCCAACGTCATCAAGGTGGAGCCCATCGAGAACGGCGACTGGGGCCGCATCATCGGGATGCGCTATGGCGATCAGAGCGCGTATTCGCTGACCGCGAACAACGGCAAGCGCTCGATCGCGCTCGACCTCAAATCCGAGGCGGGACGAGAGGTGCTCTGGCGCCTGACGCGTGGCGCGGACGTATTCATGCAGGGCTTTCGCCCCGGTGTCATCGACCGGCTCGGCTTCGGCTACCCCGCCGTCGCTGCGGTCGAGCCTTCGATCGTCTATGTCTCGGTCTCGGGGTTCGGCCAGACCGGCCCGCTCGCCGAGCGGCCGGCGATGGACCCGGTGCTGCAAGGCTATACCGGGCTGATCAGCGAGAATGTCGGCGAGGACGGCATCCCGCACCGGGTCCCGATCATCCCTGTCGACATGGCCTGCGCACTTTACACATTCTGCGCCGTCGGCCCGGCGCTGTATGCGCGCCGCGACACCGGACGCGGGGCGCATATCGAGGCGAGCCTGATGCAGGCCGCCGCCGGCTTCCAGGTCGTGCGCATGCTGCAGACCTACCTCGAAGGGCGAGCTGCGCCCGGCCGCCGCGCCGAGCGGGATCTATCGGACCGCCGATGGCTGGATCAACGTCATCGTCGCCCGCCAGCACGAATGGGTGGCACTCTGCAAGGCGCTCAATCTCGTCGATCTCGCGACCGATCGGCGCTACGTCACGATCGACGGGCGGATCGAAAATGCCGACGCGCTGCGCGCGCATCTGCGCCCGCTGCTGGCGAAACAGGACTTCGCCACGCTGTCCGCGCGCCTCGCCGCGCACAAGGTCATGCACGAGCGGATCAACACCTACAGGGAGTTCCTCGACCAGCCGCACGTAGCGGAAAGCGGCGCGATCGGCTGGGTCGAGCAAAGGGCATCCCGCAAGCGATGCCGCTGCCCAACATCATCGGCGCCGACCCGTTCCGTACCGGCGACGCGCGGGCCCAAGCTCCGCGACTCGGCGAGCACGGCCCGCAGATCCTGCGCGAACATGGGTATGCCGCCGAGGAGATCGAGGCGCTGGCGGCGAGCCGGGTAATCGGGATGCCCGCGTAACGCCGCGATACCATCGCAGAGCACGGCTGTGAGCTGGATCACAGCGTCGTCGGCGGCGCTCGCATAAACTTGGCCTGACCCTTAGCAGAAGCGATCTCGAAGAATGCGGGGCGCCCAATCGGAGGATGTTGGAACCACGAGAGCGAAAAGCCGCTCACGTGAGGAGGAGACCAGTGAAACAGGATGCGCGCCGACGGCGGTTGGTAATCGTGGCCTGTTGCGTGGTCTTGCCGCTTTCACTTGGAGGTTGTCCGTCGACACCTCCGCCGCCCGCTAATTTCAGCATCAGCGCATCCACAAGGCCGATCGACCCATCACAAGGCACCTTTGAATTGCACATTTCGGGCACAGGGTTCACCAAATTCGGCACGGTCTCCGTGCGGTACACAAAAATCCCGAACCTTCCAGGCACGACAGCCGGAAGCGGCAGTCCGACCACCGTGGATGCAAGCGGAAATATTCAATACGCGGAAGCGATGGTCTGCACCAGCAAAAATCCGATTGACGCGCAGGACACCGTTTTCATTGTAATGACCGACAACGCATCGGGACACTTCACCGACACCAACATATCAGCGGCGCCGTGGGTGAACACGACGCCAGGGGTGACGTGCGCCCAATGAGCTCCTGGAGGGGCCTGCGGTCGACCTCTTCGGGGGAGGCCGCCCAATGTGAAAGGACCGACAACGAGTGCTGCAAGCGCGTGCGTAGAAACCGACGAAGTGGAGGAAACGATGGCGAACAATGAGCCGTTCCTGAACGAAGAGATCATGGCGCCGTTTCTGGTGCTTCTCCTGGGAAAGCTCACCGGGTGGAACCTGCCGACCGGAGGCGGCGGCGATCCGACCTATCTGACCGGCGCGCAAACCGAGGCACTGGCTGCGGAGGGTGTCAGCCTTCTCGCCCGCTATCTTCCCCAGGAGGCTGCTAAAGGGGTGACGTCCGCTGTCGAGCATCTCGCCCGCCCACGTCACGGGAATCGTGAACAAGCGCTCTTGCACATGGGGGCCCTTGGTGGGGTGCTTCCGTCGCATCCCGGTGCCCCGCCTGGCTGCTGCGTGTCAGAGCCCGGCAGAGGACTTGTGTGCGTGAGATAGTCAAATCCGCCGCGCTCGCGATGAAAACCGGTCATCGCGAGCCGAAGGCGAAGCAATCCCCAGCCCACCGGGCGCGCCTCCTCAATACTCGAACTGATACGTCACCCCGACGCTCGCCCCGTTGCTCGCGCCGACGGAGCCGATGGCCGATGTCGTCTCCCCGTTCCCGACAGTCGCGTTCAGCTTCAGCCCCTTCGTCAGATCGACCTGCACCGTGCCCTGCGCGCCGCCACCGCCCGCCGCCTGCTGGGCGCCGACATAGACGCGCTTGTTCAGGTACCGCCCAGCCTGCAAGGTCGGCTGCCCGTTCGGCCCCGTGCCGACGCCGAGTTGATCGAGGCCGAGCGCGTTCTGCAGCCCGCTCAGCGGGTTGGCGAAGCCACCGCCGTGGCCGCTGATTTCGGCAAGCCCGGCGGCGATTGAGGCAAGCTGGAACGGGCTCAGCGCACCCGCATTGGTGTGGAACAGGAGCTGTGCCAGGATCTGGTCCTGTGGCAGCGGCGGAACGCTCGATAGCGTGACCTTCGGATCGCGCGCCGTGCCGCCGACCGTCAGCGTCGCGACCATGTTCGAGCCGACCGAGGTCGCGACCAGGTGCAGCGCCGGATTGGTGACCTCGGCGCCGTTGAAGTCGATCTCGCCTGAGGTGAAGTTCAGCGTGTTGCCCACGAGGTTGAACGACCCTCGGATCAGCCTGAAACCGCCGGAGCTGCGCATCGCGGTCGTGGTGCCGCCGATGCGGACCGTGCCGCCCAGCTCGGCATTCAGCCCGCGCCCGCGGATGTAGACCTGACGTGGCGCATGGATCGTGAGATCGAGGCCGATCGTCGCCAGCATCCTCGATGGCGGCGCGGGCTTTGGCGGCGGCGCGCCGGCGATCCGCACCGGGATGGTCACGACCGAGGCCGGCAGCTTGTTGGGCACCTGGATCACCGCCCGCAACACTTCGACACGCCCGCCAAGCGTCACCGCACCCTCGACGTCGCCGTGGATCGCGAGGTTGGCACCTAGTGTCGCCGTCAGCAGGTCGCTCGCGATCGGCGTCGCATCGCGCGCGGTGATCGCGAGATCGACCGGAATGCCGGGCGCGAGCAGCCCGATGCTCCCGCGTGCCGACATGGTCCCTTCGCCGGCGCGCGCTTCGAGGGAGATGATGCGCAGCGTGCCGCCGTCGGCCGTCAACCGAGCGGCAACGTCACGCAGGTGCACGCCGTTGGCGTAATCGCGCACATCCCCGCCGCTCAGCGTCGCCCCGCCTGCGAGAATCGGCGCCGCCAACGTCCCGCGCACGGTGGCGTCGATCGCGAGACGCCCGCGCACCGCCTGCCCGCCCGCCTCGAGCACCGGATTGGCGAGCGCGAGGTCGATGACGCCGGTGCTCCGCAGGTCGAGCACGCCGGTCGAAGACAGACCCGCCGTTCCCGCGACGCCGAGATGCGACGTGCCAGCGGCGAGGCGCGCGTCGAGCCGCGCGCTGGTACCGTTCAGGGTCGCGAGCGCGGTGAGATTGGCCGGCGGCAGCGCCGCGCCGACGCCGCCGCTCACCCGCACACCGGTCGCGCTCGCCCGGATCGTGCCCGCCGGTCTCGCCGGCGTGCCGGTGATCGACGCCGTCAGGCTGGCATGTCCGGTGGCTTTCGTGCCCGCGCCCAGCAGCGGATCGGCCTGCGCGATGTCGAGTGCCGCGTCCGCTCGCAGGTTGAGCGGCGCGGTGGTGCTGAGACCGGCGGTGCCGCTGACGTTCACCCGCGAGCCGCCGGCAACCGCCCGCATGTCCACCCGCGCCGAATTGCCATGCAGATCGATATTGGCTGTCACGTCGGCGGCCGGCAGATTCCGTCCCTGCGCGGTGTCGAGACGCAGTCCCGTCGCGGTGGCTCGCACCGTTCCCGTCGGCGCCGACGGCGTGCCGCCGAGCGTCGCGTCCGCGCTCAACGTTCCGCTGAGGTCGAGGCTCGGCGAGGCCAGCTTGGCGAGATCGGCGGGCACGTCGCGCAGCCGCGCCGTCAGGGCGAGGGTCTGGCCGACCGTGCCGTTCACCGCGATCACCGCTCGGCCCAGCCCGAGCCGCAGATCGTCGATCGATACGCCTTGCGCGAAGCCGAGGCGGACCGGCGCGAGCAGGCGGATCGTCTGCCCCTTCCAGGCGGCGTCGAACGCGGACAAGCGACAAGCACGGTCAGGCACGTTCGCCGTGCCGGTCGCCGTCGCCCGCGCGGGCGCGCCCTGGAGATTGGCGAGATCCGCGCTCAGGGTCAGCGCGAGCGCGTCCTGCGGCCCTTTGCCGCAAGGCGCGCCGATCCGGAGACGCCGCCCGTCCTCAAGCCCTCCAGGGCGAGCGTGCCGTCCGCGACCGGGTTGCTCTCGGGATGATCGAGCGTGACATGCAGGGCCGCCTTGCCGATCGCGGCAAGGCCCGGAACGACTGCGTTGTCCGCCTCGGCATCGACTCGCCAGGTCGCGCCGGTGGCATCCAGCGCCGCCGTCACGCTGCCGCTCAGCGTCCGGCCCACCAGCGGCGCGAAATCCGCCAGGCGACCGATGCTCAGGTGAAGCTGGCCCTGCGGCAGGGTCGCGCCGGCAGGCAGGGCTGACCGAGCCCGGCACCGGACAGGCTCTTCCACGATGCGCGCGTGAGGGTCGCATGCAGCGCGCCGTCCGCCGCCCGGTTAGCCGACAGCGCGAGGTCGATGGGCGAGCCGAGCAGCGCGCCCTCCGCCGTCAGGGTCGCGCTCGGCGCGTCGGGCAATCCATGCGTGTCAAGCTTCGCGGTGAACGGGCCGGAGGCCTGGCCCTGCATGCTGACCTGGCCGGCGAGCGTGCTCGCGAGCGCAAGATCGGTCGTCGGCCCCGATACGCGACCATCCGCCTTCAGCGTGCCCGCAAGCCGCGGATCGACTGCCGCGAGGTCGGCGAGCGCGGCGGCGAAGGCGAGATCGACCTTGGCCGGGAGATGCGCTCCCGCTGCCGGACAGCGACAGATCCGCCCCGTCGAACGACAAGTGGGAGACCGTGATCTCGCTGCCCTGCATCCGCGCCGCGAGGTCGATCCTGGCGTCGTTGCCGACCAGCGCCGGAACCGGAGCGCGGCCAGAGCCGATCCCCACGGTTCCACTCAGCGCGAGCGTCGTCACGCCCGCCACGTCGCGCCCACCCGTCACGTGCAGCGCGGCGTGGCCGCCGATCGTCTCCCCGGCGACAGCCCCGAACGGCGCCAGGTCCGGCAGGCTCACATCCACCGTCGCGTGCTCGGGATCGAGGGTCGCGGTGCCGTTCACGGCGAGAAGCGGATGCTGCAGCGAGAAGGTGACCGGCTTGCCGGACGCGGACAGGCGCGCGTCCGCCTCCAGCCGTACGGGCGCCGCCGCCAGAATAGCGGGCTGCTTGCCGGGCACGGTAATGCCGTCGAACTCGCCGGTCAGCTTCACCTCGCCCTGGTCTCCGCTCGCGTTCAGCACGACGGACGCCGCTCCCGCGCCCTCGGCCCGCAAGTCCTGCACGCGCATCGTCCCGTTCACCTGCGGGGCGGCAAAGGCGCCCTTCGCGTCCGCGTTGAGCAACACCGATTGCCAGGCGACGCCGGGCCGCGGCGCCATCGCCGGCGCCGTCGCGGCGACGTGCAGCGTGAGGCTCCGATCGGGCAGGTCGACCGTGCCCCCGACGTCGGCGCGCAGCTCTCCGGCGCTCAATGCCATGCTGGTACCCAGCGCCTTGCGGGGACCACTCGACTGCCGCCGTCAAATCAAGCGGCCCGACATCCGGCAGCCCGGCCGCGGCGGCGATCAGCCCGCCCGCCGCTTCCTTGGCGCTGACTTTCGCGTCGATCGACGCGTCATCCAACCGCGCCGTCACGTCGTAGCTGCCGTCGCCGTCAAGCCGGGTCCCCGTCAGACCGGCCTGGATCACGCTCGCATCCTGGCTGTAGCTGCCGCTGACCTTCAGCGTCTCCTCGGCACCCGCGACCGTCTTCTCGAGCGTCAGTCGGCCAACCGAGAGCGCCTTCACCGTGATCTTGCTGGAGCTGCTCGACGAGCTGGCCGAGCTGCTCCGGCAGGCGCGCCGAGATCGCCGTCATCGGCGGTGAGCGAATCGATCAGCAGCAGGCGATGAATGAGCTGGGTAGGCGACCAGACGATGGTCACGTCGTGAAAAGTCGCGTACGTGCCCTTGGCGTCGAGCAGCTCCACCGTGCTCGCCCGCAGCGTGCCACCCCACCCGATCGACAGACCCTGCGTGCGTGCGGAGCCGCTGACCCATGTCAGCAGTCGGTCGAGAACGTTGGCATGGGCCGGCTGCGCGCCGGCGCAGAGGGCCAGCAGCGACAGCAGGAGAAGCAGGCGGCGCATCAGAACGCCTGCCCCAGTCCGACGTAGACCTCGAAGGCGCCGCTGATTGCGGCAGGCGCACGAGCGGCACCGCGCCCTCCAGCCGGATCGGGCCGATCGAGGTGTAATACTACACGCCGACGCCGGCGCCGACCGCGTATTTGCCCGACGATCCCGGCACGCCCGACGCGGTGACGCGCGGCGGCGTCGGTGAACACCGAGAAGCCGAAGCTCTGTAGCATGCGCTGGCGCAACTCGATCGGTGCCGGCGGTGATCCGCGTGCCGCCGATCGGGTTGCCGTCGGCAAATTGCGGGCCGACCGACTGGAACTTGTAACCGCGCACCGTGCCGCTGCCGCCGGCATAGAAACGCTGGTCGGGCGGCAGGCTCGAACACGCTCGCCCGAAATGCGTGCCCACCAGGCCGCGCAACGCGAAAACGCTCCGCCCGTTCGCCACTGACAGTCGAGATAGGTCGAGCCGGCGAGCTGGGTCATGACGAAGGTCGCCTGATGCCCGGTCAGCGATGCTCCGGCGTGACCATCAGCTCCGCGCGGATCCCTGCGTCGGGTTGAGCAGGCTGTCGGTGCTGTCGTAGCGCGAAGGTCAGCGGCACCCCGATGCAGGTTGTAGCGCCGCGAAACTCCTTCCTGCGTGATGAGCTCCTGCTCGCCGGAGAGCCCGACGCTGCCCGACCAATGCGGCGAAAGCTGTGCGGTTGATCGCGACCGATTCGCAGCAGCGCCTTCTGGTCGTAGGCGATCAGGCTCTGCTTGACCGCGCCGATATTGGCTTCGAGCGACTGGTCGCGGGCGAGGAAGCCCGGCTTGATGAACTGCGCGTTGACCTTGTAGCCGGGGCGGATCTGGGAGTTGCCGCCGCCCTGGAACGCGGCGGTCAGGTTGAGCTGCTCGGCATTGCCGAACAGGTTGCGGTGATGCCAACCGGCGGTGAGCCCGACGCCGAGATCGGTCGAGTAGGAGGCGCCGAAATCGACGGCATGCGCCGGCCGTTCCGCGGTGAAGAACGTGATCGGCAGCTGCCCGCCGGCGTCGAGCTGCGTCGCCGGCGCGTCGAACCGAGGCGAAGATCGGCAGCTTGCCAGGTCGTCCCGCGCCTTGTCGAGCGCGCGCCGCGGCTGAACAGCTCGCCCTGATGCGATCAGCATGCCGGCGGGCACGAAGCTCTCGTTGACGCCGTCGAGGCCCTGGAAGCGAATCGGGCCGATGGCACCTGCGGCCCGCTCTCGACCCGAAGGTCACATCCATCGCGTTCCGGTCGGATAGAGCGTCGCCGGCTCCAGCTCTACTTTCGCGAGCGCATAGCCGTTGTCGCGCAGATCGGTCAGCAGCGGCTCACGCGCGGCCACGACCTGCCCGGCGATCGCCGGGCTCGCCGGCGGCGAGCTCGACCTCCAGGCACCGCAGCGGGGTATGTTCCTGTCAGCGGACCCGGCGCGATATGAAAAGCGGGCCGGGAGTCGACCGCGACCGCGATCGTGGCCGGCGGCTACGCGGGCGCGGCCTGCAGGAGATCGACCAGTCCCGGGGCTCGAGCGGATGGCCGTTGACCGTGATCAGGACGCGTCCATTGTAATAGCCGGAGCTGTGCAACGCGGTCGAAGCGCGTTCCGTCCTCGCGCGCGCGGGCGACCAACGCGAACGGCCCGACCGGCGCCTTTCCGCAGCGCGATAAGCTGCGAGGAATCGTGCAGCGCCGTATTCAGGGCCGGGTCCTGGGTCTTGGCGATCTTGACCGTGTAGGGTTGCGGGTCCGCCGCGCGGGCTGAGAATGGCGGCAAGCAACAGGGCGATCAGCAGGGCACCGCGCCGCGACACGATGAGCGGACGCAAAGAACGGACGCGCGTCATGCGGCCAGCATAACGCCGGAGTGCGACGCGTCGGAACCGCCCGAACGGTCACGCCTGCGCCATCGTTCGGACACACATGGGGTTACGCAACCATGAGTGCCGCGCCCGCACGCCTGCGTGCCCAACGCTCCGCTGCCCGCCCCCGCGGCATGGCCAGCGCGGACTGGCATCGCCGGCCGGCCGGATCGCCGCGTCCTTGGCAGTGTCCGCGCCGTCCGCCGGCTTCTCGGTTGTTCTGGGCTCACCATCGGCTGCGATGGGTCCAGGCCTGTGCCTGGTGCTGCCCGGCCAGGCGAAGGTCCGCTTCGCCCGGCCTATTGGGCGAGGTTCTACCGCACGATCGGGCTGGAGGTGCGCGTGATCGGCACTCTAGCCGCACCCCGCGCCCGGTGATGTTCGTCTCCAATCACTCGTCGTGGGTGGATATCCCGGTGCTCGGGGGCGTTCTGCCCGCCTGCTTCGTCGCCAAGGGCGAGGTCGCCGGCTGGCCGCTGATCGGCACCGTCGCCCGGCTCGGCCGCACCGTCTTCATCTCCCGCAATCGCGGCGCCATGGCGCGGGAAGCGGAGATGATGCCGGGCGGTGGTGGCGCCGGCGACAACCTGATCCTGTTTCCGGAGGGCACCACCTCGGACGGATCGCGGGTGCTGCCGTTCCGCACCTCCTTCTTCGCCGCCGCCGTGGGCCCTCCGCCTCCCCTGTGCAGCCGGTCTCGGTCGTCTATGACCGGCTCGCCGGGCTGCCGACGGGCCGGGCCAGCCGGCCGCTGTTCGCCTGGTACGGCGACATGGACATCGCCTCGCACTACTGGCGGCTCGCGCAGCACCGGGGAATGCGGGTCAGCGTGCTGCTGCACCCGCCCCTCGACCCGCGCGACTATCCGGACCGCAAGGCGCTCTCCCAGGCGATCTGGCGGGTCGGTGGCGGACGGGCCGGCGACGCTGCGCCAGAACCGGCCGGCACGAGCCGTTCGCCACCGAACGGTGCGTTGACAACGCACCGACCCATGCGGCCAGATCAGCGGCGGTGAGACGGAGTGTCTGCCGCGTCCATGCTGCGCTTGACCGAAGTCGGCGGCACGACGATTCCTCCCGCTCCTCGCGCCGGGGCCACCCGGCGCGGCCGAGCGGAGCTTGCGACGACGATGACCGGCCCACCGTCGGCATCGCGCAAGCGCCTGCATGTCATCACCTGGGGCTGCCAGATGAACGTCTATGACAGCGCCCGCATGGCGGACGTGCTGGCGCCCGCTGGGCTACGCGCCCAGCCCGGCGCCGAGGGCGCCGACATGGTGATCCTCAACACCTGCCACATCCGCGACAAGGCGGCCGAAAAGGTGTTCTCGGAACTCGGCCGGCTGCGCCGGCTCAAGCAGGCGAAGGCAGCGCGGGCGGGCGCATGATCCTGGCCGTCGCCGGCTGCGTCGCCCAGGCCGAGGGCGAGGAGATCCTGGCCCGCGCGCCGTTCGTGGACATCGTGCTCGGGCCGCAGACCTACCATCGGCTGCCGGAGATGGTCGCCCGCGCCGCCCGCGCCGGCGGGGCGGTGATCGACACCGAGTTCCCGCCGGAAGCGAAGTTCGACTTCCTGCCCGAGGCCGCCGCGCCGCAGGGCATCACCGCCTTCCTCACCATCCAGGAAGGCTGCGACAAGTTCTGCAGCTTCTGCGTCGTGCCCTACACGCGCGGCGCCGAGCAGAGCCGCCCGGCCGCGCGCCGTCCTCGCCGAGGCGCGCCGGCTGGTGGCGCAGGGCGCCCGCGAGATCACGCTGCTCGGCCAGAACGTCAATGCCTGGCATGGCGAGGGGCCCGATGGCGGCGCCTGGACGCTCGCGCCGGCTGATCCGCGCCCTGGCCGAGATCCCGGGGCTGCTGCGGCTGCGCTACACCACCTCCCATCCGCGCGACATGGACGCGGACCTGATCGCCGCCCATCGCGACATGCCCGACCCTGATGCCGTTCCTGCACCTGCCGGTGCAGTCGGGCTCGGACCGCGTGCTCGCCGCGATGAACCGCGCGCCACCGCGCGGCGGACTACCTCCGGCTCGTCGAACGGCTGCGCGCCGCGCGGCCCGATCATCGCGCTGTCGTCGGACTTCATCGTCGGCCATCCCGGCGAGACCGAGGCCGATTTCGAGGCGACGCTCGACCTGGTGCGCGCGGGTCGGGTTCGCCCAGGCCTTCAGCTTCAAATATTCGCCCCGCCCCGGCACCCCGGCCGCCGCCGCGCCGGACCAGGTGCCGGAGGCGGAGAAGGACCGCCGCCTGCAGGCGCTGCAGGCGCTGCTGCGCGAGCAGCAGGCCGCTTCAACGCAGGCCTGCGTCGGGCCGGACCGTGCCGGTGCTGTTCACCGGCCCGGGCCGCCATCCCGGCCAGGTCGCCGGCCGGTCGCCCTATCTGCAGCCCGTGCACGTGAACGGCCCGCGCGGAGCTGATCGGCGCGCGAATTCCGCGTGCGAATCGACGCCGCACTCCCCAACTCTCTGTCTGGAACCCTCGAGACGGAGCTCTCCCCCGCTTGAGCCACGCCCTGACCCTCCCGACCACCCAGGCCCCCGCCCCGACGGCAAGGCCGTCACGCTCCATTTCGGCGACAACACGCTGCTGCCGCTGCTGCTCGGCGATCACGACCGCCATCTGGTCCGGATCGAGCAGGCGCTCGGCGTGCGCCTGTCCTGTCGCGGCAATCGCGTGGCGATCGCCGGCGAGGCGGCGCGGGTGGACGCCGCCCAGGCGGCGCTGGAGGGCCTGTGGCAGCGGCTGGAACGCGGCGAGAGCGTCGGGCGGGCCGAGGTGGAGGCGGCGATCCGCCTCGCCGATGCCGACGGCGACCCGCGCCTGCCGCTGTCCGACCTGCCGGCGATCCGCACCCGCCGCGGCGCTGTCGGGCCGCGCAGCGCCGGCCAGGCCGCCTACATGGAGCGCTCGCGCAGCCACGAGATGGTGTTCGCCGTCGGCCCGGCCGGCACCGGCAAGACCTATCTCGCCGTCGCCCAGGCGGTGGCGATGCTGCAGGCCGGCAAGGTGGACCGCATCGTGCTGTCCCGCCCCGCGGTCGAGGCCGGCGAGCGGCTCGGCTTCCTGCCCGGCGACATGAAGGAGAAGGTCGATCCCTATCTGCGCCCGCTCTATGACGCGCTGCACGAGATGATGCCCGCCGAGCAGGTGATCCGCCGGCTCGCAACGGCGAGATCGAGGTGGCGCCGCTCGCCTTCATGCGCGGCCGCACCCTGGCGCACGCCTACGTCATTCTGGACGAGGCGCAGAACACCACGCCGGTGCAGATGAAGATGTTCCTCACCCGGATGGGCGAGGGCACCCGCATGGTGATCACCGGCGACCTGAGCCAGATCGACCTGCCGCCCGGCGTGCGCTCCGGCCTGCACGACGCGCTGGAGACGCTGGAGGGCGTCGCCGGCATCGCGGTCGCCCGCTTCGACAAGCGCGACGTGGTGCGCCATCCGCTGGTCGCGCGCATCGTCGACGCCTACGAGCAGCGCGAGGCGGCGGCCGGGGAGCCGCGCGCGGGAGCCGGGCGAGCGCCCGCGGCGCGCGCGATTGCGGTGCCGGCGCGTAGCAGGATGGAGCCTCCGCAGTAGTCGCTGCCACGCGACCGGCGCGGACCGGTCATCGTCGCCGAGCCGGGCTGGCGTCGGCTCGGTACCCGGCGCGGCGCGGTCGCCTCGCGCGCGGCCCCGCCGGGCGCGCCGCCGCCGCCGACCGTCCTGCTGGCCGACGATCGCACCGTGCGGCGCCTGAACGCCCGCGATCGCGGCCGCAACAAAGCCGACCAACGTGCTGACCTACGACCCGCCCGCCCCCGGCTGCCGGCGAGATCGTCCTGGCGCTCGGCATGGTCCGGCGCGAGGCCGCGGCCGCGGGACGGCGGCCGGCGCATCATCTGGCGCATCTCGTCGTGCACGGCGCGCTGCATCTGGCCGGGCACGACCATCACCACCCGGGCGACGCGCGCCGCATGGAGAGGGCGGAGGCGCGGCTCCTGCGCCGGCTCGGCATGCCGAACCCCTGGCAGGCCGCGACATGAGCGGCACGCTCGCCCGGCTCGGCCTGCTCGGCCGCGTGCGCGCCCGCTGCAACGGCGGCAGGCCGAGCACAGCGTGCGCGAATTGATCGCCGAGCTGGTGCAGGAGGCGGCGGACGAACCGCACGAGCCCGGCAGCATCCCCGAGCTCGACCGCCACGAGCGGGCGCTGATCGGCAACGTGCTGCGGCTGCGCGAGACCACGGCCGGCGACGTGATGGTGCCGCGCGCCGACATCGTCGCCATGCGGCTCGACACGGCTTCCAGGCCGGTCGAGCAGATCCGCGCCGACGGCCATTCGCGGCTGCCGGTGTATCGCGAGCAGCTCGACGACATCGTCGGCATGGTCCACATCAAGGACGTCTACGCCTATGTCGGCCAGCCGGAGGATTTCTCGCTCGAGACGATCCTGCGCCGGCCGCTGATGGTGGCGCCGCAGATTCCGGTGCTCGACCTGTTGCTGCAGATGCGCCAGGCGCGGATGCACCTGGCGCTCGTGGTCGACGAGTATGGCGGCATCGACGGGCTGGTGACGATCGAGGATCTGGTCGAGACGATCGTCGGCCCGATCGCCGACGAGCATGACGAGGTGGAAGGCCCGATGATCGTCGAGCGCCCGGACGGCGCGCTCGACATCAACGCTCGCCTGCCGGTGGAGGAATTCGAGAACCGGCTCGGCCCGGTGCTGACGAAGGAGGAGCGTGACGCCGACATCAACACCGTGGGCGGCCTGGTGTTCACGCTCGCCGGGCGGGTGCCGGCGCGAGGCGAGGTGATCAGCCATCCCGGCGGATCGAGTTCCGCGATCCTGGACGCCGATCCCCGCCGCATCCGCCGCTTCCGCGTCCGCCGCGTCCCGCCGCCGCGGCAGGAGGCGGCGTAGATGGGTTGAACCGGGCCGCCTGGCGCACCAGAACATAGCGCGAACATCATGGATCGCGCACATGGCCCTCTCCCTCGACGTTCTCGCCCGCCCCCTGGAGGGGGAGCGGCGTGACCTCGGATCCCTCGAGATCGGCGCCTTGCGCTCGATCGACGCTCGCATGCCGAACGAGCAGTTCGGCCGGGGCAAGGTGGCGAAGCGGCCCCTGCCTGTAACGGAGCATGGCACCCTCACCCGCGAGGCGATCCGCGAGCACGCCGCCGAGCTGTTCGCCTCCTTCGGCGTCGGCGCCGTGGGCCTGAGCCGGGTCGCCGACTTCGCCCATGTCGGCAACGGCGCGGTCAGGCGCCATTACGCGACCCGTGCTGACCTGCTCGCCGACGTGCTCGAGCACCACGTGTTCGGCCTGTTCGACCGGGTGATGGCCGCGGCGGAGGCCGCCGAGCCCGGCGCCGCCCGGCTGGAGGCGGTCGTCTTCGCTTGGCTCGATCACCTCGCCCGCGAGCCACACGCGCACCGCACCTTCCTGACCTCGGTCCATCTCACCGAGCAGGAGTGGCGCGCGATGCTGCTCGGGCGGGTGCTCTTCCTGCTCAACACGGTGGTCGACGCGGTCGCCAATTCGGTGCCCGGCCTCGCCGACAGGCCGGAGGCGCGGCCGCCGCTGCTGAAGACCGCGCAGACCCTGCTCTGCGACCCGGCGATCTGGCCTCACCCGCCGAACGCGCAAGAGCGCCGCAACGATGCCCGCCGCCTCACCGGTCTGCTGCTCGCCGCGGCCCAGGCCGAGCTCGTCGGCGAATGGCCCGCCCTCGGCCCGACCGCGGCGCCGCTGCTCAGCCCGCGCACGGTCGATAGCTGGCAGGCAAGGAGCCGGTTCAAGGAGTTGCTTGAAGACGTGCGGGCCGGCCAGGAGGTCATCATCACAAGATACGGGCGCCCGGCCGCGAAGCTGATCGCCGCGCGATGATGTACAGGACGGCCGTTTCGGCGCCGCCAGGGTGCGGCGGAGTGGTACAACTTCCGGCTGCGGGCGGTTTGCCGGGACGCGATGTTGTTCAGCCCGCCGACCGCAGATCACCTCCCGGGGCGGAGGGGCCGGGGCCGGTGGGGGCCATCCGGTGACGCTGCCGGCGCCACCCCAGCGTGTCCGGACAGGCTCCTCCTGCGAGAGTGGGGATCGAGCGCGCCCCGCCATTTAAAGCGGGATCGGCGCGCACACCTTCGGACTACCTCTCCCTCTGGGAGAGGTCGGCGCGAAGCGCCGGGTGAGGCCCCCCCCTGCCTCCCCCCCCTCCCCCCCCCCCCCCTCCCCCCTCCCCCGACCAGCCGAACTGGGACCGGTGCAAACATGCATCAGGCGGCGCGGATCGTGTCCCCGGTGATGGTGTAGGAGCCGCGGGGTGATTGCGGTCTCCGACCGGGCCGTCGTCAGGCTCAGGCCGACATGGCTGGCAGTCCGACCATGAGATCATCGCTCACCGGAGCGATGGTTCCGGGGTCATGTAGCGAGCACGCTGCACCGTCCGCTCATCGTTCTGTTCGGGCCGGATGGCGCCGACCAGGCGGATGATGGCCTGCTCATTGGGGAAGCTCCCGACCACGTCGGTGCGCCGCTTGATCTCGCCGTTGCGCCGCTCGATCGGGTTGGTCGAATGCAGCTTAAGCCGATGTGCCGGCGGGAAGCTCATATAGGCCAGCACGTCCGGCTGCGCTCGCCATGGCCCGCACCGGTCAGCGTCTCGACTTCCGTTCCATCGGCCGCCGGGCGGCAAGCTTGTCCTCGGGCCGGCCCAA
>CAWCYL010000011.1:0-26789 GCA_963799825.1 uncultured Alphaproteobacteria bacterium
ATGCCGCTGTCTGTCGGGGCGGGTGCTGTGGTGCGGTAGGGGCTCGCCGGGTGTGCGTTGGCCGGGGAGACGCCGGTGCCGGGCCGGTATCTTCCGGACCCACTCTCGGGCTGGTCGGCTCCGATCACCCGGTGAGCGTGGCGCAGCTTTCGGCGGCGTGGGCGCGAGTGCGCCGGATCGACCGGGGCGACGCCGAGGAGGCGGCGCGCATCGTGCGCCTGCTGCATCGCGACGGCGCCCTGGCCGTGGCAGTGGTGGTGCCGCCGCACCTCACCCGAGCGGAGGCGGCGGCCCATATCGAGCGCTGCTTCGTCGGTCTGCTGGGGCGCATGGAGCCGCCCGGAACGCTGCTGATCTGCGGCGGCGAGACCCTGCGCACGGTCTGCACGGCGCTGGGTGGAGAGCGGCTCGATGTGGATGGAGAAGTGATGGCCGGGATACCGACCTCCATATTGCGAGGCGGCGCGTGGAACGGCGTGCGCATCGTCTCCAAGGCGGGCGCATTCGGCGACGCGGGAATGCTGGCGGCGCCTCCTGGACCTTGGCGTCGACAGAGGATGACCCCGACGCTCGCGGTGACGATGGGCGATCCCGCCGGGATCGGACCGGAGATCACCTCAAGGCGGCCGGCGCCTGGCGCCGCGGGTCGCGGGCGGTGAGTTGCGGCTGTTGGTCATCGGCCATCGCTCCGCCCTGCGCGCGGCGGCCGCTGTGCTGGGGGATGATGGTGGCGTCGCGGAGACGACGGAGGGAGCGGAATGGCCGCCGCTGGCCTTCCTGGCGGCGGGCGAGGAGCGCGCGCCGATACCATTGGGGAGGTTTCGGCCGAGGCGGGGCGCTTCGCATACCTCGCGGTGGAGCGCGCTGTGCGCCTCGCGCTCGACAAGCGCGTGGGCGGCATCGTCACCGCGCCGCTCAACAAGGAGGCGCTGAACCGCGCGGGACACCATTTCGCCGGCCATACCGAGCTGCTGGCGAGCCTCACCGGCGTGCGCGGCTCCGTCATGCTGCTCGCCCATGGCAACATGCGGGTGAGCCACGTCACGACCCATGTGCCGCTCGCCGACGTGCCGGGGCTGCTGACCGAGGCGCGGCTGCGCCGGGTGATCGACCTGACCCGCGCGGCATTGGGCGACCTGGGGATCGCCCGTCCGCGCATCGCCGTCGCCGCGCTCAACCCGCACGCCGGAGAGGGCGGGCTGTTCGGCCGCCAGGACATGGACATCGGCGCGCCGGTCATCGTCGAGGATCGGGAGCGCGGCTAGGATGTGAGCGGACCAGTGCCGGGCGACACGGTATTCGTGAAGCTGCGCGCCGGGCAGTTCGACGCGGTAGTCGCGATGTACCATGACCAGGGCCACATCCCGGTCAAGCTGCTGGGCTTCGACGTGGATCCGGCAAGCGGAACATGGCGCGCGCTGTCAGGAGGTGAACGTGACGTTGGGCCTGCCGATCGTTCGCACCTCGGTCGATCACGGCACTGCGTTCGATATCGCGGGCACCGGCGCGGCGAACGAGGAGAGCCTGATCGAGGCGATCGACTACGCGCTGCGCCTCGTGGGTTAGGATCGCTGCCCGCCCACCCGAAATGTCGAACACCGCCCCGGTCGAGAACGAGCACTCCTCCGATGCGAGCCAGCACGCCATGGCGGCGATCTCGTCGACCAGTCCGAAGCGCCCCATCGGGATCTGCCCAACATAAAGCCGATCTGCACCTCGCTCATCTGCGAGAAGAGCGGCGTGCGCACGGCGGCGGGCGTGATGCAGTTGACCCGCACATTCGTCGCCGCGAGTTCCTTGCCGAGCGATTTGGTCAGCCCGATCACTCCCGCCTTTGAGGCCGAGTAGGCGGCGGCGTTCGGATTGCCTTCCTTGCCGGCGATCGAGGCGATGTTGACGACCCGCCCGTACTCGCCGCGCAGCATGATCGGGATGACCGCGCGACAGGTGTAGTAGACGCCGTTGAGGTTGACCGCGATCACCCGGTCCCAGTCGGCGACCTTGTACTCCCAGGAGAGCGCGTTCGGCCCGGTAATCCCCGCCGAGGCGACCAGTATGTCGATCCCGCCCAGCGCCGCCGCCGTCGCGTCGGCCGCCCGCTGCACCGCCGCCGCGTCGGTGACGTCGAGCCGCACGCCGTGCTCAGCCTCGGCCTTCGCGAGCGCGGCGGCATCGGCGTCCCACACGCTGACCCGCGCGCCCTCGGCCGCAGGCGGGCTGCGATCGCCGGCGCCGATGCCGGAGGCACCCCCGGTCACGACGGCGCGGCGATTGGCGAAGCGATCCAGCATCGGGTTCTCCTTAGCGCTGATCCGACGGAGTGTGCCGCCCTGCCCGCCAACTACAAAAGACCGAACGCGTCCGTCTCCCCCGCACGTCAGAGCGGGAAAGGCCCGTGTGTCATCACCGCGTCGATCCGCCGCCATCCGCTGGAGCAATCGGCGCGTCGCGACATCGAAGGAGAACACGTTGCCGCTCCCTCGCCGGGCTGATCCTCGGTTCGGCTGATGGTACGCCTTTCAGACGGCACAACAGAAGGGCGCCGACGCCGCCATGCGAAATGATGGCGATGCCCGCATCGGCCGGAGCCAAGGAGACGGCGCGATCGACGGCGCGCGGGCTTGCGCGTCGATCGCCCGCTCCCACCCGCGCACGCTTTCCTCCGCGTGAAAAGAAACTCGTCCGCGACAGCCTCGAATTCCGCCTTGGGGAGATATCCGGTCGCGGAGCGATCGTTCTCACCGAGACCGTGGACCACAATCGGGGAAAGAGCCAGGTAACCGGCCACGATCCGCGCGGCCTCAACGGCCTTGCGCTCGGCGCTGCTGAAGATGGCACGCACGTCACCGACCCACGGCTGACCAAGATCGGGTCATGCCCTCGATGCCGCCGGACGAGAGCGGCCAGTCCGGCACCGGCACGGATGGATCGATGACGATCTCGGGGTGCGTGATAAAGTGGAACGGCATATGCGTCCCAACTTGGCACGATCGCCCTGATTCGTCCCGGAGTCTCCGGTGCGCGGTGCCGGAGTGAGTGTATACCGGGACGGCAAATCCCTCCGGAAGGAGCACGCCCATGCCGCACGGCACATTCGTCTGGAACGAGCTGCTGACCCGCGACGTCGAAGCCGCCAAGGCGTTCGATGCCCGTATCGTCGGCTGGACCTTCAAGCCGATGCCAATGCCCGAGAGCGGCACGTACTGGCTCGCCGAGATCGACGGCAAGCCGGTCGCCGGCATCATGGCGATGCCGCACGACATGCCGCCCCACGTGCCGGCGCACTGGTTCGAATATCTCGAGGTGGACGACGTGGACGCGCGCCTCAAGCTGATCATGGAGGCAGGGGGCGCGATGATGCGCTCGCCCTTCGACGTGCCAGATGTCGGCCGCCTCGGCTTCGCTACCGACAGCACCGGCGCCGCTCTCGGTTTGATGACGCCGGAGCGGGAAACCTGAACAAACGGGTCAGATGGCAGCCTTTCAGTCGCTCGCCATCGCGTGCTGGCCTCGTCGAGCGCGCCCACGCATGCGCTGTCATTGTTCCGATCGAGGCTCCGGGCGCGATCGAGGGCGGCGGTAACTTTCTGCACCTTGTCCTCCGCCGCGGCAGCCCCCGGCGTTCCGTTCCGAGCAGCCTCGGCTTGCGTCGGCCGACCCTGCTCGTGCAGCCGGACATCTTGCGGCGACGCGGCCGACCCGGCGGTGGCCTGCCCTACCGCACCGGTCGGGCCGATACGGCCTACGGCTGTCCCGGTTGGTGACTGGTTTGCTGACTGGCGAACCTCGGCGGGGCTGCGCGATGCTTCCGGCGTCTTGCGCACCGACGATCCAGCCTCCGAGATCTCACGGCTCACGCCGCTTTTTCCGCCGTTGGCCAGCACCGGCCCGGCACCCGCGTCGCGGCTGCTCAGTGTCTGTTGGAGCGCGCCGATCTGCTGCGAGCAGGGGCCCGCGAACGCTGTTCCGATCGTTAACGCCGCAACCGCACTGCTCACCAAAAGCCATTTCATCGGCGCTCTCCGCTTTTCCGAAGCGAGAACCCCGGTCCGGCCCCGCACTTTCCTGGGCCAGGCCTATCTTGTCCGGAGCAGCTGGCTCACTCCGCCCTCATCCCGTGCTCACCAGCTCCGCGTAGCTGCCCGGCGCCCATGTCGCCGTCCGCGAAGATGCCGTGGCTCGGCGATCCACTCGCGCGCCTCGCGCATGCCTCCTGCGTGTAGGGCTCGAACACCAGCCGTTCCCCGGGCCCCAGCGGCGCGTGTCCATGCGTGGCGTGATAACGGCTCGGGAAACTCGTTCCGGTAGTAATGCGTGTAGAGCTCGGGCCGGAGGTCGATGTCGCGCTGGGCCCGCTCGAGCGCCGGAAGAATTCCGCAGATCCTCCGGGTCGGGATCGCCGGTGATCATGGTCGCGATCATGAACGTGGTGTCGATCACCTTGCGGAAGCCGAGCTGCTCGGCGAAGTAGTACGGCCCGCTGAACAGCGCGCACGCCGGCGCCGTGCCATCGAGCAGCCGGTCCATCCGCGCGAACAGCATGCCGTCGGCGAAGGACAGGTTGATCTTGTCGGCGCGGCAGATACTGCTCCAGGGCCTGGATCGTCGCGTAGTGGCTGCCCGACTGGTAAGCCGACCGAGATCGGCACGCCGGCCAGATCCTCCGGGCGTGCGGATGGCCGAGTCGGCCGGCACGAAGACGCCGGCCGGCGCGACCGAGTAGGCGTCGGCGTAGAGCTTGCCCTTGCCGGTCGAGGCGGCGACGTTGACCGTCCAGTGGCAGGCGCAGCTGACGTCGGCCGCGCGGCCGCGCTCGAACGACTGGAACGCGCCGACCTTGTCGCCGCGGTCGTGGTGCTTGCCGTCGGTCGAGCGGATCAGCTCCTGGAACACGTAGTCGAGGCCTTCGTCGCGGAAATAGCCCTTCTCCTCGGCGACCCACTCCTGCAGGCGGAAATGCGGCTCGATCACGAACGGCTTGATCATGGAATCCCCTCCGATGCTGGCCAGAAACGGCGAGTGTCGCGCGGAACGAGGCTTGCACCATCTCTGGTGGCGTACCGCCCACCATTAGCGGATCATCAACTCGGCGTGAACTGGTTGCTAACCGATAAGTCATGTGCAATACGAAACTCCTGACAGCCGTGCCTTACGTTTGCAACGTTTGCCAGAAAGGTTTCGTAATGAAAGCGCTCTCGATCCTGGCTGCCAGCCTGCTCTTAGCGAGCGCCGCGCATGCGGCGCCGCTGAATACGACGTTCAACATCAATCTGTGGTTTGGGGCGAACCCGAACCCTGGGAACGGAACCGACCCCTCGCAGCAGGCTCTGCCAACTAACACCCTGACCTCGACCGGCACCCTGATCAACGCCACCTACACGGGTCCGCTCTGAACCAACGTCGCGAACCAGGCCGACAATTTCCTCGATCAGTTCATTCCCGGCGCTGGCCTGCCGCACCAGCTGATCAGCAGCGCGCCCTTCGCGGATACCACCGTCTTCGAATTCACCTGGGTGCAGCCGACCACCAGCGGCGGTACGGTCAGCCACGATGATGGAGTCTCCCTGTTCGACATCACCGCCAACAGCCCCAACCTCATTCCGGGCAATTCCGCGCCGACAAGCCTCGATGTGACCCCGCTCCCGACCCTGCTCGGCGGACACAATTATCAGCTCGGTACGTGGAGGCCAACGGCGCCCCGTCGATACTGACCCTCGATCTGGCTACCCCGGTCCCGGAGCCTGCGGCGTTCGCTCTCCTGGGCATGGGCTTGCTCGGCCTCGGCTTCGTCCGCCGCCCGCGGGCCCGCCTCGTCTGACCACACGATAACTATGCGCGGGGGGCGGTCCTCTGGCCGCCCCCTTCCGGCTCAGCCGGCTCCCCGCTTGCGCCGATCGCGGACTGGTCGGTCCGCCTCGATGACTCCGACACCGAGACCCGCGCCCTCTGCGGCCGCCTTCTCGCCCGTCTGATCCGACCGGCACGCTGATCAACGCCGCCTTATGGGCGTGTGAAGAAATCGCGGCTGTCCTCCTTTTCGCCATTCCCGCACAAATATGTGCAGGAAATCGCAGCCGTCCTCGTTTTCGTCATTCCCGCGCAAGCGGGAACCCAGGCGGCCCGCGCGAATTCAGCGCATTGGCCCTGGGTCCCCGCTTGCGCGGGGATGACGGTTGGAATGGCCGCAATTTCCTCACATGCTGCCTATGCGGGTCCACCGGGATTTTAACGCCCCGCGTACCGGCGGCCCGAGCCAATCCCGTAACATTCTGAGGAGGGTTACGCGCGCCAATTGACCCGGGGGTGGCACTGATTTGTAAATCAGCCGCCATCCCTCAACGGTCCCCGGTGATAAACGGCAGCGGCAAACTCGCATCACCCGGCGACCTCATCGCCGGCGGCGGCGGCATGGGCGCGGCGATTCGCGCCTATGACTGGACCGCCACGAGCCTCGGTCCGATCGCCTCCTGGCCGCAGTCCCTGCTCACCGTCCTCCGAATCCTGCTCACCTCCCGCTACGCGATGTGGCTCGCCTGGGGACCGGAGCTCACCTTCTTCTGCAACGACGCCTACCGCCCGACGCTCGGCCAGAAGGCGGGCTGGGCGCTCGGCAGTCCCGCCCAGAAGGTCTGGGCGGAAATCTGGCCCGATATCGGCCCGCGCATCGAGCGAGTGCTGCGGACCGGAGAGGCGACATGGGACGACGGCCTGCTCCTGTTCCTCGAACGCAGCGGCTACCCCGAGGAGACCTATCACACCTTCTCCTATAGCCCGGCCCCCGACGATGCGGGCGGTATGGGCGGAATGTTGTGCGTCGTCGCCGAGGAGACCGAGCGGGTCCTGGGCGAACGCCGGCTCGCGACCCTCGCGGGGCTCGCCGCTACCCTCGCCGGCGAACAGAACGAAGCGGAGATGTGGGCCGCGGTGATGCGCGGGCTCGACGAGAACCCACGGGATCTGCCGTTCAGCCTGACCTTCCTGCTCGACTCCGCGGGCGCGCACGCACGCCTCGCCGCATGCACGGGGCTCGATCCCGCCCACCCCTTCGCCGCCGATCCCGATACCCTTTGGCTGGCTCGCCCCGCGCTCGCCGCGGGGCTGGTGGTCATCGATGACCTCGACACCCGCGCCCGCCGCGCCGGCGCGGACGTGCCGATGGGCGGCGTCTGGCCGGATCCGCCGCGCCAGGCCGTCTTGCTGCCGCTTCTGGGACAGCGGGAGGACGAGCCTGCCGGCTTCTTCGTCGCCGGAGTCAACCCGTTCCGCCCCCTGGATGATGCCTATCGTGACTTCGTGCGCCTGATCGCCGGGCAGATTTCCGCCGGCCTGACGACCGTGCGCGCGCCTACGAGGAGGAGCGCCGTCGCGCCGAGGCGCTGGCCGAGCTCGACCGCGCCAAGACCGCCTTCTTCTGCAATGTCAGCCACGAGTTCCGCACGCCGCTCACGCTGCATGCTGGCGCCGCTGGAAGATGTGCTGGACGGCCGCGCAGCTGCCGGCTCCGGAGCGACAGCAGCTCGAGACCGCGCATCGCAACAGCCTGCGTTTGCTTCGGCTGGTCAACACGCTGCTCGACTTCTCGCGGCTCGAGGCCGGGCGGCGTGCAGCCCAGCTTTGAGCCTATGGACCTCGCGGTGCTTACCGCCGAGCTGGCGAGCGGGTTCCGTTCGGCAATGAACGCGCCGGGCTGCGCCTCGACATCGCTTGCTCCGCCGCTCGCCGAGCCGGTCTACGTGGACCGGGAGATGTGGGAGAAGATGTCCTTAATCTCCTCTCCAACGCGTTCAAGTTCACCTTCGACGGCGGCATCGGGGTAGCCTTGCGCGCACGACGGGACCAACGTCGAGCTCAGGTCAGCGACACCGGCGTCGGCATTCCCCGGCGGAGCTGCCGCGCGCTGTTCGAGCGCTTCCATCGGGTCCAGGGGCGCAAGCCGCACCATCGAGGGCACCGGTATCGGCCTGGCGCTCGTCGCAGGAGCTGGTCGGGCTGCACGGCGGCGCCATCGAGGCGAGCAGCGCAGCCGGGCGCGGCAGCACGTTCACCGTGACCCTGCCGCTCGGCTCCGACCATCTCCCCGCCGATCGCATCGGCGATGACGCAGCAGCGTCACGGGTACCGCCGCGAGGCCTTTGTCGAGGAGGCGATGCGCTGGTTGCCTGACTGATCGACGCCGCCGCGACCACCTCGACGGCTGCCGCCGCGAGGCGGACCATGCCGGCGCGTTCTCGTCGCCGACGACAACGCGGACATGCGCGCCTATGTCGCCCGCCTGCTCCGCGACCGCTACGAGGTCATCGCCGTCCCCGACGGCGCCGCCGCGCTCGACGCGCTGCGCACGCGGTCCGCGCTGACCTCGTGCTGTCGGACGTGATGATGCCGGGACTGGACGGCTTCGGTCTGCTGCGCGCGATCTGCGCGCCGATCCCGCGCTTCGCGGATTGCCGGTGATCCTGCTCTCGGCACGCGCGGGCGAAGAGGCGCGGTCGGAGGGGCTCGATGCCGGCGCGGACGACTATATCACGAAGCCATTCTCCGCCCGCGAGCTGCTGGCGCGCGTGGGCGCTAACCTCGCAATGGCCCGCCTGCGCCAGGACGTGGGCGACGCGCTGCGCGCCCGCACGGCCGAGCTTGAGCGCGCGCAGGCAGCGCTCCGCCAAGCCAACGAGGAGCTGGAGCACCGGGTCGAGGAACGCACCAGCGAGCTTCTCGAAGCCAATCGCCGCCTCAGGGAGGAAATCGCGGAGCGCGAGCGGACCGAGGACATCCTGCGTCAGAGCCAGAAGATGGAGGCGGTCGGCCAGCTCACCGGCGGTATCGCGCACGACTTCAACAATCTGCTGACCGGGATCGTCGGCAGCCTCGAGCTGCTGCAGCGCGCGCCTGCCGCAGGGGCGCATCAACGAGCTCGACCGCTACATCGCGGCCGCACAGCGGCGCGGCGGATCGCGCCGCCGCCCTCACCCACCGCCTGCTCGCCTTCTCGCGGCGCCAGACGCTGGAGCCCAAGCCGTCGACGTCAACCGCCTGGTCGCCGGCATGCGAGGAGCTCATCCGACGCACGATCGGCCCGGCGATCGACCTCGAGGCGGTGACGGCAGTCGGGCCTCTGGATCGACGCTCGTCGATCCCAACCAGCTCGAGAACGCGCTGCTCAATCTCTGCATCAATGCGCGCGACGCCATGCCGGACGGTGGGCGGCTCACCATCGAGACGGCCAACGCCTGGCTCGACCATCAACGCGGCGCGCGAGCGCGAGATCGCCGCCCGGCCAGTATATCTGCATCTGCGTCACCGATACCGGCGCCGGCATGGCGCCCGAGGTGATCGCGCGCGCCTTCGATCCGTTCTTCACCACCAAGCCGCTCGGCCAGGGCACCGGCCTGGGCCTCTCGATGATCTACGGCTTCGCTCGCCAGACCGGCGGCCAGGTCCGCATCTATCGCGAGGTCGGGCGAGGGCACGACCGTCAAGCTCTATCTGCCGCGCCATCACGGCGGCGATGCCGCCGAGTCCGACGAGGCCGCGCAAGCCTGCCGCCGATCTTCGCGCCGATGAGGGCGAGACCGTGCTCGTCGTCGATGACGAGCCGACGGTGCGCATGCTGGTCACCGAGGTGCTTGCCGATCTCGGCTACACCGCGATCGAGGCGGACGACGGTCCGGCGGGCCTGCGCATCCTGAGTCCGCGCAGCGCATCGACCTGCTGATCACCGATGTCGGACTGCCCGGCGGGATGAACGGGCGCCAGCTCGCGGACGCGGCACGCGTGCACGCGGCCGGACCTCAAGGTCCTCTTCATCACCGGCTACGCCGAGAACGCGGTCTTCGGCAACGGCCTGTTGGAACCGGGCATGCAGGTCATCGACCAAGCCTTTCGCAATGGAAGTCCTCGCCACCCGCATCCGCGTCATGATCTCGGGGGTGTAGGGCGGGCGCGCGACGAAGAATCAGAAGTTTCGACTTTCGTGGCGCAGCATGGGCGCGCATCCTGCGGGGCGCAAACACGGAGCCGATCCCGTTGATGACCCTCGCGATCCGCGCCTGCACGGAAGCGGACATCGACCAGGTCGCCGCGATCTATGGTCATCATGTCCGCCACGGCAGCGCCTCCTTCGAGACCGATCCGCCCGACACCGAGGAGATGCGCCGCCGCCGCGCCGACATCACCGCGAAGGGATTCGCCTATCTCGTCGCCGACGACGCCGGGACCGTGCGAGGCTACGCCTATGCCGGCACGTATCGGCCGCGCGCCGCCTATCGCGACACGGTGGAGAACTCCGTCTATCTGCGCCCCGATTCCATGGGACGAGGGATCGGCGTGATGCTGCTGCAAGCCCTGATCACCGAATGCGAGGCGCTTGGCCTGCGCCAGGTGGTCGCGGTGGTCGGCGACAGCGCCAACGCCGCCTCCATCCGGCTGCACGAACGCCTCGGCTTCCGCCGTGTCGGCGTGCTGCGCGCTGTCGGCTACAAGCACGGACGCTGGCTCGATTCCGTGCTGCTGCAACGCGCGCTCGGCGCCGGAGACACCGCCCCTCCCGTGCCACGATGAGAGGCCGCGCCGGCATCATCTGCGTCCTCGGCGTCGGGACAGATCGTCGCCTGGGTCGTCCTATTACCTCCCCGCCGTGCTCGCGAAGCCGACCGCGCTGGCGACCGGTTGGCCACTCTCCTGGGTCATCGGCGGACTGTCGGTCGGCATTCTCGTCTCCGGCCTCGTCTCCCCGCGCGTCGGCACGCTGATCGAGCGGCGCGGCGGCCGGCCGGTCCTCGCCACGAGCGCGCTGCTGCTCGCCGCCGGTCTGCTCTGCCTCGGCCTGTCCACCGGCGTCTGGATACTGTGCTCGCCTGGGTGGTGATCGGCGCCGGCATGGGCGCTGGCCTCTACGATCCGGCCTTCGCGACCTCGGAGGCTGTACGGGCGGGAGGCGCGGGTCGCGATCACCTCGCTCACCCTGGTCGGCGGCTTCGCGAGCACGCTCGCCTGGCCGTTCAGCGCCTGGCTGCTCAGCCATGTCGGTTGGCGCGGCACCTGCCTTGCCTATGCGGCCCTGAACGGCGCCGTGGGCGCTGCCGCTCTACTGGCTCGGCCTGCCGCGCGAGGCCCCCCGCGCCACGCCAACCGGGCGGTGCGCGACCCGCTCGGTCGTAAAACGGCGCGCACGCGGCGGATCGCGGTGTTCGTGGTGCTTGCCGCTGGCCTCACGCTCTCCTCGGTCATCGCCGTGGTCGTCTCGGTCCATCGTCCTGACGATCTTCCAGTCGCTCGGATTGCCGCTCGCGACCGCGGTCGCGCTCGGCACCTTGCTCGGCCCATGCCAGGTCGGCGCGCGGGTGATCGACCTTGCGGCCGGGCGCTTCGTGCACCCGATCTGGGAGATGCTCGCCTCCACGCTCGTCGTGGCACTCGGCCTGCGCCTCTTGCTCGGCGGCACCGAGGCGGTGATCGTCGCCGGCATGGTGCTCTATGGCGGTGGCATCGGGCTGCGCTCCATCGTGCGCGGCACACTGCCGCTCGCGCTGTTCGGGTCCGAAGGCTACGCGGGCCTGATCGGCCGCCTCGCCTTCCCGATGCTGCTTGCCCAGGCGGCGGCGCCGTCGCTCGGCGCGATCATCGTCGACCACCTCGGCGCGCGCGCGCTGCTCGATGCGCTCTTCTGGTCGGCGGTGGCGAACATCGGGCTGGCGGTGGCGCTGATGGCGATCGCGGGGCCGTATCTCGCCAGCACCGCCCGCACGGGCGCCAGGATGACCTGAGCGCATCCCGCTCTGCAATCTTCCCCGCCTTGTGCAGGATCCCGTAGATCTCTTCCAGCAGTGGCCCATTTTGGTTCTGTTTGTCGTCCGGCTGGCTGTTGAGGCCGACGACGATGACCGCGCCGTTCGCGGGGAAGTACGCGTAGAGCACGCGATAGCCGAGCGTCATCCTTGATAGTACCAATAGGAGCCGAGCGCCGGACGGAGGCCCCGCCAACGCCGAGCCCGAACACGGCGGGGTTTCCTGCGGAAGGACCGGCGACGGGCTTGCCGGTCTTATCGGAGACGACCGTCATCAGTTCACGCCGCTGCGCATCCGAAAGAGGGGCCCTTCGTAAAGCGCACGCGCCCAGCGCGACACGTCCTGCATTGTCGACGACGATGCCGCCGGCGCCCTGCATCCACGAAACGCTGTCGTCCTTGACGTCATGGCCGAGCAGCGGCACAAGCAGCTAGTTGCCGGGGTCGTGATTGAAGAAGTAGCCGGAAACCATGCGATCGGTGACCGATGTCGGATACCGGTTCTGCTCATAGTAGGCGTTCTTCAAGCCGATCGGCGAACAGCCCGCGCACGACCTCCGATAGGGTTTCCCGCCGGCTTTTTCGACGATCATCTGGGCCAGGATGTAGTTGGTATTCGAGTACGTCCAGCCGCTGACCGGCTTGGGCTCGCCATCATGCGGGTACACCGCGGCGACCAGATCCTCCGGCCCGAAAACGTGGTCGGGATGCTCGCCCATGATCGTACGATCGCGCCACATTGTCATAGCCCGGGATGGGGCTCGTCATGTCGAGCAGCTGCCGGATTCTCACGTTCTTCCACGCCGGATACTGCGGCAGCCATTTGCCGAGCGTGTCCTCGATCGTCAGTTTCCCCGCCGCCTCGAGGTGCAAGATTGCGACGGACGTGAACGACTTCGTGATGCTGCCGATTTCGAAGAGGTCGGCCGGCGTGACGTTCGCACCCGGCCGCGGATATCGCGTCGTCCCAGCTGCGAGATCGATCTTCTCCGCGCTGCCCTTTAGGCTGATGCTTAGGGACCCCGCCGAGATGTGCTCCGGTGCTCCTCGCGCCGCCACGTAGTTGTCCAGATCTTCTGCAGAGACTGCCTGAGCGCCGCGTCGCCAGATTGCGCAAAGGCGGGCGCGCCCACGGTCAATGCAAGCAGGGCGACGAATACACGCCGGTACTGTGTTCTCCTTCGGACGGTGTTGCGCCCGCTAGCCGCCGCCGCCAGTTTGTCCTGCGTCCTCGTCTCGAAGTCGCTGGCGTCGTGGCGCTCGCGCAGCTGGCCCGCGGATCGCCGCACGGCGCGGTTGACCATCCGGCCGCGCTTCACCGCCGGGCGCTCGGCGATCGCGTCGGCCCAGCGCTGGACGTGCTTGTAGTCCTGCACCGCAGGAACTCGCCGGCGCCGTAGGCCAGCCCTTGGCGAGGCCGCCGTACCAGGGCCAGATCGCCATGTCGGCGATCGTGTAGTCGTCGCCGGCGAGGTACTCGGCTCTCGGCGAGGCGGCGGTCGAGCACGTCGAGCTGGCGCTTCACCTCCATGGCGAAGCGGTCGATCGCGTATTCGATCTTCGTCGGCGCATAGGCGTAGAAGTGGCCGAAGCCGCCGCCGAGATAGGGCGCGCTGCCCATCTGCCAGAACAGCCACGACAGGCACTCGGCGCGCGCCGTCGGCTCGGTCGGCAGGAAGGCGCCGAACTTCTCGGCGAGGTGCAGCAGGATCGCGCCGGATTCGAAGACCGCGGATCGGCTTCGGCGCCGCTGCGGTCCATCAGCGCCGGGATCTTGGAGTTGGGGTTGACCGCGACGAAGCCGCTGCCGAACTGGTCGCCCTCGCCGATGCGGATCAGCCAGGCGTCGTACTCGGCGCCCGTGTGGCCGAGCGCCAGCAGCTCCTCGAGCATGATCGTGACCTTCACGCCGTTCGGCGTCGCCAGCGAATAGAGCTGCAGCGGGTGCTGGCCGACCGGCAGCTCCTTCTCGTGCGTCGGGCCGGCGATCGGCCGGTTGATGTTGGCGAACCGGCCGCCGCTCTCCTTGTCCCAGGTCCAGACCTTCGGCGGCACGTACTCGGCTGCGTCCATCTCGACTACTCCGTCATTGATTGGGGATCAAAAATCCGAATGAATGCTGTGGCGGGCGAAGATCGACGCCCTCCAGCTCCAGCATGTGCATCTTGGTCTCCGCACCGCCCGGCGCGGAGAAGCCGCCGATCTGGCCGCCGGCCGCGAGCACCCGATGGCAGGGAATGATCAGCGGCACCGGGTTCTGCGCCATCGCCTGACCGACATCGCGCGCGACCTCCGGCCCGGCACCGATCTCGCTCGCCAGCGTCCCGTGCATGGTAGTGTGCCCCCAGCCGACCCGGTCGGCGGCGGCGTAGATGGCCGTGAACAGCATGTCCTGACCGCCGAGGTCGAGTGACACGCCAGAGAAATCGATCTCCTCGCCCGAGAAATAGCGCCGCGCGGCATCGATAACCTCGGCAACGGTGGGCGTTGGCATGCCCGGCTCGGCATCTGCGATGCGGCGCAGCAGAAGCCGTTCGGCAGCTTCCCCGGTCCTGGTCGGCAACTGGAAACGCGTCACGCCGACATCGTTCCAGGCGATCCCGCAGAAGCCCAATGCGGTCTCGAAGATGCGGTAGCGATCGGGCAAGCTATTCGACCTGATCGAGATACGCGCCTACCCCTGCGCCTCCATCTCCGCGCGTGGCACGAAGCGCAATGAGGCGGAATTGATGCAATTACGGAGGCCACCGCGATCCAGTGGCCCGTCGTCGAACATGTGCCCCAGATGGCTGTCGCCGTGCTTGGAGCGGACCTCCGTGCGGACCATCCCGAACGAACGGTCGCGCAGCTCGGCGACGTTTAACGGCTCGATCGGCTTGGTGAAGCTCGGCCAGCCGCAATGCAACTCGAACTTGTCGGAGGAGGCGAACAGCGGCTCGCCCGACACGACGTCGACATAGATGCCGGGCTCATTGTTGTGCAGATACTCGCCCGTCCCCCGGCCGCTCGGTGCCGCTCTGCTGGGTGACGCGGTACTGCTCGGGCGAGAGCGCCGCGACAGCCTCCGCCGTCTTGCGATACTCGGTCATGTCATCCCTCCATCCGGCCAGAGATGGGGCGCCGCCTCGGCCGGAGGAGAGGGCTAGCAACAATTCTGCCCGCCGCACAGCCCGCTTGACAGTTGCCGCCGCCGCGGCGTGACACTGCCGGTTCCCGGGGAGGAATACGGCAATGACCGACAAGATGATGGGCACCGGCCGGCGCGAGGTGCTCGCGGGCGGCATGGCCGTGGCGGCGGCTTCGATGTTGCCGGCGGGCTTCGCGGAGGCGCAGGGCGCGGAGGTGCCGCGCGACAAGACGCTGATCGTGATCGGCATCAACAGCCGCGACGGGCGCTGGGTCGATTACGAGCTGTGGAACCCGTACTCGGTCGGCGCGAACCACCAGAACGGCCCGAACATGATCTACGAACCGCTCGCCTACTACAGCGCGTTCGCCGACAAATGGTACATGTGGCTCGCCGAGAGCTATAAGTTCTCGCCCGACTTCAAGCAGCTCACCATCAAGACGCGCTCCGGCATCAAGTGGAGCGACGGCCAGCCGTTCAGCGCCGAGGATGTCGCCTTCACCTTCAACAGCCTGCGCGACCTCGGCCCCAAGGTGAAATGGGGCATCGACGTCAACCAGGCGCTCGACAAGGCCACCGCGACGGATGCGAACACCGTCGTGCTCGACTTCAAGATCCCCTCGCCCCGCTTCTTCTTCTTCGTCACCTACAAATACGACATCGGCGTCTACATCGTGCCGAAGCACATCTTCGACGGGCAGGACTGGACCAGCTTCAAGCATTTCGATCTCGCCAAGGGCTGGCCGGTCACGACGGGGCCGTGGAAGGTCACCGCCTCCTCGCTGCAGCAGAAGGTGTTCGATCGCCGCGACGGCTGGTGGGCGGCCGAGCAGAAGCTCGCGCCGATGCCGGAGGTGCAGCGCAACATCTGGCTGCCGATGGTGGACGAGCAGCAGACCGCGCAGGCGCAGATCACCAACGCGGCGGATTTCGGGGCCCCCCTGCAGCCCGCGACCTTCCCGACCGTGATCAAGCAGAACCCGAAGGTGACGTCCTATTCCGGGCAGAAGCCGCCCTGGGGCTATGTCGACTGGTGGCCGATCTCGCTCTACGTCAACAATGAGCTGAAGCCGTTCGACGACCGCGACGTGCGCTGGGCGGTCAGCAACTACATCGACCGCAAGACGGTGATCGAGGTCGGCTATCTCGGCGCCGAAACCACCTCCTCGCTGCCGATGCCGCCCGTACAAGCCGCTGCTGCCCTATTTCGACGCCGTGAAGGACCTGCTCGCGAAATACGACACGCTCGAGTTCAACCCGAAGAAGGGCGACGCGCTGCTCGAGGGCAAGGGCTTCAAGAAGCGCGGCAGCACGTGGGAGACGCCGGACGGCAAGCCGTTCACGCTCGACATCATCGGCACCGGCGCGGCGGGATCGGCGATGGGGCCGGTGCTGTCGCAGATGCTGAAGCGGCATGGCGTGGCGGCAAGCCTGAGCCTGCCGCCCGATTTCGATGACCGCTTCCAGAAGGGCCAGTACGCCGGCTCGATCTACGGCCATGGCGGCAGCATCCGCGAGCCCTATGACACGATGCGGCTCTACCAGGGCAAGAGCATCGCGGTACCGGGCGCGCATCTCGTCAATTTCAGCCGCTGGAGGAACGCCGACTACGACAAGATCGTCGATGAGGTGTACATCACCGATCCCGACAACGTGGACAAGCTGAAGCAGCTTTTCCGGGCGGCGATGGAGATCTGGCTGCCCGACCTGCCTGACATCCAGCTGGTGCAGAACTACCACCGCATCCCGCTCAACACCACGCACTGGACCAACTATCCGACCGCGGACAACAACTTCGTCAACGACGCGTCCTGGCATCTGACCTGGCCCCTCGTGCTGTGGAACATCAAGGCGGCAAAGGCCTGATCGCCGGGTCCGCCAGACGACATGCAGCTCCTCTACATCGCGAAGCGCTTCGGCGTTTTCCTGCTGATCGTCTGGCTGGCCGCGACGCTCAACTTCTTCCTGCCGAAAATCTCCGGCCGCGACCCGGTGCGCACCAAGCTGCTGGAGCAGGCCTCGCTCGGCGGCTACGTGCAGGGCGGCATCGAGGACATGGTGAAGGTCTATCAGCAGAAATTCGGCCTGGATAAGCCGCTCTGGCGGCAGTACCTCACCTATCTCGACATGACCGCGCATGGCGATCTCAACTACTCGATCGCCAACTATCCGCGCACCGTGGTCAGCATGATCCGCGACGCGCTGCCGTGGACGATCGCGCTGCTCGGGCTCACCACGCTGTTCTCCTTCGCGCTCGGCACCGTGCTCGGCGCCCTGCTCGCCTGGCCGAAGGCGCCGTACTGGATGCGCTGGCTGATGCCGCCCTTATGGGCGATGCACGCGATTCCCTACTTCCTGCTCGGCCTGGTGCTCAGCTGGCTGTTCGCGTTCCGGCTGCGATGGCTGCCGACCTTCGGCGGCTACAGCGCGGGCGCGGCGCCCGCCTGGAATCCGAGCTTCGCGCTCGACGTGCTCAGGCACGCGACGCTGCCGGCGCTTTCGATCGTGCTGGCGAGCGTGGGCGGCTGGGCGCTCGCGATGCGCGGCATGATGGTGACGACGATGGGCGAGGATTACGTCACCTTCGCGGAAGCAAAGGGACTGCGGGGTTCGACGATCTTTCTTCGCTACTGCATCCGCAACGCGATCCTGCCGCAGACCACCGGGCTCGCGCTCGCGCTTGGCTCCATCCTCTCGGGGGCGGTGCTGGTGGAGGTGATCTTCGGCTACCCCGGCATCGGCACGCTCTTGTTCCAGGCGATCGAGGAGAACGATTTCTTCCTGATCCAGGGAATCGTGTTCACCGTCATCGTGGCTCTCGGCTTCGCCACCTTCGTGCTCGACGTGATGTATCCCTGGCTCGATCCCCGCATCTCCTACCACCGGAGCTGAGCCGCCATGCTCGGCTATCTCCGCCGCAACGTCTCGCTGCAGATCGGCATCGTCCTGCTCGGCATCATCGTGCTGTTCATGGTGGTGGGCGCATTCACCGTCGACACCAGCAACGCGCAGCCGCTCTCGGTGCCGACGCTGCAACCGCCCTCCTGGGATTATCCGTTCGGCACCGACCGGCAGGGACGCGACCTGCTGGCGGTGATGGTCGCCGGCACGCCGCTCACGCTGAAGATCGGCTTCATCGCCGGCGCGATCGGCGTCGGCGTCGGCGCGGTGCTCGCCTTCACCGCCGCCTATTACCGCGGCTGGGTGGACACGATCATCCGCGGCATCGCCGATGTCGGACTCACGGTTCCCGGCCTCCTGGTGCTGATCATCATCGCGGTGTCGCTCAAGGGCAGCCTGGACGTGGACCAGATGGCGATCGTCGTCGCCTCGCTCGCCTGGCTCAGCCCGACGCGCACCATCCGCTCGCAGGTGCTCACGCTGCGCGAGCGCGGCTATGTCGAGATCGCGCGGCTCAACGGCATGAGCGGGCCGGCGATCATCTTCCGCGAGCTGATGCCGAACCTGCTGCCCTATCTCGCCGCGACCCTGGTCTCCAGCGTCTCCGCGGCGATCCTGGCAACCGTCGGGCTGGAAGTGCTGGGGCTCGGCCCGGTGGAGGCGCCGACGCTCGGCATGACGCTCTACTGGGTCGAGTTCAATGCCGCCATCATCAATGGCTGGTGGTGGTGGTGGCTGGCGCCGCTCGTCATCATCCTGATGGTGTTTCTCGGCCTGTTCTTCCTGACCGCGGGACTGGACGAGATCGCCAATCCGCGGCTGCGGCGCGGCGATATGAGCGAGCGTTCTGCGCGTCGAGCGATTGCGCGTCGCTTACGCACCATGCGCGCGGCGCGGTGCACGCCGTCGATGACGTCAGCTTCGCGCTGCGGCCGCGCGAGCGCTTCGGGCTGGCCGGCGAATCGGGCTCGGGCAAGTCGACGATGGCGCTCGCCATCCTGCGCATGATCAAGCCGCCCGGCCGCATCGAGGGCGGCGAGGTGTGGCTCGAGGACGTGAAGCTCTCCTCGCTCGGCGACGAGGCGATCCGCCGGCTGCGCCTCGCCGGCATCGCGATGGTGCCGCAGGGCTCGATGAACTCGCTCAATCCGGTGATCCGCATCCGCGAGCAGATCGCGCGACGCGCTCGCCGATCACGGCGAGCGGCTGTCGCGCGCGGAGATCGCGGCACGGATGCGCGAGCTGCTCGCGCAGGTCGGGCTGCCGGCGGGCACGCGAGGACAAGTATCCGCACGAGCTCAGCGGCGGGATGAAGCAGCGCGCCTGCATCGCGATCGCGATCTGCCTGCGCCCGAAGGTGATCAT
Source organism: uncultured Alphaproteobacteria bacterium (assembly GCA_963799825.1). Classification (GTDB taxonomy): domain Bacteria; phylum Pseudomonadota; class Alphaproteobacteria; order Acetobacterales; family Acetobacteraceae; genus JAFKFI01. The sequence goes on from CAWCYL010000011.1 coordinate 19,174, forward strand.
CGCCGACGAGCCGACCAGCGCGCTCGACGTCGTGGTGCAGCGCCAGGTGATGGAGACGCTCGGCCGCGTGCAGGCGGCGCTCGGCGCCGCGGTGATCCTGGTCGGGCACGATCTCGGGCTGATGGCGCAGTTCGTCGATCGGCTCGGCATCATGTATGCCGGGCGCCTGGTGGAGACCGCACCGATCGCGCGAGATCATCACCCGGCCGCGGCATCCCTACACGCGGATGCTGATCGACGCGCTGCCCTCGCTCGACCACAAGGGCGGGCTCACCGGCATTCCCGGCCTCGCGCCCCTGCTGCGCGAGCTGCCGCCCGGCTGCGCCTTCCATCCGCGCTGCCCGCGCGCCGAGGCGCGCTGCCGGATCGAGAAGCCGGCGGTGCGCAATGTCGGTCCGGACGCCACCGCGGCGTGCCATCTCGCATGAGTCCGCTGCTCGAACTGCGCGATGTGACCAAGACCTTCGCGGGGGGCGTGCTCGGGCGTGAGCACAAGGTGGCGCTCGAGCGCGTCACCTTCGCGATCGACCCGGCGCAGCCCGGCATCACCGCGGTGGTGGGCGAGAGCGGCAGCGGCAAGACGACGCTCGCCCGGCTGCTGCTCGGGCTGATCGAGCCGAGCGAAGGGGAGGTGCGCTACCAGGGGCGGCCGATGCATTCGCTGTCGGCGCGCGGAGCGGCGCGCGTTCCGCCGCGAGGTGCAGGCGATCTTCCAGGACCCGTACGAGGTCTACAACCCGTTCTACCGTGTCGATCACGTGCTGACGACGCCGGTGCGCGCAGTTCCGCCTCGCCGCGTCGCGCGCCGAGGCGCGGGGGATGATCGAGGAGGCGCTGCGCGCCGTCGGGCTGCGGCCGGAGGAGATCCTCGGCCGCTTCCCGCATCAGCTTTCCGGCGGGCAGCGGCAGCGCATCATGGTGGCGCGCGCGCTCCTGCTGCGGCCGCGCGTCATCGTCGCCGACGAGCCGGTGTCGATGGTCGATGCCTCGCTGCGCGCGACGATCCTCGGCTCACTGCGCAAGCTGCACGAGGAGCTCGGCATCTCGCTGCTCTACATCACGCATGATCTGGCGACCGCCTATCAGGTGGCCGACACGATCCTGGTGATGTACCGCGCCGCGATCGTCGAGGCGGGCGATGTCGAGCGCGTGGTGAAGTCGCCGCAGCATCCCTACACGCAGCTGCTGATCGGCTCGATCCCGCGCGTCAGCACGGTGCGCGACTGGGGCGCGGCGGAGCGGCGCTCGGAGAGCGGGCCGCCGCCGCTCGGCTGCCGCTTCGCCGATCGCTGCCCGGTGGTGATGCCCCGCTGCAGCGAAGCACCGCCGCCGCTCTACCGGCCGGAGCCGACCCGCGCGGCCGCCTGCTTCCGGCTGGATCGGGCGCCGGTCATGTCCGGCGGTGGGCTAACGGAGTTGCTGTCACGCCGCTGAGGAGGTGGCGCACCCTTCGTAGATGAACGTCGCGATCTTCGGGCCGCGCATGTAGCCGGTGTCGAGCCGCTCGATCCGGAACCCGGCGGCGCGAACCAGGGCATCGATCTCGCGGTTCAGATGGCATCCTCCGGCGACGTGCTTCCAGGCTGGCGTGATGCGATCCTGCCAGCGGCTGACACGCACATCCGGCGCCCGGCCGTGCTCGACGAACAGCAACGCCCCCCGGCCGAAGGACCCGCCGAGCCTCCCGCAACGCCCGCACGGGATCGGGCACGCTGCACAGGGTCCAGGTCGTCACCACGGTGTCCACGCTTGCGTCATCGAGCGGCAGCGCCTCGGCCGAGCCTTCGAGAAGCTCGACCGGGAACCGGACGCCGCCGGGCCTCGATCGCGCGATGCGAAGAAGCGCGGCGGACGGGTCGATGCCGACGACTGCGCTCACCTCGGGTCCATAGAACGGCAGGTTCAGCGCCGGACCGATGCCCAGCTCCATAACCCCCCCGGCCGCCGCGCGGCCGATCCTCTCGCGGTACAGGACCAAATCCGGCGTCCGCATCGCCAGCGCGAGCAGCCGCGGCAAGATCACGCGGTCGTAGAAGTTCACCGGAGAGCCAGGCAGGCGGCGGTGGCCCGCAGAGCCGCCGCCGCCCTCATGCGCCGTAATCAGCCGTTGTGACCCTGCGAGGGCGGTGCTCCGCCACCGTCGGTCCTGCGGGTCAGCTGCCGCATCATGCCGATCTGCCAGCGGGTCGCCATCATCATGATCGCACGTTCGCTGTTCATCATGCGGTCGCCGTTCATCATGCCGTGATCGTTCGGGACCGAGGGCCCGGCGGGCGGTGTCGATGACGATGGTGGCCCTTGCGCGAACACCGCGGGGGCGAGGGCGAGGCCGCCCGCCGCGGCGGCGGCCATGACGAACGATGCCAGTTTCGGGATCATATCAAGCTTCCTTCCATTCTGCCGATAAGTCGCGATGCCGCCAAGCAACCAGCCCGCTGGCGCCTTGGCGAACCGATGTCAGGCGAGCCAAATCGGCGGAAAAAGGTCCGGCTCGCGGAGCGGCCGGCGACCGCGTCGGGTTCGGCGGCGAACCAGTCCGCGCGGTCGACATGGGAAACGTGGAAGACCTCTACCTCGGCGGTATCGGCCACGGGGGTCACGCAGCCCGCGACGGCCGCGCATCCGGCCGACCCCGAGAACGGACATGCCGAACCCGTCCCGAGATCGCCCGTCGCACTGCCCATGGTCGCGAAGCAAGGCGCCTGGCTCGCCGATGCGCAAGCTCCCGCCGGCGCCGACCAGCCGGCAAGGAGTGTCAGGAACGAGCAGGACGACCATCCGGCTAAGGGCCGCGGGACGCATGCGCGATAGTTGTTAGTGGACGACAGCCATGTCAACGCACGGCCCCGACCCTACTGAACCCCCACCGCCTCCCCCAGCGTCTCCCCGATCGCCCGATGCAGCACCAGGTCGGCGGGCGGGTCGAGATCGGTCGGCTCGCGGTTGACGATCACCAGCGCGGCGCCGTTCTGCTTCGCGAGCCTCGGGAATCCCGCCGCCGGATACACCACCAGCGACGACCCCAGCGCCAGGAACAGGTCGCACGCCAGCGTCTCCGCCTCCGCCCGGCGCATCGCCTCGACCGGCATCGCCTGGCCGAAGGCGATCGTCGCCGTCTTCACGAACCCGAGGCAGCGCCGGCAGCGCGGCGCCGCGCCGTCGCGCTCGAACGCCTCGCGGATCGCCTCCAGCTCGTACCGCGTCGCGCATTCCAGGCACGCCGCATAGGTCGTGTTGCCATGCAGCTCGATCACCGCCTCGTCGGGCACGCCCGACGCCTGATGCAGCCCGTCGATGTTCTGGGTGATCACCGCCGCGACCTTGCCCTCGCGCACCAACTCGGCCACGGCGGCGTGGCCGCGGTTGGGGCGGGCGGCGCGCAGCACCTCGTCCATCGCGAACCGGCGCCGCCAGGTCTCGGCGCGCGCCTCGTCGGAGCCCATGAACGCCTCGAAATCGATCGGCCGGTTGCGGGTCCACAAGCCGCCGGGGCCGCGGAAATCGGGAATGCCCGCTTTCCGTGCTGATCCCCGCCCCGGTGAACACCACCACCCGCCGCGCGCCGGCGAGCATGTCCTTCAGGCGCTGAATGTCGTCCTCCATGCGCGCAATTCTGCCAAGCGCCGAGCCGGATTTGCCAGCAACGCCGCTTGTCCAATGCGGAAGCGACTGAGTACAACGCCGCATGGAGTCCCCCCAACCCCGCGGATCGTCGTCGCCCCCAGCCTGCTCGCCGCCGATTTCGGGCGGCTGGCCGAGGAAGTGGCGGCGATGGAGGCCGCCGGCGCCGACTGGCTGCATCTCGACGTCATGGACGGCCACTTCGTCCCTAATATCAGCTTCGGTCCGCCCGGTGCTGAAGGCGCTGCGCGCGGCGCACCCGCTTGCCGTTCGACGTCCATCTCGATGATCGCCCCGGTGGATCCGTACATCGCCGCCTTCGCCGAGGCGGGCGCCGATCACATCCTCGTCCATGCCGAGGCCGGCCCGCACCTGCACCGCACGCTCCAACTCATCGCCGCGCAGGGCAAGCGCGCCGGGGTCGTGCTCAACCCGGCGACGCCCGCCGAGGCCATCGCCTGGGTGCTCGACCTGGTCGACATCGTGCTGGTCATGACGGTCAATCCCGGCTTCGGCGGGCAGAGCTTCCTGCCCTCCCAACTCCCCAAGATCGCCGCGCTGCGGCGGATGATCGACCGCGCGGGCCGCCCGATCCGGCTCGCCGTCGATGGCGGGGTGGAGCCGCACACGGCGCGCGAGGTGCTCGCGGCCGGTGCCGACACGCTGATCGCCGGCACCGCCGTGTTCGGCCGCCCCGACTATGCCGCCGCCATCGCCGCCCTGCGGGGCGAGCGTGGCGCATGACGGCCAGCTGGCTGCGCGATGCACGCCGCGCCCTCGCCCGGCTGCCCAGCCTGCGCATGGGCGGCGTTCCCGACGCCCCGGCGCTCCCCGTGCGCGATCCGTGGCCGGGCGATCCGGCCCGCGCGGCGCGGCTGCTGAAGGGCGAGCTGGAGCTCGGCGGCGCGAGCTGCGCGCTGCGTGCCCGGCCGCTTCGTCGACCCCTCGGCCTCCGAGCTGCTGCGCGCGGCGGCGCACGACTTCACCTGGCTGCGCGATCTGCGCGCCCTGGGCACCGACGCGGCGCGGCTGCGCGCGCGCGCTCTGGTCGCCGACTGGATGGCGAGCCACGCCAACGACCCGATCGCCCATCGCGCCCGACGTCGCCGGCGCCCGCATCACCGCCTGGCTCGGCCATTACGACTTCTTTTTCGCCTCCGCCGACGACGGGTTCCGCCAGAAGCTGATGGGGCGCCTGGTCGCCGACGCCCGCGCGCTGTCGGCGGCGCTCCCGGCCGAGGAGCTGGACCGTCGCGCGCTGACCGCGCTCAAGGGGCTGATCGCCGCCTCGGTCGCGTTGCCGGAGCACGGCGGCTTCCTCGCCCGCGCGCTGCGCTTCCTGCCGCAGGAGATCGCCCGGCAGGTGCTGTCGGACGGCTGCCACGCCGAGCGCAGCCCCGCCGCGCTGCTTGCCGCCCTGCAGGACCTCACCGAAATCCGCGCGCTGCTGCAGGCCGCGCAGACCCAGCCCCCCGCCAGCCTGGCCGCCGCGATCGAGCGCATGGGGCCGGCGCTGCGCGCGCTGCGCCACGGCGATGGCGGGCTCGCGCTGTTCAACGGCACCAAGGAGGAGCACGGCGCCGGTCATCGACCTCGTGCTGACCCAGGCCGGCCGCGGCGCCCGGGCGCCCTCGGTGCTCGCCGAGGCCGGCTTCCACCGCCTCCAGGCGGGGCGGACGTTGGTGATCGTCAACACCGGCGCGCCGCCGCCGCCTGGCCTGGACCGCGACGCCCATGCCGGCACCTTGTCGCTCGAGATGTCGGTCGGGCGCGAACGGCTGATCGTGAACTGCGGCGCTTTCCCGGCCGGGCACTCCGAATGGCGTGATGCCGCGCGCGCGACGGCGGCGCATTCAACGCTGGTGATCGCCGACACCAACTCCTCCGAACTGAAGCCCGACGGCCTCGGGTCGACGGCCGTCGGTCGTGGAGACGCAGCGCCAGGAGGCGAACGGCGCGCACTGGCTGGAGGCGAGCCATGACGGCTGGCGCAAGCCGTTCGGCGCCATCCACCGCCGCCGCCTCTACGTCGCCGAGAGCGGCGAGGACGTGCGCGGCGAGGACGTGGTGGAGGCGCCGACGCCGCAGCCCTTCACGCTCCGCTTCCACCTGCATCCGTCGGTGCAGGCAAGCCTGCAGCAGGACAACGAGACGGTGCTGCTGCGCCTGCCCGTCCGGCGGCGGCTGGCGGCTGCGCGCCGACGGGGCGCGGATGTCGATCGACGAGAGCGTCTATCTCGGCGGCGCGCAGCCCCGCCGCGCCGAGCAGGTCGTGCTGACCGGCCCCGCCGACGGGCCGCAGCAGGTGAAGTGGGCGATCAGCAAGGTGAAGTGAGGAGGGATCGATGCCGGTGACACAGCGCGAGAAGGCCGAGCGGTTTCCGTGCGCTGCATCAGGGGCCGGGCGCGTTCGTGATTCCCAACCCTGGGATGCGGGTTCGGCGCGCATCCTGGCCGGGCTCGGTTTCCAGGCGCTGGCCACGTCCAGCGGCGCTTTTGCCGGCACGCTGGGCCGGCGCGACGGCGAGGTGCGGCGCGAGGAGGCGCTGGCGCATGCGCGCGCCGTCGCCGCCGCCGTCGACCTGCCGGTCTCGGCCGATCTCGAGAACGGTTTCGGCCACGCGCCGGCTTTCGCCGCCGAGACGGTGCGGCTCGCCGCCGAAACCGGCCTGGTGGGCTGCTCGATCGAGGACGCGACCGGCGAGAAGGACCGGCCGCTCTACGATTTCGGCGCAGGCAATGGAGCGCGTCGCCGCGGCGGCCGCGGCGGCAAAGTCGCTCGGCTTCGCCTTCACGCTGACCGCGCGGTCGGAGAACTTCCTGCGCGGCAACCCGGACCTGGACGACACGATCAGGCGCCTGCAGGCGTACGAGAAGGCGGGCGCCGACGTGCTGATGGCGCCCGGCCTGCCCGACCTCGAGGCGGTCAGCGCCGTGTGCGCGGCGCTGTCGCAAGCCGTTCAACTTCATGGCCGGCATCAAGGGCAAGTCGTTCAGCGTCGCGGAGCTCGCGGCGGCCGGCGTGCGGCGCATCAGCCTCGCCACCTCGCTCTACCGGGCGGCGATGAGCGGACTGATCGATGCCGCCACCGAGGTGAAGGAGAAGGGCACGTTCGGTTACCTCGACGCCGCGATGACGACGCCGGAGTTGAACGGCTACATGCAGGGGTGAGGGATCAGTGCGCGAGCGACAGCCAGCGCCGTGGCGCGCACCAGGCCGATGGTGCGCACCAGCAGACCCATCCGGCGCTTCTCGGCGGCGAAGACGTGCTCGACGCGGCTGCGCACGCGGGCACGCGTCGCGTTGCTGCGGGCGATGTGCGGCGGCATCGGCCGGCCGCGCGGCTTCACGTTGGAACCGCGGCGTGAGGCCGCGCCTGGCAATCAGCTCCAGATTGGCGCGGCTGCGATAGGCGGTATCCCCCTCCGCTGGCATTCCACCTGCTGCGCAGGCGGAACCTTGGCCAGCTCCGCCCACACCTCCCTGGCGGTGTTGTCAGCGTCGAGCAACGCGCCAAGTTGGCTGCCGTCGTGCCGGGCGGCATGGGTGACGACGAAGCGACGGATGAAGCCGTGCGCACGATCGACGGCCCAGATGGTTCTTGTAGCCGAACACCGGCACCGCGATCTCGCTGCTCGCCTGGCGCGGCGCGCCCTCGGGCGGCGTCTGCTTGCGGCCGCGCTTGATGGTCCAACGCCCGTCACGATCGATCTGCCGGGTCCGCGCTTTCGACCAGCCACCCGGCGTGCCGCCATCGCGCACGATCTGCTTCTCGTCGCGGGTCAGGCGCGGCCGGCGCGCTTCGATGACGGTGCCATCAACGATCCGCCCATCGCGAGATAGCCGCGATCGCGCAGCATGGCGTCGAACCGACCGGACGCGCGGCCGCCCGGCCTGCATCGCCTCGATGGTATCGAACCAGGTTCGCCGGCCTTCGATCCGGAGGCGCGTCGCTGATCGTTCCGACGAAGCCGTGCTGTGCCAAGTTGCGTGG
>CAWCYL010000012.1:0-153224 GCA_963799825.1 uncultured Alphaproteobacteria bacterium
GCATCCGGCGGCACTTGCCCGGACCGCCCCCGGTCTGGCTCCGCTGGCGGCACTGGAGGCCCCGGTCGCGATCACCCTGGGGGTCGAGCTTGGCCCACACCTTGCGCTCCGGAATGCGCTGCTGGAGGCGAAGATCGGTGCCGGGCAGGCTCATCTCGGCGGTGGATTGGTGCCGCTGGAGGGCGCGACCCTGTCCGCCGAGGGCAACGCGGATCAGGTCACGCTGCAAAGCCTGCGGATCGCGCTGCGCGGGCACCCGGGGGCTCCGCTTTCGCAGATCCAGGCCAGCGGGCAGGTGCTGCGCGCCGACGGCAAGCTACGGGCGAGCCTGACCCTGGCGCTCGACCAGGTGGCGTTCGCCGATCTCCGGGTTCTTTGGCCGGAGGGGCGGGCGGCAACGCGCGGAATTGGGTGACGCAGAACATCACGGTCGGCACGGCGCGCGACGCCCGCATCGAGGCCCGGTTGGAGTTGGCCGAGGATTTCTCCGGCGTCGTGTTGACGGGTGCGACGGGCACGGTCGCCGGGGATGGGCTGACGGTGTATGGTTGCGGCCCGTCCCGCCGATCGAGCGGGCGCGGGCCACACTGCGCATCGTCGACCCCGATACGCTGGAGATCACCGCCGAGAGCGGCCAGCAGCACCCGGAGACCACGCATGGCGATCCGCTGACGGTCCGCGGCGGCCGGATCAGGATCACCGGCCTCGAGCATCCCGACCAGGTCGGCGCGATCGAGGCGCAGATCGACGGCGGGGTCGCCGAGACGCTGGCGCTGCTGCGCAACCCGCGCCTGCGCCTGCTCGACAAGCACCCATTCCCGGTGCGCGATCCGGCCGGGCAGGCGAGCGTGAACTTGAGCGTGCGGCTGCCGCTCGATGACAAGGTGAAGATCGACGACGTCGCGGTGCACGCCCAGGCGCATCTGGAGGATGTGCATCTCGGCGACATCGCGGCCGGCCGCAGCCTGGACCAAGGACAGCTCGATCTGGACGCGACCAATGACGGCTTGAAGGTGACGGGGCAGGCGCTGCTCGCCGGGATCGACGCGGACCTCGCCGCCGAGATGGATTTCCGCGCGGGACCGCCGGCGCAGGTGACGCAGAAGGTCACGGTCTCCGGCCGGGCCAGCGCGCAACAGATAGCGGCAGCGGGGCTCGATGCTGGCCCGCTGCTCTCGGGCACTGCCGACCTGCGCGCGGTGCTCACCGAGCGGCGCGACGGCCGCGGCGCGTTGCAGGCCGATGCTGACCTTACGCGCGCGGAGCTGACCGCCGCTCCGATCGGCTGGCGCAAGCCCGCCGGCAGCCCGGCGAAATTGTCGGCGCGGCTGGTGCTGGACCATGATCGTCTGACCGGCATCGACGCGCTCACGCTCGAAGGCAAGGACGTGTCGGTCCGCGGCCGCGCCGAGTATGGCGGCGGTCAGGTCGCCTCGCTCAATTTCGACCGGCTCGTGCTGGGTCGGACCCAGGCCCACGGCACCGTCCGGTTCCCACCTGCCGGCGCCAAGGGCGGCCCGATCCAGGCCTCGTTCCAGGGCGCGATGATCGACCTCTCGGCGGCGACGCAGCGCAAGTCGCAACCCTCGGCGACGAAGCAACCCGAGAAGGCGGGGCCATCCTGGACGCTCGACGCGCGCTTCGACCGGGCGATGATGGCGCGGCGGGCGAAACTTCAGCGGGATCGTCGCGCGGGCGGATAACGATGGTCGCGTGTTCACCCGCCTGCTGGTGGACGGGCGCACCGGGCCGAACGCGCCGTTCCACCTCGAGATCGCGCCCGAGCGCGGCGGCCGCCGGATCACCGGCACCGCCTCGGATGCCGGCGCGCTGCTGGCCGGGCTTGACCTGGTGGGAACCATGTCGGGCGGTCATCTGTCGCTGTCCGGCACGTACGACGACCACCGGGCGGACCATCCGCTGTCCGGCACGGCGGAGATCACGGATTTCCGGGTCCGCGACCCGAACGGGCTCGGCCGGCTGCTGCAGGCGATGACGCTGTATGGCCTGGTGCAGGCGGCGAGCGGACCCGGCCTCGGCTTCACCCGCCTGACCGCACCGTTCCGCCTGACCGACGACGCCCTCGATCTCGGCGAGAGCCGCGCCTTCAGTCCCTCGCTCGGACTTACCGCGAAAGGCCACATCGACTTGCGGCGCAACATCGCCGATCTGCAGGGCACGATCGTGCCGGCGTATTTCTTCAATTCATTGCTCGGTCACATCCCGCTCATCGGCAAGCTGTTCAGCCCCGAGGCCGGCGGCGGCCTGTTCGCGGCGAGCTACACGGTACGCGGGCCGCTGGATAATCCGCAGGTCTCGGTGAATCCGCTCTCGGCGCTGACGCCGGGGTTCCTGCGTGGCTTGTTCGGGATGTTCTGAGCGCGCCCTTGACCCCGCCGCCGTCGCCCGCTTCGCTGCCCGCGGGCAGGGGAGGAAGCAGCGATGGCTGAGCTCAAGGCGCTGGTGTTCGACACGTTCGGCACGGTGGTGGACTGGCGCGGCAGCCTGATCGCCGAGCTCACCGCATTCGGCCGGCAGCGCGGGATCGACGCCGACTGGGCGGCGCTGGTGGATGCATGGCGGGGCGCCTACCGCCCGTCGATGGACCGCGTGCGCAAGGGCGAGCGGGCCTGGACCCTGCTCGACACTCTGCATCGCGAGACGCTGGACAGGCTGGTGCAGGAGTTCGGCATCAAGGGGCTGAGCGAGGACGATTTGCGGCACATCAATCACGGCTGGCACCGTCTCAAGCCGTGGCCGGACGCGGTGGCCGGGCTCACCCGCCTTAAGCGCAAGTTCATCATCGGGCCGCTGTCGAACGGCAATCTGGCGCTGCTGCTGAACATGGGCAAGCACGCTGGGCTGCCGTGGGACACGATCTTCGGCTCCGATCTGTTCGGGCATTTCAAGCCGGACCCCGAGACCTATCTCGGCGTGTGCCGGCTGCTCGACCTCGCACCCGGCCAGGTGATGATGTGCGCCGCTCACAATTCCGATTTGCGCGCGGCCCAGGCGCTCGGCTTGCAGACCGGCTTCTTCCCGCGCCCCGGCGAGCACGGCCCGCACCAGAAGCAGGACATCGAGGCGGACGGCGGCTGGACCGTGGTGGCGAAGGACATCGAGGAACTGGCGACGCAGCTTGGTGCCTAGGCCTCTCACCCAACCCTCTCCCAAGGGGAGAGGGCTATCCTTCTCCCTCTCCCCTTGGGAGAGGGCCGGGGTGAGGCCTACTGCGCCGTGGGCTCGCAGATCGGCGTGATCGGCTCGCCCGCCAGCACCTTGCGCACGAACGGCAGGGAGTCCTTCAGCGAGGCGTTCACAGTCGGGCTGTGGCTGAGCCCGGCGTAGAGATGCGCCTCCACCACCGTACCGGCGGCGCAGGCATCCTTGACCAGCGCGAGCTGGCTCGCCGGGGCTACGTCGTGGTCCTCCTGACCGGTGCCGATGAAGATCGGCTGCGCCAGCTTGAGCGTGGTGTATTCGAGCGCCGGAAGGTTCGCCTCGAACGCGGCCCGGAAGCCCCGCGCGTAGACGTTGGATCGCGTCAGACCGGCGCTTGTCACGTCCGATTCGAGCGGCCCGATGCAGGTCGTGCGCGCCAGCTCGAATACTGGCAGGCCCTTCGGACTGAACAGATCGGCCTCACCCAGCGCAGGATTGGTCTGCTGCGCGAACAGCCCGAGATAGAGCGTATAGGCGATCGTCGGGTCGGGCCGGTTCGGATCGCGGCCGCCGGGCTGTTTCAGCAACGCGGGCGTGATGTAGGGAACGCCGGTCGCCACCGTGCCGCGAATGCCGAGCTCCGGCGCATAGCTGGCCGCGATCCCCGCCGTCGCGAACGCTGCACCGCCGCCCTGCGACTGGCCGACGATGACGATGCGATTCGCGACGTGGGGAAAGCCGTGCAGCGCAGCGCGCACGCTGTCGAGCACACTGTAGGCCTCCGGACGTACCGCCAGGTACGGATGCGGCCCCGGCGTGCCGAGGCCCTGATAGTCGGTCGCGACGACGGCATAACCTTGTTCGAGCCAGGTGTTGAGATAGCTCACGTCGCGGAAGGATCGCGCCGCCCAGGACGGCGCGCAGATGTCCGCGATCCCGGTCGTGCCGTGCGCCCAGGCGATCAGCGGCCAGCCGCCGGCCGGCGGCGTGCCCTTCGGGAAGAAGAACGCTCCCGACACGACCACCGGCGTCTTGCCGTCCATGCCGTTGGTCGAGGTGTAGAGGATGCGGAACTGCTGGCCGGCCTGCGCAAGGCCCAGCGTCGGGTCGAGCGGCTCGGTGCGCAGCATCCGTCCGGGCGCGTCGGGGATCGCGCCGGTCCAGGTGTAGAACGGCGAGACGCGGCCATCGCCCTGCAACGGGTCCGGCGCGGGCACCTGTGCGGCGTGCGCGACGGTCGCCGCCATCAGGATGGCGAGCAGCGAAACGACGCGCTTGTGCATGGCCTGCTTGCTCCTTCGCGCACGAGGGGCGAACCTTACGCCAACAACGGGAGGGGACAATGACCTACGACACCATCATCGTCGGTGGCGGATCGGCGGGCTCGGTGCTGGCCAACCGGCTGTCCGCCAGGAGCAGCCACCGCGTGCTGCTGTGCGAGGCGGGGCAGGACACGCCGCACGGCCGCGTGCCGGAGCAGATCCTCGATTCCTACCCCGGCACCGCCTATCTCGACCCGCGCTTCATCTGGAACGAGCTCAAGGTCAGCACCGAGGTCGTCTCGCACAACAACCCCGGCGCCGACCGGCCGCGCTTGCGCAAATACGAGCAGGCGCGCGTACTCGGCGGCGGCTCGTCGATCAACGGCCAGCTCGCCAATCGCGGCGCGCCGACCGATTACGACGAGTGGGAGGCGCGCGGCGCCGACGGCTGGCGCTGGGAGAACGTGCTGCCCTATTTCAAGCGCGTCGAGCGCGACATGGATTTTGACGGCCCGTTCCACGGCAAGGAAGGCCGCATTCCCGTCCGCCGCATCTTCCCCGATCTCTGGCCCGGACACGCGAAGGCGCTGGGCGAGGCGCTCGGCAAGTCGGGCATGAAATACCTGCCCGACCAGAACGGTGCATTCGAGGACGGCTATTTCCCCATCACCATTTCCAACGCCTACGAACGCCGCGTCTCGGCGGCGATCGGCTATCTCGATCCCGGCACGCGGATGCGCGAGAACTTGACGATCTCGACCGACACGGTGGTGACGGGCCTGATCTTCGAGGACACACGCTGCGTCGGCATCCGCGCGCGCGTCGGCGGGTGGGAGCAGGAGCTTCGCGGCAACGAGATCATCCTGTCGTCGGGCGCGATCCACTCGCCGGCGCATCTGCTGCGGGCGGGCGTGGGGCCGGCTGGGCATCTGCGCGATCTCGGCATTCCGGTGGTCGCGCATGTGCCGGGTGTCGGGCAGCGGCTGATGGACCATCCCTCGATCGCGCTCGCCGCCTTCGTCAAGCCGCACGCCCGCCTCAAGGCCCACACGCGGCGGCACATGATGGTGGCGTGGCGCTACTCGTCCGAGATGAGCGGCGCGCCGGCGGGTGACATGTTCGTCGGTGCCACGGTGAAGTCGTCCTGGCACGCGGTCGGCGAGCAGATCGCCTCGATGATCCTGTTCGTCAACAAGACCTATTCGGAGACGGGACAGGTCAAGCTGCGCTCGGCGGACTGGCGCGACGAGCCGGAGGTCGAGTTCAACCTGCTCTCCGACCGGCGCGACCTCGACCGGCTGATGGAGGGTTTTCGCCGCCTGGGGCGGATCGCCGCGATGCCGGAGATGCAGGCGGTGGCGAGCGATCCGTTCCCGGCGAGCTATGGCGACAAGGTGCGCCAGGTCGGCGCCGTCACGACGAAGAACCGCGTGATGACCAGCGTGATGGCGAAGCTGCTCGACGGGCCGGCCGCGCTGCGCAGCTACCTCATCCGGAAGTTCATCATGGAGGGTTTTACCCTGGACGGCGTGATGGCCGACGACGACCAGCTCGAAGCCTTCGTGCGCAAGGCGGCGGTCGGCGTCTGGCACGCCTCCTGCAGTTGCCGCATGGGCGCCGCGAGCGACCCGATGGCGGTCACCGATCCCGCCGGACGGGTACGCGGCGTGCAAGGCTTGCGGGTGGTCGATGCGTCGGTGTTCCCGGTGGTGCCGTGCGCCAACACCAATTTCCCGACCTTGATGACGGCGGAAAAGATCAGCGACGCGATCATCGAGGGTCGGTGACATCGTCCGCCACGGCCTCATGGACCGCGGCTTCGCCATAGGTGCGCTCCAGGCGGCGGATGGTGAAATGCGCACGGGCGAGGCCCTCGTAATGCGCCATGAAGGCGCCGTTGACCAACGCGCCGCCCGCCGCGCCGACCACCGGGATCGCCTGCAGGGCGAGCTTCTGCGAAATCCGCACGCCGTACGCGGCCGCGGCTTCCGACATCAGCATCACGAGCGGGCGGCCCTGTAGCAGCATCCGCGCGCCCCAGTAGCCGAGCTCCGGCTCCTCGCCCTCCTCCCACGGCTCGTCGAGGCTGCCGGAGCCGAAGGCGAACACCTCGAGACAGGCCGCGCGGGTGGCCGGGTCGGCGAGATTCTCGCCCTCCTCAGCGGCGATCGCGGCGATCCGGCGCATGATGAGCAAGGTGGTCACGGTCACGTCGGGCAGGAAGCCGAGCATCCCGACGAAGCCGCTCACCGCGCCCGAGGCTGCCGCCGCCGCGCGGCTGGTCCGCGCCTCGAGCCGGGCACGCAGCCCGCCGGGCGGCATCCCGAGCACCGCGACATCGAACGCGCGACGCAGCGCCACTTCGGCGAGGCCCCGCGCGCGCTTCCGCAGGGCCGGTGGTGGCCGCAGCCGGCGCATCCCGAACGTAGCGGCCGAGCCGACGACGCCGGCCATCAGCTCGGAGGCGCGCACCACCAGCCCCCGGCTGCCGCGCAGCCTCGCCCGCGCCGCTTCCAGCTCTGTCCGCGCGGTCTCCGGCAACCCCGTCATCACCAGCTCGCCCATGCGGTCCCTTCCGGTGCTCCGCCTGAAACGCGCAAGGATGCCGCCGGTCGCGTTGGCGGACATGCTCGGGCTGGCGATCCGCACGCCCTCAAGCGGGGCGGGGCAGCTCGTCCAGGAACGCCCGCAGCCGACCCGACCACTTTCCCGCGTCGAGCCCGGAGGCAAGGTGGCCGCGGTCGCTGTCGATCTCGAAATACTCCACGCGCACGCCCGCCGCGCGCAGCCCGTCCATCACGGCCGGCGCGATCGAGGGCGGGAACAGCGCGTCGGTGCGGGAGAGCACGAACAACATGCGGGCCTTGATGCGCGGGAAACCGGGGCGCACGTCGAAGCGCATATACGCCTTGCGCAAAGCGATCATCGAGTTCGGGTCGAACGTTCGCGCCCATTCGCCGGCGATGCGCGCGATCTCGGCATCGCGGGACTGCCGGTCCGGGAAGCGCGTCGCGAGATCGGCCTCCAGCCCGTAATTCCTCAGCGTGTTGATGCGCAGTTTTTGCATGGTGCCGACCATGCTGCCTGGCCGGTCGTAGAAATCGCCGCCGTTCCACGCCGGATCCTGGGCGAGGAAGCCCACGAGGCCTTCCAGGCTGCTGTTGTCCATCGGCGGATGCGGCGCGGTGACGATCGGCGCGACGCCATCCATGAAATCGGGAAAATCCACCGCCCACTGGAACGCCTGGAAGCCGCCGTACGAGGGGCCGATCACCGCGACCAGATGTTCGACGCCGAGATGGCGCAACAGCGCGTGCTGCTGTGCGACGATGTCGGACAGCGTGATGTCGGGGAAATCCGGCCCATAGGGGCGGCCGGTCGCGGGGTTGCGGCTGGCCGGCCCGGTCGATCCGTAGGACGAGCCCAGCATGTTGGGGGCGACGACGAAATAGCGATCAGTGTCGATCGGCTTGCCCGGCCCGACCAGAGCACCCCACGACCCCTCCGACGCGCCTTCGCCGTCGGCGAAATGGTGGCTGCTGGTGTAGCCGTGCGTGAGCAGGATGGCGTTGCGTCCATCCGGCGCGAGCCGGCCCTGCGTGACGTAGGCGATCGTCGCCTCCGGCATGGTCGCGCCGCTGGCGAGGCGAAAATCGCGGATCGTATGGAGGCTGTCGGTGGGGCTCATGGCGGTGCGGTTCCATGCAGGGGGGTCCGCATGTGACCATTCCCGCCGTTTGGCCTCAAGCGGCTTACCCGTTCGGCCGTCGATGCGCCCAGACGTCCGCCGTGGTGCCCCGCAGCTGGACGGTGCCGTCCCTCGTCGCACCCAGCTTCTCGGCCACCCGGATCGAGCGCGCATTGGACGGCACGATGAAACTCACCAAGCGGGGAAATGCGTAGCTGTCGAAAGCCCAGGCGCGCACCGCGCGAGCGGCCTCGGTGGCATAGCCCTGGCCCCAGGCGGCGGGGCTGATCGTGTAGGCGATCTCGGGCTCCGGCCAGTCGGTCGGGTGCAGGATCCCGGTATGGCCGATCACCTGGCGGGAGGCAGCCTCCTCGACGGCGAACACGCCATAGCCTCGCAGCCCCCACTGGCCAATCATCACCGCCATGCGATCCCAGGTCTCAGGTCTCGTGAGCGGCCCGCCGATGGCGCGGGCGACCTCGGCATCGGCACGCACGGCCGTATAAGCGTCGAGATCGTCGAGGCGGAAAGCGCGCAGCCGGAGCCGGGCGGTGCGAAGTTCAGGGATGTCCACGTGCGTCATGGCTTGGGTCCGCCGGGGATTTTGACATCTGCGGCGCGTATGCTAGCATACCGGCCATTGCGAAATCGCGCTGGGCGCGTGCGGGCGGGCCGAACCCTCCCGGGGCAGCGTGGGCCTGCCGGATCACCATGCTCGGGGGCTTGATGCGCAGATTGCCCAGTGCGGCGCGGGCGGACGACGGAACGCTCGTGCTGCTGCTCATCCTGGCCACCGGCGTGCTGCGCATCCTGTTCGGCCTCGCACTCGGGCTCGGCATGGACGAGAGCTACATGGTGGCGGCCGGTCGCGAGTTGCGGCTGGGCTATTTCGACCACCCGCCGGCGGCGTGGTGGCTTGCCTGGGGAGCGAGCTGGCTGACCGGCAGCGACGCGGCGCTGGTGGTGCGGCTGCCCTTCATCGCGCTGTTCGGGTTGTCCACATGGCTGACCTACCGGCTCACAGCGACGCTCTACACGCCGCGTGCCGGGCTGTGGGCGGCGGTGACGCTCAACCTCGCCCCGGTGTTCGGCGTCACCACCGGCGGCTGGGTGCTGCCGGACGGACCCCTGGACGCGGCTTTGCTGGGTGCCGCGCTGTGCCTCGTCCACGCGGTGCAAGGCTGCGGGCGCCCGGCGCGGAACTGGTGGCTCGCCAGCGGGCTCTGCGGCGGGCTCGCGCTGTTCGCCAAATACTCCGCCGCGCTGACGATCATGGGCGCCTGCCTCTATCTGGCGACCCACAAGGAGCACCGGCGCTGGCTGCGCCGGCCGGAGCCGTACCTCGCCGGGCTCGTCGCGTTCCTGGTGTTCCTGCCTGTGCTGATCTGGAACGCCGCGCACGGCTGGGCGTCGTTCGCCTTCCAGGCTGGCCGCGCCGGGGGTGCCCAATTCTTGCCGGCGATGCCGCTCGCCACCCTGGGCGGCGAGGCGCTGTTCCTGCTGCCCTGGATCTGGCTGCCGCTGATGCTGGTTTTCGTCCGGGCGATCTGGCGCGGACCGCGGGAGTGGCGGGGCTGGCTGCTGTCCTGCCTCGCGCTGCCGCCGATCCTGGTGTTCACCCTGGTCTCCGCCTGGTCGAGCCATCGCGTGCTCTACCACTGGGCGGCGCCGGGCTACCTGATGCTGTTCCCGCTCCTGGGGGCGCTCGTCGCCCACGACCTGGAGCAGGGCCGCCGGGTGACGCGGATCTGGCTCGCCAGCACCGCCGTGTTCGTGCTGGCGGGAGTGGCACTGGCCGGGACGCAGGTGCGCTACGGCTGGCTGCCGGGTTTCGCGTCCTATTTCCCCGCCGGGAAGGATCCGTCCCTGGACGCGGTGGATTGGACCGATCTGCGCACCGCGCTCACCGCGCGCGGGCTGGCCGGGCGGCCCGATCTCGTCGTCGCCGGGGTCAACTGGCACGACACGGGGAAGATCGGCTACGCGCTCGGCGGCACCGAGACGGTGATCTGCCTCAACATCGACGACCGCCAGTTCGGGCTCGACCGATCCGCCGCCAAAGCTGTGGGCAAGGACGTCCTCGTCGTGGTCCGCGCCGAGGATGCCGCGCGGGCCGCCGCCAAATACGCCCCCATCTTCGCGCGGATCGAGACGCTGGCGCCCGTGACGGTCAGGCACGCGGGCGGCGCCGGGCTGGAGCTGTCGTTGCTGCTCGGCCACACGCTCCGCGTCTGGCCGCCGCCTGCCGCGCCCGACATGTCCTGACCCGCGGCGCCGGAACATTCAGGGCGCCGTCGGCCAGAGCCACGCGGCGCCGCGCACGCCGGAGCTGTCGCCGTGGACCGGCTTGAGGATCGGCGTTGCGGCGCGGCCGCCGAACACATGCGCGGCGAGGAGCGCAGGCAGTCGGTCGTAGAGATGGTCCATGTTCGACAGGCCGCCGCCCAGCACGATCGCGTCCGGGTCGATCAGGTTCACCACCCAGCCAAGCGCACGGGCGAGCCGTTCGGCGTGCCGGTCGAGCGCCGCCTGCGCGCCCACATCCCCGGCGGCGGCGCGGGCGGGGAGGGCGCTCGCGTCGCGCGCCGCCGGCCCGTCGGCATCGCGCGCGAGGGCGGGTCCGGCCAGCATCGTCTCGTTGCAGCCGATCCGGCCGCACCAGCAGCGCGGCGGCGGGAACTCCGCCGCGTCCGCGAAGGGAAACGGGCTGTGCCCCCACTCTCCCGCGACACCGTTCGGGCCATCCAGAAGCTTGCCATCGACCGCGACCCCGCCGCCGCAGCCGGTCCCGATGATCACGCCGAACACTGTCCTCCGACCGGCCCCCGCGCCGTCCGCCGCTTCCGAGAGCGTGAAGCAGGCGGCGTCGTTGGCGATCCGCACCGACCGATCGAGGGTCGCCGCGATGTCGGCGTGGAAATGCTGGCCGTCGAGTGCCGTGGAACTGCGTAGCCGGCCGGTCGCCTTGTCGATGCGGCCGGGGAAGCCGATGCCGACGCTCGCCCTGGCGCCGATCGTGGTCTCGCTGCGCGCGACCAGGCAGGCAATCGCGACGAGCGTGTCAGCGTACACGGGCGGTGTCGGCAGCCGATGCCTTGCGGCGATGCCGCCGTCGCTCGCGAGCGCCACCGCTTCGATCTTGCTCGCGCCGATGTCAATGCCGATACGCACCTCAACCCCTCCCGGATGCCGGACCGAAGCGATCCAGCATCCCGGAAGGGGATGGTCAACCGGTGATCAGTCGGCGGAACCTCGCCGCCGCCGGGCGGCGCCGAGCCCGGCCAGACCGGCCGCGAGGATCAGCATGGAGGCCGGCTCGGGCACGGTGCCTACGGTGCCCACGGTGCCGATCGTGTTGCCGGCCGCATTGACATAGAACCCGACGACCCGGCCCTGGTCGTTGATGCCGTTGATCGTCGTGGCGGTCGAACCCGTCGGGTCGAGCGACGTGAACACCCCGCCGTTGTCGAGGAAGCCATGCATCGACTCCGCCGCGTGACATAGTCGCCGACGATCTGGCCGAGATCGTTGATCCCGAGCGCCTGAGTGGACGTTGAGCCAGGGAACAGCAGGTGAGCAATGACGCCTGCCGTGTCGGTGAACGCGGTGAAGTTGCCGGCGGCGTCCTGATAGAATCCGACCACCTTGCCGGCGTCGTTCACGCCGGTCGCCTGGCTGTTGAAATTGAGTCGGCAGCAGCCCATTGATGTCGGTGTACGGCGCCGAACCCGCGAGCGAGAAGGCGTGATTGCAGCGTGGCGCCCGCGAAGATGGTCGACGAATAGCCTGCGATCTCCGTCCCCGGCCGATTGATGCCGAGGAGCTGGTTGAACACGAAGCCCGGCCGATCGACCCTCGTGAAGTGCCGCCCGCCCGCCGTTTGGTGAAGCCGTGGTTCCCACCGGCGGCGTCGACGTAGAAGCCGACCGTATTGCCTGCGCCCTCAATGCCGACCACCTGTGTTGCCGCCGGCTCCGGGAAAATTCTGCCGCGAGAAGTTGCTGCACCGGCGGCAGGGTGAGCCGGAAGCCATTGAAGGCGCTCACATTGCCGTAGCCGACGATCGTGCTGGCATTATTAATGCCGAGCGCCTGAGTGAAGGTGGGGTTCAGCGGGTCAATGATGTTGGTGAAGGTGGTCGCGTGCGCGGCGCTGGACACGGCCGCGGACGCAACAATGGTTGCGCCGATCGCGCAAGCGATGTGTCGCATTGTCCTCGATCTCCCTTGAAGGAACCGGACCTGGGGAACGCCAGCGGGCGGGCGGAGTGCCTGTCCACCACGGCCGCAAGATGCAATGGATCGGCCCCGTAACCCAGATCATTCCATCCCCGGTCGCGTCACGATCGCGTGTCACGAACGATCCACGACGGTGATGGACGACGGTGTCGCGCCCGGTGTCCGGCGCATTGCGCCGGACCCGAGCCTCGCGTCACAGTAGGGCCGCGAAACCCGGAGGGCGCGATGACCGACGATCTGAAGGCGATCGAGACTGTGCTGCACACCTATTTCGACGGCCTCCACGAAGGCGACATCGGCAAGCTCGGGGCGGCGTTTCACGGGAGCGCCGACCTGCGCAGCGTCGCGGCGGACGGCACGCTCGCGGTGCTGCCTCGCGCGCAATGGTTCGAGGCGGTGAAGGGACGGCCTTCGGCGCAGAGCCGCGACCTGCCCCGGCACGACGCGATCGTGATGATCGACCGCTCGGGTCCGGCGACGGCGTTCGCCAAAGTGCAATGCGCGATCCCGCCGCGCTACTTTACGGATTATCTCACGCTGGCGAAGCTTGCCGAAGGCTGGAAGATCGTCGGCAAGACGTTCCACACCGACACGCGCTGAGCGGAACCGGCGGTTTCGCGGATGGCCGCTACACCATCGCGATCGGCCGCACCGGGCAGCCGGTGGCGCCTTGGTATTTGGTGGCGAGCAGGACGAAGCAGAAGCTGCGCACGCCGTCGCGGGCCAGCTCGTCGAGGGCGAGGTTCTCGATCAGGTGGACGCCGGCTTCCACCAGCGCGTGCTGGTGGACCGGCATTCCCATGCGCGGGTCCGGGTTGGGCAGCACCTCGACCGCCATGTTGTCGGCGCCGATGGCGACCACGCCCCGCGACGTCAGCCAGCGCGCGCCGGGTGCGTCGATGCCGGGTTCGCCTTCCAGATAGCGCGCGTTGTCCACGCCGAAATAACGACCCCAGCCGGTGCGGATCAGCGCCACGTCGCCTTCGCCGATCCGCACGCCGGCGGCCTCCTCGGCGCGGGCGAGGTCGTCCGGCGCGACGACGCGACCGGGTTCCAGGTGCGCGCCGCCGTCGAGGCTCGCGACATCGAGCAGAATTCCGCGCGTGACCATCGGCGGCATCTGTTCGATCCCGAGCCGGTCGAGGCCCCAGTCGGTCACGGTCTCGTTGGCGTCGAAGCCGTTGTAGAGCCGATCGCCCTTGGTGAAGTGGCCCAGCGCGTCGATATGCGTCCCGACATGCGTTGTCATCTCGATACGCTCGAGATTGCCGCCGGCATCGTTGGTGAAACCGAGCTTGCGCCGCCGCTTCAGGCTGTCGCGCCAGGACGCGAAGATCGAGATTAGGTATGGGGTCTGATTGGGCGCCATGTAGGGCGCGCCGGCGGCGATCGTGTGGCTCACGTCATAGATGCGGGCCTCGCGCACCATGCCGAGTGCGGCGAGGCGCCGCTCTGCCGTGAGCAGGTTGGCGGCGCCGATCTGGTCGGCGGCACCCCAGCGGGACGGTGCCCATTGCGAATGGTCATGCGCGGTGCCGCTCATGCTGTCGTTCTCCGTTCAGGTTCCCGGCGCCCATCCTGGCAGCCGCCGCACGGGAAGACGAGACAGGCTGGCGATGACGCTCGGATCAGACAATGACCGCGATGCCGGGTGGTCCGGCATCGCGGTCATCGACCGTTCGGATCGTTGGCAGTCGAGAGAGGCGTGCTCAGCTCATCCGGCCACGATTTGCGTTATCGACACCGACCATGTCGCCGGCGTCGGCGAGCTTCGCATTGTCAACGCCGCTCATGTCGCCGGCATCGGCCAGCTTCGCATTGTCAACGCCGCTCATGTCGCCGGCATCGGCCAGCTTCGCATTGTCAACGCCGCTCATGTCGCCGGCATCGGCCGTGCGGGCGTTGTCCACGCCGGTCGCATTGGCGCCCTCGGCCAGACGGGCGTTGTCCACGCCAGTCGCATTGGCGCCGTCGGCCAGCGGCTGCGCGCGCTGCGGCGCGGATGACTGCTGGACGGACTGGCCGCTCTGGTAACGCTGGACGGTGTCTTCGTAGGCGGTGCGGAGCGAGTGGCTGCCGTCCGTCTTGGCCGCGCCCTGGATCTGCCATCCGGCCAGACCAAGAACCGCCATCATCGCGATCATGGAAGTGCGCATCGGATTTTCCCCTTGCGAGCCCGGATGGTCATCATCCGTTGCAGGGGTTATCTCGCATTTCAGCGGACGGCGCGGTGAACCGGTTCACAGTGTTCAGAGAAATCAAGGAATTCTTTTGGCTCGATCCAGGCCATTCGCTGCCGCTATCGACAGCATTTCTCCGCCAGCCACCATGTCAGCAGCGTCGTGGCGGAGAGAAAATCCTCGATCTCCATCGCCTCGCGCGGGTTGTGGCTGCCGTTCCGGTTGCGCACGAACAGCATCCCCATCGGCACGCCGCAGGCCGCGAACGCCGCCGCGTCGTGCGAGGCGGGGCTGCCGAGTTGCAGCACAGGGATTCCCAGTGCGCCCGCTCCCTCCGTCAACGCCGCCGCGATCGACGGGTCGACCGGCCCGACGGCTGCTCGCGCCCGCGTGCCGATCTCGAAGCGCACGCGCCGGCGCTGCTCGATTTCCGCGATGATCGCGTCGGTGCGGTTCTCGAGATCGGCGAGCACCGCCGCGTCGTAGGCACGCACGTCGAGCGAGAAGCGGAACTCGCCGGGAATGATCGTCATCCCATGCGCGTCCGTGTCGGTGTGGAAACGTCCGATCGTGCAGGCCATCGGGATGCCCCGCGCGTCGAATTCCTCCCACATGCGGTCGAGGGCGACGAAGAAATCGGCGCCTGCGAGTGCCGCGTCGCGGCGGAACCGGCGGGGCAAGCCGACATGGTCGTAGGCGCCCTCGATGCGTGCGCCGGGAAAACGGAAATTGCCGGGAATGCCGGTGCAGATCGCCACCGGCCGGTCGGCTTCGACGAGGCTTGGCGCCTGCTCGATATGCACTTCGAGATACGCGCGCAGGCTCGCCGGATCGAGATGGCGCGCGCCGGCCCGCAGCGCGTCCGGGTCGCCGCCGCACTCGGCGATGTGTGCTCCGAGCGTCCGCCGCGTGTCCCGCCGGCGCGCGTCCATCGCGCCGTCCGGCAAGGTGCCGAGCGCGCCGCGGCTGCCGATGTAGGAGACCTCGAACCACACGCTCTCCTCGGCGCGGATTGCCATGACGGTGAGGTCGCAGGCCGGTTCGTGGCCCAGCCGCTTGAGTGCGTCCACCGCGACCAGCCCGGCGATCACCCCGGCCGCGCCGTCGAAATTGCCGCCGTGCGGCACGCTGTCGAGATGCGAGCCGACGATCACCCGCTTCGCCGCCCGGTCGCGGCCGGGCCAAGTCATGTAGAGGTTGGCCGCCGCGTCCCGCATGATCTCGAGCCCGAGATTGCGCGCGGCCTGCTCGATGGTCGCGTGCGCAAGCTGCTCGCCGGGGCCGTACGGGTCGCGCGTGACGCCCGGCGGGTCCAGGCTGTCGCGGCGCAGGGTGTCGAACAGCGCGGCGGCCAAGGGGTAGCTTGCCACGACCGATTGGGCGATCTGCATGGGGCTCTTTCCTTGCGGCGGACCGGTGCTAGCTTGGCATGGGCGAAGGCGAACCAGAAGGCGGACGGGAATGGACTCCACGAGCGAGATGCTGCGCGAGACCGCATCGCGGCTGTTCCAGGAGCATTGCGAGACCAAGGTGCTGCGCGACGCCGAGCAGGGCGTCTGGCCGGCCGCCGCCTGGGCCGCAGTCGAGGAGGCCGGGCTGCACCGCGCGCTGGTGCCCGAGGACGCCGGCGGCTTCGGCGTGGCGATCCCGGACGCGCTGAGCCTGCTCCGCGTCGCCGGTGAGCACGCGCTGCCCCTGCCGCTCGCCGAGACCATGCTGGCGAGCTGGCTGCTCGCCGGGGCCAAGCTCGACATCCCCGACGGCCCGCTCACCGTCGCGCCGGTCGCGACGGGCGAGAGCCTGAGCCTGGCGCGCGAGGGCAGCGGCTGGCGCATCGAGGGCACCGCCACGCGCGTCCCCTGGGGCCGCACCCCCGGCATCGGCGTCACGGCGCTCGCACGGCATGACGGACAGAATCTCGTCGCGAGCGTACCGACGGGGTTCTTTCAGGCGTCACCGGAAGAAAACCTCGCCCGCGAGCCGCGCGACACGCTGCGCTTCAATGGCGTCCTGCCGGCGGACAACGTCAAGCCGGCGGCGGGCGGCATTGGGCCGCTGCAGTTGCGCGCTGTCGGCGCGGCGATGCGCAGCCTGCAGATGGCGGGCGCCTTGATGCGGATCGTCGCGATCTCGACCCAGTATGCCCAGGACCGCGTGCAGTTCGGCCGGCCCATCGGCAAGTTCCAGGCGGTGCAGCACAACCTCGCGGTGCTCGCGGGCCAGACCGCCGCCGCCATCGCCGCCTCCGACCTCGCCGCCGAGGCGGTGGCCAACGAAGTCAGCCTGCTGCCGATCGCCGCCGCCAAGTCCCGCGCCGGCGAGGCGGCTGGTCTCGGAGCCGGCATCGCGCATCAGGTGCACGGCGCGATCGGCTTCACCTATGAGCATAGCCTGCATTTCTCGACCAAGCGCCTGTGGTCGTGGCGCGACGAGTTCGGCAACGAGGCCGAGTGGAATCTGCTGATCGGTCGCCACATGGCCCGCGCGGGCGCCGATCGGCTGTGGGCGGAGATCACGGCGTAGCGCACGGCCCCCGTTTTCCACAGCCGTCCACAGGCTGAGGTGGCTAACCGGGACGCGCGGAGCGGCGTATCGTGATGGCCGAATGAACAGCATCGATTCGCCCCTCCTGGGGCTCTCCCAACGCCTGCCGCCCTCCAACGTCCAGGCCGAGCAGGCCCTGCTCGGCGCGCTGCTGGCCAACAACAAGGCCTACGAGCGGGTCAGCGAATTCCTCGCCCCCGAGCATTTCGCCGACCCGATCCACGGCCGCATCTTCCAGGCCATCGCGCGGCGGATCGAGGCGGGGCAGCTCGCCGACGCGGTGACGCTGAAGGGCGAGTTCGAGCATTCCGGCGTGCTGGAGGAGGTCGGCGGCACCGCCTATCTCGCGCAGCTCCTCACCGCGATGGTCGGCATCATCAACGCCGGCGAGTATGGCCGCGCCGTTCACGATGCCTGGCTGCGGCGGCAGCTCATCGACATCGGCGAGACGGTGGTGAACAACGCCTTCGGCGCCGACGCGGAACTGGACGGACCCAAGCAGATCGAGGCGGCCGAGCAGTCGCTGTTCGAGCTGGCCTCGGATGGCGGCGCGAGCGGCGGGTTCGTCACCTTCAAGGACGCGCTCACCGAGGCGATCCTGGGTGCCGAGCGCGCCTTCCATCGCGCCGGCGGCGTCTCCGGCCTGTCCACCGGCTTGCGCGACTTCGACGCCAAGATGGGCGGGATGCATCCGTCGGACCTGCTGATCCTGGCGGGGCGTCCGGGCATGGGCAAGACCGCGCTCGCCACCAAGATCGCGTTCGGCGCCGCGCAGGCGATGGTCGCGGACGCGCGGCGCGACGATCCCGACGCGGTGCCCAAGGGCAGCATCGCGGTGTTCTCGCTGGAAATGAGCGCCGAGCAGCTCGCGACTCGTCTGTTGAGCGAGGAGGCGCGCATCTCCGGCGAGCGCATCCGTCGCGGCGACATCGGCCAGCGCGAGTTCGACAAGTTCGTGCAGGTGAGCCGCGAGATCGCTTCGCTGCCGATCCACATCGACGACACGCCGGCGCTCACGCTGTCCGCCATGCGCACCCGCTGCCGGCGGCTGAAGCGCACCAAGGGGCTCAACCTCGTGGTGGTGGACTATTTGCAGCTCATGCGTCCGGCGGCCGGCACGCGGCCGGAGAACCGGGTGCTGGAGATCAGCCAGATCACCCAGGGGCTGAAGGCGATCGCCAAGGAGTTGGAGGTTCCGGTGCTAGCGCTGTCGCAGCTGTCGCGCGCCGTCGAGAGCCGCGAGGACAAGCGGCCGCAGCTCTCGGATTTGCGCGAATCCGGCACCATCGAGCAGGACGCCGACGCGGTGATGTTCGTCTACCGCGACGAATACTACCTTGCCCAACGGGCGCCCAAGCAGATGGCGTTCGAACTCGGAGGAAAAATTCCAGGACGCGCTGGAGAAGTGGCAGCGCGAGATGGAGAAGGTGCACAACCAGGCCGACCTCATCATCGCCAAGCAGCGCCACGGCCCGACGGGCACGCTCCAGCTATTCTTCGAGGCCGAGTTCACGCGGTTCGCGGATCTGGATTTGCACCATGCGGGGCATGAGGCGGATTGACGCGCGAGAACCCCTCACCCCGGCCCTCTCCCGCAAGGGGAGAGGGAGAAGAAAGCCCCCTCCCCTTGCGGGAGGGGGTTGGGGAAGGGGTCGCGCGCTCCGCGGCCGCCATCCTGGAAATCGACCTTGACGCCATCGCCGCCAACTGGCGCCTGCTGCGCGGGCGCCACCCGTCCGGCCCGGTCGCCGGGGTAGTCAAGGCGGATGGCTACGGACTCGGCGCGCGCGAGGTCGCGGCGCGGCTGTATCGCGAGGGCTGCCGGCACTTCTTCGTGGCGCATCTCGCGCGAGGCGCTGGCGATCCGCGACCTGCTGCCCGACGCCATGCTCGCGGTGCTGAACGGGCTCCTCGCCGGGCACCGAGGCGGAGTACGCGGCAAGCTGGCATCCTGCCGGTGCTCGGCTCGCTCGGCGAGGTGGATGCCTGGTCGGCGGAGGCGCGCCGCGCCGACCGCACGCTGCCGGCGCTGCTGCACGTCGACACCGGCATGTCCCGCCTCGGGCTCGATCCGCGCGAACTCGCGATCCTGCAAGCCGACCACACGCGGCTTGACGGGATCGCGCTGCGCTACGTGATGACGCATCTGGTGTCCTCGGAAATCCCGGACGATCCGACGAACGAGCGGCAACGTCGCCGTTTCGCCGAAGCCCGCGCCGGTCTGCCGCCCGCGCCGAGCAGCCTCGCGAACTCCTCCGGCATCTTTCTCGGGGAAACATTCGCCTCCGATCTTGCCCGTCCGGGCGCCGCGCTCTACGGCATCAATCCGACGCCGGGGCGGCCCAACCCGATGCGCCCGGTGGTCCGATTGCTGGCGCGGGTGCTGCAGGTGCGGGACATCGCGCCGGGCGAGACCGTCGGCTACAACGGCACCTGGCGGGCCGATCGACCCAGCCGCATCGCCACGGTGGGGGTCGGCTACGCCGATGGCTGGCACCGCGCCCAGTCGGGAAGGGGGGCGGCGTTCTTTGACGGCAGGCCGGTCCCGCTGGTAGGGCGTGTCTCCATGGACCTCACGACCTACGACGTGACCGCCAGGCCGGAGATCGGCGTGGGCGACCATCTCGAGCTGATCGGCCCGTCCGTGCCGCCCGACCGGGTGGCCGAGGCGGCGGGCACCAACGGCTACGAGGTGCTGACCTCGCTGGGCCGGCGGTTCGCGCGGGTCTATCGCGGCGCGTGAACGCGATCCTGGACCTGCTCGCCGCGGTCGGCCGCGCGAGCCTCGGCGCGTGCCGGTTGACCGGGGAGCTCGCGATCTTCGGGTTCTCGGGACTGTCGCATCTGGTGCGCCCGCCCTTCTACTGGCGGATGTTCGGCCGCGCGCTGCTGGAGATCGGCTATTTCAGCCTCCCCGTGGTGGCGCTCACCGCCATCTTCACCGGCATGGTGCTGGCCCTGCAATCCTACACCGGGTTCGCCCGCTTCTCCGCCGAGGGGGCGGTGGCGAGCGTCGTCGTGCTCTCGGTCACGCGCGAGCTCGGCCCGGTGCTGGCGGGGCTGATGGTCGCCGGGCGGGTCGGTGCGGCGATGGCCGCAGAGATCGGCACGATGCGCGTGACCGATCAGATCGACGCGCTTTCCACGCTTGTCGACCAACCCGATGAAATACCTGGTGGCGCCCCGGCTGCTGGCCGGCGCCATCGCGCTGCCGTTGCTCGTGGTGGTCGCGGACATCCTGGGCGTGATGGGCGGCTACATCATCGCCACCCTGAAGCTCGGCTTCAACCACGCCACCTACCTGCACAACACGCTCGATTTCGTGCAGCCGACCGACGTGGTCTCGGGGCTGGCAAAGGCGGCGGTGTTCGGCTTCCTGATCGCCCTGATGGGGTGTTTCCAGGGCTACAACAGCCGCGGCGGCGCGCAGGGCGTGGGGGCCGCGACCACCGCCGCCGTGGTGGCCGCCTCGATCCTGATCCTCGCCTTCGACTACGTGCTGACCGAGATGTTCTTCGCGCGATGACCGACGCGGCCCCGAAGCTCCGCATTCGCGGCCTGCGCAAATCCTTCGGCGACAAGCGCGTGCTTGACGGCATCGACCTCGACGTGATGCCGCGCACCTCGATGGTGGTGATCGGCGGCTCGGGCTCGGGCAAGTCGGTGCTGCTGAAATGCGTGCTCGGGCTGCTCCGGCCGGACGACGGCGTGATCGAGATCGACGGGCAGCGACGTGCTGCGGATGCGCCGCGCCGACGCGGAGGCGGCACGGGCGCGGATCGGGATGCTGTTCCAGAACGGCGCGCTGTTCGACAGCCTGCCGGTCTGGGAGAACGTCGCCTTCGGCCTGCTCGCGCAACGCAGGATCGACGCGCGCGGCGGCGCGGGAGCGGGCGGGCGAAATTCTCGCCCAGGTCGGCTTGGCGGCGAGCGTCGGCGAACTGTCGCCCGCCGAGCTGTCCGGCGGGATGCAGAAGCGCGTGGCGCTGGCCCGCGCCATCGCCGCCCAGCCGGACATGATGTTCTTCGACGAGCCGACCACGGGCCTCGACCCGATCATGGGTGCCGTGATCGACGGGCTGATCGTCGATTGCGTGAAGCGGCTCGGCAGCACGGCGGTGGCGATCACCCACGACATGGCCTCCGCCCGCCGCATCGGCGACGCGGCGGCGATGATCCACCGGGGCAAAATCGTCTGGAGCGGGCCGGCTTCGGCGCTGATGGACAGCGGCAACCCCGAGGTGGACCAGTTCACCCACGGCCGGCGCGAGGGTCCGATCCAGATGGAGCTGCGCCGATAGACGCGAGGAGGCGGCCGATGAAGTTCCCGTTCGCGCTGTTCGCCGCCGGATGTCTGCTTGCCGCTGTCGCGCCGGCGGCGCGGGCGGACGACGCGCTCGCGGCCGCCGAGGCCAGCAACATGGAGATCATCGGCCACAGCGACCTCAACGGCGTCGGCAAGGGCGGCGAGGGGCTCGCGATCCAGACCTACCCGGATGGCCGCCGCGTGCTCTATCTCGCCCACGAATCCGGGCCGATGTGCGTGAGCGTGCTCGACGTCACCCATCCGGAGGCGCCCACGGTCATCACGCAGATCCCGGTCGAGGCGGACGTTCGTCCGCTGCAACTCCCTGGGGCTCGCCGGGACGACGATGGTGGTGGCGCATCAGACCGCCAAGCCGGGCCAGGACCATGCCGGGATCGACGTCTACGACATCGCCGATCCGGCACAGCCGGAGAAGCTGTCGCATTTCGACACCTCCGGCCCGCACTCGCGCGGCGTCCACTTCGTCTGGTTCACCGACGGCCGGTACGCCTATCTCTCGACCGGGGCGCGCGATTTCGTCCCGCGCAACCCGGCCGACGACCAGTTCCTGATGATCGTGGACCTCGCCGATCCGCGCGCGCCGCACGAGGTCGGCCGCTGGTGGCTGCCCGGCACGCGCCAGGGCGACGCGGCCGAGCCGCCGCCGCGCGTGGACCGGCTCGACAGACGGGATGCGGATGCACTCGCTGGTGGTGCCGCCGGACCGGCCGGATCGCGCCTATGTCGGCTGGATCGACGGCGGCTGGGTGATCCTCGACATCGGCGACAAGGCCCATCCGAAGGCGGTGGTGCGGCGGTCGTGGCAGTCCCTCGGCAACGGCTTCGCCCACACCGTCCTGCCGATCGTCGGCCGGGGCCTCGCGATCCAGACCGAGGAGGCGACGCGCGAGAAGTGCGGCGACTGGCCGAAGCGGAACTGGGTGTGGGACATCGCGAACGAGCGGGCGCCGTTCCCGCTGGCACCCTTCCCGCCGGCGCACGACCAGGCCGCGCTCTGTGCGGCGGGCGGCCGCTTCGGCGCGCACAACATCCACATGAACCGCCCGATCGCGACCTCCCGGACGCTGACCGAGACCGTGGTGGGCAGCTACTTCAACGGTGGCGTGCGGGCGTACTCCATTGCCGATCCCAACCATCCGGTGGAGATCGGCTACCTGGTCCCGCGCGCACCGGCGGCGAACCCGACGCACACCATCCAGATCAACGACGTGTACGTGGACGAGAACGGCCTCATCTACGCCAACGACCGGCTGACCGGCGGTCTCTATGTCATCCGCTACACCGGGCCGGTGCCGCTGCGATGATCCGCGCAGCCCCGGTCGTCCTGGCGCTGCTTGCTGCCGCGCCGGCACACGCCGACGAGGCGGCGCAGGCGGTCGGGCTGTTCATGCAGTCCTGCGTGCGCTTCGCCGGCGACACGGCGGGGCTGCGGCGGTGGGCGAGCGAGACCGGCCTGAAGCCGCTGCCGCCCGGCGGACAGGCGGCCTTCCTGCAACATCAGCGCGGCATCGCCTTTGACGCGACGAATGCCGAGGGAAAATTCGTGGTGGTCTCCGGCGAGGCCGGCTCCTGCTCCACAGTCGCCGAGCGCGCCGACGCCGCCCGGCTGACAAGCGATCTTGGGCAGGCACTGCAACAGGCCGGAATGGGCGTCACCGGCGGCGCCGAGGCGGATGATCCGATCGACCGGAAGCTGCACCACCGCGAATATCGCGTCCGCAAGGCCGAGCGGATGTGGAACGTCGTGCTGAGCACCGGCAGCGCCGACTCGGGGGCGCACCCTATGCTGACGATCCTTCCCGAGTGACCCATTCTTCCCGAGTGACGCCCGCGCGCATGGTGAAATCGGCTTCCCGCTTCGTCTGCCAGACCTGCGGCGCGGCGACCGTCAAATGGGCCGGCCGCTGCGAGAGCTGCGGCGAGTGGAACACCATCGTCGAGGAAGCGACGGAATCGCGTCCTGGTCCGGCGGGCAAGGCGGCGTCCGGCAGGAAGGTCAGCTTCGTCGGCCTCGCAGGGACCGCCGAGCCGCCGCCGCGCAGCGCTACGGGCATCGCCGAACTGGATCGCGTGCTGGGCGGCGGCCTCGTGCCGGCCTCGGCGGTGCTGGTGGGCGGCGATCCGGGGATCGGCAAGTCCACGCTGCTGCTGCAGGCTGCCGCCGCGCTCGCCCGGGCCGGCAAGCGCGTCCTGTACATCTCGGGCGAGGAGTCGATCGAGCAGATCCGCCTGCGCGCCCGCCGTCTGGGCGTGATCGACGCGCGGCTCGACCTCGCCGCCGCGATCAACGTGCGCGACATCGCCGCCAGTCTGGAGCAGGAGAGCGGCGCCGCGATGGTCGTGATCGACAGCATCCAGACGATGTGGCTCGACACCATCGAGAGCGCGCCGGGCACCGTCTCGCAGGTGCGGGCGTGCAGCTTCGAGCTGATCCGGCTGGCCAAGTCGCGCGGCTTCGCGCTGGTGCTGGTGGGCCACGTGACCAAGGACGGCGCGATCGCCGGGCCGCGCGTGCTCGAGCACATGGTCGACGCGGTGCTGCACTTCGAGGGCGATCGCGGCCACCAGTTCCGCATCCTGCGCGGGGTGAAGAACCGCTTCGGCGCGACCGACGAGATCGGCGTGTTCGAGATGACCGAGTTGGGCCTCGCCGAGGTGCCGAACCCCTCGGCGCTGTTCCTCGCCGAGCGGCGCGGCAACATTTCTGGCAGCGCCGTGTTCGCCGGCTTGGAGGGCACCCGTCCCGTGTTGCTGGAGGTCCAGGCGCTGCTGGCGCCCAATCCCGGCGGCTCGCCGCGCCGCTCGGTGGTGGGCTGGGACAGCGGGCGGCTGTCGATGCTGCTCGCCGTGCTGGAGTCGCGCTGCGGGCTCAGGCTGAACGCGACCGACGTGTATCTCAACGTCGCCGGCGGTCTGCGCGTGAGCGAGCCGGCGGCGGACCTGGCGGTGGCCGCGGCAATCGCCTCGGCGGCGGCGGATCGGCCGACCAGTCCGGGGATGGTCTATTTCGGCGAGATCGGCCTGTCGGGCGAGGTGCGGCAGGTGGCGCAGGCCGAGGCGCGGCTGAAGGAGGCGGCCAAGCTCGGCTTCGACGCGGCGTGCCTGCCGCGCCGGGTGGCGCGCGGCAACCGGCCGCTCGCCGCGCCGGAGGGATTGCGGCTGGACGAGATCGGGCATCTGTCCGATCTCGTGGCGCGGTTCGGCGAGGGGGCACAGGACAGTTGCCTATGACCACTCCCAGTTTCCGGGCGGTTCAGACACTTAGCCCCGAATTTTCGGTCCGAGGCCGTCATGGTCGGCGAAGGCCGACCATCCACGACTTTGGCTGCGGGCGACAAAGTCGTGGATCCTCGGGACAAGCCCGAGGATGACGATGGAGCACTTGGGTAAGAGGAGATCCCCTGCCCCAGGCGCCGGGATGGCGGAACTGCGGAACACGGCTTGGCGGTTCGGGCATTCGGGAGGATATAGCGCCGGCGCTCTCCCTTCCGTGGCGGTTCGATGACCTGGGTGGACCTTGTCGTGCTCGGCGTGCTGGCGGTCTCCGCCCTGCTGGCCTTCATGCGCGGCTTCGTCCGCGAGGTGCTGGGCATCGGCGCCTGGGTCGCCGCGGTCGCGGTCGCGGTCTGGGCCTTTCCCTACGCCCGGCCGCATTTCCGCGAATGGCTCGGCACCCCGGACCTCGTGGATCCCATCACCTTCGCGGCCGTGTTCATCGTCACCTTGCTCGTTTTGCTGCTGATCTGCCACTGGATCGGCGCGCTCGTGCGTGGCTCGGTGCTGGGCGGGGTCGATCGCACATTGGGTCTGGTATTCGGGCTCGTGAGGGGTGCGGCGCTGGTGGTGTTTGCCTATATCGCGGCTGGGCTGGTTGTCCCGGTGGACCGCTGGCCAGACCCGGTGCTTCAGGCGCGGTCCCTGCCGGTGGCGTATGCTGGTGCGGTCTGGGCCGCTGACCGATTGCCGCCCGACTATCGGCCGAAGCTGCAGCCGCCGCCCGCCGGACGGCAGACCACCGCCGAAGACCTGCTGCGCGCGACCCCGCAGGGACGAGCCACGAGCCGGCCCCTCGCACGGGATTAGGAGAGCACGGAATGCTGACCGACCCTCGCGACGACGCCGGAGCCGACGACAAGCTGCACGAGGAATGCGGCGTCATCGGCCTCTGGAACGTCCCCGATGCGTCGGCGGTGACGGCACTCGGCCTGCACGCCCTGCAGCATCGCGGGCAGGAGGCGACGGGCATCGTGTCGTTCGACGGCGCGCGCTTCCACTCGCATCGCGGTCTCGGGCTGGTCGGCGACAATTTCGGCGACGCCAAGGTGATCGCCTCGCTGCCCGGACTGAACGCCGTCGGACACAATCGCTACGCCACCACCGGCGACACCATCCTGCGCAACGTCCAGCCGCTCTATGCCGATTTCGAGTTCGGCGGCTTCGCCGTGGCGCATAACGGCAACCTCACCAACGCCCATCTTCTGCGCCGCGCTCTGGTGCGTCGGGGCTGCCTGTTCCAGTCCACCACCGACAGCGAGGTGTTCGTCCATCTCATCGCCATCAGCCTCTACTCCACCGTGGTCGATCGGCTGATCGACGCACTGAAACAGGTGGTGGGCGCCTACTCGCTGGTCGCGCTGTCGCACGAGCAGCTCATGGGGGTGCGCGATCCGCTCGGGGTCCGCCCGCTGATCCTGGGACGGCTCGGCACCGGATGGGTGCTGGCGAGCGAGACCTGCGCTCTGGAGATCGTCGGCGCCGAGTTCGTGCGCGACGTGGAGCCGGGCGAGATCGTCATCATCAACGACCAGGGTGTTCACAGCATCAAGCCGTTCAGTCGCCAGGCCGAGCGGTTCTGCGTGTTCGAGTACATCTACTTCGCCCGGCCGGATTCGATCATGGAGGGGATGCCGGTCTACGACGCGCGCAAGCGGATCGGCACCGAGCTGGCCCGCGAATTGCACGTGTCGGCCGACGTCATCGTCCCGGTGCCCGATTCCGGGGTGCCGGCGGCGATGGGCTACGCGCAGGAGAGCGGCGTGCCATTCGAGCTCGGCATCATCCGCAACCATTACGTCGGCCGCACCTTCATCGAGCCCACCGACAGTATTCGCAATCTCGGCGTAAAGCTGAAGCACTCAGCCAATCGAGCAGTGCTGGAGGGCAAGCGCGTCGTGCTGGTGGACGACAGCATCGTGCGCGGCACAACGAGCAGAAAGATCGTCGAGATGGTGCGCCAGGCGGGGGCGGCGGAGGTTCACATGCGCATCTCGTCGCCGCCGACCACGCATTCCTGCTTCTACGGCATCGACACGCCGGAGCGCGGCAAGCTGCTGGCGGCGCTGCACAATGTCGACGAGATGGCGAAATTGATCGGTGCTGACAGCCTCGCCTTCGTCTCGATCGACGGCCTGTATCGCGCGCTCGGCAAGCCCGGCCGGCAGCCGGAGCGGCCGCATTATTGCGATGCCTGCTTCACCGGCGACTATCCGATTCCGCTGCCCGACATGGCCGACAATTCCGACCGCCAGCTCAGCCTGCTGACCGAGAGCCGCTGACATGGCCGGCCCGCTTGATGGCCGGGTCGCCCTCGTCACCGGCGCCAGCCGCGGCATCGGCGCCGCCGCCGCGATGGCACTGGCCGGCCTCGGCGCGCATGTCGTCATCACCGCGCGGACGCAAGGTGGCCTCGAGGAGACCGACGACGCGATTCGCATGGCGGGCGGGACGGCGACGCTGCTGCCGCTCGATCTCGGCGAGGGCGACCAGCTCGACGCGATCGGCCCGAGCGTATTTGAGCGGTTCCGCCGGCTGGATGCGCTGGTGCATTGCGCGGGCGCGCTGGGCCGGCTGACGCCCGCATCCCACATCCTGCCGGATGATTGGGCGGAGGTCGTCACGGTCAATCTGAGCACGACATGGCGGCTGATCCGCACCTGCGGCCCGCTGCTGCAGGCGGCCGAGGCGGGCCGCGCCGTGTTCGTCACCGACGCGCGGGCACGTCATCCGGGCGCCTATTGGGGCGCCTACGGCGCCACCAAGGCGGGTTCGGAGCACCTGGTGCTGACTTGGGCGGACGAGGTGAAAACCAGCCGCCTGCGGGTCAACCTGTTTGACCCGGGAGTCGTCGCCACGCGGCTGCGACGCCAGGCGTTCCCCG
Source organism: uncultured Alphaproteobacteria bacterium (assembly GCA_963799825.1). Lineage (GTDB taxonomy): Bacteria > Pseudomonadota > Alphaproteobacteria > Acetobacterales > Acetobacteraceae > JAFKFI01. Next base: position 27,559 of record CAWCYL010000012.1, read on the forward strand.
GCGAGGATGCCGCCGTGCTGCGCCGTCCGAAATCGGTCGCACCCGCTCTCGCGGCCCTCTGTCTACCGACGGAAACGCGGCACGGCGAACTGGTGCGGCCGGGCTGAACCCGACCTGCTCGTCGTGATCAGCGGGAAGTGACGGCGCAACTCGACCATGGCGCTCAGCTTGCCGCTCTCGCTGAACGTACGGCGGATCGCCTCGGTTGTCGGTTCGTCTACGGCGAACATCGGATCAGCATGGGAGCGCGCGCCAGACGGGCAAGCGTCGGCGGCCTCGGCTAGAAATGGACAATTATGCAGGAAGCGGGCGCCAATCCGGTGACTGTGAAATGCCGAGCACTGCCGTCCTGCCCCACGAACAGGCGACGGTTGAAGTACCGGCCACGGCAACAGCATGGAAGCCACTCGCCTGCGCCGCAGCAGGGGAAGTTGTGAACCCCTTCATGGCGATCGCACCGATCGCCATTCCAGCGATGACCAAGAGAGCCAAGGGGAGGTGGCGTTGCATCGTACAGGACCCCGGAACTGTTTTTCGTCCAAGCTTAGCGTCAGCCGCGTGTCTGTTCGTCCCCCTTTTGATCTGGCCGCAGACGAATGGAGAACGCGAGACTTGGACCCAGTCGTGGTGCGCGGCAGGGGCGCGGTTACTTTCGTCCCGGCGCAGAACGGAGGTGGCGATGAACGAAGAGCCGCAGCTCCCCAAGGGTGTCTTTTCAGAAGGCGCGGATTCCTACTTACAAGGATTACCGCGTGAAAACTGTCCCTACCCGCCCGGCTCTGCCGAACGGATAACGTGGCTTGAGGGTTGGTGCCAAGCAGCTCGCCGGGACGGCATGAGGTCCGAGAGCAACGGGACGTAAGATGGTCAGAGCTCAGCGTCTTGTGCGAACCGGCTGCATGGGAACCGCATAAACCGCCGTCGCTTGCATTCATTGCACAAGTGCGGCGTTCAGTTCGCCGCCCTTGTCAGGCGTCGCGGATCGCGCGGCGCCCGGTTCGTCGGCCGCGAACGTCACCGCCGCCTCGGCTTGCGCGCGACCACGATCATCGGGCCGAGCGGCAACGCGCCTTGGGGCGGCGATGGCGTGGTAGCTGGCGGATTGCGGCTTCGGTGCCGACCAGCCCTGCTCAGCCTGCCTGGCCGTCCTCGCCCTTGCGCCGCTTGCGGGCGGCGGTGGCGTACTGGCCGCGTGGCCGGTCCTCCTGCACGTTGGGCCGGACCACCGTGTCGTAATAGTCGTCCCAATCCTCCGGGCGCAGGCTCTGCAGGTCCGGCACCACGGTGTAGTTGTTCTGCGCCTGGTCGTCGTAGACGTCGCGGGGGATCGGCTGGACCTGGAACAGCGGGTAGTCGGCGCGGAACTCGATCGGCACGTTGGTCTTGGTCAGGCGCAAATTGGTGAACAGCGGTCCGAACCAGCGGTCGGTCTCGACGATGCCCTCGTAGAGTTCGAAGTTTTGGCTGCGTGGCAGATTGGCGAGCGGCCGGACCAGCAGGCTCCAGCCGGGGGCGGTGCGCGCGACGAGCCCGCTCCAGATCTGCACGATCCCGGCCTCCTGCATCGCGCCCAGGAACGGAGGCGAGAATTCCCGGATCTCCTCCGGCACCGCCTCGTCGAATGCCTCGCGAAAGCCGGGGAACTGGGCGACATGGAGCGGATACCAGTGTTCCTGCCCCTCCCAGGTCCAGATCACGTCGGTGCCGTCCCACATCAGGCTGAAGGTGATCGGCGGAAAGATGTAGTAACCGAATGCCGAGGCTGTCACGATCGCTTCACAGTAGCGAAAGGCCCGTGTCGGCATGGTCCCGATGGCGGAACGATCGGCGCGCTGCGGAATGCGCGCCTGCGGGACGAAACGATGGAACGTGACGAGCGGTCCTGACACGGCGCGGTCAGGGGATGCGGGCTGATCGGTCACGGATGCACTCCACAAACGGGCATCGGTCGGGCGAACGCCGGGTCATACCCCGACGCCGCCCGACCGATCCAGCTCAACCTGCGAGGCCGTGGCAGCAGCGCGCAGTCGCCGGTCCGTTCAGATAGTCGGCGCCATGCCGCCGAGGCGGACCTTGCCGGTGTCGGCGACGGCGGCGGGCTTGAGCGAGGGCGCCATGCCGCCGAGGCGGACTTTTCCGGCGTCGACGACGGTCGCGGGCTTAAGGGACGGAGCCATCCCGCCGAGGCGAACCTTGCCGGCGTCAGCGACGGTGGCCGGCTTGAGCGAGGGCGCCATGCCGCCGAGGCGGACTTTTCCGGCGTCGGCGACGGTCGCGGGCTTAAGGGACGGAGCCATCCCGCCGAGGCGAACCTTGCCGGCGTCAGCGACGGTGGCCGGCTTGAGCGAGGGCGCCATGCCGCCGAGGCGGACTTTTCCGGCGTCGGCGACGGGCGCGGGCTTGAGGGACGGAGCCATCCCGCCGAGGCGGACCTTCTCGGCGTCGGCGACGTAGGCTGGGGAGGAGCATCCCGCCGAGGCGAACCTTGCCGGCATCTACCACGGTTGCGGGCTTGAGCGAGGGAGCCATGCCGCCGAGGCGGACCTTTCCGGCATCGGCGATGGACACAACGGCGGCGTCACGGACGATTGAGGGCATGTTTCCGAACCTTTCGTTTCGAGATTGACAGATTTTTTGGACGGGCAGCGTCGGCCCCCGCCTTGGCTCTAACGAAAGATTTTTCACATTGAGGATTTATTATCGTTTTTTTGACGTTATTGTGCCGTCAATTCGTCCTGGTTGAGGGAAATACCCCCATTTAACCTCATGATTGTGGGCTTGGTAGCCTGCGACTCGGGCCCGGAGGGCAGCAGCGATCAGCGTTCGAGCGTCTTAGACATGAAGACGCGGTCGAATCCATCGACCGACGCGCGATGGGTCTCGACGAAACCCAACTTCCTATAGAGATTCACGTTGCTGATCATGCGTGAATGGGTGAACAGGCGGAGTTCGCCCATGCCTTTGCGCATGGTCTCGGCCTCGGCGAACCGCATCATGCGCCGCCCCAGCCCTTGCCCGGCGTGATTGGGTTCGACCGCGATATTGTCAAGCAGCAGATGGTCCGGCTGCGGAATCAGCACGACGAGGGCCGTGATCACGCCATCAATCGTGAGAACAGCCACTTCGCCGGCCGCGACGTGGTGCTCATAATCGTCGTCCATCGGCGCGGGGCGGCGGCCGATCACCGGAACCCAGTGTGCGTAAGCGCGCTGGACCAGATCCCGGACCGCGCTGGCTTCGCCCGGCTTGGCCGGGCGGATGGCGGGCAGAATCAGGCGGCGGTGCCACCGACCGTCAGTCCGGCAAGCTTCAGCGTGGGCTGACCCACTCCGACCGGCACACCCTGTCCGTTCTTGCCGCAGGTTCCGATCCCCGGATCGAGCGCCATGTCGTTGCCCACCATGCTCACCTTGGTCAGCGCGTCCGGCCCGTTGCCGATCAGGGTGGCGCCCTTCACCGGGGCAGTCACCTTGCCGTCCTCGATGAGATAGGCCTCGCTCGCCGAGAAGACGAACTTGCCCGACGTGATGTCCACCTGGCCGCCGCCGAAATTCACCGCGTAGAGGCCGCGGCGGACCGAGCGGATCATTTCCGCCGGGCTGTGCGGCCCGGCCAGCATCACCGTGTTGGTCATCCGCGGCATGGGCGCATGGGCGAAGGACTGGCGCCGGCCGTTGCCGGTCGGCCGCGCCCCCATCAGTCGGGCATTCAGCCGGTCCTGCAGGTAGCCGGTCAGCACCCCGTCCTCGATCAGCACCGTGCGGTTCGTCGGCGTGCCCTCGTCATCGACCGACAGGCTGCCGCGCCGGTCGACGAGCGTGCCGTCATCCACCACCGTCACCCCCGGCGAGGCGATCCGCTGCCCCAGCAGGCCCGAGAACGCCGAGGTTTTCTTGCGATTGAAGTCGCCTTCCAGCCCGTGCCCGATCGCCTCGTGCAGCAGTATGCCGGGCCAGCCGGAGCCGAGCACGACCTCCATCTCCCCGGCCGGGGCCGGGCGGCTGTCGAGATTGACCAGGGCCTGCCGCAGCGCCTCGTCCACGGCGCCGCGCCAAACGTCGGTCGTGGTGATCCGATCGTAGGCGAAGCGGCCGCCGGTGCCGTAGCTGCCAGTCTCGCGCCGCCCGCCGGCCTCGACCACCAGCGACACGTTCAACCGCACCAGCGGGCGCAGATCGGCGACCCGCGTGCCGTCCGGGCGCATGATCTGCACCGCCTGCCACTCGCCGGTCAGCGAGGCCATGACCTGCTTCACCCGAGCGTCCTTGCCCCGCGCATAGGCGTCGATCTCGCCGAGCAGCGCCGTCCGGGCGGAGAAATCCATCGCCGAGAGCGGATTGGCGTCCGAGTAGAGCCGGGAATTGGTTGCTCGGGGAGGTTCGGCAAACAGTGCCAGAGCGGCCGGCCGCGACCGCACCCACGCTGGCCGCGGCGCGCTGCAGGGCGGCATCCGACAGCTCGGCGGCGTGGGCGTAGCCGGTCGCCTCGCCCGCCACGGCGCGCAGCCCGAAGCCGAGTGCGGTGTCGAACCCGGCGCTGCGGATGCGGCCGTCATCCAGCCCAATCTGCTCGCTCTCCCGGTATTCGAGGAACAGCTCCCCGTCCTCGGCGCCGGCCAGCGCGGTCCCGACCGTTCGCTCCGCCGACGCGCGATCAAGTGCCGCCTCGGCCCGCTCGAAGAACAGGCCGTCGGTCACGCCGAGCGGGGTCAGCCCCGATGAAGTCATGCCACATCCTCGTTGACGCTGGAGTTCTCCCGGCTGAGCCGCCAGCCGGGCAGGGCGATCTCGGCCCGGGTGCCGGCGCCGGGCTCGCTCAGCAGCCGCAGCCGCCCGCCATGCGCCTCCACCAGGGATCGCGCTACATATAGGCCGAGACCGGCGCCCTGAAAGCGCCGCGACAGGGTGGCGTCGAGCTGGATGAACGGCTCGAACACCCGTTCCAAATCCGCCGCCGGAATGCCGATACCGGTGTCGGTCACGTGCAGGAGCAGATCGCCGGTCGGATCGAGCACCGCGCCGACCGTCACCTCGCCGCCGGCCGGCGTGAACTTCACCGCGTTCGACAGCAGGCCGGTAAGGACCTGTTGCAGCCGGCGCTCGTCGGCCCGCAGCTCGGGCAGCCGCTCCGGCAGGTCGAGACGCAGCGCGATCTCGCCTGCCTGGAAGGCCGACGCGGAGGACCGCAGACAGGTCTGCACCAGTCGCGCGAGGTCGATCCGGTCCGCCGACATCTCGAACCGGCCGGCCTCGATCCGGGCCACGTCCAGGATCGTGTTGATGAGCCCGAGCAATTGCTGGCCCGAATTCGTTGATCGCGGTCGCGAACTCGGCGGTACGGGCCGGATCGCTGGTGTCGCCCTGACGCAGCAGGGCCTCGGAGAAGCCGATCACCGCGTTCAGCGGCGTGCGCAGCTCGTGGCTCATGGTGGCGAGGAAGCGCGACTTCGCCTGGTTGGCCGCCTCGGCCGCCTCCTTGGCCCGGCGCAGCTCCCTTCGCGTGGCCTCCAATTCCGTCACATCCGTATAGGTCAGCACCGTGCCGCCATCCGGGGCCGGGTCGGATCGCACCTCGATGACGCGCCCGGACCGGGTCGGCCGCCGATAGAGTTCCGGCTTGGCGGATCGGTTGGCGCTCGACCGACCCTGCATGAACGCCTCGGCCGCCGCGCCCTCGCCGAACTCGCCCGCCGCCGCCAGGCGGTCGAGGATCTCCTGCTCGCTTCGCCCGGGTGTCAGCGTCTCGGGCGGCAGGCTCAGCAGCTCGCTCGCCATACGGTTGGCGGCGACCAGCCGGCCGTCGGCACCGAACAGCGTGATTCCGTGCCGGATATTGGCGAGCATCAGGTCCATGTCCGCGGCGCGCCGCAGCAGCTCGTTCTCGGCGTCCGACAGCGGCGTGATGTCGGTGACGACGCTGATATGGCCGCCATCGGGCAGCGGCGCGGTCCGCACGTCCACCGCGGTGCCGTTGGGCCGCCGCCGACGGCGCACCTGCGGGCGGCTGATGTCGTGCGCCATCTGCCGGGCGTAGACCTCGTCCGGGGCGCCCGGCCCGTACTCGCCGGCCGCGGCGCGACGGCGGATGATCGCGTCGAGATGATCGCCGACGGCCAACGGCGCCCCCCGCATGACCTCAATGTAGGCGGGATTGAACATCGTGACCCGACGGTGCGGCCCGTAGACGCAGACGCCGTGCGGGATGTTGTCGAGGATGCTGTCCAGCATCGCGGCCCGGCGCACTGCCTCGTCCTCTGCGCTGGCGAGCTGGCTGATGTCGGCCACACTCATCGTCCAGCCGCCGTCGGGCAGAGGGTCGGAGGCGATGTCCGTGACCTGGCCGTTCGGGCGAACCCGGCGCATGGCCGACGCGCGGGTCCGGTCCATGCCGGCCTGGGTCGCCACGAACGCCTCTCCTGCCGCATCGGCGTATTCGTGGCGGCCGTGCATCAGGTCGAGCAGGTCCGAAAACGCCAGCCCGGAGCCTAGCTTGCCCATCGGCAGGCCGAGCAGCTCGGCGAACCGCGGATTGTGCAGCAGCAGCGTCCGGTCGGGGGCGAAGGTGGCAAGCCCGGTTCGCACCGTGGCCAGCGACATGGTGATTCGGGCAACCGCGCCGGCCGCCTCGTCATGCGCCGCGATCAGCGTCGTCGTCTCGATCGCGCAGAGCGCGAACCCGTCCTCCGGCAGCGGGATCGTGTGGAAATCGAAGCTGCGATGGTCGGGATAGTGCTGGCGCAGGCGGCCCGGCCGCGAGCGGTCCAGCCCGAGCGCCGCCCGCACCTGCGCCTCGGGATCGCCCGACCCCAGCAATCCGCGATAGGCGGCCGCCCGGAGCACGGTTTCCAAGCCGATGCCAATGGGCAGGCTCGAAGGCGGCAGGTCGATCGCGGTGCAGAACGCCTGGTTGGCGCGGACCAGCCACTGCCCGGCGTCGAACACCGCGATGCCGACCGGGAGCGCGTCCAGCACGGCGTCGAGGGCGACGGCCGGACGCGCGGGAAAAGCGGTCACGGGGCGGCCGGCGGCAGGGGCGGGGCCTCGCGCAAGGCATGGAGCGAGCAGAGCGCGGCGGTGAGCAGCAGCACCGCGGTCATCTGGTGGGCGACCGCGAGGTTCACGGGAACCACGGCCAGCAGCGTCGCCACGCCCAGAGCGTATTGCACGGCCACCGCCGCCCCGAGTGCCAGCAGTGTGCCACGCACTGCGGGGCGCGTCCGGGAAAGCAGCCCAGTCGCTGCCGCCGCCAGGGTTACGAGGCCGGTCAGCGTCGCCAGCAGGCGATGATCGAACTGCACCGCAGCGATGTTCTCGAACAGGTTCAGCAGGACCGGGCGAAGCCGCGCATAGCCTTCCGGGATCACCCGGCCGTCCATCAGCGGAAACGTGTTGTAGTCGAAGCCCGCATGGGTGCCGGCGACGAACCCCCCGGCGACGATGGTGAGCCCGACCAGCACGCAGGACGCGCGGACGAGCGCGCGCGTCAGCCGGCTGCCGGCGCCACGCTGGGCAAGGGGATGCAGCACCAAGAGCCCGGTCCACAGGACCGCCGCGTACAGCACCAGGGCGAGCACCAGATGCACCACCAGCCGATAGGGCGCGACGGCGGTGGAATCCGGGAAGAACCCGGAGGCGACCATGAACCAGCCCATCGCGCCCTGCAGTCCGCCGAGCAGGAAGATCAGCGCGAGGCGCGGTCGCAGGCGCCGCTCGATCCGCCCGGTGGCCCAGAACCAGACCAGCGGGATGAAGAAAGCGAGGCCGATCATGCGTCCCCAGAGCCGGTGGACCCATTCCAGCCAGAAGATGTGCTTGAACCCCGCGATGCCGAAATTGTCGTGCAGCAGCGCGTATTGCGGGATCTGCTGATAGAGGCCGTACAGCCGGTGCCATTCGGCGTCGCTCATCGGCGGCAGGGTACCGCTGAGCGGCGCCCACTCCATGATGGAGAGGCCCGAGCCGGTCAGCCGCGTGGCGCCGCCAAGCCCGATCATCACCAGGATCATCGCGCAGACCGCGAACAGCCAGCCGGCGACCAGACGCCGGTTGGCACGGGTCGCCGCCCGCTCCTCCGGTGGGGCGCCCGGAAAATCACGCACATCGAATGGCATCGTGTGGCACCTTACCACGCGCAATCGTCGCGGGCTAAGGCCCTTTCGCTTGCGGACGTCGCGATGCTACCCAGCCCACGCCATGCCAGAGTTCGTCCAAGCCGCCGGACGCGCGCGCGGGCCGGAATTCGCGCCGCTCCTCTCGGTCGTCGTGCCCGTCCGCAACGAGGCTCCGAACATCCTGCCGCTGATTGGCGAGATCCGTGCGGCACTCGCCGGACGTGATTACGAAATCCTGTATGTCGATGACGGCAGCCTGGACGAGACCCCGGCAAGGCTGCGCGAGGCGGTCCTGGCGGGCGCGCCGCTGCGGTGGCGGCGGCATCGGCGGAGCTGCGGGCAGAGTGCGGCGATCATCACCGGGGTGCGGCAGGCGGCCGGCCGCTGGATCGCCACTTTGGACGGGGACGGCCAGAACGATCCGGCGGACATCCCGGAGTTGCTGGACCATGCGCTCGCCCGCGACGCCGCAGCGCGGGGCCTGGTGCTGGTGGCCGGACATCGCGCACGGCGTCGGGACGGGAGGATGAAGCGGCTCGCCTCGGGCATCGCCAATGCCGTGCGGGCGCGGCTGCTGGGCGATGGGACGCCCGACACAGGCTGTGGCCTGAAGGTGTTCCGCCGCGACGCGTTCCTCACCCTGCCGCATTTCGATCACATGCACCGCTTCCTCCCGGCGCTGTTCCTGCGGGCCGGAGGCGAGGTCGTCTCCATGCCGGTGAACCACCGGGCGCGCCAGCTTGGGCGGTCGAACTACGGCACCCTGGACCGGCTCGGCGTGGGGATTTTCGATCTCGTCGGGATGCTCTGGCTGCAGCGCCGCTGGAGCCGACCGGAGATCGAGAAGCCGATCATGGTCGAGGATCGGCCGGAGGTGTCGCCGAGATGAGCGGCACGATGGATCGCCCAGGCGACGCGGGGTGGCGACCCGTGCTGAAGCCGGCGCTGCTGCTGGCCGGATTGCTGGCCGCCGGGATCGCCCTGCGGGCACTGCCGGGTCGCTTTGATCCAGCCATGATCGACCGGTTCGTTACCGGGCATGGGGTGAGTGGCGAGGCGCTGTTCGTGTTCGTCGCGGCGGTGGCCTGCGCGGCGGGGCTGCCGCGACAGCTGGCCGGGTTTGCCGGCGGCTACGCGTTTGGCCTGTGGGGTGGCGTGATGCTGGCGCTGTTCGCGCAAGCGCTGGGGTGCCTCGCCGATTTCGCCTGGGCGCGATTTCTCGCCAGGGATTGGGCCGCGCGGCGTATGGGCGCCCGCCTGCGGCGGCTGTCTCCGAGGGCGTGCAGGTGGCGATCGCGGTGTCGCTGTTCGCGGCCTCCCTGCTCCTTGGCTTGGCCCTGTCGCGCGATCGACGGACCGCGCGGGCGAGCGCCGACGCCGCCTGAGGGCACGCCCAAGGCCCCGCGCACCGGGGGCTCAGTGCAGCTGGAGGAACGCCCCCGGCGTGCGGAACTGGGCCGGCTTCACGAGACTGGCGGAGGCCACCCGGACGGAGTGCAGCTTGCCGTCCAGCTCGCGTTGCCAGAAGCCGAGAAACTTGTGCAGCACCGGAAAGCGCGGCGCGATGTCGAGATCCTGCCAGATGTAGCTCTGCAGAAGATCCGGGTGATCCGGCAGCCGGTAGAGGATCTCGGCGGTGGTCAGGCGGTAGTCCTTGAGCTGCAACGCGATGCTCATGCTCGGCGGTCTCCGTGACACTCCCGGCAGCGATTTGCTGCACGGGCAACAAACCCCGCGACCCCCCGCGGGTTGCACGATGATGCCACGGGAGGGGGCGCAGTATTCAACAAGAAAGTTAATTATTTCAGAGGCTTGGCACTCGCAACCGATGAGTGCTGCCGAGCCCTTGACTCCGCTTCGGCGTTCGCCTAGATCGCTGGCACTCCCAGCGCGGGAGTGCCAAACAGCCGCGCGAGGATGCCGCTCAAGGCCCCGCCGCTGTTGGCGATCACATCGGTTGGCATCACTCGATCACTGGCATCACTCAGGAGCGATCCGTATGAAGTTCCGTCCCCTGCATGACCGGGTCGTGGTCCGTCGGCTTGACGCCGAGGAAAAGACCGCGGGCGGCATCATCATCCCCGACACCGCGAAGGAAAAGCCGATGGAGGGCGAGGTGATCGCCGTCGGCGCCGGCGCGCGCAACGAGCAGGGCCAGATCGTGGCGCTGGACGTCAAGGCCGGCGACCGCATCCTGTTCGGCAAGTGGTCGGGCACCGAGGTGAAGCTCGATGGCGAGGAGCTCCTCATCATGAAGGAGAGCGACATCATGGGCATCATCGAGGGTGCCCCGGCGGCGAAGAAGAAAGCCGCCTGACCCCTTACGCCTTAAAGATCAGACAAGGATAAGATGCACATGGCTGCCAAGGACGTGAAGTTCGGCGGTGACGCCCGCGCGCGCATGTTGCGCGGCGTGGACATTCTCGCCGACGCGGTGAAGGTGACGCTCGGACCCAAGGGCCGCAACGTCGTGCTCGACAAGAGCTTCGGCGCACCGCGCATCACCAAGGACGGCGTGACCGTCGCGAAAGAGATCGAGCTCTCCGACAAGTTCGAGAACATGGGCGCGCAGATGGTGCGCGAAGTGGCCTCGAAGACCAACGACATCGCCGGCGACGGCACCACCACGGCGACCGTGCTGGCCCAGGCGATCGTCCGCGAGGGCGCCAAGGCGGTGGCCGCCGGCATGAACCCGATGGACCTCAAGCGCGGCGTCGACCGCGCCGTGGCCGCGGTCGTCGAGGAGCTGAAGAAGCGCAGCAAGAAGATCACCACGCCGGCCGAGACCGCGCAGGTCGGCACCGTCTCCGCCAACGGCGAGGCCGAGATCGGCCGCATGATCTCCGAGGCGATGCAGAAGGTCGGCAACGAGGGCGTCATCACGGTCGAGGAGGCCAAGGGCGTCCAAACCGAGCTCGACGTGGTCGAGGGGATGCAGTTCGACCGCGGCTACGTCTCGCCGTACTTCATCACCAACGCCGAGAAGATGATTACCGAGCTGGATCAGCCGTACATCCTGATCCACGAGAAGAAGCTGTCGGGCCTGCAGCCGATGCTGCCGCTGCTCGAGAGCGTCGTGCAGTCCGGCCGCCCGCTGCTGATCATCGCCGAGGACGTGGAAGGCGAGGCGCTGGCGACGCTGGTGGTCAACAAGCTGCGCGGCGGCCTCAAGGTCGCGGCGGTGAAGGCGCCGGGCTTCGGCGATCGCCGCAAGGCGATGCTCGAGGACATCGCGATCCTCACCGGCGGCCAGGTGATCAGCGAGGATCTCGGCATCAAGCTCGAGACCGTGACCGTGGCGATGCTCGGTAAGGCGAAGCGGGTTCTCATCGAGAAGGAGAACACCACGATCGTCGAGGGCGCCGGCAAGAAGCCCGACATCCAGGGCCGCTGCGCGCAGATCCGCGCCCAGGTCGAGGAGACCACGTCCGACTACGACCGCGAGAAGCTGCAGGAGCGGCTGGCGAAGCTCGCCGGCGGCGTCGCGGTGATCCGCGTCGGCGGCTCCACCGAGGTCGAGGTGAAGGAGCGCAAGGACCGTGTGGACGACGCGCTGCACGCCACCCGTGCGGCGGTCGAGGAAGGCATCGTGCCGGGCGGCGGCGTCGCCCTGGCCCGCGCCTCGCTGGTGCTCGCCAAGATCAAGGCGGACAACGACGACCAGCGTTTCGGCATCGAGATCGTGCGCAAGGCGGTGCAGACCCCGCTGCGCCAGATCGCCGAGAACGCCGGCGAGGACGGCGCGGTGATCGCCGGCAAGACGCTCGACAAGGACGAGTACGCCTGGGGCTTCGACGCGCAGTCCGGCGAGTTCAAGGATCTGGTGCGTGCCGGCATCATCGACCCCACCAAGGTCGTGCGCACCGCGCTGCAGGACGCGGCCTCGGTCGCCGGCCTGCTCGTCACCACCGAGGCGATGGTCGCCGAAAAGCCCGAGAAGCGGGCTCCGGCCGGCGGGCCTCCGGGCGGCGGCATGGGCGGTATGGGCGACATGGATTTCTGATCGCCGCGCCGCCCCGGCCGATCGGCACGGGGACGAAATGGGGGCGGGCCGCGAGGTCCGCCCCTTTTCTGTCATGATCGTTCGTCATCGTCGCAGTTTTCCGCATTCCGGGGCCGCGTCACGTAATTGACAGGTCTGGGCCTTTCTGTGCCAACTAGGCCTTGCAATCGCATTTTGGCTTGCTTGCTGCGCTCCGTCTGATCGGGTGCCCTCAAGACGTCCAAAGGCCCGGTTGTCTATCGCTCCACGCCATTCCGCGCGGGGCCACGACGGAGAGAGTGAGTCGACAATGGCTATCGGCACGGTCAAGTGGTTCAACACCACCAAGGGTTTTGGCTTCATCATGCCGCAGGACGGCGGCAAGGATGTGTTCGTCCATATCACGGCGGTCCAGGCGGCTGGCCTGCGCGGCCTGAATGAAGGCCAGAAGGTCAGCTATGAGGTCGCGATGGAGCGGGGCAAGGCTGCCGCGACGAACCTGAAGCTCGCCTGAGGCCCTTCGCGCGGATCCGTCAGGGCAATGACGGTTCACCGTCCATCGAATTCCGTATCCTGGCTCTATCGGAGATCGTCCGATGGAGCCGCCGGTGTTCGGGTCCGGCAGCGTGCGCCGACGGAGCGCGGGACGCGCATCCGTCTCCGCCAATCTTCGTCACGCCAATCTTCGTCAATGGGAAGGAGCGACCGATCATGGCAATCGGCACCGTGAAATGGTTCAACGCGACCAAGGGGTTCGGCTTCATCATGCCGCAAGATGGCGGCAAGGACGTGTTCGTCCACATTACCGCCGTGCAGGCCGCCGGCCTGAATGGTCTGAATGACGGTCAGAAGGTCTCCTACGAGATCGTCATGGAGCGCGGCAAGGCAGCGGCCACCAATCTCCGGCTTGCCTGAACCCGGCGGGGAACCCGGCCGAGCGGCCTCGCCGCTGGACCGCTCCCCGCCGACATTCGGCCTCGGGGCTCGCGCCCGCGCGTCAGATCGTGCCGGCCGCCCGGCCCGAGGCGCGGACGACCCCCTCCACCCGGCTCGCCCCCGCCTCGCGCATGGCCTGTTCTGCGACGCTCTGCCGGGCAGGGTCGCGCAAGTGAACCGATAGCAGCAACTCGCCGCGGGCAGCCGCATCCTCCCGCGTGTCGTGCTGCACCTTGTCGGACGCCCTGGAGAGACCCTCCGCGACCGCGCCGAGACCGACCCCGCCGGCGATCGCGGCGGCCACCGCCGGAATCGCCAGTCCGCCCGTCGCGACAACCGCGCCCGCGGCGGCCAAGGCGCCGACCGATGCCGCCATGCTGGTGTGCAACGTCCGGGACTGCTGTGAATCGTCCTCCGCCTCCGGGTTTTCGGCACTCTGCTCCGGCGTCGCCCGCATCGGCGCGGGATCGGCATCCGGGAGGCTGATCTCCGCCCGGTCGAAGCCGGCCATCGTGAGGCGCGAAATCGCGTCCTGCACGGCCTGATCGCTCGGGAAGGCGCCCCGCACCTCCTGCACTGTCTCCGTCATCGCGGGGCCGGCCTTGTCTGGAGTGCTCGCGGGTCCGCTCATAGCCGTCTCCTCTGGCTGCTCGACAAGCGAACGCTCCCCCGCTGTTCCCGTTCCGCGATGGGTGCAGGCAACCGTCCTCCCGTCGCCCTGTTCTGGGATTGCGGGAAACAGGGAGAACGGCGGTGCGACTGGTCCATGAGGTGCTGGAGGAACTGCGCGGCGACGAGGATGGCCGCGACCTCCTCCCGCTCGGAGCCGCGATCGAGGATCTGCTCGGCGGGCCGCGCGGCACGCTCGCCGACCTGGCTGATCGCTTCACGCAGGCTCGGCTGGGCGCGGTCATGGCCTCCTGGATCCATGACGGCCCCAACGAGCCGATCCGGCCGGACGAACTGGCCCGCGTGCTCGGGGCTGAGCGGGTGCGGGATCTCGCGACCGTCACGGGGCTGCCGGAAGACGCGTTCCTCCGTCAGATGGCGCTGCACCTGCCGCGCGTGATCGACCGGATGACCCCAGAGGGTCACGTCGAGAAACGGGAGAACCCCGGCACCCTGCCGTCAGCCTAACCGGCACGGCTCGTGAGCGGCCGGCGCGCGCTTTCGCGCGGCCGGAGCCACGGCTATGGTCCGCGTCCCCTTGATCGCAGGACCGTCATCCGATGAAGCTGCGCGTCGCTACCTGGAACATCAACTCGCTCCGCCTGCGCGCGCCGCTGTTGAAGCACCTGATCGCGGCCGTCGACCCCGACGTGATCTGCCTCCAGGAGACCAAGGTGCCGGACGCGCTGTTCCCGGCCACGGTACCGGTTGAGCTCGGCTACCCGCACGTCGCGTTCCGGGGGATGAAAGGTTACAATGGGGTGGCGATCCTCTCGCGTGTGCCGTTCCAGGTGCAGGATGCGGCGCCCGACTGGTGCGCCAAGGGCGACTGCCGGCATCTCGCGGTCCTGCTCGACACCACGGGCGGGCCAATCGAGCTGCACGATTTCTACGTGCCCGCCGGCGGCGACGTTCCGGATGTCCGGGAAAACCCGAAATTCGCCCACAAGCTCGATTTCGTCGCCCAGGCGACCGACTGGTTCGCCGCGCGCGCCAATCTCGCCCGCACCGTCCTGGTCGGCGACCTCAACATCGCCCCTCTGGAGCACGATGTCTGGAGCCACAGGCAGCTCCTGAGCGTGGTGAGCCACACGCCGCCGGAGACCGAGGGGCTGCTCGCCTGGCAGAACACCGCCTTCGTCGACGCGGTGCGGCATTTCGTGCCCTCGGGCGAGAAGCTCTTCACCTGGTGGAGCTACCGCAATCGCGATTGGCGGGCCTCCGATCGGGGCCGCCGGCTGGACCATGTATGGGTGACGCCGGACCTCGCGGGCGCGCTCTCGCGCCATGTCATCCACAAGGACGCGCGCGACTGGCCGCAGACCTCGGACCATGTGCCGGTCTGCGTCGAGCTTTCGCTGTAGCTGCACCCGACGCGCCGCCGGTTTCGCCCGGATCCGGGTCCATCCAGCGCCGCTTTTGCCCAGTTCCGGGTTCGACGCTCCGGCCGGTCTGCCCGCATCCGGGCTCATCGCAGGGGATATTTTGCCCCTATCGGGGTTCTCTAGGCCGGGACGGTCGGAACTCCGGCGGGGTCGAGCCGGTAGCCGCCGCCCTCAGTGACCAGCAGGCGGGCGTTGGAGGGGTCCGGCTCGATCTTCTGGCGCAGGCGATAGATATGGGTTTCCAGGGTATGCGTGGTGACGGCGGCGTTGTAGCCCCACACCTCGTTCAGCAGCACCTGCCGGGCGACCGGCTTGGTTCCCGCACGGTAGAGGAATTTCAGGATCGCGGCCTCCTTCTCGGTCAGCCGGATGCGCCGGTTGCGCGCCGGCTCCTGCAGCAGCTTGGCCGAGGGGCGGAAGGTATAGGGGCCGATGGTGAAGACGGCGTCCTCGCTGTTCTCGAAGATGCGCAGCTGTGCCCGCAGGCGCGCCAGCAGCTCGGCGAGGCGGAACGGCTTGGCGATATAGTCGTTGGCGCCGGAATCGAGGCCGCGCACCACGTCTGATTCGTCGTCCGAGCCGGTCAGGATCATGATCGGGACTTTGACCCCCTGCTTGCGCCATTTGACGCAGAGGTCGCGGCCGTCGCCATCTGGCAGGCCGACGTCAAGGATGATGGCGTCGAACCGCGCGTTCCGGCTCGCGAGTCTTTCCTCGGCTTCCGCCATGTCGGCGGCCTCAACGGCGACGAATTCGCCGTCGACCGCGAGCTGCTCCACCAGCGTCGCCCGCAATGCCTCATCATCGTCCACGATCAGGATGGGGCGCTCGCCCGACATCGATCTTCCCCTTGCAGCTCGGGAGCCGTCACTCAAAAGACGCGCTCCGGTCGGCTTCTATCATATGGCAAAGCAAATCTTGGTGTTCGGGCGCGCCACAGGAAGCCCAACGCAACTCCCTACCCCTCAATCGCGATTCAGCGAGCGTGAGATCACTCACATTTGCGTGAAGCCTTGCCGCCCCCTCGGGACGGCCGCCATATACGAGTCCGTGAAGCGGGCCGCAGGGCTGCCTTGCGGCTTCACCCTTCGCCTACCAACGGGTATGCCGTGAGAATGACGGGTCCAGAAGTGATCTCATGAACCGCTTGTTGCCTCACGGAATCGCGCCAGTCGACCTCGCCGCCTCGTCCGGGCCGTCGGAAACGGTGGCGCTGGAGATCCGAGGCGTTCATCGCGCGGTCGCCGAGCTGCGCCGCGGCATCCCCGTGCTGCTCAGCGGCGCCGAGCCCCTGGTCCTGATCGCAGCGGAAACCGCCGGCGCGCATGGCCTGCGCGAGTTTGCCGCCCTCGCCGGCGGTCCGGCCGTGCTGCTGCTGGCGCCGGTGCGCGCGACCTCGGTTCTCAAGCAGCCGGTGCCGCGTTCGGCCAAGGCCGTCGCGGTGCGCCTGACCGGCAATCCGTTCGACCCGGCGACGCTGCGCACCCTGGCGGACCCCACCGCCGAACAGCTGCTTCCCGAGACCCCCGAGGCCGTGCCGCCGCCCTTGCTGGCCGGCCCGGCGCTGGCATTGGTAAAACTCGGGCGGCTGCTGGCGGCGGTGCTCGCCGCCCCGATCCGGCCGGACGCAATCGAGATCGCCGGACGCCTGCGGCTGCTCTCGGTACCGGCGGCCGATGTCACGGCCTATCCGGGCGCGCTCGCCGCCGGGCTGCGCCGGGTGTCCGAGGCGCAGGTGCCGCTGGAGGATGCGCCGGATGCGCGCGTGGTGGCGTTTCGCGGCCCGGATGCCGGCATCGAGCACCTGGCCATCGTGATCGGCACGCCCGAATCCGACGCGGCGCCGCTGGTACGAATCCACTCCGAGTGCTTCACCGGCGACCTGCTGGGCAGCCTGCGCTGCGACTGCGGCGCGCAGCTGCGCGGCGCGATCCGGCGGATGGCGAAGGAGGGCGCCGGCGTCCTGCTGTACCTCGCCCAGGAGGGGCGCGGCATCGGCCTCGTCAACAAGCTCCGCGCCTACGCGCTGCAGGATCGCGGCCTCGACACGCTGGACGCCAACCGCGCACTCGGCTGGGGTGCGGACGAGCGCAACTTCCTCGTCGCCGCCACCATGCTGCGCGAACTCGGCGTGCCGCGCGTGCGCCTGCTGACCAACAATCCCGAGAAGATGAGCGGCCTCGCCGCCTGCGGGGTGGAGGTGATCGGCCGGGTCAGCCACGTCGTCGCCCCCAACGGGGTGAACAATCACTACCTCGCCACCAAGGCGGAGCGGTTCGGCCACCTGCTTGGCTGAGCGCGCGATGTCCGACGCCATCGTCCAGCGCGACGGAACGGTGAGCTTCCAGGGTCGCGCCTTCCGCGCCGCCCTCGGCCGAGGCGGCATCCGAAGGGACAAGCACGAAGGCGACGACGCGACCCCGATGGGCGTGTTGCCGCTCCGCCGGGTGCTCTACCGGGCGGACCGCGTCGCGCGCCCCGATTGCGCCGTCCCGGTCGAACCGCTCGCGCCGGACGACGGCTGGTGCGACGATCCGGCGCATCCCGACTACAACCGGATGGTCCGCCTGCCCCACCCGGCGCGGCACGAGGCGCTGTGGCGGGAGGACGGCGTCTACGATGTCATCGGCGTGCTCGGCTGGAACGACGCGCCGGTGGTCCGGGATCGTGGTTCGGCGATCTTCCTGCACGTCGCCCGGCCGGATTTCGCTCCGACCGAGGGATGCGTCGCACTGGCGCTGCCGGATCTGCGGAGCCTGCTCGCCGCCGGCGTCACGGGGCTCTTGGTGCTCGATTAGCAGAATGCTCCGTCATGGCGGGCCCGCGGGTCGGGCCGAAGGCCCGCCCGAGGACAGGCTCCGGCCGGCCATCCACGCCGTCCCGAGCGACCCCGCAAGGCGTGGATGCCCGCGACGAGCACGGGCATGACGATAGAGGGTCGGCTCGCCTACGTGCTGGGCGGCGGCAGCGCCTGCTGCTGCACCGGGGCCGGCGCGGCGGGGGCCTCAACCAGCCAGTCGCGCAACGAGCGCCGCACCTGGTATTCGAGCTCGACGTTCAGCGCGTCCATGAGCTGCTTGGTCAGCTCGTACAGCGTCCGCCGCGTGCTCTCCCCGCCGGCGGTCGGGCGGGTGGCGGAGACGCGGGCCTCGGCGAAGGCGGCCCGCGTGTTCGCCGAAGTATAGATGTCGAGCTCGATCGCCAGAGAGCCCTGATAGACGTCCCCTCGGCGGATGATGCTCGCGTCGTTGATCGCCAGCACGGCGCGGCCGGAGGTGCCCAGCGCCTGCAGCCGGTCCTGTACCATCTGCGCGGATCGCCTCGGCCGGTCGGACCGGATCGAGCGCCGAGGCGTCGCCGCCGCCCGGCACGAAGCGCTGCTCGACCTCGACCGACACGACGTTCAGCCGGATGGGCGTGAGATAATCGTAGTGCAGCGGCGCGAAACTCTCGGCGGTCGCGGGCTCCTCCCTTGGGCCGCCGCAGGCGCCGACGGCTGCGGCCAGCAGCAGCGCGCCCAAGCCGCGGCGCGACACGCCCCGAGCGGTCAACTGCGCGCCCCAACCTCGGTTCCGCGGATCTCCTCGCGGGGAAAGCGGAAGTCGAAATTGCAGAACTCGCACGTCATCACGATATCGCCTTCGACGGCCATGTGGTCCAGATCGTCCGGCGTGAAACCTTCGAGGATGCCGGACAGGCGCTGGCGGGAGCAGCGGCAGCCATACGATAGTGCCCGCGCCCGATCGACCGCGACGCCCTCCGTGTGGAACAGCCGATACAGCAACCGGTCGGGCGAGAGCCCGTCATCGAGCAATTCTCCGTCGCGCAATGTCGCGGCGAGCGCGACGGCGGTGCGCCAGCTCTCGTCTTGCGCCTCCGGGTCGAGCGCCGGATCGACGCCGCCCTCGCCCGCGACCTTCTCGAGGATCAGCCCGCCCGCGCGCCAGCCGGCCGCGGTCTCCTCGCAGGCCAGGTGGACGAAGCAGCTCATCTGCTCGCTGGTGCGGAAATAGTGCAGCGCCATGTCGGCGAGGCGGTCGCCCTCGATGGTCACGATCCCCTGGTGCCGGTCGCGGTCGGGGCCCTGGTCCACCGTGAACGCGAGATAGCCCTGGCCCATCAGCCGCTCGGCGGTGGGGTCAGGCTCGCGATCAAGCAGCTCGGAAAATTTCTCCGCGTTGATGCGGGCGTAGCCGCGCAGCGCGCCGGCATCGGTGCAGTCGGCGAGCAGCATCGGCAGGGCGCCGTCGCCCTTCACCTGCAGGCTGAACGAGCCGCGGAACTTCAGCGCCGCGGCGAGCCCCGCCGCCAGCGCCAACGCCTCGCCGGTGATCCGGCGCACCAAGGGCGGGTTGTCGTGGCGCGTCAGGAGCGCGTCGGCCAACGGCCCGAGACGCACCAAGCGGCCGCGCACCGGCCGGCGCGGCAGATAGAACGGGGTGACGCCGCGTGGCACGACAATATCGGGCACGGCGGGTCGCAGGCTGTCGAGGAAGGCGGGCGTGTCGGACATCGCCCCAAGATAGGGCCGCCAAGCCGTCCGGGCTACCGCGCGCCGGGCTGGGTTGCGGCACGTCGAGTTCTCGCCGGTCGGATGGTGCGCGGCGGTCGGCTTAGCGTCGCCGCGCCGTCGTGCCACAAGGGACGTCGTGGGCTGGCGTCGGGGGAATACATGAGGGCGCGGCCCTGGCTGATACTCGCCGCGATGGTGCTCGCGCGCATCGCGTTCGGCTACCAGTACCAGACCGTCGCCAGTCTGGCGCCGGAGCTGATCGCGGCCTATGGGCTCGACTACACGAGCATCGGCACGCTGATCGGCGTGTTCGTCGCCCCCGGCATCGTCCTCGCCCTGCCGCTGGGCCTGCTCGGCCGGCGCTACGGCGACCGGCTGATCGTCGGCGGCGGGCTCGCGCTGATGACCGCCGGGCCGCTGCTCGGCGCGACCTGGGCCGACCCGGTGGGGATCGGCGCCGGGCGCCTGCTGGCGGGGGCCGGCGGGGTCGCGATGATCGTGCTGCAGAACAAGATCATTTCCGACTGGTTCTCGGGGCGACGCTTCATGGCGGCGATCGGCCTCTCGGTCGCCGCCTACCCGGTTGGCGTGTCCGGCGCACAGATCGCCCTGCCGCTGATCGTCGCGGCGAGCGGCACGGTCGCCGCGCTGGTGTCGGGCGCGGTGCTCGTCGGGATCACCCTGGTCCTGTTCCTGGCGAGCTATCGCGACGCGCCGGCGGCCCACCCCGCACCTCGGCGGTTCTCCCTGCCGGGCCGCCGCGAGTGCCTGCTCGTCCTGGTCGGCGGGCTGGTTTGGACCGCCTATACCGGCTGCTACGGCGGTTTCGTCTCCTACGTGCCGTCGCTGATGAACGTGCAGGGCCATTCCGTCTGGACCATCGGCGCGGTGATGACGATCGCCACCTGGGGCAGCATCCCGGCGACGCTGGCCGGCGGCGCGCTGGGGGCGCGGTTCGGCAATCTCCGCGTCCTCGTGTTCGGCACCGTCGCGATGGCGCTGGGCTGCGTCGGCATGGCGTTCATCGCCTGGCCGTTGGCAAGTGCCGTGCTGTTCGGCGTGCTCGGCTCGGTGCAGCCCTCGGTCATCATGGCGGCCGGCACGCTCTCGTCCCGCCCGGAGAACCGCGCCGTCGGGATGGGCATTTTCTACACCACCTATTACGCCGGCAACGCCCTCGCACCGGCGCTGTGCGGCCACGCCGCCGACCTCACTGGCGGCCCCGGCGGCGCGCTGTACGCCGCCGCCGCGATCGGGCTGCTGGCGATCCCGCTGTGGTTGCTGCACGCGCATCTCGCCGCAGGCGGCTGGTCACGGCAACGCCTGGCCATCCGGTGCGATTGAGCCTCCGAGGATGGAGGGAAGCCCATGCAGCCGCTCAAGGTGATGATCGTCCGCCACGCCGAAAAGCCCGCGGACAACGAGAACCGGCAGCCGCCGCTCGGCGTGAACGAGGAGGGGCGGCATGACCCGCGTAGCCTGAGCCCGCTCGGCTGGCAGCGGGCAGGCGCCCTGGCGCCCTGGTTCGCGCACGCGACCAGTCCGTTGGCGATGCCGGCCACCCTGTTCGCCTCGCATCATCACGGCACCAGTCATCGCCCGCGTCAGACGCTGATGCCGCTCGCGGGTTTCCTCAAGCTGCCGATCCACGCCGATATCCACGTCGGCGAGGAGAAGAAACTCGCCGAGGCGGTGCTCGCCTGCGGCGACGGGCCGGTGCTGATCGCCTGGGAGCATAACGCGCTGCCCCGCATCCCCAGCCTGCTCGCCGGCCCCACGCTCCGCTGCCCCACCGAATGGCCGGCGGATCGCTTCGACCTCGCCTGGGTGCTCGACCGCGACGCGCACGGCGTCTGGCGGTTCGCGCAAGTGCCGCAATTGCTGCTCGCCGGCGATTCGCCCGCCTTGCTGCCGCTGGGCTAAACTCCGCCCACGCACCCCGACAGGACCACACGCACCATGACCGCGACCCGTTCCGCGAGCGAACGCCTTGGCTCGTTCGTCGCCAGCCTGCGCTACGAGGATATTCCCGGACCCGCCGTCGAGCAGGCGTGTCGCATGTTCCTCGACGCCATCGGCTGCGCGCTGGCGGCGTGGCGCGAGGACAGGCGCAAGGCCGGGATCGCGCGCGCGATAGCGGAAGAATTCGGCGCGGCGGGCGGCGCCAGCATCGTCGGCGGCGGTGCCACGCATCCCGCGCTCGCCGCACTCGCCAACGGCATCCTCGTCAACGCCGCCGACAATGACGATACGCACAAGCGCGCGCTGATCCATGTCGGCTCGGTCGTCGTGCCGGCGGCGCTTGCGGTGTGCGAGGATCGCGGGCTCACCGGGCGCGATCTCGTCGTCGCGATGGTCGCCGGCTACGAGGTGACGGCGCGCGTCGGCATGGCGGTGATGCCGACGCATTACCGCTTCTGGCACTCGACCGCGACCAACGGCACGTTCGGTGCCGCCGCCGCCGCCGCCCGCGCGATGGGGCTCGACGCCGCCGCGGTGCAGGCCGCGCTTGGCTTCGCCGGCACCCAGGCCGCCGGGCTCAATGCGTTCTTCGAGACCGGCGACGACAGCAAGAGCGTGCATCCCGGCAAGGCCGGCATGAACGGCGTGCTGGCCGCCCGGCTCGCCGCCCTCGGCGCCACCAGCCCGCCCGACATTTTTGGTCATCCCAAGGGCTATCTCGCGGCCTACAGCACCGAGCCCGACTCGGAAGCACTCACGCGCGGCCTCGGCGAGACCTGGGAGACCACCCAGAACGGCTACAAGCCGTATCCCTCCGATTCTCGCCAGCCACTCGCCGATCGGTGCGGCGCTCGCGATCGTCGCGCGCCACGCGCCCGAACCGGCACGCATCGAGAGCATCGCCATCAACACCTACGCCACCGTGAAGTCGCACTTCTCCAGCAAGCAGGTGGACAGCACGATGGCGGCGCGACTCTCGGTTCCCTACTGCGTCGCGATCGCTCTCGTAGACGGCGCGGTCGGTCAGAAGCAGTTCCAGTCCGACCGCTTCCAGGACGCGCGCGTACGCCGCGTGCTCGATCGCACGGAGGTCGTCGCCGATGCGGAATTGACAGAACTGTACCCGGAGAAATTTCCCGCCCGCGTGGTGGTCACGATGCGCGGCGGAGAAATCTTGCAGGCCGAGATGATGTATCCCAAAGGCGACCCGCAGAACCCGCTCTCGAACGACGAGCTGGCGCAGAAATTCCGCGACAACGCCCGCGATTCTCTCTCCGCCGATGGGACGGAAAAGTTCATTTCCGGCGCGATGAACCTCGGCGTTGCGCCGACGCTCGCCGATCTGACCCGGCCGCTGCGGGTGCAGGGCTGAGCGCCATGTCCAAGACGATCCGCCTCAACGCGTTCGACATGAACTGCATCGCCCACCAGTCGCCCGGCTTGTGGACGCATCCGCGCGACCGCGCGGATAGCTACAATACGCTGGAATACTGGACCGATCTCGCGCGCACGCTGGAGCGGGGAAAATTCGACGCGCTGTTCCTCGCCGACGTGCTCGGCATCTACGACGTGTATCAAGGCTCGCCGCGCACGGCACTCGAACAGGCGGTGCAGGTGCCGGTCAACGACCCACTGATGGTGATCCCGGCGATGGCGGTGGTCACGGAAAATCTCGGTTTCGGCGTGACCTGCGCGCTGTCCTACGAGCACCCGTACCCGTTCGCCCGTCGCATGTCGACGCTCGACCATCTCACCAAGGGACGCGTCGGCTGGAACATCGTCACCGGCTATCTCAACAGCGCGGCACTCGGCATGGGCATGACCGAGCAGCATGACCACGACACGCGCTACGAGATCGCCGAGGAATACATGCAGGCGGTCTACAAGCTGTGGGAAGGCAGCTGGGAGGACGGCGCCGTGCTGCGCGACCGCGCCGGGCGCCGCTTCGCCGATGCCGACAAGATTCATCGGATCAAGCACGCCGGAAAATACTTTCAGATGGAAGCAATCCATCTCTGCGAGCCGTCGCCGCAGCGCACGCCGGTGCTCTATCAGGCAGGCGCCTCGACGCGGGGCCGGCAGTTCGCCGCCGAGCACGCCGAATGCGTGTTCATCAACGGCCCCTCGCGGCGCGTGATCGGGTCGATCGTCGCCGACATCCGCCGCCGCGCAGGGGTTGTCGGGCGCGATCCGGCGGAAATCCAGATCTTCACCATGATGACGGTGATTCCCGGCCGGACCCGCGCCGAGGCGGAGGAGAAGCTCGCGGAGTATCGCGACCACGTCAGCGAGGAGGGCGCGCTCGCGCTGATGTCCGGCTGGACCGGCGTGGATTTTTCCCGATTGCCGCTCGACGAGATCGTGCGCTTCGAGGAGAACAAGGCGATGACCTCGGCCCTGGAGGCGTTCACCATCGCCGACCCGGACCGCGAATGGACCGTGCGCGAGATCGCCAAGCACGCCGCGATCGGCGGCCGCGGCCCCGTCGTGGTCGGCTCGGCGCGGGAGGTCGCGGACGAGATGCAGGCCTGGGTCGCCGAGACCGACATCGACGGCTTCAACCTCGCCTACGCGCTGACCCCTGAGACGTTCGAGGACGTGGTCGATCTCGTGGTCCCTGAGCTGCAAGCGCGGGGCGTCTACAAGCGGGAGTACCCACCGGGGACGTTGCGCGAGAAACTATACGGCCCTGGCCGCGCGCGCCTGCCGAAGGAGCATCCGGCGGCAGGGTTCCGCGTGTCGCGATAACCCCTCACCCAATACGCCATTGACCGGTGCGGGGCGCTGTTTCAATGAACGGAGCGAGCGAGGAGGAGGGACCATGAACGCCGAGCAACTGCGCGCCACCCAGGCGCCGCTGAAGCAGCAATATCGCGAGATGCCCGACGCCGCCCGCATCCCCGCGCGCGCCGAAGCCTCGCTCGACCCCGTCGAGATCGCCTGCACCGTGCCGTCCTGGCACGGCAGCGTCACCGCCGGCTTGCACGAATCCGCTGGTGGAACCGGCAAGCTCGCCTGCTCGGCCGACATGCTGCTCCAAGCCCTCGCGGCCTGCGCGGGCGTCACCTTACGCGCCGTCGCGACCGCCTACGGGGTAGAGATCCGCGCCGGCCGGGTGATCGCCGACGGCGTGTGGGACGTGCGCGGCACGCTCGGGATCGACCGCACCGTGCCGGTCGGCATCACCGACATCAGCCTCACCTTCGAGATCGACGCCGACGCGGACGACGCCAAGCTGCAGAAGATGATCGAAACCACGGAGCGTTACTGTGTGATCTTCCAGACCCTCCGCACCCCGCCGCAACTCTCCGTCAAGCGCGCCGGCTGAACCGGCTCACGCCGCGCGCAGGATCGCGTCGGCGCCCTTCTCGGCGATCATGATGACGGTGGCGTTGGTGTTGCCCGACACCACCGTCGGCATGACCGAGGCGTCGATCACCCGCAGGCCCTGGGTGCCTCGCACCCGCAGGTCGATGTCGACCACGGCGTTGGCCTGCGGCCCCATCATGCAGGTGCTGGTGGGATGGAACGTGGTGCCGGCGGTGGCGCGGACGTGGTTCAGCCAGTCCTCGTCGGTCTTCGCGTCCGGGCCGGGCATCACCTCGTCGGTGACGTAGGCGCGCATCGCCTTGGTGTGAAAGATGCCGCGCGCGATCTTCATGCCCGCGACGATGGTGTCCTTGTCGGCCTGGGTCGCGAGATAGTTCGGCTGGATCGCCGGCGGCCTGGCGGGGTCGGGCGACTGGATGCGCAGCCAGCCCCGGCTCTCCGGCCGGCACGGGATGGCGACCAGCGTGCAACCCGGAAAACTGTGCATCGGGTCGCCGGCCTTGTTCGAGCTGCCGGCGAGGAATTGGTACTGCACGTCGGGCGAGGCGACCTCGGGTCGCGTCTTGACGAACATCCCGATCGGCCCCGCGCCCATCATCAGCACGCCGCGCCGCGCCAGGAAGTATTGCAGCCCGGCTTGCACCTTGAGCCGCCAGCTATGCGAGATCTCGTTGATCGTGTTGGCGTTCCTCGCGCGGTAGATCACCCGCCCGCCGATATGGTCCTGCAAATTCGTGCCGACGCCAGGCAATTCGTGCGCTACCGCAATGCCGTGTTCCTGCAGCAGCGCGCCGGGACCGATGCCGGACAGTTGCAGCAATTGCGGCGAGTTGATCGAGCCGCCGCACAGCAGCACCTCGCGCCGCGCCCGCACCTGACGCAGCACGCCGTTCTGGCTGAACTCCACGCCGGTTGCGCGTCGGCCATCCATCAGCACCCGATGCGCCAGCGCGCGGATCTCAACGCGCAAATTGGCCCGCTTCATCGCCGGACGCAGATAGCCGCGCGCGGTGCTCGCCCGTCGCCCCTTGCGGACAGTGAGCTGCAGCGGACCGACGCCCTCCTGGTCGGCGCCGTTGAAGTCGCGATTGAGCCTGTAGCCCGCCTCGCGCGCCGCCTCGATGAAGGCGTCGTGCAGCTCGTGCTCGGAGCGCAGATCGGACACGTCGAGCGGCCCGCCGGTGCCGTGATAGCCGTCCGAGCCGCGCTCCTGGTTCTCCGCCTTTCGGAAATACGGCAGCACGTCGTCGAACGACCAGCCGGTGTTGCCCATCTGGCGCCACAGGTCGAAATCCTCGCGCTGGCCGCGAATGTAGATCAGCCCGTTGATCGAGCTCGATCCGCCGAGCACTTTGCCGCGCGGCCAGGGGATGCGCCGGTTGTTCATCTCCGGCACCGGCTCGGTCTCGAAATGCCACGCGACCTTGGGATTGTAGATGTTGCGGTAGAATCCGGCTGGAATGTGGATCCACGGGTCGCGATCCTTGCCGCCGGCCTCCAGCAGCAGCACGCGGTTCTTCGGGTCGGCCGAAAGCCGGTTGGCGAGCACGCAGCCGGCGGAGCCTGCGCCCACGATCACGAAATCGAACTCTTCCGACTGGTCCATCCCGTTTCCCCTCCGGCCGCCGCTTGACGGCTCGTTGGCCGCGCACCGACACTGTGCCGACAGCAGAGCCAAACACTTGCCCGCGCCCGCCGCAACCGCCCCGATGATCGTCGCGCCAATGATTGTGGCGACCGCCGGTCATGTCGATCACGGCAAGACGTCGTTGGTCCGTCGGCTGACCGGCGTGGACACCGACCGGCTCCCCGAGGAGAAGCGGCGCGGCCTGACCATCGACCTCGGCTTCGCGTATGCGCGCCTGCCGGATGGCACCGAGATCGGCTTCGTCGACGTTCCGGGACATGAGCGTTTCCTGCGCAACATGCTGGCTGGCGTCATGGCGATCGACAGCGCGCTGCTGGTCGTCGCCGCCGATGACGGGCCGATGCCGCAGACCCGCGAGCATCTCGCCATCCTCGACCTGATCGGCGTCGCCCAGCTCAGCGTCGCGGTGTCGAAGACCGATCGCGTGACGCCGGCGCGCGTCGCCGAGGTCAGCGACGCGATGCGCGCGCTGGCGGCGGACAGCGGCTTTCACGGCATCTCCGTCATTCCGGTCTCGAGCGAGACCGGCGACGGCATTGCCGTGTTGCAGGCGCATCTCGCCGTCCTCGCGTGCAAACGCGTCGTCCGGCCGGTCGGCGCGGGCTTCCGCCTCGCCGTGGATCGCTGCTTCACCCTCCCCGGAGCCGGCACCATCGTCACCGGCACGGTGGCCGCAGGCGATGCGCGCGTCGGTGATCTGCTGCTGCTGACGCCGCGAGGCACGCAGGTCCGCGTGCGCAGCATCCACGCCCAGGATCGCGACAGCGCCGAAGCCCGAGCCGGGGATCGCTGCGCGCTCGCCATCAGCGGCGCGCGGCTCGATCGGGCGCAGGTGCGGCGCGGCGACTGGATCGTGACACCCGATCTGCACGCGCCCACGCAACGCCTCGACGCCCATGTGCGGCCCTGGGGCGACGCCGCGCTGCGTCCGGGGCTGCCGGTCCATGTGCATCTCGGGACGGCGGATATCGGCGGCCGGCTGACCTTGCTCAGCGACGCGATCGGCGCCGAGGGCGGCTTCGTGCGGATCGTGCTCGACCGGCCGGCGGCCGTGCTGCACGGCGACCGCGTGGTGATCCGCGATCACGCCGCCCGGCGCACGCTGGCCGGCGGTCGCGTCGTTGACCCGTTCCCGCCCGTCCGCCACGTCCCGCGCGCGACACGTCTGCCGGTGCTGCGCGCCCTCGACGAACCCGATCCGACGGCTGCCTCGCGGGCGTTGCTCGACGTCGAAGGCTGCGTCGATCTGTGGGGCTTTGCGCGGTCCCGCAACCTCGATCCCGCCAGCCTAGACGTCGGCGGGGCGCGCCGGATCGGCCGCGTTGGATGCGTCGTGCTGGTGTCGGACCCGACCTACGACGATTTGCGGCGCGCGACGCTGGAGGCGCTGGAGGCATGGCATCGGCGAGACCCCGCCTCCGGCGGTCCCGGCAAGGCGGCGCTGCTGCAAGGGCTGAGGGCACGCGCCGATCGGTCCGTCGTCGAGGCGGTGATCGCCGATCTCGTCGCGTCCGGTGAAGTGCTGCGCGCCGGCGCGGCGCTGCGTCTCGCCGGTCACGCGCCGCGCCTTGCCGAGGAGGACGAGGCGTTGTGGGCGCGCGTCGCGCCGGTCCTGGCGGAATCCGGCCTGCGCCCTCCCAGGGTGCGCGAACTCGCCGCGCTGTTCGACCGCGCACCGGATGAGATGGAGAAAGACCTGATCCGCTTCGAGGCGTTCGGTCGCTTGCTGCGGGTGGCACCCAACCGCTTCTTTCCGCCCGAAACCATCGCCCGCCTCGCCGCGATCGCCGGCAGGCTGGCGACAGCGGCCGAGGAGGGCGGGTTCGCCGCCGGCCAATTCGCGACCGAGACGCGGGATCGGACGCAATCTCGCCATCCAGGTTCTCGAATTCCTCGACCGCATCGGCGTCACGACGCGAGTTGGCGAATTGCGCCACGTCGTCCGTTCGGTGGACGACGCGCTCGGTTGAGGGGCCGCCAGCGTATCACATTCGCATCGTTGAGCGCGTTTCCTCCATCTTCGTTCAACAAACGGCGAAACCAAACCGCCTCTGTTGCATTTCTCACCCAGCGCGCGGCCCACGGATCCCGTGCGGGCCGGCGCCGGGAATGGAGAATGTGCGATGCCAAGAGAGAGCGGGCGGCAGAAGGAGATCGTTGGCCGCGTGATGCATGAGTACAAGCATGGCGAGCTTGAGTCGGGCAGTGGCCGCAAGGTGCGCAACCCGCGCCAGGCGATCGCCATCGGGCTGAGCGAAGCCGGTGCCTCCCGCAAGAAGAGCCCCGTGCAGAACACAAGCAGCCGCCGGCGCACCGAGGACAAGGAGCGCAAGGGCCAGACCGCCCGGCAGCAGAAGGAAGGCCGCGCCAGCGTGGCGAAATCCCGCGTCGCCCCGAAGTCGCGCAAGGCAGCGCCGAAGGTCTCCCGCGCGACGGCGCGCACCACGCGTTCGGCGTCGCGAACGCCGGCGCGCGGGCGTGCGACCCGCGGCGAGCCGACCCGCGCGCAGCTCTACGCCGAAACCAAGCGGCGCGGCATGAGCGGCTGCTCGCGGCTCAGCAAGGCCGATCTGGCGAGGGCGCTGCGGCGCCACTGAGACCGCACGTGACCGGACCGGTTATCGCGAGCTAGGCTTTCCCCGCATAACCGGGAGGATCGGCCATGCTGTTCGGCGTCCATCTGCCGCATGTCGGCCGCAAGGCGGGACCGGATTCGATCCGCCGCGCGGCCGAGCAGGCGGAGCAGCTCGGCTTGGCCGACGTCTGGGTGAGCGAGCACATCATCATCCCCAAGGACGCGCCCTACCCGCCGTCGCCGTCGTTCTACGATCCGGTGCTCACGCTGACCTGGGCCGCGGCCTTCACCAGCCGGGTACGCCTCGGCACCAGCGTGCTCGTGCTGCCGATGCGCCATCCGCTGCCGCTCGCGAAAGAGCTGGCGACATTGCAGAACCTGTCGCGCGGCCGGCTGATACTCGGCGCCGGGGTCGGCTGGATGCCAGAGGAATTCGCCGCTCTCGGCGTGCCGTTCCGCGAGCGGGGTCGGCGCATGGACGAGGGGATCGCCATGATGCGCGCGGCCTGGCACGACGATCCAATCAGCTTCGATGCGCGCTTCATCCCCGCCGAAATCCACCAGATGCGGATGCAGCCGTCCCCCTCTGCGCGCATCCCGATCTGGATCGGCGGCTCCTCCGAGCCCGCGCTGGCCCGCGCCGCGAGGATGGACGGCTGGCACGGCAGCAGCCGCTCCACGCCTGGCGAGCTGCGCGCGGTCATCGCCCGGCTGCGCCGTGACCGGCCCGAGCCAAGCTACACGATCTCGATGCGCACCCGCTTCGACAACGATGCGGTCGCGATGCGCGAGAAGCTCGCTGGGCTCGAAGAAGCCGGCGTGCAGCACGTGCTGGTCGAGCCGATGGAACGCGAACTGGACGCCTGGCTGCGCGCCACCGAGCAAGTCGGCAAGCTCGTGGCATAAACCGGGTCGCTGCCGAACAGGTCCGCAGCCTCTCGCCTGAGCCCCGATCGGAACTTTGTCCTGGTCAACGTCAGGGATCTGGCGCATCGTCGTCAAAACGATGCGTTGCTAGAACGCGACCGACGTATGGGGGAACGCTGAAATGGCGACATTGGAAGTAAAGTTGCAGCTTGTCGTCGAGGAGATCCCATATACCAATGCCACGGTCCCATCGAATGCCATCAACTCCCGATATGTGAAGCAGACCATAGATGGAGTAAACCTCCAAATCTCTCCAGCCCTTACCCTCCTTGGGCAGTCGACAAATGGGCAGACTACGACAGCGACACTTGGGGCAGGACTAAGCCAATACGCGATATTTAGCGAGTTCTCCTATGATCCATACCTCAATTCGAATGTCCTTGGCGCTGGGGCGACCGATAATCAGGGGGATAACCTTTATGTCGCGTTGAGCGGCATCGCGGTTGACGCCTTTTTCGTGGGAGATCCCGGCCGAAGCATTTCCGAGGCAAGCAATGTAGGCGTTCCGACACAGACGGTTAATGCCTCCTTCCTCGGGTCACAGGAGGTATACGTTTTGCCTCAATATGAGTGGGTAAGCTTGAGTTTCCTGGACCGGGCTTGTTTACGAACTCGAGCGATAATGTCAATTTCAATGCTCTAACTTCCAGTCAGGTAACTTCCATGTAACTGCTCAACCCGGGATCCGCTGACGGTAGCGATCTGAGGTGAACGCTCAGCGGAAATTGGGTTGACGCGGTAACGGGCGACTCGATTCAAGGTCGGGGTGAGCGCCGAACTCGATCTCAGCAAGCTGTCGCACGCGGAGAAGGACGCGCTGATCCTGACGCTGCTGGCGCGGCTGGACGAGGCGCACAAGCTGATCGCCGAGTTGCAAGCGCGGATCGACGACCTCACGCGACCGGGCAAGACACCGAACAATTCCAGCGTGCCGCCATCGAAGGGGCACAAGCCGAACCGACCTGACAAGGCCAAGCGTGAGGGACCGCGCAAGGGCAGTCTCGGCCGCAAGGGTGGCGGGCGGGCACTTACCGCCGAGCCCGACGAAGTGGTGCTGGCCAAGCCGTCGCGCTGCCACCATTGCCAGCATGCGTTCGTTGATGCCGATCAGAGGCTCGACACGCGCTACGACAAGATAGACTTGCCGCGCGTTCGCCCGACGGTGACGCGGGTGGAGCGCTATGCCGCGGAATGCCCCCGCTGCGGCGCCACGACGCTGGCACCGGTACCGGAGGGGCTCGAGCCGGGCACGCCGTTCAGCGTCAATATCGTGGCGCTCGCGATGTATCTGCGCTTTGTGCATGCGGTCAGCTACAAGCGGCTGACCCGGTTACTGATGGAGTTGTTCGGGCTGGCGATCAGCGAAGGCGCTCTGAATGCCGCGTTCCGGCGCGGCAAGCCGCAATTCGACGCCAATGTCGCCGCCATTCTCGCCCGCCTGCGGCGCGCGCGGGTCATCTATTCGGATGAGACAGGCGTGCGCATCGACGGACGCGGCCACTGGAACTGGGTGTTCCAGAATGCCGATGTGGTGATCCATGTGGTGCGTCGCAGCCGTGGCGCGGACGTGGTGGCCGAGGTGCTGGCCGGGCACCGCCCGGCGCTGTGGGTCTCCGATCTCTACGGTGCACAGCAGGGCCATGCCGATCAGTGGCAGGTCTGCCTCGCCCACCAATTGCGTGACTGCCAGTATGCTATCGAGGCGGGCGATGCGGTGTTCGCGCCGCGCATGAAGGCGCTGCTGCTGCGCGCCGTGGTGCTGGCGCGGCGACATCGCGATCTAACTTCCATTGAGGAGGGATCAAATTTATACTACTCCCTGAACGGAGACGACAGTCGTCTCCCCGATGCAGCTTCTGCGCAGAACTTGGGGGGCGTGACTGGAATTGCATTTCTGACGAACCAGGTGTTTGGCGTGGGAAGTGGGAACGACTCGATCGCGGGTGGCGACGTAGGCTATCACGTTTTGCTCGGCAGTGGGGCTGACACCGTTAGCTTGGGGAATGGTGATAACGGTGTTTCTGGCGGAAACGGCAACGACGTTGTTACTGTCGGGAACGGCGCGAACACGGTCACTCTGGGCGACGGGAACGACGTAGTTGTCGTCGGCTCCGGAAACGACCGTGTTACAGTAGGGAACGGCCTCGACTTCATCTACGGCGGCTCTGGAATTGACGTCCTTGGTGCCGGTTCGGGAAACGATGTCCTGGTGAGTTTCAGCGGCACGACCACGCTGAGCGGCGGGGGCGGAGCTGACACGTTCCAAGTTCGTAGTGGCAACGAGATCACGGACTTCATTGCCGGCGACACCATCGAGTTGGTCGCTACCGGTCCTTACGATCGGATCGACGATGCGGTAATCTCTACGGCTAATGGCCAAACGCAGATTAAGACATATGACACGGTTGACAATGCCATCAGTCTTTCACTCACTCTTGACGGAACATATGCGCCAGGAAGCTTCTTCGGAGCCCAATTATCCGGGACAACCAATTACCTCGAGCTCACCTACACTGGGCCAAATCCAACGACCTTATACCAAGGAATTCGGACCGCAATTTTTGATGTGTCAAACGTAGTTGATAATGCTCGGAGTGCCGCGGTAAATTATGCTCAAGATTATGCCACAAAGAAAGTTTCAACATCATTGGCAAGTTATCTTGTTCGCGGCATGGTTATGAAGTTGCCTTTTGCGGCTGAGAACCTCGTGAGCCTTTCATACGACTTTGGTGTTGCAACTGCCAAATTGGTTCAAGGCTCCATCTCCGACTCCCAATATGCCACTGACATTGCAAAATCACTTGCTGATTGGATCCCATTTGGATCAAACGTCGCGGCAATCGGCAGCGACATAATCTCGAAGATGATCGATGATTACTATAATGATCTGGATGAGCAAATTAAGGGATTGCCGAGCAACTTCGCTACAGTGCCCATAAAGATTCTATCTCCGCCAGCCGATCAGACCACGATTGGCAACACGATACTTCTCAATGATCCACTCAGATATCGGCCATCCCCGGGACTGACACCAACGACACGCTCATTTCGACGGTCGATGTCGTAAGTCCACCCTTGTCAGTGGAAGAGGTCGTTGGCTATGGTCCCAACCCACTACACTTGGCAGGAAATGCCGCCGACAACATAATTGTCGATCTCTCGGGGAACGGTGTCCTCACGGGCGGTGGGGGGCAAGACTCGTTCGTGGTGACCAGCGGCACCACTGAGATTACAGACTTCAATTCCCTGGATAGCATAGATGTTGCGAACCCCAATGCGAAACTCCTGGGAGCGACCGTTGTAGGCGCTCAAAATCCAGTTGCGATCAACGAATTGGGAAGGATATCGGACGCAGCGCCCGCAGGAGACATGGGCACAGGCGTTCAAACCCGGCTTGAGATCGACACGGACGGAACCGGAAAGAACATTTTGACGGTTTTGCTCGACGGAAGCTTCGCAAATTTCACATCGACGGCTGAGGCAAACGACCTGCTGATCACCGTCGCGTGCTACGCCAAGGGAACCAGAATCCTCACCGACGCAGGGCCTCGGAATGTCGAGTCGCTCGCCATAGGTGACCGTGTGCGGACTGCCTTCGGCGAGTTGCGCTCGATCAAATGGATCGGCCACCGTCATGTCGATTGCCGCCGTCATCCTGATCCGCGGCAAGTGTGGCCGGTGCGGGTGCGTGCCCGCGCGTTCGACGACGCGGTACCGCATCGTGATCTGTGGCTTTCGCCCGATCATGCGGTGTTCGTCGACGAGGTGCTGATCCCCGTCAGGCAGCTCATCAATGGCGCCACCATCGCACAGGTGGAAGCCGGTCAAATCACCTACTTCCACGTCGAGTTGGAGCAGCATGACGTGCTGCTGGCCGAAGGCCTGCCGGCGGAAAGCTACCTGGACACCGGCAACAGGGCCATGTTCGAGAATGTCGGGGTACGAATGGCCCTGCATCCGGATTTTTCCGGCGGGAATCAAGAGACCCGCGCGAAGGACGCCTGCGCCCCACTGGTGGTCCGGGCCGACCAGGTCGAGCCGATATGGCGACGCCTGGCCGCGCGCGCCGTGGCGTCGAGCCAACCGATATCCTTGGCCAACGCCGCCACGAACTCGCGTCTCCGGCTCTCGGCCGGCGGGCACGAGATCAAGCCTGTTCTGGTAACCAACGACCGGTACGTGTGCGCGCTGCCGCCCCAGACGGACATGGTACAGATCATCTCACGCGCAGCCGCACCGTCGGACTTCCGACCTTGGCTCGACGACCGCCGGCGTCTCGGCGTTTCAGTCGGTCGGATCATCTTGCGGAACGAGGTGGAGCTTACAGAGATCCCGGTGGATCATCCGTCGCTTGTGAATGGCTGGCACGATGTCGAGCGTGACGGCACCCGCCAGTGGCGCTGGACGGATGGGTGTGCCCGCGTGCCGGTGCCAAAAGGCGTGCACATGATCGAAATCCATTTCGCGTTCGCAGACGACTATCCAGTGTCATCGACGACTGAGGGGTGCCCGATCGCCGCATGACGGGTGCCCGCGCGTGGTGCGGCCGGGCGATTCCCGGGCTGCGAACACCGTCCCGCCTAAGCCTCCCGGTAGTTCAGCAGCAGCAGGGCAATCAGCAGCAAGCACACCGGCCATACCCAGCCGGCGATGCGGTTGCCGGGCGGGGCCAGCCGCAGCTCCAGCCAGCGGGACCAGCCGGCGAGCACGGCGCACAGCGCCAGCGGCGTGTGGGTGAGCTCGATCAGCAGTGCGTCCTTGACGTTGGCGATGGCGTGGCTGTGGGTGAGCAGCAGCGCGCCGCCGCCGGCGCAGATCAGCGGGAACACCAGCGACGCCAGTGGGCGAGGGCGGGGGCTCACACGCACGCGCCACTCGAACAGCGCGAAGGCGATCAGCAGCAGCACGAACACGCGATGCTGCAATACCTCGACATCCCGAAAGCTCTCGATCAGTCCGATATGGCCGAGCGGCCAGTTCTCCGGGTCCGAGCGGACGAACAGGAAGCCCGCCAGCCCGAGGAACAGCAGCGGCCAGTGTCGTGCCCAGCGCAGCCCGGCCTGGTTGAGCAGCGCGAGCAGGCCGATCGCCAGGACGAAAATTCCCGCCCAATGGTGGTTGTACTCGGACCATGCGATGTCGGCGGCGTTGCGCGGCGCCAGCTCGCCCGCGCCCGGCGTGAACGCCTCCATCTCATGCGTGTGGGATTTCTCCGCTTGCTGGTCGAGCTGCGCTTGCAACGCGGGCAGCGCCAGCACGTCGTGATCCGGCGAGGCGAAGCGCGGCCAGACCGGGGTGTTGCGCTCGACGATCTCATGGAAGCTCACCCGGTCCTGCGTGAGGTCCACCGCGGGCGGCACCGAGGTGAGCGAGGCGGCGGCGAAGAAGATGGTGAAGCCGATGCCGACCTCGACCTCGGCGAACCGCTTGAGCCGGTTCACCGGCGTCGCCGGATTGCCGCGCAGCCGCTCGACGAGAAGGAAATTCAGCCCGCCGAGCCCGAGCAGCATGAGGAACATGGCGATCTTGGCGCCGACCATCACGCCATACGCGGTGCCGTAGAAGCCCTCCCAGCTGCCGACGTAGTAGAGGCTCATCACGATGCCGCTCGCCAGGATGCAGGCCACGCCGGTCATCGACATGCGCGAGAAGCGCGCGCCGACCAGCCGCCATCCCGCGCCGTCGGTCACGCGCGCGAGCGCCAGCAGGAAGCAGGGCAGCCCGCCGACCCAGATCGCCGCGCCGAGCTGGTGCAGTCCTTCGACGACGAGCAGGATCGCGCGGTCGTCCAGCCGCGCGGCGGCGTGCGTGGTCAGCGTCGCGGCGGCCAGTTCGACGGCGCCGAGGACCAGCAGCAACGCAACCGGCGCCCGCGTGCCGCGCGCGACGAGGACAAGCCCGATCAGCGCCGCCATCGCCGTTTTGACCATCCCGGCGATGGCGAAATTGGCGCCCAGCGTGTTGAGCACCGGCAGATCGACCGTGCCCACCAGCACGGCGGCTTGCATTGCCACCGTGCTGGCCTCGCACAGCACGAGGCCCAGCGCGCTCCACGCGGTGATCCGTCCGCACCCCGCGAGGATCGCCTCGCCCGGCGGCCCGAGCGGGCGCTGCAAGGGCCGCGCGAGCAGGGCGATGAACAGCACCCCGCCCAGGGTCATCGACTGCGCGACGATGGTTAGCCCATGCAGGATGATGCTGAGATAGCCGAACAGGTCGACCAGCAAGCTCACGCGCTACTTCCCGGTGACGGTGAAGTTCACGTCGCCACGGGTGATGTGGCCGTCGATCGCCAGGACCTGCCAGCGCACCACGTAGGCGCCCGGCGTCAGCGCGGCGCTGGTGTGCAGGATGTCGGGCGGCCCCTCGGAGGCGATCGGCAGGACGGATTGGGTGTGATCGGGCGCCGTCAGCGTGAGGCGTGAGCGGCCGCGGTCGATGCGGCTGTTGAAGCGGAACTCCATTGCCACCGGCCCGGAAGCGGCGGTGCCCCCGGCGGCCGGTTCGCTCTGCACCAGGATGGCGTGCGCCTGGGCCACCGTGGAGGCCAGCGTGGGGGCGAGCGAGAGGAGGACGATCGACAGGACGAAGCGGCGTAGATGGGGCAATATGCGTCTCCGGCCGGAAAGCGGGGGCATCTAGCGCGCGCTTGGTGCCCTGTCCAATCGCGCGGCCGTGGTTAAGCTGTGGACGGGACGGGGCAAACACGCTGTAGTCGGCCGGCAGCCCGCAAGGGCCAGCATCGACGGCAGCCCCCATCGAGACCCCCACGAGCGAGAGCGATGAGCCGAACCCTGCCCGGAACGCGCGCCGAATACCGGCATTTCCACGCCCTCACCACCCGGTGGATGGACAACGACGCGTTCCGCCACGTCAACAACGTCAATTATTTCTCCTACTTCGACACGGCGGTGACGTATTACGAGATGACTTACGCCGGCATCGACCTGCTGGACGGGCCGCTGCGCTGCGTGGTGGCCGAGGTGCAGTGCCGCTACCACAGCTCGGTGGCGTTCCCGGACCGCCTCACCGTGGGGCTGCGCGTCGCGCAGATCGGCGGCAGCTCGATCCGCTACGAGATCGCGGTGTTCCGCGAGGACGAGGAGATCGCGGCCGCCGAGGGGGTGTTCATCCACGTGCTGGTGGACGCCGCCACGCAGCGCCCGCGGCCGATCCCCGACGCGATGCGCGAGAGACTGCAACAGATCGCCGTCTGACAGGGAAGGGAACTGACATGGATCTGGGCATCCGAGGCCGCAAGGCGATCGTCTGCGCGGCGAGCAAGGGACTGGGCCGGGCCTGCGCGATGTCGCTGGCGCGCGACGGCGTCGATCTGGTCATCACCGCCCGAACTCGCGAGACGCTGGAGGCGACGGCGGAGGAGATCCGGCGGGCTACGGGCGTCAAGGTCACGCCGGTCGCCGGCGACATCGCCACCGAGGAAGGCCGCGCCGCCGCACTCGCCGCCTGCCCGAACCCGGACATTCTCGTGAATAACGCCGGGGGGCCGCCGCGCGGGGATTTCCGCGAATGGGGGCGCGACGACTGGGTTCGCGCGATCGACGCCAACATGCTGGCGCCGATCTTCATGATCAAGGCGGTGGTCGACGGCATGACGGACAGAAGATTCGGCCGCATCGTCAACATCACCTCGGCCTCGGTGAAGTCGCCGATCCCTGAGCTCGGCATGAGCAATGGTGCCCGCGCCGGCCTCACCGGGTTCGTTGCCGGCATCGCCCGCCAGGTGGCGCGGCACAACGTCACGATCAACAATCTCCTCCCCGGCCCGTTCCTCACCGACCGGCTGCGCGCCGGCGCTATCGAGGCGGCGCGCCAGTCCAACCGCGCGGTGGACGAGATCGTCGCCGAGCGCGCCAAGGGCAGCCCGGCCGGCCGGGTGGGCAACCCCGACGAGTTCGGCGAGGCCTGCGCCTTCCTCTGCGCCGCGTCCTCGGGCTTCATCGTCGGGCAGAACCTGCTGCTCGACGGCGGTGCCTTCAACGCCTCGATGGGATGAGGCGGGCATGGCCGAGCTCGCTTTCCTCCCCGCGCGCGGCCTCGCCGCGCTGGTCCGTCGCGGCCGCATCGGCAGCCTCGAACTGCTCGACCACTTCATCGAGCGGGTCGAGCGGCTCGATCCCGGTCTCAATGCGATCGTGGTCCGCGACTTCGATCGCGCCCGCAAGCTCGCCCGCACGCTCGACCGCAAGCGGGGAAAAGAGGGCGGCTCCGGCCCGCTGTTCGGTGTGCCGGTGACGACGAAGGAGAGCTACGACGTCGCCGGCCTGCCCACCACCTGGGGCTACGAGGACCGCCGCGAGCACGTCGCCGCCGCCAACGCACTGGCGGTGGACCGGCTGGAGGCGGCGGGAGCCGTGGTGTTCGGCAAGACCAACGTGCCGGTCGGGCTCGCCGACTGGCAGAGCTACAACCCCGTCTACGGCGTCACGAGCAATCCGTGGAATGTCGAGCACACGCCCGGCGGCTCCTCGGGCGGCTCGGCGGCGGCGCTCGCGGCGGGGT
Organism: uncultured Alphaproteobacteria bacterium; assembly: GCA_963799825.1. Classification (GTDB taxonomy): domain Bacteria; phylum Pseudomonadota; class Alphaproteobacteria; order Acetobacterales; family Acetobacteraceae; genus JAFKFI01. Next base: position 66,119 of record CAWCYL010000012.1, read on the forward strand.
TGACCGGGTTCGAGATCGGCAGCGACATCGGCGGCTCGATCCGCGTCCCCGCGGCGTTCTGCGGCGTGTTCGGCCACAAGCCCACCTGGGGCCTCTGCCCGCCGCGCGGCCATTCGCTCTCGGGAGCGGCGGCGATGACCGATATTTCCGTCATTGGCCCGCTGGCCCGCTCGGCGGACGACCTCGCGCTCGGCCTCGGCCTGCTCGCCGGGCCCGATGAGAGCGAGACCGCGCTGTCCCTGCCGCTGCCATCGCCGCGCACGCAGAGCATGGAGGGATTGCGGGTGGCGCTGTGGGCCGAGCAGCCCGGCCAGGAGACGGACGCGGAGATCGTCGCGCGGCTGAAGGCGCTCGGCACCTTCCTGCGCCGCCAGGGTGCCAAGCTCAGCACCAGTGCGCGGCCAGAATTTGACCCGGTCGAGGCGTTCCACGTCTATCTGCGCCTGCTGAACGCCGCCCTCAGCGGCCGCATGAGCGAGGCGACCGAGGCGTCGATGCGCGACAAGGCCGCACGGCTCGCGGCGGACGACATGAGTGCTGACGCGGTGATCGTCCGCGCCGCCGGCATGTCGCACCGCGAATGGCTCGGCCACAACGAACGCCGCCACCAGATCCGCCGCGCCTGGGGCGCCTTCTTCCAGGACTGGGACGTGCTGCTATGTCCGGTGATCGGCACCCCGGCCTTGCCGCATCGCCAGGATGGCGCCACCTGGGAGCGACGCCTCACGGTGAACGGCCGCGAGATCGCCTACAACGACCTGCTGTTCTGGCCCGGCCTGACTTGCGGCTTCCATCTTCCCGCGACGGTCGCGCCTATCGGCTTCACCAAATCCGGCCTGCCGATCGGCATACAGATCGTCGGCCCACTGTATGGCGACCGCATGACGATCGCGGTCGCCAAGATGCTGGAAGCCGAATGGCAGGGTTTTGTGCCTCCGCCGGGGTTCGATTGAGCGCGCGGCTCGCGACGTGCCTCAGTAGAGCCCGTCCGATAGGCTGATCTCCCGCCGCTTGCGAACGTTGCCGAAGCCCGTTCTCTGGCTCCGGGGCTACGTCGATCCGCATGGTTACGCGGTCACGCAGGTCCGTCGTTATCGGCAGCGCCGTTGCATAGGTAAGATCAGACAGGAGGTCTGAGCGGATCACGACGGCCGGCCGGGCCTTGTCGCCCGGCAATCGCACCACGACGACGGCGCCACGCTGGACAACGCCTGGGTCTAGCGCCACCCTTCTGTCCGACCCGAGAGGCGAGCGTACGCGGCCGCGGGCGCATTTTCCTCCGCGGTCATCCGCGCCAGGCGGCGGCACTCGTCCACGAGGCGAGGCCGGTTGTCGGGATCGTTCACGTCCGGCAGCCAGAGAACCATGGGTCGTAGACCACGCTCGCGCTGCGCCGCGCGATGTCGGGCGATCCGTTCGTGGGAGGACGCCGGGGTATTCATGCGTTACAAGCAACGCGCTCGCCGGGCCGTTTCAAGTCAGTCGACCGACGGGTGTAGCTCACGCTCAATCCGTTCTCCGAGTGTGACGACGGATGGTTGCGATCGCGGGCGTTCGGTTCTAGCCCATACAGCGTCCGATCGCGTCGGCAATCTGGGCCGCCTGATCATCCGTGAGTTCCGGCCAGATCGGCAGGCTCAGCACCTCGCGCGCGGCGACCTCGCTTTCGCGGCATCCGGCTGGGCCGAGCGCCACGCGGTCCTGGTAGGCCGGCTGCAGATGCACCGGAACCGGATAATGGACTGCGCTGCCGATCCCCCGGTCGCGGAGGCGGGCCTGCACCGCCTCGCGCTCCGGCACGCGGACGACGTATTGGTGGAATACGTGCGTCCCGCTGGCGCGGCGTGCCGGGGGCGCAACGGCGGTGCCGGCCAGGGCCGCGTCGTAGCGCGCCGCGATCGCCTGCCGTCGCGCGTTGCCGGCGTCGAGATGCCGCAGCTTCACCCGCAGGATCGCCGCCTGCAGCTCGTCGAGCCGGCTGTTCACGCCCACCGCCTCCGAAACGTAATGCGTCCGCCAGCCATACTGGCGCAGCGCGGCGATGCGGGCCGCGAGCTCGGCGTCGTCGGTCGCCAGCACGCCGCCGTCGCCCGAGCGCGCCGAGATTCTTCGTCGGATACAGGCTGAACGTACCGACGGCCCCGAGTATCCCCAACTTCGCCCCGCCGAGCGTGGCGCCGTGCGCCTGGCTGCAGTCCTCGATCACCGTCACGCCGTGCCGGCGGCAAGTCGGAAGAATTGCGTCCATGTCCGCCGCCTGGCCGTAGAGATGCACCGGGATCGCGGCGCGGATCGGCGGCAAGCCGGCGGGCGGATGCGCCAGCAATCCGGCGAGCTCCATTGGGTCCATCGTGTAGTGCAGCTTCTCGATGTCGAGCAGCACCGGCACCGCGCCGGCCATCTCGATCGCGGCGACGGTCGCGACGGCGGTGTGCGAGACCGTCGCCACCGCCATGCCCGGACCGATGCCGAGACCCCGCAACGCAAGTGCCAGCGCGTCGGTGCCGTTGCCGCAGCCGACCGCGTGCGCGGCACCCAGCCACGCGGCGAACTCCTGCTCGAACGCGGCACCCTCCTGGCCGAGGATGTACCAGCCCGAGGCGAGCGCGCGCGCCACCGCTACGTCGATCTCCTCGCGATGCGCGCGATAGCCGGCGCCTGGGTTCGCGGCGGGGATCACAGATACGCCGCCAGGCGGGGACGGAACCAGTCGAGCGAACGGGCGATGCCCTCCTGCAGCCCGACCTCGGGGCGCCAGCCGGTCGCCGCGCGGAACGCTCTGTCGTCGGCGTGGTAGCTGCCGATGTCGATGCGGGCGCGATCGGCGGGGAATTCGCGGGTGGTGTAGCGCGCGCCGCCGCCGGACAGCCGCACCATCAGCTCGGCCAGATCGTGCAGCGAGGCGGGCGGGGCGCCGCCGATGTTGAAGATGCGGCCGTGGCAGGCGCGGGTCTCCGCCGCCGCCAGGAACGCCGCGGTCACGTCGTCCACATAGGTCAGGTCGCGTAGCTGCTCGCCGCCCCACACCTCGAACGGCCTTCCCTCCAGCACGCAGCGGATCCAGATCCCCAGGAAAGTCTGCCGAGCGTCGCGGATGCGCAGCCGGGGGCCGTAGCAATTGGTCAGCCGCAGCGACACCACCGGCCGGCCCTGCACGCGGTGCTCGATCATCCAGTACTGCTCGCCGGCGAATTTGGAGACGCCGTTGGCATCGGGCGGCGCGACGGGATGGTTTTCGTCAACCGGCAGGCGCTGGGCGCGGCCGTAGAACTGACGCGTCGAGGCGTGCACCACCACCGCATCGGGCGCCGCCTCGCGCACCGCCTGGATCAGCCGCACCTGCGCCACCGCGTTCACCGCGATGTCGGCCAGCGGGTCGAGCTGACCGCCCATATGGCTGGTCTGGGCGGCGAGATTGAAGATCACCGCGGCACCCTCGCAGAGAGGGCGGAGGTCGATCTCGCGGACATCCCCACGCACCAGCTCGACCCCGGCGCCCTCCAGATTAGCGGGATTGGCGCCACCGCCGAACAGGAAGCCGTCAAGCGCCGTCACCCTTGCGCCACGCCCGGCCAGCCCATGACACAGGTTGGAGCCGAGGAACCCCGCGCCGCCCGTCACCAGCACCTTGCGGCCGCTCCACTCCACCGCTCCACGCCCTCCCGCGATCCATGCCGTCCGGGGTGTTGCCCAAAAGAATGGCCGTCGCAAGGTGGGGTCACGGCGCGAGGCGCAAGCTCGGCAGGATCAGGTCACGCATAACCGCCGTTGCCCAGGCTGTTCTGATGTCAGCCTGGACAAGTTTCTCTGGACGGGAGTTGCGGCATGTCGCAAAACTCGCAATTCGGATTTTTAAACCCACGCACGAAAATTGATGATCCCCAAACGGATAAGCGGCCTGACCGCGCTGTTTCGCGTCACGATGGTCTGCCTGCTCCTGCCGCTCGCCCTCGCGGCCTGCGGCACTCCGGCGGATGATCTGTCCCCCATCCCCGGCCCGGCCTCGGCCGACTATCTGCTCGGTCCGGGCGATCAGGTTCGCATCATCACCTTCGGCGGCGAGCAGCTGACCGGGGAGTTCCGGGTCAGCGCGAGCGGCGAGATCGCGCTGCCGCTGCTCGGGAACGTGCGCGCGGCGGGGCTGACCTCGAGACAGCTGGAAACCGCCGTCGTGGACGCGCTGAAGCGGTCCCAGCTGTACAAGGATCCCAGCGTCTCGGTCGAGGTCATCGCCTACCGCCCGATCTTCATCCTGGGCGAGGTCGCCAAGCCGGGCCAGTACCCCTACCAGCCCGGCATGACCGTCGTTACCGCCGTCGCGGTCGCCGGCGGCTACACCTACCGCGCCGTGGACGACGTGGCCTCGATCGTGCGGACGGTGCACGGCCACGCGGTCGAGGGTCGGGCCACACGGGAGACCTATGTGGAGCCGGGCGACGTGATCACCATCTACGAGCGGCACTTCTGACGCGGCGCCGCAAGCCGGTGGCTCGTCGTTTCAGTCGGCAACGAATTTTGGCAAACGCCGGTCGGACATCGCCTTGACGCCTTCCTGGTAGTCGGTGGTCTTGCGCAGCCAATCCTGCTCCTCGAACTCGCGCTCGGTCGCGGCGCCGAACGCCTCGGCGAGGCCGCGCCGCAGCGTCTCGCGCGTTGCGACGATGGCGAGCGGGGCCGATTGCGCGATCTCGGTGGCAAGCTCGGTCGCCGCCTTGCGCACATCGGCGAGCGGCACCAGCACGTCGGCGAGCCCCATCGCGACCGCCTCGTCGCCGGGGACGCGGCGCCCGGTGTACATCAGCAGCGCCGCCTTCGAGGCGCCGAGCAGGCGCGGCAAGGTCGCGGTCAGGCCGAAGCCGGGGTGAAAGCCGAGGCGGGTGAAGTTGGCGGAGAACCGCGCCTCCGCGCAGGTGACGCGGAAATCGGCGACGAGTGCCAGGCCAAGCCCCGCGCCGACGGCCGCGCCCTGGACGGCGGCGACGATCGGCTTGCCGGTCCGCACCAGCCGGATCGCCTCCTTGTAGAGGTGCCGGCGTCCCGCGCCGATCTCCCGCCCGTCGGGGCCGCGCGTGACGAGGTCGGCGCCGGCGGAGAAATGCTTGCCGTCCGAGCACAGCACGATCGCGCGGATGTCCTTGTCGCGGTCGAAGCCCTCGAGCGCCTCGCCGATCTCGCCGATCATCGGCACGTTGACGTGGTTGTTCGGCGCGCGCCGCAATTCGATCGTCGCGATGTGTCCCTCGGTGCTGACCTTGATCTGTTCGTATGCCATCGCCGCTCGCGCTCCTCCCCTTGCGTATCAAGCGCGAGTTGGTCACGCGCTCCGAGAGGTGTCAAATCGGATCGCTACACCGCGAAGAAGCCGTTCAGCAGTGCCGCGACCTGCTCTGGCGCCTCCTCGGGTACCATGTGACCGCAGCCGGCGAGCACGTGGCAGCGCGGATCGTCGGCGACGCGCCGGAGCGATTCCTCGAGCTCCCTGCCGCGTCCGCGTCCCGCGCCGCCGGCGATGCCGAGCACCGGGATGCGCAGCTTGCCGATGCGCGCCAGCTCCTCGGCGTTGACCCGCGCGTCCTCGTCGGTGGCGCGATAGAATTCGAAGCCGCAGCGCATCGCGCCGGGCTGCGAATAGGTGCGCGCGTATTCGGCGATGTCGGCCGTCGTGATCGCGCCGGCCACCGAGACGTATTCGTCGTAGAAGTACGACAGATAGATCGCCTCGCGCCCGGCGGTCAGCGCCTCCGGCAGATGCGGCGTGCCGTGGAAGCCGTGATGCCAACGTTGCCCGCCCTGGGCGATCCCGCCCGGCCGTCCGTCGCCGGGGATCACCACGTCGATGATCGCGAGCCTTTCCACCAGCACCGGGTCGAGCCGGGTCAGCGCGTAGGCGGTCGGCCCGCCCCAGTCGTGGCCAACCAGCCCGATCGTGTCGAGCTTGAGGTGGTCGCACAGCAGCTCGCGCACATCGCCCGCGACGCTCCGCTTGTCGTAGCCGTGCGCCGGGCGCGAGGTGTCGCCGAGGCCGCGCAGATCGGGCGCGATCACGCGGAAGTTCGGCGCGAGCAGCGGGATGACGTGGCGCCACTCGTACCAGGTCTCGGGATATCCGTGCAGCAGCACCAGCGGCGTGCCGGCGCCCGCTTCCACGTAGTGCATCTTCACGCTCGACAGCGTCGCGTAGCGATGTGCGATCCAGTCCATGCGTTCTCCTCCGGCGCAGCCGGCCGAGTGTGCCAGCCCGCCGCCGTTCTTTACAGCGCCGGGAACCGGGTCGAACCTGCAGCAAGGCAGCGGCGGGAGCCAGATGGCGGGGACGAGCGAGCAGGCGGCCGGGCAAGAGGCCCTGGAGACCGAGGGTTCGCCGCAATGGCGGCTGACGCTGGCGACGATGGTGGCGGTGCAGCTCATCATGAGCATCTCCTTCACCTTCCTTGCCCCGGTGCTGCCGCTGTTCCTGCCGGATCTCGGCGTCCGGTCGGCGAGTGCCGTCGATCTCTGGGCGGGCCTGCTCGCCTCCATGACGTCGTTCGTGGCGGTGTTCACCTCGCCCTTCTGGGGTCGCATGGCGGACCGTTACGGGCGCAAGCTCATGGTGCTGCGGTCGAGCTTTGCGATCGCCATCTGCACCCTGCTGATGGGCCTGTCGCAGTCGGTCTGGCACCTGCTCGCGCTGCGCGCGCTGATGGGCGCGTTCGCCGGGTTCACCTCGGCCTCGGTGGTGCTGGTGGCGAGCCAGGTGCCGGAACGCCGGCTCGGCTACGCGCTTGGCTTGCTGAGCACCGGCCAACTCGTCGGCTCCCTGGTCGGCCCGGTGCTCGGCGGCTCGGTCGCGGATCTCACCGGCAGCTACCGCACGCCGTTCTTCGTCGCCGGCTCGGTCTCGCTGGTGGCGTTTGCGCTGTGCTGGTGGCTGGTGCCCGAGCGGTTCACCAAGCCCACCGAGAAGCGCCGCGACGTCTCCACCATCGCTTCCATGCGCGCCATGACGCGCACGCCGGGCCTCGCGGCACTGGTGCTCGTCCTGTTGCTGACCCAGTTCGCCGTACAGGCGATCCAGCCGATCGTCACCCTGTTCGTCCAGGAACTGGTCGGGCCGCTGCCCAATCTCGCGACCCTCGGCGGCTTCGCCTTCTCGGCGACCGGGCTCGCGGGCGTGATCGCCGTGCCGGTGCTCGGCCGCCGCAGCGATACCATCGGCTACCGCCGCGTGCTGCTGATCTCGCTCGCCGGCGCCACCCTGCTCACCGCCCCGCAGGCCTTCGTCGGCAGCTACTGGGGGTTCGTGGCGCAGCGGTTCGGCGTCGGCCTGTTCGTCGGCGGCATCCTGCCGGCCGCCAACGCGCTGATCGGACGCCTCGCCCCGGCCTCGGATCGCGGTCTGACCTACGGGATGACCTCGTCGGCCTATTTCCTCGGCAACTCGCTCGGCCCGATCACCGGCGGCGCGGTGGGGGCGACCATCGGTCTGCGCTGGGTGTTCCTCGTCACCGCGGCGCTGCTGCTCGCGAATCTGGTATGGGTCTACCTCACCGTCCCCGAGCGCTTCGGGGCGGGGCGCGATGAGCCGGAGACGAGTTGAGGAGGCGGCCGATGCGGTTCGGATTGTTCGGGGCGGCGCAGGCGCAGCGAGGTGGGCCGGACGTGGACAGCGCCGCCGGCTTTCGCGACTACATCGACTACGTGATCGAGGCCGAGGCGCTCGGCTTTCACGCCAGCTTCATCGTCGAGCACCACTTCACCGGCTTTGGCCAGGTCTCCGCCAGCCTCAACCTGCTCACCTGGATCGGCGCGCGCACCAGCACGATCCGGCTCGGCACGGCGGTGCTGGTGCTGCCGTGGCACAATCCCGTGCTGCTCGCCGAGCAGGCGGCGACCCTCGATCTGCTATCCGGCGGTCGGCTCGATTTCGGCATCGGCAAGGGCTACCGACACAACGAGTTCGTCGGCTTCTGCATCCCCGTCGAGGAGGCCGAGGCGCGGTTCGAGGAGTTGATCGACGTCATCACCCAGGCGTGGACCTCGGACGCGCCGTTCAGCCATCGCGGCCGGTTCTGGCAATTCGAGAACATCGTCGTCGAGCCGCCTTGCGTGCAGCGTCCGCACCCGCCGTTCTGGCAGGGTGCCGGTCATCCCGGCTCGATCCGTCGCGTCGCCGCGCGCGGCCACAACCTGCTGATCGACCAGTTCTGCTCGCTGGCCGAAGTGGGCGAGCGCGTCGCGCTGTTCCGCGCCGAGACCGAGGCGCGCGGCCGCCGCTTCGATCCCCGCCAGGTCGGTGTCGCCCGCGCCTTCTTCGTCGCGCATGACGCGGCCGAGAAGGAGGCGGCGCTCGACCGCCGGCTCGCCGGGCAGCGTCGGCTCGCGACGATCTCGCAGCGGCCGGACGGCACCAACACCGCCAGCATCATGGCCTATTCCGACACCCGCGAGGCCAGCGAGGAGAGCGCGCTCTACGGCAGCCCCGACGAGATCGCGCAGAAGCTCGAGACGCTGCGCGGCATGGGCGTCGAGTACGTGCTGCTCAATGGCGGCGGCACGTCGCGGGAAAACCTTCGCCGGTTCGCGCGCGATGTGATGCCGGCATTTAGCGGCCATGCGGAACATGCGGGCGCGTGTGTGGCGCGTCACACGCAGTTCGGGCAATCTGACCCATCATGCGGGGCAGAACCCTGACGCCGGGCGGACAACGGGCGCGTCGCAGCGACGGAGGGCTTGCGGGCTGAGATGCGCTGCCTTGTATGCAACGCGATGTGTTCTGACGACGGTGCATTCTGCGCGGGCTGCGGCGCGTCGATGGTGCGTTCGTGCCGCCAATGCGGCCATCATTACACGGCGACCGCCCGGTTCTGCGCCAATTGCGGCATCGCGCTGCGCCCAGGCATCCTCGGCCAGGCGCACGAGGGTTCGCCCGCGGTCTCCGCACTCGGCGAGCGCAAGCAGGCGACGGTGCTGTTCGCGGACATCGTCGGTTCGACAGGGCTGATCGCCGGCCTCGACCCGGAGCAGGCGATGGACCGTCTGCGTCCCGCTGTCGCCGCGATGTGCGCCGCCGTGGACCGCTACGTCGGCAGCGTGATCCGCACGCTCGGCGACGGGGTCATGGCGATCTTCGGCGCGCCCAACGCGCGGGAGGGGCACGCCTTGCTGGCCTGCCAGGCCGCGCTCGCCATGCAGGAGGCGTTTCCGCCCGAAAGCGGGATCGCGATACGGATCGGCTTGCACTCCGGCGAAGTCGTGTCGGGCGTGCTCAGGCTGGATCAGGTCAAGGAGCAGGAGGCGCACGGGCTGACCGTTCACCTTGCCAACCATCTGCAGCAGATCGCCACGCCAGGTGGCATCTGGATCACCGAGGATTGCTGCCGCTTGGTACGACCGTATTGCCAGGTCCGGCCGCTCGGACCGCATCTGGTGAAAGGGTTTCGGGAACCGTTCGAGATCTACGCCCTGCTCGGTCTGCGGCCGGCCGCGACCGCGCCGCCGTTCCGCGGCCAGGTCCTGACCTCGTTCCGCGGCAGGGATCCCGAGCTGGCGGTGTTGCAGGGAGCGATGCTCGACACCGCCGGCGGAAAGGCCAAGGTGGTGGGCATCTCCGCGATGCCGGGCGCGGGCAAGAGCCGGCTCTGCTACGAGTTCGCCCAATGGTGTCGTGCCCAGCGGGTTCCCGTGCTGGAGGCGCGTGCGCTGATCTACGGCCACGCGACACCATTCCGGCCAGTGCTGCAGTTCCTGCGTTCGTGGTTCCAGATCATGCCGGGGGACGTGGACGCGATCGCGAGAAGGCGGATCGAGCACCGCCTGTTCTCGCTCGATCCGAGTTTCGCCGCGGACCTGCCGATCTTTTACGAATTCCTCGGCGTCTCGGATCAGGCCGATCCGGCGCCGCAGCTCGATCCGAAGGCGCGCCACGCGAGGCTGCGCGACATCCTGCGCCGGATCATCCTCGCGCAAGGCGCGGAAACCTCCGTGCTGATCATCGAGGATCTGCACTGGCTGGACGAGGCGAGCAACGATTTCATCACCACCCTGGTCGATGCCATCGCTGGCACGAGGATGATGCTGGTCGTGAACTATCGGCCGGGCTACTCGGCCGGGTGGATGCGGCGTCCGCATTTCCAGGAACTATCACTCCCCGATCTCAGCCCGACCGAGACCGACGCGATCCTGCAGGAGCTGATCGGCGGCCACCCGAGGCTGCGCGACATCCGCCGGAGCGTGGCCCGGAGAAGTGCGGGGAACCCGTTCTTCGCGGAGGAGCTGGTCCGCTCGCTCGCGGAGAAGGAGGTCATTGCCGGCGAGCAAGGTTCGTACGTTCCGGGTGCCAGGCACGGCGAGGAGATCCTTCCGCCCACCGTCGAGGCGGTGCTCGGCGCGCGCATCGACCGGCTGGGCGAGCCGCACAAGACGCTGCTCCAGATCGGCGCCATCATCGGCAAGGAATTCCCGCTGGCCGTGCTCGATCAAGTGGCGGCCGCGCGGGTGAGCGACGTCGAGACCTCGCTCGGCGTCCTGTGCGACGCCGGGCTCATCCACGAGCAGTCGGGCACCGGTGGTCGCGGGTTCGCCTTCGTTCATCCGCTGACCCAGGAAGTCGCCTACGCGACGCAGCTCCGGGCCCGACGAAGTGCCCTTCATGCCGCCGTCGCGGAGGCGATCGAGGCGTTCTACGGCGACCGGAGCGACGAGTTCGCCGGTCTTCTCGCGCATCACTTCGAGGCTGCCGGGCGGCTCGAGGATGCCGCGAACCAGGCGGCCCGCGCCGCGCGATGGGTCGGCACGACCGATCCGTCGCAGGCGATCAAGCACTGGCACCAGGTGCGCGTCCTCCTGCGGACGCTGGAGCGGTCGCCGGCCAGCGATTCACTCCGGGCAATGGCGAGCGGCCAGATCGCCATGCTCGGCTGGCGTGAGGGGATGCCAGCGGAGGAGGCGAGGGGGTTCATCGAGGAGGCGCTCGGCTGGGCGCGCGAACTCGACCCGAGCATGGTCCAGCTGCTGCTCGCCACCGACGGTCGGATCACCGTCGCGAGCGGCGGCCCGGCGGACGCCTATATCGCCCGCCTGCACGAGGCCTTGTCGCTCGATCCCGACGGGCGCGACGTCGGCCGGATCGCCACCCTCAACGGCGTGCTGAGCCAGGCCTGCAACATGGCGGGCCTGCTGGAGGGCGCGCTCGCGGCGAGCGACCGTGCGCTCGCGGGGGCCTCACGCATCGGGCGCTCCGATCATCAGTTCGTCGGCTTCAATCTGGAGCACTGGGTGCGCAGCTTGCGCGGCCGCATCCTGGTCCGGCTCGGCCGATTTGCCCAGGCCGAACGGCAACTCGACGAGATGTTGCGGATCGAGCCGGACCTGATCGACCCGGCCATCCAGTTCATCCCCCATTTCGGCTATGTCGAGCTGGCCTGGTGCCGGGGGGACGCGGCGCTGGCCGAGTGCCACGCCTCGCACGTGGCGGCGATCGCGAAGCGGAGCGGCATCGCCTATCTGCACGTCTACGCGCGGGCGTTCAGCGGCACCGCGAAGGCCATCGCGCGGAATTTCGACGCCGCCGCGGTCGACTTCGCCGAGGGCCTGGAGTTCGCCCGCGCGGCGAAGGTGGCGCTGGAATACGAGACGGACATGCTCGCCGGCCTGGCGGACTGCCACTACCATCTTGGCCATTTCGAGACAGCGATCGGCGTTGCGCGAGCGGCCATCGAATTGGCGGGTGCGCGGACCGCGCGGCTGCCCGAGTGCCGCGCCTCCATCACCTGCGCGGCGGCGCTGATCTCCGCGCCCGATCCCGACGGCAACGGCGATCATCTGGCGCTGCTCCGTCGGGCCGAAGATCTGATCCGACAGTCCGGCGCGCGGATCTACGAGCCGCTGTTGCGGCACGAATGGACGCGCGCGCACGCCCTGTTCCCGCCTCTCAGCTGCGCACCAGAAGCGTGAACTCCCGCAGGCCGTACCCGGTGACAAGTTCGACGGAGCCGCCGAGCGTCCGCTCGCAATAGCCGATCCAAGGGGCCGGTACCGACCGATAGAGTTCCGGCTCGGCCTCGTCTTCGCGATCGCGAGGGGCCAGGAAATTGGCCGCGAAGCCGCGCCGGCTGGTCGCCGCCATGTCGGCCAGTGTGCGCGCGATGAAGCCCGTCCAGCGATCGAGCGGTTCACTCAGCTTCACGTTGCAGATGCCGCTCGCGATGGAATAGTCGGCTGTGCGGGGACTGGTGGCGCCCGCGACGAACCTCGTATCCGCGCGGCGGTTCCATTGGCGCTGCGCGCGGCGCACCATCGTCGCCGACAGGTCGAGGCCGAGATAGTCCACGTCGGCGCGCTGGTGCCGCTTCTCCAAAAACGCCAACACCGCCCCGTAACCGCATCCGAAATCGTTGAGCGAGAACCGGGTGGACGAGCCGCAGATGCGCAGGAGCTGCACGAAGCGCAGCTCCTGCGTGGCGGTGCAGGTCCAGTCGACGCCGCGCGGGGTCGGACCATGCCGCAGCATCTTCGCGCTGTAGTACCGTGCTACGCTCGCATAGGTGTCGGCGAGATCGGCGTGCGCTAGCTTCATCGCGAGATCATGCGCCCGAACCGCCCTCCCGGCGTTTACCACGGTTTTTCTCCACGGGGGTCGTCGGGAAAGAGATCGTGAGGAATTCTTGTGTCGAATATGGGTGGGGCGTGTGGGTGTCGCGGACGTGAAGGCCCGGCTTTTCGGCGGTCGAATGCGCGGTGAAGTGAACCGGCAGAGGATCGCGCGATGCCAGATGGCTGCTGAGGGCGTCGATGAGCCGGTCGTGGGCGTTCTGACCATCCTTGTCCGACGGAAGCGTTTTGAGCGAATCGAGATATTTGTAGAAGCCCTTCCGCTGCGGCCAGTTCTCCACCGGACCGATATTGAGGAGAGCGAAACTGTCCTTAAGGGAATGCTGTGGGGAGAACACGCCGAAGGTCTTTTGCAGCCCGGCCATCTCCTTGACCCCGTCATCGGGTCCGAACCGATGGTTCATGTCGTCCAGTATTCTCGCGACGTGGTTGTCCTTCACGAAACCGCCCATATCATTCACCCCATGTCTGGATCGGAGAACAGGTTCGGCCAAGCCGGCCTTCACCGAACCCGGCCTTCACCGAAGATTGAGCATATGAGCCGAAAAGGCAATCAATGCGCTAGCGATAAAAACCCTCGGCACGGATCGGGGCGCGCCGCGTGACCTCGCCCTGTTTCACCATCGGACACTCCACGCGGACGGTCGAGGAACTGGTGTCGCTGCTGCGCGAAGCCGGCTGCGATCTGGTCGCCGATGTCAGGACGGTGCCGCGCTCGCGCACCAATCCGCAGTTCAACGCCGACACCTTGCCGGGCCGGCTGGCCGAAGCCGGGATTAGCTACCGGCATCTGGCCCGGCTCGGCGGCCTGCGCGGGCGCCGCAAGGGCGCGGCAGCGTCGCCCAACGGCTTTTGGCAGAACGCCAGCTTCCGCAACTACGCCGATTACGCAATGACGCCCGAATTCCGCGACGGCCTCGCCGAGCTTCGCGCGCTGGCCGGCCAGCGCACCTGCGCCATCATGTGTGCGGAGGCCGTGTGGTGGCGCTGCCATCGCCGCATCATCACCGACTACCTGCTCGCCGAGCGCCAGTCGGTGCGTCACATCCTCGGCGCCGGCCATGTCGACCCGGCGACCATGACGCCGGGGGCACGGCCGCAGACGGACGGGACGATCCTCTATCCTCCGGCGGAGGTCGCCGGCGCTCCTTGAAGATCTCGCGGCGATGCGAGTGGCTGGGGGACCTGGATTTCGAACCAAGGCTGCCCGGGTCAGAGCCGGGAGTTCTACCGCTAAACTATCCCCCAAGCGGGAAAGCCGGAGCCGGCGCGGATAGCACGCGGGCAGGCCTGCGGCAACACACCAGGAAATGATGCTTGCCGGCCACGCGCCGTGTGACGAGAATGTCATATAAGGAGCGGAAGCCGAGCCGATGGTCGAGCCCGCCGCGCAGTCTCTGGACGCCGCAAGACAAGCCCCCTTTGCCGCGCGTGGGGGGCCGACCTTCGCCGCGCTCGATCTCGGTACCAACAATTGCCGCCTGCTGGTCGGCGGCTCCCGCGGGCGAGGGGTTCCGGGTGCTCGACAGCTTCAGCCGCATCGTCCGGCTGGGCGAGGGGCTGCACCACACCGGCCGGCTCAGCGCGATCGCGATGGAGCGGGCGATGGCCGCCCTGCACGCCTGCGCCGCGCGGCTCTCCCGCCGGCCGGTGCGCTCGATCCGCGCGATCGCCACCGAGGCCTGCCGGCGCGCCGCCAACGGCGTCCGAATTCCTCGCCCGGGTCCGCAGCGAGACCGGGCTGCCCATCGACGTGATCTCCACCCGCGAGGAGGCCGAGCTCGCGCTTGAGAGCTGCGCCCCCCTGCTGGACGGCGGCGGACGGCGGGCGCTGCTGTTCGACATCGGCGGCGGCTCGACCGAGCTCGCCTGGGTGCGCCTCGCCGAGCACGGCCGGCCGGAGCTGATCGGCTATGCGTCCCTGCCGGTCGGCGTGGTGACGCTGGCCGAGCGCTTCGGCGCGGCCGGCTTCACCCATGACGGCTTCCACGCGATGGTCGACGACGTGGCCGCTCGGCTGGCGGCCTTCGAGTCGGTCCACTGCATCGCCCATGAGATCCGCGACGGCGGCGTCCGGCTGCTCGGCACCAGCGGCACCGTCACCACCCTGGCCGGCGTGGCGCTGGGGCTCGCGCGCTACCGGCGGCCGCTGGTGGATGGCACCGTGCTCACCAGCCGAGGCAGCGTCGCAGGCGCTGGAGAGCCTGCGCGCGCTCGGCCGGGACGGACTGGTGCAGCACCCCTGCGTCGGCCCGGAGCGGGCGGATTTCGTGCTGCCGGGCTGCGCCGTCTTCGCCGCTATCACCCGGATCTGGCCGGCGCCGAAGGTGGTGGTGGCCGATCGCGGGTTGCGCGAGGGGATGCTGCTGCCGCATGATCCGCGCCGATCGGCGCGCGCCGTACCCGGCGTCCCGCACGCCAGCCGAGAGAATCCCGCCCGATATGACCACCCGCTCCGGCAAGGGCTCCGCTCCGCCGCCGCGGGGCGTGGCCGTCGCATTGCGCACCGCGCGCGGGCGCACCACCGCCTCGCAGCGCTGGCTCGCGCGCCAGCTCAACGACCCGTACGTCGTCGCCGCCCGCCAGCAGGGTTGGCGGTCGCGGGCCGCGTTCAAGCTGATCGAGCTCGACGATCGCTTCAGGCTGATCCGGCGCGGCGCCCGCGTCCTGGACCTCGGCGCCGCACCGGGCGGCTGGAGCCAGGTCGCGGTCCGGCGCGGCGCGGCGAATGTGGTCGGCGTGGACCTGCTGCGCGGTCGATCCGGTGCCCGGCGCCCAGTTCGTCCAGGGCGATTTCACCGACCGGAAATGCCCGAGCGGCTCGCCGCATCTGCTGGAGGGCAAGGCCGACCTCGTGCTGTCCGACATGGCGCCCAACACGACCGGGCACACCGCGACCGACCATCTGCGCATCATGGCGCTGGCCGAGATGGCGCTGCACTTCGCGCTGGAGGTGCTGGCACCCGGCGGCGCGCTTCGTCGCCAAGGTGTTCCAGGGCGGCTCGGAGCGGCAGATGCTGGCGGCGATGAAGCGCCACTTCGCCGCCGTGCGCCACGCCAAGCCGCCGGCCAGCCGCAAGGAAGTCGAGCGAGCTCTACGTGGTCGCCACCGGCTTTCGCATCCCAGACTGACCCGCCAAGCGGGCGCGCCTTGCTTGCGTGGTGCGGCGACGGCGCCTATTTGGAGCCGTCAAGGTCCGGGGTCGACGGCGAGTCGGGTCCCACCACACAAAGGTCCCGCTCATGGCCCCTGACATCCATCCCGAAGCTGCCCCCGATCCCGTCCTCGGCAATGGCCGCCTGGCGTCGCGAGTCGAGGAGGCACTGGCCTTCGACGACGTGCTGGTGGTCCCTGCCTATTCCCAGGTGGTGCCCTCCGAGACCGACGCCCGCACCAAGCTGACCCGCACGATCAGCCTGAACATCCCGCTCATCTCCGCCGCGATGGATACCGTCACGGAGAGCGCCATGGCGATCGCGATGGCGCAGAACGGCGGCATGGGGGTGATCCACAAGAACCTCGACATCGCCGAGCAGGCCGCGCAGGTGCGCCAGGTCAAGAAGTTCGAGTCCGGCATGGTGGTCAATCCCGTCACCATCCACCCCGACCAGACCCTCGCGGACGCGCGCGAGCTGATGAACACCTACCGCATCAGCGGCATCCCGGTGGTCGAGAGCGGCACCGGCCGGCTGGTCGGCATCCTGACGCATCGCGACGTGCGCTTCGCCACCGATCCGAGCCTGCGGGTCTACGAGCTGATGACGCGGGAGAACCTCGTCACCGTGACCGGCGATGTCGGACCCGAGGAGGCGCGGCGGCTGCTGCATCGCCACCGCATCGAGAAGCTGCTGGTGGTGGACGACGCCTTCCGCTGCGTCGGCCTGATCACCGTCAAGGACATGGACAAGGCGCAGGCGCATCCGCTCGCCAACAAGGACGAGCTCGGCCGCCTGCGCGTCGCCGCCGCCACCGGGGTCGGCGAGGACGGCCACGCCCGCGCCGAGGCGCTGATCGCCGCCGCGGTCGACGTGATCGTGGTGGACACCGCGCACGGCCACTCGGCCGGCGTGATGGAGGCGGTGACAGCGGATCAAGAAGCTGTCGAACGCCGTGCAGGTGATCGCCGGCAACGTCGCCACGCCCGAGGGCGCGCTCGCGCTGATCGAGGCGGGTGCCGACGCGGTGAAGATCGGCATCGGACCGGGGAGCATCTGCACCACCCGCGTGGTCGCCGGCGTCGGCGTGCCGCAGTTTTCCGCCGTCATGGAAACCGCCGCGCTGTGCCATCAGCACGGCGTGCCGGCCATCGCCGATGGCGGGGTGCGGACCAGCGGCGACATCGTCAAGGCGATCGCGCGCGGGGGCGGATTGCGTGATGATCGGCAGCCTGCTCGCCGGCACCGACGAGGCGCCGGGCGAGGTTTTTCTCTACCAGGGCCGCTCGTACAAATCCTATCGCGGCATGGGCAGCCTCGGCGCGATGGCGCGCGGCTCGGCGGATCGCTACTTCCAGCAGGACATCAAGGACCAGCTCAAGCTGGTGCCGGAAGGCATCGAGGGTCGCGTCGGCTACAAGGGGCCGGTGCAGGCCGTGGTGCATCAGCTCGTCGGCGGCCTGCGCGCCGGCATGGGCTACACCGGCAGCACGACGCTCGCCGAGCTGCAACGCAACGCGCGCTTCCGCCGCATCACCGGCGCCGGGCTGCGCGAAAGCCATGTGCACGACGTGGCGATCACGCGCGAGGCGCCGAACTACCGGCAGGACTGAGCGATGGCCGCCATCCGCGCCGCGATCTTCGACGCTTACGGCACGCTGCTCGACGTCCACGCGGCGATGGCAACGGCACGCCGCGCGCCTCGGGCCGGATTGGCAGCGCATCAGCCAGGATTGGCGGATCAAGCAGATCGAATATAGCTGGGTGCGCAGCCTGACCGGCCCGGCGCAGCACCGCGATTTCTTCACGCTCACGCGCGAGGCGCTGGACTGGGTCGCCGCGCGCCACGGCGATCACCGACCGGGCGCTGCTGGCCGACGTGCTCGACGCCTATCGCCGGCTGTCCGCCTACCCGGAGGTGCTCCGACATGCTGCGCCGGCTGGGCGAGCGGGGGATCGGCCGCGCCATTCTCTCCAACGGCGAACCCTCGATGCTGGCCGACGCCGTAGGCGCGGCCGGGATCGATCGGCTGCTCGACGCGGTGCTCAGTGTCGAGGCGGTCGGCGTGTACAAGCCCGACCCGCGCGTCTACCGGCTTGCGTCCGAGCGGTTCGGGCTGCCGCCGGCAGAGATGGCGTTCGTTTCCTCCAACGCGTGGGATGCGTTCGGCGCGCGCGTGTTCGGCTTTCGCGTCTTCTGGGTGAACCGCTCCGGTCAGCCGGACGAGTACGGGCTGCGTGACAGCGTGCAGGAGCTGCGAGACCTGTCCGGGCTGCCCGACGCGCTCGCGTGACCCCCGCCGCCAGGATCGCCGCGGCGATCGACCTGCTGGAAGCGGTCGAGCGCGCGCCGCGCAAGCCGGCCGACGCGGTCGCCAATGATTTCTTCCGCAACCGTCGCTTCATCGGCTCGGGCGACCGGCGCGCGGTGTCGGCGCGGGCGTGGAGCGCGCTGCGCGCGTTTCGCCGCCTCGGCTGGTGGCTGGAGCGCGCCGGGCTCGAACGCAGCCCGCGGATGCGCGTCGCGCGCGTCGCTGACGCTCGACGGCTGGGCCGTCGCGGGCGTCGCGCAATCCTTCTCGGGCGGTCGCTTCGCCCCGGCCTCGCTGACCGCGCCGGAGCGCACGCGGCCTGCAATCCCTCGAAGGCCACACGCTCGACCACCCGGATATGCCCGATGCCGTGCGTCTGGAGGTGCCGGACTGGATTCTTCCCCGATTGCGTGAGCGCTTCGGCGACGCGCTCGGCGCGGA
Source organism: uncultured Alphaproteobacteria bacterium (assembly GCA_963799825.1). Taxonomy (GTDB): domain Bacteria; phylum Pseudomonadota; class Alphaproteobacteria; order Acetobacterales; family Acetobacteraceae; genus JAFKFI01. Next base: position 84,619 of record CAWCYL010000012.1, read on the forward strand.
GATGGCCGCACTCGGCGAACCCGCGCCGCTCGACTTGCGCGCCAATCTGCTGAAGGCGACGCGCGAGGAGGTTCGGGCCGCGCTGCGCGAGGAAGGGCTGGAAGCCGAGCCGACTCCGCTCTCGCCCTGGGGCCTGCGCATCCCCGGCCGCCGCGCGGTGACGACCGGGGCGGCGTTCCAGAGCGGGCTGGTCGAGATCCAGGACGAGGGCAGCCAACTCGTCGCGGCGCTGGTCGACGCGCGGCCCGGGCTGCGCGTGGCCGACTGGTGCGCCGGGCGCCGGCGGCAAGACGCTCGCGCTGGCGATGACAATGCAGAATCGCGGCAGCATCGCGGCCTGCGACGTCTCCGCCCACCGGCTCGAAGGCGCGCTGCGCCGGCTGCGCCGCGCCGGCGTGTTCAACGTCGAGCGGCATCTGACCGAGGCCGGCGACAAATGGGCCAAGCGCCGCGCCGGCAGCTTCGATCGCGTGCTGGTTGACGCGCCCTGCACCGGCAGCGGGACGTGGCGGCGGAACCCGGACGCACGGCTGCGGCTCGGCGAGCGCGATCTCGCGGAATTGTTGCCCAGGCAGGCCGGCATCCTCGATGCCGCGGCCCGCCTGGTTCGCACCGGCGGGCGTTTGGTCTACGCTACCTGCTCCTTGCTCCATGAGGAGAACGAGGGTCAGGTGTCCGACTTTCTCTCCCGCCATCCCGGTTTCGCCCTGCTCCCCCTCGCGGAGGCCTGGGCGCTGGACGGCGCTCCTCCATGCGGCGGGCCGTTCCTCTCGCTGACCCCGCGCCAGCACGGCACCGACGGGTTCTTCGCCGCCGTGCTGCAACGCGCGACATGATCTCGATCCGCCGCGCCCGTCCGGCCGACAGCATCGCGATCGGCGCGGTGCATGTCGCGGCGTGGCGCAGCGCCTATCCCGGCATCCTGCCCGACAATTTCCTTGCCCGCCTGTCGGTGCCCCGGCAGGCCGCGCACTACGACCAGTCGATCCGCGCCGGGGTGCCGGTGTTCGTGGCCGCGGTCACCGGGCAGGAGGCGCTTGCGGGCAGCCTCGCCGCGCATCGTCGGCTTCGCCACCGGCGGACCCGCGCGGATGGCCGAGATCGGCGGTCGCGGATTGGCGGAAGGCGAGATCGAGACGCTGTACGTGCTCGACGATTTCCGCGAGCGCGGCATCGGGCGGCGTCTGATGCGCGCCCTGGCGGCGCATCTCGCCGAGACCGGCTGCCGTTCGGTGTTCGTCTGGGTGCTGCGCGACAACCCGAGCCGCTGGTTCTACCAGCGCCTCGGCGGCCGGCCGGTGGCGGAGGCGCACGTCCAGGTGGGCGGCCAGCCCGTCACCCAGACCGCCTTCGTCTGGGATCCGATCGAGCGGCTGCTGCAGGCCTCGCCCCAGGCTTCATAGGCGAGGGGCTTCATGGACGGGGCCTGCTGATACTAGACTAGCGGCCTGGTTCGGATGACGCTTGGGGCGGGGAGCGGAGGTCCGCCAGCAGTCGCGGACGCAAAATCAAGACTTATGGACCAAGTCATTGGTCGATCGGTTGCCGATTCATCCACATTTACCTCTCTCCTGGCCGACATCCCGGATTCGGTTACTGGAAATGCCCTCGGATGTCTCTGGGTGTTTGCGGCGTAAGGCGGACGTCATTCCGCCATCCAACATACACATGGGAACGGCGCGGCGTCAGGCCCACGAGAATGGCGGCGGCCAGGGAGGCAGGGACGGCGGCTCGGCGGCAGGGGCGGGCTCCGGCCACAGCGGCGCGGGAAGCGGCGATACGGGCGATGATACGGGGCGCGCCGCGGGGACGGCGCGTGCCGCCTTCGGTCGGGCCAAGCGGGGTTGCTTCGGGCGGGGCGCCGTGGGCGGGAGCTGCAGCACCTCGGGCAGCGGCTCGGCGGTGAGCTTGCGCCACAGTGGCCGCAAGAGCCGCCCGGCCTGCGGCGAGGCCGCCAGCAGCGCCCGCGTCTCGGGGTCGTTCACCAACTCGCGCAGTTCGCCGAGATAACACCCGAGGCCATACGGCAGGAACACCGGCCCGCGCGGAATGCCCGCCACCCGCCGCTCCGCCCTCGGCCGCTCGACGGCCGGGCGGGGGGTAGCGCGCCGGCGCGGCGGGGCCGGGCAGCTTGCCGGCGGCGAAGCGCGCGTGGAGCGCCGTGAGGCGCCCCCGCGTGTGCAGGAGGTAGTGCCACAGCCACTCGAGGACCGGCGCCGGCGCCAGCGGGCCGAGCGGCCCCCGCCGCAGGCGGTCAGCGCCGTCCAACAACCCCCGCTTCATCGCCTCGAGGAGGCGGCAGAAGCGCGGGATCAGGCCGGCCGGGGGCGGGGCGTCACCAGACATGGATGGTGTATAGAGTTAGTTAGTATATTTGTCAATCATGATCCCGGCGTCGCTCGTACGGGAGGCTTGATTCCATTATAGTGGAAACATATGCTACATTATGAGCTACACCGCGACCGACATCGACGGCCGGATCGCGGCGCGGATTCGCGAGTTACGCGCCGAGAGGGGCCTGACACTGGATGGCCTTGCCGGTCTCGCCGATGTCAGTCGCGCGATGCTATCGCGGATCGAACGGGGCGAATTCGAGCCCGACCGCGCAGCTGCTTGGCAAGATCTGCGGCGGTCTCGGCGTGACGCTCTCCGTGCTCTTTGCCGGAGCCGAGACGCGAGCCAGCCCGCTCTCGCGCCGCTCCGATCAGCCGACCTGGCGTGATCCGGCGACGCACTACCTGCGCCGCCACGTTTCTCCCCCCGGCACCGGCTCGCCCGTCGACATCGTCGAGGTCGAGTTCCCACCCGGCGGCAGCGTCGCGTTCGACAATCAGCGACTTGCCGGCACGGACCAGCATGTGTGGGTGCTCGACGGCTCGCTGGAGTTGGAACTCGGCGAGGAGGCCTTCCGGCTCGACGCGGGCGATTGCCTGATGATGCGCTTCGACCGGCCGATCCTGTTCCGCAACCCCACGGAGCGGCCCATCCGCTACGCGGTCATCATCAGCCACGGAGCCGCGAGGCCATGACAGCGGCGATCCGCGCCCTCGATGCCCCCGAGGCCGAGGTGCGTCTTGGCGAGCTGGCCGACATCCTGGTCGATGCCGTCGCGCACGGCGCCTCGGTCAACTTCATGGCGGGATTTTCAGCCGAGGAAGGACGCGCCTTCTGGCGCGACCAGATCCCCGGAATCGCCACCGGCAAGAAGCGGCTCTACGTCGGGGACGATGGCAAACGGCTCGTCGCAACAGTCTTGCTGACCTTCGCCCACCAGCCCAACGCGCCGCACCGCGCCGAGATCGGCAAGATGCTCGTCCTGTCCTCCGCGCGCCGACAGGGTCTCGGACGTCGCCTTCTCGCGGCAGCCGAGCGGGCGGCTCGCGAGGCCGGACGCACGCTCCTGATGCTGGACACCGAAACCGGCAGCGCCGGCGACAGGCTCTACCGAAGCTGCGGCTGGACCGTGATCGGCGCCGTCCCCGATCACGCCTTCAGGCCGGACGGGCGCCTCGCCGAGACCACTCTGTTCTACAAGAATCTGGCCTGATGCCTCCGCCGGCCGGGCATAATGGCGGCCCTCCCCTGGATGATGACGACCCGAATGCTTCATGGCGGCTGTGGTGCTGGCGACGCGCGCGCAAGCGAGCGTGGTCGGCGCCGAGGGAGATCGCGTTGCGCCGCCTGGCCCGCGCCGAGGAGCTTGGCATGACCTATCGGGAATACACGGTGGAAATCCTGGAGCGTGGCCGGTACCTATGATCGGTACCGGCACTAGCGTCGCGATCCCACTTGCCGCGCCTCGTGGCGCGTGCTGCAAGCCCGTCCACACCATTACTCCGGGAGCCGCATGACCGAGACCCTGACCGACCTGGCGACCGAGCGCGTGCTGATCCTCGATTTCGGCAGCCAGGTGACGCAGCTCATCGCGCGGCGGCTGCGCGAGAGCGGCGTCTATTGCGAGATCTGGCCGTTCAACGCCGACCCCGGCCGCATCGCAGCGTTCGGCGCGCGTGCCTTCGTGCTATCCGGGGGCCCGGCCAGCGTCACCGACGCGGAGGCGCCGCGCGCGCCCGACATCGTGTTCGAGGCGGGGGTGCCGGTGCTCGGCATCTGCTACGGCCAGCAGATGATGTGCGCCCAGCTCGGTGGCGAGGTGCAGGGCTCGGAGCATCGCGAATTCGGCCGTGCCTTCGTCGAGGTCACGGATGACTGCGCGCTGTTCCACGGTGCCTGGGAGAAGGGTGCCCGCGAGCAGGTGTGGATGAGCCACGGCGACCGCGTGACGCGGCTACCGCCGGGCTTTCGCACGGTGGGCGTCAGCGAGGGCGCGCCGTTCGCCGCCATCGCCGACGATGCGCGCAAATTCTACGCCGTGCAGTTCCATCTCGAGGTCGCCCACACGCCGCACGGCGCGCAGCTCCTGCGCAATTTCACCCACAGCGTCGCCGGCCTGTCCGGGCGCTGGACGATGGCCGGCTTTCGCGCCGCCGAGATCGAGCGCATCCGCGGACAGGTCGGCGGCGGACGGGTGATCTGCGGCCTGTCGGGCGGCGTCGATTCGTCCGTGGCTGCGGGTACTGATCCACGAGGCGATCGGCGACCAGCTCACCTGCATCTTCGTCGATCACGGCCTGCTGCGGCAGGGCGAGGCGGAGGAGGTGCAACGCACATTCCGAGAGCGGTTCAATATTTCCCTCGTGCATCGCGACGCATCCGACCTGTTCCTCGCCGCACTCGATGGCGTGACCGACCCGGAGACCAAGAGAAAAACCATCGGCCGACTATTTGTCGAGGTGTTCGAGGAGGAAGCGAAAAAACTCGGCGGCGCGGATTTTCTCGCGCAGGGCACGCTGTACCCGGATGTCATCGAGAGCGTGAGCTTCACCGGCGGGCCGAGCGTCACCATCAAGTCGCACCATAATGTCGGCGGTCTGCCCGAGCGGATGCGGATGCAGTTGGTGGAGCCGCTGCGCGAGCTGTTCAAGGACGAGGTGCGCGCGCTGGGGCGCGAACTCGGCATTCCGGAGAGCATCGTCGGCCGCCACCCGTTCCCCGGCCCCGGCCTCGCGATCCGCATCCCCGGCGCGATCACGCGCGAGAAGCTGGACCTGCTGCGCCGCGCGGATGCGATCTATCTCGAGGAAATCCGCAACGCCGGGCTGTACGACGCGATCTGGCAGGCGTTCGCGGTGCTGCTGCCGGTCCGCACGGTGGGCGTGATGGGCGACCAGCGCACCTACGACCACGCCTGCGCGCTCCGCGCCGTGACCAGCACCGACGGCATGACGGCGGACGTCTATCCCTTCGACATGGGCTTCCTCACCCGCGTCTCGAACCGCATCGTCAACGAGGTGCGCGGCATCAACCGCGTTACCTACGACATCACCAGCAAGCCGCCGGGGACGATCGAGTGGGAGTGAGGGGTGTAGAATACTTTTGCGTGGGTTATTGATAACTGTATGGCTATTTATCGATAGCGTTAAATTCTGCGGCCGCAGAAACGGTCCCCTGTTGTCGAGCGGTGATGGCGGGCTACGCGTCGAGGAAAACCATCAACCGTAGATGCAATCACAATTTCTAGCCGTCGGCCATTTCGAATGCCTCTTCGTCCTTGACGGACCCATAGCTCATAAGTTATTGATCCGATCAATCGCTCATGGGTTATCGGTTGCACATGCCCAGCACCCCCGACGTCCTCTTCAAGACCCTCGCCGACCCAACTCGCCGTGCAGTTTTCGAACGGCTGTGTCGTGACGGGGAGCAGACCGTACGAGCGCTGACCGATCAATCGGGCGTCTCGCAGCCCGCCGTATCCAAGCATTTGGGCATTCTCAAACTCGCCGGGCTGGTGCGCGACCGCCACGAAGGTCGCCAGACGCACTATAGCGCGCAGCTCGGCGCCTTGGCCCCGCTGATCGACTGGACAAGCCAAATGGCCGGCTTCTGGCAAGGCCGGTTCGACCACCTCGAAGATCTACTCAAAAGGATGGACCAATGACCAATACTGCGACCGAAACGCTCTCCGTCGTTGTCGAACGGGAGATACCTTTTCCGCCGGAAAAGATCTGGCGCGCGCTCACGCAACCACACCTGATCGAGGAGTGGCTCATGAAGAACGACTTCAAGCCTGTCGTGGGCCACAGTTTCAATCTTCGCGCAGACTGGGGCGTTGTTGACTGTCAGGTCCAGGCAGTCGAGGCGAATAAAACGCTGTCTTACACGTGGGGTGCCTATGGTCTCGAGAGTATCGTCACTTGGACTCTCACCCCTACGAGCACGGGGACCCACCTGCGCATGGAGCAGTCGGGCTTCCGGCCGGATCAGCAGCAGGCCTACCAGGGCGCCAAGGGCGGGTGGCAGGGGTTCTTTGCGGCCCTGGAGCAGGTCTTGGCGCGGACAGACTGAAGCTCTTCGGAACAAGTCAGAGCTGGGCGGCCCGGCGTTGAAAACCAGAAACATTGCCTATTGGATCACCACGACCGTCCTCGCCTTGCATCCTGAGCGGCGGCGCGGCTGAGACGGTGCACTACCAGGCCAATGTCGAAGGCATCATCGTGCGCCTAGCGAGATCGACGATGAGATCCGAAGCCTGGGAGGAGTCGCTGGACGGCTCCTCCTATCGGCGTCCGAGCCGCCGACGGCGCTTCTAATGTGCGACGACGGACTGGCCGTCGGGTCCGGACCGTGAGAAGAGAATTTTTGCGCAGAAGATTCAGCGAGTTATGATGACCAGAAACGATCGAGTGGGAGTAGGAACCGACGCTCTCGTCGATCATCCATCCGCCATTGTAGATTGAAGCTTTGATTTCGATACGTGGCTGATTTTCAGCCGATCGGTTTTGATCGCCTGAGTTCACGTCGGCGCGCCCGTGCCATCCAAGCGATGCGATACGCCCCCCGGGGGCGCCTACTTCCCGCGCCCCATCACCCATTGAGGACGCAGAAATCCGCCATCAAGGCGCTGAAGCTGTGCAGGGATAAATTAGGCTTGACTAATGGATTAGCAAACACTAATGTATCAGTCATGACTGAAGCCGCCACCCTCAATGCTGTCATGCGGACGCTTTCCGATCCCACGCGGCGCGCCGTATTCGAACGGATCGTCCGGTCCGACGAGATTACCGTGGTCGAGCTGACGCGGGGGAGCGGCGTGACGCAGGGCGCCATCTCGCAACACCTCAAGTCGTTGAAGCAGGCCGGCCTGGTCGCCGAGCGGCCCGAGGGCCGCAACGTCTACTACCGCGCGCAGCCTGAAGGTCTCGCGCCCCTGGTCGATTGGATGAGCCACTACGGCGTCTTCTGGCGCGACCGGTTCGCCAACCTCCGTACCCTCCTGAAGGAGATCGATCCATGAACGACGCCGCGTTGAAGTCCGACACGCAAGACATCGTGGTTGACGAGGTCTTCCCACATGCGCCGGAGACGATCTGGAAAACGCTGACAACCGGCGAGCTGATCGGCCGCTGGATCATGATGGCGCCGACAGGGTTCGAGCCCGTGAAGGGCACGCACTTTACGCTCCAGACGAAGCCGGCCGGCGCGTGGGACGGTATCATTCACTGCCACGTGTTGGACGTGATGCCGAACGAACGCCTCGCCTATGCATGGAAGGGCGGACACGAGGGAAATGTCGGATACGGCTCCCGGCTGGACACTGTCGTCACGTGGACCCTTTCCAAGGTTGAAAACGGCACGCGCCTTCGCCTTGTCCACTCCGGCTTCGTGCTCCCGAAGAACGATACCGCTTTCAAGAACATGAGCGAAGGTTGGAAGAAGGTTGTCCGAAACCTCGACACCATCGCTGCGGAACGGGACTCCTCGAAACCGCTGCACTAACGCGCGTCAGGCTGGGAAAGCGAGTTCGACCGGTTGACCCGGCTGCTCGACCGGAATTGATCGTCCCCACGCAACAAGCATCTCAACAAACAGGAGGTTAACTATGCAGAATCAAGTCGTTTCGCGTGATGAGTGGCTGAAGGCCCGGCTCGGGCTGCTGAAGGAGGAGAAGGAGCTAACGCGGCGCAGCGACGAGCTCGCGCGGCGACGGCTGGAGCTGCCGTTGGTCCGGATCGACAAGGAGTATCGATTTGAGACCGAGGAGGGGAGCGCCTCGCTGGCAGACCTCTTCCGAGGGCGTTCGCAGCTCCTCGTCTACCACTTCATGTTCGGGCCCGACTACACGGCGGGGTGTCCGTCCTGCTCGGCGATCGCGGACGGGTTCGACGGCTTCGTCGTCCACTTGGCGAGCCACGACGTCACGCTTTCGGCGGTGTCGCAGGCGCCTCTCGCGAAGCTGCAGGCGTTCAAGCGGCGGATGGGGTGGACGTTTCCCTGGGCGTCCTCGCTCGGCAGCGACTTCAACTTCGACTTCAACGTCTCGGTCACCGAGGAGCAACAGCGCGATGGGGCCGTCGAATACAACTACGAGCGCGGCGGCCACGCGCTGGACGTGAAGCCGGAAGCCGCCGCCGAGGGGCCTGTCGCCTTCGCGGCCATGACCGGAACCGACGTGGCCACGTTCACGCGCGAGAGGCCGGGCATGAGCGCGTTCGCGCTTGAGGACGGTGTGGTCTACCACACCTATTCCACCTATTCGCGCGGGCTGGACGGCCTCTGGGGCATGTATCAGTGGCTCGACCGCGCCCCCAAGGGGCGCAACGAGACGGGCGTGTGGTGGCGCCGCCACGACGAGTACAACAAGGGCTGAGCGAGGTCGTGGTTGCCGTGGCCCAACCGCGCTTTGCTGTAGGAAAGCAGACATGAGCGAGGCATATGCCGGCGGATGCGCCTGCCGCGCGATCCGTTATGAAAGCGGCAACGCCGCCGCACTCGGCGCAGCCGACTGGCTATGCCTCGCGGCCACGCCGACCTGCGCAATCATGGCGCTGCTTACGGGTGTTCTTGGTGGCGGCCCGCCGGATATGCTCTGCTCGGCCGCGCAAGATGCGTCACCGCTGAGCGGAATGGTCACGATGTACTTGCTGATGAGTGCCTTCCATTCGTCACCTTGGCTGAAGCTGATCTCCAGAGCGCTGACGGTATTTTTCCGCGGCTAAGCGGATAGTGGTTCGTTGCGGCGGATGTCGAAAATCGACCGATCGATGCCGATAGCTGCCTTGCGGCGACGGGTCGGATCCGCGAGGGTCTTGAAGAGGTGATCGGGCGCGATCTGCATGGAGAACGCATGACTTTTCAGTTATGGATCAGTCAAGACCTCACGTGGGGGCTGCGGGTGCGCGAGCACGGACACGTGGCGTGAGGGAATAGAGGGATCCTCCGCGGGCAGATATAGTCGCCTGATGAACGCCACCTGGACCCTGCTCGACCTTGCCGGAGCGGTCGCGCTGCTGCTCTGGGGCGTGCACATGGTGCAGACCGGCATCCAGCGCGCATTCGGCCCCGATCTGCGGCGTCTGCTCTCCACCGCGCTGCATAACCGCATCGCCGCGTTCGGTGCCGGGCTCGGCGTGACGGCGGTGTTGCAGAGCAGTACCGCCACCGGCCTGATGGTGTCGGGCTTCGCCGCGAGCGGCTTCGTCGAACTGGTGCCGGCGCTCGCGGTGATGCTCGGGGCGAATGTCGGGACAACGCTGATCGTGCAGGTGCTGTCCTTCGACGTCGCCAGCATCAGCCCGGCCCTCGTGCTGGTCGGCGTCATCGTGTTCCGCCGCGCCCACGTCGCCCGCACGCGCGATCTCGGGCGCGTGGCGATCGGGCTCGGGCTGATGCTGCTGGCGTTGCGCGAACTGCTCATGCTGGTGACGCCTTACGAGGACGCGCCGAGCTTGCGGCTGATCCTGGGGTCGATCGCGACCGAGCCGGTGGTGGACGTGCTGATCGCCGCGGCGCTGACCTGGGCCGCGCATTCCAGCGTCGCGGTGGTGCTGCTGGTGATGTCGCTCGCCGCCAAGGGCGCGGTGCCGCCGCACGCGGCCTACGCGCTGGTGCTCGGGGCCAATCTGGGCTCCGCGATCAACCCGGTGCTGGAGGGCGTGTCCGGCGACGACCCGGTGGCCCGGCGGCTGCCCATCGGCAACCTGCTCAACCGGCTGATCGGCTGCATGCTGGCGCTCGCCCTGCTCGACTGGATCGGTCCCGAGATGGCGCGCTGGGAGCCCGGCCCCGAGCGCGCGGTCGCCGATTTCCACACCGGGTTCAATCTTGTAGTGGCCCTCGTCTTCATGCCGGTGCTCGGGCCGTTCGCCGCCCTGCTGCGGCGGATGCTGCCGGCGCGCAGCGAGGCGGATGATCCGTCCCGGCCCCGCCATCTCGACGAAGGCGGGCTGGAGATGCCCGCCGTGGCGCTCGCCTCCGCATCGCGCGAGGCGCTGCGCATGACCGATATCCTGGAGACCATGCTGACCGGCGCATCCGAGGCGCTGGCCGGCGCGGACCGGCAGCGCATTTCCGGCACGCGCCGTCTGGACGACGTGATCGACGCCCTGAATGCGGCGATCCGGGCCTATCTCGCGCGACTCGACGTGGAGGCGCTGACCGAGGCCGACCATCGCCGCCTGACCGAGATCTTGGTTTTTTCCACCAATCTGGAAGCCGCGGCGGACGTGGTGGACCGCAACATCATGGGTCACGCCGCGCGTCGGCAAAAGCGCGGGCTGCCGCCGCCCGAGGGCGAGCGGGAGCAGGCGCGCCAGCTGCTCGAACGCTTGACCCGCAACCTGCGCGCCGCCTCGGCGGTGTTCATGACGCAGGATACGCGGGCCGCGCGGCAGCTCGTGGCCGAGAAGGATCTGTTCCGCGACATGGAGGCCGCCGCGACCACGGCGCATTTCGCCCGCGTGCGCTCGGGCGAGGAGACTTCCGAGGCGAGCAGCCTGTCGCTCGACCTGCTCCGCGACCTCGGGCGGGTGAACGCGCATTTTGTCGCGGCGGGCGCCTATCCGGTGCTCGAGAGCCAGGGCGAGCTCCTGCCCAGCCGCCTGCGACTCGATCCTTGAAGGCACCGACGACCGGGTCGGCTACGGGCTGGTCGTGCCTGCTACTTTCGCGTAATGCATCCGCACGGTAGATTTTCGGCGAGAAGCCACGGCGGAACGCAGCGCGTGGCGGCAGCAAGAGGGGCGTGAACCATGACCATCCGCTACGACAACCGCGTTGCCATCGTCACCGGGGCCGGCGCCGGGCTCGGCCGGGAGCACGCCAAGCTGCTCGCCAGCCGGGGCGCCAAGGTGGTCGTGAACGATCCGGGTGGCGTCGGTCGACGGGCGCGGCACGGCCAACGCGGTGGCCGACAAGGTGGTCGAGGAGATCAAGGCGGCCGGCGGCGAGGCGGTCGCGAACTACGATTTCGTGGCCGACGAAAAGAGTGCCGCGAACATCGTCAAGACGGCGACGGACACTTGGGGGCGGCTCGACATCCTGGTCGCGAACGCCGGCGTGCTGCGCGACAAGGCCTTCGTGAACATGGACATGGAGGATTTCGAGTTCGTGATGAAGGTGCACCTGATGGGCACCGTCTATTGCACCAAGGCCGCGTGGCCGATCTTCCGCGAGCGCCAGTATGGCCGCGTCGTCGTCACCACCTCGGGCTCCGGCACGGTCGGCAATTTCGGCCAGTCCAACTACGGCGCGGCCAAGATGGCGCTGAACGGGTTCATCAACTGCCTGCGCTTCGAGGGTGCGAAATACAACATCATGCTCAACGCGTTGTCGCCCTCGGCCAAGACGCGCATGACCGAGAACCTGCTGCCGCCCGGCGTCGCCGAATACATGCGACCCGAGCTGGTTTCTCCCGTCGTCGCCTACATGGCGAGCGAGGAGTGCAAGGTCTCGGGCTACATCCTCGCCGGCACCGCGGGCACCTTCGCGCGCGTGCAGTATTTCATGACCGAGGGCGTCGCCTTCGATCCCGACAAGCCGGTGACGATCGAGATGATCCAGGACAACTTCGAAAAAATCACCGACCTCAAGACCGCCACCCCGTCGGTCGGACTGATGGGCAACATCGAGCGCCAGCTCCGCGAGCTCGGCAAGATCAAGTAGGCTTCTCCCTTCTCCCTCTCCCCCTCGGGGAGAGGGCCGGGGTGAGGGGGCTGCTACACGAGATCGCGCGCGATCGTGCAGTCCCAATCCCGGCTGCACACCTCCTCGTCGCCGTCCCACGCGCGCACCCCGCCGCGCACCACGAACGCCTCGCTTGTGCATGACAGCCGCGTGCGCGTCTCGATGCGGGTGCGCCAGTCTCCGCGCGAGACGGTCTGCGTCTGGCGCATCTCCGCGACCGCGCTCAGCGGATCGTCGCCTTCGATGTGGAAATCGAAGCTGCCCTCGCTGCCGAGCTCGATCCCGATGCGGTCGATCCGCGTCAGGCCGGGACGCAGCGTGGTGCGCGGCTCCGGCGCGGCGGTCTCCACCGGAGGAAAGGCGCCAGCAGCGAGTCCTCGTGCTCGCGGTGCGCGGATCGGCAATTCCACCTGGCCGGCGAACACGGTGACGGTCGCGGCATCCGGGGTTCGGCCAGATCATCGGCCAATAGGCCGTCGAGATCGCCACCCTGATCCGGTGTCCCGGCGGGAATGCGAACCCCGCGTCGTTCAGCTTGATCGTCACGCGATACCGTTCGCCCGGGACAAGCGGCGTCGGCGCCTCGTGCCCGTCGCGATGGGTGAGGTTGAGAATGCCGAAGCTGACGCGCAGCGAAGCGCCGTCAGGATGCACGTCGCACAGGCGCACCGCGAGACTGGCCAGCGCCACGTCGCACGCGACCTCCAGCGTGACGATCGGCGCGCCGAGGATTTCCGTCACCGCATCGAGCGGAGCGGTCTCGAACACCAGGGAGCGCGCGTCATCCTCGCGCTGGTCTCCGGCATCGTCCTGGCCGCGGCCGAACGGGCACCAAGCCCCTGCGGCGCGCCCGGCCTCCTGGGGCGAGCGCACCTGTCGTGACGTCAGGTCCGACGCCCGATCGTCCAAGCCTTGATCCGTGAGGAACCACCGGCGCGGCACGATGCCCGGCGCGGGCCACGCAGGTTCGGCGATCCATCGCCCCGGCCGCTCGTCGTGATGCGTCGCGGGCGGCACGCTCTGCATCATCCACGCCCGCAGCATCGGTTCGCGCATCACGCCGGTGTCGATGCCCTTCAGCCAATGATCCCACCAGCGCAGCATCTCCTGCAGAAAGCCGATCCGCGGGCCGGGCATCGCGAAGTGCGGGTAGGCGTGTGCCCACGGCCCGATCAGCCCCTTGCGCGGCGCCGACAATCCTTCCAGCAGGCGCGGGATCGCGTTGGTGTAGCCGTCCGTCCAGCCGCCGACCGCGTAGACCGGGCATTCGATCGCCGCGTAGTCCTCGCAGACCGAGCCGTGCTTCCAATAGGCGTCGCGCCGCTGGTGGCGCAGCCAGCGTTCCAGGAACAGCGGCACGTTCCGCAACCGCTCCAGCCACATCTCGCGCCATCGCTCGCCGACCAGCGCCGGATCGGGCGGATGGCACATCGCCCCGAAGAAGAACGACGCCCAGCCGAACTTGGCGGTCAGCATCGCGCCGCCCATGAAATGCACGTCGTCGCGATAGCGGTCGTCGGTGGAGCATAGCGTGATGATCGCCTTCAGCGCCGGCGGGCGACGTGCGGCGACCTGCAATCCGTTGAAGCCGCCCCAGGAGATGCCCATCATCCCGACCGCGCCGTTGCACCAGCTCTGCCGCGCGAGCCACGCGATCACTTCCAGCGCGTCGTCCTGCTCCTGCTGCGCGTACTCGTCGAACAGCAGCCCGTCCGACTCGCCGCTGCCGCGCAGATCGACGCGCACGGAAGCGTAGCCGTGCCCGGCGAGATAGGGATGCGTCAGCGCGTCGCGCTCCCATGTGCCGTCGCGCTTGCGGTACGGGAGGTATTCGAGGATGGCGGGAACCGGCGTGGCTCTCGGCGTCTTCGGGCAGGAAGATGCGAGCCGCGAGCCGCGTGCCGTCGGAGAGCGGGATGAGCACGTGCTCGATCTCGCGCACCGGGCGCGGGAAGGTGGTGACGATCAAGGCGGCGATCCGTTTCTGGTCATCAGGGAGCTATCGCATGGAGGATGGGCCGGTGAATGCACACACTCTCGTGGTCACGTTCGACCCCGGCCGCAGCGGGCGCGCGGTCGTCGCGGACACGCTGGGGAGTGCCGCGGATGTCGTCTATCTGCCCGATCTCGCGGAGGCCGACCGCTCGCCCGCCTTGCGGCAGGCGACCATCGTGCTGTCCCACAACACCGGCAAGGAATTGCGACCGGGCGAGCACGGTGACCTGGCCGGCGCGAGATTGATACAGTTCATGACGGCCGGCGTCGATTTCATTCCGTTGCACGATCTGCCGCCCGATGTGCCGGTCGCGAGCAACGGCGGAGCCTACGCCGAACCGATGGCGGAGCACGCGCTCGCCATGACGCTCGCCGCCGCCAAGCGCCTGCTGGTCGAGCACGCCGCCTTGGCGCGCGGCGCGTTCAATCAGTTCGCGCCAAACCGGATGCTGGCCGGCCGCACCTGCGGCATTCTCGGCTTCGGCGGCATCGGCGTCGCCACCGCGCGACTGATGCGGGCGGTCGGCATGAGGGTTCACGCGATCAACCGTCGTGGCCGGACGCAGGAGCAAGCTGGATTGGATCGGCACGCCCGATCGCCTCGACGAACTGCTTGCGGTCGCTGACGTGCTGGTCATCAGCCTGCCGCTGACGCGCACGACGCAAGGCATGATCGCGGCACCGCAACTCGACCGAATGAAGCGTGACGCCATCCTGGTGAACCTCGCGCGCGGCGAGATCGTCGACGAGGCGGCGCTCTACGCGCATCTGCGGGCGAACCCCGACTTCACCGCCTGCATCGACGCCTGGTGGGTCGAGCCGGTGCGGCACGGCGCGTTCCGCATGGACCATCCGTTCCTGGACCTGCCGAACGTGATCGGCTCGCCGCACAACTCGGGCTCGGTGCCGGAATCGCGCGGCACCGGGTTGCGCCGTGCCCTGGCGAACTGTCGCCGCGCACTGGACGGGCGAGACGCCGCTGCATCTGGTCGGCGACGACGAGCGGCTGTGACCGCCGGCGCTCAGAGGGCGCGCCCGCCATCCACCACGATCTTCGTCCCGGTGGCGGCGCCGAGATGCGTGACACAGGCCATGATCGCGCTGGCGATCTCCTCGGGCTCGATCACGCGCCTGAGCGGCGCGGTCGCCATGATCTTGGCGATCTGCTCGCGCCCGCGCCCGGCGACGAAATCGGTCGCGACGGGACCGGGCGAGACGCACAGGAAGCGCACATCCGGGCCAAGCGCGCGCGCCAGCGACATCGTCATCGTGTCGAGTGCGGCCTTCGACGCGCCGTAGGCGATGTTGCTGCCCTGGCCGTTGAACGCCGCGACCGAGGACACGTTCACGACCACCGAGGGCGCGGCCGCGCGCAGCAGCGGCAGCAGCGTGCGGATCACCGAATAGGGGCCGCGCGCATTGGCGATCAGCACCTGGTCGAAGAAAGCCTTCGTCCAGCGCGTCGAGGTCGGCGTGCGGGATCGGTCGCGTCATGCCGGCCGAGTTGACCAGCACATCCACGCGCCCGAACGCATCGCGCAGCTCGTCGCCCATGCGGCGCACCGAGGCCACGTCGGTCAGTTCGAGATGCATGACGCGATGGTCGCCCGGCGGCAGTTCCGCGAGCAGCGCCCGCGCCCGTCCTCGCCGCGGTTGTAGCAGATGGCCACTGTCGCCCCCGCTCCGGCGAGCGACCGCACCGTCGCCGCGCCGATGCCGTTGCTGCCGCCGGTCACAACCGCGAACTTGCCCGTGAGATCCGCCCGCCCTGTCGCCATCGCTCGCTCCCTCACACGACCAGTCTGAACGTCTCGCCGTCGCGCACGATATGCCCGGCGGTCGCGCCCGCGAAATGCGTGCCGATCACCAGCACCGGCGCGCCGGCGAGCTGGCGGAACATCGACCAGCGCGTCGCCTCGCCTTGCGCGGGATCGCTGTCCGCCGTCGAGGCCCACTCGGGATGGCCGATCTGCACGGGATGGTGCAGGAAATCCCCGGTGATCAGCGCCTCCTCGCCGCGCGAGACGATCCGCACGCTGACATGCCCCGGCGTATGGCCGAGCGTCGGGATCAGGCTGATCTCGTCGGTGATGCGCGCGATCGGTCTCCACCAGATCGACCAGCCCCGCGTCATGCACGGGCTTGACCGAATCCGCGATCACCGCGCGCATGTCCTCGCGCGTCGTTCTGCGTGGTCCAGTGCTGGTACTCGACGCGCCCCATCAGGTAGCGCGCGTTCGGGAAAGTCGGCACCCAGCGGCCGCCCGACAGCATCGTGTTCCAGCCGACGTGATCGACGTGGAGATGCGTGCACAGCACCGTGTCGATCGACTCGCGCGGATAGCCGGCGGCCGCGATATCGGACAAAAAGCTGCCCTGCAGCTTGTTCCAGGTCGGGATGCGGCGGTCTCCTTGTCGTTGCCGAGGCAGGTGTCGACGACGATGCGCCGCGTCGGCGTCTCGACGATGAGCGCGTGGATGCTCATTCTGAGGCGCCCGTTCTCGTCGGCGAAATGCGGTTGCAGCCAGGACATCGGCAACACTGCCTCGGGCGTCGCCTGCGGCAGGATGAAGCGGCTGCCGCCGGTGACTTCCAGCTCGACGATCTTCGTCACCGTCACGTCGCCGATCTTCCACTTGAGCATGTGATCCCCGCGCCTCGCATCCTGTGGCCTCACTTCGCGACGGGGCCGATTTCCTGTCAAGCCGGGCGGTTGACGAGGCGGAGCCGGCGCACCTACCGTCGCGCGCCGAGCGGGGGAAGCGAGGGCGATGGCGGATAGCGCGGAAAAATTCGACGTGATCGTGGTGGGCGCGGGCAATGCCGCGCTCTGCGCGGCGCTATCGCCGCCCGCGAGCAGGGCGCCTCCGTGCGTCGTGCTGGAGAAGGCGCTCGGTCGAGGAGCGCGGCGGCAACTCGCATCTTCACCGCCGGCGGCTTCCGCTTCGTGCATGACGGCCTCGACGATCTGCGCCAGGACGTGCTCGGTGGACCTGTCCGAAGCCGAGGTCGATCGCAGATCGTGCTGCCGCCGCTGCACCACGAAACCTACATGCGACGATTTGATGCACGTCACCGAGAACGAGTCCGACGAGGAGCTGGCGAAGATCCTCATCGGCCGCTCGCGCGAGACCATCGCTGGATGCGCCAGCACGGCGTCCGCTTCATCCCGATGTTCGGCCGGCAATCCTACGTGCTGGACGGCAAGCACCATTTCTACGGCGGCGTGAACATCGAGGCGGTCGGCGGCGGCTGGGGACTGGTCGATGCCGAGGTGAGGATCGCCGAGCGGCTCGGCATCGAGATCCGCTACGGCACGGGACTGCGCAAGCTGCTGCAGGACCGCAAGGGGGCGATCACCGGCGTGCAGGTGTTCGGCCCCGACGGCTACGACGAAATCCACGGCAAGTCGGTGGTGCTCGCCTGCGGCGGCTTCGAGGCGAACCCGGAGATGCGCACCCGCTATCTCGGTCCGGGCTGGGAGCTCTGCCGGGTGCGCGGCACGCGCTACAACACCGGCGACGGCATCCGCGCGGCGCTGGACATCGGGGCGCAGCCGTTCGGCGGCTGGTCGACCTGCCACGCGGTGCAGTGGGACATCAGCGCGCCGCCGTTCGGCGACCGCGTGGTGCTCGACAATTTCCAGAAGCACTCCTACCCGATCGGCATCGTCGTCAACCTGAACGGCGAGCGCTTCGTCGACGAGGGCGCGGACTACCGCAACTACACCTACGCCAAGTACGGCCGCGAGGTGATGAAGCAGCCGCAGCGCGACCGCCGTGCAGATCTTCGACGCCAAGACGATCGGCATGGTGCGCGACGAATACCGCATCCGCCAGGTGACCAAGGCCGAGGCGAACACCATCGAGGAGCTGGCGCGGGCGCTGGACATCGACCCCGACGGGCTGGTGCGCACCGTGCGGCGAGTTCAACGCCGCCTGCCAGCCGGGCGACTACAACCCCGCGATCCTCGACGGCAAGGGCACCGCGCGGCATCGCGCCGCCCAAATCGAACTGGGCGCTGCCGATCAGCGAGCCGCCCTATTCCGGCTTCGTCGTCACCTGCGGCATCACCTTCACCTTCGGCGGCCTGCGCATCAACACCAGCGGCGAGGTGCTGGACGTGACGGACCGCACGATCCCCGGCCTCTACGCCGCCGGCGAGCTGGTCGGCGGCATCTTCTACGGCAATTATCTCGGCGGCGCGGGGCTGATGTCCGGCGCGGTCTTCGGCCGTCTGTCCGGCACGAGCGCCGGCCGTTTCACGAAGGGGTAGCAATGCCAGAGATCGCGGGTTCCCGGTTCCTCATCACCGGCGGGGCAAGTCTGATTGGGTCGCACATCACCGACGCGCTGCTCGCGGCGGGTGCCATCGAGGTGCGGCTGTTCGACAATCTGGCACTCGGCACGTCCGAGATGATCCGGCACCTCGAAGGCGATCCGCGAGTCACGTTGCTACGCGGCGACGTGCTGCGGCTGAACGAGCTGATCGACGCGACGCAGAACATCACCGGCGTGTTCGCGCTGGCCGCGTTCCTCACCCTGCCGCTGTCGCGCAACGTGCCGCTCGGCGTCGCGGTCAACACGCAGGGCGTGGTGAACACGCTGGAGGCCGCGCGCATCGCGCACGCCAAGAGGGTCATTTTCTCGTCGTCGATCTCCAGCTACGGCACTTCCACGGCGGCGACGATCACGGAAGAGACGCCCTTCGCCAGCGCCGGCCAGCAGCCGGCGACCAACCTGTACGGCACCAGCAAGCTGATGGGAGAGGCACTGTGCGCGCACTACGCGCAAGCGTATCGCGTCGAATACAACGCCTTGCGCTTCTCCTCCGTCTACGGCGAGCGGCAGCACGCGCGCGCGGTCAATGCGGTGTTCATCGCGCAAGCCTATGACGCGATCAGTCGCGGCGAGCGCCCCGTCATCCTCGGCGACGGGCGCGAGGTGCACGACTACGTCTACGTCACCGACGTCGCCGATGCCTGTCTCGCCGCGATGAGCAGCCGTTCGAGCGGCAATGTGCTGAACATCGCGACCGGCGTGGACACCGACCTCAACCGCGTGGTCGAGCTGCTGCTCGCAGCCTGCGAGGCACCCAATCTGTCGCCGGAGCATCGCGAGGACACGCGCGCGGTGAAGTCGGCGAGCGTGGATCACCTTCGCTTCAGCCGCGCCAAGGCGGAGCAGACGATCGGCTGGCAGCCCAAAGTGCCGATCGAGGAGGGCATCAAGCGCTACGTCGCCTGGCGACGCTCCAACGCGGGATAGAACACTCGCCCTGGAACAGCCGGCGCGCCCGGTCCAGCTTGCCGTGAAGATGCCGCTCTGGGAAGATTGCATTCCTCGCGAATGGAGAGATGCCATGCTGAGCTGGCAGAAGCGGCGGATCGGCCGGACCAACCTGCACGTCACGGCGCTCGGCGTCGGCACCGCCACGCTTGGCGGCAGCCGGATCGGCGTGTCGCGCGAGGAGGGCGAGACGATCATCCACGCGGCCTGGGCCGACGGCGTGCGCTACGTGGACACCGCACCGTTCTACGGCGTCGGCGCGGCGGAGCGGCGGGTCGGCGATGCGCTGCGCGACAAGCCGCGCGAGGATTGGGTGCTGTCCACCAAGGTCGGCCGCCTGCTGCGTCCGAACAGGCGGCGGAGGGTCCGCGGCGGGCGCAAGCCGCCGCTGCCGTTCGAGGTGAGTGTACGACTATTCCTACGACGGCATCATGCGGTCGATGGAGGACAGCTTCCAGCGCCTCGGTCTCGCGCGGATCGACATTCTGTACGTGCACGACATCGGCGTGTATCAGCACGGCGCGGAGAAGAACGCCGAGCATATGCGCGTGCTGCGCGACAGCGGCTATCGCGCGCTCGACGAGCTGCGGCGCCGCGGCGCGGTGCAGGCGATCGGCATCGGCGTCAACGAGCGCGAGGCCTGCATGGCGGTGATGGAGTTCGGCCAGTGGGACGCCTTCCTGCTCGCCGGCCGCTACACGCTGCTGGAGCAGGCGCCGCTCGACGACCTCATCCCGAAATGCCAGGCGGCCGGCACCACGCTGGTGATCGGCGGCCCGCTCAACTCCGGCATCCTCGCCGGTCGCGACACCTGGAACTATGCCGCGGCGCCGCCCGAGATCGTCGCGCGCGTCGCGGCGATCCGGCGCGTGTGCGAGAGCCACGGCGCGTCGCTGCCGGCGGCCGCGCTGCAATTCCCGCTGGCGCATCCCGTGGTCTCGGCGATCATCCCAGGTCCGCGCAACGTCGACGAGTTCGCGACCAACCTCAAGCTGCTGCAACACAAGATCCCGGCCGCGTTGTGGGCGGATCTCAAGCGGGAGGGCCTGCTGCACCGCGACGCGCCGGTGCCGGCCGACAACGACCAGTCGTTCATCGAGGGAACCTAGAGGAAGCGCCGCAGCTCGCCGAGGAACACATCCAGCCGGTCGTGATGCACCCAATGCCCGGCGCCCGGACCGAGATCACCTCGGCGGTGCGGAAATGGCGCAGCCGGCCGTCCTTCGCCGGGTTGGACGCCCAGCTCTCCGCGCCGTAGACCAGCAGCGTCGGGCAGGCGATGCGCGACCACAGCAGCTCGGTATCTCGCCGTTGGTCATGTCGTAGGGCGGCCAGACGCGCACGTAGTTGTCGAATTTCCAGCTATAGGTGCCGTCCTCGTTCTGGTTGACGCCGTGCTGCGTCAGGTGCCGCGCCTGCTCGGGCGAGAGATGGGCGTTCTCCGCCTGCATCCGCGCGAGCGCCGCTTCGATGCTCGGGTAGCGGCGCGGCAGCCGGCCCGAGAGGCCGCGCTGCTCGTCCACCCAGGCGTGCATCCGCTCGACGATGCTCGACGCCGGCTTGCTGCGCGATCCGCCGTGGCGACGGGCCGAGGCCCTCGATCGCGACGAGCTTGCGCACGTGATCGGGATAGAGCCCGGCGTAGCGGAGGGAAATATTGCCGCCGAGCGAGTGCGCGACGATGGTGACGGGCGCCAGCTTCTGCTGATGGACGAGCTGCGCGAGGTCGTAGATGTAGGCGGCCATCGTGTAGTTGCCGGCCTGCGACCAGGCGCTGTCGCCGTGGCCGCGCAGGTCGGGCGCGATGACGTGCCACTCGCCGCGCAGCGCCTCCGCCACCCAGTCCCAGTTGCGGCAATGGTCGCGCCCGCCATGCAGCAGCAAGAGCGGCGGCGCGTCCGGGTTGCCCCAATCCACGTAGTGCAGGCGCAGACGCTGCGAGAAGTAGATGCGCGACGTCGGACCGGTGATGTCCGTCCTCATGCGATCAATCCTGGGCCGCCCAGCCCATGTCCCAGAACGCCGCTTCGAGGCGCGTGGCGGCGGTGAACGTCGCGCGCAGCGATCGGGTAGCGCGCCTCCGCGCCGTGCGTCGCGCCGAGCCGGTCCAGCGCCTCGATCGCGGCGCGCACCGCCGCTGCGGTAGCCGTCGCTGGTGTAGGCGGCGATCCACTCCGCGTAGGGATTGCCGTCGAGCCGCGTCGCCGGATCGCGGATCAGGCGCTCGGCTGCCTCGCCGTAGCCCATCAGGCAGGGCGCCAGCGCCGCCTGCAGATCGAGCAGGTCGCCGGCCAGTCCGCGTTCCAGCACGAAGCGCGTGTAGGCCATCGTCTCCATCGCCTCGGGTGCGGCTTCCATCTGCGCTTCCGACAGGCCCCATTTCGCGCAATACGAGATGTGCAGCGGCATCTCGACATCGACGATGGCGGTGACGGCGGCGGCGTTGGCGCGGATGTCGGCGAGCGTGCCGCTCTTGAAGCAGGCGAGCGCGTGGGCGCGGGCGAAGTGGATCAGGAACAGATAGTCCTGGATGAGGAAATGCCGGAACGCCCGCTCCGGCAGCGTGCCGGCGCCGAGCGCGCGCACGAATTCGTGCGCCACATAGCCGTCCCAGGCCGCGCCGGCGTCGCGTCGCAGCCGGCCGAACAGGCCGCTGATCGAGAGGCAGGGCGTCGGCGTCCGCATGGTCATCCCGGCCACTCTCGTCCCGTCCGGCGCCGGTCCGTCGCAAGCGGCGGGTTGCTCGATTGACTTGGCCGGGGGCGATCCCCGAGTTTCGCGATTCCTCCGACCATCCCGGAGAGCCGCGTGTCCACAGCCACACAAGACGCGCCGCGCGCAGTCCATCGCGCGGATTACCGCGTGCCGGACTTCCTCGTCGACACGGTCGACCTGACCTTCGCGCTCGATCCCGCCGCCACGCTGGTCACCTCGCGCCTGGCGATGCGGCGCAATCCGGCGAGCACCGAGCGGGCCGCGCCGCTGCGCCTGGACGGCGAGGCGCTGACGCTGGTGTCGGCCCGGCTCGACGGGCAGGCGCTGGACGCGAGCCGCTACGCGCTGGAACCGGGCGCGCTCGTCGATCGCCGGACGTGCCCGACAGCTTCGTGCTGGAGATCGAGACGCGGATCGCGCCGGCGGAGAACTCCGAGCTGAGCGGCCTCTATACGTCGGGGGAGAACTACTACACCCAGTGCGAGGCGGAGGGCTTCCGGCGGATCACCTATTTCCCCGACCGGCCGGACGTGATGGCGCGGTTCAGCACGACGATCGTGGCCGACCGCGCGCGCTGCCCGGTGCTGCTGTCCAACGGCAATCCGGCCGGGACAGGGCGACGCCGCCGAAGGGCAAGCATTGGGCGAAATGGGTCGATCCGCACCCCAAGCCGTCCTACCTGTTCGCGCTCGTCGCGGGCGATCTCGTCGCGGTGCGCGACCGCTTCACCACGCGCTCGGGCCGCGACGTCGCGCTGGCGATCTGGGTGCGCGCCGGCGACGAGGACAAGTGCGAGCACGCGATGCGCTCGCTGAAGACGTCGATGGCGTGGGACGAGGACGGTGTTCGGGCTCGAATACGATCTCGACGTGTTCAACATCGCCGCCGTGTCGGACTTCAACATGGGGGCGATGGAGAACAAGGGGCTCAACGTCTTCAACTCCAAATACGTGCTGGCGCAAGCCCGACACCGCGACCGACATCGACTACCAGGGCATCGAGACCGTCATCGCGCACGAGTATTTCCACAACTGGACCGGCAACCGCGTCACCTGCCGCGACTGGTTCCAGCTCTCGCTGAAGGAGGGCCTGACGGTCTTTCGCGACCAGGAATTCACCGCCGATCAGGGCAGCCGCGCGGTGAAGCGGCTGGCCGACGTGCGCCGGCTGCGCGCCGCGCAATTCCCCGAGGATGACGGGCCGCTGGCGCATCCGGTGCGGCCGGAAAGCTACATCGAGATCGACAATTTCTACACCGCGACCGTCTACCAGAAGGGCGCCGAAGTGGTGCGGATGCTGCACACGCTGATCGGGCCGGCGAACTTCCGCAAGGGCATGGATCTCTACTTCGCCCGCCACGACAACAGCGCCGTCACGATCGAGGATTTCGTGCGCCGCGATGCAGGACGCGTCGGGGGTCGACCTCAGCCGGTTCAGCCTGTGGTACGCGCAGGCCGGCACGCCGCTGCTGTCGGTCGAGGATGCGTACGACGCGGCAGCGCGGCGCTACACGCTGACGGTCCGGCAGTCCTCGAAGCCGACGCCCGGACAGCCCGACAAGCAGCCTCTGCCGGTGCCGCTCGCGATGGGTCTGCTCGACGCGCGACGGACAGGAGTTGCCGACGCGGCTTGCCGGCGAGAACGAGGCGCAGTCGGGCACGCGGGTGCTGCTGCTCGACGGCGCCGAGCAGAGCTTCGTGTTCGAGGACGTGCCCGCGCTGCCGGTGCCCTCGCTGCTGCGCGGCTTCTCGGCGCCGGTGAAGCTCGCGGGCTTGTCGCGCGAGCGGCTGAGCTTCCTCGCCGCGCACGACAGCTGACGCGTTCGTCGCGCTGGGAATCCGGCCAGCAATACGCGACCGCCGTGATGCTCGACCTGGTCGCCGCGTTGCGGCGCGGCGAGGCGTTGCGGCTCGACCCCGGGCTGGTCGAGGCGCTGGCCGCCACGCTCGACGGCGCGGATGCCGATCCCGCTTTCGCCGCCGAGGCGCTGAGCCTGCCGGGCGAGGCGTTCGTCGCCGACCAGATGGAGACGGCGGATGTCGACGCGATCCATGCGCGCGCGACTTCCTGCGGGCCGGCATCGGCCGGGAGCTTGGCGCCGCGCTGCGCGACGCGCTACCGCGCGCTGGACGATCCCGGCGAATACCGCATCGACGGCGCCTCGATCGGGCGGCGGGCGCTGCGCAATGCGTGCCTCGCCTATCTCGCCGCCGGCCAGCCGGACGGCGTGGCGCTGGCGAAGGCGCAGTACGACGCGGGCCGCAACATGACCGACGTGCTCGCCGCTCTCGGCGTGCTGGCGCAGACCGACGCGCCCGAGCGGCAGCGAGGCGCTGGACGATTTCTACCGGCGCTGGCGCGGCGACGATCTGGTGCTCGACAAATGGTTCACCATCCAGGCGGTCTCGCCGCGCTCCGGCGCGCTCGCCGACGTGCGCGCGTTGTACGCGCATCCCGATTTCGACCTGCGGAACCCGAACCGCGTGCGCGCGCTGGTGGGCGCGTTCGCGAGCGCCAACCAGGTGCGGTTCCACGACGCTTCGGGCGAGGGCTATCGGTTCCTGGCCGACGCGGTGATCGCGCTCGATCCGCTCAACGCGCAGGTCGCCGCGCGCATCGTGACCCCGCTCGGCAACGTGGCGCCGGCAGGACCGGGCGCGGCAGGAGCTGATGCGGCAGCGGAATTGCAGCGCATCCTGGCGGTGCCGCGGCTGAGCAAGAACACCTACGAGCAGGTGGCGAAGAGCTCTCGGGCGTGAGGGTCCTGCGCGTTACACCCTGCAGTCCCGCAGCACCTCGGGCTTGAACGCCAGGCCGTGCCCGGGTCGTTCCGGCGCGGTGATCATGCCGTTCACGATCGGCGGCATCTCGACGAACAGGTCGTCGAGGAACCCCATGTGCTCGATCCAGCTGCCGTTCGGGATCGACGCCATCACCTGCACGTTGAGCTCGGGGAACAGATGCGGCGCCAGCGTCATGCCCCAGGTATCGGCGAGGGCGGCGATCTTGCGCAGCTCGGTCAGGCCGCCGCGCATCGGGTCGGGTTGCAGGATGCCGAGCTTCGGGCTTTCGAGGAACGGGCGCAGGTCGAACCGGGTAAAATGCGTCTCGCCGCCGACGATGCGCAGGTCGAGCGCGTCGGCGATCCGCATGTAGCCGGCAAAGTCGTCGGCGATCACCGGCTCCTCCAGCCAGTAGACGTCGTACTCCTCGAAGCGGCGGCCCATCTGGATCGCGGTGTCGGCGTCCCAGCCCATGTTGACGTCGACCATGATCTCGATGTCGGGGCCGAGCGCCTCGCGCATCCGCCGCACGTTGGCGAGGTCGGTGTGGCGGTCGTGGACGTGCGCGACCTGCATCTTGATCGCCTTGAAGCCCTGCGCCACGAAGCGTCGCGCCTTCTCGATCATCCCGTCGCCGCCGAGCACGCGCCAGCAGCCGCTGCCGTAGGCCGGGATCTCCGAGCGATAATGGCCCCAGAGCCGGTGCAGCGGCATTCCCGCGCGCTTGCCGACCGCGTCCCACAGCGCGATGTCGATGGCGGACATCGCCATCATGGCGATGCCGCCGCGGCCCGCCGTGTAGGTGGCTGCCACAGGTCGCGCCAGATCGCCTCCACCGCCGTCGCGTCCTTGCCCTTGACGCGCGGGATGAGGGCCTCCTCGAGGCACATCGCGATGGTGCGCATCACCGGCGAGGCGAGCAGGTGCAGGTAGCCCATGCCGACGATGCCGCCCTGCGTCTCGACCTCGACGACCAGCAGGTCGCGGTGCGACGAGAACTGGCGCGCGGCCAGCATCGGGTCGTCCGGCCAGGGCACGCGCGCCAAGCGTGACACGCACGTCGCGGATCGTCATGTCGGCCATGTCGCAGCCCCACGGCCCTCCCGATCGCGATGACCGAGGTTACGGCGGCGGCTCGGCGGGATGGCTAGAGGAGATCGTCCGGGCGCCTGGTTCACCGCGGGACGCTGCAGTTCGGGCGAGCCGGGCGGGGGGCAGCGGAACTGCACGGTGTAGGTGACCTGATTGGAGAACCGCTCCTGCGCGACCCGGTCGGCCAGACGCGATGAAGCGCCGGCCCTGGACGGTGCAGAACGCGCGGGCGTCCTGCAGCGCGGCGCTCTGCGCGATCAGGACGCCGGCGTCGCCGCCGCGCGAGCGGCCGCTGGCGACGTAGCTGTCCGTGCCCGGATCCCGCACCGCCGGCCTCACGGCGTGCATCCGGCGGACGCGGCCAGCAAGGCCACAGGCGGCGGCAGCCCGCGCAAGGCTCTCATCCACTCGCTCCCGCTCGCATCCGCAAGGCAACCGCCGGCCGATGCGCAGGATATCGCCGGCCACATCGTTCCGGTACCGGCCGGAGCGGGAGTTTAGCGACCGCGGAAAACAGGAAAGCCTTCCGCGGGGCCTTCGCCGAAGGCTTTCAGTTTGGTGCGCGGCTGGACCGGCCGCCACGAGGCGCGGGCTCGGAGCCATAGTCCGTCGCGCGCTCCGGCGGCCGCTACGCGGGCCGCGGCAGCGAAGACCGGTCAGGACTTTTGTCGAGACTCATGATCGTCCCGCAGGAGAGGCCGTCCGAGAAGGCGTCCATGTGGTTGCCGGTGATGCGCCCCGATCAGGGAGTTCGTGCCGAACTGGCCATAGAACGTGCCGTCGGCCGCCACCGGAAGCGTCGCCGTCACGGTGCCGCTCGCCGGCCAGATCACCGAGGCGTTCTGCACGGTCAGCTTCGGCGTGGCGAACGCGAAGGAGGTGGTGCCCTCGCAGAACGGCTGCGCGGCCTGCTTGGTCTGCACGCCGACGCCGGTATAGGTCCCGTCGATCGCGGTCGAGGCGCGGGTCGGCGGGTTCCAGGGCAGCGCCGAGGTGCAGGCCGCCGCCGACAGGCAGGCGGCGGCGGTCAGGAGCAAGCGCTTCAGCATGGTGGACGTCCTTCTGTCAGGTCTATTCGTGCTGGCAGACAGTCCCGTATTGCGAACGGGTCCGGGTCGCAAGCACGCGCAAGCTTGCACACAGGACCGTCCATTACAGTTCCAGCCAGTCGGCAAGTAAGGCCATAATTCGCGAGGGACCCGCAACAGTTCGGACGCGGTTCCTGATGCGTCCGGGCCGCACTGTTGCATCTCAGGCATCACCCGTCGGAGCCCGGCAGCTTGCCGGCGATCCGCGCGGGCGAAATTCTGCAATTCGCGCTGCCTCCAGGTCGGACACCGCCCAGAAGGTCGTGCCGTCCTTGCGCCAGGTCACCAGGTTGAAGCCTTGCCGCGACAGCGTTCTTGAATCCCTCGTCGGGCTGGCCGGGCGAGGACCAGGCCAGCAGATTGATGATGTGGCTGGTCGTGCCGGTAGACGACGCAGCCGACCTGATGGCCGTCCACGTAGTCGACCCGGCCGCCGATCAGCGGAAACCCTCGTCCGCCAGATCCCGGACCGGAGGCGAGACGTCGAGCCGCGAGGACAGCCAGGGCTTTACCGTGTGGCGGTCGCTGGTCACCACGTCCGTCAGATGATTGGGCAGCAGCGAGCGCACATGGCTGTCGATCACGGCGCGGACGATGTCGCTGTCCGGGCGGGTGGGGTTCGCCGTCACCAGCAGGGTGAGCGCCACGCCGGCCGCCGCGCCCGCCAGGCCGCCGCCAGCCCGTGGCGGCCAGCACACCGCCGCGGCGTCCGAAGACGCGCCGACGGGCGGGCCGGGAGCAGGGCGCCTCCCGCGCGATCGCCGCGCCGATCCTGCGCCGCGAGCGCCGGGGGCGCGCGATGGTATTGCAGCCGGGTCCGCAGCGCCGTCTGCAGGGCCTGCAGCTCGGCGAGCCGGCCGGCGCAGCCGCCGCAGCCGCGCGACGTGGCGCAGCAGAAGCTGCCGGCCGATGCAGGCCCAGCTCTCCGTCGACCAGCGGGATGGAGCAGAGCGCGACGCCCGGTCACAGTCCATGCGCGGCCTCCTCGGCGGCCTGGGCGTGCCACGTGCGGCGCAGCAGTCGCGCGCGCCCGGGCGAGCCGGGACATCACCGTGCCGATCGGCACCCCGACGACGGCGGCGATGTCGCGATACGACATCTCCTCGACCTCCCGCAGCAGCAGCACCTCCCGGTATTCGGTGGGCAAGTCCTCGATCAGGCGGTTGAGCGCACCGGCATCGGCCGATCTGCAGCATCAGCGATTCCGGGTCGCGCGGCGTCTCGCCCCACATCGTCTCGGCGGGCTCGGCCGCCTCCGAGCCGCGATCGTCGGGGACGAAGACGAGCCGGCTGGAGCGGTTCTCCTTGACCCAGCTCAGGAAGGTGTTGCGCACGATGCTGAGCAGCCAGACCCGGATGTCCGGGCCGCGGAACGCGTCGAAATAGCGGAACGCGCGCAGATAGGCGTCCTGCACCACGTCCTCCGCGTCGGCCGCGTTGCCCGCGAGCCAGCGCGCGAGGTTGTACGCCGCGTCGAGATGCGGCAACGCCAGGAGCTCGAAGCGGCGGCGTCGGTCGTCTGCAACGGGACCCGGCAAGACCCTGATCTCGGCTCGTCCAACCAGCCTAGACCCGCCGCGAGGGCCGTTCTATTCCCCGCGCGAAAAAAGAATCGGCCGCAGGAATAGTGTCGGCGGCGGCTCGCGGTCATGTCTGGCTGCACGGGTCCGACGGTCGGGCCCGCGACGGAGGCAAGCGACATGAGCAGCGAGATGATGCGACGGCGACGGGATTGACCGTCGCGGCTTTCTGCAGATGCATGACCTGGGCCGGGACGGCGGTGGTCTGGACGGTGGCCGGCGGCGTGCCGCGCTCCGGGCTGATCGGCAGCGCCGCGGCGGCCGAGGCCAAGGGACTGAGCTTCGTGCAGATCAGCGACAGCCATATCGGCTTCAACAAGGCCGCCAATCCCGACGCGGTCGGCACCTTGCAGGAGGCGATCAAGCGGATCGGCGCGGCGCCGGAGCGGCCGGCCTTCATGATCCACACCGGCGACATCACGCATCTCTCCGCGGCGCGAGCAGTTCGATACCGCGCAGAAGGTGATCGGCGAGGCGGGGCTGACACACGCATTTCGTCCCCGGCGAGCACGACGTGCTGGAGGACGACGGCAAGAGCTTCCTCAATCGCTACGGAAAGGGAACGCAAGGTGCCGGCTGGTACAGCTTCGACGAGAGCGGCGTGCATTTCGTCGGCTTGGTGAACGTGGTCGATCTCAAGGGCGGCGGCATGGGCAATCTCGGTCACGAGCAGCTCGAATGGCTGGAGAAGGATCTCGCTGGACGCAGCGCCAGCACGCCGATCGTGGTGTTCGCGCATATCCCGCTCTGGGTGATCTATGCCGACTGGGGCTGGGGCACGCACGGATGGCGCGCAGGCGCTGACCTACCTCAAGCGGTTCGGCTCCGTCACGGTGCTCAACGGCCACATCCATCAGGTGATGCAGAAGGTCGAGGGGCACGTCGCGTTCCACACCGCCCTGTCCACCGCGTTCCCGCAGCCCGCGCCGGGCACCGCGCCGAGCCCAGGGCCGAAGACGGTGCCTCCGGGCGAGTTGCGCGGGCTGCTCGGCACGGCGCGGGTGAGCCTCGTGCGGGGCACGCGCGCCGCTCGCGATCGTCGATACGCCGCTGGCCGGCTGAAGGGGGGCGCCATGACCGAGATGCTCGCAACCGGGCGGCATCGCCCGGCGGACCGTCCTGCGCCTCGCGCTGCCCGCGGCCGGCGGACTTGCTTCTGCGTCGCCACGCGCAACGCGCGTCCGAGCGGCAGACAGGCCGCGAAGGTCAACATCGACAATTTCGCCTTCACGCCCGCCACGACTCACCGTGCCGAAAGGGAGCACCGTGACCTGGGTGAACCGCGACGACATCCCGCATCTGGTCGTGTGCCCCAGCGTGAACGCGCGATCGAAGGTGCTGGACACCGACCAGTCATTCGCCTTCACGTTCGCGAAGCCCGGACGCGTCGACTATTTCTGCGGGCTGCATCCGCACATGACCGGAATGGTCGTGGTCACGGGGTAGCGTCAGCAGGGGATGTCAGGCCCGCTTGCGCGCGGGCTTCTTTGTCGGGCGCTTGGCGGCGGGCTGGATTTCGCCGCGGATTTCTTCGGGGCGGATTTCCCGTCGTCGCCCGCGCGGCAGGGCGCGAGCGGCCGGCGGGCCGCTCGTCGGTGCGTCTGGCCGAGGCTCTTCTTCAGCGCCGCCATCAGGTCGATGACGTTGCCGCGGTCCGGCTCCTCATCGCTTTCCGGCGTCGATGCCCTCGCCCTTCAGCTTGGCCTCGATCACCGCGCGCAGCCGGGCCTCGTAGCGGTCCTCCATGTCGGCCGGATCGTAGCGGCCGGTCTGGCGGTCGACGAGCTGCGTGGCGAGCTTGACCATCTCGGGGTCCGGCTTGATGTCGGGCACCTTGTCGAACAGCGCCTTCGGGCTGTTGAGGTCGCGCTCCTCGTGCAGCGTGTGCACCACCATGCCGTTCTGCATCGGCATGATCGCGATGGTGCGCTCGCGCCGCGCGATCACCACGCGCGACAGCGCGACGCGGCCGGTCTTGGCGATCGCCTCGCGCAGCACGACGTAGACGTCCTGCCCGGCCTCGCCGTCGGGCGCGACGAAATAGCTGGAATCGTAATAGATCGGGTCGATCGAATTGGCGGCGACGAACTTGTCCACCGTCATGGTCGCGGAGCTTTCGACCTTCGCGGCGGCGAAATCCTCTTCGCTCATGATGAGGTAGTGGTCCTTCTTGAACTCGTAGCCCTTCACCAGCTCGCTGCGCGACAGCTCCTCGTCGGTCTCCGCGTCGAGCGTGATCATCCGCACGCGATGGCCGGTCTTGGGATTGATGAAGTGGAAGTGCAGATTGCCGCGATCGTGCCGCGCGCTGTAGAGCGCGACGGGGCAGGACACGAGCGCCAGACGGAGATGCCCGCGCCAGATCGGCCGTTCCGCCATCATCGCCTCCGCTTGGTCGTCGTGGTCGTCGCCTCGGGGATCGTCTGGTCGAGTTTGTCGAAACCCGTTCCAGGGATCGGTGCGCTGCTTCTTCAGCCGTTGCGGCACCGTGCTCAGGGTGAAGGTGGCAGGATCGAGCGTCTCCGTCACCTCGCGCCAGGCGAGCGGCGTGGCGACCGTGGCGCCGGGCCGCGCGCGCGGCGAGAACGAGGCGACCGCGGTGGAGCCGAGCCCGTTGCGCAGCCAGTCCACCAGGATCTTTCCCTCGCCGCTCGACCTTCGGCAGCCGGGAGACGAAACTTTTCCGGGCTGTCCGCCGCCATCGCCTCGGCGAAGGCGCGGCACCAGGCGCGCGTGGTGTCCCAGTCGGCGCGCGGGCGCAGACGGGCGCGCACGATGTGCAGCCCCTTGCCGCCGGTGGTGCGGCAGAACGAGGCGAGGCCGGCAGCCTTCAGCCGCTCGCGCACCTCGTGCGCCGCGCGGACCGTCTCGGCGAACGCGACGTCGTCGCCGGGATCGAGGTCGAACACCAGCCGGTCCGGGATGCTCGGCATCCGGCTTCGCGCGAGCCCCAGGCGTGCAGCTCGATCGCGGAGACCTGCGCGCAGGCGAGCAGGCCGGCGACGTCGTCGATGACCAGATACGGCGCGCTGCCGACCTGGCCGGCGCGGATCTCCTTGGGAAAACCGGGCCTGGCGTGCTTCTGGAAGAAGCGCTCGCCGTCGATCCCTTCCGGGCAGCGCACCAGCGCGAGCGGCCGATGGGCGATCTCCGGCAGCGCGTGCTCGGCGACCGCGAGCCAGTACTCCGCCAGGTCGCGCTTGGTGATGCCGGGCCACAGCTCGCGGTCGGCATGGGTGAGGTGCACGTCGCCCGCATCCTCCGCGTCGCGTTGCTTCGGCGCGGCGATGACTTTGCCCTGTCGCCGCGGCGGGGCGCCGACGGCTTCGCGGCTGCCTGTCGCCGGTTTCGCCTTCGCCGGGAGGATGGCGCGGCCTGGACGATCGCGGAGCGCGGACGGCGCGGGGCAAATGCGATCCGCTTCGCCTCGGGATCGGCCATCGCCATCACCACCTCGTCCGGCGATCTTGTCCTCGCGCAGGCCGAGATAGGTCGCGTGCCGGATGCGCCCGGACCCGGACCATCCGACGAACTGCACCTCGGCGACAAGCTCCGGCTTCACCCAGGCGATCTGCCGTATCCGGCGGCTCGCCGGCGTAGACCATGCCGGCGGGCGGGTCGGCTCGCGAGCTCGTCGAGCCGGCGGCGCAGCGCCGCGAGTTCCCTGTCGGTGAAGCCGGTGCCGACGCCGCCGGCGTACTGCAGCGCGCCGTCGGGGTCGCGGTAGCCGACATGCAGCGCGCCCAGTCCGGTGCGGGAGCCGGCGGGCGGGGTGAAGCCGAGCACGATGAACTCCTCGCGACCCTGGCACTTCACCTTCAGCCAGCTTCTGCCTCGACCCGGCGCGATAGGGCGCGTCTGGCTGCTTGCAGATGATCCCTTCCAGCCCCATGCCGCAGGCCTGCCGGCGCATCGCGGCCGTCTGGCCCTCGAAATGGTCGCTGTAGCGCAGGGAACCGCGCCAGTCCGACAGCGCGCCGAGCGCCTGCTTCCGATCGAGCAGCTTGCAGCCGCGCAGATCCCAGCCGTCCAGATGCGGCAGGTCGAACAGGTAGAAGAAAAGGTTGCGGTCGATGCCGTCGGACAATGCCTGCTGCAGCAGCGCGAAGCTCGACACACCGTCCTCGCGCAGCGCCACGAGCTCGCCGTCGAGCAGCGCGGTCTCGACCCCGAGCCGCGCGACGGAGCGGGCGATGGTCGGCAGCCGCGCGGTCCAGTCATGCCCGTTGCGGGTCAGCAGGCGCACCGTGGCGCCGTCCTTGAACGCGAGCAGGCGGTAGCCATCGAATTTCACCTCGCTGAGCCATTCGCCGCCCTCGGGCGGCTCGTCGACCGGCGTGGCGAGCTGCGGGGTCAGTTCCTTCGGAAGCTCGCCGCGCACCGCGCCAGGGATCGGGGACGCCGCGCGCTTCGCGCTCGGCGTCTTTTTCCCTTTGGCCGATGGGGTCGGCTTTGCGGCCGGCGGCGGGACGTCGCGCTCCAGCGTCGGCGCATCCGCGCCCGGTGTCTCCAGCGCGTCGTGCTCCTTGATCAGCAGCCAGTTTTCCGTGCGATCCTTCGGGCGCGGCTTGAGGCGCACCAGCACGAAGCCGCCATTGAGCCGGGTGCCGTGCAGGACGAATTTCAGCTCGCCCTTGCTCAACGCCGCCGCCGGATCGCCCTCCGCCTGAGGCTCCCACGTCCCCCGATCCCAGGTCTCGACCGTGCCGGCGCCGTAATGGCCCTCCGGGATCGTGCCGGCGAAATCGGCGTAATCGAGTGGATGGTCCTCGGTGCGGACGGCGAGGCGCTTGTCGGCGGTGTCGAGCGAAGGGCCTTTCGGCACCGCCCAGCTCCACAGCACGCCGCCGTGCTCCAGGCGGAAATCCCAGTGCAGCCGGCGCGCGTCGTGCTTCTGGACGACGAAGATCGGCTCATGCCCGGCGCGCGCGCGCGCGCCGGGCGCCGGCTCGGGGGTGGCCGCGAAATCGCGGCGGGCGCGGTAGGACCGTATGGACGTGTCCCGCCCTTGGCGCGGAGTGGGCTGCGGCATGGCTGCGCAACGCGGCCACGCCGAATCGGTTTCAAACCGAATGCGTCACGCCATCCAGGGTTCTCAGACGGTCCCACTGGGTTCTCAGACGTCCCAGGGTTCTCAGACGGTCTCTGGGGCGGGCACCACCTCGGGCGGCTTTGCCTGGACCGGTCGGCCGAGATAGCTCTCCAGGACCTCGATGGCCGGGCCGTCCTCCTTGATCTGGCCCTGCTCGATCCAGATCGCCCGCGTGCACCAGTCGCGCACCGCGGCCTCCGCATGGGTCGAGAGCACCAGGATTTCGGCGCCGCGCACCATGTCCTCGAGCCGCACCCGGGCCTTCTCGATGAAATTCGCGTCGCCGGCGAGGAACCACTCGTCCATCAGCAGGATCTGCGGGCGGATGGCCGTCGCTAGCGCGAAGGCGAGCCGGACGACCATGCCGGAGCTGTAGATGCGGACCGGCAGGTCGAGGAAGTCGCCGAGTTCCGCGAACTCGGCCACGTCCCCCTCGAGGCGGCGCAGGGCGGGGGCGGGAAGGCCGTTGTACTGGCCTCGCAGCCGGATGTTCTCGCGTCCCGTCAGGTCCGGGTTCATGCCGAGATTGGGATCGAGCAGCGCGTTGAGGCTGCCCTGGACGCGCAGCCGGCCCATCACCGGCTCGTAGATGCCGGCGAGCGTGCGCAGCAGCGTCGTCTTGCCCGCGCCGTTGCTGCCGATCAGGCCGAGCCGGTCGCCGCTGTTCAATGTGAATGAGATGTCACGCAGCGCCTGCACCACCACGCGATTGTGCGAGTCCTGCCCGAGCCGGCCGGACGCGGCGGCGAACACGGTCTTCTTCAGGCTGCGGTTGCTGCCGTGATAGAGCGGAAAGAACACCGAGACGCCGGAGACGTCGATGCGTGCCGTGCTGCCCATCGTCATCCCCGGTCCATCCCTACACCCAGAACGCCAGCCGCCCGCGCACGCGCACGAACAGCAGCCAGGAGACGACGCACAGCAACGCGCTGTAGATGACGGCACTGGCGAGCGTGTATTTCGACGGGATCTCGCCCAGCAGCGGACCGCGCACGATTTCGAGCAGGGAATAGAACGGGTTGAACGGCAGCGTCCATGACTTGCTGGCGAGCAGCTCGGGCTTCCAGATGATCGGGCTGAGGAAAAAGGCCAGCTGCATCACGCTGGCGACGATCGGCGGGATGTCGCGAAAACGTGAACAGAACGCTCCGAGCAGCACGATGACCGCGATCGCGTCGACCGCCCAGAGCACCAGGGCCGGAAGCACCAGCAGCGCCCTCGCGCCAGGCCACATCCAGAAGATCGCGAACACGCCGGCAATGACGATGATGTTATGGGCGAGCACCAGTACGTTACGAATGGCGACGCGGATTGCGTACAGCAGATACGGCATTCGCATCGAGCGGATCATTGCCTCTGATTCGGTGAAGCAGGTGCATCCGTCGGTCACGAGTGCCGAGAAGAAATTCCACAAGACAAGCGAAAGCGCGAGGAAAGGCAAGTAGCTGCGCAGCTCGATCTTGAACAGGGTCGAGTAAAGCAAGCCCAATGCAGCGACCATGATCGCGGTCGACAGCGTCAGCCAGAACGGCCCGAGGACCGATCCGCGATAGCGCAGACGGATATCCAACCAGCCCAGCACGAAACCGAGCCGGAACAGCCGGAATCCATCGACGATGTCCTGGATCGCCATCCGGTTGCGGATGCCGGCCGACATGTCGGAGGTGAGCTCGAGCACGGCGTTGCGAGCGAGCGGGTCCGGACGGGTCTGTGCGAGAAGGGTCATGGGCGCCGGGGCGATAGCCGATCCACCCCAAAGCTGCAACCACAAGTCTCCCGGAACACCATCGCATCGGCGCCCATTATTCCGTGCCCTTGCGGCGCAAGATCGTGTTGCGGCGAACTACGATTTGCGATAAGGGCTTAGGGACAGTTCCTGACTATCTACCTGAGCGACGGCCGCCCGGTCGTCGTGCCCTCCGGCCATTTCTCCCGGCCGCGCCACGACGGAGGTTCATAACGGATGACCCGTTCGCCCCTTCCTGCTGTCCTCAAGATGGTCAGTAATCCTGCCCTATTTCGGACGATCGGCTGCCTGGTGGTGCTTGCCGCGCTGGCGGCCTGCTCCGGCCAGGCGCCGAGGATCGACCAGAGCCAGGAAGCGGTCCGCTATCAGGCGCGCGCCCGGGGCAGCTATCATCCGCCGGGGCCGTCATCCGACCCCTGGGGGCCGTATATCAGCGAGGCGTCGCGGAAGTTCGACGTGCCGGAGCGGTGGGTCCGCGAGGTCATGCGGGTCGAGTTGGGTGGCGAGATGTACCAGAACGGCTCGCTCATCACCTCCCGCGCCGGCGCGATGGGGCTGATGCAGGTGATGCCTGAGACCTATGACGAGCTGCGCGCCCGCTACGATCTGTCGGACGACGCCTACGACCCGCACAACAATATCCTGGCGGGGGCGGCCTACCTGCGGGAGATGTACGACATCTACGGCTCGCCGGGCTTTCTGGCGGCGTACAACGCGGGGCCGAAGCGGCTCGACGACTATCTGGCCAACGTGCGGCCGCTGCCCGACGAGACCCGCCGCTACGTGGCGATGATCGGCCCCTACATCATGGACAGCGCCCCCGTGAACCGCTCGCCGGCCGAGCAGTACGCGATGAACGTCCTGCCGACCGACATTCCCCCTGGCCTGCGCTATGGCGGCCGGACGATCCAGCTGGCGCAGGCGCGGCCGACGTCGGGCCGGGCGCCGCGCGGGTCCGTCCGCTCGACCCAGCTCGCCGAGACCTCGCGCAGGTCGGCCCCGATGCGGATGGCGCTGGCCGCCGAGGCCCCGCCGCCGCCCCCGCCGCCGCCCGGCAGGCATCACGGCGGCTTCAGCCTGATCCAGCCGGCGATGGCCGAGGGCATCCCGACGCACCGGGGCGGCCCGTTGACCGGCGGCTGGGCGGTGCAGGTCGGGGCCTTCACCAACGCAGGCCAGGCGCACGCCGCGGCGGGAACGGCCAAGGAGAAAGCCTCGCTCGGCGGGGCGCATTCGACCGTCGCCAGCGTCCACCAGGGTCGCGGAACGCTGTATCGCGCGCGGCTGATCGGCCTGTCGCGGGACTCGGCGATGGAGGCCTGCCAGAAGCTCAGCCGCAGCCGGACCAGCTGCATGGTGCTCTCCCCCGACGCGCAATCCTGACGATTTCCTCGGTTGCCGGTCTGGCGCCCTGTCTTGCGAGCCGCAAGGCAGGGCGCCAGAGTGCTCCCC
Source organism: uncultured Alphaproteobacteria bacterium (assembly GCA_963799825.1). GTDB lineage: Bacteria > Pseudomonadota > Alphaproteobacteria > Acetobacterales > Acetobacteraceae > JAFKFI01. The sequence continues at coordinate 121,474 of CAWCYL010000012.1, forward strand.
GAACCGGCCCGAGAAACGCGGATTGCGCCGGCCAGCCCAGGGGGAACGCCTGAACCATGCCGGACACAACGACGGTGCGCGCGTCGGCCGCCTCCCGCTTCGCCAGCCTCACCCCGCTGATCGCGCCGCGCTCGATCGCCGTCATCGGCGCGTCGGGCGACGCGACCCGGATCGGCGGCCGCCCGATCGCCTACATGCGGGCGCACGGCTTCCAGGGGACCATCCTGCCGGTCAATCCGAACCGGCCGGAGGTGCAGGGCGTGAAAGCCTATCCCTCGGTCGCCGAACTGCCGGAGACGCCCGACGTGGCGATCGTCGCGGTGCCGGCCAATCTCGCCGTCCAGGCGATCGACGATCTCGGTCGGCGCGGCACCAAGGGGGCGATCGTCTTCACCGCCGGCTTCGCCGAGGTGGACGAGGCGGGCGAGCGCGAGCAAGACCGGATGCTGGCCGCGGCTCGCGCGCACGGGATGCGGCTGCTCGGTCCCAATTGCCTCGGCGCGTTCGACGGCCGGACCGGCTATTACGCGACGTTCACGACCTCGCTCGACACCGGCTTGCCGATCCCCGGCCGGATCGCCATTGCGAGCCAGTCGGGCGCTTACGGCACGCATGTCTTCACGATTGCGCGAAATCGCGGGATCGGCGCCTCGCTCTGCGTGATGACGGGCAACGAGGGCGACGTGACGGTGGGTGACGTGATCGGCTGGATGGCCGAGCACCCGGACACCGACGTGATCGCCGCTTATGTCGAGGGTGTGCGCGAGGCCGACAGCTTCCTCGCGGCGCTCGCGGCGGCGAAGGCCGCGAAGAAGCCGATCGTGCTGATGAAGGTCGGCCGCAGCGCGCTCGGCACCGCGGCCGCCAAGTCGCACACCGCCTCGATCGCCGGCGACGACGCTGTCACCGAGGCGGTGCTCAACGAGTTCGGCGTGGTGCGGGCGCGCACCACCGAGGAGATGCTCGACATCGCCCACACCGCGACGCGGCGGATCTACCCGGTGGGCAACACGCTCGGGGTGCTGACGGTGAGCGGTGGGGCCGGCGTGCTGATCAGCGACGTGGCCGAGCAGGTCGGGCTGGCGATGCCGGAGATGCCCAAGGCGGCACAGGCGCGGCTCAAGGAGCTGGTCTCGTTCTCCGCCACCCGCAATCCGGTGGATGCGACGGCGCAGGTGTCGAACGACATGACGCTGATCACCAAATTCTTCGGCGAGCTGGAGCGGGAGGGCGGCTATTCCTCCATTCTCGCGTTCTTCAGCCAGGTCGCCGGCTCGAGTTGCGGTCCTGTGCTGCGCGAGAAGCTGGCCGAAGTGGTGCGGCAATTCCCCGATCGGCTGCACGTGCTCTCGGTGATCACGCCGCCCGAGGTGACGCGCGGGTTCGAGCAGGACGGCTGGATCGTTCACGAGGATCCCACCCGAGCCGTGGTGGCGATCGAGGCGATGGGCCGGTTCGGCGCCTCTTTTGCCGCCGGACCCGGCCAGTCGCCTCCCTCGGTGCCCGCCGTGACGCTGCCCGCGACGACGCCCACGGAGGCGGAGGCGAAGCGGCTGCTCGCCGAAGCGGGGATCGAACTCGGCGCCCGAGCGGGCCTGCGCCACGGCGGCGGAGGCGGTCACGGCGGCCGAGGGGTTCGGCTTCCCGGTGGTGATGAAGATTCTCTCGCCCGACATCCTTCACAAATCCGAGATCGGCGGCGTTCTGCTGGACGTGTCGGACGCGGCAGGGGTGCGGGACGGGTTCGCCACGCTGCTGGACCGCGCCAAGCGCGCGGCCCCGGCGGCTCGGATCGAGGGCGTGCTGGTCGCGAAGCAGCTCAAGGGCGGCGTCGAGTGCATCCTCGGCATCCATCGCGACCCGGTGTTCGGGCCGATCGCGATGTTCGGGCTCGGCGGCATCTTCGTCGAGGTACTGAAGGACGTGGTGTTCCGCCGCTGCCCGTTCGGCGAGGACGTGGCGGAGCAGATGATCCGCTCCATCCGCGGCGCGCCGCTGCTGCTCGGCGCGCGCGGGCGCAAGCCGGCGGACGTGAAGGCCCTGTCGCAGATGCTCGCCCGGCTCTCGGTGTTCGCCGATCAGGCCGGCCCGCGCCTCGCCTCGATCGACCTCAACCCGGTGTTCGCCATGCCGGAAGGCGAGGGCGCCTTCGCCGCCGACGCGGTGGTGGAGATCGGGTAGATGATCAACAAGATCGTGCAGTCGATGGCCGACGCGATGGCGGGGATCGAGGACGGCGCGACGGTGCTGATCGGCGGCTTCGGCGCGGTTGGCCAGCCCAACCAGCTGATTGATGGGCTGATCGAGCAGGGCGCCAAGAACCTCACCATCGCGCTCAACAACGCCGGCGTCGGCCGCACCGGCGTCGCGCGGCTGATGGATCTCGGCCGGGTGCGCAAGGTGATCTGCTCATTTCCCCGCAGCTCCGACCCGGTGGTGTTCGAGACGCTGTTCAAGGCGGGCAAGCTTGAGCTGGAGCTGGTGCCGCAGGGCACGCTCGCGGAGCGGATGCGCGCGGCTGGCGCCGGCATCCCGGCCTTCTTCACGCCCACGGCGGTCGGCACGCGGCTCGGCATGGGCAAGGAGACCCGCGAGTTCGACGGGCGCACCTACGTGATGGAGCACGCGTTGCCGGGCGACGTGGCGCTGGTCGAGGCGTGGCAGGCGGATCGCTGGGGCAACCTGACGTTCCGCGAGAGCGGGCGGAACTTCAATCCGGTGATGGCGATGGCGGCCAAGCTGACCATCGTGCAGAGCCAGCAAATCGTCGAGCTCGGCGCGCTGGAACCCGAGCACGTCGTCACGGCGGGCATCTTCGTGGACCGCGTGCTCCACGTGCCCTACGGTGATCCCCCTACGTTCTAAGGAATGCGAGCGATGCCCGACACCGCTGTCGCGGAGTTCAAGCCCCTCAGCCGCACCGAGATGGCGGCGCGCGCGGCGCGCGACATCCCGGAGGGCTGGTACGTCAATCTCGGGATCGGCATCCCGACGATGATCGCCGACCACGTGCCGGCGGAGCGGGAGGTGATCTTCCACTCCGAGAACGGCGTGCTCGGCATGGGGCCGCAGCCGCCGAAGGAAAAGATCGACCCCTGGCTGATCAACGCCGGCAAGCAGTACGTCACGCTCCGCCGCGGCGGCTCGTTCGTCCACCACGCCGACAGCTTCGCGATGATCCGCGGCGGGCACATCGATCTTTGCGTGCTCGGCGGCTTCGAGGTGGCGGAGAACGGCGACCTCGCCAACTGGGCGACCTCGGAGAACGACACCGCGCCGGCGGTCGGCGGGGCGATGGACCTCGCGGCCGGGGCCAAGCGGCTATGGGTGCTGATGGAGCACACCACCAAGGACGGCCGCAGCAAGGTGGTGCATCGCTGCACCTATCCGCTGACCGCGGTTGGGGCGGTGAAGCGCGTCTACACCAATCTCGCGGTGCTCGACGTGACCGAGCGCGGCCTCGTGGTGCTCGACATGGCGCCGGGGCTGAGCTTCGAGGCGCTGCAGGAGCGGACGGACGCGAAGCTGCTGCGGGAGTAGGGCCCCGCGCGATAGAGCCGGTCGGTGCCGACCGTGCTCCGCGTGGCGGGATTCCGGTTCTACTTCTATAGTCACGAGAACAACGAGCCGGCGCATGTGCACATCGACCGGAGCGGGGCATCGGCCAAGGTCTGGCTCGATTCTCCGTCACTGGCGCGCAGCGCCGGGTATTCAGCGCAGGAGTTGAGCACCATACTTGGTCTCGTGCGGGTGCATCGAGAGCGCCTTCTGGAAAGGGTGGCATGAGTTCTTCGGCACAGGCTGACATGACCGACATCCGGGTTCGGGATGTCCTGCTGAGCGACGATGAATTGTCCGTCGCGCTGATGGACGGTCGCAGGATCGCGGTGCCGCTCGCGTGGTATCCGCGCCTCGCGGCCGCGACGCCGGAGCAGCGGGCGCATTGGGAAGTGGCGGGCGGCGGCTACGGAATCCATTGGCCCGAGATTGACGAAGACCTGAGCACCGAAGGGCTTTTGCGCGGACAACGCGCGTCGCAGGGTGCGGCGCGTTGGTCCGGCGCGAGCAACGGACAAAGCTAGACAGCGGAGGGGATGGTTGATGGAAGCGGCCGAGGATCGCGGCGAGAGCCTGCGCATGATCCGGGACAGCGCGGCGGCGATCGCGCCGCGCCAGGGCGATCTCAAGCGCATCCGCGCGCTGCGTTTCGCCGACCCCGGTTTCGATCGCGCGGTGTGGCGCGAGATGAGCGAGATGGGCTGGCCCGGATTGCGCGTCAGCGAGGACAAGGGCGGCTCGGGCCTCGGGGTCTCCGAGTTTTGTACGCTTTGCGAGGAGCTTGGCGCCGGTCTGGTGCCCGAGCCGCTGATCCCCGTCGCGATGGCCGCGAGCCTGCTGCCGGCCGAGCATCTGACGCCGGTGCTCGCGGGCGAGCGGATCGTCATTCCGGCGTGGCAGGAGCGTGCGAGCACGTTCGATCTCGCCGGCGCCACGGAACTGCGCGACGGCAAGCTGTATGGGAAAAAACTGTTCGTGCCGATGGCGGCGGCTGCCGATGCATTCCTGGTGACGGTGCGGGGCGGCTTGGCGCTTGCGGCGCGCGACGCGCCGGGCCTAACGCTCGACATCGACCGCACCCAGGACGGTGGCAATTTCGGAACATTGCGCTTGGATGGCGCGCCGGCCGAAGCAATTGCCGGTGACGCGGAGCAGGCGCTCGACGAGGCGGCGCTCGCGACTTCGGCCTACATGCTCGGCGTGATGGATCGCGCGTTCGCCATGACGCTCGACTATCTCAAGACGCGGCAGCAATTCGGCCGGCTGATCGGCAGCTTCCAGGCGCTGCAGCACCGCGCCGCCGACCTCAAGATCCAGCTCGCGCTGACGCGCGCCAGCGTGGAGTCCGCCGCCGCGACGCTCGATGCGTCGAACATCCCCGCGATCCGCCGCGCCGCCGTGTCGCGCGCCAAGGCCCGTGCGTCCGATGCGGGAATGGTGGTGACGCGCCAGTGCATCCAGCTCTCCGGCGGCATCGGCTACACCGACGAGTACGACGTGGGACTTTTCCTGCGCAAGGCGATGGTGCTCTCCAACCTGTACGGCTCCGCCGCGCTGCACCGGGCACGTTTCGCCGCCGTCTCGCCGGAGCAGGACGATGAGTGATCCGGCGAGCGGCGTCACCGAGGCGCGCGACGGCGCGACCGTCATTCTCACCATCAGCCAACCCGCGCGGCGCAACGCGCTGTCGATGGCGATCCGCGAGGGGCTGACCGAGGCGCTGGATCGCATCGAGGCGGACCGCGAGGTGCGCGCCGTGGTGCTGACCGGCGCCGGCGGCACGTTCAGCGCCGGCGGCGACATCAGCGGCATGGACGTGACCGACATCCCGAGCGGGCGCGAGCGGTTCCGCCGCACGCATCGCATGGTCCACGCGCTGATCCAGTCGAGCAAGCAGCTGATCGCCGCCGTCGAGGGCTGGGCGGCGGGTGCCGGGATGTCACTCGCGCTGTGCTGCGACACCGTGGTCGCCGCCGAGGATTCTCGCTTCATGGCGAGTTTCGGCAAGATCGGCCTCGTCGCCGATTGCGCGCTGTTCTACACGCTGCCGCAGCGCGTCGGCATGGGGCGCGCGCGCCAGATTCTTCTCTATGGCGAGCCGGTGAATGCCGTGGAGGGCGAGCGCATCGGCCTGGTCGATCACGTCGCGCCCAAGGGCGGCGCGCTCGATCGCGCGCTGGAGCGGGCGCGTGCCGTCGCCGAGGGCGCGCCGCTGCCGATCGCGATGACGAAACGGTATCTCGCGGAGGGGCTGGAGGCGGCGCTGGAGTTCGAGCGCGACGCACAGGCGATGATGTTCGTCACGGGCGATCATGCGGAGGGGCGCGATGCGTTCCTCGCCAAGCGCAAGCCGGTGTTCAAGGGAGCCTGATGCGATGAATGCCGCGACCGCGCCCGATTTCAACGACCTCGACGACGACGCCTTCCGCGGCGTGGTGCGCCGCTTCGTCGCGGAGAACTATCCGCCGGAGCTGCGCTACCCGCCGAAGCGGCTGCACTGGGCCGAGAACAAGGTCTGGTACATGAAGCTCGCGGGGAAGGGCTGGCTGTGTCCCGGCTGGCCGCGCGAGTTCGGCGGCATGGGGCTGTCGTCGATCAAGCAGGTGATCCTGACAGAAGAATTCGAGCGCTACGGCGTCGCGCGCACCAACGACCACGGCATCGTCATGGTCGGCCCGCTGCTCATCGAGCACGGCACGGAGGAGCAGCAGCAACACTTCCTGCCGAAGATCCTCAGCGGCGAGAACATCTGGTGCCAGGGCTACAGCGAGCCCAACGCCGGCTCCGATCTCGCCAGTTTGCGCACCGAGGCGGTGCTCGACGGCGACGAATACGTGATCAACGGTCAGAAGACCTGGACCACGCTGGCGATGGACGCGAACTGGATCTTTCTCCTGGTCCGCACCGACAAGGCGGCGAAGAAGCAGGAGGGGATCAGCTTTCTCCTGGTGCCAATGGACAGCCCCGGCATCAGCGTGCGGCCGATCATCACGCTCGATATGCACGACGAGTTCTGCGAGACGTTCTTCGACAACGTGCGCGTGCCGAAAGCCAATCTGGTCGGCCAGCCGAACAAGGGCTGGACGATGGCCAAGGCGCTGCTCGGGCACGAGCGCATCTATCTCGGCTCGCCCAAGCTCTCCGGCTACGCCTTCTCCCGCCTCAAGCTGCTCGCCGAGCGGATGGGCGTGTGGGAGGACGCGGTGTTCCAGTCGCGCTACACCCAGCTTCGGCTGGACCTGAGCGACCTGCGGGCGCTGTATCAGCACTATGTCGACATCGTCCGGCGCGGCGAGACGCTGGGGGCGGACGTGTCGATGCTGAAGGTGTGGCAGACCGAGCTGTTCCAGCGCATCACCGATCTCTCGGTGGAGATCGCCGGCGAGAACGCGGCGCTGCTGGAGCCGATGGAGGGCAACCGGGAGCTCAACCCGGCCGGGCTCTATCTCCAGGCGAGGCCCGCGACGATCTACGGCGGATCGAACGAGATCCAGCGCAACATCCTCGCCAAGAACGTGCTGGCGCTGCCCGGCTGATCCGCCTCCGCCGGGATCAGCCCGCCTGGGGCGGGCGCTGCCGCCCGGCAGACGCGAAGGCGACCTGGCCGAGCGCCGTCGAGACCAGCAGCACGGCCGACGCGGTGAGCGCCGGGTGGGTGGGCCAGACGCTGACGAACACGGTGCAAAGCGCGCCGAAACCCATCTGCACGAAGCCGTAGAGGCCCGAGGCGGCGCCGATCATCTGCGGCTGGGTGCTGAGCGCGCTGGCGAGCGCGATCGGGCTCACCGTGCCGACGCCGACCGAGTAGACGATCATCGCGCCCAGGATCGCGCCCACGCTGAGGTGGCCCGTGATGGCGAGGCCGAAGAACAGGGCGGCGCCCAGGATGGCGATCCCGCTCGTCACCCGCAGCAGCACGCCGATCCTGACCCGCCGCACGAGCCGGCTGGCCGCGAAGCTGCCGACCGGCACCCCGGCCATCACCGCGAGATAGTACAGTCCCACCTCCTCGGCCGGCCGGTGCAGCATCTCGGTGAAGATGAACGGCGAGGCGGAAAGGTAGGCGTAGAAGCTGGTCGTGGTGAACGCGCCGCCGATCATGTAGCCGCGGAACGCCGGCGTGCGGAGCAGTCGCAGGTAGCTGCCCAGCATCCGCCCCGAGCCCGAGCCGCGCGAGCCGGCGGTCTCCGGCAGGCTCAGCAACGCCGCGACCAGCGTGACCAGCCCGAGTGCCACCAGGGCAGCGAAGATCGAGCGCCAGCCGAACCAGGCGCCGAGATACCCGCCCACCGCCGGCCCGACGCCGGGCGCGAGGCTCTGCACCATCGTGAGCAGCGCCATCTGCGCCGCTGCCTGGCCCTGCGCCGCGCCGTCGCGCACCACCGCGCGCCCCAGCACCAGCCCGCCGCAGCCGCCCAGCGCCTGCACCACGCGCGCGATCACCAGCACGGTGATGTTCGGTGCCAGCCCCGCGACGACGCTGGCCCCGACATACAGGATCAGCGCCACCAGCAGCGCCGGCCGCCGGCCGAACCGGTCGGAAACCGGCCCGTACAGCAGCTGACCGCCCGCGACCCCAAACAGGTAGAGCGTGATCGCGAGCTGGATGGTGCCCGACGAGACGTTCAGGTCTTCCGCCGCCAGCGGCAGCACGGGCACCAGGATGTGCATCGCCAGGGTGCCGGACGCAGTGACCGCGACCAGCAGCCAGAACGGCGCCCGGGTGCGGTTCGCCAGGAGCGGGGTGGTGAGCCATCGCATCGCCGGATGTGAGAGCAAACGCCGTCCGGGGTCCAGCCCCCGAGTACGCAACCCTACCGCGAGGTATCCCTAACGAGAGGTCGCGTTGTACGCCGCCGCAGCGGGGGCGGCGGAGGTACCGGCATCGACCGGCAGCACGATGCCGCTGACCCAGCGCGCCTGCTCGCTGACCAGGTAAAGCACGCCGTTGCCGATGTCCCAGCCGGTGCCCTCGGTCTTGAGCAGCGAGCGGTTCCGCCGCGCCTCGCGCGTCGCCTCGCTCATGCCGCCGTCAGTCACCATCGGCGTGTAGACCGCGCCCGGTGCGACGCAGTTCACCCGGATGCCCTGATGCCCGTGATGCGCTGCCATCGCTCGGGTGAGGTTGATCACGGCACCCTTGCTGGTCGGGTAGAACAGCGAGGGAAATCCGCCGAACAGCCCAGCGAAGGAGGAGAGATTGACGATCGCCCCGCCGCCGGCGCGCGCCATCTCCGGGACTGCGTATTTCGCCATCATCACCATCGACGTGAGATTGACCCGCATAGCCTGATCCCACGCCTCGGGATCGACCTCGACGACGGTTCCGGTGGGGCCGAGGATGCCGACATTGTTGACCAGGATGTCGAGCCGTCCCCAGGCCTCCACGGTCCGCCGCACCGCCGCCTCGCAGTCGACCGCCTTGGTCACGTCGGCCAGCACCACCTGGCAGGTGCCGCCTTCGTCGCGGATCATGCCAGCGGTGCGCTCCGCCCAGTCCGCTGCCTGGTCGAGCACCGTCACCTTCGCGCCGTACCGCGCCAGCAGTACCGCCGTCGCGCGTCCATTGCCAACCCCGTCGCCACGCGACCCCGCCCCGGTGACGATCGCCACTTTCCCATTCAGCCGCCCGTCGCCTGTCTCTGGCATTGTGTTTCCTCCTTGCTACCGGCGCCGAAGGGGCGCCAGCCCGCATAGGCGGTCAAGGCTGAGCGAAACCCCGTCCACGGAAAAATTCCCGGTCAGCGCTGACTGTCCCCGATCCGCCGCCCAGGCCGCGCAGACCTGCGGCCGGAGTGCCTTGGCCTCGGCGATCGCGCCGGCGGCCAGCAGATCCATGAACCGGCCGATCGGCTGATCGTAGAAATCCGAATGCATCCCACGGCCGCTGGTGTCGGGCAGAGTGCCGCGCAGCCGATCCAGTTCATCCTGCTGGGCCGCAATCGCCAGAAGCGGGGCGGCGATGAGGGAGGCGACCAACAACGCAAAAACCCCGATGCGCGGCATCCCGCATCCCTCCCGATCGGTGCGCGGTACTTCCGTTCGCGACGGCATTGGCTCTAGCCTGCTCCGTCCGGTCGAAAACGGCCAGGCGGGGAGGGAACGACGCATGACACCAGCATCGCTTCGCGCGGCGGGATTGGCCGTCGCGGTTCTGGCGGCGCCGCTCGCCGCGCGCGCCGACATCGCCGTCGTCTCCAACGATGCGCACACCGTTCTCGACAACGGCAAGCAGGTCGTCGCCAAAAACGCGCCGGCGGACAGCGTGGCGGTGGTCGATCTGAAGCAGTACCCGCCCAAGATCACCGGCACCGTCGTCGCACCAGGCAGCGTCGTCGGGCCGCCGATGGCGGTCGCGGTGGCGCCGGACGAGAGCTGGGCCGTCGTCACCTCCGCGACCAAGGCGGACGGCGGCGCCATCGTGCCGAACGACGTGGTGTCGGTGATCGACCTCACCGCCTCGCCGCCCAAGGTGGTGCAGACGGAGGAGGCCGGGGCGGGAGCAACCGTCGTGCGGTTCTCGCCCGACATGAAACTGGCGCTGGTCGCCAACCGCACCGAGGGCACCGTCTCGATCTTCACCATCGAGGGCAAGCGCCTGACCGCGGCGGGCAAGCTCGATCTCGGCAACCCCAAGGCCGGTCCCAGCGGCATCGCCATGCTGTCGGACGGCAAGACCGCCCTGCTGTCACGCGATGGGGATAGCATGGTGAGCGTGCTGCACATCGACGGCGCCAAGGTGACGGTCGATCCGCGTCCGGTGACGGTCGGGATGCGGCCCTACACGCTCGACATCAACGCCGCCGGCACGCTCGCGGCGGTCTCCAACATGGGGCGCGGCGACGGCGACGCCGACAGCGTCAGCCTGATCGACCTGACGCAGACACCGTTCCGCACCGTCGCCTTCATCACTGTCCCGAGCGGGCCGGAGGGGCTGAAATTCTCGCCGGACGGCAAGTTCCTGGCGGTGGGCTCGCAAAACGGCACCGGCAAGCCGCCTGGATCGCCGTTCTATCACAAGCAGGGCGAGTTCCTGCTGTTCGCCATCGACGGGCACACGGCGCGGCAGGTGGCCGAGGCGCCGATCGGCGCCTGGAACCAGGGCTTCGCCTTCTCACGGGACGGCAAGACGATCCTGGTGTGCAGCATGGTCGACCGCGCCCTGTCGGTGTTTCGGTGGCAGGACGGCAAGCTGACCCAGGGCCAGCCCCTGCCGCTCGGCGCCGGGCCGGCGGCGATCCAAACGGCTTGGCCATAACGTTAGGGGCTAACGCGACCCTCTCGGCAGGCACTGATCCGTTCATCGGACGGCTCCCCGGACTCGGCCGCGTCCCACATCAGGCGCGGGTCGAACACGCGGGTCGCGAGCATCGACAGTACCACGCTGGCCGTGAAGAACGTCGAGCCGATCATGATGTCGACATGCGCGACCTGATTGAACTGCACCATCGGAGCGAAGATCATGACCGTGAACGGGTCGAGATTGGACCAGCGGCCGATCTCGTCGACGAAACGATACAGCCGGGTCCGCTGGACCAGCCACCACGACCAGCGGCGACGCACCGCCACGAGGAACACCGAGAGGACGATCAGCTTGGCGAAGGGCACCGCCACCGAAACCACGAGGAGAACCACCCCGAACGGCCAGAAGCCATTGTGGAACAGCAGGTCGATGCCCTCGATGATGGTGTGCGGGTGCGGCTCGCCGAGCTTCCATAGCTCGCTCATCGGGAACCCGTAGGCGACCGGCATCAGGGCCCAGGACGCCAGCAGCAACGCCGTGCACTGCATCAGCGCGAACGGACGACGGTGGTGGATCGGCGCCGCGCAGCTTGGGCAGCGGCCTCCCTGCGCCTCCTTGGGCAGCACCAGGTCGCAGCTCGTGCAGGCGATCGTGCCTTCTTCCGCCTGCAAAGGGGCGAGGCGGCGCCAGACCGCGCGGCGCTCCAGGCTCGCCCGCGTTACCATCGTCATCACGGCCGCGCCCACGAAGCACCAGCCGCCCACGTCGATATGCACCGGGATTTGCGACCCGACGCGCCCGTAGCCGATGCCGGCGCCGATCAGCAGCACGTCGGCCATCGCCCACAGGTCGAGCTTCTGGCAGAGGCGGAACGCCGGCCCCACCCAGCCGTCGCGAACGCCCAAGCGAATCGCGGCCAGCGTGGCGGACAGCAGGCCGAAGCGCACGAACGGCAGGACCACTCCTTGCAAGCCGAGCACGATCGCCAGCACCGGCCAGCCCTGCCGCCAGGAGGTGACGAGGCCCGAGGCGAGATGCGTGGAGGACGTGGTCCCCGCGAGATGCACGGTCATCACGCTCATGAAATTCGCGGGGACCAGAAGGAGGAGCGTCGCCAACGCGCAGGCCAGTGCGACATCGAGGCTACGGCCGGCGGTCCTCTCCAGCACGTGCCCGCACCGCCAGCACTCGACCCAGCCTTTCGCAGGGGGCGAGGGCATCCGCTGGATGGCCGCGCAGTCGGGACAGGCGATCAGCATCATTCCGCCAACGGCAAACGCCAGCCATTGCATGTCGGTTCGATGTAGCCTGATGTGCCCAACCGCGCATGGCGGGGCAGGAGGAGGAGTACCGATGACCGCGACCCAGAGCGAGAAGGCAATCCGGTTTGCCGAGCTGCACCGCCGTCCCGGCACCTTCGTCATTCCGAACCCGTGGGACGCGGGATCGGCGCGGATGCTCGCCTCGCTCGGCTTCGAGGCGCTGGCGACCTCCAGCGGCGCCTCCGCCGGCACGCTCGGTCGTCGCGACGGGCGGGTCAGCCGCGACGAGGCGCTGGCCCACGCGGCGGCGATCGTCGCGGCGACCGACCTGCCGGTGTCGGCCGATCTCGAACGCGGATTCGGCGACGCGCCGGCCTATGTCGCCGAGACGATCCGCCAGGCCTCGGGGGTCGGCCTGGTCGGCGCCTCGATCGAGGACGCGACCGGCGCGGCGGAGCGGCCGCTCTACGGCATGGCCGAGGCGGTCGAGCGGGTGCGCGCGGCGGCGGAGGCGGCGCGGGGGCTGGCGTTCCCGTTCATGCTGGTGGCGCGGGCGGAGGGTTTTCTGCGTGGCAACCTGAACCTCGACGACGTCATCGCGCGGCTGCAGGCATTCGAGCGCGCCGGCGCTGACGTGCTGTTCGCGCCCGGCCTGCCCGATCTCGCGGCGGTGCGCGCGGTCTGCGCCGCGGTGTCGAAGCCGTTCAACTACATGGCGGGCATCAAGGGGCGTTCGTTCCCGGTCGCGGAGCTCGCCGGTGCGGGCGTGAAGCGGATCAGCGTCGCCACATCGTTCTATCGCGCCGCGATGACGGGGCTGCTGGAGGCCGCGCGCGAGGTGCGCGAGGCGGGCACGTTCGGCTATGTCGACCGCGCGATCCCGACGCCCGAGTTCAATGCCTTCATGCAGGGCTGAGCCGACGCCTCAGCGCGGTCGCCCGAACCAGGTCGCTGCGAGGAAGCAGGCGAACAGCCCGATGAACAGCCCGATCAGGCCGTTCGGGTTCCAGATGTCCATCGCCGATCCGCCGAGCGTCGGGCCGATCAGCGAGCCGGTGCCGTAAGCGACGATCATGGCGGCGTTGGCCGTCACCATCTCGCCGCCCCGGAAGCGGTCGCCGGCCATGCTGAGCGCCACCGGGTAGATCCCCGCGGCAATGCCACCCCAGAGGAACAGCACGCAGAACAGCACCGGGGTCGAGACCGGGACGGTGGCGAGCAACGCCGCGCCGGCGAGGCCGGCCGCGCCGCACAGCCGCAGCACGGTCGGCCGCGCGACCTTGTCGGAGAGCCAGCCGATCGGCATCTGCATCGCGATGGAGCCGACGAAGATCGCCGACAGGGTGGCCGCCGCGACCGGCCGGCTCAACCCGAGGCGGACGCCCCAGACCGGCAGCAAGGTCAGCATCGACTGCTCGTAGAGGCCGAACATCGCCACCGCGAGCAGGATCAGCGGCGCCTTCCTGAATACGCCGAGCGGATTGCCGCCGCGTTCGCGGCCGAGATCGCCCGTGCTGGCGCCGGCGGCGAGCAGCGGCACGGCGGCGCAGGCCGAGATGGCGGCGTTGACGATGAACGGCAGCCAGCCCTCAATTCCGGTGAGCGACAGCAGCAAGGGGCCGACGGCGAACCCGGCCGAGAGCGCGGCGGCGTAGAAGCCGATCACGCGGCCCCGCGCCGCGTCGCCCGCGAGCAGGGTGATCCACGCCTCGCTCGCCGTGAAGATGCTGGACCCGACGATGCCGAGCAGCACGCGCAGGGCGAACCAGGCGGGCAGGCTGTCGAACGCCCGCATCAGCGGGAAGATGGCCACGTCGAGGGCGAAGCAGATCAGCAGGAAGCGCCGCAGCCCGAGCAGCCGGACCCCGCGCGGCGTCAGCAGCGGGCCGAGCATCACGCCGATGAAGGCGGTGCCGGCGTTGAGCCCGTTCCACGTCGCGTCCACGCCGCGCGCTTCGAGCATCAGCGACAGCAGCGGCCCGCCCTGGCCGATGCCGACGCCAAACACCGTCACGGCGGCGATCGCCGCGGCGAGGCTCCAGCGGCGGCCCGCCGGTGTGAGGGGGACGGAATGGCTCATGCTGGAGGTGAGTGCATCGAGGGCGGGCTGCGGTCAAATGGTGATGCCGGCAGTGATCCCGACGGGTACTATTCCGCGGGATGTTGTTCGCGACCGCGAAGCAGTCGCGTGGTCCGCTGCGCCAGAAGCTCGAACGCGACGAACAGCGCGGGCACGAACAGCACGCCGACAAAGCTCGCCAGAATCATCCCGCCGAACACAGTGGTTCCGATGGACGTTCGCCCGCCGGCCCCCGCGCCGGTCGCTACCACCAGCGGCACCATGCCGATGATGAACGCGAGCGCCGTCATCATCACCGGCCGGAAGCGGGTGCGCGCACCATCCTCGGCGGCGTCGCGGACGTTCGTGTTGCCTTGCTCCAGCCGATCCTTGGAGAACTCGACGATCAGGATCGCATTCTTGGCCGCTACCCCGATCAACAGAATGAGGCCGATCTGCCCATACACATTGAGCTCCATGCCGCGGACCAAGAGCGCGATCAGGCCACCCAGCGAAGCGAAGATGACGGGCAGCATCACCGACAGCGGCAGCGTCCAGCTCTCGTACTGCGCGACCAGGAACAAATAGGCGAAGACAATCGCGAAGATGAATGCCGGAGCTTGCTGCCCGGCCGATTGCAGTTCCTGGTACGACATCGCCGTCCAATCGTAGCCGTAGCCACTCGGCAAGGCTTTCTTGGCGACCTGCTCCATCGCCGTTATCGCCTGTCCTGAGCTTTTTCCCGCGCCGGCGGAGCCGTTGACCAGCACCGCTGGGTAAAGGTTGTAGGTATTGATCGCGTCGGCGCCCTGGATCGTGCTGACAGTCACCAAACTGCTGAGCGGCACCATTGCCCCGGCGGCACTGCGGACATGGAGCTGGTCGATGTCGCTCACCGTATCGCGGAACCGCGCCTCGTCCTGCACCAGCACCTGGAAGACGAAGTTCTGGTAGTTGAACTGATTGACGTACTGGCTGCCCAGGTGAGCCTGAAGCGTCTGGTAGACGTCGGCCGGCGTGACACCGAGCAGCGCGGCCCGCGTCGCGTCCACGCTCACCATGATCTGCGGCGTGGCGGCCGAGAAGCTGGTGAACACCGCGTTGAGGCCCGGGTTCTGGTTCGCTTGGAAGATCAGGCCCCGCGCGGCGGAGGCGAGCTGCTGGTAGGACTGCCCGCTGCGGGCCTCCAGCACGAAATTGATGCCGCCGGTGGTGCTGATGCCGGGGATCGACGGCGGGTTGAAGCTGACGATCTGGGCCGCCGCGATGGCGTTGAGCGGGGGCGTCAGCTTGGCGATCACCGCATTGACCGATTGGCTGGCGTCGCGCTGATCCCACGGCTGCATGATGGCGATCACGCTGCCGGCGTTCGGCTGCTGCGCGCCCGCGACCAGGCTGAAACCCGAGAGCTCGATCGTGTGCGCCACCCCTGGCGTCTTGCGCACCATCTGGCTCACCTCGTCGACCACCGCCTGCGTGCGGCCGAGGGAGGCGCCGTTCGGCATCTGCACGTTGATGAAGAAATATCCCTGGTCCTCGTTCGGCAGGAAGCCCGACGGCGTGGCTAGCAGCGCCAGATAGGCGACGGCAAACGCGGCGACGAGCCCGGCGAGCATCAGCACCAGCCAGCGCGACAGGAACCCAACCACATCGACATACCGGTCGCGCGCGAACTCGAAACCGCGGTTGAACCAGCGGAAGCCGAAGAAGCGCGCCTTCCTGGGCGGGCGCAGGATCAGTCGGCAAAGTGCTGGGCTCAAGGTCAGGGCATTGATCGCCGAGATGACGACGGAAACCGAGATCGTGACCGCGAACTGCCGATAGAGCGCGCCGGTGATGCCGGAGACGAAGGCGATGGGCACGAACACGGCGACCAGCACCAGCGTGGTGGCGATGACCGGGCTGGAGATCTCCCGCATCGCCTGCTCGGTCGCCTCCGCGACCGGCCGTTTCGGATTTTGCTCAAGGTTGCGGGTGACGTTCTCGACCACCACGATCGCGTCATCGACGACCAGCGTGATCGCCAGCACGATCGCGAACAGGTCGATCGTGTTGGCGGAGTAGCCGAGCACGTATAGGACGGCGAATACGCCGATCAGCGACACCGGGATGGCGATGGTCGGGATCAGCGTGGCGCGCCAGTCCTGCAAGAACACGTAGACCACCGCCACCACCAGGACCAGCGTGATCGCCAGCGTCAGCACGATCTCATCGATGTTGGCGCGAACGAAATTCGTCGAATTATAGACGATCGTGTATTTCAGTCCCGGCGGGAACTCACTGGCGATCTGCCGCATCTCCTGCTCGATCGAGTTGGAGACTGTGAGAGCGTTGGCATTGGGGGCCTGGTAGATCGCGAGCGTCGCCGACGGCGAGCCGTCGAGCCCCGAGGAGGACGTGTATTGCTGGGCGGCGAGTTCCACCCGGCCGATGTCCCGGACCCGCACGATCCCGCCGTTCGGGTTGGTCCGGATGATGACGTCCTCGAATTGCTGGACGGTGGAGAGCCGTCCGGTCGAGAGCACCGTCAGCTGCTGCTGCTGGCTGCCGGTCACCGGTGGCTGGCCGATCTGCCCGGCGGCGACCTGGATGTTCTGCGACTGGATGGCGGCGGTTACATCGCTCGCGGTGATCCCCAGCGCGGTCATGCGCTCCGGGTTGAGCCAGATCCGCATCGCGTACTGTCGCTGCCCGAAGATCTGCGTGTTGCCCACTCCGGGCGTGCGAGCGATCTGCTGCTGCAGATGCATATAAGCGTAGTTGGAAATGAAGACCTGGTCGTATTTGTTTCCCGGCGAATAGAGATTGACGGCGAGCACGAAATTGCTCGAGGCGGCCCGGATCAACATGCCTTCCTGCTGCACCTCGGGCGGCAGCTGCGCCTGCGCGAGCTGAACCCGGTTCTGCACATTGACCTGGGCGATCGCGGGGTCGGTGCCGAGCGCGAAGGTGACGACCAGGTTGTAGGTGCCCGAACTCGACGTGGTGCTCTGCATGTACAGCATGTCGGGCACGCCGTTGACCTGCACTTCGATCGGCTGGGCGACGGTGTGGGCGATGGTCTCGGCGCTGGCGCCCGGGTAGGTGACGGAGACGGTCACCTGGGGCGGCGTGATGTTGGGGAATTGCGCAATCGGGATGACCGAGAGCGCCAGCAGCCCCGCCAGGGTAATCACGACCGAGATGACGATGGCGAACTTGGGCCGATGAATGAAGAAGGTGGACAGCACCGGGCTAGCCGCCCCGTTCGGTTTGGCCGGTCTGCTCAGACGCGCCGCTCGGCGCCGGCTCGGGATTGACCGTCTCGCCGGACTTTACCTTCTGCACCCCGGCGATGATGACGCGCTCGCCGCCCGAGAGGCCTTTCTCCACGATGAAATTCTGGGCGATCTGCCGTCCCAGTGTGACCTGCTGCTGCTTGACCTTGTTGTCCTGCCCGACGACCAGGACGAAGCTGCCGTTCTGGCTGGTTTGCAGCGCCTCCGCCGGAACCAGCGGCCGCTCCTGCGGCTGGGCGCGGCGCACCTCCACGTTCTCGTAGGCGCCCGGCAGCAGCAGACCCTCGGGGTTGGGGAAGTCGGCATAGACGCTGACCGTCCCCGTCTTGGGATCGACCTGGTTGCCTTGAAAGGCAATCTTGCCCGAGTGTTGGTAATCGGAGCCGTCCGGCAGCCTCAGGTTCAGCACGAGGTCCGCGGCGATCTGGTTTGACGTGGCGCCGGTCCTTTGCATGGCGCTGACCATCACCCGGTCGCTGACCGAGAATACCACCCGGATCGGGTCGAGCTGATTGACGGTGGCGAGCGCCGGGGTGCTCGGCGTCACCAGATTGCCTTTGGTCAGCGCGATCGCGCCGATCCGTCCGTCGATCGGCGAGGCGATGGTGCAGTAGCTCAGGTCGAGCCCCGCCTGCACCACCTTCGCTTGCGCGGCGAGCACGCTGGACTGGTCCTGATCGCGCGTGGCAATCGCCTGGTCGAGGTTCGCCTGCGCCTCGAATCCCTGCTGGTTGAGCTTGGCCGCGCGCTCATAGGCGACCTGCGCCTGCCGGAGCGCGGCCTGCGCCGACGCGACCTGCGCCTGCGCCGATTTGAGGGCTGCTTCGGTACTGTGCCTTCTGCAGCTGAAACAGGATCTGCCCGGCCTTGACGTCGCTGCCCTGCTTGACCGGCACGTCTTCGATGAACGCGGTCACGCGCGGCACGACCTGCACGGACTGGATCGCGATGACCCGGCCGATGAAGCTATGGACCGGCGCCACGTCCTTCACGACGACCGACGCGACCGTCACGGCCGGCAGCGGAACGGTGGGCTGCGCGAAGGCGCAGGACTGGGCCGCGAGCATGACCAGGACGACCCCGGCCAGCACCGGGACGCACGGGCCACCGGGGCGGCGCGGCCGATCGATTGGATGGCGGATCGTCCACGAGCGAAGCATGATCACCGTGGGTTCTGGACCGTTAGACGCCGGTATTCGAGATGCTGAAAAGCTTGATCCCTATCCCGCGATGCACCGCTCCCGCGCACGATCGGGTGAAGCCGTTGCTCGGTCGCCTTATTGTTGGGACGTGGTCGGCGACTGCCGCCAGATGGTGATCCGCGCCACGCCGTGAGCGCGCTCGGCCAGGGGCTCGACGCATAGCGGCGGCTCGTCGCGGGCCGTCTCGGCGACGATCAGCGCGCCCGGCGCGATCCAGCCGCCTTCGCGCAGCTGCGCCAGCGCGCGCGGGATCAGGTTTTGTCCATAGGGCGGGTCGAGGAAGATCAGGCCGTGCGCGTGCCCTCCACCCAGCCCTCGCCCAAGGGGCTTCTTCCCCCTCTCCCTCTGAGCTTGGGCTGCGAAGAGCAGACCAAGGGCCGGGGTGAGGGGATGCAGCACGTCGCACGCCAGGACGGTGCTTCGCGCCTCCGCCCCACAGCGGGAAATATTGGCCCGCAGGACGGCAAGCGCGGCACGATCCCGTTCGACGAACACCGCGTGCGCGGCGCCGCGCGACAGCGCCTCCAGGCCGAGCGCGCCGGTGCCGGCGAAGGCGTCGAGGACGTGGGCGCCCGCCACCGCGTCGCGGCCGCCCCAGGGAGCGTGGAGAAGAATATCGAACAGCGCCTGTCGCACGCGGTCGGCGGTGGGGCGCGTGTCGTGTCCCGGCGGCGCGGTCAGCGTCCGGCCGCGCCACTCACCGGCGACGATGCGCACTCGGCGAAACATCCTCGCGCGGCAGCTGGTCGCGCAGCACGCGGCCGGGCACCTCCTCGATCTCGCCGCGCGGCAGCAGGCCGAGCTGGAACGGGCCGTAGGCGATGCGGATGAGCCGCGACACCTGCAAGCCGAGATGCGCCATCACCCGCCGCACCTCGCGGTTGCGGCCCTCGCGCAGGCCGACGCTGACCCAGGCGTTTTCCCCCTTGCGCGAGTTCGAGCCCGGCCTCGATCGGCCCGTATTTGATCCCCGCAACCGTCACGCCCTTGGCGAGCGCCGCCAGATCGGCCGGGGCGACGGCGCCGTGGACGCGTACCCGGTAGCGCCGCAGCCAGCCGGTGGCGGGCAGTTCGAGCCGGCGCGCCAGCCCGCCGTCATTGGTCAGCAGCAAGAGGCCCTCGCTGTTGAGGTCGAGCCGGCCGACGCTGACCACGCGCGGCAGGCCGGGCGGCAACCGCTCGAACACGGTCGGCCGTCCCTCCGGGTCGCGATGCGTGGTCATCAGCCCGTCCGGCTTGTGATAGCGCCACAGCCGCGTGCGCCCCGGCGGATCGACCACCCGCCCGTCGACCCGCACGATGTCGCCGGGCGCCACGAAGGTCGCGGGATGCGTGACCGCGGCGTTGTTGAGCTTGATCCGGCCCGCGCCGAGCATCGTCTCCGCGTCGCGGCGGCTGGCGATGCCGGCGCGGGCGAGCCATTTGGCGATCCGCTCGCCCCGTTCCCCTGGGGGCTCAGGCTCGGCAGCGGGTTCGTCCGTCATGCGCGGCAGGCGGCGATGAGGGCGGCGAAGATGCGCCGGTCGCCGGGGTCGATGGCGAACTCGGGATGCCACTGCACGCCGAGGGCGAAGCGGAAGCGCGCGTCCTCGACGCCCTCGACCACGCCGTCGGGGGCGCGGGCGTTCACGATGGCGAACGGTCCCGGATCGCGCACCGCCTGATGATGCGCCGAATTGACCCGCATCTCCCCGGCCCCGACGATGCGGTGCAGCAGGGTGCCCGGAACCACGGTGACGGCGTGGCCCGCCTCGTGGCGCGGGTTGGGCTGCTCGTGCTCCAGGGCGTCGGCCACGCTGTCGGGGATGTGCTGGATCAAGGTGCCGCCGAGCGCGACCGCCAGAAGCTGCTGGCCGCCGCAGACGCCGAGCACCGGCAGGTCGCGGGCCAGCGCGCCTTGCACCAGCGCCATCTCGGCGGCGGTGCGGCCCTCCTTCAAGGTCACGGTGGCGTGCCGCGCGGCATCGCCGTAGAGCGCGGGGTCGACGTCGAATGCGCCGCCGGTGACGACCAGCGCGTCGATGCGGTCGAGGTAGTCCCCGGCCAGCGCCGCGTGGTGCGGCAGCGCGACCGGCAGCCCGCCGGCCGCGGCGATCGCCTCGGCGTAGTTCGCCCGCAGCGCGTACCACGGATAGGCGGAATAGCCGCCCGGCTGCTCGGCATCGAGGGTGACGCCCACCAGGGGGCGGCGTTCGCTGGTTTCGTCCATGCCGCGTTGCTAGACCCCGGCGCCGTGCGCGGGCAAGAAGTGCCTATGTTCTCGCCGATGCAAATCGCGCTGGACGAGGCCCGCCTTGCCGCCGCGCGCGGCGAGGTGCCGGTGGGTGCCGTCGTGGTGGGGCCGGGCGGCGGCGTGCTGGCCCGCGCCGGCAACGCGGTCGAGGCGGCGCACGACGCCGCTGGCCATGCCGAGCTGCTGGCGCTGCGTGCCGCCGCTGGCGTGCGGGGCGAGGCGCGGCTGCCCGATTGCGACCTGTTCGTCACCCTGGAGCCGTGCCCGATGTGCGCCCAGGCGATCAGCCTGTTCCGCATCCGCCGCCTGGTGTTCGGCGCCTACGACCCCAAGGGCGGCGGCGTCGAGCACGGGGCGCGGGTGTTCGACGCGCCCTCCTGCCATCACCGGCCGGAGATCGTCGGCGGCGTGCGCGAGAGCGAGGCGGCGACGCTCCTGCGGGAGTTCTTCGCCAGCCGGCGGTAGCTGTTGGCGAGACGTTCGGCGCCGCCCAATATGGAGAGCATGAAGGATTCGGAATTCCGCTCGGCCTACCGGCACGGCTTCGTGCGCGTCGCCGCCTGCACGATCCGTAGCGCGCTTGCCGACCCGGCGGCCAACGCGCGGGCGATCCTCGATCTCGCGCGGACCTGCGCCGACCGGGCGGCCGGCCTCGCGGTGTTCCCCGAGCTGGCCCTTTCCGCCTATGCAATCGACGACCTGCTATTGCAAGATCCGCTGCTCGACGCAGTGGAGCGGGCCGTCGCCACGCTGGTCGAGGACTCGAAGGATCTCTTGCCGCTGCTGCTGGTCGGCGCGCCGCTGCGCCACGGCAGCCGGCTCTACAACGCGGCGCTGGGCATCCATCGCGGCCGCTTGCTCGGCGTAGTGCCAAAAGTGCATCTGCCGAATTACCGCGAGTTTTACGAGCACCGGCATTTCGCCTCGGGGGAGGGGGTGATCGGCGAGACGATCCGTGTGGGCGGGCTCGAGGCGCCGTTCGGCACCGATCTGCTGTTCGCGGCCGAGGACGTGCCGGGCCTCGTCGTCCATGCTGAGATCTGCGAGGATCTGTGGGTGCCGCAGCCGCCTTCGGGCGCGGCGGCGCTGGCCGGCGCGACCGTGCTCGCCAACCTCTCGGCGAGCAACATCACCATCGGCAAGGCGGAGACGCGGCGTCTGCTGAGCCAGGCGCAATCGGCGCGCTGCCTCGCGGCCTATCTCTACGCCGCCGCCGGGGCGGGCGAGAGCACCACGGACCTCGCCTGGGACGGGCAGGCCTCGATCTTCGAGAACGGCGAGGCGCTGGCCGAGACCGAGCGGTTCCCGCCCGGTGCGCAGTTCGCCATCGCCGACGTGGATCTCGACCGGCTGCGCCAGGAGCGCGCGCGGCAGGGCACGTTCGAGGACAACCGCCGCCACAGCACCACCGGCGTCGCGTTCCGGCGCGTCGGCTTCCGGCTCAATCCGCCGGCAGGCGATGTGGGCTTGCTGCGCACCGTCGCCCGCTTCCCCTTCGTGCCCGCCGATCCCGACCGGCTCGCGCAGGATTGTTACGAAGGATACAATATCCAGGTCGCCGGGCTGATGCAGCGGCTGGAGGCGGCACGCATCAAGCGCATCGTCATCGGCGTCTCCGGCGGGCTGGACTCGACCCAGGCGCTGCTCGTCGCGGCACAGGCGTTCGACCGCCTGAAGCGGCCCCGCAGCGACATTCTTGCCTATACGCTGCCGGGCTTTGCCACCAGCGAACACACCAAGGGCAATGCTTGGCGGCTGATGCGCGCACTCGGCGTCACCGCGCGGGAACTCGACATCCGCCCGGCGGCGCGGCGGATGCTGGAGGATATCGGCCATCCCTTCGCGCAGGGCGAGCCGGTCTACGACATCACCTTCGAGAACGTGCAAGCCGGCTTGCGTACCGACTTCCTGTTCCGCCTCGCCAACCAGCGCGACGGCATCGTGCTCGGCACCGGCGACCTCTCCGAACTGGCGCTCGGCTGGTGCACCTACGGCGTGGGCGACCAGATGTCGCACTACAACGTCAACGCCGGCGTGCCCAAGACGCTGATCCAGCATTTGATCCGCTGGGTGATCGGCCACGGCCAGTTCGACGCGGAGGTGTCGGAGACCCTGGAGGCGATCCTCGCGACCGAGATCAGCCCGGAGCTGATTCCCGCCGGCGAGGGCGAGACGCCGCAGAGCACCGAGGCCAAGGTCGGCCCCTACGCGCTGCAGGATTTTTCGCTGTACTACACGCTGCGCCACGGCTTCCGCCCGTCGAAGATCGCCTTTCTGGCACTGCACGCCTGGGAGGATTCCGACACGGGCGCCTGGCCGCCGGGCTTTCCCGCCGAGTTGCGGATGGCGTTCACGCTGGGAGAAATCCGTCACTGGCTCGGCGTGTTTCTCCAGCGGTTTTTCGCCTTCAGCCAGTTCAAGCGCTCGGCCATGCCGAACGGCCCGAAGGTCGCCGCCGGCGGCTCGCTGTCGCCCCGCGGCGACTGGCGCGCGCCGTCGGATGGCAATGCGCGGGTATGGCTGGAGGAATTGGAGCGGAACGTGCCGAAAGGGTGAACGGGGGCTGCTTGATCCTTCAGCTGCGCAGAGACACATCACCTGTGATGTGATAGTCTGGCTGTGTGAGGCTGGTCATGGATACGGATACGATTGTGGCGGCGATGCGCAGCCCGACCGGCGCCTCGGCGGCGCTGTTGCGGGCGGCTCGGGTTGGGCACGTCACGCTGCCGGCTACAGCCCCGCTGTGCCTCGAGTACGAGGACGTATGCAGCCGGCCCGAGCACATGGCGGCGGCCGGATTCGGCCCGGCTGACCTCGCCGTGTTCCTCGATGCCCTGGTGGACCTGGTCGAGCCGGTGAATGCCTGGTTTCTGTGGCGTCCGCAGTTGCGCGATCCGGGAGACGAACTGGTGCTGGAGGCGGCCGTGAACGGGCGTGCCGCCGCGATCGCCACCTTCAACCGGCGCGATTTTCGCTCGGTGGCCGACCGCTTTGGCATAGACATCCTGCTGCCCGCAGAGGCTATCCGGAGGCTGCCGTGACGGCGAGAACCTCGACCTATCCGCTCCGCCTGCCGGTCTCGATCAAGAGCGAGGCGGAAAAGCTGGCGGCCGCCGAGGGTACCAGCCTCAACCAGTTCGTCGCGACTGCAGTGGCCGAGAAGGTCGCTGCCTTGCGCACGGCCAGCTATTTCGCTGAGCGACGCGGCCACACTGATTGGGAAGCGTTCGACCGGTTGATGGGCCGCTCGGGCGGCGAGCCTCCCCGAGCCGGCGACGAACTGTCCGAGGAGTGATTGTCCTTCTCCCTTTCCCTTTGGGAGAGCGGTCTGGATGAGGGCATCCTTACGGGTGAACTCGGTGTTTCACCCCTCACCCCCGCCCTCTCCCGCAAGGGGAGAGGGAGCAGAATCAACTCCGAGGCGGCGGCAGCGGCTGGGACTGCACCGGCCCGAGCGGCTGGGCCGCCGGAGGCGGGGCGAGTTGCACGGGCTCCTGCTGCGGCGCGTACTGGCCGCGAGGCGGCGTCCGCACCGCGACGGCGGGGCCGTTGGTGCCGTAGCGGGTGAGCATCTCGCGCAGCGGGTCGGCGCCGGGGTTGCGCGCCTGCATCAGCATCACGATCTGCCGCGCCGCGAGCGGCTGGCCGTAATAGGCCTGGTTGTAGTCGGTGCGCGACTTCATCAGGCTGCCCTGCAGCGCCACGCCGGCGAACAGGCCGCGCGTCTCCGCCGCCACCACGATGTCGGCGCCAAGGGCCGCCGTGGTCGAGCCCTCCACGCCGGCGCCGAGCGAGACGAAAGCGACCGAGGCGTCGGCGCCGAGCTTGAACTGGCTGTCCATCACCGCGGCCATGCCCTTGTCGGTGAGGATCATCATCATCATCGCGCTGTCCTGGATGCCGATCTGGGCAGCCCGCGCTGCCGCTGCCCATGCCGTAGAAGGCCGGATACGACCAGCCGCCCGCCGCGTCGCGGCCGACCAGCACGCAGTCCGAACCCGAGCCGCCGAAGATGAAACGCGATGCGCAGCACCTGCGGGCAGATCATCACGCCCTTGGCGCGACGCAGCAGGGACGCCGGGTCGTTGGCGGTCGACTTGCTCATCAAATCCTGCACGGTCAGCGTCGCGCGATCGACCAGCGACTGCTGCTCCATCTGCGCGCGGGCCGAGAGCGGCAGCAGCGCCAGAATGGCACCCAGGACGGCGCCCCCAATGGAACGTTGGGAGAAAACGGATCATCGGCGGACTCCTGCGGTCAGTATCCCGTCGTCAATATCCGGGCAGTTCGTTGACGCACACGACCCTCCATCCATCGGGAGTCCGCTCGATTCGCGTCAAGGAGAGGTTCTGCACGCTAAGGTGAAGCGCGCTGTCCGCGCCGATGTGGAGCGCGTGAGCGACCGCCGCGCGGATGGCGCCGCCATGCGCGACGGCGACGACGTCCTCGCCGGCGTGCCGATCGGCCAGCCGCTCCAGGCAGGCGCCGACCCGGAGGATCACGTCGGCCATGCTCTCCCCGCCGGGCGGACGTTCGAGGCCGCCATGCGGCCAGAACGGGTGCGCGGGCAGGGTGAGGCGGGCAGGCAGCTCCTCGTGCGGCAGGCCCTGCCACTCGCCGAGGCCCTGCTCGATCAGGTCGGGCTCCTCCGTCAGGCGCGGCGGCGGGATAGCCGGCGGCGAAGATCGCCTCCGCCGTGCGCCAGGTGCGCGACAGCGGCGTGACGATCCACGACGCGGGGCGCGGCAGGCGGCGGGCGAGGCCCGCGTACATCGGCTGCTGCTCGATCAGGCTGGTCGGGCACAACTCCACGTCCATCGTGCCGTAGAGCACGGCGCGGGCGTTCTCCTCGACGATGGCGTGGCGGATCAGCCAGAAGGACGTCGTGCTCATCGCGCTCACTCGCCGATGCTGAGCAGCGCGCCGCGCTCGCGGGCGGCGCGGAACTGGCCGGCGAACAGCAGCGCGGCGGCGACCATCCACACGGCGTTGAGCGCGAACGGCGGCGGCCAGGTGGTCCCAGCGAATCGTCCCGGTCAGCATCGCCGCGCGCATCCCCTCGAACACATGCGCGGACGGCAGCGCCAGCGCGATCGGCCGCACCCACACCGGCAGCACCGAGACGGGATAGAACACCGCCGAGAACGGCGTAAGCCCGAACAGCACCGACCAGGCCAGCGCCTCCGCGCCCGCGCCGTGCCGCAGGATCAGCGAGACCACGCCGAGCGCCACCCACCAGCCCATGATCAGCAGGTTGGCGAAGAACAGCACGAGGATCGGGCCGAGCGCGAACAGGTTGAAGGCGTAGAACACCCAGGCGAGCAGGATCGCCGGCGCGAGGCCGATCGCGGTGCGGATCACCGAGATGGCGATCAGCGCGCCGACCAGCTCGCGCGGACGCAGCGGGCTGACGAACACATGCCCGAGGTTGCGCGACCAGATCTCCTCCATGAAAGAGATCGCGACGCCCATCTGGCTGCGCAGCGCCACCTCCCACAGCAGCACGCCACCGAGCAGCAGCCCCGCCGCGAAGGTGACGCCGCTGCCGGCGCGGGCGGCGAGGAAGGACGCGGTGAACCCCCAGATGCACATCTGCAGGGTCGGCCAGTAGGCCAACTCCAGCAGCCGCGGCCAGGAGCGGCGATAGAGCGTCAGGTGGCGATACATCATCGCCCAGACGCGCCGGAGGGCGGCGCGGCGGGTCGGAGCGGCAACCCTCACCCCGGCCCTCTCCCAGAGGGAGAGGGGGAAGAAAAGCCCTCTCCCTTTGGGAGTGGGTTGGGTGATGGGATCGCGTGGCATGTCCGTCACGCCCTAACCCGCTCGCCCTCGCGCCGCCGGTCGCGGGCGATGTCGAGGAACACCTCCTCCAGATCCTCCCGCCCGTAGCGCGACAGCAGCTCGTCCGGGCTGCCCCGGTCGACGATGCGGCCCTTCTTCAGCATCAGCACGTGGGTGCACAGCCGCTCCACCTCGGCCATGTTGTGCGAGGCGAGCAGGATGGTGCAGCCGCTCTCCGCCCGATAGCGCTCGAGCCAGGAGCGCATCAGGTCGCCGGTATCGGGATCGAGGCTGGCGGTGGGCTCGTCGAGCAGCAGCAGCTCGGGGCGGTTGATCAGCGATTTTGCCAATGCCACGCGAGTCTTCTGCCCGGCCGAGAGCTGGCCAGCCGGGCGGCGCAGCAGCTCGCCGAGGTCGAGTTCCTCCGAGAGCTCGGCGATCCGTTGGTCGAGCCGCGGCACGTCGTAGAGATGCCCATAGACCCGCAGGTTTTCCGCCACTGTCAGCCGGTGCGGCAGGGCGACATAGGGGGAAGAAAAATTCATCCGGGCCAGCGCGGAAAAACGGTCGCGCGCCATGTCGTGGCCGAGCACGTGGATGGTGCCCTCGGTCGGGATCAGCAGTCCCAGCAGCATGGCGATGGTGGTCGTCTTGCCCGCGCCGTTGCCGCCGAGCAGCCCGACGGTGGCGCCGACCGGCACGCGGAAGTCGATGCCGTCCACCGCGAGGGTGGTGCCGTAGCGCTTGCGTCAGGTTCTCCACGCGGATCGCGTCCATCGCGGGGATATGCCGACGCGGCGGCCCGGAGCCAAGTGCCGGCAGGGCCGAAAACCGCGCCTCGGCCTCGGACCGCCCCGCCGCTAGTCTCCCGCCGCTCCAGGCGTTAGCTTCCCGCCACATGGGAAACGCGATGCCCGCGCCCGCCAGCCTGCCGCCTGGCCGGCGCATCTATGCCATCGGCGACATCCACGGCTGCCTCGACCGGCTGCTCACGCTGCACGAGCGGATCGCGGCCGATCTGGCCGCGCGGCCGGTCGAGCGGCCGCTGGTGCTGCATGTCGGCGACTACGTGGATCGCGGGCCGGACAGCGCGGGCGTGGTGCGCCACCTGCTGCGGGGCTTCCCTGGCGCCGAGGTGGTGAACCTCATGGGCAACCATGAGCACATGATGCTGGACGCGCTCGACGCCGCCGATCCGGGGGCGTTCGACCACTGGATGCAGAATGGCGGGCGGGCCTCGCTGCGCAGCTGGCAGGTGCCGAACGGGGCCGCGGGGCACGCGCGGCGCGATCTGCTGCCGGCCGAGCACCTGCGGTTCCTGCGTGGCCTGGCCCTGCACCACCGCGAGGGCGGCTACCTGTTCGTCCATGCCGGCGATCCGGCCGGGCGTGCCGATCGAGCAGCAATCACCGGTCGATCTGATGTGGATCCGCGAGCCGTTCCTGTCCTGGACGGGCGATCTCGGCGCCGTGGTGGTGCATGGCCACACGCCGATGGAGGGCCCCGTGGTCAAATCCAACCGGATCGGCATCGACACGGGAGCGGTGCTTGGCGGACCCGCTGACCTGTGCGGTTCTGGAGCTGGACCGGCTCGAGTTCCTCTTCGCGTAGAAAGGCGCTCGGTCCGCTCACGCTTGGCTTGCAAGCCGGCCATGCAGGCGTTACGGCGTGTTTATCATGGACAGCATCCCGCCCGGTTCCGATCGCCCTGCCCGAAGACCCTCCGCCGGACCTGATTGCCGCCATCCGTCGCCTGTCCAAGACCAGCGTGCTGGTGGTCGGCGACGTGATGCTGGACCGCTACGCCTATGGCGAGGTCGAGCGGATCAGCCCCGAGGCGCCGGTGCCGATCCTCACCGTCGAGCGCGAGACCGCCATGCCGGGCGGCGCGGGCAACGTGGTGCGCAACCTTACCGCGGTGAACGCCGCGGTCGCCTTCGTCGCGGTGGTGGGCGACGACCAGGCGGGCTCCGACCTCACCGGGCTGGTCGGCGGCCAGCCGGGGGTGGAGCCGTGGCTGCTGGTGCAGAGCGGACGCGCCACCACGGTCAAGACCCGCTACATCGCCAACGGCCAGCAATTGCTGCGCGCCGACCAGGAGGATGCGCGGCCGATCCCGGCGAAGCTGGCCGACCGGCTGCTGCGGATCGCGCGCGACGGCATGGCGGCGACCAGCATCACCGTGCTGTCGGACTACGGCAAGGGGCTGATGGCCGGCAAGCGTCGCCAAGCAGCTCATCGACGTGGCGCACCAGACCGGGCGGCGGGTGATCGTCGATCCCAAGGGGCTCGACTACAGCCGCTACGCGGGTGCCGACATCATCACGCCGAACCGGCGGGAACTGTCCGAGGCGACCGGGATGCCGATCGGGACGGAGGCCGAGATCGTCGCCGCCGCGCGGGTGCTGCGGGACGCGCACGGCTTCGGCGCGGTGCTGGTGACGCGCTCCGAGGACGGCATGACCCTGCTCGACGACCACGGCGCGCATCACTACCCGGCCGAGGCCAAGGAGGTGTTCGACGTCTCGGGCGCCGGCGACACCGTGGTCGCGACCCTCGCGGCGGGGCTTGCCGGCGGGCTCGACCTGCCGGTGGCGGTGCGGCTGGCCAACATCGCGGCGGGCATCGTGGTGGGCAAGATCGGCACGGCGGTCGCGCGCGAGACCGAGCTGCTGGCAGCGCTCAGCCCGCAGGGCGGCGCGCTGCGCAAGGTGGTCGGCCGCGAGACCGCCGCCGAGCAGGTCGAGCGGTGGCGCCGCAAGGGCTACCGCACCGGCTTCACCAACGGCTGCTTCGACCTGCTGCATCCCGGCCACGTGCACCTGCTGGAGCAGGCCCGCGCCGCGTGCGACCGGCTGGTGGTGGGCCTCAACAGCGACGCCAGCGTGCGCCGGCTGAAGGGTCCGACCCGGCCGGTGCAGCCCGAGGCGGCCCGCGCCGCGGTGCTGGCGAGCCTCGCCGCGGTCGATCTGGTCTGCGTGTTCGACGAGGATACGCCGCTCGAACTGATCTCCGCGCTGCGCCCGGAGCTGCTGGTGAAGGGTGCGGACTACGCCGTGGAGGACGTGGTCGGCCACGAGCTGGTGGAGAGCTGGGGCGGCCGCGTGATGCTGGCGCAGCTCCTGCCGGGGCACTCCACCACGGCGACCGTCGCGCGGCTGCGCGGCTGACGTTTCCGCGGGGCCTCATTCCACGCGCAACGCCGCCCGGCGGGAGGCAAAGCCCGCTGGATCCTCGAAGGCGGCCAGACGCTCGGCGCCGAGCATGGCGAAGCGGTGTAGCAGCGCGCGCCGCCGCGCCGGGGCGAGCGGGTGCGAGGGGGCTTCGCGCAGGATTTCGGCCTGGGTCGCGTCCGCCACGATCAGCCCGGTCCCGTCGGGCAGCAGTTCCAGGGGAAAATTCGGTGCCCACGGCAAAATATAGCGCGTCGCAATAGGCGCGGTACTCCGGGCCATTTCAGATCAGTGAGGAAGTCGCGTGGGCCGGATTTCACCTCGATGCAGGCGAAGCCGCCATCGGGGCGTAGTGCCAGGATATCGGCGCGCCGCCCGTTCGGCAGCGGCACCTCGTGCAGCGCGGCCCATGCCAGGCTGCCGCACAGCCGGGCGGCGCCGCGGCGGACGACGAGGGCGATCTCGGGGAAGCTGATTTCCACGCCGGTCTTTTACAACCGCACGCGGCGGGCCGCTATCGCGTGTGGTGCAACCGCCGGGCGCCATTTGCATTAACTCCGGATGATCGCCACGCGGTTCGCCGTTGCTACGCACATCCTGCTCTACCTGACAGCGGAGCGATCGGGCGGGGCCTCGACCAGCTTGCGGCTTGCGTGGAGCGTCAACACCAATCCCGTGGTGGTCCGGCGCATCGCCGGCCAGCTCGCCCGGGCCGGGCTCATCCGGGTGCGCCGCGGCCCCGGCGGCGCGGTGCTGGCGCGCGAACCGGAGCGCATCACGCTGGAGGATGTCTGGCGCGCCGTCCACGGCGGCGGGGGCGCGGTGCTGTTGCCGATCCATCCGCGTCCGAACATGGCCTGCCCGGTGGGAAGTCGGGTGCGCCCCGTGCTTGAGACGGCGTTCGGCGCAGCCGAGCAGGCGCTGCACGGCGCGCTCGCCGCGACCACGCTTGCGGGCTTGACGCAGCAACTGGTCGGCTGACGTCGAGGTCAGTCCAGCCCGAAATCGGCCCTTGCCTGGCGCAGCTCCGCCTCGTCCGAGTAGCCGATGAGAATGCCCGATTTGAGCTGCGCGGCTTCGCCGTAGGCCACGATCCTTTCGTCCGGCATGGTGATCCGGTTGTGGTCGCCGAGCGCCCAGTCCAGTAGCGCGTCCTTCAGCCGCTGCCGCTCCGCCGAGCAGGCCGGATCGTCGCCACGGTCGCGCAATTCCCGCGGGTCGGTCGCGAAATCGTAGAGCATCGGGCGGAAGCCGGGAGCGTGGATGTATTTCCAGCGCCCGTCGAACACCATGAACAGGCGCGACCCGCCGATCGGGGTGCCGAGCGCGCGTCGCACCGGCATCATCGCGTAGTCGTATTCGGAGAACACGCAGCCGCGCCACGAAGTCGGCGGCTCGCCGCGCAGCAGCGGCAGCAGCGACCGCCCCTCGATCACGTTCCGCCGCGGCGTGCCGCCGAACCAGGACAGGAAGCTCGGTGCGAGGTCGATCGCCTCGACCAGCGCGTCGCACACCGAGCCGCGCGTCGCGTCCGCCTCGGCCGACGGGTCGGCGACGATCAGCGGGATCCTGGCCGAGCAGTCGTGGAACAGATCCTTCTCGCCCAGCCAGTGATCGCCGAGATAGTCGCCGTGGTCGGAGGTGAACACGATCATCGTGCTCTCGCCAAGCCTGCGCTCGGCGAGGAAGCGGGTCAGCACGCCGATCTGGTCGTCGATCTGCTTGATCAGGCCCATATAGGCGGGAATGACGCGCTGGCGGACCTCCTCGCGCGCGAAGGCACGGGAGGCGCGGGTTTGCATGAAGGCGCCATAGACCGGATGCGGCGCCGCGCGTTCGGCCTCGCAGCGGATCGCGGGCAGGATGTCGGCCACGGAATACATCGCGTGATAGGGCGCCGGCGCGATGTAGGGCCAGTGCGGCTTGATGTACGAGAGATGCAGGCACCATTGCCTTCCATAC
>CAWCYL010000013.1:0-72475 GCA_963799825.1 uncultured Alphaproteobacteria bacterium
ACGCTGAACGGACGCCAGCGGAATGCCACTCCGCTCGCAGCGGTTGCGGCCGCGAGCCGGGCCGCGCTGAGGTACGCATGGGTGCTGCCGATGGAAAACCAGAAGTCGATCACCGGCTCAGGCATCGGCGACCTCCACCCGCCAGCTCTCGATCACCGGATTGGCCAATAGCCGGCGGGCCATTTCCTCGGCGGCGGCCCTGGCCTTGTCGGGATCGGTTTCGGCCAATTCCAGCTCGATCACCTTGCCGGCGCGCACTTCGCCGACGCCGGCAAATCCGAGCGTGAGAGGGCATGGCCGATCGCCTTGCCCTGCGGGTCGAGCACGCCGGCCTTCGGCATGACGAAGACGACGGCCTTGGTCACTGCCCAGCGCCTTTCATTGCATCGTCTGCGGGCCTTTGATGTCGCCGGGCGTCCAGCTCTCGGGCAGGAGGCCGAGGCGCCGGGCCACCTCCTGGTAGGCTTCCTCGACCTTGCCCAGGTCGCGGCGGAAGCGGTCCTTGTCGAGCTTCTCGTTGGTCTTGCATGTCCCAGAGCCGGCAGTTGTCGGGGCTGATCTCGTCGGCGAGGACGAGCCGCATCTCGTCGTTCTCGCACAGCCGGCCGAATTCCAGCTTAAAATCAACGAGCGTGATGCCGATCCCGAGAAACAGGCCGAGCAGGAAGTCGTTGATCCGGAGCGACAGCGCATGATGTCGTCGAGATCGTGGGTCGTCGCCCAGCCGAAGCAGGTGACGTGCTCCTCCGAGACCATCGGATCGTTCGAGCGCGTCGTTCTTGTAGTAGTACTCGATGATCGAGCGCGGCAGCGGGGTGCCTTCGGGCATGCCGAAGCGCTGGCCAAGCGAGCCGGCGACGACGTTGCGGATCACTACCTCGAGCGGAATGATCTCAACCTCGCGGACGAGTTGCTCGCGCATGTTGAGGCGGCGGACGAAATGCGTCGGGATGCCGATTTCGGCCAGCCGCATCATCAGATACTCGCTGATCCGGTTGTTCAGGACGCCTTTGCCGGTGATGATGCCTTTTTTCTGGGCGTTGAAGGCGGTGGCGTCATCTTTGAAATACTGGACCAGGGTGCCGGGCTCCGGGCCCTCGAACAGGATCTTGGCTTTGCCTTCATAGAGCTGGCGGCGGCGGGCCATGGCGATCCTCTCGAGGCGCCTCCGGCCCGAAGCGGGCGAGGGGACGCGGGCCGCCCCGGAGCGGGCGGGGGCGGGCGGGGATATACCATCCCGCCACGCGCCGCCAAAGTCGCCTGCGGGCAGGGGCGGGCAAGGGGGTTGCCAATCCCGGCTTTCGGGCGGCAAACACAATGCCGGCGGGGGAAGGAGCGCGCGTGCGCGGACATCTCGGGACCCGGATCGCGCAGGTGATCCCCACCTTGCTGCTGGTGAGCGTGCTCGTGTTCGGGCTGCAGCAGCTCATGCCGGGCGATCCCGCGCTGGTGCTGGCCGGCGACAGCGCGGACGCGCAGACAGTGGCACAGATCCGCACCGAGCTATGGCTGGATCGGCCGCTGCCGGTGCAATACGTCCACTGGCTGGGGCGATGTCTGCAAGGCAATCTCGGATATTCCTGGCGCAACCGCGAGCAGGTCACGACCTTGATCGGCCAGAAGCTGCCCGTCACCTTGCAGCTCGGCGTGATGGCGTTCCTGATCGCGCTGGCAATCGGCATCCCGGCCGGGGTGATCGCCGCGGTGCGTCGCAACTCGATCTGGGACTACCTGGCGAATGCCATCGGGCTGGCGGGCCTGTCCACGCCCACCTTCTGGCTCGGCATCATGATGATCCTGCTGATCTCGGTCCGGCTGGGCTGGCTGCCGCCGTCGGGCTACGTGCCGCTCACGGACAACTGGTACGCTCGCTCGCGACCACCATCATGCCGGCCTTCGTGCTCGGCAACTCGATCGCCGCGGTGCTGATGCGCCATACCCGCAGCGCCATGCTGGGCGCCATGGGGCAGGACTTCATCCGCACCGCGCGGGCCAAGGGGCTGCGCGAGCGCGTGGTGGTGGTGCGTCACGCGCTGCGCAACGCGCTGATCCCGGTGGTGACGCTGGGGGCGCTGGAACTGGGCACGCTGTTTTCGGGCGCCGTGCTTACCGAGCAGGTGTTCAGCATACCCGGCTTCGGCAAGATGATCGTTGATGCGGTGTTCAACCGCGATTACCCGGTCGTGCAGGGCGTGGTGCTGGTGACGGCGACGCTGTTCGTGCTGCTCAATCTGCTGGCCGACCTTCTGTACGTGCTCATCAATCCGCGGCTGCGCGCCGCATGAGCGCCTCGGCCCTCGCGCACGATCGACGCCGTGAGGCCATCCCGCCGGTGCGCAGCCCGGCGCGGCTGGCGCTCGCCCGCTTCCTCGGCCGCCCCGCCGCGGTGTTCGGGCTTGTCGTCATAGCCGGGTTCGTGCTGGTCGCCGCTTTGGCGCCGTTCATCGCGCCATATGATCCGATCGCCACCAGCTGGACCGCGATCCGCAAGGCGCCCACGCTCGCGCATTGGATGGGAACCGACCAGAACGGGCGCGACGTGCTCTCGCGCGTCATCTTCGGCGCCCGGTCGAGCCTGCTGGCGGGCGTGATCTCGGTGCTGATCGCCGCCGGGATCGGCGTGCCGGCCGGCCTGGCGGCGGGCTTTGCCGGCGGCTTCGTGGACGCCGTCCTCAGCCGGGTCGTGGACGCCATGCTCGCCTGCCCGTTCCTGATCCTGGCGATCGCGCTGGCGGCCTTTCTCGGCCCCAGCCTGGGGAATGCCATGATCGCCATCGGCGTCACCTACTGTCCGCAGTTCATGCGCATCTCTCGCGCCGCCACCCTGGATGCGGCCAGCAACGACTACGTCGAGGCCGCACGGGCGCTCGGAAATCCGTCCTGGCGGGTGGCCATCCGTCATATCGCGCCGAATATCCTCGCGCCCGTGCTGGTGCAGGGAACGCTGGCGAGCGCGGTCGCGATCCTCGCCGAGGCGGCGCTGTCTTTCCTGGGCCAAGGCCAGCAGCCGCCGGCGCCGTCCTGGGGGTCGATGCTCAACGAGGCGCAGCAATTCCTCACCCAAGCGCCTTGGCTCGCGATCTTCCCCGGGCTCGCGATCTTCCTGTGCGTGCTCTCGTTCAATCTGGTGGGCGACGGGCTCAGGGACGCGCTGGATCCGCGGCGGTGAGCCTCAACTCGGCGGCTGCGGGACCGGCATCGTATCAGCTTGGCATATTGAGGATGTCGCCAACCACCCGCTGCACTTCATCAACATAAATCAGGGTGATGACGGGTCGCGATGCCCCGGCTGCCTCGCGCGTGGGGCGCGGCCCTTATCGTGGCTGCTGGCGTTTTTGCGCCTGCACGTAGGATTTCAGAACGGCATTCATGCGCGGTGCCGGCCCGGCCCCTGCGCTTTGAACCACTCGATCACGTCGGCATCGAGCCGCATTCCCTGATGCGACAAAGGGGGGCCGACAGTCGCACCCCGTCAAAAACGCCCCGGTGGGGCTACGCCGAATAGGTCCGGTTTGCCTTGGCCCGACCTACGGCTCCTCCACGGCAGCGTAATCCGCCGAAGTAGCGCCAGGCTTGGTGAGCCGAAGGCGATGGCCGTCGGGATCGTGCAGGAGCTCCGATCGGTCGGCCTCGAGAACGGTGGTGGTCGCCACGATGTCATCGCTCGCCGCGGGTTCAGCGGGGCGCCTGGGCGGGGTGCGGTAGCAGAGCAGCTCGAGATGCGGCCCCGGTCGGGGCAGGCCCAGCGCCGTGACCTCCACGATCGGGTCGGTGAGCCCGTCCAGCCGCGCCTGCTCCGTTCCGCGGTTGAGAGATCGAGCCGAGACCGCGAAGCCGAGCTGTTCGTAAAAGTGCACGCTCGCCGCCGTATCGGCGACCGCAATCGCCGTATGGTCGATGCCGAGGCAGGGACCGGGCGCGGTCACGCCGCGCCAGCGGGACGGGGTGCGATCGGGCGGGAATTGCAGCAGCTCCAGCGGATGCCCCTCGGGGTCGCGGAATTTGAACGCGGTGACGCCGCCCGACGAAGCAGGCAAGCGCACCGGAGGGCCGGACGAGATCGCGGCGGCGGCGAACCGCTCCAACCGATTATAAGCCGCCTGCATATCGGAGACGACCACGGCAAAATGCTGGAACCACAGATCATTGCTGGCGCTCCCCGGCGGATAGGGTGCGCCGGCCTCGGCCGGGAACACAATCTCCACGACCTCTTGTCCGAGCCGCAGGACGATGCACCTCTCGTGAGGTCGGTCCTCCGTTCCGACAACTTCGAAGCCGAGCGCGTCGCGGTAGAACGCGATCGTTTCCGGGTGCTCGACCACGAGTTTGATCCGGTCGATCCGCCGCGCGATCACGGCCACTGCACTCCCCGCCGGTTCAGGTAAATCGCATACAGCGTGTGCGAACCGCCGATGAACAGGCGGTTCTTCACCAGGCCGCCAAAGGTGACGTTGGAGACGCGATGCGGGACCAGGATTTTGCCCAGCAGCTTGCCGTCCGGGCTGAGGCAATGCACGCCGTCGGCGGCGCTCGACCACAGATTGCCGTCCTCATCCACCCGGAAACCATCGGCGTAGCCGGGCTCGATCTTGTGGAAAACGTCGCCGCCGGTCAGGCGCAGCCCGTCCGGGCAGACGTCGAAGACGCGGATATACTGGCGCGGATTGTCCCGGGTCTGATCGCCGGTCTCGGCGACGTACAGCCGTCGTCTCGTCGGGCGAGAACGCCAGCCCGTTCGGTCCGTCGAAATCGCCGGCCATCACCCTGATTTCGCCAGTTGCCGGATCGAGGCTATAGAGCGCCGGCGGCTGTTCGGAGGTCTGCCGGCCGCCTTCATAGTCGGTCTGGATGCCATAGAGCGGGTCGGTGAACCAGATGCTGCCGTCCGACTTCACCACCACGTCGTTCGGCGCGTTCAGCCGCTTGCCGTCATGCTGCGATCAACCAGCGTCGTGACATGGCCATCAAACTCGGTGCGATAAAGGCAGCGCCGCGATGTGAACACGCGATCAGCCGGCCCTGGCGATCGCGGGTCTGGCCGTTGGCATAATCGGAGGGCGCACGATAGACGGAAACGCCGGCTCCTCGTTCCAGCGCATCGTGCGGTCGCGCGGCAAGTCCTGAAACAGCAGGCAATCGGCATCGCCCATCCACACCGGGCCTTCGATCCAGCGGAAGCCCGTCGCCAGCGCCTCCAGAGGCGCATTGGCGAGGATGTAGCGGGCAAACCGAGGATCGCGGGTTTCGAAGCCGTCCATTCCGCTTTCCTAAGCAGCGGGCCAGCGGGCGAGCGTGTTGGCCAGAATCCTCGCCAACTGCGGCTCGATGGCGAACAGCCTCACATTGTGGTCGAGCTTGACCCCGTCGGCCGGCTGGCGCTGAGCGGCGGCCATCCAGTCGCACAGCATCTCCACGAGATCGAGCAAGTCCATGCCGACCACGCCTTCGGCATGGTGCTCCGGGTGATGGCGGTTGTGGCGATAGTGATGGGCGAGCGCCGGGCCGGCACGCTCCACCACGGCATTCCATTCGGGCGAGCCGTAGGAG
The DNA here is from genome assembly GCA_963799825.1 of uncultured Alphaproteobacteria bacterium. Taxonomy (GTDB): domain Bacteria; phylum Pseudomonadota; class Alphaproteobacteria; order Acetobacterales; family Acetobacteraceae; genus JAFKFI01. Next base: position 5,548 of record CAWCYL010000013.1, read on the forward strand.
AGCCCCGCGAGTTGCGGGAACACGGCATCAAAGACCGGCTTCTCCTCCGGGCCGAGCTTGCTCGCGTCGTGGATTTGCCCGCGCTCGAGCAACGCCGTCGCGAAAATCTCCAGCCGGTCGCGGACCGCATGAATATGGGCCAGGGTCTCCGCCCGGCTGTCGTAGTCGCTCATCGGCGCAGTCTCGCATCACTTGAAGCGACAGGGCGAGTCGACGCTCGCCTTGGTCGCCATCTGCACCAGCATCAGGACCGCCGGCTCGTTGCCCACCGTGCCCGAGGAGTGGCCTTGCTTCCCGTCGTGCTCCCGCGCCTGCTGATCCTCGCCGAACGAGATGTCGCCGGCACCCATTTCGACGCGCTTTCCGTCCATCGACTCCACGAACCAGCGCCCGGAGAGCGGGATGATCCATTGCGGCTTCGGGTTGGGGTGCCAGGCGCCGCGCCAGCCGACCGGCAGGACGGTGAACTCGACCGTCATTTCCGCCGTGGTCTTGTTGCCCTGCCACTGCGCCGCCGCGCCGCCGCCGATCGACTGCATCTCGAATTCGGACATCACGCAGCGCGTCTGCCGGCTGATCCCGCTCGCGTCCACCCACAAGTGCCAATAGGCGATCTTCGGCTTGTCCTCGCTGCTCATGGCCGATTTCCGTAAGGACGGGAGGAGCCGAGGGGGTTCGCCAAAAACCGCCGCGCACCCCCTTCGCGCGTGCCGAGGGCGAGCAACAGGAAGCCTCCGGCCAGCGAGAAATTCTTCATGAAGTCCCAGAACAGGTCACGGCCACGGCTCTGGCCCTCATGCCAGAAATCACCGGGTTCCCAGAACCGCTTGAATCCTATGGCCGTGGCGACGCAATAGCCGGCCATGACGAATGCGGCCAGCCGATCGCAGACGCCGGTGAGGATCGCCAGCGGCATCACCGTTTCTACCGTTAAACCCGCGACGATCATGACCCTGGCCGGCGTTTCGGCCGGCACCAACTCGCGGGCCTGTTGGACCGCACCCTTAAAATTCAGCGTCTTGTCGAGCGCACTGAACGGAAAGAACAGGGACACGAGCAGATAGCGGATCGCCAGTTCGAGCATCTCGTGTCCTTTCGCGCGCGCGGGGCCTAAATACCGGAGGGGCAGGGGGGTTGCGGCGAGTGTTTTCACGCTCCCGCAACAGCCGGGGCGCTCCGGCGTTCGTTTCCGCATGTAGCGGGGCGGAGACGAGCATGGGCGATCGCTACGACGTCATCATCATCGGCTCCGGGCCGGGCGGCGGCAGCCTGGCCTCGCGGCTGGCGGAGACCGGCAAGCGCATCCTGCTGCTGGAGCGCGGCGACTATCTGACGCGCGAGCCGCGACAACTGGGATTCGCAAGGCGGTGTTCGTCGACGGCAAGTATCAGGCAAGGAGACCTGGTACGGCCGCGAGGGACGCGCGTTCCATCCCGGGCTGCACTACTATGTCGGCGGCAACTGCAAGGTCTACGGCGCGTCGCTCTTCCGGCTGCGCGAGGAGGATTTCGGCGAGATCGCCACGATGGAGGGCGTCTCGCCGGCCTGGCCGCTCGGCTACGAGGTGTTCGAGCCGTACTACGCGCGGGCCGAGCAGCTGTTCCACGTGCATGGCCTGCGCGGCGAGGACCCCACCGAGCCGTCGGCCAGCGGCGCCTTTTCCGTATCCGCCGGTGTCGCACGAGCCGCGCATCCAGCAGCTGTGCGACGAGCTTGCGCCCGAATGGGCTGCATCCCTTTCCGCTGCCGCTCGGCATCCTGCTGGACGAGAAGGACGGCAAGGCCGACGCCCACAGCGCCTGCATCCGCTGCGACGCCTTCGACGGTTTTCCCTGCCTGATCAACGGCAAGGCCGACGCGCAGGTCATCTGCGTCGATCCGACGCTGGCAAGCGCATCCGAATGTGACGCTGCTGACCGGCGCCTATGTTCGAGCGGCTGGAGACCGACGCGTCGGGCGCGCACGTCACCGGCGTGCACGTGATCCGCGACGGGGCGCGAGCGAGGTCTATTCGGCGGACATCGTGGTGGTGGCCTGCGGCGCGCTGTCGTCGGCGCTGCTGATGTTCCGCTCGGCCAACGACGCGCCATCCGAACGGTCTGGCCAACGGCTCCGGACCAGGTCGGGCGCAACTACATGCGCCACAACAACTCCGTCTTCATGGCCGTGTTGCGCGAGCCGAACGACACGGTCTTCCAGAAGACCATGGCGCTGAGCGATTTCTATTTCGGCGCCGACGACTGGGAGTATCCCGCTCGGCGAGATCCAGATGATCGGCAAGTCTCACGGCGAGCAGGTCCGCGGCGAGGCGCTTGCCGGAGTGGCTCGTCGTGGTTTCCCGGAGATGCCGTTCGACGAGATGGCGCGGCACTCGATGGATTTCTGGCTGATGACCGAGGACCTGCCGCGGCCGGAGAACCGCATCATGCTACGAGCGCGACGGCCGGGTGGTGCTGGACATGCACCGAAAACAACATGGAGCCGCATCAGCGGCTGCGCAGCAAGCTGGAGGCCTGCTCGGGGCCGTCGACGCCCACCCGCGTGCTGCTGGAGCGCGCGCTCTATCTCGGCAAGGACATTCCGATCGGCGGAACGGCGCACCAGGCGGGCACGCTGCGCTTCGGCACCGATCCGGCGACCTCGGTGCTCGATCTCGACTGCCGGGCGCACGAGCTCGACAATCTCTATGTGGTCGACGCCGGCTTTTTCCCCTCGATCGGCGCGGTCAATCCGACCCTGACGATCATCGCCAACGCGATGCGGGTGGCCGAGGTGATTCAGGCGAGGCTGGGATGATGACGGCGGACTTAAGCTTACACAGACCGGGAGGACGGGTCATAAATTGACGTTATCCAATCACGCTGATCGGCCGCTCGCTGTTCGTTTAGGACGACTTTCCATAATTACCCTTCTGCGACTTTGAGCTGGCGGCATGGAGCCAAGTCGCGCTGTGACGGCACGTAACCCTGCACGACCCGGCCCCGCTCCTCCGTCGGTTGGAGTTGTCATCCCGGCGGGGCCGGCCCATGCCTTAATCCCGACCGTCATGCCCCGCAGGAGCGGGTGTGAGGAAATCGGCCAATATTACGGGGCGTGGCAGGGAATCTCCCCGGGCAGGGTCGTCGTACGCCGGGTGGGCCCGGGTCTGGTTTGCCGCACCCCGAAGGCCGACGTGAAGACCACCGGCGAGAAACACGAGTTGAACTCTTCGTCATCCGGCGCCTCCATGATCCATTCGACGGACTGGCCCCCGAACGAAGCCCCCGGCGGCGGCGCCAGCGTGATGGAGAAGTGCTGTCCCGTCCCCTCGTTCTGGAAGTAGATGTATCCCGCGGTGTTGTTGTTGGTGTAGTGCACCGAACAATACACCTGCTGGCCGGGGCTGAGCGGGAAGTTGGTGATGTTCGTCTGCCAGATGTAGCCGGGAGAATTCGGTTTCGGTGGCGCGAACCACTGATACCACGCGGTAAAGCTTGCCCGATCCTGCGCATTGACGCGCTGTTCGATGCCGGCTTGCAGCACGTCATTGGAATCCGAGAGCCCGTCGATGCCGATCCAGCTCGAGGAGTTCCAGCCGCCCTCGTTGCCTTCGGGCTGAGTAGAGCCGCAGACGGTCGGGATGGACCAATGGCCGATCACACCGGTCCAGTTGCCGCCTCTGGAGCCCGCGCCGGCCCAGACCATGCCGGTGTAGGTGCCGTCGGCCCGCCTTACCGGCAGCCTGCGCAGGTGGTGGGTCCTGCCGGTTTGCACCGCGAATTGCGGGATGATGCGGTCCTCGGGCCGCCACGCGCGCGACATCACGCGGTTCCAGGTGGTGTGGAAGCCGGCGGGGGAGGCCTCGTCCGGGCGCTTCCATAACAGCCCGGCACGGATGAGGTCGGACGGGCTCGCCCGGCTGGGGTCGAAGCCGCGCGCCGGGGCCGGTGTCGCAAACACTCCGGCAAGATGCGTCGGTTCGAGAGCGTACGGCGCGGCGGCGCGGAACCTCGCCTCATCGAGGCTGAAGGGCCGTGGTCTGTCGAGCGTTTGCGACATCGCATTCTCCTGATCGTTCGTTGACGGACCGCGTCAGGAGTTTCGCGGCGCGGGAGGCGGTGCGCTGTGACCTGCGTCACACCCGGACTGCACACCCCCGGCAATTCGGGCGGAGTTCGAGCATCGGCTTTCCTTGGATTACCAAGATCGTCGGACGATACCCCCCTCCCCGGCTGTTCGCGGGGCTGTATCATGCCTCGACGCACGGAGGCCGGCATGGCTTGGGACGAGGCGCGAGCGCGGGCGGCGCTGCGGGCGATCTTCGACGGTGCGATCGCCGCCGCCGACCCGCGCCGGATGCTGGCCGCGCACCTGCCGGCAAAGCCGCGCGGGCGCTGCGTCGTGGTCGGCGGCGGCAAATCCGCGGCGTTGATGGCGTCGGCGCTCGAGACGGCATGGCCCGACGTGGCGCTGGAAGGCACCGTGGTCACCCGCTACGACCACGCCGTCCCCACCCAGCGGATCGAGGTGATCGAGGCAGCGCATCCGGTGCCGGACGCCAACAGCGAACGCGGCGCGGCGCGGCTGCTGGAACGGGTGCGCGGGCTCGGCCCGGACGATCTCGTGATGGCTCTGATCTCGGGCGGCGGGTCGGCGCTGCTGGCGCTCCCGGCGCCGGGTATCTCGCTCGCCGACAAGCAGGCCGTGAACCGCGCCCTGCTCGCGTCCGGGGCGACGATCTCGGAAATGAACATCGTTCGCAAGCACCTGTCCGCCATCAAGGGCGGGCGGCTTGCCCGGGCGGCGGCGCCGGCGCGCGTGGTCACGCTCGCGATCTCCGACGTGCCGGGCGATGATCCCGCCGTGATCGCCTCCGGCCCGACGGTCACCGATCCCTCGACCTTCGCCGAGGCGCGCGCGGTGCTCGCCCGCCACCGCATCATCCCGCCGCCTGCCGTGGGCGCACATCTCGCCGCCGCCGCCGACGAGACGCCGAAGCCGGGAGGCCTGCCGCACGCGAGCTTCCGCCTGATCGCCACCCCCATGCTGGCACTCGCACGCGCCGCCGAGATCGCCCGCGATCTCGGGCTCGCGCCCCTGGTGCTGGGCGACGCGCTGGAGGGCGAGGCGCGCGAGGCCGGCACTCTGATGGCCGGGATCGCGCGCTCGGTGCGCGCGCACGCCGCCCCCCTCCCCGCGCCCGCCGTTCTGCTGTCGGGCGGCGAGACCACGGTGACGGTCGGCGCCGGACGCCCGGCCGCGGCGGGCGCAACACCGAGTTCCTGCTCGGGCTCGCGGTCGCGCTGCAAGGCGAGCCCGGCATCTGGGCTTTGCCGGCGACACCGACGGTATCGACGGGACCGAGGACGCGGCCGGAGCGCTAGTCGGCCCCGACACGCTGGCGCGCGCCCGGGCTGCGGGCCGGGATCGCGCGCGCGGTTCTGGAGGCGCATGATAGCTACACCTTGTTCGCCGCCCTCGGCGACCTGATCCGCACCGGCCCCACGCTCACCAACGTCAACGATGTGCGCGCCATTCTCATCGCCTGAAGGAGGAACGATGGCCGTCCGCCCCGGCATCCGGCGCCGCCGCCGGACCAAGATCATCGCCACCGTCGGCCCCGCCTCGGCAACTTCCGAGGTGCTGGCACGGCTGTTCTGGCCGGCGCCGACGTCTTCCGGCTCAATTTCAGCCACGGCACGCATGAGGAGCACGCCGAGCGCTTCGCCATCATCCGCGCGCTGGAGGATCGCTTCAGCCGCCCGATCGGGATTCTCGCCGACGTGCAGGGGCCGAAGCTGCGGGTCGGGCGGTTCATGGGCGGGCGGGCGCATCTGCAAACCGGCCAGGGCTTCCGCCTCGACCTTAACCCCACGCCGGGCGGGGCCCACCGCGTCAACCTGCCGCACCCGGAGATCATCGCCGCCGCCCGGGTCGGCGCCACCCTGCTGCTGGACGACGGCAAGCTGCGGCTGCGGGTGGCGCGCAAGCGCGAGGACGCGCTGGAGACCGAGGTGGTGGTGGGCGGCGCACTCTCCGACCGCAAGGGCGTGAACGTGCCCGACGTGGTGCTGCCGATCCCGGCGCTCACCACCAAGGACCGCGACGACCTCGGTTTCGCGCTCGATCACGGCGCCAACTTCATCGGCGCTGTCGTTCGTCCAGCGCCCGGAGGACGTGGCCGAGGCCAAGCGCCTCATCGACGGCCGCGCCTGGGTGATGACCAAGCTGGAGAAACCGCAGGCGCTGGAGAATCTCGACGAGATCGTGCGGCTTTCCGACGCGGTGATGGTGGCGCGCGGCGACCTGGGGGTGGAGCTGCCGCCCGAGGAGGTGCCGCTGGCGCAGAAGCGCATCGTGCGCGCGGCGCGCAGCTTGGGCCGGCCCGTGGTGGTGGCGACGCAGATGCTGGAGAGCATGATTGCCGCCCCGGCGCCGACGCGCGCCGAGGCGTCGGACGTCGCAACCGCAGTGTTCGACGGCGCCGATGCGGTGATGCTGTCGGCGGAGACGGCGGCCGGGCAGTATCCCTATGAGGCGGTCAACATCATGGACCGCATCATCGCCCGGGTGGAGCAAGACCCGGGCTGGCGGGCGATGATCGAGGCGAGCCGGCCCGATCCCGAGCACAGCGCCGCCGATGCCATCGCCGCCGCCGCTCGGCAGGTCTGCCATACGATCGGCGCCGCCACCATCGTCGCCTACACCGCCTCCGGCGCCACCGCGCTGCGGGTCGCGCGCGAACGCCCGGAGGCGCCGATCATCGGCTTCACCCCGCATCTCGAGACGGCGCGCCGGATGGCGGCGGTGTGGGGAGTGCATCCGGTGGTCAGCCCCGAGGTGCACTCGCTGACCGAGGCGGTCACCCGCGCCGTACGCACCACTTTGGCCGAGGGGCTGGCCGCGCCCGGCGCCGAGATCGTGGTAGCCGCCGGCATTCCGTTCGGGCATTCGGGGACCACGAACACGCTGCGGGTGGCGACGGTGAAGTAGGGCCCGCCCGCTCAACGCCGCCTTGAGGCGGAAACGACCCGCCGGTCGGTTTATTCATTCTTTCTTAGCTTTCGGCGGACGATTATCCCGACATGACAATAATCGATTGCGTGTTGACGGGATTGCCCAACCGCTCGCTGTTCAATGATCGGCTCGGTCAGGCATTGGAGATGGCGTCCCGGCAGGCGGGCGGAGTGGCGGTGATGTGCCTCGATCTCGACCGCTTCAAGGTCGCTAACGATCTGCTCGGCCACAACGCCGGCGATCAACTCCTGTTGGAGATCGCGGAGCGGCTGCGGATGACCGTGCGCTCGATGGACACCGTCGGGCGGCTTGGCGATGAGGAATTCGCGATCATCCAACCGATCGCAAACCTTCCTGAAGCGGCCGCGAGCCTGTCACAGCGCGTCATCGCCGGGCTCTCGAAACCATTCGAGATCAACGGGCAGCAGGTGCAGTTGGGGATCAGCATCGGGATCGCCATGTATCCCGGCGACGGCGGGACCGGCCCCAAGCTTCTGAAGAACGCCGGTATCGCCCTCCACCGCGCCAAGGGCGAAGGCGGCGGGCGGTACTGTTTCTTCGAACCCGCGATCGATCTGCAGTCGCAGCAGCGCCGGTCGCTGGAACAGGATTTGCGCTTCGCGATCGAGCGCGGCGAAATGACGCTGCAATATCAACCCATGTTCGAACTCGCATCGTGCGAGATCGACGGCTTCGAGGCGCTGTTGCGCTGGACCCATCCGAGGCGCGGCAGCGTTCCGCCGAGCGAGTTCATTCCCGTGGCCGAAAAGTTGGGCCTGATCACCTCGCTGGGGCGGTGGGTGCTGGAGCGCGCGTGCGCCGAGGCGGCATCGTGGGAACGGCCGCTGCAATTGGCGGTGAACATCTCGCCGGCCCAGTTTCGCAAGGCCGACCTGCCGGGAATGATCGGCGCCATCCTGGCGCGAACGGGATTGCCGCCGGATCGCCTCGAAATCGAGGTGACGGAGGGTGTGCTGATCGAGGCAACAGACCGGGCGCTGGAAGTGCTGACGGACCTGGCGGCCCGGGGAATCCGCCTCTCGCTCGACGATTTCGGCACCGGGTATTCGAGCTTGAGCTATGTGCGGCGTTTCCCGTTCAACAAGCTGAAGATCGACCGGTCCTTCGTGGCGGTGCTGGAGACCGACGATACGGCGAAGGAGATCGTTCGTGCGATCCTGGCGCTCGGACGCAGTCTGCAACTGTCGGTGACGGCCGAGGGCGTCGAGACCCGCGAGCAACTCGAATTGCTGCGCGATCAGCAGTGCCATCACGTGCAGGGCTTCCTGATGGGCCGCCCGGTCGATCCCGCACAAGTGGCGGAGCTGATCCGGAAGGCGCCGGCTGGCGTGCCGGCGAGCAGCCCGGTGGGGTGACGGGTCGCCATGGCCCGGGCCAGCGCGCCCGTTGCGCCCGGCGGAGCGGTCGGCTACAGACCCGGACGGTGAAACCCATTGCTGCTGTAGCTCAGCGGTAGAGCACCCGCTTGGTAAGCGGGAGGCCCCGGGTTCGATCCCCGGCGGCAGCACCGTCAATTCATGGTCAGCGGCCCGCCGCTCCAACTCTCCCCCGCCGGGCTCCGATGCGGCCCGCATGGGTCTGCGGGCGATCCGCCCTGGTCATTACCTGCCGCATCAGCAAGGGATGCGGGACGCGAGGGGTCGAGATCGGCGACGGAAAGGCGCAGAGCATGAGGCTTGGTCATCGCGCGCAAATCGCTCCGACGCCCGGGGCTGAGGTGGACGACCCATCACCGAGGAGACCCGCCGTGCCGGACATCCGCATCACTGCAGGGCCCTTCTCGTTCGGTGCCGTGTTCGAAGCGGCAGCGGCGCCGCGAACCTGCGCCCGCTTCCGCGGCTTGCTGCCTTACCGCGAGCGGATCATCCACGTCCGCTGGAGCGGCGAGGCCTGCTGGATCCCGCTCGGCAGTCTCGATCTGAACCTGATGCCGGAAAATCCGACCAGCTATCCGGCGCCCGGCGAGATCATCCTGTATCCCGGCGGGATCAGCGAGACGGAGATTCTTCTGGCCTATGGCGCCGTGCGTTTCGCCAGCAAGGTGGGTCAGCTCGCCGGCAACCACTTCCTCACCATCACCGAGGGATGCGAGCACCTGGCGGCGCTCGGCACGCTGACGCTCTGGCATGGCGCGCAGGACATCGTGTTCGCCGACGCGGCGGGCGCCGCCAGCCGGAGCAAGGGGCGGGATTGAGGCTGGAGGTCGGGTTTGCGTACGCGCTTGGGAGGGGTTGTACGCGCTTTCGCCCTACCTTACCGCAATTCCGCCACCTCCATCGCCTGCCCGAAGCGCCGGCTAGCCTCCAGCGGGTCGCCGTATTTGCGGTGAACGGCGGTGTGCTGGACCGCCGCGAGCAGCAGCCGGTCGCGGTCGGGGCCGCGGTTACGGGTCCAGTCGTCGAGCGCGCACTGCGCGATCTCCTGGTTGTGCGGATCGTTGCCCAGCCGCGTCGCCGCGATCGCGATGCGGCGCAGCAGCGGCGCCCGACCCGCCACCTGATCGAGATAGGCTCGGGTCCAGCCCAGGCTGTCCGGCCCGTGCAGGGACGTGATCGCGCCCTCGATGCGATCGAGGAGCTGACCCGCGCTCATCCCCTCGGACCCCGCCGGCGCGGTGACGGCAACCGGGTTCACGTCGCCCATGAGCTTCTGGTGGAACGCGGCGCGGTTCAGAAACGAGGCCGCGACATACAGCAGCTTCAGCCGGTGCCGATGCTCGAAATTGTCGTAGAACCAGCCGAGTGTGCTGCAATACTCGTAGCAGTGCTGGGGCAGAGAGAAGTTGGTGGCGGTCCCGGTCTCGATCACCACCTGCGCGGCGGCGGTCTGGATCACGTCGAGGATTTGGCGCGGCCCCTTGCCGGCCAGCAGCAGCCGCGACAGCACATCGAGATAGGCGGGTTCGGGCTGGCGGATCAGCGCCTCGGTCAGCTCGGCCGCCTCCGCCGGATCGAGCGGCGCGGCGTTAGCGAGCAGCGCCCCCTCGCGCGCGCTGGCGCCGCCATACGGCACGGCGTGCAGCTCCTCCCCGTCCAGGAAGATTTTCACGGCGTTGCAGGCCATTTCGTAAGTCGAATACCAGCGCGGCCCCACCGCGATATCGAGCGCGCCGGCATAGAGGACGTGGTGCGCGTTGTCCCAGCCGATGGCATCGCCGATCTCCACGGTCGAGCGCGCACGGTAGGCCTTGTGCCCGGTCGTGTAGGAGCGGTTGAGGAAGGCGCGGTCCTGGACGTCGATAAGGCCGGCGAACACCAGCTCGGCCAGCACCTCGCGCCGCTCCGCCCGGTTCTCCATCAGGCCGAGGAAGACCCGGTAGGCGTCGAGCACCTGGCCGCGATGGACCAATGTGAGCCAGTGACCGAGACGCTCGGCCAGCGGCCCCTCCAGCTGCGTCGGCCGCTGGTCGGGCCAATACACCACGGGCGCCGGCGGATCGGCGATCTCGCCCTTGAAGGCACGCGTGTAGTGGCCCGGCGCCTTGCCGATCTTCTGGTTCCAGATATCGAGCCCGGTCGGGATGTACCAGATGGTCTGCGCCATCGGCAGCCCGGCCATGGCGGGGGGCAGCATCCGCGCCAGATTGACGCTGGCGCGCGCCGACAACAGGCAGTGGTCGTTGTTGACGAAGTTCGGGAATCCGTCGTCGATGCGCTCGTGGTAGGGGACATGGGTGTAGGGCGCGTGGATGCGCACGCCTTCGGCCATGATCTCGGGAAGCGGGCGGCCAGCGCGCAGCAAGCCGTAGTAGGCCTCGCTGGCGCCCTTCTGGTCGCGAGCGAGGATGCGGTCCTCCAGCCGATCATACAGCGCGGCGGCTTCGCGCGGGCGGTCTTGAACGGCGGCTTCGGACATCTCCGGTCCCTCGTGCTGTCTCGGCATGGCGGCGGCCCGCAGTTAAGCCCCGCCCGGCCGTCCCGACAACCGCCACCCCGACGAGTCCATTGCAAACTTGAAATCAAACGGTTGGAATCATTGCCGGTTCGCGAATTCATCTGAGCAAGCGTTAAGAAATCGGGGCTGGACGGCAATGCCCGGGTTCACGGATACTTGAGACGCCGGCGCAAGGACAGGGCGCATCGGATCATCGGCCGGCTGCGCGCGCGGAAGGATGGAGAGCATGGTTCGTTCTGGTCGACGCCTGCGCAATGCTTTGCTCCTCGGCTCGGTGTTCGGCGCCGGCGTCGCCGCGGTGCCGGTCGCCGGGCTGATGGGCCGTCACTTCGGTCCTATCCCGCTCGCGCACGCCGAAGGCGCCGACCGCGCGGACACCTATAAGTGGCTGACCTTGTTCGGCGACGTGTTCGAGCGGGTGCGCGCCGACTACGTCGATCAGGTGGGCGACAAGACGCTGGTCGAGAATTCGCTCAATGGAATGCTTACCGGGCTCGACCCGCATTCGTCCTACATGACGGCGCGGCAGTTCCGCGACATGGAGGTGCAGACGCGCGGCCAGTTCGGCGGCCTCGGCCTGGAGGTCACGGCCGACAAGGACGGCCTCGTCAAGGTGATCAGCCCGATCGACGACACCCCGGCCTCGCGCGCCGGCATCAAGGCCGGCGACATGATCACCCAGATCAACGGCAAGACCGTGGACGGGATGACGCTCGCCGACGCGGTGGACAAGATGCGCGGGCCACCGAACACCAAGCATCGAGCTGACCTTGCAGCGCCAGGGCATGGACAAGCCGATCGTCGTCTCGCTGATCCGCGAGATCATCCAGATCCACGTGGTGAAGAGCCGAATGGAGCCGAACGACATCGGCTATCTGCGGCTGTCGCAGTTCACCGAGGACGCCGACACCGCGCGTCCGCAAGGCGGTGCGTCAGCTCAAGCAGAAGGCGGCGGCAAGCTGCGCGGCATCGTGCTCGATCTGCGCAACGATCCCGGCGGGCTGCTCGATCAGGCGGTGGCTGTTGCCGGCGACTTCATTCCGCAGGGCGAGATCGTCTCCACCCGCGCCCGCCACGCGACCGAGGATCAGCGATGGGACGCCAAGGGCGACGACATCACCGGCGGGCTGCCGTTGGTGGTGCTGATCAACAACGGCTCGGCCTCGTCCAGCGAGATCGTCGCCGGCGCCTTGCAGGACCACCAGCGCGCGGTTCTGCTCGGCAGCCGGAGCTTCGGCAAGGGCTCGGTGCAGACGGTGATTCCGCTGCCCGGCGGCGGCGCCATGCGGCTGACCACGGCGCGCTACTACACGCCTTCCGGCCGCTCGATCCAGGGCCTCGGCATCACGCCCGACATCAAGGTCGCCGAAACGCGCGAGGCGGACGAGCATTTCGGTCCGGAGCACGAATGGAACCTTAACAACATCATAGCCAACAACTACGGCACCGGCGACGATGCGTCCGCCGCGCACCGACCTGCCGCCGATCGCCGCCGCCATCCCGGACAAGCCGCCGACGAACTTCCCGAAATTCGATGCCGCCAAACCCGACCAGACGGATTTCCAACTCCAGGAGGCGGTGGCCGTGGTGACCGCGATGGGTGACCAGCGTCGCTCGGCGTTGAAATAACGTCCGGGGCATCGGTGCCGCCCGCCGGTTCGTCAGGGTGGCGTTGCCTCGCCCGGCACGCCGCTTCCGGAGGCGGAGCGGGATCGGGCGCCGATGTCCTCGCGCTCTCGGCTTTCGCCCTCTTGGCTGATCTGGCCGGCGATCAGCCTCTCCCCCGGCTGGCGCCGTCGGTTCGCCGGTTGGCGCGGGCTAGCCCTGTTCTGGGCGGCTGTGTTTGCCGGCGTGGGCGCGGGGTCGGCGATCCTGCAGATGTTGGGTCCTCCCCGGTGTATCACGCGCGGCTCCGCGCGGCGCTCAGGCCGGGGCGCAGCAACCCCGGACCGGTTGCCGCGCCCGACCGGGCGTTGCTTGAGCCGGTCGCCGGCGATCCCGGCCACTTCCTGCCCCGCATCGCCGCCGACGGGCGGGCGCCGATGGCGGTCTATGCGGCGCCCTTCCCGCCGGCCGCGCCGGGGCCGCGCGTCGGGCTTGTGGTCGCCGGCATCGGACTCGACCATCCGGCGAGCGAGGCGGCGGTCCGCGATTTGCCCGCCGCGGTGACGCTGGCCGTCTCGCCTTACGCGCAGAACCTCGACACTCTGCTCGCCGCCGCGCGTGCCGCCGGGCATGAGTACCTGCTGTCGATCCCGATGCAGCCGCGTTCGCGGCTGGATGACGCCGGCGACCGCGCGCTCTCCACGGCGCTGCCGCCGGAGGAGAACGCCCGCCGGCTGGACCAGGTGTTGTCGCGGCTCGGCGGCTATGTCGGCGTGACCGCCGCGCTGGGGCGGTTGCACGGCGAGAGGTTCGCCGCCGATCCCGATCAGATGGCCCCCGTCCTGCGCGCGATCGCCGCGCGGGGATTGCTTTATATCGATCCGCGCGACGATGCCCCCCGCCCCGGGCCGGTGTGGGCGCGCGGGGTCGATGTCGTGGTGGACGAATCCGAGGCCGGCGTCGGGGTCGAGGCGCAACTGGCCGAGCTGACGCGGCTGGCGCGCGCGCACGGCAGCGCGCTCGGGCTGGTCGGCGCAATCCGCCCGGTGACGCTGGAGCGGCTCGCCGCCTGGGCCAAGGGGTTATCGGGTGAAGGGGTGCTCCTGGCCCCGGTCAGCGCGTTGGTGCGGGCGCCGGAGACCCCGCGATGACCCCGGATAACTCCCCTGCCCTATCGCCCGAATGTCGGCGCGGTGCTGTTCAATCGCGCCCACCTGGTGCTGGTCGCGCGGCGCGCCGGCCTGCCGAATGCCGAGGGCGGGGCGGGTGGCTGGCAGTTGCCCCAGGGCGGGATCGATGTCGGCGAAGACCCGCGCGCGGCGGTGCTGCGCGAGCTGGCGGAAGAGATCGGGACCGACCGCGCCGAGATCATCGGCGAGCATCCCGAATGGCTCACCTACGACTTCCCCGCCGATCTAACCGGCCCGCTGCCTGGACGATTTCGCGGCCAGCGACAACGCTGGTTCGCGCTGCGCTTCACCGGGACGGATGCCGACATCCGCCTGGACCGCGACCCCGATCCGGAGTTCGACGCCTGGCGCTGGACGGCGCTGAGCGAGCTGCCGGCGCTGGCGGTCGCCTTCAAGCGCCCCGTCTACGAGGTGCTGTCGCGCTCCTTCGCCCGGTTTGCGCAGGGCGCCTGAGCGGGTAACCTGCCGGATGCATGGGAGGTGCAATCATGACCGTGCTGCTTGATCCAACGGCGGAGCGAAGTTCCGAGATGCGACCGCGACTGAAGCGCCCGCCGACGCTCGACGGGCTGACGATCGGACTGCTCGACATCTCGAAGCCGCGCGGCGACGTGTTCCTCGACCGGCTGGAGGAAATTCTGAGCCGGCGCGGCATCCGGGTGCGCCGCTACATGAAGCCGACGATGACCCGCCCGGCACCGCTGGCGCTGCGCCAGCGAATTGCCGGCGAGGTCGATGTCGTGATCGAAGGCCTGGCCGACTGAGGCTCCTGCACGTCGTGCTGTACGCATGACATGTCGGACTTGGAAAGCCGCGGCATTCCCGTGGTCGGCGTCGCGACCACCGAATTCATCGACGCCGCCGCCGTGCAGGCGCGCTCGCTCGGCACTGATCCCGCCTACGTGTTCATCCCGCACCCGGTGCAGGACCGGACCGATGCCGAACTGCGCGCGCTGGCCGACGCGCAGGCGGAAAGGATTCTGGCGCTGGCGGCGGGCTGAGGGGCCACCCTCACCCGGCCCGGCTTTCGCCGTCCCGGCCTCTCCCTGCCGGCGGGAGAGGTCCCGCGCACCCAGCACCCCCCCAAATCGCGTACGTCTGCCCGCTCGGCGCGGGCGTTTCGCGTACGTCTGACCCCCGCCAACCCTCCGATCGCGTACGTCTGAGCCCCGCCGACGCTCCGATCGCGTACGTCTGAGCCCCGCCGATGCTCTGATCGCGTACGTTTGAGCGCCGGTGACCCTCCGGACGCGCGCACGTACCCCTCCAGAGTCAGGGCCAGGGCCGCCGCTACAAGTGCGGCGGGTGAGGGTGCGTTCCTACACCCCATACTCCACGTTCGCGCTCCGCGTCGGCACGCCCGTCTGTTCGCGGCACACGCGCGCCAGCGCGGCGACGCCGTCGCGGATCTGCTGCTTGGACGGCAACGCGAAGCAGAGCCGCAGATGCGACTTTGCGGCCTCGGCGTCGCACGCCCATTCGGGGCCGGCGTTGAAGACGATGCCGGCGTCGGCGGCGGGCTCGATCAGGGTGCGCACGTCCACCGCCGCCGGAAGCTTCATCCAGAGGAAAATACCGCCGCGCGGCCGCCAGGTCTCGACCGCGGTCCCGAACTCGCGCGCCAGCGCCTCCTGCATGGTGTCCAGCTTTTCGTGTAATCCGGCGCTGAGCTCGTTCACGTGCGCGGCGAAGTGGCGGGTGAAATACTCGGCGACGATCATCTGATCGAGCGCCCCGGTCCCGCTGTCGCTCTTGCAGGCGATCATCCGCGACAGCACCGGCCATTGCGCGATCGCGTAGCCGACGCGCAACGCCGGGGCCAAGGATTTCGAGAACGAGCCGATATGGATCACCTGCGCCGGTTCCAAAGCATACAATGCCGGCGGCGCTTCGACGCCCGACCATAGCAGGTCGGCATAGCACTCGTCCTCGAACACCGGGATGCCATGCGCGCGCGCCAACGCCAGCAGCGCCCGCCGCCGATCCAGCGGCAGAATGCTGCCGGTCGGGTTCTGGATGGTCGGGATGGTGTAAATGTATTTCGCCGCCACCCGCTTCGCCTTCAGATCGTCGAGGATCGTCGACAGCGCATCGATGCGGATGCCGTCCTGATCGAGCGGCATGGCGACGATGTTCACGCCCAGTTTTTTCAGCTTGCTGATGGCGCCGCCATAGGAGAACTCCTCCAGTAGCACCGTGTCGCCCGGCTCCAGCAGCACCCGGTTGACGATGTCAATTCCCTGCCCCGATCCGGTGGTGATGAGCACGTCGTCGGCGCCGACCTCGATGCCCCGCCGCTCGGCCGATTTGCGGGCGACGAAATCGCGCAAACCCCGGAACCCCTGCGGGCCTTGGCCGAGATTGTACATGGCGAGGTTCGCCCCCTCCCGGCGCAGCACCGAGGCGGTGGCCTCGATCAGCGCCTCGGTGGGGATCAAGGTCGGGTCGTTATGCCCGCCGACAAAATTGTAAGGCGGAAATCCGGCCCAGCGCGGCGCCGGATCGGGCAAATTCCGGTTCAACCGGCTGATGATGTCGAATGGCATGGTTCTCTCCCGCCCGGCGCTCGGCGCATCGGGTCAATTGAAACGAGAATCCGTCACTTCAATGCATCTCAATGAACCGATACGGAAAGTTGTCGTCGGCTTCCTGCGCGACATCGACGCTCTTTTTCATCGCCCACACGATCACCTGCTGGTGCAACGGGATGTCGGCGACGTCCTTCTGCACGATCTCCGCCGCCTCGTCGATCATGGCGTCGCGCTTCTTGGCATCCTGTTCGACGCCGATCTGCTCGATCAGCGAGTCGAGTTTCGGATTGGAATAGCCGCCGTTGTTGATCTCCCCGCGCTGGCCGTTGCGGGTGCCGAGCAGCGCATACAGTGCGTTGTTGGCGTCGTAGGTCGCCGGAGTCCAACCCAGCAGATAGAAGTCGGTGTCGTATTTGGGCGATCCGGTCTTGGCGAAATACTTCGACTTGGTCTGCGCGTTCAGATTAACCTTGACGCCGATCCGCGCCAGCATCGAGACGATGGCGGTGCAGATCTGCTCGTCCATCACATAGCGGTCGTTCGGGCAGTCCATGCCGATCGTGAAGCCGTTCGGATAACCGGCCTCGGCCAGCAGCTTTTTCGCCTCCTCGGGATCGGATTTCGGCCGCACGTCAATGTCCGCGTCATAGCCGTTCACGCCGGGGCCCCACATCATCCAGGCCGGGTGCGCCAGCCCCATCATCACCCGCTTGGCGATCGCGTCCTCGTTGATCGCCAGCGCGAAGGCCCGCCGCACCCGCACATCCTTGAGCGGGTTCTTGCCCTTGATGTTGCTGGTCGGCAACTCGGTCCCCAACTCGTTCATGCCGAGAAAGATCGTCCGCAGCTCGGGATGCTCCACCACCTTCAGAGCGGGCGTGGCCTTGATGCGCGCGATGTCCTGCGGCGGCACCGTGTAGATCATGTCCATCTCGCCCGACAGCAGCGCCGCCACGCGGGTGGAAGCGTTGCCGATGACGTCGAACTCCACCAGGTCGGCGTTGCTGGTGTTCTTGTCCCACCAGTCGGGGTTCTTCTTCACCACGGTCTTGCGGTCGGGCTCGCGCGAGACGAGCATGTACGGGCCGGTCCCCATCGCGTTGTGGACCGCGTAATTGTCCTCGGTGCCGCCGATCACCACCGGCTCGACGGAATGGTGCGCCTCGCACCAGGCCTTGCTCATGATGAGGAAGTTGGTCTGCTCCTGCGGAAAGATCGGATCGGGATTGACGGTTTCGAAGTCCACCGTCAGGTCGTCGATTTTCCGCACGTCCTTCACCATGGCCATCGGCGCGCGCATCAGCGACGTCTTGGACTGAATGCGATGCAGCGAGAACACCACATCGTCGGCGGTGAAAGCCGAACCGTCCTGCCATTTCACGTTCGGCCGCAGATGAAAGCGCCAGACGGCCGGCCCGGTATGCTCCCAACTGACCGCGAGCGAAGGCTCCAGGTTCAGGTTACGGTCGCGCCGCACCAGCGGCTCGTAGATATTGCCCAGAAACGAGAGCTGCACCGTCTCCTGGCGGGTATCGGGGTCCATCGCGCCGACGTCGCCGTCGTTGGCCCATCGGAAAGTTCGCGCCGACGCCGGCTGCACGACGGCGGCGGCGGCCAGCAACAGGCCGAGTGCGGCGATACGCGGTCGCATGGTATTCGGTCTCCTCACAACGTTTCTTCAGGACCAGCGCATGGATTATCCACAGATCGGGCGCGCTCGCCAGCCCCGCCCGGCGGCGGCATGAGCCCGCGCCTGCTGCTCACTGAAATCGTCATCTCGCCGGCGTGGCTGATCTATCTGGCCCTGGCCGGGATCGCTTGGTCGGCGCTGTCGGGCCGGCGGGCGGGTCGGGGGCTCGCGCTCGGCGCCCTCGCACTGGTCGCGGTGCTGGCGCTCGGCATTCCGATGATCGGGCAGGCGCTGCTGGGGACGCTCGAGGGCGGTTTGCCGACGCAACCGCTCGCCGACGCGCCGCCCGCCGCCATCGTGATCCTCAGCGCCGAGGTAGAGCGCAGCACCGAGGGACTGCAGCCGGGGCCGCTGACCTTGCAGCGATTGGCCGCCGGCGCGCGGCTCTGGCGACGGACGCATCTGCCGGTCCTGGTCTCGGGCGGCGAGCTGCACCCGGGCGAGACGCCGGTTGCCGTGGTGATGGCGCGCGCCTTGGAGCGCGACTTCGGCGTGCCGGTGCGCTGGATCGAGGACCGATCGGAGACCACCTGGGAGAACGCCGCCGACAGCGCGGCGATGCTGCGCCCCGACGGCATCGGTTCGGTCTACGTCGTGACCCACGCCTGGCACGAGCGGCGCGCCGTGCTCGCGTTCCGCCACTTCGGGATGCGGCCGACCGTCGCCTCGGTGCCGCCGGGAGCCGCGGGAGGCGGATTGGTGCCCTCGATCCTCGGCTGGTCGCGCAGCTTCCACGCCATCCACGAATGGGTGGGGCTGCTTGTCTATCAGCTCGGGCCACCGCCGCCGGGGCGCCGTCGAACAACGCGGCATAGGCGGCGAACATCGCCTCCTGGTCGAAGTCGCGCGCCGCCTTGGCGCGGTTGGCGGCGCCGAGGCGCGCGCGCAGCTCCGCCCCGGCGAGCAGCGCCGCCAGCGATCGCGCGAGCGCGGCGGGCTCCTTCGGGCCGACAAAGCAGGCATTCTCCGGCGCCACCATGGTCCGCACGTCACCGACGTCGGTTGCGGCCACGGGCAGGCCCGCCGCCATCGCCTCGATCACCGTCAGCGGCATCTGCTCGGTGTCGGACGACAGCGCGAAGACGTCGAAGCCGCCATAGAGCGGCGCCGGATCGGCGATATGGCCGGTGAAGTGGACGCGGCCGGCGATACCAAGCGCGACGGCGAGGCGTTCGAGCCCCGGCCGCTCCGGCCCATCGCCGACGATCACCAGCCGCGCCGGCATCGCGTCGCGCGCGGCGAACGCGTCGAGCGCGGCGAACGCGCGCACAAGCCGGTCCAGCGCCTTCTCGGGCCGCAGCGCCGCGACGGCGCCGATCACCGGCCCCTCGCCGGGGAAGCGGCCGGGGTCGCGAGCAACATCGAGGCGGGCGAGGTCGATGCCGTTCGGGATGTAGCGCAGCCGCGCCGGCGGCAGTCGCCACAGGTCCCGCGCCAAACCCTCCAGGGTGCGCGAGGGAAGCACCACGGTCGCCCGCCGCAACACCAGCCGCCGCGTCAGCACCCGGCGGGGGAGCTGGTTGTCGCGCTCCTCCGGCCCGAAACCGTCCTCGAGGTGGACGTGACGGACCAGGCCCGGCAGGTTGGCGATCGCCCAGTCGATCGAGCCCCAGTTGTGGGTGATCAGCACGTCGGGGCGCAGCGCGCGCAGCGCCCGGCGGAACGGGCGGAAGTTGGCGAAGGTCGCCCCGCGTTGCACCGAGATCGCCGGGTATTCGACATCCAGATTCGGCGCCAGCCGCTGGCACGCCGCGCGCGCACCGTCCATGGCGACGATGAGATGGCGATAACGCGAACCGAAGCGATTGGCGACGGCGGTGAAGCGCACCTGCGACCCGCCCACGGCGAAGCTGGCGAACACGCTGAGCAGAGTGGTGCCACCGGCCCTATTCATGGCGGACCCGTTGCGGGAGAGGTCCGGATGGGACGTCCGAGCCGGGGCAAAAACGTGCTACGACCTCGCGCTCAGGCCGACAGCGCCGCCGGTTCCGTGCGCACGCGCTTGACCAGCAGCTTATTGAGCGCGTGGACATAGGCGCGGGCCGAGGCGACGATGGTGTCGAGATCGGCGCCCTGGCCATCGACCATTTTGCCGTGCTCCTCCAGCCGAACCGTGGTCTTGGCCTGCGCGTCGGTTCCCTGCGTCACCGCGCCGACCGAGAACAAAACCAGGTTCGCCTCGTGCGGGAAGATGTCGCGGATGGCGCGGAAGGTGGCATCCACCGGGCCGTCGCCGGTGGCGGCGGCGCTGCGCAACACGCCGTCCACCTCCAGCTCCAGCTCCGCCCGTTGCGGCGCGCGCGAGCCGGCACGCACGTCCAGGGAGACGAAGCGGATGCGCTCGTGATCGCGCACCACCTCGTCATCGACCAGCGCCACGATGTCCTCGTCGTAGACGATCTTCTTGCGATCGGCGATGTCCTTGAAGCGGCGGAAGGCGACGTTCAACTGGTTGTCGCCGACGACGTAGCCGAGCGCGCGCAGCTTGTCGCGGAAGGCGGCGCGGCCCGAGTGCTTGCCCATGACCAGGCTCGACTTGCTCCAGCCGACGCTTTCCGGCGTCATGATCTCGTAGGTCGCCGCGTGCTTCAGCACGCCGTCCTGATGGATGCCCGCCTCGTGCGCGAAGGCATTGCGCCCGACGATCGCCTTGTTGGGCTGGACGTCGAAGCCGGTGATCGTGGACAGCAGCTTCGAGACCTTGAGCAGGTTGCCGGTCTTGATGCCGTTGCTGAACGGAACCGCGTCCTGGCGGGTGCGTATCGCCATCACCGCCTCTTCCAGGGAGGCATTGCCGGCGCGCTCGCCGATGCCGTTGATCGTGCTCTCCACCTGCCGCACCCCGGCGTTGATGGCAGCCAGTGTGTTGGCGACCGCGAGGCCGAGGTCATTATGGTTGTGGGTGGACAACACCACCCGATCGGCGCCGGGAACGCGCTCGCGGATCATCGTGAAGATGCGCCTCATGTCCTCGGGAAGCGCATAGCCGACGGTGTCCGGGACGTTGATGGTGGTGGCACCGGCCTTGATCGCCGCCTCCACGCACCGGCACAGAAACTCGGGCTCGGTGCGCGTGCCGTCCTCGGCCGACCATTCCACATCGTCGGCGAACCGGCGCGCCAGCAGCACGCTGTCGGTGGCGAGTTGCAGCACCTCGTCGGGCTCCATCCGCAGCTTGTATTTCATGTGCAGCGGGCTGGTGCTGAGGAAGACGTGGATGCGCTTGCGCGGCGCCGCGCGCACCGCCTCGGCGGCGGACAGGATGTCCTCGCGCCCGGTACGCGCGAGGCCGCAGATCACCGGACTGTCGGGCCGCTGGCCGACGCTCTCCGCGATCGCCTTCACGCTCTCGAAGTCGCCGGGGGAGGCGATCGGAAATCCGGCCTCCATGACGTCGATGCCAAGCTCGGTGAGCGCCTCCGCCATGCGGATCTTTTCGCCCAGGTTCATGGAAAATCCGGGTGACTGCTCGCCGTCGCGCAAGGTGGTGTCGAAGATGATGATCCGGTCGTCGGCCAGCTTGCCGAAGCTGGGATGCTCGATGCTCATGGTCCGATCCTTCGATATGAACGCGCCCAAACCATTCCCCCCGAGCGAAGCCGACGCGGCGCGCCGGAAGGCTCAGGGGCGGCTAAGTCGAAGGAGCAGGAGGGTTAGCCGGAAAGCCGGATGTCCGCGCCGCAGGACGGCACGGGGGGCGGAGCAACGAGGTCCGGCGGGGGCCATGGCGGTATCCTTAGCCGGCGGGGGTGTGGGCGGCAAGCCCCGGGTTTCGACGTTGACGCGCGCGGTTGATTGGCGTCGGTAAGACTGCAATTATAACGGGATTAGCGAATCGAGTTCGGAGAACGCCCATGTGGTTCTGGTTTCTGCTATGGATCATTGTGATCTGGTTGCTGCTCAGCGGGGGCACCCACTACGGCTATCGCCGATCCTACTACGGCGGCGGCTCCGCCACCGGCATTCTGGTGCTCATCTTCATCCTGTTCCTGATTGCCATCGTCTTTGCCGGGCCGTACTGGGGGTTCTACGGCTACTGGTGGTGAGCCCCCGCATCCGGCTCCGGCGCCGCAAATCGGCCAAAGTGGCGCAGCGAGGGTTCGGCGGTCGCCGAACGCCGCCGGTCACGCCAGCAGCCGGCGCGCGATGGCCATCCGGTGCACCTCGGTCGGACCCTCGTAGATGCGCATCAGGCGCACCTGCCCGGCGAACAGTTGCAGCGGCAATTCCTTGGTCATCCCCATGGCGCCGAAGGTCTGCATGGCATTGTCCACCACCTCGCCCGCCATCTCGGTCGCGAACACCTTCAACATGCTGGCCTCGGTGCGGACGTCGATACCCGCGTCCTGCTTGGCGGCGGCGTCAGTCACCATGAGCCGGCAGGCGTGGATGCGGGTCGCGGCGTCGGCGACCCACCACTGGATGGCCTGGCGATCGGCGAGCCGGGCGCCGAACGTCGTGCGGTTGCGCGCCTGTTCGCACATCATCTCCAGCGCCCGTCGCGCAATTCCGGTGCACCAGGCGCCGATCTGCAACCGACGCACGGTCAGACGCAACTGCATCGGCGCGAAGCCGTGCCCGAGCCGGCCGAGCACCTGGCCTTCCGCCACCCGGCAATCGTCGAACACCAGCTCATAGGTCCGGTGGCCGCCGATCATGGCGATCTCGCGCTCGATGATGAAGCCGGGCGTCGCGCGCTCGACGATGAAGGCGGTGATGCCCTCGTGGCGCTTGCCCTCGCCGGTGCGCGCCATGACGATGACAAAATCCGCCTGCGGCACGCGGCTCACCCAGATCTTGCGTCCGTTGATGACCCAATCGCCGCCGTCCTTCACCGCGCGCGTGCTCATCGCCGCCGGATCGCCGCCGGCGCCCGGTTCGGAGATGGCGATGGCGGAGTGCGCGCGCCCCTCGGCATAGGGCTTCAGGTACAGCTCCCGCTGCCGCTCATCGGCGACCGCCATCAGCATGTGCAGATTGGGGCTGTCGGGCGGGAAGGTGAAGGGGACGACGGTGCGTCCCAACTCCTCGTTGATCGCCATCAGCGCGACCGCCGGCAGGTTGGCGCCGCCCCATTCCTCCGGCACGTCGAGCGCCCACAGCCCCAGTTCGCGGCAACGGGCCAGCAGCGGCGCCTCCTCCTCCGCGGTCAGTGCGTATTTCTCGCCGCGCGCCTCCCGCGCCAGCACCGCCTTTTCCAGAGGCAGCAGATCGCGGTCGACGAATTTCGCCACCAGCTCCTGCAACATGCGGTGTTCTTCCGCCAGTTCGCCGCCCATCGTCTTTCCCCCGCGTGGGCGGCGAGGGTAGAGAAGCCCGGGCGAGATGCAATGAGGCATTCCGAAATCACTCTGCCGGAGGGCCGGCTGGAGGCCGCGTGGTGGGGGCCGATGGAGCGCGCGCCTACGCTCGTGCTGCTGCATGAGGGGCTGGGCTCGGTCGGGCTGTGGCGCGACGTTCCCGACCGCCTCGCGGCGGCGACGAATCTGGGGGTGTTTGCCTATTCGCGCTTCGGTTACGGGCGGTCCGCCGGGGTGACGCTGCCGCGGCCATTGGACTACATGCGGCGCGAGGCGGCGATTTTGCCGCGGGCGCTGGGCGCCGCCGGGATCGGCGACCGCGTGCTGATCGGCCATTCCGACGGCGCCTCGATCGCGGCGATCCATGCCGGGACGGCGCACGACCGGCGCCTGCGCGCGCTGGTGCTGATCGCGCCGCATTTCTTCGTCGAGGACATCACCGTGGCGGAAATCGCGGCGATCCGGCGCGACTACGCGGCGGGGTTGCGCGACCGCCTGGCGCGCCATCACGACGATGTGGACGCGGCGTTCTCGGGCTGGGCCGGGGCCTGGCTCGATCCGGGGTTTCCGGCCGCGTTCGATCTGCGCGCGGACCTGGCCGGGATTCGCGTGCCGACACTGATCGTGCAGGGGACGGACGATCCTTACGGCACCGACGCGCACGCCCGGCTGGCGGAGCGCCTGGCGGGCGCGCGGATCGCGCTGCCGGCGGCCCGCCACGCGCCGCATCTGGAGGCGACGGAGGCGGTTGTGGCGGAGGTGGCGGCCTTCGTCGCGCATCTGCGCCCTCACCCGCCGCGCTGTGCGAGCGCCGGGTGAGGGACCGCGGAGTAGGGGCTACTCCGCCGCCCGCTTGGCGCGGTCGATCTCCGCCTGCACCGCCGCCTGGCTCTGGGCGCGGAATTCATCGCTGCGGCCGCGGGCGAACCCGTAGCTTTCGACGCGCGGCGTCCGGCTGCCCTGGAAATGCGGGTGAACATAGCGCGCCATCAGCTCATAGTGGCGCCACGTCGCCTCCCGATCGGCCCAGTTGTGCGCCAGCTCGGTGATGACGCCGAAGCCGCCCGAGCCCCGGAGCAGCGCCTCGATATAGGCGATGGCGTCGTCCGGAGTGCCGATGCAGGCGGCCTGGTTTTCGACCATCCACTCATAGGCGTCGCCGATGCCCGGCGGCACGATCGGGAAGGTCGCGACGTCGCGGAAATACTGCGCGAACTTCTCGATCCCGAAGCGGACGTTCTCCCGCGCCTTCTCGCGCGTCTCGGCGACATGAAACAGCGTGACCAGCCGCCAGTCGCGCCGGTCCGGCGTCTTGCCATGCGCGCGCGCCTGTTCCTCGTAAAGCCCCCAGTTGTTGGCGTGATGCACCATGGCGTCGGGCGAGGTGCCGCCGATCGACAGCATCCCGATGCCGTGCCGGCCGGAGGCGAGCGCGCCGGCCGGCGAGCGCGACGCGGCGACCGCCAGCTCCAGGGTCGGGCGCGTGTAGCAGGGCAGTTGCAACCGCGCCTCGTGCAGGTCGAACCAGTCGGTGCGCTGCGTCACCGACTCGCCGCGCAGCAGCCGCACGATCACGTCCAGGCTCTCGTTCATCATCCGCCGCTGGTCGGCGGCGCGCACGCCGATCTTCAGCGCGTCGTGGACCAGGGCGCCGGGGCCGACGCCGAACATCACCCGCCCGCGCGTCTGATGGTCAAGCTGCACCATGCGATCGGCGAGGATGAACGGGTTGTGGTACGGCAGCGAGGCGACGCCGGTGCCGAGGCGGATGTGGCGCGTGCGTTCGGCGGCACCGGCGATGAAGACCTCGGGCGAGGCGATGATCTCGAAGCCGCCCGAATGGTGCTCGCCGACCCAGGCTTCGTTGTAGCCGAGACGATCGAGATGCTCGACCAGCTCCATGTCGCGGTGGATGGCGAGCGTCGGGTTCTCCTCCAGCGCATGGAAGGGGGCCAGGAAGATGCCGCTGCGCAGATATCGGTCGGTCATGGCGTGCGCCCGTGGTTGCGCGCGGAGGATAGGCGCCCGGGGCACGGGGCGGCAAACCGGCTACTTTTTCCTAACCACGCTGACATGGCCGCTGCGCTCCAGCGTCGCGAGCTGGACCTCGCCCGGGTCCGCCGCGCCCTCCGAGCGCACCGCCTCGCGCAGGTCGCGCTCGCTCACGCCGGCCCGGCGCAACGCCCCGTGATCGGGCTTGCCGTCGCGCAGCAGAACGAGGGACTCGCCCTTCACCAGAAAGCCGGCGATGTCGGATCGCTGCGTGAGATGGATGCCGATCCAGTAGAGCAGCACCAGAACGGCCGAACCGGCGATCGTCGGCAGAAACGGCGAACCGCCGGTCATGGCGCGGCTGAGATTGGAGCCGATCAGCACGGTCAGCACGATGTCCAGCGCCGACTGCCGACCGAAGGCGCGCCGCCCGGCGACGCGCAACAGCACCACCCCGTAAAAGAAGATGATGACCGCCCTGACGGCCATCTGCCACCAGGCGATCTGCATCGGCGTGCCTTGGCCGATGATGGCCTCGAATCCGCTCATGAGCGGAACGTTAGCCGGAGGCACACAATTCTGCTACGGCGCGACCTCCTCCGCCGCGGTTTGGGCCTCGGGTACCTGGGCCGGCGTCTCGGCCACTTGACGCAGCGCCTGACGCGCGCGGCGCAGCGCCACCGAGGGCGCGTCGTCGGGCTCAAGCGCCAGCATCAGGACCGAGCGGCCCGTCACCTCATAGACGTCACCGCTTCGCAGCTCGGTGCGGCCGCCGGTGGCGGGCACGTTGGTGTCGATCAGCCGCCGCCAGCGCGCGCCGCCGGCGACCTCGGGAATATTGCAGCGAACCACGTCGTGATGGGCGTTCAGCACCAGCAACGCCGTCGCATCCATCGACGGGCGCTGGATACCGCTCGCCCGGGCGCGGCCGTCGAGCAGGATGCCGAGACAGCGCGCATGGGCGTCGCCCCACTGCGCCGCGCCCATGTCGGTCGCGTCGGGGGTGAGCCAGCGGACGTCGCTGACCTCCAGCTCGGCGTTGTATTCGCCGGTGAGGAACCGATTGCGGCGCAGAACCGGGAAGGCGTTGCGCACGCCGGTGAGGCGGCGCACGAAGTCGATCAGCAGTCGGTCGTATTCGTCGATCTCCCAGTTTACCCAACTGATCTCGTTGTCCTGGCAATAGGCGTTGTTGTTGCCGCGCTGCGTGCGGCCGAACTCGTCGCCGGCCAGCAGCATCGGCGTGCCCTGCGCGAGCAGCAGCGTGGCCAGCAGGTTGCGCCGCTGACGGTCCCGCAGATCGAGGATCTCGGGGTCGTCGGTCGGCCCCTCGACGCCGTGGTTCCAGGAGTGGTTGTTGCCGCTGCCGTCCTGGTTGTCCTCGCCGTTGGCCTGGTTGTGCTTGTCGTTGTAGGAGACCAGATCGTTGAGCGTGAAGCCGTCATGCGCAGTGATGAAGTTCACGCTCGCCCACGGCTTGCGCCCGCGCTTGTCGAACACGTCGGCGGAGGCGGTGAGCCGCTTCGCCAGATCGGGCAGCTTGTCCTCATCGCCCCGCCAGAACGCGCGCGCGGTGTCGCGAAACTTGTCGTTCCATTCGGCCCAGCCGGGGGGGAAGCCGCCCACCTGATAGCCGCCCGGCCCGATGTCCCACGGCTCGGCGATCAGCTTCACCCGCGACAACACCGGGTCTTGCACGCAAGAGACGAGGAAGCCGTTGCTCTGGTCGAACCCGCTCGCCTCGCGGCCGAGAATGGTGCCGAGGTCGAAGCGGAAGCCGTCGACATGCATCTCCGTCACCCAGTAGCGCAGCGAATCCGTCACCATCTGCAAAACCCGCGGATGGTCGAGATTGAGCGTATTCCCGGTCCCGGTGTCGTTGACGTAGTAGCGCGGCTGACCGGCCGCCAACCGGTAGTACGCCAGGTTGTCGATGCCGCGGAACGACAACGTCGGCCCGCGCTCGCTGCCCTCGGCGGTGTGATTGTAGACGACGTCGAGGATCACCTCCAAGCCGGCGTCGTGCAGCCGCGCCACCATCTCCTTGAATTCGGAGAACACGAAGTCGGGGACCGCGGAATAGCGCGGCTCGGGGGCGAAGAAGCCGATCGAGTTGTAGCCCCAATAATTGGTCAGCCCCTTTTCGAGCAGGTAGCTGTCGTTGACGAAGGTGTGGATCGGCAGCAATTCCACCGACGTCACCCCGAGCGAGCGGATGTAATCGACCACATCGCGATGCCCGAGGCCCGAATAGGTGCCGCGCAGTGCCGGCGGCACCGCCGGATGCAGCTTGGTGTAGCCGCGAACGTGCGTCTCGTAGAGGATCGTGCGCTCCCAGGCGATCTCCGGCCGGCGCTCGCGGCCCCAGGTGAAGGCGGGGTCGATCACCCGGCATTTCGGCACGAACGGGGCGCTGTCGCGGGCGTCGAAGGAAAGATCATCGCCGTCGGCGCCGATCGTGTAGCCGAAGCAGGCGTGATCCCAGCGCAGCTCGCCCACATGCGCCTTCGCATACGGATCGAGCAACAGCTTGTTGGGATTGAAGCGGTGCCCCGACGCCGGCTCGTAAGGGCCATGGACGCGATAGGCGTAGATGGTGCCGGGCCGAGCGTCGGGCAGGTAGCCGTGGAAGATCTCACTGGTGTACTCGGGCACCTCGATGCGCTCCAGTTCGGTCTCGCCGGCGAGGTCGAACAGGCACAGCTCCACCTTCGTCGCGTGCGCCGAGAACAGCGCGAAATTGACGCCCAGCCCGTCCCAGGTGGCGCCGAGCGGAAACGGCGAGCCCTCGCGAATGCGCGACTTCGGAATTGCGGCCAACGTGTCCTCCGATCGGGGATGGTCATGTTGCCCTCGGTCGAGCGGCGACAACTCACGTTCGCCCGGGATCAGTGGATGATGCGGTAGCGGACGGTCAGCCGCACGGGGGCCGGGGCATCGGAAGGCAGCGGCGGCAGATGGGCGTCACGCAGGATCGCCAGCGTCGCCAGATCGAGAAACGGCGAGCCCGAGCGGGCGGAGAGCGTCAGCGCCTGCACCAGCCCGTCGCGGCGCACGATGAAATCCACCACCACATCGCCTTGCTGGCCGTTCTCGCCGGCCTCGGGCGGGTAGTAGCGATGGCGAATCCACCAGGCGGCGAAGCGGTTCGCCCAGTCCGGCCCGGCCGCCTTGACGACCGAGAGGCCGACCACCCGGGTCTCGTCGCCGCCGCCGACGCCGCTGCCGAACGAGAGGTCGATACCGCGGGCCGGGCGGCTCGGCGCGATTCCAGGAGTTCCGAGGGAGAAGGCCATCGGGGCGGGGAAGCGCGGGGGCGCGCCCTCACCCGCCGCGCCGAGGCGCGCCGACCTCTCCCGCGAGGCGGGAGAGGCGGCCGTGCTACTCGCGCCAGCGGGGGGAGAGGCGGGAGAGGCGGGCGTGCTGGGCGCGGCAGCGGGGGGAGAGGCGGAAACATCACCTCTCCCGCTGGCGGGAGAGGTCGGCGCGGCGCCACCCGCGCCGGGTGAGGGTGCGGCGACGCTCGGCTTCTCCTTGGAACCGCCCTCGAACACCATGTCGAACGACGGCGGCGGCAGCCATTGTGGCGCCTCGGTCGGGCGGCCGCGCAGGAGCACCGCCAGAATAAGCGCGTGGGCCAGGAGCGAGAGGGCGAACGCCGGCGGCAGGCGCTCCCGCCGCCGCTCCGCCGCGATCCCGCGCATCGCGGGTTCAAGCCTCACGCGCGACGACGATCCTCGATCAGATCGAGACGCCCTCGATCACCTCGCCGAAGCGCACCCATTTGTTGCCGTCCCATTTCTGTAGCTGCATGGCCAGGATCGGGTGGTAGTTGGTCGGGCTGGTCGCCACCTTGATGCCCGGCAGCAGCACCGGAACTTCCAGCGAGGCGATCGAGGTGGCCTGCTTCATCACGTTGTCGCGCGAGAAATCGCCGCCGCATTGGTCGAGCACGTGGTGCATCACGCGCGAGGCCAGGTAGCCGTAAACGTAGTTGTTGTCCGACAGCTCCGCCCCCGGCATCTGGCTCGCCATGAAGGCGCGCCACTCATTCATGCCGGCGTCGTCCTTCCACGCCGGGTCGGTGGAATCCTTGAGGAACCCGCTGGTGATGATGCCCTGCGCGTCGGTCGCCCCGGCCGGCTGCATCACCGAACCCGCCGAGATGGAGACGTTGGTCATGAAGAACAGCGGCGTCCAGGTCAGGTCGCGCACCTTGCGGATCGCTTGCGCCGCCTGCTTGGGCGCGGTGGCGCTTACCAGCGTGTCGGCGCCCGAGGCTTGCAAGCTGCTGATCTGGGAATCGACCGTGGGGTCCGTGATTTCGTAGGAGACGCTCTTGATGACGTGTTTGTTCCAGTCCTTGCCGAAGATGTCTTGCAGGCCGTTCACGTAATCCTTGCCGAAGTCGTCGTTCTGATAGAGGATCGCCACCTTGGCATCGGGCTTGTTCTTCAGGATGTATTTGCCGTAGATCTGCGCCTCCGTGCGGTAGCTCGGCTGCAAGCCGATGGTCCACGGATACTGCTTGTAGTCGCCCCATTTGTCGGCACCGGTGGCGACGAAAAGCTGCGGCACCTTGCGCTGGTTCAGGTAGCGTTCGATCGCCGAGTTGGTCGGCGTGCCGAGCGTGTTGAACAGGAAATCGACCTGCTCCTGCTCGACCAGCCGGCGCGCGTCTTCCAGCGTGCGCGGCGGACTGTAGCCGTCGTCGAGCGAGATGAAGTTGATGCTGCGGCCGCCGACGCCGCCCTTGCCGTCGAGCCACTTGAAATAGGCGGCTTCGGTCTTGCCGATCGGCGCGTAGGACGACGCCGGCCCGCTATAGGGCATGATGTTGCCGATCTTCAGCGCCGGAGCGCCGAGCGCGGTGCGCCCCCGCCCGCCCGCCGCCACCGCGACCGCCGCGCCGCCGGCCAATACGCCTCGTCGTCCGATCATGCCTCGTCTCCTGTTCGCGCCCGGCTCGTTGGGCCGGCGTTGCGGGCCGACTTTGGCAGGGTGGCGGCCGGGGGCGCAACGGCTCACATCCGCGACCGCTCCCACCGGCTGGCGAAGCGCGCCGGCCGGCCGCCACCCCGGGCGTGGCGCGCCCTTTACCGCGGACGGCGGCGAGATGATAATCGGCTGCTAAGAGCTGACGGGGAGATGTCGAGATGCGAGCCCTGGTTTCTGTTTTGCTCGCCGGCATGGCGTCGGCGGGAACGCTCGGCCTGCTCGCCGCCGCGCCGGCCGGGGCGGCGCCTGCGCAAAAGGCCCGGGTCGCCATCGTGACGCGCGATTTCGGCAACCCCTACTGGCGCGCGCTGCGCGACGGCGCGGTGGATGAGGGCAAGAAGCTCGGCATCGAGGTCGATGTGCAGGCGGGGTCGAACGAGACCGATTCGGTCGGAGAGAACGCCAAGATCTCCACCATGGCGAACGAGAACTTCACCTGCTTCGGCGTGGTGCCGGTGAACGCCACCAACATCATCACGCCGCTGATCCCGGTATCGCAGAAGCACATCCCGATCATCAATCTGGACACCGCGCTGAACGCCAAGGCGGTTGAGCAGGCCGGACTGACGATCACCGGCTTCATCGGCTCGGATAACTCCAATGCCGGGCAGATCGCCGGCGAGGACATGCTGAAGCAGCTCGGCGACAAGGGCTCGGTCGCGATCCTGGAAGGCATCCCCGGCGAGCAGAACGGCATCAATCGCGAAAGCGCGTTCCGCAAGACGGTCGCCGGCAAGCTGAAGGTCGTGCAGGCCGAGTCCGCCGACTATGAGCGCACCCGCGCATTGAGCGAAGTCGAGGCGATGCTGCGCGTCCATCCGGATTTGAACGGCATCTTCGCCGCCAACGACACGATGGGCCTGGGCGCCGTGCAGGCGATCGTCAACGCCGGCAAGAGCCAACAGATCCGCGTGGTCAGCGTCGACGGCATCCACGAGGCGCTGGAGGCGGTGCGGTCGGGCAGGCTCGCCGGCACGGTCTCGCAATATCCCTATGCCGAGGGGCAGATGGCGGTGCAGGCCTGCCAACAACTCGCGGAAGGCAAGTCGATTCCGGGCCATATCACCTCGCCGATCGAGCTGATCACGCCGCAGAACGCGGCCGAGGCGATCAAGGATTTCCCGCGGCCGTTCTTCCCCTTCAAGGATCCGTTCGGCGAGCCCTGAGGTCCGTGCGCGGCCGCGAGGCGGCTGGCGAGAGTGCGGACCGGCCGGCGGGTTCGCGCGTCGGCGCCGCGTTGCGCGACCCCGGTTTCTGGGGCGACAACGCGGCGGTGATCGGGTTGCTGGCGATCGGCGCCGCGTTCTCGCTGCTGACGCCGTATTTCCTTACCGGCCCGAATATCAGCGACCTTCTGGTGTCGGCCTCGATTTTGGTGGTGCTGGCGACGGCGCAGCAATTCGCCATCGTCAGCGCCGGCATCGACCTGTCGATCGCCTCCAACCTGCCCTGGGCGGCGGTGGTGTTCGGCATCGTCTATACCGGCGGCTTCGGCATCCCCGCCGCGACCGTGGCGGCGATCCTCGCCGGCCTGCTGGTCGGCGTGGTCAACGGCGTGATCATCGCCAAGCTGAAGGTCAACGACTTCATCGTGACGCTGGGAATGCTGGGCGTCATGAACGGCGTGGCGCTGATCGCCTCCGACGGCCAGTCGTTCAGCGTCAGCAGCAAGTTCCTGCAAGGCCTGGCGCTCGGCTCGGTGGGGCCGATCCGCTACTTCTACCTGATCGCGGTGGTGGTGGCGCTGATCGCGCACCTGGTGTTCGCCAACACCGCGTTCGGCGCGCATGTGCTGGCGACCGGCGGAAATCGCGACGCAGCGCGCAACATGGGCATCCCGACCGACCGTATGCGCGTCGCGGTCTATGCGATCGACGGTGCGTTGGTGGGGCTGGCCGGCGTTCTTCTGGTGGCGCGCACCGGCGGCTCCGACCCGGCGCTGCAAACCTCCGGGCTGCTCAGCTCGATCGCCGCCGTGGTGCTGGGCGGCAGCAGCCTGTTCGGCGGCCGCGCCGCGATCCTCGGCACGTTCGCCGGCGCGCTGCTGCTGACCACGCTTCTGAACGGCTTCACCTTGCTGCAGGTATCCGAGTTCTACCAGCCGATCGCCGTGGGTCTGGTCGTCATCGCCGCGGCGGTCCTGAGCCGGTTGCAGCGATGAGCCCAGCCGAAGACCGCGCCGGTGCTGCAGGTGCATGAGCTGCGCAAGGCGTTCGGTGCGGTGCAGGCGATCCGCGGCGCCGAGCTGTCCTGCCGGGGCGGCGAGGTGACGGCGCTGGTCGGCGACAACGGCGCCGGCAAATCGACCCTGATCCGCTGCGTCACCGGCGTCTACCCGCCGGACGGCGGGGAAATCCGCTTCAACGGGCCGCCGTCAGCTTCGCCTCGCCGATGGCGGCGCGCGCCCTCGGCATCGAGACCGTCTATCAGGATCTGGCGCTGGTCGAGGATCTGACGGTCTGGCAGAACATGTATCTGAACCGCGAGCTGCGCCGCGGCATCGGGCCGTTCCGGCTGCTGGAGCGGCGGCGCATGATCCGGCAGACCGAGGCGATGCTGCGGCGGCTGCTGGTCAACATGCCGCCGGTGCGCGCCAAGGTGCGGCGGCTCTCCGGCGGTCAGAGGCAGTCGATCGCGATCGGTCGCGCGGCGAGCTGGGGTTCGTCGCTGGTCATCATGGACGAGCCCACGGCGGCGCTCGGCGTACGTGAGCGGGGAGCGGTCGAGGCGCTGATCGGGCGGCTGCGGGAGGAGGGGATCGCGCAACTGGTGATCAGCCACGACCTGGAACAGGTGATGCGCGTCTCCGACAGCATCTGGGTGATGCGCCACGGCCTGACGGTGGCGAATTTCCGCACCACCGAGGTGGACAGCCAACGCATCGTGGCGGCGATCACCGGGGCGGACGCGTGAGGCGGAAGGCGTGCCGGCCGTAATTCCTGTTTACAAATCCGCCACCCGCACCCAGGCGGCGACCGCCGCCGACGCCGCGACGCCGACCCAGGTCGCCGGCCCGCCGAGGGTCGCGAACTCGGCGGTGAACGCCAGCCACAGCGCCAGCACGCAGAGACCGGTGGCGAACCCGCCGACCAGGCTGGCCCGGCCGCGCTTCAGCTTGCCGGGGGCGTCGGCGGCGAAGGGCGAGGCCATCGGCCTATTCCGCCGCCATCGCCGGCCGCCCGGTGCGCGGGTCGTCGGCCGTGTTGCGCACCCGTTTGAGGTTCGGCACCACGAAGCGCGTGTCATAGCCGTTGAACAGATGGCCCAACACGCCGCGGGACAGATCGGAGGTGGCGAAGAACCAGTCGGCGATCGGATAGGTCAGGTTGAAATTCCGCTCCATCATGATCGCCGTGTTGTGGTGCGCGATGTGGTGCCGGCGCAGCGAATTCACGATCGGGATGTGGCGCACCAGGCGGTCGTCCTTCACGTGGCAGCAATAGTGAAACAGCTCGTAATTCAAATAGAGCGCGACGTTGGTGATCAGCAGCAGCCAGCCGGCGTTCGGCGCCCCGAGCGCGATCAGGATCGCCGCCGGCGGGATCGACAGGCCGATGAACGCCACCAGCGCGTAGGGCGGGAAAAAGACGATGCGAAAGTCCCGGCTGTTGTCGAAGGTCGGCTCGATGTCGGTGAAAAACTGGTGGTGCGCCAGCGTGTGCCGCTTGTAGATGCCCATGAAGCCGGCCACCGGCCGGTGCATCACGGTGCGATGAATCCACCACTCGAAGACGTTGGCGACGCAGAACGCCACCGGAACAATCAGGAACGCCGGCCAAGCCGGGCGATCCACCTGGCGGGCGCAGATCCAGATCGCGGCGATGCCGATGGCGAAGATCAGCGCCACATGTGCCCAGCCGTGATAGGCGTGCGCGATCCGGGTGCGAAAATCGGTCCGGAACGCCTGCTGGCGGCGCGTCATGCGGGTCGCGTCCATCCCCTCCTCCTGGTGCCGAAAGTTTCCGAACGTCCGGCGGCCGAGGGACGACAGGACCCGGCCCCGGATCAGCCCATATTTTGCGCTTCACCGCGAACCGCGTCCATCCCCGGGTGGTCCATTGCGGGGGCGGCGCACGCCGCCTACGTAACCGTCCGATTGCGGGCAGCATAGCCCGTCGCGCCCGGGAAGGGACATCCATGGATATCGGCCTCGGCCGCCTCGCCGACCTCACCCTCGAAAGCCGCTTCACCGACCTCGAGCAGCCGGTCTTGTTGTCGGGCGTCCAGGCGCTCGTGCGGGTGCTGCTGGAACAGAAGCGACTGGACCGCGCCGCCGGGCGGCGCACCGCCGGGCTCGTCTCCGGATACCGCGGCTCGCCGCTCGGTGGGCTGGATCAGGAACTCTGGCGGCGGCAGGCGCTGCTGACCGCCAACGACATCCGCTTCCAGCCCGGGCTCAACGAGGACCTCGCCGCCACCATGCTGTGGGGCACGCAGCAGATCGACGCCTTTCCCGGCCGCTTGACCGACGGCGTCTTCGGCATGTGGTATGCCAAGGGCCCGGGCGTCGATCGCTCGGGCGACGCGCTGCACTGCGCGACGATGCTCGGAACCTCGGCACTCGGCGGGATTCTGGCGGTCGCCGGCGACGACCACGGCGCCCACTCCTCCACCTACCCGCACCAGACCGAGCCGCTGTTCGCCGGCTGGTTCATTCCGGTGCTCAACCCGGCCTCGGTGCAGGACATCATCGATTTCGGCCTGGCCGGCATCGCCTTGAGCCGCTTCTCCGGCCTCTGGATCGCGCTCAAGACCACCGCCGAGACCGCCGAGCAATCCGAGACCGTCGCCATCCCGGAACTGCGCGCCTTCACGCTTCCCGACTTCGCGACCCCGCCGCACGGCCTCAACTATGATCCGCATCTGGCCTTCCCCGCCGACCGGCTGGAGCTGGAGCGGCGGGTGGTGGATGAGCGGCTTCCCGCCGTGCTCGCTTGGGCGCGCGCCAATCGCCTGGATCGGCTGGTGTCCGGCACCGCCGACGCGCCGATCGGCATCGTCACGGTCGGCAAGGCGCACACCGACGCGCTGCACGCGCTGCGCCGCCTCGGCCTCGCCGACCGTCCGGAGATCGCGCTCTACAAAGTCGGCCTGACCTGGCCGCTGGAGACCGCGGGCTTGCGCGATTTCGCGCGCGGCAAGCGGGCGATCCTGGTCATCGAGGAGAAGCGCAGCTTCGTGGAATCGCAGATCCGGGACGCGCTCTACAATCTGCCCGCCGATCAGCGCCCGGAGATTGCCGGCAAGACCGACTGGCGCGGCGAACGCTTGATCTCGCCGCTGCTCGAACTCTCCCCCGAGGCGGTGGGCGCGGCGCTCGCACGCTTCCTCACCACGGCCGGCCTGAGCGTCGCGGAGCCTCCGGTCCCGCCGCCGGCCGATCGCCCGGCCGGCCTGCTCCGCCGCATCCCGGCCTTCTGCGCCGGCTGCCCGCACGGCACCTCGACCAGGCTGCCGGACGGCAGCTTCGCCACCGCCGGCATCGGCTGTCACTTCATGGCGCTCGACCATGGCGACGAGACCCGTACCTTCACCCACATGGGCGGCGAGGGCGCGACCTGGGTCGGATTGGCGCCGTTCACCGACATCGGCCACATGTTCGCCAATATCGGCGACGGCACCTACACCCACTCCGGCATCCTCGCGATCCGTCAGGCGGTCGCCGCCAAGGCCTCGATCACCTACAAGATTCTGGTCAACGACGCGGTGGCGATGACCGGCGGCCAGCCCGCCGAGGGCGGCTTCGGCGTCGCCCAGATCGCCGCTCAGGTCGCCGCCGAGGGCGTGGGGCGCATCGCCGTGGTCGCCGACGAGGCCGAGCGCCTGCCGCCCCCGAGGCGTTGCCCCGCGGCGCCACCCGCCACACCCGCGAGGCGCTCGACGCCGTGCAACGGAGCTTGCGCAAATACCCGGGCGTCTCCGCCCTCATCTACGACCAGGTCTGCGCCACCGAGAAGCGGCGCCGTCGCAAACGCGGCAAGCTGGCGCAGCCCGAGCGCAGCGTGCTGATCAACGCCGATGTCTGCGAGAATTGCGGCGATTGCTCGATCCAGTCGTCCTGCATCGCGATCGAGCCGGAGGAGACGCCGCTCGGCCGCAAGCGGCGCATCAACCCGACCGCCTGCAACGTCGATCTCTCCTGCTTGAAGGGCTTCTGCCCGAGCTTCGTCACCGTCGCCGGCGCGCCGCGCGCCCCCGATGCCGACCCGCGCTGGGCCGAGCGCGAGGCGGCGCTGGCCGAAGCGCTGCCCTCCCCGTCGCTGCCCGCCCCCACGCCCTGGCGCGCGCTGTTCGCCGGCATCGGCGGCGGCGGCATCATCACCGCCGGCAAGATCCTGGCCATGGCGGCGCATCTGGAAGGCCGGGAGGTCCGCACCCTGGATTTCACCGGGTTGGCGCAGAAGAACGGCACGGTGGTCGCGCATGTGCAGATCGGCGAGCCCGACCAGCTCGACGTGGTGCGCATCCCGTTGAGCGAGGCCGACGTTCTGATCGCGGCCGACCTCGCGGTGGGGGCCGGGCCGAACGTGCTGGAACGCTGCGCCGCCCATGCCGCCGTGATCGGCAACCTCGACCTCGCGGCGAGCGCCGATTTCAAATTCGACCCGCACCTGAAGATCGACGCCGGCCTGCACCGCCGCACCATCGAGCGCCGCACCGACGCCGACGCCAGCCGCTATCTGCACGGCGTCCGCATCGCCGAAAACCTGTTCGGCAACGCCCAGGCGATGAACACGCTGCTGCTCGGCCTGGCCTGGCAACGCGGTCTGATCCCGGTCGGCGAGGCGGCGATCCTGCGCGCCATCGAGCTGAACGCCGCCGCGGTGGAGCTCAACCGCCGCGCCTTCCTGTGGGGCCGCATCTTGGCGCAACAGCCGGAACTCGCCGATGAGATCGTGCATCCCGAACCGGGGGTGCCGGCCGATCTCGAGGCGCTGATCGCCGACCGCGCGGCGCGGCTCGCGGCCTATCAGGGCCGTCGCACCGCCCGCCGCTATCGCGACTTCGTGGAAGCCGCGCGCGCCGGCGAGGTGGCGGCGCTCGGCGGCGCCGGACGGTTCGCGCGCGCGGTGGCGGAGAATCTGTTCCGCGTCATGGCCTACAAGGACGAATACGAAGTTGCCCGCCTGCACGCGGCGGCAAGCTACGGCAAGTCGCCGGTGTTTCACCTCGCGCCGCCGCTGATCGCGCGCCTCGACCCGGCCACCGGGCGACCGCGCAAGATCGCGCTGTCCGGCCGCATCGCGCTGCCGCTGTTCCGGCTGCTGCGCCACGGCAAGCGCCTGCGCGGCACGCCGCTCGACCCGTTCGGCTGGCAAGCCGAGCGGCGGCTGGAGCGGGCGCTGATCGGCCAGTACCGCAACGACGTGCGCGTCGCGCTGGCCGCGCTCAGTCCCCGCACGGCACCGACCGCGATTGCGCTGGCGGAGTTGCCGGACATCATCCGCGGCTTCGGCCCGGTGAAGGTTGCCAACCGCGCCAAGGCGACCGCCCGGCGGGCGGAATTGCTGGCCGCGCTGCACACCCCGACGCGCCCGCTGGCGGTGGCTGCGGAGTAGCCCCGCGCCGCGGGCGCGTCGGGGTGAATGCGCGCGGTGGTTGCCCACCGGCAGCCGCGCCTTTAGCCTCCCCGAACGCCCTCGGGGGGAAACAACCGATGTCCGATCTGAGCCTGGTCATCCGCGGCGGCACCGTCGTCGACGGCACCGGCGGCACGCCGATCGAGGCCGACGTCGGGATAATCGGCGATCGCATCGTCGAGGTCGGCCCGATCGCCGGGCGCGGCGCCGAGGAGATCGACGCCAGCGGGCTGCTGGTCACGCCCGGCTTCGTCGATCCGCACACGCACTACGACGCCCAGGTGACGTGGGCGAACCACATCACGCCGTCGTCGTGCAACGGCGTCACCACCGTCCTGATCGGCAATTGCGGAGTCGGCTTCGCGCCCTGCCTGCCGGAGCAGCGGGGAATGCTGGTGCGGCTGATGGAGGGCGTCGAGGACATCCCCGAACCCGTGCTGACCGAAGGGCTGCCATGGAACTGGCGCAGCCTTCCCGACTATCTCGACCGGCTGGACGCGCGCCGCTACGACCTCGACGTGGCGGCGCAGGTGCCGCACGCGGCACTGCGGGTGTTCGTCATGGGTGAGCGCGGCGCGGCGCGCGAGCCGGCGACCGCGGCCGACCGCGCCGAGATGGCGCGCCTCGCCGCCGAGGGCATCCGCGCCGGCGCGCTCGGCTTCTCCACCTCGCGCACGCTCAACCACAAGACGGTGGACGGTCAGCCGACGCCGACCCTCGACGCCGCCGAGGCGGAGCTTTCCGCGATCGCGCGCGCGATCGGCGAGACCGGGCAAGGCTGGTTGCAGGTGATCTCCGATTTCGATGACGCGATCGAGGCGGAGTTCGCCATGCTGCGACGGCTGGTCGAAGTCTCCGGCCGGCCGATGACGACCACGGTTCTGGAGCGCGATGCCAAACCCGAGCGAGTGGCGGCGGCTGCTGGAGCTGATCGAGGCCGCGAACGCCGGCGGGCAGACGATGACCGGGATGGTGCTGACGCGGCCCACCGGCATTCTGCTCGGCTTCGAAATCTCGCAGAACCCGTTCCTCGATTGCCCGAGCTTCGATGCCGATCGCCGCGCTTCCGTTCGAGCGGCGGGTCGCAGCGCTGCGCGAGCCCGGACTGCGGGCGCGGCTGTTGGCGGAGACCTCGCGCGATCCCGTGCTGAGCGTGCGTCTGCGCAGCTGGGACCGCATCTTCCCGCTCGGCGACCCGCCCGACTACGAACCGCCGGCGGAGCGCAGCATCGGCGCCGAGGCGCGCCGTCGCGGTGTCGATCCGGCGGCGCTCGCTTATGACCGGCTGATGGAGAATGGCGGGCGGACGATCCTGTACCGGCCGCTCTCCAACTATGCCGGCGGCAATCTCGATACGGTGCGCGCGATGATGGCGCATCCGCGCACGCTGATCGGCCTCGGCGACGGCGGCGCGCATGTCTCGATCCTCTGCGACGCCTCGGCGATGACCTATGGACTCGCGCACTGGACGCGCGACCGCGCGCACGGCCGCTTCCCGGTGGAGTGGATGGTCCGGCGGCTCACGCGCGACAACGCGCACGCGCTCGGCTTGCGCGACCGCGGGGTGATCGCCGCCGGGCTGAAGGCCGATCTCAACCTGATCGACCACGCGCGGCTGCGGCTGCGCGCGCCCGAAGTGGTCTATGACTTGCCGGCGGGCGGGCGGCGGCTGATGCAGCGCGCCGAGGGCTATGTCGCCACCATCCTTTCGGGCGAGACGGTGTTTCGCGACGGCGTGCCGACCGGGCGTCTGCCGGGCCGGCTGGTGCGCGGCGCGAAGGCGGCTTGAGCGATGTATCCGCCGCCCCGGGAGATCGACACCGAGGTCTTCGCCACCGCCCCCGACGCGCTGCGCCGGTCCGACCGCGAGTCCTGGATGCAGCGCAACCACAACCGCCCGGTGGACTGCTTCCTGGAGGGGCCGGGCTTCGACGCCGCCGGCAACCTTTATGTCACCGAGCTGGCGCACGGGCGTATCCTGCGTCTGACGCCCGGCGGCGAGTGGAGCGTCGTCGCCGAGTACGACGGCCGCCCCAACGGACTGCGCTTCCGCCACGACGGCGCGATCTTCGTCACCGACCGCCTGCGCGGTCTCCTGCGTCTGCACCCGGAGACCGGGCGGATGGAGAGCGTGCTGGCCGAGCTGCCGGGGGCGAAGCTGCACGGGCCGAACGACCTCGTGTTCGCGCGCAACGGCGATCTCTACTTCACCGACCAGGGTGAGACGGGGCTCAACAATCCGGTCGGTCGGCTGGTGCGGTTGACGGCGTCGGGGGCGGTCGAGGTGCTGCTCGACAACGTTCCCAGCCCGAACGGGCTGGCGCTGACCAATGACGAGAGCGCGCTTCTGCTGGCGGTGACGCGCGCCAACGCGATCTGGCACGTTCCGCTGCTCGGGCGCGAGCGCAGCCCCGGTCGGGTCGGAATGTTCATCCAGATGTCGGGCGGTCCCGGCGGCGGACCGGACGGGATCCTTTGCGATGCCGAGGACAATCTGGTGGTGGCGCACGCGCGGATGGGCGCCGTCTGGGTGTTCTCGCGCCTCGGCGAGCCGCTGTTCAGGCTGCGCTCCTGCAAGGGCGCAATGACGACCAACGTGGCGTTCGGCGGGGCCGATCTGCGCACGCTCTACATCACCGAGTCGGCGAGCGGCTGCATCCTCACGGCGCGGCTGCCGACGCCGGGTCGCGCGACGAGCGGGAGGACGCCACCTTGAGCATCACCATCGGGCGCCGCGCAGCACTTGCCGGTGCGGCCATGTGGCCGCTGGCGCGTGCGCGCGCCGCGACGCAGTGGAAGGCGTACACCTATCAGCCGGTCTCCACCGTCGCCTCCACGCTCGCCTTCAAGCAGCTGATCGACAACTTCCAGAAAGCCTCCGGCGGCGCCGTGGAGACGACGCTGCATCTCGGCGGCAGCCTGCCGATCCAGGCCAACAACATCACCCCGGCGGTCTCGCAAGGGATCATCCAGCTCGCCGATGACGGCTTCGCCACCGGGAATGTCCAGATCACCGGCATCCTGCGCCTGCCGATGCTGCTGTTGAGCCTCGACGAGATGCTGAAGGCGATGGCCATCATCCGGCCGAACCTCGATCGCGACTACGCGCGCAAGAACGCCGTCGTGCTCGGCCAGTACGCCTATCCGTTCCAGGTGCTGTGGGGCCGCAAGAAGCTCACCTCGCTGGCCGACGTGAAGGGGCCCAAAATTCGCGTCACCTCGGTCGAGGAGGGCGAGCTGATCAGCGGTTCGGGGGCATTCCCATCACCATGGGCACGCCCGACGTCTCCGCCGCGCTGGATCGCGGCGTGGTGGACGGCGTGATGACCGCGAGTTCGGGCGGCGGCATCATCTGGAAGGATTTGCTGCACTACCGCTACGGCTTTCCGAGCTCGTTCGTGAACTCGACCTTCATCGTCAATACGGCGGCGATGAAGGCGCTGGGCGCCGACCAGCAAAAGGCGCTGGGTGCGGCCGGCGAGCAGGCGGCGAGCTGGGCCACGCAAGAGATGCAGCGCCAGGAGGCGGAGATCACCGCCGACATGGCGAAGTCCGGCATGGTCGTCACCCCGGCGTCGGACTCCGACGTCGGGCCGCCGTGAGCGGATGAAGGACTACTGGCCGGCCTGGGCCAAGGCGCATGGGCCGGAGGCCGAGCAGGGCTTGCAGCAGATCCGTCAGGCGGTGGGTCGCTAGTGGCGCTGCTCGACCGGGCTGGCAGGCGCCAGGCGGTCGCGCCGCCGGCGAGCTCGCCGAGGCTGCACCGCTCGGGCCGGTGGCGCGCGCCTGCCGCGCCGCCTGCGAGATCGGCATCGGCGGGCTGGCCGCGGTCGTGGTCGTCGAGATCGTCACCCGCAACCTGCTCGGGTTCTCCTTCCAGGTCTCCGACGAGCTGGGCGGATACATCGTCGTCGGCCTGACGTTCCTGCCTTGCCAGTATGCCAGGCGCGGCGGGCCTATCATCATGTGATGTTCCTGCAGGCTCGGCTGCCGCGCGCGCGCGCGCGCGGCGCTCAATCTGCTGTTCGACCTGCTGGCGTTCGGCTTCGCGGCGGCATTGGTATGGGAGCTGGCGGCGCAGGTCTCGCAACCTGGCAGTCGGGCGACATCGCGCCGACGCAGCTGGCGACGCCGTTGTGGGTTCCGCAGCTGCTGATGCCCCTCGGTTCGCTGGCGCTTCTTGCGGCGCTGCTGGGCGGCACCTGGCGGAGTGCTGAGCGGCTGTTCGGCGGGGCGCCTTGATCCTCGCCGCGCAGCTGCTCGGCTCTTTCGGGCTGTTCCTGGCGCTGCTCGCCGGCGGCATGGCGGTGCCGTTCGCCATCGCCGTGCCGGGCATCTTCTATTTGCTGCTGCAGAGCGGGCTGGCCTCATTGCAGGCGATCGGGCTCGTCACCTGGGGCAGCATGAACAGCTTCACGTTGACCGCCATCCCGCTGTTCATCCTGATGGCCGAGCTGATGCAGCGCAGCGGCCTGAGCTTCCGCATCTATCGCGGCCTGGCGCGTGTCGTCTCGCGGCTGCCGGGCGGGCTGCT
Organism: uncultured Alphaproteobacteria bacterium; assembly: GCA_963799825.1. Lineage (GTDB taxonomy): Bacteria > Pseudomonadota > Alphaproteobacteria > Acetobacterales > Acetobacteraceae > JAFKFI01. Next base: position 47,879 of record CAWCYL010000013.1, read on the forward strand.
GCAGACCAACATCGTCGGCTGCGCGCTGTTCGCCGCCATCAGCGGCTCGTCGGTCGCGACCGCGGCCTCGATCGGCGGGGTAGCGCTGCCGCAGCTTCTGCAACGCCGCTACGATCCGAAGCTGTCGGCCGGATCGCTGGCCGCGGGCGGCACGCTCGGCATCCTGTTCCCGCCCGTCGATCGCGATGATCATCTACGGCTCGTTCACCGAAACCTCGGTCGCCAAGCTGTTCATGGCCGGCGTGGTTCCCGGCCTGCTGCTGACGGCGTTCTTCATGGTCTATATCGGGCTACGCTCGGTGCTGCGTCGGCGCGGCGCCGGCGCCGACGAGGCGACGGGCGGAATACTGCTGGCGCTCGCCGATATCGTGCCGTTCGCGCTGCTGATCTCCGGCACCATGGGCAGCATCTACGCCGGCATCGCGACGCCGACCGAGGCCGCCGCCGGCGGCTGCTTCTTCTCGCTGCTGCTGTGCCTGATCTGGGGCGACCTGAACCGGAAGACGCTGATGGAGGCGCTGCACCGCACCGTGCAGATCGTCGGCAATTTGATGTTCATCATCTACGCGGCGTATATCTACGCTTATGCCATCGGCGTCGCCGGCGTGGGCGAGAACGTCACCGGCTGGCTGGTCGGGCTGAACCTCACGCACATCCAGTTCTTCCTGGCGCTGTTCGTCCTGTACACCGTGCTCGGCTGCCTGGTCGAGAGCATCGGCATGATCGTCATCACGGTGCCGCTGCTCTATCCCGGTGCTGGCGAAATACGGCATCGACCCGATCTGGTTCGGCGTGATCCTGGTGATGTTCGTGGAACTCGGCCAGATTTCGCCGCCGATCGGCATCAACCTGTTCGTGATTCAGAGCATCTGGGACGGCGAGCTGGGCGACGTGGTGCTGGGGACGATCCCGTTCCACCTGCTGATGTTCGTGCTGCTGGCGTTGCTGGTGCTGTTCCCGCAGCTCGCGCTGTGGCTTCCGGGGCATATGACGTAAAGCCATGATCGACGACGGTCGGTTCGACTTCATTGTGACCGGCGCCGGCTCGGCCGGATGTGCCGTCGCCGCGCGGCTTTCCAGAATCGGGGCGCTTTCGGGTGCTGCTGCTGGAGGCCGGCGCGCGGGATCGCAATCCGTGGATCCATGTGCCGATCGGCTACGCCAAGCTGTTCACGCATGAGCGGCTCAACTGGCGAATTCGAGAGCGAGCCGGAGCCGGCGTTGAACGACCGGCGCATGTATCAGCCGCGCGGCAAGGTGCTGGGCGGCACCAGCTCGATCAACGGCATGATCTACATGCGCGGCAACGCCGCCGATTACGATGAGTGGCGTCAGCGCGGCAACGAGGGTTGGGACTGGGACAGCGTGCTGCCGTTCTTCAAGCGGGCGGAGGACAACGAGCGCGGCGCCGACGATTATCACGGGGCGGGAGGGCCGCTGCGGGTGAGCGACCAGCCGTATCGGTGGGAGCTGGCGCGGGCGATGCTGCAAGCCGCGATCGAGGCCGGAATTCCGCCCACTCCCGATTTCAACGGCGCGCGCCAGGAGGGCGCGGGGTGGTACCAGACCACCACCGGAGGCAATCGCCGGTGGAGCGCGGCGGCGGCCTATCTGCGCCCGGCGCGCGGGCGGGCGAACCTTCGCGTGCGCACCGGCGCGCACGCGACGCGGATTCTGATCGAGGATGGCCGCGCCGTCGGCGTCGAGTACCAAACTCGGCGCGGCGCGCACGTGGCGCGGGCCAGTCGGGAGGTGGTGGTCTCGGGCGGCGTCTACGGCTCGCCGCAACTGCTGCAACTGTCGGGACTGGGGCCGGCGGACTTGCTGGCCGCGCACGGCATTCCGGTGGTGGCCGACATGCCGGGCGTCGGCGCCAATCTCCAGGACCACTTCAACACCTATGTTTCGTTCCGCTGCGCCGGCACGGTGACGCTGAACGAGCTGCATCGAAGCCCGTTGCGCAAGCTGGTCGCCGGCGCGCAGTATCTGGCTTTCCGCGGCGGGCCGATGTCGGGCAACGGGCTCTACGTCGGCGCCTTCGCGCGCAGTGACCCGCGCCTGGATCGGCCGGACCTGCAAATCAACATGTTCGCTTGGAGCACGCTGGAGCGGACCAAGGCGGGGGTGGTGTCGCACCCGTTCCCGGGCTTCTCGCTCAGCCCCGTGCATCTGAGTCCCGAGGGGCGCGGGACGGTGCGCATCGCCAGCCGCGACCCGCTGGCGGCGCCGCAAATCCGCTTCAACTATCTCCGCACCGAATACGACAATCGGGCGCTGATCGCGGGGATGCGCCTCTGCCGGACCATCGCCGCGCAGCCGGCGCTGCGGCCCTATGTGGTCGAGGAAACCCAACCGGGCGCGGCGGTGCAGACCGATGAGGAGATGGTGGCCGACATCCGCGCCCGCGGCGTCTCCAATCTTCATCCGGTCGGGACGTGCCGGATGGGGCGCGAGGTGAACGCGGTGGTGGACCCGCGCCTGCGCGTGCATGGGATTGGCGGCTTGCGGGTGGCGGATGCGTCGATCATGCCGGTCATCATTGCCGGCAACACCAACGCGCCGAGCATCATGATCGGCGAGAAGGCGGCGGCGATGATGCTGGAGGATGCGGCGGCGGGCGGGTGATGCTTCCCGGGGGTTGAACGGAAGCGCCCGCTCCGTCATCATCACGCCCGCGAGCCTGAGGAATGTGTGTGGAAAAGAGTGCCATTTTCCCGTTTTCGCCTGCTAATCCGTCGTATTCTCGCGCGCGGTGAGCGGGTGAGAGGGCAATATGTCGCGGAAAACGGTGATCTTCAGGACGAAGTGACGCGCCTTCGTAGGCGACTTCACAAATCTGAGAGCGCGCGGGCCGGGCTGGCCGAGGAGCTTCGCGAACAAATCAAGGCGCGCGACGAATTCCTTGCCGCCGTGGCCCACGAACTCCGCAACCCGATGACGCCGATCACGCTTCAGCTCAGTGCGGTGTTGCGCATCCTGCGGAAGGCCGATGCAAACTGTCGGGAGTCCGCCTTGCAACGCCTCGAACGGCTGGAGCGATCGGTCGATCATTATCTTCAGCGTGTCGCTGTACTGCTGGACCTCAGCCAGATCAGCTCGGGGCATCGCTCGCTTGAAATCACGGAGGTCGATTTTTCCGCTCTGGTGCGGGAAATCGTCCAGGCGCGCCAGGATCAGGCGGCGAATGCCCGCTCGACCCTGACGGCGGAGGTCATGGACGGCGTGGTCGGCGCCTGGGACCGGATCGCTTTGGAGCAGGTGGTCGAGAACCTGCTCTCGAACGCGATCAAATACGGCGACGGCAAGCCGATCCTGGTGACGCTCACCGCCGATGCCGAGAGGGCGCGGCTGGAGGTGCTCGATCAGGGTATCGGGATTGCCGCGGAGGACCAGGAGCGCATCTTCGGTCACTTCGAACGCGCAGTGAAGCGGCGCACTCACGGTGGTTTCGGCGTCGGGTTGTGGATCGCCAGCCGACTGGTAGGCGCGATGGGGGGCGACATCGCCGTTATCAGCCGACCCGGCGCGGGCTCCACCTTCACCGTGACGCTGCCGCTCCGGGCGGAGCCGTCATGACCGGATCAATTCCCCGCGTCCCGAGCGGCGTGCCGGGGATGGACGTGGTCCTGCGCGGTGGTTTCCTGCGTGGCGGGCTTTACATCATCCGGGGCGCCCCCGGCGCCGGCAAGACCGTCTTCGCCAACCAGATCTGCTATCATCATGCGGCGCAGGGACAGCGGGCGCTGTACGTCACGCTGCTGGCCGAGAGCCACGCGCGCATGATGCTGCATCTCGGCGCCCTGACCTTCTACGACCCGGCGATGGTTCCGGACCGGGTCTATTACGCCAGCGGCTTCAGTGCTCTGGAAAAGGAGGGGCTGAAGGGGCTGTCAGATCTGCTGATGCGCGAGGTGCAGGCGCGCCAAGCCACGGTGCTGATACTGGACGGGCTGGTCTCCGCCGAGGAGAGCGCCGGCCCGGGCCTGGAGTTCAAGAAATTCATCCACCTGCTGCAAACCCGGGCGGGCATTGTCGATTGCACCATGTTCCTGCTGACCAGCGGCATCACCGATGAGGTGACGCCGGAGCAGACCATGGTGGACGGTCTGATCGACTTGAGCGACCGTCAGTACGGCTCGCGCGCCGATCGCGACGTTCTGGTGCGGAAGTTCCGCGGCAGCGCCTTCCTGCGCGGCCGACATTCCTTCGGCATCGACGAAAACGGCGTCACCGTCTATCCGCGCATCGAGATGCTGCTGGCCGGCCCGTCGATGCCCTCGCCGCCGAGCGCGAGCGAGCGGCCGCGAGTGAGCATCGGGGTCGCGCGACTGGACGAGATGCTGGGCGGCGGGCTTCCCGCCAATTCGACGACCATGGTGCTCGGGCCATCCGGCACCGGGAAGACGACGCTCGGCACGGCGTTCCTGTCTAAGGCGAGCCCGGCCGAGCCGGGTCTGTTCTTCGGCTTCTACGAGACGCCGGACCGCATCCACGCCAGGGCGCGCGAGCGCAACCTGGCGCTGGCGGCGCTGATCGACAGCGGCGTCGTAAAGATCCTCTGGCATCCGCCGACCGAGCACCTGCTGGATGCGCTCGGCAGCCGGCTCCTCGACGCGGTCCGCGCTCACACGGCAAGCCGAGTCTTCATCGACGGGCTGGGCGGGTTTCAGAAAGCGGCGGTTGAGCCCGAGCGGATGGAACAGTTCGTGACCGCACTCGCCAACGAGCTGCGGGTGTGCGGCGCGACCACGCTTTATACTTCGGAGAGCTCCGAACTGCTCGGCCCCACCATCCGGCCGCCGGTCTCCGACGTGTCGAGCAAGGCGGAGAACCTGATCCTGATGCGGTATGTGGAGTTCCGCGCGGAGCTGCACCGCATTATTTCGGTTTTGAAGCTGCGTGACGGCGACTTCGATGTATCGCTGCGCCGATTCGTCATTGGACGCGGAGGCATCCTCATCGAGGACAGCCCGGCGGGGGCCGAGGGCTTGCTGGCGGGCTTCGCGCGCCAGGCGCAGGAGCCCGGGCAGCCGGCGCAGGGCCCGCCGGAGCGGCGCAGGCGCTAGCAGATGCGCACCATCCTGGTGGTCGACGACGAGTTCGCCATAACCACGACGCTGGAGACGATCCTCGGCGACGCCGGATATCGCGTGCTCACGGCCGCCGACGGAAGGCAGGGCATGGCGCGGCTGGTCGAAAACGCGCCCGATCTCATTCTGCTGAACCACATGATGCCGGTGCTGGATGGTCCGGGAATGCTGCGCTTTGCGAAGTCCGAATTCGGGGGGCAGCATTCCGGTGGTGATGATGACCGCGCTCCCCGAGGCGGCGATCGCCGCGGACTGCCGCGCCGCCTGCGCCGGGTATCTGCGCAAGCCATTCACCGACAGGGCCTTGGTGGGCTTGATAAACCAGGTATTGGGAGCGCGAGCGGTGCCGGAGTCGGCGCCTGGACCAGCACCGGGGGCAATCGGTCGCTCCGATCCCTCTCCCCACCCCCGTCCGAAAGCGGGTCATGAGCGGCGGCTAGGGCGGACAAGCGCAGCGCATTCCGCCGTCCTTCACCGCGGGGCTGATCGGCCGCCGGTGGCCATCACGGGGCTGATAGGATAAATTTCCGCGCCATGGGAGCAAACGGGGGTCTTTGATGCTGGGCCTGATGCAGACCACGCCGCTGCTGATCTCCTCCATCATCCGCCACGCCGCGGTCAATCACGGTGCCACCGAGGTGGTGTCGGTGATGCGGCCCGATCTGCGCCATCGGAGCACCTGGGCGGAGGTGGAGCGGCGCTCGCGGCGGCTGGCGCGCGTGCTCGACGCCCTGGGGGTGCGGCCGGGCGATCGGGTGGCGACGCTGGCGTGGAACACTTACCGGCATCTGGAATTGTTCTATGCGATCTCGGGCGCGGGCGCGGTGTGCCACACCGTCAACCCGCGGCTGGCGACCCGCGACATCGAGTTCATCATGACCGACGCCGCCGACAGCGTGGTGTTCGCCGATGCGAGCTTCGCCGAGCTGCTGGAGAGCATCGGGCCGGCGATCTCCGGTTGCGTGCGCGACGTGGTGATGATGGTGGCGGCCGACGAGATGCCGGCGCTGAAGCTGCCGCCGAGCATGGCGGTGCATTGCTACGAGGCGCTGATGGATGCGGCCGACGACGATTTCGAATGGCCGCAGTTCGACGAGAACACGGCGAGCGCGCTCTGCTACACCTCCGGCACCACCGGCCGGCCGAAGGGCGTGCTGTACAGCCACCGCTCGGCGGTTCTGCATGCGATGGCGGCGAACACGGCGGACTATTTCGGGCTGCGCGCGGTGGACCGCGTGCTGCCGGGGGCGCCGATGTTTCACGCCGCCGCGTGGTCGGTTCCGTACACCGTGCCGATGGCCGGCGCGGCGCTGATCATGCCCGGCCGCCATCTGGACCCGGCGAGCCTGGTGCGGCTGCTGAACCAGGAGCGCATCACCTTCACCGGCGCGGTGCCGACGGTGTGGCTGGCGGTGCTCGGGCACCTGCGCGAGACCGGCGAGAAGCTGCCCTATCTGAAGCGCGTCTTCTCCGGCGGCTCGGCGGTGCCGCGGGCGATGGTCGAGGGCTTCGCGGAGCACGGCGTGGAGGTGACGCAGGCCTGGGGCATGACCGAGACCAGCCCGCTGGTCACCCAGTACGGGGCCACGCCGCGCACCGTCGATCGCCAGGGCGAGGAGGCGATGCGACTGCGGCTGAAGCAGGGCCGGCCGGTGTTCGGCACCGAGATCCGCATCGTCGATGCCGAAGGCAACGACCTGCCGCGCGACGGCGTGGCGTTCGGTTCGCTGCTGGTGCGCGGACCCTGGGTGTGCCGGGAGTATCTGGGGCGCGGCGCCGAGGGCGCGGCGGACGCCGACGGCTGGTTCGCCACCGGCGACGTGGCGACGATCGATCCCGAGGGCTTCGTCGAGCTGGTCGATCGCACCAAGGACGTCATCAAGTCGGGCGGCGAGTGGATCAGCTCGATTGCACTTGAAAACATCGCCGTCTCGCACCCGGATGTTGCCGAGGCGGCGGTGATCGCCGCGCGGCACGAGAAATGGATGGAGCGGCCGTTGCTGCTGGTGGTGCCGCGGCCGGGGCGGACCGTGGAGCCGGACGCGATTCTGGCGCTGTACGAGGGCAAGGTCGCGCGCTGGTGGCTGCCCGACGCCGTGCTGGTGGTCGATGCGCTGCCGCACACGGCGACCGGCAAGCTGAACAAGCTGGCGCTGCGCGAGCGCTGGGCGGACCACCTGGTGCAGGGCGCTCGCACCCCTCCCCTCGCCCGAGGCATGCCCTCGGGCCGGGCTTCGGCCGAACCACCCGGGGACGGGGAGAAGTCCGCCGCGCCCTGATTCCGACGCGAAGTGTGTACACATTTCGGGCGAGAAAACGCCCGTTGTGTACACGTTCGGAGGGGCCGGAACGGCGAAGTGTACACGATCGGAGTGCCGCGAGGGCCGAGGTGTACACATTTTGGGGCTCCGGAAGGGCGAAGTGTACGCGTTTCAAGCCGGTTGGCGGCGTTCACCTTCGGTCAACCTTCCCCCGGCTAGACTGGGGCGCATGCGGCTCAAGCTTTACCGCGCGGCCCGGATGGCGGAGGCGATGGCGCGGGTGCGGGCCGAGTTGGGGCCGGACGCGCTCATCCTGGCGACGCGCCGGGTGGCCGACGGCATCGAGGTCACGGCCGCGCTGGAGCCCGACGCCGCATCGGTCCCGGTCCCGGTCCCGGACCCGGGGCGGGCGCGGCTGCTGGCCCATCACGACATCCCGATGGCTGCTCCGCCCGCGGCTCGGCGGCGACCTGGAGGCGGCGCTTGCGGCGGCCTTGGCCTTCGCCGCGATCCCGCTCGGACCGGAGGACCGGCCGGTGCTGCTGGTCGGACCGCCGGGTGCCGGCAAGACGCTGACCGTCGCGCGGCTCGCCACGCGGCTGGTGCTGGCCGGGACGCCGCCGCTGGTCATCACCGCCGACGGCCACCGCGCCGGCGCGGTCGAGCAGCTCGCCGCCTTCACCCGGCTGCTGGGCATCGAGCTGGTGGTCGCCAACCATCCGGTGACGCTCGGCCGCGCCCTTGTCCGCCGCCAGCCGGGCGCCCCGGTGCTGATGGACGCGCCCGGCACCGACCCGCTCGATCCGGCGCAGCGCGAGGAGATCGCGGCGCTGGCGGCGACCGCCGGCGGCGGTCGTCGCGCTGGTGCTGCCCGGCGGGCTGCACCCGGCCGAGGCGGCCGAGCTCGCCGCCGCCTTCGCCGAGGCCGGCGCCGCGCTGCTGATCGCGACCCGGCTGGATCAGGCCCGCCGCCTCGGCGGCGTGCTTGCCGCCGCCGATGCCGGCCGGCTGGCGCTGGCCGAGGCCGGGATGGGACCGGGCGCCGCCGACGGGCTGGCTCCGCTGACCCCCGCGCTGCTGGCCGAGCGGCTGCATGCCGCCTCCCCCCGCAACCGGATCGCCCGCATGACCGCCGACCGCCACGCCCATGCCACCGGCCGGCCGCTGCTGATCGCCATCGCCTCCGGCAAGGGCGGCGTCGGCAAGACCTGGTTCGCCATCACCCTGGCCCATGCCCTGGCGCGCGCGGGCCGCCGCGTGCTGCTGTTCGACGGCGATCTCGGCCTCGCCAACGTGGATATCCAGCTCGGCCTGACGCCCGGCGCGCGATCTGTCCGCGTTGCTGGCCGGGCGGGGCGACGCTCGCCGATTGCGTGATCGCATCATGCGCCGGGCGGCTTCGACATCCTGCGCCGGGCGGTCGGGCTCGGGCGCGCTCGCGGCGCTCGATCCGGCGGCGCTGGAAGGCGGGCTGGCCGCGCTGCGCCAGGCGGCGGCGCGCTATGACATGGTGCTGCTCGACCTCGGCGCCGGGCTGGAGCGCGGCGTGCGGCGGATGGCGGCCTTCGCCGACAGGCTGCTGGTGGTCGCGACCGACGAGCCGACCAGCCTCACCGACGCCTACGCCGTGCTGAAGCTGCACGCCGGCCGACCGGCCGGGCGGGGAGCGCGCGCGTGGTCGTCAACCAGGCCGCGAGCCGCGCGGCGGCGAGCGGACCTACGCCACCCTGCTCCGCGCCTGCGCGGCCTTCCTCGGCGACGCGCCGCCGCTCGCCGGCGTGATCCGCCGCGACGAGCGGGTGCGCGAGGCGATCCGCCGCCAGGCGCTGCTGCTGACCCGCCACCCGAACCCGCGGCCGCCGCCGACGTGGAGGAATCTGGCGCCGCTCGGACTGGGCTGAGCGTGCTAGGTTCGGCGCATGAGCCTGATCCGCGGCGGCAACCGCGATCTGCGGGTGGATTTCTTCCGCGGCCTGGCGCTCTGGTGGATTTTCACCGACCACATCCCCGGCGACGTGCTGGGCGTTGGAGCCTGCGCAACTGGGCGCTGTGCGACGCGACCGAGGTATTCGTGCTGCTCGCCGGCTACGGCGCCGGCATCGCCTATGGCGGCACGATGCGCCGTCGGCGTGCCTTCACGCGGCGGCCGACGTGGTCAAGCGGGCCTGGACGCTCTACATCGCCCACATCTTCCTGTTCGTCGTGTTCTCCGCCCAGGTGGGCTATTCGGCGCGGCGCTGGCGCGTGCCAACTACCTCGACGAGAGCGGCTCGATGTGCTCGGCCGACCCGCCGTACCGAGGCGCTGTTCGAGGCGCTGACGCTCCGCTACCAGCCGAGCCTGCTGAACATCCTGCCGCTTTACGTCGTGCTGCTGCTGATGTTCGCGCTGGCGTTGCCGCTGTTGCGCTGTCCGCGCCTGCTGGCGGCGCTGTCGGTGGCGCTCTATGTCGGCGGCGCGGTTCGCGGCCTGAACCTGCCGTCCTGGACCGGCGGCGGCTGGTTCTTCGACCCGTTCGCCTGGCAGCTCCTGTTCGTCGGCGGCGCGATCCTGGCGACCATCCGCGCTCCCGCTGCCGCTGCCGCGGTGGCTGCTGGACGTCGCCTCTGGCGGTCGTGATGCGTTCGGGCTGGCGGTGATCTATTTGGTCTGGCAACACCTGCGCGTTGGTTGCCGGCTGCCGCTGCCGGTGGTTCACGCGCTGCTGTGGATCGACAAGACGACGCTCGACCCGCTGCGCGTGGCCTCGATCGCGGCGCTGCTGTGGGGCGCGGTCCGGCTGGTGCCGGCGGAGGCGGCCTGGCTGCGGTCGCGCATCGCGGCGCCGATCGTGCTGATGGGCCAGCACTCCCTGCCGGTGTTCTGCTGGAGCATCTTCATCGGCTTCTTCGGGCGCCTGGGGCTGGAGTGGCGCGGCGGCTGGTTGCCGCAACTGCTGGTGAATGCCGGCGGGCTGGCGGTGATGGTGGCGGTGGCGAGCGTCGCCGCCTGGTACGGCGAGCGTGGACGCGCGGCGCGCGCCCCCGCCGGCCCGGCTGCGGCGCCGGCGCGGCAGCCGGTACGGCGGGGGTTGCCGCTGCTTGGGCTGGCGTTGGCCTTCTGCGCGGTGGTGCCTGCCCGGGCGGCCGAGTCTCTGTCCGATGAACCCGAGCTTGGCGCCGCAACCCGACCGGTTCGAGGCCTTCGCGCAGGCGCTCCACGCCGGCGGCCCGGTGGAGATTCTGGCGATCGGCTCGGCCAGCACCGCCGAGGCGGGAACGTCCTATGTGCGTGTCATGACCGAGCGCCTGGAGACGGCGCTGCCGGGTGCGGCGCTGCAACTGGACGTGCGCGGGCACCGCGGGCTGACGGCGGTTGAGATGCTCGCGCTGCTGGAGGCGGCGCTGGCGCGGCGTCGCCCCGCGCTGGTGATCTGGCAGACCGGGACGGTGGACGCGGTGCGCGGACTACGACCGGAGGAACTGGAGCAAGCGCTGGAGGAGGGCGCCTCGCGGGTCGCCGCCGTCCACGCCGACCTGATCCTGGTCGATCCGCAATACAGCCGCTTTCTCAGCGCCAATACCGATCTGGCGCCGTATGAGCAGGCGATGGAGCGGGTCGCGGCCCTGCCCGGGGTCGCGCTGTTTCCGCGCGCCGCGCTGATGCGGGCCTGGACCGAGAGCGGAAATCTCGACATCGAGGCGGCCGTGCCCGCCCAGCGCCCCGCCGCCGTCGCGCGGATGCACGCCTGCGTCGGCCGCGCGCTGGCCGCCTTCGTGCTGGCCGGCCTGCCGGGGCGGACCGCGAGCGAGTAGCTTCTACGGCCCGGACTGGCACGGCCGACCTCCCCCGTCCGCGGTGATCCGGATACCGTCGCCCCCTTGGCGCCCCCTTGGCGCCCCCTTGGCGCCCCCTGGTAACGCCTTGCGTCCGGCGGCACATTGCGCCACGGAACGCCATGCACACCGAGACCGACGCAACCGGGCATCTGAGTCACGCCGCCGGCCAAGCCCGCGCCGCGTTTCGTGTTCTGGCGCGCACGCCGGCGGCGGGGCGCGATGCCGGGCTGCGCGCCATGGCGGCGGCTTTGCGTCGCGACGGCCGGGCGGTGATCGAGGCCAATCGCGCCGACCTCGGGCAATTCGACGGCAGCGCCGCCTTCCGCGATCGGCTCGCGCTCGACGATGCGCGGGTCGGGGCGATGGCGCGCGGGCTCGACGATATCGCGGAACTGCCCGACCCGCTGGCGCGCACCCTCGGTGAATGGACCCGCCCCAACGGGCTTCGCATCCGCCGCATCGCCACGCCCATCGGCGTCATCGGCATGATCTACGAAAGCCGGCCTAATGTCGGCGCCGACGCCGCCGGCATCTGCCTCAAATCGGGCAATGCCGTGATCCTGCGCGGCGGCTCCGAAAGCTTGCGCAGCGCGCGCGCCATCCACGCCGCGCTCACCACGGGGCTGCGCGACGCCGGGCTGCCGGAAGCGGCGGTGCAGATCGCGCCCACGGCCGATCGCGCGCATGTCGCGGCGATGCTCGGCGCTGGCGGGCTGATCGACCTCATCATTCCCCGCGGCGGCAAGTCGCTGGTCGAGCGGGTGCAGCGGGAGGCGCGCGTTCCCGTGCTCGCGCATGCCGAGGGGCTTTGTCACACCTATGTCCATCAGGCCGCCGATCCGACGATGGCGCGGCGCGTCCTCGTCAACGCCAAGATGCGCCGCCCCGGCGTGTGCGGCGCCACCGAGACGCTGCTGATCGACGCCGCCATCGCGCCCGGCCTGCTCGCCGCGATCATTGCCGATCTGCGCGCGCTCGGCTGCGCCTTCCGCGCCGACGCGGCGGCGCGCGACATCGCGCCCGACCTGCCGGCAGCGGCGGAGGCGGATTTCGACACCGAGTGGCTGGACGCCATTCTGTCGATCGGGTGGTGGACGGGATCGACGCCGCACTGGCGCACATCGCCCGCCACGGCAGCGAGCACACCGACGCCATCATCACCGAGAATGCCGACGCGGCCGAGCAATTCCTGCGCGGCGTCGACAGCGCGGTGGCGATGTGGAACGCCTCGACGCAGTTCTGCGACGGCGGCGAATTCGGCTTCGGCGCCGAGATCGGGATTGCCACCGGCCGCATCCACGCGCGCGGGCCGGTGGGACCGGAGCAGCTCACCACCTATCGTTATCTCGTTCTCGGGCATGGCCAGGTGCGTCCCTGACCGCCGATGCCGTCCCGCGGTGGGGAGACCGGCGGCGGATGCGCATCGGTTTGCTCGGCGGCTCGTTCAATCCGGCTCATGCCGGGCACCTGCACGCGGCGCGCGCGGCGCGGCGTCGCCTGCGCCTCGATCAGGTCTGGCTGATGGTCTCGCCGGGCAACGTGCTGAAGCCGCGCGCCGGAATGGCGCCGTTCGCCGACGTCTCGAGGGCGCGCGGCGGCTGGGGGACCGACGGCGCATCGTCGGCACCGGGATCGAGGCGGCGCTTCGCACCCGCTACAGCATCGACACGCTCCGGGCGCTGCGCCGGCGCTTCCCGCGCGCGGCGTTCGTCTGGATCATGGGCGCCGACATCCTGGAGGAGCTTCCGCGCTGGCGGCGCTGGCGCGAACTTGCGGCCGCGGTGCCGTTCGCCGTGCTGCCCGCGGCGCCGCAACCTGGCCGCCCTGTCCGGCCGGGCGGCGCGCGTCATGGGCGCCCACCGGCGCCCGGCGCGCACGGCGCCGGTGCTGGCGGATGCGAAGCCGCCCGCCTGGATATTCCTCGACGTCCCGCGCCATCCTGCATCCGCCAGCGCCATCCGGGCGAGGTGTAAAGGAGCCGAGCCATAGCCAAGCCGCCCCCCGCGCCGCGCAAGCGGATCGTCCGCAAACCCCGCCAAGCCGCTGCCGGCGGCCGACAAGACGCCCGGCACGGCCCGCAAGAAGGCCGCCGCCGCCGGCCCCAAGCCGGCCGCGCGCAAACGTCCCGCGCGTGCCCCGGCGGCGCAGCTCGATCAACTCCAGGGCGTCATCGTCACCAGCCTTGAGGACGACAAGGCGGAAGCGGTGGTGGCGCTCGATCTCGCCGGCAAGGCCGCGTTCTGCGACCGCATGGTGATCGCGACCGGGCTCGCCGACCGCCAGATCACGGCGATGGCCGAGCATCTGGTGGAAAAGCTGCACGAGGCGGGCCTCAAGCGTGTGCTCACCGAGGGTGCCGGCGGATCGGACTGGGTGCTGATCGACGCCGGCGACATCATCGTGCATCTGTTCAAGCCTGAGGCGCGGTCGATGTACGCGCTGGAGAAGATGTGGGGCGCCGACCTGGACGAGGTGGGGTGATGGACGACCTCGCCTTCACCGCCGCCGCCGATCTCGCTGCGATGATCCGCCACCGCGCGCTCTCGCCGGTCGAGCTGATGGGCGCAACGCTCGACCGCATCGAGGCGAGCCAGCCGGTCCTGAACGCCTTCATCACCGTGGCCGCCGAGCCGGCGATGGCGGCGGCGCGCGAGGCCGAGGCGGCAGTCATGCGCGGCGATCCGCTCGGAACGCTGCACGGCATCCCGCTGTCAGTGAAGGATTCGGTGCCGACGGCGGGCATCCGCACCACACGCGGATCGGTCATTTTCAGGGACCACGTGCCCGACCGCGACGCGGTCGCCGTGGCACGCCTGAAGCGGGCCGGCGCCATCGTCGTCGGCAAGACCACGACCCCGGAATTCGGCCAGCAATGCCTGACCCAAGCGCCGCTGTTCGGCCGGACTCGCAACGCCTGGCGGGCCGACCGCGCCGCCGGCGGATCGAGCGGCGGGGCGGCGGTCGCCGTCGCCTCCGGCCTCGGACCGCTGGCGGTCGCCACCGACGGCGGCGGCTCGACCCGCATTCCCGCCGCCTGCAACGGCGTTGTCGGCTGCAAGCAGAGCCTCGGCATCGTGCCGCAGGAATACGCCGAGGACGGCTTCGGAAACATCTCCTACCTGACGCCGATGACCCGGACGGTTCTCGACACCGCGCTGATGTTGGAGGCGATGGCGGGCGCCGATCCGCGCGATCCGCTGACCGTCGGACGCGCCGCCTCGGGGTTCGCCGCGGCGGTCCGGCAGCCCGGCGACTTGACCGGCCTCCGTGTCGGCTGGCGGGCACGGCTCGGCAATGACGCCGTCGCCGCCGACGTCCTGGCGGCGTGCGCGGGGGCGCTGGGCGCGTTTTCCGAGCTGGGCGCGCGCGTGGCCGAATTGACGGCGCCGTTCGAGAACCCCGAAGCGGTGTGGTTCGCGACCAACGGCGCATACCGGATGGCGCAGTTCGGGCATCTTCTGGAGCGCCATCGCGCCATCATGTGCCCGACCTTCGTGCGCCAGATGGACCGCGTGGGCGCGATCACCGGCGCCGAGCTGTATGCCGCGATCTTTGCCCGGACGCGGCTCTTTCGGCAGGTGCAGGCATGGTTCGACGATTGCGACATCGTCGCCATGCCCACGCTCTCGCGCCCCGCCGTGCCGATCGATCAGGACTTCTTCGGCCCGATCGAGATCGACGGCGTAAGGGTCGAGAACATCCGTGCGGCGTGGTACCCCTACACGATGCCGTTCAACCTCACCGGCAATCCCGCGGTCAGCCTGCCATGCGGGTTCGATGCCGCCGGGATGCCGCTGGCGATCCAACTCGTCGCCCGCCCGGGTGAGGACGCCTTCCTGCTGCGCGTCGCCGCCGCCTTTGAGCGGGCGCGGCCGTGGACGGACGTCAGGCCAGACCAGGGCTCCGCCCTGGACCCGCCGGGGGCGTAGGCCCCGGGCCCCAATCGGATTCTAAAGGGTTTTCAGCGGGCACGGCCCCTTGCCTTGCGCCTGCCGCCGCACCGGCGGACCATGCCCCGGGAAGCGTCGGAGGAAGCCATGGTCGATCTGGTGCTGCGCGGCGACACCGTGATCACGCCGCAAGGCGTCGGTGCCTTCGACGTCGCCGTGGCCGGCGGGCGCATCGTCGCGGTCGCCGCCTACGGCACCCTGCCGGTCGCGGACGGCGCGCGGCTGATCGACGCCACCGGCAAGATCGTCATCCCCGGCGGCATCGACCCGCATGTGCATTGCAAATGGTTCCTGCCCAACCCCGATGGCACCGCGGGCCTCACCGATCCGCCCGACATCGTGAGCCGCGCCGCGGTCCATGGCGGCACCACGACCATCATCGACTTCACCCGCGCGCTTCAGGGCGCCTCCGTTCCGGCGGCGATCGAGGCGCGCGAGGCGGATTGGAAGGGCCACTCGGCCTGCGACTACGCCCAGCACCTGATGGTCGAGGGAGCGCTGCCGCCGCGCCTGATGGGAGAGCTGGCCGAGGCGATCCAAGCCGGCTTTCCGACGGTGAAGATCTTCACCACCGACATCACTCCGAGCCGCAAGGGCCGCATGGTCGATTTCGGCGACATCTGGGAGGTGTTCAAGGTTCTCGCGGCCCGGGGCGGCCTCGGCGTGATCCACTCCGAGGACAACGACATCGTCATGCACATGTACGCCAAGCTGATGCGCGAGGAGCGCACCGGGTTCGCCAACATGGCCGAGGTCCACAACACCCTGTCCGAGGACATCTCGTTTCGCCGGGTGATCCGGTTGGCCGAGCAGGTGCCGGGCACGGCGCTCTACATGATGCACGTCTCCGCCGCCTCCGGCGTCACCGCGATCCGCGAGGCGCGGGCGCGCGGCGTGCCGCTCTACGGCGAGACATTGCACCAGTACATGCTCTACACGAGCGAGGACTATCGCCGGCCCGACGGCCAGATCTATCACACCTACCCGTCGCTGAAAGCGGCCGAGGATCAGGCGGCGCTCTGGGCCGGCACGCTCAACG
The DNA here is from genome assembly GCA_963799825.1 of uncultured Alphaproteobacteria bacterium. GTDB lineage: Bacteria > Pseudomonadota > Alphaproteobacteria > Acetobacterales > Acetobacteraceae > JAFKFI01. The sequence continues at coordinate 64,037 of CAWCYL010000013.1, forward strand.
GCGCCATCAATTGCGTTGCCACCGATGAGATTTGCTGCACGCTGAAGCAGAAGATGCAAGGCGTGCGCATCGACGACACCACCGGCGGCAATGCCGGCGTGGAGCCGCGGGTGGCCCTGATGTACACCGAAATGGTCGGAAAACGCGGCTACACGCTGCCCCGCTTCGTCGATCTGGTATCGACCAACGCCGCTCGGATCATGGGCCTCTATCCCCGGAAGGGCGTGCTGGCGGCCGGATCGGACGCCGATATCTGTGTTCTCGACCCGGCCGACAAGCGAGTGATCCGCGCCGCCGACCTGCACGAAGCCGACTACACGCCGTGGGAAGGCCGACAGATGGAGGCTTGGCCGTGCCTGACCCTACTGCGCGGCAAGGTGATCGTCGAAGCAGCGGCGCTTCCTCGGCCGCCTGGATGACGGGCGCTGGCAGCCGCGCAAGGTGGACGCCGATATGCTGGCGGGACCACGACTTTAGCGGAGCCGGCCCCTTCACTTGGTGTGGTCGAACCTTCGCATCCGGCCGGCGTTGTCGCGCCGATGAAGGCCGCTTTGCCCATCGCAGTCGTTGCTGCCGGCTTGGGGCTGGCCGTTCCTGCCCGTGCGGCCGTCGATTGGCAGACCGCCTGCGCCACGGTGGGGGATTTCGCCGGTCTCGTCGCGGCCGAGCGCGACCAGAAACGGCCGGAGGGTGCGGCCACCGAGACGGCGCGTCGATCCTGAGCCGTCCGCCGATCCTGACCCGGGAGCTCGGCGCCGAGATCACCCGCCAAGTTTACCGCACGCCCGATCTGTCGCCCGAGCAGGAGACCGCCGCCTTGCGGTCGGAATGCCTGGACTCCGGCCGATCCGGCGCCGCCCGGGAAGCCCTCGCCCGTCCGGCCGTCGCGGCCGATCAGCGTCGCGTCCAGCCCGGTCAAGATTTTCGCCCCGATCGAGCTCCACACCGGGGAGAACCGGATCGCGCAATTCACTCCGGACGGCCGTGACGGCGAGGTGAACCTGACTTGGCAGGACGACGGCGACGGCCGCGGGCACGATGTGTTTACCGTCGCCATTCCGGATACCGGCCCGGTGGCCGTCGGCGGCGGCGGGACCGTCACCGATGATCCCGGAAACGATCGTGACATGCGGCGCAGCGTGCGCTTCGCGAGAGGGCAGGTGGACGGCGCGAACGCCATCTTGCTGCTGATCGCCGACCGTGAGCCCGGAGGCGGGCCGACGCCCACCTGGTATCACGTCTATCGGCTGGTCCAGCAGGGCAGCCACCACTGGTTCGCCCCGTTGGCGACCGAGCGCCTGCCGACGGGCTTCTGCAACGCCGACATGGCGCTGAGCATCGCCTCGGGCCTGCCGCTGCGCGCGTCCTACAGGGGGCCGCACACCGCGAACGGCTGCCCGGAACCATCCGGATGAAAGGAGATACAAGCATGCTCAAGATCGCGACCGCCGCGCTGCTGTTGCTGCCGCTGCTCGCACACGCGCAAACCCAGCAGGGCGAGGCGTCTTATTTCAACGGCGGGCAGAGCGGCCATTCGAAAACCGCGAGCGGCGCGCCGGTATCGCCGGGCGGCAACACCGCGGCTTCGCGCACATTGCCGCTCGGCAGCGAAGCCAAAGTCACCAATCAGCGCACCGGGCAATCAACCGAGGTGAAGGTCACCGATCGCGGGCCGACCCGAGGCGACCGCGTGATCGACGTTTCGAAGGCCGCCGCCGGCAAGATCGGCATGAAGTCATCGGCACCGCGCCGGTGACGGTGCAGCCGACCAAACCCTGATCTCACGCCGCCTTCTGCCCGCGTCGAGGAACGCATCCGCCTCGGCCTTCAGCGCCGCCGACTGATTCGCCAGCTCGCTCGCCGTGGTCAGGACGTTGTCGGCCTCGGCGCCGGTGCGCCCGACCTCCTCGCTCACCAGGGAAATCGTCCCCGTCACCTCGGCGGTGCCGGCGGCGGCATGCTGCACCGCGCGCGCGATCTCGCGGGTCGCCGCGCTCTGCTCCTCCACCGCGCCGGCGATCATGGTCGCGATCTCGCTCATCCGCCCGATCGTGGCCCCGATCGAGCGCAGCGCCTCCACCGCCTGGCCGGTCGCGCCCTGCATCGCGGCGATCTGGGCCCCGATCTCCTCGGTCGCTTTCGCGGTCTGGCTGGCGAGGTTCTTGACCTCGCTCGCCACCACGGCAAAGCCCTTGCCCGCCTCGCCGGCACGGGCCGCCTCGATGGTCGCGTTAAGCGCCAGCAGATTGGTCCGCCGGCGATGTCGCCGATCAGTCGCACGACGTCATCGATGCGCCGCGCCGCCTCGCTCAATCCGCCGACGCAGCGATCGGTCGCCTCCGCCTCCTGCACCGCGCGGCCGGCGATGCGCGCCAACTCGGCCACCCGCCGCCCGATCTCGGCGATCGAGGCGGCCAGCTCCTCGGCCCCGGCGGCGGCGGCGGCGGCACTGCAGGAGGCCTGCTCCGAGGCGCGCGCCACCGCCTCCGCCCGGCCGCCCGCCTCGCGCGCCGCGGCGCTCATCTGCCCCGCAGTCTCGGTCATCTCGGCCGCCCGCCCGCCGACCGCGCGCGCGATGGCGCCGACCGTCGCCTCGAACCGGTGTACCAGACCGGCCTGCCCGGTCGCCCGCTTCCAGGTCATCATCGGTCCGACATAGGCACCCGCCCGGTCGCGGATTGCGGAGACGACCACGTCCAGGGTCTCGGCACCGAGCACGAGGCGCTGGCTCGTCGGCAGCCGTTCGGGGTCGGCCAGCAGCGTGCGCTGATCCGGGGCCAACCGCGCCGCGTCCTCCCCCAAGAGCCGGTCGGGCGGCGCCGGCAGATGCGCCGCCACCAGCGCCATGAGCTCCCGCGCCGCCGGGTTCACGTAGGTGATCGGAAACTCGGCGCCCGAACAGGCGGCCGTCATCACGCCCAGCGGAATCTGCTCGATCATCTGGCTGCGCAGGAAGGCGTCGCGCACCACGCCGCGCAGCCGCTCCAGCGCCGCCGCCATCCGCCCCACCTCGTCGCGCCGCCCGGCATGGCCGAATGTCACCTCGGCCTCGCCTTCGGCGAGTTTCTGAACAGCGCGCGTCATCGACGCGATCGGGCGCGCGACGGCGCGCGAGGTGAGCCAGCTCGAAATGAGCAGCACCAGCGCGATGCCACCGCCGATCACCAGCAGGCGCCGAGCCGCCGCCGCCGTCGCCGCATCGGCGCTGGTGCGCGCGTCATCGGCGGATAACGCCTCCGAGTCGGCCACCGATGTCAGCCGGTCGGCCAGCGCCGCGCTGGCCTGCTCGACATCGGTGTGGACGAAGGCGCTCAGTCGCAGTGCGCCCGCGACCACCTCCTTCGCCGCCCGGGCGATGCCGTCGCCCAGGATTTCCGGCAGCTTCGCATCGGCGAGGGTTGCCGCCGGCAAGGGCAGGGCCAGCAGCTCGGCCATTCGTGCCTTGGCCTCCTCGACGCCGTCCGCCACCGTATTGATGGCGCCGGAGTTGCCGGTCGCCAGGAACAGCAACGCCCCGTTCTGGGCCCGCGCCATGGCGAGCTGATAGGCGTTGAACAGCTCGCGCGCCCGGCCCAGCGCTTCGGGCGGCCGCGCGTCGATGCCGGGGGGAGCCGCGGCGGTGACGGCATCCACGCCGCCGATCAGCACGCCTCCGGCCGCCAGCTCCTGATCGAAGGTTTTCAGGCTCGACTCGAAGTCGGCCCGCGGGCGGATCAAATCGCGCTCGCGCGTGAGAAGAATTTGACGCCCGAGCGCCGCTTCCTGCTCGATGATCTTGGCGTACGCGTCGACCGCGCCGCGGGCGAGCGACAATGGCCTCGGATCTCCCGCCCGCGATTGCAGACCGTCCGCCAGCTTGGACAGCGCACTCAGAATGATACGGACTTGGCCGTCGGCTCGCCCGGTCAGCTCCTTCAGCCCCGACCCGGTCTGCTCGCGGGCGATGTCGCGGCTGATGACCCGCAACTCGATCCCTGCCCGCTCCGCCTCCGACACCTGTTGGACGGCGACCGCCGCATCGCTCGCGCGGGTCTGCAGAGCCGCCAGTTGCACCAGGCTGTGGCGCGAGGTGACGCCGAGCGCCGCCAGCAGCGCCACCGCTACCCCGGCCGATAACGCCAGCTTCAAGCTGATGGACAGGTTCCGCAAAAACCGCATGACGATCTCACCAGGGCCCGACTCAGGCTGCGCCGGGTCCGGTTAACCGCCGGTGAACGGACATCTGGACAGCCGCCGCGTCGCCTTGCAGGGTGCGCAACCGGCGCAAGGAACCCGTGATGCTGTTCGATTTCGCCGCCATGCGGGCGGAAAACATCTACAAGCTGCTGATTTCAACCGTAGTGCCGAGACCGATCGCGTGGGTGACCACGCGCGATCTGGACGGCTCGGTCAACGCGGCGCCGTTCTCGTTCTTCAACTGCGTCTCCGGCGATCCGCCCGTGGTTTGCATCGGCATCGGCGGCCGCGCACCGGGCGATTCCAAGGACACCGGCGGCAACATCCGCCGCACCGGCGAGTTCGTCGTCAATCTGGTGAGCCATGAACTGGCTGGCGAAATGAACGTCACCGCGATCGATTTCGGCAAGGCGGTCAACGAGCTGGCGCAGGCCGGGCTCGACACCGCACCGTCGGCGCATGTCAAGCCGCCGCGCATCGCCACCGCGCCGGTGTCGATGGAATGCGAGCGCCTGGTGATCGTGGAGGTCGGCGTGGACAGGTCGGTCATCCTGGGAAAGGTGGTCGCCATGCACATCCGCGATGACTGCGTGCTCGACCCGGTGCGCTGCTACGTGGACACGCCGCGCCTCGACCTTATCGGCCGCATGCACGGCGCCGGCTGGTATGCGCGACCACCGACCGCTTCGAGATGCCGCGCATCCCGCTCGATCAGTGGCGCGGCAGCAAAGCGGCGGAATAGCAGCCGGCGCGTCAGGGCACCGCGATCCAGCGCCGGATCGCCGGGGCCGTATCGTCGGGCCGCGTGTTGAAGCAAAACTTGGCCCGAGGTGCATGCTCATGCACCACGTTGACCAGCTTTTCGAACAGCGGCGTATTTTGGGGAATCAGCCGGACGCCGGCGCCGATGAGGACGCAATCGAATGACCGCTCTTGCAACCGCGCCCCGACCACAGCTTCCGCGGTGTCGCCGAAATCGGTAAGGCACATCTGCACGTCATAGCCGAGCGCTTCGAGTTGTGCCTCGTCGGCCTTCAGGGCGGCCATGACCTTCGCGGCTGTCATCCCGGGAACCACCCCGTAGGCCGGATCGGAGAAGTCGATCAGTGACGGCTCCAGACCGATCACCAGCACGCTTTTCCTGCTCATGGCCCGTCCTTTCGATGTCGCGAGGGCGATTGCGGGTCGGCAAGGTTCAAACCGAATCCAGCAGCTCGGCAATGCGACTCGTCGCCTTGAGGCCGCTGCCCGTGAGCACCAGGACCGTGGTCTGCGCCGCCGTGATGGTGCCCGCTTCCAGCAGCTTGCCGAACGCCGCCGCGACCTGCGCCGCGGTGGGTTCGACATAGACGCCGATGCCGGCGAGGTCGAGCGTCGCCGCGGCGATCTCGGCTTCCGACAGCATCACCGCCCCGCCATTGGTCTCGCGCAGCGCCCCCACCACCTCGGTCAGCCGGATCGGCTGTGCGATGGCGGTCCCCTCGGCGATGGTCGGCCGAGATCTCGGGCACCGACCCGCTCGCCGGCCATGAAGGACGCGGCGATCGGCGCGCAGTTCGCCGGCTGCGCCGCGAACAGCCGCGGCAATGCATCGATCTCGCCGGCGCGCAGCAGTTCGCGAGAAGCCGATTTCGCAGCCGAGCACGTTCGACCCCGCCCCGCACGGCACGATGACGTTGTCGGGGGCGCGAAAGCCGAGATCCTCCCAGAATTCGTAAGCCAGCGTCTTGGTGCCGTGCAGGAAGAATGGATGCCAATTGTGGCTGGCGTAGAAGACGGCTCGGAACGGCGCATCGCCGCGTCGGCGGTGTCCTGCCGCGTCCCCGGCACCAGCTCCACGGCGGCGCCATGGGCGCGCATCTGCACGGTCTTGGCCGGCGCGGTGTAGTCCGGGGCGAGGATCTTCGCCGCAGGCTGCCGGCCGCGGCATAGGCGGCGATGGCGGCGCCGCCATTGCCGGAACTGTCCTCCAGCACCTTGCGCACGCCTTGCTGCGCGCAGGAGCGAGAGCATCACCCAGGCGCCGCGGTCCTTGAAGCTGCCGGTCGGCGTCATCCATTCGCATTTGAGCAACGCCGGCGCGCCGTGCACGTGCGCGCAAGCAGCGGCGTCCCGCCCTCGCCGAGCGTGATCGGATCGGCGGCCATCGGCAGGGCGGCGCGGTATCGCCACAGGCTACGCGTGCCGGGATCAATCGCCGCCCGGGTGATCCCGGCCAACGGCGTCAGCAGCAACGGCCCGCCCGGTCCGCGCCAGCGCGGCGCATCGAGCGGAAACGTCGCGTTGCTACGCGGGTCAAGATAGGCCGGAGACATCGCCTGCGATTGTGGACGCCGGGCGCGCCGGGCTCAAGCGCGGCCGGGCGGGGCCAGACTTTGCGCCTCGATGAACACCCTGGCGATCTCGGCGTGGTCGGATTTGAGACGTCGCTCCAGGTTGCTCACGGCCGTCTCTACGTCGCACGAACTCAGCCGGTCCTCGAAGTCGAGGCTCAGCGTGACCAGGACCGCCTCGGGTCCGACCTGCAAGGTCGCCAGCTCGCCCAACCGACGCACGCCCGGCTGTGCCCGCGCCGCCTTGGCGATGCTGCTTCGCAGCTCCGGCAGCGCCGATTCCCCGGTCAGCAGTCCGTGGCACTCGCGCGCCAGGGTCAGACCGGTGATCAGCAGGATCAGCGCGATCACGACCGAGCCGATGCCGTCCCATATCGGGTTCTCCAGGATCTCACTCAGTCCGATCCCCAGCGCGGCGACCCCGAGGCCGGCCAGCGCGGCGCTGTCTTCCAGCAGCACCGCGAACACGCTCGGGTCCTTGCTGCGGCGGATCGCGGCCAGCCAACCGCGGCCGCGTCGGCCCTTGTTGAAGCTTCGGGCGCTGATGGTCCACGAAGTCGCCTCGGCCGCCGCACAGAGGCCGAGCACGAGGTAGCTCACCCAGACGTCGGTAATCTCCTGCGGGTGCAGTATCTGGTCCATGCCGTCGATAAAGGAGACGCCGGCCCCGGCGCCGAACATCAGGACCGCCATCAGGAAGGCCCAGAAATAGACCTCCATCCCGTAGCCGAAGGGATGCGTCTCGTCCGGCTTCCGGTCGCCCCGGCGGAGCCCGATCATCAACAGGATTTCGTTGCCGCTGTCGACCGCGGAGTGCACCGCCTCGCTCAGCATCGCCGAGCTGCCGGTGAACAGCGCGGCGGCGAACTTGGCCACGGCGATCAGGATATTGGCGCTCAGGGCGGCGATGACGACGAACCTGGATTCCCTTTGAGCCATGCGATGACGAACGTCGCCGACCGGCTCGTGGTTCACGATGCCAACGTTTCACTTCCGGTCGGGATCGACGCGGTGCTAAAAAACTCGCCTCACCTGCGCCGTTGGAGGGTTCCCGCGATGGGAGTTCACGGTCAAACCGCTTGCACCCGGGGCCGTAGCGGCTTGGGACCAGTTCGTGCGCGCGCGCCCCGAGGCGACGTTCTTCCACTTGGCAGCTTGGCGAACGGTCATCGAAAGCGCTTTCGGACACCGCACCTGCTACGCTTACGCGGAACGTGACGGCGCGATCACCGGCGTGCTGCCACTCGCCCATGTGCGGAGCCTGCTGTTCGGCAATACACTGACCTCGCTTCCGTTCTGCGTGTACGGCCGGCCATTGGCCGCCGACGCCGAAAGCGCGGATGCGCTCAATCGTATGCCTGCGCCCGGATGGGCAACAGCCGGGCCGATGCGGTCGAGTTCCGCTTTCGCGACCCCAGGCCGGCCAGCGAGTGGGTGGAGCGCGCCGCCCTCTACGAGACCTTCCGCAAATCGATCGACGGCGATCCCGAGCGCAATCTGAAGGCAATCCCGCGCAAGCAGCGGGCGATGGTTCGCAAGGGGATGCAGAACGCGCTGGTGTCGGAGACCGGCCACGATTCCCGGCGCCTGCACGCCATCTATGCGGCGAGCGTTCGCAACCTCGGCACCCCGGTGTTCTCCCGACGCTATTTCGAAACTTTGGTCGAGGTGTTCCGCGACGAATGCGACATCGTCGCCGTGCTGGACGGCGATACGCCGATCGCCGCCGTCCTCAACTTCTACTTCCGCGACGAGGTCTTGCCCTATTATGGCAGCAGGCCGTGCAGGCCCGGCAGCGGGCGGGCAACGATTTCATGTACTGGGAGGTGATGCGGCGGGCGGCGGCGCGGGGCTTCAGGATGTTCGACTTCGGACGGAGCAAGCTCGGAACCGGTGTCCATGCCTTCAAGCGGAACTGGGGCTTTGAACC
>CAWCYL010000014.1:0-163690 GCA_963799825.1 uncultured Alphaproteobacteria bacterium
GACGGACAGGAGCGCTATGGACCCGGCGACCTGCAGGAGGTTGACGAGCAGACAAGCCACCGACTGGTTGCGCTGCCTCCGAAGGGCTGCCTCTGCGTGATCGCAGTGAATGGCCCACTCCGCTTCGAGAACTGGCTCGCGCGTGCGCCTGGGCGCATCTGCTTCCGTTCTGACCATCCGGTCTTCCTGCCGGGAGCCCTTCGCTCGGTTGACCATTCCTACCTACCAGCCGGGAGTGACTTCGAAGCCTTGGGACAGTGTCCTGACGCGGAAGAAGCGAGGCTCGAACATAATGGCGGGTAGGCCGCCATAGAGCGCATTGTCGTAGACGACCCGGCGCGCGTAAACGGTACAGCGAACGGTGTCCGCAGAGGCAGCCGGATACTGTCTCGCCGAATTGGGAACGATCTCCGGACGCGAATTCGTCGCGCCGTAGTGGTTCGCGACAAATGCCAGGACGTCTGGGTTCATGCAGGTCGGCGGCGGAGGAAAGCCGAGAGGACCGGCGCACGAGGCCAAGGAAAGCCCCGCCAGAAGCGCCGGCCGGACTGGCGATGATCGCGTCCCCCTCATCGCGCGGCGGTCTTGCCCGCGTGCCCGAACAGGCGCGACGCGGCGGCTGTGACCAGATCCCTGTATCGCTGATGCAGGACGGGCGTATGCGAGTGGTAGAAGCCGATCGCCGGCATGAGTTCGCCGCGCGCCTCGTCGAGATAACTCCTCAGGATGGCGCCTGCCGCGGCGATGTTGAAGCAGGGCTGCGCGATCAGCCGGGCTCGAACGACCTCGCGAGGCAGCCCGGTATAGGTGGACAGCGCCGGCAGCCAGATCGTGTTGACCTGCATCGTCGCCTGCTTCGGCACCAGGCCCAGCCACGCCGCCAGGTCGCGCGCTCTGCCGAAGGCGCTTGCGTCGCCCACCGCTGCAACGAGCGCGGTCGCGTTGATCGGTCCGATACCGGGCACGGTTGCCAGCCGCCGAGCCGCCTCGTCCTGGCGCGCGCTCGCCGCGAATTCGTCGTCGAACACCGCAATACGGCGGTCGAGTTCGAGCCACTCCGCACGCATGTCTGCCACCAGCAGCCGAATCCGCGGGCTGATCGGATCGGGCTCCCCGGCCGCCGGCGGCGCGTCGACCCAGGCCGCCAGCGACCGCCAGCGCTGCGGCGGCACGATGCCGCGCTCCAGCAGCAACGCCCGCATCTGGTTGATCAGTGCCGTTCGTTCCGCGACCAAACGCTCGCGCGCCCGGTGCAAGGCCTGCACATCGAGCTGCGCTGCTTCCTTCAGCGGCACGAACCGCATCGTCGGGCGGGTCGCCGCTTCGGCGATCGCCTCGGCGTCGCGGTCGTCGTTCTTCTGCGCCTTCACATACGGCCGGACGTATTCGGGGGGCATCAGACGGACCCGGTGGCCCTGCATCTCGGCCGATCGGCCCACGTGGTGCGCGCCGCAGCACGCCTCCATCGCCACCGTGCACGGCCGCAGCTTCGCGAGCAGCCCGGCAAGCCCGTCGCGCGACACCCTTCGGCGCAATACCACACCACCGGTCTCATCCAGGCCCGCGACACTGCAACTGTTCTTGCCCAGGTCAATCCCGAGCACCGCGATATTCGTCATCCCGCCCTCCTCCGTGAAAGAGGCAACCCTACCTGGGTCGCCTCAGGGAGGCGCGGGCCATCCCATAATCACATATCCAGCCCGTGCCGGAAGACCATATCTCGATTCCGGCCTACCTAAAAATGCTCTAGTGTCCTGAATTTGAAGTTCGTCTGAGAGGCTTGGACCATCCCGTCGTCGGTGTCACTCTCGGCTTCGTTGCGGGAGTTGGCGATGGGCAGTCCGCGTTTGTGCGCGCCGATCTTGACGGAAGCGGAGCGGTCGGAGCTCACGGCCTTGGCCGGTCGGCGCAGCACGGCGCAGAGATTGGCGGAGCGGGCTCGCATCGTGCTGGCGGCCAGCGAGGGCGGCAGCTGCCCCGCCATCGCGGCACGGCTGGGGCTGCACGCCGACACGGTGCGCAGATGGTGGCACCGCTTCGCGGCCGATCGCCTGGAAGGCCTTCGTGACGAGCCGCGTCCGGGTGCTCCGCGCACGATCGACGACGCCCGCATCGAGGCGGTAATCGCCCGCACGCTGGAGAGCCTGCCCGCCGACGGGACGCATTGGAGTTCGCGCGGCATGGCGCGGGCGAGCGGCCTGTCGGTCTCGACGGTGCAGCGGGTGTGGCGGGCCTTCGGTTTGCAGCCGCATCGCGTCGAAACGTTCAAACTTTCCACCGATCCGGACTTCGTCGCCAAGGTGCGCGACGTGGTCGGCCTCTACATGGCCCCACCCGAGCGTGCGCTGGTCCTGTGCGTGGACGAGAAGAGCCAAATCCAGGCGCTCGACCGCACGCAGCCGTTGCTGCCGATGCGGCCCGGCCAGATCGAGCGGCGCAGCCACGACTACAAGCGTCATGGCACGACAGCACTATTCGCTGCCCTCGACATCGCGACCGGCCGCGTCATCGGCAAATGCTACGCCCGCCACCGTGCCGCGGAGTTTCGCCGCTTCCTCGACGAGGTCGAGGCGCAACTCCCGCCCGGGCTCGACATTCACCTGGTGATGGACAACTACGCCACCCACAAGGCTCCGACAGTCAAGGCGTGGCTGCTCAAGCGCCCGCACTGGCACGTCCATTTCACACCGACCAGCGCGTCCTGGATGAACCAGGTGGAGCGCTTCTTCGCGCTCCTGACGGAGCGGCAAATCCGACGCGGAGTGCATTGCAGCGTCCAGGCACTCCAGAAAGCCATCACCGCCTTCATCGACGCGCACAATACCGACCCCAAGCCGTTTCGGTGGGCCAAGTCCGCCGACCACATCCTTGCAGCCGTGGAGCGCTTCTGCCTACGAAACACAGAAAGCGCTTCAGTCTGTCGGACTTCTGGTTCGGGACACTGTTTATCGCCTCCAGAAGATAGCCCATCTGGGCCGCTGTCAGTGGCGCCGCGCCATCAACGGTCTGCGGCCAGATGAAACGACCGCGATCCAAACGTTTGGCGTACAGCGACAGTCCCATGCCGTTGTGCCAGATCGCCTTGATCAACGAACCGCTGCGCCCACGAAAGATGAGGTAGTGCCCGTCAACGTGGTGGAAATTGCGATGTAGATTGAAGCGGTCACGGATCATGCGGCGACGGTGGAAATCTGGGTGGCAATTGCCTCCATCAGCGGCGGTGTAAGTTCGGCCATCGCTTCGGTCTGCATATAGCGGTGCTGGAGTTGCCATTCGTCATTCGCCTCCAGCAGCACGGCACCGATCAGGCGGATGATGGCACCCTCGTTGGGGAAGATGCCGACGACGTCGGCGCGACGCTTAACCTCCTTGTTCAACCGTTCCAGCGGATTCGTCGAATGGATCTTGGTCCGGTGCTGCACGGGGAAGTCCATGTGCGCCAGCACGTCGGGCTCGCTCTCGTCGATGAATGCACCGAGCTTCGGCCACTTCGCCCGGAGCTGGTCGGCGACGTGCCGCAGCGTCTGGCTGGCGTTCGGGCGGTCGGGCTGGATGAACGCCTGACGCAGCGCGGCCGAGACCATGCTCTGCTGCGCCTTGGGCACGTAGGACAGCGCATTGCGCATCCAATGCACCCGACAGCGTTGCCAACTGGACCCCATCACGCGCCGGATCGCCGCCTTCAGACCCTCGTGCGCGTCAGAGATCATCAGCTTCACCCCGCGCAGGCCGCGGCGAACCATGCTTTTGAGGAAGGTCGACCAGAAGGTCTCGGCTTCGCTCGGACCGATGTGCAGGCCGACGATCTCCCGCTTGCCCTCGGTGTTCACCGCCACGGCGATTATCGCGGCGACCGAGACGATGCGGCCGCCCTCGCGCTGCTTGAGGTAGGTGGCGTCGAGCCAGAGATAGGGCCACTCGCCAGCGAGCGGGCGATCGAGGAAGGCACCGACACGATCATCGATGTCCTTGCACAGCTTGCTCACCGTGCTCTTGCTGATCCCCGACAACCCCATCGCCTGCACCAGGTCGTCGACACGCCGGGTCGAAACACCGCTGACCCAGGCTTCCTGGATCACCGCCACCAACGCCTTCTCCGAGGTCTTCCTGGGCTCGAGGAAAGGCGGGAAGTAGCTGCCCTGCCGCAGCTTCGGGATCCTGAGCTGCAAGGACCCCAGGCGCGTGTCCAGGCTCCGATCCCGATATCCATTGCGATACGTGGTCCGGTCGCCGGATCGCTCGTGACGTCCAGCACCGATCAGTCCGTCCACGTCGGTCTCCATCAGCAGCTGCACCACGGCCTCGGCCACGCTGCGCAGGAAGTCGCCATCTCCGGCTTTCGCCAGCAGCTCGGCCAGCGGTAATCTGTCGTCGGTCATCGGGTCCTCGTGCGGTTCGGGATAGAGCCTCGCAACTCCACCTTAGCCAGACGATCCGATGGCCACCTCCTCCTACACCGTCATGACGTTCGAATTTCCACCACCTGCTCGGACGCTACCAAAGATGAAGACATCGCCGGCGAATGGCTGCCGCCCAAGGCCTTCCTGCACCTGCAATGCGAGGCCACGCATGCCCCGGCGCATATCGGTATGACCACGTGAACAGCAGGCTCTCGCAGATCCCATGCCGTGCAGCGGCAAGCCCGGCCCGATCACCGACGTCGCATGCTGGTCCCACGCGCGGCGCAAATTCTTGGTCCTCGCCGATCTCGCCCAGAACGCGCGGCGCAAGGCGCAGGGCAAGACCCCCGTGTTCATCTCACCCCTGGCGCTTGCGGCCGTTCGCCGGATCGACGTGTTGTTCGACATCGAGCGAGACATCAATGGCAAGCCGACGCCGGGGCGTCTCGCGGCACGGCAGGCATTCAGCGCGCCGCTAGTTGCCGAACTGGCGGGCTGGATACGCCAAGAACGTGCCAAGCTCTCGCGGCACAACGACGTCGCAAAAGCCATGGATTACATGCTCAAGCGCTGCCCGGCCTTCGTGCGATTCCTCGACGACGGACGGATCTGCCTAAGCGACAATGCCGCCGAACGAGCCCTGCGCGGCATCGCTTTGGGCAGAAAGGCGTGGTTGTTCGCCGGGTCCGATCGCGGCGGCCAACGGGCGGCGATGGTGTATAGCCTCATCATGACAGCCAAGCTGAACGGTCTCGATCCGCAGGCGTGCTAGCCGATGTGCTCGCTCGCATCGCTGATCACCCGCCCAAAAGCTCGACGAGCTGGTTCCTTGGTGTTGGCAATCTCGCGACCGGCGTCAGGCGGCCCAATCATGGCTGCTCCAAGTGCTGTCTTCACGATCGCACGTGTCGCCGAGATGCTGGGCGAGGACGAGGACTGGTTCTCGGACGTTGCGCTTGAAATGGACCCCGAAGCCGGGCGCATCACCATCTATGGTGTCAACGACGAGGGCACCACCGGCTCCACGAGCTTCGGAATCGAAAATCTCAAAGAGCTCATCGAGATCCAAAAAGCCGATCCAACCATCATCGAAAACTATCGAAACTGGACTGATTTGTGTGGCCCAGCAGATCCGCGGTGCTCATCGCAGGCTTACCCGCTATCGCCTGTTCGCCATGTCCAAAGCCGATCACCGGCACGCTGGCGGAGACTATCTGCGGGAACGCGGCAAGGAGCAAAACGGGGCTGGGCTACGTCCGTCCCGCTGATCCGTGCAAACCGCTCGCCGGTCGCTCTACCTTCGGCGGCTTGCGCAGACCTGCCTGCTGCATCAGCGGGATCACTTCGCGCCCGAAGAACTCGAGGTCGGGCAGATAGTCGAAAAAGTTCACCTGCACTCCGTCGCAGCCTGCATCATTCAGCTTGCCAAACCACGCGACGATCTGCTCGGGGGTGCCGACAAGGTGGACGTTGCCGCCGACCACCCACTGCGCCCGGCTATGGCCGCGCCACGAAGCCGTGTCCCCGCTCACGAAAGTGCGCACGAAATTGTCAGCGGCGGCCGGATCCTCGTTCTCGAGGATGGTCCGGTAGGCTGCCTGCGCCTCCCCTTCCGTTCGACGGCAGATCACGTGAGGGTTGATGACCGTCTTGACGTCTCGCCCATTCTTGCGGGCGAGATCCTTGATCTTCGCGTTGTGGGTGGGCAGAGCCTCACAGGCCTTGACCGGGTCGGCGCCGGCCGGACTCGTGATGAAGATGAGGTCGGAGTGCTTCGCCGCGTACTCGAGTTCCTGCACCCGATGACGCGGCATTGACGAGGAACGGGCGCCGCTGCCCCGGCTTCGGCGCGAGGAACGCCCGCTCCGTCTTCCAGAACCGCCCATCGAAGCTGAGCTCCTCATCCTCGGCCCAAAGTCGCTCCATGATGGTCGTGAATTCGTCCGCCATCACGTAGCGATGATCGTGCTCGAATGGTTCGAGCCCAAACATGCGGTATTCGCTGGGTTTGTAGCCGGTGACGACGTTGATGCCCCAGCGGCCGCCGCTGATGTGATCCATGGCCGCGCCGAACTTCGCGAGGTGGAGCGGATGCCAGGCGTAGAGGATGTGGACGGTGTTGATCAGCACGATCGACTTCGTCAGCGCCGCCAAGGCGGCGTTGGCGATGATTGGGTCGACCTCGTGCTCGCGGAAATGGATGTCGCCGCCGTAGCCGCCCTTTCCGAGCCATTGCGCGAGGCCGAAGGCCAGATCGAAGCCCAGCGACTCCGCCATCGTCGTGCAACGGGCGACGTAGTCGAACGTCCACGACGTCGATCGCGGCGCTTTCGACGGGCTCCAGGCGCCCTCCTGCATCGGTAGGAACAAGCCCAGCAAGAGCTTGTGGTCGGAGAGGCGGCCGAGGGGCGAGCAAATCCGCGAGACCTCATCCGGCATCGCATCTCCGAGTGTCTGTTTGTCGACCATGGGAGGCTCCTATTGAGTGGAGAGCAATGTCGCGGCTGAGCTCATCGGAGGGGCTCGCCATCGGTGGCGGTCAGGGCGGGCGCCGTGCCCTCGTCGACATCCCAGCCCTCCTCGGTGCCGTAGCTGAAGCGCGAGCGATCACGGAGAAAGGTGGCGGTCAGCGCGCTGATTCCGGCGATAACGGCGAGGTAGATGCTGATTGCCATCGACGAGTGATAGGTGTGGATCAGCCAAGCGGCGATCAGCGGGGCCGGGCCGCCAGACGTGATGGAGGCGAGCTGGTAGCCGAGCGATGACCCGCTGTAGCGCATGCTGGGCGGGAAGCTCTCGGCGATGAAGGCCGCCTGCGGGCCGTACTGCATATCGTGCACCGGCAGCGACAGCAGGATCGCGAGGAAGACCAGGCCCTCGATGCGCGTGTCGAGCAGCGCGTAATAGGGAAAGGCGAAGGCCATCATCACGAGCGCACCGATGATGTACATGCGCTTACGGCCGATCCGGTCGGAAACGTAACCGAACAGCGGCGTCGTCACGAGCGAGAGGCAGGACGCAACCAGCACCGCGTTGAAGAGGAAGCTCTGCGAGAGGTGAAGCGTGCCGGAGCCGTAGGTCACCAGGAACGTGGTGAAGAGGTAGAACGGCGCCTGCTGGCCGGTCCGAATCAGGCAGGTTAGGATGATCTCGCGCCAGTGGCGCTTGATGACGGCGAGGACCGGCGCCTTGTGCACCTGCTTCTTCTCACGCACTTGGGTGAAGACCGGGGTCTCGAGCACGCCGACCCGGATGTAGAATCCGATCCCGATCAGCACGACGCTGAGGAGGAAGGGGATGCGCCAGCCGACCGTGTTGAACCACTCGGCCGAGCCGAGCCGGTTCACGACGTTTAGAACCAGGATGGCGAGCAGCAGTCCAAGTGGTGAGCCGAACTGCGGCCAACTACCGACGAGACCACGGCGCTGGTCGAAGCGCGACCACTCGGTGGCGACGGCGACCGAGCCACCCCACTCGCCGCCGACCCCGATGCCCTGCAGCACCCGCAGGACCACGAGGATGACGCCACCCCAAATCCCGATCAAGTCATAGGTCGGGACGAGGCCGACAAGGACCGTGCTCACCCCCATCAGCATGAGCGTCGCAATCAGGGTGGCTTTGCGGCCAATGCGATCGCCGTAGTGACCAAACAGCGCAGCTCCGATCGGCCGGGCGACGAAGCCGAGGAAGAACGTGGACAGCGCGAGAAGAGTCCCCGCGAAGGCATTCTCCTGCGGAAAGTAGAGCTTTCCGAAGACGAAAGCGGCGACCAGGCCGTAGACGTAGAAATCATACCACTCGATCATCGTCCCGACCGTTGCCGCGATCACGGCGCGGCGCGCTTCCCGTGCGGGTTCGGTCGAAGGCGGCTCGGCCGCCTGGCTCGGTAGCGTCATCGCCTGCATCTCCTTCCACCGCACTCCCCCTTGTTGGGTCCGAGAGCTGCGACGGGTTGCCGAAGCAAAACCGGATAGTTGTCGCGACCTGCATACTTGCCGGGCGTACTTGCGGGGGCCTCAACCCGCAGACGGTGCCCGGAAACTGTGCTCGATCGGCGATGACGCCTGTCCGAACGCTTCGAGATTATCGTCCCGATGATAGTGGTTGAAGCGGCAAATCCCCAATCAGTTGTCGTCGGAATGTTCGATCTGTCGGCCGGTCATGGACCCCGAGCCCCGATTGAGGCCGATTCGCATGGCGCGGATCATCGCGCCTGGAGCCGGCTCCGGATCGCGCGCTCCGCTTCATTCTGCGGACGGCGCTGCCGCGGCAGCGATCGAGGGCGCCTCGCCAAGCGCGTGCCGGGTGAGCGCGAGCGACACTGCTGCCCCGACGAGAGCCAGTAAGCCGGCGAGCACGAAGGCGGAGGCGAAGCTCCCGGTCGCCTGCACGATGTAGCCGGTGACAATCGGCGCCAGCAGGCCGAAGACGTTGCCACCGAGCACCAGAAAGGCGAACGCCCTCCCGGCGTCGGCCGGCGAGCGCAGCAGATCGCTGGTAAGCGCCGCGTTGGTCGCGGTCGCGGTGTTGCTGAAGCCGACCGGCAGGATGGTCAGGACGACCACGAGCGACAGCGACTGAACGTAGGGGATGGCTATCCCCGCCGCCGTAAGGACAAGGCAGGCCGCCACCACGATGCGGCGCCTGCCGCTGCGCACCGTTTCGGCCGTGAGGATTGCGTCTCCGATCCAATTGGTGAGCACGATCAGCAGCGCCCCGACGAGGAAGGGAACTGCGGTAAATAGGCCGGACTTGACGATCGACACTCCCCGCACGGTCTGCAGGTAATTGGGGAGCCAGCTCAGATACAGATACAGGGAATAAACGGCGCAGCCTTGCGCGATCGCAAGCCCCCACATCGATGGGCAGCGGATCAGTCCGCGGTAGCCGACGCCGTCATGGGCCGGCGGCGCCTCGCCCGCGTGGCGCTCCGCGAGGATCCTCTGCCGCTCCGCCTCCGGAAGCCACTTTGTCCGCTCCGGCGTGGAAATCAGGAGGCTCCAGGCGAGCACCCAGACCAGGCCCACGCCTCCGGTCACGAAGAACGACCATCGCCAGGAGGTGGCATTGATGAGCCATGCCACCAGCGGCGCGCCGAGTCCCGGGCCAAGCAAGGTTCCCGCCTGGATAAAGCCGATCGCCCTGCCATGCTCGGTGTACGGCCCCCAGTCCCTGACGCTGCGATAGCTGATCGGCGAAACCGGCGCCTCGCCGACACCGAGCCCGAGACGGGTCAGCAGCATGGTGGAGAAGCCGACCGCGGCCCCGGTGAGGATCTGCGCGACCGACCAGACAGTCGCGCAGATCGCAGCCACGCGGTGCGCGCCCAGGCTGTCGATCAGCCGGCCGCCGGGCAGCATCATGAGCACATATGCCCAGAGAAACGAGGAGAACAGGTAGCCGAGTGCGACCGGGGACAGCCCGAATTCCTGGGCAATCGAGTGCCCCGCAACCGACATATTCACCCGGTCCACGTAGCTGATGGTGTTGAGCAGGAACAGGAGGAGGTAGATCCAAAAGCGACGGTAGGTCATGTCTCGTTCTCCGTTTCCCCTGAGTGTCCATCCACGAACATGTTGAGTTCGAAGGAATCGGTTGTGATTCCACGCACTGCGCACCGAGTTGCAGGACCCTTGGAATGTGGACGACCGAGAACCGTGGCCGATGCGATCGCAGCAAGCTGCGCTATCCGAGCGATCTGACCGATGACGAGTGGTCCTTGGTCAAGCCGCTGATCCCTCGCGCCAAACGAGGTGGGAACAGGCGCACGGTCGACGTGCGCGAGGTCGTCAACGGGATCATGTACATCCTCAGCACGGGCTGCCAGTGGGCGGCGCTACCGAAGGATCTGCCGCCGCGCAGCACGGTCAACAGCTACTTCCCGCGCGGGGAGCATGACCGGACACTCGACCGGCTGCATCACGCGCTCTACGTCCAATGCCGCGAGCAGGTCGGGCGAGAGGCCAGTCCGATGGTCGCCATCATCGACAGCCATCGACAGCCAAAGCGTCAAGAGAGACGGTATTCCGTGCCGATGTCGGGCATCGCGGATGCGGTCGCTGGGTTCTCGTCCTTCGCAGCGACGGCTCGGCCTTTCGGGTGCTCACGTTTGTCGCGGGTGCCCTCGCAGCGGGCGCCAGCCGCGTTCGGTCCTGCGATCGGGCGCGGCCGGGCAGCTTCGCCATGAGCAGCGCGGCCGAGAACGTTGACAGGCCCTGCGGGCAGGCGCTGACCTGACTTGTGACTGATCAGAGAGACACGCCGTGATCTCAGTGGGCATTGGGGCGGCGGTGTTCGTGTTGGTGTTCGCGGGCGGACTAGTAGGGCTTCTGCTGAATCGTCGGCTTCCCGCGGAGCACCTCTCGAAGGAGACGCAGGACGTCGTCAGATTGGGCACGGGGATGCTATCCGTGCTCGCCTCGCTCGTGCTCGGGCTGCTGATCGCGTCGGGCAAGACCACGTTCGACCGGAGTGACAGAGATGTGCGGCAGTTCAGCGGCATCGTGATCCAGCTCGGAGTTGGGCGCGACCGGTTGTCGGCCTCGGCATGGCGCCCTCACCTCGATCAGCGTTGCGTCGATTGCTGCCCGACGCCGCGCGCGCAGATCTGAAGCGTCGAGGCATGACCGCGACACGGCCGGCAAGACCCAGGGGAAACTGCACCACGGCGATCCTCAAGCCGCCGGGACGGCACAAGATGGTAGACCGGATGCAGACCCGCCCCGGGTTTTCGCTTAGCATTGGCTATTCCGACCACGAGCCACTCGATGCGTCCATCGGTCCCGCAAAGGATATCACAGCGCTGAAGGAACGGCTCGCCCGTGTCGGGAGGAGGTCGGGAAAGCACAAGATCGGGAGGCAAACGACATGGATTGCTGTTGCACCTGCTGCACACCGCTGACCCGGCGCAACTGGATGTGGGGCGCGGTGCTGACCTCGATCGGCGCGATGCTCGGCGGCGGCCTTGCGCCACTCGGGTCGACGGCAGCAGCGGAGACGGCCGAGAACACCACCGCCGCGCTCGGCGTGCTGCGAAGATCCATCTCCGTCGATGTCCATACGCATGGCGGCACGACCGGGATCACGTCGAAGGCGCCGCCCAGCGACGATCTGGCAAACGGCATGCGCGCGGGATCGCTGGCCGTCGTGTGCCTTTCCGACGTGCCGGATGGGCCGATCCTGGGCCGCAATCAGGCCGGCGTGCTATCCGCGCTGCGCGCGCCCGCGCCCGAGGAGCTCTATCGCCATCATCTTGAGCGCCTTGCCTGGGTCGATCAGATGGTGGCCGACCACGGCCTGCGCCGCGCGCTGAGCGCCGCCGATCTGGAGGCGGCGCACGCCGCCGGCCAGCCCGCCATCGTCATGGACATCGAGGGGCTCGACTTCCTCGAAACCAAGCTCGAACGGCTCGAGGAGGCGCACCAGCGCGGTGTCAGGCACGCGCAGCTCGTGCATTATACGCCGAACGACATCGGCGACTTCCAGACCGGCGCGGTCACGCATAACGGCCTTACGCCATTCGGCGCGGAGGCGATCCAGGCCTGTCACCGACTCGGGATGGTCTGCGACGTCGCACACGCGACTGAGGACACGGTAAAGCAGGCGGCCAAGGTGGCCACCAAGCCGCTGCTGCTCTCGCACACCGCGCTTCTCGGCTCGCGGGCGATGGGCCCGACCCCGCTCAAGGCCCGGCAGATCACCTCCGACCACGCGCGCATCGTCGCCGAGACCGGCGGCTCGATCGGCATCTGGCACTTCTTCCCGAGCCTCGACAAATACGTCGACGGGGTGAAGGAGATGGTCGATGTCGTCGGCGTCGATCGCGTCAGCATCGGCACCGACCAACAGGCCGCGCCTGGCAGCCTGCAGAATTACGCGCAATGGATGCAGCTTGTGGCGGCGATGCTGCGGTCCGGGTTCACGCCGGCGGAGGCGGCGAAGATCGCGGGCGGAAACTACATGCGAATTTTCCAGGCGGCCGTGGGCTGATCCGAGCACGCGACATCGCCACGAAACGGCCCACGAATTCGCCTTCGGTGGCCACGAATAGAGGGCAGAGCGTTGGTTGTCAGCTGAACAACGCTAAGAGCGAACCTTCAGCGAACACCGCCGGAGATGGCGGGACAGGCTGTAGGTTTATCGGCCGCGTAGTGCGGCATACAGCGCCGTCTTTCTCAACTTGAGCCGGGCGCCGATCTCGTGAACGGCCTGCTCATGATCGACTTGGTTCGTGAGATCCCAGAAGCCATGCGGCCGCGCCAGGTTCAGATCGGCGGCTCGTCCGACAAGTCCTGCGTACGGCGCGGTGCCCACGCATCTACGTCCGTTAGCTCATCATCAAACCCGGCGAAAAGAGAAGGGCGCCCCTTCAGAAAGAGCGCCCTTCAGTCCGGCTCCGGAGCGGACGACCGCTCCTTGCACCTGCGACCGAGAAGCCGGAGGTCGTCGTCCGGGATCCTGCATCTGCTGGCAAGTCAGTAGTTTGGGAAGCTGGTATCAGCCCCGCGCGGGATAGCGTGCGATGGCCGGAGCGGCGGCTACCGTCTGTCCTACTGGACGGCGCTGCTCGCACACCGCAAACCCGAGAGCGGTCGTTGAGCAAATTCATCGACCGTGGAACGCTGGCCTCGGCAGCCGCTGGCTGCTTCGGGCGCGACTAAAGCGGGAGCGATGCCGCCGGCCGGCTGATTCCGAGCAGCGCGTCGTTCAATCGCGGGGGGCGACGCCCGATCTAGCCGATCGCTCGGCCGCCCACCAGGTGAAGCCCGCTGCCTGCCTGTCCCGCTTGAACCCAGCAGGAGGACATCATCGTGAGACCAGCGGTAACTCTCGTCGCGTTCTCACTGGCTGTGCCGTCATTCGCTTTCGCCCAAGCGACGGCAAGCCCGTCCACGGCTCCGCCACCCGTCACCACCACCGGTCCCGGATCGCCGATGACACCTGCTGAAAGGGATGCCAGGACCGCACTGCAGAGGGAGGGCTACACGCAAATAGCGGATCTCAAGTCCACCAAGAACGGCATCACCGCCAAGGCGACGAAGGACGGTCGGAAAGTGTCGGTCAGCATCGATTCCAGTGGGAAGGTAAAACAGAGATAAAGGCCGATCTGCTGCGACGGCCAATGTCCCGAGATCAAATACTCCGAATTCCTGCCCTCCCGGACGTTGCGGACGAGCCGCAGGCGGCCGTCGCCGAGATGATCGCCGATCTAAGAGGATCAAGTTGGACGGACAGCCTGATGTGGACCGCAACCACCCGCGCGCAGCATATGCGCGACGGGCTCCGCTTTGCCAGTGACCTGACCGACGCCGAATGGGCGGTGATCGCGCCGTTGCTGCCGCCTGCGGCGGTTGGACGTCCGCCCGAGTGGCCGATGCGCGAGATCGTCAACGCGATCCTCTACGTCCTGCACAGCGGCATACCGTGGCGGATGCTGCCGCCCTGCGTTCCGCCCCGGCAGACCGTCTATGGCTGGTTCGCGGCCTGGCGCGATGCGGGCGTGCGGCAATCGATCGCGCATCATTTGGTCATGTGCGACCGTGAACGCGCCGGACGCGAGGCCAGCCTCAGTGCCGCCGTGATCGACGGCCAGAGCATCAAGACCACCGAGGCTTGGCGGCCCGCGCGGTTACGATGCTGGCAAAAAGGTGCTGGGGCGCAAGCGTCACGCGATGGTCGACACCGACGGCAGGCCGCTGTTCGCGCCTGTCGCCGCGCTGATTGTCGTCGATGGGATCGAGGCGGCACTGGCGGAAGCGACGGCCTGTCCCTATGCGCTCAGCGCCAGCGTCTTCGGGCCGCGGGGAGCCGCACTCGCGATGGCCGCGCGAGTGCGGGCGGGGTCGGTCGTGGTCAACGACATCGTGGTCCCCACCGCCGATCCGCGCGTGCCGTTCGGCGGACGAGGCGCGAGCGGCTTCGGCGTGACAAGAGGTGCGGAGGGACTGCTCGGGATGACCGCGATCAAAGCAGTCAGTGTACGGCACGGCCGCTTTCGTCCTCATCTGCACCCACCGCATGCGGCCGATGCCGGGCGTATTGCTGCGCCGCTGCTGACGCTGACCCATGCCGGCCGGTCGCCGCTCTGGAACACACTGCGAGCGTCGGCCGCCACCGGAACGGTGAAATTCGCCTTCCTGCCCAGTTAGAGCCTGTTCTCTAATCGGGGCCCCTTGGTCAAGCTCTGTTTGGGGCGGCTGCATCTGCCGAGGTCATGGTTCCCTTCGGGGTCGATGTGGTCGCCCCATGATGGATGTCCGAGTGTGGCGCCGGGCGGCCACGGAGTACAGGATGCGGCAAGGCAAGCCTCGATGGACACCTTGAGCATGGCTGTCTCCCCGCCTCGCCGCATTCAAGAGAGCATCATGATCTGTGGGGTGAGTAGGACGGCCGAGCGGAATCGGCGGTAAATTGCCTGGATGAAAGAACCGGTTCTGGAAGCCGACGTTCCGCCAAGTGCGGGGTATGGTTCGGGGCACAATCACGGCTCAGAGAAAGGCAGGCCCATGACGGGCTCGGTGAAGGTCACGCCGCCGCCGCACGATCCCATCGCGGCGAGCCTCACCCCCGCGGACGACCGCATTGTCCTCAGCCATTGGCTGCCTCCCCAAGAGGGAATCGTTCCCCGCATCCGCGTGGGCCGGCGCTGGATCAGCACCTTGTGGGCCATACCGATCGGGGCTGTGGCGCTCGTCCTCCTGATCGCCCTCGCACAGAGCTTGCGGGAGCTCCCAGGTGTCCAGGCCCTCATCAAGGACTATCCAGGGATTGCCCAGGCCGCGCCCTCGGTCGATTCTGGCTTTCCGTGGTGGTTGCAGCTGCAACATTTCCTGAACATGCTCTTCATGATGTTCATCATCCGAGCCGGAATCCAGATCCTGGCCGACCACCCCCGGCTCTACTGGAAGCGCGACTGCACGCCCGGCACCGACTGGTTCAGGTTCCAGAAAGCCGTCCCGACCGGCCGGGTCTGGACCTCCAAGGACGATTCCGTGACGTTGCCCAGCTGGCTGGGAATTCCGGGCATCCGCCATTCCATCGGCCTCGCGCGCTGGTGGCACTTCTCGATCAACCTGCTGTGGACGATCAACGGCATCCTCTTTTACGTGCTGCTCTTCGCAACCGGTCAGTGGCTCCGCCTGGTGCCCCTCACTTGGGACGTGTTCCCGAACGCGCTCTCGACCGCCATTCAGTATGCGTCGCTAAATTTTCCGGTGGACCACAGCTGGACCCGCTACAACGGCCTGCAGCAGCTCAGCTATTTCATCACGGTGTTCGTCGCGGCACCGGTTTCGATCGCGACCGGCCTGATGCAGAGCCCGGCGATCTCCAACAGGCTGGGCCTGTTCGGGACCGTGCTGAACCGGCAGGCTGCCCGATCCATCCACTTCATCTCGTTCTGCTGGTTCGTGCTGTTCATCCTGGCGCACGGGATCATGGTGTTCGTCACGGGCCTCCGCGAGAACACGAACCATATGTTCGCCGGGGTGGAGAGCAATTCCTGGACCGGATTCCCGCTCTTCGTGCTGGCCATGCTGGTCGTCGGACTGGCCTGGTGGGTCGCCTCGCCCTTCACGGTCCGACACGCCCGGATCGTTCAGAACCTCGGGACGTTCATGATCGGGTGGCTCAAGGGTCTGGCCGAGTGGTGGGAGCCGAACGCCCAGCTCACCGAGAAGGATATTTCCCCGCATTTCTGGATCAACGGCACCATGCCGAAATGGGACGCGTTCGACACGCCGCTGGCGGACAATTTCGCGAGCTACCGGCTGCGGGTGGGCGGATTGGTCGAGCAGCCACGGGAGTTCTCGCTTGCCGAGCTGAGGGCGATGCCCAAGCAGGAGCAGATCACCACGCATTTCTGCATCCAGGGCTGGTCCGGGGTCGCCAAATGGGGCGGCGTGCCGATGCGTCACATGCTCGACGTGGTGCGCCCGACCGCCGATGCGCGCTACGCCGTCTTCTATTCCTTCGCGGACGGCGGCGACGCCGGCCGCTACTACGACGTTCACAGGATGGAAAACATGCGCCACGAGTTGACCATCCTCGCCTACGAGATGAATGGCGCCCCCCTCAGCGTCCTGCACGGTGCACCGCTGCGGCTGCGCTGCGAGAACGAGCTTGGCTTCAAGATGGTGAAATGGATCGCCGCCATCGAGTTCGTGAACGACTTCGCCGATCTCGGCGCCGGTCAGGGGGGCTACAACGAGGATCATGAGTTCTACGGCTACCGGATGCCGATCTGAGACAGGAGGATCGAATGAGCGATGAAAAGCCAAAGCTCAGCGGGCCCGATCTCACCCAGGGCGTTGAACTCTCGACGATCCCGGACGGGACCATGCTGCTCGGGCACGCGCGCGGCGAGCCGGTGCTGCTTGCCCGGCGCGGCGACGAGGTGTTCGCGATCGGCGCCGTCTGCACGCATTACGGCGCTCCGCTTGAACAAGGGCTGCTCGTGGGCGACACCGTCCGATGTCAGTGGCATCATGCCTGCTTCAATCTGCGCACTGGCGAGGCGCTCCGCGCGCCCGCGCTGGACCCAGTGTCCCATTGGCAGGTCGAGACGGTGCGCGACGCGGCGCGTCAGTTCACGCCTACCGAGACGCCGGCCGGCTCCGTGTATGTTCGGGAGAAGCTGGAGAGGGCCGCTCGACCGCCGCAGCCCATAGCGCCCGACGTGCCACGCTCCGTTGTCATCGTTGGCGGCGGTGGCGCGGGCAACGCGGCGGCCGAGATGCTTCGTCGCGAGGGCTACGCCGGCCGGCTCACGATGCTAAGCGCCGACAAGTCCGTCCCGTGCGACCGCCCCAACCTGTCGAAAGGCTTTCTCGCAGGCTCGACGACCGAGGATGCCAATCCTCTCCGTTCGGCTGAGTTCTACCGCGAGCACGACATCGATCTGAAGCTCGGAGCGCGCGTGACAGCGATCGACACCGCGAGCCGGCACGTTCAACTCGCGGACGGCAGCCAGCATGGCTACGACGCGCTCCTGCTCGCGACCGGCGCCGCGCCGGTGCGGCTCGACATCCCCGGCGGGGATCTCCCCCACGTGCACTACCTGCGGAGCGTGGCGGACAGCCGCGCCCTGGTTGCCAAGGCCCTGGTGTCGAAACGCGCGGTGGTGATCGGCGCGAGCTTCATCGGCCTGGAGGTGGCTGCGTCGCTGCGCACACGGAACCTCGATGTGCATGTGGTGGCGCCCGAGGCGGTCCCGATGGAGCGGATCCTGGGTCCGCAAGCCGGGAACTTCTTCCGCAAGCTGCACGAGGAGCATGGCGTGATGTTCCATCTCGGCACGACGGCGGTCTCGATCGACGAGCAGAGCGTTACTTTGAAGGACGGAGCACGCCTGCAGGCCGACCTCGTCGTCGTGGGTGTCGGCGTGCGCCCGGCCACCTCGCTGGCGGAGCACGCGGGGCTCGCGACCGACCGCGGCGTGACGGTGAACGAATATCTCGAAACGAGCGCGCCTGGCATCTTCGCCGCCGGCGACATCGCGCGCTGGCCGGACAAGCTCACCGGCGAGCGAATTCGCGTCGAGCACTGGGTTGTCGCCGAGCGCCAGGGCCAGACCGCGGCGCACAATATCCTCGGCCGGCGCGAGCGCTTCGAGCACGTGCCGTTCTTCTGGACCGAGCAGTATGATTTCGGCCTCGGCTATGTCGGCCACGCCGAACGATGGGACGAAGCCGAGATCGCGGGATCGCTCGAAGCCAGGGACTGCGCCATCACCTATCGGCTCGGCGGTCAGAAGCGCGCGATGGCGGTCGTCCATCGGGATCTCGATGGCCTGCATACGGAACTCGAACTCGAGCGGCGGATTGCCGCCGCTGGGTGACGATACCGGACGCGCGGGGCCGTTTGCACGGAGCGAAGCCCGATGAGCAGTAAAATCCCAGCGGGCAACGTAGGAAGGGCTCCCGCCGCCGAGGATGGTACCCGCATCCTGATCGACCGATTGTGGCCGCGTGGCGTCTCGAAGGCAGACGCCGCCCTGGACCAATGGATGAAGGACATCGCGCCCAGCACCGAGCTGCGAAAATGGTTCGGGCACGATCCTTCTCGCTGGGACGAATTCCGTCGCCGCTATGCCACGGAGCTGCACCGGAATGGCGATCTGCTGAACCAATTGCGCACCCTCGCACGACAGGGCTCGGTCACGCTGGTCTATTCGGCCCATGACGAGGTGCATAACGACGCGGTCGTCCTCAGGGACCAGGTGCTGGGCAGGTAGGCGGGTCGGGCCTACCCCTCGGAATGGTCCTCTCGGGTGATGAGCCGGGCGCCACGCCCATTCGTGAACCAGGCCCATGACCAATTGACGTAGACCATCGGCCGGCTGCGGAAATCGACCAGCAGCATGAGATGCACCAGCGACCAGATGGGCCCGGCCGGGACGCCGGTCAGGCGGCACCAGCCGAAATCGGCGACGGTGCGTGACCGCCCGATGATCGCCATGGTGCCGAATCGCGGTAGCGGAACGGGGCGGGTCCGACCTGGCCGCGGTCGCGCCCGCAGCAGACGACCGACATAGAGCGATCGTGCCCCGAGCTCGACCACGGTCGGACCGCCACCACCACGAAGGTCAGCATCCGGGCGATCTCCTGCCGATCGGGGTAAGTCTCGGCCCACTCGAACGCGCCGAGCAGTCCGTCGCCACGCCGCCGAGGCCTGCTCCAACGACGACGATCCGCTTCTTGGCCATATGCACTGGCTCCTCGTGGCGCGCCTTTGCGCGCGTGCATCGCTCCTCTCAACCGCTGAAGGCGATGCGCAAGGTGGCGACAATACCCGCGGACGCGAGGGCGAAGCAGCCCAGGCGCACCACAATCATCGCGGCAAACTTGGTGCCAGAGTGTACATAATCCTCGATCACGACGCGCAGGCCAAGCGCGGTATGACGGAACAGCGCGATCAAAAGCAATATCATCGGGATGGTGCCGAGCGGCGCTCTCAGCCAAGCGACGAACGTATCGTAATCGCTGCCAGTCTGGGCGATGAGCGATGCGACGAACCACAGCGTCAGGGGCACGAGCGCGACGGCCGAAACGCGCTCCGCCCACCAGTGTTCGACCCCGTGTTTCGCCGCGCCTAGTCCAATCGCGCGGGCCAGCGGTGAGCGCGTGGATTGACGGTGCACGGCGCTACCCCGCCATGAACAAGCTGGCGACCCAGGCCGCCAAGGTGAGCACCACGCTCGCTGCCACGACAGCCCATCCCGAAGCGTATATCGACCGGAGCTCGAAGCCGTGCACGGTGTCCCATATCAGGTGGCGAATACCGCCGCAGAGATGCAGAAAGAAGGCGAACGTGCACCCGAACAGCACAACCCGACCGACCCCGGACGCGATGGCGCCTTGCACGATAGCATAAACCTGCGGTCCCGTTGCAGCCGCCATCAGCCAAATGACCAACACGACAGCGCAGACGCTCAAGATGATGCCGGTGATCCGATTGACGATCGACAAGACCGACGTGAGCTGCGGTCGATAGATCTGGATGTTGGGAGAGAGCGGTCTGGGCCGTTTTGCCGTGGAGTTGGGCACCAATGAGTTCCACTTTTTGCGATGGTCAGCTTCGGCGCTCGATCATCATCTTCTTGATCTCGGCGATGGCCTTGCCGGGGTTCAATCCTTTGGGGCAGGTCCGGGTGCAGTTGAGAATGGTGTGGCACCGGT
This sequence comes from uncultured Alphaproteobacteria bacterium, assembly GCA_963799825.1. Lineage (GTDB taxonomy): Bacteria > Pseudomonadota > Alphaproteobacteria > Acetobacterales > Acetobacteraceae > JAFKFI01. The sequence goes on from CAWCYL010000014.1 coordinate 20,078, forward strand.
AGAGCCGGAACGGATCTTCGAGATTGTCGAGCCGCTCGCCAGTTGCCTCGTCGCGGCTGTCAGCCAGCCACCGCCAAGCCTGGAGAAGCACGGCGGGACCCAGAAAGCGGTTGCCGTTCCACCAATGGCTGGGACAGCCTGATGTGCAGCAGAAGCAGAGGATGCATTCGTAGTAGCCGTCTAGCTTGGTGCGCTCCTCCTTGGATTGACGTCGCTCCCCTTCGGGCGCCGGCGTCTTGGATTGAAGCCAAGGCTCGATTGCCGCGTATTGCGCGAAGACGTGCGTGAGATCGGGAACCAGGTCTTTGATGACCTGCATGTTCGCCAGCGGATAGATTGTCGCCCGCGTGCCCAGGTCGGAAATGACCCTCATGCAGGCCAGCCAGTTCGTGCCATCCATATTCATCGCGCAGGATCCGCAGATGCCTTCGCGGCACGAGCGGCGAAAGGTAAGTGTCGAGTCTACCTTGTTCTTGATCCAGAAAAGCGCGTCCAGGACCATCGGGCCGCAATCATCGAGATCGACTTCGAAAGTGTCGATGCGCGGATTTCCGCCGGAATCCGGTTCGTAGCGATAGATCTGGAATAACTTGACGCGCACCGCACCGGCCGGCGCTGGCCACGTCTTCCCTCGCCCGATGCGCGAGTCCGTGGCCACGCCGAAATTTCTCGGCACTGGGAACCGCTCGAGCAGGGTCGCGCGCGGAACCTGATCCGAGGACTCGATGATCATTATTCGCTCTTCGCCTGGGTTGCAGCCATTTGCCCGCCTTGCGCGCCAAAACAGGAAGGGGACGCTTTTCGTCGGCCATTTTCTATGGGCCGATTGCCGCCGGGTTGAAAGGTCAAATCGGACGCGGCGATCACACCGCGTTATCAGTGGAGTCGGCCGTCGCCTCCACGACACATGCCTGGCGCATTACGCCGGCTTAAGCCGCACCTTCGGATGCCAAGCCAGCAGCAACGCCCCCAACAACGCACAGAGCACCGCGACGCAAAGCCAGACGAAGCCGGCGCGCAGCAGGATGCCGCCGAAGATGCCGCCGATCGTCGCTCCGAGCGCGGTCGCAGCGTTGAGCAGACCCACACCCTCGGCCCGGTGCGCCGGCGAGAGCTTGACCGCGAGGGTGTTGCTGGCGACGGAGAGCAGCGGCCAGATGACCTGCGTTGCGCCGAAGCAGACCAGGATCGGCACCACCGCCGCGCCGGAATGCAGCACGGTCAGCACCACCATTCCCGCAACCACCAGCGCCCGCAGCAGAGTCCCGCGATCAGCACATTCCATGCGCCGAACCGGATGTCCCATGCGCCGACCATCCGATAGAGCAGCAGGCTGCAGCCGACGCCAATTGCGTAGGCCGTTGTCGGCAGCGTCGCCGGCGCGTGATAATTGTGCACCACCGCGACCGTGAACATCACCGAGAGGCAGTTGGTCGCGGTGTAGGACACGAGCCAGGCGGCAAGAAACCAGGCAAGCCCGCTATGACCGAGCCTGGTGAGCGCCCGCCACGTCCATGGGTGCAAGGAACGCTGCGGGCCCATCGGCACCGCGTCGCCGCCGCGGGAGGGACGTGGGGCGAGGCTCGGACGATCCACCTTGACCACCGGGTCCGGCGCAAAGGCCAGCGCCAGCGGCACGGCAATCAGGAGCAACGCCCCGCCGAGCAGGAACGCGTATTCGACGTGCCGCAGCCCGAGAAGGCCCGCGATCAGCAACCCGGCGAGCTGGCCGCCGCCGATGCAGGCCTGCAGCGCGCCGATGCGCTGGTCCCAGCGCTGTTCTGGCTCGACCTCGGCGATGAACATCATGCCGACGGTGCTGGCGCTCGATACCCCGAGCCCCACGACCGCCGCGGCCACCATGCGTTGGGGTATCCCGCTCGGTTGCATGTGCGCCAACAAAGCAAGCCCGGCGAGGCCAAGGCCGCAGGCGAGTGTCAGCCGGTGCTTCCGGTGCCTATCGCTCCAGGCGCCGATGAACGGCGCGGCGATTCCGGTAACAGCAAAGGCGGCGTAGGTCAGCCCGGCAGCTGGGCCGGGGCGGCCCGCGAGCGGCAGGATGACGGGCACCATGCCGCTCTGCACAAAGCCGAGCAGCACGTAGCAGACCATCCAGCTCGGTACGGCATCTTGCAGGTCGGCTATCGCGGACCGGATCACTTCAGTGGGACCGTCATGGCTCCTGTGAGGACATGCCAACGCGAGATGCTGGCAATGATACTAAGTGTCCATCCACGAACATGTTGAGTCGAAGGAATTGGTTGTGGTTCCACGCACTGCGCACCGAGTCGCAGGAGCCTTGCAATGTGGACGACCGCGAACCGTGGCCGATGCGATCGTAGCAAGCTGCGCTATCCGAGCGATCTGACGGATGACGAGTGGTCCTTGGTCAAGCCGCTGATCCCTCGCGCCAAACGAGGTGGGAACAGGCGCACGGTCGACGTGCGCGAGGTCGTCAACGGGATCATGTACATCCTCAGCACGGGCTGCCAGTGGGCGGCGCTACCGAAGGATCTGCCGCCGCGCAGCACGGTCAATAGCTACTTCCCGCGCGGGGAGCATGACCGGACACTCGACCGGCTGCATCACGCGCTCTACGTCCAATGCCGCGAGCAGGTCGGGCGAGAGGCCAGTCCGATGGTCGCACGGTCCCTCAAACGGGACGATGTCTTCGAGGTATTGCGCCGGCTGACCTTCGTCATGCTGGGGCCGCTACGGGAGGAGGCGCATCGAGGGGCACCTGCCAGGACGGCCGGAGGCGGCCAATGGGGATTGCCGGCCGATTGGACGCCGGGGTGGCTGTCTCCGGAGATCGCTGCGCCCGCTCTGCTGGCAACCGTTACTCTTCTGCCGCCGAGAGTGGTACGCGGCTGCACGGTATCACGTGGAATCCGCGACCGTTGGTCGCAGGCGAAGGCAGCCGCATCACGGCAGAGACATTGCCGTGGTATCTCAGCGCATTCGACGCCCGGCTCGTGCACAATTTTTTCGCCGCGCCGCTCGTCCGGCCGTTCCGCTTTCGCGTTAGGCCGGCTGATCGCCTGGCGCTCCCGCACCCAGTGGCGCAGGAAGCGGGTGAAGGCGCCGGCGGAGCGCGGGTGGGACGTGGCGTCCTCCGGCAGCGGCCAGGCGTCCCCGGTATAGGTCGTGCCGTCCGCCAGCGACCAGGGCATCGCGTCCGAGGCGATGGCACCGCCGGGGAACAGAACCGATATGTCCAGCAGCCCGCGGTGACGCTCGTTGTTCTCCGTGTCCAGGATGTGCCACAGCACCAGGGTCGAGGGTTCCTCGGCCTGCGCCGCCAGAAGCTCCTCACGGTTGCGGAACCGCCGCCCGTCGGTCACCCGCTGCACTGAATCATAGCCGATGCCGTTCCTCGTCTCGAACTCGGGATCGCTGAAGAAGGCGGCGGCCAGCACGGTGGAGCCGGTAACGTATGGATAGGCCTCCAACGTGATCGGCAGGCCCTGCTCCTGCGCCTTCGCCACCAGCCGGGCGCAGCGTTCCACGTCCGTCTTGCTGGAGCTGTTGAAGTGGCAGATGTGCATGGGCGCGCCGGTGGCGCCGGCGTAGCCGATCAGGCGGATATAGGCCTCGGCGGCGCTTTCCGGGTCCCCGTCCCCACGGCGGCGATCCTGCCGTCCAGCAACGCCGCGTCGCCCACGGCGTCCATCCCGCTCGCCGGATCCACCACCCGGCCGCCGCTGATCGCCAAGCCACCCATGTCGTCATTCCGCGTGCCAGAACCCACGCGCCCGCAGGCCAGCAGCAGCCCGGAGGCGCATTTCACCGGCCACGGGCGCGCAGTCCCGGTAGTCGAGGCCGATTTTCGGATGCCCGCAATCACCGGCGCCGATGCTGACGCGTTGCGGCAGACGGGCAGCCTGAGTAGGCCCGCACGGCTACTTGGACCGGCTGCTCACGAATGCGCGGTCTGGTCGCGAGATGCGCTTGTGAAGTCGTAGCTATACTAGGGGTACGGCGCGGCTACGCTCAATTAGCATTACAGCTGCGAATCTCCTGTGTCTCTGAATCGATGGGCAACTATGATTCGGGAGATCATGGATGTCGGGTGCCTCGATCGAGGCGACGCTTGAACTGTGGGTGTCGTCGTTGCGGGATGTGAAGGCGCGGATCAGGCCGCTGTTCACGCAGGAGCGGGTGGCGGCGTCGGCGGGGCTGTTCCTGGACGGCCTGTTGGGCGACGAGCGACGCAAGACCGGCTGGATGCGCGCGGAGGCGGCGGGCGACCCTGGCCCGTGGCGCCAGCAGGCCATCCTGGGCCGCGGCCGGTGGGACGCAGATGCGTTGCGCGATGTCGTGCGGGACTATGTCGTCGAGCACCTGGCGGCCGATGACGCGGTTCTGGTGGTCGATGAAACTGGCTTTCTCAAGCAGGGCCGCGCGTCCTGCGGCGTGAGCCGTCAATACACCGGCTCCGCGGGCAAGATCACCAACTCTGATGTTCGTTGTCAATGTGTTTGGGCACAATGTAACGACTCCGCTCAAGCTGCGAAGAGACCGGGCTTATCGCTGTTGCGCAGCGCAGGAGACAGAGCTGCTGAGACGACGGTTGGCAAACTCTGATGCGCGGGTTGGCTACCGCATTCCCGTGTGTTCGTCTGGGGCTGCCTCGATCTGCCAGCGGGCGTCGACGGACGTCGGCCACACAATTGGTTCGAGGGTTCCCCGCCGGAGCCCTGCCTCCAGCGATGCGCAACAGGATGTCAGGCTCGCTCTTGCCTCCTTGTGAGATGGGCGCCGCGACGGCCGCTCGGTCAGGACATCAACCCGCCGGTTGGCTCGACCTCCCGTCCGATGGCCCACAAGAAGGCCGCCATCTCGCGCGCGATCGCTACGGTGGTGACGGTCTGGCGTTTGCCGCTCGCCATGAGCTTGCGGTAGCGGCCGCACAGCCGGACCTGCGCCTTCCAGGCGATCTCGCGCACGCTCTTCGGCAGACCGGCCTCCCGCTCTTGCAGCAGGCGGCTCTTGCGAGCCGGGAAGCGATACGTCCAGGCCCCCTCTATCAGCACGCGCCGAGCACGGGCGTTCCCGGACTTGGTGATGCGGCCGCGCCGGACGTGCTCGCCGGTCGAATTCTCGGAGGGAACCAAGCCGAGATAGGCCATCAGCTGGCGCGGATTGTCGAAACGCCGCACGTCTCCGATCTCGGCTACGAAGGTGACGGCGGTCAGAAGCGCCACCCCGCGCAGCGCCTGGTACGCCGCGATCACCGGCGCCATCGACCACGTTGTCACCGCTTCCACGACCTGCCCGGTGAGGCGCGCGAGCCGCGTGTCAGCGCCCTCGATGGCCTGGCGATACTCGGCTACCACAAGATGTTGCGCCGGGTGGTCAAATTTCTGCTCGCAGAGCCAGCGCGTATGCGCCTTAGTCCATGCCGCGCGGCCGGTGAAGACGCGGCCATGGCGCAGGAGAAAGGACTGAAGATGCTGGCGAGCACGCCGCAGATCCTCCATCGCGGCTTCGCGTGCCCGCACGAGTTCTCGGACCGCCTCGTGCCCGGGGTCCGGGACCCAGACCGCAGTGAGCTCACCGGCACGATGTAGCTTGGCCAGGCTCAGTGCATCTCGTCGGTTGGTCTTGACCCGCTCGCCCGGTCGTTTCGGGATCAGCGAAGGTGCGACGACCGTGCAATCGTGGCCGAGCGCGGTGATCTGCCGATACAGACCATAGCCGGTTGGACCGGCTTCGTAGCAAAAGACCAGCCGTCGGCGTGGTTTAGTGAGCTTCCTAATCAAGCGCTCGATCGCCTCGGGCGCGCTGTCGATGTCGCCAAGAAAACGCACCTCGCCATTGCGCCCGGGCTCGGCCAGGGCAACCGAGATCTTTAGCTTCGAGGTATCGAGGCCGACATAGACTTCGCTAATCTGCTGCATGGCTCGTCCCCTATGCGTGAGGCTCCGCGCTGGCCCATCCGGCGCGATCCTCGCTCCGCATATTGCGGGACGGGCCACCGCTCGAACGACGAACATACGGTCTGCCAGATCGGCGTGTTCGCCGCCTATGTGTCGCGCCACGGCCATGCCTTCATCGACCGGGCGCTGTATCTGCCGAAGACCTGGACGGACGATCCGGTCCGCATGGCGGCGGCGCATGTGCCTGACGACGCGACCTTCGCGACCAAGCCTGCGCTCGCCGTCGAGATGATCGAGCGCGCGATGGCGGCAGGCGTGCCGTTCGCCTGGGTTGCCGCCGACAGCGTCTATGGGATCGGCCATGTCGAGATGGCCTTGCGGCGCGCCGGCAAGGGCTACGTGCTCGGCGTCAATTCCAGCCATCACTTCCGCTCCTGGCAGCGCAAGCCGCCGGTCGCCGGCACGGCGGAGGAGATCGCGGGCGCCATCGATCCGTCGCGATGGCAGCGTTTGTCCGCGGGCGACGGCACGAAAGGCGCGCGACTGCACGATTGGGTGTATTGTGAACTGGCCGATCTCGATGTCGCGGAATACGACGACGCGCGCAGCGGCCTGTGGACGCGCGGCCTGCTGATCCGCCGCAACATCGCCGACGGAGATCTGGCCTTCTTCTCGACCTGGTGCCCGGCCGGAACCGGCATCGAGATGCTGGTCAAGATCGAGGGACATCGTTGGGCGATCGAAGACAGCTTCGAGACCGCGAAGAACGAGTTGGGCCTCGACCACAATGAAACCCGCTCCTGGCACGGCTGGCACCGCCACGTCTCGCTCGTCATGCTCGCCTTCGCCATGATGGCCGCCATTCGGCATCGCGCAAACACCGTGACGCCCCCAAAAAGAATGCGCAGGACGACGAACACCTCTCGCCGCCGCTGATCCGCTGGTCGGTACCGGAAATCCGACGCATTGCCGTCAGGCTCGCGCGACGACGCATCCAGCCTGCCAACATCATCGCCTGGTCACTTTGGCGACGGGCTCATCAGGCCTCCGCTCGAAAAGCGCATTTGATCAGAAGAATGCAACTGTAATGCTAAGCTTCGCCCAACCACAACGGATCACAAGATCCGATAGGGGGGAGGGCCATGCCGGATACGCTCGAGCAGGTGACGATCCGTAAGGTCGCATGGTGCCTGCTGCCATTCATCTTCCTGCTCTACTTTTGGTGCCTCATTGACCGGGTTAACCTTGCCTATGCGGCACTCACAATGAACGCCGATCTCGGCCTAACGGCGACGATGTACAGCCTCGGCGCCAGCATTTTCTCCATCGGCTACGTCAGTTTCGAGGTGCCCAGCAACCTCATCCTGGAACCCTACGGCGCGCGGCTTTGGATTGCGCGCATCATGATCACCTGGGGGCTTGTGTCCTCGGGAATGGCATTCATCACCGGCTTCTACAGTTTCCTCTCCCTTCGCTTTCTGCTGGGCCTAGCGGAGGCCGGGTTCTTTCCCGGAATGGTGCTGTATCTGACCTTCTGGTTCCCTGCCGCCTACCGCGCACGGGTGATCGCTGCCTTCATGCTGGCCATCCCGTTCAATGGGATCATCGGTGCGCCGCTCGCCACATCGCTCATGCAGATCGACGCCTTGGGTTTCAAGAGTTGGCAGTGGTTGTTCATCATCGAAGGGGTTCCCTCAATCCTGCTCGGCATCGCAGTGCTGCTCTACATGACCGATCGGCCGAGCAAGGCACGCTGGCTAATTGCCGAGCAGCGGGACTGGCTGGAACGGACCCTGCTGCGTGAGCGCGACGAGTTGGAGGCGGTACACAGCAGCATATCCCCGTGGCGCGCGCTGATTGAGCCGCGCGTGATCGCGCTCTGCATCATCTATATCGGCGTCGGGACGATCAGCTACGGCATCGGCTATTTCCTACCGCAGATCACCAAAGGTATCGGCCTCTCGGTCCTCGCGACCGGCTTCGTCTCCGCGATCCCTGCGATCGTCGGTGCGATCGGGATGGTTGTCGTCGGCTGGTATTCGGACCGCGCGCCCGACCGGCGCTGGAGCTGCGGCATCGCGATGCTGGTCGCGGCGATGGGCGTGGCCTGGATGGGATGGGTCGGCTCGACCTGGTGGGTGCTCCTGCCAACCTCGCTGATGGCCTTCTCGCTCGAAGCCTCGCGGCCGTTGTTCTGGGCACTACCGTCGATGTTCCTGAGCCGCAGCGCCGCCGCCGCTGGCATCGCGCTCATCAACTCGGTGGGCAATCTGGGCGGGATCATCGGTCCGGTTGCGGTCGGCTGGGCAAAGGACACGACGCAAAGCTTTGCCGGCGGGCTCTACTTCATTGCCGTCGTGACCGCGCTCGCAGCGATCCTCGTGGTCGCGACCGGCCCGCGCCATGTCACGGAACGTCAGGCTGCCGCATAGGGAGACACCCGAACGCTCGGCACGACGGTGCTCGGCCCAAATGCCGCACCTTGCCGATCGTTTGCCCCTGATGCTGAGACTGTCGGCCCCTCACCGGACGCAGACTGTTATGCGCCGGGCTTTGACCAGATCTCGGCAGCCAGCTCCTGGAGGTAAGCCGAGGTCGTGCAACCAGGCAAGCGTAAGGGACATGGTTTCGAGCGGAAACGAGAGCTGCGTTTTGGGCTCACGGCACACACCGTCCCCGTGCACAGGCGCCCAGCGCCGCCGCAAAATCCCGTATATTGCATCCACGCCCGATTCCCGACACCGGTCAACAGGAGTTCAGATAGCCAGAGCAACGACCGCTCAGAAAACCCGCGCCCCCCAGGGTGCGAAGCGGGTCGCGCAGGCATTCCTCCAGGAGCTCGCCGCCATCGCGGACGACAAGCAGGCCGAAGTGGGCAAAGCCGCGCAATCGATGGTCCGCGAGACGCTGATAATTCGACAGGACAAGGCGAAAGCCGCGAAGCAGAAGGCGCGCGCGAGCAAGGCCGCGTCGGCGCCAAGCCGACCAGGCGCGACAGGTGGACGTAAGACACGCGCGGCGACACCCGCCCGGAAGGCACCCCGGCAGCGACGGAGCGCATCGTCACAGCCCGAATCAGGCGCGATGCAGAATGACACCGAGAGCGGCGGAGAGACCTGATACCAACGGCCCTTTACCCTGACTGCTTTGGGTGGATTGCCGACCTTCGCGATCGGTGCGGTTGTAGCGGCGCCTGCTCCGATTCCGGACATCCGCACTTAACGACATGGCCCTAAAGTGAGAGATTAATCCATCTCAATGTGACCGCTCGCGCGGCTCCTACATTGCTGGGGGTTACGGAGCTTGAGGCGCGATAGCGACTATCCGGGAGCAAACACGAAGATCGCGACGGACGGAGAGGAAGCTTGGAGTTTGAGCAGGTCCTGAAAGAGGTCCTCTGGCGCCTCGTCACCGAGGGCAGCATCTCCTATCGCCGGATCAAGCGAGTCTTCGGCCTCGACGACGACGCCCTCGACGACGTCCGGCGCGAGCTGATCGGTGCATTGCATATCGCGACCGACCTCGATGGGGAGCTTCTCGTCTGGGCGGCCGATGGGCGCGCGGCCCGACCCGAGCCCATGGCGCTGCCGCAACCATTGCCTCCCTTGCGGCACGCTGAGAAGCCGACCGCCCCTGCGGCCCAGCGCGACCTGTCGGTCGCCCCGGCGCCGGCCGCGATCACCGCCGCGACGCCGGACCCCGAGCGCCGTCAGCTGACGGTGATGTTTTGCGACCTGGTCGGATCGACCGCGCTCTCCACCGGGATGGAGCCCGAAGATTTGCGCGATGTGATCGCCTCGTTTCAGAACCGCTGCAGCGCGGCGATCCGGCGCTACGACGGCTTTGTCGCGAAGTACATGGGAGACGGCATCCTCATCTATTTCGGCTACCCGCGCGCCCATGAGGACGAGGCCGAGCGTTCGGTGCGCGCGGGTCTCGATATCGTCGATGCGATGGCGGAGCTGAATGCCGCGGTCCCGCGGCCGCCTGGGGTCGAGCTCGCGGTGCGGATCGGCATCGCCACCGGACCGGTGATCGTCGGCGACCAGATCGGCGAAGGAACAGCGTCGGAAACCGCGGTCGTCGGCGAGACGCCGAACCTGGCGGCGCGCCTGCAGGCTTTGGCGCAGCCGAACCAGATCGTCGTCGGCGCGGCCACGCGCGCGATGCTCGGCGATCATTTCGAGCTCCAGGATCTGGGGGCCTATGAGCTCAAGGGCTTCGCCGAGCCGGTGCCGGTCTGGCGCGTCTTGTCGGCGCGGGATGTCGAGAGCCGGTTCGCCGCAACCCGGGCCGGGAGCGCCGCACCCCTCGTCGGGCGCCAGGAGGAGATGGGGCTGCTGCTGCGGGCCTGGGAAAGCAGTTGCCACGGCCGCGGCCAGGTCGTCCTGATCCAGGGCGAGGCCGGGGTCGGCAAGTCCCGTCTGGTGGAAGGGTTGCGGGAAGCGGCCGGCAAGGATCACATCTGGGTGGCGATCCGCTGCTCCCCGTTTCATACGGCGAGCGCCTTTCATCCGATCATCGAACATTTGAGGCGTGTCTTCGGCTGGCAGCCGGAGGATACCGCGCCGCAGCATCTGGCGAAGCTCGAAGCCGGGCTCGCCGGCTTCAGGGCCTTGCCCCGCTCCGAGAGTGTCAGGTTGTTCGCCGATTTGATGGCCGTGCCGGTGCCCGAAGACCGCTATCCGCGCCTGTCGCTGACGGCGCAGCAGCAGCGCGATGCGACCCTCGATGCAATCGTCGCCTGGCTGATCGAAATGGCCGAGCGCACCCCGGTGCTGACGGCGTGCGAGGATTTGCACTGGGCCGATCCGACGACATTGGAAGCGCTCGGGATGCTGATCGAGCAGGCGCCGACGGCGCCGCTGCTGGTCGTCGCGACCTATCGGCCGGAATTGACGCCGCCCTGGCCGCAACGCTCGCACCTGACGCCGGTCACGCTCAACCGCCTGGAGCGGCCGGAGGTGGAGACCATGGTCGGTCATCTGGTCGGCGGCAGGTCGCTGCCCGGCGAGGTGGTCGAGCATATCGTCGCCAAGGCCGACGGCGTGCCGCTCTACGTGGAGGAGCTGACCAAGGCCATCCTCGGTTCGCGGGTGCTCGAGGCCCGCGGCGACGCCTACGTGCTCAAGGGCTCGCTGGCGCAGCTGCACATCCCGGAGACATTGCAGGATTCGCTGATGGCGCGGCTCGATCGGTCGCCGCGGCTGCGTGAAGTGGCACAGCTAGGCTCGGTGCTGGGACGCGAGTTCTCCTACGACATGATCAGCGCGCTGGCCGGGATCGAGGAACAAATATTGCAGAGCGGTCTCGGTCAGCTGGTGGTCGACGAGCTGCTCTACCAGCGCGGCCGCCCGCCGCGCTCGCGCTACCTCTTCAAGCATGCGCTGATCCAGGATGCGGCTTACCAATCGCTGCTGAGGCGCACCCGGCAGCAGTATCACGAACGAGTAGCAAAGCTGCTCGAAGATCGGTTTCCCGAGGTGGCGAGCACGCAACCGGAGCTGGTGGCGCATCACTACACCGAGGCGAATTGTCCGGCGCAAGCGATCGCGTTCTGGCACAAAGCCGGCGCGGCCGCGGCGAGCAGGTCGGCGAACCTCGAAGCGGTCGACCAATTTGGCCGAGGCCTCGCACTGGTCGAGGCGCTATCGGATGGGCGCGAGCGGGCCGAGCGCGAGCTGGATTTGCAAATGGCGCTTGGTCCCGCGCTGTTCGCGACCAAGAGCTACAGCCATCCCGACATCGGCCGAGCCTATGCGCGGGCCTGGGAACTCTGTCGGCAGCTCGGGGATCACTCCCGCGAGTTCACGGCGCTCCGCGGCTTGTATGTCTATCATGTGAGCCTACTCGAGATGGAGAAGTCCCAGCATTTTGCCGAGGAGGCGATGCGTGTGGCCGAACGGCTTGACGATGTGGCCCATCTCGTCGGGGCGCACATGGCGCTCGGCGTGACGCTGCTCTTCCAGGGGAAGCTCGAGCCGGCGCTTCCGCATTTTCGGCGGGGCTTCGAGCTGTTCGATCCCAACATGCAGTTCCCGGATTGGCCGGGTTCCCACCCCGGCGTGCTATGCCAGTTCTACCTGGCGCTGATCTCCTGGATGCTCGGTTACCCGGATCGGTCCCTCGATGAGCTCAGGGCAGCGGTAGGAAGCGCCGAGGCGCTTGGACATACTTTCACCCTCGGCCAAACACTCTGTTACGCCGCGCTCGTTCACATCTTTCGCCACGAGCCACTGGCGGCCGCCGACTATGCCGGACGGGCATTGAGGATCTGCGAGGAACAGCGCATCTCGCAGTGGCACCCGTATGCCCTGTGCGCGGATGGATGGGCGCTCGCCGTCTCCGGCGAAAGCGAGAAGGGGCTGGCTCAAATTGCCCAAGGGGTGGACAGCTTCGGGTACTGGGACGAGCCAACATATCCTGCTGGCGCTGCAGGCCGACGCGCAATTGGCGAGCGGCAAACCCGAAGCGGCGCTTGCCTCGGTCGCCGCCGGGCTGAAGGCGGCCGAAAAGATGGGGGGAGCGCCGCTTGCAGCCGAGCTCTGGCGGCTCAGGGGCGAGGCCTTGCTCGCCGGCGCCGGGACGCCGAGCGAGGCTGAGACGGCCATGCAGCAAGCCATCGACGTTGCGCGCCGGCAGAACGCGAAGTCCTGGGAATTGCGCGGCGCGATGAGCCTCGCGCGCCTGTGGCGGCAACAGGGTCGGCGCGAAGAGGCGATGGTACTGCTCGCCCCGGTCCTCGGCTGGTTCCAAGAAGGCTTCGATACCGCCGACCTCAAAGAGGCCAAGACGCTGCTCGACAAACTGACTAAGCCGGCGATTGCCGCGGAGGGGTGAGTAGGAGAAATCAGCGGCTGCATGCGCATATTCCGAGGCGACGCTGCTCCGTCGCGCCTAGGCGGGTGCTCCGGTGCAGCGTCCCGGGACGAACGTCCGCTTTCTGCGGACCCGACCGTCCGCTAGCGGTGGCCAGGAATGGCTCTTCAGGGTCGAAAACGGTTATTGAGCAGGGCGGTTGGTTATGAGGAGCCGACCAGGATCCTTCGCTGCGTGTGCCGCTGGGCGACGGCTGCCAGCACGTGCCAGGCGGCGATCTCGGTGATTATGCCGCGGCCAAGTTTCACATCAGCCCGCATGGGAGAACGATCGGACCATGGCCTCGAAGAAGACGGTCAAGGCCGAAAACCTCGTTCAGCTCGGTGCTGAGCGCTTGGCCGACATACTGTTGCAGCTCGCCGAGGAGCAGCCCACGATCAAGCGCCGGCTGCGTCTCGAACTGGCCGGCGAGGCCGGTGCGGAGATCATCGCCGCCGAGATCGGCAAGCGCATCACGGCACTTCGGTCAGCCCGATCGTTCATCGATTGGCAGAGACGCCCCGAGTTCGTTCGTGACCTCGACCTCACACGAGCGATGATTGCCGACCGGCTCGGCAAAGCGCGCCCTGACCTGGCGCTCGACCTGATGTGGCGGTTCATGACGCTTGCCGAGCCGGTCATCAATCGCGTCGATGACAGCAACGGGTCGGTCGGCGAGGTGTTCCGGACAGCCTGCGAAGATCTTGGAGCCCTTGCTGCGAGGGCCAGACCTGACCCGCAGGCGCTCGCCGAGCGCGTGTTCGCCGCCGTGACAAAGAACGACTATGGCGAGTTCGATCAGCTGGTGCCGGTCATATTCCCGGCGCTTGGGCGAGATGGGCGTCACAACCCTCCGGTCCCGGCTGCTCGCCGCCCTGCCGGAACGCTCCGCCAAGGACCGATACGACGGCCACGCTGCCGCCGTTCGGCGGGCGCTGCAGGATCTGGCAGACAGCGAAGGGGATGTCGATGCGTTCATCGCTCTCGTGCCCAGCGAGGACCGGAAACACTCGACCGTCGCCGCCGGAATAGGGCGACGGCTCCTGGCGGCTGGCCGTGCCCAGGAGGCGGTGGCCATCCTTGAGGCCGCCACGCCGAAGAAGCCGGCCCGGCGCAGCGACTTGGACGAGGATATCTATGGCATTGGCTGGGAGGGTCCCAGCGCCGATTGGGAAAGCGTCTACCTCGATGCGCTGGATGCGACGGGGCAGACCGAACACGCCCAGCGGCTTCGCTGGGCGGCATTCGAGGAGCGACTGTCGGTCGAACGCCTGCGCACCTACCTCAAGGCGCTACCCGACTTCGACGACGTGCTCGCCGAGGAGCGCGCCATGGCGCACGCGCTCGCTTTTCGGAGCTTCTCGGCCGCGCTGCATTTCCTGCACATATGGCCGGCGCCGCGAGAGGCAGCCCGCCTCGTTCTGGAGCGTCATGCCGAGATCGACGGCAATTTGTACGATCTGCTCGACGCTGCCGCACGATCGCTGGAGGACGCCCATCCGCTCGCGGCGACGGTGCTGCGCCGGGCCATGATCGATGACACGCTGAGCGGCGCCAAATCGAAACGCTATCGCCACGCCGCACGCCATTTGGCCGAATGTCGATCCTTGGCGACCCTCGTCGGCGACTATGGCCAGTTTGAGACGCACGCAGGACTTCCTCGCACGCTGGCGTGCAAAACACGGGCGCAAGGTAGGCTTCTGGACATTGGTCGCCAATGCGGCGCCGAGTTCCGGTTAGCGCCTTCACGGTCAGTCAGCCGACCCGGCTGGCGTCTCCGAAGCAGACGTGCGCGAAGATGAGGCTGGTGGCAGATTTCGGTCGAAGGTCGCCGTGCCTTATGGGTTGGCGTTCTGCCGGGGCGCCGCCGTGCCGGAGCACATGGAAGTCCGACACGTAGCTAGCCCGGCGCCCCGGGCCGAACAGGGCCAGTTGGCCGCCTCTTATACCACGACTCCTTGATCAGAACCCATGTGCCCAATCGCGCAGTCCGATTGACATGATGCTCCAGGGCTGTTCGACGAGCTTGTTCCAAGCGTCGCAGCAATGATCGAGCAAGTTGTCGTAGCAGGTGAACACCCGGTTCGAGAGCCAGTTGTCGCGCATGAACTGCCAGACGTTCTCCTGCGGGTTCAGCTCTGGGCACTTGGCTGGCAGCGGCACGATGCTGATGTTGTCGGGCACGATCAAGCCCGGCTGACAGATGCCACCCGGCCTGATCGACCAGCAGCGCCGCGTGCCCGCCGGCCGCGATCTTGGCCGATATCGCCGCCAGGTGCAGGCTCATCGCCTCGGTGTTGCACCAGAGCCTGCCCCTGCGAAGGCGGGGGGCAGGATCAGGCCGGCGCATTTGCCCTCCTTGGGGCAGATTGCGCCGAAGATGTAGGTCGACGCGGTGCGCTGATCCTGCGGCGCCGACGGCCGGGTTCCCCGCCGCGCCCAGCGCCTTGTGATCTTGTTCTTCTGGCCGATGCGGGCTTCGTCGCCGAACCAGACCTCTATGTCGGCCGGATCGACGCCCTTGTCCCGCGCGATCTCGTCCAGAATGGCCGGGAGACTTTTTTAAAATGCTCGATGGCACCTGCGGCCTGCGCATGGTGACGCGGACGCGCCGACAGCTTGCGATATCCCATGGCGCGCAGTTCGCGGCTGAGCGTCTGCTTGGCCACGCTGACCTGGAACTCGTCCCGGACCCACTGGCACAGGTCGATGATCCGCCAGCGGACCACGCCATGGATCGCTGGGATCGGCCCGCTCTCGATCACCCGGGCCAGCGCCGCGCGATGCATGTCGTTCAGCCGGGGCGGCTGACCGGGCGCCTTGCGGTCGATCAAGCCGTCGGGGCCGCTCGCGTTGAACTTGACCACCCAGTCACGCACGATCTGCAGCGTCACGCCACCGATCCGGGCGGCCTCGGTGCGGCTCGCGCCGTCGTAGATTGCAGCCCAGCGCCAGCAGCCGACGCGCCTGCGGCCCATCCTTCGTTCCGCGCGCGGCGGATCCTCAACTGCGCTGCATCGAAATCAGCCCGGAGTGGGATCGGCATGGCGAACCTCCTGTGTTCGCCATCCTTGAATCAGACCCACCCCGCGTCGGGGAAGCCCCTGCCGAGTCACATACTCAGAGACTTGGTATAATACCAAAAACTCTCTGTATCAGTACTTGTGCGCCCAGTCTCGCAGCCCGATGGACATGATTCTCCAGGGCTGATCGATGAGTTTGTTCCAGGCGTCGCAGCAATGGTCGACCAAGATTTTCGTAGCAGGTAAACACCCGGTTCGAGAACCAGTTGTCGCGCATGAACTGCCAGACATTCTCCTGCGGGTTCAGCTCCGGGCATTTGGCCGGCAGCGGCACGATGCGTGATGTTGGCGGGCACGACAAGCTTGCTCGACAGGTGCCATCCGGCCTGATCGACGAGCAGCACGGCATGCGCGCCCGGCGCGACCTGCGTCGCGATCTCGGCCAGATGCAGGTCCATCGCCTCGGTGTTGCACCGGGGCAGGACGAGGCCGCGCCCTTGCCCTCCTTCGGGACAGATCGCGCCGAAGATGTAGGTCGAGGCGGTGCGCTGGTCGTGCGGCGCGGACGGCCGCGTGCCGCGCCTGCGCCCAGCGTCGCGTGATCTTGTTCTTCTGGCCGATGCGCGCCTCGTCGCCGAACCAGATCTCTACGTCGCCCGGATCGACGCCCTTCTCGCGTGCGATCTCGTCCAGGCGGGCGGGAGGTTTTTTTAAAAGCCTCGATGGCGCCCTCGGCCTGCGCATGATGGCGCGGCCGCGCCGAAAGCTTGCGATATCCCATGCGCGCGCAGCTCGCGGCTCAGCGTCTGCTTGGCGACGCTGACCCGGAACTCCTCCCACAGCCACTGGCACAGATCGATGATCCGCCAACGCACCACGCCATGAATCGCCGGGATCGGCCCGCTCTCGATCACCGCGGCCAGCGCCGCGCGATGCTCTGTCGTTGAGCCGCGACGGCTGACCGGGCGCCTTGCGATCGATCAGGCCGTCCGGACCGTGGGCGTTGAACTTCACCACCCAGTCGCGAACGATCTGCAGCGTCACGCCGCCGATCCTGGCGGCCTCCGTGCGGCGTCGCGCCATCGTAGATCGCGGCCAGCGCCAGCAGTCGCCGCGCCTGCGGCCCGTCCTTGCTCCGGCGGGCCGACGGACCGAAGCTGCGACGCATCAAAATCGGCCCGGAGCGGGATCGGCATGGCGAACCTCCTTCGTTCACCGCCTTGAATCAGAACTCCGCCGCGTCGGGGAAACCCCCTCGAGTCACGATCTCCGAGCTTTGGTATTAGATATCCCGCTGCAGCAAGGAACGCGGCGCTCGCATGGAAACCCCAGCGCACGATCGCATGACCGGGAGGCCGTCATCTGGCCATCGCAGGTTCCGTGTGCCACCGTTAGGCACAGACAGTCGGAGGAAAGCCATGAGCCAGCTCGAGGTCGCCGACAGCAATCTCGCGACCGAGACGGAGCAAGCTTCGGCGGCCTATGTGCCGCCGCTCCAGCGTACGGAAGGGCAGCCGCCGCCAATCGCGGCGCATGGCGGCCTGTCCTACATTTCGTTCGACCAGGACGGCGACGCGGGAACCGCCAAGGCGATCGGGGACGCGCTCGCCGAAATCGCTGAGGGCGAGGGCCAGCGCGTGGTCGACATGATCGGCAAGGCACCACCGGGCCCGATCAAGACCAAATGGGGCCTCGCGTTCCGCGACTATGACGAGTGCGTGGCCTACATCCGTAGCTCGAACAGCATCAAAGCTCCCGAAGGCGGCGTGGCGCTGCCTCTGCCCTATACCGTCTATGAGCGGCCGACCTACTCCATCGTCCCGTCCAACGCCGTCTGGCGCGACCCGGCGCGCGCCGACGATGCGGCGATCCTGCGGAAGAACGAGCAGGACAACCGGCGGCGGGACCTGTTTTTCCCGCAGGTGCTACGCGACGCGCGGCGCATCGGGGATTACTACCCGGGCCTGTCGCCCAACAGCCCCGAATGCATGGACAAACTCGGCCTCTCGCTGGCGTACCTCGAGTCCAAGTGCACGAACATCTATGATTCGGCGGAGGTGGAGCGGGTGTTCTACCCGGAGATCGAGAAACTCCTGCTCGAGTTCTTTCCGGACGCGACCGACGCACTGGTCTATAACCATGACGTCTTCGACAAGGACTACGCGGGCGACCGCAGGGAAGACCAGGACGCCAAGAACCCTGGCGTGAACGCCAATTACGCCATGCTTGTGCACAACGACCTGAACGACAACAGCGGCCGCGTGCGCTGCCGCGAGCTGCTCACCAAGAACCTGCGGAACTTTGGCCGTACCCAGAACTACACCGAGCAAGAGGCCGACGCGAAGATGTCGCGCCGGTTCATGTCGATCAATCTCGCCAAGCCGATTGAGACGATCGAGCAATACCCCTTCGTGCTCTGCGCGTGGCCGTCCTTCGCCGACCAGCCGTACATCACCAACTACCGAGTCTACGACGACCGCGTCGGCGAGACGACGCGCTTCACCTATCGTCCGAACCACGAATGGTACTGGTTTCCCCAGCAGAAGCCCAACGAGGTCTCGATGCTCAAATGCTATGACTCGCTGACGGACGGCTCCGTCTCGCGCTGGTCCTTCCATACTGCCTGCATCGATCCGACCGCGCCCGCGAGAAGAGCGCAAGATGCCGCAAGAACGTCGTGGTCCGGTCCTTCGTCTTCTTCTAGGGGACGGGAAGGCGGAAGGCTTATCAGGGGAGAGGTGCGCATGAACGACAGAGTGGAGACCACGCGCGAGCCGGCCGCGAAGGTGGCTACCGATTTCGACGCGATCGTCATCGGCGCCGGGGTTTCCGGCCTCTATCAACTCTACCGCCTGCGCAAACTCGGCCTGACGACTCGGGTGTTCGAGGCCGGCTCCGGCGTAGGCGGCACCTGGGACTGGAACCGTTATCCCGGCGCGCGGTTTGACTCCGAAAGTTGGACCTACGGCTACTCCTTTTCCCAGGAACTGCTCGACGAATGGGACTGGGAGGAGCATTTCGCCGGCCAGCCGGAGACCGAGCGGTATCTCAATTACGTCGCCGACAAGTTCGACCTGCGGCGCGACATCCAGTTCAAGACCACGGTTACCGCCGCGCATTACCAGGAAGACAGCCGAAGCTGGAAGGTCACGCTTGACGACGGCACGTCATTACCGCGCGATTCCTGATTACCGCCGTCGGCGTGCTGTCCGCGTCTGTCTTGCCGCGCATTCCCGGCGTCGAGAGCTTCAGGGGCCAGTCCTGCCACACGCATAACTGGCCCAAGGAACCGGTCAGTTTTGCAGGCAAGCGGGTCGCGGTGATCGGGACCGGCGCCACCGGCATTCAGGCCATCACGGAAATCGCCAAGACCGCGGGCCACCTGACCGTGTTCCAGCGCACCGCGCAATGGTCGGCGCCGTTGCACAACTCGAGGGTCACGCCCGAGGAGATGCGCGAAATCCGCAAGAACTACGCCGATATCTTCGCCCGCTGCCAGAATACCCTCGGCTGCTTCATCCACGCCGCCGACCCCCGCTCGGTGTTCGAGGTGACGGAAGAAGAACGCGAGGCGTTCTGGGAAAGGCGCTATGGCGAACCGGGCTTTGGCATCTGGATGGGCAATTTCCGCGATGTCCTGACCGATCGCGAGGCCAACAAGCTGATGTCCGACTATCTGGCGAGGAAGATCCGCCAGCGGGTCAAGGATCCGGCGGTCGCGGAAAAGCTGATTCCCAAAACGCACGGCTTTGGGACGCGGCGGGTGCCGCTGGAAAGCGGCTATTTTGAGGTTTACAACCAGCCGAACGTAAAACTGGTCGATCTGACCGAGACGCCGATCGAGCACATCACGCCGGAGGGTATCCGCACCTCGGACGCCGATTACCAGTTCGACATGATCATCTACGCCACTGGTTTCGACGCGATCACCGGGGCGTTCGACCGCATCGACATCAGGGGCGTGGGCGGCGCGTCGCTAAAGGACAAATGGGCCGACGGGCCGGTGACTCTGCTGGGCATTCTGGTCGACGGGTTCCCGAATTTCATGATGGTGATGGGCCCGCACGCCGGCCTCGGCAACTTCCCGCGGGCGGTGGAATACACGTCCGACTGGGTCACTGCGCTGATCCGCCACGCGCGCGACAACGGCATGAGCCGCGTGGATGCGACGCCCGAGGCCGCGAAAGCCTGGACCGATCACGTCATCGAGACCAACGAGGGATTGCTGTTCACCGAGGTCGACTCCTGGATGACCGGCATCAACCGCAACGTGGAGGGCAAACAGGTTCGCCGAGTTATGCGCTACAGCGGCGGCCATCCGGCGTTCCGCCAACGCTGCGACGCGGTTTCGGCGGGAGGCTATCGGGAACTGTCGTTGGCGTAGCGGTCAGACCAGCGGCGGCCATCCCGCGTACACACGCATCGGCTATCAAAAATTAAGGCGCAAAGTCGCCCGTACGTTGCTGCCGCTATGCAGAATGGGAACGCGGGTGAGGCGGCGGCTTGAACCGGGCCGGCCGTAGCCTGACCGGGGAGGTGAAGCTTTCACTCACCTCGACACACGGCAGCGGGATCGGGCGGCCGCTCTTGGGTGACCGATGCTGACAGCACAATGACTGACTTGGGTGGATTGAGTTGAAAAAGTCGACGTTGGCTATCCGTGGGATGTCCCGACGCAAGGATGCTTCGCAAGCACGTCAGACCGCAAACGATCCTTGCTGACGGCCGAACTGAGCCGGCGTTTTCGTGCGCGCATTGTTGCGGTGCCGACTTTTTCAACACAATCGGTGGAAACCGGACGTAGGAGACTCTGCGCCCCCGACGGCTTTTTTACGCCCCGTTCCAGCGATTCCCAAGCCCAGCAGCGCTGCCGAGAGCTGCCGTCGCTCACATGTGCTACGGCAACATGGGCCTATAGCCACGACGGCCGAGAGCTGGGCCATGTCGCGGACGCCTCCAGGTTGCTTGATGTGGATCTGATTGAAGACTGTGTCGGCCTTCTGGAAGCGTTCATAGGGGTTGCGCTTGTAGGTATCGAAAAGAGCGTCGGGCAGTTCCGCCTTCCGCTCGATGACATGGTCGCAGGCCTTATCGATTTGGTCGAGCCGAGCCCGCCGGCCTCCGTTGTCTTCGCGCCTCTCTGGCGGCAGTTCTTCGGCGGCCATGCTCCAGATGTCGATGCAGCGCAGAAGGCTACGGTCCCGCAGCTGCATCGCGAGGCGGCACACCTCAGTATCGTCAGCCCCCGTCAGCATTGGCAAAGCGCCCTATAACGTGGCGTCGTCGAGGTCCAAGATTTGGTCCAGCTTCTCCGGTGCGGCCGCAAAAGCGATCAACGGATGATTGGCCGGCAAGCCTCCTTTCCCGGCGTGATCCTCTCTTACAAGCTGGAACAGGCGAAGGATCAGCGCCTCGAACACCTTTTCTGCCCCGCGCGTCGCTTTGTGGAAGTAGACGTTAGGATACAGGTGGAAGAGCGCCAGGACATAACTCTCGGCCACATGGTAGGCCTTGGGACTGAGAACGAGGGTCTGGACCGAGCCTCCCGCATCGCCATCTGACGCGATTGGCACGTTTTCGACTTCCAAGTTCCGGAGCAGCCACTCCACGTCGGCGGCACCGCTGCCCACCCCCGTCATCATGCGGTCGCGTTGCATGTAATCCAGCCGGTCGGCATCGAATTGGCTGGCCACGATCGCGTCATAGAAGTCCCGCGGCGGCTTGATCGCGACGAGCGCAGCGACCTCCTCGGCGAACGAGCCGCCGAGCTGGTTGAGCAGCCCGGCGATCTCGGTCTCCCGGATCATGCGCTGGCTGACCCGTTCGTGCTTGGTCTCCGTCAGGCCGAGGGACTTCATGACGCTCTCAAAGGCGTGGCTGAACATGCCGTGCCCGAGGTCGTGCACCATGGCCGCGGCCATCGCCACCCGGCATTTCTGGGGACTGTAGCCTACGCCGCCGAAGCTGCGGTCTATGCGTCTGTGAGCCTTCGAGCCGTATGGAAAACCCCGACGCTGTGGGCAAAGCGCGTGTGGGTGCCCCCGGGAAGACCAACTCGCTGAAGCCGAGCCGCTTGACCCGTCGCAACCGCTGGAACGGCCGGGTCTTGATCACCTCCCAAAGCACGTGCTCGAGCTGGTACTGGTCCGGATTCGTGGTGGCGCCGAATTCGATCAGATTATGGACCGGATCGCGAATCCGTTGGACTTTAACGGCGGTCATGGATTGGCCTCGGCTCGGATGTCGGCATCCGCGTCATCGCCCGTGGAGGGCGGGGGGCCAAGCCGCTAAGATTCAAGAACGTATGCACCGTGAAGAGCTCCTCAACCGTGGTTTCGACCGCTAGTATCAGGTGCCGTCCCGCGGTGATGGTCGCCATTCTGCTTCTCGCCGTTGCTCATCCCAAACGGACTATCCGCTCTCGGCCCACCTCGGCTGATGGGGCTGCGGCTACGAAGGACCATTTTGGGTCGAGGCCGGTCGTACGTGAATTTCGGCTTCTATCCGTCGGGCGCCCGCAAACTGCCAGTCCATTATCGTCCATAAACGACTTTCGAGCGCCTCGCCTGAACGCCCCGTTCTGCCTCGACGCGCCTGGGCCTCTTTGACCGTGGATTTTTGGCTACTCACAAGCCGACCCCTATCACCCGCTGCGGTGACACCAATCCAGCCGCGGCAGGGGAAGACCATCTCCGCGCCCGAACGCCATCACCGAGCGCCGCCGCAGCCGACCTGCTCGCTTTTGATCGGCGGACGTGCCCCAGCTCCGGATTGCGGCCATCAGCACAGCAAGCTCGTCGGCCACCCGCGCCAGCCGCCCCGAGAGCATTTCCTCCCCGGCGCCCTCAGGGTAGCGATCGGAACACCAACCGGGGCCAAATCAGGGCCAAGCAGCACATTGATTTCGTTGGCCTTTGAGGCTTGGGAGTTGTTCGGGCGAGCCTCAAGCTCCGGAGAACGTGGCGCTCGCGGAGAACGAATTTTGGCTCTCGTTCCGGCTGCGAAGTATCAAGCTCGTGGCGAAAATATCGGCCAGGCAAGGGCTTCTGAGGCAAGCCAGCCGAGGCGGAGAATGCTTGGGAAGGGTCCGATTGGAGCGGGCGAAGGGATTCGAACCCTCGACCCCAACCTTGGCAAGGTTGTGCTCTACCCCTGAGCTACGCCCGCGCTCCGATACGGCGGCGGGTTCTAGGCGGGTTCGGTCGTGATTGCAAGCATCCGGGCCCGCTCTGGACGGGCCGGCAGGGCGGAGGCATGGTCCGGTGGAACGAGTTGCCCCTCCGCGCGGCCAACAACGTCCCGGCTTGTCACCGGCAGCGGCGGGGATATCTAACCAGCAAGCGAACGGCAGGAAACTTCTCTCATGAGCGCCATTATCGGTCAGAACGCCCCACTCGAGGCAGCCGGCGCCGCCGACATGATCGTCGACGGCGATCAGAAGACCTTCATGCAGGATGTCGTGGAGGCCTCCAAGCAGGTCCCCGTCCTGGTCGATTTCTGGGCCACCTGGTGCGGCCCCTGCAAGCAGCTGACGCCGACCCTCGAAAAGGTGGTCCGCTCCGCCGGCGGGCGCGTGAAGCTGGTCAAGATCGACATCGACGCCAATCGCTCGCTGGTGCAGCAGCTTGCCCAGCTCGGCCTGCCGCTGCAGTCGGTGCCGACCGTCGCCGCGTTCTGGCAGGGGCAGATCGCCGACCTGTTCCAGGGCGCGCTGCCCGAGAGCGACGTGCGGCGCTTCGTCGAGCAGCTGCTCAAGGTGGCGGGCGGCACGATGCCGGGCGCCGACCTGATGGCCGAGGCGAAGGCCGCGATGGACGCCGGCGATCACCAGCAGGCGGGCGAGCTGTTCAGCGCCGCGCTGGAGCAGGAGCCGGAGAACCCCGAGGCCTGGGGCGGGCTGATCCGCGTGCTCGTGGCACTCGGCCAGGAGGACCAGGCGCATGACGCGCTGGCGCAGGTGCCGGCCAAGATCGCCGAGCACGCCGAGATCGCCGGCGCCCGCAGCGCCCTCGCGCTGGCCGAGGAAGGCCGCGACGCCAAGGATCAGCTTTCCTCCTTGACCGCCCGCGTCGCCGCTGATCCGACGGACCACGCGGCGCGCTACGAGCTCGCCTCCGCGCTCAACGCCACCGGCGAGCGCGAGGCGGCAGCCGACGCGCTGCTCGAGATCATCCGTCGCGAGCGGGCCTGGAACGAGGACGCGGCCCGGCTGCAGCTGCTCAAGTTTTTCGAGGCCTGGGGCTTCGACGACGAGGCCACCATGACCGCGCGGCGCAAGCTCTCGGCCCTGCTGTTCTCCTGATGCCGTCCATTCCACCCGCACGTGGAGGATCTGCCCGCCGAGTTCGCGGTTTTCCCGCTGCCCGGCGCGCTGCTGCTCCCGCGCGGCAAGCTGCCGCTGAACATCTTCGAGGCGCGCTATCTGGCGATGACCGAGGATGCCCTCGGCGCCGGGCGGATGTTCGGCATGATCCAGCCCGACGGCTCGCTCGCGGAGGGCGATACCGGGCCGGGCCTGTTCCGGGTGGGCTGCCTCGGGCGGCTGTCCTCGTTCAGCGAGACCGATGACGGGCGCTATCTGATCACGCTGTCCGGGGTCATCCGCTTCGCGGTCGCCGCGGAGCTGGCGATGGGCCGCGGCTATCGCCGGGTGCGCGGGGATTTCAGCGCCTATCACGACGATCTCGACCTGGCGCCGCGCGCCATCGGCGTCGACCGCGAGGCGCTGCTGCGGGCGCTGCGGAAATACTTCGCGCATCGCGGGTTCGACGCCAACTGGGACGCGATCAAGCGCATGGCCGACGACGTGCTCGTTATCACGCTCTGCATGGTCTGCCCGTTCGAGCCGGCGGAAAAGCAGGCGCTGCTGGAAGCCGCGACCGAGACGGAGCGCGCGCGAACCTTGCTCACGCTGCTCGAAATGGGAGCGATCGGCGCCGACCCCGGACCCGACAGGCCGGTCAGCTGACTGTCGCCCTACCATGGAGGCCACGATGTCCGACGCCAAGCGCGAGCCGCAGACGGCGCGCAACGCTCCGATCGACCCGCGGCTGCTGGAGATCCTGGTCTGTCCGCTGACCAAGGGGCCGCTCGAATACGACCGGACCCACAACGAGCTGATCAGCCGCAAGGCGGGGCTCGCCTACCCGGTACGCGACGGCATTCCGATCATGCTG
Organism: uncultured Alphaproteobacteria bacterium; assembly: GCA_963799825.1. Lineage (GTDB taxonomy): Bacteria > Pseudomonadota > Alphaproteobacteria > Acetobacterales > Acetobacteraceae > JAFKFI01. The sequence continues at coordinate 45,017 of CAWCYL010000014.1, forward strand.
CCCGAGGAGGCCCGCCAGCTCGAGGACTAGGTGGTCATGCCGATCGCGACCGAGATCCGTCTGAACCGCGCCGAGCGGCGGCTCGACGTGGCATTCGACGACGGCACGCGAGCGTCGCTCCCGGCCGAGTATCTGCGCGTGGAAAGCCCGAGCGCCGAGGTGCAGGGCCACTCTCCCGACCAGCGCCAGACCGTGGGCGGCAAGCGCCTGGTCGGCATCACGGCGATCGAGCCGGTCGGGCAACTACGCCGTGCGCCTGATCTTCGACGATCGGCACGACACCGGAATTTTCTCCTGGGACTACCTGCACGAGCTGGGCCGCGAGCAGGAAACCCGCTGGGCGGCCTATCTCGCCGCGCTGGCCGCCAAGGGGCTCAGCCGTGAGCCGCGTTGATCAGCGCGGCAAGTCGAACAGCGTCAGCGTGGCCCGCCGGCCTCGCGAGTAGTTGAAGCCGGCGACATCGGCGAAAGCGTGCGGCGCGATGCCGAGCCTGTCCGCCTCGGCGCGGAATTGGGCGATGTCGCGATTGCCCACGGCGGCCACCCGATCCGGTGCGGCCGCCAGGAAGCGTGCCGCGTCCGGGCCGCCGTAGAGCCAGCGCGTGTCGGTCCCGGCCAGGAACATGAGGCTGGGCTCGCGAAACCCCGCCGCGCCGAACGCCGCGTCGGCGGGCCTGCCGTCCGGCCAATGGGCGGCCAGTGCTGCCTCGACGCGTGGCGATATCCAGAGCGGCGTCAGTTCGGGCAGCTCGAAGCCGAGGCTCGACCAGTAGAGCAGCGGCGCGGCGATCAGCCCGGCCCGCGCCACCGCCGGCCAATCCTGCCGGCTTGCCGCGCGCAAGATCAGCCACGCCCCGACCGCGACCGCCCGCCAGCGCCGGTATGCCCAGCAGATCGAGCCGCTCAGGCCTGGTGCGGCGACGAAGGGCAGCGCCACCAGCCCGAGCCCGAGAACCGCCGCGCTCGCCAGGAAGGCGACGATCGATAGCCAGGCGACCCAGCGCGCGGCCGGCGTGCGCGACGGATCAAGCGTCCAGCGGGCCGCCAGCAGCGCCAGCGCCGGGTAGAGCGGCAGGGTGTAGTGCGGCAGCTTGGTGGGCACGAGCTCGAACACGATCCAGGACGGGCACGATCCAGGCGAGCAGGAACCGGATCACCGGGTCGCGCCGCTCGCGCCAGGCGCCGGGCAGGCTGCGGATCAGCGGGATCGAGAACGGGAACAGCAGCAGCGGCACCAGCAGCAGGTGCAGGCCGGGCGGGCCGCCGTGCGAATCGTCGCCGCCGGCGAGCTTGGCCGCGAGATCGCCGCCCACCGAGTCGACGAAGAATTTTCCCCCGGTCGCGATCCCGATGGCGATGAACCAGGGCAGCACGACGGCCAGCATCAGCGGCACGCCCCAGCGCGGGCGCAAGGTCCGCAGCCATGCCGCGCCGCGCGCGCGGCGGTCCACCACGACCAGGGAGATCGACGGCGAGGCCCGCCACCATCGGCGTGACCGGCCCCTTGACGAGCACGCCGGCGCCCATCGCCAGCCAGAATATCCCCGCCTGCACCGCGCGTCAGGCCGCCGGGGTCGAGATAGGCGCGGGCGAGCAGCCCCATCGCCGAGCGTGGTCACGCCAAGCAGCGTCGCGTCGGTCTTGGCGATCCCGGTCTCCACCGTGACGATCACCGAGGCCCCGAGCATCGCCGCGGCGAGGAACGCGGGCTCGCGGCCGATCGTGCGTCGCCACAGCCCGTACGTGGCCATCACCGCGAGCAGGCCGCCCAGCACGGAGGGGATGCGATACGGCCACACCGGGTTGAGCGTCGCGACGCCGGCCGCCCGCGCCGCGGCGGCGAAGGGCGCCTGCAGCCAGTAGATGCCGATCGGCTTGCGGTTGCGCGCCTCCTCGCCGTTGCGGATGGAGACGAAATCGCCGGTCTCCAGCATCTGCTTGGTGCCCTGCACGAAGCGCGAACTCGTCGCGGTCAGAAGCAGGGATGCCGATCGCGCCGGGCAGCCAGAGCATCAGGCAAAGCAGCACGAGCGCGGCGGGGCGCCACGGCGCCGCGGCCAACCGGACGCGCCCCAGGTGTCGCCGATCCATCGAGCATCGGGCGAAAATGCCTCCCGCGCATGGCCACGTCCATGCCGCCGGATGCCGGGCAGACGGCCCGGTTCGCAGCCCAGAGTTGCGCGGCTCTTCCATGTCATCGCAGAGTGGCGGGACAGCAACACGCCGGCACAGGCGTGGCGAGATGAGGGAACCCAAGGCATGAGCCCATCGGACGCGTCCCCGACGCTCGACGCGATCGTCGGCCCGCTGGAGCAGCGATATCTGGCAGTCGGCGACGCTTCCGCAACGCCGCCGATACCATCCGCCTGACCGCCACCCATTGGCACATCGCCGTCGCCAACGGCCTCGGCTGGATGTTCGACGGAATGGACGGCGTGATCTTCGGCCTGATCTCGCCGATGGTGATCAAGGAGTTCGGCGTCGATCTGCCGACCTGGCGGACCGGGGTGCAGATCTCGCTGCTGATCGGCATTTCGGGAATGTTCGTCTGGCCGTGGCTCGCCGACCGCTACGGGCGGCGGACGCTTGCTCGCCGTCAACATCGCGCTGTTCTCGCTGCTGATGCCGGTCCTTGGCGCTGACCACGACGCATCGTCGCGTTCTTCGCGGTCCGCACCTTCGCTGAACTTCGCCCTGAACGGGGAGTGGTCGCTCGGCTCGATGCTGGTCGCCGAGACCTGGCCGGCGCGATTGCGCGGCCGGGTCATCAGCATCAATCGCGGCACCTGGTGCTTCGGCGCCTCGATGGCCGGCATCATCGTCACGTTCGTGGCCGCGACCTGGGGCTGGCGGGTGGCCTGTGTGGTGCCGGCCGTCATCGCGCTGCTGGCGATCTATGTCCGCGCGCGCTGTCCCGAGAGCCCGTACTGGGTGCGACTGCAGGACCGCAAGCGCCGCATCGCCGACGCCCGCGCCGCCGGCAAGGCCGCTCGAGCCGGTGGATCAGGAATGGGTCGACAAGGCGCTCGGCAGGGTGCCGCTCGCGCAGCTGTTCGCCGCCGACATGTGGCGCAACACCGCGATCGCCACCTTCATCGCCTGCTGCAGCACGATCATCTACGGCACGGTGGCCGGCTGGATGCCGATCTATCTGGCGCAGGAGCGGCATTGGCCGACCGTCGAGTACGGCAGCTTCTACATCTGGTGGGGCCTCGTCGGCGTCGCTCGGCCTGATCGCGTCGGGCTGGATCTCCGACCGCATCGGCCGGCGCGTGGCGTTCCTGGTGATGCTGACCGAGGGCGCGATCTTCCTGACCCTCTGGGTGTTCGCCAAGAGCGACACGGAGCTGTGGGTGTTCGGCCTGCTGTGGTCGATCGGCTATCTCGGCTTCTGGGGGCCGAGCATGGTGATCACCGCCGAGGTGTTCCCAACCCGCATCCGGGGCATCGGCAACGGCTTCGTCTGGTCGGTCGCCTGGCTGGTGGGCTTCGTGCTTGGCCGTTCGTCGACGATCTACCTGCAGCAGCGCACGCGGCTCGTTCCAGTCGGCCTTCCTGGTCTGTCCGGTCATCATGGTGCTGATGGGCATCGGCGTGTGGTTCTTCTGCCCGGACCACGCCCGCAAGGAGCTCGACGCGATCGCGACCTGAGCGGGCGCCCGGATCCGAGCTTGGCCGGGTGCCGGTTGCGCCGCGGATGCGGGATGGTGCACCTCCCGCCAATGCCCGCATCAAGGCCTCCGATCCGACCCGCGACGCCGCCTTCGACCTGCTCGCCGCCGTGCTCGACCGGCGCCGCCCGCTGGAGGAGGCGCTCGACGCGCTGCCCGCGATGGAGCCGCGCGACCGCGCCGCCGCGCACCGGCTCGCCGCCACCGTGCTGCGCCGGGCGGGCACGCTGGACGCGGTGCTGGAGCCGTTCCTGACCAAGGCGCCGCCCGCGCCGGTGCGCCACGTGCTGCGGATCGGCGCGGCCGGGCTGCTGCTGCTCGGCACGCCGGCGCACGCGGCGGTGGCGACGGCGGTGGCGCTGGCCCGCGCGCGCGGGCTGGCTCCGTTCGCCGGACTGGTGAACGCCGTGCTGCGCCGGGTGGGCGAGGCCGGGCCGGCGGCGCTTGCCGAGCTCGACGGGCCGCGGCTCGACACGCCGGGCTGGCTGTGGTCCGCCTGGGGCAGCGGACGCGCGCGCCATCGCGACCGCGCATCAGAGCGAGGCGCCGCTCGATCTCACCCTGCGCCCCGGCGCGTCCGCGCCGGCGGGCGGCGAGATGCTGCCCACCGGCTCGGTCCGCTTCCCGGCCGGAACCCGCGTCGCGGAGCTCCCGGGCTATCGACGGCGGAGAATTCTGGGTGCAGGACGCCGCCGCCGCGCTGCCGGCCCGGCTGCTCGCGGCGCGGCCGGGGGAGCGGATCGCCGATCTCTGCGCCGCGCCAGGCGGCAAGACCGCGCAGCTCGCCTCGGCCGGCGCGCGGGTGATCGCGGTGGAGCGCGACGCCGGCGCGGCTCGGGCGGCTGCGGGAGAACCTGGCGCGGTTGCGGCTCGACGCCGAACTCGTCCAGGCCGATGCCGCCGCTCTGGCGGCCCGCCGCGCCGCTCGACGCGGTGCTGCTCGACGCGCCGTGCAGCGCCACCGGCACGATCCGCCGCCATCCCGACGTGCCGCACCTCAAGCGCCCGCGCGACCTCGCGGCACTCGCCGCCGGCCAGGACCGGCTGCTGGACGCCGCCGCCGCGATGCTCCGGCCGGGCGGCCGGCTGGTCTACGCGGTCTGCTCGCTGCAACCCGAGGAAGGCCCGGCACGCATCGCCGCGGCACTCGGCCGCACCGGGCTGCGGCACGATCCGTTCACGCCCACGGAGCTGGCAGTGCTGCCCGAGGCGCGCACGCCCGGAAGGCGTATCTGCGCACGCATCCGGCGCTGTGGCCGGAGCGGGGCGGCATGGACGGGTTCTTCGCCGCCCGCCTGGTGAAGCCTTGAGCCAAGCGGCAGCCGCTCTCGCGCTTGTGCAAAATCGCCGGGCCTGTCTAGAACCGGGCGATGTCCCAGCCTCCGCCCGCGCGGATCACCGATCGCGCCCAGCCTGCTCGCCGCCGATTTCTCCCGGCTCGGCCGAGGAGGTGCGGGCGGTGGAGGCCGCGGGCGCCGACTGGCTGCATCTCGACATCATGGATGGGCATTTCGTGCCCAATATCAGCTTCGGCCCCGTCGTGCTGCACGCGCTGCGTCCGCAGACGAGGCTGCCGTTCGACGTGCATCTGATGATCGCAGCCGGTCGATCCCTACATTCACGCCTTCGCCGAGGCGGGCGCCGACCACTTCTCGTGCACGCGGAAGCCGGACCGCACCTGCACCGCTCGCTGCAACTGATCAAATCGCTCGGCAAGAGCGCCGGGGTGGTGCTCAACCCCGCCACACCGCTCCGACGCGGCGGCGTGGGTGCTCGATCTGGTGGACATCATCCTGGTCATGACGGTGAACCCGGGCTTCGGCGGGCAGGCGTTCCTTGGACTCGCAACTGCCCAAGATCGCCGCGCTGCGCCGCATGATCGACGCCAGCGGGCGGCGGATCGCGCTCGAGGTGGACGGCGGCATCGCGCCGGGCACCGCCGGCCGGGCGATCGCCGCCGGGGCCGACACGCTGGTCGCCGGCACCGCCGTGTTCGCGCGTCCGGATTACGCCGAGGCGATCGCCGCGCTGCGGGCGGATGCCGCGATCGGCGGCCAGACATGAGCGTCCGCGGCGAGCTGGCTGCGCGACGCGCGGCGCGCGATGGCGATGCTGCCGAGCTTGCGGATGGGCCGGGTGCCGGACGCGCCCGCCCTGCCGGTCCGCGATCCCTGGCCGGGCGATCCGGCGCGCGGCGTGCGGCTGCTGCGGGGCGAGCTGGAACTCGGCGGCGGCGTCCGGCCGCTGAAGCCGGGCGACTGGGCCGACACCTCCGCCCCGGCGCCGTTGCGGGTGGCGGCGCACGGCTTCGTCTGGCTGCGCGACCTGCGCGCGCTCGGCACCGACGCGGCCCGGCTGCAGGCCCGCGCGCTTGCTGTCGAAGTGGATCGCCACCTCCCCCGAGCCGCTGGCCTACCGGCCGGACGTGATCGGCGCCCGCATCGCCGCCTGGCTCGGCCATTACGATTTCTTTGGCGCCTCGGCCGACGATCTGTTCCGCCAGCGGATGATGGCGCGGCTCGTCTCGGACGCGCGCCGGCTCTCCGCCGCGCTGCCGGCCGAGGAGCTCGACGCCCGCGCGCTCACCGCGCTCAAGGGCCTGATCGCCGCCGCCGTGGCGATGCCGGAGCACGCGGCGTTCCTGACCCGCGCGCTGCGCTTCCTGCCGCAGGAGATCGGCCGCCAGGTGCTGCCCGATGGCTGCCACGCCGAGCGCAGCCCGGCCGCCCATCTCGCCGCGTTGCAGGATCTGACCGAGATCCGCGCCCTGCTCCAGGCCGCCCAGGTGCAACCCCCGGCCGCCCTCACCGCGGCGATCGAAAGGATGGCGCCCGCCCTGCGGGTGCTGCGGCACGGCGACGGTGGGCTGGCGCTGTTCAACGGCTCCAAGGAGGAGCAGTCGGGCCTGATCGACCTGGTGCTGACCCAGGCCGGGCGCGCCGGGCGCGGACCCTCCTCGCTGCTCGACGGCGGCTTCCAGCGACTGCAGGCCGGGCGCAGCGTGCTGCTGGTCGATTGCGGCGAGCCGCCGCCGGCCGAGGTCGATCGCTACGCCCACGCCGGCACGCTCTCGATGGAGCTGTCGGTCGGGCGCGACCGGATGATCGTGAATTGCGGCGCGTTCCCCGCCGGCAGCCCAGAATGGCGCGACGCGACGCGCGCCACCGCGGCGCATTCCACGCTGGTGATCGCCGACGTCAACTCGTCGGAGCTGCGCGAGGACGGGCTCGGCCGCAGGCCGGAGAACGTCGAGGTGCAGCGCCAGGAGGCGAGCGGCGCGCATTGGCTCGAGGCGAGCCATGACGGCTGGAAGAAGCCGTTCGGCGCGATCCACCGCCGGCGGCTCTATCTCGCCGAGAGCGGCGAGGACGTGCGCGGCGAGGACGCGATCGAGGCACCGACGCCGCAGCCCTTCACCCTGCGCTTTCACCTGCACCCGACCGTCACCGCCAGCCTGCAGCAGGACGGCGAGGCGGTGCTGCTGCGGCTGCCCTCCGGCGGCGGCTGGCGCCTCAAGGCGGACGGCGCGCGCATGGCGCTGGAGGAGAGCATCTATCTCGGCGGCCCCGAGCCCAGGCGCAGCGAGCAGGTCGTGCTCACCGGCCCGATGGACGGCCCGCAGCAGGTGAAATGGGCGATTACCAAGGTCGGCTAACGGCGATCCGGGCCGCCCGCATGAAACTCATAGAAATCATCAACGTCGACTTCTCCCTCCGCCACTTCCTGCTGCCCCTGATGCGCGGCGCCAGGGATCGCGGCCATGAGGTGATCGGCGCCTGCGCGGACGGGCCGTTGCTCGACCCGGTGCGCGCCGAGGGATTCCGGGTGGAGAGCCTGCCGCCGCTGCGCAGCCTCTCGCCCGGCGAGCAGGCGCGCGCACTCGCCGCCCTGGTGCGACTGCTGCGCGCGGAAAAGCCCGACCTGGTCCACGCGCACATGCCGATCGCGGGCTTTCTCGGCCGCGCGGCGGCGCGGATCGCCGGCGTGCCGCGCGTCGCCTATACCTGCCACGGCTTCCTGTTCAACCAGCCCGGCCCCTGGTCGCGCCGCGCGGTTTCGCTCGCGATGGAATGGCTCGGCGGGCGGATGACCGACGTGTTCCTCACCGTCTCCGAGGAGGAGGCGGACGACGCGCGCCGGCTCGGCATCGCGCGCGGGGCGACCGCGGTGCTGAACGGCCGGGATCCGGCGAAATTCCATCCCGATCCGGCGGCACGGGCGCGAGTGCGGGCGGCGCTCGGCGTCCCGGAGGACCGCGTCGCCGTCGCCGCCGTCTCCCGCCTGGTGCGCCACAAGGGCCACACGGAGCTGGCCGCCGCGATGCGCGACGTGCCCGGCGCCGAGCTGTGGGTGGTCGGCAACCGCCTTCCCACGGATCGCGGCGAGAACGTCGCGGCGACACTGGCGGAGGCGGGATTGGGCGAGCGGCTGCGGCTGCTCGGCTATCGCGAGGACGTCGCCGCCGTGCTCGCCGCTGCGGATATTTTCGCGTTGCCCAGCCATTTCGAGGGGCTGCCGATGTCGGTGATCGAGGCGATGCTGACCGGGCTGCCGGTGGTGGCGACCGATATTCGCGGCCCGCGCGAGCAGGTGGTGAACGATGCGACGGGCTTGCTCGTCCCGCCGATGCAGGTGCCGCCGCTGGCGCGTGCCCTGGCCCGGCTGGCGGCGGACCCGGCACTCCGCGCGCGCATGGGCAAAGCGGGACGCGAGCGGGCGCTCGACCTTTACGACGAGACCAGGGTTGTCGGCCGCACGCTGGACCTGCTCGGGCTCTAGGTCTATCCCCGCGGCGCAGCCGAGACATCAGGGTCCGCCATGACCGATATCGTCCCCGTCCGCCGCGCGCTGATCTCCGTCTCCGACAAATCCGGGCTCGTCCCCTTCGCGCAGGCGCTGGTGGCGCGCGGCGTGGAGATCCTGTCGACCGGCGGCTCGGCGCAGGCGCTGCGCGAGGCCGGCGTCGCGGTGACGGACGTGTCGGCGCATACCGGGTTCCCGGAGATCCTCGACGGGCGGGTCAAGACACTGGTACCGCAGATCCACGGCGGCATTCTGGGGCGGCGCGACAACCCCGAGCATCTGGCGCAGATGCAGGCACACGGCATCGCGCCGATCGACCTCGTGGTGGTCAATCTGTACCCGTTCGAGGCGACGGTGGCGCGCGGTGCGACGGACGAGGAGTGCATCGAGAACATCGACATCGGCGGCCCGGCGCTGATCCGCGCCGCCGCCAAGAACCACGATTTCGTGGCGGTGCTGACCGAACCGGCGCAGTACGTGACCTTGCTGGCGGAATTTGCCGCGCATGGCGGCACGCGCCGCACCCTGCGTCGCCATCTGGCGGGCGAGGCCTATGCCCGCACTGGCGCCTATGACGCCATGATTGCCGCATGGTTCGCGGCAAGAATCGAAGATGATTTCCCCGAACGCCTCACGGTCTCCGGCACGCTGCGCGAGACCCTGCGCTATGGCGAGAACCCGCATCAGCGCGCCGCATTCTACGTCACCGGCGCACGCCGGGGCGTCGCCACCGCGACACAGGTGCAAGGCAAGGAACTGTCCTACAACAACCTCAACGACACGGACGCGGCGTTCGAGTGCGCGGCCGAATTCGAGGCGCCGACAGTGGCGATCATCAAGCACGCCAACCCGTGCGGCGTCGCGTCGGCCGGCTCGCTGGCGGACGCGTGGGACCACGCGCTGCGCTGCGACCCGGTCTCCGCCTACGGCGGCATCGTCGCGGTCAATCGCATCCTGGACGCGGCGGCGGCGGAGAAGATCGCGGCGATCTTCACCGAGGTCATCATCGCCCCGGACGCGGACGACGCGGCGAAGGCGATCCTCGCGCGCAGGAAGAATCTCCGCCTGCTTGCTCACCGGCGGCCTGCCCGATCCGGCGGCACCCGGTCTCACCTTCCGCAGCGTCGCCGGCGGCTTCCTCGCACAGACCCGCGATGCCGGCCGCATCGTGCCGGCCGAGCTCAAGGTGGTAACGAAGCGCGCGCCGACCGACGCCGAGCTCGCCGACCTCGTGTTCGCCTTCCGCGTCTGCAAGCACGTGAAGTCGAACGCCATCGTCTACGCCAAGTCCGCGGCGACCGTCGGCATCGGCGCCGGCCAGATGAGCCGGGTGGACAGCGCGCGCATCGCCGCCTGGAAAAGTGCCGAGGCGGCGAAGGCGGCCGGCGCGCCCGCGCCGCTCGCCGAGGGCAGCGTGGTTGCCTCCGACGCCTTCTTCCCGTTCGCCGACGGGCTCGAAGCGGCGGTCGCGGCCGGTGCCACGGCGGTGATCCAGCCGGGTGGCTCGATCCGCGACGCGGAGGTGATCGCCGCCGCCGACGCCGCCGGCATCGCGATGGTGCTCACCGGGATGCGCCACTTCCGCCACTGAGCGACCGCCTATGTCGTGGCGATGGTGCCGTTCACGCCGCGCGGAAAGAAGCCGCCGCGCCGCGTGCCTGGGCGGGACGAGGCATAGACGATGGCGAGCACCTGCTGCGGGGTTCGCGCGAAGCCGACCCCGTTCCCGTCCGCAGGAACGATGATCGGCGCCCCGCCCGGCCCGTCGACCGGCTGGTCGGCGCCGCCACCCAGCCGGCCGCGGACAGCGGAGATTGCGTCGGCCGCCGCCGCCGCGCGGCCGCCCTGGCGATACAGCACGCTGCGCACGACCCCGGCGTGATACGCCTCCGTCGCGTGGATCCCGGCCGCCGCCGTCAGGATCTCCTTCGATTGCAGGTAAGGCGCCGCGCCGTGATAGGCGGTGACGCCGACGTCCTCGAAGGTGAACGCGCCGATGAAGAAGCTGATCTCGTCGGCGAATGGATCGAAGCCGCCCGGCAGTCCCGCCGCGCGCGCCACCGCCGCGAAGCCGCCGCGCAGGTCGATCGCCGGCTCCGGCACGGCGGCCGAGCCGAGTGCGCCGCGCAGGAAGCGCACATGCTCGACCTCGTCCTGCATGATGCTGCCGGCGAAGTCGCCGAGCAGGGATGTGGCGAACGAAACCTGCCGTCCGCCAGTCACCCCGGCGGCCCCGAGCCCCTGTCCGGTCACGCCGCGCGAATAGTCCTCGGCTTCCAGGTATTCGAGATTGAGCGCGAAGTTCAGATAATCGTTGTCTGTCATGGTCCGCTCCGGGCTCAGGTCTTGGTGACGACGCCGCGGATCCCGGCTGGAAAAAAGCCGCCGCGGTTGACGTCGTTGCCGGGATTGAGGAAGGCGATACGCAGAACCTCCTGCGGCGTGCGCGCCCAGGCGATGCCGTTGCTGTCGGCGCAAGCGACATGCACGCCCCCGCCCGGCGCATTAAGCGGCGTGTCGCTGGGCTGCGGGCCGGAGAGCCTGGCGCGCGCCGCCGAGATCGCGTCCGCCGCCTGTCGCGCCTGGCCGCCCATCATCGCGAGTTGCGCGCGCACCAGTCCGGCGTGATAGGCCTCGACCCCCTGGATGCCGGCTGCCGCCGAAAGGAGCTGCTTGTCGGCGATCAGCTTCGCGGCACCGGTGTACGCCGATACCCCGACATCCTCGAACAGGAATGCGCCGAGATAGAACGCCGTCTCGTTGGCGAACGGATCGAAGTCGCCGTCGAGCCCGGCCGCCGCGCCCGCCGTGCGGAACGCCTGCTGCAAGTCGAGCGCCGGCCGACCGATCTGCGTGACCGGAGAGTTCCGCGTGTGCTCGTAAAGGAACCGCACATGCTCCTGCTCGTCGCGCATGATCTCGGCCGCGAACGCGGCCAGCACCGGGTCGCTGAACCGGACCTGCCGCCCGCCTGCTACCGGTCCGGGGTTCGGGCCCAGCAGCGCGGCATCGAGGCCCTGGCCGGTCACGCCGCGGGTGTAGTATTCGGCCTCGAGGTATTCGAGGTTCAGCGCGAAATTGAGCACGGCGGGGTCGGTCAGGAGGTCGGGCGTGAGCGCCAGCCCGACATCCTGTGGGATGACCTGCGCGCACCCGGCGAGCGCCGAGATCAGCCCGATGCCCGCGCCCGCCTGGAGCAATCCTCGTCGCCCGATGGCGATCCTCTCGCTCTGCATTCCCGGTCTCCCGTTATGATACGGCGCGAACGGCAGCGCGCCGGGGCAGTTCGCGACGTTGCGGTTGACAATAAGTTTCGCCGGCGTGTCGCATCCGGAACGGAAGCCCGACGACCTCGACGGGTTCGCAATGAAAAGCGCGGGTGGCAAGCCTGTCGCCTCTCGCCGCGGACCGATGTAACCTTCGGGCCATCCCGTCGCGCAAAGCGGCGCGAGCAAGGAGGAACGCCATGCAGCTCGGCTACTTCGCCATGCCCTCCCACCCGCCCGAGAAGGGCCTGAAGGCCGGGCATGATTGGGATCTGCAGACCCTGCGCTGGCTCGATGAGCTAGGCTATGAGGAGGCGTGGATCGGCGAGCATCACACCTCGATCTGGGAGCCGCATCCGGCGCCCGACCTGCTGATCGCCCAGGCGTTGCTGCAGACCAAGCGCATCCGCATCGGGCCGGGCGGCTTCCTGCTGCCCTACCATCACCCGGCAGAGCTGGCGAACCGCCTCGCCATGCTCGACCACCTCTCCGAGGGGCGGCTGAATTTCGGCGTCGCCGCGTCCGGCCTGCCGAGCGACTGGGCGATGTTCCACGTCGACGGCATGGGCGGCGTCAACCGCGAGATGACGCGCGAGGCGCTCGAGATCATCCTCCGCCTGTGGAGCGACGAGCCGTATTTCGACTATGACGGCCAGTTCTGGAAGGTGGCGAAGCCGCAGACGATGTTCGGCTTCCTGCATCCCCACCTTCGCCCGCTGCAGCTGCCGCACCCGCCGATCGGCGTCGCGGGGCTGTCGAAGAACTCCGACACGCTCAAGATCGCCGGCGAGCATGGCTATCTGCCGATGAGCCTGAACCTCAATCCCTCCTATGTGGCGAGCCACTGGGACGCGGTGGAGGCCGGCGCCAAGAAGGGCGGCCGGGTGGCCAACCGCAACGACTGGCGGATGGTGCGCGAGGTGTTCGTGGCCGATACCGACGAGGAGGCCTGGCGGCTGTCGGTCGGCGGCATGATGGGCCGCATGATGCGCGAGTATTTCCTGCCGCTGCTCGAGCAGTTCGGCTTCAAGGAATATCTCAAGCACAGCCCCGACGTGCCCGACTCCGACGTCACCGTGGAGTATTGCGCCAAGCACAACTGGCTGATCGGCTCGCCCAGGACTGTCGCGGAACGATTGGAGCAGGTCTACGCCGAGGTCGGCGGCTTCGGCTCGCTGCTGGTATTCGGTTTCGACTATAGCGAGAACCCACAGGCTTGGCACAACTCCCTCCGCCTGCTGCGCGACGAGGTGCTGCCGCGGGTGCGGCATCTGGTGCCGAAGCCAACGGCAGCGGCGGCGGAATAGCCGCCGGCCCCTCACCCCGGCCCTCTCCCCAAGGGAGAGGGAGAAGATAACGCCCTCTCCCCCTAGGGGGAGAGGGTTGGGTGAGGGGGGTGCCCGCGAAGGTTCTGTTTGAGCGCATCTGGTCTGTTCCTGCGAGGCATTTGCAGGACCTGCGGTTTCACTTGACGACCCGCCCCGCTTGGCCACATTCGCCGCCATGCGCGATTTCTCAGATTTGACCGAGAAGGAAATCCTCGCCCTCGCGATCAGCAACGAGGAGGAGGACAACCGCATCTATGCCGACATCGCCGAGGGCTTGCGCGAGGATTTTCCCGCCACCGCCAAGGTGTTCACGGTGATGGCCGGCCAGGAGAGCGATCACCGCCACCGGCTCATCGGGCTGTTCCAGGAGAAGTTCGGCGAGCACATCCCGCTGATCCGCCGCCAGGACGTGCGCGGCTTCATCCAGCACAAACCGGTCTGGCAGATCCGCCCGCTCGGGATCGACACGGTGCGCAAGCTCGCGCAGACGATGGAGATCGAGACGCTGCGCTTCTATCGCCGGGCGATGGCGCGCACCTCGGACGCCTCGATGCGCAAGTTGCTCGGCGATCTCGCCGAGGAGGAGGAGCGGCACGAGGACATCGCCGACCGACTGGTCGAGCAGAACGTCCCGGAGAACGTGCGCGTCGAGGAGGAACACGCCGAGCGGCGCGTGTTCGTGCTGCGCGTGGTGCAGCCGGGGTTGGCGGGGCTGATGGACGGCTCGGTCTCCACCCTCGCGCCGATCTTCGCCGCCGCCTTCGCCAGCGGCCGTTCGTGGGACGCGTTCCTGGTGGGGCTCGCCGCGTCGATCGGCGCGGGCATCTCGATGGGGTTTGCGGAGGCGCTGTCGGACAACGGCAGCCTCACCGGGCGCGGCGCGCCGGTGGCGCGTGGCGCGATCTGCGGCCTGATGACCACGCTTGGCGGCATCGGCCACACGCTGCCGTTCCTCATCCCGCAATTCTGGACCGCGCTGGTGGTGGCGTGTTGCGTCGTGGTGGTCGAGCTGGCGGTCATCAGCTGGGTGCGCTGGAAGTACATGGACACGCCGCCCTTCTCGGCCGCGCTTCAGGTAGGCTTCGGCGGCGCGTTGGTGTTCGCGACGGGGATATTGATCGGCAACAGCTAGGCGAATGCCCATTGCAAGCTGGCCCGTGCCGCGCAACTCCGGATAGGCGGCCGATCCCGCTGTTCAAATGCGACGTTGGAGTATAGGCTTGCAACCATCTCTCGCAGAAGAGCGGGATCATACACGTGATTCTGCGCTATCTCACGGCGGCTGCCGTCGGCCTGCTCGTTTTCGCGTACCTCGTTGCGCTCGTGTTAGGCGGGATTCCACCCAACGCCAGGATTGACTTCCCCGCGATCATTCTTGTTCTGGTCGCGGTCGGCGCGATGGCCCTCCTGTTCAGCGCCCGCTGGTCCGTGACGGTCCGAGATGCACTGACCCGCGTGCGAGTGTTCCAATTCGCCAACTTAAAAGTGGAACTCGATGATCTTCGTGCCCAGCAGGAAGACCAGATGTCACGGCTCGAGCTCATCAGTCTTTTCCTGCCACTCGTCCTCTCCGACCCGGAACGACGTCATCTGCGAAATCTGCATCGCGGCAAGACGACAGGCTATGTCGGCAACCATGAGGTCAGGACAAAGCTGCGGCGGCTTCGCTATCTGGAACTGATCACGAACAGCCGTCCCGTGGCCTCCGCCACGGACGGCAGCACCTTCGATCTAAAGGGTCTCGTTCAACTTACCCGGCTCGGGACGAAGTGGGCACAGCAGATCGAGGATATGGAGAAACCGCGCTAGCAGTTCGCTGTCTGCGCGACTTGACAGCCACGCCGCTCGCCGCACGGCGCGAAATGTTCGAGGCGAAGGCCGCGCTCGGCGTGGGGGATGGCCTAACAGGCTGCCACGGTTCTCAATGCAACATCACTGTTAGCGCATCGTGCCCGTTACAGCATTGACACGGATCGATGACTGCAGTGTGCTGGATAAGGCGCGGGA
Source organism: uncultured Alphaproteobacteria bacterium (assembly GCA_963799825.1). Classification (GTDB taxonomy): domain Bacteria; phylum Pseudomonadota; class Alphaproteobacteria; order Acetobacterales; family Acetobacteraceae; genus JAFKFI01. The sequence goes on from CAWCYL010000014.1 coordinate 60,092, forward strand.
CCCCTCGTAGCTGTCGGATTGCATCGCTGCCAGCAATCCGGCTGCCGGACGGGTCATTGGAAGACTGCCCCACCAGGGAGCTTAGACCATGCGCATGAGAGATAAAGTCGCTGTGGTCACCGGAGGCGCTTCCGGGATCGGGAAACGAACGGCCGAGCGATTTGTCGAAGAAGGTGGTCGCGTCGTCATTGCCGATGTGCAAGACAATCTGGGAGAACGTGTGACCGAGCGGCTGGGCAACATGGCCCGCTTCGTCCATTGTGACATTACCCAAGAGGCCGACATCCAAGCTGCCGTGGCTCTGGCCGACACCACCTGGGGGCGGCTCGACCTGATGTTCAATAATGCCGGCCGAGGCGGCGACCAGAACCCAGTTGCGACGATGCCTGTCGAGGGCTGGGACGGCACCATGAATTTGCTGCTGCGCTCGGTCATGCTCGGCATCAAGCACGCCACCCCGATCATGAAACGGCAGGGGTTTGGGTCGATCGTCTCGACGGCAAGCGCCGCCGGCCTGGTGCCGGGCGTCACCGCGACAGCTTACTCGGTGGCGAAAGCGGCAGTGGTGTTTCTCACCAAGTGTGCAGCCATCGAGTTGGCGGCGGACGGGATCAGGGTCAATTGCATTTGCCCAGGCTTTATCGCCACCCCGATCTTCACCCGCAACGCTGACCTACCCAGCCAAGTCTTGGAGCGGGTGGTGGAGGACGTGGCGCCAATCCTCCAATCCCGGCGGCCACTCCCGCAGGCCGGCCGACCCGACGACATCGCAAACGGCGTGCTTTACCTCGCGGACGATCACGCCGGCTTCGTGACAGGGATTGCGTTTTCGATCGATGGCGGCATCGCTGCCGGGATGCATCCTGGCCAACGTGAGGCGCTGTGGGCACCCATTCGATCAACAGTCGGGGCCGTGGTTGAGCGCCATGCAGCGGACGACCCTGACGCGGCTGGTACTAGCCACTGACCGTTGCCGCCGACATCATGGCGGAGCAGGACGAGAAGCGGCTGCTGAGCGATTTCTTGCGGACGGCACCGGTCATTGCTACGCACGAGGAAGGTGGGAAGCCCAGCGGCCGAGGCAAGAAAGCCGGCTCGCCGCGAACGGGCTTTGTGCGGGGTGAAACGTCATCTTACTTCGCCGCTCGCATCAACCGTGACCACCCCGACATAGCTGCTCGCATTGGTACACCGGGCACTTGGCGTTCTTCGCCGTCGGTCTATCCTTCGGCCAATAGGCGGGCCGACGAGACCCGCGATCGGAGGAGCCAGAATGCCCGCCATCAGACGTCGTCACGTCCTAGTCGCTCCTGCCATACTCGCGCTTGGAGCCTCGCGTGCCGCGCGCGGTGAGACCCGCAATGCGCCGGGCATCACCGACACCGAAATCAAGATCGGCCAGACCCTGCCCTATAGCGGCCCGGCTTCCGCCTACGGTCAGCTTGGCCGTGTCGAGGCGGCCTATTTTCGCGCGCTGAACCAGGCCGGCGGGATCAACGGGCGCAAGATCAGCGTGGTCAGCCTCGATGACGGGTTCAGCCCGCCAAAAGCCGTGGAACAAGTGCGCCGACTGATCGAGCAGGAAGGCGTCGCCTTCATCTTCAACACGCTGGGCACGCCGATCAACGTCGTGATCCGCCAGTATCTCAATCAGCACAAGATCCCGCATCTGTTCGTCGCCGCCGGCTCCGCGCGCTTCGCCGATCCGCAGCATTTCCCCTGGACGATCGGCTGGCAACCCACCTTGATGTCCGAGGCGGCGTTCTACGCGAAGCACGTTCTGGAGACGACGCCGAAGGGCCGGATCGCGGTGCTGTATCAGAACGACGACTTCGGCAAGGAACTGCTGACCGGGCTCAAGGAGGGCTTAGGCGACAAGGCGGGCATGATCGTCAGCGAGGCCAGCTACGAGGCGACCGATCCCACGGTCGACTCGCAGATCGTCACCTTGCAGGGATCGGGCGCGGATGTGCTGTTCATGTTCGTCTACGCCAAGCAGGGCGCGCAGGCGATCCGCAAGGCGTACGACATCGGCTGGCGGCCCGACAAATACATCCATCTCGGCGCCGCCTCGGTCGCGGCGACGTTCGTGCCCGCCGGGCTCGAAAAGTCGGTCGGCGTGAAGACCGCAGGCTTCATCAAGGACGCGACCGATCCGAAATGGGCTGAAGACTCGGATGTGAAGGCGTGGCGCGGCTGGATGGGGAAGAACCTGCCGGAGGCCGACCTCAACGACAGCATCAACGTCGCGGGCTATTCCTTCGCGCAGACGCTGGAGCAGGTGCTGCGCCAGTGCGGCAACGACCTCTCGCGCGAGAACATCATGCGCCAGGCGGCGAACCTGCATGATTTCCGCCTGCCCATGCTGCTGCCCGGCAGTCTTATCAACACCAGCCCGACGCAGTACCGGGTGATCACCTACATGAAGCTGCAAAGCTTCGACGGCAAGAGCTGGGCGTTCGTCTGACGTCTCGGCCTGGGCGCTGTGTCACATGCTCTGCCCGACCTTGGGCAGAACGTGGCTGGCATAGAAGTCGATCACCTTCTTCTGGTCGGCCTGACCGGAGTGGACGTTGACGATGGTGACACCGCTGTCGAACAGCTCTCGAACTGCCGCGATATGCACCTGCGGATCGGTGCCGACCGCCCACTGCTTCGTGACCTGTTCGAGCGGTGTCTCGGCCTCGGCCCTTTGCTGTATTTGCGTGGGATCGGGGATGTTGTAGTAGCTCTTGAACGCCTTCGGTCCGAACCGCCATAGCTCGGCGGCGCGTTTGGCCTCGGCGTCGTCGCCCACCACAACGTAGTGCTCGACCAGGACGGGCATGTCGTCAGGGTTCTTGCCGGCGGAGCGCGCGCCCTCTTGCCACTCCGATTTGTGCTGCTTCCAGCTCGCCGGGTCGGTGATCAGCCCGTCGCCGTGCTGTCCCGCGAGCCGCATCGACTTGCGACCGTTCGCGGCGGTGAGCAGCGGGATCGGCTTCGCGGGAGGATCGTAGAGCCTGGCGTCGACCGTGTAGTACTTGCCCTTGTGGGAAACCTGCTGCCCGGTCCAGAGCTGGCGGATCACGCCGATCGCTTCGACGAGGCGTTCCCATCGCTCCGGCCATTTCGGCCAGGACCCGGTGGCGGCCTGTTCGTTGAGCGCCTCGCCCGATCCCACGCCCAGGAATACGCGCCCCGGATACAGGTTGGCGAGTGTCGCGAACGCCTCGGCGACCACCGCCGGATTGTATCGCAACGTTGGACACGTGACCGTCGTGCCCATCCAGCTCTGCGATGCCTGCGCACCCAATGCGCCGAGCGTGACCCACGCCTCGCCGGCATGGCCCTCATTCGCCTGCCAAGGCTGCAAGTGATCGCTGGTTGCGAGCAGCTGAAATCCCGAGCGCGATGCGTGCGCGCCGAGCTCGACAAGCTCGGACACGGGGAATTGCTCGTGCGCGAGCATGAAGCCGAGGGTCCGCTTGCGAAGATCGCCCGCACTTCGTTCGGCGGGAGCCTTTGGCACGGGCTCGGAGCCGCCGGTGGATTGGGCGTGCGCGGCGGTCAATCCGATCCCTGACGCACCGGCCAGCATCGCCGTCCATCGCAACAATTTGCGTCGGTCCGCGGACCACAGAATCCTCGGCCATAGCAGCGGGATTTCCAGACATGCCGTGCTCCGTGAGGCGCCTTCGTGGCGACAGGCCGCGTTCGGTCGGCGCGAATGCGACGGCAACGGCGGATCTCTCCCGGGGTTCCCGGTCCTCGGTTCAGGGCTGCCCGGCCGCGCGCCGCGCCCGCGCGGCGATCCGTTCGAGCGCGTGGTGCGCCGAGCGGACCGCGCCTTCTTGCCAGCCGTTGACGAAGGAAAGATGCTCGCCGCAGAACAGGAACGGCCCGTCGCCGTCGAGCAGGCGCCGGTAGCCGGACGCGCGTGCCTCGCGGCTCCACTCCGCCCAGGCGCCGTCGCTGAACGGCACCTTCTTCCACGCGACGCTCACGCCCTTGCGCAGATGCTCGCGGCAGCCGGGATGGATCGCCTCGTCATCGGCCAGCGTGTCCTCCAGCCGTTGCGCGGGCGACTTGGCGGCGAAGGCGTTGCCGGGATCGTCCGACCAGATATAGGCGCCGACCAGCACGCCCTTCGTCTGGTGGATGCCGGCACTCGGATACCAGATCTGCGTGGCGTCGCGACTGGTCCAGGAGATGCCGCCGTAGATGTGCTGATCGGTCTCCCAGAAGCGCCGCCGCGCCTCGAACGCGACCTTGCCGGCGGGCACGTAGTCCACCGAGGCGATCGCCGCGCGGATGTCCGGGGCGAAATCGGCGTCGATGCCGCGCAGCACGGACAAGGGGATCGTGCAGACGACGACCTCGGCGGTGGTCGCCTGCGCGCGCCGGCCGCGTCCTTCCAGATCACGCGCGCGCCGTCGCCGTCGCGCCGCAGCGCCGTGACCTCCGCGCCATAGGTAATGACCGGGCCGAGCTTGCGGCCGAACGTCTGGCCGATCACGCCCATGCCGCCGACCGGCTGCATCATCGTCGCGGCCTGATGCGCGCTCTCGCCGAACTGCATTTGTCCCTGCCAGAAATCCGACAGCAGAAGCTGGCGCAGGTCGAGCGGCTGGTTGAGCGTGCCCTCGTCCACGCCGGGCGGCACGGCGAAGCCCGCGCGCGACGAGCCGCGATAGACGAGGTCGCGATCGAGCGCGCCGAACGCGCGCAGGAAGGCGCGCAGCCGTTCGCGATCCTCGGACGAGACCGGGTGCGCGAGCTGGTCCTGATCAACCGCCTTGGCGGCGAGTTCCGCGACATAGCCGCGCGCGTCGTTGACCACGGCGGCGTTGCGCTGCGGCTGGCCGCCGAACGCCGCGTCGTCGTGCAGGAATGCGCCGCGATTGTCGTTGCTCATCACTTCGAGCTTCACGCCGAGCTCGCGGCAGTAGGCGAGAATGCCCTCGTGATGCCACGGGATGCGCGCGGGGCCGGGATTGAAATACAGATGCTCGCCGGTGCCCCAGCGCACCCGCTGCACGCTGTCGGTCTCGACGATCTCGTCGCCGGCGCGCAGAGACCAGTTGCGGCCGCCGGCGCGGGTGCGGGCTTCGAGCACGCTGACCTCGTAGCCGGCGCGGCCCAGCTCCCACGCCAGCACCATTCCCGCGATGCCCGCGCCGAGCACCAGCACGCGCGCGCCGTTGCCCGGCGGCAGCGCGGGCGGCCCCGCATAGGCGGCCGGGATCGGCAGCAGCCCCATCGCCGCCATCGTGCGATAGGCGGCAGCGACGCCGCCGGCGCGGCCGACGAAATGGATCAGCGCGCGCCGCGACAGGCTCACGCCGGGCGTCGCGCGCGCAGCGCGGCGGCCAGGGTGCCGTCGTCCAGCACATCCAGCGCGCCGCCGATCGGCACGCCCTGGCCGACCCGCGTCACCGTCACGCCGAGCGGCTTGAGCCGCTCGGTCAGCCAGTGCGCGGTGGTGGCGCCGTCCACCGTGGCGCCGAGCGCGAGGATCACCTCGGCGACGCCGCCCTCCGCCACGCGGGCGAGCAGCGGCTTCAGGTTCAGATCCTCGGGCGCCGTCCCGGCCAGCGCCGAGAGCGTGCCGCCCAGCACGTGATAGAGGCCGCGATGCACCGAGGCGCGCTCCAGCGCCCAGAGGTCGCCCACGCCCTCCACGACGCAGACGAGGCCGCGGTCGCGGTGCGGATCGGTGCAGATCGAGCAGGGATCGCGGCTGTCGAGATTGCCGCACAGGCTGCACGGCCGCACCGCCCGCGCCGCCTCGGTCAGCGCCGCCGCGAGCGGCAGCATCCGCGCCTCGGGTTGCTGCAGCATGCGCAGCGCGGCCCGCCGGGCGCTGCGCGGTCCGAGCCCGGGCAGCTTGGCGAGCAGGCCGATCAGCCGCTCGATTTCGGGGCCGCCCATCAACAGTGGCCAGTTATCCGTGACCAGTAGTCAGGGAAGCTGGGCAATTGATCACTGGACACTGACCATGGATCACTAGAACGGCAGCTTCATCCCCGGCGGCAAATCCATCCCGCCGGTCATCTTCTGCATCTCCTCGGCGGCCGCCGTCTCGATCTTGCGCTTGGCGTCGGCGTGGGCGGCGAGGATGAGATCCTCCAGCATCTCCATCTCGGCCGGATCGGCGAGCTTCGGGTCGATCGCAACCCGCTTGAGCTCGCTGCGGCCGTTCAGGGTGACGCTGACCATGCCGGCGCCGGAGACGCCTTCCATCTCCATGCTTTCCAGCTTGGCCTGCATCTCCTGCATCTTGGCCTGCATCTGCGAGGCCTGCTTCATCAGGCCGGCGAGGTTCTTCATTCGTCGAACTCCAGGAAATCGTCATCAGGTGGGGCGTCGTCGTCGGCCGGTTCGGCGTGGATCGGTGCGAAGGCCGGGATGTCAGGCTCGGGTTCGGCGGGCAGGCCGTAGGCGTCGGCGGCAGCATCCGCGACCGCCTCGATGCGCGCGCCGGGGAATGCCGCCAGGATGGCGCGCACCAACGGATGGTCGGCGGCGGTCGCACGCCGGGCGGCATCGGCGGCGTTGCCCTGCTCGGCGAGCGTCGGCTCGCCGGGTGCCGCGGAGACGGCGATCGTCCAGCGGGCGCCCGTCGCCTCCAGCAGCAGCTTGGCAAGGCGCGGCGCGAGGTCGCGCGGCGCCTCGGGCTGCGGGCGCAGTTCGATCACCGGCGGGGCGAAGCGCACCAGATGGACGGAGTGGACCAGATGCCCGTGCAGCATCGCCTCTCGCCGCTCGGCGACCAGGGCGGCGACGTCGCGGAAGCTCGACAGGCGCGGTCCGGCCGGCGCGGGCTCGGCCATCGTGATGGGCGGTCCGTTGGCGACCGCGCGCGACGCCGCCGCCGGATGGCGCGGTCGCGGGTGCGGGTGCGGGTGCGGCCGGACCGCTGGCCGGCACGGAATCAGGCGGCGGACCAGGTCGCCGGGCGTCGGCAGGTCGGCGACGTGGCACAGGCGGATCAGCACCATCTCGGCCGCGGCGCGGCGGTCGGGCGCGGTCTCCACCTCCATCACGCCCTTCAGCAGCATCTGCCAGGCGCGGCCGAGCACCGGCACCGAGAGCCGCGCCGGCGAACGCCGCGCCCCGCGTGCGCTCGGCCTCCGGCAGATCGGGGCTGTCGGCCAGCGCGGGGATGGATTTCAGCCGCGTGACGGTGTGGACCAGCTCGAGCAGATCCTGCAGCAGCATGCCGAGATCGGCGCCGCGCTCATGCGCCCGGTCGGTGATCGCGAGCGCCGCGGCGGGGCGGCCCTCCATCACCGCGTCCAGCAGGTCGAACACGTCGCCCCGGTCGGCCAGGCCGAGCATGTCGCGATACCTCGTCGGCGCCGATCGGCTCTCCGCCAGATTGGGCGATCGCCTGGTCGAGCAGCGAGAGCCCGTCGCGCACCGAGCCGTCGGCGGCGCGCGCGATCAGGTCGAGCGCCGCCGGCGCGATCGTCACCTGCTCGGCCGCCGCGATCCGGGCGAAATGCGCGGAGAGTTCGGAGATCGCCACCCGGCGCAGGTCGAAGCGCTGGCAGCGCGACAGCACCGTCACCGGCACCTTGCGGATCTCGGTGGTGGCGAACACGAACTTCACGTGCGGCGGCGGCTCCTCCAGCGTCTTGAGCAGCGCGTTGAACGCGTTGCGCGACAGCATGTGGACCTCGTCGATGACGAACACCTTGGTCCGCGCCTGCAACGGGCGGAACCGGGTCGCCTCGATCATCTCGCGCACGTCGTCGACGCCGGTGCGCGAGGCGGCGTCCATCTCCGTCACGTCGGGGTGCCGGTCGGCGAGGATGGCGACGCAGTTCGGGCACACGCCGCACGGGTCGGCGGTCGGGCCGCCGGTGCCGTCCGGGCCGGTGCAGTTCAGCGCGCGGGCGATGATGCGCGCCGTGGTGGTCTTGCCCACGCCGCGCACGCCGGTGAGCATGAAGGCGTGCGCCACGCGCCCCGTGGCGAAGGCGTTGCGCAGGATGCGCACCATCGCCTCCTGGCCGATCAGGTCGTCGAAGCGCGCCGGGCGGTATTTGCGGGCGAGCACGCGATAGGGCGTCGCGTGCACCGGTTCAGGCCGCGTGGGCGGGGCGTCGCCGAACAGGCCGGGACCCGATGGGGGCGGCGCTGGGGCTTCCTCGGTCGGGTCGTCCTGGAACAGGCCGGACATGCGGGGCGGACACGCCTTGACCGCCAGCTGTGTCCTCTGGGGCCATCCTCTGGATGGGGTGATCTCGGGTGGGAGGCCGAACGAACGACCCGGGCGGAAACTCGTTGCGGCTGCTTCCTTCCGGACCTGACCGGGTTGGCGAGGCGCCCGTCCGCCGCCGACCTCCCAGGCCTGCATATCATGGTTTTGCCCCCAGGCTGCAACCCCGGGGCCGCAACCCCTCCCGGTTGCCCGGCCGCCTTCCGCATGGCACGGTTCGCGCATTCCACTCGCCATTGCGCCGCCGGAGAGTGCCGTGCCCCTGATCCTCGCCAGCCGCCCGAACGTCTATTCCGGCAGCCCGCTCAACCGCATGGCGGAGCGGCGGGAGGACGCGCAGTGGATCGAGACGGCGCTGGCGAACCCGGAATCCCTGTTCGTCCCGGTCTGGCGCGCGCGCAACCTGGTGCAGGGGCGCGGACGGGCCGAGCTCGGAGGCGGTCTACCTCACCGGCGAGGCGGCGGGCGCGCTGCAAATGGCCGGCGGTCCGTGGAGCTTCCTCGGCCTGCTCGACGGTCGCGCGGTGTTCGCGGTGGATATCAGCACCGCCGACGACCCGGTGCCGCTGCTGCCGCCCGAGGTCGGCACCTTCGTCGATCTGCGCGCGGTGGGCGGCGGCCGCCTGCCGCCGGCGACGCCTCGGTGCTGGCGCACGCGCGCGGCCTGATGCACTGGCGCGTGAAGAACCGCTTCTGCGGCGTGTGCGGCGCGCCCTGCGAGCCGAGACCGCCGGGCACATGATGCAGTGCACCCGCTGCGACGTGCAGCATTTCCCGCGCACCGACCCGGCCGTCATCATGCTGGTGCATCGCGGCGACAGCTGCCTGCTCGGCCACTCCACCCGGTTTCCCGAACACGACATGTATTCGACGCTCGCCGGCTTCGTGGAGCCCGGCGAGAGCCTGGAGGAGGCGGTCCGCCGCGAGGTGCTGGAGGAGGTCGGCGTCGAGGTCGGCGAGGTGAACTACCATTCGAGCCAGCCCTGGCCGTTCCCGGCCAACATCATGCTCGGCTTCTACGGCGAGGCGCTGACCGAGCGGATCACCATCGACCCGACGGAGATCAAGGATGCCCGCTGGTTCTCGCGCGACGAGATGCGCGACCCCGAGGCGCACGGCTTCCTGCTGCCCCGCGGCGACAGCATCGCGCGCCGGCTGATCGAGGACTGGATGGCCGCCGGATGAGCCCGCTCGCCGCACTCTCGGGCCTCTCTGCTAGGATTGATGCTGCTGTCCGGCTGCGCGAACCCACGCAGGACAACCGATTCGCGGCCTACCGCACCCCGAACGTCCCGCCGGAATGCCGGGCGGCGGTGTATGACGACCCCGAGGTGAGACACCTGATCGCCGCCGGGACGGCGGTGCCGGAATACATGGCCGAGAACCAGAACAAGCTGGCGTTCAAGGAGGCCGATGCCGAACGACGGTGCATGCAGCAAAGGGGCCTGATGCCCGCGGGCGGCGTCGAGCCGGTGAAATACCCGTGGTATCCGCCCCTGTTCTGAGCACCATCGGGTATGAGGGCACGACGATCGCCACCGTGCTCGGCGCCCTGCGTGCCGCGCACGTCTCGCTGCTCATCGACGTCCGCGCCGTCGCCTCGTCGCGCAAGCCGGGCTTCTCCAAGCGCCTGCTCGCCGCCGGACTGGCGGAACACGGCATCGGCTATCTCCACTTGCAGGGCCTCGGCACCCCGAAGGAGGGCCGCCAGGCGGTGCGCGCGGGCCATCCGGAGCGAATGCGGACGATCTTCGCCGAGCACATGCGCTCCGACCGGGCGCAGGCGGAACTCGCGCGGGCCCAGGCCGAAGGGTTGCGGACGCACGCCTGCCTGCTCTGTTTCGAGCGCGACCACCGCACCTGCCATCGCGCGATCCTGGCCGACCTGATCGCGGCGGAGACCGGACAGGAGATCAGCCACCTACTGCCCTGAGCGGCGTCGGTGACTGCCACGCTCGATTACGCGATCATTTCTTTGATTTACGATGGTCACATCCCACGCCCTAGTGAGGGGAACGCCGGCCATGCTTGGCTCCCCCGGGCTCCCGCTCACTGCGCAAGAGAGACACGGATGATGCATCGTCGCATGGCCCTGGGCCTCGGACCCGTCGTCAATCTCCGGCTCGGGGCTCTGCTCCTGGTGCCGCCGTTGCTGAGCGTGCCCGGCGTGGCACGGGCGATGACGATCACGCCGTTCTTCGACCAGAGCATCACGTCCCAGCCGAACGCACCTGCGATCGAGAGCGGCTTCACCGCCGCCGCGAACCTGATCTCCGCGTCGCTGGCCAACCCTGTCGCGGTGAACATCAACGTGAGCTGGGGGTCGGTCGGCGGACAGGCGATGCCCGCAAACGCGCTCGGCTCCAGCCTGGACCCGCTGTACGGATATTTCTCGTATGCCCAGGTGAAGTCCTGGCTCGCCGGCGCGGCGACCACCGCGACCGATCGCTCGGCGATCGCGCATCTTCCGACCAGCCCCGCATCGGGAACCAATCGCTACGTCCTGCCCGCCGCCGAGGCGAAGGCGCTCGGCGTGGTGCCGGGCGGCGGCTCCGCGGACGGCTCGATCGGGTTCGGTACTGGCGCGCGCTACACGTTCAACGATACGAACGGGGTCGCCGCCGGCACGTACGACTTCGTGTCCGTCGCCGGGCACGAGATCGAGGAGGTGCTGGGTCGCATCTCCGGGCTCAGCAGCGCCGGCCCGTCCTTCGCCACGCCTTTCGACCTGTTCCGCTATGCCGCGCCGGGCGCTTCGAGCTTCGCCTACGCCGCTGCGGCCTATTTCTCCGTGGACGGCGGCATGACCGACCTCGGCAATTTCAACAACGCCGGTGGCGGCGACCGCAGTGACTGGGCGTCCACCGCATCGACGCTCGACCTGCAAGACGCCTATTCCTACCCCGGCCTCAAGCTGCAATTCACCGCGGCCGACCTGAAGGGCCTCGACGTGCTGGGCTGGAACGCCGCCGGGCCGGGGGCGCCCGCCGTAATGGCCTCGTCGGTCAGGCCGCTCGGCGGACATGCCAGCGTGCCGGAGCCGGCGAGCCTGTCCCTGCTTGGGGCCGGGGTGCTCGGCCTGCTCGGCCTTCGCCGCCGGAAGGCGCGTCGCGCGGCCTAGTCGCCTCCACCCATAGCCCTGCGCAAGACCGGCGCAGCGGGCGCCGCCGCTTCGGCCAGATCCTCGTCGATCTCGGTGATCGAGCGATCGCTGGTCTCGATGCCGAACACCAGGAAGGCGAGGCCGGTCAGCGCAAGGCAGGCGGCGAGATAGAGGAAGGCCGGGATGATCGCGTCGAGCTTCGCCTCCGGCTTGATGATGTTCGACGAACCGACGATCAGCGCGAGGCCCAGCGGCCCGATGATCTTGCCGAGGCCGCCGAAGCCGTAGGCCGAGCCCATGCCGGTGGTGCGCAGCCGCGCTGGCCAGACCTCCGCCATGTAGGGGCCGAGGATGGCGAAGCCGCCGTCGTAGAAGAACGCCGCCGCGATCAGCAGCAGCCAGAACAGCGAATAGGTGCCGATGAAATCGTCGTAGAACACGCCGGCAAGAAGCACGAACAGCGCGCCGCCGAAGCCGCACAGCATCCCGCCCGCGCGCCGGCCGATCCGGTCCGACATCAGCGAGAAGGCGAGTCGCCCGACCACACCGCCCACGGTGATGAAGATGAACAGATACGACGCGTCGGCAGGCTTCACCCGCAGCAGCAGCACGAACAGCGTCGGCACCCAGAGCGTGACGCCGTAGGCCCCGGTCTGCGCGCCGAGGCTGGCGATCCAGGAGACCGCGAGGCTGCGCGGATAGCGGAACAGCTCGGTCCAGCGGACCGGCTTCGGCTCCTCGATGGCCGTCGGCAGCTTCAGCGACTGCGGGCGACACCTGCATCGCCCAGGCGAGCGAGCGGCGCGCCTCCTCGAGCCGTCCCATCCGCGCCAGCCAGTGCGGCGATTCCGGGACCCAGGCGCGGATCAGCAAGGTCATCGCGGCGGGCGCCAGCCCGACCAGGAACAGCCCGCGCCAGCCGATCTCGGGGGCGAGGAAGGCACCGAGCACGGCGCCGATCATCACGCCGGCCGGGATCGCGACGGTCACGATGCCGCCGACAAAGCCGCGCTTGCGAGGTGGGGACGAATTCCTGCACCAGCGGCAGGTCCACCGCGTACAGCCCGCCTACGCCGAAGCCCACGACGAAGCGGAACACCGTCAGGTAGATCCAGCCATTGTCGGGCGTCAGCGCGAGCAGGCCGGTTGCGACGGAGAAGTTGAGGACGGTGGCGATGAACACCCGCCGCCGGCCGATGCGGTCGGCGAGCCAGCCCCAAAACCCGGCGCCGATCATCGCGCCGATGCCCGAGGAGAGCAGGATGATCGCCGACTGCCCGTAGGTGAGGTGCCACGGCCCGATGATGAAGGCGAGCACGAAGCCGATCAGGAAGTAGTCGAAGAACTCCAGCGCGTCGCCCATGATGGCGGCCGCGATGATCTTCTTCTGATTGCGCGTCAGTCGTCGCTGTTCATCCAGCCGCTCGAACATGGTCCGCCCCCGGACGCTCCGCACGCGGGCGTACCCGCGCATACACGCAAGGAGGGCACCGAACCGCGTCGGGCGTCAACGGCGAATGACTATCGGCCGGTGCTGACGGGGCTCCACGGGTCGATGACGGGGAGGTCGAGGTCGGCGAAGTGGCGCATGTTGCGCGTGGCGATGGCGGCGCGGCGGGCGACTGCGATGCCGGCGATCATGGTGTCGCGCAACTCGACTGATCTTCCCTCTGATCGACGCTTCGCGCCCAATCTGGCGGCGGCATCGGCGGCTGACTGGTCGAGCGATGCGACACGGCCGGCCAAATCCTCCGACAGAACTGCATCGAACTCGAGACTCGAGAGAGCGACGACGACGACCGTTCGGCAAGGTCGTGAGCCCGAACCGGATCTCGAAGACCGTTACACTCGTTGTCCACAGATCCGTGGATAGCTGCCGGTCCAGCCATTCGGACAGGAGCGGGCGGACCGCACGCTTCATCAGGGCGGAAACGACGTTCGTGTCAAGCAGGATCAAGGGTCGAAGTTGGCCGGCTGAGCCGGATATCCCCGCCACTCGGGGATTTCTTCGTCTTCGGTCAAGCCGATATCGGCGAAACGCCGGGTAATCCGCGTGCCGAGCCCGGGCTCGGCCGCCGTAGGCTGCACGGCCGCCCCGGTCAGTATTGCGCGGACCTCCTGCTCCAGGCTTCGCCCGTGCCGCTTCGCGAGCCGGCGAAGGCGCTCCTTCACGTCATCATCGAGATTGCGGACCAGCAGCTGCGCCACGAATGCCTCCTGCCTCTGACGATATCGTGATATCGATCGATGATTTCAACTCCGTCCGCGGCCGACCTCCTCCAGCAGAGCGCTCTGCGTCAGGATCTGCGGCAGCACGATCGGCGGTGCGTTCCCAGGCGGGAAGTAGACGTAGAGCGGCACGCCGTCGCGGCCGTGGGCGCGCAGGAAGGCGGTGATCTCCGGGTCCTGGCGGGTCCAGTCGCCTTTGAGATAGGCGACGTCGTGCGCCGCGAAGGCCTGGCGGACCGGTCGGTGCGGAGCGCCACGCGCTCGTTCACCAGGCAGGTGACGCACCAGGCGGCGGTCATGTTGACGAACACCGGGCGGCCTTCGGCGCGCAGCGCGGCCAGGCGCGCGGCGGAGAAGGGCTCCACGCCGTCCTCGGCGCGTGCCTCGGCCGCGCCGGACGGGCGGCGCGGCCTCGATGCCGGGCAGCACGACGGCGGCGCCGACGCAGGCGGCCAGCGCGGCGGCCCGGCCGATGCGCGCGCCGGCGCCACCGCGCCCGTGCGCCGCGCCGAAGGCCCAGGCGGCGAAGCCGAGCAGCACCAGGCCCGGCGAGGGTCGGCGAGCACGCCGGCCGGGCCGGCCTCCTGGCTGATCACCCAGACGAGCCAGGCGGCGGCGGCGTACATCGGGAAGGCCAGCGCCTGCTTCAGCACCACCATCCAGCGCCCCGGCGCGGGGAGCGGCGCGCGCGAGCCGGGCATCGCCGCGAGCAGCAGCGTAGGGCGCGGCGAGCCCGAGCCCCATCGCCAGGAACACCAGCAGCGCCAGCGATCGGCGGGCGCGGCGAGGGCGGCGGCGATGGCGGCGCCCATGAAGGGCGCCGTGCAGGGCGTCGCGACCAGCACCGCGAGCAGGCCGGTGAAGAAGCTGCCGACATGGCCGCCGCGCGCCGCGAGGCCGTGGCCGGCGCCGGCCAGCCTGCCGCCGATCTCGAACACGCCCGACAGGTTCAGCCCGACGACGAACAGCAGCCAGGCCATCGCGGCGACGAACACCGGCGACTGGAACTGGAACCCCCACCCCGCCGCTGCCCCCGCCGCCCGCAGCGCCAGCAGCACGCCGCCGAGGGCCGCGAAGGCCAGCACGACGCCGGCCGAATAGAACGCCGCGTGCGCCCGCACCTCGCCTCGCGCGGCGCCGCCGGCGAGCGACGCCGCCTTCATCGCCAGCATCGGGAACACGCAGGGCATCAGGTTCAGGATCAGCCCGCCGAGGAAGGCGAGCCCCAGCACCCGCCCGAACGGCAGGCTTGCGCCGGGCGCGCTGGCCGCCGCCGGGGCGGGGAACAGCGCCGCCTGCGCGGACGCGGTCGGCGCGCCCGCCGGCAGGTCGAGCCGGAAGCCGCCCTCCTCGGGAACGCAGATCTCCTTGCAGACCAGCCAGTTGGCGTGCGGCCGTGACCGCCAGCTTGCCGGCCGCCGTGACCGTCACCGGCAGCAGCACGTCGCCGGTATAGCCGTAGGTCATCAGCGGGCCTTCCGTGAAGCGCTGCGGCGCCGGCCAGGCGATGCCGCCCGCCTGGGCGCCGGGTGGCAGGTCGAGGCGTCAGTTCGGTCGGCACGCCGGCGTCGCCGGGGTTCTGCCGTAGGTGTGCCAGCCGGGCGCCAGGCGCATGCGCAGCCCGAGCCGGAACGGCTGGCCCGGCGCTAGGCGTCCGTGTCCGGTCACCAGGGTCACGACGGCGCGCGGGCTGGTTGCCGGCGCGGTTTCCAGGGCGCGGGCGGGAGTCGCGAGGGCGATCGCCAGGAGCATGAACGTGAGCAGCCGCACGACCCGCTCACCGCACCGTGGCCTGCTTCGCAGCCAGCCGCCAAGGCGAGAGGTTTTTCTTCACGCTCTCCCGCTTGCGGGAGCACGGGCCGGGGTGAGGGCGCTTTGGCAACGCCGCCCCGGTCTGATATGCGAGCGACATGCGACCGAGATGCCCGACCTTCCCGTGGCCGACGCGCTGCCCGCCTTGCGGGCGGCGCTGGCGGCCGGGCCCAACGCCATATTGGTCGCCCCGCCCGGCGCCGGCAAGACCACGCTGGTGCCGCTGGCCCTGCTTGAGCGCACCTGGCGCGGCGACCGGCGCATCGTGATGCTGGAGCCGCGGCGCCTGGCCGACCCGCGCCGCGGCCGCGCGCATGGCCGCCTGCTCGGCAGAGCCGTCGGCCAGACCGTCGGCTACCGCACCCGGCTGGACGGCGCGGTCTCCGCCGCGACCCGCATCGAGGTGGTGACCGAGGGCCTGCTGGTCCGCCGGCTGCAATCCGATCCGGGGCTGGACGGGGTCGCCGCGGTGATGCTCGACGAGGTGCATGAGCGCTCGCTGGACGCCGATCTCGCGCTGGCCTTCTGCCTCGACCTGCAGCGCGCGCTGCGGCCGGAACTGCGGCTGCTGGCGATGTCGGCCACCGCCGACGGCGCGCGGCTGGCCGCGCTGATGGACGCGGCGGTGATCGAGAGCGCCGGGCGGGTGTATCCGGTCGCGATCCGCCACGCGCGGCGCGACATCGCCGGCCCGCGCGAGCTGCCGGAGGCGCTGGCCCGCGCGGTGCGTGCCGCGCTGGCCGAGCATGAGGGCGACATCCTCGCCTTCCTGCCCGGCATGGGGGAGATCCGCCGCGCCGCAGGCGGCGCTGGAGGGCTGCGGCGCGCTGGTGCTGCCGCTGCACGGCGAGCTGCCGCCGGCCGAGCAGGACCGCGCGCTGCGCCCGGCCGAGGGCACGCGCGCGTGGTGCTGGCCACCTCGATCGCCGAGACCTCGCTCACCGTGCCCGGCGTGCGGATCGTCGTCGATGGCGGCTGGCGCCGCGCGCCGCGGCTCGATCCCGGCGACCGGGCTGACCCGGCTGGCCACGGTGCGCATCAGCCGCGCCGCGGCCGAGCAGCGCGCCGGCCGGGCGGGGCGCGAGGCGCCGGGCGTCGCGATCCGGCTGTGGACCGAGGCGCTGCATCGCGGCCTGCCGCCGTACGACCGGCCGGAGATCCTGGAGGCCGAGCTGTCCGGCCTGGCGCTGGACTGCGCCGCCTGGGGCGCCGAGCCCGCCGAGCTGCCGTTCCCGGATCCGCCGCCCGCCGGCGCGCTGGCCGCCGCGCGGCGCTGCTGGGCGAGCTCGGCGCGCTCGACGCGGCCGGCCGGATCACCGAGGCGGGCCGGCGGATGGCGCGGCTCGGCGCGCATCCGCGGCTGGCCGCGATGATGCTGGCGGCGCAGGACGCGGGCGAGGCGGCGCTGGCCGCCGATATCGCGGCACTGCTGGAGGAGCGCGATCCGCTGCGCGTCCGGCCCCGAGCCGCCGGCCGACATCGGCGCTGCGGCTGGCTGCGCTCGCGCGACGGCGATCCGGCGGCCGACCGGGCCGCGCTGGCGCGCATCCGCCGCGCCGCCGGCGCAGTATCGCCGCCGGCTGCGGCTGCCGCGCCGATGCGCGCGCGGCGGGCGATCCGGGCCGGCTGCTCGCCGCCGGCTTCCCCGACCGCATCGCGCAGCGGCGCGGCGAGCCGGGCAGCTTCCGGCTGTCGGGCGGCGGCGGCGCGCGGCTGGCGCGGGCCGATCCGGCTGGCCAGGGCGCCGCTGCTCGCGGTCGCGGCGCTGGAGATGAAGGCCGCCGCGCGCATCCGCCTGGCCGCCCCGCTCGATCCCGCCGCGCTGCCGGCGCGCCGTGGCGGCGCGGGTGACCGAGACGGTGGAGACCGGCTTCGACCCGGTGTCCGGCGCCGTGCTGACCCGCCGGCGCCGGCGGCTGGGCGCGCTGGTGCTGGAGCGACCGCACCGAGCCCGCCGAGCCGGCCGAAACCGCCGCCGCGCTCGCCCGCGCCGCCGCCGCGGACGGCTTGCGGGCGCTGCCCTGGACCGAGGCGGCGCGGCAATTCCAGGCGCGGGTCGCGCTGATGCGCGGGGTCGAGCCGGATGCCTGGCCCGACCTGTCGGACGCCTGCGCTCGCGGCCGACGGCGGACTGGCTCGCCCCGCATCTGCACGGGCATGACGCGGCTGGCCGAGCTCGCGCAGCCTCGACCTGCCGCCATCCTGCGCGGGATGCTGCCCTGGGCGCTCGCGGCCCGGCTCGACCGCGAGCTGCCGACCCAACTCGCGCTGCCCGGCGGCCGCGCGGCGGTGGACTACACCCAGCCGGTGCCGGTCGCCGCGGCCCGCGCGCAGGCCTTCTACGGGATGCGCGAGACGCCGCTGCTGGCCGGCGGCCGCGTGCCGCTCCAGCTGGCGCTGCTGTCGCCGGCCGGGCGGCCGGCGGCGATCACCGCCGATCTGGCCGGATTCTGGCGCGGCGCCTGGGCGGAGGTGCGCAAGGACATGCGCGGCCGCTACCCGAGGCACCGCTGGCCGGAGGATCCGGGGCCGCACCGTGAGCTTGTTGCGGCCGCGCCCAAATGCCATGTCGCGCGTAGAGTTACTTGCGTCGCGTTTCGCACCCCCACCGGGAGATCATCCACCCATGATGCCTTCTGCCGACCCGCTGGGGTCGCGCATGGCCGCTCATTCTGGCGGTCGCCCTGCTCGCTTCGGCCTGTGCCCCCGGCCGGCGATTCCGCGTCCGCCCGCGATGTGCGCGCCGAGCTTCGCCCCGCTGGTCCGCAAGGTGCTGCCGGCGGTGGTGAACATCGCCGTGACCGAGGAGGTGTCGGGCGGCGACATCCTGTCGCAGCTGCCGCCCGAGCTGCGCGGCACGCCGTTCGAGCGCCAGTTCCGCGAGCGGTTCCGCAACCGGCGCGAGCAGATGCTGGGCGCCGGCTCCGGCTTCATCATCGATCCGTCCGGCGTCATCGTCACCAACAACCACGTGGTCGGACACGCCAACAAGATCGTGGTCTCGCTGACCGACGGCACCGAGCTGCCGGCCCGCGTGGTCGGCTCCGACGAGCTGACCGACATCGCGGTCATCAAGGTGGAGGCGCCCCGCACGCTGCCCGCGGTGAGCTGGGGCGACAGTCGCACGGTCGAGGTGGGCGACTGGATCCTCGCCGCCGGCAACCCGTTCGGGCTGGGCGGCTCGGTCACCGCCGGCATCGTCTCGGCGCGCGGGCGCGACATCGGCGCCGGTCCGTTCGACGACTTCCTGCAGCTCGACGCGCCGATCAATCCGGGCAATTCCGGCGGCCCGACGTTCAACATGGACGGCGAGGTGGTCGGCATGAACACCGCGATCGTCTCGCCCTCCGGCGGTTCGGTCGGCATCGGCTTCGCGATCCCGAGCGAGGTGGCGCAGCCGATCGTGGAACGGCTGCGCAATGGCGGCCACATCGATCGCGGCTGGCTCGGCGTCTCGGTGCAGGACAGCGCCGGGCGACGGGCGGCGGCGTCGCGATCGCCGGGGTGGAGCGCAACGGCCCGGCGGCCAAGGCGGGCGTGCGCGCCGGCGATACGGTAACGGCGGTGAACGGGGAGCGGGTAGACAGCGCGCGCAGCCTGATCCGCGCCGTGGCCGCGACGCCACCCGGCAACAATGTGCGGTTGACGCTGCGTCGCCAGGGGCGGGACATGGACGTACCGGTCACGGTCGGCCGCCGCCCGGCCAGGCGTCGGGCTGACGAGACGGGGCAGAGGGGGAGAACGCGCCATGCGCATCCTGGTGGTGGAGGACGACAAGGACGTCGCGGGCTTCGTCGTGCGGGGGCTGCGCGAGGCCGGGCATGTCGTCGAGCACGCCGACAACGGCCGCGACGGGCTGTTCCTGGCGGCCAGCGAGAAGTTCGACGCGGTGATCCTGGACCGCATGCTGCCGGGCGGCATCGACGGGCTGCGTCTGCTGGAGACCTTGCGCGGCCAGAAGAACACGGTCCCGGTGCTGTTCCTCTCGGCCCTGGCCGAGGTGGACGACCGGGTGCGCGGGCTGAAGGCCGGCGGCGACGACTACCTGACCAAGCCGTTCGCCTTCGCCGAGCTGCTGGCGCGGGTGGAGGCGCTGGCCCGCCGCGGCAAGGGCGAGGCGCCGGTCACGCAGCTCACGGTGGCGACCTGGAGCTCGACCTGCTGTCGCGCCAGGTGCGGCGCGCCGGGCAGAAGATCGACCTGCAGCCGCGCGAGTTCCGGCTGCTGGAATATCTGATGCGCCACGCCGGCCAGGTGGTGACCCGCACCATGCTGCTGGAGGGCGTGTGGGACTATCATTTCGATCCGCAGACCAACGTGATCGACGTGCACGTCTCGCGTCTGCGGCAGAAGGTGGACAAGCCGTTCCCGTCGCCGCTGATCCACACCGTGCGCAACGCCGGCTACATGCTGCGCGCCGATCCGGCATGACCGCCGGCGGGGGCCTGCCCTGGGTGACAGACAAGGGGGTCATCCGGCCCCCGAGGCGGGTCGGACTCGTGCGACCCTATGGCGGCGGCTCGCCGGCCGAACCCCTGGCGGCCGTTGGGCTTGCTGCGCTCCGCCGGCATCCGCTTCGCCGTGGTCTACGCCCTGCTGCTGGCGGTCAGCGGCTCGCCCTGGCGCTGTTCCTCTGGTGGGCGACGGCGGGTCTGCTTGATCGACAGACCGAGGCGGCCATCCGCGCCGACGCGCAGGGGCTGACGGAGCGGTGGGAAGAGGGCGGATTGCCGGCGCTGGTGATGACCATCGACGACCGGCTGGCGCAGAACGTGGACGATGACGCGATCTACCTCCTGGTCGACGACCAGCTGCGCCGCATCGCCGGCAATCTGCAACGCTGGCCGCCGGGTGTCACGGTGCCGAACGACTGGTACGAGCTGCCGATCCAGCGCGCCGGGATGCGATCGCTCGCCCGGGTGCACCGCTTCGACCTGCCCGGCGGCTTCCATCTGCTGGTCGGGCGCGACGTGCAGGTGCGCGCCCAGCTGCGCAACCTGCTGACCGACGCGATGCTATGGGCGCTGGTGATCGTGGTGGCGATGGCGAGCGCGGGCGCGCTGGTGGTGCGCGGGCTGTTCCGCCGCACGCTGGCCAACGTCTCCGCACACCTCGGCGGCCATCGCGGCGGGCGACCTTGGCCAGCGCGTGCGCCTGTCCGGCCGGGGCGACGAGTTCGACCAGCTCGCCGAGACGATCAACGACATGCTGGAGCGGATCGCCCGGCTGATGGACGGGGTGCGCCAGGTGTCCAACGCCATCGCGCACGATCTGCGCACGCCGATCACGCGGGCGCGCACCCGGCTCGAGGACGCGGCGCTGCACGCCGGCGGCGAGGCCGAGCTGCGTGCGGCGATCGAGCGCGCGACGGCCGACCTGGACGGCATCGTCGGCGGTGTTCCAGGCGCTGCTGCGGATCGCCGAGATCGAGGCCGGCTCGCGCCGCTCCGCCTTCACGGCGTTCGATCTCGCGCCGGTGCTCGCCGACGTGGGCGAGCTCTATGCGGCCGTGGCGGAGGAGCGCGACATCCAGCTGGAGGTCACGGCGCCGCCGCAGCTGCCGGCCTACGGCGACCGCGAGCTGATCCAGCAGGCGGTGGCCAACCTGCTCGACAACGCGGTCAAGTTCTCTCCCAAGGGCGGCCGGGTGGTGGTCTCCGGGACCGTTTCGGGTAGCGGCATCGCGCTGGGCGTCCGCGACCAGGGCCCCGGCATCCCGGCGGCGGACCTGGCCCGGGCCGGGGAGCGCTTCTTCCGCGGCGAGGACGCGCGCAGCACGCCGGGCTCGGGGCTCGGCCTCGCCCTGGTCCAGGCGGTCGCCCAACTGCATGGCGGCGCCCTGCGGCTCGACGACGCGGCGCCTGGGGTCGCCGCCCTGCTGGTCCTGCCGCTGCCTCAGCCGGTGGCCTCGGCCGGGCCGGCGACGTAACCTCGGTTTCATGCGGGGAACACGGCAGCGTCAGGTGCGGCGAAGCAAAGTGGTGCAATGAACGCGATGGCGCGCGCGGCCAGCCTGGCCGTCCTCGGCTCCTGTGTGGCCCTGGGTCCGCTCGGCGTGCCCATCGTGGACGGGCAGACCCCGGTGGAGCAGGTCACAACGGATACCCCGGAATATTGCCTGCACCTGCTGGAGAGGCTGCACGAGGTCGAGCGCGGCCAGCCGCCGTCGCAGGACGTGGCGTTCCTGTCCAACGAGGGCAAGCTGATGTGCGACCACGGTGAGATCCGCGCCGGCATCACGCGCCTGCGTCGGGCGATGCAGATCATGCTGGGGTCGGCCGACGAGCACTGAACTTCTCGCCGAAGCCCGGCTATGCTCCCCCGCTCCCCGGATGGAGGAGTTCGCCATGCCCGTCCTGACGCTTGCCGACGCCGAGATCCATTTCGAGGAGTACGGGCAGGGCTTCCCCGTCCTGCTGTTCGCGCCGGGCGGGATGCGCTCGCGGATGGAGATGTGGCACACGCCCGCCGGCGGGGGCCCCCGCCCCTGGAACGACTGGACGGAGGTGCTCGCCGCCCGCTTCCGCGTCGTCGCGATGGACCAGCGCAACGCCGGCCAGTCGCGCGGCGCGATCGCCGCCGATCACGGCTGGCACACCTACGCCGCCGACCATCTCGCACTCATGGATCATCTCGGCTGCCGGCGTTTTCACACGCTGGGCGGCTGCATCGGTTCGAGCTTCTGCCTTTCGTTGTGCGAGATCGCGCCCGACCGCATCGCCTCCGCCGTGCTGCAGAACCCCATTGGCCTGCATCCGCAATTCCCGACCTACTTCCCGGACAGCTTCGCCGAATGGGCGAAGGAGCAGCGCGCGGCCCGGCCGGAGCTCGATGAGAGCGCCCTTGCGTCCTTCGGCCGCAACATGTGGGACGGCGACTTCGTGTTCGGCGTCAGCCGAGACTTCGCCCGGCGATGCAGCGTGCCCACCCTCGTGCTTCCTGGCGACGACACGCCGCATCCGGCCGTCACCGGTGCGGAACTCGCCGAGATCCTGCCCGGTGCCGAGCTTCTGCAGGAATGGAAAGGCCCGGCGCATATCGACGAACAGCGCCGCCGCGTGCTGGCTTTTTTGGAGCAGCATACGCCACGGTAGCTCTCGTCCGCCCGCGAGCCCGCTACTCCCGCCGGAACGTCACCACCAGCACGTCGCGGTAGGCGGGGCGGGCGGGATCGACCGGCTCGACCGGGGTGACGCCGTGGAACACCCGGTTGTCGTCGACCAGCGCCGCGTCGAGCGGCTCGGTCAGGGTGAAGCTGCCGAGCTTGTTGCCGGCGAGGTCGTGGATGCTGGTCTCGCCGCTCCGCACGTTCTCGCGGCGGACCAGCAGCACCAGCACCTGATCGACGCCGTCGCGGTGCATCCCCTCGGGCGTCGGCCGGCCCGCCTCGCCGGGTCGCGCCTCGATGCGGAACTGGTGCACCTCGATGTGCCACACGGGCACTTTCGTCAGGCCGTCGAACAGCTCGCGGCAGGTGCGCAGGATGGCACTCATCGTCGCACCGGCGCCGATCGGCGGCAGCACCGGCTGGAACCACCGCTCCACGCCGCCATTCAGCGTGTTGTAGTCGCGGCTCTGATAGTGGGGCTGGTGCGGCTTGCGGCGGATCGCGTCCGATCCCGGCGTCATCGCGAATGCCGCGTGCCGCCGCTTCCGATAGCGGCCGCCATCGGCCATGTAGGTGTCGAGCCCGAGATCGTCCCAGCTCGCGGCGAAGGCGTCCCAGTCGGCGGTCCCGCCGTGCTCGTCCAGGAGGGCGCGCATCTCGGGCGCGTGGACGTGGGCGAAACCGTCCCGCGCGATGCCGGCGCCCAGGGCCTCGATCGACGGGCTGCTCATTTCACCGCCTCCTTTGCCGTCGCCACCATCGCCGCGCCGCCCTGGTTGGCCGGCTGCGCCATGACGAGTTGCTGGTGCGGATATGGGATCTCGATGCCGTGCTCGTCGAATCGCTGCTTCATGCGCCGGTTGAACTCCCGCCGCACCGCCCAGCGCCCGAACGGGCCACAGCGGATGCGCGCCTTGATCAGGATCGACGAGTTGGCGAATTTCTCGAGGCCGAGCACCTCCAGATCGTCGCGGATCTCGCTCGCCCAGCGCGGCTCCTCACGCATCGCCAGCACGATGTCGCGCAGCACCGTCACCACCTCGTCGTACTCGTCGTTGTAGGAGACCGAGGCCTCGATCACGGCGTAGGCGAAGTCGCGGGTCATGTTCGTCACCGTGGTCACTGCGCTGAACGGGATGACGTGCACCGAGCCGTCCTCCGAGCGCAGCCGGATCGAGCGGATCGAGAGATGCTCGACCACACCGCTGAGGCTCGCCAGCGTCACCACGTCGCCCACCTGCACGGCGTTCTCCAGCAGCAGGAACAGCCCGGTGATCACGTCCTGCACGAGCTTCTGCGAGCCGAAGCCGATGGCGATGCCGACCACGCCGGCGCCGGCCAG
The DNA here is from genome assembly GCA_963799825.1 of uncultured Alphaproteobacteria bacterium. Taxonomy (GTDB): domain Bacteria; phylum Pseudomonadota; class Alphaproteobacteria; order Acetobacterales; family Acetobacteraceae; genus JAFKFI01. The sequence continues at coordinate 83,895 of CAWCYL010000014.1, forward strand.
CAGCGGTGCTATGTTGACGCCGAGGTCGCTCAGCACCATCAGCACGACCACGACCAGCAGCGCCACCAGCAGCGTGGTGCGCAGCAGCGGCAGCAGGGTGCGCAGCCGGGCGGAGCGCGCCGCCTGCTGCTCGTCGGCCAGCCGGGCGAGGTGCCGCTCGATCGCGCCGTTCGCCGCCTCCCACGCCAGGAACCCGAGCAGGATCGTCACCGCGACGCTCGCGACGGCGGACAGCAGGCGCTGCCCGGGGGTGCTCAGGGCGAGCCAGGACAGCGTCCCGAACCCCCACTCCTGGAACATCGCGAGCAGCGTCAGCGCGTACACCAGGAGGGTAAAGCCCCGGCGCAACACCGGACGATAGACCTGCACCCGCGCGCCGAACCCGGGATAGCGGGCCGCTAGGTCCGGTCGCGCCCGCGCCGCGCGGTCGAGGGTGCCGAGCACGACGATGAGCGCCAGCCGACCCACCAGCAGGACCACGGCGGTCACCACGGCGAAGTGCAGCAGTCGGGCAAAGCCGTTCGGCAGCTCCACCGCCCAGACCAGCCAGGCGGCGACGAGGTAGAACAGCGCGAACCAGTGCCAGGTCGCCGCGAAGCGGTTGCGCAGCGTGGCGACCATGCCGGTGGCCCCCGGCGGCGCCCGCAGGCGACGGGCCACCGCGGCGCGTTTCTGCAGCACGATCACGATCAGCATGACGTGAACGACGAGACCGACCGCCTTCAGCGCCGAGTCGTGCGCCTCCTGCGACAATCCGAGCAGCAGGCCGGCGCCCGCCAGGGCGGTGCCGAACACCGCCACGGCAATCAGGCGACGCAGCCAGCGCATGACGTAGCGCGAAGCGGGATCCGACAGCAGCACCAGGCGGAGCCGCGCCGTGTCGGGCGACAGCACCATGCGGCACAGGCAAAGCAGCGCGCGGCAGACCGCATAGGCGTTGACCAGCACGAGCAGGACCAGGCGAACCAGTTCGGTGCCGCCGAGCGGGCTCTCGACGACCAGATGCGAGGCGATCGCGAACCCGAGCACGGGCAGCAGGTCCAGCACCAGACGCGCGAGGGCAAGCGGGATGCGCCGGAGCAGCGTCCAGGCGGTGGCGCGGATGCGGTGGCGATGGCGCGGCGGTTCCGTCTCGCCCTGCTCCGCGCGGGACAGCGCCGCCGCCTCCTCTTCCTCCTCGGGTTCGGCGGTCCCGTTCGCCCCGTGTGGCGCGGCGCCCTGCAGCCGCCGGTGCGGCCGGCGCAGCGCGAGCAACAGCAACCATTCGATCGCCAGGCCGCTCGCCGCCGCGGCGGCGAGCCGCCAGAGCGCGTCGAGCAGCTGGGCGCGCTGGCCCGGATCGTCGGCGATGGCCGAGAACCCGCCCCACAGCTCCGGCGCTCGCGACAGCGCACGGAACGCGGCGCGGGATTGGGCGGAGAGATGGTCGAGGAACGCCGACGCGCCGGACAGGACCTGCGCCCCCACGCTGCCCGGCTCGATCGGCAGCGGCAGGACGGGTTTCGCCGCCGCGACGGGTGCCGGGGCCGCCTTCGCGATCGTCTCGAGGGTACCGATCAGGGCTGCCCGCTTCTTGTCGTCCTTCAGCACCTCCAGCGTCTGCTGCGCCTGCGACTGGGAGATGGCGGGCGCGGCGGCCGGTGCCGGCGCGGCCTGGGCGCGCGCCGCTCCGGGCACGGCGCAGCCGAGCGCGACGGCGGCCAGCAAGAGCAGCAGCGACATGATCCGGACCATGCGGGGCGACCCACCATAAGCCGCAGTCCCGGTCAACCTGAGGGGCTGAGCCGAGATGAATTCGGGCGCGCATGGAGGGTGCACAACGCCGTCGCGCGGCTTATGTGTCAGGCGTGAAGACGTTCTTGGTCATCCTTCTGGCCTTGCTGATGCTGGGCACCCTCGGGGTGCTGTTCGCCGGCCTGTTCGGCATGGTGCGGGGTGGCGGGGATCCGCGCCGGTCCAACGCGCTGATGCGCTGGCGGGTGATCCTGCAAGCCGCGGCCCTGCTGTTGTTCGCCCTGCTGATGGGCCTGCTGCGATCCTGAGCGCCCGGCTTCGGCCAAGCGCGTGGTTTGACAGGGCCATCGCCCCCTGCCAATTTCCGGCCCCTGTTGCAGGCGCGAACAGGCGGGCGCGGTTCCGGGGTGAACCGGCAATGGCCCGCCCTGGCCGCGCTTGCCCCCTGGAAACGGCACGGTTTTTCCCATGAAGATCCTCGTCCCGGTCAAGCGGGTGGTCGACTACAACGTCAAGGTCCGCGTGAAGTCGGACGGCACCGGCATCGAGACCGCCGGCGTCAAGATGTCCATGAACCCGTTCGACGAGATCGCGGTCGAGGAGGCGGTTCGGCTCAAGGAGAAGGGCGTCGCCACCGAGATCGTCGCGATCTCGATGGGCGTGCCGCAGTGCTCCGAGACGATCCGCACCGCCCTCGCGATGGGTGCCGATCGCGGCATCCTGGTCGAGAGCGATGTCGAGTTGCAGCCCCTCGCCGTGGCCAAGCTCCTGAAGGCGATCGCGGAGAAGGAGCAGCCGAAGCTCATCATCCTCGGCAAGCAAGCGATCGACGACGACATGAGTGCCACGGGCCAGATGCTCGCCGCCTTCCTCGGCTGGCCGCAGGGCACTTTCGCCAGCAAGATCACCATCGACGGTGAAAAAATCACCGTCACGCGCGAGGTGGATGGCGGGCTGGAGACGGTCGAACTCAGCCTGCCGGCCATCGTCACCACCGACCTGCGCCTCAACGAGCCGCGCTACGCCAGCCTTCCCAACATCATGAAGGCGCGCAAGAAGCCGATCGAAAACATGAAGCCGGCCGATCTCGGCGTCGACCCGGCGCCGCGCCTGACCGTGCTGAAGGTCGCCGAGCCGCCGAAGCGCCAGGCCGGCAAGAAGGTGGGTTCGGTGGCCGAGCTGGTGGACAAGCTGCGCAACGAAGCGAAGGTGATCTGACCGATGACGTCACTCGTCCTGCTCGAACATGACGCGGGCGGCATCAAGCAGCCCTCGCGTAGCGCCGTCGCCGCCGCGACCAAGCTCGGCGAGGTTCATGCCCTGATCGCCGGCAGCAACGTCGCGGACGCGGCCACCGCCGCGGCGAAGCTGCCCGGCGTCGCCAAGGTGATCGTCGCCGACGCGCCGGAATACGACCACGCGATGGCGGAGCCGATCTCGGCGCTGATCGTCGCACTCGCACCGAACTACACGCATCTGCTGGCGGCGACGACCGCGGTGGGCAAGAACGTCATGCCGCGCGTCGCCGCGTTCCTCGACGCGCAGCCGATCAGCGACATCGCCGAAGTGGTGGACGCCGACACCTTCGTCCGCCCGATCTACGCCGGCAACGGCATGGCGACGGTGAAATCGTCGGACAAGATCAAGGTGATCACCGTCCGCGCCGCGAGCTTCGATCCGGTGCCGGCCGAGGGCGGCTCCGCGACGAACGAGCCCGCGCCGGCGGTCGATCTGCCGAAGAACTCCAAGTTCATCTCGGCCGAGCTCTCCAAGAGCGAGCGCCCCGAGTTGACCGCCGCGCGCGTGGTGATCTCCGGCGGGCGGGGGATGCAGAACGGCGAGAACTTCAAGCTGATCGAGCCGATCGCCGACAAGCTCGGCGCGGCGGTAGGCGCATCGCGCGCGGCTGTCGATGCCGGGTTCGTGCCGAACGACTACCAGGTCGGCCAGACCGGCAAGATCGTCGCCCCGGAGCTCTATGTCGCGGTCGGCATCTCGGGGGCGATCCAGCATCTCGCCGGGATGAAGGACAGCAAGGTGATCGTCGCGATCAACAAGGACGAGGAAGCGCCGATCTTCCAGGTCGCCGATTACGGTCTGGTGCAGGATCTGTTCACCGCCTTGCCGGAGATTGGCGAAGGAACTGGAGAAGTCCTGAATGAACGTGGCGACGACAGCGGCCCCGGCATCGGGGCCGTTGCTTTCTGATGCCCCCGAGATCAGCCGCGTCGGCGTGATCGGCGCCGGGCAGATGGGCAACGGCATCGCCCATGTCTGCGCCCTCGCCGGACTGCCGGTCGTGCTGCTGGACGTGAGCCAGCCGGCACTTGACCGCGCGATGGCGACGATGGCGCGCAACATGGACCGGCAGGTCAACCGCAAGATCATCGCGGAGGAGGACCGCGAGGATGCCCTCGCGCGGATCACCACCGGCACCGATTACGCGCTGTTCGACGCGTGCGACTTCGTGATCGAGGCGGCCACCGAGAAGGAGGACGTCAAGCACGCCATTTTCAAGACGCTGGTGCCGCATTTGAAGCCCGACGCCTTGCTGGCGTCCAACACCTCGTCCATCTCGATCACCCGGCTGGCCGCCGGCACCGACCGGGCGGAAAAATTCATCGGGATGCACTTCATGAACCCGGTGCCGGTGATGAAGCTGGTGGAGATCATCCGCGGCATCGCCACCGACGAGCCGACCTTCCAGGCGGTGCTGGCGTTGGCCCGCAAGCTCAACAAGACCACCGCGGTCGCCGAGGATTTCCCGGCGTTCATCGTCAACCGCATCCTGGTGCCGATGATCAACGAGGCGGTCTACGCGCTGTACGAAGGCGTCGGCTCGGTCGCCGCGATCGACACCTCGATGAAGCTCGGCGCCAACCATCCGATGGGGCCGCTGGAACTGGCGGATTTCATCGGTCTCGACACCTGCCTGTCGATCATGCAGGTGCTCTACGAGGGGCTGTCGGACAGCAAGTACCGTCCCTGCCCGCTCTTGGTGAAATACGTCGAGGCCGGCTGGCTCGGCCGCAAGACCGGGCGCGGCTTCTACGACTACACGCAGGATCCGCCGCGCCCGACGCGGTAGCCTACCGGCTCCGCCCGTCGAATGGCTTGGGGCTGAGCGTCGAGATGTCCAGACCGTCAAGGCATCTGACGTTGACGGCGTACATCGCCTTCCCGTCCTTGCTGCCGCGCGCGAACAATTCGATGCCGCATGTCGGACAGAACAGGTGATGGATGGCATGTTGGTTGAACTGGTAGTCGGTCAGCCCGCCCTCGCCGGACAGGAGCTTGAACTGGTCCGGCGTCGCGAAGGTCAGCCACAGGCCATGCTTGGCGCAGATCGAGCAGTTGCAGGCGATCGCCTGCTCCGGGTCCGTCGTGACCTCGTACCGCACGCTCCCGCAGTGGCAGCCGCCCATGTAGGTTTGCAGGGTCATATGACGTCTCCACAGTAGGCCTGAGCCGGGATCGGCGCCGGCCGGCCACCCTACTTCCGCTGATAGATCCCGACCAGGGTGCCGCGCCCGATCAAGTGCGGGCGGATGACGCGGAGCAGATGCTCGCGGCCGGGCGGCCAGTCGAATTGCGGCACATTGTCGAGCGCGAAGATCTGGAACGCGTAGCGGTGCGGTCCATGGCCACGCGGCGGCGCGATCGGCATCCAGCCCCGCCGGCCGAGCGAGTTCCGCCCCGGCGCGTAACCGATCGCGTCCGGACCGTGCATACTGGCCGGGATCGCGCCCTCGCGCAGGCCGGGCAGGCCGGGCGGGATGTTCACCAGGATCGCGTGAACCAACGGCCGCAAGACGGGCGCGTCCGCGTCCTCGACCAGCAGGACGAGGCTTTCCGTGCCCACGGGCAGCTTTTCCCAGGCGATCGGCGGAGAGACGCTCTCTCCGTCAACCGTGTATCGCGCCGGGATCGCGCCCGCCTCGATGAAGGCCGGGCTGCTGACGTTGATCGCCTCCGGCACGGCGGCGAACGCCCGCCGACGCGTGGCGAAGGCCTGACGCCCCGGCCGGATCGGTTGCAGCGCCCAGCCGACGGTGCGCGCGAGATTTGCGGTTGCCTGCATCGCTGTCCCTCCTGCACCGGGATTTTCCTCCGGCGCTCAGGGAGAATCACGCCTCAGCCGGGCAGGGGTTCCGACGACGGCCTAGACGAGGTCCGGCCGATGCCAGCCGGCTTTCGCGCGACCTGAACCGTCGCGCATTCGACCCTCGTGGCTGAGACCCTTGTGGCTGAGACCCTTGTGGCTGACATGGCGCTGAACGGTTATCATGGTCGGCCGTTATCATGGTGGGCCGTCCGGGCGGTCGAAACGAAAAGATGAACTCGGGAGTGAGGTGTGGCGTGAAGACCTTTGCAAGACGAGTGGCGCTTGTCCCCCTGACACTTGCGATCTGGGTACCGTCCTCCCGGCCTACGCACAGAGTACGACGGACACGGGAGCCCAGACGACGCGCAAGCCGGACGCCTCCAAGACGGGCGCCGGGCCGCGAGGGAGCAAGGTCGGCCCGACCACCAATCCGGCCCAAGCGACTCCCAGCCCCAATTCCCGGACCGGGGCAGGATCGCGCGGCTCACCCGTCGGCCCCTCGACAAACCCCGCGCAGCCCAAGAGCCCGAATTCAGCCGAACAACCAGTAGCGGTCCGAATGCGGTTCGTGATGCCAGCAGCAGCAGTGTTCCGATCTGCCATGCCGGGGTTTGGGGAGACCTGACCGCGCGCCCGTCCGCGGCGGTCGTGGCCGCGCCGCCGGATTTTCCGCTTAATCGCAGGGGGAGAAGCCCTTGGCCCAGCAGCCGTCAGGTTCCGGGCATTTGGCTCGCGGGGGTTCTCATGCGCCCCGATACCACGCCGGCTTGCGCTTCTCGCGGAACGCGGCGGTGCCCTCGCGGCCCTCGGGGGAGGCGCGCTGGGTCCAGCTCTCGTGCGCCAGCATCGCCATCTGCCGCTCGTCGAGCAGCAGCCCGTTGGCGCCGAGGAAGGAGCGCTTGGTCGCCGCCGTCGCCTCCGGGGCGCCGAGGAATACCGCGTCGAGCACTTCGGCGAGCTTCTCCTCCAGCCGCTCCGGCGCGACCACCTCGTGGACCAGGCCGATGCGGCAGGCCTCGGCGGCGTCGAAGCGCTCGCCGGTGAGCGCGTAGCGGCGGGTCTGCCGGAGGCCCATCGCGTGCACCATGTGCGTCGAGATCGGCGTCGGTGCGACGCCGACGCGCACCTCGGTCAGCCCGAACACCGCGTCGGGCGTGGCGAACGCCACGTCGGTGCAGCACACGATGCCGCAGCCGCCGCCGAAGCAGGCGCCCTTCACCAGCGCAATAGTCGGTTTGGGGAACTCGTTGAGCAGCTTGCAGGCGCGCGTCGTCGCCATCGCCGCGACATAGCCGCGCGCCGCGTCGTAGCCCGCCACCTCGGCGAGCCAGTTGATGTCGGCGCCCGCCTGGAAATGCCGCCCTGAACCGCGCAGCACGAGGCAGCGCACCGCGGGGTCGGGCGCCAGCCTCTCCAGGCCGGCGATCAGCGCGTTGAGCATCTCCTCGTTGTAGGCATTGCCGACCTGCGGGCGGTTCAGGGTGGCGGTCGCGACGCCGCGCGCATCGACATCGAGCAGGACGAAATCGCTCATGGATTTTCCAGTTTCCCAGGATCGGTGTTGGCGCCGCACAGCACCACGCCGACATTGGCGCCAGGCGGCGGGGTGAAGGCGCCGGAGGTCAGGGCGGCCAGCGCCGTGGCGCCGCCCGGCTCGACGAGAACGCGCAGCCGCTCCCACAGCAGGCGCTGGGCGGCCAGGATGGCGGCGTCGCTCACCAGCACGGCGTGCTGCACGTAGGACCGCGCCAGCGGGAACATCGGCGGCGCCGACCTGCCGGGCGCCCAGGCTGTCGGCCGCCACCCCGCCCACCGCCGCCGGCACGGGTTGCCCGGCGGCGAGCGCGTCGTGCAATGCCGGACAAGCCTCGGGCTCCACGCTGACCACCATTGCGCGCTCCTGCATACCAAGCGGCGATGCCGCCGATCAGGCCGCCGCCGCCGGTCGCGACCAGCACGTGGGTCAGCGCCGGCGCGTCCTGCTCGAACTCCCGGCCGACCGTGCCCTGGCCGGCGAGCACGTCGGGATGGTCATAGGCGTGGACCTCCAGCGCGCCGGTCTCGTCGCGGCGCGCCTGGCTCGCCAGCATCGCCTCGTTGTAGCTGGCGCCAATCTGCACGATCCGGGCGCCGTAGCTGGCGATCCGCGCCACCTTGGCCGCCGGCGCCGTGGCGGGGACGAAGATCTCCGCCGGAACCCCGAGCGCGCGCGCCGCGTAGGCCACCGCGGCACCGTGATTGCCGCCGGACGCCGCGATCACCCCGGCAGCGGGCAGGATTTCCGACAACATCCGGTTGAAGGCACCGCGTGGCTTGAAGCTTCCGGTGTGTTGCAGGAACTCCATCTTGAACGTGATCGGCGGCGTGAGCCCGAGTTCCGCCCCCTGAACGCGCAGCACCGGCGTCCGTCTCACCCTGGGCGCGATGCGCGCCGCCGCAGCCTCGATCTGGTCCCGACCGGTCACGCCGTTCTCCTGATGAAATCGGGACGCTGGCATGGAGGGGATGGCGATCACAAGGCGCTTTCCTTCCGCCGCGACCCGTCCCACATTCCGCCCCCATGCAGATCCACGGGAGCTGCGCATCCCGGGACGGCGCCGGGGTCCTGGTGCTAGGGCCGGCTGGGTCGGGGAAGTCCGACCTGGTGCTGCGTCTGCTCGACCGCGGCTTCGACCTCGTCGCGGATGACCGGGTGGAGATCGAGCACGGCATGGCGCGCGCGCCCGCTTCACTCGCCGGGCTGATCGAGGTGCGCGGCCTCGGGCTGCTGCGGCTGCCCTTTGTGCCGGCCGCCCGCCTCGCCCTGGTGGTGGATGTCTCCGCCCGGATCGAGCGGCTGCCCGCTCCCGCGCGCCACGCCGTCCTCGATCTGCCGCTGATCGCGGTCGACCCGGCCGCCGCCTCCGCCCCGCAGCGTGTCGCGCTGGCGCTCGACTGCGCGCTCGGCCTTGTGGGCCAGGTCGCCGGAGCATTTGCCGCATGAGCGGCGATCGACCCCGGCTCGTGCTGATCACCGGCCTGTCGGGCAGCGGCAAGCTCTCGATCCTGCACGCGCTCGAGGATCTCGGGTTCGAGGTGGTGGACAATCCGCCGCTCGGCATGGTCGAGGCGCTGGCGCGCGAGACGAAGTCGCCGCTCGCCATCGGCATCCACGCCCGCAGCCAGGAATTCGACGCGGGCGACGTGCTCGACATGATAGGCCGGCTGCGCGGCGCCGGGCTGCGGCCGGAGCTTATCTATGCCTGGGCCGACGAGGAGGTGCTGCTCCGCCGCTACACCGAGACACGGCGGCGGCATCCATTGTCCCCCAGGGCCGCGTGGGCGACGGCATCCACATCGAGGAGCGGCTGACCGCCGAGCTGCGCGAGGCCGCCGACCTGATGCTGGATACCTCGGCCCTGCCGCCGGCGTCGCTGCGCGGGCTGGTGGAGCGGCATTTCGGCGTCGGCAGCGCGGTGGAGGGCCAGGGCGGCCTCAACGTCTCCCTGATCTCCTTCGCCTTCCCCGCCGGCTTGCCGCGGGAAGCGGATCTGGTATTCGACGCACGCTTTTTGCGGAACCCCCATTACGATCCCATATTGCGTCCACGAACGGGCCTCGATCCCGAGGTCGGCGCCTACGTGGAGGCCGACCCGGATTTTGCCGCGTTCTTCGCTACGATCACGAATCTGTTAGCCCTGCTCTTGCCGAGGTTCGTCCAGGAGGGCAAGAAGTACTCGACGATCGCGATTGGCTGCACCGGAGGCCGCCATCGCTCGGTTCACCTGGTGGAAAGGCTGGCGGCGTATCTGATCGGAACTGGCTGGCGCGCGAACGTTACCCATCGTGAACTGGCCCGGGAGGCGGGGTTCGGCGCGGGGATGGCGGACCACCGTGGTCCGCGACGGGACGGCTTCCCCGCGGGACCGCGGGATCCGGAGTCGAGCGGCCCGGGCCCGAATGGCTCGGGTTCAAAGGGCGAGGCCCCGCGGCCTTCGCCCCATCGGGCACAGGAGGCCTGACGGACACCATGCCTACTTGTAGCGTGCCGCTGAAACGCCTTCCGAAGCGCGGCTTCGGGCTCTGCATGGGTATGCGATGATCGGCATGATCCTGGTGACCCACGGTCACCTGGCGGACGAGCTGCGATCCGCCCTCGAGCATGTCGTGGGGACGCAGCGCAACGTGGACACGGTCTGCATCGGCCCCGACGACGACATGGAGGGGCGCCGAGCCGATATCGAGCGCTGCATCGAGCGCTGCGACACCGGGGACGGGGTGGTGCTGCTCACCGACATGTTCGGCGGCACGCCGAGCAACCTCGCCATCTCCATGATGGACCGCAAGGGCGTCGAGGTGATCGCCGGGGTGAACCTGCCCATGCTGGTCAAGCTCGCCAAGGTCCGCTCCCACCAGCCGCTCGCCGACGCGGTGGATCGGGCGCAGGAGGCCGGCCGGAAATACATCGCCGCCGCCTCGCATGTGCTGCACGGCTGCAAGGTGAACGGGCACGGGAACGGAAGCTGCGGCTGATGGCGCCGGCCAGCGGCGGCGGTGAGCCGGACACGCAAGGCGCCCCGGTGCTCAGCCGGGTGGTCATCATCTGCAACAAGCGCGGCCTGCACGCGCGCGCCGCCGCACGGTTCGTCACCCTCGCCGAGCGCTTCGGCGCCTCGGTCGACGTGATCAAGGACGGCCAGAGCGTCTCCGCCCGCTCGATCATGGGGCTGATGATGCTGGGCGCCGGCCAGGGCGCCCCGATCGAGCTGCGGGCCGAGGGCTGGGACGCCAAGGAGGCGCTGGAGGCGCTGGCCGCCCTCGTCGAGTCCGGCTTCCATGAACAGGACTGAGGACAAGACTGGGCGGCCGCCGCCGCCGCAGCACAAACGGCTCTCCGGGCCGCTGAAATCGGCGGACGGGCGGCCGGAGAAGCTGTTCGCCGGCATTCCGGTCTCCCCCGGCGTCGCGATCGGCGCGGTGTTCGGCACCACCGAGCCGCGCGCCGAGATCATCCGCCAGAAGATCGCCGCCGCCGACATCGAGGCCGAGCGCGCGCGGCTCGAAGCCGCCATCGTGCAGTCGCGCAAGCAGGTGGCCAAGCTGCGCGGCCGCCTCGCCGTGCTGCCCGAGGACAGCCAGGACGAGATCGCCCCGCTGCTCGACGGCTACCTGCAGATGCTGGGCAACTCGCGCCTGCTGCGCGGCGCGCGGCGGCGCATCGCCGAGACGCTGCTCTCGGCCGAGAGCGCGGTGTTCGAGGAAGCGGAGGGCATCGCCGGGACGATCGCCGCGCAATCGCTGCCCGACACCGCCGAGGACGAGCGCGGCAGCATCGCGCGCCGCGCCGACGAGGTGCGCGAGATCGCGCCGCCGGCTGGTGCGCAATCTCACCCGCCAGCCGTTCCGCAGCTTCGCCGGCCTGCCCGAGGGCGCCATCCTGGTCAGCGAGGCGCTGCGCCCCGCCGACGCCGCCCTGCTCGACCCGTCGCGCCTCGCCGGCGTGGCCACGGAAGAGGGCGGCGCGGAGGGCCATACCGCCGTGATGTTGCGCGCCCTCGGCGTCCCCGCCGTGCTGGGTGCCGCCGGGCTCGCCCACGCGATCCGCCCCGGCGACCTCGCCATGGTGGACGGCGCCTCCGGCACGGTCGCGCTCAACCCCTCGCCCGCACGCCTCGCCGCCGCCCGCCGCGCCGTCACCGCCTTCGCGCGCGAGCGGCAGAAGCTCGCCCGCTTCCGCCGGCTGCCCGCCGAGACGCTCGACGGCGAGGCGGTGGAGCTGCAGGCCAACCTCGAACTGCCGATCGAGCTGCCGCTGATCGCCCAGTCCGGCGCGCAGGGCATCGGCCTGCTGCGCACCGAGTTCCTGTTCATGAACCGCGAGGGCGTGCCCGACGAGGCCACCCAGACCGAGAGCTACCGCGCGGTGGTCGAGGCGATGGGCGGCGATCCCGTCACCATCCGGGTGCTCGACTGGGGTGGCGAGAAGGAGATCGACGCGCTGTCGAGCGAGGGCATCGTGCCCGAGGCCGCCGACCCCAACCCCGCACTCGGCCTGCGCGGCATCCGGCTGCTGCTGCGCCGGGTGCCGCTGTTCGAGACGCAGCTCGCCGCGATCCTGCGCGCCGCCGCCGCCGGCCCGGTGCGGGTGATGCTGCCGATGGTGACAAACGTGGCCGAGGTGCGCGAGGCGCGCGTGATCTACGAGCGGGTGGCGAGGCGGCTGCGGCGGCGCGGCGAGCGGCTGCCCGACAAGCTGCCGCCGCTCGGCATCATGATCGAGACGCCCGGTGCGGCGCTGTCGGCCGACGCGCTGGCGCTGGAGGCGGATTTCTTCGCCATCGGCACCAACGACCTCACCGCCTACACGCTCGCCGTGGACCGCGCCGAGACCGAGCTCGCGGAGCTCTACGATCCGCTGCACCCGGCGGTGCTGCGGCTCGTGCAGTTCGCCACCGAGGCGGCGCTCAGGATGCGGATGCCGGTGTCGGTCTGCGGCGAGATCGCCGCCAACCCGCGCCTCACCCCGCTGCTGCTCGGGCTCGGGGTACGCAGCTTCAGCATGAACGCGGGCGCCGTGCCACGGGTCAAGCAGGCGGTCCGCGCAGTGGACATCGACACCTGCGCCCGCTTCGCCCGTCGCGTGATGGAGCAGTCCGACCCCGCCGCGATCCGCGATCTGGTGATGGCGTTCGGACGCACCGCTCCCGACTGATATCACGGCCACTGAACCGCGGACGGAAACTTTCGGCGAAGGCCGATCCGGGGCGCCGCCGCGGCGTTATGGGGAGCAAGCCGGTTCTTGCGGGCGCTGCCCCGCCGTGAAGCGGATGGCGAAACGTCCCCAAGATGCAGGTCCAGAATGACCGCAGATGTCCTGCCGACCGGTATCCTGCCCACTGGCGGCGCCGGCCGGATTGCCGCCCGCATCGACCGCCTGCCGCTGACTTGGGCGCAATGGCGGCTGGCGCTCATCAGCCAGATCTTCTGGGGCGTCATCATCGCCGCCGACGGCATCCCGGCGAAGGTCTACCCGTTCGTCTGGATGCCGCGGCACGCCTTCGGGATGGGCGCCTTCTCGCTGCTGCTGGCGATGCAGTTCGGCGTCGGCATCCTCGTCGGCGAGTACCTGATCGGCATGGTCGCCGACCGCTGGGGACGCCGGACCGCCTTGCTGCTCTCGACCCTGGTGATCGCACTGCTGATGTGGCCGACCGCGATGACCGACGATTTCGCCCTGCTCATGCTGTTCTTCGGGCTCTCGGCCCTCGGCTTGGGCGGGATTCTGTCCACCAACGTCGTCTACATGGGCGAGATCATTCCGCCGCGCGAGCGCGGCCGGGTCATGCTTGGCTCCCAGGTGCTCGCCATCGCGGTGTTCGGCGTGCTCAGCAACGTCCCGGCGATCCTCTGGATACCCGGCCACTACCAGGTGTTCATCGGCTTCTACTGCGTCGTCTCGCTGGTGGTGCTGGTCCCGCTGGCGCTGTTGGCCATGCCGGAATCGCCGCGCTGGCTCGAGGCGCACGGCCGGCACGAGGAAGCCGAGCGCGTCACCGCCCGCCTCGAAGCGGAGTGCCTGCGGCGCTCCGGCCTCGCCAGCCTGCCCGAGCCGGCGTACGACCAGTACGCCGTCGCGGTCGGCAAGCACGTGCCGGTGCGCGAGCTGTTTCGCGGCAACTACGGCCGCCGGACCGCCGTGCTGCTGCTCGCCTGGATTCTCGGCTATAGCGGCATGATCTACGGCTTCGGCGGCTACGAGGCGCTGCTGTTCAAGGGTTACGGCTTCGGCTCCGGCGAGACGTTCGGCGTGATCCTGGTGTCCTCCACCTTCGGCGGCGGCATCGGCCTGGCGATCTGCGCGCTGCTCGGCGAAGCGGTCGAGCGACGGGTCATCATCCTGATCGCCGCCGTGGTCGCGTCGATCATGCTGGTCGCGCTCTACTTCGTGCACTCCCTGCCGGCGACCTACATCCTCGTCACGCTGTCCTGGGGTGCGACGATGGTGTGGCTGTTCAGCATGTACAACTACACGGCCGCGAGCTACCCGACGCGTCTCAGGGCCACCGGCACCGGGCTGACGGATGGCGTCGGCCATCTGGGCGCGGTGTTCGGCCCCATCGTCGCCGGCTGGCTGTTCACCACCACGGCCGCCTTCGGCCATGCCGGCTGGTTCGTCTACCTCATCGTCCCCGGCGCGCTGATCCCGGCGATCCTCATTGTCTCGTTCGGCATCAACCAGCGCCGCGCGGTGCTGGAGCACATCTCGGCGTAGCGGGAGGCATCAGTCCGCCACCGGCGTCACCGGCAGATCACGTTCACCAACGCCTGCCGCCCGCCCCGCACGGCGGCGGCCGCCCGCCGAAGCGCCGCCGGCAGATCGCCCGGTCGCTCGACCCGCTCGCCATGCCCGCCATGCGCCTCCATGATGCGCTCGAATGGCGGGTTGGAGAGTTCGGCGAGTGTCCGCCCGTCCGACTGGGCCGCCGCGCCGGCGGGATACATGTCGAGCGTCGCGCGCCGCACCGCGCCGTAGAGCGCGTTGTTGTAGATCACCGCGAGCACCGGCAGCCGCCTGGCTCTCGGCCATGAAATGACAGGCGGTGGGGTTGGCGAACATGTAGGCGCCGTCGCCGAGCAGTGCCACCACCATGCGGTCGGGCGCCGCGAGCTTCAGGCCGAGGGCCGCCGGCAACCCCCAGCCGAGCCCGCCCGCGGGTCCGACCGAGAACAGGCTGCCCGGATGCTCGAGCGGGCAGTATTCCTGGCGGAACGAGTATTCGTTCACCACCATCGTGTCCGCCTCGATCACGTCGCGCAGGCAGTGGTTCAGCCAGACCGCGTTGATCGCGTCGGCCCGTCCGGCGGCGGCGATCTCGGCCTCCCAGCCGGCCTGGAGTTTTTCCGAGCGCGCGGTCAGGGCGTCCCGCCGCGCCGCCACCGCCGCGTCCGCCGGATCGAGCCGGGCGGCCAGCGCCGGCTCCAGGGCTTCGAGCAGCGCCAGCGTGCCCGAGACGATGGTGAGGTCGGACCGGAAGCTCCGCATCGGATAGCGGTGATAGAGCGGGTCCTCGCCGATCTGGACGATGCGGGCGTCCGGCGCCGGCGATTGCAGGCTCGGTATCCAGGGCACGTCGCTTTCGATGCCGACGATGAGGTCCGCCTCGCCGAGCAGCGCGCCGGGGGAGGAGCCCTGGAACATCGGATGCCGCCCGGCGATCGCGAAATGCCGCGGGTTGAACGGCACCACCGGCAGCGCGAACCGCTCGGCGACGCGGGTGAGCGCGATCGCCTCGCGCGGGTCGCGGCCGACCTGGCCGGTGATCACCAGCGGCATCCGCGCCGCGGCGATCCAGTCGGCCAGCCGCTCGATGTCGGCCGGCGCGGGCGACGGAACGGCCGGGCGGGCGCGCGGCGGGCGGCTTGCCCCAGCCGTGTCGGCGACCGGCTCGCCGAGCACCTCGCGCGGCAGGGTGAGATAGACCGGGCCGGTCGGCGAGGCGGTGGCCAGTTCCAGGGCGCGGTCGACCACGGCGGCGACCTGATCGCCGCGCTTCATCTCGTAGTCCCATTTGACGAACTCGCGGACCATGCCCGCCTGGTCGAACATCTCCTGCGCCCAATGGATGTAGACGCTGCGCGAGCCGGAGGCGCCGGCTTCGGTGAACGGGGTGCGCCCCGAGGTCAGCAGCAGCGGCACGCGATCGCGGCTGGCGTCGATCAGCGCGTTGATCGCGTTGGCGGTGCCGACGTTGACATGCAGCATCACCGCCTGCGGCCGTCCCGTCACCAAGGTGTAGCCATGCGCCATCGCGACCGCCGCGTGCTCGTGCGGCACCACGATCGGCCGCGGCACCGGCCGGTTGCTCCGCTCGGCGCGCGCGAACGCCTCGATCAGCGGCGCGAAATCGGTGCCTGGATTGACGAACAGATTGTCGATCCCGTTGGCGGCAAGGGCGTCTAGGTAATCCTCGGCGGCCACCCGGTGCTGCACAGGAGTATCCATCGTCAATCTCCCCGAACCCTGATCCCGGCAGGCTAGCGCGGGGTATCCGGCTCGCGCCAGCCGACCAATGGTATCGTCGCGAGGGGCCAGGCCCGCAAGAGCGGGGGCGGCCAGGCAGGCAGCGAAGGCGGCAGCCCGGCCGGAACGGCCGGGACGCCAGGCCAGGCCGGCGCGCTCGGGCGGGCTCGCCGCCTCCGGTCGCGCCAATCGCGGTGGCGCCGACCGGGGCGGCTTCGGCGGCAGGCGCAGCGCCTCGGGCAGCGGATCGGGGGTCAGCTTGCGCCACAGCGGCCGCAGCAACCGCCCCGCCTGCGGGCACGCCGCCAGCAGCGCCCGCATCTCCGGATCGTCCAGCAGCTCGCGCAGCGGGGCGACAAAATGCGCCAGATAATACCGCAGCAGCACCGGCCCGCGGCGGAATGCTGGGCGGCCGGCGCACTGTCCTCGGGCGGTCCGATACCGGCTGCCGCGCGGCGCCGCGGTTCGAGGCCGGGGCGAGCGCCCCGGCCGCGAAGCGCGCATGAAGCGCCGCGAGACGCCGCAGCGTGCCCGAGAGATAGCTCCAGAGCGGCAGCGCCATCGCCGCCAGCGTGGCCTCCCTGGGCCGGATGCCGTCGGCCATCGCCCGCTTCAGCCCCTCGATGAAGCGGGTGAAGCGGTGGATCACGCCGGTCGGGGGCGGGGCGTCGGAAGGCATGGGCGGGAGCATAATGTTAGTTAGTCTGGATGTCAAATGATGATTTCTGCCTCATGGTCGGCGGAGGCCGACCAATTCACGACTTCGGCTGCGGGCGGCAAAGTCGTGGATCATCGGGACCAGCCCGATGATGACGAATTGAGTACCGCGGTAGGCATATCTTTCGACTGCGACTAAACCGGACAGCAGCTCCGGGGCTCGCGATGACCGTGATGTGTGGCTCGCACCTCGGAGGTGCGTCGAGACGAGACGATCACCCGTTAGCCGCCGATCTGCTCCATCGTGCATTGGCGCGGCGCCTTGTCGGGCCGGAACCGGAGCAGCGTCGTGCCGTGGCGGAAACGTCCGCCCGAAACGTGGTCGAATTTCACCTCGACCACCAATTCGGGACGCAGCTTGTGCCAGTCGCTCTCCCGCCCGTTGCTCCAGCGGCTCGGGCCGCCGGGGGCGCGGCCGGTGAAGCCGGGGCCGCCTTTCAGTCCCTCCAGCCGCGCGGTGAGCGCCGCCCGTTCGCCGCGCGGGATCGTCGAGGTGAAGCCGACATGATCGAGCCGGCCCTCGGCGTCGTAGAGGCCGAGCAGCAGCGAGCCGACCTCCCGCCCCTGCCGCAGGTAGCGGAAGCCGCCGACCACGCAGTCGGCGGTGCGCAGGCGCTTCACCTTGACCATCGCGTCGCGCTTGCCGGAGCGATAGGGGCTGTCGAGCCGCTTCGCCATCACGCCGTCCTGGCCGGGCGGCGGCCGATCGAGCCAGGCCTGCGCGGCGGCGCGGCTCGACGCCAGGGGCGCGAGCGCCAGCGCCGCATTCGCCAGGCGCGGCATCAGTTGCTCCAGCGCCGCCCGGCGTTCGGCGAGCGGGCGCCCGGTCAAGTCGTGACCGCGCGCATCGACCAGCAGGTCGAACAGCACGTAGCGGGCCGGCTGCTCGGCGGCGAGCTTGCGTACCCGGCTCGCCGCCGGGTGCAGCCGCATCTGCAGCGCCTCGAACGAGCTGCCCGCGCCCTCGGGAATGACGATCTCCCCGTCCAGCACGAAGTGCCGCGCGGCGACGGCGCCGAGGGCGGCCACGACGTCGGGAAAATAGCGCCCGAGCGGCTGGCCGGATTTCGAGCGCAGCTCGACGCTCGAACCGTCGCGGAACGCCAGGCAGCGGAAGCCGTCGAATTTCGGCTCGTATTGCCAGCCCGGCCCGTCCGGGAGCGCGTCGACGCTCTCCGCCTCCATCGGAGGATAGTCGAATGGCAGCGCCAGGCCGGGCTCAGTGGTGGACATGGGGAACCTATCTCCGCGAGAGAAAGCTCCTATCTTGCCAAGTGGTTCCGGCTGCGCGCGGGTCTGCCCCGGCGCGCCGTCGCGTTGACCCCCCTCGACCCCGGCGGTAATGAACCCGGTCGGTTGGCGGGGCGACCGCCGCTTGCATCGCCGACTTACTGGGAGCGATCCGTGAAGGACGTACGCGACGCGCTGATCGTGGCGCGCAACACCGATGGCGGGCTGGTCCGCCGGCCGCTGTCGCCGCATCTGCAGGTCTATCGCCCGCAGATCAGCAGCGTGCTCTCGATCATGCACCGCTTCAGCGGCATCGCGCTGTCGGTGGGCGCGCTGGTGCTGGTGTGGTGGCTGGTCGCCGCCGCGACCTCGCCCGACGCGTTCGCCGACGTGCAATGGTTCCTCGGCTCGGTGATCGGCTGGATCGTGCTGATCGGCTGGACCGTCGCGCTGTTCTATCACCTGTTCAACGGCATCCGGCACCTCGCCTGGGACGCCGGCTACGGCTTCGAGAAGCCGATCTTTCATGCCACCGGCTGGGTCGTGGTGATCGCGACGTTCGCGTTCACCCTGCTCGTCTGGATCGTCGGCCTCGCGGTGAGATAGGGACCGGTCATGTCGGAAAGGGCGAGAGCCTCGGCCTCCCGCGACGTGCACATCACCGTCATGCGCTCGGAGCTCGGGCGGGTGCGCGGATTGGGCTCGGCGAAATCGGGCGTCGCGCATTGGTGGGCGGAGCGCGTCACCAGCATCGCCCTGGTGCCGCTGACGATCTGGTTCATCTGCGCCGCCGTGCGCCTGGTCGGCGCCTCGCATGACGAGGTGCTGAACTGGGTGGCGAGCCCGGTGACGATCGTACTGCTGATCTGTCTGCTGCTGGCGACGTTCTACCACATGCAGCTCGGCCTGCAGGTGGTGGTCGAGGACTACGTGCACGTCGACAGCGCGCGGTTCGCCCTGTTGCTGTTGATCAGGGCGGTTTGCTTCGTGGCTGCACTGGCGGGGATCGTGTCGGTCCTCAAGATGGGTCTCTGACCGAACGGAATTGAGACAGCGATGAACGCGATCAATCCTAACCGGGCGTACACGGTGATCGACCACACCTACGACGTGGTGGTGGTCGGCGCGGGCGGCTCCGGGCTGCGCGCCACCCTCGGCATCGGCGCGGCCGGGCTCAAGACCGCCTGCCTGACCAAAGTGTTCCCGACGCGCAGCCACACCGTCGCCGCGCAGGGCGGCATCGGCGCGGCGCTCGGCAACATGGGCGAGGACGACTGGCGCTGGCACATGTACGACACCGTCAAGGGGTCGGACTGGCTCGGCGACCAGGACGCCATCGAATACATGTGCCGCGAGGCGATCCCGGCGGTCTACGAGCTGGAGCATTACGGCGTGCCGTTCAGCCGCACCGAGGACGGACGCATCTACCAGCGCCCGTTCGGCGGCCACATGAAGGAATACGGCAAGGAGCCGGCGCAGCGCGCCTGCGCCGCCGCCGACCGCACCGGCCACGCCATCCTGCACACGCTGTATCAGCAGAGCCTCAAGCACGAGGTCGAGTTCTTCGTCGAGTATTTCGCCCTCGACCTCATCATGGACGAGGACGGCGCCTGCCGCGGCGTGATGGCGTGGTGCCTGGAGGACGGCACGATCCACCGCTTCCGCGCGCAGATGGTGGTGCTGGCGACCGGCGGCTACGGCCGCACCTTTCTCTCCTGCACCTCGGCGCACACCTGCACCGGCGACGGCAACGGCATGGTGCTGCGCGCCGGCCTGCCGTGCCAGGACATGGAGTTCGTGCAGTTCCACCCGACCGGCATCTTCCCCGCCGGCTGCCTCATCACCGAGGGCGCGCGCGGCGAGGGCGGCTATCTCACCAATTCCGAGGGCGAGCGCTTCATGGAGCGCTACGCGCCGACCGCGAAGGACCTCGCCTCGCGCGACGTGGTGTCCCGCTCGATGACCATCGAGATCAACGAGGGGCGCGGCTGCGGGCCGAACAAGGACCACATGATGCTCCATCTGGAGCATCTCGGCGCCGAGTTGCTGCACGAGCGCCTGCCCGGCATCTCCGAAACGGCGAAAGTGTTCGCCGGCGTCGAGGTGACGAAGGAGCCGATCCCGGTGCTGCCGACCGTGCACTACAACATGGGCGGCATCCCGACGAACTATCACGCCGAGGTGCTGCGCCCGACCAGGGACGACCCGGACGCCATCGTGCCCGGCCTCATGGCGGTCGGCGAGTGCGCCTGCGTCTCGGTGCACGGCGCCAACCGGCTCGGCACCAACTCGCTGCTCGACCTCGTGGTGTTCGGCCGCGCCGCCGCGCATCGCGCCGCCGAGATCGTCAAGCCGGGCGACAGCCAGGCGCCGCTGCCGGCCGGCGCCGGCGAGCGCTCGCTCGCCCGCTTCGACCGCACCCGCAATGCCAAGGGCGGCACCAAGGTCGCCGAGCTGCGCCTCGAGATGCAGCGCACCATGCAGAGCCACGCCGCGGTGTTCCGCAACAGCAAGACCCTCGCCGAGGGCGTGGCGAAGATGCAGCAGGTCTGGCGCGGCCTCGACGACATGTCGGTGTCCGACCACAGCCTGATCTGGAACAGCGATCTCGTCGAGGCGCTGGAACTGGAGAACCTGATGGGCAACGCCATGACCACGATGGTCGGCGCCGAGGCCCGCAAGGAAAGCCGCGGCGCCCACGCCCACGACGACTACCCCGAGCGCGACGACGAGCACTGGATGAAGCACACGCTCGCCTGGTGCGCCGACGACGGCGCGGTGCGGCTCGACTACCGCCCGGTGCGGATGCAGACGCTGACCAACGAGGTTTCCGTCTTTCCGCCGAAGAAGCGCGTGTACTAGGGACGAAAGAGACCGAAATGGCCGAGTTCAGACTGCCCGCCAACAGCCGGATCGGGCAGGGCAAGACGTGGAAGGCGCCCGGCCGGGGCGAAGCGGGTGCGCGACTTCAAGGTGTACCGCTGGAACCCCGATGACGGGGCCAACCCGCGCAACGACACCTACGCAGATCGACCTCGACGCCTGCGGCCCGATGGTTCTGGACGCACTGATAAAGATCAAGAACGAGGTCGATCCGACGCTGACCTTCCGCCGCTCCTGCCGCGAGGGCATCTGCGGCTCCTGCGCCATGAACATCGACGGCGAGAACACGCTCGCCTGCCTCAAGCCGATCGCGGACGTGAAGGGCGCGGTGCGCATCAACCCGCTGCCGCACATGGCGGTGGTCAAGGATCTGGTGCCTGATCTCACGCAGGTCTACGCGCAGTACCGCGCCATCGAGCCCTGGCTAAAGGCGGACACCCCCGCCCCGCCCGACGCCGAGCGCCTGCAGAGCAAGGAGGAGCGCGCGGCGCTCGACGGCATGTGGGAGTGCATCCTGTGCTTCTGCTGCACCACCGCCTGCCCGAGCTACTGGTGGAACGGCGACCGCTATCTCGGCCCCGCCGTGCTGCTGCAGGCCTATCGCTGGATCGCCGATTCGCGCGACGAATACACCGGCGAGCGACTGGACGCGCTGCAGGATCCGTTCAAGCTCTATCGCTGCCACACCATCATGAACTGCACCCAGACCTGCCCCAAGGGCCTCAACCCCGCCAAGGCCATCGGCGCGATCAAGCAGCTGATGGTGGAGCGGGTGGTGTAGCGGCCTTGCAGGCGCGGTTCTCCTCGCCTTTCCCCGGACGAGGGGAGCGGCTCATGCCCGGGCGAGCCGGCTGCGTGGGTGGTCGCACCTGCGCGATGTTCCGCGGCGACCTGAGCACCCCGCGCGGCCGCGCCCGCGCGTGGTCCGACAGCCTGCTGGTGGACCACGCGGCGTTCCGCGTGCTGTGGGACAACTGGGCGGCGGTGGTGCCCGGCCGGCTCTACCGCTGCAACCACCCCACCCCCGCGCGCCTCGCCCGCGTCGCGAGGCGCCACGGGATCAGGACGCTCATCAACCTGCGCGGCCATCGCCAGTGCGGCTCGGACGCGCTCTCGCGCGAGGCGGCGGCGCGGATCGGCCTCGTGCATATCGACGCGCCGTTCGAGAGCCGCGGCGCGCCGCACAAGGACCGCATCCTGCGATTGGCGGAAATCTACCGCACGATGGCCGAGCCGGCGCTGATCCACTGCAAGTCGGGCGCCGACCGCGCGGGCCTCGCCTCGGGCCTGTTCATCCTGCTCGGCGGCGGCACGGCACGCGAGGCGCTGGCGCAGCTCTCCTGGCGCTTCGGCCATTTCAACCGCTCGCGCACCGGCATCCTGGACGCCTTCTTCGTCCGCTACGCGATGGAAGGCGAGGGTCGCAAGCCGTTCCTCGACTGGCTGCGCGAGGACTACGACGAGATGGCCCTGCGCCGCGACTTCGTGGCCGGCGGCCTGGCCAGCTTCGTCAACGACCGTCTGCTCGCGCGCGAGTAGCCGCCCCTCACATCGGCGGTGCGACCCCCGCCGAGCCCACGATGATGCGCGCAGCGGTGAGATCGCCGTCCGGCTTCTTGGTCGCGGCAAGGAACACACGCTCGCCGGCCTTGAGGTCCGACCACGCGGCGGGGACGAGCGTGACCACGGGCACGTTGGGCGGCACGGCGATATTGGCGCTCGCATCCTTGTAGGTGAGTTCGAGGTAACGCTCCCCGCCGCCCTGCTTGGCGGCCTTGACCGTGCCGTTCGTCATGTTGCTCTTGGGCGTGAGATCCCACCCGTACTGGCCCTCGCCGGTGCCGCGCATGTTCTCGGGGAACACCAGCACCTCCTGGGCCTGCAGCTTGCCTTGCGCGTCCGGTTCGGCCGCGATGCCGACGAAGGTGCCGGGGGAAACCGACGAGAGGGCGACCGGCTTGACCGTCATCACGGTCGCCGGGTCCGCCATCTGGACCGAGACCTTCTTGCCCTCGCGGGTGTCGATGACGACCGTGCGCCCGTTCACCGCCTCGATCGTGCCGCGAATTCGCATCGGCGGCGCCGTCTGGGCGAGCGCCGTCGCCGCGAAGCCGAGCGCGGCGCAGGCCATGAGCATGATGCGGGCGAAGTTCGGCATGGGGTTCCCTCCGCGGCCGATCCTGGGCGGCCATTCAGAAGCGACGCGCCCGCGGCCGATCTATTCCGGCCGAGCCGCCTCGCCCTGCCACCGCGCCGCCGCCGCGTCGTCGCCCTCGCGCGCCTCGACCCACGCCTCCTCGCCGGTTTCGGCGAACGCTTCCTTTTTCCAGAAAGGCGCGCGGGTCTTGAGGAAGTCGATCAGGAACCCGGCCGCGTCCAGCGCCGCCTGGCGGTGTGGGGCGGCGGCGAGCACCAGCACGATGTTCTCGCCCGGCAGCAGCCGGCCGACGCGGTGGATCACCGTGCAGCCGAGCAGCGCCCAGCGCCGCTCCGCCTCGGCGGCGATCCGCGCCAGCGCCGGGCCGGTCATCGCCGGGTAGTGCTCCAGCGTCATCGCGGTGATCCGCCGGCCGCCGGCCTGGTCGCGCACGGTGCCGACGAAGCAGCCGATGCCGCCGATATCGCTGCGGCCCGCGGTGAGTGCGGAAAATTCCGCGCCGATGTCGAAATCCGCCTCCTGCACCCGGATGGTCGCCATCGCGCGCCTCAGCCGCCGGTCACGGGGGGGAAGAAGGCCACCTCGTCGCCGGAAGCCAGCGGCGTGGCGGGGTCGGCGAAATCCTGGTTGACCGCGCAGCGCACGGTGCGGCGGTTGGCGAACGCCGCCTGATAGCCCGGACCGCGCGCGCTCAGCCAATCCACCAGCGCGCCCACGGTTGTCACCGACGAGGGAACCGACACCTCCTCCTCCGCGACCCGCGTGCGTTCGCGCAGCCAGGCGAAATAGAGAATCTTCAGCGTGCTGGTGTCTGGCGTTTGCATGGTCCTCAGCGCGGGGTGGGGATGGTCTCGACCGTGCCGTCGGGATGGATAACGGTGCTGGTGCCGTTGCCGTTCGGCACCACCACGGAAGAACCCTGGGGCGAGGTCAGGGTCTGATAGCCCGATGTGCCACCCGAGGTCACGCCAGGGCCGCTCGGCGTCTGCACCACCCGGCCGGTCGGATTGCGTGCGGGCGGGGTGGTCGAGACGGAAGGCGGCCGGGGCTGCAATTCCGGCGGCAAGCCGGGCTGGACGTTGCCCGGCGGCGTGGAGCTGCCGCGCGGCGTCCGGCTGGCGGTGGGCGGGCGCATAGGGCTCGCCGGTCGGCGGGGGCTGGAAGCCGTTCTTTTCCAGGTCCTGCAAGGTCGGCATCTGCTGGACCGGACCGGGCCAGATGTTGCCGGGCTCCGGCGTGAGCGGCTCCACTTCCGCGTCCAGTCCCGCGGGCACGGCGCATGTTCTCCGAAGTCTCCGACCGGCGAATTGGGGTTCGTCCCGTAGGTGAACGTGTTGCCCATGAAGTCCGCGAAGCCGGTACAGCCGGGCAGCAGCAGAACAAGGCCGATCAGGGCAAAACGCCGCATACGGGAAGGCTCCAAGGCGAGGTCGGGTTGAATTGCCGGGGGAATGTGCCCCTAGCGCGTGATCCGCTCAAGGACCGGAGCGTAGTCCGCGATGCTTTCGAGAAACCGTAGCGTCCATTCGGCCACGCGAGCCGGCTCGTCGAGCGGCAGCAGCGTCCGGTCGCAGGGGAGCGTCGCGTCCGAGGCCACGGCCACCACGTCGCGCTGCTCCGGCCAGATCGGCGGCTTGCCGAGCGCCGGGCGGTGCACCTCGAGCTTCGGGTAGGGATGCGTCTTGAACCCCTCCACGAGCACCACATCGACCGACGCCAGCCGCGCGAGCAGCGCCGGGAGCGGCGGCTCGGGGCCGGCGACCTCGTGCAGCAGCGCCCATCGCGAGCCGCTGACCACCATCACCTCGTTCGCGCCGGCCTCGCTGATGACGGAAGCTGTCCTTGCCGGGACGGTCCATGTCGAAGCCGTGATGCGCGTGCTTCACCGTGGAGACCGTGAGCCCGCGCGCCGCGCAGCAGCGGCAGCAGCGCCTCGATCAGCGTGGTCTTGCCGCTGCCGGACCAGCCGATCACGCCGAGAACCTTCACGGGATCATCGCATCACGGATGCGGCGGCACCGGGTCGGTGCGGCCCGCCGGTCGGCGGCGACGCCGCTCGCATGGCGCAGCCCGGCGGTCAGGTAGTCCCAGCCCGTGGTCAATGTGAGCACGGCGGCGACGCATAGCATGGCCTCGCCGATCAGCGAGACCGGAAGGAACCCGAGATGCAGCATGGCGGCCGACGAATCGCCCGCCAGCAGCGTGCCGAGCGCGCCCATCTGGAAGCCGGTCTTCCATTTCGCCAGCCGGGTCACCGGCAGGCCGATGCGGATGCCGGCGAGGTACTCGCGCAGCCCGCTCACCAGGATCTCCCGCAGCAGGATCACCACGGCGGGATAGAGGCTGAGGCCGGGCAGCCGGCCCATGCCGGCCAGCATCATCAGGGTGGCGCCGACCAGCAGCTTGTCGGCGATCGGGTCCAGCATCCGCCCGAGATCGGAGGTCTGCCGGCGGAACCGGGCGATCCGCCCGTCGAAATAGTCGGTGATCGCGGCGGCGCTGAACACCACGCAGGCCGCGAGGTCGGCGGCGGGATTGCGCACCGCCACGAGAGCCACGATCAACGGGATCGCCGCGATGCGCGACAAGGTCAGCAGGTTGGGCAGATCGGTCATCATGCCGGGCCGGGACGATAAGGGTGCGGGCGGGATATGGCGAGCCCCGCGCCGGCGATCCCAACTGTGACAATCCTGCATGAGAGCACCAAGATGCCACACGCCGATCCGCCCCGCCTGATCCTCGCCAGCGCCTCGGCGGCGCGCCTCGCCCTGCTGCGCGGCGCCGGCCTCGCCGTCGAGGCGCAGCCCGCACATATCGACGAGGCGGAGATCAAGGGGGCGGCCGGCGCGGACGGCGCGACGCCCGACGACGCCGCCCTCCTGCTCGCCGAGCTGAAAGCCGCCCGCATCGCCCGCCGCGAGCCGGACGCCCTGGTGATCGCCGCCGACCAGCTCCTGGTCTGTGGCGAGGAATGGTTCGACAAGCCGCCGACGCGGGACGCCGCCCGCGCGCAGCTTCTCGCGCTGCGCGGCCGGACGCACATGCTGGTCACGCCGTCCTGTGCCAGCGCGGCGAGGCCCGCATCTGGCACCATGTCGCCCGGCCGAGCCTCACCATGCGAGAGTTTTCCGACGGCTTCCTCGACGCCTATCTCGACCGCGAGGGCGACGCGCTCACCGCCTCGGTCGGCGCCTATCGGCTGGAGGGCATGGGGGTGCAGTTGTTCGACCGCATCGAGGGCGATTATTTTTCCATCCTCGGCCTGCCCCTGCTGCCGCTGCTCGGCTTCCTGCGCCAGCACGGCGCGCTGCAAGCTGAGGATCGCCCGGATCGGGGCTGCTTCCCTCAGAGGAACGGCAACCCGACATAATTCTCCGCCAACGCGGTCGACGCCGCGACCGAGGACGCCACGTAGTCGAGCTCGGCGAGCTGCACGCGCCGCTCGAACGGGCTGTGGGTGTCGAAGCGATGCAGCATCGAGGTCATCCACCAGGAGAAGCGCTGCACCTTCCAGACCCGCCGCAGGCAGGTCGCGGAGTAGGCCGCAAGCCCGCTCTCGTCGCCCGTGCCGTACCAGGCGCCGAGCGCGCGGTCCAGCACCGCGACATCGCCGGCCGCGAGATTGAGCCCCTTGGCGCCGGTCGGCGGCACGATATGCGCGGCGTCGCCCAGGAGAAACAGCCGGCCGCATTGCATCGGCTCGACCACGAAGCTGCGCATCGGCGTGACACCCTTCTGGGTGATTTTGCCCTCGCGCAACGTGAAGCCGGGGCCGGCCAGCCGGGTCTGCAGCTCCGCCCAGATCCGCGCGTCCGACCACGCCTCGATGATCCTCGTCGGGCGCGCATTGCAGATACAGCCGGCTCACCGTCGGCGAGCGCATCGACAGCAGCGAAAAGCCCCGCTCGTGGTTCGCGTAGATCAGCTCGTGCGAGGAGGGCGGCGCGTCGGCCAGGATGCCGAGCCAGCCGAACGGATAGACCCGCTCGAACTCGGTCAGCACGCCGGGCGGGATCGACGGCCGGCAGACGCCGTGGAACCCATCGCAGCCGGCGATGAAGTCGCATTCGAGCACCCGCTCCGCGCCGTTCTCCTGGTAGCGGATGCGCGGGCGGTCGGTGTCGAAATCGTGCACGCTCACCCGCTCGGCCTCGAACACGATGCGCCTGCCGGCGGCGAGGCGCGCGCCGATCAGGTCGCGCACCACCTCATGCTGGCTGTAGACCATCACCGCCTTGCCGGTGAGCGCGCGGAAGTCGATCCGGTGGTCCTGCTCCGCCGAAGCGCAGGATCACGCCCTCATGCGGCAGGCCGATCCGCGCCATCCGCTCGCCGAGGCCCGACTGGGCGAGCAGGTCCGCCGTGCCCTGCTCCAGCACCCCGGCGCGGATGCGGTTCTCCACATACTCCCGCGACCGCGCCTCCAGCACCACCGAGGCGATGCCCTGCCGATCGAGCAGATGCGCCAGCAACAGCCCGGCCGGCCCGGCCCCGACGATCCCGACCTGCGTGCGCTCCGTTGCCGTCATTGTTCCCGGAGGATCGCACGCGCCGCGTATGCTGTCAGCCGTTCATTGCATCGCCGTCATGGCCGGCGCAGGCCGGCCATCCACGCCTTCTCCGGGTGACACCGCAAGTCGTGGATGCCCGCAACGAGTGCGGGCATGACGATGAGAGTGATACCCGCGTCCCCCATGCGTGACGCGCTACCCTGAGCCATGCGCCACGGTGGAAAAATCCGGATCGGCATCTCGGGCTGGACCTATCCGCCCTGGCGCGGCGTGTTCTACCCCAAGGGCCTGCCGCACAAGCAGGAACTGGCCTTCGCCGCCAGCCAATTCCGCACCATCGAGATCAACGGCACCTTCTACAGCCTGCAGCGCCCGGAGAGCTTCGCGACATGGGCCGAGCAGACCCCAGCCGATTTCGTGTTCTCGGTGAAGGCGCCGCGCTTCCTCACCCACATGAAGCGCCTGCGCGACATCGAGGCGCCGCTCGGCAACTTCCTCGGCTCCGGCCTGCTGCGGCTCGGCGAGAAGCTGGGCCCGATCCTGTGGCAGTTCCCGGCCAATTTCCGCTTCGAGCCGGAGCGCCTGGAGGCGTTCTTCCACCTGCTGCCGCGCGACACGGCGCGCGCCGCCGCATTCGCCAAGCGCCACGCCGACCACCGCCTCGCCGGCCGCGCCTGGACCCGCACCGACGCCGACCCGTCCGCTGCGCCACGCCTTCGAGATCCGCCACGAGAGCTTTCGCGACCGCGCCTTCATCGACCTGCTTGCGCCGACACGACGTGGCGCTGGTCTGCGCCGACGCCGTGGACTGGCCGCGCCTGATGGATGTCACCTCCGATTTCGTCTACTGCCGTCTGCACGGCTCCGAGGAGCTCTACGCCAGCGGCTACGACGACAGCCGCGCTCGATGCCTGGGCCGCCCGCGTCGCCGCCTGGGCCACCGGCCGCGAACCGTCCGACGCCGAGCGCGTCGGCCCACGCGCGCGGGCGCGCAAGCGCGACGTGTTCGTCTATTTCGACAACGATGCCAAGGTGCGCGCGCCGGTGGACGCACAGGGCCTGATGCGGCGGCTCGGGGTCTAGGTTCGCCTGTGCTATGGCTGAGCGTGCGAAATTCGAGAGGGAGGAAGTCGTGCAGATCGGTTTCAACGTCCCCACATCCGGCCCGCTGATCGAGCCCGACAGCCTCACCCGCATCGTCACCGAAGGCGAGGCGCTCGGCTTCGACTACGTGACGATCAGCGACCACCTCATGGTGCCGCGCAATCTGGACTCGAAATATCCCTACACCGACACGGGAGAGTTCCCCGCCGGCACGCAGGCGGCGTGGCTGGAGCAGCTTGCCACCACGGCCTATATCGCCGCGCTGACCAGGAGGCTGCGCTTCGTGCTGTCGGTGATGGTCGTGCCGCACCGACCCGCGGTGCTGACCGCGAAGCTGCTGTCCACCATCGACTTCCTCTCCAAGGGCCGCCTCACGCTCGGCATCGGCGTGGGCTGGTGCCGCGAGGAGTTCGAGGCCGTCGGCGCCGCGCCGTTCGACGATCGCGGGCACGTCACCGATGAATGGATGGATGCGTGCAAGGAACTCTGGACCGCCGACTTCCCGAAATTTGTCGGCAAGTACGTCAAGTTCGACGACGTTGTGTTCACGCCGAAGCCGGTGCAGAATCCAATCCCGATCTGGGTCGGCGGCGAAAGCGGCCCGGCGTTGCGGCGCACCGTCAAATACGCGCAAGGCTGGTATCCCGTCGGCACCAACCCGCAATTCCCGATGAACACGGTCAGCCGCTTCAAAGGCGGGCTGGCGCGGTTCCGCGGCTTCGCCGAAAAGGCCGGGCGCGACCCATCGGAGATCGCCATCGCGCTGCGCGTCCTGGCCGGTCCCGGCGTCAAGCCGCGCGGCGCGATCGAGGGCGAGGCCGAGATGTTCACCGGCAGCGACGCCGATTGGGTCGGCGACATCAAGGCGCTGGCCGATCTGGGCGTGAGCGCCGTCGATGTCCGGCTGTTCGGCTACGGGCCAAGCCAGAGTGTGGCCTCGACGATCGACAACATGCGCCGCTTTCGCGACGGCGTGCTGGCGAAGCTCTGATCCGGGCAGGTCAGTTCGCCGGCATCCGGAAGGTGAAGCGCGTCTCGTCCCGGTGACGAGGTGACGTCCAAGCGTGCCGCCATGCGCCTTGGCGATCATCGCGGCGATGTAGAGCCCGAGGCCGAGCCCCTGCTGGACGGGTCCGAGCGGATTCGCGGTAGAACGGCTGGAACAGCCGGTCGACCGTGGCGGGCGGGATCGGGCTCGCCCGGATTGGCCACCGCCAGCTCGAAACTGCCGTCGCGGGCCGCGGCGCTGACCCGGACCGGGCCGTCAGGCGCCCCGTGCGTGAGGGCATTGGCCAGCAGATTGGAGAAGAGCTGCCCGATGCGGCCGCGATCGCAATCGACAGGCTGAGCCAGGGCGAAGTGGGTCTCGATGACCCGATCCGGCCACGCGGCGCGCAGCTCGGCGACCACCTGGTCGAGCATTGGCTCCAGCGGTTCCGTCGGCAGTCCGGTTGCAGCGACAATCCGCCGCCCAGGCGGCCGCGCGCGAAATCCAGGACGTTGTCGATCAGGCCGGCCATGCGCCTGACGCTGCCGCTGCATCAGGCCGACGACGATCTCGCGCTTGCTCGTCGAGCGGCTGCCTCGACAGCAGCATGCGTCCCGGCCTCGACCGCGGCGAGCGGATTGCGCAGGTCGTGGCCGAGGACCGCGATGAACTGCTCGCGCAGCTCGGCGGTCCGCGCGCTCGTCGACAAGCGCCGCCTCGCTGCGCGCCAGGCGCTCCTGCGCGTCGAGGTGGAAGGCGATCAGCTCGGCGAACAGCTTGAACATGCCGACGGTCTCGGGCGTGTTCAGCGCGCATCGGCCGCGGGATCGATCGCGCAGAGGGTGCCGAAGAACGTCCCGTCCGGACCGGCAGATCGGCATCGAGATGTAGCTCTGGAATCCATACATGGCCGGGGTGGGATGGCCGCAATACGCCGCGTCCTCGGCGACATGGTCGATGATGACCGGCCTGCCGGCTGCCGGCGGATCTCGTCGCAGATCGTCGTCTCGACCTTCAGCTCGCTCGCCCGGGCTGAAGCCCGAAATCGATCTCGTCGCGCACGCTGCAGGCGACCCAGCGATCCTCCGTCACCCGTGCCACGGCGGCGAAGCCCATGCCCGTCGTGCGGCACACGACCTCGAGGATCGTGCGGCACCGCGTCGATGCGCGCGACGGCGGCGACGGCGGCCTCCGCATCTTCGTTCATGCCTCGGTGCGCCTCACTTCGATGTTTTCCGACCGTCTATCCGGCAAACTGCGCGTCCTCCAAGGCCAGCACGCCCGCCGCGCCGTGCATCGCCGCGTGCGCCAGGCCGCGCGCCTGCGGCAGCACATGGTCGGCATAGAACCGGGCTGTTCCGAGCTTAGCCGTGTAGAAATCCCGATCCGCGTTGTCGCCCTCCGCGAGCCTCCGTCGCGCGATGATCGCCGCGCGGCCCATCTGCCAGCCGCCGGCGGTGATGCCGAACAGTTTCAGCAGCGGCACCGCGCCGGCCGCCGTGGCGCGCGGATCGGCGGCGTGCGTCGCCACGACCCAATCCACGCAGCCAGACAGCGCTCCGAGCGCGTCGTCGAGCCCGGCGCGCAACGCCGCCGTCTCCTTGCCCTCCAGCCGCTCGGCGGTCGCGCGCATCTCGGCGATCGCCGCGTGCGCCGCCCGGCCGCCGTCGCGGGCGATCTTGCGGCCGATGAGGTCGTTGGCCTGGATGCCGGTGGTGCCCTCGTAGATCGTGGTGATCCGCGCGTCGCGCAGATGCTGCGCCGCCCCGGTCTCCTCGATGAAACCCATGCCGCCATGCACCTGCACGCCGGTCGAGGCGATTTCCACCGCGTTCTCGGTGCACCAGCCCTTCACCACCGGGATCAGCAGATCGGCGATCGCCTGCGCCGCCGCATCGCCGTCCCGCGCCGCGTCGAGCTGGCCCGCGACGAAATAGGCCAGCGCCCGCCCCGCCTCGGTCCGCGCCCGCATGTCCATCAGCATCCGCCGCACGTCCGGGTGGCGGATGATCGGCACGCGCCCGCCGCCGCGCACGCCGACCTCGGTGCCCTGCACCCGTTCCGTCGCATATGAAACCGCGGCCTGCAGCGCGCGCTCGCCGATCGCCATGCCTTCGAGCCCGACGCCGAAGCGCGCCAGGTTCATCATCACGAACATGTATTCGAGGCCGCGATTCTCCTCGCCGACCAGATGGCCGATCGCGCCGCCCGCGTCGCCATAGGCCAGCACCGCCGTCGGGCTGGCGTGGATGCCGAGCTTGTGCTCGATCGAGACGCAGCGCA
Source organism: uncultured Alphaproteobacteria bacterium (assembly GCA_963799825.1). GTDB lineage: Bacteria > Pseudomonadota > Alphaproteobacteria > Acetobacterales > Acetobacteraceae > JAFKFI01. Next base: position 115,608 of record CAWCYL010000014.1, read on the forward strand.
CATCGTTGCGCTCACCGAGGCCGCCATCCGGGTTCACCAGGAATTTCGGCACCACGAACAGCGAAATCCCTTTTACCCCTTCGGGCGCATCGGGCGTGCGCGCCAGCACGAGATGAACGATGTTCTCGGCGAGATCGTGCTCGCCGTAGGTGATGAAAATCTTCTGGCCGAAGATGCGGTGATGGTCGCCCTCCGGCACCGCCCGCGTGCGGACCGCCGAAAGGTCGGAGCCGGCCGCCGGCTCGGTGAGGTTCATCGTGCCGGTCCAGGTGCCCTCGACCATCTTTGGCAGGTAGAGCGCCTTCTGCGCCTCGGTGCCGCACAACGACAGCGCCTCGATGGCGCCCCGCGTCAGGAGCGGACACAGCGCGAACGCCATGTTGGACGCGTGCCACATCTCGTCCACCGCCGCCGCGATGACGGTGGGCAATCCCTGCCCGCCATGCGCGGGATCGCAAGCCAGCGCGTTCCAGCCACCGGCGACAAATCTCTCGTAGGCATCGCGGAAACCCTGCGGCGTGGCGACCGCGCCGTCCTGCCAGCGCGCGCCCTGCTCGTCGCCCGGCTGGTTCAGCGGCGCCAGCACGTCGGCGGCGAAGCGCGCCGCCTCGTCGAGAATCGCGTCCACCAGCGCGGCATCATCGACGCCGATCATTTCGTGGAGAACGAACCGGATATCGCGCAGCGGCGCCGCATAGGTCATCGCTGGTCTCCTCCCCTGTCCGTCATGGTCGGCCTGCGCCGACCATGACGTGGTTTGCTAGCCCGCCAGATCCCTCGCCGCCTCGCGCAGCGCGAATTTCTGTATCTTCCCCGTCGAGGTCTTGGGGATGTCGCGGAACACGAAGCGGCTCGGCACCTTGTAGCGCGCCATGTGCTCGCGGCAGAACGCGCGCAGCTCCTCCGCGCGTGGCCTTGCGCGCCGGGCTTGAGCTCGATGAACGCGCACGGCGTCTCGCCCCATTTCTCGTCGGGCTGCGCCACCACGGCGGCACTCATCACGGCGGGATGGCGATACAGCGCCTCCTCGACCTCGATCGACGAGATATTCTCGCCGCCGCTGATGATGATGTCCTTCGAGCGGTCGCGGATCTTCACGTAGCCGTCGGGATCCACCACCGCGAGATCGCCGGTGTGGAACCAGCCGCCGGCGAACGCCGCCTCGGTCGCCGCCGGGTTCTTGAGGTAGCCCTTCATCGTGATGTTGCCGCGGAACATGATCTCGCCCATCGTCTCGCCGTCCCACGGCACCGGGCGCATCGTGTCGGGGTCGAGCACCACCAGCGCCTCCTGCATCGGCACGCGCACGCCCTGCCGGCTGTTGAGGTCGGCGCGCCGTTCGAGCGGCCGATCCGACCATTCCGCGTGCTTGGCGCACACCGCGGCCGGCCCATAGGTCTCGGTCAACCCATAGACATGCGTGAGCTCGATGCCGGCCTGCTCGGCGCCCTCGATCAGCGACGGCCGGCGGCGACGCGCCGGCGACCTGGCCCTGGATGGTGTGGCCGACGCCCTGCCGCATCGTCTCCGGCGCGTTGATCAGCGTCGCGTAGACGATGGGCGCGCCGCACAGATGCGTCACGCCGTGCGCGCGGATCGCGTCCCAGCACGCCTGCGGCTCGACCCGGCGCAGGCACACGTTCACCCCCGCGCGCTCGGCGATCGGACCACGGAAAGCACCAGCCGTTGCAATGGAACATCGGCAGCGTCCAGAGATACACCGGATGCTGCCGGATGCCCCAATTGACGATGTTCGACACCGCGTTGAGATACGCGCCGCGATGGTGCGTGACGACGCCCTTCGGATCGCCCGTCGTGCCGGAGGTGTAGTTGAGCGAGATCGCGTCCCACTCGTCCGCCGGGTTCTCCCAGGCGTATTCGGGGTCGCCCTCCTCGAGGAACTCCTCGTAGGTCTTTTCGCCGAGCAGCGCGCCGCCCGGTGCCGCGGGATCGTCGATGTCGATCACCAGCGGCTTCTCGTCGAGCATCGCCAGCGCCTCCGCCATGATCGTCGGAGTATTCGCGGTCGGTGAACAGCACGCGCGCGCCGCCGTGGCGCAGCATGAAGGCGAGCGTCGGCGCGTCGAGCCGGGTGTTCAGCGTGTTGAGCACCGCGCCGCACATCGGCACGCCGAAATGCGCCTCGTAGATCGCCGGGATGTTCGGCGCCATCACCGCGACGGTGTCGTTCTTGCCGATCCCCCGCCGCGCCAGCGCCGAGGCGAGCCGGCGGCAGCGCGCGTAGGTCTCCTTCCAGGTGGTCCGCCACTCGCCATGCACGACGGAAAGCCGGTCGGGGTAGACGCTGGCCGCGCGTTCGAGGAACGTGATGCGGCGTCAGCGGCGTATAGTTCGCCTGGTTGCGGTCGAGGCCGGTGAGATAGGCGCTGTTCATGGTGTCCGCTTCCCCGTGGCACCCGCGGCGGGACGCGCCCCGACCGGCAGGAGGAGCAGTATGCCAGCGCCGTCGCGGAAAATCAGGCCCGCCCGATCCGAATCCCGCGACGATCCGCGATCGGCATCGGCGGCTGGGTGTTCGCGCCCTGGCGCGGAGAGCTTCTATCCGCCCGGCCTGCGCGCCAGCGAGTTGCCTGCCCCATGCCAGCCGGCAGCTCACCTCGATCGAGGTCAACGCCACCTACTACCGGACGCAGAACGCCGAGACGTTCCGCGCCTGGCACGACGCGACGCCCGACGGGTTCGCCTTCGCGGTGAAGGGGCCGCGCGCGGCCACCCAGCCGCGCGACGCGGCGCGCGCGGCGGCCTGCCGTCGAGCGCTTCCTCGCCTCCGGGCTGACCGAGCTCGGCGCCAAGCTCGGGCCGATCGCCTGGCAGTTCCCGCCGACCCGCCGGTTCGAGCCGGCGAGTTCGCCGCGTTTCTCGACCTGCTGCCGCCGGAGCGCGACGGCCGCCGCTGCGCCACGCCATCGAGGCCGCAGCACGAGAGCTTCCGCTCGCCCGAATGCGCTGGCCCTGCTGCGCGCCCACGGCGTCGCCCACGTGCTGCTCGGCCTCGACGGTGAGACCGAGCCGGACGACACGGCCGATTTCGTCTATGCGCGGCTCAAGGGAACCGTCGCCGGAACAGCCGGCCGGCTTCAGCGCCGCCGAGCTCGACGCCTGGGCGGAGCGCATCCGCCGCTGGAGCGCGCGGCGCGACTGCTACGTCTACGTGATCGCCGGCGCCAAGGCACGCAACCCCGCCGCCGCGCGGGCGCTGATCGAGCGGCTGGCCTGAGCATCGGCGCGGCTCAGATCGCCCGCCCGTCGGCCCCGACCGATGCTGGTGATCGCCGAGCACGTCGCGGACATAGCCCTCGCGCACGATGACCAGCAGCGTGGCCATCAGCGGGGTGGCGATGATGATGCCGAGCACGCCGTAGATCGTCCCGAAGATCGCCATCGACAGCACCGTCAGCGCCGGCGGCAGCTCCACGGTGCGTCGCTGGACGTAGGGCGCCACCAGATAGCCCTCGACGCCGTGGCACAGGAGGTAGAAGCCCGACCACCCACAGCGCCTTGTGCCAGCTGATCGTCAGCGCCACGACCACGGCCGGGATGCCGGAGACGATCGGGCCGAAATACGGCACGAAGGTCAGCAGGGCGGCGACCACCGCGAGCGCCAGCGCGAGCGGGATGCCGAGCAGCACCAGCCCGACGCCGGAGAGGATGCCGACCACCAGCATGTCCACGGCCTGGCCCAGCAGCCACCACTGCAACGTATGGCCGATATCGTCCATGATGCTCGCGCGCGCGCGGCCGGATGGCGCATCGGGAACAGGCTCACCACGCCGTCCCGGTACAGCTCGGGCGCGATCGCGAAATAGACCGCGGCCGCGAGCACGACGAACGCGCTGCCGATGATGCCGAGCGTCGAGCTCAGCAGCCCCCGCGCGGAGCCGAGCAGGCCGCCGCCGCTGGAGACATGAGATGGCCGCGCGCCGGAGCCGAAGCGCTGGCGCAGGCTGTCGATCTCGCCCGACATCTGGCTCCAGAGCTGCTTGCCCTCGTCGGCGAAGCGCGGCCCGACCCAGTAGGCGAGGCCGCACGCCAGGACCACGATCGCCACGCGTGACGATGGCGAGTGCGGCGTGCTCGCGGCAGCCGCGTCTTGCGGTGCAGCCAGCCGGCGATGCCGTCGAGCATCGCGGCAAGCAGGATCGCGAGGAAGATCAGCAGCACGACGTCCGACAGGACCCAGACCAGCAGGATCACGACCGCGCCGACCAGCGCCACGCGCAACGCGACCGCTATCGGCCCGTCCCATCTCCCGCGCAGTCGCGTGGCGATCATCCTGGAATGTCCGTGCCCCCGTCCTGGGCCGCCGTCAACGGCTGCGGACGCTACGATTCGGAGGAGCGCCGGGTTTCAGGCGCGGCGGATCACGACCCGTCCAGCCCGAAATACGCCCGGTGCAGCGCGTCGTCGGCGTGCAGCGCCGCGACCGTGCCCTCGAAGCCGACGCGGCCGCCTTCGAGGGTAAAGACGCGATCGGCGAGGTCGAGGAAGGCGACGTTCTGCTCGGCGATCAGCAGCGCCAGGCCGCTGGCGCGGAAGCGGCCCAGCACCTCGATCACCTGCGAGACGAACAGCGGCGACAGCCCGGCCGAGGGCTCGTCCATCACCAGCAGCCGCGGCCCGGCGGCGAGCGCCTTGGCGATGCCGAGCATCTTGCGCTGGCCGCCGGACAGGCTGCCGGCCAGCGCCGACTTGCGCTCGGCGAGGTCGGGGAAGATGCCGTACAGCTCCTCCATCCGCGCCGCGCAGGGTCGCGCGCTCGGCGAACTGGCCGCCGATGCGGAGGTTCTCCTCGATCGTCAGGCCGGTGAACACGCCGATCTCCGACATGTAGGCGAGGCCGCGCCGCACCCGCTGGTCGGTGCGCAGCCGCGTGATGTCGTCGCCGGCGAGCCGCACCGCGCCGCGCCAGGCCGGCAGCAGGCCGAGCAGCACTTTCAGCAGCGTGGTCTTGCCGGCGCCGTTGGGGCCGAGCAGCACCACGCTCTCGCGCTCGTTCACCGACAGCCCGGCGCCCCACAGCACCTGCACCTTGCCGTAGCCGGCCTCGATGCCGTCCGCGCGTGAGCAGGTCGCCGCTCATGCGGCGTGCCCGCCGAGGAACACCCGCACCACCTTCGGGTCGCGGGTCGCCTCGGCCAGCGTGCCCTCGAAGATCTCGCGCCCGGCGTTCATCACGATCACCCGGTCGGTGACCTTGTCGATGAAGCCCATCAGGTGCTCGACCACCAGCAGCGCCATGCCGTCATGCGCCAGCGCGCGCAGCCGGTCGGCCATGCGGCCGAGCTCGGCCGGGTTGAGCCCGGCGGCCAGCTCGTCCACCAGCAGCAGGCGCGGCGCGGTCGCGAGCGCGCGCGCCAGATCGAGCGTCTTCTGCTGCGCGCTGTTCAGATCGCCCGCCGCGGCGGTCGGCGTGGCGGTCGAGCTCCAGCGAGGCGAGCAGCGCGTCGAGGTCGACCGGCGCGCCGCGCTGTTGCCGTAGGTGCGCGGCGACCTCGACGTTCTCGCGCACGCGTCAGCGACAGGAACGGCTGCGGCGACTGGAAGGTGCGGTTGATGCCGCGCCGCGCCAGCCGGTGCGATTTGCGGCCGCCGATCGAGCGGCCCTCGAACAGCACGCTCGCCGCCATCCGGCGCGTACAGGCCGGAGATGACGTTGATGCAGGTGGTCTTGCCCGAGCCGTTCGGCCCGACCAGCCCCAGCACCTCGCCGGCCGCGAGATGGAACGACACGCCGTCCAGCGCGCGGAAGCCGCCGAAGCGCTTCACCAGCTCGCTCCACCGCGAGCAGCGGCGCGTTCAGGGGACACGGATGCCCCGCCGCGTCAGCAGCGAGACCAGCCCGTTCGGCAGGAACAGCACCAGGGCGACGATCAGCGCGCCGTAGATCAGCTGGAAATACTGCGGCACGGTGATGCCGATGGTGTTGTAGACGCCGTACAGGATGACCACGCCGAGGAGCGGCCCGATCAGCGTGGTCGGCGCCGCCGAACAGCGTGAACACGATGGCGAAGATGCTGATACTGGAGGTCGAACGCGGTGTCCGGATAGAACACCGAGATGTGCCAGGCGAACACGCCGCCGACCAGCCCGGCGATCAGCGCCGAGAGCAGCCAGGCGATCGTGCGCCCGCGCACCACCGACACGCCGGCCATCGCGGCGCTGACCGGGTCCTCGCGGATCGCCTGCAGCGCCAGGCCGAAGCGCGAGTTGCGCAGCCAGACCACGACGCACCAGCGAGAACGGCAGGATCGCGACGCCGACGTGGTAGCTGAACATCGGCGCGAACACGCTGGACAGCGAGACGCCGTACGGGCCCTTGGTGATGTCCTCCAGCGCCGGGATTGGAGACGACCTGATAGACCGCCTGCGCCGCGGCGAGGTTGGCGATGGCGAAATAGGCGCCCGACAGCCGCAGCAGCGGCGTGAGGACGCCGCGAGCAGCAGCGCCGCGACGCCCGCGGCCGCCATCGCGGCGAGCGGCGGCCAGTGCAGGTGCATCACCGCCAGCGCGAAGCCGTAGGCGCCGGCGCCGAAGAAGCCGACATAGCCGAACGGCAGATAGCCGGTGAAGCCGTAGATCACGTTCAGCCCCTGCGCCAGCGCGAGGAACATGACGAAGTTGAACAGCAGCAGCTCGTTCGAGTAGCCGAACGGCAGCGCGCGCCATGATCGCGGCGACGATCAGCGCGATCGGCAGGTCGACGCCGTCGCGCCTGCATGCCGGGCCGCTCACGCACGCCGCACCTGCCGTCCCAGCAGCCCCTCCGGCCGCACCAGCAGCACGCCGATCAGCAGCAGGTTGGGCAGCAGATTGGCCCAGGAGCTCAGATAGGTCTGCATCAGCAGCAGCGACACGCCGTAGACGATGCCGCCCAGCACGGTGCCGAGCGGATTGCCGAGCGTGCCGACGACGATGACCGCGAAGGCGGCGATGTTGATGTCGCCGCCGATCGCCGGCGTCACGCTGCCCAGCATGAACGGCGCGAACACGCCGGCGACGCCGGCCAGCGCGATGCCGATGCCGAACGCGATGGCCGAGACGCGATGCACGTCGATGCCCGGTCGCCAGCGCCTCGTCGCGGCTGACCATCACCGCGCGGGTCAGCGTGCCGAGCCGCGTGCGGTACAGATAGAGATACACCAGCAGCACCGCCACGGCGCTCACCGCGGCGCTGAACACCCAGGCGGACGGGACCGCTGGCCGAGGACGCGCACCGGCCCGCTGCCGAGCACGCGGCCGGGGATCGAGCGCTCGGTGGTGCCGAAGGCGATGGTCGCCAGCGCCTCGATCATCTGCGACAGGCCGAAGAACAGGATGATCGACAGCATCTCGGAATCGCGCGAGCGCAGCAGGCGCGGCACGATCAGGTAGTAGAGCGGCAGCCCCGCCAGCACGAACACGACCAGCACCGCGACGGCGGCGACCAGCGGGTGCAGGCCGAACAGGGTGAACAGCCAGTACGCGGCGAAGGCGCCGAGCATCAGGAAGTCGCCATGCGCGAGGTTGACGATGCGCATGACGCCGAACACCAGGTTCAGCCCGAGCCCGACCAGCGTGAAGTAGAGGCCGAACACCAGCGCCGGCCGAGGACCGCGTGCGAGCAGCATTTTCCCGCTGGCCGGCGGAGGCCGGCCATCCACGCTCGCTTGCCGTCACCCAGACGTGGATCACCGGGCCAGCCCGGTGATGGCGAAGGTGGGCCGGGCGGCATCACGGCTTGCCGAAGACCGGCTTGCCGGTGGCGAGGTCGTGCGGATAGACCACGATGATGCTCACGCCGTCCTTGCCGTCGGGCGACGACCTGGCCGAGCGGCGTGATCTCGCCGATCTGCGCGCCTGCGTCGTCGAGCTCGAACGTGCCGTCGAGCGTCTTGAGCTTGCCGGAGAGCGCCGAACACCGCGCGGCGCAGATCCGAGCTGGCCAGGCTCTCGGCGTTGGCCAGCGTCTCCTGCGAGCACCAGCCCGGTCGTGTAGCCGGCGATCGCGTTGAAGCCGAACGCCACGCCGCTGCCGGGATAGGCCTTCTCCCAGGCCGCGCGGAACTGCGGCCGGTCATGCCGACCTCCGGCTTGTAGGCGATCTCGGCCGAGGTGACGTAGGTGAACACGCCGTCATGCCCCTGCGGCGCCGACGTTCTTCAGCAGCTCCTCCGTCTCGATGCCCGGGATAGATCGTGAACAGGAAGCGGAACTTCGTGCCGCGAGTCCTGCAGGTTGCGCAGGAAGGCGATGTCGTTGCCGACGTAGCCGAGCTCCATCACCGCGTCCGGGTTGGCGGCGGCGATGTTGTTGATGAGCACCGTGTAGTTGGACGTGTTGGTCGGCACGCCCTGGTCGTAGACGATCTCGAGCGGCGAGCCCGGCTCCTTCAGGAAGCCGCGCAGCGCGTTGGCCTGGGTGCCGGTGAAGTCGTTGGTCGCGTACAGCAGCGCGACGCGCTTGATGCCGGCCGGCGGCGCCGTCCGTCCTTGAGGAAGTCGGCGATGTATTGCGGCCAGATGCGTCGAGACCGGATCGGCCAGCAGCGCGATGTACTGGATTGTCCTTGGTGAAGAACGCCGCCCCGGTGCCGGTCGGGTCGAACAGGAACATGCTTGTGCTCGCGCGCGATCGGCACCGCGACCGCGGTGAGCACCGAGCCGGAATCGGCGACCAGCAGGTCCACCTTGTCCTGCGTGATGAGCTGGTTGTACAGCGTCGCCGCGGTCGCCGGGATTGCTCTGGTCGTCGTAGGAGATCAGCTTCAGCGGGATCTTCTTGCCGAACGGCTTGACCAGGGCGCCGCCGCCCGCGTTGGTCTGGTCCACCCAGAGCTTCAGCCCGTAGATAGACCGGCATGGAAATGCTGGCGTACGGCGCCGGAGCCGGCGTGCAGGTGGCCGATCTTGATCTCGGCCGGCGCCTCCGCCGCGAGCGCGGGCCGCGCGAGTGCAAGCGGCAACAATGCAACCAAGCCCAGCAGAGCGCGGCGCAGCATGGACGTCTCCCTTGGTCTTTCAGCGTTCGACTGGCAGCGCAGTAGCCCGCGCCCGCGTCAATTCAGGGCCTCGTCAATTCAGGGCCTCGTCAATTCGGGGCCCCGTCAATTCGGCGCAACGGGGATCGGGAACCATCGGCCTCCCGACAAGGTTCTTTCCTCAGCCGGCGAGACCACCGCCCGCGCAGGACACGCCCGATGCGCCATCGCTCGCTTTCTTCCCTGGTCCTGAGCCCGCTCCAGCGCCGCCTCGGCGGCTCCTCGCTGCCGCTGCGGCTCGTGTTCTGGAATGGCACGGCGCTCGCCTTCGCCCCCGCCCCGACTGTGACGCTCACCCTCCGCTCGCCCCGCGTGCTGCGGATGTTCCTGACCGGCAACATCGGCCGCCTCGGTCAGGCCTATGTCGAGGGCGAGATCGGCGTCGAGGGGCGGCTGCAGGACGTGCTGCTCGTCGGCATCGCCATCGCCGAACGCGTCGGCCGCACGCCGGTCATCCGGCACGCGGCGCCGTTGCTGTCGCGATTGCCGAGGCGTCACACGCGGCGACGCGACGCCGCCGCGATCAGCTATCACTACGACGTGTCGAACGAGTTCTACGCGCTCTGGCTCGACCGGCACATGATGTATTCCTGCGCCTACTATCGAACCGGCCGCGAGACGCTCGACGTCGCGCAGGAGCAGAAGCTCGACCACATCTGCCGCAAGCTGCGTCTGGAGCCCGGCCACACCCTGCTCGACATCGGCTGCGGCTGGGGCGGGCTGCTGCGCTGGGCGGCCTCGCGTCATGGTATCAGCGGCGTCGGCGTCACGCTCAGCGAGCGACAATGCGAGTACACGCGGGCGCGGATCGCCGCTTCGGGGCTTGCGGACCGGGTGGAGATCCGGCTGCAAGACTATCGCGACATACCCGGCGAGGCGTGCTTCGACCGGATCGTCTCGGTCGGCATGTACGAGCATGTCGGGATCGCCAATCTTTCCGCTTATTTCGGCAGCATCGCGCGGCTATTGAAGCCGGGCGGCGTCGCGCTCAATCACGGCATCACGGTGAGCGACCGCGACGGGCGCGCCGGCGGGCCGCCGGGCGGCGAGTTCATCGACCGCTACGTCTTTCCCGGCGGCGAACTGCCGCACATCTCGCGCGTGCTCTACGAGATCGCCGGCAGCGGGCTCGAGATCGCCGATTTCGAGGATCTGCGGCCGCACTACCCGCCGACGCTATTGCATTGGCTGCGTCGGCTCGAAGCCGCCCGCGACGAGGTCGTGAGCATCGCGGGCGAGCAGCGTTACCGGATCTGGCGGATGTACCTCGCCGGCATGGCCTACGCCTTCGATCGCGGCCTGCTCTCGGTGGCGCAGGTGCTCGCCTGCAAGCCGGATCGCGCGGGCATGGCCACGCGCCCCTGGACGCGCGACTACCAGTATGGAGAACGCGCGCAAACGCCGTTGGTCACGCCGCCGATTTGGGGCGAACTATGAAAACGGCTCAGCCGGCGTCCTTGGGAACGGTCTGCGCGATGCCCGGATTGCGGGCAAACTCCGCGTACCACGCGGCGAGCTTCGGATGCGCGTCGCGCCACGGCTCGTCGGCGAAACGAAAATCCAGATAGCCGAGCGCGCAGGCGACGCGATCGAGCCGATGTCGAGCGTGCGGTGCGGCGGATCGGCTTCGAGCAGCGCCAGCGCGCGCTCGACCACCGCCTTCTGTCGCGCCATCCCGGCGTCGCGCGCCGCTTCCCGCGGCTTGCCCTGCTCGCCGCCGCCGGCCCACCGCCGCGTCGAGGATGCCGTCGCCCAGCGCCTGCAGCTTCAGCGCCCGCCAGGCGCGCCGCCCCTTGCGGGAACAGCGGCGCCGCGTCGCCCACGCTGTCGAGGGTACTCGCAGATCACCGGGCTGTCGAACAGCGCCAGCCCGTCATCGGTGACGAGGCACGGCACCTTCGACAGCGGGTTGTCGGCGAGCAGCGCCGGGCGGCGACTGATGCGGGTTGGTGGCGATGCGCTCGATCTGGCCGTCGATCCCGCGCGTGATCGCGCAGGCCATGACCTTCCGCACGTACGGGCTGGTCGGCGAGTAGTGCAGCTTCACGGTCGGCTCTCCCTCAGAACTTGTCTTTCTTGGCGCGGATGTCGGCGAACGTGGTCTCGTCCTTGCGCGCGCAGGAACGGGTTGGCGGCGAGTTCGCTCGCCATCGTCGAGGGCACGCTCGGCTGCCCCGCCGCGCGCTGGCGCTTCACTTCGGCGATGCGGTCCTTCAGCGCGTCGTTGTCGGGCTCGACGGTGATCGCGAAGCGCCGTTGAACTCGGTGTATTCGTGGCCGCAGCACACCTTCGTCCCGCCGGGCAGGGCGGCAAGCTTGCGCAGGCGACGAAAACATCTCCGCCGCGGTGCCCTCGATCAGCCGGCCGCAGCCGAGGCTGAACAGCGTGTCGCCGGACAGCAGCACCTCGCCGTCGGGGAAGAAGAAGTTGATCTGCCCGCGGGTGTGGCCCGGCGTGTCGATCACCCGCGCGCGCGCGCCGCCGAGCGTCACCTTGTCGCCCTCGACCACCGCCTGGTCGAGCTGCGGCAGCCGGTGCGCGTCGGCCGCGGCGCCCACCACCTTGCAGCCGAAGCGCGCCCGCACCGCGTCGGTGCCGGCGATGTGGTCGTCGTGGTGGTGGGTGAGCAGGATCAGGTCGAGCCGCCCGCCCTCGCGCTCGAGCGCGGCGATGATCGGCCTTGGCGTCGGCCGGGTCCACGATGCCGACCGCCCCGGTGCCGCTGTCGCGCAGCATCCAGGCGTAGTTGTCGGAGAGGATGGGGACGGGAGTGGCGATGATGCTCATGGCGGGATTTTAAGCCCGCGCCGGTGCGGCGGCAAATCCGGGGTCGTGCTATGATTGTGCGGCATGGCGGCCGACGCACATCTCGCGGCGGATTTCTACGCCACGTCCCGAGGCGTCGTGGCGGCCCGCGTGCTGCGCGAGCACCTCGCTGCAACTCTGGCCCGACCTCACCGGCCAATCCGTGCTCGGCGTCGGCTACGCCGCCCCCTACCTGCGGTTGTGGCGGGAGCAGGCGGCACGCTGCATCGCGCTGACCCCCGCGCAGGTCGGCGTCGCCCGCTGGCCGGCCGGCGCACCCAACCTGTCCTGCACCGCCGAGGAGAACGCGCCTGCCGTTCCCCGACCTGTTCTTCGACCGCATCCTGCTGGTCCACGGGCTGGAGGCGGCGGAGAACGCGCGCGGGCTGCTGCGCGAGATCTGGCGGGTGCTGCGCGACGACGGCGTGCTGCTGGTGCTCGCCCCCAACCGCCGCGGCCTGTGGGCGCATGTCGAGACCACCCCGTTCGGCCACGGCCAGCCCTATTCGGCGGGCCAGATCGGCCGGCTGCTCGCCAACTCCCTGTTCCGGGTGGAGCGGCGGGACACCGCGCTGCACGTGCCGCCCACCAGCATCCGCCTGGTGCTGCGCAGCGCGCCGCTGCTGGAACGCGCCGGCCGCCGGATGCTGCCCCGCTTCGCCGGCATCACCATCACCGAGGCGGTGAAGGACGTCTACGCCGCCGTCCCGGCCAACGCGGTCGCCCGCCGGCGGCTGGTGCTGGCGGAGACCGCGTAGCAGAGAGCCAGTCGGGGATCACGCGGCCGCCATCAGGTCGGTTTTCGGGAAGTCATTCCCCTTGAACAGCAATGGCAGGCCGCTTGTCTTGGCGAGCGCGTAGGCCGCGCAATCGCCAAGGTTCAACCCGGCGGGATGGCGGCCCTTGCCGTACCGCAGGAAGGCTCCCCTTGCCTCCTGCGCCAGCCCCGCATCGTGCGGCACCACCTGCATCGCTGCTCGCGTGACCAACGTGTCGAGCTCCGCCCAGGTCGCGGAGCCGCCGGTGCGCCCGGCCAGCACCATGCTGGTTTCGAGCAGGCTCACCGAGGAGAGCAGACAGCCCTCCGCCACGGCGATGACCTGTAGGAAATCGTCCGCTTCCGGCTCGCGACGCAAGACGGCGACCAGTGCCGAGCTGTCGACGACGATCACGCCGGCAGTCCGTTCTCGTCGTAAAGATCAGCGTCTGTCAGCAACTCGCGGCCTTGCAGTCGGGCGGCGCTGCGCAGGCTGATCGCGCGGAGATCCTCGTACAGGGAGCGCTCGTCCGGCCGAACATGGCGACGTCGGCGCACACCATCGGGAATGAATTCCGCCCCAGCCTGCTCCAGCGCCTGTCTGACGCCATCGAGGGTGACAGGTGCGACCCGCTCGTTGCCGTCCGCTCCCTCGATCCGGCGGATCGTGACGACGGAGACGTGGGCACGGCGGGCAAGCTCGGCCTGCTCGATGCGCAGAAGGGCGCGTGCGGCGCGAATCTGTTCTGGCGAGATGTCCATGAGCGAAAGATATCCACAAGAGCGGTTTGGTTCAAGGCGCCTACAGTCGGCCGAGCGCGACTTGGTTGATGGCGTCGATTCCATGGCAATGTCCGCTTGGCAATCACACCATTGGCAATCACACCAGAAGAACAAACGGGGGAATACGATGAAACTTACACGTAGGGCTGCGCTGGGTGCGGCAGCGGCTATCGCCGCGCTGCCCAGCCGGCGCGCTCGGGCGCAGCCTCAGGTCATCAGGATCGGCGTGCTCACCGACCTGTCCGGTCCGTATCGCAGCCTCAGCGGGCCGGACGGCGTCGCCTGCGCCAAACAGGCCGCCGCCGAGTTCATGGCCGGGAACCCTTCGATCCGCGTCGAGGTCATCTCCGCGGACCACCAGAACAAGCCCGACGTGGGCGTCGGCATCCTGCGCGGCTGGTACGACCAGGACGGCGTCGACATGGTGACGGACCTCACCAACTCCGCCGTCGCCCTCGCCGCCAGCAACATCTCGGCCGAGAAGAACAAGGTCTGCGTCGTCACGGTGGGCGGCGCCTCGTCGCTCACCGGCCCGGCCTGCACGCCCAACATCGTCCATTGGACCTACGACAGCTGGAACCTCGCGCACTCGACCACCACGGCCCTGGTCAAGACCGGCGGCAATGCCTGGTATTTCGTCGCACCCGACTACGCCTACGGCAAGTCGCTGGTGGCGGACGGGACGAAATTCGTCGAGCAGGCCGGTGGCAAGGTGCTCGGCACCTCGTTCTACCCGTTCCCCGAGACGACCGACTTTTCCGCCTACGCGGTGCGGGCGCAGAGCAGCGGCGCCAATGTCGTCGCGTTCGCCGCCGGCGGCACCGATCTCGTCAACTTCGTCAAGCAGGCGCACGAGTTTGGCCTGGACAAGAGTGCGCGCATCGCGGCGATGACCGGCTTCGTCACCGACGTGCTCGCCATCGGCGTGCCGATCGCGCAGGGCATGATGATCACCGAGAATTTCTACTGGGACCTCAACGACCGCACGCGCGCCTGGACGGCCCGCATGAAGCCGCATCTGCCGCCGACCGTCATCCCGAACTCGCTCGACGCCGGGGACTACGCCGGCCCGCTGCACTACCTCAAGGCGGTCAAGGAGCTCGGCGTCGCGCAGGCCAAGGCTTCCGGCCGTGACACGGTGGCGATGATGAAGAAGCTGCCGACCGACGACGACTGCTTCGGCCCCGGCCTGATCCGCGCCGACGGAAGAAAAATCCACCCGGCCTATCTGTTCCAGGTGAAGAAGCCCGACGAGGTCCACGGCTTCGGCGACGTCTACCGCCTCGCCTACACCACCCCCGCCGACCAGGCGTTCCGGCCGCTCGTCGGAGGGCGGTGTCCGCTGGTCAAGGGCTGACGCCAGCGGAAGCGCGTGGCGCGGATCGGCGCAACTCTGCTATCAATCACGGAAAGGCAACATATCAGCCTTCGGTGAATACTGACGTGCGGCTCAGGCCGGCGGAGGACGGATGGACAAGCTGATCGGGCTCGTCGGGGCGCAGTGGCCGGTCCTCGGGTTCATCGGCACGTGCGCGCTGGCTGCGTTCGCCATTGCCTTGTTCCACTACAGCGCGGACCTCAAAGAGCCGGGTGACGACCGCGAACGGCTGCGCTTGGCCTTGGCGCTGGGCGGCCTTCCGCGTGGCTTGTACATCCGGCTGCTGACCTGGGCGCTGGATTGGCTGGACGGCTTCATGGGGGATGCCGGCCATGCGGACCAATCGCTGCCCTCGCCCTTCGGCAACCGGCACCGCTACCCGTACTGGACCGGCCGCTCCTTCGACCGGTGCGCGCTGCTCGCGCTGGTGTACCCGATCCTGAGCCTGTTCGCCGTCTGGGCCTGGACCGGCGAAAGCGGCGAGTTGGGTCAGTTGCTTCGCCTGGAAGCCGGAGCTGACGGGTGGATGCGTAGCCTCGCCACGCTCGGGCTGCTTTTGGAGTTTTTTTGCATCTGGCGCTGGCTTCGAGCCGAGGGCTGGAAGTCCTTCGGTTGGATCGCTAGCGCTGGCGCTGTCGCTTTCGCTCTCGCTCTCGCTCTCGCTCGCGCTCTCGCTCTCGCTTTCTCGCTCTCGCTCTCGCTCTCGCTCTCGCTCTCGCTCTCGCTCTCGCTCGCGCTCGCGCTGTCGCTGCTCTCGCTCTCGCTCTCGCTCTCGCTCTCGCTCTCGCTCTCACTTTCGCTCTCGCTTTCGCTCTCGCTCTCGCTTTCGCTCTCGCTGTCGCTGTCGCTGGCGCTGGCGCTGTCGCTGGCCTGATCATTGTCGACTGGGCGAACCGACGGGGCCGGCTGCTGACCTTCTGGGCCGCGTTCCTGCCGATGGCGCTGGCCGGCGTCTATGGCTGCCTGTGGGCGATGGCAACCAGCGAGCGCGCCGACTTTGCGCGGCCTTCCCTTGTCATGCTCGGCGTCGTTCCCCTGGTGAACATCCCGTTCGACTGGGCGTCGGTCGGGTTCACGCGGGCGCTGCTGCGGCGCGGCTGCGAACCGGGGGCGCCTTCGCCGCTGTGGCTGGGCCTCGCCGACCTCGGCATTGGCCTTGTGCTGTTGGTCCTGTTGGCGCTCGCGCTCATCGCGGCGCTGCAATTCGCCGACGGGCTGCTCCTGCGCGCCGGCGGCAAGCCGCTCGCCCATGTCGGGGCACTGCTCGATAACATCGCCCGCAACCCGCGCGATCCCGGGAATTTCTGGGCGTACGCCACCCTGTTCTCGACCCTGATCCCGAGCGCGCTGAATGCCGTGATCGGATCGGTGAGCCTCGGCGCCTGGCTTTGCCCGCCGTTGCGCCGCTGGGCGAGCGGGCAGATGGCGCTGCTCGGCGAGAAGGGGCAGGAGGGAACGCGCGCGCGGCTGGCAGCCTACCTCGCTGCGCAGACCGCGTTCGGCGTGGGTCTCACCGTGCTGGCGCTCTGGCTTCTGTGGGAGGCGCTGCTCGAAGCCCCCTACGTCCTGCCCGTCGCCCTCGATGTGTTCAAGGGCTTCGCTGCCTGGCTAGCCCCATGAACTCCGTCAGTGCGAGATCGCCTCCAGTGCCAACCCTCGCGTGCGCGGGCCGAAGCCGCCGATCGTGATCACCACCATCAGCATGGCGAACGCGATGAACAGCCCCACCGCCATCACCCCGCCGGTGTGCAGGAAGAAGGCGATGAACAGCCCGGCGAAGGCGGCCGACAGGCGGCTCCAGGCGTAGACGAAGCCGATCGCCCGGCCGCGGATGCGGGTCGGGTAGAGCTCGGCCTGGTAGTTGTGAAACGAGAACGACATCCAGTTGTTGGACAGCGTCACCAGCACGCCGAGCACGATGAGCAGCACGGTATCCGTCGAGCTGCCGAACAGGAACATGAACACGCCGATGCAGATCGCGGAGATCACGATCTGCCATTTGCGTTCCATCCGGTCGGCCACCAGCGAGCCGAGCAGCGGGCCGACCGGGTTGGCGATGGCGATGATGAAGGCGTATTCCAGGCTGTGGGTGATGGTGATGCCCTTGGCGATCAGCAGGGTCGGCACCCAGGCGGCGAAGCCGTAATAGCCGATCGTCTGGAAGAAGTTGAACACCGACAGCATGAGGGTGCGCGCGCGATAGGGCGGCAGCCAGATGTCGGCGAAGCGGCCCCCGCCCGGCGCCTCGGGCGGCGCGATCTCGGGCGCGCGGAGCGGCCCCTTCTCGGCGGAGACGGCCGCCTCGATGCGCGCGACGATGCGCTCGGCTTCGTCGAGCCGGCCATGCCGGGCGAGCCAGCGCGGGCTCTCGGGCACGCCGAGCCGGATCCACCAGACGAACACCGCGCCCACCGAGCCGATCAGCACCACCCAGCGCCAGCCGTCGAACCCGAGCGGCTGCGTCGGCACCAGCAGCCAGGCGAGCAGCGCCACCACCGGCACGACGCAGAAGCAGATGAACTGGCTGTAGGCGAAGGCCCGCCCGCGATCCTGCCGGGGGACCAGCTCCGAGATGTAGGTGTCGATCGTCACCAGCTCCACGCCGATGCCGATGCCGGCGATGAAGCGCCACAGGTCGATGCCGAAGCCGGTGGACTGGAACGCCATGATCAACGTGGTGATCGAGTACCAGATCAGGGAATAGGTAAACACGCTCCGCCGACCCAGCCGGTCCGGCACCCAGCCGAACAGCAGCGCGCCCACGAACAGCCCGGCGAAGGTGGCGAACACGAAGGTGCCGATCCCCTCGACGCCGAGCGGCCCCAGCACGTTGAACGCGCCGAGCGAGGCGGCGGCGAACATCCCGCTCTTGACCATGCCGGGGGCGACGTAGCCGGTGAAGAACAGGTCGTAGAACTCGAAGACGCCGCCAAGCGAGAGCAGCACGACCATCATCCAGACATGCCGCGAGCTCGGCAGCCGGTCGAGCCGGGCGGCGATCTCCGCTGCGGTGCTGCTGGCCATGCGCTTCCCCCCTTTGGTTGCGAGGCAGCATGGCGTTCTGTCGCGATGGGTCAAGTCTTGCTGAGCGGCCCGCCTGGGGCCATCTCCGGGCCATGCAGACCCAATCTTCCAACCCCCACGATCCCGTGGGCTGGCACGGGACCACGATCCTCTGCGTCCGTCGCGACGGGCAGGTGGCGATGGCCGGGGACGGCCAGGTCAGCCTCGGGCAGACCGTGGTGAAGGGCAACGCCCGCAAGGTGCGCCGGATCGGCGCCGGCGGCGCGGTGCTCGCCGGCTTCGCGGGCGCCACGGCCGACGCCTTCACCCTGCTGGAACGCCTCGAGGCCAAGCTCGAACGCTTCCCCAGCCAGCTCGAACGCGCCTGCGTGGAACTGGCGAAAGACTGGCGCACCGACCGCTATCTCCGCCGGCTGGAGGCGATGATGGCGGTGGCCGATCGCGACCGCAGCTTCACCCTCACCGGCAACGGCGACGTGCTGGAGCCGGAGGACGGCGTCATCGCCATCGGCTCGGGCGGCAATTTCGCCCTGGCCGCGGCCCGCGCCCTGATCACCGTGCCTGACGTGTCAGCGGAAGAGATCGCCCGCCGCGCCATGCGGATCGCCGCCGACATCTGCGTCTATACCAACAACAACGTCATCGTAGAGACCATCTGAATGGACGTCCCCACCTACACCCCGCGGGAGATCGTCTCCGAACTGGACCGCTTCATCGTCGGCCAGACCGACGCCAAGCGGGCGGTCGCCATCGCCATGCGCAACCGCTGGCGCCGCCAGCAACTGCCCGAGGCGCTGCGCGAGGAGGTCGTGCCCAAGAACATCCTGATGATCGGCCCGACCGGCGTCGGCAAGACCGAGATCGCCCGCCGCCTCGCCAAGCTCGCCCAGTCGCCGTTCCTCAAGGTCGAGGCCACCAAGTTCACCGAGGTCGGCTATGTCGGGCGCGACGTCGAGAGCATCGTGCGCGACCTCGTGGAGGTCAGCCTCAACATGCTGCGCGAGACCTCCCGCAAGGAGGTCCAGGCCAAGGCCGAGCTCGGCGCCGAGGAGCGGCTGATCACCGCCCTGGTCGGCGAGGGGGCGGCGGCCGACACGCGCTCCAAATTCCGCCGGATGCTGCGCTCAGGCGAGCTGGAACAGCGGGAGATCGAGATCGCCGTCAGCGAGCCGGCCGGCGGGATGCCGATCGGCCAGCTCGACATTCCGGGGATGCCGCCGGGCCAGATGATCAACCTCGGCGACATGATGAAGGGCATGTTCGGCCGCCCGGCGCAGAAGCGGCGCATGACGGTCGAGGCCGCGCGCCGCGCGCTGGAGCGCGAGGAGGCGGATCGCCTGCTCGACAGCGACCAGCTCGCCAAGGACGCCGTGGCGCACGCCGAGAACAACGGCATCGTGTTCATCGACGAGATCGACAAGATCTGCGCCCGCACCACCGAAGGCGGCTTCCGGGGCGGCGACGTCTCCCGCGAGGGCGTGCAGCGCGACCTGCTGCCGCTCATCGAGGGCACCACGGTCAGCACCAAGTACGGCACGGTCAAGACCGACCATGTGCTGTTCGTCGCCTCCGGCGCCTTCCACCTCGCCAAGCCCGCCGACCTGCTGCCCGAGCTTCAAGGCCGCCTGCCGATCCGGGTCGAGCTCGCCTCGCTGTCGCGCGACGATCTGCGCCGCATCCTGGTCGAGCCCGAGCACTCGCTGCTGAAGCAATACGCCGCCCTGCTGGGGACGGAGCGGGTCAATCTCGCCTTCGCCGACGACGCCGTGGACGCGCTCGCCCAGCTCGCCGCCGACATCAACGACCGGGTGGAGAACATCGGCGCCCGCCGCCTGCACACGGTCCTGGAGCGGCTGCTGGAGGAGATCAGCTTCTCCGCCACCGACCGCGCCGGGGAGACGATCACGGTCGACGCCGCCTACGTAAACGACCGCGTGGCCCCGCTGGCGCAGAAGGGCGATCTCAGCCGGTTCATTCTGTAGGCTGTCGTTAGAACATCCGTTGTAATAACTCCTGGAATATGCCATGTAGGCATATCGTAGGAGTTACGGAGCGGGTGCCATGACAAGCCTCAAGTTGACCAGCATCGGCAATTCGGTGGGCGTGATCCTGCCGCGCGAGTTGCTGGTCAAGCTCGGCGTGCAGAAGGGCGACACACTGTACGCGATCGACAGCCCTGACGGGGTACGGCTCACGACGGCAGACCCGGATTTCGAGGCGCAGATGGCGGATGCCGAGCGTCTGATGCACAAATGGCGCAACGTCCTGCGTGAACTGGCAAAATGACCGTCTGGCTTGGGCGAAACGTCGTGGTTGCTATTCACGAGACGCAGCTTGCCCGGCACGGAGGGGCCACCGGAGTCCGCGACGAGGGCCTGCTCGAGAGCGCCCTGGCGCGCCCGCTCAACCTGGCGAGCTATGGTGAGCCCGACACGGCCAAGCTCGCTGCAATGTATGCCCTCGGGATTGCGCGGAACCACCCATTCGTGGATGGCAACAAGCGAACGGCGTTCGGCGCGCTGCTGCTCTTCTTGTCTCAGAACGGGCTTGAGCTCGAAGCCGCCGAGGCCGAGGCGGTGGTCATCATGCTGTCGATGGCGTCCGGCGACATGATCCGACGAGGAGTTCACTACCTGGGTTCGGGATCACGCCTCGCCGAAGGGTTGACGCGGCGGGAACGAGGTCCGCACATCCCGTCCATGCCCGATCCCTTCGTCATCCCCGAGGAGCCCTCCGCCGCCGACGCCGTCGCGGCGATCGGCGAGGAGCTGGAGGTGTTCGACGACTGGATGGACCGCTACCAGTTCATCATCGAGCTCGGCCGCAAGCTGCCGCCTTTCCCCGAGCCCTGGATGAACGACGCCCACCGGGTGCCGGGCTGCCAGAGCCGGGTGTGGATGGAGGGCGCCCTGCGGGACGGCAAGCTGTTCCTCGCCGGCATCTCGGACGCGGCCATCGTCTCGGGCCTGATCGCCCTGCTGCTGCGGGTCTATTCCGGGCGCACGCCCGGAGGAGATCGTCGCCACCGACCCGGTGTTCCTCAAGGAGCTTGGCCTCCTGGAGGCGCTATCGACCAACCGAGGCAACGGCGTCGCCGCGATGGCGCGCAAGATACGCGAATTGGCCGCCCTGCAATCCGCGTAAGTGGCGGGTTGCCCCTGAGCCGCGTCCGCTTGTAGACACCGGCGATGCTGTTCTACGAGCCGCTGTTCCTCTTCATCTTTTTCCCGACCTTCTACCTGATCTACCTGCTCGGCGAGAGCCGGGCGCGGATGCGGCTGTTCGTCATCCTCGGCGCCAGCCTGGTGTTCTATTTCTGGAGCGAGCCGCTCTTCGTCCCGATCGTGCTCGCCTCGGCACTGCTCGACTACCTGCTCGGCCGGCGCATCGAACGGGTGCCGCAGGGCTCGCGACAGGCGCATGTGCTGCTCGCCATCGGGGTGCTCGCCAATCTCGGCATCCTGTTCCACTACAAATACACCCG
Organism: uncultured Alphaproteobacteria bacterium; assembly: GCA_963799825.1. Lineage (GTDB taxonomy): Bacteria > Pseudomonadota > Alphaproteobacteria > Acetobacterales > Acetobacteraceae > JAFKFI01. The sequence goes on from CAWCYL010000014.1 coordinate 136,878, forward strand.
CTTCCTGATCGAGAACCTGAACGACCTGCTGCACGGGATCGCGGTCGCGCCGCTGTCGGTGCCCAGCATCATCCTGCCGATCGGCGTCTCGTTCATCGTGTTCGAGAAGATCACCTACATGGTGGACATCCACCGGCGCGTGAGCCGCCCGGCGCCGGGCTTCTCGACGTACCTGCTCTTCGTGTTCTTCTTCCCCAAGCTGCTGGCCGGGCCGATCATCAAATACCACGAGCTGGAATCGCAGCTCGCGACCTTGCCCGCCGCCCGCTGGGACGATATCTCGACGGGCTTCGTGCGCTTCATGCTCGGCGTGGTGAAGAAGGTCATCATCGCCGACACCGTCGGCCTCGGCGCCGACCGCATCTTCGCGGCCGATCCGCACCTCATCGGCTTCAACGAGGCGTGGCTCGGCGTGGTGCTCTTCACCTTCCAGATCTATTTCGACTTCTCCGGCTATTCCGACATGGCGATCGGCATCGCGCGAATGCTCGGCTTCCGGCTGCGCGAGAACTTCAACATGCCGTACCTGTCGTGCAGCATGACCGAGTTCTGGCGCCGCTGGCACATCTCGCTGGCGACCTGGATCCGCGACTATCTCTACATCCCGCTGGGCGGCAACCGCGTCACCGTCGCGCGCCGCTATCTCAACCTGTGGATCTGCTTCCTCGCCTCCGGCCTGTGGCACGGCGCGGCGTGGCCGTACATCGTTTGGGGCGCCTATAACGGCCTGTTCCTCGTGCTCGACAAGCTGTTCCTGCTGCGCGCGCTGGACCGGATGCCGCGGCTGGTCGCGAACCTGTTCACCTTCGTGGTCGTCGTGGTCGGCTGGACGATCTTCCGGGCCAGGACGCTCGACCAGGCGGGCGCGTTCTTCGCCGCCATGCTGCAACCCGGCCTGGTCGGCCGCGCCGCCGGAGAGTTCGTCACGCACGACGTCACGGCCGCGGCCATAACCGCCGCGTTCATCTGCGCCCTGCCGCGAATGCCCGGTTTCGAGCGGCTGCGGCGCGCGGTCTTCGCGACCCCGGCGCGCACCGCCGTCATCGAGACCGCGATCGCGCTCCTGTTCGTCCTCGCGGTGGGCAAGGCGGTGGCCGATCCCTTCAAGCCGTTCCTCTATTTCCGGTTCTGATCGTCATGCGGCGCTGGCTCAACATCTCGTATCTTCCCGTCGCCATCGGCGCGGTGCTGCTGATCATCCCCTGGTTCTACCTGAGCTGGAACACCACGCTCGGCGAGCTGATCCCGGCCATGCGGTTCCGCACCAAGATCGACCATCGCCGGCGCGGTGCAGGACGCCTCCGACACGTTTTCGCTCCATTCCGTGCTCACCGGCCGCTACCAGCAGTCGATCTCGCGCGCGGTCGGCGTGCTCTCGCCGCTGTTCAAGCCGGCGATCCACTGGAAGAACCAGATCTACTACACGCTGCTCGGCACGGCGGGCTCCGACCGCGTGGTGGTCGGCCGGCACCGCGAGTTGCTGGAGATGACCTATCTCGACGAGTACTGCGCGCGCGACGCCGCCACCTTCCGGACGAAGGCGGAGGACTGGGCCGCGCGCATCCGCACGCTGCAGGACGACCTGCAGGCCCTCGGCAAGCCGTTCGTCTATGTCATCACGCCGTCCAAGGTGGCGCAGTACCCGCAATTCATCCCCGACGGCTACAAATGTCCCGCGGGCTACGCGGACAAGGGCAGCAAGCTCGCGGTGTGGGATGCCGCGCTGACCAGCCACGGGGTGCGCTTCGTGGATGGCGCGTCGCCGTTGCCGGCGGCGCGCGAGAAGTACGGCATCGACATGTTCCCGCGCGGCGGCATCCACTGGAACAAGCTGGCGGCGGCGCTCGCCACCCAGGACGTCATCGCCGCGGTGAACGCGCAGCACGCCTCGCCGCCGCTGATGCCGTTCACCTTCGACGTGGACGATTTCCTACAAGCCGGACGCCACGGACCGCGACCTGCTCGACATCATGAACCTGCCGCACCCCGACGCGCATTATCCGATCCCGGAGCTGACCTACCACTCCGCCGAGCCGCCGGGCGGCTGCAAGCCGCTGAAGATCACCGAAGTTGGCGGCAGCTTCCTGATGGGGATCAACAACACGCTGGAGGAGCTGGCCTGCCCGCCGGAGATCACCTACTGGTTCTATTGGGATCACAACCGCTTCCGCTACGCCGATCGGAAGATGCGCGAGCTGACGATGGATGCGGGCGTGCGCCGGCAATCGCTGCTTGACGCGGACGTGGTGTTCTTCGAGGAGAACGAGGCCGCGCTGCCCAACTCGCGGCACGGACAGCGGCTGATGGACGAGCTGAAGGCGATCCGGGCGGGAAGCTGATCCGTCCGCCGCCGTGCGTCAGTCCTCGCGCGCCGCGCCCACCGTCTCGGGCATCAGCAGCCACACCGCCGCGAGACCGAGCCCGGCCACGATCGCCAGGCCGATGAACCCCGCCGTGAAGCCGAGGCTCTGGGCGAGCATCCCTATCGCGGTGGTGCTGACGGTGGCGCCGACCCCGGCGATCATCGAGACGGCACCCAGCGTGAAATTGTAGCGGCCGGTGCGCTTGGTGAGGTCGGCCACGATCAGCGGGCTCAGGATGCCGATCACCGCCGCGGTCAGCCCGCCCAGCACCTGGACGGCGACCAGGAACCACGGACCGAAGGCCAGTGCGAACAGCACCGCGCGCGCGAGCAGGGCGGGGAAGGCCGCGAGCAGCAGCCATTTCCGTCCCTTCTCGTCGGCCTTGCGCGCGATCCAGGCGGCGAGGAGCGCCGTGACGAGCTGTGGGACGACCACGAACGCGGCCGTCACCAGCTCGGAGACATGCTGGTATTGCGCCGCCAGCCGTTCGGTGGCGAGCGGCAGCATCGAGGCGTTGGCGAACTGGAACAGGAACAGGCAGCCGGCGAAGATCAGCAGCGGCCGGTTGCGGGCCAGTTCATGCCAGCGCGCCGCCTTCGGCTCCTTGCGTCCCTCGGCGCCGCGGGCGCGTGCGTAGTCGATTTCCTCGCCGTCGATCAGCGACAGCGCGAGGAAGGCCGGCACGCACAGTCCCGCGGCGGCAAGGAACGGCGCGCCCGGTGAGACGAAGTGCCCGAGAGCCCCCATCCCGGCGGCGGTTGCCGCGTTGCCGAAGGATTTGTAGCGATGATTGCGTCCGACCCGCGTGTGGTAGGCGCGGTGCCCGACCAGACCGAGTCCGATCGCCGCCAAGGCGGTCCGCACCGCGCCCCCGGTGATGCCGTGCATGAACTCGCCGGCCATCACCGGGAGGTAGCTCGGGAAGAAGCCGATGAGCAGCGAGCCCGCGGCGATCAGCAGCGAGGCAGGCGGCGATCACCGCGCGCTTGCGGCGGGTCCAGTCCACCAGCGCGCCGGCCGGCGTCTGCACGGCCAGCGCCACGGCGCTGTTGAGCGTGAGGACGGTGCCGATCGTGCCCTGTCCCCAGCCGTTCTGCGCGAGATAGACCGAGACGAAGGGGCCGAACGCGGTCTCCACGTCGGCGACGAAGAAGTTCAGCCAGTCGAGGCCGCGCTGGCTTCGCGCCGAGGGCGCGGGCGCCCGCCGGTCGCCGGCGTCTCGGAGGCGTGGGCGACCTTGGATTCCGCCATGCGGCTCAAAGCGCGCCGGCGCGGTTTGGTTGTGCGCCGCCGCCCTCAAAGCCGCGCGGCCTATCCCGGCAGGCGATCCATCGCGCCCGCCATCAGCTCCACCTGCCGGGCGGCGCGCGACAGGGAGCTGCCGGCGTCGGGCTTGTGGCGCGGGCGGCCGCGGCTCGATCCCCGGCGCGCGGTCGGCGACAGCTTGCAGCGCGGCGCCGATCCAGTCGCGCCAGCGGTGCAAGTCGGCGGGCGGCAGGCTGGTCGCGAGCGTCGGGTCGAGCTGCATCACGGACAGCCGGCCCGCGATCCGGCGCAGCGCCGCGTCGATCACCATCGCCGCCTCCAGCTCGTCCGGCGAGATATGCCGCGGCTCCTGCAGCACGCGCGACAGCGAGGCCTCCAGGTTATTGTTGGCGACGCCCGCCGCCCGGCGGGCGTCGTGGAACGCCGCCTCGCTGGTCTCGCCCAGCAGGAACGACAGGGTGGCCCGTGCATACGTGGCGTGCGCGGCGACGGCGGCGCGGATCTCGGCGGGCAGGCGCGCCGGCTCCCAGCTCGGCCACAGCAGGAACGCGCCGCCCAGCGCGAGCAGCCCGCCGATCGCGGTGAACAGCGCGCGCATCCCGGCCAGCACCCATTCGCTCGTGCCCGGCCGGCCCAGTTCCGACAGCAGCACGACGATCGGCGTGATGACCGTCATGAACAGCCCGAAACTCACCTGCCGCACCGCCAGCGCGATCATCGCCAGCGGGAACATCGCGACCGCGATGGCGACCGGCGTGGTGCAGACCAGCGCCAGCAGCGCGGCGACGAGGCCGCCCAGCATGGTGCCGCCGATCCGCTCCAGCGCGCGGTTGATGGTCGTCGCGAAATAGGGCTGCAAGGTGAGCACCAGGGTGATGGTCAGCCAGTGCTCGTACGGCCCGTACCAGATCACCGTGATGGCGATGGCGGGTGCCGCGACCACGCCGGCCCGCAGCGCGTGGCGCAGCGCGACCGATTGCCAGTTCAGGTTGGCGCGGAGTGGCGCCAGCACGCGCTCGCGCAAGGGGACGCGGGCGCCCGCCTCGTTGGTGCCGGGATGATAGTTCGCCGGCACGTTCAGGGTCAGCGCCATGCGCAGCCGCTCGACGATCACCGTGCCGATCCGCCGCAACGCCGTATCGGCCGGCAGCGCACCGAGGCCGCCCGCCATCGCCGCGAGCGAGCGTTCGATCTGGCGGTTGGATTTCACCTCGTCGGTCTGGATCGCGCGGCCGAGCACGACCAGCACGGCGCGCAGCCGGCGCAGCAGCCGGTCGGACGCGGCGCGGTCATGCGTGCCGTCCTGCTCCAGCTCCTCGCTCAGCGCGATCAGCGCGTTGAAGATCTGGTCGGCGATCTCGAGCCGGATCAGCGCGTGCGCGCCCCGCGTTGCCGGCGCGCCGCGCATCCGCAGCGTGTCGAGCACCGCCGCGCGGGCCAGCTCGATCGCGTCGCGCACCGCGCGGCGATGGGCGCGCGCGTGCTCCTCCCAGACGCGCGAATGCGGCCGCACGTGGCGCAGCCGTCCGCGCAGATCCTGCGCGTCCGCCGCCAGCGCCAGGTACACCGCCGAGACCGCGCGTCGCGCCGGAAGATAGGGGTGCAGCCGCCAGACCAGCATGGTCAGCAAGGTCGCCCACAGCCCGCCGCCGACGAACGCGCCGGCGAGAACGAGCGCGGTTCCCAGATCGGGCAGCGCACGGTCGAGCGACAGCACCAGCACGACGCCCAGCAGGTTGCCGACCACCATCGCCTGCTGGCCGTAGATGCGGACGAAGGAGAGGGCGAACAGGCCAAAGCCGGCGAGCGGCACCGCCACCGGCAGTCCGCCGCCGCGTGCCAGCCCGACCACCGCCGTGAGAACGGCACCCGCGGCGGTGAACATCAGCACCGGCGGCAGCCGCCGGCGGATCGGGCCGCCCTGGTCGCACAGGCAGGTGAGCCAGGCCGCGAGTGCCGCCTCCATCATCGGCGGCCAGTGCAGCCATTCGTTGGCCGCGACCAGCACCGCGACCGATAGCGCGGCGCGCACGCCCTCCAGCAGGTTCAATGCGCGGAGGTCGAGCCCGAACTGCCGGCGCGAGAGATCGTGCTCGGCGTGGCGGAGCAGCGAGGGCGGGCGGGGCTTGAGGCTACCCGCCTTCATGGCGGCCGTTTACGTGCGTGAACCCCTCCCCCAACCTTGGTCTGCTTCGCAGCCCAAGCCCACAAGGGGAGGGGGCTTTCTTCTCCCTCTCCCCTTTGTGGGAGAGGGCCGGGGTGAGGGGGCGGCGTCAGGCGGCCTTCGCCATCCCGCGCAGCACGTATTGCAGGATGCCGCCGTGCCGGTAGTACGACACCTCGTCCACCGTATCGATGCGGCAGGTCACTGGCACGTTGTCCACCTTCCCGTCGGCCCGATGGACCACCAGCGTGAGCTCCATGCGCGGGCGTCAAATTGTCGAGCCCGGCGATGTCGAGCGTCTCCTCGCCGGTGAGGCCGATGCTCTTGCGGTCCATGCCGTCCTTGAAGGTGAGCGGCAGCACGCCCATGCCGACCAGGTTGGAGCGGTGGATGCGCTCGAAGCTCTCCACGATCACCGCCCGCACGCCGAGCAGCAGCGTGCCCTTCGCCGCCCAGTCGCGCGACGAGCCGGTGCCGTATTCCTTGCCGCCGATGATGACCAGCGGCACGCCCTCGCGCTGGTAGCGCATCGCCGCGTCGTAGATCGGCATCTGCTGCCCCGACGGCAGGTGCTTGGTGACGCCGCCCTCGACGCCGGGCACCATCTCGTTGCGGATGCGGATGTTGGCGAAGGTGCCCCGCATCATCACTTCATGGTTGCCGCGCCGCGCGCCGTAGCTGTTGAAATCCTTCTGCTGGACCTGCCGCTCCATGAAGTACTCGCCCGCCGGCGAGTTCTTGCGGATCGAGCCGGCGGGGCTGATGTGGTCGGTGGTGATGCTGTCGCCGAGCACCGCGAGGATGCGCGCACCCTTGATGTCGGTGACGGGCTTCGGCTCCATCGTGATGCCCTCGAAATAGGGCGGGTTCTTCACGTAGGTGGAATTGTCCGACCAGGCATAGGTCTTGCTGCCGGTGTCAACCTGGATCGCCTGCCACTGCTTCGGTCCCTTGAACACCTCGCCGTAGCGATGCAGGAACTGCGCGCGCGAGAGATTGGCGCCGACCATGTCGGCGATCTCCTTGTTGGTCGGCCACACGTCGCGCAGATAAACCGGCTTGCCGTCGCTGCCGGTGCCGAGCGGGGCGGTGGTGATGTCCTCGTTCATCGTGCCGAGCAGCGCGTACGCGACGACGAGCGGCGGGCTCGCGAGATAGTTGGCGCGCACGTTGGGATGCACGCGGCCCTCGAAGTTGCGGTTGCCCGACAGCACCGAGACGCCGACGAGATTGTTGTCCTCGATCGCGTCGGCGATGGCGTCCTCGAGCGGGCCGGAATTGCCGATGCAGGTGGTGCAGCCATAGCCCACCAGGTTGAAGCCGAGCGCGTCGAGATCCGCCGTCAGGCCCGACTTGTCGAGATACTCCGTCACCACCTGCGAGCCGGGCGCCAGCGAGGTTTTCACCCAAGGCTTCGGCGTCAGCCCCTTGGCCCGCGCCTTGCGCGCGACCAGGCCCGGCGGCGACCAGCACCGACGGGTTCGACGTGTTGGTGCAGGAGGTGATGGCGGCGATCACCACGTCGCCGTGGGTGATCTCGTAGTTCTTGCCGGCGACTTTTACCTTGGTGTCGACGTCGTTGGCGGGCACGCCGAGGCTCTTGGTCAGCTCCGCGCGGAACGCGGTGGAGGCGTCCTTCAGCAGCACCTTGTCCTGCGGCCGCTTCGGGCCGGCGAGGCTCGGCTGCACCGTCGAGAGGTCGAGCTCCAGCGTGTCGGTGAACACCGGATCGGGCGTGCTCGTGTCGCGCCACATGCCCTGCGCGCGGCAATACGCCTCCACCAGCGCGATGCGGTGCTCGTCGCGGCCCGACATCCGCATGTAGTCGAGCGTGATCTTGTCGACCGGGAAGAAGCCGCAGGTGGCGCCGTATTCCGGCGCCATGTTGCCGATCGTCGCGCGGTCGGCGAGCGGCAGCGTGTCGAGGCCGGCGCCGAAGAATTCCACGAACTTTCCGACGACGCCCTTGCGCCGCAGCATCTGCGTGACGGTCAGCACGAGGTCGGTCGCCGTCGCGCCCTCGGGCAGCCGGCCGGTCAGGCGGAAACCGATCACGTCGGGGATCAGCATGGCGATCGGCTGGCCGAGCATCGCCGCCTCCGCCTCGATGCCGCCGACGCCCCAGCCGAGCACGCCGAGCCCGTTGACCATCGTGGTGTGGCTGTCGGTGCCGTACAGCGTGTCGGGATAGGCGAAGGTCTTGCCGCCGTTCTGCGAGGTCCACACCGCCTGCGCGAGATATTCCAGGTTCACCTGATGGCAGATGCCGGTGCCGGGCGGCACGACGCGGAAATTGTCGAACGCCTCCTGGCCCCAGCGCAGGAACTGGTAGCGCTCGCCGTTGCGCTCGAACTCGATCTCGACGTTCTTTTGCAGCGCGTCGGGGGTGGCGAACGCATCCACCATCACCGAATGGTCGATCACCAGATCGACCGGCACCAGCGGGTTGACGCTTCTCCGGCTTGCCGCCGAGCCGGGTGATGCCGTCGCGCATCGCCGCGAGATCGACCACGCCGGGGACGCCGGTGAAATCCTGCATCAGGATGCGCGCCGGGCGGAACGGCACCTCCTTGGTGGAGCTCGCCTGCTTGAGCCAGTCGGCGATGGCGCGCGCGTCGTCCGGCTTGTAGCTCTGGCCGTTCTCGAAGCGGAGGATGTTCTCCAGCAGGACTTTCAGGCTCACCGGCAGGCGGGAGACGTCGCCGAGCGACTTCGCGGCTTCGGCGAGGGAAAAATACTCGTAGTCCTTGCCCTCGACCGAGAGTGTCCGCCTCGTATTCAGGCTGTCGTGCCCGATCGCTGTCATGGGAGCCTCCGTCCTGGGAGCGGCGCGCGCGGTCGTCGAGCGGCCGTGCCCGGTGGCGCTTCCTGTGTGAGTGTGCGCTGCAACCGGGCTTGAACCATACCGGCCCCCGCTTGTCCACGGGCGCCCCTTGGCGATCAGGCGCGCGGGCCGCCCGAGGGTCGCGCGACCGCCGAGGCGAGCGGGATCGCCAGGGCGAGGAGCACGGCCGCCAGGAGGAACGGGGCACCCGGCAACCGCCAGGCAGATGGCGAAATGAAATGCGCGAAGGTGGCGGTGAACAGGAAGGGGCCGATCAGGCCGGCGAACCCCATCAGGCTGCTGTTGGCGCCCTGCAGCCGGCCCTGCTCGCCCGGCGGCACCTGGCGCGACATCAGCGCCTGCACCGCCGGCGAGGCGAGGCCGAACAGCGCCATCACCGGAATGCCGATCCAGAAGATCCAGCCGGTCGGCGCCAGACCGAAGATGGCGAAGCCCGCCGCGCCGCACAGCAGGCCGACCATCAGGCTGCGCCGCTCGCCGAAGTGCCTCACGACCGGGCGCACGAGCAATCCGCCGACCACCGCCGAGCACACGCCGACGCCGGCCAGGGTCAGCCCGACCATGCGCTCGTCCCAGCCGTAGCGGTAATTGCCGTAGAGCACGAAGACCGCCGGCAGCGCCTGATGCGCGAGGAAGTAGAGAAAACTCACACCGGCGAGCCCGAGCAGGCCGGAATGTGAGCGCAACAGCCCGAGGGCGCCGATCGGATTGGCGCGTCGCCACGCGAAGGGCGAGCGACGCTCCGGCGGCAGCGATTCGGGCAGGATCAGCAATCCATAGGCGCCATTGGCCAGGCTGAGCCCGGCCGCCACCCAGAACGGCAGGCGAGGGTCGATCTGGCCGAGCACGCCGCCGAGCGCCGGCCCCAGCACGAAGCCGACGCCGAACGCGACGCTCATCAGCCCGAAGCCCGCGGCGCGCTTCTCGGGCGGGGAGACGTCGGCGATATAGGCCCCGGCGGTCGACATGCTGGCCGCGGTGATCCCCGAGATCACCCGCCCGACGAACAGCAGGCCGATCCCCGGCGCCAGCGCCATCAGCACGTAGTCGAGCCCGAGCCCGAAATTCGACAGCAGGATCACCGGCCGGCGCCCGAACCGGTCGGACAGCGCGCCCTGCACCGGGGAGAACACGAACTGCATCAGCGCCCAGGCGGTGCCGAACACGCCAAACACCTGCGCCGCCCGCGCGGTGTCGTTGCCAAGGAAGCCGAGCACCAGCACCGGCAGCACCGGGATGATGATCGCCACCGCCAGCATGTCGAGCATGACGGTGACGAGGATAAATGCGATCGCACCCCGCCCGCCGGCCGTGCGCCGTGCGATCATGTTTGCCCTGTCACGCTGCCCGCGCTCAGCCGAGCTTCGCGACCAGGGTGTCCACTTCGGCGTCCTCGTCCAGCAGTTCGTCGAAAGTATAGGGGCAGCGGTCGGTCACATTCGCCCTGGGGAAGCCTGCGCGATACTGACGAACGGCCGATCGGTGCAACTGGCCGAGGTCGATCCTCTGCCGCATCGAGGGTGAGAAGCGTGACTTCGCCTCCCAAAGAAAGCCGACCGTCTCGCTTCGCCAGTGAGGGGCGAACTCGCTGCAAGGCTCTCCGCGAAGCCGCAGCAGGTGCAGCAACGACCGGCACAGGTAATGCTCGCAATTGTGCAGCTCAAAGAGGCCGATGCCCTCCACCTCCTCGATGACGTGGTCCCAGTCCACCGCCTCGTTGAGCCCCTCGCCGCGCGCGAGCCGGCGCGGCATCGCCGCCTGCTTCTCCGACCAGACCAGGATGTCACGTTCATAGAGATCGTCCGGCATCGCCACTCTCCCTGTGGACCGGGGCTCCATGATCACCTAGTGCTCCGCGCGGGGGGGCTGTCAACCGTGATCGAGGCACAGGCGCTGGCGGCGTTCCGAGGCGAGCGCCTGGTGTTCCGCGACCTCTCGTTCCGCGTGGAGCGGGGCGGCGCCCTGGTGCTCGCCGGCCCCAACGGCTCGGGCAAGTCCACGCTGTTGCGGCTGCTCGCGGGCCTCGTGCGGCCGGCGGCCGGCAGCCTGCGCTGGGACGGGGCCGACGCGCTCGCCGATTTCTCGGAGCACGCGCGGCGGCTGGCCTATGTCGGACATCTGGATGCGGTGAAGCCGGGCCTCACGGTCGCCGAGAATCTGTCCTTCGCGGCGCACGGATCGGCGGTCGGGCCGGCGCTTGAGGCGCTTGGGCTGGCGCCGGTCGCGGGATTGCCCGCACGGATGCTCTCGGCGGGGCAGAAGCGCCGGCTGGCGCTGTGTCGATTGACGCTCTCCACCGCGCCGCTGTGGCTGCTCGACGAACCGACCCTCGGCCTCGACGCGGCTTCCGTCGAGCGGTTCGGCACACTCCTGGCTTGCCATCGCGCGGCCGGCGGGATCGTCGTCGCGGCGACCCATCTCCCTCTCCCGTTGCCCGAGGCGGCGGAGCTGCGGCTCGGATGAGGCGGTTCGCGGCGGTGCTCGGGCGCGAGCTGCGCCTGTCGCTGCGGCACGGCAGCGACAGCCTCGCCGCGCTGCTGTTCTTCGTGCTCACCGTCGCGCTGTTCCCTCTGGCGGTCGGCCCCGCGCCCGAGACGCTGGGACGCATCGCGCCGGGGATCATCTGGGTCTGCGCCCTGCTCGCGGCCCTGCTGCCGCTGGAAAAGCTGTTCGGCGCGGATTTCGACGACGGCTCGCTCGATCTGCTGCTGCTGAGCGGCCTGCCGCCCTCGGCCGTGGCGGCGGCCAAGGCGGCGGCGCACTGGCTGATCACCGGATTGCCGCTGCTGCTCGCCGCCGCCCCCCTCGCGATCATGCTGCGGATGCCGCAAGCCGCGATCCCCGCGCTGCTCGCCGGACTGCTGCCCGGCACGCTGCTGCTCTCGCTGCTCGGCGCGACCGGGGCCGCCCTGGTGCTGGGCGCTCGGCGCAGCGGCGTGCTGCTGCCCCTGCTGGTGCTGCCGCTCACCACGCCGGTGCTGATCTTCGGCGTCGCGGCGGCCGATGCCGCGTCCGGCGGCCAGAGCCCGCGCCCGCATCTGCTGCTGCTCGCCGCCCTGCTCGCCGCCGCATTGCCGCTCTGCCCGCTCGCGGCGGGAGCCGCGCTGCGTCATGCGGCCGAATGAAGCACCACGATCACACCACAAGGTAGTCTCACTGGCGCCCCGAATTTACCGTTGATTGAGCGTTCCCTTGTATACTATCACGGGAACGTGAGGAGGCGCCGACATGACTCGAGCCGAATGGTGGCGGGGCGCGGTGATCTACCAGATCTATCCCCGCAGTTTCCTGGACAGCAACGGTGACGGCATCGGCGACCTGCCGGGGATCACCGCCCGCCTCGACCACGTCGCCAGCCTGGGCGTGGATGCGATCTGGCTTTGTCCGTTCTTCACCTCGCCGCAGGCCGATTTCGGCTACGACGTGGCGGACTACACCGCCGTCGATCCCCGCTTCGGCACGCTGGCGGATTTCGACGCGCTGCTCGCCCGCGCCCACGCGCTCGGCCTCAAGGTGCTGATCGACCAGGTGTGGAGCCACACGCTCCGACCGCCATCCGTGGTTCCTGGAGAGCCGCACCAGCCGGACCAACCCGCACGCCGACTGGTACGTGTGGGCCGATCCGGCGCCCGACGGCACCGCGCCCAACAACTGGCTCTCGGTGTTCGGCGGCTCCGCCTGGACCTGGGAGCCGCGTCGGCGGCAGTATTTTCTCCACCATTTCCTGACCAGCCAGCCGGCGCTCAACCTGCACAACCCGGCGGTCGTCGATGCCGTGCTGGCGAGCGGCGAGTTCTGGCTGGAGCGCGGGGTGGACGGGTTCCGCCTCGACGCGCTCGACTTCCTGCTGCACGACCGGCGGCTCCGCTGCAACCCGGCGGCGCCGGTGCGCGGGGGGGTTCCGGCCAAGCTGTTCGGCCTGCAGCACCACATCCACGACATGCTGCAGCCCGAGACCCTCGACGTGCTGAACCGCATCCGCGACCTGACGGACCGCTATCCGGGCGCCGTCACACTGGGCGAGGTGTCGAGCCAGCCCGGCGCGTTCGAGCGGGTGGTGCGCTACACCGAGGGCGCCGACCGGCTGCACATGGCCTACACGCTGCGGCCGCTGCGCGGCGGCTTCGACTGGCCGACCGTCCGCCAGATGCTGCACGACGTCGCCGCTTCCGGGGAGGACGGCTGGGTCTGCTGGTCGTTCAGCAACCACGATGTCGAGCGCGCGGTCAGCCGCTGGCGGCCGGCCGCGGATGATGGCTCCTTGGGGGACGGCCCCGCCGATCCGGCCTTCGCCCGTCAGCTGATGGCGCTGCTGCTGTCGTTGCGCGGCAGCGTCAGCCTGTATCAGGGCGAGGAGCTGGGCCTGACCGAAGCCAACCTCGCGCCCGAGGATCTGCAAGACCCGTTCGGCATCGCCTATTGGCCGGAGTTCCGCGGCCGCGACGGCAGCCGCACGCCGATGCCGTGGAGCGCCTGGCGCCCCCATGCCGGCTTCACCGCGGGCGCAGCACCCTGGCTGCCGGTGCCGCCGGCGCACCAGTCCCTGGCCGTGGCGGCCCAGGAAGCCGATCCCGGTGCGCTGCTGCACGCCTTCCGCCGCTTTCTCGCCTGGCGCCGCGGCGTGCCCGCCCTGGTGCGAGGCACTCTATCTCCGCTCGCGCTGCCCGAGCCCCTGGTCGGCTTCGTGCGCGAGCACGAGGACAGCCGCGTCCTCGCGGTGTTCAATCTCTCCGCGGCACCCGCGCCGGTCGACCTCGCGGATTTCGCGGCGGTGCGGCCCTGCCCCGAGAGCGGTTTCGCGCCCGAGATCGTCGATCGGACGGCGATCCTGCCCGCCCACGGCGTCCTGTTCGCCGAAATGGTCCCCGTGCGCGAACGACAGGAGGAACCGGCCCTGACGTTCGCGTAGCGGCGACGGCCTCCGGTCAGGCCTGCATCACCCGGTCGGTCCCGCGCATCAGGATTTGCGCGTGCTGGCCGGTGATCTGGGCGTGGTAGGCAACGGCCTCCTCCGACATGTCGGAGACGGGCCTTGGCTCGGGATCGAAATTGCCGAACCGGTCCACCCCGCGCACCAGGGTCGCGCTGTCATGCTGGCCGGCGACCTGGCGCACATGGGTCGGTATGTAGCGGATGGCGAAGCCGATCCGGCGCTGGTCGGAGGGGTTCGGGTCGGAGCCGTGGATCAGTCGGACGTGGTGCAGCGAGATCTCGCCGGGTTCCAGCTCCAGCATCACCGCGTCGCGCTCGTCCACCTCGACCATCACCTCCTGCCCGCGGCTCAGCAGGTTGTCCTCCGCGAAGGTGTCGCGATGCGGCACCTGCTCCATCGCGTGCGTGCCGGGGATCACCCGCATCGCGCCGTTGAACGCCTTGCTGGGCGACAGCGCCACCCAGGCCGTCACCACCTCGGGCGGCTCCAGCCCCCAATAGGTCGAAGTCCTGGTGCCAGGAGACGAAGCCGGGGTCGCGGGCGTTCTTGATGAAGAACGTCGAACCCCAGCAGAGGATGTCCGGCCCGATGATGTCCTCCACCGGATCGAGGATGCCCGGATGGCGCACCAGGTCGTTCAGCCAGGGGAACAGCAGGTGCGACTTCTGGCGCAGCGGCCCGGCGAGGCCGCCGGCGCCGGCCTCGAACGCCTCCAGCTTGCTTCGCACCGCGCCCGCTTCCGCGGCCTCGATGGCGCGCACCGGTGCGATATAGCCCATCGTCCGGTAACGCTGGGCGTCGTCCTCGGTCAGCGCTTTCACAGTGGCATCCTCCCGATCCTTATCTGTTGGCCCCGCGCTGGTGGGAGACGCGCTGCCGCGGAGACAATAGAACAAACGGATCGGCACACGAAATCTGGGAAGGCGCGCCTTGCGGTCACTCAAGATCCGTCTGCTCGGTCTGTGGGGCCTCTCGCTGCGTTGCCAGCGTCGCCGTGGGGTTCCTGCTGGTGCAGCTCTACGCGGCAATCGACCGAGGCGCAGGTCGGCCGGGCCGAGGCGGTGGTCGCGCGGGCCTGCGACCTCATCCGGGACCGCTACGACTTCTACGTCGTCGGGCTGGTCCGGGCCGGCGCCGGCGCTGTCCGACCAGCGGCTGCGCGCCGACCTCGCCACCGCCGTCGGGCTCGCGCTGGCGCGCCAGGACGGCGTGGAAGGCGGCATCTGGCAGGCCGACGGCCGGCCCGCTCGCCTATGCCTATCCCGACCTACGAGGGCACCGGCCCGAAGACCGATCTCCCGGCCGCCGAGCGCGACCAGATCCAGGCCGTCAACCGGCAGGCCGCCCGCGACGAGCAGCCCGTCGACCGGCGCATCGACGTCGCGGACGCAGACACTGCTGCTGCATGCCTGCCCGCTCGGCGGCCCGATCGGCGGCCTGACCGCCTGGACCATGACCCGGGTGCAGGCGGCGCAGGGCTTCCGGCCGCTGCAGCTCGGCCTCGGCGTCCTGCTCGGGCTGATGGTGCTGATGTCGGCCTGGCTCGGCCGGATGCTCCTGGTCTGGGGGCGGCACGTGCGCGGCATCGAGGCGGCCCTCGCCGGCGCCGGGCCGGACGGGAATGCCGGCCATGCGACGCACCGGCGAGCGCGAACTCGACCGCATCATCGACGCGCTGAACGAGGCCGGGCTGCGGCTTGCCGAGGCGCGGCGGGAGTCGGACGCGATGGCGGTCCGCGTGGCGCGCGCCGAACGGCTGGCCGGGCTCGGCCGCGTGGCCGCCGGCGTCGCGCACGAAATCCGCAACCCGATCGCGGCGGCGCGGCTGCAAGGCGAGAACGCGCTGGCCGGCGACGACGCGCAGGCGCCGCGAGGCGATCGGCGACATGCTCGGCCAGATCGACCGGCTCGACGCGCTGGTCGGCGAGCTGCTGGCCATGACGCAGCGGGTCGAGCCGCGCCCGGTCCGACGTGGACCTGGCCGCGTTCCTCGCCGGCCAGGCGGCCCGGCACAAGGAGACCGCCGCCGCGAAGGGGCTCGACGATCGCGGTCCGCGGCGCGCGGCGGAACGGCGTCGTCTCGATCCCGCCATCGTCGGCCGCGTGCTGGACAATCTGCTGACCAACGCCATCCGCCATGCGCCCGAGCGGCGGCACGCGTGACGCTCGCGGCCGAACGCGGCCCCGGCCTGCTCGCTTCGGTCGTCGAGGATACCGGCGCCGGCGTGCCGCCCGAGATGGCGGACCGCCTGTTCGAGCCGTTCGTCACCGGCCGCGCCGACGGAACCGGCCTCGGCCTTGCGATCGCGCGCGAGCTGGCCGACGCGCATGGCGGCCGGCTCGTGCTGCGCCGCGCCGGCGGCGAGCAGGCCGGAGCACGGCGCCGTCTTCGCGCTGGAGCTGCCGCAGGAGGCGTCATGGCCACCGTCCTGATCGTGGATGACGACACGGCGTTGCGGCGCGCCATCGCGACGACGCTTGCGCGATCTCGGCCATCAGCCGGCCGAGGCGGCGGACGGCGAGGCGGCGCTGGCCTGGCTGTCGCGCCACCAGGCGGACGCGGTGCTGCTCGACCTGCGGATGCCCGGCATGGACGGGATGGAGGTGCTGCGCCGCATCCGCGCCAAGCCCGCCGCGCCGCCGGTCGCGGTGCTGACCGCCGTGCCGACCAGCGACAACACGATCGAGGCGATGCGGCTCGGCGCCGCCGACCATCTCGCCAAGCCGATCGGCCGCGACGGGCTGCGCGCGCTGCTGTCGCGGATGCTGCCGCCGGCCGCGGCGGAGCCGGCCGGCCGCAGCCGCCCGCCGCGCCGGCGTCCCGCGAGGGCGAGCTGGTCGGCTCGAGTGCGGCCATGCGCGACGTGCAGAAGGCGATCGGCCTGCTGGCCGACAGCGACGCCACGGTGCTGCTGCTGGGCGAGACCGGGCACCGGCAAGGAGGTGGTGGCGCGCGCCATCCACCGGCACGGCCGGCGCTCGCAGGCGCCGTTCGTGCCGGTCAACTGCGCCGCGATCCCCGCGGAGCTGCTGGAGAGCCTGCTGTTCGGCCATGTGCGCGGCGCCTTCACCGGGGCGCTCGCCGACCGCGCCGGCTCGTTCCGCGAGGCGCAGGGCGGCACGCTGTTCCTCGACGAGATCGGCGACATGGACCTCGCCATGCAGGCGAAGCTGCTGCGCGCCCTGCAGGAGCGCGTGGTGACGCCGGTCGGCGGCCGCCCGGTGCCGATCGACGTGCGCGTGATCGCGGCGACCCATCGCGACCTGGTCCAGGCGGTGCGCGACGGGCGGTTCCGCGAGGACCTCTACTACCGGCTCGGCGTCGTGCCGCTGCCGTTGCCGCCGCTGCGCGAGCGGCTGGCCGACATCATCCCGCTGGCCGAGCACTTCCTCGCGCTGTCGGCCGAGGGCGGGCGGCCAAGCGGCTCGGCGCCGACGCCGCGGCGCGGCTGCTGGCGCATCCCTGGCCGGGCAACGTCCGCGAGCTGCTGAACGCCATGAAGCGCGTGGCAACGCCTGGTGCGCCGGCCGGTGATCGCCGCCGCCGACCTGGACTTCCTGAGCGGCCGGCACCGAGCGCCACGCCGCCGACGCGCGCCGACCGGTCGACTGGCTCGCCGGGACGCTGCCGGAGGCGGTCGCGCGCGTCGAAGCGGAGCTGATCCGCGCGCGCCCTCGCGGCGACCGGCGGCAACCGCGCGCAGGCGGCCGAGCGGCTCGGCATCCGCCGCCAGCTCCTCTACCAGAAGCTCGCGCGATATGGCCTGGACGTGTCCCCAAATGGGACGGACGGATGTCCCCGAAGCGGACAGCGCGGCCGCATGATCGAGCCTCCTCGATCTGAGCAATTTCAAGCGGTTGGCGCTGGCACGCGCGCTTGCGCTTCGCTCCGTCGGGCCTATGCGCCCTGAACGATGGAGGACAGCATGAGGACACGACACGCGCTGCTCGCGGCCACGCTGCTCGCCGGCGACCGCGGCGGCGGCCCTGGCCCAGCCGGCGCAGACCGCCGCGACCTACGATCCCGAGCCAGCTTCCGGCGATCCAGGGCAAGGTCGCCGAATACAGCCTGACCCCGCGCGGCGACGTCGACGGCGCTGATCCTGGCAGACGGGACCGAGGTGCATCTGCCGCCGCATCTCGGCACGCAGCTCGTCTACGCGGTGAAGCCCGGCGACGCCGTCACGTTCGCGGCTTGCGGGCGCGCGCCATCCCGATGGTTCAGGCGATGTCGGTCAGCAACGACGCGACCGGCAACACCGTCACCGATAACGGCGCCGGCGGCCCGCGCGGACCACGCGGCGCGGAGCAGTCGCTGACGGCCCAGGGACGCATCAAGGCGCAGCTGCACGGCCCGCGGGGCGAACTCAACGGCGTGCTGCTGGAGGACGGCACGATCGTGCGCCTGCCGCCGCCGGAGGCGCAGCGCCTGCGTCCGAGCTCGCGCCGGGCGCGCCGCTCTACGTGCAGGGCGACGGGTTCGCCGGGCCGCTCGGCACGCGTGATCGCGGCGCAGTCGATCGGACCGAGCGCCACGCAGCTCGCGCAGGTCGCCGCCCCGCCGCCGCGCCGGGCCCCGGCCACCGCCCGCCCGCCGCCGCCGGGCGGTCCCGGCGCACCCCCGCCTCGCGCGCTCCCTGAGCGCCTTCCGATGAGCGCCAGAGACGACGATCGCATGCGATGCCGCGCGCGGAGCGTGGCATGATCGCCGGTCGCGATCGCGCGCCATCGCCCTTGGCCGACCTGGGGCATCGCGGCCGTCGCGACCGCCGGCGTCATCGTCCGGCCGTTCGCCTGGCCCGAGTTCGTCTGGGCGGTGGCGGGCGCCGCGCTGCTCGTCGCTGCTCGGCCTGCTCTCCGGCCTCCGACGCGCTCGCCGGCGTGGCGAAGGGCACCGACGTCTATCTGTTCCTCGTCGGCATGATGCTGCTGGCCGAACTCGCGCGGCAGGAGGGGCTGTTCGACTGGCTCGCCGCGCAAGGCCGCCGCGCATGGCGAACGGATCGCGCCCCGCGCCTGTTCACGCCTGGTCTTCGTCGTCGGCACGGTCGTCACCGCCTTCCTCTCCAACGACGCGACCGCGGTGGTGCTGACGCCCGCCGTCGCCGCCGTCGTCCAGCGCGGCGAAGGCCAAGGAGCCGCTGCCCTATCTGTTCATCTGCGCCTTCATCGCCAACGCGGCGAGCTTCGTGCTGCCGATCTCGAACCCGGCGAACCTGGTGATCTACGGCAGCCACATGCCGCCGCTGCTGCAATGGCTGCCGCGCTACGCGCTCCGTCCGTCGCTCGCGATCCTCGCCACCTATCTCGTGCTGCGGCTGACGCAGCGCAGCGCAGCTGCGCGAGGAGCTCTCGGCCGAGATCGAGGTGCCGGCGCTGTCGGCCGGCGGCAGGCTGGCGGCGCTCGGCATCGCGGCCACCGCCTGCGTGCTGCTGGCGTCCTCGGCGCTCGGCACTCCAGCTCGGGCTGCCGACCTTCCTCGCCGGCGTCGCCACTGTCGGTGCTGGTCCTGCTGCGCTCGCGCGTGCGGCCGCTGACCGTGCTCGCGCAATGTCTCCTGGGGCGTGCTGCCGCTGGTCGCCGGGCTGTTCGTGCTGGTCGAGGCGCTGGAGAAGACCGGCGTCACCGAACGACCTCGCCGGGCTGCTGCGACAGGCTCGTGCAGCCACTCGGCTACGCTCGCGGCGTGGGCGTCCGGCGCGGTGCTCGCGATCGGCTGCAACCTGGTCAACAACCTGCCGGCCGGGCTGGTCGCGGGGCGGCGTCGTCCAGATCGCGCACGTGCCGGACCATGTCCGCGCCGCGGTGCTGATCGGCGTCGATCTCGGGCCGAACCTGTCGGTCACGGGCTCGCTGGCGACCATCCTGTGGCTCACGGCGCTGCGGCGCGACGGGCAGGGCGTCGAGCGCCTGGGCCTTCCTCAAGCTCGGCGCTGCTGGTGATGCCGCCGGCGCTGCTGCTGGCGATCGCGGCGGCGTTCGCGTTCGGCTGACCCGATTGACCGCGAGGACGAGTTGATGCAGACCATCAGCGCGAGCTGGCTCTACCCCATCATCCTGGTCTGCGGCGCGCTGCAGGCGTGGGGGCCGCCGATGAACGGCGCGCTGCGCAACGCGCTGACCAATCCCTGGCTCGCCAGCGTCGTCTCCTTCCTGCCGGTCGTGGCCTTCCTCGCCGTCCTGTTCGTCTGCCTGCCCCGCCCGCTGCCGACCGTGGAAGGCGTGAGCGACATGCCGTGGTGGGCGCCGCTCGGCGGCCTGATCGGCGCGTTCGCGGTCATCGCCGGGCTGCTGTTCGTCAACAAGGTCGGCGCCGGCGCCTTCGCCGGGCTGACCATCACGGCGAACATCCTGATGTCGCTGGCGATCGACCAGTTCGGCCTGTTCGGGATGGAGGTCCACCACCTCAACCTCGGGCGGATCGTCGGCGGCGCCTTGATGGTCGGCGGCATCGCGCTGATCGCCACGTTCTGAGCGCGCGCATGGCCGAGAACCTCGCATCCGCCGAAGCCAAGCGGGCCGGGTTTCGGCCCGGCCTCGCTCGACGCGGTCAACTTCCTGCTGGCCGACGTGCGCGGCGCGCTCGGGCCGTTCCTCAACGTGTTCCTGGTCACGCAGCGGCATTGGAGCCAGACCGAGGTGGGCTGGGTCACGACAATCGGTGGCCTGCTCGGCCTCGCGGCGCAAACCCCGGTCGGCGCCGCCATCGACGCGACACGGGCCAAGCGGGGGGCGATCGTCCTCGCGCTCGCGGTCCTCGCCGCGGGCGCCATCACCATCTTCGCCGCGCCCTTCTTCTGGCCGGTGCTGGTCGCCAACACCATGATGGCGGTGGTCGGCGACGTGTTCGGCCCGGCCGTCGCCGCCGTGACGCTCGGCCTCTACGCGCGTGCGCGCCTCGCCCGGCGCATGGGCCGCAACGCCGCCTTCGACCACGCGGGCAACGTCGCCATCGCCGCCGTCGCGGGCGGGGTGGGCTACCTGCTGTCGCAGCGCGCCGTGTTCCTGATGGTGCCGGTGTTCGCCCTGCTCGCCGCCGTGGCGGTGCTGTCCATCCCGAGCGGCGCCATCGACCAGGATCGTGCGCGCGGCCTCGACGACGGCGAGGCGGTGACGAGCGATCAGAAAGGTCCGTCCGGCTACCAGGTTCTGCTGAAGTGCAGGCCGCTGGTCGTGTTCGGGCTCTGCGCCATGCTGTTCCATTTCGCCAACGCGCCGCTGCTGCCGCTGGTCGGCCAGAAGCTCGCGCTGTCGCACCCCGCCTGGGCGACCGCGATGATGTCGTCCTGCATCGTCGCGGCACAGCTCATCATGCTGCCGGTGGCGCTCGCCGTGGGCCACACGGCGGACCGCTTCGGACGCAAGCCGATCCTGCTGATCGGCTTCGCCGTCCTGCCCATGCGGGCAGTGCTTTATACTTTCTCCGACAATGCGGCCTGGCTGATCGGGGTGCAGCTCCTCGACGGCGTGGGCGCCGGCATCTTCGGCGCCATCACCCCGCTCCTCATCGCCGATCTGATGAAGCGGCACCGGGCGCTACAACGTTGCACAGGGCGCTGTCGCCACCGCGCAGGGCATCGGGGCATCCACTGAGCGGGCTGGCTGCGGGCCTGATCGTGGACCATTTCGGCTATTCCGCGGCCTTCCTGACCTCCGGTGCCGCCGCCTGCGTCGCGCTCGCCGTGCTGTTCCTGGTGATGCCGGAGACGGCACCCGGCCACCAGGACGGCGTCGATGGCGGCGCCCCGACAGGCGGAGCCGAGCCCCTACAGCAGGTCCGCCACCGCCTCCTGATAGCGCCGCATCGCCGCCAGGTGGTCCGCCATCGTGCGGCCGGCGATCCGGCGGTGGTGATTGCGCCCGAAGGTCGTGGTGAGGCACAGCCGCTCGACGCCGAGCGCCTTCCAGCCGCGAACCTCCGCGCGCCAATCCGCCTCCGTCCCCTCGCCCATCGACACCCAGCATTCCAGCCCGATGGCGGCCGGATCGCGCCCCTCCTGCTCGGCGTAGGAGCGCAGCGTGTCGAACACCTTCTTCGCCGCGTCGTCCGGCTTGTAGGCGTTGGGCATCCAGCCGTCGCCGTACTTGGCGATCCGCTTCAGCGTGGCATCCTGGTTGCCGCCGTACCAGACCGGGACACGCCGATGCACCGGCAGCGGATTGATCCCCGCGTCGTCGATGGTGTGCCATTTGCCCTTGAACGCCACATGCGGCGCCGCCCAAAGCTGCTGCATCACATGCACCTGCTCCTCCGACCGGCGGCCGCGATCATGGAAATTCTCGTTGAGGCCGACGAACTCCACCTCGTTCCAGCCGACGCCGACGCCGAGCCGGAAGCGTCCCCCGCACAGCACGTCGAGGCACGCCGCCTGCTTGGCGACCAGCACCGCCTGACGTTGTGCCAGGATCAGCACCTGCGTCGAAAAGCCGATGCCCTTCGTGATGCCGCTGAGATAGCCGAACAGCACGAACGGATCATGGAACATGTCCCTCGACGTGTTCCGCGCACCCCAATCGGGCCGGCTCGCGACGTTGACGCCGAGCACATGGTCCGGTGCCGCCAGATCGTCGAAGCCCTGCTCCTCCGCCGCCTGCGCGAACGCCTTCACCGTCGCCGGATCGCCTCCGATGTCGCCGAGCGGCATCAGCACGCCGAGTTTTATTTTATCCGCCATCGCCGCTCTCCTTGTCAGAACCAGCTCCACAGATCCTCGTGCGCCGCCAGCTCCGCACTCGGCCCGTCGAAGATCAGGCGGCCGGTCTTGAGCACCACCGCGCGCTCGACCATCCGCATCGTCGCGGCGACGTTCTGCTCGACGATGACGATCGCCGCACCGGTCGCGCGGTTGATCTCGACCAGGCTGCGCAGCATGGACTGCACGATGACCGGCGCCAACCCCGTGGTCGGCTCGTCGAGCAGCAGGATCGTCGGGCGGGTCATCAGCGCCATGCCGAGCGCCAGCATCTGCTGCTGACCGCCCGACAGCGAGCCCGCGAGCTGCGGCCTGCGCTCGGCCAGGATGGGGAACAGCCGGTAGACCTCGCCGACATAGCCCGGATCGTGCAGCAACCCGGCGATGGCGAGGTTCTGCGCCACGCTGAGATCGCGAAACACATTGTGGCCCTGCGGCACGAAGCCGATGCCGCGCCGCGCGTTGCGGTACACCGAGCCGGGCACGATCGGCTCGCCGTTGTAGAGCACGCGCCCGTCCATCTCCGCGACATCGCCAAGCCCGCAGCGCAGCAACGTCGTCTTGCCTGCGCCGTTATGGCCGAACACCGCGACACGCTCGCCGGGGGCCACGGAAAAACTGATCTCACGCAGCGCGGTGAAGCCGCCGAAGCGGGCGGCGACGTTGCTGTATTCAAGCATCGACCGGCGCTTCCGTCGTGCCGAAATACAGTTCCGTCAGCTCGCGCGAGCGGGTCAGCTCGTCCACCGAGCCGCGCTGCAGGATTTTTCCCTGCGCCATGAACACCGCCTGGGTGCAGAGGTCCTTGATGAAGGAGACGTTGTGCTCGACGACGCAGACCGCGCGCCCCGACGCGGCCTCGTCGCGCACGATGCGCTGCATTGTCTCGTAGTTCGAGCCCTCGACGCCCGCCATCGGCTCGTCGAGCAACAGGCAGCGCCCGTCATTCATCAGCGCGCGCGCCAGCCCGATGAGCTTCTGCTGGCCGAACGGCAGATCGACCACGATGTTGTCCGCCGCCTGCGTGAGCCCCATGCGCGCCAGCAGGTCGCATCGCCCGGCCGCGCGCCTCGGCCTCCGCGCGGCGCACGCGACGCGGTGGCGAACATGCTGCGCAGCATCGACTCGCCGGGATAGTCGCGCGTCGCCACCAGCATATTGTCGAGCACCGTCATGCTGCGGAACAGGCGCATGTGCTGCCAGGTGCGGACCACGCCCGCGCGCGCCCGGCGATGCAGCGGGCCGTGCGAGCGGCTCGGCCTTGCAGGAAGATGCGTCCGGAATCCGGCTGCACGACGCCGGAGACGAGGTTGAACAGCGAGGTCTTGCCCGCGCCGTTCGGCCCGATCAGCCCGAGGATCTCGCCCGCAGCGAGCGTGAGCGAAATATCGTCGGCGACGACGATGCCGCCGAACTGCTTGCAGAGGTTTTCGAGGCGCAGGATCTCGCCCATCAATGCGCCGCCCCCGCCTCGCGCCGCCCGACCAGGCCGTGCGGGCGCAGGAACATAAAGAGAATGCACCAGCCCGGTGAAGATGATGCCCTGCAACGGACCGAGCAGGCTCGACGGAAGCTGCAGGAAGGTGATCGCCTGCGGCAGCGCCTCGAGCACGAACGCGCCGACCAGCGGCCCCCAGGTGGTGCCGATGCCGCCGAGCACCACCATCGTCAGGATGGTCGCCGACTGCGCACGTTGAACTGCTCGGGGCTGATGAACTGGAAGTAGTAGGCGTAGAGCCCGCCCGCGAGCCCGGCGGCGCCGCAGCCGAAGGCGAAGATCGACGATCTTCATGGTGAACAGGCTGCGGCCGAGTGCCGCGAAGGCCAGCTCGTCGTCGCGCATCGCGCGCACCGCGCGGCCGAACGGGCCGGCCATCGCGCGCCGGATCAGCCACACCACGATGATCGCGAGCACCGCGCAGATCAGCAGGTAGAGCCAGCCGCGTCCGGGGCCGGTGATGGTGACGGGGATGTTGGACAGCCCGGCCGGGCCGCCGGTGAACTCGAAATTGTTGACCAGCTGCAGCAGGCCGAGCTGGAAGCCGAGGCTCGCGATCAGCAGGTAGTCGCCCGCGATGCGCAAGGTCGTGACCGCCAGCACGATCGACGCCACCACCGCGACGCCGATGCCCGCCAGCACGCAGACGATCGACGGCAGCGCGGTGTCGATGCCGAGCAGCGCCGCGGTGTAGGCGCCGAGCGCGAAGAAGATCGGATGGGCGATGGTGTTCAGCCCGCCATAGCCGATGATGAGATTGTAGCTCGCGGCCAGGATGACGTAGATGCCGATCAGCATTCCGGCGCTGGCGAGATATTCCATCGCTCAGCCGCCGGCCTGCGGCGCGGGCACCGGCGCCAGACGCGCTTGGCGCGGCGGATGCGCCAGACGGGAATGCCGCGCGGGAACAGCACGAGGGCGAAAAACAGCACGAAGTAGAGCAGCAGCGCCTGCCACTTCGACGGGATGAACAGGATGCTGAAGCTTTGCAGCAGCGCCAGCCCGACCGCCGCGACGGCAGCGGAAAAAATCCGTCCGAGCCCGCCCACCAGCGTCGCGATCACCGCCGTCAGCACCAGCCCGATCGGCACGTCCGGCGTGACGCCGGCGCGCGTGCCGTACAGGTAGACGCCGGCGCAGATCAGCACGGCGGAGACGATGCCGGACAGCAGATACGCCCGCCTGGCACTGATGCCGTAGATCTCGGCGAGCTTGGCGTTGTCGGCGACCGCCAGCATGAACTGGCCGTCGCGCGTGTGACGGATCAGCAGATACAGCGCCACCAGCATCGCGACGGTGACACCGACCGCCTGCAGATCCCAGTCGCTGACCGCGACGCCGCCGACGATCCGCACCGGCGACATCACGCTCGGGAAGATCGTCTCCGGCTCGGTGCCGAACATCAGGGTAAGCACGAAGGCGACAAGCTGCGAGAAGATCAGCGTGAAGATGAAGAAGATCAGCCCGCTGGAGTGCCGCCGCCGCAGCACCGCGATAGCCCAGACCTCCAGGGCGACACTACCGCCGCGGTGAGCACCACCGCCGCGCCGACGCCGAGCCAGGCGGGCCAGTGCGCGGCGTTGAGCAGTGTAGAACATCGCGTAGAACGCGATGCCCATGAGCCCGGCCTGCGCGAAGTTCCACAGCTTCTCGACCTTCAGCGTCAGCGCGAAGGCGACCGTGAACAGCACGAAATAGGACGACATCGCGATCCCGGTCCACAGGATCTGCAACAGGATGACGGGATCGGTCATCGGCTCGCCGCTCAGGCGACGGTGTCGAGCAGGACGAACTTGCTGTCCTTCACGACATAGAGATACACCGGCTTGTCGATCCGGTGGTCGTCCTTGATGACCAGCTTGCCGGTCATCGGCAGGTCGAACTCGCGGATCGCCAGCAGCGCGCTTGCGGCAGTTCTCGCCGGTGATCGGCATTCCGTTCTTGTCGACCCAGCCGTAGATCTCCGCCACGACCACGGTGGAATCCCACGCATATGCAGATACGGCAGCCCGTTGGGCGCGCGGCCGACCTGCTTCCAGAGCTCCAGCAGCTTGGCGACGTTCGGGTTGTCGGCCGAGGTCGGCGCGAGCGAGGTGACGATCAGCCCCTCGGCCGCCGGCCCCAACTGCGAGAGCAGCTTTGGATTGTAGCCGGCGGAATAGCTGGTGATCTGCTGCTGCATCCCGAGCTGGCGCATCTGCGCGATCACCTGCGGCAGCTCCGACAGTCCGTGGATATGCACCACGTCCGGGTTGCCGACGCGCACCTTCAGCAGCACGCCGGTGAAGTCGGTGGCCTTCGGATCGTAGCCCTCGAACGCCACGACCTTGCCGCCGGCGGCGGTGAACACGTCGCGGTAGATCTTGGCGCCGCCGATGCCGGTGTCGTTGTTGATGTACAGCACCGCCGCGCGCTGCTTGCCGAGCTTGTCGGGGTGTATTTCGCCAGCGCGGTGACATCGACCTCGGCCAGCGGGAACACCGTGTAGACGTAGTCGCCGAGATTGGCGATGTCGGGCGAGTTGGCGCCCATGTAGAGCTCGAGCGTCTTACTCCGGTTGCCGACCGGTGCGACCGCCTTCACCACCGAGCTCCACGCGGTGATGAAGAGCGGCACCTTGTCCACGTCGATCAGCTTGTTGGCCGCGTTGATCCGAGCTCGGGCTTGGCCTGCGTGTCGAGCACCAGGATTTCGAGCGGATGCCCGTTCACGCCGCCTTTGTCGTTGATGTCCTTGACCGCCATCTCGTAGGTCTTGACGAAATCGAGGCCGTAGCCCGCTTCCGGCCCGGTGGTCGGCATCAGCGCGCCGAACCGGAATGGCTCTTTCTGTTGCGCGCGAGCGCGGCCGGACGAGCTGCGAGTGCCGCGAGCGGCAGCGACAACGCCGTGCGACGGCCGATGGATGCGGTCATTGGAACCTCCCTGTTCAGGGCAGGTGTTGAAGCACGCCGCAACGCCGTCAAGAGGGCGCGAACTGCCGTCAGTTTCGCAAGACCGGTCTGGCCTCAGCCGCTGGGAGCGGTATCATGGCGTGATCGGGTCTTCCAG